>NZ_JAERRK010000099.1 GCF_016741775.1 Streptomyces actinomycinicus | reverse complement strand
TTGGTGGCGAAGGTGGTGGTTTCGGTGGGTCCGTATCCGTCGACGACGGTGAGGTGGGGGCAGTGGTTCTGGACGCGTCGGACGGAGGCGGTGGAGACGGCTTCGCCGCCGGTCCATACCTGGTGGACGTGGGCGAGGGAGTCGGGGGCGTGTTCGGCGAGGAGGTTGAAGAGGGAGCTGGTGAGCCAGAGGGCGGTGACTCGTCGGTGGGTGATGGTGTGTTGGAGGGTGGGGATGTCGAGGTCGCCTGGCGGGGCGATGACGATGGTGTGGCCGTTGAGGAGGGGGAC
>NZ_JAERRK010000098.1 GCF_016741775.1 Streptomyces actinomycinicus | reverse complement strand
ATCCCCCTCCTCAACGGCCACACCATCGTCATCGCCCCGCCAGGCGACCTCGACATCCCCACCCTGCACAGCGTGATCACCCGCCAGCAGGTCA
The DNA here is from genome assembly GCF_016741775.1 of Streptomyces actinomycinicus. Lineage (GTDB taxonomy): Bacteria > Actinomycetota > Actinomycetes > Streptomycetales > Streptomycetaceae > Streptomyces > Streptomyces actinomycinicus. The sequence goes on along the minus strand of NZ_JAERRK010000098.1, from coordinate 196 downwards.
CCGCGCTCTGGCTCACCAGCTCCCTCTTCAACCTCCTCGCCGAACACGCCCCCGACTCCCTCGCCCACGTCCACCAGGTATGGACCGGCGGCGAAGCCGTCTCCACCACCTCCGTCCGACGCGTCCAGAACCACTGCCCCCACCTCACCGTCGTGGACGGATACGGACCCACGGAAACCACCACCTTCGCCACCAG
>NZ_JAERRK010000097.1 GCF_016741775.1 Streptomyces actinomycinicus | reverse complement strand
ACACGAAGAGCAGCACGAACTCATCACCCGGCAGATCGAACAACACCGCCCGCAGCGGCGCCTCCACCGACAGATCGAACCCACGACCCGCCTCGGCCACCAAGGCAGCCTTCAGCGCGCTCTCGTCCCCGATCTCGACGACCGGCACCTCGACTCCCGCCTCACCGACCACCTGGCACGGTTCTCCGTCGCCGGTCTCCGCGAAGACGGTCCGCAGGCTCTCATGACGTGCCACGACATCCGCCAGCGCCGCCCGGACCACGTCCGCGTCCACCGCACCCGCCAGACGCAGTGCA
>NZ_JAERRK010000096.1 GCF_016741775.1 Streptomyces actinomycinicus | reverse complement strand
GCACGAAGAGCAGCACGAACTCATCACCCGGCAGATCGAACAACACCGCCCGCAGCGGCGCCTCCACCGACAGATCGAACCCACGACCCGCCTCGACCGCCATCGAGGCATACAGTGCCTCCATGTCGGCCACGGGCACGACCGGTACGACCGGTGCCGCAGTGTCCACGTCGATCAGGATCTGGCACGGTTCTCCGTCGCCGGTCTCCGCGAAGACGGTCCGCAGGCTCTCGTGACGTGCCACGACGTCCGCCAGCGCCGCCCGGACCACGTCCGCGTCCACCGCACCCGCCAGACGCAGCGCG
>NZ_JAERRK010000095.1 GCF_016741775.1 Streptomyces actinomycinicus | reverse complement strand
GAACGCGATGCCGAGTTCGTTCTGCACCTTCTGGAGCAGGTTCACGACCTGGGCCTGGATGGAGACGTCCAGGGCGGAGACCGGCTCGTCGGCGACGATCAGCTTCGGTTCCAGGGCGAGCGCGCGGGCGACGCCGATGCGCTGGCGCTGGCCGCCGGAGAACTCGTGCGGGAAGCGGTTGTAGTGCTCGGGGTTGAGACCGACGATCTCCAGCAGCTCACGGACCCGCTTCTCGCGGCCCCCGGCCGGGCTGATGTCGTTGATCTCCATCGGCCCCGAGATGATCTTGCCGACCGTCTGCCGCGGGTTCAGCGA
>NZ_JAERRK010000094.1 GCF_016741775.1 Streptomyces actinomycinicus | reverse complement strand
AACTCCCGGGCCGATCAACTGGCTTGTGAGCTGATCGCCCGTGGCGTGCATCCGGGGGACGCCGTCGCCGTACTGCTGCAGCGGTCGCCGCACACGGTGACCACCGTCCTCGCCCTCATGAAGGCCGGCGCCGTCTACGTCCCGCTCGACACGCGCTACCCCGCGGAGCGCATCCGCCACGTCCTCGCCGACACCGGTGCCGCGCTCGTGGTGACCGACGAGGCGTCCCAGGCGGAACTCGCGCCGGTGCCGGCGGACCTGTTCGTCGTCGACTCCGTCAAGTGGGACCGCGACGATCGTCGTACGGCGCCGGACGTGA
>NZ_JAERRK010000093.1 GCF_016741775.1 Streptomyces actinomycinicus | reverse complement strand
AGACGTACTCCTACGGCGACGGTGACCAGCGGCTGTTCGTCGACACCGCCTCGGGTTACTTCTACGTCTATTACGGCTCGCGGATCATCGACAAGAGCGGCGGCTGGAAGGCGTTCTACGAGCACGTGGCCCGGGCTCCGATCTCCGCCAAGATGGCACCCGGCTCCTGGCGCAAGTGGTACGACGGCGCCTGGTCCCAGCCCGGTCCCGGCGGCCGGGAGAGCAACATCGTCCCCGTGGACGCCGGCCACCCCACCGGCTACACCCCCGTCCACGCCGAGTACGACCCGGCCGGCACCGGCACCTCCGCCGAACAGATCGCGGCCGGCAAGATGCCCCC
>NZ_JAERRK010000092.1 GCF_016741775.1 Streptomyces actinomycinicus | reverse complement strand
CCGAGGAACCGCACGGCACGTTCCGCACGGCCGCGCGCCGGCTGAAGCCGATCGCGGACATGGGCTTCGACGTCGTCTACCTCCCCCCGATCCACCCGATCGGCACGACCTTCCGCAAGGGCCGCAACAACACGCTCACCGCGGGCCCGGACGACGTCGGCGTGCCCTGGGCGATCGGCTCCCCCGAGGGCGGCCACGACGCCGTCCACCCCGCCCTCGGCACCCTGGAGGACTTCGACCACTTCGTCGCCGAGGCCACCGGGCTGGGCCTGGAGATCGCCCTCGACTTCGCGTTGCAGTGCTCCCCGGACCACCCGTGGGTGGACAAGCACCCGGAGTGGTTC
>NZ_JAERRK010000091.1 GCF_016741775.1 Streptomyces actinomycinicus | reverse complement strand
GCGGTGAGAAATGTGAGGTAGGCGTCGGCGTCGCGCAGGGTCCGTTCGGTGGTGTGCGCCTCGATCAGGGGCATCAGCCGACTCATGACCGCGGTCCGGGCCTCTTCTCCGATGTGCTCGGGAAGTTCGACCACAGGTGCGGGGCCGTGCCGGTAGAAGAAGTTGGGGACGAGCACGTAGTACCCGTGGCCGGCCAGTTCGCGGGCCCTCTCCCGCAGCACGGGCCGGATACCGAAGCCGTCCGCGTACATCAGCACTCCTGGGTGCCGCTCGCCGTCGTCGGGGAAGGCGGCGAAGGCATCGGCCTGGCCGTCGGCGGTGGGAATCGGCAGCATCTTGGTGGGCA
>NZ_JAERRK010000090.1 GCF_016741775.1 Streptomyces actinomycinicus | reverse complement strand
AACGTCCAGGAAGGTGAGGATCGGGATGTTGAAGGCGTCACACATCTGCACGAACCGTGCGGCCTTCTCGCTGGCCTCGATGTCCAGGACGCCGGCGAGGACCTGCGGCTGGTTGGCGATGATGCCGACGACCCGGCCGTCGAGGCGCGCCAGGGCGCAGATGATGTTGCGGGCCCAGCGCTCGTGGACCTCGAGGTACTCGCCGTCGTCGACGATCTCCTCGATCACCTTGGCCATGTCGTAGGGCCGGTTGCCGTCCGCGGGCACGTGACCGAGCAGCACGTCGCTGCGCCGGTCGACGGGATCGTTGCTGCGTACCCGGGGCGCCGGCTCCCGGTTGTTCTGGGGGAGCAGT
>NZ_JAERRK010000009.1 GCF_016741775.1 Streptomyces actinomycinicus | reverse complement strand
GCCGGGCCACGTGCAGTACACCCGCAACATGGTCACCGGCGCCTCCACCGCCGAGCTGACGGTGATCCTGGTCGACGCCCGCAACGGCGTGGTCGAGCAGACCCGCCGGCACGCGGCCATCGCCGCCCTGTTGCGCGTCCCGCACGTGGTGCTGGCCGTCAACAAGATGGACCTCGTCGCGTACGAGGAGCACGCCTTCGCGGCGATCGCCGAGGAGTTCACCGCCTACGCCACCGAGCTGGGCGTCCCGGAGGTCACCGCCATCCCGATCTCGGCGCTGGCCGGCGACAACGTGGTGGAGCCGTCCGCGAACATGGACTGGTACGGCGGGCCGACCGTGCTGGAGCACCTGGAGACCGTGCCGGTCAGCCACGACCTCGCGCACTGCCACGCGCGGCTGCCCGTGCAGTACGTCATCCGGCCGCAGACCGCCGAGCACCCCGACTACCGCGGTTACGCGGGCCAGATCGCGGCCGGCACCTTCCGGGTCGGCGAGGAGATCACGGTTCTGCCGTCCGGCCGGACCACGCGGATCGCCGGGATCGACCTGCTGGGCGAGCCGGTCGACGTGGCCTGGACGACGCAGTCGGTGACGGTCCTGCTGGAGGACGACATCGACGTCTCGCGCGGCGACCTGATCGTCCCGACGAAGGACGCCCCGGCCACCACGCAGGACGTGGAGGCGACCGTCTGCCATGTCGCGGACGCCCCGCTGACCGTCGGCCACCGGGTGCTGCTCAAGCACGGCACCCGCACCGTGAAGGCGATCGTGAAGGACATCCCGTCCCGGCTCACGCTCGACGACCTGTCCCTGCACCCGCACCCGGGGCGGCTGGTCGCCAACGACATCGGCCGGGTGAAGCTCCGTACCGCCGAACCGCTGCCGGTCGACTCCTACGCCGACTCGCGCCGCACCGGCTCCTTCATCCTGATCGACCCCGCCGACGGCACCACGCTCACCGCGGGCATGGTCGGCGAGTCGTTCGCGGCCCCCGAGCCGGTCAAGGACGCGGCCGACGACGACGGCTGGGACTTCTGACCATGAACTCCACGGACTTCTACTCGACGTTCGCGAAGGAGGGCGGCCGCGTCGGCAGCGGCTACCTCGGCAGCGGGCAGGGCGGGGTTGCCCGATGTGCGTGCTGACGTACGCTCACCGCTCGAGCGCCCAGTCCCCCCACCCGACGTCCCGGAAGCGACGAAGACCCTTTGCCGAACTCCCGGCCACGACCTGAAAACCCGTGACCGCCGGGCCAACGAGAGGAAACCCTCCCGTGCCTGCCAACCGCTCGACAATCCGCCGCCGCGGCGTGGCCGCGCTCGCCGCGCTCCCTCTGCTCGCCCTCGCCGCCTGCGGCTACGGTTCCGAGGCCAAGGACGACAGCTCCGCCAAGATCGCCGCCGGGGCCGAGAAGATCGACGGACTCGACTCCGTCAAGATCGGGTACTTCGGGAACCTGACCCACGCGACCGCGCTGGTCGGCAACCAGAAGGGCTTCTTCCAGAAGGAGCTGGGCGCCACCAAGGCCGACTACCGGATCTTCAACGCCGGGCCCTCCGAGATCGAGGCGCTCAACTCGGGCTCCATCGACATCGGCTGGATCGGCCCGTCCCCGTCGATCAACGGCTACACCAAGTCCGACGGCAAGAACCTGCGCATCATCGGCGGTTCCGCGTCCGGCGGTGTGAAGCTGGTGGTCGACCCGAAGAAGATCAAGTCCCTGAAGGACGTCAAGGGCAAGCGGATCGCCACCCCCCAGCTCGGCAACACGCAGGACGTGGCGTTCCTCAACTGGGCGGCCGAGCAGGGCTGGAAGGTCGACGCGGAGAGCGGCAAGGGCGACGTGTCCGTCGTGCGCACGGACAACAAGGTGACCCCGGACGCCTACAAGTCCGGCTCCATCGACGGTGCCTGGGTGCCGGAGCCGACCGCGTCCAAGCTGGTGGCCGAGGGCGGCAAGGTGCTGCTGGACGAGTCCTCCCTGTGGCCCGACAAGAAGTTCGTGATCACGAACATCATCGTGTCGCAGAAGTTCCTGAAGGAGCACCCGAAGGCCGTCGAGGCGGTCCTGAAGGCGTCGGTCGAGACCAACAAGTGGATCAACGCCAACCCGGACGAGGCGAAGGCCGCCGCGAACAAGCAGCTGGGCAGCGACTCCGGCAAGGAGCTGCCGGCCGACGTCCTGGACCCGGCGTGGAAGTCCATCCAGATCACCGACGACCCGCTGGCCGCGACCCTCAACACCGAGGCGCAGCACGCCGTCAAGGCCGGTCTGCTGGACGACCCGAAGCTGGACGGCATCTACGACCTCACTCTCCTGAACAAGGTCCTCGCGGCCGAGGGCAGGCCGGCCGTCGGCGACGCCGGGCTCAGCGCGAAGTAAGTACCCAGCCGATGAGTTCCCAGGAGGTGACGACCATGGCCACGACCCTCGCCAAGGCCGAGCAGTCGGTCGAGTACGCGGCGCGCATCGAGCACGTCTCGAAGTCCTTCGCGACACCGGGCGGGCAGCAGCTCGTTCTGGACGACATCGTCCTCGATGTCGCACCGGGCGAGTTCGTCACCCTCCTGGGGGCCTCGGGCTGCGGCAAGTCGACGCTGCTGAACCTGGTGGCGGGGCTGGACCAGCCCTCCGCCGGCAGCATCGCGACCGACGGGCGCCCGGCCCTGATGTTCCAGGAGCACGCCCTGTTCCCGTGGCTGACCGCGGGCAAGAACATCGAACTCGCCCTGAAACTCAGGGGAGTTCCCAAGAACGAGCGCCGTGAGCGCGCCGAGGCGCTGCTCGAACTGGTGCGGCTGCAGGGCTCGTACGGCAAGCGGGTGCACGAGCTGTCCGGCGGCATGCGGCAGCGGGTCGCCATGGCCCGGGCGCTCGCGCAGGACAGCCAGCTGCTGCTGATGGACGAGCCGTTCGCGGCACTGGACGCGATCACCCGTGACCTGCTGCACGACGAACTGACCCGGATCTGGGCCGAGACCGGGGTGTCCGTGCTGTTCGTGACGCACAACGTGCGCGAGGCGGTGCGGCTCGCCCAGCGGGTGGTGCTGCTGTCCTCGCGCCCGGGCCGGGTGGCCCGCGAGTGGCGCGTGGACATACCGCAGCCGCGGCGTATCGAGGACGCGCCGGTCGCCGAACTGTCCCTCGAGATCACCGAAGTACTGCGTGGGGAGATCCGCCGACATGGCCAGCACTGAGACGGGGACCGCCGCGGATACGGGCAGTGTCGAGGCGGGCCTGGACGCCCTGGAGACCTCGGCCACCGGCCGCACACCGTTCCGGCAGACCTTCACCGGCAAGATCCTTCCACCCGTCCTCGCCACCGTGGTGGTACTGGTCGCGTGGCAGGCGCTGATCTCCTTCAAGGTCGTCGACGACCCGACGAAGCTGCCGTCGCCCGCCGACGTCGGCGACGAGTTCAAGCGCGCCTGGCTCGAGGGCAAGCTGCTGGGCTACATCTGGACCAGCGTCTCGCGCGGTCTGCTGGGCTTCCTGTTCGCGCTGGCCATCGGCACTCCGCTGGGCCTGCTGGTGGCCCGGGTGAAGTTCGTGCGCGCCGCCCTCGGTCCGGTGCTGTCCGGTCTGCAGTCGCTGCCGTCCGTGGCCTGGGTGCCGCCGGCGGTGCTCTGGCTCGGCCTCGACAACGAGATGATGTACGCGGTCATCCTGCTGGGCGCCGTGCCGTCCATCGCCAACGGCCTCGTCTCCGGCATCGACCACGTGCCACCGCTGTACCTGCGGGCGGGCCGCACCATGGGGGCGACCGGACTGAAGGGCGCCGTGCACATCGTCCTGCCGGCCGCGTTGCCGGGCTACCTGGCCGGTCTGAAGCAGGGCTGGGCCTTCTCCTGGCGCTCGCTGATGGCCGCGGAGATCATCGCGTCCTCACCGGACCTGGGCGTCGGCCTGGGCGCCCTGCTGGAGAACGGCCGCAACGCCAGCTCCATGCCCATGATCTTCGAGGCCATCCTGCTCATCCTGTTCGTCGGCATCGCCATCGACCTGCTGATCTTCAGTCCGCTGGAGCGGCGGGTGCTGCGCAGCCGCGGCCTGCTGGTGAAGAGCTGATTCCATGCGCACGAAGCCCGTTCTCCTCGTCATCGCCCACGGCAGCCGCGATCCGCGGCACGCCGCGACCGTGCACGCCCTGGTGGAGCGGGTGCGTTCGCTGCGGCCGGGACTGCGCGTGGAGACCGGGTTCCTGGACTTCAACATCCCTTCGGTGAGCGGGGTGCTGGAATCGCTGGCGGCGGAGGGCGTCCGGGACGTCGTGGCCCAGCCGCTGCTGCTGACCCGCGCGTTCCACGCCAAGGCCGACATCCCGGCCGTGCTGCGGGAGGCGCCGGCCAGGCTGCGGATCCGGCAGGCGGACGTGCTCGGCCCGTCCCCGCTGCTGCTGTCGGCGCTGGAACGGCGGCTGTACGAGGCGGGACTGACGCCCGCCGACAAGTCCTCGACCGGGGTGGTGCTGGCCTCGGCGGGGTCCTCCGACCCGGAGGCGATCGCGGTGATCGCCGACATCGCGCGGGAGTGGTGGCACACCGGTTGGTGCGCCGTGCGGCCCGCGTTCGCCTCCGCATCCCTTCCGCGCACCGAGGACGCGGTCCGCGAACTGCGGGGACTCGGCTGCGAGCGGATCGCCGTGGCACCGTACGTGCTGGCCCCCGGCTTCCTGCCGGACCGCATCGCGCGCGGCGCGGCCGGGGCGGACGTACTGGCCGAGGTGCTGGGCCCGGCGCCGGAAGTGGCGCGGCTGCTGCTGCAGCGGTACGACGCGGCCCACCGTCCGGCCCTCGAGGCGCTCGGCGCCTGATCCGCACGCGACGCCCCGTTCCCGGCGCACACCGCGCCCGCCTGCGGGGCTTCCGCCACGGCGGCCCGCGACCTGCTCGGTTTCCCCGAAAACCCTTCCTGGCCACCTCCGGATCTGCTGGGATGGTCCGGGAAGCACGATCGGGGGAGAACGGTGCGTGTGGCCGGTCAGGATTTCGGGCATCACCTGGGGCTGCCCAGGGCTCTGTCGGGTCTGCCGCTGACCCCGCTCATGCGCGAGTACGACACCCTCGCCGCCGCCCAGCGGACGGCCGGCTTACGCCACGTCGGCGAAGTGCTGCGGGCCGGTCCCGGCGGGCTACGCGTCCTGGACGGGCTGTACGTGCCCACGGGGCCGCGCGGCCGGCGCCGGGTGGACGCGGTGCTGCTGGAGGTGCTGGCCGAATCCTCGGGTCCCGCCGTCGCCCCGCTCGCCGCCCAGCTGGCCACCCTGCACCGCGCCGATCCGCAGGCACCGCGCCGGGTCGTCCTGTACCAGCTGATCAACCTCTTGCAGGACCACCCCGTACACCGGCGCGCCGCGCTCGCGGCGGAGTCGGGGATCCATCCGACCGAAGTGGCGGGCCTGGTGGCGGCGGCCCGGCTGCGGCCCCGGCTCGACGGCCGGCAGCGGGACGCCGCCGAATCCCTGGCCGACGCCCGGGCACAGGGCCGGCTGCACCGGCTGTGCGCCCTGCTCGACCGGCTCCCCCCGAACGGCGGCGACCCGGCCCTGGCGGCCTTGCGCACCGACGCCGCCGAGCGGCTGCGCGCGACCGAGGACGCCCTGCGGGCGGCGGAGGAGGCCGAGGCGCGGGACGACCGGGACGAGGCGAGCGCCGCGTACCTGCGCGCGCTGTGCGACGCCGCCGACGACCTGCGTGCCCTCGACGGGCTGATCCGCGTGCACGGCCGCAACTCCGGCCTCGGCGCCGAACTCCACGCCTACCACGTCGAGTTGAGCTGGGAGGACCGCCGGGACACGCCGGGCGAGTGGCAGCTGCTCCGGCTCCGCAGGAACGAGCGGGAGGAGCCCTCCGTACGCAGCGTGCTCGGCGCCTCCACGGCCACGGCGGGCACGGTCCGGGACACCGACGCCGAGCCGGGCGCCACCGTCCGGTACGCGGCCCTGCCGCTGCGCAACGGGCGGGTCGACGGCCCGCCGCTGGTGTCCCGGCCGCTGGTCGTCGCCCCCGAGGTGGAGGATCCGGTGTTCAGGGACGGCCCGGGGCGGATCGACTGCTCCTGGCGGCGTCCGGCCGGTGCCACCGGCGTCACCGTCGAGCACACCGGACCCGACGGGCGGACCGCCCGGCTGGCCGTCGGTGAACACGGGTTCACGGCCACCGGGTTGCCGGCAGGCGAACACGGCTTCCGGCTCGTGTGCCACTACGCCACGGCGGACGGCCGCACGGTCTCCTCGCCGGGCGTCGACGCCACCGCCACCGTGCACCTTTGGCCGGAGCCCGTCGGCGCCCTGACCGCCGGGCCCGCCGGCGAGGCCGTACGGTTCACCTGGACCGGGGCCCGGGACGCCGAGGTCAGGCTGGTGAAGTGGCCCGACGGGGCGCCGGCGGCCGGCACCGAGCTGCGCACCGACGACCTGCCGCCCGCGCTGGACTGGCCCGAGACGGCGGGCGCCCTGCGCCCGCCGCCCGGCACGTACACCGAGGTCGCCGCGGTGGCCGTGCGCGGCGCCCGGGCGCTGGCCGGGCCGGCCGTCGGCGTGGAGGCCGTACGCCCCGTGCCCGGGCTCGCCGCCCACCGGCTGCCCGGCGGAGAGGCGAGGATCGTCCTGGACTGGCCCGGGGACGCCCCGCTCCTCGTCGTCGGCTGGCAGCCGGTGGGCTCCGCGGACGGCCGGGAGCGCACCGTCACCGCACACGCCTACCGGCGCGGCGGGCTGCAGCTGCCCGTGGGCCGGGGTGCCGTCCGGGTAAGGGCGGTGTCGGTGCCCAGGGTGCCCGGTGCGGTGGTCGTGGTGCCCGACACGGCCGAGGTGCTGGTGCCGCCGGACGCGGCGGTCTCCTACCAACTGGTGCGGGTGCCCAGGCGGTTGTTCGGACGGCAGCGCACGACACTGCTGCGGGTCACGCTGTCGGCGCCCGGAGGGCTCGCCCAGGCCCCCGAGTTCGTGTGCGTCGCGCGCAGCGGCACCCTGCTCCCCCGGAACGCGTCCGACGGCACGACCGTGCTGCGGATATCCGGACCCGAACTGACGCGGCTCGGCAGCCTCGAGAAGGAACTGCCGGCCACCCCCTGCGCCGCCCCCTACTTCCTGCGCGGCTTCCTGCTCGGGGAGCACGCGGCCTCGGTGCGACTCGAAGAACCCCCTCTCGCCAGCCTGGTGGTGCGCTGAGCCATGACGACCGTGATCTGTCCCTACTGCTTCGCTCGCGCATCGGCGGCCCGCCTGCCGTACCGCTGTCTGATGACTCCGACCGGGGTGCATGGCGGTGCCCCCTGCGCGGCCGAGACCGACAAGGCCTGGGCCGCGTTCCAGGGACCGCGGACGCCCCGGGGTGCCCAGGAGCGCGGGCCCGTGTTCACGCCCGCGCGCAGGCTCCCCGGGCTCGGCGGCGCCGGCAGCAGCGTGCCCTGCCCCAGATGCGGGGTACCGACGCCGGTCCGGGTGTGCGCGGAGTGCCACAACGATCTGCCCAGCGACTACTGCGACCAGGACAGCCGGATCATCGCCCTGGTCGGGGCCAAGGCCTCCGGCAAGAGCACCTATGTGGCCGTGCTCCGCAACGAGCTGGACCACAGGGTGGGTCAGGCCTATCACGCCTCGCTGGCCGCCATGGGACAGCACACGCAGTCGCGTGACAAGGAGATGGCCGAGGACCTGTACGAGCGGCTGCGGCTGCCCGACGCGACCCGGCCGTCCGCGCTCGGCTTCAACGACCCGCTGCTGTACCGGCTCAGCCTGCCCCGGCGCGGGCGCCTGCGCGTTTCCGGTACCAGGCACACCACGCTCGTCTTCTTCGACGCGGCCGGCGAGGATCTCGCGGGCGCCGAGGCGATCGACCGCTACACCCGGTATCTGAGCGCCGCGGACGGCATCATCCTGCTGGTCGATCCGCTGCAGCTCGGCTCCGTCCGGGACCGGTTGCCCGTGCACGACGGGCCGCCGCTGCCCGTGGTGGAGACCGCACCCCGGCAGATCGCCGCCGACCTCGCGGCCCAGCTGCGCACGCACGGCAAGGGCGGGACGGACAAACGGGTGACCACGCCCATCGCGGTGGCCGTCACCAAGACGGACATGCTCAGGTCCCTGCTCGACCCGCACTCGCCGCTGCTGCGCAACGCCGCGCACACGGGCGGCGCCTACGACGCCGAGGACCGGCTCGCCGTCCACGAGGAACTCCGGGCCCTGCTCGTGGACTGGAACTGCGGCTCGCTGCTGCGCCAGCTGGAGCACGACTTCGCGAGGCTGTCGCTGTTCGGGCTGTCGGCGCTGGGGGCGCCGCCGCCCCCGGACGCCCCGGCGGACGTACCGAAAGCGGGGCCGCAGCCGGTGCGGGTGGAGGATCCGCTGCTGTGGCTGCTGGCCCTGCGCGGGCTGTTGCCGGTCCGCACGGCCGGGAAGGAGTGGACCCGGTGAGCTTCTCCCAGCTGCACTACACCTCGGCGCCGCCCGGTCCGGACGGGTCCGGCTTCCGCTTCACCGCGGTCAGTTCCGGCGTACCGGCGCCGGTGCTGCGCGAGGCCGAACAGCTCATCGGGTACGAGCCGCCGCGCGATCTTCCGGACCGCCCGGACACCGAGCAGCTGAAGTCCTTCCCGAAAGCCTTCTCGTGCAGCGAACTGTCCGACGGCGGACGCCTGTTGTGCCGGTCCGTGTACATCGGCGCCGACTACAGCGGGCGGTGGGGCAACTTCCACGCGCACGCCGTGCACCTCCCGGCCGGGACCCGGCTGCCGGAGGGGGCGCTGCCGATCACGGCCTGGGAGTCGTCGCGCTGGGCGGAGACCACTCCCCCGGGCGGCCGGCCGGAGCCGGTCGGCCGGTTCGAACCGTCGGGACTGCTGCGCCGGGACGCGCTCGTCGCGTTCGCACGGTCCCGGGCGGACCGGCTGGCCGCGTTCTTCGCCGACCTGCACACCCTGGCCGACGGCAGTGACGCCCGGCAGATCGTCGTCGTGGAGCGGGACAGCGCGGACGTGGCCCGGTGGATCGCGCTCGCCTGCGCGGTCCTGCCGCGCGAGCAGGCACACCTGCTGACGTTCACGACGTACACCCGGCGACCGCAACAGGCCCGCCAGCAGATCGTCGGCGCGCTGCCCTCGTCGGAGCCGGTCGGGCACGACCACCGGTTCCGGGTGCACGACTGCACCGGCCGGGTCACCGGGGAGCCCGTGCCGGACACCTGGGCCGACGTGTGCGCGCGGATCTGGACGGCGGGGCGCCCGGAGCTGTTCCGCGAGACGGCCCGCCAGGTCGGGGACACCTCCCGCGACCCCGGTCCGCTGGCGACCAGCGCCCTGTCCGAAGGCATCCCCCTGCGCCCGGACGGCCGGGCGGCCGCCGCTCGGTGGGCCACGGAGCACGCGTTCCGGATGCCCGGGCCGACGCTCGTGGCGTTGCTGGCGCAGCTGGCCCGGGAGCCCGGCGAGGACGGGGGGTGGGGCGCCGGGGCCGAGCAGCGGTCCGGGGCCGGCGGCGGCGCCGCGGGAGGCGGTGGCCCGGACGCCGGGAGGCTCTCCGGCCGGGGCGCCGGGGGGTACGCCGGCCGCGGTGCCGGAGAGCCTGTGGGCCGGGGCGCCGGGGAGCATGCCCACGGTGGTGCCGGAGAGGCCCACGGCGAGGGTCCCGGCCGGGGCGCTCGGGACGACGAAGCGGTGGCGCTGGCCGCCCTGTCGGCGCGGCTGGACGGAAAGGTGCCCACGGCCGTGTCCGCGCCGCTCGCCGCGCGGGTGCTGGCCCTGGCCGTGTACGGACGGGGTCCGGTCCCCGCGCTGGGTGTGGCCTCGCTGACCCCCGGGGTGCGAGCCGCGCTGGCCCGGGATCTGGCCCCGGCCCTGCGCGACGGCATCGCCGGTACGACCGGACCGGCGACCGGCCGGCCCCTGGAACTGCTGCACATCGCCGACCTGCTCGACGTCGACTGCACGGACGTGCTGCCGGTGTGCGCGGGCCGCATCGCGCAAGAGCTGGTGGACGCGCGGGCAGCGGAGAAGGACGACGAGCCCGGCACGTCCGGGGACGAGACACGGGGCCGGCCGGGCGGGGACCAGGCTCCGGACCCCGCCGGGGAAGGGCGTCACGCACCCGCCGGCCACCCCGCCTCCCCCTGTCCCCCCGCTCTCCTCGACGCCCTGCACACGCATCCCGCCCTGCGTGCGGCCCTGTTCGGCGCGCTGGACGCGCTGGCCGCGGCGCATCCGCCCGCCGTGGCCGCGCGGCTCGCGGGCTCGGGGCTGCCCGTGGCACCGGGGCCCGGCTTCCCACACCTGCGGATGTGCGTGCTCGGCGACACGGCCGGCCCGCCCGACGGGGACCGGCTCGGGCGGTTCCACGCGGTGCTGCGCACCGCAGGGGTCTCGCCGCACGCCGAACCGGCGGTCCTGCGCACGGCGTTCCACCTGGTGTGGCCCGACGACCTGCCCACCGGCGAGGAGGCGAGCCTGCTGCTGAACCAGCTGGGCTCGGACGCGCACCGCCACGCAGGCACCCGGGACCTGCTGGTGGCCGCCGCGCTCGCCGCCCCCGCCGCGGATGCCGCCACCCCCCTGCTCGCGGCCGACCTGCTGCGCTGCTTCACCACGGAGCTGGCCCCGGCGCACCGTCCGCCCCTGCTCCTGCTGGAGTTCACGGCGCTGCTCGGCACCGGCGGCGAGGGCGAGAACTGGGTGGAGCGGGTACGCGCGCTGCGGGACAGCGCGATCGAGCCCGTGCCCGCGCAGGTGACCCGGCGGGTGTACGACGCCCTGGCCCGTCGGCTGCTGACCGCGTCGGTGCCCCCGGGCGAGCTGTACGCGCTGGCCCGTTCCGACGACGCGGACATGCTGGCGGCCTACCTGCGGGTGGCGCGCGGCATCGAGGTCGCCGACCGGCTCCGCGTGTCGCCGTCGTACCTGGCCGCTCGCTTCTGTGACTGGAGCGCCTACCCGGGCACCCACCCCCGCTGGGAGGCGACGCGCACCACGTTGCTGGCCAAGGTGCTGCGGCCGGTGGTGCGGGCGCTGCCCCACAAGGAGCAGGCCGCGGTCGAGGAGGCACTGCGCCGCACGGGCGGGGGCCGGCTGGACGCGTACCGCGCCTGGAACCGGCCGGGCGCCCTGGGCCGGCTGGCCGGCCGGCTGGCGGGCCGGGGGTCCGGGCGTGGCCGGCACGAGGACCGGCAGCCGCCGGGGCCCGGGGACGCCGGACCGCCCGCCGGCGGGGATGTCCGGTGAAGAGCGGCGACGGCATCTGGGACGATGGGCAGTGGTCCGCCACCACGCAGGTGGTGCTCGTCGTGCTCGCCTGGACCGGGCTGGTGGCCGTCGCGGTCTGTCTGTTCCGGACGCTCTGGGAGTACCTGGTGCGGGGCGTGGACGGGGTGTGGCAGGGGCTCGAGCCCTGGGACACGGGCATGGTGGCCCCGCGTCCGCCCGGGACCCGGGGTGCGGCGCCCGCCCACCCGGCCTACTGGTGGCGGCAGTCGTGGAGGGACGCGGCCTCGGCCGGCGGCAACGGGATGCGGTCGCTCTGGCACCCGTTCGTCCATCCATGGCTGGACGAGTTCGTGTGGAACCTGGTACACGGCCGGTACCCGAGGGGGCGGCGTCCCGCGATGCCGCTCAGCCGGTTCCTGCTGGCCACACTGATCGGCCCCGGTACGGCGTTGGGCGCGCTGATCGGCGCGGTGCTCGCCACCGTGCTGCTCGGCTGGGGGCTGCTGGTCTTCGCGGTGCTGCTGGGCCTGGTCTGGCTCGGCTGGGCGGCGAGCGTACCCCTGCTGCGCGGGGTGGACCGGTGCTGGGTGCTGCTGCGGGGCATCCGCCCGGCCTGCCCGCACCCGGGCTGTTACGCGCCGATCCCGCTGGCGCTGCACCGCTGCGACGGCTGTGGCTCGCGCCATGCGCAACTGCGGCCGGGCCGGTTCGGCGCCCTGTGGCATGTGTGCCGCTGCGGGGTCCGGCTGCCGGCCACGCGGCTGACCGGCCGGAACCGGCTGTCCACGCTGTGCCCGCGCTGCGAAGACAGCCTGCCGCAGGCACTGGCCACCACCCGGGTGGTGCACGCGCCGGTGCTCGGCGGCACCTCGTCGGGCAAGACCATGCTGGTGGCTGCCGTGGTCGAGGGGCTGCACGGCTGGGCCCGGGAGGGCGAACTGCGCGTCGCGTACGCCTCCGATCTCGGCCAGGTCGCCCAGAACGCGGTCAACCGGCAGCTGGAACGGACCGGTTGGGCACACGCCACGACCGGCGGGCCGCCGCGTGCTCTGATGCTCGTCGTGTCGCGGGGGCTGCGACGGCGGCTGCTGTACCTGTACGACCCGATGGGCGAGTCGGTGAGCGACGCCGGACGGGCACGGACGCAGAGCTATCTGGCGCACGCGGACGGGGTGGTCCTGCTCGTGGACGTGCTCGCCGATCCCACGGTGCGCCGCCGGCTGGGCCCGGCCGACACCGAGCGTGCGGAGCAGGCGCGACCCTCGCTCCAGGGGCCGCGGGAGACGTACGAGCGGGTGACCGGTGAACTGGCCGCGCTGAGCGGGCGGCGGCCCCGGCTGCCGGTGGCCGCCGTGGTCACCAAGCGGGACGTGCTGGACCAGCTGACCTCGCTGCCGGTACCGGGCGCCCGGATCGACCACTGGCTCGGTGACATCGGCCTGGGCGCACTCGTGCGGTCCCTCGGCCACGACTTCCGGGCGGCCCGCTACTGGTCGGTCAGCGCCCACGCGGCCACCGGCACCGGGCCGCTGATGAGCGAGCAGCGCCGGGCCGCCGAACCGGTGCTGTGGCTGCTCGCGGCCTCGGGGTTGCGCACCGGCCCGCTGACCGGGAGTGCCGGGCGCGGTGCGGGACGGCTGCCGCGGGCGGCGGCGGCCGGCGGCAGCGACGACGGCGACGGCGACGGCAGGTGAGGTCCGGTATGACTGAGGTGACCCCGCCCGTCCGCCGGGGCCGGCAGGTGATGGCGGGCCTGTTCGGCTTCGCACTGCTGCTGGCGGTGGCGGCCATCGCGCTCGGCGTCTGGCTGTTGCTGCCCTGACCGTTCCCACCCCCTCCGACACGAAAGGACGCAGCGGCGTGAGCGACATTCCCGGCGGGCCGATGGCCAACCGGCCGGTCCACTTCATCTGGCTGCTCGACTGCTCGTACTCGATGGTTGGCGAGAAGATCGCCCTTCTCAACTACGCGATCAGAGAGGCCGTTCCGGAAATGCGGTCCGTGGCCCACGACAACCCCGCGGCACAACTGCTGCTGCGCACGGTCACCTTCTCCACCACCGCCCGGTGGCACCACGGGACCCCGGTTCCCGTGGACGACTTCACCTGGCAGGACGTGCAGGTCGACGGCATGACGAACATGGGTGACGCGCTGCACCTGGTGGCACGGGAGCTGCAGACCCCGCCGATGCCGCAGCGGGCGCTGAAGCCGGTGCTGGCGCTGGTGTCGGACGGCTCGCCCACCGACGACTGGAGGGCTGGTCTGAAGGCCGTGGACGCCACCCCCTGGGGACGCAAGGCGGTGCGGGTGGCCATCGCGATCGGTTCGGACGCGGACCGCGGGGTGCTGCAGGAGTTCCTCGGCAACCCCGAACTGCAGCCGCTGGACGCCAACAGCCCCAAGCAGCTGGCGGCCGCGATCCGCTGGGCGTCGACGGCGGCCGTGAAGGCGGCCTCCCGGCCGGTCGCCGACGAGGGCTTCCTGGTGAACATGGCGAAGCAGCCGTACGCGCCGCCGGTGCTGAACGACGACGATGACGACGACGTGTGGTGACACTCCGGGTGGGACGGTGGGAGACCCTGGCCGGGAGCGTCCAGGGCGTGGGCAAGCGCTGCAATCAGGACTGGTACGAGTGCCGGGGCACCGGATCGGAGACGGATCCGCTGGTGCTGGCCGTGGCCGACGGGCACGGCTCGGCGGCGCACGTGCGCAGCGGGCTGGGTGCGCGGTTCGCCGTGGACCGGTTCGTGTCCCTGGCCGCCGGGTTCGGGCGGGCGGCCCACGGCTGCCGGGAGCGGGGCCGGCTGGCCCGGCTCATGGCCTACGCCCGGGACGGCTTCCCGCGCGCCGTGGTGCACGAATGGCAGCAGGCGGCCCTCGGCCACTGGGACCGGCACCGGCCGGCGGTGGCGGTGGCCGGCCCGGAGCCGGACACCGGGGAGAAACTCCTGCTGTACGGCACGACCCTGCTCGGTGCGGTGGTCACGCCCTGGCTGTTCGTGGCCTGGCAGATCGGCGACGGGGACCTCGCGGTGGTCGGGCACGACGGCACGCTGCGCCGGCCGCTCGCGCCCGCCGAGGAGGACCTGGGCGACGAGACCGAGTCCCTGTGCGGGCGGCAGGCCTGGCGGTCGGTGCGGATGCACTGGGCGCCGGTGTTCGACGAGGCCCGCGCTCCGCGGCTGGTCGTGCTCTCGACGGACGGCCTGTCGAAGAGCTTCGCCTCGGCGGACGGGTACCGCGCGTTCGTCACGGACCTGGCCGGTCGCCTCGCCGCGCAGGGCAGCGCCGGCGTCCGCACGGCGCTACCGGACTGGCTGGCGCAGGCCTCCCGCCACTCGGGCGACGACACGACCCTGGCGGCGGCGGTGGCCGGCACCGAGGTGACCACGGAACGGAAGACGGAGACGTAGATGAGCGGCATGCTCGACGGCGGGACGTACCTCGCGGCGGAGAACGGTGACGACGTCGAGATCGTGGACCTCCTCGGCGCCGGCGGGCAGGGCGAGGTGTACCGGGTCCGGACGCCGGACGGGGAGCGGGCCCTGAAGTGGTACTACCCGACGTGCGCGACCCCGGGGCAGGAGGCGGTCGTACGGGAACTGGTGACCCGGGACTTCGCCGACGACCGGTTCCTGTGGCCTCAGGCCTTCGTACCGGAGCACCGCGGCTCGTTCGGCTACCTGATGGGGCTGCGTCCGGACCGCTACAAGGGCCTTCCGGCGCTGTTCCGGCGGCAGTTGCGCACCACACCCCGGGCGCTGCTGACGGCCTGCCTGTACACGGTGGAGGCCTATCAGGCGCTGCACTCCCGGGGCATCGCCTACCGGGACATCTCCTGGGGCAACATCTTCTTCGACCCGTACACCGGTGACGTGCTGGTGTGCGACAACGACAACGCGGTGGTGGAGGGCGACGTCAGCGGCATCTCGGGGACCATGGAGTTCATGGCGCCGGAGCTGGTGCGCGGCGGCCCCGGGGCGTGCCCCGGCATCCAGTCCGACCTCCACTCGCTCGCCGTGCTGCTGTTCATGCTGCTGATGAACCATCACCCGCTCAAAGGCAGGCGCGAGTTGGGCATCCACTGCCTGGACGACGCGGCGGAGCGCAGGCTGTACGGCAGGAGCCCCTTGTTCGTGTTCGACCCGGCGGACGATTCCAACGCTCCCGATCCGGTGGAGCACGCGACGGTGCTGGCCACCTGGGACGCGGCGACCGACGGGCTGCGGGAGCTGTTCCGGCGCTCGTTCACGACCGGGTTGCACGATCCGGCGGCCCGGGTGCGGGAGTCGGAGTGGCGTGACGCGCTGCGGTCGGTGCTGGACGCGGTGGTGGAATGTGCCTCGTGCGGGCGGCAGAACATGACCGAACCGGGCGGCTGTCCGCCGCCGCGGGACTGCTGGGGATGCGGTGCCCTGCTGGTGCTGCCGCCGCGGCTGACGGTGACCACTCCGCCGCCCCGCTCCGAGCACCACATCCGGCTGCGCCGGGCCGCCCGTGTGCAGGCGCACCATCTGCTGCCGGAGCCGGCACGGCACGACTGCTCGGACGCGGCGCTCGTGGCCGAGCTGGTGGAACACCCCGACAGGCCTGGGCGGTTCGGGCTCGCCAACCGCTCGCGGGAGACGTGGACGGGCGCCCGTTCGGACGGCACCGTGCAGAAGGTCGAGCCCGGTCAGACCGTGCCGCTGCGGGCGGGGCTCGATCTCGACCTCGGTGGCGGGGTGCGCGCGGTCGTGCGGGCGCAGTGACCGGGCGGGCCGGGGCCCCGTGGCGGCGGGGCTCCGGCCGCTCAGAGGCCTAGCGCCTGCGTGAGGTGCCGGGTGTAGGCGAGGCTGCCGGTACCGGCCGACGCGGCGATGGCGATGGTCTCCAGTGCGGAGCGGATCCGGCCCCGGTTGGGCGGCAGTCCGTCGTCGGCGGACCGGGCCAGCTCGCGCTGGATGACCTCGCCGCTGCCGACGAGTCCGGGGTACTCGGCGTGCAGCGTCTCGGTGAGCTGGTCGGCGACGTCCATCAGCATGCCCAGGTCGGGGGTGGTGTAACTGGTCCGGACCCGGCCGTGGTCGGTGAAGTCGCCCGGGTCGTTGACGTTTCCGTAGTGGTAGGTGCTCATGTCCTGTCCTCGGTTCTGGCCGGCGGCTCGTTTCCGGACCGGAGGGGCCGCCGGGCGGCTGGGGTTACGGCTTCGGCGCGGGCGGAGCGGATCACGGGGCCCGGGGCCGCCCCGGGCGCCCGGACGCCATCGGTTCCGGGCCCCTGCCCGCTCGGGAGGTTCGTCCCGTGGGCGCCGAAGTTGCTGGGACCGCTGACGTTACCGATGTCACGGGTCTGCGTGCTGATGGCCTGTACGGCCTTGCCGGAGGTGCCGGTGGCGATGCCGTGGTGCCGCGGGAACCGTTCTGTCGCGGCGGGAACGCCCTTGCTGCGCTGCCGGTGACGGCGTGGGGTGCGGGTGCCGCGCGGTGCGGGGCCGGTGCGTCGGCTGGTGTGGCCCGGGAAGGCCCGCCGGTGCCCGGGAGCCTGCCGCCGAGTGGGCCGAAAATCGCCACCCGTCCGGGTGACCGGTGTCCGTTGACCGGTCCCCGAACCCCCGTCAGGGAGCGCAAGCCACAAGGCCTTCCGAGCCAGCCGGCAGTGAGCGTCCGGGCGGCGTGGCGGGCGGGAGCCGTCGAGTGGACGGGGGCGTCCGGGCGCCGGGGCACGCCGTCCTCGCGGCACTGCGACGACGGTGATGGCCGGCCCGTCATCCTCACCCGTTCCCCCTTCCGGCGTTCGGCGCGCTTCACCCTAGGGACCGCCTCGGGTGGATGTCGCGGGGTTCGGCGAGTCGGGCCGCCGGGGAGCCGGGGTGTGCTATGGCCGACGCGGTCCGGCGCTCCCCTGTGCCGTCGGACCGCGTCGGCCCTTCGTTCTGCGCCTGGTGTCGCCCTGGTGTCACACGTGTGGTGAAGCAGGGGCTCCGCAGGGGCGGTTATCGGCCATTCCGTGAGCGGGGGTCAGCCGAAGCTGAGTGCGCCGGTGCGGGTGCGCTTCAGTTCGAAGAAGTCGGGCTGCCGGGCCAGCACCCGGAAGCTGTCGAAGAGTTCCACCGCGTCGGTGCCGCGCGGCACGGCCCGCAGGACGGGCCCGAACCACACCGTGCCGTCGACGTGGAGGGTGGGCGTGCCCACGTAGCCGCCGGACGCGGGTTCGGCGCCCGATGCGTGGCTGCGGCGGACGGCGTCGTCGTACGACGGGTCGTGGGCGGCCGCCGACAGACCGGCGGGGAGCCCGAGTTCGGCCAGTGACTCGGTGATCACCGCGTCGAAGTCCTTGTCGCCCTGTTCGTGGATGCGGGTGCCGAACGCGGTGTACAGGTCGCGCAGCACCTTGTCGCCGTGCTGTTCGGCGGCGGCGACGGCGACCCGTACCGGGCCGATCGAACGGTCCACCAGGTCCCGGTACCAGTCGGGGAGTTCGTTGCCGGTGTTGTGCAGGTACAGGCTCATCACCCGGAACCGGAGGTCGAGCGGGCGCCGGCGCTCGACCTCCAGCAGCCAGCGGGAGGTGATCCAGGCGAAGGGGCAGGCCGGGTCGAAGAAGAAGTCGACCCGGGTCGGCGCGGAGGTGGCGTCCGGGGCGGTGTCGGTGCTGCTGTGCGTCATGCCCCTGACGCTAGTGGTGAGGTGGCACAGAGTCCCGGCCCAATCGAGGCACCTTCTCCTGGCCCATTCGACGGGGCCCGCGGCGCGGTCATGGGGCGGTGTCCAGCACCGCGATCTCCGTGCCGCGCAGCCGCTCCGGCTCCGCCACGACCTCGATCCGGGTGATGCGGGCGTCCGCACCGAAGGTGAAGACCAGGAACAGGCGCAGGCGTCCGTACGGGGCCATGACCAGACCGAACCTCCCGTCCAGCAGGGCCGGGCCGGTGAACCGGGCTCGGGCCGTCGCCGCCATGGCGCCCCGGGCGACGGTCTCGGCGCCCCGGACGGTGACCGGTGCGGGCGCGGGCACCGCGAGCGCGTCGGCGTGCAGCACCACGTCCGGGTCGAGCAGTGCGACCAGGGCCGTGAAGTCACCGCCGCGGGTCGCGGCCAGGAACGCCTCGACGGCCCGCCGGCGGCGGCCCGCGTCGGCGGCGGGGGCGGCCGGCCGGCCCTGGACCCGGCGCCGGGCGCGGCTGGCCAGTTGCCGGGTGGCGGCGGGGGTCTTCTCGATCAGCGGGGCGATCTCGTCGAAGGGCACCGCGAACAGGTCGTGCAGGACGAAGGCGACCCGCTCGGCCGGGCCCAGGGTGTCGAGGACGACCAGCAGCGCGACGCCGACCTCGTCGGCCAGCAGTGCCTCCCGGGCGGGGTCGCCGGATTCGGCGGCGGCTTCCGCGCCGGGCCCGGATGGCGTCTCGTGGGCGTCGAGGAACTCCTCACGCCGGTTGCGGCGGGCCCGCAGGAGGTTCAGGCAGACCCGGGTCACCACGGTGGTCAGCCAGCCGGTGAGGTTCTCGACGGCGCCGATGTCGGCCTGCCGCGCGCGCAGCCAGGCCTCCTGGAGGGCGTCGTCGGCCTCGGCGGCCGAACCGAGCAGCCGGTACGCCACGGCGGTCAAGTGCGCCCGGTCCGCCGCGAACCGCGCAACCAGCCGCTCCCCCGCGTCCCCTGCGGCCCCGGGCGCCACCGGCCCCCGCGAGTCCGCCGCGACGCCGGGCTCCGCCGGCCGCCGCCCCGGCTCCCCTGCGGCCCCGGGCGTGACCGGCCGCTCCCCGGCGTCCCCTGCAAGGTCTTCCACCGTGTCCCCCGTCTGTTCCGTGCGCGCTTGCGTCCGGTCCTGGTGCGTGCTTCTCTTCCCGGCCCTCGTGAACGCCGGTCCCCGTCGTGCGGTCAGCCGCCCTGCCGTGCGGCCCCGCCGGCCAGGAGGAGCAGTTCGCCGACCGGCAGGGAACCGGCCGTCCTGCGCTCCCGCGCGAACCGGTTCGCCAGGCGCTGCAGCAGCTCGTTCAGCGGGGTGGGGACGCCGTGCAGCCGGCCGAGCAGGACGATCTCGCCGTTGAGGTAGTCCGCCTCGATGGTGCCGGTGCCCCGGGCGAGGGACTGCCAGGAGGAGCCGCCACCGCGCGGGGCCCCCTCCAGCGGGACCAGGGTGACCTTGTCGCCGCGTGCCGCGCGCTGCTCATCGGGGCTCACGTGCGGGATCCCGGCCGCCCGGAGCACGGCCTCCCCTTCGGCCCGTACGCGCGCGAACAGGTCCTGCGCCTCCTCGCTCGCGACCGGCCCGCCGACCGCTTCGAGGGCGTTGCCGAGGTTCCCGAGCAGCTTGGCGTACTGCCAGCGGGCGACGTCGGCCACGACCGGCGCCTCGAAGTGCGCCTCGGTCAGGTCGGCGGCGATGCGGCGGGCGGTGTCGTCGGCGCCGTCCGGGAGCCGTCCGAGGTGCAGGATCCCGGTGAGCGGGGTCCCGGCCGCCGAGACGACGCCGGGTTCCACGAACGTCGACGGCAGCCAGACGCAGACACCGTATGCGTGCCGGAAGCGGCGCAGCGCCAGCCGTCCGCTCTCCACGCCGTTCTGCAGGCAGACGAGCGGAAGCCGTTCGGACGCCGTGCCGCCGCCGGCGACCGGCACGTCGGCCCAGGTGTCCAGGGCGGCCACGGTGTCCTGCGTCTTCACGGCGAGGACGAGCACGTCGTCGGCGCGCAGCTCACCGAGCGGGCCCGGTCCGTCCACGGCGGGCAGCCGGTACGTCGACTCGCCCTGCGGGACCCGCAGTCGCAGCCCGTGCTCACGCAGGGCCGCCAGGTGCCGGCCGCGGGCCACGAGGACGACCTCGCGCCCTGCCTGGGCCAGCCTCCCGCCGACGGTGCCGCCGACCGCGCCCGCCCCGATGATGATGTAGCGCATGGGCAGAGCCTCGCACACCGCTCCTCGGCGCTCGCGGGTCACCCCGGCCTTCGGGGGTGCGGCCGACGGCCGACGGCTCCCCCCGAGAGAGGACCGGAATCGCCCTGTCACTGTGGGACGTTGACGGCTCGTCACCGCGGCCTGCCCGTCCCCCGAGTGCCGGGACGGTGCCCCGTGACGGTGTCCCGGAACAGTGTCCCGGAACGCCGGGCGCCGCCGGCTGCCGCTGTGGTGCGCGGACCGTCACGCTCCCGGAGCGGTCAGCTCGGCCAGCTTGAGCACGGTGTTCCAGTTCCGGCTCGTGGCGACGAGTCCCCTGGTGATCCGGGGCCGGGCCAGCGCCTCGGCGAGCTTGGAACGGCCCAGGCCGTCCGGTGCGTACAGGTACAGGCAGCGGTCGCCGAGCCGGAACTCCTCCGGAAGGTGGGCGTCCTGGTCGATCTCCGCGAACCGGTCCGGGGTGACGGGTGCGGAGAAGTAGGTGACGTGCAGTTGCCTGGGCTCGAGGTCTGCGGCGGGGAACGGACAGGCCTCGGCGACCGACTTCAGGTAGGCGTGATCGCGCACGAGCACGTCGACGGAGAAGCCGAAGTCCTCCTCGATCGCCCGGGCCAGCTCGGCCGCCAGGGTCTCCTCGTCGCCGTGGGCGGCGGCAAAGACGGCCTGGCCGCTCTGGAGATGGGTGCGGACACCGGTGTGGCCGAGGCCGGCCATGAGGGTGCGCAGTTCGGCCATGGGGAGCTTCCTGCTGCCGCCGACGTTGATTCCGCGCAGCAGCGCCGCATAGATGGTCATCCGGCCACCCTAGAGCGGCCGTCGTGCCCCGTGGGGGCGGGCACGACGGCCGCGCCCGCACCGGGGCGGGCTGCGCGAAACTCTGGCCGATGGGCGGGGGCGGGATCAACCTCTACACGCACCTGTGACTTGTTCAACAAGGTTTCGTAATCACAAAGCGGATCTCTGTCGGTCGGAACGGACACCGGCGGCCCTCGCCGTCCCCGGCTCCCGTCCCCGCTCCCGCCCCTGTCCTCTCCGTCGGCCGCGAGGGGACCGCGCGCACCCCCACCCCCGAGACGCACCCCCGAGAACCAGCAATAGATGTAAGGGGTCACCGTCCTCCTCAGCGGTGATCCGCGCTCCGCGGACTTCACCGGCCAGCACGAGGAGACGTCTTCGCCGCACGCCTACCGTCGAACACGAGCAAGCACGGACGTGGCGGCAGGGGGCCGTCACCGCATACGAGGGGGCAGGCCCGTCATGGGGAACACAGAGGTGCGGGTGCGAGGGCTGGCGGCCAGCGCCGGCGGCTGGAGCGCCCGGCACCGCTGGGCGGCCGTCGGCATATGGGTGTTGTTCGTCGTCCTGGCGATGGGGCTCGGCTCGGCGGCGGGCCGGGTCGACGTGGACGAGAGCGACCAGCTGAAGGGCGAGACGCACACCGCCGCCAAGATCATCGACGATGCCGGGATCGAGGAACCCGCCTCGGAGACCGTCCTGATCCAGGCCAAGGGCGGCGCGCTGAAGGCCACCAGCGGTGAGTTCCGCGCCGCCGTCGCCGACGTCGTGAAGGCCGTCGAGGGCACCGGCAAGGTCACGGGCGTGACCTCGCCGTACGACACGCACACCGTGTCCCGGGACGGCCGCAGCGCGCTGGTCCAGTTCGACCTGCGCGGGGACGCGGAGACCGCCGCCGACCGGATCGAGCCGGTACTGGAGGCCGTCGCCGGGGTGCAGAAGGGCCACGGCTCGCTGCGGATCGAGGAGATCGGCGGCGCCAGCATGCAGAAGCAGTACAAGGACGCCTTCGGGGACGACTTCAAGAAGGCCGAGTACTCGGCGGTGCCGGTGGCCCTCGGCATTCTGCTGATCGCGTTCGGCGCGCTGGTGGCCGCGCTGCTGCCGGTGGCCCTGGCGGTCACCGCGATCATGGCGACGATGGGCCTGATGGGCCTGGTCAGTCACCTCCAGCCGATGAGCGACACCGCCAACTCCGTGATGCTGCTGGTCGGTATGGCCGTCGGCGTGGACTACTGCCTGTTCTACCTGCGCCGCGAGCGCGAGGAGCGGGAGGCCGGCCGGGACGCCGGCACCGCCCTCAGGATCGCCGCCGCGACCAGTGGCCGCGCGGTCATCGTCTCCGGTGTCACGGTGTGCGTGGCGATGGCGGGCATGCTGTTCACCGGGCTCGCCGAGTTCGAGGCGATGGGCCTGGCCTCGCTGATGGTCGTGGCCGTCGCCATGGTCGGTTCGGTGACCGTGCTCCCCGCGCTGCTGTCGCTGCTCGGCGAGCGGGTCGAGAAGGGCCGCATCCCGTTCCTGGGCCGCCGGCGCCGCCGGCACGGCACGGACAGCCGGCGCGGCACGGACGACGGCAGCCGCTTCTGGACCGCGGTGCTGCGGGGCGTGCTGGCCAAGCCGCTGCTCTCGGTCGTCGTCGCGGCCGGAGCACTGCTCGCGGTGGCCGCGCCCGCGGTCGGCATGAAGACGCAACAGCTCACCCTGGACCAGGAGTTCGGCGACTCGCTGCCCATGGTGCAGACGTACAACCGCATCAACGACGCCTTCCCGGGCGGCAGCGAGCCGGCCCAGGTCGTGGTCAAGGCCAAGGACATCAACGCCCCCGAAGTACGCCGGGCGCTGGCGGACTTCAAGAAGCAGGCGATCTCCTCGGGCGCCTCGCGCGGCCCGGTGGACATCAAGCTGCACGACGCGCAGAACCTGGCCCTGGTCTCGGTGCCGCTGGTCGGCGGCTCGGACCTGGACAAGGCCACGCAGAGCCTGGAGAAACTGCGCGACGAGGTGCGGCCCGCCACGCTCGGCAAGGTCGACGGCGTACAGGCCCCGGTCACCGGGCAGGTCGCGGGCAACCACGACTTCAACGACCAGTTGATGGGCTCGGTCGTCCCGGTCTTCGTCTTCGTGGTCGTCTTCGCCTTCCTGCTGATGCTGCTGTCGTTCCGCTCGCTGACCGTCGCGGTCACGTCGATCGTGCTCAACCTGCTGTCGGTGGCCGCCGCCTACGGCATCCTCGTCGCCGTCTTCCAGCACGGCTGGGGCGCCTCGCTGGTGGGCGCCGAGGGCGTCGGCGCGATCGTGACCTGGCTGCCGCTGTTCCTGTTCGTGATCCTGTTCGGGCTCTCCATGGACTACCACGTCTTCGTGGTCTCCCGGATCCGCGAGGCCCGGATGCGCGGCCGGTCGACGAAGGACGCGATCCGGCACGGCGTGGTCACCACGGCCGGGGTCGTCACCAGCGCCGCGGTCATCATGGTCGCCGTGTTCGCGATCTTCGGCACGCTGTCCATGCAGTCCATGAAGCAGATGGGCGTGGGCCTGGCCGCGGCCGTGCTCATCGACGCCACGATCATCCGCGGGGTGCTGCTGCCGGCGGTGATGGCCCTGCTCGGCGAGCGCAACTGGTACCTGCCGAAGTGGCTGCACCGGCTGCCGGACCTCACCCACGACGAGACGCCGGACGCGGTCGCGGCGCCGGTGCGCGACCGCGAGCGGCTGACCGTCTGATCCCGCCCCCTGTCGCAGGGCCCGTCGGTTCCGGGGGAACCGACGGGCCCTGTCCGTGCCGTCGCGGTCCGGGCGGGGTGCGCCGGTCGCCCTACGCGGCCCGGCCCGGCGGCACGGCACACCCCGGACGGCCGCTCACCGCTGCCGGTCCCGGCCGGCGCTGCCGGGCAGTTCGGCCTCGATGAGGTCGGCCGCCCGCCGGGTGCCGCCCTCCTGGGCCGTCTCCGTCTGGATCCGCTTGAGCCGGCGCGCCACCCCGGGGTCGTCCACCAGCGCGAGGGCGGCCTCGCGGAGGCGGTCGGCGGTGGCCTCCTCGGCGGGCACGTGCCGGGCGACACCGAGGCCCTGGAGCATGCCGGCGTTGCCGAACTGGTCCACGGCCTGCGGTACGGCGATCATCGGCGTCGCGGTGACCAGCCCCTCCTGGCTGCCGCCCGCGCCGGCGTGGGTGACGAACAGGTCGGCCTTCCGCAGGACCGCCAGCTGCGGGACCCAGCCGTGCACTTCGACGTTGTCCGGCACGTCGCCCAGCTCGGCGCGGGTCACGTGCCGGCCGATCTGCAGGACGACGTGCCAGCCAGGGAGGTCCCCGAAGGCGCGCACGCACTCCCGGTAGAAGGCGGGCTGTTTGGTGAAGGCCGAGCCGAGGGACACCAGCACGACCTTCTCCGCGCCGGCGGGCCGCTGCCAGTCGCCCTGGTCGGCGCGGTCTCCCTGGCAGGCGCCGACGAAGGTGTGGACGCGTTCGTCGACCCGGTCGGCATGCGGCTGGAGGGCTTTGGGGATGAGCACGAGGGAACGGTCCGGGCGGCCGACGAAGGGGTCCGGGTGCCGGGTGATCCCGTTCTCGGCCAGCCAGGCCTCGAACCGGGCGTAGTAGGCCCGTCCGCGTGCGGTCCGCCTCGGCTCCTCCCACATCGGCTCGGCGACCTCTTCCTCGTAGCCCTCCCAGGCCACCAGGTTCGGGGAGAGGGAGATCGCCGGGACTCCCCAGCGGTGGGCGAGGACCCGGGCCGGGTACGAGGCGATGTCGTGCAGGACGAGGTCGGGTGTGTCGTCGCCGTAGGCCGCGACGAGCTGGGGCAGCGCCTGGATCGCGTCCTCCAGGAACGGCTCGACGTTGTCGAGCGGGGTGTCCCCCCATGCGTCCGGGCCGGCGTCGGGCCCCGGCAGAGTGGAGGTGTAGGGCACGGGCCGGGCCCCGGTGGCGGCCACCTTGTCGGCGAAGTCCGGCGGGACGGCGTAGGTGACCCGGTGGCCGCGGGCGACGAGTTCACGGATCACCTCCAGGCTGGGGTTCACATGGCCGTGCGCGGCGATGGAGAACATGGCGATGTGAGCGGGTGCGGTCACTGGAGTCATGCCCCAGAGGCTAGACGAGACGATACGTATCGTCTATTTGATTTCCCGTGCCCGCTCCCGTGCCTGTGCCTTCTTGTGCCGTCCCCGGACCGGACTCCTCAGCGCTGGTAGCGGGCCAGCACCAGATTGCCGTCGTCCTCGAGGCGGCTGCGCAGCTCGGCGAGGCCGATCGCGCCGCTGTAGTACTCCTGGTAGGCCGGGGTGGCCACCTTGTCCTTCCACTCGGGGTAGCCGCGCACGGACTGTGCGGGCGCCGGGCGGAGCCGGGCCGCGAGGGCGGTGCCGGTGGCCCAGCCGTACTTCGTGGTGTGCAGCGCCGGATCCTTCAGGGCCCGGGTGCCGGTGGGCAGCATCCAGTCACCGAGGGCGAGACGGACCATGTTCCGCGGCCGCAGCAGGAAGTCGATGAACGCGACGGCTTCCTTCTTGTGCGGGCAGTCGGCGGAGACGGACAGGGTCTGCGGGCTGACGCCCTGGATGAGCCCCGCGGCACCGGCCGGGGCGGGGAGCACCTCCCAGTGGAAGCCCTCGGGAGCCTGCTGCACGATCTGCTGGCGGTAGGAGAAGCCCAGCGGGACCATCGCGTACCGGCCGGCGAAGAAGCCGGGCAGGGTGTCCGCGCCGCCGCTGCCGAGTGTCGAGGCGGGGGCACTGTGGTCGACGGCGACCTGGTCGTGGAGGGTACGGGGCACGACCGCGTCCCCGTCGGTGAAGCGTACGACCGTCTTGCCGTCCGCGTCCCGGTGGAAGAGCCGCCCGCCCGCCGACAGGGACAGGTTGAGCGTGGCGGAGACGGGTTCCTTCAGCGGCCACGCCACGCCGTACCTGCCGGGCCCGCTGAGCCGCCTGGCGACCTGCCGGAACTCCTCCCAGCTCCAGGGGTGTCCGGGCGTCGGAATGCGCACCTTCGCCGCGCGCAGCCGGTCCGAGTTCGCGATCAGCACCCGGGGCTCCTGGAGGAACGGCACCCCGTAGACGCCGGTCCCGAAGGTGGCCGTGCCCCAGCTGCTCGACGGTATGTCCGACTTCAGCCTGCCGGGCAGCAGGCCCCTCAGGTCGGCGAGGTATCCGCCGTACGCGAAGTCGGCCAGGTCGTCGGAGGCGTCGTGGACGACGTCCGGCGCCTCACCGCCCTCGAAGGAGGTGAGGAGCTGGTCGTGCACACTGTCCCAGCTTCCCTGGACGTACTCGACCTTGACGTCCGTGTGGGTCGCGTTCCACTCCTCGACCAGCTCCCTGTTGGCGGCGACGGACTCCTGCTGCCAGGCCAGGGACTGGAAGCGCAGGGTGACCGGCCCGCCCTCGCGGTGCCCCGGTGCCGAGCAGCCGGCCAGGAGCAGCAGCACCGCGAGCACCTTGAGAAGGGTCCGCATCAGCTCTTCACCGCCCCGGCGAGCAGGCCGCCCGTGATCCGCCGCTGGAGGAGCGCGAAGACGGCCACGGAGGGCAGCGTGGCGAGGAACGCGGCCGCGGCCAGCGGTCCGAGATCGGCCACGCCCTCCGCGCCGATGAAGTGGGTGAGGACGACGGGGAGGGTCTGCTTCCCCGGGCTCTTGAGCAGCACCAGCGCGAAGAAGAACTCGTTCCACGCGGTGACGAACGCGAACAGGGCCGTCGCCGCGATTCCGGGCGCGAGCAGCGGTGCCGTCACGGACACCAGGGTCCTCACCCGCCCGGCCCCGTCGACGGCCGCCGCCTCCTCCAGTTCGGCCGGCACCGCCCGCACATGACCGGTGAGCATCCACAGCGCGAACGGCAGTGCCCACACCACGTACACCAGCACCAGTCCGGTCAGGGAGTCGATCAGTCGCAGGCCCTTCAGCACCAGGAACAGCGGGATGATCACCAGTACGAAGGGAAACGCCTGGCTGACCACCACCCAGCCGGTCGCCGCCCGGGCCAGCCGGGTGCGCTGCCGGGCCATGACGTAGGCCGTCGGGGTGGCGATCACCACGGCGACGACGGCGGTCGCGACGGCCACCAGCAGGGAGTTGAGGGCGGCGTGTGCCAGTGGCTGCTCGTCGAAGGCCTGCCGGACATTGGCCAGGGTGGGGTGACGGGGGATCCACGCCGGGTGCAGGCTGCCCAGCTCGCGCGGGGACTTCAGCGCCGTGGACAGCAGCCACAGCAGCGGGAAGGCCAGGAAGACCAGATACGCGAGCAGGGCTGCGTACTGGCCGGCGCGGGCCGCGCGTCGGGGCCTCATGTCGCGTCACCGCCCCGCAGCCGGCCGGCCAGGAACACCGCGAGCAGGACGGAGACCACCGCGACGAGCACACAGCCCATCGCCGCCGCGTAGCCGAACTGGCCGTAGCGGAAGGCCTCTTCGTAGGCGAACAGCATCGGCAGCCGGGTCTTTCCGCCGGGGCCGCCGCTGGTGAGCACGTAGACCAGGGCGAAGGAGTTGAGGTTCCAGATGAGGTTGAGCGCGGTGACGGCGAGGGCCACCGGTCTGAGCGCGGGCCAGGTGACCGCGCGGAAGCGGCGCCAGGCCCCCGCGCCGTCGACCGCGGCCGCCTCGTGGAGTTCGCGCGGGACGTTCTGCAGGCCGGCGAGCAGGGCCACCGTCGTCTGCGGCAGGCCCGCCCAGACGCCGACGACGATCACCGCGGGCAGTGCGGTGGCCAGGCCGCTCAGCCAGTCCCTGCCGTCACCGAGACCGAGGTCGCGCAGGGTCTCGTTGAGGACGCCGGCGTCCGGGTTGTAGACGAGCCGCCACATGATGCCGACGACGACCTCGGGCATCGCCCACGGCACGATCGCCAGGGCCCGGGCCAGGCCGCGCAGCCGCAGGTCCTGGTCGAGCAGGAGGGCCAGGCCGAGTGCCAGCAGGAACTGGGGCACGGTCACACCGACCGCCCAGACCAGTCCGATCCGGAACGACTCCCAGAAGAGGGTGTCGTGCAGCAGGTCCTGGAAGTTGAGGGCGCCGATCCAGCGGGTGGTGCCCGTCCGGCCGGACTGGGCGTCGGTGAAGGCCAGCAGGATGCCGTAGAGCAGCGGGCCGGCGCTGATCAGGAGGATCGGGACGAGCGCGGGCAGCACCAGGAACCAGGCACCGTGCCCGGCGGTCCGGGCACCGGCGGGCCGCCGCGCCGCCGTCGCGGACGCCTCCGCCCCGGCAACTGAGGTCACGGAATCAGCCCCTTCGCCGCTCCGGTTGGCGTGTTCATGGTCGTAAAGGCCCGGTGGCTCGTCAAGGGAGCGTGCACGGCGGCCGACCTGTGCGAATGCGAGACTGGCCGGACACCGCCCGCGCCCGGCACGCGCGGTGGGCCCACGGACAGCACCGGAAGACGGCACGGAGGCACGACGATGGACGAGGCACGCGCGCGGGAGGTACTGGCCGCGGCGGGAGTGCTGCCGGGCCCGGCCCGGGACGCCCGGCTCCTGGCTCTCGGTGAGAACGCGGTGTTCGCCGCCGGTGACCTGGTGGTGAAGGTGGGCCGCGACGCCGAGTTGCTGGCGCGGGCCGAACGCGAACTGGCCGTCGCCGGCTGGCTGGCCGGGGCGGGCGTCCCGGCGGTGCGGGCCGCCGAGCCGAAGCCGCTGCTGGTGGACGGCCACCCGGTGACCGTGTGGCACCGGCTGCCCGAACCCGTACGGCCGGCCGAGGCCCGGGACCTGGCCGGACTGCTGCGAGCCGTGCATGCGCTCCCCGCTCCCCCCTTCGCGTTGCCGCCCCGCGATCTGCTGGGCGGTGTGGAGCGCTGGCTGCGGCTCGCGGGCGATGCGATCGACCCCGGGGACGCGGCCTTTCTGCGTGAGCGCCGCGACGGCTTCGCGGCACAGGCGGCGGCACTGACCCCGCATCTGACGCCGGGTCCGGTCCACGGCGACGCGCTGCCCCGCAATGTGCATGTCGGGCCGGACGGGGCGGTCCTGGTCGACCTGGAGACCTTCGCCTCGGACCTGCGCGAGCACGACCTGGTGGTCCTGGCCCTCTCCCTGGACCGGTACGGGCTGCCCGGCGAGGCGTACCGCTCCTTCACGGAGGCGTACGGCTGGGACGTGCGGGAGTGGGCGGGCTGCGCGGTGCTGCGGGGCGCCCGGGAGACGGCGAGCTGTGCGTGGGTGGCCCAGCACGCGCCGAGCAACCCGAAGGCACTGGCCGAGTTCCGGCGGCGGGTGGCCTCGCTGCGGGACGGGGACGACAGCGTGCGCTGGTACCCGTTCTGACGGACGGCGCGCCCGGCGCCGGCCCGGGCACCTACACGGGCTGAGTCTCGGTCAGGCCCCGGAGCGGCCACGTGCCGTCCACCACGGCTTCCGCATCGCCCTTGCGCCGCAGGAAGGCCTGGAAGTCCGCCGCCCAGTCCGCGTACCACTCGATCTGCCGCCGGTGCAGTTCCGCGGGGCCCAGGGACGCGATCTTCGGGTGGCGGTCGGCTATCGCGGACGCGAGCCGTGCCGCGGCCAGGGCGTCGGCCGAGGCGTCGTGGGCGGCGTCGAGGACTATGCCGTACTCGGCGCAGACCGCCTCCAGGTTCCGCTTGCCGCGGCGGTAGCGGTCGACCCGGCGGTCGATCGTGTAAGGGTCGATGACCGGGCCGCAGGGGGCGCCGCCCAGCCGGTCGGCCAGGGACGGCAGGCCGTGGCGGCGCAGCTCGGCGGAGAGCAGGGTGAGGTCGAAGGCCGCGTTGTAGGCGACGACGGGAACGCCCGTCGTCCAGTAGGAGACCAGGACGTCGGCGATGGCGTCGGCCACCTGGTCGGCCGGGCGGCCCTCCGCGGCCGCGCGTTCGTTGCTGATGCCGTGCACCGCCACGGCGTCGGCCGGGATCTCCACGCCGGGATCGGCCAGCCACTCCCGGTGTCCCATGGGCTCACCGGCCCTGACCTCGATCACGGCACCCGTGACGATGCGCGCCTCGTGCGGATCGGTCCCGGTGGTCTCCAGGTCGAAGCCGATCAGCAGCTCCCGGTGCCAGCCCATGGGCGGCCCCCCTTCTTGGTGGTGCTTTCCCCCAGTGGGCTCCACCTTCGCACGCGGCACTGACAATCCGAGGGCCACCTTCCGCTTCCGCGCGGGAACGGCTCAGGACACCGGACGCGAATCCGCCCAGGTCAGCTCGAATTCCTCGCGGTATGTAGGGAAAAGCCCGGATTCGCCCACTTCGTCCGCCTTGACCAGCCGGCTGCCGTTGCGCAGCACCAGGACCGGCGACTCCATCCCCCGCGCCCCGCGCAGATAGGACTGCACCACGGCGACACCGTCGGCGCCGTCGCCGTCCACGAGGTAGGCGGTGAAGCGGGGCGTCTCGTCGTACACCTGGATCTCGAAGGCACCCGGGTCGCGCAGCCGGGACCGCACCCGGCGCATGTGCAGGATGTTCATCTCGACCGAGCGGCCCAGTTCGCCCCGCTTCATCCCGAGTTCGCGCTCGCGGCGCTTGACCGAGCTGGAGGCCGGGTTGAGGAAGAGCAGCCGTACCCGGCAGCCGGACTCGGCGAGCCGGACCAGGCGCCGCCCGGAGAAGTTCTGCACCAGCAGGTTGAGACCGATGCCGATGGCGTCGAGGCGGCGGGCACCGCCGAAGATGTCCTCGGCCGGGAACTGGCGCAGCAGCCGCACCCGGTCGGAGTGGACGGCGACGACGTCGGCGTACCGGTCGCCGACCAGGTCCTCCACGGCGTCGGCGGGCAGCCTGCGCGCGGAGGGCACGTCACCGCCCGCGCCCAGCATCTCCAGCAGCCGGGCCGAGGCCCGCTCGGCCTGGCCGAGGACCGCCTCGGACAGGGCCCGGTTGCGGGAGACGACGTTGCGGGTGACCTCCAGCTCGTCCAGGGCGAGTTCGAGGTCCCGGCGCTCGTCGAAGTACGGTTCGAAGCACGGCCAGTGCTGCACCATCAGCTCGCGCAGCTGGGGCAGGGTGAGGAAGCTGAGCACGTTGTCGTCGGCCGGGTCGAGCAAGTAGCCCTTGCGGCGGCTCACTTCGCGCACCGCGACCGCGCGCTGCACCCACTCCTGCCCGGCCGGCCCGGCCGCGGCCACCACCCACTCGTCGCCGTGCACGGGTTCGTAGATGGGGCGCAGCACGGCGGCCACGACCGCGCGCAGCCGTTGTTCGACGAGGTTCAGCCAGATGTAGGCCCGGCCGGCCCGCTGGGCGCGGGTGCGCACCTCACGCCAGGCGTCGGCGTCCCAGTCCAGCTCCGGCCCGATGGAACCCGCGTCCATCGGCCGGGCCAGGGACACCGCGCCGGGCGGGACGTCTGTGGAGTTCCCCTCGTGACCCTCGTCACCAGGAGGTAGCTCCAGCCCTCCCGAGCCCACCCGTGCACCGCCTTCCACCGCCGGGCCTTCCCCGTCTCAACGATCAAGGAAGGGTACTCCGCAAGCGGTCGGCGGTGCAGCCGGATGGACAGGTCGGTTTCCCGACTCCTCGGCTCAACTACGCCATTCCCAGTGACCGTTCTGCCATGCGAGATCCTTGGGAGTGAGCGGATTCATAGCCGTGACGTCCCGCGGGGCGATGGAGAAGCCCTGCCAGTGCACCGGCATGGGCTGCTGGTCCTCGTCCCGGGCGATGTGGTGGAAGCCGACGTTCATCCAGACCACCGGGTGGGTGAGGGACTGGCCGCCGACCCACTTGTCGACGGACTTCGGGTAGTTTTGCGCGCACAGGGGGTTGTTGCTGGCGAACAGCTCGCACTTGTTGTACTCGGTGACGTACATGTCGTGCTTGGTGTAGCTACGGCCCGGGTACCGGGTGGTGGGCCCGGGGACCAGCTCGTACGAACGCGCGTGCCCGTCCTTGTTCTTGCCGGTCGCGCTGACCACCCGCCACCAGCGGTAGGTCTTGTAGTCGCCGGCCAGTTCCTTGGTCACCTTGGTGCGGGTCGTCCTGGCGGTCGGGCCCTCCTGACGGCCGGAGGGCGCACTGACCGTCGAGTCGTACTGCTCGACCTTCGTCCGGGACGAGCCGTCGAGGCCGAAGTCCAGCCGCCAGAAGACGTTGTGGCTGTGGCTGGTGGAGTAGTCCCTGGCGCCCTTGCCGATGGGCCAGCCGCGGCCGTCCTGGGCGTTGTAGTCCTCCCAGGAGAGGCTGCCGGTGGCGCCGACGTTCATGTGGACGGTGCCGTCGTCCTGGAAGCGCCACTCGGTGATGTACTCGTACCAGCCGACCTGGTTGACCGTGTAGACCAGCAGGTCCTTGCCCTGCTCCTGGTACGCCTTGTCCGACTGGAAGTCGTGCATGCGGTAGGCGTGGCCCCGCGAACGGGTGGTGGTGCACAGGCCCTTGACGTTCGGGTGGCGCGGGTCCCCGTCCGGGACGCGGACGGTCTTGATGGTGCCGCCGGGGCACTCGCCGGGTGCCAGCTCCTGCAGTTCCTGCGCGAAGTCCTGGCCCGTGAGGTCGGAGTACTCGTGCTTGCCGTCGTCGTACGGCACGTGGATCTGGCCGAGTCTGGCGCTGTTGAGGACCTTGATCGGCTTGGCTTCGCCCTTGGGCTGGTAGGAGACGTTCTCCAGGACCAGGCCGGCCTTGCTGTCGTAGCGCCAGCACATGCGCCAGGTCGTTCCGGTGGACAGCTTCTGCTCGATCCGGTAGGCGGCGCTGCAGCCGGGGGCGGCCGCGGGCGCGGTCTGCGGCCGGGCCGCGGCCGGACCGGCGGCCGTCGTGGCGCCGGCGGCCAGCGCGGCCAGGGTCAGTCCGACGGCCGCGCTCTTGCGGGCGGCACGGCCGGCGGCTCGCGGCCGGACTGCGCCGGGCAGGTGCTTTTCGGGCATGAAGAGGTGACTCCCTTGCCGGAGGTTCGGGTGGGAAGGCGGGCTGCGGCCCGTCAGCTGCGGTCGAGAGCGGCGGTCTTGCGGGCGCTCAGGTCGATCACCAGGTCCCTGGTGTCGATCCACGGTCCGTTCTTCACCTTGGAGAACAGCCGGACGCACCGGTGCACCCCGCAGTCGTCCAGCACCGCGGGCTGGGCGCCCGGCGAGGCCTCGTAGACGCCACCGGTCAGCTCCAGCTGGTCCGGCGAGGTGAGTTCCTTGCCGGTGGCGTCCTTGTAGTCCGCCTTGAGGCCCGCGCCGAGCGGGCCGGCGATCAGGATCCTGGCCGCCTCGGTGTTCTCGGCGCGGCTCGGCGGCGGCTGGACACCGCGCTGGGTGCCGGTGTGCTCGACCTTCCCGGTCTTCAGGTTGACGGTCTTGGTGACGAGCGTGTCGGTCTTGTAGTCGTAGAAGGTCACGTCGGCCCGGCGCGGCGCGTCCGGGTCGTCGGCCTCGGCGGCCTCCGGTTCGGCGAGGTCGACGCTCAGGCGCTGCGGACCGCGGCCGCCGTCGACGTCGCGGGCCGTGGCCGACAACTGCCCGGCCAGGGCGATCCGCTCGACCCGCCCCGTCTCGTCGCCGGTCAGCGGGTCACGGCCCGTGCCCTGCTCCGCGTCGGCGGGCGCCTGCTCCACGACACCCGGCGGGACGGCGTCCGGTCCCTGCCCCGACCGCTGGGCGGCCTGCGTACCACCGTTCCCGGACCCGCCGGACTCGTCCGCCCCCGCGGAACCCGGCAGTGTGACCGCGACCATCGCGGCGGTCCCCACCGCCGCGAGGGCCGCACCGGCCAGGACTTTGCCCAGATGGCGGTGGACTTTCTCGCGCACTTCTTCCCCCTGCTCCCCCTGGTCCCCGGGAGTACGTAGGTGCCCCGCTGGTTCGGCGCACGGCGGGTACCAGAACCGCCGTGCGCACTGGTCGATGGGTAAGAGGTTCATGAACGGCGGGAGGTTGCGTCGGTTTCGGACAAGACTCGGGGGCCAACACCCCCCGGACGCGCGGCACACCTGGGAGAGTCGTATCCATGCAGGTCTGGCCTGGAGAGGCGTATCCGCTCGGCGCCACCTACGACGGCGCCGGAACCAACTTCGCGGTCTTCACGGAGGCCGCGGACCGAGTAGAGCTGTGTCTGCTGCACGACGACGGCTCGGAGACGGCGGTGGAACTGCGCGAGAGCGACGCGTTCGTCCGGCACGCGTACCTGCCGGGCGTGATGCCCGGACAGCGGTACGGGTTCCGGGTGCACGGCCCGTACGACCCCGCGCGCGGGCTGCGCTGCAACTCGGCGAAGCTGCTGCTCGACCCGTACGCCAAGGCGGTCAGCGGGCGGGTCCGGTGGGGCGAGGAGGTGTACGGCTACCACTTCGGCGCCCCGGAGCGGCGCAACGACCTGGACTCGGCGCCGCACACCATGACCTCGGTGGTGATCAACCCGTACTTCGACTGGGGCGACGACCGGCCGCCGCGCACCGACTACCACCACGCCGTGATCTACGAGGCCCATGTGAAGGGCCTGACCATGCGCCACCCGGACCTGCCGGAGGAACTGCGGGGGACGTACGCGGGGCTCGCGCACCCGGCGGTCATCGAACACCTGACCAAGCTCGGCGTGACGGCCCTCGAGCTGATGCCCGTACACCAGTTCGTGAACGACCACCGGCTGGTCGACATGGGCCTGAACAACTACTGGGGCTACAACACGATCGGCTTCTTCGCCCCGCACAACGCCTACGCCTCCTGGGGCGACCGCGGCCAGCAGGTCCTGGAGTTCAAGTCGGCGGTCCGGGCGCTGCACGAGGCCGGGATCGAGGTCATCCTGGACGTCGTCTACAACCACACCGCCGAGGGCAACCACCTCGGTCCGACGCTCTCCTTCAAGGGCCTCGACAACCCCTCGTACTACCGCCTTACCGACGATCCCCGCTACTACATGGACACCACGGGCACCGGGAACTCGCTGCTCATGCGGTCCCCGCACGTGCTCCAGCTGATCATGGACTCGCTGCGGTACTGGGTGACCGAGATGCACGTCGACGGCTTCCGCTTCGACCTCGCGGCCACCCTGGCCCGCCAGTTCCACGAGGTGGACCGGCTGTCGTCGTTCTTCGACCTGGTGCAGCAGGACCCGGTGGTCTCCCAGGTGAAGCTCATCGCCGAGCCGTGGGACGTGGGCGAGGGCGGCTACCAGGTGGGCAACTTCCCGCCGCTGTGGACCGAGTGGAACGGCAAGTACCGGGACACCGTCCGGGACCTGTGGCGCGGGGAGCCGCGCGCCCTGGCCGAGTTCGCCTCCCGGCTGACCGGCTCGTCCGACCTCTACCAGGACGACGGCCGCCGCCCGCTGGCCTCCATCAACTTCGTGACCTGCCACGACGGTTTCACCCTGCACGACCTGGTGGCGTACAACGACAAGCACAACCAGGCCAACGGCGAGGACGGCCGGGACGGCGAGAGCCACAACCGGTCCTGGAACTGCGGGGCGGAGGGCCACACCGACGACCCGGGGGTGCTGGAGCTGCGCGCCCGGCAGATGCGGAACTTCGTCGCCACGCTGATGCTGTCGCAGGGTGTGCCGATGATCAGCCACGGCGACGAGTTCGCCCGCAGCCAGCGCGGCAACAACAACGCCTACTGCCAGGACAACGAGATCTCCTGGGTGCGGTGGCCCGAGGGCGAGCACGACCTGCTGGAGTTCACGCGCGCGATGGTGTGGCTGCGCCGCGACCACCCCGTCTTCCGCCGGCGCC
Organism: Streptomyces actinomycinicus; assembly: GCF_016741775.1. Taxonomy (GTDB): domain Bacteria; phylum Actinomycetota; class Actinomycetes; order Streptomycetales; family Streptomycetaceae; genus Streptomyces; species Streptomyces actinomycinicus. The sequence goes on along the minus strand of NZ_JAERRK010000009.1, from coordinate 234,879 downwards.
GCTTCTTCCACGGCCGGCCGGTGGAGGGCACCCATGACGAGCTGTCCGACATCGCGTGGTTCACTCCCGAGGGCGGCGAGATGACCCAGCGCGACTGGAACTCGGCGCAGGCGTCGGCGCTGTCGGTCTTCCTCAACGGCAACGCGATCTCCGAGCCGGGCCCGCGGGGGGAGCGCATCTGCGACGACTCGTTCCTGCTGATGTTCAACGCCTCACCCGAACCCCTGGAGTTCCTGGTGCCGGTCAACCACGGCCGGCAGTGGCAGGTGGTGGTCGACACCGCCCGCCCGGAGGGGGTGCCGCCGGGCACGGGGGCGAAGGTCGCCGCCGGCGAGCGGATCACCCTGCCGGACCGCAGTCTGACGGTGCTGCAGCGGCCGGCGTAGCGAATCCGGCGTTCCACCCTGCGAGGAGTCGTCACGCGAAGAAACTTTTACGGCCTTCGAGGCAACCAAGAGACAGTGCAGGGTTTCTGACCTCTCGCGTCCTGCGTTCGACGGGAGACACGAGATGGAACCTCGCACAGCGAACAACGGCCGGCCCCGCCCGGCCGCCCCGGGCCGGCTGCCCCGCTGGGCTCCGGCCACGGCACTCCTCCTGGCCGTGACGGCGTCCTGCACCGGCTCCGCACCCGGGGACGGTGCCGCCCCGGTCGCCGGGCCGGGCGCGGCCGGCGTGGGTGACCGGCTGTTCCCCTCGCTCGGCAACGGCGGCTACGACGTCGTGCACTACGGGCTGACGCTGGACTACGCGCCCGGGACCAACCGCCTGAAGGGCACGGCCGTCGTCACCGCACGGGCCACCCGGGACCTGAGCCGCTTCGACCTCGACCTGACGGGGCTGCGGGTACGTGCCGCCACGGTGCGGGGGGCCGAGGCGCGCGTCGCGCGCAGGGGCGGCGAGCTGATCGTGACGCCGGCGAAGGCGGTGCGCAAGGGCGAAACCTTCGACACCGTCGTCACCTACGACGGCACCCCCCGCACGCTGCGGGGCGACGACGGGGGCCGGGAGGGCTGGATCGAGACCGACGACGGTGCGACCGCCCTGGGCGAGCCGACCGGCTCCACGACCTGGTTCCCGGGCAACCACCACCCGTCGGACAAGGCCACGTACGACATCACGGTCACGGTGCCCAAGGACGAGGACGGCGACCCCTACGACGTGGTCGCCAACGGCACGCTGGTGTCGCAGGAGGACAAGGGCCGCGCGGTGACCTGGCACTGGCGCACCGACGAGCCGATGGCCTCCTACCTCGCGCACGTCTCGGTCGGGTACTTCGAGATACACAAGGGCTGGACCGACGACGACCTGCCCGTCTACGTCGCCGTCGACCCCGAGGAGTCCGAGGACGCCGCCGGCGTCGTGGACGCGGTGCCCGAGGTCGTCGGCTGGGCGAGCAAGCGCTTCGGCCCCTACCCCTTCTCCTCGGCCGGTGCCGTCGTCGACCACCTGCCCGGGCTGGACTACGCCCTGGAGACCCAGACCAAGCCGTACTTCGACGAGGCGCCGGACGAGGTGCTGCTCGTGCACGAGCTGGCGCACCAGTGGTTCGGCGACTCCGTCACCCCCCGCGCGTGGAAGGACATGTGGCTGAGCGAGGGCCTGGCCACCTACGCGGAGTGGCTGTGGGAGGAGGACCACGGCGACCGGGACACCGGCGAGACCTTCGCGGACTTCTACGACGGCAGGGACCCCGAGAGCGAAGGCATATGGGCCTTCCCGCCGAGCGATCCGCCGAGCGCGGCGCGTGTCTCCGACCCGCCCGTCTACGGACGCGGCGCCATGGTCGTGCACAAGGTGCGCGAAGCCGTCGGCGACAGGACCTTCTTCCGTATCCTCCGCACCTGGACCCGGCAGCACCGGCACGGCAACGCCGACACCCGGCAGTTCATCGCCCTGTGCGAGGCCGAGTCCGGCAAGGACCTGACCGGGCTGTTCGACGTCTGGCTCTTCGGCAGGGGCAAACCGCCCCGGATGTGAGGGAAGGGCGCCGTAAGGGGGCGCGGGCCACCTGGCCGAGCGGGGCGGCCGGCGATGACACGAAACGCGCCTAGCTGGGTACGTAGGTTCCCATGACTTCTGCGCGACCCGGACCCGGGGTGCCCACGGCCACCTACCGGCTGCAGCTCCAGCCCGCGTTCCCGTTCGCCGCGGCCGCCGCGGCCGTACCGTACCTGGCGTCGCTCGGCGTCTCGCACCTGCATCTGTCCCCCGTCCTGGAGGCCGTTCCCGGCTCGTCGCACGGCTACGACGTGGTGGACCACACGCGCGTGCGCGAGGAACTGGGCGGCGAGGACGGGCTGCGCGCCCTGGCGCACACCGCGCGGGAGCACGGCCTGGGCCTGGTGGCGGACATCGTGCCGAACCACATGGCGATGGTGCCGCGCCACAACCACGCCCTGTGGGAGGTGCTGCGCGAGGGGCCCGCTTCGCCGTACGCGCGCTGGTTCGACATCGACTGGGAGGCACAGGGCGGCCAGGTGCTGCTGCCGGTGCTCGGCGGACCGGTCGGCACGCAGCTGGAGCACCTGGTGGCCGACGGTGACGTGCTGCGCTACCACGAGCACGTCTTCCCGCTGCGCGCCGGCACCGAGCAGCTGCCGCTGCCGCGGCTGCTGGACGCCCAGTGGTACCGCCCGGTGTGGTGGCGGCTGGCCCGCACCGAGCTGAACTACCGGCGGTTCTTCAGCATCTCGGAGCTGATCGGGTTGCGGGTCGAGGACCCCGAGGTGTTCGACGCCACGCACGCCAAGATCCTCCAGCTGCTGGCGGAGGGCGTGCTCGACGGGCTGCGCATCGACCACCCCGACGGGCTCGCCGACCCGGACGGCTATCTCGCGCGGCTGCACGAGGCGACCGGAGGGCGCTGGACGGTCGTGGAGAAGATCCTGGCCGACGGCGAGCAGCTGCCCGCCTCCTGGCCGGTCGCGGGCACCACGGGCTACGACGCGCTGCGGCACGTCGACGGCCTGTTCACGGACCGCACCGGGGCGTACGAGCTGCTGGGCCGCTACCGGGCGTTCGCGGCGCCGCAGACGGACCGCGGCGGCAACTGGGAGGCGACGGTCCGGCGTGCCGCCTACAAGGTGCTCACGCACGAACTCGCCACGGAGACCGACCGGCTCACCCGGGTGGCCGCCCGGCTGTGCGCCGCCTCGCCGGACCTGGCGCTGCGCGACCGTGCCCCCTGGGCGCTGCGCACGGCCGTGGAGGAGCTGCTGGTGCGGCTGCGCGTCTACCGGCCGTACGCCTCCGGCGACGCCTCCGCCGTGATCACCGAGGAGGCCGCCGAGGAGGCCCGGCTCGCCTTCGTGGTGCCCGAGGAGGCCGAGGCCGTCGGCATCGTGCGCCGGCTGCTGGTCGAGCCGCCCGGCGACGAGTCGGCGCCGGACCACGCCGACCGGGTGGAGTTCCGCGCCCGGTTCGCGCAGACCGCTTCGGCACTGCGCGCCAAGTCGGTCGAGGACACGGCCTTCTACCGCTACGTGCCCCTGCCCGCGGCGGCCGAGGTGGGCGGCGACCCCGGCAGCCCCGGTGTGTCCCCCGAGGACTTCCACGCGTACTGCACGCGCGTGCAGCGCGACTGGCCGCTGACCGGCACGGTCGTCTCCACGCACGACACCAAGCGCAGCGCGGACGTGCGCGCGGCGCTGGCCGTGCTCACCGAGTGCCCGGACCGCTGGGCGAAGCTGCTGGCGGAGGTGACGTCGGCCGAAGAGGGCGCGCCGGACGGGCAACTGGCCTGGGCGGCCTGGCAGACGGTGTTCGGGCTGGGGCCGGCGCAGGAGGAACGCGTCCAGGAGGCGCTGCTCAAGCACGCGCGTGAGGCGGGCATGTACACCAGCTGGACGGAGCAGGAGCCGCCGTACGAGGAGGCGGTGGCGGCCTTCGTCGGCGCCGGGCCGTGCGGGCCGGCCGGTGAGCGTGTCGCCGCGTTCCGCAAGGCGCTGGACCCGCACGTCCGGGCCAACCTCCTCGGCACCGCGCTGGTCCACCTGACGATGCCGGGGGTGCCGGACGTGTACCAGGGCACCGAGGGCGAGTACCGGGCGCTGGTGGACCCGGACAACCGGCGGCCGGTGGTGTTCCCGCCGGAGGCGCCCGGCGAGAAGGACGCGCTGACGGCGGCGGCACTGCGGCTGCGCGCCCGGCGGCCGGACGTCTTCGGGGCGGACGCGTCGTACGCCCCGCTGTCCGCCGAGGGCCCGGCGGCCGATCACTGCCTGGCCTTCACACGCTCGGGTGAGGTGCTCACGGCGGTGACCCGGCTGTCACTGCGGCTCGCGGAGACGGGCGGCTGGCAGGAGACACGGCTGCCGCTGCCGCCCGGGCGATGGGCGGACGCGCTGGCCGCCGGGCGGGAGTTCACCGGCCACGCGCGCGTGGCGGACCTTTTCGACCGGCTGCCGGTGGCGCTCCTGGAGCGGGTCGCCGAGGAATGAGCGGCGCGGAGCACTGAGGGCCGTGGAGCACTGAGGGCCGCGAAGCACTGAAGGCCACTGAGCACTGAGGGCACGGAAGGATGAGGGCCGTGGCGGAATGAGCGGCGCGGAGGGCTGCGGGAGCGGGACGTTCACGTTCCCCGTGCCGGTGTCGCGGCCGGCTCGCATTCCTCGTACGGCCCCGTGGACCTCAGGGCCGGCCACGTGGCGCGCAGCAGGTCCACGAAGGCCGCGGCGGCCCCGGCGGGCGGTACGCGCGCGTAGACGGCCAGGGCGCGTCTCCAGGCCGGGTCGGGGCTGAGGATCACGCAGTCCTCGCCGACGGCCCCGCGCACGATGTGGGCCGGCGCCGTGCACACCCCGACACCGGCGGCGGCCATGCGCACGGCCGTCGACGTGTGCTCGGTCCACACGGCGGTCCGGGGGCGGAACCCGGCCTTCCCGCAGGCCCAGTCGAGGAAGCGTTCGCCGTGCACCACGGGTTCCATGGCGCACCGGATCCAGGGACGGTCGGCGAGTTCGGGGAGCGTGACCGTCGTGCGGCCCGCGAACCGGTCGTCGAACGGCACGACGAGGACGAGTTCCTCCTCGCCGAGGCGGACGACGGTGCCGGGCCGGCCGAGGGGCTCGGGGCCGACGGCGAGGTCGGCGGTGCCGCGCTGCACGGCGTCCTCCAGGGCCTCGGCGGTGGCGTACTCGTGCAGGCGCAGCAGGACCTGCGGACGCGCCGTGCGCCAGCGGGCGAAGACGTCGGGCAGGACACCGACCGCGACGGAGTGCAGGGCCGCCACGTGCAGTTCGCCGCCCTCGGCGCCGGCGGCGGCACGAGCCGCGCGCCGGGCCTGCGCGGCGCTGCGGACGGCGAGTTCGGCGTGCGGCAGGAACGCGCGCCCCATCGGGGTGAGGCGTACGCCCCGGGGCAGGCGCTCCAGCAGGGTGCCGCCGACCGACCTCTCGAGCGCCTTGATCTGGTGCGAGAGCGCGGGCTGGGTGACGTGCAGGGCGTCCGCCGCGCGGGTGAAGGACCCCTCCTGGACGACCGTCACGAAATACTCCATCTGCCGCAGACTCAACGCCGCGTCCCCCCATGAAGATCGTGCATGGACTCCACAACAACATTGCCTTGGACTCATGACAAGGGATGGACGGAGGGTTGATGCCATGACCATCAACACATCCGACGTGATCGTCATCGGCGGTGGCACCGGCGGCTACGGCACCGCCCTGCGCGCGGCCTCCCTCGGGCTGGACGTCGTCCTCGTCGAACGCGACAAGGTGGGCGGCACGTGTCTGCACCGGGGCTGCATCCCGAGCAAGGCGATGCTGCACGCCGCCGAACTGGTCGACGGGATCACCGAGGCCCGTGAGCGCTGGGGCGTGAAAGCGACCGTGGACTGCGTCGACTGGGGGGCGCTGGTGGCGACCCGGGACGACATCGTGCGCCGCAACCACAAGGGGGTGGAGGCTCATCTCGCGCACGCGGGCGTGCGGGTCGTACGGGGCAGCGCACGGCTGACGGGCGCGCGCACGGTGCGGGTGGAGGGCGTACGTGCCGAGGGTGCGCCGGCCGTGCCCGCCGGCAACGCGCCTCACGGACACGGCAGCAGCACACCGGATGGGTACGGCAGCTCCGTGTCCGGCGCGCAGGACCTCACCGCGCGCCGTGCGCTCGTGCTCGCGACCGGCTCGCGCCCGCGCCTGCTCCCGGGGCTCACGCCCGACGGGCGGCGCGTGGTGACCAGTGACGACGCCCTCTTCGCGCCGGGCCTGCCGGAGTCCGTGCTGGTGCTGGGCGGTGGCGCGATCGGCGTGGAGTACGCCTCCTTCCACCGGTCCATGGGCGCGCGGGTCACCCTGGTGGAGGCGGCCGACCGGATCGTGCCGCTGGAGGACACCGAGGTGAGCCGGCATCTGACGCGCGGCCTGAAGAAGCGGGGCATCGACGTGCAGACCGGCGCGCGGCTGCTGGACGCGGAGCTGCTGGACGACGGCGTACGCGCGCGCGTACGGACCGCGCGGGGCGAGACCCGGACCGTGGAGGCCGAGCGGCTGCTGGTGGCCGTCGGCCGGGCCCCGGTGACCGAGGGCCTCGGGCTGGCCGCGGCCGGCCTGAGGACGGACGAGCGGGGGTTCGTCGCACCGGCGGACTGGAGCCGGCTGGAGACGGCCGTGCCGGGCATCCACGTCGTCGGCGACCTGCTGCCGCCGCCCTCGCTCGGCCTCGCCCACGCCTCGTTCGCGGAGGGTCTGCTGGTGGCCGAGACACTGGCCGGGCAGCCGACGGCCCCGGTCGACTACGCGGCCGTGCCCCGGGTGACGTACTCATCGCCGCAGACCGCCTCGGTCGGGCTGAGCGAGGCGGAGGCACGCGCGCGCGGGCACGAGGTGGAGGTGAACTCGATGCCGCTGACGGCCGTGGCCAAGGGGATGGTGCACGGTCAGGGCGGCGTGGTGAAGGTCGTGACCGAGGCCGGCGGCGGGCAGGTGCTCGGCGTGCACCTGGTCGGCCCGCACGTGTCGGAGATGATCGCCGAGGGCCAGCTGATCGTCGGCTGGGACGCCGAGCCGGCGGACGTGGCCCGGCACGTGCACGCGCACCCGACGCTGTCGGAGGCGGTGGGCGAGGTGTTCCTGACGCTCGCGGGACGCGGCCTGCATCAGCAGTGAACCCACGGCACGCAGAGGCCGGGACCCCGGCGGCAACTGCGTCCGGGCGCCCCCGGTAGCCTCCCCCGCCGCACGCTTGACAGTTCACCCGTCCCGTGCGGCACTGGGAGGGCGAAGCCGGGCGGACTAGTCGGGGGTGAGTCTCCTGCCGGAGCTGCGCTACCCCAGCGTTCCCGAACTGGTCGCCTGCGCTCAGGCGTTGGCCGCTCAGGAACCCGGGCTGTGCGGGCTGCGCGAGGTGGGCGTCTCGCGCGCGGGAAGACCCTTGCACCTGCTGTCGGTGGGACACGCCCGGCGGGCGGTCCTGGTCGTCGCAGGTGCCCACGCCAACGAGCCCACGGGTGGCTGCACGCTCCGGGTGCTGGCCGAACGGGTGGTGGCCGAGCGGGAACTGCGGGCCGACATCTCCTGGCACTTCCTGCTGTGCGCGGACCCGGACGGCGCGAGCCTGCACGTGACCCCGGCGCCGCGCAGCCTGCTCGACTACCACCTCGGGTTCTACCGGCCGACGGGTGCGGAGCAGCCGGAGTGGTCGCCCTCGGTGCTGCCGCCGGACCGGCTGCCGCCCGAGACCCGGACGCTGACCGGGGTGATCGACGAACTGCGCCCGTACCTCCAGGTGACGCTGCACGGAACCGATCTGGGCGGCAGCTGGGTGCAGTTGACGAAGGACGTGCCGGGCCTGGCCGAACCGTTCGCCAAGTCCGCGGCGGAACTGCACATTCCGGTGGAGGCGGGTGCCTCGGACGCCGCGGGCTGGCCGGCCTCCGGTCCCGGGGTACACGTGATGCCCGGCCCGGAGACGGGGGTGGCCTACCCGAGCATGCCGGACGACGCCCGGCACAGCACCTGGTACCACACGCACCGCTACGGCGGTCTGACGGCCGTGGTGGAGGTGCCGATGTGGGCCAGCGACCTGGTGGGCGACCCGGCGCCGCACCCGGCTCCGGCAGCGGCCATCCGTCGCCTGGCCGAGCGGCTGCTGCGGGACTCCCGGGAGGTGGAGCGGATCCTCGCCGAGGCGCTGCCCCGGCTGGACGGCAGGGACGGGCCGCTGCTGCGGGCCGCACGCTGGGCGCTGGAGCTGATCCCGGGCCTGGCCGAGGACTGGGTCCACACGCCTCCGGCCGGCACGACGATGGCGTACGTGGGGAGTGTGGACGCCTTCGGGCGGCGGTTGCCGCTGCGGGCCGCGGCGATGCTGCTGCGGGTGCTGCGGGAGGCGGACGACCGGGCGGCACCGCGGCTGGAGCAGCTCGTCGCCACCTGGTGCGACGCCTTCGCGGCGCGCTTCCGGGCCCGCTGGGTGCCCCTGGAGAACCAGGTCGAGCACCAGTCCAGGACCGTGCTGGCGGCGGCACAACAGGCCCGGGAGCGGGCGGCGTGAGCAGGCGGCGCGAGCGGGCGGCACGAGCCGGATCCACGACCCGACGGCGGCGCGAGCCGAAACCACGACCGTGCCGACGGCGGCACGAGCCGGACCCACCACCGTCCCGACGGCGGCACGAGCCAGATCCACCACCGTGCCGACGGCGGCACGACAGGGCTGGGGGCGGGCGGCGGTGCCGCCTCCCCCGGTCACGGGCGCGCGTCACGCGTCCCGGTCACGCCGTCCCGTCACGGAGCGCCGGTCAGCCCTCCTCCAGGCTGAAGACGGAGCCGGTCCGCGCCCTCATCACGCACGCACTGGTGTACGTCTCCTGGAATTCGACCGGCCGGTTGTTCCACTGCCCGCGCGCGTGGACGGTCACCGGCGCGTAGATCATCGTGCAGAAGACGTGCGCGGCCGGGATGCGGTCGATGTGGCCGTCGGCGGCGGCCAGTTCGGCGCAGGCCGCGGCCGCGCGCGCATGTCCCTGGGGCGGGTCGCACAGCAGCAGGGTGCCACTGCTGTCGCTGGACCGGGCGTCGCCCCTGGTGACCGTCAGGTAGAGCCAGCTGCCCGGGAGACTGTCGTGGGAGGCCGCCCGGGCGGGGCCGGCGGCGAGGAGACCGGCGGCGGCCAGCAGGGCGCCGACCGCCGCTGTCGCTCTGGTGATGTGCGTCATGTCCGTTGCATCGGCACGGCGGACCGCCTTCCACAGTCCGGCTCACCCGATCGGGACGGCACCCGCGCGGGCGCGGCCGTCAGTTCGAACCGCGTCGGCGACGGCCCTCAGCTCGCCGCGAGCCGGAACGCCATCCGGCCGAAGGCGACCTGGTCGCCCTCGCGGACGGCGACCGACCCGATCACCCGGCGCCCGTTGACGGTGGTGCCGTTGGTGGAGCCGAGGTCCCGCAGGACCCACAGGCTGCCCTGGCGGCGGAGTTCGGCGTGCACCCGGGAGACGGTCTCGTGGTTCAGGCGCAGCCCGTTCGCGGGGTCGCGGCCGATGCGCAGCGGGTGGGTGTGCGCCGGATGCGGCAGCAGCAGTTTGGGCAGCCGCTCGGCCTGCCAGGCGCGCCGCAGCCGCACGGTGAACCCGGAGACGGCCTCGACGGTACCGAAGACCGCGCGGGAGAAGCGATTCTCCCGGGGCAGGTCGGCGACGAGGGCGGCCAGCTCGTCGGACCGGCGCGCGGCCAGTGCCAGCTCCATGCGGCGCACGAACGTGTCGTGCGAGAGCCGGCCCATGGCGACGCCGTCCCGCAGCACCTGCAGCGCCTTGTCACGCTCCGCGTCGGACAACCGCGCGGGGTACGTGGAGAACTCGAAGGACGACGTCACGGAGGTGATTGTCGGTCAGTGAACCTCCGGTGTCCAGAAAACGCGGAATCGGTGCGAACCGGCGGGTACCGGCACGACACCTGCCGCCAAAGGGCGGATTCGAAAGCGGATGGACCGTGTGGGCGGCACGATGGAGGACGCGGGACATCACGGTGAGCAGACGAAGGGGAACCGTCCGTGCAGTTCGAGGTGTGGGCACCGCAGGCAGAACGAGTGACGCTCCATTGCGAGGGCGGCACACACGCGTTGGAGCGCGACCCCGGGCGCGAGGGCTGGTGGACGGGCGAGGCGGAGGCTGGGCACGGCGCACGGTACGGCTTCGCCCTGGACGACGGTCCCGTGCTGCCCGATCCGCGGTCCCGCCGCCAGCCGGACGGCCCGGACGGGCTGAGCGCGGTGGTGGACCACGAGCGGTACGCATGGCGCACCCGGTGGGCGGGGCGCGGGCTGCCGGGCGCGGTCCTGTACGAGCTGCACGTGGGCACGTACACCCGCGAGGGCACGCTGGACGCCGCCGCCGAGCGGCTGGAGCACCTGGTGGAACTGGGCGTGTCACACGTCGAGTTGATGCCGGTGTGCCCGTTCCCGGGCCGGCACGGCTGGGGGTACGAGGGGGTGTCGCTGTGGGCGGTGCACGAGCCGTACGGCGGCCCCGAGGCGCTGAAGCGTTTCGTCGACCGCGCGCACGCGCTCGGACTCGGTGTCGTCCTCGACGTCGTGCACAACCACTTGGGCCCGTCGGGCAACCATCTGCCCGCGTTCGGACCGTACTTCACCGACACGCATCACACGCCGTGGGGCACGGCGGTGAACCTGGACGCACCCGGCTCGGACGAGGTCCGCGCGTTCCTCCTGGGCAATGCGCTGGCCTGGCTGCGGGACTACCGGATCGACGGGCTGCGCCTCGACGCCGTGCACGCGCTGTACGACACACGCGCGTGCCACTACCTGGAGGAGCTGTCCGCGGCCGTGGACGGGCTCGCCGACGAGCTGGGCCGGCCGCTGTTCCTGATCGCCGAGTCCGACCTGAACAACCCGCGGTTCATCACCCCGCGCGCGGGGAACGGCCTCGGGCTGCACGCGCAGTGGAACGACGACTTCCACCACGCCGTGCACACCACGCTGACCGGCGAGTCCCAGGGCTACTACGCCGACTTCGCGCGTGCCCCGTTCACCGCCCTCGCCAAGACCCTGACCGGCGGCTTCTTCCACGACGGCACGTACTCCAGCTTCCGGGGCCGCCGGCACGGCCGCCCGCTGGACCGCGCCCACGTGGCCGGGCACCGGCTGGTCGGCTACAGCCAGACCCACGACCAGGTCGGCAACCGCGCCCAGGGCGACCGGCTCGCCGCGCACCTCTCCCCCGGCCTGCTGGCCTGCGCGGCCACGCTCACGCTCACCGCGCCGTTCACACCGATGCTGTTCATGGGCGAGGAGTGGGCGGCGGGCACGCCCTGGCAGTTCTTCACCGACCACACCGACCCCGAGCTGGCCGAGGCGGTACGGCGGGGCAGGCGGCGGGAGTTCGCGGCGCACGGCTGGGCCGAGGAGGACGTGCCGGACCCGCAGGACCCGGCGACGCGGGAGCGGTCCTGCCTGGACTGGTCGGAGCCGGAACGCGAGCCCCACGCGCGCATGCTCGCCTGGTACCGGCAGCTGATCGCGCTGCGCCGCGCCCAGCCGGACCTCACGGACCCGGACCTCGCCGACACGAAGGTGGCGTACGACGAGGACGCCCGCTGGCTGGCCTTCCGGCGCGGGGACGTGCGGGTGGCGGTGAACCTGGGCAAGGAGCCGGCGGCGATCCCGCTGGGTACCGGCCGGGTGGAGGTGCTCGCCGCCTGGGACCCGGTCGAGGCACCGGGCCGGGACGGCCTGCTCCAGGTGCCCGGGGAGTCGTGCGTGGTGCTCATGCAGCCCTGAGCGGGCGGCTCCGGCTCGGCAGCTCGCGCGGCCGGCGGACGGGCTGCGGCTCTGCAGCCGGGCGGCTGCGGCTCTGGAGCCGGGCGGCTGAGCGGGCCGCTACGGCTCTGCAGCCAGGCGGCTGGGCCGCTGCGGCTCTGCAGCCCTGAGCGGGCGGCTACGCCTGCGTCTCGCCCTCCTGGAAGTCCGTCACCCGCTCCAGCAGGATCGGCTCCCAGACGCGCCGCAGCTGGGTCCGCAGCAGGGGCAGCGAGCCGGTGGCGCGGCCTTCCAGGTGGTCGGTGAGCCGGATGACGGTGTCGCAGCGGGCGAGCCACAGGCCGCGCAGGCAGGGACGGGCGCCGTAGCCGGCGAGGGTGGCGGCGCGGACGGCGGCCGGGGAGCCGACGGCCAGGGCGAGCCCGGCGATGTCCTCCGCGGGGTCGCCGAGCGCCGCCGCGGTCCAGTCCAGGATGCCGCGCACCCGTCCGTCGGCGCTGACCACCACGTGCGCGCCGGTCAGTCCGTGGTGGATCAGGACCGCGGTGCCGGACTGCGCGGCGAGCTGGGCCGCGCCGGGCGGCGTCAGCTGGTGCAGCCGGGCCGCGTCGAACTCGTCGGCGGCGGCGAGCCGTTCGGCGGCGTGCACGGCCATCCGGCGCAGCGCCTCCAGCGAGCGCGGTGCGGCGCGCGGCACACCGAGGGCCTCCGCCTGGCGGGCCGGCACCGCGCGCAGCCCGGTGAGCAGCCCGGCGAGGTCGGCCTCGCCGACGGCGGAGACGTCGTGCTCGTCGGCCGTGCCGCCGGGCACCCGGATGTCGAGGGTGTAGGCGAGACCGGGCGCCCAGTCGCCGTGCGCGACGCTGACCGGAACGGCCACGGGCAGGTGCGGGCGGATCAGGTCGCGCAGGCGCAGTTCCCGGCGGCGGCGGACGGCGGCCTCGCGGTCGGGTGCGAGACGCAGCACATGGCGGCCGCCGATCCACCAGGTGTGCTCGCGGTCCTCCGTCACGGGCCGCACGTCGGGGCCTCCGGTGCCGTCGTCGCCCTCCTTGAGCAGCGAACGGACCAGTCTGCGGACGCTGTCCGCGGTGGGTGTCGGTGCCTGGGTCATGAGGTGTGCGTCGCCGTTCCGGGTGTCTTCGAGAAAAGGGTCCTTCCGAGCCTGTCAGTCCACTATGACCATCTCACGGGTGGTGTTGTTGAGGCGGCGCCCGCCGTCCTCGGTGACCGTGACGATGTCCTCGATGCGCACCCCGAACCGGCCGGGCAGGTAGACGCCCGGTTCCACGGAGAAGCACATGCCGGGCACGAGCGGCTGCTCCTCGCCCTCGATCATGTACGGCGGCTCGTGCGTGGTGACGCCGATGCCGTGGCCGGTGCGGTGGATGAAGTATTCGCCGTACCCGGCGTCGGCGATCACCGCGCGGGCGGCGCGGTCGACCTCCTGACAGGCCACGCCCGGGCGTACGGCCCGGAAGCCGGCCTCCTGGGCGGCGCGCACGACGTCGTGGACCCGGCGCTCCTCCTCGGTGGGCTCGCCGACGTGGACCGTGCGGGTGGTGTCGGAGCCGTAGCCGTCCTTCAGGCCGCCGAAGTCCAGGACGACCATGTCGCCCCGCTGGATGACGCGGTCGCCGATCTCGTGGTGCGGGTTCGCGCCGTTGGGGCCGGAGCCGACGATGGTGAAGTCGACCTGGGAGTGGCCGAAGCGGCGCAGCAGGCCGGCGAGGTCGTGGCCGACGTCGGACTCGCGGCGGCCGGCGAAGGTAACCTTCCGGATCTCCTCGAACGTTGCATCGGCAGCCGCTCCGGCGGCTGCCAGCAGTTCCAGCTCGGCGCTGTCCTTGACGGCGCGGAGCATGGGCAGGGCGTCGGTGAGGGAGGCGTAGGAGGTGCCGGGCAGAGCGCGTTGGAGACCGAGCAGGTGCATCGCCCAGGTGTTGTCGCTGATGCCGAACCGGCCGCGGTCGTCGAGGAGTGCGGCGGTGACGCCGTAGGGGTCCTTGCCGTCGGTCCAGTCGCGCAGGGTAAGCGCGGCGGCGCCGGCCGCCTCCTCGGCGTCGGGGGCCTCGAGGGTGGGCACGACGAGCACCGGGTCCCGGCCGGGGGCGAGGACCAGCACGGTGAGCCGTTCGGTGACCGCGGTGGGCGTGTAGCCGGTGAGCCACACCATGTCCGGTCCCGGGGCCACGAGCAGCCCCGCGAGGCCGGCGTCGGCGGCGGACCGCACGGCACGCGCCATGCGGGCCCGGTAGTCGGCGGCGGTGAAGGGCGCGGGCGTGGTACCGGTCATCCGGGCCTCCGGGCGCGGGTGAGGAAACGGGGCGACGGCGTCTCGGGCAGCATCCTGCCCGCCCGGACAGGGCCACGCGAGCCGGCCCCGGGGACCGGCGTCCCGTGGTGTGCGGCGAGGGGGCTGGGCATGGGCCCATGATGACGCCTGGGACGGAGGGCGACCAGCGGGTTTCCCGGCGTGTACGGGACCGGGGCAGCCGTTCCGGGGACGCGGCCGGTCCGTGGCCGGGGGCGGACGCGGGTGCAGCACCGGCAGTCAGGCCCGGCTCCGGCTCCGGCTCCGGCTCCGGCTCCGGCTCCGGCTCCGGCTCCGGTCAGGGTTTCGGTTCCGGTTTCGATCGAGGCTTCGGCTCCGGCTTCGCTCAGGGCTTCGGTTCCGGTTTCGGTCGAGGCTTCGGTCAGGGCTCCAGTTCCGGCTTCGCTCAAGGCTCCAGTTCCGGCTTGGGTCAGGGCTCGGGTTCCGCTTCGCTCAGTGCTCGGGTTCCGCTTCGGTCAGGACTCCGGATCTGTCAGGTCACCACCCCGGGGATCACCGGCAACTGCTGGTAGCCGCCGGCGCTGTGGCGCACGGTGAGGAGCACCGCCTTGCCGGGGCGGCAGCGGACGACCGCTCGGGCGAGGTCGACGGCGGTGTCCACGCGGACCGCGCCGAACTGGAGCACAACGTCCCCGCGGACCAGTCCCGCCGAGTAGCCGGGGCCGGGCACGTGCACGCCGACCACCAGCGCACCCACCTTCCCGGCGTCCACCGCTTCCACACCGAGGGTGGCAGAGGGCGGGAGGGGGGCGGGGCTCGGCGCGGCAGGGGGCGCGGCCGGGGCGGGGGAGGCGTGCGGCGCGGCCTGGCCCTGCAGCTCGGCGAGCCGGCTCATGCCGATCACCGTGGCGCCGACCGTGCCGAGGCCGGCACCGCAGAGCAGCAGCACGGTGCCGGTGCACACGCCGAACAACAGGGTCCGCAGCCGCCGTCCGCGCCGGCGAGCGGCGTGCGGTCGCTTGGCCGGGCCGGACGTGCCGTCCTTCCGCCCCCGGTCCTGGCCGGGCATCGGCTTGGGACGCAACGCAGTCTGTTCCATGGTTCGCTCGCCTCCGGCTGGTGCTCTACCCGGGGCGGTGGGCCGCGACAAGACACGAACGAGTGAGAATGGCCGAAGGGTGGCGGAGGGTAGCCATAGCTGGCACCGGCTCGCACCCGCACCCGGTGGTCCGGGTGCCGGCGCGAGCCGTGGCCGAGCACGCGGGTTTCCGGCTCGTCCGGCCGGAGTGACCGTCCCCCCGTCGCAGCCCGTGTGACCGCCGTCGTCGCAGCCCGTGTGACCGCCGTCGTCTCAGCCCGTGTGGCCCCCGCCGTGGCCGCCGTGCGCCCCGCCGTGGTCGAACTTCAGGGCCTCGGGCGGCATGACGACGAAGGGCCGCATCATGCCCATGTCCTCGTGCTCCAACAGGTGACAGTGGTACATGAACCGGCCGTACGCGCCGTCGAAACGGCCCATGACCCGGAGCAACTGGCTCCCCGGCACCCGGAAGACGTCCTTGTGGCCGCGCTCGTTGGGCGCGAGCGGTACCGCCGTCCCCGCGTCGTGCCGGATCGGTGTGCGGGTGCCGCCCACCGCCGGGTCGAAGCCGGAGACGTCGTAGGCGTCCCGGCCCAGCAGCTGGAAGTCGGCCAGGTGGATGTGCATGGGGTGCACGATCGGCGCGAGGTTGAGGAAGCTCCACTGCTCGTGGCTGCCCTCGCCGATCGTGAAACCGAGCCCGTCGTTGAAGGTGCGCGCGCCGCGCCGGTACGTCTTGGTGGTGCCGTCGGGTCCGGTGATCTGGACGATGCCGTCGGCCGGGAGCTTGAGGCCGGTGGTGTCCTGGACCTCGGTCATCTCCCAGATCTCGGGGTGGCCTCCTGCGCCCTTGGTGGCGGGCGGGGTGAGCAGCACCAGGCGGTGGCCGTGCGGGATGTCGTGGGTGAGGCGGCGGAAGGAGCCGGACAACACCTCGGGCAGTTCGAAGGTGTCCTCCTCGCAGCCCTCCCCGACCCGGAACTCCAGCACGGCCGGGTACGGCACGTCGCCGGCCGGGTCGGGCACGCCCGCGGGCTGGTTGCGGCCCTTGTTCACCAGCCGCAGGGTGCGGCCGGCCAGGGCCCGGAAGTCGACCAGCAGGTCGAAGCGCTCGGCCGGTGCGGCGGTCAGCGCGGGCAGGTCGGCGTCGAAGTCGACCGGCACCGGGCGCGGCAGCAGTCCGCCGTCGCTGCCGATCTGGTGGACGGTCCCCGGCACCGGCTCGCCGTCCTCATCGATCAGGACGAGGTCGAAGATGCGCGCGTTGGAGGCGTTGACCAGCCGGAAGCGGTACCAGGCCGGGTCCACGTCGGCGTAGGGCCAGATGCGGCCGTTGACCGTGGTGTACGGGCCGGTGAACGGGATGGAGACCGGCTTCCCGGTCTCCGGGTTGCGCTGCTGGACGATCACCGTCTTGTGCAGCAGCCGTCCGTTGAGCCGGCCGTCCTCGTCGGTGTCGAGATTGCGGTCGGCGATGAGCAGCGGGATCTCGCGCTCGCCGGAGGGCAGTTGGAGGGCGTCCTCCTCCTCGTCACGGACGAGGTAGGTGCCGTACAGGCCCGCCATCACGTTCCAGCGGGTGATGTTCATCGCGTGGTCGTGGTACCACCACTGCACCGCCTGGTGGTCGTTCGGGTACTCGGCGAGCTGGGCGTCGCCGTGGCCGACGGCGTTGTCCGCCCAGCCGTCGTTGCCGCCGCCGGTCTGGGCGCCGTGCAGATGCGTCACCGACCAGGCGGGCAGGGCGGCGACGTCCTTGTTCGGCTCGGCCCCCTCGCGGCCGGGCTCGGTGGTGGCCTGTGGGCGGCCGTCCGTGCGCAGCGGCACCTCTACCGAGGTGACCGGGTACTCGCTCTCCTTCGGGATGCGGTTGGTCCAGGCGATGCGGATGCGCTGCCCGCGCCGGACCTCGATGGTCGGGCCCGGCACATGACCGTCGTACCCCCACATCAGGGTCGGCGGGAGCTGCGGGTGCAGGCGCACCCAGGTGGGGCGCAGGGCGATCTCGGTCTCGTGCAGGACGTCGTCCGCGGCGGGCCGCAGCACGGGCGGGACGGCCAGCGGCGCTACGTAGGGCGTCAGTTCGCCGGCCTCCGCCGCAGCCCTCTCCACCGCCGACCCCTCCGGCTCGGCCCCCTCCGCCGCGGTCCGCTGGGCCGGAGCCGGCTCCGCCGCGCTCTGTCCGGTGAGCCTTTCGATCGTCTCGGTCAAGGTCGAACACCCCCGTGTGTTCAGCGGTCTGTTGTTCCCCTTGCTCCGCAAGACTCCCGGAGACTCACCGAAGTTCCCTGAATGCCTCGTTCCGTACGAAAAGATTCCGAGATCGTCAGCCGAGGCTCAGCGCCGGCAGGGCGGGCGCACGGTCGGGCAGGAATCCGTGGGAGCGGCGGCCGAGCCACTCGGCCCTGTAACGGTCGACCTCCCGGTGCCAGTGGAGGATTCCGGCCAGCCAGTTCTTCAGGTCCAGCACATAGGCGTCCATGACCGTCCGCGCCTCGGCCGACAGCCGGAAGTCCTCGTACAGGACGGGCAGTTCGTTGGCGATCACGTGCTCGAACTGCTGCATGCGCTGGGTCATCAGATCGCTGACGACGCCGAGCGCTGCCGGGTAGTCCACGCCGAAGAAGTTCTGCACGACCAGGACGGCGTTGTGGATCTCGCCCTCGTGCTCGATCTCCTTCTGGTACGAGAAGACGTCGTTGACGAGGCAGGCGTAGTCGATGGCGGCGTTCTCCAGGGAGCGCACCGGTCCGCTGGCGTACACCTCGGCGGGGATCGCTGGGCCGTGGCCCATCCGGCACAGGCTCAGGGTGAGGTCGGAGCCGAAGGTCGCCCGCCGCATCTCCAGGTAGTCGACCGGGTCGGGGATGCGGTTCTGCAACTGGTTGGACAGTTCCCAGACCCAGCTCTCGGTCATGGCGTCCACGGAGGCCTTGAGGGTGCGCCGCTGGTCGGGGGTCATCCCGGCCGTGGTCCGCAGCCACAGGTCGGCCAGTGCCCGTTCCATGGCGTCGGCGGGTACCACGGCCGGCTCGCCCTCCACGGGCATGCACTCCGAGAGGCGGGCGGTGGTCAGCCGGGCGGCGGCGATGTCCCTGCGGTGGCCGTACACCAGCGGGTAGTAGTCGTCGGCGTAGGTGCCCCAGGCGAGCCACTGCGCGCTGAGGTCGAGGGCCGCTGGGGTGGCGTCCGGGTCCAGGCCGGCGGCGCACAGGGCGAGGTCGCAGGCGGCGAGCTTGTCCTCGTCCCAGACGCCCTCCCGGAGGATGCCCGTCCGGTGGCACCAGTCGACGAGGCGGGCGCGGGCCACGTCCAGGTGCGGGCTGAGCCGTACCTCGAAGGGCATGTACAGGTCGGGGATCCGGGCCGGACCGACCTTCTGGTAGGGCACGTGGGAGTAGGCGCGTACGCGCTCCTGGGCGGCCGATGCGAGGAGCGCGCCGACGTCGGCGGCGGAGATGCCGGGCCCCTTCGTCAGCTGCCAGGGCGAGTCGGACCGCGCCCCCTTGTTCATGTAACGGCTGGAACGCATGTGCCACTCGTGGCCGCCGGACTGCCAGTCCTGCAGCCCCTTCGTGTAGGCGGCGACCGCGGCCACCTCGGCGGCACCGAGGCCCTTCTCGAGGGCGACGGCGGGGACTTCGGTGAGCGCGGTGTGCTCGAACTGGTGGAGCCGGGAGGTGAGGATGTCGTTGACGGTGTCGGCGGCCTCCTGGGTGGTGCTGCCGAAGAACTTCTCCAGGACGAGCACGCCGTTGCTGTTCTCGCCCTCGTCCTCGACCTCCCGCTGGTAGGAGAACAGGTCGTTGCGCAGGTGGACGGCGTCGGAGAACGTCTCCATGAGGACGCGCAGCGGCCGGGTGCCGGCGACGGCCGCGGGCACCTCGGCGGTCGCGTACTCCACGAGCCCCGCCGACCAGGGTGCGCCGCCCACCTTGCGGCGCATCTCGATGTACTCGACGGGGTTGGCGATGCGCCCCTCGTTGATGTTGGACAGCTCCCACATCGACTCGTTGAGCAGATGCTCGGTGGCGACGGAGAAGCGGCGGCGCCACTCGACGGACATCGCCGGCACCGTCCGCGCCCACAGGTCCTTCAGGCCCGCCTCCACCGGGTTCTCCGGTTCCGGCACGGGCGTTGCCGGGTCGAGCGGCATGAACAGCGGCAGGCGGTCCAGGTGGGCCTTGCCGGCGGCGCGGTCGGGGGTGCGCTTGAACATGTCGAGGAAGTGGTCGTCGAAGAAGAACACCCACACGTACCAGTCGGTGATCAACGAGAGGGCGGTTCCGTCGCAGTCGGGGTGGGTGTAGGAGCACAGGAGCCCGTAGTCGTGCGCCTCCAGGTCGGCCTGCTCCCAGATCCCGGAGCCCTCCAGCATGCCCATCTCGCGTGCCCACCGGGTCGAGTGGGCGCGGGCCTCGTCCAGGTGCGGATTGAGCCGCGCGGGATACGGCATGTAGAAGTGCGGGAGTTCGAACGGCTGCGTCATGGCCGGGGCCCTACCCGCCGCCCCGGAGCCCCATCCGCCCGTCGGCACATGATCACACCATCGCGTGAACCGCCCCCGAATCCGGGAACTCCGGCGCGCGGCTGTGGCGTTCGAGCCCTTGCCGCACCCCCGCGCGCGGGCCACGGTAGGCGCATGACCTCCTTCGTGCTGCCCCATGAGGTGCACGGCGACGGCACCCACGAGCTGTTCGCGGTGCACGCCTGGTTCGCCGGCCGGTC
Organism: Streptomyces actinomycinicus; assembly: GCF_016741775.1. Classification (GTDB taxonomy): domain Bacteria; phylum Actinomycetota; class Actinomycetes; order Streptomycetales; family Streptomycetaceae; genus Streptomyces; species Streptomyces actinomycinicus. The sequence goes on along the minus strand of NZ_JAERRK010000009.1, from coordinate 215,080 downwards.
CGTGTGCGCGGCCGTCCCGCCGGACCTCGGCCGCGTCTCCTTCAGCTACGTGCCGGCCGGCCGGCGCGGCTACGGCGAGGCCCGGGACGCCCCGGGCTCCTCCACGACGGCCGCGACGGACGCGGCGGACGCGGCGGACGCGGCGGTCCAGCCGGGGGAGGCCCGCGCGGCGCACGGGAGTGAGCCGGCGTGAGTGTTCGCGAGGCGCCGCCGGTGCCGGACGTCTTCGATCCGCTCAGGTACGCGGCCGGGGTGCCCCACGCCGACTACCGGGTCCTGCGCGACCACCATCCCGTGGCCTGGCAGGAGGAGCCGGAGGTGCTGGGCTGGCCCGCCGGGCCCGGGTTCTGGGCGGTGACCCGGCACGCGGACGTCGTCCGTGTGCTGAAGGACGCGACGGCGTACTCCTCGTACGCCGGCGCCACCCAGATCCGGGACCCCGACCCGGAGGATCTGCCGTTCATCCGGCGGATGATGCTCAACCAGGACCCGCCCGGGCACGGCCGGCTGCGGCGGCTGGTGAGCCGGGCCTTCACACCGGGGCGGGTGGACCGGTTCGCGGCGGTCGCCCGGGGACGGGCGCGCTCACTGCTCGCGGACGCCCTGGCGGCGGCGCGGCAGGGGGACGGCACGGCCGACCTGGTGGCCACCGTCACCGACGAGTACGCCCTGCTCAACCTGGCGGATCTGCTGGGCGTCCCGGAGAGCGACCGGCGGCTGCTGCTGCACTGGACGCAGCGGGTCATCGGCTACCAGGACCCGGACGAGGCCGGTGCCCCCGTGCTGGACCGGGCGGGCAGGCCGGTCGATCCACGGTCACCGGCGATGCTGCGGGACATGTTCGCGTACGCCCGCGAGCTGGCCGCGCACAAGCGCCGGTCGCCCGCCGACGACATCATGACGACGCTGGCCCACGACCCCGAACTCACCGGCGCCGAGCTGGACATGTTCTTCTTCCTGCTCACCGTCGCCGGCAACGACACCGTGCGCAGCGCGGCCCCGGGCGGGCTGCTGGCGCTGGCGGAGCATCCGGAGGCGTACGAGCTGCTGCGCGCCGGGAAGGTGGGGATGCCGTCCGCCGTCGAGGAGTTGCTGCGCTGGCACCCGCCGGTGCTGACCTTCCGCCGTACCGCCGCGCGGGACACGGAGCTGGCCGGGCGCAAGGTCCGGGCCGGCGACAAGGTCGTGGTGTTCCACGCCTCGGCCAACCGTGACGAGCGCGTCTTCGCCGGGCCCGACCGGCTCGATCCGGCCCGCTCCCCCAATCCGCACGTCTCCTTCGGTGACGGCCCGCACGTGTGCCTGGGCGCCCACTTCGCCCGGCTCCAGCTGCGGCTGCTGCACGAGGAGGTACTGCGTGCCCTGCCGGTGCCGCCGCGCCTGGCCGGACCGGCCGGGCGGCTGGTGTCGAACTTCATCAACGGCGTCAAGTCATTGCCCCTGCTGCTCACCTGACGGGTCGACCTGGATCAGCGCATGCGTGCCGCCCGTACGCCAGCGCTGTCCCTCAGCGGCCACCAGGGCGGACTCGGTCGCGGCCGACAGGCCGGTGATCACGTCGGACTTGAGGGTGCGCAGCGCGGCGACCGGCCCGGGGAAGTACGCCGTCGTCCGCCGGAACGCCGTGGTGGGCGGCCAGAGCCGGTCGCCCACCAGACGGCGGTAGTTCAGGTCGCCCTTGACGACGGTCAGCGTTGCCGCCGCGAACTCGGCGCGCAGATCGTCGGGCATCGCGGAGTACGGCAGCGGGGCGCACCAGAAGGGGTGGGTGCGGACGGTGAGCCGGCCGTCGGCCATGGCCGCCCACAGCGCGCGCCCGTAGGCACCGGCGGCCCCCGGCGCCGTGCGCAGCCGGTGCAGGGCGTCGACCACGTCGGCGGTGGTGGCGTCCGAGACGTAGTACGGGTACGGCTTGACGTGCAGCACCGCCCGGGCGGCCCGGCCCTCGGCGAGGAGGTGTGCGATCAGCAGGAGATCGGGGACGAGTTCCCGGCCCGCGTTGTCCGCGACCAGCACCAGCGTGCCGTTTCCGGCGGGCGGCAGCAGGGACCACAACGTCTCGCTGTCGTCGGCGACCAGGGCGGGGGCCGGTTCGCGGTCCCCGGCGCCCTCGGCGGAGAGCCGGAAACCGAGGTCGGCCCGGTTGCCCCACAGCGAGCCGTGCAGCAGGGCGCGCGCCCGCTCCTCCTCCGGCAGCTTCTGCAGGGCGTCCAGGGCCGCCAGTTCCTCATCGGTCTCGGAGGCGTCGAGTTCGGCGCGTTTGAAGGGGCGGAAGGGGTCGATGCCCTGCCAGGAGCCCGGCCCGAACCAGCCGACGGCTTCGAGCAGCCGGCGGTAGAAGTAGCTCTCGGACCACAGCCACGGCACGTCGTACCAGGAGCGCCCGGCATGTCCGGCCAGGCCCCAGGCGAGCCACCGGTCCCCGTCCGGGGCGCCGGCGGGGAGCGGCTCGACCGTTCCCTCGGTGCAGCTGTGCAGCAGTTCGTCCAGCGCCTCGTGCTGCCCGGGCCCGTAGGGGAAGGCGTCCCGTACCTGCCGGATGATCGCGGGGTGCCGCTCGGCCAGCACGCTGTGCGGGAAGGAGCCGGGCTCGTTGCCGAGGATCACGGGTGCGAAGGGGGTGTCGGGCATGTCCGTCACCGTATCGCCCGGCTCAGGCGCTTCTGGTCTCCCGCTCCAGCTGCGTGGCGAGACCGACGTAACGGGGGCGGCGGTGCACGGGGACGAGTCCGCGGATCATCAGGTGCCACATCTCGGCGACTCTGCGCGGCAGCCGTCCGGCGGGCTCGAGCGAGCGGCCGGCGACCCGGGTGCCGATGAAGAAGCAGACGAGGGAGTGGGCGACGGCACCGACGTCGAGGTCACCGTGCACATCGGACTCCCGGACGGCTCCGTTGAACTTGCGGGTCGCGAAGTCCAGCCACTCGGTGAACGGGTGCCGCAGCGGCGGCCGCACGGCAATGTCCGCCGCGGCCAGGCGGAGTCCGGCGCGCGGCACCGGGTCCTCCACGGCGAGCCGGGCGATCCCGAACGTGGTGCGCATCAGGGACTCCAGCGAGGAGCAGCCGCGGCCCTCCACATCCGCTACCAGCCGTTGAGCGGCCCTGGCCTGGAGTTCCAGGATGGCGTGCGCCAGGTCCTCCTTGGCGGCGAAGTGGAAGTACAGTGCGCCCTTGGTGACCTTCGCGTGTGCGACGATGTCGCTCAGGCTGGTGGACTCGTAGCCTTGCCGGTCGAACAGGTCGGCGGCGGCCGTGATGATCGTTGCGCGGGTCTGTTCGGCGCGTAACTGCCTCGCCATGACGGGACCCCTCCTGCCGTGCGTGCGAACGGGACATGCGGTTTGTTTTTAACCCCCCGCATACGATAACTCACAGAATGGCAACAGGTTTGCGGAGTCCCCAGGTCACGGCGGTAAACGTGTGATCTTCACGGCCGGCAGCGGACGGATTCCCGGCGACTTCGTGAACGGACAAGACCAGAACGGCTCCTCCTCTCGTCGGCGACGGCGCCCGGCGGCCCTCCGCCGACCGGCGTCGGCACCCATGATCGCCACGATACGAGGCTTTCGGGCGGCTCCTCAACGGGGTCCGGGAGCAGGCGCAAAACAGCCGAACGAGTCGGTGCTTTCGCGCCCCCGAGGCCGCTTCTGCGCGCCGGGCGGCCTGAACGCGACGGAGGCCCGGACCGTACTGGACCGCACAGTCCCCGTTCCCGTGCCTGCCGAGGAGACGTCCCGGATGACTCGGATGACCGCCCGACTGGGCGTCAGGGTGGCCGCCGCCGCGGCACCGCTCCTGCTCCTGCCGTGGGCGGCGGTGCCGGCCCAGGCCCACGGCGCCCCCACTGACCCGGTCAGCCGGGTCTACGCCTGCTCCCCCGAGGGCGGCGGTGCCGCCCGGTCCGCGGCCTGCCGTGCCGCCGTCGCGGCGAACGGCGCTCCGTTCACCGCGTGGGACAACCTGCGCGTGGCAGGGGTGGGAGGGCGCGACCGGCAGGTGATTCCGGACGGCAGGCTGTGCAGCGGGAACCTGCCGGCCTACCGCGGCCTCGACCTGGTCCGGCGGGACTGGCCGGCGACGCGGCTGACGCCCGGCGGCCGGCTGACGCTGACGTACGCGTCGACCATTGCGCACACCGGCACGTTCAAGCTGTATCTGACCAAGCCGGGTTACGACCCGGGCAAGCCGCTGGCCTGGGACGACCTCCCGGAACGGCCCTTCGCCGAGATCAGCGACCCGCCGCTGCGCGACGGCGCCTACCACCTTGGGGTGACACTGCCGAAGGACCGGACGGGTCGTCAGATGCTGTACACGATCTGGCAGAACACCAGCACGCCGGACACCTACTACTCGTGTTCCGACGTGGTCTTCCCGGAGCGCGGGCGAGCCGCCGGTCCGGGCCGGGGCACGAAACCGGCGGCTCCGACGGCGACTTCACCGAGCCCGCGCTCCGCATCGCCGGCCGCGCCCGGGTCACCGACGGCGAACCCGACTCCCGCGGCCCGGCCGGGCGACGCCTCCCCCGCGGGCACCGCGCACGACGGCGCACCGGTGGCACAGGCCACGCACGGTGACACGGGGCCGTCGGCACCACTGGTGGCGGGCGGTGCCGCCGCGGTGCTGCTGATCACCGGGGGCACCGCCCTCGCCGTCCGGCTGCGACGGCGCTGAAACCGGCGCGGTCTACGGGTCAGTTGACGTAGACCCGCGCGCCGGAGTCGGTGACGGGGGCGTACCTGGCCGTGAAGTAGCCGTTGGCGAAGCACAGGGACGAGCCCGAACTCTTGGTGAACTGCTGGTTGGTGAAGGTGATGCTGCTGTCGGCGTTGTCGGCCTTCCCGGTCAGGCCGGCCGCCTGGTAGACGCAGGTGACGCTGCCGAGCAGGGTGCGCAGCTTGACCGTGGCCTGGACGACGGAGCCGCTGGCGGGCTGGACGGTCAGGGTGCCGTCGGAGGCCACCGTCGCGGAGTAGGGCAGGTTGTCGATGGTGATGCCGTTGACCCCGAGGACACCGGTGACGTTGCTGGAGCAGGTGCTGCTGTCGAAGGTGTGCGCGGTGACGGACTCGGTGGCTGTGCCGGGGGCTGCCGGGTTGCCGGTGACGGTCGCGGTGAACCGGGAGGACGTGCACTTGACGCCGCTGGTGCCGGTGGCGCTGGAGTAGAAGTTCGCTGTCGTGCCGGAGGCCAGCGGCGCGGTGAGGGAGTCGCCGACGGCGACCGCGGTGCCGCCGGTGCCACCGGTGGTGAGGACCGCGCCGTCCGCGGAGGCGGGGCCGGCCCAGCTGAGGGCGAGCGCGGTGGCGGTGCCGGCGACGGCGAGGAGGGTGCGAGTACGCATGCGGGTGCCCCTTTTCCGAAGTGGGGGATCAGATGAGGTGAGGTGGGGGGTTGGGGGTGCCGGAGGGGTGGCGGTGGTCCGGCGGTGCCGTCGGCCGCCCGAGAGGTGGCGGTGGTCCGGTGGTGCCGTCGGCCGCCCGAGAGGTGGCGGTGGTACCGCGATGCCGCCGGCGCTGGGCCGTTGCGCCTTCTCCGTACGCGACGGACCGGCGACGGCGGCGGGCCGGACACCGGCCGGAGGCCTCGGGGGAAGGCCTCCGGCCGGGCCGGGCAGGGGGGCGGACGGACACGGAACGGCCGGGGGGAAGCGACCGTGCCGGAGCCTCGCCGAAGGTGCTGAACCGTGGAGCGCTTGCCGCGTGGGCCGGGAGTGCGGCCGAGGACGCGACCGGTGCGGCCCGGAGGAACGGGCCGTGGCCATGCCGGGAGTCCATGGTGGTGCCGCTTGCCGGATCCGGCGCCACGGATCCGTGGAAACAGGGGAAGTTGTAGACCTGATTAACCGTCAACGTCAAGCGGGAGAAGGGCAGTTGGTGCAGGCGGGCGCCGCCCGCGCACATCCGACACCCTTTTTTCACATTTCCCTTGACCCTTCAAAGTAACCGGCGGTAACTTCCTCGGAGGCTACTGCCGCGTAACGAGAAAGCCCTTGCATCCGCCGGGAGTTGCGAGGAGGTGTACGCGACAGCCGCTGTCCGCGCCAGGACACCGCGCCACTGAAGCCCAACCCGCATTGATCCATGCCCATGGGAGCAGACATGGCCTCGTCCCCGGACGTCCCGTCCGCCGGCAACACCCCCGAGAACCCGGAAAGCGGTTCCCCTCCCGAAGCCCCGCAGACCACCGGAACCGCCGGCGCCGAGAGACGGGGACGCGTCCGGGCCCGCCGTGCCGCGGTGATGGCGGTACCCGCCACGCTGGTCGCCGCCACCCTCGCGGTCCTCACGGCACAGGGGGCGCTCGGTGTGCAGTTCGCGATCTCCGGCATGCCGTTCACGGTCACCGCGACGGAGCTCAACGGCACCGGATTCGAGCAGTTCGGCAACCTCGACAACATGGCGGAGGGCAGCCCGAACGCCGGGGACACCGGCGGGCAGGTGCTCGTCGTCACCTCCGCGATCAAGAACGCCACGCTGACCAAGCTGTGCCAGAGCGTCGACCTCGGCGGCACCAACCTGCTGATCACCGCGGGCAGCGGGGCGGAGAAGGTCACCGCGAGCGATCTGACGACCGACTCCACCGAGCTGTCCGGTGACGCGGCGTTCAACAACATAGAGATCGGCAACGACGCCAGCACGCTGACCAAGGCCGGGGTGAAGGGCCCGATCGGCGTCTTCAGCCAGCAGGCCGACACCGTGCGCATCGCCAAACTCCGGCAGACCAACTACGCGACCATCGCAGGCGTGTTCAAGCTGCCGGGCCTCAAGCTCCGGTTCAGCGAGTCGGGTTGCTGATCACCGTGCCGGACCGTCCACGTCTGGGGCCGAGGCTCGCCTTCCGCGGATGGCGGGCCCGCCGGCCGTTCTGGGGCGGGCTGCTGCTCGCCCTGGGCGGCGGCGAGATCCTGCTCACCGAGAAGGCCTCGCTGAAGGTCGTCATGCACATCGGCATGCAGGGTCTGGCCGGCTATCTGCTGCCGACCCTGATGGTGCTGCTGGGCCTGCTGATCCTGTTCAACCCGTCCCAGCGGCTCTTCTACTCCATCACCGGCGTCCTGCTGTCGCTGGGCACCTGGCTCACCTCGAACCTGGGCGGCTTCTTCCTCGGTCTCCTCCTCGGCGCCACCGGCAGCTGCCTGGCCTTCGGCTGGCTGCCCGACCAGGAGCCCCGCACCGGCCGCCGCAAGCGCCGCAGGCAGGCGCGGGCCGCGGCACGCGCGCCGGCCCCGAAGGGAGCGCAGGGGGCGGCCTGAACGCGGCCGGGGAGAGTCCGGGGCGGGGACGCCGCGATGCCTGCCGGCGGGCGGCCCCGGTCCCGGGTTCAGAGGCCACGGAGCCCGGGGGCCGGTACGGCGGCGAGCGTCTCCCCCTTGGTGAACCGGCCGACGAGGAGGCGTACGACGTCGACGACGGCGGCCTGTTCGGTGGTGTCGACGAAGTACACCTGCCGCCGGCCCTCGCGACGGGAACGGACGAGTCCGGCGAGCTTGAGCTTGGTCAAGTGCTGGCTGACGGCGGGCAGCGCGCCGCCGACACGCTCGGCGAGTCCGGTGACGTCGCTCTCGCCGTGCGCCAGCGCCCACACGAGGTGCAGCCGGGCGGGCGAGGCCAGCAGCCCGAAAGCGGCGGCCGCCCGGTCGAGCACCTCGGCGGAGGGGTCCTGGTGGCCGGTGCCGGGCGCTGTCGCCACTGTCGCCGTCCTCCCCTGGTGTGGTTGCTGTGTCCCGGCTGTGTCCCCCGGATCTTCGTGCTCAGTCTAGATCCGCGGAACTTCCCGGCCACCCCACTAGTTTCTACGTTGCTGTAGAAGTTTTCGTCGGGGCGCCGGGGAGCGCCGGACAGCCGATACGAGGAGTACGGATGGCCCTGTGGGACCGCGTCAAGGAGTCCGCGTCGCAGATGCAGACCCAGTTGGTGGCGAAGAAGAACGACTTGAAGAGCGGTGCGTTCCGCGATGCGAGCATGGCGATGTGCGCGCTGGTGGCAGCCGCCGACGGGACCGTCGACCCGTCGGAGCGGCAGCGGGTGGCCCAGCTCATCGCGACGAACGAGGTGTTGCAGAACTTCCCGGCGGACGACCTCCGCCGCCGCTTCGAGGAGAACCTGAACAAGCTGACGACGGACTTCTCCTTCGGCAAGGTGAGCGTGCTGCAGGAGGTCGCCAAGGCGAAGAAGAAGCCCGCCGAGGCGCGTGCGGTCGTCCAGATCGGCATCGTCATCGGCGGCGCGGACGGCGACTTCGACAAGACCGAGCAGGCCGTGGTGCGCGAGGCGTGCTACGCCCTGGACCTGCCGCCGCACGAGTTCGACCTCTGAGGACGGCGACGCGAGCGGAGCGAGGGCACCGGGCCGGGCAGAGGGAGGCCGGTGCCGTCGAGGGCGACGCGGGTGTCCCCCGTCATCGGGGGCACCCGCGTCGGTATGCCCGTGGTCGTTCCGGGCGGTGGTCCGTCAGCCGAGTCCGACGGACTTCAGCCAGGCCTTGGCGACGTCCATCGGGTCCTTCTTCTCCGCCTGCAGCTGGGTGTCCAGCTTCAGCAGGGTCTCGGTGTCGAGCTTGGCGGAGACCGCGTTGAGCGCGGCGACGCCCTCCTGGGACAGCGTGCCCTTGTGGACGAGCGGCTGGACGTTCTGGAACCCGAAGAGGTTCTGCGGGTCCTGCAGGACGACGAACTTCTCCTCGCTGATCTTCGGATCCGTGGTGAAGATGTCCGCGACCTGGACGTCGTCGTTCTTCAGCGCCGCCCGCGTGAGCGGACCGCCCACGTCCAGCGCCTTGAAGGACTTGAACTCCACGCCGTAGACGGACTTCAGGCCCACCAGGCCCTGCCGCCGGGTCTGGAACTCCGGCGAGGCGCCGATGACCAGGTCCTTGGCGACGTCCTTGAGGTCGGCGATGGAGGACTTCTCGGTCAGGTGGTACTTCTTCGCGGTCTCCGCGTTGACCGTGACCGAGTCCTTGGCCTGCGCCGACGACGGGTCCAGCAGCATGAGCCGGGAGTCCAGTTCGGCGTTGACGGCCTTCGTGGTCTCCTCGAGGGTCTTCGGGGCGGCCTTCTGGTCGAGGTGCGCCAGCAGCGCGCCGTTGTACTCGGGCATCACGGAGACGGAGCCGTTCTTGATCAGCCCGTAGGTGGTCTCGCGGCTGCCGATGTTCTGCTTGTACGTGACCTTGATCCCCTTGGCCTTGAGGGCCTCGCCGTAGATGTCGGCGAGCAGGTTGCTCTCGGGGAAGTTGTTGGACCCGACGACCACGCTGTCGCCGCTCGCCTTGCCCCCGGTGAGGGGGTTGTCGTTCGTGCCGCCGTCGGAGGAACAGCCCGCCAGCAGAGCCGTCGCCGCCGCGAGGGCGACCACCGCCGCGCCTCGGCTCTTCCGGATGGACCTGCTGATGTGGGTTGTTGAAGTCACTTGTCGATCCAATCCAGCCAGATCTCGGTCAGTCAAGTGCCACAGATCACCAATTGGCTTCGATCTGCGCTCACATGGGCACGGTGACCGCCAGCCGCCGGCGGTCGCATCCGCTCGCCGGCCGTCAGTCGCCGGCGGTCGTATCTGCTCGCCGGCCGTCAGCCGCTCCGCCGTACTCCCGGTGACACGGTGAGCCGGGACACCGCCCAGAACACGGCCAGGGTCACGAGCGCCAGGCCAGCGACCAGGGTGGCGCCGCCGACGACCTTCTCGTAGTCCTTCTGGTAGAGGCCGTCGATGATGTACCGGCCGATGCCGCCGAGGCCGACGTAGGCGGCGATCGTGGCGGTGGACACGATCTGGATGGCCGCCGTGCGCAGGCCGCTGTAGATGAGCGGCAGCGCCACCGGCAGCTCCACCTGGAACAGCACGCGCGCCTCGGGCATCCCCATGCCCCGGGCGGCGTCCACCGGGGAGGGGTCGACGGAGCGCACCGCCTCGTAGGTGGTGACCAGGATCGGCGGTACGGCGAGGACCACCAGCGGGATCATCACCGGCAGCGTGCCGAGGCCGAGCCAGATGACCATCAGCACGAGCAGACCGAAGCTGGGCAGGGCCCGGCCTGCGGTGGCGATGAGCGCGAGGGTGTTGCCGCCGCGGCCGTAGTGGCCGGTGACGAGCCCGACGGGCAACCCGATCACGGCGGCGATCACCAGGGCTTCCAGCGAGTACCCGACGTGCTCGGCGAACCGGGTGGGGATGCCGTCGTACCCGTGCCAGTGGGCGCTGTCGGTGAAGAAGGCGCGTGCGAAGTCCAGGACGTTCACCGGCCGGCCCCCTTCTTCGGCATCCAGGGGGTGAGGAGGACCCGGACGAGGACCAGCGCGCCGTCGGCGAGTACGCCCAGCGCCCCGATGGTCAGGACCGAGTTCACGGCGAGGGCGGAACGCTCGTAGGTCTGGGCGTCGTACAGCATGTTGCCGAGGGCGCCCTGGTTGCCGATGAGCATGCCGACGCTGACCAGGGAGATGCTCGACACGGTCGCCACCCGCAGACCCGCGATGATGGCGGGCACGGCGATGGGCAACTGGACCTGGAGATAACGGCGTACGGGCCCGAAGCCCATGGCCTGCGCGGCGGCCAGGGTCTCCGGCGGCACCGAACGGACGCCGTCCACGATCGCCGGTACCAGCACCACCAGGCTGTAGAGCGCGAGCGGGACCATGACGGTCGTCTCGCTCTGCCCGAAGTAGTCGATGAGGACGACGAAGAAGGCGAGCGACGGGATCGCGTAGAGCACGGTGGTGATGCCCAGGACGGGCGGGTAGATCCAGCGGAACCGCACGCACAGCTGGGCCACGGGCAGCGAGACGATCAGCCCGGCCAGCACGGGCAGCAGGGCCTCGCGCAGATGCAGCCCGACGAGACCGAGGTAGCTGTGCTGGAGGTCGCTCGGGAGGTCGAAGAAACCGTTCATCGCCCGGCCTTCGCGTCGGCCCGCTCCGCCACCCGGCTGTGGGCGTCCCGGATCGCCTCGCCGATGACCTGCTGGGAGACCACGCCGACCGCGCGGCCCTCGCCGTCCACCGCGACCGCCCATCCGGTCGGCGAGAGCACGGCACCGTCGAGCGCGGTGCGCAGCGAGTCGGTCGCCGGCAGGAACGGCCTTCCGTAGTCGAGGAGCTGTTCCCGGTCGACGGCGCCGGCGGTGAGCTTGTCCGGTTCGCTCCAGCCGAGCGGCCTGCCGTCGGAGCCGGTGACGAGGAGGTAGGGTGCCGTGGCCCGGGAGGCGATCTCGCCGGCGTCCGCGTCGACCGGGACCACGGGTGCGGTCTCCAGCGCCAGCCCGTCGGCCGGGAAGAAGGAGAGCCGGCGGATGCCGCGGTCGGCGCCGAGGAAGTCCTCCACGAAGGAGTCCGCGGGCGCGCTGAGCAGTTCGGCGGGCGGCGCGAACTGGGCGAGCCGGCCGCCGGTGCGCAGCACGGCGACCTTCGTGCCCAGCTTGATCGCCTCGTCGATGTCATGGGTGACGAACACGATCGTCTTGCCCAGCTCCTCCTGGATGCGCAGGAGTTCGTCCTGGAGCCCCTTGCGGACCACGGGGTCGACGGCGGAGAACGGTTCGTCCATCAGCAGCACCGGCGGGTCGGCGGCGAGGGCGCGGGCCACGCCGACGCGCTGCTGCTGGCCGCCGGAGAGCTGGTACGGGTACCGCTTGGCGAGTGCGGAGTCGAGGCCGACCCGTTCCATCAGCTCGGCGGCCCGGGCCCGGGCCTTCTGCTTGTTCCAGCCGAGCAGCCGGGGCACGGTCGCGATGTTGTCGAGGATGGTCCGGTGCTGGAAGAGCCCGGCGTTCTGGATGACGTAGCCCATGGACCGGCGCAGGGTGTTGACCGGCTGCTGCCGGATGTCCTGGCCGTCCAGCAGGATGCTGCCCTCGCTGGGCTCGACCATCCGGTTGATCATCCGCAGGGTCGTCGTCTTGCCACAGCCGGAGGGCCCGACGAGGACGGTGATCGCGCGGTCCGGTATCTCCAGCGAGAGCCGGTCGACCGCGACCGTCCCGTCCGGGTACCGCTTCGTGACTGACTCTATCCGTATCAAAACGCCGCGTACCCTTCGGGTCCGACCGATCCTGGGCTGGTCCGTTGAGAGTCTAGACCGCGAGTGTTTCCGCAGTTCGGCCGGACAGTACTCGTCAGCGGCGCAGCACCGGGGTGTCCGGCCGGCGAGACCGTACCGCGCGGCTCCGGGCCCGGCCTCGGTGCCACCACCACCGCCACCACCGCCATCGCCACCGGCACCGGAACCGGCGCCATCGAGCCCGCTGCCGCACCGTGCCCGGAGACCGGAGAGCGCCACCGGGCGTGCGCCTACGATGGGCGACGTGTCGTCACCTGTGGAACGTGATGAACAACTGGCCCTGCTGTGCAGCCAGTTGCCCTTGCTTCGCCGTCTGCACCAGGGACCGGTCGGTGCGGCCCGGCGGCGGACCGTCGACCAGGCCGTACGGGCCGCCCGCACCGGTGAGCCGGTCGAGGCGCACCTCGTCGCACTCGGCCTGCTGGGCGATCGTACGGACCCGGTGCACTCCGAGCCGGACGGCCGCTCGTCCCTGCCGACCCCCGTCGCCGACGACGGCCCGCACACCGTGCCCGGCACGCACGTCTGCCCGCGTGGCGTCTGCGCACGGCGCGAACAGCGGCGCCCGGACCGGGAACTGCCGGTGTGCGAGGTGTTCGACGTGGCCCTGCGCTTCGACGCCGAGAGCTGAGCGGGCCGGCCGTGCTCACGGGACTCGTCACCGACGTCGGCCGCAAGCTCGCCGAACGCTGGGCCGCGGCACTGGTGCTGCCGGGGCTGGTGTTCACCGTGCTCGCGGCCGCCGGCCTGACCCTGGGACAGCGGCACTGGGCGGACGCCGAACTGCTGCGGCAGCGGCTGCGCACCCTGACCTCGGGCGGCTCGGGCTCCACCCGGACGGCGGTGCTGCTGCTCGCGGTGCTGGCCGCGTCCGTCGCCGCCGCACTGCTCGCCGACGCGCTCGCCGGACCGTACGAGCGTGCGCTGCAGGGCAGTTGGCCGCGCCTGCTGCGCGGACCGGCGGGCCGGCTCACCGAGCGGCGCAGGCGCGCCTGGGACGCCCGGGACGCGGCCTGCGAGGCGGCCCGGGGCACCGGCACGCTCGCCGCGCGGGAGGCCGAGCGGAACGCGATCGCCCTGGTCCGGCCCGAGTGCCCGACCTGGACCGGGGACCGGCTGCACGCCCCGGCCGCCCGGATCCGGTTGCACTACCGGATCGAACTCACGGACGCCTGGCCCCGGTTGTGGCTGCTGTTGCCGGACACCACTCGGCTACCGCTGGCCGAGTCCCGGCAGCGGCTCGACGAGGCGATGCGGCTCGGCGGCTGGGCGGTGCTGTACGCGCTGCTGAGCACGGTGTGGTGGCCGGCCGCGGTGGCCGGGGTGGGAGCCGGCCTGGTCGCCCGGCGGCGGGCACGGGAACGCGCCGAGGAGTACGCGGAGCTGGTGGAGTCCGCCGTGGACCTCCATCTGCCGGAGCTGTTCGAGCGGTTCGACGAGGAGACGCACCCGGTGCGGGCGAGCCTCGGCCACGCGGTCACCGAGCGGTTCCGCAAGGGTGCGGGCGCACGGCGCCGATGACGGGAACCGGACGCGCGGGGCAGGGCTCCGCGGACAGGGAGTGGGGACCATGGCGACGGAGACGGGGTACGAGCGGGAGCCGGCCGGCGAGGGCCGGCGGGCCGACCGGGAACGGCTGGTGGGGTCGGTCCTCGCCCGGCTGGACCGGCTCGCGGCGCCCGGCGGGGCCGCGGACCTGCTCAGCGAGGCGGCACTCACCGAGGCCGACGCGCTGCTGAGCCACCTGGTGCTCACCCCCGCGGAGGGCGGCCCCGGCGTGGACCGGGAGGTGGCGTACACGCTCGGTGTGACCCTGCTGGCCCGGGCCGGGGCCCGCCAGGACGCCGCCGCGCGCGAGGCGGACGCCCGCACGGGCCTGCTCCTGCTCGGCCCCTTCCACTGCCATCCGCCGGACAGCCCCGACGTGCTGGCGCCGCCGCTGCGCGCCCGGCTCGACGAACTGCTCGGCACCGGGCGCCCCGAGGACCGCGGTGCCGTCGTCCGGGCGCACGCCGCCGCCCTGGCCGATCTCGGGCACCTGCTGCTCCGGCTGGGCATCGGCCTGTCCTGGACCCAGGCGCTGGAGGCGTGCGCCGAACTGACCCGGGGCGCCCTGCCGCACCTGGCCACGGAGGGACCCGCCCGGGCGCTGGCCGGCTGCAATCTGGGCTACGCGCTGCTGATCCTCAGCCACGGGACCGGAGACGGGACCGGAAAGGGGACCGGCAGCGAGACCGATGACGGAACCGGAAACGGGACCGGCGACGGAACCGGAAAGGGAACCGGAGACCCGACCGGCGACGGGACCAGAAGCGGAACCGATGACGGGACCGGCGACGGAACCGGAAACAGGACCGGAGAGGGAGCCGGCAACGAAACCGGCGACGGAACCGGAAAGGGAACAGGAGACCCGACCGGAGAAGGAGCCGGAGAAGGAACCGAGGAGGGAGCCGGGGACGGGGCCGGCCCTCGGCGGCGGGCGGCCGGCCGCCGGACTCGTGGCGGCCGTACCGGGCACGGCCGTCTCGACGAGGCGGCCGACGTGTTCCGCACCGCGTACGCGGCCACTCCCCCGGACCACCCGAACCACGCCCGCTGCGCCAACGGCCTCGCCCTCACGCTGCTGGGCATCGCGGCGAGGACCGAGGACCGCACCCGGCTGCCCGAGGTGATCGATCTGCTGCGCACGGCGACCCGGAGCGCCGGCCCGGCCGACGGCAACGCGGCGCAGATGTACTCCGACCTCGGCCACGTCCTCACCCTGTACGCCAGGGGCGCCGAGCGGGCCCAGGACATGTCACCCGAGGTCCGGGAGGAGGCCGTCGGCGCGCTCCGGCGCGCCCTCGACCTCACCCCGGCCGAGGACCACGCGGCGCTGCGCACCCATCTCGACCGGCTGGCCGAGGCCGCGCTGATCGGTGCCGCCCGGGCGGAACCGGCGCGCGCCGCCGCACTCGCCGCGGAGGCCGCCGAGGCGTTGCGCCGGCTGCTCGGCCTGACCCCGCAGGGCCACCCCGACCGGGAGGGTGTCCGGCTGCGGCTGGCCGTCCATCTGGTCGCCGCGGGGCGGCTCGTGGACGGCATCGCCCTGCTCGCCGCCGCCGACCCGATGTTCGCCGGGAACGCCGGGAACGCCGGGAACACCGGGGACGCCGGGAACGCCAGGCTGATCGCCGAGGCCGCGGCACGGGTGCGCGCCGATGCGTTCCGCCCCGACGAGCCGCCCGGCGCGTCCGCCCTCCCGCCCGGGCTGCAGGCCGACTCGGACGCCGTCGACGCCATCGTGCGCGACGCGATGTCCGGGGCGGACCCGGGCCATCCCGTCGCCGCCGTACTGGACCTGCTCGGCATGGGCCCGCAGGGCGGCAACGGCGCGCGCGGCCAGGAGCTGACGGACCTCGCCGGACTGGTCGTGGGCCACCCCGGCCAGGCCTCCCCGGCCGACATCCTCGAGCGCGGCGCGGAGCTGGAGTTGCGGCGTCTGGCCCGGCTGCCCGAGGCGGAACGCGTCCGGGCCCTCGCCGCCGTCCTGCGGGGCGGCACCGGGGAGCCGGAGCCGCCGGAGCCGGTCGACACCGGCCTCCTCGGGGAGATCCTGGCCGTGTACGACCGGCTGCTCGCCCTGGCCGCGCCGGGCTCCCGCACGCACCGGCTGCTGCGCAGCGGACGCAACGGGCTAGCCGTGATGAAGTCCCTGCAGGACTCCCAGAACCTCCGGGAGGGCGACCCCGCCCGGCTGGACCTGGTGCGCGGGACCCTGCCCCAGCTGCGCGAGCTGTACGAGGAACTGCCGCGGCAGCTGACGGACCTGGGCTTCGAGCCGGAACTCTTCGCCGGACAGGTGGCGCTGTCGTTCGCCGAGGAATCCCCCTTCGAGCGGATCCAGGCACTGGAGGACGGCATCCGTGCCTGCCGCAGGAGGCTGGCCGGTCTGTCGCCGGGCACCGGGGAGTACGACGAGACGCGCACGACGCTGGCCGTACAGCTGTTCAACCGGCACCTGATGTGGTCGGAGGAGACGGACTACACCGAGGCCGAGGCCCTCACCCGGGCGCTCACGGCGACCACCGAGCCGGACGGGCGCAGCGCCCTGCTGCTGCACCGGTGGGCCGCCGCCGTGCACCACCGCCTGGACAACGGCCGCCGGTTCGGCGCCGGACCGGCGGGACCGGGCCGCTCCCCCAGTCTGGTCATCCGGCTCGCCTCCGACGCCGCGGCGCGGGCGCTGGACCGGCACGACCCGGTGGACGCCCTGGAGACCCTGGAGGACGGCCGGGCCCATCTGCTGTCCACCGCGCTCAACGCCCGCCGGGAACTGGCCGCGCTGCACGGCGCCGACGCCGCCCTGCACGCCCGGCTGCGGACCGCCCTCGACCGGCTGCGGGCGGTGCGCCGGAGCATGGAGCCCGGCCGCCGGCCCACCCCGGAGGAGACCACCGAGCAGCGCGCCGTGCTCGACCGCGCGGCCCGGCTGATCACCGAACTGAAACAGCGCCCCGGCTTCCAGCGCTTCCTCACCCCGCTGCCCCTCGCCCTGGCCGACCTGCGGCCGGCCGCGGCAGAGGGCCCGGTGGTGAGCGTCAACGTCCATCCGCGCCGCTGTGACGCACTGGTGCTGCGTCCCGAGGGGGTGCTGACGGTGCCGCTGCCCCGGCTGGCCGCCGCCGACCTCACCGCCCAGGCCGAGGCCCTCCGGCCGGCCCTCGCCGCGCTCATGGCGGGCCCGCGCGATCCCCTGTACCCGGGGGCCCGGGACATCTTCACCGGCACGCTGGCCTGGCTGTGGGACGTCCTCGCCGAACCGGTCCTGGACGCCCTGGACTTCTCCGGCCCGCCGGCCCCGGGCGCCCCCTGGCCCCGCCTGTGGTGGGCGCCGTCCGGAGTGCTCAACTCCTTTCCGCTGCACGCCGCCGGGCACCACGGGCCGGGCGCGCCCGCGGGAGCCGCCGTGCTGGACCGGGTGGCCTCCTCGTACACGCCCACCCTGCGGGCCCTGCTGTACAGCAGGGCCCGCAGGCGCGCGGCGCCGGGCCGGCGCGGTGTCGTGGCGGTGGCCATGCCCGAGACGCCGGGGCAGGTGCCGCTGCCGCGGACCGTGGCCGAGGCCGCCGCGGCACTCGCGGCGACCGGCGGCACCCCGCTGACCGGCCCCGACGCCACCCGGGCGGCGGTGCGCGACGCGCTGCTGGACGCGGCCGTGGTGCACTTCGCGTGCCACGCCGGCAGCGACCCCGAGGACGTCACCGCGGGCCGGCTGATGCTCGCCGACGGCGACCTGTACGTCGGCGAGCTGGCCGGACTCCGCCTGGAGACGGCCGAGTTGGCGTATCTCTCGGCCTGCGGTACGGCCCGGGCCGGCACCGCGCCCCCGTTCGCCGACGAGGTCATCCACCTCGCCTCGGTCTTCCAGCTCGCGGGCTACACCCAGTCGGTGGCGACGCTCTGGGAGGTCGGGGACGCCTTCGCCGCACGGGCGGCCGCCGCCTTCCACCACGCCCTGGCCCCGTCCCTCCCGTCCCCCGCCCCGCTGCCCGCGGCGCTGGCCCTGCACGACACGGTCCGCACCCTGCGCACGGCCGACCCCGAGCGGCCCTGGACGTGGGGGGCGCTGGTGCACGCCGGGGCGTGAGGCGGGGCGGCTGATGCGTGCGCCGGAGGCGGTGCGGTGCCCCTGCGGCCCCGTGGCGGACGGGACTCTGCCGCGCTCCCCCGCCGCACGGCCGAAGCCGCGCCCCGCCGAGGCGCGACTCGGCCGACCCGCGCGCTGCGGCACGGTTCAGCCGCCGCCCACCGCGGGCGGGTTCAGCCACCTCCCGGCCCCTGCGCGTCCGCGTCCGCCGGAGCCGGGCGCAGGTGCGGCCGGGCCGCGAGGATGGCGACGTCGTCCTCCGCGTGCTCGGCGTCAAGACGGGCGAGGACGGTGTCCAGGACCTCGCCGACACCGCCGTCTGCGGGGAAGCGCAGGGCGGCCAGCCGGGCCAGGGAGTGGTCGATGTCCTCGCCGCGGCGCTCCACGAGTCCGTCGGTGAACAGGACGAGGGTCTCACCGGGCTCCAGCCCGTGGTTGGCCGACTCGTACCCGCCGAGCCCGGTGCCCAGCGGCGGTCCGACGGGCGCCGGCAGCAGCACGGCCTCGCCCTGCCGGCCGATGAGCACGGGCGGCAGGTGTCCGGCGCTGGCCAGCGTGATCTGGCCGCGGCCGGGGTCGACCCGGGCGAGCAGGCAGGTGGCCGGTCTGCGCTCCTCCTCCCCGGAGGCGATGTCGTCCATCTGCCGCAGCACCCGGTGCGGGGGCAGGTCGGCGGAGGCGATGTAGCGCAGGGAGGAGCGGTAGGCGCTCATGTCGACGGCGGACTCCAGGCCGTGTCCCATCACGTCTCCGACGACCAGCAGGGTCCGGCCGAAGTGCAGTCGCACCGTCTCGCACCAGTCGCCGCCGACCAGGGTGCGCCGTCCGGCGGGCAGGTAGCGGATGGCGACGTCCAGGTTGGGGTGCGGGCGGCCGGGTTCGGCGAGCAGGGCGCGCTGCAGATCACCGGCGGTGCGGCTGACCTGCTCGTACGCGCCGGCGTGCCGGATGTGGACGGCGGCGCGCTCGGCGAGCATGGCGAGCAGTTCGGCTTCGGCACGGCGCAGCGCCGCTCCGGGGCGGGCCCACACGAGGACGCCGTACCACTCCTCGCCGCTGGTCAGCAACAGGCAGAGGGCGGCGCCGGGGCGGGTCCCGCCCGCGTACTCCAGCCAGGGTTCCGGTGCCGCGTCGACGGCCGGTACGCCCACCTCGCGGGCCGCGGCCCTGGCCCAGCGGGCGTCGGGCAGCAGTTCGGGGTTCCCGTGGATCGCGTCGTAGCCGGAGAAGCCGTCCCCCGTGCGCCGCAGTACGGCGGCCGTTCCGCCGGCCAGCCGCACGGCGGCCCGGGTCAGCTCGGTGCAGATGGCGTCCGCGTCGAGGGTGGTGCCGACCCCGGCCAGCGCTTCCCGCAGGTCGCCCAGCCGCACCGCGGCCTCCGCGGCCTGCTCGTCCTCGCCCCGGACGCTGTCCTTGCGGCGGTCACCGTGGACTGCCAGGGGCCTGCGACGGGACTGGATCCACCGCGCCACACCCCACACTCTCACAGAATCTCAAACCGTGACGATCAGGGCGTCAGGCCCGTCCGTCCCGGCAGCCCCCACGGCCGGGCCGCCTCGACGGGGCGCCCCGGCCGAGTCGTCGGCGGCCCGGCGCAGGCGTCTGCGACACGGCCGAGGCGGCGGAGCGCCCGGCCGCGGGCTCAGTCCTCGTCGGGGGTCAGCCGCAGGGAGATGGAGTTGATGCAGTACCGCTGGTCCGTGGGGGTCGGGTAGCCCTCGCCCGCGAAGACATGGCCCAGGTGCGAGCCGCAGCGGGCGCACCGCACCTCGGTGCGGACCATGCCGTGGGAGCGGTCCTCGATCAGCTCCACTGCGTCGGTGTCCTTCGGGTCGAAGAAGGACGGCCAGCCGCAGTGCGACTCGAACTTGGTCTCGGAGGTGAACAGTTCCGCGCCGCAGGCACGACAGGAGTACACGCCCTTGGTCTTGGTGTCCGTGTACTCACCGGTGAAGGCCGGCTCGGTGCCGGCCTGGCGCAGCACGGCGTACTCGGCGGGATTCAGCTCCGCGCGCCACTGCTCGTCCGGCTTGTCGACCTCGTACGACATGAGCCTCAGCCCCTTTACTGCGACAGGCGATCCAGGATCAGCGGGCCCAGGTCCGTCACGTCGCCCGCGCCCATGGTGATAACCAGATCACCGGGCTTCGCCATTCCCGCGATCACCGCGGGGGCCTCGCCCTTGTCGTGGACGGCGGTGACGTCGGCGCCGGCCGCGCGCGCGGCCTCGATGATCAGCTCGCTGGTCACGCCGGGGATCGGGTCCTCGCGGGCCGGGTAGATGTCCAGGACCACCGAGGCGTCGGCGAGGGCCAGCGCCTGTCCCATCTCCTTGCCCAGCTCCTGGGTGCGGGAGAAGAGGTGCGGCTGGAAGACGACGAGGATGCGGGCATCACCGGCGGCGGCGCGCATGGCCTCCAGGTCGGCGGTCATCTCGGTGGGGTGGTGGGCGTAGGAGTCGATCACCTGGACCCCGGCCGCCTCACCCTTGAGCTGCAGGCGCCGCTTGACGCCGGTGTAGGCGGCGAGCGCGGGTGCCAGCTGTGCGGCCGGGACGCCGAGCGCGGCACCGGCGGCGAGCGCGGCGACGGCGTTGAGGGCGTAGTGGCGGCCGGGCACGGACACCGCGAAGGTCAGCTCCTGCCCGTCGAGCACGGCGGTGACCTGGCTCTTCAGCCCCTGCGGGACGATCGACAGGACACGCACGTCGGCGTCCTCGGCCTCGCCGTAGGTCACCACGCGCACCGCGTGCGTACGGACGCGCCGGGTCAGTTCCCGGGCGCCCTCGTGGTCAGCGGAGACGACCAGGGTGCCGCCCTCGGTGACGCGGCCCACGAACGTCTCGAAGGACTCGTAGATCTCGTCCATGGAGGCGTAGTTGGCGTGGTGGTCCAGCTCGACGTTGAGGATGATGGCGACCTCGGGCGCGTACTTGTGGAAGCTGCGGTCCGACTCGTCGGCCTCGGCGACGAAGATGTCGCCCTCGCCGTGCAGGGCGTTCGAGCCGGGCGCGTCCAGGTCGCCGCCGATGGCGTACGACGGCTCCAGGCCCAGCTCGGTCAGGGAGACCGCCAGCATGGAGGTGGTGGTGGTCTTGCCGTGGGTACCGGCCACGGCGATCGGGCGCAGCCCCTCCATCAGCGCGGCCAGCGCGTCGGAGCGGTGCACCACCGGGATGCCCAGCTCGGCGGCGCGGGCCAGCTCCGGGTTGTCCTCGCGGATCGCCGACGAGACGACGACACAGCTGGCGTCGTCGGCGAGGTGTGCGGCGGCGTGCCCGATGTGCACGGTCGCGCCGAGCGCCCGGAGCGCCTCGGCGGTCGCGGAGTCCTTGGCGTCGCTGCCGGCCACCGCGGCCCCGCGCTGGGCGAGGATCTTGGCGATGCCCGACATCCCGGCGCCGCCGATGCCGATGAAGTGCGGTCGGTCCATGGCGGTAGGAAGGCCGGGTGCCATGCGTTTCTCCCAGGGACGGTACGAGCTGAAGCAGCCCTAGCCTATGCGCTGGGGCACCGGGTCCCCCGCAAGGAGGGTGGGCCGGTCCGGCCCGGGGCCCGCGGAACGGCGCGGGGAGCCACCACGCGCCCGCGTCCGGCGGACGCACCGCGCCCCGGACGCCGCCCGGCCCTCACTCGCCCTGCGCCTTGCTGTGCGAGAAGAGCTTCAGCACCGGCACCCCCACCTTGTGCCGGGCCCGGGAGGCCCAGTCCCGGTGGAAGAACTCCTCCACGTAGTGCGGATCGGTCAGCACGATCACCTCGTCGGCGCCCACCTCGGCCACCAGCGACTTCAGCGCGTCCAGCGGGTGATCCTCGACCAGCCGCCCCTCGGCCCGGCTCCCCGCGGCGCGCAGCGCCTGCAGCGACACGTCCAGGGCCTGCTGCCCCACGCTCCGGGCCTCGTGCCCCTCCGGCGTCTCCCCCTCGCGCACGGCCTCGTCCAGTTCGCCGAGCGCGATGTCGTCGATGGCCCGCAGCAGCCGGTCCGCCTGGTCGCCGCGCGGCTGGAGCAGCACGTGGAAGGTGACGGGCTCGTCCCCGTGCAGGGTGGTGACGAACTCCACGTCCACGGACGTCAGGGCCTTCTCGATCATCAGAACGCTTGTGAACACCAGGCGCCTCTTCTCCTTAGTGGGCCCGGCAGGGCCCCTGCGGAAACCATCCTTCCCCGTGATCGCACGGGTACTGCCGACTAAGTCTGCCCGCCGGAAGCAAACCGGAACGAAGCATTCCGCTGAATTCAGGAGCGACGGTAGCGACTGAACAGGAACCCGTCCTCTTCCAGCAGGGACACGAGCCCGAACCGGCGCGGTACGGCGACCGAGGGTCCTCCCGCGATGCGCTGGGCGTCCCCCGCGGTGAGCATCGGCGAGACGGTCAGGCACAGCTCGTCCAGCACCTCAGCGGCGATCAGCTGGCCGAGCAGCCGGGGACCGCCCTCGGTGAGCAGACGGGTGTGGCCGAGGCCGGCGAGGGCCTGGACGGCGCGGGCCGGCTCGACGCCCATGCCCTCGCCGGCGATCACCACCCGTGCCCCGGCCTTCTCGGCGGCGGCGACCCGGTCGGGGGCGGCCGCGGCTCCGGTCAGGATCAGCGTCGGGACCGTGGGGGAGGTGAACAGCGGGAGCGTGAAGTCCAGTTCCAGGCTGGCGGTGACGATCGCGATGGCCGGGACCGGGGTCTGTCCGGCGGCGGCGCGGGCCCCGGCGAAGTCCGCGCGCACCCGGGCGGGACGGTAGCCCTCCTGCCGCACCGTTTCCGCGCCGACCACGACGACGTCCGCGAGCGCCCGCAGGGTGCCGAAGATCCGCATGTCGGCGGCGCTGGAGATGGGCTGCGAGCGGCCCTCGTGCTGGGCGGCGCCGTCGAGGGAGGAGACCATGTTGGCCCGCAGCCAGGGCCGCGGGGCGCCGGGGGCGGGCTCCGGGTAGGCGTAGGCGGCGGCCAGCTCGGCCAGGCTCCACTCCCGGTCCCCGGCCGTGGCAGCCCCGGCGGATGCGTCTGCCGGGGCACCACCGGGAGTGCCGGCCGGGGCACCGCCCGGAAGGCCGGCCGGGCTACCGCCGGAAGCGCCGGTGCCGGTGGTTGCGGGAGTCCCACCGGCGGGAGCACCCGCCCGGGCCGCCGCCCCCTCCCCCTCGGGTCCGGCGGCCGCCGCGCCTCCGCCGGGGGCCTGGGCTGCTGTTTCTTCGGTCACAGGGAAGAGCCGTCGCATGTCGTGCAGTGTGACACGGCGCTTAGCATGGGTAACTGTGTCGTCCTCCACCGCCGCCCCAGGATCCAGCCCTCTGCCGGACGCGGGCCCGCTGTCCCTGTGCGCCCGCGAGCCGCACGTCCCGGCGGACCGTCTGGTCGCCGAGATGGTGCCGCCCCCGCGCTTCGACTCGGTCCGCTTCTCCACGTACATCCCGGACCCGAACCAGCCCAGCCAGACCGAGGCCGTCCGGGTGCTCGAGGGCTTCGCGGCCGGACTCGGCGGGGCGCACGCCGTCGGCGGCGGCAAGCGCGGCTTCCTCGGGTTCGGCAGGCCGAAGGCCCCGAAGACCCCGGCCGGCCCCCGGGGCGTCTACCTCGACGGCGGCTACGGCGTCGGCAAGACCCACCTGCTCGCCTCCCTGTGGCACGCCACCCCGGCCGAGCCCGCGCTGAAGGCGTTCGGCACCTTCGTGGAGCTGACCAACCTGGTCGGGGCGCTCGGTTTCCAGAAGACCGTGCAGACCCTCAGCGGTCACCGCCTGCTGTGCATCGACGAGTTCGAGCTGGACGACCCCGGCGACACGGTCCTCGTGTCGACGCTGCTCGGCAAGCTGGTCGATGCCGGCGTGGCGCTCGCCGCCACCTCCAACACGCTGCCCGGCAAGCTGGGCGAGGGCCGGTTCGCCGCCGCCGACTTCCTGCGCGAGATCCAGGGCCTGTCGGCCCGCTTCCGCACCCTGCGCATCGACGGCGAGGACTACCGTCACCGCGGCCTGCCCGAGGCCCCGGCGCCCTTCTCCGACGAGGAGGTCATGAAGACGGCCTTCGCCACCGGGGGCGCCTCGCTGGACGACTTCTCCAGCCTGCTGGAGCACCTGGCCAAGGTGCACCCGAGCCGGTACGGCGCGCTCACCGACGGACTGCGCGCGGTGTGCCTGACCGGCGTCCGGCCCGTGCCGGACCAGTCGACGGCGCTGCGCCTGGTGGTGCTCGCCGACCGGCTCTACGACCGCGAGGTCCCGGTACTGGCCTCGGGCCTGCCGTTCGACAAGCTGTTCAGCGAGGAGATGCTGAACGGCGGCTACCGCAAGAAGTACTTCCGTGCGATATCCCGGCTCACCGCGCTGGCCCGCGACGCGAAGGGACTGGTCGGCGCCTAGGGCCCCTCATTACCCGGGCGGCCCCTGCGACGGCAAGGGCGAGTTCAGGCCAGGCCACCCGCATTTTTCACGCTCTCTCGTGCGCATGACGCGCAGTTAACCCTGCAAAGGACTTTGCAGGGTTAACGTGTTTCTTGACCATCCATTGACCAATGCTTGGTCCGGACAAGAGACGTGAACAAACCGAAGGGGGGCTCATGTTCCGAGGTACGACGGCCCGGACCCTGCTCACCCTCCTCGGCATGACGCTGCTCACCCTTCACCTCTTCGCCCCCACGGGAAACTTCGCACCCGCGCACACCGTCGGTCAGGCACTGGCCAAGACCGAGACCGGAATTGCTCCCTCCGTGCAGTCGGCGAAGGGCACCGAGACGCTTCGCGCCCCGGGCCGCCCGGCCGATCCCGCGGGCATCCCGCAGGTGCGCGACCGGCACCGCGGACCCGCCTCCGGCTGCGCCCAGGAGCACCCGCCCATATCCGGCCGGGCGGCCGAGGCGGCGACGGCGGCCCACTCCGGCGTCCCGCACGGTCACACCCCCGGAACTTCCAGAGCCCGCACACCGGCAGCGCTCCAGGTCTTCCGCTGCTGAGGCCGGGCCGCGTTCCCTCCCCCCACAACCGTCGTTCGAGCCCGACGCGCCAGGCAGGCGCGCCAGGAGGAACCCACCCATGCAGCCCCTCATCGACAACGCCCGTTCGTTCGGACAGCGCCCTGAGGAGTTCGCCGGACTCGCCGAAGGCCAGTCCCCTCAGGTCCTGTTCATCACCTGCTCCGACTCCCGGGTCGTCCCGGCCCTGATCACGGGGGCCCGCCCCGGCGAGCTGTTCGAGCTGCGCACCGCGGGCAACATCGTCCCGCCCTACGCCTGCGGACGGCCCACCAGCGAGGCCGCCACCATCGAGTACGCCGTCGAGGTGCTCGGCGTCCGCGACATCGTGGTCTGCGGACACTCGCACTGCGGTGCGGTCGGCGCCCTGGTCCGCGGCGACGACCTGACCGCCGTACCGGCCGTGCGCGACTGGCTGGCGCACGCCACTCCGCGCCCTGCGGGCGCCGCCGAGGACCCGGAGGTCGCCGAGGGCGTGCAGAGCCACGTCCTGACCCAGCTCCTGCGGCTGCGCTCGTACCCCTGCGTCGAGCGGAAACTGGCCGGGGGTCAGCTGGAACTGCACGCCTGGTACTACGAGGTGCACACCGGCGCCGTACGGACGCACCGCCCGCAGACCGACACCTTCGAGGCCCTGTGAGCGCGCCCATGACCAGCAACCGCACCCTCATATCCCGATTCCCCCATCTGCGGCAGGACTTCGCCGCCTCCCTCGTCGTCTTCCTGGTCGCGCTGCCGCTGTGCGTGGGCGTGGCCGTCGCCTCCGGTGTCCCGGCCGAACTGGGCCTGATCACCGGCATCGTGGGCGGCCTGGTGACCGGCGTGCTGCGGGGCAGCAGTCTGCAGGTGTCTGGCCCGGCGGCCGGCCTGACCGTGCTCGTCTTCGAGGCGGTCGAGGAGTTCGGCCTGCCGGTGCTCGGCGTGATCGTGCTCGCCACCGGGCTGCTGCAGGTGGCCATGGGCATGCTCCGGCTGGGCCGCTACTTCCGGGCCATCTCCGTCTCCGTCGTCGAGGGCATGCTGGCCGGCATCGGTCTGGTACTCATCGCCGGGCAGCTGTACCCGGCGCTGGCGGCGAAGGCCCCCGACTCCGGGCTCGGCAAGATCGCCGGGCTGCCCGGCGCGTTCCTGGACGCCCTCGGCGACACCGGCGCCCTGACCTCGCTCGCGGTGTGCGCGGGCACGGTCGCGGTGCTGCTGCTGTGGAAGCACGCCCCGGCGAAGGCGCGCACCGTGCCCGGACCGCTCGCCGCGGTCGGGCTCGCCACCGTGGCCGTCCTCGCCCTGCCCGTGCCGGTGGCCACGGTCGAGGTCAAGGGCCTGCTCGGCTCCGTCCAGCCGCCGACGGCGAGCGCGTTCGGCGAGCTGGCCGGCCTCGGCCTGCTGGGCACGGTCGTCGCCTTCACGCTGATCGCGTCCGCCGAGTCGCTGTTCAGCGCGGCGGCCGTGGACCGGCTGCACTCCGGCCCGCGCACCCAGTACAACCGGGAACTCGTGGCCCAGGGCGCCGGAAACGCGGTGTGCGGGCTGCTCGGCGCACTGCCCATGACCGCGGTGATCGTGCGCAGCGCGGCCAACGTGCAGGCGGGCGCCCGGACGAAGGCCTCCCGGGTGCTGCACGGGGTCTGGCTGCTGCTGTTCGCGGCGCTGCTGCCCGGCGTCCTCGCCTACATCCCGCTCCCGGCCCTCGCGGGCGTCCTGATCCACGCCGGCGGCAAGCTGGTCCCGGTGCGCGCGCTGGCCGTGCTGTGGCGCGAGCACCGCGGGGAGGCACTGGTCCTCGCCGTCACGGCCGTCTCCATCGTGGCGGTCAGCATGTTCGAGGGCGTGCTCATCGGTCTGGCGCTGGCGGTGGTGAAGACGGCCTGGGAGGCCTCGCACGTCAAGCTGGAGGTCGTGGACAAGGGCGCGGGCCCGGTGGACGCGCACCTGTCCGGCAACGCGACCTTCCTGCGGCTGCCGAAGATCCTCGACAGCCTGGAGTCGCTGCCCCAGGACCGCCCGGTCCGGCTGGACGTCTCCGGCCTGCACCACCTGGACCACGCCTGCCGCACCGCCCTGGAGAACTGGGCCGCACGGCACAGCGCGGCGGGCACGGAACCGGTGGAGCTGCGCATGGCCGCGTGAGGGTCCTGCCCGTGGGGCCGGGACGCCGGGAAACCTCGGCATCCCGGCCCCACGGGCCTATCGTGGCAACAGCAGACATAACCGGCCTCTGTGCAAGGAGGTCACCATGGTCGAGGACCTGCTGGTGGCCGCGGCGGCGGTGGGATCCGCCGGTGTGGTGTACCTGGCTATGGCGGCGCGAGTGGTCAAGCAGTACGAGCGGGGCGTGCTGTTCCGGCTCGGCCGTGTCGCCGGTGACGTGCGGTCGCCAGGCCTGACGC
Source organism: Streptomyces actinomycinicus (assembly GCF_016741775.1). Taxonomy (GTDB): domain Bacteria; phylum Actinomycetota; class Actinomycetes; order Streptomycetales; family Streptomycetaceae; genus Streptomyces; species Streptomyces actinomycinicus. The sequence goes on along the minus strand of NZ_JAERRK010000009.1, from coordinate 188,046 downwards.
TGATCATCCCGTTCGTGGACCGGCTGCAGAAGGTCAACCTGCAGATCGTGACGCTGCCGATCCCGGCCCAGGAGGGCATCACCCGCGACAACGTCACGGTCCGGGTGGACGCGGTGGTCTACTTCCGTGTGATCGACGCGACCAGCGCCCTGATCAAGGTCGAGGACTACAAGTTCGCGGTGTCGCAGATGGCGCAGACGTCCCTGCGGTCGATCATCGGCAAGAGCGACCTGGACGATCTGCTCTCCAACCGCGAAAAGCTCAACCAGGGCCTGGAGCTGATGATCGACAGTCCGGCCGTGGGCTGGGGCATCCAGGTCGACCGGGTCGAGATCAAGGACGTCTCGCTGCCGGACACGATGAAGCGGTCCATGGCCCGCCAGGCCGAGGCGGACCGCGAGCGCCGGGCCCGGATCATCAACGCGGACGCCGAACTGCAGGCCTCCAGGAAGCTCGCCGAGGCCGCCCAGCAGATGTCCGGCACCCCGGCCGCGCTCCAGCTGCGGCTGCTGCAGACGGTGATGGCGGTGGCGGCCGAGAAGAACTCCACGCTGGTCCTGCCCATCCCGGTGGAGCTGCTGCACTTCCTGGAACGGGGCGGGCAGTCACCGGTTCCGGAGGCCCTGCAGGGGAAGCCGGAACCGGACGGCGAACCGCACCCCGACGGCGAACCTCGGCCCGGCTAGCAGACGCCGTCGCCACCCCCGACCGGGACGGAAGGAGCGCCCGTGCCGAAACACCCGGGCAGCCAGCGCAGAGAAGCCCTCCGGGAGCAGCTGCGGCTCCCGGAGGGCGAGCGCATCGATCTCGCCGGGTACGACGCCCGGGCCACGCCCGGCGCCCCGGACGGCAAGCAGGCCGGGCTCGCGGACACCGCCCGGTCGGGCAGGCGCCTGGCCCGGCTGCAGGAGCGGCTGTGGGCGGCGGGCACGGCGGGTGACCGGCGCCGGCTGCTGCTCGTGCTCCAGGGCATGGACACCAGCGGCAAGGGCGGCACGGTCAAGCACGTGATCGGCCAGCTCAACCCCTCGGGGTGCCGGATCAAGGCGTTCAAGGCGCCCACCGAGGAGGAGCGGCGCCATGACTTCCTGTGGCGGGTGCGCCGCGCACTGCCCGAAGCCGGCGAGATCGGCATCTTCGACCGCTCGCACTACGAGGACGTGCTCATCGCCCGCGTCCGGCACCTGGCCCGGCCCGCCGAGGTCGGCAGCCGCTACGGCCTGATCAACGACTTCGAGCGGTCCCTCGCCGAGGACGGCGTCACCCTCGTCAAGTGTTTCCTGCACATCTCCCCCGAGGAGCAGAAGCGCCGTCTGCTGCGCCGCCTCGACCGCCCCGACAAGCACTGGAAGTTCACCCCCGACGACATCGAGGAGCGCGCCCTGTGGCCCGCCTACCAGGAGGCGTACGAGCTGGCCCTGGAGCGCTGCGCGACGCCGTACGCGCCCTGGTACCTGGTCCCTGCGGACCGCAAGTGGTACCGCAACTGGGCCATCACCCGGCTGCTGCTTGAGCACCTGCGGGAACTGGACCCGCGGTACCCGGAGCCCGGTTTCGACCTGGCGGAGTGCCGGGAACGGCTGCTGGAACAGCCGTGAGCCGGACGGGGCGCGGCACGCGTTCGGCCGCCGCGGCCCGCAGCCGCTCCGGTGCGCGGCGCGGGAGGGAGCCGGCACACGTGAGCCTCACCGGCGGGGGTACCCGGCGGCCATGCGTGAGCAGCGGAAGGTCACCGATTCGTACTGGTTGCGGACCGCCCCAGGGCCGGCCCACCCCGCCCTGGACGGAGATCTCGACGTCGACGTGGCCGTCGTGGGCGCGGGCATCGCCGGCCTGAGCACCGCCCACGAGCTGGCCCGGGCCGGGCAGCGGGTGGCGGTGCTGGAGGCCGGGCGGGCCGCGGGCGGGGTCACCGGCTACACCACCGCCAAGCTGACCGCCCAGCACACCCTGATCTACGACCGGCTGCGGCGCACCCGCGGGCCCGAGGGGGCGCGGCTGTACGCCCGGTCGCAGACGGAGGCGATCGAGCACGCGGCGGCGCTGGTGGCCGCGCTGGACATCGAGTGCGAGTGGGAGACCAGGGACGCCTACACGTACGTCCGGGACCGCTCGCGGGTGGCCGAGGTGCGTGCCGAGGCGAAGGCCGCCCGGGAGGCGGGCCTGCCGGCCGGGTTCACCGCGGAGACCGGGCTGCCGTTTCCGGTGGCGGGCGCGGTCCGGGTGACCGGGCAGGCGCAGTTCCACCCGGTCAAGTACCTGCGGGCGCTCACCGCCGACCTGCTCGCGCACGGCGGCCGGGTGTACGAGCAGACCCGGGTCACCGGTCTGACGGAGGGCGAGCCGTGCCGGCTCCGGACGGAGGCGGGAGCCACCGTGACCGCCCGGGACGTCGTCGTGGCCACCCACTATCCGGTGTTCGACCGGGCCCTGCTGTTCGCCCGGCTGTCGCCGCGCCGGGAGCTGGTCGTCGCCGGGCCGCTGGGCGACGGCGCGGACCCTGGGGCCATGTACATCACGCCGGACGAGAACACCCGCTCGGTGCGCACCGCGCCCTACGGCGAGGACGGGCAGCGCCTGCTCGTCGTCACCGGTGAGCACTTCACGCCCGGCACCGGGGATCCGCGGGCCGGCTTCGACCGGCTCGCCGGCTGGGCCGAGGTGCACTTCCCCGGGGTGACCCTGGACCAGGCCTGGGCCACCCAGGACAACGAGTCCACCGACACCGTCCCGCTGGTCGGCCCCTTCCACCCGGGCGCCCGGCACACCTACGTGGCCACCGGCTTCGGCGGCTGGGGCCTGAGCGGCGGCATCATGGCCGGCCTGCTGCTGACCGCGCTGATCACCGGCCGGGACTGCGCCTGGCGGGAGCTGTACGACCCGCGCCGGCTGAAGTCGGTGGTGCGTGAGGCCCCGTCGCTGCTGAAGACGCAGGCGGAGGTGGCCCGGCATTTCGTCGGCGACCGGCTGAAGCCGGCGGCCACGGTCGACGAACTGGCGCCCGGCGACGGCGCGCTGGTCCGCTCCGGCGGCGAACGGGTCGCCGTGCACCGCGACGCGGACGGCGTGCTGCACGCGGTGTCGGCCCGCTGTACCCACCTCGGCTGCCTGGTCTCCTTCAACCGGGCGGAGGGCGCCTGGGAGTGCCCCTGCCACGGCTCCCGCTTCGCCGTCGACGGCACGGTCCTCCAGGGCCCGGCGGTACGGCCGCTGGAACGCCGCGAACTCGGCTGAGGGACACCCGGGCACGAGCCACGGGCCGGACCCCGGCCGGCACCCGGACCCCGCCGGCACCCGGGTCACCCGTCGGGTCACCCGCCCGCCGGGCGGGTGACCGCACCGCCGCGCCATGTGTCACATCACCATATAAATAGACATCCAGGCCTACGTTCGTACGGTGACCCCCTCAGTACGCCGCATCGCCGCCGCCCTGTGTGCCCTGGGCGCGGCGCTCACCGCCTGCGGAACCACGGGCACCACCCGCCCCGCCCCGGCCGGGTCCCCCGGCTCCGCCCGCCCGTCCGCCACGCGCCCGCCGGTCCTCGCCCCGGGCCCCGGCGGGCTGACCCCGGTGTTCGAACACGGCCCGCGCACCCTGGGCAAGACCGTGGCGTTCACCTTCGACGCAGACATGACCGCCGACCAGGGGCCCCGGGCGGCCTCCGGCGAGCACTTCGACAACCCCGGTCTGATCGCCGCCCTGCGCACGCTGAAGGTGCCGGCGACCGTGTTCATGACCGGCCGGTGGGCCGACCAGTACCCGGATCAGGCCCGCAGTCTCGGCCGCGACCCGCAGTTCGAGGTCGCCAACCACTCCTGGAGCCACTACGCGTTCACCGCCGGCTGCTACGGCCTGCCGACCGTCACCGCCGACCGGATGCGGACGGACGTCCAGCGGGCGTACACATCCCTGCGCAAGGCCGGCGTACCGAACCCGATGCCCTACTTCCGTTTCCCCGGCGGCTGCTACGACCAGCAGGCGCTGCGCGCGCTCAGCGGGCTCGGGGTGACCGCGGTGCAGTGGGACGTGGTGAGCGGTGACGCGTTCGCCACGGACGCGGACGCGGTGGCCCGGCAGGTGCTCGACGGGGTGAAGCCGGGCTCGGTGGTCGTCATGCACTGCACCCGCAGCGCCGCCCCGACCACCGAGAGGGTCGTCCGCGCGGTCGTACCGGAGCTGCGCAGCCGCGGCTACCGGTTCGTGAAGGTCTCCGAGCTGATCGGCCGGGCGAACGCACCGGCACCGACCGGGCACCGGCCCCCGTCCCACGCGAAGACGTGAGCGACGACGGCCACCGCACGACCGCCGGGGCGGTGAAGCCGGCCGAGACCGACGGCCCGACCAGCGCCGGCTCAGGGTGACCGGCGGGCGGTGAGCCAGGACGCCGCGGCGAAGGCGGCGGCCGTGAGCAGGGCCGCCGCGGCAAGCGGCAGCAGCGGTACGGCGGCCCGGCCGGTCTGCGAGCCGGTGACCAGGCCGCTGACGGCGGCCTGCGCCGGGGAACCGGTGAGCACCACCGCGAGCAGCGCGCCCAGCAGCGTCGCCGGCACCGCGCGGCCGGTGGAGCGCAGCACCGGGCGGTTGGCGAGCGCGCCGACGGCCGCGCCGAGCAGCGCGCAGACGAGGGCGGCCGGCAGCCCTGCCGCGGCGGCCCGGAGCAGCGGGACGTGCACCCGGTGGCCGTCGCTCACCGGCGCGCTGATCAGCGTCACCACCACGGTGGCCGACATCCCGAGCAGCACGGCCGCGAGCAGGGCGGTGAGCAGGCAGGCGAGGTGCGCCCGGACGGGACCGCGCACGGCGGCGACACAGGCACGGGCCGCGGGCGGCTCACCGGTGACACAGATCCGTACCAGCCAGGCGGTCACCGGCAGCAGGGCCGCGGCCGCGTACCCGAGCGAGTTGAGAACCGGCTCGCCGCCGCGCACCCCGATCCCGAGGAACGCGGCGTACAGGATCACCGGCGGGAGCCAGCGCTGGGAGCGCAGCAGCAGGTCGGCCTGGTAGCGCAGGAGAGCGGTCATGGGCGGCTCCCGGGATCGGGGGGCGGGGCGCCGGCGGGTTCGACGCGGACCACGTGCCAGGGCGGCCGGGCCGTGAGCAGAGCGCGCAGCAGGACGTCCGAGCGGGCGGCGGGGACGCCGAGGAGGTGGCAGCCGTGGGCGGTCTCCTCGACGGAGACGGCGAGCCGTGCGGCACCGGCCGGCAGCCGGCCGTCCGCCGGGCCCCGCACGGTGACGCGGGTGACCGGCCCGGCCGGTGGACTCACGCCGCCGGTACGGCGTTCCAGGCCTCCGCCGGTCACGGCGTACCGGGCGGCGGGAACCCCGGCGAGCCGGCCGGGGTCGTGGTCCACGAAGACGACGGCGCCTCCGGCGGCCGTCCGCTCGGCCACCGCCCGCTCCAGCTCCGCCCGCGCCGCCGTGTCGAGACCCGTCCACGCCTCGTCCAGCACCAGCAGTTCCGGGTCGCCGAGCAGCGCCTGGGCGACGGCGACCTTCTGGCTGCTGCCCTTGGACAGCCGCGCCATGGGCGTGGCGGCGTACGCGCCCGCACCGAACCGCTCCAGCCAGGTGGCCGCGAGCCGGGCGGCGGGGCCGCGGGACAGGCCGTCGATCATGCCCAGATGGGTCAGGTAACCGAGGGCCGTGAAGGGCAGGGCGGACGGGAACCGCTCCGGCACGTACGCGGTGCGCGGGCGCCCGGTGACACATCCCTCGGTGGGCGCGTCGAGCCGGGCGAGCAGCCGCAGCAGGGTGGACTTGCCGGTGCCGTTGGCCCCTTCGATCCGGGTGAGGGTGCCGGGGGCGACGGTGAGGTCGACGCCTCGCAACACCCAGGGGCCGCGGATGCCGTAGCGGCGGCCCACGTCGGCCAGGCGCAGACACGGTGCACGGGGCTCGTCCCGGGGTGGCGGGCAGGGCTCCGGGGGCGGGGTCACCGGGGCATGCCCCGGCTCAGCTCGGCCGCCCGGGCACGCACCGCCGCGGCCCAGGGTCCCCCCTGCGGCGGCCCTGACGTCCCGGCGGCCGAGACCTGCACGTCCGTCAGGGGGCCGTCAGGGAAGGCCTCGAGCCCGGCCCAGTCGATGCCGATCCCGGCGCGCTCGGCGAGGACGACGACGATGCCGACGAAGTTCTCGGAGAGGGCCTGGATGATGCTGTGGCCGGTCCGCCGGTGCCGGGCGAGCAGCGCATGCGTGAAGATCCCGAGCACGGCCGGGTCGATCTTGCACTCGTCGTTGCGCATCGGCCCGAGGCCGGACGGCAGCTCCAGCTCGGCCTCGAACACCGCGACCTGCCGCAGGAACAGCTGCGCGGCCCGGGTGGCCGGATTCCACAGCGAGTCGTCACCGATCTCGAAGTACTGGCTCATCGTCATCCCCTCCGGTCGATCAAGACGGGTCGGAACAGCCCGTGGGTTCATCGCCGGTCGCCACAATTTCCCGGGCGGGCACCGCGCGTTGATCCGCCCGTCCGGGCCTTCGTAGGGTGGGCTTCCGTGAGCCATGTTCCAGCCCCTTCCGGTGACAGTCCCTTCCGTGCCGAGCGCACCGCGCGCGACGAGGCCCCGCAGTTCGTGCTGCCGCTCGTCGTACGGATCGAGCGCAGCGCCCCGCCCGCCCGTACCGACGCGCTGGAGACGGCCGCGCGGGCCGTGCTCGTCCTGCTCGGCGACGAACGTGCGCACGGTGACGGAGAGTGGGCCGAGGCCGTGCGGAACTGGGAGGACGCGCGGATCCGGAAGGTGGTCCGGCGGGCCAGGGGCGCCGAGTGGCGGCGCGCCGGGGCCCTGCCCGGGATCACGGTGACCGGGAAGTCCGCGGAGGTGCGGGTCTTCCCGCCGGTCCCGCTGGACGGCTGGCCCAAGGACCTGGCGAAACTCCAGGTCTCGGGCACCGAGCTGGACGACCCCGAGCCGCCCCTTCCGGCCGGCCCCGCCGAGCCGGTGCTCTGGCTCAACCCGGACCTGGAGATGTCGGCCGGCAAGGCGATGGCCCAGGCCGGCCACGGCGCCCAGCTGGCCTGGTGGGCCCTCCCCGCGCCCGCCCGGACGGCCTGGCGGGACGCCGGCTACCCCCTCGCCGTCCGCACGGCCACTCCGGCCGCCTGGCCCCGCCTGACCGCCGGCGGGCTGCCCCTCGTACGCGACGCGGGCTTCACCGAGATCGCCCCGGGTTCGTGCACGGTGGCCGCGGAGCATCCGGCACTGCGCCGGGACGGCTGACGAAGGCCGGCACCCGTGCCGAACCTCAAATGTTGCTCTGAACGCGTCAGGGAGGGGGTTCGACCGCAGCCGCCGGGGCCATACCCCCCTCACTCGACGCACGAGCACGGGCCGAGGAGGGGGAACAGCATGCGGCGACTGGGGACGGGGATCGGCTGGCGGCCGGAGATCGCGGACGTCGTGGAGCGGATGCCGGGCATCGACTGGGTGGAGGTCGTGGCGGAGAACGTCTGTCCCGGCCACGTCCCGCAGTCGCTGCTGCGGCTTCGCGGGCGCGGCGTGACGGTGGTCCCGCACGGCGTCTCCCTCGGCCTCGGCGGTGCGGACCGTCCCGACGAGGGGCGTCTCGCGGCGCTCGCCGAGCGGGCGCGGGTGCTCGGCGCTCCGCTGGTCACCGAGCACATCGCGTTCGTCCGGGCGGGCGGCGCGCTCACGGCGTCGCCGCAGCTGGAGGCCGGTCACCTGCTGCCGGTGCCGCGCACCCGGGACGCCCTGGACGTGCTCTGCGAGAACGTCCGGATCGCCCAGGACGCGCTGCCGGTGCCGCTGGCCCTGGAGAACATCGCCGCGCTGTTCTCGTGGCCCGGCGAGGAGCTGACGGAGGGGCAGTTCCTGTCCGAGCTGGTCGAGCGGACCGGCGTACGGCTGCTGATCGACGTCGCCAACCTGCACACCAACCACGTCAACCGCGGTGAGGACCCGGCCGAGGCGCTGGCCGCGCTGCCCGTGGAGGCCATCGCCTACGTCCATGTCGCGGGCGGCTTCGAACGCGACGGTGTCTGGCACGACAGCCACGCCCACCCCGTGCCGCGCCCGGTCCTCGACATCCTGACCGGCCTCGCCTCCCGGGTCGCGCCGCCCGGAGTGCTCCTGGAGCGGGACGAGAACTTCCCCGGACCGGCCGAGCTGGAGGGTGAGCTGACCGCGATCCGGAAGGCCGTGGCGGTGGGGCGGGCGCGTGCGGGGCGGGTCGCCCCGGGCCGCACCCCGGTGGTGGCGGGCGCCGCCGGTGAGCGGGCCGGGGGTGTCGGGGTGCTGGCGCGCCCGCTGACCGGTGTGCGTGAGCGGCTCGGGATGGCGCAGGCCGCCGTGCTGTCGTCCCTGGTCGCGGGGACGCCGGTGCCGGAGGGGTTCGACCGGGCGCGGATGGGGGTGCAGGCGCGGGCGCTCGCGGCGAAGCGGGCGGGTGTGGTGGCGAAGGTGGCACCTGAGCTGCCGGTGATCCTCGGGGAGGGCTACCGGGAGGCGTTCCTGGAGTACGCGCGGCAGCGGCCGATGAGCGACGGGTACCGGCGGGACGCCCTGGATTTCGCCGGCCATCTGCTGAAGCTGGGACGCCCGGCCGACAAGAGGGCGCACCGCGAACTGCGGAACTGGTGGCTGCACCGAGCAGGCCCGGCTCCCCACGAGACCCCCTTGCCGGCACGCCTGCTACGCGGAGCCCTCCGACGCCGGACCCGGCCGGCCCCCTGAGAACACCGACCGCCGACCCCGACTCCCAGGGGCGCGGGGCACCACGCGACCGGCCACGACGCACCTGCACCCGGCCACCCGGAAACCACCGCCAGGATGCAGACCGACGGCACCGCAACCCCCAGGGGCGCGGGGAACCGCCCGACCGGCCACGACGCACCCGCACCCGGCCGCCACCCGGACCCGCGCCCACCGCGCCGCACAAGCCCCCTCCCCCGCGGGCGAAAGCCGTTGCGGTTCCCCCAGTAATATGCCAACCCCGCACCCACCCCCGAGCACCCCCTGGCGTGCGGTGCAGGAGGCACCATGCGACCGCGACCCCCCATCAAGGGCCGAGGCATATTCAGCGGTACCGGACTCGTCGTCGTCGCGCTCGCGGCGACACTCGTCGCGCTGCTCGTTCCGCTCTGGACCTACCCCGGCCGGCAGGACCCGGCGAGCGCGAACGTGTTGAGCGCGCAGACGGTCACGACGCCGTACGGCCCGCTGTCCGCGCAGGACCGGGACTTCGTCACCAAGGTCCGGCTGGCCGGACTGTGGGAGCTGCCCGCCGGACAGCTCGCGCAGCGCAAGGGCACCAGCGCCGCCGTCCGCACGGCCGGCCGGCACCTCGTCGACGGCCACACCTCCCTGGACGCGCACGTACGGACCGTCGCGACCCAGCTGGGCGTGCCCCTGCCCAACGAGCCCAACGCGCAGCAGAAGCAGTGGCTCGACACGCTGGACGCGGCCGAGGGCCAGGACTTCGACCGGCAGTTCGCCGCGATCCTGCGGCTCGCGCACGGCCGGGTGTTCTCGCTGGTCGCGCAGGTACGGGCCGGCACGCAGAACTCCCTGGTCCGTGACCTCGCGGACGACGCCAATGCGACGGTCCTGGACCACATCAAGGTCCTGGAGGCGACGGGGTACGTCGACTTCGCCGCGCTGGCCGAGGATCTGGCGGCCTCCGCCTCCCCGGTGCCGGCCCCGCAGGAGGTCGATCCGAACGCCGCCGTGCCGGTCGTGCCCTCGCCGGGCGAGTCGTACTCGCTGCCGCCCGCCGCCGCGAGCCCGCCGCCAGGGACGACCAGCCCCTGAACTGCGCAGGAAACGGAACGTCACATCCCGGCAACACTCCGTCCGGATGATGAAAAGGGCATGGCGTCCGCCCGGACCCCTGGCATACAAACACGTCATGTTCTGGGTCCTTCTCCTGCTCCTGGCCTGGGTCTTCGCCGGCACGGCCTGCGCCCGGCTGTGCCTGTCGGCCCTCCGCACCGCGGCCGCGGAGGCGCACGGCGCACCGGCCGACCGCGAGCGTGATCTGACGCTGTACGAGGCGGCCTTCCTGTCCGGCGGTCCCGCGCGGGTCGCCGACGTCACGCTGGTCTCCATGGCCCGGCAGCGACGGCTGCTGCTCGCGCACACCGGCTGGGCCACGGTGGTCGACCCGGAGGGCCACGACGAGATCGAGGACTCCGTCATAGGGGCCATAGGACCCGGCGGACAGTCGCGGATCGCTCCGGTGCGGGCCCGGGCGGCCGGCGCGGAGGCCGTACGCCGGCTCGCCGACGGGCTGGTGCGCGCGGGGCTCGCGGTGCCCGAGGGCAGCGGGTCCGGCGTGGGGGCCGCCGTACGCCGGGTGCGGGCCGCCGCGGTGGCCGTGGTCGCGTCCGGGGTGACCGCACTGCTGCTGCCCGTCCAGACCGGCACGCCACGTCTGCTGGTGGCCCTGTGGTTCGCCCTTCCCCTGACGCTGTCGCTGAGCTGCCTGGCCATCGCCCGGTTCGAGGTGCACCCGTACTCACGCTGGGCCTCCCCTGCCGGGCAGCGTCTGCTGAGCACGCTGGCCGGCACACCCGCCGGCGACGAGCGGTCGTTCCTCACCTCCGTCGCCGTGCGCGGCGTCCGCGCCGTCGGCGAGCCGGAGCTGCGCGCGGCCTTCGCCCACCGCGACCAGCCCTGGCGGGAGTGAGAGAGCTTCCGCGGCCCTCGGGGCAGGTGCCGGGGGCGCATCGGGGGCATTGCCGGCGACACCGGCCGAACGGTGCTTGCCTTCCCCGACAGTCGTACGAAACATCCCTTTTGTCGTCGCCGGGCCGTGGCAGCCGTGCCATCGCCGCCGCGCGCACCGAAGGGAAACGCGATGAAAGCTGCCGCCCTCTACTCGGCCGCCGGGTCCTTGCTCCTGACCACCCTGGCCGCGGCCCCGGCGAGCGGCGCGCCCGGCGGCACCGGCCGGCCGGGTGTCCCCGGCGCGGCCGAGCTGCACGGCACCGCGACCGCCGCGGCCCGCGCCCGGGCGGCCGGCATCGACTTCGGCCGGTGCTCCACCGCCGACCTGCCGGAGGCACCGGCCGGCGTGCAGTGCGGCACGGTGACCGTGCCGCTGGACTACGCGCACCCCGACGGCAAGCAGATCCGGCTGACCGTCAGCATCTCCCGCGCCACCCAGAAGGACCCGCACAACAGCAAGCGGAAGGTCCCCCGGCAGGGCGCCCTCGTCTACAACCCGGGCGGCCCCGGCGCGTCCAGCATGTACTTCCCGCTGATCGGGACGGTCCCGCAGTGGGAGCGCATCGCCGCCGCCTACGACCTCGTCGGCTACGCCCCGCGCGGCGTGGGCCGTTCGGCGCCGCTGTCCTGCGTGGACCCCGAACGCTTCTTCAAGGCGCCCACCGCCTCACCCGTCCACCCGTCGGAGGCGTACAAGCAGCAGCGCATCGCCCAGGCGAAGGCGTACGCGCGCGGCTGCGCCCTGCGGTCCGGCAGCAGGCTCCGCCACTACACCTCGCTGAACAACGCCCGCGACCTGGACGTGCTGCGGGCGGCGCTGGGCGAGAACCGGCTGACGTTCATGGGGGCGTCGTACGGCACCTACTTCGGCGCGCTGTACGCGGCGATGTTCCCCTCGCACCTGCGGCGCATGGTGCTGGACTCGGCGGTGAACCCGGACCCGCAGCAGATCTGGTACCGCAGCAACCTCGACCAGTCGGCCGCCTTCGAGGAGCGCTGGGCGGACTTCCGGGACTGGATCGCCCGGCACCACGACGTCTACCGGCTCGGTGACACGCCGGCACGGGTGCAGCGCAGCTACGACACCGCGCGGGAGCGCCTGGCCGGGAAGGCGGCGGGCGGCAAGGTCGGCCCTAGCCAGCTGCAGAAGACGTTCCTGACAGCCGGGTACTACGACGATTTCTGGCCCAGCCGGGCCCAGGCCCTCTCGGCCTATCTGCACGGCGATCCGAAGCCGCTGGTGCGGCTGGCCGCGCCGCCCCCCGAAGGGGCCGCCGCCGCGGAGAACGGCAGCGCGGTGTACACGGCCGTCGAGTGCAACGACGCCTCCTGGCCGACGGACTGGAAGGTGTGGGACCGCGACAACACCCGGCTCGCCCGGGTGGCGCCCTTCGAGACCTGGGACAACGCCTGGATGAACCTGCCGTGCGCCTACTGGCCGGCGCCCCGGCAGCGGCCGCTGGACGTGCGGACCGGGCCGGGCGAGCTGCCGCCGGTGCTGATCCTGGCGGCCGAGCGGGACGCCGCGGCCCCCTATCAGGGCGCCCTGGAGATGAACCGGCGGCTGGCCGGCTCGGTGCTGGTGACCGAGCGGGACGCGGGCACGCACGGGATCGGGGGCGGCCCGAACCAGTGCGTCAACGCGTACCTGGAGGCGTATCTGCTGGCGGGCCGCCTGCCTGTGCGGCACGCGTCGTGCGCGCCGCGCCCGGAACCGGTCGCCTCCGGCGGCGCGGCCGACGCCAAGGTGCGGCGGGACACGCTGAAGGGGAAGGCCAGGGTGCGCTAGGCGCGACCACCGCTCCGAGAAGGGACCGCCGGGGGCTTCGCCGCCGCCCGCACCGGCCTCGCCTTCTGCGGCGTCGTGGCGCGTGCCGGGCCTCAGGCCAGGTCCGCCACCAGGTCGGAGACCGACTTGCGGCGGCCCGTGAAGAACGGGACTTCCTCGCGGACGTGCATGCGGGCCTCGGAGGCGCGCAGGTGGCGCATGAGGTCGACGATGCGGTACAGCTCGTCGGCCTCGAAGGCCAGGACCCACTCGTAGTCGCCGAGGGAGAACGAGGCGACCGTGTTGGCGCGCACGTCCGGGTAGCCGCGGGCCATCTTGCCGTGGTCGGCGAGCATGCGGCGGCGGTCCTCGTCGGGCAGCAGGTACCAGTCGTAGGAGCGCACGAAGGGGTAGACGCTGACGTAGTTCCGGGGCGTCTCGTCGGCGAGGAACGCCGGGATGTGCGACCGGTTGAACTCCGCCGGGCGGTGCAGCGCCATGTTCGACCAGACGGGCTCGAGCGCGCGGCCCAGCTTCGTGCGGCGGAAGAGGTTGTACGCCTCCTGGAGCTGGTCGCTGGTCTCGGCGTGCCACCAGATCATGAGGTCGGCGTCGGCGCGCAGACCGGAGATGTCGTAGGTGCCGCGGACCGTCACGTCCTTGGCGGCGAGCTGGTCGAACAGCTCCTGGACCTCGTCGGCGTATCCCGCGCGGTCCTCCGGCAGTGCGTCCTTCAGCCTGAACACCGACCAGAGGGTGTAGCGGATGACCTCGTTGAGGTCCTTGGCCAGCTTGCCCTTGTTCGGGATCCTGCCGGACTCGGTGGTGGGGGCGTCGTCACTCATGGTCCCTATTCTCCCGCTCCGCCGTGCAGGCTCTGCACCGGGTCGGCCGTCAGCGCCCGGACCCGGTCCAGGTCGCCGCCGAGCTGGTCCACGGCCGCGTACGCGCTCGCGATGCACGCCGGGATGCCGACGCCGTCGTACTGCGCGCCGCACACGGCGAGGCCCGGCAGCCGGGCGACCCGCTCGCGGATGCGGGCCACCCGTGCGTGGTGTCCGACCGGGTACTGCGGCAGGCCGTCGGTCCAGCGGGTGACCCGGGTCTCCAGGGGGACGGCGTCCAGGCCGGTGGCCGCCCGCAGGTCGTGCCGGGAGACCTCGACGAGGCCGGCGTCGTCCCGGCCGAGGATCCCGGTCTCGCCGTGGCGGCCCACCGACGTGCGCAGCACGACCACGTCCGGGTCCTCCTCGGCGATCCAGCCCCACTTCCGGGAGGCGAAGGTGGACGCCTTGATGGTGCGGCCGTCGACGGGGGGCACCAGGAAGCCGCTGCCCTCGGGCAGGTCCAGGCCGGCCCGCCGGTAGGCGAGGGTGACCAGGGCCATCGAGGCGTACTCGACGGCGGCCAGCTCGGCGGCGGCCCCCGGGGACTCGGCGCGCAGCAGTGCGGCGGCGGCCGGGGCGGGAACGGCGACGATCACCGCGCCGGCGTGCAGCACGCGGTCCCCCGCGGTGATCCGCCAGCTGCCGGCCGCCTCCCGGCGCAGTTCCCGCGCGGGTGTGCCGGTCAGGATCGTGCCGCCCCGTGCGCGCACGGACTCGGCGACCGCGAGCGGCAGCCGTCCGACGCCGCCGGCGATGCCCATGAACACCGGGCCGGTCTGCTGCTGGGCGGCGGCCTTCGCCTGGATCTCGCGGACGCCCTCCGTGAGGGAGGCGTGGGCACGGGCGGCCTGGAAGAGCTGCGGGACGGCCGAGCGCATCGAGATGCGGTACGCGTCGCCCGCGTAGACCCCGCCCAGCAGGGGCTCGACCAGGCGGTCGACGACCTCGCGGCCCAGCCGGGCCGCCACGTACTCCCCCACGGCCACGTCGTCGCCGATCTCGGTGCGGGGCAGGTCCGCGTCGTGCGCGATGCGGGCCAGGCCCTCGTCGGACAGCACTCCGGACAGGGCCGCGGCCGTGCCGGGCACGCCCATCACGTGGCCCTTGGGCATGGGCCGCAGGGCACCCCGGGTCCAGATCGAGGCGGTCGCGGTGGCCGGCGGCCGGAGCTGCTCACCGAGGCCCGCCTCGCGGGCGAGCGTCACGGCCTCGGGGCGGCGGGCGAGCATGGACTCGGCCCCCAGGTCGACACGCACCCCGGCGATCTCGCCGGGCAGCAGCTTGCCGCCGACCCGCTCGGCCGCCTCCAGCACGGTCACGCGGGCGCCCCGCCCCAGAAGCCGGTGCGCGGCGGCCAGTCCGGCGATCCCGGCCCCGATGACGACGACGTGCCCGAGACCCCTGTCCGTTGCGCTCATGCCCCCACTCTCTCAGACCCCACCGACGCTCCCGCCGAGGCCCGGGGCCCGCGAGAACCCCACCGCGCACTCCCGCCGAGACCCGGCGTCCGGGCAGACCCCACCGGCACTCCCGCCGAGGCCCGCCGGCCCGGGGCCCGCGAGAACCCCACCGCGCACTCCCGCCGAGACCCGGCGTCCGGGCAGACCCCGCCGGCACTCCCGCCTGGCCCCGGTGTCCGGGACGAGTCCGGACCGTGACCGCATCGGGACCGGCCGCCTCAAACGTTTCCGCCGGGGCCCGCGTCGAAGGACCGTCACAGCGCCACAACCCTCGGGGGTACCTCTCATGCACACGTCACCTTCGGCCCGGTCCGTCCGGGCCCTGTCCGGGATCCTGCTCGCCGCCTCCCTCGCGCTCGCCGGGTGCAGCGGCGCGAACGACTCGGGCGGCGGCTCGGCGAAGTCCGACGCGGGCGCCTCCGCACCGAAGGCCGAGACCGCCGGCGGAGCGGCGGCCGACGGCAAGGCCACGCGCGGGACGCCCCGGCTCGCCCCGGACGCGATCATCCGCACCGCCTCCCTCACCGTCGAGGTCAAGGACGCGGCGAAGGCACTGGCACAGGCCCGGGCGACCGCGGAGGGCGCGGGCGGCTACGTCGGCGACGAGACCACGAGCCGGGACGCCGACGGCCACGAGCGCACCAGGGTCGTGCTGCGCGTGCCCGGCGAGAAGTACGACGAGGTGCTCACCGGCCTCGAGGGCACGGGCCGGCTGGTCGACCGCACGGCCAAGGCGGTCGACGTCACCGATCAGGTGGTGGACGTCGACAGCCGCATCAGGACGCAGCGGGCCAGCGTGAACCGGATCCGCACGCTGATGGACCGGGCGACCAAGCTGAGCGACGTCGTGACCCTGGAGGGTGAACTGAGCAGCCGTCAGGCCGACCTGGAGGCACTGCTGGCCCGGCAGGCGTCCCTGAAGGACCGTACGAGCCTGGCCACCGTCACCCTGTCGCTGTCCGAGACACCGGTGCAGCGGGCGGACGACGACCCCGGGTTCACGGACGCGCTGGCGGGCGGCTGGCACGTGTTCGTCTCCATGCTGCGCTGGATCGCGCTCGCGCTCGGTGCCGCTCTGCCGTTCGTGGCCCTGGCCGCGCTCCTGATGCTGCTGTGGCTGCGGGTCGTACGCCCCCGGCTGCCGCGCCGCACGGAGGCCGCGCCCGCGATGACCGCGTTCGGCCCGCTGCCGTCCGCCCGGCCGGCGCCGGACTCCGCCGAGGAGACCGGGCGGGACTGAAATCCCCGCGCCCCTTAGCGTGTTCTCCATGAGCATGAGCGAGGGACGGGACGGGCGGGAACGGCTGGTCGTGATCGGCGGCGACGCCGCGGGCATGTCCGCGGCGTCGCAGGCACGGCGGCTGAAGGGCCCCGGGGAGCTGGAGATCGTGGCCTTCGAGCGCGGTCACTTCACCTCCTACTCGGCGTGCGGCATCCCGTACTGGGTGGGCGGCGAGGTCCCCGAGCGGGACCGGCTGATCGCGCGCACGCCCGAGGAACACCGGTCCCGCGGCATCGACCTGCGGCTGCGCACCGAGGTCACGGAGATCGACGTGGCCGGGCAGCGGGTACGCGCGCGTGAGCTGGACTCCGGCGCCGAGTCCTGGACGCCGTACGACAAGCTCGTCATCGCCACCGGAGCCCGCCCGGTCCGCCCGGACCTGCCCGGCGCGGACGCCCCCGGGGTGCACGGCGTGCAGACCCTGGACGACGGCCAGGCCCTGCTCGACACGCTGGCCCGCACGCGTGGCCGCAGGGCGGTGGTCGTGGGGGCGGGCTACATCGGTGTCGAGATGGCCGAGGCGCTGATCCACCACGGCTTCGAGGTGACGGTCGTCAACCGCGGCAGGGAACCCATGTCGACGCTCGACCCGGACATGGGCCGGCTGGTGCACCGGGCCATGGAGGGCCTCGGCATCACCATGGTGAACGACGCCGAGGTCACCAAGCTCCTCACCGCGCCGGACGGCCGGGTGCGGGCGGTGGCCACGGAGGACGCCGAGTACCCCGCGGACCTGGTGGTCCTCGGCATCGGCGTCCGTCCGGCGACGGCGCTCGCCCGGGCGGCCGGCCTCCCGCTCGGCGCCCACGGCGGTCTGCTCACGGACCTCGCCATGCGGGTGCGCGGCCACGAGGACATCTGGGCGGGCGGCGACTGCGTGGAGGTGCTGAACCTCGTCTCCGGGCAGGAGCAGTACGTTCCGCTGGGCACGCACGCCAACAAGCACGGGCAGGTCATCGGCACCAACGCGGGCGGCGGCTACGCCACCTTCCCGGGGGTCGTCGGCACGGCGGTCAGCAAGGTCTGCGACCTGGAGATCGCCCGCACCGGCCTGCGGGAGAAGGACGCCCTGCGGGCAGGCCTCCGGTTCGAGACGGTCACCGTCGAGTCGACCAGCCGCGCCGGCTACTACCCCGGTGCCGCCCCGATGACGGTGAAGATGCTCGCCGAACGGCGGACGGGCCGCCTGCTGGGCGTCCAGATCGTCGGCCGGGAGGGCGCGGGCAAGCGGGTCGACATCGCGGCGGTGGCGCTGACCGCGCAGATGACGGTGGAACAGATGACGGCCCTGGACCTGGGGTACGCCCCGCCGTTCTCACCGGTGTGGGACCCGGTACTGGTGGCGGCGAGGAAGGCCGCCGCGAAGGTACGCGCGAGGTGACCGGAGGAAGGCCGCCGCGAAGGTACGCGCGAGGTGACCGGCCGGGGGCCGGGCGGGGCCGGCACGCGGCTCCGCCGCGCGGGCCCGAGCGGCCCCCGCGCAGCCGCGGCCCGCGCCGTGCCTAGGCCGTGCCGCTGATCCGCGGCAGGGACGTCACTCCCGCCCCGGAGGAGACGGCCGCCGGCTGCTCCCCGGAGGGCTTCGCGTGGGAGGCGGAGGGCCGGGTCGAGCGCAGGCGGTAGCTCACCGCCTCGTCCAGGGTCACCGGCCGCTGCATCTGCGAAGCGAGCCGCCCCGCCTCCTGGCCGAGCCGTGCCACGTCCTCCCAGGGGATCCGTACCACCAGGGACAGCTCGGCCTCGCCGTCGGGCAGAGCGTGCATCGCGGAAACCTGCGGAGCGTTCGTCATCGCCTGATCCTCACGTCGGTTGAGGAGAGATACGCACGCCCGCCCGGCCGTGTTCACCGGTTCGGCCACCGCATCGCGGGCAGTACTTCTGTGTGGTCATCCCCGTCCATGACGTGAACCCGGTGCGCCGCACGCCCTGGGTGACGTACGCGCTCATCGCCGCCAGCGTGCTGGTGTTCCTCACCACGCCCGGCATAGCCGGTTCCGTGGCCGGCGGCAGCGACCTGGCGCAGCTGTGCCGTCTGCACGCCTTCCTGGACCACTACGCGGCTGTGCCCCGTGAGCTGATGCACGATCAGCTGCCCCGGGTCGTGCCGACCGGGGAGGCCGGCGTGGGCGCGCACGGCGCGGGCTGTGTCGTCGGCCCGCCCGGCTACGACAAGTCCCCGCCGCTGTCGGTCTTCACGGCCATGTTCCTGCACGGCAGCTGGCTGCACCTGCTGGGGAACATGCTCTTCCTGCTGATCTTCGGCAACAACGTCGAGGACCGGATGGGTCACATCCGCTACTTCCTCTTCTACGTCGTCTGCGGCTATGCGGCCGGCTACGGCTTCGCGGTGCTGAACGCCGACTCCGCGGACCCGCTGATCGGCGCGTCCGGCGCGATCGCCGGGGTCCTCGGCGCCTACATCGTGCTGTGGCCCAGGGCCCGGGTGTGGGTCCTGGTGCCGTTCCTGGTCTTCCTGCCGCTGCGGCTGCCCGCCTGGCTGGTGCTGGGCTTCTGGTTCGGACTCCAGGCCGTGTACTCCTCCGGGCACGGCGTCTCCGGAGCCGGGACCGTGGCGTACGCGGCCCATGTGGTCGGCTTCCTGGCCGGGATGCTGCTCGCCTGGCCGCTCAAGCCCGGCACGCCACCCCCGCCGGAGCCGCCCGGCCTGCTCTTCGGCAGGCGGGCGCGGCCCCATTACTCCTGGTGAACCGGCGGACGGGTCAGCGCGCGGTGGCGGTGTGGACGTACTCCACGAGCCGGGTCAGGGCGTCCGGGTCGGTGTTCGGCATGACGCCGTGGCCGAGGTTGAAGACATGGCCCTCCAGGCCGGCGGCCGCGTCGAGCACCTCGCGGGCCTTGG
The DNA here is from genome assembly GCF_016741775.1 of Streptomyces actinomycinicus. Taxonomy (GTDB): domain Bacteria; phylum Actinomycetota; class Actinomycetes; order Streptomycetales; family Streptomycetaceae; genus Streptomyces; species Streptomyces actinomycinicus. Next base: position 169,093 of record NZ_JAERRK010000009.1, on the reverse strand, counting down.
CCTCGACGGTGTTCTTGTCGGTGAACAGGACCGTCGGGTCCAGGTTGCCCTGGAGCGCCTTGCCGGGTCCGACGCGGCGCCGGGCCTCGTCCAGCGGGACGCGCCAGTCGACGCCGACGACGTCCGCGCCGGCCTCGCCCATCAGCCCCAGCAGTTCGCCGGTGCCGACGCCGAAGTGGATGCGCGGGACGCCGTACCCGGCGACCGCGTCGAAGACCTTCGCCGAGGCCGGCATGACCGACTTCCGGTAGTCCGCGGGGGCCAGGGCGCCGGCCCAGGAGTCGAAGAGCTGGACGGCGACGGCGCCGGCCTCGATCTGCACCTTCAGGAAGGCGGCCGTGATGTCGGCGAGGCGGTCGAGCAGGTCGGCCCACAGCCCGGGGTCGCCGTACATCATCGCCTTGGCGTTCTCGTACGTGCGGGACGGGCCGCCCTCGACCAGGTAGCTCGCGAGGGTGAAAGGCGCACCGGCGAAACCGATCAGCGGGGTGGCGCCCAGCTCACAGGTGAGCATGCCGATGGCCTCGGTGACGTAGGGGACGTCCTCGGGGCTGAGGTCGCGCAGCCGGGCGAGGTCGGCGCGGGTGCGGACGGGCTGCTCGACGACCGGGCCGACGCCGGGCTTGATGTCGAGGTCGATGCCGATCGCCTTCAGCGGGACGACGATGTCGCTGAAGAAGATCGCCGCGTCCACGTCGTGCCGGCGCACCGGCTGGAGCGTGATCTCGGTGACCAGCTCGGGCCGCATGCAGGACTCCAGCATGGGGACGCCCTCGCGCACCTTGCGGTACTCGGGCAGGGAGCGGCCGGCCTGGCGCATGAACCACACGGGGGTGTGCGGTACGGGTTCACGCCGGCACGCCTTGAGGAAGGCGCTGTCGTACGTCGCGGTCGGCTGCTGGCCCGTGGGCATGTCGTCGGCGGTCACGGAGCAAGTCTCGCACGACATCGGTGACCACCGGCGCGGGGTGTCTTGCCCTGCGCGGGGCCCCGCTTCCCCTTACTCTTCCCCGCATGGCTGCGGCTCACGGACGAATGTCGGACAGCGGTGATGGAACGGGCGACGTGAAGGACACCGAGGAGGCGGACCGGCACTCGAGTGCCTCGGGTCCGCCGGCTTTCCGGACCGCGGTCGACGCCCTGCGCAGCTGCCGGCTGCGGCCGCAGGTCGAGGTGGAGCCGACGCCGGCTCCGCAGCGGCTCGCCCCCTTCTCGTACGCGCTGGAGGCGGTGGTGGTCGACGGCGAGCAGGAACTGGCCGACGGCCGGCTGGTACTGCTGCACGACCCGGCCGGGCACGAGGCGTGGAGGGGCACGTTCCGGCTGGTGACGCTGGTGCGTGCGGAGCTGGAGCAGGAGATGGCGGCCGATCCGCTGCTGCCCGAGGTGTGCTGGTCGTGGCTGACGGGGGCGCTGCAGGCGCGGGGGCTCGGGTACGGCGAGCCGAGCGGCACGATCACTCGGGCGGGCTCGCACTACTTCGGCGGGCTCGCCGACCGGCCGCCCGCCTCGCAGATCGAGATCCGGGCGTCCTGGACGCCCCGCGAGGGCCTCGGCGGGGTGCCGGACACCGCCGCCCACCTGGCCGCCTGGTGCGATCTGCTGGCGCAGGTCGCCGGTCTGCCCCCGGCCGGTCCCGGCGACGCCTCGGTGGTGACCCTGCCACAGCGCAGGGGCCCGCAGTCCCGGTGAGCGGTCAGCGGTCAGCGGTCAGCGGTCAGCGGTCAGCGGTCAGCGGTCAGCGGTCAGCGGTCAGCGGTCAGCGGTCAGTATTCAGCGATCGCAGCGAAACGCCCCGTTGACCATCTCTTTGTCGATACGGCCACTTTGCGCACTCGAATCGCACCCGCTTGAACCGACTCGATCTTCGGATGATCGATCGCGTGTCCGAATTGCACAGATTGTTACTCACTAGATCGTGATCATTCTCTAAAGGCGGACGAGTTTGCTGCCGAAGACGACTGTGACCTTGAAAGCACGGTTCGTCCCGGCTTCCTCCCCACAAGCCGGCCCCGTCCCCCACCCAGGAGGCCTGGTGTCCGTTCTCCTAGAGCAACCCGCAAGCCTGGTCGCCTACCGCCCGAACAAGCCGACCGCCATGGTGGTCGTGGCCGACCCGCGCGTCCGCTCCACCGTCACCCGCCACCTGTGGGCGCTCGGAGTGCGCGACGTCATCGAAGCCTCGTCCATCGCGGAGGCTCGTCCCCGCATCGGCAACCCCCGCGACATCTGCGTCGCCGACGTCCACCTCCCCGACGGCTCGGGCCTGACCCTGCTGTCCGAGACCCGCGCCGCGGGCTGGCCCAACGGCCTCGCACTGTCCGCGGCCGACGACATCGGCGCGGTCCGCAACGCGCTGGCCGGCGGGGTCAAGGGTTACGTCGTCACCGGCACCCGCACCAACATCGGGCTCCCCACCCGACCCGGTGCCGCTCCCCTCGGTGCCGCCGCCCGCATGCACCGCCGCCCCCCGGGTGCCCCGAGCCACCCGGGCGGCTACCGCGAGCTGTCCGGACGCGAGGTCGAGGTGCTGCGACTGGTCGCGGAGGGCCAGTCGAACAAGGCGATCGGCGTCTCGATGGGCCTGTCCGCCCTCACCGTGAAGAGCCACCTCGCCCGCATCGCCCGCAAGCTGGGCACCGGCGACCGGGCCGGCATGGTGGCCGTGGCCCTGCGCACCGGGATCATCCACTGAGCCCTGCGCGTACCTCCTTCGGCGGAACCTTGCGGTCACGTCGGTGAACCGGGGCTTGCCCCCGGGTGACTGGTTTACGCCCCTGCGGCGCCCGTCGACGGAACGTTCCGTCGACGGGCGCCGTCCACGCACGGATACCCTTGATCTGTCCGGGCACGGCCCTGACCTGCGCGAAGAGTCATCCAGCCTGCCTCTCAGGGCACATCGGGGGCACATCGCCGAGCGCTGCTTCGACTGCAGCTCGGGTCGTGTCCTCGTCTTCCATCCAGAGGTGGGTGTACGTGTCGAGCGTGATGCTCGGCTTCGAGTGCCCCAGGCGCTTCTGGACGGTCTTCACGGACTCGCGGTGCTTGATCAGCAGACTCGCGTAGTAGTGGCGAAGATCATGCAGTGTGGTCCCGGCTGGCACCCGTTCGTCACGGCCCGCAACCTCCAGCGCGGCGTTCGCGCGCTTCACGATGCCGGACCATGTCCGCGCCCAAGGAGAGCGCTGCACGGGTCTCCCCTCCGCGTTCGGGAAGATCAGTAGCGCCTTTCGCTTCACGGGCTTGCGCGGGTCGGTACGGTCCCAGACCTCCACCTCCCGTGGCGGCGATGCCGCCAGGAAGGCTGCCACGGCGTCTACAGCGGCCTTGGCCAGCGGCACGGTGCGCACGGCCTCATGGGTCTTAGCCGGCCCAAGGAAGACGCCTCCTGCGCCCTTCCCGGTGATGTCGCACAGCTGCTGCTCGACCCGCACCTCACGGCGCAGGAAATCGACGTGGCGGACTTCGAGGCCGAACAGCTCGCCCTGTCTGAGGCCCGAGCAGGCCGCGAGGAGCACCAGCGCTCGCTCGCGGATGGTCGGGGCGGCGTCGATGAGTGCGCGCACGGCCACGTCGCCGGGCGGTACCACCTCGGTCCGACGCCTGGTCGGCAGCTTCACGCCGTCGCATGGAGAGGACCGAATGACACCGTCCAGCACAGCCGAACGCATGACAGTAACGATGATCGCGTACGTGTTCCGCAGGCTCACCGGGGCGAGCACCTGGGAGCGGTCCTTGATCCACGCCTTGATCTCAGACTGGCGTATGTCGGCTATCGGACGTTGCCCAAGCGCCGGGTACACGTGAGACTCCAGCCTCTGCCGGACGCTGGCCGCGGTGGAGGGCCGGTGGACAGCCGACGCCCGCCAGCGCTCGGCCACCGCCCGGAAAGTCTCTCGTCCCGCCTTGCGGTCGATGAACTCTCCCCGGTTGAGGTCTGTCTCTACTGCAGCGGCACGGGCATCAGCGTCCGGCTTGCGCGCGTAGTTCTCCTTGCACTGCTTCCCCGACGCGTCCCTGTAGCGCACCTGCCAACGCTTACCTCGGCCATGGTCAGCAGACGGCACCAACACTCTCGTCTTGCTGCTGTGTACCCTGCACGGCTCTGCGCCTTCCCCGGGCCGGGACAGATGCCACCGGTCAACTACCTGGGCCATCGTCGACCTCCTCTTCCAGCACCTCGACCGCGATCGTTGCCGGAGCCGCGAACATGATCTTGGCGAGTTCTTCCTCCGTCACGTACGGCCGGTTAGTGGCCAGCCAGGACAGACCGGAGACGGGGACCCGCTTCCTGGCGACCAGCGGCGTCAGCCCGTGCATCCAGCGCCAGGCCTCCCGCCATCCGGGCACGGTGAGCCTCTCCGCCAGCCGTACCGTCTCGGTCTGGTCGCCCTCGGGGGGAAGCATCAGCGTGACCGGAGAAACCCCCAGCGCGGCGGCCAGAGCCACCAGTTCGTCAACCGTGATGCGACGCTTCTGCGTTTCGATCTTCGTGATGGTGGATGCGGTCATCGGAACGCCCAACTTGGTTACCGCTGCAGCCAGTTCGGCGGTCGTCTCACGGCGCAGTCGAGCAAGGTTCTCTGCCACCTGATCACCGACGGGTCCGCGTTCACTGTGCTTTCTCATTTCTGCCACGTAGGCAGAATCTCACCCTCTCTAGCATTCCGCAAGCGACACTGGCATGCTGCTGGAAAGAGCTACGCAGGGAGGAAAGATGCCAAGCAAGCAGAAGCTCGTGACACGTGTGGAACTCGCCGAGTACCTGGGACTGCCGATCGCGACGCTCGCCCAGTGGTCCTACCGGGGCACCGGCCCGCGCTCAATCAAGGTGGGGCGTCACGTCCGCTACCGCTGGACCGACGTCGAGCGGTGGCTGGACGAGCAGAGCCGGGGAGCCGCCGCATGAGCCCCAGCCATCGCTACAAAGCCCTACTCGACGTCGAGCTGTGCCCCTTTGCGCCCGTTCGGCGGGAGTTGCGCGTCCTGGACTCCGACCCTGATGGCGCGAGGAGACACCGCCGGCCAGGGTCGTCGAGGGAGTGATCGACCTTAGGGCCACGCTGCCCGTTGTGCCCGATCGACGCCTATGCCGAAGCGCTGGCCGACGCTCTGGCGGACCTGAAACGGAACCTGCTGCCCCAGCAAGATCAAGCGAAAGGAGACCGGGCCACGCCGCGCGGACCCGCAACCTGGGCATGCCAACTATGAGCCAGAACAGCAACGAGGCCGCCCCCAACGAGAGCGGCCCCGAACCCACGACCAGTGTACCGACGTCTCAGTTCCGTAGGCCGTCACCGACGCTCTGCCTGGACCACGATCAGCACGAGCCGTGCCTCCACCGCAGCCACTGGGCACAGACTGACATCCGCGAACTCACCTTCCACTCACTCGCCGCCGTCGCCGCCGAGGTAGACGCAGCAGGCCCGCCGCGCTGGCTGTTCAAGGGCGTCATCGTCGCAGGCGACTACGGCGTCATGTCTGCAGAGGACAAGGCCGGGAAGACCTGGGCGGTCATCGACGCCGCCGTATCCTGCGCGGCCGGGCTGGCATGGTTCGTAGAGTTCGCATGCGAAGACCCGGGACCCGTCCTCGTGTTCTTCGGGGAGGGCAGCCGCAGGAAGGCCGTACGGCGCATCCGGGCGGTTGCCGAATCCAAGGGGCTCACGCGAGAACAAGCGGACGCCCTGCCCATCGTCCTGTGCTTCCGCGCGCCGCGACTGGGTAATGCCGAGCACCTGGAACTGTTTCGCCAGGCCGCCGCTCTGCACCGCCCGAAACTCGTCATCGTCGACCCGCTGTACCTCGCCGCAGGGGGAGCCAAGGGCAGCGACCTCTACTCGATGGGCGAACTGCTACAGAAGGCGCAGCACGTCGCCCAGGAGATCGGCGCGAGCCTGATCATCTCCCACCACTGGAACAAGGGCGGAACGGGCGACGGCCACGACCGGGCGAGTGGCGTCGGCCCCGGAGCATGGGGCCGGTTCCTCATCTCCGTCGCGGTAAAGTCCCGCCGTACCGACCCCGCCACGGGCGAAAGCACCGTGTGCCAGAAGTGGTCGCTGCGCGGCGACGAGATCCCCGACACCGAGATGGGTCTGATTCGGCGCGTCTATGAAGAGATCCCCGGCGACCTCTCCAGTGCCATGCACTACTCCGTCCAGCGAGATGACTCGGCGACGAGCGGGAGCGGACGGCAGGACGATCTGTCCCCGGCTGAACGCAAGCTCCTGGAGGCGATGCGGACCGCTGGGCGGCCAGAAATTGTGCGGCAACTGGTCGACCGAATAGCCGCCAAGCACGGTCACGGACTGCAACGAGAAACGTGTTCGCGGGCTCTCAACCGCCTCGCCGGAATGGGCCTGGTCGACCAGATAGCCCCGGAACGGGTCGGGATGGCCGCCCAATGGTTCGTGGTCGACGAAGCCGCAGGTCAGGTCGCGTGACCGTGTGACATCACGCGTGACCGGTCACGTGTGCGTGCGTGTGACCGGGCCTATGGGGCCGGTCACGCCATCACGCGAGCGCACGTGTGTCGATTGGGCACGCCTTACGCCATCGCTCTCAGTGAGCCCTCCGCCATTGCTGAAGCTTTCCCCGAAAGGATCAACGAACCATGGGCCGCACGAAGTTCAGCAAACCCCGTCGCCCTCGTAGGGATTGGACGGACCTGGAACGGGCCGCTGACGCTTACAGGTGCGGTCACTGTCACTCAGCTACGAGCTGGGCGAAGCCCAAGGACGACGCCATCGGCCGTCTCACCATCCAGCACGACAGCACCTGCCCCGTCCTGGCCGGAAGCCTGTCCGATCTCCCCGACGCGGTACGGGCCGCTAACGCCACCGGTGGGATGGTCGTCCTTGACGCCTCGACCGGCCAACACGTCACGGTATACGGCGACGACGACCAGAAGGCCGCGTTCGTCGCCGCTCTGTCTGCGCGGGGAGATCACTTCTTCCCTCCACGACCGGATGACATCTCCGGACATCGAGGAGGCCCGGAGAAGGGCGTGCAACCGTAATATTCGCCGACGCCGACCGCGTAGTAGTTACCGGCCCGCCCACAAACTGGTCGCAGGGGCATCACATATTACCTTGCGCTAAGCCGCGAAAGCGGGAGTGGTTGCCAGCGAACCATGCGACGTTCCGGGTCCATCGGAGGCGATTGAGCCCGGTGACGGCAGCCCGCTTCATCGGGAATTTTGGCGCGCGAAAAAATACGGATCACTGCGCGGGGTCGTCCGGTCGAGAAGCGACCTTGCACCTCCCTCCCCCCCCATGAGTAGGAGGTCCACGAAGCTACTTTGATGCATTTCCTGGATCCCTCACTACCCATCGCGTGTCGTGACCGAAGGACTGAACGACGCTGAAGAGCGCAACGCGAACTTGAAGAAGCTGTGATTGCAATCGAGCGCCAACACGACTGTGAGGCATCAGTCTCAGTTTGCCAACAAGCATCTTTCTGCTACTGGTCAACAAGCTCTAGCGACCTCGACTGTGAGGTGCGCCTGAAACCAGATGTGAGTGCTCCACCTGTTGCGCGCAAGGCGACGCCGACAGGAGCTGCCGACTCTCGCTCCCATGATCGCGGCAACAAACCCCGGGGGCGGGGCGCTGGCGTAGCTGAGCGATCGCGGCAGACCCGCCCCATCGACCGTTTCTCTCTCTAATGCAAAAATCCGTCCGGTCCGTACAAGCGGCTGGCCGTTCGGTTCGTGACGCGGCCCGCCAGGTCGAGGGAGGGCACGCATGCGTGGGCTCGGAGACCATCTCACCATCGGTGAGCGGATCGCTTTCCACCGGCGACGCCGCGGCTACACCCAGCAAGTCCTGGCCGGCTTGGTGGGCCGCAGCACCGACTGGTTGGCCAAGGCGGAGTCAGGCCGGCGTAAGCCTCCCCGTATTGACATGCTCGCCGAGCTGGCCCGCGTACTCCGGGTACCACTCGGTGACCTGCTCGGGAAGCCTGTGCTGATGGAGGACGAGCGGCAACAAGACGATGTACCCGCTGTCCGGGACGCCTTGATGAGCCCGCGCCGCTTGTCGCGCCTGCTCTTCGGACCAGAGGCTGAGAATCAGCTCCCGACCCCCGGCCCGGTGGCACCTCGCGTCGAAGCAGCTTGGGACGACTATCAGGCCGGTCGGCTCGGCAAGGTGATCGCTGCGCTTCCTGGACTGCTTCAAACCGCTCAGGGACTCGAAGATCGTGCTGTTCGCTCCACCACAGAGCGCGTGGACTCCTGGGCAGTCTCCGCGCGCGTCCACCACCTTGCAGCAACGACCCTCGCCAAGGTGGGTGAGTCCGACATCTCCTGGCTCGCTGCTGAGAGGGCCATGAGAGCTGCCGACGAGTCGGAGGATCCATTGGTCCTGGCCTCCGCTGCCCGGTCGGGCACGCATGCCCTTCTAGCGAACGGCCGGTACGACGACGCTCTGGAGCTGGCGATGACTGCGTCAAAGTGGCTGTCCGCTCGAATCGAGGAGAGCGATCCGGCTGCATTGAGCCTGCTGGGCATGATCCACCTCCGAGCGGCTATCGCCGCAGCTCGGCATCAGGATCGTTCGACCGCCATGAGTCTCTTGGCCCGTGCCGAGGAGCTGGCCGACCAGCTTGGCTCGGACGAGAACTACTGGCACACATGCTTCGGCCCGACGAACGTGATGCTGCACCGGCTCTCGGCGGAGCTGGATCTCGACAACGTGTCGTACCTGGTGGAGCACGGTGATATCGATGTGGACCACATAGCTGCGGAGCGCAGCGTCTCTCACCGCATTGACTACGCCCGAGCCCTCTCTCTGACCGGGCGGGTGGACGACGCGTTCACGGAGCTGCGCACAGCCGAGTCAACCTCGCCACAGCTCGTGCGGAACAATCCTCGTGTCCGTGACACGCTGCGCGACCTGATCAAGCAAGCTCCGGTTACGGGCGGAGCTCCTTCGTCGGAGCTGTTCATGATGGCTCAACGATGCAGGGCGGTGCAGTGAGCACAAGGAAAAGCCGGGTGTTGGGAGTCGTGGGTACCAGCGCCGGAGGAGTCGAGAGCTTGCGCACCGGGCTCGTGGAGCCGGCGCTGGCGCGGGGCTGGCGAGCGGCTGTAACACTCACACCGACGGCAGGTCGCTGGCTGCGCATGAGTGGCGAGGTCGCCCGCTTGGAGAAGCTGACAGGCCTACCCGTCCGGGATGAAGCACGGCTGCCCGGTGAGGTAAGTCCGCACCCGAAGGTGGACTGCTACGTGGTGGCCCCCGCGAGCGCCAATACGGTGGCCAAGCTCGCGACCGGCATCGCCGACAACCAAGCGCTGACACAAGTAGGGGAAGCACTCGGCACTCTCGGACTGCCCGTAGTGGTGTTCCCCAGGGTCAATGCGGCTCATGTACGCCACCCCGCCTGGAAGCGTCACATCGAGACGCTACGAGAGGCCGACGTGCACCTGGTCTACGGGCCGGAGATCTGGCCTCTGTACGAGCCACGCGAGGCGCCTGCCGGGCGCGAGTTGCCCTGGACCGCAGTACTCGACACCGTCGAAAACGTCCTGAGCTGACTCGGTTGGCGGGCTCTGAGCTGCGGGAACTACGAACCCGGACAGTTTGTCAGGGCTCTGGTTCCTCGCGGCGCCGAAGCTATCTCCCGTTGTTCCCCGCCGGGCCTACCGACGCCCGTGCTGGGCCATCTGCCGCCCCTGAGACGGGAGTTCGCCATGCCCCGAACGAGCATGACCCTCGGCAAGAGCCGCCTGGCCATCGAGACCGGCGCTCATGAGCCCGGTGGCACAACCATCGTGGAGCGCAAAGGACTTGGTCACCCGGACACACTCGCCGACCACCTGGCCGAGCGGCTCTCCCGTGCGTACAGCCGCTACACCGTTCACCACTTCGGTGCCGTGCTGCACCACAACTTCGACAAGCTCGCCCTCCTGGGCGGAGCCAGCGAGGTGCGCTACGGCGGCGGCGAGATGACGGCTCCGATCCGGGTCCTGATCAACGGGCGAGCGGCGCCCGCCTGCGGCGGTGAGAGCATTCCCGTACTGGAGATCGTCGAGGCGGAGGTCCGGGACTTCTTCACCGAGCGCCTCCCGGAGGTGTCAGATCACCTCGACCTCTCGTTCAACATCACGAGTAATTCGAGTCCCGGCGCCGTGCTGACCGGGGACACGGTGCCCGACCGCACCCGTTGGTTCAATCCGCGATCCATCGACGACCTGCGGGAGCGCAGGGTCCGGCTCTCGAACGACACATCCCTCGGCACCGGCTGGGCACCAGAGAACCCCTTCGAGGCGTTCGTACGAGAGCTGGTGGACCACCTCTCCGGACAGAGCGACTTCAGGCGGGCACACGCCTGGTGCGGCTCCGACGTGAAGCTCATGGGCTACTGGGACGGCGAGTCCGCCGACATCGTGCTGTGCGTGCCGCAGAAGTCGCGGCATGTCGGTAGCCGGGTGGAGTACATCCGCAACGCGGAGACGGTCCTGGCCGAGTGCCACCGACTCGCCGGCATCCGGCTGCCCGGCGCCGAGGCCAGATTCCGTCTCAATGCCCGAGACATGCCTGAGAAGGACGAGCTCTACCTGACGTACACGGGAAGCTCGATCGAGTCCGGTGACGAGGGAGTCGTGGGGCGTGGCAACCGCGTCAACGGCTTGATCACGCCGTTGCGTCCGATGAACCTGGAGGGCGCCAACGGCAAGAACCCCGTCTATCACGTCGGCAAGCTCTACAACATCGCCGCGCAGCGCCTCGCGCAGCGTCTGCACGAGGCGACCGACGGACACGCCGAGGTTCACCTCGTGAGCACCACGGGGCAGCGGCTCGACGAGCCCTGGCGCATCCTCGTGCGCTTGTCCTCACCCGACGTCGAGATCGACAAGGTCCAGGCACTCGTCTCCGAGGCCCTCGACTGGTTCCCGGCCCTGACGGACGAGCTGGTCTCACACGGGATCGTTCTGAGCTGATGACGCTGCAAACGCTCGGAGAAGTGCCGCCGGGTTGTCGGCGGCGCCTTCTCGACCACTACGGCCCAGCGGCGGAAGCCTGGCTGCGAAATGCTCCGTTCCTTCTGGCCGAGGCAGCAGAGCGCTGGAAGCTCTCGCTTACGAGCTACCACGACGCAGGACACGCCTCTGCCGTCGCACTGGCCACCGCCATCGATGAGACGCCGTTGATTCTCAAGGCGTGGTACGAGCCTCTCCGCTACCGCCACGAGACGGCCGCACTGCGTACGTGGGCCGGCGGGCCTACCGCCAACTTGATCGAGTCCGCGGATGACCTCTCCGTGGCCGCCTTGGAACTGGTGGGCGGCCGGCCTGGGGGCGCAGCCTCCATCGGACGCGAGAGGCAAATGATCGCCGCTGCAATCCACGGGCTGCATGACTTCGGCCGGAGAAGGCCACGGCCGGATCTGCCGAGCTTGGCCTACTTCCATCGGGAGATCATGCTGCCCCGTATCCGTCAGCGAGCAGACAAACTCGATCTTGGTGCTGGACGGGCGTTGGTGGAGGAGGCGTGCGCGGGACTCCCCTTACTTCGAGACGATCCCGCACGAACAACCGTTCTGCACGCTGATCTGTACCGAGAGAACGTGATCTTCGACCGTGCTGGGCATCCCCGACTGATCGATCCGCACCCCCTGGTGGGAGATGCAGCGTTCGACTGGGCCTTCTGGACGGTGTACTACGACCTCGAACACGAGGTGACCGAGCGATTGGCGACTGCCGCGCGCATCTCACGTATCCCCGTCCCGGACATCACCCCCTGGTGTAGGGCACTCGCGGTCGACGGCTTTCTTTACTACATGGAGATCGACGACCCCGCGAAGCCGAAGATCGAGAAGGTTCTGTCCTCGTTCTTGGCCTCCGATCTGGAGGGCGATCGATGACGACGTACGTCCTCCGTCACGGCCAGACCGACTACAGCAAGCAGCACCTCGTCAACGGGGACCCGTCCCGCAACATCACGCTCAACGAAGAGGGCCTGACGTCGTGTCGGCGGCCGTGGTCTGAGCTCCCGCTCCATAGTGTGCGCACCTGGGTGGCGAGCGAGTTCCCGCGTGCCCAACAGACGGCCGCTCTGCTCACGGGCGTGCCAGCGCCAGACCTCGTCGTGGAAGCACGCCTCAACGAACTGGACTACGGAACGTTCGAAGGCGGCCCGTTCCTGGACTACGCCGCATGGCTCGACGCGCACGGCGGATCGCAACGCCCGCCAGGTGCCCGGGAGTCCCAGCGAGACGGCATCCGACGGATGCTCTCGGGGGTTCGTGCGGCGCTGGAGTACCCAGGCTCTCGCGTCCTGGTCTGTCACGGCCTTCTCGTGTCAGTCCTCCGCTGGCACCGCGACCGGACTCCGTCCGAGGCCATGCCGTTGTTCTTCCCGGAGGCCCCCTGCATCGAGCCCCTCTCGGTCCCCGACGACGTACTGCCCGACTGGATCGGAGCCCTTATGACCAATCTCGACGGGGAGGAACCACAGGATCCGGAGGCGCGCGGCAGCGCCGCGATATTGCGGCTCGGACAGGGTTCGGCAGTTGCTACCTTCGACGCAGTAGCCCACTCGCCGGAGAAAAAGGAACCTCCCCATGCATGATGCCCGCGCCCTTCTCGAAATGGGTGCCGAAGCGGTTCGTCGCCTCGCTCGCCGCGGATACTCGCTGGACCTGTCGTCGCTGGAGAGTCTCCAGTCTCGGCGCAACCAGAACATCCGCTCGGCTGACGAGCTCCGGGCAGAGTCCAAGCGGGTGGCAAGCGAGGTCCAGCAGACCGCGAAGCAGGGCGGGGACATCTCGAAGCTCAAGGACCGGGCTCGCGAGATCAAGGAGGAGATCCGCGAGATCGAGGCGGACCAGGAGCAGATCCAGGAAGAGCTCCGTTCGCTCCTCCTCACCATCCCGAACCTCCCTGACGACAGGGCCCCCGACGGCGACTCCGAGGAGTTCGCGGTCGAGGTCCGGCGGGTTGGAACTCCGCCGTCGTTCTCGTTCGCTCCGAAGGACCACGTCGACTTGGGCGAAGCCACCGGCATCCTCGACTTCGCCCGTGCCACGAAACTGTCGGGCCCTCGCTTCGCCGTCTCCCGCGGCGCAGGGGCGGCCCTGGAGCGAGCCCTCACCACGCTCTTCCTCGACATCCACACGCGTCGGCACGACTACGTCGAGCACTCGGTGCCTTTCCTGGTCACCCGGAAGACCATGACCGGGACCGGTCAGCTGCCGAAGTTCGAGGAAGACCTGTTCAAGACGGGCGTTGCGGATCGCGAGCTGTTCCTGATCCCGACGGCCGAAGTACCTCTGACCAATCTCTACGCCGACGAGATCATCCCGCCCGCCGAGCTCCCGGTCGCGATCACCGCGCAGACTCCGTGCTTCCGCTCGGAGGCCGGCTCGTACGGCCGCGACACCCGGGGCCTGATCCGCCAGCACCAGTTCACCAAGGTGGAAATGGTGCGGATCTGCGACCCCGAGGAGGCCGACGCCGAGCTCGAGAAGATGGTCGGCCACGCTGAGGCCTGTCTGAAGGAACTCGGTATGGCGTACCGCGTGGTCACCCTCGCCGCAGGCGACACCGGCTTCTCCGCCCAGCTCACCTACGACCTTGAGGTGTGGTTCCCCAGCCAGAACACCTACCGCGAGATCTCGTCGGTCTCGAATTTCGGCACTTTCCAGGCACGCCGCGCGAATATCCGCACTCGCGGTGCGGACGGAAAGCCCAAGCTGGTCGCCACGCTGAATGGCTCGGGCCTTCCGGTCGGCCGAACCATGGCTGCGCTGCTCGAACAGTGCCAGCAACAAGACGGCTCGATCGTCCTGCCTGAATCACTCGTCCCGTACCTCGGCTTCCGCCGTATCTCGGCGAACGGAACACCGGAGGCATAGTGCTCGTCGGCGTCTGCGACTTTCCAGGCAGCTACGCTTTCCCACCTGCCGGATATGGCGGGATCGAACGATGGCTATGGGCGGTCGCAGTAGGCGCCCGAGCCGCAGGCGCCGACGTACACCTCCTCGGTCCGGGATGGCTCCCGGAACTGGAGCCGGACTGGATCCGCAAGCCGGTCCGGCTCGAAGATGTCATCCCGGGCTCGCTGGCCGAGCGGGAACTCAAGGCCGCTGGCTATGACCTTTTAGTCGTCGGTCACGAGTATCCGTCGCTGCCTGCCTGGGTTCGAACCTGGAGTGAGTTGGGATGCGATGTAGCCACGTTCCAGCACTCTCCGGCCTTCCAACACACCGACACTGCGTTCGACGGTCAGCGGTCACGGCTCTACTGCTACTCGCCCGAGATGATCGAGCGGTATGCAACCCACCAGCCCATCGCGGAGCTGGCTGTCCACCTCGGACTCGACGAGGAAGAGCCCCCAGCCACGCGGGGACGAGATCTTGTGTGGTTGGGTCGTATCGACGAGGAGAAGGCTCCCCACCTTGCGGCCAGGGCAGCGCAGCTCCTCGGCCGCCGCATATTTATCGTCGGTCCGGTTTTCAGCAAGGATTACGTACGGAGCCACGAAAAGATCCTCACCGCCGACCATGTGGAATGGGTCGGCGAACTAGGCGGCCCAGCCAAGACGGCCGCCATCAGGAACGCGTCCGTGTTCGTCTACACCTACGCACGTCGCTACGTGGAGGCCGGCGCGGCCGTCTTCGGCGAATCCGTACGGGCCGGAACACCCATGGCAGCACTGACCTGGCGTGAGGGGACCTGCGCACAAGCCGCGCTCTGCGATCGTACGGGCGTGACGGTCGTCGTACCTCCCGAGGCGGACGATGAGACGGCATCACAGGCCCTCGCGGAAGCGATCCAGCGCGCTGCCCGTCTCGACCACGCCGAGGTACAAGAGATCGGCAGACGTCGTTTCGATCCCACACGGCACTTCGAAGCCCTGGCAGCCCGCTGATGTTGGCCGATCCGACCACGCTCGACGTAACTACCGCGCTGCGACAAGTCCTCGGCTCAAGCTGGGAATTCACGACCGACGGCACGCACCTGGAAATACGTCACCGCCACCGAGGCACGCCGTACGCTCCGCCGCGCCGGCCACCGTCCTGGGCCGAGCTCCTGGCGACCTTGGAGGACGCCTTCGCTGTCCGCGGCGTTCCTCGTGATGAGTGCATCCCACTGCGGTGGGGCCGCGAGACGGAACTGGCAATCTCCGCGGTCCAGGCCCTCGATCCTTTCCTCAAGGACGGCCGTTCCGTGACCTACCGCAGCGGGTTCCTCCCCCAACCAGTGGTCCGACTCACTGGTGAGAGAGATCGCAATGGGGACCTCCTTGACGGCTACCTGACCTCCTTCGTCAACGTTTCGCGCGTCCAGCCGATCCAGAGCATCAACGAGTACGCCGAGGCCCTGAACGACTGGCTGTACGTCCTCTCGCGTCTAGGCTTCCACGCCCGGCACGTCAGCCTCTACGGCCAGCTCAAGGTCTGGCACCGCCGACAGGTCGCCGGAGTGACTCTGATGTTCCGCCACCTCGATCTCGAGATCGGCGACCTCGTGCTGCTTTGGAACACGCAGAACCCTCAGCGGCTGGCTCTTGACCTAGGCACGGGTCTTGAGCGCTTAGCTTGGGCACGGACTCGTCGGCCGTGGGGGGAACTGATCTACCGCTCCCTTGCCGGAGCAGCGCCCGCGTCAACCCTGGACGCACTCCGCACGGCAACGCTGTTGCTGGGCCACGGCATCATGCCCGCGGCCCGGGGTGCTGGTGGGGTGGCCCGACGGGTCCTTGCCACGATCCCATGGGAGTCGATACGACTCGGCGTGAGCGCCGCCGTTCGATCGTCGCACGAGTACTGGACGACGATGGCAACGCTCCCTGTCCCGTGGCCGGCCATCGTCTCGTCCATCGAGCATGAGGTCGCGCGCCGCGAACCGCAAGCACTTCGGGTGGCGCAGGCATTTCAAGTCCCGCTGGTAGAAGGCCCGTAGAGAGGCAAAGAGGGACCGGATGTCAGTGCCTTGGCGTACCGTAATGACCATGGTTGACAAGGGGCGGGATGAAGCGACGACGTGCCGAGACTTTGTGCTTCCGCGTCTGAAGGACGAGTCCGGTTGGCTGTCGGGGCAGATCAAGGAACAGGTGCCGGTCACCGCAGGACGGATCGTACGAGCCGACCGGTCCCATCGTCGGCAGCGACCTCTACAGGCCGACTTCGTCCTGGAGATCTCAGATGGTGTCCCGGTAGCAGTCGTCGAGGCGAAGCGAGAGTTCGCCGACCCCCGAGACGGGCTCCAGCAGGCGAAGGTGTACGCCGAGCAACTCGACCTACCAGTGGCCATCTCGACGAACGGGCACGGCGTCGCGATGTTCAACTTCGTCTCAGGCGAGGAGACGACCCCCGAGTACTTCCCGCGTCCGGACGAACTGTGGGAGCTGTACCTGGCCCACCAGGGTGTCACCGACAACAAGATCGCTGACGTGCTCCGGGAGCCATTCAACCGAGTACTCAAGCATGCAGACGGCACTCCCAAGGAGCCGCGCTATTACCAACGCATTGCTATCCACCGGACCGTCGCAGCCTGCCTCAGCGGTCGACGCAACCGCTTGCTGTTGACGATGGCAACCGGAACGGGCAAGACATTCACGGCGATGCAGATCGTGTGGAAGCTGATGCGGTACTGGGAGCAGACCGGTCAAGCTGGCTTGAAGAGAGTGCTGTATCTGACAGACCGCGACAGCCTGATCGAACAGCCGATGCGGAACGACTTCACACCAGTCTTTGGAGAAGCCGTGCACCGCATCCGCGGCGAGAAGGACACAGCGCGGAGCATCTACTTTGCCACCTACCAGGCCTTGACCAACGTCGCACGATCAGACCTGTTCAGGAAATACCCCGCCGACTTCTTTGACTTGGTCATTGTCGATGAATGTCATCGTGGCAGCGCCAGCGAGCAGTCGAGCTGGAGAGAAATCTTGAAGCATTTCAGCCCGGCCATTCAGCTCGGGCTGACTGCTACTCCCAAGCGGGGCGCGAACGTCGACACGTACAAGTACTTCGACGAACCCCTCTACACCTACTCGCTCAAGCAGGGCATCGCGGACGGATACCTGGCTCCTTACCGGGTCCGTCGAGTGGTATTGAGCCCAGACGCCGAAGGAGTGCGGATAAGCGCCGGCGAGCTTGACAAGTATCAGCGCGAGATCCCGGAGGGCTTGTACGAGACGAAGGACTTCGAGCGCATCATCTCGCTACTTAAGCGAACCGATGCCGCCGCGCAGTACCTCACGGACTACCTCCAGGACACTGACCGCATGGGGAAAATGGTGGTCTTCTGTGTCGACTCGGAGCACGCTCTCGACATGCGCCAGGCCATGACCAATGCGAACCAGGACATGGCTCGGATCCACAAGGATTATGCGGCGCGCATGGTGAGCAAGGAGGGCGACTGGGGCAAGCAAATGCTTGAGCAGTTCCAAGACCCGGAGACCCCAGCGCCTGTCGTGGCGACCACCTCACGGATGCTCTCTACCGGAGTAGACATCCCAACCCTTCGCACTGTGGTGTTGTTCCGCCCCATTGGCTCCGTGCACGAATTCAAACAAATCATCGGCCGTGGTACTCGGTTGGCCGAGGACTACGACAAGTTGTCGTTCGAGATCATCGACTTCGTCGGTGCGACCGTTCTTTTCGAGGACCCTGAATTCGACGGTCCGGCCGAGTACGAGATCGAAGAAACGATCGATGATGATGGCCAGGTCGTGTGTCATCCATCAGCTGAGGAACCCCAGCCCTCCGCAGCAGATGCAGCCCCGGAACTGTTGCCGCTGGGGGCCGAAGAGGATGCCTCCGCTACTCCGATTCCGCCCAGCACCCGCAAGTTCGTAGTCGAAGACATTGAGGTGCAGATCACGGCTGAAGGCGTTTGGATGACCGAGCCTGGCAGCGACCGGCTTCGGCTCGTTGAGTACCGTGACTACGCCCAAGGAGTGGTCCGGAAGCTCTTTGCCGGGCCGGACAAACTGCGGGCTCGATGGCGGACCGCACCCTCTCGCGGTGAGATCGCTGATGCCCTGGCAGCGCGAGCTATCGCCTTGGACGAGCTGTGCAAGAGGACTGGACTCACCGACGCGGACCCGCTCGACGTTCTGGTGCACGTCGCTTGGAACGAGCCGGCCATCAGCCGCCACGAACGCGTATACCGAGCCAAGCGGGCCAAGGCCGACTTCTTTCAGCGGTTGCCTGAGGAAGCTCGGGCCGTCATAGAGGAGTTGCTGGAGCGATACGCGGTGCACGGTGCGGGGGAGCTGGACAAGCTGGAAGTCCTGAAGCTAGATCCTATGCGTCAGCATGGGTCGATGCGCGAGATCGCGAGCCTCTTCGGTGGGCCCGAACGGCTGCGGCAGACCTGGGATGAGCTTCAGAACGTACTCTACGCGGCCTGAAACCGACTACCCTCCCGGGAGGCGGGGCAGCCCTGGACCACCTCCTGCCGCCCCGCCCGTCCCCCGAGGGCTCGCGTCCCCTACCGTCGTGAGCCTTGCCGTCCGCTCCGGAAAGAACCCGCGTGAGTACTCTGTTCAATCTGCCTGATGAGACCCCTGCACCGCCCGCGGGTGATCGCCGTAGCAGCGTGGCTGACCTCAATGCGATCATCAAGCGGGCCCGCGACATCATGCGGAAGGACTCGGGGCTCAACGGGGATATCGAACGCATCCCACAGTTCTCCTGGTTGCTGTTCCTCAAGGCACTGGATGCGCAAGAGGAAGACCGTGAGGACTTTGGCACTGGACCGTTCCGCCCCTTGATCGAAGCCCCGTACCGCTGGCGCGATTGGGCGGCGTGCCAGGAGAAACAGCGCCGAACGGGTGACAGCCTCACTCAGTTCGTGAACACCGAGCTGTTGCCATATCTGGCGCGCAGGTCGGGATCGCCAGAACTAGATGTAATCGGCACCATCTTCAAGGAAGTGCAGAACCGGATGCGTTCCGGCTACCTGCTGCGTTCAGTTCGACTTCCACGCTCAAGACGAGGTCTACACCATGGCCCACGTCTATGAGTCCATGCTCCAGGAGCTCCGCGATGCTGCTGGCGACTCCGGCGAGTTCTACACGCCGCGTCCTGTAGTCCGCTTCATGGTACGCATGACCGCCCCGAAGCCTAATGAAACGGTTCTCGACCCCGCTTGCGGGACAGGCGGGTTCTTGGTCGAAACCTTCGAATATCTCCGCAAGCAGTACGGCAAAGAGTTGAGCGCCGACGCGGCGGCTGAAATCGACGCCAACCTGCGCGGCGTCGAAAAGAAGTCGCTGCCATATTTGCTAGCGACCATGAACCTACTGCTGCATGGAATCAGCCGACCGAACCTGACGCTCGATAACACACTTCGCCACCCCATTGCCTCACATCGCCACCAGCGTGTTGACGTCGTGCTCACCAATCCTCCGTTTGGCGGCGAGGAGGAATCCAGTGTCCCCAAGAACTTTCCTACCGACAAGCGAACTACGGACACCGCCTGGCTCTTCTTGCAGGTAATTATGGAGCGTCTCACCGAGGGTGGCCGTTGTGCGGTCGTCGTACCCAATAACATCCTCTTCGAGGGTGGCGTAGGCACCAAGGTGCGTAAGGCCATCTTGGACAATTTCAATCTGCACACCATTGTTCGGCTACCCAACGGCGTATTCGCTCCCTATACGCTCATCCCTTCCAACATTCTCTTTTTCGACCGCACAGGACCAACCAAGGCGGTTTGGTTCTATGAAGTTCCGCTACCCGACAAGCGACGGAACTTCACCAAGACTAAGCCGATGAATGACGTCCACCTTGCGGACCTCGAAGCTTGGTGGGGTGGCGCGGAGCGAAACGGCCGAGTGGGAAATCGACACGCCTGGCGAGTAGCCCGCAAAGATCTTGACGAACAGCTTGACCTGGACCTCCGCAATCCACATCAAGAGGAATCGCAGGCACATCGGAGCCCAGCAGAGATTATCGAGGGCCTCATTAATGCAGAGGAAGAAATTCTCTCTTTGCTCAAGCGGATGCAGAGTGAGATTGGAAAGAACGCATGATGAGGACACTCGGCGAAGCACTCCGGCCCTCAATTGACGCCGTCTCGGTTTCGCCAGATGAAAAGTACGACATTGCAGGTGTCTACGGATTTGGCCGCGGATTGTTCACTCGCGAACCCATTAAAGGGAGCGATACAAGCTATCCTAAACTTCACCGATTGCACTCTGGGAACGTCGTACTGAGCCGTCTCAAGGCGTTTGAAGGTGCGATCGGGCTCGTTCCACCCAGCCTCGATGGATGGTTCCTTTCCCCAGAATTCCCAACCTTTTCGATTGATTACGACGTCGCCCATCCTGGCTACCTTCAACATCTCTTTCGCTGGCCGGCGTTTTGGGAATTGCTGCGAGGTAAGTCTCGGGGTGTGGGTGCACGACGCGAACGAGTCGGCGCCCAGCATATGCTCTCACTAAAGGTGCCTCTCCCTGATGTGTCCCTGCAACAGGAGATCTGCGCCCGATTGGATCGGCTGCATGAGGCGCGCGGTTACAGCGTCGACCGCACAGAACAGGCTAAATCTTCGGTTGAGGGGTTGCATGATGCGCTCTGCCGGGTCGAAGCTACGCCTGTCCGCGTCGGCTCAGTCATCGAACTAGCACGCACTCCTGTTTCGATTGAACCAAATCAGACATACTCCCAGATCGGCGTCTATTCCTTCGGGAAGGGGCTGATTCGCCGTGAACCCCAACTCGGGGCTACGCTGAGCAAACTCAAGTACTACCAGATTCCAGCTAATGCATTGGTGCTCAGCAATATTCAGGCATGGGAGAAAGCCATTGCTCTTTCCGATGACTCCGATACCGCACGCATCGCCTCTCAGCGATTTCTGCCGTATCTTCCAGTAGATCCTCAGGAAGTCGACACCAACTATCTGCGGTACTACTTCCTCAGCGAGGCCGGTCATCCGCTGATTCTTAAAAGCTCACCCGGAACGACAGCGCGTAACCGTACCCTGGGCCGCAAGGCATTCGAGAACCTCGTGATCCCGTTGCCTGACATAGACAGACAGCGCCATATCGCTTCTCTCCTCGACTGTGGCTACGAGGCCCTCCGTCGGATGGAACGGCGAACCGAGCAGTTCGATGCGTTGTACCAGGCAGCACTTGCCGAGGTGTTCGACTCGGCAAGTGAGTGACAGGTCAGATCGTCGGTCCCGTGCTGCACGACTCAACCGATGTTCATACCGCTCCGGCCAGACCAGCGGCGTTCCCAATGACTTTCAGGTCATTCGTCCATGGAGAGCCGACCATCAGTTCGTTGAACGCGATCATGCCAAAAAAGAGGAAGAAAAAGGCAACGTAGGGCGATGCGTCCGTGGGGTCACTGTCGAGGCGGTATGTGGGAGCGTTCAACAGCTCTAGGACATCGTCCGACTCCCGGTAAAAGCATTGCGCTGCTGGAAGTGAGGCATGCGACAGCTGCGTCTCGGCGAGCCAGGACTGGAGCAGTCCGCCGCCAAGCCGGCTCAGGAGCTTGCTCATGATGTTGAACTCATCGGATGGGCTGCTCGGGACGACCGCATCCCGGACGGCATCGGCTGCCTTAGCGTCGTACTGATATCCACCCGCGTCCGCCGCCCTACGGAGGCCGGTGTGCTTGTGCTGGAACGCCTTGTTCATTGAATCCACGGCAGCGTCACCGTCGCGGACGAGCCACTGTAGATGGGCGACGTACTCGATCATCAGCCGCCGGTTAGGGGCAGCCTCGTGGCCGAGACCTGCGTCATGCAGGTGAACCACAGCGCAGGCCTGCCGGTGCAGGGCGGCCACTTGACCCCAGCCAACGAGGAAGGCACGCCGGTCATCAGGAGCCGGCGCGTAGTCAGCAGCCCCGCGGGACAGCAACTCGGTCAAAGCGGCCAATCCGGGGCCAGCCTTCTCGTTGAACTCGGCGATACTGATCGTCACTCGCAAATTATCCTGCGCAAGGCACCCCGGCTGCACGGGGTTTTGGGGACGGGGCGGCCGGGCCAGGGTATCTCTGGCTGCGCTCGGCATGCGGAGAGCAAACGAGGCGCCTCCGACGGCAAAGGCGCCAAGTGAGTAGCCGCTGAGTAGCCCGCTGCCTCCACCGGTGCGACGGCGGAGATGGTCGACGGTCCGGTCGGGCAACTCGTGCACTGGGCGCACAACCGGTGCGGGTTCGTCATGTGGAGTTGACCGACCAGCGACGACCCCTATTTCTCTCCGGGACCGGAAGGGGCATTGGGAAGGCCCAGGTCGCTGATGTCGAGAGGTTCTCGTGGCTGCGCCGGCTCCAGTACACCCCTGAGGCGGTAACCCAGCGCATCCGCGACATCTGCAAGCCGGGTCAATGTGGCCCGCTCATACCCCCCAGCCTCGTCTCGTTGAACTGCCTGCTCCTGCTTGTCCAATTGCCGAGCAAGCTCAGCCTGGGTCCAGCCCTTCGCGATTCGCGCCTTAATGAGCGCGATGGCGAGGTCTGGAACACCGGAGACGGTGAAGATAGTTTCTTCGCCCTTCTGAATTTTCCTGTACTCGGCGATCTCCAGTTCCATCTCCTCGACGAGGTCATGGAGTACTTCCCTCTCGATGCCCGTAGTGTCCTTGACGGACTTCTGGGCATGGCGGAGCTTTTCCTCCATCACCTTCAGCTGGCGATCGGTGCTGATCAAGGTAGGTCTCCTGGTGCTAGTAGGAGCATGCCTTTGGGGACATTGTCCCTATCGGTGCTCATGAAGTCTTTGATGCTTTGATGGCGACCGGTCGGACCATGGTCGGCGTAGGACGGAAACGCCCAGAGGTCAATTCCGCTGCGCTGCTTCAAGTGCCCTCGCTCACGGGGGCTGAGTAGTCCCCACTGCGTGATATCGGCGCCCGCAGGCGGAACGTAGATCACATCGATATCAGAGGGGCGATGCTTGCTTGTGGCAAACGACCCGTTTAGCCAGATGGTCTCAACCTTGAGACTGTCCAACCCGTCCCGCACCACTTTGAAGTTAGCGAGCAGGTCCCGGCGCGTGTCGTTCCAGCCGAACCTTTCACACAGTTCCGGCCAAGTGACATCGTGGTCACCCGCAGGAAGGTATCCGTGTTCCGTGAAATCCGGTACAACCATCAGAGTACCCCAACATATATGTTGTGTCGAGCACCGTCGGCTTGACGTCTACTCCTGATCACCTCGAACAGAACGTACGACAAGGTCACTAATGGGGCATTTTGGGCGCATCCGTCTTGGATGCACTTGATCGGGAAGACGAAGGGGCGTCCGGCGCCGGACGACGAGCGATGCTCTGAACTGGCCGTTAGCTGGCATGGCGCACCCGTCCAAGCCGTGGCACGTTGCCGACCATCGCCGCTCGCCGACATATCCCCTCCGATGAGACCGGCCGCGCTACCGCCCAAGCACTACAGCACTCCACCCATCAGTGATTCAGCCCGCCAGCCACTGCTGGACCGAGGGCACGCCGAGGGCACACGGCGGCAGGAAACACCCAGAAAGCATGACAAGCGTTGAGAAGTCGTTTCTGCAGGTCAGCCGAACTTTCGACCGAAACCGCAGGTCAGCAGACCGCCCAGTACGGATACCCTTGACAGGTGACCGACGCCCAAGACACCGCAGCAGACAGCTCCCTGCGCATCACCGGAGGCACCCCTCCGGACGATGCCGGATCTTCTGTGACGGGGGCACCGGTCCCGCTGCTCGCACCCCGCGACGGCGTTCCGCCGGTGATCACCGACGAAACCGCCCTCGCCCGGGTGACCGCCGCCTTCGCCGCCGGTACCGGCCCGGTCGCCGTGGACGCCGAGCGCGCCTCCGGCTACCGCTACGGCCAGCGCGCCTACCTGGTACAGCTGCGCCGCGAGGGCGCCGGCACCGCGCTGATCGACCCCGTCGCCTGCCCCGACCTGTCCGGTCTCGGCGAGGCCCTGTCCGGCGTCGAGTGGGTGCTGCACGCGGCCACCCAGGACCTGCCCTGCCTGCGTGAGATAGGCATGGTCCCGAGCCGCCTCTTCGACACCGAGCTGGCCGGCCGGCTCGCCGGATTCCCGCGCGTCGGCCTCGGCGCCATGGTGGAGGGCGTCCTCGGCTACGTCCTGGAGAAGGGCCACTCCGCGGTCGACTGGTCGACCCGGCCGCTGCCCGAGCCGTGGCTGCGCTACGCCGCGCTCGACGTCGAGCTGCTCGTCGACCTGCGGGACGCCCTGGAGAAGGAGCTGGACCGGCAGGGCAAGCTCGAGTGGGCGCTGCAGGAGTTCGACGCGATCGCGGCCGCGCCGCCGGCCGAGCCGAGGAAGGACCCCTGGCGGCGCACCTCCGGGATGCACAAGGTGCGGCGGCGCCGGCAGCTCGGCGTCGTACGGGAGCTGTGGCAGACGCGCGACCGGATCGCGCAGCGCCGGGACGTGTCGCCGGGCAAGGTGCTCAGCGACGCCGCCATCGTGGAGGCCGCGCTGGCCCTGCCGGGCAATGTGCACGCCCTCGCCGCGCTGAACGGGTTCGGGCACCGGATGGGGCGGCGGCAGCTGGAACAGTGGCAGGCCGCGGTGGACCGGGCCAAGACGCTGCCGGACACCGCACTGCCGCAGCCGGGTCAGCCGGTCACCGGACCGCCGCCGCCGCGGGCGTGGGCCGACAAGGACCCCGCCGCCGCGGCCAGGCTGTCCGCCGCCCGGGCGGGCGTGTCCGCGCTGGCCGAGCAGCTCACCATGCCCCAGGAGAACCTGATCTCCCCGGACACGGTGCGGCGGATCTGCTGGGAGCCCCCGAAGCCGGTGGACACCGGGTCCGTGGAGAGCGCGCTGGCCGGGTTCGGCGCGCGTGCGTGGCAGGTCGAGCTGGTCACGCCGGTGCTGGTGAACGCGCTGTCGGCCAAGGGTGCGCCGTCGCCGTGACGCCCGGCCGGGGACGCGGGGGACGTCGAGATCACGCCAAGATCCTGGGGCCGGCACCGTCCGGCCCCGGCTCGTCGGTGTGACCTTCACCGCTCTGGCCGAGGGGGCTGGGCAGCTACGTTACTCATAAGTAGCATGGGCATGAGCAAGCGCTCAGCGTCCCGCACCCTGGAGGAGAGCCATCGTGCCTCGTACCGTCAGGGACGTCGTCTTCGTCGACGGCGTCCGCACCCCGTTCGGCAAGGCGGGCCCGAAGGGCATCTACCACGAGACCCGCGCCGACGACCTCGTCGTGAAGGCGATCCGGGAGCTGCTGCGCCGCAACCCGGGTCTCGACCCCAAGAAGATCGACGAGGTCGCCATCGCCGCGACCACGCAGATCGGTGACCAGGGCCTCACCCTCGGCCGCACGGCCGGCATCCTCGCGGGCCTGCCGCAGTCCGTCCCGGGCTACTCGATCGACCGCATGTGCGCCGGCGCCCTGACCGCCGTCACCTCGGTCGCGGGTTCCGTCGCCTTCGGCGCGTACGACGTCGCCCTCGCCGGCGGTGTCGAGCACATGGGCCGCCACCCCATGGGTGAGGGCGTCGACCCCAACCCGCGCTTCGTGTCGGAGAAGCTCGTCGACGAGTCCGCCCTGTTCATGGGCATGACCGCCGAGAACCTGCACGACCGCTACCCCACCATCACCAAGCAGCGCGCCGACGAGTACGCCGTGCGCTCGCAGGAGAAGGCCGCCAAGGCGTACGCCGACGGCAAGATCCAGCAGGACCTGGTGCCGATCTCGGTGCGCCGCACCAACCCCGAGGCCGGCGAGACCGGCTGGGGCCTGGTCACCGCCGACGAGCCGATGCGCCCGGGCACCACGCTGGAGAACCTGTCCGGCCTGAAGACCCCGTTCCGCGTCCACGGCCGGGTCACCGCCGGCAACGCGGCCGGCCTGAACGACGGCGCCACCGCCTCGATCATCGCGAGCGAGGACTTCGCCCGCGAGAACAACCTGCCGGTCAAGATGCGCCTCGTCTCCTACGCCTTCGCGGGCGTGGAGCCCGAGGTCATGGGCTACGGCCCGATCCCGGCCACGGAGAAGGCTCTCGCGCAGGCGGGTCTGTCCATCTCCGACATCGGTCTGTTCGAGATCAACGAGGCCTTCGCCGTCCAGGTGCTGGCCTTCCTGGAGCACTACGGCATCGCCGACGACGACGCGCGCGTCAACCAGTACGGCGGCGCCATCGCCTTCGGTCACCCGCTGGCCTCCTCCGGCGTCCGTCTGATGACGCAGCTGGCCCGCCAGTTCGAGGAGCAGCCGCAGGTCCGCTACGGCCTGACCACCATGTGCGTCGGCTTCGGCATGGGCGCGACGGTCATCTGGGAGAACCCGCACTTCGAGGGGGACAAGTGAGCACCACCGCTGAGCTTCTGAAGGGTGCGGCCGAGCTGTTCCCGGACGAGGTCGTGACGTCCGCGCACGTACGCCACCTCGACCTGCCGTTCGGTGCGGGGCGCTTCGCGCTCATCACCCTCGACAACGGCTTCGACCACACCAAGCCGACCACCTTCGGTCCGGCCTCGCTGGCGAACCTCAACACCGCCATCGACCAGGTCGAGAAGGAGGCGGCCGACGGCGAGATCGTCGGTGCCGGCATCACCGGCAAGCCCTTCATCTTCGCCGTCGGCGCCGACCTCAAGGGCGTCGAGCTGCTGAAGAAGCACGAGGACGCGCTGGCCATCGGCAAGGGCGGCCACGAGGTCTTCAAGCGCCTCGCGGCCCTCGCGGTCCCGACCTTCGCCTACTACAACGGTGCGGCGATGGGCGGCGGCGTCGAGGTCGGTCTGCACTGCTCCTACCGGACCGTCTCCAAGGCGATCCCGGCGTTCTCCCTGCCCGAGGTCTTCCTCGGCCTGGTCCCGGGCTGGGGCGGCTGCACGCTGCTGCCGAACCTGATCGGCGCCGACAAGGCCGTCTCGGTCATCATCGAGAACAGCCTGAACCAGAACAAGCAGCTCAAGGGCCAGCAGGTCTTCGACCTGGGCATCGCCGACGCCATCTTCGAGGGCGCCGACTTCCTGGAGCAGTCGCTGATCTGGACCGCCCAGGTGCTCAAGGGCGACATCGCCGTCGAGCGTCCGGCGATCGACCGCGGTGAGGGCTGGGACCAGGCCGTCGCCAAGGGCCGCTTCATCGCGGACGGCAAGGTGCACGGGGCCGCTCCGGCCGCCTACCGCGCCCTCGACATCATCGCCGACGCCAAGAACGGCGACCTGCAGCAGGGTTACGACGCCGAGGACCAGGCCCTCGCCGACCTGATCATGGGTGGCGAACTGCGCTCCGGCATCTACGCGTTCAACCTCGTCCAGAAGCGCGGCAAGCGTCCCGCCGGCGCCCCGGACAAGAACCTGGCCCGCCCGGTCACCAAGGTCGGCGTCGTCGGCGCCGGTCTGATGGCCTCCCAGCTCGCGCTGCTGTTCCTGCGCCGCCTGGAGGTGCCGGTCGTGCTGACCGACATCGACCAGGAGCGCGTCGACAAGGGTGTGGGCTACGTCCACGCCGAGATCGACAAGCTGCTCGGCAAGGGCCGCATCAACCAGGACAAGGCCAACCGCCTCAAGGCGCTGGTGACCGGTGTCCTGGACAAGGCCGAGGGCTTCGCGGACGCCGACTTCGTCATCGAGGCGGTCTTCGAGGAGATCGGCGTCAAGCAGCAGGTGTTCGCGGAGGTCGAGGCGGTCGCCCCGGCGCACGCGATCCTCGCCACCAACACCTCCTCGCTGTCGGTGACGGAGATGGCGTCGAAGCTGAAGCACCCCGAGCGGGTCGTCGGCTTCCACTTCTTCAACCCGGTCGCGATCCTGCCGCTGCTGGAGATCGTCCGCGGCGAGAAGACCGACGACGCGTCCCTGGCGACCGCGTTCGCCGTCGCCAAGAAGCTGAAGAAGACCGCGGTCCTCACCAAGGACGCCCCGGCGTTCGTCGTGAACCGCATCCTCACCCGCTTCATGGGCGAGATCCAGAACGTCATCGACGAGGGCACCCCGGTCGAGGTCGCCGAGAAGGCGATCGAGCCGCTCGGTCTGCCGATGTCCCCGCTGGTCCTGCTGGAGCTGGTGGGCCCGGCGATCGGCCTGCACGTCTCGGAGACCCTCAACCGGGCCTTCCCGGACCGCTTCACGGTCTCCCCGAACCTCGCGGCCGTCGTCAAGGCGGGCAAGCGCGGCTTCTACGTCTACGACAGCGGCAAGCCGGAGCTGGACCCGGAGGTCGCCGCGCTGCTGAAGCAGGGCGACTCCGTGCTCACCGAGGAGCAGGTGCGCGACCGCGTGCTCGACGCGGTGGCGCAGGAGATCGGGCTCATGCTCGAGGAGGGTGTCGTCGCCGAGGCGCAGGACATCGACCTGTGCCTGATCACCGGCGCCGGCTGGCCCTTCCACCTGGGCGGCATCACGCCGTACCTGGACCGCGAGGGCGTCTCGGAGCGCGTGAACGGCAAGAAGTTCCTGGCCCCGGGTGTGGCCAGCGTCCCCGCGTGACACCGGTGACATAGGGAAGGGCCCCCGCTGCGGCGGGGGCCCTTTCGCATGGTCCGGCGCGCTCAGACCTGTTGCCACGCCTCCAGGGCCAGCCCCGGCTCGTCCTTCCGCCGGGTCAGCAGCAACTGTCCGGTCGACGGCGACAACGTTGCCGCCACCACCCGCTCGTCCTCGTCCGTCGCCAGTGACACCCGGGCGTCGACCGGGAGTTGCGGACCCGACTCGGACCACCACGCTCCCGCCGACTCCGACTCGGTGGGGTACGCGGCGAAGGCGACCCGGCCGCTCGCCGCACGCTGGGCCAGCAGGGTGCAGTCGTGACCGTCCAGGTCGCAGCGGACCGCCGCCACCGGGCCCGACCCGGCCGCCGGCAGGAGGGTGGCCGGCGCGCCGCCCGGGCGCCAGGCGCACAGGTCGCCCGAGGTGTCGGTGTAGAAGACGGTCGTGCTCTCGGGCGAGGTGGCGAGGGCGCGCAGGGTGCCCGGGCGGACCGGGGCCTGCAAGGCCTCCTGCAGCACGGGCTGGGCGCCCGGCTCCTCCTGACGCCAGTACAGCAGGCCCTGCGGGACCGCCGCGTACAGTTCGACCCTGCCCGACTCCCCCGTGACCGCGGCCAGTCCGTCCCGCACCTCACGGCCCTTCAGGTCCCGCCAGGGGCCCCAGCCGCCCTTCTCCTTCTGCCCGAGCATGCTCACCCCGCCGCCCTTGTTCGGGACGAAGACGTGGGCACGGCCCTGCGCGTCCACCGCCACCGCCGGGGTGCCGGTCCGCTGCCCCGTCCGGTCGGGGTGGCCGACCGGGTTCCAGTCCAGGGCCGCCAGGTGCGGGCGGAAGTGCGTGGAGTGCACCAGCCCGGACTCGCCCTTGTGCGTGGGCCGCCAGGACACGAGGTGGGCGTACCCGTCGGTGCCCTGGCCGACCGCCAGGACGGGGTGCAGTTCCTGCTCGCCGCCCACCGTGCGCGGGGCGGACCAGGGGCCGCGGGGGCCGCGCTCCGCCCTGCACAGGACGGCGTCGCCCGACAGCTGGTAGACACTGAGCCGGCCGTCTCGGCCGCGGAGGAGCCAGTCGCCGTTCACCGGTTCACTTTAAGCCGGTCCGCACCGGCGCCGGGGCCCGGCCCCCGGTCCCCGGCCGTGGGACCCTGTGTGGCATGACCGGTCCCGCGGACCCCGCTGCTTCCCCCGCCCCCCTGCTCGTCGTCGTCGACGGCGCGAACGTCGTCGGCTCGCGGCCCGACGGCTGGTGGCGGGACCGCAAGGGAGCGGCCGAGCGGCTGCGGGACCGGCTGGCCGGTGAGGGCCTGCCCGGGCACGCGGGGCCCGTGGAGATCGTACTGGTGGTCGAAGGCGCGGCCCGTGGAGTGCAGTCCGTGCCGGGGGTGCGGGTGGAGTCGGCACCGGGCAGCGGGGACGACCGGATCGTGGAGCTGGCCGCCGAGCACACCGGCCGCGCCCGGCTGGTGGTGACCGCCGACCGCGAGCTGCGGCGCCGGGTGACGGAGCTGGGCGCGGAGGTCGCCGGGCCGCGCACGGTCCTGGGCTGACCGCGCCCGTCACGGTCCCGGCGCCCGGGCCTCCGGCGCGGCCCCCGCACGGTCCGGGACCGAACCGCACCCCCTACGGCTTCGGCACCCGGGCGTACAGCACCGCCCCGTCCACCCGGGCCACCTCCTCGTAACCCGCCGTCAGCAGGCGGCGCAGGGCCGGGACGCGGTCGGGGGCGTACGGCTTGCCCCGGGAGTCGTCGACGACCAGGGCGGGGCTGTGCGCGGCCAGCTCCCGCCGGAAGACCGGCCAGGCCCCGGCGACGGCGTACTCCTCGCCGACCTGCGGGCCGTCCCGGCCCCCGCTGTAGTTGGTGAGCAGGCCCGCGGTGAGGTAGCGGGTCGCGGGGGT
Source organism: Streptomyces actinomycinicus (assembly GCF_016741775.1). Classification (GTDB taxonomy): domain Bacteria; phylum Actinomycetota; class Actinomycetes; order Streptomycetales; family Streptomycetaceae; genus Streptomyces; species Streptomyces actinomycinicus. The sequence goes on along the minus strand of NZ_JAERRK010000009.1, from coordinate 138,819 downwards.
GCGGCCGGCCAGCCAGTACGTCTCCGGGTGCATCCCCCACACCAGGACCCGGTCGGCGGGCCCGGTGCGCTGCGCGAGGGCTCCCGCGAGGCGCTGGGCGTGGGCGAGTTCGGGGCGCGGGGCGGTCAGGCCCCAGACGAGGAACAGGACGCAGCAGCAGGCCGAGGTGAAGACGGCGGCCTCGTGCCGTTTGCGGGGCTGGGCCCGGAGCGCGGCGGCGGCCAGCAGGGCCAGGGGAGGGGTGAGCTGGAGGAAGTAGTGGCCGAAGAAGTGGAAGCCGAGGGTCACCGCGAGGGCCGACGAGGCGAGCCACAGCCACAGGTCGACGGCTGCGCCGCGGGCCGTGCGCAGCGTCCGCAGGACCGGCGGGAGCAGGCCGGCGCAGGCTCCGGCCAGGATCGCGGTGTTGGTCAGCGCGCGGGCCAGTACGTGGAGTTCGGAGCCGGTGAAGGAGGCGTAGGCGCCGGAACCGGTCACGGTCCAGAACAGGAACCCGGCCGGATCGGTCAGCAGGGCCGCGCCCAGCACGGGGACGGCCGCACCGGTCCCGAGGCGCAGCGCGCCGGCGGGGCCGGCGCGGTGACGATGCAGCAGCCACACCACCGGCAGCAGTACCGCCCCGCCGGTCTGCTTGGTGAGGAAGGCGCAGGCGACGGCCGTTCCGGCGGCGCCCCAGCGCCCGCGGTCCGCGCACCACACGGCGGCGGCCGTCCACGGCAGTATGAACACCTCGAAGGTGGCGGCCTGTGCGTCCTCCGGGTTCAGTCCGACCGAGACCAGCAGATACAGCACCCCGGCGGTGCGGCCCGCGCCGTCGCCCCAGCGGCGCCGGGCCAGGGAGGCCAGGGCGACGGCGGTGGCCAGCTGGGCGAGGACCGCCAGCACCCGCAGCGGGGTCAGGGAACCGGAGCCGCAGACCGTGAAGGCGGCCTGGTACAGCCAGGGCAGCAGGGGCGGCTTGCGGTCCACCACGGTCTCGTAGAGCCGGCCGCCCTCGCCGAGGAGCCGGGCCTGGACGGCGAGGTAGCCCTCGTCGGGGTTCCACAGCGGCCCGGTGAAGGACGGCAGGCGGGTGACACAGGCCAGGGCCGCGAGCAGGGGCAGGAGCCGCGTCCAGTACGCCGTCCGGGTGGAGCCGGTCCGTGCGGGAGCGAGCGGGGCGGCGAGCATGGGCAGCACGCTATCCGGCCCCGCCGTCCGTGCCGAAGCAGGACATACGGGGCCGGAGCGGGGATCTGACCGGTCAGGCCGTGTCGCCGTGCGGCGGGTGCTCGATCTCCTCGGCCGTGGTCTCCTCGTGCCGGCCGAGGCGGCTGTGGGAGCGGCCGTAGAGGAAGTAGACGACGATGCCCACGGCCATCCAGACCGCGAAGCGGATCCAGGTCTCGGCGGGCAGGTTGAGCATCAGCCACAGCGAGGCGCACACCGACAGGATCGGGAGGACGGGCACCCAGGGGGTGCGGAACGCGCGGGGAAGGTCCGGGCGTGTCCTGCGCAGGATGATGACGCTGACGGCGACGATGACGAAGGCGAACAGCGTGCCGATGTTCACCAGTTCACCGAGGGTCCGGAGGCTGGTGAAGCCGGACACGATCGCGATGATCACACCGAGCAGGATGGTCGGCCGGTACGGCGTCCGGAAGCGCGGGTGGGTCCGCGAGAAGAACCGCGGCAGCAGCCCGTCACGGCTCATGGCGAAGAAGACGCGGGTCTGGCCGAGGAGGAGGATCATGCAGACCGTGATCAGCCCGATGGTGGCGCCGAAGCTGATCAGACCCGCGTACCAGGGATGCCCCGTGGCCTTGAACGCCTCGGCCAGCGGGGCCTCCACGGACAGGCTCTTGTACTTCTGCATGCCGGTGACGACGATCGAGACCGCCACGTACAGCACCGTGCAGATGAAGAGCGACCCGATGATGCCGCGCGGCATGTCGCGCTGGGGGTTGCGGGTCTCCTCGGCGGCCGTGGCCACGACGTCGAAGCCGATGAACGCGAAGAACACGATCGAGGCGCCGGTGAAGATGCCCATCACGCCGAAGTCGGACGGCGCCCAGCCGAACATCAGCTGGATCAGCGGGGTCTTCAGACTGGTCCCGGCCGAGGTCGGCGCGGACGGCGGGATGAAGGGGCTGTAGTTGGCGGAGTTGACGACGAACGCACCGGCGATGATCACGATGAGCACGACGGTCAGCTTGATCGCCACGACCACCTGGGTGACCCGCGCGGACAGTTTCATGCCCAGCACGAGGATGCCCGTGAGCACCAGGACCAGGAACGCGGCGCAGATGTCGAACCCGAAACCGTCGGCACCTTCCCGGCCGGCGAGCGCCGCGGGGATGTGCCAGCCGATGTTGTCGGCCAGGAACGACCGGAAGTAGCCCGACCAGCCGACGGCGACCACCGCGGTGCCCAGCGCGAACTCCAGCACCAGGTCCCAGCCGATGATCCAGGCCGGAAGCTCGCCGATGGAGGCGTACGAGAAGGTGTACGCGGACCCGGCCACCGGCACGGTGGAGGCGAACTCCGCGTAGCACAGCGCGGCCAGGGCGCAGACGACACCCGCCACGACGAAGGACAGGGAGACCGCGGGACCGGCGGCGTCCCTGGCCACCGCGCCGGTGAGGACGAAGATGCCGGTGCCGATGATGACGCCGACGCCGAAGACGGTCAGGTCCAGCGCGGACAGGGACTTCTTGAGCGCGTGCTCCGGTTCCTCGGTGTCGAGGATGGACTGCTCGACCTTCTTCGTCCGGAAGAGGGTGCTGCTCACGGGCCTACCTCCCACACGCTCGTCATCCTCGACATGATCGAGAGGGCTGGGGATGCGTATGCCCCGGCACAGGCAGGTTCACGCAAAAGGGCCGGTTCCGCCACCGGGAGAAGTGGCGGAACCGGCCCCTGACGAGCGGGGGCGCTAGTCGCGCGCGGGCTCCACGGAGTCCACCGCCTCGGCCGTACGGTCGAACTTGCCGTCGAGCCTGGCGACCAGCCCGGTGACCTGGCGGGCGATGTCCGGCGCGGTCAGCCCGATCTCGGCCATGACCTCGGCGCGGGAGGCGTGGTCGAGGAAGCGCGGCGGGATGCCGAAGTCACGCAGCGGCACGTCCACGCCGGCGTCCCGGAGGGCCTGGGCGATCGCGGAGCCGACGCCGCCGGCCCGGCTGTTGTCCTCGACGGTGACGACGACCCGGTGCCGCTCGGCGAGCGGGGCCATGGCCTCGTCGACGGGCTTGACCCAGCGCGGGTCGACGACGGTGGTGGAGATGCCCTGCTTCTCCAGCAGGGCGGCGATCTCCAGGCACATCGGGGCGAGCGCGCCGACGGAGACCAGCAGCACGTCCGGCCGGTCGGTGCCCGGCTCGCGGAGCACGTCCATGCCGCCGACCCGTCCGACGGCCGGTACGGCGGGACCGACGGCGCCCTTGGAGAAGCGCACCACGGTCGGCGCGTCGTCGACGGCGACGGCCTCGCGCAGCTGGGCCCGTACCTGGTCGGCGTCGCGCGGGGCGGCCAGCCGCAGCCCCGGTACGACCTGCAGGATCGACATGTCCCACATGCCGTTGTGCGAGGCGCCGTCGGTGCCGGTGATGCCGGCCCGGTCCAGTACGAAGGTCACCCCGCACTTGTGCAGGGCCACGTCCATGAGGACCTGGTCGAAGGCGCGGTTGAGGAAGGTGGCGTACACCGCGAAGACGGGGTGCACCCCGCCGTGCGCGAGGCCGGCCGCGGAGACGGCGCCGTGCTGCTCGGCGATACCGACGTCGTACACGCGTTCGGGGAAGCGCTTGGCGAACTTGTCCAGGCCGACCGGCTGGAGCATGGCCGCGGTGATCGCGACGACGTCCTCGCGCTCCTCACCGAGCTTCACCATCTCCTCGCCGAACACCGAGGTCCAGTCGGCACCGGAGGAGGCGATGGGCAGGCCGGTGTCCGGGTGGATCTTGCCGACGGCGTGGAAGCGGTCGGCCTCGTCCTGCAGGGCGGGCTGGTAGCCGCGGCCCTTCTCGGTCAGGCAGTGCACGATCACCGGGCCGCCGAACCGCTTGGCGCGGGCCAGCGCCGACTCCAGCGCCTCGATGTCGTGCCCGTCGATCGGTCCGACGTACTTCAGGCCCAGGTCCTCGAACATGCCCTGCGGGGCGATGAAGTCCTTGAACCCCTTCTTCGCTCCGTGCAGGGTCTCGTACAGCGGCCTGCCGACGACCGGCGTGCGCTCCAGGAGTTCCTTCGTCCGGGCCAGGAACCGCTCGTACCCGTCGGTGGTGCGCAGGGTCGCCAGGTGGTTGGCCAGTCCGCCGATGGTGGGGGCGTACGACCGCTCGTTGTCGTTGACGACGATGACCAGCGGCCGGTCCTTGGCATCGGCGATGTTGTTCAGCGCCTCCCAGGCCATGCCGCCGGTGAGTGCCCCGTCACCGATGACGGCGACCACGTGACTGTCCCGTTTGCGCAGCTCGTTGGCCTTGGCGATGCCGTCGGCCCAGCCCAGGACGGTGGAGGCGTGGCTGTTCTCGATGACGTCGTGCTCGGACTCGGCCTGCGAGGGGTAGCCGGACAGGCCGCCCTTCATCTTCAGCTTGGAGAAGTCCTGCCGGCCCGTGAGCAGCTTGTGCACGTAGGACTGGTGGCCGGTGTCCCACAGGACCTTGTCCTTCGGGGACTCGAAGACCCGGTGCAGGGCGATGGTCAGCTCCACCACACCGAGGTTGGGGCCCAGGTGCCCGCCGGTCTTGGAGACCTCCTGGACGAGGAAGGTCCGGATCTCCTCCGCCAGCTGGGCCAGCTCCTCCAGGCTGAGCCGGTCCAGATCGCGCGGTCCCCTGATGCGGGTCAGCAGCGGCACCCGTGCCTCCTTGCAGTAGAGCTGATCGAGCTGTTGCCGGGCCAGTCGAGTCTAATGTTCATGCTTTGCGGGACACGACAGCGCCCGGTACCTGAAGGCACCGGGCACTGGTCCCACCCGAAGGGGCGCGGGGAACTGCGCGACGAGCCGTGACAGGCCCGCACCCGCAGGTCACACCCGCGCCCCCCCGGCGGCCGGGCGCTACGCGCGCCCCGCCGTCTTCTGCGTCTTGCGCGTGATGGAGTCGATGACCACCGTGGTCAACAGCACAGCGGCGGTGATCATGTACTTCACCGGCTCCGCGATGGACTCCAGCTGGAGACCGTACTGGATGGACACGATCACCAGCACACCGAGCAGCGCGTTCCACGTGCGGCCACGGCCGCCGAAGAGCGAGGTGCCGCCGATCACGGCCGCGGCGATCGCGTTCATCAGCAGGTCGCCGGTACCGGCGCTCTGGTTGGCCGAGGCGATCTTCGAGGCCAGGAAGAGACCGCCGATGGCCGCGAAACCGCCGGAGATCGCGAAGACGGAGATCCGTACCGCCGTGACGTTGATGCCCGCGCGGCGGGACGCCTCCACGCTGCCGCCGAGGGCGAAGACCTTGCGGCCGTAGGAGGTGCGCCGCAGCACGAAGTCCGTGCCGACCAGGAAGGCCAGGAAGATCACCGTGGCCAGCGGCAGACCCTTGTACTGGTTGTACATGTAGGCCCCGGCGAAGGAGACCACGGCCAGCAGCACCGTGCGCAGGACCGTGTCGCTCAGCGGCCGGGACGGGACGCCCGCGGCCTCCCTGCGCCGGTTGCCGAGGAAGGAGGTCACGAAGAACAGGACGACCACGACGACGGCCAGGCCGTAGGCGGCGGCCACATCGGTGAAGGTGTACGTGGTCAGCTTGCCGATCAGACCGTCGCTGTCGAGGTTGATCGTGCCGTCCTCGCCCAGCACCTTCAGCATGAAGCCGAGCCAGAAGAGCAGACCGGCCAGCGTCACGGCGAAGGCGGGGGCGCCGAGCACCGCGAAGAAGAAGCCGTGCAGGGCGCCGATGGCGGCACCGGCGGCGATGGCGACGAGCACGGCCACCCACTCGGGCCAGCCCTGGTTCACCGTGAGGACGGCGGCGAGGGCACTGGCCGCGCCGCTGACCGAGCCGACCGACAGGTCGATCTCGCCGAGCAGCAGCACGAAGACGATGCCCACGGAGATCATGCCCGTGCCGACCATCGTGACCGTGATGTTGCTGATGTTCTGGGCCGAGAGGAACTCGGAGTTCAGGACCTGGAAGATGATGCAGATGATCGCCAGGCCCAGGACGACCGGGAGGGAACCCAGCTCGCCGGCCTTCATCTTGCGCTTGAACTCGTGCCAGTAGCCGAGCAGGCCCTCTTCCTGCACCAGCAGGCGCGGGTCGACGGCGGTGACCGCGGCCGCCGCGGCCTCGGGGTTCTCGACCGCGGCCTCGTCCTGCGAGGACGTCTTGCCGAGGTTCGCGGAGGTCTTGTCGATGCTCACTTGGAAACCTCCCCGTTGGTGCCGGAGGTACGCGCCGCACGGCGGGTCACGGCGTTGTCGGTGGCGCCGGTGATGGCGGAGATGATCTCCTCCTGCGAGGTCGTCTTGACCTCGAAGACGCCGTTGTTGCGGCCGAGGCGCAGGACGGCGACCTTGTCGGCCACCGCCTTCACGTCCGCCATGTTGTGGCTGATGAGGATGACGGCGTGACCGCGCTCGCGCAGGCGCTCCACGAGGTCGAGGACCTGGGCGGTCTGCTCGACGCCGAGGGCGGCGGTGGGCTCGTCCAGGATGACCAGCTTGGGCTCGCCGAGCATGGAGCGGGCGATGGCCACGGTCTGGCGCTGGCCGCCGGAGAGCGAGGCGATCGGGATGCGCACGCTCGGGATGCGGATCGACAGCGTGGTGAGCAGCTCGCGCGAGCGGCGCTCCATCTCGACCTCGTCCAGGACGCCCCACTTCTTCAGCTCACGGCCGAGGAACAGGTTGCCGACGACGTCGATGTTGTCGCACAGCGCGAGGTCCTGGTAGACCGTCGCGATGCCCAGCGTCTGGGCGTCGTGCGGCTTGCTGATCGACACGGGCTTGCCATCCCATTCGATGACACCCTCGTCGATGGGGTGGACGCCGGCGATCGTCTTGACCAGCGTGGACTTTCCGGCACCGTTGTCGCCGACCAGGGCGACCACCTCACCGGCGTGGATCTCGAGCTCTACGTCGGTGAGCGCCTGAACGGCACCGAACCGCTTGGAGACCCCGCGCAACGCCAGCACGGGCGTAGCGGACACGTGAACCATCTCCTTCGCCGCCTGACCCGGCGGGAGGTTGTGCAGAAAACTGGGTGGGTGGGCTGGGGATGCCCGGGGGAGTTCCGTCCGGCGCCCCGCGCCGAGCTTGCGGGGCTGTCTGATGCACGGGGCACCGGAGGAGCCGTGGGCAGTCGGTCGTCTTCCCTCAGGGGCATTCAAGAACGGATGCCCCGGGGCGGGAAGGGACGCCGGACTGCTTACTTGTCGAGGCCGAGCTTGGCGCAGGCGGCCTTGTACTTGCCGTTGCAGATCTCGGCGGCGGTGTAGACGCCGTCCTTGATGACGGTGTCCTTGATGTTGTCCTTGGTCAGCGAGGTGACCGCGACGAGCACCGCGGGAACGTCCTTCTGCGAGTTGCTGGAGACCTTGTCCTTGGCGACGGAGTCCAGCGACTTGCCCTGGGCGAGCGCGACGGCCATCTCGGCGGCGGCTTCGGCCTCGGGGGCGTACGGCTTGTAGACGCTCATGTACTGCTCACCGGAGACGATGCGCTGCACACCGGCCAGCTCGGCGTCCTGGCCGGTGACCGGGACCTTGACGCCCGCGGCGTTCAGGGCGGTGATGATGCCGCCGGCCATGCCGTCGTTGGCGGAGTACACGCCCGCGATCTTGCCCTTGCCGACCGAGGAGATCGCCGCCTCCATCTCGGAGTTGGCGTTGTCCGGCGACCACTCCTTGGTGTCGTACTCCTTGGCGATGGTGACCTTGCCGTCGAGGACGGAGTGCGCGCCCTTCTTGAACTGAGCGGCGTTCGGGTCGGTGACCGAGCCGTTGATCATGACGATCTTGGAGGACTTGGTGGCCTTGTCGCCCAGCGCCTTCAGCAGCGCCTCGCCCTGGGTCTTGCCGACCTCCTCGTTGTCGAACGAGGTGTAGGCGCTGATCGGGCCCTCGGCCAGACGGTCGTACGCGACGACCTTGATGCCGGCGTCCACGGCCTTCTGGACCGAGTTCTGGATGGCCTTGGCGTCCACCGCGTCCACGATCAGGACGTCCACCTTGTTGGTGATCATGGTGTCGACCTGCTGCGCCTGCAGGTTCGCGTCCTGGCGGGCGTTGTTGTACTCGACCTTCGCCTTGCCGTTCGTCAGCTCGCTGATCTTCTTCTCGATCAGCGGCCTGTCGAACTTCTCGTAGCGCGCGGTCTTGTTCTCCGGCAGGAGCAGACCGACCTTGATGTCGTCACCCTTCTTGGCCGACCCGGAGGAAGAGCTGTCGCCGCCCTTCGACTCCTTGGCGCTGCCACAGGCGGCCAGCGAGACGGCCATCGCCCCGGCGGCGACGGCAACGGCGGCACGACGCATACGTGCGTTCACTTCACAAACCTCCCTGACGAGGCCGCGTCGTTGCGGCCGAGGTGGCTGGAAGTCAACTCGGCCTCACGTGCGACGTCAAGAAGTAAATCCTTAACGAGATGGCAACGGTGCCATCCGTTCTCTAAGTGAAGGCAGGGGCGGACACGGGCGAGGACCCCTCCAAAAGGGTCGAATCGCCCATTTCGCTGAGGGCGAGGGCGAGCGCCCCGAGCACCTCGGCACGGCCCCCAAGTGCACCCGGGAGGACGGACAGTTGACGTGCCGCACTGGGGATGGCGTAGCGGCCGACGGACTCCCTGATCGGTCCGAGCACCAGCTCACCGGCCTCGGCGAGATCACCGCCGAGGACCACCCGGCTCGGGTTCAGCAAGTTGCAGAGATTGGCCACTCCACTGCCGATGTGACGGCCGACGTCGGCGATCACGCGACGGCAGCCCGGGTCTCCTTCCCTGGCCAGCCGGACGACGCCTTCCATGGTCAGGTCGGCGCCGTGACTGGGCTGGAGCAGCGGGAGCACATAGCGCGCGGCCGCGAAGGTCTCCAGGCAGCCGCGGTTTCCGCAACGGCAGACAGGACCGGATTCATCGAGTGTAATATGTCCGATTTCGCCCGCGGTGCCGCCCGGGCCGCGATAGATCTTCCCGTCGATCACCAGACCGGCGCCGACACCGCTCGCCACCTTGATGTACGCCAGGTCGCGCACCCCCTTGCCGCCGCCCCAGACCAGCTCTCCCAGGGCGCCCAGGTTGGCGTCGTTGTCCACGTGGACGGGCACGCCGAGCCGCTCGCGCAGCTCCTCGGCGGGCTTGGTGCCGCCCCAGCCGGGCAGGATCGCGGTGGATCCCAGCGTCCCCGATTCCACGTCGATCGGCCCGGGCACGCCGAGGCCCACGCCGGCCACCTTGGTCCGGTCCACCCCGGTGGCCGCGATCAGCCGGTTGACCAGCTGTTCGGCCCGGTCGAAGCCCTGGTCCGCGGAGGCGTCCACGTCCAGCGGCTCGGCCTCCTCGGCCAGGACCTGATGGGCGAGGTTCCCGATCGCGACGCGCAGATGGGTGTGCCCGAAGTCGACTCCGATCACGATGCCGGCGTCCCCGCTCAGACTGACGCTGCGGGCTCGCCGCCCGCCCGCCGAGGTGGGCGTGACCTCGACGGTTCCGCCGTCCTTCAGCTCCCGCACGATATTGGAGACGGTCGCGGCGGACAGACCGGTCGTCCGCGCGATCTCCGCCTGCGTGAGGGAACCGGCCAGGCGTACGGCCCGGACGACCCGCTCCAGGTTGGCTCGGTGCAGTGATGACTGCGACCCTGGAGTCTCCACGACGACCTCCTGAGCGCGGGGCCGCTTCGGCGAGGCCCCGTGTATGTCCAACTAGTGAACTCTAAGCTGAGCCGTTCGGGGTGACTCCCGTCAAGAGGTTGAACCGTTTCCGGGTAGTCCGGACACATACGCGCACGCCGCCCCGGACCTCCGGGACGGCGTGCGCGCGGCGCTCGGGGAGCGCGGTTATTTCAGGGTCGCCGAGGTCAGACCCGCCTGCACCTGACGCTGGAAGGACAGGTACACCACCAGCATCGGGATCATCGCGATCGTCACACCTGCGAACAGAACCGGCAGGTCGGAGGCGTACCCCTGCTGCTGTTGCAGCTGGATCAGACCCTGGGTGAGCAGGTAGCGCTCGGGGTCGGAACCGCTCTGCGGCTGCATCAGCACCGTGGGCAGGATGAACTGGTTCCACTGCCCCAGCGTGTTGAAGATCCCCACGCTGATCAGTCCCGGTTTCGCCATGGGCAGCATCACCTGGAAGAAGGTCCGGGTGTGCGAGGCGCCGTCCAGGATCGCCGCCTCGTAGACCGCCGTGGACTGGGTCCGGAAGAAGGCGTGCATGAAGAACACCGTGAACGGCATCGAGTAGGCGACGTAGACCAGGATCAGGCCCTGGTAGGTGTTGAGCATGTCCAGCCGCTTGACCATGAAGAACAGCGGGACGAGGGCCAGGAACACCGGGAACATCGCGCCGGCCACGAAGAAGTAGTACAGCAGCCGGTTGCCCCAGAAGCGGTACCTGGCCAGCACGTACGCGGCCATCGACCCGAACAGCATCGTCAGCGGCACCGAGAACACCAGGACGATCACGGTGTTCAGGAAGTAGTCGCCGATGCCCTTGTCCCAGGCGCGGCTGAAGACGTCGAAGGACCAGTGCTGCGGCCATCCGAAGGCGGACCCGCCGATCTGGGTGTCGCTCTTGAAGGAGCTGAGCACCAGCCACAGCAGCGGCAGCACGATCAGCAGGGCCCACAGGGCGAGGAAGCCGTGGGAGAAGGCGTTCAGGGCCACGCCCTCGCCGCGCCGGTCGCCGGGGCGGACGGGTGTCTTGGCCACGGGCCGCTCGGCGGGAGCGGGGAAGGTTTCCTTGATGGGTGCGCTCATCGTCGTCTCTCCCGCTCAGAACTCGATGCGCTCGCGGCGGGTGGCGCGCAGCGTGACCACGGACAGGACCAGCGTGAGCAGCAGCATGACCACACCCATGGCGCAGGCGTAGCCGCTCTTGCCGTAGTAGAGGAAGTTCCGCATCATCACCGTCGACATCACGTCGCTGTGGTGGTCGGGGCCGCCGCCGTACGCGCCCATGTTCTGGGTCATCGAGGAGACCAGTACGAACATGTCCATGGCGACGATGCCGAGGTAGACCCAGGCCGTCTGCACGGTGTCCCACAGCAGGGGCAGGGTGATGCGGAAGAAGGACTGGCCGCGGCCGGCGCCGTCGATCAGGGCGGCCTCGTAGATGTCCCTCGGGACGGACTGCATGGCGGCGGAGAAGAGCACCAGGTAGAAGCCGACGCCGTGCCAGACCACGACCAGCAGCAGTGCCCACAGCACCATGTCCGGCTCGTTGAGCCACTCGACGGGGCTGTCGGCGTCGACCAGGCCCAGCTTGATCAGGAAGCCGTTGAGCAGACCGCCGCCGTCACTGCGGTACACCGCGTTGAACAGCACGGCGAGGATGGCCAGCGACAGCACCTGCGGGAAGAAATAGACGATCTTGTAGAGCCTGGACCCGGCGACCCCCTGGACCCCGCCGGCCCGGCCGCGTCCGCCCGCGTTCAGCATGAAGGCGAAGAACAGTGCGAGCAGAATCGTGATCACCGGGATGAAGACCAGGAAGAAGACGTTGTGCCAGATGGCCTTCAGGAAGACGTCGTCCTCCACCAGCGCCTTGTAATTGTCCAGACCAACGAAGTCGAAGGTCTGCGACTGCCCCTTCCAGTTCGTCAGTGAATAGCCGAACGTCTGGATGTACGGCCAGATCACGAAGATCAGATAAAGCGCCACGGGGACGAAGAGAAACCCCGCGACGAACCGGTACTGCCCTTTGCGCATACCTGCCCCTGATATTCCGGTCGTGCGAGCGCCCCGGAAGGGGTGCGGGGGAACTGCGCGACGAGCCAGGACGGGCCCGCAGCCGCAGGTCACACCCGCACCCCCACGGCGCTCCGGCGGACCTAGTCCCGGTGGTTCTTCTTCGACGCGGGGTCCTTGGCCTGCTTGTCCACCGCGGCCTGACACCTCTTCAGCCACTCCTTCGGCTGGATGCGCTTGGCCATCAGCTCGTTGGACGCGGCCTCGATGGCGGTGCCCATCTCTCCGTACCACTCGGTGTACAGGTAGCGGAAGGTGTTGTCGCCGGCGGCCTTGGACGCCTCGACCGTCGACTGGGTGCCCGGGCGCAGCCGGACGCCCGGGTCGACGCCGTCCTTGAGGATGGTGAGCGAGTTGGCCTGCTTGGCGAAGAGAGTGGACCACTCCTTCGAGAGCATGCGCCGCATGAACTCCTGGGCCGCGGGCCGGTTCGCCGCCTTCGCCGGGATGACGAACGGCTCGCCCGAGCCGGCCCGGATCGCCTCGAACGGCAGTGTGCTGCCGGACAGCAGCGGCATGGGCAGGAACTTCATGTCGAAGTCCGTCGGGGTCTGCTTGAGCTGCTCGTTCTCCAGCCAGGAACCGGAGGTGATGAAGACGGCCTTGTACTGGTTCCAGCGGGTCTGCGACTCGGTGTGGGTCAGGCCGTTCGTACCGGGCATCAGGTAGCCCTTCTCGACGACCTCGTAGATGGCCTCGATGGCCTCCTGCGCCGCGTCGGAGCCGACGAACGCCTTGGGGTCGAGGTTGTCGATCGCCTTCATGGCGTCCAGGCCGCCCTTCTTGGCGATCAGGTCCATGATGGCGACGTTGATGTAGTACGGGTACTTGCCCTGGTGGGCGAGGCCGCCGATGCCCTGCGACTTGGCGTCCTTGCAGATCGCGAGGAAGTCGTCCCAGGTCTTGGGCACCTCCCAGCCCTTGTCCTTGAAGAGCTTGCCGGAGTACCACAGCCCCCAGACCGTGTAGATGTAGTTCAGCGCGACGATCTTGCCCTCCTGCATGCCCGGGTCGAGCGTGCCGGGGATCAGGGTGTCGCGGACCTTCTTGGCGGGGTCGTCCACCGACGGTGCGTCCAGAACCTCGGAAAGGTCCAGCAGCTGGCCGTTCTTGTACAGGACGTCGACCTTGATCTGCTGCGCGCCGGAGTCGTCCACGATGTCCGGCGGGTTGCCCGCGTTGAAGCGCGGCTGGAGCTTGCCGGTGATCTCCTGGGTGCCGGTGTGGGTGGAGGAGATGCCGAGCTTCTTGCTGAAGTCGGCCTCCCACGCCTTGGCGTAGTCGTCGCCGTATCCGCCCTTGAAGACGACGACGTCGAGCTTGCTGCCCTTCTTGGCGCCGAAGGGATTGTCCTTGGACGTCTTCCCCTTGGTGTCGCCGCCCTCGTCCGAGTCACCCCCGCCGCCGCTGGCACAGCCGGACAGGAGGCCCATCCCGGGGGCCGCAACCATGCCGAGCGCCGCGGACCGCTTGATCAGATCACGACGGCCGACACCTTCGGCACCGTGGTGCGCAGTGGATCCCATGCTCAAGTCCTCGCCTTCTCCAGGACTCAGGCGGTGAACCGGATCCTCCCCGGCACCGCTGTCGGGTAGTGCAGGGTCGTGCGGGAAACGCCGACAGGTATAGTCCACTTCCCGTCGGCGGAGCAAGATCGAATGCAAGGTTCGCCATCGGTCTTTTCCGAGTTGAGACCTCACGGAAATACCGGGCGGGGCCACGCGCTTCGCACGGGAAATCGACGACACGACTCCCTGAATGCCACAGCCAACACCCTTGACATCACCGCCCACTTGACCACCTACTGGTTCCTGCGCCCGGTTGCTGACAACGTTGTCTGGAGGGGCGCAGGAGGGGAAATCCGTAGATGCAGCGGAGAACTCGGCACAAATGGGGTCCGGCGGCCGTCCTCACGGCCGCCTTTGTCATGGCCGCCGGCGCGCAGGGCGCGGCGGTCGCCCTGCCCGCCAAGGCGCCGGCGGCCGACCGGGAGTTCGCATCCTCGTTCGAGTCGGGCGAGCCGGCGCCGGACTGGCTGAACACCGTCGACACCGGTCCGGACGGCGGCAAGCGCGCCTCCGGCGTCGACGGCGGCTACAGCACCGGCATCCCGGGCAATGTGACCGACCATGTCACCGAGGTCCGGGCGAGCGCCGAGAACGCCGGCGCCGGCGAGGTGAAGGAGAACCTCGTCGACGGCGAACCCGGCACCAAGTGGCTGGCCTTCGAGCCCACCGGCTGGGTGGAGTTCGACCTGGACAAGCCGATCAAGATAGCGACGTACGCGCTCACCTCGGCCAACGACTACGACGAGCGCGACCCCAGGGACTGGACCCTTAAGGGCTCCACCGACGGCAAGGACTGGAAGGCGCTCGACACCCGCTCGGGCCAGAACTTCTCCGAGCGCTTCCAGACGAAGTCCTACGACCTCTCCGAACCGGTCGAGTACCAGCACTTCCGGCTGGAGGTCACCGCGAACAACGGCGCCCCGGACATCCTGCAACTCGCCGACGTGCAGTTCTCCACCGGCGGCGGGGGCGGCCCGGTGCCGCAGGACATGCTGACCCTGGTCGACAAGGGCCCGAGCGGCTCGCCGACCGCCAAGGCGCGGGCCGGCTTCACCGGAAAGCGTGCGCTGCGCTACGCCGGACGGCACACCGCGGACGGCCGGGCGTACTCGTTCAACAAGGTCTTCGACGTGAACGTGAAGGTCGGCGGCGACACCCGGCTGTCCTACCGCATCTTCCCGTCGATGGCCGACGGCGACCGGGACTACGACGCCACCCATGTCGCCGTCGACCTGGCCTTCACCGACGGCACCTATCTGAGCGGCCTGCGCGCGCTGGACCAGCGCGGCTTCCCGCTCACCCCGCGCGGCCAGGGCGCCTCGAAGGCGCTGTACGTCAACCAGTGGAACGACGTGTCCGCGCAGATCGGCTCGGTGGCCGCCGGCAAGACGGTCGACCGGATCCTGGTGGCCTACGACTCCCCCGACGGCCCGGCGAAGTTCCGCGGCTGGCTGGACGACGTGGCCCTGAAGCCGGTGGCACCGGAGAAGCCGAAGGCGCATCTGGCGGACTACGCGCTGACCACCCGCGGCACCAACTCCAGCGGCAGCTTCTCGCGCGGCAACGACTTCCCGGCGACGGCGCTGCCGCACGGCTTCAACTTCTGGACGCCGGTGACCAACGCGTCCTCGCTCAGCTGGCTGTACGAGTACGCGCGCGCGAACAACGCCGACAACCTGCCGACGCTCCAGGCGTTCAGCGCGAGCCACGAGCCGAGCCCCTGGATGGGGGACCGGCAGACCTTCCAGGTGATGCCGTCGGCCGCGTCCGGCACCCCGGACACCGGGCGCGAGGCGCGGGAACTGCCGTTCCGGCACGAGAACGAGACCGCGCGGCCCTACTACTACGGGGTGCGGTTCGAGAACGGCCTCAAGGCCGAGATGGCGCCGGCCGACCACGCGGCCGTGATGCGCTTCACCTTCCCCGGTGACGACGCGAGCGTGCTGTTCGACAACGTCACCGAGCAGGCGGGCCTGACACTCGACAAGGAGCACGGCGGCTTCACCGGCTACTCGGACGTGAAGTCCGGCCTGTCCACGGGCGCGACCCGGCTGTTCGTGTACGGCGAGTTCGACAAGCCGGTGACGGACGGCGGATCCAGCGGGGTCAAGGGCTTCCTGCGCTTCGCCGCGGGCGCCGACCGCACCGTCACCCTGCGCCTGGCCACCTCGCTCATCAGCGTCGACCAGGCGAAGGAGAACCTGCGCCGGGAGGTGCCGGACGGCATGTCCTTCGACGGCGTCAGGGCGCACGCCCGGCAGGCCTGGGACAAACTGCTCGGCAAGGTCGAGGTGGAGGGCGCGACCGCGGACCAGCTGACCACGCTCTACTCCGGCATGTACCGGCTGTACCTGTACCCGAACTCGGGCTTCGAGAAGGTAGACGGCAAGGACCGCTACGCCTCGCCCTTCTCCCCCATGCCGGGTCCGGACACCCCGACCCACACGGGTGCGAAGATCGTCGACGGCAAGGTGTACGTCAACAACGGCTTCTGGGACACCTACCGGACCACCTGGCCGGCGTACTCCTTCCTGTCGCCGTCCCAGGCGGGCGAGATGGTCGACGGGTTCGTGCAGCAGTACAAGGACGGCGGCTGGACCTCCCGCTGGTCGTCCCCCGGTTACGCCGACCTGATGACCGGCACCTCCTCGGACGTGGCGTTCGCCGACGCGTACGTCAAGGGTGTGAAGTTCGACGCGAAGGCGGCGTACGACGCGGCCGTGAAGAACGCGACCGTCGTCCCGCCGATGTCGGGCGTCGGCCGCAAGGGCATGAGCACCTCGCCGTTCCTCGGCTACACCTCCACCGACACCCACGAGGGCCTGTCCTGGGCGATGGAGGGCTACGTCAACGACTACGGCATCGCGAAGATGGGCGAGGCGCTCTACCGGAAGACCGGCGAGAAACGCTACCGGGAGGAGTCGCAGTACTTCCTTAACCGGGCCCAGGACTACGTCGAGCTGTTCGACCCGAAGGCGGGCTTCTTCCAGGGCCGGGACGCCAAGGGCGACTGGCGCGTGCCGTCCTCGGCGTACAACCCGCGCGTGTGGGGCTACGACTACACCGAGACCAACGGCTGGGGCTACGCCTTCACCGCCCCGCAGGACAGCCGGGGTCTCGCCAGTCTGTACGGCGGCCGGCAGGGTCTCGCGGACAAGCTCGACGAGTACTTCGGCACCCCGGAGACGGCCTCCCCCGACTACGTCGGCTCCTACGGCGGGGTCATCCACGAGATGACCGAGGCCCGGGACGTCCGGATGGGCATGTACGGCCACTCCAACCAGGTCGCGCACCACGTCATCTACATGTACGACGCGGCCGGCGAGCCCTGGAAGGCGCAGGCCTACGTGCGCGAGGCGCTGTCCCGGCTCTACACCGGCAGCGAGATCGGGCAGGGCTACCACGGCGACGAGGACAACGGCGAGCAGTCGGCCTGGTACCTCTTCTCCGCGCTCGGCTTCTACCCGCTGGTGATGGGCAGCGGCGAGTACTCCATCGGCTCCCCGCTGTTCAAGCAGGTCACCGTGCACCTGGAGAACGGCAGGGACCTGGTGGTGCGGGCGCCGCGCAACAGCGCGAAGAACGTCTACGTACAGGGCGTGACGCTCGACGGCCACCCCTGGAAGTCGACCTCTCTGCCCCACTCGCTGCTGGCCAAGGGGGGCGTGCTGGAGTTCTTCATGGGTGACAGGCCGTCGGCCTGGGGCACGGGCGAGGGCGCGGCACCGGTCTCCATCAGCCAGGACGACAAGGTGCCGGTGCCCCGGGCGGACGTCGTCGAGGGCGGGGGTGCGCTCTTCGACGACACCTCGGCCACCAGCGCGACGGTGACCTCGGCGGAGCTGCCCGTGCGGAACGCCGTGAAACCGGTGCAGTACACGCTGACCTCGGGGGCGGACCGGTCGAAGGCGCCGGCCGGCTGGACCCTCCAGGGATCCGCCGACGGCACGGCCTGGCGGACCCTGGACCGCCGCTCCGGCGAGTCGTTCGCCTGGGACCGCCAGACCCGCGCCTTCACCATCGCCGCACCCGGCACGTACACCAGGTACCGCCTGGTCCTGGACGGCGAGTCGACACTGGCGGAGGTGGAGCTGCTGTCCTGACCGTCACGGCGCGGAAAAGGGGCGACGAGGAGCGGCCCGCACCCGGGTTCCGGGTGCGGGCCGCTCCGCCGTGCGGGGGGTCAGCCCGTGGCGAGGGTGAACACGTGCAGGTCACTGTTGTGCGGGAGCGTGACGCTCGCGATCTGCCTGCCCGCCGGGGCCCGGAACGGCTCGGTGGCGAAGACGTACGTCGCCACCGGGTCCTTGTCGGCGCCGGCGACGTTACGGTACGCGGTCCTGGCGACGACCTCGTTGCCGAACTGCACGGTGCCGCCTCCGCCGCCGAGGGTCCAGTCGGTGAAGGACAGGTCGACGGTGTCGGTCGTGCCGTCCGTGTAGGTGACGGTGACCTTGGTCCGCTGGTCGCCGTTGACCGCGCTGCCGATGAAGGACAGCCGGCTCGCCGCGGAGGGCAGCCGGACGGTCCGCCCGGCTCCCGTGGCGTTGTCGGGGCGGCCGGCGGGTGAGGCGGGCCAGGTGAAGGCGAGGCCGTCGACCGTGGCCTGCCCGCCCGGGGTGAGGCCGGCCGCGGCGAGCGCCTGGCGGGAGTAGCTCCAGCCGCCGCCGTCGAAGTCGGCCTCGTCGTGCTCCCCGTCGTCGTCGGAGATGCCGGTGTTGTCGTAGGCGGCGAGGAGGGTGCCCGGCGCGGCGACGGTGAGCGACACCGGCTGCTCGTAGGAGGTGTCGTCCGAGGTGACCTGCACCTCGACGTCGGCGAAGCCCTGCCGGGCGTCCTCCGCCGCCGTGAGGGTGATCTCCTGGGCGCCGTCGGTGACCGTGCCCCGGGCGGGCGTGGCCGTGATCCCGGCCGGGGTCTTCGTGCTGAACCGGACCTCGGGGCCGGTGCCGCCGGTCAGGGCCAGCGCGCGGACGGTGATCTTCGTGCTGTCGCCGGGCGCGAGCGTGGCGGCGGTGGGGCCGACGCCGATCTGGTACGGCTGCTCGCCCTCGCGGAAGGACGGCGGCGGGCTGTCCGCACCCCAGCCGCGGTCCGGGGTACCGGACAGGATGAAGTCCAGCCGGCCGCCGTCCCGGACGAACGAGGCGGGCAGCCAGGGGCGGTCGCTGCTCCGGCCGTCGACCTCGAGGGAGCGGACGTACGGTGCGTCGGCCGCGGCACCGGTCGCGTGCACGGAGATGTCGTTGCCGTGCGGCCGGTCGATCTCGATCCGCTCGAACAGCGGTGAGGCCAGCACGAGTTCGGAGCGGGACGGCACCTGCGGGTACATGCCGAGGGCCGAGAAGACGTACCAGGCGGACATCGCGCCGAGGTCGTCGTTGCCCGGGATGCCGCCGGGCTCGGTGGACCACAGCTGCCGCATGGCCGCGCGGACGGTCTCCTGCGTCTTGTAGGGGGCGCCCGCGTAGGCGTACAGGTACGGCACGTTGATCGACGGCTCGTTGTCCAGCTCGGACTTTGTGCCGCCGTCGCCGGTGAAGGCCCAGCTGCCGTCCGCGTTGTGGAAGAAGCCGTCGAGGCGGGCGACGGCCCTGTCCTTGCCGCCCATCGCGGCGAAGAGGCCGGCCGGGTCGTGCGGGACCATCCAGGTGTACTGGGCGGCCGTGCCCTCCACGAACCCGTTGCCGGTGTCCGGGGTGAAGCCGGTGACCCAGCTGCCGTCGGCCTTGCGGTTGGCGATGTAGCCGCCGCCCGGGTCGGCGGCGATGTTGAAGTTGTTCTGCCACCACTGGGCGCGCCGGGCGAAGCCGGCCGCCGTGCTCCTGCGCCCCGCCGCGGAGGCGAGCTGGGCGAGGGAGAAGTCGGCCGTGGACATCTCCAGGGTCTCGGCGGCGCCGCCCCAGGCGTTGGACACCGACGGCATGTAGTGCTCGGCCAGGTACCGGTCCAGGGAGGGCCGCTGCCCCACGGACAGCACCGGCTTGCCGGCCGGCGACCTGTCCTGCGCGGTCGGCACCGTGGCCGCCCGCACCAGCGAGTCCAGTGCGCCGCGCAGGTCGAAGCCGGTGCCGCCGAAGGCGCGGATGCCGGCCAGGGCGGTGGGCGAGGGGTCGCCGTTCATGACGTGGGTGCCGCTCGCGCCGTGCAGCCAGCGGTCCCAGACGCCGCCGTTCTGCCGGGCCAGCTCGTACAGGGACTGGGCGATGTCCGAGCCGGTGCGCGGGTCGAGGAGGGTCAGCAGCTGCACCTGGTCCCGGTACACGTCCCAGCCGGAGAAGGTGCCGTACTGGGCCCGGTGGCCGCGGCCGACGGTGTGCACCTCGCCGTCGCTGCCGCGGTACCGGCGGTCGGCGTCGCTGATGACGTTCGGGTGCAGCAGCGCGTGGTACAGCGCGGTGTAGAAGGTGGTGCGCTCGGCGTGCGTGCCGCCGCCGACCCGGACGGCGCCCAGACGCCTTCGCCAGGCCAGCCGGGCCTGGTCCCGGACGGCGTCGAAGGAACGCCCCGGCGGGTTCTCGGCGGCGAGGTTCGCCGCGGCCGCGGCCTCGCTGACGTAGGAGATGCCGACCTTGACGCCGACCGGACCGTCGCCGGGCACGAACTCGACGTAGCCGCCCGCGCCCTTCCCCGCGACCGGCCGCCCGCCCTGCGCGAAGCCGCCGGTGCCGCCGGAGGTCTTGAGCGAGCCGGGGTCGAGCTTGTCGTCGTGCCAGGTGCCGGTGGCCTTGAAGGCACGGTCGAAGCGGGCGGTGAAGAAGAGGGTGTAGTAGGAGCGCCGGCCCTCGGGGTCGAGGTAGCCGCAGAAGTTCCCGGAGGTCACCGAGCCGGAGACGGTCCGGGTGTCCGGGTCGATCGTGACCGTCGAGTCCTGCGAGCCCACCTCGGAGTTGGCGGTGCGCACGAG
Source organism: Streptomyces actinomycinicus (assembly GCF_016741775.1). Lineage (GTDB taxonomy): Bacteria > Actinomycetota > Actinomycetes > Streptomycetales > Streptomycetaceae > Streptomyces > Streptomyces actinomycinicus. The sequence goes on along the minus strand of NZ_JAERRK010000009.1, from coordinate 118,443 downwards.
GAGGGAGGCGGGCTTGCCGGCCGGGTAGGTGAAGCGGGCCGAGCCGGTGCGCGCGGTGGCGGTGAGGTCGGCGGTGACGCCGGAGGCCAGGCCGACCTCGTAGTGGCCGGGTCCGGCGGTCTCGTCGGCGTGGCGGAAGTCCGCGGCGTAGACGGTGTCCCCGGTGTCGTCGGCCGGGGAGGAGGTGACCTCGCCGGGGTACGGGAAGAACGGGACGTCCCCGCTGCCGCCCGCACAGCCGGTGCCGGACATGTGGGTGAGGCTGAAGCCGCGGATGCGGGTGGCGTCGTACTGGTAGCCGCCGGGGGCGGCGGTGCGCGTCGCGTCGCCGCGGGTGTTCTCGGGGCTCCAGGAGAGCATCCCGAAGGGCACGACGGCGCCCGGGAAGACGTCTCCGCCGTTCCTGGTGCCGATCAGCGGATCGACGTACGGGGTGGGGTCCTTGACGAGGCCGGTCGGGGATGCGGCCGCCGCGAGGGCGGGGGGTGCGGTGACGCCTGCGGCCGTGAGCAGCGCGGCCAGCAGCAGGGACATGGGTCTGAAACGCATGGCGCGGCCCTTCCTCCTGACGGACGGGTCGCGCACCACGGGTCGCACAAGCCGCAGGGACAGTAGCGTGCGCCAGCCGTACCACGGAAGACCGCGTTCCCCCGCGCAGGCGCACGCCGGCATCACCCGGAAGGGCTAAGCCAAGTGGGTTGACATCGTTGTCCGTTGAGGCGGTAGAGTCATGTACAGACCAGAAGACAACGTTGTCGCGCCCCGGTCGGGCGCACAAGCCGCGTAATTTTTCACTTTCTTGGGCCGTTTCCCTCCGGGCAGGCATCCCGCCCCCCTCGCCTGCCCGGCTCGCGGACCCGGTGCGCCACCCCCACCGGGTCCGCCCCGAGCACACCGAGCACCTCCCGGAGTGCGACGCAGCGTGATTTTTGAGGCGAAAGTGAATACACGGGGTATATGGGGCCGCAAAACATGCGTCCAACTCGTGGACCCCCGTAGTCACAGAGTTGACCCGGTGCTACAAATGCCGCATGTCGGACCTTTTCGCCCGGTTCAGGCGTACGGCATGGCGTGCCGTGGTCGGCAGGAGCCCGCGCAGCGTCGCCGGACAGGTCCTGCTCGTGCAGGTGGCCCTCGTCGTGCTCCTTGTCGTCTGCGGTGTCATCGCACTCGTCCTGCAGTCGGAACGTGACACCAGCACGGAGGCCAGACGGCGTTCCATAGCCGTCGCACAGACCTTCGCGCACTCCCCTGGCATCGAGGAGGCACTGCAGAGTCCCGACCCCTCCAAGACGCTCCAGCCGCTCGCCGAGGCGGGACGGAAGTCCGCGGGTGTCGACTTCATCGTGGTCATGGACACCAAGGGCATCCGGTACACCCATCCCATGCCGGGCAAGATCGGCCACCGCTTCGTCGGCGAGATCGAGCCGTCCCTGGCCGGGAAGGTCTACACGGAGAGCGTCCACGGTCCGCTCGGGAACGAGGTGCAGGCGACCGTGCCCGTCCGGGACGACGACGGCAACGTGATCGCGCTGGTCTCCGCGGGGATGAAGGTGAAGAACGTGACCAGCCAGGTGGACCGGCAGCTGCCGATCATCCTGGCCGCCGGTGCCGGGGCCCTCGCGGTGTCCACCGGAGGAACGGCCCTGGTGGGCCGCAGGCTGCGGCGGCAGACCCACAGCCTGGCCCCGGACGAGATGACCCGGATGTACGAGCACCACGACACGGTGCTGCACTCGGTGCGCGAGGGCGTGCTCATCGTCGCCGACGACGGACAGCTGCTTCTCGCCAACGACGAGGCGATGCGCCTGCTGGAGCTGCCCGCGGAGGCCGAGGGCCGCAATGTGCGGGAGCTGTCGGGCCTCGACCCGGCCACGGTCGAACTGCTCGTCTCCGGCCGCGAGGCCAGCGACGAGGTGCACTTCGCGGGCGGACGCCTGCTGGCGGTCAACCAGCGGCACACGGACGGCGGCGCCTGCTCCGGGAGCAATGTGGTGACGCTCCGCGACTCCACCGAACTGCAGGCCGTCTCGGGCCGGGCGGAGGTCGCCCGGGAACGGCTGGAGCTGCTGTACGACGCGGGCCTCGGCATCGGCACCACGCTCGACGTGGTCGGCACGGCCGACGAGCTGGCGAAGGTGGCCGTCCCGCGGTTCGCCGACTTCGTCACCGTGGACCTGGCCGACGGCGTGCTGCACGGCGAGGAGCCGGCGCCCACCGCGACGGACATGCGGCGCGTCGCCCTGGGCGGCATCCGGGACGACCACCCCCTCTACGAACGGGGCCGGCTGATCGACTTCCTGCCGTCCACGCCCCAGGCGCGCGGCTACGACTCCGGCCGCTCCGAGCTGGTCACCGACCTGTCGACCGCCGAGGGCTGGCTCGCGCAGGACCCGGAGCGGACCCGGCAGATCCTGGACTACGGCATCCACTCGCTCATCACCGCCCCGATCCGGGCCCGCGGTGTCGTGCTGGGCATGGCCAACTTCTGGCGGTCCAAACGGGAGCCCTTCGACGAGGAGGAGCTGTCCCTCGCCGAGGAGCTGGTGGCCCGGGCCGCGGTCAGCATCGACAACGCCCGCCGGTACACCCGTGAGCACGCGCTGGCGGTCACCCTCCAGCGCAGTCTGCTGCCGCGGGCCCTGCCCGAGCAGAGCGCCCTGGACGTCGGCTACCGCTATCTGCCCGCCCAGTCGGGCGTCAGCGGCGACTGGTTCGACGTGATCCCGCTGCCCGGCGGACGAGTCGCGCTCGCCGTCGGCGACGTGGTCGGACACGGTCTGCACGCCGCGGCGACGATGGGCCGGCTGCGGACCGCTGTGCACAACTTCTCGACGCTCGACCTGCCCCCCGACGAGCTGCTCAGCCATCTGGACGAGCTGGTCGGCCGCATCGACCAGGACGAGGTCTGTCCGGAGACGGCCGGGGAGATCGTGGGCGCCACCTGTCTGTACGCCATCTACGACCCCGTGACCCGCCGCTGCGTCATGGCCCGGGCCGGGCACCTGGCGCCCGCGCTCGTCGCGCCCGACGGCAGTGTCACCTTCGCCGACGTGCCCGCCGGGCCGCCGCTGGGCCTGGGCGGCCTGCCGTTCCAGACGGGCGAACTGGAGCTGGCCGAGGGCAGCCAGCTCGTCCTGTACACCGACGGCCTCATCGAGGACCGCGAGCGCGACCTGGACGAGGGCATGGAGCTGCTGCGCCGGGCGCTGGCGGGGCACCCCGGCCGTTCTCCGGAGGAGAGCTGCGGGGCGGTGCTGGCCGAGCTGCTGCCCGAACGCCCCAAGGACGACGTCGCCCTGCTCATCGCCCGCACCCACGCGCTGCCCGCCGGGAGCGTCGCCGACTGGGACGTGCCGCGCGATCCGGCGGCCGTGTCGGGGATGCGTCAGGCGGTGTCCGGCAAGCTCGAGGAGTGGGGCCTGGCCGAACTGGGCTTCGGCATGGAACTCGTACTGAGCGAGCTGATCACCAACGCGATCCGCTACGGCTCCGACCCGATCCACGTACGGCTGATCCGGGACCGCGTGCTGATCTGCGAGGTGAGCGACGGCAGCAGCACCTCGCCGCACCTGCGGTACGCCGCGTCGATGGACGAGGGAGGCCGGGGCCTGTTCCTGGTCTCCCAGCTGGCCGAGCGCTGGGGCACCCGGTACTCGCCGCACGGCAAGGTGATCTGGGCCGAACTGGCCGTGCCGGACCTCGACGCGCTCCTGGCCGACTGAGCGGACCTGCCGAGGGGCTCCCGGCCGGCCGGGTCCCGCCGTGGGGCGCGAGATGCGCCCCCGTCAACGTTTCACGCCCCCCTTGTGCGCCCCTTTGCCCCCGCCCGGTGCAACAGGGGCGGCTTTCCGGGATCCGGGGCGGTCCGTCGTGCGTTGAGGGGGGCGAAGGGGGCAGACGAGCAGTGCCCGGAATCCGCGCCATGCTCTATCAGCTCTATGCAGAAAGCTACGGGCATAATGAAGATGTCCGACAGCTTGGAGCTTTCTGTGCATGGCCGATCGGGTTCGGGGTACGTGCACGGTCGAAGGAGCGGCGATGACACCCCCTGTGGACCCCAGCCTCAATCGGCGCAAACTGCGCCTTGCCCTACGACAGGCACGTGAGAACGCCCGGCTGAGCCAGCGCGAGGCCGCGGAGCGGGTCGAGTGGTCGCAGTCGAAGCTGATCCGTGTGGAGACCGGCACGGTCAGCGTGTCCGTCAGCGACCTGCGGGCGCTGCTGGGTCTGTACGAAGTCACCGACCCGGACCGGGTCCACGAGCTGGAGGAGGCGGCGCGGGGAAGCAAGGGACCCAGCTGGTGGTCCAAGTACCACGAGGTCGTCACCCCGCAGTTCGCGCAGTACCTGGGCTACGAGAGCGCCGCGACGTCCCTGAGCACGTACCACCCCATCGTCGTCCCGGGACACCTCCAGACCCGCGGCTACGCCGAGGCGCTCCTCGCACCGCGCGGCCTCGAGCCGGAACGGGCCCGGCGCGTCGTGGACCTGCGGATGGAGCGGCAGCAGCGGATGTTCGACGGTGCCAAGGGGCCCGCCGCCACGCTCGTCCTGGACGAGGCCGCGGTACGCCGGGAGATCGGCGGGACGGACGTGCTCGCCGCGCAGCTGGAGCACCTGCTCGACCTCGGCGCCCGCGACCGGGTGCGTCTGCGCGTGCTGCCCTTCTCGGCCGGCGCGCACTACAGCACCCTGGGCAGCTTCGTCCTGCTGGGATTCCCGGACGACGACGATCTGCTGTATCTGGAGTACGCGGCGGGCAGCATGACCGGCGGCGAGGACATGGAGCTGCTGGCCCGCTATCAGGAGTGCTTCCAAGCGATCATGGATCTTGCGCTCGGTGACACCGAGTCCCTCGACCTGATCGGTCGCATCAAGCAGGACCTCGGGACCCGCTAGTACACGCGGAATCCGTGGCGGCGGAGCCAGGGGGAGGACCGACGTGGTCTTCAGGTCGATATGGCAAGGTCTGCAGAACCTTGCCCTCACCAGCGGACAGGGTGCTCAGGGAGCCGGACTGTCCGACGAGGAGCTCAAGGCTCAGGCGATGCAGAGCCAGGAGCTGGCCCGGAATCTGATGGCGATAGAGGAGGCGCGCGGCCGGAATCAGATAGCGCTGGAGAAGGCCCGCGGCAGGGCGGACCACGGGTGGAAGGTGCAAGTCGCGCTGATCGCGGGCGTGGTGCTCCTCGGTTTCTCCGCGATAACGGGCTGGACCCTCGTGTCGCTGCACGCGGCCGGGCACCTGCATCTGCCCTGGCCGAAGATAGCCACCGTGGCCGGCACGTTCGTGGGGACCGCCCTGATCGCACTGGCGACCGGACTGATGCGCAAGCGGCGCAAACAGCGCGATGCCGCGGCTACCGCTCCGGGGAACCAGGCGCAGAACGGTGCGCAAGACGATCAGAATCAGGTCGGGACGCCGTAAGTCCGCCCTCGGCCCACCACATGCCCGCCCCTACGGCCACGGCGACGGCGACGGCCACCCACAGGATCCGTCGCGCCGTCACGCTGTCCACGAGCATCGAGGCGAGTGCCGCCGCCAGCGTGGCCGCCGCGCCCGCGCCCACGGAGAGCGCGACCGCCCCGGTGACGGTCCGTCTGGGCCTCGGTGTCCGGTCTTCTCCCGCATGCTGCACTGCAGATGCCTCGGCACGCATAAGTCCCCCTACCAGTCGCCGATGGCTCGATGAGAACGTCACAGGCCGTGCGGATCCACTCGGGTGACGGCACGGAGGAACTCCGTCCAGGCGACAGCGGTGAAGGACAGCGGTGCGGACCGAGGATGCTTGGAGTCGCGCGCGAAGACCAGGTCCTCCCGCACGGCGACCTCCAGGCATTCGTTCTCGTTGCCACACATGCCCCACCTCAGCCCCTCCTGCTCCCCCGATGTGCCTGGACTGCGGGCCCCGTTCATGTTAGTGGACGGTTGTGCACTGCCGCAGGCGAGTACCCCGAAAAGCGGGACGGACCCCCGATACGTCCCCACCACCCGTGGCACCCATAAGACTACTCTCAGCTACCAGGACCAAGCGTAGGAGACGCCTGCCCTTTTCTTCCATACCCGAACCGGTCGAAGTGGCCTACGCCTTCGGGCGCTCTTTCGGCTCGACACCCTGCTCGGTAGGGGGCGGAGGAAGGCGGAGCGCGGAAGGCGGAACGTGGAACGCGGAAGCGCGTAGGGCGAAGGGCGGAACCCGGAGGGCGCAGGGCGGGAGGGGACGGCGAAGGGCCGCACCCCCGGTGCCGGGGATGCGGCCCTGAACCGCCTGCCTGGGCCGCCTACTTGCGGATCAGGCTGCGCAGCACGTACTGCATGATGCCGCCGTTGCGGTAGTAGTCGGCCTCGCCGGGGGTGTCGATGCGGACGACCGCGTCGAACTCGACACCGGTGTCGGTGGTGACCTTGACCGTGCGCGGCGTGGTGCCGTCGTTCAGCTCGGTGACGCCGGAGATGGAGAAGGTCTCCTCGCCGGTCAGACCGAGGGACGCGGCGGAGGCACCCTCCGGGAACTGCAGCGGCAGGACGCCCATGCCGATGAGGTTCGAGCGGTGGATGCGCTCGTACGACTCGGCGATGACGGCCTTCACGCCGAGCAGCGCGGTGCCCTTGGCCGCCCAGTCGCGGGACGAGCCGGAGCCGTACTCCTTGCCGGCCAGGACGACCAGCGGGATGCCCTGCGCGATGTAGTTGCGGGAGGCGTCGTAGATGAACGACACCGGCGCGTCGGCCTGGGTGAAGTCGCGGGTGTAGCCGCCCTCGGTGCCCGGCGCGATCTGGTTGCGCAGGCGGATGTTGGCGAACGTGCCGCGGATCATGACCTCGTGGTTGCCCCGGCGGGAGCCGTAGGAGTTGAAGTCACGACGCTCCACACCGTGCTCGGTGAGGTACTGGCCGGCCGGGGTGTCGGCCTTGATGGCGCCGGCCGGGGAGATGTGGTCGGTGGTGACCGAGTCGCCCAGCTTGGCGAGCACACGGGCACCGGCGATGTCGGTGACCGGGGCCGGCTCCATCTCCATGCCCTCGAAGTACGGGGGCTTGCGGACGTAGGTCGACTCGGCGTCCCACTCGAAGGTGTTGCCGGTCGGGACCGGGAGCGACTGCCACTGGGCGTCGCCGGCGAAGACGTCCTGGTAGGACTTGGAGAACATGTCCTCGCCGATGGCGTTGGCGACGACGTCGTTCACCTCGGCCTCGGAGGGCCAGATGTCCTTCAGGAAGACCGGGTTGCCGTCCTGGTCGGCGCCCAGGGCGTCACGGGTGATGTCCACCTTCATGGAGCCCGCGATGGCGTACGCGACGACCAGCGGCGGGGACGCCAGGTAGTTCATCTTGACGTCGGGGTTGATACGGCCCTCGAAGTTCCGGTTGCCGGAGAGGACCGAGGTGACCGCGAGGTCGTGGTCGTTGACGGCCTTGGAGACCTCCTCCGGCAGCGGGCCGGAGTTGCCGATGCAGGTGGTGCAGCCGTAACCGACGAGGTTGAAGCCGACCTTGTCGAGGTAGGGGGTCAGGCCCGCCTTCTCGAAGTAGTCGGTGACGACCTTCGAACCCGGGGCGAGGGTGGTCTTGACCCAGGGCTTGCGGGTCAGGCCCTTCTCGACCGCCTTCTTGGCCACCAGGGCGGCGGCGACCATGACGTACGGGTTGGAGGTGTTGGTGCAGGAGGTGATGGCCGCGACCGTCACCGCACCGTGGTCCAGCTCGTAGCTCGTGCCGTCGGGGGCGGTCACGGTGACCGGGTTGGACGGGGCACCGTTCGGGGTGACGGCCGGGGCGTCGGAGGCCGGGAAGGACTCCTGGCCCGCCTCGTCCACGACGTCGACGTAGTTGCGGACGTCGCTCTTGAACTGCTCGGCGGCGTTCGCGAGGACGATGCGGTCCTGCGGGCGCTTCGGGCCGGCGATGGAGGGGACGACCGTGGACAGGTCCAGCTCGAGCTTCTCGGAGAAGTCCGGCTCGGCCTTCGGGTCCAGCCAGAGGCCCTGCTCCTTGGCGTAGGCCTCGACGAGCGCGACCTGCTGCGGGGAGCGGCCGGTCAGGCGCAGGTAGTTCAGGGTCTCGTCGTCGATCGGGAAGATCGCGGCGGTGGAGCCGAACTCCGGCGACATGTTGCCGATGGTGGCGCGGTTGGCGAGCGAGGTGGCGGCCACGCCCTCGCCGTAGAACTCGACGAACTTGCCGACGACACCGTGCTTGCGCAGCATCTCGGTGATGGTCAGCACCAGGTCGGTGGCCGTGGTGCCGGTGGGCAGCTCGCCGGTGAGCTTGAAGCCGACGACGCGCGGGATGAGCATGGAGACCGGCTGGCCGAGCATGGCGGCCTCGGCCTCGATGCCGCCGACGCCCCAGCCGAGGACGCCGAGGCCGTTGACCATGGTGGTGTGCGAGTCGGTGCCGACCAGGGTGTCGGGGTAGGCCTGTCCGCCCCGGACCATCACCGTGCGGGCCAGGTGCTCGATGTTCACCTGGTGGACGATGCCGGTGCCCGGCGGGACGACCTTGAACTCGTCGAACGCGGTCTGGCCCCAGCGCAGGAACTGGTAGCGCTCCTTGTTGCGGCCGTACTCCAGCTCGACGTTCTGCTTGAAGGCGTCGTTGGTGCCGAACTTGTCGGCGATGACGGAGTGGTCGATGACCAGCTCGGCCGGCGCCAGCGGGTTGATCTTCGCCGGGTCGCCGCCCAGCTCCTTCACGGCCTCACGCATCGTGGCGAGGTCCACGACACAGGGCACGCCGGTGAAGTCCTGCATGATCACGCGGGCCGGCGTGAACTGGATCTCCTGGGACGGCTGGGCCTGCGAGTCCCAGCTGCCGAGGGCGCGGATGTGGTCGGCGGTGATGTTCGCGCCGTCCTCCGTGCGGAGCAGGTTCTCGAGCAGGACCTTGAGGCTGTACGGCAGGCGGGCCGAGCCCTCCACCTTGTCCAGCCGGAAGATCTCGTACGACTCGTCGCCCACCTGCAGCGTGCTGCGGGCGTCGAAGCTGTTCGCCGACACGACAGTCTCCTTCATTGATGTGCGCGTACCACCGTCAATCGTGCCGCCACGCCGGCTTGGCCGATCCAGTGAGGGCAGGCTAAGTTAGGTATGCCTTACTGGTGTGGCGGCTACGGTGCGCCTCGGCAGATATCTCGATGTCGAGATAACACTAGTACATGGGCGCGGCCTGGTCATGCCCGACCCGGCCCGGCGGGCGTTCGGAGCCGGGCCGGGCGGCGGCTACCAGCTGCGCTCGGCATCCATCTTGGCGGGAGCCAGGACGGTCACATGACCGTGATCGCCGTACACGGACTGCCGCCAGCGGGCGAACACCTCCGCGGCGCGCTGCAGCTCGTCGTCCTCCCACACGCCGTAGTCGACCCACACGTCCGCCTCCGTGCGGCCGTCGCCCCCGGGCGTGCGGATACAGACCTTCTCGACGTGGGCCGCGACGGCGGCGTCCGCCTTCCGGGCACTCGCCTTCAGGTGGGCGCGGAACTCGCGCGTCATCGGGAACCAGCGGTGCGGGCCGGCTGCCGGCACGCCCGCGCCGTCGTCGTCCGTGGTGTCACCCGCAGGCACCCCCTGGTCGTCACTGGTGGTGTCGGGGAGTTCCTGGTCGTCGGACGTCGTGTCACCCCCGGCGGACCCCTGGTCGTCACTGGTGGTGTCGGGGAGTTCCTGGTCGTCGGACGTGGTGTCCGGGAGTTCCCCGTCGTCGTCCGTGGTGTCCTCCGGGACCTCCTCCAGAGCGCAGCTCCTGTCGGTCACGGACGCCCGCGGTGCCGGCGCGCCGGTCCGCCCGGCCTCTCCGTGCTGCGTACCGCAGGAGACGAGCGAACAGCAGCCGACGAGCAACGCGGCGACGACGTACCGAGGTGTCTTGGTCTTCATGTGTATCCCCCTTCGGGGTCTGAGAGGGACGCACACGCCCCGGGGTTGCCTCGGCATCCGTGCGCCATACGACATCGGGTGATTTGCCGGATCTTTCCGGGCGCTCGGCATCCCGTTGCGCGCAACCCCGCTGACGGACCGTCACTGCGGTCACCCGAACAGACCCCCCGGCAAGCGCAATCTCATATCTGAGATAACCTCAGCCTCATGTCAGACGACTACCTCGTACGCATCGGCAAGCTCATCCGTGACGCCCGGCAACACCGGGGCTGGACACAGACGCAGCTCGCGGAGGCGCTCGGCACCAGCCAGAGCGCGGTCAACCGCATCGAGCGCGGCAACCAGAACATCAGCCTTGAGATGATCGCCCGAATCGGTGAAGCCCTGGACAGCGAGATCGTGTCGCTCGGCTATGCGGGTCCGATGCATCTGCGCGTGGTCGGCGGCCGCCGTCTGTCCGGCGCCATCGACGTGAAGACCAGCAAGAACGCCTGCGTGGCCCTGCTGTGCGCCTCGCTGCTGAACAAGGGGCGCACCGTGCTGCGCCGGGTGGCGCGGATCGAGGAGGTGTACCGCCTGCTGGAGGTGCTCAACTCCATCGGTGTGCGCACCCGCTGGATCAACGACGGTGTCGACCTGGAACTCGTCCCGCCCGCCGAGCTGGAGATGGAGGCGATCGACGCGGAGGCCGCCGTCCGCACCCGCTCCATCATCATGTTCCTCGGCCCGCTGCTGCACCGCATGGACCAGTTCAAGCTGCCGTACGCCGGCGGCTGCGACCTGGGCACGCGGACCATCGAGCCGCACATGATCGCGCTGCGCCGGTTCGGTCTGGACATCGCGGCCACCGAGGGCCAGTACCACGCGCGGGTCGACCGCTCGGTCCGTCCCGACCGGCCGATCGTGCTGACCGAGCGCGGCGACACGGTGACCGAGAACGCGCTGCTCGCCGCCGCCCGGCACGACGGCGTCACCGTCATCCGCAACGCCTCCTCGAACTACATGGTCCAGGACCTGTGCTTCTTCCTGGAGGCACTGGGCGTCGAGGTGGAGGGCATCGGCACCACCACACTGACCGTGCACGGCGTGCCGAACATCGACGTCGACGTCGACTACTCCCCCTCCGAGGACCCGGTCGAGGCGATGAGCCTGCTGGCCGCGGCCGTGGTCACCGAGTCGGAGCTGACGGTGCGCCGGGTACCGATCGAGTTCCTGGAGATCGAGCTGGCGGTCCTGGAGGAGATGGGCCTCGACCACGACCGCAGCCCCGAGTACTCCGCGGACAACGGCCGTACCCGGCTGGTGGACCTCACGGTCCGGCCCTCCAAGCTGGAGGCGCCGATCGACAAGATCCACCCGATGCCGTTCCCCGGCCTGAACATCGACAACGTGCCGTTCTTCGCGGCCATCGCGGCGGTCGCCTCGGGCCAGACCCTGATCCACGACTGGGTCTACGACAACCGCGCGATCTACCTCACCGACCTCAACCGTCTCGGCGGGCGCCTCCAGCTCCTGGACCCGCACCGCGTGCTGGTCGAGGGCCCGACCCGCTGGCGTGCCGCCGAGATGATGTGCCCGCCGGCCCTGCGCCCGGCGGTGGTCGTCCTGCTGGCGATGATGGCGGCCGAGGGCACCTCGGTACTGCGGAACGTCTACGTGATCAACCGCGGCTACGAGGACCTCGCCGAGCGCCTGAACTCGGTCGGCGCGCAGATCGAGATCTTCCGGGACATCTGAAAGTCTTGAGAAAGACCGCTGCGGCACCCCTCCTGTCCTGCATGTGGGGCGGGAGGGGGTGGCGGCCCCTGTGGGACTTCTCCGGGACTTTGAGCCGGGACCCAAGGCCCGCTCGGGCGACGCGCACCGTCAGTGGAACCGGCTAGCTTGTTGCGGTACCGGTGCGGCAGCTCTCGCCCGATGGGCCCGCCATCCCGAGTACCAGCAGGGCTACGGCCTCGGCCGCCTCGGCGAACTGATCGCCGAGCGTGACCTGGTGGACGAGAAGTCCCGGCAGGGCACGTACCTGTACGGTCGCTGGACCTGCCTTTCCGCAAGGTCCAGGAGGGCTACCGCTCCCGCCGCACGCACGGCCCGGCCTCCGACAGTGACACTGTTACGGGTGAGCCGGAGAACAGCGAGGACATCGGCCTGCGCTTCGAGCCGCTGCACGCCACTGCACGCCAAACTGTTCGAGCCGGAGTCGATCCGCCTGATCGGCAAGGGCACGATCCCGGTGCTCGGCTACGGCCCGCACCACCTCACCGACATGCAGCGGGACGTCGTCGTGGGCGCCGTCAAGGACCCCTCGAAGAACATTTTCATCGCCTCGGAGTACCTGGCCCAGCTCAAGGCGAGAGCGGTTTCGCCGACGTGCCGCCGGAACAGATGACCCGAGCCCAGATGCAGGAACTGGCCGCCCGCTACACCGGCGGACCCTACTACGAGGACCCGAACGCCCAGGGATACGGTCGGGGCTTCGACAGGAAATTGGACGACGCGAAAGAGGCGCTGCGGTGAGCTCAAGCGCAGACTCGATCACCGAGGCACGCGAGAGTCCACGGCCGGGGGTCTCCAGCCGGATCGGAACCGGTGTGTGCGCGGTCGTCCTCGCGCTGGCAACCTTGGTCACCGGCTACGTCGTGCTCACGGCCTTCATGGTCGAGCCGGACGGCCCCTGGGACCGGCAGGCCGTCACCAACTCTCATGTCGCAGCCGGCGTCGGCTTGGCTTTCTGCTCTGTGATGGCGCTGCTGACGTGGGTGTTCGTCAAGGCTGAGTGGCTCCGCAGGTGGTGGTACGCCGTCCCCGCGGTGCCGGCACTCGCCGCACTGCTGCGACTGACCCTGTTGGGGCCCGATCTCTGAATTGATCACCATGGCCGCTCCCCACCGGCTCCGCTGTTCAGCCGAATCACGCAGCGGAGTCCAGCCGGAGCGTCAGAGCCCCTGCGGTACGGACTTGACCTCACGATGCGCGAAGGTGGATGCGCGACCGCTGCACTACGTTCACCGCGGCTCTGTACGCGGCCGCGATGCCCGACCGGGACGACATCTGCACCGGCACAACGGGGTCGATGTCCAGGGACTCGGTGCGGCCCTGATGGCGGACGGGCTTGCCGTCAGTCTCCCGCTCGCACCGGACTGGGACGCGGCCTGGCTGGAACTCCACATCGAGGAACTGTCGGAGGATCTGGAGACCGGGGAGAGTGTCGGAGACGAGTACCGGGAGAATGTGCGGCACGCCTCCCGCAAGGCACACCTCGCCGAACACGAGCAGTGGGGCCGGCTGGAAGGGCTGGACCGCGTCTCCAGCGGGGCGGAACTGTGGGCTCGGTGCGCGGACTTCTTCCCCAACCTGCAGTTCCTCGACCGGGTTCAGGCCGACCTGGAAAACCTCGACCCGAAGTGGTTCAAGGGCGCTCGCCAGTTGCTGCGACAGCTCCAGGCGACCGCGGCCCGATGGGACCCCGTCACCTCCCCCACCGGGCCGCACTGGGAAGCCCCGAACATCAGAGGGGAACACGAGAACGCCCGCAAAGACCGGATCTGGAAGGACAACGGCAAGGACGAGTGCTTCCAGCTCCACGGAAACCTCAACCGAGGTGCCGGGTGGATCTACTTCCGGCTCGTCCACGAGGAAAAGGCCATCCGTATCGCCCACATCGGCCGACACCTCTGAGGCCGACAGTTTCAGCTTCCCCTAAACCCCGTTCAGCGGCAAAGGTACAGGTGAAATGATTGACTCCAGCACCGGGTCCGGAGAAGCGCAGTCCCGGGCCCGCTACCTGCTCGACGGCCGCGGGTGACCGTCGCCGACCTGGTCAGCGGCGGACTGCTCAAGGAAGGCGAGCGGCTGCAGTTCGTACGACCCCGGGTCGGTGAATCGCACGAGGCGACGGTCGCCCCCGGGGGGGGTGGATCCGGCTCTCGGACGGAGAAGAGTTCCGCTCGCCTTCCAAAGCCGCCATGGTCGCCGTCGGATACGGGTCGTTCGACGGCTGGGAGGCGTGGCAGGTCGACGACGGCAGATACCTGACGCAACTGCGTCAGGAACTGCTCGACCGTGCGGCCGAGGAGGCCGACTCCCCGGCGGCGGAAGAGCAGCAGCAGACGTCGGTGTCGCCCAGGGAGCGGTACACGCGGCTGAAAGAGGCACGTGAATCGGCAGAGTCAGGGCGACCCGTGTCCCTGTCGGTGCAGGAGTTGCTGGCCTGGTGGGGCGCCACGGGTCGAGGTCTCGTCAACGACCAGATCGAGGCCGAACTCGCCAACCACAGCCTGATCACCTCTCCGGAGTACGACAAGGTGTCCCTGACCGCTACGGTCCGGCTGGTCAAGGCGGGCGGAAGAGGAGCCGGAGGACATTCCCCTCACCGGGCTCCCGGTGACGGCCGCGGTGCCGGCCGGAGTGTCCGAAGAGCTGGATTCACGGGAGACGGGATTGACCGTCGGCACCCTGCCGTCCGCCCTCGCCGGTGTCATCAGCGTCAAGCCGACGGCCACGTTCGAGGAGGTCATCACGCTGATGGTGCTCCACGACTTCTCCCAGCTGCCCGTCCTCGCCGGTCCGCACAACTTGCGGGGATCCGTCTCGTGGAAATCCATAGCCCGCGCGCCCCACATGCCGACCCCGGCGCCCACCTCTCCCAGGCCATCGTGGACGCACGCGAGGTCCGCTACGACCACGACCTGATCGACGTCCTCCCCACGCTGGCCGAGCACGACTTCGTACTCGTCAGGGACCAGCGCAACGCCATCGCCGGGATCGTCACCGCCGCGGACGTCGCCCAGGCCTACGGCGAACTGGCCGGACACTTCCTGCTGATCGGCGAAATGGACCGCCGCTTGCGACAGGTCATCGCGGGAGCCTTCACCCTGCCCGAGGTCACCGGCCTGTGCCACCCGGCGGGTGAACGCATCACCTCGTTCGGTGATATGACCGTCGGCGACTACCAGCGGGTGCTGGAGAACCCGGGACTGTGGGAGCAGCTCGGATGGCCGCTCGACCGCAAGGTGTTCATCGCGCGGCTGTAGGAGATCCGCCGGATCCATAACAACTTCATGCACTTCAACAACAGTGACCCCCTGCCGAAGGGCGACGTCGACAAGATCCGCCATCTGAACAAGTTGCTGAGCGAGTACGGAGAATAGTCAGGTCCGGTGACGCCCGCCTGTGACGCACCGGCTCTTCCCCGACTCGGCGGGCGTCAGCCGTACCTGGGACGAGCTGAGCTTGAGCGGCTCCTGGGTCGCCCGGTCCCACAGGATGGCGGTGCCGTCGGCCACTCCGAAGGACAGATAGGGACGACGGGGCACTAGGTGCGGCCCTTCGCCGGAGAGACGTGCGAGGGGAACGGCAGGCTCGACGCACGTCCACTCCGGTTCAATCCCGAAGTAGGACGGTGGAACGTCGCCACGCTTGGCAGCCTCGGTCGTCCTTTCCACCGCCGTCTGTGCCGAATCAAGGGCCTGCAAGGTGGCCACGGCGAGCATCAGCAGGAAGAAGCAAGCGTTCAACGCCACATTCAACCGCTCACCGGGTACCGCGTAGAAATGATGCCGGTGCCGTGCGATTCCCCACCAGGCGGGAACGATCAGCACGGGGCTGAGAAGCGCCACCAGCTTCATGGCGGCCAGCACCTGCCAGACCACCGGTACTTCGATGTCGTCCGGCGAGAGCGACAGGCCGTCCACGTAAAGGGCGTGAAGCACAGAGCCGGCGGCCAGGAACGAGGACAGGGCCAAGGTCACGACGAAAGGGACCGCCCAGGCTACCCACTCCCCCCAACTCCACTGTCGTACGAGCAACCACAGGCCCGTTCCCACGCCCATCACGAGAGCGGTCATGAGGATCTGGCGGCGAGTCCATCCGTTCCTCTCCTCATTGAACAGACCCAGACCGGACGCAGCGAAGAACGCCAGCAACAGTAGGGCGGCTACCACTCCGAACCATCTGCCCTCCCGCACCAGCCCCGCTCCCGCCCACAGCGCACACGTCGCGCTCAGGACGACCACCGCCGCCCAGAACCACCAGGTGAAACCGGATCGGCCGACTGTGAAGGCCAGCGCCGCTGCAGCCAGCAGAGACCACGACACCGCGTGGAACAGTCGGCCTTCGGTCTCCTCCTCGGGCCAGTACCTCACCGTGCCACGCCAGCGGCCGTCGAGGGGCCGAACCCCTGCCACCATGACGTCAGGGCTGTGCGTCCTCGCCAGTCGAAGAGCCTGACGCGCGGTTCCCGACACGACGCCGCCCACGTCGTACCTTCCCCACCGCAGAGCGAGCCGTGAGGCTGAGCGACGCCAGGATTGCGGTGGACAGGCGCGGCGGCGCTCACTGTCGACGATCCGCCAGTGCGAGAACATCTCGCGGTCGCGGTGAATGGGCTCCGCCAGGCGCACGTAAGCCTCGAGCCTGGCGCTGCGCATGGCCTTCCGCACCCTGCTCGCCGCGCCCCGGTCACACGCCTTCGCGGCACCGAACAGTCGAACCTCGATCTCGTAGACACGGGTCTCCGGGTCGGGATCGAGTGTCGATCCGCGGGGCCGCTCCCCGGCGTCGGAGCAACCGCGCACCGGCCAGCCGTGCACCTCGAATCGCCGCTGCGCCTCGTCCCAGTCGTCGGGGCCGCCACGCACCTCCACGAGGGCCCGGACTCGTTGGTCGTAACGTCCGTGCGGCATGCGAGTGGGCCTCCCGGGCCGGATGTGATGTGTGCAGCCGGTCTCAACGGCCGATCAGGAAGGGTGCGTCAAAGCCGCTCTGTTCCTCTTGTTTCTCGTGCCAGGGCAAATTGTCATACGGGCCACTCACAACGGGCCAACGTACTCGGCGATCACTCGGCCACAGTCAGTCAGCGGCGGAACAGCTGCGGGGCTCAGAGAGATGCCCACCACGAACATTCCGGCGCCCAGTGCAGCGTGGAAGAAACAGCTCACCACGACCGTTCCGTCATCCTTCTGCCATGCGAGTGTCAACCTGGCGCAGAAGATGAGCAGGGAAGTCGCACCGACGGCGAGCAGTACAGCAGCAACGGGAAACAGAATGCTCCAGACCACTGCCACGCCGGGCTCCTGCGAGTACATCGAGCGGATAGCCGCACCTGCCATGGGCATTGGAAGACCAGCCGCAACGAAGAACAGACGCCCCAGACCGCGCCGGAAACGGCCCGGCCGGGTCGCTGACATGGCGCTTCGCGGTGCACTACGTGCCGCAGGGTGCCCGGGACGAGTCGATGGGAACGCCTTAGGGCTATCCCCCGACATGGCCCTGTACTCTCCCTCGGCGAATTCTCGGCCGGCCCGGGCCTCCCGAACGACATCACCCCTCACGACCGTGTGGCTGCCCAGCGGTTCCTCGCTCCTCCCAAGGTCTTCCGCCAGCGTTCGCAATTCAGCTCTGATCGAGCGGAGTTCGTCGTCCGCCGCGCCCAGGATGTCCTCGAAAGTGCGCTCGTCGTCCGGCGCTCGCGCGGAACTCCACCTGGCTGATTCCGCTTCGTAGCGGGTCCTGGCCATGAGGTTTTCAAGGCGCTCACGCTCGCGCTCGGCCTCCTCCTTCTTCGCCTGGGCCCGAATGACGCGAGACTCCGCCTCCCGTAGCTTCTCCTGCACTTCTCGCAGCGCCTCACGGCGGCCTTCGGCCCTCGCCCGCTGCGCCTCTGCCGCAAGCTCCACACACCTCTGACGGAAGTGCTCCACCGCAAGCGCCAGTGCTTCGATGACGCGCTGTGTGTGCTGCTGGGCAGCCTGGGGCGTGACACGGCGAGCGACGTGAGCGGAGGCGGTCAGACCTGGCGCGGGATCGACGTGCACGTTGAAGTGGGTCACGGTCTGGTCGCGGCCTGCTTGGTACACGCCACCGTGATCCGACGCCGTGCCGAAAAGATATGTGTCGCCGGTCAGGCGATCAGGTGACTCATCCATGCATCGTCATTTGAAGTTGTTCACGGTCTGGTCACGGACGGACTGGTAGACTTGGCCGGCCCCTTCGGCTCGAGCCTGGAGATGCACTCCTCCACGGATCGTCTGAGCGTTTGGGCCGGCAGTCAGCTTCTGCAACAGGGTCGACAACTCCCCGACCGATTCCGGATGCCTGGCCAACAAGGCAGCGAACTGAAGCTGCAGCTCGTTCTCCGCTCCATCTGGGTCCGCACCTGCGAGGAGCCCCTGCCGCGTACTTGAGAGCATTGCGCTGATCTCTTCTGCCGCCTCCGGACGGAATCGCCGCCACAGGGTCAGAACGCCGCTACGGGTCTGTTCCCACGCGTCAGTCGCAAGCAACGCCACCACGGTCGTACCTGCGGTTCCGGCAAGCGCCAGCAGATTCTGGTCCACGTGATCCTCTCGATGTGATGGAAAGGTCCGGTGCACCTCTCCAGGCTGGGAGTCAAGATCAGGGCGGGGTAGAGCAGCCTAGCCCAAGTGGCCTACGCAGCACAGGGAATGATGGCGCCGCAGCCGAGTCACACGGCTTCGTTCGTGCCCCCTGCCGGCCCAGCCGCCCATCAACGAGGTGTACAACCCACATCAGCGCCCTCGCTCACCAAAACAGGTCACCAAGAACGTCATGTGCTGAACATTCCCCACCCGGTTCCAGGTGCCGTGATTACCCGTGTCAGTGGCACCCCGCTCCCGGTCACGCAGCCACCGCTCCCCCGCGCCCGTCCCTGCACCCCGGAAGCCCGCGAGGCCGGTGAGACAGCGCGCGGCCTGCCGGTTGGTGTCGTCGTACTGCCTGCCGTACGGCACCTTGGCCAGGTGGTAGGAGCGGGCGGTCGTGTAACGGAGGACACCCCAGGGCGCGCCGCCGTTGCGCGCGGACGGGGTTTGCGCGACATAGGTGGCGGGGTGGATGCCGTAGTCGCCGTAGCGCAACAGGGGAAGGTAGGCGCGTTCGCTGTGCCGGATCTCGTGCCACGTCTCCCAGTCCGTGCGCGGTGCCTCGTACGGGATGCCCTCCCGGAAGTCGTCCGGTGGTTCGGGGAAGCCGCCCGCCAGTACGGTCACGGAGCACCAGGAGGTGAGGGGAACCAGTGCGTCAAGGGCGCGCAGTGCATCCTTGGCGGCGTCGGGGCGGTCGGGCAGGACGGTGCCGAGATCGAGGAACAGGTCGGCGGGGTGGCCCGTGGGCAGCCGGCCGAGCAGCGCGTCGACGTCCAAGGCCGTGCGGTCGCTCCACTCACCGGGGAGCCGTACGCGGATACCCAGTCCGCCCTGGTGCCGTCGCGCCACGGCGAGAGCGAGCGACTGCTGTACGCTGGGGCGTCCGGGGCCGGTGACGGGTCGCAGGTTGCGGTGATCCCACCACTCGGGCGGCAGGGCGTCGGCGAGGACGGCCGCATCGGCGTCGTCGGCGAACGGCGCGTCCAGCCATGCGGGTCCGTGACGCTGTGCGGCGGTGACGTCGCCAGCGTCCCTGATGATGCGTTCGGCCAGTTGTCTTGTCGGCACACCGGGACGGGGAGGCAGCGTCCACAACGGGGCGACCAGGCGCTGTACGTCCGGCGTCAAGGCACGGTAGGCGGCCGTCGCGTGGCGCCGGGTCGGCAGGGCGGGAACGTACAGCGGTGCGGACATGGCGTCTCCCCCTCGGCGCTGCCCGTGCACGGCTCTTTCTTTCAGGGTGAAACCATCTGTAGAGGCCGGAAAGGGTGCCAATCGGCCACTCTCCGGTAGAGGATGCGGGCCACCGACGGCAATGGGGCCCCGGCCCTCGCGGCATCCGGTGTGCCCGTCCCCTCACACGCTGTCCGACCTGCGCTATCCGGTTGATCCGCACCACGCGAGGCGACCGCTGTCACGGGGCCGTCTCAGGATCCTGGGACGAAGAGGAGCGTCGTGAAGCCCACTCTGGCCGCCGCGCAGCTGCGGGGGCAGTCTGACGCAGTACCTCACGACGACGTACGCGCTGGCCGACAACGACACCCGTCGGGCCCTGGAGCGTTTCCTGGGGGACCCCGAGTCGGGCATTTTCCGGGGGCCGTATCTGCGGATCAGGACGCCGTTCCACAAGGCGGAAGACGTCTGGGAGCGGTATCTCGAGTGGCAGCCCGGGTTCACACCGTGGCGGCATCAGGCCAAGGTGTGGCAGCGGCTGAGCACGCTGGGCGGCAAGGCCGCCGAGCCGACGCTCGTGACTACCGGCACCGGTTCCGGAAAGACGGAGTCGTTCCTGGTGCCCGCCCTCGACCACTGCCGACGGCAGAAGGCGCTCGGGCGGCGCGGTGTCAAGGCCGTACTGCTGTCCGATGAACGCGCTCGCCACCGACCAGGCCGGCCGCATCAGCGACTACCTGACAGCTCCCGACCTGGCACAGGTGTCGGCGGGGCTGTACATCGGTGACCGGCCGGACACCGACTTCCGGCGGGTAATGACGCGGCGCGAGGAGATGCGGGCCTTCCCGCCGGACGTACTCATCACCAACTACAAGATGCTGGACCTGCTCCTGCAGCGCGGTGAGGACCGGGCGTTGTGGGCAGGTGCCGATGTCTCGTTCGTGGTGCCGGACGAGTTCCACACCTACGACGGCGCGCAGGGCACGGACGTGGCCATGCTGCTGCGCCGACTGGCAACGGCGGTCGGCGCCATGCAGCCGGGCCGGCCGCTGGGGCGGATCTGCCCCGTCGCGACTTCCGCAACGCTGGGGGGCGGGAAGGGCCGGCGCCTCGGCGGGCGGCATCCTCGACGTGGTGGCGCAGGTGTTCGGCATGCCCTTCACGGCGGACGCGGTGATCGGTGAGGAGCGGATGACCGCCGTGTAGTCCACCGGCGAGGTCGACTACACGCTTCCCGAGCCGCCCACGCCGGAGGAGGTCATCGCGGCCTCCGGGGGCGTCGGCGTCGAGGCGAAGCCCGATCTGCTCGATCTGGACGGGCTCGCCATCCGTCTGCTGGGGCGGCAGGGCCTTGACGTGTTCCGTATCGGCCGCATGCTGAGGCGGCCCGACTTCACGCAGGGTGTACTCGCGCTGCTCGACGGTGAACCGCTGGACGAGTGGAGCCTGCGGGACCGGCTGGCTCGCTTCGGATACGCATGGGGACGCACCCGGGACAATCCGCATCTGGTGCTGCAAGCCCTGTCGCCCTTCGTGGCCTTGCTGTCCGCTGCCCGGGACCCCGACTCCGACGAAGGACACCCGTGCCCGCTGCTGCACATCTCTGGGTGTGGCCGGTGACACGCGTGCTGCGCGGGGTCGGCCGCACTCCGGAGTTCCGCTGGTACGAGGACGATCGCGCGCAGGCACGGCGTGCCGCCCTGACTGAATACGAACAGCCCGAGGGCCTCACCATCGGCTGGCTCGAGGACGGTTACGACTACAACATCGACGAGGTCTCCGAGGAGGACCTCGCGGACATCATCGATCTCGGTTCGCTGCGGCAACACAGGAGCAGGGGCTGGCACTCGTGCACGCTCTGCGGTAAGTGCACCGAGCATTCGGCGACCTCCGCGCGGGCGGGCTTCAAGTACCGGCTCGGCCATGCCGAGATCCGGGCCGTTTCGGACGACGGAGTGCTCTACGTCGCCCCGAACCTGATCATCCACTACATCGTCGACCACCTTTACGGACCGCCCGCCGAGTTCCTCGACGCCGTCCGCTCCGAAGTCCGAAGGCGCTGGCCCGATGAGGCGTGATGCAGCGGGTCCACCAACCCGTCCAGGCGTCCGGTTCGCGGCGACGCCACGTCCCGACTCCGTGGCCCGCCCTACGACCAGCATCACAATGCGGCGTCGCGCGCCCAACCGCACCTACCGCTGTCCGAACGAACCTGACCGACCGTTGCGGTGTGCCGTTTACGATGGGCTTGTCATGGTCACATTGAAGGTTCTCGGCTCGTTCCGGGTCGAGGTCGACGGCCGCGCGGTGGATGCCGGTGGCCGGCTCGCCCGGATGGTCCTGGTCCAACTGCTGCTCGGCCGGGGGGCGGTCGTGCCCACGGAGCAGATCATCGAGAGGCTGTGGCCGACGCGTGTCCCGTCCAGCTCGCACGCATCACTCCATGCCTACATCGCGCGTCTGCGGCGTCTCCTCGAACCGGAACGGGCGCCGCGGACGCCTGCGCGGCTGCTGGTCAGCGCCCCCTACGGCTACGCCCTCGCGGTGGACGAGAGCGCGGTGGACGCCTGGGTGTTCGAGGCCCGGGTCACGGCTTGCTCAGCGACTCGGTTGCCTGCCCAGGTCGCCGTCGAGGGCTTGACCGAGGCGCTCGCCTCGTGGGGCGGGCAGCCGTACGCGGAGTTCGCCGACGAACCGTGGACCGCCGGTGAGCGCGCCCGTCTGGAGGAGGTGCATCGCACCGCCCATGAACGGCTCGCCGCGGCTCGGCTGGGCTGCGGGCAGGCCGCGCAGGCCCTCGCCGACGCGAGCGCTCTGACGCGGGAACAGCCCTTGCACGAGGAGGGCTGGCGGCTGCTGGCCCTGGCGCTGTGGGCCCGCGACCGCCAAGGTGACGCCCTGGCCGCCCTGCGGCGGGCCCGGCACGTCCTCGGTGACGAACTCGGCGTCGAGCCCGGACCCGCTCTGGTGGAGCTGGAGCAGGCTCTGCTGCACCAGCGTCTCGACGTACTGCGCCGGGCGACCGGGGCACCCGCCGAGGTCACCGTCCGAACCGAGCCGGCCACCGTCGGGGCGGCGGCGGGTCCGGCCGCGGCGGGCGCCTCGCCGGCGGTGCTGGAGCGTCCGGCCGCGGCGGGGGCCTCGCCGGCGGTGCTGGAGCGTCCGGCCGCGGTGGCCGGCCACGGGGTGCCGACGGTGCTGGCGGCGGACCGGCTCCTGGGCCGTGACGAGGAACTGGCGCGGATCGCCGCCGCGGCGGACCGGGCCCGGGGCGGCCGGGCTCAGGTCGTCCTGGTCTCCGGTGAGGCCGGCATCGGCAAATCGAGTCTGCTGCAGACCGCCGTCCGTCAACTCCCGGAACAGGGCTGGCTGGTCGGGTCCGGACAGTGCCCGGAGACCGACGGGGCCCCGCCCGGCCGGGCCTGGTTCGACATGCTGCCGAGCCTGGCGCAGGCCGCGCCGCCGGGCCCGTACGCCGATGAGCTGGCACCCCTGCTGGCCCCGGGCACCGCGAGCGAGTCCGGGCAGCTCGACGGGAGCCCGGCCGGGCGCTTCCGCCTGCACCGGGCACTGCTCGCATGGCTGCGTGACACGGCCGGGCGGCAACCGCTGGCGATCGTGCTGGACGACCTGCACCGGGGCGACCAGGAGAGCATCGAACTGTTCGTGCTCTGCGCCGAGCGGCTGCGCGACGCACCGCTGCTCCTGGTGGGCTCGTACCGCACCGGTGAGGGCGATCTGACCGGGGCGTTGGCACGCCTGGCCGCCTGCTCGCCGCTACGGCTGGTGCTCGGCGGTCTGTCGGACACCCACGCGAAGGAACTGCTGCGGTCCGTCGCGGCCGACATGAGCGATCGGGCCGCGGGGGCACTGGCCGAACGGGCCGGGGGAAACCCCTTCTACCTGCGCGAGAGTTCGCTGCTGCTGGCCGGTGAGGGCGAGGAGCAGGCCCTGGCCCGCGTCCCGCAAGGAGTCCAGGACGTGCTGCGGCGCCGGCTGGCCCTGCTCGCCCCGACCGTCACGGCCAGCCTGCGGCTGGCGGCCGTCGCCGGACGCGAGGCTCCGGTGGCCCTCCTCGTCCATGCCGCGGACAGCGATGCCGAACAGCTCCTCGACGCCTTGGACGCGGGTGTGACCGCCGGACTGCTCACCGAGCCGCGTCCGGGCACGGTGCGCTTCAGCCACGCCCTCGTACGGGACGCCCTGGAGGCCGACCTCACCCGGCTGCGGCTGGCCCGGATGCACTCCCGGCTGGGGCGGGGGCTGATCGCGCTCGGCTCGGACGACGTGGCCGCCACGGCCCACCACCTCCTTCGGGCAGCCACGGTCGTGACCGCCGATGCCGGGGCGGCGGTCCACCACGCCCGGCTGGCCTGCGAACAGGCGGTGCGCCGCTACGCCCCGCAGAACGCCGAAGCACTCCTGGACGCCGCCCTCGGCGTCCTCGCCGACCATCCGTCGGCCTTCGCCGACGAGGACCCCACTCTGCTGCGCGTGATGCTGCTGGGACAGCTGGTGGACTGCCGGATCCGGATGGGGGCCGTCGTACCCGCCCGCGAGGCACAGCAACAGGCCGTACGGGTCGCCCGTGCGCAGGACCGGCCCGACCTGCTGATCGCCGCGTACACGACGTGGACCGAACCGACGCCCTGGCGGGTCCGCGCGTACGCGGCCTCCGACCCCGAAGCCGTCGAGGAACTCGGAAAGCTCCTGGAGGGCCGGGGCCTGACCGACCGGCAGCGGTGCCTGCTCCTCGACCAGCTCGCCGACGCGCTCGACGACGCGGATGCCCGGGCCGTGGCCGTGGGGCGCCAGGCCGTCGAACTCGCCCGGAGCACGGGCGAACCCCGTCTGCGGGGTCTGACGCTCACGTCTCAGCTGCGCCGCGTCGACGGCGAACTCGATCCCGAGGCCTACCTGGAGCTCCACACGGAACTCACCGAGGTGGCCGGCTCCCAGGAGAGCCCGGAGTACTCCTGGATGAGTGCCTACACCGCCGCCCGGATCGCGGCCGGCCGCAACGACCCGGCGGAGACGGAACGGTGTCTCGTACGTGCCGACGAGATCGCCCGCGCGTACGAGCTCCAGGGCGCGTTCGCGGTGGCCAGGCTGCGCCACCCCATGCTCGCCATGGCCCGGGGGCGCTTCGAGGAGGCGGAGCGGGCTCTGGGGTCGGCGGTGGCGGAGCTGCGGGCCCGGGGCGCGGTGGATCTCAGCGGGCTGGCGGGCCTGGCCGTCGGCTGCATCCGGTTGCAGCAGGGACGGCTCGCCGAGGTGCTGCCCGTGCTGCTCGCGGTGTGGGAGCAGTACCAGCCGCACAACGAAGCCCTCACCGCCCTCGCGCTGCTGGCCGCCGGACGCCCCGAGGAGGCCCGGGAGGTCTTCGGCCGGCGCGTGCCGCTGCGGCGCGACTTCGCCTACCCCATCCTGGCCGGGCTGCGCGGCGCGGCCGCCATCGCCTTCGGCGACACGGCGGCGGCCGCCGAGGTCTACCGGGACCTGCTGCCCCTCAGCGGGCTCGCGGGCGGAGCGAGCACCCTCAGCCTCGTCTTCCGGCCCGTGGCGCAGACCCTGGGCGACATCGCCCGGTTCCTGGGGCGCCCGGAGGACGCCCGGGGCCACTACCTCGAGGCCGAGCGGGTGGCGGCGGCGTGGGACTCCCTTCACTGGGCGGACGCCGCCCGGGCCGGACTGGCCGCCCTGCCGCCGGCCCGCACGTAGAACCACCGGGCGATGGCCCAGGGGGTGTGCGGTCCGTCGGCGTGCCGGGCCGGACGGCGGGCGACGGACGCGGCCACCCTCATACCACGGGCCGCACGTGCGTCGAGGGCTCGGCCAGTTCGGCCATGAACGCCGCCGCCAGGTCGAGGAACTCCTCGGGCGAGGCCGTCGTCAGCTGCAGGTCCACGAGCACCTCGTCGGTCTCCGCCTCGCACATCGACCGCAGGTGCTCGCAGATCTGGCGCACGGTCCCGCGGTGGTGGGTCTCCGCCGGGTCGGCCTCGGCGGTGGTGACCTCGGCGTTCACGCGGAACACCCGGCGCAGACCCGCCGGGTCCCGTCCCGCACGCTCGGCGGCCTCCACGGCGACCGACCAGAGACCGTGGAAGTAGGGCAGCGGCATCGCGGCCGCGAGCCAGCCGTCCGCACGCCTGCCGACCCGCTCCAGCGCCAGGGCGGTGAAGCCGCCCAGCAGGATCGGCGGCCTCGGGCTCTGCAGGGGTTTGGGCAGGACGGTCGACTCGGGGATCGTCCACAGCGGGCCGGTGTGGACGACCGTGTCGGAGCGCCATACGGCATCGAGGACGTCGAGGGTCTCCTCCAGCCGCGCGCCGCGGCCCTGCCACGGCACCCCGGCGGCCTCGTACTCCTCACGCATCCAGCCCAGCCCGATGCCCACGTCCAGGCGTCCGCGGCTGATCAGGTCGAGGGTCGTCAGCGCCCGGGCGAGCACGAGGGGCGGCTGCCACAGGGCGTTGAGCGTGCTGCTGCCCAGACGTACCCGTTCGGTCGCCGCGGCCGCCACGCCCAGCGCGAGCAGCGGGTCGAGGTGGGTGCCGTACCGCAGGGGCATCTCGTTCCCGCCGAGGTAGCCCTCGGGGGAGGCGAGCGGGGCCAGGAGCCGGTCGCCCACCCAGAGACTGTCGCAGCCCAGCGCCTCCAGCGCCGTGCACATCCTGGCGGTGCGGTGGGGATCGGCGAACGGGCCGAACTGGGGGACGGAGAATCCGATGCGCATCAGTGAGAGTTCCTCGATCGGTACGGGGCGGGGCAGGGATGCCGGACGGACGGGGACGGCCCGTCATGCGGTCGTGCGCCGGCCGCGGATCCGGTCGGTCTCGCGGCGGTACTGCCGCTGCCCGAGAAGCCTCCACAGCACCCGGGCCGGGAGGGGCAGCCGGGCGAGGAACTCCCGGCGCTCCTCGGGTGAGGTGTCCTCCAGGATGGCGCCCAGGGCGATCATCAGCCGGTTCCGGGGCGTCTCGGCGAGGCCCCGCTCCCCCACCGCGTGCCACTGCTCCTCGTTCACGTGGAGCGCGACCAGCGGCATGACCTGCCGCTCCTCCTCGTCGAGGTGGGCGCACAGCTGGCGGTGGTGCCTGCGCAGCGCCTCGACGAGTTCGTCGCGGTCCTCCGGCAGTGCCTGGGCCTGCCACCGGTCCATGAGTCGCTGGACCTCGGCGATCCCGTGGTCCAGCTCACGGTGCTGCGCCTCCATCGCCAGGACCTGCTCGGCATCGAGGTCCAGGTGGGGCAGCAGGACCGGCCAGAGCATCTCGTCCTCGCCGGTGTGGTGGGCGTGCAGGCCGATGGCGTACTGCCGCCAGTGCTCGGCGAGGATCCGGGAGCGGGCGGTGTCGGTGGGGCGCACGTCCTGGACGAGTTCGGCCAGCAGGCGCGACTCGCGGCGGAACACCTGGTGGATCATCGCCATCTCGCGGGTGTAGGGGTGGACGGTGGCATCGGAAGTGCTGCTCGAAGTCATGGCACCCAGTCTTCGGAGCCCGATTGCGAGCCACTTGCACCCGGCTTGCCCCGCCCCGCCCTTGCGGCTGTCGTCAAGACCTCCGGCGACTACGTCGACGTGGCCGACCTGCGCGGACAGCGCTGGCTCGCCGGTTCCGCCTCGGGGGAGGACGGGCTGATGCGCGTACGGCCGGGCCTGGACGAGCGTCCCGAGATCGTCCTCACCGCCCGCGACCGGCCGGCCAAGCTGCACCTCGTCGCCGCCGCGCTCCTGAGGTCGTGCGCGAGGTCCCGTGGGCCTCGGGAGGAGGGGGTGCGGGGGTGTTCCGCGGGCCCGGAGCCGTGTCCCGGGCCGCTGATCGGGTGAACCGGGATACGCCCTGGCAGGGCGCGGAATCCCGGGGTTATGGAGCCGTCGCGCATTTCTCGCGGGCGTGGGGCCCCGTCCGAAGTGGCAGCCTGCTCACAGCCTGGCCAGACTGAAACCGCTGGTCCGAAATCAGGCGACTGACGCGGCCGGCCAATGGCGATCCATACGTCTTCAGGAGATCGAATGGTGAAGCAGTCCTCCGAGGTCCCGATACCAGGACCGGACGAACCTGCCGTCACCATGAGCGACACCGGTTCGGCCGGAACGGAGACCGAAAGAAAACTCGCGGAAACACTGGCCCAGGTCATGGGCACCGACCGCGTTCCGGTCGACAGCCACTTCTTCACCGACCTGGGTGCCAATTCACTGGTCATGGCCCAGTTCTGCGCACGAGTGCGGAAAGCACCGGAGCTGCCGTCGCCCTCCATGAGGGACATCTACCGGCACCCCACCATTCGCAGCCTGACCACAGCGCTCACGGAGTCGGCCGCCCTTTCCCGGGCGACCGGTCGGGACGAGTCCGCGCCGGTACCGGCGGCCGTATCGGCGCCGGCGCCGGCGACCCGCCCGAATCCGCTCCACCATCGGCTGTGCGGCACGTTCCAGCTGCTGTTCTTCCTGGTGTACTCGCTCGTCTGGGGGTTCCTCACCGCCTCCGGATACGAGTGGACCGCCGCCGGTTCGGACCCCGCCGACATCTACCTGCGGTCGCTGGTGTTCGGAGGCGGCGGGTTCATCCTGCTGTGCGCTTTCCCGGTCGCCGCGAAATGGCTGCTGGTCGGCCGTTGGAAATCGGTCGAGTTCCCCCTGTGGGGCCTGACGTACCTGCGCTTCTGGCTCGTGAAGGTGCTGCTGCACGCGAATCCGATGGTCCTCCTCGTCGGGACCCCGCTCTACACGCTGTACCTCCGGGCTCTGGGCGCACGGATCGGCAAGGGCGTCACGATCCTCACGCACACCGTCCCGGTCTGCACCGACCTGCTGACGATCGGCGCCGGCACCGTGATCCGCAAGGAATCGTTCCTCCTCTGCTACCGGGCCCACGCGGGCCGCATCCAGACGGGCCGGGTCACGCTCGGCCGGGACGTGTTCATCGGCGAGAAGACGGTCCTGGACATCGACACGTCGATGGGCGACGGCGCCCAGCTGGGGCACTCCTCGTCGCTGCACCGCGGCCAGGCGGTGCCGGCCGGGGAGCGCTGGCACGGCTCCCCGGCGGAGCCCACGCGCGTCGACCACGTGCGGGTCCCGCCTGCCAGGTGCACCGCCGCCCGCCGGACCTGGTTCGGCCTCGTGACGATGCTGCAGCTAGTCTTCGTGTACGTCCCGCTGGCCATCGGCGGGGTGTACATGGTGTTCACCGGGATTCCGGCGATCGGCAAGCGGCTCGATCCGCAGACGGCGGTGCTCTCCCGGGCGGAGCTGATACCCGACGCGCTGGCCGTCTCGGTCGTGCTGTTCGCCGGCTTCCTCGTCGTGGGCATCACCGCCCTGTACACCGTCCCGCGCCTGCTGAGCCTCATCGTCAGGGCCGACCGGGTCTATCCGCTCTACGGGATCCACTACACGCTGCACCGGCTGGCAGCCCGCATGACGAACATCAAGTTCTTCGCCTGGCTCTTCGGTGACAGCTCGTACATCGTGCACTATCTCCGCGGACTCGGTTACGACCTGTCGCACGTCGAACAGACCGGTTCCAATTTCGGCACGGAAGTGCAGCACGAGACGCCTTTCCTGGTATCGGTCGGCAGCGGCACGATGGTGGCCGACGGACTCTCGCTGATCAATGCCGACTACTCCAGTACGTCCTTCCGGCTGTCCCACGTGTCCGTCGGGGCGCGCAATTTCCTGGGCAACAACATCGCCTATCCGTCGGGCGGCAGAACGGGCGAGAACTGCCTCCTCGCGACCAAGGTGATGGTTCCGCTCGACGGCGAGATCCGTGAGGGCGTCGGACTCCTCGGTTCGCCGTGTTTCGAGATTCCCCGCTCGGTGGAACGCGACGCGCGCTTCGACCATCTCCGGAAAGGCGACGAGCTGCGCCGGCATCTCGCCGCGAAGAATCGTTACAACCTGCTCTCGATGACGTGGATGCTGTTCGTGCGCTGGCTGCACGTCTTCATGCTCACCCTGCTCGCCCTCGCCTCGGTGGATCTGTACGGAGCGGTCGGCCACGTGGTGATCGCCCTGTATCTGGCGCTGACGCTCCTGCTCTCCACCGCCTACTACGTCCTGGTGGAACGCTGTATGACGTCGTTCCGGGGACTGCGCCCCCAGCTGTGCTCCATCTACGACCGGAATTTCTGGTTGCACGAGCGCCTGTGGAAGATCCCGGTGCAGTACCTGAACATCTTCAACGGGACACCTTTCAAGAGCTTCGTCTGGCGGCTGCTGGGTGTCCGCATGGGCAAGAGGGTGTTCGACGACGGCTGCTTCATCACCGAGCGGACCCTCGCCGCCATCGGCGACGAGTGCACCCTCAACGCCGGCAGCAAGATCCAGTGCCACTCCCAGGAGGACGGCACGTTCAAGTCCGACGGCATCACGCTCGGCGCCGGCTGCACGCTGGGCGTCGGCGCCCACGTGCACTACGGCGTGACCATGGGCGACGGTTCGGTGCTGGCACCCGACTCCTTCCTCATGAAGGGCGAGGAAGTCCCCCAGAACGCCCTCTGGGGCGGCAACCCGGCCGTGGACATGCCGGAGGTCCCCGCCCTCCCCCGCGGCCCGGAGCGGGCCGTACGACCGGCCGACGCCCCCGCGGCCGCCACGAGTTGAGGAAGGCCATTCGATGGGAACGCGCGTGGAAGCGGACCGGGAAGCGGACCGGGAGTACTGGAGCCGTGTGCTGACCGCCGGCGGTGTCACCGCCGTGCCCCGGTGGGTCCGGGAGCCGGTGCCGGGGACGCTCGAGCACGAGACGGTGGTCCCGGGTGACGTGGCGGACTCGGTGCGCGCCCTGGTGCAGCGGTCCGGGGTGCCGCTCAGCGCGCTGCTGCTGGCGGCGCACGCCAAGGTGCTGGCCGTGCTGTCCGGCGAGCAGGAAGTCGTGACGGGGTACGCCGCCGGGGTGCACGGCGAGCCGCTGCCGTGCCGGCTGGCCGTCGTCCCGGGGCCCTGGCGCACCCTGGTGTCGGCCGCCGAGCGTGCCGAGGCGGAGATGCTCGCCCACCGGGAGTTCCCGGTGGCCCGGCTGCGCCGCGAACTGGGGCTGACCGAGCCGTCGTACGAGGTCGTGTTCGGGCCCATGGAGGCCGACGAGTCCCCCGCCGGCGACGGCGTGCTGCACGTGCGCTGGTGCGACCGGGGCGGGCGGCTGAAGCTGCGCCTGCGCTACCGCACGGACGTGCTGGACGCGGAGTGCGCGGCCCGGGTCGGCGGCTACCACGTGACGGCCCTCGGCCTGCTGGCGGCCGGCCTGGACGCCGACCACACGCGGCAGAGCCTGCTGTCGGCCGACGAGATGCGGGAGCAGCTGGAAGGGCTGGCGGGCCCCCGCCGGGCGCTGCCGGACGCCCGCGCGCACGAGCTGTTCGAGGAGCGGGTGCGGGCGCATCCGCAGGCCGTCGCGGCCGTGCACGGCGAGCACCGGTGGACGTACCGGGAACTCAACGCGCGCGCCAACCGGCTGGCGCGGGCGTTGCAGGCCCGCGGGCTGGGCCGCGAGGACGTGGTGGCCGTCGTCACCGAACGGAACCTCGACTGGCTGGCGGCGACGCTGGCGGTGTTCAAGGCGGGCGGCGCGTACCTGCCGGTCGAGCCGCACTTCCCGGCCGGCCGTATCGCGGCGACGCTGTCGCGGGCGGGGTGCCGCCTGGTCCTCACCGAGTCCGGCAGCACCCGCACCCTCGACGAGGCGCTGGCCACCGTACCGGGAGCGGAGAAGCTGCTGGTCGAGACGGCGTACGCGGAACCGCACGCGGACGGGGACCTCGGTGTGCGGGTCGAGGCGGGCCAGCTGGCCTACATCTACTTCACCTCCGGCTCCACCGGGGCGCCGAAGGGCGCGATGTGCGAGCACGCGGGCATGCTCAACCACCTCTACGCCAAGATCCACGACCTGGGCATCGGCGAGGGCTCGGTGGTGGCGCAGACGGCCCCGCAGTGCTTCGACATCTCGCTGTGGCAGCTGGTGTCGGCCCTGCTGACCGGCGGGCGGACCCTGATCGTCGAGCAGGACGTGATCACGGACGTGGAGCGGTTCGTGGACACGCTGGTGCGCGGCCGGGTCGCCGTGGCCCAGGTCGTGCCCTCCTACCTGGAGGTCGTGGTCTCCTACCTGGAGCAGCGCCCCCGCGCCCTGCCGGACCTGCGGTACGTGTCGGTGACCGGTGAGGCGCTGAAGCGGGAGCTGGTGCAGCGCTGGTTCGCGATCCAGCCGGGGATCGGGCTGCTCAACGCCTACGGTCTGACGGAGACCTCCGACGACACCAACCACGAGCTGCTGGACGGCGTGCCCGACCGGGTGCTGCTGGGACGCCCGGTCGGCAACGTACGCGTCTACGTCGTGGACGAGCACCTGTCGCTGGTGCCCCTGGGCGCACCGGGCCTGATCGCGTTCTCCGGCATCTGTGTGGGCCGCGGGTACGTCAACGACCCCGAGCGCACCCGTGAGGCCTACCGCACGGATCCGTACCGGCCCGGGGAGCGGCTCTACCTGGGCGGTGACTGGGGCCGCTGGCAGCCCGGCGGCAAGCTGGAGTTCCTCGGCCGGCGGGACAACCAGGTCAAGATCCGCGGGTTCCGGATCGAGATCGGCGAGATCGAGAACACCCTGCTGAAGGTGGACGGGGTGCGCGACGGTGCGGTGGTCGTCGTCGAGCGGGGCGGCGGGAACAAGCATCTGATCGCCTTCCACACCGGCAGGCGCCACCAGCCCGACGTGCTGCGCGAGGCGCTGTCCGCCGCGCTGCCCGCCTACATGGTCCCCTCGGCCTTCCACTGGCAGGGCAGTCTTCCGCTGACCGCCAACGGCAAGACGGACCGCAAGGCGCTGACCGCGCGGGCCCAGCGGACGGAGCCGGCCGCCGAGCCGGCCGGAGCGGAACGCGAGGCGCTCGGCCCGGCGGAGCGGAAGATCGCGGCGGCCTGGGCCGAACTGCTGGGCGTGCCCGAGCACCGGATCAGCCGGACGGACAACTTCTTCGACTGCGGGGGCACCTCCCTGTCCGCCGTCAAACTCAGCATCGCGCTGGACCGAGCGGTCTCCCTGAAGGACATCACCCGCCATCCGGTGCTCGCCGACCTGGCCGCGCTCCTGGAGGGCGCCGGCCGGCAGCGCGCGGAGCTGCTGCAGCCGCTGTCCGAGGGGGGCGGTGCGGCGGAGTGCGCCCTGGTCTGCTTCCCCTACGCGGGCGGCAACGCGGTCAACTTCCGGCCGATGGCGGGTGCGCTGGCGGGCAGCGGTCTGACGGTGCTCGCGGTGGACCTGCCCGGTCACGACCTGGCCGCCCAGCGGGAGCCGTTCGCGTCGATCGCCGACGTGGCCGAGCAGGTCGCCGGCGAGATCACGGCACGCGGTCTGACCCGGGTCATGCTGTGGGGCCACTCGTCGGGCGCCGCCCCGGCGGTGCAGACGGCCCTGCTGCTCCAGGAGCGGGACGTGCAGGTGACGCGGGTGTTCCTCGGCGCACAGCTGCTCGGCACCGCCGCCGGCCGCGGTGCCGCCGTCGCCGAACTGACGAGACGCAGCGACGCGGAGATCGCGGCGCAGCTGACCGCGGACAGCGGCTACACCGAACTCGCCGAGCTGAACGAGCAGCACGCCGAGCACATCGGTGCCGCCTACCGCCACGACTGCGTGGCCGCGCACCAGTACTTCCGGGCGGTCCTGGAGACCCCGCCGCCGGTGAAGCTGTCCGCACCGGTCTCGGTGGTCGTCGCCGCCGACGACCCGCACACCGCCGGCCACGCCGGTCACCACCGTGACTGGCTGCTGCTGGCCGAGCACGTCGATCTGCACGAGCTGGCTGACGGGGGCCACTACTTCCTGCGCACCCGTCCGGCCGAGGCGGCACAGGCCGTCCTGAGCGCAGCCCTCCCACTGGCCTCCACATGAGGCCCGTAACACCACCCGACGGGCGACCGAAAGGAGACCGAGATGCCGTCCTCATCCCTGACAGCACCACTTGATATGGAGCTGCGGCCGGACAAACCGGCGATGCTGCGCGTCGAGCCGCCGGCCGACGCGGCGAGCTGGGCGGACGAGTGCCGCGACGCGCTGCGTGCGCAGGTCACCGAGCACGGTGCGCTGCTCGTGCGCGGCCTCGGCCTGCGGGACGCGGACCAGGCCGGCGCCGTGTTCGCGCGCCTGGCCGGCCCGCTCATGACGGAGACGGAGGCCTTCGCGCCCCGGGAACCGCGTGGCGCGGGGACGTACTCCTCCACGACCTGGCCGGCCAACCAGCCGATGTGCATGCACCACGAGCTGAGCTACCTGCTGGAGGTGCCCGGCCTGATGCTGTTCGCCTGCCTGACCGCGCCAGGGCAGGGCGGGGCCACGGCCGTGGCCGACGCCGAGGAGGTCCTCCGGGCCCTGCCCGCCGAGCTGACGGAACGGTTCGAGCGCGAGGGCTGGCTGCTGACCCGCACCTACAACGACGAGATCGGGGCGTCCCTGGCGGAGTCGTTCGGCACCGACGACCGGGCCGGCATCGAGGCCTACTGCCGTTCCCACGCCATCGACTTCACCTGGGACGCCGACGGCTCGCTGCACACCCGGCAGCGCCGCAGTGCCGTGGTGCGGCACCCGGTGACGGGCCGGCGCTGCTGGTTCAACCAGATCGCCTTCCTCAACGAGTGGGCCCTCGCCCCGGAGGTGCGCGAGTACCTGGTGGACGAGTACGGCGCGGACGGCCTGCCGTTCAACACCCGGCACGGGGACGGCAGTCCCATCGGCGAGGACGTCGTCCAGCTCCTGAACTCGACCTACGAGGCGCACACCCGGCGCGAGCCCTGGCAGGCCGGTGACCTGATGCTCGTGGACAACATCCGCACCGCGCACAGCAGGGAGCCCTTCACCGGGGACCGGGAGGTGCTGGTCGGCATGGCCGAGCCGCGGCGGCTGGGCGACTCGGGCCCGACCGGGGAGGCGAGCGGACGATGACCCATCTGCTGTCGAGTGCCACCCAGCGGGCCGTGCCCCACCCGGGATCGGCGCCGAGCTTCGCCGTGATCTCCGGCGCTCAGGTCCAGGAAGCGCTCACCGGGCACGAGAAGGAGCTGGTGGCGCTGGTCGAGACGACGTACCGGCTGCACGGTGCCGGGGACTCGGTCAACCCTCCGTCGTACTTCCTGCGCTTCCCCGACCGGCCGACCGCGCGGATCATCGCGCTGCCCGCCTCCCTCGGCGGCTCGGTGCACGTGGACGGCGTGAAGTGGATCTCCAGCTTCCCCGAGAACGTGAGTGCCGGTCTCCCCCGGGCCTCGGCGGTGCTGATCCTCAACGACCACGACACCGGCTATCCCTTCGCCTGTCTGGAGAGTTCCGTCATCAGCGCGACCAGGACGGCCGCGTCCGCCGCGCTGGCGGCCGACTGGCTCAGCCGGACCCGCAGCCGGCCCACCCGGGTCGGGTTCGTCGGCACGGGCCTGATCGCCCGGTACATCCACACCTTCCTGGCCGGCACCGGCTGGACCTTCGACGCCGTCGGCGTGCACGACCTGTCCACCGACAGCACGGCCGGCTTCTGCGGCTACCTGAAGGAGTCCGGTGCCACCGGGCAGGTCACCGTCCACGACAGCGCCGAGGACCTCATCCGCTCCAGCGACCTCGTGGTCTTCGCCACGGTCGCCGGCCGGCCGCACATCACGGCCCCGGCCTGGTTCGCGCACGACCCGCTGGTCCTGCACGTGTCGCTGCGCGACCTCGCCCCCGAGGTCCTGCTCGCCTCGGCGAACTTCGTCGACGACGTCGAGCACTGTCTGAAGGCGGACACCTCACCCCACCTGGTGGAGCAGCAGACCGGCAACCGGGACTTCCTCAACGGGACGCTCAACGACGTGCTGCTCGGACGGGCCGCCCCGCCCCACGACCGGCCGGTGATCTTCTCCCCGTTCGGCCTCGGGGTCCTCGACCTGGCCGTCGGCAAGTACGTCTACGACCAAGTGGCCCGGGCGGGACAACTCCGCCTCATCGACGACTTCTTCCACGACTTGCGCCGGTACGGCTGAGGCCGTTGCCCTCAGCCCTGGTTTCAGGAGGCCTGCCGTGCCTGTCATCCGCGCTCCCCACGACTTCAACGAGGGAAGTCTCTTCGTCGATCTAGAGTCGATTTTCGGCTACCGCCTCTACCTCAAGTGCGAGGGCTTCAACTTCGCCGGCTCCATCAAGCTGAAGGCCGCGAACGAGATGGTGGAGAGCGCAGAGCGGGACGGATCCCTGCGGCCGGACTCCATCCTCGTGGAGTCCTCGTCCGGGAACCTGGGCGTCGCGCTCAGCATGATCGCCGCGAGCAAGGGCTACCGGTTCCTGTGCGTGACGGACCCCCGCTGCAACCTGTCGACCCGGCTGCTCATCGAGGCCCTCGGCAGCCAGGTGCACGTCGTGGCCGACCTGGACTCCAACGGCGGGTTCCTGGGCACGCGCCTGGACTACGTCCGCGCGCTGTGCGCGTCCGACGACCGGTACGTGTGGCTGAGCCAGTACACGAACCCGGGGAACTGGCGGGCCCACTACCGCACGACCGCGCCGGAGATCGCCAGCAACTTCCCGCAGCTGGACGTGCTGTTCGTCGGGGCGGGCACCGCCGGGACCCTGATGGGCTGCGCGCGCTGGTTCCGCAAGTGGCGGCGGCCGGTGCGGATCGTCGCCGTGGACAGCGTGGGGTCGGTGGCCTTCGGCGGCAAACCCGGCCGCCGGATGATCCCCGGCCTCGGCATGAGCATGCGTCCCCCGCTGCTCGACGAGTCGTACGTGGACGAGGTGATCCGGGTGGAGGAGGCGGACACCATCCACACCTGTCACCGCCTGGCCCGCCGGGGTTTCCTGTTCGGCGGCTCCACGGGGACCGTGGTCAGTGCCGCGACGGACTGGCTGGCCCGGCACGACACACGTGACGTCACCGCGGTGGCCATCGCCCCCGACCTCGGCGAGCGCTACCTCGACACCGTCTACCAGACCAACTGGCTGCAGGATCTGTACGGCGATCAGATGGTCGAGTCCATTCGGGTGGACAGCCCGTGGGAGGAGAACTCCGCGGTGCGTCCCTCGGGCCGCCGCCGCAGATCCTAGGAGGCGCGGTGCCGGCCGGGCCGGACCGGCCGCGGGGGCCGACCCCTCGGCCGGCCCGGCCGTGTCCGGCTCAGGACGTCACGAGGGCGCCGGCCCGGGCCCGCCACGGGATCCAGAAGGCGGTCAGCGTGACGATCAGGGCCGAGGCCGCCACGGTGGCCATGCCCAGGGTGAGGCTCGCCGCGCCCGCCACGAAGCCGATCAGGGCCGGCCCGCCCAGCAGACCGGTGGTGCCCATCGCGGCGACCAGCGCCAGGGCGTCCGGGCCGCGGCCGGCCGCCGCCACGTACACGCACGGGGTGACGGCCGCCGCGCCGAGGCCGACGCAGGCGAAGCCGAGCAGCGTCGGCACCACCCCGCCGGTCAGCAGGGCGAGGCCCAGGCCGGCGGCGGCCACGGCGCTGCCCGCGCGCACCACGCGTCCGTCGCCCCAGCGGGTGCGCCAGCGGTCCGCCAGCAGTCGGGCCAGCAGCATCATCACGGAGACGACGGCGATGCCGAGCGGGGCGACGGACGCGGACGCCTCGACGACGTCCTTCAGGTAGAGCGTGGACCAGTCGTTCATGGCGCCTTCGGTGATCGTGCCGAAGGCCATGGCGCAGCCCATGAGGAGGGTCGTGCCGGAGGGCAGGGCGAGTGCGGCGCGCCGCTTTCGCCCTTCCGGGCCCGTGGCGCCCGGCTCCTGCCGCGTCAGCAGGCCCGGGCGGGCGGCGCCGAGCAGGAGCAGCAGCAGGGCCCCGGCGACGGCGAAATGGGCCGGGACCGACCCGGTCAGTGTGGTGACACCGGACGCGAGCAGGGCGGCGGCGAGCAGACCGGCGCTGAAGGTGGCGTGCAGCTGGGACATGGCCGTACGCCCGTGGGTGCTCTCCAGGGCGGCGCCCTGCGCGTTCATGGCGACGTTGAGGCAGCCGACCGCGACGCCGTCGGCGCACACGGCGAGCAGCGCGAGCGGCTGGTTCGGCACGGCGGACAGCGCGGCCGGCACCGCGACCAGGCACGCGGCGGAGGCGAGGGACAGCCGCCGTGAGCCGAGCCGCCGCATCAGTGCGGCGACCAGCGGAAAGGAGGCCGCCGCACCCGCCCCGCAGGCCATCAGCAGCAGACCCACCTCGCCGGCGCCCAGGTCCAGGCGGGCCTTCAGCGCCGGAAGGCGGGAGATCCAGGTGCCGTACTGGAAGCCGAGGAAGCCGAACAGGGCCGCGATCGACCACTTGGCGTGCCGGAACGAGGGCTCGGGCATCACACGGCCTCCCGGGCCTCGTGCGGACGGGGTACGGCGGCCACCCGTGCCGACATGTAGACGGCGTCGCCGCCGTAGTCCGGCGGGACGGCCGCCGTGGGGTGCGCCCGGTAGCCGTTGGCCCGCCAGAAGGCCTCCTTGCCGCCGACGGCGACCAGCGACATCGTCGCGAAGCCGCGGGTGCGGGCCACGCCGGTCAGATGGCGCACCAGCCGGGTGCCCAGCCCCCGGCCCCGCAACGGCGGGCTCACGACCAGGTCGTGCAGGTGCAGGTTGCGGGTACGGTGGACGGCCCGCTCGGGGTGGGCGAGGTCGGGGCAGCGCAGCGGCGGGTAGGGCAGGGCGAGTACGTAGCCCTCGATCCGGCCGTCGAGGTCGAGGACGAAGCAGGTGCCGGCCGAGGCGCGGGCGCGGGAGCGCAGCAGTTCCTCGCCCTCCGTGAGGGCGGGGTCCGCGTACGCCTCGCCCTCCAGGGCGGCCACCCGGGGCCAGTCGGCCTCGGCGATGCCCCGTACGAGGTGTCTCATGTCAGTGGTGTCCTTCCGGGGCCGCGTGCGCACACGCACGGCAGCGGGCGGATGCCGTTGAAGCCCTGGGTCGTGTAGCTGGTGGCGTAGGCGCCCGCGGACAGGATCCAGACGGGGTCGCCGGAGGCGAGGGAGCGGGGCACCCGGGCCGGGTACCGGCCCTCGCCGTAGGCGTCGTCGCTGTCGCAGGTGGGGCCCGCGACGACGGCGGGCACGTACGTCTCCTCGGCCTCGTCCGCCTGTGCGGGGAAGACCAGCCGGTGTCGCACCTGGTCCATCTCGTACAGGCCGTTGAACTTGCCCACGCTCAGGTACAGCCAGCGGGCGTGCGTGCCGTCCGGCTGGGCGCGTTCGGTCAGCCGGTACACGTGGGCCCGGACCGCGCCGTGGTCGGCGACTAGGTGGCGCCCCGGCTCGACGACGAAGCGGAGCGGGGCGGCGGTCAGGCCGTTCAGCCGGTCCATCCCCTCGCGGACGACGGTGAAGATCTTGTCCAGCGGCGGGTCGAGGGGGGTGCCGTGCCGGTCGAGGTAACCGAGCGCGGGCAGGCCGCCGCCCAGGTTCACGTGGTCCGGTACGATCCCGAGCCCGTCCAGCGTGACGAGCACCTCGGCGAGGGTGTCCAGGGCCTGTTGCCAGGCCTCGCCGGTCATCTGCTGGGAGCCGACGTGCACGGACAGGCCGGCCGGGGTGAGACCGCAGGCGCGCGCCGTGCCGAGGATCCGGACGGCGTCCTCGGGTGAACAGCCGAACTTGCGGTTCAGGCCCCACAGAGCGCCCTCGCCGCTGGTGGCCAGGCGGCAGAACACCCGGGCGCCGGGGGCGTGTTCGGCGATCGCGGTGACGTCCTGGACGCTGTCGGTGGCGAAGGTGCGGACACCCAGGCGGTGGGCTTCGGCGATGTCGCGGTCGGACTTGACGGTGTTGCCGTAGTGGACGCGGTGCAGTTCCACGCCGGCGCGGAGTGCCTGGACGATTTCGGCGGGGCTCGCCGCGTCGAATCCCGCCCCGCGCTCCACGAGGCAGCGCAGGACCTCGTCGACCGGGCAGGCCTTGAGGGCGAAACGGACGTCGATTCCCGGCAGTTCCTCCAGCAGGGCGTCGTAACGGTGTTCTATGCCGGCGAGGTCGTAGACGATGCGGTCGGACTCGGCCGCGGCGAGGTGTCCGCCGAGTGCGCCTGCCGGCGTGTCGTGCCGTGCCGTCGCGCGTCCGCCGCCGCCTCGTGGCTGGTCGCGCAGTTCCCCGCGCCCCTTCGGAACGCTCCTGTGCGGGCCGCTCATGTGCGGGCCGCCTCGATCAGGGCCGGCCAGGCTTCGATCAGGTCTGCGAAGTCCTCGATGTCGGACCGTGCGGCGTCCAGCAACCGGTCGCGGTGCTCGGCGAGCCGGTCGGCGACGGCCGCGTACCGTCCCCCCAGCTTCCGGTACGCGGTGTCCACCCGGTCCAGGCGCCAGACGTTCTCGGCGCGGTCCAGGTGCGTGCTCTCGCGGAGCAACTGAGCGATCAGGTCGGGCCGGACGTGCTGCCGGGTGTCCAGCAGCCTTGCGCCCTCGGAGGTCATCCGGCCGTAGACGTGGTGGAAGTAGTGCATCGACAGCAGGAACTTCACGAAGCGGGTCTGGTAGGCCAGGAAGCCGGCGTCGGTGCGGCGTTCGGGGGTGTAGAAGTTCTCGATGTGCCGGTTGTGCAGGATGCCGGGGAGCGTGGCGTCGTGGACCAGGTGGATGAGGAAGTAGTCGCTGCCGATGGTGTCCGTCGCCGGGGGCAGCGGGACCCGTTCGTAGACGTCGCGGTGGAAGGCGATGTTGCACATGTCGACCCGCATCGGGTCCACGAGGGCCAGGGTGGAGTCGTCGCCGGTGAAGGGTGCCGTGCCGGCGCCGGTGAAGGACTCCTCGACCAGCGCGCGCCGCTGTTCCGGTGAGGCGTCGGCGGGCGCCCACAGGCCGACCACGTCGTGGTGGACGCCCTCGTCCAGCCGGCGCATCTCGGCGATGTCGACGGACGGTTCACCGATGAAGGAGGCGCCGGCCAGCGACACCGGGCGACGGGCGTGGGCGGCGTCGAGGTCCGTGCGGGTGACGGCGGCCGCGGCCTCGGCGGCGGGGCGGCCCAGCCAGGGCAGTTCGTGGTGGACGGGGAAGACCGGCTCGCCGTCGAGGAGTTGGTAGGCGCTGTCGGAGTCCCGGCGGTGCACCGAGTCGCAGCCGAGGGCGGCGGCCAGCAGGAAGGCGCGATCGGTGCAGGCGCCGTAGGAGACGGCGGGCGGCAGCAGGAGGCGGAGCATCCGGTCCGGCTCGGGCAGGCCGGCCCGCTCGATGGTGCGGCGCAGCCGGGTGCGTTGCCGTGCCTCGTCGAGGTGGTGGACGGTCACGCCCTGTGCGGCGGGCAGCGCGGCGACGGTGCCGGTGTGCCGGGCGCGGGTGCGGTGGCCGGCGGAGTCCAGGATCAGCAGGTGGACGTCGGCGCCGAAGCGGCGGGCGGCGTAGGACGCCTCCTGGTGGATCGCGGTGATCGTGGCGGAGCAGGCCCGGTTGGTGGGCAGGCTCAGGCAGATCCGGTTCACCGTGCACCTTCCGCGGCCGACCAGGAGTCCAGGCCGAGCAGCCTGCGGCCCAGGCCGTTCAGTTCGGCGGGGCCGTAGCGGAGGGCTTCCGGTTCGCGGGCGTCGCCGAGCAGGGTGGCGTTCCAGTCGGGGGTGGCGAGGGTGCGCCAGGAGTCCACGCGGGAGTCGCGCAGGGCGGTGTGTTCCTCCAGCGCGGGCATCATCGAGAGGTACTGGACCGCTCGGACGGCGTTGTCGGAGAGGTTGGGCGCGACGCCGTGGGCGAGCAGGCCGTTGAAGATCAGCAGGTCGCCGGCCTGGAGGTCGGGGCGGATCACCGGGAACTCGGCGCGGTCGGTCCCCGGCCGGACGGGGTCGCGGCCGGCCGGCTGCGCGACGCGCCATTCATCGAAACGGCGGAAGAGTTCCGGGGCGCACTGGAAGCCGCCGAGTCCGGGGCGGGTGTCGGTGAGTGCGATGATGCCCTGGACGCGCTGCGGCAGCACGGCGAGCGTGGTGTCGACGTCCCAGTGCAGCTCGATGTCGAAGCCCTCGTCGGCGGGCTCGATCAGGGCGCGCGAACGGGTGCCCGTGTTGGGCGGGTTGAGGTTGAGCCGGTCCAGCGTGACCCAGAGTTCGGGGCTGTCCCACACGTCCACGAAGGCGTCGTAGACGCGCTGTGTCTGCCGGCTGTCCCAGATGAGCTGGTGGTGGTAGGCCTCGACGAAGCCGTAGATGTAGAGGTGCCGGTCGAGTTCGGAGCGGAACTCGGGTTCCTCGTAACAGCTGTCGGGGCGGTCGGGGTCGAGTCCCTGGAACTGCCAGGCGAAGTCGAGCAGGCCCTTGGCCTCGCCGGGCGTGATGGCCTCGCGCACGACGACGTAGCCGTACGTCTGCCAGAACGCGAAGTCCTCGGCGGACAGCACGCGCAGCGGCTCGGTCTTCCGGAGGTCGCGCAGGGGTGCCGGGGCGAGGTAGGTCTCGCCGTCGGCGCTGAAGTAGGGGCGGCCGGTGGCCGCTCGGTGGAGGTGGGGCGTGTGCATGCGTTCACTCCGGGGTGATCGAGGGGTCAAACACCGTGGGGTCGGACGTGAGACATGTGCCGGTGGCATGCGCGGGGACGCGGCAGGGCCACCGATTCCCTGGGGAATGAGGAAGGGGGGAACGAGTAAGGGGGAACGAGGAGGGGGAACGAGGAGGCCGGCCGCCCGCGGGGAGGTGCGGGCGGCCGGGTGGGGTGGGTCAGCCGGCGAGGACGGCCTCGGCCGCCGCCGTCCCGCAGACGCGGGCGGCGCCGTAGGTGGCGATGTGGAGGGCGCCGCGCGGGGCGGCCTGCGGCAGGCCCATCTCCACGACGACCGTGTCGGGGCGGGCGGCGAGCAGGGCGTCGAGCGCGGAGCGCATCCAGTCGTGCCGGTGCTCGTCGCGGACCACGGCGACGATCCGGCGCCCGCCGGCGGCGGCGAGTGCGGCCGCACCGGCACCCTCGCCGGTGAAGGAGGCGGAGTCGGTGCCGGGCAGCAGCCGCTCCAGCTCGG
The DNA here is from genome assembly GCF_016741775.1 of Streptomyces actinomycinicus. GTDB lineage: Bacteria > Actinomycetota > Actinomycetes > Streptomycetales > Streptomycetaceae > Streptomyces > Streptomyces actinomycinicus. The sequence goes on along the minus strand of NZ_JAERRK010000009.1, from coordinate 76,082 downwards.
CGGCGACGCCCCAGGGCGTCTGGTCGCCGACGGCGATGTTCGGGGCCGGGTTGAACCGGGCGACGTAGACCGGCCCGGTGAGCGGTGCGGGGGCGCCGGTGCGGGTGACGGTCAGCGCGCGGCGGGCCGCGGCCAGGCCGACCTGCGGGTCGGGCTCGGTCTGCGCCGCGTCGCCGCGGGAGGCGGCGGTCCAGGCGGCCAGCTCCCGTACCCGGGCCGCCGCGTCGGCGAGCCGCTCCTCGGGCAGTTCACCGGAGCGTACGGCGGCGACCAGCGCGTCCCGGAGGTTCAGCACGGTGCCCTCGTCGCAGAGCCCGCCGCCCACGCAGATGGCATCGGCGCCGGCGGCGATGGCGAGGACCACACCGTGCTCCAGGCCGTAGGTGCCGGATATCGCGCGCATCTCCATGCCGTCGGTGACGATCAGGCCCTGGTAGCCGAGTTCGCCGCGCAGCAGGTCGGTGAGGACGCGCCGCGACAGGGTGCCCGGGCGGTCGGGGTCGAGGGCGGGCACGAGGATGTGGGCGCTCATGATCGCCCGGGTGCCGGCGGCGATCGCCGCGCGGAACGGCGGCAGTTCGCGCTCGTACAGGGTGTCGGCGTCGACGTCGATGCGGGGTACGGCGTGGTGGGAGTCGACATTGGTGTCGCCGTGGCCGGGGAAGTGCTTGGTGCAGGCGGCGACACCGGTGGACTGCAGGCCCTCGACCCAGGCGGCGGTGTGCCGGGCGACCAGGCCGGGGCTCGCGCCGAAGGAGCGTACGCCGATGACGGGGTTGTCGGGGTTGGCGTTGACGTCCGCGGAGGGGGCCCAGTCGAAGTTGACGCCGCAGGCGGCCAGGCGCCGGCCCAGCTCGCGGGAGACGGCCCGGGTGAGGCCGGGGTCGTCGACGGCGCCGAGGGCGTGGTTGCCGGGGAAGGAGGAGCCGGTGCGCACGTCGAGGCGGGTTACGTCGCCGCTCTCCTCGTCGATGGCGACCAGGAGGTCGTCGCGTTCGGCGCGCAACTGTGCGGTGAGGCCGGTGACCTGGTCCTCGCTGACGACGTTGCGGCCGAACAGGGCGACGGAGGCGAGGCCCTCACCGAGGCGGCGGCGCACCCAGTCGGGCGCGGTGGTGCCGTCGAACCCCGGCTGGAGCACCGCGAGGGCGTCCCGGGCGAGGGTGTCGCCCGCGGCGGAGCCGCTGCCGGACCCAGTGGTGGCGTATGTGGTCATCGGCCGGGTCATCCCTTCACGGCGCCGTCGGTGAGACCGCTGACAGCCTTGCGTTGCAGGAAGATGAAGAGGATCAGGATGGGCAGCGCGAACAGGGAGGAGGCGGCCATGGTGGCACCCCAGTCGTCGCCGAAGGCGGTCTGGAACTGGGACAGCCACAGCGGCAGGGTCTGCTTCTCGACGTCCTTGTTGAGGATCAGGACGAGCGGGAACTCGTTCCAGGCGGTGATGAAGCCGAAGAGCGAGGTCGCCATGAGGCCGGGGGCGAGCAGCGGGAAGATGACCTTGACGAACGCCTGCGTGCGGGTGCAGCCGTCGACCATCGCCGACTCCTCCAGCTCCTTGGGCACGGCGGCGACGTAGCCGCGCAGCGTCAGGATGGTCAGCGGCAGCACCATCATCGTGTAGAAGACGGTGAGGGGGACCAGGCTGTTGAGCATGTCGTTGTCACGGACGATCATGTAGATGGCGATGATCATGACCTCCCAGGGGGCCATCTGCGCCAGCATGAACGTCACGATGAGGCCGCGCCGGCCCCTGAACCGCATCCGGGCGAGGGCGAAGGCGGCGAACAGGGCGATGACGAGCGAGAAGACGACCGACAGGACCGTGACCGTCACGGAGTTGAGCACCAGGGTCCAGAAGTGGTCGGCGTCGACGGCCTTCTTGAAGTGTCCGAGGGTGGCGTCGGTCGGGAACCACACCGGGTCGTCGGAGATGATGTCACCGGTCGGTTTGAAGGCCGTGGCGAACATCCAGTAGACGGGGAACACGAAGCCGGCGAAGAGGACGACGGCGGTCGCGTTGGGCCAGATACGGCCGAGAAGCGAGCGCTTCACAGCTCGTCCTCCTCTTGCTTGAGCACCATGCGCAGGTAGTACGAGGTGATGACGAGCAGCACCAGGATGGTCAGGAAGGAGATCGCCGCGCCGACGCCGAAGTGCTGGTTGCCGACGCCCTCGACGTAGGCGTAGATCGGCAGGGTCTCGGTCAGGTGGTCGGGGCCGCCGGCGTTCATCGCGAAGATCTGCGCGAACGCCTTGAAGATCCAGATGACCTCGAGGAAGGTCGTGGCGTAGAGGAAGGGCCGCAGGAAGGGCAGGGTCACGGAGGTGAAGCTCTTCCAGGCGCCGGCGCCGTCCAGGGAGGCCGCTTCGTACAGCTCGCGGGGGATCGTGGTGGTCGCCGCGTAGAGGTTGATCGCCACGAAGGGTATGGACTGCCAGACGAGGAGCAGGGTGATCACGGCGAAGGTGGAGAACTGGGTCTGCAGCCAGTTGTGGTCGGCCATGGAGTGCCAGCCGAGCTTGTCCAGCACCCAGTTGACGACGCCGAAGCGCTGGGCGAACAGCCACTGGTAGACGGTGGTGGCCGCGATGACCGGCATGGCCCAGGCGAGGACCAGGCCGATCATGAGCAGCAGCCGCATCCTCGTACCGAGCCGGGCCAGCAGCAGCCCGACCAGGGTGCCGAGCACCATGATCAGGGCGACGTTGACCGCGGTGACGACGACGGAGCGCTCGACGACGCGCCAGAAGTCGTCGCCGGTCAGCACCTCTTGGTAGTTGTCGACACCGTTCCACTCGGTGAGGTGCTGGATGAGCTGCCGCGGGTTGAGGTTCTGGAACGACAGCATGCCGTTCTTGACCAGGGGCCAGCCGAGGAGGACCACGGTGGCCAGCAGCGCGGGCAGCAGGAGCAGGTAGGGGGCGGCGGCGAGGCGCCGGGACGGGGCCGTGGAGGCGCGGTCGTCACCTCGTGGCGGGGCCGGCACCCGGGCCTTGCGGACAGCGGGCTCCCCGGCCGTGTCCGTGCGTTCGGTCTGCACTGACATGAGTTGTCATCTCTTCCGTGGCCGTACGAAATCCGTGGCCGTACGTAAACCATGGCCGTGCCCACGGCACGGCCCAGGCCCGTGCCGGGGGCGCCCCCTCGTGGCGCCCCCGGCGACGGGTCTAGTTCTGCTGGGCCAGGCGCTTGTTGATCTCGGCCTCGACCTGCTTGGCGGCGTCCGCCGGGGACTTACCGTTGAGCACGGCCGTCATGTAGGACTTGATCGGGTTCGGGGTGTTCTCCACCGCGCCCCACTCGGGGATCAGCGGGGTGGTGCCACCGGCGGCGGCACCGGGAGCGGCGGCCTCGGCGACGGCGTTGCCCTTGAGGTTGGACTCCAGGGCCTGCTTGTTCGGGATGACGCCGTTGAGCTTGGCCAGTTCGCCCTCGTACTGGTCGGACAGCGCGATCTTCAGGAACTCCTTGGCCAGGGCCTGCTTCCCGCTGCCCTGGGCGACGGCGAGGTTGGAGCCGCCGAGGAAGACGCCCTCGGGCTTGCCGGCGCTCTCACCGGGGATGGTGAAGTAGCCCAGGTCCTTCTCGATGGCCTTGTTGGCCTGGATCGCCGTGCCGGCCTCCCAGCCCATGCCGATGAAGGCGCCGGTCTTGCCCTTGGCGAAGACCTCGGCCTGCTGCGGGGTGGCCTCGTCCTTGTCCTTGGGGGCCTTGGAGTAGGAGGCGTACTTCTTGTAGATGTCCATGGCCTTGGCGACCTTGGGGTCACCGAGGTTGGAGACGTACTTGTCGCCGTCCTTCTTCACCAGGTCGGCGCCCTGGCCGATGGTCAGGCCGTCGAAGAAGTACCAGTTCTGGCCGGGCAGGTAGAGCGGCTCGGCGTCGGTCTTCTTGCCGATGGTCTCCAGGTCCTGGAAGAACTCGTCCCGGGTCTTCGGGGTGTCCTTGATGCCGGCCTGGGCCCAGATCTTCTTGTTGTAGATGACCACGCGGTTGGCGAAGTACCAGGGGGCCGCGTACTGCTTGCCCTCGTAGACCGAGGACTGCGAGACCGACGGCGTCCAGTCGGCGCCGATCTCCTTCTTGAGGTCGCTGAGGTCGGCGAGGCCCCCGGTGGCCGCGTAGGCCGGGGTCTGGGTGTTGCCGACCTCCAGGACGTCCGGCGGGGTGGACTCGGAGAGGGCGGTGGTGATCTTCTGCTGGATCCCGTCCCACTTCTGCGTCTCGAACTTCAGCTTGGCGCCGGTCTTCTTCTCGAACGCCGCCGTGACGTCCTTCACCCACTGGTCCGGCGTGGAGCCGTCCATCGCCCAGACCGTCAGCGTCTGGCCCTTGAAGCTGTCCGGTCCCGCGTTCTTGCCGCTGTCGTCGCCGTCGTCTCCGCCGCACGCCGACACGGAGACCATCATGCCCGCGATCACGATCGCGGCCGCAAGCTTGCGCTTCACGCCACCCTCCTCAGGGATGCCACTAACCCCCCACGCCCTCGGCGGTGACCTGCGTACGACGCTGTTGCACGTAGGGCTCGGGACCTGGCCACTAATGGTGTAGACCAGTACGGTGGAGCTTGGCCTAGACCTTTTGGAGTGTCAAGGGTGGTTCGGGAAGCCGGTACCTGCCGTTACGAGAAAGTCACCGGAGTGCGTCCGTCCGCCTCCGCCCCTTTCGCCCCGGACCGTTCAGTTGGACTAGACCATACGGCAGTTGGTCGCTATAACGGGAGCCCATCGACACAGCCGGGAAGGCAGGCATGACCACCGACGTCAGCAGCGCCCAGCCGCGCAGGGGGGCGGCCGGCCGCACCGCGCGCGTGCCGAAGTACTACCGGATCAAACAGCAACTGCTCGGGATGGCCGAGGCCCTGCAGCCCGGGTCGGCCATGCCCGCGGAGCGGTTGCTCGCCGTACGGTTCGACACCTCACGGACCACCGTCCGGCAGGCGCTCCAGGAGTTGGTGGGCGAGGGCCGCCTCGACCGGATCCAGGGCAAGGGCACCTTCGTCGCCCAGCCCAAGCTGTACCGGACGCTCCAGCTCACCTCGCACACCGAGGACATGCGCGCCCAGGGCCTGACCCCCGCCTCGCAGATGCTGGACGTCGGGGAGGTGCCCGCGGACGAGAAGCTGGCGGGCCTGCTGGGCACCGGGATCGGCGAGCGGGTGCTGCGCATCGAGCGGCTCCGGCTGGCCAGCGGCGACCCGATGGCGATCGAGACGACCCACCTGTCCGTGCGGCGCTTCCCCGGCCTGCGCGGGTCCCTGACCACGTACCCCTCGCTCTACACGGCCCTCGCCGAGGTGTACGGCGTTCATCTCGCCGAGGCCGACGAGACCATCGAGACCTCGCTGTCGACCCCGCGCGAGGCACAGCTGCTCGGCACCGACGTGGGGCTGCCGATGCTGCTGCTGTCCCGGCACTCGCGGGACGCGGAGGGCACCCCGGTGGAATGGGTGCGCTCGGTCTACCGCGGTTCCCGCTACAAGTTCGTCGCCGCCCTGCGCCGGCCGGGCGGCCCGGTGTCCCCGCCGAGCGTCCGGCGCAGGATCGCTCCGCCGGACCGGGACGGGTTCAGCCGCGCCTGAACCAGGGGGCGTCGGGGCCGGGTTCGCCGCGAGCCGGCAGAGGTCCGGGCCGGGTTCGCCGCGAGCCGGCAGAGGTCCGGGCCGGGTTCGCCGCGAGCCGGCATAAGTCCGGGCCGGGTTCGCCGCGAGCCGGCATAAGTTCGGGCCGGGTTCGCCGCGAGCCGGCAGAGGTCCGGCCCCCTCGGCCAGGGGCCGGACGGTGGCCGGGCGGCGGTGCCCGGGGTCACTCCTGGGTGAGGGTGACATCCTTGTCGGCGACCGCGTGGAAGGCGGGCAGCGGGATCAGGCCCGACGGGCGCAGCTCCGTGAGGGTGACCTGGACGTGTGCCGACCCCGCCTTCAGCTTCAGGGCCGTGAGGTCCCCGGAGTTCTCCCAGCGGTGTTCGGCGCCGTCGCAGCGGGCGGTGCTGCCGCCGACGGAGTGGTGGACGCCGGGGTCGGCCTGGCTGAGCGCGGCGCTGACGAAGACCGGTCCGGTGCTGCCGGTGCAGCGGTAGGTGCCCGAGAGCCACACCGTGCCGTCGGAGGCGATCCGGCCGGCCGGATCGATCGTGATGGTCTCGGCGGGTGCCGGGCCGGCGGTGGCGGGGCCGGCGGCGCACAGCAGGGCGGCGGCACCGAGGGCCGCGGTGAGGGCGGGGCGTACGGGCATGGGAAACCTCCCGGTTCCATGGGATCGAGGGCTTCCAGGGGTACCGGGCGGCCGTGCCGCCGGGCGTGACCGTCACTCCAACGGTGGCGCGTCATGGAACCGTCCGGCCGGAAGGGGCGTACGACGCCCTGAGGTGCCCATGAGCCCGGCGGTCTGCGCGGGCCAGGTGTCACGGCAGCACCGCGAACCCGTCCAGTTCCACCAGCGCCTGCTCGTCCCAGAGCCGTACGACCTCCACGACGGCCATCGCGGGATAGTCGCGGCCCGCCGACTCCCGCCAGATCCGGCCGAGCTGCCGCGCCTGCGCCCGGTACGCGGCGACGTCGGTGGCGTAGACGGTGACCCGGGCGAGGTCCGCGGGGGTGCCGCCAGCCGCGCGCAGGGCGGTGAGGAGGTTGTGCAGGGCCCTCTCGAACTGCCGGGGAAGGGTGTCGCCGGTGATCTTGCCGTCGGTGTCCAGGGCGGTCTGTCCGGCGAGGAACACCACGCGGGTGCCGGCGGCGACGACGGCGTGCGAGAAGCCCGTGGGCGGGGACAGTCCGGGCGGGTTGACGCGCTCGTTGGTCACCTGGCCTCCTTCTGTGCGGCGGTGTACAACTCCTTGGCGATGATGCCGCGTTGCACCTCGCTGGCGCCCTCGTAGATGCGGGGGGCGCGCACCTCGCGGTACAGGTGCTCCAGCAGGTGGCCGCGGCGCAGGGCGCGGGCGCCGTGCAGCTGGACGGCGGTGTCGACCACGTACTGCGCGGTCTCGGTGGCGAGCAGCTTGGCCATCGCGGCGCGGCGCGGGACGTCGGCGGCTGCGGCGTCGTACGCCGACGCGGCCGCGTACACCATCAGCCGGGCCGCCTCCGTGCGCAGGGCCATCTCCGCGACCTGGTGGGACACCGCCTGAAGGTCCATCAGCCTGCCCTGGAAGGCCTCACGCCGGCTGGTGTGGCCGACGGTGGCGTCCAGGGCGGCCTGGGCCATGCCGACCGCGAAGGCGCCGACGCTGGGCCGGAAGAGGTTGAGGGTGCCCATGGCGACGGCGAAGCCGCGGTCCGGCGCGCCGAGCACGTCGTCGGCGGTGACCGGCACGGCGTCGAAGTCGAGGCTGCCGATGGGGTGCGGCGAGAGCATCTCCAGGGGACTGCCGGTGAGGCCCGGCCGGTCGGCGGGGACCAGGAAGGCGGTCACGCCACGGGCTCCGGCGCCGGGCGTGGTGCGGGCGAAGACGGTGTAGAAGTCGGCCTCGGGGGCGTTGGAGATCCAGCACTTGGCGCCGGTGAGCCGCCAGCCGCCGGCGCCGTCGGGCTCGGCGGCGAGGGACAGCGCCGCCGCGTCGGAACCGGCGCCGGGCTCGCTCAGCGCGAAGGCGGCGACCGCGCTGCCGTCGGCGACCCGGGGCAGCCAGCGCTCGCGCTGGGCCGGGGTGCCGTGCGCGTGCACCGGGTGACCGCCCAGCCCCTGCAGGGCGAGGGCGGTCTCGGCCTCGGTACAGGCCTGGGCCAGGGACTCGCGCATCAGGCACAGGTCCAGTGCACCGGAGTCGAACAGCCGGGCGAGCAGACCGAGCCGGCCGAGTTCGGCGAGCAGCGGCCGGTCGACCCGGCCGGGCTCACCCCGGCCGGCGAGCGGGCGGAGCCGTTCGGCGGCGAGTGTGCGCAGCTCGGCACACCAGGCGATCTGCTCCGGTCCGAGTGAGAATGCAGACACAGCCGGTCCTCCCTCCGGGGACGCCGGCCCGGCCTTCCCCGTCGCCCGGGAACGGACCGCCACGGCCGTCCCCTTCGTCGGGAGACGCACCGCACGGCCGTCCCCGCTCGTCGTGGGACGCACCGCACGGCCGTCCCCCTCGTCCGGGGGCGACCGCGCCGGCCGTCCCCCTGGCCTTCGAGGCGGGCCGTGCCCACCTGCCCCCACGACGTTATCGCGCACAGTTGACTGCCGTCACCAACACGATACGCTCAAAGCGCGAGCCCACCAGGAAGCCCGTCTGGACATCCGTCACGGCAAGGGGGCGGACCACCATGCATCTCTCGGCCCACGTCGACACGTTCGCGCGCGACCATCTGCCCCCGCCCCACGAGTGGCCCGAGCTGCGGTTCGACCTGCCGGAGCTGCTCTACCCCGATCGGCTGAACTGCGCCGCGGAACTCCTGGAGCACGCCGACCCCGCCCGCCCGGCGTTCCACACCGCGGCCGGCCCCACCTGGACCTACGGCGAACTGCGCGCGCACGTCGACCGGATAGCACACGTCCTCACCACCGGCCTGGGCGTGGTCCCGGGCAACCGGGTCCTGCTGCGCGGCCCCACCAGCCCCTGGCTCGCCGCCTGCTGGCTTGCCGTGCTGAAGGCGGGCGCGGTCGCGGTCACCGTGCTGGCCCAGCAACGGCCGCACGAGCTGGCCACCGTGTGCGAGATCGCCCGCATCGGGCACGCGCTGTGCGACATCCGCGCGGTGGACGACCTGGCGAAGGCGGGGATAGCCGGGCTGCGGATCACGACGTACGGCGGCGACGGTACCGACGACCTGCTGCACCGCCCGGCGCCCGCCACCCCCTACCCGGCGGTGGACACGGCGTCCGACGACGTGGCCCTGATCGCCTTCACCTCCGGGACCACGGGTCGCCCGAAAGGGTGCATGCACTTCCACCGGGATGTGCTGGCGACAGCCGACACCTTCTCCAGACATGTGCTGCGGCCCCGTGCGGACGACGTCTTCACCGGCAGTCCCCCGCTCGGCTTCACCTTCGGCCTCGGCGGGCTGGTGATCTTCCCGATGCGCGCCGGTGCGAGCACCCTCCTCCTGGAACAGGCGAGCCCCAGACAGCTGCTGCCCGCGATCGCCGAGCACCGCGTCTCGGTCCTGTTCACCGCGCCGACCGCCTACCGCGCCATGCTGGACGCGCTGGAGGGCCACGACGTCTCGTCGCTGCGGCGCTGTGTGTCGGCCGGCGAGAACCTGCCCGTGTCCGTCTGGCAGGCCTGGCACCGGCGCACCGGCCTGCGCATCATCAACGGCATCGGCGCCACCGAGCTGCTGCACATCTTCGTCTCCGCCGCCGACGAGCACATCAGGCCCGGAACGACCGGCGTCCCGGTACCCGGCTGGCAGGCCCGCGTCCAGGACACCGGCGGACGGCCCGTGCCCGACGGTGAGCCCGGGCTGCTGGCCGTGCGCGGGCCGGTCGGCTGCCGTTACCTCGCCGATCCGCGGCAGCGGGACTACGTCCGCGACGGCTGGAACATCACGGGAGACACGTACGTCCGGGAGAGCGACGGCTACTTCCGCTACGTGGCCCGCGCCGACGACATGATCATCTCCGCCGGGTACAACATAGCGGGCCCGGAAGTGGAGGACGCGCTGCTGCGCCACCCGGACGTGGCCGAGACGGCGGTCGTCGGCCGGCCCGACGAGACCCGCGGCCAGGTGGCCGTGGCCTACACGGTGCTGCGCGACGGAGCCCGGCGCGACCCGGAATCGCTGCGCGCCTTCCTCTGCGCCGAACTGGCGCCCTACAAATGCCCGCGCGAGTTCGTCTTCCTCGACGCGCTGCCCCGCACCGCCACCGGCAAGGTGCAGCGGTTCCGGCTGCGCACCGAAGGTGACGGGCAGTGATATCGAAGACCTAAAATGATCAACGTGTCCGAGCAGCACGCCCCCAGGTCCCTCATCGTCACGCTCTACGGCGCGTACGGCCGCTTCATGCCCGGTCCGGTGCCCGTCGCCGAGCTGATCCGGCTCCTGGCCGCGCTCGGCGTGGACGCGCCCTCCGTGCGCTCCTCGGTGTCCCGGCTCAAACGGCGCGGCCTGCTGCTGCCGGCCCGCACGGAGTCCGGCGCGGCCGGGTACGGGCTCTCCCCCGAGGCACGTCAGTTGCTGGACGACGGTGACCGGCGCATCTACGCGACCGCGCCCGTCGAGGACGACGGCTGGGTGCTCGCGGTGTTCTCGGTGCCCGAGTCGGAGCGGCAGAAGCGGCACGTGCTGCGCTCCCGGCTGGCCCGGCTGGGCTTCGGCACGGCGGCTCCGGGGGTGTGGATCGGCCCGGCCCGGCTGTACGAGGAGACGGAGCACACCCTGCGCCGGCTGCACCTGGATCCGTACGTGGACTTCTTCCGCGGCGAGCACCTGGGTTTCGCCCCGACGGCGGAGGCGGTGGGCCGCTGGTGGGACCTGGCCGCGATCGCCAAGGAGCACGAGCGCTTCCTGGACGCGCACGCGCCCGTGCTGCACGCCTGGGAGCGGCGCCCGGACACCCCGGCCGAGGAGGCCTACCACGACTACCTCCTGGCCCTCGACTCCTGGCGCCACCTCCCCTACACCGACCCTGGCCTGCCCACCCGCCTGCTCCCCGCCGACTGGCCGGGCGTCCGCTCCGCGGAGGTGTTCCGGGCTCTGCACCGGCGGCTGCGGGACGCGGGCGCCGCGTTCACGGGGCTCTGACGGAGCCCGGGCGGGGTGACCGGGAAAGGCACCCGCCCGTCGCCCGGGGCCGCACCCGGCGGGCAGGGCGGCTCTCAGCCGCCGAGCGACAGGCGGGGCCTGGGGGCGTCGGTGCGGCCGGTCTGCGGGCGCCGGCTGCCGGCCCGGTAGGGTGCGGGCCAGCCTGCGCCCGGGCCCTCGTAGCCCTGCTCGGCCGCCGCGTGCAGGGTCCAGTGCGGGTCGTACAGGTGCGGGCGGGCGAGTGCGCACAGGTCGGTGCGCCCGGCGAGGATGAGCGAGTTGACGTCGTCCCAGGAGGAGATCGCGCCGACCGCGATCACGGGGACGCCGGCCTCCTGCCGGATGCGGTCGGCGAACGGCGTCTGGTACGACCGGCCGTACTCCGGCGCCTCCTCGGCCACCACCTGCCCGGTGGAGACGTCGATGGCGTCGGCGCCGTGCGCGGCGAAGGCGCGGGCGATCCGGACGGCGTCCTCAGCGGTCGTCCCGCCCTCCGCCCAGTCGGTGGCCGAGATCCGCACCGTCATCGGCCGCTCCGCGGGCCACACCCCGCGTACGGCGTCGAAGACCTCCAGCGGGAACCGCAGCCGCCGCTCCAGCGAGCCGCCGTAGGCGTCGGTGCGCCGGTTGGTGAGCGGGGAGAGGAAGCCGGAGAGCAGGTAGCCGTGGGCGCAGTGCAGTTCGAGCAGGTCGAAGCCGACCCGGGCGGCCCGCCAGGCGGCGGCCGCGAACTGCTCGCGGACGTCGGTGAGCTGGGCGCGGGTGAGCTGGCGCGGGGTCTGGCCGCCGGGCCGGTACGGCAGCGGGGAGGCGGCGACGAGGGGCCAGTTGCCCTCGGGCAGCGGTTCGTCCATGCCCTCCCACATCAGCCTCGTGGAACCCTTGCGGCCGGAGTGGCCCAGCTGGACGCCGATCGCGGTGCCCGGCGCCCGGCGGTGCACGAAGTCGGTGATGCGCCGCCACGCCTCGGCCTGCCGGCCCGTGTAGAGGCCGGCGCAGCCGGGGGTGATGCGGCCCTCCGCGCTGACGCACACCATCTCGGTCATCACCAGGCCGGCCCCGCCGAGGGCGCGGGCCCCCAGGTGGACGAGGTGGAAGTCGCCGGGGACGCCGTCGGTGGCGGAGTACATGTCCATCGGTGACACGACCACCCGGTTGCGCAGGGTCAGGCCGCGCAGCCGGAACGGCGTGAACATCGGTGGGGTGCCGGGCGGGCAGCCAAACTCGCGCTCCACTCCCTCGGTGAAGTGGGGGTCGCGCAGCCGGAGGTTGTCGTGGGTGACGCGGCGGCTGCGGGTGAGCAGGTTGAAGGCGAACTGGCGCGGCGGCTGGCCGAGGTAGAGCCGCAGGTTCTCGAACCACTCCAGGCTGGCCCGGGCGGCCCGCTGGGTGGAGGCGACGACGGGCTTGCGCTCCTCCTCGTAGGCCGCCAGGGCACGGGGCACGTCCGGCTGTTCCGTCAGGCAGGCGGCCAGGGCCAGGGCGTCCTCCACGGCGAGCTTGGTGCCCGAGCCGATGGAGAAGTGGGCGGTGTGGGCGGCGTCGCCGAGGAGGACGACGTTGCCGTGCGACCACTGCTCGCAGGCCACCGTGCGGAAGGTGGTCCAGGCGGAGTTGTTGGAGCGCAGCGGGCGCCCGCCGAGCGCGTCGGCGAAGATCTTGGCGCAGCGTTCGAGGGTCTCCTGCGGGTCGAGTTGCGCGAATCCCGCAGCCAGCCAGACTTCTTCGCGCATCTCGATGATCACGGTGGAGGCGCCGGACCGGTCCTGGGTCCCGGGGGGCATCGGCGCGGGGTGGTGGCCGGGCGAGGGGTGGGCGTAGGGGTAGCCGTGCAGCTGCATCACGCCGTGTTCGGTCTCGGTGATCTCGAAGCGGAAGGCGTCGAAGGCGAAGTCGGCGGCGAGCCAGATGTAGCGGCAGTGGTGTTCGGTCACATGGGGGCGGAACACATGGGCGTAGCGTTCACGGGTGGTGCTGTGCACACCGTCGGCGGCGATGACCAGGTCATGGTCCTCCGCGAGCCGGTCGACGGGCGGGGCCTCGGTGGAGAAACGCAGGTCCACGCCGAGTGAGCGGCAGCGTTCGTGCAGGATCTCCAGCAGCCGGTGCCGGCCCAGCGCGGCGAATCCGTGGCCGCCGGAGCGGTGCCGAACGCCCCGGTGCACGATGTCGATGTCGTCCCAGCGGACGAAGTCGCGCCGGAGGGCTTCGTAGACGACGGGGTCGGCGTGTTCGATGCCGCCGAGGGTCTCGTCGGACAGGACCACGCCGAAGCCGAAGGTCTGGTCGGGGGCGTTGCGTTCCCAGACGGTGACCTCCCGCGCGGGGTCCAGCCGTTTCAGCAGGGCGGCGGCGTAGAGCCCGCCGGGGCCGCCGCCGATGACCGCCACCCGAAGGGAGCGGTTGCGCCTCGCTCCCGGCCGTGGGTCCGTCGTGGCCCGTCGCGCGGTTCCCCGCGCCCCTTGGGCGGGCACCGTCACCGTCCCCGCCACTTCGGGGGGCGCTTCTCCGTGAACGCCGCGTGGAACTCGTGGTAGTCCTCGCCGTTCATCAGCAGCGCCTGCGTCGACGCGTCCAGCTCCACCGCTGCCGCCAGGGGCATGTCCAGTTCCGCCGTCAGCAGGGCCTTCGTCTGGGCGTACGCCAGGGCCGGGCCGTCGGCCAGCCGGCGGGCGAGCGCCGCCGCCGCCTCGTCCACCCGGCCCTCCTCCGTCATCTCACTGATCAGGCCGATGCGCTCCGCCTCGGGGGCGCGGACCGGTTCGCCGAGCATGAGGAGGCGGGTGGCGTGGCCGAGGCCGACGACGCGGGGCAGCAGATAGGCCGCGCCCATGTCGCCGCCGGACAGACCGACCCGGGTGAAGAGGAAGGCGAAGCGGGCCGAGGGGTCCGCGATCCGGAAGTCGCAGGCGAGGGCCAGGACCGCGCCCGCGCCGGCGGCCACCCCGTGGACGGCGGCGACCACGGGGAACGGGCATTCGCGGATCGCCCGGACCACCTGGCCGGTCATGCGGTTGAAGTCCAGGAGCTGGGCGGTGTCCATGGAGAGCGTGGCACCGATGATCTCGTCGACGTCACCGCCGGAACAGAAACCGCGTCCTTCGCCGGCCAGTACCAGGGCGCGTACGGACCGTTCCCGGGACAGTTCGGCGAGCAGGTCGCGCAGGTTGGCGTAGGCGCCGAAGGTGAGCGCGTTGAGTTTCTCGGGGCGGGCGAGGGTGACGGTGGCGACCCCGTCGGCGATCCGGACCCGCAGGTGCTCCCAGTCGGAGGTACGGGCGGCGGAGCCGGTGAACGGACTCATGACGTGCGGCCTCCTCGGTCGGCGTGCCGTACGTTGCTCTGCCCTACGAAGCTATCACTTGTTTGTGACTGTCGTCACGGGCACGCGACATGCCGATCCGTGCCGGCCGGTCCCGGTCACATCCGTCACCGGTCGGCGACAGGGCCGTAACAAGGGGCCCCTGGCGGCGAGGCGGGCCGCCCCGGCGGGTAGGGCGCCCCTTGCCGGGGCGAACGTCCCGGCCGGTGCCCGGCCACGGTCCCCGGGACCGGGCCCCGTACCATGCCTACGGTTGAAAGCAGGACAGCCTGCTCCATGAACGGACTCGCCTTGCACGAACGCTCCGCCGAACCGGCCTCCTGGCGCATCGCACTGCCGCACACCACCGCGGCGGTGCCCGTGGCGCGCGCCCTGGTGCGTACGGCGCTCACCGAGGTGGAGCACCCGGCCGACTGCGACACCGCGGAGCTGCTCACGGCCGAGCTGGTGGCCAACGCTGTGGAGCACACCGCCGGGCGCGGCCCGATAGAGCTGGTCGTGGAGCTGCTGCCGGGTGGCTGCCAGGTCGAGGTGCACGACCCGGACCCGGCACCCCCCGGTCATCTGACCCGGCCGGTGATCGAGGAGCCCGACGTGTGGCAGGAGGGCGGGCGCGGGCTGCTGCTGATCCGCGCCCTCAGCTCGTCCTGCGGTCACCGCCCCACCCCGTCGGGCAAGGCGGTGTGGTTCAGACTGCCTGCGGTTCCCGCTCAGCGGCGTCCGGAGTGACCTCGCGGGCGCTCTGCGTCGCCAGCGTGGAGTGCCGGCGGCCGTAGGCGGCGTAGACGAGCAGGCCGGCCACGAGGAAGACGGCGAACTGCAGCCAGGTCTGCCAGCCGGTCTCGTACATCAGGTACAGGCAGAAGGCGACGCCGAGCAGCGGGGCCACGGGGTAGAGCGGCACCCGGAAGCTGCGGGCCAGGCCCGGCTCGCGACGGCGCAGGGCGATCACCGCGATGTTGACGACGGCCATGATGGCGAGGGTGCCGATGGTGCACAGGTTCATCACGGCGTCGAGGGAGGCGAAGGCCGCGGGGACCGCGAAGACGACCGCGACGATCAGCGTGCCGGCGACCGGCGTGGAGGTCCTCGGGGAGACCTTCTCGAAGACCCGCGGGATCAGGCCGTCGCGGGACATCGACATCAGGATGCGGGTCTGGCCGTACATCACGGCGAGGACGACCGAGGCGATGGCGACGACCGCGCCGAAGGCGATCACACCGCCGCCGACGGCGGAGCCGGTGACCTCGTTGACGACGTAGGACAAGGCGGCGGGCCGGCCGGCGACCTGGTCACCGCCGATGGCGCCGATCGCGGCGAGCGCGACCGCGCAGTACAGCAGGGTGACCAGGCCCATGCAGACGAGGATCGCGACGGGGATGTCCCGGCGCGGGTTCTTGGCCTCCTCGCCGGCGGTGGTGATCGCGTCGAAGCCGATGTACGAGAAGAACGCGGCGGTGGTGCCCGCGCCGATGCCGCCGAGGCCGGCCGGCGAGAACGGGGTGAGGTTGCCGTCCTTGAAGGCGCTGTAGCCGATGGCGCAGAAGGCGATCAGGATCACCAGCTTGACTGCGGCCATGGCGGCCGTCGCCCGGGCGCTCTCCCGCACCCCGCGCACCAGCAGCACGGAGGCCATGGCGATGACGATCACGGCCGGGAGGTTGACGACGCCGCCGTCGCCGGGGCCGGCGGACAGCGCGGCCGGGAG
The DNA here is from genome assembly GCF_016741775.1 of Streptomyces actinomycinicus. Lineage (GTDB taxonomy): Bacteria > Actinomycetota > Actinomycetes > Streptomycetales > Streptomycetaceae > Streptomyces > Streptomyces actinomycinicus. The sequence continues at coordinate 60,382 of NZ_JAERRK010000009.1, read as the reverse complement.
CTGCCAGCCGGTGAGGCTGTGCAGCAGCTCGTTGACGTACTGGCTCCAGCCGACCGCGACGGCCGAGATGGAGATGCCGTACTCCAGCAGCAGGCACCAGCCCACCAGGAAGGCGGTGGTCTCGCCGAGGCCGGCGTAGGCGAAGGAGTACGAGGAGCCGGAGACCGGGATCGCGCCGCCCAGCTCGGCGAAGGAGAGTGCGGTGAAGACGCAGGTGATCGCGGCGAGGACGAAGGAGACGACGACGGCCGGGCCGGCCTGCGCGACGGAGTCGGAGAGGCCGACGAAGATGCCGGTACCGACGATGGCGCCGACGCCGAAGCAGATGAGCTGGAAGAGGCCCATGGTGCGCTTCAGGCCGTGTCCCTCGCGGTCCGCGCCGGATTCGGCGACGAGCAGGTGGGGGGACTTGATACGGGGAGCGGGCATGCGGGTGGTGCTCGTTTCTGGTGGTGCGGGCGCCTGTCGTTGCGGCGCGGCGGCGGCTCCGGAAAAAGGGGTGGCTCCGGGCCGCCGGTCAGGATAAGGCCTGGTGAGCCGGGTCAGGCAAGGCTTTCCCCGGCCAGTGTGGCCACCAGCACGGCCTTGATGGTGTGCAGGCGGTTCTCGGCCTCGTCGAAGACGACCGAGTGGGCGGACTCGAAGACCTCGTCCGTCACCTCCAGCGACCGCAGGCCGTGGGCCTCGAAGACCTCCTGGCCGACCTTGGTGCCGAGGTCGTGGAAGGCGGGCAGGCAGTGCAGGAACTTCACGTCCGGGTTGCCGGTGGCGCGCAGGACGTCCATGGTCACGGCGTAGGGGGCGAGGGCGGTGATCCGCTCGGCCCACACGTCCTTGGGCTCACCCATGGAGACCCACACGTCGGTGGCGACGAAGTCGGCGCCCGCGACACCCTCGGCGACGTCCTCGGTGAGCGTGACGCGGGCCCCGCTGGTCGCGGCCAGTTCGCGGGCGCGGTCGACGATCTCCTGGGCGGGCCAGTAGGTCTTCGGGGCGACGATCCGTACGTCCATGCCGAGCAGGGCGCCGGTGATCAGGTAGGAGTTGCCCATGTTGAAGCGGGCGTCGCCGAGGTAGGCGAAGGCGATCTTCCGCAGCGGCTTGGTGCTGTGCTCGGTCATGGTGAGGATGTCGGCGAGCATCTGGGTGGGGTGCCAGTCGTCGGTGAGCCCGTTGTAGACGGGCACGCCGGCGTGCGCGGCCAGCTCCTCGACCTTGGCCTGGCTGTCGCCGCGGTACTCGATGCCGTCGTACATCCGGCCGAGGACGCGGGCGGTGTCCTTCACGGACTCCTTGTGTCCGATCTGGGAGCCCGTGGGGTCCAGGTAGGTGGTGTGGGCGCCCTGGTCGGCGGCGGCGACCTCGAACGCGCAGCGGGTGCGCGTCGAGGTCTTCTCGAAGATGAGCGCGATGTTCCTGCCCCGCAGATACTGGGTCTCGGTCCCCGCCTTCCTGGCCGCCTTCAGCTCGGCTGCCAGCTCGACCAGGCCGCGGAACTCCTCCTCGGTGAGGTCCAGCTCCTTGAGGAAGTGGCGGCCGGCGAGGGCGGTCGGGACTGTCGCCATGGCGGGCGCTCCAGAGGTACGACTACAGGGGACTCTGGAATTCTATACGACCCTTCACATTTCTATACGGCATCTCGTTCCACGGGACAGCTCATGCACCGCGGCCCGCCCCTGCCCCGGCCCAGTTCGCTGCCCGGGATCTCGATCACCTCGATGCCCTGCTTGCGCAGATGCGTGTTGGTGGTGACGTTCCGCTCGTAGGCGACGACGACACCGGGCTCGACGGCGAGCACGTTGCAGCCGTCGTCCCACTGCTCGCGTTCGGCCGCGTGCACGTCCTGCGTGGCGGTCAGCACCCGGATCTCGCCGAGGCCGAGCGCGGCGGCGATCGCCCGGTGCATGTGCTCCGGCGGATGGTCGGTGACCTTCAGCTCCCGCTCCCCGTCACCGGCCTCGATGGTGTACGAGCGGAGCATGCCGAGGCCGGCGTACTGGGTGAAGGTGTCGCCGTCGACCATGGTCATCACCGTGTCGAGATGCATGAAGGCGCGCCGCTTGGGCATGTCGAGCGCGACGATCGTACGCGCCGAGCCGGCCGCGAACAGCTTGTGCGCCAGCATCTCCACGGCCTGCGGGGTGGTGCGCTCGCTCATGCCGATCAGGACGGCACCGCCGCCGATCACCAGGACGTCGCCGCCCTCGATGGTGGAGGGGTAGTCCGCCTGCCCCCGGGACCAGACGCGGAACGTTTCCTCGCGGAACAGCGGGTGGTGCCGGTAGATCGCCTCGAAGTGGACGGTCTCCCGCTGCCGGGCGGGCCGGCGCATGGCGTTGATGGAGACGCCGTCGTAGATCCATGCCGAGGTGTCGCGGGTGAACAGGTGGTTGGGCAGCGGAGGGACCAGGAAGTCGTCCAGGTCCATCACGTGGAAGCGGACCGAGGTCGGCTCCGCGTGGGCCGCCAGGAACTCCCGCTTGGTCATCCCGCCGACCAGGGCCTCGGCCAGTCCGGCCGGGGTCATCCGGTCGAAGGTGGCGCGCAGGTGGTCGGTGGCGAGGGGGCCGTACTCCTTCTCGTCGAAGACCCGGTCCAGGACGAGCGCCCTCGCCTCGGGGATCTCCAGGGTGTCGGTGAGCAGGTCACCGAAGAGGTGGACGGTGACCCCGCGGTCGCGCAGGACGTCGGCGAACCCGTCGTGCTCGGCGCGCGCCCGGCGCACCCAGAGCACGTCGTCGAAGAGAAGGGCGTCCTTGTTGCTGGGGGTGAGCCTTTTGAGCTCCAGATCCGGCCGGTGCAGTATGACGCGGCGCAGCCGCCCGGCCTCGGAGTCGACATGGAATCCCATGCCTCCATCCTGGCCGCCGGGCCCCCGCTTCACCCGCGTCTCGGCGGTTTCCGCACCCTCCACTTCTCGTCCCCTTGACGACAAGCGGCGTGATCTTTTATCGTCTTCATGACGAAAACAAGGGGGACCGATGGCCGACATCACCCGGCGCCTGGGCCGGCGCCACCTGCGCGGGACACCGACGGCGCACATCCGGCACCACCGCGGCGGCAAGCTGGTGCATGACGGCCCCGGGCTCAGCTTCTGGTACCGGGCCCTGACCGCCGCGCTCTCCGAGATCCCGGTCGACGACCGCGAACTGGCCATGACCTTCCACGCCCGTACGGCCGACTTCCAGGACGTCACGGTGCAGGCGACGGTCACCTACCGGATCGGCGACCCGGCGCTGGCCGCCGCCCGGCTGGACTTCTCCATCGACCCTGACACGGGCGTCTGGCGCGGCACCCCGCTGGAGCAGCTCGGCACCCTGCTCACCGAGACGGCGCAGCAGCACGCGCTGGACGTGCTCGCCCGTACGCCGCTGTCGGCGGCGCTGGTCGACGGCGTGGCCGCGGTGCGCGAACGGGTCGCGGCGGGCCTGGGCACCGAACCGCGGCTGCCGGCCACCGGCATCGAGGTGGTGGCGGTGCGGGTGATGGCGGTGCGGCCGGAGCCGGAGGTGGAGCGGGCCCTGCGCACGCCGGCCCGGGAGCAGATCCAGCAGGACGCCGACCGGGCCACCTACGAGCGGCGGGCCGTGGCGGTCGAGCGGGAACGCGCCATCGCCGAGAACGAACTGGCCAGCAAGATCGAACTCGCCCGCCGGGAGGAGCAGCTGGTCGAGCAGCGCGGCACCAACGCGCGCCGCGAGGCGGAGGAGCAGGCGGCCGCGGACGCGGTGCGCGCCGACGCCGAGGCGGCGCGCTCGGTCAAGCTCGCCGAGGCGGAGGCCGCCCGCTCGGTCAAGCTCGCCGAGGCGGAGGCCGCGCGCTCCGTCAAGCTCGCCGAGGCGGAGGCCGCGCGCTCCGTCAGGCTCGCCGAGGCGGAGGCCGCGCGGACGGCCGCCCTCACCGAGGCCGAGGCGGCCCGCACCCTCAAGCTCGCCGAGGCGGACGCGGCCCGGGCGGTGCGGGCCGCCCGTGCGGAGGCCGAGGGGGCGCGTGAGGTCGGCGAGGCACGGGCCGCGGCCCAGGCGGCCTGGCTGCGGGTGCACGCGGAGGCCGGTGTCGAGGGCGCGGCGACGCTCCGGGCGCTCACCGCGACCCGGCTGGCCGAGAACCTGCCCCGGATCGACAGCGTGACCGTCTCCCCGGACGTGCTGACCGGGCTGCTGGCGAAGCTCGGCGGCGACCCGGAGGCCGGGGCGTGAGCCTCGCCCCGCGGGCCGTACTGGTGCACCGCACCACGGAGTACGAGGAGCTGGTGGCCCGGCACGGCACGCACGGTCAGGCCGCCTTCTTCCTCGCCTCCCGGGGCCGGGACATCGAGGAGGTCGCCGGACGGCACCGCCGGGCCCGCCGGGCGCTGGCCGAGGTCACCGCCGCGGTCCCGCTGACCTGGCGTCAGGCACGCGTCGAGCGGGCGGATCTGGACCGGTTCCTGTTCGCTCCCGAGGACGTGGTCGTGGTCGTCGGCCAGGACGGACTGGTGGCGAACGCCGCCAAGTACCTCACCGGCCAGCGGGTGATCGGCATCGACGCCGACCCCGGCCGCAACCCCGGTGTGCTGGTCCGGCACCGTCCGCGGGACGCGGCGAAGCTGCTGCCGGCGGGGACGGCGGTGGACGAACTGACCATGGTGGAGGCCGTCGCCGACGACACCCAGCGGCTGGTGGCCCTCAACGAGATCTACCTGGGCACGCCGGGCCACCAGACCGCCCGCTACCGCCTGGGACTCGACGGCGACGGGGGTGCCGCCGAGGCCCAGGCCTCCTCCGGCGTGCTGGTGGGCACCGGCACGGGCGCGACCGGCTGGCTGCGCTCGGTGTGGCAGGAGCGTGGCGGCCGGCTCGCGCTGCCCTCCCCCACGGAGGACCGGCTGGTGTGGTTCGTGCGGGAGGCCTGGCCGTCACCGGCCACCGGGACGAGCCTGGTCGCGGGTGAACTCGGGGTCTCGTCGGCGCTGACGGTGACCGTCGAGTCCGACCGGCTGATCGCGTTCGGCGACGGCATCGAGACGGACGCGCTCCAGCTCACCTGGGGGCAGACGGTCCGGGTCGGGGTGTGCGGGCAGCGGCTGCGGCTGGCCTGTTAGCGGGGGCGGACCGGGGCGGCGGCAGCCCGGCGGGCCGGCGAGACCGCACGCGGCGGCTCCGGTCGCCCGGCCGGCGGGGGCGGGCCGGGGCGGCGGTGCCGGGCGGGGCGTCAGATGGCGGTGCAGGGCACCGGCCACTGCCGGAGGCGTGGGGGCAGGGTCACCGCCCATCCGCCGGTGGCCAGGACCAGCCGCTCGGCCGTGAGGAGACCGAGCGCCTCGCGCTCGGCAGGGTCCAGGGCGGCCACGGGCGTGGGCTCCAGCAGCCGGAGGAAGGCGGCGACGAGGCGGGGGTGGTCCAGGGTGAGCCGGACGGCCGTGCCCCGCTCCCTGCGGTCCAGCACGGTGACGAAGTCCGGGCCGCGCCGGTGGTAGAGGATGCCGTGCGCGTGGTCGGCCCGCCACGCCTCCAACAGGGCCAGGGACGCGGGTAGTTCGGCCGGCGGGGGCAGGTGGTGCAGGATGCCGGGGTCGTACCCGGGCGTGCCCGTCGCCCGCCAGGTCACCCGCAGACCGCGGCCCTGGCACTCGCGCAGGAAGCACACCGCCTCCGCCGTCCCGCGCCCGGTCCCGCCGATGTCCAGGGGCGCGGCCGTCTCCACCCGGCGCCCGGTGAGCCGGTGCGGCACGGCGCCGGGCAGCCCGCTCACCGGCCCCCCTCGGGCAGCCGCACCGGTTCGCCCCAGGTCGGCAGGGAGACGTAGGTGGCGCCGTCACGGAACAACAGGCCGAGGGCGAAGGCCTGCCGGACCCAGTCCGTCAGCTCCTGCACCGCCATCCCGTGGCCGTCGGCGGTCAGCAGCCGGTGCAGCGCGGGGACGGTACGGCCGTCCTCCAGGCCCCGCAGGGCCGCGGCGCGCCAGCCGGCGAACCGGTGGGTGCCGGGCGGACGCCCGTGCCGCCGCTCGTGCACCAGCAGTTCCGCGCCCGCCTCCTCGAACAGCAGCCGCGAGTGCGCGTGCCCGGCCCGCCACGCGGCCACGGCGTCCGTGAGCCGTTGCTCGACCGGGCCGGCGATGCCCGCGTCCTCGGTGTCGAAGAGGTAGACCAGGTCGCCGAGTTCGTCCTCGGGCAGGTCGTACACGTGCTGGTACATCTGCGCCGGGCGGCGTTTGCCGAAACCGAGGCCCGGGTCGGTGAAGTGCGGGCTGAACCGCTCCAGCTGGATGCGGTGGGCCCCGCTGGGCGGTTGCAGGTGCACCAGGGCCGGGAGCTGGTCGATGACGGGCGTGTAGTCGTCGGCACTCTCGCCCGGGAAGCCGTACAGCAGGTTCCAGGAGCAGGTCAGGGCGTGGTTCTCGCACTCGCGCAGGGTGCGGACGTTGCGGGCGCCGGTGACGCCCTTGTCCATCAGGTCCAGGACGCGGCTGCCCAGGCTCTCGATGCCGGGCTGGATGTGCACCGTGCCCGAGTCGCCGAGGAGCCGGAGCTGGGCGGGGGTGAGGTTCGACTTGACCTCGTAGTGCAGCCGCAGGTCCCAGCCGCTCGCGGCCACGCGGGGCAGGAAGTCACGGAAGTAGGCCATGTCGATGATGTTGTCGACGGTGACCACGTCGAGGATGCGGTGCCGGCGCACCAGCCGGTCGATCTCTGCCCACAGCCGCTCCCCCGGCTTGGCCCGGAAGGCCATGGCGGAGCCGTTCAGCCCGCAGAACGTGCAGTGGTGCTTCTCGCCCCACCAGCAGCCGCGGGCGCCTTCCACGACCAGCTTCGGATGGATGTGCTCCTGCACCGGGGAGGCGTCCAGGGCGGCTTGCCACTGGTCGTAGTCGGGCGAGGGGATGTCGGCCGGGGGAACGGTCCGCCGGGTCTCGGGGTTGGCCCGGGACACCGGGCCGTCCCACCAGCACAGGCCCGGGACGTCCGCGGGCCCGGTGCGCGCGTCCAGGTGGTGCAGCAGGGCCGGGAAGGCGTGCTCGGCCTCGCCGCGGACCACGTGGTCGACGAACGGGTGGTTGCGGTGCAGGGCGTGTCCCATGGGACCGTCGCAGTTGCTGCCACCGAGGACGATCGTCAACCCCGGGCGTCTTCGCTTGAGTTCACGGGCCAGGGCGAGCGAGGGGACGTTCTGCATGAAGGTGGTGGTGAAACCGACCACGTCCGGCTCGGCGGCCAGCACCTCGGTGGCGCAGGCGTCGACGAAGGGGGCCGCGTACGGGCGCATGGCGACGGCCGTTTCGACGGGGACGCCCCGGCCGGACGCGTAATCCCGCAGCCGGGCCAGACCCCAGCCGGGGTCGTCGTACAGGGCTCCGGAGAAGACCCAGTCGCCGAGGCCGTGGAAGATCGCGTCGCTGCCGACCTCCACGCAGTCCGCCGGCCGCAGCCGGCCGCCGGACCGCTCCAGCAGGAACTCGGCCCAGCGCAGCGAGCCGTGGAACTCGGTCACCTCGTCGCCGGGCCGGGCCTCCCGCACGATCCGGTTCAGCAGGCCCAGTTGCAGCGAGGGCAGGTCGAGCGGATGCCACGGCATCGTGACCAGATGGACGCGCATGGTCTCAGCGGGTCGGCCGCTTCTCCAGGATGGCCGGCCGGCGGGTGGTGCTCTGCTGGTCCTCGCGGACCACGACCTTCTTGATCTCCACGCCCACCGCTCCCCTCACGACGCGCGAACACCCTTGTGCCGCACGGCCGTCCACCATATGGACAGAACTGTGTGCGACACAAGGGCGATCTGTGACGGGCCGCCTACAGGCGCGGGTCCACCGGCTCCGACTCCAGCGCCAGCACCCCGAACACGGCCTCGTGCACCCGCCACAGCGGTTCCCCGTCCGCGAGCCGGTCCAGGGCCTCCAGGCCCAGGGCGTACTCGCGCAGCGCGAGCGACCGCTTGTGGTTCAGGAAGCGCCGGCGCAGACGGGCGAGGTTGTCCGGCCGGGTGTACTCGGGACCGTAGATGATCCGCAGGTACTCGCGGCCCCGGCACTTGACGCCGGGCTGCACCAGGCGCCCCTCGGCGTTGCGGACCAGCGCGCCGAGCGGCTTGACGACCATGCCCTCGCCGCCGCGGCCGGTCATCTCCAGCCACCAGTCGACGCCCGCGCCGACCGACTCCGGGTCGCCGGTGTCGACGTACAGCCGCCGGGTGGTCTGCAGCAGCCCGGTACCGTCGTGCTCCACCATCCGGTCGATCAGGGCCAGCTGCCCGTCGTGCGGGAGCACGGCGAGGTTGCGGCCCTGGGCGGCCAGGAGCTGGAAAGGAGCCAGCCGGACCCCTTCCAGGCCCTCGGTGGTCCAGCAGTAACGGCGGTAGGCGGCGGTGAACGCGGCCGCGTCACCGGCCCGTTCCCGCTGCCGCTCCAGCAGTCCGGCCACGTCGGCGCCACGGGCCGCGGCGGCCTCCAGTGCGGCGAGCGCACCCGGGAACACCGCCCCGGAGGCGGCGCCCACGGCCGCGTACTGGCTGCGCAGCAGGCCGGAGGCCTTCAGCGACCAGGGCATCAGCTCGGCGTCCAGCAGCAGCCAGTCCGTGCCGAGTTCCTCCCACAGTCCGGCGTCCGTGATCGCCGAGCGCAGCCGGCCGAGGATCTCCTCGGTCACCTTCTCGTCGTCGAAGAACGGCCGGCCGGTACGGGTGTACAGGGAGCCGGTGGGGCCCGTTCCGCTCTCGTGGCCGCCCGGACGGGAGGCGTCCCCGACGCCGAACCGCTTCCGGGCCGCCTCCGCGTCCCGGCACACCAGGGCCACGGCCCGCGAGCCCATGTGCTTCTCCTCGCACACGACCCGCGCGACCCCGTCGGCCGCGTACTGCGCGAAGGCCTCCCGCGGATGCTCCAGGTACCCCTCGACCTGCGAGGTCGCCGTCGGCGCCATGGTCGGCGGCAGGTACGGCAGCAGGCGCGGGTCGGTCGCGAAGCGGCTCATGACCTCCAGGGCCGCGGCCGCGTTCTCCTCCCGGACCGCCACCATGCCCGCGTGCCGGGTCTCCACGGCCCGGCGGCCGTGCACGTCCGCCAGGTCCAGCGGCCGGCCGTCGTGCCCGCCGGGCGCCTCCGAGCGCAGCGGCTTCGCCGGCTCGTACCAGACCCGCTCGGCCGGTACGTCGACCAGCTGCCGCTCCGGCCAGCGCAGCGCGGTGAGCTTGCCGCCGAAGACGGCACCGGTGTCCAGGCAGATGGTGTTGTTGAGCCAGGTGGCCTCCGGGACGGGAGTGTGGCCGTAGACCACCGCGGCGCGGCCCCGGTAGTCCTCCGCCCACGGGTAGCGCACCGGCAGCCCGAACTCGTCGGTCTCGCCGGTGGTGTCGCCGTACAGGGCGTGCGAGCGGACCCGGCCGGAGGTGCGGCCGTGGTACTTCTCGGGCAGGCCCGCGTGGCAGACGACCAGCCTGCCGCCGTCGAGGACGTAGTGGCTGACCAGTCCGTCCAGGAACTGCCGAACCTCGGCCTTGAACTCCTCGCTCTCGCCCTCCATCTGCGCGACGGTCTCGGCGAGGCCGTGGGTGAGCTGGACGTTGCGGCCCTTGAGGTAGCGGCCGTACTTGTTCTCGTGGTTGCCCGGCACGCACAGCGCGTCGCCCGACTTCACCATCGCCATCACCCGGCGCAGCACCCCCGGGCTGTCCGGGCCGCGGTCGACGAGGTCGCCGACGAACACGGCGGTACGGCCCTCGGGGTGCACACCGTCCACGTAGCCCAGCTCGGCGAGCAGGGCCTCGAGTTCGGACGAGCAGCCGTGGACGTCGCCGATGATGTCGAAGGGGCCGGTGAGGTGGGTCAGGTCGTTGAAGCGCTTCTCGGTGACGACGGTGGCGTTCGCGGCCTCCTCGGCCCCGCGCAGCACGTGCACCCTGCGGAAGCCCTCGCGCTCCAGGTGACGCAGCGAGCGGCGCAGTTCGCGCACGTGCCGCTGGATGACCCGGCGGGGCATGTCGGCGCGGTCGGTGCGGGCCGCGTTGCGTTCGGCGCACACCTCCTCCGGCACGTCCAGCACGATGGCGATGGGCAGCACGTCGTACTTCTTGGCCAGCTCGATCAGCTGCCGGCGGCTGTCCTGCTGCACGCTGGTGGCGTCCACCACGGTACGGCGGCCGGCGGCCAGCCGCTTGCCGGCGATGTAGTGCAGGACGTCGAAGGCGTCCCGGGTGGCGCTCTGGTCGTTCTCGTCGTCGGAGACCAGGCCGCGGCAGAAGTCCGAGGAGATCACCTCGGTCGGCTTGAAGTGCCGGCGGGCGAACGTGGACTTGCCGGAACCGGAGGCGCCGACGAGGACGACGAGGGAGAGGTCGGTGACGGGCAGTTCCCGTCCCGTGCGGTTCCCGGTCATGCGGCCTTCGCCTCCTTCTCGGTGCCGGTGCGGTCGTTGCGGTGGAACACGGCCATCTGGGTGGGCGGACCGACCTCCGGGTCGTCCGGGCCGACGGCGGCGAACTCCACGCCGTAGCCGTGCCGTCCGGCGACGTCCGCCGCCCAGCCGCGGAACTCCTCGCGGGTCCATTCGAAGCGGTGGTCACCGTGCCGGACGTGTCCGGCGGGCAGGGTCTCCCAGCGGACGTTGTACTCGACGTTCGGGGTGGTCACGAGGACCGTGCGGGGACGCGCGTGCCCGAACACGGCGTACTCCAGGGCGGGCAGCCGGGGCAGGTCGAGGTGCTCGACGACCTCGCTGAGCACGGCGGCGTCGTAGCCCTTGAGCCGGTTGTCGGTGTAGGCGAGCGAGCCCTGGAACAGCTTCACGCGGGACGCCTGCCGCTCCCCCATGCGGTCCAGCTTGAGCCGGCGGGAGGCGATGGTGAGGGCCCGCACGGAGACGTCGACCCCGACGACCTCGGTGAACCGCACGTCCTTCAGCAGCTCCTGCACCAGCTGGCCCTGGCCGCAGCCGAGGTCGAGCACCCGGGCGGCGCCGGACGCGCGCAGGGCGGCGACGATCGCCTCCCGGCGCTGCACGGCGAGCGGGGCCGGCTTCTCCTCGGCCTCGCCGTCCGTCTCCTGCGGGACCGCGTTGTCGAGGTCCTCGACCTCGCTGTCGTCGGCCTCGGCGAGGCGCACCAGTTCCAGCCGCTCCCTCGCCTGCCGGGTCAGGGACCAGCGGCGGGACAGGTACCGGCTGGTGATGAGCTGCTGCTCCGGGTGCGTGGGCAGCCAGCCCTCACCGGCCCGCAGCAGCTTGTCGACCTCCTCGGAGGAGACCCAGTAGTGCTTGGCGTCGTCGAGCACCGGCAGCAGCACGTACAGGTGGCGCAGCGCCTCGGCGAGGGTCAGCGCCTCGGACTCCAGGACGAGCCGGACGTACCGCGAGTCGCCCCACTCCGGGAACTCGGTGTCCAGGGCGACCGGGTCGGCGGTCACCGACCAGCCGAGCGGTTCGAAGAGCAGGCGTACGAGGCCGGGTCCGCCGCGGGCGGGCAGCGCCGGGACCTCGATGCGCAGCGGCAGCGGGGCGGCGGCACGCTCCGGGCGGGCGTTGCACACACCGCGCAGGGCGCTGGAGAACACGGTGCTCAGCGCGACCGCGAGCAGCGAGGAGGCGGCGTAGGGGCGGTCGTTGACGTACTGGGCGAGGGCAGCGTCGGGCGCGCCGCCGCGGCCCTTGCCCTTGCCGCGCCGGACCAGGGCGACCGGGTCGGTCTCCAGCAGCAGAGCGGCCGTGCAGCGCTGTTCCTCCGCCTCTGGGTAGAACACGTGCGCCGTGCCGTACGAGGTGGAGAACGCCTGTGCCTTGCCGGGGTGCTTGTGCAGCAGATACCCCAGATCGGTGGCCGGGTTCCCGGCCGTTCCGGTGGTGGAGATCGTCACGAACATGCTGGCGATTCTTCCCGGCCGGACCCTGGCCGACCACCTGTTTTCCTCACGGCGGCGGTCGGCCGGGGTACGCGGACCCGCCGGCTGGGCCGCCGACGGCTCGGCTCACGTCCCGGCGTTCACCTCCCGGCGCTCACGTCCCGGCGCTCGCCTCCCGGTGCTCACCTCCCGGTGCTCACCTCCCGGTGCTCACGTCCCGGCGCTCGCCTCCCGGTGCTCGCCTCCCGGTGCTCACGACTCCGCGTCGACGATCTTCCGGGCGTCGGCCATGGTCCGCTCGTCGGCCGCGCGGCCCTCCTCCAGCGCCTTCTTGTTCCTGGCGATGGCTTTCTTCTGCGCGCGGCTCTCGATGGCGTGCACCGTCTGGATGTACTCGGTGTCGAGCTTGCACCGGGCGTCGGCGGCGGCGGTCTTCTTCTCCTTGCGCGACGGCTTGTCGTTGAGGAACCAGTCGGGGTCGACGGACGACTTGTCCGGGCCGGGATAGCGGAAGCCCTTCTCCTTCATGCAGTGCGACCACTCGCGGTCGGCCTTCTTCCAGGCGGGGTCCTTCTTCGCCTCCTTGTGCGCCTGGTACCAGAGGGTGCCGGCGACCGAGTAGTAGCCGCTGAGCTTGATGCCGCCGATCTCCGTCGGCTCGGGCTCGGGACCGGAGATCTTGCGGAGCGCCTCGCCCATGCAGCCCTTCTCGGGGATGGGGCTGCCGTGCGCCCGGTGGCTCTCGCCGGACTCGTAGGTGCCGGTCAGCGCCGTGTACTGGTCGGCCGGCCACTCCATGGGCTGGTCGGTCGCCTCGTCCTGGATCCGGTCGTGGTAGCCGTGTTCGGCCGCCAGGTCGGGGTCGTCCACGCCGTACGGGCTGTCGTCGCCGAGCTTGCTCATGCTCGCGAGGGTGCCCTGCCGCACCGGGTACGTCGACTCGACCGTCCTGATGTCGAGCGTCTTGAAGCCGGTGAAGCCGAGCCGGACCATGCACTTCCTGGCGAGGATCCACTGCGCCGTGCCGACGGCCTTCCCCTTCGCGGACGCCGCGTCCGGGAGGTAGTCGTTCAACGGGAACGACCGCATGGTGTTGAGGCGGTGAGCCTCGTCGTCGGCGTCGTCGCCGCCGACGAACTGGCATGCCGACACGGCCAGCAGACCGGTGAGGGCAAGAGGGAGGAGTTTACGCACGCGGTCATATGATCAGCCCGAGATCATGTGCGCTGTGACGGAGGCCACAGTTCCGCCACAAGGCGTTCACAGGAGGGTCATGTGATCTCCGTTATGGCCGCACGGAACCGGAACTGATGGAGTGAGCCTTCGTCAACTGACCGATGACCGAAGGGGGAAACCATGACCACAGGCCAGGGAATCCGAGGCCGCGGCAGAGCCGCCGTCGTGCTGACGGCCGGCGCCGTACTCGGCGCGGGCGTCCTCGCGAGCGCTCCCGCCCAGGCTGCCGCGCCGGCGCCGGCGGCCGCCGCGCACCGCACCGCCGCTGCTGCCGCCGCGGCTCCGCAGGTTCAGGCGCAGGGCGCCTACGCGATGAACTCGGCCACCGGCAAGCAGCTGTTCGGCAAGGCTCCGGACGGAAAGCTGCGCACCGGCTCCACCACGAAGATCATGACCGCACTCGTGGTCCTCTCCCAGCGGAACGTCGACCTGCGCAAGAAGGTCAAGATCAAGAAGGAGTACACGGACTACGTCATCGACCCGGTGACGGACACCCAGCGCTACTCCAGCGCCAACCTGATCCTCGGCGACTCCATGTCGGTGGGCGACCTGCTGTACGGCCTGCTGCTCCCCTCGGGCTGCGACGCGGCCTACGCGCTCGCGGACACCTACGGCACGGGCTCGACGACGGCCCAGCGGACCAAGTCGTTCATCGGCAAGATGAACAGCAAGGCGCGCGAACTCGGCCTGAAGAACACACACTTCGACTCCTTCGACGGGGTGTCCAACGGCAAGAACTACTCCTCGCCGCGCGATCTGGCCAAGCTGGCCCAGACCGCGATGAAGAACAAGACGTTCAAGAAGGTCGTCGGCACCAAGGTCTACGACGACATGCAGTCGTACCGGCCGGGCGGCGGCACGCACGCCATGAAGCCGTGGAGCAACTCCAACAAGCTTCTCTCCACGTACCGGGGCGCGATCGGCGTGAAGACGGGCTCCGGCCCGGAGGCGAAGTTCTGCCTGGTGTTCGCGGCTACCCGCGGCTCCAAGACGGTCGTGGGCACCATCCTCGCGGACACCTCGGCGGACCAGCGCTTCAAGGACGCGACGAAGATCCTCGACTACGGCTTCACGCGCTGAGCGGAGCCGGGGGGATCACCCGGTCCCCCCGGCAGCAGGCCGGTCCCGGCGGGCTACGACAGCTGCGACTGGACCTGGGAGGAGATCAGTTCCAGGTGGTCCAGGTCGTCGAGGTCCAGGATCTGGAGGTAGATCCGCCGGGAGCCGACCGCGGCGTACCGGCCGATCTTGTCGACGACCTCGGCCGGGGAGCCGGCGAGCCCGTTGGCCTTCAGCTCGTCCACCTCACGGCCGATCGCGGCGGCGCGGCGGGCGACCTCCCGGTCGTCCTTGCCGACGCAGGCCACGAGCGCGTTGGAGTACGTCAGCGCGTCCGCTCCGCGGCCGGCCTCCACCGCGGCGGCCCGGACCCGGCCGAACTGCCGCTCACTGTCCTCGACCGAGGCGAACGGGATGTTGAACTCGTCGGCGTACTGGGCGGCGAGCCGCGGCGTACGGGTCGCACCGTGACCGCCGATGAGTACGGGCACCTTCTTCTGGGCCGGCTTGGGCAGCGCCGGTGAGTCGGTGAGGTCGTAGTGGACGCCGTGGAAGTCGAAGGTCTTGCCGACCTCGGTCGCCCACATCCCGGTGACGATCGCCAGCTGCTCCTCGAGCCGCGCGAACCTCTCCTTCGGGAACGGGATCCCGTACGCCTTGTGCTCCTCCTCGAACCAGCCCGCGCCGAGGCCGAGTTCCACCCGGCCCCCCGACATCCGGTCGACCTGGGCGACCTGGACGGCGAGCACGCCGGGCAACCGGAAGGTGCCGGCCGTCATCAGGGTGCCCAGCCGGATCCGCCTGGTCTCGCGGGCCAGGCCGGCCAGCGTGATCCAGGCGTCCGTGGGACCGGGCAGACCGTCCGCGTTACCCATGCGCAGATAGTGGTCCGAGCGGAAGAAGGCGTCGAATCCCAGGTCCTCGGTGGCCTTCGCCACGGTGAGCAAGGTGTCGTAGGTGGCCCCTTGCTGGGGCTCGGTGAAGATTCGAAGGTCCATACACCCATCCTGCACGCCACGGGCCACGTCAACCTCGCCGGTACCGTCCGGCGCGGCCGTCCCCGGTCGGGTGAAAATCGTCCACCCTGCGCGCGGGCCCCGGCGCGGGCCAGTGACCGGCCCCGGCGATGATCGTTGGGCCGTCGGAGCCGGACCGTCCGGCACCCGCGCCGGACGGTGGCCGCCGTCGCGCGTCATCGCGCCGGTCCTGCCGGCCCGGGGGCCGAGGAGGCCGTCATGTCCGAAGAGTCCGTCCCCCCGCAGGGAGGCCCGGCGGACCCGCCAGGGGATCCCACCGGCCGGCCGAAGGGCCTGCTGGAGCAGATGGAGGAACTGATGGCGGCGCTGAACGCGGACCTCTCCGCTCTGGACGCGGACCTCCAGGCGGCCGGCGACCGGGGCCCGGGCGACGAGGCCGGACTGGGCTGACGGGCCGCTCCCGGCACCGGGTGCCGCGGCGGCCGTCGGGACGAGCCGGGTCCGCAGGTACCCGTGAGGCCGCGCCGCGGGCGCTCGCCCGCGGGGCAGAGGCGGGACGTCCCCCGCTCACAGGGCGCCCGAGGGACTGTTCTCGCTTCCGCTCTCCGGTAACACCTCCTCCCGCGCCGCCAGCTTTCGCAGCATCTCCAGGACGCGGTCGCGGGACTCGTCGGCCGCGTCGATGGCCTCCATGCACTGCCAGTACGTCGTCTCGTCGGCCGCGGCGCTGGCCATGCCGACCAGGGCTATGCCGACCTCGCCGAGCAGGCCGCCGAGGCAGAGCAGCGTCTCGCGTGCGTCGGCCAGCTCGGTGAGCTGGGCGGCGCGCAGGTCACCGGGGTCGAGTTCGGGCGGGTCCAGGACGCCGCAGCCCCGGCCCGCCAGCTCGGTCAGTCCGAGCGCCTCGCCGCGCAGCTCCGGCGGGCCGGAGACCGCGAGACGGCTCCCGATCGCCTGGGCCAGGGCCTGCGCCTGCCAGACCTCGGCCATCATCTCCGCCGCGTCGGCGCCACCCGCCAGCGCGCGCCTGCTCGTGAGGATGAGCCTCACCGCGTCCATACGGCACCCCCGTCCGTCCTCCGTGCGCTGCCGCACGTCTGAGTGAACTCACCTAGTTCACTACCCAGCGTGAGGGCGCTTGGTGCGAAAAGCCAGAGGAAGACGGAAATCTGCGGACAACAATTCGGAATCGACAGGCATTTTGACTGCGGAGAGTAATAACGGAGTTTCCGGTTCCGCCTATTGGTCCTCCGGTCCGGGCGCCGGGAACCTCACTTCGTTGCGCTCGATCTTGGCGGCCAGGGCGGCCAGGGGGTCGATGCCCAGCACTTCACAGACCTGCAGCAGGTAGGCGAGCACGTCGGCGACCTCGTCCGTGACCCGGTGCGCGGTGTCGGGGTCGTCCATCACCCGGGCGGACTCCTCCGGGGTCAGCCACTGGAAGATCTCGACCAGTTCGGAGGCCTCCACCGAGAGGGCGGCGACGAGATTCTTGGGCGTGTGGTACGGCTGCCAGTTCCGCACGGCGGCGAAGTCGGCGAGCCTGCGCTGGAGTCCGGCCAGGTCAGGGTGTTCTGTCACGCGTTCATGTGTACCACTGTGACATCCGGGGCCTGGGCGGCCCACGAGGCGTCGCTCACCGCGGTCACACAGCGGATGTGCCCGCGCCGGCCCATCCGGGCGGCCAGCCCCAGCAGTTCCCCGCGCTGCGCGGGATCCAGGCCCCGGTCGAAGCCGTCGGCGAGGACGGTGAGGCTGCGCAGGGCGTCGGGCACCTCGCCCGGCGCGTCCAGGTCGAGGACGCCGGGCCCGGTCAGCAGGACCAGCGCCAGGGCGAGGTAGCGCAGTTCGCCGTCGCCGAGCCGGGCCAGTTCGGTGCGGAAGCCGTCGCCGCGGTCGAGCACCGCCCGTACCGTCCCGTCGGGCAGCGGCTCGGCGACCAGGTCGGCCACCGGCCCGGCGCACCCCACGTCCAGTGCTTCGACCAGCAGTCCGTGCCGGCGTGCGCATTCGGCCCGCGTGCGCCAGAGCACGTCGGCGAGGTTGTCGCAGCCGCGCAGCAGCCGGCCCGAGCCGGAGGGTACCGGCACGCGCATGTACGCGGGGTGGGGATCACAGGGGAAGACGGAGCGCAGGGCGACGACCATCTGCTCGGCCGCGGCCAGCACACGGCGCTGTCCGTCGGTCTTGCCGGCCACGCGCAGCGGCAGCAGGGCGGTGCCGAGGCGGTCGTCGGGGAGCGGGGCGCGGGTGACCGGGGCGGTGCCGGCGGTGTGCCAGGCGGCCTGGACGGTCCGGCGGCCCGGGTCGCGCAGGGCGGTCTCCAGCAGGACCACCCCCTGTGCGGTCAGCCGCTCCCCCACGATCCGCGGCTCCGGTTCGGCCTGGACGGCGACGTCGAGCCGGACCGGGCCTTCCGCACCGTCCGCCGTGCAGCCGATCCGGAAGCCCCGCCGCCCTCCGGCATCGGGCCGGGCCCGCTGCGGTACGCAGGCGCGGGGGTCCGCGAACACCTCGGCGAGCGGGGCTCCGCCGCCGAGGCGGGCCAGGGCCTCGTACGCCATGAGCGCCGTCGTCTTGCCGGAGCCGCTGGGCCCCGCGAACACGGTGACCGGCCCCAGCGGGAACGCGGCCCGGCGGTGTCCGGCGAAGGCCGACAGCCGCAGCTCGGTGATCCGGGCGCGGACGTCGAGGCAGGAGCGGGGGTGCGCGGGGGCGGTCCCGGCGGACGCATCGGCCGCCGGCGGCCCGGCGGACACGGAGGGCACGGCCATATGCGGACCGTAGGACTCCGACCCGACGGCGAACCGTTTTGCCGACGGCACCTTCCTACGATCGGGGGACACCCCCCTTTCCGGCTGCCACGGCCGCCCCGCGAGGACCCGGGCCGGCCCCTCAGCCGCCCGTGACGCCGGCGCCCTCCATCAGGCCGCTGACCTCCGTGCCGGGCGGGGTGAGCAGGAAGACGTTGCGGTCGACGCGGTGCATCCCGCTGCCCAGGCCGAAGACGACGCCCGTGCTGAAGTCGAGGACGCGCTTGGCGACCTCGCCCTCCGCGCTGGACAAGTCGAGCAGGACGGGCACTCCGGCCATCAGTGTCTCGGCGACCTCACGGGCGTCGGCGAAGACGTTGACCCGCAGGACCACGAAGCGGCGCCGGGTCTCGGTCTCGGCATCGGGCAGTGAGCGGTGGTCCACCGCGGACGGCCAGGCGTCCCGGCCCCGCAGCGGCACGACCTGGGCGAGCCCTTCCCACTGCTCATCGGTGACGTCGTAACGGCTCACCGGCTCCCCCCGACCTGACTCGCACTCATTCGTTGCACCAGCCAATTCTTACGCCAAGTCACCCGTTCGGCCCAACAACGACACGGTCCGCGACCGAGACGGACCACCCACGGGACCCCGATCCGCGATGGATTCACCCATATGTCCGCTTCTTTACCGGGCTCATACCCGACTCTTCACCAGCCTCCGTGTCCCGCTCACCGGCCGCCGCTAGCGTCCGGTGCCGTGCACGTGGCAGAAACACAACAGGTGACACCCGGCCGGCGGACACGGTCGGCGGTGCCCGCCGCCCCGGGCGTGCCCGCGCAGGCCCCGGACAGCCCCGCGCAGTGGCACCGGGTACTGACCCTGCTCGCCGACGTGAGCCTGTTCATCGGCACGCGGTCGGTGTGGACCCAGGCGGCCACGCACCGGCCGGCCCTCGCGGGGGTCGTCTCGGTCTGCTACGTCTCCGTCCTGGTCACCGGCGTACTGGCCCTGACGGTCCGCCGGACGCGCGCGCTGGCCCGCCTGGACCTGGTGGTGCTGGTGACCGCGGTGACGCTCACGCTGTGCGCCTGGGCGCTGAACCACGCCGGTGGCGACGAGGCCGTCCTCACCACCCAGGCGGCACGCGAACTGGCCGCCGGGCACCCGGTGTACGAGCGGCCCTGGCCCTGGCTGTTCCACCTGAAGGGTGTCGCGCTGACGCCGACCATGGACGGCGGGTACGACTTCACGTACGGCTATCCCCCGCTGGCCCCGCTGCTCGCCGTGCCGCTGCTGTGGCTGGGACACGGCGGCGTCCCGGCGACGGCGGCGGCGACCTGTGTGCTGGCCGGGGCCGCGGTGACGCTGTGGCGGCTGCTGCCGGTGCCGTGGCGCTCGGCGGCGACGATGGTCTGCCTGGGCTTCGGCCTCCTGCCGATGTACGCCCGCCAGGGCTATCCGGCGGTCATCGGCATGGCCCTGCTGCTGCCGTTGGTCGTGCGCTGGCCCCGGCTCGGCGCGCGGGGACGGCTGGGCGCGGCCGGGGTCGCGCGGGCCGCGTGCCTGGGGGCCGCGTGCGCCGCCCAGCAACTTCCCTGGTTCGTCGCGCCGTTCCTGCTGGCCGGGATCTACGCCGTGCGGCGGGGCGAACTGGGCGGGCGGGCGGCGGCGCGGGTGGTGCTGCGGATCACCGGGACCGCGGTGCTCACGTGGCTGCTGATCAACGCGTACTTCCTGGTGAGCGAGCCCGGGCCCTGGCTGCGGGGCATCGCCCTGCCGCTGACCCAGGGCGCGGTGCTGCACGGTCAGGGACTGGTGGACGTCTCGCTGTACTTCACCCACGGCAGCGACCGGCTCGACTGGTACGGCCGGGCGAGCATGCTGCTCGCCGCGGCCCTGCTGGCGCTCTTCGTGCTGTTCGTGCGGCGGCTCGGGCCGGCCGCGACCGTCTTGCCCTGGTGCGCCTTCTACCTGGCGACCCGGTCGCAGGACGGCTACTACCTGATGATGACCCCGCTGTGGCTGGCGGCGGCGGTGACCGCGCCCCCGGCGGAGTTCGCGCACGCCTGGCAGCCGCTGTCCCGCCTGCTGGCCGGCCCGCGCCGCCGGGCCGCCGCCGTCGCGGCGCTGGTGGCGCCCGCGCTGGCCGGCGCGGCCCTGGCGGCGACCGGGACGCCACCCCTGCGGATGGACGTCACGGCGGCCCGGCACAGCACGGCCCAGACCCTGTCCCGGCTGACCGTGCGGGTCACCAACACCGGTGGTGTCGCACTGACCCCGCACTACATGCTGACGACCGGCCAGGGCATGAGCCGGTACTGGTCGCCGGTGCGCGGTCCGGCCACGATCGCCGCGCACACGACGGTGACCGTGGAACTCCGGCCGCCGTCCGGCCGGTTCCCGGTGCCGTCGAAGCGGAGCACCCGGCTCAGGCTGCGCGCCTTCACGGCGGACCCGCAGACCCTGTCCACCCGGGACGTGCGGCGGGCCGGACTGGGCCTCGGGCCGCCGTCCGGGTGAAGCGGAGCGGCGCTGGTCACAACCGCAAGGGGAGAAACCTCACAGCCCGCGCTCCACCTCCGCTTCAGCGCCCTGCCCTAGCATCCGAGCCATGACGGTCCTGCCTGACGACGGGCTCTCACTGGCCGCCGAGTTCCCTGACGCGACACACGAGCAGTGGCAACGCCTGGTGGAGGGCGTACTGCGGAAGTCGGGCAAGGAATTCTCCGGCGCGGCAGCTGAGGACGCCCTGTCCACGACGCTCGAGGACGGGCTGCGCACCCGGCCCCTGTACACCGCGCGCGACGGCGCTCCCGACCCCGGTCTGCCGGGATTCGCCCCGTATGTACGGGGCGGCCGCCCGGAGGGCAGCAGCACGAGCGGCTGGGACGTACGGCAGCGGCACTCGGCGCTCACGGACGGCGCCGTGCTCGCCGACCTGGAGAACGGCGGCACCTCCCTCTGGCTGGCGCTGGGCGAGGGCGGCTTCCCGGTCTCCGAGCTGGGCCGTGCCCTCGACGGTGTCTACCTCGACCTGGCGCCCGTCGTGCTGGACGCCGGCCGTGACACCGAGGCCGCCGCCGAGGCACTGCTGCGGCTGTACGCGGAGCGGGGCGTCGATCCGGGGGCCGCGCGCGGCAACCTGGGCGCCGACCCGCTGGGCCACGAGGCCCGCACCGGCACCGCACTGGACTTCGCGCCCTTCGCCGCCCTGGCCGCGCGCTGCGCCGAGCAGTACCCGGGCCTGCGTGCGCTGACCGTGGACGCGCTGCCGTACCACGAGGCGGGCGGCTCGGCCGCGCAGGAGCTGGGCGCCTCGCTGGCCACCGGTGTGGCCTATCTGCGGGAGCTGACGGAAGCCGGGCTGGCTGTCGAACAGGCCGTCGCACAGCTGGAGTTCCGGTACGCGGCCACGGCCGACCAGTTCCTGACCATCGCCAAGCTGCGCGCGGCGCGCCGGCTGTGGGCACGGGTCGCCGAGGTGTGCGGGGCGCCGGGCGCGGGGGCGCAGGTGCAGCACGTGGTGACCTCGCCGGTGATGATGACCCGTCGCGACCCGTGGGTGAACATGCTCCGCACGACGGTCGCGACGCTCGCCGCGGGTGTGGGCGGCGCCGACTCGGTGACCGTGCTGCCGTTCGACCACGCGCTCGGGCTGCCGGACGCGTTCGCGCGGCGGATCGCCCGCAACACCTCCTCCATCCTCATCGAGGAGTCCCACCTGGCCCGGGTCGTCGACCCGGCGGGCGGCTCCTGGTACGTCGAGCGGCTGACGGACGAACTCGCCGAGGCCGGCTGGCGGTTCTTCCGGTCCGTCGAGCGCGACGGCGGCCAGGCGGCCGGCCTGCGCTCCGGCCGGATCCGGACCGATCTGGCGACGACCTGGGCGGAGCGCTCCAAGAAGCTCGCCAAGCGGCGCGAGCCCATCACCGGGGTCAGCGAGTTCCCGCTGCTGGCCGAGAAGCCGGTGGAACGTGCGCCCGCGCCCGAACCGCCGTCCGGGGGGCTGCCGCGCGTACGCCGCGACGAGGCGTTCGAGGAGCTGCGCGCCCGCTCCGACGCCCACCTCGCGGCGACCGGCTCCCGCCCGCGCATCTTCCTGGCCACGCTCGGCTCCGCCGCCGAGTACACCGCGCGCGCCACCTTCGCGGCCAACCTCTTCCAGGCGGGCGGCATCGAGCCCGTCACCGAGGGCGGCTTCGAGGACAGCGGCGCGACCGAGGCCGTGCTGTGCTCCAGCGACGCGCTCTACGCCGAAGGGGCAGGACGGGCAGCCGAGTCCCTGCGGGCGTCCGGCGCCAGGCACGTGTTCCTCGCGGGCCGCCCGGGCGACCACCCCGGCATCGACTCGTACGTCTTCGCGGGCTGCGACGCCATCGACGTGCTGTCCGCGACCCTCGACCGCATGGGAGTGTCCTGATGGGAATCCCCGACTTCTCCGGCATCGAGCTGGGGACCCCGGTCGCCGACGGCACTGCCGAGGAGTGGCGGGCGGCCGTGAAGCGGGCCACCGGGAGCGAAGAGCCGCTGTGGGAGACCCCGGAGGGCATCGGCGTCAAGCCGCTGTACACCGGGCGTGACCTGGAGGGCCTGGACTTCCTCGGCACCTACCCGGGCATGGCGCCGTACCTGCGCGGCCCGTACCCGACGATGTACGTCAACCAGCCCTGGACGATCCGCCAGTACGCGGGCTTCTCCACCGCCGAGGAGTCCAACGCGTTCTACCGGCGCAACCTGGCGGCCGGCCAGAAGGGCCTGTCGGTCGCCTTCGACCTGCCCACGCACCGGGGTTACGACAGCGACCACCCGCGCGTGACCGGCGACGTCGGCATGGCGGGCGTGGCCATCGACTCGATCTACGACATGCGGCAGCTGTTCGACGGGATCCCCCTCGACCGGATGACCGTGTCGATGACGATGAACGGCGCCGTGCTGCCGGTGCTGGCGCTGTACATCGTCGCGGCGGAGGAGCAGGGCGTACCGCCCGAGAAGCTGGCCGGAACCATTCAGAACGACATTCTGAAGGAGTTCATGGTCCGCAACACCTACATCTATCCGCCGAAGCCGTCGATGCGGATCATCTCCGACATCTTCGCGTACACCTCGCAGCGGATGCCCCGCTACAACTCGATCTCCATCTCCGGCTACCACATCCAGGAGGCCGGTGCCACGGCCGACCTGGAGCTGGCGTACACGCTCGCGGACGGTGTCGAGTACATCCGTGCGGGCCGGGAGGCGGGCCTGGACGTGGACGCGTTCGCGCCCCGGCTGTCGTTCTTCTGGGCGATCGGCATGAACTTCTTCATGGAGGTGGCCAAGCTGCGCGCGGCCCGCCTGCTGTGGTCCAAGCTGGTCTCGCAGTTCGAGCCGAAGAACACCAAGTCGCTGTCGCTGCGCACCCATTCGCAGACCTCGGGCTGGTCGCTGACCGCGCAGGACGTCTTCAACAACGTGACGCGTACGGCCGTGGAGGCGATGGCGGCGACCCAGGGCCACACCCAGTCGCTGCACACCAACGCCCTCGACGAGGCGCTCGCGCTGCCCACCGACTTCTCGGCGCGCATCGCCCGCAACACCCAGCTGCTCATCCAGCAGGAGTCCGGCACCACCCGGGTCATCGACCCGTGGGGAGGCAGCGCCTACGTGGAGCGGCTGACGTACGACCTCGCCCGCCGGGCCTGGCAGCACATCCAGGAGGTCGAGCAGGCGGGCGGCATGGCGCAGGCCATCGACGCCGGCATCCCGAAGCTGCGCGTGGAGGAGGCCGCGGCCCGCACCCAGGCCCGCATCGACTCCGGGCGGCAGCCGGTGATCGGCGTGAACAAGTACCGGGTGGACAGCGACGAGCAGATCGAGGTCCTCAAGGTCGACAACTCCTCCGTGCGTGCCCAGCAGATCGAGAAGCTGCGGCGGCTGCGTGCGGAGCGGGACGAGCAGGCCTGCCAGGACGCCCTGCACGCGCTGACCCGGGCCGCCGACGGCACCGAGAACCTGCTGGAGCTGGCCGTGCGCGCGGCCCGCGCCAAGGCGACCGTCGGTGAGATCTCCGACGCCCTGGAGAAGGTGTACGGGCGGCACGCGAGCCAGATCCGTACGATTTCCGGTGTGTACCGCAACGAAGCAGGCCAGTCCCCGTCCGTGGACCGCACCCGGGCCCTGGTGGACGCGTTCGAGGAGGCCGAGGGGCGGCGGCCGCGCATCCTGGTCGCCAAGATGGGCCAGGACGGCCACGACCGCGGCCAGAAGGTGATCGCGACCGCCTTCGCCGACCTCGGTTTCGACGTCGACGTCGGCCCGCTGTTCCAGACGCCGGAGGAGGTCGCCCGGCAGGCGGTCGAGGCGGACGTGCACGTGGTCGGGGTGTCCTCGCTGGCCGCCGGTCACCTCACGCTCGTCCCGGCGCTGCGCGAGAAGCTCGCCGAGGAGGGCCGCGAGGACATCATGATCGTGGTCGGCGGGGTGATCCCGCCGCAGGACGTGCCGACGCTGCTGGAGATGGGCGCCACGGCCGTGTTCCCGCCCGGCACGGTGATCCCGGACGCGGCCCACGACCTGGTCGAGCGGCTGTCGGCCGACCTCGGCCACGAGCTGTAGCGCCTATGCCGGCGATCGATCTCGACACGTATGTGAAGGGTGTGCTCGACGGGAAGCGGGCGCTGGTGGCCCGTGCCATCACGCTCGTCGAGTCGACCCGGCCGCAGCACCGGGCGCTGGCGCAGGAGTTGCTCACCGAGCTGCTCCCGCACAGCGGCCGGGCCCGGCGCATCGGCATCAGCGGGGTGCCGGGCGTGGGCAAGTCGACGTTCATCGACGCGTTCGGCACGCTGCTGACCTCACTCGGGCACCGGGTCGCGGTCCTCGCCGTGGACCCGTCCTCGACCCGTACCGGCGGCTCCATCCTGGGCGACAAGACCCGGATGGAGCGGCTCGCGGTCGACCCGGACGCGTTCGTCCGGCCCTCCCCCAGCGCGGGCACGCTGGGCGGGGTCGCCAAGGCCACCCGGGAGTCCATGGTGGTCATGGAGGCGGCGGGCTACGACGTGATCCTGGTGGAGACCGTCGGCGTCGGCCAGTCGGAGACCGCGGTCGCCGACATGGTCGACTCCTTCCTGCTGCTGACGCTGGCCCGCACCGGCGACCAGCTCCAGGGCATCAAGAAGGGCGTCCTGGAACTGGCCGACGTGATCGCCGTCAACAAGGCGGACGGCCCGCACGAGCGCGACGCCCGGGCGGCGGCCCGGGAACTGGCGGGCGCGTTGCGGCTGATGCACGGCAAGGACGCGTTCTGGACGCCGCCGGTGCTGCACTGCAGCGCCCGGGAGTCGACCGGTCTGGACACCGTGTGGGAGCGGCTGGAGCAGCACCGCACGCTGCTCGACTCCACCGGGCGGCTCGCCGCGAAGCGGCGGGACCAGCAGGTCGGCTGGACCTGGGCGATGGTCCGGGACGAACTGCTCGGCCGGCTGCACGCCGACCCCGCGGTGCGCGAGGCCGCGCCGGACCTCGAACGGCAGGTCAGGGAAGGGCGGTTGACGGCGACGCTGGCGGCGGACCGCATCCTGGCGGCGTTCGAGCAGCGTACGTCCCGCCCGTGAGCGACCGGTCCGGCCCGCGGTGTTCGCGAGAACCCGCGGGCCGGACGGCTCAACGGGCGGCGAGGATCTCCGTGTAGTGCCGGTTCTGCATGATGCCGAGGATGTTCCCGAACGGGTCGACGACCGAGGCCCCGACGAAGCCCTCGCCGAACTCACGGACCGGTTCGTGCGCCGTCGCGCCCAGGGAGACGAGGCGGTCGAGCGCGGAACGCACGTCGTCCACGTGCCAGTAGATCACCGCGCCGGCGGCGTGGCCGTCGCCGTGGGCGCCCAGGTCGCCCACGTACTTGCTGTCCAGCAGGCCCAGTTCGTGCTCGTAGTCGCCGATGCGGAACTCCGCGTATCCGGGGCGCCTGAAGTAGGGCCCGGTGCCGAGGAGTTCGGTGTACCAGCGCTCCGCGGCCGCCAGGTCGGCGGTGTGGAAGCGGACGGTGGTGAGACCTCGCAGCATCTGTGCTCCTCGTGCGTGGGGGGTTGCGGCGTCGCTACGAAAGTAGCCCCTGTCTAGGCCAGTTACTGTCCTAGATCCCCCGCCGCCTTCATGTTCGGTTTGGCAGTCCGATCAGGAAGCCTGATCGGTGGGACGGCCACCCCGGGGTGTTACCTCCGTAATCTCATGGAAGGTAACAGCCTCACGGGAGGGACCACCCAGATGATCGCCCTTGCCTCGCGCCACTACTACGAGACCCAGGTACCGCTGTCCGACGACCCGTTGCTGATCGCGGCCCGGCTCGCCGACTCCGGGCTGCACGAGTCGTACGTCGTCTACGAGAACGGGGGCAGCTGGGCCTACGCGGGCGGTGTGCGCGCCGAGCTGACCCTGGACCGGGACGGCGCCAGGCTCACCCAGGACGGCAGTCCGACCGTCGAACTCCCCTGGAGTGAGCAGCCGTTGCAGCTGGTCTCCGAGCTGCTCGACCGGGTCGAGGTCCCGTACTGGCGCGCCTACGGCTGGGCCGCCTTCGAGCTGTCGTACGCCAAGGACGGCGACCGCCGGCACCTCGGCGACCAGCGGCTGATGCAGCTCGTCGTGCCGCGCGCCGAGGCCCGGTTCGGCGCCGGGCACGCCCTGCTGCGCGCCGCCGACCAGGCCACGCTCGACGCGCTCGTCAGCACCGTCGTCGAGGCCACCCCGGCCGGCGGCGGGCAGCCGCGGGCGCTCGACGTGCGTGCCACCGACGGCACCGGCTACCGCGCGGCCGTGCGGCACGCCGTCGAGGACATCAACGCCGGTGAGCTGCACAAGGTGATCCTGTCCCGGGTGGTGGAGGTGCCCGGCGAGACGGACCTGACGGCGACGTACGTCGCCGGGCGCCGGGGGAACAATCCCGCCCGCTCCTTCATGCTCGACCTCGGCGGCACCGAGGCCATCGGCTTCAGCCCGGAGATCGTCGTCCAGGTCTCCGAGGACGGCCGGGTGGTCAGCCAGCCGCTGGCCGGCACCCGCGCCCTCACCGAGGACGTGCTGGTCAACGAGAGCCTGCGCGCCGACCTCTTCGGCTCCCCGAAGGAGGTCTACGAGCACGCCATCTCGGTCAAGGTCGGCGCGGACGAACTGGTCGACGTGTGCGTCGAGGGCTCCGTGGAGGTCCCCGAGTTCATGGCCGTGCGGGAGCGGGGCAGCGTGCAGCACCTCGCCTCGCGGGTCGCCGGCAGGCTCGCCCCCGGCCGCACCGCCTGGGACGCCTTCGGCGCCGTCTTCCCCGCCGTCACCGCCTCCGGCGTGCCCAAGGCCGCGGCCTACGACTCCATCCGCCGCCACGAGACCGAGACGCGCGGTCTGTACAGCGGCGCCGTGCTCACCGTCGACCACTCCGGTGCCATGGACGCGGCCCTGGTGCTGCGCAGCGCCTACCGGCAGAACGGCCGCACCTGGCTGCGCGCCGGGGCCGGCATCGTCGGACACTCCACGCCGGAGCGGGAGTTCGAGGAGACCTGCGAGAAGCTCGACAGCGTCGCCCGGTACCTGGTGCCCGCGGACGACGGGACGGGACGATGAGGATCGCCTCGGACATCCGGCTGGCCGGCATCGGGAGCTGGCTGCCGGAGGCCGTCACCACCGACGAGGCGGTCGCCCGTGGCTGGTACGCGGCCGCCGACCGGGACGCCTCCGGGATGCGGGCCGTACGAGTCGCCGGCGAACTGCCCGCTCCCGAGATGGCCGTACGCGCCGCCCGGGCCGCGCTGCAGCGCAGCGCCGCCACCGGGCTCACCCCCGACGACTTCGGGGCGCTGCTGCACTGTGCCACCTACCACCAGGGACCCGACGGCTGGTCCGCGCCGCACTACGTGCTCCGGCACACCCTCGACCGCCCGGTCGGCGCCGCGCAGATCGGGCCCGGCTGCCTCGGCATGCTCGCCGCACTGGAACTGGCCGCGCACCGGCTCGCCGCCGACCCCTCCCGGGACGCCGTGCTGATCACCTCCGGCGACAACTTCTCGGCGCCGGTGGTGGACCGCTGGAACGCCTCCAGGCTGTTCCTGCTCGCGGACGGCGGAGCCGCCGTGGTCGTCTCCCGGCGGGACGGCTTCGCCCGGCTGGTGTCCGTCGGATCGGCCTCCGCCCCTGTGCTGGAGGAGATGCACCGCGCCGGCGAACAGCTCTTCCCGCCCGGCATCACCGTCGGCCGCTCGCTCAACTTCGAGGAGCGCAGCGCCCATCTGCGCCGCCAGTGGGAGCAGGGCGCCGCCGCGCCGGCCGTGCACTTCGGCGAAGTGGTCGCCGACACCGCGGGCCGCGTCCTGGAGGAGGCCGGCACCAGCCTGGAGAAGGTGGCCCGGATCTGCCACACCGGATACGCCTCGGGTGCCCTGCACAGCATCTACCTCGCCCCCCTGGACGTCGAACCCGAACTCGGCACCTGGGAGTTCGGCCGCGACGTCGGTCACGTCGGCGCCGCCGACCCGTTCATCGGCCTGGAGCACCTGTGGACCCGGGGCGAGGTGGCACCGGGAGACCACGTGCTGCTGCTCGCGGCCGGGCCCGGCATGGAGGTCGCCTGCGCGGTCGTGGAGATCACGGCCGAGTGCACGGAAGGCCTCGCGGCAGGGCCGTCGTACGACGGCACACCCGCCGCCCCGCACCCGAACGCACCGAAGGAGGAGGGCCGATGATGCTCGACGGATGCACGCCCTGGCCCGCCGGGACCGCCGGGCGCTACCGCGGCGCCGGTCTGTGGCGCGGCACCGACCTCGGCTCGCTGCCGCGCGCCTGGGCGGACGCGCACGGCACCGCCACGGCTCTCGTCGCCGGCCCGGAACGCATCAGCTACGCCGAACTGGCGGACCGGGTGGACCGCAGGGCCGCCGGCTTCGTCCGCCAGGGGGTGCGGCCGGGCGACCGGATCGTGCTCCAGCTGCCCAACGTCCCGCAGTTCGTGGAGGTGGCCTTCGCCCTGTTCCGGGCCGGAGCCAAACCGGTGTTCTCGCTCACCTCGCACCGCGCCCAGGAGATACGGCACCTGTGCGAGCTGTCGGGGGCCGCCGGCTACGTGCTGCCCGGGCTGTTCCGCGGCTTCGACCACACCGCGCTCGGCCGCCGCCTCGCCGCCGAACTGCCCTCGCTGCGCCGCGTGTTCGTACTGGACGGCACCGGTGTCACCGACGGCGACGACCTCGTCGTACCCCTGGCGGACGTAGACGCGCAGCCGCTGCCGCTGCCCGCGAACGACCCCTCGGACGTCGCCTTCTTCCTGCTGTCGGGCGGTACGACCGCGCTGCCGAAGCTGATTCCGCGCACCCACGACGACTACGCGTACCAGACCCGCACGGTGGCCCGGCAGTCCGGGCTCGGCCCCGGTTCGGTGTACCTGGCCGCCCTGCCGGTGGAGTTCAACTTCACCTGGGGCTGCCCCGGAGTGGTCGGCACCCTGTCCTCCGGCGGCACCGTCGTACTCGCCCCCGACCCCACGGCCGACGACTGCTTCCGGCTGATCGAGACCGAGCGCGTCACCCTGACCTCGGTGGTGCCCACCGTGGCCCGGCTCTGGCTGGAGGAACGCCCGTGGTCGGACGCGGACCTGTCCAGCCTCGAGGTGCTGCAGATCGGCGGGGCCCGGCTCGAGCCGGAACTGGCCGCGCGGATCACCCCCGAACTGGGCTGCCGGCTGCAGCAGGTGTTCGGCATGGCCGAGGGGCTGCTCACCATGACCCGGCCGGACGACGACCCGCACGCCGTGCTCCACACCCAGGGGCGGCCCGTCTCGGAGGCCGACGAGCTGCGCATCGTCGACGCGCTCGGCGCGCCCGTGCCGCCCGGCGGGGCCGGCGAGCTGCTCACCCGCGGCCCCTACACCCTGCGCGGCTACTACCGGGCCCCCGAGCACAACGCGCGGGCCTTCACCGAGGACGGCTTCTACCGCACCGGTGACCTGGCCAGCATCACCCCCGAGGGCCGGCTGGTGGTCCAGGGGCGGATCAAGGACGTGGTGATCCGGGGCGGCGACAAGATCGCCGCCGGTGAGGTGGAGGCCCATCTCCTGGCCGTACCCGGCATCGTGGCCGCCGCCGTGGTGCCCGTCCCGGACGAACTGCTCGGGGAGCGGATCTACGCCTTCCTGGTCAGCCGCGCCGAGGACGGCCGCAAGCCGTCCCTGAGCGCGCTCAAGGCCGCCCTGCAGGAGCGGGGACTGGCCGACTTCAAGCTGCCGGACCGCGCCGAGTACGTACCGGACCTGCCGCTGACACCGCTCGGAAAGATCGACAAGAAGGTCCTGTCCGCGGCCGCCGCCGACCCCGCGCACCCCCGCGACCGGTGGCAGGCCCCTCCCGCTCCGGCGGACCGCGGGCCGTCACCCACCGTCCCGGCCGCCGGCCCGGCACCCGAGCACCCCGGGCCGGTCCGGACCGCCCCGGCCGCCGTCGCCGCCGCTTCGACACCCACGAGGTGAACCGTCATGACCGTACCCACCAGCTCCTCCCCGTCCACCGCCCGCGCCCGGGGCCGTGCCCCCCGCCGTACCGCTCCGCTCTCCGCCGACGAACTGCGCCGCGACGTGGCCACCGCGATCGGCGTCGCGCCGGAGTCCCTCGCCGGCGACACCCATCTGGTGCACGTCGGGCTCGGCTCCCTGGAGGCGATGCTCCTGGTCACCCGGTGGCGCCGGCAGGGCATCCCGGTCGACTTCGCCGCGCTCACCGGCGCCCCGACCCTGGACGCCTGGCACCGGCACCTCGACGAGGCCTGGTCCGCACGCGAGGCGGGAGCGGCGTGATGGGCGCCCTGCTGATCCGTGGCGGGGTGCTCTACCCCGCGGACGCCGCCGACCGGGTCGTGCCCGACGCAGCGGTGCTCGCCGCCGACGGCGTCATCGTCGCCGCGGGCCCGCGCGCCGAGGTCGAGGCGGCGGTCGAGCCGCACCACCGGGCCGGGCTGCGCGTCGTCGACGCCCACGACCGGATGATCCTGCCCGGCTTCGTCAACGCCCACTGGCACGAGATGTTCGCCATGCGCTTCCCCTTCAAGGGCGCGCTGCGCCCGGCCTCGGACCGCGACGACAAGCCGGTGTTCATGGCGCTGGGCGGCGACGTCCCGCAGATCTCCGTCGTGTTCGACACCTTCCACGACCACGTCGACCGGCTCACCCCCGACGAGGCCCTGGCCATCGCCCGCTACTCGATGTGGACCCAGCTGCGCTCCGGTGTCACCACGCTGGGCGACGTCGGCTCCCTCAACCAGCCGCAGGCGCTGGCCCGGGCCGCCCGGGACCTGGGCATGCGGATCACCGTGAGCACCTGGGCCGCCGACGCGGTGTGCGCCCCCGGCGACAGCCGGTTCCGGCGCACCCGGGACACGGACCTGGAACTCCAGCGGATCGAGGAACTGCTGGAGACGTGCGCGGCCGACCCCGGGGGCCTGGTGCGGGCCTGGCCGACCGCGGTCTACGGCACCAACATGAGCGACGAACTCGCGGCCGGTTTCGCCGAGCTGACCGCCCGCTACGACGTCCCGTTCG
This sequence comes from Streptomyces actinomycinicus, assembly GCF_016741775.1. GTDB lineage: Bacteria > Actinomycetota > Actinomycetes > Streptomycetales > Streptomycetaceae > Streptomyces > Streptomyces actinomycinicus. The sequence goes on along the minus strand of NZ_JAERRK010000009.1, from coordinate 29,002 downwards.
CCACCCACGTGGGCGCGCTGCGCAACGAGGCCGACGTGATGCTGGCCTACTACGGCGCCACCCCGGTACGGCGGTTCGCCGACGCCGGGCTGCTGTCGAAGCGGTTCATGGCGGTGCACTGCGGCTTCGCCGACCCCGGCGAGCGGGCGCTGCTCATCGACGCGGGGGCGCACATCAGCCACTCGCCCGCCAAGTACGGGCAGGCCGGCGAGTCCACCGTCTCCGAGACCCGGGTGATCCCGGAGTTCCGGCGGGCCGGGCTGGACGTGTCGGTCTCCACCGACGGCGCCGCGGTACCGCTCGGCGGGATGCCGGAGGCGATGCGGGCGGTGTGGCAGCTCTACAACGAGATGTACGCCGACCCCACCGAGGTGCTGCCCACCGACGCGCTCGCCATGGCCACCCGGCTGCCCGCCCGGGGACTGGACCAGGGCGACCGGATCGGCAGCCTGGAGCCCGGCAAGCAGGCCGACCTGCTGCTGGTACCCGCCGGTGACTGGCGCTACCTGCTCAACCCGCGCCCGCTGGAGGGCTTCCTGGCGCTCGGCGGCTCCCTGGACGTGGAGACCGTCGTGGTCGGCGGCCGGGTGCTGATCGAGGACGGCCGCTCCACCGAGCTGGACGAGGACGCCCTGGAGGCCGAGTACCTGGAGGCCCTGTCCTCCTTCACGGTGCGCTGCCTGGGCGTGGACGGCGACACCGTCGCGGCGGTGTTGCGCCGGCGCACCGAGACGCTCGAACGGCGCCGCCGGGCGGCCGCCGCCCATCACACGGGATGGAGGGGGGAACGATGACCGGGGCGCAGTGGAACGGCAGGGCAGCCCTGGACGGTACGACCGCCCTGGTCACCGGCGCCGCCGGCGGCATCGGGGCGGCCGTGGCCCGGGGGCTCGCCGCCGCCGGTTCCCGTGTCGCCCTGCTGGACGCCGACGGGGCCGCCCTGGAACCGCTGGCGAAGGAGCTGAGGGCCGGCGGGGCGAGCGTGCTGGCGGTCGCCGCCGACGTACGGTCCAGCGCCGAGGTGGATGCCGCTGTGGAGCGCGCCGAGTCCGCGCTCGGGCCGCTGGACCACCTGGTGAACGCGGCCGGCGTGCTGCGGACCGGGGAGGTCACCGGGTACAGCGACGAGGACTGGGACCTCACCTTCGCCGTCAACGCCGGCGGTGTCTTCCACGTCAGCCGGGCGGTGGTCGCACGGATGGTGCCGCGCCGCTCCGGGGCGGTGGTGACCGTCACCTCCAACGCGGCGTCGGTGCCGCGCTGGAACATGGCCGCCTACGCGGCGTCGAAGGCGGCGGCGACCAGCTTCACCCGGACGCTGGGCCTTGAGGTGGCCCGCTACGGCATCCGGTGCAACGTCGTCGCGCCCGGTTCCACCGAGACCCCGATGCTCACCGCCATGTACGCCGGCGGCGACTTCGCCCGGCCGTCCGTCGAGGGCTCACCGGACACCTACCGGCTGGGCATCCCGCTGGGCCGGCTGGCCCAGCCCGAGGACATCGCGCACGCCGTCCTCTTCCTGCTCACCGAGCAGGCCGCGCACATCACCCTGCACTCGCTCGTGGTGGACGGCGGCGCCGCGCTCGGAGCCTGACCCCCGGGCCGGTCCGGCCGGTCCCCGCACTCGACCGTGGAGTCATCATGCCGATACCTGTCATCGACCCCTATCCGATGCCGACGGAGGACGAACTCCCCCGTAACACCGCCCCGTGGACGGTCGACCCGGCCCGCGCCGTGCTGCTCGTCCACGACCTGCAGAACTACTTCCTGACCCCCTTCGGGCACGGCGGCCCCGGCATCGGCCGGCAGCCGCTGACCGATCTGCTCGACCACGCCGAGGCGCTGCGCGGGGCGTTCGCGGCGGCCGGCGCCCCCGTGGTGTACACCGCCCAGCCGGGCGGCATGAGCGACGAGCAGCGCGGGCTGCTCAAGGATTTCTGGGGCGCCGGGATGAGCGCGGACCCGGAGCACCGCGCGATCCCGGAGCGGATCGCCCCGGGCCCCGGGGACCAGGTCTTCACCAAGTGGCGGCCCAGCGCGTTCTGCCGTACCGATCTGCTCGGACTGCTGCGCCGCACCGGCCGCGACCAGCTGGTGATCTGCGGGGTGTACGCCCACGTCGGCATCCTGATGACCGCGCACGAGGGTTTCTCGCACGACGTCCAGACGTTCGTGGTGAGCGATGCGATCGCCGACTTCTCGGCCCGGCGGCACCGGGAGACCCTGGAGTACGTCGCCTCCCGCTGCTCGGTCACCCTGCCCACCCGGGCCGTGCTGGCCGCGATGGACGGGGGCAGGTCATGACCGCCCACCCGGTCCTGGAGCGGATCCTGGGCGCCGACCCGCCGCCGTTCGCGCTGCTGCACCGGCCGGGCGCGACCGGGCCCGGCCGGATCGACGTCCTGACCGGCCGGGTCGCCGTGCACGAGCTGATCGCGGACATACCGCTGCCGGACGCGCCGGCCGGGGCACGGCACGAGGTGCTGGCGCTGCTGCCGTACCGGCAGATCCGCGAGCGCGGCTTCGCCTGCCGCGACGACGGGGCGCCGCTGCTCGCCCTGGCCGTGGACGACCAGGCCGTGCTGCCGCTGCACGAGGTGCTCGACCGGCTGCCGGACGTGCCGATCGCCATGGACGAGGGCCGCTTCGACGCCGACGACGAGGAGTACGCCGCACGGGTGCGCCGGGTGCTCGCCGAGGAGATCGGGCGGGGCGCCGGGGCCAACTTCGTGCTGCGCCGGTCCTTCACGGCACGCATCGAGGGCTGGTCCGCCCGGACCGCGCTGTCGTTCTTCCGCCGGCTGGCCGGCCGCGCCCCGGGCAGCCACTGGACGTTCGTCGTGCACACCGGGGAGCGCACCTTCGTGGGGGCGTCGCCGGAACGCCATGTGAGCCTGGACGCCGGCCGGCTCGTCATGAACCCGATCAGCGGCACCTACCGCTACCCGCCGGGCGGTCCCGTGCCGGCGGAGGTGCTGGACTTCCTCGCCGACCCCAAGGAGGCCAACGAGCTGTACATGGTCCTCGACGAGGAACTGAAGATGATGGGCCGGGTCTGTGACGGGGGCGGCCGGGTGAGCGGGCCGTTCCTGAAGCAGATGGACCGGCTCGCCCACACCGAGTACCTCATCGAGGGGCACAGCTCGCTGGACGTCCGCGAGATCCTGCGCGAGACGCTGCTGGCGCCGACCGTCACCGGCGGCCCGCTGGAGAGCGCCTGCGAGGTGATCAGCCGTCACGAGCCGGAGGGCCGGGGGCACTACGCCGGGATCGCGGCCCTGATCGGCCGGGACGCCGCCGGTGCGCGCCGGATGGACTCGGCCATCCTGATCCGTACGGCGGAGGTCGACGCCTCGGGCCGGGTACGGATCCCGGTGGGCGCCACCCTGGTCCGTGACTCCGATCCGGCTGCGGAGGCGGCGGAGACCCGGGCCAAGGCGGCGGGGCTGATCGAGGCGCTGCGCGCCCCGGCGGGCGGGCTCCCGGGCGCCGTGCGCGGCCGGGCGGAGCCGGTCTCCGCGCACCCGGCGGTGCGGGCGGCGCTGGCCGGGCGCAACGTGCCGCTGGCCGGCTTCTGGTTCGAGGACCCGCGCGAGCGGGCACGGCCGTCGGCGGCGCTGGCCGGGCGCCGGCTGCTGGTGATCGACGCCGAGGACACCTTCACGCACATGGCACGCCACCTGCTCCAGGCGCACGGACTCCGGGTGGACGTACGCCGGCACGACGACGAACTCCCGCTCGACGCCTACGACCTGGTGATCGTGGGGCCGGGGCCGGGCGATCCCAGGGAGACGGCGGACCCGAAGATCGCCCGGCTGCGCGGGGTGACCTCGCGGCTGCTGCGGGAGGGCATCCCGTTCCTCTCCGTCTGCCTCGGGCACCAGGTGCTCAGCACACTGCTCGGGCTGGACCTGGTGCGCCGGGCGGTGCCCAGCCAGGGCGTGCAGCGCACGGTCGACTGCTTCGGGCGCAGCGAACCCGTGGGCTTCTACAACACGTTCGCGGCGCACAGCACCCGGGATCTGCTCGACTGCCCGGGCCGCGACGGGCTGGTCCGGGTGTTCCGGGAGGCGGACGGCGAGGTGCACGCCCTGCGCGGGCCAGGCTTCGCCTCGGTCCAGTTCCACCCGGCGTCGGTGCTCACGCGGCGCGGCCCGGAACTGCTCGGCGAGCTGATCGCCGAGCTGCTCGGTGAGGTAACGGGCCCTTATCGGGAGGCCGTTGTCCCGATCTCGATACCGGCATAGCGTTTTTGACGGTAGCGGAGCCCGGTGGCCGGCCGTCCGGCCGGACCGCCGCCGGCCCGCCCCGGCGGCACGGCGACACCGCCCGTCCTGCACAGGCCCCGCCCGGTCCTCGCACCGCACCTCAATCCGCCGCCCCACCCTGGAAGGAACCGTCCGATGCGCTTCGACAACATCTGGATCGCCGGCACCGGAGGCACCCTCGGCGCGTTCGAGCCGGTGGCCGCGGCGGTCGCCGACGGCCGCTACTCGGCCGAGGCCGCCGAGAGCACGGGTATGGTCAGCTACGCCCAGGCCACCCAGGCCCCGCCCGAGATGGCGGTGACCGCCGGCCGGCAGGCCGTCAAGGAAGCCGCCGAAATGGGCGTGCGCGTCGGCACCGACACCCTGCTGCTGCACAGCCACGGCCACTTCCAGGGCATCGACCTGTGGCCCGCCGCCTGCTGGATCGCCCGGGAACTGCTCGGGGAGCACGTCGACTCCACGCCGACGACGGTCAACGCCTGGTCCAACGGCTCCCTGGCCGCGCTCGACGTCGCCGCCTCCACCCTGACGGCCCGCCCGGACATGCCGTCCGTGCTGATCACGCTGGCCGACCGCTTCGCACCTCCGACCGACCGCTTCCACACCTCCCCCGGCATGGTCTTCGGCGACGGGGCCGCGGCCGGGGTCGTCACCCGGGACACCGGACGGCTGCGGCTGCGCTCGCTGGTGAGCCGGACCGACACCGTGCTCGAGGGCCTCTCCCGGGGCGCCGAGCCCTTCCGCACCGCGCCCGAGGGACAGCCGGACATGCGCCGCCGTACCCGCGAGTTCCTGGCGTCCGGCGCGGTCTCGCTCCGGGACGTGCACACCCGTACCGCCCAGTGCACCCGGAACGTGGTCGGCCGCGCCCTGGACGAGGCGGGGATCACCGCCGACGGGATCGACTGGTTCCTGACCCCGTTCGTCGGCCGGACCCTGTACCGGGAGAGCTTCCTGCGTCCGCTGGGCATCGCACCGCGCAACACCGTGCACGAACTCGGCCTGACGATCGGTCACCTCGGGCCCTGCGACCAGATGTACGGACTCGACCACCTGCTCCGCAACGACCTGCTGAACCCCGGTGACCGCGTCCTCGTGATCGGCACCGGCATGGGCTTCACCTTCTCCGCCGCGGTTCTCACGGCCGACGGCGTCTGACCCGTCACCGCGGACCGTTCCCGGCCGCGGGTGCGCAGCGGCTGATCGCGCAGTTCCCCGCGCCCCTCCGGGGCGCCCGGCCCACCGCGGGCAGTCGCGCCCCCAGCCCGGTGTCCCAGCCGTCCCAGCGTCCCAGCGTCCCAGCGTCCCAGCGTCCCAGCGTCCCAACGAAACGGAGCACAGTCATGACACCCTTTCGTTCCGCGAGCCTCGCCCCGAACCCCCCGGCCCTCTCGGTGCCGGCCCCCGCTCAACTGCCCACCCCGGACGCCCTGCGCGCACAGATCCCCCTGTCCGTCCTCGCGAAGAAGACCACCGCCCTGGCCCGCCGCGACATCGCCCGGGTGCTCACCGGTCACGACGACCGCATGATCGTCATCACCGGCCCCTGCTCCGTGCACGACCCCGACGCCGCCCTCGGGTACGCCGAGCGGCTGTCCGCGCTCGCCGCCGAGACCCGGGACCAGCTGATCGTGGTCATGCGGGTGTACGTGGAGAAGCCGCGCACCCGCGTCGGCTGGAAGGGGCTGCTCAGCGATCCCCGCCTGGACGGCTCGCACGACCTGCCCAGCGGGCTCGGTCTGGCCCGCGGTCTCATGGCCCAGGTGGCCGGCATGGGTCTGCCGGTGGCCTGCGAGTTCCTCGACCCGCTGGTCCCGCCGTACCTGGCCGACGCCGTGGCCTGGGGGGCGATCGGGGCGCGCACGGTGCAGAGCCAGGTGCACCGCCAGCTCGCCAGCGGCCTCGGCATGCCGATCGGGTTCAAGAACACGACCGACGGCGGGGTCGGGGACGCCGTGGACGCCGTCGTCGCCGCCTCCCGCCCGCACGTCCACCCGGGCATCGACGGTGCCGGCCGCGCGGCCGTCGTCGCCACGCCGGGCAACCCGCACGGCCATGTGGTGCTGCGCGGCGGCTCCGACGGCCCCAACTACGGCCCCGAGCAGGTCGCCGCGGCGCTGCGGGCACTGGCCGCCGCGGGGCTGCCGCAGCGGCTGATCGTCGACGCCAGCCACGGCAACAGCAACAAGGACCACGAACGGCAGCCGCTCGTGGTCGGCGACATCGCCGAACGGACCGCGGCCGGGGAGCAGGGGATCGCCGGCGTCATGATCGAGAGTTTCCTCGCCGCGGGCCGCCAGGACCTCGAACTCGGCCGCACCGGGCGGCTGGTGTACGGCCAGAGCGTCACCGACGCGTGCGTGGACTGGGCGACGACCGCGCGGGTCATCGACGACCTGGCCGCGGCGATCGACACCCGCCGTGCGTCGACCACCTGAGCCCTCGGCTCGCCGCACGCCAGCCACCTGAGTCCCCCCCCCCCCGGGGGTTGCCCGCACCGCCCGCCGCATCTCGCACTCGCGTCTCGCGTCTCGCAACATCCGACACCTCACCCGACATCCCACCCGAGAGGAACCAATGCCGTGGCTGTCACCACGAGTTCGTCCCTGCCCCTCGCCCGCGTCCTGGACGGCGCGCGGACCGGCGCCCTGCACCGGCGGCTCGTCACCGCCCCCGAGGCCGTCGCCGAGCGTCCCGAGACGTACGCGACGGCCGCCCTGGCGGCGCTCGTGCACCGCTACACCGGAGAGACCGACCTCCTGATCGGCCGCAGGCGCCGGCCCGGTGTCACCGAGCCGGTCGCCCTCCGCGTCGACGGCCGGACCACCGCCGGCGCGCTGCTGGAGGCCGTGGCGACGGCCCCCGTCGCGGCCGGGGACGGCAGCGGCCGCCCGGCGCACGCAGCCGTCGACACCACCGGACCCCTCTCCACGGCACTCGCCGCGCTGACCCTGTCCGCGACCGGTCAGTGCCTCGAACTCGCCTTGGACGCCGACGAGTTCGACGCGGCCGCCGCCGACCAGTACGCCCGCCACCTGGAGCGCACGCTGGCCGCGCTGGCCGCCGGTACGGACGGCACCGTCCGGGACATCGCCCTGCTGACCGACGAGGAGCTGCACCGCATCCTGGTGGAGTGGAACGACACCGAGGGACCGGTGGGCCCGGAGTACTTCCACGAGCTGGTCGCCGAGACCGCGCGCCGCACCCCGGACGCGCTGGCGGTGATCCTGCCCGGGACACGGCTGACGTACCGCGAACTCGACGGCCAGGCCAACCAGTTGGCGCACCGGCTGGCCGCCGTGGGCGTGCGCCGCGGGGACCGGATCGGAGTCTGCTTCCCGCGCGGCGCCGAGAGCCTCGTCGCTCAGCTCGCCTGCTTCAAGCTGGCCTGCGCGGCGATCCTGCTCGACAGCGACTTCCCCGCCGACCGCATCCGCTACATGATCCAGGACGCCTCGGCCGCCGTGGTACTGACCCTCGACGCCCACACGGAGAAGGTCAGCGGGCTCGCGCCGGTGATCGCGCTGGACACCGACGACTGGCGCACCGAGCCGGACACCGAGGTCAGCGAGCCGGTCGACGCGGACGACCTGATCCACATCTGCTACACCTCCGGGTCCACCGGCGCCCCGAAGGCCGTCATGGTCCGCTTCGGCGCCGCCCGCAACCTGATCCACAGCATGGCCGAACTGTGCGGCACGACCGGCGAGTCCCAGGGCACCTGGCTGGCCGCACCCGGGTACGGGATGATCGAGGTCGAGTGCTTCCCGGTGCTGGCCCGCGGCGGCACCGTGCACATCCCGGACGTGTCGGTGGTCTCCTCCGAGCACCGGCTGCAGGAGTGGTTCCTGCGCGAGGGCATCACCACCACCCTGCTGATGAAGCCGATGGCCGAGCGGCTGTGGCGTCTGGAATGGCCCGAGGACACCCCGCTGGAGAACATCCGGGTCTGCGGCGAGCGCATCCAGTCCTGGCCGCCGGCCGGCCTGCCGTTCCGGTTGATCAACCTGTACGGCTCCGCCGAGGCCACCGTCGTCGCCGCCTGCGACATCACCGAACTCGGCGAGCGGCTCGGGGTGCAGGGGCGGGCCCGCCGGCTCCCGCCGATCGGCCGGCCCACCACCAACGTCACCACCTACGTCCTCGACGAGGAACTGCGCCCGCTGCCGCCGGGGCTGGTCGGCGAGCTGTGCATCGCCGGTGTCAGCCTCTCGGCCGGCTACCTGGGCCGCCCCGAGGCCACCGCCGAGAAGTGGATCCGCAACCCGGTCGACCCCGGCCGCCACCCGGTGATGTACCGCACCGGCGACCTGGCCCGGTACTGGCCGGACGGCAGCATCGAGATCGTCGGCCGCACCGACAACCAGGTCAAGGTGCGCGGCAACCGGGTCCACCTCGGCGAGATCGAGGTCGTGCTCACCACGCTGCCGGGGGTCCGTCAGGCCGCGGTGCTGGCCCGTCAGGACGGTCAGGGCGACGTTCAGCTGACCGCGTACATAGAGCCCGCTGCGGAGGCCGTGCCGTCGGTGCGCGAGCTGCGCGGCGGTCTGGCCCGGCGGCTGCCGTCCTTCATGGTGCCGGCGGTCTACGTCATCGGCGGGCTGCCGCTCAGTGTCAACGGCAAGATCGACCGGGCGGCGCTGCCCGAGCCGCCGCGGTCGCGCCCCGAACTCGACACCCCGTACCAGGCCCCCGCCGGGGAGCTGGAGGTGACGCTGCTCGGGCTGTGGAACCGGGTGCTGGAGCTGGACGGGGTCGGCGTGCACGACAACTTCTTCGAACTGGGCGGGGATTCGCTGCGGGCCGCCCGGCTGACCGAGCTGGTGCGCAAGCGGTTCGTGGCGGACATCGAGATCGTCGACCTCTTCGACGAGCCGACCGTGGCGAGGATGGCGGCCGTGGTCGCGGACCGTACTCCGGCGGCCGCCGCCTGAGCGCCCGCGCGCCGGTCCGGCGCCGAACGCGACGCAGCCCCGCCGGGCCATCCGGCGGGGCGACGCGTGTGCGGTGCGGCGGACTTCAGGCGGGGCGACGCGTGTGTGCGGTGCGGCGGACTTCAGGCGGCCTGCGGCAGCGGCTCCGCCAGCCAGCCGTCGAGCGCGGCCATGAACGCCGTGTGGTGGCCGTACCAGGTGGAGTGGCCGGCCCCCGCGACGGACCGGACCCGTATGCCGCGGGCCGTCAGCCGCTCGGCCACGGCCGGCGGTACGAAGCGGCTCGGCTCGGGGTGGATCATCAGCGAGGGCAGGTGCTCCGGCGGGGCGAAGTCCATGCCGGCGACGGAGGCCAGCAGGCTCACCGAGGTCGCGACGTCGAACTGCTCGGCCGCGCGCGCCTCGACGACCCGGTCCTGCTGCTGCCAGCCGGGCTCCTGCCGGCCGAGGGCGTCGAGCGTGCGGCGGGCCTTGGCCTTGGTGTACGCCTCGGTGAGCGCCTCGGGGGTGAAGTCGCTGCGGCTGGGGCCGAAGGGAGTGTCCACGTACACCACCCGCCCGGGGGCCAGCCGGTCCAGGGCGGAGGCCAGCACGAAGGCGCCCATCGAGTGGCCGACGGCGAGCGCCGGGGCGGCCGGCACGGACTCCAGCAGCGCGGTGACGAAACCGGCCAGGTCGGCGGAGGGGTCGGCGGGGGAGAGTCCGTGGCCGGGCAGGTCGACGGCGACCACCCGGTAGCCGCGCGCGGCCAGCGCCGGGCCGACTTCCCACCAGCATTCCGAATTGCTCAGCATTCCATGGACGAGTACCGCGACGCGGTCGCCGCTTCCCCATTGACGAAGATGAAGAGTCATGCCCCGAAGAATAATGTTCACGACGTCCCGGGTCCGGGGCGCGTGACAGCGAATTGCTTATGGCAGCGAAAAGCCGCCGCCCCGCTGTTCGTACGGCGGGGCGGCGGCCGGGGAACGGGTTCTCAGTGCTCCGCGGTCTCCAGTTGCCGGATGATTTTCGCCAGCTGGGCGGCCCGGCTCTCCGCGCCGACCGCTTTGAGGAGCGGCAGCATCAGGCCGTAGCGCTTGGTGCGGTCGAGCCGCTCGAAGCGTTCCGCCGCCCGGGGCCGCCCGCGCAGCGCGGCCGCCAGGTCGTCCGGCACCTCGGCGAGGGCCTGTGACTCGTAGGCGGCGGCCCAGCGGCCGTCGGCCTGTGCGGCCCGGATCTCGGCGAGGCCCGGCTCGCGCATCCGGCCGGCCGCGATCAGCGCCTCCACCTTGCGGATGTTGACCATGGACCACACGCTGCGGGGCCGGCGCGGTGTGAGCTTCTGCAGGAAGAATTGCGCGTCGAGTGATTTGCGCTGGCCCGGGATCCAGCCGTAGCAGAGGGCCACGTCGAGGGCCTGGACGGAATCGACCGATGCGATCCCGGAACCTTTCTTGGCGATTTTCAGCCAGACTCCTTCCGACTGCGCGTGATTCTTCTCCAGCCACCCCTCCAGATCCCCCTCGCTGGGGAAGTGAATTACTTCGGCGTCGTCTTGCTTCGCGGGCATGCGGGCCATCTGCCTTTCGGATCGGGCGTGCGGACGTCTCAGGTACTGCTGAAGTCGGTGGCGCCGTGCAGCCAGGACACCACATCGTGCAGGTCCTCGGCGGAGTGCGCGGCGAGCAGGGCGTTGCGCTCATCGGCGCGGGCTCCGGCGGCGTGGTACAGCTCGCTGCCCATCCAGCGGGCGGTGAGCGTCGTGCGGGTGGTGCGCTCGCGTCGTACGCCGTTGTACTTCTCCAGGCGCTGCGGCACGTCGGCCGGGTCGCAGCGCAGCAGGGTGCCGAGCACCACCGCGTCCTCCAGGGCCATGCAGGCCCCCTGGGCGGCGTACTGGAGCATCGGGTGGGCGGCGTCGCCGGCCAGTGCGACCCGGCCGTCCACCCAGGTCTCGACCGGGTCGCGGTCGCACAGCACCCAGATCCGCCAGTCGCGGCCCAGCTCCAGCAACTCCCGGGCCGGGCCGGCCAGTCCGGCGAACCCGGCGAGGACGCGGGCGCGGCCGGCGGGGCTGCCGGTGATCTCGTGGCGGGCGCCGTCGTCGCGGGTGGCGGCGAGGTTGAGGTAGGAGCCGGCGCCGATGGGATAGTGCACGAAGTGCCACTTCGGGCCCGCCCACAGGGTCACCGCCCGGGTCCGCAGCCGCGCGGGGACCTCGGACATCGGGATGACGGAGCGGTAGATGGTGTGGCCGGAGATGCGCGGCGGGCCGTCGCCGACGAGCTGCTCGCGCACCGCGGACCGCAGGCCGTCGGCGCCGATGAGGGCCCGGGCCCGGAAGCGGTCGCCGGTGGCGGTCACCGCGGTCACCCGGCCGTCCGCCTGCTCGTAGGCGGTCACGCGCTGCCCGGCGCGCAGCTCGACGCCGGCGTCCCGGCAGCCGTCGAGGAGGGCGCGGTGCAGGTCCGCGCGGTGCACCACGGCGTAGGGGTTGCCGAACCGGGTCCGGTAGCCGCCGGTCAGCGGCATGGCGGCGACCGGCCGGCCCGAGATGCCGTCCATCAGGCGCAGTTCGTCGATGAAGTCGGCGCGGCCGGCGACGGCGTCCCGGACGCCGAGGGCCGCCAGGGCGTGGAAGGCGTTGGGTGCCAGCTGGATCCCGGCGCCGATCTCGGTGAACTCCGGCCGGCTCTCCAGGACGGTCACCCGGTGTCCGGTGCGGGCCTGACCCAGCGCGACCGCCAGTCCGCCGATGCCGCCGCCCGCGACGAGTATGTGAGTCATGGCTCGTTCCTGATCCTCTCCGCATGCGTGTGCCGGGATGGTGCGGCGGCCGGCCCTCCGGGGGACGAGGGCCGGCCGCGCGGGGTCCCGTCCGCGGACTCCCCCGTCCGCCCGGAGGGCGGTGCCGGAAGTCCGACGGCCGGGCCCGGGTGAGGGCGGCGGACCGCCGGTGGACTACTGGGCCGCGGCCTCGGCGGGGGCGCCCACGGCGTCGGGGGCCGGGGCCGGTCGGGTCTTCGGCCGGGCCGCCGTGGCGACGGCCGTGCCGCGCAGGCCGATGACCGAGACCGCGACGATGCCGACGGAGAGCGCCGCGGTGAACCAGAAGGCCGCACGGAAGCCGTCGACGGGGATGGCCCGGACCGCGCCGTGGGCGAGGCCGGCGGTCGCCACGCCCAGGGCGAGGCAGAGGCCGACGCCCAGCTGGCGGCCGGAGTTGTACAGGCCGGAGGCGAGACCCATCTGCGGCCCGCTCACCCCGCTGGTGGCGGCGACGGCCGTGGTGATCATCATGACGGTCACGCCCAGGCCGAGCAGCACACCGCCGGGCAGCACCACGAGCAGGTACGAGCTGTCGGCCGTGACCTGGGCGAGCAGCGCCCCGCCGGCGGCCAGGAGCACACCGCCGATGGTGAGGGTGTGCCGTGCGCCCAGCTTCTCGGTGAGGCGGATCACCGGGACGCTGGCGAGGAAGACCACGAACGCCTGCGGGAAGAAGGCCAGTCCGGTCTTGACGGAGGAGTATCCGAGGACCTGCTGCAGGTACAGGGTGATGAAGAAGGTCGACACCGACATCACACCGCCGGACAGGAACGCGATGATGTTCCCGGAGGACAGGCTGCGGTTGCGGAAGACGGACAGCGGCACGAGCGGTGCGGCGACCCGGGTCTGCACGATCAGGAAGGCGATCAGGAGCACGGCGCCGGCGCTCAGCGAGACGATGACGGGGGTGGCGTCCCAGCCCTTGTCGGAGGCGACGGTCAGGCCGTAGCTGAAAGCGCACATCGCGGAGGTGACGAGGACCGCGCCGGGCACGTCGAGGCGGGTGGCGCGGGTCTGGTGGTGGTCGGCGGCGAGCTTGCGGGCGGCGAGGGCGACCAGGACGATGCCGACCGGCAGGTTGACCAGCATCACCGCGCGCCAGCTGACGTACTCGGTGAGCAGGCCGCCGGCCGCGACCCCGCCGGAGAAGCCGGCCGAGGAGACCGCGCCGAAGACGCCCATCGCCTTCACCCGCTCCTTGCCCTCCGGGAAGCCGGCGGCGATCAGGGCGAGGACGGCCGGGGAGACCGCCGCGGCTGCGAGGCCCTGCAGCGCGCGTGCGGCGACGAGCACGAACGGAGCGGTGGCGAGGCCGCCGACCAGGGAGGCGAGGGTGAAGACGGTGAGCCCGGCGACGAACAGCCGCTTGCGGCCGATGACGTCACCGGCCCGGCCGCCGAGCAGCAGGAACCCGCCGTAGAACAGCGCGTAGGCGCCCACGACCCACTGCAGTCCGCTGTCGGTGAAGCCGAGGTCGCGCTGCATGCCGCCGAGGGCGACGTTCACGATGGCGAAGTCGAGGGCGAGCATGAACTGTGCGGCGCACAGCAGGAGGAGCGGCGGTCGCCCGCCGGTGGTGCCGGCCATGGGATTCCTTCCGGGTGGGGGGGATTGGCGGAGATGGATACCGGTCAACACGAGTGACCGGTATGGTCTGCGGAATGAGCGGGATCAGGAGCGTGACGGCCCCGGACGGGGCGGCGACGGGCGTGCCGACGGGACGGTCCCGGGTGCGGCAACCGGGCAACCGCGAGGTCGCGCCGGGCCGGCTCGCCCTGGTGCAGTCCTTCGTCAACAGCCTCAACGTCGAGTTCGGACCCGACGAGTTCGCCTCTCTCGGGGGGTTCACGCGCTGGCTTGCGGAGTACGGCCCGCCCGGCGCCGGCCGGGGCGTCACCGGGGCCGACCGCGAGCGGGCGGTCGAACTCCGCGAGGCGCTGCGGGCGTTGCTGCGGGAGAACAACGGCGGTGACCCCGATCCGGCGGCCCGTGCCGTCGTCGAGCGCATCGCCGCGCAGTGCCCGCTCGTCCTCGGCTTCGACGAGGCGGGCCTGCCCGGCCTGCGGCCGGCCCGCGAGGGCGCCGGGGGCCTGTTCGGCGAGGTCCTCGGCATCGTCGTGGAGGCGGCCGGGGAGGGCACCTGGCAGCGGCTGAAGTCCTGTCACGACCACCGCTGCGAGTGGGCCTTCTACGACCGTGCGCGCAACCGCACCGGCCGCTGGTGCTCCATGGCGGTGTGCGGCACCCGCTCGAAGATGCAGGTCTACCGCCAGGGCCTCAAGACGGCCGGCGCGAGCGGACCACAGGGCGGCGGCCGAAGGGCCGGATAGGCCGGACCACAGGGCGACTGAAGGGCCCGCGTGACCGGACCACAGGGCGGCTGAACGGGCGGCGCGATGGGACCGCAAGGCGGCTGAACGGCCCGCGTGACCGGACCGCGGGGCGGCTGGGCGGGCGCCGGTGGCGCGGGGGCCGGACGTCACGGCGCGTACTCCCTGCCCAGGACCAGCCGGGCCACGGTGAGCTTGGTCGCCGCGGCCGTGCCGTCCGCCAGCTGCAGGCCGATGACGTCCCGCAGCCGCTGGGCGACCGGTCCGTCCTCGCTCCAGCCCAGGTGCCCCATGGTCAGCAGCGCCTGGTGGGTGGCTTCCACGGCGGCCTTCGGCGCCCACCACTTGGCCATGTTCGACGGGATGCGCGGATCTTCGCCGCGGTCCGCCCGGCACAGCGCCTCGTAGGCGACCAGGCGGGCCGCGTGCAGCAGGGTGGTGTGCTCCACGAGCGGGAACGCCACCGACTGGAACCTGCCGAGGGGCTGCCCGAAGGCGGTCCGCCGGGTGGCATGGGCGTACGCCTCGTCCAGGGCGGCGTTGCCGACCGCGATCGCCATCAGCGCGATCAGCGCCCGGGAGACCCCGAAACCGCGCATCACGGCCGCGAAGCCGCCGCCGGGTTCGCCGACCAGGGCGTCCGCTCCGACCCGGACCCCGTCCAGGACGACACGGCCCCGGCCGCCGGCCCGGCAGCCCAGGTCGGTCAGCCGCTCCCGGTGCACCCGGGCGTCGTCCAGGGGCAGGTAGAAGGCGCTGATGCCGCGCGCTCCGTCCCCGCCGGTGCGGGCGAAGACCAGGGCGTGGGTGGCGTGCGCGGCGATCATGATCGAGGTCTTCTCGCCGGACAGCACCCAGCCGTCGCCGTCCGGCCGTGCGCTCGTCCCGATGCCCGCCGCGTCCGTGCCGTGCCCGGGCTCGGTCAGCGCGAGGGCGACCACGGCCTCGCCGCGGGCGATCGGCGGCAGCCACCGGGCGCGCTGCCCGGCGGTGCCGTTGTCGGCGAGGACTCCGCCGATGAGCGCGGCGTTCAGCACCGGGAAGCAGACCGCGAGATCGGCGGCGGCCAGCTGCTCCAGGGCGATGCCCGCGCTGACGGCGTCCAGGCCGCGGCCGCCGTACGCCTCGGGGATGCGCAGCGCGAACAGGTCCGCGCCGGCCAGGTCCGCGATCAGGTCCGGGCGGTAGGTGCCGGTACGGTCCTGTTCCCGGCGGTGCGGGGCGATCCGTTCGGCGGCGAACCCGGCCACGAGCTTGGCGAGTTCGTTCTGCGCCGGGGTGAACGTGAAGTCCATGGAGCTTCCTTCTTCCGGGATCCCGGACGTCAGGCGGAGCGGCCGGCGGTGCGCAGCAGGTCGCGCAGGGCGAATTTCTGGATCTTTCCGGAGGGGGTGCGCGGCAGTTCGGGCAGCACTTCCACCCGCTCCGGCCAGTACGTCTTGGCCATGCCGAGCCCGGCCAGGTGCTCGCGCAGCTCGGGCAGTCCGAGCGCGGGCCCGGTGGTGACCAGGAAGGCGCAGGCGCGCTCGCCGAGCCGGGCGTCCGGGTAGCCGACGACCGCCACGTCTTTGATCGCCGGGTGCCTGAGCAGCGCGCCCTCGACCTCGACGACCGGTATGTTCTCGGCGCCGCGCAGGATCATGTCCTTGACCCGGCCGGCGATGCGGATGCCGCCGTGGCCGTCGTCCCGGGCCAGGTCGCCGGTGTCGAACCAGCCGTCGGCGGTCACCGAGGCGTCGTAGGTCTCCTGCCGCCGGAAGTAGCCCAGGCACTGGGCGGCGCCGCGCACCTGGAGCCGCCCGTTCTCCCCCGGCGGTACGGCGGTGCCGTCCTTGCCGGTGATGCGGACCTCCATCCCCGGCACGGCGGTGCCGTCGCTCGCGGCGGCCCGCAGCGGCGGCTGGCCGGGCCGGGTGACGGTCACACAGCCGTTCTCGGTCATGCCCCACAGCGCGTACACCCGGCAGCCGAGCACCTCGTCGGCGTCCTCGACGAGCAGGGGTGCGATGGGCGCGCTGCCGGTGGCGAAGCTGTGCAGCGCCGACAGGTCGTGCGGGGTGCGGCGCTGGGCCTCGATCAGGTCGGACAGGAAGGTGGGCGCCCCCATGAAGAACGTCACCCGCTCCTCCTGCAGGATGCGCAGCATGCGCTGCGGGTCCCACCGGTCCACCTGCACGGCGGTGGCACCGAGCAGCATCGGCATCACGAAGTTCCAGGTGAATCCGGCCTGGTGGGTGGTGGGCGAGCCCATCGCGGTGATCTCGTCGCCGGTGAGACCGAGTACGTCGGCCTGCGCCTTGTTCATCGCGTACAGCGTGTTGTGGCTGTGCACGACGCCCTTGGGCTCCCCGGTGGTGCCGGAGGTGAACATGATCTGGGCGGGGTCGTCCGGGCCGGCCTCCAGGGAGTCGAGCGAGGCGAGCAGGTCCGGGTCGGGGTCGGGGCCGTAGAGGTCGCGGGTGAAGTCCAGGGCGCCCTCGGTGAGCGGACCGTCGCCGCCGAGCAGCACCCGGTGGCGCAGGGTGGGCACGGCACCGGCGACCTCGGCGCTCATCCGGTCGTAGGAGAAGCCGCGGATGTCCGCGGCGGCGATGTAGACCGGGCTCTCGGTGAGCCGGGTCATGAACTCGACCTCGCGGCGGCGCATGGTCGGCACCACGGGCCCGGCCACCGCGCCGATCCGGGCGGCGGCCAGGCACAGCGCCACCAGTTCCCAGCCGTTGGGCAGTTGGAGCGTGACCACGTCGCCGCGCCGCACGCCGAGCCGGAGCAGTGCGGCAGCCAGCCGGTCGACCCGGCGGGCCAGCTCGACGTAGCCCACGGTGTGCGTCCCGGCGCCGGAGCAGCAGACCAGGGCGGGCTTGCCGGGCCGCTCGGCGGCCCAGCGGCGCAGGTCGTGCAGGATCGTCTCGTCGCGCCAGAACCCGGCCCGGCGCCACCGCTCGCCGTCGGGGGACGGGGTGTACGGCTCGTGGGGTGCTGTGGTGGTCATCGGGTGCCTCCCCCAATGGTGCCGAGCGCCCGGCGGGCGCGGGCGGCGATGGACTGGGCGCTGACGCCGCCCTGCTGGAGCAGGTGGCGCTGGCTGCCGGCGACCTCGACGAAGGCGTCCGGCATCGCGATCCGGTGGACCCGGACCGGCAGCACGGCCAGCTCCTCGGCGACCGCGGAGCCGAATCCGCCGGCCGCCCAGTGCTCCTCGACCGTGATCAGGGTGTGCTGGTCGGCCAGTGCCTCCAGCAGGGCCGGGGTGTCAAGCGGCTTGACGGTGTGCAGGTGCAGGACGTTCGCCGAGATGCCGTCCGCGGCAAGCAGTTCGGCCGCCTCCAGGGCCGCCAGCACCGGGTAGGGGCCGCAGGCGGCGAGCGTGAGGTCCGTACCGCGGCGCAGGACCTGTGCCTTGCCGAGCCGGGGCGGCTCGGCGCCGGCCGGCAGGGCGGGGGTCGCCGAGCGGCCGAGGCGCAGGTAGACGGGTCCGCCCGCGGTGAGCGCCTGGCGCAGCAGGACGGCGGTCTGCTCCGGATCGCCGGGGACCACCACGGTCATGTGGGGCAGCACCCGCATCGTCGCCAGGTCCTCCAGGGCGTGGTGCGTGGGGCCCAGGTGACCGGCCGACACACCGGCGTGGGTGGCGGCGATCAGGACCGGCAGGTCGCCGAGCGCGATGTCGAGTTTCACGGCCTCCAGGGCCCGGGACGCGGCGAACGCGGCCATCGTGTGCACCAGCGGGATCCGGCCCTCCCGTGCGAGCCCGGCCGCCGCACCCATGAGGGTGTGCTCGGCGATCCCCAGGTTCAGATAGCGGTCCGCACCGGCCCCGAAGTCGACGCCGGCGAACAGTCCGGTGTCGGTGTCCAGCACCACCAACCGCTCCTCGCGGGGCAGGAGTGCGGCGACGGTGTCGCGGTAGACCTCACGCGCGGAACGCTCGGCGGGGGCGACCGGATGCGCCCCGCTCGCCTCGGCCGGACGGTCGGCGGGCGTGGGGGTGGTGGCCGTGGCGGCGGTGGCCGTGGAAGCGGTGTGCGGGGCGGTGGTGGCCGTGGAAGCAGCGTGCGTGGGGGCGGTGGCCGTGGCGGCGGTGGCTGTCGAAGCGGGCGGGGCGGCGGTGGCCGTCGAAGCGGTGTGCGGGGCGGTGGTGGCCGTGGCGGTGGTGGCCGTCGAAGCGGTGGCCGTGGTCATCGGCGGGCCTCCGCGTCTGCGCGCAGGGCCTGCAGGAGCTGTTGTTGCTGGCGGCGGCCGAGCCGGGCGAAGTGGCTGCGGGCCTGGCCCTCGATCTTGGCGACGCCCTTGCCCTTGACGGTGTGCGCGATCAGGACGGTGGGCCGCTCGGGATCGGGTGCCGCCGAGAGCGCGGCGGTCAGCGCGTCGGTGTCGTGGCCGTCGGCCTCCAGGACCCGCCACCCGAAGGCGCGCCAGCGGTCGGCCAGCGGTTCCAGCGCGCCGACCGACTCGGTCGGGCCGCTGATCTGCAGGCCGTTGCGGTCCACGATCGCGGTGAGCCGGGCCAGCCGGTGCGCGGAGGCGACCGAGGCGGCCTCCCACACGGAGCCCTCCTGGAGTTCGCCGTCGCCCATCACCACGAAGCAGCGGCGGCCGGAGCCCTCCAGCCGGTGTGCCAGGGCATGCCCGACGCCGACGGCCAGGCCGTGGCCGAGGGATCCGGAGGGCATCTCGACCCCCGGGATCCCGGGGTGCGGGTGGGCGGTGAAGCGGCTGCCCGGCCGGGCGTACGCGGCCAGCTCGCCGGCCGGGAAGTAGCCGGCCTCGCACAGGGTTGCGAACAGGCCGATGCCACCGTGCCCCTTGCTGAGCAGCAGGATGTCCCGGTCGGGCATGCCGGGGAAGCGCGGGTCGTGGCGCAGCACGCGGAAGTAGAGCACGGCGAGGATCTCCGCCAGGGACATCGAGCCGCCCAGGTGCCCGCCCTCGGCCGAGGCGCACATCGTCACGATGTGCTCCCTGATCCGGGTCACGGTCTCGAGCAATTCGGCTCCGCCGCGGGACAGTTCGGCTCCGCCGCGGGACAGTTCGGCTCCACCGCGGGGCCGTTCGGCTCCGCCGCGGGACAGTTCGCTTCCACCACGGGGCTGTTCGGCTCCGACGTGGGACAGTTCGGCTCCGCTGCGGGGCAGTTCGGTCCCGAAGGGGTCGGCGGGGCGGTCGGCGGTCGGTGCGGCCGGCGGCGGGGTGCCGCGCAGCAGGGGCGGGCTGCTCATGCCTGGTCCTCTCGGCGGGATGCGGTGGCGTACGGCGGAGCCGGGAACGGGCGGTTCGGCTGCTCCGGGGCGGCAGGCGGGTCGGTCTGCGGCGGGTGAGTCGGTCGGGCGGCAAGGCGGGACGGTCTGCGGGGCGCGCCGCCAGCGGCACGCGGCGCCGGCAGCGGCAGCGGCAGCGGCAGCGGCAGCGGCAGTTCGGTCGCTCAGTTGGGGTGCAGGCCGGTGAACTCCAGTCCGCGTTCCTCCGGTTCGCCGAAGCGCACGTTCATGCACTGCACGGCGTTGCCCGCGCCCCCCTTGACGAGGTTGTCCAGGGCCGCGATCACGGTGACGGTGGAGGCGCCACGGTCCAGGGCGAAGCCGACGTCGCAGTAGTTGGAGCCGGAGAGGATCTTGGCGTCGGGGAAGCGGTGCATGCCGCGGCGGGCGGCGACGACCCGGACGAAGGGCTCGTCGCCGTACCAGGAGCGGTAGGTGCTGCGGATGGCGCGCTCGTCCACCCCGTCGGCCAGCGAGGCCCGGGACAGCAGCTGCACGCCGCGGACCGCCTCGATGCCGGTCGCCGTCATGTGGATGGTGTGCCCGGTCGCCTGCGCGATCTCGGCTTCGTGCCGGTGCCGGGTGGGCGCGAACACCCTGAGCGCGCCGCTGCGTTCGGCGTGCAGGTTCTCCGAACCGGCCTTGGCGCCGGAGCCGCTGGATCCGGTGCGGGCGTCCACCGTGATGTCTCCGCGGACCAGCCCGGCACGGGCGAGCGGGACCAGGGAGAGCAGGCCGGCGGTGGCCATGCAGCCGGGTACCGAGATCCGGTCGGCGGCGCGCAGCCGGTCGCGGTGGAACTCGGGGATGCCCGGGACGAAGCTGCCGATCAGGCCGGGCGCCTCGTGCGGGGTGCCGTAGTAGTCCTCGTAGACGTCGGTGTCGTGCAGCCGGAAGTCGCCGGACAGGTCGATGACGACCCGTGCCGAGTCGAGGTACGCGGGCATCCGCTGCATGGTCTCGCGGTGGGGTGTGGCCAGGAACAGCACGTCGGGGTGGCCGAGTTGGTCGTACGACGAGAAGGTGAGGCGGGTGCGCCCGCGGAGGTTGGGATGGATGCTGTCGACCGGCCGGCCGCGCAGCGTGCGCGAGACAGCGGCCACGATCTCCACCTGGGGGTGGCCGACCAGCAGGCGGAGCAGTTCACCGCCGATGTAGCCGGCCGCGCCGACGACGGCTGCCCGGATCATGCCTGTGCCTCCTCGATCAGCAGGGCGGCGAGGGCGTCCGCCGCGTCGATGTCCGTGCCGTGGCTCTGCTGCAGTCCGCGGAACTCCACCCGGTCGTTGACCTCGAGCACGGTCAGCCGGCCGTCCGGGTCCTGGAGCAGGTCCACGCCGGCGATGTGCGCGCCGACGGCGTCCGCCGCGGACACGGCGAGTGCGGTGAGGGCGGGGTCGAGCGGACAGCGCTCGCTGACCGCTCCGCGGGCGACGTTCGTACGCCACTGCTCGCTGCGGCGGTACGTGGCGCCGACCGCCCGGCCGCCGACCACCAGGACCCGGATGTCCCGGTCGGCCTTGGCGACCTCGCGCTGCACGTAGACGATGTGCGACTGCGGGGAGGGCAGCGCGGCCAGGTGCTCCAGCACGGCCGCGGCCATCGCGGGGTCCGTGACCCGGGTGACCAGACGGCCCCAGGAGCCGACCAGCGGCTTGATCACCGCCGGGTAGCCGATCTGTTCCAGGGCGGACGGCGCCGCCTCCGGGGTCAGTGCGAGGACGGTCTCGGGGGTCGGCACACCGTGGGCGGTCAGTGCCGCCGTGGTCTGCCACTTGTCACCGCACACCGCCGTCGCCGCGGCGGTGTTGAGCACCTTGGTGCCGGCCGACTCCAGGGCGCTCGCCGCGTACAGCGCCCGGTAGTGGCCGACCTCGCGGTTGAGGACGGTGCGCGGGCCGGTCCAGGGCGTGGCCGCCCGGACCGACAGCGCGCGGGGGTCGATCTGCTCGCACGCGGCGCCGCGCCGCTCCAGGGCTGCCAGGATGCTCTTCTCCTCGAAACGGACTCGCGAGGCGAGCACGCCGAGCCGCGGTGCCGCGGAACTCATGGCCTTGTTCTCCTTCCCCTGTGTCCTCCCGGCGCTCTGTGGCCGGGTGGTCCGGTGGCCGTGTGGCCGTGTGGCGGATCCGGGCCGGCTACTCGCCCCAGTCCTCCTCGACCTCGGGGGCGAGCACGAGCCGGGGCGGCTCGACGGATTCGACCTCCAGTTCCGTACGGCACTCCGGGCACTCGAGAATTTCACCGACCCGGGCGTCGTTCTCCCAGGGCACCTCGGCGTCGCACTCGAGGCATTCACTGACCGTCAGGGTCTGCGGCATGGTAATTCCCCTCACTCGATAGAAGGCGGTGGAACCAGAGCGACTGTATCCCCGGAATTTCCGCGTTTCGGCCGGGTTTCATGAGCGGCTCGAATGGGAGTGAATGCGGTCGCTTATGCGCGTGGGAATACAGGGGTCTTCAGACCGCCGACGTGCTGAGCGCGGCCGTCCCGGGGCGGGCGGGAGCGCCGGCGTCGGCGGCGTGTGCGGGAGCGGACTTCGCGGGGCCCGAGGGAGCGGATCCGGCGCCGTCCGCGGTTCCGGCCGGCTCCAGCGGATATCCCTGGAGCGCCTGCCGGAACGCCTTCTCGGCGATCCCGGCGAAGCCCTCCGGGGCGGCGCCGGACGCCAGGGCGAGGGTGACCGGGAGCGGTGCCGGCGGTTCCGGCAGGCCGGCGTGGGCGGTGCGGGCGAGGCCCCACAGCTCGTCGCCGTTGGCGATGAGGCAGGTCATGCCCAGGCCGGCCTTGGCGGCCGAGCGCAGGCCGATCAGCTCGGGCCCCTCGTAGGCGATGCGCCAGGGGACGCCCGCGCCGTCGAGGACCTCGCCGACCAGCCCGCGCAGGGTGCAGGGGGCGGGGAACAGGGCCAGCGGGAGCGCGTCCCGTTCACGGGTGGCGGGCCGGCCGAACCATGCCATGCGCATCCTGCCCAGCTCCAGGCTCTCGGTGCCGGCGTCCGAGGGGCCGGCCTGCAGCAGCAGGGCCACGTCGAGCTGACCTGTGCTCAGCTGCTGCGCCAGCGCCTCGCTCACGCCCGTGCGGACCCGCAGCTGCACATGGGGCAGCCCGCGGTTGACCCGGCGCAGGAACTCCGGCAGCACCTCGGCGAGCTGGCTGGTCACACCGACCGACAGCAGTACCTGGCCGGCCTCGGGCACGAAGCGGGCGACGGCCTCGTCGTTGAGCGCCACCATGCGGCGGGCGTACTCCAGCAGTTCCTCGCCCTGCGGGCTGAGCCGCATCTCCCGGCCGGTGGCGGCGAAGACCGGGCCCTTGATGAGGCCGCCGAGCTGGCGGATCTGCTGGCTGACCGCGGGCTGGGTGATGTGGAGCGCCTCCGCGGCCCGGCGGAATCCGCCGTGCTCGACCACGGCCACCAGCGCCCTCAGGCGATTTATCTGCAGGTCGTGACCCATTCTCTCACCCCGTCATCGGTCGGATTCCTGAAGCTGACAGCAGCCTAGGGCGGACCCCTTCGCAGCGGCCACGGCGCTGGTCACGGGATGCATATGAGATCTTCATGCCCGCCGTGTGCAGCCGTCCTGAACGGGAATCACCACCCCTTATTCAGCCCATAAAAAGTGGGCGTGGAATTCGTCGGCCGAAATCCTGTGCGACGCCCTAGGCTCAAACGCACATCAAGGCCGTTCCTCGACTGCTCAAGGAGAACAGAATGCTGGCAGCACCCGCCTCTTCGGCAGTACAGCAGGGAGTCCGGATACAGCTCGCCGACCCGTCCCTCGCCGAGCGCAGCCCGGGCGAGGAGTTCGCCTGGTCCGTGCGCGGGGCCGCGGCCGGCGAAGACCGCGTCATCCCGTTCCGCGCCCATCTCCCGGCGGTTTTCCCGCTGTTCGCGACCCGCCCCCGCTATGCCGTACGGCACCTGCTGAAGACGGCCTCGGTGGCCGACGGTCCGGTGCCTTTCGTGCATGAGCCGGCCACCCGGCTCGCGGCCTCCGGCACCTCGTACCGGACCACTCCGGAAGGGTCCTTCACCTCCCGGCTGGAGCACGCCGAACTCACCGACCTCAAGGTGCGGGTGCCGCTGCCCGCCGGGCTCCTGGACGAGCCGGCGCTGCTCGCCTCCTTCGTCGACTACCGGGTGCTGGTCCGCCTGTCCGTCGTGGAGAACCAGACGCTGCTGCACGGCAGCGAGGACAAGGCCGTCACCGGTCTGCTGGAGCTGCCCGGCATCCGCCGCGGTCCGCTCGGGGACGACGTGTACGCGGCCATCACCGAGGCGGCCGCCGAGGTCGAGGAGACCGGTGGCTCCTGCGACGGCATCGTCGTCCACCCGTTCACCTACTGGGAGCTGGTCCGGGCCGGTGTGCTGGGCCAGCTCGGTGCGGCGGGCATCACCGTCTCCCGCACCCGCATGATCCCGCGCCACCGGGTCCTGCTCGGCGACTTCCGGGCCGCCGTCACCCTGCTGGTGCCCGGGGTCGCCTCGCTGGCGCTGCTGCGCGGCCAGGGCCCGGACGGGTCCGACGTGGTCGAGGCGACCAGCCGGGTCGGTCTCGCCGTCCACCTGCCGCAGCACTTCCTGCTGCTGTCCCGCGACTGATGCCGCGGACCGACCACGCGCCAGCCGACGAAGGGAACCCCATGTCCGGCCCCCCTGTCCGTGTCCTGTACATCACCGGTTGGATGCGCAGCGGCAGCACACTGCTCGGCAACGTCCTCAACGAGCTGCCCGGCGTGCGGCACATCGGTGAGCTGCACTTCCTGTGGAAGAACGGTGTCCTCGGCACCGGGACGAACTCCACGTGCGGCTGCGGCCGGCCGCTGACCGGGTGCCCGCTGTGGTCGGAGGCGCTCGCGGCCCTGCCCGCCGGCGGCACCGCGGCCACCGCGCACCGGATGCTGTCCCTCCAGCGGAACCTGATGCGCACCCGGCACACCCGGGCCAGGCTCGCCGAGGCGCGCGGCGCCCGGCCCGCCGCGCCGGGGGTCACCGAACTGCTCGACCAGTCGGCCGCCGTCTACCGGCGGATCGCCGCCGAAGGCGCCGGCCGGCTGGTGGTGGACGGCTCCAAGTGCCCGGCAGAGGCGGCGGCCCTGCTGGGCCGGGCGGATCTCGACGTCCGGGTGCTGCACATCGTGCGGGACCCGCGGGCCACCGCCCTGTCGTACCGCAGCGCGAAGGAGTACATCGACCCGATGTCCCCGGCCCGTTCGAGCGGCTACTGGACGGCCTTCAACCTCGCATCCGAGCTGGTCGGTACGGCGGCGGGCGCGCGTTACCTGCGGATCCGGCACGAGGACCTGTGCGCCCGGCCCCGGGCCACGACGGCCGAGGTGCTGCGCTTCGCCGGCCTGGACGACGAGGTACCGGTCGACGACGGCGGCCGGATCGGGCTCGGCGTCAACCACACGGTCACCGGCAACCCGGACCGGCTGCGCCGCGGGGAGACACGGATCCGCCCCGACGACCGCTGGCGCACCGCACTGTCCCCGTCCGACATCGCCGCGGCCACGGTACCGGCGCTGCCGCTGCTCGCCCGGTACGGCTACCCGGCGGCACCGTCCCGCCGAACGGACACCGGCCCACGCGACACCCCGGGCGCCGGTCCACGCGACACCCCGGCCCCCGGCCCACGCGCCACCTCGGGCGCCGGTCCACGCGACACCTCGGCCCCCGGCCCACGCGACGCCTCGGGCGCCGGCCCGCGCCACGCCTCGGCCCCCGGTCCGCGCGGCACGGACCGTTCGCGGCCCGTGGCACAGCCCGCCGTCGTCGCGCCCCGGTGGCCGGGTGAGTTGTGGTGAACCTCGGACTCGCGGGCAGGGCCGCGCTCGTGGCGGCCTCCAGCAGCGGCATCGGGCTCGCCGTGGCCAAGGTGCTCGCCGCGGAAGGCGCCGACGTGTCGATCTGCGGCCGTGACCCCGAGAGGCTCGCCACGGCCCACAAGGAGGTGGACGCCTGCGGTCCCGGGCGGGTGCTGAGCCGCACGGTGGACCTGCGTGACGAGCACGCCGCAGGCGCGTGGGTGGCGGACACCGCCCGGACGTTCGGCGGGCTGCACGTCGTCGTCAGCAACTCCGGGGGTGTGCCGTTCGGTGCCGTGGAGGACTTCGAGGTCGCCGAGTACCGCGCGGCGGTCAACGACAACCTGCTGCCGCACGTCGCCCTGTCCCTGGCCGCCGCGCCCCATCTGCGGCGGGCCGGCTGGGGCCGGATCGTGATGATCACCTCCGAGTCCGTGCGTCAGCCCCATCCGGGCAGCGGTCTGTCCTCGGTGGCCCGGCTCGGTGTCCTCGGCTTCGCCAAGGGCCTCGTGGACGCCTTCGGCCCGTCCGGTGTGACGGTCAACGTGCTCGCGCCCGGCTTCCACCGCACACCCATCCTCGACGTGCAGTACGGCGACGAGGTCGAGGAGCGGCTCGCCGAGGTCGCGGCGTCCCTGCCGCTCGGCCGGATCGGCCGGGCGGAGGACCTGGGCGCCCTGGTCGCCTTCCTGGCCAGCGAACAGGCCGCGTTCGTCACCGGCACCGTCCTGGTCGCCGACGGCGGCAACACCCGCGGCATCGGCTGACGCCCACCCTCCACCCGACCCACCGACCACCCCACCCCGCCCCACCGGCCGGCACCCGTCACCCGACCGACGCCCCGGCCACCCCGCCCCACCGGCCGGCGTCCGTCAGCGAACCGGCACACCGGCCGTCCCGCCCCGCGGCACCGGTCCGCCACACCGGCCGGCGCCCGCCACGGATCCGGCACACCGGCCACCCGCTCCACCCCCGGCCGACTCCCCGTCACCACCCGCCCCGAGAGCCGAAGGAGTACGCACATGCCCCCGGGAACAGCCCCGCCCCTGGGCGAAGTCGCCGGCGCGCGGCCGCCGGCGCTCTACGTGGTCAAGCTGGGCAGCGCCACCCTGTCCCACAGCCGTGTCTTCGACGAACTGCTCGCGCTGCGCGGCCGCGGTGCCCGGCTGCTGGTCGTCGCAGGAGGAGCGGCCGGCATCGCCGAGCACTACCGGCGCACCGGACGCGAGATCCGCACCCTGCGCTCCCTCGGCGGCGACGAGATCCGCTACTGCCCGCCCGAGGAGATGCGGCACATCGTCGCCGCGTACGAGGAGGTGACCCTGCCCCTGGTGGAGGAGGAGCTGACCCGGCGCGGTCTGTCGGTCTTCGCCTCCGTGGCCCGTGGCGGCACCCTGGTGACGGCGAAGGCCAACGGGCCACTGCGGGTCCGGGAGGACGGCCGGGTCCGGATCGTCCGCGACCACCGGGCCGGAACGGTCACGTCCGTCGACGCGGCCCGGATCGGCGCACTGCTCGACGCCTTCGACGTCGTCTGTCTGTCCCCGCCGGTCGCCGACGCCGAGGGCGGCACGCCGCTCAACGTCGACGCCGACGTGCTCGCCGCGACCGTCGCCCGCGCCCTGGACGCCGACCACCTGCGCCTGGTGACCGGCACCGCCGGCCTGCTGGCCGACCCCACCGACCCGACCAGCACCCTGCGCCACCTCGCCGAGGGCGAGGGCGGCCGGTACGCACGGGGCCGCATGCGGCAGAAGGTGCGCGCCGCCGAGATCGCGATCGGCGGCACCTCCGACACGGCGATCACCGGCCCGCACACGGTGTCGTCGGCGGGCGCCACCCGGTTCTGGGGGACCACGCCGCCCGCCGTCGACCTGAGCCTGCTGTCCCGGGCGGTGCAGCTGTCCTCCGTCTCCCGGGACGAACGGGAGCTGGCGGTCTTCCTCGCCGAATGGTGCGCCGACCACGGCCTCAAGAGCGAGATCGACGCCGTCGGCAACCTGGTCGTCACCCGGGGTGCGGGAGACCGGCGCCTGATGATGCTCGGCCACCTGGACACGGTTCCCTACCGGTGGCCGGTCCGCTGGCACGGCGAGGTGCTGTCCGGCCGCGGCTCGGTCGACGCCAAGGCGAGCCTGGTGACGTTCCTGCAGACCCTCGCCGACTACGACCCGCCCGAAGGAGTCGAACTGCGGGTGGTCGGTGCCGTGGAGGAGGAGATCACCGGGGCGGGTGCCTTCCGCGTCCGGGACGCCTACCCGGCCGACGCGGTGATCGTGGGCGAGCCCAGCGGCGCGTCGGCCCTCACCCTCGGATACTACGGCCTGGTCAAGGTGCGTCTGCACACCCGGGAGAGCGTCGGCCACACCGCCGGCGAGGGGGTCCGCACGGCCGGCGACCGGCTCGTGGACGCGCTGACCGCGCTGCGTGCCGCGGCCGCCCGCACGGCTCCCGACGCGCTCCTCGCGACGCTGGGCATCCAGGCCCTGAACGGCGGCGACGTGCAGGACGGCGAGGCCGTGGTGGACCTGCGGCTGCCCCCGGGCCACGCCGTGCGGACGATCACCGACGTGCTGCGCGCCGCGGTGCCGGAGCCGGTCCGCGTCGAAGTGCTGCGCGCCACTCCCGGGGTCGCCACCCCACGCACCAGCCCGCTGGTCAAGGCGTTCCAACGAGCCTTCGCAGCAGAGGAGTTGAAGCCCCGCTACCTGATGAAGAAGGGCAGCAGCGACATGAACACGCTGGCCACCACCTGGCACGGCGTCCCCATGGTCGCCTACGGCCCCGGTGACGCGAGTCTCGACCACACCCCCGCCGAGCACGTGTCCGCGGCCGAGTTCCGGCAGGCCGGGCGTCTCCTGGCCGCCGCCGTCCGAGAATGGAGCACGATGTGACCACCCTGCAGACCACCGCCCCGGACCCCGGCCTCCTCTCCCGTTCCGCCACGGCCTCCTACTGCACCTGCTACCCCGGCGCGACCGTGTGGCTGACCGGGCTGCCCAGCTCCGGGAAGACCACGGTCGCGCGCGCCGCCGCCGGCGTCCTGCGCCAATCCGGCCGCCGGGTGGAGGTGCTCGACGGCGACGAACTGCGCAGCACGCTCTCCGGGGACCTCGGCTTCTCCCGCGAGGACCGGCACCGCAACGTGGAGCGCACCGGCCGGATCGCACAGGTGCTGGCCCGCAACGGCATCCTGGCCCTGGTCCCGGTCATCGCCCCGTACGCGGACTCACGCGCCCTGGTGCGCGCGCTGCACCGCGAGAGCCGGACGGAGTTCCTGGAGATCCATGTCGCCGCCCCGGTGGACGTCTGCGCGGTGCGCGACGTCAAGGGCCTGTACGCCCGCCGTGCCGCGGGCCAGATCAGCGGGCTGACCGGCGTCGACGCCCCGTACGAGGAGCCGCTCGCCCCCGATCTGCGGATCGACTCGCACACCGAGTCCGTGGACCGGTCCGTGGCGGCGCTGCTCGCCCTGCTCGCCGAGCGGGGGCTGGCATGACCGCCCTGACCAGCGCCCCGGCCGCCGCCCCCGCCGCGAACCCGTACACGCTGTCCCATCTCGACGTCCTGGAGTCGGAGTCCCTCCACG
>NZ_JAERRK010000089.1 GCF_016741775.1 Streptomyces actinomycinicus | reverse complement strand
GACGTCCAGGAAGGTGACGATCGGGATATTGAAAGCGTCACACATCTGGACAAAGCGCGCAGCTTTTTCACTCGCCTCGATGTCCAGGACGCCGGCGAGGACCTGCGGCTGGTTGGCGATGATGCCGACCACCTGGCCGTCGAGGCGTGCCAGGGCGCAGATGATGTTGCGGGCCCAGCGCTCGTGGACCTCGAGGTACTCGCCGTCGTCGACGATCTCCTCGATCACCTTGGCCATGTCGTAGGGCCGGTTGCCGTCCGCGGGGACGAGGTCCAGCAGGACCTCGCTGCGGCGCTCCACCGGGTCCGACGACTCCACCGCCGGCGGGTTCTCGCGGTTGTTCTGCGGCAGGAGC
>NZ_JAERRK010000088.1 GCF_016741775.1 Streptomyces actinomycinicus | reverse complement strand
GACTCCCGGGCCAGCCGGCTCGCTCACGTCCTGATCGGCCGGGGGGTCCGTCCCGGGGACGCCATCGCCGTCCTCCTCGAGCGCTCGCCGGAACTCGTCGTCACCGTCCTGGCACTGATGAAGGCCGGCGCCGTCTACGTACCTCTCGACGTCCGCTACCCCGCCGAACGCATCCGCCACGTCCTCACCGACACCGGCGCCCGTCTCCTGCTCACCGACGACCGAGCGGTGACCGAACTGCAACTGGCGGAGGTGCGGTTGGCGGGTGTGACGGCACTCGCACCCACCGCGGCCGATCCCGGTGGCCCCGGGGGCCCTGACGATCTCGGCGACCTGGCCGGCTCCGGGGGCCCGGGTGACCTCGGGGACCCGAAGGTAT
>NZ_JAERRK010000087.1 GCF_016741775.1 Streptomyces actinomycinicus | reverse complement strand
CCGTCGAAGCCGTTGAGGGCGATGACGAAGGGCAGGCCCGAGTTCTCGAAGTAGTCGACCGCGGGGAAGCAGTCGGCCAGGCGCCGGGTGTCCACGAGTACCACCGCGCCGATCGCGCCGCGTACCAGGTCGTCCCACATGAACCAGAAGCGGTCCTGGCCGGGCGTGCCGAACAGGTACAGGATCAGGTCCTGGTCCAGGGTGATACGGCCGAAGTCCATGGCCACCGTGGTGGTGGTCTTGTCCCCGGTGTGGGTGAGGTCGTCGATGCCGGCCGAAGCGGACGTCATCACGGCCTCTGTGCGCAGCGGGTTGATCTCCGAGACGGCGCCGACGAACGTGGTCTTGCCCACGCCGAAGCCGCCCGCCACCACGATCTTCGCGGAGGTGGTGG
>NZ_JAERRK010000086.1 GCF_016741775.1 Streptomyces actinomycinicus | reverse complement strand
AGTCCTCAACCCCGACCGCTCCCTGGCCCGCCACCCCCTCTTCCAGACCATGCTGGTCTTCCAGAACGTCCCCGAGGCCAGCATCGACCTGACCGGCATCGAGGCAACCAACTTCGAAGTCCCCGCCGACTCGTCCAAGTTCGACCTGTCCTTCGTGTTCGACGAGCGGCAGGCCGAGGACGACGACGAGACCGGCAACACGCTGTTCGGCACGATCGAGTACAGCCTGGACCTGTTCGACCGGGCCACGGTCGAGGCGCTCGCGCAGCGACTGCTCCTCGTCCTCCGGGCCATGGTCGCCGACCCCGCAGCCCGCATGAGCACCATCGACGTGCTGGGTGAAGAAGAGCGCCACCGCATCCTGGTCGAGTGGAACGAGACGGGGAGGCAGATCACGCCTACG
>NZ_JAERRK010000085.1 GCF_016741775.1 Streptomyces actinomycinicus | reverse complement strand
GCCGCCGTCTGGGAGTAGATCGGGCGGAGCAGGTCGAGGTCGCGGATGATCGCGGCCGGACGGAGGTCGAAGACCTCGTCGACGGCCTTCTCGATCTTCTCGTGGTCGACCTTGGCGGTGCCGAAGGTCTCCACGAAGAGACCGACGGGCTCGGCCTTGCCGATGGCGTAGGCGACCTGGACCTCGCAGCGGGCGGCCAGCCCGGCCGCGACGACGTTCTTGGCGACCCAGCGCATGGCGTAGGCGGCCGAGCGGTCCACCTTGGACGGGTCCTTGCCGGAGAAGGCGCCGCCGCCGTGCCGGGCCATGCCGCCGTAGGTGTCGATGATGATCTTGCGGCCGGTCAGGCCGGCGTCGCCCATCGGGCCGCCGATCTCGAAGCGGCCGGTCGGGTTGACCAGCAGCCGGTAGCCCTCGGTCTCCAGCTTGATGCC
>NZ_JAERRK010000084.1 GCF_016741775.1 Streptomyces actinomycinicus | reverse complement strand
CTTCCAGGCATGCCGCGACCACGCCCGAACCGAAGACCTGCTGCGTGCCACCGGCCTGCCCTGGACCGCGCTGCGCAACGGCTTCTACGCCTCCAGCGCCCTGCAGCTCCTGCAGTCCACCCGCCACACCGGCGACATCGCCCTCCCCGCCGACGGCCCCGTGGCCTGGACCGGCCACGACGACCTCGCCGAGGCCACCGCGGCAATCCTCACCGAAGAGGCTCGCTTCGACGGGCCCACCCCGCCGCTCACCGGCCCGGCGGCGCTCGACTTCGACACCATCGCCCAGATCGCGGCCCAGACCACCGGACGGCCCTTCACCCGCACCGTCGTCCCCGACGACACCTTCCGCGAGCAGGTCCTGGCGCACGGCGCCCCGGCCCCGATCGCCGACCTGATGCTGAGCATCTTCGTCGCCGCGCGCAACGGCGAGTTCACCGCCGTCGACCCGACGCT
>NZ_JAERRK010000083.1 GCF_016741775.1 Streptomyces actinomycinicus | reverse complement strand
ACTGCGGGGGGTTGCCGTGCTTGCGGGAGGGCAGGTCGGCGTGCTTGCTGTGCAGCATCGCCAGGGACTTGACGAGCACCTCGCGGGTCTCGGCGGGGTCGATGACGTCGTCGACCAGGCCGCGCTCGGCCGCGTAGTACGGGTGCATCAGTTCGGCCTTGTACTCCTTGACCATCTTCTGACGCATGGCCTCGGGGTCCTCGGCCCCGGCGATCTGCCGGCGGAAGATGACGTTGGCGGCCCCCTCGGCGCCCATGACGGCGATCTCGTTCGTCGGCCAGGCGTAGGTCAGGTCGGCGCCGATCGACTGGGAGTCCATGACGATGTAGGCACCTCCGTACGCCTTGCGCAGGATCAGCGAGATCCTCGGCACGGTCGCGTTGCAGTAGGCGTACAGCAGCTTCGCGCCGTGCCGGATGATCCCGCCGTGCTCCTGGTCGACACCGGGCAGGAACCCGGG
>NZ_JAERRK010000082.1 GCF_016741775.1 Streptomyces actinomycinicus | reverse complement strand
CGGCGCCCTCGGTGAGGGCGGGCTCGACCCGCTTGGCGAGGACCTTGCCCAGTTCCACGCCCCACTGGTCGAAGGAGTCGATGTTCCAGACCGCGCCCTGCACGAACACCTTGTGCTCGTAGAGGGCGACCAGCTGGCCGAGCACGGACGGGGTCAGCTCGCGGGCGAGGATCGTCGTCGTCGGCCGGTCGCCGTGGAAGGTCTTGTGCGCCACCAGTTCCTCGGGCACGCCCTCCGCGCGGACCTCCTCGGCGGTCTTGCCGAAGGCCAGCGCCTGGGTCTGGGCGAAGAAGTTGGCCATCAACAGGTCGTGCTGGGCCTTGAGTTCCCCGCTCAGCTCGGCGACCGGCTCGGCGAAGCCGATGAAGTCCGCCGGGATGAGCTTGGTGCCCTGGTGGATCAACTGGTAGTAGGCGTGCTGCCCGTTGGTGCCGGGCGTGCCCCAGACGACCGGCCCGGTCTGCCA
>NZ_JAERRK010000081.1 GCF_016741775.1 Streptomyces actinomycinicus | reverse complement strand
CGCCGGCCCAGTTGGTGGCCCGCCCGGGCTCGTTCTGCGGGGCGGCGTCCCACCGGGCCTTCCAGTTGCGGCCGTCGTGCGAGACGACGGTGCCGCCCGGGTAGTCCTTGCCGCTGTCCCACGGCGGCGGACTGCACGTGCCGACGCGGCCGTCGTCGTTCAGGTCCAGCCCGGTGGTCCGCTCTATCCAGGGCAGGCTGCCGGCGACACCGGCGTAGGTGGCGTTGGCGCCTCCTGCGGTGGACGCCACGCCGGCCTGCCTGCCGTTGACGAGGAGCGGGCCTCCGGAGTCCCCGGACCTGGCCTGTCCGGTCACCCTGGTAACGCACACACCGGGCCCGCGGCGGTGGTCCGTGCAGTTCCCGCCGACCCTGCGGATCTCGACCCGCGCGGTCTTCAACGCGTTCGACACATGGTCCGGCCTCGCCCCCACCAGCCCCCAGCCGAATATGTCGCCCATGGCGTCGACCGCGGGATCGG
>NZ_JAERRK010000080.1 GCF_016741775.1 Streptomyces actinomycinicus | reverse complement strand
AGGCACCGCCCCGACGGGACGATCGCGTACGCCGAGAACCCGCCGAAGAAGTACCAGGACATCTACCCCATCGCCTTCGACGCCGACATGGACGGCCTGGTCGCCGAGACGGTTCGCGTCCTGCGGCACTGGATGAGCCACGGCGTGCGCATCTTCCGCGTCGACAACCCGCACACCAAGCCGGTGGTGTTCTGGGAGCGGGTCATCGGGGAGGTCAACCGCAAGGACCCGGACGTGATCTTCCTGGCCGAGGCGTTCACCCGGCCGGCGATGATGGCCACGCTCGCCCAGGTCGGCTTCCAGCAGTCGTACACCTACTTCACCTGGCGCAACGGCAAGCAGGAGCTGACCGAGTACCTGACCGAGCTGTCGGGCGAGGCCGCCGCCTACATGCGGCCGAACCTCTTCGCCAACACCCCCGACATCCTGCACGCCTTCCTCCAGCACGGAGGGCGCCCCGCGTTCGAGGTGCGGGCCGTACTCGCCGCCACCCTCTCCCCCGCCTGGGGCGTCTACAGCGGC
>NZ_JAERRK010000008.1 GCF_016741775.1 Streptomyces actinomycinicus | reverse complement strand
TGTGCACCGCCTCGGACTCCAGCGCGTCCAGGTGCGACAGGGCGTACGGGCTCTCCGTGCCGTCCTCGACCTTGGCCACGGTCGTCATGCCAGTCCCCTCTCGCTCAGCAGGGCGTACACGGACGCCGCGGACTCCTGCACGGTCTGGTGCTGCGACTCGATCCGCAGATCGGGCCTCTCCGGCTCCTCGTACGGGTCGTCCACACCGGTCAGCCCGGTCAGCTCGCCCGCGGCCTGCTTGGCGTACAGGCCCTTCACATCGCGCACGCTGCACACGTCGACCGGGGTCGCCACATGCACCTCGAGGTACGGCGTCCCGTTCTCCTCGTGCCGCTTGCGTACGCCGTCCCGGCTGTCCGCGTACGGTGCGATCACCGGCACCAGCGCCGTGACGCCGTTGCGGGCCAGCAGCTCGGCGAGGAAGCCGATGCGCTGCACGTTGGTGTGCCGGTCCTCGCGGGAGAAGCCGAGGCCCGCCGAGATGAACTCGCGGATCTCGTCGCCGTCGAGCACCTCGACGCGGTGGCCCTCGGCGCGCAGCCGGCCGGCCAGCTCGTACGCGATGGTGGTCTTGCCGGCGCTCGGCAGGCCCGTGAGCCAGACGGTGGCTCCGGTCGTCACGTGGTTCTCCTGGGTCGCGGTGGTCGTGTCCGTCGCAGCGGTGCCGACAGCTGCGGCGGACGGCGTGTGTGGTGCTGTGCGCGCCGTCATCCGTGCAGCCCGCACTCGGTCTTGGCCCGGCCCGCCCAGCGGCCGGCGCGCGCGTCCTCGCCCTCCAGGACCCTGCGGGTGCACGGGGCACAGCCGACGGACGCGTAGCCGTCCATCAGCAACGGGTTGGTGAGGACGCCGTGTTCGGTGACGTACGCGTCCACGTCGTCCTGGGTCCAGCGGGCGATCGGTGAGATCTTGACCTTCCGCCGCTTCTCGTCCCAGCCGACGACCGGCGTGTTCGCCCGGGTTGGGGACTCGTCGCGGCGCAGGCCGGTCGCCCAGGCCTGGTAGCCCGCCAGGCCCTCTTCGAGAGGCTGTACCTTGCGCAGCCTGCAGCACAGGTCGGGGTCGCGGTCGTGCAGCTTCGGGCCGTACTCCGCGTCCTGTTCGGCGACCGTCTGCCGCGGGGTGAGGGTGATGACGTTGACGTCCATCACGGCCTCCACGGCGTCCCGGGTGCCGATGGTCTCCGGGAAGTGGTAGCCGGTGTCGAGGAAGACGACGTCGACGCCCTTCAGCACGCGCGAGGCGAGATGGGCGACCACGGCGTCCTCCATCGAGGAGGTGACGCAGAACCGCTCGCCGAAGGTGTCCACCGCCCACTGGAGGATCTCCAGCGCGGAGGCGTCCTCGAGGTCACGGCCCGCCTGCTCGGCGAGCGCCTTCAACTCCTCGCCGGTACGCTCTTGCTGAGCGGTCGTCATATTCGCTCGTCCCCTCCGTGGTCGGCTCGCGTCAGCCCACGGGACAGCAGCCCGAGGAACTTCAGCTGGAATGCGCGGTTGCACGCCCCGCACTCCCAGGCGCCGTGACCCTGCTCGCTCGGACGCAGGTCCTCGTCGCCGCAGTAGGGGCAGTGGAAAGGTGCGGCCCGCTCGCTCATGCTGCGTCCTTCGTCTCGTTCGCGCCGCTCACGAAAGGGCCTCCTCGGAAGCGCGCGCGGCCCAGGTGGCGAACCGCTCGCCGGCCTCCCGCTCCGCCTGGAAGCGCTTGAGCACCCGCTCGATGTAGTCGGGCAGCTCGTCCGACGTCACCTTCAGACCGCGGACCTTGCGGCCGAAGCCCGGCTCCAGCCCGAGGGCGCCGCCGAGGTGCACCTGGTAGCCCTCGACCTGCTCGCCCCGGTCGTTCAGCACCAGCTGGCCCTTGAGACCGATGTCCGCGACCTGGATGCGGGCGCAGGCGTTGGGGCAGCCGTTGAGGTTGATGGTGAGCGGCTCGTCGAAGTCCGGGAGGCGCCGCTCCAGCTCGTCGATCAGCTGCGCACCGCGCTGCTTGGTCTCGACGATGGCGAGCTTGCAGAACTCGATGCCGGTGCAGGCCATGGTGCCGCGCCGGAAGGAGGACGGCCGGGCGGTGAGGTCCAGCGCCTCCAGGCCCTCGACCAGCGAGTCGACCCGGTCCTGCTCGACATCGAGGACGATCATCTTCTGCTCGACGGTGGTACGGACCCGGCCCGAGCCGTGTGCCTCGGCGAGGTCGGCGACCTTCGTCAGCGTGGCACCGTCCACCCGGCCGACCCGCGGGGCGAAACCGACGTAGAACCGGCCGTCC
Source organism: Streptomyces actinomycinicus (assembly GCF_016741775.1). Taxonomy (GTDB): domain Bacteria; phylum Actinomycetota; class Actinomycetes; order Streptomycetales; family Streptomycetaceae; genus Streptomyces; species Streptomyces actinomycinicus. The sequence goes on along the minus strand of NZ_JAERRK010000008.1, from coordinate 368,838 downwards.
TTCTGCCGGTGCACGCCGATGTGGTCGCGCCACTGCTGCACCGGCTGCTCGGGGGCGGGCCCGTCGACCAGCTCGCGCTTGAGGTACTCGTCCTCCAGCACCTGCCGGAACTTCTCCGCGCCCCAGTCGGCGACCAGGAACTTCAGCCGGGCCCGGTTGCGCAGCCGGCGGTAGCCGTAGTCACGGAAGATGGAGATGACGCCCTCGTAGACGTCCGGGACCTCGTCGATCGGCACCCAGGTGCCGAGCCGCACGCCCAGCTTGGGGTTGGTGGACAGCCCGCCGCCGACCCACACGTCGAAGCCCGGCCCGTGTTCGGGGTGCCGCACGCCGACGAACGCGACGTCGTTGATCTCGTGCACCACGTCCAGCAGAGGCGAGCCCGAGATGGCCGTCTTGAACTTCCGGGGGAGGTTCGAGTACGCCTTGTTGTTCAGGACGCGGCGCTTCATCTCCTCCAGCGCCGGCGTGGCGTCGATGATCTCGTCCTCGGCGATGCCCGCCACCGGGGAGCCGATCATCACACGCGGGGTGTCACCACAGGCGGTGACGGTGGACAGGCCCACGGCCTCGAGCCGCTCCCAGATCTCGGGCACGTCCTCGATCCGGATCCAGTGGTACTGGACGTTCTGCCGGTCGGTGATGTCCGCGGTGCCGCGCGCGAACTCCTGCGAGATCTCGCCGATCACGCGGAGCTGCCGCGTGGTCAGCGCGCCGCCGTCGATGCGGACGCGCAGCATGAAGTGCTCGTCGTCCAGCTCCTCCGGTTCCAGGATCGCCGTCTTGCCACCGTCGATCCCGGGCTTGCGCTGGGTGTACAGCCCCCACCAGCGCATCCGTCCGCGCAGGTCGCTCGGGTCGATCGAGTCGAAGCCCCGCTTGGAGTAGATCGTCTCAATACGTGTCCGCACATTGAGACCGTCGTCGTCCTTCTTCACCTGCTCGTTGCCGTTGAGCGGCGTGAAGTGGCCGGCGGCCCACTGGCCCTCACCGCGGTGACGGCTCACCTTGCGGCGGGGCGCGGAGGCGGCGGGGTTCTGTGGCGTGGCGGCCATGGTTCTACGTCCTTCGGACCGGTGGGAGTCAGCTCTGACCTGCACAGATGCGCGCACGCAGGCAGGCGTGCGCGTCATTGCGCAAGGAGAATGGGATGCGGGTGTTCGCGGCGGTGCTGGAGCGTCAGCTCGCCGGACAGATGGCGCTGGACATGCGGCCGAGGTCGACGTGCCGCCGACTCACCAAGGCAATTCCAGTTCCAGGCATGACCGAAGCGTGTCACGGCGATCTGGACAGAGTCCAGCTTCGTCCATCATGCGGACACCCTTGTCCCGAAGTGTGGAACAAGGGTGTCGTCGCTCACATACGTCGTCGGGAGGCTTGTCCCGGCAGGTCAGGCGGGGTATGCCCCGGGCCAGGGACCCGGTACGGCCACTTCCGGTTCCACTTCCACCTTGGTGTCGAACAGCTTGAACCCCCGCCGCTGGTAGTTGGCCATGGCGTGCTCGCCGTCCTTGCTGCAGGTGTGCAGCCACACCCGCTTGGTCGGCGCCCGCCCCGGCCACCGCTCGGCCAGGTCCCAGGCGCGGGCCGCGCCGTGGGCCAGCAGGTGGCCGCCGATGCGCCGGCCGCGGAACGCCGGGACGAGCCCGAAGTAGACGATCTCGACCGCACCCTCGTCCTGCGGTTCCAGCTCCACGTAGCCGGCCGGGGTACCCCGGTCGTAGGCCACCCAGGTCTCCACGCCGGGCCGCTCCAGGTACGCCTGCCACTGCGCGTAGGTCCACCCCAGCCGGTCGGTCCAGCGGATGTCGCCGCCGACCGAGGCGTACAGGAACCGGCTGAACTCGGGGGAGGGCACCTCGGCGCGGACGATCCGGACGTCGCCCTCGGGCGCGGCGGCGGGCAGGAGATCGGCCGGGGAGGTCTGCTCCAGGGACCAGGTGGTGACAGGGATGCTGCTCATGCCGGCCAGGGAATCATCCCGGGGCGCGGTCTGTCGATCGCTTCCCGGGACGGGCCTGATCAGCCCACGGAGCGGTCGAGCGCGGCCAGGGGCAGGGCGAACAGCATCCGGTCCGACAGTGACCAGACCTCGCCGTTCCCCTGCCAGTGGGACAGGGAGCCCGCGCCCTGTGCCCAGCAGCGGCGCGAGGCGTCGGCACCGCAGTGGGCGGCCCGGGCGCCCTCGGTGTCCTGCCGCCACAGTCCGCCGTGGCCGTCCTGCCCACCGGGCAGTCGTCCCACATACCAGGACGTGCGGTCCGCCCCGGGCTCCCGGTACGAGAGCACCCCGCGGATCCCGGACGCCCGGGTCCGGTACGCCTCCACCGCGTCCGTCCGTCCCGCGGCGTCCGTGGCGAGCAGCCCGGCGCGGGCCGGGTCCGTGCTGAACGCGTACCGCCACAGCCGGGCCGGCCGGTCGCTGCCGGGAGCGGTCCACTCGGCGGCGACCATGCTGTCGGGTGCCGTACCGCGGTCGAGGGCGAGCGCGCCCGGGCAGGGCGGCCCGGAGGCGGAGCAGGAGCCGGCGGTGAAGCGGTAGGAACCGACGGCCGGGAGCACGTAGCGGTAGCCGTCGGCGGACCAGCCGCCCGGCACCCGGCCGACGGCGGGCCCGTCGGCCGTGGTGCGCTGGATGCGGTCGAGGTCGTAGACGTAGAGCGCGTCCGCGCTGCCGGCGGTGGTGGTGACGAGCAGCTTGTTCCCGTACCAGACCATGCCGGAGATGCCGGAGGTCAGGCCCCGGTAGTCCCGGCCGCCCTGCACCGGTACCACCAGCAGCGCCCAGCGGTAGGCGGGGCGGGCGGGGTCGTCCGCGTCGACGAAGGCGACCCGGGCCAGGCCGCGCTCGGCGGCGCGGCCGGTACGGGTGTCGTGGGTCCAGCCGGCGAGGACGACCCGGTGGGTGCCCCAGACGCCGTCGTCGTCGGCGTCCCCCGAGGTGGTCACGGAGGCCGGCCGCCAGGCGGTGGCGCCGGTGTCCGCCGGGTCCCAGCAGTAGGCACGGGTGGCGGCCGGGGCGACGGGCAGCGAGGCACGGTCGGCGGAGGAGCAGTCGCCGGCCTCGCGGAGGGTGCGGTCGGCGCTGCGCAGCACCGCGTCCACACCCACCGGGGTGCCCATCGAGGCGGAGAGCCGGTCCAGGGTGCGGGCGGGGACCGGGTGCTCCTGGAGCCGGAGCCGGCCGGCGTCCGCCGCAGAGGTCAGCGCCTTCAACGCGCCGGGGTCCTCGCTGATCTGGGCCTGGGACGCGCTGATCAGGGTCGCGGCGGCGGTGAGCGCCAGCGCGGTCCCGGCCAGCACGGCACGCAGGGCCGCGCCCCGTCTGCGTCGGCGGTGTCTGCCGCGATGCTTCATCTCTCCTCCAGACGGGCCAACTGCGCCTCTCGGTCCGTACGTTGACGCGAGGAGCAGGTGGGGAGGCCCTTACGGGATGCTACGGCAGGAACGGGCCGGGCAGGGCCAAGTCCCCGCACATGGACGAAACGGAGCGTTCGGACGGCACGGGACGCGGTCCGGGGGAGCGGTGGTTCGCGTGCGCTCAGAAAGAGGTGGGCCGGTCGTCCGCCGGGCCGTTCCGTTTCCGGGTCACTGCCGGTGCCGTCGACTGGGGGAGCAGGTCGCGAGGGTCAGCGGGGAGCAGCACCTCGACTTCCACATCTTCGCAGAAACGATACGGCCGATGGCGCAGGAGATCCCCGAGGTACCGCCTGACCCTGGACATCTCGGCCCGCACGGTCACCGTCTTGGACGGGTCTCCGAACAGATCCTCGGCCAGCCCCGCCGCCCCCCGGCCGCCCCGGTGCTCGGCGAGCAGGAACAGCAACTCGGCGTGCCGCGGACTCAGTTCGCTCGACCAGGAAGCCGCCGAGGCCATGACGGTCACCGTGCAGCGGCCCGGCCGGGCCAGATCCAGCACGACCCGGCGGGCGGCGGCGAGCGGTTCGTCCTCCGTCCGCAGCAGCCAGCCCCCGGCCAGCGGCTCCACCGTGCACGAGCCGAGCGAGGGCAGCCACCGGTGGCCCGGCGCGAGCGACTTCGGCAGCGTCGCCCGCCGCACGTACGGCATCCCGCTCACGGCCGCCGTCCAGCCGTCCCGGTCCACCACGAGCGCCCGCCCGCCCAGCCGCGCCAGCACCGGCGCCGCCACCGCCCGCAGTTGCTCCAGCGAGGCCACGTGCAGCTCCCGCAGCCGGGCCTCGGCCAGCTTGGCCACCGAGTCCACCCAGGCGAGGGTGGCCGGATGCATGGTCTCCAGCGGGCCGCTCACGTCCACCACACCGAGCAGCCGGCCGTCACGCGGATCGGTGATCGGGGCGCCCGAACAGGTCCAGGACGAGTGCGCCCGTACGAAGTGCTCGGCGGCGAAGACCTGGACGGGCCGCCGCACCACCGCCGGGGTGCCCACCCCGTTGGTGCCGACGACGTCTTCCCGCCAGTCCGCGCCCGGTTCGAATCCGAGCGAGTCCGCTTTGCGCAGCACCGGCGCGGCGCCCTCCCGCCACAGCACCCGTCCGTCGGCGTCCGCGACGACCATGATGTGCTGGGCGACGTCCGCGACCGAAAGCAGCCCCTCGCGCAACACCGGGAGTACCTGCCGCAGCGGCGACTCCTCCCGCCGCCGGAGCACCTCGTCGGAGGACAACACCCGGGATCTCAGGCCGCGTTCAGGGTCGACACCACTGCGCAGCATCCGTCCCCACGACTGCTCGATCACCGGCCTGGGCGCGAGCCGTGCACGTTGTCCGGCGAGCGCGGCCTCGCGCACCTCGCTCAGCAGCCGCGCCGCCTGCGCCGCGTCCACGGTTGCCAGGCGGGCCACGTTCATCGGCCGGTTCCCCACTGAGGTCCTCCCGGAAAAGGGCTTCGAACACACTTGTCAAGCCGTCCGGGCGGCGGTTTCCGGTCCGACTGTGCCTCTCATAGTGCCGTTCCGGACCGGCTGGAGGCACAGACTCCGCGCATGTGCCCCCATAAGTTGCAACCCCTTGCAACCCTGGTGAACCGGAGTGGGGTGGCTGAGACTTGACCACGACGCATTGCGCGTCCGCGGGCTCAACGGGGCCCCAGTTGATGGGGGTGGTGCCGTGTCGGCGCAGCACCACCCCCAGCCGTCCGGTGAACGGCACGCCAGGCACGGCCCCGCGCCCCCGGACGGGACCGGCCGGCTCGCTCAGGACGCCGGCCCGGCCCGGTCCACCACCGACTTCAGGTCCAGGCCCGCCGGCAGCGTGCCGAACGACGCGCCGTGGTCGCCGCCCAGGCGGGAGGCGCAGAAGGCGTCGGCCACCTCCTCGGGCGCGTGCCGCACCAGCAGCGAGCCCTGAAGGACGAGCGCCAGCCGCTCCACCAGGCGCCGGGCCCGGCCCTCGATGCCGGCCAGGTCGGCGAGTTCGGTGAACAGGTCCTTCACCGCCCGGTCCAGCCGGTGGTCGGCGCCGTGCGCCCGGCCGATCTCGGTGAGGCAGGCGTCCAGCGCGCCCGGCTCCCGCTGCAACGCCCGCAGCACGTCCAGCGCCTGTACGTTCCCGGCGCCCTCCCAGACGGAGTTCAGCGGCGACTCCCGCACCAGCCGGGGCAGGCCGGACTCCTCGACGTACCCGTTCCCGCCCAGGCACTCGGCGGCCTCGACGGCCACGGGCGCACAGCGCTTCGTGATCCAGTACTTCGCGGCCGGCACCGCGATCCGCAGGAAGGCGCGCTCCTGCTCGCCGCCGTCGTCGTACGCGGCGGCGAGCCGCAGGGCCAGCGTGGTCGCGGCCTCCGACTCCAGCGCGAGATCGGCGAGCACGTTGCGCATCAGGGGCTTGTCGACCAGCTTCCCGCCGAACGCCTCCCGGTAGGAGCAGTGGTGCACGGCCTGCGCCACCGCCTGCCGCATCAGGCCCGCCGAGCCGAGCGCGCAGTCCAGGCGCGTCGCGGCGACCATCCCGATGATCGTGGGCACCCCGCGCCCCTCCTCGCCGACCCGGCGCGCCCAGGTGCCGTCGAACTCGACCTCGGCGGAGGCGTTGGAGCGGTTGCCCAGTTTGTCCTTGAGCCGCTGGACGAGGAAGACGTTGCGGCTGCCGTCGGGCAGGACCCGCGGGACCAGGAAGCAGGTCAGCCCGCCCGGTGCCTGAGCGAGCACCAGGAACGCGTCCGACATGGGCGCCGAGCAGAACCACTTGTGCCCGGTCAGCACGTACGTACCGGGCTCCGCGAGGGGCTGTGCCGAGGTGGTGTTCGCGCGGACGTCGCTGCCGCCCTGCTTCTCGGTCATGCCCATTCCGAACAGCGCGCCCGGCTTCTGCCCGGCGGGCCGCAGCTGGCGGTCGTAGATCGTGGACGCGAGCCGGGGCTCCCACTCGGCGGCCAGCTCCGGGTCGGTGCGCAGCGCCGGCACGGCCGCGTGCGTCATCGACAGCGGGCAGCAGGTGCCCGCCTCGGCCTGCGTCCAGACCAGGAACCCGGCCGCCCTGCGCACGTGCCCGGACGGCCGGGTCCAGGCCCCGGTCAGCCCGGCCGAGACGCCCTTGCCGAGCAGCCGGTGCCAGGCCGGATGGAACTCGACCTCGTCGACCCGGTGGCCGTACCGGTCGTGGGTGCGCAGCCGCGGCGGGTGCTCGTTCGCCTGCGTCGCCCACTCCTGCAGCTGCGCCGAGCCGGCGGCGCGGCCGAGCGCGCCCAGCTCCGCGCGCACCTCGTCCAGGACGTCCGGGGCGGTGTGGCGGTCGACGGCCTCGGTGAGGGCGCGGTCGGCGGCGAAGACGTCGTAGCCGACCAGGGGAGGCGGCTGGTTCGTCACGGTGTGGGTGGGGGTCCCTGCCATGGATCGAACCTACCCGGGAAGGCGGCGATGATGGCCTCCAGAGTGGCACACGGGCGCCGCCGGGCGCTTTGGATGCGGTCACCTGCCCCGAAAGGTGAGGGCGGTCCCGTGCTGCGGATACCTTTGGGTCGTGCAGCCAGCAAGTGAAACCCCCGAGCGGCCGGCCGGTCGGCTCCACCGGGCCAGAGCCCTCTACCGGAACGTCTCCAAGCGCAGGACCGCCTGGCTGCTGCTCAAGGACACCGTCGACTCCTGCATGGAGTACCGCATCCTGGGCCTGGCGGCCGAGGCGGCGTTCTTCACGCTGCTGTCCGTGCCGCCGCTGCTGCTCAGCCTCATCGGACTGCTCGGCTACGTCGACGACTGGACCGGCGCCGACACCATCCACAGCCTGGAGACCAACCTCCTGGAGGCCTCCCGGACGGTCCTGTCCGACAAGGGCGTGAAGGAGATCGCCGAGCCCATCCTGCACGACGTGATGCAGGGCGGCCGGCCCGACGTCATCTCCATCGGCTTCCTGTTCGCCCTGTGGTCGGGCTCGCGCGCGGTGAACGTCTTCATCGACACCATCACCGTGATGTACGGGCTCGACGGCGTCCGCGGCATCGTCAAGACCCGGATCATGGCGTTCCTGCTGTTCATCGTGGCCCTGCTGATCGGCTCGGTGGCGCTGCCGCTGATGGTGGCCGGGCCGGACGCGGTGGTGCGGGTGGTGCCCTGGTCGGAGACGGTCGTCCAGGTCCTGTACTGGCCGGTCGTGATCGTCCTGTCCATCGTCTTCCTGACCACCCTGTACCACGTGTCCGTGCCGGTCCGCTCCCCGTGGATCGAGGACGTGCCCGGCGCCCTGGTCGCCCTCGCCATGTGGGTCCTGGGCAGCTTCCTGCTGCGCATCTACCTCACGAACACCATCGAGGGCGCCACGATCTACGGCTCTCTCGCCGCCGCCGTCGCCGTGCTGCTGTGGATCGGCGTGTCCGCCTTCGCCGTGCTCGTCGGCGCGGCGGTGAACGCGGCGATCGACCGGGTATGGCCCGCCGCCGCGACGGCCGCCGCCCGCGAGGCGAACGAGCGGATCCGGGAGGCCCAGGTCGCCGAGTACGTCGCCCGCGCCGCCGCGGCCCGCGAGGCCGACCCCGACGACCCCGACATGCCCTCGGAGTTCCCCGAGCGCTGGTCCCGCTTCCTGCCCCCGGAGGACGTCACGGCCCGCCTCCGCACCCACGCCAAGAACCCCCACCACCACGCGCACCGGGGCCACGGGACGGACGCGGGCAACGGCGGCCCGGCACGTCCGGACCGGTGACGCCCCGGGCGGCGCGCACCCGCAGGAGGGGTGGGCGCCGCCGGTCCCGTGATGTCCCCGGCGGGCGGGGCGAGTCCCGCCCGCCGGGGCCCCGCCGGGCGGGATCAGCTCCTCCGCACGCCGGCCGCGGCGGCCTCGCGGGCGAAGTCGCCGAAGTCCCGCGGCGCACGGCCCAGCACCTGCCGCACCCCGTCCGAGAGGTGGGCGTTCCGCCCGTCGAGCAGGGACCCGAACAGCCCGGTCAGGAACTCCGCCTCCTGCGGCGGCACACCGAACCCGGCCAGCCGCGCACCGTAGTCCCGGGGCGCGACCGCCCGGTACGACAGCGCGCGCCCCGACACCGCCGCGATCTCCGCGACCGCCTCACCGAAGCTCAGCAGCCGCGGCCCGGACACCTCCAGGGTCCGCCCGGCGAACCGGTCCGCGTACCGTTCCCCCCTCGGTGAGCAGGGCCGTCACCACGTCCGCCACGTCCCGCAGGTCGACGAACGGCTCCCGCACCGTGCCCCCCGGGAACACCAGCTCCCCGCTCTCCCGCAGCTCCTCGGCCAGCGCACCGTGCCCCGCGCACTCCGCGTTCTGTGTCGTGCCTGCCAGTCAACTGCCGGGCACACCGCGGGGACATCGCCGAGCGGCTCGTCTCCATAAGCGTGCGTCTACGCTGCCTCCATGGACGCTCCCCCACGCCCGGGCACCCTCGTGCGGGGCGACCCCCTCGCCGGTCTGTTGGACGGTCCCCGCGCGCGTGGCGCCTTCATGATCCGCGCGTGTTTCGACCCACCGTGGTCCGTGCGCGTGGCGGACCGGGCGCCGCTCACGGTGATGGTCATGGCGCGGGGCGGCTGCTGGATCACCCCGGACGCCGGCGAGGAGCCGGTGCGGCTGGGACCGGGCGGCCTGGCGATCGCGCGCGGCCCGGAGCCGTACACCTGTGCCGACACCCCGGACACCGCCCGCGTTCGCCCTGTCGACCGCCTTCGAACGCATGTACGGAGTGAGCCCCCAGGAACACCGGACGGGCGGCGCAGCGCTCCGCTCCTGAGGGGTCGCGCCCCGGTGCCGTCCGCGGCGTACGCTGGCTGCCGTGTATGCGGAGCGCGCTTCCCGCCTGGCCGGTGCGGTCGTGTGGACGAACTCCCCGAGCGGTGCCGACGGCCGGCCCGTGCTGCCCGACGGCTGCATGGACCTGCTGTGGAGCGAGGGCCGGCTGCTGGTCGCGGGGCCCGACACCCGTCCCCACGTGCCCCGGGGCCCGGCCCGGTCCTGGGCGGGCGTCCGCTTCTTCCCCGGCACCGCGCCCACCCTGCTCGGCGTCCCGGCGCACGAACTGCGTGACCGGCGGGTGGAGTTGGCGGACCTTTGGCCCGCCGCGCGGGTACGCGGACTGCGGGACCGCGTGACGGCGGCCGTGGACCCGGCGAGCGCGCTGGAGGACCTCGCCCTGGACCTGGCGGCGCAGGCACCCGCCCCCGACCCGCTGCTGCGCCGGCTGGTGGAGTGCCTGGACGAGGGGCGCCCGGTGTCCGCCACGGCCGACGAACTCGGCATCGGCGCACGCCGGTTGCACCGCCGCTGCCAGGCCGCGTTCGGGTACGGCCCGAAGACCCTGGCCCGCATCCTGCGCCTGCAGCGTGCGCTGGCCCTCGCCCGCTCGGGCACGCCGTACGCCGAGACGGCGATCCGGGCCGGCTATGCGGACCAGTCTCACCTGGCCCGGGACGTCCGGCAGTTGACGGGTATGCCGCTCGGGGAGCTACTCGGCGGCTGACAGCGGCGCGAACAGGTCGACGCCGTTGCCGTCGGGGTCGTGCACGGTGGCGTACCGCTGGCCCCAGAAGGCGTCCCAGGGCTTCAGCTCTCCGTGGTGGCCGGCGGCCACCAGGTCCTGGTAGCGGGCGTCGACCTCGGCGGGGGAGCCGCAGCGGAAGGCGAGCGTGATCCGGCCCCCGCCGGCGGGCGGCTGCCAGCCGGGGTGGAAGGAGCGGACGGTCTCCTCGGTGTCCACGGCGAGCACCAGCCCGCCGGGCAGCTCGGCCTCGACGTGCGGCTGGTCCTCGGCTCCCGGCGGGAAGACCAGCCCGAGGCGGCGGTAGAAGGCGAGGGTGGCGGCGAGATCGGCGGCCACCAGGCCGATCACGGCGAATCGTTCGGTCATGCGGCCACCGTAGGCGGCCGCCGGTCAGCCGGTCTTGAAGGAATCGGACACGGGTGGCACGCACCGGCCCGGCTCCGGGGGCCCGGCGCGGTGGGCGGTGCGGGCTCCCGTGAAGTGTTCGACGAGCACGAAGGTCACGCTGATCAGCAGCGCCCAGGCGCCGAACTTGGTCAGCGGCACCGGCTGCCAGCCGCCGGTCTGCTGCGGGTAGCTCCAGGCGCCCGCATACGTCGCGGCGTTCTCGGCGACCCACAGGAAGAAGCCGATCAGGACGAAGGAGACGGCCAGGGGCATGCGGTAGCGGTGTGCGCCCACGCTGAAGCCCACCCAGGTGCCGGCGGTCGCCGCGGCCATCGCGAGCGCGAGCGGCCAGCGCAGGTCGGGTATCCAGTGATGGGTGAAGAAGTTGAGATAGACGGCGGCGGCCACCAGGGTGGTGGCGGCGGCGCGATAGCGGGTGTAGCGCAGCCGCATCAGCCGTCGGGCCCGGCACACGTAGCCGGCGACCGCCGCGTACATGAAACCCCCGTACAGCGGCACCCCGGCGATCTTCGTGAGGGCGTCCTCCGGGTAACTCCACGACCCCATGCGCACCTTGACCAGCTCGAACAGCAGACCCACCGCATGGCACACGGCGATCACGGCGGTGTCCCGCCGGGTCTCCCAGCCCAGCCGGCGGGCGACGAGGGTGAGCAGGACGCCGTAGACCAGGACCAGGTCGTAGCGCGCCACGGGCAGCGGGGGCAGCAGCCGGGAGGCGCCGATGCCCGCCAGCAGGGCCACGGCGAAGACGCAGGCGCGCGCCTGCAGCACCCCGAACCGGACCAGTTGCCCGAGTCCGTGCCGGAGCTTGTGCCTGTCGCACCGCTCCTCGTGGCGCATGCCCCCTCCTTCACGCCGACGGTGAGGGCCCCGATCCTAGAGGGTGCAATTGAACGCGTTCAAATGCTTGGCGGAGGTGCCCCCGGCGGCCCGTCCGGCGCCGACGGCCGTGCCCCGGTGGTCGCCCGGACCCGCGGAGTGGACCACCCGTGCGGCAGCATGGGGGCATGATCCGTCCGATACGCGCCCTGCCGCTGCTGCTGCTCCTGCCCGCGCTCCTCACGGCCTGCGGCACCGAGAAGGCGGATGCGGGCGGCACCCGCACCCCGACGCCCCGCGCCACCGAGCGGCAGGCCGAACTGGATGCCCGCCTGCGCTCGTTGGGCATCGCGCCGGAACTCGTCTACGTCACCGACGTACCGGGCTTCACGCTCGCGCAGCAGTCCGTCGGGGTGAACGGCGACGACGGCTTCTCCGCCGCGTACTGGGCGGAGGGCGGTGCCGTGGTGCATCTCTACGCCGAGCGGGGCGGCGCGGCCGACTGCCCCGGGGGCTACGTCTGTGTGGCGCCCGCGAAGGGCCGTGTGGTCCGGATCGGCGGCGAGAAGGTCTCGGACGACGTGCTCCGTAAGGCCGCGGACGCCGTCCACCGTCCCTCGCCCGCCGAACTCACCGCGCTCCTGCCCCCGGCCCCCACGGCCACGACCCCGGTGGAGCGCGGCGACCTGCCCTCGTACGGGGACGAGGCACCCGACAACGGCGTGCCCGAAGGCGCCGGCTGAGCATCCGGTGCGACGGTGACCGGACGGACGCCCGCCCGACGCCTGTTCCGTGCGGACCCCGGTCGCATCCGCCGGCGCCTGCCCGGCCCGGCCCCCGCGAGTCACCCGAACGGGGCTCGCCCGGGCGGGACGGCTCGCCGAGTGACGTTTCTGCGGTGAACCGGCTCGGCCATTGGGGTGAGTAAAGCTCGCATAGGAGGAAGGTCACGTGACTATCTAGAGATGCTCTTGTCTTGGCAAAGGGCGTCGAGACGCGTGGCCCCCCCGCCCCGCGTCACCCACCCACAGGAGGAGCCGGACCTTGACTTACGGTAAGAAGCTGCGCGAGCGCATCGCCGGGCCCGGGACCACACCGCTGATCGGCGTGTACGACATGTACTCGGCGTCGATCGCGGCCAAGCACTACGACGGGATGTTCGTATCGGGCTTCGGTTTCGCGGCCTCGTACTACGGGCTGCCCGACATCGGATTCATCGCCTGGCCCGACATGGTGGCCTTCGTCCAGCGGCTGCGGGGCGCCTTCCCGCACCACCACCTGCTGGTCGACATCGACGACGGGTACGTCGACCCCGAGGTCGCCTGTCACGTCGTCGAGGGCCTGGAGCGCATCGGCGCCTCCGGCGTGATCCTGGAGGACCAGAAGCGGCCCCGCCGCTGCGGCCACGCCGACGGCAAGCAGGTGCTGCCACTGGAGGAGTACCTGGAGAAACTGCACAAGGTCCTGGAGACCCGCAACGACCTGGTCGTCGTCGCCCGTACCGACGCCACGGACGAGCACGACATCCTGCACCGCGCCGAGCGGCTCGCGGCCACCGACGCCGACGTGGTCCTGGTCGACGGCGTGCGCAGCGTCGAGTGGATCGAGCGGATCCGCAAGGTCGTCGGCGACAAGCCGCTGCTCTTCAACCAGATCGCCGGCGGCAAGTCGCCCCGCCTGTCCCTCGGTGAACTCTCCGACCTGGGCGTCGACGTGGCGATCTACAGCACCCCGTGCCTGTTCGCCGCGCACGAGGCCATGGACGCCGCGCTCGCCGGCCTCAAGGCGGCCGACGGCCGGCTGCCCGAGGTGGACCCCGCGAGCGGGGTCGGCGTGAAGGCCTCCACCAGCCTGCTGGAACGCAACATCGCCCCGGAGCGGCTCACCCCCGAGGGCGTGGGCGTGTGAGCCGTGCCCTGCCCCGGCTCGGCGTCGCCGCCCTGGCCGCCGCCGCGCTCCTCGGAGCCGGTGCCGCTCCCGCCGCGCCGTCCGGGAGTCTGATCACCGTGATCGACAACTCCCAGGCCGACTCCTGGCTGGAGGTCGACCGCGCGGGCAACGTCCAGACGGGCAGCGGCACCGCGGGCAGCGACCACGACGGCAGCGCCGTCGACGTGGTGGAGGCGCTCGTCGGCGCCGACCGTCCGGAGGAGGACTGAGACAGGACCGGACGGACGGCCGGGCACCCCGTGCGGGCGGTGCCCGGCCGTCGCCGTTCTCCCGGGCCCCGGGCTCAGTCCTCCCTCAGGTCGGGGCGGCCGTTCTCGTCGACCTCGACGTCCTCCTTCGGGTCCTGCTCGCCGGTGGGAGCGGCCACGGTGGCGCGCTGCTGTCCGGGGGCGAGGGTGCGGCAGGCGGCGTGTGCCGTGCCGTAGGCGGTGACCAGGGCGGCTGCGGCCACGGCGAGGGCCGCGGCGGTACGCGTGGTGTGCTCCATGCCCGGTAAACGATCTTGGGTGGGTGTCGGTCACCGCCGGCACGCCCCCTGCCGCCGGCCCACCGGGTGCCCGGCGCCGCTCCCACGGCGCCCCGGGTACTCCGAACGGCCCAGCGAACGGTCTGTGCACCGGAATACGTCCGCGCCCTGTGGTGCTCTGATGACAACGGCGCACGGGCGCCGTCCCGTGCGGTGAGCACCGCGAAGGGCTGGTGGGCGATGGCGGCAGACCTGACGGGCCCCGTGGTCAGGACGCCCCACGGGGCCGTACGCGGCCGGTACGAGCATGGCGTCGCGGTGTTCCGGGGCATCCCGTACGCCGCCCCGCCGTTCGGCCCCCGGCGGTTCCGCCCGCCCGCGCCCGCCGAGCCCTGGGACGGAGTGCGCGACGCCGGCGCCTTCGGGCCGACCGCGCCGAAACCGCCGTACTCCGAGGCGTTCGCCCAGTACCTGTCCGACCCGGTGATCCCCGGCGACGACTGCCTCAACCTCAACGTGTGGACCCCCGAGCCCGCCCCCGGCGCCCGGCTCCCCGTGCTGCTCTGGCTGCACGGCGGCGCCCTGACCAGGGGATCCTCGGCCGTCCCGGTGTACGACGGCGCCGCCTTCGCCCGCCACGGTGTCGTCTGCGTCTCGGTCAACTACCGGCTGGGCGTCGAAGGGTACGGACTGTTCCCGGACGCGCCCCGAACCCCGGCCTGCGCGACCAGCTCGCCGCCCTGCGCTGGGTGCACGAGTCGATAGGCGCCTTCGGCGGCGACCCGGACCGGATCACCCTGGGCGGGCAGTCGGCCGGCGCGATCAGCGCCGGCGTCCTGCTCGCCGCGCCCCAGGCCCGGGGCCTGGTCCGGCGGGCGGTGCTGCAGAGCGGGGCGCCCGAGGTCTCGGACCGGGACAAGGTGCGGCGGATGGTGCGCCGCATGGCCACCCGGCTGAAGGTCCCCGCCACCGCGGAGGCGTTCGCCGCCGTCGACCGGGAGCTGCTGCTGCGCACCCAGGCCGAGGCCGGCCGGCTGAGCAGCCCGGTGCTGGGCGGACCCGCCTTCGGCGTCGTCGTGGACGGCGACCTGGTGCCCCGCGACCCGCTGAAGGCCCTGGTTGACGGCGACGCCGCCCCCGGCGTGGACCTGCTCATGGGCTGGACCCGGGACGAGTACCGGCTGTGGCTGGTGCCGGGAGGCCTGGTGGAGCGCGTCGACCGGCTAGGTGCCGTCGCCCTGGCCGGGGCCATGGCCCGCTGCCACGCCGGCCACGAGGTGCCCCGCGGCTACCGTGCCCTGCACCCCGACGCCGGGGCCGCCGAGATCGTCGGCCAGATGGTCACCGACCACCTGCTGCGGGTCCCGCTGCACCGGATCGCCGACGCCCGCCCGGGCACCTCCTACCTCTACGAGTTCGCCTGGCCCTCCGGCCTCCCCGGCCTCGGCGCCTGTCACGCCCTGGAGCTGGGCTTCGTGTTCGCCACCGGGGACGCGCCCGAGTCGAAGAAACTGGCCGGCGAAGGCGCCCCGCAGGAGCTGTGCGAGGCGATGCACACGGCGTGGGTCCGGTTCGTGACGACCGGGGACCCCGGCTGGCCCGCCTGGGACGCCACCCATCCGGTACGGATCTTCGACGCAGACGCAGACGCAGACGCAGACGCAGCCGCAGCCGCAGCCGCAGACGCCGCGCGCACCGCAGACGGTCCCCGGGACGCGAACGTGGCGCACCGTCCCCGGGACTCGGATGTCGCGCACGGTCCCCGGGACACACAAGTCGCGCACGGTGCCCGGGACGCGGATGTCGCGCACGGTCCCCGGGACGCGGAAGTCGCGCTGTGGGCGGCGGCCACCACCCCGCCGCCCCCGCGGGACCACGTCCCCCGCGCCCCCGGCGCCGAACTCGCCGCCGCCATGCGCCGCCTGCGCCGCTCGGTGGGCGCGCTGCGCCGCTGAGCGCGGTGGGCCGGGCAGTGCGGTGAGCCGGTGAGTGCGGTGGGCCGGGCAGTGCGGTGGGTCGGTGAGCGCGGTGGGCCGGGCAGTGCGGTGAGCCGGTGAGTGCGGTGGGCCGGGCAGTGCGGTGGGTCGGTGAGCGCGGTGGGCCGGGCAGTGTGGTGGCCGGTGAGCGGGTGGGCCGGTGAGTGCGGTGGGCTGGGCAGTGTGGTGGCCGGTGAGCGGGTGGGCCGGTGAGTGCGGTGGGCTGGGCAGTGTGGTGAGCCGGTGAGCGGGTGGGCCGGTGAGAGCGGTGGACTGTCGAGCGGGTGGGCCGGTGGCCGGAACTCAGCTCACGGCGGAGGCGATCGCATCGCCGTGGGCCGGGTGAACCGGCCTCACCCCACGGCGGACGCGATCGAGGCGATCGTGTCCGGACCCACCCGGCAGCATCCCCCGATCAGCCGTGCGCCCGCCTCCCGCCACGCCGTGACCTGCGCCGCGCTGAACGTCGTAGGGCCGGCCCAGGCACGCGCCCGCGCGTCCCAGGACTCGCCGCTGTTGGGATAGACCACGACCGGCTTGCCGGTCACCCGGGCCGCGATCTCGGCGGCGGGCGCCGCGTCCTGCGGAGCGCAGCAGTTGACCCCGACCGCGATCACCTCGTCCGCGTCGGCGGCCAGGGCGAACGCCTCCTCCAGGGGCTGGCCGGCACGCGTCCGCCGGCCGTCGGCCGTGTAGGACAGCCAGGCGGGCACCCCGGCCCCCCGCACCGCCCGCAGCAGCGCGGCCGCCTCGTCGGTGTCCGGGACGGTCTCCAGCGCGAGGACGTCCGGCGCGGCGGCGGCCAGCGCCTCGATCCGCGGCCGGTGGAACCGCTCCAGCTCGGCCACGCTCAGCCCGTACCGGCCGCGGTACTCGGAGCCGTCCGCGAGCATCGCCCCGTACGGCCCGACCGACGCCGCGACCCACAACGGCCGTGCGACGCCCCGGTCCGCCGCCCGCCGGGCCGCCTCGCGGGCGAGTTCCACGCTGAGCGCGAGCAGCCGCGCGGCCTCCTCGTGGCCGATGCCGCGCTTGCCGAACCCCTCGAAGGTGGCCTGGTAGCTGGCGGTGATCGCCACGCTCGCGCCCGCCAGGAAGTAGGCGAGGTGCGCCTCGGTGACCGCCTCGGGCCCTTCGGCGAGCAGCCGCGCGGACCACAGTTCGTCGCTCAGGTCGTGCCCTGCCGACGCCAGCTGGTTGGACATCCCGCCGTCGAGCACGACCGTCCCGGCGGCGAGGGCGTCGGCGAGCCTGGGGGAGGTGTTGCGGTTCATGCCAAGACGCTAGTCGAAACGGCCCGCGCACGGTTGCGCAGACCACGGCCGGAGTCCGGCCGAAACGGCCCGCGCACGGTTGCTCAGACCACGGCCGTAGTCCGGCCGAAACGGCCCGCGCACAGTTGCGCAGACCACGGCCGGAGTCCGGGACACTCGACCGGAACCGGGGTGTTCCGGGGTCCGCCAGGAAGGACGGCCACCGCTGTGATCGAACTGCCCGCCGACGACCGCACGTCGAGTCCCCACACCGGCTACACCCGCGCCCACTGGGAGGCCGCCGCCGACGCCCTGCTCGCCGCCGTCGAGCCGTACGCCACCCCCGACGGCGCCCTGTACCACCTGCCCGGCGACCACGTCAGCCGGTCCGGACGGCTCTCCGACGGCCTGGAGGGATACGCCCGCACGCTGCTGCTGGCCGCCTTCCGCCGCGACGAGACGGTGCTCGGCCGGTACGCCGAAGGCCTCGCCACCGGGCCCGGCGGCGTCTGGCCGCGCATCACGGACCGCGGCCAGCCGCTGGTCGAGGCCGCCTCCGTCGCGCTCGCCCTGCGGCTCACCCGGCCGCTGCTGTGGGACCGCCTGGACGACCCGGTGCGGCAACGGACCGCCGGCTGGCTGGCCGGCGCGCTCACCGCGGAACCCTGGCCGTGCAACTGGGAGTTGTTCCCGGTCACCGTCGGCGGCTTCCTCGCCGAGACCGGACACCGGGAGACGGCGGCGCGCAAGGCGATCGACCGTGGGCTGGCCCGGGTGGAGGACTGGTACCTCGGGGACGGCTGGTACACCGACGGCGACGGCCGGAAGTTCGACTACTACAACGGCTGGGCCATGCACCTGTACACGGTCCTGCACGCCTGGCTGGCGGGCGACGGCGAACTCCTCTCCCGCTACGGCCGCCGGCTGTCCCGCCATCTCACCGACTACGCACGCCTGTTCGGCGCCGACGGTGCCCCGGTCCACCAGGGCCGCTCCCTGACCTACCGCTTCGCGGCCACCGCCCCGCTCTGGCTCGGCGCCCTGACCGGGCACACCCCTCTGGCCCCGGGCGAGACCCGCCGCCTGGCCTCCGGCACCCTGCGGTACTTCCTCGACGGCGGCGCGGTCGACGAACGCGGCCTCCTCCCGCTCGGCTGGCTCGGCCCCGACGAGTCGCTCGTGCAGGACTACTCGGGCCCGGCCTCCCCCTACTGGGCGAGCAAGGGCTTCCTCGGACTGCTGCTGCCGGCCGGGCACGAGGTGTGGACGGCACGCGAGCAGCCCTCCCCGGCCGACCGCGCGGACACGGCTCACCTCGTCCGCGTCCCCAACTGGCTGCTCCAGTCGACGCGTTCGGACGGCCTGGTCCGGCTGCACAACCACGGCAGCGAGGAGGTCCGCTACGACCCCTACTACACCCGGCTCGCCTACTCGACCCGTACCGCGCCCGCACCGTCGTACGACAACAGCGTGATCGTCGACGGTGACCCGAGCCGTACGGACATCGAACCACTCGGCGCCGGTGTCGGCTGGATCGCCTCCCGGCACACCGTGGGCGCCGGAATCACCGTCACCACGGTGGTGGCCGTCCGGGGTGCCGTGGAGGTGCGGGCCCATCTGGTGGCGGGCGCGGCGCCGGGAACTCCGGTGCGGGTGACGGGCTGGCCGGCCGGGGACGGCGTACGGGCCGAACTCGCCCCGGTGAGCGGCCTGGCGCCCGACCTGAGCGGAGCGACCGGCTGCCCCGGCCCCACGCTCTTCGTGGCGCTCGCCCGGCTCACCGGTGAGCCCGACCCGCCGCCCCTCAACGACCTGGTGACCGTGGCGGTACAGCGTCCCGCCGCCCACACTGCCCACGCCGGCAACGCCGCCCACGCCGGCCCCACTGCCAACCCCGCCCACGCCGCCCGTCCCGCCCACGCCGGCCACACCGGAGGTGACGCCCGCACCGGCTACGAGGTGCGTGTGGCCTGGTCCGGGGGGCCGGTGGCCGTCTTCCGGTTCACGGCGCCGGACGGGGGGCCGGGGGCGGGGTCGTCGTGGTCGGTGACGGCGTCCGACGGTTCGACGGGCGCCGAAACGACCGGGGCCTAGCGTGGCGGCATGACCCCACCTGGAGGACGGTCCGGGCCCGTCCGGCCGGCCCGCCGCGAAGGTCACCGCCGTGAAGGCGGCCGTGCCCGGCAAGTTCGTCAACGCCCGCACCGACACGTACTGGTCGGGCGACGGCGGCGAGAAGGAGACCCTGCGCAGGCTCGACGCCTATCAGGAAGCGGGTGCCGACGGGGTGTTCGTCCCGGGCCTGACGGATCCGCAGCGCATCGCGGACCTCGTGCGGCACACCACCGTCCCGCTCAACGTCCTGTACTCGCCCACCGGTCCCACGGTCGCCGCCCTCGCCGGCCTCGGCGTGGGCCGTATCAGCCTCGGCTCGCTGCTGTACCGGCGGACGCTCGGCGCGGCCCTCGACGCGATGACCGACATCGTGGCAGACCGGGCCCCGAACGGTACGACCCCTTCCTACGCCGGCATCCGCGCGCTGGAACGGGGCGCCTGCGCGAGCCGTCCGGCGAACCCCCCGGCCTGATCCGGCACCGGACCCCGCCCGCCGCCCGGTCCCGGCCGCCCTCAGGCACTCGGCTCGCGGGGCCAGTGCTCCAGCGCGATGTGCAGGGCGTCGACCGCCTTGTCCCAGGAGGCCCGTACGTCCCGGTCCGCGCCGAAGCCGCCCGCGCTCTCCAGGACGCAGTATCCGTGGAAGGTGCTGCGCAGCAGGCGCACGGCGTCGGTCAGGTCGGGTTCCGCCAGGTCGTAGGCGCGCAGCATGCCGTAGGTGATCTCGCCCGTGCGGCGCAGGGCGGGGGAGTCGGCCACCAGGGCCGGGTCGATGCGGATCTGGGTGGCCGCGTACCGGCCCGGGTGCTCCAGGGCGTACTCCCGGTAGGCGGCGGCGAACGCCGTCAGTGCCTCCTTGCCGGCCCGGCCGGCCACGGCGGCGGCGATCCGGTCGATCAGCTCGCCGCCCGCGTGCAGCGCGAGCCGGGTGCGCAGGTCCTGGAGGTTGCGGACGTGCGAGTACAGGCTTGCGTCCTTGACGCCGAAGCGCCGGGCCAGCGCGGAGATGCTGACGTGGTCGAAGCCGGCCTCGTCCGCCATCTCGGCGGCGGCCGCCACCAGCCGCTCCACGGTGAGTCCCACCCGGGCCATGCCTCGCCTCCTAGGTTGCCTAGGAGCGATCCTAGGCAACCTAGGACACTCGCCCGGGAGGTGTTGCCAGGCCGGGTGGGTGCCGGGGCGGCCGGGGCGGGTGTCAGCTTTCCCCGGTGCCGGGTGTCGTCGAGAAGACGAACGAGAATTCCGCCGGCTCGGCCTTCAGGCGGTACCGGGGGAGCGGGGCCGGGCCGCAGGACTGGGAGCCGATGCCGTGCTGTCCGTGGTCGAGGTTGACCCAGACCCCCGCGGTGGAGCCGCCGCCGGCCGCCGCGCCGGGCACCAGGTCGGTGCGGTGGGCCGCGGCGTCCAGCTGCTCGGTGGTCCAGCGGCGGGCGGTGAGGAAGAACGCCGGGTCGCCCTCGATGCGCAGGCCCCCCAGCTCCGCCCAGCGGACGTCGATCCGGGCCCCGTTCTCCTGGGGACGGACGTACGGGGTCTGCATCCCGTCCACGGTCGACCGCCAGCGGCCCACCGACGCCGCCTGCCTGGTGTCCGGGTACGCCTCGCCGGGGCCGCCGCCGTACCAGTGCACCCGGTCGGCCGCGGGCAGACCGAAGCGGATGCCGAGGCGGGGCAACGGGACGGTCCACTCGCCCTCGGGGCAGGTGGACACGGTCAGCCGGAGACGGTCGCCGTCCGACGTCCAGCGGTACACGGCCGACAGGCCCAGCTCCCGGGCGGCCGGCGCCACCCGGGTGCGGACCGTCAGCGCGTCCTCGCCCACCTCCACCGCGTCCACCCGGTGCCGCATCCGGTGCAGGCCGAGCGAGCGCCACAGCAGCCCGTGGCGCGGATCGCCCTGCCAGGCGGCCCCGTCGTCGTTGTCGGTCGTGGCCCGCCACACGTCCAGGCGCAGACCGGTGACCGGTACCTCGCCGACCGTCCGCAGCGCTCCGGTGCGGGCGTCGAAGACGGCGGGGCCGAGGCTGATCGCCCCGTCGCCGGGGGCCGGCCGGGCGGTCGCGGCGACGTACGGCACCCGGCGCTCCGACACCGGGATCTGGCCCCAGGCGACGACATGGTTCCGCGGTGCCCACGCGGTGTCCGACGCGAGCACCGCCCGGATCGTCCAGTGCGACTCGCCGGCCGGCGCCCCGGCGGGCACGGCGGGCAGCTTCACCTCGGCGGACTCGCCGGGCGCCAGGGCGGGCACCGCGAGCGTGCCCGACTCCACGGGCTCGCCCTCGACCTCGTACGACCAGGTGAACGCCAGCGCCGACAACCCGGCGAAGTCGTACTTGTTCGTCACCCGGACCGTGCCGTCCGCCGCGTCGCCGGTGACCGAGACCGGCTCGATCACCTTCTTGAACTCCAGCAGGCCCGGCGACGGCTGCCGGTCCGGGAACAGCAGGCCGTCGCAGACGAAGTTGCCGTCGTGCAGCTCCTCGCCGAAGTCACCGCCGTAGGCGTAGCCCAGCTCGGGGTGGGCGATGCCGTGGTCGATCCACTCCCAGACGAAGCCGCCCTGCAGCCGGCCGTGGCGTTCGAAGAGACGCTGGTAGTCGGCGAGTCCGCCGGGGCCGTTGCCCATGGCGTGCGCGTATTCGCAGAGTACGAAGGGAAGTTCGCGGCGGCCGCGGGGCCCGCCGTCCAGGCCGCGGCCGATCCGCTCGACCTCGGCGTGGCCGGCGTACATCCGTGAATAGAGGTCCGTGTCACGGCAGTTGTGGTCGCCCTCGTAGTGGATCAGCCGGGAGGCGTCGCGGCCGCGGATCCACTTGGCCATCGCGGTCAGACCCCGGCCCGTGCCGGCCTCGTTGCCGAGCGACCAGACGACGACCGACGGGTGGTTCTTGTCCCGCTCGACCATGCGGGCCGCCCGGTCCAGCAGGGCCGGCGTCCAGCGGTCGTCGTCCACGGGGTTGTCCCGCCAGCCCTGCTCGGTGAAGCCGTGCGTCTCCAGGTCGCACTCGTCGATCACCCACAAGCCGTACTCGTCGCACAGGTCCAGGAAGGCCGGGTGCGGCGGGTAGTGGGAGGTGCGGACGGCGTTGATGTTGTGCCGCTTCATCAGCAGCACGTCCTCGCGCATGGTCTCCAGGTCCAGGGCGCGGCCCCGCCCGGGATGCCACTCGTGCCGGTTGACGCCCTTGAACAGCAGCGGACGGCCGTTGACCTTGATCAGGCCGTCCGACAGCTCCACGGTACGGAAGCCGATGCGCAGCGGCACCCGCTCGCCCTCGGCGGCCAGCACCCCGTCGTACAGCCTCGGCGTCTCCGCGGTCCAGGGCTCGGCAGGGACGGTCACCGGCTCGCCGGCCGCGACGTCGATGCCGAGGTCCGGGACGGTGACCCGGCCGGGCACGCCGGAGTCGACGCGCAGGGTGCCGGTGCCGGTCAGGTGGTCGTAGGAGGCGTGCACGAAGAAGTCCGGGACGCTGCCCACGGGGCGGTGCAGCAGGGTGACGTCCCGGAAGATGCCGGGCAGCCACCACTGGTCCTGGTCCTCCAGGTACGAGCCCGCCGACCACTGGTGCACACGGACCGCGAGCACGTTGCCGCGGGGCTGGAGCAGTCGCCCGGCGGCGAACTCGTGCGGGAGCCGGGAGCCCTTGAACTCGCCGAGTTCCGTGCCGTTCAGCCAGATCCGGGCGCAGGACTCCACGCCGTCGAACCGCAGCACCGTCTCGCCGCCGGCCGGCCAGTCCGCGGGCAGGTCGAAGAACCGCAGGTGGTCGCCGGTCGGGTTCTCGGTCGGCACCCGGGGCGGGTCGACCGGGAAGGGGTAGAGGTGGTTGGTGTAGATCGGGGCGCCGTGCCCCTGGAGCACCCAGTGGCCGGGGACGGAGATGTCCGCCCAGTCGGCGGCGTCGTAGTCCGTCCGGGCGAAGGAGTCGTCCTCGGCGTCGGCCGTCGGCGACAGCCGGAACCGCCAGCTGCCTTTCAGCGAGAGGGACCTGGCGTCCGAGCCGGCGTACCAGGCGCGGGGCGGCAGCGCCCCGGAGCCCGGTGAGACGTCCTCGACGTAGTCGTTGGCGTGACGGAAAGACATCGGTCTCCTCAGGTCTGGGCGGGACGGCCATGGCGGTCGCCGTGAAGATCAAGTGGTGGTCGACGTTCCGGAACCCGAGGGAGTACTGCCGCCGGCGGGAAGCCGCTGAAACCACCGAACACAAGGCCTACGGGGCGAGTACGTACGTCGTGATCGACCGGGCCGCGAGCGCCGCCGACATCGTGCCGCCGGTGACCGGTGGCTTCGTGGTCTTCGCCCAGCTCTCGTCGGCGGAGGTCCGCACGGCCTGCACGGCCCGCAGCGGCGTCCGGCCGTCGAAGTGCAGGTTCAGCCCGCTGTCGATCGTCGGGTCGTACTCCTGCGCCCAGCCGGTGCCGCCCTTGCCGAAGCAGCAGATCTCCGTCGACCAGGACTTCTTGCCGGCCGCCCTGGACGTCTCGTACACCTGCGCCCGGTCGGCGTCGCCGGGGTTGTCGTACGTGTGGTGGGCGAGCCGGGAGACGTACCGGGCCGTGCCGGGCTGCGAGATCCACTGCGGGACCTCGGAGTTGAACTTCACGGTGCTGGTGGACTCGTCGGCGATGATGCCGGTCCTCTGGTGCCGGGCCCGCTGCTCGGCGCCGAGCGCCCGGACGATGTCGTCACGCTGCGCGGGATCGACCAGCATGCCCTCCTGGCCGCAGGAGTCGAAGCCGTTGGTCGGCTCGTTGAACGGGCTGATGTGGTCCAGCCCGACTCCCTGCCGGGCGAAGTGGTCGGTGACGTCGGCCAGGTACGTCGCGAAGTTCCGCTCGTTCTCCTCCTTCAGGCGGCCGCCGCAGCTCTTGCCGTTGGTCTTCCACGCGGCGGGCGCGCTGTTGACGAAGCCGATCAGGTCCCGGACGCCGTACTTCGCGGCGGCGTACAGGAAATAACGGCCGGCCTCGTCCCTGCCCCAGTCGTAACCGCCGTCGGCGCTCACGAAGTCCTCGGGGGCGCGCGGCGCGTAGGTCACTCCCGTGCCGCCTCCGCCGATGTTGTAGCGGTACGCGCTGAGGGACAGGCCCTGCTTCGAGAACAGGAGTTCCGCGACCCGGGCCCGGACCTCCGGGTCGAAGTTCTTCAGGTCGTTGACCCGCCAGGCGCCCGAGGCGCCGATGTCGTCGATGGTCTGGGCGGCGCGGGGGGAGACCTCGGCGACGGCCCGGGGGCCGGCGGCGGTCGCGGACGGGGAGGTGAGCAGGGCGCCGGTGACGGCCAGCGCGGCTGCGGCAGCGGACAGGAGAGACCTCATGGTGCGGGGGTGAGACACGTGCATCCCTTCCGTCGTCATGAAGGCGGTGCGGTACGGCTCCTCGCGGGACCGGCGGAGCGTGTCCGGTGGCCGGCGGACCGCAGTGCACCCTCCAGCGCGAACGTGGCCGCGCCGAGGGACACCGGGTCGGTGGGGATCGGGGAGAGGACGATCTCGGTGGCAGCCAGCGGCCGGCGCAGGGCGTGCCGGGTGACGGCCCGGCGGACCTCGGCGAGCAGCGGCTCGCCCAGCCGGGACGCGACCCAGCTGCTGAGGACGACCACCTCGGGGTTGAGGAGGTTGATCAGGTCGGCGACACCGGCACCGAGGTAACGGGCGGTTTCCTGGACGACCTTGAGCGCGACCGGGTCCCCCTCGGCGACCGCGTGGGCGAGGGCGTCGATGGTGGCCGTCTGGTCCCCGGGGTGCAACAGCCGTGAACCGGGACTGAGTTCGCGCAGGTTCTGCATGATGCCGGGCGCGCCGACGTACGTCTCGACGCACCCGTGGTTGCCGCAGTGGCACAGCCGCCCGTCCAGCACGAGCGTGGTGTGCCCCCACTCGCCGGCGCTGTTGCTCACCCCCCGGTGCAGGCCGCCACCGAGGGCCAGGCCGGCACCGACCCCGGTGCCCAGGTTGACCACCACGGCGTCCCCACGGCCCCGGGCCGCCCCGAACCACAGCTCGGCCACGGTGCAGGCACGCAGCGGATTGTCCAGGTACAGCGGATGGGTGATGTGTTCGGCGAGCAGGCCGAGCAGCGGTACGTCGTGCCAGTTCCAGTTGGGCGCGTACTCGGCCACTCCGGTGTCCCGGTCCACCTGCCCGGGCACGCTCACGCCGACGCCCAGTACCCGGGCCGCCTCGACGCCGGCCCGGGCGGCCACCGCGCCGACGGCGGCGGCCACGTGCCCGACCACCTGCTCGGGCCGGCTCTCACCGGGCTCCATGTCCACTTCGGCGCGGGCGACCACGTTCAGGGCCAGGTCGAACAGTTCGGCGTGGACGTACGTCTCCGCGACGTCGACGCCGATCAACGCGCCGCCCGTGGGGTTGACGCCGACCAGGCCGCGGGGCCGGCCGCCCTCCGAGTCCTCGAACCCGACCTCGGTGATCATGCGGAGGTCCAGCAGCTCGCCGACGAGCGTGGCCACCGTGGCGAGGCTCAGCCCGGTGGCCGCCGCCAGCTCCTGACGGGAGGTGGGGTTCCCGGCGATGATCCGGCGCAGCACCTCGTAGCGGTTCGCGGTGCGGATGTCACGTGATGTGCGCTTCACGGGGCTGCTCCTCCCATGCCGTGGGTCCCGGCCGGGGCGGTGCCGGCGCGAGCGTCAGGCTAGGGGCAGCGGGAGGCCTTCCACAAGGGGTTAGGAAAGGGGCTGGAGAAAGAGGAGGCCGGGCGTGCCGGGTTGGTCACCGTGCGCCTCATCCCGGCGCCCGGTCCGGAGAGTTGCGTGTTCCCTGGCCCCGGCAAGCGCCCCGATCTACCGTAGAGAACGCTTGCCGTCCTGCGTGTCCTGCTGCCCGTGCCGCACCGAGCCGGAAGGCCCTTCCTTGCCCGAGCGTCCCCAGGCGCTGTTCGCCATGACCGCCCAGAACGTGCCGCACCTCTTCCCGCCCGACCTGCTGGCCCGGCTCCGTGCGTGCCTGGACATCGACCCCGCCCTGGTGGTGCAGGACTTCACCGGGCCCCGGGTGCGGGCGGCCCTGGCCCGCACCGAGGTGCTCGTCACCGGCTGGGGCTGCCCCCGCCTGGACCCCGCCGTGCTGGACGCCGCGCCCGGACTGCGGGCCGTGCTGCACGCGGCCGGCTCGGTCAAGGGGTTCACCACTCCCGGGGTGTGGGAGCGGGGCATCGTCGTGTCCTCGGCCGCCGCCGCCAACGCCCTGCCCGTCGCCGAGTACGCGCTCGCCGTGATCCTGCTCGCCGGCAAGGACGTCTTCGCCTCCCGGGACCGGCTGCGCGCCCGGCGCGCCGCCCACCCCTACGGGGAGATCGTCCCCGGCCTCGGCAACTTCGGCCGCCGCGTGGGCGTCGTCGGCGCCTCCCGCGTCGGCCGCCGCCTGATCGAACTCCTCCGCCCGTACGACCTCACCGTCACGCTCGCCGACCCCTACGTGGACGCACCGGAGGCCGCCCGCCTCGGTGTGGCGCTGCTGCCGCTGGACGAACTGCTGCGCACCGCCGACATCGTCACCCTGCACGCCCCGGAGACCGCCGGGACCCGGCATCTGATCGGCGCCCGGGAACTCGCGCTGATGCCCTCCGGTGCGGTGCTCGTCAACACCGCGCGCGGGGCCCTGGTCGACCACCGGGCGCTGACCGGGGAGCTGCGCACCGGTCGCCTCAGTGCCGTCCTGGACGTCACCGACCCCGAGCCGCTGCCCGCCGACTCCCCGCTCTACGACCTGCCGAACGCCTTCCTCACCCCGCACCTGGCCGGCTCCCAGGGCAATGAGCTGGCCCGCCTCGGCCGCACCGTGGTGGAGGAGGCCGAGCGGCTGGCGGCGGGCGAGGAGTTGCGGCACGCGGTCGATCACACGGCCCTGAACCGGGCGGCGTGACGCAGGGGAGACCGGAGGCTCCGGGCACTGTGCTGCGAAATTCGTCGCGCAAGCTCCCTTGTGTTGCTTATTCCGTAATATTCTGGCCTCTTCGATGCGGTATCGGTAGTGTGCGGGGCCATGACCTCGGAACCGCTGCCTCCCGCCCTGCCCGTCACCGACCGGACCCGGCACCGTCGGCTGCGGGAACAGGGCAGCCTGGACCGGGCCGAACTGGAAGCGATCCTCGACGCGGGGTTCGTCTGCCACCTGGGCGTCGTCCTCGACGGGCGGCCGGTGGTGGTGCCCACCGTGTACGGCCGGGACGAGCGGTGGCTGTACCTGCACGGTTCCGTGGCCAGCCGCAGCCTCGCCGGGGACACCCCCGTGTGTGTGACGGTCACGCACGTCGACGGGCTCGTACTCGCCCGGTCCGTGTTCGAGCACGGCGTCAACTACCGCAGTGCCATGGTCCACGGTACCGCCCGCAAAGTGACCGACCCGGAGGAGAAGCTCGCGGGCCTGCGCCTGCTGACCGAGCACGCGACGCCCGGCCAGTGGGCCTATGCCCGGCAGCCCAGCCGCAAGGAACTGGCCGCCACCACCCTCCTCGCCCTCTCCCTCGAGGAGGCGTCCGTCAAGACCCGCTCCGGCGCCCCGGACGACGGCGACGGCCCCGACGCCGGACTGGGCCTGTGGGCCGGGGTCCTGCCGCTGGCCGCCGCCTGGGGCGAGCCCGCGGCCGATCCGGCGCTGCCCGCGGGGATCGCCGTACCGGAGCACATCGCGCGGCGGGCGGGGACCCGGCACGGCTGAGCCGCCGACGGGGGCATACGGTGAGGGACGTACGCCTGAGCCGGGAGGAGACAGACGGATGGGCAGTCGTACCGCGCTGGTCGAGGATCTGATGGAGCGGTTCCCGCAGGTGCCGCGGGAGGCCGTCTTCAAGGAGGACCTGCTCCGCGGTGGTGTCGCCTTCGACAGATCCGCACTCAGTGACACCGCCGACCAGGCCGCCGGGGACGTCAAGCCGAAGTCGTACTTCATCTTCTCCTTCGACCACGGCACCCTGCCCGAGCTGGGCGAGGCCGCGCTGCGCCGGCCCCCGGAGGAGATCATCCTGACCGGCGGCCCGTACGGCCTCAGGCGTACGGTCGTCTCCGTACGGGTGAACCCCGCCTCGCCGTACCGGGTCGCCGCCGACGAGGAAGGGCTGCTCGGGCTGTACCTCGACGGCAAGCGCATCGCCGACGTCGGCGTGCCGCCGATGCCCGAGTACTACCGGCACACCCTCTCCAACGGGAAGTCCGTGATGGAGGTCGCCCCGACCATCCAGTGGGGCTACCTCATCTACCTGACCGTCTTCCGGGTCTGCCAGTACTTCGGCGCCAAGGAGGAGTGCCAGTACTGCGACATCAACCACAACTGGCGCCAGCACAAGGCCGCCGGACGGCCCTACACCGGCGTCAAGGACGTGGAGGAGGTCCTGGAGGCGCTGGAGATCATCGACCGGTACGACACCCAGAAGGCCTCCACCGCCTACACCCTCACCGGCGGCGCCATCACCAAGACGGTCGCGGGCCGGGGCGAGGCCGACTTCTACGGCCGTTACGCCAAGGCCATCGAGGAGCGCTTCCCGGGCCGCTGGATCGGCAAGGTCGTCGCCCAGGCGCTGCCCCGCGACGACGTGCAGCGGTTCAAGGACTACGGCGTGCAGATCTACCACCCCAACTACGAGGTGTGGGACCGCCGCCTGTTCGAGCTGTACTGCCCGGGCAAGGAGAGGTACGTCGGCCGCGACGAGTGGCACAAGCGGATCCTGGACTCGGCGGAGGTCTTCGGCCCGCGCAACGTCATCCCCAACTTCGTCGCGGGCGTCGAGATGGCCGAGCCCTTCGGCTTCACCACCGTCGACGAGGCCATCGCCTCCACCACCGAGGGCCTGCGCTTCTTCATGTCGCACGGCATCACCCCCCGCTTCACCACCTGGTGCCCCGAGCCCACCACCCCGCTCGGCAAGGCCAACCCGCAGGGCGCGCCGCTGGAGTACCACATCCGTCTGCTCCAGGCCTACCGGCAGACGATGGACGACTTCGGCCTGTCCTCGCCGCCCGGCTACGGCCCGCCCGGACCCGGCCGCGCGGTGTTCTCCGTCAGCTCCTTCATGGACAGCCTGCCCGCGGACGAGCGGGCCGCCGGGACGGCCGGGGGAGTGCGGTGAGCCGAACCGCGTCCGCATCCGTACAGGAGGCCGGAGCCCGGGGGGCCCGTCGCGGCGCGCACCCGTCCTGACACCGTCGGTGACCGGATCTGAACAGGCCGCTTGTCAGTTGTGTCGGCGGCATGGAAAGCTCTGTGCCCTGCCGCGAGGTTCCTCGCAACTCCCTTCCCCCTATGGAGAGTTGACCTCGCTCGTGGATGCAGGAGTCCCATGCCCGACCTGCCGACCCCCCAGGACGACGCCGAGGCCGCGCTGTTCGCGGAGTGCTGGGACGCGGTGCTCTCGTACGCGGATCTGTGCACCTCCGGTTCCCTGACGGCCCATCAGCTGGCCACCGAGGCATTCACGCTCGGCATGCGCGAGGTGCGCGCCGCCGCGAGCACCCACGTGCGCGGCGCCGGCCGCCGCACCGCACGGCTCCCGACCGTCCCGGCGCTGCTCACCGCCGTACGCGGCACCGCCGCCGAGTGGGAGGCCGACGGGCAGGGGCACAAGCTCGACCCCGACCTGAGGCTGTGGCTCCACTCGGAGAACGCCGCCCGGTTCGCCGGACCGCCGCTGGGGCGCCCGATCGCGCTGCGCGGCCTGCGGGACATGCAGGAGCAGGAGGCCGACGCCGCCCTGCTGTGGCTGGCCGAGGTGGAGTCGCTGCCCCTGCCCACCGTGGCCCGCAGGCTCGGCCTGGACCCGGCCACCGCCGCCGGTGAACTCGACCAGGTCCGCACCCTCTTCCGGGACCGCTGCCACCGCGCCCACCTGGACTCCCCGATGGACGCGCAGTGCCGCAGCTACGCCCGTCTGCTGGACGCGGTCACGCGCTCGCCCCTCGCCGAGACACCCGGCGACCTCTCCCGGCACCTCGCCACCTGTGTGCAGTGCGCCGAGGCCGCCGCCTGCCTGCGCCTGCACGGCGGCGGACTGCCCGCCGCGCTGGCCGGCGGGGTGATCGGCTGGGGCGGCCTCGCCTATCTGGAGCGGCGCCGCCGGGCCACCGAGGTCCGGCTCGGCACGGGCCGCCCCGGCACCGAGGACCCCGACACCGCCGATCCGAAGGAGGACGCCGGCCGCACCAGAATGCTGCGCCGCGGCCTCGTCGCCACTGCGGTCGTGCTGTCGGCGCTCGCACTCGGCGCGTCCCTGATGCCCTTCGACGGCTCCGGCGGCGACACCGCCGCCGCCCGCGACGCCCGGCAGCCGGTCGGCGACCCGGAACTGCCCGGCATCGACGCCGCCCCCGCCCGGACCACCGTCCCGTCCGCCACCCCCTCCACGAGCGGCACCAGCCGGCCGCCCCGCGGGACGAAGCCCGGCCCCGAACCCCAGGGCACCTCCTCCGCGACCCGCCGCGCACCCCGCACGAGCGCCCCCGCCACCACCCGGACCACCGCCTGCCGGGTCAGCTACGACCTGGTCAGCCAGTGGACCGACGGCTTCCAGGCCACCGTCACCGTCGTCACCGACCGGGCCCTGAACGGCTGGCAGGTGTCCTGGACGTTCCGCGACGGCCAGCAGGCACGCCAGATGTGGGACGCCACGGCCCGTCAGGACGGCCCCCACGTCACGGCCTTCGCCGCCGACTACGACAGGACCGTCGCCGCGCACGGCACCCTGTCCTTCGGCTTCATCGGCTCCTGGACGGACGCCAACCGCGACCCGTCCGCCTTCACCCTCAACGGCCGGCCCTGCGCGTCCGGCTGACAGCGGCACCCGGACCGGGGGCTCCCCGGCCCGGGGAAAACGCTTTGACACACGGCCCCGACCGCGGGCTAGAGTTGCCGGGCACGCCGAGGTGGTGTGCGCACGAACGAGTGAGAACGAGGAGGTGCCGACGATGGCTGTCACCGTGCCGGGCTCCGCCCCCACCCAGGAACACCTCAAGTCCACCTCCGTGGCCACCGGCTGAACCGACCGCGCACCCACGCGCCCGCCCGGGGCCACCCTTGTGAAGGGTCTCCCTTGACTTCCACCTCCGCTGTGCACCCCGTGCTGACTCCCTACGGCTGGGACGAGGCCTGGGCCTCCGCGTTCACCCCGTACGACACCCGGGGGCTGCTGCCCGGCCGGGTCGTGCGCGTCGACCGCGGCCAGTGCGACGTCGTCACCGCGGACGGCCTCGTCCGCGCCGACACCGCCTTCGTCACCCCGCACGACCCGATGCGTGTCGTGTGCACCGGTGACTGGGTCGCCGTCGACCCCGGCGGCAACCCTCGCTACGTCCGCGCGTACCTGCCGCGCCGCACCGCCTTCGTCCGCTCCACCTCCTCCAAGCGGTCCGAGGGGCAGATCCTCGCCGCCAACGTCGACCACGCCGTCGTCGCCGTGTCCCTCGCCGTGGAACTCGACCTCGGCCGCGTCGAACGGTTCCTCGCCCTGGCCTGGGAGTCCGGAGCCCAGCCCGTCGTCGTCCTCACCAAGGCCGACCTCGTGCCGGACCCGGTCACCCTGGCCCACCTCGTGCACGACGTGGAGACGAGCGCGCCCGGCGTGCCCGTCGTCCCCGTCAGCGCCCTGCACGACGACGGGCTCGACGTCCTCGTCGCGCTCGTCGGCTCCGGCACGAGCGTCCTGCTCGGCCAGTCCGGCGCGGGCAAGTCCACCCTCGCCAACGCGCTCGCCGGCGCGGACGTCATGGACGTGCAGGCGGCCCGTGACGTCGACGGCAAGGGCCGGCACACCACGACCACCCGCAACCTGCTCCCGCTGCCCTCCGGCGGGGTGCTCATCGACACGCCCGGCCTCCGGGGCGTCGGCATGTACGACGCCGGGACCGGCGTCGGCCGGGTGTTCGCCGAGATCGAGGAACTGGCCGAGAGGTGCCGGTTCCAGGACTGCGCCCACGAGACCGAGCCGGGCTGCGCGGTCCGCTCCGCCGTCGAGAACGGCGACCTCCCGGACCGGCGGCTGGAGAGCTACCGCAAGCTCGTCCGGGAGAACCAGTGGACCGTGGCCAAGGCGGACGCCCGGCTCCGCTCCGAGCTGCGGAAGGACTGGCAGCGCAAGGCGGCCGCCGGAAAGGCGGCCGGCGAGGCCAAGCGCAGGCCCTGGAACTAGACGGCCCGGGCACTGGGACCGGACGGCCCCGCGCCGGTGCGGCGACCGCACCGGCGCACCCAGCTCCACGTCCGATTCCCGCTAGCCGCTGCCCCGCCCGCGGCCCACACTGGACCACGTGATGGACGAGGACACCAGGTACGAGGTGGTGCGCAGCCGGGACGGCCGATTCGACGGCGCGTTCTTCTTCGCCGTCGAGACCACCGGAATCTACTGCCGGCCCAGCTGCCCGGCGGTGACACCCAAACGGCACAACGTGCGGTTCTTCCCGACGGCCGCCGCCGCCCAGGGCTCGGGCTTCCGGGCCTGCCGGCGGTGCCGACCGGACGCCGTACCGGGATCGGCGGACTGGAACGCCCGCGCCGACGTGGTCGGCCGCGCCATGCGCCTGATCGCCGACGGCGTCGTGGACCGCGAGGGCGTCGCCGGACTCGCCACCCGGCTCGGCTACAGCGCCCGGCAGGTGCAGCGGCAGCTCACCGCCGAGCTGGGCGCCGGACCGGTGGCACTGGCCCGGGCCCAGCGGGCACACACCGCACGCGTGCTGCTGCAGACCACCGGCCTGCCGATCACCGAGATCGCCTTCGCCTCCGGGTTCGCCAGCGTCCGGCAGTTCAACGACACCGTCCGCGAGGTGTACGACGCGACCCCGACCGAGGTCCGGGCCGCCGCCCCCCGCGGCCGGGGCACCCGCCGGGCCGCGCCCGGCGCGGGCATCCCGCTGCGGCTCGCCCACCGCGGCCCCTACCAGACCGCCGCCGTCTTCGACCAGCTCGCACGCGAGGCCGTGCCGGGCGTCGAAGAGGTCACCGGCACCCCGGGCAGCCGCACCTACCGGCGCAGCCTGCGACTGCCGTACGGCACCGCGCTGGTCGCCGTCCAGGAACGCACCCGGGCTTCCGGCACCGGCACCCACCCCGGAGGCTGGCTCGACGCCCGGCTCCACCTCACCGACCCCCGGGACCTCGGCACGGCCGTGCAGCGGCTGCGGCGGCTGCTCGACCTGGACGCCGATCCGTACGCCGTCGACGAACGGCTCGGCACCGACCCGCGGCTCGCCCCGCTGGTCGCCGCCCGCCCCGGCCTGCGCTCACCCGGCGCCGTGGACCCGCTGGAGCCCGCCGTACGCGCCCTGACCGGCGTCGAGGGCGCCCAGGAGCTGGTGCGGCGCTACGGCAAGGCGCTCGACGCGCCCTGCGGCAGCATCACCCACCTCTTCCCGGAGCCCGCCGTCCTCGCCGGGGCCGAGCCCGGCGGACCGCTGGGCGCGCTCGCCGCCGCCCTCGCCGACGGCACCGTACGGCTGGACCCGGGAGCCGACCGGGACGACGCCGAGGCGGCGCTGCTCGCCCTGCCCGGCATGAGCCCGGCCACCGTCGCCGAGCTGCGCGTGCGCGCCCTCGGCGATCCGGACGTGGCCCCGCCGGGAACACACGTCCCCGACACCTGGCGCCCCTGGCGTTCGTACGCCGTACAACATCTGCGCGTGGCAGGAGAACTGAGCCGATGACCGCCGAGTACTACACCCGTCTGGACTCTCCCGTCGGGCGGCTGCTGCTCACCGCCGACGCGGACGGAGCCCTCACCTCGCTGTCCGTGCCCGGCCAGAAGGGCCGGCGGGCCGTGCAGGACGGCTGGCTGCCCGACGCCGGCCCGTTCCGGGCCGCCGCGCAGCAGCTCGCCGCCTACTTCGCCGGCGAACTCAAGGAGTTCCGGCTTCCGTTGAGCGCGCACGGCACCGAGTTCCGGGAGCGGGTGTGGGCCGCGCTGGACGAGCTGCCGTACGGCGCCACCACCGCCTACGGTGAGATCGCCGCACGGATCGGCGCCCCCCGCGCGGCCGTTCGCGCCGTCGGCACGGCGATCGGCGCGAACCCCCTGCTGATCGTGCGCCCCTGTCACCGTGTCATCGGCGCGAACGGCTCGATGACCGGATACGCGGGCGGGATCGAGCGCAAGGTCTGGCTGCTCACCCTGGAGGGCGCGCTGAACCGCTCCGCGGACCAGGACCGCCCGAGTGCCACGGCGGCGCACATCGGGCATCACCCCATGTGACCGACCCCGTGGGGTGCACGGTGGCCGGCCGGCCGGGCCGCTGCAGGTCCAGGGTGGTCGTCCGGCCGGGGCGCTGCGGCAGGGGACACGTCCGCCCGGCCCCGTCGAATCCGGTCAGGGCGGGGGGCGAGCACGTCCGCGCGGACCGCGCACCGGCGCACAGGCCTTGGACCTCCGTCCCGGACCCGGTTGCGCCGAGCGGGTGGACCGCACTCGATGTTCCGGCGGCGCGGCCCGGCCGTGTGGCACGGTCACCTCCGGCGCACCACGGGGAAGGGCGGGCACACATGACCAAGGTCGTACGGGTCCTCACGGTCCTCTGCACGGCGTTGCTGCCGGTGCTGACCGCGCCGGCCGTCGCCGAGCCCGCCGTACTGCCCTGGACCGGCAGCTGGGAGACCGCGCCCTCCGGCGTGGCCGAGGCGCTGCCCGGGGCCGCCGTCCGCAACGTCGTCCACCTCAGCACCGGCGGCATCGCCGTCCGTGTCCGCCTCAGCAACCGGCTCGGCACCAGGCCCCTGCGCCTCGGCGCCGTCACCGTCGCCGTACGCCGCGCGGCCGGTGCCGACGCGGTGCCCGGCACCGTGCGCACCGCCGCCTTCCACGGCGTCCCCGAGACCGTCGTCCCGCCCGGCGCGGACACGGTCACCGACCCGGTGCCGCTGCCGGTCCAGGCCGGCACCGACCTGCTCGTCACCGTGTACACCCCGGACGACTCCGGTCCCGCCACCTACCACCGCACCGCCCTGCAGACCAGCTATCTGGCCCGGTCCGGCGCCGGCCGGGCGGCCGACACGGACGGCACCGCGTACACCCTCACCACCAGCCGCTGGTACTACGTCACCGGCGTCGACGTGCGGGGGGCCGGCGCCGGCAGCATCGTCGCGTTCGGCGACTCCCTCACCGACGGCAACGGCTCCACCCCCGACGCCAACCGCCGCTGGCCCGACCGGCTGGCCCAGCGGCTGCGCCGGCACCGGCTCGGCGTCCTCAACGCCGGCATCGCCGGGAACCGCCTGCTGCGCGACGGCACCGGCCCCAGCGCCCTCGCCCGCCTGGACGCAGACGCCCTGGACCGGGCCGGGGTACGGATCCTGGTCGTCTGGGAGGGCGTCAACGACGTCAAGGGCACCCCGCAGGCGAACGACGCCGCCGCCTACGCGGCCGCCTACCGCGCCATCGTCGCCCGCGCCCACGCCCGCGGCATCCGGGTCGTCGGCGTCACCCTCACCCCGTTCGCCGGCTACTCCGCCTGGACCGCCGCCCGCGAGGGCGTACGGCAGCGGGTGAACGCCTTCATCCGCACCGGCGGAGCGTTCGACGCGGTCGCCGACGCCGACGCCGCCGTCCGCGACCCCGCCGACCCGCTACGCATCCGGCCCCGCTACGACCCGGGTGACCACCTGCACTTCAACGACACCGGCATGGCCGCCGTGGCCGACGTGGTCCACCACGCCCTGACCCGCCGGCAGCACGCCCCCGCCCCGCTCCACCGCGCCCAGTCCGTCCGACCGCACGCCCGCACCCTGGTCCTCCGCGCCCCGGCCCGCTGACCGCACGCCTCCGGCGGGGTCCGCCGCGCCCGGCCCGCTGACCGCATGCCTCCGGCGGGGTTCGCCGCGCCCGGCCCGCTGACCGCATGCCTCCGGCGGGGTTCGCCGCGCCCGGCCCGCTGACCGCATGCCTCCGGCGGGGTCCACCGCGTGCTGCGGTGCCCGCCGGTCGCGGCCGCGCGCCCGGGGAACGGACGCGGGCGCAGGTCAGCGAGATTCTTCCCGGGTCACCCAGCCGCGTTCCCAGGCGTGCCAGCCCAGCTGCATGCGGGTCGTCACCCCGGCCAGCTCCATCAGTCGCCGCACCCGGCGCTGTACGGTCCTCAGGCCCAGGCCGAGCTGTTTCGCCACACTCGCGTCGGTCAGCCCCGCCAGGAGCAGCGACAGCACCTCCAAGTCGGTGGCGTCCGGGCCGTCCGGCCGCTCCTCGGGCACCCCCGCGACGCCCAGGCGCAGCGGCAGCGCCTCGCGCCACACCGACTCGAACAGCCCCGCGAGCAGCTCCAGCAGCCCGCTGGCGTGCACCACCAGCGCCGCCGGCTCCGCCGTCCGCGAGGTCAGCGGCACCATCGCCAGCGAGCGGTCGGCCACCACCAGTTTCGTCGGCACCCGGTCCACCACCCGCACCCGCTCGTCCCGGCCGAGCGCCGCCGACAGCTCGGTCAGCCCGTGCGGCAGGTCCAGTACCGCGCGCTCCACCACCACCCGGTAGCGCACCCCGCGCCCGGCCGCCTGCGCCTCGGCCTCGTTCTCCGTGCCGGACACGACGACCGGGTTGCCGGTCACCAGCGCGCACACCTCCTCGGCCGCGCCCAGCTGGAGCTGGAGGAAACGCTGGGCGACCGCCGGGGCGCCGGTCACCACCTCGACCAGATCGTGCACCGCCGGTTCGGCCGCCGCCGCCCGGTACTCCTCCGCGAGCAGCGCCGCAGCCAGCTCCGCCTTCTCCAGCTCGTGCCGCTGCTGGGTGAGCAGCGCGCCCAGTGCCACCCCGGGCGGCGCCGCCACCCAGCGGCCCGGCCGTGCCGAGGACTGGGCCGCCAGGCCCTGCCGCTCCAGCCGGCGCAGCGCCCGCTCGGTGTCCTGCTCGGCCAGCGTCAGGCGCCGCGCCAGATCGGCCACGTCGGCCGCGCCCAGGGACACCAGCGCCCGGTACGCCGCCTCGTGCGTGTCGTCCAGCCCTATCGCTGCCAGCATCGTTTTGCGTCCCTCCCTGTGCACCGACCGACGGAAGCGGCACGGCCTGGCGGAAACCGGCCACGGCGCAAACCCGCCGCCGCACATCATCGCCGTACCGGTGGGGACTCTGCCAAGGTGGCAGCACCGCAGGACGCCCGGCCATGACCCCGGCCCCCAGCCGCGTCCCAGGAAAACCAGCCATGATCCGGCCTGCCGACCGGCCTCCGTCGAGGACGCCCGGTCAGCACGGACCGTGGCCCGGCCCGGACGTGTCCACGCACACGGAGGGGATCCGGGGCCGGGCCACTTCACACGTCGCCGGGCGGTCCTCCCGTGGGGGGTGGGGCCGCCCGGCGGCCATCAGCGGCCCCTCGTACGTCTGTTCAGTCGCTCACCCGACATGACGTTCGCGACGGCCGGGGGCGCCGGATTTTCCCGATGCCCCGTTTTCCCGGGGCCCGTGCGGTGGACAATTACGGGCATGAGCCAACAGGGGGGAAGACCTGTCCGTCCCGAGGACGACTGGTGGGGGCAGCTGTACGACGACTCCACCCAGGACACGGGTCCGACGGCAGCGCCCGATTCCCTGGACGACCGTTTCGCCTCGGCGCGGAACGCGGTGGCCGGCCGGCCGCCCGCGACACCGGCGACGGACGGGTGGGACGACGCGGACGGGCGGGAGGACAGGAGCGGGCCGGGCGCCGCGGACCGGCGGGACGACGGGGGCAGGCGGGACGACGCGGACTGGCGGGACGACGGGGGCGCGGACGGGGGCGGTACCCGTACGCAGGGACCGGCGCTCCGGGAAGCGGAGGTACCCGCACAGCGCACCGCGCCCACGACCCCACCGCAGCCCTCCCGAACGCCCGCGGGCCCCGCAGGGCCCACCCCGGCGCCCCAGGACCCCCGCGATCCCCCTCCTCTTCCCCCTCCCCCTCCCCCTCCTCCTCCTCCTGTTCCTGCGGCGCCGGAGCCGGTCGAACCCACGGCGTCGTCGGCATCCACGCACCCGGCCGCCTCCGTCGACTACGTCGGATCCGGGCCGCCCACCTACGACCCCGAGCCCACCGCGCTCCCCCTCGCCGACCCGGACGGACTGGACGAACTGGTCTCCGACACCGTCCTGGACGGCGCCCGGTACGGGGCGTGCACGCTGCGGGCCGTGTCGCTGCGCGGCGACTCCGCCCGCTACCGGGGCGAGCCGCGCCGCGACGCCCTGCTCACCGCGCGGTTCGGGGCGGGGGAGCAGGCGCTGGTCCTCGTCGCGATGGCCACCGGTGCGCGGGCCACGCCGGGCGCGCACCTGGCGGCGGCCGAGGCGTGCCGGTGGATCGGGCGGGCCGTGGGCCGCAGCCACCAGCGGCTCGTGGCGGACATCCGCGCGGCCCGCCGCGGCGACCTGAAGTCCGGCCTGCACCGGCTCACCGACCGCAGCATCGGCAGGCTCCGCGCGAGCGCGGCCGAACAGGGCCTCGCCCCCGAGGAGTACACGGCGAGCCTGCGCTGTCTGCTCCTGCCGGCCGACCCGGACTGCCGTACCCGCGTGTTCTTCGGCGTCGGCGACGGCGGCCTGTTCCGGCTGCGGGACGGCGCCTGGCAGGACATCGAGCCGACCGTGCCGCCCGCCGGCACCACCGGAGCCCCCGTCACCGGCTCCGGCTCCCCGCCGGAGCAGACGCCCGAGGGCGACCGGCTGACGATGGATCTCGGCATCCCCACCCCGCCCAGCCCCTACGAGCCCGCCCCGGCCCCGCATCCCCGGGCGGGCGACCCCGTCCCGCCACCCCGCGAGCCCTTCCGGTTCCGCGCCTCGGTAGCCCGGCCGGGTGATGCCCTGGTGATGTGCAGCGCGGGCCTCGCCGACCCGCTGCGCGGCGAGCCCGCCCTCTGCGCCTATCTGACCCGCCGCTGGTCCGGCCGTACGCCACCGGGCCTCGCCGCGTTCCTCGCCGACGCCCAGGTACGGGTGAAGGGGTACGCCGACGACCGTACGGCGGCGGCCGTGTGGGAGGCGTAACGGGAGCCCCTGTGGATTGATGGAACGGGAGGGCGGCCGTATCCCGGGACAGCGAAGGGGCAGACGAGAGCCATGGCCAAGCAGAGCGTCGCCGAGCAGTTCGTCGACATCCTCGTCCGCGCCGGAGTGCGCCACCTCTACGGCGTCGTCGGCGACAGCCTCAACCCGGTGGTGGACGCCGTCCGCCGCAACTCCGCCATCGACTGGATCCACGTACGCCACGAGGAGACCGCGGCCTTCGCGGCCGGCGCCGAGGCTCAGATCACCGGGAAGCTGGCCGCCTGCGCCGGCTCCTGCGGTCCGGGCAACCTGCACCTCGTCAACGGCCTCTACGACGCCCACCGCTCCATGGCTCCGGTCCTGGCCCTCGCCTCGCACATCCCGTCCGGCGAGATCGGCCTCGGCTACTTCCAGGAGACCCACCCGGACCGGCTTTTCCAGGAGTGCAGCCACTACTGCGAGCTGGTCTCCAGCCCGAAACAGATGCCCAGGCTGCTGCAGACCGCCATCCAGCACGCGGTCGGCCGCAGCGGGGTGAGCGTGGTCGCGCTGCCCGGCGACATCGCCGCCGAACCCGCCCCCGAGAAGGCGGCCCGGAGCGCCCTCGTCACCTCCCGGCCCACCGTCCGGCCCGGCGACGCCGAGATCGACCGGCTGGTGGAGATGATCGACGCGGCCGGGAAGGTCACCCTGTTCTGCGGCAGAGGCACGGCCGGGGCCCACGCCGAGGTGATGGAGTTCGCCGGGAAGATCAAGTCCCCCGTGGGCCACGCCCTCAGGGGCAAGGAATTCATCCAGTACGACAACCCGTACGACGTCGGTATGAGCGGACTGCTCGGCTACGGCGCCGCCTACGAGGCCACGCACGAGTGCGACCTGCTGATCCTGCTCGGCACCGACTTCCCGTACAACGCCTTCCTGCCGGACGACGTGCGGATCGTCCAGGTCGACGTCCGGCCCGAGGTGCTCGGCCGCCGGTCCCGGCTCGACCTCGCGGTGTGGGGCGACGTCCGCGAGACGCTGCGCTGCCTGATCCCGCGGGTGCGGGAGAAGACCGGCCGGCGGTTCCTCGACCGGATGCTGAACAAACACGCCGACGCGCTGGAGGGTGTGGTCAAGGCGTACACCCGGAAGGTCGGGAAGCACGTCCCGATCCACCCCGAGTACGTGGCCGCCGTGCTCGACGAGATCGCCGACGACTCCGCGGTCTTCACCGTCGACACCGGGATGTGCAACGTCTGGGCCGCCCGGTACATCTCGCCCAACGGCCGCCGCCGGATCATCGGTTCGTTCTCGCACGGATCGATGGCGAACGCGCTGCCGATGGCGATCGGCGCCCAGTTCACCGACCGGCGCCGGCAGGTGGTGTCCATGTCGGGCGACGGCGGGTTCTCCATGCTGATGGGCGACTTCCTGACGCTCGTCCAGTACGACCTGCCGGTCAAGGTCGTACTGTTCAACAACTCCTCCCTCGGAATGGTCGAGTTGGAGATGCTGGTCGCCGGACTGCCCTCCTACGGCACCGCCAACACCAACCCCGACTTCGCCGCCGTCGCCCGGGCCTGCGGCGCCTACGGGATCCGGGTGGAGAAGCCCAAGCAGCTCGCCGGGGCGCTCAAGGACGCCTTCCGGCACAAGGGACCGGCCCTGGTGGACATCGTCACCGACCCCAACGCCCTGTCCATCCCACCGAAGATCAGCGCGGAGATGGTCACCGGGTTCGCCCTGTCCGCCTCGAAGATGGTGCTGGACGGTGGCGTCGGGCGCATGCTCCAGATGGCCCGCTCCAACCTGCGCAACGTGCCCCGGCCGTAGGAGAAGGTGTCCCCCCCCCGTCGGCACCACCGGTGCCGACGGCTCCGCGGACGCGTCGGAGGGAGTGGATTTCGGCCAGTTTCACGACCCGTGACGGTATGCCGACCGCCCGTGCCGGGCGCAGCTTCGCTGCCTTCACGGGGCGTCAGTGGCGGCCCGGCGGGGGTCCGGGGGCCCGCTGGACGGGGATCGCGGCCCCGTGGCGCCGGTGCGGTGAGCCGCCGCCGTGGCCGAACCACCGGTCATCGGGCACACCCGATGACTGCCCGTGAGCCCGCTGGGCAAGCATCCCCCCGTGAACGTGTTCGACCAGGAGGGGCAGGGTCCGGCGGCGTGCAGGCGGGGGTCATGAAGAGGCAGGCACGAGGGGGCGGTCCCATGACCGCAGGGGCCTCCTCGGCGAATACGGGGGAACAGGCCGACACCATCACCGATCACGCGCGGCGGTTCCGGCGCAGGCTTGGCCGGGCCGATCTCAGGGCGGTGCCGGAAGCCCGCCGGGAGCTGCGCGAACTGCTGCGGCACTGGGGCAAGCCCGGCCGCTCGGAGATCGCCGAACTGCTCGCCAGCGAACTGGTCACCAACGCCCTCGTCCACACCGACGACGACGCGGTCCTCACGGCCGTCGTGGAACCCGGTGGACTGCGCGTGGAGGTACGTGACTTCGTGGGCCGCAGACCCGAGCCGCGGGCCCCCGACACGAACGACGACACCCACGGCCGGGGCCTGGTCCTGGTGCAGTCCCTCGCCGACTCCTGGGGGGTACGGCCGCACAGGGTGGGCAAGTCGGTGTGGTTCGTACTCGGCGCCGAGGCCGCCTGAGCCGGGACGGTGACAGGACGGGGGTGTGACCCGCCTGGTCACACCCCTCGTTCCGGGGTGTCCGGCCGCGGGCCCGCGTCGTCGGGTCACCGGGCGGTCAGCCGAACTGCTGCTCCAGGTCCTTGAGCTTGCGCTCCAAGGAGTCCAGCCGCGGCAGGGCCATGGTGTCGTCCTCCGCGGTGAGGTCGACGGTCACCGGGTCAGCTCCGTGGCGGACCGGCCGCAGGGAGGGCCGAGCGCGTACGGGCAGTTGCTCCGCGGTCGATATGGCAGGCTCCGCGGTAGCCGGGGCGGGGCCGCGCTCGACCGCCTGCACCTCGACCTCGACCTGCCGGCCCGTGCCCCGGCCGACGAAGCCGCGGTGGCCGCGGCTGATCGCCTTCAGCTGGGCGCGCTCCACGCGCTGCTGGTCGCGCCGCCGCTGCCGGGTCTCGTCCTTCTGCCGCTTGTCCTCGCGGACCTCCTCGACCGCTTCGTCGAGGCTGCGCACGCCCTCCAGGAGCATCAGCGACCAGGCCTTGTAGGTCTCGCGGGGTGCCCGGACCCAGCGGACGATCCGGATCTGCGGGAGCGGACGCGGCACCAGGCCCTGCTCGCGCAACGCCGCCCGGCGGGTCTGCTTCAGCGCCCGGTCGAAGAGCACGGCCGCCGACAGCGACATGCCGGAGAAGAACTGCGGAGCGCCGGCGTGCCCCACGCCTCGTGGTGCGTGCACCCAGTTGAACCAGGCCGCCGCCGCGGCGAAGAGCCAGACCAGTATCCGGGAGCCGAGTGCCGCGTCACCGTGGCTGGCCTCGCGCACCGCGAGCACGGAGCAGAACATCGCCGCACCGTCCAGACCGAACGGCACGAGGTACTGCCAGCCGTCGGTCAGTCCCAGGTTCTGTTCGCCGAAGCCGACGAGCCCGTGGAAGGACAGGGCGGCCGCGACCGCCGCACAGCAGAACAGGAGCACGTAGGAGGCCGTGCCGTAGATGGCCTCCTTGCGCCGCCGCCGCTCCTCGCTTCGCTCCCACGAGTCGTCCGCGCTCGCGTTCTCCCCGGAGGAGCGCTTGCCGCGCGCGAGCACCGCCACCGCCACCAGCATGCCCAGGAGCAGTACGGCGCCGGGAAGCAGCCAGTTCAGCGATATGTCGGTCAATCTCATCAGGGGTCCCTTGCATTGGGATGGGGCGTAACGCCCGCCATAGTGGCCCACTCCCGACGGCCCTCAGGGGGTTTCGGGGCAAGAGGCCGCCAATGAAGTGCGAGGGGGATGCCCAGGGCGGCGTTCTGCTCGAACTGCCGCGTGAGGGGCGGGAGTTGAGTTCGATTAAGACTACCCGTACGGGTGGTTCCGTCGAAAGTTCCTGCGGCGGATGAGGAAGCCGTGAATTCGGCCGCCGGGCCGATGCGGGGCCGGGCCGGGCAGGGCCGATGCCGGGCGCGGGCGGTCCGCGGGGACGGGCGGGCGCGCGGCGATGATCTTAGGCTTAGGGGACAGTCGTACGAGACATGCGTCACGGGCGGCCGTGGGACCCGGCGGCGCGGGAGCAGGGGGCGGTGACCGGAAGCCGGGCGGGCCCGCCGTCCGCCGCGAGGCGGCAGCGGGCATGACGGGCCTCCGGCCCTCCGGCGCGTCCTCGATCAGAGACCGTGGTGATTAAGGTAAGGCTGCCCTTGGCCCTCTCGTTCGGAGTTTGCGCTGCCGTCCGGTCCGCCTATGGTGCTTGACGGACAACCGACAACCCGTCGTTAATGACCCCAAGTGCCGACAAGCCGCCAGGAGGACCCGTGAAGCAGGGCGTGCAGGGCTCCGCGGTGCCGCAGAGCGCCGCCCGGGTGCCTGCGCAGCAGCGTCCGGCGGCCCGGACCGGCGAGTCCGCACGGGAACGGGACGGCGCGGTGCCCGCTGCGGCGCGGGGCGAGCACACGCACGGCGAGCGGCCGGTTCCGGCGCCGCGGGCGGCCGTGCAGCGCTCCTCGGTGCGCGGGCAGATCCTCGACGCGCTGCGCACCGCGCTCGTCACGGGCGACCTGCGCCCGGGTGAGGTCTATTCGGCACCGGTCCTCGGAGAACGCTTCGGCGTCTCGGCCACGCCCGTGCGGGAGGCCATGCAGCAGCTCGCCCAGGAGGGCGCCGTCGAGGTCGTCCCCA
This sequence comes from Streptomyces actinomycinicus, assembly GCF_016741775.1. Classification (GTDB taxonomy): domain Bacteria; phylum Actinomycetota; class Actinomycetes; order Streptomycetales; family Streptomycetaceae; genus Streptomyces; species Streptomyces actinomycinicus. The sequence goes on along the minus strand of NZ_JAERRK010000008.1, from coordinate 325,227 downwards.
ACCGCGGCTTCCGGGTCGTCCGGCGCGGGGCGCGGGAGCTGGCCGAGCTGGCGGAGGTGCGTGCGCTCATCGAGGTGCCGGTGATGCTGCGGCTCGCCCGCACCGTGCCGGGGGAGCGGTGGGCCGAGCTGCGGCCGCTCGCCGAGGAGACGGTCCGCGCCGCCGCGACCGGCTGCGCGGCGACGTACGCCGAGTGCGACCGGGCCTTCCACCGTGCGCTGCTCGGCCTCGCCGGCAACGAGCAGCTGGTCCGCATCGCCGAGGACCTCCACCGCCGCTCGCAGTGGCCGCCGGTGCGGCAGAGCCGGGCCGAGCTGGTGGCGGACGCGTCGGAACACATGGCTCTGCTGGACGCGCTGGCCGCGTGCGACATCGAGGTGGTGCGGGGGCTGGTGGCCGAGCACTTCGCCGGAGCGGGCTGAGCGGTCGCCGTGCGCCGCCGCCGAGGCGGGGGCCGTTGCCGGCTGCGGTGTGGCGGCTTGTCGCGCAGTTCCCCGCGGCCCCTGGGGGTGCTGGTGGGCGGGTTCGCGGGTGTGCGTCGTCGGCTGCGGGGGCTGGTGGGCGGTTCCGTGGGTGTGCGTCGTCGGCTGCGGGTGTGTCGTGGCTCGTCGCGCAGTTCCCCGCGTCCCTTGGGTGGGTGCAGGTTGCCTGGGCCGGAAGGATGCGGCTGCGGGTGTGTCGTGGCTCGTTGCGCAGTTCCCCGCGCCCCTTGGGTGGGTGCAGGTTGCCTGGGCCGGAAGGATGCGGCTGCGGGTGTGTCGTGGCTTGTCGCGCAGTTCCCCGCGCCCCTTGGGTGGGTGCAGGTTGCCTGGGCCGGAAGGATGCGGCTGCGGGTGTGTCGTGGCTTGTCGCGCAGTTCCCCGCGCCCCTTGAGTGGGTGCAGGTGGCGTGGGCCGGAAGATGCGGGGGGCTCTGCGGTCGATCGGTACCGGGGTGCCCGGTGACGGTCTCCGCGGTTGCTCACGCCGTCGCCGCTCCCGGGGCCGGGGGTGCCAGGTGGTGGGCCAGCCAGGTCGGGACGCCTCCCAGGAGGCGGAACAGGCGTCGTGCCTCTTCCCGGAGCCGGGACGCCTCCGGCTCCTCCTCCGTGTCCGCCAGGGACGCCAGTGCCGGGGCCGTGCCCACCAGATAGCCCAACTCCTCCCGGATCCGCAGGGATTCGGTGAAGCCGTGCCGCGCCTCGGCCAACTCGCCGTCCCGCAGGGCGATTCCGGCCAGGTGCCGCCAGGTGAAGGACAGGAGCAGCGGGTCGGCGTGCGCGGCGGCACCCGTGTGGGCGCGCCGGTAGGCAGCACGGGCGGCCTGCGGGGACCGCGTCAGGTTCTCGGCGATCAGCCCCCGGCGGAAGTCCAGCAGGGCCCGCCCGGCCGCCCCCGGAGGGATCAGCGCCGCCGCCCGCCCGAGCGCGGCCCGCGCCTCGTCGGCGCGGTCCCGGACGCCGTGCAGGGTGGCCGTGTAGGCCAGTTGGCCGCGCTCGCAGGCGGCGGCCCCCCGCTCGTCGTCGGTGTGGGCCAGCGCCTCCGCCGTCCGCAGCGCGTCCTCCGCCTCCTCCCAGCCCCGCTCGGTGTACAGGCACCGTTCGACCAGGAGCGTGGCCCGTTGCAACGCCGTGGCGGGCCGGTCGGCCGGCAGCAGGGCCGCCGCGTCGGCCCAGCAGGCCCGGCTGCGCAACCGCCATACCGCGGTCTGGAGCGGATCGTCACCGGTGGTTCCGTTACCAGACATGGCGGGATGCGCCACGTTGCCCTCCCCGAGCACGCCATCGAGCTGTTGAGTGGTGGCGGCATTCCAGCACCTATCGCGGCGCCGGGCCAAGAGGCTGGGTGAAAGATTTCACAAAGTAGTGGGGTGCGGGCGTGACCGGGTTTGGCCCCGCACGCCCCCGCTGACCTCAGCTCATGCGCAGCGCGAGGAAGAAGTCGAGCTTGTCCTCCAGCCGTGAGAGGTCACGTCCCGTCAACTGCTCGATCCGGCCGACCCGGTAGCGCAGCGTGTTGACGTGCAGGTGGAGCCGGGTGGCGCAGCGGGTCCAGGAGCCGTCGGAGTCCAGGAACGCCTCCAGGGTGGGGATCAGCTCGGCCCGGTGCCGGCGGTCGTAGTCCTTCAGCGGGTCCAGCAGGCGGGCGGTGAAGGCGCGGCGGACGTCGTCCGGGACGAACGGCAGCAGCAGCACGTGCGAGGCGAGTTCCTGGTGCCCGGCCGCGCAGACCCGGCCGGAGCGGGCCGCGGCGACCCGCCGGGCGTGCCGGGCCTCCTCCAGGGCGCCGCGCAGGCCCTCCGCGGAGTGCACGGCGGCGCTGACGCCCAGGGTGAGCCGGCCGTCGTCGTCCAGGCCCGCCGACAGTGGCTCCCGCACCGACTGCAGGAGCGAGTCGGCGAGGAGGCCGCTCTCTGATCCGTCGTGCTCGGAGGTGACCGCGGGCAGCGGGACCAGGGCGATCGCCTCGTCGCCGGTGTGCGCGACGGCGATGCGGTCGGAGGGCTCCGGGCCGGTGGCGAGCGGGTCGACCAGCACCTCCTCCAGCAGGGACTGGGCGACCGGGCCGCCCTCGGCCTCCTGGCCCTCCCACTCGACGCGGGCCACCACGACCTGCCAGTGCGGGGCGGCCCCCAGCCCCGGCAGCAGCACCGGCGCGGCCACCCGGAGGCGGGCGGCGATCTCGGCGGGCGGGGCGCCCGTCTGCACCAGCTCCAGCACCTCCTGGGCGAGCCGGCGCCGCACCGTGCGCGCCGCGTCCCGGCGGTCCCGTTCGACGGCGATCAGCTGGGTGACGCCCTGGAGCAGGTCCAGCCGCTCCGCGGGCCAGTCGCCCGCGTCCGCCTCCACGGCCAGCAGCCAGTCGGACAGGACCGTCTGGCGGACGTCGCGGGCGGGCTGCGGGGCCCGGCCGGAGGAGCGGACGGGGAACAGCGAGTACGTGTTGCCGGCCAGCAGCACCCGGTGCGGGCCGCGACGGCCGGTCCGGGTGGCTGCCAGGTGCTCGGCGGCGAGCTTCGCGCAGGTCTCGGCGGGCAGCGTGGGGCCCGTGACCTCGGAGCCGGCGATCAGGCGGCCGGTGGGGGAGAGCACCCAGGCCCGCAGGTCCAGGTCGGAGCCGAGCAGGTCCAGGACCACGTCCGGGCCGCCGCCCGCCGGTCCCGAGGTCATCATCCGGCGGTGCCGGTCCACGACGGCCGCCAGGTCCCCGGCGCGCTCGCTGGAGACCTGCCGGACCACATGCTCGGTGATCGTCGCGAAGGCCACCGACTCGTGCACCGCGAACAGCGGCAGCCGGTGCCGGGCGCAGGCCAGCACCAGGTCGTCCGGCACATCGCCCAGCTCGGCCTCGCCGGCCGCGAGCCCCGCGACCCCGGCCTGCACCAGGATGCGGACGAAGGGCTCGGAGTCGTCGGCGTCCCGGCGCCAGGCCAGGCCCGTCAGGACCAGCTCACCGCCGGAGAGGTAGCGGCTCGGGTCGCGCAGGTCGGTGGTCATGACCCCACGGACCGAGCGGTCCAGCTCGTCCTCGCCGCCGAGCAGCCGCAGGCCCAGCGCATCGGTGTCCAGCAGTGCGCGCAGCCGCATCTCGTCGCCGCCGTTCTTTGTCTCGAAACCTACGATGGATCATGGAAGGTGACGTGGGAGCCGCCCGGAACGGGACGCGTGGGCGCGCATTCCGGGGTCTCCGTGCTGTTTCCTGCGTTTTTCCAGGAAATCCGGGAGGCTACTGAGGGCCCCCGTTCATACGAATCTACAAGATGCTCGGCCTGGCCAGCGAACTCCTTCATGGTTTCGGTGACTGACCCCGCCCGAGTACGGGGCGGTGTACTGAGTCCACTCCGCGTTAACAGGACATGAACGAGCCGCGCCAGCCGCAGACGGATTGGCTCAATCTGAACGACCCACGAAGAAGAGAGCCGGTCATGGACTTCCTTCGTCCCGCCAGTTGGGAGGAGGCGCTCGCCGCCAAGGCGGAGCACCCCACCGCTGTGCCGATCGCGGGCGGCACCGATGTGATGGTCGAGATCAACTTCGACCACCGCCGGCCGGAGTACCTGCTCGACCTGAACCGGATCGTCGATCTCTACGAATGGGAGACCGGCGCGGAGAGCGTACGGCTGGGCGCCTCCGTGCCGTACACGAAGATCATGGAGAACCTGCGTGCCGAGCTGCCGGGCCTGGCGCTCGCCTCGCACACGGTCGCCTCCCCGCAGATCCGCAACCGCGGCGGCGTCGGCGGCAACCTCGGCACCGCCTCGCCCGCCGGCGACGCCCACCCCGCCCTGCTCGCGGCCGGCGCCGAGGTGGAGGTGGAGTCGGCGGCCCGCGGCACCCGGCTCATCCCGGTCGACGAGTTCTACACGGGCGTCAAGCGCAACGCGCTCCGGCCCGACGAGCTGATCCGCGCCGTGCACGTCAAGAAGGCCGACGGCCCGCAGCAGTTTTCGAAGGTGGGCACCCGCAACGCCATGGTCATCGCCGTGTGCGCCTTCGGTCTCGCCCTGCACCCCGCGACCCGGACCGTGCGCACCGGCATCGGCTCGGCCGCGCCCACCCCGGTGCGGGCCGGGGCCGCCGAGGACTTCCTGAACGCGGCCCTGGAGGAGGGCGGCTTCTGGGACACCGGAAAGATCATCACCCCGTCGGTCGCCAAGCGGTTCGCGGACCTGTGCTCCGCCGCCTGCAACCCGATCGACGACGTCCGGGGCACCGCGAACTACCGTCGGCACGCGGTCGGCGTCATGGCCCGCAGGACGCTCACCTGGACCTGGGAGTCCTACCGTGGCGCCCGCCCCGCACCGGAGGGAGCCGCGTGATGCGCGTCAACTTCACCGTGAACGGACGTCCGCAGGAGGCCGACGACGTCTGGGAGGGCGAGTCCCTGCTCTACGTCCTGCGCGAGCGCCTCGGTCTGCCGGGTTCCAAGAACGCCTGTGAGCAGGGCGAGTGCGGCTCCTGCACCGTACGCCTGGACGGTGTGCCGGTCTGCGCCTGCCTGGTCGCGGCCGGCCAGGTCGAGGGCCGTGACGTGGTGACCGTCGAGGGCCTCGCGCAGTTCGCCCGGCAGCGTGCCGCGGGCGGCTGCGCGACCGGCGCGTGCGGCACCCCGCTGGACGAGGCCAGGAGGTGGCAGGCCGAGGGCACCGGCCCGGGGACCGGCGAGGACGCGGGACTCTCCCCGGTCCAGCAGGCGTTCATCGACGCCGGCGCCGTCCAGTGCGGCTTCTGCACCCCGGGTCTGCTCGTCGCCTCCGACGAACTCCTGGAGCGCAACCCGAACCCGTCCGACGCCGACATCCGTGAGGCGCTGTCGGGCAACCTGTGCCGCTGCACGGGCTACGAGAAGATCATGGACGCGGTCCGCCTCGCGGCCGCCCGTCGGTCCGAGGAGGTCTGACGATGCCCTCCCCCGAGCTTCCCATCCCGTCCGTGCGGGGCGGTGCCCCCGTCGGCGCTCCCTCGAAGATCACTCAGGGCTCCCGGGCCAGGGGCGGCGTCGGCGAGTCCACGCTGCGCCCGGACGGCATCCTCAAGGTCACCGGCGAGTTCGCCTACTCGTCCGACCTGTGGCACGAGGACATGCTGTGGGGCCAGATCCTGCGCTCCACCGTCGCGCACGCCGAGATCGTGTCGATCGACACCTCCCAGGCCCTGGCCACGGCGGGCGTGTACGCCGTCATGACCTACGACGACCTGCCCACCGGGGTGAGGAACTACGGCCTGGAGATCCGGGACACCCCGGTCCTCGCGCACGGCAAGGTGCGCCACCACGGCGAGCCGGTCGCGATCGTCGCCGCCGATCACCCGGAGACGGCCCGCCGCGCCGCCGCCAGGATCAAGGTGGAGTACCGGGAGCTGCCGGTCATCACCGACGAGGCCTCCGCGACCGCCCCGGACGCGATCCTCGTCCACGAGGGCCGCGACGACCACCACTGCGGGCACGTCCCGCACCCCAACATCGTTCACCGCCAGCCGATCGTCCGCGGCGATGTGGCCCGGGCCCGGAGGCGGGCCGACGTGATCGTCGAGGGCGAGTACACCTTCGGCATGCAGGACCAGGCCTTCCTCGGCCCCGAGTCCGGCCTCGCCGTGCCCGAGGAGGACGGCGGCGTCCACCTCTACATCGCCACCCAGTGGCTCCACTCCGACCTGCGCCAGATCGCGCCCGTACTCGGCCTGCCCGAGGACAAGGTGCGGATGACGCTCTCCGGTGTAGGCGGCGCGTTCGGCGGCCGCGAGGACCTGTCCATGCAGATCCACGCCTGCCTGCTGGCGCTGCGCACCGGCAAGCCGGTGAAGATGGTCTACAACCGGTTCGAGTCCTTCTTCGGGCACGTCCACCGCCACCCGGCGAAGCTCCACTACGAGCACGGCGCGACCAAGGACGGCAAGCTCACGCACATGAAGTGCAGGATCGTCCTGGACGGCGGCGCCTACGCCTCCGCCTCCCCGGCGGTCGTCGGCAACGCCTCCTCCCTCTCCGTCGGCCCCTACGCCGTCGACGACGTCGACATCGAGGCCATCGCCCTGTACACCAACAACCCGCCCTGCGGCGCCATGCGCGGCTTCGGCGCGGTCCAGGCGTGCTTCGCCTACGAGGCGCAGATGGACAAGCTGGCGAAGCGGCTCGGCATGGACCCGGTGGAGTTCCGGCAGCGCAACGCCATGGAGCAGGGGACCCTCATGCCGACCGGGCAGCCGGTCGACTCCCCGGCCCCGGTCGCCGAACTCCTGCGCCGCGTCAAGGCGATGCCCATGCCGCCCGAGCGCCAGTGGGAGTCCAGCGAGGGCCCCGACGTACGGCAGCTGCCCGGCGGCCTGTCCAACACCACGCACGGCGAGGGCGTCGTACGGGGCGTCGGCTACGCGGTCGGCATCAAGAACGTCGGCTTCTCCGAGGGCTTCGACGACTACTCCACCGCCAGGGTGCGCATGGAGGTCATCAACGGTGAGCCGGTCGCGACCGTGCACACCGCGATGGCGGAGGTCGGCCAGGGCGGTGTCACCGTCCACGCCCAGATCGCCCGCACCGAACTCGGCGTCACCCAGGTGACCATCCGCCCGGCCGACACCCGGGTGGGCTCGGCGGGTTCGACCTCGGCCTCCCGGCAGACCTACGTCACCGGCGGCGCCGTGAAGAACTCGTGCGAGCTGGTCCGCGAGAAGGTCCTGGAGATCGGGCGCCGCAAGTTCGGCTCCTGTCACCCGGCCTGGGCCACCGCCGGACTCCTGCTGGAGGGCGGCAAGGTCGTCACCGAGGGCGGCGAGGTCCTCGGCGACCTGGCCGACGTCCTGGAGGAGGAGGTCGTGGAGGTCGAGGAGGAGTGGCGGCACCGGCCGACCGAGGCCTTCGACCTGCGCACCGGCCAGGGCAACGGACACGTCCAGTACTCCTTCGCCGCACACCGCGCGGTGGTCGAGGTCGACACCGAGCTGGGCCTGGTCAAGGTCGTCGAACTGGCCTGCGCCCAGGACGTCGGCAAGGCCCTCAACCCGCTCTCCGTCCTCGGCCAGATCCAGGGCGGCACGACCCAGGGCCTCGGCATGGCCGTCATGGAAGAGATCGTCGTCGACCCCAGGACGGCCAAGGTCAGGAACCCCTCCTTCACGGACTACCTGATCCCCACCATCCTCGACACGCCGACCATCCCGGTCGACGTGCTCGAACTCGCCGACCCGCACGCCCCGTACGGGCTGCGCGGCATCGGCGAGGCCCCGACCCTGTCGTCCACACCGGCCGTCCTCGCGGCGATCCGGGACGCGACCGGGCTGGAACTCGACCGCACTCCGGTGCGGCCCGAGCACCTGACGGGGACCGCGTAACACCGAAAGCTCTCCGGGCGGCGCAGGGAACGTCACACACTCCGCCGCGCCGCCCGGAGGAACCACCTTTGAGTTCCGCTCCGCTCGCGGTCCTTGAAGTACAGGAAATTCGTTCGTCTCGGGCCGTCCCCCGGGTCGTCCAATCCCAAATCCCGTGTCCGCAAAGGCGGTTCGCGGGTGCCCCTTTGAACCTTGGGAGTTGGCACCATGACCCAGCAGTCAGTGGAGCCCAGGACCGCAGCCGACGACGCGGGCGATGGCAGCCGCGTCCCGGCCGGGCGGTCCTGGCTCGACCGGTACTTCCACATATCCAGAAGAGGATCCACGGTCGCGCGTGAGGTGCGCGGCGGCATCACCACCTTCATGGCGATGGCCTACATCCTCCTGCTCAACCCCCTCATCCTGTCCGGTAAGGACGCGGCCGGGGACACGCTCGGCCAGAAGGCGCTGATCACGGCGACCGCGCTCGCCGCGGCCGTCACCACGCTGCTCATGGGCTTCGTCGGCAAGGTGCCGCTCGCCCTCGCCGCCGGCCTCTCCGTCTCCGGCGTCCTCTCCTCGCAGGTCGCCCCCAACATGACCTGGCCGCAGGCCATGGGCATGTGCGTGATGTACGGCGTCGTCATCATGCTGCTGGTCGTCACCGGCCTGCGCGAGATGATCATGAATGCGATCCCGCTCGCGCTCAAGCACGGCATCACCATGGGCATCGGCCTGTTCATCGCCCTCATCGGCTTCTACAAGTCCGGCTTCGTGCACCAGGGCAAGGGCACCCCGGTCACCCTCGGCCCCGCCGGTGAACTCGCCGGCTGGCCGGTGCTGCTCTTCGCCGGCACCCTGCTGCTGATCTTCATGCTGCAGGCCCGGAACGTCCCCGGCGCGATCCTGATCGGAATCGTCTCCGGCACGGTCGTCGCCGCCGTCCTCAACGGGCTCGGCGTCATCGACCCCGAGCAGTGGGCCAACGGAGCGCCCGAGCTGCACGGCGCGGTCTCCATGCCCGACTTCTCGCTCCTCGGGCAGGTGGAGTTCGGCGGCTGGGAGAAGGTCGGCGCGATGACGATCGGCATGATCGTCTTCACCCTCGTCCTCGCCGGCTTCTTCGACGCGATGGCCACCATCATCGGCGTCGGCACCGAGGCCGAACTGGCCGACGACAAGGGCCGTATGCCGGGCCTGTCGAAGGCGCTGTTCATCGACGGCGCCGGCGGCGCGATCGGTGGTGTGGCGGGTGGCTCCGGCCAGACGGTGTTCATCGAGTCGGCCACCGGCGTCGGCGAAGGCGCCCGCACGGGTCTCTCCTCGGTCGTCACCGGCCTGTTCTTCGCGGCCTGCCTCTTCTTCACCCCGGTCACCGCGATCGTCCCGCAGGAAGTGGCCTCCGCAGCCCTGGTCGTCATCGGCGCCATGATGCTGATGAACGCCCGGCACGTGGACTGGGCCGACCGCGCCACCGCGATCCCCGTCTTCCTGACCGTCGTCCTGATGCCGTTCACGTACACCATCACCACCGGTGTCGCCGCCGGCGTCATCTCCTACGTCGCCATCAAGGCGGCGCAGGGCAAGGCCCGCGAGATCGGCGCCTTCATGTGGGGTCTGACGGTCATCTTCCTCGTCTACTTCGCCCTTCACCCCATCGAGGGCTGGCTCGGCGTGAAGTAGCCGGAGCCGCACCCCTCGCGCAACACCGCCAGGAGACCGAGACATGCTGGACATCGCCGACGAACTCAACCGGTGGGTCGAGCAGGGCCGTGACTTCGCCGTGGCCACCGTGGTGGCCGTCGGGGGCAGCGCCCCACGCCAGCCCGGCGCCGCCCTCGCGGTGGACGCCGACGGCACGGCCATCGGCTCGGTCTCCGGCGGATGCGTGGAGGGCGCCGTGTACGAGCTGTGCCGGCAGGCGCTCGAGGACGGGGAGACCGTCCTCGAGCCCGTCGGGTACAGCGACGAGGATGCCTTCGCCGTCGGCCTGACCTGTGGCGGCGTCATCGACATCCTCGTCACCCCGGTCCGGGCGGACGGTCCCGCCCGGCCGGTGGTCGCGACCGCGCCGGCCGCCGCCGCTCGTGGGGAGGCGGCGGCGGTCGCGCGGATCGCACAGGGACCGGCACGGCTGCGGGGCCGCGCCCTCCTCGTCCGGCCCGACGGGTCGTACGCCGGCGGTTTCGGCGGCCACCCCGAGCCGGACCGCACCGTCGCCGCCCAGGCCGGCGCCCCACTCGCCTTCGTGAGCAGCCCGCCGGGTGCGCGTGGGCCGTGCGGACGGGTCCGCGAGCGGGCCGGTCCGTCGGGAAATCCGTTTGCGGTCCGCTGCCCCCACTGTGTTGCATGACGGCATGGTGTCCGCCGACCGGCTGGCGGCCTTCGCCGCCCTCTCCTTCCTGCTCATCCTGGTGCCCGGCCCCAGCGTTCTGTTCGTGATCGGACGGGCCCTGGCGCACGGGCGCCGCGCCGCGCTGACCACCGTGGCCGGCAACACGCTCGGCGCGTACCTCCTCGTGGCGGCCGTGGCGCTCGGCGTCGGATCCGTCGTGGAGCGCTCCGTCGTCGTCTTCACCACGCTGAAGCTGGCGGGCGCCGCCTACCTCGTCCACCTCGGCGTCAAGGCGTGGCGGCAGCGCGGTTCCCTGGGGGCCGCGGTCGCGGAGTCCGGCGGCCCCGCGCACGGCAGCCTGCGCACGCTCTGGGAAGGGTTCGCCGTCGGCGTCGCCAACCCCAAGACGATGGTGTTCTTCGCCGCCGTGCTGCCCCAGTTCGTGAACCGCGACGCAGGGCACGTCCCGGCGCAGATGCTGCTGCTCGGACTGGTCTTCAACATCATCGCCGTGATCTCCGACAGCGTGTGGGGGCTGGGCGCCTCCGCGGCCCGGGACTGGTTCGCCCGGTCACCCCGGCGCCTGGCCGCGGTCGGGGGAGCGGGCGGTCTGACGATGATCGGCCTGGGCGTGACGGTCGCGGTGACCGGCCGCAAGGACTGACCGGGCCTGCGAGGAGTGACCGGGCCCGCAAGGACTGAGCGGGCCCGCAAGGACTGACCGGGCCTGCGAGGAGCGAGCGGGCCTGCGAGGGACCGGCCGCAAGGGCTGGTCCGGCCGCGAGGACTGACCGCCGGGACCGGCTCACGCCCGCCTGAGCAGCCGGTTCACCGCGCGGCCGAACATCAGCAGGGACGCCGACTTCAGGACGCCGTCGAAGGCGCGGGGCAGCAGGCGCACCCGCAGCTCCTCCCGCCACACCACCCGGCTGCGGCCCCCGGGACCCGGCCGCACCTCGATCTCCGCCCAGCCGAGGATCATCCGGCCGCGTTTCTCCAGCCGGCACAGGCCGCCCTCACCGGCGGCCGGCGGGCGCCAGACCGTCACCTCCATGACGTCGGCGACGGCGAGCGGGCCCACGCCCGTGCGGGCCACGAAACGTGTGCCCTCGCGGGTCGGCGCGGGCGTGAGGACCCTGATGCGGGTCAGCGGGACCGCGTCGGCGTGGCGGGGCCACTCCGTGAGCCGGCGCCACGTCTCCTCGAGCGGGAGGGGGGCCGTGCGTTCGAACGAGATGGTGGGCACGGCACGATCGTAGGCAATGACCGCCGGTCACCTGCGGAATGACCGCAGGTCTCGGTCCGGCGGCGTATTCCGGTGTCCGTGAGGAGTCGTACCCGGAAACAGCCGGCGGACGAGGCGCCGTACCGCGGCCGGGCTTCCCGGCGCCCGTGCCGCACCGACGACACCACCGGACACGCACACGGCGTGCCGCGGCACCCCTCGCCGCCGGTGCCTGCCCGACCGTGCCGCCCCGCGGCCCGCTGGTCTACGGGCGGTACACCGTGCCGGGCTCGGCCTTGCCGGGCGCCAGCAGCTGGGGGACGGTCACGAAGACGTACCCGCGGGCCTTCAGCGCGTCGATGATGCCCGGGACGGCCGGCACGGTGCCCTCGTAGATGTCGTGCAGCAGGATGATCCCGTCCCGGGAGGCCTGATCGAGGACGCGCTGGGTGATGAGCGCCGAGTCGTTGGTCGTGTAGTCCTTGGCGGTCACGCTCCACAGCACCTCCGCCAGGCCCAGCTCCTTGCAGATCTCGTGCACGTTCGCGTCGGTACGGCCCTGCGGCGGGCGCATCAGCGTCGGCTTGTGCCCGGTGAGCCGCTCGATCGCGTCGTTGGGGCGCTTCAGTTCCTGGCGTATCTGGGCGTCGGATATCCGGGTGAGGATCTTGTGGTCCCAGGTGTGGCTCGCGACCTCGTGGCCCTCGTCCGCCATCCGCTTGACCAGCTCGGGGTACTTCTCGATGTGCCGCTTGCCGAGCAGGAAGAAGGTCGCCGGCACCTTCTTCTCCTTGAGGATGTCCAGCAGCCGCGCCGAGTTCTCGCTGGGCCCCGCGTCGAAGGTGAGCGCGATGCACTTGGCCTGTCGGCAGTCGACGGTCCCGAACTTCGCCGGTGCCCCGTGCGCCGCCTCGGCTCGCACGGTACTGGGCGCCGTCGTGTCGACCTGGGCGCAGCCGGACAGCGTGAGGGCCAGACAGGCCGCCGCGGACGCGAGCGCGGAAAGACGCAACCTTCGGGGCGTGCCGCGCATCTTCCTGGTCGCGTGGTCAGGGGCCGGGATCGTTTCGGTCAGTAGAGGCATGCCCGGACTATACACTGTGTGTATAGAGCATTTGTTTGAATTCTCGGGGTGGGGGATGCCGCCGTAGCACCATGGATTGCAGGGGGGCGGCAAACCCGGCGGAAGGACCACCCATGCGCTTCCGGGACCGTGCCGAAGCCGGCCGGAAACTCGCCGGAATCCTCGTCGGCCTGCGCGAACAGGGCGCACTGGACGCCCCGGTCCTCGTCCTCGCCCTGCCCCGCGGCGGGGTCGCGGTCGCCGAACCGGTCGCCCGGGCCCTCGGGGCCCCGCTCGACGTGCTCGTCGTCCGGAAGATCGGCGCCCCGCACCACCGGGAGTTCGCGGTCGGCGCGCTCGCCGCGGACGACCCGCCGCTCTTCGACGCCGGCACCCTCGCCGGGCTCGGCCTCACCGAGGACTCCCTCGCCGCGGCGGTGGCCCGCGAGCGAGAGGAACTGCACCGCCGCGAGCGGCGCTACCGCGGCGGCCGGCCGGCGCCCGACCTCGAGGGCCGCACGGTGATCGTGATCGACGACGGACTGGCCACCGGCGCCACCGCCCGCGCGGCCCTGCGCCACGTCCGCCGCCGCGCCCCCGCCCGCCTCGTCCTCGCCGTGCCGGTCGGCGCCCCCGGCTCCCTCGATCTGCTCGCCAACGAGGCGGACGAGGTCGTCTGCCCCTGCCGCCCGGCCGGCTTCTGTGCGGTCGGCCAGTGGTACGACGACTTCGAGCAGGTCAGCGACTCGGCGGTGCTGGCGGCGCTCGGCGGGGTCCAGGCCCGGTCCGCGGCGCGGGGGGCGCCCGGCGAGGCCGGCGGCCGGCAGGGCCTCCAGGCGGGTCGGCCCCGGAGGTCAGGGCGGCCGTGATCTCGTCGTCGCAACGACCCCGCGCACACCAGTAGTACCGGACGGGTACGCGGAGTAACCTCGGGGGCATGACGCGCACGGGGGAGCGAGTCGTCACATCGCGCTTACGGACGCCGTCCTGGATCGCGCGCATCGAGGCGCCGGACGGGCGGGTGCTCGGCGCGGGGGTGCTGCTCGCCCCCCGCCGGGTACTCACCGCCGGCCACGTGGTCGATCCCGGCCGGTCCTACGCCGTCCGCCTCGTCGGCGTACCCGGCCTCGCCGCCGTCGCCGCCACCGTCCTTCCCGACGAGCACGTGCCCCCGCGCGCGGACGCCTTCGGTGACCGCATCGGCGACCTCGCACTGCTGCGGCTGGCCGCGCCGCTGCCCGCCGAGCACACGACCCGGCTCTACCGGCTCGCCGCTCCCCACGGACCCGTCAGCATGTACGGCTTCCCGGCCGGCGACGACGGCGGGCGCTGGCACGGCGCCACCCTGGTCGCCGCCCGCGGCCGGGACAGCCAGGTGCAGCTGCGGCCGCTCACCCCCGACGAACGCGCCGCCCCCGGCTTCAGCGGCGGCGGAGTCGTCGACCACGCCACCGACGAGGTCATCGGCATCGTCCTCAGCGTGGACGAGGGGCCGGGCTCCGTCTTCAGCTACATGAGTCCGACCGAGACCATCCTCAGCCATCTCCCGCAGGTCGCCGCCTGGACGGACGGCGCCGAGGCCGTCGACCCGCGGCTGCGCACCAGCACCAGCGCCGCCGCGGGCCGGCTCGACGTCCCGTTCGCCACCGAACTCACCGCCTGGTTCCGCGGCGAGGGCTGGCCGGTCCTCGTCACCGTCGTCCCCGCCACCGGCGACCGCGCCTTCACCCTGCAGCGGGCCGTCACCCTCGCCGACCGGGAACTGCGCACCCACCGCAACACCAGCGCCGTCAGCCACGACCCGCCCGAGACCGTACCGCCCGCCGGCGCCCACGACCTCGCCCTGGACGTCAAGGGACTCACGGCCGCCGAGGTCATGGACCGGATCGCCGAACGCCTCGGCATCCGCGACGACCCCCGGCCCGAACGGCTCGGCACGCTGCGCCTCCCCCTGGCCGCCGTCCTGGTCGCCGTGGACGAGGCGGCCGAACCGGACGCCCTGCTCGGCCTGTCGGACCGGCTCGCCCGGCAGGGGGCCCGGCTGCTGCTGGTGTTCCGCCCCGGCGACAGCGCCGACCGGGCCGCCGAGACGCTCGTCCACCGCCCGCTGCGCGAGCGCTGGGTCCGCCTGCACACCGAACTGCGCCGGGTCACCGACGAGCTGGGGCCCGCGCTCGAGGCGCGCCGGGACCGCGTGCTGCCCGGCCCCGGCCACCGCCGGCTGCTGGAGCGGGCCTCGGCCGGCGTGCGGCGCACCGTGATGCTGCGCGCCTGGGTCGCCCACACTCCGGAACAGGAGCGCGAACCCGGGCGTGCCGACCTGCTGTTCACCTTCGAGGCCGCCGTCGGCCGCCGCCGGCGGCGCCTGGAGGAGGCCATCGAACTGCTCGACGCCCGGCTGCGGCGCCGCGACGAACTCCTCGGCCGGGTCGGCGCCGAGTGGCCGCTGTGCCGGCAGCGGGCCGCCGCCCACGGCGACCGGGTCATGGAGGCATACCGGCTCTACGAGGACGCCCTGTCGCTGCTGCGGCACAGTCCCTGCGACATCGAGCGGGCCGAGGCCGCCGTGGAGCGGTTCGTCGGCTTCTGCTCCGCCACCGCATCCGGAAAGGAAGGCGCTTCGTGACCTCGTGTGTCCGGCCCGGCTGCGCGGGCCACATCATGGGCACCGGCTACTGCGACACCTGCGGCCACCGGCACGCCGAACCGCGCGTCGCACCACCGGCCCGGCCCCCGGCCGCCCCCGCGGCGGACACCCCCGGCCCGGCCACCGTCCACGCCGTCGCCGGCGTCGGCGACCTCGACCAGCACGGACTCGTCGTACTGCCCGAGGTGCCCGTCCCCGACGAAGTGCTGGTCGAGAACCCCCGCCCGCCCACCGGGGGCCGGCGCTGCGGCGCCGACGGCTGCACCATGACCATCGGCGTCGGCTACGGCGGCCAGCCCGCCCGCGCCAGCGGCCGCTGCCCGCGCTGCGGCACGCCCTACTCGTTCCTGCCCCAGCTCGCCCCCGGCCACCTCGTCGCGGACCACTACCGCGTCCTCGGCTGCCTCGCCCACGGCGGCCTCGGCTGGGTGTACCTCGCCGAGGACACCCGCGCCGACGGTCACAGGGTCGCGCTCAAGGGCCAGATCAACGTCCACGACGCCCTCGCCCGACGCACCGCCGTCGAGGAACGCCGTTCCCTCACCGACCTCCACCACCCCGACATCGTCCGCATCATCACCTACGCCGAACACCACGTGCCCGGCAGCTCACCCACCGGCTACCTGGTCATGGACTACATCGGCGGACGCTCCCTGCAGCAGCTCTTCGACGCCGACGACGCCGAGCGGATCTTCCACGGCCGCCCCCGCCTCGACCACGTCCTCACCTACGGCTGCAAGATCCTCGGTGCCCTGGAGTACATGCACGAACGCGGGCTCCTCTACTGCGACATGAAGCCCGCCAACGTCATCCACTTCGGCCGGGCGATCAAGGTCATCGACCTCGGCGCCGTCCGCGCCATCGGCGACCGCACCTCCGCCTACGTCTACACGGCCGGCTTCGCCCCGCCGAAGGAGGAGATCGACCGACGCGGCTGGCACGTCGACAGCGACCTCTACACCGTCGGCATGACCCTCGAGACCCTCGCCCGCGGCATCGAACCCGCCCGCGGACTCGCCCCCGACTCCTTCCGCCGGCTCATCGACCGCGCCACCCACGCCGAACCCCGCGCCCGGTTCCGCTCGGCCGCCGAGATGTCCCGCCAACTCTGGGAGGTCCTGCGCGAGTTCCGCTCCCTGCAGTTCGGCGAGCAGCTGCCGGAGAGTTCCACCCGGTTCCGCGCCACCGGTGCCAGCCTGGACGCCGGACTCGGCGCGATACCCTCCCTGGACCACTGGACCGCGCGCCCAGGTGAACAGCCCGTCGCCCTGGACGTCTCCCCGCCCCCTGCCGCCGAGGTCGCCGGCGCCCTCCCCGAGCCGGTCCCCGATCCCGGCGACGGCGCCGCCCTGCTGCTCGACACCTTCCCGCCCGACGCCCCCGACCGGGTCGCCCGGCAGTGGCCCCACGAATCCCGCCTCGGCACCCCCGAGACCGCGCTGTGGCTGTGCAGGGCCTACCTCCGCAAGGGCGAGCAGCAGGCGGCGGAGAGCTGGCTCGCCGAGGCCGAGACCCAGCTCGGCGAACGCGCCGGGCACGACTGGCGCATCGCCTGGCACCACGGCGTGCTGCACCTCAGCAGGGGCGAGGTGGACCGGGCCGGCGTCTGCTTCGACGCCGTCCACCGCGCGCTCCCCGGCGAGTACGTGCCCAAACTCGCCCTCGGCTACTGCGCCGAGCACACCAGCGGCGGACGCCCGGCCCGGGCCATGCGGTTCTACGAGGCCGTCTGGAAACGGGACTCCGCGCACACCGCCGCCGCCTTCGGCCTGGCCCGCGGCCACCTGGCCGGAGACGACCGGGACGCCGCCGTCCACGTCCTGGACGAGGTCCCCGCCACCTCCCGGCACCACGACGCCGCCCGCATCGCGGCCGTACGCATCCGCGCGGGCGTCCTGCGCGGCAGCCCGCCCACCCCGGCCGGCCTGCGGGACGCGGCCCGCCGACTGCCGGGACTCCGTCTGGACGGCGGCGCCGCGGCCGGCGAGTCCCGGGCCCGGCTGGTCGCCGAGGTCCGCGAGAACGCCCTGCACAGCCGGCCGGACCAGGGCTGGGGACCGGAGTTCCCGGCCGGGGACCTCCTCGGGCCCGGCGACGAGGACAGCCTGCGCACCCTGCTGGAGCAGTCCTTCCGGCAGCTGGCCGCGCAGGCCCGCACCGCGGGCCGGCACGGCCGCCTGCTCGACCTGGCCCACGCGGTCCGGCCGATGACCACGTTCTGACCCATCCACGACCCCACTGGGAGAAGCACCGATGACCGTGGCCGAGGAGACCGAGGTGACGCTCGCGGTCGGTCAGCAGAAGGAACTGCCCGCCGTGCCGGACCCGGCCCGGCGCGGGACCGACCGCGACATGCACGCCATCCTGGAGATCGGCGTCCGCGGCCCGGACGTCCCGGAACACGCCGGCGCGCCCGTCACCGGCACCGGACCCGCGCTGGCCGAGGTGCTGATCGTCGACACCTCCCGCTCGATGCTCCACCCGGCCGCCAAACTGCACGCGGCCAAGGACGCCACCGTGGCCGCCGTCCGGATGCTGCCCGACGGCACCGCGTTCGCCGTGCTCTCCGGGCGGTTCGACGCCACCTTGGTCCACCCCGGACCCGGCCGCCCGGTGCTCGCAGTCGCCGGACCCGCCGAACGCCAGGCCGCAGAACGCTCCATCCGGATCCTGGACGCCGACGGCGGCACCGCCATCGGCAGCTGGCTCGACCTCGCCCGCTGGCTGCTCAAGGACCACCCCGCCCCCGTCAAACACGTCCTGCTGCTCACCGACGGACACAACGAACACGACCACCGGGCCGCCATGCCCCTGGACAACGCGCTCGACGCCTGCGACGGCCGGTTCGTCTGCGACGCCTGGGGCATCGGCGACGACTGGGACGCCGAGCTGCTGCTGCGCATCACCAAGCGGCTGCACGGCCGGGCCCGGGCCGTCCGCGCCGAGTCCGAACTGACCACGGCTTACGAGGAACTGGTGGCCGGACTGCTCGGCACGGCGGTGCCCGAGCTGCGCATCCGGCTCACCCCCACCCCGGGCACGGTGATCCGCCAGGTCAAACAGGTGGTGCCCAGCGAGCAGGAACTGCTGCCCGTCACGGCCGGTTCCGGCGGGCGCGGCGCGGAGTACGTCACCCGCGCCTGGGGCGACGAGGTACGGCACTTCCAGGTCGTCCTGACCGCCGACCCGACCGGCCGGGAGACCGGCGAGGACCTGCAGCTCGCCGCCGTGGAGATCGTCGTGCCCGACTTCGGCCGGCCGGTACGGCTGCCCCCGCCGCAGCCGGTCCTGGTGCGCTGGACCGACAACCCGCTCGACGCCTCCCGGCAGCATCCCGGCGTCCGCCGGCACGAGCTGTACCAGCAGGCGAGCGCCGCCGTCGTGCGCGCCTACCGCGCCTGGCTGCGCGGCCCGGACGGCAACGCCATGGCCGACCGCGCCCTCGCCCACGCGCTCGCCCTGGCCGCCGAACTGGGCGACACCCAGCTGCTCACCGCGCTCCGGCAGATCGAGGCGGCACCGGGCACCGCCCGGGTCCGGGCCGGCCTCAAGAGCGTCGACTGGCAGCACCTGATCCTCTCCAGCGCCCTGACGACGGCCTCGCAGCAGCCGTCGGCCGCACACCCGACACCACCGACGCCGACCGGAACCGAGGCCTCCGGGGCCCCGGGGGGCGGCTCGACGTCCGGGGCCGGGGGAGGGGCAGCGCCTGCACCGCCCGGGCACGGGAGGGCCGCTGCGGGGCCGGAGAGCGACAGTGCTGCCCCCTCGCGCGGGGCCGGTGTCCCCGTGCGCCGCGGGGACGGCGTCTCCGGATCACCCGGTGCCGGGCCCGGCGACGGGCCCGGTGCTGGTGCTGGTGCCGGGGCCGGGGCTCGTGCCGGGGCGGGCGTTCCTTCCCCGCCCGGCGTCGCCGGACCCCCGTTCCCCGGCCGTGCCGACGGACTCGTCGAGTGCCCGTACTGCACCTGGCTCGGTCCCGCCGACTCCGTGTACTGCGGGGGCGATTGCGGGCGGCTGCTGAGGGGGTCCGCATGAGCACCGGCAGAGGCACGAAGCCCGGCAGCGACGCCGGCGGCGAACCCATCTCGGGCACCGCCCCCATCTCGGGCGCCGCCCCCACCCCGGGCGCCGCCCCCGCTCCGAGTGCCGGCACCGCGCCGGGCGCCGGCGCCGGCGTGGCCGCGGGGCCGGGGGTCCGGTCGCGTCGGCGCACCGTCCCGGCCGACCGCCGTGCACCAGGGCGTTCGCCGCGCCGCCCGCTCGCCCGGCTCCTCGGCGTCGGACAGCCTCCGCCGGAGGGCGGCAGTACGACCGCCCACGACCTCGCGGTCCGCCACCGCCTGCTGCTGACCCTGTCGGCCCTGCTCACGCTGTCCCTGTTCCTGTCGTACCAGGGCGTGCACGGGGACGCGAACCCGCTGCGCACCTCCAGCGCCCCGGCCGTGCTCTCCCTCGACACCGCGCAGTACGCCCTCGGCCAGGCCCAGAAGGCCGCCAACTCGGCGGCACCGACCAGCGACTTCCAGAGGCAGATCTCCGTCGCCGTGGAGAGCCTGTCGGCCGCCGCCGCGGACGACGTCGGAGGAACGGGAGGCCGGCAGACCCTGCAGACCATCGCCGGACTGATCACCGTCTACGCGGTCAAGGTCCAGCAGTCCCAACTCCAGCCCGACGGCAGCGCGTTGCGCGAGGCCTACCTGAGCTACGCCACCAGCGTCCTGACGGAGGAGCACTCCGGGATCCAGGCCCGCCTGACGGCCCTGCAACGCCAGCAGCGCCACGCCGTGCAGCAGCAGACCTCGTTCGGCCCGATGATGTGGCTCGTCTGGGTCGTGACCCTGCTGCTGGGCCTCGCCCTCGCCGCGGCGCTCCTGGAGACCCAGCTCTTCCTCCGCCGCCGCTTCCGGCGCCGCTTCAACCGCCAGCTGCTCGGCGCCCTGGTCCTGCTGGCCGGCGGAGTCGTCACCGCCGTGCTGTTCACCGTATGGACCCAGCAGGGCATGACGGACACCCGTGTCCTGCTCGACCGCTCACTGACCGGACGGCGGATTCCCGAGGCGGGTCAGGACACCGCCTCGTACCTGGCGCACACCGGCTTCCGCGCGGCGGCGGCGGTGTGGATCCTGATCGGAGGCATCCTGCTCATGACACTGGCCGAGACAGGCCTGCGGCGGCACATCGCCGACTACCGGTTCAGGCCCCGGTGAGCGCCTGCCCCGGCGGCCCCGTGACGGCCGCCCCCGGCCCCCCGTCCCGCTCCTCCCGCCGTCTGGTCCGCACCGTCACCGTCGTGGCGAGCTGCCTGGCCGTCCTGGCGGCGGCCGTCGTGATCGGCGTACGCGCCCTCGGGCAGGAACCGACCGTCACCCTCCTCGCCAACTGGACCGCCGACGACGAATCGCACTTTCGGAAGGCGGTCATCGAACCGTTCGAGCGGAAGTACCACATCCACGTCGACTACCAGGGCAGCAACGCCGAGAGCCAGGTGCTCGGGGCGGACGTGGAGGCCGGGACGCCGCCCGACGTGGTGGTGCTCACCGGCCCGGGGGAACTGGCCGAGTACGCCCGGCAGAAGCACCTCGTGCCCCTCGAAGGTCTCGTGCGCGGTGCCGACTTCGGCACGTCCTGGGCCACGCCGCTCGCGGATGGGCACGTCTACTGGTTCCCGCTCAAGGCGGATGTGAAGAGCATCGTCTGGTACCCGGCAGACGTGGGTGAGGAGCAGCGCAGGCAGGCGGTGGAGCAGCCGGCCCGGTGGTGCGTCGGCATGGGGTCCGGCGCCACCAGTGGCTGGCCCGGCACCGACTGGATCGAGGACATCCTGCTCCAGCAGTCCGGCCCGCGCGTCTACGAGGAGTGGGCGCGCGGCGATCTGCCCTGGCGGTCGCCACAGGTGAGGAAGGCGTGGACCACCTGGCGCGACCTGGTAGGTGCCGACGGCGACCCCGGCCTCGTCCGGCGGGCCCTGAAGACGCCGTACGGGGAGGCGTCGCGACCGGTGGCCGCGAGCCCACGGGGCTGCACGCTGGAGCACCAGGCGTCGTTCATCCGCAGCAAGCCCCCCTGGAAGCGCGTCGACGGCCGCTACGAGCCGTCGGCGCGGCTGTTGTTCGGGGCACCCGCCAACCAGGCGTGGGAGGTCTCCGGGGACCTGGTCGCCCTGCTGCACAGCACCCCGCAGGCCGAGCGGCTGATCCGCTACCTGGCATCGGCAGACGCCCAACGCGCCTGGAGTGTCGCGGAGTCCGGCTTCTCCGTCCACACCGGCGCCCAGCCCGCTCCCGGGAGCATCTCCCCCTGGCAGCGCTCCCTCGCCGCCGTCCTGCTGGACAAGGGCGCGGTGCACTGCTTCGACGCCTCCGACGCGATGCCGCCCTCGGTACGCGACGCGTTCGCCGAGGCGACGATCGAATTCCTCGCCGACTCCCGGCACCTGGACGCGCTGCTGCGCTCCCTGGACACCCTCAGTGACACCCCGGGGCTGACCTGGGTACCGTCCGTGTGCGATCCCAGACCCTGAACCGGCGCCAGCCCTGCCGGCCCGCCGTCGCCGTGGGCCGGCAGGCACAGGCCGGGGTCAGCCCTGTGCCAGGGGCGTGTGCGTGGTCAGCCCTGTGCCGTGGGCGTGTGTCTGGTCAGCCCTCTGCCGTGGGCGTGTGCAGGCTCAGTCCTGCCCCCAGGGGAGGGCGAGCGTGCGTCCCTGTGCCCGGCCCGCCTCGGCGGCCGGGCGGCGGGTGGCCGGGTCCAGCGCGTTGTCGCCGATCGCCGCGGCCGACGCCTCGTCGGGAACGACGACCGCGACCTCGGCGCCCTGGGCACGCAGCTCCTCCACAGACCGCTCCAGCGGCTGCTCGCTGGGGAACGGCTCGGTGCCGCCCATCGGGGACAGCACCAGCACCCGGCCGGCCCCGGCGGCCAGGTCGGCGTTGGCGACGGAACGTATCCCGCCGTCCACGTACCGGCGTTCGCCGATCGTGACCGGGGGCCATACGCCCGGCACGGCGCAGCTCGCCGCCACGGCATCGACCAGCGGTACGCCCGAGGCCCGGTCGAAGACCCGCGGCTCACCGCTCTCCGCGTCCACCGCCACGATCTTCAGTGCCCGCCGCGGCCACCCGTGGGAGGGCAGCCGGGACTCGATCACCGCGCGCCGCTCGGGCTCGGAGACCGTGCGCGCCCCGAGTGCCACCCGTCCGACGGCGCGCCGCAACTCCGCCACCGATGCGGCCGATGCGGCGGCGGCGCCGATCTCCGCGGCGAACTTCTCCAGGTCCATCTCGGCCATGATCTCCGCGGCCTGCAGTGCCGGCTCCACCTGCCGGGCGTACAGCTCGTCCAGGCCCAGCCCGCTGCCGAGCTGGGCCGCCACGGCCGACCCGGCGGACGTACCCACCAGCAGTTCGGCCCCCGTCAGGTCCCGCCCGGCATCGGCGAGCCCCGCCAGCAGCCCGGTCATCCAGGCGATCCCGCCCACACCGCCGCCGCCCAGCACCAACGCCTCGTTCATTCCCGCCCCTTCCGCCGAGTCCCCGGTCCACCGGTACGACACCGCACGGACCACGGACATTCCCCACAGCCAGTCCCGCTTCTCGAAGACGAGGTACAGCGTCAGACACACCACTCCCATCAGCCCGACGGCGAAGGGGTATCCGAAGGTCCGGCCCAGCTCCGGCATGTGCCGGAAGTCCATGCCTAGATCGTGCCGACGAGGGTGGGCGCGAAGAGGACGGCTGCCCACGACGAGATCTTCTTGACCTCCTCGCTCTGCCCGCGTGATCACTCAGCGGGGGTGGGAGCAGGATGTCCACGGTCTCCCGGGACGGGTGCCCGGCCCGGTGCGGGAGCGCTTCGCGTATTGCGGACACCGGGTGTCCGCAACGGGCGTTAGCGTGCGGCCATGACGAAGAGCAGCGCACAGCGCAGCAGTGCCCGTGGCAGCGGCGCGACGAGCACGGCGGCGGCGCCCGTGCTGGACGCCCGCGCCCTGAACCGCGCCACGCTCGCCCGGCAGCTCCTGCTGCGCCGGTCCGGCAGGTCCGTCCTGGACGCGGTGGGGCACCTCGTCGGCCTCCAGGCGCAGAACGTCCGGCCCCCGTACTACGCCCTCGCCGCCCGCCTGGACGGCTTCGCGCCGGAGCGGCTGTCCACGCTCATGGCCGGCCGCGAGGTCGTCCGGATCGTCACCCTGCGCTCCACGATCCACACCCACACCGCCGACGACTGCCTCGCCCTGCGGCCCTTCGTCCAGCCGGCCCGCGACCGCGAACTGGTGAACTTCCGCTCCGGCCTGGCCGGCGTCGACCTGGACCGCCTCGCCGCCGTCGCCCGCGACCTGGTCGAGGCCGGACCGCGGACCATGGCCCAGCTGCGCCAGGCCCTCGGCGCCGTCTGGCCGGACGCCGACCCCGGGGCCCTCGCCGTCGCCGCCCGCTGCACGCTCCCGCTCGTCCAGGTCACCCCGCGCGGCCTGTGGGGGGAGAGCGGTCAGGTCGCCCTCACCACCGCCGAGCACTGGCTGGGCCGCCCCGCGGGACCGGCTCCGGAACCGGAGTCCGTGATCCTGCGCTATCTCGCGGCCTTCGGCCCCGCCTCCGTGAAGGACATGCAGACCTGGGCCGGGCTCACCCGCCTGCGGCCCGCCTTCGACCGGCTGCGCCCCCGGCTGCTGACGTTCCGCGACCCGAACGGCGTGGAACTGTTCGACCTGCCCGACGCCCCGCGCCCCGGCCCGGACGTCCCGGCCCCGCCCCGCTTCCTGCCCGAGTTCGACAATCTCCTGCTCTCCCACGCCGACCGCGCCCGCGTCGTACCGGCCGCCCACCGGGGCCGGAGCTGGACGGGCAACCAGGCCCACCGGACCCTGCTGGTCGACGGCTTCCTGGCCGGCCTGTGGAAACTCGACCCGGGCACCCTGGTGGTCGAGCCGTTCGGCGCGCTGACGAAGGCCCAGCGGGAGCAGGTGACCGAGGAGGGCGAGCGGCTGCTGCGCGTCATGCACCCGGAGGCGTCGTACGACATCCGCTTCGGTGACGTCGTACGACGGTGAGGGTGCACCCGCTCGAGGCGTGGGAGCGCACCGTGCATGGATAGGGTGCGTTGCGGGCCGCTCGTGGTGGCCCGCAACGCACCCTGGCAATCACCCGAGGGATGCTCGGGAAGTCTTCCGGGTCACGAGTTGACCTGTGCGGTCACCAGGTCCGAGAAGGCGGTCAGCCGGGTGTAGACACCCGGGTAACCCGCCTCCGCGCACCCCTCGCCCCAGGAAGTGATCCCTGCCAGGACGCCCCCGATGA
The DNA here is from genome assembly GCF_016741775.1 of Streptomyces actinomycinicus. Taxonomy (GTDB): domain Bacteria; phylum Actinomycetota; class Actinomycetes; order Streptomycetales; family Streptomycetaceae; genus Streptomyces; species Streptomyces actinomycinicus. The sequence goes on along the minus strand of NZ_JAERRK010000008.1, from coordinate 300,878 downwards.
GCAGGGGACCGCCGCTGTCGCCCTGGCAGGTGTCTACGCCGCCGGCGCTGTAGCCGGCGCACACCATGTCGGACTGCACGAAGTCCGAGCCGTAGGAGGAACGGCAGCTGGAGTCGGACACGACCGGGACGGTCGCGGTCCGCAGCTGGTTGGAGGAGCTGCCGTTCTCCGATGTGGTGCCCCAGCCGAGGATCCGGGCCGTGGTGCCGGCCGCGTAGACGCTCGTCTGGGAGGAGGAGACGTACTTCGCCGCGGTGTACGGCATCGACGTCGACAGGGTCAGCACGGCCACGTCGTCGCCGTTGGTGGCGTCCGTGTAGTCCGGGTTGATCCAGATCTTGCTGACCCGGCTCACCGTGCCGTTGGTGCCGTTCAGGTAGGTCCGGCCACCGACCACGCGGACGCTGCCGGTGCTCTCGCCGACCATGCAGTGCGCGGCCGTCACGACCTTCTTGGGCGCCACGAGGGTGCCGCCGCAGAACTGGTTCTGGGACGCGTCCGTGATCTGCATCATGAACGGGTACGCGGTCGTCGTGGTGGTCGTACCGCCGACGATGGGCTGGGGCGCGGCGTTCGCCGTGGGGGCGGCGATCAGCGCGGTCGCCGCTGCGGCGGCGGTGGCCACCAGGGTCGCGGCGGTCTTTCTGGCACGTCTGGGCCCGAACATGAGTCTCCTCAGTGGGGGTTGCACCGGTGGGGGATCGCGCGGGTGGGTTGTGCATGGGGGTCGCGGGACCGACCCCCATGTGCCCGGGCGAGCGGCACGCCCTTTACGCTAGGACCCGGAACCCTCGGCTCCCAATGAGGGAACCCCCTAGGGGGTTGGGTGAGGGAAAACCCTCGGTCCGGATCAGTTAACTAGCGCGCCGCTCAGCGCGCCCGTCGACCTGCGGCCAATCGGACGATGTCGACGCGCGAACGGATCCCCAGCTTGCGGTAGACCCGGGTCAGGGTCGCCTCCACCGTCTTCACGCTGATGAACAGCCGGGCCGCGATCTCCCGGTTGGTGGCGCCCTCCATGACGAGCGAGGCGACCTGACGCTCCATCGCGGCCAGCACGTGCAGGGCGTCCAGCGCGTCCGGTACGGCCGGCGCGGGTTCCGGCTCGGGGGTGAGGGCCTCGTCCACTTGGCGCAGCCAGGGCAGCGCCCGGCAGCGGCGGAACATCCGGGTGGCCTCGTCGTACGCCGGTGAGCCGGGGCGCCTGCCGCGCAGCCGGGCCAGGGCGAACGCGGCCCGTGCCTCCTCCAGGCCGTAGCCGAGCCCGGTCAGCCGGTCCTGAGCGGACGTCAGCTGGGCGACGGCGGCCTCCAGGTCGCCCTGGGCCGCGCGGACCAGGGCCTCGGACCGGTCGAGCACGGCCAGCACGCTTCCCCGGCCGAGCCGCAGTGCGTGCTCCCGGCTGGTGTCGATGACGTCCTGCGCCTCGGCGGGCTCACCGATCCGGACGAGCGCCTCGGCGAGGTCGCCCTGCCAGCGGCCCCGGGCCGGGTCGGTGATGCCGAGCCCCAGCTCCAGCCGGCGCACCCGGCGCAGCGAGCGGACGGTGCCCGCCGGATCCCCGGCCACCAGCTGGGCGTAACCGAGGGCGCCCAGGGCCCGGGAGAGGTACATCTGGTCGCCGTCCTCCTCGGCGTGCTCCACCGCCTCCCGCGCGAGCGCCAGTGCCCGGTCCACGTCGCCGCCGGAGGCCTCCGCGAGCGAGGTGAGCATCGCCGAGGCGGTCTCGCCGATCCCGGAGTCCCGGGCGAGGCGCAGGCTGTCGCGGGCCAGGTCGAGCGCGCGCCCGCAGTGCCCGGCGCGCAGTTCGGTCTCGGCGAGGCCACGCAGGAAGTGCACCTCGCTCTCCACCGAGCCGCGCTTGCGGACCTCGCGCAGCAGGGCGGTGACCGTGGCCCGTGCCTCGGCCAGCTGGTCGCTCATCACCAGCCAGCGGAACCGGGCGCTGCCGGCGCCGTTGTGATGCCAGGTCACCCGGGGGTCCTGGGGTTCCGTCAGGGCCCGCTTGATGGTGCGGGGCGCCTCCGGATGGCCCATCAGGGTCTCCGTCTGCGCCTGGAAGGCGAGGGAGAGCAGTTCGGTGCGCCGGTCGCCGCCGCGTGCGGCCAGCTCGGCGGAGTGCGCGGCGGCCTGCCGGGCCTCGGTGAAGTCGCCCTCGACGATGAGGGCCCGCCAGGCCAGCTGGTAGTGGACCAGGGCCAGCAGCCGGGGGTCGTCGCCGGCGTCGGCGAGCGCCTGCGGGAAGACGGCGTCGACCTCGGCCATGGTGTGGCCGGCGGTGTCGATGACGATGATCCAGGCCCGCACCCGGTCGGCGGGCACAGTCGCCCGGGTCAGCACCTCCCGGGCGATGTCCCGGGCCAGGTCGACCTCGCCGGCGGTGATGGCGTCCTCCGCGGCGGTGAGCCGGCGCTCCTCCTGGCCGGGGCTGCCGTCGGCGGGGGTGTGCCGGGCGGCGAGCAGTCCGAGCTGGGCGGCGACCGAAGGCGCCCCGCGGTCCCGGGCGAGGGCGGCGGCCTCGGCGAGCCGGGCGGCGACCTCGGGGTCGGTGCCGGTGGTGGCCAGGGCCAGGTGCCGGGCCCGTTCGATCGGGTCGGATGCGGCGGTGGACAGGGCCGCGTGGGCGGCCCGGCGCTCCTGGGCGGGCGCCTCCGCGTACAGCGCGGCGGAGATCAGCGGATGCGCGAAGCGGACGGCCGGGGCGTCCGGCTCGGTGGCCAGCAGCCCGAGTTCGGCGGCCTGGGCGCACTCGGCCTCGGCGTTCTCCCGGCCCGCCGCGTGCAGCAGCGCGGGGGTGGGGCGGGCGCCGGCGCTGGCCACCAGCAGGGTGCGGCGGGCCTCGACGGAGAGCATGTCCAGGCGGCTGAGCACCAGGGCGCGCAGCGAGGTCGGCACGGGCAGCGGCTCGCCGGGCCGGGGCGGGGTGGGGCTGCCGGCGAGGGCGCGGCCGAGTTCCAGCGCGAACAGCGGGTTGCCGCCGCTGGTGCGGTGGATGTCGCGGACCGTGGAGCGGGGCAGGCCGCCGTGGCCGCGGTGGTCGAGCAGCTGGGCGACCTGGGCCCGGGAGAGGGGGCCCAGCCGGACCGCGAGGGTGTCCGGCGGACAGGCGCGCAGGTGGCGGTCGTACTCCTGGCTCTCCTGCGCCTCCGTGCGGACCGCGCAGAGCAGTTGCACGGGTGTGCCCTCCAGGCGCCGGGCGGCGAAGCCGAGCAGTTCGGCGCTGGCCGGGTCCAGCCACTGCAGGTCGTCGGCGACGACCAGGACCGGGCCGCGGTCGGCGAGGGTGCGCAGCGCGGAGAGCACCGCCAGGCGCAGGGCGAGGCCGTCGCGCTGGAGGCTGGACTCGCCGCGGCCGGTGAGCGCCGACTCCAGGGCGGTGCGCTGGGCGGCGGGCAGCCGGGGGGCGACGTCGTCGAGGACCAGACCGAGCAGGTCGGCGAGGGCGAGAAACGGAAGGTGCGATTCGGACTCGGTGGCGGAGCAGCGCAACACGGTGCGCGCGGCGGCGCCGTATTCCTCGGCCAATGCCCGCAGGATGGTGGATTTCCCTATTCCGGCAGGGCCGTGGAGCAGCACGCTGCCCCCCGAGGCGAGTTGCTCACGGGCGCCGGCGAACAACTCCTCGCGGCCGATGACCAGGTCGGGGCGGATCCTGGCAGGCTCCTGGAAGTCCCGTCGCACGGTCACCGCTCCCCTCGTGTGTCGTGTCCGGGCCAAATTCTAGGCAACGATCCTTGAAATTCGGACGGAAGCCGTGGTGAGGGAAATAACAAACGGTCAAGCATAGGGAAATTCAAGGCGCCGCCAGATGAATGGAAAAGTTTCCTCGCCGCCTCCGGCTACGGCAGCAGCCCCGCCCTGCGGGCCGCTGTCACCGCCTCCCCTCGTGTGTGCGCGCCCAGCTTCCGCATCGCCGAGCGCAGATACCCCTTGACGGTCTCCGGTCGCAGGCCCAGCCGCTCGGCCACCGCCGCATTGGTGGACCCCGCCGCCACCCAGGACAACACGTCCAGCTCCCGTGGCGCCAGGGTCACGCCCCCGGCCCGCGGTGTCGCGGTCAGCAGTCCGCACGCGGCCAGCAGTTCGGCTTGCAGGCCCGGGTCGGTGATCCGGGACGCCAGGGCCCGCAGCGCGGCATGCGCCTCGCGCACCTGTTCCCACGGGGCGCCCCGGCCGGTGCCGGCCGGCTCCGGCCGGACCGCCGCCAGCAACCCCTGTGCCTCGTCCCGCACCACCAGCGCCTGTTCCACGTCCCGCGCCGCCGCCACCGCCGCGCCCAGCGTGCGGTCACCGAGCGGCCGGGCCGAGCGCAGCGCGCCGTACAGCACCCCCCGCACCCGGCGCCGCACCACCACCGGCACCGCGAGCACCGAGCGGATGCCCTCGGCGGCCACCGGCACGTCGTACTCGTGACTGATCTGCCGGGAGCTGGAGTAGTCCGCCACCGCGCACGGCCGGGCCAGCGCCACCGCCTTGCCGCCGAGGCCGCTGCCGGAGGTCACCGCGAGCGAGTGCAGCGCGGCCGTGGTGGTGCCGCTCAGCTCACTGATGCGGATCTGCGGCCGGCCGGACTCCACCAGACCGCCGAAGGCGACGGGAAGCCCCGTCGCACGCCGCAGCCGGGCCAGCGCGCCCCCGATCTCCACCGCCCCCACCGCATCTGCCGTCACCTGTTCGCCCCTTCGGTCGTCCACACCCCCGTTCGGGGGTAGTGAGACCTGCATCACGGATTAGACGATGCCAGAGAGCCGCCCGGCAATGGTCCGGCACTGAGGAGGACGTGGATGACGGCGACCGAGATGTTCCGCGGGGCCCGGGACTTCCTGCTGGAACACCGCGAGGACTACGCCACCGCCTACGACGGGTTCGCCTGGCCGCGCCCCGAGCACTTCAACTGGGCGCTGGACTGGTTCGACGTGATCGCCGCCGGCAACGACCGCACGGCGCTGCACATCGTCGAGGAGGACGGTACCGAGACCCGGCTGTCCTTCGCCGAGCTGGCCGAGCGCTCCACCCGGGTGGCCCGCATGCTGCACGAGCGCGGGGTCGGCGCCGAGGACCGCGTCCTCGTCATGCTCGGCAACCAGGCCGAGCTGTGGGAGACCGCGCTGGCCGCGATGAAGCTGCGCGCGGTGGTCATCCCGGCCACTCCGCTGCTCGGCCCCGCCGACCTGCGCGACCGGGTGGAACGGGGCCGGGTGAAGCACGTCGTCGTCCGGGCCGAGGACACCGCAAAGTTCGCCGGCGTGCCCGGCGCCTACACCCGGATCTCGGTCGGCGGCCTGCCGGAGGAGGGCTGGGAGCCCTACGAGGACGCGTACGCCGCGCCCGCCGACTTCGTCCCCGAGGGGCCGACCCTGGCCGACGACCCGCTGATGCTCTACTTCACCTCGGGCACCACCGCCCACCCCAAGCTGGTCGAGCACACCCACACCTCGTACCCGATCGGGCACCTGGCCACCATGTACTGGATCGGCCTGCGCCCCGGCGACGTGCACCTCAACATCTCCTCGCCGGGCTGGGCCAAGCACGCCTGGTCCAACCTGTTCGCGCCGTGGAACGCGGAGGCGACCGTCTTCGTCTTCAACTACACGCGCTTCGACGCGGCCCGGCTGATGGCCGAGATGGACCGGGCCGGCGTCACCACCTTCTGCGCACCGCCAACCGTGTGGCGCATGCTCATCCAGGCCGACCTCGGCCAGCTGCGCACCCCGCCCCGCGAGGTGCTGGCCGCGGGCGAGCCGCTGAACCCCGAGGTGATCGAGCAGGTACGGCGGGCCTGGGGGGTGACCGTCCGGGACGGCTTCGGCCAGACCGAGACGGCCGTCCAGGTCTCCAACAGCCCCGGCCAGCAGCTGAAGACGGGCTCGATGGGCCGCCCCAGCCCCGGCTACCGCGTCGAACTCCTCGATCCGGTCTCCGGCGCGCCCGGCGCCGCCGAGGGCGAGATCGCCCTCGACCTCTCCGAGCGCCCGGTCGGCCTGATGACCGGCTACCACGGCGACCCCGACCGCACCGCCGAGGCCATGGCGGGCGGCTACTACCGCACCGGTGACATCGCCGCCCGCGACGAGGACGGCTACCTGACCTACGTCGGCCGCGCCGACGACGTCTTCAAGGCCTCCGACTACAAGATCAGCCCGTTCGAGCTGGAGAGCGCGCTGCTGGAGCACGAGGCGGTGGCCGAGGCGGCGGTCGTCCCCGCACCGGACGAGCTGCGGCTCGCCGTGCCCAAGGCGTACATCGTCCTCGCCGAGGGCTGGACGCCCGGACCCGACACCGCGAAGGTGCTCTTCGAGCACTCCCGGGACGTGCTCGCCCCCTACAAGCGCATCCGCCGGCTGGAGTTCGGCGCGCTGCCCAAGACCGTCTCCGGCAAGATCCGCCGGATCGAGCTGCGCGAGGCCACGGCCGCGGGCTCGGCGAACGAGTACCGCGAGGAGGACTTCCGGTGACCTCGGCACTGTCGTACACGCACGGAACGGGCGCCACCGCCCTGCTCGGCGACACCATCGGCGCCCACCTGGACCGGGCCGTGGCCGCCTGGCCGGACCGCGAGGCACTGGTCGACGTGCCGTCGGGGCGGCGCTGGACCTACGCCCGGTTCGCCGCCGACGTCGAGGATCTGGCGTGCGCGCTGCTGGCGAGCGGCGTCGCCAAGGGCGACCGGGTGGGCATCTGGGCGGTGAACTGCGCCGAGTGGGTGCTGGTGCAGTACGCCACCGCCCGTATCGGCGCCGTCATGGTCAACATCAACCCGGCCTACCGCACCCACGAGGTCGAGTACGTCCTGAACCAGGCCGGCATCTCGCTGCTGTTCGCGTCCCTCCGTCACAAGACCAGTGACTACCGGGCGATGGTCGGGGAAGTAAGGGGCGCCTGCCCGCAGTTGCGGGAGGTCGTGTACATCGGGGACCCGAGCTGGCAGGAGCTGCTCGGGCGTGGCACGCCCGGCCTGCGCGAGGAACTCCGGGTCCGTGCGGGCGAGCTGTCCTGCGACGACCCCATCAACATCCAGTACACCTCGGGCACGACCGGCTTCCCCAAGGGCGCCACCCTGTCCCACCACAACATCCTCAACAACGGTTACTTCGTCGGGGAGTCGGTCGCCTACACGGAACAGGACCGGATCTGCATCCCGGTGCCCTTCTACCACTGTTTCGGCATGGTCATGGGCAACCTGGCGGCCACCTCGCACGGCGCCTGCATGGTGATCCCGGCCCCGTCCTTCGACCCGGCGGCCACCCTGGAGGCGGTGCAGCAGGAGCGCTGCACCTCCCTGTACGGCGTACCGACCATGTTCATCGCGGAGCTGAACCTCCCCGACTTCGCCTCCTACGACCTCTCCACCCTGCGCACCGGCATCATGGCCGGCTCGCCCTGCCCGGTGGAAGTGATGAAGCGGGTGGTCGCCGAGATGCACATGGCGGAGGTCTCCATCTGCTACGGCATGACCGAGACGTCCCCGGTGTCGCTCCAGACGCGGATCGACGACGACCTGGAGCACCGCACCGCCACCGTCGGCCGCGTCCTGCCCCACCTGGAGGTCAAGGTCGTCGACCCGGCCACCGGCGTGACCCGGCCCCGCGGCACGGCGGGGGAACTGTGCACCCGCGGCTACAGCGTGATGCTCGGCTACTGGAACGAGCCGGAGAAGACCGCCGAGGCGATCGACGCGGGCCGCTGGATGCACACCGGCGACCTCGCGGTGATGCGCGAGGACGGGTACGTCGAGATCGTCGGCCGCATCAAGGACATGATCATCCGTGGCGGAGAGAACGTCTACCCGCGCGAGATCGAGGAGTTCCTCTACGCCCACCCGAAGATCCAGGACGTCCAGGTCGTCGGGGTGCCGCACGAGAAGTACGGCGAGGAGGTCCTCGCCTGCGTCATCCCGCGCGACCCGGCCGCCCCCCTCACCCTGGAGGAACTCCGCGCCTTCTGCGAGGGCCGGCTCGCGCACTACAAGATCCCCAGCAGGCTGCGGATCCTCGACTCCTTCCCCATGACGGTGTCCGGAAAGGTGCGGAAGGTGGAACTGCGGGAGATGTACCAGGTGTGAAACCGCGGTAACCGAGCATTCGCTTCATGCCCGAGGGCGGTTCCCGGGTGGACGAGCGCGCCGTCGGCGGCGCACCCGGCCCGGGAACCGTCTGCGCACCCGCCCCGCGGGGCGGTCAGGTCCGTCCGTCCCGCGTCCGGGCCCCCGGGTCCGGCGCGCCTTCGGCGTGCAGCGTGCCGGCGCACTCGTTCACCGGCTGGGGGGCGCCCTCCAGGTCCAGTACGAACAGCGGAACGCCGAGCGCGTCCGCGCCGGTCCGGGCGTCGTCGCTGAAGCCGGCGAGGGAGAAGTACACACAGTCCGCGGACTCCGTCATCGCGGTCAGCCACAGGCACTCCACGTCCCGTGGGGCGGCCGGCCGTACGGTCGGGTCCACCTGGGCGAGCAGTCCGCGGGCGGCGAGCCCGATGCCGTTCGGCGGCCGCTGGTCGGCCCGGCGGATGCCCCGGTAGCCGAGCCAGCGCAGGTAGAGCGCGGCGGTGGTCACGGCGTCGCGGGCGGTGCGGATGGGGCGCGGCTGGAAAGCGGGGCGCGATCCGGCCGGTTCCGAGGCCTCGGTGGGGTGCGGCGCGGCGGCGGTGTCCGCCGGGTCGGCCGGTGCTGGGGCGGTGTCCGCCGGGTCGCCCGGTGCCGGGGCGGGATCAGCCGGGCCGGCCACCGGGACGCGCAGCACCGTGCCGCACGGGCAGCCCAGCTCGGGGTGCGGCCACTGGTTGCCGCGCCCGCAGGCGGTGCACGGCACGGTGAGCCACTCGTCGTCCCACGCGCGGTGCGCGGCGACCGTCGGCTCCACCGTCGGATCCAGGCGCGGCGCGGCAGGGGCCCCGCACGCGCACGGGTACGCCGGCGCGCTGTACATGTGCGCGCGCCGGCAGACCGGACAGCGCACCGGAATCCTCTCGGGCATGGCCCACTCCAAGGCGTCGCGTCGGGACGGCGCTCCCATGGTGCTCCCTCCGCGCCGCTCCTGTCCGGCGCTTTCCGCTGTCCGGACCGCTCTTGACGACCTTCGCGCACCCTTCTACATTGCTTCCAGATAGTAGAAGTTAATTTCCGCAATGCGGAAGTTTGGAAAATCTGGAGACCGTGCTCGCCGCGGGGCGCGACGGGAGTACGCATCCGACAGCCGAAGCAGGAGTACTCGATGGCTCGTATGACCGCTGCCCGCGCGGCAGTTGAGATCCTCAAGCGCGAGGGCGTCACCGACGCCTTCGGTGTGCCGGGCGCTGCGATCAACCCGTTCTACAAGGCCCTCAAAGAGGGCGGCGGCATCAACCACACCCTCGCCCGCCATGTCGAGGGTGCCTCGCACATGGCCGAGGGCTACACCCGCACCAAGCCGGGCAACATCGGCGTCTGCATCGGCACGTCCGGCCCCGCCGGCACCGACATGATCACCGGCCTGTACTCGGCCATCGGCGACTCCATCCCGATCCTGTGCATCACGGGCCAGGCGCCCACCCACGTGATCCACAAGGAGGACTTCCAGGCCGTCGACATCGCCTCGATCGCCAAGCCGGTCACGAAGATGGCGGTCACCGTCCTGGAGGCCGCGCAGGTCCCCGGCGTCTTCCAGCAGGCCTTCCACCTGATGCGCTCCGGTCGTCCTGGCCCGGTCCTCATCGACCTGCCGATCGACGTCCAGCTCACCGAGATCGAGTTCGACCCGGAGACGTACGAGCCGCTGCCGGTCTACAAGCCCGCCGCGACCCGCGCCCAGATCGAGAAGGCGATCTCCTTCCTGCTCGCCTCCGAGCGCCCCGTCATCGTCGCCGGCGGTGGCGTTCTCGGCGCCGACGCCGCGGACCTGCTGGTCGAGTTCGCCGAGCTGACCGGCACCCCCGTGATCCCGACCCTGATGGGCTGGGGCGTGCTGCCCGACGACCACGAGCTGAACGCGGGCATGGTCGGCGTCCAGACCTCGCACCGCTACGGCAACGCCAACTTCCTGGAGTCGGACTTCGTCCTCGGCATCGGCAACCGCTGGGCCAACCGCCACACCGGCTACAAGCTGGACGTGTACCGCGGCGAGCGCAAGTTCGTCCACGTCGACATCGAGCCCACCCAGATCGGCAAGATCTTCCCGCCGGACTACGGGGTCGTCTCCGACGCGAGGGCCGCGCTGGAGCTGTTCGTCGAGGTCGCCAAGGAGCTGAAGGCCGAGGGCAAACTGCCCGACCGCGCCGACTGGGTCGCCTCCACCCAGGAGCGCAAGGCCACCCTGCTGCGCCGTACGCACTTCGACAACGTGCCGATGAAGCCGCAGCGCGTGTACGAGGAGATGAACAAGGCCTTCGGCCCGGACACCCGGTACGTCACCACCATCGGCCTGTCCCAGATCGCCGGCGCGCAGATGCTGCACGTCTACAAGCCGCGCCACTGGATCAACTGCGGCCAGGCCGGCCCGCTCGGCTGGACCATCCCGGCGGCGATCGGCGTCGCCAAGGCCGACCCGGACGCCCCGGTCGTCGCGCTCTCCGGCGACTACGACTTCCAGTTCCTGATCGAGGAGCTGGCGGTCGCCGCCCAGCACAAGATCCCCTACGTCCACGTGCTGGTGAACAACGCCTACCTGGGCCTGATCCGGCAGGCGCAGATCGGTCTGGACATCAACTTCCAGGTCAACCTGGAGTTCGAGAACATCAACACCCCCGAGATCGGCGTCTACGGCGTGGACCACGTCAAGGTCGCCGAGGGCCTGGGCTGCAAGGCCATCCGGGTCACCGAGCCGGACCAGCTGGGCGCCGCCTTCGAGCAGGCCAAGAAGCTGGCCGCCGAGTACCAGGTGCCGGTCGTCGTCGAGGCCATCCTGGAGCGGATCACCAACATCTCCATGAGCCGCACCATGGACATCAGCGACATCAGCGAGTTCGAGGACCTGGCCACCGAGCCCGGCCACGCGCCGACGTCCATCAAGCCGCTGAAGGTCTGACCCGCCTGACGCGAGAAGGGGCGGCCCGCCCAGGGGAGGCGGGCCGCCCCTTCGCCATGCCCGCGCGCCGGCCCTCCGTCTCCCCGTCCCCACGCGTACCGGCCTCGGTCTCCCTGACCCCGCGCGCACCGATCCCCGGTTCGCCCGTCCGCGTGCGCACCGACCTCGGTTTCCCCGTCCCCGCACGCGCGGGCCCTCAGTCGAACCCGCCGCCCCCGCAACCACCCCCGTGATCATGACCGCCGTGACGTGCCCGCCGCCGTGACCGTGGCTGCTGCCGCCGTCGCCGTCGTCCCAGCCGGCGGATGGCGTTCCCGCAGCGCCGCCAGCTCGCGGCGGGCGGCCCGGGTGCGGCCGGGCGGCAGGGTGCGCAGCAGCCCTTCGGCGGCGAGACCGGCCCGGATCCGGGCCAGGGCCCGCCGCACCACCGCGCGGTCGGGCAGTTCCCGCGGTCCGGCGGGCCGGCAGAGGCCGGTGCGGACCGCCTTCTCCAGCGGATGCCGGACGGGTCCGGCACCGCCGGTCGCGGACTTGCGCAGGGTGCCCGGCCGGCCGGCCTCCACCACTCCGCGCACATGCAGTCCGACCACCGCGACGGTCACGGCCGCGCGGGCGCCGCCACGCAGCAGGGCGACCGCGTACGGGTCCGGCGGAATCGTCGTCGTACGGTCCATGGGACACCCCCCGTCGCCGGTCCCGCCGCCCCGTGCCGACGGGACCCGTGTGCCGGTGGTGTGCCCGCTCCGGGGGGCCGCCGAAGCCTGGGTCCGCGCCGTTCAGAGGTTCATCTGAGGGTTGCGTGACCCGGCTACGGCCCATGACGTACGCGTTCGCCGCTACAGCTCGTGCTCCGACAGCCCGGGCCAGTCGTCCGGGCCGCCGCCCTGCCACTCGATCAGGTCGTTCTCCTCCACCTCGATGCGGTCCAGGTCGGCCAGCCGGAGGATCTCCACGACGTCGTCCAGGTGGGACGCGATCCCCAGGATCACGTCCCCCTCGGTGACCCGCCGGGAGCCGTCCAGGGCGGGCGCATGGACCACGATGTGCGGGTACTGAGTCGGATTCGCCATGGCATCAGCGTCCTGCGGATGCGGCCGGCGCGCACGCCGGAGCCGGAACGGCACGAAGCGCCCCCCGGGCAGGGGGCGCTTCGGTGTCACATGGTGGCCGTCCGACGGCGCGAGGCTGGGCGCGACAGGACATTCGCGCCGCCGGACGGAGCGGGTGGCCCCCGTCGCCGGGGGCTGGCTGGGACCGCGGTGGCCGCGACGGAGCCGGACCCCTTCCCTCTGGTCGAAAAGGGGACCCGGATCCTTCACCACCGCACTGGCTCGCAAGCCACCGCGGTCCTCGCCCTGCCCGCGCCCTCCGCCCGGCGACCACCCCTCATCCGGGCCGTCCGGCGTACTGCGCGGGCCGCGCACGGGATCATGACCTCCCGTCAGATCCCGTACGCTGCTTCGTGGTTGCCCGGTCTCAGTCCTCGCGCAGTGCGCGGACCGCCTCCTCCACGCGCTTGCCGTACTCGGGGTCGGCGGCGTGGAAGTGAGCCAGGTTCTTCTCGATCACGTCGTCGCGGGACACCTGCGAGAGGCCGCCGGCGATGTTCGCGACCAGGCGGGACTTCTCGTCCTCCGACATCAGGCGGTACAGCTCGCCCGCCTGGAAGAAGTCGTCGTCCTTGGTGTGGAGCGGAGCCTCGTGGGTGCCGGTGTGGCCGGCGACCGCCAGCGGAGCCGACAGCGGGCGGCCGGTCTCGACCGGGCCGTCGTAGGAGTTCGGCTCGTAGTTCTTGGCACCGCGGCCCTGGCCGTTGACCGCCATGTAGCCGTCACGGCCGTAGTTCCGGGCGCCGCCCGGAACCGCCTTGGGGGCGTTCACGGCGAGCAGGGTGTGGTTGACACCGAGACGGTAGCGGTGGGCGTCGGCGTAGGCGAACAGGCGGCCCTGGAGCATCTTGTCCGGGGACGGGCCGATGCCGGGCACGAAGTTGTTCGGGGAGAACGCGGCCTGCTCGACCTCGGCGAACACGTTGTCGGGGTTGCGGTCGAGGACCAGGCGGCCCACGCGCTGCAGCGGGTAGTCCTTGTGCGGCCAGACCTTGGTCAGGTCGAACGGGTTGAAGCGGTAGTCCGCCGCCTCGGCCGCGGGCATGATCTGGACGTACAGCGTCCAGGACGGGTGCACGCCGCGCTCGATCGCCTGGAGCAGGTCGGTCTGGTGGGAGTTGGCGTCCTTGCCGACCAGTTCCTGCGCCTGCTCGGCGGACAGGCTGCGGATGCCCTGGTTCGTCTTGAAGTGGTACTTGACGAAGAAGGCCTCGCCCTCCGCGTTCGTCCACTGGTAGGTGTGCGAGCCGTAGCCGTTCATGTGCCGGTACGACGCCGGGATGCCGCGGTCGCCCATCAGCCAGGTGACCTGGTGGGTGGCCTCGGGGGCGTGCGCCCAGAAGTCCCAGACGTTGTCGGGCTCCTGCTTGCCCGTGAACGGGTCCCGCTTCTGCGAGTGGATGAAGTCGGGGAACTTGATCGGGTCCTTGATGAAGAACACCGGGGTGTTGTTCCCGACGAGGTCGTAGTTGCCCTCTTCGGTGTAGAACTTCACCGCGAAGCCCCGCGGGTCACGGACCGCGTCGGCACCGCCGAGGGAGTCGGCGACCGTCGAGAAGCGCACGAACACCTCGGTGCGCTTGCCGATCTCGCCGAGGAAGTCGGCGTGGGTGTAGCCGGTGACGTCGTCCGTCACCTCGAAGTGGCCGTACGCGCCGGAGCCACGGGCGTGCACCACACGCTCCGGGATGCGCTCGCGGTTGAAACGCGCGAGCTTCTCCAGCAGCTGCTGGTCCTGGATCAGGAGCGGGCCGCCGATGCCGGCGGAGGCGGAATTCTGGTTGTCTGCGACCGGGGCGCCGGACTCCGTGGTGAGAGTTCGCGCCGTGTGCACGCGCTTCGACATCGTGGACCTTCCGTGCGGGTGTCAGCGGAAACCTGTTTCCGCTTCGTGGAGCCTAGGAGTGGGGCGATCTGAGCGTCAACAGTTTGTTGAAGTAGATTCCGGGCCGCGGCGCCGCCTGGGCGCGACAGGACAGGTGTCAGCGGCGCCGCGGCCCGGAAGTCTGGGGGAGGGCTGTCAGACCTGGGCGCCGGACAGGCGCTCCACGGCCCGCAGCAGGGCCGAGTGGTCCAGGCCGCCGTCGCCCTGGGCGCGCAGCGAGGCCACCAGCTGGGCGACCACGGCGCCGACCGGCAGGGCCGCACCGACGTTGCGGGCGGCGTCGGTGACGATGCCCATGTCCTTGTGGTGCAGGTCGATGCGGAAGCCCGGCTTGAAGTCGCGGTTGAGGAAGTTGTCCTTCTTGCGCGTCAGCACGGTCGAGCCGGCGAGGCCGCCGTTGAGGACGTCCAGCGCGGCCTGCAGGTCCACGCCGGACTTCTCCAGGAAGACCACGGCCTCGGCGCACGCCTGGATGTTCACGGCGACGATCAGCTGGTTGGCCGCCTTCACGGTCTGGCCGGAGCCGTGCGGACCGCACAGCACGATGGTCTTGCCGAGGGCGTCGAAGACCGGCTTGGCCTCGTCGAAGTCGGCCCGCTCGCCACCGACCATGATCGACAGTACGGCCTCGATGGCACCGGCCTCGCCGCCCGACACGGGGGCGTCCAGTACCCGGATGCCCTTGTCCGCGGCGGCCTTGGCGAGGTCCACGGAGGTCTGCGGGGTGATCGAGGACATGTCGATCAGCAGGGCGCCCTGCCGCGCGTTCTCCAGGATGCCGTCGGGGCCGTAGGAGATGGCCTCGACCTGCGGGGAGGCGGGCACCATGGTGATCACGACGTCGGCGTCGCGCACGGCCTCGGCGATCGAGCCGGCCGCGGTGCCGCCGGCGGCGGCCAGCCGGTCCAGCTTGTCCTGCTCCAGCGTGAAGCCGGTGACCTGGTAACCCGCCTTGATCAGGTTCTCGGACATGGGGGAGCCCATGATGCCGAGGCCGATCCAGGCGATCTTGGGGAGGTTGCTCATATCAGGGGTGCCTCTCTGCACTGCTTGGCGAAGTCGGGGGTTCAGCGCGCGGCGCGCGCTTCGCGCGGGAGCCAGTCGAAGGCCTCGGCGCTCGGGCGGTCGCCCGGCTTGTACTCGAGGCCGACCCAGCCGTCGTAACCGGCCTTCCTCAGCTGGCCGAGCAGCTCCTCCAGCGGGAGCGAACCCGTCCCGGGGGCGCCGCGGCCGGGGTTGTCGGCGATCTGCACGTGCCCGGTCTTCGCCGCGTACCGCTCGATGACCGCGGGCAGGTCCTCGCCGTTCATGGACAGGTGGTACAGGTCCATGAGGAACGTGGCGTTCCCGAGACCGGTCGCCGCGTTGACCTTGTCGACGACGCCGACCGCGGCCGGTGCCGACACCAGCGGGTACAGCGGCGACTCGGGCTGATTGAGGGCCTCGATCAGCAGGATCGCGCCGATCCGGTGGGCCGCCTGCGCCGCGAGGACCAGGTTCTCCAGGGCGAGCGCGTCCTGCTCGGCCGGGTCCACGCCCTCGACGCGGTTGCCGTACAGCGCGTTGAGCGCCTTGCAGCCGAGGGAGGCCGCGAAGCCGGCGGCGACATCGATGTTGGCGCGGAACTTCTCCGACTCCGCGCCGGGCACCGAAAGGGCACCGCGGTCGGGGCCCGGCAGCTGACCGGCGTAGAAGTTCAGCCCGGTGAGCTGCACGCCCGCGTCCTCGATCGCCTTCTTCAGGGCGTCCAGCTCGGACTGCTCGGGGGTGGGGGAGTCGATCCAGGGCCACCACAGCTCGACCGCGGAGAAGCCCGCCGCGGCGGCGGCCGCGGGACGCTCCAGGAGCGGGAGTTCCGTGAAGAGGATCGACAGGTTGACGTTGAAGCGCTGGTCTGCAAATCCCATTCGGGCCGCGCTCCCTTCCGTTGTCCAGATTCCGTATTACGGAAGTTCGTTTCTGCGTAATGGAAGATTGCCGCCGTGTGTCGCCGCTTGTCAAGGGGGGTCCGTCACGTGGTCCGGCAGGGCTGCCCGCAGGGCCGTCCCGGGCGTTAGGTTGTGCGCGTGCGATTGAGAGTGGAGTTCACGACCGAACCGTTCGACCTGGACGAGGCGCCCGCGCACGCCCTGGCGGCGCGGGAGGTCATCGAGACGGCCCAGCTGGACGCCGTCGACGTCGGCCCGTTCGGCAACACGGCCGAGGGTGGCGCCGACCGCGTGCTCACCGCCGTGGACGCGCTGCTGCGCAAGAGCCTGGAGGCCGGTGCCACCCGGGTCTCGCTGCAGGTCAACGTGATCGGCGACGAGAGCGGGGAGGGCGATAGATGACCGGGGACGAGCCCTTCATCGCGGCCGTGAAGCCGCTGGTCGACGCCATGGGCGGGGAGATCATCCCGCCCGACGAGGCCGGCGCCGAGGACGTGGTCCTCGCCTGGGAGGGCGTCGACGTGGTCGCCGTACGCCTGCCCCAGCTGGCCGACTCCCTCGACCACATCCTCGCCGCCATGGAGCGCCGGCAGGGCCGGCCGCTGGCCGACCTGGACCGAAAGGCGAAGCAGGAGGTGGTGCGCATACTGGAGGCGCGGGGCGCCTTCGCCGTGCGCCACGGGGTGGAGACCGTGGCGAGCGCGCTCGGCGTCAGCCGCTTCACCGTCTACAACTACCTCAACCGGGAGAAGGGTGCGTAGGCGCTCGGCCGGGGGCGGCCGAGTGTGCCTCGGGGGTGCCACGGGTGTCGTCGGGCGGCTGCTGCATGGCGGTGGCTGATCGCGCCGTTCCTCGCGCCCCTTCGGGGGCTGCCGCCCCAGCCGCCGGGTCCCTCTTGTTACGCGGATTTTTCAACAAAGTGTTGACGTGGCGTTTCCGGGGGCGTTAGCTATCGGCAGCCCGTTCAGCACGAAGGCCGAATCCGGCCACGGAGGCTCCCGTGACTTCGACTTCCACGCCCCCGGGCCTGGCCCGGTTCAACGACCTGGAGGAGCCGGCGGCGCTCGCCGCCCTCCACGAGGCGTGCGCCTCCACCGAGTGGGCCAGGCGACTTCTCGCCGGCCGCCCGTACGCCACCGCGGAGGACCTTTACAACGCCGGCGACGCCGCCATGGCCGAGCTGACCACCGCGGACCTTCAGGAGGCGATGGCCGGGCACCCGCCGATCGGGCGCCCCAAGCCCGGCGACCCGACCTCCGCCCGCGAGCAGCGCGGCATGGCCGGCGCCTCCGACGAGCTGAAGACGGAGATGCTCGAACTGAACCTGGCCTACCAGGAGAAGTTCGGGCACGTCTTCCTCATCTGCGCCAGCGGCCGGACCGGCGAGCAGATGCGGGACGCGGTCAAGGAGCGGATCGGCAACTCCCCGGAGCAGGAGCGGGAGATCGTCCGCACCGAGCTGGGCAAGATCAACCGCATCCGACTGGCCCGACTCGTCGAAGAGGACGCCTGACACCATGAGCACCAGCACCACCGCCTCCGTGTCCACACACATCCTGGACACCTCGATCGGCCGCCCCGCCGAGGGCGTCGCCGTCCAGCTCGCCGCCCGCTCCGGGCGCGACAGGGACTGGCAGCCCCTCGGTGGCTCCGCGACCGACGCCGACGGCCGGTGCAAGGACCTGCCGGCGCTGCCGGAAGGGACGACCCACGTACGGCTGGACTTCGCCGTCGAGCCGTATTTCGAGAAGAAGCAAGCCGATGCGCAGCAGGACGCCCCCGCGAATCGGGACAGCGGACCCGGTGTGTTCTTCCCGGAGGTGGCGATCACGTTCGCCGTCAAGCCGGGCGAGCACTACCACGTACCGCTGCTGCTCAACCCGTTCGGCTACTCCGTTTACCGAGGGAGCTAGCTAATGCCGACCATCCTGGGACAGAACCAGTACGGCAAGGCCGAGAACCGAGTCGTAAAGATCACGCGGGACGGCGCGACCCACCACATCAAGGACCTCAACGTGTCCGTGGCGCTGAGCGGCGACCTGGAAGAGGTCCACTACTCCGGCTCGAACGCCAACTGCCTGCCGACCGACACCACCAAGAACACGGTGTACGCGTTCGCCAAGGAATACGGCATCGAGTCCGCCGAGCAGTTCGGCATCCACCTCGCCCGCCACTTCGTCACCTCGCAGGAGCCGATCCAGCGCGCCCGGATCCGGATCGAGGAGTACGCCTGGGAGCGGATCGAGACCTCCGACGCCAACTCCAAGTTCATCGGCGCCGACGAGGTCAAGCACTCCTTCGTCCGCAAGGGCCAGGAGGTCCGCGTCACCCAGATCACCTACGACGGCGAGAAGTGGGAGGTGGTCTCCGGCCTGAAGGACCTGGTCGTGATGAACTCGACCAACTCCGAGTTCTGGGGCTACATCAAGGACAAGTACACCACCCTCCAGGAGGCGTACGACCGCATCCTGGCCACCCAGGTCTCCGGCCGCTGGCGGTTCAACTGGACCGACGACGAGCAGAAGATGCCCAACTGGGAGAAGTCCTACGAGCAGGTCAAGAAGCACATGCTCCAGGCCTTCGCCGAGACGTACTCCCTCTCGCTGCAGCAGACCCTCTACCAGATGGGTTCGCGCATCATCAACAACCGCGGCGAGATCGACGAGGTCCGCTTCTCGCTGCCGAACAAGCACCACTTCCTGGTGGACCTGGAGCCGTTCGGACTCAAGAACGACAACGAGGTCTACTACGCGGCCGACCGCCCCTACGGCCTCATCGAGGCCACCATCCTGCGGGACGGCTGTGAGGCCCGTATCCCGGTCGACATGACCAACCTCTGACGCGGGACGCGCGCCCCCGCCCCCGGCCCGCCGGCCGGGGGCGCGCAACACCGGAGGGAACGAAATGGCACAGCCTGCGAAGGGGCCCGCCACAGCCCCGTGTTCCACCCCGCCGGTGCACACCGAGGACGCCGTCACGTCCGTGCACCCGGTGGACGAGAAGCTCCACTTCTCGCGGCTCGTCCCCGCCGCACTCCAGCACATCGCCGCGATGTACGCGGGCGTTGTCACTCCTCCGCTCATCATCGGCCAGGCCTGCGGACTCGACATCGCGGCCCGCACCCGGCTGATCGCCGCGAGCCTGCTCATCGCCGGCGTCGCGACCGTCCTGCAGACCATCGGCGTCAAGGGCCTCGTCGGCAACCGGCTGCCCTTCGTCAACGCCGCCTCCTCCGCCGGCATCGCCCCGATCCTCGCCATCGCCGAGACCAACGGCAAGGGCCACCAACTCCCCGCGATCTACGGCGCGGTGATGGTCGCCGGCGTCTTCTGCCTGGCGCTCGGCCCGTTCTTCGGCCGGCTGCTCCGGTACTTCCCGCCCCTGGTCACCGGCGTGGTCATCACCCTGATCGGTGTGACGCTGATGCCCGTGCCGGTGAGCTGGGCGCAGGGCGGCGACAGGACCGCCGCCGACTTCGGAGCCATGCGGCACCTCGCGCTCGCCGGGTTCACGCTCGCCGTCATCCTGCTGATCCAGCGCTTCGGCCGCGGCTTCGTCCGACAGATCGCCCTGCTCTTCGGGCTCCTCATCGGCACCCTGGCCGCGATCCCGTTCGGCATGGCCGACTTCAGCGGACTGAAGTCGGCGCCCGTCGCCGCGCTGCCCACCCCGTTCGCCTTCGGCGCGCCCGAGTTCCAGCCCGCGGCCGTCCTGTCGCTGTGCATCGTGATGCTGGTGCTGATGACCGAGTCCAGCGCCGGCATGCTCGCCCTCGGCGAGATCTGCGACCGCCGCGCCGACGCGGGAACCATCACCCGCGGCCTGCGCACCGACGGCATCGCCACCCTGCTCGGCCCGGTCTTCGGCGGCTTCCCCACCTCCGCCTTCGCACAGAACGTCGGTGTCGTCTCGCTCACCCGGGTGCGCAGCCGCTACGTCGTCGCCGTCGCGGGCGGCGCCCTGCTCGTGCTCGGTGCGTTCCCGGTCCTCGGCGCCGTCGTCTCGCTGGTCCCCATGCCGGTGCTCGGCGGCGCGGGTATCGTGCTCTTCGGCTCGATCGCCGTCAGCGGCATCCGTACGCTGTCCGGGGCGGGCCTGGACGACAGCTCCAACATCATCCTGGTGGCCGTGGCCCTCGGCGCCGGCATCATCCCGCTGGCCGCACCGGCCTTCTACGCCGACTTCCCGGCCTGGGCGCAGACCGTGCTCGGTTCCGGCATCAGCGCCGGCGCCCTCGTGGCAGTCCTGCTCAATCTGTTCTTCCACCATCTCGGCACCCGGAGCCGCCGACCGGCCCCGGCACTCGAATCGCCCTAGGGTCCTGCCGTGCCCTCCCCGTGGACACCTCCCCCTCCACGGGCCGCCACTGAAAGACAAGGAAGCACCATGGCACCATCGGCAGCCCAGCGCATCGTCATCGAGAACTGCGCCATCGCGACCGTGGACGCGGGTGACACCGAGTACGCCTCCGGGCACCTCGTCCTCGCCGGCAACCGGATCGAGTCGGTCGGCGCGGGACAGGCCCCCGAAGGCCTGGAGAACGTGGTGCGCCGGATCGACGCGAGCGGCCACCTGGCCACGCCCGGCCTGGTCAACACCCACCACCACTTCTACCAGTGGATCACCCGGGGCCTGGCCACCGACCACAACCTGTTCAACTGGCTCGTCGCGCTCTACCCCGTCTGGGCACGCATCGACGAGCAGATGACCTACGCGGCCGCGCAGGGCTCGCTCGCCATGATGGCCCGCGGCGGTGTCACGACCGCCATGGACCACCACTACGTCTTCCCGCGCGGCTGCGGCGACCTGTCCGGTTCGATCATCCGGGCCGCCGCCGAGACGGGTGTCCGCTTCACGCTGGCCCGCGGCTCGATGGACCGCGGCGAGAAGGACGGCGGCCTGCCGCCGGACTTCGCCGTCGAGACGCTGGAGGGTGCGCTCGCGGCGACCGAGGAGACCGTCAAGAAGCACCACGACGCCTCCTTCGACGCCATGACGCAGGTGGCCGTCGCCCCGTGCTCCCCGTTCTCCGTCTCCACCGAACTCATGCGCCAGGGCGCCGAGCTGGCCCGCCGGCTGGGTGTCCGGCTGCACACCCACGGCTCGGAGACCGTGGAGGAGGAGAAGTTCTGCCACGAGCTGTTCGGCATGGGCCCGACCGACTACTTCGAGTCCACGGGCTGGCTCGGTGAGGACGTGTGGATGGCGCACTGCGTCCACATGACCGACTCCGACATCGCCGCCTTCGCCCGCACCAAGACCGGTGTCGCCCACTGCCCGTCGTCCAACGCCCGCCTCGCGGCCGGCATCGCCCGCGTCCCCGACATGCTCAAGGCGGGCGTCCCGGTCGGTCTCGGCGTCGACGGCACCGCCTCCAACGAGTCCGGCGAACTCCACACCGAGCTGCGCAACGCCCTGCTGATCAACCGCCTCGGCGCCCACCGCGAGGCCGCGCTGAACGCCCGTCAGGCGCTCCGGCTCGGCACCCACGGTGGCGCCCAGGTCCTCGGTCGGGCCGGGCAGACCGGCTCGCTGGAGGCCGGGAAGCTGGCCGACCTGGTGCTGTGGAAGATGGACACGCTCGCCCACGCCTCCATCGCCGACCCGGTGACCGCCCTGGTCTTCGGCGCGGCGGCCCCGGTCACCGCGTCCTTCGTGGGCGGCCGGCAGATCGTCGAGAACGGCCGCCTGCTCACCGTCGACGAGGATGCCGTCGCGGCGAGCACCCGCGAGGAGGCCCGGCGCCTGGCACGGATCGCCGCGCAGGCCTGAACCGCGGCACGGCCGGTCCGCCCCGGGGCCGGTCCGCCGCAGAGATTTCGCAGACTCCGGCCGGGAGGGACGGCTCCCGGCCGGGACCGTGGGTCCGAGCGGGATCCACGGCAGCCGTCTCCGGGGTGTGTGCCCATGCGCGCACCCCGGAGACGGTCACCTCCGCACCGCTCACCAACCGCTCCAGCAGCCCCCGTCACGGTCCCTCCCCCCACCACTCGGCTTCGGCCCGGCAGGGAGGCACCGCGTTGCCCACCCGCACCACCTCCAGAACCCACGCCGACGAAGACGTGTTACCCGACCGGAGGAGCCGCCGTGGCCGCCCATCCCGTAGACGAGAAACTCCCCGCCCTCAAAATGGCGACCAGTGGCCTGCAGCACGTGGCTGCCATGTACGCCGGAGTCGTCGCCCCACCGCTCATCGTCGGCGCGGCCATCGGCCTGTCCGCCACCGACCTGACCTTCCTCACCGGTGCCTGCCTGTTCACCGCCGGCCTCGCCACCTTCCTCCAGACGCTCGGCATCTGGAAGATCGGTGCCAGGCTGCCCTTCGTCAACGGAGTCACCTTCGCCGGTGTCGCCCCCATGACCGCGGTCGTCGCCTCGACCGACGACAAGTCCGACGCCCTGCCGATCATCTTCGGCGCGGTCATCGTCGCCGGCCTCCTCGGCTTCCTCGCCGCTCCCTTCTTCAGCAAGGCGATCCGCTTCTTCCCGCCGGTCGTCACCGGCTCCGTGATCACCCTGATCGGCGTCTCCCTGCTGCCGGTCGCCTTCGGCTGGGCCCAGGGCCCCGACCCGAAGGCCGACGACTACGGCTCCACGACCTATCTCGCCCTCGCCGGCGCCACCTTGCTGATCGTCCTGCTGCTGCGCCGGTTCACCCGCGGTTTCGTCAAGCAGATCGCCGTCCTGCTCGGCCTGGTCGTCGGCACGCTCGTGGCGATACCGTTCGACGCCACGGACTTCGGCCCCGTCGCCCACGCCGACGTGGTGGGCTTCCCCACCCCCTTCCACTTCGGCGCCCCCCAGTTCCAGCTCGCCGCGATCCTCTCGCTGTGCGTGGTGATGGTGGTCTCGATGACGGAGTCCACGGCCGACATGCTGGCCCTGGGTGAGATCGTCGAGCGGCCCGCCGACGAGAAGACCATCGCGGCCGGCCTGCGCGCCGACACCCTCGGCTCCGCGCTCAGCCCGCTCTTCAACGGCTTCATGTGCAGCGCCTTCGCCCAGAACATCGGCCTGGTCGCGATGACCCGGATCCGCAGCCGGTACGTCGTCGCGACGGGCGGCGGCTTCCTGGTCCTGATGGGCCTGTGCCCGATGGCCGCCTCACTGATCGCGGTCGTGCCCCGCCCGGTGCTCGGCGGCGCGGGCGTCGTCCTCTTCGGATCGGTCGCCGCGAGCGGCATCCAGACCCTGGTGCGGGCCGGCCTGGACCGGGACAACAACGTCCTGATCGTCGCGGTGTCCCTCGCGGTCGGCATCATCCCGATCACCGCGCCGGAGTTCTACCACGCGTTCCCCGAGACCGCGAAGATCGTCCTGGACTCGGGCATCTCCACGGGCTGCGTCACGGCCGTCGTGCTCAACCTCCTCTTCAACCACCTCGGCAAGGGCCGTGAGG
The DNA here is from genome assembly GCF_016741775.1 of Streptomyces actinomycinicus. Lineage (GTDB taxonomy): Bacteria > Actinomycetota > Actinomycetes > Streptomycetales > Streptomycetaceae > Streptomyces > Streptomyces actinomycinicus. The sequence goes on along the minus strand of NZ_JAERRK010000008.1, from coordinate 277,563 downwards.
CCCAGGACGTCACCCATCCGATGGAGGCGGGGGAAGAGATCGCCGCTGTCCACTGAGGCCGGTGCCGGCTCGGCACACCGCTCACGCGGATGCCGCCACGATCACCTGCCCCCGTGCGTCACCCCGGCACCGCCGGGGTGACGCACGCGTCATGGCCGGCTCAGCAGGTGCCGCCGTTGACGCCGTCGACACGGCCGCCGAAGTCCGAGCCGTAGGCGCGCCGCCAGTCGCCGTTGTGCACCTGCCGGGTCTCCTTCGGATCCCAGTTGACGAAGCAGGCGTCCGTGCCCGCCACGAAGGAGCCCACGTTGTCGTGCAGGGCCGGCGGCAGGTCGCGGTAGCCGCTGCCGGCCGTCCACTCCCAGCTCGTGCCGTGGTAGTCGGAGCCGGAGTAGAAGCACACCGAGCCACCCGGGCACGGCGGGGGCCCCGCTTGGCCGGTGTGTGCCGCTGCCGGGCTCACGGTGGGAAGGACGACGGCTGCCACTGCCAGAACCGCTCCGGCCGACCAGACACGCAGGCGCACGCGCTGTTCTCCATTCGTGTGGATGATCAAGGACCACCAGTCTCCCGACGCCCGGGTCCGCGGCAGTACCGCCCAACGGGTGACACACCGGCCCCAAAGTCAGGGCCGCCGCGTCGCCCGGCAAGGCGTCGGCAGGGGCAGCCGGCCCGAGAAGAAGGAACGTGGCGGCACCCCCATCACGGCCCGGAAGTCGGACGTCATGTGCGACTGGTCGTAGTAGCCGGTGGTGGCGGCGACTTCGGCCCAGGGCGTGCCCGTGCCGCGGGTCAGTACCGTGCGGACGCGGTTGATGCGGGCGTACTGCTTCGGGGAGACTCCGACGCCGTCCGCGAACACGTTGCGCAACTGCCTCTCACTGAGCGCCAGTTCGCGTGCGACGTCACGGACCTGGGCAGGCGTGCGGTCGGCGCGGACCGACAGGGCCTCGGCCCCGGCCCGCAGCAGCGCCGTGTACGAGGGGTCCGCGGAGGCCGGCAGCAGCCCGGGAAGTGCCTCGGCGAGGTACGGCACCACCTCCTCGGGACCGAGCCACCGCAGTCCGGCAGCGAGCCGGCGTGCCGCACCGCCCGGCAGCACCTCCAACGGCAGGGCTGCCCCGAGGAGTTCGGCGGCGGGGACGCCCAGCAGCGGCCGGGCCGTGCCGGGCGCCAGGCGCAGTTCCACACAGGAGACGAGCGCCTTGCTCTCGTGGTACGTGGCGCGCACCCGCGGTCCCAGGACCAGTACGTCCCGGTGCCCGTCCGCCGTGACGCGCAGCACCACCCTGGGCAGGGCGTCGGGCAGCTGTACGAAGGCCTGTCCGGCCGGCCCGGTCAGGTGCGGGCTGCGCACACCGGCGATCCAGGGGCGCAGCGCCTCGGGTGTGATCAGGGCCTGCTCGGCGGTCGCGTTCGGCATTCCCCCACCGTACGGGTCCCGCGCACACGGCGGGCGGGGTCAGGTGTGCCGGATTTTCCAAGAGCCGGCCGCCCCGCCCGGGGCACCGTTGACCCATGATTCTGGTGACGGGTGCCACGGGCACCATCGGAAGTGAAGTCGTACGACAGCTCGCGGAGCGCGGCGAGAAGGTCCGGGCCCTGACCCGCGATCCGCGGAAGGCCCGGGTGTCGGCGGGCGTCGAGGCGGTCCGCGGGGACTACGGCGACCCCGGCTCCCTCGCGGACGCCATGGCAGGGGTGACGGCCGCGTTCCTCGTCGGGGTCCCGGGCCCGGCCACCGGGCACGACCGGGCGCTGGTGGCCGCGGCACGCGCGGCGGGGACGGGCCGGCTGGTCAAGCTCTCCGCCATCGGGACCGGCGAACCCGAGGTCGGCCCGTCCGGCCTGTGGCACCTGGAGGGCGAGCAGGCCGTGCGGGAGAGCGGGGCCGCTTGGACGGTCCTGCGGCCGTCGACGTTCGCGTCCAACACGCTGACCTGGCTGCCGGCGCTCAGGGCGGGGGAGCCGGTGCCCAACCTCACCGGGGACGGGGCCTCCGGGGTGATAGACCCGCGTGACGTGGCCGCGGTGGCGGTGCAGGCCCTGCTCGACGGCCGGCACTCGGGACGGACGTACACCCTGACCGGGCCCGAGGCGATCAGCGTCCCGGAGCAGGCAGCGGTGCTCGCCTCCGCTCTCGGCCGCCCGGTCCCCACGAACGACCTCTCGCCGGACGGGACCCGCGAATTCCTCCGCACCGCCTGGGGCTTCGACGACGCCCGGGCGGAGGCCGTCCTGACCGGCCTCGAGTACGTCCGCCGTGGCCGCAACGCGGTGGTCACGGCCGACGTGTCCGAGGTACTGGGCCGGGCGGCGCACACCTACCGGCAGTGGGTGCGGGACAACAGCGCGGCATTCAGCGGGAGTTGACGGGCCGGGCGACGAAGCCGGCGGCGGGCAGCCGCGTCGCCGGGGCGCGGGCGGCCGACTACGCCGAGGACCGGCCCGCAGCCGTCCGACGGCCGGGCTCCTTCGTGGGCTACAGGCCGAACAGGGACGGGTCCGCGGCCAGTTCCTCGAAGACCTCACGCGGGTCGGCGACCAGCTTGCGCTCGTCAAGCCTCAGCAGGCCGCCCACCGCGGTGACTTCGGCCGCCGGCGTGCCGTCGGTCTTGCGGATCTCCTGGCGTATGCGGAAGGTCTTGCCCTCGCCCCACTCGAATTCGCAGGTCACGTCGACCTCGTCCCCGGCGAGCAGTTCGCGCTGGTAGCGGATCGTCGTCTCGAGCGCCACCGGGCCCACCCCCCGGCCCACGAGCCCGGCCTGACTGATCCCGGCCGCCTGGAGCAGCGACCAGCGGGCGTGCTCCGCGTAGTTGAGGTACACCGCCTGGTTGAGGTGTCCCTGCGTGTCGGTCTCGTAGCCGCGGACGGTCACACGGACGGAAAACGGTTCGGCCACTGCTTGCCTCTCTCGCGTGCGGAACTCCGGTCGACCGATCCTGACATGCCGGTCAGGCGCGGCGCGGCGAGGCCAGCAGATAGCGGGCTCTCGTCCGCGGCTCGGTGTACTCGCCCGCCTGCCAGCCGGCCCGCTCCAGCGTCGCCGCGCAGGCCGCCAGCGTCTCCCCGTCCGGCGCGTACACGGCGACGGCCTCCGGCTGCGGGGTCGCCCGGACCCGGTAACCACCCGCGGCCCGCCCCGTGGAGCGGCCCTCCCCAGTGGAGCCATTCTCCCTGGTGGAGCGGTCCTCCCTGGTGGAGCGGTCCTCCCCGGTGGAGTGGTCTCCGGCGGCGGGGCGGTGTCCGGCCGCCTCCAGTGCGAGCGCCGCGGCCCGCACCAGATGCGTCCGCTCCCAGCCGCACGGCCGGTCCACGGCACCGTCGGGATTCGTCATCCGGCGCAGCTCGAGCAGCCCCTGCCAGGCACTGTGCACCTCGCGCCGCCGGGCCGGCCCCGGCTCGGCCGCTTCCTCCTCGCCGCCCACGCGCGCCGTGAAAACGCCGGTGTCCGGCGCGGGTCCGGCCGGCACCTCGGGAACCGCCTCACGTATGCGATGGCCGGCCGGGGTGAGGAAGTGGTCGTGCGGCGGCCGGGGATGCCGGAAGGCCAGTCCCCGCTTCACCAGTGCCGCGAGCTGGGACTCCGTACCGCGCAGCCGACCGGTGACCGGGTCGGCGGCCTCGATCACCCGGCGCTGTGCTGCCGTCGGCGTTCGGGACACGGCTGTTCTCCTTCCGACGCCGTCCTCCGTCGCGGGCCACCACCACTGGACGACCCACTCGAAGCGTACGAGCGAGGACTGACAACACCCCGGCCCCCGCCCCGGCCCCGGCCGCGTCCGCCCCGCCGACCCTGCGGCCAGCCCCAGCCCCAGCCCCAGCCCCAGCCCCGGCCCCAGCCCCGGCCCCGGCCGCGTGCGCCCCGCCGGCCCTGCGGCCGCCCCGGAGGCCGGACGGCGCCGGGGGTGCTCTCAGGTCCGGCCCTCCTCCGGCCGGATGTTCCACCCCGCCACCACCGGGCGTCCGTGCTCCGTGCCGAGGCGGCACAGGGTGCCCGTCGCGAGCTGGAAGAGGGCGCCGTGCTGGGGGTGGAGGCCCAGGCGGCGGGCGGTGAGCACGCGGAGGAAGTGACCGTGGGCGATCAGTACGACGGCGCCCTCCGTATGGGCGAGGGCGGCGTCCACCTTGGCCAGCATCCGGTCGGCGCGCTCTCCGACCTGCTCCGGTGTCTCACCCGGGTGGTCCGGCGGGCCCGGCGCGACCCCGTCCGTGAAGAGGAACCAGCCGGGCCGTTCCCGCTGGATCTCCACGGTGGTCACGCCCTCGTAGCCGCCGTAGTCCCACTCGCGCAGGTCGGCGTCGACGCGTGCGTCCGGGACGCCGATGAGCTGCGCGGTCTCCCGGGCACGCTGCAACGGGCTGACGAACGCCGCCCCGATCCGGTGCGAGCGGACCAACGGCACCAGCCGGCGTGCCTCCTCCCGTCCGTGCTCGGTGAGGGGCACGTCGGTCGAGCCGGTGTGCCGGCCGGACCGCGACCACTCGGTCTCACCGTGCCGGACGAGGAAGAGATCACCCATGGACGGCAGGGTGTCACAGGGGCACGGCCGCACGCAGGACGGGGTGCGCCAGACGGCCGTTCTCCCGGGGAGGCGCCCGCTCTCGAGGGGAACGCGAACGGGCGCCGCGCGCAGCCGTGGGCGATGCCGGCCCCCGCGTCGGTGAAGCCGGCCCCCGGTTCGGCGCTCCCGGTCGGCACTCCCGGTCTCCGGGTCGGTGAAGCCGGCCCCGGGTCGGCCCGGTCCGGATCGGCGATGCCGGTCCCCGGTTCGGCGTTCCCGGTCTCCGGGTCGGTGAAGCCGGTCCCCGGTTCGGCGCTCCGGGGTCTCCGGGTCGGTGAAGCCGGCCCCGGGTCGGCCCGGTCCGGATCGGCGATGCCGATCCCCCGTTCGGCGTTCCCGGTCCCGATCGGCGATGCCGGTCCCCCGTTCGGCGAAGCCGGGCGAGACGGTCGCGCCGCTGACGGTCAGGTGCCGGGATGGACCAGTGTGTACTCGGTGCCGAGGGACTTGGTGCCGGTGCCGGCGTACAGCGTGGTCTCGCCGTCGGACCAGCGCACGACCAGGTCGTCGGCGCGGCTGCCGGAACGGAGGCCGCCGGCGGTCATCACCTGGGCGTGCTTCCACAGACCGTTCGGACCGCGCACCCGGGTCCTGGTGCCGAGCCCCGCGGCAGAGAGGTCCGTGTAGGTGTCGAGGGAGCCGTCCGACCAGCGCACGAACAGGTCCCCGGCGCCCGTGCCGCCGAAGTCGCCGCCGGTCAGCAGGGTCGCCTTGGTCCAGGTGCCGTTCGCCCCGACGAGCCGTGTGCCGGTGCCGAAGCCGCCGGCACCGACCCCGGTGTACAGCGTCAGCGAGCCGTCGGACCGCCGGACCAGCAGGCCGGTGCCCTGGTCGTCGGCGAAGGGGCCGGTGGCGAACTGGACGGCGTTCTTCCACGCGGAGCCGGGCGGCGCCATCCGGACCTCGCGGCCGAGGCCGGACGGGCCGGGCTGCGGGTAGAGGGTGACCTCGCCGTCGGACCAGCGCACCAGCAGCGCGGACCGGGTGCCGCCCGCGAAGGCGCCGCCGGTGACGGTCCTGGCGTGGGTCCAGGTCGAGTTGGCCTTGCGCAGCTGCTTCTCGGCCCCGAACCCGCCCTTGCCGTCTCCGGGGTACAGGGTGACGGCGCCGTCGGACCAGACGACGAGCAGATCGCCGTGCCGGTCGCCGGTGTACTCGCCGGTCGCCGTGAGCGCGGCCTTGCGCCAGCGTGCCGCGCCGCCGGGCAAGGTGCCCTTCAGACCCCGGTACGGGGGCAGGTCGGCGGGCGGGGCCTGATCGGTGACGGCGTTCGCGAGGAGGTTCGCGGCTTCGGCGCCGAAGGTGGTCGCGTAGCTGATGTAGTCGACGTTGGCGTCGTTGCCGCCGCCGTTGTAGCCGCCGAGGTTGCCGATGACGTGTCCGCTGCGGGCGTCGTCCTTGTAGTCGGTGATCCAGGGGCTGCCGGAGACCCCGCCGTAGTAGCCGCCGCAGGTCATCGACATCTGCCGGTAGCCGCGCAATTGCTTGGTCGGCACCGTGCACTTGACGGCGCGTCCGGCGCCGTTGTGCCGGTAGGAGGGGTAGCCGACGACGGTGACGCCCCGGTGCGTGTAACCGGTGGGCCGGGTGAAGGTCAGTCCGCCGCCCACCGCGTCCTGGAGGGACTTGCCCTGCTGGTTGGCCGAGACCCGGGCGAACGCGGTGTCCAGGTCGGACGCGGCCTTCTTGGTGGTCGTGGAGCCGCGGTCGGGCACGTACCGGGGGTCGATGAAGATCCGCTGGATGTGGAAGATGCCGTACGGCTGCCGGTCGGGGGCCGCGCCCTTCACGAACTTCGGGACGAAGATGTAGTCGCTCTTCATGTTCAGCGCGCAGTGCGCCGCGGTGAGCACGATGTCGCGGGCCCGGGTGTCGATCACGCTGCCGGTGCAGTGCCAGGTGGTGCCGCGCGGCCCGTCCGACCCGAAGAACGTGCCGACCAGCCGCGTGCCCTTGAACAGCGTGCCCTTGGGCCGGGCCGCGGCCGCGGCCGACGTGCCCGGTGCCGCGGGCGTGTCGCGCACCGTGTCCAGCGGCCGGGCGTCGGCCATGCGCTGCGCGGTCCAGAACTGCGCGGCCTGCCGTGCCTCCTGCCCGGCCCGGGCCCCGGACGGTGCGGGCGCGTCGGCCCGGGCGGCCGGGGCCGCGAGGCCGAGCAGCGCCGCGCACACGACGGCGACGGCCGTACGGCGTTGTCCGTACGAGAACACTGATGCTCCCCCTGATCTGCATGGTCTGCCGGGACCGGACCGGTGGTCTGCCGGCACGGACCGGTCGTCTGCCGGAACCGGACCAGGGGGGGCGGGCGGTGCGGCGCTGGTCGGGCGCGCACCGGCGGCTCATGGGCCCGTTCCACGCGCAGCCCCCGGTCGTCTGCCGGGTGATCTTCGCACACCTGAGCGAAACGAGCCACGTGGGCTACTGCCGGTACCCGCCCAGGAACCGGCCGATCCGGCCGATCGCCGCCTCCAGGTCGTCGGCGTGCGGCAGGGTGAGGATGCGGAAGTGGTCGGGGGAGGGCCAGTTGAAACCGGTGCCCTGGACGACCTGGATCTTCTCGCGCAGCAGCAGGTCCAGGACGAACTTCTCGTCGTCGTGGATCGCGTGCACCTTGGGGTCGATGCGCGGGAACGCGTACAGCGCGCCCTTGGGCTTGACGCAGGACACGCCCGGGATCTCGTTCAGCTTCTCCCAGGCCACGTTCCGCTGCTCGTGCAACCGGCCACCGGGCAGGGTCAGTTCGCGGATGGACTGGCGTCCGCCGAGCGCGGCCTGGATGGCGTACTGGGCGGGCGCGTTGGCGCACAGCCGCATGGAGGCCAGCATGGTCAGGCCCTCCAGGTAGTCCTTGGCGTGCTGCCTGGGGCCGGTGACCACCAGCCAGCCGGACCGGAAGCCGGCCACCCGGTAGGTCTTGGACAGACCGCAGAAGGTGAGCACCACCAGGTCCGGGGCGAGCGCCGCGGCCGAGTGGTGGACGGCGTCGTCGTACAGGATCTGGTCGTAGATCTCGTCGGCGAACACCATGAGCCCGTGCCGGCGGGCCAGGTCGAGGATGCCTTCCACGACCTCCTTCGGATAGACCGCGCCGGTCGGGTTGTTGGGGTTGATGATGACCACGGCCTTGGTGCGGTCGGTGATCTTCGACGCCATGTCGGCCAGGTCCGGGTTCCAGTCGGCCTGTTCGTCGCAGAGGTAGTGCACCGCCTTGCCGCCGGCGAGGGTCGTGACGGCCGTCCACAGCGGGAAGTCCGGCGCGGGGACGAGGATCTCGTCGCCGTCCTCGACCAGTGCCTGTACGGCCATGGAGACCAGCTCCGAGACGCCGTTGCCGAGGAACACGTCGTCGACGTCCACCGCCAGGCCCAGCGTCTGGTAGCGCTGGGCGACCGCGCGACGGGCGGAGAGGACGCCGCGCGAGTCCGTGTAGCCGTGGGCCCGCGGCAGCATCCGGATCATGTCCTGGAGGATCTCCTCGGGCGCCTCGAAGCCGAAGGCCGCGGGGTTGCCGGTGTTCAGGCGCAGCACACTGTGCCCCGCCTCCTCCAGTGCGTTGGCGTGCTCGATCACCGGGCCGCGGATCTCGTAACACACTTCACTGAGCTTGTTGGACTGCCGGAACTCCATGCGCCCCTCCGGGAACTCGTGTTACTTGGTTTTACCAAGTGAGAGCTTGGAAAGTCCAACAACATGTCTAGACTGCGTCGCATGCCACCTCGCCGAAGCTACGACCAGTACTGCTCCGCAGCGCGCGCCCTCGACCTCGTCGGCGACCGCTGGACCCTGCTGATCGTCCGGGAGCTGCTCGCAGGGCCCCGCCGGTACACGGACCTGCACGCGGACCTGCCCGGCGTGAGCACGGACGTACTCGCCTCACGGCTCAAGGACATGGAGCGCGACGGCCTCGCGACCCGCCGTCGCCTGCCCCCGCCGGGCGCCGCGTACGTCTACGAACTCACCTCGCGGGGGCATGAGTTGCTGCCCGTGCTGCAGGCACTGGGCCGGTGGGGCGAGGCGGAGCTGGGCGACCGCAGGCCCACCGACGCGGTCCGCGCCCACTGGTTCGCACTGCCGCTGCTGCGGGCCCTCGAGGGCGAGGGAACCGTGGAAGTGCACCTGGAGGAGGGCGACTTCCATCTGCACGTCGGCGCCGGGAACGGCCCGTTCTACGCCGACGGCCTCGCGCCCCACGGGGCCGACGCACGGCTGACGATGGACGCGGAGACCTGTGCGGCCGTCGCACGCGGCGAGCTGGACCTGCCGGCGGCGATCCGCGACGGCCGCGTGACGGTGACGGGCGACACCACACTGGCCAAGTCCCTGCACGAGGCATGACCCCGCCGACGCCGGCCGGACCCGTCGGCCCGCACCCCCGGCCTCCGGTGGCCCTGCACGAGGCATGACCCTGCCCCCACCGACGGCCTCCCCGGCCGCCCTTCGACCGTGGCGTAGGCAGGTGATCCGATGGCGCTGCCGTGGGGACGGGGTCTGTGACGGTTCTCGTGAGCCCTCGCCGTATTTCAGAGGGATGCCCCCCGGTGTTCTGCCAGCGGCAGAACACCGGCCGGACCGGGCCCGACGATCACTACAGTCCGGTCTCATGACGACGATCACGACGCGTACGGTCGAGTACCCGGCCGACGGTTTGACGATGATCGGGCACCTCGCGCTCCCGGCCGGTGTCGACCGCCGGCCCGCGGTGCTGCTCGGACCAGAGGGCATGGGACTCAGCGACGTCGAGCGCCGCCGGGCCGATGCTCTCGCCGAACTGGGATACACCGCGCTGGCCTTCGACCTTCACGGCGGGCGCTATGTGGGCGACCCCGAGGAGATGCTGGCCCGTTGCATGCCACTGCTCGCCGATTCCGACCGGATGCGGGGCATCGGCCATGCGGCGCTCGACGTGTTGCGCGCCGAACCGCGGACCGACCCCGACCGGATCGCCGCCGTCGGCTACGGGACCGGGGGCGCCGTCGGGCTGGAACTCGGGCGTGACGGCGTCAGCCTGCGCGCGATCGGGACGGTCAACGCACTGACCACGGGCCGACCGGGCGAGGCGGCGCGCATCCGCTGCCCGGTGTGGGCCGGGGTCGGGTCGGAAGACCCGATCATGCCGCCCTCGCAACGGGACGCATTCACAGCCGAGATGCAGGCCGCGGGCGTCGACTGGCGCCTCACGGTCTACGGCGGCGCCTTGCACGCGTTCCACCACCCGCCGGTCGACCACACCGTGCGCCCCGGCGTCGGCTACCACCCACGGCACGCGCAGCGAGCCTGGCGCGACGTCGTCGACCTGCTCGCCGAGTGCCTGCCGGTGACGGAGGATCTGGGGACATGACCCAGGCGAACATGCCGGCTCCAGGCGTGGCCGGCGTCGGGCACTGACAGCCCCCCGGCCACCCGACGGCTCTGGCCTCCGGCGGCCCGACGGCTCCAACCCCCGGCGTGCACCTCCCAGCCCGCGGGCGGGCAAAGGAGAAGGCCCGCCGGCGGGCGGGCCTTCACGCTGCTACGACGGCCGCCCGGACCCCCGCGTCAACGCATACCCCCCGATCCCGGCGAGCGCAGCTAGCACCGCCCCGATCCCGGTCCACACCCACCGGTCGGACCACCACCCCGACGACCAGCCGTCGTCCGAGCCGAAACTGGACAGCACCGCGCCCTTCGAACCGTCGTCCTCCTTCTCGGATTTGACGGCGATCCCGGGAACGAGCGGCTTGCCCAGCGCCCCGTCCACCGCGGCGCCCCCGCCGATGTCCTTGGAGCCGACCCGCACCTCGGCACCCACCGGCTGACCGAGATCGGCGGCACGGAGGCCGACGACCGTCAGCCGGACGTAGTACGTGCCCGGCAGCGGGTCGTTCGCCCACGGCTCCGACCAGCCGCGCACGGTACGCAGCACACAGGCCAGCTCGACCGAGCCCGCGTCCTGCGCGGCCGTGCGGGTCGCGGCGCCGTACTGGCAGGCCTGCCGGCGCCGCAGCCCGTCGTACACGTCGAGCTGCCAGGTCTCGGCCCCGTGCGTGTCCGGCAGCTTCACCGTCGCCTCGACGGTCGGCCGCTGACCGGTGTCCGCGGGGAACGACCAGTACAGGTAGTCGCCGGTGGAACCGGACGCGGTGGCCTTCTGCCCTTGCTCGATCTCCGTGGCCGTACGGAACGAGGTGCCCGCCCGGGTGGGCGCCTTGTCGTCGCCGGAGGCGCTCGGTGAGGGCGAGGTGTCGGCGGCGGCCGGCCCCGCGGCCAGCCCCAGCGTCAGCAGGGCGGCGCCCAGCGCACGTGTGATACGCATCAGTTCGTCCTCCAGACCGCGACCCGCCAACGCGACAGCCAGCCCCACAGCAGACCCGCCAGGAAGCCGATCAGCACCAGGGCACCCAGCAGCCACCAGCCACGGCCGAGCCCGAAGGCGGCCACGTCATGGTGTCCCGAGGGCCCGTCCACGACGTCCACGGTCAGCTCCAACGGCAGACCGGGCGTGGTCTTCACCCCGGCCGCGGCCGAGAAGGAGCTGGTGACCTGGAGGCACACCGTCTCCGCGGTCGCCGTGTCGTCGTCGCTGTCGGCCTTCGGGTAGCGCAGCCCCGTGGAGACGACGTCCGTGCGGCCGGTGCCGGCGGCCTCGCCGCGCACGATCTCCCGGCCGTGCTCCGTCACCGCCCGCAGCAGCACACCGTAGTTCGGGCCGACGGCCCGGTCGTCCGCCACGCTCACCGAGGCGCGCAGCTCCTGGCCGGGCTCGACGTCCACCTTGTACCAGCGCTGCTGCCCGAACTCGGCACGGTCGGTGTACAGCCCGGACTTCAGGGCCGGCGCCCGCTCGCAGCTGCCCGCTCCCTCGGTGGCGACCGGCGTGACCACCGGATCGGCCGCCCGGTCCACCAACTCGCCGACCCTGTCGGAGAGTTCCTCCTTGTGCCGCACGTCGGTGTAGGTGCCGCCGGTGGCGTCCGCGATGCAGCTGAGCTGATCGCGGGTCTTGGCGTCCGGCACCAGGCCGAGGGTGTCGATGGTCAGCCCGATGCCCTTGGCGGCTATCTCCCGGGCCACCTCGCACGGGTCGAGCGGCTGGCAGGTGTCCTCGCCGTCACTGATCAGGACGATACGGCGGGTGCCGGAACCGCCGTTCAGGTCGTCCGCGGCCTTCAGCAGCGCGGGCCCGATCGGGGTCCAGCCGGTCGGTGCCAGCGTGGCCACGGCCGTCTTGGCGTCGGTCCGGTCGAGCGGGCCGACCGGGTAGAGCTGTTCGGTGTCCTTGCAGCCCTGCTTGCGGTCGTTGCCGTGGTAGTTGGCGCCCAGGGTCCGGATGCCGAGCTGGACCTCCTCCGGGGTGGCGTCCAGCACCTCGTTGAACGCCTGCTTCGCCGCGGCCATCCGGGTGCCGCCGTCGATGTCGCGGGCCCGCATGGAACCGCTGACGTCCAGCACCAGTTCGACCTTCGGAGCGGCTTGGTCCGTCTCGTCGGCGACCGCTCCGGCCGGGAACGCGATCCCGGCCGTCAGGGCGGCGAGCAGAGCACAGACGCCCGCTGCCAGCCGTTGTCTTCTGATCATCGCCGGATCTTATTGATCAGACGGGCCAGACTCCAAAATGCCGGGTCACCGTCTCCGCCGGCCGCCCGGCCCCGCTCAGGTGCCGCCGTCGGGCGTCCCGGCCCCGGCCACGTCCGGCGTCCCCGGTCCGAACAGGCCCGCGATACGCGCCCGGTACAGCGCGGCGACGGTGAAGCCGTCGGTGATCCGCCCGTCGGCCACCATCTCCTCCGCCCCGGCCGCCGTCACGGTGATCGCCCGGTGGATCGCCTCGCCCTTGTCGACCTCACCGATGCCGTCGACCCGCACGGCGTAGAGGGCGACCTTGTGGGCCAGCAGGCCGGTGTCGGGGTGCAACTCGCCGAGGGGAATCACCGCGGTCGGGGTGGCGGAGATCTCCTCCCGCAGCTCCCGGGTGACGTTCTCCGTCGGCGTGGCACCCGGCTGCCCGAAGCCGCGTACGACCTCCCAGTGCCGGCTCCGGGTCGCGTGCCGGTAGTGCTCGATCAGCACCACCCGCCCCTCGGGGCCGACCAGCGGCAGGATCACCACCCCGGGCGAGGAGCCCGGGGGCGGCAGGATCCGGTCGTACAGCCCCAGGCGGCCGTCCGGGAAGCGCACCGGGTCACGCAGGTACCACAGGTAGCGTCCGGCCGACACCACACCCACCGGGACCGGTCGCAGCGCGGCCCGCACCCGCGCCCACAGGGCCGCGAACGGTCCGCCGCGGCCACTGCCGCGAGCCGTGGCCACCTGGCGCCGGGCCGCGCGGATCTGTGCCGCGTCCGTGAGGATCCGGATCCCCTCGGGGTCGTCGCGAAACCACTCCGGGGCCTCCCGGCGAAGGGCCTCGTACCGGTTCATCGGGGACTCGGCAGGCTGTGCAAGGGCGTTCTCCGGCTCGTCAGTATTCCGGCAGGTCTTCGTTGTCCTGGGTGGTCGCCGAGGCCGTGCCCGTCGGGGCCGTGCCCACGGAGTCCCGGTAGCCGGGCAGGCGCCGAACCAGGTCGTGGAACTGTGCCCATTCTCGTTCACTCGCCAGTCGTACGGTGGCGATCTCGCGCGCGAACCTCTGTTCCTGCCGTCCGGCCATGCGGTTGCGCAGCACCAGCTGCACCGAACCGGTCAGCGAGCCGCTCACCGTGAGCGGCAGGATCGAACCGGCCACCTCCCAGACGTCGTTGCCGCTGACGGCGGTGAACACGGCCGCGCCCACCGTGACGACGACCTCGACCACCGGACGCCACGCCGTGGGCCGGGCCTGCCGGCGCTCCCGCGCCAGCCTCAGGATCTCCGCGTTGAGCCGGACGTAGCCGTCGAAGACCTGTCCGACGCCGTCGTGGAACGCCTCCGGAGCAGCGGTCAGCTCCCCGAACGCCCGGATGTAGGCGTTCCAGGCGGAGGTCTGGCGCAGCCGCCAGATGTCGTGCAGCGTCAGGTCGTTCACCGCCTCCGGCGTCAGCCGGTCCTGAACGGCGGCGAAGGTCTGGCGCCGCAGGAACGTCAGCAACTGCTCCGGATCCTGGACGACGCCCACCGTGGCGGCCCTGGCCTCGCGGGCCTCCTGCAGCACCACGCGCCGCAGGCTGCCGACCGGAGTGAGCGGGTAACGCCCCAGGGCGTCGGCGAGGTTGACGTTGTAGATCAGGTCCAGGAGCTGCTTTATCTCCGCCGCGAAGGGCTTGCCCCGGTCGTACCTGCCCTCCGCCACGTTCGTCCCCGGGACGGAGACGAACTGCTCGTACAGGGTGTTGCGCACGACCGGCTGTCTGCGCACGCTGAGGCCGTTGCTGAAGCCGACCACCTCGCCCAGCCGCTCGCCGAACCGGTCCGCGTCCTCGCGGGCGACGCCGACGTGGGCGGCGAGGATGTCGATGTCCTTGGCGGTGAGCCCCTGGACCTTCTCGGTGAAGGGCTGGTAGAGCCGCATCCGGGTGCGGTCCCGGTTCTCCTGGTCGCCCGCGGACTCGTCCCACGACATGCGGACACAGCGCACCCGGTCGGCGGCGGCCAGGCCCGCCAGCGTCTCCTGCCAGGCGGTGAAGCCCTCACGCCGCAGGTGGAGGTGGCCGGGCGGCTCCTCGGCCGGGTGCCGCTCGCCCAGGAGGAAGGGGACGATCGCCCCCGAAGCGAGAAGTCTTCGATGCGCCGCGCGAGCCTCCCCCTCTTCGATCAGGTCACGGCTGATCGCGTCGTTGTTGTAGAAGTAGGCGCGGTTGATCACGACTTGGCTGGCGTTGATGAGGCTGCGGAAGTACTCGGCCCGCACCTCCCGGACGCGCCGGTGACCGACCTGGTCCAGGGACTGACCGCGCTCGATCATGTCCTTGGTGAGCTGTGCGGGGACCCACTGGTTGTCCAGCGACTGCGCGATCACGGCCCCCGGTTCCAGTTGTTCCGGCTGTATCGGCGTCATCAGGCTGTCACTGCTGTCGACGTCAGTCATCTGCTGCCCTCAAGGCTCTCGTGTCCGGGCTGACCCCCCAGAGGTACACCCTGCGGACGGTCGTGCTGAGGCCAACGCGATTTCAGGACTGCTGATATGACGCAAAATCAGCCGGCGGCCGGAAAATCCGTCGCGCAGGGATGAGGCAGCGTCGTCCAGAGGTCGCCGGCCCGGTCGGGGGACAGGCGCATCAGGGTCAGGGCCTTCGTCGGTACCGGGGTGTCGTACAGGGATGCCAGGTCGGGGGTGTGCGGCAAGGCGGGCAGGGTGGTTCGGAGCGCGGTGGCGAGGGCCGGGCCCGAGCCCGCCGTGGCGGCCAGGGCACCTGCCACCAGGGATCCGAACAGCTTGCGCCGCAGCGTCGTCTCGTCGTCCGTGACCAGGCGGCCGCTGAGGCCGGGCGCGGGGATGCCGTGGCGGGACAGGCGGGCGGGGCTGATCCGGATGTCGGCCAGGTCGCGGTAGACCAGGCGCAGCGGAGCGCCGTCGGCCGACAGGACGACCAGCAGGTTCTGGCCGTGGGCCTCCAGGGCCACGCCGAGGTCCAGCAGGCGCAGGCCCACCGTGAGCGCCAGCCGGGTGAACGAGGCCAGCCAGGCGGGCGACTTCTGCAGGGCCGTGGTCGCGAGCGCGGCCACCGGCAGCACGCGTTCCCCCGGCGCCGCGTACACCTCCGGCGACTCCCGCAGCAGCGCGGCCAGGTCGGGGGAGAGGGCGGTGACCGCTCCCAGCGTGCGGGTGACGTGCAGCAGGCCGTCGGTGCGCGCCGCCAGGTCCTCCGCGAAGGCGGACAGGGTCGCCGCGGCCCGCACCGAGTAGCCGGAGATGTCCCGCACCGACGAGGTCAGCCGGGCGCTCAGCGCGGTCTTCACGTGCGGGCCACCGGGCAGCGCCAGGGTGCGCAGGGACATCAGCGGCCGGGCCGGGCGCCAGACGTCGTACGGCCGCCGGAGCACATGCGCGGCCTGCCACGGGTGCACAGGCACCAACAGATGCCCGCCGGAGCGGAGTTCGGCCGGCCAGTCGCCGGAGACCGAGCAGTCCGCCGCCGGTACCGGCACCGTCCCCAGTTCGACCACCGGGCCGTGTTCCGGGCCGTACGCCAGCTGGTCGGCCACCGAGAAGCCGGGACGGGAGCGGCAGTTGGGGTGGAAGGGGTGACCGTCGACCACCCGCTGTTCCCACTCCCAGTCCTGCTCCGGCCACTCCTTCGGGTGGTCCGCGCCGGCCCGGGACAGCGCCAGCGAGGCGACACTGTGCGCCAGTTCCGCCGCCAGCCCGGACGCGCGCGGCACAGCGAGCGCGGTCATCAGACGCGCCGGATCCTCGTACCGCTCCCGGTCCAGGCGTACGGCGGTGACGTACGCGCTCGTGGCGTACGGGTCCGTGTGCGGCCCCCGCAGGGTCCGGCCGTCGGCCAGGCGCAGGGCGAGGCCGTGCGCCCAGGGCACCCGGCCGGCGAGCCACGGCAGCGGCTCATGGGCCAGCGCCCGCCACAACCGGGTCAGCACGGCGGCGCGGGCACCCGGCAGCTCCGCCGCGTACCGGGGCAGCAGGCCGGGCCGGACGGTGGCCAGCTCCTCGGCGATCTCGGCCTCGGCGGTGGTGGGACGGTGCACGGTCGGCTCCTCGGGTACGCGGGCACGGCACGATTGTCGGGGACTGCCGGGGACGACAGCCATACTGATCATCACCGGCTCCCGCGCGGCGCACCCGGCGCGCGCAGGGACGGCCGCGGGCCCTGTGGACGACGGACGAATGGAACGCGTGGACCTCACACCCCCCACCGCCGAGGCCGGCCGGCGCGCCGACGCCTATGCGGCAGCGCCGCTGCTCAACTGCCTGCTGCGGGAGGTGGCCGAGCCGCTCCCGGGCGTCGGGGACCGGCGCGTCCACCGGCTGCCGGACGGCCGGCTGCTGCGGGTGCGCGCGGGGCGGCGCCCCGCGGAGCCCGAGGTGTTCGCGGCCGGGGCCTGGCGCCGGATCGGCCACACGGAGCTGGTCAAACTGGTCGGCGAGGAACTGCGCCGGCACACCGGGCTGCCCGGCGGTGACCTGCCCGCCGAGATGATCGACAGCCGGGACGCGGTCGCCGCCCTGCTCACCGCCCGCGAGCGGGCCACGGCCCCCGCGGACCCCTACCTGCGCTCCGAGCAGTCGCTGCTCACCGGCCATCCTTGTCACCCGGCACCCAAGGCGCGCGGCGGCGGCCCGGTCGCGTCCTGGCTGCCGTACGCCCCTGAGGCCCACGCCCGCTTCGGACTGGTGCTGCTCGGCGTCCGCGAGGACCAGGTGGCCGAGGAGGGCGACACCACCGCCCTGGACGCCCTCGGCACGGCCCCGCCCGGCTACCGGCTGCTGCCCGCCCACCCCTGGCAGCTCGGCCTCGTGGCCGGTGACCTCGCCCCCGCGTTCGCCGACGGCCGTCTGCTGCGGCTCGGCACGACGGGGTTCGACACCTGGCCGACGGCCGCGGTCCGCACGGTGTACGAGCCCCGCCGGGACCTGTTCCTGAAGTTCAGCCTGGATGTCCGCATCACCAACGACATCCGCCGGCTGTGGCGTCACGACCTGTGCAGACTGCGCCGCACCGACCTCGCGGCCGGGCACGCCTTCGCGGCGATGGGCCCGCCCGCGGCCTGGCTGAGCGACCGCGGCTACCGCACCGCCGCCTTCGCCTTCGAGGAACTGGCCGTCCTCGTCCGGGACGGCCTGCGCGGCCACCTGCTGCCCGGCGCCACCCCGCTGCTCGCCGCGGGCCTCGCCGAGGGCTTCGACGGCAACCCGCTGGCCGCCACGGCCGACCCGGCCGGCTGGTGGGAGGCGTACCTGCGGCACGTCGTACCGCCCGTCCTGACCGCCTTCGACGACCACGGGGTGGTCGTCGAGGCCCATCTGCAGAACACCCTCGTCGCCGTGGACGGGACCGGTACGCCCGTGCAGGCCCTGTTCCGGGACGCGGAGGGCGCCAAGCTGCTGCCGGACGTGACCCGGGCCGCCGGCTGGGAACGGCTGGTGTACTGCCTGGTCGTCAACCACCTCACCGAGATCGCCGCCGCCCTCGCCGAGCACCACCCGGGCCTGGAGCCCTGGCCCGCCGCCCGACGTGAACTCGCCCGGCACGACCTGCCCGAGATCCCCGCGCTGCTCGGCGCGCCCACCCTGCCGGGGAAGACCAACCTGCTGCTGCGCTGGACCGGCGCCGACGGGGCGGAGGCCCGCTACCTGCCCCTGCCGAACCCGCTGGCAGGGGCCTGACCCGCGCGGATCACCGGGCGGTGCCGAAGTCCTGGGTCCAGTAGCTGCCGGGCTGCGCGAGGCCGACGCCGATCTCCTTGAACCCGCAGTTGAGGATGTTGGCCCGGTGCCCCGGGCTGGACATCCAGGCGTCCATGACCTGCTCCGCGGTGGTGTAGCCGTAGGCGACGTTCTCGCCGTAGCTGCTCCAGGTGTAGCCGGCGCCGGTGATGCGGTCGCCGGGGGAGGAACCGTCGGACCCGGTGTGCGACATGTTCCGGTGGGCCGACATGTCCGCGCTGTGCGCCTGCGCGGCCTTGGTCAGCTCCGGGTTCACGGTCAGGGGCCGGCACTGCGCCTTGGCGCGCTCGGCGTTGACGAGCTGCACGATGCGAGCGGTGACGCCGGACGCCGTGGCGGTGGGCTTCGGGGTGCTCGGCGCGGCGGGGGCCGTGGACGGAGCGGTGGTGGCCGCGGGTGTGCGGGGCACGGTGGTCCGCCGCGGCTCGGGGGCCGTGGTCTTCTTCGTGGCGCTCGGGTGAGCGGTGGCCTTCGGCGCGGCCGGTGCGGTGGCCTTCGGCGTGCCGGGTGCGGTGGGCCGCGGCGCGTGCGCGACATGACCGTTGCGGTGGTGATGGCGGTGGTGGCGCTGGCCGTGCTGCCACGGTGCCGTGGGCGTGCTCGTCGCGGCGACGGTGGTCCGCTCGTCCGTGCCGTACGGCCAGTCGGAACAGGCCAGGGCGACGGACGGTACGCCCACGGCGCCGACGGCGACGGTGGCGACGACTATGCGCCGGTAGTACTGCGTCTTGCGATGCTTGCCCATGCGTGAACCCTCACTCGGTGATCGCCGGGCGCTCATTCTCGGGATCCCTTCACAGGGAGCGCAAAGGGCTCGTCCACTATCGGGCTTCGTAGCTCCCCACGCCCCTTGTCATCAGCGCGACGAACTGTCGTCTTCGCGTCCGCGACGTTTGCTGTTTGCTGTCACCCCGTCAGGAACGCCGCCCGTACGCCGGATACGGGAGCCGAGCGGCCGGGCGCCGTACCTGCCCGCGAAGGCACACCGGCACGCCTGGCAAGACGGACAAATCCCATATGTCGCCGGAGGGGCGTCTACTAGTCAGCTTGGTTAGTAGCCGACCCCTGCGTGAGGGATGTCACATCAACCTCCTGCCGCCCGTCCACCGGGGGCCGGGGCCGACTACGCCGCTCGGACCCCCAGGTGCTCCGCATATAGCCTGAGGGGATGCTGTCCGAGGTCACCGCAACCCGCTATGTGGAGCCGCTGCGGTCCGGCGGCTCCGTCCCCGGAGTCGTCGAGGCCGACGACCTGGGCACGTACGTCGTGAAGTTCACCGGCTCGGCACAGGGACACAAGGCCCTGGTCGCCGAGGTCATCGTGGGTGAGCTGGCCCGCGCGCTCGGCCTGCGCTTCCCGGAGCTGGTCCTCGTCCACTTCGACCCCGCCGTCGCCGACGCCGAACCGCACCAGGAGGTGCGCGACCTGCACAGCGCCAGCGCCGGCGTCAACCTCGGCATGGACTACCTCCCGGGCGCCCGGGACTTCACGCCGGAGATCGCCAGGTGGTTCCCGGTGGACCCGCTGGAGGCCGGCCGGATCGTCTGGCTGGACGCGCTCACCGCCAACGTCGACCGTACGGTCCACAGCTCCAACCTGATGGTCTGGCCCACGCTCGGGACCGCACCCCCGCGGCTGTGGCTCATCGACCACGGTGCCGCCCTCGTCTTCCACCACCGCTGGGACACCACCACGCCCGGCAAGAAGTACGACTTCCGTTACCACGCCCTCGGCCACTACGGCCCCGACGTCCGCGCCGCCGACGCCGAACTCGCGCCCCGCGTCACCGAGGAACTGCTGCGCGGCATCGTCGCCGAGGTGCCGGACGCCTGGCTGGCCGAGGACGCCGGGTTCGCCACGCCCGGCGACGTCCGCGACGCCTACGTCGGCTACCTGCTGGACCGCGTCCGGCTCTCGCCCCAGTGGCTGCCCACCGACTTCCCGAGCCGCGAGGAACTCGCGGCCGAGGAGGCCGCCCGCGCGGCGAGGACACAGGCGGGCCGCCCGGCCTGGCTGAAGCGGGTCCCCGATCTGCACGGCAAGCCGGCGGCGGAACAGGACTGGTCGGCGCACCTGGGGTGAGCCGGAGCCGCACGGGGCCGACGGCCGTGAAGGGGCTCGTACGCGACCGGGCGGCCCCGGGGAAGACCCGGGGCCGCCCGCAGCGTTCGCAGTGCGTGCCGGTCAGCCCTTGAGCTGCTGGTACGCCGGCAGCGTGAGGAAGTCGGCGTAGTCGTCGTCCAGGGACACCTGGAGCAGCAGGTCGTGCGCCTCCTGCCAGTGGCCGGCCGCGAACGCCTCCTCGCCGATCTCCTTGCGGATGGCGTCGAGTTCCTCCGCGGCGACCTTGCGGGCCAGCTCAGGCGTGGCCCGGTCGCCGTTCTCGAACTCGACGCCCGCGTTGATCCACTGCCAGATCTGCGAGCGGGAGATCTCGGCGGTGGCCGCGTCCTCCATCAGGTTGAAGATGGCGACGGCGCCGAGCCCGCGCAGCCAGGCCTCGATGTAACGGATACCGACCTGGACGGCGTTGACCAGGCCGTTGTAGGTCGGCTTCGCGTCCAGCGAGTCGATCGCGATCAGGTCGGCGGCCTCGACGTGCACGTCCTCGCGCAGCCGGTCCTTCTGGTTCGGCCTGTCCCCGAGGACCTTGTCGAAGGACTCCGTGGCGATCGGCACCAGGTCGGGGTGGGCGACCCAGGAGCCGTCGAAACCGTCGTTCGCCTCGCGGTCCTTGTCGGCGCGGACCTTCTCGAAGGCCACCTTGTTGACCTCGGCGTCGCGCCGGGACGGGATGAAGGCCGCCATGCCGCCGATCGCGTGCGCGCCGCGCTTGTGGCAGGTGCGGACGAGGAGTTCGGTGTAGGCCCGCATGAACGGGGCGGTCATCGTCACCGCGTTGCGGTCCGGCAGGACGAACTTCGCGCCGCCGTCACGGAAGTTCTTCACGATGGAGAACAGGTAGTCCCAGCGGCCGGCGTTCAGCCCCGCCGCGTGGTCGCGCAGCTCGTAGAGGATCTCCTCCATCTCGTACGCGGCCGTGATGGTCTCGATCAGGACGGTGGCGCGGACGGTGCCCTGCGGGATGCCGACGTAGTCCTGCGCGAAGACGAACACCTCGTTCCACAGCCGGGCCTCGAGGTGCGACTCGGTCTTCGGCAGGTAGAAGTACGGGCCCTTGCCGAGGTCCAGCAGCCGCTGGGCGTTGTGGAAGAAGTACAGGCCGAAGTCGACGAAGGCGCCGGGGACCGGGGTGCCGTCCGGGTCGACGAGATGGCGTTCGTCGAGGTGCCAGCCGCGCGGGCGCATGACGACCGTGGCCAGCTCCTCGTCGGGCCGCAGGGCGTAGGACTTGCCGGTGCGCTCGTCGGTGAAGTCGATGTTCCGGGTGTACGCGTCGATCAGGTTGACCTGGCCGAGAACGACGTTCTCCCAGGTGGGCGCGGAGGCGTCCTCGAAGTCGGCGAGCCAGACCCGGGCGCCCGAGTTGAGCGCGTTGATGGTCATCTTGCGGTCGGTGGGGCCGGTGATCTCGACGCGCCTGTCGTTCAGCGCGGCCGGGGCCGGGGCGACCCGCCAGGAGTCGTCCGCGCGGACCGCGGCCGTCCCGGGCAGGAAGTCGAGCGTGGAGGTGCGGGCGATCTCGGCGCGGCGCTCGGCCCGGCGGGCGAGGAGTTCGTCACGGCGCGGGGTGAACCGCCGGTGCAGCTCCGCCACGAAGGCGAGCGCCGCGTCCGTGAGGACCTCTTCCTGCCGGGGCAGGGGCTCGGCGTCGACGATGGCCAGCGGGGACGGCGCTGGTGCGGACATGAGCTGTCACTTCCTTCAGCGGTGGCACCGGGTGCCAAGTGGCACGAATAGGGCAGTCAGCGCCGACTGTGCGGGCAGGCGCTTCTGAACAGTGGATAGTAGTTTCCTCATCGTGGAACTTCAATGGTTTGTTGATGTCGAGATTCTCTGAGTCGAGGCAAGGTGGCGCCCAGTGCCACCCCGTTCACTCAAGGTGGCTCAGATCGGCCTCGGTGTCGATGTCGTAGGGCTCGGCGACGTCCGCGCACTCCACGAGCCGGATCCCGCCCTCGTGTGCCGTCAGGTAGGCCCGCGCCCCCCGGTCCCCGGTGGCCGTCTCCGCGATCCCCGTCCAGTGGGCCGCGCCGAACAGCACCGGATGTCCGCGCAGCCCGTGGTAGGTGGCCGAGACCAGCGATTTCTCGTCCTCGTACGCCCCGAGCACCCGGGCCACGGCGGCGGGCCCGATGCCGGGCTGGTCGACCAGGCACACCAGGGCCGCGCGGGCGCCCGTACCGGCGAGCGAGGCCAGCCCCGTGCGCAGCGAGGAGCCCATGCCCTCGGACCACTCCGGGTTGTCCACGACCACGCAGCCGGCCAACTCGGCACGCTCTCTCACCTCGTCCGCGCGGGCGCCGAGGACGACGTGGATCCGGCCGCACCCGGCCGTGCGCAGCACTCCGGCCGCGAGTTCCACCAGGGGCCGGCCCCGGTGCGTCAGCAGTGCCTTGGGCCGTCCGCCGAGCCGTCTGCCCCCGCCGGCCGCGAGCAGCAGCCCCGCGACATCCGCCTGAAGGTCCTGGTTGTCCGTCATGGGTCCTGCATACCCGAAGGCGGTGGAACCGGCCGTTCTTCCGGTGCCGATTCCCTTGGGCTGAATTTCGGTCCGCGCTGTGGCGCTCCCGCAGCGGGTGGCGTTTACTGACCCGCGCACGACGGCGTGCCTGGGGGAGGGCTGTGTTGCGGAGCTTGGGGCAGAGGCCAGTGACCGGCAGCGACGAGGACCCGAGGGTGGCGGAACTGCGGACCGCGGTGTCCCGGCTGCGCCGCGAACTCGCCGCGTTACCGGCGGACTTCCCCGACCGGGCGATAGCCGAGGACGAACTGGCCGCCCTGGCCGCGATGGCCGCCGGCGGCCTGCCGGAGATCCCCCGCCTGCGCGGCTCCCTGTTGCTGATAGCCGGCGCGATCGGCTCGATGAGCGCGCTGAACCGGGGCCTGTCGCAGGTACGCGACGCCGTGGACCTCTTCGGCGAGCCCCCACGGAACTGAGGGCCCGCTTCCACGCCAGGCCCTTCGCGCCCAGGCCCTCACGCCGTGCCCTTCACGTTCCGGCCCTCACACCGTGCCCTTCACGTTCCGGCCCTCATGCCGGGCCCTTCAGTCCAGGCCACTCGCGTCGGGCCCTTCACGTCACGCCGGCCGCTCCGCGTGGCCGGCGGGGCGTACGGCTCGCCCGCGCCGGGCTCGTGGTCATCCGCCGGTCTGGCTGACCAGGGCCGCCGACAGTTCGGCGGCGATCTGCTGGAGCACCGGCACGATCTTGTCCGTCGCCGCCTCCGTGACCCGCCCTGCCGGTCCGGAGATGGAGATGGCGGCCGCCGTGGGGGAGTCCGGGACGGACACCGCGAGGCAGCGCACCCCGATCTCCTGCTCGTTGTCGTCGACGGCGTAGCCCGCGCGCCGTACGTCCTCCAGCGCCGCCAGGAAGCCCTCGGGCGTGGTGATGGTCTTCTCGGTGGCGGCCGGCATGCCCGTGCGCGCCAGCAGGGCCCGCACCTCGTCGTCCGGCACACCGGCCAGCAGCGCCTTGCCCACGCCGGTCGAGTGCGGCAGCACCCGGCGGCCCACCTCGGTGAACATCCGCATCGAGTGCTTGGACGGCACCTGCGCGACGTACACGATCTCGTCCCCGTCGAGCAGTGCCATGTTGGCCGTCTCGCCGGTCTCCTCGACGAGCCGCGCCAGGTACGGCCGCGCCCAGGTGCCGAGCAGCCGGGAGGCCGACTCGCCGAGCCGGATCAGCCGGGGCCCGAGCGCGTACCGCCGGTTGGCCTGCTGCCGGACGTATCCGCAGGCGACCAGCGTGCGCATCAGCCGGTGGATGGTGGGCAGCGGCAGCCCGCTCGCCGCGGACAGCTCGCTCAGGCCGACCTCGCCGCCCGCGTCCGCCATCCGCTCGAGCAGGTCGAAGGCGCGCTCCAGGGACTGCACACCGCCGGCGGCGGAGGGCTTGGCGGAGTCGGTGGTGCTGGCGCTGGACGTCGGCACGGCGCGTTCCTTTCGGGACTGACAGGAGGGAAGAAGCCTACCCGGCAGCCGGTTGACTCCCCGCTTGTACGTAGCTACGTTCTGCTTGCTGGAATTCTAATTCCGCTTTGTGGAAACGTCCAGAGCGGGGGCCGGTCGGGCGTCACCGGGAAGTCTGCCTCTTGACGACCGGGAAGACGGAGTGAAGACTCCTTCAACAGAACGTTGAAATCCGTTTCGTAGGTGTAAATCCCGTTTCCTGGGCGTAAAACGGCGGTACAGAGAGGGGTTCGGGTGTCCGACGCTGAACTGGTCCTGCGCTCGACGCGCGTCATCACCCCGGAAGGGACGCGGGCCGCCACGGTCACCGTGTCCGCCGGCAAGATCACGGCCGTCCTGCCGTACGACGCCGAGGTCCCGGCCACGACCCGGCTCGAGGACGTCGGCGACCACGTCCTGCTGCCCGGCCTGGTCGACACCCACGTGCACGTCAACGACCCGGGCCGCACCGAGTGGGAGGGCTTCTGGACCGCCACGCGCGCGGCGGCGGCCGGCGGCATCACCACCCTCGTCGACATGCCCCTCAACTCCCTGCCGCCGACCACCACGGTCGCGAACCTGCGCACCAAGCAGGCCGTGGCCCGCGAGAAGGCGCACATCGACGTCGGCTTCTGGGGCGGCGCCCTGCCCGACAACGTCAAGGACCTGCGCCCGCTGCACGACGCCGGAGTCTTCGGCTTCAAGGCGTTCCTGTCCCCGTCCGGCGTGGACGAGTTCCCGCACCTCGACCAGGACCAGCTCGCCCAGTCCCTGGCGGAGACCGCGGGCTTCGACGGCCTGCTGATCGTGCACGCCGAGGACCCGCACCACCTGGCCGCCGCGCCGCAGCACGGCGGACCCAGGTACGCCGACTTCCTCGCCTCCCGCCCGCGCGACGCCGAGGACACGGCCATCGCCAACCTGGTCGCGCAGGCCCGGCGGCTGAACGCCCGGGTGCACGTGCTGCACCTCTCCTCCAGCGACGCGCTGCCGCTGATCCGTGCCGCCCGCGCCGAGGGCGTCCGGATCACCGTGGAGACCTGCCCGCACTACCTCACCCTCACCGCGGAGGAGGTCCCGGACGGCGCCAGCGAGTTCAAGTGCTGCCCGCCGATCCGTGAGTCCGCCAACCAGGACCTCCTGTGGGAGGCCCTCGCCGACGGCACCATCGACTGCGTGGTCACCGACCACTCGCCCTCCACCGCCGACCTCAAGACCGCCGACTTCGCCACCGCGTGGGGCGGCATCTCCGGGCTCCAGCTGAGCCTGTCCGCGGTGTGGACCGAGGCCCGCAGGCGCGGCCATGGCCTGGAGGACGTGGTCCGCTGGATGTCCACGCAGACCGCCGCCCTGGTCGGCCTGGGGCAGAAGGGCGCCATCGAGGCCGGCCGTGACGCGGACTTCGCCGTCCTCGCCCCCGACGAGACCTTCACCGTCGACCCGGCCGGCCTCCAGCACCGCAACCGGGTCACCGCGTACGCCGGCAAGACCCTGTGCGGCGTCGTCAAGTCCACCTGGCTGCGCGGCGAGCGCATCGTCTCCGACGGCGAGTTCACCGAGCCGAAGGGCACGCTGCTCAGCCGCCCCCAGTAGAGCCACCCCCTGCACCCGCACCCGGCCGACTCCGGAAAGGACCCTTTGATCACCGTGACGGCGATACCGAGCTTCACCGGCGACGCGAACCCCTACGGAGGCGGCGACCCGTACGCGGACTACCGCACCGCCGACTTCCCCTTCACCCAGTACGTCAACCTCGCCGACCGGCAGCTCGGCGCCGGTGTCATCGCCGCCAACGACGAGTTCTTCGCCCAGCGCGAGAACCTGCTGGTGCCCGAGCCGGCCGAGTTCGACCCCGAGCACTTCGGGCACAAGGGCAAGATCATGGACGGCTGGGAGACCCGCCGCCGGCGCGGCGTCTCGGCCGAGCACCCCTGGCCGACCGCCGAGGACCACGACTGGGCGCTGGTCCGGCTCGGCGCGCCCGGCGTGATCCGCGGGATCGTCGTCGACACCGCGCACTTCCGCGGCAACTACCCGCAGGCCGTCTCGGTCGAGGGCGCGTCCGTACCCGGCTCCCCGTCCCCGGAGGAACTGCTGGGCGACGACGTGAAGTGGACGACCCTCGTCCCGCGCACCGCGGTCGGCGGCCACGCGGCCAACGGCTTCGAGGTCACCGCCGAGCAGCGCTTCACGCACCTGCGGATCAACCAGCACCCCGACGGCGGCATCGCCCGCCTGCGGGTGTACGGCGAGGTCGTCCCGGACCCGGAGTGGCTCGCGGCGCTCGGCACCTTCGACGTGGTCGCCCTGGAGAACGGCGGCCGGGTCGAGGACGCCTCCAACCTCTTCTACTCCCCGGCCGGCAACACCATCCAGCCGGGCCGCTCCCGCAAGATGGACGACGGCTGGGAGACCCGCCGCCGCCGTGACCAGGGCAACGACTGGATCCGCTACCGGCTCGCCGCCCAGGCGCAGATCCGCGCGATCGAGATCGACACCGCCTACCTGAAGGGCAACAGCGCCGGCTGGGCCTCGGTCTCCGTCAAGGACGGCGAGGACGGCGAGTGGACCGAGATCCTCCCGCGCACCCGCATGCAGCCCGACACCAACCACCGCTTCGTCCTGCCCGAGCCGGCGGCCGGCACGCACGCGCGGATCGACATCTTCCCCGACGGCGGCATCTCCCGCCTGCGCCTGTTCGGCTCCCTGACCGAGCAGGGCGCGAGCGGCCTCGCCGCCCGCCACCAGGAGCTGGGCGGCTGATCCCCGCCCGCACGCGCGCGTGGGGCGCCCCGGCAGGACAGCACCGGGGCGCCCCACGCGTCACCCGCACGGACCCCCGCCCCACCGGTCCGGAACTCTTCCGTCCACCTCCCGCGTTGTCTCCCACGTGACCCTTCAGCAAGAAATCGTCGGCAACGCCATGCAGATGGCGGTCGTCAACCTGCGGCCCGGCCAGACCGTGTACTGCGAAGCCGGGAAGTTCCTGTTCAAGACCACCAACGTGACCATGGAGACGCGACTGTCCGGCCCCTCCGGCGGCGGACAGCAGCAGAGCGGCTCCGGCGGCGGCATGGGCGGCATGCTGCGCCAGGCCATGGGTACGGCGATGCAGGTCGGCCAGCGCATGCTCGCCGGCGAGTCGCTGGCCTTCCAGTACTTCAGCGCCCAGGGCGGCGAGGGCACGGTCGGCTTCGCCGGAGTGCTCCCCGGCGAGATGCGCGCCCTGGAGCTGGACGGCACGCGCGCGTGGTTCGCCGAGAAGGACGCCTTCGTGGCCGCCGAGTCCACCGTCGACTTCGGCATCGCCTTCCAGGGCGGCCGGACGGGCACGAGCGGCGGCGAGGGCTTCGTCCTGGAGAAGTTCACCGGGCACGGCACGGTGATCATCGCCGGCGCCGGCAACTTCATCGACCTGAACCCGGCGGACTTCGGCGGCCGTATCGAGGTCGACACCGGCTGCGTGGTCGCCTTCGAGGAGGGCATCCGGTACGGCGTCCAGCGGGTCGGCGGCCTCAACCGGCAGGGGATCATGAACGCCGTCTTCGGCGGCGAGGGCCTGTCCCTGGCCACCCTGGAGGGCAACGGCCGGGTGATCCTTCAGTCCCTCACCATCGAGAGCCTCGCCAACGCCCTGAAGAAGGCCCAGGGCGGCGACAAACAGGGCCCGACCGGCGGACTGTTCTCGACGCACTCCGGCTGAACCGGCGACCGGCCTCGCCCGGGCGCACCCTCCTGCGTCCGCCACCACCCTCCTGCGCCCGCCACCGTCCACCTGCGTCCGCCACCCTCCTGCGCCCGCCACCCTCCTGCGTCCGACACCGCCCCGCGCGTCCGCCACCGCCCTGCGTCCGACACCGGACGCAGGGCGGTGGCGTTCGACTCGCCGACACGGGCGCGGAGCCCGTCGTTCACCCCATCGGTGCGGTCGGCCGTCCCGCGAGCGCGGAGCCGACCGGAGATGCGCAACCGCAGGACCCCCCTGACTGGGCCGGTTGGCGGTGTATCTCCATCGCAGGTTGGATCTTCATATCGGTGCATTTCATATCTTTTCTTCCTGTCTCCATCCGGATTGACCAGCTGTCGAGACATCAATGGGAGAAACATGCGTGTCGTGGTGACCGGAGGCGCGGGATTCGTCGGGTCTCATCTGTGCGAGGCCCTGCTGGGCAGAGGGGACGACGTGGTCTGCGTCGACAACCTGTCCACCGGAAGTGCCGAGAACATCGCCGCTCTCCGCGACCAGCGGGGATTCACGTTCGTGCACGCGGATGTGAGCACCGGCCTGGAGGTGCCGGGCCGGGTGGACGCGGTCGCCCACCTCGCCAGTCCGGCCTCTCCGGCGGACTACCAGAGGCTTCCCCTGCAGACCCTGGCCGTGGGCAGCCGCGGCACCGAGCACGCCCTGGACCTCGCCCGCCGGCACGAGGCCCGCTTCGTACTGGCCTCGACCAGCGAGGTGTACGGCGACCCGCGGATCCACCCGCAGCCCGAGGAGTACTGGGGCCACGTCAACCCGGTCGGCCCGCGCAGCGTGTACGACGAGGCCAAGCGCTACGCCGAGGCTGTCACCGCCGCCTACGCCCGGCACGCCGGGACGAACGCCGGCATCGTCCGCATCTTCAACACCTACGGTCCGCGTCTGCGCCCGCACGACGGCCGGGTCGTCTCCAGCTTCATCCGGCAGGCCCTGGCCGGGGAGCCGCTGACCCTCTTCGGCGACGGGCAGCAGACCCGGAGCTTCTGCTTCGTCGACGACCTGGTCCGCGGCATCGTGGCGATGCTGGACTCGCGTGAGCCGGGACCGGTCAACCTGGGCAATCCCGACGAGCGCACCGTCGCGGAACTCGCCGGGCTCGTCCTGCACATCACCGGTTCCAGCTCGTCCGTGCGGAACCTTCCGCTGCCCACGGACGACCCCGTGCGCCGCTGCCCCGTCATCGACCGGGCCCTCGAACGGCTGGCGTGGAAGCCCGAGACCGGCCTGGAGGAAGGCCTGCGGGCGACGGTGTCCTGGTTCCGGTCCCGCCCGGCACAGCCGCTCGCGGCCGTCGGCCCGGCGCGGTGACGCGGGTCGTACCGCCGCAAAGGAAACCGGTGCCATGACACCCCCTGCATCCACATCGCCGCGGCTCGTCCCTCAGGCCGGCCGCGCCGCGGGCACGCTCCCGGAGCCGGAACAGCTCGCCCGCGACCTGGAGCGGCTGTCGAACGGCAAGGTGGCCCGGATCACCCCGGACGGGCCCGTGTTCTCCGGCCGCCGCCTCGCCCGCCGGGTCGCCCCCACCACCTTCCGGCCCGCGCTGAAGCCCGCGGACCGGCGTTTCGTCCTTCTCCTGGTCGCGGGCTGGGGCCTGAGCACGCTCTTCTTCTGGCAGTGGTGGCTCCAGCCGCAGCACCGCACGTCGCTGACCGCGCTGGCCGTCAACAGCGGGCTGCTGTTCTACCTGACCCTGCTGCCGCTGGCGTTCGTCATCGCGGTCCTGCGCCTGCGCCG
Source organism: Streptomyces actinomycinicus (assembly GCF_016741775.1). Classification (GTDB taxonomy): domain Bacteria; phylum Actinomycetota; class Actinomycetes; order Streptomycetales; family Streptomycetaceae; genus Streptomyces; species Streptomyces actinomycinicus. The sequence continues at coordinate 248,122 of NZ_JAERRK010000008.1, read as the reverse complement.
TGTCAGCCCCGACCTGCCGGTGCCGCGGCTGTCCGTGGCCTTCGTGGTGACCAAGGCACCCTCCGAGCCCTGGCCGGTGGCCCGCAAGACCCTGACCGCCATGCTCGCCCAGCGGTTTCCGCACCCCTACGACGTGTGGCTGTGCGACGAGGACCCGGCCCCGGAGGTCGAGGACTGGTGCCGTGCGCACGGCGTGCACCTGTCCAGCCGGCGCGGTGTCACGGGCTACCACCGCGCCGGCTGGCCGCGCCGCACCCGCTGCAAGGAAGGCAACCTGGCCTGGTTCTACGACTGCCACGGCTACGACACCTACGAGGTGGTCGCCCAGCTCGACTGCGACCACGTGCCGGAGCCGACGTACCTGGCGGAGGTGGTGCGCCCCTTCACCGACCCGGCGATCGGCTACGTGGCCGCTCCCAGCATCTGCGACACCAACGCGGACGAGTCCTGGGCGGCCCGCGGCAGGCTGCACCGGGAAGGGGTCTTCCACGGCCCCTTCCAGCTCGGCCACAACGACGGCCTGGCGCCCTCCTGCATCGGGTCCCACTACGCCGTGCGTACCGCCGCGCTGCGGGACATCGGCGGCCTGGGCCCGGAACTGGCGGAGGACTTCTCGACCACGTTCCTGTTCAACTCCGCCGGCTGGGAGGGTGCCTTCGCCATCGAGGCGGAGGCACACGGCGAGGGCCCCGCCACCTTCGCCGCGATGATCACCCAGGAGTTCCAGTGGTCGCGCAGCCTGGTGACCCTGATGCTGGGCCTCTTCCCCCGGCACGTGTCCCGGCTGCCCTGGAAGCTGCGGCTGCGCTTCGGCTTCGCCTTCAGCTACTACCCGCTGCTCGGCCTGTCGACCGCGGCGTCCCTGGTGCTGGCCCCCGTCGCCGCCGTGACGGGCGTGCCGTGGGTGCGGGTGAACTACGGTTCCTTCCTGCTCCATTACTGGTCGATGTCCCTGTGGCTGATGGTGCTCACCTGGCTCCTGCGCCGCCGGGGTCTGCTGCGCCCGCGCCGGGCGCCCCTGGTCAGCTGGGAGAACTGGCTGTTCGCCCTGGCACGCTGGCCGTTCGTCGCCTGGGGAACGCTCGCGGCGGTCTGGGTCCGGCTGCGGCCGCGCAGCCTGACCTTCAAGGTCACCCCCAAGTCGCGGCAGTCCGTCGCGCCCCTGCCGCTCCGTCTCGTCCTGCCGTACGTCCTCATCGCGGCGTGTCTCGGCAGCGCCGGTCTCATCGGCGAACTCAGCGGTCCCGCCTTCGGCTACGTCTTCCTGTGCCTGCTGGGCGCCGGCACCTACACCGTGGTCGCCTGCTGGGTGTCGCTGTTGCACGCCCTGGAGACCGCCGGCACCGCGAACACCCGGCGACGGCGGGCCCTGGCCACCGTCCGCGCCCCGCTCGCTCTGACCGCCCTGACCGCCTCACCGCTGGTCCTGGCCCTGCTGATCTTCCCCCAGTACCTGGCGGGGCTGCTCGCCTGAGCGCCCGCCCCGCGCCGTTCACCGGCGGGACGCGCTGTCCGCGGGGCACCGCGCGCCCCTCGTCCCGCCCGCCTTCACCCCTGCCCCCCGATGCCCAACGGAGGTGTCCCGCCATGTCACAGCCCCGCACGATCCTGGTGACCGGAGGCGCCGGATTCATCGGCAGCCATACCTGCACGGAGCTTCTGGCGCGCGGTCACGACGTGATCGTCGTCGACAACCACCACAACAGCCTGCCCGAGGCGCTCCACCGCGTCGAGTCGGTGGCCGGCCGCCCCCTGGCCGCTTCCTACGTCCTGGACGTCCGCGACCGCGACGCCCTCTCCGGCGTCTTCGCCTCGCACCCCGTGGACGCCGTGATCCACTTCGCCGGCCGCAAGGCGGTGGGCGAGTCGGTGCGGATGCCCGCGGAGTACTACGACACGAACGTCGGCGGCACCACCGCGCTGCTCGAGGTGATGAGCGAACACCGCGTGCACCGGCTGGTGTTCTCCTCCTCGTGCTCCCTGTACGGCGCCGCCACGCGGATGCCCCTGGCCGAGGACGACCCGCTGGCCCCTGTCAACCCGTACGCGCGCTCGAAGTGGATGTGCGAACAGGTCCTCGCCGACGTGTGCGCCCACCGGCCCGAGTTCACCGTGCACGCGTTGCGCTACTTCAACCCCGTCGGCGCCCACCCGTCCGGACTCCTCGGGGAGGACCCGCTGGGGGTGCCGGACAACGTCATGCCCTACATCGCGCAGGTCGCGGCGGGCCTGCGCGAGCACGTCACGGTCTTCGGCGACGACTGGCCCACCCCGGACGGCACGGGTGTGCGCGACTACATCCACGTCATGGACGTGGCCGAGGGGCACCGGATCGCTCTGGAACGTCCCGCGCCGCCCGGACTGCACGTGCTCAACCTCGGCAGCGGGCGGGGCACTTCGGTGCTCGGGCTGATCGAGGCGTACGGCCGGGCCGCCGGCCGGCCCGTGCCGTACCGCATCGGTCCCCGGCGCCCGGGCGACGTGCCGGAACTGGTCGCCGACGGTTCCGCCGCGGCCGCCGTCTGGGGCTGGCGTCCGACCCGGGACCTGGACCGGATGTGCGAGGACTCCTGGCGCTTCCAGACGAACAACCCCCGCGGTTACCGAACCCCCGGCGTCCCCGGTCCCGCCCTCGCCGAACCCGGGGACAAGGCCGGGCCGATCCGCCCCCACGCCCACGCCACCCCCCGGAGCAACGCATGAAGCTGACCGTCATCGGCACCGGCTATCTCGGCGCCGTGCACGCCGCCTGCATGGCCGAGATCGGGCACGAGGTCCTCGGAGTCGACATCGACGAGGCCAAGACCGCCGCGCTCGCGGCCGGCCGGACGCCGTTCTACGAGCCGGGTCTGCAGGAACTCCTCACCCGCGGCACCGCGTCGGGCCGGCTGCGCTTCACCACCTCCCTGCGGGAAGCGGGCCGCTTCGGCGGCCTGCACTTCCTGTGCGTCGGCACACCGCAGCGCCCCGACGGGCTCGGTGCCGATCTGCGGCACGTCGACGCGGCCGTCGACGGCCTGGCCCCGCACCTGATTCCCGGCGCCCTGATCGTCGGCAAGTCGACCGTGCCCGTGGGCACCGCGGAGCGGCTCACCGCCCGGCTGCGGGCGGCCGGAGCGCCCGAGGCGCACCTGGCCTGGAACCCGGAGTTCCTGCGCGAGGGCCATGCCGTCATGGACACGCTGCGGCCCGACCGGCTGGTCTTCGGCACGGGCTCCCGTCTCGCCGAGAACGTCCTGCGCGAGGTGTACGCCCCGCTGATCCGCTCGGGCGTGCCCTACGTCGCCACCGACACCGCCACCGCGGAACTGGTGAAGATGGCGGCGAACTCGTTCCTCGCCACGAAGATCTCCTTCATCAACGCGATGGCGGAGGTGTGCGACGCGGCGGGCGCCGACGTCACGGTCCTCGCCCACGCCGTGGGGTACGACCACCGCATCGGCCGGTCGTTCCTGAACGCCGGACTCGGATTCGGCGGGGGCTGCCTGCCCAAGGACATCCGGGCCTTCCGTGCCCGGGCCGCCGAACTCGGAGTCGGCCCGGCCGTCGCCTTCCTGGCCGAGATCGACGAGATCAACCTGCGGCAGCGCCGCCGCACGGTGGAGCTGGCCACCCGTCTGGCGGGCGGCGAGCTGACCGGCCGGCGCATCGCCGTGCTCGGCGCGGCCTTCAAGCCCGAGAGCGACGACGTCCGCGACTCGCCGGCCCTCGCCGTGGCCGCACGGCTGCACCGAGAGGGAGCCGTGGTCCGCGTCCACGACCCGCAGGCCGTGGACAACGCGCGTGCCGCCTGCCCTCAGCTGGACTACGCCGCACGCGTCGACAAGGCCTGCGAGGGCGCCGACGTGGTGCTGCACCTGACGGACTGGGCCGAGTACCGCGCCCTCGACCCGGACGCCCTCACCCCGCTGGTCTGCCGGCCGGTCCTGCTCGACGCCCGCAACAGTCTCGACCCCGACGTATGGACGCGTGCCGGCTGGCGGTACGCGGCCCTGGGCCGGCTGGGTGCCCCCGCCCAGCCCTCCTCGGACACCCCGGCTCAGCCCTCCCCGGACGCCCCGGATCAGCCCTCCCCGGACGCCCCGGTTCAGCCCTCCCCGGACGCCCCGGCGTCCGCCTGAGGCTGGACGGCACCCGGCACGGGCCGCCGTCCGAGCCGGTGGCCCAGCACGTCGACGGGCCCGGGATCGACACCGAACCGGGCCCGCAGGTCCACGGCGGCCGGCCGGGCCGTGCGACAGGCCGGGACCAGCGCCCGGACCGCGGGCAGGGAGCGGACGGCCGGGCCACCGGCGAAGCACGGGTCGTCGTCGATCCCGACCGTCGTCCCCGCGACGGATTCCTGGCCCGTCTCCTCCCACCAGTCGCCGGGCGAGGAATAGAAGGACCCCTGCCACTCCACGGCGTGCGGGGCGTTCGGCGCGTGGTACTGGTTGCCCTGGAACGCCACCCCGGAGAGCGGGCCGGCGGCCGCCACCAGCGGGGTCCCGTCGGTGACGAACTGGTTGTTCCAGAAGGACACCGACCGCGGTCCCGCGGTGATCACGACGGCCGGCGTGCGGAGGGAGCCCTGGGCCGCCGTCACCACGGTGTTGTGCAGGATCCGGGCGTCGCGCACGTAGCCGCCGATGTAGAACCCGCCGTACGCATCGAGCTTGCGGGCGTCGTGGGAGCTGACGTTGAACCGCATCACGTTCCGGGCGGAAGGCCGCTCGGTGTCGGAGGAGTAGAGCAGGAAGCCGGCTCCGTCGTTCTCGTAGGACAGGTTGTACTGGATCACCGAATCGCTGGTGCCGAGGTCGAGGCCGATCCCGTCGCCGTCGGCCTCGCTGTTGGAGTGGTTGCGGTACGACACGTTGTGCTCGATGACCAGTTTCCTGGCGTCGTGTCCCCACAGGCCCTCGGGGCCCTCCTCGGCCACGGCCGAGGAGCGCGATCCGTTGTCGTGCGCGACGGAGTTGCGGATCGCGCCCCCGTCCACGGAGCCGAGGACGATGCCGCTGCCCGTGTTGCGGTCGTTGCTGTGCGGATCGCCCGTGTTGTCGTGCGCCTCCACGTGGTCCACGACGACGTTCGCGTGCGCGTAGCTCTGCTCCGCGCCGTCCTCCGCCGGTGCCAGGCGATAGGTGATCAGCCCGGCGTCCCGGTTGCCGTGCAGCACGCTGTGCGTGACCCGCACGTCGCGGAAGCCCCGGCGTTCTCCGCCCACTTGGACACCGTGCCGGAAGCCGGACACGTCGACTTCGGACACCACGATGTGCGCCGGCCGCTTCGGACTCGCCGAGTCGTTGTAGAAACTGATGCCGCCGTCCTGGAGCGCCTCGGCGGATCCGCCCCGCACGATCAGGTCGCGCACCTCCACGCCCGCGGTGTCCACCACCTCGACGGCCGGACCCCGGGACGGCACGACGGTCGCCCGCCCCCGGCCGTACGACCCCACGATCACGGGCTGCCGGGGCCGGTTCGCCTCTCCTCGGTCCAGCCGCAGCGAGCCCTCGAACCGGGCCCCGCCCTCGAGCAGCAGACGGTCGCCGGGCCGGTAGCGGACCCGGTCCGCCTGGTGCAGCGTGCGCCACGCCGAACCGGGGCTCATCCCGTCGGCGCCGTCGTCCCCGTGCGCGCTGACGTAGAAGGTACGGCCGCCCGTGGAGCCGTAGAGACCGCCGGGCGGCCGGTAGGGCTGGGGCAGCGTCCCGCAACCCGACGACGACACCAGGCCCAGCACGAGCACCGCCGACAGCGCCGACCCGCGAGGCCCGTGCAGTCTCCGCCCACCCGACACCCGTCGCATCCGCTTACGCCCTTCGTCCCGTGGCCTGACGGCGGTGGCCGCCCAGGGGTGCGGCCACCGCCGACCCACCTCACACCACAGCTCCGCGCCCGCCCCCGCAGACCGGCCCGTCCCGCGCCCACGTCCGCCCGAACGGGCCCTAAGTCACACCGCCGGGCCGTGGCAGGTGAACTGCGCGCGAACTCATCGGACTTGATGGGAAAAACTTCAACTTTGGCGTTGACATGTCAACGTCTACGCGCGTCATGATGAACGCATGAGATTCCCCCCACGCACCGCACGCATCGGCGCCGCAGCCGCACTCCTGTCCGCCCTGCTCGTCGGCGGCGCCGTCTCCGCCGGCACGGCCGACGCCGCGACCGCGTCGGTCGGCAGCATCTGCTACGGCGACCTCCCCTCACAGGCCTACACCACCCTGCGCCTCATAGACCAGGGCGGCCCCTTCCCGTACTCGCAGGACGGGAGCGTCTTCCAGAACCGGGAGGGCGTCCTGCCCCAGCAGCGCACCGGCTACTACCACGAGTACACGGTGAAGACCCCCGGCTCCTCCACCCGCGGAGCCCGTCGCATCGTCACGGGTACGCAGTACGAGGAGGACTACTACACCTCCGACCACTACGCCTCGTTCGACCTGATCGACTACGACTGCTGAGGCCGGCCCCGAGCCCGGGAAAGGCGCGTCCGGCCCGCGGGCCGGTACGTGTTCAGCCGGACCCCCGGCTCTCCGCGGCGGCGAACAGGGCGAACGCGAGCACCACGAGCGCGGCGCTCGCGTAGACCCCGTAGCCGTCCAGGAAGCCGAGCCGCTGCACGAGACCCACGTCCCAGTCGGTGAACTCGTGCACCAGGCCCATCACGCCCTGCACCAGGGCGAAGAATCCGAGAAGTTCCAGTACCTGCTTCACGGCTCGATCCTCGCCCCGCGGCCACCCCTCGGACATCGGCCGTGGGGCGGGGCCCGTACCGCCACAAGGCTGTCCCGTCCCGGTACGGCCGCACCGAAAGTCCACGGTGCCGCGACTTTGGTCGGTGATCCCGTGCACCCGCAGCGGCACGGCGTGATCCGTGCGTAGATTTGTCGACCGTGAGCAACGAGGAGCGGATACGGACGCCGCACGAGTTCGCCGTCCGCCGCTGGCTGTTCCCCTCCGCCCTGATCCACGAGCTGGAGCCGGCCGCGGGGGAGGCCTCCGGCCGGCGGCCGAAGCGCACGGCGCGCGACTGGGTCGTCGACTTCTCCTGCTTCCTGCTGGCCGTCCTCCTCGGCCTGGCGGCCGCCCAGTCCCTGCCCGACGAACCCGGTCTGCCGCACTCCCTCGCCGTCCTCGACCAGACGCTGGGCGCACTGTCCTGCGCGGCCGTCTGGCTGCGCCGCCGCTGGCCGGTCGGGCTCGCCGTCGCCATGATCCCGGTCGGCCTGCTGTCCAACACCTCCGGCGGCGCTGCGATGGTCGCCCTGTTCACGCTCGCCGTCCACCGCCCCTTCCGGTACGTGGCCTGGATCGGCGGCGCCGACCTCGCGCTGGTGCCGCTGTTCTACTGGCTGCGGCCCGACCCCGACCTGCCCTACGCGGGCGTCGTCGCGTTCACCGCGCTGCTCACCCTGTCGATCACCGGCTGGGGCATGTTCGTCCGCTCCAAGCGGATGCTGATGCTGAGCCTCAGGGACCGGGCCCACCGGGCGGAGACCGAGGCGCGGCTGCGTGCCGAGCAGGCCCAGCGGCTGGCTCGTGAGGCCATCGCGCGCGAGATGCACGACGTACTGGCCCACCGGCTCACCCTGCTCAGCGTGCACGCGGGCGCGCTGGAGTTCCGGCCGGACGCGCCCCGCGAGGAGATCGCGCGGGCCGCGGGGGTGATCCGGGAGAGCGCCCACGAGGCCCTCCAGGACCTGCGGGAGATCATCGGCGTCCTGCGCGCCGGCGAGGCCGACGAGCCGTCCGGCGGGCGCCCCCAGCCGACGCTGGCCGCGCTCGACGCGCTCGTCGCCGAGTCCCGCGAGGCCGGCATGAAGGTCACCCTCGACCACCGCGTCCCCGACCCGGCCGCCGTCCCCGCCTCCGTCGGCCGCACCGCCTACCGCATCGCCCAGGAGGCCCTCACCAACGCCCGCAAACATGCTCCCGGCACCGAGGTCACGGTCCGCCTCACCGGCGCCCCCGGCGAAGGCCTGACGATCACCGTCACCAACCCCGGCCCACCCGCCGACGTGCCGCCGGTCCCCGGCTCCGGCCAGGGCCTGATCGGCCTCACGGAACGGGCCACCCTGGCGGGCGGCCACCTGGAGCACGGCCCGCGTCCCGACGGCGGGTTCGAGGTACGGGCGTGGCTGCCGTGGGGCTGAACCGGCCGAGGTCCAGCGGGCGTACGGGCGTGGGTGCGGTGGCGTTGAGCCGGCCGAGGTTCAGCGGGCGTACGGGCGTGGCTGCGGTGGGGTTGAACCGGCCGCGGTTCAGCGGACGTACGGGCGTGGGTGTGGCACCGGGCCGCTCGGTGTCCCCGGGAGGGGGATCGCGGTCGGCTCCAGCCGTGCGGCCGACGCCAGTCGGCCTCCCCTCGCCCGCGCGCCCGGCCGCGGCGTGCTGCTCCGGGCCGGCGAGGAGCCGTGACACCGGCCGTGAAACGCGGGCTCGGCAAGCGTGATTTCGTAGTCCCATGACTGCGACGCCGATCAGACTCCTCCTCGTGGACGACGACCCCCTCGTACGCGCCGGCCTGGCGCTGATGGTCGGCGGGGCCGAGGACATCGAGATCGTCGGGGAGGCGGCCGACGGGGCGCAGGCCGAGGAACTGGTGGGCCGCACCCGGCCGGACGTCGTCCTGATGGACATCCGCATGCCGATGGTGGACGGACTCACCGCCACCCGGCGGCTGCGTGCGCGCCCCGACGCCCCGCAGGTCGTGGTGCTCACCACCTTCCACGCCGACGAACAGGTGCTGCACGCCCTGCGCGCCGGTGCCGCCGGTTTCGTGCTCAAGGACACCCCGCCCGCGGAGATCGTGGCCGCGGTGCGCCGCGTCGCCGCGGGCGACCCCGTGCTGTCGCCCGCCGTCACCCGGCAGTTGATGCGGCACGCGGCCGGCGCCGCCGCCGACACCCGGCACACGCGCGCGCGTGAACGGCTCGCGGTGCTCAACGACCGCGAGCGGGAGGTCGCCGTCGCCGTCGGCCGCGGCCTCGCCAACGCCGGCATCGCCGCCGAACTCTTCATGAGCGTGGCCACCGTCAAGACCCATGTGTCCCGGATCCTCGCCAAGGTCGGCCTCGACAACCGCGTGCAGATCGCCCTCCTCGCGTACGACGCCGGGTGGCTGGAGGACGCCGGGGACGACGGGCAGTAGCGGTCCGCCGTGAGCGCCGTCCCGTCACCGGCCCGGCCCCCAAGCTGTGGGGGCGGGTGACGGCCGTGCCTGCCGCCGCCGCTCAGCCGGAGGGGGGCCGCTCGCGGTCCGGCACCTCCGCCAGGGCCACCGGCCGCCGCTCCCGACGGGAGATCTCGCAGGCCTCGGCGATGCGCAGGGCCTGCAACGCCTCCGTGCCGTCGCAGGGGTTGGCCCGCTCGCCGCGCACGACCTCGACGAAGGCGTTGAGTTCGGCCGTGTAGGCGGGCCCGAACCGCTCCAGGAACCCCGGCCAGGGCTTGTCGGCGGGCGGCGGCCCGGTCGGTTCGGTGGACGCCAGGGGCGTACGGTCGTCCAGGCCCACCACCACGGTGTCCTGCTCCCCGGCCAGCTCCATGCGCACGTCGTAGCCGGCTCCGTTCAGCCGGGTCGCCGTGGCCGTGGCCAGGGTGCCGTCGGTCAGCGTGAGCAGCGCCGCGCCCGTGTCGACGTCACCGGCCTCGCGGAACATCGCGGGACCGGCGTCCGAGCCGGTGGCGTACACGTCGGTCACCTCGCGGCCCGTCACCCAGCGCAGCACGTCGAAGTCGTGGATCAGCGTGTCCCGGAAGAGCCCGCCGGACTGCGGCAGCCATTCCGCAGGGGGAGGTGACTGGTCGCAGGTCATGGCGCGTACGGTGTGCAGCCGGCCGAGCCGGCCCGTGCGCACGGCCTCCCGGGCGCCGGCGTAGCCCGTGTCGAACCTTCGCTGGAAGCCCATCTGCAGCACGGTCCCGGCGGTCTCCACCTCGGCCAGGGCGTGGAGCGTGCCCGGCAGGTCGAGGGCGATGGGCTTCTCGCAGAAGACCGGCAGGCCCGAGCGTGCCGCCCGGCCGATCAGTTCGGCGTGGGCCGCGGTGGCCGTGGTGATCACCACGGCGTCCACGCCCCACTTGAAGATCTCGTCCACGCCGGGCGCCGCCGTCTCGCCCAGCCGGTGGGCCAGCCCCTGCGCCCGCGCGGGATCCGCGTCCGTCAGGATCAGCGATCCGACCTCGCGATGCCGGCTGAGCGTCCTCGCGTGAAGGGTGCCGATGCGGCCCGTACCGATGACCCCGATGCGCATGGAAACAAAGTGAGGGCGGAGCCCGTACCCTGTCAATGTGTATGTCCGGACAACCGGACTACACAACTTCCCGTCAACCATGCACGGGGCTACGCTCGGGCCCGTGCCGAAACCAGATGTGGACCCGACCGTGCCGCTCGATCTCCGCGTGGACCGTAGCTCCCCGGTGCCGCTGTACTTCCAGCTCTCCCAGCAGCTGGAGGCCGCCATCGAGCAGGGCAGCCTCACTCCGGGCAGCCTGCTGGGCAACGAGATCGAGCTGGCCGCGCGGCTCGGCCTGTCCCGGCCGACCGTCCGCCAGGCCATCCAGTCCCTCGTCGACAAGGGGCTCCTCGTCCGTCGGCGGGGCGTGGGCACCCAGGTCGTGCACAGCCAGGTCAAGCGCCCGCTGGAGCTGAGCAGCCTCTATGACGACCTGGAGGCGGCCGGTCAGCGCCCCGCCACGAAGGTGCTGGTCAACACGGTCGTACCGGCCTCCGCCACGGTCGCCGCCGCGCTCGGCGTCACCGAGGGCGGCGACGTCCACCGCATCGAGCGGCTCCGGCTCGCCCACGGCGAGCCGATGGCGTACCTGATCAACCACCTGCCGCCGGGCCTGCTCGACCTGGACACCGAGCAGCTGGAGGCCACCGGCCTGTACCGGCTCATGCGGTCCACCGGGATCACCCTGCACAGTGCCCGCCAGTCCATCGGCGCCCGCGGTGCCACCGCAGCCGAGGCCGAGCGGCTCGCCGAGGCCGAGGGCGCCCCGCTGCTCACCATGCAGCGCACCACCTTCGACGACACCGGCCGGGCCGTCGAGTTCGGCGACCATACCTACCGGCCGAGCCGGTACTCCTTCGAGTTCCAGCTGCTCGTCCGCCCCTGACGGGACCCCCGGGCGTTCGTCGCAATGTCCGGACAATGTGACCGGTATGTCGTCCCCGGCCGTGTCATGGGCGTTCCCTGTGTTCGATACTGAAGCGTTTGGGGCTGGTGAGGTCGCCGCCGGGACACACCCACGGTGAGGTCGCCCGCCCCTTGCGCATGTCGGAAGAGAACAGCAAGAAGGGCACGGCCTCGTGGCACGGTTTCGGACCTGGGTAGGCATAGCGCTGGCGGGGGCACTCTCCGTGTCCCTGGCGGCGTGCAGCAGCACCGGAGGCAAGCGGGCGGAGGACGCCCGCAAGGCCGCCGCCGCCCAGGACAGGGCGGCGGTGGACACCCCGCGCTGGACGTTCGCGATGATCACCCACTCGGGAGACGGCGACACCTTCTGGGACATCGTGCAGAGCGGAGCCGAGCAGGCCGCCCGCAAGGACAACATCAAGTTCCTGTACTCGCACGACGACGAGGCCCAGCAGCAGGCCCAGCTGGTGGACGCGGCCGTCGACAAGAAGGTCGACGCCATCATCGTCACCCTCGCCAAGCCGGACGCCATGAAGGCCGCGGTGGCCCGCGCCGAGAAGGCCGGCATCCCGGTGATCACGGTGAACTCCGGCTCCGAGGAGTCCAAGGCCTTCGGCGCCCTCACCCACATCGGCCAGGACGAGACCATCGCCGGCCGGGCCGTCGGCGACGAGCTGAACGAGCGCGGCCGCAAGAAGGCCCTGTGCGTCCTGCACGAGCAGGGCAACGTCGGTCACGAGCAGCGCTGCGACGGCGTCGCCGAGACCTTCCGCGGCAGCCTGCTGAAGCTGTACGTCAACGGCACCAACATGCCCGACGTGCAGTCCGCGATCGAGGCCAAGCTCCAGGCCGACAAGTCCATCGACTCCGTCGTCACCCTCGGCGCGCCCTACGCCGACACCGCCGCGAAGGCGAAGACGGACGCGGGCAGCAAGGCCGAGATCGACACCTTCGACCTCGACGCCAAGGTCGCGGCCTCGCTCGAGAGCGGCACCCTCGGCTTCGCCGTGGACCAGCAGCCGTACCTCCAGGGCTACCAGGCCGTCGACCTGCTGTGGCTGTACAAGTACAACGGCGACGTCCTCGGCGGCGGCAAGCCGGTCCTCACCGGCCCGCAGATCATCACCAAGGACCAGGCGTCCGCACTGGCGGCGTACACCGAGCGGGGCACGCGATGACCACGACCGCCGAACCCGCCGGCGACGAGAAGGCGGTCGCACCGGCCGACGAAAGGCTTCTGCGCAGGTCGCCGCTGCGGAAGCTGCTCGCACGCCCCGAGCTGGGCTCCCTCGTCGGCGCCCTCGCCGTCTTCGTCTTCTTCGCCCTCGCCGCCGACGGCTTCCTGCGCGCCCCCAGTCTGAGCACGGTCCTGTACGCCTCCTCGACCATCGGGATCATGGCCGTACCCGTGGCCCTGCTGATGATCGGCGGCGAGTTCGACCTGTCCGCCGGCGTCCTGGTGACCTCCTCGGCGCTGATCTCCTCGATGTTCAGCTACCAGATGACGGCGAACACCTGGGTCGGCGTGGGCGTGTCGCTGCTGGTCACCCTCGCGATCGGTGCCTTCAACGGCTTCATGCTCACCCGCACCGGGCTGCCCAGTTTCATCGTCACGCTCGGCACCTTCCTGATGCTGACCGGCATGAACCTCGGCTTCACCAAGCTGATCGACGGCACGGTCTCCACCAAGACCATCGGTGACATGGAGGGCTTCCCCAGCGCCCACGCCGTCTTCGCCTCGACGTTCACCGTCGGCGGCGTCGCGGTCAAGGTCACCGTCCTGTGGTGGCTCGGCCTGGTCGCCCTCGCCTCCTGGATCCTGCTGCGCACCCGCACCGGCAACTGGATCTTCGCCGTCGGCGGCAACGAGGAGGCCGCCCGCGCGGTCGGCGTCCCGGTCGCGAGGACCAAGATCGGCCTCTACACGGGCGTCGCCCTCGGCGCCTGGATCGCCGGCCAGCACCTGCTCTTCTCCTTCGACGCCGTCCAGTCCGGCGAGGGCGTGGGCAACGAGCTGATCTACATCATCGCGGCCGTCATCGGCGGCTGCCTGATCACCGGCGGCCACGGCAGCGCCGTCGGTTCGGCCGTCGGTGCGCTGCTGTTCGGCATGACCAGCAAGGGCATCGTCTTCGCCGAGTGGAACCCCGACTGGTTCAAGTTCTTCCTCGGAGCGATGCTGCTCCTCGCGACCCTGCTCAACGCCTGGGTCCGCAAGCGCGCGGAGGCCGCCAAGTGACACTCGTCGAGCTGACCGGCGTCAGCAAGCACTACGGCAGCGTCCGCGCCCTGGAGGGCGTCTCGCTCGAGGTCCGCGCGGGCGAGATCACCTGCGTCCTCGGCGACAACGGCGCGGGCAAGTCGACCCTGATCAAGGTGATCGCCGGCCTGCACCGGCACGACGGCGGCACCCTGCGCATCGAGGGCGAGGAGACCAGCCTCGCCTCCCCCCGCGACGCCTTGGACCGCGGCATCGCCACCGTCCACCAGGACCTCGCCGTCGTCCCCCTGATGCCGGTCTGGCGCAACTTCTTCCTGGGCTCGGAGCCCCGCAAGGGCGTCGGCCCCTTCAAGCGCCTGGACACCGGCCTCATGCGCCGCACCACCCGCGAGGCGCTGCTCCGCATGGGCATCGACCTGCGGGACGTCGACCAGCCCATCGGAACCCTCTCCGGCGGCGAACGCCAGTGCGTGGCGATCGCCCGCGCGGTCCACTTCGGCGCGAAGGTCCTGGTGCTGGACGAGCCGACCGCGGCACTGGGCGTGAAGCAGTCCGGTGTGGTCCTCAAATATGTGGCCGCGGCACGGGACGAGGGCCTGGGCGTCGTTCTGATCACCCACAACCCGCATCACGCGTATCTGGTGGGGGACAGGTTCGTACTCCTGCGGCGCGGCACGATGGCGGGCCGTCACACACGGGACGAGATCACCCTGGACGAACTGACCCGGCAGATGGCAGGGGGATCCGACCTGGACGCTCTGCGCCACGAGCTGCAGCGGGGCTGAGGGGCGCGGGAGGTGCCGATGCGCGGCTGTGCCGCGGGGGCGCGGCAGGCCCTCGCACGCCGCGCCCGGCGACGAACGCGCGGGAAGCCCTCGCACGCCGCCCGCGGCGACGAACGCGTGGCCGGCCCTCGCACGCCGCGCCCGGCGGCGAACGCGCGCTTTCTCCCCCTGCCCCGCGCGGCACCCGGCGTGAGCGTGCGGCACAATCGACCAACGATGAGCACCTACCGCGACCTCACCGCCCCCATCGGCTCCCGCCGGGCACCTGTGCTCCGTACGGTCGGGACCAGGGAACGCCGCTCCCACCTGACCGCACCCCGGGTGCCGACGGTCGGCATCGACATCGGCGGCACCAAGGTCATGGCGGGCGTCGTGGACGCCGACGGCAACATCCTGGAGATGCTCCGCACCGAGACCCCGGACAAGTCCAAGAGCCCCAAGGTCGTCGAGGACACCATCGCCGAACTGGTCCTGGACCTGTCCGACCGGCACGACGTGCACGCGGTCGGCATCGGCGCGGCCGGCTGGGTCGACGCCGATCGCAACCGCGTCCTGTTCGCCCCCCACCTGTCCTGGCGCAACGAACCCCTCCGGGACCGCCTCGCCAGCCGCCTCTCCGTGCCGGTCCTGGTGGACAACGACGCCAACACGGCCGCCTGGGCGGAGTGGCGCTTCGGCGCCGGGCGCGGCGAGGACCACCTCGTCATGATCACCCTCGGCACCGGCATCGGCGGCGCCATCCTGGAGGACGGCCAGGTCAAGCGCGGCAAGTTCGGGGTGGCCGGCGAGTTCGGTCACATGCAGGTCGTGCCCGGCGGCCACCGCTGCCCGTGCGGCAACCGCGGCTGCTGGGAGCAGTACAGCTCCGGCAACGCGCTGGTCCGCGAGGCGCGCGAGCTGGCCGCCGCCGACTCGCCGGTCGCGTACGGGATCATCGAGCACGTCAAGGGCAACATCGGCGACATCACCGGACCGATGATCACCGAGCTGGCCCGCGAGGGCGACGCGATGTGCGTGGAGCTGCTCCAGGACATCGGCCAGTGGCTCGGCGTCGGCATCGCCAACCTCGCCGCCGCCCTCGACCCCTCCTGCTTCGTCATCGGCGGAGGCGTCAGCGCCGCCGACGACCTGCTCATCGGCCCGGCCCGGGAGGCCTTCAAACGCCACCTCACCGGTCGCGGCTACCGCCCGGAGGCCCGCATCACCCGCGCCCAGCTCGGCCCCGAGGCGGGCATGGTGGGCGCCGCCGACCTGGCCCGGCTGGTCGCCCGCCGGTTCCGCCGGGCCAAGCGCCGCCGGGTGGAGCGGTACGAGCGCTACGAGCGGTACGCCCAGGCCCGGCGGGACCGGGACACGGCATGACCGGGCCGCTGCCCCGCCAGACCCCGCCGCCGGACGAGCCGCACCGGCCCGCCGAGGACCCGCGCCACAAGGCCAGGCGCAGGGCGCTCACCCTGCTGATCATCGTCCTGCTCATCGGCGTCCCGGCCGGCTACCTGGTGATCTCCGCGAACCAGAGCCGCAACAGCGGCAAGGACAAGGAGGCGAAGTACTCGGCGACCGGCCTCACCCCCGGCTGGCCGTCGAAGGTGCAGCGCCGCCTCTACCAGGTGACCGTCCCGCACCCCGCCGACGACATCGCCTACTACGAGACCAACAACTGGAAGACCAGCCGCCTGTACGTGCAGTTCCGCACCAACCCCGCCGGCCTGGACAGCTTCCTCGAGGCCATGGGCGTGCGCCGGGACCGGCTGAAGAAGGACGACATCACGGTCGGCGAACGCGACCGGAAGGTCAGCGGCTGGACCTTCACCGGCCCCGGCCCCTGGTGGGGTCTGACCCACGCACAGAAGAACCCGGCACCCACCCAGGACGTCGTCGTGAACCTGTCCGAGCCCGAACGCCCGATGGTCTTCGTGGTCTCCCGCACGGTCCCCTGACCGGGCCCTGGGGCAGCAGCCCCCGGACACCCCTCACCCCGCCGTACAGGAAGGGGCTCCGCACGGGGCTCCGACACGCGCCCTTCGGCCGGGCTCGGCCCCCGGAATGACCCCTCGCCCGCCGGGAAGGGCCCCGTCCGGGGCGCCGGGAAGCGCCCTTCGGCCCGGGGCTCCCGCCCCGCGCGGTGTCGGGGGAGCCGCCCCCCCCCGCGAGGGGCCCCGCCCCCGTGCCGGAGCCGATTGTCAGACCCCGCCCGTAGAGTCGGAGACGTCTGATCCGATGCAGGGGCGGGAGGTGGCAGGACGTATGAGCGGCACGGCTGCGGTGGCCGAGCGCACGGGGGGTCCGGGGGACTCCCGGGGGACCGGGGCCGGGCACCCGGTGCCGGTGCGCCTCGCGTCCGTCTACCTGCCCGCGCCCCTGCCGCGCGAGGGCCGCCTCGCCTTCTGGGACCCCGCCGGGGACCCGCTGCCCGAGCAGGGCGACGTGCAGGAACTGACGGTCGTACGACGCCACGGCGCCGGCGTACGCCGCCGGCAGGTGCCCGCCCTCACCCTGCCGCTCGCCGAGGCCCTGCCGCTGCTGGTCCGCGCCCGCCACGACCCGGCCGCCCACCCGGCCACCGCCTGCTGGGGCGCCGCCGCCCTGCACGCGCTGCGGCTCGTCGCCCGCGGCCGGCTGCTGCCGGGCCTGACCCCGGCCGGGCACGACGCCTGGCGGGCCGGCCCGCTGGAACCGGACGACATCGCCCACCTGCGGGCGATCGCCGCGGCCCTGCCACCCGAGGGCCACGCCGTGCCCCTCCCGGGCCCGGGCGCGCTCCGGCTGCCCGAGCCGGAAGCACTGGTCCGCTCCTTCCTGGACGCGGTCGCCGACACCCTGCCGCGCACGCCCGCGGCCCCCTGCACCGTCGGCAGGCCGTTCGCCGCCCGTGAGCCCCAGGCCCTGCCCGACGCCCACGAGTGGGCGGCCGAGGTCGCCGCCGGCATGGACGCGGGCGTACGGATCTCGCTCCGCCTGGACCTGTCCTCGTACGACGTCTTCGACGCCGGTGCCCGCGAGGGCATGCGTGCCGCCGGGGCGGCGATCGTGCAGGTGCACAGCCTCGCCGACCCGACGCTCGTGGCCGACGCGGCGGCGCTGTGGGCCGGGGACGCCGACACCGCGTTCGGACCCCGCGCGCGGGTCGACGCGGCCCTCGCCGTCCGCCGCGCGGCCCGGGTGTGGGCACCCCTGGACCGCCTCGCGGACCAGGACGTGCCCGACGTACTCGCCCTGTCCGAGGAGGAGCTGGGCGAGCTGCTCGGCGTGGCGGCGAGCAGGCTGGCCGGCGCAGGGGTCGCCGTGCACTGGCCCCGGGACCTCGCCCGCGACCTGACCGCCGCCGCCGTGGTCCGCCCGGCACCCGGCTCGGCGACCGACGGCACCGGCTTCTTCGAGAGCGAGGACCTGCTCCGGTTCCGCTGGCAGCTGGCGCTCGGCGGTGATCCGCTCAGCGAGGCCGAGATGGACACCCTCGCCGAGGCCCACCGCCCGGTCGTACGGCTCCGGGACCGCTGGGTGCTGGTCGACCCCGCGCTCGTCCGCAAGGCCCGCAAGCGCGAACTGGGGCTCCTCGACCCGGTCGACGCGCTCTCCGTGGCGCTCACCGGAGAGGCCGAGGTCGACGGCGAGACCGTCGACGTCGTCCCCGTCGGCGCCCTCGCCGCCCTCCGCGACCGTCTCACCGCGGGCCTGCACCCCGCCGCTCCGCCCGCCGGCCTGAACGCCACCCTCCGCGACTACCAGCTGCGCGGCCTGGCCTGGCTCGACCTGATGACCTCCCTCGGCCTCGGCGGCTGCCTCGCCGACGACATGGGCCTCGGCAAGACGATCACGCTCATCGCGCTGCACCTGAAGCGGGCCCGCCCCGAGCCGACCCTCGTGGTCTGCCCCGCGTCCCTCCTGGGCAACTGGCAGCGGGAGATCACCCGCTTCGCGCCCGGCGTCCCCGTCCGCCGCTTCCACGGCCAGGGCCGCACCCTGGACGGCCTCGACGGCGGATTCGTCCTCACCACCTACGGCACCATGCGCTCCACCGCCACCCGTCTCGCCGAGCAGCCCTGGGGCATGGTCGTCGCCGACGAGGCCCAGCACGTGAAGAACCCCTACTCGGCGACCGCCAAGGCGCTGCGCACCATCCCGGCCCCCGCGCGCGTGGCGCTCACCGGCACCCCGGTGGAGAACAACCTCTCCGAACTGTGGGCCCTGCTCGACTGGACCACGCCCGGACTCCTCGGCCCGCTCAAGTCCTTCCGCGCCCGGCACGCCCGCGCGGTGGAGAACGGCGAGGACGCGGAAGCGGTGGAGCGCCTGTCCCGGCTGGTACGGCCGTTCCTGCTGCGCCGCAAGAAGTCCGATCCGGGCATCGTCCCCGAGCTGCCGCCCAAGACCGAGACGGACCACCCGGTGCCGCTCACCCGGGAACAGGCCGCGCTCTACGAGGCGGTGGTGCGCGAGTCGATGCTGGCCATCGAGACGGCCGAGGGCATCGCCCGCCGCGGCCTGGTCCTGAAACTGCTGGGTGCCCTGAAGCAGATCTGCGACCACCCGGCGCTGTACCTGAAGGAGGACGCGGGCGCCGACCGGCTCGCGGCCCGCTCCGGCAAACTCGCGCTCCTGGACGAGCTGCTGGACACCCTGCTCGCCGAGGACGGCTCGGCGCTCGTCTTCACCCAGTACGTCGGCATGGCCCGCCTCCTCACCGCCCACCTGTCCGCCCGGGCGGTCCCCGTGGACCTCCTGCACGGGGGTACGCCGGTACCGGAGCGTGAGCGCATGGTCGACCGCTTCCAGAACGGTGAGACCCCGGTCCTCGTCCTCTCGCTGAAGGCCGCCGGAACCGGCCTGAACCTCACCCGCGCGGGCCACGTGATCCACTTCGACCGCTGGTGGAACCCGGCCGTCGAGGAACAGGCCACCGACCGCGCCTACCGCATCGGCCAGACCCAGCCCGTCCAGGTCCACCGCCTGGTCACCGAGGGCACGGTCGAGGACCGCATCGCCGAGATGCTCGCCGCCAAGCGCGCGCTGGCCGACGCCATCCTCGGCTCGGGCGAGGCCGCGCTCACCGAACTGACGGACCGCGAGCTGTCCGACCTCGTCTCCTTGCGGAGGACGCCATGACAGCCCCGGACACCCCCCACCGGACCGACACCGCCCGTCCGGTCGATGCCGCCCGCCCGGCCGACGGTGCCCGCCCCGACGACGCAGGCCGCCCGGCCGACACCGCCCACCGGACCGACACCGCCCGCCCGGCTGTCGCCCTTCGCCCGTCCGACGCTGCCCGCCCCACCGACGCAGGCCACCCCGCCGACGCTGCCCGCCCCGCCGACGGTGCCCGCCGTGCCTTGAGAGCGGCTCGCGAGCGGGCGGACGCGGAGCGGGAAGGGGCGGGCCGGACCCTTGAGGGCTCCCCTGACGACACCCTTGAGGGCGCTCCCGGGGACGCCCTTGAGGGCACCCACGGGTCGGCCTCGCGTCCCTCGTCCCCGTCCGCTCGGGCTGGTGCGGCGGGCGGGCGCCCGGGCGACGTCGCTCGCGAGGCACTTCGCGCGGCACGGCGGGAAGCGCGGCGCGCGGAGGAGGCGGCGGCGCCTCGAGGCGACCGGCGCGCACCGACGCGTCCCGGTCCCTCCGGGTCCGGCACGTCGTCGGAACCCGGACAGGAGACCCGTACCGCCAGGGCCAGGACCGCGCAGGACATGCGGCACTTCCTGGCCACCGCCTTCCGCATGCCCAGCTGGGCGGAATCGTCGGGGGAACAGGAGGACTCCGTCGACGGGGCGACCGCACCCCCTGACGACCTCTCCGCGCCCGGCATCCCGGCGGACACCCCGGCGTCCGGCCTCCCAGCGCCCGATACCCCGGTGCCGGACTTCTCCGCGCCCGGCACCCCGACGGACACCCCGGTGCCCGGCCTCCCGGCGCCCGACACCCCGGTGCCGGACTTCTCCGCGCCCGGCATCCCGGCGGACACCTCGGCGTCCGGCCTCTCGGCGCCCGACACTCTGCCTCCGGCCCTTTCGGCGTCCGGGACCACGGCGCCCGAGGTCCCGGCACCAGCGGTCCCGGTACCAGAGGCCCTGGCGCCCGCGGCCTCCGAACACACGCCCGCGCCCTCGTCCCCGAGGCCGGGTACTTCCTCTGCGCCCTCGTCCCCGAGGCCGGGTAGTTCCCCCGCGCCCTCGTCCCCGACGCCGGATCGGCCTGCCTCCGGCGGCACCGTACCGGTCTCCCAGGTGCCGCCCACGATGGCCACCCCGCACCGTGACACCGAGCTGCGCCGCACCTTCCCGGCGTTCGGGCCCCGTGCGGCCGGCGCCGGAGGCGCGGAGGGCACCCCCTTCGCGGCGACCTGGTGGGGCAATGCCTGGGTGGAGGCGCTGGAGCAGGGCGCGCTGGATCCGAAGCGGCTGGCGCGTGGGCGCGGGTACGCGGACCAGGGACATGTGGACGCGATCACCGTCATCCCGGGACTCGTGCTGGCGTACGTGCGCGGGAGCCGGCCCCGTCCGTACCGCGTGCAGGTGCGGGTACGGACGCTGGCGGACGAGGACTGGGAGCGGTTCCTGGACGCGGCAGCCGACCGGCCGGGGCACATCGCGGCGCTGCTCGACAAGGAGCTGCCGCACACCCTGGCCGACTGCGGTGCCCCCCTGCTGCCCGGCCCGGGCGACCTCGCCCCCCGCTGCAGCTGCCCCGACTCCGGCCACCCCTGCAAGCACGCAGCGGCCCTCTGCTACCAGACGGCACGTCTGCTCGACACCGACCCCTTCGTGCTGCTCCTGCTCCGCGGCCGGGGCGAGAAGGAACTGCTCGACGCGCTGTCCCGGCGCAGCGCGGCCCGTGCGGCCCGTGCCGCGCAGGAGAGGCAGCCGGAGCCCCTCCCCGGCGTCCGTGCCGCCGAGGCCCTGGCGCCCCGCCGGCTCCCGCCGCTGCCGCCGCCGTTGCCGGTGCCGCCGCACCCCGGGCAGCCTCCGGTGTACCCGTCCGCCCCGGGCGGCCCGGACCCGTTCGCGCTGGACCAGCTGGCGACCGACGCCGCCGCCCGCGCCCACGCGCTGCTCGGCACCGGTCGCGACCCGGTCGGCGGGCTGACCCTGTGGCAGGACGCGGTGCGGCTCGCCGCGGCCCGCCCCGGTTCCGGGCTCACCGCCGCGACCCGCACGCTCTACGCCACGCTCGCCGACGCCGTGGGCCGTACGCCGGCCGACCTCGCGCGGGCCGTCGCGGCCTGGCGGCAGGGCGGCCCGGAGGGACTGGCCGTCCTCGAGGAGCCGTGGGACCCGCCGGCCGGCCGCTTCGACCGGGCCCGCCCCCTGCTGCTCGCCGCCGACCTCCCGGCGTTCCGCCCGTGGCGCAACCGCCTCACCCACCCCCGCGACCACGTCCAGCTCCGCCTCGGACACGACGGCCTGTGGTACGCGTACGAATCGGAGCCCGGCCAGGACGACTGGTGGCCCCGCGGCACCCCGGACCTCGACCCGGTCGGCGCCCTGACGGGTCTCGGCACACCGGACGACCTGTGACGCGAACGGTGCCCCGTATCCCGGACAGGCTCCACCGGCCCCTCACCGCCCGGCGCCGCCCCGCACCGCGCCGGGCTCGGGGCAGGCATGCCATCAGGCCCCGGCCTCTGCGCGCTCGCCGGGGCGGCACGGGCGGGCGTGACGAGCGGTGACGAGCGGTGACGAGCGGTGAAGCACGCTCGTCGCGCGGGCGGCGCCGGGCGTTTTCGTTCCGGCGGCCGGGGGGGAGCCGGGTCGCGGTCACGGCGCGTCGGTGGCCGGCAGTTCCAGGAGGAGTTCGTAGCCGCCGTCGGGGGTGGGTCCCGAGCTGATGGTGCCGCCGAGCAGCTCGGCGCGCTGGCGCAGGCCGATGAGGCCGTGGTGGGCGCTGGGCAGGGGCAGAGCGGGGCGGACGGGGGCGGTGTTGGTGACGGTGGTCCGGATGGTGCCGTCCGCGCGGCGCACCTGGATGGTGGCCCTGGCCCCCGGAGCGTGTTTGCGGACGTTGGTCAGGGCTTCCTGGACGGTGCGGTAGACGGCGCGCTGGACCGTCGCCGGGACGTTGTCCGGCAGGTCCGTCACCAGGTCCGCGTCGATGCCGCTGCCCTCGACCAGAGTGCGCAGGTCGGCGAGGGAGGGCTGGGGGGTCAGTTCCGTGGGCCGGCTGCCGGAGGCCCTGAGCACGCTGACCATGTGCCGCAGTTCGTCGAGGGTCTGCACGCTGAGGCGCCGGATGGTGGCCGCGGCCTCTTTCGTCTCGGCGTCCCCGCCGGCCACCTGGAGTGCCCCGGCCTGGACGGCGATGAGGCTGACCTGGTGGGAGACCACGTCGTGCATCTCCCGGGCGAGCTGCGCGCGCTCCTTCGCCAGCACGCTCTGCGCGGTCAGCAGCCGTTCGTGCTCGCGGGCCTTGGTGATCTCGGCTAGCCGGAGCGACAGTTCGCGGTGCGCCTGGACGAGCTGGCCCAGGAAGACGGGGGCGGCTGCCGTGCCCAGGGTGTAGATGAGGTGGACCAGGTTGGGGCCGGCGAGTTCACCGACCCGCAGGGTCGACCACGGCCACGGCAGGAAGTCGATGATCGAGTAGGTCAGGGCGCACCCCACCAGCAGGCCGCGGTGGCGGCTGAGCGAGGAGAGCGTGTACAGCGCGGCCAGAGTGGCGAACACCGCATCGGTGACCAGAGTGGTCGGGAGCGTGAGCACGAAGGTCGTCAGCGGCAGGCGGCGGCGCAGCAGCAGGGCGAAGGCCCCGAGCAGCGCGCAGGCGACGGCCAGCTCCTGCCCGAGGTCGACGTTGCCCCACGTGTCCACCAGCGCCAGCAGCACCAGGACCGCGTCCAGCAGCGGCGGCGGCACCCCTTGGTACTTCACTCCGCGTCACCCGCCCGCGAGGGGTCGAGCAGACCCGCGCGCTCGGCGATCAGTACGGCCTGCACGCGGCTGCTGACCTGCAGTTTCGTGAACACCGCGCTGACATGGCCCTTGACCGTGCCGGTGCTCAGGTGCAGACGTTCGCCGATGTCCGGGTTGGCGAGTCCGTCCGCCATCAGGACGAGGACGGCACGCTCGCGCTCGGTCAGCCGGGCGGCGAGGCGCAGGGCGGGCTCACGCTCGCCCTGGTCGAGGTAGCCGTCCACCACCGTCCGGGTGATCTTGGACGACAGCACCGACCCGCCCTCGGCGAGGGAGCGGACCAGATACGGCAGCTGCTCGGGGTCGGTGTCCTTGAGCAGGAACCCGGCGGCACCCGAGCGCAGGGCGGTCGTCACGTACTCGTCGGCGTCGAACGTGGTGAGCATGGCCACCACCGGCGGGTCCGGCATGCGGCGCAGATCGGCCAGGACACTGAGCCCGTCCACGTCCGGCATCCGGATGTCCAGCAGGACGATGTCCGGGTGCCTGTCCCGCACCATGGCGACGGCCTGGCCGCCGGGCACCGCCGCCACCACCTCGATGTCGTCCGCAGCATTCAGTATGTGGGTGAAGCCCGTGCGGACCAGGGCCTCGTCGTCGACCACCAGTACCCGGATCACCTGCGCTCAGCTCCTCACCTGCCCGTCGTCCGGTGCGTACCACCGAGGGTGCGCCACCTGGCGGGCAACGGCCATTCACCGCTGTCGGGCGGCACAGGCCGACCGACCGGCCGGAACGGCTACGGCTGGTCGGTCGGGGGCTGGCGGAAGCGTACGGGCCGGGTTCAGGCGGCATGTTCCGCGTAGTGGCCGGAGCGGTCGCCGGCCGTGCGCCAGGAGGGGTCCAGTGAGGTGAGGGGCAGCGAGAGGTGCCGGCCGGGGCCGCGGTCGGCGGACGCGTCGGCGGACCGGACCGTCCAGTCGCCGTCGCACCCCGTCAGGCAGACGACGAACAGGGGCGGCAGCCGCAGTCTCCCGAAGAGCCGGACCGGTGCGGACAGGGCGTGGACGAGCAGGGCCTGCACGACGGCCGGATCGGCGACGGCCAGGACGCGGCCCGAGTCCACGGGCAGGGTGCGGAGCCAGTGCGCGGTCCGGCGGCACAGCTGGTGCACCGTCTCGCCGCCGTGCGGAGCGGCGTCCGGGTCGGTGAGCCAGGCGCTGTAGCCGTGCGGGTCCGCGGCGGCGATGCCGGCGGCCGTGCGGCCGCGCCACGTGCCGTAGTCGATGTCGCGCAGCGCCGGCTCCACGGTGGCCTCCAGGCCGAGAGCCGCGGCGGTCAGCGCGGAGCCGGCCGAAGGCGACCTCACGACCGACGTGTGCGCGGACAGCGATGCGACGGTGGCCCCTGCCCCGTACAGTTCGCGCTCACCGAGCGGGGCGTGAGGGGAGGCCGTGTCTGCTGGACTCGCGCACACAAGTGTCAGGCGGATCGGCATGCGGCTGCCCTCCTAGTCGGCCCTGGAGTGTCGTGGTGACGTCCGTCCGGCGGCAGCCGCCGGGGGACTGGCACCGCCGCGGGCTCCACGGCGTGGAACCGACGGCCGACACACAGCACGTCATCTTTTTCAAGCGTCCCCGCGCACCACTGCCCCCGGTATCCGCCAGTAGTCCGGACCGTCCCCGCCGACCGGCCGGTACGCACCCGGCCACCTGGCCGGACGGCCGGCCCGGGCAGCCGGCCCGCCGCCGGAAGGCACTCCCCGGTGCGCAATACTTTCCCGATGGGTTCACGCACTTCCCCGGTCAGCCGGCCGGTCACGATACGGAGGGCGGTCGCGCGGGACGCCAGACGGCTCACGCGGATCGTGCGTGGCTCGGGCGCCTACCAGGGTAAGTACGCAGCCGCGGTGGCGGGCTACCGGGTCGGTCCTGACTACCTCGAAGCCCACCGCGCCTTCGTAGCCGTCGGTGCCGACGAGTACGGCGGCCGGGTCATCGGTTTCTACTCGCTCGTCCTCGCTCCACCGGAGCTGGACCTGCTGTTCGTCGCCGACGAAGCGCAAGGACGTGGTGTCGGACGGCTGCTCGTCGCACACATGCGGTCCGAGGCCCGCGCCGCCGGGCTCGACCGTGTCAAGGTCGTCTCGCATCTCCCCGCCGAGGACTTCTACCACCGCGTCGGTGCCGTGCGGACCGGGACCGCCCTCGCGAACCCGCCCGCCGTGCCGTGGGACCGTCCCGAATTCGAGTTCCGCATTCCTTCGCAATGACGCGACGTGCCGGTCGCAGGGCACCGGCCTCGCCTGCCCGGCGCTACGGCGTGGGGGGCCGCTGCGGGGAGCGGAGTACGAGCAGGGTGATCTCGCTCGGGG
The DNA here is from genome assembly GCF_016741775.1 of Streptomyces actinomycinicus. Taxonomy (GTDB): domain Bacteria; phylum Actinomycetota; class Actinomycetes; order Streptomycetales; family Streptomycetaceae; genus Streptomyces; species Streptomyces actinomycinicus. Next base: position 222,773 of record NZ_JAERRK010000008.1, on the reverse strand, counting down.
CGAAGACGCGGAAGGGCGGGCCCCAGAAGCCGGTGCCACGGCTGGTGTAGAGGAGGGTGCGGGTGCCGTGGCGGCTGAGACCGGCGAGGGCGGGCTGGTCGACGCGGACCAGATGGTGGAAGGGCCAGATCTGGCCGCCGTGGGTGTGGCCGGAGAGCTGGAGGTCGACGCCGCCGGCTGCCGCCCGGTCGATGAACTTGGGCTGGTGGGCCAGGAGCAGGACGGGGTGGCCGGGATCGGTGCCGTGCAGGGCTGCGGCGAGGTCGGCGGCGTGGCCGGCGAGACCGGAGGACTCGGCGGTGACGTCGTCCACGCCGGCGACCACGAGGGTGTCACCACCGCGTTCGAGCAGCAGATGGCGGTTGCGCAGCGGCTCCCAGCCCAGCTCGTCCATCAGGTCGACCCAGCCCTGGGCCTCGCCGTAGTACTCGTGGTTGCCGGTGACGTAGACCCGGGCCCGGGTGGCCCGCACGGTGCCGAGCGGGGCGGCCTGGGCGCGGCGGCGTTCGGCCGTGCCGTCCGCGATGTCTCCGGTGTGGCAGACCAGGTCGGCCTTCAGCGTGTTGACCGTCTCGCAGACCCGCGCCGACCAGCGGGCGCGGTCGAGCGGGCCGTAGTGGGTGTCGGTGATGAGGACGACGCGCGTGCCGTCCAACCCGGCCCCCAGGCGCGGAAGGTGCACGTCCAGGCGGCGTACCCGTGGTACCCGGCGGGCCTCGGCGTACCCCCAGGTGAGCAGCACCGTGGCTGCTCCCAGGACCGCCCAGGTGACGATCCGGGCCCGGCCCTGGCCGTCGCCCACGCCGGCCACGGTCAGGGCGAGCCGCAGGAAGACGCCGAGCAGAACGGACCAGGTGAACAGAACCCAGCTGGTGCCCAGCAGGGTGTCACCGATGATCGCCGCCCAGTCCTGCTGGCGTCGGCCGTGGCCGCGCACCATCGCGAGCGGCATGCCGATCAGGCCGAGGGCGAACAGGGCGGTGCCGGCGAGCGTGACAGGGAGCGGCCAGTGCTGGCCGGTGTGCAGCAGCAGCCAGCAGGGCACGGTCCACAGCAGGACGGGGGCGATCATCGGGAGGTAGCGCATCAGGCGGTGCAGTCGGCTCTGCTGAGTCGCGTGCGCCGCACTGTCGGCGGATCGGGTTTCGCTGGTGTCGGTCACGCTTCCCCTCCTTGGGCGAACAGACTGCCGTCGCGCGCACTGTATCCGGCCGTCCCGGGCCGGCCGGACGGACGAGATACTCATGGCGGGCAGGCCCGTGTGGCGAGGTGGCCTCCGAGTCCGCCCCCGGCCCACACGGTTGCTGACCCCGCCCCCGACCGGCTTCGCACGGGCACGCAGCGATGTCCGGTTCTCGCCGGTCCGCGGTAAATGCCTGGACTGAGAACCTCCCCCGACGGGAAACTTCCGACTTCCGAACCTTCGGGAGTGTGATGGGGACCACAGACTTGCGAGGGCCGGCGCCGGGCAGGAGCGCGGTCGTCCTGGCACTGCACCGCTACGGCCGAGAACTGCTGCACCTACGACGACTGGCCCTGCCCGCGCTGCTGCTGCCGGCCGTGGGCAACATCGGCATCCGCTACGTCGCCCCCCTGCTGATCGCCAAACTGGCAGGCCAGGCCGCCGACGACGGTGGTCTCACCCTCGGCTCGGCGCTGCCGTACGTGCTCGGCTTCGGCGTGACGCTGCTGCTGGCCGAGGCCGTGTGGCGGGTCGGGCAGCACTGCCTGAACCGCGTGGACGCCCTCGGCATGGAGCACCTGTACGTGAGCGGCATGGACGAACTCCTCGCCCAGGACGCGGCCTTCTTCCACGACAACTTCGCCGGCTCCCTGACCAAACGGGTGCTGAGCTTCGGCAAGCGCTTCGAGGACTTCGTCGACACGGTGACGTACCGGATCGTGGGCAGTCTCGTCCCCCTGGTGTTCGGGGCCGTGGTGCTGTGGAGCTACGAACCGATGCTCGTCGTCGGCCTGCTGGTGATGATCACGCTGACCGTGGTGGCCGCGACACCTCTGATCCGCCGCCGGCAGAGACTCGTCAACGACCGTGAGGCCGCGATCGCCCGGGTCTCCGGTCATGTCGCCGACAGCCTCGGGAACATGGAGACCATCCGGGCGTTCGCGGCCGAGGGGAGGGAGGCCGGCGAACATCGCAGCCGCGTCGCGGATTCCCGGCGCCTGACGCTCAGGTCGTGGGACTACGGCAACCTGCGCGTCGACACTCTGATCGCCCCCATGTCCGTGCTGACCAACGTGCTGGGTCTGCTGGTCGCCATCGCCTTCGGGGGCTCGGACCAAGGGGTGGAGGAGGTCGTCGTCGCTTTCACCTACTACTCCAACGCGACCCAGATCATGTTCGAGTTCAACCAGATCTACCGGCGTCTGGAAAGCTCGATGACCGAGGCCGCGCAGTTCACCGAGCTGCTGCTGGATCCGCCCACCGTGCTCGACCCGGCGGAACCCGAACCGCTCGCACCGCGGGACACCGGCATCCGCTTCGAGGCGGTCACCTTCGCCCACAGGGGCGCGAAGCCGATTTTCCTGGGACTCGACCTGGACGTGCCCGCAGGCGCACGTATCGGTCTGGTCGGCAGGTCCGGCGGCGGCAAGACCACACTCACCCGGCTGCTGCTGCGGATGTCGGACATCGACGACGGACGCATCCTGATCGGTGGGCAGGACATCAGCCGGCTGCGCCAGGCCGACCTGCGCTCGCTGATCGCCTACGTCCCGCAGGAACCCGCCATGTTCCACCGCAGCCTGCGGGACAACATCGCCTTCGCCCGGTCGAGCGCCACCGACGAGGAGATCCACGCCGCGGCCGCGGCCGCGCACGTCACGGAGTTCGCCGACCAGCTCCCCGACGGCTTCGGCACTCTGGTGGGGGAACGGGGGGTGAAACTCTCGGGCGGCCAGCGCCAGCGCGTCGCTCTCGCCAGGGCCATCCTGCGGGACGCCCCGATCCTGCTGCTCGACGAGGCGACCAGCGCACTGGACTCGGAGAGCGAGATCCTCGTCCAGGACGCCCTGTGGCGGTTGATGGACGGACGCACCGCCCTCGTGGTCGCCCACCGCCTGAGCACCGTGGCCGGCATGGACCGTCTCGTCGTCCTGGACCGCGGGAGCGTCGTCGAGCAGGGCACCCACGAGGAACTGCTCGCGGCGGACGGTGCCTACGCCAAGCTGTGGCAGCACCAGTCGGGCGGCTTCCTCGGCGAGAGCACCGAGCCGGCCCTCGGACGCCCGGCCCCGGAAGCCGCCCGCAGCGGGCTGCCCGGCCCGGCCGACCCGTCGCCGGACGGGAACCGCAGGGCGCCGACGCACGCTCGTACGAACACCGGGTCCAGCTGAGCAAAGGCCAGATCACGGCCTTCGCTTCTGCAAACCGGAACGCCTCTGGTCGCTTCCTGCGGTGGGCCACGACCACGGAGAGAACGCCCGCTGTGCCGGTTCGGGACTGCGCATCAGCCGCTCGTGTCGGCGTCGCCGTCATCAGGCGGGTCTCTTTGTCTCCTGCCGCCCGGAGGGGAGCCGTCCCCGTGCTCTTCCAGCAGTTCGAGGAGCGCGGCATCCGCTCTCTTCTGGTCTTCCTTCGTCAGCTCGACCGGTGCGTTGTCGTAGACGGTGTAGCGATCCGGATCGATGATGTTGGCGGCCCTGAGGATGAACGTCAGCAGGGGGCGCCATCCCTTGCGGTGGCCGACCCGCACCTGTAGCTGGGCCTTGTAGTCACGGGCCTCCGGGAGGAATCCGGAGAACGGTGCCTCGAACTCGAGGAAGAGCTGTTGCGCTTCTCTGCCGGGCACGACGAATCCCGCCGGCAGCTTCGCCTCCTCGTCGGGCCCCGGTTGGAGCCGGGACGGGGACGACACCCACAGGAGTGGCAGATGAGAGGCGGGCTCATCAGGAAAGGTCAGGATGAGGTCCTGCACGACGATCGGTTTGGGACCGGTGTTGTGCAGGACGAGCGGCAGTCGTAGGCGTGCCGTGGAACCGTGGACCATCGCCGCGAAGGAATGAGGTTCCCACGCCTGCAGGCGTCCCTGTCGGGCGTTGAGCCACCAGAACGACGCGACGGTGAAGAGCAGTGCGCAGACTGACACCACACTGGCGCCGGTAAGCGATGAGGACGCGATCTGATCCGCCGCGGCCATCAGCGGAACCACAGAGTCAGTCTGCCAGCCCCACCGTGGGCTCGCTAACAGACGAGTGGCCGCCGACGGCCCCCGGGAACGGGTCAGAGGCCGGCGAGGAGTACGAGATACCAGGCGACCAGGGCCGCGCATGTCACCGCGGGGAGGAGTCTGGCCAGCCCGTCGCCCTTGCGCACATGCGTGGTCACGGCACCGGCGAGCAGCATCAGCAGCCCGATGCCGGCCAGGCCGCCGCACAGCGGTACGACCGGGCCGAGGGCCACGCCGATGGCGCCCGCCAGCTCCAGCGTGCCGATGACCCGGTAGGCCGCGGTGGTGAAGCCGGCGTGGGCGGCCAGCTCGGGCATCGGACCCAGGGCCAGGATCTTGGCCGCGCCCAGCAGGGCGAAGATCGACGCGATGAGACAGGTCAGCGAAGCGGAGAGGATCACGAGACGCCTTCGGGGGTGTGCGGGCGGCGGGCCTGGCGGCGTTCGGCTCCCAGGCCGGCGAAGTGGGCGATCAGGTCGGGGTCGTCGACCGCGGAGGGGTTGAGGACCTGCTCGGCGGGGGCGCCCTGCAGCAGGCGCTTGACGGGAACCTCGAGTTTCTTGCCGGTCCTCGTGTGCGGGATGGCCGGTACGGCGAGGATCTCGTCGGGGACGTGGCGGGGGGAGGTGCCGGTGCGGATCGCGTCGCGGATCTTCTCGCGCAGGGACTCGTCCAGCTCGATCCCGTCGGCGAGGACCACGAAGAGCGGCATCCAGTAGCCGCCGTCGGGTTCCTCCGCACCGATGACGAGGGCCTCGGTGATCTCGGGGAGGCGTTCGACGATGTCGTGGATGTCGACGCTGCCCAGCCGTACGCCGTTGCGGTTGAGCGTGGCGTCGGAGCGTCCGTGCACGATCACGGAGCCGTGGGAGGTGAGGGTGATCCAGTCCCCGTGCCGCCACCTGCCCGGGTAGGCGCTGAAGTAGGCGTCGCGGTAGCGGCTGCCGTCGGGGTCGTTCCAGAAGTGCAGCGGCATCGACGGCATGGGCCGGGTGACGACCAGTTCGCCGACCTGGTCGGTGACCGGCCGTCCCGCGTCGTCGTACGCCGCGAGCGCCACGCCGAGGTTGGGAGCCGACAGTTCACCCGCCCACACCGGGGTGGTGGGGGCGCTGCCGGCGAAGCCGGAGACGACGTCCGTGCCGCCGCTGGTGGAGGCCAGCTGGACGTCTGCGCCGACGTGGTCGCGGACCCAGGGGTACGCGGAGGCCGGCAGGGCGGAGCCGGTGCAGCCGATGACGCGGATCGCCGACAGGTCGTGCACGGCGGGGTCGACGCCGAGCTTGGCCATGGCCAGCAGGTACTGGGGACTGGTGCCGAAGACGGTGACCTTGTGGCGGGCTGCCAGTTCCCACAGGACGTCCGGGCGTGCCACCGGCGCGGGGCTGCCGTCGTAGGTGCAGGTGCCGGCACCGGTCAGCAGGGTGGAGACGACCAGGTTCCACATCATCCAGTGGGTGGTGGTGTACCACAGCAGGCGGTCACCGGCGCCCAGGTCGCAGTGCAGGCCGAGGATCTTGAGGTGTTCCAGCAGGACGCCGCCGTGACCGTGCACGATGCCTTTGGGGAGGCCGGTGGTGCCGGAGGAGAAGACGATCCACAGCGGGTGGTCGAACGGAACCGGAGTGATCCCGAGGTACTCGGTGCGGCCGGCCGCGTCCTCCCAGGGCACCGTCAGCCTCGCGGCCCGGGTCGCGGGCCACGCAAGGCCAAGGTGATCCACGAGAACCGTGGCCTTGAGCGTGGGCAGGGCGGCGGCGAGCTGGAGGGAGGCGGCGCGGCGGTCGTGACGGGTGCCGTTGAAGAGGTAGCCGTCGGCCGTGATGAGCACCGTGGGTTCGAGCTGGGCGAAGCGGTCGGCGGCGGCCTTGGGTGCGTAGTCCTGACCGCACACGGACCACACCGCGCCCATGCTGGCCGTGGCGAGGAAGGCGATGACGGCGTGGGGGGTGTTGGGCAGGTAGCCGACCACCCGGTCGCCGGGTCCGACGCCCAGGTCGCGCAGGGTGGCCGCGACGGAGGCGACCTGGGCGCGCAGCTGCCGGCCCGTGATCTCGTAGCCGGCTCCGGTCTCGTCCACTGCGGTGATCGCGGGGGCGTCCGGGTGCAGGTTGCGCAGTGCGTGGTGGGCGTAGTTGAGGGTGGCGCCGGGGAACCAGTCGGCGCCGGGCATGGTCTCCTCGGCGAGCACCCGCTCGTACGGAGTGGCGGCGTCGACGTCGAAGTACTCCCACACCGCCGCCCAGAACCCCTCCAGGTCGGTGACGGACCAGCGGTGCAGGGCGTGGTAGTCGGTCGGGTCCGGAATCCCTTCGGCGCCCTGGTGCCGGGTGGCCCAGCGGGCGAAGTCCGCGATGCGGCTGCCGGCGGCCGTTCTCGTGTCGGGCGGCAGGAACGGTTCCGGATGCGGCGTGGGATGCGGGGTGGTCACGGTGCGGTGCTCCTCGGCAGGGAGACGGATCGGGCATCGGTGGTACGGCGGGCCGTGTGGAGCAGGGAGGCCCACGCCGTGGGGTCCGGGAAGTGGCCGGATCCGGAGGGAACGGTGTCCATCACGACGCGGTCGGGGCGCAGCAGGACGGCGTCCGCCCGGCCGCGTGCCAGCCAGGTGGCCAGCGTGCCGTCGTCGTCCAGGTCGTCGACGTGGATCGTCGGGGCGCCCAGTGCCGCGGTCACCGCGGTCATCTGCGCCGTGGCCGGTACGGCGGTCAGGACGACGAAGGCGTCCCGGACGACGTCATCGAGACGCGCCCGCCTGCCGTGGTGCCGTATCCAGGGCTGCGGACAGAAGGTGCCGGCCAGCCCGCGGCCGGCCAGTCCTGGTCGGCGCCGTACCAGCGGGCCGGCGGCCAGAGCGGGGCTGAGGTCACGGCTCACCGCCTCGGTCACGCCGGGGATGCGACAGACCGTGCCCACGACGGCCCGGCGGAACGCCGCACCGCGGTCCTGTCCGCCGGTCATGGCCCAGCCGACGGCCACGGCCACGCGGATCATATGGCGGGCGTGCGGCTTGCGTTCGCGTTCGTAGGTGTCCAGCAGTGCCTCGGGCGCGCCCTGTCGGAGGACCCGGGCGAGTTTCCAGGTGAGGTTGTTGGCGTCGCGCAGGCCGGAGCACAGACCCTGCCCGACGAAGGGCGGGGTCAGGTGGGCGGCGTCGCCCAGCAGGAAGACACGCCCCTTGCGCCACCGGTCGGCGAGACGGGCCTGGAAGGTGTACTGCGCCTGCCGTATCACCTCGAAGTCGTCGCTCTGCGAGGCCGGCAGGTCCACCCAGGGGGCGACCAGCTCGCGCAGGCGCTCCCATCCGCCCGGGCCCTCCAGGTTCTCGTCGTCGGCCAGCCGGAACTCCCAGCGGTAGCGGTCCTCGCCGATGCGCATGAAGGTGGCCGGCCGGGTGGGGCAGCAGATCTGCTCGGCGCCCTCCCAGGTCCGCACCGGGCGGCTGGTGCGCACGTCGATGACCCGCCAGCTCTCCTGGAAGTGCAGGTTCTCCCAGGCGGCGCCGATGGCGTCACGGGTGAGGCTGCCCGCCCCGTCGCAGCCGAGGACGGCATCGGCCCACAGGTGCTCCTCCTCGTCGCTGCCGCCGCGGCGGAAGGTGACGCGGACGGGACCCGTCGGATCGTCGGGTGCGTCGGTGTTCGGCGTGTCGGACTCGGTGACGGACACGACCTCCACCCCGCTCCACAGCTCGCACTCCGGGCGGCGCGCCAGGGCGCCCCGCAGCAGACGTTCCAGCTCGGGCTGGTTGAACATGCTCAGCTGCGGGAAGCCGTGGAGTCCCTGCATGGACCGCGGGAACTCGCTGATCACGCGGCGCCGGGCGTCCAGCAGCCGGAGCCCGGGCGCCGGCCGGGCGATGGCGGCGAACTCCTCGTGGACGCCGACGCTCTGCAGGATCCGGTGGACCTCGTCGTCCACGACGACGGCGCGCGGCAGGGGGTAGACATCGGGGTGGCGTTCGAGGAGCAGGCTGCGCACTCCGTGACGGGCCAGCAGGAGCGCGGCCGTGACTCCTACGGGCCCCGCACCGATGATCACCACCGGTCTGCGGGCCGTGGCGCTCACGTCGCGGCTCCCACAGCGGTCCGCTGCTCGCCCAGGTCGATCCGCCCGTCGGGGGTGGCGATGGTGGCGGTGACGAGGTCACCGTCGCGCAGGTAGAGGGGGTTCCTGGCCTGGCCGTTGAAGAACGCCTTCCACTTCAGCGCGGGCGGCAGCAGCGCGGCGATCTTCTCGACCGGCTTGGGCGGGGCCTTCAGGGCGGTGCCGCCGGGCGTACCGGTCAGCAGCAGGTCGCCCGGGTCGAGGGTCTGGAAGCGGGCGAGCAGGGTGAGCGCCTGCGCGGGCCGCACGATCATGTCGGCCAGGGTGCGGTCCTGGCGCGGTACGCCGTTGACGTTCAGCCGCAGCCGCAGGTTCAGCAGATGGTCGAAGTCCCCGGGCTCCAGCAGGGCCAGGTACGGGCCCGTCGGCGTGAAGGTCGGGTAGGACTTGCTCTCGTAGAACTGGGTCTTGGTCAGCTGGACGTCGCGGGCGCTGACGTCGTTGGTGAGGACGAGCCCGGCGACGTACGACGGAAGGTCCTGCTCCTCGACGACCGTGCCCACCGGCAGGGGTGCGCCCATGACGAGGCCGAGTTCCACCTCGTAGTCGAGGAACTTCACGTGCGACGGGCGGACGATCGTGTCGTGGGGACCGCTGACCGAGCCGGACGCCTTGCGGAAGAAGGTGGGCGGGATGTCACCGGTGAATCCCGAGTCCTTGGCGTGGCTGCGGTAGTTGACCATCTGGGCGATCACTCGGCAGGGGGTGGTGACCGGGGGCAGCGCCACCAGGTCGGCGACGGGCGTGCCGCTCTCGCCGGAGGCGGCGGCCTCCCGGACGGCGGCCCGGTCGGCGAGCAGTTCGGCGGTGGTGACCGCCTTGGTGTCGATGCGGACGGCGCGCTCGGTGGGGGTCTCCCCTGCACGAGCGGAGTCGAGAGCTTGGGGGAGGACGGCCCACCAACCGTCGGAGGTGCGCAGCACGTTGATGCTCATGAGGTCATCGCTTTCATCAGGCCCAGCAGGCGTCCGGGGTCGAGTTCGTTGTCGTCGCGCAGGGCCGTCATGACCTCGCGGAGCTTGGCGGGGGAGGGGCTGGTGCCCAGGAAGTCGCGGGTGACGGGCGGCCCCCACTGGGCCAGGCCGCTCGCCGACATCGGCGCCCATCCGGGTTCGAGGTCGCAGGAGAACAGGTCGCCGTCGGCGAAGTGCTCCAGCATGACGCGGTCGGGGTCGCGCCAGTAGTCGAAGAGCTGGCTGCCCTGGATGTGCCGGCCGATTCCCCAGCTGCGCTGGTAGCCGCGCTCGGCCAGGTACTCCCCGCCGGCGGCGATGGAGTCGAGGTCGGTGACCTGGTAGGCGGAGTGGACGTAGCCGGTGCCCGGCCCGAGGTGCAGGGCGAGGGTGTGGTGGTCCACGGGCAGGCTGCCCTGGTCGCAGCGGATGAACGCCATGGTCGGCCCGCGCTGGCGCTGCCCGTCCAGGAACAGGAAGTCGGACACGATCATGCCGAGGGTGTCCAGGTACCAGTCCAGGGTGCGGATGAACGACCGGGTCTCCAGCACCACATGACCGAGGCGCTGAATGCGCGATGGCTCCCGCGGGGGTCGCTGAGTGGAGTTCGTGCGACGGTGGTCCGTGCCGGAGTTCAGGATCAGAGGCTCCTGCTCGGGCAGCGCGGGCAGCGGTTCGGCGCAGTGCACCACCCGGACCGGAAGTCCCGAGGGATCGAACAGGGCGACCGATCGACCGCCGCCGGGAACGTCGACGTCCCGGACGGTGTGTCCGACGGCGGCGGCCAGCCGGTCCACATCCGCCCGCTCGGCCGCGCGGAACGCCGGCCCGAGGAAGCGGGACGCGCGCCCACGCCGGATGACCATGCAGGGAGAGCCGGCGAACGTGCCGCGCAGCCACAGCTCCTGATCGGTGCGGGCGGCGATCGCGAAGCCGAAGTCACGGGCGAACACCTCGGCCCGGTCCAGGTCCGGCTTCTCGAACTCCAGCCAGGCGAGGTCCGCCACTTTGATCACCGGATTCCGGGCCCGTCCGGGGTGTTCACCGCGCAGGGCCCCCTGCTCACTGTGGAGGTCTTGGTGGGGCGTCAGAGGACCGCCCTTGTTAACGGGGATGTGGGACATGGTGTCCTCCAAGCAACACTGCCGTAATGAGGAAATCATCAACTCTGCCGTTTCTCATCGTCAATAGGTGCAGCCCAAATAATTGAGGATCTCATCAGTAATGGCAGCGTCATCGTGGCGGCGGTTACACTCGGCCGTATGCCGACGTCAGCCCCGCCCAGGAACCGCTTCGAGCGACGCCGTGCCGAGACCCGCCAGGCTTTCGTCCGCGCGGCCCGGCAGATCCTCGCGGAAACCGGGGACACCAGCGCCAGCATCCAGGCCATCGCCGAGCGCGCCGATGTCGGCTTCGGGTCCTTCTACAACCACTTCGAGTCGAAGACGGAGCTGTTCGACGCGGCGGTGACGGACGCCCTGGAGGAGTTCGGGCAGGTCATCGACGCGCGCGTGGAAGGCATCGACGACCCCGCTGAGCTGGTCGCGGCCGGCTTCCGGCTCACCGCCCGGATGGCCGACTCCCACCCGGAACTCATGCGTATCCTGCGCGACCGCGGCCTGGCCCACATCCACTCCGACAGCGGCCTCGCCCCACGCGCCCTGCACGACCTGGAGATCGGCATCGCCTCAGGCCGTTTCACCTGCGGCAACGCGACCACTGCCCTGTCCGCCCTGGGTGGCACCCTGCTGTCCCTCGTGGCTCTCCGGCTGGACCGCCCGGACCTCGACGGCGACGAGGCCGCCTCCGACCTGGCCGAGATGGTCCTGCGCATGCTCGGCCTCGCTGCGGACGACGCCCACGAGGTCACCCGACGCCCGCTGCCCGATCTCGCCCGATGACCCCCTGCACCTGAAGCGCGGCCCGCTGTGGTGCCACGCCGGCGGCGACGAGGAACGCGGTGGCCGCGGCCTCGCCCCTGGGATCGGTCCCCGGGCATGCGGCGTTCTCCTCGGCGAGGGCCAGCATCAGTGCCTCCAGTGCCTGGGCGAGGACGGGGGCTGGAAGGTGGTTCGCGAACACTCCTTCGCGCTGACCGCGCCGCAGGGTTGCGACGGCTTCTGCGCGGACCGGTGCCAGGGTGGTGCGCATCTCGTCCTCACCCGGGCGGCGCCGTCCCAAGGCGATGAGCACGCGGTAGTGGTCGCCCACCGTCCACGCCTGCAGCACCATCCGTGTCATCGCCTCGACCGGGCCGGCATCCGCGGTACGGGCCCTGGCGAACGCCTGCCGGAGTTCATGGCCTGCTTCCTGCGTCAGGTCGGCGATCAGCGCATGCCGGCTGGGGAAGTGTCCGTAGAGGGTGCGACGGGCGACGCCGGCCGCCTGAGAGATGCTGTCGAGACTCGCGTCCGGGTCCTCCAGCAGTTGCTGCCGGGCGCTCGCGAGGATGCGTCGGCGGTTGGAGTGAGCATCCTTGCGCTGCACAGCACGGCCCGGGGTGTCGGTCGTCTGCATGGTTCTTTCTCTCCATGGTTGCCGGAAAGCCGTGGGCGCCGGTGCTCCCTCACGCACCGGCGCCCACTCACCCCTGCCCAGGGTGGCTTGTCGTCCTGCTGACGGGCGTCAGGGGACGAGGATGAGGCGGATCGGGTCGCCGATCTTGTTCTCGAGTCGGTGGACGGCGTCGGCGGCCTCGATGAGCGGGATGTGGTCGGTGATGGAGGGGGCCAGGTCGAGGCGGCCGGCCGCGGTCAGCCGCACCAGCTCGGAGACGGACTCGGGGAAGCCGCCGTAGTGGCCGCGCACCTGCTTCTGCAGGTAGTTGAAGGTCAGGCCCTCGGTGATGGTCAGCGGTCGGGGTGTGATGCCCACCAGGATCAGGGAGCCGCCCAGGCCGAGCACGGAGGCGGCCTGGTCGCGGACGGCGGGGACGCCGGCGCAGTCGAAGGCGAAGTCCAGGCCGCGTCCGCCGGTGGCCGCGCGGACCTGGTCGGCGAAGTCGGGGGCTGCCGGGTCGAGCGCGAGGTCCGCGCCGAAGGCCAGGGCGCGCTCGCGGGCGCTGGGCAACGGGTCGACGGCGATGATCGGGGCCGCGCCGACCAGGCGGGCGAGGCGTACGTTGTGTGCGCCGACTCCGCCCACGCCCCAGACGCCGACGGACTGGGCGGCACGGACGCCCGCGGTGGCGACGACGGCGGCGTAGGGGGTGGAGACCGCGTCGGGGATGATCGCGGCCTGGTCGAAGGGGAGGCTGTCGGGGATCGGAATGAGGGATTCCGCGCGGGCGATCACGTACTCGGCCCAGCCGCCGTCGTAGTCGATGCCGGCGGTGAGCATCTGGGTGCAGGGGCGGTGGCGCACGCATCCGGCGCACGTGCCGCAGGTCTTGCCGGCCTCCAGGGTGACGCGGGTGCCGACGGGCAGGCCGCGCTTGAGGCCGGGGCCGAGCGTGTGGATCACACCGGAGACCTCGTGGCCGACGGTGACCGTGTCGGAGGTGGCGAACAGGGGGACGAGGGAGCCGTCGAGCAGGTGGACGTCGGAGAGGCAGACGCCGGCGGCCTTGACCTCGATGAGGACCTCGCCCGGGCCCGGCACGGGGACCGGGACCTCTTCCACGGCGAATTTCCTGCTGTCCAGGTGGAAGCGTCCGGCGAGCATGGTGTCCATGGTGATCTGCTTTCTCTGAGCGGCACGGCCCGGTGGTCCGGGCCATGGGTGCCATGGGGTGTCTGAGTGGCTGGTGGGGCCGGGAGGGGTGCGGGGAGGCAGGACGTCCGCACGCCTCCCGGCGGCTGGGGGCCGGCGCGCCCTGACGGCGTGCGACGGTCAGGCGAAGACGTCCTGCTGGTAGCGCTCGTCCGCTTCGAGCCGGGCGAGCCACTGCTGGGCGGCCTCGTCGTCGCTGCCGGTCTTCTGGCGGTGGATGGCGGCGAGTGCCTCGCGGACGGCGGGGGCCATGCGGCGGCCGTCACCGCAGACGTAGATGTACGCGCCGTCCTCGATGGCCTGCCACACCGTGTCGGCGGCGTTCGCGATCGCGTTCTGCACGAACCGGGCGGGGTGGCCGGTCACCGCCGAGTAGGCGGTGTGCACCTGGGCGATGCCGGCCTGCTCCCAGTCCTGCATCTCCTGGCGGTAGAAGTAGTCGTGCTCCGGGTGGCGGCACCCGACGAACACCTGGGACAGGCCCACCTGGGTGCCGTTCGCGTGCTGTGTCGCCCGCTCCTCCAGGAAGCCGCGCAGCGGCGCGATGCCGGTGCCGGGGCCGATGAGGATCAGCGGCGTGGCGGGGTCGGCGGGCGGGGCGAACGTCGGGGAGGGCACGCGGACGTAGCCGTAGACGACGTCACCGGGCTCAAGGGCCGCGATGTAGGAGGAGCAGGTGCCGCGGTACTGACCGTCGCCGGACAGGGCCGGGCCTTCCAGCAGGCCGACGGTGAGGCGCACGTGGCGCGGGTCGGCGGACGGGGCGGAGGAGATGGAGTAGAAGCGGGGACGGATGGGGCCCGTCATCTCCAGGAAGACGGCCAGCGGCAGCTCGACCGCCTCGAAGCGCTCCAGCAGGCCCAGCACCGAGATGCGCTTGCCGAGGATCTCCTTCTGGTAGCGCTCCTCGGCCTCCTGGGTGTCGGCGGTGTACGCCTGGAGCTGCGGCCGGGTCCACGGGCACTCGGTGTACTCGGCCAGCGTCTGGATCTGGGACCGGGTGGCCACGTCCTGCAGCTCAAGGAACTCGGTGAGCAGGATGCCGGCGGTGACCGGGGTGCCGACCGGCAGGTGGGTGCGGCCACCGGCCGGCTGGTCGAGCCGGAGCACCTGGTCGTACTCGACGCCGAGCCGCCTCAGTGCGCGCTCCACCAGGGCGAGTTCGTTCTTGGCGAAGACGGCCAGGTGGTTGCCGGTGTCGTAGGTGACGCCCTCGGGCAGCTCGAAGGTGATGGACTTCGCGGACGGGCGCGGCGGCTCGATCTGGAAGTCCCACAGGCCGGTCGCGTCGGCCACCAGTTCCTCGTTGGCCACCACGGTGAGCGGGTACGCCTGCTCGGAGACGATGGCGGGGCGCACGTCGGACTCGGTGAGCAGCTGGACCTGGTAGCGCGGGCCGGTCGCCTGGGAGGTGTCGGCGGCGTACTCCTCGGCCAGAGTGGCCCACAGGTTGTCCATCCACCGCGTGGCCATGCCGTCGAAGTCACCGGCGGCGTCCGCGATGCCGCGCTCGACGACCGGGGTGGCGCCGGCGGCCAGCAGACCCTCCTCGATCCGCTTGGGGAACGCCTGGTAGGTGGCCACCCACTGGGTGTTGCCGGCGCCCAGCAGCGCGTACCGCACATTCGCCAGTGAACCCTCGGGCAGTCCGGCGGCGAGCAGGTCGTCGAAGCGCTGGGCGTTGTCGGGGGCCTTGCCGTTGTAGCTGGCGGCGACGACGGCGAGCAGGCCTTCGGTGGGCAGGTTGTCACCCAGCTCGTCCAGGCTGACGAGGGTGGTGCCGAAGCCGGAGCGCTCGCCGCGGTCGGCGATGGTGCGGGCCAGGTCCTCGCACGAGCCGAGGCTGGAGCCGTAGGCGACGGTCAGGTTCACCCCGACACCGCTGACCGCGGCCTGCGCCTGGGTGTCGCCGGTCTGCAGGTCCGCGGCGCCGAAGACGGTCCGCTCGTGTTCCTGACGGCGACGGACGATGAGCTCGAAGTTGCCGGGCTTGCGGGTCAGCGCCTCCTTGACGTCCATCTTGTAGTCCGTGACGTCGGAGAACTTGAACTTCTGCAGCACCAGCGCCAGGGCCAGACGCGCCTCGGTGAGCGCGAACTGCCGGCCGATGCAGGCGCGTACGCCGTTGCCGAACGGCTTGTAGGCGTGAGGGTGCTGCTGGACGCGGTTCTCCGGCAGCCACCGGTCGATGTCGAACTCGTGCGGTCGGTCCCACGCGTTGGGGTGGGTGTGCAGCGGGCCCATGAGGAGGTTGACCCGCGTTCCCTTCTTCAGCTCGTAGCGGCCGCCGATGACGGTGTCCTCCAGCGGGGCCTTGCTGATCGCCGGGATGGGAGCCCACAGGCGCAGGGTCTCCTCCAGGATCCGCGGGATGACGTCCAGCTGCATGACCGTGTCGTAGTCCGGGACGGTGTCGCCGGGCAGCAACCGGTCCACCTCGGCGTAGGCCTGGGCCAGCACGTGCGGGTTGCGCATCAGCGAGTACGTGGCGAACGACAGCAGACCGCTGGTGGTCTCGTGACCGGCGATCAGGAACGTCACCACCTGGTCGCGGACATTGTCGTCGTACAGCCGCTCGCCGGTCTCCGGGTCGACCGCGTCCAGCATCAGGCCCAGCAGGTCCTCCTCGGCGCTGCCCTTCCCCTCACGGCGCTCCTTGATCACACTGCCGACCAGGTCCTGCATCAGCCGGATGTTCTCGCCGTACTTCTTGGCGTCGGCCTTGCGGAGCCTGGTCATCACCGGCAGCTCCTGGGAGCGCCGCAGCGACTCGATCAGCGACTCCAGCAGCGCGTTGAGGAAGGGGTGCAGCTCCTCCTCGGCGAAGGAGCCGAACCGGTAGCCGAACCCCGACAGGGCGATGGTGTCCAGCGTCAGCCGGGTGTAGTCGTCGGTGATGTTGACCGACTGACCCTCCCTGCTCTCCCACTTGCCCACCAGGTCCTGGGCGATCTCCAGCATCTGCCCGAAGTAGTTCCTCATGGCGCGCTGGCTGAAGGCCGGCAGGAGGATCCGGTGCGCCATGCCCCATTCCTCTTCGCGCTGGTGGGCCGTGAACAGGCCCGCGCCCGTGAAGTCCCGGACGTGCTGCAGCGGCGTCTTCTCGATCTGCTTGAAGAACCGTGTCTCGTCGGAGACCTCGGCAATCAGGTCCGGGTCGTAGACGAAGACCTGCTCGATGCCGGCGATGTCCATCCCGTAAATGCCCTCGGGGAACTGCTTGGCCAGCTCACCGAAGTACTCCACCGGATTGGTGCTGGGGATCTGCGGCGTGTTGCCGAGGAGGGGGATCCCACGCGGGGACCGGATGGGGCGAAGGTCGTTCACGGAGTGCGTGGTCATGGCTTGCTCCTCTGCGTGGAGGGGAATGGGCGAGGGCGCACTGCTCGGGTCGATGCCGGGGCGCCATATGCAAAACATACGCCGTATGGAACCAAAACCATACGCGGTACGGAAAGAGAGGTGCAACCCTATGGGGGCGGGTGGGGCTGTGACGTGCGGCTCATTTCCGTACCCTGTACGGAACTGATACCGTACGAGGTATGGAAAAGAAGGTGAGGCGTCCCCCG
This sequence comes from Streptomyces actinomycinicus, assembly GCF_016741775.1. Lineage (GTDB taxonomy): Bacteria > Actinomycetota > Actinomycetes > Streptomycetales > Streptomycetaceae > Streptomyces > Streptomyces actinomycinicus. The sequence continues at coordinate 206,246 of NZ_JAERRK010000008.1, read as the reverse complement.
CGGGGAACGAGGAAGAGAGACGTGCCTCTGACCGAGGCCGGGATCTACGCCGCCGCCCTGCGGCTGATCGATGCGGACGGCGTCGAGGCGCTCACCATGCGCAAACTCGCCACCGCCCTCGACGCGAACCCGATGTCGCTGTACCACCACGTGCCGAACAAGGAAGCGGTGCTGCGCGGCGTGACAAGAATGGTCGGCGCCCAGTTCCGCACCGTGACGCTCCAGGACGCTCCCTGGCAGGAGCGCATCCGCCTGCTCGCCACGGACTTCCGGACCCTGGCACACCGTCACCCCGAACTGATGGCCTACTCGTTCAGCCACCAGCCCGACTTCATCCAGGCCGACGACCCGTTCTGGACCGCGCTCACCGCGATCGTGGAGGCTGCCGGGGTTCCGCGGTCAGAGGTCTCGGAGATCGCGGCGCTGATGGTCGCCGTCGTCGTCGGTGTCCTCGCCGCCGAACTCAACGGCGCGCTCCACCAGTGGTCGACCCTCAAGCCCCCCGGCTTCGACGATGGCGGAGACGGGGACGGGGCTGACTCCGCGGACACCGCCGTTGAAGGCCCTGACCAGGACCACATGTTCCGCCTCGTGATGGACACGCTGATCACGGGTCTGGAAAGCCGGCTCACCGGCGGTCGCGACAGCCGGGACACTGGCGGCCATTGAGCAACACCCGCTGAGGCGCTTCGCCCCGGGTACCGGCCCCAGAGCCGCGCCCGCAGTCGGGCGATCCCAGGCTGCGGACATGCGGGAGCCACCCCCCGTCACCTCGTCACCTCGAGGACCCGCCCGGCGGGGTGGCTCCACAGCCTCTGCACGGCAGCCGTATGACGCCGACCGGCGCAGCGCCCGTTCCCCCATCCCCCATCCGCTGTCCGGTACCTGGACTGGCGCTGGACCCTGTACGTCAACGTGATCTTCGCGGTGGTGGCGTTCGTCGGTGGGGCGGCCCTGCTGCACCGCACTCCGCGTGACACGTCCTACAAGCTCGACGTACCCGGCACCCTGCTGGCCTCCACCGGCCTGTTCGGCCTGGTCTACGGATTCTCGAACGCCGAAACGCACGGCTGGGGTTGGCCGGCGACATGGGGCATGCCGGCGGCCGGTGCCGTGCTGGTGGCCGTCTTCGTGTGGTGGCGGAACAGGGCGGCGTATCCGCTGCTGCCCCTGCGAGTCCTGCTGGACCGCAACCGCGGCGCCTCCTTCGCCGCCCTCTTCGTCACCGGCGCGGGCATGTTCGGCGTGTTCCTGTTCCTCACCTACTACCTGCAGCAGAGCCGCCCTGGCCAACAACGTCCTGGTGGCGCGTACAGGACCGAAGCCGGTGGTCCCCCTGGGCATGGCCATCGCGGCGGGCTCGACATCTGCACCACCAGCTTCGGCAGGAGAGACATGGCGGCGATGACTCGGCACAACGGCAGCCGGCACGGCCGGGCCGGTCAAGCTATCGGAGCCTGTCCACGGCTTCGACGGACATGGTCCGACCGCTGTCCTCGATCAGACAGCGGGAGATCGCACGGGCCGTCGCGCGCACGGCCGGTCCGTACTCAGGGTTCGGCGAACCGGTTCCGGGCGCCACGACCGACAACGCCGCAACCACCTCGCCGCCGTCACGTACCGGCGCGGCCACGGTGCTCGTGAGGTCAATGAGTTCGGCGCCCGGGTCCGTACGGAGGACCCGCAGCGGTTCGGTCTCTTCGCCTCCCTGCCCCTGCCGGACGTCGAGGGCTCGCTCGCCGAGGCCGCCCACGCGCTCGACGTCCTCGGCGCAGACGGAGTGGTGGTGGAAACCAACCACCGTGGCCTCTACCTCGGTGACCCCCGGTTCGAGCCGCTCTGGGAGGAGCTGGACCGCCGCAGCGCCGTCGTCTTCGTTCACCCCACGTCGGCGCCCCACGCCGACGAGCTTGCTCTGGGCCGGCCACGGCCGATGCTGGAGTTCCTTCGACACTGCCCGCACTGCGAGCGACCTGCTCTTGCGCGGTGTCCTCGCCCGCCGTCCGCGGATCCGCTGGATCTTGACTCACTGCGGAGGTGTGCTGCCGCTGCTCGCCGACCGGATGGAACTCTTCCGCACCCACGTCGGCGGCGGCGGCGCCGTCGACGCGCCGAGCGCCGTCGAACAGCTCGGCCGACTCTGGTACGACATGGCCGGCACGCCGTTCCCACGCCAGGTCCCGGCCTTCGACGCGGCCTTCGGCACCGAGCGTCTCCTCTATGGCAGCGACTACTGCTGGACGCCCATTGACGCGGTGCTCGCTCAGGTCACCTCCATCGACTCCGCGGTGCAGCCGTCCGCCACCGTCACATGGCGGGACCTCACCACCCACAATGCCCGCCGCTTGTTCGACACCGACGCACGGTGACCGCTCGACCCCGTGTGCCTGCCTCAGGTCGCACCCTGACAGGACTCACCCTTCGGCGAGGAAGTGCGCCAGCAAGCGGTCGAAGTCGCTGTGGACCAGCTCGGCCCCGCGGGGCACCACTGCCTCCGTTTCCCGGAGGAACGCCTTGAATTCCTGCGCTGGGGCCTTGAGCAGGGCCGTACCGGACGGCGGGTTGAGAAGGATGTACAAGTCCCGGCAGCCCTCCTCGCCGGTGGGCCATATGCGAACGTCTCCCTCGCCGGCGGGGCCCTCCAGGCCGTCGATCAGCAAATCGCGCCCGATGATCCATTTGACCGGCTCGTCGCCGTCGACGCCGGTGGTGAACGCGGCATGGACCACATAGGGATCACTCGGCTCGTACCGCAGATTCATGATCACGGGCAAAGACGTCGCATGCACGCCGACAAGCTTCACGGGTAGCCCCTGGATCACGGTTCTCGATGACTTCATCGGGTCTTACTCCTGGTGCTTCGAGTCGTCCGGGGAGGGCCGTCGGAAGGCTGACCGGAAGGGCTCGACTGCAAAACCGCTCCGTAAGGTGTTTGGCGGTCCGGAAGAGTGGGGTGGGGGAACCACCATCGCAGGGCCGCCGGAGACCGGCCCTTCTGACCGCGTCACTCGTCGCGGGACGACCGTCAGCGCAAGGGTGAGTCCACGGTGGGCGTCAGGAGGGTCTCCTCGAGGCCGACGATCTGGCCGATGTCGAAGCCCTCCATGTCCGCGCGGAATCCAGGACTCGACAGGTATGCCTCCAGCCGCTCCTGCACGTCGTCGGCGTCCTTGTAGGAGACGAGGGCGTACAGCCGGGGAGCGTCGCTTCCGGGCGCCGCGGGCACCGTCCAGACGCCGTGGGTGGTGATCCGGTGCTTGGCCATACCGGGAATGTGCTGGGCCCAGATCTTCTCGTAGGCGGTGAGCGCGTCGGAGCTGCGCAGGGTGTAGACGCGAAACTGGTACTGGGACATGACACTGATTCCTTTGCTTCTGTGCATGGATGGTCGGCGGTCAGCCTTGGGGCGGTCAGCCTTGGGGGAGGAGGTGGGCCAGTTCGGCATCCCAGTCGATGAGTCCGGACTCGGTACCCCGTGGCACCAGAGCCTGGGTGTCCTGAAGGAAGGACGAGACGTCGTGCACGGGGACCTCGAGCAAGGCGGTGCCCGCGGAAGACCCGAGGGCGATGTAGACCGACTCGTCACCCCGCCCTGCGGCCGGCCAGATCCGGACGTCCGCGTGGCCTGCGGAACCCTCCAGACCGTCAGCCAGAAGATCCCGCCCCAGGACCCATTCGACCGGCTCGTCACAGTCGACGAAGAAGTCGGCACGGACGACATAGGGATCAGCGGGCTCGTAGCGCAGACGTACGCAGAGGGGCAAGGAGTGGGCGTGCGAGACGACGAGCTGCACGGCCACCCGCCGTTCCACGGCCTTCGAGGACTTCTTCATCGGCATGTGCTCCTGGGGGGAACTGCTTGCGCTCATGGCCGCTACCCGTCTCACCGGTCGTCGCGGCTCAGGTCATGGCGGTGCCCGCCCCCGCCGTCGCGCTCCCAGCGGTTCCCGTCGTGCTGGTAGGACCTGTCGGACGTCGAGCCGTGTCCCTCGCCGTCCCAGCGGTAGAAGTGACCATCGCGGTAGTAGAGACCGTCGCAGTCGTGCCGGGTCGAGTCGGTGCCGTGGTGGTCCTGGTGCCAGCCGCGGGTCTCGTCGCAGGAGTAGCCCTGCTCGAGCAGATAGCCGACACCGTGGTCCCAGCCGTACTCAGCGGCCACGGGCCCGTCGGTCGGGTGCTGGGCGTGCGGGGACGCAAGGGGTGCGGCCGAAGCAGTGCCACCGGCACCGAGGACGGCGGCACCGGCGACCGCGACGGAGGAGACGGTGAGGGCGATGCGCTTCGCGAGCTTGTTCATGATCTTTCCTTCCCGAGGGGGTGATCCGCGCCAACGGCGGTTCCGCCAGGCGATGCGTGACGCCCGGTGTGGTCCGGGCGAGCAGTTCCATACGTCGTATGGAAGGACGTTTACATTGTTACCATACGATGTATGGAACTGTCGAGGTGGCGAAGGCAACCGTTGACCCGCTGGCGCGTGGATGCCGCTCTTCAGGGCGAGCTGCCCGTCGCCGGCCCCCGGCCCCCGGCCCCTCGGCCCGGCTGGCCGCGGCAGTGGGTCCACCCGGGGTACGCGCCAGGACGGGCCGGGCCGGCGGGACGGCGGCCGGAGCGGGACCGCTGATCGGTGGCTTCACCGGCTCACGGATGCATCCAGTCCGCCGCAGTGGCGGGTTTGCGATCGCCGGAAGGCGAGAGAGTATTTTTTTGGGGCGTGATGACCGGGGCACACCCTGATGCCGACACCGGCGAGGCAGCGCCCCCGTCCGGTGACACCCACGCTCACAGCCGGCAAGCGTCTCCGTGCAGGAAACGGCGCAGCGAACAGGACCGAACCTGTTCGTGCGATGGCCTGGCCGGGGCGACGGGCGGGGCATCCGGCCCCGTCGCCCTGACGGCAGGCTTGAAAAATCCGGCCCATGGCTTCATGGCCGAGGCTGCATGACCGGGTCGACGGTCGCCGTGGGGCGGAGGCAGAGCGGAAGGAGTCTGCCCATGCGGATCGTCGTGGACCTGAATCGGTGCCAGGGATACGCGCAGTGCGTGTATCTGGCGCACGAGGTCTTCAGGTTGAACGGCCAGGAGGCGCTCACCTACGAGCCGAACCCCGACGACGAGCGGCGCCTGCAGGTCGAGCGGGCGGCTGCGGCGTGCCCGGTGCAGGCGATCGTGATCGACCGCTTGAACGGCACGGTGCGGGGCGAGACGTCATGACACTGCGGGCCACGGTCGCGGAGCTGGTGCGGGAGTTCCGGGCCAGCGGCCGGATCGTCATCGTGGGTGCTTCCCTGGCCGGGCTACGGGCGGCGGAGACCCTGCGCGAGGAGGGCTTCACCGGGTCCCTGACCATCATCGGGGACGAGCCGTACGAGCCCTACGACCGGCCTCCGCTGTCCAAGCAGGTGCTCAAGGGCTGGGTGCCGGCCGACCACACCAGACTGCCCCGCATGCGGGAAGTGGACGCGGACTGGCGGCTCGGGGTGGCCGCCACCGGGCTCGACCGTGCCACGAAGCAGGTACGCCTGGCCAACGGCGAGCAGATCCCGTACGACCGGTTGCTGATCGCGACGGGCACCCGCGCACGCCAGTGGCCGAACCCTGCCGAGGCCGGGCTGCACGGGGTCCACACGATCCGCTCGCGTGACGACGCGGAGCAGTTGCAGAAGGCGCTGGCCGAGCCGCCGTCGCGGGTCGTGGTCATCGGCGCGGGGTTCATCGGCTCGGAAGTGGCCTCTGTGTGCCGGGAGCTCGACATCCCGGTGACCGTGGTCGAGCGGGGTTCGGCGCCGCTGGTCGGCGCGCTCGGCGGGGTGATCGGGGAGATCGCCGCGCAGATGCAGCGCGATCACGGCGTGGACCTGCGCTGCGGGCTGGGAGTGTCGTCACTGGAGGGCGACTCCGAAGGGCATGTGCGGCGGGCGCACCTGTCCGACGGCGCCACTGTCGACGCCGATGTGGTGGTGGCCTCCCTGGGGTCGATCCGCAACGTGGAATGGCTGGAGGGCTCAGGGCTGGCGGCCGGTTTCTGGGGCGTCGGGTGCGACGCCGGTGGCCGGGCCTTCGACATCAACGGGGTGGTCACCGACAGCATCTACGTGGCGGGGGACGTGGCGCGTGCACCGCACGTGCTGTACGAGTACCAGTTCCTGGCGATGGAGCACTGGGACAACGCCGTTTTCGGCGCCGAGGTCGCGGCCCACAACATGGTGAACCTCGAACCCCACTACCGTCCGCATCTGCTGCTGCCCGGCTTCTGGTCCGGTCAGTTCGGCGTCAATATCAAGTCCGTCGGAGTGCCGCCCTTCGGCGACGAGATCGTCTTCACCCAGGGGTCCGTCGCGGACCGCCGCTTCGCCGCCGCCTACGGTCACCGGGGCCGCATCGTCGCGGCCGTCACCTTCGATCACGGCAAATGGCTGGAGTACTACGGGAAGCTGATCGAGCGGTCCGGTCCGTTCCCGCCTCCGCCGCCGGGCTGGGACCAGCCGCCCGACATGAAGCCGGTGCCGGCCGAGTTCCCCGACCCGAGGGTCCCGACGGCGGTCCCCGACGTCGTCCTGACCGGACACGCCCCGAGCGAACGGACGGCCGAGTTCCGGCCGCGCCACCACTGACGCGCTCGCCGGGCCGGCCTGTAGGCGGACAGCATCGACAGGAAGAAGGAGGGGAGCTTCGTGGTCGAGGAAACCCCCTGGCAGCAGGCCCTCCGCTACGCCAACCGCGCCAATCCGTACCCCTTCTACGAGGAACTGCGCAAGACGCCGGTGGCGCGGCAGCCGGACGGAACCTACGTCGTCAGCACCTACCGGGAGATCGTGGCGCTGTTGCACGACCCCCGGGTCAGTTCGGATCCACGGAAGTGTCCCGTCCCGGCCGCCGCTCGGGCAGAGGGCTCGGCGGAGCCCGCTGCCGAGCCGATCAGGGAAGTGCTGACCGAGCCGAGCATCATCACCTGCGATCCGCTCGAGCATGACCGTGACCGCCGGATGATGATGCCGCACTTCGTCGGCCCGCCCCATGCGCCCCACCTGATCTCCGACCTGGAGCCCGAGATCCGCCGTATCGTCGGCGATCTTCTGGACGGTATGAGGGGCAAGACCCGCATCGATGCCGTCGACGACTTCGCCTATCCCCTGCCGGTGACGGTGATCTGCAAGGTTCTGGGCGTGCCGCTGGAGGACGAGCGACGCTTCCACCACTGGATCGAGACGGCCCTGGACGCTTTGGACTTCGGTCCCGAGGCCGCCTCCGAGGAGATCCGGAGCCGCCAGGCCGGGGGCCGCCAGGCCGTGCGGGAGTTCGGGCAGTTCGCCGTCGAGCTGCTCGACCGGTACGCCCGACAGCCCGGCCCGGGCATGCTCTCGGCACTGGTGCACGAGGACGGCCCGGAGGGGCGGATGTCCAAGGGCGTACTCGCGAGCAACGCCCTGCTCCTGATCTTCGCGGGGCACGAGACCACGGTCAACCTCATCGCCCACAGCGTGCTCACCCTGCTACGGCACCCCGACGCGCTGGAAGAGCTTCGCCGCCGACCGGAGTTGATCGTGCCCGCCGTGGAGGAGCTGCTGCGCTTCGAGTCGTCCGTCCAGTTCTGGCACACCCGTTCCGCCGTGGAAGACATCGACATCGCCGGCACCACCATCCCGAAGGGGGCACCGATCTTCCTGGCGTACGGCTCGGCGAACCGCGACCCCGAACGGTTCACCGACCCCGACGCACTCGACCTCGAACGCACCGACAACCAGCACCTCGGATTCAGCCAGGGCATCCACTTCTGCTTCGGCGCTCCGCTCGCACGGCTCGAGGTCCAGGTCGCGGTCGGCGAGTTCGTCCGCCGGGTGCAGAATCCCCGGCTGGTCGAGGACCCGCCGCCGTACCGGCACAACCAGATCTTCCGCGGCCCGCGCCACGTCCTCGTCGACATCGACGGCATCCGAGACTGACCAGCGTTCGCGTGAGGGATCGCCCTGCGGGCCTTGCAACTCGTCGGTTGGCGGCAACCGCCCGAGCTGCGCGAGGTACCGGTGCCCGAGCCCGGCCCGGGCCAGGTCCTGGTGAAGGTCGCGGGTGCCGGTGCCTGCCACTCTGCACATCATGACAGCCATGCCTGCGAGGGCCGCCACCTGCGCGTTCACCTGTGAGGCCACGTGGCGGCTGAGCTGCAGGCCGTGAGCCTGACTTTTCAATCATGTTTGAGGGTCTTGACGCCGAAGTCGGCATATCTGACTATTTCATCATAAGTAGACACATTCTCTACTGATCCATGTGTCGCACAGTGTGCTGCTCACCCGGACATCGCCGTTCACCACGGCTGCACACAGGGCCGCCCGGCCAGGCCGACGCTCCTACCTTCCGCACCGATGGGACAGACCGCGATGACCAGCACGGACCACACCCTCCTCGCCGAGCCGGTGAGCCCACCTGAGACGCCCGATGCCGCGATCGCGATGCTCGATGCGGAGGGCATTGTGGTGGGGTGGACGCAGGCTGCGCAGCAGCTCGTCGGCTACCCGGCCGGGGAGGTGGTGGGCCGGTACGCCACACATGTGCTGCCGCCCCCCGAGGAGGCGACGAGCGCGTCCACCTTCGCCGAGGAGCACCGGGCGCAGGCTGGCTGGTCGGGGACCGTAGCGATACGCCACCGCGACGGCCACACGCTCAGGATGACGCTGCGGGTCTCGCTGCTGCGAGGGCAGGACGCAGGCACCCGGTGGCTGGTGTCCGTCACGGACATCGATTCCTTGTCCTCGGGAGCGACCGGGGGACCGGTGCGGGAGTCGCTCCTCGCCCGAGTCCCGATCGGCGTCGTCGTCTACGACCCGCGGCTGCGCTGTGTCTGGGCGAGCGACGCCATGGAGCGTTATGACGGCGTGCCTTGGCACCGGCGCTTCGGGCGTGGCCTCAAGGACTCGCTGCCCGCTGTCGAGGCCGAGGCGCTCGAGGTGGTGATGCGGCAGGTGCTGGAGAGCGGGACCACGAGAGTGCACGAATACCGGGCATGGCCACCGACCGACCGGCGCCGTGAACATGCGTTCTCGGTTTGGTTCTTCTGCCTCCAGGGCGCGGACGGCACGCCCACCGGTGTGTGCTCCATGACCGTGGACGTCACCGGAAACCGGCGGGCGCGCGAGCGCCTCGCCATCCTCAGCGAGGCCGGTACGCGCATCGGCAGCACTCTCGACGTGATGCAGACCGGGCAGGAACTGGCAGATCTCGCCGTACCCCTCCTGGCCGACCACGCCCTCGTCGACCTGGTGGAGTCGGTTCCGTTCGGCGTCGAGCCCTCGGCTCGGATCGGCACGACGAGCGGCCGTCCGCCGCTGATGCGCCGTGCCGGTCTGGCCTCCGTCGACCTGGGTGTCCTGGAGTTGCCGTGGGCCCGCGAAGAGGTGGTGCACGCCCACCCGGACTCACCCTTCACGGCCGCCGTACGTACGGGCCGGTCCTACCTGGAGCCGGTGCTGAACACCCATTCCGGCCCCTGGGTCGACCACGACCCGGTGCGGGCGCAGAAGGTACGCGACAGCGGTGTCCACTCCTTGATGGTGGTGCCTATCCGCGCGCGGCGCTGTGTGCTGGGGCTGGCGCTGTTCGGTCGCTCCAGGGAGGAGACGCCCTTCCAGGAGGACGACCTGCTCCTCGCCGAGGAACTGGTCACCCGGGCGGCACTCAGCCTGGACAACGCGCTCCAGTACGCACGTGAACGCACTGCCGCCCTCACTCTGCAACGAGACCTGCTGCCCCACCGGGTGCAGGGCGGTCCCGCGGTCGAGGTCGCCTCGCGCTATGTGCCGGCCGACATGGACCACGGTGTGGGAGGTGACTGGTTCGACGTGATCGAGTTGTCCGGTGCCCGGGTGGCCCTGGTCGTCGGCGATGTGGTGGGACACGGCATCAAGGCAGCGGCGACCATGGGCAGGCTGCGCACCGCCGTGCGTACGCTCGCGGACCTCGACCTGCCCCCCGACGAACTGCTGGCGCACCTCGACGACACGGTCCGGCGGCTGAACGACGACGACACCGACGATTCAGGCCAGGCCCCCGCGGTGGTCGGTGCCACCTGTCTGTACGCCGTCTACGACCCGGTCACCCGACGCTGCACGCTGGCGCGGGCCGGGCATCCACCACCCCTGATCATCGACGCACAGGGCAGGGTCACCATCCCCGAACTGCCCGCCGGGGCCCCACTGGGTCTGGGTCTCGGCCTGGTGCCGTTCGAGTCCGTGGAACTGGACCTGCCCGAGGGCAGTGTGCTCGCCCTCTACTCCGACGGCCTGGTCGAGTCCCGTGACGAGGACATCGACGTCGGCGTGCAGCGCCTGGGCTCCGCCCTGGCGCTGCCCGGTGCCTCCCTGCAGGACTTGTGTTCGCGGGCGACGGAGAACGTGTCGGCTCAGGCACCGGCCGACGATGTCACCTTGCTCCTTGCGCGGACCCGCGCGCTGCCACCAGCCCAGGTCGCCTCCTGGGACCTGCCCGACGAACTCGTCACCGTCCCGACGGCCCGGCGTCTCGCCGCCCGCCAGCTCCGTGACTGGGGTCTGGAGCCGCTGGTGGCGACCGTCGAGTCGCTCGTCGGTGAAATGGTCTCCAACGCGATCCGCCACGGTGACGGCCCGAGCCGCCTGAGGCTCATCCAGCACCGGGCGCTCACTTGCGAAGTCTCCGACGCCAGCACAGGTCAGCCACGCCCCCGCCATCCCGGCACCCTCGACGAGCACGGCCGCGGCCTGTACCTGGTGGCTCGGCTGTCGCGCAGGTGGGGTTCCCGCTCAGCAGCGGACGGCAAGGTCGTCTGGGCCGAACTGGACCTGCCATCCACAGCCGCCGCCCCCTGAGCGCCGACAGCCGCCGGAGGATCCCCTTCTCCCGAAGCCGTGAACCCTCCTGAGACCTGTGCAGTCGCAACCCCTGTCATAGGGGCAGTCGTGAGACGTGAGAGGGTCTGGGGCGTGAGTGAGACACCCCCGTACACCCTGCAATACCGCTTTGACGGGCCAGAAGACGCTCCGGTCCTGATCCTGGGTCCCTCACTGGGTACCACATGGCACATGTGGGACCGCCAGGTGCCGGAGCTGGCCAAGCAGTGGCGGGTCTTCCGGTTCGATCTGCCAGGGCACGGCGGCGCCCCGGCCCACCCGGCCGGGGCGGTCGCCGAGCTGACCGCCCGGCTGCTGGCCACGCTGGACGCGCTCGGCGTGCAGCGCTTCGGCTACGCGGGCTGTGCGCTGGGCGGCGCGATCGGCATCGAACTGGCCCTGCTGCACCCCGAACGGCTCGCCTCGCTCGCGGTGGTCGCGGCCTCGCCGCGCTTCGGCACCGCCGACGAGTTCCGGCAGCGCGGGGTGGTCGTGCGGACGAACGGGCTCGAACCCATCGCCCGCACCGCGCCCGAACGCTGGTTCACCGGCGGATTCGCCGCCGCGCAGCCCGCCATCACCGAGTGGGCCGTCCAGATGGTGCGCACCACCGACCCGGGGTGCTACATCGCGGCCTGCGAGGCGCTCGCCGCGTTCGACGTACGGACCGAGCTGGGCCGGGTCGGCGTGCCGACGCTCGTGCTCGTCGGCTCCGACGACCGGGTCACCGGGCCCGCGGAGGCCCGCACCCTGGTCGCCGGTATCCCGGACGCCCGGCTCGCGGTCGTCCCCGGCGCCTCCCACCTGGTGCCGGTCGAACAGCCGGCCGCCGTCACCGACCTGCTGGTGCGCCACTTCTCGAGCGCCTGGCAGCAGCAGTTCGACACCGGCCAGACCGTCCTGCCGAACGCCGCCGTGCCGGTCCCGGCCGCGCCGCCGCAGCCCGCACCGGTCGCCGAGATCGCGCCGGCCGCCGTACCGGCGGGGCCCGCCGGTACGGCGCCCGACCGGTACGAGACCGGGCTGAAGATCCGCCGCGAGGTGCTCGGCGACGCGCACGTGGACCGGGCACTGGCGCAGGCCGGCGAGTTCTCCGGGGACTTCCAGGAGTTCGTCACCCGCTACGCCTGGGGCGAGATCTGGGACCGGCCCGGCCTGGACCGCCGTACCCGCAGCTGCATCACGCTGACCGCGCTGGTCGCCGGCGGCCACCTGGAGGAGCTGGCGTCCCACACCCGGGCGGCGCTGCGCAACGGGCTGACCCCGGACGAGATCAAGGAGGTGCTGCTCCAGGCGGCCGTCTACTGCGGGGTGCCGGCCGCTAACCGTGCGTTCCGGGTGGCCCAGCAGGTCGTCCAGGAGGAGACCACGCCCGCAGGATGAGACGCGGGCCACCGGCTTGGGCAGGATGGTGAGACATGAAGCTCACGAAGAAGTCCCACGCCTGTGTCCGGCTGGAGAAGGACGGGCGGACGCTCGTCATCGATCCCGGCGGTTTCAGCGAACAGGACGCGGCGGCCGGCGCCGACGCCGTCCTGATCACGCACGAGCACCCGGACCACTTCGACGAGGGCCGGCTGCGAGCCGCCCTGGAGGCGAACCCGGCCGCCGGGGTCTGGACCCTGAAGGCCGTCGCGGACCAGATCGCGGCGGCCTTCCCGGGCCGCGTGCACACCGTCGGCCACGGTGACACCTTCACCGCCGCCGGCTTCGACGTGCAGGTCCACGGCGAGCTGCACGCGGTGATCCACCCCGACATCCCGCGCATCACCAACGTCGGCTATCTGATCGACGGCGGCAAGGTCTTCCACCCCGGCGACGCCCTCACCGTCCCGGATCACCCGGTGGAGACCCTGATGCTCCCGGTGATGGCGCCGTGGAACAAGATCTCCGAGGTCATCGACTACGTCCGCGAGGTCGGCCCGCAGCGCGCCTACGACGTCCACGACGCCCTGCTCACCGACCTCGCCCGCCCGATCTACGACCGCCAGATCGGCGCCCTGGGCGGCACGGACCACCAGCGGCTCACCCCCGGCGCGTCGGCGGAGGTCTGAGCGCGGCACCGGGGGCGGGCGGCGGTCCGAGCGCCGGCCGGGGTGCCGGCGGTGGTCCACGCGCGGGCGGCGGCGTTGTCACACCCGCCGGGTAGGTTGTGAGGCATGCGCATCGCTACCTGGAACGTGAACTCGATCACCGCCCGCCTCCCGAGGCTGCTGGCCTGGCTGGAGAGCAGCAACACCGACGTGCTGTGCCTCCAGGAAGCCAAGATCGCCGAGGAGCAGTTCCCGTTCGGCGCGCTGCGCGAGCTGGGCTACGAGGCGGCGGTCCACGCGACCGGCCGGTGGAACGGCGTCGCGGTGCTCTCCCGCGTCGGCATCGAGGACGTGGTCAAGGGCCTGCCCGGCGACCCGGGCTACGAGGGCGTGACCGAGCCGCGCGCCATCTCGGCCACCTGCGGCCCGGTCCGCGTCTGGTCGGTGTACGTGCCGAACGGCCGCGAGGTCGACCACCCGCACTACGCGTACAAGCTCCAGTGGTTCGAGGCCCTGAAGGCGGCCGTGCACGGGGACGCGCAGGGCAGCCGCCCGTTCGCCGTGCTCGGTGACTACAACGTGGCGCCGACGGACGACGACGTCTTCGACCCGGCCGCCTTCGTCGGCTCCACCCACGTCACCCCGGCCGAGCGCACGGCCCTCGCCTCCCTGCGCGAGGCGGGCCTGGGCGACGTGGTGCCGCGCCCGCTGAAGTACGACCACCCGTTCACGTACTGGGACTACCGCCAGCTCTGCTTCCCGAAGAACCGCGGCATGCGCATCGACCTGGTCTACGGCAACGAGCCCTTCGCGAAGGCCGTCAAGGACGCCTACGTCGACCGCGAGGAGCGCAAGGGCAAGGGAGCGTCCGACCACGCGCCCGTGGTGGTCGACCTGGACGTGTGATGCCACGCTGTGTCCATGCACCTTCCGTTCCTGGGCTCAGGGCACAAGAAGAGCGGTGACGTGGCGCTGCCCGCCGACCCCGAGGCGGTCGCGGCGCTGTTGTCCGAGTGCGAGCTGCTGCGCTCGCAGGCGGCCCGGGCGGGAGTCCGCCTCGACGACACCCCGGACTCGCTGGAGGCGCTGGACCAGATGGACCCGCGCTGGCGGGACGACGCCGACATGCTGTCCTGGCTGGGCCATGACGCCGGACTGTATCTGGGCACGGTCGTGGTGCGGACCGTGCCCGGCGCCGCCTGGCAGCTCCGCCCCGACGGCGACCCCGTCGTACGGCTCGTCTCCGGCCGCGCGGTCGACGTCGTGCCGGCCGGTCTGGAGTGGGCGGCGAGCGGGGTGCCAGAGCTGTCCCAGCTGTACGCCGAGATCGCCGAGGGCTGAGCCCCGCCGGCCGCCGCGCCACCCCGCTGGCGTAAATACGGCTAATGCCCGGAAGGTGCGTGTCGTCCGTCAACTCCTCTGACGGCTGGATAGGTTGCGGCAACCACGACACAGCTGAGAGTGAGTAGGGCTGCGGATGGCCGTCGATCCGTTGATCGAACTCCGGAACGTCAACAAGTACTACGGGGAGCTGCACGTCCTCAGGGACATCGACCTCACCGTGGGCAAGGGTGAGGTGGTCGTGGTCATCGGCCCGTCGGGGTCGGGCAAGTCGACGCTCTGCAGGACGATCAACCGGCTGGAGACGGTCCAGTCCGGCACCATCACCCTCGACGGGCAGCCGCTGCCCGAGGAGGGCAGGGCCCTCGCCCGGCTCCGCGCCGAGGTCGGCATGGTCTTCCAGTCCTTCAACCTCTTCGCCCACAAGACGGTCCTGCAGAACGTCTCCCTCGCCCAGGTCAAGGTCCGCAGACGCAGGCAGGACGACGCCGACCGCCGCTCCCGTGAACTCCTCGACCGGGTCGGCCTGCTGGACCAGGCCGCGAAGTTCCCCGCCCAGCTCTCCGGCGGCCAGCAGCAGCGTGTCGCCATCGCCCGCGCGCTCGCCATGGAGCCCAAGGCGATGCTCTTCGACGAACCCACCTCCGCCCTCGACCCCGAGATGATCAACGAGGTGCTGGAGGTCATGCGGAAGCTCGCCCGCGACGGCATGACCATGATCGTCGTCACCCACGAGATGGGCTTCGCCCGGGCCTCGGCCAACCGGGTCGTCTTCATGGCCGACGGCCGGATCGTCGAGGACCGCAGCCCGGAACAGTTCTTCACGAACCCGAATAGCGACCGCGCCAAGGACTTCCTGTCCAAGATCCTCAAGCACTGACCCGGGGAGTGCGACCCGTGTTCCGTACCACCCGTGCGCCCCGCGCCCTGTGTGTGCTCCTCGCCCTGCTGGCCACCGCCTGCGGAAAGGAGGGCAGCCCGCCGGGTAAGGGCCCGGCGGCCGAGAAGCTCCCGCACTACCGGGTGGCGAAGGACTTCCGCCTCCCGGACTCGCCGACCTGGACCCGGGCGAAGAGGCGCGGCTACTTCACCGTCGGCGTCAAGGAGGACCAGCCCTACCTCGGCGAGAAGGACCCGGCCACCGGCGCCTACTCCGGCTTCGACATCGAGATCGCCAGAATGATGTCCGCCTCCCTCGGCCTGCCGCCGGGGCGCATCCACTTCCGCACGATCGCCTCCGCCAACCGCGAAACCGCCCTGCAGAACGGCCAGATCGACTACTACGTCGGCACCTACACCATCAACGACAACCGCAAGAAGCTCGTCGGCTTCGCCGGTCCCTACTACCTGGCCGGCCAGTCCCTCCTCGTACGCAAGGACGAGAACGACATCCACGGCCCCCAGGACCTCGCCGGCAAACGCGTCTGCTCCGCGGCGGGTTCGACCCCGTACCAGCGCATCAGGACCGACTACCCGAAGGCGGTCCTGGTCGCCTACGACACCTACTCGGTCTGCGTCGACAACCTCCTCACCTACCAGGTCGACGCCGTCACCACCGACGACGCCATCCTCATCGGCTACGCGGCCAAGGTCCCCGCCGAACTCGAGGTCGTCGGCAGGCCGTTCTCGGAGGAGCCGTACGGCATCGGCCTCCCGCGCGGCGACGACGCGCTGCGCTTCGCCCTCGACGACGCACTGGAGGCACGCGAGAAGAACGGCGACTGGAAGAAGGCGTACGAGGCGACGCTCGGCCTGTCCGGCGTGCCCGCCCCGCAACCGCCGCCCATCGACCGCTACCCGGCGAGCTGAGCGAGGACGGCGTGAACGTACTGACCGACAACTTCCATACCTACGCCGAAGGTTTCCTCGGCACCCTCGAACTGACGCTCTACGCCTCCCTGCTGGCCCTCGCCCTGGGTTTCGTGATGGCGTCCTTCCGGGTCGCGCCCGTCCGCTCCCTGCGGGTCTTCGGCACCGCCTGGGTCACCGTGCTGCGCAACACCCCGCTCACCCTCCTCTTCTTCGCGGTGCTGCTGGGGCTGCCCCGGTTCGGACTCGTCCTGCCCTTCGACGTGTTCGCGGTCCTCGCCCTCGGCTGCTACACCTCGGCGTTCATCTGCGAGGCGCTGCGCGCCGGCATCAACACCGTGCCCACGGGCCAGGGCGAGGCGGCCCGCAGCCTCGGGATGAGCTTCGGGCAGACCCTGTCGCTGGTGGTGCTGCCGCAGGCGTTCAAGTCGGTGATCCCGCCCGTCGGCTCCACCCTCATCGCGCTCGCCAAGAACTCCGCGATCGCGGGCGCGTTCAGCGTGACCGAGCTGCTGGGCACGTACAAGACGATCAACGAACTCGGCTACAACATCGTGTGGACCTTCGTCTGGATCGCCGTCGGATACCTGATCATCACGCTCGCCATCAGCGCCCTGTTCAACCTGCTGGAGCGGAAGTACGGAGTCGCCCGATGACCGAGGCCACCGCGCTCTACGACGTCCCCGGCCCGCACACCCGCCGCCGGCATGCCGTCTACGGTGTGCTGTCGACGGCCGTCATCCTCGCCCTCGTCGCCTGGCTCCTGTACCTGCTCTTCGACACCGGCCAGTTCACGTACACCAAGTGGATGCCCTTCGCGTACGAGGGGGTCCAGGAGCTGCTGCTGCGCGGGCTGGGCAACACCCTCAAGGCGTTCGCGTTCGCCGCCGTCCTCTCCCTCGCCCTCGGCGGGCTGCTGGCCGCCGGGAGGCTGTCCGACCACCGGACGGTGCGCTGGCCGGCCACGCTCGTCGTGGAGTTCTTCCGCGCGATGCCGGTGCTGGTGATGATCTTCTTCATCTTCGTGGCGCTGAAGGTCCAGCCGCTGCCCGCGCTGGTCGCCGGGCTCACCCTCTACAACGGCTCGGTGCTCGCCGAGGTCTTCCGTTCGGGCGTGAACGCCGTCGAACGGGGGCAGCGGGAGGCCGCGTTCGCGCTCGGGATGCGCAAGACACAGGTCATGGTGCACGTGCTCGCCCCCCAGGCCGTGCGTGCCATGCTGCCGGCCATCATCAGCCAGCTGGTGGTCGCCCTGAAGGACACCTCCCTCGGTTTTCTCATCACCTACGAGGAGTTCCTCCATGCCGGAAAACTCATCGCCTCCAACCTCGACTACGATTTGCCCTTCATCCCCGTGGTGATGGTGATCTCGCCGATCTACATCGGGATGTGCATGCTGCTCTCGTGGTTCGCCGGCTGGGTGTCCCGCCGTGAGCAGCGCAGCCCCAAGACCGAGGCCGTGGTTCCCGCCACGGCCGGCCCTGGGGCGCTGCTGCCGGGTGGGGAGCCCCCCATGGCCCCGAGACCGTAGGGGGCGGCAGTTCACACGGGCCAGGCTCGTCCGGCGGCAGCCGGAGATCACTGCTCGCCGAGTGGGACGGACACGTACGACGGGTCGTCCGCGGGCGAGGAGAAGGTCAGCTGCGCGCCGGACGGGTTGTGCTCGATGTACAGCGGGTCGACGGTGTCGACCACCAGCGCGAGGCGGTGCCCGGCGGGGACGTCGTAGGCCGTGGAGTACAGGTCCAGGTCGACGTCGAAGGACGCGCCGGGCGTCCGCCCGTGCCAGGTGTAGGGCGCGTGGGTGACCAGCTTGCCGAGTCCGAGCGGGCCCACGTCGTACAGGTAGGCGACGAGGGTGCCGCTCTCGGCGGTCGGGGTGAGCGTGGTGTGCAGCGTGGCGGTGCCGCGCACCCGCTGGGCGCTGCCGTACCGCTCCGACTGCCAGACGGCCGCCCAGCGGCGCGGGAGCAGCGGCATCGAGGCCATGGGCGGCAGCTGGGCGACCTGGTCGAGGATGCTGGAGAGGAAGACGATCCCGCCGTCCGCGCCGGAGTCGACGTTCGCGTGGATGGTGGGGGAGCCCGGCAGGGCGATCTTGTTCCGGGTGGCGGTGACCGACTTCCAGTCCGGGTAGCCCTCGTATCCCCCCGAACTGCGGGGCTTCAGACGGACCGGCTGCTCGCGCTCGATGCCGTTGTCGGCGCCCTTGAGGTAGTGGTCGAACCAGCGCTCGGCGTCCGTCCACACGTCGTTGGGCAGTCCGAACAGGCCGGTCAGCTCCGGGGTCGCGTGGTCGCCGGGGCGCAGCTCCAGCCGCTTCGGGACGGTCAGCTTCTCGTAGAAGGACGCGTACTGGTTCGCGGGGAAGACGGTGTCGCCCCAGGCGTTGGCCAGCATGACCGCGGCGCCGTTGCTGTTCAGCTGGTCGACGTAGGTCGCGGCGGAACGTTTCCGCCCCCAGTCGATCATCTCCTGCTCCTTCGACAGGTTCGAGGAGTACAGGTTGTCGAAGATGGCCCGCAGTTCGGGACTCTCACGGCCGGTGAGGGTGGCCGCGCCGTCCAGGACGGCTGCCGCCTGGAGGTGCTGGGTGCGGCCCGAGTAGATCGAGTCGATCAGGTCGGCCCAGCCGCTGAGCGCGGCCACGGCCTTGATGCGTTTGTCGTGCGCGGCGGCGAGCAGGCTGATCCCGGCGCCGTAGGACACCCCCGCCATGCCGATGTGGTCGGCGTCGGCGGGCGTGTGGGCGAGGGCCCAGTCGATGACCTTCGAGGCGTCCGCTGTGTCGGGCGGACCGGCCACTTCTATCCGGCCGCCGGACTGCCAGAAGCCCCGCACGTTGTAGGCGAGCACCACATAGCCGGAGTCGGCGAGTTTCCGGGCCTGGGCCAGGTACTCCACCTGCGGCAGACCCCAGCTCGTGGGCAGCACGATGAGCGGGTACCTGCGCGTGCCGTCGGCACCCTGGGGCGTGAGGACGTTGGCCTTCAGCACGGTGCCGCCGTCGCCGGTGATGTCGACGAAGCGCACGGACGGGGCGGCCTCGGCGGCCGGCGCCACGGCGACGACGGTGCCGGCGATCAGCGCCGCCGAGACGGCTCCCGCGGCGGAGGTGCGCAGGGTGGTGCGCCCGTGTCCCATGGGTCACTCCTTCACTCGTGTCAGTGCAAAGTGACCCGACGGTAACCGCGCCGCCTTACCGCAAGTAACCCGTCGGTAAGTTACGTACGGGTAAAGATTGTTGATCGCGGAGACTGTTGAACCGTCAGTCTGCCGCCGCGGCGGCCGGTTCCGGCAGCGGCGTCTGTGCCGCCCGCGTGACGTCCGCGACCAGCTCGACCACGTCGGGCCCGTACGCCTGCGAGTTGACCACCTTCAGCAGCAGGACGAAGGAGCCGTTCCCGTGCTTGCGGGCAAGCCGCTCGTGGTGCCGGGCGAGGTAGCGGGTGGCGGCCTGGTTGGTGATGGCCCGCTGGCCGCAGAAGAGGAACACCGGGCGGGCGTCGTGCCGCCCGCCCGCGGTGAGCCGGGCGAGCAGCACGTACTCGCTCTTGCCGCCGTCCATGCGGTAGTCGTTCCCGCCGATCCGGAAGGCACCCAGCTCCGGTCCCGCCTCGGCCTCGACGTTGATCCGGACACCCGGCAGCAGGGAGGAGAGGTGCGCCGCCATCCGGCGGTTCGAGGCGGGACCGCCGAGGCAGAACTCCGTGCGTTCGCCGAACCCCTGCTGGGTGGCGTCGTGCGCCACGACCTGCGCGTGCGCGTTGCAGTCCTTGATGAGGGCGGACAGCTCCAGCAGGGCGAACACGTCGTGCCGCATCACCGACAACTCGGGCCCGCCCGCGTTGCGGTTGACCACCAGAAGCGACTCGGAGTGGTCCGGCAGCCCGAAGAAGACCTGCTTGCGCCGCAGTCTTCGCCGCCACAGGTACGTACGGGCGAGCCAGCCCAGCGAGGCGGAGACGCCTGCGGCCATGACGCCCAGGACGATGTTGCGCACGTCGTCGTTCATGGCCGCGCATGGTAGCGGGCCGGGGCGACCGGTACGTACCCGTGTTCGAGGTGTGACGGTCGTGTGGCAGGACCCCGAGGCGTACTGTCGGTGGTACGGCAATCTCGTTACGCTGCGCGGACTGTCCCGACGGGAGGTTCGGATGGGTCGTCCTGGTACGCGGAAACTGGCGGTCCTCGCGGTCTCGGCCGCAGTGGTGTCGGTGGGAGCGGCGGCGCCGCCCGCCGCGACGACGAGCGAGAAACCCACGAAGGTTCCCGTGGCCGTCGGCTACGGCGGCGCCGTGTCCAGCGTCGACGCGGACGCCTCCGCGGCCGGCATCGAGGTGCTCCAACACGGCGGCAACGCGGTCGACGCGGCCGTCGCCACCGCCGCCGCCCTGGGCGTCACCGAGCCCTACTCGGCCGGCATCGGCGGAGGCGGCTACTTCGTCTACTACGACGCCAAGTCCCGCACGGTGCACACCGTCGACGGCCGCGAGACCGCACCGCTCAGCGCGGACTCCGACCTGTTCACGGAGAACGGCAAGCCGCTCGCCTTCGCCGACGCCGTCAGCAGCGGCCTGAGCGTCGGCACCCCGGGCACGCCCGCCACCTGGCAGACGGTGCTGGACGAGTGGGGCAGCAAGCGGCTCGGTACGGTCCTGAAGCCGGCAGAGCGGATCGCCCGCGACGGCTTCACGGTGGACGACACCTTCCGCGCGCAGACCGCGTCCAACGAGACCCGGTTCCGCTACTTCCCGGACACCGCGAAGCTGTTCCTGCCGGGCGGCAAGCTCCCCGTCGTCGGCTCGACGCTGAAGAACCCCGAACTCGCCCGCACCTACGAGGAGCTGGGCCGCAAGGGCACCAGCGCGCTCTACCGGGGCGACATCGGCGACGACATCGTCGAGACGGTCGAGCACCCGCCCGTGGACCCGGCCTCCGGCTGGAACGCCCGCCCCGGCAAACTCGCCGAGAAGGACCTCGCCGTCTACCGCGCCAAGCTGCAGGCGCCCACCAGGACCGCGTACCGCGGCCTGGACGTGTACTCCATCGCGCCGTCCTCCTCCGGCGGCACGACCGTCGGTGAGGCCCTCAACATCCTGGAGGGGACGGACCTCTCGAGGGCGAGCGAGGTGCAGTACCTGCACCGCTTCATCGAGGCCAGCCGCATCGCCTTCGCGGACCGCGGGCGCTGGGTCGGCGACCCCGCCTTCGAGGACGTACCGGCCAGGCAGCTGCTGTCGCAGCGGTACGCCGACTCGCGGGCCTGCCTGATCAAGGACGACGCGGTTCTCGGCAGCCCGCTCGCACCCGGCGACCCGCGCCACCCGGCGGCCTGCCGCCACGGCGGCACCGCGGCCCCGACGACGTACGAGGGCGAGAACACCACCCACCTCACCGTGGCCGACAAGTGGGGCAACGTCGTCGCGTACACGCTCACCATCGAGCAGACCGGCGGCAGCGGCATCACCGTGCCGGGCCGCGGCTTCCTGCTCAACAACGAGCTGACCGACTTCTCCTTCGCCCCCGCCAACCCGGCGGTGCACGACCCGAACCTGCCGGGCCCGGGCAAGCGCCCGCGCTCCTCGATCTCGCCGACGATCGTCCTGGACAAGCACGGCAAGCCGGTCGTGGCCCTCGGTTCGCCCGGCGGAGCGACCATCATCACCACCGTGCTGCAGACGCTCACCGGCTTCCTGGACCGGCACCAGCCGCTGGTCGACGCGATCGCCGCACCCCGCGCCAGCCAGCGCAACGCGGCCCAGACCGAACTCGAACCGGCCCTCTACGACAGCGACCTGAAGGCCCGGCTGGAGGCCATCGGGCACAGTTTCAAGCAGAACCCGGAGATCGGCGCGGCCACCGGCGTGCAGCGGCTCCCCGACGGCAGGTGGCTGGCCGCCGCCGAGAAGGTACGACGCGGCGGCGGCTCGGCGATGGTGGTGGATCCGGCACCGTAGCGGAAGACCGGAGCCCCGGGTGCACCCCGGGTGCACGGCGACGGGTGCACCCCGGGTGCACGGTGGCCTGTGGGTTCCGGCACCCGGACGGACCGTCCGGGCACCGTGGTGGACCGTCCGGGCACCGTGCTGACCGGTTCGGCGTCACAACTCCGGCGCGGGCGGCCGGGCTTCCTCGACGCGGAAGTCCAGCCGCCCGTCCTTCGCGTCCACCGTCACCCGGCTGCCCGCGCCGATCGTGCCGTTCAGCAGCAGCCGGGACAGCTGGTTGTCGACCTCCCGCTGGATGGTGCGGCGCAGCGGCCGGGCGCCGTACTCCGGCTGGTAGCCGCGCTCGGCGAGCCAGTCGACGGCCGCGCTCGTGAACTCGACCCGGACGCCCTGCCCGTCCAGCAGCCGCCGGGTGCTCTCCAGCAACAGATCGGTGATCTGCCGCAGTTGCTCACCGGTGAGCTGGCGGAAGATCACGATCTCGTCGATGCGGTTGAGGAACTCCGGCCGGAAGTGCTCGCGCAGCGGCCTGAGGATCTGCTCCCGCCGGGCCTCCTCGTCGGCATCCGCACCGCCCGGCCCGAAACCGATGCCGGCGCCGCGCCGGGTGATCGCCTCGGAGCCCAGGTTGCTGGTCATCACGATCACCGTGTTGGTGAAGTCCACGGTCCGGCCCTGGGAGTCGGTGAGCCGGCCGTCGTCCAGGACCTGCAGCAGGATGTTGAACACGTCCGGGTGGGCCTTCTCCACCTCGTCGAGCAGGAGCAGCGAGTACGGGTGCCTGCGCACCACCTCGGTGAGCTGTCCGGCCTCCTCGTGACCGACGTAGCCGGGCGGGGCGCCGACCAGCCGGGAGACGGTGTGCCGCTCCTGGTACTCGCTCATGTCCAGGCGGACCATGCGGTCCTCGCTGCCGAACAACGCCTCCGCCAGGGCCCGGGCCAGCTCGGTCTTGCCGACGCCGGTCGGCCCGAGGAAGAGGAAGCTGCCGATCGGCCGGTGGGGGTTCGCGAGCCCGGCGCGGGAGCGCAGCACCGCCTCGGAGACCACGGCGACGGCCTCCTCCTGGCCGACCACCCGCTGGTGCAGGTGCCCCTCCAGGCCGAGCAGCCGTTCCTTCTCCTCCTGGGTCAGCCGGCTGACCGGGATGCCGGTCTGCCGGGACACCACCTCGGCGATGGCCTCGGCGGTCACCTCCAGCTGCCCCTCGTCGGCCTTGTCGTCGTCGCTGGCCTGCGCGATGCGCTCCTTCAGCTCGGCGATCCGGTCGCGCAGCTGCTTGGCCTGCTCGTAGTCCTCGTCCGCGACCGCCTGGTCCTTGTCCCGGGCCAGCTGCTCGACCTCGCGCTCCATCGCGCGCACGTCCGTGCCCTTCGTCCGGGCACCGAGCCGGACCCGTGCGCCGGCCTGGTCGATCAGGTCGATCGCCTTGTCCGGCAGCCGCCGGTCGGTGAGGTACCGGTCCGACAGCTCGACGGCGGCGACCAGTGCCTCGTCGGTGTACTGGACCTGGTGGTGGGCCTCGTACCGGTCGCGCAGCCCGCGCAGGATCTCGATCGTGTCCTCGACGGTCGGCTCGGGCACGAGGATCGGCTGGAACCGGCGGGCCAGCGCCGCGTCCTTCTCGATCCGGCGGAACTCCTCCAGCGTGGTCGCGCCCACGATGTGCAGCTCGCCGCGGGCGAGGGCGGGCTTGAGGATGTTCCCGGCGTCCATCGCGCCGCCCTCGCCGCCGGTACCCGCCCCGACGACGGTGTGCAGCTCGTCGATGAACACGATCAGCCGGTCGGAGTGGGCGCGGATCTCCTCCACGATGTTGTTCAGCCGCTCCTCGAAGTCGCCCCGGTAGCGGGTGCCGGCCACGACCCCGGTGAGGTCCAGGGCCACGACCCGGCGTCCCGCCAGGATGTCCGGGACGTCCCCGTCGACGATCCGCTCGGCCAGGCCCTCCACGATCGCCGTCTTGCCGACGCCCGCGTCACCGATGAGCACCGGGTTGTTCTTGCCGCGCCGCGACAGCACCTCGATGGTCTGCTCGATCTCCGTGTCCCGGCCGATGACCGGGTCGATCCGGCCCTCCCGGGCCAGTTCGGTCAGATCGCGGCCGTACTTGTCCAGGGTCGGCGTACCGGTCGGCCGCTGCCGCTCCGGGCGCGGCTGCGTGCTCTCCGGGGCCTCGGGCGGCAGGGCACCCGGCGAGAAGCGGGCCGCGTTCAGGATGTGCCCGGCCGCCGAGTCGGGGTTTGAGGCCAGCGCGCTCAGCACATGCTCGGGGCCGATGTACCCGGCGCCGCTCGCCCGCGCCATGTCGTGAGCGTCCAGCAGCGCCCGCTTGACCGCCGGGGTCAGCGACAGCGAGGTCGGCGGGGGCACCTCGCCCGGCGGGTGCTGGATAGGGCCGGCCCGGTCGTCGATCTCCGTCGCGAGCGAGTCGGGATCCGCGCCCGCCCGGCTGAGCAGACTCCGGGTGGGCTCGGCGGACACCGCCGCCCGCAGCAGGTGCTGGGTGTCCAGGTCCCGGCTGCCGTGCTCGGCGGCGTACTGGGCGGCTCCTCTGACCAGCTCCCGGGCCGGCTGGCTGAGCAGGCGGCCGATGTCGATGTGACGGGGCCGGCCGGTTCCGCCCACGGCTCCGCCGAAGAAGCGGGCCAGGTATTCACCGAAGGGGTCAGGAGGGTAGCCGTCGGTCATGGCGTTCCGTTCCTTCGCTGGCGACGTGCGGAGCGGCCGGGTAACCCGGGGGCGGGTTGCTCATGCCCACGATGTCACGATCCGTGGGGGCGGGCATGTTCGCCCACCGGGGCCGGTGTGCCGGTGCCGCGACGGCCGCCGGCGCGTCGCGGCCCGTCGCGCTGCCCCCGGCGCGCCGCGACGGGACGTCCCCGCCGCCAGGATCCGGGGACCGCTCTCCGCGTGCCGTCAGGGCGCGGCGGCCGTTCTCCGCCCGCCTCAGCCGGATTCCCGTGCCGTCAGGATCCGGGGACCGCTCTCCGTGATCGCCACCGTGTGTTCCACGTGGGCCGCCCGGGAGCCGTCGTTCGTCCGCAGCGTCCAGCCGTCGCCCGCCTCGTGGTACGCGTCGTCGCCGCTCGCGATCAGCATGGGCTCGATGGCGATGACCGTGCCGGGGCGCAGCGGGAAGCCGCGGCCGGGGCGGCCCTCGTTCGGCACCTCGGGTTCCTCGTGCATGCGGCGGCCGATGCCGTGGCCGCCGAAGCCCTGCGGGATGCCGTAGCCCGCCGTACGGCAGATCCGGCCGATGGCGTGTGCGATGTCGCCCATGCGGTTGCCGGGCACGGCCGCCTCGATGCCCGCGGCCAGGGCCCGCTCGGCCGTCTCGATCAGCCGGACGTCGGCCGGGCGCGGCAGGCCCACCACGAAGCTGATCGCCGAGTCGCCGACCCACCCGTCCAGCTCCGCGCCGCAGTCGACGGAGAGCAGGTCGCCGTCGCGCAGCCGGTAGCGGTCCGGGATGCCGTGCACGATCGCGTCGTTCACCGAGGCGCAGATCACCGCCGGGAAGGGCGTCGGGGCGAAGGAGGGCCGGTAGCCGAGGAACGGTGAGGAGGCGCCCGCCTCGCGCAGCACCTCCCGGGCGACCTCGTCCAGCTCCAGCAGCGAGACACCGACGCGTGCGGCCCGCCGCACGGCCGTCAGGGCCCGGCCGACCACCTGGCCCGCCGCGTGCATCGCGTCGATCGACGTGTCCGTCTTCAGTTCCACCATGCCAATTACTATACCGGTATTTGAATGGGCGCGCCCGGCAGGCAGAATGGGGGCATGGTGCGCACCCCCCTCACCCCCGAAGAGCGTGAACGCGGCGAGCGGCTCGGGCGGCTGCTGCGCGAGGCGCGCGGCGGCCGGAGCATGGCCGATGTCGCCGCCGAGGCGGGCGTCTCGGCCGAGACGCTCCGCAAGATCGAGACGGGGCGCGCGCCGACACCGGCGTTCTTCACGGTGGCCGCCCTCGCCGGGGTCCTCGGCCTGTCGATGGACGAACTGGTCACGCGGTGCGCACTGGTGGCCGCCTGACGCGCCCGAGGGGCGGTCGCCGGCCGCTGCCCCGAGCCTCCTTGGTGCGCTGCCCGCGCCCTGCCGGAAAACTCTCCGTAGCAGTCCCGTAACACAACTGGTGTTGCCTGGCTGGCGAAGTGCTGGCGGCCGGGTGGGAGCTGGACGATGGCGGAGCATCAACTCTCCGGAGGTATGGGGGAGTTCGCGAGCTACCTGGACGGCCTCCTGGCCCGCCTC
Source organism: Streptomyces actinomycinicus (assembly GCF_016741775.1). Taxonomy (GTDB): domain Bacteria; phylum Actinomycetota; class Actinomycetes; order Streptomycetales; family Streptomycetaceae; genus Streptomyces; species Streptomyces actinomycinicus. Next base: position 180,005 of record NZ_JAERRK010000008.1, on the reverse strand, counting down.
GACCAGGGCGCCGGCTGGAGCGGGGTCTTCTGGCGACGCGACCCCGACGGCATGCGGGCCTGTCTGGACGGGCGTGAGGTGCCGCCATGGGACGTCCTGGAGGCCCTGCTGGAGGACCTGGCCGGGGTGTACGGTCCCGCCGCCGCGTCCGCCGAACGGGAAAGGGCCCGCGCACTGCACGCCGCCGCGCTCACCGCCTGCGACGCCCGGCCCGGTGCCCGGGACGCCCTGGCCGGCCGGCTCGAGGACATGCTCCGGGAGCTGCGCGGCGCCGCGGAACGCCATGCCGAGCTGAGCCGCCTGCTGTCCGCACCGGCCTCCGCCGAGGAGGCCGAGGCGCTGCGCCTCGACCTCGCCTGGGCCGACGACGACCACCGGCGGGCCGCCGCGCGCTGCGCCGAACTCCGGGCGAGACTCGCGGCGTCGGAGAGGGGGCGGGAGAGTGCCCGGGCCCCCCAGGACGATTCCGGTGCGCGCCCGCCCGCCGCCGCGCCCGCCGCACCCCGCAGGCGCCGCCGCGGCAGTGCCCGGTTCGCAGGGCTGGCCGACGAGGACGGGGCGGGGCCGGCCGTCGCACCGCAGGCACCCGCGGCCGCCGTCGCCCCAGCGGCCGACGGGCGCGGGACGCCGCGCGGAGCCAGGTTCGCCGGAGCCGGGGAGCCGCCCCGGCAGGTGGCCCGGGAGGCGGGGGCGTCCGGCGACCGGGTGGCCGACGCGGCGGTCCGCGAGGAGGTCGGCCTGGTCGTGGAACGGCTGGCGCGGCTGCGGTCCGAGGGTCGTACCGGGGAGGCGCACGTGCTACTGGTCGAGGCCGCCCGGTGGCCCGCCGGCCGGCTGCCGCCGCTCGCGGACGCCCTGCACCGGGCCGGACTCGGCGCCGACTGGGCCACACTGCTCTGGGAGGCCGCCTCACTGCCCGCCGAACGGCTGGTCGAGACCGCCGACGCGCTCGCCGCGGCCGGACGGGACGGCGACGGACGGCAGCTGCTGCGGCAGGGCGTGGCGCGCCCGGCCGAACAGATCGGCGCGGCCCTGCTCCATCTGGACGGCGCGGGCCGGCACCGGGAGGTGCGCGCCCTGCTGGACGCCTGCGTGCGCGTGCGCACGGCCGAGGAGGCGGCCCGCTGTGCCGCCGCCGGGCCCCGGCGCCTCGTCCCGCTGCTGCTGGAGGCGGCGCTCGCCGTCTCCGCCGAGCGGCACTGGGACCTCCTGCACGCACTGCGCGTCGCCGGACACGCCACGTGACCGCAGCAGGTCGGAATGGTCGCGCAATGCCCCGTTCTGTCCTCATGCCCGGTAGATCCGGTCACCCGCAGGAGTGTGAAACGTGATCGACTCCGCGGGTTGACGACGATGGTCTTGGCAAGGGCCTCGGGGAGGCTTACGTTCGTGCCTCTACGGGCCGTTTCTACGTGCGTAGAGGCTCTGACGTCCCGTCGAAGGAGCAGCTCATGGCCAACGTCGTCCGCGCCGCTCTGGTCCAGGCCACCTGGACCGGCGACACCGAGTCCATGGTGGCGAAACACGAGGAGCACGCCCGCGAGGCGGCCCGCCGGGGAGCGAAGATCATCGGGTTCCAGGAGGTCTTCAACGCCCCCTACTTCTGTCAGGTCCAGGAGCCGGAGCACTACCGCTGGGCGGAACCGGTGCCCGAGGGTCCCACCGTCCGCCGGATGCGGGACCTCGCCCGCGAGACCGGCATGGTGATCGTCGTACCGGTCTTCGAGGTCGAGCAGTCCGGCTTCTACTACAACACCGCCGCCGTGATCGACGCCGACGGCTCCTACCTCGGCAAGTACCGCAAGCACCACATCCCGCAGGTCAAGGGCTTCTGGGAGAAGTACTACTTCAAGCCCGGCAACCTCGGCTGGCCCGTGTTCGACACCGCCGTCGGCAAGGTCGGCGTCTACATCTGCTACGACCGGCACTTCCCCGAGGGCTGGCGCCAACTCGGGCTGAACGGCGCCCAGTTGGTCTACAACCCGTCCGCCACCCACCGGGGCCTGTCCGCCTACCTGTGGCAGCTGGAGCAGCCGGCCGCGGCCGTCGCCAACGAGTACTTCGTCGCCGCCATCAACCGGGTGGGACAGGAGGAGTACGGAGACAACGACTTCTACGGGACGTCCTACTTCGTCGACCCGCGCGGGCAGTTCGTCGGGGAGACCGCCGGCGACACGGCGGAGGAACTCCTCGTCCGCGACCTCGACTTCGACCTCATCGCGGAGGTGCGGCAGCAGTGGGCCTTCTACCGTGACCGCCGTCCCGACGCCTACGAAGGGCTGGTCCAGCCGTGAACGACCTCTACTCCCGCCACCGCAGGGTCCTGCCCGACTGGCTCGCCCTCTACTACGACGCCCCCCTGGAGATCACCCACGGCGAGGGACGGCACGTCTGGGACTCGGCCGGACGCAGATACCTCGACTTCTTCGGCGGCATCCTGACCACGATGACCGCGCACGCGCTGCCCGAGGTGACCAAGGCGGTCAGCGAGCAGGCCGGCCGCATCATTCACTCCTCGACCCTCTACCTCAACCGGCCCATGGTCGAACTCGCCGAACGCATCGCCCAGCTGAGCGGCATCCCCGACGCCCGGGTGTTCTTCACGACCTCGGGGACCGAGGCCAACGACACCGCCTTGCTGCTCGCCACCGCCCACCGGCGCAGCAACACCGTCCTGGCCATGCGCAACAGCTACCACGGCCGGTCCTTCAGCACCGTCGGCATCACCGGCAACCGCGGCTGGTCCCCGACCTCGCTGTCCCCCTTGCAGACCCTGTACGTCCACGGGGGCGTGCGCACCCGCGGGCCCTACGCCCATCTGGACGACCGCGCCTTCATCGACGCCTGCGTCGCCGACCTGAGGGACGTCCTCGGCCACACCCGGCCACCCGCCGCGCTGATCGCCGAACCCGTCCAGGGCGTCGGCGGCTTCACCGGCCCGCCGGACGGGCTCTACGCGGCCTTCCGTGAAGTGCTCCAGGAGCACGGGATCCTGTGGATCGCCGACGAGGTGCAGACCGGATGGGGCCGTACCGGCGAGCACTTCTGGGGCTGGCAGGCGCACGCCCGCAGCGGCCCGCCGGACCTCGTCACCTTCGCCAAGGGCATCGGCAACGGGCTGTCCATCGGCGGGGTCATCGCCCGCGCCGAGATCATGAACTGCCTGGACGCCAACAGCATCTCCACCTTCGGCGGCACCCAGCTCACCATGGCCGGCGGCCTCGCCAACCTCAACTACCTCCTGGAACACGACCTCCAGGGCAACGCCCGGCGCGTGGGCGGGCTCCTCATCGAGCGGCTCCGGGCCGTCGGCGCCCAGCTGCCCGGCGTACGCGAGGTGCGCGGCCGCGGGCTGATGATCGGTATCGAGCTGGTCAGGCCCGGCACCGACGAGGCGGATCCGCGGGGCGCCGCCGCCGTCCTGGAGAGGGCCCGGGAGGGCGGACTGCTCATCGGCAAGGGCGGCGGACACGACACCAGTGCGCTGCGGATCGCCCCGCCGCTGTCGCTGACCGTCGCCGAGGCCGAGGAGGGCGCGGCGATCCTGGAACACGCCCTGCGCACCACCTATCCGACCGGCTGAGGCACCCGCACCACACGTGGGCGAGCAGGCACGAGAGAACAGGTGTACGGCCATGACCACCACCTCCGCGTCCCGGCACACCGGGTGGCAGCCCCCCGAGCCCGCCCTCTCCGTGCGCCAGGTGCTCACCCTGGAGCGCGTGCTCGCCGGGGAGCCGGAGGTGGTGGCCGGCGCCGGACAGCTCGACCGGCCGGTGCGCTGGGTGCACGTCGCCGAGGCCGCCGACGTCGGAGTGATGCTCAGCGGCGGCGAGATGGTCCTCACCACCGGGGTGCTGCTCGCCGGTGACGAGGCCGCGCAGGCCGAGTACGTCCGCTCCCTGCACCGCGCTGAGGCCGCGGCCGTCGTCCTCGGCCTCGGGCGGGCCTTTCCCACCACGCCCGAGGTGATGCGGCGGGCCGCCGAGCGGTGCGGGCTGCCCATGGTGGTGCTGCACCGGCCGTTCCCCTTCGCGGAGCTGACGGAGGAGGTGCAGTCCCGGCTGGTGCGGCGGAAGTTCGCCGCGATCAGCCTGTCGGAGAGCGTACGGACCGACCTCACCGGCCTCATCACGTCCGGAGCGCCGCTGCAACGGCTGCTCGACGAGATCGCCCGGCACAGCGGCTGCCCGGTCGTCGTCACCAACCTCGCCCACCGGGTCCTCGGCACGGCGGGGGAGCGGTCCGCCGTGGACGACGTGCTGCGCGACTGGGAGCGGATCGCCCGGCAGGCATGGGGGTACCTGCCAGGCCGTTCAGGCACTGGGGGAGGCACCGCCGGCGACGGCTGGATCCAGGCCGAACTGGGCGGCCGCGGGGAGCGCTGGGGACGGCTGCTGCTGTGCGGCCACCGGGGCGACAGCGCCACCGGACAACTGCTCGCCGACCGGGCCGCCGAGGCGCTGGTGCTGCACCGCATGCTCGGCGGCACCTCCGTGCACAGCTGGGAGGAACAGTCCGCGCAGAGCCTGCTGACCGACCTCGTCTCCGGGGTAGTGCCCGCCCGGCAACTGCTGCCGCGGGCCCGGGCCGCCGGACTGCCCGTCAACCGGCGGACCTTCGTGCCGCTCGTCGTACCGGGCGGGGATCCGGTCCAGGTGGAGCGGCTGCTACGGGTGCTGGGGCTGCCCGGACTGGTCGCCGAGCTGGCCGACGGGGTGCTGGCCGTCCTGCTCAGCCTCGCCCGGGACCAGCAGGCCGAGGCGCTCACCGCGCACTTCGCGGCCCGGCTGCGCACGGGTGGCGCAGCGGAGGGCGCGGTGGTCGCCACCGCCGGTCCGCGTACCGCCTGGGACGACGTGCCCGCCGGGCTGCGCGAGGCCCGGCACGTCGCCGACGCGGTCGCCGACAGCGCCGCCGTGCTCGACCTGCCGGCCGTCGTCCGCCTCAAGGACGTGCACCTGCGCGGGCTGATCCGCCTGCTGCGCGACGACCCGCAGGTGCAGTCCTTCGCCGAGCGGGAGCTGGACGGGCTGCTGCGGGAGGCGGAACCGGAGCTGCTGAACGTGCTGCGCACCTATCTGGCGACCGGTCGCAACAAGTCCCGCACGGCCCAGCTCCACCACGTCTCCCGGCCCGCGCTGTACCGCCGTCTGGAGGCCATACAGACCCGCCTCGGTGTCGACCTGGACGATTTCGAACAGGCGGCCTCCGTGCACATCGCGCTCCTCGCACACGATGCGCAACAGGGGTGAAACATGCCACGACCTGGGAAAACGGCGGTGAAACATGGGCCGACGAAGACGTGACACGGTGACACGCCGACCGCCCGCGGACGTGACACGCTGCCAGTCGAACCGGCTCCCCGGGCTTTCTAGGCTCACCGCACACCGAGCTACCGGAGGCCGCGATGAGCCGAGTGATCCGTGCCGCCCTCTTCCAGACCGCCTGGACCGGCGACAAGGAATCCATGATCCAGGTGCACGAACAGGCGGCCCGCGACGCCGCCGCGCAGGGCGCCCGAGTCCTGTGCTTCCAGGAGCTGTTCTACGGCCCCTACTTCTGCCAGGTCCAGGACAAGGCCTTCTACGAGTACGCCGAGCGGATCCCCGAGGGCCCGACCGTGCGCCGCTTCCAGGCCCTCGCCCGCGAGCTGGGCATCGTCCTGGTCCTGCCGATGTACGAGGAGGAACAGCCGGGCGTCCTGTACAACACCGCGGCCGTGATCGACGCCGACGGCTCCTACCTCGGCAAGTACCGCAAGACCCACATCCCCCAAGTGCAGGGATTCTGGGAGAAGTTCTACTTCCGCCCGGGCAACAGCGGCTGGCCCGTCTTCGACACCGCCGCCGGGCGGATCGGCGTCTACATCTGCTACGACCGCCACTTCCCGGAGGGCTGGCGGGCGCTGGGCCTCGCCGGCGCCGAGATCGTCTTCAACCCCTCCGCCACCTCCCGCGGCCTCTCCCGCTACCTGTGGCAGCTGGAGCAGCCGGCGGCGGCCGTCGCCAACGAGTACTTCGTCGGCGCGATCAACCGGGTCGGCGTGGAGGACCTGGGCGACAACGACTTCTACGGCACGACCTACTTCGTGGACCCCGAGGCCCAGTTCGTAGGAGAGGTCGCGAGCGACAAGGAGACCGAACTGGTGGTCCGGGACCTGGACCTGGCCAAGCTGAGGGAGGTCCGCGACCGCTGGCAGTTCTACCGCGACCGCGCGCCGGGGGCCTACGGACCGCTGACGGCGCCCTGACGACTCCGTTCGCACCCGTGCCGGCAGGGACGCGGGGAACTGCGCGACCAGTCACAACGCACCCGCAGACGACCACGAAGGAGAGGGCCCCATGAGCCGCCGAACAGTGATCCGCGGTGGTCTCGTCATCACCGCGTCGGACGAGATCCACGCCGACGTCCTGATCGAGGACGGCCGCATCGCCGCCCTCGCGGCGTCCGGCACCCCCGCCGCCGAGGCGTTCGGCGCCGAACACGTCATCGACGCCACCGGGAAGTACGTCATCCCGGGCGGCGTCGACGCCCACACCCACATGGAGCTGCCCTTCGGCGGCACCTTCGCCTCCGACACCTTCGAGACCGGCACCCGGGCCGCCGCCTGGGGCGGCACGACGACGATCGTCGACTTCGCCGTGCAGAGCGTCGGCCGCACCCTGCGGGAGGGCCTGGACACCTGGCACGCCAAGGCCGAGGGCAACTGCGCGATCGACTACGCCTTCCACATGATCGTCTCCGACGTCAACGACGAGACGCTCAAGGAGATGGACCTGCTGGTCGAGGAGGGCGTGACGTCCTTCAAGCAGTTCATGGCCTACCCGGGCGTCTTCTACTCCGACGACGGCCAGATCCTGCGCGCCATGCAGCGCTCCGCCGAGAACGGCGGACTGATCATGATGCACGCCGAGAACGGCATCGCGATCGACGTACTGGTCGAGCAGGCGCTGGCCCGCGGCGAGACCGACCCCCGCCACCACGGCGAGGTCCGCAAGGCCCTGCTGGAGGCCGAGGCCACCCACCGCGCCATCCGGCTCGCCCAGGTCGCCGGGGCCCCGCTGTACGTCGTCCACGTCTCGGCCATGGAGGCGGTGGCCGAACTGGCGCGCGCCCGGGACGAGGGGCGCCCCGTCTTCGGCGAGACCTGCCCGCAGTACCTGTTCCTGTCCACCGACAACCTCGCCGAACCCGGCTTCGAGGGCGCCAAGTACGTCTGCAGCACACCGCTCAGGCCGAGGGAACACCAAGCCCGGCTGTGGCAGGGGCTGCGCACCAACGACCTCCAGGTGGTCTCCACCGACCACTGCCCGTTCTGCTTCACCGGCCAGAAGGAGCTGGGCCGCGGCGACTTCTCCAAGATCCCCAACGGCCTGCCCGGGGTGGAGAACCGCATGGACCTGCTTCACCAGGCCGTGGTCGACGGGCACATCTCGCGCCGCCGCTGGATCGAGATCGCCTGCGCCACCCCGGCGCGGATGTTCGGCATGTATCCGAAGAAGGGCACCATCACCCCCGGCGCCGACGCGGACGTCGTCGTCTACGACCCGCACGCCGAGCAGGTGATGTCCGCCGAGACGCACCACATGAACGTCGACTACTCGGCGTACGAGGGCAAGCGCACCACCGGCCGGGTCGAGACGGTCCTCTCGCGCGGCGTGCCCGTCATCGACCGGCGGGAGTACACCGGACGCGCCGGCCACGGCGTCTGGACCCCGCGCTCCACCTGCCAGTACCTCGATTAGGAGCGGCCCCCATGGACTTCGGACTCGTCCTGCAGACCGACCCGCCGGCCTCCCGCGTCATCAGCCTGATGAAACGGGCCGAACGCAACGGCTTCGGCTACGGCTGGACGTTCGACTCCGCCGTGCTGTGGCAGGAGCCGTTCGTGATCTACAGCCAGATCCTCGCCAACACGTCCACGCTGAAGGTCGGCCCGATGGTCACCAACCCGGGCACCCGCACCTGGGAGGTCACCGCCTCCACCTTCGCCACCCTCAACGCCATGTTCGGCAACCGCACCGTCTGCGGTATCGGCCGCGGCGACTCCGCCATGCGCGTCGCGGGGCGCAAACCCAACACCCTCGCCCGGATCAGCGAGGCCATGAAGGTCATCCGCGCCCTCGGCCGCGGCGAGGAGGCCGACCTCGGCGGTACGAAGATCCGCTTCCCGTGGATCGAGGAGGGCGCCGAACTCCCGGTCTGGATGGCCGCGTACGGCCCGAAGGCGCTGAAGATGACCGGCGAGGAGGCCGACGGGTTCATCCTCCAGCTGGCCGACCTGTACCTGACCGAATACATGGTGAAGGCCGTCAAGGACGCGGCCGTCGCCGCCGGACGCGACCCGTCCGAGGTCACCGTCTGTGTGGCGGCCCCCGCCTACGTCACCGAGGACGACTCGCCCGAGGCCCTCGCCCACGCCCGCGAGCAGTGCCGCTGGTTCGGCGGCATGGTCGGCAACCACGTCGCCGACCTGGTCGCCAAGTACGGTGAGCACTCCGCCCGGGTCCCCGCGGAACTCACCGACTACATCCAGGCCCGGCAGGGCTACGACTACGCCCACCACGGGCGCAGCGGCAACCCGGACACCCGGTTCGTGCCCGACGAGATCGTGGACCGGTTCTGTCTGATCGGGCCCGTCGAGAAGCACATCGAGAAGCTGACCGCACTCCGCGCCCTGGGCGTCGACCAGTTCGCCGTGTACGACATGCACGACGCCCAGGAAGCCACCATCGACGCCTACGGCCGGCAGGTCATCCCCGCCGTCAACTCCTGACCCGGGCCGCCGGGTCCGAGCCCCCCACGCCCCTCCTGGTCTCCCCTCCCCGCCGTCCCCGGGGAGGGGGCTGGTGCCCTGCCCGCCTCTCCCCGATTGGCCAGCCCATGACCGACACCGCTCCCACGGCCATACCGATGTCCGGCCAAGTCACCCTCAACGACGGGCGCGTGGAACTCGCTCCCGGCACCCCGCCGCCCAGCGGCCCCTACGCCAACGAGGACCTGCTCCCGGTCCCCGCCGCGAAACGGACCTGGACCACGTACAACTTCTCGGCACTGTGGGTCGGCATGGCCCACAACACCGCGTCGTGGACGCTGGCCTCCGGGCTGATCGCGGTGGGCATGGACTGGAAGCAGGCCGTGTTCACCATCGCCCTCGCCAACCTGATCGTGCTGGTGCCGATGCTCCTCACCGGGCACGCGGGTCCCAAGTACGGCATCCCCTTCCCGGTCTTCGCCCGAGCCTCCTTCGGCGTGCGCGGCGCCAACCTGCCCGCCGTGGTACGGGCGTTGGTGGCGTGCGGCTGGTTCGGCATCCAGACCTGGATCGGCGGCGAGGCGATCTACTTCCTCGCCGGGAAACTGATCGGCGACAGCTGGTCGAACGCCGCGCACATCGGCGGCTACGCCTGGACCATGTGGCTGTCCTTCGCGATCTTCTGGGTCATCCAGGTCGCGATCATCTACCGGGGCATGGAGACCATCCGCCGCTTCGAGAACTGGGCGGCGCCCTTCGTACTCGTCGGCGCGTTCGTGATGCTGTGGTGGATGAGCGACAAGGCCGGCGGCGTCGGCCGGCTCTTCGACCAGCCGTCGCGGCTCGGCTGGGGCGGCGGCTTCTGGAAGCTGTTCTGGCCCTCCCTCATGGGCATGATCGGCTTCTGGTCCACGCTGTCGCTGAACATCCCGGACTTCACCCGCTACGGCAGGAGCCAGAGAGCCCAGACCTGGGGCCAGGCCCTCGGCCTGCCCACGACGATGACCCTGTTCGCGTTCCTCTCGGTGCTGGTCACCTCCGGTTCCCAGGCGGTGTACGGCCGGCCGGTCTGGGACCCGGTGCAGCTCGCCGCCAAGACCGACAACGTGGTCGGTCTGCTCTACGCCCTGGTCACCGTGCTGGTGGCGACCCTCTCCGTGAACATCGCGGCCAACCTGGTCTCCCCGGCCTTCGACTTCTCCAACGTGGCGCCGCGGAAGGTCAGTTTCCGCACCGGCGCGCTGATCACGGCGGTGCTCGCCGTGCTGATCTTCCCCTGGAAGCTGTACTCCGACCCGCAGGGCTACATCTTCACCTGGCTCGGCCTGGTCGGCGGCCTGCTCGGCACGGTCGCGGGCATCCTCGTCGCCGACTACTGGCTCCTGCGCCGCACCCGCCTGGACCTCGCCGACCTGTACCGCGCGGGCGGCCGGTACTGGTACGCGGGCGGCTGGAACTGGCGGGCGGTCGTCGCGTTCCTGGTGGGCGGCGTCCTCGCGGTCGGCGGCGCCAGCTTCGAGCCCCTGATCGACGGCCGTCCCGTCCCGGCGCTGTCCCCCCTCGCCGACTACGGCTGGGCGGTGGGCCTCGGCACCTCCCTGGTGCTCTACCTGGCCCTGACACTGGCCTCGGGCGGGCACCGGCGCGCGGTCTGACCCCGCCGGCGGCCCGCGCGGGTCAGCCCTTGCCGCCCGCCAGCGCGGCGACCGCGGCCTTCGCCGCCTTGATGGCCCCCTTGTTGATCTCGTCGGCGCCGGGGGCCTTCTTGCTCTCGAAGTCGCTGCCGTTGTACGTGACGACGACCAGGGCGTTGGCGACACGGGCCAGCACCGTGCCCTCACGGGTCTGCTGCTTGTCCTCCGTGGTGAGGTTCACGACGGAGTAGGCGCTGTCACCGAGACCGGGCACGGCACCGCCGCCGCTCTTCTCGCCGACCCGGGCCTCGTACTGCTTCCGGGCCTCCTGGTCCGACGCGCTGATCTCGAAGGACACGTCGAGCCATCGGTAGTCGTAGCCCTGGAGCGCGTTCCAGGAGCAGGTGCGGCGCAGCGCGGTGTCCGTCGACGGGATCTCCTTGCCCGCCGTCTTCGCGCCCGGCACCAGGGACTTGACGGTGGACGCGGGCACGCTGCCGCAGGGGGCGGGCGCACCGGTATAGGTCTTGGACGCCCCGCCGGCCGAGGGGGCGGCGGCGGAGGAGGAGGAACCGGCGGGCGTCTTCCGGGGCGCCTGGTGCCCGGCGGCGGCGGAGGACGTGGCGGCGGGGCCGGACGACAGCACCCAGCCGGCGCACGCGAGCACCACCACCGGGGTCAGACGCGCGGTGAGGGCGAGCGGCAGAGGAAGGGAACGCACAGCGCACTTCTCGTGGGGGAGGTGGTGCGGAGGGGTCCGCATGGTGGACGGGGACGACAGTGTCACATGCCGGCCTGTGTGGCGGAAGTGCCAACTCGCTACGTGCCCGGCCGGTAACTCAGGCTCACCAACACCGTGTTGTATATCCCCTTATGTCCGGTCAGGGGATGCGTGCCGTCCACTCCGGGGACCCGAACTTCGTCCGCGCCAGCTCCCGCGCACGCGCCAGCTCGTCCGCGGTCACCTCGCCGCCCACGAGGCCGTACCGGCCCCGGAACGACTCGATCATCCGCTCGATGACGGCCTCGCGCGGCAGCCCCGTCTGCCGCCGCAGCGGATCGACCCGCTTCCTGGCGCTGCTCGTGCCCTTGCCGGACAGCTTCTCCCGCCCGATCCGCAGCACCTCGACCATCTTGCCGGCGTCGATGTCGTACGACATCGTCACGTGGTGCAGCACGGCACCCGGGCCCCCGTCCGGCCCCACGAGCCGTTTCTGCGCCGCGCCCGCGATCTTGCCCTGGTCGGTGGCGATGTCGTTCAGCGGCTGGTACCAGGCCTGGATGCCCATGTCGCCGAGGGCGCCCAGCACCCAGTCGTCCAGGTAGGCGTAGCTGTCCTGGAAGGACAGGCCCTGCACCAGGGACTCGGGCACCGACAGCGAGTAGGTGATCGTGTTGCCGGGCTCCACGAACATCGCGCCGCCGCCGGAGATCCGCCGCACCACCTCGATGCCGTGCCGGGCGGCGCCCTCCGGGTCCACCTCGTTGCGCAGCGACTGGAAGCTGCCGATGATCACCGCCGGGGCACCCCACTCCCACACCCGCAGCGTCGGCGGGCGCCGGCCCGCGGCGACCTCGGCCGTCAGCACCTCGTCCAGTGCCATGTGCAGGGCCGGCGGCTGCGGGCCCTCGTGGATCAGCTGCCAGTCGTAATCCGTCCAGTCCGTGGCGTGCGCGAGCGCCCGGCGCACCGCGACCCCGACACCCTCCGGGGTCAGGCCGTACATCACCGTGCCCCTGGGCAGCGCCGCGTCGATCCGCGCGGCCAGCCCCGCCGCTTCGGTGTCCGCCGGGGCGCCCTCCAGGGCCCGGTTCACCGCGTCCAGCGCCTCGTCCGGCTCCAGGAAGAAGTCGCCCGCCACGCGCACGTGCCGCAGCACGCCGCCCTCGACGTCCACGTCCACGACGACGAGCTTGCCGCCGGGCACCTTGTACTCACCGTGCACTGCCTGGGCCTCCCTTCCTGCCGCACGGGATCAACGCGGCGCACGCGCGCGGTGTTCCCCGGACGTGCTCAGGTGAGGACCAGCGCACACATGCCGGCCGCCCGAGCTTCCTGCTCGTGGCCGAGCCTTCCCAGGAGGGCGGACATGGCCTGCCACGCCACGCCCAGCGTCGGCTCCAGCACCAGGTGGTCCACGAGCCCGTCCAGCGCCCGCTCGGTCTCACCGCGGTCCAGCCGTTCGGCGACAGCCAGGTGCAGGACCGGCACCGCGTACGGGTACATCCGCAGAAACGACTCGGGCTCCGGACGCCCCCGCCATTCCTCGTCCACGAAGTCGTGCTGCGCACGCAGCAGGCCGTCCAGGAGGACCTCCCCCGTCCGCACCCGTTCCGACGTGGGAGGCAGCAGCGCCAGGAGGTCGATGCGGAAGACGGAGAAGGCGGCTTCCTCCTCCTCTCCGCCAGGCCCCGGGGTGTGGGCCGGCGCGTCTTCCCCGGTCAGTCCGTTGAACAGGTGTGTGCGGATCAGGCGCAGCTGCTCGGCCCGGTCGACGACGCCGAGCCTGCCGAAGGCGGCCCGCACGTCCGGGTGGTCCGCCAGGCGCGCGGGCGGGCAGGGCACCGCACGCCACCGGTCCGGGCGTACCGCGCCCCGGAAGGCGGCCATCCAGGGCCGGATGGTCCGGCGGCTGAGCCCCCGCCACTCCCCGGGGATGTCCGCCGCACCGGCGGGTCCGAGCACCAGCGGACGCAACCGGTCCGGTACGAGGAGCCTTTCCCGGCAGAAGCGGCTGCGCCAGTGCGGGCCTGCACAGGCCTCGTACTGCTCGCGGATCGTGTTCATGTACGAGGCCTCGGTGCCGTCCCAGGAGGGGATCGGAGCGGTGTGGTCGCAGGCCAGCCCGATGACCCCCATCGAGTCGCACGTCATCTCCTCCCACTGCTTCAGCTTGGCCCGCCAGGCCAGGGGGAGCCGGCCGGGTCCGCACCAGGCTTCGGCCAGGCCCTTGATCGTCGACAGCAGGTCGTACAGCTGTACGTGACCGATGTGCCAGTCGTCGAAGTCGGCGGCTCCCCGCACCCGGTCGATCTCCGTGACGCCACGCGCGAGCAACGCGTCGATGACGTCCGCGTCCACGGGGGGCGTGTCCGGGCCGATCCAGCCGGTCTGCAGGGCCAGTCCGGGCCAGGAGGCGGCGTCGGCGTCCCGCTCGCCGAGGAAGGCGGTCACCGCCTCCTCGTCGGAGGAGACCTGCGACCGGCCCCGTACCAGCAGATGAAGAGCCCGGCCCAGGTCACCACCGGTCACGAATCCGGACCCGTGCAGGTCGAGGACGAACGCGAGCGCGCCGTGCAGACCGGCGTGCCGCAGCTGCCACAGGGCCCCCTTGACGACGCGGGCGAGGCCGTTGCCGGCCGCACGGTTCAGCCACGCCTCGGCCAGTGAGGCGGTCAGGACGCCGGGCCGGACGGCCGGCGAGTCCCCGGTGTACCCCGCGGGGGGCGCGTCGGCGGGCCAGCCGCTGCGGCAGTAGACGAAGGGGATCCGCTCCTCGCGCGCGAACCGCAGGCCCGCTGTGCCCTCGAGAACCGTGAAGAGCCCATGGGCCACCGTGGCCCGCTGCTCGACGTAGGCGCTGCACGACGCGGCGCCGAGGCCGTCCCCGGGGGACGTGAGGCGGCCGTAGGCCCGCAACTCGTGCAGGAAGGCGTCGGCGATGCGGTGGAGGGCACGCGGGGGCCGCGGCAGCCCCGGGAGCAGCACGTCAGTTCCTTCCGGCGAGCGTGCCGCCGAGCACGGTCATCAGTTCCAGGCCGTGGCGGGCCAGGAGGTGGTAGGCGCCGGCCAGCCACTCGCCGATGCTGCGCCGCCCGGAACGCCGGCACGGGACGCCCTGGGCCAGTAACGCCTTCGCCGTGCGGTCCGCGAAGCCCTCCCGGCCGGCCGGGCCCTCCAGCGCCTGGCCGGCCAGCGTGAACACGCTCCGCAGCCGGGAACGCACCCCGTCCTCGTCCGGCAGGTCCCCCAGGGGCACGTAGATCGCGTCGTGCGTGCCGGACAGCTGCCCCACCAGGACCACACCGGGCAGCGCGGGTGGGGTGTGCGGAGCGAACAGCGCCCTGGTGACCTCGTACGCGACGTGCACCTCGGTGTTCACCCGCACACCGGGGACGTACGGGAACGGGGGGGATGCGACGGCGTCCGGGTCGAGGGTGAAGAAGGCCAGGACACGGGGGCCGGTGTCCGACGCCAGCGTCCCACGGCGTACGTAGTCCCCCACCGGGCCGTCCGCGGCCGGATGGAAGACGAGGAACGCGAAGGCTCCGGGACAGGCCGAATCGAGGCTGGAAAGGCTCTCTTCGCGCAACAGGCGGGCGAAGTCCTCCAGACTGCCCGTCAGGTTGTGCTGACCGGGCACCGCGACGACGAACTCCACCAGTTCGGCCAGCGAGATGACGTCCAAGGTCCCCCCGTCACATCTCGGAAGAGCATCACGTTCCGCCGGACGCGAACCCCTGTCAAGGTCCGCTCCCCTTCGCGGCACTCCGGGCGTTTCCCTCTGGTACGGCATCAACCTCTGTCCCGCTCAAGGAGGTTCCAGGATCCTGATCGGTGCGGGGGCGGGACTCCCGGGGCGTGCCGGGGCACCCTGGGAGCAGTGGACCGGCGGGACAGGCGTGACCGGTCGGCACGGACGACGAGGTGAGAGATGCGGTTCACCACCCGGCCCACCCTCCAGGGCACCTTCGGCATGGTCTCCGCCACGCACTGGCTGGCCGCCCAGTCGGCGATGGCGGTCCTGGAGGACGGCGGCAACGCCTTCGACGCGGCCGTGGCCGGGGCCTTCGTGCTGCACGTCGTGGAGCCGCACCTCAACGGCCCGGCCGGCGAGGTGCCGATCATGCTCGCCCCGGCGGGCGGTGCCGTGCGTGTGCTCTGCGGGCAGGGCGTGGCCCCGGCGGGCGCCACGGCCGCGCACTACCGGGGGCTCGGACTGGACCTCGTACCGGGCACCGGACCGCTCGCCGCCGCCGTTCCCGGCGCCTTCGACGCCTGGCTGCTCCTGTTGCGCGACCACGGCACCAAGTCCCTGGAAGACGTGCTGAAGTACGCCATCGGCTACGCCGAGCACGGGCACGCGCCCGTCGAGAACGTCGGCGCGACCGTCGAGAGCGTACGGCGGCTGTTCGAGACCGAGTGGACGTCCTCGGCCGAGGTGTACCTGCCGGGCGGCCGCCCGCCCCGGCCCGGCGCCCTGCTGCGCAACCCCGCGCTCGCCGCCACCTGGAAGCGGCTGCTGACCGAGACCGCACGCGCGGGCGGCCGGGAGGCCCGGATCGACGCCGCGCGCGAGGCCTGGCGGACCGGCTTCATCGCCGAGGCCCTGGTGCGGCAGTCCCGGCGGCCCACGACGGACACCAGCGGCGAACGGCACACCGGCACCCTCACCGGGACCGACCTCGCCGACTGGTCCGCGACCTACGAGACACCGGTGACCTACGACTTCGACGGCTGGACGGTGTGCAAGGCCGGCCCCTGGAGCCAGGGCCCCGTACTGCTCCAGCAACTCGCCCTGCTCCCGGCCGAGCTGCCCGCCCACGGCTCCGCCGACTACGTCCACCTGCTGATCGAGGGCTGCAAGCTCGCCATGGCCGACCGTGAGGCCTGGTACGGGGACGCCGCCGAGGTGCCCCTCGCGGACCTGCTGTCGGACGGCTACAACGCCGGGCGGCGGGCCCTCGTCGGCGAGAAGGCCGTCCACGAGCTGCGCCCCGGCAGCCCCGGCGGGCGCGCCCCCCGGCTGCCCGCGTACACGCGCGTCGACGCTGCCCGGGAGCCCGGCTTCGATCCGATGGGTGCCGGCGAGCCGACCGTGGCGCCGCTGCCGGGCCGGCCCGCCGTCGCGCAGGCCACCGGCGAGGCACAGGTGGCCGCCGACGGCACGACCCGGGGCGACACCTGCCACCTCGACGTCGTGGACCGCTGGGGCAACATGATCGCGGCCACGCCCAGCGGCGGCTGGCTGCAGTCCAACCCCGTCGTCCCCGAGCTGGGCTTCCCGCTCGGCACGCGCCTGCAGATGGCCTGGCTGGAGGAGGGCCTGCCCAACTCGCTCACCCCGGGCCGCCGTCCCCGCACCACCCTCACCCCGTCCCTCGCGCTGCGCGGCGGGGTGCCGGTCATGGCGTTCGGCACGCCCGGCGGCGACCAGCAGGACCAGTGGCAGCTGCACTTCTTCCTCGCCGTCGCCCTCGGCGCCCCCGTCCGCGGCGGTCTCGACCTGCAGGGCGCCGTCGACGCCCCGAACTGGCACAACGACAGCTTCCCCAGCTCCTTCCACCCGCGCGGCCGGCGCCCGGGCAGCGTGACCGTGGAGTCCCGCACCGACCCCGGGGTGACCGAGGAACTGCGGCGCCGCGGTCACGACGTCACCGTCGGCCCCGCCTGGTCCGAAGGGCGCCTGTGCGCCGTGGCCCGGGACCCGGAGACCGGAGTCCTGTCGGCGGCGGCGAACCCGCGCGGCATGCAGGGGTACGCCGTCGGCCGCTGACAGCCGGTCCCGAACCCCCGCATTTCATCTCGAATCCACCTGACGTTCACCGGCGGGGCGGGGATTGTCAGTGGGGCGTGCTCTCATGGGGGACATGTTCGAAGGAACGGAAACCATCGAAGAGTTTCTCGCGCGCTGCTCGGCCGACGTGGAGGAAGCGGTGCGCAAGGCCGCCGCGGCCGAGATCCTGCCCCGCTTCCGCCGCCTAGCCGAGCACGAGGTGGACCAGAAGAGCGGGCCGCACGACCTGGTCACGGACGCCGACCGGCTCGCCGAGCTGCGGCTCACCGAGGACCTCGGCGCCCTGCTGCCCGGATCGGTGGTCGTCGGTGAGGAAGCGGTGCACGCCAACCCCGCGGTGTACGAGGCGCTTCAGGGCGACGCGCCGGTCTGGATCGTCGACCCGGTCGACGGCACCCGCCAGTTCGTGCACGGCGACGACGGCTTCTGCACGCTCGTCGCGCTCGCCCACCGGGGCACGGTGATCGCCTCCTGGACCTACGCGGCGGCGCGCGACCAGCTCGCCACCGCCGTCCGCGGCCGGGGCGCCTTCCTCGACGGGCAGCGGCTGTTCGCCGGCCCGCCCGCACCCGGCCGGGACCTCGTCGTCGCCACCTCCCACCCCGACTACACCACCGACGAGCAGAAGGGCGCGCTGCGCGCCCTGTGGACCGACGGCCTCGCCCCGCGCCCATGCGGCTCGGCCGGCCTGGAGTATCTCGCCGTCGCAAGCGGCCGGTTGGACGCCGTCGCCTTCTCCTGGGAGGCCGCCTGGGACCACGCGGCCGGTCTGCTCCTGGTCGAGGAGGCGGGCGGCACCCACCTCACCCTGACCGGCGAGCCCTTCCGCATCACCGGCGGCAACGCCCTGCCGTTCACCGCCGCCCGCGACGCCGCCACCGCCCGCCGCATCGCCGGCCTGCTGAACACGGGCTCCTGACGCTCCCGGGACCGGCCGGGCCGGGGGAGCACCGGTGCCCGGACGGCACGGGCTCCTGACGCTCCCGGGGACACCCGGGCCGGGGGACCGTCGGCGCCCGGGCATATCCTGATCCCGAATGGCCGTCGGCTGACGAAGGGGTCCGAAGGTGCCGTCGATGCTCGATGCGGTCGTGGTGGGTGCGGGGCCGAACGGGCTGACCGCTGCCGTGGAGCTGGCCCGCCGCGGCTTCTCCGTCGCCCTGTTCGAGGCCCACTCCACGGTCGGCGGCGGCGCCCGTACCGAGGAACTGACCCTGCCCGGCTTCCGGCACGACCCGTGCTCGGCCGCCCACCCGCTCGGCATCAACTCCCCGGCGTTCCGCGCCCTGCCGCTGGAGCGTTACGGCCTCGAATGGCTGCACGCCCCGCTGCCCATGGCCCACCCGTTCCCGGACGGGACCGCGGCCGTGCTGTCCCGGTCCGTGGCCGAGACCGCCGCCTCCTTCGGACCCCGGGACGCGGGCTCGTACCGCAGACTGGTCAAGCCGCTCCTCGCGCGCTGGGACACCCTGGCCCGGGACTTCATGTCCCTGCCACTGACCGCGCTCCCGCGCGACCCCGTCACCCTGGCCCGCTTCGGCCTCGTCGGGCTGCCGCCGTCCACCTGGCTGATGCGCCGCTTCAAGGACGAGCAGATCAAGGCCGTCTTCGCCGGCCTGGTCGCCCATGTGATGGCACCGCTCAGCGGACCGGCCACCAGCGCCGTCGGACTGGTCTTCGCCCTGGCCGCGCACGCCCGCGGCTGGCCGGTGGCCCGCGGTGGCTCCCAGTCCGTCTCCGACGCCCTGGCCGCCTACCTGACGGACCTCGGCGGCGAGATCCACACGGACTACGAGGTCAAGCGCCTGGACGACCTGCCGCCGGCGCGCGCCTACGTCTTCGACACCTCGCCCGCCGCGCTCGCCCGCATCGCCGGCTTCGGCGACTACTACGCGAACTACCGCTACGGCCCCAGCGTCTTCAAGATCGACTACGCGCTGGACGGGCCGGTGCCCTGGACCGCGCCCGAGGCCCGCACCGCCGGCACCGTCCAGATCGGCGCCAGCCGGGCCGAGATCGGCGCCGCCCTGCGCGCCGCCTCCCGCGAGGGCCGCGCCCCCGACAGACCCTTCATGATCACCGTGCAGCCCAGCGTGGCCGACCCCACCCGCGCCCCCGAGGGCAAGCACGTCTTCTGGGCCTACGGCCATGTGCCGAACGGCTGGTCCGGGGACCTCACCGACGCCATAGAACGCCAGCTGGAACGCTTCGCACCCGGCTTCCGCGACCGCGTGCTCGCCCGCGCCACCGCCGGCCCCGCCGAGATGGCCGCCCGCAACGCCAACTACGTCGGCGGCGACATCGCCTGCGGCGCGGCCTCCGGCCTCCAGCTGATGCTGCGCCCGAAGATCTCCCTGTTCCCGTACCACACCCCCCACCCGGCGGTCTTCATCTGCTCCTCGGCCACCCCGCCCGGCCCCGGCGTGCACGGCATGTCGGGCCACAACGCGGCCAAGGCCGTCTGGCGGAGACTGAGGCAGACATGACCACCATCACCCTCGTCCAGGGCGACATCACCCGGCAGAGCGCCGACGCGATCGTGAACGCGGCGAACTCCTCCCTGCTCGGCGGCGGTGGCGTGGACGGGGCGATCCACCGCCGTGGCGGCCCCGCCGTCCTGGCGGACTGCCGCGCCCTGCGCGCCTCCCGGTACGGCAAGGGGCTGCCCACCGGCCGGGCGGTCGCCACCACGGCCGGCGACCTGGACGCCCGCTGGGTGATCCACACCGTGGGCCCCGTCTGGTCCGCCACCGAGGACCGCTCGGACCTGCTCGCCTCCTGCTACCGCGAGTCCCTGCGCGTCGCCGACGAACTCGGCGCCCGTACGGTCGCGTTCCCGGCCGTCTCTACCGGCGTCTACCGCTGGCCGATGGAGGACGCCGCCCGGATCGCCGTGGCGGCCGTCCGGAGCGCACCGACCTCCGTCGAGGAGGCCCGTTTCGTCCTCTTCGACGAGCGGGCGTACGAGGCGTTCGCCGCGCAGCTCCGCTGAGGGGCCCCCGGCCGCCCGGCCTCGCCGGCCGCGCCGGCCCTGGTGTCCTCGTGTCCCGGAGGCCACGGGCCTGCCCCGTCGTCGGGAAGCCGAGGAAGGACCGGCCGAGCCGACGGTCCGTCGCCCGGGGCGCCCGTGCTGCGAGGTGCGCCGGACTGCCGCATAGTTGGGAGGGCTGACCTCCAGCGGGTGCGCACGGGTGCCCTGGGCCCGGAAGTGCGGCCCACCGGGCGCGGTGCCGCTGCGCACGCCTCGGCCAGTACGTCTCCGGTGCGTGACCCGCACGAGGTCGGCCGGGGGACCGGTTCTGTGCGTCACCGACGCGGTGCCGGCTCCCTCGGACAACGTTGTCCAGGCGTCTCGTGGACGGCCCGTGCGCCCGATGCCGACGCCCTCGGAAGTGGCGTGCCCGGCAGCGCTCAGTGGCGTGCCCAGCAGCGCTCAAAGGAGGCTGTATGTCGTCCCACGACACGGTGCTCGACTGTCCCTTCGACTTCGCCGACGCGCTGGAGTACGACCCCGCGCTGGCCTCGTTGGCGCAACAGGGCCCGGTCAGCCGGATCCGGTTGCCCTACGGCGAGGCCGAGGCGTGGCTGGTGACCAGCTTCGCGGGAGTGCGTCAGGTGACGTGCGACCCGCGGTTCAGCCGGGCGGCGATCGTCGGGCGCGACTACCCGAGGATGACGCCCGAGCCCATCGTGTCCCCGGAGTCGATCAACGTGACCGACCCGCCGCACGTCACCCGGTTGCGGCACGCGGCGGCCCAGGCGTTCACCCGGGACCGGGTGGCACGCATGCGGCCGGCCGTGGACCGGGTGGTGGCCGGGCTGCTCTCGGCGATGGACGAGGCGGGACCGCCCGCGGACCTGGTGACCCATCTGTCGGTCCCACTGCCCCACCTGACCATCTGTGAGCTGCTCGCCGTGCCCGAGGCCGACCGCGACCGGCTGCGGGAGCTGACGATGCGGCTGCTGGCCACCTCGCCGGACGCCCGGCGGGACGCGGCCGAGGCCAAGGCCGGCCTGCGGGCCTACTTCGCCGAACTGGTGCCCGCCCGGCGCGGCTCACCGGGCGAGGACCTGCTGAGCGCGATGGCCACGGCCCCCGTGCCGGAGGGCGAGGAACCACTGACCGACGACGAGCTGGCGGTCCTCGCCGTGACGCTGATCCTCAGCGGCAACGACACCGCGACCTGCCAGATCAGCAACATCGCCTACCTGCTGCTGACCCGGCCCGCGGAATGTGCCGAGTTCGCTCGCGACCCCGGCCGGTTCCCCGGCGCGCTGGAGGAGCTGCTGCGGTTCATCCCCTTCCGCAAGGGCGTGGGCATCCCCCGGCTGGCGCTCGAGGACACGGAGGTCGAGGGAACCACGATCCGCGCCGGCGACTACGTGCACGTGTCCTACCTGGCCGCGAACCGCGACCCCGCCGTCTTCCCGGACCCGCACACGCTCGACCTGGAACGGCCGGTACGCCCGCACATGACGTTCGGCTGGGGCGGCCACCACTGCCTCGCCGCACCCCTCGCGCGGGCGGAGCTGGAGAGCGCGGTCACCGGCTTGCTGACTCGCTTCCCGAAGCTGCGTCTGTCCGTCGAGCCGGAGGACATCGAGTGGGACGCCGGGACCATCCGCCGCTTCCCGCTGCGCCTGCCGGTGACCTGGTGAAGCCGGGGCGGCGGCGTTCGTGCTCGCCCGCCGCCGCCCCCGGGAGCACCGGCCCGCCGTGGCGTCGGGCATCACCCGGACGGCGTAGCCCGCGGTGCGGGCGGAGGCCCGGCGCACCAGGCTCGAAGTGCCCGTGGGCTCCCCGGGAGCGGGCACCGTACGGAACGGGGGAGGCAGAAAGGACACGCTCATGAGCCAGGCAGCGCAGCCCAGCGGACCGGCCCCGTCGAGCGGCTCATGGCCGCCGCGGCAGCCCGCGGACCAGGGCACCGGCTGGGTGACCGGCGGTGTCACGTTCGCCGGGGCCCTGATGCTGTGCGGCGGCATCCTCGCCGTCTTCCAGGGGATAGCCGCCGTGGTCGAGGACGACGTCTACGCCCGCGTCGGCACCTACGTCTACCGGTGGGACCTCACCGGCTGGGGCACGATCCACATCATCATCGGTGCTCTGGTACTGATCACCGGCATCGGTCTGCTCAAGGACATGGCGTGGGCCCGCTTCGCCGGTATCTTCCTCGCCTCCCTCAGCCTCATCGCGCAGTTCCTGTTCCTGCCGTACCAGCCCATCTGGTCGCTGGTCATGATGGCGATCGACGTCTTCGTCATCTGGGCCCTGGCGTCCCGTCAGGAAGCGGCGGGCCGCGGGCCGGGCGAGCGGCCGGCCCAGTGAACGCAGTGTCTCGCCGAGCAGCGCCACGCCCTCGGCGATGACACCCGCGGGGGTGGCCGCGTAGCCGAGGACCAGGCCGGGCTGTCCCGGCACCTGCCGGTGCCAGGACAGCGGCTGGCACTTCACACCTCGGGCGAGCGCCGCGGCGGCGAACTCCGTGTCGGGCACGTCCGACTCGTACGTCACCGTCAGATGCAGGCCCGCCGCGGCCCCGTGCACCCGGGCACCCGGGAGGTGCCCGGCGAGCGCGGTGATCATGGCGTCCCGGCGCGTGCGGTGGCGCCGGCGCAACAGCCGCAGACGGCGCTCCAGTTCACCGGACTCCATGAGCCGGGCGAGCACCAGCTGCGGCAGCACCGCGTTGCCCAGGTCGTTGAAGCGCTTGGCGGTGACCAGCCGCGCCCGGTACCGGGCCGGTGCCACCAGCCAGCCGATCCGCAGCGCCGGTGCGAGCAGCTTCGACACGCTGCCCATGTAGCAGACCCGGTCGGCCAGCATCGCCCGCAGCGCGGGGACCGGCGGCCGGTCGTAACGGTGCTCGGCGTCGTAGTCGTCCTCCAGGATCAGCCCGCCGTCGCGCGCCCAGCCCAGCAGCTCGCGCCGGCGTTCACCGCTGGTCACCACGCCGGTGGGGAACTGGTGGGCGGGCGTGAGCAGCACGGCCCCGGCGCCGGTCGCCCGCAGTGCGTCCACCCGCACACCGTCCTCGTCGACCGGCACCGGCGGGGTGGTCAGACCGCCGGCGAGCAGGTGCTGGCGGGCCCCCAGCGACCCCGGATCCTCCACCGCGACCGCGTCGACGCCGTCCGCCCGCAGCACCGGGTGCAACAGTGTCAGCGCCTGCGCGGTGCCCGCGACGATCAGCACCGCGTCCGGCTCCACGCGTACGCCTCGTACCCGCGCCAGCCAGTCTGCGACGGCCCGCCGGAGCGCGGGTGTGCCGCGCGGATCGCCGTAGCCGAGGTGGTCGGCCGACAGCTCGCCGAGAACGGCACGCTCGGCACGCAGCCAGGCGGCACGCGGGAAGGCGGTGAGGTCCGGGCGGCCGGGAGTGAGGTCGACGGCGGCGGGCGCGGCCCGCAGCGCGTCGAAGACCTCGGCACCGGGCTCGCGGAGGAACAGCGGAGCACCGGACCCCGCCTGCGCGGCACGCGTGCCCCCGCGCACGCCCGCCTTCGTTGCGAACGGTGCCGCGACCACCACCGTGCCGCCCCGCCGACGGCCTTCCACCTGGCCGTCCTCGGCGAGCCGCCGGTACGCCTCGGTCACCACCCCGCGGGAGACGCGGAGGTCCGCGGCGAGCACCCGGGTGGGCGGCAGCCTGCTGCCCACCACCAGCCGGCCGTCGCCGATCGCCTGCCGCAACCGCCCGGCCAGCCACTCGGCCTTCCCGAGGGCCGGGACGTCGGCCACCGCCAGCTGCAGGAAGTCGGATCCCCGCACCGCGACCTCCCCGGCGCCCCCAGCTGCCCCCCGTGCCTCGACCGCCCCCGTCGACACCGCCGGCCTCCGCTCCTCGCTCACCGTGGCCATGCTGCCATCCGCTGCTCCGCGGTCACCGCTGCTCCGCGGTCACTGCTGTTCCGCGTCACTGCTGTTCCACGGTCACCGCTGCTCCGCGGACACTGCTGTTCCGCCGTCACTGCTGCTCCGCGGTCACCGCTGCTCGCCTGCGCCGCCGGACCGCCACGGGCCTGCGGGCCCGGCTCGGATCTCCTCCCGGCCCGCCCGGGAGCGGCTCAGGCCCCGAAGACGAACCCGGGCGCGTCAGAGACGAACCCGGACGCGTCAGACCCCGAAGACGAACTCGGGCGCGTCCGGGGCGAGCACGGCCGACTGCGTGGCGACCCCCCAGTGCGCCGCCACCTCCTCCTCGACCGTCTTGAGCACCTCGGCCACGACCTCCGCGCCCCCGTCGTGCACGGCCTCCGTCACCACCAGCACCCGGCCGGTGTGCGCACCGACCGCCGAGAGGCCGCTCTGCCGATGGGTCCAGCGCCGGGCGTGCGCCCGCCCCGCGGAGTCGACGAAGGTCACCTCGCCGGGCGCGGGCTGTTCGAGGGCGCCGCCGAACGCGGTGTACGTCTCGTCCCCGGCGGCCGGGCGCACCTCCAGCAGCGGCCAGGCGATCCGGTCGACGTCGAGAACGGCGACCGGTACCGCGTACGCCACCGAGATGGCGTTGCACAGGTCCACCAGCGGATGGATGCGCGGCAGCGATCCCACCTTGCGCAGCCGGCGCAGCAGTGATTCCGAGGCGGACCGGTACTGGGTCGGCTTCAGCCCCATCCTGGTGAACGCCCGCCGCCACGCCAGCACCTCGGGGAACTCACCCTCGGTGGCGTGGGCCAGCCGGGCCGCGGCCCGGGCGGTGTACTCGGCGGCGCGCGGCCCGGTGTCCACGGCCGTGCCGACGCCGCCGGCGTACAGCGCGCCGGCGGCCAGCTCCGGGAACCCGGTCCGGATCGCCTCCGCATGCCGGAATCGCATGTCAGGCCCCCACCACTCGGGGACCGGGGATCGACGACGTGCTCAACAGAACCTCCTCGGTGATCGGGAACACCACCCTGCCCGGGCCGATGGTCCGGTGACCAGGACCAAAGCAGGCCCGGCCGGCCGGTCCACAACCGGGCCCGCGGCCCCCCGCCCCCGGGTCCCCGGTCCCGGCGGACCGCGTGACATCATCGGCCGGGCGTCAGGACCACAGCCGTACGAGCAGTACGAGGAGCACGATGAACCCCGCTCTCAGCGCCCCGCCCGAGGGCAGCACCCCCCGCCCGCACGGCGCCGGGAGCCCGGGGCGGAGCAGCTCCCTGCTGGACGACTTCTCCCTGGAGATGACCGGCAAGGACGTACCGGGGCTGGAGGAGGCGCGCGACAGCATCCCGCCGGGCACCCGCATCAACATCACCTTCCTGGCCGGTGAGGACACCGGCGTACGGCTGACCGCCGCCCGCGCGGTCAAACGGCTCGGTTTCGTGCCCGTACCGCACATCTCCGCGCGGCGCCTGCCCTCCCGGCCCGCCCTGGAGGAGTTCCTGGCCGGGCTGGCCGCGGACGGTACGGCCGGGAACGTGTTCGTGGTCGGCGGCGACCCCGCCCGGCCCGAGGGCCCCTACGAGGACGCGCTCGCCGTGCTGCGCACCGGGCTGCTCCAGCACCACGGCGTCCGGCACGTGGGCATCACCGGCTACCCGGAGGGCCACCCCGGCATAGCCGACCGGGTCCTGTGGTCCGCGCTCACGGACAAGGCGGCGGCCATCGGCGCCCACCGGTTCACCGGTGACGTCATCACCCAGTTCGGTTTCGACGTCGACCCCGTCCTCGCCTGGCTCGAGGCCCTCCGCGCCCGGGGCGTGCACCTGCCCGTCCGCATCGGCGTCCCCGGCCCGGCCGGCGTGCGCCGGCTGCTCGGCTACGCCACCCGCTTCGGCATCGGCACCAGCGCCTCCGTGGCCCGCAAGTACGGGTTCTCGCTGACCAACCTCATGGGTACGACCGGTCCGGACCGCTTCCTGCACACCCTGGCCGAGCGGTACGACGCCGGACGCCACGGCGAGGTGAAGGTGCACTTCTACACCTTCGGCGGACTGCGGGCCACCGCCGACTGGATCACCAGATTCCGCCACGGGCACACCGGCTGACCGGGTCCGGGCTCCGCCGGCCCGCACCGGCGGCTCGCCGAGCAGCGAACCGAGCGTGCAGCCGAGGGACTAGCCGAGGGACTAGCCGAGGGACCAGAGGAAGCCGTAGCTGCCGAAGACCGGCGCGCGTCGGGCTGCTGGCCAGGCCCACGTAGGTGTCGGATTTCCGCCAGCCGCGGGGACCCCGGTGGCCGATGCTGGAGGCATGCAGACAGGAATGCACGAAGGCATTCGCACAGCCCGTCGGCCAGGGAAGCAGCCGGGCGGCCGGACAGGCACCGGCACTCGGCCGGCGGCGGGGGCGGGGACGGAAACCGCGACGGAGACCGCGACGGAGACCGGGACGGAGGCAGGCGTTCAGACCGGGACGCGGACCAGTGTGCGGAGCGGGACGCACGCAGGAACGCACACCGGAATGCACAGGGGAATGCACCTCGACCGGGAACGCTGCGTACACGCCGTGCAGTCCAAGGACGCGCGGTTCGACGGGTGGTTCTTCACGGCCGTCCTGACCACCCGGATCTACTGCCGGCCGAGCTGCCCCGTCGTGCCGCCCAAGCCGGAGAACATGACGTTCTACCCGAGCGCCGCCGCCTGCCAGCAGGCCGGGTTCCGCGCCTGTAAGCGGTGCCGCCCGGACACCAGCCCGGGCTCCCCGGAGTGGAACCAGCGCGCCGACCTGGTGGCCCGCGCCATGCGGCTGATCGCCGACGGTGTCGTGGACCGCGAGGGCGTACCCGGACTCGCCGCCCGGCTCGGCTACAGCACCCGGCAGGTGGAGCGGCAGCTGCTCGCCGAGCTGGGCGCCGGACCCCTCGCGCTGGCCCGTGCCCAGCGCGCCCGGACCGCGCGGCTGCTCATCGAGACCACACCGCTGCCCATGGCGGAGATCGCGTTCGCGGCCGGCTTCTCCTCCATCCGCACCTTCAACGACACCGTCCGCGAGGTCTTCGCCCTGTCCCCGAGCGACCTGCGCTCCCGGGCACCGAGGAGCGGTACGGGCACGGGCACCCCGGGCGCGCTCACCCTGCGGCTGCCGTTCCGCGCCCCGCTCGAGCCGTCCAACCTCTTCGGCCACCTCGCCGCCACGGCGGTACCCGGCGTCGAGGAGTGGCGCGACGGCGCCTACCGGCGCACGCTGCGGCTGCCGTACGGCCACGGCATCGTGGCCCTCGCCCCCCGCCCCGACCACATCGCCTGCCGCCTCACCCTGAGCGACCTGCGCGACCTGACCGTGGCCATCAGCCGCTGCCGCCGCATGCTCGACCTGGACGCCGACCCCGTCGCCGTGGACGACCGGCTGCGCGCCGACCCGCTGCTCGCGCCGCTCGTCGACAAGGCGCCCGGCCGCCGGGTGCCGCGCACGGTCGACGAGGCCGAGTTCGCCGTCCGTGCCGTGCTCGGGCAGCAGGTGTCCACGGCCGCCGCCCGCACCCACGCGGCCCGCCTGGTCACCGCGCACGGCAAGCCCCTGGACGACCCCGAGGGCGGCCTCACCCACCTCTTCCCGTCCCCCGAGGCGCTGGCCGGCGTCGATCCAGGGACCCTGGCGATGCCCCGCACCCGGCGCACCACCTTCACCACCCTCGTGAGCCGGTTGGCGGCCGGCACCCTGCACCTGGGTGTGGAGGCGGACTGGGCGGAATCGCGCGCGCGACTGCTCGAGCTGCCCGGCTTCGGCCCGTGGACCGTGGACGTCATCGCCATGCGCGCCCTCGGCGACCCCGACGCCTTCCTCCCCACCGACCTCGGCGTCCGGCGCGCCGCCGCGGAACTGGGCCTGCCGTCCACCCCGGCCGCGCTCACCGCCCGCGCGGCGAGCTGGCGCCCCTGGCGGGCGTACGCGGTCCAGTACCTGTGGGCGACCGACACCCACCCCATCAACCACCTGCCGGCTTGAGGACCACGACATGAAGCAGCACACCGTCATCGACAGCCCCTACGGCCCGCTCACCCTCGTCGCCGACGACGGCGCCCTGTGCGGCCTCTACATGACCGACCAGCGCCACCGCCCTCCCGAGGAGACGTTCGGCGCACGTGACGACGCCCCCTTCGCGGCGGCAGAGGAGCAGCTGTCGGCCTACTTCGCGGGCGAGTTGAAGGAGTTCACGGTCGAACTCCGCCTGCACGGCACCCTGTTCCAGCGCAGCGTCTGGCAGCAGCTGACCCGCATCCCGTACGGCGAGACCCGCACCTACGGCGAACTCGCCGAAACCCTCGGCAATCCCAAGGCGTCCCGCGCCGTCGGCCTCGCCAACGGCAAGAACCCGGTCGGCATCATCGTGCCCTGCCACCGAGTGATCGGCGCGGGCGGAGACCTCACCGGCTACGGCGGCGGCCTGGACCGCAAACGCCGCCTGCTCCACTTCGAGGCGGGAACGGCCCTCTTCTGACGCCTGACGCGGGTGCCGGTCAGCGGGGGTGGGCGGGCAATACACCACAAGGAGCGGCTACTTGCTCATCCTCCGGAATGACGCGCCTGTTCCTGTGCCCGACTACCGTCGCGCGGGTTAGAAGATCCTTTCGAATCCGAACGGGGGAGTGCATGACCAGCACACTCAAGAGGTTCGCAACGGCCGCGTCGACGATCGGCCTGCTGGGCGCGGGCGTGACGCTGGGTATCGCGCCGTCGGCACAGGCGGTACCGGGCGGACCGACCGGCTGTACCGCGTACGTGTCGCACACCAATGAGCACGTGGCCGTCGGCTGGTGCAGGTCGGGCAGCGGCACCTGGAACGTGCAGGCGTACTGCGGCGGCCCGGGCGGCGCCCGGGGCCCCTACAAGGGCACCGAGGGTTACCGCACGCGGGGCATGGAGAAGGCGGCGACGCTCAACTGCGGCTCCTCCGGCTTCCCGTACAACATGAAGGTCGTCGACGTCAGGTGACCACAGCCCCGGCCGGACCGCGACGAACCTCGCGGTCCGGCCGGGCTCGCCGTGCGACGTGGCACTACGGAACAGACCCGCCACCCCCGGCCCTCAGGCCCCCGGCCCTCAGCCCCCCGGCCCGGCGGACGGCGCCCGGCCCCAGGTCTCCTGGCTCCGCAGGCGGCGCAGGAGTTCGGGCAGGGCGGTGCCGATCGGCTCGCGGACGACCTCCTGCGCGAGTTCGTCGTACGGCGTCGGCTCGGCGTTGACGATGATCAGGTGGGCGCCGTTGTCGGCGGCGACCCCGACCAGGCCGGCGGCGGGCTGCACCTGAAGACTGCTGCCGACGGCGACGAACACCGTGCACGCCTTGCTGATCGACAGGGCCTGGCCCAGGACGACGGGGTCCAGCCGCTGGCCGAACATCACCGTCGCGGACTTCTGGACGCCCCCGCACGCCAGGCAGGCCGGGTCGTCCTCACCGGCGTCCACCCGGGCCAGGACCTCCTCCATCGGCCCGCACGCCCCGCACTGCGTGCACACCACGCTCCGCGCGCTGCCGTGCAGTTCCAGCACCTTGCGGTCGGGCATCCCGGCGAGCTGGTGCAGGCCGTCCACGTTCTGTGTGATCACCCGCACCGGGACGCCGGACCGCTCCAGCTCCACGACTGCCCGGTGCGCGGCGTTCGGCTCGACCGCCGTCGTCGCGTTCTCGCGCCGCATCCGCCAGGCCCGCCGCCGGATCTCCGGATCCGCCATGTAGTACTCGTACGTCACGAGCTTCTCGGCCTCCGGATCCCGCCGCCACAGCCCGTTCGGACCGCGGTAGTCGGGGATGCCGGAGTCGGTCGAGATGCCGGCCCCGGTGAAGACGGCGACGAGCGGCTTGGTCATGGCACCGAGGGTAGGGCGGGGCGTCGTGCCGCGGCGAACGGATAAACGGCCGCAGGCCGTCCGGCTGAGCGGCCGGGGCGAGGCCTGAGCGGTCCGGGTGGGAAGGCTGAGCGGTTGGTGCGAGGTGGCCTGTGGAGGGGGGCCGCCCGGGGGCGCGGGGTGGCCGTCATGCCACCCGGTGGCCGTTCTCCAGTTCCGCCGTGCCCGAGCCGTCGGCGAGGACGTCCAGGGCGGTCAGCACGCGGCGGCCGAGCACCTCCGGCAGGTGCGCGGCGAGTTCGTCACGGGCGACCAGCCGCCAGGACAGCAGTTCCTCCTCCTGCAGGCGCACGGCCTTCAGATCGGCCTCCGTGAGGATCCCGCCGTCGTACAGGTACGCCACCAGCGGGGGCAGGCCCGCGCCGTGCACCCAGTCCACGGCCAGCAGCCGGCCGAGTTCCCGGTCGAGCCCGATCTCCTCCAGCGTCTCCCGGCGGGCGCCCTGCCGCGGGGTCTCCCCGTCGTCGGACTCGATCGTGCCGCCCGGAAGCGCCCAGCCCTCACGGTAGTTGGGCTCGACGAGCAGCACCCGGCCCTCGGCGTCCCGGAAGAGCGCGGCGGCACCGGCGAGGACGCGCGGCAGGCCCGCGATGTACGCGGCGAAGTCAGGAGTGGTGGTCATCCAGGAAGGGTAACCAGCCGCTCCGCCGCTACGTCCCGCTCGTCACCAGGCGCAGGGTGCGTTCGGCCAGCGCACTGATCCGTACGCCGTCGAAGCCGAACACCGCGCTGCGGACCGTGTCCTCCAGCGGGTCCTGCCACTGGGCCGGAATGGCGGCCGCGCCGGTGAGCACGCCGGCCACCGAACCGGCTGTCGCGCCGTTGGAGTCGGTGTCCAGACCACCGCGCACGGTCAGGGCGATGGTCCGGGTGAAGTCGCCGTCGCCGTACAGCAGCCCGGCGACGAGGACGGCCGCGTTCGGGACGGTGTGGATCCAGCCGAGTCCGGCGGTCTCCGCGGCCACGGTCGCCAGCGTCTCCTCCCAGGGCAGCCGCGTCTCGTGCAGGGTCGCGACCCGGCGGACGGTACGGGCGAGGCGGCTGCTCGCCGGGATCACGCCGAGCGCGGCCTGCAGCGCGTCCCGCACGGCCGGGGCGGTGAAGGCCGCCGAGACCAGCGCGGCGGCCCACATGGCGCCGTAGACGCCGTTGCCGGTGTGCGACAGCACCGCGTCCCGGCGGGCCAGACCGGCGGCCCGGACGGGGTCACCGGGGCAGGTCCAGCCGTAGACGTCCGCGCGGATCAGCGCGCCGATCCACTCCTGGTACGGGTTGTCGTACGTCGCCGTCAGCGGCGGCTTCATCCCGTTCGCCAGGTTGCGGTAGGCGGCCCGCTCCGCCGTGAACGTCTGCAGGTACGGCAGCCTGAGCAGCCACAGGTCGCCGACCTGCTCGGTGCTGAAGCCGAAGCCGTGCGTCTCCAGCAGGTGCAGGCCGAGGATCGCGTAGTCCACGTCGTCGTCCCGGCAGCTGCCGTGGATCCGGCCGCGCACGCACTGGCGCCACTCCGGGCGCAGCACGGCGGCCTCGGCCGGGTCGGCGGGCTCGGGGAGATAGTCGGTCAGCGGCAGGGCCGCGGCCCGGCGCAGATAGCGGTCGATGCGGTCGCGGGTCCACACCTCGCCCTGTTCGACCGGCTTGCCGAGCATGTTGCCCGCGATCCGGCCGAGCCAGCCGCCGAGGATGCGGTCGGCGAGGTCCGGTCCGGTGCCCTGGGTACCCATGGCAGGGGTGTACCCGTTCTGCCCGGCCGGCTCCCCGCGGCTTCCCACCGTTCGGGCGGCGCATGACGGCGGGGGTGTCCTGCGGTTATGGTCACAGCGGCGCGACTGGCCCCGACGTGTGCGGGGCCCGGAGAGCAAGGGGAAGACAAGGTGGCGGACGCTGCAGTGAACGAGACCCGTCGGGTGCTCATCGCCGCGGACAAGTTCAAGGGCTCGCTGACGGCCGTGCAGGTCGCCGAGCGGGTGACGGCCGGGCTGCGCAGGGTCGTGCCGGACCTCGAGGTCGAGGCGCTGCCCGTGGCCGACGGCGGCGACGGGACCGTGGACGCGGCGGTCGCGGCCGGTTTCGAGCGGCACGAGGTCCGGGTCGCCGGACCGCTCGGCCAGGAGGTGACGGCCGCGTTCGCGCTGCGCGACGGCACGGCGGTCGTGGAGATGGCCGAGGCGAGCGGGCTCCAGCGGCTGCCGGCCGGTGTCTTCGCCCCGCTGACCGCGTCCACGTACGGCTCCGGGGAACTCCTGCGCGCCGCGCTGGACGCGGGCGCGCGCACCATCGTGTTCGGCGTCGGCGGCAGCGCCACGACGGACGGCGGTGCGGGCATGCTGGCCGCGCTGGGCGCCCGGTTCCTGAACGAGGACGGGGAGCCGGTGGCGCCGGGCGGCGGCGGACTGGCCGACCTCGCCCGCGCGGACCTGTCCGGTCTCGACCCGCGGCTGTCCTCGGTCGAGCTGGTCCTCGCAAGCGACGTCGACAACCCGCTGACCGGGCCGAAGGGCGCGCCCGCCGTGTACGGCCCGCAGAAGGGCGCGTCGCCGGAGGACGTAGAGACGCTGGACGCGGCGCTGGCCCACTTCGCGAAGGTGCTGGAGGCGGAGGCCGGGCCGCGGGCCGCCGAGTACGCGGCGTCCCCGGGCGCGGGTGCGGCGGGCGGCATCGGCTACGGCGCCCTCCTGCTGGGTGCCCGCTTCCGGCCCGGCATCGAGGTCATGCTGGACGTGCTGGGCTTCGCGCCCGCCCTGGAGCGGGCCTCGCTGGTCATCACCGGTGAGGGGTCGCTGGACGAGCAGACGCTGCACGGGAAGGCGCCGGCGGGGGTGGCCTCGGCGGCGCGGGCCGCGGGCAAGGACGTCGTGGCGGTCTGCGGCCGGCTTGCCCTCCCGGCGGAGGCACTGCTCCGGGCCGGCATTGCCCAGGCCTACCCCCTGACGTCCGTCGAGCCGGACGTGGCGAAGTGCATCGCGGACGCCGGACCGATCCTTGAACGGGTCGCCGCCCGGATCGCTGAGGACCGCTTGGCCTGAGGCCCCTGGGGGCTCCGCCCCCAGACCCCCGGCCCATTGCCCACCCACCACCCGACTCGGCAGGCCGAGAGGGCACCCGCCCAGCCGACCGCGCCGCCCAGCGCTACCCCTGTCCAGCCGACCGGCCCCGGCGCGGCGCCTTCCTGGCCGACCGGGACGCTGGCGCGGCACCTTTCCAGCCGACCGGAACCCCGGCGCGGCGCCTCCCTGGCCGACCGGCCCCTGCGCGGCACCTTTCCAGCCGGCCGAGTCGGCTGGGCGGGTGGGAAGGCGGGGGGTCGGGGGCGGAGCCCCCAGGGCGGGCGCACAAGCGAGGGGCCCCTTACCCAACCCGGGTAAGGGGCCCCTCGTCTTTCAAGCGCTCTACGGCAGCTGCGCCGCCCGAGCCTCACGACGGTTGTCGCGGAAGTTGTTCACCCGCCGAGCCGTGGCGAACAGCGGGATCACCGCGCCCATGACCAGCTGCAGCGCGCAGCCCGTCTGGAGCAGCAGCTGTCCGCTGGGCGCGTCGAAGGCCCAGGCCGCCAGCAGGCCCATGGACAGCACGATCCAGGTAAGCATCGCGCCGGCGAGGCGGCCCCGCGGCTTCGGGTACTCGACCCGGCTCACCATCAGCCAGGCCGTGCCCAGGATCGCCAGCAGCGTCGCCACGAACGGCAGCTCCAGCAGCACGATCGAGACGACCGTCAGCGCGCCGAACGGCGAGGGCATGCCCTGGAACATGCCGTCCTTCATGGTCACGCACGAGAAGCGGGCCAGGCGGAGCACGACGGCCAGGAGCACCACGATTGCCCCGAGCGCCGCCACTCTCTGGTGCGCGTCATCCGCGACCATGCCGTAGACCAGCACGAAGTAGGCCGGCGCGAGGCCGAAGCTGATCAGGTCGGACAGGTTGTCCAGCTCCGCACCCATGGGGGAGGAGCGCAGCTTCCGCGCCACCAGGCCGTCGAACAGGTCGAACACCGCCGCGCAGAGCATCAGGATGACCGCCGTGGCCGCGCTGTGGCGGGCCATGCCGGATTCCTGGCTGCCGGTGAGGTGCGGGATGAGGATCCCGGTGGTGGTGAAGTACACCGCCATGAAGCCGCACGTGGCGTTGCCCAGGGTGAGGGTGTCCGCTATCGACAGGCGGAGAGAGAGGGGCATCTCCTCCTCTTCGTCCACCTCATCGGCCTCGGGCACCCAGCCCGCCTGGGTTTCCGGATCAATCACGGTCAATGCGAGTCACCCCAGCCACGGTCTTCTGACCGACCTCGACCGCGACCTCCACGCCCTCCGGCAGGTAGAGGTCGACACGCGAGCCGAACCGGATCAGACCGATACGGTCGCCCTGCTCGACCTTCGTGCCCTCCGG
Source organism: Streptomyces actinomycinicus (assembly GCF_016741775.1). GTDB lineage: Bacteria > Actinomycetota > Actinomycetes > Streptomycetales > Streptomycetaceae > Streptomyces > Streptomyces actinomycinicus. Next base: position 145,940 of record NZ_JAERRK010000008.1, on the reverse strand, counting down.
GAGGTACGGCACGATGCGGCGGGCCACCGCGCCGGCGATCTGGATCATCTCGATGTCGCCGAGTTCGGTGTCGAAATGCCAGACTACGCGCTCGTTGTTCTCGCTCTCCTTGTTGAAAGCCGGAACAAAGCCGCCGGGGATGTGCTCGACCGACGTCACCGTGCCCGCGAGGGGCGCGCGGTTGACGTGGACGTTGAGCGGGCTCATGAAGATCGCGACGCGGGTGCGCCCGTCCTTCCACGGCATGATGCTCTGCACCACACCGTCGGCGGGCGAGATGACCCGGCCCTGGGTGATCTCGCGCTCGGGGTCGCGGAAGAACCACAGCATGCCCGCCGCGAGCGCGGTGGCGGGCACGGCGACGGCCTTGGCCACGCCCGAACGGCGAGCACGGGCCAGGCTGAGGGCCGCGGTGGCGACGGTCGGAAGAAGCCACGGCGATGCTCCGCGCGCAAGGCGTACGCCGGCTCGGCTGTCGCGAGGTGCAGAGGTTTGGCTGTGGGGCATGGATGACCTTCGTAGCGGATGATGCCGCGCTCTGACGGGGGACGGCGGCTTTCCCGGGATCGTACCGGGCGCGGGCTGCAACTGGGCAAGCCAGTCTGCCGAGTCGGCGGCTGAAGGCCGCATACGGGGTGTGATCTTCTTCTCGAAGAAAACACCCCGAATCCGAACAATCAGCCCTGGAACCGATACTCTTCGAGCAGCCTGCGCCCGATGATCATTTTCTGGATCTCGGCGGTACCTTCACCGATGAGCAGCATCGGGGCCTCCCGGTAGAGGCGCTCGATCTCGTACTCCTTGGAGAAGCCGTAGCCGCCGTGGATCCGGAAGGCATCCTCCACGACCTCCTTGCAGTACTCGGAGGCGAGGTACTTCGCCATCCCGGCCTCGAGGTCGTTTCGTTCCCCGGAATCCTTTTTGCGTGCCGCGTTGACCATCATTGCATGGGCGGCCTCGACCTTGGTGGCCATCTCCGCGAGCTTGAACTGGATGGCCTGGTGCTGGGCGATCGGCTTGCCGAAGGTCTGCCGCTGCTGGGCGTACTGCACGCCCAGCTCGAAGGCGCGCTGGGCCACACCGCAGCCACGCGCCGCCACATTGACCCGGCCGACCTCGACGCCGTCCATCATTTGGTAAAAACCTCGGCCGGTCACCCCTCCGAGTACCCGGTCGGCCGGAATCCGCAGGCCGTCCATGATCAACTCGGTGGTGTCGACGCCCTTGTACCCCATCTTGTCGATCTTGCCGGGGATGGTGAGGCCCGGGCGGACCTCGCCGAAGCCCGGCTCCTTCTCGACCAGGAAGGTGGTCATCGACTTGTGGGGCGCGGTGCCCTCGGGGTGTCCTTCGTCACTCCGGACGAGAACGGCCACCAAGGACGACGTACCGCCGTTCGTCAGCCACATCTTCTGGCCGTTCAGGACGTACTCGTCGCCGTCCTTGACCGCCTTCGACGTGATGGCCGACACATCGGAGCCCAGGCCCGGCTCCGACATCGAGAAGGCGCCCCGGATGTCGCCGGCCGCCATCCTCGGCAGGAAGTGGTCCTTCTGCTCCTGCGTGCCGTGCTGCTTGAGCATGTACGCGACGATGAAGTGGGTGTTGATGATGCCGGACACCGACATCCAGCCGCGGGCGATCTCCTCCACGCACAGCGCGTAGGTGAGCAGCGACTCGCCCAGGCCCCCGTACTCCTCGGGGATCATCAGACCGAACAGGCCGAGTTCCTTCAGGCCGTCCACGATCTGCTGCGGGTACTCGTCGCGGTGCTCCAGCTCGGTCGCGACAGGGATGATCTCCTTGTCGACGAAGTCCCGGACGGTGGAGAGGATCTCCTGCTGGACGTCGGTCAGACCGGCGGTCTGGGCGAGACGGGCCATGGCCTACTTCTCCTGCTGCTTGAGTTCCGGGCGGCCCGGCTGCTCGCCGCCGCGCTCCTTGATGTACGTCTCGGTGGGCACCATGACCTTGCGGCGGAAGACACACACGAGCGTGCCGTCCTGCTTGTAGCCCTTGGTCTCGACGTAGACGATGCCGCGGTCGTTCTTCGACTTCGACGGCCACTTGTCCAGCACGGTCGTCTCGCCGTAGATCGTGTCGCCGTGGAAGGTCGGCGCGACGTGCTTGAGCGACTCGATCTCCAGGTTGGCGATCGCCTTGCCGGAGATGTCCGGGACGGACATGCCGAGCAGGAGGGAGTAGATGTAGTTCCCGACCACCACGTTCTTGCCGAAGTCCGTCGTCTTCTCGGCGTAGTTCGTGTCCATGTGGAGCGGGTGGTGATTCATGGTGAGGAGACAGAACAGGTGGTCGTCGTACTCGGTGACCGTCTTGCCCGGCCAGTGCTTGTACGTCGCCCCGACCTCGAACTCCTCGTAGGTGCGTCCGAACTGCATCGCGCTCAGGCCTCCGGGATCTCGAACTTCGACGTGCGCTGCATGCCGGCGGCCCGGCCCTTGCCCGAGATGACCAGGGCCATCTTGCGGCTGGCCTCGTCGATCATCTCGTCGCCGAGCATCGCGGAGCCCTTCTTGCCGCCCGCCTCGGAGGTGTAGTAGTCGTACGCGTCCAGGATCAGCTCGGCGTGGTCGTAGTCCTCCTGGGAGGGCGAGAAGATCTCGTTGGACGCCTCGACCTGGCCCGGGTGCAGCACCCACTTGCCGTCGAAGCCCAGGGCCGCGGCGCGCCGGGCGACCTCGCGGTAGCCGTCGATGTTGCGGATCTGGAGGTAGGGACCGTCGATCGCCTGGAGGTTGTTGGCGCGGGCGGCCATCAGGATCTTCATCAGGATGTAGTGGTAGGCGTCCGCCGGGTAGCCGGGCGGCTGCTCGCCCACGACCAGCGACTTCATGTTGATGGACGCCATGAAGTCGGCCGGGCCGAAGATGATCGTCTCCACGCGCGGAGAGGCCTGCGCGATCTCGTTGACGTTGTTGAGGCCCTGCGCGTTCTCGATCTGCGCCTCGATGCCGATCTTGCCGACCTCGAAGCCCATCGTCTTCTCGATCTGCGTGAGCAGCAGGTCCAGGGCGACGACCTGCTGGGCCGTCTGCACCTTCGGCAGCATGATGCAGTCGAGGTTCTGGCCGGCGCCCTCGACCACCGTCACGACGTCGCGGTACGTCCACTCGGTCGTCCAGTCGTTGACGCGCACGACCCGCGTCTTGCCGGTCCAGTCGCCCTCGTTGAGGAACTTGACGATCGTGTGCCGCGCCTCGGGCTTGGCGAGCGGGGCGCACGCGTCCTCGAGGTCCAGGAAGACCTGGTCGGCGGGGAGGCCCTGCGCCTTCTCCAGGAAGCGGGGGTTGCTTCCCGGGACCGCGAGGCAGGAGCGCCGCGGACGCAGACGGTTGACGGGCGTGGTCATGCGGGGACCTCCAGGGGGTCGAGCTTGTTCGCTTTCCGGATCTCGTCGACGATGCGGCCGATGATTCCGGTGATGTCGAAGTCCTTCGGGGTGAAGACCGCGGCCACTCCGGCTTCCCTGAGCTGCTCGGCGTCACCATTCGGGATGATGCCACCGGCGATCACCGGTATATCTGTGGCACCGGCCACACGGAGGCGTTCCAGCACGTCCGGGACGAGCTGGGCGTGCGAGCCGGAGAGGATGGACAGGCCGACGGCGTGCACGTCCTCGGCGAGGGCGGCGTCCACGATCTGCTCGGGCGTCAGCCGGATGCCCTGGTAGACCACTTCGAAGCCGGCGTCACGGGCCCGTACGGCGATCTGCTCGGCGCCGTTGGAGTGCCCGTCCAGGCCGGGCTTGCCGACCAGGAAGCGCAGCTTGCCGGAGCCCAGGTCGCGGGCGGTGGCGTCCACCTTGGCGCGGACCCCGGCGAGGGCGGAGCCGGCCTCGACGGGGACGGCGACCGGTGCCGAGGAGACTCCCGTGGGTGCCCGGTACTCGCCGAACACCTCGCGCAGGGCGCCCGCCCACTCGCCGGTGGTGACACCGGCGCGGGCGCACTCCAGCGTGGCCTCCATGAGGTTGGCGGTGCCCTTGGCCGCCTCCTTCAGCCGCTCCAGCGCCTTGCAGGGACGCGGGTGGTTGAAGGGCGGCTGGTAGCGGGTGTCCCGCCAGCGCTGCAGCGACTCGATGACCCGGTTCTCGACCGCCGGGTCCACCGTCTGGATCGCGGTGTCCAGGTCGGCCGTGAGCGGGTTCGGCTCGGTGCCCTCGAAGACGTTGACGCCGACGATCTTCTCCTGGCCGGACTCGATCCGGGCCCGGCGCTCGGCGTGCGAGGAGACCAGCTGCGACTTCAGGTAGCCGGACTCCACGGCGGCCATCGCGCCGCCCATCTCCTGGATGCGGTCCATCTCCGCGAGGACGTCCGCGACCAGCTGGTCCACCTTCGCCTCGATGACCTTGGAGCCCTCGAAGATGTCCTCGTACTCCAGAAGGTCGCTCTCGTAGGCGAGCACCTGCTGGATGCGCAGCGACCACTGCTGGTCCCAGGGCCGGGGCAGGCCCAGCGCCTCGTTCCAGGCCGGGAGCTGCACGGCACGCGCGCGTGCGTCCTTGGAGAGGGTGACGGCCAGCATCTCCAGCACGATCCGCTGGACGTTGTTCTCCGGCTGCGCCTCGGTCAGGCCGAGCGAGTTGACCTGGACGCCGTACCGGAACCGGCGCTGCTTGGGGTTCTCGATGCCGTACCGCTCACGGGTGACCTTGTCCCAGATGCGGCCGAACGCCCGCATCTTGCACATCTCCTCGACGAAGCGGACGCCCGCGTTCACGAAGAAGGAGATGCGGGCGACCACGTCACCCATGCGCTCCTGCGGCACCTGGCCGGAGTCGCGCACGGCGTCGAGGACGGCGATGGCGGTGGACATCGCGTACGCGATCTCCTGCACCGGCGTGGCCCCGGCCTCCTGCAGGTGGTAGCTGCAGATGTTGATCGGGTTCCACTTCGGGATGTGGGAGACCGTGTACGCGATCATGTCCGTCGTCAGCCGGAGGCTCGGCCCCGGCGGGAAGACGTGCGTCCCGCGGGAGAGGTACTCCTTGACGATGTCGTTCTGGGTCGTGCCCTGGAGCTTGGTGATGTCCGCGCCCTGCTCCTCGGCGACGACCTGGTAGAGCGCCAGCAGCCACATGGCGGTGGCGTTGATCGTCATCGAGGTGTTCATCTGCTCCAGGGGGATGTCCTGGAACAGCCGGCGCATGTCACCGAGGTGCGCGACGGGCACCCCGACCCGGCCGACCTCGCCGCGGGCGAGGATGTGGTCGGAGTCGTAGCCGGTCTGGGTCGGCAGGTCGAACGCCACCGACAGCCCTGTCTGGCCCTTGGCGAGGTTGCGCCGGTACAGCTCGTTGGACGCCTCCGCCGTGGAGTGGCCGGCGTACGTGCGCATGAGCCACGGCCGGTCCTTCTGACGCTCAGTCATCTATGACCTCGGGTGTCCTCAGATGTTCCGGAAGCGGTTGATCGCGTCGAGGTGCTTCGCGCGCATCTGCTCGTCGCGCACCCCGAGGCCCTCCTCGGGGGCCAGGCACAGCACGCCGACCTTGCCCTGGTGCAGGTTGCGGTGGACGTCGTAGGCCGCCTGGCCGGTGTCCTCGAGGGAGTAGGTCTTCGACAGGGTCGGGTGGATCTTGCCCTTGGCGATGAGCCGGTTGGCCTCCCATGCCTCGCGGTAGTTCGCGAAGTGGGAGCCGATGATGCGCTTCAGCGACATCCACAGGTAGCGGTTGTCGTACTCGTGCATGTAGCCCGAGGTCGAGGCGCAGGTGGTGATCGTGCCGCCCTTGCGGGTGACGAACACGGAGGCACCGAAGGTCTCGCGGCCCGGGTGCTCGAAGACGATGTCGATGTCCTCGCCGCCGGTGAGTTCACGGATGCGCTTGCCGAAGCGCTTCCACTCCTTCGGGTCCTGGGTCTGCTCGTCCTTCCAGAACTTGTAGCCCTCGGCGTTGCGGTCGATGATCGCCTCGGCGCCCATGGACCGGCAGATGTCCGCCTTCTGGTCGCTGGAGACGACACAGATCGGGTTGGCGCCGCCGGCCAGCGCGAACTGCGTCGCGTAGGAGCCGAGGCCGCCGCTCGCGCCCCAGATGAGGACGTTGTCGCCCTGCTTCATGCCGGCGCCGTTGCGGGACACCAGCTGCCGGTACGCGGTGGAGTTGACCAGACCCGGGGCGGCGGCCTCCTCCCAGCTCAGGTGGCCCGGCTTCGGCATCAGCTGGTTGGACTTGACCAGGGCGATCTCGGCGAGGCCGCCGAAGTTGGTCTCGAAGCCCCAGATGCGCTGCTCCGGGTCGAGCATCGTGTCGTTGTGGCCGTCGGAGGACTCCAGTTCGACGGACAGACAGTGGGCGACGACCTCGTCACCGGGCTTCCAGGCGTTGACGCCGGGGCCGGTGCGCAGGACGACGCCCGCGAGGTCGGAGCCGATGATGTGGTAGGGCAGGTCGTGGCGCTTGGCCAGCTCGTTGGTGCGGCCGTAGCGCTCCAGGAACCCGAAGGTGGACAGTGGCTCGAAGATCGAGGTCCACACCGAGTTGTAGTTGACCGAGGAGGCCATGACGGCCACCAGGGCCTCGCCCGGGCCCAGTTCGGGCACGGGGACGTCGTCCAGGTGGATCGACTTGCGCGGGTCCTTGTCGCGGGTCTGCAGGCCCGCGAACATCTCCGTCTCGTCCTTGTGCACGGTGATCGCGCGGTACGACTCGGGGAGCGGCAGGGCGGCGAAGTCGGCGGACGTGGCGTCCTTCGACTGGATCGCGTCCAGGATGTCCTTCACGGTCACGGTGTTGCCTCCGGCGGTGAGCGCCCTGAGGGAGGGGCGCTGGGGGATCGTCGGTGCTGCGATGAGTGCTGCTGAGGGTTTTCGAGGGTGTGCCGTCGGTTCGGCTCAGTGGTGCTTCGGCAGCGCTTTGTGGCGCGGGAGGTTGCCTGTGACGCAGGCGTCCGGGCGCGCAGGCCATGAGCTTGCGGGGACAGCCGGCGAGCGAACGGTCTCTGCTCGCCGGCCGCCCGGACTCCTTCAACGTATGACACCGCGTGTCAGGTGGCAAGGCACTGAGTGCCAGGAGTTGGCCTCAGATGAAATCTTTACGTAACAAATGAGCGATGATCGATCGAACGCGCCTTGAAATCCGCTTGAAATCGGCTCCTGGCATGCCAAAACGGCCACCCCGAGGGGTGGCCGTCATCACAGGGCGGGCGAGGCTCTCAGCGCTCCTTCAGCGCCTCCTCGATGGTCCGCATGACCTCGTCCAGCGGGGCGTCAGTACGGGCGACCGTGACCAGCACCTCGCCGTGCGCGGACACCGTCGCCGGCGCGCTCGCCCCGGACGCCCCGGCAGCCGGGCCGCGGCCGGCCCCGATGCCGCTGCCGAAGGTCTTGCGGACGATGGCGAAGGCGTGGTCCAGCTGGGCCTCCACGTCCCCCTGGCCGCCCGCGCGCAGCCAGCGCCGGAGCACGTGGTTGTGGGCGGTGACCACGGCCGAGGCGGCGACCTCGGCCAGCAGCGGGTCGTCGTTGGCGTCGTCGGCGTGCGCGTGCTCGTCGAAGTGGCCGAGCAGATAGCGGGTGAACAGGCGCTCGTAGCGGGCCACGGAGGCGATCTCGGCCTCGCGCAGCGTGGGCACCTCGCGCGTGAGCTTGTAGCGGGCGACCGAGATCTCGGGCCGGGCCGCGTACATCCTCATGACTTCCTTGATGCCGCGGCACACCGTGTCGAGCGGGTGCTCGTGCGCGGGAGCGGCGTTGAGCACCGCCTCCGCACGGACCAGGGTGTCGTCGTGGTCCGGGAAGATCGCCTCTTCCTTGGAACGGAAGTGACGGAAGAAGGTGCGGCGGGCGACCCCGGCGGCGGCCGCGATCTCGTCGACGGTGGTCGCCTCGTACCCCTTGGTCGCGAACAGCTCCATGGCTGCGGCCGCCAGCTCTCGGCGCATCTTGAGCCGCTGGGCGGCGGCGCGACTGCCTGCGGCACTTTCCGGCGCGTCGGGCGTAGCTGGTGTACGTGAGGACTTGGCGGGCTGGGACATGACCCGAACGTACTGCATGTGCGCAGCTCGATGCGCAGGTCCGGGATGTCCCCCGTCCGCGGAGGGCGGGGGACCGCCGGGCCGGGCGGGCGGGGGCGAGCCGCCCGGGTCGAGCAGTCCGCCCCAGTCCGCGTCCGTCCGGAACCAGTCGCCGACGCCGTCAGCGGCGGGCATACTCGCGGAAGCCGCGGCCGGTCTTGCGGCCGAGGCAGCCCGCGGCCACCAGGTGCTCCAGCAGCGGCGCCGGGGCCAGTCCCGGGTCGCGGAACTCGCGGTGCAGCACCTTCTCGATGGCCAGCGAGACGTCCAGGCCGACCACGTCCAGGAGTTCGAACGGCCCCATCGGGTAGCCGCCGCCGAGCTTCATGGCCGCGTCGATGTCGTCGAGGGACGCATAGTGCTCCTCGACCATCTTGATGGCGTTGTTGAGGTACGGGAAGAGCAGCGCGTTCACGATGAAGCCCGCGCGGTCCCCGCAGTCGACCGGGTGCTTCTTGATCCGGCCGCACACCTCACGGACCGTCGCGTGCACGTCGTCGGCGGTCAGCACCGTGCGCACGACCTCGACCAGCTTCATGGCCGGCGCCGGGTTGAAGAAGTGCATGCCGATCACGTCCTGCGGGCGCGAGGTGGCGCGGGCGCAGGCCACCACGGGCAGGGACGAGGTGGTCGTGGCCAGGACCGCGCCCGGCTTGCACACCTTGTCCAGCGTGGCGAACAGCTGCCGCTTGATCTCCAGGTCCTCGGCGACCGCCTCGACGGCGAGGTCCACGTCGGCGAAGGAGTCGTAGGAGCCCGCCGGGACGACCCGGTCCAGGATCCCGGCGGCGGCCTCCGCGGTCAGCCGTCCCTTGTCGACGGACCGGGCGAGGGACTTGCCGATCCTGGCCTTCGCCGCCTGGGCCTTCTCCACGCTGCGGGCGGCCAGGACGACGTCGTAGCCCGCCTTGGCGAACACCTCGGCGATGCCGGAGGCCATGGTGCCGGAGCCCGCGACACCGACCGAGCGCACCTCGCGGCCGGGGGCCTGCGAGCCGCCCTGCGCCGGCGTCAGCGTGTCCGGCACGACCGCGCTGCTCCCCGGTGCCTCGTAGGTGTAGAAGCCGCGCCCGGCCTTGCGGCCCGTCAGGCCGGCCTCGCTGAGCTGCTTGAGGATCGGGGCGGGGGCGTGCAGCCGGTCCCGGGACTCGGCGTACATGGCCTCCAGGACCCGGCGGGCGGTGTCGACACCGATGAGGTCCAGCAGGGCGAGCGGGCCCATCGGCAGGCCGCAGCCGAGCCGCATGGCGGCGTCGATGTCCTCGCGGGAGGCGTACCTCGCCTCGTACATCGCGGCGGCCTGGTTGAGGTAGCCGAAGAGCAGCCCGTCGGCGACGAAGCCGGGGCGGTCGCCGACCGCGACCGGCTCCTTGCCCAGTTCGACCGCGAGGTCGGTGACGGCGGCGACGGCCCCCGGCGCGGTCAGCACCGAGGAGACGACCTCCACCAGCCGCATCGCCGGCGCCGGGTTGAAGAAGTGCAGGCCGAGCACGCGCTCGGGACGGGCCGAGTCGGCGGCCAGCCGGGTCACGGACAGCGCGTTGGTGCCGGTCGCGAGGATGGTCTCGGGGCGGACGATGCCGTCCAGCTCACGGAAGATCTGCTGCTTGATCTCGTACGACTCCGGGGCCACCTCGATGACGAGGTCGGCGGCGGCGGCCGCGGTGAGGTCGGTGGTGGTGCGGACACGGCCCAGCACCTCGCCGCGCTCCTGCTCGGTGAGCCGGCCGCGGGCCACGGCACGGGCGGTGGCCGCCTCCAGGGTGCCGAGGGCCTGGGCGGCCTGGGCCTCGCTGATGTCGATGCCGATCACCTCACGGCCGGCCTTGGCGAGGACCTCGGCGATGCCGGTGCCCATGGTGCCGAGGCCGACCACGGCGATCGTCCGGAGCGGGGACAGAGATGAGTCGGACAGGGGAGTGGCCATCGCGGGACTCCAGGAATGAGGGTGACGACGAGGAGCGCGCCGGGTGCGCCGGAAGGCGCACCACGGTGCGGAATGAATGCGGGTGTTGCCGGGCTGCAAGCGCACACGCCCGGTGCTGCCGGTCCCACGGGCGTGCACACGCCCGGGAACGGCGGAACTTCCGACCGGCTCTGTCCCGAAGCCGGGTCGTACTGCGGTACACGGTGTACCGAACCGACCTCGCTCGCGGCGGCTGCGTCACCAAACCGTCGCCAGCGGATGTGCGAGGGGTACTCGCTCGTATGAGCTTAACCGGTGGGTAACGAGCGCGCCAGCCCCCGTGCGGAGCCGGCTCTGTGATCTGCCTCCCGCGGCCGCCGGGATCAGCGGCCGCGCAGCAGCGCGCCGATCTCCCGCTTGAGGAAGGCGTCCTCGCAGAACTCGAAGTGGTCCACCCGCCGCAAGTCGAAGACCTGCCGGATGCCCCGCTGCCGGGCGCGCGCGACGACGTCGTTGAACCGCTGCTCGAAGTGCATCGAGAAGAACACGCGGGTCAGGTCGCTGACGGCCCGGATGCGCTCCAGGCGCCGGAAGAACAGGTCGTAGTGGCCGTCCGGCTCCCAGTAGTCCCACAGGTCGGCCGCGTAGCGCTGGACCTGGCTCAGGTCCTTGCCGCTGATCTTGTGCAGGTACTCGCAGACGTTCTGGAACTCCACGAGTTCCTCCGGGATCTGCGCGATGCGCTTGAGCTCCGCGAGCGGCTGCTCCGGGTTGAGGCGGGCCACCTTGCTGGAGATGACCATCGTCGAGTGGTTGATGTTCGGGTCCAGCAGCAGCACCGACCTGATCTTCGGCTGCCGCTCGGGATGGTCCCGCCACAGCTCGGCCAGCCGGAAGAGCAAGTCGCAGCCGACGGAGAAGCCGACCAGCGTCAGCCGCTTGTACGGATACTGCCGCTGCAGGTTGTTGATGGCGCCGCTGATGAGGTCCGCGTGCAGCGCCATGCCGATCGGGCGGTACCGGGCGTCCCGGGCCTCGTCCGCGTTGTGCCCGAACAGGGTGATGGCCACCGTGTGCTGGCGGGCCACGTTCATGAAGGGGCGGAAGTCGTCCGCGTCCAGCCCCAGACCGTGCAACAGCACCACCAGGTCCGGCGATTCGGCGCCGCCCTCGAGGTACCACAGCTGCCGGCCGATGACGGCGTCGTCCGAGGGCAGGTCCTCCTCGAAGTCGTCCGCGTGGATGTCGAAGAAGTTCCGCACCACCTCGCGCCGCAGTTCGCGCCGGCGCTCGGCGATGCCCCGGGTCCACCAGGCCACGGTGAAGATCGCCGTGACCGCGAGGATCACCAGCGTGCCGCCGGCGATCACATGGCTCCACGTCCAGGCGAGCACCGCACGCGCCTCGTCGCTGTAGATGCCCACCGCGGAGCCCACGAGCCCCCCGACGACCGTCACCGCGGCCTTGTGCCGGGCCGCGAACGCGACCACCCGTTCCACCAGCACCGAGCTGTGGATCACCGGTCCCCCCCCGTCCTGTCAGCCCGTCAGGGCGCCGAACCCCGCCCGGACGTGCACGTCCCCCACGAAGTGCGCGTCGGACACGTCGGCGATGTGCAGAGGCTCGGTGCCTCCGTCCCGGTAGGCGTGCACGGTGCAGCCCATCCGGGTGAGCCCGTGGCTGGGATCCATGACCAGCAGCATGCCCGGCACCGCCAAGGCGCCCATGACCGTCTCGACCAGGCGCCGTCTGACCTCCTCGGCATACTGGTAGAGCACGAAGTTGCAGGTGACGACGTTGATGCGGAAGGCCTTGAGGAGACCGGCGAGCGCCGCCGAGTCCAGCAGGTCCAGCGGGCGCAGCAGCACCCGCTCCTCGGCCTCCTTCGACCTGTCCAGCGACCAGAGCACCTCCTCGAACCGCTGCTCGTAGTAGTCGGACGGCCCGTGGCAGGTGCGCACCCACTCCAGCGTCGGCAGCGGCGGCCGGTCGACCCCGCAGACGAACTCCAGGGGGATGTGCCGGAACGGGGGAGCGGCCGGGTGCCAGCGCAGATCACCGGCGAAGCGGTCGAAGACCACCTCGTTGTTCAGCTGTCGGGGGAGCAGCCCGATGCTGGTGCCCAGGTCGAGCAGCCGTACCCGGTCCAGACCGCGCGCCTCGGCGAACGCACCGATCACCAGCTGCGGAAGCAGGAAACGCCGTGCGCCCGTGTACGAGTTGGAGCGTCCGTCCATCAGCCGTACGACGGCGGCGTGCCGTTCGTGCAGCAGGTCCGCCAGCACGGTGACCCGCTCCTTGAGCGGCGTGCCGGCGTCGAACACCCCCGCCGGAGCGCCGTCCTGCAGCAGCAGATGCCGCACCGAGGCGCCGAGCAGACTGATGGCGTGCGCGTCACTGATGTACGGCCGCTCACGCCACACCGCCGACAGCACCTCGTCCAGCGCCGACGACCGCTCCGACGCGGCCAGCTCCGCCAGGCCTTCGTGGAAGACGGCCCATCCGTGATTGCCCTGCTGATGGTGGAGCATGTCGGTCAGTGCCTGGCGCAGCGACTCCTTGCGGGCGGATATCACGAACCGGTCACTCCTTCGGGGACAGGGGGACGGAGGAAGGCGGCGCGGCGCGCGTGCGCGGGGGCGCGCCCGCGTGCGGTGTGGTGCTCGGCGAAGCGCGCCACCGCGCCGTACAGGCCGGGGGAGACGCCGAGCCGGCGCAGCCCCGGCAGCGCCAGGTCCATCACGGTGCGGACCAGGGCGGCCAGTTCCGGGTCGCCGAGGCCCCGTCGCGCCGCGTCGATCCAGTACTGCCGGGTGGGGTGCAGGCGGTGCGCGCGGACGAGCGAGGCCGCCGCGTCGGAGGTTCCCTCGTCGTCCAGGAGCGCCGCCACGACGGCCACGGGCACGATCCAGTCGTCGCCGTCCTGGGCGTCGATCATGCGCAGCTCCAGGTGTCCGCAGGCGCGCACCGGCGGCACCAGGGACTTCAGATGGAGGAAGACGTCCGCGGAGCGGACCGCGCGCGGCCCGGCTCCCCGCAGCCACTGGCGCAGGGACAGCCCCGAGGGAGCGGGCTCCCAGACCGCGCCGGGGTCCGCGTCCGGGTCCGTGCCGGCCGTCGGGTCCGGGGCCGCGCCGGTACGGGCCGCGCCGTCGGGAGGTGCCGGCGGGGCCTGCCCGCACCGGCGGACGGCCACCACCTTGGCGTCGAGGGCGAACCGGGTCCACGTGCCACGCGGGTCACCGCCCAGGGGCAGCGGCCCGGTACGGAACGGGTCGGTCCCGAAACGCAGCGACTGCCGGCCCGAGAGCACGGTCCCCTGACCGTCCGGCGCCCCGGGTACCGGCGAGTTGGCGAACATCGCCATCAGTACCGGGCCGAGGGCGTTGGTGATCAGCCACCTGCGGTACCGGCCGCGCCAGCCGTCCGAGCCGTCCCCGGCCTCCACGTTCACCTGCACGGAGGCGGTGTTGCACAGCAGGGTGTCCCCGCTCTGCCCGTGGCGCGCGTAGTAGCGGCGCAGGGCCTGGTAGCGCGGCAGCGGTACGGTGAACCGGGGCGCCCGGCCGTCGAGGCCGGCGCCCAGCAGGTGCAGTCCCGCGGCGAGCGCCCGGCTCCGCAGCACGGCGACGTCCGCGGCCACGGCGTCCACGCACCGCGCCAGCGAGTCCTGAGGGGCTCCGCTCAGTTCCACCTGGCCGCCGGGTTCCCACGAGATCCGGCTGCCGTGGGGCAGCGGTTCCCGCAACAGGGACGTGAAGCAGGCCAGTTCCCTGCCGTCCGCCCGGCGGGCGGGGTCGGCCAGCGGGAGGACGAACCACTCCAGCTCCACCCCGACGCGTCCCACTCGGTTCCGGGACATCGAGTGATCGAAGATCAGCTGTGCCGCCTCCGACTCGCTCAAGGAACCTTCCAAAGAAGCACGCTCCCCCCGGCCCCAGGGATCTACCCGACGAAATGGATCGTGACGTTCCATCAGTGCTGCCCGCGGTTGTAGTGCGGTGACGCGGGCGAGTCGTGCAGGAATCTCTCAGGTGGATGCATTTCTACCCGTGGCTGCAGAAGCTGAAGCGCGCCCGCGCGACTCCGGCTGAAGAATCAGATTCCTGCCCTGGCGGAACGGGTACTGGACTATGGTCTGAGGTCTCCGACAGTGCGTTCCCGATCCGCCCCATCAAGAGAGTGGCCCATTCCATGGCAACCCTTCTGCCTTCAGACAGCTTGACGTACCAGAGTTTCGGACAGCTGAGCTACCTGGAACGTGTGGCCGATTCGCGTACGGTGACGGTGTTCTTTCACGGACTGGGACTGGACGCGACGGATTACCAGGGGTATCTGGAGTCGCACGAAACGCACGGAATCGCCGTGAACCTGGCCGGCTACGCACCCCGCTCTGCCGGTCATCTGCCACCGGTGCCCGCGAAGGACCACGTGGAGATGGTGGCGGGCCTGGTGCGGCGGATCGGTCATGACCATCCGGAGAAACGGATCGTCCTGGTCGGGTTCTCGCTGGGTGCCGATCTGGTGCTGCAACTCGCGGAGCACTGGACGGCGAACCCCGACGGCTGGCGGCCGTCCCTCTTCGGGGCCCTGTTGCTCGATCCCAATGTGAATCGTTCGACCATGACCATTTCGCGACTGTTCGCCGCCGCAGACCGGCGGGATCCGCTTCCCGCTCTGAAGAAACTGGTTGATCTCGCTCCGGATCTCGACGGGTTCCGGGCGTTGTGCACCTATGCCAGCAGGATCGCGGCGAAGGATTTCGGTCAGGTGCGGCAACTCGCGGACGACATGATGCACTACTGGGATCCGACCGGATACGACCAGTTCGGTGAACGGGTGGCTCGCGTGGCCGCAATCTCGAACGAAGTCAACATCGTTCTCTCCGCCGACTATGGAGAACACCTGCGCGAAATGGAGGATGCTGTGCGCCGGCACGGTGCCCCAGCTGCGAGAGTCGTCTTCAATATCACCGAAATGGATCATTTCGGCCTCATCGAGCACGGCGTTCTGCACCGGCAGCTGAAATCCCTCGGCTGTGACTGACACCCGGGCGGAACGGGACGAGGCCGAGCGGGCGCTCGCCGAGCGCCTGCGGCAGGAGTCGGGCGGCCCGGTGGCGTTCGACCGGCTGCTGGCCACCGGCGACCACGACGAGCTGGCGGAGGTGCTCACCGCACCCGGACAGCCCCTGTGGGCCAGGGAGCTGGCCGCCTTCCGTCTCGGGCTCGTGGGCGACCGGCGTGCCTTCGAGTCCCTCGTGCTGCTGCTCAACCACCGCGATCCGCCGCGCTGTGCCTCCGCGGCCCACGCCCTCGCCCGGCTCGGCGACCCGCGCACGGCCCGGGCCGCCGCGGCGCTCGCCACCAACGAACTGCGCGTCGCCTACGCCCTGCACCCGGTACGGCTCCTGGCCGCCCTGCGGGCCCCCGAGTCGGTGCCCGCGCTGATCACTACCCTGGAGCGGCGGCTGCGCCCGCACGACCCCTATCGGCGGGTCGCGCTCGCCTGCGTGGAAGGCCTGGGCGCGCTGGGCGACGCCCGCGCCCGGCGGGTGCTGAACGAGGCCCTGGCCCACCCGGCGCTCGCGGAGGCGGCGGTGCACGCGCTGGCGCGGATCCCGCAGCAGCAGCCGAAGTGACGCCAGGTCAGCCGACGGGTGTCTTCACGTACCGCACCTCGGGCACGGGCACGCCGCCGGCCTCGAAGGGCTCCTCGGCCCCGTCGAACCGGAACCCGGCGCGCTCGTAGAAGCGGCGGGCCGAGGCGTTCTCCCTGAGCACCCACAGGAGCATCCGCGGACGTCCCGCGCACCGCTCGACCGAGGCGGTCAGCAGGGCCCGGCCGATGCCACAGCCCAGATGGGCCGGGTCGACGTACACCGCGTACAGCTCGGCGTCGTCCGTGAGCACGTCACCGTCCCGGTACGGGCCGTACGCCGCCCAGCCGAGCACCGTGCCGTCCTGCTCGGCGACCAGGTTCGTCACGGAGCCGTCCGGACCGGTGAACCGGGCGCGCCGCCGTTCGGCGTCCGCCGAGACGCTGAGCCCGTCGAGATACGCCTGCGGCATCAGCCCCCGGTAGGCCTGCTGCCAGCCGCGTATCCGGATCTCGGAGACACGCTCGCAGTCGGTCAGGGCCATGGGGCGGATGCGGATGGTGGACCGGTCCATGACGGCATCCTAGGGACCGGCCCCCGGCGACGCCCGTGGATTACGGTCCGGCCGGCTCCCCTCGTGCAGGGCGAGCCGGCCGGAGGCCGCGAGGCGCGGCCGGTCGTGGCGCCCCGGCCCTTCGGCCGGGCCCCCTCGGCGGACGGGTCAGCGGCCGAAGCCCAGCAGACCGTGCAGGGCCGAGCTGCGGGGCGACGCCGGCGCCGCCTTCGCGGTCAGGGGCTTCGGGTCGGGCGACTTGGCACAGACCGCGTCGACCGGTCCGCGGCCGCGCGGCACCGTGCCGTCGGCCAGATAGGCGGCCAGGTACGTGTCCAGGCACTTGTTGCCGTCCAGGGTGATGCCGTGGTTCCCGCCGCCCTCCTCGACCACCAGACTGGAGCCGGCCAGCAGCTGATGGACGGTCACGCCGCCCGCGTAGGGCGTGGCCGCGTCGTCGGTGGCCTGGAACAGCAGGGCCGGCGGCAGCTTGCCGTTGGCCACGTTCACCGGCTGCCGCGGGGGCGTCGGCCAGAAGGCACAGGGCGCGTTGTACCAGGTGTTGTTCCAGGTCATGAAAGGCGCCTTCCGGTACGCCTCCCAGGTGTCCGCGCGCCACCGGTCCCAGGAGCGGGACCAGGAGGCGTCCCGGCACTGCACGGCCGTGTAGACGCTGTAGCCGTTGTCGCCCGAGCCGTCCACGGCGGCGAAGCTCCGGTACGCCTCCAGCAGCGGCCCGGTGTCCTTGTGGTGCACCCAGGCCGCGAACGCGGCGGCCAGGTAGGGCCAGTAGCCGTGGTAGTAGCCGCCGGGGACGAAGGTGTCGTCCAGCTCGGCGGCGCCGACCTTGCCCCTGGCCGGCTTCTTCGCCAGGGCGGCCCGCATCGCGTACCACCGGGCCTCGACCTGCCGGGGGTCCTTGCCGAGCCGGTACGTGCCGTCGTACCGGGCGATCCAGGCCATCAGCGCGCGGTGGCGGTCGTTGAAGGCGTAGTCCTGGGCGAGGTTGTCGTCGTACCAGACCCCGGTCGGATCGACGATCGAGTCCAGCACCAGACGACGGACCCGCTCGGGGTACAGCTTCGCGTAGACCGCGCCGAGGTAGGTGCCGTACGAGTAGCCGAAGTAACTGATCTTCTTCGCGCCCAGTGCCTGCCGGACGGCGTCCATGTCCCGGGCGGCGCTCACGGTGTCGATGTACGGCAGCACGTCGGCGTACTTGCGGCCGCAGGCGGCGGCGAAGGACTTCACTCGCTCCAGGTTCGCCCGTTCCAGCGCGGGGGTGCGCGGCACGGCGTCCGGGCGTACCGGCTTGAAGTGGCCGGAGGCACAGGTCAGGGCGGGCTTGCTGGCGCCGACCCCGCGCGGATCGAAGCCGACGACGTCGTACCGGGACGCCACGCTCTTCGGCAGCGCCGAGGCGACGAGCCCGGCGAGCGTCAGCCCGCTGCCGCCGGGCCCGCCCGGGTTGACCAGCAGCGGGCCCAGGGAGGTCTTCGCGGTGTGCGGGACGCGGGACAGGGCGAGGGTGATCTTCCGGCCGGACGGATGCGCGTGGTCCAGCGGCACCTTCAGGGAGGCGCACTGGAGCCGGGGGTAGTCGCTGGTGCCGCACTTCTTCCAGGCGGGCTTCGGCACGGGGGCGGCGGTGGCCGCCCGGACGGGAACGGCGGTGACCGAGCCCGCGACCACGGCGGCGGCTGCGCACAGCACGGCTGCGCGTGTTCTCATCAAGGTCCTCCCGGGACGGAGGTTTCGGCGAACCGCGAGGCTCACGGTTCTCGCCGGATCGTCCCGGAGTGGGGGCCCTGAAGAACGCGTTACAGCGATACTTGACCCAATTGGGCCGCGGGATGCCCCCTAACGCCCACGGAAGTGATCACATCAGGCTGAGCTGGACCGGTTCGGGCCCGGTGGGGGCTTCGGCCGGCTCGGGCGGGCGGATCCGGCGGGCCGTCCCCGCGCGCGTGGGGCCGATGCCGTACTCCTGCGCCAGCTCGTGGACCTGACGGGTGATCCGGCGCTGGTACCACTTGGGGGCGTAGGCGCCCTCCGCGTACAGCCGCTCGTAGCGCCGCACCAGGTGCGGATGGTGCTGCCCGAGCCAGGCCGTGAACCACTCGCGGGCACCCGGGCGCAGGTGCAGCACCAGCGGGGTGACGGAGGTGGCCCCGGCCGCCGCGATCGCACGTACCGTGGCCCGCAGTTGGGCCGGGTGGTCGCTCAGGAACGGGATCACCGGCGCCATCAGCACCCCGCAGCCGATGCCGTGCTCCCCGAGGGTGCGGACGACGTCCAGCCGGCGCTCGGGCGCGGGCGTGCCCGGCTCCACCGTGCGCCACAGCCCGGTGTCCAGGAAGCCGACCGAGACCGAGATGCCGATGTCCGTCACCCCAGCCGCCCGGACCAGCAGGTCCAGGTCGCGCAGGATGAGGGTGCCCTTGGTCAGGATCGAGAACGGGTTGGCGTGCTCGGTGAGCGCGGAGATGATGCCCGGCATCAGCCGGTAGCGGCCCTCGGCACGCTGGTAGCAGTCGACGTTCGTGCCCATCGCGACGTGGTCGCCCTGCCAGCGCCGTGAGGCCAGCTGGCGGCGCAGCACCTCCGGCGCGTTCACCTTGACCACGATCTGGGTGTCGAAGCCGATGCCCGTGTCCAGGTCCAGGTAGCTGTGCGTCTTCCTGGCGAAACAGTAGACGCAGGCGTGAGAGCAGCCCCGGTAGGGGTTCACCGTCCATTCGAACGGCATGCGCGAGGCACCCGGCACCCGGTTCAGCACCGAGCGCGCCCGGACCTCGTGGAAGGTGATCCCACGGAACTCAGGGGTGTCGAACGTGCGAGTGGTGACGGCGTCCGCGCCGAACAGCGCGGCGTCGGCGGTCCGGCCGTGCTCGGCGGACTCCGCGGGCCCGGCGGGCTCCACGGCGAGGTTCTCCCAGCGCATGACGCCTCCTCGGTAGCGCTGGCCCTAGAATAGAACATCTGTTCCCATGATCGTGCGGACCCCGATTTGGGCGGCCGGGCGCCGGGGTGGTTGGCTTGCCCCAACCCCGAGGAACCAGGTCGTGGAGGAACGCAATGGCGCAGGTCGAGGCCACTACGGAGCGGGTCGTCGCGGCGGACGCGGAGAAGGTGTTCGACGCCCTCGCCGACTACCGCGGCACCCGGCAGAAGCTGCTGCCCGAGCACTTCAGCGAGTACGAGGTGCGCGAGGGCGGCGACGGCGAGGGCACCCTCGTCCACTGGAAGCTCCAGGCCACCAGCAAGCGGGTGCGCGACTGCCTCCTCGAGGTCGGTGAGCCCACCGACGGCGAACTGGTCGAGAAGGACCGCAATTCCTCCATGGTCACCACCTGGCGCGTCACGCCGGCCGGCGAGGGGAGGTCCCGGGTCGTCGTCACCACCACCTGGCAGGGCGCCGGCGGCATCGGCGGCTTCTTCGAGAAGACGTTCGCCCCCAAGGGCCTCGGCCGGATCTACGACGCCCTGCTCGCCAACCTCGCCGCCGAGGTCGAGAAGTAGCCCCAAGGGCCCGCCGGTGAAAGGGCGTTGACCTCCGGTTGACCCCTTCACCGGTTCGAGTGGAACTCCGCGCTGTCCGGGACGGTGCCGTAACTCGCCGCAGTTGTTCGCAGTTGTCGCCTTATGCGGGAATTGTGACAGCTGCGACGAGGGGAGCGGTACGTGGGCGGGACGACTCTGGTGAAGCACGAGCCGGCCGTGGCACCGGCCGCCGAGAACGAGCCCGCCGCCGCTCCGCCGCCCCCGCCCGCACCGGCCGCCGGGCTCCCGCCCCGCCGGGTCCGGCTGGTCTTCGTCGGGCTGATGCTGGCGCTGCTACTGGCCGCCCTGGACCAGATGATCGTCGCCACCGCCCTGCCGAAGGTGGTCGGCGAACTGCACGGCCTGGACAGGATGTCCTGGGCCATCACGGCCTACCTGCTCACCTCCACCATCGGCCTGCCGCTGTACGGCAAGCTCGGCGACCTCGTGGGCCGCAAGGGCGTCTTCCAGTTCGCCATCGCCGTCTTCGTCCTCGGCTCCGCGCTCGCCGGCCGCGCCGGGACGATGGACCAGCTGATCGCCTTCCGCGCCCTCCAGGGCGTCGGCGCCGGCGGGCTGATGATCGGCGTGCAGGCGATCATCGCCGACATCGTGCCGCCGCGGGAACGCGGCCGCTACATGGGCCTGATCGGCGCCGCCTTCGGGCTCGCCTCCGTCGCCGGACCGCTGCTCGGCGGCTACTTCACCGACCACCTCTCCTGGCGCTGGTGCTTCTACGTCAACGTCCCCTTCGGCCTGGTCACCCTGGCCGTCGTCACCCTCGTCCTGAAGCTGCCCCGGCCGCGGATCCGGGCCCGCCTCGACGTGCTCGGCGCGCTGCTCCTCGCCACCGCCTCCACCTGCCTGGTGCTGCTCACCAGCTGGGGCGGCACCGAGTACGCCTGGGACTCGCGACAGATCATCGGCCTCGGCGGCGGCGCCCTCGCCGCCACCGTGCTCTTCCTCGTCGCCGAGCGCTTCGCCGCCGAACCCCTCATCCCGCTGCGGCTGTTCCGCGACTCCGTCTTCAACGTCAGCGGTCTGGTCGGCCTCGTCATCGGCGTCGCCCTGTTCGGCGCGGCCAGCTACCTGCCGACGTTCCTGCAGATGGTCGACGGAGCGAGCGCCACCGAGTCCGGGCTGCTGATGCTCCCCATGATGGCCGGGATCGTCGGTGCCTCGATCATCGGCGGCCAGCTCATCAGCCACACCGGCCGCTACAAGATCTTCCCCGTGCTCGGCGGCGCCGTCTCCGCCGTCGGCATGTGGCTGCTGTCCCGGCTGGAGACCGGCACGCCCCGGCTGCACTACAGCATCTGGATGGCCGTGCTCGGCGCCGGCATCGGCCTGGTGATGCCCGTCCTCGTCCTCGCCGTGCAGAACTCCGTGCGCCCCGCCGACCTCGGCACCGCCACCAGCGCCAACAACTACTTCCGGCAGATCGGCGGCAGCGTCGGCGCCGCCGTCTTCGGCACCCTCTTCGCCGGCCGGCTCACCGACTCCCTGCGCCGGGAACTGCCCCCGCGCGCGGGCACCGGACTGCCCGACCCCGACTCCCTCACCCCGCAGCTCGTGCACGCGCTTCCCCCGGCGCTGCGCGACGCCTACATCCGCGCCTACGCCGACGCGATGCCCCGGATCTTCCTCTACCTCGTCCCGGTGCTCGTCCTCGGCCTGGTCATCGCCTTCTTCCTCAAGGAGAAACCCCTGGTGTCCCACCACACCGCAGAAACGGAGCCCGAGACCGTGAACGCTCCGATCCCGCAGGCCCGTTCGCCGTACCCCGCCGGAATCCCCGTCTGCGGCACGGTGCAGCACCCCGACGGCACCGTGGTGCCGCGCGCGGCACTCACCCTCATCGACGTCGCCGGACAGCAGATCGGGCGGGGCGCCAGCACCGACGACGGCAGGTACGCGCTCAGCACGCCCGGCTCCGGGTCGTACGTGCTGATCGCCGCCGCCGGCGGGCACCAGCCGCAGGCCGTGTCCGTCACCGTCGGCGAACGCCCCGTCGACCTCGACGTCGTCCTCGGCGGCGCCGGACGGCTCGCCGGCAGCGTGCTCACCGCCGACGGCAGCCCCGTCCGCGACGCCACCGTCACCCTGACCAACGTGCACGGCGAGGTCGTCGCCGCCACCCGCAGCGGGCGCGAGGGCGGTTACGTCATCACCGAGCTGGTCGCCGGCGAGTACACCCTGGCCGCCAGCGCCCCCGCATTCCGGCCCGCCGCGCTCCCGGTGAGCGTCCAGGCGTCCCGGGAGACCCGGCAGGACATCGAACTCGCGGGCGGCGCCGTGCTGAAGGGCACCGTGCGGGCCGGCGGCGGACGTCCCGTGGAGGACGCGCGGGTGACCCTCCTCGACGCCGCCGGCAATGTCGTCGACACCCTCACCACCGGAGCCGACGGAACGTTCCGGTTCGTCGACCTCTCGTCCGGCGAGTACACCGTCATCGCCGCAGGTTACCCGCCGGTCGCCACGGTTCTGCAGGTCGCGGGCGGTGGCCGCACGGAGCGGGACCTGCAGCTCGGGCACGAGGACTGAGCGGGGCGCCGGGCCGCGCGACCGGGCGATCAGCTGAAACCAATTCCAGAATTGCCACACATCGCGACCGGCCGCCGCCTTACGGTAGTGGCGGGCGGCACAGATCGTTTTGCGTACAGCCGTGGGGAGAGAGGGCCTGGGCCATGGACCGTGGCAGCGAGCGGGACACACCTCGCGGACGCGGCGACAGCGCGGCGGGCCGCATTCCGCTTGCGGTGGTCGTCGTCGACAGCGAGGGCCTGGTGTCCCACTGGAGCAGCGGCGCCGGGCGCCTGTTCGGGGTGGGCCGGGACGACGCCGTCGGACACCCCGCGGCGGACCTGCTGCCCGTCTCGGGCGCCCTGCCCGACGACGCGCGCGGCGACGCCATGCCCGACGCGTACGAGGAGTACGACGGGGCCGGTCCCGACCTGGAGGCCTCGCTCGGCGGGCACAGCGCCTTCGCCACCGCCGGCCGTGCCCGGCTCACCCCGCCCGGGCCGGCGCCCGGGGACGAGCGGCTCGACGTGCTGTGGTGGGCCTACCCGCTGGTCGGCCCGGGCACCTCCCGGCTGCTGGTGCTCGCCGCCGACGCCACCCGGCTGCGCGACGAACGCGGCTACGACGACGAGACCGCCGAACGCATCGCGCCCGGCTTCGCCCGCCACACCGAGCTGCCCGCCTCCGAGGAACTCGAGCGGCACCTGCCCGAGATCCTGCCCAACATGGGCCCGGGCCTGAGCGGCCGCATCGTCTCCCAGGTGCTGGAACTCGGCTACCCCGTGCTGGAGTTCAGCCAGTTCGACCGGGTGCCGGTCACCCCGTACTGGGGCGTGCCCCGGCGCGCCGGACGCACCCCGGCCGTGCCCCTGGTGCCGCAGCAGCGGGCTGCCGCGCCCGTGATCCCGTCCGGGGCCGAGCAGGACCTGGAGTACGCCGCCGTCCGCGAACGGCTGGAGTTCCTCAACGAGGTCAGCTCCCGCATCGGTTCCTCCCTCGACCTCAGCGAGACCATTCGCGAGGTCACCAGCGCCGCCGTACCCCGGTTCGCGGACTTCGCCGGCACTCATCTGCGCGCCGCCGTGCTGGCCGGCGAGGGTTTCTCGGACGGGCCGCCGGACGCCAGCACCGTGATGTTCCGCGTCTGGGTCGAGCACAACGACGAACCCGGGCGCTGGGACGACACCGTGCCGGTCGGGGAGGCCTTCGCCTTCCCCGAACACACACCGTTCTACAAGTGCATGGTCACGGGCGAGCCGGTCGTCGTCCCGCGGGTCACCGGGGAACTGTCGGACCGCATCGCCGGCGAGTTCGAGAAGCGCGACCTCAGACCGCTCATCGGCGGCCGGTCCCTGCTGATCGTCCCGCTCAAGGCGCGCAACGTCGTCCTCGGCTTCATGGTGCTGATGCGCCGCCCCGACCGGCCGCAGTTCGACGACATGGACCGCACCACCGGCGCCGAACTCGCCGCCCGGGCGGGCCTCGTGCTCGACAACGCCCGGATGTACACGTACCAGGAGAACGTCGCCGACACCCTGCAGGACAGCATGCTGCCGCAGGTCAGCCCACGCATGGCCGGCTGCGACGTCGCCACCCGTTACCTGCCCGGCACCCGGCTCGGCCGCATCGGCGGCGACTGGTTCGACACCATCAAACTGCCCGGCTCCCGCACCGCCCTCGTCGTCGGTGACGTCATGGGCCACGGCCTCAACTCGGCTGCGATGATGGGTCAGTTGCGCACCGCCGTACAGACCATGGCCGCCATGGAGACCCCGCCCGCCCGGCTCCTGCGCCAGCTCGACGACCTGGCCCGCCGGCTCGGCGACAACTACCTCGCCACCTGCCTGTACGCCGTCTACGACCCGATCCGCGGGGAACTGCAGCTGGCCAACGCCGGCCACATCCCGCCCGTGCTGGTCCGCGCCGAGGACGGCAGCAGCGAACTCCTCGATCTGCCCACCGGTGCCCCCATCGGCGTCGGCGGCGTCCCCTTCGAGGCCGTCCGCGTCAAGGTCGCGCCCGGCGACCGGCTGGTGCTGTGCACCGACGGGCTGGTCGAGGTGCGCGGCTCCGACATCGGCGAGGGGCTGGCCGCGCTCTGCGAGTCCGCCGCCCACCCCGCGGCCTCCATGGACGTCGCCTGCGACACGATCATCCGCGCCCTGAACACCCGTGGCGGACGCAAGGACGACGTCGCCCTGCTCATGGCCCGCCTCAACGGCATCCCCGACGAACACGTCGCCGAATGGCTGCTCGACGCCGACCCGGGCGAGGTGGCCCGGGCCCGCCGGCTGGTCCGCGACAGGCTCCTGGAATGGGGTCTGCCGGGCGCCGTGGAGACGGCCGAGCTGCTCGTCAGCGAGGTGGTCACCAACGCCGTCCGGCACGCCGGGGGCGACCGGGTCGCACTGCGGGTCGTGCGCACCGACGCGCTGCTGTTCGAGGTCACCGACGACGAGCCCGCGCTGCCCGCCATGCTCGCCGCCGGCCCTCTCGACGAGTCCGGCCGCGGGCTGCGCGTGGTCTCCCGGCTCGCCCGGGAGTGGGGTGCCAGCGCCACCGGACACCGCAAGACCGTCTGGTTCGAACAGGCCGTCGGCTCAAGCCGCTGACCGGGAGCGCGCGCAACCGGTCGTGGCCTCGCCGGGGTGTCCCGAGTCCGTACATCCGATGAAGGCGGCGTCCCGGGCCTTGCCCTCGTCCCGGCCGCCGCGATATTCCGATCACGGAACCGAACCGTGGGGAGATCGCATGAACGTCTCGGACAACTACCGCAGCAACTGGGAGAGTTACTGGCGCGGAACCTCCGACGCCCGGGGCGACGCCATCTGGGACGCCGATCCCTCCCTGACCGCCGCGCCGCACAGCGAACTGCTCCTCCCGCACGCCGACCCCGGGCGGACGATAGTCGACCTGGGCTGCGGCAACGGCACCCAGACCCGCTATCTGGCCACCCGGTTCGCCCGCGCCGTCGGCGTCGACCTCTCGCAGGCCGCCGTCGAGCACGCCCGCCGGGCCGCCGACGGCGACGCCGTCGAGTTCCAGCAGCTCGACCTCACCGACACCGGCGCCGTACGGGCCCTGCACCAGCGGCTCGGCGACAGCAACGTCTACATGCGGGCCGTCATCCACCAGAGCGAACCGGCCGCACGCCCCGCGGTCGCCGCCGCCGTGGCCGAGATCATCGGCAGCGAAGGCCGTGCCTTCGTCGTGGAACTCACCTCCGGCTCCCGGGACGTCCTCAAGCGCGCCGCCTCCGGGCCGGCCGGCCCGGGACCCAAGCTCCGGCGTGTCTTCCACCACGGGCTCAAGCCCGCCGACGCCCCCGACGAGGAGATCCCGCGCCTGCTCGGCGAGGCCGGCCTGACGGTCCTGGCCGAAGGGGAGACGGTGCTGCCGCAGACCGAGCACCTCGAGGACGGCACCCGCATCGACCTGCCGGCCCACTGGTTCGTCCTCGCCGGGGCGTGACCGCGACGTGGATCCCCGGCGGGAGCCCGTCGCTGCGTGCGCAGACACCCCCTCCGGTTCTCCGCCGGAGGGGGTGTCTGCCTGAGGCCTGGGCGGAAGCCGGGGCGGTCACGGCGGCCCGGCCGACGGTCCGTGCGGGCCCGCGTCCCGGGCGGCGGACCCGCTTCGACGACATGTTCCGGCCGTCCGCGCCCCGCCGGCTGCCGTTTCCGGGCGTCCACCCGGCCGGAGCATCTGGCTCGCGGCCAGCTCGCGGTAGAGGGAACTGCCGGCGAGCAACTCCTCGTGGCGACCGGCCGCGGCGGTGCGGCCGTCCTGCAGCACCACGATGTGGTCCGCATGCTGCACCGTGGACAGGCGGTGGGCGATGACGAGCAGGGCGCACTCCTGGGCGATGTCCTTCATGACGGTGGTGAGTGCCGCTTCATTGATCGCGTCGAGGTGGGAGGTGGGCTCGTCCAGCAGGAGCAGCGCGGGGCGGGCCAGCAAGGCACGGGCGAGGGCGACGCGCTGGCGTTCGCCGCCGGAGAGGGTGCTGCCGCGTTCACCGATGACAGCGGACAGGCCACCGGGCAGCCGGTCGACGACTTCTTCCAGTCCCGCCCGTTCGATGACGCGCCGGACATCCGCTTCGGTGGCGTCGGGCATGGCGTAGGCGATGTTGTCGCGCAGGGTGCCGTGGACGACGTGGGCGTTCTGGTCGACGATGGCGATCCTCCGGCGGCATGCCTCGCGGCTGAGTTCGGTCGCGGGCCGTCCGTCGAAGAGCACGGTGCCCGCGTCCGGCTCGTAGAACCTCGCCACCAGGGCGAACACCGTGCTCTTGCCGGCTCCGGACCGGCCCACCAGGGCCACGTACCTCCGGTGCGGGACGGCGAGGGACACACCACGCAGGACGGGCCGCCGTGCGTCGTAGGCGAAGTGGACGTCGTGGAGGGCGAGGGCCGGGTGTGCGCGGCGGACGGCCGGCCCGGTCGGCCGCGCTGCGGGAGCGCGGCCCCTCGCGGTCCGGGGCGCGGTGGGCTCGACAGCCAGGCGCAGCGCCTCGTCGATGCGCTGGTAGGCGCCCATCCCGCGCTGGACGAGCCCGACGGCACGGAAGACCGAGGACAGCGGCAGGACGAGGTACGAGGCGTACAGCAGGAAGGCGACGAGGTCGCCGAGGGAGCCGGAGTGGCCGCCCACACGCAGGCCGCCGACCACCAGGACGATGAGGAACGAGCCCTGGACGGCGAGTTCGACGGCGGAACTCATGACGGAGGCGAGCTTCGCGGTGCGCACCCCCGCGCCGTAGGCCGCATCGACGCGGGCACCGATACCCGCCGCCTCGCGTTCCTCGGCACGGTGCACCCGGACCATCGGCAGGGAACCGAGGGCGCGCTCCAGATCGGCGGCGATGGCACCGACCGAGTCCTGCATGTGCTCGGACGCGCATCTGATGCCCGTCAGCAGCGAGGCGACGACCACGGCCGCCGCTGCCACGGTGGCGGCGACCAGAAGCAGCAGCAGCAGGTCGAGCCACGCCATGAGGATGATCGCCCCGGCGGCGACGAGGCTTCCCGTCACCAGGTCCACCAGGGCCTGCGACACGACCTCCCGGAGCACGGTGGTATCGGTCGTCACCCGGGAAACGAGGTCTGCTCCGCGGTGCCGGCCGTACTCCCGCATCTCCAGCCGGAGCAGCCGTCCCACCAGCCCGTGACGCAGCTGCCGTACGACTCCTTCGCCCATCCGCTCCAGCAGGTAGCGTCCCGCGGCCCCCGTCGCCGCCTCGACGGCGAACAGCACGCCGAGGAGTACCAGCAGCGGCCAGACCACCTGTCCGCGGCCGGTCGCGTCCACCACGTCCTTGGCGACGAGTGGCTGGGCGAGTCCCAGGGCGGAGCCCACGAGGGTCAGTACGGTCGCGAGGGCGACGGCGCTCCGGTGCCCGGCGGTGAGCCGGTACATCGTGGCCACCGCCGCCTTGGTGGACCTGCCGCCGCCGGTGGCCTCGGCCGGGCCGTCGTGCGCGACCGTCGCGCCGGTCATCGGTCCGTCGGCCGTGGCAGCGGGCCGACGGACACCAGCCGGGCGAAGTAGCCCTCCGGCACACCTTCGCCGACGGGACGGCCGTCCGCCTCGATCCAGGCATGCGCGGTGAAGGGCGGGACGACGCGTACACCGGTGCACCAGGTGGGCCACGTTCCGCCGAGACGGCACAGCAGTGCCGCTCCGAGGGAGCGCGGCAGACAGCCCTTCGGACCGGCACAGTGCAGGCTGGCCGCACACAGGGCGTCGCGCGCCTCCTGGGCCTGCGCGACGGTGGCGGGCCCGGCGCCGCGCCGCAGGACGCCGAGCACGACGCGGATGCGGCGGGGCGGCAGCAGGGCGAGAGCGACGGCGGGGAGCAGGACGAGGCGGGCGGCCAGACGCCGGGACAGGGGTACGCCGCCGGGGCGCTGCAGCGCGCTGGGCGTCGTCACGAGGCGAGCCCCGAGTTCCGCAGCTCCCGTACCAGGGTCTCGACGTCCAGCCGGGCCTGTGCCCGGTCCACGTCGAACTCCCGGGCCAGGGCGGCGGCCGCGTCCGTTTCCTCGCCACCGTCGAGCAGCGTCCGCACCACCAGGGTGGCGGTGGGATTCAACTCCCAGTAGGTGCCGGCCCGTTCGTCGAGCAGCACGGTGCCGTAGTCGGTCTCGGCCGTGGAGACGTTGTCGCCGAACCGCAGGGGCATGTGAGGGCCTTTCTGACGTGTCTGACGGAGCGTGCGGTCAGGTTTGCGGGACACGGGCGCGGTTGCGGCCGAGCCCCCGCAACCACACCTCGGTGGCGATGGTGGAGTAGAGGATGGCTTCGGAGAGCCCGCGGGAGGCGGGCCGCAGGGCGAGGCGGCGGAGCTTCGCGCCGTCCACCAGGCCCAGCTCCGCCAGCCGTGAGTCCTCCCACAGGGCCAGCAGGTCGGCGCGGTGTTCGCGCAGTCCGTTGGAGGCGTCCATGGAGGCCGTGGCCTTGTTGGCGCGCCGCAGGCAGTCCTCGGGCACGACCCCGCGCATCGCGGCACCGAGGACTGGCTTGTACCGCCAGGGTGTGACGCGCTCGCCCGGACGCACGGCGAGACACGCCTCGATGACGCGGTCGTCGAGGAAGGGAGAGGCCATCGGCAGGCCGGCGCGGGCCGCCATCCGGTCCCACTGCCGGATGACACGGGCGCACGAGCGGATCTGCTCCAGGTCGGCGTGCAGTCCGCGGTCCGGGTGCAGTGGGGAGGCCGTCGCGGCGGCATCGAGGAGTGCCCGGCGGGCCATCCCTTCGGCCTCGGGGGTCACCCAGTCGAACAGGCGCGGGGCCATGCCCCAGCCGAGCCCCGTGGCGACGGACGGTGGCAACGGGCCCCGCAGCCGGCCGGCGGCGTCGGCGAGCCACTTGCCGTACGGCCGGGAGTCGGCGAGTGCCCGGACCGTGCCGCCGAGCGGCCACTGCCACAGCGCCCGGAATCCGCGCAACTGGCGCAGGGCGAACAGCGGACGGGTGCGCAGCAGCCGGTGGTAGTACGCCTCGGAGCACCATGCCACGTGGTCGCCGCCGATGCCGGTCAGGTGCAACCGGCTGCCGCGTGCGGCGAGGCCGGGCAGGTGGCGCAGCACCCGGGAGCGGTCCATGACACCGATGGTCGGCTCGTCGAGGAGGTCGTCGATGGTGAGCAGGTCCTCATA
Organism: Streptomyces actinomycinicus; assembly: GCF_016741775.1. Taxonomy (GTDB): domain Bacteria; phylum Actinomycetota; class Actinomycetes; order Streptomycetales; family Streptomycetaceae; genus Streptomyces; species Streptomyces actinomycinicus. The sequence continues at coordinate 116,608 of NZ_JAERRK010000008.1, read as the reverse complement.
GACCAGCGGGGAGGCGTCGGCGTCCCAGATCACGTGCTCGACGTCCGGGAGGTGCCGGACCGCCCGCTCGGCCCAGTGCAGGTCGGTGTCCGCCGGATCGCGTCCCGGCCATGTACTGGCCACGACTCGGGCGGGAGAGCGGTCGGCCAGGAAGCAGACGGAGGTCGAGTCCAGTCCGCCGGACAGGTCGCAGCTCACCACGCCGCCCTGACGGGTGCGTGCGTCGACGGCCTCCTGAAGTGCCGTCCGGATCAGGGGCGCCGCTTCGGACAGCGGCCGGACCGGCTCCGGCGGTGTCCACCACCGGGCGTGCCGTACGCTGCGCCCGTCCGCGGCGACGATCACGGCGTCCTGCGGAGGAACGGCGGTGATCCCGGGCCACATCGACGTCTCGAACAGCGGGTACGGTGCGGGCCACAGCAGCCGCACGGCCAGTTCTTGCGCGTCGGGTTCCAGGTCCAGGGCGGAGGCGAGCGTGTCGGCGCGGGTCGTGGCCACCCGTACGCCCTCGATCTCCGCGTGGTAGACGAGTCGCAGTCCGGAGGCGGTGCCCTGGACTCTGATCCGTCCTTCGAGGGCGCCGACGAGATGGAAACTGCCGGGAAGGGATCGGGCCAGTGCGCCGAGTTCCGTGAGATCGCCCAGCCGTGCGACGCGGCGCCGCAGTTCGTCGGCGTCGACCGGGCAGCAGCCGACCACGGCGACGGAGGCGCCGCCGGCGTGCGCCGTGATGATCTCGTCGTCGTGCCAGTGGCCGACCAGCCAGGGCCGGCCCGACGCATGCGCGAGGGTCCGGCTTCCGGGGCGGGCGAAGGAGCGGGCCACGGCGGTCGCGTCCGCACGGTCCGTGAAGACCGCGAAGTGCGCGTCGCCGGGGCCCGTCCCCGCACTTTCGTGCAGTTCAGTCATGACGTCGGGTCAAGGACCGTCGGTCGTCAGTTCTTGCTCAGGATCAGCCGGTCGTTGCCGGAGCGTCCGAGGAGCCCCGTCTCCTTCCGGAAGGTACCGAGCCGGACGAGCGTCGGTGCCTCGTAGGCCTTCTTCATGACCACTCCTCACATGCAGGTGTCCGGACCGCTTCCGTTGCGCGAAGGGCCGGGTTCGTCGGGAACCCGGGCCAGAAGCGGCCTCAGCACCTAGCTAGCTGCGGAGCGTGAGATCAGGGCAAGCGCTTCAGCGAAGGTCGGATAATGTGCAGAATCCGAATCGCGGGGGGTTGTGCGCCCCCCTCGTTCTCGCCGTTGTCGCGGTCGCAGCGGTGTGCGAGCCGGGGTGCGCATGCTCGAATGAACGTTTTGAGATGCCGTCCGGCAGTTGCTCGCGGCTCATTCCCCGGCGTCTGCCGGTGGCCGCGGGCAGGCGGCGCCGGGCGCTCGCGCGCCCTGGGCCTGCTCCGTTTCCCGTCGCTCCGCTGCGCGATGTTCCCCTGGCATCTCGCCGGCGGCCGCCCTGCGGGCACAGGGCGGGGACGGGCGTACACGGGCACCGTGCCGGGGTCCGGGATTGCGCTCTCCCTTCTGTCCGCCTCATAGGAAGTTCCCCGGTCGGCGCGTAACGTGAAGCAACATGAAGATCCTCATCAGTGCCGACATGGAGGGGGCCACGGGTGTCACCTGGCCCGCCGACGTGCTGCCGGGGACACCGCAGTGGGAGCGGTGCCGGTCGATGTTCACCTCCGACGTGAACGCCGCCGTGGAGGGCTTCTTCGACGGCGGCGCCGACCAGGTGCTCGTCAACGAGGCCCACTGGACCATGCGGAACCTGCTCCTGGAGCGGCTCGACGAGCGGGTGGAGATGCTCACCGGCCGGCACAAGGCGCTGTCCATGGTGGAGGGCGTCCAGCACGGCGACGTCGACGGCATCGCCTTCGTCGGCTACCACGCGGGCGCCGGCATGGAGGGCGTCCTCGCCCACACCTACCTCGCCAACCAGATCACCGGGGTGTGGCTGAACGACGTCCGCGCGAGCGAGGGTCTGCTGAACGCGCACGTCGTCGCCGAGTACGGCGTTCCCGTCGTCCTCGTCACCGGCGACGACGTGGCCTGTGAGGACGCCCTCGGCTATGCGCCCGAGGCCCTGAAGGTCGCCGTGAAGGACCATGTCTCCCGGTACGCGGCGGTGTGCCGGACACCCGCCCGGACCGCGGCCGACATCCGCGCGGCGGCCAAGGAGGCCGCACAGCTGGCCGTGCGGCGCGAGCCGGTGCAGGCCGGGCCGTTCACGGTCGGCGTCGAGTTCGACGCCGAGCACCTCGCCCAGGCCGCCACCGTCGTCCCCGGCGTGGCGCGGACCGGGGAGCGGAAGGTGGCGTACACCAGCGCCACCATGTACGACGGGATCAGGACGTTCAAGGCGGTCACCACGATCGTCTCTGCCGCCGTGGAGGAGCAGTATGGCTGACCAGCAGGCCCTGGACGAGGTGGTGGAGTACACCTCCGGCCTGATCCGCATCGACACCACCAACCGGGGCGGCGGCGACTGCCGGGAACGGCCCGCCGCCGAGTACGTGGCCGAGCGGCTGTCCGGGGCGGGCCTGGAGCCCCTGCTGCTGGAGCGCACGCCGGGCCGTACCAACGTCGTCGCCCGGATCGCGGGCACGGATCCCTCCGCCGACGCGCTGCTGGTCCACGGTCACCTCGACGTCGTCCCGGCCGAGGCCGCCGACTGGAGCGTGCACCCGTTCTCCGGGGAGATCCGGGACGGGGTGGTGTGGGGGCGCGGGGCCGTCGACATGAAGAACATGGACGCGATGATCCTCGCGGTCGTCCGGGCCTGGGCCCGGCAGGGCGTACGGCCCCGCCGTGACCTCGTCGTCGCGTTCACCGCGGACGAGGAGGCCAGCGCCGAGGACGGCTCGGGGTTCCTCGCCGACCGGCACCCCGAACTCTTCGAGGGCTGCACCGAGGGCATCAGCGAGTCCGGTGCCTTCACCTTCCACGACGGGGCCGGCCGGGAGATCTACCCGATCGCCGCCGGCGAGCGCGGCACCGGCTGGCTCAAGCTCACCGCTCGCGGCCGGGCCGGGCACGGCTCCAAGGTGAACAAGGAGAACGCGGTGACCCGGCTCGCCGCCGCCGTCACCCGCATCGGAGAGCACGAGTGGCCGCTGCGGCTCACCCCGACGGTGCGGGCCGCCCTCGCCGAACTCGCCGCCCTCTACGGCATCGAGCCCGACTTCGGGCACGTGGACCGGCTGCTGGAGAAGCTCGGCCCGGCCGCCCGGCTGGTCGAGGCGACCGTCCGCAACAGTGCCAACCCCACCATGCTGGACGCCGGTTACAAGCTGAACGTCATCCCCGGTGAGGCGGTCGCCCACGTCGACGGACGCTGTCTGCCCGGCACCGAGGAGGAGTTCGGCGCCACGCTGGACGCGCTGACGGGCCCGGACGTGGAGTGGGAGTTCGCCCACCGGGAGGTGGCCCTGCAGGCACCGGTGGACGCCCCGGTCTTCGCGAAGATGCGGGCCGCCGTCGAGGAGTTCGCGCCCGGCGGGCACGTGGTGCCGTACTGCATGTCCGGCGGCACGGACGCCAAGCAGTTCTCCCGGCTCGGCATCACCGGGTACGGTTTCTCACCACTGAAGCTGCCCGTGGACCTCGACTACCAGGCGCTGTTCCACGGCGTGGACGAGCGCGTGCCCGTGGAGGCGCTGCACTTCGGGGTGCGCGTCCTGGACCGCTTCCTGCGGACGGCCTAGACAGTGGGGGACGAGGTGCACAGAACGCCGTACGGATCGTGGCCGTCGCCCATCGACGCGGCACTCGCCGCAGCGCACGACGGGCGGCCGGAGTGGGTGGACTTCGTCGGCGACGAGATCTGGTGGACCGAGCCACGGCCCGCCGAGGGCGGCCGCCGGGCCCTGGTGCGGCGCCGCGCCGACGGCGTCGAGGAATCGGTGCTGCCCGCGCCGTGGAACGTGCGCAGCCGGGTCATCGAGTACGGCGGCCGGCCCTGGACCGGAGCGGTCCACGAAGACGGGCCGCTGATCGTCTTCGCGCACTTCGCCGACCAGCGGCTGTACCGGTACGAGCCCGGCGGCGAGCCCGTCCCGCTCACCCCGCTGTCCCCGGTGGGCGGTGGCCTGCGCTGGGCAGAACCCCGGGTGGACCTCGCCCGCGGGGAGGTCTGGTGCGTGCTGGAGGAGTTCACCGGGGACGGCCCCGGCGACGTACGGCGCCTCCTGGCCGCCGTGCCGCTGGACGGATCGGCCGCCGACGACCGCAGCGCCGTCCGCGAACTCACCGAACCGAGGCACCGGTTCGTCACCGGCGCCCGGCTCTCGCCCGACGGCCGGCGCGCGGCCTGGATCGCCTGGGACCATCCGCGGATGCCGTGGGACGGGACGGAGCTGCTGGTCGCCGACGTGACGGAGGACGGCCGGCTGAAGGACGCACGGACCGTCGCCGGGGGACCGGAGGAGGCCGTCGCACAGGTCGAGTGGTCGGCGGACGGCGGGCTCCTGTACACGAGCGACCGCAGCGGCTGGTGGAACCTCTACCGCGACGGCACCCCTTCCCCGGCCGACGGGCCGGGGGACCCGCGTCCCGCTGCGCTGGCCCCGCGCGAGGAGGAGTTCGCCGGGCCCCTGTGGCTGCTCGGCTTCCGCTGGTTCGCGCCGCTGGACAACGGCCTGATCGCCGTCGTGCACGGCAGAGGGCCGACCGTGCTCGGCATACTCGATCCGGAGTCCGGCGAGATCGTCGACGCCGCCGGACCCTGGACCGAGTTCACCGGCATGCTCGCGGTGCACGGCGCACGCGTCGTCGGCGTCGGCGGCAGCCCGCGCACCGCCTACGAGGTGGTCGAGCTGGACACCGCCACCGGCCGTGCCCGCGCCGTCGGATCCCGGCACGAGGACCCGGTCGACCCGGCGTACTACCCCGAGCCGCAGATCCGCACCTTCCCCGGCCCGGACGGCCGCGAGGTGCACGCCTACGTCTACCCACCGCACCACCCCGCACGGACCGCGACCGACGGCGAACTGCCGCCCTACGTCATCTGGGCGCACGGCGGGCCCACCAGCCGGGTGCCGCTCGTCCTGGACCTGGACATCGCCTATTTCACCTCGCGCGGCATCGGGGTCGCCGAGGTCGACTACGGCGGCTCCACCGGGTACGGCCGCGCCTACCGGGAGCGGCTGCGCGAGCAGTGGGGCGTGGTCGACGTCGAGGACTGCGCGGCCGTCGCCCGTGCCCTCGCCGACGAGGGCACCGCCGACCCGGCCCGGCTCGCGATCCGGGGCGGCAGCGCGGGCGGCTGGACCACCGCCGCCTCCCTGACCACGACCGACGTCTACGCCTGCGGCACCATCATCTACCCGGTGCTCGACCTGGCGACCTGGGGCCCCGGGGAGACCCACGACTTCGAGTCCCGCTACCTGGAGTCGCTGATCGGCCCGCTCGCCGAGGTGCCCGCCCGGTACGCCGAGCGCTCCCCGACCGCGCACGCCGACCGGCTCACCGCACCCTTCCTGCTGCTCCAGGGCCTGGACGACGTGATCTGCCCGCCCGCACAGTGCGAACGCTTCCTCGCCCGGATCGCGGGCCGGGGCGTGCCGTACGCCTACCTCACGTTCGAAGGGGAGGGGCACGGGTTCCGGCGAGCCGAGACCATGGTGCGCGCCCTGGAAGCGGAACTGTCCCTGTACGCCCAGGTGTTCGGGCTGGAGCCGGCACCGCGCACCCCGAAGGTGGACCTGACCCCGTGAAGGAACTCGTACGGCCGCACCGGCTGGCCCCCGGCGCCCGGGTGGCCGTCGTCGCCACCAGCGGGCCGGTGCCCGAGGAGCGCCTGCAGGCGGGGCTCGACATGCTGCGCGGCTGGGACCTCGACCCGGTGGCGGGACCCCATGTCCTCGACCGCCACGCGGAGTTCGGCTACCTGGCCGGCACGGACGCCGACCGCGCCGCCGACTTCCAGAACGCCTGGTGCGACCCGTCGGTGGACGCGGTGCTGTGCGCGCGCGGCGGGTACGGCGTGCAGCGCATGATCGACCTGCTCGACTGGGACGCGCTGCGGACGGCCGGACCGAAGGTCTTCGTCGGGTTCAGCGACCTCACCGTGCTGCACGAGGCCTTCGCCACCCGCCTGGGGCTCGCCACGCTGCACGGGCCGATGGCGGCCGGCATCGACTTCGTCAAGAACACCCGGGCCCAGGAGCACCTGCGGGCCACCCTCTTCGCGCCCGAGACCGTCCGCACCATCGCCTCCGGCGGCGGCGCGCTCGTGCCCGGCCGGGCCCGGGGCGTCACCCTCGGCGGCTGCCTGTGCCTGCTCGCCGCGGAGTGCGGCACCCGAGGCGCCCGGCCCTCGGCGGACGGCGGGCTGCTCTGCCTGGAGGACGTGGGCGAGGAGACGTACCGCCTGGACCGGTATCTCACCCAACTCCTTCGCTCCGGCTGGCTGGACGGGGTGCGCGGGGTGCTGCTCGGCTCCTGGGAGGGCTGCTCGGACTACGCCGAACTGCGGCCCGTGCTCGCCGACCGGCTCGGCGCGCTCGGCGTGCCGGTGGCGGAGAACGTCGGATTCGGTCACTGCGCCGGGGCACTGACCATTCCGTTCGGCGTCGCGGCGGAACTCGACGCGGAGACGGGCACGCTGACGCTGGACGAACCCGCGCTGCGCTGACGCGGGAACACGGCGCCCGCGCACCGCGCACCGCGTGCGACACCGCCGGCCGGGCACCGTAGGCTGGCCGGATGCCGCACACAGCGTCCCGTTACCTCGCCGAAGGCCCGCGCGTCGCCATCCGGCCGTTCACCCTCGCCGACGGTCCCGAGTTCACCGCACGCGCCCGCGAGAGCAAGGACCTGCACCGGCCCTGGCTGTTCCCACCGGACGGCGACGAGGCGTACGCCGAGTACGCGGGCCGGCTGATCGAGGCCGAGGACCGGGCCGGATTCCTGGTGTGCGAGAAGGACAGCGGGGCCATCGCCGGCTTCATCAACATCAACAACATCGTCCGGGGCGGCTTCCAGTCCGGCGCGCTCGGCTACGGCGTCTTCGCGCACGCCGCCGGGCGGGGACTGATGCGTGAGGGGCTGGACCTCGTGATCGGGTACGCCTTCGGACCGCTGGGCCTGCACCGGCTGGAGATCAACGCACAGCCCGGGAACACCGCGTCCATCGCCCTCGCCCGCGGGGCCGGCTTCCGCCGGGAGGGCTTCTCCCCGGCCATGCTGTACGTCGACGGAGCCTGGCGCGACCACGAACGCTGGGCGCTCACCGCGGAGACGCCGTAGTCGGAGAGGCCGTGGTACGGGCGGCGTCGGCTCCGTCGGCGCGACGGACGTCCCCGTCCACGCCTTTGCGCAATCCTGACCGACCGCTCCCCTGGCCGGCTCGCCCCGAGCCGGGTTCCCTGGGCAGCGTGACGAGGATCCGACATGAGGTACTGACGCTGCCCGCCGCGGAGCTGGGACCGGACAACCCCTTGCCCCCGCTGCGTCCCCCGGACGAGGTCCACCGCATCAACGGCCACCATCTCCCGGACCTGCCCCGGGACATGGCCCGCCAGCTCGGGGCGGACCCGCTGCGCAGCCTGCTGCCGGCCGCTGTCCGTGACGGCTACGGCCGCACCCGCGAGCCCCGCCCGGTCGACGCCCTCGTGCTCGAGAACGACCGGCTGCGCGCCACGGTCCTGCCCGGACTCGGCGGCCGGATCGCCTCCCTGGTCCACCTGCCCACCGGACGCGAACTCCTCTACCGCAACCCGGTGTTCCAGCCCGCCGCCTTCGCCCTCAACGGCGCCTGGTACTCCGGTGGCATCGAATGGAACATCGGCGCCACCGGCCACACCACCCTCTCCTGCGCGCCCCTGCACGCGGCCCGCGTCACCGCGCCGGACGGCACCGAGATGCTCCGCCTGTGGGAGTGGGAGCGGCTGCGCGACCTGCCGTTCCAGGTCGACCTGTGGCTCCCGGACGGCTCCGACTTCCTCTACGCCGGCGTCCGCGTCCGCAACCCGCACGAGCGCCCGGTGCCCGCCTACTGGTGGTCCAACACCGCCGTGCCCGAGGACCGCCGCATCCTGGTCCCCGCCGAGGAGGCCTGGCAGTTCGGGTACGAGCGGCGGCTGCACCGGGTGCCCGTCCCCTCGTCCGACGGCATCGACCGCACCCACCCGCTGAACAGCCCGTACGCAGCCGACTACTTCTACGAGATCCCCGACGGCCGCCGCCGCTGGATCGCCGCGCTGGACACGGACGGGCACGGGCTGGTGCAGACCTCCACCGAGGTGCTGCGCGGCCGCAAACTGTTCGTGTGGGGCAGCCGGCCCGGCGGACGGCGCTGGCAGGAGTGGCTGACCGAACCCGGCACCGGCGGCTACTGCGAGATCCAGGCCGGGCTCGCCCGGACCCAGCTGGAACACGTCCGGCTGGAACCGGAGAGCGAGGTGTCCTGGCTGGAGGCGTACGGGCCGCTCGACACACCGCCCTCGGGGGAGTGGCCGGACGCCGTCGGACGAGCGGAGCAGCGGCTGGCGGCCGTGCTGCCACCCGGCCGGGTCGAGGAGGCGTACGCCGCCTGGCAGCCGTACGCCGACACCGAACCCGCCGCGGTCCTGGCCGTGGGCTCGGGCTGGGGCGCGCTCGAGGTGCTCAGGGCCGGCCTGAAGCTGCCCGGGACACCGTTCCCCGAGTCCACCCTCGGGGACGCGCAGGCACCCTGGCGGGAGCTGCTGCGCACCGGATCCCTGCCCCGGCCGCACCCGGACCGGCCGCCCGGTCCGACACTGGTCGCCCGGCCCTGGCGGGACATGCTGGAGACCGCCCCCGCCACCCCGCACACCGAGTACCACCTCGGCGTCGCCCAGTGGCACGCCGGCGACCGCGCCCAGGCCGTCCGCAGCTGGGAACGTGCGCTGCACCGGGCGTCCGAACCGTGGCCGCTGCTGCGCTGCCTGGCCGTCGCCGACCAGGAGTCCGGCCACCACGAGCGGGCCGCCGAGCGGTACGCCGACGCCTTCCGCGACCTGTGCCGGCAGGGCCACGACGACGGCGGGACCTGGACGGCCGCCCTGGCGGCGCTCGGCCGGGAGGCGCTCGAAGCGCTGCTCCGCGCCCGGCGGACCGCCGATGCCCGGGCCGTGTGGGAGCGGCTGCCGGGGACCGTCCGCCGGCGCGGCCGGTTCCGGCTGCTCCTGGCCCGGCTGCTGCTCGCCGAGGGCCGGCCCGCCGACGCCCGGGCCGTCTTCGACGCCGGTTTCGAGGTCGCCGACCTGCGGGAGGGAGCCGAGGACATCGGCCGGCTGTGGGAGCGCCTCACCGACGAGCCGCTGCCCGCCCGCTACGACTTCCGGATGCGCCCGGACCCCGGGTGAGCGGATCAGCCGCTCTGGTCCGCGTACTCGAAGACCGATCCGTCCGGGTGCACCGCCAGCAGATTGCGGCCCACCGGTGTCGGCACGGGCCCCGCCACGACCTGGGCGCCCAGCTCGGTGAGCAGCCGGTGCGCCTCGTCCACGTTCTCGACGGCGATCGTCGCCGCGACCTTCCGCAGGATCTCCAGCTCCTGCTCCGGGCCGCTCATCAGCAGGAAGGAGCCGACCGCGGCGACCTGGACACCGCCTCGCCGGAAACGGTGCGCTCTGCCGCCCGCCAGACGCTCGTAGAAGGGGATCGCGGCTTCGAGGTCGTCGACGCAGATGCGCAGCGAGGCGCCCAGAATCTCCATGCGTCCGAGCCTAGTTGGGGCCGCGGGTGACGCGCAGGGCCCCCGCGTTACTCGCTGTGTCCGGCGGGTACCCGCAGGACATGGACCGTTTGGATCACCTGGAACATCTGGACAAGCAACTCGTCGAAGAGCTGGCTCAGGTGGCACGCGAGACGGTACGCGACGAACTGCGCGAGCAGTCCCGCAAGCAGCGCCGCACCGCCATGCTCTATGCCGCATCGGGCGCCGCCGCCCTCTACGCGGGCGGTGCGGTCGCCCTCGCCGTGGGCCTCGCTCTGGCGATCGGCCTGCCCGGCTGGGCAGCCGCGCTGATCACCGCCGCCGTCATGGCAGCCGTGGCCTACCTGCTGCGCGGCGCCGCCCACCCCGCGCACGCCCACCGGCCGCACGCCCCGCACCGCGTCATCGGCGGCACCGCCCCGGGCGCCCCGCCCAGCGGCACGGGCCTGCCCTACCCCCCGATTCCCCCCTACCCCCCGACCGACCCGGACTCCCCCCACCACAGGGCCTGACCCATCGGCCACGGCCTGATACCGCACCCACCGAAGCGGCCCCAGGGGCGCGGGGAACTGCGCGGCAAGCGCGCAGTTCCCCGCGCCCACCGTCGACTGCCAACGCCGCCCTCACGACGCGGCCCACACGGCCAACCCGGGGGCGCACGGAACCGCGCGTCGAGCCACGCACGACCCGCGCCCTCGAACCCACCGCAAGCACCCCGATGCTCACCCGGCGAAGCTCACCCCCACACGGACGCTCACCCGTTGAGCCGGGGCAGCACCTTCGTCCGGTAGAAGTCGAAGAACCCCTGCTGATCCAGCCCGATCTGGTTCACGTACACCCGGTCGAACCCGGCCTCCGCGAACGCCCGCAACGTGCCGACATGCTGATCGACGTCGTCGCCGCACACCACCTTGTCCCGGACCATGTCCTCGGTGACCAGCGGATGCAACTGCTCGAAGTGCCGCGGCGAGGGCAGGACCTGCCCCATCTCGCCGGGCAGCAGCGCGTTGTACCAGAGCTTGTGCACGGTACGGACACAGTCATCGCGGTCCGCCCCGTAACAGACCTTCGTCCCGCCGCTGACCAGCTTCGCCCCGCCGCCCCCCTTACGGAACCGGGTGACCATCTCCTCCTCCGGCGTCATCGTGATGTAGCCGTCGCCCACGCGCGCGGCCAGCGAGGTCGCCTTCGGGCCGAAACCGGAGATGTCGATCGGGACGGGCTCGTCGGGGACGGTGTACAGGCGGGCGTTCTCCACGGTGTAGTGCGTGCCGCGATGGCTGACCACCTCGCCGGTGAACAGCCGGCGCATCACCTGGATCGACTCCTCCAGCATCTCCAGGCGCACGTGCAACGGCGGCCAGGCGTCCCCGAGGATGTGCTCGTTCAGCGCCTCGCCGGTGCCGACGCCGAGCCGGAAGCGGCCCTCGGTCATCACCGCGCTGGTCGCCGCGGCCTGCGCCACGACCGCCGGGTGCATGCGCACGGTCGGGCAGGTCACGGCCGTCTCGATGGGCAGCGACACGGCCTGCGACAGCGCGCCGATCACCGACCACACGAACGCGCTCTGCCCCTGTGCGTCGTTCCACGGGTGGTAGTGGTCGGAGATCCACAGCGCCTGGAACCCGGCCTGCTCGGCCATCCGGGCCTGTTCGACGAGTGCCGCGGGGTCGTGCTCCTCGGCCGCCAGGAAATAGCCGTACTCGGGCATGGGAAACCTCCGCGCGCGACGACGCCGGTAGTGGTGTGGGTGTGGTCCCGGCCCGGGTAACCGGGGGCGACAGGGCGAAACGCCGGTAGGCGGGAGTATGCGCGGTGGCGTCACGAAGGAGTGTGCGCGGTGGCGCCAAGCGGGAGTGCGCGCGGCGTCACGAGGGAGTGCGGCCTGGCGGCACCACACGGGCGCGCGGCCCGGCGGCGTCGCCCGGGCGCCCGGCCCGGCGGCGTTCGGGTGCTGCGACCGGCGTACGGGTGACCCGCGCGGCGTTTGGGTGCTCCGGCCCCGGTTACGCGGAAGACCTCGGACGAGCCAGACCGCCGGAGGCGTACTGTGAGCCGACCTCACGTCCTGATCGTCGGCGCCGGTTTCGCCGGGTACCGGGCGGCCCGAACCCTGGCCCGGCTGACCCGGAACCGGGCCGACGTCACCCTGCTGAACCCGACCGACTACTTCCTGTACCTGCCGCTGCTTCCGCAGGTCGCCGCGGGCATCCTCGAGGCCCGCCGGGTCACCGTGTCGCTGCCCGGCACGCTGCACGGGGTGCGCCTGGTGCTCGGCGAGGCGGACGCCGTCGACCTCGACGGGCGTACCGTCCGCTACACCGGCCCCGAAGGCGGCACCGGCAGCCTCGCCTACGACCGGCTGGTGCTGGCCGTGGGCAGCGTCAACAAGCTGCTGCCGATCCCCGGCGTCGCCGAGCACGCGCACGGGTTCCGGGGGCTGCCCGAGGCGCTGTACCTGCGCGACCACGTGACCCGGCAGGTGGAACTCGCCGCCGCCGAGGACGACCCGGCCGCCTGTGCCGCGCGCTGCACCTTCGTCGTGGTCGGCGCCGGATACACCGGTACCGAGGTGGCCGCGCACCTGAAGATGTTCACCGACCGGCTGGTCCGCCGGCAGCCGCTGCCGGCCGGGGTGCGCCCCCGCTGGATCCTGCTCGACGTGGCACCGCGGGTGCTGCCGGAGCTGGACGAGCGGCTCTCCCGTACGGCCGACCGGGTGCTGCGGTCACGCGGTGTCGAGGTGCGGATGGGCACGTCGGTGAAGGAGGCCACCCGGGAGGGAGTGGTGCTCACCGACGGGGAGTTCGTCGCGTCCCGGACCCTGGTGTGGTGCGTGGGCGTACGGCCCGACCCGCTGGTGCAGGGCGTCGGACAACCACTGGAACGCGGACGGCTGATCGTCGACCCGTACCTGCAACTCCCGAGCAGGTCCGACGTGTTCGCGTGCGGGGACGCCGCGGCCGTACCCGACCTTCAGCACCCGGGGTCGTTCACACCGATGACGGCCCAGCATGCCTGGCGGCAGGGCAAGGTGGCCGGCGAGAACGTGGCCGGCTCGCTCGGCCTCGGCCGGCGCCGGCGTCCCTACCGGCACCGCGACCTGGGCTTCGCGGTCGACCTCGGCGGGGTCCGGGCCGCTGCCAACCCGTTCGGCGTCCCGCTGTCGGGCCCGGCGGCCGGCGCGGTCACCCGCGGCTACCACCTGGCCGCGCTGCCCGGCAACCGCATCCGGGTCGCCGCCGACTGGCTGCTGGACGCCGTACTGCCCCGCCAGGGCGTCCAGTTGGGCCTCGTGCGCTCCTGGTCCGTCCCCCTGGACACGGCCTCACCGGAACTGGCCCGGGTGCCGGGCGGCCCGCAGTGGCCGTCCCCGCAGCCGGGAGACGAACCGATGGCCCCCGAGACGGCACCCACACCTCCGACGAGGCCGGCGCATCCGGGGCACCCGGACCACCCCGCGCCCGGACCCGTCAAGCGCACCGACCCCCCTGACCCCGCGGACCGCCCGAACGCACCCGACTGAGGCAAGGAGACCGAGGAGACCCATGAAGACCGACGAACTCGCCGAACTGGGACAGCAGTTGCGCGTGGACAGCGTGCGGGCGTCCGCCGCCGCGGGCTCCGGGCACCCCACGTCCTCGATGTCCGCGGCCGACCTGCTGGCCGTCCTGCTCGCCAACCACCTGTGCTACGACTTCGAGCGGCCCGAACACCCCGCGAACGACCGCTTCGTGCTGTCCAAGGGACACGCCTCGCCGCTGCTGTACGCGGCGTACAAGGCGTGCGGCGCGATCGAGGACGGCGAGCTGGTCACGTTCCGCAAGCTCGGCAGCCGGCTCGAGGGCCACCCGACGCCCCGGCGGCTGCCCTGGGTGGAGACGGCCACCGGCTCGCTCGGCCAGGGCCTGCCGGTCGGCGTCGGCATCGCGCTCGCCGGGAAACGGCTGGACCGCGCCGGCTACCGGGTGTGGGTGCTGTGCGGCGACAGCGAGCTGGCGGAGGGCTCCGTGTGGGAGGCCGCCGAGCACGCCGGCCACGAGAACCTGGACAACCTGATCGTCATCGCCGACGTCAACCGGCTCGGCCAGCGCGGACCCACCCGGCACGGCCACCACCTGGACGCCTACGCCCGCCGCTTCCAGGCCTTCGACTGGCACACCATCGAGATCGACGGCCACGACGTCGACGCGATCGACCGGGCCTACGGCGAGGCGCTGTCCACCACCGGGCAGCCCACCGTGATCCTCGCCCGCACCTTGAAGGGCAAGGGCGTGGCCTCCGTCCAGGACCGCGAGGGCCTGCACGGCAAGCCGCTGCCGGAGGCCGAGGAGGCGATCGCCGAGCTGGGCGGGCCGCGCCGGCTCCACGTCCGGGTCAGCGAGCCCCCGGCCGCCGCCGCGCTGCGCTCGCTCACCACCGAGGTGCTCCAGCTCCCGCGCTACGACCAGGGCGACGAGGCCGCCACCCGGGACGCTTTCGGCAAGGCCCTCGCCGCGCTCGGCACCGCTCGCGGTGACGTCGTCGCCCTGGACGGCGAGGTCGGCGACTCCACCCGCACCGAGGAGTTCGCCAAGGCCCACCCCGACCGGTTCTTCGAGTGCTACATCGCCGAGCAGCAGCTCGTCGCCGCCGCCGTCGGCATGGCCACGCGCGGCTGGGTGCCGTACGCCTCCACGTTCGCCGCGTTCCTCACCCGCGCCCACGACTTCGTGCGCATGGCCTCCATCAGCGGCTCCGGGATCAACCTGGTCGGCTCGCACGCGGGTGTCGCCATCGGGCAGGACGGACCCTCGCAGATGGGCCTGGAGGACCTGGCGATGTTCCGGTCCGTGTACGGCTCGACGGTGCTCTACCCGTGCGACGCCAACCAGACGGCCCGGCTGGTCGCGGCCATGGCCGGCCTCGACGGCATCCGCTACCTGCGCACCTCCCGCGGCAAGACCCCCGTGATCTACGGTCCCGAGGAGGAGTTCCCGGTGGGCGGCAGCAAGACGCTGCGCTCCGGCGAGGACGACCGGCTGACCGTCGTCGCGGCCGGGGTCACCGTGCACGAGGCGCTGGCCGCCGCCGACCGGCTCGCCGAGGACGGCATCGGCGTACGGGTGATCGACCTGTACTCGGTCAAGCCCGTCGACGCCGAGACGCTGCGCCGCGCGGCCGAGGAGACCGGCTGCCTGCTCACCGTCGAGGACCACCGTCCGGAGGGCGGCCTCGGGGACGCCGTCGCGGAGGCCTTCGGCGACGGCCGCCCCGTGCCGCGCCTGGTCCGGCTCGGGGTGCGCACCATGCCGGGCTCGGCCGCGCCCGACGAGCAGCTGCACGCGGCCGGGATCGACGCCGCGGGCATCGCGGCGGCGGCCAAGCTGCTGGTCGAGGAGGCGGTCGTGCGATGAGCGACGACGTGCGGGCCGTACGCGCGGGGCGCCGCACGGTGCAGATCCGGCGGCCGGGGAAGGTGCTCTTCCCCGGCGGCGGGAGCGCGTCGGAGTACACCAAGGGGGACCTGGCCGACTACTACCGGTCCGTCGCGCCGTACCTGCTGCCCCACGTCCGGGGCCGTCCGCTGATGCTGGAGCGGTATCCGGACGGACTGGACGGGCAGCGGTTCATGCAGAAGAACACCCCCGAGCACTACCCGGACTGGATCACCCGCGCCGAGGTCGCCAAGGAGGGCGGTACCGTCACGCACGTCGTGTGCGACGACACCGCCACCCTGCTGTACCTGGCCGACCAGGCCTGCCTCACCCTCCACCGCTGGCTCTCGCGCACCGACCGGGCCCGCGGGCCCGACCACCCCGACCGGCTGGTGTTCGACCTCGATCCCCCCGGTGACGACTTCGGCGCCGTCCGCGAGGCCGCGGGCGGGCTGCGCGAGCTGCTCGGCGAACTCGGCCTGCCCGCCGCCCCGATGACCACGGGCTCGCGCGGCCTGCACCTCGTCGTCCCGCTCGACGGCAGCCACGACTTCGACGACGTACGGGCCTTCGCCCACGACGTCGCCGAATTCGCCGTCGCACAGCACCCGGACCGGCTCACCACCGCTGCCCGCAAACAGGACCGCGGTGACCGCCTGTATCTCGATGTGCAGCGCAACGGGTACGCACAGACCGCCGTCGCGCCGTACACCGTCCGTGCCCGCCCGGGCGCGCCCGTGGCGGTGCCTCTAACCTGGGAACAGGTGGACGACCCGGGTGTCGACGCCCGCCGTTGGTCCCTCGCCGACGCCGTGGACCAGGCGCGCAGCGACCCCTGGGCCGGCGCGCCGGGCCGCGGCCGCTCCCTGAAGCGTCCCAGGAGCCGCCTCGCGGCACTGCGTGGCTGACGCACGTACCCCCTCCCACCACCGACGACGGTGTTCTCGTCCCACGCGGTCCGCCTCCTGAGGTTTGGCCGTGGGCCTGGCGGCCACACGCAGGGGAGAGGTGGCCATGTCGAACGCAAAGAACACATCAGAGTCGCAGAGTTCACGGGAATCACACGATTCTCGGGAGCCACAGGAACCACACGAGCCACGAGAAGCACAGAACACACAGAGCGCAAACGAGAGGCGCGCGGCGGACGGCAACCGTCCGAGCCCCATGGAGGTGCTGCGTCAGGCGCGCGCCCAGCTCGCGGAACTCACCGGCCTCGCCCCGGAATCGGTGTCCTCGTTCGAGCAGACCGACGACGGGTGGGCGCTGGAGGTCGAGGTCCTCGAACTGGCGAGGGTGCCCGACACCATGAGTCTGATGGCGAGCTACCAGGTCGAACTGGACCCGGAGGGCCAGCTGACCGGTTACCGCCGCGTCCGCCGCTACGAACGCGGCAGGGCCGATCCGCGCGGTGGCCGCTGAGTCACCGCCCGTACCCGCCCGCGCGGACCGCGAACCGGCTCCGCGCGGGGCAGACCGCGAACCGACTACGCATGAGGAGGAATCGCCGGCATGACTGTTGTTCCGGCACAGCAGACCGGAGGCGGAGGCGGCAGCAGCGGCCTCTACGACGTACTTGAGCTGGTCCTGGACCGTGGGCTCGTCATCGACGCGTTCGTCCGCGTCTCTCTGGTCGGCATCGAGATCCTGAAGATCGACGTCCGGGTCGTCGTGGCCAGCGTCGACACCTACCTCCGCTTCGCCGAGGCGTGCAACCGCCTCGACCTGGAGTCCGGCCCCCACAAGGACCCCGGGCTGCCCGAGATCGTCGGCGAGGTCACCGAGTCCGGCGCCCGCGGCAAGTCCAAGGGGGCGCTGTCCGGTGCCGCGCAGACCATATCGGACGCCTTCAACCAGGCCCGCCAGGAAGGGGACGCCGAGTCCCGGCCGCGCGCCCGTAAGGCTCCGGCGCGCCGGAAGGAGGAGCAGGAGTGAGCACCTACGTCTACGGGATCACCGACCGGTCGCACCCCGCCCTGCCCGAAGGCATGACGGGCGTCGGCGAGCCGGCCCGCCCGGTGCGCCTCCTCACGGCGGGCGAGCTGACCGCCGTGGTCAGTGACGCACCGGAGGACCTGCGTCCCAAGCGCCGGGACCTGCTCGCCCACCAGAACGTGCTGGCCGAGGCCGGCGCCGCCGGCTGTGTGCTGCCCATGCGCTTCGGCAGCGTCGCCCCCGACGACGACGCCGTCACACAGGTGCTGACCGAGCGGGCCGGACATTACGCGGAACGGCTGCGGGAACTCGACGGCAAGGTCGAGTACAACGTCAAGGCCACCCATGTCGAAGAGGCCGTCCTGCACCTGGTGATGGCCGCGAACCCCGATGTGCGGGCCCTCGCCGAGGCCAACCGCCGCTCCGGCGGAGGCAGCTACGACGACAAGATCCGCCTCGGCGAAATGGTGGCCGCCGCGGTCAAGGCCAAGGAGGCCGAGGACGCCGGCGAGGTCGAGGGCCTGCTGACGCCGGCCGCCGCCGCGGTCAGCGTGGGCCCCGAGTCCACCGGCTGGCTGCTGAACGTGTCGTACCTGGTGCCGCGGGACTCGGCCGAGCAATTCCTCGGCACCGTCGAGCAGGTCCGCAAGAGCCACCCGCATCTCGACCTGCGGGTCAACGGCCCGCTGCCGCCCTACAGCTTCGTGGAACCCGGGCCCGCCCAGACCGCCGGCCGTGCGGAAGGCGCGGGCGCAGGCGCGCAGTAGCGCTCCGGGCCCGAGCGGAAGGAGACCACCGTGGGACTGATCGGCGAAGTACTGATGCTGCCGTTCGCGCCCGTGCGCGGCAGCGCGTGGGCCATCAGGCAGGTGCTCCGCGAGGCGGAACGGATCTACTACGACCCCGCCACCGTACGGGCCGAACTCGCCCGCCTCGAAGAACAGCTGGAGGCAGGCGAGATCACCGAGGAGGAGTTCGACCGGCGCGAGGACGAACTGCTCGACCGGCTGGAGATCGCCCAGCGCTCCGGCGACACCACAGGCAACGGGACGGGACGATGAACCGCACTGCGATGGGCCTCGCCATAGGGGCCGGATATCTGCTCGGGCGCACGAAGAAGCTGAAAATGGCGCTCGCGGTCGGCTCGCTGGTGGCCGGCAAGAAGCTCAACCTCAGTCCGAAGATGGTCGCGGACCTGGTGAACCAGCAGCTCAAGAACAACCCCCAGTTCAAGGAACTCGGGGACCAGCTGCGCCAGGACCTGCGAGGCGCCGGCAAGGCGGCCACCGGTGCGATGGTCGAGCGGCAGATGAACACGCTCGCCGACCGGCTGCACGGCCGTACCGCGCAGGTCCGCGACCAGCTGTCCGGAGCACTGCCCGGCGGACCGGACGAGGAGCAGGACGAGGACGAGGCTCCCGAGGAGTCCGCCGACCGGGAGGACCGGGAGGACCGGGGCGACCGGGAGGGTGACGACCGCGAGGCCCAGGAGGACGAGTCGCGCGGCAAGAAGCCGGCCGGGAAGGCGTCGGGGCAGAAGCCCTCCGCCAAGAAGGCCGCAGCCAGGAAGACGGCTCCCGCGAAGAAGGCGGCGGCCAAGAAGACGACCGCGGCCCGCAAGACGGCCGCGCAGAAGACGGCCTCGGCCGGCGGCGCCGCCCGGCGTGCCGGCGGCCGTTCGAAGGGCGGTGACGAACGATGAGCGAGACCCTCGGATCCGCCCGCTCGACGGCGGGCAAGGCCGCCGGTGCGGCCAAGGGCAGCCCGCTGACCGATCTCGCGCACAGTGAGGCCGCCGACCGCCTCAAGGCGGAGGCACAGGAATTCCTGTCCGCTCAGGCCACGAAGCTGCTCACCGGCTTCGGCCGCAAGCTCGGCGAGACCACCGGCAAGCTGAACGACATCGCCGAGGGCAACAGCCCGGGCTTCGCCAAGCTCGCGCTCGACGGCGGGCGCAAGCTCGCCGAGGGCAAGGGCCCGCTGCGCACGGCGCTGGAACTGGGCGCCTCCCGTGCCAAGGAGAATGTGATGGACGCGGTCAGAAGCCTCGGCGGCAGCAAGGGCAAGAAGGGCAAGGCGGGCAAGAAGCCCACGGTCATCATGGAGTCCGTCGACGTCGGCGTGCCGCAGCGCACCGCCTACGACCAGTGGACCCAGTACCAGGACTTCTCCACCTTCGCCAAGGGCGTCAAGAGCGCGAACCGCGCCGACGACACCCACTCCGACTGGCAGGCGAAGATCTTCTGGTCCACCCGCAGCTGGAAGGCCCAGACCACCGAGCAGATCCCCGACTACCGCATCCAGTGGACGTCGGAGGGCGCCAAGGGCACCACGAAGGGCGTGGTCTCCTTCCACCGGCTGGAGGAGAACCTCACCCGGGTCCTGCTGGTCATGGAGTACTACCCGACCGGCTTGTTCGAGAAGACCGGCAACATCTGGCGGGCCCAGGGCCGCCGGGCCAGGCTGGACCTGAAGAACTTCGCCCGCTTCATCACGATCAAGGGAGAGGCGGAGGACAGCTGGCGCGGCGAGATCCGCGACGGCGAGGTGGTCCGCAGCCACGAGGACGCCGAGGCCGAGGAGGCCGAGGAGAAGGAGCGGGAGGCCGAAGGACAGGCCCCCGAGGAGGAGGACGAGGAACGCCCCGAGGAGGCTGACGAGGAACGCGAGGAGCCCGACGAGGAGGAAGAGGAGCCCGGCGAGGACGAAGAGGAGCCCGGCGAGGACGAAGAGGGCGCCTACGAGGACGAGGAAGAGGGCCCGTACGAGGACGAGGACGAGGCCGAGGCCGAGGAGGGCGAGGAAGAGGCGGAGCCCGCCGAGGACTCCTACGAGGACGAAGGCGGGGAGGACGAGGAGTACGAGGAGGAAGAGCCCGAGTACGCCGAGCGCGGGAGCCGTCGATGACGATGCCCAGCCGCCTTCCCGAGCCCTACGGCCAGGGCTCGGGGGCCAACCTTGCCGACATCCTCGAACGCGTGCTCGACAAGGGTATCGTCATCGCTGGGGACATCAGGATCAACCTGCTCGACATCGAACTGCTCACCGTCAAGCTGCGGCTCATCGTCGCCTCGGTCGACAAGGCCAAGGAGATGGGCATCGACTGGTGGGAGACCGACCCGGCGCTCTCCTCCCGGGCCCGCCGGGACGAGCTGGCCCGGGAGAACGCCGAGCTGAGAGAACGCCTCGCCCGGCTGGAGGAACTCGAGCCGGGCCGCGCCCCCAAGGAGGCACCATGACCGGACTGCGGTACGTGTACGCCGTCTGCCGCCCCTTCGGGACGCCCCTGCAGGCCCAGCTCACGGGCATCGGGGGCGCCCCGCCGGCGCTGCTGCACCACCACGGCCTGGTCGCCGTCGTCAGTACCGTGCCGGCGGCAGACTTCTCCGAGGAGGCCCTGAAGGCCCGCCTGGAGGACCTGGACTGGCTGGCCGCGACCGCCCGCGCCCACGAGGGCGTGATCGATGCGCTGACCACGGTCACCACGCCGCTGCCGCTGCGGCTCGCGACCGTCTTCCGGGACGACAGCGCCGTACGCATGATGATCGAGGCCCGCGAGGATCACTTCCGGCAGTTGCTCGACCGGCTGGGCGGGCGCGTGGAGTGGGGCGTGAAGGTCTACCTGGAGGCCGAACCGGCCGAGGCCACGCCCGCGCCCGCCGCGAAACCCGCCAGCGGGCGGGACTACCTGCGCAGCCGGCGCGCGCAGAGCCACGCGCTGGAGGAGAAATGGCAGCGGGCCGAGCAGTTCGCACGGTCCCTGCACGAACGCCTCACCGAGCGGGCCGAGGACTTCCGGATGCACCGCCCGCAGAATGCCGAGCTGTCCGGCGCCGCCGGACGGAATGTGATGAACGCGGCCTATCTGGTGCCGCGGAAGCGTTCCGAGGAGTTCGTGGAACTGGTGGACCGCACGAAGGACGAGGCGCCCGGGATCCGGGTGGAACTCACCGGCCCGTGGGCCGCGTACTCGTTCACCGGCGAGACGGCAGGCGAGACGGCGGGTGAGGCGGCGGGTGAGGCGGCCGGTGAGACGGCGGGCAAGGCGGCCGGTGAGACCGTCGGTGAGACCGCCGGCGCAACGGTCGAGAACGCCGGGGAGGGACGGTGACCGTCGTCGAACGCCGTGAAGTCGCCCTTGTGGACCTGCTGGACCGGCTGCTCGCCGGCGGAGTGGTCATCACCGGTGACATCACGCTGCGCATCGCGGACGTCGACCTCGTCCGCATCGACCTCAACGCACTGATCAGCTCCGTGAACCAGCAGGTACCGTCGCCCTTCGAGGAGCCGGCATGACCACGCGCACCCCGCGCAAACGGCTCGACCTCGAGCCCGACACCGTCGAACGCGACCTGGTGAAACTGGTGCTCACCGTGGTCGAGTTGCTGCGCCAGCTCATGGAGCGGCAGGCCGTGCGGCGCTTCGACACCGGCGACCTGACCGAGGAGCAGGAGGAGCGGATCGGGCTCACCCTGATGCTCCTGGAGGAGCGGATGGCCGAGCTGCGGGACAGGTACGGCCTGCGGCCCGAGGACCTGAACCTGGACCTCGGACCGCTCGGACCGCTGCTGCCCCGCGACTGACCCGCTGCACCCGCCCGCCGCTGCCCTGTGACCGGCCTGCTGCTGCCCCGTCGTCGACCCCGGCGGTGGCCCGCCCCGCCGCTTCCCCGCGCCGGCCTCACCTGGCCGGCGCGGGGCCGGTCAGGTTTCCTTGCGGCACAGGATCTCTCCGTGCAGGACCGAGAACCAGCCGTCCTCGTGACGCCCCCACTCCCGCCAGGCCGCCGACACTGTCCGCAACCGTTCCGGCGTCGCGTGACCGCCCCGCGTGACCCGGTCGGCGTAGTCGGAGGCGAGCGTCCGGTCCGCCCACAGGCCGCTCCACCAGGCCCGTTCCGCTGCCGTGGCGTAGGTCCAGGTGCTGGAGCCGGCCGTCACGTCGGTCAGACCGGCGGCCCGCGCCCAGGCCTTCAGCCGCCGCCCGGCGTCCGGTTCGCCGCCGTTGGCGCGGGCCACCCGCTCGTACAGCTCCAGCCAGTCGTCCAGACCGGGTACCGCCGGATACCAGGTCATGGCCGCGTAGTCGGCGTCGCGTACGGCGATGAACCCGCCCGGCCGCGTCACCCGGCGCATCTCGCGCAGCGCCTGCACCGGGTCGCCGACGTGCTGCAGCACCTGGTGGGCGTGGACCACGCAGAACGTGTCGTCCGGGTAGTCCAGGGCGTGCACGTCGGCCACCGCGAAGTCGACGTTGGCCAGGTGCCGGCCGGCGGCGGTGGCCCGGGCCTGCTCCAGCACGCCGGGCGCCCGGTCGACGCCCGTGACATGGCCGTCGGGGACCAGTTCCGCCAGGTCGGCGGTGATCGTGCCGGGGCCGCAGCCGATGTCCAGGATCTTCATGCGGGGCTGCAGGGAGCCGAGCAGGTAGGCCGCGGAGTTGGCGGCGGTCCGCCAGGTGTGCGAGCGCAGCACCGACTCGTGGTGCCCGTGCGTGTAGACGGCGGTCTCCCGGGCTCTCGGCATGGCTGTACCCCTTGGTCCCTCGTCGGCGTACCGGCCGGACCACGTCCGCCGGTACGGCCCACCGTACGCCCGCAGATCGAATGATGAGACCACGGTTTCGGGATATGGACTGACGTGGCGTCAGCGGACGGACCGGAGCGGACGGTAGACGGTCAGGGCCTCGGGCAGGTTCTCCACCGCCACCTCACCCGAGACGGCCGTGACCTCGCCGTCGTACGCGAGCGGGGTGCCCGGCGCGACACCGGTCAGCCGCAGCCGGTTCACCTGCACCGCCGCATGCGCGGGCGAGCGGGTCAGCGGGCCCGCGACGGCCGCGGCGAGCAGCCGCAGCGCGGGCCTGCGGCTGCCGTGCACCACCCGCACGTCCAGCAGACCGTCCGCCAGGTCGGTACGCCGGCCCGGGGCGAGCCCCATGCGGTGGTAGACGCCGTTGCCGACGAACAGCAGCCACAGCGGCCGCCGTTCACCACCCACCTCCACCTCCAGCGGATGCCGGTCGGCGCGCAGCACGCGCAGGGCGCCGAGCACCCCGGCCGGCCAGCCGCCGATCCGGTGCGACCAGCGGTCCCGCTCGCGCACCAGTTCCGGATACACGCCGAGGCTCAGCGTGTTGAGGAACAGGCCCTCCGTCTCCCCGGTGACGAACCGGCCCGCGTCCACCCGGACCGCCTCGCCGTTCCGCACCGCCCGGGCCAGCAGCCGTTCGTCCTCCACACCGAGGTCGTAGGCGAAGTGGTTGAGGGTGCCGCCGGGCAGCACCGCGAGCGGCAGACCGTGCCGGAGGGCGGCCGCGGCGGCCGCGTTCACGGTGCCGTCGCCACCGCACACACCGAGCACCCGCGCCCGTGCCGCAGCCTTCTCCAGTTCGTCCGCGACCTCCTCCGGCGCGCACTCGACGATCTCCGCCTTCGGCAGCGCGTCGCGCAGCGCCCGTACCCGGTCCGCCGTGCCCGAGGCCCGGTTGGCGACCACCACCAGACCGTCGCCCTCGGGCAGCGCCGGGGCGTCGGCCCGCGGCCGGGCGGGCCGCACGACCCGGGTACGGGCCGGCACCAGCCGCCGCACCAGGAAGGCGGCGCCCGCGCCGAGCGCCGCCCCGGCCAGAACGTCGCTCGGGAAGTGCACCCCGGTGTACACCCGGGACATCGCCACCGAGAAGGCCACCGGCGCCACCGCCGCGCCCCACGCCGGCGACTCCAGGGCGACCCCGCACGCGAAGGCCGCGGCCGAGGCCGCGTGCCCGGACGGGAAGGACGTGGTGATCGGCTGCCGCTTCAGCTGCCGCCCCAGCGGCACCGGGTCCAGCACCGGCCGGGGACGGCGCACCGAGCGCTTGCCGATCGTGTTGATCGCCAGCGAGGCCAGGCTCAGCGAAGCCACCCCGCGGACCGCCGCGCGGCGGGCCCGGGGGGTGCGGCTCGCGGCGATCGCGGCGGCCGCCGCGAACCACAGCACGCCGTGGTTCGCGCTCCGGCTCAGCCGGGGAAGCACCCGCTCGGCGCCGGGCCAGTGCCAGCCGGCGGCGGCCTCGAACAGCCGGGCGTCGAGACGAAGGGCCGTCCGCAGCGGGCTGCGGACGGTCTTGGCAACGGTCAGGTCCACGTCTGGGCTCATGGGGTGCGGTTACCCTGAAGTGCCCGTTTCTTGTGTCCCCGGGCGCCGGGCGCCACCCGGCGCGAGAAGGAGAAGCCCCGGATGCGCCTGCTCCTCGTCCGCCACGGCGAGACCCCGTCCAACGTGGACCACTTGCTGGACACCGCCGTGCCGGGTGCGGGGCTGACGGCGCTCGGCGAGGCGCAGGCCGCCGCCCTGCCCGCGGCGCTCACCGGCGAGGACATCGAGGCCCTCTACGCCTCCACACTGATCCGCACCCAGCTCACGGCCGCCCCGCTGGCCGCCGCCCGCGGCCTGGACGTCGTCGTCCGCGACGGCATCCGCGAGCTGTCCGCCGGCGACCTGGAGATGCTGCCCGGCCACACCCCCGCGGGCGAGCAGTACCTGCGCACGGTGTTCGCCTGGGCGGCCGGGGACACCGCGCTGCGCATGCCCGGCGGCGAGAGCGGCGAGGAGGCCCTCGCCCGGTACGACGCCGTGGTCGCCGAGGCCGCGGCGAGCGGCGCCCGGACCGTCGCCATGGTCAGCCACGGCGCCGCGATCCGCGTGTGGACCGCCGCCCGCGCCGACAACGTCGACGTCGCCTACGCCGCCGCCCGCCCGCTGCAGAACACGGGCGTGGTGGTCCTGGAGGGCTCCCCGTCCGACGGCTGGAAGGCACTGTCCTGGGAGGGCGCCACGGTGGAACCGGCCGGCGAGGCCGGTCCGACGGGGGAGGCCCTGGACACGGCGGGCTGAGGCCTTTCTTCCGGATCAGGCCGGCTCCGGGCGACGATGCCTTCCGGCCGACCGCGACCCGGGCAAGATCCGGAAGAGTGGCCCTAGCGGGGACGCGGCCGGCGGGGAGACGGCGGCCGCGGCCGGGCGGCCGGGTGCAGCCCGGCCGCGGGGCGGCGCCCGCCGGCGCGGGTCCGGTGGCGACCGCCGGATAACGGTTTGCCCGCGGTCCGGGGTGCCCCGGAGAATGCCTGACCATGGGACATCTGGAAGCCGCACACCTCGAGTACTACCTCCCCGACGGGAGGGCGCTGCTCGGCGATGTCTCCTTCCGGGTCGGCGAAGGCGCCGTCGTGGCGCTGGTCGGCCCGAACGGCGCCGGCAAGACCACCCTGCTGCGCCTGATCTCCGGCGAGCTGAAACCGCACGGCGGCACCGTCACCGTCGGCGGCGGCCTCGGCGTCATGCGCCAGTTCGTCGGCTCCGTACGGGACGAGACGACCGTACGCGACCTGCTCGTCTCGGTGGCCCCGCCCCGCATCCGCGAGGCCGCGCGGGCCGTCGACAAGGCCGAGCACGCCATCATGACCGTCGACGACGAGGCCGCCCAGCTGAACTACGCCCAGGCCCTCGCCGACTGGGCCGAGGCGCGCGGCTACGAGGCCGAGACGCTGTGGGACATGTGCACCACGGCCGCGCTCGGCGTGCCGTACGAGCGTGCCCAGTGGCGGCAGGTGAGCACCCTCTCCGGCGGTGAGCAGAAGCGGCTCGTGCTGGAGGCGCTGCTGCGCGGCACCGACGAGGTGCTGCTCCTGGACGAGCCGGACAACTACCTGGACGTGCCCGGCAAGCGGTGGCTGGAGGAGCAGCTCAAGGAGACCCGCAAGACCGTCCTGTTCGTCTCCCACGACCGTGAACTCCTCGCTCGGGCCGCCGAGAAGATCGTCTCCGTCGAACCCGGACCGGCCGGCGCCGACGCCTGGGTGCACGGTGGCGGTTTCGCCACCTACCACGAGGCCCGCCGCGAACGCTTCGCCCGCTTCGAGGAGCTGCGCCGCCGCTGGGACGAGAAGCACGTCCAGCTGAAGAAGCTGGTGCTGACCCTCCGTCAGGCCGCCGCGGTCAGCCACGAGATGTCCTCCCGCTACCAGGCCGCGCAGACCCGGCTGCGCAAGTTCGAGGAGGCCGGACCGCCACCCGAGCCGCCCCGCGAGCAGGACATCACCATGCGGCTCAAGGGCGGCCGCACCGGAGTGCGGGCCGTCACCTGCAAGGGACTCGAACTGACCGGCCTGATGAAGCCGTTCGACCTGGAGGTCTTCTACGGCGAACGGGTCGCCGTCCTCGGTTCCAACGGCTCCGGCAAATCGCACTTCCTCAGACTGCTCGCCGGCGAGGACGTGACGCACACCGGCGAGTGGAAGCTGGGCGCCCGCGTCGTACCGGGCCACTTCGCCCAGACGCACGCGCACCCCGAACTCCAGGGCCGCACCCTCCTCGACATCCTGTGGAAGGAACACGCCCAGGACCGGGGCGCGGCCATGTCCCGGCTGCGCCGCTACGAACTCACCCAGCAGGCCGAGCAGACCTTCGACCGGCTGTCCGGCGGCCAGCAGGCCCGCTTCCAGATCCTGCTGCTGGAACTCGCCGGTGCCACCGCCCTGCTCCTGGACGAGCCCACCGACAACCTCGACCTGGAGTCCGCGGAGGCCCTCCAGGAAGGGCTGGAGGCGTTCGACGGCACGGTGCTCGCGGTCACCCACGACCGCTGGTTCGCCCGCTCCTTCGACCGCTTCCTGGTCTTCGGCAGCGACGGCCGGGTCCGGGAGACGGCCGACCCGGTCTGGGACGAACGCCGGGTGGAGCGGGCCCGCTAGCCCGGACCCGCCCGGCCAGGCGCGGCGGTCACCGCCAGCGCAGCAGCGCGCCCAGACCGCCCGCCGGCACCTCGTCGCCCGTCTCGTCCAGGACCGGCGTCAGCGAGAGGACCGGCGCGTCCGTCACCGCGGCCGCCCGGACCAGCGCGTCGTCGGCACGGGCCCGCCAGGACTGCTGCTCGCCCAGGTTCTTCAGCTCCGTACGGCGGGCCGCCAACTGGGCCGGGTCCTCGCTGATCCACACCTCGCGGTGGGTGTCGGGGGCGTCCGGGCGGATCAGCAGCTCGGCGAGCCGGTGCTCGCGCGCCGCCTCGATCAGCTGCGGCACGCCCTCGACGGCCGCCGCCCGCCGCTCCTCGTCGGGCACCCGTGCGGCCCGGTACCGGTCCACCTCGGCCAGGATCCGCTCCCGCACGTGCGCGGCACGGATGTCCTCCACCTCACGGGGGAGCAGCCTGCTGCCGATGCCGTGCGAGGTCTCCACCGCCCGGTCCTGCAGCGGCTCGGGCAGCCGCTCGCGCACCGACCGGCGCTCCCGTTCCCCGCCGCACAGGATCAGCAGATCGGCGCCGGTCTCGGCCTGGCAGTCCGCGAGCGCCGCGGCGATCTCCCGTGCGTTGTTCTCCCAGGTGTTCTCCACCTTCAGCTGGAAGTGCCGCTCGGACCAGTCGGACGCCTTCGACCGGTGCATCGGCCACTGCCGGCTGCCCGTGACGTGCCCGGCCTCCTCCTGGAGCACCGCGCTGCGCAGTTCGAGATCGGCACCGGTGCGGTCGATGTACGCCACCAGCGACACCGGGTCCTCACCGGCCAGGTCCAGCAGCGGCGTCACGTGCGGCAGGGTGCCCCAGTGCACGAGACCGTCCGGCGGCGGCTGGGTCAGCGGCACCTGCAGGGCCACCTCGCCGTTCCGGGCGAACACGGCCCTCCCGTACGGCTCGGTGGAGTGCCGCAGGCCCTCGACGGCGTCGTACACCGCCCGGCACGTGGACTCGTCGGCGCCCTGGTCCCGCAGCTGCCGGGACACGGCCTCCGCCGTCAGATGCCGTCGGTGGTCCGTTCCCTCGTCGTGCCGGGACAGGTCGACGTATGCGGAGGCCCAGGACCCCGGATGTTCGTACAGTGGATTCAGGAACGCGAGCTCCATGGATTCCTCCCGGAAACCGCTCGGGGGCAGTGCATGCCGGGCGGGTACCCGGACCGCATGAACGAACACGACGAGCGGGGCACCACCATGACCGGAGTCGACCCCAGCCGGCTGGACGACCAGCAGCTCATGAAGGAGCTGGAGACGATCCACCGCACGCGCCACGACACCTTGCTGTACGGCTCCAACGACGCACTGCGCGCCCACAACGAGCGCATGGCGCAGTTGGAGGGCGAGTACCTGCGCCGCAACCCGCGCCGTCTGGTGAGCGCCGGCCGCACCCGTGAGGGCGCCCGCGAGCGCAGCTGCGGCGAGGCGGCCACCCCGGAGACCTCCGGTACCTGACCTGCGCACGCAGCAGGGCCGGCCCGAGCGGGCCGGCCCTGTCGGAGCACTCGTTCAGCCGGGCTCACCGGCGAACACGTGCAGGAAGGCGTCGCAGAACGCCTTCAGGTCGTCCGGCTTGCGGCTGGTCACCAGCTGGTTGGAGCCGTGGTCGCAGATCTTCACCTGCTCGTCCACCCAGGTGCCGCCCGCGTTGCGGATGTCCGTGCGCAGGCTCGGCCAGGACGTCAGTACCCGGCCGCTCACCACGTCCGCCTCCACCAGCGTCCACGGCGCGTGGCAGATCGCGGCGACCGGCCGGCCCTGCTCGAAGAAGTCCCTCACGAAAGCGACGGCCTTCTCGTCCATGCGCAGGAAGTCGGGGTTGGCGACCCCGCCCGGCAGCACAAGGCCACCGAACGATCCGGCCGACGTCTCACCGACCACCTCGTCCACGGGGAACGTGTCCGCCTTGTCCAGATGGTTGAACGCCTGGATCTTCCCGGACGCGGTCGACACCAGCACCGGCTCGTGCCCGGCGTCCGAGGCCGCCTTCCACGGCTCGGTCAGCTCCACCTGCTCGACGCCCTCGGGTGCCACCAGAAACGCGATACGCATGATCCTCAGCTTCCTTTCACTTTCCTCAGCACGGCCCTGTGCGCCCGGGCGCGCCGTTTCCTCGCCCGGGCCGCCCGCCGGCAGCGCAGCAGCTCCTCGCCGTACGGCAGCAGCACGCACGTGCCGATCGCGAGACCGATGCCCGCCAGGTAGGCGGGCGACAGGGCGCGCCGGCGCGGCACCAGGCGCCAGGCGTCGGGATCGCCGCGGCCCGCCCGCAGGAGCGACTTCACCTGGTCGGAGTGCAGGCACATCAGCGACACCAGCCCGCCGAACGGCAGCGACTCCAGAAAGCTGTGGATGTGCTGCTCGACCGGCCTGACCTCGCGCTTGCTGTCGACGGCCGTCCGCACGTCCCACAAGGCCGTCGCCTCGTGCGCCGCCGCCGCGCCCAGTTGCACCGTCAGCAGCAGCGGATTGACCTCGTAGCGCAGCGTGAGCGCGATGGGCAGGCCCACCTCCGCCATCATCAGGGAGTGGATCAGGGACTCCTTCGTCCCTGTCGTGTCCTCGATCCGGGTGCGCCGGTGCATCGCCCAGTCGGCGAGCCCCGGCGCGAACCAGCCGGGCAGCAGGCCGTAGAGCAGAAACCGCGTCGTGGCGTCCCCGACGTCCACGGTGGCGCCACGCGCGATCTCTGCCGCCTGATCCCGGCTCATTCGCCGCCCACCAGCGCCTCGGCCAGTTGCTGGACGTTCTCGTACCGGTTGCCGTGCCGCAGACCGGCCACCGCGTCGATCAGCCCACCCGGCGCATTGCTCCGGCGCAGCGCCCGGGCAAGCTCCCCCGGCTTCGCGGGGAAGGCGTGCCGTCCCAGACGCCGGGCCAGCTCCAGCCGGGTCCGCTCCAGCGACGCGGGGGAGCCCAGACCGCCCACCGGTCCGCTCCACAGCTCCGGGTCGTCGTCCGCGGCCGGCTCCGGGTCGTGCCACTCCTCCACGCGTGTCGGGTGCCCGGACCGCAGCAGGCCCCTCAATTCGTGCTTCATCTCGTCGTCGCGATGGACGCTCAGCCGGTCACTGCCTCGCTGCATGTCTCCCTCCAGAGGGTCGAGTCCGCACCGCGTACCCGGTGCCGTGCGTCCGACACGGGTCCGCGCCGGACGGCTACTGCTTCGTCCGGCCGGGCAGGAACTCCTGCACCTTCGCCTTCAGCCCCTGCTTGATCACCGATCCCCGGTCGGCGTCGCCCTTCAGGATCGACGCGGCCGTCGCCTCCATCTGTTCCCAGGTCGCGTGCGGCGGGATCGGCGGTACGGCGGGGTCGGTCAGGAACTCGATCACCACCGGACCGTCGGCCGCCAGCGCGGCCCGCCAGCCGGCCTCCACGTCCTCCGGTTTCTCCACCCGGATGCCGGTCAGGCCGAGCGAGCGGGCGAACGCCGCGTACTGCACGTCCGGGATCGACTGCGACGGCAGGAACGACGGAGCGCCCTCCATGGCGCGCATCTCCCAGGTCACCTGGTTCAGGTCCTGGTTGTTCCACACGGCCACCACCAGCCGCGGATCCGTCCAGCGGTCCTGGTACTTCGCCGCCGTGATCATCTCGGCCAGGCCGTTCATCTGCATCGCCCCGTCCCCGACCAGCGCGATCACCGGCCGGTCCGGGTGGGCGAACTTCGCGCCGATCGCGTACGGCACACCGGGACCCATCGTCGCCAGCGTCCCGGACAGCGAACCGCGCATGCCCGGCCGCATCGTGATGTGCCGTGCGTACCAGTTGGCGACCGAACCGGAGTCCGCGGTGAGGATCGCGTCGTCCGGCAGCAGCGGATCCAGTGCCCGGGCCACGTACTCGGGGTTGATCGGATCGGCCGCCAGCCCGGCCCGCCGGTCCATCGTCTCGTGCCAGCGCTTCACGTTCGCGCACACCGTGTCGTACCACTCGCGTCCGCCCCGGTCGGTCTTCAGCATCGGGATCAGCCGCTGGAGCGTCGCCTTCGCGTCCCCTACGAGGTTCACCTCGTAGGGGTAGCGCATGCCGATCATGTGCGGGTCGATGTCGATCTGCACCCCGCGCGCCTTGCCGAAGTCCGGCATGAACTGCGTGTACGGGAACGACGAACCGATCGTCAGCAGCGTGTCGCAGTCCCGCATCATCTCGTACGACGGCCGGCTGCCCAGCAGCCCGATCGGACCGGTCACGTACGGCAGTTCGTCGCTCAGCACGTCCTTGCCGAGCAGCGCCTTCGCGACACCGGCACCGAGCAGTTCGGCGATCTCCTGCACCTCGACGACGGCCGAGGCGGCGCCCTGGCCGACCAGGACGGCGACCTTGTCGCCCGCGTTCAGTACGTCCGCCGCCCGGCGCAGCGCCTCGTCCGTCGGGGTCGCCGTGTAGTCACTCATGCCCAGGCTGGAGGGCACCATCTTGAACTCGTGGGTCGGCGGCGAGTAGTCCAGCTCCTGCACGTCACCGGGGATGATCAGCGCGGTGGGGCAGCGCCGCGCGTACGCGGTCCGGATCGCCCTGTCCAGCACGTTGGGCAGCTGCTCCGGCACGGTCACCGTCTCCACGAACTCCGAGGCGACGTCCTTGTACAGCGTGTGCAGGTCGACTTCCTGCTGGTACGAGCCGCCCATCGCGGTCCGGTTGGTCTGGCCGACGATCGCAAGCACCGGCACGTGGTCCAGCTTGGCGTCGTACAGGCCGTTGAGCAGATGGATGGCGCCGGGACCCGACGTCGCCGCGCACACGCCGATGCGCCCGCTGAACTTGGCGTATCCGACCGCCTGGAAGGCGGACATCTCCTCGTGCCGCGACTGGATGAACCGTGGCTGGTCCTCGGCGCGGCCCCAGGCGGCGAGCAGCCCGTTGATGCCGTCGCCCGGATAGCCGAAGACCTGATCCACGCCCCAGGCGCGCAGGCGCTCGAGGATGTGGTCGGCGACCTTGGTGCTCATGGAGAGACCTCCCAGGTGCAGTGCGAAGCGGACGATCCGGTCAGCACATACCGAGTCACCTGCGCGGGAGACGGAAAACCTCCCCGGGCGGGGTGTACGCCGCGGGTTGCCGACGGCCGCCGAGCGGGTTTCCCGCACCTCGCGCCGCCCCGGGCACTGGTGTGCCCGGGGCCGAGCCCGCGTCGGGCCGAGGCTGACCGGGCCGGGTGTGCGTGCGGGTGCGCCGTGACCGGGCGCGGGGTTCCCGCATGCCTTCCGTGCGTGGCCGTCGCGGGCCGTCCCCGTTCACCCGCCCGGCCCCGCGTGTCCCGCGAATGGGCTCCGGCCGCGCGCGGTACGGCCCTCCGCGGGCTGTGATGGCAGCCAGGGCACGAACGTGCCCGTGCCGGGCGCCGTACGGCGTTGCCGTCGTACCGGTGCGCCGGAGTACCGCCGTCCGACCGCCCGCCGCCCGCGAGGAGCCCCTCCCATGCTCCGCACCGCCGCCCGTGCCCTCCCCGTCCTCTTCGCCGCCGGCGCCGCACTGGCCCTGACCGGGCCCGCGGCCCTCGCGGTTACCGCGGCTCCGGCCACCGCCGCCATCGCCCCGGCGGTCTGTGACCCCGTCACCGGCCTGGTCCCGGACGGCCTCGACGGCACCGCACCGGCCTCCGCCGACGCCCTCTGCCCGGCTGCCCCTGAGGGAACCGGCGTGCCGGACGGAACGGGCGTGCCGGACGGAACGGGCGTGCCGGACGGAACGGGCGTGCCTGACGGAACGGGTGTCCCCAACGGAACCGGCGTGCCCGACGGAACGGGCGCGCCCTACCTCGGCACCCGGACCGGTGACGCCGGTTCCTGCGCCGATCCCGGGCAGTACTGCGAGACGGGCGGACAGGCCGGCGCCGGGCAGGTCGGCTCCGGTCGCGAAGGCGGGGGCAGCCAGGACGGCGGCGGGCGTGACAGCGGCGGACAGGCGTCCGCGGGCCACGACAGCGCAGGCCGGGACGGCGGCGGGCCCGTCGGTCCCGGTTCCGGCCAGGACACCGCCGGCCGCGACAGCGGGGGACAGACGGGCGCGGGTCGCGACGGTGGCGGACAGACCGGTACCGGTCGTGACAGCACCGGTCGTGACAGCAGCGGTCGTGACGGTGCGGGCCGGGACGGAGCCGGCCAGGACGGCGGCGGGCGCGACAGCGGTGGCCGTGGCGGCGGTGGCGGTGACGGCGGCCGGTGCGGGGAGTCGCACGGTGCAGGCTGCCAGGACGGCGACGGGTGCCGTGGGTCCAGCGCCTCCGGCGGGTGCGACCCGGCGACGGTCCAGCACGGGGTGGCGGCCGGTACCGGCGGTACCTTCGAGGACTCGGTACCGGCGCTCGTCGCAGGCGGTGCCCTGATCGCCGCGGCCTGCGCGGGAGCCGTCTACCGGCTGTACGGCCTGAGGAGGTCCACGGCAGGCCGGTTCTCGGGGATGTGATCCGCACAACGTCGGCGACCCCCATGGAGGGCCGCCCGGCGGGTACACACCCTCCCGAGCACAACCCGCACGCACCACTGCGTGACCGGCCACCGTACGAGCGGCACCGGCACCACCCGACGAGCGCGACGCACGACCGAGGACGCACGACCGGCCACGTACCGCAGACGCACAGACGCAGCAGACGCACAGACGCAGCAGACGCACAGACGCACAGACGCAGACGGCAGTCGCACGGCAAACGGCACTCGGAATACGAACGGCATCCGGCACACGACAGGCATCCGGCACACGACAGGCACACGGCAGACGACAGAGGGAGCACCTCGGTCGGGACGCCTCGCGGGCCCTGACACCTTCAGGGGCGCACGGCACGCCGCACCCGCGGCACGGCGGCGCACAGCGGCCCGCGCCCGTGAGACAGGTACGGCCCCGACCGGGCGGCACGACGTCACGACGGCACCACGGACTGGGCGGAGGCGGACATGCGGCGGACGGACCCCGGTGAAGGCCACGGCCCGGTCCGCTACGGCCCGCACCTCCCCGGCGACGGCCTGCCCGTCCTCCCCGAGCTGTCCGCCGTGATCGCCGCCGCGGCGGGCCGGGCCGACGCCCAGCCCATCGGCGGCGCTCCCGCCCTGCTGGAGGCGGCCTGCGGTTACTGGACCCGGCGGGGCCTGCCCAGCGTCCCCGACCAGGTCGTCGCCGGACCCGGTGCGCCCGCGCTGCTGCTGGCGCTGACCGCCGCGCTCGCCGGCGACGGCGCCGACGTCCTCGTGCCCCGCCCCTGCGCCGCCTGGTGGGCACCGTACGCCCGCCTCCTCGGCCGGCCCGTCTTCCATGTGCCGACGCCCGCCGAGAGCGGCGGCGTCCCCGATCCGTACGCCCTGCTGGAGACCGTGCGCCGGGTCCGTGCCGAGGGCGGTGACCCCCGGCTCCTGGTGCTGTCCGTGGCCGACGACCCCACCGCCACCGTCTCCCCGCCCGAACTGCTGCACGAGACCATTGAGGCCGCCGCGACCGAAGGCCTGCACCTGGTCAGCGACGAGACCTGGCGTGACACCCTGCACGACCCGCACGAGACCGTGCTGCTCAGCCCCGCCGAGATGCAGCCCGAGCAGGTCACCGTCGTCACCGATCTGGCCGGCTCGCTGCTGCCCCCGGGCTGGCCCGCCGCCGTCGCCCGTTTCCCCGCCACCGGTGCCGGACGGCACCTCCACGCGCGTGTGCTCGACATCCTGACCGCACTCGGCGCCGCCATCGCCGTACCGGTCGCCGCGGCCGCCGGGTACGCCCTCGACGAGCCCCCGCCCGTCACCGAGCGCCGCGAGGCCACCGTACGGCTGCACGCGCGCGTGGCCGCGGCCGTGCACGCCGCGGTCGTCGCCGCCGGGGCGCTCGCCCGGCCGCCGCAGGCCGGCCGTCACCTGTACGCCGACCTCGGCCCGCTGCGCGAACCCCTCGCCGCGCAGGGCGCGGGCGACGCACAGGAACTGGAGGACCTCCTCACCGCGCGGCTCGGCATGCCCGCGCCCGGCGGCCACCGCTTCGGCGACGACCTCCAGGCGCTGCGCGTACGGCTCGCCACCGGGCCCCTGCTGGGCGGCACGGACGAGGAGCGCACGGAATGCCTCATGTCACCCGCACCGTTGGAACTGCCACACCTGCAACGGGCGTTGATCTCCTTGAGGTCGGCCTTCGACGGCCTCCGCGACGACGCTCAGCGATGGGAGCCTCCTCGATGACGCAGCAGACGCATGAGCCCGGCCCCACTTCGACGGCCACCGCAGCCGGCGAGCCCGTCCCGACGACCGCGACAGCCGACGAGCCCGTCCCGACGACCACCGCAGCCGGCGAGCCAGTCTCCACGACCGCGACAGCCGGCGAGCCCGCCGTGCGGACCGCCCTCGGGCCCCCTTCTCCGCCGCTGGCCGAGCCCCGCCCGCTGGGCGAACTCCGGGTGTGGCCCCGGACCTTCCACGACCGGCTCACCGCGCCCCTGCCCGGCCTCAAGGCCCTCGCCCGCTTCGCCCGCGAAGGAGCCGTCCGCCCCGGCGCGGACGGCCTCGCCGGCATCCCCAGGCTTCCGTACGCACCGGCCCCGCTGCCCCGCGCCGGCACCCGCACCCTCGCCGTCACCTGGGCGGGACACGCCAGCTGGATCGTCCGCATCGGCGGACTCACGGTGCTCACGGACCCGGTGTGGTCCCGCCGCATCCTCGGCACCCCGGCCCGCATCACCCCCGTCGGCGTGCCCTGGGACACCCTGCCCCGTGTCGACGCCGTCGTCATCAGCCACAACCACTACGACCACCTGGACGCCCCCACCCTGCGCCGACTCCCGCGCGAGACGCCGGTGTTCGCGCCGGCCGGCCTCGGCCGCTGGTTCCGCCGGCGCCGGTTCACCTGCGTCACCGAGCTGGACTGGTGGGAGGGTGCCGAACTGTCCGGTGTCCGCTTCGACTTCGTGCCGGCCCACCACTGGTCCAAGCGCACCCTCACCGACACGTGCCACAGCCTCTGGGGCGGCTGGGTGATCACCGCCGCCGACGGGAAGCGGCTCTA
Organism: Streptomyces actinomycinicus; assembly: GCF_016741775.1. Taxonomy (GTDB): domain Bacteria; phylum Actinomycetota; class Actinomycetes; order Streptomycetales; family Streptomycetaceae; genus Streptomyces; species Streptomyces actinomycinicus. Next base: position 80,838 of record NZ_JAERRK010000008.1, on the reverse strand, counting down.
CTTCGCCGGTGACAGCGGCTACGGCCACTGGTTCTCCCGCATCGGCCGCCGCCACCCCGGCATCGACCTCGCCCTGATGCCCATCGGCGCCTACGATCCGCGCTGGTGGCTCCGCGACGTCCACTGCGACCCCGAGGAGGCGGTCCGGGCCACCATGGACCTGGGCGCCCGCCGCATGGCCCCCATGCACTGGGGCACTTTCGTCCTCTCCGCCGAGCCGGTCCTGGAGCCCCTCACGCGCGCCGCGGCGGCCTGGGAGAAGGCGGGCCTCGCACGGGAGGACCTGTGGGACCTTCCGATCGGCGGATCGAGGGTGCTCGACTGAGACGCCCCACCAGGGAGGCGAGCGACCGCACCACACCACGAGCGGCGCACGACGCGGCGAGTGACCGGACCACGCGGTGAACGGCGACACGACTGGCGAGTGACCGCATCACGCGGTGAACGGCGGGACGACGCGGCGAGTGACCGCACCACGCGGCGAACGGCGGCACGACACGGCGAGCGACCGCACCCTGCGCCCCGGCCCGCGCACCACCGTCCCGGGGGTCCCGCTACCGCAGGCGCCTGACCGCGCCCGGAACCGCGCTGACCACCACCGTCAGTGCGACCGCCACCACGACCCCCTCCCACGGCTCCGGGAACAGCGAGCCCCCCAGGATCCCGATCACTTGATACGTGACCGCCCACGCCAGACAGGCGGCCACGTTCCCCCGGGCGAACCTGCGCAGCGGCCATTCGGCCATCAGGCAGGCCAGCATCACCGGTATGCGCCCCGCGGGGACCAGCCGGGACAGCACCAGCACCGCGACCCCGTGCCCGGCCAGCTTCTCCCGCGCCTGCGCCAGGCGTTCCTCCGGCGCCCGGGAGCGGATCGCCTCCAGCCACCGCGAGCCGTTCTTCGACCGCAAGCCGCGCCGCCCCAGCCAGTACAGCGCCGCATCCCCCAGGAACGCGGCCAGCGACGCCGTCACGAACACCAGCGCCAGCGAGAACGGCGCCGTCTGATGGAACGCCACCACCGCGGCCGAACTCACCAGCGCCCCGGTCGGCACCACGGGCACCAGCGCCCCGATCAGCACCAGCAGGAACAACGACGGGTAGCCGAGCGCCCGCTGCGTCGACTCCGGCGGCACGGCCGACGTCGAAGCGGCGGCGAGCGCCACCACGGCGGCCGGCCACCTCACCGGGCGACCTCCAGCCGCACGCTCTCGCCGTGCCCGAGCTTGTGCACCGCCACCCCCGGCGCGGCCGCCGCCGCCAGCCGCACGAACTCGTCGCCCGGCGCATGGAACTCGTGCGGGCGCACCGCATCCATGCCGAGCGGCCAGTACGTGCCGTAGTGCACCGGCACCGCGGCCCGCGGCGCCAGCCGGGCCAGCGCCTGCGCCGCCCGTCCGGCGTCCAGGTGACCCTCCCCGAGGTACGGGCCCCACCCGCCCACCGGCAGCAGCGCCACGTCCACCGCCCCGACCCGCTCGGCCATCGCGTCGAACAGGCCGGTGTCCCCGGCGAAGTAGGTGCGTGCCTCGCCCTCGACGACGTAGCCCAGCGCGGGGGTCCGCTGCGGGCCCACCGGCAGCCGGCGCCCGTCGTGCCGCGCCGGCACCACCCGCACCAGCAGCTCGCCTATCCGCACCTCGTCCCCGGGGACCACCTCGGTGATGCGCAGGTGCCGCAGCCGGCGCACGCCCGGTACCGCCCGTGGTGCGCCCCGGGGCACGAGCAGGCGCGTGCCGGGGCCGAGGCGGGCGAGCGAGGGCAGGTGCAGGTGGTCGGCGTGCAAGTGGGAGACGAGGGCCACGTCCGCGCGCCGGGCCTCGGCGGGCGGCACGGCGCCCCGGCGGCGGCGCAGATGGGCCAGCCGGCGGGCGAACAGAGGATCGGTGAGCACCCGTGTGTTCGCATCCTCCACCGTGCAGGTTGCGTGGCCCCACCAGGTGATCTCCACCGGCACCTCTTTCGCCTCCTTCACGCGACTCCCCGAAGCCTACGGGCAGGAGTAGGGTCGGCGGCGAAACCCGGAGGTGAGGGGGACGCCATGGGACAGCTGCGGGGTGCCTCCGGCGCGCTCATGCCGGTGCGGGTCACCGCCATCGCGAGCCTGACACCACTGGAGGAGCTGGAGGCCGACCCCTTCCTGGTGGACTCGCGCAGCCAGCACGCGATGTGCGCCCGCTGGGCGGCCGAGCGCGGCTACGTGGTCGCCCGGGAACTCCTCGTCGGCGGGCTCCGTTTCGACCATTGCGCGCTGTGGGACGGCGTCCGGCCGGGGGTGGACGTGTTCGTCGCCCCCAGCCTCCGGGTGCTGCGCCGGGCCGTGTCCTCGGTGGAGGAGTTCACCGACGAGTGCGCCCGCCGGGGCGTGCGCGTGGAGACGGTGGGGCGGGCCGAACCGTCGTACGACGCACAGATGAAGGCCCGGGTGCACCGGCGGCTGTCGATGCCGACGGCCGGGTACGACGGCCGCTGACGCCCCCCGGCCCGCCCGGGCGGCCGCGGCCCGGTGTGACAAGGTGGAGCCGGGCCCGGCCGGCGGGCGACGACAGGGGCGTCCCCGCCCGCGGGGCGGGGGAGCGGCGGGACGTGAGGTGTGCGGGGCGTGCGAGGGGTGCGGTGGCGGCGGATCGCCAGTCAGGTCGGGCGGAGCACCGCCGTATGGGCGGTGTCCACCGTCACCATGCTGGCCCTGGCCGCCCTCCTGCCGGACTTCCAGCTCCAGTCCGCCGACGGTGACAGCGCCACCCGCATCGCCGTGACCGCCGCCTGCGGCGCCGGCGCCTTCGGTGTGCTCTCGGCCGTGGTCTGGCCGCTCCTGGTACGGCTGTTGCTGCTCGTCCCCGCCTTCGTCCTCGGCCTGCTGGTCTTCTTCCTGAACGGCTCCCTGCTGCTGCTCGCGCTGCGCCTCAACCCCTCCGGGCGGGGCGAGGCCGCGCCCGAGACCGCCGTCATCGTGGCGGCCGTGATGTCCGCCGTCGCCTCCGCCACCGGCGCGGCCCTCACCGTCCGGGACGACGAGACGTACCGGCGCCGCCTGCACCGCCTGGCCACGCGCAGCCGCCGGGCCCAGCCGCCCTGCCCCACCGCGCCAGGCCTGGTCTGCGTCCAGCTCGACGGCGTCGGCCACGACGTCCTCACGGACGCCGTCGCCAAGGGCCTGATGCCGACGGTCGCCCGCTGGCTGTCCACCGGTGACGGCACACCGCCGCCGGACCACGGCGTGCGCCGCACCGGAGGACCCGCCCACCGGCCCACCCACCGCCTCGATCCCTGGCACACGGACTGGTCCAGCCAGACCGGCGCCAGCCAGCTCGGCATCCTGCACGGCAGCACCTTCGACGTGCCGGCCTTCCGCTGGTACGAGAAGGACCGGGGCGAGGTGATGGTGAGCAACCGGCCGACCAGCGCCGCCGAACTCCAGCGCCGCGCCGTGCTGCGCACCGGTGACGACGGGCTCCTCGCGGTGGACGGCGCCAGCCGCGGCAACCTCTTCAGCGGCGGCGCCGGCGAACAGGCCCTCGTGCTGTCGATCGCCACGCGCCGCCGCGGCCGGGAGAACCGTTCCCGCGCCGGCTACTTCGCCTACTTCTCCGACCCCGCGGGCGCCGTCCGCACCGCCCTGTCCTTCATCGCCGAGGTGGCCCGCGAGATCGGCGAGTCCACCCGGGCCCGCCTGCGCAAGCAGCGCCCGCGGGTCGCCCGGGGCGGCCTGTACCCGTTCGTCCGCGCCTTCGCCACCGTCGTCGAACGGGACGTCGTCGTCGCCGCGGTCATGGGCGACATGCTCGCCGGCCGCACCGCCGTCTACGCCGACCTCGTCGCCTACGACGAGGTCGCCCATCACTCCGGCCCCCGCAGCCGGGACGCCGAGAAGGTCCTGCAGCGCCTCGACCGGTCCCTCGCCCTCCTCGAACGCGTCGCCGAACACGCCCCCCGGCCCTACCGGCTCGTCGTCCTCTCCGACCACGGACAGAGCTGCGGCGAAACCTTCCGCGCCCGCTACGGGCTCACCCTCGGCGACCTCGTCCGGGCCGGCTGCGGACTGCACGTGCCGCGCCGGGCCGAACGCACGCGCAGCGGCGCCGAGGCCCGCGCCGCCGTCCGCGCCGCCCTGCGCCGGCCCGTGGAGGAGAAGGGCGAGCACCACCGCCCCTCCCGCCGTTCCGAGCCGATCGTGCTGGCCTCCGGCAACCTCGGCCTGGTCTCCTTCCCGGACGTCCCGCACCGCATGACCAAGGAGGAGATCGACGCCCGCCACCCCGCCCTGCTCACCACCCTCGCCAGCCACCCCGGCATAGGCTTCCTGCTGGTGCGCAGCGAGAAGCACGACGGCGTGGTGCTGGGGGCGGGCGGCGCCGAGGTCCCGCTCGCCCGGCTCGACGACGGACCCGGCCCGCTGGCGCACTTCGGCCCCGGCGCCGCCGACGCCGTCCGCCGCACCCACTCCTTCCCGCACACCGCCGACATCATGGTGAACTCCGCCCTCGACCCCGCCGACGGCGAAGTCCTCGCGTTCGAGGAGCAGATCGGTTCGCACGGCGGCCTCGGCGGCCCACAGTCCCGTCCCTTCCTGCTCTCCCCGCTGGACCTGTCCGCGCCGGCCGGGGACGGGGAGCGGCTGACCGGGGCCGAGCAGGTCCACGGCGTACTGCGGCGCTGGCTCGGCGAGCTGGACGGACCGCAGGTGCCGCTCACCGAGGACGTGGAGGAGGAGCGGGCCGCCTGAAATTCGGCTGCGCCCGCGCCGCCGCACACCCAGACTGTTCGAGTCGCACTTCACTCGAACCCCCGAGGAATCCCCGCCTTGCAGGCTGCAGTCACCGTCACTCCCGCCCGTGTCCCCGAACTCCTCCTCGGTCTGGCCACCGTCCGGCCGGTCTTCCTCTGGGGTGCTCCCGGCATCGGCAAGTCCTCCCTGGTGCGGGAGTTCGCCGCCTCGCTCGGCCTGGAGTGCGTGAGCCTGCTCGGCACCCAGCTCGCCCCCGAGGACCTGATGGGCGTGCCGCAGATCCGCGACGGACGCTCGGTGTTCTGCCCGCCCGAGGCGATCGCCCGGGACGAGCCGTACTGCCTGTTCCTGGACGAGCTGAACGCGGCCACCCCGGACGTGCAGAAGGCGTTCTACTCCCTGATCCTCGACCGCCGGATCGGCACCTACGAACTGCCCGAGGGCTCCATCGTCATCGGCGCCGGCAACCGGTCCACCGACAACGCCCTCGCCCGGCCGCTCGCCTCCGCCCTGGTCAACCGGCTCGCCCATGTCCACCTGGAGGTCTCCGCCAAGGACTGGCTGGCATGGGCCGCCGGCAACGGCATCCACCCGTGGATCCTGGACCACCTCACCGACCGGCCCGACCACCTGTGGTCCAAGCCGCCCAAGACCGAGGAGCCGTTCTCCACGCCCCGCTCCTGGCACATGCTCTCCGACGCCCTGCACTCCTTCGGTCCCGGCCCGGACGAGCCGACCCTGGCCGTCCTCGCGCACGGCATGCTCACCCCCGCGCACGCGACGGCCTTCTGCGGCTACGTCAAGATCGTGCGCAGCCGGTTCGGCATCGAGGCGATCCTCAAGGGCGAGGCCCGCTGGCCGCACCGCCCCGAAGACCGCGACCTGCTGTACTACCTGGCCGAGTCCTTCCGGGGCCGGCTGGTCAAGGAGCTGCCGGCCAGCAAGGAGCACATGTCGGCGAACGGCCGGCAGACCGCCTTCCGAGCCAAGTCGCTGCTGGTGCAGCTCGCCGAGATCTCCGTCGAGGTCGCGCAGAGCGTCATCGCCACCGACGACGACGGCAACCCCGTGCTGCCCGGCTGGTTCCTCATCGAGGCCGCCCGGGACATGCCCCGGCTGGTCGAGGCCCGCCGATGAGCCGGAGCGCGAAGAACGCCGCCCGGAACAGGAAGAAGCCGGACCCGGCCACCGAGGACTGCGCCAAGGGCGTCCAGCTGGTGTGGGCCAACCCGGCGCTCGCCGCGATCGAGGCCGAAATGTGCCGCCAGGAGGACTGCCCCGACTCGCCCCGCGACGGCCTCGTCCGCATCGACTCCGCCGGCCGGGTCCACCTGCACCCTGCCCGCCGGGCGGAACCCGCCGAGTGGGCCTGGGCCATCGCCCACGGCCTGATCCACCTCGGCTTCGGACACGTACCCGCCGCCAAGGGCGCACGCGTGCAGCCCGACCGCTACGACCTCGCCGCGCGCTGCGCCGTCGTCAACCGCTTCCTGCTCACCTTCCCCGTCGGCCGCACCCCCGAGGACCTGCCCGTCTCCTACCCCGACGGCGACGAGGAGCAGATCGCCGCCCGCTGGCGCCGCGCCGAGCACATCCCGGCGGTGTACGAGCACTGCGGCACGGCCGGCCGTGAGCCCGACCAGCTGCTCGTGCCCTGGTTCGGCGGGCACGGACCCCCGGACTGGCAGCTCGCCTTCGCCCACGGCCTGACCCGCACCATGGCCACCGCCATGGACCTGGCCGGCGGCCGCCGCGACTCCATGCAGGGCGGTCCGGTCCCGCGGCGCCCCTGGGAGCGGGCCCTGAGCTGGTTCGTCTCCTCGTACCCGCTGCTCGGCGGCATCGCGGCCGGCATCACGCTGGTCGCCGACGCCGAACTCGCCCGCGCCCACGGCATCGACGTCGCCGCCGTCGACACCGGCGCCGGCGAGATCTACATCAATCCGCTGCGCACCTTCGAGGACGAGGAGTGGCGGTTCGTCCTCGCCCACGAGATGCTGCACGCCGCCCTGCGCCACGGCGACCGCTGCGGCACCCGCGACCCGTACCTGTTCAACGTCGCCTGCGACTACGTCATCAACGGCTGGCTCGTCGAGATGCAGGTCGGTGCCATGCCCGACGGGCTGCTGCACGACCCGCAGCTGAGCGGGCTGTCCGCCGAAGAGGTCTACGACCGCATCGCCGGCGATCTGCGCCGCATGCGACGGCTCGCCACCCTGCGCGGCAAGGGCGTCGGTGACGTCCTCGGCGGTCCCCTCGGCCCGCCCGGCGCCGCCGTCGACCTGGACGAGTTCTACCGCCGCGGCCTGGTCCTGCACCAGGCGCAGGAGCGCGGCTTCCTGCCCGGCGGCCTGGTCGAGGAGATCCGCGCGCTGAGCCATCCGCCGCTGCCCTGGGACGCGCAACTCGCCCGCTGGTTCGACGAGTTCGTGCCGCGTCCGCAGGCCGTACGGTCGTACGCCCGCCCCTCCCGCCGCCAGTCGTCCACGCCCGGCATCCCGCGCGCCGGACGGTGGTTCCCGCCCGAGGAGATCGCCCGCTGCACCTTCGGCGTCGTCCTGGACACCTCCGGATCGATGGACCGCACCCTGCTCGGCAAGGCACTCGGCGCGATCGCCTCCTACGCCGAGGCCCGCGACGTACCGGCGGCCCGCGTGGTGTTCTGCGACGCCGCCCCGCACGACGCCGGCTATCTCCCGGTCACCGAGATCGCCGGCCGGGTCCGGGTGCGCGGCCGCGGCGGCACGGTCCTGCAGCCCGGCATCGACCTGCTGCACCGCGCGGAGGACTTCCCGCCGGCCGCGCCCGTGCTGGTGATCACCGACGGCTGGTGCGACGTGCTGCGGGTGCGGCGCGAGCACGCCTATCTGATCCCCCGGGGAGCACGCCTGCCGTTCACCGCACGTGGCCCGGTCTTCAGGGTGCAGTGAGCCGGAGTGTGATCGGATGGGACCTGGCATCCGACAACCCGGACCCCCTGTGAAAGGAACCACCGTGGCTACCAAGCGCACCGCACACACCGTCTGGGAAGGCAACCTGCTGGAGGGCAACGGCGTCGTCACCTTCGACTCCTCCGGCATCGCCCAGCAGCCGGTCACGTGGGCCTCGCGCTCCCAGGACGCGAACGGCAAGACCAGCCCCGAGGAGCTGATCGCCGGCGCCCACTCCAGCTGCTTCTCCATGGCCCTCTCGCACGCCCTGGCGGGCGCCGGCACCCCGCCCACCCGGCTGGAGACCAAGGCCGACGTCACCTTCCAGCCGGGAGAGGGCATCACCGGCATCCATCTGACCGTGCGCGGCGAGGTGCCCGGCCTGGACGCGGACGGCTTCGCCTCGGCCGCCGAGGACGCCAAGAAGAACTGCCCGGTCAGCCAGGCCCTGACCGGTACGACGATCACCCTGACGGCCGAGCTGGCCTGATGCTCGTCGCGCCGCGCGCCGCGCGCCGCCGTGTCCCGTCCGCGGGCGCGGCGGCGCCGCACTTCGGGCGGCCCCTGTGTCCTCGACCGCCCAGCCGCTCCCAGCCGCGCCGCTCCGGGCGCGGGCCCGGGCGGACACAGGACGACGGTCACCGGCGCGCTCCGCTGTGTGCGGTCGGCAGGGTGGCGCACACCGCGTCGAGCACGCCCGCGTACGGCGTGCCGTAATCGGTCAGCCGGGTGCGCAGCTGCTCCAGGGCGTCGCGGTGCTCGGTCAGCAGGCTGGTGTCGCCGGTCCGCGCGGTGAACTCCAGCACCGCCGGCAGGAAGTCCGGCAGCTCCTCGCCGCTGAACTCCAGACCGTGCCGGCGGTAGATCTCCTGGAAGCGGACCAGGGACATCCCGCGCCGCCGGGTGTCGCCGTCGCGCCACCAGCTCAGGTACAGGCTGTGCCGGTTCCTGAAGTCGAAGACCTGAACATAGTGGGCGGCCAGTTCCCGCGGCGGGGTGAGGGCCGCGTGGTCGGTGAAGCTCCGCAGCTGCGGCGCGGCCTGGCGCAGCAACGGCAGCCGGGCGACGAAGTCGTCGTCGGGATACGTCAGGCAGAGGGCCGCCGCCTGGTAGAACACCGCGTCCGAGGGCATCAGGCCTCCTTGGCGTCGTCGGACGTCTGCCGTCTGCGCAGCAGATGGAAGTTCTCCAGGGACACCAGCGGCAGGTTCCTGCGGCCGGAGTCCCGGCCGAACGGGCCGTCGCCGCCCATCCCGGGGCCGCCCGCGTAGTCGAGGCTGCATCCCCCGGGCAGCGCCGACTCCTCCAGGCGGCGGGCGTCGCCGGCGGCGGCGGTCGGGATGACGTAACGGTCCTCGTTCGTGGCGATCGCCAGCAGCCGGTACATCGCCTCGATCTCGTCCGGTTCCATGCCGACCGCGGCGGCGACCGCGGTGTCCGGTTCCTCGCCGAGGTTGAGCGCCCGCATGTGGGAACGCATCGCGGCGAGCCTGTCCAGCGCGGCCCGCACCGGCCCGGTGTCGCCCGCGGTGAACATCTCCGCCAGGTACTCCAGCGGGATCCGCAGGGTGTCGATCGCGCCGAACAGGTTCTCCGCGTCCTCCCCGTCGTGACCGGACTCGGTCAGCGCGTCCACCACCGGCGACAGTGGCGGGATGTACCAGACCATGGGCATCGTCCGGTACTCCGGGTGCAGCGGCAACGCCACCCGGTACCGGCTGATCAGCGCGTGCACGGGCGAGCGGCGGGCCGCCTCCGTCCAGTCGCGCGGGATGCCCGCCTCCCGGCAGGCCCGCTGCACGGCGCGGTCGTCCGGATCCAGGAACACGCCCAACTGGGCCTCGTACAGGTCCTTCTCGTCCCGCACGGAGGCCGCGGCCGTCACCTTGTCCGCGTCGTACAGGACGACACCGAGGTAGCGCAGCCGGCCCACGCAGGTCTCCGAGCAGACCGTCGGCAGTCCGGCCTCGATCCGCGGAGAGCACAGCGTGCACTTCTCCGCCTTGCCGGTGGCGTGGTTGAAGTACACCTTCTTGTACGGGCATCCGGTCACGCACATCTGCCGGCCCCGGCAGCGGTCCTGGTCGACCAGCACGATGCCGTCCTCGGCCCGCTTGTGCATCGCCCCCGACGGGCAGGAGGCCACGCACGACGGGTTCAGACAGTGCTCGCAGATCCGCGGCAGGTAGAACATGAACGTCTGCTCGTAGGCCAAGCGCACCTTCTCCGAGGCCTGCCGGCGGACCCGCTCCACCATCGGGTCCGGTTCGCCGTGCGCGGGGCCACCGGCGAGGGTGCGGTCGTCGTATGTCCAGGGCTCGCAGTAGTCCTCGATCTCCGGCAGCTTCGGTTCGGAGAAGATCCCGGCCAGCTTGTGCAGGCGGCCGCCGGCCTTCAGCTTCAGCGCCCCGCGCCGGTTCAGCCGCCAGCCGCCGCGCCACATCTCCTGGTCCTCGTAGCGGCGCGGATAGCCTTGTCCGGGCCGGGTCTCCACGTTGTTGAACCAGACGTGCTCCATGCCCCGCCGGTCGGTCCACGCCTGCTTGCAGGTGACCGAACAAGCGTGGCAGCCGATGCACTTGTCGAGGTTCATGACCATCGCGATCTGGGCCATGGGGCGCATCAGTACTCGACCTCCTGGGCGCGGCGCCGGATCACCGTGACCTCGTCGCGCTCGTTGCCCGTCGGGCCCATGTAGTTGTACGCCCAGGACAACTGGGCGTAGCCGCCGATCAGATGGGACGGCTTGAGGATCAGCCGGGCCGGGGAGGCGTGGCTGCCGCCGGGCATCCCGGTGGTCTCCGCCCTCGGCACGCTCACCGCGTGCTCCCGCGCATGCTGCACGCGGACCGTGCCGGCCTCCTCCCGCGCGTGCTGCACGCGGACCGTGCCGGCCTCCTCCCGCGCATGCTGCACACAGACCGTGCCGGCCGGCATCCGGTGGGAGACGACCGCGCGGGCGACGACCACGCCGTTGCGGTCGGCCGCCTCGACCCAGTCGTCGTCCCGGACGCCGATCGCCGCGGCGTCCTGCGGCGACATCCAGATGTTCCGCCCGCCCCGGGACAGCGCCAGCATGAACAGGTCGTCATCGTGCGCGGAGTGGATCGACCACTTGTCGTGCGGAGTGAGGTGCCGGACCGCCAGCTCTCGCCGGCCGTCCGGTCCGAGCCGTGGCTCGCCCATCAGGCGGTGCACGTCCAGCGGCGGCCGGTACACCGGCAGCGCCTCCCCGAGTTCGTGCATCCAGTCGTGGTCCAGGAAGAAGTGCTGCCGACCGGTGAGGGTGTGCCATGGCTTGCCGTGCTCGGTGTTCAAGGTGAAGGCCGTGTACCGCCGGCCGCCGGATGCGCTGCCCGACCACTCCGGCGAGGTGATCACCGGCACGGGCGCCGCCTGCGTGTCGGCGTACCCGACCCGCTTGCCCTCGTGCTCGGCGGCCAGGTGGGCCAGCTCCTGCCCCGTCCGTCGCTCCAGCGTACGGAAACCCTGCGCGGCCAGCCGGCCGTTGGTGGTGCCGGACAGGGCGAGTACGGCTTCGGCCGCCTTCACCGCCGTGTCCAGGGACGGCCGCCCGTCCGCGGGCCCGCCGCGCACGGTGCCGTTCGACTTCCCCAGCCGGACCACCTCTTTGTCCGGCAACAGCGTGATCCCTCCGGCCGGCAGCCCCAGTTCCTCCACCAGCGGGCCGAGCGCGCCGAACTTGGCGCCGACCGCCGGGTAGTCCCGCTCCACGACCGTCAGGTCCGGCAGCGTCCGCCCGGGCACGGGCTCGCACTCGCCCCGCCTCCAGTCCCGCACGACCCCGCCGGGCTGGGCGGTCTCGCCCGGCGTGTCGTGCTGCAGCGGGGTCGCCACCAGGTCCTTGCGGACACCCAGGTGCTCCACCGCGAGTTCGCTGAGCTTCTCCGCCAGTGCCTTGAAGGCCTCGAAGTCGGTGCGGGCCTGCCGGGGCGGGTCCACCGCCGGAGTGCACGCGTGCACGTAGGGGTGCATGCAGCTGGAGGACAGGTCGTGCTTCTCGCACCAGGTCGCCGCCGGCAGCACCACGTCCGACAGCGGCGTCGAGGCCGTCCGCCGGAAGTCCAGGGACAGCAGCAGATCGAGCTTGCCCTCCGGCGCCTGCTCCCGCCAGGTCACGTCCCGCGGCCGGGTGCCGGGCGCGGCCTCCTCGTCACGCAGCGAGGAGCGGGTGCCGAGCAGGTGCCTGGTGACGTACTCGGCGCCGTTCCCGGACGCGCCCAGCAGGTCGGCCCGCCACAGGGTCAGCACTCGGGGCCAGTTCTCGGGGGCGTCCGGGTCCTCGCAGGCGAACCTCAGCGTGCCCGCGCGGAGCCCCGCCACGGCCTTCGCCACCGGATCGCCGGACTCCTCGCCCAGCTCCAGGGGGTTGCGGTCGAACGTGGGGTACGACGGCATCCAGCCCGAGCGGGCCGACAGGGCCAGGCAGTCCGCGCCGGTCATCCCCGCGAACCGGCCCTCACCGAGCGGTGAGGCCAGCACGTCCGCGCCGAACCGGTCGTAGCGCCACTGGTCGGCGTTGAGGTACCAGTACGCGGTGCCGGCCATCTGCCGGGGCGGCCGGCACCAGTCGGAGGCGGCGGCCAGCGTCGCCCAGCCGGTCACCGGGCGGCACTTCTCGAGGCCGCCGTAGTGTGCCCAGCCGCCGCCGTTGCGGCCCTGGCAGCCGGTGAGCTGGAGCAGGGCCAGGAGGGCGCGGCAGATGGTCTCCGAGTGGAACCAGTGGTTGGTGCCGGCGCCCGTGAGGATCATGCAGCGGCCCCGGGAACGCTCGGCCGTCCCCGCGAACTCACGGGCGATCCTGATGCACTTGGCGGCCGGGACGGAGGTGTGCGCCTCCTGCCAGGCGGGCGTCGCAGGCGAACGCGGGTCCTGGTACGAGGCCGGCCAGTCGCCCGGCATCCCGGGCCGGTACACCCCGTACTGCGCCAGCAGCAGATCGAACACCGTCGTCACGAGCGGGCCGTCCGCCCCGCCCAGCCGCGTCGCCGGCACACTGCGCCGCAGCACCTCGCCCCGCCCCTGCCCGCGCGCCCCGCCCGCGGTGTCGAACCGGGGCAGCAGCACCTCCACCGGGACCGCGAACTCTTCGCCGTACAGCGTCAGCCGCGGCCTGATCCCGCCCAGCTGGAGGTTCCAGCCGCCCGCGCCGGACTCGGTCCAGCGGAAGCCCAGGGAGCCGTTCGGCACGACGGGCCGGCCGGACGTCTCGTCCAGGACGACCGTCTTCCACTCGGCGCCCTCACCGTCCTGCCCGGCATCCGCGGCGCGCAGGAACTTGGCCGGCACGTACGCCCCGCCGCGCTCGGCGAGCGTCACCAGGAACGGCAGGTCGGTGAACTTCCGTACGTAGTCCGCGAAGAACGGCGTCTGCCGGGCGACGAAGAACTCCTTGAGGATCACATGCCCCATCGCCAGGGCCAGCGCGCCGTCCGTGCCGGGGTGCGGGTGCAGCCACTCGTCGGCGAACCTGGCGGCGTCCGCTTGGTCCGGCGCGACCACCACGACCTTCTGGCCGCGGTAGCGGGCCTCCGCCGTCCAGTGCGCGTCCGGGGTCCGCGTCACTGGCACGTTCGAGCCCCACATCATCAGATACGCGGCGTCCCACCAGTCACCCGACTCCGGCACGTCCGTCTGGTCGCCGAAGACCTGCGGCGAGGCGACCGGCAGGTCGGCGTTCCGGTCGTGGAACGACAGCACCGGCGCGCCGATCAGGGAGTGGTAGCGGGCCCCGGCCGCGTGCGACACCATCGACATCGCCGGGACCGGGGAGAAGCCGGCGATCCGGTCCGGGCCGTAGGTCCTGATGGTGTGCACCTGCGCGGCGGCGACGATCTCGACGGCCTCGTCCCATGTGGCCCGCACCAGGCCGCCCTCGCCGCGCGCCCGCTGGTAACGGCGGCGCCGCTCTGGGTCGTTCTGCAGCTCCGCCCAGGCCAGCACCGGATCCTTCAGCCGCTCCTTCGCCTCCCGGTACATCTCCAGGAGCACGCCCCGGACGTACGGGTGGCGCAGCCGGGTGGGGGAGTAGGTGTACCAGGAGAACGCGGCTCCACGCGGGCAGCCGCACGGCTCGGACCCGGGGCGGTCCGGGCCCGCCGACGGGTGGTCCGGCGCCCGGGTCTCCGCCTCCCGGCCGCCGTCCCGGGTCACGCTGTGCAGGCCGGGAGCGGGCGTGCCGGGCCGGAAGAAGCGGCCGGCGGCCAGCAGGGCGGCGCCGGGCTCCTTGGGCGGTATCTGCGTGTCGGTCACGTACGCTCCCTAGGCTGACCCCGTACTACCGAACCTAGGGGCGGGCCCGGGAGGGCACCCGTTCACAGACCCGTACGGGTCACGGCGGACCGAGGACGCACGCGGGTCGTGCCCGACCGGTGCGGGGGGGCGAGCCGCACGCGTCACGGCGGGCACGCCGGGGGCTCAGATGTTCTCGCGGTGCTCCCGCAGCAGCTTCAGCGTGCGCTGGGCGGAGGCGGCCCTGGCCGTCATGTGGTCCAGCACCTCCAGGTGCGCGGCGACCTCCCGGCGCGAGTCCAGGTAGAGGGCACCGGTCAGGTACTCGGTGAACACCATGTCGGGCAGTTCCGGCTCGGCGAACCGGAACAGCGTGAACGGCGCGTACGTCCCCGGATGCGGACCCGACGCGAACTCGGCTACCTGGAGGGTGACCCGGTCCCGTTCGGCGTACTCCAGCAGCCGGTCCAGCTGGTCCCGCAGCACCTCGGGACGGATGCTGACCGGGCGTCTGAGCACCGTCTCATCCATGATCACCCACAGGTGGGGCGGGTCGTCCCGCTCCAGCAGCCGCTGCCGTTCCATGCGCAGCGACACATGCCGCTCCACCGACTCCGGCGAGGTCTGCCCTATCGTCCCGGCCTCCATCACCGCCCGCGCGTACGCCTCGGTCTGCAGCAGGCCCGGTACGAAGTGCGGCTCGTAGGAGCGGATGATGCGGGCGGCTCCCTCCAGGCTGACGTACAGGCTGAACCAGTCCGGCAGCACGTCGTGGAAGCGCTGCCACCAGCCCGGCTGGTTCGCGTCCTCGGCCAGCCGCACGAACGCGTCGGCCTCGTCCTCGGCCACCCCGTAGGCGGACAGCAGCACCTGCACGTAGGGGATCTTCAGCGCGACCTCGGCCATCTCCATCCGCCGCACGGTCGCCGAGGCCACCCTGAGGACGCGGGCGGCCTCCTCCCGGCTGAGCCCCGCCGCCTCGCGCAGTTCCTGCAGCCGTTTGCCGAGCACCACCTGGCCCACGGTGGGCGCGGCCCGCCGCTCACTCACGCCACGCCCCTCCCCTGTGCGCCGACGAACGCGGGCAGCAGTCTGTCACGTGACGCCGTCCCGCACACGTGCCCGAGGCGACGAATCGTGTGCGGAGCGACTCAACCGGCCAGGGTGTGCAGATACTTGGCGGTGGCGGGGTCCGCCGGCAGGAACGTCTCGATGGCGAGTTCGGCCACCGTGACGTCCATCGGGGTGTTGAAGGTGGAGATCGACGACACGAACGACAGGGTCCGGCCGTCGTGCTCGATGCACATCGGCAGCGCGAAATACGGCACGGGCGCGGCAGGTTCGGCGCCGGGCGGCTCCTCGGGCACCGGGTAGGCCGCCACCTCCTCGTACAGGGCGCGGAGCCGGTCCGAGCGGTGCAGCGCGATCTCCCGCTCCATCTGCGCCAGCAGGTGCCCCCGCCACTCCCGCAGATTCCGGATGCGCGGCGCCAGGCCCTCCGGGTGCAGCGTGAGCCGCATCGCGTTCGGTGCCGGCAGCATCAGCTTCTCCGGCACGCCCTCCAGCAGCATCGCGATGCCCCGGTTGGCGGCGACGACCGTGTACCCGGCGTCGACCACCAGCGCGGGATAGGGTTCGTAGCCCCGGATGAGGCGCTCCATGCCGTCGCGCAGCGCGTCGAGCGCCGGGTCGTCCAGCGGGGTCTCCGGGAAGCGCGGGGCGTAACCGGCCGCCAGCAGCAGGGCGTTGCGCTCCCGCACCGGCACCTCCAGCCGCTCGGCGAGCCGCAGCACCATCTCCTCGCTCGGCCGGGACCGGCCTGTCTCGACGAAGCTGATGTGCCGCGCGGAGGAGTCGGCCCGCAGCGCCAGCTCCAGTTGGGAGATCCGGCGCCGCTCCCGCCAGGCGCGCAGCAGGGGGCCGACACCCTTGCCGGTGACGGCGGCGGAGGCGGCCGGACCGGACGCGACGATGGTCATGGCGCCGACCCTAGCCGAGGGCGGCGGCACCCGGGAACGAGCCGGTGACGCGGCAGGGCGTGCCGGGGACGCGTCGGCATACCGCCCGCATCGCCGTCGTGGCAGGCTGAATCCGTAACCGGCACATCACGGAGGGAGCCCGGCCATGGCCGTCGAACCGCTGTCGCAGAAGGAGATCGAGGACCGGCTGGCCGAACTGCCCGGCTGGTCGGTGGACGGTGACCGCCTCACCCGTGCCTACCGGCTCGGTTCGCACTTCGCGGCGGCGGCGCTGGTCGCGCACATCGCCGCCGTCCAGGACGAGCTGGACCACCACTCCGATCTCACCCTCGGCTACAACACCGTCTCGCTCACCGTGCACACCCACAGCGCGGGCGGCACCGTCACCGGGAAGGATTTCGCTCTCGCCCGCAGGGTGGAGGACATCGCCCCAGGTCACGGGGCACACTGAGCGATGTGCTCGACTACGAGAAGGAAGCCGGGGACTACGACGCCCTGCGCGGCGGCGAGGCCCGTGCCGAGGCGGCCGCGCGAGCCGTTCTCGGTCTGACACCCGGGGGAGCGGGCCGTCTCCTCGATGTCGCGTGCGGCACCGGGATCGTCACGCGGCGGCTCGCCGCCGCCCGCCCCCGGCTGCGGGTGACCGGCGTGGACCTCACACCGGCCATGGTCGGCATGGCGGCGGCCCGGCTGCCCGGCGCGGTCGTCCGGGCCGACAGCCGCCGACTGCCCTTCCCCGACGCGGCCTTCGACGCGGTCACCTCCATCTGGCTGCTGCACCTGCTGGACGACCCGGAGGACGTGCGGACGGTCGTCGCCGAGTGCGCGCGCGTGCTGCGGCCCGGCGGGGTGTACGTCACCACCGTCGACAAGGCCGCCGCGCACGACGTGGGCAGCGACATCGACGCCGTCCTCGCGGACCGTCCCCGCCGTCCCGCCGCCGACGCCGCCGCCACCGTGACCGAGCACGCCGTGCGGCACGGACTCCGGCCCGCCGGTGAGACCGTGTTCCGCGGCACCGGGCAGGGCCGCAGTCCCCGCAGCGCCATCGCCGACCTGCGCCGCGGCTGGTTCACCGTGCTGCCGCCGGGCGGGCCGCGCACCGAGGAGTTCGCCGCACGCCTGGCTCGGCTCCCGGACCAGGACCGTCCCCGCGCCGACCCGTCGTTCCGGGTGTGCGCCTTCCGTAGGCCGGCAGCCGTCTGAGGCCGGGCGGCTCCCCCTCGTCGCCGGCCCGCGCGGCACAGGCTCCGCGTCCGCCTCGACGACGGCACTCGTGGAGGAGAGGTGAAAAGTGATCGCGACCCCGGCTGTGTCCATGTCCCTGAGCTGGGCGGATCGATAAGTGCCGGGGACACGATTTGATCACAGGGGCTTCATATTCCGCTTCGGGAAGCGATCATTGAACCCTCAACATCACGTCCTTGGGGGGACCATGAGTTCAGACATGACACCACCACCGCCCTTGCCGGGTTACGGGCCGGCGATCCCTCCGCCCGTGCCGCCGCGGAAGCCCCGCACCGCCCTGGTCGCCGTGGCGGCGGCCGTCGCGGCGGCCCTCGTCTCGGCCGTGGTCACGGCAGGCGTCACCGGCGACTCCGAAGCCGAGCCGGCGCCCACCGTGACCGTCACGAAGACGGCCGCCGCGGACGGCGCCGCCGGCGCGGACGAGGACGCCGCCCAGGCCGACGACGAGTCCACCTCGGCCCCCGAGGACGACGGCGACGGGGTCTACGCCCTGGACGACACCGTCGTCTACGACCCGGACATCGAGGTCAGCCTCACGGGTCTCAAGCGGTCCGTCACCGGCGAGTACGCCGAGCCCGAGAACACGCCGTACCTCCAGTTCACGGTCAGGCTCAAGAACGGCGGCAAGAAGGCCTTCGACGCCACGCAGCTCACCGTCAACTGCTCGTACGGGCAGAAGGGCAAGACCAGCGACTCGGTCTTCGACTCCGACGCGGGCCTGGAGGGCGGTCCCGAGACCAAACTCCTCGCCGGACGGTCGCTCGACGTGCCCTGGGGCTGCGAACTCCCCAAGGGCGAGAAGCTCATCCAGATCGAGGTCACCCCCGACTTCGAGTCGGACGCGGCGGTCTTCACCGGAAACGTCAAGTAGCGCTGCGGGCGGGGGGTGCGGCCCGTGGACCGCGTCCCCGCCCGGCGCGACGGTGGGGGCGTCGTGCCGGGCGGGGACGTTCCGACGGCCTCGGTGTGCCGACCGTGCCGGACCGCGCCGGCCGGTTTTGCCGTATCGGCAACGGAGCTGGCCTCCGGCCGGAGTGCCGTCGGAGGCTGGCCGCATCCCGAGGAGAGGCTGACCGCCATGGCGCACGATCACCACGACCAGCAGCACGCAGGACACGCACACGGACACGGAAACGGGCACGGGCACGCTCACGGCACAGACATCGACTGGAACGAGATGGCCCCCCTGCTGGAGTCGCAGGCCGAGCTGTTCGCCCCCGTCTACGAGCGGGCCATGGCGTGGCTCGCGAAGGAGGTGACCGGGCCGGGCCTGATCGTGGACGCGGGCAGCGGACCCGGCGTCGTCACCTGTCTGTTCGCCGAGGCGTTCCCGACGGCCCGTGTCGTCGCCGTCGACAGCACCGCCCCGCTGCTGGAGCGTGCCCGAGCCCGGGCCGCCGGCCAGGGCGTGGCCGACCGCTTCGACACCCTCGCCGGCGAACTGCCCGAGGTGCTCAATGAGTTGGAACACCCGGCCGACCTGCTGTGGGCCAGCCGCAGCCTGCACCACCTCGGGGACCAGCAGGCTGCGCTCACCGCGTTCGCCGAACGCCTCGCCCCCGGTGGCACCCTGGCCCTCCTCGAAGGCGGCCTGCCCTCCCGCTTCCTGCCCCGGGACCCCGGCACCGGCCGCCCCGGACTGCAGGCGCGGCTGGACGCGCTGGAGGAGGAGTGGTTCGCCCGGATGCGGGCCGGCCTGCCGGGCTCGGTCGCCGTGACCGAGGACTGGCCGGCCCTGCTGAACGGCGCCGGCCTGAGGCACGCCCGTTCCCGCACCTTCCTGCTCGATCTGCCCGCGCCGCTCGGCGACCGGGGCCGTGCCTACGTCACCGCTCATCTGACCCGTCTGCGCGAGGGCTTCGGCGACGCCCTGGACGCCGACGACCGCGCCACCCTCGACCGACTGCTCGACCCGGCCGACCCCGCGAGCGTGCACGTACGGCCGGACGTGTTCGTGCTGGGCGCGTACACCGTGCACACGGCGACGCGTCCGGTGTAGTCCGGCGACGGCCCGCTCTCCGGGCCCGCTCGGCCGCGGACCGCTCCCGGGCCCGGCCCCGTCCCGCGGACCGGATCGCCGGCTCGGTCGTCCGGGCGATCCGGCAGCCGGCCGGGGCCGAGGTGAACACGTCGTCGTCCGTCCGCCGGACCGCCTTGCGGCGACGGTCAGTTGTTGGCGAGGAACTGCCTGGCGAGCTGGTCCCCGAGGGAGACCGCCGCGCTGTGGCTCTCGATGGGGGAGACCTTGGAGTTCTTGAACAGGATGTAGGTCACGCCCGAGTCGGTGCCGCCGGTCTCCGGGTCCGGGTCGATGCCGAGCGCCTTGGCGGTGGCGTACGACGCCTCGCCGATGATCTTCGTGGGGCCGGTGTCGCCGACGACGGC
This sequence comes from Streptomyces actinomycinicus, assembly GCF_016741775.1. Classification (GTDB taxonomy): domain Bacteria; phylum Actinomycetota; class Actinomycetes; order Streptomycetales; family Streptomycetaceae; genus Streptomyces; species Streptomyces actinomycinicus. The sequence continues at coordinate 61,315 of NZ_JAERRK010000008.1, read as the reverse complement.
GTACTCGACCTTGTTGTTGTAGACGACCGCGACCACACCGCCGCCCTTGATGCCGGCGCCGGAGTAGTTCCAGATGCTGCTGGTGCTGGGCACCACGACGTACGGCAGCGTCTCCGCCTTCAGCGGCCTGCCGTCGGACTGGTGGAAGGCGGTGTCGTCCTGGTACCAGGGGTCGCGGTCCTCGTTGCAGTTGGTGGTGCGCTGGCCGTCGCAGTCGACGTCCATGTCGGCCTTCCAGAACACCGCGCCGTTCTTGCCGCAGACGGGGATCGTGGCCGAGGTCTCGTCGTCGGTCTTGTACTTGCCATTGGAGATCTGCGCGCAGGTCGTCACCTTGGCGAGCAGGTCGGCCGCGCTGACCGTGCCCTCCTGTGGGGACCTGGGCGAGGGCGTGGCGGAGGCGTGCGCGGGGAGGAGCCCGGCGGCGAGCAGGGCGCTGCCGGAGGCCGCGGCGAGGGTCAGGGTTCGAAGGCGCATGGGGGGGTGCCCTTCTGTTAGGAAAGTTTCCTTACCGGGTGTCGTACACCGTGCCCCGGCGGCATGCCCTCGTCAAGCGCTGGGTCGTGAACGGCTGAATCCCGCGCGCATTGCGGCGATTTCCTCCGGCGGTGAGACTGATGGGGTCGGGCATCCCCCATTCGGGGGTGTCTGTCCGGTCCGATGCTGCCGGCGGTCACACTCCCCCGGGAGGCGAGGCTCATGTTCATACGCACCGTGTACGCGACCGGCGACCCGGCGCTGCTCGACACGGCCCTCCGGTCCCTGAACAGCGAGGGCCGGGACCTCCTGGAGGAACGTCCCGGATACCGCGGGGCCGGCGTGTTCGCCGACCGGGCCCTCGGCAAACTCGCGGCGGTGAGCTGGTGGGAGACCGAGGACGCGCGGCGCAACAGCGACGAGGTCATGCGCGAGCGGCGCGGGCCGCTCATGGAGCCGTTCGCCGGGACGGTGGCGGTGGGCAACTTCGAGGCCGCGGTGGTGCACCAGATCCGGCATCCGCAGCAGGGCGGCAGTCTGCGCGTCACCAGGCTGGAGTTCGATCCGCGGGACGGGGACCTGATCGTCGACGCCTTCCGGGCGACGGTCGTGCCGCGGGTCGAGTCCCTGCCCGGGCTGGCCAGGACGTCCCTGCTGATCGACCGTGAGCGGGGAAGGGCCCTGGCCGGCGCCCTGTTCGTCGACCGGTCCTCGCTGGCGGCCTCCCGCGCCGCCATGGCGATGGCGCGTCACGAGGCATCGGCGAAGGCACACGTGGACGTGGTCGGGCTGGAGGAGTTCGAGGTGGTGTACGCGGACGTCCGGCTGGACTGACACGGCCGTGCGCCCCGCTCCGGAGCGGGGCGCACGGCCGTGTCAGATCAGGAGCCAGCCCGCCGGCGCTTGACCGTGCCGCCGTGCCGCCGTGCCGGCCCGGGTCTCAGCCGATGTCGAAGGTGGCCGGGTCGGGACCCAGGCGCCGGTCCTCGTTGAGCGCGCTGATCGCCGCGAGGTCCTCGTCGTCCAGGCTGAAGTCGAACACCGCGATGTTCTCCTGGATCCGGGACGGCGTCACGGACTTCGGGATCACGATGTTGCCCAGCTGGATGTGCCAGCGCAGCACGACCTGGGCCGGCGTGCGGTTGTGCTTCTGGGCGATCGCGACGACCGCCGGCACCTCCAGCAGACCCTTGCCCTGGCCGAGCGGCGACCAGGCCTCGGTCCTGATGCCATGCTCCGCGTGGAACGCGCGCGCCGCCCGCTGCTGCAGGTGCGGGTGCAGCTCGATCTGGTTGACCGCCGGCACGACGGAGGTCTCGGAGATCAGCCGCTCCAGGTGCTCGGGAAGGAAGTTGGACACACCGATGGCGCGGACCCGGCCGTCGGCGTGCAGCTTCTCGAACGCCTTGTAGGTGTCGGTGTACTTGCCGCGGGACGGCAGCGGCCAGTGGATCAGGTACAGGTCGACGTGGTCGAGCCCCAGCTTCTCCAGCGACGCGTCGAAGGCGCGCAGGGTGGAGTCGTACCCCTGGTCGCTGTTCCAGAGCTTGGTGGTGACGAAGATGTCCTCGCGCGGCAGGCCGGATGCGGCGATGGCCTTGCCGGTGCCCTCTTCGTTGCCGTAGATCGCAGCGGTGTCGATGCTGCGGTAGCCGGCCTCCAGTGCCGTGGCGACGGCCCGCTCGGCCTCGTCGTCGGGCACCTGCCAGACGCCGTAGCCCAGCTGGGGCATCTCGACGCCGTTGTTGAGGATGATCGGGGGGACCTTGCTGCTCACGAGCCTCTTGATCCTTAGGTTGTCGACAGGTCGTACTCCTATCGTCAACGATCACCGGCCGCTTCGCATTCCTGACCGCGGAATCCGTCGCAACTGACCGACGGGTCAGTGTCCTGGGCGGAGAGCGGCCCCAAACGCGTGTGCCCGTGACCGTGCTCGGGGGCCGGTGTCCGGGGCACGGGGCCGTCAGCCGTGGTAGAGGGCCTCGACCTCGTTCCCGTAAGCCTTCTCGATAGCTTTCCGCTTCAGCTTCAGCGACGGCGTCAGCAGGCCGTGTTCCTCGGTGAACGGCTGGGCCAGGATGCGGAAGGTGCGGATCGACTCGGCCTGCGAGACGAGGGTGTTGGCGGCCACCACGGCCCGCCGCACCTCCGTCTCCAGGTCCGCGTCGTGCACCAGCTGGGCCGACGTCATCCGCGGCTTGCCGCGCATCTGCAGCCAGTGCTCGACGGCCTCCTGGTCCAGGGTGACCAGGGCGGCGATGTACGGCCGGTCGTTGCCGACCACGATGCACTGGTTGACCAGCGGATGCTCCCGCACCCGCTCCTCCAGCACGCCCGGGGAGACGCTCTTGCCGCCGGAGGTCACCAGGATCTCCTTCTTGCGGCCGGTGATGGTCAGATAACCGTCCTCGTCCAGCGTCCCCAGGTCGCCGGTGGCCAGCCAGCCGTCGTGCAGGGTCTGGTCGGTGGCCTTCGGGTTGTTGAGGTAACCCTGGAAGACGTTGCCGCCGTTCAGCCAGATCTCCCCGTCGTCGGCGATGTGCACGGTCACGCCGGGGATGGCCTGGCCCACCGTGCCGTAGCGGGTGCGCTCGGGCGGGTTGGCGGTCGCCGCGGCCGTCGACTCGGTCAGGCCGTAGCCCTCGTAGATCTGCACTCCCGCGCCCGCGAAGAACAGCCCCAGCCGGCGGTCCATCGCCGAGCCCCCGGACATCGCGTTCCGGATCCGCCCCCCCATCGCGGCGCGCACCTTCGCGTACACGAGCTTGTCGAAGAACTGGTGCTGCATCCGCAGCCCCGCCGAGGGGCCGGGCCCGGTGCCCCAGGCCTTCGCCTCGACCGCCTCCGCGTACTTCACGGCGATGTCGACGGCCTTCTCGAACGGTCCCGCCTTGCCTTCCTTCTCGGCCTTGCGGCGGGCCGCGTTGAACACCTTCTCGAAGATGTAGGGCACCGCGAGGATGAACGTCGGCCGGAACGCGGCCAGGTCGGGCAGGAGGGCGGCGGCGTGCAGCTGCGGCTGGTGCCCGAAGCGGACCCGGCCGCGGATCGCGGCGACCTCCACCATCCGCCCGAAGACGTGCGCCAGCGGCAGGAACAGCAGCGTGGACGCCTCGTCGTCCTTCTTGGTGTGGAACACCGGCTGCCACCGCTGGATCATCGTGTCCGCCTCGTACATGAAGTTGGCGTGCGACAGGACGCATCCCTTGGGGCGGCCGGTGGTGCCGGAGGTGTAGATGATCGTGGCGACCGAGTCCGGGGTGACCGCCTGCCGGTGCCGGTGCACCACCTCGTCGTCGAGGTGCGCCCCGGCGTCGTACAGCTCCTGCACGCAGCCGGCGTCGAGCTGCCACAGCTGGCGCAGCTGGGGGAGCCGGTCGATGACGGTGGCGATGGTCATCGCGTGGTCCTCGTGCTCCACGATCGCCGCGGTCACCTCGGCGTCGTACAGCATCCAGAAGCACTGCTCGGCGGAGGACGTCGGGTAGACGGGCACCACCTGCGCGCCGATCGTCCACAGTGCGAAGTCGAAGAGCGTCCACTCGTAGCGGGTGGGGGACATGATCGCGACACGGTCGCCGAACCGGACGCCACGGGCGAGCAGGCCCTTGGCGAGGGCGAGGACCTCGTCACGGAACTCGGCGGCGGTGACGTCCCGCCACTGTCCGGAGTCGTCCTTGCGGCCGAGGGCGATGTGCAGGGGGTCGGTCCGGGCATGCTCGAAGACGGCGTCTGCCAGGCCGCCCACCGGGGCCGCTGACGCCAGTGGAGGGTTGGTGAACTCGCGCAACCTCGCTCCCCGTGTCTCGCGCCTCAGTGTCGATGGTCCAGGTACCGCACAGCGCCGTGAAAGCTACCTCACGCGGCCGACGTGCGGGAGGGGTGCGGAAACCTAGCAAACCTCACGTTTTTCCCGGCCGCGTGCTGTGAAATGCCCGCACATGGGGAAGGGCCGGACACGATACTGACGGGTCAGTAAGTTTCGGTGCCGTAATCTCCACCGAATCTGTACGTGCCGGTTACCCCGGCCCGCCCCACGGGGCGGCCCCGCAGCTCCCGCTGCATGACCGCCCCGCACGCCCCGCAGCTCCCGCTGCGTGACCGTCCCGCGTGCGCCACACGCCTTGCTCGTGTGCTGCTCCGTGCTGCGCTGTGCCGCCCTGCGCGGCGGTTCCGTCGCTCAGGTGCGGACCGCTGCCGACTCCCCGGCCGGCGCACCGGAGGGCCGCCGGGGTGCCGGCCGGGCAGCCCGGACGAGCAGCAGCACCAGGGCGCCCGCGACCGTCCCGGCCAGGCCCGCCACCACCAGCGCGCCGTTGAGACCGGAGGCGAACGCGGCCCGCAGGGTGCGCTCCGGGAACCCGCCGCGCAGGTCCCCGGCACCCCCGCCCGCCAGCGCGTGCGCCGCGCCGCCCGGCAGCGCCCCGGACATCCGCGAGGTGAGCACGGTGCCGAAGACGGCCACGCCGAGCGCGTACCCGAGCTGCCGGACCGTGTTCACCGCCCCGCCCGCCATCCCGGAACGCTCCGCCGGTACCGCCGCCAGCGCCGCCCCCGCCACCGTCGGCGCCACGAACCCGGTGCCGACCCCGACCAGCACGAACCCGGGCACCAGGGCCGTCCAGCCCGAGCCCGCGTCCAGCACCGCCTGGCACAGGGTGCCCGCGGAGATCAGCAGCAGACCGCCGCCGACCGTCAGCCAGGCCGGCACCCCGTGCAGCAGGCGCCCCACCAGTACCGCGACCACCATGGACACCGTCGTCATCGGCAGCAGGGTCAGGCCGGCGCGCACCGGGGACAGGCCCAACAGCGTCTGCATCCAGATCGAGAGACAGGCGATGCCGCCGAACGCCACGCCGTTGAACGCGAACGAGCCCAGCATCACCCCGACGAACGCCGGCCGGCGCAGCAGCGACAGGTCCAGCAGCGGGTGCGCCACCCGCCGCTCCACCAGCACGAACACCGCCAGGGCGAGTGCGGCCGCGGTGAACGCCGCCGTCGTGGCGGGCGCCGTCCAGCCGTCCGTACCCGCGTGCACCACGGCGTACGTCGCGCCGCCCGCGAACGCCGCGAAGGCCGCCGTACCCGCCCAGTCGACGCTCCTTCCGCGCGGTCCGCGCGACTCGGGGACCATCCGCAGCGTCAGCCACACCGCGACGACGCTCACCGGCAGGTTCACGAAGAAGATCCACCGCCACCCCGGGCCCTCGGTGATCAGGCCGCCCAGCACCGGTCCGACCGCCGCGGCCCCGCCGCTGACCGCCCCCCACACCCCGAGGGCCGCCGACCGCTGCCGGCCCTGGTAGGCGGAGGCCAGCAGCGGCAGCGTCGTGGCGAACATCGCCGCCCCGCCGATCCCCTGCAGCACCCGCGCCGCCACCAGCGTCCCCGGCCCCGAGGCCAGCCCGCACAGCAGACTGGCCGCCGCGAAAATCACCACGCCGCCCACATGGGTCCGGCGCCGGCCCAGGATGTCCGCCGCCGCGCCCAGTCCGAGCAGCAGCGCCGCCAGCGCCAGCGCATATCCGTCGACCACCCACTGCAGATCGCCCAGCGACGCGTGCAGCGAGCCCGCCACGTCCGGCAGCGCGACCACCACGATCGTCACGTCCAGCAGCAGCATGAACGTGCCCAGGCACACGGCCGTGAGCGTCCCCCAGGTACGCATGTCCTCAACTCCCCTTCACCGACGAGTGCGTATCGCTGCGTACGATGGCGGCGCGCCGGCCGATCGGACGCCCCACCCCGGGACGGCCGACGGAATCCGATGGGGGAGAGCATGCTGCGGATGGAATCCGACACCTTCGATCTTCTGGATCTCCAGCTCCTCTCGGCCCTGGAGATCGACGGCCGGGCTCCCTTCAGCCGGATCGCCGCCGTCCTCGGCGTCTCCGACCAGACCGTCGCCCGCCGCTACCGCCGCCTGTGCGCCGAGGGCGGCCTCCGCGTCGTCGTCCTGCGGGACGCCGTGCGCCTCGGGCAGGACCAGTGGATGCTCCGCCTGCGCTGTGCCCCCGACGGCGCCGCCGTCATCGCCGACGCACTCGCCCGGCGCCCCGACACCCACTGGATCGGGCTGGCCTCCGGCGGCACCGAGATCGCCTGCATGACCCGGCCGCGCAACCCCGGCGAGCACGACGACCTGCTGCTCGGCAAGCTGCCCCGCACCCCGAGCGTCGTCGAGATCCGCGCCCTGCAGCTCCTGCACCGCTTCTACGGCGGCCCTGTCGGCTGGCTGCCGAAGTTCCGGGCGCTCGACGAGGACCAGGTCGCCGCCCTGCGCCCCCGGTACCCCGAGCCCGGACCGGCCCGCCTGGAGCCCGAGGACGCCCCGCTGCTCGCCGTCCTGGAACGCGACGGCCGGGCCACCTATCCCGAACTCCAGCGCGCCACCGGCCGCTCCGAGTCCGCGGTCAAACGCCGCCTGTCCGCCCTGCTGGCCTCCGGCGCGGTGTACGTCGACATCGAGTACGACTCCGAGATCCTCGGCTACCCCAGGGCGGCCATCCTGTGGATCACGACGGCCCCGGGTGCCCTGGACGCCGTCGGCCGGACCCTCGCCGCTCATGACGAGGTCGCCTTCGCGTCCGCCACGGCCGGACCTTCCCACATCGTCGTCACCGTCGTCGTCCGCGACACCGCGGCCCTGTACGCCTACCTGAGCGGCCCCCTGGGCCACCTGGAAGGCGTACAGCACGTGGAGGCGACACCCTTCCTGCGGCGGGTGAAGCAGCTGACGTACCGCCCGGCACGGTGAGAGCGGGCCGGTGCGTCAGCCGCTGCTGCGCCGCAGCCGCTCACCACCCGCCAGGATCGCCGCCGCCAGCGCGTCCGCGGCGCCCCCGGCCGGGCCCCTGCGGTGTCCGTGGACGAGGACGAAGTCGGTCCTGCCGAGGTCGGGCAGGCCGGCCCGCTCCGGCAGCCGGAACAGCCCCGGCGGGATCAGCCGGCGCGAGTGGGCCATCACCCCGAGACCGGCCCGGGCCGCGGCGACGAGCCCGTTGAGGCTGCCGCTGGTGCACACGATCCGCCACTGACGGCCCTGCCGCTCCAGCACCTCCAGCGCGCGGGCCCGGGTGATGCCGGGGGGCGGGTACACGATGAGCGGGACCGGCCGGTCGGGCACCAGCCGCAGCCGCTCGGCGCCGATCCACACCAGGTCGTCGCGCCACACCAGCTCCCCGCGGGGGTCCCCCGGGAGCCGCTTGGCCAGCACCAGGTCGAGCTTCCCGGCGGCCAGCTGCTCGTGCAGGGTGCCGGACAGCTCCACGGTCAGCTCCAGGTCGACCTCGGGGTGGTCGTAGCGGAACCCCTCCAGGATCTCCGGCAGCCGCGTCAGCACGAAGTCCTCCGAAGCACCGAAACGCAGCCGGCCCCGCACGCGCGTGCCGGTGAAGTACGCCGTCGCCTGTTCGTGGACCTCCAGCATCCGGCGGGCGAAGCCCAGCATGGCCTCGCCGTCCTCGGTCAGCTCCACCGAATGGGTGTCCCGTGCGAACAGCTGCCGGCCGGCCGCGCCCTCCAGCCGGCGCACGTGCTGGCTGACCGTCGACTGGCGCAGCCCCAGCCGCCGGGCGGCCTGCGTGAAGCTCAGCGTCTGGGCGACCGCCAGAAAGGTGCGCAGCTGCGTGGGCTCGTACACGCCACCGAGACTACCTCCGTTATCGCGTAACGTGATGGCAGTCAGAGCGGCGTACGGGATTCCCGATCGGTGCCCAGGAGAGGACGATGGAGGGGGGGCCTGTGGGCCCGGACCGGATGACACGCACAGCAATCGGAGCACCGTGAAACGCCTGCGCTGGCCGAGTTGGATGCCGATCGACCCGTACGTCATGCTGTTGCTCGGGACGGTGGGCCTCGCCGCACTCCTGCCGGCCGACGGCACGTCCGCCGACGTGGTCTCGGGTGCCTCCACGGCCGCCATCGCGTTTCTCTTCTTCCTCTACGGCGTCCGGCTGTCCACCCGCGAGGCGCTGGACGGACTGAAGCACTGGCGGCTCCACATCACCGTGCTGGCCTGCACCTTCGTCGTCTTCCCGGTGTTCGGGATCGCCGCCCGCGGTCTGGAGCCGGTGCTGCTGACCCAGCCCCTGTACCAGGGCCTGCTGTTCCTGACGCTGGTGCCGTCCACGATCCAGTCGTCCATCGCGTTCACCTCGATCGCCCGCGGGAACGTGCCCGCCGCGATCTGTGCCGGGTCCTTCTCCTCCCTCGTCGGCATCGTCGTCACCCCGCTGCTCGCGGCGGGGCTGCTCGGGGGCGACGCGGTCGGCTTCTCCACCGACTCGGTGGTGAAGATCGTGTTCCAGCTGCTGGTGCCCTTCGTCGCCGGTCAGCTGCTGCGGAGGTGGGTCGGCGGGTTCGTCACCCGGCACAAGAGGATCCTCGGGCCGGTCGACCGCGGTTCCATCCTGCTGGTCGTCTACACCGCCTTCAGTGAGGGGATGAACCAGGGCATATGGCACCAGGTCAGCCCCGTCCGGCTGGTCGGACTGCTCGGTGTCGAGGCAGTCCTGCTGGCCGTGATGCTGGTCCTGACCTGGTACGGCGGCAAGGCGCTCGGCTTCGGCCGGGAGGACCGGATCGCCATCCAGTTCGCCGGGTCGAAGAAGTCCCTCGCCTCCGGGCTCCCCATGGCGAGCGTCCTCTTCGGCAGCCACGCCTCGCTGGCCGTCCTGCCGCTGATGCTCTTCCACCAGATGCAGCTGATGGTGTGCGCGGTCATCGCCAAGCGCCGCGCCCGCGACCCGGAGCCGGCCGCGGGCGCGCCCGACGGCTCAGCCGCCGCTCACCCGGTCCAGGGGCAGCCACAGGACCGTGTCCTGAGGTGACCGCAGCACGTCCGGGTCCGCCAGCTCCTCGTCGGTCAGTGCCCGGTCCCAGACCCGGACCTCGTCCAGCGTGCCGGTGAAGAAGGCACGGCTGTCCATCCGCTGACCGACGTGGACACCGAAGGGCGAGTTACGGCTGACCGTGCCCGTCACGTCGGCGGCAGAGGTCTGGGCACCGTCGACAGCCAGGGAAAGCCGGCCTCCGCCGCGCCGGAGCACGGCGTGGTGCCACCGGCCGTCGTTGTGGGCGGTGGCCGTGCGCACGTAGGCCGACTGCGGGGGAGCGGCTCCGTTGCGCACCGTGATCAGGCCTTGGACCCGGTTGTTCGCCGGCTCCCCGCGCAGCCACACCTGCGGCTGGCTGGTGCCGGTCCCGCCCATCCACAGGAACGGCTGCTCCCCGGACGTCGCCGTGTACCGGAACCACAGCGACACCGTGAAGTCCTTCGTGCCCAGCGGGAGCGAGGACCGGTACGGCAGGCGCACGGCGTCGTCGGTGCCGTCGAACGCGAGCGCCCCGCGGGTCACCCCGTCGGTCTCCTCCGCGTCGCCGAGCACCGCGGCGTCCGGGGCGTGCCGGGCGCGGTCGGGGGTGACCGGGTCGGGGCCGCGGGGCGGGGTCAGCCAGTCCTCGGTGAAGCGGGCGAAGCGGATCTCGTCGCGCGCGTCCACCGCACCGCCCTCGTACATCAGGCCCACCGTGCCGGAGCCGAGGCGCACCAGGTCGGAGTAGCCGGACCAGTCCGTGGTGACGACCGTGCCGCGGTCGACGCTGTCCCAGGTCCGGCCGCCGTCGTAGGAGGAGCGGATCATCATCGTGCGGCGCCGGTCGGGGTCGCCGGGGCAGGCCAGCAGGAGCCGGTCGCCCAGGCGCAGCATCGAGCCCTGCACCTGCGGCGTGTACAGACCGGGCAGGTCGCGGAACGGGGCGGTGAAGCTGCCGCCGCCGTCGCGGCTGACCGCCTGGGTGCGGTGGCCGAGGTCCGTGCCGTCCTGCTCCCGGCCGCTGACCAGGACCGTGCCGTCGTCGCGCTCGACGAGGGTGACTTCCGACGGCTTCTGCCGGAAGGTGCCGTCGCCGGCGATGGGCCAGCTGTCGGTGGCGCCGATCCGCCAGTGGCCGCCGTGGTCGTCGCTGACGATCAGGGCCGCGTGGTTGGCGGTGACCCTGCTGCCGTTCCAGGTCTCGGTGTTGACCCCGAAGACCAGCCGCCCTTCGTGGCGGCCCCGGGTGAGCTGGATGCCGTGCACGGGCCCGGTCGCGTACCAGGAGTTCCAGTCGGGGGGCAGGATCTCGGGGCTCAGGTCGCGCGGCTGCGACCAGGTCCGGCCGTCGTCGTCGCTGTACTGCAGATGGGGGGTGCGGTCGCACGGGACCGCACAACTGGCGCTGTCCGTACGGCCCGTGTTGTACGTCTCCGCGAGCCAGATCCGGCCGGTGTCGCGGTCCACGACCGGCGCCGGGTTGCCGTGGGTGTCGCCGGCGCCCTCGTTGACGACCTGCAACGGGCCCCAGGTGCGGCCGCCGTCGGTGGAGCGCTTGAGCACCAGGTCGATGTCGGCGGCGTCACCGCAGTTGAGGACCCGGCCCTCGGCGAACGCCAGCAGGGTGCCGTCGGCCGACCGGACGATCGCCGGGATGCGGAAGCAGGCGTACCCCGGGTCCTGGGACGCCTTGAAGAGGATCTGCTGCTCGAACGCCGGCGCGTCGGTGGCCGGCCGGGCGTGGGCCGAGTGGGGGGACACGAGCGGCAGCGCGACCAGCGCCGCCGCCGTGAGGGCGGTTGACAGTGCGGATCTGAGACGGGCGCGAAGACCTGACGGCATGGAGCGACCTGCCCTTCGTCGGCCGGGCATCTGGACATCCGGACATCCCATGTCCAACGTGCGCTCCAACGAAGGTAGTTGGGGCCCGGGCACCTCACAAGAAGCGTGCAGAGCATGAAGCCCGCCCGGCCCGGAGGGGAAGGTGCGGATTCAGGGGCGCAGGACGACCTTGCCGAGGTTGGCCCGCCGCTCGATCGCCGCGTGCGCCTCCGCCGCGTCCTCCAGCGCGAACTCGCCGTGCACGGCGGGCCGTACGCTGCCGTCGGCGAACCGCCGCCACAGCTCCTGCCGCCACCGCTCGTACAGCTCCGGCCGGCCGGTGGCGATCAGCCTCATCTGGAAGCCGATCACCGACTTCGCCCCCACCAGCAGGTCGTACGCCCGGACCGTGCCACCGCCCGAACTGTAGGCGACCAGGCGGCCGTAGGGGGCGAGGGCGGCCAGGGCGGGCGTGAGCAGGTCGCCGCCGACCGCGTCCAGCACGCAGTCGACCGGTTCCCCCCAGCTGTCGTCGCCGTAGTGCACGCAGTCGTCCGCTCCCAGTGAGCGGACGAAGTCCGCCTTGGCCGGGTCGGACACCGCGCCCACCACCCGGCCCGCGCCCCGCGCCCGTGCCAGCTGCACCGCGAGATGCCCGGCCGCGCTCGCCGCGGCCGTGACCAGCACCGACTCGCCCGGTTCGGGCCGTGCCGCCGCCAGCGCGCCAAGTGCCACCAGCCCGGCGCACACCAGTGCGACCGCGTCGACGGCGGTGGCCTCGTCGGGCACCGGCGAGGCCATGCCCTCGTGCAGCAGGGCGAAGTCGGCGTAGCCGTGGCCGAAGCAGAGCCCGGTGACGCGGTCACCGGTCCGGAAGTGGGTCACGCCCTCGCCGACCGCCACCACCTCGCCGGCGATCTCCCCGCCCAGGGCGATCGGCTCGGCGGCCTCGGCGACCTTACGGACGACGGGCAGGGTGACGCCGACCGCCTCACAGCGCACCAGCAGTTCGCCGGCGCCGGGCTCGGGGACCGGCGCCTCCTCCAGGAACAGCGGGCCACCGGCGGACTCGTACCGGACACGACGCATCGGACACCTCCAGGGCCGGGCACGCCCGGCGGAAAGAATCGTTGGGAGGACCCACGAATTCGTGGGGAAGCCCAACGGTAGGCAACTTTCGTTGGGAAGTCCAATGATTCTTCGGTTAGGCTGCCGGTATGGCCGAAGCACCCCTGCCCGCGATCCGTTCCCTGCCCAGCTGGCTCCTCGGCCGGGCCGCCGCGCGGGGCCGCACCCTGGTCGCCGACGCCCTCGCCGCGGAGGGCCTCAAGATGTGGCACCACGTCGTCCTGTCCGCGGTGCACGACCTCGCGCCCGTCGCCCAGGCCGACCTCGGCCGCAGCGTGCACCTCGACCCCAAGGACCTGGTCGGCGTCCTGAACGACCTGCAGTCGGGCGGCTTCGTCGACCGCGCCCCGGACCCCCGCGACCGGCGCAAGAACGCCGTCACCCTGACCGGCGACGGCGCCCGGCTCCTGGCACGCTGCGAGAAGGCCGCCCGCGCCGCCAACGACGAACTCCTCGCCCCCCTTTCGGCCGCCGAACGCGATCAGTTCATGGGCCTGTTGATCCGGATCTCCGGCACGGACGGCTGACGGCGGCTAACGTTCCGTCATGACCGCAGCTCCCGTGCTCGATCCGCAGCGCACCGCCCTGATCCTCGTCGACCTGATGGAACGCATCGTCGCGCTGCCCCTGGAACCCCGCAAAGGCACCGAAGTGCTCGCGACGGCCGACGAGCTGGCGCGCGCCTTCCGCAGCGCCGGCGCCCTCGTCGTCCTGGTGCGGGTCGAGCGCCCCGCCGTCGCCGAACAGCCGCCCGGCAGCGGGCTGGTGCCCGGCCTGCTCCGGGACGGCGATCTTGAGGTGGTCAAGCGGACCATCGGCGCCTTCCAGGGCACAGGCCTCGACGAGCGGCTGCGCGAACGAGGCGTCACCACCCTGGTGTTCGGAGGCATCGCCACCAACCTCGGGGTGGAGTCCACCGCCCGCGCCGCCGCCGACCTCGGCTACGACCTGGTCTTCGCCGAGGACACCATGGCCGCGTTCACCGCCGCCGAGCACGAGGCGACGGTACGGCTCGACTTCCCCCGGCTGGGCACCGTCGTCACCGCCTCCCGGCTGCGCTTCGGCACGGGCTGACACCCGCACCGGCGCCCCGCCGCCGCTGCCGCGGGGAGCCGGTCAGTCCTGGGCGGCCGCCTCCCGCAGGGCTATCCGGTGCTCACCCGCGTACACGTTCATGGAACTGCCCCGCAGGAAGCCCACCAGGGTCAGCCCGGTCTCGGCGGCCAGGTCCACCGCCAGCGACGACGGCGCCGACACCGCGGCCAGGACCGGGATGCCCGCCATGACCGCCTTCTGCGCCAGCTCGAACGAGGCCCGGCCGGAGACCATGAGGATCGTCCGGGACAGCGGCAGGTCCCCGTTCTGCAGCGCCCGCCCGACCAGCTTGTCGACGGCGTTGTGCCGGCCCACGTCCTCCCGGGTGTCCAGCAGCTCGCCCCCCTCGCTGAACAGGGCCGCCGCGTGCAGGCCGCCGGTCCGGTCGAAGACGCGCTGGGCCGCACGCAGCCGGTCGGGGAGACTCGCCAGCAGACCGGGGGTGATCCGCAGCGGGGGAGTGTCCGCGATGGGCCAGCGCGCGGTCGTGCGGACGGCGTCCAGGCTGGCCTTGCCGCACAGCCCGCACGAGGACGAGGTGTAGACGTTCCGTTCCAGGGTGAAGTCGGGCAGCGCGACGTCCGGCGCGGTCTTCACGTCGACCACGTTGTAGGTGTTGTGACCGTCCGCCGTGGCCCCCGCGCAGTACACGATGTTCTGCAGCTCGGCCGCCGTCGCCAGGACGCCCTCGCTCACCAGGAACCCCGCCGCCAGCGCGAAGTCGTCCCCGGGGGTGCGCATGGTGATCGCGAGCGGCTTGCCGTTCAGCCGGATCTCCAGGGGCTCCTCGGCGACGAGCGTGTCCGGCCGGGTGGAGACCTCCCCGTCCCGGATGCGCAGGACCTTGCGGCGTTCCGTGACTCGTCCCATGTTCTGATCAGCCCCGGTTCTGTACGTGCTGGTAGCCGAAACGGCCCTTGGTGCGGAGGTTGCCGTGGGTCACCGCATTGTCGTGCGGAGAGGTGACCTCGACGATCTCATTGTCCTGCACGTGCAGGGCGAGGGTGCAGCCCACTCCGCGGTACGCGCGCACCGTGCTCGTCCCGGTCTGCCGAAGCCGCAGCGCGGGCGGAGCACCGTACGAGGTACGGCCGTGAGCCCGGTGAGCCCGGTCAGCCCGATGAGCCCGGTGGGACGCGTGTCGCGACCGGCGCTCTGATGGGGAGCCGACAATCCCGGCGCCCGATTCCTGTGGCTTCACCTGCCGTCGTACCCGCGAGTCACTGATCAGACTGAGGGATCCCGCTACCACGGCAACGAGGGGGATCCCCGGCATGAACGGCTCGCGCATCGCCGCCATCGGTCACTACCAGCCCGCCAAGGTGCTCACCAACGAAGCCCTGGCCGGCATGGTGGACACCAGCGACGAGTGGATCCGCAGCCGGGTGGGCATCCACACCCGGCACATCGCCGGCCCCGACGAACCCGTCGACGAGCTGGCCGCGCACGCCGCCGCCAAGGCCCTGGCCGCGGCGGGCCTGGCCCCCCACGACATCGACCTGGTCCTGGTCGCCACCTCCACCGCCATCGACCGCTCCCCGAACACCGCCGCACGGGTCGCGGCCCGGCTCGGCGTGCCGCAGCCCGCGGCCATGGACGTGAACGTGGTGTGCGCCGGCTTCACCCACGCGCTGGCCACCGCCGACCACACCGTCCGCGCCGGGGCGGCCACCCGCGCCCTGGTCGTCGGCGCCGACAAGATGTCCGACGTCACCGACTGGACCGACCGCACCACCTGTGTCCTCGTCGGCGACGGCGCCGGCGCCGCCGTGGTCGAGGCCTGCCCGCCGGGGGAGGAGCCCGGGATCGGCCCGGTGCTGTGGGGGTCGGTGCCGGAGATGGGGCACGCCGTACGGATCGAGGGCACGCCGCCGCGGTTCGCCCAGGAGGGACAGAGCGTCTACCGGTGGGCCACCACCCAGCTGCCCGCCATCGCCCGCCGCGCCTGCGAGAAGGCCCAGGTGGCACCCGAGGAACTGGCCGGGGTCGTCCTCCACCAGGCCAACCTGCGCATCATCGAACCGCTGGCCGAGAAGCTCGGCGCCGTCAACGCGGTCGTCGCCCGCGACGTCATCGAGTCCGGCAACACCTCGGCCGCCAGCATCCCGCTCGCCTTCTCCAAGCTGGTCGAACGAGGAGCGCTGCGCGCCGGCGACCCCGTGCTGCTGTTCGGCTTCGGCGGCAACCTGTCGTACGCCGGGCAGGTCGTGCGCTGCCCGTGAGGCGTCGCCGGGGTTCGACCGTCGCCATGGTGGGCCTGAGGCGTCGCCATGGTGGGCCTGAGGCGTCGCCGGGGCTAGACCGTCGCCATCGTGGGCCTGAGGCGTCGCCGGGGTTCGACCGTCGCCATCGTGGGCCTGAGACGTCGCAGGGGCTCGACCGCGCCATCGCGGGTCTGGCGCCGGCTCCCCGTGCGCCCGGTCCGTGGATCCTGCGCACCGTAGACTGTGGACACGAGCAGATGCTGAGCGTCCAGCGCCTACGCGTTCCGAATGCCCAGGAAGGACCGCGATGTGGTCGACCGGACTGCCGCAGGGGGCGGTGCCCAGGCTCGAACGGCCCGGCCCGCTGCGCGAGCGCGTGTACGAGGCGCTGCTGGAACTCATCACCACCCGCGCCCTCCAGCCGGGCCAGCACCTCGTGGAGAGCGAACTCGCGGGGCACCTCGGCGTCTCCCGGCAGCCCGTGCGCGAGGCACTGCAGCGGCTCAACACCGAGGGCTGGGTCGATCTGCGCCCCGCCCAGGGCGCGTTCGTGCACGAGCCCGCCGAGGAGGAGGCCGACCAGCTGCTCACCGTCCGCACGCTGCTGGAGGCGGAGGCGGCCCGGCTGGCCGCCGCCCACGCGGGCAGCCCCGGCATCGCCGCCCTCGAGGAGCTGTGCGCCGAGGGCGAGAAGGCGGTGGCCGCCGAGGACGTGGACGCCGCGGTCGCCCTCAACGCGGCCTTCCACGCCAAGGTGATGGAACTGGCCGGCAACACGGTCCTCGCCGAACTCGCCGCCCAGGTGGAGCGGCGGGTCCGCTGGTACTACACGCCGGTGGCCCGGCAGCGCGGCCGTCAGTCATGGACCGAGCACCGCGAGCTGATCACCGCGCTCGCCGACCGGGACGAGCAGCGTGCCATGCGTCTGATGCGCGAACACACCGAGCACACCCGGCGGTCGTACCACGACCGCCCCGAGGCCTGAGCGTCTGAACACCCCCGGCTAGCCGCCGGCCCGCTCCCGGGCCGGGGACGGCGTCGTGCACCACCGCGCCTCCACCGCCAGCATGACCGTCAGCAGCGCCACCAGGGCCAGCAGTTCGGCGTACGCGGGCAGCAGGGTGCCCGGCAGGGCGGTCAGCAGGGCCACCGGAGCCGCGGCGGCGCGGAAGCGGACCGGGCGCAGGCCGAGGGTCCGCCGGAACACCGCGTCACCCGCCAGGAACAGGGCCACACCGCCCGCCAGCGCCAGCGCCGGGCCCCGGTGCGGGTGGTCGCCGAGGTGCCCCAGGGTCTTCTTCACCCCGGCGGCCAGATAGACGATGCCCAGCAGCATCGGCAGGAAGGCGTAGTAGTAGGCGTTCATCGCCAGCCGCCAGCGCTGCGGTGCCGCGGTCGCGCGGAACACGGACTCGGCGGCCTCCTCGTCCCGCACGAAGTACGTCCACCACAGCGCGACCGCCAGTGCCAGCGCGAGGAACGCCCCGCTGAACAGCCCCGCCGTGAGCGGCAGATCACCGATGCCGACACCGATGGAGATCACCGACTCGCCGAACGCGATGATCAGCAGCAGCCCGTGCCGCTCCACGAAGTGCGCCGGGTCCAGGGCGCCCAGCTGCACCCGGAGCGTGGCCGCGCTGCGCCCGTCCCTGCGGCCGGGACCGTGCTCGGCGACGAAGGGGGTGACGAACTGCAGGGCGATCGCGAGCAGCCACAGTCCGTCCGCCGCGAGGCCGCCGGTGGCGCCCGCGGCCGTCACGGCCAGGGCGGCCGACGCGTTCGGGACGCCGTACCAGACGGAGTCCCAGCCGTGGCTGCGTGTGTACAGCACGGTGTGCACGATCACCACGAGCAGGAGCCCCAGACCGAAGACCACCCCGGTGTCCTCGAAGACGCGGGGTATCGCGAGCGCGCACACCAGGAAGGCCCCCATGCCGAGCATCAGGAGCAGCCGCCGGGACGGGCGGTCGGGCGGCACCTGGTTGGTGAGGTAGGCGTACGCGCCGTACATCCAGAACAGGACGACGAGGATCAGCGCCACCCGCCCGGCCGTGGCGAACGACAGGTCGTGCGCCAGCAGGACGGTGAGCTGGGTCAGCGTGAAGACGAAGACCAGGTCGAAGAAGAGTTCCAGGGTGGTGACCCGGCGCCCCGGCTCCTCGCTCCGGCCCGCCGGTTCCTCGGCCCGGCGCCCGGGTTCCTCGCTCCGGCCCGCGGGCTCCTCGTCACGGCTGCCCGTACGGGCCGGTCTCTGGGCGGGCTCGGCGTCCTTGTGCATGCGATGTTCCCCCTCCGGTGATCCGTGACCAGATCGTAGAGGGGGACGGCGGGGAGACCGCGGGGAGTCGGGGCGCGCGGTCAGGCGGCCGATTGCCGTTCGGCGGCCCCGCATCCGCATCCGCTGCCCGCCGTGCCACAGCCGCCGCCGCATCCGCTGCCGTCGTGCCGCATCCGCATCCGCATCCGCATCCGCATCCGCTGCCGTCATGCCGCCGGCCGCCGGACTCCTCGAGCCCGGCACGGCGTACGCCGGCGCCTGGCAGCGGTGCCTCGCCGTCGCGCCGGAGGCCGTCTCGCGCCTTTGCGTGATCTTCTACGCACCGTAGGCAGAATCTTGCAGACTGCATACGGTCGCCAATCGGCTGCCCGACGCGCCCCCAGGCCGCCGCCCGGCCGACGGATACGCAGGTGAAACGCGCTCCGAAACCTTGGTATTGTTGTGCATGTCGCCGCGGGGAACACCCCGCGCAAGGCGACAGACACCTAGTCCGGGTGGCGGAATGGCAGACGCGCTAGCTTGAGGTGCTAGTGCCCTTTATCGGGCGTGGGGGTTCAAGTCCCCCCTCGGACACCAGCAGGAACGTTTGCGAATGCGTTCGTGTGCCTCTGGAATGCCGGTCGAGTCATGAGACTCGCCGGCATTTCGTCGTTGTCGCCCGCTCCCGGCCCGGCCGTCGGCGGGCTCAGTCCGCGACGGCCCGCTCGCCGGACGGGCGGCGGCGGTGGGCGGGCTCGGTCAGAGACGTCGGCTGCCAGACGCCGTCGGCCTGATAGAGGTCGGTGCCGGGAGCCACGATCTCGTCGATGCGGTCGAGCACCGCGTCCTCGAGCAGCAGGTCGGCTCCCCCGAGCAGCGAATTGAGCTGCTCCATGGTGCGCGGACCGATGATCACGGACGTGACCGCCGGATGGACCAGCGGAAAGGCGACGGCCAGTTCCGGCAGGGTGCGGCCCGTCTCCTCGGCCAGAGCGATGAGCTGCTCGACCGCGGCGAACTTCGCGGCGTTGCCCGGGAGGGCGGGGTCGAAGCGGTGCGGGGTGCGCTTGGCGCGGCCGCCGGTGAGGTCGACGGGCCGCCCCTGGCGGTAGGCGCCGGACAGGAAACCCGAGGCGAGCGGCGACCAGGTCAGCACTCCCATGCCGAGGCGCTGCGCGGTGGGCAGGACGGACCGTTCGACACCGCGGGCGAGGATCGAGTACGGCGGCTGCTCCGTACGCATTCGCATCAGTCCGCGCCGCTCCGCCACGTGGTGGGCCTCCACGAGATCCTCGGCCGGGAACGTGGAGCAGCCGAACGCCCGGATCTTGCCCGCCCGCACCAGATCGCCGAGGACCGACAGCGTCTCCTCGATGTCGGTGGTGTGGTCGGGCCGGTGCACCTGGTAGAGATCGATCCAGTCCGTGTCCAGGCGCCGCAGACTGTCCTCGACGGCCCGCAGGATCCAACGGCGCGAGTTGCCGCTGCGGTTGCGTCCGCCACCCAGCGGAAAGTGCACCTTCGTGGCGAGCACGACGTCGTCCCGCCTGCCCTTGAGTGCCTTGCCGACGATCTCCTCGCATTCGCCGGCCGAGTACATGTCGGCGGTGTCCACGAAGTTGATGCCGGCGTCGAGCGCGGCGTGGATGATGCGCGCGCCGTCCTCGTGGTCGGGGTTGCCGGAGGATCCGAACATCATCGTGCCCAGGCAGTGGGTGCTGACCTCGATGCCGGTCTTGCCGAGGACGCGATAGCGCATACCGGTGCTCCGTCACAGGTGGAGGGGTTGAAGTGGCGGCGTCAGTCTAGGAGTTGGAGTGCGCTCGACGGGAAGGGCAAGCTCGGCCGAGTGCTGCTCCGGGCGAGTCCGGCTTCGGCCGAGGCCGACTCTGGGCGAGTGCGGTTTCGGCCGAGGCCGACTCTGGGCGAGTGCGGTTTCGGCCCAGTCGTCCCCGGTCAAGGCGTCACGGACTCCAGCCGCAGCCGCTGGGCCGGCCAGGGCGGTGGCTCGGACGGTCCGAACCAGACCCGGACGTCCTCACCGGTGCGGACGGGCAGGCGGGGGAAGTCGTTCTCGGCGTGCTCGGTGCGGTGCAGCGCATGGCCCGGGCCCAGATGCCGGGCGGCGTACGCCGCGAAGGCGGCCGCGTCGGACGGATGGCAGATCGTCGTGACCACCTCGCGGGTGCCCGGCTGCGGTGCGAAGCCAGGACCCCGCAGCAGCAGGACGTCGTCGCTGTCGACCATGGTGGCGTTGGCCGCGTCGCGGTGCCTCCGCCAGACCGGGCCGGTGTAAAACGCCTCCAGCGCCCGCCGGCGGTGCGCCATGTCGGGAAAGGCGCGCAGCCAGACGAAGCGGTCCGGGTCGTCCAGGTCCCGGAACCGGCCGCCGACCGTGATGCCGGCCGCCTGCTGCCCGGTCACGAACTCCCGCTCGAACAGCTCGACCAGCGTCTCCCGGGCCCCCGGCCGCAGGGTGTACTGCCGGAGTTCGACGATCCGGGTGCCCATCGAGTCGATCGACCACGCCCACGGCGAGTTCCTCCGGCTGGGCGGCGACGTCGAGGTCCTGGCACCGCCCGAACTCCGCACCCGCATCGCAGGAACGGTACGGACACTCGCCGCCCGTTACGGATGACCGCCGCGGAAAATCGCATGCCCCCGCCCGACCGCCCTGCCTAGACTCACCACGCAACCGGCGCCGCCCCGCAGCGGGGCCGCCGGTCGGGACCGGAACGACGAGCGAGGGGGGCCAGGCCGTGTACGAGCGCACCGCTGTCATGGCTCCCCGTTCCCGGTACGAGGTGATCCTCGTGTCCTCGTCCGGCCGGTGCCCGCTGCGCGGCCGGCACCGGAACCCGTGACGCCCCGCTGACACCCCGGCGCCCTGCCCGGCATCCCGCCCGGCCGGCGCCGTACCGTCCGCTCCGAACGGCGCACGGGAAATCGCGCTGCCCTTTTCAGCACCGTTTCCCCGAAAGGCACCGGGCCGTGCGCAACCACACCGACCACCTCGCCGCCGTACGCAACCTCGGCATCCTCGCCCACGTCGACGCGGGCAAGACCACCGTCACCGAGCGGATCCTCTTCGCGACGGGCACCACCCACAAGCGGGGCGAGGTGCACGACGGCACGACCGTCACCGACTTCGACCCGCAGGAACGCGACCGCGGCATCACCATCTTCGCCGCCGCGGTGACCTGCACCTGGGACGGCCACCGCATCAACCTCATCGACACACCCGGCCACGTCGACTTCGCCGACGAGGTCGAGCGGTCGCTGCGCGTCCTCGACGGGGCGGTCGCCGTGTTCGACGCCGTAGCCGGGGTCGAGCCGCAGAGCGAGTCGGTGTGGCGGCAGGCCGACCGCCACGGCGTGCCGAGGATCGCGTTCGTCAACAAGCTGGACCGCGCCGGGGCCGACCTCGACCGTGCCGTCGACTCCATCCGGGAACGGCTGCACCCCGCGCCCCTGGTCGTCCAGCTGCCGATCGGCGCCGAGGACGGCTTCACCGGCGTGGTGGACCTGGTGCGGATGCGGTCCCTGGTGTGGCGGGACGGGCTGAGCGCGGCCGTGGAAGAGGCGGTGCCCGAGGAGTTGCGGGAGGAGGCGGTACGACGGCGGCGCGCGCTGGAGGAGGCGGTCGCCGAGCGGCATCCGGCCGCCCTGGAGGAGTTCTGCGACCACGAGACGCTCTCGGCCGCGACCCTCACCCGGGCACTGCGCGACCTCACGCTCAATGGGGACGGCGTCGTCGTGCTGTGCGGCTCCGCCTACCGCAACCGCGGCATCGAACCGCTGCTGGACGCGGTGCTGGCCTACCTGCCGTCTCCGCTGGACGTACCCGCCGTGCGCGGGGTCCACGAGGGCGCCGAGCAGCGCCGGGCCGCCGATCCGGAAGTGCCCTTCGCGGGGCTGGTGTTCAAGGTGACCGCGACCGGCACCGGGCGGCTCGCCTATGCGCGCGTCTACTCGGGCACGATCGAGAAAGGGGACACCGTGTGGGACCCGGGCAACGGGCGCGGCGAGCGGGTGGCGCGGATCCTGCGGGTCATGGCGGACCGGCACGTCCAGCTGGACCGGGCCGTGGCGGGCGACATCGTCGCGCTCGCGGGGGTGAAGTCGGCCCGGGTCGGCGCCACGCTGTGCGACGCCGGTGCCCCGCTGCTGCTGGAGCCGCCCGTGGCCGCCGACCCCGTGGTGTCCGTGGCGGTCGAGGCACGGCGGAGCACGGACACCGGACGGCTTGCGACGGCGCTCGCCCGGCTCGCCGAGGAAGACCCCTCGCTGGTGGTGCGTACCGACGCCGAGACCGGGCAGACCGTGCTGTCCGGGATGGGCGAACTCCACCTGGAGGTCGCGGTGGAGAAGATCCGCCGCGACGGCGGCCCGGAGGTCACCGTGGGCCGCCCCAGGGTCGCCTACCGGGAGACGGTCGTCGGCGGAGTGAGCGGGTTCGTGTTCCGGCACGTCAAACAGGATGGCGGGGCGGGGCAGTTCGCCCATGTCGTGCTCGACGTGGAACCGCTCGGGCCCGAAGCCGGCGTCACCGGCTTCGAGTTCCGCTCCGCCGTGGTCGGCGGGCGGGTGCCGCAGGAGTACGTGCGCGCGGTGGAGGCCGGCTGCCGGGACGCCCTCGCCGAGGGACCGCTCGCCGGGCACCCGGTGACCGGGCTGCGTGTCACGCTCACCGACGGCTCCACGCATGTGAAGGACTCCTCCGACACGGCCTTCCGCACCGCCGGCCGGCTCGGCCTCCGCGACGCCCTGCGGGCCTGTACGACGGTGTTGCTGGAACCGGTCGCCGAGGTGACGGTGACCGTGCCGGAGGACGCGGTCGGCGGGGTCCTCGGGGACCTGGCCGCCCGCCGGGGCCGGGTCGGCGGCTCGGAGAGCAGGGGCGGCGCGGCCGTCCTGACCGCGACCGTGCCGCTGGCCGAACTGTTCGGTTACGCCACGCGGTTGCGCAGCCGCACGCAGGGCCGGGGCACCTTCACCACCCGGCCCGCGGGCTACGCACCGGCGCCACAGCCGGCAGCGGTCCGGTAGTCCCGCCGGCCGCCTGCACCGCCGTCGCGACTGCGGTGGTGCAGGCGGCCGGGGTCACGCCCCCAGCCTCGCCCGCCCCGGCCCGCACATCCCCCCACATGGCCCACGCCTCGGATCGCGCCCCACCCCGCGTACCGCCCACGCTCGCACCGCGCGCCCCGCCACCCCGGCCTTGCCGACCCTCCGGGCCCCCACATCACCTCCCACACGGTTCACGCCTCGGATCGCGCCCCACCGCGTACCGCCCACGCTCGCCCCGCGCCGCCCCGCCCACCCCCGGCCTCTCACACCAACCGCCCCTGACATCAACGCCTTTTACACCAACCGCCCCTCACATCAACCGCCCTTCCAGCGCCGTCCGCCAGGCCGGTGAGGGGGCCGGTGGGGTTGCCGGGCGGGGGCGGTGGCCGCCGGCTGCGAAGAACGCGGCCAGGGGGAGGACCGCCGCTCCCACGGTCACCGCGTCCGGGCCGAGCCGGCCCAGTTCGACGCTCACCCGGCCCGCCGGGTAGCGCAGCGCCTGGGCCAGGGCGTGTGCGCGCACCCGCTCCAGGAAGCCCGACCCGAGCCGGAGGCCCGCCCAGCCGCCGACCAGGACCCGCTCCGGCTGGAAGAGGTTGATCAGGTCGGACAGTCCCGCGCCGAGGTACGCGGCTGTCTCCTCGAGCACCGCCGCGGCCACCGCGTCCGGTGCCCGGCCCTCCGCGGGGCGGGCCGCGGTCAGCAGCTCGCCCAGCGCCTGCTCCTCGTCCGCCCCCGCGGTGGGCCGCCCGCCCGCCTCCCGCCAGCGCGCCACCAGTGCCTCGGCACCCGCGTACGCCTCGAGGCAGCCGTGCGCCCCGCACCGGCACCGGCGCCCGGCCACCCGCACCGTCAGGTGGCCCCACTCCACGGCCCGGCCCCGCGCCGCCTCCTCGGCGACCACGCAGGCGCCGACGCCCGAACCGAACAGCACGACCACGGCGCTGCGTGCCCCGCGGCCACCGCCGAACCACATCTCCGCCTGTCCCAGGGCCTTGGCGCCGTTGTCGATGAAGAGCGGTACGTGCGCGGGAAGCCGGCCGGTCAGGCGCAGCAGCCGTTCCAGGGGCACGGCGTCCCAGCCGATCGTCTGGCCGTGCACGACGGCACCCCCCGGGCCGGAGTCCTCGATGATGCCGGGGACGCCGACACCGATGCCGAGGAGTTCGCCCGGGGAGGGGCCCGTCGCCCGCAGTACCGTGCCCACGCCGTCCACCACATGACCGACGACGGCGTCGACGTCGTAGCCGCGTGGCCCCAACGGGTGCTCGCTGCGGGCGAGTTCGGTGAAGGCCAGGTCGAACAGCTCCACCCTGACCCGGGTCTCGCCGACGTCGACGCCGATCAGGTGTCCGCTGCCCGGCCGTATGCGCACCAGCCGGCTCGGCCGGCCCGCGTCGGCACCGACGGTGCCCGCCTCCTCCAGCAGGCCGTCGGCCAGCAGCCCGGCCACCACATTGCTGACGGAGCCCGAACTCAGACCCGTCGCCGGGCCCAGCGCCTGCCGGCTCATCGGCCCATCGACATACAACCGTTGCAGAACGGCGCTCCGGCTCTCCCGTCGCAGGTCACGCACTGTACGGCCGCCCAACTCCGCCACCTGGCCTCCCAGTTTGCCGCGTTTTGCCGCTCCGCCGGATCGGTTGCCGGTGCCGGATCCCTTGACGAGCGATTGTCTTGAGGTTTAACTCACGTCCTAAATTAAGCCATGAGGGCGGTCGTGGGTCGAACGGGGTGCCGGTCCCCGCCGATCGCCCTCGCGGTTGCCGACTCCCGGAAAGGGACCCCAGGAGCCATGCGCAGTATCCGAGCCGCGGCCGTAGGCGCCGTCACCCTGTCTCTCGCCCTCGCGGCCACGGCCTGCGGAGGCGGTTCGTCGAACGGGAGCGGGTCGAACGACTCGCCCGGGACCCTGACGTACTGGGCCTCCAACCAGGGCGCCAGCATCGCCGTCGACAAGAAGGTCCTCCAGCCCGAACTCGACAAGTTCGAGAAGAAGACCGGCATCAAGGTGAAGCTGGAGGTCGTGCCCTGGTCGGATCTGCTCAACCGGATCCTGACCGCGACCACCTCCGGTCAAGGCCCGGACGTGCTCAACATCGGCAACACCTGGAGCGCCTCGCTCCAGGCGACCGGCGCGCTGCTCCCGTGGGACGACGGGAACTTCGCGAAGATCGGCGGCAGGGACCGTTTCGTGGACTCCGCGCTGAGCTCCACGGGCGTCCGCGGCAAGGACCCGGCCGCCGTCCCGCTGTACTCGATGGCCTACGCGCTCTACTACAACAAGAAGATCTTCGCCGACGCCGGTATCGCCGAGCCGCCGGCCACCTGGGACGAACTGGTCGCGGACGGCAAGAAGATCAAGGCCGGGGGCAAGGCGGTGCTCGGCGCCGAGGGCGCGAACCTGTCGGAGAACATCCACCACGTCTTCGTCTTCGCCAAGCAGCACGACGCCGACTTCTTCACCGCCGACGGCAAGCCCGACTTCACCGGCCCCAAGGTGGTCGACGCGGTCAAGCAGTACGTCGACCTGATGGCCAAGGACAAGGTCATCCCCACCGGTGACGCCGAGTACGCGCAGAACCAGTCGGTGAGCGACTTCGCCAAGGGCAAGCAGGCCATGCTGCTGTGGCAGTCCGCCGCCGCCAACCTCACGTCGCAGGGCATGAGCGAGGACGCCTACGGAGTCGCCCCCGTGCCCGTGCGGTCCGGCGCCCCGGGCAGCGGCCCCCAGGTCAACTCCATGGTGGCCGGCATCAACATCGCCGTCTTCAAGAACACCCGCAACCTCGACGGCGCCACGAAGTTCGTGGAGTTCATGACGTCCGACGCCGAGCAGAAGACCCTCAACACCGCCTACAGCACCATCCCGCCGGTCAAGGCCGCGCAGGGCGACGCGGCGTTCGACGCCCCCGACACCGCCGTCCTCAAGAACACCCTGGCCACCAGCGCGGCGGCGCTGCCGCAGGTCCCCTCCGAGTCACAGTTCGAGACGGCGGTGGGCACCGCCGTGAAGGACCTGTTCGCCGACGCCGCCGCCGGACGGGCGGTGACCACCGACTCCGTCAAGGCCGAGCTGGAGAAGGCCCAGCAGCAGATGCCGGCGGCCTGATCCGAGATGACCACCACCGCCCTGAAAGAGCCGGTGCGCCCGACGTCCCCCGGTGCGGCGCGCGAACCCCGCCGCCGCACCGGGCGGATCCGCCGCATCGGACTGCCCTACCTGCTCCTGCTGCCCGCCCTCCTGCTCGAACTCCTCGTCCATCTGGTGCCGATGGTCATCGGCGTCGTGATGAGCTTCAAGGAACTCACCCAGTTCTACATCCGTGACTGGGGGGCCGCCCCCTGGTCCGGCTTCGGCAACTACAAGGTGTCGGTGGACTTCGACGCCCCCGTCGGCAAGGCCCTGCTGCACTCCTTCTCCGTCACCGTCGGCTTCACCCTGCTGTCGGTCGGCCTGTGCTGGCTGATCGGCACCGCCGCCGCGATCTGCATGCAGG
Source organism: Streptomyces actinomycinicus (assembly GCF_016741775.1). Taxonomy (GTDB): domain Bacteria; phylum Actinomycetota; class Actinomycetes; order Streptomycetales; family Streptomycetaceae; genus Streptomyces; species Streptomyces actinomycinicus. The sequence goes on along the minus strand of NZ_JAERRK010000008.1, from coordinate 34,947 downwards.
ACACCTTCCGCGGCCGGGGCCTGCTGCGCGCCCTGTTCCTGGTGCCGTACGCGCTGCCCGTCTACACGGCCGTCATCACCTGGGTGTTCATGTTCCAGCACGACAACGGCCTGGTGAACCACGTCCTGCACGACCAGCTCCACCTCACCGGCGAGCCGTCCTTCTGGCTCATCGGTGACAACAGCTTCTACGCGCTGCTCACCGTCTCGGTGTGGAGGGGCTGGCCGTTCGCCTTCCTCATCGTGATGGCCGGACTGCAGAACATCCCGCGGGAGCTGTACGAGGCGGCCGCGCTGGACGGCGCCGGGATGTGGCAGCAGGTCCGCCGCATCACCCTGCCGTCGCTGCGGCCCGTCAACCAGGTCCTGGTCCTCGTGCTGTTCCTGTGGACGTTCAACGACTTCAACACGCCGTACGTGCTGTTCGGCAAGTCCGCCCCCGAGGCCGCCGACCTCGTCTCGGTCCACATCTACCAGGCCTCCTTCGTCACCTGGAACTTCGGTACCGGCTCCGCCATGTCCGTCCTGCTGCTGCTCTTCCTGCTGGCCGTGACCGGCGTGTACCTGCTGGTCACCTCGCGCGGACGGAGGGCCGCCGATGTCTAGCCCGCCCCGCGCCCGGCCGAAGCGCAACTCGCCGTGGTCCGCCCCGTCCACCGCCCCGCCCAAGCGCAACTCGCCGCTGGCACCACCCCGTTCCTTCCTGTGGTCCCGGCGGATCTTCCTCACCGTGCTCACCGGGTTCGTGCTGGTCCCGGTGTACGTGATGGTCTCCAGCTCGCTGAAACCCCTCGCCGACGTCACCGGCAAGTTCCGCTGGCTGCCCAGCGGGCTGACCGTCCGGCCGTACATCGACATCTGGTCCACGGTCCCGCTCGCCAAGTACTTCGTGAACTCGCTGATCGTGGCCGGCGCGGCGACCCTGTGCTCGGTCGTCATCGCCGTGTTCGCGGCCTACGCGGTCAGCCGCTACGAGTTCCGCGGCAAACGCGTCTTCACGGTCACCGTCCTGTCGACGCAGATGTTCCCGGGCATCCTCTTCCTGCTCCCGCTGTTCCTGCTCTACGTCAACATCGGCAACGCCACCGGCGTCGCCCTGTTCGGCTCCCGCGGCGGCCTGATCCTGACGTACCTGACCTTCTCCCTGCCCTTCTCGATCTGGATGCTCATCGGGTACTTCGACTCGGTGCCGCGCGACCTCGACGAGGCGGCCCTGGTGGACGGCTGCGGCCCGTTCGGCGCGCTGCTGCGGATCGTGGTGCCGGCCGCGGTCCCGGGCATCGTCGCGGTCGCCGTGTACGCCTTCATGACCGCGTGGGGAGAGGTGCTCTTCGCGTCCGTCATGACCAATGACACCACCCGCACCCTCGCCGTCGGTCTCCAGGGCTACTCCACCCTCAACGACGTCTACTGGAATCAGATCATGGCCGCCTCGCTGGTCGTCAGCGTGCCCGTGGTGGCCGGCTTCCTCCTCCTGCAGCGCTATCTCGTCACCGGTCTGACGGCAGGCGCCGTCAAGTGACCGGCACCCCGTACTCCGAAGGGACTTCCGTGTCCGAACGCATCGACCTGGCCGCCTTCCCGCACGACTTCCTGTGGGGCACGGCCACAGCGGCGTACCAGATCGAGGGTGCCGTCGCCGAGGGCGGCCGTTCGCCCTCGATCTGGGACACCTTCTCGCACACCCCGGGGAAGGTCGCGAACGGCGACACGGGCGACACCGCCTGCGACCACTATCACCGGTGGCGCGAGGACGTCGGCCTGATGCGCCGGCTCGGCGTCAACGCCTACCGGCTGTCCGTGGCCTGGCCGCGCGTCGTCCCGGACGGGCGGGGCGCGGTGAACCCCGCAGGCCTGGCGTTCTACGACGAGCTGGTGGACGCCCTGCTGGAGGCGGGCGTCACCCCGTCCGTCACGCTCTACCACTGGGACCTGCCGCAGGTGCTCCAGGACCACGGCGGCTGGCCCGAGCGGGACACCGCCTTCGCCCTGGCCGACTACGCCTCGGCCGTCGCGGACCGCCTCGGCGACCGCGTCACGCTCTGGGCGACCCTCAACGAGCCCTCCTGCTCAGCCTGGATCGGCCACCTCGAGGGCAGGATGGCCCCGGGCTGGACGGACCTGACCGCCGCCGTCCGGGCGTCCTACCACCTGCTCCTCGGCCACGGCCTGGCCACCGAGGCGATCCGCGCCGCAGCCCCCGCCGCCCGGGTCGGCATCGTCAACAACCTCTCCACCGTGCACCCGGCCACCGACCGCCCCGAGGACGGCGAGGCGGCCCGCCGGCACGACGGGCACGTCAACCGCTGGTGGCTCGATCCGGTGCACGGCCGCGGCTTCCCCGCCGACATGGTGGAGACCTACGGCGTCGAACTCCCCGTACTCGGCGGTGACCTGGAGACGATCGCCGCCCCGCTGGACTGGCTGGGTCTGAACTACTACTTCCCGGCGTACGTCGCCCACGACCCCGGCGGGCCGGCACCGTACGTCCGTTCCGTGCGCCGTGAGGGCGTCCCGCGCACCGGCATGGACTGGGAGATCGACGCCGACGGCATCGAGACGCTGCTGCTGCGGCTCACCGAGGAGTACGGCGCCCGGAAGATCTACGTCACCGAGAACGGCTCCGCCTTCCCGGACGTCGTGCGCCCCGACGGCAGCATCGACGACCCCGAGCGCCAGGACTACCTCGAGCGGCACCTCGCCGCCTGCGCCGCGGCCGCCCGCAAGGGCGCCCCGCTCGCCGGCTATTTCGCCTGGTCGCTGCTGGACAACTTCGAGTGGGCGTACGGCTACGACAAACGCTTCGGTCTGGTCCACGTCGACTACCGCACCCAGGTGCGCACGATCAAGGGCAGCGGACACCGGTACGCGGACATCGTCCGGGTCCACCGCGGCCGCTCACACCGGGCCGCCTGAGCCGGGCCCGGAGGGCCGGTGGACACGGAGGCAGATCCCGTGCCCACCGGCCGGCACCACAGCGAGCCGCAACTTTCGCTCCACCCACCCGTACTCGGGGCCTCCCGCAGCCGAGCGTGGACCGCGTCGCGGGCGGCGGAGTGCAGGCGGAGGTGGCCTGGGTGCGGTGGAGCAGAAGGGCTGGAAGCACAGGAGCCGGGTACGGGAGCGTGCGCTCGCAGCGCATGGTCCCTCCGCGTGCGCCCCCGCGCGTCGACCGGGGCCAGGTACGCTTGATCACATCGTCATAGCGGCCCGACGGGCTTCCGCTCCGCCACGGCGGAGTTTCGAAGGACACGCCCCCACCCGCACGAGTCACTTCGTGCTGCCTGGGGGAAGTTCTTGCTGTTCCGCGAGTCCGCCCGAACGATCGCCGCGAGTGCGCTCGAGAGTTCGCTCTACCTCCACCTCACCGAGCAGTTCGTCCACATGCACGGCCACCGGCCCAGCGCCGCCGAAGTCCGCTCCTGGGAGCGGAGCATCCCCGCGCTGACCGCCGCGCTGAACGACGCGGGCCTGGGTGCCGTCGAGGTGATGCTCGAGTACGCGCTGCCACTGAACAGCAAGCGTGCCGACGCGATCCTCGCCGGAGTGCACCCGGCGACGGGAGAGCCGTCGTACGTCGTCGTGGAGCTGAAACAGTGGAGCCAGGCCGAACCGGACGAGGACGACCCGGCGCTGTGCCGGATCGATGCCTACGCGCACCCGGTCCTCAACCCCATCGAGCAGGTGCGGCGGTACTGCGAGTACCTCGTCAACTTCAACGGCGCCGTGGCCGGGCACCCGGGCAGGGTCAGCGGCGTGGCGTACCTGCACAACGCCACGGAGTTCGGAGTGGGCGGTCTACGGGCCCTCGAACTCGACGACCGGGGCCAGATGTTCACGGGGGAGCGGCGGGGAGAGTTCATCGACTACCTCCGCAGCAGACTCCGCGCGCAGACGCCGGGAGCCGGGGCCGCCGACGAACTGCTGGCGGGCAAGGCGGTGCCGTCGAAGCAGCTGATGTCCGTCGCGGCCCAGGAGGTGCGTGACCGCGAGCAGTTCGTGCTCCTGGACGAGCAGCAGGTCGCGTACCGCATGGTGCTCAACGCCGTACGCAAGGCCAAGCAGTCCGATCACAAGGAGGTCGTGGTCGTCACCGGCGGCCCGGGCACCGGAAAGAGTGTGATCGCGCTCTCCCTGCTGGGTGAGCTGTACCGTCAAGGTGTGCCGGCGCTGCACGCCACGGGCTCGCAGTCGTTCACCAAGACGATGCGCAAGGTCGCGGGTACGCGCAAGCGGGAGGTCCAGGACCTCTTCAAGTACTTCAACAGCTTCATGACGGCCGAGCGGAACTCCCTTGACGTGCTGATCTGCGACGAGGCCCACCGCATCCGCGAGACCTCCGCCAACCGGTACACCCCGGCGGCCCAGCGGACCGGCAGACGACAGATCGACGAACTCATCGATGTCGCCCGCGTCCCCGTCTTCCTCCTCGACGAACACCAGGTGGTGCGCCCCGGCGAGATGGGAACGGTGGAAGACATCAAGGCGGCCGCGGCGGCACAGGGCCTCGAGTGCCAGGTCGTACCGCTGGAGAGCCAGTTCCGCTGCGGTGGCAGCGACGCGTATCTGCGCTGGGTGGTGCGCCTTCTCGGCCTGCAGCCGGGCGGGCCGGTGGTCTGGGAACCCGACGACCGCATGCAACTGCTGGTCGCCGACAGCCCTTCGGAGCTGGAGGCCTTCCTGGAGGCCCGGCGCGCCCACGGCTACGGCGCCCGTATGTCGGCCGGATACTGCTGGCCGTGGTCCCCGGAACCCAGGCCCGGCGATCCCCTCCCTGCCGACGTGACGATCGGCGACTGGGCACGCCCCTGGAACCTCCGTGGCGAGCGCTCGGTCTCCGGGGCACCGCCGTCCGCGCTGTGGGCCACCGACCCTGCCGGCTTCGGCCAGGTGGGCTGCGTGTACACCGCCCAGGGCTTCGAGTACGACTGGTCCGGTGTGATCATCGGCCCCGATCTCGTCTGGCGCGGCGACCGTTGGATCACGGACCGTACGCAGTCCAAGGACCCGGTCTTCAAGAGGTCCACGTCCGACGCGGACGTGGACCGCCTGATCCGCAACACCTACAAAGTGCTGCTCACCCGCGGCATGATCGGCACGGTCGTGTACTCGACGGACCCTGAGACGCGCGGGAAGCTCCGTGAGCTGTGCGGTCGGACGGAGCGGGAGTCCGCCGTGGTGTGACACTCGAGGCGCGCGGCCCGTGTTCCACTCCGGCACCGGGCGCGCTGTACACCTCCGCGGCGGTGATGAACGCAGCTTCTGCGCGGCACGTATCTCCCGGCCGTGGGAAGATCCCTCACCATGAGCGCGTCCCCGACGGTGAGAGGTGTGCGTGCCGCCGTGTTCGCCGCGGCCATGCTTCTCACCCAGGCGGTCCCGCACCTCGCCTTCGACGCGGCCCGCGCCCCGGGCGACTGCGTGCCAGGCCGCCGGACTCCGCTGCGTCACGCGGTCCGTCGGCGCGGGCCACCGGTCCTGATCCCGTACTCGCTCCGGCCCCTCACGCCCATCCTTCGTACGGAGATCCATTCACCCATGTCCACGTCACGCATCACCCTGCGCCGTGCCGCAACCGTCACCGCCGTCGCCGCCGGCTCGGTCCTGCTCGCCGCTGGTGTCGCCTCCGCGCACGTCACCGTCCACCCCGAGAGCTACGCCAAGGGAGCCACCGACGGCGTCCTCACCTTCCGCGTGCCCAACGAGGAGGACAGCGCCTCCACCACCAAGGTGCAGGTGTTCCTGCCGACCGACCACCCCGTCCTCGGCGTCCTCGTCCACCCGCAGGACGGCTGGACCGCCAAGGTGACGACCACGAAGCTCAAGACCCCGGTCAAGACCGACGACGGCACCATCACGGAGGCCGCCTCCGAGATCACCTTCACCGGCGGGAAGATCGGCGCCGGGCAGTACGAGGACTTCGACGTCGCCTTCGGACAACTGCCCGAGGACACCGACCGGTTGACCTTCAAGACGCTGCAGACCTACTCCGACGGCAAGGTCGCCCGCTGGATCGAGCAGCCGGCCGGTGACGAGGAGCCGGAGACCCCGGCGCCCGTGCTGGAACTGACCGCCGGCGGTGAGGGCACGGCCCCCGCGGCGTCGAAGACCGGCGCGGCCGGCACGTCGGAGGCCGCCGACGCGAGCGACTCCACCGCCCGCGGGCTCGGTGTCGCCGGGCTGGTGGTCGGCGTGCTCGGCCTCGCCGCCGCCGCGTTCGCGCTCGTACGGGGACGGTCCACGCGGTCATAACCCGGCGCGGCACGACACGCACGACACGCACGACACACCATCGGGCCACGGGACACGAAAGGGCCGCGGGAACTCGAAGGCCCGTGGACACGTGTGGGTCGCGGGAATCGATGGGCCCGTGGACACGTGAGGGCCGCGACACGAAGGGCCCGGGACACGAAAGGGCCGCGGGACGCTGAAGGGCCCGGACCGGTACCGGTCCGGGCCCCTCGCGTGCGGGTGTTCAGTGGGCCGCCAGCTCAAGCACCCTCGGCTCCGGCTCGGGACCCGTCGGCTGCGCCGCCGTGCGCGGGTTGCGCCACAGCCACAGCACGTCCCGGCCGAAGGACCACACCAGGGAGCCCAGCGCCAGCAGCGCGACCGCCAGGTTGACCGCGGGCGGCAGCAGCTCGGCGCCCGCCACCAGCAGGCAGATGCCCTGGAGCGCGGCGACCGTCTTGCGGGCGAACGACGGCGGCAGCGGCGCGTTCAGCCAGGGCGCGACCCGGGCCGCGGCGACGAACGCGTACCGCATGCCGCCGATCAGGAGCACCCACGGGCCCAGCTGCATGGACACGTACACGCTCAGCACGAGGATCAGGAACGCGTCGACCTCCATGTCGAAGCGCGCGCCCAGCGCGGTCGAGGTGCCGGTACGGCGGGCGACCTTGCCGTCCACGCCGTCCAGCAGCAGGGCCACGGCCGTCAGGGCGACCAGCAGCGTCACCGGCGGCGCGCTCTCGAAGGAGTCCGCGACCAGCGCGGTCACCCCGCCGACCAGAGTGGCCCGGCCGAGCGTGACCCGGTTCGCGGGGCCGAAGGAGCGCAGCCGGGACCGGTGCAGGGCACGGGAGAGGACCGCCCAGGTGGCGAACGCGAAGGCGAGCCCGGTCAGCCAGCCGGCCAGCCCCATGCCGATCGCCGAGCCGAGCAGGGCCAGCAGCAGGATCTGGACGCCCGCTCCCACGGCCGTCTCCTGCTGGAGCCTCGCGTCAAACGTGTTGTTCAGGGCCACCGCGCATTCCTCCGGCCGAGTGACAGAGTCGATCAACGCCGCGTACTCTGCGCGGCCTGTGCACAACTCGGTACGTGAACAACTTCCCGATCGTTCAGGAGGATGCCGATGAACCGGTCGGCCCGCGCGTTCTGGCTCCGCTCACCCGGCCACGGGGAACTGCGGGACGTCACCCTCGCGGCGCCCGCCGAGGACGAGGTCCTCGTGCGCGCCCTGTACTCCGGGGTCAGCCGCGGCACGGAGACGCTCGTCTTCCGCGGCGGGGTGCCGGAGAGCCAGCACGCAGTCATGCGGGCCCCGTTCCAGGAGGGCGGTTTCCCGGGCCCGGTGAAGTACGGCTACCTCAGCGTGGGCGTGGTCGAGGAGGGCCCGGCCGGGCTGCTCGGCCGCACGGTGTTCTGCCTGTATCCGCACCAGAGCCGTTACGTCGTCCCGGTGAGCGCCGTCACCGTGGTGCCCGAACGCGTGCCCGCCGCGCGGGCCGTACTCGCCGGAACCGTCGAGACCGCCGTGAACGCCCTGTGGGACGCGAGGCCGCTGATCGGTGACCGGATCGCGGTGGTGGGCGGCGGCATGGTCGGCTGCGCGGTCACCGCGCTGCTCGCCCGGTTCCCGGGCGTGAGGCTGCAACTCGTCGACGCCGACCCGGACCGCGCCAAGACCGCCGAGGCGCTCGGCGTCGACTTCGCCGCGCCCGCCGACGCCCTCGGCGACTGCGACCTCGTCGTGCACGCCAGCGCCTCCGAGGCCGGCCTCACCAGGGCCCTGCAGCTCCTCGCCCCGGAGGGCACGGTCGTGGAGCTGAGCTGGTACGGCGACCGGAGCGTCGCCCTGCCGCTCGGCGAGGCCTTCCACTCCCGCCGGCTCACCGTGCGCAGCAGCCAGGTCGGCACCGTCTCCCCGGCCGCCCGGGCCGGCCGCGGCTACGCCGACCGGATGGCCCTCGCCCTGGACCTGCTCGCCGACCCGGCGCTGGACGCGCTCGTCACCGGGGAGTGCGCGTTCGAGGAACTCCCCGACGTCATGCCGCGGCTCGCCTCCGGTGAGATCCCGGCCCTGTGCCACCGGGTCCGGTACGCGGTGACGGCCTGACCTGAGAAAAGAGTGAGGGACGGCTGAACACGGGGAAGCGAGGAGCCGTACTAGAGGGCATCCCCCGGCGGTCAAGGGCAGGGGGACCGGACGCGCCGCACCTGGAGGGTCGTCAGTTGTTCAGCATCACCGTCCGCGATCACATCATGATCGCCCACAGCTTCCACGGCGAGGTTTTCGGGCCCGCGCAGCGACTGCACGGCGCCACCTTCCTCGTCGACGCGACGTTCCGCCGCGAGCAGCTGGACGAGGACAACATCGTGGTCGACATCGGCCTGGCCACCCAGGAACTGGGGGCCGTCACCGCCGAGCTGAACTACCGCAACCTCGACGACGAACCCGAGTTCGCCGGCACCAACACCTCCACCGAGTTCCTGGCCAAGGTCATCGCCGACCGGCTCGCCGAGCGCGTCCACAAGGGCGCGCTGGGGGAGGGCGCCAAGGGCCTCGCGGGGATCACGGTCACCCTGCACGAGTCGCACATCGCCTGGGCGAGTTACGAGCGTGACCTGTGACCGACCTGACCGTGGAACGGGCCCGTCTCACGTACGTGCCCGCGCAGGCCGTCGCCGCCGAGAACGCCGGAATCGTCCCCATGTCCCTGCGCAACGTGCACTTCGTCATGCCGGGCGGCGTCGACGACCCGGCCACGCCCAGCGGCGGCAACGCCTACGACCGCCGGGTCTGCCTGGACCTGCCCGGCTTCGGCTGGCAGGTCACCCGGCACGCCGCACCGGGCAGTTGGCCGCGCCCCGACGGCACCGCCCGGGAGGGCCTGGCCCGCGTGCTCCGCGGCCTGCCGGACGGCACGGTGGTCCTCCTCGACGGCCTCGTCGCCTGCGGCGTCCCGGAGATCGTCGTCCCCGAGGCCGCACGGCTGCGCCTCGCCGTCCTCGTCCACCTGCCGCTCGGTGACGAGACCGGCCTGGACCCGGCCGTCGCCGCCGACCTGGACGGCCGTGAGCGGACGGTGCTGCGGGCGGCGCCCGCGGTCATCGCCACCAGCGACTGGGCGGTCCGCCGGCTCGTCTCCCACCACGGACTCGCCCCCGACCGGGTGCACGTCGCCGCGCCCGGCGCCGACATCGCACCCCTCGCGCCCGGTACCGACGGCGTCTCCCGGCTGCTGTGCGTGGCCGCCGTGACCCCGCGCAAGGGCCAGCACCGGCTGGTGGAGGCCCTCGCGGCGGTCCGGGACCTGCCCTGGACCTGCGAGTGCGTCGGCGGTCTCGGCCAGGACCCCGCGTACGTCGCCCACCTGCGCGAGCTGATCACCCGGTACGGCCTCGCCGACCGGCTGCACCTGAGCGGCCCGCGCTCCGGTGCCGACCTCGACGCCGCCTACGCCGCGGCCGACCTGACGGTCCTCACCTCGTACGCCGAGACCTACGGCATGGCGGTCACCGAGGCCCTGGCCCGTGGCATCCCGGTGCTCGCCACCGACGTCGGCGGGCTGCCCGAGGCGGTCGGCCGCGCTCCGGACGGCGGCGTGCCCGGCATCCTCGTGCCGCCGGAGGACCCCGCCGCGCTCGCAGCCGAACTGCGCGGCTGGTTCGGCGAACCCGACGTGCGCCGCCGTCTGAAGGCCGCGGCCCGGAGCCGCCGCGCCGCGCTCGACGGCTGGGCGACCACCGCCCGCAGCCTGGCCGGAGTCCTCGGACGACTCCCCGAACCCCCGAGGAGGGCGGCATGAGCGGCGCCAGGAGCGGCGGGAGCCGTGGAGGTGTTCCGGCCGGGTTGTCCGCGGCGAAGCGGGGGCCGGGCCGGCCTGCCGCGATCCGGTCGGAGACCGGCGGACTGATCCCGGCGCAGCCGGGGCCCGCCGACGAGGAGTCCGTGCGGGGAACCGCGAACACGCGGAACGAGGAGGCGGCGGCCGTGGACAGCGCTGCGGGTACGGAGACCCAGGGCACGAAGCCCGGGAACGCTTCCGGGGCTGGGGCCCTGGAAATGGAGCGCGGGGATGCTTCCGGGGCTGGGGCCCTGGGCATGGAGCGCGGGGATGTTCCCGGGGCTGGGGCCCTGGGCGCGAAGCCCGGGAACGCTTCTGGGGCTGGGGCTGGGGCTGGGGCCTTGGGCATGGAGCGTGGGGATGCTTCCGGGGCTATGGCCCTGAGTATTGACCGCGGGAACGCTGCTGAGGCGGGAGCCTTGGGCACCGAGTCCGGGAACGCTTCTGAGGTGGGAGCCTTGGGCACCGAGTCCGGGAACGCTTCTGAGGCGGGAGCCTTGGGCACGGGGCCCGGGAGCGTTTCCGAGGCCGGGGCGCAGGGTGGTGCCGTCGGAAGCGCGGCGGGCGGGCCGGCCGGCGCCGCCGGTCCGGTCATCGCGGGTGCCGGGCCCGTGACCCGCCCCGGTGAGCGGGCCACCGTGCGGCTGCGGGACGGCGGCCCCGAGGAAGGCCCGCGGTACGCGCCCGAGTGGCTGCAACTGCGCGAGCCCGCCGACGCGGCGGCCCGCGCGGAGGACCTGCTCGACCCGCTGCGGATCCGGCTGGCCAACCTGCCGGGCCGATCCGGCGGACTGGTCGTGCACGACCTGGGCTGCGGCACCGGCTCGATGGGCCGCTGGCTCGCGCCCCGCCTCGACGGCGCCCAGCACTGGGTCCTGCACGACCGGGACCCGTACCTGCTGCACTTCGCCGCCGTGGCGTCCCCGCGCTCCGCCGCCGACGGCAGCCGCGTCACGGTCGAGACCCGGCGCGGCGACGTCGCCAGGCTCACCCCGGACGCGCTCACCGGTGCCTCGCTGGTGACAGCGTCCGCGCTGCTCGACGTCCTCACCGAGGAGGAGATCGAGACCCTGGCGGACGCCTGCACGGGCGCTGGCTGCCCGGTCCTGCTCACGCTCTCCGTCGCGGGCCGGGTCGAACTCGCCCCGGGGGACCCGCTGGACGCCGAGATCGCCGACGCGTTCAACGCCCACCAGCGGCGCACCGGACTGCTCGGCCCGGACGCGATCACCTTCGCCTGCGAGGCGTTCTCCGAGCGCGGTGCCACGGTCCGCGTGCAGCCGAGCCCGTGGCGGCTCGGGCCCGGCGAGGCCGCGCTGACCGAGCAGTGGCTGCGCGGCTGGGTGGGCGCGGCCGTCGAGCAACGGCCCGAGCTGGCCGACCGGGCCGAGCGCTACCTGAACGCCCGGCTCGCCGCCTGCGCGGCCGGCACACTGCGGGTCACCCTCCACCACAGCGACCTGCTGGCCCTGCCCCGGCCCACGGACGGCGCGGCATGAGTACGGGGGCTGCGGCGGGGGCCGGGACGAGGGCGGTGCCGGGGCCGTCCATCGGCACACAGACGCGCACGACGCCCCCGAACCCGGCACACACGCGCACGGCCCTGGCGACGAGCCGAGCCCGCCGCCGCCCGGCACCGTCACCGGACACAGCCCACACGGCCCCGACACCCCCGGAGGCGACTCGCGCATCCGGGGCGCAGGCCGACGCGCTGCCGGCCGCCGCGACCGGCGCCTCCGCGGTGCAGGCCGCCGCGACCGGCGCATCCGCGGTGCCGGTCGACGTGACCTGCGCATCCGCGGTGCCGGCCGACGCGACCGGCGGCGGCGTGGCATCGGCGGGTGAGGCCCGGCGTCGTGACTCCCGTTCCCTGCGAGCCCACTTGGGCACCCTCGTCGGCACCGGCATCCTCGTCGCGCTGCTGTGGCGGCTCGGTACCGGTGTGCTGCTGGACGGGCTGCGGCGGATCGACGCCGTGACGGTGCTGGCCGCGCTCGGCATCGGCGCGGTCACCACCGTGTTCAGCGCGTGGCGCTGGCAGTTGGTGGCCCGGGGGCTGCGGCTGCGGCTGCCGCTGGGCGCCGCCGTCGCCGACTACTACCGCGCGCTGTTCCTGAACGCGGCCCTGCCCGGCGGGATCCTGGGCGATGTGCACCGGGCGGTCCGGCACGGGCAGAGCGCAGGTGACCTCAAGCGTGGTGTGAAGGCGGTCGTACTGGAACGCGTCGCGGGGCAGGTCGCGCTGGCCGTGGCCGGTGCGGCGGTGCTGCTGACCCTGCCGTCGCCGGTACGTGCCGATGTCCGTGGCTTCGCGCCGCTGCTCGCCCTGGCCGCCGCCGGGGCGCTGGCCGTCGCGCTCGCCGTGCGGATGAACCGCCCGCCGGCCCGCCGGGGCGGCGCGCTGCGGCAGACCCTCGGCGAGGCCCGCCGGGGATTGGCCTCCCGGCAGAGCGGGCCAGGGGTCGCGCTGTCGTCCGCGATCGTCCTGGCCGGGCATCTGGCCATGTTCGTCGTGGCGGCCCGCATCGCCGGCTCGGCCGCCCCGGTGGCGGTCCTGGTGCCGCTCGCCGTACTGGCGCTGGTGGCGATGGGTCTGCCGCTGAACGTCGGCGGTTTCGGCCCCCGGGAGGGCGTCACCGCATGGGCGTTCGGCGCGGCGGGGCTCGGCGCGGACACCGGAGTCGCGGTGGCCGTCGTCTACGGCGTGCTGAGCCTCGTGGCGAGCCTGCCCGGGGCCGTCGTACTCGCCTGGCGCTGGTACGAGGGCCTGCGCGCCGGATCCCCCACTCCGGCGCCCGGCCGGGTGCCCGGCCCCCGGCCCGCTGTGGGCCCCGCCCTGCCGGGACCGCCCGCGACCGACGTGCGCCTTCCGGCGGAGTGCCGCGGGGCGGGCACGCGTCCGCCGGACGGGGAATCCGCGACCGACGAGCGCCTGCCGGCCGGGGCCGCCCCCATGGGCCCCGGCCGTGCTCCCGCCCCGGGCTACTCCTCCCCGGTCGCCGAGGTGAGCAGCGCGAAATACGGCTCGAAGGATTTCACGAGGCTCGCCAACAGCGCCTTCCCCTTTTCCGCCGAACCCAGGGAAGGACGGCCGATGACGCCCGATTCCGTATAGGCGGACATTCCCACGGTGAGTAGATGGCGCCGGTCGTCGGCGGTGAAATCGGCGGACTCGTGTCCGGGTCGGACGAATTCGGGGTGAGCGTGCAGCAGAATCGAGGTCTCGATTTCTCCCGCGTGCATGTCGGTGAGCAGCGAGGTGACCACACCGGCCCGCTCCCGCGCCCCCTCCCAGTCCTCGGCGGCCGGGAACAGCGCCATCCGCTCGCCGCGCGCGGACGCCTCCTGGACGACGTTGCCCAGCACGTAGTTGCCGCCGTGCCCGTTCACCACGACCAGCGCGTCGACGCCCGAACGGCGCAGCGACGCGGCGATGTCCGAGACCACCGCGTGGAGGGTCACGGACGAGATGCTGACGGTCCCCGGCCAGGCGACGTGCTCGTGCGAGCAGGAGACCGTCACCGGAGGAAGGAGGTGCACCGGGTACGCGGCGGCGATCTCCCGCGCCACGGCGCAGGCGACCAGCGTGTCGGTCGCCAGCGGAAGGAACGGACCGTGCTGCTCGAAGCTCCCGACGGGAAGGACCGCGACCTGTGCTGAAACGCCCGCCCCCCTGGTCCGTACGTCCTCCGTGGTGTCCGCCGGCACCACTACGTGTGCCACCCCGTAGCCGTCCGCCTGTACGCCCGAACCACTCATCTTTTCACGGCCTTTCGTCTCTGCTTAGGAATCAGATCATGACAGAAAACACCAGCGTCAACATCGGCGTACTCGGCAAGAAGTCCCCGCGGCGTTCGGGCGCGGAACGCGTCGTGAATGCACCGTTGCCCACCGTGTACGGGAAATTCCAGGCGATCGGCTACCTGGACCACGACCGCGGTGACGAGCAAGTGGCCCTGGTGTACGGCGAGATAGGCACCGAGGACGTGCTCGTCCGGCTCCACTCGGAGTGCCTGACCGGGGACGCGTTCGGCTCCCGGCACTGCGAGTGCGGCGACCAGCTGGAGGCCGCCCTGCGCGGGGTCGTCGCCGAAGGCAGCGGCATCGTCGTCTACTTGAGGGGACACGAGGGCCGCGGCATCGGACTGCTCGCCAAGCTGCGCGCGATGGCCCTGCAGGCGGAGGGCCTGGACACGGTGGAGGCGAACCTCGCGCTGGGCCTGCCGGTCGACGCCCGCGACTACAAGGTCGCCGCCGAGATCCTGCGCGACCTCGGAGTGCGCTCGGTACGGCTGATGTCCAACAACCCGGCCAAGCGGGACGCGCTGGTCCGGCACGGCATCGAGGTCGCCGAGCAGGTGCCGCTGCTGATCGAGCCGTGCGAGAGCAACATCACCTACCTGCGGACCAAGCGCGAGCGGATGGACCACCACCTGCCGCACCTGGACGCCGTCGCCCACGGCTCCTGACGCCGGCCGGTTCGGCGGGCGGCCGGGTGGACAGGATCAGGGGGCGATCGTGACCGCGCGGTGAGACGGTGGAGCGGTGAAGGAGGCGGCGTGAACCTTCGGGCCCGGGTGGTCATCGTCGGCGGCGGGGTGATGGGCACGAGCATCGCCTGGCACCTGGCCCGCGCCGGGGTGCGGGACGTCGTCCTCGTCGAGCGGGACGAGCTGGCCGCCGGCTCCACCTCCAAGGCCGCCGGAGGGGTGCGGGCGCAGTTCTCGGACGAGCTGAACATCCAGCTCGGCGCGCGCAGCCTGGAGGCGTTCGGCCGGTTCGCGCAGGAGGTCGGGCAGGACATCGGACTGCACCGGGTCGGCTATCTGTTCCTGCTGTCCACCCCCGGGCAGCTGGCCTCCTTCGAGGCGGGGGTGCGGCTGCAGAACTCCCTCGGGGTGCCCAGCCGCCTGCTCACCCCGCGGGAGGCCCGCCGGCTGTCCCCGCTGATCGGCACGGACGGCCTGCTGGCCGCCGCCTGGTCACCCGACGACGGCCACTGCACCCCCGAGGCCGTCGTCCACGGCTACGCCACGGCCGCCCGCGGCCACGGCGCCCGCATCCTGCGTCACACCGAGGTCACCGGCATCGAACTGCGCGGGGACACGATCACCGCGGTCAGTACGACCCTCGGCCGGATCGAGACGGAGACGGTGATCTGCGCGGCCGGCGCCTGGTCGCGGGCGGTCGGCGCGATGGCGGGAGTGGAGCTGCCGGTGCAGCCGTTGCGCCGGCAGATCGCTGTCACCGGGCCGGTCCCGGGCCTGCCGCCCGACCTGCCGATGACCATCGACTTCACCACCAGCCTCTACTTCCACCGAGAGGGCCCCGGCCTGCTGCTCGGCATGTCCGACCCGGACGAGAAGCCGGGTTTCGCCACCGCCACCCACGACCGCTGGATCCCGCGGCTCGCCGAGGCGATGCGGCAGCGCGCGCCGGCCCTGCTGGACCTGCGGCGCACCGGCGGCTGGGCGGGCCTGTACGAGAACACGCCCGACCACAACGCCCTCATCGGCGAGGCGACGACGGTGTCCAGGTTCCTGTACGCGACCGGCTTCTCCGGGCACGGCTTCCTGCAGGGACCCGCCGTCGGCGAGATCGTCCGTGACCTGTACCTCGGACGCGTACCCTTCCTGGACATCAGCCCCCTGAGCGCCGGCCGGTTCACGGCCGACGCCCCGCGCCCGGAGGCCAACCTGGTATGACCGAGCTGCACCTGTGGCTGCGCCACGAGCCCCGTACGACCGAACGGCGCACACCGGTCGTCCCCGCCGACGCCCGCCGTCTGACCGGCAGCGGGGTGAGGCTGACCGTCGAGGAGTCCCCGCAGCGGATCTTCCCGGTCGAGGAGTACGAGGCGGCCGGCTGCCGGCGCGCCCCGGCGGGCTCCTGGCCGACGGCACCGCGGGACGCCGTGGTCCTCGGCCTGAAGGAACTCCCCGGCGAACCGGCGGAACTGGCGCACCGGCACGTCTTCTTCGGGCACGCCTACAAGCGGCAGCCGGGCGCCGCGGAGCTGCTGCGCCGGTTCGCGGCCGGCGGCGGGGCGCTGCTGGACCTGGAGTACCTGGTGGACGACGAGGGCCGCAGGCTCGCCGCCTTCGGTTTCTGGGCGGGCTACCTGGGCGCGGCGCTCGCCGTGCTCCAGCACCGGGGCAGACTCGCGGCACCGCTCACGCCGACGGCCAAGGACGACCTGGACGCCGAGCTGCGGCCGGCCGCCGGCGACGAGGAGTTCACCGCGCTCGTGATCGGCGCCCTGGGCCGCAGCGGCCGGGGCGCCTGGACCGCCTTCGGCACGGCGGGCGTCCCGGTGACCCGCTGGGACCTGGCGGAGACCCGGGACCTGGACCGGCAGGCCCTGCTCGGGCACGACGTGATGGTGAACGCGGTCCTCGCGACCAGCCTGGTCCCGCCGTTCCTGCGCGAGGAGGACCTGGACACCCCGGCCCGCAGGCTGCGCACCCTGTGCGACGTCACTTGCGACGTCGGCTCGCCGTTCAACGTCCTGCCGGTGTACGACCGCACCACCGACTGGACCGAGCCCGTGCGCCGCCTGCGCAAGGAGCCCCCGCTGGACCTCATCGCCATCGACAACCTGCCGTCCCTGCTGCCCCGCGAGTCCAGTGTCGACTTCTCGGCGGCCCTGCTGCCGCAGCTGCTCGCCTTCGGCTCCGGCGCTGCCTGGGGCCGCTGTCTCGACCGGTTCCACCAGGCCTGCCGTGAACTCGGCATCGTCGAAGGGGAGTGGGAGTCATGACCGACCGTGTCCCGGCGAGCGGCACCGTCCACTGGGTCGGTGCGGGCCTGTCCACCGGCAGCGGCCTGGCCGCCCTGTGCGCCTCGGCCGGCCGGGTGCTGCTGTGGCACCGCACCGTGGACCGGGCGGCCGAGGCCCTGGCCGGCCTGGGACTGACCGGCCGGGCCGAGCCGCGGGCCCTCGGCCCGGACGCCCTCGCCGCCGGACTCGGGCCGGGTGACGTCGTGGTGTCGATGCTGCCGGCTGCGGAGCACGCCGGGCTGCTGGCCGCGTGCGTGCGGGGCCGGGCGCACTTCGCCTGCTCCAGCTATGTGTCGCCGGAGGTGCTCGAGCACGCCGGGGCGGCGCGGGCGGCCGGTCTCGTCGTCCTCACCGAGACGGGCCTGGACCCCGGCATCGACCACCTGTTCGCGCACAGTCTCATCGGCCGCGCCCGGGCGCGGGTCGGCGAGCACACGCCGGCCTCCTACCGGCTCACCTCCTACTGCGGCGGCGTCCCGGCCGTGCCGAACGAGTTCCGGTACCGCTTCAGCTGGGCCCCGCTCGGTGTCCTCAACGCCCTCCGCTCACCCGCGCGTTACCTGGACGAGGGCACCGAGACCACGGCGGACCGCCCCTGGGAGGCGACGCGGACGCTCGTCCTGGCCGGCGAGACCTTCGAGGCGTACCCCAACCGGGACAGCATCCCCTTCATCGACCAGTACGACCTGCCCGACGCATGGTCCCCGCGCACCTTCGTCCGGGGCACCCTCCGGCTGGACGGCTGGCTCAAGGCGTGGCAGCCGGTCTTCGAGGAGCTGACAGCGGGCGACGACGACCGGATCGCGGCGCTGGCCCGGGAACTGGCGGACGCTCACCCGACTACGGAGGCCGACCGCGACCGGGTGGTGCTGTCCGTCGCACTGGAGGTCGACGCGGGGGAGGGCCGCACCTGGACCGGCGCCTACCTGCTCGACCTGACCGGTGACACGGAGGAGTCCGCGATGGCCCGTTGTGTCTCCCGTCCGCTCGCCCTGGGCGTGGGCCGCATCCTGGACGGCAGCCTGCCGGCGGGCCTGCACCGGGCGGCGGAGACCGCCCAGCGGTCGGACCGCTGGCTGGCCGAACTCGCTGATCAGGGAGTGGAGTTCACCTTGACCCTCGGCCAGTAGCGGGCCGCCGGGCTCAGTCCCTCAGGGCCGCGTGCACCAGCCGCCGCAGCTCGGGGAAGACCTTCAGCTTCCTGGGGCGCACCTGGCTCATGAACTGCACGGTCAGATCGTGGGCCGGGTCGACCCAGAACGCGGTGCTGGCCACGCCCGTCCAGCCGTACGTGCCGGGGCTGGACGGGGCCAGGGTGCGGGCCGGGTCGGTGACCACCGAGACGTTGAAGCCGAAGCCGAGGCCGTCGTTGCCCGCCTCCTGGTGGACCGGGGCGCCGAAGGAACGGAGGGTGGCCCCGCCCGGCAGCTGGTTGCGGGTCATCAGGGCGAGCGTACGCGGGGACAGCAGGCGCACGCCGTCCAGCTCGCCGCCCCGGCGCAGCATCTCCATGAACCGGTGGAAGTCGTGGGCGCAGGAGACCAGGCCGCCGCTGCCGGACAGGAACCGCGGCCGGCCGTGCACGGGCAGTCCCGGCACCGGTTCGATCCCGCCCTCGTCGGTCTCGCCGTACAACTCGGCGAGCCGGCCGGCCTGGCCGGGCGCGATGTGGAAGCCGGTGTCGGTCATGCCGAGCGGGCGCAGGACGCGGTTTTCGAAGAACGCGTCCAGCGGCTGCCCGGAGACCACTTCGATCACCCGGCCCAGCACGTTGGAGGCGACCGAGTAGTTCCACTGCGTGCCCGGGTCGAACTGCAGCGGCATCCGCGCGTACACCTCGACGGTCTCGGCGAGTCCGGCGCCCGGCGGCACCGAGTACTCCAGTCCCGACGCGCGGTAGAGCGCGTCCACGGGGTGGCGGTGGTAGAAGCCGAAGGTCATACCGGCGGTGTGGGTGAGCAGATGCCGGATCAGGACCGGGCCGGCGGCCGGGCGGGTGCGCATGCCGGCACCCTCACCGCCGTCGTACACCCGGGGTTCGGCGAAGGCCGGCAGATGCCGGTCGAGCGGGTCGTCCAGGGACAGCCGGCCCTCCTCCACCAGCAGCAGCACGGCGACCGCGGTGACCGGCTTGGTCATCGAGTAGATCCGCCACAGCGTGTCCGGCTCGACGGGCAGTGCGGCCGCGACGTCCCGGTGGCCGTACGTGGTCAGGTGGGCGACCCGGCCGCCGCGGGCCACCGCCACCAGGTGGCCGGGCAGGCGCCCCTCGTCGACGAGGCGGGCGAGGTGCCGGTCCAGGCGGTCCAGCGCCGCGCCGTCCAGCCCCGCCTCCGCCGCCTCGACGTCCTGTCGCAGCTGTGCCATCGCTCGTCCTCCGGTCGCGTCGTCCCCGGTGCGGCCCGGCTGCCCCGCCCGGCCGTCGCCCTCTCATCGTCGCGCAGGACCACCCGCCGGGACCGGCTCACCGCGAGTGTCCGCGGGAGGTACGGTCCCGGCCGGTCCCGGCAGCGCACGGGCGGCGGGCAGGGCGAGCGCGGCCAGGCAGGCCAGGCCGAGCAGCGCCGGCCCGGTGCCCGCGCCGAGCAGTGCGGCCGCCGCGGCCACGCCCACGGCGGGGCCGACGTTCAGCGCGGTCTGCTGCAGTCCGCCGGCGACTCCCGCCACCTCCGGCTCCGCCCGCCGCACGATCACCTGGGTGGCCGCCACCATCACCGTGCCGAATCCGGCGCCCAGCAGCGCGAATCCGCAGCCGAGCCCGGCCGGCGAGGTGGTCCGGGACAGCAGGAGGACGCCGAGCGCGAGCGCCACGGTTGCTCCTGCGGTCGTACGGCGGGCGCCGCGGCGGCGCAGCAGGGCGGGGCACAGGGCCGCCGACAGCACCATCAGCACCGCGAGCGGCAGGCTGCGCAGCGCGCTGGCGAACGGGTCGAGTCCCAGGTGGCGTTGCAGGACGTACGTGGCGACGAACAGGGTGCCGGACAGGGACGCGGAGACGGCGATCAGGATGCCGAGCGCCGCTCCGACCGCCCGGGAGCCGATCACCGCGGCCGGCAACAGCGGGCTCGCCGTGCGCCGTTCGTGCCGCACGAGGAGCGCGGCCGTGAGCACGGCGAGCGCGAGGGCCGCGCCGGACACGGGCCGCGCCGTGAGCGCGTACACCAGACAGGCCAGCGTCACCGCGAGCAGCAGGGCCCCGGGCAGGTCCAGCGGGGTCCGGGCGGGCGCCGGGCGCCGGTCCGGACCCAGCAGGGCCGGCAGGCCGAAGACGAGCGCGGGCAGCACGTTGACGAAGAACACCGCCCGCCAGCCCGAACCCGTCACCAGCGCCCCGCCCAGCAGTGGCCCCGCTGCCGCCGCCAGCCCGATCGCGACGGTCCGCACGGCCAGCGGCCGGGCGAGACGGTCCGGCGGATACGCGATCCGCAGCATGCCCAGTGTGGCGGGCTGCGACAGGGCCCCGAACAGCCCCTGCACCGCCCGCAGTCCGATCACCCACCCCACCCCGGGCGCGAGTCCGATACCGGCCGAGGCCGCGCCGAAGCCCAGCATCCCGAGCCCGAACACGCGCCGCTGCCCGTACCGGTCACCGAGCCGCCCCGCGAACACCAGCAGACTCGCCACCACGACGAGGTAGGCGGTGCTGGTCCACTGCACCTCGGCGAACGACGCGTGCAACTCCCGTTGCAGATCGGGCTGCGCGACCGTGAGGACCGTGCCGTCCAGGGCGACCACCACCGCCCCCGCCACGCTGCTCGTCAGCGTCCAGCCCCGGTTCACCGGCCGGCCTCGGGGCCGAGGTGCGCGGTCAGCACGGTGTCGAGCAGCGGGCCGAAGTCTTCTTCGCCCGCGGCGAGTTGCAGACTGCCCCAGCGCCACAGCTGGGCGATCCCGTGCAGGCCGGCCCACAGGGCGCCGGCCACCCGGCGGGCGTCGGCTTCCGGGCGTACCTCCGCGACCAGGCCGGCGAGCTGCCCGAACAGTGGCAGGCTCGTCCCGCGCAGGCCCAGGTGTCCGCTTTCCAGCAGGTCGTGACGGAACATCAGCTCGTACATGCCCGGCTCGTCCAGGGCGAACTCCAGGTAGGTCCGGGCCAGCGCGCCCACCCGTGCGCGTGGCCCGCCGGTCTCCCGCGCGAGCGCGCCGTGCGCCCGCCCGGCCAGGTCGGCGAAGCCGCGGCGGGCGATGGCCGACAGCAGTTCGAGGTGGGTGGGGAAGTAGCGGCGCGGCGCCCCGTGCGAGACGCCGGCGCGCCGGGCGATCTCCCTCAGGGTCAGGGCCTGCAACCCCTCGGCGGCCAGCAGTTGCACGCCGACGTCGACCAGGCGGTCCCGCAGGCTGATGTCGGACTCGGTCATAGACACTGTCTACCAGGCCTCGTAGACAGTGTCTACTTCGGCCGGGTCCGATCTCCGCGCCCCGCACCACGAGACCTTCGGGAAGGTCCCGCCCTGCCGGGACGTCCCCGGAACACATCCGGACCGGGACGGCTACCGGCCGCCGTGGTCCGCGGGCGCCGGCCGGTGCTGCGGCTGTACGCCGGGCGGGCGTACGGGATCCCCGGAGGCCGGCCCGCGGCCGGGCCGGCGGGCGTCGGCGGTGCGTGCCTCGATCGCCCGGAGCACGGCGACCATGTCCTCGCCGCCGTACCCGTGGGCCACCGTCTCCTCGAACAGCGTGTGGCAGACGTCGAGCAGCGGCGAGGCGAGCCGCGCCCCGCGGGCCGCCTCGGCGATCAGCCGGTTGTTCTTCAGTACGTCCAGCGCCGCAGCCTGCACCGCGAAATCCCGCTCGCGCAGCTTCGGCGCCTTCATCCGGGAGACCCCGCTGGCCATCGGGCCCGCGTCCAGGACCTCCAGGAACAGCCGGCGGTCCAGGCCCTGCCGCTCGGCGAAGTGGAACGCCTCGGTGAGCCCGGTGACGAGGGTGATCAGGAACAGGTTCACCGACAGCTTCATCAGCAGCGCGCCCGGCGCCGGACCGCAGACGAACGTCTCCCGGCACATCGGGGCGAGCAGCGGCCGTACGGCGGCCACGGCGGCCTCCTCACCGGCCAGCATCGCCACCAGCTGCCCCTGCTCCGCCGGCACCCGGGAGCCGGACACGGGCGCCTCGACGTACCGGCCGCCGGCGGCGCGGATCTCGGCCTGGAGCGTGCGGGAGTACTCCGGGGAGGTCGTGCCCATGTGCACGACGGTCCGGCCGGCGACCCGCGCGGCCAGGGCGGGCGTGCCCCGGCCGAGCACCGCGTCCAGCGCGGCCTCGTCGGCGAGCATCAGCAGCACCACCTCCGTCCGCGTGAACACCTCCCCGGCGTCCGCGGCCACCTCGGCCCCGGCCGCCCGCAGCGGCTCGGCGCGGCCGGGTGTGCGGTTCCAGACCAGCAAGGGGGTACCGGCGGACGCCAGGCGCAGGGCCATGGGCCGGCCCATCACTCCGAGACCGATGAATCCGACGCGCACGGGAGGCCGCCCTTCGCAGCACGGGCTGACTATGACAGTGGTCA
This sequence comes from Streptomyces actinomycinicus, assembly GCF_016741775.1. GTDB lineage: Bacteria > Actinomycetota > Actinomycetes > Streptomycetales > Streptomycetaceae > Streptomyces > Streptomyces actinomycinicus. Next base: position 12,591 of record NZ_JAERRK010000008.1, on the reverse strand, counting down.
TAGTAGCGGGCGCTATGACAGTGGTCATAGGGTGAGGGCGAGGAACGGAGGTCGACGATGACGCAGGCGCGTCCCGGACCGCGGGAGCGGATGGTCTTCAGTGCCGCCCAGCTGATCCGGCGCGACGGGGTCACCGCGACCGGCATGCGCGAGGTGGCCGCACACGCCGGCGCCCCCCGCGGCTCCCTCCAGCACTACTTCCCGGGCGGCAAGGAGCAACTGGTCAACGAGGCCGTCGCCTGGGCCGGGGTTTACGCGGGCAAACGGATCGCACGCTTCCTTGCGGGGCTGGACGAACCGAGCCCGAGCGCTCTGTTCGCGGCGATGGCCGCGCAGTGGACCGACGAGTACGCGGCGGACGGTTTCGGGGCGGGGTGCCCGGTCGCCGCCGCCACGGTCGACTGCGCGTCCTCCGGCGACTCCACCCGGGAGGCGGTGGCCGCCGCGTTCGCGGCCTGGCGGGAGCCGCTCGCCGCGGCCCTCACCGGCATGGGAGTCCCCGCGGCCCGCACCGGGTCCCTGGCCACGCTGATGATCAGCACCCTGGAAGGCGCCATCCTGATGGCGCGTGCGGAGCGGGACGTACGGCCCCTCACCACGGTCGTGCGGGAACTCGGGCCCCTGCTCGACGCCGCCGCGCGCCCCTGACCACCCCCTGGCCGGCGCCCGCCGTGCCGGCCGCCACCGGCACCCCGGCCGTCTCCTCCTCGACCCACGCCTCGAGCTGGTCCACGAAGCCCGCCGCCCGGTGCCCCCAGTTCAGCTCCGACAGGGCGGCCGCGCGTCCCAGCCGGGCCGCGTCCAGTCGCAGCCGGCTGTCCCGGGCGAGCCGGCGGAGCGCGGCGGCCGCGGCCGGCGGGTCCTCGTACGGCACCACCAGACCGCAGCCGTGCCGCTCGACCAGCTCCGCCGCCAGCGGGGTGGGGGTGGTGACGACGGGGACGCCATGGGCCATGTACTCGACGACCTTCGTGGGCCGGGAGTGGCGGTAGTTGGGCTGGTCGTGCAGGAGGGACAAGCCGGCCAGGGCGCCCTCCAGCCGGGCCAGGGCGCGGTCGTTGGGCAGGAAGCCGCGCCAGCGCAACACCCCGTCCCGGTCGGCCGCCTGCAGGGCGTCCCGCACGTCGGGATCCGCAGCGCCGATCGCCTCGACGCCGACGTCCGGAGCCAGCAGCCGCGCCGTGGCGATCAGGTCGAGCGCACCGCGCGCCCGGGACAGCTGCCCGAGATAGACGACCCGGTCGTTCCCGGGCGGTGGCGGCGGTCCGGCCGGCGGGGTGGCGAGGTTGGGGACGACGGGATGGGCCCGGCGGAAGCGGGAACGGTAGGCGTCCTCGGCGAGCAGCAGCCGCAGCCGGCGCTCCGCCAGCCGCTCGGCCGCCCGTACCGCCGTGCGCAGCGGCGGGCGCAGCACCCGGGGCACCCAGGCCTTCATGACCAGCGCCGCCGCCGTGTCCTCGTGGACGTCCCACACGGTCACCGGGGCCGGACCCTCCCGCCGCAGGCGGCGCAGCGTGCCGGGCAGGGCCAGCAGCAGCTCCGGATCGTGCAGCAGGATCACGTCCGCCACCGGGCCGCGCTCGGCCAGCAGCGACCGGGCCGCGCGCAGTGCCGCGACCCGGTCCCGGCCGGACGCGCGGGGCAGGTCCACGCCCTCGACCTCCGGCCGGGGGGCCGTGCCACGGGCGGTGAACGGGGCCGCGTACACCACCTCGTGGCCGCGCTCGTGCAGCGCGGCGATCTCGCGGTGCAGGATCCGCGCGTCCTCGGGATGGTGGACGACGGTGACGACGAGTATCCGCATGGCGGTGCCTTTCCACTCCCCGCCGGGCGGGGCGGTTGCCGAGGCGGGGGCTACAGGACCTCGACGCCGGGCCTGAAGATCCGTCCGCGGGTGTCGAACAGCAGCCGCGCCTCGTCCGCGAGGGCCGGCAGGTCGTAGGCGGAGTGGTCCTGGAGCAGGATCGTCAGGTCGTGCTCGCGCAGCGCGGCCGTCAGGTCGCCGACGCGCGGGACGGGCCGCCCGTCGGCCGACCACTGCCGGACGTGCGGATCGTGGAAGGCGATCTCGGCCTCCCGCTCCCGCAGCAGCCGGGCCACCGGTGCCGCCGGGGTCTCCCGCACATCGGCGACGTCCGGCTTGTAGGTGACCCCGAGCAGCAGCACCCGGGAGCCGTGCAGCGGGCGCCCCGCGGAATTGAGCAGGTCCTGGGCGCGGCGCACCACGTACTCCGGCATCCGCCGGTTGATCTCCTGGGCCAGCTCGACGAACCGGAACTCGTAGCCCAGCGACGAACGCACCTTGTACGACAGGTAGTTGGGGTCGATGGGGATGCAGTGGCCGCCCACTCCGGGGCTCGGCCGGAAGGCCTGGAAGCCGAACGGCTTGGTCGCCGCGCAGCGGATCGCGTCCCACACGTCCACGCGCAGTTCCCTGCTGATGACGGCCAGTTCGTTGACCAGCGCGATGTTGACGTGCCGGTAGGTGTTCTCCAGCAGCTTGGCCATCTCGGCCTCGCGGGTGCCCTTGGCCTGGACCACCATGTCCACGAACTTGCCGTAGAACGTCACCGCGCGCAGCGCGCAGGACGGGGTGCAGCCGCCGACCACCTTCGGGGTCTCGCGCAGCCCGTGCCGGGTGTTGCCGGGGTCGATGCGTTCCGGTGAGAAGGCGAGGGCGAAGTCCTCGCCGGCGCGCAGTCCGGACTCCTCCAGCAGGGGCCGGACGACCTCCTCGGTGGTGCCGGGATAGGTGGTGGACTCCAGCACCACCAGCCGGCCGCGGCGGAGCCTGCCGGCCACCGCGCGGGCGGCCGAGACGACCGCGCCCAGGTCCGGCCCGCCGTCATCGCCCAGCGGTGTCGGCACACAGATGACCACGGTCTGGGCGCGTGCCAGGCAGGCCTCGTCGGTGGTGGCGGTGAAACCGGCGTCCCGCATCCGGCGGACGTCCTCGTCGGACACGTCGTCGACGTGCGAACGTCCGGCGTTCAGTCCCCGCACGACGCGCGGGTCGCGGTCCAGGCCCAGCACGCGCAGGCCCACCGCGGACGCCTCCCGGGCCAGCGGCAGTCCGACGTAACCGAGCCCGATCACGGCGAGTTCGACGTCGCCGTCCGGTCCGTCCCGCTCCTCGTCCCCGAGCGGTTCGCTGTCGTCCCGCTCCTCGTCCCCGAGCGGCTGGCTGTCGTCCCGCTCCTCGTGCCCGAGCGGTTCGCTGTCGTCCCGCTCCTCGTGCCAGAGCGGTTGTATCCGTTCGACCTGCATAGGGCGTCACCCGGCCTTCACGGCTGGACTGGTAAGGGTGCGCGGGGCCTCAGACGCATCCGAGAGAGCGATACGCCTCGAGGGTCGTCGCGGCGACCCGGTCCCAGGTGCGTTCCCGCGCAACCGTCGCGCGAGCGGCGGCTCCCCATTCGAGCCGCCGCTTATGACTGTAAAGCACCATTTCGATCGCATCTGCCCAGGCAAGGGGGGATCCGTGGGGAATTAGTCGTCCGTTAACCTCCGGTTCGACCAGTTCTCGCATGGCGGTGACATCACTGGCCGTGACGGGAAGACCGCTCGCCATCGCTTCGACCGGTTTGAGAGGGGTCACCAGATGGCAGACCCGCTCGTCGGTGCGCGGCACCGCGAACACATCCAACACCGCGTGGAACTCCCGCACTTGGGAGTGCGGGACGCGGCCGGTGAACAGCACGGCGCCGTCGTCCAGGCCCAGCCGGGCGGCCAGCCGCTGCAGCGCCCCGCGCTCCGGACCGTCGCCCACGATCAGCAGCCGCAGCGGAACTCCGCGCCGTCTCAGCTCGACACCCGCATGGAGCAACGTAGCGATCCCCTCGTGCGGGGTCAGGCTGCTCACCGTGCCCACCACGTACTCGTCCGGCGCGATACCGAGACGGGCACGCACCGGCGCCCCGTCCGGCGGCGGCGCCAGGAACATCCCGTCCACGGCGTTCGGCACGAGCAGCACCCGCTCCCCGGGCACCCCCCGCGCCACGATCTCGGCCTTCATCGCCGCACCCAGCGTCAGCACCAGGTCGGCCTCCCGCATGCAGTGCGTCTCCAGCTCGCGCCGCGTCCGGTACACGGGATCCAGCGGACTGCGCGCCGGGTCCTGGGTCAGCCAGGTCTCCTCCAGGAAGCCCCGCACCTCGTAGACCACCGGCAGCCCGTAGGCCTCCCGCAGGGCGAGGGCCACCCGCCCGTTGCCGTGGTCGGTGGCCGCGTGCAGCACGGCCGGCCGCAGCCGCTCCACCAGCCGCCCCGCGAGTTCGGCGTTGCGGGCCAGCAGCGCACCCTGCCCGTACGGCAGCCGGGCGGGCAGCAGCCGGTGCTGCGGCACCCCGGACACCGTCTGCACCGGCGAGGCGTCCAGCACCCCGCGCGTCACCGGGAACCCGATCCGGGTCACGACGTGCGGGTCGAGCCCGGCGGCCCGCTGGGCCTCGGCGAGCTTCTGCGTGCGCACGGTGTACCCGGCGTGGGCGAACGGCAGCGAGTTGGTCACCAGATGCAGCACCCGGCCGGGCACGGGACGTACCGGCCGCCCGGCGGGCGCGATCACCCGGACGGCGGACGGCGCCGCGCCGGGACCCGTGGCACGGGCCCGCGCCGACAGCCACCGCTCCACCGGCCCCACCCGGCGGCGCACGGCCGCCGGCAGCAGTCGTACGCCGAGCAGCGCGGCCCGGGCGGGATCGTGGCGCAACTCGCCCCACGCCACGGATGCGGCCAGACTGACAGCGCGGGGGACATGTCGGGACATGCCGCCACGGTAGGCCGACACGGCCCGGTGCGCTCCGGCCGTGGGCACGCGCCGGGGACGGCCCGGCACCGACTCCCCCCCCCGATCCCCGCTCGTTCGACCGCCGACGGAAGGCGAGGACATGAACGGCCGAGTACTCCATGTGGTCGGCACCCGGCCCAACTTCGTCAAGGCGGCACCGGTCGTCGCCGCGCTCGGAACGGCCGGTGTGGACCAGGTCCTGGTCCACACCGGCCAGCACTACGACGCCCGGATGTCGGAGGTGTTCTTCCGGCAGCTGGGCCTGCCCCGGCCGGACACCGACCTCGGCGTCGGCTCCGGCAGTCACGCCCGGCAGACCGCAGACCTCCTGGTGGCGCTGGAGGCCGAGCTGACCGCCCGCGCGCCGGCCCTCGCCGTGGTCTACGGCGACGTCAACTCCACACTGGCCGCCGCCCTGGCCGCCGCCAAGCTCGGCGTCCCCGTCGCCCACGTGGAGGCCGGCCTGCGCAGCTTCGACATGGCGATGCCGGAGGAGGTCAACCGGCGCCTGGTGGACCAGCTGGCCGAGCTGCTGTTCGTCACCAGTCCCGAAGCCGTCGGCCACCTCGCCCGCGAGGGCGCCGACCCGGCCCGGGTGCACTTCGTCGGCAACCCCATGATCGACACCCTGCTCACCCACCTGGACCTCTTCGACGCGGCAGCCGCCCGCACCGCGTACGGGCTGCCCGGCCGCTACGCCGTCGTCACCCTGCACCGCCCCGCCAACGTCGACGACCCCGAGGCCGCCCGCGCCGCCGCCCGTGCGCTCACCGAGGCGGCCCGCCACCTGGACCTCGCCGTCCCGCTGCACCCCCGGGGCCGGGACGCGCTGCGCGCGGCGGGCCTGGAGGGCGCCCCGGGCGTGCATCTGCTCGAACCGCTCGGATACGTCGAGTTCATGAGCCTGGTGCGCGGGGCCGCCGCCGTGGTCACCGACTCCGGCGGGGTGCAGGAGGAGACCACCGTCCTCGGCGTGCCCTGCCTGACGCTGCGCACCACCACCGAGCGCCCGGTCACCGTCACCCACGGCACCAACCGCCTCGTCACCCACTCCGAACTGGTCCCCGCCCTGCGCAAGACCCTCGACGGCGGACCCGCCGCACCCCCGGAGGGACCGCCGCTGTGGGACGGCAAGGCGGGCCCCCGGATCGCCCGGGTGGTCACCCGGTGGCTGGAGCACCATGACTGAGACCGACGGCACCCTCGACTACTGGGACACCCGCCACCGCCAGCAGGACGAGCTGGCCTCCGGCGGCCACATCGGCCTCGACCGGGCCGGCAACGAACTCTTCTACGCGCTCCGCCTCGGCACCCTGCTCGGCCTCGTCGGCGACCTCAGCAGCCCGGCGGCCCCGCTGTTCGTCCTCGACGCCGGCTGCGGCAAGGGCCACTTCGCGCGGGCCCTGGCCCGCTGCGGTCACCGCGTCGACGCCTTCGACGCCAGCGAGGAGGCCGTCGACCGGGCCCGCGCGGCCGGCGGCGGCCCGCGTTACGCCCGGGCCCGGCTCGACACATGGCGCAGCCCGTGGCCGTACGACATCGTGGTCTGCGTCGACGTGCTCTTCCACCTCCTCGACGACACCGAGTGGTCGGCGGCCCTGCGCAACCTGGCCTCCCTGGTCCGCCTCACCGGCCGCCTGATCCTCACCGACGAGGACACGCCCGTACCCCGGGCCCGCGGCGACTACATCCTGCACCGGCCGACGGCCGCCTACCGCGCCGCACTCGAACCCCTCGGCCTGCGGCACACCGAGTTCCGGCCGTACCGTTTCCGGGAGATCGAGGTCGGCTTCCACGTCTTCACGAGGATCCGCTGATGCGCCTGACCGATCTGCTCCACCCGCACTTGGACGGCGTCACCACGGTCGTCGACGCGGCCGGCCCCGGCCTGAGCCTCGAGCCCTACGTCCATCTCCCCGACGGCGTCGCCCTGCTCGGCGACGACGGCGAACGGGACATCGGCGCGACGGAGCTGGTGCTCCTGTCCTACGGGCCCGACCCCGCCCTGCACGGCACCGAGGCGGGCTGCCTCGCGGTGCTGGCGCGCATGCGCCCCGGCGCACGGGGCCTGCTCCTCTTCGGCCACCCCGGGCCCGAGCCGCCCTACCACCGGCTGCTGGACGGCCTGGTGGCCCAGCGCTGCCAGGTGCTGCGGGCCGCCCCCCTCGACTACGCCCACCTGCACGCGGGCGCGGTGTTCGCCCGCCTCGGCACGGACGAACTCCTGCCCCCGCACGACTGGTTCGGGCGGCCGGTGCCGGACGGCGGCTTCGCCACCACCCTGCGGACCGCCGGCGAGTACGTCCTCGCCGACCTCGTCTCCCGCTCCCTGCGCGCCCGCCACCTGGATCTGCAGCGCCGCGCGGAGGAGGCGGAACGGGCCCGGGACACCGTCCGCGAGGACGGGCTCGCCGACCGTCTCGCCGCCGCCGTACGCGAGAAGGAACGGCTGGCCTCCGCCCTGCGCGGGGCCCGGGCACGCGTCGAGGTGCTGCAGGCCCGGGTGACCATGCTGGAGGGCTCGACCTCGCTCCAAGTCGGCAAGGCACTGGTCTCGGCGGCACGGTCGCCGCGGCACAGGGCGGCGCGGCTGCCCCGGGAGCTGTACGGGCTGTGGCGGGCGCGTGCCACGCGGAAACCCGCCCCGGCGTCTCCGGCGTCTCCGGCGTCTCCGGCGGCCGCGGACGGTGCCGCGGCCGTGGTCGCCGACGACCGCCTGCACCTCGTCCACCGCGCCTTCTCCTGCGCCCCCCGCGACCGGCTGGTGATCGCGGGCGTGCTCACCGACCGCACCGCCGAGGACTTCGCGGCCGACGCCGTCGTGAACCGCCCGCTCCCGCACGACGGCGGCCTGCTCGTGCGCCGCACCGATCCCGACGCCGTCGTGGTACAGCTCAGCGCCTGCACCCAGGACGGCCCCTGGTCGCTCACCGGCACCGGCCTTGCCCCTGACCTCGACCGCAGGCTCGTCGAACTCCTCACCGAGGCACGCGCCCTGGGCCGCTCGGCCGTCCTGTGGCGGGACGCCCCGGCGTCCGCCGCGCCCGGCCTCGCCCACCTGGCCTGGGACGCCGTCCTGGACGCCGACACCGGCGTGCGGCTGTCCCGGCTCGACCCGGCCGCGGACGGCAGGGAGCGGCTGCGGGAGGCGTTCCAGTGGGACAGCACCAGGGTGCGGCTGGCGGAACTCGCCCGGCTGGTCGGCGCCCCCGACCCGCTGGACGGACGCCGGGTCGCCGTGCTCGCCGCCCCCCGCGGCCGGCACGACGTGGCCCGTCTGGTCGCGCAGGTGCTCGGCCAGCAGCACCGCCCCGCCGAAGTCGTCGTCCCCGACCCCGCGGGCCTGGAGGAACTCGCCGGCGCCGGCGTGGCCGTCCGCACCGGCCCGCCCACCGCGGCCTGGGTCGCCGACTGGACCGACCTCACCGAGGAACGCCCGGACACCCTGCTGCTGGACCTGATGTGCGCCCAGGAGTACTCGGGCGCCGACGCGCTGGGTCACGCGCCCGGCGACGCCGACCTCACGTTCGTACCGGCACTGCGGCGGCCCCTGCTGGTCCGCCGCGCCCTGTACCTCACGGGGGCGCCACCGGAGACCTGGTGCGGCCGGGGATACCGCCTGTTCGCCGTGCGCGGGAAGGAGCCGTCATGAGCCGCGTGGTAAGAGCACTGGTCTACGGCGACGTGGACCTCAACCTCATCGACGGCTCCGCCGTGTGGGCCCAGTCGACCGTGCAGGCGCTGGCGATGGCCGGCTGCGAGACCCGGCTGGTGCTCAAGGCTCCTGTGGAGACCGGCCGGCTGACCGACCCGCTGACCGGGCTGCCCGGCGTACGACTCGTGCGGCCCGCCGAGGAACGGCTCGTCGACGGGCAGGCGGGCCGGCCCCTGTCACCGGTGCAGGCCTCGCGGCTGCTCGCGCGGCTGGACCGGGAGGAACCCTGCGACCTGCTCGTCCTGCGCGGACGCAGGCTCGTCGGCAGGGTCGTCGCCGACGGCCACTTCGACGGACGGATCTGGGCCTACCTGACGGACATCCCGCAGTCCGCCGCGGCGATGACCGAGCAGTCCCGCGCGGAACTCGCCCGCATCGCCGCCGCCTCCGGGCAACTCCTGTGCCAGACCGAAGAGTTGCGCTGCTTCCTGGAGACCTGGGTGCCGCAGGCCTGCGGTCGCAGCGTGCTCTGCCCGCCCGCCGTTCCGGAGCCCGCCTTCCCGGTGCCGGTCCACGACCGGCCGCACGACCCGCTGCGGCTCGTCTACACCGGCAAGTTCGCGCCCCTGTGGAACACCCTGCCCATGACCCGGCTGCCGGCGCTGCTGGCCGGACGGGGGGTCCACGCCGAACTCCACACCGTCGGCGACAAGATCCACCACGACCGGGCGCACCCGGAGTTCCAGGACGCCATGTTCCGCGCCCTGCACGGTGGCGCCCCCGGCGTCCGCCACCACGGCGGACAGCCCCGCGAGGAGGCCATGCGCATCGCCGCCGACTGCGACCTCGGCCTCGGCTGGCGCGACCCGCGGCTCGACGCGAGCCTCGAACTGTCCACCAAGGTACTGGAGTTCGGGGCCCTCGGCCTGCCCGTCGTACTCAACCGCACGCCCGCCCACGAGGCGCTGCTGGGCACCGACTACCCCCTCTACGTCCCCGGCCGGGCCGGGCTCGAGGACGCCGCCGAGGCCGTGGCCCGGGCCGCCGGCGACCCCGAGGCCCGCCGGCTCGCGGCGGCCCGCTGCCAGGACGCCGCCCGCCGCCACACCCTCCGGGCCGCCGCCGGCCGCTGGCGCACCCACCTCGAGCGGGCCTTCCCGCCCGCACCGGCCGCCGTGGCCCACCGCACCCGCCCGCTCCGGGTCGGCGTCGCCGGCCACGACCTGAAGTTCCTCACCCGGCTCCTCGACCACTTCCACGCCCTGCCCGGACTCGACGTCCGCGTCGACGCCTGGCGCGCGCTGGCCCGGCATGATCCCGCCGCGAGCCGCGAACTCGCCGACTGGGCCGATGTGGTGGTCGTCGAGTGGTGCGGCCCGGCCGCCGTCTGGTACAGCCGCCACAAGCGGCGCGGCAGCCGGCTCGTGATCCGGCTGCACCGCTTCGAACTCGACGCCGAGTGGCCGCGGCAGGTCGACATCGACGCCGTCGACAAGGTGGTCTGCGTCAGCCCCCTCTACGCCCGCCGCACCCTGGAGCACACCGGCTGGCCCGAGTCCAAGGTCGTGGTCGTCCCGAACTGGGTCGACCACGACCAGCTCGACCGGCCCAAGGCGCCCGGCGCCCGGCACCGGCTCGGCATGATCGGCATTGCACCCAGCCGCAAGCGCCTCGACCTCGGCCTGGACGTGCTCGAGGCGCTGCGCGCCCGGGACCGGCGCTGGCACCTGTCGGTCAAGTCCAGACCGCCCTGGGAGTACTGGTGGATCTGGAACAAGCCCGAGGAGCGCGCGCACTACGACGCGGTCCTGCGCCGGGTCCAGACCTCCCCGTTGCTCAGGGGCGCGGTCGTCTTCGACGAATTCGGCGCGGACGTGGCGGCCTGGCTGCGCCGGATCGGGCACGTCCTGTCCACCAGCGACGACGAGAGCTTCCACCTCGCCCCCGCCGAGGGCATGGCCTCCGGCGCCGTACCGGCGCTGCTGCCGTGGCCCGGTGCCGACGAGATCTACGACCGGCGCTGGATCCACGACGGTCCGCACGCGATGGCCGAGGCGATCGCCGGGCTCGGCGAGACGCAGGAGACCTGGCGGTCCGCGGCGGAGGCCGCCCGTGCCCAGGTGCGGGAGAGCTACGCGCTGGACCGGGTGGCGGCGGCCTGGACCGAGCTGCTGGTGAGCGGCTGACGCCGGGCGCCGGCCACGGCGTCAGCCGGCCGTGCGCTCCGCCGTGAGGTAGGCGATCACCATGTCGCCGAGCATGGTCCGGTAGTGCTCCCGCTGCGCCGGGTGCGTCAGGTCCCGGCCGAACAGCGCGCCGAAGGTGGGCCGGTTGGCGACCCTGAAGAAGCAGAACGAGCTGATCACGGCGTGCAGGTCGACCGCGTCCACGTCGGCCGTGAACAGCCCGGACTCCCGGCCGGCGGCGAGGATGCGGCGGATCACGTCCAGCGCGGGGGAGCCGATCCGGCCGAGGCCCGCGGAGGACGTGATGTGCTCGGCGCCGTGGATGTTCTCGATGCTGACCAGGCGGATGAGGTCCGGGTGCCGCTCGTGGTGGTCGAAGGTCAGCTCGGCCAGCCGGCGGATCGCCGCGACCGGGTCCAGGTGCTCGACGTCCAGCTGCCGCTCGGCCTCCCGGATGGCCTCGTAGGCCCGCTCCAGCACGGCGGTGAACAGCTGCTCCTTGCCGCCGAAGTAGTAGTAGATCATCCGCTTGGTGGTGCGGGTGCGGGCCGCGATCTCGTCGACCCGGGCGCCGTCGTAGCCGGCGCGGGCGAACTCCTGCGTGGCCGCGTCGAGGATCTCGGCCCTGGTACGGGCGGCGTCACGCACCCGCCCGCCGGGTCTTGCCGGCTCTTCGACGCTGGTCATCGGTTTCCTTCGGCCGTGGGGCGCCCGGGCGGCGCGCCCGATCGCGTGCCGGTGATTTTAGAAGCAGGGCCGCTGGTTTCCGCGGGGATGTTCGTCACACCCCGGGACGGCCGCGACGGCCCCGGGCGGCCGGGCGCCCGGGCGCCCGGCACGCGGCTACTGGCGGCTGACCGTGCGGGTGACGCCCGCGATCACCGGGCGGCCGTGTTCCGTCGGCGGCCGGCTCACCGTGCCGAGGGCCAGCTCAACAGCCGGCCCTCGGGCGGCAGGCCCAGGCAGCGGGCGGGGAGGGCCCGTAGGAAGGGGGCGGTGGGAGTCAGCCCTTCTTCTCGACCGCGTGGCCGCCGAACTGGTTGCGCAGCGCCGCGACCATCTTCATCTGCGGCGAGTCGTCCTGGCGGGAGGCGAACCGGGCGAAGAGGGAAGCGGTGATCGCGGGCAGCGGCACCGCGTTGTCGATGGCCGCCTCGACGGTCCAGCGGCCCTCACCGGAGTCCTCCGCGTAGCCGCGCAGCTTCTCCAGGTGCTCGTCCTCGTCCAGGGCGTTGACCGCGAGGTCGAGGAGCCAGGAGCGGATGACCGTCCCCTCCTGCCACGAGCGGAACACCTCGCGGACGTTCTCCACCGAGTGGACCTTCTCCAGCAGCTCCCAGCCCTCGGCGTAGGCCTGCATCATGGCGTACTCGATGCCGTTGTGGACCATCTTCGAGAAGTGCCCGGCGCCGACCCGGCCCGCGTGGACGTAGCCGTAGGGACCCTCCGGCTTGAGCGCGTCGAAGATCGGCTGGAGCCGTTCCACGTGCTCCTTGTCGCCGCCGACCATGAGCGCGTAGCCGTTCTGCAGGCCCCACACACCGCCGGAGACACCGGCGTCGACGAAGCCGATGCCCTTGATGCCGAGGGCGGCGGCGTGCTTCTCGTCGTCCGTCCAGCGGGAGTTGCCGCCGTCGATCACGGTGTCACCGGGGGAGAGCAGGTCCCCCAGCTCGTCGACGACGGTCTGGGTGGCCGTGCCGGCCGGGACCATCACCCACACGTGGCGGGGTGCGTCCAGCTTCTCGACCAGTTCGGCGAGGCTCTTGACGTCGGAGACGTCGGGGTTGCGGTCGTAGCCGATGACGGTGTGGCCGGCGCGGCGGATCCGCTCGCGCATGTTGCCGCCCATCTTGCCGAGACCGATGAGACCGAGCTGCATGATCAGTTCTCCTGAACGTTCTTGAGAGTGCGGTAGGCGGCTACGAGGGCCGTGGTGGACGGGTCGAGTCCCGGGACGC
>NZ_JAERRK010000079.1 GCF_016741775.1 Streptomyces actinomycinicus | reverse complement strand
ACCGCTGTAGACGCCCCAGGCGGGGGAGAGGGTGGCGGCGAGTACGGCCCGCACCTCGAACGCGGGGCACCCTCCGTGCTGGAGGAAGGCGTGCAGGATGTCGGGGGTGTTGGCGAAGAAGTTCGGCCGCATGTAGGCGGCGGCCTCGCCCGACAGCTCGGTCAGGTACTCGGTCAGCTCCTGCTTGCCGTTTCGCCAGGTGAAGTAGGTGTACGACTGCTGGAAGCCGACCTGGGCGAGCGTGGCCATCATCGCCGGCCGGGTGAACGCCTCGGCCAGGAAGATCACGTCCGGATCCGACGCATTGATCTCGCCGATGACACGCTCCCAGAAAACGACCGGTTTCGTATGGGGGTTGTCGACGCGGAAGATCCGCACCCCGTGCTCCATCCAGTGCCGCAGCACCCTGACCGTCTCGGCGACCAGACCGTCCATGTCGGCGTCGAAGGCGATGGGATAGATGTCCTGGTACTTCTTCGGCGGGTTTTCGGCGTACGCGATCGTCCCGTCGGGGCGGTGCCG
>NZ_JAERRK010000078.1 GCF_016741775.1 Streptomyces actinomycinicus | reverse complement strand
ATTGATGCTCGCGTCCACTGTGTATGTTCTGAGGCAACGAACGGTTGCCGGCTGAGAGCAGAACGCATAACAGAAAAGTGTGCTTGTTCGCTCGAAACCATTAGGGTTTCGGTGGTCATAGCGTGAGGGAAACGCCCGGTTACATTCCGAACCCGGAAGCTAAGCCTCACAGCGCCGATGGTACTGCAGGGGGGACCCTGTGGGAGAGTAGGACGCCGCCGAACAATCTTTGGAGGACCCCTGGTCCCAGCGTTCAGCTGGGACCAGGGGTCCTTTTGTTTTTACAATGCTTGTGGTACCGAAGACAGGAGTCACCATGTCCACCAACTCTCCCGGCGACCGACCGGAGCGCGACCAGCGGCGACGGGACAGTGGTGACCGGGGTGACCGCGGCGGTTTCCGCCGCGACAACGACCGCCGCGACGACCGCCGCGACAACGACCGCGGCGGTTACGGCCGTCGAGACGACCGCCGTGACGACCGCCGTGACGACCGGCGTGGCGACGACCGTGGTGGCTTCCGCCGCGACGACCGCAGGGACGACCGACGCGACGACCGCCGTGGTA
>NZ_JAERRK010000077.1 GCF_016741775.1 Streptomyces actinomycinicus | reverse complement strand
ATATCCGGCTGAGCGGATGGCGTTCATGGTGGCCGACGCGGCGCCGGTGGTGGTGCTGACGTCGGACGGTGTGGACGTGGGTGACGTCGGCGGGGCCGACGTGGTGGTCCTGGACGAGCCCGCGGTGATCCGGCAGGTGGCGAAGCAGCCGGCGACGGATGTGGCCGACGGTGAGCGGGGTGTGCCGCTGCGGGTGGAGCACCCGGCGTATGTCATCTACACCTCTGGCTCTACGGGCCGTCCCAAGGGCGTCGTCGTCACCCACCACGGCATCGCCCACCTGACCGCGTCCGAGATCGACCGCTTCGACGTGGACGCCACGAGCCGTGTCCTGCAGTTCTCCTCGCCGAGTTTCGACGCCTCGGTCCTCGAGGTGTGCATGAGCCTGCTGGCCGGCTCCGCACTCGTCGTGCCCACGACCGACGTCCTGGCAGGCGAGGAACTGGGCTCACTCCTCGCCGAGGCCCGGATCACCCACGCCCTGATCTCCCCCATGGCTCTCGCCAGCGTCCCGCCCGTCGAACTCCCCGACTTCCGCAGCCTCGTCGTCGGCGGCGAGGCCACCGGCGCCGACCT
>NZ_JAERRK010000076.1 GCF_016741775.1 Streptomyces actinomycinicus | reverse complement strand
TTATCCGGCTGAGCGGATGGCGTTCATGGTGGCCGACGCGGCGCCGGTGGTGGTGCTGACGCTGGACGGTGTGGACGTGGGTGACGTCGGCGGGACCGATGTGGTGGTCCTGGACGAGCCCGCGGTGATCCGGCAGGTGGCGCGGCAGTCGGCGACGGATGTGGCCGACGGTGAGCGGGGTGTGCCGCTGCGGGTGGAGCACCCGGCGTATGTCATCTACACCTCCGGCTCTACGGGCCGTCCCAAGGGCGTCGTCGTCACCCACCACGGCATCGCCCACATGACCACTTCCCAGGGCGACGGTTTCGCGATCAAGGCGGACAGCCGTGTCCTGCAGATGGCCTCGCCGAGCTTCGACGCCGCCATCGCGGAGATCGGTGCCGCGTTCGTGAGCGGCGCGGCCCTCGTCCTGGCATCGGCCGACGAACTCCTGCCCGGCCCCAACCTGGTCCGCGTACTCGCGGACCAGAAGGTCACCCATGTGACCCTCACCCCGGCGGCACTCGCCGCCCTGCCGTCCGACGGCATACCGGCTTCCACCACCCTCATCGTCGCCGGCGAGGCCATCGGCGAAGACGC
>NZ_JAERRK010000075.1 GCF_016741775.1 Streptomyces actinomycinicus | reverse complement strand
GCAGACGGCGACCTGGAATTCGCCGGCCGCACCGACCACCAAGTCAAAATCCGCGGCTTCCGCATCGAACCCGCCGAAATCGAAAACACCCTCCTCACCCACCCCGACATCACCCAAGCCGCCGTCATCGTCCACGACCAACAGGCCGATGATTCCCGTCTCATCGCCTACGTGGTCGCCGACGGCGCCGCACCGGCGAGCGAGGAGGCGGAGCGGAGTCAGATCGGGGAATGGCAGGATCTCTACGACTCGCTGTACTCGAGCGGTGGTTCGGAGTTCGGCGAGGACTTCTCCGGGTGGAACAGCAGTTACGACGGTGCCCCGATCCCGCTGTCCGAGATGCGGGAGTGGCGTGCGGCGACGGTCGAGCGGATCAGGGCGCTGGGGCCCCGACGGGTCCTGGAGATCGGTGTGGGTACCGGTCTGCTGCTGGCGCACCTGGCACCCGAGTGCGAGGAGTACTGGGGTACCGATTTCTCGCCCACGGTGGTGGAGGCGGTACGGCGGCACGTCGACGCCGATCACGAGCTGGCCCGGCGGGTCACGCTGCGGGTGCAGGCGGCGCACGAGCACGGGGAGTTGCCGCAGGGGT
>NZ_JAERRK010000074.1 GCF_016741775.1 Streptomyces actinomycinicus | reverse complement strand
GTGGGTGGGTCGTAGAGGTCGGTGGAGTATTCGACGGCGCCGGTGATGCCTTGTGGTTCGCCGTGGGGTCCGCGTTGTTCGGTGAGGCTGAAGAAGAGGTCGAATTTGGCGGTGTGGGTGTGGCCTGGGGTGATGTCGATGTGGAGGCCGGGGAGGTGGAAGGTGGCTTGGGGGGTGTTCTGGAGGGCGAGCATGGTTTGGAAGAGGGGGTGGTGGTTGAGGGTGCGGGTGGGGTTGAGGTGTTCGACGAGGTATTCGAAGGGGACGTCTTGGTGGTGGTAGGCGTTGAGTGCGGTGGTGCGGACGCGGTGGATGAGTTGGGTGTAGGTGGGGTTGCCGGTGGTGTCGGTGCGTAGGACGAGGGTGTTGACGAAGAAGCCGATGAGGTGGTCGAGGTTGTGGTCGGTGCGTCCGGCGATGGGGCTGCCGAGGGGGATGTCGTGGCCGGCGCCGAGTCGGGTGTGGAGGGCGGCGAGTGCGGCTTGGAGGAGCATGAAGAGGCTGGCGCCGGTGGTGCGGGCGAGGGTGGTGAGTCGTTCGTGGAGGGGTTGGGGGATGGTGACGGTGAGGTAGTCGCCGCGGTAGGTGGTGTGGGTGGGCCGGG
>NZ_JAERRK010000073.1 GCF_016741775.1 Streptomyces actinomycinicus | reverse complement strand
TGCACCACATCGCCGGTGACGGCTGGTCGGTGGCCCCGCTGGCCGCGGACTTCTCGCAGGCGTATCGGGCGCGGGCCCAGGGCCAGGCGCCCGGGTGGGAGCCGCTGCCGGTGCAGTACGCCGACTACACCCTGTGGCAGCGCGAGGTCCTCGGCCGGGAGGACGACTCCGACAGCCCCATCGCAGCTCAGCTCGCCTACTGGCGTGAGCAGCTGACGGGGGCGCCGCAGGAGTTGGCGCTGCCGGTGGACCGTTCGCGTCCGGTGGTGTCCAGCTACCGTGGTGATGCGGTGACGTTCTCGGTGGACGCCGAGTTGTATCAGGGCCTGGTGGACCTGGCGCGCCGGTCGCGGGCGAGTGTGTTCATGGTGGTCCAGGCGGGCCTGTCGATGCTGCTCAGCCGGCTGGGTGCGGGTGAGGACATCGTGCTGGGCACGGCGGTGGCCGGCCGCACCGATGAGGCGTTGGACCGGCTGATCGGTTTCTTCATCAACACCCTCGTCCTGCGGACCGACCTCTCCGGAGACCCCGAGGTGACGGAGCTGATCGGGCGGGTCCGTGAGAGCGACCTCGCGGCCTACGCCAACCAGGACGTGCCCTTCGAACGGCTCGTGGA
>NZ_JAERRK010000072.1 GCF_016741775.1 Streptomyces actinomycinicus | reverse complement strand
CGGCGTTCCACGACGGTCACCTCCACCCCGTGCAGGCGCAACTCCGCGGCGAGCCAGAGTCCCACCGGGCCGGCCCCGGCGATGAGCACATCGAGCATGACAACCACTTCCTCTCGCTTTGGGACGATGCGCCGTGACGGCGGCGCGGCGATGTGCTGGGCCAGGGGCGGTCTCGGGCGTCAGGTGGGCAATGTGGCTCAGCGGGCGCTGCCGAGGTTCCTGTCGGCGTCGGTGCCTTCGAGCATGAGGGTGGTCTCCTCGATGCGGCGGAAGCGGCCGTCGGGGGCGAACTCGGCGAAGAGGTAGACCTCCATGCGGACGGTGGAGCCGTCGGTCTTGATGACCTCCATGGTGTGGCGGTCGGCGTAGCGGTCACCGGAGAAGAGCTCGTCGTGCACCTCTACCGAGCCACCGGCAACAACCGTGCGCAGGTGAGCGATATGGGCGAGGAACTCGGTGCGATCGTCCCAGCTTCCGTCAGTGCGCTGACGGTAGTCAGGGGCGAAGTGCCGGTCGGCGGCCTCGTCGAGGTCGAGGCCCGGGGTGAGAAGCAGATCGGTGAGAGCGGAGCGGACATCGGTGCGGGTGCTGGCGGTGGTCATGACGGTCCCCTTGGT
>NZ_JAERRK010000071.1 GCF_016741775.1 Streptomyces actinomycinicus | reverse complement strand
GGCGACCGAGGCGCAGCACGCCAAGGGCAAGCTGACGGCGCGGGAGCGCATCGAGCTGCTCCTCGATCCCGGGTCCTTCCAGGAGGTCGAGCAGCTGCGCCGGCACCGGGCGACCGGTTTCGGGATGGAGGCCAAGAAGCCGTACACCGACGGTGTCGTCACCGGCTGGGGCACGGTCGAGGGCCGTACGGTCTTCGTCTACGCGCACGACTTCCGGATCTTCGGCGGCGCGCTGGGCGAGGCTCACGCCACGAAGATCCACAAGATCATGGACATGGCCATCGCGGCCGGTGCGCCGCTGGTCTCCCTGAACGACGGCGCCGGCGCCCGTATCCAGGAGGGTGTCTCGGCCCTGGCCGGCTACGGCGGCATCTTCCAGCGCAACACCAAGGCGTCCGGTGTCATCCCGCAGATCTCGGTGATGCTCGGGCCGTGCGCGGGCGGCGCAGCCTACAGCCCCGCCCTGACGGACTTCGTCTTCATGGTCCGCGAGACCTCGCAGATGTTCATCACCGGCCCGGACGTGGTCAAGGCCGTCACCGGTGAGGAGATCACCCAGAACGGCCTGGGCGGCGCCGACGTCCACGCCGAGACCTCCGGCGTCTGCCACTTCGCGTACGACGACGAGGAGACGTGCATCGCCGAGGTGCGCTACCTCCTCTC
>NZ_JAERRK010000070.1 GCF_016741775.1 Streptomyces actinomycinicus | reverse complement strand
GTCTCTTTGGTCAGCGTCGGGTCCAGATGAGGATGCCCGCCAGGTGGAGTGCGGCCTGGTAGGCGATCGCGAGCTTGTCGGTTCGTGTGGCCAGGCCGCGCCACTGCTTGAGGCGGTTGATGCACCGCTCGACGGTGTTTCGCTGTTTGTAGACCTCGCTGTCGAAGCCGGGCGGACGGCCACCGAGCCGGCCCCGCCGCAAGCGGTGGCCGACTTGGTCGGACGGCTGCGGGATCACCGCACGGATACCTCGGCGCCGCAGGTGGCTGCGGATGGCACGTGAGGAGTACGCGCGGTCGGCCAGAACGGCCAGGGGCCGGGTCCGGGGCCTGCCCGGACCAGTGCGGGGCACGCGGATGCGAGACATCACTGTCTCGAACGCGGGTGCGTCACCTGCCTGGCCCGCGGTGACGGTGAAGGCGAGAGGCCGTGCGCGGCCGTCTGCGGCCAGGTGGACCTTGGTGCTCAGCTCGCCGCGGGAGCGTCCGAGCGCGTGATCGGCGGGCTCGCCGGAGCGGACCGCCCCCTTTTGAGCGCCCCGGCGGCGTGCTGGTGGGCCCGGACGACCGTGGAGTCCACCGACACCGTCCAGTCGATGTCGTCGTCGGCGTCTGCCGCCGCCAGGACTGCGGTGAGGATCATCTCCCAGGTGCCGTCCACGGCCCATCTGATCAGCCGCTTGTGGGCGGTCTGGAAAGAGCCGAGTTCGTCGGGC
>NZ_JAERRK010000007.1 GCF_016741775.1 Streptomyces actinomycinicus | reverse complement strand
TGTCGGCCAGCGGCACGGGCACGGCGGCTGCCTCGCCCTTCAGCTCCAGCAGCGCCATGTCGGCGCCTGGCTCGGTGTGCGTGGCGGACACTGCCAGCGCAGTTCCCCGGTTCAGTTCCCGGCTGCCGGTGCGCACCGTCGTGTGCGCCGCGTCCCCTCGCACGCAGTGAGCGGCGGTGAGCACCCACCTGGCCTGGATGACCGTCCCACCGCACAGGGCGCCACCGGAGCTGACCTGGACCATTCCCGCGGGCGCGTTGTCCGCGGTGGCCTCCTGACCTCCCTCGATCGCATAGACCGCACCGGACAACGATGTGATCGCCGCAATGCCTGTCACCAGGCCGGCGATGATTCCGCGTCGACTGCGCGACATGATTCCTCCCTTGGACTGCCGGCTGAGCTGCGAGGGACCGACGACTCGTGGGAGGCGCCCCGGCCGAGCCGGCGCGCCGCGCCCCCGGCCGTCCCGGGCGCGGTGGCCATGGCCGTTCGCGGTAGCCGGTGATGATGGGTGCCGTGGAAGAGGCAGCCCCGGACGCGACGTCCCGCGCGGGAGGCGTTCGGCGCATCGCGGTGCGCAAGTCAGGCTGAGTCGTCTCATGCGAATGACAAGAACCGACGCAACGCCGACCCCGGCACCTGCGGCGCGCAGCTGCGCGGTGCTCTCAGCACGCGCCCTCGTCCTCCCAGGCGCCGTACGCCGTGGGTCCTCCGGGCTCATTGCCCCTGGTCCACCACTTGGCTCTCCACACGCGGCCGTTGCGGGAGACCACATTCCCGCTGGTGTAGATCGTTTCTTGAACCCACGCCGGTGTGGCACAGATGCCGCTCCCGCCGATCGGGCCGCCGCTGTTCCCGGACGATGTGCCGCCCGAGCCCGGCGTCCCGGGCGAAGTTCCCCCGGACGGCGTGCCGGGCACGATGGTGGCGGGCGCCGGGGCTGGACCGCGCGTATTCCATATGCCGGTGATGCCGGCGGCGTCGGCAGCGCTCCCCGCGTGGTCGAGGCCGTACATGTCCTCGATGGTGCGCAGCAGGTCGTAGTGGTTGTACGTGGTGTCCGACGTACTGCCCGCTTCGACGGGCTCGCCGTAAACAATCGTGGGTATCCGGTTGCCGGCCAGCCGGTTGTCCTCGTCGAACGTGACGACGAGCAGACTGTTGTGGGTCTTGGCCCACGCGGCGTAGGCGCCGAGTTTCTCCTTCAGCCACCCGTCGCCCGTGGTGACCGAGCAGTCGTGCATGTCGTTGCACAGGTCCGGGACCACGAAGGAGACCTGCGGGAGCCGGGTGAAGTCCGTGGGGAAGTCGTCGAGGGTGTGGGCGGTGGTCGTGGGCACGTTGCTGAAGGCGAACCAGGGGTTGTGCTTCCGTGCGTAGCGGCCTTGTTGACAGGTCGTGTCGCCTTCCTCGGGCAACCCCTCGTTGTAACTCCCCCAGGTCTTTCCCGCGGCGATGAGTTCGGAGGCGAGGTTGGGTTCCGTGCTGAAGCCGGGGGAATAGCAGCTGTCGTCCGTGATCTTCTGGGTGCTGCCCGAAAACATCGCGAAGTAATTCGGTTGACTGGGATGGGTGATCGCGTAGGACTGGGTCAGTTCTGCTCCGTCCTTGGCCAGTTCGTTGAAGTAGGGCGCGTCACGGCTGCCGAGGATCTGGGAGTACGCGTGGTTCTCGAAGACTGCCACGACGACGTGGTCAGGGCTCGGAAGACCCGTCTTCGGGCTGCCCTCGTCCGCTTGGGCGTTCGCGATCAGCAACCCTGCCAACGACCCGCACAGCGCGGTGATTGCAAGGACGGTGGACTTGCGCATGCATTCTCTCCTGGTCGATTGGCCGCGGGCTCCGCGGGCGACTCACGTGCTGCAGAGGCGGACACCGATGGTTCATCCCGGCTCTTTGCACGGTGTTTGCCGTGCGTGAGGCAGTTCCGGCCGAAATTGTGTGAGGCGGAACAAGAGGAAGGCGGAGCGGACGCACATCGGCAACAGGCGTTTGACCTCGTGCCGAGTTCGGGTGCAGATGGGGGAACGCGGATTCATTTGTGGATCCGCGGTCCGCGCACGAGTCGCCGTCCGGTGTCCGGCATCCCGGCACTTCCCCGACTCGGGCCCCCTTCCCCCGCAGAGGAGTGCTCATGGGTACGAAGAACACGGGCACACGCCTGAGAACAGCTGCCGTCGCCACAGCGCTCGTCGGTTCCGTGTGCGTGGCCGGCCAGGTATTCGGTGACGAGCCCGGCACCGGGGTGCCCGCCGCTCTGGCCGGCTGGAAGCACACCTCGGTGGACGATGGAGCCGACCTGTATGAAGGCGTCTTCGACGACAACAACGGAGTCGACTACTGGACCGTGACGGTAAAGGGGGACATCGGGGATCTGCACTCCCTGAAGTCGCTCACCGCGGCGGTGCAGAAACTCAAGGAGAGGAACGTCCCCTACCGTGCGGAACCCATCGAGTGGCCCGAGGAAGGAGACCGCTCGGGGCTCGCCGGCACACGGGTGCGGGTCGGCAGGTACACCACGGCGGAGGAGGCGCGAGCCGAGCAGAAGAAGCTCGCCGGATTCAGGACATCCGTCGAGTGGACGGGAGCGGACGGCGCCCTGGGAGGCGGGCGGACGGAAGTCCAGGTGGTGCTCATCGATCCGAAGCGTTTCACCGGGTCTCTCACGGCAAGTCACGGCGCCACCGTCAGCGGTCCGGCGAAGGTCACCGACAGGGCGGCAGCAGCCGAACGCGACCTCACCACGGCCGGGCAGCAGGGGAAGGTCCTGGTCGGCACCAACGGCAGCTTCTTCACCATGCCGAACGACCCGCGCGGAATCGAAGGCGGGCCGGTCGGCATCGCCGCGTACAACGGCGAACTGCAGAGCGCGGCGGTGCAGGGGCGGGTGGCTGCGATCCTTCGCGGCAACGGGCTCGGCGTCGAGTTCAAGAACCTGACCACCGAGACCCGGGTCCGGTCCGGAAGCGAGTCAAGCCCGGTGAACGGCATCAACCGACTGCCGGGGACGGACCGGAACTGCCATCCGCCCCAGATCCAGCGCGCCCTGACCACGGTCAACGAATCCTGTTCACGCACCGATGAAATCGTCCGGTTCACGGACGAGTTGGGGCGGAAGACGCCTGGCGGAGCAGGCGTGGAGGCCGTCCTCAACGGTTCTGGACGGGTGACGGAGCTTCGCGCACGGGGCGGCGAGGTACCCCAGGGAGGCAGCGTGCTGGCCGGCATAGGAACCGGTGAGACCTGGCTGCGCGGTCACGCCGTGCAGGGCTCCGTACTGTCCGTCCAGAGCAAGATCTTCGACGAGGAGCACCATGAGGTCCCGCTCGGAAAGGACGACGACATCATCAGCGGTGCACCACAGTTGCTCCGCGACGGTCGCATCGCGCTGAACTACGGCGGTGACAAGCCCGAGGAGATCAGCCTGGCCTATACCTACGCACTCAAGGCCGCTCCCCGCACGCTTCTCGGTGTCGACGCCCAGGGCCGTGTGCTGCTCGTGACCTCCAACGGCCGCAAGCCGGGCATCAGCGACGGACTGAGCCTTCTCGAGGCGGCGGAACTGATGCGGACGCTGGGCGCACGGCAGGCGGTCAACCTCGACGGAGGGGGGTCCACCACGATGGCGGTGAAGGGAAGACTGGTCAACACTCCCTCCGACGGCTCGGAACGCCCCATCGGAGATGCGCTGCTCCTCATCGCCGGGGAGCAAGCCGCCTCGAACGGCACTCGCCCAGCCCCGCCGAGCCCTCCAGCCCCGTCCACGCCTCCGGTCTCCGCCGCCCCGTCCACACCTCCCGCGGCCGGCTCCGTCTCCACCGCCCCGTCCACACCTCCCGCGGCCGGTCCGGTCTCCGCCGCCCCGTCCATGCCTCCCGCGGCCGGCCCCGTTCCCGCGGGCACGTGCACGGCACCACCCTGGGACGGCACGCGTGCGTATCAAGGCGGGGAAGCGGTCTCGCACAAGAGCATGGTGTGGCGCGCCAAGTGGTGGATCGGAGCGGGAGAGGAGCCAGGCGCCTACGCAGTCTGGGAAGCCCAGAATCCCTGCTGACCGCTGCCGCTCGCCCTCGCCGTCCCCCTGCTGACCGCTGCCGCTCGCCCTCGCCTCGCCGTCCCCTTGCTGACCGCTGCCGTTCGCCCTCGCCGTCCCGCGCGGTGAGGGCGAACGGCTGTGCACGGACGCTCCAGTGCAACCACCGCATCCCTGAGAGCCTGTCAGCAGCTCCCGCACGGAGGGGAGCCGCCCCCGCCCTCCACTCGGGCCGGGACGAGGGTGCTCGAGTCGCGCGGCACCGTGCGGCCCTGCCGTTCGCGGTAGCGGATGGGGGCGAGGCCGACGCGCCGGGTGAAGAGGCGGGAGAAGTAGGCGGGGTCGTCGAAGCCCACGCGGCGGGCGATCGCGGCAATGGGCAGGTCGGTGCGGACCAGGAGTTCCCGGGCGCGGCCCAGGCGCAGGGACAGGAGGTGGTCCTTGGTGCTGCGACCGGTGTGCCGGCGTACGACGGCACGCAGTTCGGCGGGGGTCATGCCGTGTCGGGCGGCATGCTGGGCGACCGTGAGGGGCAGGCAGGCGTCTCGGGCCAGGGCGTCCAGGACGGGGACACCGGCCGCGTTCGTGTCGGCACGGGCGAGGCGCAGGTTCACGAGCAGCTCGTGGACGAAGGCCGCCGTCTCGACTTCGAGCAGGGAGCTGTCGCGGCGGGCCGCCCGGGCGATGCGGGCCATCGTGGCGTGGCACGCGGACGCATCGGTGAGAGGGACCACCGGGCGGTCCGGCTCGATGTAGCCGAGCTGGGTGTAGGCGGCGGTGGCCGGTCCGGTGAAGTCGACGAACACCTCGTCCCAGCCGGTCTCCGGATCGGATGCGTAGTGGTGCGGAGCGCCCGGGGTGAGCCAGATGAGGCTCGGCGCGGTGACGGTGGTGCGGCGTCGGTCGGGCGTCTGGTACCAGCCGGTGCCGACGGTGACGAGCACGGCGACGTGATGGTCCAGGGTCCGCGGGCCCACGGCGGGCAGCACGCCCTGCTGGATGCCGACCCCCAGGCACACCAGGCCCAGGCGCTCATGCAGCGGACTGGGCGTGAAGTAGCGCATCCAGGTGTCGTACCCGCCGTTCCTTGCGCGTCCGTGGGGGACGGGAAGCCGAACGGCCCCGGGGCCATGACCGCCCCGGGACAGTTCGACGCGTTCCGGTGCGCGCCCCCGCTCTTGCCCGACCGCCGGACGCGGCGCGGGCCGGCCGGGGCGCGCGGTCACTTCACCGCCCCTGCGGTCATGCCCGAGCGCCAGAACCGCTGCAGGGCGATGAAGACGACGACCAGCGGGATCACGGAGACGAGCGACCCGGTGATCACCAGCGGTCGTGGTACCGCGATGTGACTGGCGTTCCAGCCGACCAGCCCGACGGACACCGGTTGCAGCCGGTCGTCGGTGAGGACCATGGCAGGCAGGAGGTAGTTGCTCCAGATCTCGACGAACTGGAAGAGGAAGATCGTCACGAGCACCGGGAGCATCGTCGGGAAGCAGATGCTGCGAAGGATCCGGGTCTCACTCGCGCCGTCCATCCGGCCCGCCTCGATGATGTCGTCGGGCAGGGACTGCTCCGCGAAGATCCGGGCGATGTAGACCCCGAAGGGGCTCACCATGCCCGGCAGCAGGACGGCGAGCGGGTTGTTGATCAGGCCGATGCCCGAGAACATGAGGTAGAGCGGCAGCGTGAAGAGGATCTTCGGCACCAGCACGGCGGCGAGGACCGCTCCGAACAGGGCGGCGCGTCCGCGGAACCGGTACTTGGCCAGTGTGTAGCCCGCCGTGGCGGACAGCAGGGTTCCCGCCGCCGCTCCGACACCGCAGTACAGGAGGCTGTTGAGCATCCAGCGCCAGAAGATGCCGTCGTTCTGCGCGGACAGCCGGGTGAGGTTGTCGAGCAGGCCGAAGCCTTCGAACCACAGGCCGTTGCCGCTGAACTGTCTTCCGAACGGTTTGGTGGCTGACACCACGAGCCACCAGAGCGGGAAGAGGAAGTAGACGGTCGAGACCAGGAGGAGCCCGCTGACGACACCACGGCTCATCGCCGTCGTCTCGAGCCTGCTCGGCGGGGGCGGCGTCCCTCTCTTCGCGGTCACCGTGGCTCACCCCTGCGGGTCAGCTTGAAGAAGACGAACGAGAGCAGCCCCACCACCGCGGCGAGAACGACCGACTGCGCTGCCGCGTAAGGGTAGTTGCCGGCGGTCACTGCGGCTTGGGCCGACATGATCGGTGTGAAGGCCGACGAGACCGCGCCGCTGGAGATGGGCTGCAGTACCGCCGGTTCGTTGAAGAGCTGGGCCGAACCGATGATGGAGAAGACCGCCGTGAGCACGAGCGCGCTCCTGACCGCCGGAACCTTGATGCTCCACGCGATGCGCAAGGCCGAGGCGCCGTCCATCTTGGCGGCTTCCAGGACCTCGCGCGGTATGGCCTGGAGCGCGGCGTAGATGACGATCATGTTGTAGCCGGTCCAGCTCCAGGTGACTATGTTGGCCACGGACCACAGGACGACATCGTCGTCGAAGAAGGGAATGCTGATTCCCGCCGGCTCCAGAAGTCCGTTCAGCGGGCTCGAGTCCGGCGAGTACATGAAGGACCAGATCAGTGCGGCGCTGACGCCCGGGATCGCGTAGGGCATGAAGGCCGCGAGCCGGAAGAAGCCCTTGCCGCGGGCGGAGCGGGCGTCGATGAGCAGCGCGAGGCCCAGCGCGAGCAGGAGCATGAGGGGGACCTGGACGACGGCGAACAACGCCACGCGTTCCAGGGCGGCGACGAAGTCCTTGTCTCCGAACGCATGAGCGAAGTTGCTGAACGGTTCGAAGGTGCGGGTGGGCGGCGCCAGCCCGAGCCCGCTCCGTTTCACGACGTAGAGGCTGCTCACGGCCGCGTAGACGATGGGCGCGACGTACATCGCGACGAAGAGCGCCGCGAACGGTCCGCAGAACAGGAACAGGCTGCGCTTGTTCAGCGCGATGTCCCTCTTTCCCCGGGGCGGTGGCCGTCGATGACGGGCTCTGGCGGCGTATCCTGCCGCAGTGCTGCGTGTGATCACGAAATCTCTTTCTCCACGCAGCCGCGCAGCCGGTGCGGACCGGCCCCTCGGACCGGCCCGCACCTGTGATGGGCCGTCGGCTGCTCCTGTCGGCTATTGGCTGGTCTTCAGGCCCTGGCTCTTCATTTCGGCAAGTGTCTTCTCCTGCGCGGTGCGCAGCGCGTCGCCGATGGTGCCGCCCTTGCCTGCCCAGGCCTTGCCGAGCCCGTCGTCCAGGTCGGCGACGGTCTTCGTCATCACCGGGCCCCAGCTCCAGCCGGTGCCGACCTTCGGGGCCGCCTCGGCGAAGACCTTGTAGATGTTCTGGCCCCCGAAGTACGGGTCACCGCGGTTGAGTTGCGGGAGGCTGAGCAGTTCGGTCGCGGCCGGGTACAGCGCCGCCTTGGTGACCAGGCCGCCGTACGCCTTCTTGTCGGTGCTCAGCCAGTGCGCGAATTCCCAGGCGGCTTCGGGGGACTTGCATCCCTTGAGGACTGCGGTGGCCGATCCGCCGGCGTTCCCCACCCGGTTCTCACCGGGCTTCCACTGGGGCAGGGGCGCCACGGCCCAGTCGCCCGCCCCGTCCTTCGCGCCGCCCTTGATGACACCCGCCTGCCAGACGGCACCGATGACGGTGGCGATGTTCCCGTTGCCCAGTCCGGTGTACCAGGACTGGTCGTACATGGGTGCCTTTCCGATCAGACCGTCGTCCGCGAGACCCTGCCAGTAGTCCGCGACCTTCTTGTTCGCCCTGGAACCCATGGTGACTTTCCAGGCGTCGCCTTCGGTGGCGAACCATCCTGCGCCGGCCTGCCACGCCAGTCCCGCGTAGTCGTAGTTCAGGTAGGGCGAGGAGATGTACCTGCCCGGCTTCGAAGCATGGATCTTCTTGGCCTGTGCCTTGTACTCGGCCCAAGTGGTCGCGGGTTTCAGACCGAGGGAGGCGAAGACCTTCTTGTTGTAGAACATCGCCATGGGGCCCGTGTCGACCGGCGCGCCGTAGACCGCGTCGCCGAGCGTGACCGACCGCCAAGCCGCAGGCTGGAAGTCTCCCTTGTCCGCATTCGCATACCGCGCGACATCTTGCAAGGCGCCCTGGGCGGCGAAGCTCGGCAAGGACTCGTAACCCACCTGGGCGAGACAGGGTGCGTTGTCGGCCTGTACCGCGTTCAGCATCTTCTGATAGCCGCCCTTGGCGCCGGGAAGCACTTCCTGATAGTCGACCTTGATGTCGGGATGCGCCTTGTCGAACGCCTTCACGGCGTCCGCATATCCGCCGGCCCAGCCCCAGAACGTGATGGTCACCGGGCCGTCGGCATGGTCGGTACCCGATCCGGCCGAGCACCCAGCGAGTACGAGCACGGCCGTGCCGACCGCACCCGCCACGCGACAACACGCCTTTTTCATGACTTCTCCTCGACTTCGGCAGACTGAAAGACAGAGATCAGCGCATGACCGGGCATCCCGCCGCCGTTTCGGCGTCCTGGCGGCGCGGATGCACTCGCTGGTGCGGGGGACTATGGCAGACCGCTGGAATTCGTGGCCATATCTGGCGACCAATACGTCTCTTCGTCTGCGAGTCGCGGCGGGAGTCCGTATCCGGCGCACAAAATTGCAGGTCCATGTCAATAGTGGACGATTTCCGTTCGACCGATCCCGGGACCGCAGGCGCACGTCACCGAGCGACGACATGCCGCTCGCCCCAGTCGACCGGGCATGTGTGGGGGAGCCCCGAATCGGTGGGGCGAGCGGTGAAGCCGACTCTAACGACGCCGGATGTCCATGCCGGAAAACAACCCTGTTCTCGTCGCAATCTGACAAGAACTCAGGGATGTTTCCGCGTCCGCGCACAATCGTGCGTGCGGCGCGGGCCACGAGCACGGGCCTGCCCCGTGCCCCGCGCTCCGCTGGGCGCAGGACCCGGCGTGCCCTCGCCCCGGCTGGTCCGGCGCATGCGGCCACGGCACGCTGCGGTCCCCTCACGCCGACGACCGGATGAGGCGGTCAGGCCCGGCGCGGCCACGGCCGGCAGGCCGGCGCGGCCGTGGCGGGCCGAGCCCGCCCGGGTTGTGCCGGCCTCGCCGGGGGCGGATGGTGGGAGATGGACGAGATCAGGTTGAGTGCGTGATGGGTCCGAAGAATACGGTCAGCGCTTTCGACATCGGTGGGCCGCTCGCCCTGACCAGGGCGGCTACGGCGGTCCTGGATGCTCGTGGCGTGGTGATCGGCTGGAGCCCCGCCGCACAGCAGCTGCTCGGCTACCCACCGGACGAGGTGATCGGACGCACGGGGGCGAGCCTGCTCGCCGTCCCCAGAGCGGTACCGGCGGACGACATCGGGGCACGGAAGACGTTCAGTGAGGTCCTCACGGTGCGGCACCGCGACGGTCACGCCGAGCAAGTGGCCGTCACCGTGTGTCCGGTCGACCAAGGCGAAGCACGGCCGGCGTGGGTGCTGGCCGCCGCGGGTCTTCAGGAGGAGCAGGTCTGGGAGGCCGGCCAGGCCATGCTGCACGGCCTGGCCACCCAGTCCCCGATCGGTCTTGCGATCTACGACGCCGAGCTGCGGCTGGCCTGGGCGAACGCGGCGTCCGACCAGGAGGTCGGGGCACCGCTGTCGGAATACGTCGGCAAGACCTCCGAGGACCTGTACGGCGTGGGCGAGGTGCTGACGGAGGGATACGGGCCGACACTGTGGGAAGTCATGCGGCGGGTGCTGAACACCGGAGAGCCCGTCATAGACCTGCACTTCCGCGCACGGCCACCCGCGGAGGCGCAAGTGGACCACGTCTGGTCGTGCTCCTACTACCGCCTGCTGGACGGGCGCGGGAACACCCTCGGGGTATGTGAGGACGCCTACGACATCACCGACCGCTATCGAGCACAGCAGCGGCTGACGCTGATGGCGCTGGCCGGGAGGCGGATCGGCGCCACGCTCAGCGTCGAGGAGACCGCAGGGCAACTCGCCGATGTGGCCGTGCCCGGGTTCTGCGACGAGATCATGGTGGATCTGGTGTCGGTGGTCCTGGACGGCGAGGAGCCCACGGCGGGAAGCGTGCGCCAGCCCCTGATGCGCGTGGCCAGGCGTGGTCGCGTCGGCGGCCGGGACGGGGCGGGCGAGGACCGCTTCGCCGCTCCGTCCTGCGGCCACCCGGTCTGGTACGCGCCGGGGTCACCGCAGGCCGTCTGCCTCGCCACCGGCGAACTCGTACTGGAGAGGAGCGGGGCAGGGGTGTCCGGCAGGCGATCCGCCGCACCCGGTGCCGCGGCGCCGCTGTGTCTGGTGATGCCGCTGCGCGCCCGTGGAGTCACCATGGGCATCGTCACCTTCCTGCGCGAGCACACGTCGTTCCCGTTCGACGCGGACGAGCGCACCACGGGTGACGAGCTGGTGAGGCACACCGCGGTCTGCCTCGACAACGCCCGCCGCTATACGAGGGAGCGCAAGGCGGCGGTGACACTCCAGCGCACCCTGCTGCCACACCGTCTGCCCGCCCAGAGCGCGCTGGAAGTGGCCTGCCGGTACCTGCCGGCGGAGAGTCAGGTCGGCGTCGGGGGTGACTGGTTCGACGTGATCCCGTTGTCCGGAACCAGGGTGGGGCTGGTGGTGGGAGACGTCGTCGGTCACGGTCTGCGCGCCGCGGCCACGATGGGGCGCCTGCGTACCACGGTGCGGGCCCTGGCCCGGCTGGACCTGGCCCCCGGCGAGCTGCTGAGCCGGCTCGACGACCTGGTCGGGCAGACCATGGACGGCGCCGACTGGGGCGCCGACCGGGGGACGCGGACCTCCGCCCGCGCGGGCGGGGCCGGCGCCCCGGGCGGGTGGAGCGACACGGGCGCGGACGCGCGGTCAGGTCAGGAGGGCCAGCAGGTCTATGACGACGCGGTCGGGGCGACCTGCCTGTACGCGATCTACGATCCGGTCAGCGGTCTGTGCAGCGTCGCCAGCGCGGGCCATCTGCCACCGGCCGTCGTGGATCCCCGCACGGGTGTGGTCAGCTTTCCGGACCTGCCGCCCGGGCCGCCGCTGGGGCTGGGCGGCCTCCCGTTCGAGAACACGGAGATCAGCCTGGCCCACGGCAGCCTGCTGGCCCTGTACACCGACGGGCTGGTGGAATCGCGGGAACAGGACATCGATGTGGGCCTCGAACAGCTGGCCCGGGTCCTGGGCGGCCCCGCGCGACCACTTGAGGGCCTGTGCGACCAGACCTTGGCGGGCCTGCACGCCGGTGAGCCGGCCAGGGACGACGTCACGATGCTGCTCGTACGCACCCGGCTGCTGGACGCGGAGCAAGTCGCCGTCTGGGAGCTGCCCGCCCGGCCCGCATCGGTCGGCCTGGCGCGGACCCATGCGGACCAGCAACTGGAGAAGTGGGGCTTGGAGGAACTGGCCTTCACCACCGGTCTGGTGATCAGTGAACTCGTCACCAACGCCCTGCGGCATGCCTCCGCGCCGATACAACTGCGGCTGATCCGGGACCGTACCTTCATATGCGAGGTGTCGGACAGCGGGCACACCTCCCCCCATCTGCGTCATGCCGCCACCTACGACGAAGGCGGACGGGGCCTGTTCATCGTCGCGCAGCTGGTTCAGCGGTGGGGCACGCGCTACACGCCCAGCGGCAAGACGATCTGGACCGAGCAGGCACTGCCGCCCGGCCAGCAGGCGTGGCCCACCGCGGCGTGAGAATCGTCCGAAGCGAATGCGGCCGGGGCCTTGTGCCAGCCACCGGACCGCGGTGTGCCGGATTGTGCTCAGGGGATGAATTCGACGACGGAATTCTGAATCCCGGTGCGAAGTTCAATCGCCCGCCGGGATGGTAACGGCGATTGGATCTACGTTTCAGGGGATGCGCCACCAGGCGTGAGCGCCGAAAGGCAGCCGACCCTGAAAGGGATTCACGTGAAGTTGTTCAACCGCACCATCACATGTCTGCGGCCCATGCGGCTGCCGTCCGTCCGGGACGCGTACCCGGTGGCCCGCGTGTGGGGGAACGACTCATGAGACCGACGCCGGCGGGCCCCCGGCAGAGCCGGGAACGCGGCACCGACCCGTCGGAGACGATCCGGCTCCGGGTGGTCCCGCACCGGACCAGCCAGTCCCGGCGGGCCGGGAACAGACCGCCGAAGTACGACTACGAGCACTACAGCCGGCTGGCGGGACCCCTCACCCAGCCCCGCCCGGGCGAGCCGTACCGCGTGCGATACCGCTCGCTGCTCTCGCAGGAGCCGCACCGGATACGCGCCGCACTCATCCTGGGCGCGGCCCCGGTACTCTCCCTGGTCCTGCTGTTCTGGCTGCTCCAGCCCGAGCACTGGACCCGACGCGACTACCCGGCCTACGACTTCCTGCCGGCCTTGGACACCGTGATGCTGGTCTCCATAGGCCTGATCGAGTTCTTCCGCTGCCTGAACGTGCTGTCGAACGCACACGCCACCCTCGTCGCCCGCGACCCGGTCCCCGTCGTGCCCGAGACCGGCACCCGTGTCGCCTTCCTCACCTCCTTCGTGCCCGGCAAGGAGCCGCTGGAGATGGTCACGAAGACACTGCAGGCGGCCGTGAAGCTGCGGCACAGGGGCACGCTGCACCTATGGCTGCTGGACGAGGGTGACGACCCGGCCGTCAAGGAGGTCTGCGCCCGGCTCGGCGTGCACCACTTCTCCCGCAAGGGCGTCGCCCGCTGGAACCGGTCCAAGGGCCCGCACCGCGCCAGGACCAAGCACGGCAACTACAACGCCTGGCTGGACGCGCACGGTGACGGTTACGACTTCTTCGCCTCGGTCGACACCGACCACGTCCCGTTGCCCAACTACCTGGAGCGGATGCTCGGTTACTTCCGCGACCCGGACGTCGGTTTCGTCATCGGCCCGCAGGTCTACGGCAACTACGACAACTTCGTCACCAAGGCGGCCGAGTCCCAGCAGTTCCTCTTCCACGCCCTGATCCAGCGTGCCGGCAACAGATACGGCGCCCCCATGTTCGTGGGCACGTCGAACGCCGTACGCATCAAGGCGATCCGGCAGATCGGCGGGCTGTACGACTCGATCACCGAGGACATGGCCACCGGGTTCGAGATGCACCGGGCGAGGAACCCGGCCACCGGCCGCAAGTGGAAGTCCGTGTACACCCCGGACGTACTCGCGGTCGGTGAGGGCCCCGCCGCCTGGACGGACTTCTTCACCCAGCAGATGCGCTGGTCACGCGGAACGTACGAGACGATCCTCAAGCAGTACTGGAAGGGCTGGTACTCGCTGCCGCCGGGCAAGCTCTTCAACTACACGATGATGATCATCTTTTACCCGATGTCCGCCCTCAACTGGATTCTGGCGGCGGCGAGTTGCCTGCTCTTCCTGGGCCTGGGCGCCTCGGGTGTGAACATCGACCCGACCGTGTGGCTGATGCTGTACGGCAACGCCTCCTCGCTCCAGATCGGCCTGTACGTCTGGAACCGGCGGCACAACGTCTCGCCGCACGAACCGCAGGGCTCCGGTGGCGTGGCCGGCATGGTGATGTCGGCCCTGTCCGCGCCGCTGTACGCCAAGGCGCTGATCGACTCGCTGCTGCGCCGCAAGAGCAGGTTCGTGGTGACTCCCAAGGGAGACTCGGCAAGTCCGGACACCTGGTTCGCCACCTTCCGGTACCACTGGTACTTCATCGCCGTCTTCGGCGGCTCCGTCGTCGCCGGACTCGTCCTCGGGCACTCCCATCCGGCGATGCTCACCTGGGCCGCCTTCGCCATGCTCATCACGGCGTTCCCCCTCTTCGTCTGGCGCCACGAGTCACGGCGGCCGAAGAAGAGGCGCCGCCATGCCGCGGTCAGGGGCGGAGCCGCACCGGCTCCGGCCGTGCCGGAGCCGCTGGACACGCAGACCGTGCAGATCGCCGTCGGCGGACCGAGGGGACACAAGGGATGAAGCAGCAGGCCGGCCGCCGCCGTCCGCGTCGACCCGCGCTGGCCGCGGCCGTGGTACTCGCGCTGGCCGGGATGAACGGACC
Organism: Streptomyces actinomycinicus; assembly: GCF_016741775.1. Taxonomy (GTDB): domain Bacteria; phylum Actinomycetota; class Actinomycetes; order Streptomycetales; family Streptomycetaceae; genus Streptomyces; species Streptomyces actinomycinicus. The sequence continues at coordinate 423,438 of NZ_JAERRK010000007.1, read as the reverse complement.
GTGGCTGTACCGCTTCGGGACGGCGGAGTACCACGAGTACAAGATCAACAGGCCCGAGTACAAGGCGGCCAACGGCCGCTGGGAGATCATGGAGTTCCCCCCGGAGTACCGTCAGGACACCATTCACGCAGCACTTCTGCACACCGGCAAGGTGCTGCTGATCGCGGGCTCGGGCAACAACCAGGCCAACTTCGACGCGAAGAAGTTCGACACCCGGATCTGGGACCCGGTCAAGGGCACGATCAAGAAGGTCCCGACGCCCAGCGACCTCTTCTGTACCGGCCACACCCAGCTCGCCGACGGCAGTCTGCTGATCGCGGGCGGGACCAAACGGTACGAGAAGCTCAAAGGGGACGTGACCAAGGCCGGCGGCCTGATGATCGTCCACAACGAGAACCCCGACAAGCCGATCACACTGCCCGCGGGCACCGAGTTCACCGGCAAAGCCAACGGCAAGACGTTCGTGTCCAAGGACCCCGTGCTCGTCCCGCGGGCGAAGAAGGTATTCGACCGGGCCACCGGTGCCTTCCTGCGCAACGACCCGGGTCTGGGCCGCGTCTACGTCGAGGCCCGCAAGAGCGGCACCGCGTACGAGACCGGCACCCAGGACAACTACCGGATCCGGGATCTCACCGGCACCGACGCACGCAACACGTACGGCATCGCGCAGAAACTCGCCCTCGACAAGAAGGACTTCCAGGGCATCCGCGACGCCTACGAGTTCGACCCGGTCGCGGAGCGTTACATCAAGGTCGACCCGATGAGCGAGGCCCGCTGGTACCCGACGCTCACGACCCTCTCGGACGGCAAGGTCCTCAGCGTCTCCGGTCTGGACGACATCGGTCAACTGGTGCCGGGCAAGAACGAGGTCTTCGACCCCAGGACCCGTACATGGGCGTACACCGGGAAGACCCGGCAGTTCCCGACCTACCCGGCGTTGTTCCTGATGCTGAACGGCAAGGTCTTCTACTCGGGTTCGAACGCCGGGTACGGGCCGGCCGACGTGGGCCGGAAGCCGGGGATCTGGGACGTCGGCAGCAACAAGTTCACCGAGGTGCCCGGGCTCGGCGACTCCACCCGGATGGAGACGTCCGGGACGGTGCTGCTGCCACCGGCCCAGGACCAGAGGTTCCTGGTGATCGGCGGCGGCGGGGTCGGCGAGTCGAAGGCGGCGAGCAGGAAGACCCGCCTGATCGACCTGAAGGCGAAGCACCCGCGCTTCGTCGACGGGCCCCTGCTGGCGAAAGGGACCCGGTATCCGCAGACCTCGATCCTGCCGGACGACACGGTGCTGGTGTCGGGCGGCTCCGAGGACTACCGGGGCCGCGGTGGCTCCGACATCCTCCAGGCGCGCCTCTACCACCCGGGCAGCAACAGCCTCACCCGGGTCGCCGATCCGCTGGTCGGACGGAACTACCACTCCGGATCGATTCTGCTGCCGGACGGGAGGGTGATGTTCTTCGGCTCCGACTCGCTGTACGGCGACAAGGAGAACACCCGGCCCGGGAAGTTCGAGCAGCGGATCGAGATCTACACACCTCCGTATCTGTACCGGGGCCCGAGGCCGGACCTCGGCGGAGGGCCGCAGACGATCGCCCGCGGCGGCTACGGGACGTTCACCTCGCGGCAGGCGTCGAGCATCGAGAAGGTACGGCTGATCCGGCCGAGCGCCTCGACGCATGTGACGGACGTCGATCAGCGGTCCGTCGCCCTGGACTTCACGAACTCGGGTGACCGGATCACGGTCACCGTCCCCGAGAACCGCAACCTGGTGCCGTCCGGCTGGTACATGCTGTTCATAGCCGACGGCCGGGGCACGCCCTCGAAGGCTCAGTGGGTCAAGGTCCCGTAGCCGCTCACCGCGGTCGCGTCACCTGGTGTTCCTGGCAAGGGCGAGCGCATAGCCGGCCCACCACCGGCCCGCCGGGGGGCCGCCCTTGCAGGTGCCGTCCGACTCCCCGGGGCGCTTGACCCACAGGTACGCGTCCACCAGGGGGTCGGCCGTCTTCGTGGTCGGGACCTCACCGAGGGCCCGGCCGGGCGGGTTGCACCACCGCTGGGCCGGATCGCCCTCGGTGTACGGCCCGTTGCCGTTCCTGCTGGTGTCGATGACGAAGTGCTTGTTCCCCACCTCGGCCGACAGCTGCTTGCCGTAGGCGATGGAGTCCTCGGTGGAGAAGAAGTTGGAGACATTGACGGAGAAGCCGTCGGCCCGGCCGATGCCTGCCCGCTGGAGCGGCTCGCGGAGCTGTTCGGGGCGGCCCCAGCCGGGGTTGCCCGCGTCCAGGTAGACCTCGGTGCCCTTCAGGGACTTGAGTTTGGTGACGGCGTCCTCGAGGAGGTCGTAGCGTTCCCCGCGCAGGGGGGCGGTGATGCACTCGTCCACGGCGTGGAGCACGGCGTCGGGTTCGAGGACGACCAGGGTGCGGCGGTCTCCGATGCCCCGCGCGACGGCGTCGATCCAGGCACGGTAGGCGCTGCCTCCGGCCACGCCGCCCCGCGAGTACTGGCCGCAGTCGCGGTGCGGGATGTTGTAGAGGACGAGCAGCGCCGTGCGGCCGGACGCCGCGGCCGCCTCGGTGATGCCGCGGGCCTCGCTCTCCGCGTTCTCCACGCCGATCCACTGCCCCGTGGGCTGCCCGGCGATCTTCCGGATCTGCGCGGCCTCGGCACTCTTGCCCGCCTTCTCGTAGGCGGCCACCTGGCGGGCCGCGCTACCGTCCGGGTTCACCCAGAACCGTCCTTCGGACGCGGGCTGTCGGGCGTTGCCGGTACCCGGCTCGCCCGTCCCGCCCCCCGAGGAGCACCCGGCGAGCACCAGTGCGGCCCCCAGCATCACCGCGGACGCCCGCGTTCGCGCCGAAGTCCGGTCCCCTCCGATGCCCACCATGCGCTTCCCCTCCGGGTGCCGTGTGCTGATCCAGAACGTGCGTGTCGTTCGTGCCGCTCACGAGGACGTGCCGCTGACGAGGACGTGCCGCTGACGAGGACGTGCCCTCGCGCGACTGGCGGACACGGGCCGGCCGCACGCGGCGGCTCGCCGCATCGGATGAGGATATGGGGGTGGAAGCCGTCCCGGCGCTTTCCCGGATCGTTACCTGCGCCGCTCGGAATTCAGCTGAGGAACCGGTCGGCCGGTCGCGGTCACCCGCCTGACCGAGCAGGCCTCGCGGGCCACGGCCACCGCCACGAGCGCCGTCGACTCCTCGGGCGCCGGTGGCGAGAGGAAGCCCGAGGGCAAAGGCGACGCAACACACCGATACCGCATGCGGCTTCATGATGCCGGGGACGGGCCGAGACTCTGCAACCACAGGTTTTACCAACCCGTGGTTGCAGCCTCAACAACTCCGGCGGACTCTTGGTCACCATGCCGTCGGGCAGGTGGTTCTGCAGGTCACGGGGGGTGTAGGGGCTCCCCGCGCTGAGCGGGGGACGGTCATGCACCTCGAGTTCCGGCACCTCCGGATGCTGCTCACGGTCGCCGAGTCCGGCAGCATCCGCAAGGCCGCCGCACGGCTTCAGCTCTCCCAGCCCGCCACGAGCGCCCAGCTGAAGCGGATCGAACACGAGCTGGGCGGCCCGCTCTTCGTCCGCAGTGCCGACGGGGTGACACCGAACGAGAACGGGCAGTACGTCCTGCGCTGCGCCCGCGACCTCGTCGCGGGCTTCGACCGGCTGCGCGAACACGCGCGTTCGGCGGCCGAGGCGGACAAACAGGCCGCCGCCCCGCTGCGGGCGGGCGGTACCGCCGGCCCTCTGGTGTCCCTGCTGGTCGCCGCCCTCTTCGAACTCGTCCCGGAACGCCGGCTCAGCATCGACGCCCGCCGCTCCGTGCACACGCTGGTGAAGCTGCTGAGCCTGTCGAAGTGCGACATCGCGGTGTTCGGCGAGTTCCCGGGCTTCCCCCTCCCGGTCGGCGAGTGGGTGGCGACACGCACCCTGCTCCGCGAGCCGGTCTTCGTGCTGCTCGCCGAGGACCACCCGCTGGCGTGCCAGAAGGCGGTCAGCCTCCATGAGCTGGCCGGTGAGGACTGGGTGATGCCGGAGGCCGACGAGAGCGGTATGCACGCCTACCTCCATCTCACCTGCCAGTCGGCGGGATTCACTCCGCGCATCGCCCATGTGACGCCGGACCTGTCCGTGGCCCAGCTCCTGGTCGCGGGCCGGCGTGCCGTCTGCGGCGTGTGGCCGACCGCCGAAGTCTCCGCCGAGGGCACCGTGCAACGGCCGCTCGTCGACGTCCCGTTGTACCGGCGCCTCCTGCTGGCCTGGAACACGGAATCGGTTCCGCCGGAGCTGGCCGACGCGGCGTACGAGGGGCTGCTGGCCGCCTATCTGTCGCTGGTGCGGCAGCGGCCGCGGTATCTGGCCTGGTGGGAGGGCGGGGGAGAGGAATTCGCCCTCGGCGGGGGCATGTGACCGGCCGGGCCTCCAGTCCCTGTCCCCTATAGCTCCGCAGTTATATCCCAGATGGGATCACGTCAGGAACATGTCACCTGGTGAACACTTCGCGTCAACGTCCCAAGGACGTCGTCACCCCACGACGAGCGAAGGAATCACCCCGTCATGCCCCGTCCCCTTCTTGCCCTTTCCGCGATGGTCGCCGCCGGCGTCATCACCGCGGGCGCGATGGCCGCACCCGCGTACTCCCAGAACAGCGGAGCCCAGCACGGAGCCTCCGTCCGCAGCACGGCGATATCCCAGGCCAAGGCGAACGTGACCCGGCACGCCGACACCTTCGGGTTCGGCGCGGGCCAGGCGCTCAAGGTGAAGGACGTCGTCATCGACGCCGACGGCACCCAGCACGTCCGCTTCGAGCGGACCTACCGCGGCCTCCCCGTCGTCGGCGGCGACTTCGTCGTCCACCAGAAGGCCGACGGCTCGTTCAAGGGAGCCACCCGCGCCAAGGCCCACAAGGTCGCACTCAAGTCCGTCACTCCCGCCGTCGGCGCCAAGGGCGCCGCGGCCGGCGCCCTGCAGCGCTCCCACGGACTGGTGCGCCACGCGAAGTCCACCCCCGAGCTGATCGTGTGGGCCGCCGACGGCGCCCCGCGCCTGGCCTGGCGCACCACCGTGCAGGGACTGGGCGACAAGGGCCAGCCGCACGGCGAGGTCTTCGTCACCGACGCCGCCACCGGCGCGGCGATCGAGAACTACGACGCCGAGCGCGAGTCGACCGGAACCGGCCACTCCGAGTACACCGGTGACGTCAGCATCGACACGACGCAGCAGGCCAACGGCTCCTTCGCCCTGATCGACCCGGTGCGCGGCCACATCACCAAGGACGCGCACAACGCCTCGTCCTCGTCGCTGAACAGCTCCTCCGGCACTCTGTTCACCGATGCCGACAACATCTGGGGCGACGGCCGGAAGTTCTCCGCCGACCGCGCCACCGCGGCCGTCGACGCGCACGCCAACACCGCGAAGACCTTCGACTACTACAAGACGACCTTCGGCCGCAACGGCATCAAGAACGACGGCCGCGGCGCCACCGTGTTCGTCCACGTCGGCACCAACTGGGACAACGCCCAGTGGTCGGACTCCTGCTTCTGCATGCTGACCGGTGACGGCGACGGCAGCGTCGACCCCGAGCAGGTAGACCTCGACACCATGGGCCACGAGATGACCCACGGCGTCACCTCGGCCACCGCCAACCTGCGCTACAGCGGTGAGTCCGGCGGCCTGAACGAGGCCACCAGCGACATCCTCGGCACCATGGTCGAGTGGTACGCGAACAACCCCGTCGACACCCCCGACTACCTGTTCAGCGACCAGTCCACCCCGCCGTGGCTGCGCCGTTTCGACAAGCCGTCCCTGGACGGCGGCTCCGCCGACTGCTGGTCGAAGTCGGTCGGCCGGCTCGACGTGCACTACTCCTCGGGTGTCGGCAACCACTGGTTCTACCTCGCGAGCGAGGGCAGCGGCGCCAAGACCATCAACGGCGTCACCTACAACAGCCCCACCTGCAACGGCGCCACCGTCACCGGCATCGGCAACAAGAAGGCCTCCGCCATCTGGTACCGGGCGCTGACCGTCTACATGACCTCCACCACGGACTACAAGGGCGCCAGAACCGCGACCCTGAACGCGGCGAAGGACCTCTACGGCGCCACCAGCCCCGAGTACGCCACGGTGGCCGCGGCCTGGAGCGCGGTCAAGGTCGCCTGACCCGCGGGGGGACCGAGGCACTGAGGGCCTTGCTCAGCGTGTGCGATATGTCACCCCTTGTGACAGCATTGCAGTGCAGAGGCTTTCGAACGCAGCAGGAGAAGAAATGGCCGAGCGGCAGAACGGCACCGTGAAGTGGTTCAACGACGAGAAGGGCTACGGCTTCATCTCCCCGGAGTCCGGCCCCGACTTGTTCGTGCACTTCCGGTCGGTCGAAGGGGACGGCTTCAAGTCCCTGAGCGAAGGTCAGAAGGTCACCTTTGAAGCCGTCCAGGGCCAGAAAGGGATGCAGGCCGACAAGGTCCGGATCGAGGGGTAGTGGAACCCGCCCGGGGGAGCCCGCGACGCGCTTCCCCGGGGAGAGCCGTCGACCCTGCCCGGAGGCGGGCAGGGTCGACGGCATCCGGTGTCCTCGGCCCAGGGTGGCCGCTCATGATCACCCTGGACGCCGAGGAGGAGTTCCTTCCGCTACGACCGGTATCGGTAGCGGATCCGGCCGCGGGTGAGGTCGTAGGGGCTGAGTTCCACGAGCACACGGTCGTACGGAAGGATCTTGATGTAGTTCTTGCGGATCTTCCCGCTGATGTGGGCGAGCACCGTGTGCCCGTTCTCCAGCTCCACCTTGAAGGTGGCGTTGCGAAGACACTCGACGACGGTGCCTTCGACTTCCACGCCCCCTGCTGATTTCGTCATGTCTGTTGCTACTTCCGTTCTTCGGCGGTCCGGCTGATGCGTATGGCGGGTGTCAGCTCCGGGCGAGTTCCAGGGTGCCGGCCGTGCGGCGGGCGCCGACGCCCTCGAACAGGGCGACGGCCGCCGCGTTGGACTCGTCCACCTCGGCCCAGGCCGAAGCGGTCCCGGAGCGGTGCAGTGCATCGAGCGAGTGGGCCAGCAGCGCCCGGGCGATGCCGAGGCGGTGGTCGTCGGCCCGTACGGCGATCAGCCCGATCCGTGGCTGCCGGGGCAGCGGTGCGATCCGGATCAGGCCCACGTACCGGTCGGAGCGGCGAGCCGCCGCGTACTTCGACGGGTCGAGCACGGTGATTCCCGCCGGGCGGGGCAGCACCTCGGCCGGCATCGTCCGCCATCCGACGGTGGCCTCGACCTCGTCACGGACGCGGCGGTCCAGGGCGCGCAGCGGGTCCTCCTCGGCCTGGCCGAAGGGCACGATCGTCACGCCTGCCGGCGGCCGTACCGGGCCGAGCCCGGTGACCAGGGGGTCCGTGGGCACGTCGTAGCCCCACTCGCGGCGAGCCATGGTGAACCCGGCCCGCTTCCAGGCGGACCTGGACTCGTGGTCGGCCTCGTCGACGACGGTGTACAGCGGTGTGGGCAGGTCCGTCAGCATGGCGTCGGCGATGTGGTCGAAGACCTCGCCGTGCCATGCGTCGATGCTGATGAAGAGCCGCCCGTCGGGTCGGCGCGACGCGTTGCCGCGGCCGACCGTCCGGTCGTCCTCCACGGCGTGCCACTGCAGGTCCGCCACCCGCGTGACCTCGATCGGGTGGTGGCCCGTGCTCGAAGTGGAGTGCACGAATTTCACTGGTGTTGCCTCTCAGGAGTGCCTTGTCCGAGGCGCTCCCGGCGACACCTACGTCAATCGCCCACCGTGACGAAAAGGGGGAGCACCCACACGGATACAGCCTTCATGGGTCTCACCTCCTCGCGTTCTCTCACGGCTGCCCAGACGCTACCAGCGGCCTCCGCCCGGCACCAACCTGTTTTACGGCGGACGCCGGGCGGCTGCTGCCGCCGCCGGTGGCCGTCGCCGCTCAGATCCTCGGTGACCAGTTTCGCGAGAGCCGCGGGGTTCTCGGCGACGGTGTACCGGCCGGAGCGTGCGGTCCGGTCGAAGCCGGCGGCGAACCGTTCCCCGAGGCCGGGAAAGACGTAGCTGCCCGCCACCAGTTCGCGGAGCAGCGCAGCGAGGCGGTCGACCTCGGCGTGTTCCACCGCTACGGCCTCATCGTCAGCATGTACCAGCAGTCTCCCGCTGCCGCGCCGTCGTGACCCGGGCCGAGCGAGGGGCCGAGCGAGGCCTGGTGCGGAGGGTGCGGTGGCCGGCGGCCCGGCGTGCGGCCGGCCCCATGGCGTAGGCCGCGGCCGGCATGAGCGCGCCGAGCAGGAGCCAGCCGGGCGTGCCCCAGTCCAGCAGGAGCCAGGTCAGCAGCAGGGGGCCGAGGGTGCGGGCGATGGTCACGCCGGTGCCGAAGAAGCCCTGGTACTCGCCGATCCGGTCGGCGGGCGCCAGCTCGAACGAGAGCTGCCAGGAGCCGGCCGACTGCTGCATCTCCGCCACGACCTGGAGCACGGCACCGGCGACCAGAACGGCCGCCGCGGGCCACGCCGACCGCCCCGCCGACAGGGCGAACACCGTGCAGGAGGCGAACATGACGAGCCCGGAGCGGCGCAGTACCCGCAGTGCGGTGCCGAGTCCCGTGACGGCCCTGGCCATGCGAACCTGCAGCAGCGTCACCGCGAGCGTGTTGAGGACGAACAGCCCGGACGCCAGCCAGGCAGGTGCCCCGGTCCGCTGGGTGATCCACAACGGCAGCGCGAGGCTGAGCAGCGGAAGTCGCAGCAGCAGAACCGCGTTGAGGAGCGCGACGAGGGCGTAGGGGCGGTCGCGCAGCACGGCGAAGCGCTGCCCGCCGGCCGTGCCGGGAGCGACGCCGGCCGCACCGGGAGCGGCGGCGGTCGTGCCGGGGGCGGCGGCGGTCGTGCCGGGGGTGACGGCGGTCGTGCCGGGGACGGCGGGCAGCCACAGCAGGAGCAGCGCGCAGACCAGGAAGCAGACCGTGTCCAGCACCAGCACGCCCCGGTACGCGGCTGCGGTGCCGGCGGTCAGCGCGAGGCCGCCGAGTGCCGCGCCCACGGCGAGGCCGCCGTTCAGCGTGGCCTGCAACCGTGCCAGCAGGCCCGTGCGCTCTCCGGCCGGGACGAGGCCCGCCAGCAGGGCCTGGCGGGCGGCCGCGAGTCCTGACTGTGCACAGGCGTAGGCGCAGGCGGTGAGGAGGAACGGCACGAACCCCCGTACCAGGAGGAAGGAGGCGACCGCTGCCGAGGTGGCCAGCGCAAGCAGCACCGAAGTGCCACGCGGCCCGCGCCGGTCGGCCAGCCGTCCGAGCGGCACGCCGACCAGTGAACCGACCGCCCAGGCGAGGGTCAGGGCGAGCCCGACGCGGGCCGGCGCGAGCCCGACGACATGGGTGAAGTACAGCGCCGAGGTCACGTAATAGGCGCCGTCACCGGTGGAGTTGGCGAGCTGGGCGAGGGCCAGAAGACGCCGCGGTCGATCCGTCATACCCATGACGGTATTGACCCGGTGGACCTCTGGGCAGACCCAATCATCACCGCTGTCAGTGGCCCATTTCGTCCCGCGGGTACGGACGGAAGCAGGCCGTCACTGTTTCTCGTCGCAGCACCCGTTGCGGGAGGCGGAGCCCACGCCGGCGGTCTCCAGGCGGCAGAAGCAGGACGCCTCGACCGGTACGTCGGCCATCGCCGCGGCGATCTTCAGCTGCTGGGCCACGATCTGTGCCTCGCCCACCTTGCCGAGGCGCAGGAGGCACTCGTGGAGTCCGTGCAGCGCCCACACGTTGCCCGGGTGTTGCAGCGGGCGCGGCAGCGAGCCGTCGAGTCCGAGATCGGCGCGGTAGACGGCCTCGGCCTCGGCGACCAGGCCCTGTTCGAGGAGCAGGGCGCCGTATGCGTGCCGGGTGGGCTGCATCCAGCCCCACGGCTCGTCGTACGGAAGGCCGTCGTCCAGCTCGATCGACCGGCGCAGGGCCGCGAACGCGCTGTCGTACCTGCCCTTGCGGTACTCGAGTTCTCCGTCCAGCATGTGCGCAGCGATCGCCAGGATGTCCGTACAGGTGTTGTTGAACAGCATCCGCGTCCCCGGGACCCGGGCGACCGCGTCGCGGAAGAGTTCGCGTTCCCTGTCGGCTTCGGCGGTCCGGCCCGTGGCGGAGAGGGCCACCCCGCGGCCGTACCGCAGCAACGCCGTGGTCACGCAGTACAGCTGCGCGTCGGCGGGGACCGGCAGTCGCAGGATGTCGTCCCAGCGGCCGAAGCGGATCAGGACGTGCACCCGCATCGCGAGGAATCCCTCCAGCCAGTCCGCCATGGGCGGGCTTTCCACCCGCAACAGCTCTTCGGGAACGGCCGCTTCGAGCCGGTCCGCCGCTTCGATCGCGTCCTCGAAGCGACCGAGGAACATCGCACCGTAGATCTTGAAGTGGATGTTGTGGCACCGGTACAAGGTGTAGAAGTTCATCGCCCCGGCCCTGGCGTGGAACGTCTCGTCGGCCGCGATCGCCGCGGTGTTGTCGGAGATCACACGGCGGTAGTCGCCGCAGAGCACTTCCAGGTGCGACGGCATGTGCTGCAGGTGGCCCGCGTCCGGCACCAGACCGCGCAGCCGGTCACCCGCCGTCAGGGCGGCCTCGGGGGTCGGGGACATCTCCATCAGGTGCACGTACATGTGGAGCAGGCCCGGATGCCGCGCGCCCGCCTCCGTGGCGATCGCCCGCTCGAGCACCGTCCTGGCCTCGGCGGTGCGCGCGCCCGGGGCCGGCCCGCCCGTGCGGATGTCCCACAGCTGCCAGGGCGTGAGGTTCATCAGGGCATCGGCGTACAGGGTGGCCACGTCGAGGTCGTCGGGCGCGCTCCGGTGGACGTCCCGCATACGGTCGGCGTAGGCGGTGCTCCACACGGAACAGTCCTCGGCATCCGGGGCCAGGGCCCTCGGGTAGCGCGCGGCCAGCGCATCGACGAGGGCCCGCTCGACGGGTGTGGCGCAGGCGGTCTTGGCGCGGGCTCGCTCCACGGCGGCGTGCGCACGCTCCACCGTGCGGCCCAATTCCCGCTCGTCGAAGAACTCCCAGGGCTTGTTGTAGTTGGGGCCGAGCGCGTAGGCCACGCCCCAGTCGGCCATGGCACAGCCGGGATCCGCCGCCGCGGCGGCCTCGAAACAGCGCACGGCCTCCTCGTGGTTGAACCCGTACGTCCAGTTCAGCCCGCGGTCGAACCACGTCTGCGCCTCGGCGGACGACGTCGTCACGCGCCGGCCGTGGCTGCCGAGGTCGTAGTACTCCATGGGGGGCCTCCTCAACACTGACGGCGAACCGCGCCTCCGGTCACCTGGGAGGACATGCAGCGGCCGGTACGACGACCCTAGCGAAGACCGGCGCGGACACCAGCCCATTCCTCCCGGAATACGCCGTGGGTGCAGCACCTGGTCGGAACGGTACGCCCCGGCACCGGAGGGGTCGGCCGCGATCGCGTTGTCAGTGCCCCCTGCCATCATCACGCCATGCTCTACGACGCCTTGCCGGCCGAATCCCGTAGGAGCGATGCGCTCGGGCACGGCGGGCTCTTCCCGCTCCGCGGCGAGGTACCGCGCCTCGCCGCCGACGTGAAGATCGCCCGCACCACGCACCTCCGCCTGATCAGGAGGGGTGTCTGATGGACCACGCAGCCCGGCTGATGCGCGCGCTGACCGACCCGGACTTCGCTCCCGACGACGAGGACGAGCAGCCGGATCCGGCGCAGGTCTCCGACGAGGACCTCGGCAGTCTGCTCGCGGCCGCCTGCCGGGTGGACGCCTCGGCCCCGCCCGCGATGAGACGGGCCCGCTTCGTGGTCGAGGACGCGGCCCGGGAACGGCGACCGCGCTACACACCCGACGCGTGCCGCCAGATGTTCGACGCACTCCTCCGGCGATGCGAGGAGCACGGCTGGGCGGACCTCACCCGGGGCCTGGACGCGGTGGAGCACTGCACCGAACCGCGGCCCGACGTGTCAGGGCCGGCCCGCGCCCTGGTCGCGGCCTGGCTGGGACAGGACACCGCACGCCAGCCATACGCGCTGCTCTCGGTCGCTCACCTCGCCGGCGACGCGACACTGCGCCGGGTCGTGGAGCGCCTGACCCGTGACGTGGGCCCCATCGTCGCGGACGAGACGGCCGTGGTCGCCGGCCTCACCCCGGCCGAACGGACGGTGCTGTCCGAGATCGACCGGGACCACAGGTTCAGCACCCCGCTCCCGCACGCCTGGCGCAGGTCGGCCGACAACCCCGCCTACGTCGCGTTCGCCCGCCGCGCCCTGGAAGCCGCCGCCGACCGCACGGACGCCATCCGGGCGGGCGAGATCCCCTACCGGGCGGACAAGGCGTTCACCGACCGGGAGATCACCACGCTCGGGCAGGCCCTGCGCGTGGCACTGCTGCGCGACGAGCCATGGCTGCCGGAACTGTTCGAGCGCTTGCTGCCCGGTATCGCCCTCGCCCCGACACAGGCGAAGACCCTGCCCTCCCAGGCCCTGCTGTACGAGGTGGTGCGGGCCGCGCAGGACTACCCCACGCCCGAGCTGGTGGCGGCGATCCGCACCGTGCGCCGCACCGTCCGGCACGCCGGGGTGCCCAGGCAGCTCGACAAGATGCTCAAGAAGGCCGACGCCGCCCTGGCCGAGCGCGCCGACGTGGCCCTGCGGCTGCCGCGGCTGGACTTCGACGCCGTGACCGACAGCGGGAGCGTGGGAGGCGTCCTGCGCCGGACCGCAGGCGACTACCAGGCCGTCGTCACGGTCACCGATACCGCCACGATCACCTGGGAGAAGGACGGCAGCCCCCTGCGCAGCGTCCCGGCGCCGGTCCGCCGTGACCACCCGGCCCTGGTCAAGGAGCTGCGCGAGCTGGTGAAGCGGGTGAACGCCCAGCTGGTCACCCTCGTACGCGCCTTGGAGGGCGGCTTCACCGTCGACGCCGTCCACCCCTACGGCTGGTGGCGCACCGAACTGGCCGGGCACCCCCTGGCCCGTACCCTGGTGCGCCGGCTGATCTGGGAGATAGAGACGGCGCCCGGCGAGTGGCGGGCCGTACTGCCCGAGGCGGAAGACCGCCTTCCCGACGCGCCCGACGACGCCTCCGTACGGCTGTGGCATCCGCTCCGCTCCGAGCCCGCCGCCGTGCGGGCCTGGCGGGACCTGCTCGTCGAGCGGCGCACGCGGCAGCCCTTCAAGCAGGCGTTCCGGGAGATCTATCTGCTCACCCCGGCCGAGGAGGAGACCCGCGTCTACTCCAACCGCTTCGCCGCGCACCTCGTCCACTACCGCAAGATGTTCGCCCTGTTCCGGGCCCGGGGATGGGACAGCGACCGGCTCGGCCCCTGGGACGACGGGGAGGCCGACGAGGCCGAGCGCACCCTCGCGGCGGGGGAGTGGCGGGTGCGGTTCCGCCACAGCTGGGCCGACTGGGCGGACGGCGACGAACTGGCGTCGACCGACCAGGTGCGGTTCGACCGCCGGGAAGCGGGCGCCTGGCGCGAGACACCGCTCGCCGACGTGCCCCCTCTGCTGTTCAGCGAGGCGATGCGCGATGTGGACCTCTTCGTCGGCGTGACCTCGATCGCCGCCGACCCCGACTGGGCCGACGGCGGCCCCCGGCGCGCCTACTGGGAGCGGGCCTCCTTCGCCGAGCTGACCGAGAGCGCCGAGGCACGCAGGGACGCCCTCACACGCATCCTGCCGCGCCTGAAGATCGCCGACCGGTGCACGCTCGACGGCCGCTTCCTCACCGTCCGCGGCGATCTGCGCACCTACCGGATCCACCTCGGTTCGGGCAACATCCTGATGTCACCGGACGACAGCTACCTGTGCATCGTCCCGGCCCGCGGCAAGGGCGACGGCAAGGTCTTCCTGCCCTTCGAGGACGACCGCCTCTCCCTGGTCCTCAGCAAGGCGTTCCTGCTCGCCGCCGACACCCGGATCACCGACGAGTCCATCCTCATGCAGATCAAGCGAGGTGCCTGATGGCGACCGTGACGTTCCGGGACGAGACGGCGACGGGCAGGCCGGCCGGCGCATGGGAGGTCGCCGGGCTGCCGGACCGGATGACCGTACGGGAGCTGATCCGGCTGCGGGTCCGCGAGGAGGTCGCCCGGCACAACGCTCACCCGGGCAGACGTTTCAACGGACTCGTCCGCCCCGAGGACGCCGAGACGGAACTGAACGGCTACCGGCTCCGCGAAGCCCGCCCCATCGACGGGGACCGCCAGGCCGAGGCCGCCGAGCGCGCCTTCCTGGCCAACGGGTTCTTCGTCCTGGCCGGCGACCGCCAGGTCGAGGACCTCGACGAGGTCGTGGACCTCGCCGCCGACCCCGACCTGGTCTTCGTCAAACTCGTCGCCCTCGTCGGCGGCTGAGCGGGGACGCCCACGGTGAGGCCGCGGGTCCGGGCCGCATCTCATGGACGCGGCGCCGCACCTTCGTCGACGGGCAGGGATTCCGCCCTGACCGGCGGCGTCGCACCCGTCGCGCGGGAGCCGGTCGCCGCACCGCCTGCCTTGCCCCGGCGGCTCACCCGGTGCAGTGCCACGTGCAGCACCGGCATCAGCACGAAGGTGACCGCGGCACTGTGCCACAGCAGCGCATCGAGCCTGCCCGCAGCGAGGTAGGCGCCCGCGGCCACCGCGGCCAGCGCGCACACACCGCGGTCCACGATGCTCTCCACCGACAGCAGCGTGGCCCGCGGCGCGTCCCGGGGGATGGCGTCGTTGACGAGCTTGCGCTGCACCGGATAGACGAACCCCGTGATCGCCGCGAACGCGCACAACAGCGCGGCCACGGCCCAGGGCCCGCCCATGGCGGTGCCCGCCAGGGCGGCGGCCAGCGCCACGCTCAGCAGCGACACCCAGACCACCGGCCGCAGGCGGCGGCTCAGCCACTGGGGACGGGCCGACGCCACCGCCTCGGCGACCGTCATCGCGGCGAGCACACTGCCGTGAGCACTCTCCCCGATGCCGTGCTCCAGGAGCACCGGCTGGAACAGGTTGACCTGGCAGATCCGCGACAGCGTGAACACGGCGACGCCCTGGACCATGAGCAGGGCCAGCCACGGCGACGAACGAAGGGCACGCACGGCGGCGCCGGTGTCACGCAGGAAGCCCCCGCCGCGGCGCTGCGGGGTACGCGCGCGGGTGTCCGGGCCGGGCCCGGCGAGCCGCGGCAGGGCGAGGGCACAGCCGAGGGAACCGGCCGCGCTCGCCGCGCTGAGCGCGTACGGCGTCTGCGGCGCCAGCATCATCAGCGGACCGACGAGCGGCCAGCAGACGACCTTGGCGGCGAGCCCGAGGGCACGTGCCGTGCCCTCGGCCCGCAGATAGTGGGCGTCCGCCCGCTCGGCGCGCAGCCCGTCGTAGAGGTAGGCGCTCGCCGCCCCCGACGTCAGCGAACGTCCGGCGGCGATGGCGAGGAAGTGCGCGAGGAAACCGGTGTACGTCGGAGCCAGCACCGGCGCCAGGTTCGCCGCCGTCATCACCACCGCCCCGGCGCGCAGGCAGTTCCGGGCCCCGATGCGGTCGGCGACGACCCCGGTCGGTATCTCGAACAGGCAGAAGGCGATGTAGTAGATGCTCTGGATGCCGAAGATCTGGCCGTCGGACAGGCCCGCGTCCCGCTGGTAGGCGTAGAACACGGGCATCCACCACAGCAGGTTGAACAGGAGCTGGAACCCGTTGTTGAGGCGGATGATCCGCCGAGCGGCCGGGGACGGCACCGGCATGGAAGGAGACGGCCGCAGCAGGGACATGCGCCGCCTCACCGGGCGTAGGGGCGGACCTGGACCAGGTGGAAGGCCCCCTCCGCGGTCATGAGCCACTCGATGTCCAGGGCGTCGTCGGGGTCCTCCTCGCTGAAATGCGACTGCAGCAGCCGTCCGGCCAGTGCCAGCTGAGCCAGCGCACCGCGGGTCGCCGCCGGCAGGTCCTCGCGCGACGAGCCGAGGTCGACCGTGCGCCCGCCACCCTCGACGGTGTTGTAGAGGTACTGCTGGGGCAGCACGGTGCCGTCGACGACCCGCTCGGGCGACCCGGGCGTGCAGTTGAGGTACACGTTGCGGAAGTCCTCGGGGCGGGTCGGATCGCAGGTCACCAGCACACCCCCCAGGCCGGCCGGCACGTACTCCTGGACGATCACCCCCATGTACGTGTCGTCCAGGGGGATGCCGGCCTGGTGCCGCAGGCGCACACTGCGCGGCGACAGCAGCGACGCCCACACCTGCCGCACCGCGTCCATGAGCTGGTCCGTGCCGTGCACGGTGGTGACCGAGTCGTAGATCCCGGCCGCGGAGAAGCCGGGCAGGTCCTCGGCGTTGGACGAGGAGCGCACCACCAGGCGGCGTCCGTCCGCCGTGAGCGCCGCCACGGAAGCGGTGATCGCCCGCGCCACCTCGTCGGGCACCGGCGTACTGCACGTCAGGCGCTGCAGGTGCAGGGCCAGCGAGTCGATCACCTCCAGGGCGTCCAGCTCGAGCGCCATCTTCAGCCTGCCGATGCCCTGTTGCAGCGCGGGGGAGGAGGTGAGGAACAGGTGGTGCAGCCGGAACGGCAGGGCCACGCCCCGGGGCGCCCGGACCGTCTCCGCCACTCGTTCGGCCGCAGCGGCCCGCAGCCGCTCCGGTGCCGCCCCCGTCTCGCCCAGCCGGGCGGCGAGGTGACCGAGCAGATCGGGCCGTGGCGGACGCGGACGCGCGTAGAACCTCGTCAGGTCCGCGGTGCGGCTGTCCAGGACGTGATGCAGCTCCCCGAGGTTGGCCGCCTTCGTGCCGTAGCTGTCCCGGTCGGTCCGCCGCAGCCGGTGCAGCGCGAGGATCGGCGCCTCCTGGAGCAGCGGGGTCTCGATGCGGATGCGCTGCCGGTGCCAGGCGGGCCGTTCCAGAGCCGGTGCGCCGGCCAGCCGTTCCAGCGTGATGGCGTCCTCGCGCACGCGGTAGCGCACCCACGCGCCGTCGAGGCCGTCGCGCCGTACGACGGCGTCGAGGTCGCGGACGATCGCGTTCGGAATGCCCCAGCCCGAGGCGAGGACGTTGGTGTGCGAGAGCGGCGTGGTGGGGGCCGTGCTGATGAACCCGGCGGTGCGGGGCACGTCGTCGGGCAGACGGGGCATCGCGACGATGTCCGACCAGCCGAGGTCCGCGGCGGCACGCTCGTACTCGGCCGCCGTGCGGAAGTAGCGCAGCCGCCCCTCGGCCTCACCCGGGTTGAGGCAGGTGCGGGTCCGGTTGCCGAACAGCTCGTGGCTGAGGATGCGCGGCACCCGCGCCTCTCCGACCGCGGCCAGCTCGTGCTCCTGCCCGTGGTTGGCCGGCTTCAGCAGCAGCGGCAGGCGACCGTCCACCCGGGCCCGCACGTAGTGGTAGAACTCCTCCAGCAGCGGCCCGGGCATGGTGTCCGCCTCGGTCGTCTCCAGCACGAGGAAGGGCCGCTCGAAACCGTCGGGCTCCACCTCCGTGTGCAGGGACAGCACACCGAGGAGGAAACGGCGTTCGGGGTCCATGTACACCGAGGCGTTGAACGCGTCGAGCTGCGCGTCGAGTTCGTCCACCGTCATGCCGAGGACCCGGGTCGCGACGTAGTCGACGTGGAACGGGTGCACCCGGGTGTCCAGCAGATGCCAGGTGTCCTCGTCCCGGTCCACGACGACCTTGAGGTAGGGGTGTCCGGCCAGCACCCCGGACAGCGCGCGGAACAACGGCAGCGACAGGTTGGCGCCGACGGCGGTCCGGTCGCCCGCGACGTCCGGCACACCCGTCTCGCCCCGTGTGTCCGTCATGCCCGTACCTCCTCGGTGACGTCCGTGGGCAGGATCCGCGGCAGGGCGTCCACCAGGGCGGTGAAGTCGCTGACCACGGTCTGCGGCCGGTCGGCCGACAGCAGGCACATCGCCGCCATGGTGTTGGCCCCGGCGGCGGGGTCGTAGACCGGCACGGCGGTGCCGTCGGGCAGCGAACTCTCGGCGACGACGGACAGGGTGCTGCCCGCGCCGACCGGGGCGGAACGGACGACCGCCGCGGAGTCCCACAGATGGCGGCGGACCCAGGGCGAACCGTCCCCGTTCACGGCGAGCACCACCAGGGATCCGGCCGCACCCTCGCCGTCGTCCGGCGTCAGCGCCGCCGAGGGCCAGACGGGGGAACGGCCGAGCAGCTGATCGGTGAACATGCCGACCAGGTCGAGCCCGAAGACCTGCTCGATCTGCGGCACCGTCATCGCGCCGCCGAACCGCGCCGCCGTCTCGATCACCCACATCCGGCCGTGCGCGCCCAGCTTGATCTCCGTGTGCGTACCGCAGTTCTCCAGGCCCAGCGCGTCCACGGCACGCCGGGCCAGGTCCACGACCCGGGCCTGGGCCGCACTCCCCAGCGCCGCCGGAGTGATGCCGGCGCGCTCGGTGAACGGTGCCACCGTCGGCATTCGTCCGCTCACACAGACCGGACGGAAGACACCGTCGACGACCACACCCTCGACACTGACGTAGTCACCCCAGCCGGAGCCGTCGAACCAGTCCCCGGCGCAGCCGCTGACGATCTCCTCCACGATGAAGTCCTCGTCGGCCCCGGCCACGTGAAGCTCGGCGAACCCGAGCAGCGCCGACTCGGCCATCACCGCGCGCGACCGCTCCCAGGCGCCGCGCACGTCGCCGGGCGCCCCGATGACCTGGTGCGCGGTGGAACCGGCGCTCCACGCGGCCTTCAGCAGCAGCGGGCACGTCAACTGCCGTGCGGCCTCCTCGAGTTCGGCGACATGCGTGATCGCGCGGAACCGGGGCTGCGGTATGCCCCGGCGCTGCCAGGCCGCACGCATCAGCCGTTTGTCACGGGCGAGGGTCGCGGCGGGCCCGGCGCCCCGCAGCCCGAGCAGCCGCGACGCCTCGGCCACCGCCACCACCGCGTACTCCGAGAAGGTGACGACCGCGTCCGCGCCCACCTCGCGTGCCCGGGCGGCGATGAGTCCGACGAGATCGCGCTCCTGCGCCGCGGTGTGCGCGACGACCGAGTCGCACAGCCTCGCGGCCTCCGCCGCCACCGTCACGGGCAGTTCACTCAGTGCCAGCAGGTGCACCGCGGACCTCGCGGCCACCCGCGTCAGGGCGTACCCCACCGGGGGCCCGCCCTTGGCATGCACGTACAGCACCTTGCTCACCGATACCCAACTCCCTCGGTCGTCCCGGAGACCCCGGGCGCGGTCCGCGCCCGGGGGCGGGCGGCTGCCGGCGGCCTCGCCGCCGGAACGGAGTGCTCCGTCCCGCCCACTCCTTCCAGCGAACCAGGCTCAACTCCCCGCAGCGGACGCGAGACGCTCGAACCGTTCAGGCAAATGCCGGAATCGAAGCGGGAGTTGCCGACGGGTGACTGCCCGGTGATGCGCTAGCGATCGCCCGGTCCACGGGAGCCGGCACCTGTCGTTCCGCATGTCTGCTGCGCTACGGGATACGCATGTGGTGTCACTCAAAGTGATGTAGTGGACAATTGAAGGAGTTGGGCCGTGGACGAGGCCGATTTCAAGACGCTGCTCGCGCCCCTTCCGGTGTCCTGGTGGGAGGCCGACGGCGGGCTGAGAGTGGTCGACAGCGGAGGCGGCGCCTTCGGCGACGAACGGACCGCCCGCCGCTTCCTGGAGGCCCTCTGCGCCGACCACCACGGCGCCGGCCCGTACCAGGCATGCTTCGAAGGCCGTACCTTCGACGTCAACTGGCCCGCACACCACGGCAGCCCCGACCGGCACGGCAGCAGGGGAGTGGCCGTCGAAGTCGGCGTCCGTACCGAGGAGAATCCTTACGCCGCCTTCGCCGACCTCACCCCGGCCGCAGCCTTCGTGCGCGACGCGACCGGCCGCTACGTATGGGCCAACCACGCGTACGCCCACCTGTACGGCACCACCCGCGACGCCGTGATCGGCCGCCACCTCGCCGACGTCGACGAACCCGCCGACGTCAAGCGGTTCCTCGCCCTCGACCAAGAGGTGCTGGCCGGCCGCAGGTCCGTACGGCACACCCTCACCTACCGCCGCCCCGACGGAACCACCGGGCAAGCCGCGGGATACCGCTTCCCCGTCCACTGGGGCGGCCACCGCTGTGTGGCCGGCATCTACGTCGACGTCACCGACTACACCCGGGTCCTGGACCAACGCCGGCGTGCCGAGGAGGACTTGCGAATCCTGCGCGACCACAGCGGCCTGCCCTGCGTCCGCCTGACCGCGGACGGTCTGGTGGCGGAAGCCGGCACCGCCGTGGCCGAACTGCTGCACGCCCGCCTCTCCGACCTCATCGGGCTGCCCGCCGACACCCTGCTCGCCAGGACCCCCGAACGGACGGCCCTGCACCGGACCTGGGCGGACCTCATAGGCGGCCGGCGCAGGAGCGCCCGTGCCGCCGCGGTCCTGGTCGACGCGGACAGCCGGCAGCGCCGCGTGCAACTCCACCTGAGCGCCGTGCCCTGCGCCGTGGAACGTGTGGCCGGGGTGTGGGCCGTCGTCACCCATGCCGGACTGCGCCACGAGCCGCAGCCACCCCTGACGGCCGCCCAGGTGCGCATCCTCGCCCTGCTCGCCGCCGGGCACAACAACGCGGAAATCGCCGCGGCCCTGCACCTCTCACGGCAGACGGTCGACTACCACCTCAGCCGCCTGCGCGACCTGCTCGACGCCGCCACCCGCCCGGCCCTCGTCGCCCGCGCGTACGTCCTCGGCATCCTTTCCCCCCAAGCCTGGCCACCCCGTTCCGCCACGGCGGAACACCCGCTGAGCCCCGTCTGAGCCGGGCCGACACGGCCGACACGGAAGGACCGAGACGTGCGACGGAAAATCCGACGACAAGACCCCCGGAGCGTGGTTACGATGCGCGGGATGAAGAACTCCTCCCTTCACGGATTGGGGGAATCGTTCGCGCAAGGTGAGTGCTGATGGCACATCACTTCACGAACGACATCCCGTCCCACCTGTTGATGTGGCAACGCGTGCGCGAGTACGCCGTGCCACCGTCCATGATCGAGACAGCGACCGCGCGCCGTGCCGTCGGCGACTGGTCCGGGGCCTGTGCCGCCGCCCGCATCGACGTCGACCTCGATCCACGCGCCGTGCGCAACCGTCACGGCACCGACATCGCCACCAGCCTCCGCTCGGACCTGCGCCGGCTGGCTCCGGATCTGCTGCGCTGGCACATGCCCCGGATCGCTCCCGACGGGCGGCTCCGGCCCGGTCTCACCCTCAGCCTGGCCCGCTATCGCAGCCCGGACACCACGCCGCTCCACTTGGTCGTGCGCACACCGCCGGCCTGGGCCGACGCCGGTCAGCGGATGTCCCTGACCCTGTGGGAGGGGCCCGGATCCGGCACCCGCGGACACCACCCGCACCCCCATCCCGACCGGCGCTACCGGCTCGACCTGCACCGCCACCTCTGGGACGCGGGACGCAGCGGCGAACTCGTACGGCGGAGCGTGGCGCCGGGAGCACCGCCCGGGGTGCTGACCCTCCCGTCGTCCGGGACCGGCAGTCCGGCACTCCTGCCGGATCTCCCGGCCGGCGGCGCATCGTGGGCCGTGGCACGGTGGGCCGCCGAGGCGGAGTTGCTGTTGCGGGACGCAGGACGCACTCGCGGCGCCTTCACCGTGCGGCTCGGCGCGCGGAGCCGAGCCGTGCTCGAGCTGGTCGCCCCCGACGACAGCCATGCGCCCACACTCCGGCCGCTGCGGGAGCCACTGCCACGGCAGCGGATCGCGGCCCTCCCGCTGCTGCCGGAAACGGCGACCCGGGTCCTTCCGGACCTGGAACTGCTCGGAGCCGGACTCGTCACGGCCGATCGGCTGCATCCGCTGGTCGCCGCGGCCCTGGGCACGCCCGAACCGGCCGGCCCCGCTTCCGCGCCCGACGATCCGCACCAGGTGCGGTGCCGGGGCGAGATCCACCGGATCGCGCTGCGCGACGGCATGCTGACGGCGGTCGACCACGACCCTTCCCAACTGCGCCGGGAGGAACTGCTGGTGGCGCTCGGCGGACCGGCGCTGCCCTGCCTACGGGCGATCGACACGGTGCACCGCAGCCCCGAGGCCCTGCCAGGCGTGCGGGAGCGGCTCCGTCACGGGGACGTCGCCGGGGCGCTGGCCGTGGTCGAGGGCCTGCTCGGCCCCGACGCCGTCCTCTCCGACGGGCCGCTGCGGCGGGAACTTGAGTCGGCCGCGGACCGCCGCATCGACCACGGCCTGTTCCGCTCAGGACTCGTCATGGACCACCCTGCGGCGGGCGGCACAGGAGGCGGCAACGCCTCGGGCGCGGAGTACCCGGACGCGAGCCACCGCCCCCGGCCCGACCGGCGCCTGCCCCATGCGATGCGCCGCAAGAGCAGCAGCCGGGCCCGGCCGCGCACAGGCCTGATGCGCTGACCGGCCGACCACCGCACCAGCGGCGGGTTCAGCGCCGCTGCCTCACAAAGCCCGCCGCACCGGCACCGGGCCCCCGCCAAGTGCCGCGCCGGTACCCGACCAGCCCACCCCGGTCCACGTAAGTGCCCGGTCATCGCCCCGAGTTCCACGTCACACGCCCTCGAGCCATCCGGACGGACCCCTCCCGTTCCCTCGTCCCACCCCAGGTGATGCCCATGACTTCCAGCACCCTCCTGCGCACCCCGCCCACGAACGCCGACGTACCCGCACCCACCCTCGTAACCGACTCGGGATCCCACGCGGACGCCACCACCCCCGTCGGCCTCTCCGGCACCGGCGCCCAACTGGCCGTCGCCGACAGCCTCCTGACCCTCCTGCGCACGACCAGCACCGAGCCGCGCGCCGACGAGCAGCTCGAAGCGCTCACCCTGGCCGTCGCCGCCGACCTGCCCGTGCTGCTCTGGGGCGAACCGGGCATCGGCAAGACCGCGGCCCTGACCCAGCTCGCCACGTCCCTGGACCTGCCGCTGACCACGGTGATCGCCAGCGTCCACGAGCCGTCCGACTTCTCCGGACTGCCCATCGTGGGCGACGACCCGGCGGTGCGGGGTGTGCCGATGGCACCGCCGCAGTGGGCCGTGGAACTGGTGCGGGCCGGGCGGGGACTGCTCTTCCTGGACGAACTCTCCACCGCCACCCCCGCCGTCCAGGCCGCCCTGCTCCGGGTCGTCCTCGAGCGGAAGGTCGGCACGCTGCAACTGCCGCCGGGCGTAAGGATCGTGGCCGCCGCCAACCCGCGCGCCTCGGCGGCGGACGGCTGGGAGCTGAGCCCGCCGCTGGCCAACCGGTTCGTGCACCTGCACTGGGTGCACGACCGGGAAGTGGTCGTCCGCGGGCTGGGCGGCGTCTGGCCACGAGCGGAGCTGCCGCGGCTGGAGCCGGAACGGCTGTGCGACGCGGTCACCCTCGCCCGGCGCGCCGTCTGCGGCTTCCTGGAAGCCCGGCCGACGTTGATCCACCGGCTGCCGACCACCGAGACGCGGCGCGGTGGCGCCTGGCCCTCGCCCCGCAGCTGGGAAGCCGCACTGACACTGCTGGCCTTCGGCACGGCGGCCTCCGTCTCCC
Organism: Streptomyces actinomycinicus; assembly: GCF_016741775.1. Lineage (GTDB taxonomy): Bacteria > Actinomycetota > Actinomycetes > Streptomycetales > Streptomycetaceae > Streptomyces > Streptomyces actinomycinicus. Next base: position 399,932 of record NZ_JAERRK010000007.1, on the reverse strand, counting down.
GGGAGGTACTGGCCCTGCTGGTGCGGGGCGCGGTGGGCGACGGACCCGGGCTGGAACTCCTCGCCCATCTCGACCGCATGGACCTGCCGGACCCGGAGACGCTGCTGGCCGATCCCGCCTCCGCCGAGCTGCCGGTGCGGGGCGACCTGCGCCAGGCCGCGCTGGAGGCGGTGGTCGCCGCCGTCGGCGCACGGCCCGGGCGGGAACGGTGGGAGGCGGGCTGGGCGGTGCTGGTGCGGGCGCTGGAGACCGGTGCCGCGGACCTGCTGGTCGCCCCGGCGACGGCGCTGGCCGCGCTGCGGCGCGACGACTGGGAGGTGCCGGCAGCGGTGGAGCGACTGGCCGGGGTGATCGGCGTCGCCCGCCGGGCGGAGGAGTCGGTGGGACGCGCGGCGGCCCACGCCGACGGAACGGGGACAGGGACGGGGACGGGCCGATGACGGGGGTCGCTGAGGGCCGGCGCCCGCTGCCGGGCGCCCCGCCCCGCCCCGTACCGCGGCCGAACCCGATGCCGCGGCCGTATCCCATGCCGCGGCCCGCGCCGCCCCGTCCCGTGCGGGTCGCCGTACCCGGCCCGCCGGCCGGCTCCAGCGGGAGTCCGGACCGCGACCGGCCCGGACTCCCGCTGGACACGGAGAAGTTGCTGGCCGCCCGGCTGCACGCGGTGCGGGTGCGTCCGTACCTGGCCGCCGCGCTCTTCGCGCTGCATGTGATGGAGGACCGATCGGTGCCGACGATGGCGGTCGACGCGTACTGGCGCTGCTACGTCTCGCCGGGCTTCGTGGCGCGCACCCCGGTCGAGGAACTGGCGGGTGTGTGGGTGCACGAGGTCTCCCACCTGCTCCGCGACCATCACGGACGGGGCGAGCGGTACGCGCGGGAGCACCAGGAGCACGGGCCGGGCGAGCGGCTGCGACGGAACATCGCCGCCGACTTCGAGATCAACGACGACATCTACGGCGAGGGACTGCCCCAACCCAGCGGCGCGGTACGCCCGTCGCTGTTGCGGCTCCCCGAAGGCCTGCTGATGGAGGAGTACCTGCGGACGGCGTCGATGTCCGGCCTCGCCGCCGGCCTGGCCTGGCTGGACTGCGGCAGCGGTGCCGACGGGCAGGCACGGCCCTGGGAGCTGGGGCCCGACGGGGCACACGGGCTGAGCAGGCAGCAGCGGGACGCGGTGCGCTTCCGGGTCGCCGAGGGCATCAAGGGCCGGCCGGGCAACGCGCCGGAGGGATGGCGCCGATGGGCGGACGAGGCGTTCCATCCACCGCAGCCCTGGCGGCAGTTGCTGGGCGCGGCCGTCCGCTCGGCGGCGGCCGGGCCAGGGGCGGGGCAGGACCACAGCTACCGGCGTCCGTCCCGCCGCTCGGCCGGCGTCCCCGGCGTACTGCTGCCCAGTCTGCGCCGTACGCCGCCCCGGGTCTGCGTCGTGATCGACACCTCTGGGTCCGTGAGCGACGCCGAGCTGGGCAGCGCGCTGCTGGAGGTGGCGGCGATCTCACGGGCGGTGGGCGGGCGGCGCGACCTGGTCTCGGTGATCTCCTGCGACGCCGCGGCCGGGATCGCCGTCCCGCTCTGCCGCGCCGAGCACATGGAGCTGATCGGCGGCGGGGGAACCGATCTGCGCTCCGGCTTCACCAGGGCACTCCGCTCCCGGCCGCGCCCGGACGTGATCGTCGCCCTCACGGACGGCCAGACACCGTGGCCCTCCGCCCAGCCGCCCTGCCGCACCGTCGTCGGACTCTTCCCCCGGCCGGCCGAGGCGGTGGACGAGGAGGACCCCGACTACGTCCCGAACTCACCGCCGTCCTGGGCACGCGTCGTCACGATCGGCTGACCGGGCCCAGCGCGTGCTCCACTTCCACCGGTCGGCCCGGCGCCGCTGGTCCCGGTGGAGAAGCCACCCCGTACCCGCGACGACGGTCCCGCAGACCGCGGGCACGAGCGGCCACGGCTGGCCCGTCCACGCGGTGAGCAGGGCGACGACGGCGCAGGTGACCGCTGTGATGACGAGCAGCCACTCGCCGTACGGACGGGCCTAGCGGGGCGGGGCGGACCGGCCCAGCGGGAGGAGGTACTGGACCGGCTCGTCCAGGTCGTCGAGGCCGAGGAGTTCGTGGGCCAGGTCGTCGTGGAGGCCGCCGAGCGGGAGGGTGGCCAGGCCGAACGCCGCTGAGGTGAGCAGCAGCGTCTGCGCGAGGTGGCCGGCCTCCAACAGGCCCAGCCGCAGCGCCCGCAGGCCGTAACGGCGGCGCAGCAGGCCGAGGTCGAGGTGGACCGCGAGCACCGCCGGGGCTTCGTCGATGCCCACCGCATCCGGGTCGTCCGCCGGCCGGGAGAGGTACGAGGACAGCGCCTTGAGCGCGGCGACGGTCGGCGCCGGGCCGATGGGGAGCAGGGCGCGGCGCTCCGGCACGCAGTGGTACGTGCCCGCGGCCAGCCCCGCGACGTCCAGAGCCACCAGCCGCACGCGCACGCTGTACAGGGCACCGGCGCTCGGATACGGGCGGTGCCGGAAGGTGCGTACGGTGCCGTCCGCGAGGGGCTGCCGGGTCGCGTGACTCTCGGCGTACGCGGACCACAGCACCCCGCCCAGGGTCCCCGCGTCCAGCGGACCGTACAGCGGCCCGCGCACCGAGCTGCGCCGGTGCAGCGCGTCGGCGAGCGCCAGCTGTGGCAACGGATCCGCGGGCAGGGGAAGTTCGGCCGCGAGCCGGGCCGCAGAGGGGGCCTGCGACAGGGGCAGGTCGCGCAGCGCGGTGTCCTCGGACCGGCCGATCCGGAACTTGCTGCGCTCCAGGTACTGGTAGTCCGCCGCACGGTGCCCGGCGGGGAAGAACCCCGGGTCGTCCTCGGTCTCCAGCAGCGTGCGGGCCGCGAGGCGGCAGACGGCCCGCTCCTCGTCCGGCGTCACGCCCAGCCGGTTGAACAGCATGTGCAACTGGGAGGCCCACACCCAGGGCACGCGCCGGGCGGCCTCCTCCGCGGGCACGGCCTCGCGCAACCGGACGTCAGCGGCGCCGACCGCGCGCGCCCACTCGGCCAGCCAGGGCGCGGCGGTGCCCGCGTCGAGAGCGGCGCGCAGCACCCGGGCGCGCCGGACCAGCCCCGGCCGCTGCAGGGCGAACACCGAGTTCACACGGGAGTGGACGGCGGCCCCGGGCAGGGGTTCCAGCTCGGTGATCCATCGCCAGGACGCGGCGTGCCGGCGCAGCCAGCCCGAGGCCTCCAGTTCCTCCAGGCCGAGCGCGTGGGCGGTGGCGTGAGCGAGGTCGAGGGCGAGCGGAAGCCGGGCGGCGCGGTCCGGGGTCGCGCGCAGCGCCTCCACGACCGCGCGGGTGGAGTGGGCGAACACCTCCTCGGCGAGGGGCAGCGCGGCGGGGCCGCCGTACCGCTCGGTCTCGGGTACGTACGGCACCTCGCGCACCTCGCCGTGCCGGGACGGCCAGGGGCCGGTGAACTCCGCGGGCCGGGCGGCCGCCAACTCCCCGAGGACGGCCGGCAGTTCCGCAGCGGTGCCGGCGGACAGCGGGCCCCGGAAGCGGATCCGCAGATGGGGGCCACCCTCGCCGTAGCGGATGAAGAACCACGCTGCGTCCGGGCCGGCCGTCAGGCCGTCCATGAGCGGGGCCAGGTCGTCGGTGACGAACGCGTCCGTCTGCGCGCCGCCGGTGTGCAGGGCGAGGTGCAGGCTGTGCCAGGGGTGTCCGGGGTGGCCCTCGGACATGGCCTCGGACGCGGCCGGGCGGGGACGGGGGCGGGCGGTCGTCATCGCGTCCTCACGGGAAGGGGTGGGGGTCGAGGGGCAGTTCGTCGCGCCGTGGCGGCCGGGCGGTACGACCCAGCCGGTACGGCACCTCCAGCAGCCGAGCCAGTCCCGCCGTGCGGCGGTTGACGTGTCCGAAGGTCATCGGAAGCGTGCCGGGGACGATCACCTTGGCGCAGTGCAGGCCCAGCCGGTCCCGCACGCCCGGCTCGTCCTGCGTCACCGCGACGACCTCCAGGTTCTGGCCGGCGAGCCGTGCCACGGTCCGCTCCAGCAGCGGCGTCAGGTCGGCCACCGGCTCGGGTGCCGCCGGCCACCGCTCGTACCACGGCGCCTCGGCGGTGTCGGCGAACAGGAACTCCAGGCGCGGCTGCGCCTCCGGCAGGGTGTTGAGTCCGACGTGGTCGTCCAGGTCCAGCACCAGCTCGGGGTGCTCCACCATCGGGCGCAGCCGTTCAGTGTCGCGGGGGCCGCCCGGGCCCGAACGGCGGGCGGCCTCCTGGACGTTGGTGACCACTTCGGCCACCGCCGAGCGGATCGCCACCCGGGGATCGTGATGGGCACCGGCGGCCAGGAACGCGCGGGGCGCGTCGGGGTGCGTGCCCTCGTAGCGGCAGAGGGAGATCACGGCCGGCACACCCAGGTCGTTCGTGGCGTCCAGCAGGGTCAGCCGGTAGCGCAGCAGCGCGGCGCGGTCGGCCAGGGCGGTGACCTCCGGGTCGTCTTCGGGGACGGTGATCCGGGGCAGCGGGGTGCGCGCGTACCAGGCCATGAGGAAGGCGTCGCGCTCGGCGACCTCGAACAGCCCGTACAGCACCGCCTCTTGGGGGCTGTTGCCCAGTCCACAGCCGTTCGACGACTCGTACACCACCCGCGGCCGGTCCGGCCCCGGTACGTCCCAGTACGCCACGTGCTCGGGCACCGCCAGCGCACGGCGCTCGGTGAGCGACCAGCCGTAGACCCAGTCGAGCGGGAGGTCCGGGGAGTACGGGACGGTCCGCCGGGCGGGGTGCCCGTCGAACTCGGGATCCGGCAGGCCGAGCCGGACGGGGTCGAGTACGGCGTGTTCGCCCGCGGCGACGAGACCGGCGTACGAGGCGCGCACGACGGTACGGCGACCGGTGGGCCGCATCCCGGCGAGCCGCTCCACGCTCTCGAAGAGGGCGATGCGCTCGCTGGACCGGAAGTCTCCCGAACGGCCGTAGCCGCCGTCGTCGAGGGAGCGGCCGTCCGTCACCCAGGCGGTGGTCAGCGCGAACGCGGAGTCCTCGGTCCGGAAGAGCCGACGCACCGGCCCGAACCGTTCGTCGTGCAGCTCCGCCCGCAGATGAGCGGGCGTGGTACGGGCGTTGGGGCCGCGCAGCACCGACGGGTCGGGCAGCGGCCGGGGCTCGTCAGGCAACCGGGCACCGGAAGGCGAGTCGTCCATCAACGGCCGGCAGACGGGACAGCCGCCGACCGGCCGGATCCGGTGCGTGGACCAGGTGTACCGGTCGCCCTGAAGGATGTGGACCAGGGCCCGGTCGTCGACGGGCACTGGGCCCAGGACGCCGGAAGCGACCATGCCGGCGGCTGGGGTGGCTGGGGTGGCTGGGGTGGCTGGGGTGGCTGGGGTGGCCTTGGTGGATTCGCTGCATTCGCCGGATCCGGCGGCTTCTACGGCTTCGGTAGCTGTCGTGGCTTCGGCGGCTTCCATGGCTGCGGTGGCTTTGGCAGCTGTGGTGGCTTTGGCGGTTGTGGTGGCTTTGGCGGCGGCGTTGGAGACGGCGGCGGCAGGGGCGGATTCGAGTGGGCCGGCCGCGGGCGGGTCGTGCCGGGCGGTGACAGACGGCCTCGGACCGAGCGAGGGGGGTGGCGTCAGCAGGTCCGCCGCGAGCCTGAGCGCCGCCTCGGCCAGCGGTGGTGTCCCGGTGCCGCCGAGCGCCAGCCGCGGGCTCTGCCAGGGCACCCGGCCGCCCGCGGTGGCCAGTCGCTGGTACTCCGCACAGCCGACGCAGGCCCGCGCCCCGGGGTGGAGTACGGGCCCGATCACGGTCAGCGCCCCGTCCTCGCGCACGGGCACGAACCGCACGGGATGGGACAGGGCGTGCCGGCTGAGCCGCTCGGCCAGTGCGAGGTCCCACGCGGTCAGCCGCACGACAGCGGTGCCCTCGACGGTCGCGAGCGCAGCCGCCGGATCGAGTACGGGGACAGGTGAGGGGGCGGTGACGGGGTCGGCGAGGGAGAGGGGAAGGGGGTGGACGAGAGGGTACTTGTCTTCGGCGCTGTCTTCGGCGCTGTCTTCGGCGCTGTCTTCGGCGCTGTCTTCGGCGTTGCCTTCGGCCTTGTCTTCGGCCTTGTCTTCGGCGTTCAGCGGGGGCCTCCCGACCCGGTCAGGACCGTGAATCCGGACGCGCGCAGGGCGTCTGCGAGGGGGTGGTGGCCGGTGCGCCGCCAGGGTGTGGGGCGCAGTCCCGTCAGGCGGTACAGCGCGGAGTGCAGTGCCGGCTCCCGCGCGGAGATCCCGGCCAGCCAGGTGTCGGCCCAGCCTTCCTCCGCCCAGCCGGCCGGCTCGACGCCGGCCGTGGCGAGTGGGGCCACGGCGCCACTGAGAGCGGTGTGCAGAGCGCGCCCCGGCACGTGCTCCGCCGCCATCGCGCGCGTGACCGCGTCGAGCGCGGCGAGGGCTACGGCGTCGGCCGCGGTGGCCTCGACGGCGCGGCTCACCGTGCCGGGGTCGGCTCCAGCACGGGCCGAGGCCGGCCGGATCCGGATGTCGGCCACGTGTACGTCCCCGGAGCCGAGTCGGCGGACCGTCAACCGGGCGGACCGGCCCATTCGCCGGGTCAGGACGGTCCACCAGTGCCGGGCCTGTGGGTGCGTGGCCCAGGCCTCCTCCCCTGTGCCGGGCGCGCCCGGGTCCCCCTCCGCGGCGGTGGAGACGGTTGCCGGCCCGATGCGGTCGAGCACGGCACGGCGTAGTGCCCGGCCGCGGGCGTGGCCGGGGCTCGCTCCGACGACCGGGGCCGAGGGGCCGTCGGACAGGGCGAGTTCGGCGGCGCGGCAGGCCGCTTCCAGCCGGGCCAGGTCAGCCCGTACGGCGCCGGCGACCAGCAGACCGGACGGGGTCCGGCAGGATGCGAGCGAAGCGGGCAGTTGCGGCAGGTCACCGGGAAGCGGCGCGTCGAGCACACCGAGCCGTGGATCGCCCATGGCCGTGACTCGGCCGAGGGCCTGCGCGAGGTCCGGTGCGGGTGGGGCGTCCGGTGAGCGCCGGGATGCGCGCGGGGCCGCGGCCCAGGGGTGGTACGTCGCCTCAGGGGGCTCGGCCCGGGCGACCAGGACGGCCGGGTGCCCGGCCGCCGCGGCGCCGGAGGGGGCGCCCTCCTCCGCGGCGGGGTCGGGCAGACCGGCCACGGCCGCGAGCAGCCGCCCGGCTGCGGCACCGGCGAGCAGCGCAGCCTGAACCCGCAACGGCTCCCCGGCAACGCCAGTGGCTCGCAATGGCTCCCTGGCGGCGCGAGTGGCTTGCGATGGTTCCCCGGCAACGCGAGTGGCTTGCGATGGTTCCCCGGCAACGCGAGTGGCTTGCGATGGTTCCCCGGCAACGCCAGTGGCCCGCGATGGTTCCCCGACAACGCCAGTGGCCCGCAAGGGCGCCGGCCCCGTCGGTGCGGCGGCAGAACCGGCGACCGCATCGGGCCGTCCGGCGGCGAGCTGGGAGCCCCCTCCCGGTCGTTCGGTGGCGGGCCCCGACGCAACCCCCGGCGGTGTGTCGGTGGCAAGGCGGCTGGCGATGGCCGCGGCGTCGGACCGGGCGCGGTCCGGAGGCCCGGGAGCGGTGACGAAACCCCCGTCGCCGTCACAGGAAACGGCCAGCGCCACAGCTCCGGCCGGCGCGTCGGCCGTGACGACGGCCTGGCCGGCGGGTACCCGGGCGTCGGTGGCAACCCGCGGCCTCGCGCCGGCGCGACGCAGCGCGCGTACGAGGCAGGCGGCGAGCGGCGCCTCGGGATCCGGGACGGCGACCACCGGTCGCGCGTGCCGGATCGCTTCGACCGCCTCGGCCGGGCGCGCGGCCGACGACGCCGGCCACGGCGGGAGTTCGACGCCGTCCGGGGACTCGACCAGCAGGTCGTGCTCACGCAAGCGGGCCGTGAGCGTGGCCAGCGCGACCTCAACCCGCGGGCCGGCCGGGCCGTCCCCGGCACCCCGCGCGTCGGCGTCCCCCACGACTCGGCCTGGGGTGAGCCGGTCCGAGAGCAGTTGCCACAGGGTCGGCAGCGCGCGGCTGCCCTCCAACGTGACGACGGCTCCGCGGCCACGCAGGTGCAGACCCGAGAGCAGCGGGGTGACGGCCACACCGGGCCGGAGCCGGAGCCGCGGCTCCCGTCCCGGCGTTGGCTCTGGTCCGAAAGAGGAGTCGGATGCCGAAGGGACCGGCGCGGCGGTGCCTTCTCGGACCGGCGGCGCGGACACGGCGGTGTCTTCTGGGTCCGGTGGCGCGGACATGGCGGTGTCTTCTGGGTCCGGTGGCGCGGACATGGCGGTGTCTTCTGGGTCCGGTGGCGCGGACATGGCGGTGTCTTCTGGGTCCGGTGGCGTCAATGTGCCGCTGTCTTCTGGGTCCGGCGGCGCGGACATGGCGGTGTCTTCTGGGTCCGGCGGCGCGGACATGGCGGTGTCTTCTGGGTCTGGTGGCGTCGATGTGCCGCTGTCTTTCGAGGTCCGCGGCCCGGGCTCGCCGGCCGGTGTCCGAGCCGGGGAGGCCGGGGACGCGTCCGGCGTGGCGGCGGGAGCCGGGGTCGCGGCGGGAGTCGGGGTCATGACGAGCCCTCCACCGCCGCGATCACCTCGTCGATGCGGCCCTGCCAGGTGTGCCCGGTGAGTTCCGGCACCGTCCGCACGACCAGGTGCGCGGCGAGGTACCGCTCCACCGGCCGCACGTCGCAGATCGCGAACAGCCGGTAGAGCGCGTTCGTACAGGCCCGGTAGATCAGGTAGTCGGGCCGGCTCCACATCGATCCCCGGGGGTCCGAGCGGCGCAGCCGGCGGTGGAACTCGCTGTAGCGCGTGCGGACGTCCTGATTCCAGCGGTCGGCCACCGTCCGGTCGCCGAGCGCCGCCGCCCGGTCCCGGTACTCCAGTGGGTCGCCGGCGAAGTCCGCGCCGGCGGCGAACCGTTCCGCCGCGATGCGCCACGCCTCGCCGGACCAGTCGGCCCAGGTGCGCTCCCACCCGGACGCCCCGCCGCTCGTGATCCGTCCGACAAGGGCGGTGACGGCCGGCCCCGTCGCCTCCCAACGGCGTTCGAAAGCTGCCCTCAGCCGCCCCTCCGGGTCCTCGTACACGAGGAAGTCCTCGAGGTGCGACACGAACGAGTAGTGGCCGCCGATCAGCCCCTCCGGGTGCGCCGCGGCATGCGCGGCCAGCGCGGAGACCGTGAGCTGCACCCGAGCGGCGGGCAGGTCGCCGTGCTCCCCCAGGAACGCGCACCCGGCGTCGAGCGCGGGCACCCCCAGCGCCAGCAGGTCGTCGCGGAGCCGGACCCCGTCCTGCCCGATCAGAGCCCGCAGGGACGACTGGTCCACCGGCTCGACCCGAACCGTGCCGTCCGGTACGAGCGGTCCGTACGGCGGGGGGATCAGCTCGGCGCGGCCGGCCACGGCCGCGAGGGCGAGGAGTTCCTCCTCGGTCGCGTGCGTGGCCGGGGGACGGCCGGCCGCCCACGCGCGCAGGGTGGCAGCGGTGTGTTCGGCCGCCGCGCCCACCCGGTCCGGGGCGCCGCGCAGCCGGAGTCGTACGTGCGGGCCGTACAGCCAGTGGCGCTCGACGTGAGCGGTCAGGCCGTCGGCGGCGGCCCGGCGGGCCATCGGCAGTACCGCCTCGCGCAGCAGCGGGGCCTTGTCCTCGCGGTAGTCGTAGAGGACGACGTCGAGGGCCGCGGCGGAGCCGGGCACGGCCGTGTCCAGCGGTGCCGCCGCGCGGGCGGGGCCGTCCGGGGCGTTCATCGGGTGCCTCCTCGGCGGGGTACGGGCGGGGCGGCGGGCCGCGGGGCGTCCGGGTCGGCCGTACGGTCGCGCGCCGGTCGGTAGGTCTCGACGACGGACTCGACGGCACGGGCGGGGCGGTCCCTGCCGCCGAACGCCGGCAGAGCCTCCTCCAGGACGACACCGTGGGGATGGCGTGCCAGCCAGCTCGCCAGACACCGCAGATGCAGGGCGTTGCCCAGGTCGAGCGCCTGCGGCTTGGGTGCGTTCAGCCGCGCGACGAAGTCGTCGACCGCGCGCCCGGCCGGGGGGCGCGGAGCAGGATGCAGGAAGAGTTGCTCGGGCAGTCCGAGCAGGGCCCGCCAGCGGGCCACCGTGGCGGCGGGTACCTCCCTTTGCTCCGAGGTGAGTTCGGCACGCAGCGCATCGAGCGCCCCCGGGTCGAGGTGCCAGCGGCGTCGGGCCAGCACCAGGTGGCGGTGGCGCAGCCGCGGTGTACGGACCACCCGACCGCCCGGCGCCGCCATGGCCTGCCGGGGTACCAGCGGGCGGAAGTCCACCACGCCCGCGGGGTGGTCGGACAGGTACGGGCCGAGCCGTTGCGGAAGCATGATCGGGGCGAGGAAGCCCAGGTAGAGCACGTCCAGCGGCTCCCCGGTCGCGCGCACCCGGAACCGCAGCCGGTCGGCGGCCGGGTCGTGGACGAGATCGAGGTCGGCCTCGGCGAGCGCGGTCCGGCCGCGGTCGGGCCCGATCTCCTCGGCGAGCAGCAATGGGTGGAGGTTGGCGTTGAACCCGCCCACCGGCCGGACCTGGGCCGCCCGCGCGCCCGCGCCGAGGCCGCGCCGGACGCGGTCGCCGACCGCTGCCGCGGCGCTCGCGGGCAGGGCGTCGAGGAAACGGCTGGTGAACCGGCCCCAGCCGCCGTAGATGTGGTTGACGCACAACAGGTCTCCGACGTCGCCGCGTTGGACGAAATGGGAGTAACTGAGAGGCCGGGCGGCCGTCCAGCCTGGCAGGCGGGCGGCGAGAGCGCGGACGGGACCGGCCGGCAGGACGATCTCGCCGGCCGTCTCCCCGGCCGGTCCCGCCGCCTCCTGTGCGGCCTCTCGTGCCAGCGCGGTGAACTCCTCACGCAGACGAGCGAGTTCCACCAGCCCGGCCGGCAGTCCGGGGTCGTCGGACGGTCGGCCGACGAGGCGTCCGGCCTCCTCCCAGGCCGCGGCGGTGTCGGCGCCGAAGTCCCACGGATCGCGGCAGACGCCACCTTCCCCGTACCGGACGACGAAACGGTCCCGCGCGATCCGGCTCATCACGTGTCCGAGGTCGAACAGCTCGGCCAGGGAGGTGAGTTCGGTCAGCGCGACGTAATCAGCGGGGAGGAACGGGTCGTATCCGGCGGGCAGTTCCCCATGTGGCTCGTCCATGTACGGCACTGCCGCGTACGGCACTTCCGTGTACGGCTGTTCCTGGGATGGTCGTTCCGCGGCCCGACCACCCCTGCCCGGTGGGGTCGGCGGGCGGAGCGGGGACAGAGGAACGGGGGCGACGACGTCCTCGGTGAGGACCGTCAGCGGGGCCGAGTCCGACGGGACGGGTCGGCCGGTGTCGGTGAGCAGTTCGTGCCAGCGGGCGGCCAGACCGGTGAGCGCGGCGGGGCGCTCGGCGGCCGGAGCATCGGCGAACTTCCGTATGTGGTAGCCAAGTTGTGTGAGCCGGTCGGCGAGGGCGGCGTCCTCGGGCCACTGTTGCAGCCATTCGGCGAGTCCGAGGAGCGGGGCGGGGTGCTGGGGGTCGACGGGCTCCGTGGGCACGAGCAGACCCGAGTCGGCGAGCCGGTCCACGAAGCCCGCGACGGCGGAGTCGTCCGCCGCCCGGCCCATGCCGGCCGCGAGCCGGGCGGTCAGTGTGCCGAGCGGCAGCGGGCGGGCCGCGAGGGCGGCGGCCAGCGCGTCCAGCGCCGGACGGGCGGCCACCTCGACCTCGTCCTCGCGGGTGACCAGGTACCGCCCGCCGGCGAACAGCGCCTCCGCCCGGGCGAAGCGGGCCCGCCCGCCGGACACCCGTGCGGTGCTGGTCATGCGGTGGGGGAGGGCGCGGCGGCGGCGCGGATCGTCGAGCAGGGCGGCGGTGAGCGCGGCGACGAGGGTGCGGTTCTCCCTGACGACGGAGGTCAGCGGAGCGCTGGGCCCCGGCTCGCGCTCCGGCGCGCAAGCGGTCGGGTCGGCCGTGTCGACCGCAGCCTCCGCGGCCCACCCCACGGCGGTGAACCATGAGAGCGGACTGGTCTTGGTGCTCGCCCGCAGGGCGTGCCGCAGGACCGAGGGCTCCTCCTTGCGCGCCCGCCGCCCCGTCTCGCCCCGGCCGGCCCTGCTGACCGCGCGCAGCAGGTCGGCGCTGGTCAGGGCAATGGCCCGGGCGAAGGCGGGGGAGCGGCAGAGCGCGGCGAGCGCGGTGCGCTCCGCGGTCAGGGCGGGCGGGACGGCGGCGCCGAGTTCGCCGAGCAGCCGGGCGCGCAACTCCCGCAGGGCGATCCAGTCGGCGAGCCGCGGCACCCGCTCGGGAAGAGTACCCAGCCGGCCGAGGAGCGCGGGGCGTGGATCGCGACCGTTGTACAGGGCGCGGCGCAGGGGGAGGACCACCTGGCGGTGGAACTCCTCGTCATGGCCGGCGCGCGCGGCGAAGAGGTCGTCGGACAGGGCGGTGCGCAGGGCGGCATCCTGGGCGGCAAGGGCGGTGAGCCGGGCGAGCAGCGTCCGCACCTCGGCGGCGGAGGCGGTCTCGGCAGGGTACGGGAGCACGGTCGTACGTACGAGAGCGTACGGCGCGGTCCGCTCGTACACGTCCGCCGGGCCGAGTGCCGCGGGCCGGCCGGACGTCGCGGTCGCGCCGGACGGGTCCGCCCGGTCGGACGGCGGCACATGCGCCGGAGCTTTCGGCGGGGCGAAGTGCGGCATGACGGGGCTCCTGGCGTACGGCTCGGAGGACGGGCAGACGAGGGGATCAGCGGAGCGGGCGGTGCCGGGCGGACCGCTTCGGCGGACCGGGGTGTGCGGGCCGGCCGACCCAGCGGTGGTGCGGGGCTTGCGGGACTTGGGCGGACCACGCCGGCCCTGGTGCGATGGGCGCGGGGTCGTACGGCAGGCCGGGCAGGCTGGACCAGCCGGCCCGCCGCACGGGAGCCGTACCTCACCGGCCTCGTGGAACGCGAGGCCGAGTGCGGACTAGTACGGCATGTCGGGCAGCCTGGGCTGGGCGCAGGAGGAGGAGCCGCACGAGCACGAGCTGACTCCGCCGGAGGCACCCGTCTCGGGCAGCGCGACGGTGTCCCGCAGAGCGGTGACCGTCAGTTCGCCGAGGTCGAGGTCCTCGAGGGCGAGGAGGTCCTCGCGGTGGTCGGACATGTGAAGCCTCTCAGGTTCGAAGGACGATGTGCGCGACAGGCACGAGGTCAGAGGACGACGGGCGTCTCCACCTGCGGCTGCGCGCACGACGACGAGCCCTGGCACGAACAGGAGCCCCACGACGCGCCGTTCTCGGGAAGCGCGGCGGTGTCGCGCAGCGAGGTCACGGTCAGGTCGCTGAGGTCCAGGTCCGAGTCCAGGGCGAGGTCCTGGAGGTTCAGGGCGTCCTGCTGGTTCGGCGTACGGGACATGACGAACTCCCTTCGGAGAAGGATGGAAGCCGGAACGCGCCGACGGGACGGCGCGCGGAACATGCCTGAAGGCGGGCATGTAAGGATTCCGCTCGAAGCCGGATAAAAGGCCCGAACGGTCGTTCGTCGTACAGCAGCGAGTCTGAGTCCCGGGTAAGCCCGGCAGCAAGGCCAATCCGTACATTGGCCTGTTGTCTTCATCCCGGTTCGGTGCGTCTTGGCACGTCGTGGTGTGGCGGTGCAGCGGTAGTTGGACTGGTTCGCGGTGGAGGTGGTGTGGAGTTGTGTGCCCCTTGTGAGGTGGATCTTCCCTGAATGCCCACGAGGACGGTCGCGGCTCCGGGAAGGGGACGCCGAGCCTCCGCCGACCACGGGCCGATGTCATCGGACACGGCGCGCGGGACCGGACGCGCGCAGGCGACGCACATCGCCTCCGCGGGGGGTGCACTATCGGTCAACTTGCGCGCGCCCGAGGGGCCTTGCGGCCGCCCCAGGTGCCGGGCGGCTCGCAGGCCGCGGCGATCACCCGGAGGCTCCGGCATTGCGGGATCGTGAACAATGCTCACGTTTCTGTGGACTCCTCCACGGGCTGCTCCTAGGGTCACGGCGGCGCGACCACCCACCTCTTGTCCCCGAGGAGCCGTATGCCCCGCCAGACACTCTGCCGTGCCCTGGCCCTCACCCTGGCCGTGGCCGCCGGGACGGCCGTCACCGGTCCCACACCCGCACACGCCGACCCGATCCCCAAAGCGCCCGGCCACCGACTGGTCGACGCGTACGCCGGTGCCCCCGCCACGGCCCAGCCCCTGCCCGGACCCCGGCCGCCGCAGAACCCGCACCTGGCCGCCAACGGCCGCAGCGGCATGCACGCCGACAGCTGGGGCAGCGCAACCTACCCATGGTCCGGCCCGCTCGGCGACCACCCGGGGACCACCAGCGAGCGGATGGCATCACTCGGCGGGGAGTGCGCCAACGTCACCTTCGACCGAGCCGGCCGGATCGTCACCGTCTGCGGCACGTTCACCGGCTTCCTGGTCAAACTCCTCGACTCCGCCACGCTCAGGACACTGGCCGAGTACAAGCTGCCGCAACGCCCTTCCACCGTGGAGGCGATCACCCGGCTGGACTTCTCCCGGATCTTCAAGGACACCTCGGGCGGCGCCTACTCCTACCTCGACGACGAGGACCGGCTCGTCCTCGCGGACTCGCGGCAGCACATCGTCCGCCTGGCACACCGGCAGAAGCCGGACGGAGCCTGGGAGTTCACCGTCGACGCGGACTGGGACCTGACCGCACAGGTGCCTCACGACTGCGTGTCCTGGACCAACCTGTTCCCCAGCGGGGAGTGCGACCCGGTGACATCGGTGATGCCGGACTGGCAGGGCCGGATCTGGTGGGTGACCCGACAGGGCCGTATCGGCACCGTCGCCCCGGCTTCTGGCGCCGTCCGGTCGATCCGGCTGGACGGCGAGGAGATCCAGAACTCCTTCTCCGTCGCCGAGGACGGGGTGTCCATCGTCTCCGACCATGCGCTGTACGAGTTCACCGCGGCGGCAGACGGCACCCCGGCCCTGAAATGGCGGGAGACCTACGACCGGGGAACCGGCACCAAACCCGGCTCGGTCAACCAGGGTTCCGGCACGACCCCCGACATCTTCGGCCCCGACGGCGAATACGTCGCGATCACCGACAATGCCGACGACCGCATGCACGTCAACGTCTACCGCCGCGGGACCGGAACTCCCGACGGACAGCGACTGGTCTGCTCGGCACCCGTGTTCCGGTCAGGGGCGTCCACGACGGACAACTCCCTGATCAGCTGGGGCAACTCGCTGATCGTGGAGAACAACTACGGATACGAGAACGTCACCTCGCTCACTCTCGGCCGGAGCGTCGTGGGCGGGGTCAGCCGCATCGACGTCCGTGCCGACGGCAGCGGCTGCGACACCGTGTGGGAGAGCAGCGAACGGTCCCCGTCCGTCGTACCGAAACTGTCCACCGGCAACGGGCTCGTCTACCTGTACACGAAGGAGCCGAACCGGCTCGGCATCGACGCCTGGTACCTGGCCGCCGTCGACTTCCGCACCGGCACCACCAGGTGGAAGCAGCTGATCGGCACCGGCACCGGCTACGACAACAGCTGGGCACCGATCACCATCGGCCCCGACGGTACCTCCTACATCGGCGTCTTCAACGGACTCGCCGCCGCGAACGACACCCGCTGACTTCCCGCGGCGCCGCCCGCACCGCCCTGAGGAGGCGACTGCGGGCGGCACCCGTGCGCGTCAGCTCATGCGGCACACGACTTCATCCGGCACCCGGGCGCGTCAGATCATGATGAGCAGCCGGGTGTTCGGAACGAGCTTCCTGTTCACGCTGGTGCTCTGGACGAAGATCGTGAAGTCGTCGTTGTGGTCCGGCTTCACCCGGACTTCCGCGTCGGGCAGGCCCAGCAGGGCCCGGGCCTCGGGGCCCGTGTACACGCGGTCCGTCGCCTTCTCCAGCACCGCTATCTGCTTCCGCGCCTGGACCTTCTCCGACTTGCTCAGCTGGTAGAAGGCTCCGCCGGTGCGGTACGTGTGCCCCGACTCGACGACCCAGTCCCGGATCACCGCGTCACGCGTCACCGGGACCAGCTGATACGCCGACTGCTCCACCGGGGTGAGGCCGGCCGCCTCGATGGTGTCCTTGTTGACCGCCTCGGCACCCGTGGAGAACACCGCCCGCGAGCCCCGGATGCCCTTGGAGCGCCCCACCATGAACTTCTCGGTGGCCTGCTGGATGACCTGCCCGGCCTCCTCCAGACCCTGCGTGCTCGTGGCGTCCCAGATGGCGATGTTGTCCTTCGGGAAACCGCACTGCATGGCCTCGCGCTTGCCCATCTGGTCCGGCACGAGGACGGCCAGCGTCCAGTTGACGTCCTGCGTCTCGATCATCTCGGCCACGGACTTCACCAGTTCACGCGGATCCCGGGACGGGGCGTCGGGGCAGTGGTGGCTAGCGTTCTCCTGCCCGTCGGTGAGCACGAACGTCAGGAAGCTGTGGTCGCCGTACAGTTGAGCCGTCTGCGCCAGTTCCCGCTGTGACTTCAGCGCGGCCGCCAGCAGAGACGTCATCCCACCGACCCGGTACAGCTGCTGCAACGACGGCATCCGCAGCACGTCCTTGTCGTAGATGACGCACTCCACCTTGTCGGCGAAGACGTACACCGTGACGCGGGTTTCCTGGTCCAGCTCCCGCGACCGGCGGGCGAGGTACGCGATCTGCTGGTCGGCGACCTCGACCACCTTGCGGCTCAGATGCGACATGGACGAGCTGGCATCCAGCACGAGAGCGACGTGGTTGATGTAGTTCTGGTTACCGGACATGACGGCTCCCCCTCTTTCCGACTCGATGCTCCTATCGTCCCACCCACCACTGACAATCGATCTTGCTCCAGGCCCGGCTCCCACTCCGGGGCCCGGAGCCGAACCGTCGCTCACGACAGCGGCAACTCACGTGCCGGGCCCGGCACTACCGGGCGCCACGAGAGCGCTGCTCCGCATCGGTACGGCTCTTCGGTATCGCGGCGCAGCGGAGGGGCATCCGTGGCGCCGGCACCGGCCCCGTCGGCGCCGGCCCCCGTCCACGTCACCCGGAGACCCGGCTGACCCGCGCCCGTGAAGCGGTGTTCTCGGCCGCCGCCGCCACCGGTGTCTGCAGTCGTCTGACCGCTTCCAGGTGGTCGCCGGTCCAGATGATGCGGATGCCGGTCGCTGTGGCCTGCCCGTCCGCATCGTGGAGGTCCCGTCGTACGGCGTCGACCAGCCGGCGGTTGCTCTCCTCGTCGGACGGCAGGGGGTCGGGCGCCGGACCTCCGTCGCCGAGCCGTGCGGCGAGACTCCGGTACCAGAGACAGACGCGTTGCGACATGGCGAGCAGTTCCGTCCGCGCGGCGGCGCGGTTCTCGACGGGCCCGTCGCCCCCGGACCGTCCCCACAGTGCCAGGATCGCGTCGGCGGCCAGACGGAGCCCCACCACTCCGGTGATCAGGTTCGTCATCTCGCCCAGTGAGGCCGTCTTCGCTCCGCGCTCGGCCAGGTAGGTGCGGAAGGCGTCGTCGAGCCGGCGTGCCGAGGCCGCTGCCCGGCGCCCTTCCGGCGGGACCTCGACGTTCTCGGGCCGCGAGGTGCAGCAGGACACCGCGTAGTCCACGGCGGAGCGCAGGTAGCGGGCGCTGTCGGCATAGGCCTCCGCCATCGCCCTGACCACGGCGGAGGAGGCGCCGCGCGGCCAGAAGAGCAGCCCGACGGCCAGGCTCACCGCGCAGCCCAGCGCGATGTCCTCGATGCGGAACAGGATGACGGACAGGCCCGCCGGCTGCGCGATGTTGAAGAGGATCACCAGGGTGAGCGTGAAGGCCGCCTGCCCGGCGGCGAACGAGATCGCGGCGGGGACGATGCCCGCGGCGAGCACGGAGATCGGCAGCAGGATCCACAGCGCGGTCGTGTCGCGCCCGATGATCTGCAGCAGGACGGCACCCAGAATCGAGCCGGCCAGTGTCCCTCCAAGGGCGCGGAAGGCGTTCTGGCCGGTGTTGAGGGCGTTTGAACGCAGCACCGACAAGGTGCCCAGCACGACCCAGAAGGCGTGCTGGAGGCCGGTCACATCGGCCAGCGCGACCGCGATGCCCAGGCTGATCGCGCCGCGGACGCTGTTGTGCAGCCACACCGAGTGCGGTTCGGCGTGGGCGGCCGCGCGCTCCGTGGCACTGGTCAGCGGACCGGTCGGCGACTCGGGTGCGCGGCCGAGCAGACGGTCCGGCCAGCTGCGCTGCGCGGCGGCCCGCGCGATATCGACGTTCCCGGCGATCTGGAGGACGACGAAGGCCATCTCCTGGGCCCGGAAGGACACGTCGAGGCTGTCGACGAAGGCGTTCGGACCAGCCGGCGCGGCCACGGCACCGTACGGCGCGGGCAGGCGGCCGACGGCCCCGTCCTCCAGTACCGCCAATGCCGTGCGAAGCTCCTTCACCGCCGCGTGCAGCCGGTCCGGCGAGACGCCCGGGGCGTCGAGCAGGTCCGCCGACAGAATCAGCACACGGGCGGCCGCCTTGCGCACCGCCGCGGACTGCAGGGTGCCCGTCGATCCGTCCTCGACGGCCGGGGCGGACTCCGCCAGGATCGTGCTCAGCCAGGTCAGCTCGTCGACGAGACGGACCAGTGCCCGCGACCCGGTGGACAGGCCGGTGGGCCGGTAGGGCGTGGCGGTGAAGGCCCGCTGCAGTTCCCGAGCGCTCGACTCGGTCTCCTGCGCGCAGTCGCGGCACTCCCCGAAGGCCGGCCCGGCGGTGCGGCCCGCGAAGTAGTCGGCGTCGGTGCGCAACTGTTTCGCTGCGGCGCGGCATGCCTGTGCCGCCGGTGCGCTCAGCGGATCGGCCTCGGGCCTGGGCCACAGGAGCCGGACCGCGACGACGGCCGCCGCGGCTGCCAGCACCACGCCGGTGAGCCGGTCGGGGAGCACGGCCGGCGGGCCGGGAGCCGACACCGGCAGGACGAAGGCCAGCAGCAGCGAGGTCGAGGCACCGGCCAGCACCGAGCTGACCACGCCGGCGAAGAGCACGGCGAAGCTCACCACGACCGTTGCCGCCGTCGCCGTCCAGACCGACCGCGAGGCCAGAGTGCCCAGGGTGACGAGCACCAGCCACGCCACGGCGAGCGCCCCGTACGCGCGCAGCCGCTGCGACATGGGCCCGGTGAAATCGACCAGCAAGAGCATCGCGAACGTGCCGAACGCGGCGAAGGTGGCTGTGACCGGTGCCTGCAGGACCTGGGTGCACACGGCGAACAGGAGGGGCATCACCACCGCGGTCCTGGCCGCTCGCCGCGTCGCGGCGAGATCCGGATCCCGCGCGCGCAGCCAGACGGTAAGCCGACGTTTCCGCTCCATCACTCTCCGTCCCGGTGCTCCTCGCCCCCGGTCAGACCGGGCCGGCGGGGGCACACCCCGCTCGGACGGTGTCGTCCCGGCAGGTCCGGCACCCCGCTCGGACGGTGTCGTCCCGGCAGGTCCGGCACCCCGCTCGGACGGTGTCGTCCCGGCAGGTCCGGCACCACCGCTCAGACGGTGCCTCTCATCCATCCTGGGCCGCGGTGTGCCCCTTCAGCACGAGGATCTAGGCGCACCGGCCTGGGCCGCGGTGTTCCGCATCAGCAGGAGGATCCAGGCACACCGGCCGCGCGGACCACGTCCACCGCCGTCCGCGGCGTCCGCGGCGTCCGAGGCCTGACCCGGGCGGGTTGCCCTCCGGCGTGCCGGACGGCCTCTCCGAGCCGTCGGCCGTGAGCACCTTCTAGCCTCGGCGGCATGCTGGGGCTACCTGCTCGCGTCCGCGCCTGCCTGTTCGATCTCGACGGTGTGCTCACCCAGACCGCCAAGGTGCATGCGGCCGCCTGGAAGGAGATGTTCGACGCCTACCTCCGCGAGCGCGCGGCGCGGGAAGGGACCGAGTTCGTGCCCTTCGACCCGGTAGAGGACTACGACGAGTACGTGGACGGCCGGCCCCGCGAGGACGGGGTACGCACGTTCCTCGCCGCCCGCGGGGTGCACCTGCCCGAGGGAGCCCCGGACGACCCGCCGGAGGCGGAGACCGTGAACGGACTTGGCACCCGGAAGAACAACCTCGTGCTGCGCCGGATCCGTGAGGACGGGGTGGAACCCTACGAGGGCTCGGTCCGCTTCGTCCGCGCGGTGCGGGAGGCGGGGCTGACCTGTGCCGTGGTGTCGTCCAGCGCGAACTGCCGGGACGTCCTGGTGGCGGCCGGCATCGAGGAGCTGTTCGACGAACGCGTCGACGGAGTGGTGGCGCACGAGCGCGGGCTGCGCGGCAAGCCCGCGCCCGACACCTTCCTCGAGGCGGCCCGCGGACTGGCGGTCGAGCCGGACCAGGCCGCGGTGTTCGAGGACGCCCTCGCCGGTGTCGAGGCGGGACGGGCGGGCCGGTTCGCCGTGGTCGTGGGGGTCGACCGGGTCGGCCAGTCGGAGCAGTTGCGGGCACACGGCGCAGATGTGGTGGTCCGTGACCTGGCCGAACTCCTGGAGTCGCGGTGATCACTCATCCCAGCTTCACGGTCGAGCCGTGGTGCCTGCGTGAGACCGAGCTGAACCTGGAGGTGCTCGCCCAGAGCGAATCGGTGTTCGCCCTGTCCAACGGGCACATCGGATGGCGCGGGAACCTCGACGAGGGAGAGCCGCACGGCCTGCCCGGCGCCTACCTCAACGGCGTGTACGAGCGGCATCCGCTGCCGTACGCCGAAGCGGGCTACGGATATCCCGAGTCCGGACAGACGATGATCAACGTCACCGACGGCAAGGTCATCCGATTGCTGGTCGACGACCACCCGTGCGACCTGCGCTACGGCCGGCTGCTGGCGCACGAGCGTGTGCTGGACTTCCGCTCCGGGGTGCTCAGCCGCACCGCGCGGTGGATCTCGCCCGGCGGCCGCACCGTCCGGATCTCCTCGCAGCGGCTCGTGTCCTTCACCCAGCGCGCGGTGGCGGCGATCGTGTACGAGGTCGAGCCGGTCGACGGACCGACCACGGTCGCCGTACAGTCCGAACTCGTCGCCAATGAACAGCTGCCCCGCGTCGAGGGGGATCCGCGCGTCGCCGCGGCGACCGAATCCCCGCTGTCGGCCGAGGAGTACTTCGCGCAGGACACCCGGTTGCGGCTCGTGCACCGTACCGACCGCAGCGGTCTGCGGGTGGGGGCGGCCGCCGACCACCTCATCGAGGGGCCGGAGAGCACCCGGTGGACCGCGCAGTGCGAACCCGACGTCAGCCGTCTGACGGTGACCGCGGACCTGGCCCCCGGACAGCCGCTGCGGCTCGTCAAGTTCGTGGCCTACGGCTGGTCGGGGGAGCGTTCGCTGCCGGCCGTGCACGACCAGGTGGACGGCGCGGTGGCCGCCGCGGTCAGCACCGGCTGGGACGGCCTGGTCGCGGCACAGCGGGAGTACCTGGACCGGTTCTGGGCCGGCGCGGACGTCGAGGTGGAGGGCGACGCCGAGATCCAGCAGGCGGTGCGGTTCGCCCTCTTCCACGTACTCCAGGCAGCGGCACGCGGCGAGAACCGGGCGATCCCCGCGAAGGGACTGACCGGGACCGGGTACGACGGGCACTGCTTCTGGGACACCGAGTCCTACGTCCTGCCGGTACTGACGTTCACCGCGCCGGAGACCGTCGCCTCGGCACTGAGATGGCGGCACGGGACGCTGCCGGCGGCCCGGGAACGCGCGCGCCAGCTGGGGCTGTCGGGGGCGCTGTTCCCCTGGCGGACGATCGACGGCGCCGAGTGTTCGGCCTACTGGCCGGCCGGTACGGCTGCCTTCCACATCAACGCCGACATCGCCATGGCCGCCGTCCGGTACGTCATGATGACCGGCGACGAGGAGTTCGAGCGCCGTGAGGGACTCGAACTCCTCGTGGACACCGCCCGGCTGTGGCGCTCCCTGGGTCACCACGACGCGGAGGGCGTCTTCCACATCGACGGCGTCACCGGACCCGACGAGTACAGCGCGATCGCCCGGGACAACCTTTACACCAATCTGATGGCCCGGCAGAACCTGCTCGCGGCGGCGGCGTCCGCCATGCGGCACCGGGACCGTGCCGGGGAACTGGGCGTCGACGACGAGGAGGCCGCCACCTGGCGGGACGCCGCGGCCCGCATGGCGCTGCCGTACAACGAAGCCCTCGGTGTGCACGAACAATCGGCCGGATTCACGCATCTCCAGCGCTGGGACTTCGAGGCGACCCCGCCCGAGAACTACCCGCTGATGCTCCACTACCCCTACTTCGACCTGTACCGCAAACAGGTGATCAAGCAGGCCGACCTGGTGCTGGCGATGCTGGAGTGCCCTTTCGCGTTCACCGACGAGGAGAAAGCACGCAACTTCGCCTACTACGAGGCTCTGACCGTCCGCGACTCCTCACTCTCGGCATGCTGCCAGGCGGTGCTCGCCACCGAGACGGGGCACCTGCGACTGGCCTACGCCTACCTCGGCGAGGCCGCGCTGATGGACCTGGACGACCTGGAACACAACACCCGCGACGGATTGCACATCGCCTCCCTCGCCGGGACGTGGATCGCCCTCGTCTCCGGCTTCGGGGGCCTGCGCCGGCACCTCGGTGACGAGGGGCGGCAGGACCTGCTCGGGTTCGCGCCGCGCCTGCCCGAAGCGCTGTCCAGGCTGGTGTTCACCGTGGCGGTGCGCGGCCGCAGACTGACGGTGGACGTCGGCCGGACCGAGGCACGCTACCGGTTGCTCGACGGGGAACCGCTGGCGGTGCTGCACTACGGGGAACCGCTGACCGTGACCGCCGAGGAGCCGGCGGTCCGCTCCCTGCCGCCCGTACCGGTCCGCCCAGAGCCCCAGCAGCCGCACGGCCGCCGCCCGCCGGGCCGGCCCGGCACGGAGGAAGCCCAGACGGAGCCACAGGAGTAGCCGACCCCACCGGACACGACGTCCCCCTCGCACACCGCCCTCGCCGACCGGCGCAGAGCCCACACCGAGGTGTGATCCCGACTCGGACCGGGCCGGGGCCGGCGGGTCCCCGCGCGCCCCTCCACGCTTCCGCACGCCGTTGTCCCGGCCGCTGGGGAACCGCCACATTCGATCCGCGGCGCACCTTCCCGCAGTCCCGCCGTCCGTCGACCGCAAAGAACCGCAAAGGACCGCAAAGAACCGCAAAGAAGGTGCCGCATGCCGCGCACTCTTCTCCCACACCGGTGCCGATTCCTGTGGGCCGCGCTCCTGCCCGTCGCGGCGGCGCTCGCCGGCTCAAGCCTCCGGACGCCGTCGGCCCATGCCCTGCGACTCCAGCCCCTGCGTACCGGCACCCTTCCCATCGGAGACCCATGAGGAAGCCATTCCGGCACTCGAATTCCGCCAGGTCCCTGCTCGCCCTTCTGCTCGCCGGCCTCGCCCTGATACCGCAGCCCTCGGCGTCGGCCGAACCGCCCCCGGAGCCGGAGGGGCACGAGGTCCGCACGGCGCCGATCGACGAACTCAGCCGCGGTCTGGGCCTCGACCGGGCGGCCGTACGGCGCCTGCTGGCGGACGAGGAGGCAGCGGCGGCCACGCAGCGGCGGCTCGTCCCCCGGCTCGGGTCGTCGTACGGCGGATCGTGGTACGACCGTAAAACCCGGCGGCTCACGGTCGCCGTCACGGACCCGGCGCTGTCCCGCCCGGTCTCGGAGGCGGGGGCGCGGGTGAAGGTGGTGAAGCACAGCCGCGCGACGCTCGCCGCCGTCCAGACGGAGCTGGACGACCGCGCGCGCCGCGACCCGAGCGCAGCCGCCGGCCTGGCAGGCTGGCATGTCGATGAGCCGACGAACACCGTGGTCGTCGATGCTGTCGAGGGCCGTCCGGCCGGTGCGGTGCTGAAGGCCGCGCGGGCCCACGGCGCGGCGGTCCGCGTGAAGAGTGTCGCGGACGACCTGCCCCGCCTCTCCGCCGCGTACCTCGACGGCGGAGAGACGATCATCATGCCGAACCTCAGCACCTGCTCGGTGGGGTTCAACGCCCGCATGTACACCAACAGCCCGGTCATGATCACCGCGGGCCACTGCGCCGACGGCGGCGGACCCGTCGTCGGGTTCAACGGCCGCGGCATCGGGCCCTGGTGGTTCGCCGACCGCACCTACGACTGGGGCGTCACCGCGGTCGACACCACCCAGTGGGAGCAGGGGCCGTGGATCTCCCGTCACACGCCGGACGACAGCGTCTACCTGGTGCACGGCTCGTTCCAGGCCCCGGTCGGCACCAGCGTGTGCAAGTCGGGGATCACCACGAAGGTGACGTGCGGAATCATCCGGTGGCGCAACGAGACGGTTCCCCTGGACAACGGCAAGATCCTCTACGGCATGACCCGCAACACCACCTGCCAGGAACCGGGCGACTCCGGTGGCCCCTACTTCTCGGGCGGACAGGCGCAGGGCGTGGCGACGGCAGCGAGGTACCGCAGGGACAACGACCACTCACCTTGGCTGTGCCTGTCCAAGTACGGTCTGGAGAACGTCAGCTGGTACCAGGAGATCAACTACATCCTCGGCTACACCGGTGCACGCCTCCTCGTCGACTAGGGCCGGACCGGACAAGTCCCTCGGTGTGCATCGGTAGTGGATCTCCTTGCGCATAGTGTGGGCGCATGTCATTGAGCCGCATAGTCCTCTCGTCCGGCCGTACGATCGAGCTTTCCGAGCTGATGCTCTCCTCGACCTACGGCGGAATGCTGGAGGGCTATCCGTGCCGGCTCGTCAATGACATGAAGGTCAACGGACTGCTGCGGGCCGCCGAGCGCGCCCACCCCAGGACGCCGGTCCATCTCGTTCCGCCGTCCCGTGAGTACCCGGACCGGGCTGCGGGCGGGTTCGGGCCGGTCGAGGTACTGCCCGCCGTGGCCTGCATCGGTGCCTTCCGCTCCGCGGCACTCGCTCCCGACCACGACCCGGTGCTGTACCGCTCCGCCCTCACCGTCGTCTGGTTCCAGCCCGCAACGGACGTCCCGTCGGGCGAAGCGGCCGATCCCGCCCTCTTGGACATCCGCTGGGAGGAGGTGGCCCGGGACTACGAGCTGTAGCGACCACGACGATCAGGGACGCTCGGGGTACGACCCAGGGGGGAGGTGGCACATGGCGAGCGCAGGCACAACGGGGGAGGGAACGCCGGTGAGCGGTACAGCGACTACGGCATCGTCGCCCTCTCTCCCGACGGCCGCCGTGTCGCCGTGCTCGCCGCGACGAGCACCGACTGACCCGTTCGGTCGCCACGAACCCTTCCGACGCCACCAACCCTTCGGTCGCCACGAACCAGCAGTGCCGTTTTTCCGGTGAATCCCGTCACTCACAGGAGTGGTGGGCTCACGTCCGGTCTCGAATCACGGTGGCTGCAGCCGGTACGGTCCGCGTGTATCCGCGTTGCGCACGCCTGCTCCCGCAGGTCATAAGGGGGACCGTGATGTTCGGTGTTTCCGTTCGTGGTCTGGTCGCGGCCGGTGCCGCGGCCCTGCTCCTGGCGGCGGCCACTTCGGGCCCGGCACAGGCGGCCACCTACAACTGCGCCGGTGCGATCACCGTGAACGTCCATCCCGCCAACCGTGCCGTCGACGGCAGGAGCAGCAGCGACTTCCGCTGCGCGACGCCGGACGAGTCCTTCCCGGCCGAACTGACGATCTCCGGCTCCGTGACGGGCAGCGGCGACCTCGTCTTCGAGACTCGGACCACCGACACCCTCAGGCGCACCGACACGGGCCAGACCCTCCGGTTCACGATCGACCGCCGCTTCGAGCGGGACACCCTCGCGGCATCCGGCAACGCCACCGAACACGGCACCGGCGGCCAGGCACGTGACTCCGGGACCGGCCCCTTCGGCACGGGGACGAATCTGGTGACCTTCGTCGTCAGCGACAACTACATGCTCGACATCACGACGTGAGTCCCGCGCGGCGCGCGGCGACGAGGGCTCCGCAGCGCCGCCTTGGCGCACGGCGCTGCGCGCAGGTCAGGCCGTGGAGCCCGGGCCGGGCGGCAGGTGGACCGTCATGATGAGATGGCAGGTTCCGGTGCCCGAGCCGCGGTACGTGTGGGCGGTGTCGCCGTCGTAGGTGGCGGTCTGTCCGGCTTCGACGGGGTGCTCGGTGCCGTCGACGACGAGGGTCATGCTGCCCGATGTGACGCTGACCGTTTCCACGACGCCGGCCTGGTGGGGGTGGCTGGGGTATTCCTCGCCCGGCTCCAGTTTCCAGCGCCACACCTCGACCGGGGCCGGCCCCGAGGTGGTCAGCATGAGCCGGGCCTCGCTGCCCCGCGGTCCGGTCCACAGCGGGGCCAGGGTGTCGGTGGAGACGACCCGCACACGTCCCTCGGCCCGGCCCTCCATCAGCGCGGAGACGGAGACGCCGAGCGTGTCGGCTAGTCGCACCAGGGTGGCGAAGTTCGGGTTTCCCTGAGCCTTCTCCAGGCCCACCAGGGCGCCTTTGCTGACCTGGGCGCGCCGGCCCAGCTCGTCCAGGGACAAGCCCGCGCGGGTGCGAGCGGCCCGGACGTTGTGGGCCAGCGTCCGCAGGGCCGCCTCGGTCTCTGCCATCCGATCACCATCTTCGCCTGGGACCACTGGAATGCACCACGCGGTCGTGTGGTTGCCCGTTTCGGTCGGTCCGTTGTACGGTTCGGTCGTTCCATTGATAGTAAGGGATGCACCGTGATCGCACTGCTGCTGGCCCTGGGCAGCTCACTCGCCTACGGATGCGCCGACTTCCTCGGCGGCCTCGGCTCCCGGGAGGCTCATGTTCTGCGTACCGTAATGGTCGCGGCACCCGCCTCGCTCGCGGTCGAACTGCTGCTGTGGCCGGTGCTCGGCGCATCGTTCAGTACCTCCGCCGTCATCTGGGGGGCCGTCTCCGGCGTCGCTTCGGCCGCCGCGTTCGCCCTGCTGTACAGAACCCTGGCGATCGGCCCCATGAACGTGCTGTCGCCCGTCACCGCACTGGTCTCCGCGGCCCTGCCCGTGTCCGTAGGGCTGTTGCAGGGCGAGCACCTCGCCCTCGCCGGACTGCTCGGTCTGCCGCTCGCGCTCGTCGCGGTCGTCCTGGTCAGCGCCGGACACGGCGCCGGCGCGGCGCGCCCCTCCCGCAGCGCGCTGCTGCTGGCCCTCGGGGCGGGCGCAGCGATCGCCCTCCAGCTGATCTTCCTGCAGCAGGCACCCTCCGACAGCGGTGTCGCCCCGCTGATCATCGGCCGGACGGTCTCCTCGGCCGTGACCTTGACCGCGGCCGGACTGCTGCGCCGCCGGCTCGGCGCAGAGAAGCCCGCGTACGCGATGTCGGCCGGCGCCGGCGTGCTGGACTCGGTGGCGAACCTGCTGTTCCTGCTCGCGGCCCGCAGCGGGGACCTCACCGTCGTAGCCGTGATCACCGCCCTGTACCCGGCCGGTACCGTGCTGCTCGCCCGTGGCGTGCTCGCCGAACGCATCCACCGCGGCCAGCTCGTCGGACTGGGCACCGCCGCCGTCGCCGTCAGTCTCCTCGCCCTCACCTGAACCCGCACCAGCCCGCACCGAGAACCGCATGTTCGTCCAGGGCTGGGGCGTCGGCCCGGACGACGCCGGACGGCAGACCTGATCGCCGACGGCCACGACTTCCCTCCCCACTCACGCACGGAACAGGATCCCGCCGCATGACCACCTTCCGCATCAGCCCCGCCGTGGCCGACGCCTTCCCCGACTCCCTCATCGCCCTGGTCACCGCCACCGGGGTGCGCGGCCACGAGCCCTGGCCCGACACCACGATCGCCCTGGAGGAACTGGAGCAGCAGTTGGCCGCCGGCACCTGGCAGCCCGCCGACGAGAGCGACCCGCGCATCGAGGCGTGGCACACCGCCTACCGCTCCTTCGGCACCAATCCCCGCCGGATCCGCCCCAGCGTTGACGCCCTCGGCCGCCGCCTCGCCAAGAGGGGCACCCTGCCGCGCATCAACCCGGCCGTCGACTCCTACAACGCCGTCTCCGTCCGCCACGGCCTGCCCGCCGGCGCCTTCGACCTCGACCACGTCACCGGTGACGTCGACATCCGCCATGCGCACGGAAACGAGGAGTTCACCCCGCTCGGCGAACCCGGCACCACCGAGCACCCCAAGCCCGGCGAGATCATCTACGCCGACACCACGGGCGTCCTGACCCGCCACTGGAACCACCGCGACGCCCACCGCACCCGCGTGACCGAAGACTCCACCCACGTCGCGTTCCTCCTGGAAACGCTCCATGCCACCCGCGACGGCCACCTCCTCGAGGCCGCGGCTGAGGAACTACAGGGCCTGCTCGTTCCGCGCGCCGACCGGACCGCCGTGCACTACCTCAGCCCCGCCCACCTCGGTGCCACTGTCTGAACCCTGTGCACAGCCGGCAGTTCGAGCCACATCTGCGTCACCGGTGTCACGGCCGTCCGGCGGTGTACCGCCCTACGTGGGCCGCGGCATGCGGCCCACGTCGAAGCGGACAACCGGCTTCCGGACGGAAGGCCGCCGCGCAGGTGAGGCGGGAAATGCGGGCGGGCAGGTTCCGGTGTCACATGAGCCCGGAGCGCCCTGCTTCCGGCCTTGCGCCGGCAGTGGCATG
Organism: Streptomyces actinomycinicus; assembly: GCF_016741775.1. Lineage (GTDB taxonomy): Bacteria > Actinomycetota > Actinomycetes > Streptomycetales > Streptomycetaceae > Streptomyces > Streptomyces actinomycinicus. Next base: position 371,393 of record NZ_JAERRK010000007.1, on the reverse strand, counting down.
CCCTTATAACCGTCCCAGCAGGCTTCGGTGGGGGATGGCCGGAAATGGCGGTTGCCGCCGACCAGGGGGATCCTCAGCTCCGCCGGGATCGGCACCAGCGACACGCAACCCACGGAGACCGAGACATGACCGACAACGCCTTCCGCGACGCCATGACCCGCCTTGCCGTCGACCCGGCCTTCAGAGCCGAACTCGACGGCGACACCGGCGAGGTGGCCCGAAGACTCGGTCTGACACCCGCCCAGGTCGCCGAACTCCGCACCCTTCGCGTCGAGACCAGCGCTGACGGGGGACCGGCCGCACTCGACCCGCGGCTGTCCAAATCGTCCCTGTTCTTCGGCAGCGCGGCCCATGCACTGACCCATCACGACGCTCCGGACCTCACGGCCGGCCACGACACCACCGACCACGCGCCCGCCGGGCACGGCTCCCTCGATCACGCTTCGGCCGGCCACGGTTCGGCCGACCCAGGTTCCGTCGACCGCGCCGGAGACCCGTCACTTCCCACCGGAAGCCAGGAGAGCGCCGGTGCCTTCGACGTGTCGGCCACCGGTGCCCGGAGCCTGCTCGGCGGGAGCCTGGCCCACGGATCGCCTGCCGAGCCGGCCGGCGCGTTCGGCGAGTTCGGGGAAGCCGGCGACTTCGGAGGGTTCGGGGGGTCCGGCAATACGGACGGCGCGGATCTCGGCGGGTTCGGAGGACATCTCGGCGGCGGTGCCGAGGGCGGCTTGGGCGGCTTCGGCGGCAGCGGCACCGAGGGTCCGGGCGGCTTCGGCGGTGCGGGAGGCGACTTCGGCGGCGGTGCCGGGGACGGCTTCGGCGGGTTCGGCGGCGGTGCCGAGGGCGGTCTCGGTGGGTTGGGCGACGGCGGCTTCGGGTCCGGAGGGTTCGGAGAGGGCGGCGGCCTCGGTGACGGTGGATTCGGCTCCGGGGGCGACCTCGGAGGATCCGGATCCGGTGGCTTCGGTGACCTCGGCGGTCACGGCGGCGGCTTCGGCGGCGAGGGCGGCGGCGACGCCGGTCACTTCGGCCACGGCGGCATCTTCGACCGCGACGAGGGCGACGGCCACGGCGGCGGAGACGGCGGTGGCGGCACAGGCGGCGGCGAAGGCGGCGGTGGCAGCGGCGAGAACGGCGACCGCCCGTCCGGTGGCCACGGCGGCGGTGGTGAAGGCGGCGGAGGCGGCGGGGGTGAAGGCGGCGGCGGTAGTGGTGAGAACGGCGACCGCCCGTCCGGTGGCCATGGTGGCGGCGGTGAAGGCGGCGGCGGGGGCGAGGGCGGCGGAGGCGGCGGGGGTGAAGGCGGCGGTGGCAGTGGTGAGAACGGCGACCGTCCCTCCGGTGGCCATGGTGGCGGCGGCGGGGGCGAGGGCGGCGGAGGCGGCGGGGGTGAAGGCGGCGGCGGTAGTGGTGAGAACGGCGACCGCCCGTCCGGTGGCCATGGTGGCGGCGGTGAAGGCGGCGGCGGGGGCGAGGGCGGTGGTGAGAACGGCAACCGTCCCTCCGGCGGTGGCGAACCCGGCGGCGATGAGAACGGCCGCAGAGGCCGGACAACCCTCGGCGGCGGCTCCGAGACCGTGCGCGGCGGTGTGAACTTCCCCGCCGCCCCCGGCATCGGTGGCGTCTCCACACACCTCTCACCCTCCGCGCCCGGCGCCGACACGGACGGCGGCTTCTCCGACGGGACGTTCATCAGCGGCTCCGGCGCGGGCTGAACCGGCACATGCTCTGTCACGCCTGTCGCGTCCACGTGCGGCGCGACTTCCCGTACTGCCTGCACTGCGGCACCCTCCGCCGCGGCGCGGCACCCACCTCGTACGCCGCGCCGCACCTGCGCGGCCTCGACGACCCCACCCTGGTCGTCCCGCTCACCGGCCCGGTCACCACGCTGGGCCGGGGCACGGACAACGACGTCGTCCTGCCCGACGCAAGCGTGTCGCGCAGCCACGCCCGGATCGTGCGCACGGAGTCGGGGTTCCGGATCGAGGACCTGGACTCGTTCAACGGCACGGCCGTGGCCGGCGTCGACCTGCACGGCGGCACGGCCCACCTCGCCGACGGCACCGAACTGTGCGTCGGCGACGTACGCCTGGTCTTCGAGCAGCCCCGTGAGGCGCACATAGGGCAGCGCACCCAGGTCGTCGGCACCCAGCTCACCCAGCTCCCCGCCGGCGCGGCACAGGAGGCGGCGCCGGAGGCGAACGGTCCGCTCACCGCGCGTCCCCGACGCCGCTCCGGCTGGGCGCTCAAGCAGGTGCCCACCGACCGCGGCGCACCACGCTGGGTGCTCAACAACACCCGCACCGGTGCCTACCTGCAACTGGACGAGCGGGAGGTCTTCCTCTGGCACGCCGTCGACGGCGAGAACACCGTACGGGACCTGCTGTTCGCCTACGCCGACCGCTTCGGCGAACTCGCCCTGCCGCGCATCGAGTCGGCGCTCGCCGCGTTCGCCGGCGCGGGACTGCTGCGCGGTCTGCCGGGACGCTCCGAGGAGGCGGAGCCCACGGGCTGGCGCCGCGCGGGACGCGCCGTGTACCGGGCGCTGCTGAAACTGGAGGTGTCGGTACCCGGCCTCGACCGCACCGTCACCCGCCTTTACCAGGCCTTCGGCTGGCGCTTCTTCACCCGTACCGGGGTGACGCTGGCCTGGCTGTCGGTGATCGGCGGCCTCGCCGCATTCCTCATCGCGCAGGGGCGTCAGCACCTGCTGGACTTCGGCGGTGCGGGCGCCTGGGGCCCGGTGCTGCTGGCCGCCGGATACGTGACCGCGCTGGTGGTGCACGAGCTGACGCACGCGCTGGCCGTGAAGTCGTACGGCCGCAAGGTCCGGCGCGGCGGATTCCTGCTCATGGTGGGCATGCCCTTCGCCTTCGTCGACACCAGCGACATGTGGTTCGGCACCCGCTGGTCACGGGTCGTCGTGGCACTGTCCGGGCCGCTGTCGACGGCGGCGCTGGCCGGCTGGTGCGCGGCCGGCGCGGCCTTCCTGCCCACCGGACCCGCCTCGGCGGTCCTCTTCCACCTGGCCTTCGGCCTCTACCTGAACACGCTCTACAACTTCAACCCGCTGATGCCGCTGGACGGTTACCAGGCCCTGACCGACGCCCTGCGCGTGCCGCGGCTGCGCGAGGAGGCGAGCGCCTACTTCCGCAAGGGCCTGTGGCGGGACCTGCGTGCGGGCAGCCGGCCCGGTCCACGGCAGGCCGGCCTGGCCGCGTACGGGCTCGCGGTCGTCGTCGGGACGTACGGCTTCCTCGTCCTCGCCCTGCTGGCCTGGCGCTCCAGGATCGGTGACCTGCTCGAGGGCCGGGTGAGCCCGCCCTGGACCACGGTGATCGAGGCCCTCGTGGTCGCCCTGGTGGCCTTCCCCGTGTGGTCCGCACCCGTGCGCTGGCTGACGCGCCGGCTCCGGCGCGGTCGTGCCGGGAAGGGCGCGGCGCCCGTCCAGGCGGTGGGCGCGACGGCGGAGGGGGCGGCGTGACACGGGATCCGCACAGCGACGGCGGGAGCGGGGACTGGGCCGTCCCCGGCTACGCCCCCGTACGCACCCTCGGCGAGGGGGCCGGCGGCCGGGTCGTGCTCGCGCGGCACACCGCGACCGGCGTGCCCGTCGCGGTCAAGTACCTGAGCCGGCGCCTGCACGGCGACCGGGAGTTCCTCGCGCGCTTCCGCGCCGAGGCCCGGCTGCTGGGCGAACTCCGCCACCCGTGCGTGGTGCGGCTGTACGAGTACGTCGAGGCGCGCGCCGGCGCCGCCATCGTCATGGAGGCGGTGGACGGCGTCAGCCTCCGCCAACTGCTGCGCAGGCACGGGGCGACCGGTCCCGAGGCCGCCCTGGTCCTGCTCAAGGGGTCCCTGCTGGGGCTCGGCGCGGCCCACGCGGCGGGTGTGGTCCACCGCGACTACAAGCCGGAGAACGTGCTGGTCCGCGCCGACGGCACGAGCGCGCTCGCCGACTTCGGCATCGCCGTACGCGCAGGACGCGAGACCGGGGCCGCCGGCACACCCGCCTACATGGCGCCCGAGCAGTGGGAGGGCGAACCGGCCGGACCGGCGGGAGACGTGTATGCGGCGGCAGCCGTGTTCCACGAGTGCCTGACCGGGCGACGTCCGTTCACCGGCGACGACGTGACGGCCCTGCGCCTGCAGCACCTGCGGGCCCCCGTCCCTCTGGACGACATACCCGGGCCGCTGCGCGGACTGCTGCGCAGGGGACTGGCCAAGGACCCGGCGGACCGGCCCGGCATCGAGGAATTCCTCGCCGAGCTGGAACAGTCCGCCACGGAGGGGTACGGCGGCGACTGGGAGGAGCGGAGCCGCCGCCGGCTCGCCGAACTCACCGCCCTGCTGGCCCTGTTGTTCCCGTTCACCGCCACGGTGACCCTCGAAGCGCCCGCGCGGGCGCTGACGCTGCTCGGCCGGGTGAGGCGCAACGGGTGGCAGGCCGCCGCCGGGGCGGCCGCGCTCGCGGTCGTCGTGACCGGGGCGACGGCCGTGGCTGCCCGCCCGCACGACACGGCGACGACGGTGGTCAGCTCGGCACCGACAGCCGTCACGTCGGCCGCCCCGTCCCCCGCCGCCGGCACCCCGTCCCCCGCCGCCACCCCGACCGCCGTGCCGCCCACGACCGACACCACGCCCTCCGGCAGCCCGTCGGAGAATCCCTCGTCCTCACCCACCCCCTCCGTGACCACCGCCCCGCCGACGGCACCGGCCACGCCCGTCACCGAGACCACGGCCCCCACGGCAGGCACGGTCACCCTCACCATCGGCTCCTGGCGGCGGGGGCAGACACCGGGCACGCTCGTCGCCGACGTGAGCGTCGACGCCACCGGGACCGGGCCCGTCACCGTGGCGGCGAACTACTACGTCGACTCGCCCGCCGATCCCTACGGCAACCAGACCAAGGAACTGTCGGGCAGCACGCACTACGCCGTGACCTTCGAGGCCGACTTCTCCAACCACCCGTGCCGGGGCACCTGGATGGTCACCCTCACCAGCACCCCGGCGGCCGAGAACGGGCCACAGACGGCATCCCTGGACGCCCCGCCGTGCTGAAACTCCTGCGGAACGCCGCGCTGCGTCCCCCACCGGACACGGTGCCCGGCGCTGTACCGAACGCTGAACCGGACGCCGTACCGGACGAGAACGAAAGCGGAACGACATGACGACAGCCACCACGGTCGCCGGGCGGACCCTGTCGGGCTGGTCGCGGGACGGCCGTCACGGCACCTGGTACGCGCTGCTCCCCACCCGGCCCGGCGAGCCCTTGCTCGGAGCGCTGCGCATCGACCGCGGCCTGATCGCGCCGCAGGGCACGCCCGAGCGCCTGGCGGCCGCCGTGCTCGCCGTGGCCAAGCTCCGGCTGCCCGGGGTGCTGGGCACCGTCGACCTCGTCGTCGAGGCGGGGGAGGTGTGGCTGATCACCGCCCGGCCGCCGGCTCCGACGCTCGCGGACCTGCTGGCGGACGGTGCTGCCGGACTCGACGCGGGCAGCGCGGCCAGCATCCTGAACGAGACCGCGCAGACGCTGCTCGCCCTGCACAACGGCGGTCTCGTCCATGGAACGCTGCACCAGGACACCGTCGTCCTGGCCCCGGACGGTGTGGCCCTGCTGGCGGAGGCCACGCTGGGCACAGTGCTCGGCGACACCTCCGACTCCGCGCGGCGCGATGCCGACTCCGCGCGGCGCGAGGCCGACGCCGCGGCCTGGGCCGGTTTGGCGGGCATCCTCGGAGCGGCTTGGACGGTCCCCGGCAGCCCCGCCGCCGGCCTGTTCGCACGGTGCTCAGCCCTCGCCGGTACCGAAGGCCTCGCCTCGGCCCGGGCAGCACTGGTCGCCGGGCGCGCGGCGCTTCCTGCGGATCTCCTGCAACGTACGGCACTGCGCGCGGCGGTGGCGGCCCTGACTCCGGACCTCACCGCGGCACCGACGGCGGACGAGAGCCCCGACGAGACAACGCCCCCCTCCACGGCCCGGCACGACCAGGCCCCTCTCCTCGGCGAACGCGACGGCGACCGCACGCCCGACCGGGCCCGCACGCCGGCCCGGCCCCACCACACCCCGCATCGAGCCCCGACCGCGTCGGACCGAGCCCTCCGCACGCCGCACCCGGCCCCTCGCCCCGCGAAGGAAGCCCCCGCCCCCGCCCCCGCCTTGGCTCCTGCTCCTCGCTCCCCACGGGAAGTCCCCGCCCCTGCACCCGTCCCGGACGACCAGCCCACCGTTCTGGGCAGACGCAACCGCACCTCCAGCCGGCCCGCGGCAGCCCGGTCCGCGGCGACAGCCGGGGCGGAATTCGAGGCGGAACCCGGGGCGGAACCCGGGGCGGTACCCACGGTGGCCGGGACCGTCGCGCCCGGCGGCGCCGTCGTCGGCGGCGACATCCTCCTGCGCTTCGGCCCCGGCATCCCCGCCGACGCCCACGACACCCTCCGCGCTCAGTGGCGTACCGAGCCCCCGCCCCCGGGGACACGCCCCCGACCCCGCGGACGGCGGGCCTGGATCGCCACCACCGCATTCCTGACCGTCGCGGCCGTGCTGCTGTGGCTGCTGCTGCGGCCGGCCCCCGCACCCACGGTCACCGCCGTGGCGGTCGAGGCGCCCGCAGGCCGTTTGTCGTGCGGTCAGACCGCGGACCTGGTGGGCGTCATGACCACCGACGGCGGAGGGGGCCCGGTGACGTACCACTGGCTGCGCAGCGACGGCCATGACTCGGGCGAGCTGGTCCGCATGGTCCACCGCGGTGACCGCCGGGTGACGGTGCACCTCCGCTGGACCGTGCGCGGGCCCGGCCGGTTCCGGGGCGCCGCCCGCCTGCTGATCGAGGACCGGCGAAAGCCGGTCGAGGCGGGAGCCGCCTTCAGCTACGTCTGCCCGTGAGGCCCCGGGTGTGCCCCGGGCCCGGAGGTCCGGGTGTGTCCCGGACCAGGGAGGCCCGGGTGTGCCCCGCGCCCGGAGGTCCGGGTGGGTCCCGCACCCGGGAGGCCCGGTGACGAGGCGTTCAGCCCGGGAAGGAGCCCTCGCGCAGGTTCACGACCAGATCGCGGGGCAGACCGTGGGTGTCGTGGAGGTAGCGGAAGTCCTCCTCTCCCAGCGGTCGTTGGTACCGAGGCCGGGCCAGCACCTTCCGGCCGCGCTCGAGGAGTTGCCCGAACCGGCGCTCCTCCAGCAGCAGCGTCCGACGCACGCTGCCGGGCTCCACCCCCTGCCCGAAGTGGTCGAGGGTGTGCGAGATCAACTCGTCAGGGAGGTCCGAGAGGCTGCGCGACGGATCCTCCCGCCACAGCACCGTGAGCACGCGCCGCACCAGACGGCGCAGCACGTAGCCCTGCCCTGTGTTGGCCGGGCGGACCCCGTCGCCGAGTACCACGACGGCCGAGCGCAGATGGTCGTAGATCAGGCGCAGCGACGGCTCGTCCAGGGACCACAGGGCCGGCACGTGACGGCGCCACGGGTCGAAGACATCGCACTCGAACACCGACGGCTTGCCCTGCAACAGCGAAGAGAGCCGCTCCACACCGAGCCCGGTGTCGATGTTGCGCTGGGGCAGCGGCACGACGGAGCCGTCCTCGAGCCGGCGGTGGCGCATCATCACGTGGTTCCACACCTCCACCCAGCGGTCGTCGTGGGTGGGCGTCGACCGGGGCGGGGTGTCACCGGTCCACAGGAAGATCTCCGAGTCGGGGCCGCAAGGGCCGACCGGGCCGTTGGACCACCAGTTGTCCTCCACGGTCAGCTCGACGGGGACGCCGCGGTCCTGCCACACCCGCAGCGAGGCGGTGTCCGGCCCGACCTGGTCGTCGCCGCCGTACACCGTGGCGTGCAGCAGACCGGGGTCCACGCCCAGCCCTTCCGTGAGCAGCTCGTACCCCCAGCCGAGACTGGCCGGGCCGTCGTAGTCGCCCAGTGACCAGGTGCCGAGCATCTCGAAGACGGTGAGGTGGGTCGGATCACCCACCTCCTCCAGGTCCGTGGTGCGCAGACAACGCTGTACGTTGACCAGCCGCCGGCCCAGCGGGTGGGGGCGCCCCTCCAGATAGGGGATGAGCGGGTGCATGCCGGAGGTGGTGAACAGCACCGGGTCTCCGGGTGACGGCAGCAACGTCGAGCCGGTGATCCTGCGATGGCCTCGGTCCTCGTAGTACTCGGCGATCGTGCGGACGATCTGCTCCGTGTTCATGGGATGACTCCTTCGCGTCGCAGCGGGGGAGGCACCGGACAACGGCACCGTGCAGGAGTCACACCGGGGCGGGAAGGAAGGAGCGCCACGGAACCACCGACGGGCCGTTTCCGGTCGCCGATGGGAAAGGGAGAAGGTCAGACGGCGGCAACCGGCGAGCTGGTCGCTCGCGCGGTCGCGGAAGTGCTTCGGCCGGTGACGTTCATGGGAGCGACCATAACGCGCTCCGGCGGTCCGGGCACCCGGATTTCGCCCGGGGGGCCGGGCCGAGGTGGCCGGGCCGGGACGCTCAGGGTGCGGTGAACAGGGTGGGGAAGCGGGGGGCGAGCCACGGCCGGGGACCCCAGGCGAGTACCTGTCCCCGGGCAATGGCACGCCAGGGATTCAGCCGTCCCAGCGCGATGAGCAGGAAGGCGACGGGATCGAGCAGGATGGTGCAGTCCGCACGCAGCGGCGGCGCCCCCGGTGTCACCCGCACGGCGCCGTCGGCCAGCAGTACGCCGAACGCCTCGCCCCCGCGCAGCCGGATCCGGTAACGGGCCGTGCGCCCGGCCGTGGTCGCGGCGTTCGTGACCCGTGGCATGACCGCCAGCATGAACGGCATGCACAGGTTCGCCCGTGCCCGGTCGACCATGTGCGGACGCCTGAGGGCGAGAGCCAGGTCGTATCCGTGGCCGAGCATGTGTGTGAGCAGGTACGAGGCGAGAACGGACCGGTCCATCACGCCCAGGGGCGTCGCGGGTGCCGGTCCGGCGGCCGCGGGACGGGACACAGCGTCCAGGAACGCCTCGGCCTGCTCCTTGATCATCGTTGCGAGAGGCTCGGCGCGGCGCTCCGTGAAGACCGTGAGGGACTCGGCGTTGGCCGCGGCGAGGCTCTGGGGCGTTCCGTCGCCGTAGGGGCGCTCCCGCCCGGCTGCCAGATCGGCCATCAGTTCGTTGGCCAGGGCCAGGTGAGCGGCGGCCTCGCCGACGGTCCACGCCGAACCCGGCACGGCGAGCGCCGTGTCGCTCGCGCTCCGCACCAGCGTGGCGATCTCCTCGGCGGTGTCCCGGACCGCCCCGCTCAGCCCGTCGGGCAAACGCCCCGCGCCGTCCTGCCGTACCGTCGTGTGCACGTCGCTCGCTCCACTCCCCAGCGCCGGCCACGCCTGACGTGACTGCGGGGCTGGTACCCAACCAGACGCGGGGGCGTACGGCAAGTGCGGTGCCGGGATCCCTTACGCGGAGGCGTCGTCGTTCGCCGGAGGATGCTTCCGGCCCGCCGCCTCCGCGGACTCCGGCAGGGCGTCCGGCACGCCCCGAGCGGCGGTGAGCGGGTGGTGACGGGCGCATGACTCCGTCGGTGACCACGGGACCCAGGGAAGGGCCTCCCGCCAGCCAGGCTGCCCGAAGGCCCAGTCCCTGAGCACCTCAGCCACCGGTTCCACCGCGAAGACCTCGTGCTCGCGGGGCACCCACGCCTGGAAGTGCCGATCCGGACCTCCCTCGCGGTACTCCACCTGGTAGCTCAGGTCGTCGTTGAGGTACACCTGCATGTAGTGCTGGCCGGCGGGTTCCCGGTCGAGCCGCGTCACGATGACGAACCGCCATGTGAGGCTCATGTCGGCCAGCAGGTCGTGCAGCCGTTCCCCGGACGGGTCGTCCCATGTGGTGCCGTCCGCCTCCATCGCCCGAAGCACTGGTGCTGCCATGGACGCGACTCTAGTGGCCCGCAGATAGTAGCCATGGACATAGTGTCCATGTACTGTATGTGCATGAGCAAGGTCTCACCGGGCCCCACGCCCGGTTTCCTGGTGTGGCGGCTGGCCAACAAGTGGCGTGTCGCGGTGGATCGTGCGGTGGCCCCCTTGGGGCTGACGCACGCGCAGTACTCGCTGGTCGCGTCGCTGTACGGCATGCAGCGCGCGGGCGAACGGCCCAGTCAGCGGCGGCTCGCCGACCACACGGGCCTGGAGGCGTTGTACGTCTCGAAGCTGGCACGCGCCCTCGAGTCGGCCGGCCTGATCGAGCGCACGCGGGACCCCCGCGATCCGCGCGCCGTGCAGCTCGCCCTCACCGAAGAGGGCCGGGCCGTCACCGGGCAGGCCATCGACGTGGTCCAGGACCTGGTCCAGCAGCTGCTTCAGCCACTCGGCGGCCTGGACGCCCCGCGGACGCGCGCGTTCACCGACGAGCTGGCGACCCTGCTCGATGCACCTCTCGCTCCACCCGTACCGAACGACGAGCGCACCAAGGGGAGAACACCGTGACCAACTCCACCACCACCTCCACCACCTCCACCGCCGCTGTGTCCGCCGCCGCGCCTCTTGCCGACGCCCGCGTCCTGGGGCTGGCGCACTACGCCGCCCGCGGCGTCCTGGAGCGGGTCCTGGCCCGCCACGGCGCCACCTTCCAGCAGCAGATCGCCCTGCGCGCGGCCGTCACGGCCGACGCTCCGCAGACCGCGGACGACCTGGTCACCCAGGTCCGCGGTTCCCTCAAGGCAGACCCGGCCGACATCCGCGCGACGCTCGACGAGCTGCTGGCCCAGCAGTTGCTCGTCGTGGACGGCGCACACCTTCGTGCCACGGACGCCGGACGCGAACTGCTCGCAGTGATCGGCGCGGAGACCGCCCCGATCACCGCCCGTGTCTGGGGTGGGATACCCGCGGAGGACCTGGCCGCCGCGGGCCGCGTGCTGGCCCTGGTCACGCAGCGCGCCGACGCGGAACTCGCGGCGCTGGACGCCTGAACGCCGAGGGCGGGAGCGGGCCCGTCCCCGACTGCCGGGATCAGCCGGTCAGTTGGGACCGGAGCAGCTTCCTGTCCGGTTTGCCGGCCGCCGTCAGCGGGATGGCGGGCACCAGGTGCAGGGCGTCGGGAGCATAGAGGCGCCCCTTGCCGGCGGTGACGAAGGCCCGGATCTCCGCCAGTGACGGCTGCTGCCCGGCCACCGGCACCACGGCGGCGTGGACATGCTCCACCGACTCCTCGTCCCGGCTGCCGAACACCGCGCACCGGTCGACGGCGGGGTGGCCCAGCAGCAGTTCCTCCAGCTCCGCCGGATAGACGTGACCCCCGACGACCACGATCATGTCCCTGATCCGGTCCACGATGTAGAGGTAGCCGGCCTCGTCGAGATAGCCGACGTCACCGGTGCGCACCCAGCCGTCCCGCAGCACCTCGGCGGTCAGCTCCGGCTGCTTCCAGTAGCCGGACATCACATAGGGCGAGCGCACCTGCACCTCCCCCCACGCGCCGGGCGGCAGGGTGGTCCCCTCGCCGTCCCGGACGGCGATCTCCACGTCGGGCAGGGCGCGGCCGACCGTCAGCTGGCCGCCGGGGCCGGTCACCTCCTGATCGCCGGGCCCCGCTTCGGTGATGTGCTGCGCCTCGGCCTGCCCGTACAAGCCGTGCAGGACGGGCCCCAGGACCTCGGCCGCCTGCCGCATCCGGGCGGGTGATGCAGGGGTGCCGCCATAGCTGATCCGGCACAGGCTGGACAGATCGGTGCCGGACAGGGCCGGGTGGTCCAGCAGCTGGTAGAGCAGCGGCGGCAGCAGCCAGGTGTGGGTGATGCGCTCACGCTCGATCGAGGCCAGGACGTCCGCTGGGTCGAAACCGTGCCGCAGGACCACCGTACCGCCCTGATACAGGCTCATGTCGGCGAAGATTCCGGCGAGATGGGCCAGCGAGGTGCAGGCCAGATAGCGGGGCGGTGTCCCGGCGTCGGCCGGCGCCCGCTCCAGACTCCGCAGATAGGCACCGTGGGTCATAAGGATGCCCTTGGGAATCCCGGTGGTTCCGCCGGTGTGCCGGATGCACCAGTCGTCGTCCGGGTGCACCAGCCCACCCCACGGCCGGGCCGACCGCGAAGCGGCCGGGGCCAGCACGTCCTCGGCGAAGTCGCTCGGGCCCAGGGAGAGAACCCGTGGGACGCCGGGAAGCCGCGACAACTCCTGCGCCACGTCGTACCGCCGATCGTCCACCAGCAGCAGGGAGCAGTCCACGCTCTCCGTGACGCGCGCCATGACCGGTGGACTCATGCCCTCGTAGAGAGCGACCACCCGGGCCCCGGCCAGGTTGGCGGCGTAGCGGGCGACCAGGGCCTCGACGGTGTTGCCGGTCAGCAGGGTGACCGTGGTGGCGCGGCCCGCTCCGCGTGCGGCCAGTTCCCGGCCGAGCCGGTGGACGTCGTCCCGTAACTCGGCGGCGTCGATCACCCGGCCCTCGGCCGTCGTGACGGCCGGCCGGGCCGGCTCGGCCGACAGTGTGTGCAAGATCGCTTCCACATAGCTGCCGGAACCCGGTTCCGCAGCCGCGTGCCGCTGGCCCATCGTCGCTCTCCTCGCGTGATCCGGTGGACACGGGTGACGCTAACGCCGGCCGCTCATGCCTTCCACGACCGGATTCGCCATCTGCTCATGGCAGTTCGAGCATGAGCTGTTCCCGGGCCAGCCGCCGGAAGTCCCGGGCGGCGGGGGAGAGGTGGGCGCCCTTGCGCCACACCAGGGTCAGCGTCCGGTGGCAGTCGGCCGCGTCCAGCCGCAGCCAGACCACCGGTCCGTGCTCACCGAGCGCCCGGCGGGCGACGGCCGGCAGCAGGCCGACGCCCAGTCCGGCGCCGATCAGCCCCGGCGTCGCGGCTGCCTCGTCACCCTCGCACACCACCCGCGGGGTCAGTCCCTCACGGGCGAAAAGCCGCTCCAGCAGCGTCCGTTGCCAGTGGCCGGCGCGGGTGGTGACGAAGTCCTCGCCGGCCAGGTCGCCCACAGCGACGCACTCCAGGCCGACGAGCCGGTGCCCGCGCGGCACGGCCAGCAGCACCTCCTCCCTTACGAGATCCACCGCGCACAGTTCCGGTCCGGTCAACGGCTGGGAGGCGATCGCGAAGTCCACTTCGGCCGAGCGCAGATGCTGACGCATGGCCTCCACGGGAGCCTGGAACAGGCGCACCTCCACTCCCGGGCGCAACGCACGGAAGGCGGACAGCACTCCGGACAGCTGGAACAGGGTCTCGGCGGCGACGGCGACCCGGCCCGGCCCGTGCCCGGCGGCATCAGCCAGCTCCCGCCGGCCGTCGTCCAGTTCCGCCAGCGCCCGCTCGACCCGCACCAGGAAGGCGGCGCCGTGCGCATTGAGCCGTATGCGGCGGCCCTGACGGTCGAACAACGGGGTACCGAGTTCCGCTTCGAGCCGGATGATGGTCCGGCTCACCGACGGCTGGGCGACCCGGAGTTCTTCCGCGGCCCGGCTGATGTGCTGGTGACGGGCCACGGCCCGGAAGTAGCGCAGTGACAGCAGATCCATGCCGGTAGTGTCACCGCACCCCGCCCGGGCCGGAGCACACGTCCCCGACCACGCCGGGGGAGTTCGCGGGAGGTCAGTCCGAACGGCCCGGGAGGGTGTTGATGTCGATGACCGCGCGCTGCAGGTCACCGTCGGGCCGGTGGCCCAGGTCGTCGATCGTCACGATGTTCATGTGGCCGGCCGGTCCGGGTGCCCGCCAGTCCGTCCTCAGCTTGGCGACCAGCTGGGAGTTCAGGCCGTTCGCCAGATACATGAGGTAGTTGTCCCGGACGGAGGCCGGGAAGAAGGGCGCCAGCAGCCGGATCAGGAAGAGCTGAGGTATCTGCACGTCCGGCTGGACGATGCCGGACAGCACGAAGAACCGCCCGGCGTCCGCGCCCGGGTCGCGCGCGAGGGCCGCCTGGTTCAGGGACAGCGTCTGGTCGTAGACCTGCTGCGGCGGGCTTCCGTTGAAGAAGGACTTGAGGATGTCCCACCAGGTCGGGTTGCTCGCCGGGTAGCTGCCGCGGTCGGAGATGCTGTCCGCGTGCCAGGCCCAGGGCTGGTCGACCGCCGCTGAGGCGTCGACGAGTACGACGTTCTTCCCGGCTTTCACGAAGTCCTGGTAGGCGGAGGTCGGCGACAGGCCGGTCCGGTCGGCGACGTGGGAGCCGAACAGGTCCCGCAGCCGCGTCAGTGGCTCCTTGACGTCGGCGCCCGCCGGAGCAGTGGCCGACACATTGATGACGACGACCTCGGAGGGGTGCTGATCGATCCAGCGCTTGACCGAGACCGCCTCGCCCGTGGCCCCGTCGAAGAAGAGCCCTCCCATCGGGGCGCCGTGGAAGGTCCGCCACTGCCCGCCCTCCAGGCACAGCCTGAGGTCTAGATAGCGGGCGCCCTGGTCGAGCTGGTCGGTCAGGCTGCCGCTCTGTGTCCGGGAGATGCTCGCGGCCAGCCTCCGGTCGAGCGAGGCGGCCTTGTAGGACCAGCCGCTGGTGCACAGTGCCGGGTCGGCCGGGATGTTCCAGCTGCCGGAGTCGTGGCTGCCGGGCATCGCGACGCGGTTCAGCGGCTGGTCGTCGAGATAGCCGTGCATCTCGCCCATCCACCGCGACAGGTCCACCGTCGCGGCGGAGGCCCGGGCGGCCGGTGCTGTCGGGGCCGCCGCTGCCGCCCGGCCCTGTCCGCCGCCGATCACCAGGGTGGCGGCAGCGAGGACCAGGGTGAGCAGACCGGTCGCTGAACGCCGTAAGCGGGTGCCGTCCGTTTCACGTCTCATCGTCGTACGCCTTCCTTGGGGGAGGAGGCCGATGTGGGGCACCGAGGGTAGAGGGCCGCGCTCGCGATGCCCAGACCGAAGCGCCGGCTCCGCCCGACGATTCATGAGCAGGCCGGTACAACCCTGTGGACGGGTTGTGAGTCTTCTGTTCGATCACGCCGTGATCGCACTTACGAGGAGACCGCCATCAACGCCATACGCAAGACCCTGACCGCCACCGCCGTCGTCGGTGCAGTCCTCGCGGGCACCGCCGCCTGCGGAACGGTGGAGCAGCTTTCCGCCGGCAAGAAGCTCGACCGGGCCTTCGAGAAGCTGGGCCACAAGAAGTCGGTGTCCTTCGAGCTGGACCTGGACACCGACGCCAAGACCCTGAAGGCGCTCGACGAGGCGTCCGATCCCGAGCCCGGCGAGGAGATGCCGGACGAGGTCGCAGAGTTGATGAGCGGCGCGAAGATCACCCTCACCGTGCAGTCGAAGAAGCCCCTCGACGAGTCCGGTGAGAAGGACCTCGTCGGCATGGGTATGAAGATCAGCAGCTCGGACGGTGACCTCGTCGAATACCGGCTGATCGGCGACTACGCCTACGTCCGTGCCGACATGGACTCCTTCGGCAAGGTCATGGGCAGTCCCGCACCGGCCGCGGAGGACCTGCCGCCGGAGGCCGGGGCGCTCAAGGACGTCATCGAGGGCAAGTGGGTGAAGTTCGACGTCAAGGAGATGGAGAAGCGCGCCGCCGGCGGCCAGGCGGCCGACGACACTCCCGAGCCCGCCCCGTCCCTCGACGCCAAGACCCAGAAGAAGCTCATGGGGGCCCTGCGCAAGGTCATCGCCCGTGAGGTGCAGTTCAAGACGGCCGGCGGCGGGGACGGCACGGAGCACGTCACCGCCACGGCACCTTTCCGCACACTGATCACCCAGTTGTTCGACGAGATCCACCCGCTGGCGAAGGACCTTCCGCCGGGCATGGAACTGCCGACGGGCAAGGACCTGAAGGACGCCCCCGACACCAAGGTGACGGCGGACTTCACGCTCAAGAACGGTGAGCTGTCCGAGGTGGACGTCGACCTCGCCAAGCTCGCCGAGAACGCCAAGGTCAAGAAGCTGGGCCTGACCCTGCGCATGGGCGAGGGCACCATGCCCACGGCCCCGGCCGGCGCCAGGGAGCTGGACATGAAGGAACTCATGCAGGGCTTCTTCGCCGGCCCGGACATGAGCGACGCCGAGTTCGACGAGAGCGGCCTCGCCGACCAGGACTTCCCTGAGGACGAGTACTGATCGCCCCGGGCGCGTAGGGCGCCGGACGCCGTATCCGCAGGACGGGTATCCGCAGCCGAGTGACCGCACGGTGAGCGATCGTGCGGATGCTCACCGTGGAACCGCTCCCGGCGCGCGCGGGGCCGCAGCCGGGTCAGCGGACGACGTCGAAGACGTTCTTCTGCAGGCCGTTGGCGTAGGCCTCGTGCTCGACCAGCTTCAGCTTCTGGGCGTCCTTGTCGGTGGTGCTGAACAGGCGCTTGCCGGCACCGAGGAGCAGGGGGAAGACGAGGAGGTGGTAGCGGTCGATCAGGCCGGCGTCCGAGAGGCTCTGGTTGAGCGTGGCGCTGCCGTGGACGATGATCGGGCCGCCCTCGGTCTCCTTGAGCGCGGCGACCTCGTCGAGCGAGCGCAGGATGGTGGTCTCGCCCCAGTCGGACACCAGGTCGTCGTCGGTGAGGGTGGTGGAGACGACGTACTTCGGCATCACCTTGTAGTCGGCGAAGTCCTCCATGCCGGGCCACACCGGGCTGAACGCCTGGTAGCTGACCCGGCCGAGGAGCATCGCGGCGGCTTCCTTCTGTTCCCGGCCCTTGATCTCGAACGCCTCGGGGAGGAACTCGGTGTGCTTGAAGGTCCAGCCGGAGTTGCGGTAGCCGGGCTCGCCGCCCGGGGCCTCCACGACACCGTCGAGCGAGATGAAAGCGGTGCTGATCAGGGTACGCATCTGAGGATCCCTACTGTCTCGTGTCCGGTCGTAACAGGTGCGGCCGGGTCCGCGCCCGGAGCACATGCCCTGCCGGCGCGGCCGGTCCTCATCTTTGACCGCGGGCGGAGCGGAAATTCATCGACGGCCCCGTTCGGTCCCCCGATGAAGCCGTCCAGGGACTGGTGCACGAAGTACGTGATCTTGCCCATGGGAACGTGAGCCCCCTGCCGACGAAGAGTACCGGCGGCCAGGGACTGCCACTTCCGACATGATCGAACGCGGGATCTAGCCCCCCCGGTAGCGCCCGGCCCCGCACCGACCGCTCTGCCGGCCGGCCCTGCGTTCATCGGCCGTGAACCTGCCCCAGGGCCCTGATCGGAGACGCCCTGCCCGCAAGTCACCGCGCACGCCCACCGGTCGGTGCGACGCCGGTGGCACCTCTAGACTCGACGCCCGAATGACGTGACGATCACTTGCCGGAAGGACCACATGTTTCAGGACGCCCCGATCTACCACCAGCTAGTCGCGGAGCGAGGTGACGTACCGGCGCGCGTGCGCGACGCGGCCGCGAGCATCCACAGCCAGCTCGGCGCGATCATGGCAACAGGCTCGTCCGCGGGCATGTTCGAGCCCGGCGCACCCGCAGCCGGCCCGGAGGTGCGCTCGATATCCGCGCTTCCTCCCGGATCGCAGCAGCGGTAGCAGCCGGTTGCTCATGTGGGCGACGGCCTGGACGGCTCGGCGGAGACCGTCGCCCCGCCGGCGCCGTTCCGGCGGCGGCCCGCCGACCGCCGCGCAGGACCTCGCCGTGCGGCGCTGGAGGAGCCGTCATCACCCCGCACCCCGGGGTTCCGTGCCCGTGTGATCGTCCCCCGCACGGCGCATCCGGCCCCGCGGCCGGCGTGGAAGAGGTAACGGAACGGCGGTGCGGCGCACCGGGGCGCGAGTGAGGGCGAGGACGGTACCCGTGGTGGACGAGGCGGCCAGGACGATCGAGGACGGGGCGACCGCGCACACGGCGCTGACCTGTCTGGTGACCGGTGCGAGTGGCTACATCGGTGGCCGGCTCGTGCCCGAACTGCTGGCGGCGGGCCACCGCGTGCGATGCCTGGTGCGCACTCCGCGCAAGCTGCGCGACCACCCCTGGGCGGACCGGGTGGAGATCGTCCGAGGTGACGTCACCGACGCGGAGTCGGTGGCGCCGGCGATGGACGGGGTGGACGTCGCCTACTACCTGGTGCACGCGCTCGGGACCGGCCGCGACTTCGAGCGGACCGACCGCGCGGCCGCCCACGTCTTCGGTGAGCAGGCGCGCCGGGCCGGAGTCCGGCGCCTGGTCTACCTCGGCGGTCTGACCCCCGCGGGAATGCCCGAGTCGGAGCTTTCCCCGCACCTGCGCTCCCGTGCCGAGGTGGGCCGGGTCCTGCTGGATTCGGGAGTGCCGACCGCGGTCCTGCGCGCCGCCGTCATCATCGGCTCCGGCTCGGCCAGTTTCGAGATGCTGCGCTACCTGACCGAGCGGCTGCCGGTGATGGTCACCCCCCGCTGGGTGCACACCCGCATCCAGCCGATCGCCGTCCGGGACGTGCTGCGCGTCCTGGTGGGCTGCGCCACCCTGCCGGCCCACGTCAGCCGGGCCTTCGACATCGGAGGCCCCGAGGTGCTCACCTACCTGGACATGATGCGGCGGTACGCGGCCGTGGCCGGCCTGCCCCGACGGCTCATCGTGCCCGTGCCCGTCCTCACGCCCGGACTGTCCAGCCACTGGGTCGGCCTGGTGACCCCCGTCCCGGCCTCGATCGCCCGTCCGCTCACCGAGTCCCTGCGCCACGAAGTGGTCCGCACGGAGCGGGACATCGAGCGGTACGTGCCCAGCCCGCCCGGCCACCCCCTCGGCTTCGACCAAGCCGTCGACCTGGCACTGCGACGCGTCCGCGAGGCCCAGGTGGTCACTCGCTGGTCCTCGGCGTCCGTGCCCGGCGCCCCCAGCGATCCTCTGCCCACCGACCCGGACTGGGCCGGCGGCAGCCTCTACACCGATCGCCGGGAACGGGAGGCGGACGTGGCCCCCGCGGCGCTGTGGGAGGTGATCGAGGGCATCGGAGGCGAGAACGGCTGGTACTCGTTCCCGCTGGCCTGGGCGGTCCGCGGCTGGCTCGACCGGCTCGTCGGAGGGGTGGGCCTGCGCAGGGGCCGCAGAGATGCGCGACGGCTGAGAGTGGGTGACTCGCTGGACTTCTGGCGAGTGGAGGAGATCCAGCGCGGGCAGCTGCTGCGGCTGCGCGCCGAGATGCGGCTACCGGGTCTGGCGTGGCTGGAGATGCGCGTGGACGACACCGGCGCCGGCCCGGTGCGGTACCGGCAGCGGGCGCTGTTCCATCCCCGCGGGCTGCTCGGACACCTGTACTGGTGGAGCGTCTCGCCCTTCCACGCGGTCGTCTTCGGCGGAATGGCCCGCAACATCGTCCGTGCCGCCGCCCGTGTGGAGGAGGGGCGCCCGCCACCCCCGAAGCCGGCCGCAGCCGGTTGCCGTACCGCATCCGGACCCGTCGCGTCACCGGAAGACGGCACCGTGCCCCCCGGCCGCCACCGGCCACCGTAAAGCAGCTGACCGCCGGGACGAGCCCCCCGTAGTCTCCCGGCGGGAGGTGGTTGAAGTAGAGATCACGGTGCAGTGGATCAGGACGTCCTGGACGAAGCGTTCCCGGGGTGGGGACGCTGCTGCCCGCAGGAACGCGGTGCCGACCGGCTTCCCGGTACCTCAGGTGCCCCCCTCCTTCGCGCACTTCGTCCAGATGCCGGAGGACGACGACTTCGTCCCCCATGACACGGAGGTGGATATCCGGGCAGTCGGGCTCAGCCTGCGTGACGAGGGTGACCGGCTGCGGGTTCTGGCGCGTGTGGAGCCGCTGTTCGGTCTGCCACCCCGGCCGCGCCGGCCACCGGCGGTGCGCCTGAGCCCGGGCCAGTGGGTCCGCTGGCAGTTGAACTACCGGTTCAGCAGTGCCGCCGGCTTGCGGGACTGGTCGTACTGGCTCGACACGTTCAATGTCGCCTACGGGCCCGTCGACCCGGATGTGTTCCTGCGTGAGCCGACTGCGCTGGTCGATGAGTGTGGTCCCGTTCGGTAGCGCACGGCCCGAGGACCGTCGGGCCTGCCCGCCCTGACGGGCGGCCCTGCCCGCTCATGAGGGGCAGGCCGGGAGCATGTGGTGGGAGCGGGTGGGCCCGGGCACGGGGCGGTGGGAGAACTTACTGTGTGAATGACGAGACATCCGCTCATTCACCTCTATGAGTGTTCTGTGACCGGAGAGCAGCGGGCGCCCGAGTTGTCCGGCGCGCTTGCAGCAGAGCAGGCCGCGGACCTGCCGTACCAGCAGTCCGCCCTCGACGCTGCCCGTGCCGTGGGCCGGTGCGCCGCCCTGGTCGCCGCTGTGCTGGGCGCTGCGGGTCTGGTCGGCTGGGCCTCCGGCATCGGCGTCCTACGGCGTGCGCCGGGTGCCGGCACGGCCATGAGTGCGAACGCCGCCGTGGCGCTGCTGGTGCTCGGAATCTCCCTGCTCCTGACGACCCGCAGACCCGTCACGGCGTGGACGGTCGGTACGGCCCGCGCGACCGCGGCCCTGGCTGCCCTGATCGGCGGGCTCACCGCTGTGGAGTACGCGACCGGAGCGGGCCTGGGCATCGACGAACTGCTCTTCAACGACGACGCCACGCTCGTGGGGACAGGTGTTCCCGGACGGATGGCGCAGAACACGGCCGCGGCACTGGTGGTCGGGGGAGTGGCGGCCCTGTGCGCGAGCACGTCCCGCCTCCCCGCCTGGACGAGTCAGGTCCCGGCCCTGGCCATTTTCACGCTGGGCATGCTCCGCCTGTACGGCTTCGCGTACGCCGTGCCCGAACTGGAACGGTTCGGCGCCTACAAGGGCATGGCCCTGTACACCGGGCTGGCCCTGGTACTGCTGGGCGTCGCCGCCTTCCTCGCCCTGCCGGACCGGGGCCTGGCCGGACTGCTGATGAACGAGGGCACCACGGGCGCGCTGGGGCGCCGGATCTTCGTCATCGTCCTGGTGGTGCCGCCGCTGCTGGGCCGGCTCGTGCTGGCGGGTGAGGACGCGGGACTGTTCGGGACCCGTCTGGGCACCGCGCTGCTGGTGTGCGGGCACGCGATCGTGTTCACGGCGCTCGTCTTCCCCGCGTTGGCCGTGGGCCGTCGTGTCGAGGTGGCGCACGCCCGCGCCGAATGGCAGGTGCGGCAGAACGAGCTGCTGCAGGCGTTCATGGACCACACACCCGCGGTGGTGTTCATCAAGGACCTGGAGGGGCGCTTCCTGGCGGTCAACACGATGTTCGAGAAGAGCCTCGGACTGCCCCGCGAACGGGTACTGGGCCGCCGGGACC
Organism: Streptomyces actinomycinicus; assembly: GCF_016741775.1. Classification (GTDB taxonomy): domain Bacteria; phylum Actinomycetota; class Actinomycetes; order Streptomycetales; family Streptomycetaceae; genus Streptomyces; species Streptomyces actinomycinicus. The sequence goes on along the minus strand of NZ_JAERRK010000007.1, from coordinate 350,291 downwards.
TGGACGTCATGCCGTCCGACCTCGCGCGTCGCGGGCGGGCCGCCGACCTCGTCATGCTGGCGGAGGGCGCCGCCGTGCAGCGCGAGGAGCGTCTCGACCTGCCGAGAGGCCCCCGGGACGTGCTCACCAGCCTGTTCCCGCTCGCCACGCCGTCCGGCAGGCCCTACGCCATCTGCGGAGTGGTCACCGACGTCACGGAACGCGTCGCGGCCCAGCGCGAGGTCCGGCGGGCCCACCAGCGTTTCCTGGCACTGCTGGAGTCCGCGCCGGACGCCACCCTGATCACGGACCGCCACGGCACCATCGTCATGGCCAATGCGCAGGTGCGGCGACTGTTCGGCCGTGCGCCGGCCGGACTCGTCGGTACCCGGGTCACCGATCTGGTGCCCGTCCCACGGCGTCGCCGGCACAGCGCGCTGCTGTGCGCCTACCTGCGGCAGCCGGACCCCCAGCCCTTGGTCCTGGACCGGGGCCTCTACGGTCTGCACGGCGACGGCAGCGAGTTCCCCGTCGAGGTGAGCATCAGCAGCCTGCAGGCCGAACGGCAGACGATGGCCGTCGTGACCGTACGGGACATCACCGAACGCAGACAGGCCGAGGCCGAACGCGCCGAGCGCTACGAGGAGCACCGACGCATCGCCCACACCCTGCAGCACAGTCTGATGGGCGAGCCGTCCCGGCTGCCGTACCTGCCCACCGCCCACCGGTACCTGGCGTCCGTCCAGGACCCGGGGGTCGGCGGTGACTGGTTCGACGTCATTCCCCTGGACCGGGACCGCACCGGCATCGTCGTCGGGGACGTGATGGGCCGGGGTCTGGAGGCGGCTGCCGTCATGGGACAGCTGCGCGCGGCCTCCCATGCGCTGGCCCGCATGGGCGTTCCGCCCAGCCGGCTCATGACCGGGCTGGACGCCTTCGTCGGTGACCTCGCCGACCAGCTCGTCACCTGTGTCTACCTGGTCGTGGACCAGAGCGCCCACGAGTTCACCCTGTGCTCGGCCGGACACCTCCCGGTCGTCGCCCTGTTCCCGGACGCGCCCGCCCGCCGACTGCCGACACCGGTAGGGGTGCCACTGGGCGTCAACGACCCCGGCGCCGGCGGCGTACCGTTCGGGCAGACGACGCAGCCGCTGCCGCCGGGCAGTACTCTCGCCCTCTACACCGACGGGCTGGTCGAGAGGCCCGGCACCGACATCGAGGCCCAGATCGACATTCTCGCCCGTACTCTCCAGGCCGCGCTGGAGGGCGCCCCGCCGGATCCGAAGACCCTGGACCGGGCCGCGGACCGGCTCGTCACGACCCTCATCCCGGAGACGGCCGAACACGACGACGACGTCACACTGCTGCTGGTCGGGTTGCCCGGGCCAGACGGACCTGCGGGGCCAGACTGACCCGCCGGGCCAGACGGACCTGGCGGACCTGACGGGACGCACTCCCGCGGTGCGCGCGCAAGCCGCGGCGACGACGGTGCTCTCGGCCCTCAGTGACCGAAATCTGTACATTTATATAGCAGGGACAACGAGCTACACGGCAGGAGCAACCAGCTGTCAGACGTGTGACGGTGGCGTCCGTGCCCAGGAACCTCGCAGGCGAGGGCAGTATGTTCGACGTGAGCGCGCCGATCGTGGCCACATTCCTCGTGTACGTGGCCATCATGATCGGAACAGGACTCTGGGCCTACAGGCGCACTCACACCTTCGCCGACTTCGCCCTGGGCGGCCGCAGACTCAGCGCGTTCGTCGCCGCCCTGTCGGCAGGGGCCAGCGACATGTCCGGCTGGCTGTTCCTCGCCTTTCCCGGAGCGGTGTACGCGGCCGGCGTCGGCGCGAGCTGGATCGCGGTCGGCCTGGTGCTCGGCACCTACCTGAACTGGCTGTTCGTCGCGCCGAGGCTGCGCACCTACACCGAGCGCGCCGGGAACGCGGTGAGCCTGTCGTCGTACCTGGAGGAGCGGTTCGAGGACCGCACCCGGATGCTCCGGATGGTCTCGGCCGTCGTCACCCTCGTCTTCTTCACCGTCTACGTCGCCAGCGGCCTGGTGGCCGGTGGTCTGCTGTTCGGCCAGATCTTCGACATCGGCTTCGGGCTGGGAGCCGGCCTGACCGCGCTGGTGATCGTCATCTACTCGTGCCTCGGCGGCTTCCTCGCCGTGAGTCACACGCACGTGATGCAGGCGACGCTGATGTTCGCCGCCCTGCTCGTGCTCCCCGTCGTCGGCATCGGTGCGCTGGGCGGTTTCGGTCCGCTGCGGGACGCCCTGGACAGCAGGACACCGGATCTGCTGGACATGGGAGCCAAGGTCGCCCTCACGGACGGAGGGTGGTCGGGGGGCGGAACGCTCGGCGCCGTGGCGATCGTCTCACTGCTCTCCTGGGGCCTCGGGTACGCCGGTCAGCCGCACATCCTGGCCCGCTTCATGAGCATCCGCAGCACCCGGGCCATCCCCACGGCCCGGCGCATCGAGACGGGGTGGGTCGTCGTCGTGCTCGCCGGTGCCACAGCCGTCGGCCTGGTGGGCATCGCGCGGGCAGGCACACCGCTCAGCGACCCGGAGACGGTGTACATCGGCCTGAGCCGCGCCCTGTTCGACTCCTGGGGTGCCGGAGTGATGCTCATCGCCGTCCTGGCCGCGATCATCTCGACGGCGGACAGCCAGCTGCTCGTGTCGTCCGTCGCTCTCACGGAGGACGTCTACCACGCCTTCCTCCACCGGAGCGCCAGCGACAGGACACTGGTGTGGGCCGGCCGCGCCGCCGTCGTGGCCGTGACGCTGGTGGCCTTCGTGATCGCCCTCAGGGGCGGCGGGCTGCTGGGCATCGTCGCCTACGCCTGGGCCGGCTTCGGAGCCGCCTTCGGGCCGGTCGTCCTGCTCTCGCTGTACTGGCCGCGTATGACCTGGGCGGGGGCCATGGCCGGCATCGTGTCGGGCGCGGCCACGGTGCTGCTGTGGAAAGAGATCAATCCGCTGCTCGGCCCCTTCGAATCGGGCGTCTACGAGATGGTCCCGGGCGTCCTCGTCGCCACAGCCGCCGCACTGCTCTTCGGCAGGTTCGTCGGACGGCCCCCGAAGCGGGCCTTCTGGCGCATGCCGGGCGGCGGAGTGAGCCGGCTCGTCCTCACTCCGTTCCTCGCGCACGCACCGGTCGGCATCGCCGTGCTCGACACGGATCTGCGGTACGTCTGGGTGAACGAGCCGCTGGACCGCGAGATCTCCCTGCAACGGCGGCTGGGCCGGCGGATGGCGGAGGTGTTGCCGAAGGCGGAGGCGGATGTCCTCGAGGAGAAGATGCGCAGCGTCCTGGAGACCGGCGATCCGGTGATGGACTACGAGTACCGCGGTCCCAGCCACACCGACCCCCACCACAGCCGCGCGATCTCCGCCTCCTTCTTCGCCATGAAGGACCGCCACGGCAGAAACGTCGGCGTCTGGTACATGGTCATCGACGTCACCGAACGCTGGCGGGCGCAGGAACGCCTGGCCCTGCTCAACGATGCCGCGGCCCGCATCGGCAGCACCCTGGACGTGACGCGGACCGCGCAGGAACTGGCCGACGACGCCGTGCCGGCCGTCGCCGACTTCGTCGCCGTGGACCTGCTGGACTCCGTCACGAGGGGCGAGGAGCCGGAACCCGGGCCGGTCGGGATGTCGCCCGTCATCCGGCGCGCGGGGCAGCAGTCGGTACGGGAGGGGTGTCCGGAGGCGACGCTGGCCGTGGGTGAAACGGTTCGGCGTGCACCCGCCTCGCCCGTGACCCGCTGCCTGCTGGAGAGCCGGACCCTCGTGGAACGGACCCTGGACCAGGCCACCAGCCCGTGGGTGACCGAGGACGAGTCGATCGGCGCCTCCATCCGCGAGTACGACATCCGCTCGGTGATGGTGGTTCCGGTGCGGGCACGTGGGATCAGCCTGGGCGTGGCGACGTTCGCCAGGTCCCGGCGGCTGGGGCCCTTCGAGGAGGACGACGTACGCCTCGCCGAGGAACTCGTCTCCCGGGCGGCGGTGTGCATCGACAACGCGCGCCGTTTCACTCGCGAGCGCACCGCGGCCCGCTCCATGCAGCGTTACCTGCTGCCGCAGGAACTGACGGGCGGGGCCGCCCTGGAGGTGGCCTCGTGGTACCTCCCGGCGGATGCCCCCAGCGGTGTGGGCGGCGACTGGTTCGACGTCATCCCGCTCTCCGGGGCACGTGTCGCGCTGGTCGTCGGGGACGTGGCCGGGCACGGCATCAACGCGGCGGCGACCATGGGGCGGCTGCGCATCGCCGTGCGCACGCTCGCCAACCTCGATCATTCCCCGGACGAGCTGCTCGCCCATCTGGACGACCTGGTCATCGGTCTCATGGAGGCCCAGGACAGCGACGGAGCGATGGCGGACGGGGAGACGGCCGCGGGCAGCGCGTTCATGGGCGCCACGTGTCTGTACGCCGTCTACGACCCGGTCAGCAGGCGGTGCACGCTGGCCCGGGCCGGCCATGTCCCGCCGGTGATCGTCGGGCCCGACGGCGGCGCCGAAATCCTGGACCTGCCCGCCGGACCGCCCCTCGGCCTCGGATACCTCCCCTTCCAGTCCGTCGAGCGGGAACTGGCCGAAGGCAGCCTCATCGCGCTGTACACCGACGGCCTCATCGACTCCATCGACCGGGACGTCGACGCCGGGCTGTCCCGGCTCGCCGACGTCCTCGGCGCGCCCCGGCCGGCGCTGACGGACACCGGCCGCAGGGTCATCGACGGCCTGCTCGACGATCCGCCGTCCGACGACGCGGCCCTGCTCCTCGCCCGGACCCGTGTCCTGCCCCCGGAGCGCATCGCCTCCTGGGACCTGCCCAGCGATCCGGCCACCGTCGCGCAGGCCCGCACCCTCGCCACCCGGCAACTGACGGAGTGGGGTCTGCCCGACCTGACGTTCACGACGGAACTCATCGTCAGCGAACTGGTCACCAACGCCATTCGGCACGCGACCGGGCCGGTCTGTCTCCGCCTGATCCTGGACCGTGGCCTGATCTGCGAAGTTTCCGACGCCAGCAGCACCTCACCACGCCTGCGCCATGCCCGGACCACCGACGAGGGAGGACGGGGCCTGCTGATCGTGGCCCAGCTCGCCCGCCGGTGGGGCACCCGCTACACGAAGACCGGCAAGATCATCTGGACGGAACAGGCCACCCCGGCCGACCCCGCCGCCTAGCCGTATTGGTCACGAGCGCCACAGCGGCGTCCGGTGGCCACGCCGGTGTGCGTCGCTCGGGTGCGCCCCGGACGCAGCACACGGGGGGCCGGGTCACCCGGCCGTCAGCGCGGTGACCAGTTCGTCCAGCCCGTCGGCATGCCGGTCGAAGGCGTCGGAGCCTGTCGGGGGATCCCCGGCGGGCCGCTGGACGTAGGCGGTCCGCATGCCTGCCGCCCGGGCTCCGCGAAGGTCCCAGGCGTGGGCCGCCACCATGAGCACGCGTTCCGGGGGGCACCCGGCGGTGTCGATGGCGAGGCGGTAGACCTCCGGCGCCGGCTTGTAGGCCAGGACGGCTTCGCCGGACAGCGTTCGGTGCCAGTGCAGTCCGGCGTGTGCCTTGAGCCGCAGCAGGGCGGTGCGGCCGGCGTTGGAGAGGCCGAACACGGGAACGTGCCGCGCGAGCCGCTCGAGACCGGCGGCGGAGTCGGCCCACGGGGGCAGGCGCTGACCTGCCGTGGCCAGCCGGGCGATGGCCGCCGGATCGTCGAGGCCGACGACGCCGGCCACCCGCCGAGCCGCCTCCGCATCGACGGTCTGGGTGTTGGCGTACGGGCGGTCCCCTCGCGCGATGCGTCGCTGCTCGCGCTCCACGTGCCGTTGCCACAAGGTGAGCAGCTCTTCGACGAACGCGTCGCCGGACGCGGGCGCCGCCTCGCGCATCGCCGCCCGCAGCCCGCCGGGTTCGTCGACCAGCGTTCCGAGGACGTCGAAGACGACGACGTCGACGTCGTGGATGTCGGCCATGTGCTCCCCTGTCCGTTCGGGTGTCACCGGTTCAGCTGGTGACGACCTTGCCCCGGACGTCGTCACCGGTCAAGATGGTGACGTGGATTTCGCGTTCGTGAGCGGCGACCCGGCCCTCGATCTGGCCGGAACCGTGCTGTCCCGCCGGGACGAGCCGGTCGACACCCTGGCCACCCCCGCGGACCTGGAGCGGTGGGTGGCCGCATGCGGCGAGCTGCCCGACCGAGTCACCGCCGACCCCGAGACCTTCGCGACGGCGCTGTCACTGCGAGAAGCGGTCTACCGGCTCGCTCTCGACCGCGTACTCGGCCGGCCCTTCGACCCGGGCAGCCTCGAGACCGTCAACGACGCGGCTGCCGGACCGATGCCCACGATCAAGCTCAGCGACGCCGGCCTGCAGATGTCGGGAGAGCTGCCGGCGGTACTCGGCCACATAGCCAGGAGCGGGATCGCCGTACTCGCCGATCCGCGCGCCTGCCTCAAGGAGTGCGGCCGCACGGGCTGCACCCGCATCTATCTCGACCGTTCGCGCGGAGCCCGGCGCACCTGGTGCGGGATGGACGAGTGCGGCAACCGCGTGAAGGCGGCGGCCTACCGGGCCCGCAGACGAGCTTCGGCCGCGGCCGCAGGTCACGGGCCGCAGGGAACCGCGTGACGCCGATGCCCGGCCGGACCCGGCGAAGTCATCCGCACCAGGTTCGGACACGGACGCCGGATCGGGCGGTGCCCGGTCGTCACGGGGGGCCGGCCGGCCGTCGGGTGACCGAGCCCGGGGCGACCCGGTGGAGCGCCAACGCGTCCAGCCGGTGGACCTTCGCGTCGGAGGGCGCGCACACGAGGTCCTCGACCATGGGCGGAGGGCCGGGCGGGGCATGCTCACCGACCAGGGCCGCCCGCACGAAGTGCTGCAGACGGTCGCTGCACCTGCGGTAGAACCGCAGCTGGGTGCGCCGGCCGAACAGCCGCCAGCCGAGGGAGGTGATCCGGTCCAGGCTGGGGGCGCCTTGCGAATGGCAGGAGACCACGAAGAGCACCTCGCCCGTGTCCTGCTTCTTCACCACCTCGTAGGTGACCTTCCCGCGCTCCAGGTGACCCTCCAGCGTCTCGTAGGCCCAGCCCCACACGCGGTCCGTACCGGCGCGGGTCTCGTCCACGACGTCGGTGACGCGTACACCGCAGTAGAAGTGCATGCCGTGGAAACGGGCCTCGAGCAGCATGTCCCGGCCGAGGAGCGGTGCGGTGGGGTCGTACAGCGCCCGGACGATCTCGGGCGGGGAGAACTCGTAGTCACGGACCAGCCGACAGGCGTGTTCCCAGCACCCGTGGGGCTCGGGCGGGCCCGGTCGCTCCCTCGGCAGCACCGTGCGGTAGGTGTCGATGTTCCACGCCGGCCGGCACACCTCGTCGAGCGAGTAGTTGACGGGAGCGTCCGCGAGCCCCCGCCACACCCGGGCGGCATCGAGTCGTCCGAAGGTCCAGTCACCCAAGGGAGATCACTTCGGCTCCCGCAGCGCCTCGCCGATCAGCCACAGCATCGGCGGCCACAGGCCCACGAAGAGCGCACGCCGCTCGGCGTTGCCCCGCTGCTCCTGGTCGACGGTCTTCGCGCGTACCCACAGCGTCAGACACAGACCGATCGCGCCGAATGAGGCGAGATGCAGGTGAGTGCTGCGCGCACCCGCCCGGTGCAGGAGCTGGAGCACCATGGCGCCTCCGGGTTCGTCTGCTCGTGTCATGCCCACCGTGTCACCACCGCCGGTCCAGGGTATTCACATGTTCATACCTTTTGTGTCGATATGCCGATCCGAAGGGGCACGGATGTCGCGACCGCGCTGGTCCCGGGTACCTGCCGTGATTGCGCGCTGGCTCCTGGGGACGGGGCTGGTCACCTGGCGCTATCTCTGGGAGACGACCCCCCTGTACCGGGGCGGCGAATGCCGGGGTGACGATCAGGACCGCCCGCCGCAACTGCCACCCGAAGCGGTCGACGACCGGGTCCAACGGGCCGAGGACGGCTACGGGCCCCTCTTCCACCGCTCCTTCCGGGTACGCATCGCGGAGGCCCGCATCGACGCCGGCCGGCTCATCGAGCAGGTTTGCCGGGATTTCGAGCGCTTCGTCCCCACCGAGGTGGTCAGCATCGACGCGGATGGACTTCGCGGGCAGGGTCTGGACGTCGCGGACGAGCTGGTGGTGGAGATGCCGGGCCCCTGGAACGGGCCCGTCAGGGTGGTGCACCGCGACGCCCGGTCCCTGCACCTGGTGACCCTGCACGGCCACATGGAGGCCGGTCAGGTGCACTTCCGTGCGCGCGGGGAGGACGGCCTGCTCGTGTTCGAGATCGAGCTGTGGGCGCGGGCCGGCAGCCGCTTGGTGCACCTGTTGTACGCACACCTGCGGCTGGCCAAGGAGGTCCAGCTGAACATGTGGGTCCGCTTCTGCCTGTCGGCCGTCGCGGCCTCGGGCGGCCGGCTCATGGACGGGGTGCACATCGCCACCCGCTGGCTGGACCCTCCCGGCACGAAGTGCGTGACACCGACCGGGGACGAACCCGGGGAGTCGACGCGCGGCACCGGGAACCAGCTGCCCGGCCGGAGGGCCCTGTGACTCGGGCGGAGCGCGCTACCCGGGGCACACGCTCGCGCTGGTGGAGCGAGAGACGACCGGTGCCGCGCAGCCCCCTCGCAGACCGTACGGTCGTCGTCACCGGAGCGGCGCGCGGACTGGGGGAGGCACTGGCACGCGCACTGGCCGGGCGCCGGGCACGACTGGCGCTGCTGGGCCACGAGGGAGCCGCACTGAACGCGCTCGCGGCATCCCTGCCCGTCCCGGCACTGGCGCTGGAGGCCGACGTCACCGACGCGACCGCCCTGCGCGACGCGGCGGACGAGATCCGCGGGCGTCTGGGCAGGCCGTCGGTGGTGGTGGCCAACGCGGGAATCGCCCAGGGCGGCCCCTTCGCCACCTCCGACCCCGTCGAATGGCGCCGGGTCATCGACGTGAACCTGACCGGCAGCGCGCAGACGGCGCGCACCTTCCTGCCCGACCTGATCGAGACGGCCGGCTACTTCCTGCAGGTCGCATCGCTGGCGTCGCTCGGAGCCACGCCCATGATGAGCGCCTACTGCGCCTCCAAGGCCGGTGCGGAAGCGTTCGCGCACTCCCTGCAGGCGGAAGTGGCACACCAAGGGGTAGCCGTCGGTATCGCCTACCCCGCCTGGACCGCCACCGACATGATCCGGCACGCCGATCAGTTCACGGCGATGCACGAGCTGCGCACCCACATGCCCGCGCCCGCACGCACCGTCCACTCGGCCGACGCGGTGGCCGCCCGGCTGGTCCGTGCGGTGGAGCGGCGCCGTACCGCCGTCTACGCACCGGCGTGGCTGCGCTCCGTCCAGGTGGTCCGGGCGGCACTGCCGCCCGTCGTGCTGCGGGTGTCCCGTCGCGAGCTGCCCCGCCTCGACTCGGGACGGCCGCTGCGTGCCACGGGCCCGCTCGGCGCCGGGGGACGAGCCGACCGCGCCGCGGCGGACCCCGTCGACGACTGACCAGGGTGGCTTCCCGGTGCGCCGTGGACGGCCTCCGCAGCCCGGCGACCGGCTCCGGCGTCACCGGTCCCGTACGGAGTCATGGGAGGTGCTGACGTGACGGAAGTGGGTGGTCAGCCTCCCGGAGTCGTCCAGGACGTGGAAGGCGAGCGCGGGCGGACGGTCCAGGTGGACATGGTCCTGGGGGTGGGCGCGGTGCTCCCAGGGCAGGCGGAGGGTGGAGTCGACTCCGGGTGCCACCAGCAGCGGGCGTCCGGCGAAGACGGTCGCCGCGGCCGTGTGGGCGTGCCCGCACACGAATGCCGCGATGTTGCGGTGCCGGCCGGCGAGGGCCGCGAGCCGCTCGGCGCCGAACTGGCGGATGCCGTCGATGAACGGGATGTGCAGCTGCACCGGCGGGTGGTGGAAGCCGATCAGCACAGGCGTCCGGTCGGAAGTCTGGGCGATGACGTCATCGAGCCACACCAGGGTCTCGTCCGAGAGGAAACCGTCGTCCTTGCCGGGCACCGACGAGTCGCACATGGCGATGACCACGTCAGGGCTGCTGTGCACCTGGTTGACGGGGGCCGCCGAACCCGGCTGGCCGAGGAGACGGGTGCGGAAGGCATCACGCCTGTCGTGGTTGCCGGGGCAGATCATCACCGGGTGCCGCGAGGAGAGGAGCCGACGGGCCTGCTCGTACTCGGCCGGCAGACCGTTGTCGGTGATGTCCCCGGTCACCAGGACCGCGTCCAGGTCGTACGGCAGGTCCTCCAGGTACCGCATGACGGCCCGGGTGCGCTCGGCGCTCCGTGGCGCGCCGTCGATGTGGGTGTCACTGAGATGGGCAATCACGATCATCGAGTGCTTCCAGTCGCTCGTGGCCGGTAGATCACTCGGCCGAGGTTAGGAGGACACCGGACCAACAGTAAGATCCAGTTCCGTGCGGAAAACATGGGCCGGTTCGCGTGTCGACCTGCACATCGATCTCGACGCCGCCACAGGCCGGCGCTCGGCTCTGGAGTCGGCGCTGCGCGACGGCATCCGTCAGGGGCGCCTCGCCGCCGGGACGCTCCTGCCCTCCACGAGGGGACTGGCGACCGAACTCGGGCTGTCCCGGGGCACGGTGACCGCCGCCTACGACCAACTCGTCGAAGAGGGCTACCTCACCACCCGGCCCGGGTCGGGTACGACGGTGGCGGACCTGCCGCCGGAGGCCGCGGCCCCGCCGTCGGCTTCACCGATGCCGGCGGCTCCCCGCCACGACCTGCGTCCGGGGCTTCCCGATGCCGATGCCTTCCCGGCCCGGGCCTGGCTCGCGGCGACGCGCCGGGTCGTCGCCGACGCGCGCTCGGCGATGCTCCGGGCCGGAGACCCGCAAGGCAGGCTCGAACTGCGGGCCGCGGTCGCCGACTACCTGGGCCGCACCCGCGGTGTGCTCACGAGCCCCGACCGCATCGTCATCACCTCCGGCTACTACCAGGGCCTGAGCCTGCTCAGCGGAGTGCTGGCCCGCAACGGCGCCCGGACCGTCGCCGTCGAGGACCCCAGTCACAATGTCTTCCGCGCCGTCGTCCAGCGCGCCGGCCTGACCACCGCACCCCTGCCGGTCGACGCCCACGGCGCCTGTGTGGACGGGCTGACGCAGGGGGCCGACGCCGTGCTGCTCACGCCCTCGCACCAGTACCCGACCGGTGTCCCTCTCCACCCCCGCCGACGCCAGGCCGTCGCCGCCTGGACGCGCTCGACCGGCGGGCTGGTCATCGAGGACGACTACGACGGCGAGTACCGCTACGACCGCCAGCCCGTCGGCGCTCTCCAGAGCATCGCCCCCGACCGCACCGTCTACTGCGGCACCGCGTCCAAAACCCTCGGACCGGCTCTGCGCCTGGCCTGGATGGCCCTCCCGCCCGAGCTGGTGAAGCCGATGGCCGACGCCAAGCAGCAGGCCGACCTGCACACCGAGAACCTCTCCCAGCTCGTCCTCGCGGACCTGATCACCACGCACGCGTACGACCGCCACGTCCGCGCCACCCGCCTGCGCTACCGGCGACGCCGGGAACTGCTCCTCGCCGGCCTGTCCGCCGGCACGGGACCGACCGCCCACGGTGTGCCAGCCGGTCTGCACACCCTCCTGACGCTCCCCGCCGACTGGCCGCCCGAGGACGAGGCCCTCTCCCTGTGCGCCCGGCAGGGACTTGCCCTGCGCGGCCTGTCCGAACTCCACGTCGAGCCCGAAGGACGCCCCGCAGGCCTGCTCGTCGGCTTCGCGGCCCCACCCGAACACGCCTACCGGGCGGCCCTGGACGCCCTGTTCGACACGCTCCGGAAACTGGCCGCCGGCCGGAAGTGAGACGGACACGGCGTGCCGGCGGCGCACCAAGTCTTGGGGCGCGCTTTACACGACGGATGCAACTCGACTCGGCCCCCCGTCGTCTGAGAGGAAGTCGGGCATGTCAGGGCCCAAGGGCGAGAGAGCGGAGCGAGTCGTGGGACGGCGCAGGGGCAGCATAGGGATCGCACTCGTCACCGGTGCGGTGCTGGTGGGCGCGAGTGCCTGTGGCGGGGGCGGCAGTGACAAGGCGAGCGGGGACGACGGGAAGGCGTCGGGCAAGCCGCGTACGAGTGCCTCGGCGTCACCGAAGCCCTCCGGGCCGCCGATGCTGCTGGAGACGATCACCCCGCGGACGGGTACGAAGGTCGGCGTGGCGATGCCGATCTCGGTGGTCTTCACGGACCCGGTGGCGACGAAGGCCCGGGCCTCGGTGGAGAAGCACATGAAGGTGAGCGCCTCGCAGCCGGTGGCCGGCGCCTGGCACTGGTTCGGCGACAAGCGCGCCGACTGGCGACCGAAGACGTACTGGCCCTCCGGCACCAAGGTGAAGGTCGACGTCGACATGGAGGGCGTCAGCAACGGCAACGGCCGCTACGGCGTCCACAATTACACGCACGACTTCACCATCGGCGACGACGTGCGCGCGGATGTCTCGGTGACCGGCCACACCATGAAGGTGACCCGGAACGGCAAGGCGGTCCGCACCTTGTCGATCAACGCGGGCAGCCCCCAGTACCCGACGTGGAACGGCACCATGGCCGTCATCGACAAGCAGGAGAAGGTCCACATGACCTCCTGCAGCGTCGGCATCAGCTGCGACAAGGGCAGCGCCAACTACTACGACCTGACGCTGCCCTGGGACGTCCACCTGACCCAGTCCGGCACGTACGTGCACTACTCGACCGGCGACCCCAACCCGGGCAGCGGCAGCGCCCGTGGCTCGCACGGCTGCGTCCACCTGTCCCTGTCGGACGCCAAGTGGTTCTACGGCCAGGTCAAGCAAGGCGACCCCGTCACCATCACCGGCTCCTCGCGTGCCAAGGCCCCGGCGGACAACGGCTACGCAGCCTTCAACCTGGGGTGGGACCAGTGGCTCGCGGGCAGCGGGTCGGGAGAGCAGACGACCGCGACGCTGTGACCCCCTGACTGCGCGTCGCGCCGGCGCCCGCCGCGCAGCCGGCCGACCGGTCCACGGACCGGTCGGCCGTGCCGTCCGCGGACCGGTCAGTCGCGCCCGTCCGCCGTCAGGAAGCCGACGGTACGGCGGACCACGGTGTCGTCGCGCAGCACCTTGGTGTGGCCCAGGTCCCGCACCCGCATCAGCTCGGCCTGTCCCCAGGCCGCCACCAGCGCCTCGCTGTCGGCGAGCGGCGACTCGGTGTCGTTCTCGTCGTGGACCACGAGCAGCCGGCTGGTGAAGTCCCGTGCCGCCAGAGCCGGTTCGATGGCGTCGAAGGAAATGCCCAGCCAGTCCTCCGCACGTTCCCGGACCAGCCCGATGGCCTCCGGCGACACCTGCATCACCTCACCGGAGCGGCGCCAGAGACTGACGTAGCTGCTGATGGGGTTGACGAACACGGCCCGCTCCAGCGTGACGCCGCGCGACATGGCGTAGGTCGTGGCCGCGGCGCCCAGCGAGTGGGCGACGACGGCGTGGAAGGGCCCGAACCGCTCGTGGGCCGCCTCGACCGCCTTGGCGAAGTGGATGACGGAGGACTCCGCTCCCTCCGACTCGCCGTGGCCCGGGAGGTCCACGACGACCACCGAGCAGCCCGCCCGGGCCAGCGCCTCCGCCAGGACGGTCAGATGCCCGGCGTTGCCGGCCCAGCCGTGCACCAGCAGGATCCGCCGCTCACCTGCGCCCCAGAGGTAGTGGACCACCTTGGCGCCGTCGACGACCTCGACCTCCTTGGCAGCCTGTTCCAGGATCGGCCGGACGGCGTTCGGAGGCTGCGTCCGCATCGGCGTGAAGGCCAGCTGCCGCAGCTTTTCCGTGGTGACGGTGTCCAATTGATAGCCCCTTACCTTGCTTCTTCCACGCTCCGCAGATGCGCGGAGATGATCTTCCGGACCTCGGGTGATTCCACGATGTCGAAGTGTCCGGCACCCTCGACGAGCTCCACGGCGGAGCCCCGCCAGTTCGCGTGCAGCTCCCCGGCGTGCACCGGCGGCACGTAGTCGTCGGCCGTGCCGTGGATGACCAGCCCGGGCACGTCGATCCCCCGGACGGCCTCCAGGGCCGAGTACTCCTGCCACACCGCCGGACCGAACCTCCGCTCTATCTCCCCGGTCACGCCCCGCACTTGCCCCCCGTCGAGGGCGTTCATCTCGGCGAACCGCTCGACCAGGAACATCTTGGCGGGCGGCGAGGAGATCGAGACCACGGTCCGGGCGGCCACCCCCGCGTGCCAGGCGGTCAGGGCCCACAGGCCGCCCATGGAGTGGCAGACCACCGCGTGCAGGCCGGTGAGCTTGTCGTACAGGGCGCGCAGCAGGGCGCGGATCTCGGTGGGATCGCCCGTGGTGCCCAGCGCCTCCCCGTGCGGCGGCACGTCGAACAGCACCACCCGGTAGCCCTGCGCGAGGAGGTCTTCGGCGATGGACACCATGCTGCCCAGATTGGTGTTCAGGCCGTGGACGAGCAGGACGGTCGGTCCGCTGCCGCTCTGGAAGTACTTGTAGAAGCGGCCGCCCGCCTTGACGGTGTGGGAACGGCACCGATTGAGGAACGCCTTCGCGAAGGGGTCGTGCGGCAGCTTCACGACCGTGTAGAAGCGCTCCACGAGGTCGTCCACGGATTCGTTTCGGCTCACTGCGCATTCCTCGATCGGTGTCGGTGGCTCACTTCGGCGGCGTCCTCCGTCTCTCAGGTGCCGGGCTGCTCGCTCAGGGCGGCGAGGCACTGCCTGGCCCGTTCCGGCAGGACGTACTCGCCCTCCTTCGCGATGCGGTCGTACAGGGCCTCGACCCGCTCGTAGTGGTCGTCGAGGTTCTGGTCCAGCAGGTGGTACTCGGACTTGTTGTAGATGCCGAACTGCAAGTCGGTCATCAAGCCGAACGGGTCGATGTCCGCAGCCTGCCGGCTGCCGCCGAACACCAGGCGCAGGAACTCGTCGACGCTCTCGTAGCCGAGCGTGGCCAGGAGGAACTCGATCGACGCCCACTTGCGCCGGACCTGGTGTGCCCGCTCCTTCGGATCGACGATGAAGTCCAGGCCGCTCGACATGCCCTTGGGGTAGTGCACCTTGTTGAAGCAGCGCAGGTCGATGGTGAGGCGGTCCTTGGTGGTCCGCGGCAGGGTGCTGTCGGCGTGCGCCCGGTAGTTGTCGAAGACCAGCGCGTCGCCCACCCGGCTGTCGCAGTAGTAGCCGGGAGACGGATTGTCCGCGTACGTCTTCGCCCAGTACATCGCCATGAGGAAGTCCCGCACCGAGGGCAGGTCGATCTCGGACAGTTTCCCTTCCAGGAAGAGGAACAGTGCCTTGTCTACGGCTTCCTTCTCCTCGCCCGACAGCCCGTGCTCCAGCATCTTCTCGTAGACGTACGGGAGGTTCGGGGCCTCCAGCTCGGCCTCCTCGAAGATCACGAAGGGCTGCCGGCTCAGCGGCGTCGGGGTCAGCGCGGTGTGGAAGCTGCGGTACTCGGTGGGGAAACCCAGCTGCTTCTTCACCAGCGACGGGATCTGCAGGGCGATCGAGCTGGCCGCGTGGGTCCCGTACGGCCGCTTCTCGGCCGGCACGATGAAGGCGTTCACCACCGCCGTCTCCACCTCGGGGAAGTGCTCCTGGACGATGTCCTGGTTCAGGTCGTAGAAGCGCTTCGCCGAGGGCACGAACAGCACGCAGTTCTCGAACATGGTGGAGACCGGGAAGTAGCTGCCGATGGAGGCGGCGGCGAAGCTCTCCTGGATCACCGCCTGACAGCGCAGCTGGCGTGCCAGATTGTCCGCCAGGTCGTCGTCCAGGTTCATCCGGACGACATGGGTCGGATGCGACTCGGGCTGGAAGCAGCTCGTGTTCAGTGCCCGGTGCGGAGGCAGCCGGGACTCCATCTCCCCCCGGTCCACCTGGTACTTGTCCAGCACCGGCGACAGCTGCTCGGCGTGCACCGCCGCCGAGGAGTGCAGGAAGGTGCCGGTCTTCTGGTAGGTGCCGGTGACCGTGGCGTCGTCGTCCACCGTCGCGTCTGCCGCCTGGTTCGCGTCGCTCATGACGTCGTGTCCTCCGCTCGGTCCGAAGTGTTGATGCGGTCCACATAGATGCGGACGAAGTCCTCGTCGATGGGCGGCGACGGGTAGTCCTCCGCGCCGAAGACGGCGCCCCCCACGGGCAGCGCGGCGAACATGTCCGCCAGGCCCTCCGCCGTCAGGCCGTCCACCAGGGCGGCGATCCGGGCCAGCGGGCCCGACGGACGCCGGGCGGCGGACGCCAGCGCCCGCTGCCGCCATTCGTCGAAGGACACGATCTCCGCGCCGCCGCCGGCGGCACCGACCATCTCGAAGAAGCGGTCGAAGGCCGGGGCGCCGGAGTTGACGAAGTCGTAGTCCCTGCCGATGCGCTCCAGGTCGCCGGTCATCGCCTCGGCGATCGTGCGGCACAGATAGTCGACCGGAAGCACCGCCGTGAGGTCGGCGGCCACCGACGGGAAGCAGCCCATCTCGAGGCTGCCGCTGATCAGGTTGTGCAGGAAGTCGCCGCGGTCGAGGCGGAAGTGCCCGGTGCGGGTCGAGGCCCCCACGAACGGAAGCCGGTACGTCGACGCCCGCGCGCCGCGCCAGCGGGCGGCGGCCACCATCTGCTCCGCCTGCCACTTGGAGGTCAGGTAGCCGTACTCCCGGTCGTCCTCGGTGACCTCGTACCCCAGGTACTTGGGCAGCGTGGCGAACGTCGACACGAAGTGGAACGCCTTGCCGCGACCGCGCGAGGCCAGCCGAAGCGCCTCGTGGGTACCGACCACGTTGGGGCCGATGTAGTCCTCGAGCGGCCGCATCCAGTCCACCAGGGCACCGGAGTGGCAGACGGCGTCCACCTGGTCGGCCAGCTCGTCGAAGCTCTCCTCGTCCAGGCCGAACAGCGGCCGGGTGAGGTCGCCCACCACCGGGTTCAGCAGCGGTGCGAACTCCTCCTTCCACAGGCCGTAGCCGTCGAGGGCGCCCACCAGGCGCTCCATGGCCTGCCGGGCGTCGTCCGCCCGCACCAGGCAGTAGGCGACCACCTCGGAGGAGAGCAGCTCGTGCAGCAGGTAGGCGCCGACGAACCCGGTGGCGCCGGTGACGAAGACCGCCTCCGGGCGGACCGGCGCCGCCCCGGCGTTGTCGAAGCGGAGGTCGGGGTGCAGGCAGCCCTTCCGGGCCGTCGACAGGTCCACGTCCGAGGCGTCGCCCGCCGCGGCCGCCTCGGGGGCCGCGCCGACGGTGGTACCCGGCGCCGCGTCCAGGCCCGCCTCCAGCAGCTTCTGCAGCAGGAAGTCGCCGAGCGAGGTGAGGTTGGGGTGATCGAAGGCGATCTTCGCGGGCAGGGCGAGTCCGGTCAGGTCCGCGAGCTGGTTGCGCATCAGCACCGCGGTCAGCGAGTCGATGCCGATGTCCTGCAGCGGCACGTTGACGTCCACGGCCTCCGGCGAGGCGAAGCCCAGGGTCTTCGCGACCTCCTCGCGGACCACGCCCAGCACCACCTCCGGGTACTCCTCCGGCGCGGCCTCGCCCAGCAGCTTGCGCAGGTCCGTCCCGCCGCCGGTCCTGGACCGTCCGCCGGCGTTGCCGCTGAGCAGCGCGCGGAACAGCGGCGGTATGCCGCCACGGCTCTCGAAGTAGTGCTGCACACGGTTCAGGTCCAGCGCGGCGGCCATGGTCAGCGCCCGGCCGCTCCTGACGGCCAGCTCGAACAGCTCCAGCCCCTCCTCCGGAGCCAGCCGGTCCAGACCGAGCTGGGCGAAGCGGGCCCGGTCGAACTCGCTGAGCCCGGCGGCCATGCCCTCTCCCTCCCAGGGGCCGAACGCCACCGAGGTGGCCGGCAGGCCCTTGGCCCGGCGCAGGTGAGCCAGCGCGTCCAGGAAGGCGTTGGCGGCGGCGTAGTTGCCCTGCCCGGGCGCCCCCATGACGCTCGCGATGGAGGAGAACATCATGAAGAAGTCCAGCTCCATGTCCTGGGTCAGCTCGTGGAGGTGCCACAGGCCGTCCACCTTGGGCAGGAAGACCGCGTCGAACCGCTCCGGTGTCAGGGCCGTCAGGGCGCCGTCGTCCAGCACGCCTGCCGCGTGGACCACGCCCCGCAGCGGGCGTCCCTCGCCGAACAGGGCCATCACCGCGGCGACGTCGTCACGGTCGGCCGCGTCGCAGGCCACCAGGGTGGCCGTGGCGCCCAGCCCGGCCAGCTCGTCCACCAGGGACTGGGCGCCAGGGGTGTCCATCCCGCGGCGTGAGGTCAGCACCAGGTCGCGTACGCCGTGGGTGCCGGCCAGCCACCTGGCCACGCGCCGGCCGAGGTCGCCGGCGCCGCCCGAGACGAGCACGGCGCCGTCCTGCCGGACGAACTGCCGCTGCTGGGCCGGGACCAGCACCACCTTGCCCACGTGCCGGGCCTGGGCGATGAAGCGCAGACCGTCGGAGGTGTGGGTCATGGGGAAGGCCCGCAGCGGCAGCGGCGCCAGCTTGCCCTGCGTGAACAGCTCGGCGATGGAGACCAGCATCCGCTGGATGAGGTCCGGGCCCGCCTCGGGCAGGTTGTAGACGGTGTAGGTCACGCCCGGGTGGCTCTGGTCGATGGCGGCCTGCTCGCGCACATCGATCTTGCCCATCTCGAGGAAGCGCCCGCCGCTGCCCAGCATGCCGAGGCTGGCGTCGATGAACTCGGTGGCCAGGGAGTTCAGCACCACGTCGAAGCGTGCGCCGGACTCACCGCCGGGAGCGCCCTTGCCGAAGTGGTCGACGAAGCCCAGGTCGCGCGAGGACGCCAGATGGGCGTCGTCCAGGCCGAGTTCCCGCAGCGCGGGCCACTTGGGTTCGCTGGCGGTGCCGTAGACCTCGGCGCCGTGGAGCTGTGCCAGCTGCACCGCCGCCATGCCCACGCCACCGGCCGCGGCGTGGATCAGCACCCGCTCGCCCGCCTGCAGGGCGCCCAGTTCGTGCAGGCCGTACCAGGCGGTGAGGAAGGTCATCGGGATGGTGGCGGCCTCCTCGAAGCTGAGGTGCTCCGGCATGCGCACCACCTGGCGCGCGTCCGTGACGACCTCGGAGGCGAAGGAGCCGCGGGCCAGGCCCAGTACGGCGTCACCCACCTTCACCTGGTCGACGCTGCCGCCGACCTCGGTGACCACACCGGCGAACTCCAGGCCGAACGCGGGGATCTCCACCATGCCCAGGGCGTTGAGCACATCGAGGAAGTTCACCCCGGCGGCCTTCACCTCGGCGCGGATCTCGCCCGGTGCCAGAGCCCGCTCCGGCAGGGACTTCACCGTCAGCGGCTCGTCCAGGCGGCCCTTGGCGGCGATCTCCAGCTGCCAGCGGCCCTCGGCCGGCAACTCCAGGTCCTGGGCCGACCCCACCCGCAGCAGCTGCGGCACCAGCACCTCGCCGTGGCGCAGGGCGCACTCCGGCTCGGCCTCCAGCATCAGCGCGGCGGGCAGCAGCCTGCGGTCCGCGTCCTCCTCGCCGAGGTCGATCAGGCGCAGGCTCAGCTCGGGGTGCTCGTTCCGGGCCGTCCGCATCAGGCCCCACAGCGGGCCGGCGCCCAGCCCGGAGACCATGTCGTCGGCGCCGGTGCCCACCGCGTGACGGGTGACCCAGACCAACGGGGTGCGGAACTCCGTACCGACCACTTCCTGGAGCTGCTCCAGTGCGCCGGCGGCGAACGCGTGGGCCTGCGAGGGCACCTCCGCGTCGGAGTCCCAGAGGCAGATCAGACCGTCCAGGTCCTCGGCGTCCTCCAGATCGCGGACCTTGATCACCTGGATGCCGGCCCGGGCCAGCAGGGTCTTGACCTCCCGCGCCCACGGCACGTCCCCGGCCGGGGTCATCATGCCCCAGGAGCCGCCCATCTCGACGTGCTCGGTGTCGACGGGGCGCCAGCCCACGTCGAACTGGAAACGGTCCACCCCGGCCGCGGCCAGACGGCGCAGCACCGCCCGGTCCACTCGCCGTGCGTGCAGGCGGTGCAGCCGGCCGACATGGGCGCCGTCGCTGTCATGGATGTCGAGCGAGGCCCAGAACTCGCCGTCGCCCAGCTCGAAGTCGGCGACCCGGACCCAGATCTCCGACAGGCCCTTGACCCGCAGTGACAGGCGTTCGGCCTCGAACGGAACGAAGAGGTCGTCGCCGGTCCGGTTCTGCAGCCGCTGGGTCAGCAGCAGCGAGTGCATGGCCGAGTCCAGCAGGGCCGGGTGCAGGACGTAGCCGGTGGCGGACTGCTCCGCGCTCTCCGGCAGCGCGGCCCTGGCCCACACCTCCCCGCCCACGTGCCAGGCCTCCTTGATGCCCTGGAACGTCGGCCCGTAGCCGTAGCCCAGCGCGTCCAGGTCGCGGTAGAGGGCGGACGCGTCGAGGGGCTCGGCGCCCCGCGGCGGTACCGTCACCGCGGCGCCGGCACCGGCCGCGTCCGCGGGCGTGATGCGGCCCTCGGCGTGCAACTGCCAGGCGCCGTCCTCGCCCTCGGGGGCGCTGTAGACCTGGACCGGACGCGCCTCACCGGTCGCCGGACCCACGGTGACCTGCATCCGCACCGGCACACCGGAGGCCAGCACCAGCGGCGAGGCGATGACCACGTCCGACAGGTCCCACTCGCCCTCACGGGCCGCGTCGCCCGCCGCCCGCATGGCCTCGAAGAACGCCGTGCCCGGCATCAGGACGGCGTCCATCACCCGGTGCTCCTGCACCCACACCGGCTGGTCCGCCGCCACCACGTTGGTGAACAGCGACAGCCCGGTGCCGGCGATCTCCACACCGCCGCCGAGGAGCGCGTGGCCGGTGGCGTTCAGACCGGCGCCGACCTCGCGGGTCAGCGGCGGCTCGAACCAGAACCGCTCCCGCTGGAAGGCGTACGTCGGCAGGTCCACCCGGCCGCCGCCGAAGGGCGCGAAGTAGCCGTCCCAGTCGACCTGGACGCCTCGCACGTGCAGTTCGGCCAGGCTCCGCTGGACGACCGAGGCGCCGTTCTTGCCCTTGACGCAGGACGGCACCCAGGACACCGGCCCGTCGTCGGCCAGGCACGACGCCCCCAGGCCGGACAGCACGGGCTGCGGGCCCAGCTCCAGGAAGGTGTTCGCGCCCTCTCGGCGCAGGCTGCGCATGCCGTCGCTGAAGCGGACCGCGTGGCGCACCTGGCGCACCCAGTAGTCGGGCTGTTCCAGTTCGCCCGGCGCCGCCAGCTCACCGGTGAGGCTGCTGACCAGGGGGATCACCGCGGGGCCGAAGCGAACGGTCTCCGCCACGGCCCGGAAGCCGGCGAGCATGCCGTCCATGTGGTGCGAGTGGAAGGCGTGGGACACCGTCAGCCGCCTGGCCTTGCGGCCCCGCTCCGTGAAGTGCGCCGCGATCGCCTCGACGGCGTCGGTGTCACCGGACAGCACGGTCTGCGTGGGCGTGTTGAGTCCGGCCACGTCCAGCTTGCCCCGCAGGCCGAGGGTGTCGACGGCGGCTTCCGCCTCCTCGGCGCCGGCTTCCAGCGACACCATGGCGCCGTGGGCGGGCAGGGCCTGCATCAGCCGGCCGCGGGCCTCGACCAGCCGACAGGCGTCGTCCAGGTCGAACACCCCCGCCACATGGGCGGCGGCGATTTCGCCGATGCTGTGGCCGAGCAGCAGTTCCGGCCGCACACCCCAGCTCTCCCACAGCCGCCACAGCGCCACCTCCAGCGCGAACAGGGCGGGCTGGGTGAAGTCGGTGCGGTGCAGGAGCGCCGCGTCCTCGCTGTCCGGATCGGCCCACATCACCTGGAGGAGAGGCTTCTCCAGCCCGGTGAAGCGTGCGGCGACCTCCTCAAGTGCCTCCCGGAAGACGGGGTAGACGTCGTGGACGTCCTTGCCCATGCCCGGGAGCTGGCTGCCCTGGCCGGTGAAGAGCAGGGCCAGCCGGGGCTCCTCGGCGTGGTTCCCGGTACGGACCGAATCGGCGGGCAGTTCCCCGGTACGGGCGAAGGAGGCCAGCTTGTCGAGGAGTTCGGCCTTGTCCTTGACCGAGAGCACCAGCCGGCGGCGGAAGTGGCTGCGGGTGGTCGCCAGGGAACGGGCCACGTCGCCCAGGCGGTCCTGGATGTTCATGCCCATGTGCAGGTGCAGGTTCTCCACCTGCCGGCGCAGGGCGGCGTCGGTGTAGCCGGACACCACGAACGGAACCGTGGGCGGCAGCGGCGCGACCGCACCTTCCCCGGCGTCCTTCGCGGCGGGCCGCGGCGGCTCCTCGACGATCACGTGGGCGTTGGTGCCGCCGATGCCGAACGAGCTGACGCCGGCACGGCGCGGCACGTCCTTCGCCGGCCACGGGCGCTGCTCCTGGACCAGCGCCATGCCGGCGCCCTGCCAGTCCACGGCCGGCGTCGGCTCGGCGACGTGCAGGGTCCGGGGGAGCGTGTCGTGGCGCATGGCCAGCACGACCTTCATCACACCGGCCAGACCGGCGGCGGCCTGGGTGTGGCCGAGGTTGGACTTGGCCGAACCGACCCACAGCGGGACCTCGCCGGAGTGGCTGCCGCCGAAGACCTCCGCGAGCGCGGTGCCCTCGATGGGGTCGCCCAGCTTGGTGCCGGTGCCGTGCGCCTCCAGGTAGTCGATGTCGTCCGGCTGGAGTGCGGACGCGGCCAGGGCGGCGCGGATGACCCGCTGCTGGGCGGGGCCGCTGGGCGTGGTCAGGCTGGCGGCGTGGCCGTCGTGATTGACGGCGGTGCCGCGCAGCACGGCCAGGATCGGGTCGCCGTCGCGCTGGGCGTCGGACAGCCGCTTCAGGACGACGGCGGCGGATCCCTCGCTCCAGCCCGTGCCGTCGGTGTCCGACGAGAACGACCGGCAGCGGCCGTCCGCCGACATGCCGCGCAGGCGGCTGAACTCGACGTGCAGTTCGGGGGTGAGCATCAGGCTCACACCGGCCGACACCGCCAGATCACACTCGCCGTTGCGCAGCGCGTTGCAGGCCAGGTGGGTGGTCACCAGGGAGGAGGAGCACGCCGTGTCCAGGGTGAGGGTGGGGCCCTCAAGACCGAACACGTACGACACCCGGCCGGACATGGTGCCGCCCGCGGAACCCGGGCCGACGTAGCCGTCGAGGTCGGTCAGCCCGCCGGCCATGGTGAGGCCGTACTCGTGGTACGCCGAACTCTTGCCGACGCCGATGAACGCGCCCGTCTGGCTGCCGCGCAGCTGGTCCAGGGTGTAGCCGGCCCGCTCGAACGCCTCCCAGGTGGTCTCCAGCACCATGCGCTGCATGGGGTCCAGCGAGCGGGCCTCGCGCGGCGAGATACCGAAGAAGGGGGCGTCGAAGAGGTCGATGGGGTTCACGAACCCGCCCCGGCTGCAGTACGAGGTGCCGGGCACCTCCGGATCCGGGTTGTACAGGGCCTCG
Organism: Streptomyces actinomycinicus; assembly: GCF_016741775.1. Lineage (GTDB taxonomy): Bacteria > Actinomycetota > Actinomycetes > Streptomycetales > Streptomycetaceae > Streptomyces > Streptomyces actinomycinicus. The sequence goes on along the minus strand of NZ_JAERRK010000007.1, from coordinate 326,913 downwards.
GCGTCCCAGCGGTCCTTCGGGACCTCGACGATCCCGTCCCCGCCGCGCTCCAGCAGCTCCCAGTACTCCTCGGGGGTGTTGGCGTCGCCGGGCAGGCGGCAGGCCATGCCGATGATGGCGATGGGCTCGTCGTGTTCGGCGCGGCGGCGGTCCGGCACGATCTCCCGGCTGGTCGTGGTGCCGCCGGCCAGGTAGGCGGCCAGGGACTTCACGGTGAAGTGCTCGAAGAGCTTGGCCCCGAAGACGGGGCGTCCCAGCAGTTCCTCCAGCCGTGTCTGGACCCGGACGACCCGCAGCGAGTTGCCGCCGATCTCGAAGAAGTTCTCGTTGACGCCGATCCGGTCGTGGCCGAGCACGTCCGACCAGATGGCCATGATGTCCCGCTCCAGCTCGGTGGCGGGCTTGGCGGTGGCGTCGACCTCCACCACGGGGTCCGGCAGCGCCTTCTCGTCGATCTTGCCGTTCGGGGTCAGCGGAAGCTCGTCCAGCTCCACGATGAACGCCGGCACCATGTACTCCGGCAGCCGCTCGGCCAGCCACGGGCGCAGCACGCGGTGCAGTGGCGTCCTGGGCGCGTCGCCGACCGCGGGCGTGTTGGCGTACCCGGTGAGGGCGTCGCGGTCCAGCGGCTCGGCTGGCAGCGCGCTGAGGTCGGGGGTCTGGCCGGGCCGCCAGAACAGGGCGTCGCACCGCCAGGTGCCGCCGGAGCGGCTGGGCAGCAGCGCCAGTTCCAGGCCCGCCTCGCGGGCGAGGCCGGCGAGGTCGGTGGGGTCGATCCAGGACGCGGGTACCGCCGAGGTGTGCGCGCCCATGCTTTCCAGGGCCGCGGCGACCCGGCCGCTCACCTCGCCCAGCCGGCCGTTGGGAATGCCGTTCAGACGCAGCGGGCGGTCGGCGACCGAGCCCAGCTCGGCGCGGAGCCCGGCCAGGCCGAGGCCGTCGGCCTGCCAGTCCTTCTCCGCCGCCGGGGTGGCGGGCCCGGCGGCATCGCCGATGTGCAGGGTGACGTCGTAGCGGTAGCGCGTCATCTCGTTGACGTAGCGGCCGTCGCGCAGGGTGATGTCGACGCGGGTGATCTGCGGGAACAGGTGCGGCAGGTTGGCGAAGTAGTCGCGGCTGAGCACCAGTTCGCGTTCCTCGCGCATCCCGCGCTCGGCCCGGCGGGCCAGCTCCTCGGCGGAGATCCGGCCGGCCTCCCCGTCCGCGCGGAAGTGCGCCACGTCGGCGTGGAAGACGTCCAGCAGCGACAGGTCGCGTACGTCGCCGAGGAACACACGTCCCCTGGTGACCGCGTTGGTCGCCCACTCCAGCACCGAGGTCAGGTAGTCGACGCCGGGGAAGTACTGGGCCACCGAGTTGATGACCACGGTGTCGAAGGCGCCCTCGGCCACCTCGGGCAGTTCGTGGGCGGCGCGCTGCTCACAGGTCACGTGCGGCAGGGAGGCCAGGTGCCGGCGGGTCGTCTCGACCGCCGCGGCAGAGGCGTCCACGGCGTGGTACGTACGGCAGTGCGGTGCCAGGCTGAACAGCATCAGGCCGCTGCCGGAGCCGATCTCGAAGACGTTCTCCGGTGCGTGGGAGAGGATGCGTTCGACGGAACCGCGCTGCCAGTCGCGCATCTCCCCGGCGGAGAAGGGGAGGCCGTCGTAGCTGTTGCGCCAGCCCGCCAGGTTGAACGTGGCGTCGGCGGGCTCGGCGGCGGTGTCGGCGGACGCGGTGTCGGTGCCGGCTTCGTAGGCGCGGTCCCAGGCGGCGGCCCACTCGGCCAGGGCGGTGCTCTGCGCCGCCGGGGTCCGCACCGGGTCGGTGGCCGGAGCCGTGTCGCGGACGCAGTAGGCGACCAGTTGCTCGTCACGGCCGACGACCACGGCGCGGCGGACCGCCTCATGACGGCTCACGGCCGCCTCGACGTCGGCCAGCTCGATGCGGTGGCCGCGCAGTTTGACCTGGCGGTCGTTGCGTCCCAGCAGCGTCAGCCTGCCGGGTCCGTCGAAGCGGGCCAGGTCGCCCGTGCGGTAGAGGGTGCCGGGCTGGAAGGGGTTGTCGGCGAAGCGGAGCCGGGTCTGCTCGGGGTCGTTGCGGTAGCCGCGGGCCACTCCGGCACCGCCGATGCACAGCTCTCCGGGGAAGCCGAGCGGTACCGGCGAGAGGTTCTCGTCGAGGACGTAGACCTGGGTGCGGTCGATCGGGCTGCCGATGAGGATGCCGTCCTCCTCGGCCCGTGCCGCCACCTCCCAGACCGTGGACCACACAGTGGTCTCGGTGGGCCCGTACATGTTCCACACCGAGGCCGGGGCCCCGACGGCGAGCAGCCGGTCCGCCAGTTCGCGGGGCAGCGCCTCACCGCCGCACAGGATCTTGTTCAGGGTGGGGGTGCCCCGCCAGCCTCCGTCGAGCAGCAGCTGCCAGGTGGCCGGAGTGCCCTGCATCACCGTGATCGCATGCCGCTCCAGCAGCCCGCTCAGGGCCTTGGCGTCCATGGTCTCCTGGGCCTGGGCGATGACCGTGGTCCCGCCGCAGAGCAGGGGCAGGAACAGCTCCAGCACGGAGATGTCGAAGGACACCGTGGTGACCGCCAGCAGCCGGTCGGAGGCGGCGAAACCAGGCCGTTCTCGCATGGCCGTCAGGAAGTTGACCAGTGCCCCGTGGGTGATCTCGACCCCCTTGGGGCGCCCGGTCGAGCCCGAGGTGTAGATGACGTAGGCCAGGTCGCCGGCTCCCGCCTCGGCCGAGAGAGCCCTGTCGGCACTCCGCCCGGTTACGGGGTCCGCGTCGGCGCTCGGTCCGGCGCCCAGGTGGACGCTCACGCAGCGGGTGTCCCAGGCGGCAAGGCCGGCGGGAACGGCGTCGGGGGTGACGATGAGCCTGGGATCGGCGTCGTCGATCATCTGGCGGATGCGGTCCGCCGGGAACCTGGGGTCGACGGGCACGTAGGCGGCACCCGTCTTCAGGACCGCCAGGAGGGCCACGACCAGGTCGATCGAGCGGTCCAGGGCCACGCCGACCAGGTCGCCCCGGTCCACGCCCCGGCCGGTCAGCGCGTGGGCGAGCCGGTCGGCGCGGGCGTCCAGCTCGGCATAGGTCAGGCTGGTGTCCGCGCAGACGAGGGCGGTGTCCTCGGCATGGTCGCGCGCGGCCCGCTCGAAGAGCCGGTGCAGACCCTGCTCGGGGAGTTCCGCGGTGGCCTCGGCGGTGACGTTGAACTCCTCGATGAGGAGGCCGTGTTCGTCCGCGGTGAGCAGGTCGGCGGCGGCCGGAAGCTGCTCCGCGACGGCGGGGAGACGGCGGCACCACTCGGTGAACTGGCCGGCCAGCCGGGCGACGTCCCGGGCAGACAGGCGCGTGGCGTCGTAGTGGAAGGTGACGAGCGCACCGTCCTCGGCGCCGTCCTGCCCGACGTGGAGTTCCAGCGCCGGACGGTGCCCGTCCAGGCCGCCGGAGGCAGGGCCTGCGGGGGCGCGGTCGCCGGAGGCAGGACCGGCGTTGTCGCGGTCGCCCCAGGAGATCAGCACATCGGGCGTCAGCGCGCCGCTGTTCCAGCGTCCCCGGAGCGCTTCGTCCCGGCCGACGGCGTCGCGGCGGAGCCATCCCCGCTTCTGGCCGAGCGCGAACTCGCGCTGCACGGCCCGCACGTTCTGCGTGATCGTCGCGTCGGCGTCGACACGGCACGGCAGCGGCAGCCAGGCGGCGAACAGGTCCCGGTGCGCGGCGTCGACGTCCGCGCGAGGGGCCGCCATCGCGAGCTGAACCACCTGCCGGCCGCTCGCCCGGCTCAGGAAGACGCTCAGCGCACCGGCCAGACAGGCGGCGGCCGCCGCAGACGCGTCCACACCGTCCGCGTCGCCGTCCCGCAGCGGGACGTGGCACCGCGCGATGACGGGGTCCGCCTGCTGTCCGCTCTCGGCACCCTCGGTGTCGGTCCCCGGGCGGGGCTGCGGGTAGGGGAGGCGGTAGGGGTGGTCGCCGGCTTCGATCAGGCGCTCACGCCAGCGGTCGGCGGCCTTGGAAGCCTTGACGCCGGCCTCGGTCAGGCGGGCGCTCGCGTCCTCGCCGGGGACGTCCAGGATCGCGCCGGGGCCGAACCCGTGGGCCGAGGCAAGGGCGGCGGCGGGCCGATCCTGGCCCTCCAGGGTGCACACCCGGGTCAGGGTGACGTTCCCGGCACCCGTGGCCACCCGCAGGCCCGACGCGTCGTCGCAGGAGAGGACCGTACCGGGCGCGGCGGCGTCATCGTCCGCGGCGGAAGGAGGGGCGGTCTCGGCGTGGGCTTCCCGGACGGCGTAGAAGTGCCCGTCGAGGCTGACCTTGGGCCACACCAACGGGCTCGCGAACGGACCGTAGTCGGTGGCCCGCACCATGGCGGCGATGCGCTCGGCCGGAAGGCTCCAGTCGATCAGTCCCTCGGCGGGGAACTGGGTGTGCCGCGAGAAGTAGCGGCGCGTCGCGGAGTCCTGGGGGGCCGCGGTCTCGCGGCCCTCCGCTATCTCGTCGATCAGCTCGGCCAGGCCGGCGACGGCCGCGTCGTCGCACCGCAGGCCCAGCGACAGTGCGGTGTCCTCGGGCTCGATGGCCACGGGCACCCGCCTCAGCACCTCACCGCCGTCGACCACCTCGGACATGCGGTGCCAGGTGATGCCGTACTCCCGCGCCCCTTCGGCGATGGCCCAGGACGGCGTGTGCAGGCCCGAGTAGTGGGGGAGCGGCCCGTAGTGGTAGTTGACGGCGGCCCGCGCCGCGCAGCCCAGCAGCGCCTCGGGCACCACCGCGTAGTTTCCGGCGCTCAGCAGGAGATCGCAGGCCAACTGGGGTGCGATCGCTTCGGCTTCGGCGAGTTCGTGATGCGGGACGCCCGCCTTGACCGCCCAGGTCCGGGCGGTGGCGTCCCCGGTGACCACCGCTGTGATCCGGTGCCCTCTCGACATGAGCACCTCGCCGCAGCGAGCGAGTACGCCCCCGCCACCGATCAGGACGCAACTCAAAGAAGTCATCGCTATGCCTCCCCCGTGATCACCCGCGGCGCGTCCGATGAGCGCCGCCCGTCCCGGGGCAGGGGCAGCGGCACCCGTGGCAGCCCTGTGAGGGGCCTCCAGGTGCCGGATCCAAGCGTGCGCACAGGGCTGGTTCCCCCTGCGCCCGTGCCGATCCCCCCGAGATCGAGCGGCGTCCGTCTCCGGGGCAGCCGGTATGCGGCTGCGTCGTGAGTCGTACGCGCTGTGCGGATTTCAAGTGCAAGTACGCGGAATTGCTGAACTACCAAGTACGGAAGTGCTGTCGTGCAGAGACGCGGTCGTGCCGACGTGCAGAAGTACCGGACTGCAAAGGTGCGTTGATGTGTGTCGGGGCTGTGCCGCCCTCGCTGGTGCGCCGGTTCCTCCCCCCGGGCGCCCCGCCCCATCATTGGCTTGCCGCGAGAGCCGCCGCAAGGCGTGACGGCAAAGATCTTCGAACGAACCTCGAGTGATTGTCATCACAACCTACTGATCATGTACTTCGACCCGCCCGATGACGGGGGCGGGCACACTTGCTTCAGTTGTATTGCCTCAACCACCTTTTCCTTTTACCGAGTTAGGCCGTAGGCGAGTTCGACGACGCACACGAGCTGAGAGGACCGGCATGTCCGACGAGTCGGCCGAGCACACACGCACGACGAAGGAGGTCAGTCCGGCCCGCGTCCTGGCGCTGTGCAGCGGCGCGAGTTTCATGGCCTTCCTCGACCTCTCGATCATCAGCATCGCCTTTCCGGACATCCTGGACGACTTCCCGGGCACGTCGCTCAACACCACGACGTGGGTCCTCAGCGGCTACACGATCCTGCTGGCGGCCGTGCTCACGCCCGCCGGAAGGGTCGCCGACAGCGTCGGCCGGCGCACCGTTTTCGTCTGGTCCCTGGCTGCCTTCACAGCCGCCTCGCTCGTCTGCGCCGTGGCGCCGTCCATCTGGTGGCTCATCGGGGCGCGGGTCGTCCAGGGCGCGGCGGCCGGCGGCATGATCCCCGCGGCGCTCGGCCTGATCCTCGCCACGACACCGCGGGAGCGCATCCCCCGGGCGATCGGCACCTGGTCCGCGGTGGCGGGCTTCTCCGCCGTCATCGGACCGGCCGCCGGCGGACTCCTGCTGGACGCCTTCGGCTGGCGCTCGGTGTTCTACATCAACCTCCCGCTGTGCGGCGCGATGCTGATCGCCGCCGTGGTGACGCTGCCGAGGCAGGGGCTGCGCGGCACCGGGGCCAGGCTGCCGGACGCGGTGGGCAGCATCGCGCTCGCCCTGGGCATCGGCGGTGTGGTGAGCGCGCTCACCGAGGCGGACACCTGGGGCTGGGCGGACGTCCGCACCATCGGACTCGGGCTGGCCGGGCTGGCGCTCGTCGTCCTGACCGTGCTGCGGTCGCGCACGCACCCGGCGCCGGCCCTGGAGATGACGGTGTGGCGCAGCCCCGTCTTCCGCACCGCCAACCTGGGCCTCGCCCTGCTCAACATGACGATGTTCGCGTGGATGCTGGCCGCTCCGCTGTTCGCCGCCGACATCTGGCACTGGTCGGTGCTCAAGACCGCCGGTGCCCTGAGCGTCGGAGCCGTCTCCTCGATGGCCGGCTCACTGATCGCCGGACGGCTCACCCGACCGGCCACGCAGGTGAAGGTGACGGTCCTGGGCGCGCTGTCCTTCACGGGCAGCAACGCCATCTGGGCGTCCGACCTCTTCGGGTCCACACCCAACTTCCTGGGCGGCTGGCTGCCGGCCGCGATCCTCGGCGGTGGCGGCCTCGGCCTCGCCATCACCTGCCTGTCGTCGCTGGCGGCCGGGACGGTGCCTCCGCTCAAGTTCGCGGGCGGCCTCGGCATGACCCTGACCGTGCGCCAGGTCGGCGGTGCGGTCGGCGTCGCCGGCTTCGCCTCGATCATGGCGTCGGGCGCGACACCCGGAAGCATCTCGTCCTTCCATCACGTCTATGTCGCCGCGATCGCCGTGAACGTCCTGTGCGCGGCCGTGGTGTGCACGATGCTCAGGGCGCTGCGACCGAAGCCCGAGCCGACGCCGACGGCGACACAGACGGCTCAGAACCGGGTCACACCGACCCAGTGATCCCACGCTCCAAGGAGTCCTGAACCGCCGGGAACCGGTGCGCCGCGGCTGCGTTTGTGGCTGTGGCTGTGGCTGTGGCTGTGGCTGTGGCTGTGGCTGTGGCTGTGGCTGTGGCTGTGGCTGTGGCGGTGGCGGTGGCGGTGGCGGTGGCGGTGGCGGTGGCGGTGGCGGTGGCGGTGGCCGTGGCCGTGGCCGTTGTCGTGGGGTGGCTGCGTTTGTGGCTGCGGCTGCGGGCCGAAGGCCGGCCGCGCGTGGACCCCGGCGGCCGGCACGGGGTGCGGCGCGGCTGCGCCTGCGGGGCGTTCGCGGACGGCCCCCCGGGCGAGGCGGCTACGCGCCGCCGCCCGGGGGACCGCGTCGTTCCTCCGGCTCGTCCCCGCTTCGCGGTAGGGCCGCTCAGACCGAACGTCAGGCGGACGGTACGCGGATCAGCAGGGCGTCGCCCTGACCCCCGCCGCCGCACAGGGCCGCCGCGCCGAGCCCGCCGCCGCGGCGGCGCAGTTCATAGGCCAGGTGGACGACGAGCCGGGCACCGGAGGCCCCGATCGGGTGGCCGAGCGCGATGGCTCCGCCGTCGACGTTGACGATGTCCGGGCTGATGCCCAACTGCTCGGTGGAGACGATACCGACGGCCGAGAACGCCTCGTTGATCTCCACCAGGTCCAGGTCGGTCGGCTCCAGCTTGGCCTTGGCCAGTGCCGCCCTGATCGCGTTCGACGGCTGCTCGTGCAGGCTTCCGTCCGGTCCGGCCACCACGCCGTGAGCGCCGATCTCGGCGATCCAGGACAGGCCCAGCTCCTCGGCCTTGGCCTTGCTCGCCACCACCACGGCCGCGGCGCCGTCGGAGATCTGCGACGCCGTCCCCGCCGTGATGGTGCCGTCGGCGCTGTACACGGGACGCAGCTTCCCCAGCACCTCGGCCGTGGTGTCCGGACGCACGCCCTCGTCGGTGTCGCACACCACCGGGTCGCCCTTGCGCTGCGGTACCGTCACCGGCGCCATCTCCTCGGCGAATCGCCCGGCCGCCGCCGCGGCGGCGGCCCGCTGGTGCGAGGCCGCGGCGAAGGCGTCCTGCTTCTCCCGGGTCAGGCCGGCGTAGCGGCTGTTGTACTTCTCGGTCGAGACACCCATGCCCAGCTGGTCGAAGGGGCAGAACAGGCCGTCGTGGACCATGTGGTCGATCAGCGGCACGTCACCGGACTTGAAACCCGCACGCGACTTGGGCAGCACGTGCGGTGCCTGCGACATGGACTCCTGACCGCCCGCCACGACCAGGTCGAACTCACCGGCCCTGATCAGCTGGTCGGCCAGCGCGATCGAGTCGATCCCGGAGAGGCACACCTTGTTGACGGTCAGCGCCGGGACGCTCATCGGGATGCCGGCGGCCACCGCGGCCTGGCGGGCCGGGATCTGACCGGCGCCCGCGGTGAGCACCTGTCCCATGATCGTGTACTCCACCTGCTCGGGCGCCACCCCCGCCTTCTCCAGGGCCGCCTTGATCGCGATGCCGCCGAGCTGGACCCCGGAGAAGTCCTTCAGAGCCCCGAGCAGGCGACCGGTGGGGGTACGGGCCCCGGCCAGGATGACGGATCCGGACACGATGTCCTCCGTGGATAGAAGTTGTGGACCACAACGCCGTTACATTACCCACGAGTTGGGTTACGGAAATGCGGCCCTTGCCGGTGTGAGCGAAGGCACAGGCGTTCGGATCCGGGAACGCCCCCCTCCTCACCGCCCGCCATCGGCGGAAGCCGCGTGGCCCCCGTCCCTCTGCCAGCGGGCGAGGTTCTGAACGGTGACAAGGGTGTCCGCGTGGTCGGCTCCGAGGACACGAAGTTGGTCCTGCAGCAGCTCGGCCGTCGCCGCGACCGCGCCGGCCACGTCGCCCGTCTCCCCTCGCCACCGGGCGAGCTGGCCGCGCGTACGGAGGGTATGGGGGTGGTCGGGCCCCAGCACGCGGAGTTGGTCCTCGAGCAGCTCGGCGGTTGCTGCGGCGGCGCCGGCCACGTCGCCCGTCTCCCCTCGCCACCAGGCCAGGTGGCCTCGCGTGCGAAGCGTGTCCGGGTGGTCGGGCCCGAGCACGCGAAGCCGGTCCCGCAAGATGTCGGCGAAAGCGGCGGCGGCGCCGGCCGGGTCGCCCAGCCGTCCTCGCCACCATGCGAGGTTGTGCCGGGTACGGAGGGTGTCGGGATGCAACGGTCCCAGCATGCGGCGCCGGTCCTGCAGGATGTCGGCGAATTCCGCCACCGCGCCGGCCGCATCGCCCGTCTCTCCCCGCCACCAGGCAAGGTTGTTGCGGGTACGGAGAGTATGGGGGTGCCAGCGTCCCAGCACGCGGAGCTGGTCCTGCAGCAGTTCGCAGAACGCGGCGGCGGCGCCGGCCGGGTCGCCCAGCCGTCCTCGCCACCAGGCGAGGTTGTGCCGGGTGGTGAAAGTGTCGGGGTGTTCGGGCCCGAGTGCGCGCAGCTGGTCCCGCAGCAGTTCCGCGAAAGCGGTGGTGGCACCCGCCGCGTCACCCGCCTCTCCCCGCCATTCGGCGAGGTTGTGCCGCGTACGGAGCGTGTCAGGGTGGTCGGGTTCGAGCACGCGGAGCTGGTCCTGCAGCAGCTCGGCGAATGCGGCGGCGGCGCCGGCCGCGTCACCCGCTTCCCCCTGCCACCAGGCGAGCTGACTGCGACTGCGCAGGGTGTCGGGATGGTCGGCGCCGAGGTAGCGGCGGGTCGTCCCGGTGAGGTTCCGGTAGTAGTCGCGAGCGGCAGTGACCTGTCCGGTCTGACCGAGGCTGGTGCCGGCGCGGTACAGCACCACGTGCGTGTCGGGCCGGTACAGGGCTTCCCCGGCGTGCTCGGCGAGGGCGGCCGCGTTGGCGCGCAGTGCCTGAGCGTGGCCGGTGTCCCGCTCGAGGCCCGGCCAGGCCGCGGTGAGGGCATCGGCTGCGATGCGGACCAGTGCGGCGCGGCGAGTGACGGGTACCTGGTCGCGCACGGTGCGCTGGATCAGCTGATGAACACGCGCCGCCTGGTGCGGCGTTCCGGGTGTGTGGTCGGCCAGGCTGAGGCGGTGCAGCACGCGCAGCGCCATTTCGGCCTCTTCCACGGTGACCTCGGCGTGGTCGATCCCCTGCCGTGGCCCCGTTGACCGCCGAGTTCCGGCGTCCGCACGGCACGAGGTGAGGTGGTGGAGCGCGGGCGGGCTGGTCAGGACGGACGCGGGGACACCGTTCGGATCGAGCATCGAGGCCAGCTCCAGCATGGGGCGGGCCAGCCCGGCGGGGCGAAGGCTCTCGGCACGGTCGATGGACATGGACCAGGCGGCCGTGACGGGGGTCGGCTGGTCGTCGGGCAGGGCGCCGGGTTCAGGCAGCAGGTCGGCGAGTGCGCGTGTCCGGTCTGCCAGTTCGCGGCGGTACGCGGCGCAGCCGAGGCCGGAGTCGGTCAGATAGGCGGCGGCCTGTGAGAGAGCCAGGGGCAGATGTCCGAGGTCGTGAGCCAGAGCCGCCAGCTGGTCGACGAGTTCCGTCCGGGCGTGGACGGCCAGCGTGTCGGTGAGATAGGCGAGGGCTTCCGCCTCGGTGAATACGCCGACCTCCACGAGGCGGCCCCGGCCTGCCACGGCTGCGTCCCTTCTGCGGGTGGTGATCACCGTGTGGCCGTTCGCAACGGTGGGCGGCCACAACTCGTGGAGGTCCGCAGGATCGGCCACGTCGTCCAGCACCACCAACCACCTGCAGGGCCGGGCAGCACCCTTGGGCGTGAGCCAGGCCAGGAACTGCCGTGCGGCTTGCTCCGGGTCGGCGGGGTCGGCACAGACCAGCTCGACACCGGCTTGCGCGTACCCGGTCACGGCCGCGGAGCGGGTGGACGCGGTGATCCACACCAGCACGTCCAGCGTGCAGTCCTCCCAGAAGGCATTCGCGTAGTCGGCGGCCAGCTGGGTCTTGCCCACCCCGCCCGTGCCGACGAGCACCTGACACTGCACCGCTGGAGAGCCGCCCCTCGACGCCGCTCGCAGTCGCTCTCCCTCGGGCCGGTGCTGAAAGGACCGTGCTCGGGGCGGGACGACCCCGACCTGGTGCGGCCATGGGGCGGGCTGCCGCGGCACGGCGTAGTGCGCGACCTGGTCGACGTGGCCGATCGCCATCCCCTGTCGGTCGGCATGGACAGCGGTGCGGGCGGTGATCTGCGGGGGCCTGCTGGTACCGAGTGCGCTCAGCCCCGACGCGGACTCGGCGAAGGAGGGTTTACGCTCACGTCTCCCATCGTCCAGGCGGCCACCCCCGCGTGCTCGGCGCGAATGTTCACGTTCCCGCCGACGGCAACCCCGCCATCACCCGCCGACACCTCGGTGACCGCACCGGTCCGTTCCTCGACCAGAGCCCGTAGCTGAGCCGCGGCCCGGCCGCGTTCCTCGCCGGCGAGGTTCTCCAGCAGAGCCTCGAAACGGGTCTGCCAGGACGACTCCTGACGGGCCCGCACCAGCTCGCCCTCGTCCGCACCCGCCGCCTGGAGCGTGCTCGCGGCCTGATCCAGGCGTTCCAGTTCCGCCTGCTCCCGGTTCTGGTCCCCGCGGCCCAACAGCCGGGCCACCCTCGCTTTGACCCCGTCCCAGGCGTCCGTGCCCGCCGCCTGCACAACCGCGGTACCGCCCGCCGCCGCCAAAGCCGTCAACGCCGCTTCCAGCATCTGCGCCCCCTTGCGTGAACCTCGCCCCGGTGACCGTAGCGCCGCCTCAGCGTACTGTGCAGCAGCTGGACGGAAACCGGACCAGCTGCCGCTGCCTCACCGCCCTTCACCGCGCGGCAGGCCCGCGTACGCCCCTCGGCAGCAGGCCCGCGAACGCGCCCCGCGGCAGGCCCGCGAACGCGCCCCGCGGCAGGCCCGCGAACGCGCCCCGCGGCAGGCCCGCGAACGCGCCCCGCGGCAGGCCCGCGAACGCGCCCCGCGGCAGGCCCGCGAACGCGCCGCGGGGAGCTTGCGGGTGGCCTGACACCCTGCTGTCCGGCCACTGCCGGCCGACCACAGGGGTCCGCACCACGATGAACCGCCCCACCCGGGGCACACGCCTGAGTGATCTTCGTCGAGGACCGCCCGGGAGGAACCACCACCGTGACCGCACCCACCCGCCCGCTGCACCCCGTGCGCCCCGTGCGCCCCCGCCACCGTCGCTTCGATCTGCGCAGGACCGCCCTGTTCTTCGTCCTTCTCGCCCTCCTCGTGGTGCTCGGAGGAGTGCTCGCCCGCACCGCTGCGGCCGCCGCCGAGCGCCGTCCCGCCTGGGCGGTGACCCTGCTTCTCCTCGGCACCGCTGGCGCACTCGCCTGTCACCGCGGGCGACGGCGCTGGTCGGCACGCAGACTCGTGCGGCGCACCGCCGACGCACTTGAGGAGGCGGCCGAGAGGGCGGCCGGCGCACTCGAGGAGACGCCGGCCGCCGCCCCGGCGCACGCTGCCGCTCTGGCGGAGGCAGCCGTCCCGGCGGAGGCGGCCGTCCCGGTCCCGACGGCCGGCGTCGCTCCTGCGGAGGAGACGCTCGTCCTCGAGACGGCTTGCGACCCGGGCGTAACGGACTACGCCGCCCTGGAACCCGACGAGTTCGAGCAGGCGATAGCCGACCTGTGCGCCCGCGACGGCTGCGCGGACGTCGAAGTGGTGGGCGGCGCCGGCGACCTGGGTGCCGACGTCACGGCGGTGGCACCGAACGGACACCGCCTCGTCGTCCAGTGCAAGCGGTACGGCGAGGGCAACAAGGTCGGTTCCCAGGATCTGCAGCGCTTCGGCGGCACCTGCTTCACCGTCCACGAGGCCGACATCGCCGTCCTCGTCACCACCGGCGACTTCACGGCACCCGCCGTCGAGTACGCGCGGCAGTGCGGAATAGTGTGCGTGGACGCCGAGATGCTCCGCGCGTGGCACTCCGGGACCGGACCCTGCCCGTGGGAACTGCCGGTCGAGGACTGACCCCTCGGCCGGACCTGCCGACGGCGCGGTCGAGGACCGGTCCTGGTGCGGGACCGCCGACGCGCGGCCGAGGACCGGTCCTGGTGTGCGGGACCGCCGACGGAGCGGTCGAGACGCGGCTCCTCCGCCAGATCCGCCACCGGGGCGTTTGTGGCGTTCGTGTGTGTCTTCCACGAGTGGCTTGCAACGGTCCGAGGCGATGCGGGACGGTTGCTGGAGGACATCTGTTTCCCATGGCAGGAAGGTGGTGAGGTGCGCAGCGTGCGTGCCTCCGTTTGTGGCTTCTTCCCGCGGCTCGTCCGCCAGTCCGCCCGGTGTCGGTCTGAAGACCGACACGACATGGGCTGAGGCCCCTTATCCCGTGCTGGTCGTCGACCGGCACGGCCGTCTCGTGCGCGCCAACGACGCCGCCCGGCCGATCCTGCCGGGCGCCGCGAGCGGCGTCCGCTTGCACGAGCAGGTCCCGGCCTGGCTCGCCGACGCCCACCAGCAGATAGTCGAGACCGCTCCTCCGAGCACTGTGACCCGAGCCCTGCGCGGAAACATCGGAGACCGCTTCTTCGAGGCGCACCCCACCGTCGGTGCCGACGGCGACGTGATGTGGTGGCTGGTCGACGACACCGACCGCCGCCTCGCCGAGACCGCCCTCAGCGATGTGCGGCGGCGCTCGGAGGTGCTCTCCGCGGTGTCCAGCACGCTGCTGTCCACTCTGAACGTGCCGCGCTGCATGGAGGTGGCCGCTGCCATGGCCGCGGAGCATCTCGCCGAAGCCGCCGTACTCGTCGCGCCGCCTCAGGGCCGGCGCTGCCCGCTGACGTTCGCGCGCCAGGGTGCTCCCGTCGTCCAGACCACCCGGCAGGTCGACGTTGCCGGAGTGCCAGGGCTGGCGGAGGCCCTTCAGGGCTTCCCGCCCGTGCCGGCCCGCTGGATCAATCCCGCGGACATCCCGGACTGGGTGCTCCCGGAGGGCTTCGCCGGACCCATCGGATCCGTGATCGTCGCCCCCCTGCCCGGGCACGGCGTGCCCGCCGGGGCGTTGATCCTGCTGCGTTCAAGCACCGAGCAGGCCTTCACCGAGGGGGAGGAGGTCTTCGCCCGCCTGTTCGCCGCCCGCGCAGGCGCGGCCCTGTCCGCCGCCCGCCTGTACACCGAGCAGGCCACGATCACCGCCACGCTGATGCAGGACCTGCTGCCGCCGGCGCTGCACAGGGTGCACGGTGTGGAGTACGCCGGAAGCTACCGGGCGTCACGGGACCACGAGCGGGTCGGCGGGGACTTCTACGACGTCCACCCCGGCACCGGCCCCTCCCAGGAGACGCTCGTCGTACTGGGGGACGTGGCGGGCAAGGGCCTGGACGCGGCGGTCATGACCGGCAAGATCCGCAACACCCTGCATGCCCTGCTGCCACTGGCCGAGAACCACGAGCACGTCCTCAACCTCCTCAACGGAGCGCTGCTCACCTCCCGCCACGCCCGCTTCGCCACCTTGGTACTGGCGTCGGTGCGCCGCCGGGCCGACCGCGTGCGACTTCGGCTGACCAGCGCCGGGCACATGCCACCGCTCATCGTCCGCAACGACGGCGCCGTGGAGGAGGCCGCCACCAAAGGCACCCTGGTGGGCGCCCTGCCGGCCGTCGCGGCCCGCACCGTCGAGACGGAACTCGCGCCGGGGGAGACGTGCCTGCTCTACACCGACGGCATCACCGAGGCCCGCGGCGGACCGCTGGTCGACGAGCTGTTCGGCGAGGAGCGCCTCAAGCGAGCGCTGGCCGAGTGCGTGCGCATGCCGGCCGAAGCGGTGGTAGAGCGGGTGCAGATGATCGCCGCTCAGTGGCTGAGCGGCGGGAGGCACGACGACATGGCCGTCGTGGCGATCAGCGCCCCGAAAGCCGGCGCGCCGACCGTCGCCGACGGACAGGGCGGCGGACGGCCCGGGAGGAGCAGATCGAGTGAGTGAGCCCGTCGCGACGACCGCTGTGGTGGAACGGTTGTGGCAAGCCGTGTCCGACGGCGACGAACACGGCGCCGCCAGGGTCGTGCACGACGCACTGGCCGAGGGAACGAGCGAGGAAGCACTGCTGCTCGATGTGATCGCACCCGTTCAGGAAAGAGTCGGCGTCGAATGGGCCGCGGACCGTATCACCGTCGCCCAGGAGCATGCCGCCACCGCCATCAACGAGCGGGTCATCGCCTCCCTGGCCCACCGTCCGGACAGCCGCCGGAACACCGGCCACCGGGGTCGCGTGGTGGTGAGCTGCGTGGACGGAGAATGGCATGCGCTGCCCGCCCGGCTGGTGGCCGAGGTCCTCACCCTGCACGGCTGGCGCGTGGACTACCTGGGCGCCCAGACCCCCACCCCGCACCTGGTCGCTCATCTGCACCTGACCAACCCGGCCGCGGTCCTGTTGTCCGGGTCGCTGCCCACCCATCTGCCGACGGCACACGCCACCATCACCGCCTGCCAGGCCATCGGAGTCCCCGTCCTGGCCGGCGGGCGGGCCTTCGGCCCCGGCGGCCGGTACGCGAAGAAGCTGCGTGCCGACCGGTGGGCGGCCGACGCGCGGGCGGCGGTGGCCGTGCTGGACCAGGGCATCCCGCGGCCGGACACTTCGGCGATCCGGCACGCGGTGGACGACCTGCCGCACCTGGCCGACCAGGAGTACACGTGGGTCGCCCGGTCACGGCCGCAGTTGGTCAAGCAGACACTCGTGGACCTGGAGGGCCGTTTCCCCGCCATGCGCACGTACAGCGACGCCCAGCTCGAGCGCACGGCCGAGGACATCGCCCACACGGTCGACTTCCTGACCACCGCCCTCTACGTCGATGACCCCGGCCTGTTCGCAGGCTTCCTGACCTGGACGGCCGACATACTCACCGCTCGCAACGTCCCCGCCCACTCGCTGCTGAGCGGCCTCGACGTCCTGGCCGGCCAGCTCCACGACTTCCCCCGCACCCTGAAGACGATCGAGCTGGGCTCCACCGCCCTGTCCGAGTACGCCGTCCGCCCGGTCCCCGGCGCCCGCGCATGAGCAGCCTGCCGCCCACCGAATTCAGTCTCACCGTCCGCTGCGAGGCCACCACGCTGACCGTGCTCATCGGCGGTGAACTCGACCACGAGACCAGCGACGAACTGCTCAGCGAGGTCAGCGAACAGCTGTCGGCCGGTCACCCGCCCTTCAGGGACGTCCACTTGGACTTCGGCAAGATGACCTTCATCGATTCCTCCGGGCTGACCGCCCTGCTGATGATCCACCGTCGGACCAGCGCCATCGGCGCCGGCCTGCACCTGGACAACCGGCCGCCGACGCTCGAGCGCATGCTCCAGCTCACCAACGTCCTCGACCACCTCACGACCCCGCCGACCCGGACGGGAGATCAGCGGGCGGAAGAGGACGATGGCGCCGGCGTCACCTGATGCGCACCCTGCTCAACGCCCGACGGCCACGGCTAGGCGCCGGTCGCGGTGGAGGGCGGCTGAAAACAGGCGCTGACGTCCTTGCCGCGCGGACAGCGGTGCACCTCCCACGCATCGGCGAGGGCATCGACCAGCAGCAGGCCGCGCCCACCCAGAGCACCGGGATCCGCGCGGCGCTGCTCGGGCAGCTGGGCCGAGGAGTCATGCACGGTCACATGCAGACATTCCACATCCCAGGTGAGGATCAACTGTGCCGTGCTGTGCGCGTGCTTGTGGGCGTTGGTGACCAGCTCGGACACGGTCACCAGCACCGCGTCCACCAGATCGGGGGCCGTCCGGGTCCAGCCGAACGCCGCCAGATGCTCACGCGTCCAGTCCCTGGCCTCCTTCACCCCACGGCTCACCGGCAGCGAGCGCGCCCACCCCACGGCTTTCAGCGACGAGTCGTGTTCCACTGTCTCCTCCTCCACCGGCCATCCGGTCGCATGCCACGTCTGCCCCGATTCGGCCGACTCAATGGTCGTCGGCGGTCGATAGCCCCGAACGAAGCAGCAGCTGCGCAGCAGTGCCCTCGCGGAGCGGTTCCGGCCCAGGACGTGGGCGCCGAGCTGCGACCGGTTCGCACGCAGGACGGATGCAGCGGGCGCGGCCTCGTGCGGCCGGCCCGGAACCCTGTGGGGGCGCCTGCCGCAGGGGCGGGCAAGATGCACGGCGACCTCGGCGAGAATGTGCAGTTGATGTTGAACTGTCGAAAGAGGTGCGAAGCAGGTGCTGGGTCACTGACGGCGCCTCTCGGTGCCCCACTCACGCGTCCCGCGGACCGGAAGCGCCGTGTCACGCGTCCGGGTTGAGCTCCGTGTACACCAGGTCCACCAACGCCTCCGCCTCGGGCGTGTGGCGGTCGGGGGACACCTCGTAGTACCCGCCCAGAGTGGCGATCACGTCCCGGTGGGAGTCGTCGTACTCGTGGAGACGGTCCTCCCGCTCCTTGGAGGTCCTGGCGTCGGAGACCTGCCACCACCACACCCTGTCCCGGATCTCGTCCCTCGACAGGGGGCCGTCCAGGGTGATGTCCCTGCCCTGAACCTTCGCGGTGATCCTGGCCGCGTCCATACCCATGCTCCGTCTCTCCTCTCCCCGGAGGGGAAGCCGTCCGCCTCCCGGAAGGGAAGCCATCCGCACGTCGTGCGGACAGGCAGCGGATACCCGCCCGAGCACATCGCTCACGGCCGGACCGGCGATCGGCCTGAAACGGAAGGGGGTCTGGCGTACCCACGGTGGCACACCGATATTGCGTTGTGGGCCCGGAAGCACGGCCATAGGGTCCTCGCATGTCCCTACGTGTTCGTATGCGTCAGGCCCTGCCGGAAGCGATGCGCGCCCGCGACAGAGTTGCGGTGAGCGCCTTGCGGGCGACGCTCGCGGCCCTGGACAACGCGGAGGCGGTTCCCGTGGGCGACGCCGGGGCACGTGGCCAGGCCCTCGAGCAGGCACCGGTGGGCGCGGGCGCGACCGAGGCAGCGCGGCGCGAGCTGAACGAGGGCAACGTGGTGGACATCGTGCGCGCCGAGGCCACCGAACGGCTCGAAGCCGCAGCGCAGTTGACCGCGCCGGCGCACGCCGAACGAGTGGCGCGGCTCCGCGCCGAGGCCGCGGTGCTGCTTCGCTTCCTCGACGGCCACGGCACCCGGTAGATCACGGCGTGCCGTCGTGCCCGGCACGATCAGCACGTGCTGGGCGGGGTGAACGGTTGGGCCGGATGCCGCGTCCGGATGCGCCTGCGATCCGCCTCGCCACAAGATCCTGACCATGCGGATGTTCACGGTGCCCCGGTCCTGTCCTCGGTCGGTACGTCGCGGCGGAGTGCGTCACGCCATATCCACGGCGCTCGCCTGCGGCGTCCTGCTGGCCGGCGCCGCGGCGTGCGACCAGGCAGCCGAGCGGAAGACACCCGGTGGCGCGCCCGGCGCGGCGTCCGCCCGTCCCGGCCAGGCTGTGGGCAGTCGCCTCCCGGGTGTCGGAGACCGGATGTGGAGTCAGGTGCCGGCCGGCACCAGACAGGCGGTGGTCGTCTACGGCGAGGGCCAGGAGTCTCCCGACAGCCTTGTCGTGCTCTATCAGAAGCAGGGACCGACGTGGGTACGGACCGCGAGCTGGCCCGCCCACAACGGAAGGCTGGGCTGGACCGAGGACCACAGCATGGACGACGAGCGCAGTCCCGTCGGCGTCTTCACGCTCACGGACGCGGGAGGCTCGCTCGCCGACCCGGGGAGCCGGCTGAGGTACTGGCAGGACGACAACGCCTACTCGACCATGCTCCTTCCGGAAGAGGCCCACGCCCACGACTTCGACTACGTCATCGCCATCGACTACAACCGGCTGAAGGGCGCCCCGCCGTTCGACTGGAGCCGCCCGGACGGCGTGGAGAGGGGCGGCGGGATCTGGCTGCACCTCGACCACGGCGACGGCACCTCGGCCTGCGTCACCGTCCCCGAGGCCGGCATGAAGAAGCTCCTGCGCACCCTGGACCCGGCGGACCATCCCGTGGTGGTGATGGGGGACCGCGAACACCTCCACGAGTCCTGATTCCCCCGGGGGCCGCCGGCGCCCGAGGCGGGCTGGGGCCGCGTTTCTCCCGGGAAAACGGGTGACGCGGCCCATAGGGCGCATGTCACGTCCTAAAGAGGGCCGTAGGACGTGTGCTGCCCCCAGCAGGCATGAAGCCGCCGAATGTCCGGTTTGTAGGTATTTCTCCGAGGTTGGATAGTACGTCACATTCTTGTCTTGGCCACGGCGGGCCGCTAACCATGTTTCTCGTTGCCGCAAGCCGCAGGGCCGACCGGGCGTCGAGCACCGGATGCGCCCGGGCCGTGCAGCACAGGGCCTCGAGCCGACGCCCTGCAGGCCGCGACCGGATCCACCCGGCCGGCGCCTCGAAAGACGTCCCACAGGAGAGACCCCTTCATGACCGCGATCACCGCCACCCGCCGCCTTGCCCGCCTGCGCTCCCTCGCTGTGACCGGCATCGCCACGACCGGCGCCGCGGCCGCTGCCCTCACCCTCATGCCGACCGCCGCGCACGCCGCCGAGGCACCCCGCAGCACCCATGCCGTCACCGCCCCCTCCCGCGACAGCCACGCCGACACCGGCACCGCCGGTACCGCCGACAACCTCGACGGCTGGATCAAGAAGTCCCTGTCCATCATGAAGTCCAAGGGCATCCCGGGCAGCTACGAAGGCCTGCGCCGCAACATCATGCGCGAGTCCGGCGGCAACCCCAACGCCCAGAACAACTGGGACGTCAACGCGCAGAAGGGCACCCCGTCCAAGGGTCTGCTCCAGGTGATCGACCCCACCTTCAACGCCTACCACGTCGACGGCACCGCCCACAGCGTCACCGACCCGGTCGCCAACATCACCGCGGCCGCCAACTACGCCGCCGACCGCTACGGCTCCATCGACAACGTCAACTCCGCCTACTGACCCACACCCCGGCGTTCCACACCGGCCGACGCCGCCCGTCACCCGTGAGGACGGCACCGACGCCGAAGCGATCCCCGCTTCCCGGGTTGTGCCGAGTGCGTGCAGATCCCCGTGGCCCGCTTGCCGAGTTCGGCCGGGCGCCTATGCTGCACTGAACAACTCAAGATCATCTGCAGAATGCTCACGGGGACATGAACAAGAACACAGTGACAGCCGTCGGCCTCGTCCTTGCCCTCGGGCTGGTCGCGGGCTGCGGTTCCTCCGGCGACGACGACTCCGCGCCCCGGTCGAAGGGCGGCCGCTCGGCCGGCCCGGACGGCGCGACGCCCAAGGGACCCGCGTACAGCGGACCCGCGATACCCGGCCTGGCCGCCCGGCCCGCGTGGAGCCTGCCGCCCGCGCACGCCATCGACCTCGGTGACACCCTCCTGTTCGTCAAGGACGCCGAGGGCGCGTACGCCACCGGGCGCGGATACGCGTCGGAGCCGGTCGACGGATCGATCGGTACCCTCCACTTCACCAACGACCCGGAACCGGCCACCCTCGAGTTCCGGGACGTGAAGACCGGCCAGGTCCGCAAGACCCTCAAGGTGACGACCGATCGCGTGGCCGCCACGACCTGGCACGACGGCGTTCCGGCGGTCGCGGTCTTCGCCGGCGCCACGACGGAGTCGGACGGTCTGAGCGAGGAGAAGACCACCACCAAGGTCACCGTCTACGGCAGTGACGGCGACGAACTGGGCAAGGCCACGGCCGCGGGCGACGAGTTCGATGTCCACGACGGCTGGATCATCGAGCAGGACGGCGACGAGAGCCTGAAGCTGACGCCCGTCGACGGCGGCGCCGCCCGCAAGGTCACCTGCACCGGGCAGCTGGCGAAGTGCAGCTTCGACCCGCGCAACAACCAGATCGACGGCGGCCAGGCCCACGCGCCCTTGATCACGGGGAAGTACGCCTTCCACGTGGAGAACGCGTCCAGCTTCGAGAACGAGCCCGAACAGCTCGTCATGACCGACCTCGCCACCGGCAAGAAGGCCTGGAGTTCCGCCGACGTCACCCCGCCGGCGGGTGTGGAGCTGAACGAGGACGGGAAACGCACCAGCGGCGCCCTGCGGGTCCTCGAGGTCCGGGACGGCCACGTCCTCACCGCCTGGGGCGCGGGCGCCCTCTCTCCCGACACCTGGGTGACGGCTACGTACGACATCGCGAGCGGCAAGCAGGTCGGCGGCTCCTCGAAGTACTCCTACGCGGACAGCCCCGACGACACGGTCGACACCGAGGGCTCCTCCGTCTTCGCAACCGACCACACCCTGGCCGCCGCTCACACCGAACTGGGCACCGCCGTGTGGCAGCCCGCCGACGGCAAGGAGGTCTGGGCGCAGAAGGAGGGCGAGAAGAAGATGCAGCCGCTGCGCTTCTCCCCGAACGGCATCCTCTACGGCACGACCAAGGAGGACTTCAGCCCGAGCGTGTTCCTCGCGGTCGACGGCCGTACCAAGAAGGTGCTCGCCAAGAGCCTGCCGGAGGACTGCATCCCGCTCTTCTCGCAGCCGTCGGGGTACGGCCACATCAGCACGGAGAAGGGATTCTTCGTGTTCCCGCCCCAGGGCTAGCCGTGTCATCGGGCTGACCGAGCGGACCCTGGGCCAACGCCGGCCACGTGCCGGGTGCGGTGCGCCGTGCGCCGTGCGGAGCGTCGCGGTCTTGCCGCCTCGAGTGGCAAGGCCGCAGGCGCGAAGCCCGGACGCGTTCGGACGGCTGTGCGCCGCGCGCGGCGGCGCCGGGGGACGTCAGCCGGACGAGCGAGACCACCGCCCGCACCCCGTACCGTCATGCGTGGCGTGGACGGAGCCGAGCAGGCCGAGGGCCTGGGCGCTGGGACTGCCGGATTCGGCCTGATACACGATGAGTTGCTGGCCCGGGGCGTCGCGTACGTCGAAGGTCTGGTAAGTGAGCGTCAGAGGCCCGACGTCCGGATGGAGGAACTGCTTGGCGTCCTGGGTCTTGCCCCGCACGGCATGGGTGTTCCACAGGCGGGCGAACTCGGCGCTGCGCTCGCCGAGGGCGCTGAGGAGGGCCCCCAGCCGAAGACTGTCCGGGTCGAGACCGGCCGCCTGGCGCAGATGGCCGACGGCGGCCTGGGCCGCACAGGACCACCGCACGTAGAACCGGCGGCCCGCCGGGTCGAGAAAGATCATGCGGGCCAGGTTGTCCGCCGGCTCGAAGGGGGAGTGCAGGGCTTCGGCCAAGGCGTTGGCCGCCAGGACATCCAGCTTCCGGTTGATGACGAACGCCGGGGTGCCCGGCCAGGCGTCCATCAGCCGGCGCAGTCCTGGACCGACCCGGTCCGTGGTGTGGGCGACCCGGCTGCCCGGCGACGTTCCGGCCAGCTGACGCAGGTGCGCGTGCGCATCGGCGTCCAGGCGCAGGGCGCGGCCGAGGGCGTCGACGACCTGGGCCGACGGGCGGCGCTCACGGCCCTGCTCCAGACGGGCGTAGTAATCCGCGTTCATCCCGGCCAGGACGGCGACCTCCTCACGACGCAGTCCGGCTACTCTGCGCACGCCGTAGCCCGCCATGCCGACGTCCTGCGGCCGCAGGGCCGCCCTGTGCGCGCGCAGGAACTCTCCCAGGTGGTTGTCGATCACGCCCTCAGGTTAGGCCGCGTGGGACGTGTGGTGCCTGGGTGCGGTGCACCCAGGCACCACACGTCCTGGCCGGCGGCCGTCGCCTGCGCCCAGACTCGGCCGGGCAGGACGGATCCGCTCCTCGAGACCGGCGGAGCGCTCCACCCTGAGCAACTCGTGCTCTACCGGGAGGACAAGCAGGCATGACACACACAGCCAAGGTCGTGGCGGTCACGGGAGCGAGCAGCGGGATCGGAGAGGCCACCGCCCGCAGGCTCGCCGCCGACGGCCACAGCCTGCTCCTCGGAGCGCGGCGCACCGATCGCCTCGAAATCCTGACCAGGCAGATCGCCGCCGTCGGTGGGACCGCGGCGTTCCAGCGGCTGGATGTCACCGATGCCGCCGACGTCCGGGCCTTCGTGTCCGCCGCCCGCGAGCGGTACGGCCGCGTGGACGTGATGGTCAACAACGCCGGAGTGATGCCGCTCTCGCCACTGGAGGCGCTGAAGACCGACGAGTGGGACCGCATGATCGACGTCAACGTACGCGGAGTCCTGCACGGCATCGCCGCAGCGCTGCCCGTCATGGGCGCTCAGGGCGGCGGGCACTTCGTGAACATCGCCTCCGTCGGCGCGTACGAGGTCACTCCCACCGCCGCCGTCTACTGCGCGACGAAGTTCGCCGTCCGCGCGATCTCCGAGGGGCTGCGTCAGGAGTCCACCGGGAACATCCGGGTCACCCTCGTCTCCCCGGGCGTGACCGAGTCCGAACTCGCCGACGGCATCTCCGACCCTGCCGCCAGGGAGGCCATGAAGACCTACCGTGCCGCCGCACTGCCCGCCCGCGCCATCGCGGAGGCCATCGCCTACGCCATTGCTCAGCCGGCGCACGTCGACGTCAACGAACTCGTCGTCCGCCCCGCAGCGAGCGCCCAGTGACCCCGGGCGGAGCCGCAGACGTGTCGCACAGGAGCTGATGTGCGTTCAGCAGGACACCGGGCCCGGCGTCCTGCCGCGGAGCGCTGATTCTTACCGGATGCTGACGGCCGCGCCGTCTGCCGGGTCTGCCCGGCCGGCATCGGGCAGGCTGGAGCGACGCCGACGCGTCCGGCGCCACGCTGCCGCCGAGGTGGGACGGTGCAGCCGACCGGCACGTCCCGGAGGGGGCGGAGAGACTGCCGCCGCGGCACAGGAGAAGCGGCTGCCGCAGCGGCGAGGGGCGTCCCGGGCACCTGCCCGGGACGCCCGCACACTCTGGCCGGTCCCGCTGCCCGGCGTGTGGCCGGCCGCGGACCCGGGGCGAAGGTGAGGCGGGGTCCGCGCCGCTGCGGGGCACGGACCGTCAGTAGGCGATCCGGTCGGTCTTGGCGAGCCAGGCGTCGAACGGCTGGGTGCGGTGGGGCAGGTCCAGGTGCTCCACGGTCACGGGCCACTGGCTGTGCGGCCTCTTCTCGAACAGGTCGTAGAACTTGCGGTCGTCGAAGCCCGCGACGGCGGCGTCGTGGCGGTCGGCCGAGTAGACGAGACGGTCCACGCGTGCCCACAGAGCGGCGGACAGGCACATGGGACAGGGCTCGCAGGACGTGATCAGGATGCAGCCCTCGAGGGAGAAGGTGTTCAGCTCCTTGCACGCGGCCCGCATGGCGCTGACTTCGGCGTGGGCGACGGGGTCGAGGGTGGAGGTGACCCGGTTGTTGCCGGTGGCGACAACTTCGCCGTCCTTGGCGATGAGCGCTCCGAAGGGGCCGCCGCCGTTGTTGACGCTGGTGGTGGCCAGGTCGATGGCCTGATCCATCCAGGCGCGCTCGAGGTCCTGGAGGCTTGCTTCCTGGGTGCTCGCGGTCATGATGGCTCCTTCGCCGGTGGTGGATGTGAGTCGTCGGTGGTGCTGCTGCCCCGCGCGGCAAGGCGCGGGGATGCCGGTGCGGGACGGAACAGCGGTGTCCCGCGGGGTGGTGCGTGGACCGGCCCGCCGGCCGGGCCGGCGTGGGCGCGGCCGGCAGGCCTGCTGGTCGGTCGGAGGTGCGTGGTTGCGGCAGAGTCGTGCGGGCGGGGCGGATGTGTGGACGGGGTCGAGGCCGGTGGTGGTGGCGCCGGGGACGTGCAGCAGTGAGGACGCCGGCGCCACGGGCAACAGATCATGTCCCGCGGCCAGCGCTTGCCCCTGTCGGCCGTACGCAGGGGCGCGGCGCGGACGGTCGGCGCGCCCGCACCGCTCGCGTCCGGCGATGCACCCGTACGCCGGGCCCCTCACCGGGCCGGTACTCCTTCCTGCGTCGGGCAGGAGGAAGCCCACGGCGTCCGTTCCCCTGCTTCGCCGCAACTCATTTCGCGTCGTCGCAACTTGTACGAGGAGTACACAGCCGATGGAGTGGAGTCGGCCAGGCGTGGAAGACATGAAAGCGGCTGCCGCACACGACGTGATCTTCGTAGGGACCTACAGGAGACGTCCGGGTCCACCACGGTGCGGAGTCTCCCGGCTCGCTGACCACGGCTGACGAGGCGACCGGGGCGGCCGGGGCGGCCGGGGCGGCGCCGGCGGGGGTGCCCACGTCCCCGAGGCCGGCTCGGGCCGGGAGAACCCGGGACGCGCGGGTGTGCGGTCCCGTCGTCCTCCACCCGGGTCATCGGCCCGTCGCGGGGCCGAGCAGATCTTGAGGCGTGGGTTTGTGCCTCTCTGGCGTCGGACGCATGCGCCGTGTAGCGTCGCGACGGATGTCGTGGTTGGTCGTTCCTGCCCGTGCCGGCTGGTGCGGGCGTTTTGTTGTATGGGACACGACCAGGGCGATGTGGGCCTGCATGGGGCGGGCCCGGCTCGATCGAGAGGTAGATGTATGGCCAGCGGGACCGTGAAGTGGTTCAACGCCGAGAAGGGTTTCGGCTTCATCCAGCAGGACGGCGGGGGCCCGGATGTCTTCGCGCACTACTCCAACATCAACGCGTCCGGCTTCCGTGAGCTGCAGGAAGGCCAGGCCGTGACCTTCGACGTCACCCAGGGCCAGAAGGGCCCGCAGGCGGAGAACATCACGGTCGTCGCCTGACCCGACGCCGCACGCGTGGCCCCCGTACCTCATGCGGGGGCCGCGCGTCGGCGCGTCACGGCCGTGACGGCCTCCTCGACGTCGCCACTGGATCGCGCTGCCGATCGAGGCGGCTGCCGGCAGGCCGCTGAACACGGCCTGGCGTACGCCTGCCGACAGCAGCGGGTCCAGGAGACAGGCTGCGGCCCCGGGTCTGCCGCCCGATGTGGCTCACTCCGCGGCAGTGTCATGGCCATGAATAGTCACTCTGCCGGGCAGACCGCCCGGACGGCCGATGCCGCGCCACTGCGCATTCCCCCTTCGCCGCACACCCCGGCCCGCTGACGGCCGCAACGGCACCAGGGCACCTACTGATCGCACCGGTCACACCGCAGACCGACCGGCCGGACCGGACGCCGCGTCGCACCCGGCGTGCTCCGTCCCGGCCTCGCCGGCGGAGCCACGAGGCGCCTGTCCGCCCGCTCGACGCGCCCGGTGCTCCGATCAGGGCGCCTGCGTGGGCGAGGTCGCGCCGAGCACGTGGTCCACGACGTCGGGAAGGCTGGACCGGTGGCGGTAGGCGGCGCGCTGCCGGTCGGCTCCGCTTCCCTCGGCGCGCAGGCGTTCCCACTGGGTGCGTACGAGGGCGAGGTCGCCGTGGTGGCGCAGGGCGGGGGAGAGGGCATGCAGCATGCGCTCGATCTGTGCGGCCTGAGGGACCAGTTGACGGGTGATGGGGTCGATGGCGTGCCCGGTCAGCCCGTCGCGCGCCGCCCGCCAGCAGGCCGCGCGCAGCATTTCCGGGGCCGGGCGGGGGGCCGGCTCGCCGCCTCGGATGGCGGTGAGAGCGGTGGCGACGAGGGCGCGGACGACCGCGGCGAGCAGCACGGTGTCCTCCGGTGTCAGCGCCGCGTCGGCCACGCGTACCTCGACGGTGGGCAGGTGGTGGGACGGGCGGATGTCCCAGTAGAGGCCGCCGCGGTCCATCACGGCCTGCGCAGTGGTGAGTTCTTCGACGAGTTCCTGGAAGTGGGTGGGGGACTCGAAGTAGGGCGGCGGACCGGCCACCGGCCATCGTCCCCAGGTGGTGGTGCGCCAGCTGGCGTAGCCGGTGTCGCGGCCCGCCCAGTACGGCGAGTTCGCCGCCAGGGCGGTCAGCGTCGGCAGCCAGGGCCGCAGGTGGTTGCTGACTGCGATCGCTTCGTGCGGATCGGCCACGCCGACGTGGACGTGACAGGCGCAGGCACTCTGCTCGTCGTCCAGGGCGCGGAAGAGGGACAGACTTTCCGCGTACCGCGGGCCCGGCGTGAGGGGGACAGGGGTGACCAGGCCGAGGATCGGGGATCCGGTCGCGGCGATCCGCAGGCCGCGGCCGATGGCGGCGCGGGCGAGAGCGGCCCGGGTGGCGCGGATCTCCTCGGCCGCCTCCGTGAGGCAGGTGTGCGGGTCGGTACGGCCTTCCACCTGGTAGCGGGTCAGTTCGGTGCCCACGCGGTGGCCGAGTTCAGCGGCGGCCGCGGCGGCCACCTGCGGACCCTGAGGGGTGACGGTCCTGGTGACGGGGTCGACGAGGAGGAACTCCTCCTCCACCCCCACCGTCAGCGGGGCGGACATCCCCACGGGGGTCCCGTGGCCGGCGGCGAGGACGTCGCCCGGCGGCGATTGCTGCTGCGGATGACTGGTCATGGTGACTGCACTGTGGCAGAGGACGCTGCCATGCACGCGACGAAACGACGTGCTCGTCCGGTTTCCGACCCATCGAGCGCGCCGGAATGGCCCACGGGGATCCCGTCGCAGAACCGAGAAGCGCCGCGGTCGCCGCCGCCGCGAGGTCGGCGCCGCCCCGCGGTCGCCCCCCGCGGTTGCCCCCCGCGGTTGCCCCCCCGCGGTAGCCCCCGCGGTCGCCGCCCACATGCGGGCGGCGACCGCCGCCGGCGTCCAGCGCCCAGGGTCAGCGAGCGACGACGTTGTACGCCGGGATGATCTGCGGCTCGCCGTCGGAGTGGCCCAGTTCGGAGAGGACCGGCTGGAGGATCTTCGAGAAGTTCTCGAGTGCTTCCTCGGACTCCCACACGTCGACGACCCGCCACCCGCCGCCGACGGGGCCGGCCGCGTGGGAGATCAACCCGGGCGCCGGAATGTCGGCGAGCGAGGTGAACCCGCCGCCGCCGGTGAGGCGGTCGATGCAGGCGTCGTACAGTTCCTGCCCGCCGCCGGGAATGTCGAAGATGACGATGATGGCCATGTTTCCCCCACTGCTCGCTCACTGCGAGCGTTGATCGATCCGGTTGGTGCGACCACCCCATGCCTACCCGGCCGCCGTCCGCTCGTCGACGCCTCACGGAGGCCCGGGTCCGATGAGCTGAGGCGCGCGGAGGGGTCCCGCGCCCCTGACGAGCCGACTGCCACCCGGCGCGCGCCGCCATGCCGTGGGTCCGGGGCGGGGGCGGGTGACACGGCCGCGACAGGCAACCCTCACCGTCCGCGCTGAGGGAAGCCGTTCAGGCGGTCCGTGTCCGCCGGCGGTGCTCAGAAGTCAGGCGGTCCCCCGGGTTCCTGCCGCACGCCCCTCGCACCGAGCGCGTGTTCCACCACGGCGATCAGCAGCTCCTTGTCATGGTCGCGCACCCGGACATCGCACAGTCGTACCGGTACATCCGTGCCGAGGTCGAGGGCGGTGCGGACGTCCCCCGCCGGGTAGCGGCGAGAGCCGTCGAAGCAGTTGACTCCGACGACGAAGGGGATTCCACGGTCCTCGAAGAAGTCGACCGAGGGAAAGCAGTCTTCCAGCCGCCGGGTGTCGGCCAGGACCACCGCGCCGAGTGCACCTATGGCCAGCTCGTCCCACAGGAACCAGAAGCGGTCCTGCCCGGGCGTGCCGAACAAGTACACCGACAGGCCCCGACGTATGTCGATCCGGCCGAAGTCCATGGCCACGGTGGTGGTGTTCTTCTCCTCCACACCCGTGGTGTCGTCGACCCAGCGGCCGGACTCGCTGAGGCGCTCCTCGGTGCGCAGCGGACGGATCTCACTGACCGAGCCGACGAGCGTCGTCTTGCCCACGCCGAAGCCTCCGGCGACCAGGATCTTCAGGGCCACCGGAGCGGATTCGGGCTGGTGCCGTGCCTCGCCGGACCCGCTGTGGTCAGAGCACACGAAGGCCATCCAGTACCTCTCTCAGAATGCTCTCGTCGGGCAGCTGTGCGGGGGGAACGGGACGGGTGATGCTGATCAGCCCGTTCGTGCCGAGATCGCCGAGCAGGACCCGGATCACGCCCAGGGGCAGGCCGGTCGCGGAACCGAGGTCGGCGAGGGTGAGCGGTTCCCGGCACAGGCCGAGAATGTCCCGGTACTCGGGGCTCTGCAGACGCTGGTCGGTGAGTCCGGCGTCGTCGCCGGGTACGGCGCTGACGATGGCGATGAGGTCGATGAACACGTCACCGGCCGGGCGGGTGCGCCCCCGCGTCATCGTGTACGGCCGCACGATGGGACCAGCCTCGTCGTCGTACCACCGTCCCGGCCCGCGGTCCAGGGACCCCGCACCGGCCACCATGCCGTGAGCGCCGAGCGCGGCGGGGCCGGGGAAGGACGACGGCGTCGTGCCGACGGGTCTCGTCATGCTCTTCTCCCCCCTGAGGCGGTCGCGCGCCCCAGTGCCCTGGGGGCGGTCCGCAGATGCTCCCCGACGCGCTTGACGAGCAGGGCCATCTCGTAGGCGACCTGACCGACGTCCGCCTCCGCGCCGCTGATGACCGCGAGGCAACTGCCGTCGCCCGCTGCGGTGATGAAGAGAAACGCCTCGTCCAGCTCGACCATGGTCTGCCGGACGGAGCCCGCACCGAAGTGCCGTCCGGCGCCCTTGGCGAGACTGTGGAACCCGGATGCCACCGCCGCGAGGTGCTCGGCGTCCTCACGGGAAAGGCCGGCCGAGGCACCGGTCGCCAGACCGTCGTTGGACAGGATGATGGCGTGCCGGGCGGTGATGACCCGGTGGACCAGGTCGTCGAGCAGCCAATTGAGCGTGTTGGACAACTGCGCTGTGTTCACCGACGGGTTCCTTCGTTCCAGGCGTCTGCCGCAGGGCCGGTACCCTCTGCCTTCCCGCGGGCCAGTCCCTGGGAGAAGGAGGCCACCGCCGCGCGGGCCTCTTCAGGTGACCGTTCGCGGCTGGACCGGGCGGGGGAACCGTCGGCGGTGGGACGGGAGCCGGCACCTCGCAACTGGGGAGCCAGGCTCGACTGGCGGACCCTGCGGGGCAGTCCGTCCGTGCTCGCCTCCCTTTCGGGCCGCGCGGGCGGCCGGCCGTCGTCCCGCCGCTGGGGGGTGAGGTGATCCCGCCGGCTGTGGGCCGTATGCGCTGCGGGGGGACGACGGTGGGGCAGGGCGCCGGGATCGTCCTCGCCGGCCGTGTTCGCCGTGCCGGCATCCGCGGAGGAGACCGGACGGTGCCTCACGGGCCGGGTGGCGGCGGCCGAAGCTGCGGCGCCCCCCGTGCCCGGAGCGTTGATCATCGACAGGCCACGTCCCAGCCGGAGTGCGTTCGCCAGGGGCATCTGCTCCACGGCCTCGTCGGAGGACTGGGCAACGGCGGGCGACTCGTGGCCCCCGGGCGCCGCCACCGGTCGGAGGCCCTCCATCAGCTCGGTCGGTATGAGGAGGACGGCGCTGGTGCCTCCGTACGCCGATTCCTTCAGTGAGACCTTGATGCCGTGCTTGCGGGCCAGGCGGTTCACCACGAACAACCCCAGACGCTGGGCATCCGGCAGGCCGTGCTCCTGCTCGTCACTGAGCCGGCGCTGCGCCTCGGCACGCGCCTCGGCGCCCATGCCGATGCCACGGTCCTCGATCTCAAGGATGAATCCGTTGGCCGCGACTTCCGCGATCACGGTGACGGCGCTTCCCGGCGGGGAGTAGGCCGTCGCGTTCTCGAGGAGTTCGGCCACCAGGTGCGTGACGTCGCCGACGGCCGGGCCCACCAGCGAGGTCTGGGGGAACGACCGGAGGAAGATCCGCGGGTAGTCCTCGACCTCCGCGACGGCGGCCCGCACGACGTCGATCACGGGCACGGACCGTCGCCAGGCGCGGCCCGGTGAGCCCCCTGACAGGATGATCAGGCCTTCGGCGTGGCGGCGCATGCGGGTGGTCAGATGGTCCAGGCGGAACAGGTTCCCGAGGTCGTCCGGGTCCTCCGTACGGCGTTCCATGTCGTCGAGCATCGTCAGCTGGCGGTGGAGCAGGACCTGGCTGCGCCGGGCGAGGTTGACGAAGACGGAGGCGGCGGCGCGCCGCAGCTCAGCCTGTTCCACCGCTGCCTCGACCGCCGCGTGCTGGATGACGTTGAACGCCCGGCCGACCTGGCCGATCTCGTTGGGTCCGAAGTCGAGCGGCGGCGCTGCCTCCGCCACGTCGACGGTCTCGCCCGTGCGGAGCCGGCGCATGACGTCAGGCAGCCGTTGGGTGGCGAGGTGCTCCGCTGCGTTGCGCAGCCTCACCAGTTGCCGGACGAGTGACCGGCCGATCAACATCGATACGAGGACGGAGAGAACGACGGCGATCAGGCCGATTCCACCGGCGATGACCGTTCCACGGATCATGCTCTGGGCATCGTGCTCGGCCTGTTGGCTCAGGCTGGCGGCGAGACGGTTGTTGATCCGGCCGAGGTCGGCGACCGCCGCGTGTGCGGCATCCCGCCACTTCGCGATGCCGGCCGTGCCCGCCTCGGTCCCGTGCTCGCTGAGGGTGTCGCTCTCCGTCACCTCGTGAGCCAGGAAGTCGTTCTCGCGGTGCTCGAGCTCCTGCCAGGCCGGGCTCGCCAGGAACCGGTCGTAGGCCGCACGGTCCCCGGCCGAGAACTCCGGCAGGTGGTCGTCGAAGAGGAGCATGTGTGCTTCCAGCGCGGAGTCCAGCACCCGGTACTGGTTCTCCGTGGGTGCCGCACCGCGGGACATGGTGGCGTACACACCCTTGATGGCGGCGTCCTCCTGGGAGAGGTACTCGCGTGCCCTGACCATCTCGTTGTGCACGGCGCTGCGCTGGGCCAGCCGGTCGGCCCGCAGCGCGGTGAAAGAGGTCCGGAATCGGAGGGCGGGCGTCAGTACCTGGTTGTACTGGTGCATGACCTGGTCCCAGGAGCCCGAGCGGTGATCGGTGCGACTCCTGAGGGAACCCAGCTCGTCGAGGGCGTTCAGCACGTCGGTGAACGTGGCGCGCTGTGCGGTGTCGAGGTTCTGGACGGCATCGCCCTGAGCCCGGCGGCGCACGGCCGACGCCAGGCGGTCCGTCTCGGCCCTGCTCCGGCGCACAGTGAGCTGGGCCCCGTCGTCGTCCGGGTCGGCCAGTGCCGCCACCGCGGCGCGGCGCTCGGCCTGGATGCCCTCCGCGAGTGCCGCCACCGGACCGCCGAGGCGATCGTAGGTGTCGTCGGCCTTGAGCAGGCTGCGGACGTCCCCGGCTGCCGTGAGCGACGCGTAGGCCCACAGGGCCACCAGGGAGACCAGCGGGATCACCAGCAGTGCGATGATCTTGGTGCGGATGGACCTGCCGCCGAAGCGGAGCAGCCGACTCTCGCCTCGGTCCCTGAACGACGGCGCCCGGTGCCTGCTGGAGCACCTGCTCGCCGAAGCGGTGGGGTGGTCTGCTGTGTTCATGGTGACTTTTCCTCGTACGTGGGGGAGTGACTCGGGGGCGGCATCCCGGTGAGCCGTGGGGGAGTGACTCGGGGGCGGCATCCCGGTGAGCCGTGGGGGAGTGACTCGGGGGCAGCACCCCGGTGAGCCGCGGCGGAGGGGCCCTGCGGCCGTGGGGGTCCGCACGTGAGCAGGCCGTGCCGGCATGGCGCGACGGCGGCTGTGAGCAACGCGTGAGTCCGGGACGTCCTACGGCTGGGGGCCGCCTGATACCGCCCCGCATTCTCGGCGTAGTGGATCAGCGCCTGACGGTGAGCGGCTGTGGGGCGCACCGGCGCCGCAGGCGGCGGTGGACCTGTGCGGGGCTGGGCGGAGCATGGAGCCTCATGTCGACGTCCTCCTGCGCCGGCGGGTCGGGTGGCTCCTCCCACCCAAGATGGCCGTTCTGGCGGCATTCAATAGGTACGGGTACCTATTCGATGATCAAAGGGACATCGGTGGCTCCGTAGAAGGCGGCGCACAACCGGTACCACCAGGCAGCCGGTCACCCCGACGCCATGCGCGCCCTCATCGCAGGAGGAAGGGCCGCTTGCCTCTGGCCCTGGCTCTCATCCGGCTTCAGGGCTCCTGGCCAGGCGACGTCTCCACCAGCGGTCGGAACGCCACTGCCGACGAGCGGCGAACGGATCCGGCAGCGTGCGCTCCCGGTATCTGGAGTCCAGGACACGTACGTGGCCTTCGAGTTCGGCGCGGGGCCTGAAAGGCAACTGCTGCACGACCTGTTCAAGCACGTCGCGGGCGTGCCGCACGTCGTAGAAGGAACAGCCGCGGCACGAACACGTCGTCTCCTGCGGGTACAAGGGCCGACGTCCCGGCGGTTGGAAAAAGGCGCGATACTCCCGCAGGGCACGGTCAGTGGCGCCGGGGTAGATGTAGTAGTCGCCCGAGAGCCGCTCCACTCGATGGATCGCGAGGCTGGTTCGGGCG
Source organism: Streptomyces actinomycinicus (assembly GCF_016741775.1). GTDB lineage: Bacteria > Actinomycetota > Actinomycetes > Streptomycetales > Streptomycetaceae > Streptomyces > Streptomyces actinomycinicus. The sequence continues at coordinate 293,719 of NZ_JAERRK010000007.1, read as the reverse complement.
GAGAGTCCGTGGATCCGGTCCGGAGGCAGGCTCCAGCCGAAGTGGGGGGTCTGTGGCGCGCGCAGTGCGCCGGGCCGGCTACGCGGCATCGGCCTTTCGGTAGATCGTCATGAGGGCCATCATGCCATCCCCTGCGGTCCAGTGACACCGTGTCATCGCTTGGACCGCTGCTGAACTCCGGTCGGTGTGGCCCCGCGTCAGGGGAGGGCGAGGACGCAGAACTCGTGGCCCTCCGGGTCGGTCAGGCACGTCCACGGGACGTCGCCCTGGCCGATGTCGAGGTCGGTGGCGCCGAGGGCCCGCAGCCGGGCCACCTCCGCCTCCTTGTCGTCGCCGGGGTAGGGCAGCAGGTCGAGGTGGACGCGGTCCGGCACGGTCTTCACACCGGGCGTGCGGAGGAACTCGAGATACGCACCGACACCCTTGGCGGAGCGCAGCACCGCGTGATCGTCCGTCACTTCGTGCAGGGTCCAGTCGATCGCCTCGCCCCAGAACCGGGCCATGGCCCGCGGATCCGCGCAGTCGACCACCATCGCGGCGATCGGCCCGGTGTCCCGGTAGACCTCACGAGGCTCCAGTACACAGAACTCGTTGCCCTCCGGGTCGGCGAGCACCGTCCACGGCACCTGCCCCTGCCCCACGTCGACGGGTGTCGCACCCAGGGCTTCGAGGCGCGCGACCAACTCCGTGTGGTGGGCCGCGGAGACGGTGGCGAGATCGAGGTGCATCCGGTTCTTCGTCGCCGTCTTGGGTTCCGGGACGGGAATGACGTCGACGCAGACGTGCACCGGGTCCGGCCAGACGAGACCGCCGGCGGGACCGACGTAGGTGACCACGCCGGGGGTGTACGCAGTCCAGCCGAGCGCCTCCGCCCAGAACCGGCCGACCGCCGATGCGTCGAAGGCCTTCAGGTTCACCTGAACAGGTCGCAGTGCCATGCCGGCGATCCTATGTGCCATCCCGGCACCGACATCGGCCTAACCGGGTTCCGGCACCGTGGGCCGGCCTCACCACATGTCTCTCCGGCTTCCGTGCCCCGGGGCAGCCGGAGTGCCGGCGCCTGAGGCTGGGCCGCTCGCCGCGCTGTCGTGACCAGGGGCGGACGCTGCTGAGCCTGGCGAGGCCCCCTGCCGGAATACGCCCGTGCGGTGGTCGGTTGCACCGGGACATGCAACGTGATCAAGAACCGCCCTGCGGTATCCATCCCCTGCTGGCAGAACGGTTCAGCCCCTACGCGTTCGATCCGTCGACCGTACTCGACGACCACTCCCTCGGCTTGTTGCTCGAAGCCGCGCGGTGGGCGCCGTCCGCTGGGAACTCCCAGCCCTGGGGCTTCTTCACGAGCCGGCCCGGTGAGCCGGACCACGAACGGGTGGTCCGCCACCTCGCGCCCAGCTCGGCCCGGTGGGCGACGGACGCAGCCCTGCTCGTCGTCACGTTGGCGCGCCGGCATGTCGGCGACACGCGGCTGCTCTACTCCGAGTTCGCGGACTACGACCTCGGTCAGGCCATCGCCCACATGACCGTCCAGGCCCAGGCGATGGGACTGGCCGCCCACCAGTTCCGGGCCTTCGACATGGAAGGCCTCACCAAGGAACTGGGCCCCAACCCGGGATGGGTGATCATCTCCATGATCGCGTTGGGCAAGGCGGCGGAAGAGCCGCCGGAGCGTCGCGACCGGCGCAGCGTCGCCGATCTGCTGTCCGCCCCCTGGTCGCCGTCGGAGTAGACCGAGGCGGACGGCGTGGCCGTGTCCGCGGTCCGCGAACAGCGAGTCCGGCTCGCGCAGGCGGCTCCGGGAGAGGCGACTCGGTGGATCAGTCCCCGGCGGCCCGGACGATGTCCTGGGGGTCCAGGCCGGTGAGCTGTGCGATGCGCGGCGCGGGAATCCCGGCGGTGAGCGCACGGTGCACCAGCGACTGCCAGTCCTGTGTGGTGTCCCGGAAACCGAGCAGCTCCGACTCCATGTCCGTCACCGACCGCGGAGCGCACGCGTGCTCGACCCGCAGCGTCTCCTCCTCGCTGAGGGGAACCGGCAGCCGCTCCGCGTCCTCTGGAATGAGGACCTCCGCTCCCGCCGGGACGATCCTGACGTGCTCGGAAGACACGGGGATGCCATGCGCCTGGAGCCAGCCCAGCACCGCAGGGCTCTGGGAACACTCCAGCTCGCCCACCGCGGACAGGGCCGCACCCAGGCGCGGATGACGCTCGGGGAGAACGAACAGCAGGGCCTCGTCAGCCATGGCCAGGACACCTCTCTCGCGGAAGGGGCAGCGACGTCACCCCTATACCCCAAGAACGCCCTGTGCTCTCCACCCAGTCCCCGCTCGCCACGCGCACGTCACGCGATCGCACGACGGCTAGCCTCACGTGGACCGAAGCTCGGCGCGAAAGGAATCGGCGATGACCGAAGAGGTACGACGATGGCTGGTGGAGAACGCCATTCCCCTGAAGACGCTGCACCCCGAGGCATCGGAAGCGTGCCACGGCGACCTGGAACCATTGCGCGAGGTCCTGCGTGACGTACGCGTGCTGGGAATGGGGGAAGCGACGCACGGGACGGCCGAGTTCTTCCGGCTCAAACATGTGTTACTGCGCTTCCTCGTGGAGGAAATGGGCTTCACCGCACTGGCCATGGAGGCCAGCGTCTCGGCCGCCCGGGCGGTCGACGACTACGTGCTGCACGGAACCGGCGATGCCGCCGAGGCGCTGGCCGGACTCGGTTTCTGGACCTGGCGGACCCGGGAAATGCTCGACGTCGTGCGGTGGATGCGCGACCACAACCGCACGGTTCCCGAGGACCGGGCCGTACGCTTCGTCGGCATCGACCCCCAGCGGTGCGGCCCGTCCCTGGTGGCGCTGGCCGCCGTGCTGCGCACCCTCGCACCCCAACGCGCGGACATCACCGGCGGCCTGCTCGGCACCCTGGGGGAGGCCAGGCCGGGATCACTCGTCGCCCAGCGCACCCAGCTCCTTGCCGAGGCCCTTGACCTGGAGAGATTTCTCCAGGCGGAGCGCGACCGCATTGCCGCGCACAGCGGGGACGCGGCCGTCGGCCAGGCCCTCGAACATGCGCGCCTGATCATGGCCGCGGCCGACGTGGCCTCGCGGCCACTGCGCGGCGACGCCGGGGAGACGGGCGCGCTGGCCGCCCGGGACCGCCACATGGCCCAAGAGGTGATCTCCGCCGAGGAGAGGCCGGCCGCAAAGGTGGCCGTCTGGGCCCACAACGGCCACGTCTGCACCGGCCGCTACGCGCGGGACATACCCGCCATGGGGCAGCACCTCAGGGAGCACTACGGTGACCGCTACTACGCCCTGGGCCTGCTCTTCGGCCGGGGCGCCTTCCGGGCCCGCCCCGGGAACTCCCCGACACGCCCGCCCAGGAAGCACGGCATCAGCGCGGCGGGTCCGCGCTCCGTCGAGTCCCGGCTCGCCTCGGCCACGCCCCAGGACCACATGATCGACCTCCGCGGCGGCCGGGCGCGGCCCGCCGTCGCCCGGTGGCTGGAGAGTCCCCAGTCCATGCGGTCCTTCGGCGCCGGCGTACCGCGCGTGACGTACCGCTTCTCCATGGCTCCCACGGTGCTCATGGGCGAGTACGACGGCTTGGCGTACGTGGCCCGTTCGACGCCGTCGACGCCGCTGACCTGCTAGCGAACGCGACCCGGCCGGGGAGTCCCGTACGCCGCCGCGCGAGGGCCTGTTCCGTCAGTGCTTGAGCCTGTCCTTGGACCTCTCCTTGACAGCCCGGGCCTTGCCGCGGGCCTCGAGTGCAGCTCCCTTGGCTGCGGTGGTGTCCTTGCCGGCGGCGTGAGCCACCTTCCTCACCGCCTGTCCGACAACCTGCTCGGCCATGGCCTTGGCCTTCTGTCCGGCACTCATGTCGGTCCTTTCCTCGGTACCTACTCGTCCGACTGCCCCTGCCCGTGGCGCGGAAACGGTGGGCGGGCCGTCCCCGGGGAGTCCGGGTCGACGCGATCGCCCCGGGGCCGGTACGCACTCCCTTCCGGACCGGCCCGGGCGGTTTCGCCGGCATCGACGGCGGCCGTGCTCTGCGCGGCCGGCTCCGCTCCCTCCGGTGACGCGCGGCGCCTGCGTCACTTGTGCCAGATCCTGCGGTACGCCTCCCGGTACCCCGAGGGGTCCCAGGTCGTGGCGCCTTCGCTGTTGTCCGCCGTGGAGACGTGGACGGGCGCCACGTATCCGCTCGCCGGACGGCCGGAGAAGGCGCGGTTGAACTCGTCGAGGATCTGCCAGCCCTGCAGCGACAGCGGTTCGGGGACGGTCGCCGCCTGGTACTGCCTGCTGTTGATGCGCTGGAAGGCGGACGGGTCGCCGTCGCCGGCGCCGATGTTGAACGGCGGCCCGGATCCCTCCTCACCGGCCGCGCGGAAGGCGGGGGCGGCATCGGCGAAGTACAGGTCGTTGATCGCGACGGAGTGGCTCCACCGGGTCCCGAAGCGGGAGAGGAGGAAGGAGACCTCCCGCGGGGTACGGCCGCTCGCGTCGGGGATCGGGATGTTCTCGTAGGCCAGCAGCCGCACGCCCGGACATGCGGCCAGCCCCCTCTTGATCAGCTCGGACTTGTGCTTGGCGAAGGGGATCGAGGCGTCCGTGAAGAGGACTACCCCGGCGTGGCCGTGGGAGCGTGCGATGACCCATTGCGCGCTGATCGCGGCGACTTCGCCGACGTTGGTGGTGACGTTGGTGAAGAGTCGGGGGTTCGCACTGGGGCCGGGGGACGCCACCGCGTGCCAGCCGATGAGCGGGATGCGGGCCGCGGTGGCCCGCGCCACCTGCTGCGAGGTGGCGTTGGGGTCGAAACCGCCGATGACGATGCCTGAGGGCTTCAGGGCCACGGCCTCACTCAGCGCCGCCTGGATGCCGGCGGGGGTGCCCTCGCCGTCGATCACCCGGACCTTCCAGCCGATGACGCCGGCGGCTTCCCGTACTCCCTCGGCGACGCCGGCGACTCCGGGGTTGGTCATGGTCTGCGCGACGTACACGAGCGTCTTGCCGGGAACGGCCGCGGGACCGGCAGTCGGCCCGTTCCAGGGGACATCGGTCTTCTCCGCCCGGGTGACGGCGGCCCGGGCCCTGGCGTCGGCCGCGGGGCAGCCGCTCGGGCCCGTGGCGGATGTCCCGGGGCCGTCGGCCGAGCCCCGTTCGCAGCCTGCGAGAAGGGATGCCGCCAGCAGCAGGGCGAGGGGGAACGATCGCGCCCTGACGACGCCGGGGACGGCCTCGCGGTGGTGGTGCATGGGAGTTCCTCGCGGAGGGGTGAGGGGGCGAGGTGGTGGTGACTGCGTTCCTCGCGGAGGACGGAGGGGCGCGGCCGTGCCGCAGGGGTCCCTCGCGGAGCCGAGGCGGTGGCGGTCCTGCGACGCGGGTCGGCGCGGGTCACGGAGGGACGTCGCTCGCGCCGGCGTCCCGCCCCGAGGGCGGCGGCTCAGCGGGCGCGTCGCGGGGCGCGTCGGCCCCGGTGCGCAGGCGGCGCGCGTCGTACCCGGCCAGGCCGACGGCGACGAGGAGGGTGCCGCCGTAGAACAGGGGGATCGTCCAGAAGGCGGCTCCCAGCTGGCCGATGCCGGTGAGGCCGACGGCGAGCACGGCGACGGCGACGAGTGTGCCCAGGGCGTTGGGACGGCCGGGTCTGATCGCGGTGGAGCCGAGCAGGGCGCCGACGAAGGCGGGCAGCAGATAGTCGAGACCGACGCTCGGGTTGCCGATCTGCTGCTGGGCCGCGAGCAGCACGCCGGCGATGCCGACGATCAGTCCCGATGCGGTGAACCCGTAGACGGTGTACCTGCGGGTGGGGATGCCGACGAGGTCGGCGGCGCGCGGGTTCGACCCCACGACGTAGAGGTACCGGCCGAGCGGCAGCCGCTCCAGCACCAGCCAGAGCGCGACCCCGAGGGCGACCACGTAGAAGGCGGGAACCGGGAGGCCGAGGAACTTGGAGTCGTAGAGATCGGTGAAGGCGGCGGGCAGGCCGTGCGGGCCGGGGACGATCCTGCCGCCGTCCGTGATCCAGCCGGTCACGGCGTACATCATGCTGCCGGTCCCGAGGGTGGCGATGAAGGAGTCGATGCGGCCGAACTCGACGACGACACCGTTGAGGGCGCCCACGGCCGTCCCTCCGGCGACCACCACGAGGCAGGCCCACGGCCAGGGCCACCGCTCGTTCACGATGAGCTGCATCACGGTGACGTGCGCCAGGCCGAGACCGTAGCCGATGGACAGGTCGAACGCGCCGGTCACGACGGGGACCGTGGCGGCGAGCGCGAGGACGGCGGGGATGGACTGGTTGAACAGGAGCGAGTCGAGCGTGTCCAGCGTCGGAAACGTGCGTGGCAGGACGAGCGAGAACGTCAGGAAGAGCAGCGCGGTGAGGGCCAGCAGGCCGTAGGCGCTGACGAGGCCTCCGGCGGGCCGCTGCCGGTGCGGCCGGGAGGGTGTCCTGGGGGCGGGCGGGGCGGTCATGGATGCGTCGCGGCTCCGGGGGAGGGGGGCAGGGCGGAGGCCGCCCGGGTGAGTCCCGCGACCGTGAGGTCCGGACCGCTCAGCTCGGCCGTCACGGCCCCGCGCACGAAGACCAGAGCGCGCCGGCACACGCCCGCGACCTCTTCGAAGTCCGTGGAGACGAGCAGCACCGCGAGGCCGGTGGCCAGTGCCTCGTCGAGCAGGCGGTACACGGCGGCCTTGGCACCGATGTCCACGCTCGCGGTCGGCTCCTCCAGGATCAGCAGGCGCAGGTCCGGCCGGAGCCACCGGCCGATCATGATCTTCTGCTGGTTCCCGCCGGACAGGGTGCCGATGGGTGCCTCGCTGTCGCGCGGCCGCACCGAGAGCCGTTCGATCAGGCCGGCGGCCTGCGCACGTTCGCGGCGGGGGGCGATCCAGCGCGGCGCGGGCAGACCTCCGGCGCGCGGATTGGCCAGGAGGTTCTCCCGTACGGTCAGCTCGGCGGCGCAGCCCTCCCGCTGTCTGTCGCCGGGCACGAAGCCGACACCGAGGCGGACGGCGTCGGCGACCGTGCGCGGCCGGTACGGCCGGCCGCCGAGGAGTACCCGGCCCCCGATGAGGGGTCGGGTCCCCGCGAGGGCGCGGCCGAGTTCCCTGTGGCCGGCACCCGAGAGGCCCACCAGGCCCAGGACCTCGCCGGCCCTGAGTTCCAGGCCGACCGGTCCCGTCCCGGCGGTCCGTGCGGCGTCGACGGTGAGGACGGCCGGGCCGTCGGCGGGGGCGGTGGCGGGGCGGTGGCGGGAGAGACCGTCGCCGACGATGTCATGTACAAGGTGGGTGGGGCTGTGGCCGGCCAGGGTGCCGTGGCTGACGAGGCGGCCGTCGCGCAGGACGGCGAAGGCGTCGGCGACCTCGTACACCTCGTCCAGACGGTGGCTGACGTACAGGACGCCGTGCCCCTGGTCGCGCAGGACGTGCAGGACGCGGAAGAGCCGGGCGCAGTCGGTCGCCGGCAGCCGGGCGGTCGGCTCGTCGAGGACGATGAGTTCCGCCCGGGAGGCCAGTGCCCGGGCGATGGCGACCAGCGAGCGTTCGGCCGGGGAGAGACGGGCGACAGGGGACGCGGGGTCGAGGTGACCGGCGACGGTCCCCAGGGCTTCGGCGCAGCGCTCCCGGGTGCGCCGCCAGGAGATCAGTCCGGCGCGGCGGTCGTACCCGATGGTCAGGGCGATGTTCTCGGCGACCGTCATCCATTCCACGAGGCCGAGGTCCTGGTGGATGAAGGACATGGCGCGGGAGGCGGCATGACTGCCGAGCGGGTGCCCGTCCACCGTGACGTGCCCCGCGTCGGCGTGGTGAACGCCGGCGAGCACCTTGATGAGGGTGGACTTTCCGGCTCCGTTGGGACCGAGGAGGGCGAGGACGCTGCCCGCGTGCACGTCGAGGTCGACGCCGTCCAGCGCGAGGGTCCCGCCGAACCGCTTGGCGAGCCCGCGGATGCGGACGAGGGGTTCCGCAGCGGTGTCGGGAGGGTCGTGCACGGACATCTCCGGAGGTCGGCCTGGCGAGTTCTTCCCGACGGTCTCCAGTGATCCTAATGGGGCGACTCGTAATATCTTGGACATTCATGCGTTTTCGGCGTCGACCGGTCGGCGGTGCCGTCGGCCTCAGATGCCGTCGAGGCCGCATTCGGCCCAGATGACCTTGCCCCGAGACAGGTAGCGGGTGCCCCAGCTGCGTGCCAGCTGGGCGACGAGGAACAGCCCACGGCCGCCCTCGTCGGTACTGGCCGCCCGGCGCAGGTGCGGGGCGGTGTTGCTGGCGTCGGAGACCTCGCAGATCAGGGTGCGGTCATGGATCAGCCGTACGTGGACGGGGCCGGAACCGTGCCGGATGGCGTTGGTGACCAGCTCGCTGAGTATCAGCTCCGCGGCGAACGCCGCTTCGTCGAGTCCCCAGTCGGCCAGCCTGCGCATGGCAGCGGCGCGCACCTCGGCGACGAGGGCCGGGTCGGGCTGAAGGTCCCAGGAGGCGATCCGGTCGGGGTCCAGCGCGTGGGTGCGGGCGACGAGCAGGGCGATGTCGTCCCGGGGGTGGGCGGGCGCCACGCTGCCGAGGACGATCTGACAGGTCTCCTCGGGTGCGCGCTCCGGATGGGGCAGGGCCTCGCGCAACCGGTCCAGGGCCGCGTCGACGTCGCCGTACCGGTCCTCGATCAGCCCGTCGGTGTAGAGGACCAGCTGGCTGCCCTCGGGGAGGTCGGTCTCGACCGCTTCGAAGGGCAGGCCCCCCAGACCGAGCGGAGGTCCGGCGGGCAGCTCCGGGAAGGACACCGTGCCGTCGGGGCGGACCAGGGCGGGGGGAGGATGCCCGGCACGGGCCATGGTGCACCGCTGGGTGGTCGGGTCGTAGACGGCGTACAGGCAGGTCGCGCCGATGATCTCGGTTGTGTCGGCGACGAAGTCCTCCCGGTCGAGGCGTCCCACCAGGTTGTCGAGATGGGTGAGGACTTCGTCCGGGGGGAAGTCGAGTTCGGCGAAGCTGCGTGCGGCGGTGCGCAGTCGGCCCATGGTGGCGGCCGAGAGCATGCCGTGGCCGACGACGTCCCCGACCATCAGGCCGATGCGCATACCGGACAGCGGGATGACGTCGTACCAGTCGCCGCCCACGTCGGACTCGGCGGGCAGGTAGCGATGGGCGACGTCGACGGCGTCCTGGTCGGGCAGCCCGTGCGGGAGAAGGCTGCGCTGCAGGGCCAGGACCATGGAGCGCTCGCGTGTGTAGCGCCGGGCGTTGTCGATGGAGAGGGCGGCACGGGCGGCGAGTTCCTGGGCCAGGGAACGGTCGTCGTCGCCGAAGGGGGCGGGGTCCCGCCCACGGTAGAAGGCCGCGACGCCCAGGACGACACCGCGGGCCACCAGCGGGACCGCGATCAAGGAGTGGACGTGGTCCAGCAGCTCCCGGCTGTGCTCGGGGTCATGGGCGAGCCAGCCCGCGGCGACCTCGAGGTCCGGCTCCAGCACCGGCTCCCCACTGGTCAGACAGCGCAGCTGCGGTGTGTTCGGGCCGTAGCCGACCTGCTTGCCGACCGGGTGGAAGGGGCAGTCGTCGCGGATGCCGTGGACCACCGTGCGGCGCAGGTCGCCGTGCGGATCGGCGGACTCCTCCCCGCGCAGCACGGCGTCGGGCAGGTCGATCGTGAGGTAGTCGGCGAACTGCGGCACCGCCGTCTCCGCCAGTTCCTGGGCCGTGCGGCGCACGTCCAGGGTGGTGCCGATGCGGGTACTGGCCTCGGACACCAGTTCCAGGCGGCGCCGTGCGGCGAGGGCGTGCCGCGCCACCTCCGGCTCCCCCACGAGCAGCAGCCCTCTGGACGGGAGGGCGGAGGCCCGGTGGTCGTCCGCCGCGCCGACGAGGGTGACACCCGCGCCGCCCCCGGTGGCCCGGCCCGACGCGGTCGTCGCGGTGGCCCGGCCGGACGCGGTGGCCCCGCCGGACGCGGTGACGGCTACGGCTTGTGCCGGCGGTACGGCACGCGGTACGGCTGGTTCGGAGGGGCGGAACGGCAACCCGTCGGCCTCCCGCTGGGCGACGAGGGGACGGCGTGGCGCGGGGCCGGGCAGGACCGCCTCGATGGCCAGACCCTCGACCCCGGTGGCACTCGTCATCGGACGGCTCAGCAGCGTGACCTTACGGCCGTCGCGGAGACGGACGTTCACGGCGGCCCGCTGCGCCCAGGAGATCAGCTCCGTGGCCTTCTCCATGAGGATCGCACGGTCGTGGGGGTGCTGTCCGAGGGCCAGTTCGTCCAGTCCGACGGTGTGGTGACGGCCGACGCCGGCTTCGGCGCCGGTGTCCAGGTACGCCTGCAGCAGCGCGCGCTCGCGCGCGGAACTGTGCCGGAGCAGCCGCCGCTCGATGGCTCGCGCCGCTCTCTGTATCAGGTCGGCCAGCGCGGGGTGGTCGAAGCCGCGGGGATAGCCGAAGCACAGGACGCCCTCGATACGCCCGCTGAGCGGGTCGCGGACCGGCAGTGCGCGGCAGGCGCTTCCCTGGGCGCGTTCCGCGAAGTGCTCGGCACCGTAGACGCGGATGAGCTGCCGCTCCGCCAGCGCGAGACCGATGCCGTTCGTCCCCGCGAACCGCTCGGCGAACACGAATCCCGGCACGCGCTGGATCGCGGGGAGGCTGCCGGCCAGGGAGGGCTCTCCGAAGCGGCGCAGCAGGACCGTTCCGCTCGCATCGGCGACGCAGATGTTCATCGGACTGCCGGTGAAAGTGTCCTGGAGCCGGTCGAGCACGGGCACGGCCGCGCGGATGATCCGCGCCTCCGTGTCGAAATCCTCCCGGAAGGGGAGGTCGGCCCCGTCCGGCGAGAGTCCCAGGGACCGGCAGCGCTGCCACGAACTGGAGATGGGCGTTCGTACGCCCGCCCCGACCGGCCCGCCCGCCAGGAAGCGCTCACGCGAACGGGCGGGTCCTGTGCCGTCCGTCGCACGCCCCGCGGGTGTCGATGCCCCGCCGAACCGAACCACGCCACGCCTCACTCGCGATAGTCCGCCGCCCGAACTCATTCCGATATAGATGAGAATACGTACATTCGGGGCATCGGTCTCGGTCGAAAGCGCCGCTCATGCGCATGACCGGCTGGGCCCACACGGCGTGCGCATGCCGGTCCGGTCGGCCCGTCACAGGACCGCCACCGGGTTGACGGGCGATCCCGTACCGCCCGGTACGTTCAGCGGCGCCACGACCAGCAGGAACTCGTACCGCCCGGCTTCCGCGGTCGCGGCCGAGAGGGCTTCCAGATCGAGGTTGTCCAGCAACGGGACGCCCATCGCCGCCATGGCCAGGGCATGGACCGGCGAGTGCACACCCTCCACGGGCGAGGGGCGTACGTCACTGTCGCCGTCACCGCCGAGCAGTACGACGCCACGCTCGGCCAGCAGTGGTACGGCGTCCACGTGGAAGCCCGCGCTCGCCGTGCCGGGGTCCCAGGCGCCCAGTTCCGTGCGGCGGCGCACGTGTCCGGACCGCAGGAGCACCGCGTCACCCTCGCCGAGCGTCACATCGAGCGCCCTCTCCGCGGCGGTGACGTCCTCCGCGTGCACCGCTCGTCCCGGCTCCAGCCAGCGGACTCCGAGGACGGCGGGCAGGTCCAGCAGCACACCTCTCGTGACGAGGGGTCCGAGTGCCGAGACCGCGCCGAAGCGGGCGCCTGCGGCGCCGACGACGTCGCCGGCGGCCCGGCCGTCGTAGAGCCGTCCCCGGTAGGCGATGTGGCACAGGGCGTCGAGATGCGTCACACCCTTGCCGTGGTAGTCGGCGCCGATGAAGTCCTTGTGCGTGGAGGGTTCCGGGCTCTCCACGTCACCGAGATCGGTCATATGGTGCAGCGCGGGCCTGTGGTTGTCGGGGCCGGCCCGGGTGTTCCAGGGCAGGGCCAACGGCACGGTCACGCCCGACCGCACCGTGGCCGTGGCCCGCCGCACATGGTCCGCGGTCACACGGTTCCAGGCGCCACGGTCGGCCGGCCTCCAGCGGCCCCAGGTGCGGACCGCCGCGAAGAGCGCGTCGAACTCCTGGCGCGAGACGGCGGGCCCGTTGCCGGTGACGGCTGATCCGGGACCAGGGGCATCGGCGGACTGCGAAGTCATCTGTACTCACCGTTCTCCGGGCGTGCTGCGCAGGAGCGGGTGCGCTCGTGATCGGCTCCAGCTTCGCACCACGGCTCCTCGCTCAACCGCGACCGCCCGGCGTGTCTCCCAGCCGCTCACGCCGTGTGTTCCCCGGCTGCGCCCTGGGACCGCGCCCCGGGGGACCGGTCAGCCGGTGCGCAGACCCAGTCCGTAGTAGGTGACGTGGTAACCGTTCACGTACTCGGCCTCGCCGCCGACGATCAGGTCGGCCGGCTCGCTCACCCCAACCGCCCTGGCCGTATCCACGAGCAGCTCCCCGAGCGCACGGCCCTTCGGCTCGCCGGGGCCGCCCCCGTCCACCCGCCACACGGGATCGTCGTCGCTGAAGACCGATGCCGTGCCCGGATGCTCGGCAACGGTGCCCCAGCCGAGCGCGGCCGGATCGACCTCGTCAGGGGCGAAGCACCCGATCGACAGCCGGTCACCGCACGTCACGTCGAACAGGAGGGGCGCGCCGTGCCCGGTGCGCCCGTAGAACGGCATCGCGACCCTGATGCCGAGGGCGGTGGTCTCGGCGGGCAGTGCTCCCAGGAAGTCGCCCAGCGACCGGGTGACGGTCTCCCAGCTCCGGGCGGACCAGCCACCGGGGAAGCCGAGCCCGATGTTGGCACGGTCGCGATTGCTGCCGAAGAAGCCGCTGATGGAGTTCTCCTCGCCGATGCCCTGACGCCAGAACCAGTCCTCCGCCGGGCCGGTGGGCTGCAGGACCAGCTCCGGTCCCGTCGTCCCCGCGCGCAGTTCCAGCGTGTCCGTCCTGCGCCGCCAGCGTGCGAAGGGCGCGCCCCAGACCGGCCCGCTGTCGTAGAAGGGGCCCAAGTCGCCGTGGGAACCGATGATGGACGGCTCACCCAGGGCCGCGGTCAATTCCTGCTTGGCGGCGTGGAAGGCGGCGGCCTGCGCCGCGGCCTCCGGTGGGGCGGTCGCCAGCGGGACCGCCAGCTCCACGTACGACTCGCCGTCGGCATACGCCTCTTCGAACCTGCCGACCGGACGCAGCCGGGCGCCACCCGCAGAGCGACCCGTCAGGACGGTATCGTCCGGCGCCCCGTCCCACGTCCATCCGAGCCCGGCAACCAGCGCCCTCACTCCGTCCGGCGTCCAGCCGCCGGTGTCCGCGGCGACGAGTCGCCGGGCGAGATCCGCGATGGATTCCCGTGCACTGCTTCCCCGTTGTTCGTTCACGTGATCATCGTTCCGCATGGCCGGCCGGAAGGTATCGGCGGGGTGTACGAACCCGGTGCCCGGCCTGCCGCGAGGTGAAGCCGGGGCACATGGGATCCGAGGTGCGCGGCGGCGTCCCGTCCGGTCATGCCGGAACGTGTCACGCCATGTCCGGCAGGCGTCACGAAGCACCGGGGCCCGGCGAAACGCGAAGGGGGCCCGGCTGTACCGGGCCCCCTTCGTTTGGTAGCGGGGACAGGATTTGAACCTGCGACCTCTGGGTTATGAGCCCAGCGAGCTACCGAGCTGCTCCACCCCGCGTCGGTGATCCCACTCTACACGGTGGCCGGCGTGGGCCGGGGCGGAGCGCTTCACGGCTGTCAGCCCCGGACGATGTTCTCGGCCTGGGGGCCCTTCTGGCCCTGGGTCACGTCGAAGGTGACCGCTTCCCCCTCGACCAGCTCCCGGTAGCCGTTGCCGGTGATGTTGGAGTAGTGGGCGAAGACGTCCGGTCCGCCGCCGTCCTGGGCGATGAATCCGAAGCCCTTCTCGGCGTTGAACCACTTCACGGTGCCGCTGGCCATGCTGCTGTCCTTCGATATCGCCGGGACGCCCCGGCTGGTTTGTGGGTGGTGCCGACCGTGACCGGAAGGCACCCGGCATACGTTCTACCTCGTCGGCGCCGCGGCCGCCCGGCATTTACGCCGGTCGCGCCCCGACGACACGCTCACGCGTAGCAGCCGTTGACGGTCGCCGCGAGCCCGTCCATGGCGTCCTTGATGGAGTCCGGAGCGGCCGTGGCACCGTTCTCGACGAAGGAGAACACCTTCCACTTGCCGTCCTTGCCCTGGGTCAGACCGCTCAGGGCGATGGCGCCGGTGAGGGTGCCGGTCTTCGCGTGCACCTTGCCCACCGCGCACGTGGAGTAGACGTCGTCGAAGCGGCCGTACTCCGGGCCGAGCGTGCTGCCGGCCTCGCCGGAGACGGGCAGGCCGTCGCGGACGGAACCGAGGGTCTGCGCGTAGCGGGGCCGCGTCAGCAGTTCGAGGATCTGCGCGAGGGTGGTCGCCGGGATGCGGTCGGACCGGGACAGGCCGCTGCCGTCGTACAGCTCGAAGTTGCCGAGCGAAACGCCGTACACCCGGCTCAGCACGCGGCGCACGGTCTCGGTGCCGCCCTCGAAGGTGGCCGGGCGGCCGGACCCGAGGGCGGTCATCCTCAGCAGGGTCTCGGCGATGTCGTTGTCGCTGCGCTTGAGCATCGTGCGGACGATGCCCGACAGCGGCGCCGACCTGTGCCGGGCCACCGGAACGTCCGTCGAACGGGCGGTGCCGCGGGTGACCTCACCGGTGACCTCGACGCCCCCCTCGGTGAGGTGCTTCGCGAAGACCTGGCCGGCGTCGATCGAGGTGTCCTGGACGCCGTGCCCGTCTACGACCAGCGCGCGGACCGGGGCGACGGTGTCGGGGTAGTAGCCGTCGTTCCAGCCCGTGGCCAGGGTCGGTGCCGGGAACAGACTGTCGTCGACGGCGACCCTCACAGTGGTCCGGCCCGCTGCCTCGAGCCCGGCGATCGCAGTCTTCGCCAACTCCGCTAGGTCGGCGGTGCTCAGGGTCCGGTCGCCGCCCCCGACGAGGGTCAGGGTGCCGTGGCCGTAGACGACCTTCGTGGTGAACCGGTGCTGCGGGCCGAGCACGGTCAGCGCGGTGGTCGCCGTGGCGAGCTTGGCGTTGGAGGCCGGCATCAGTGCGGTGGAGGCGTTGTGGCTCCAGACGGCGGTGTTCGTGTCCGCGTTGAGGACCACACCGCTCACGTTCGAGCCCAGCCGTGGATCGAGTACCCGGGTCTCCAGGTTCTTGGCCATCTGCTGGTCGCCGGTGCCCGGGTCGGGGGCCTTGGCCGTCGTACCGGCGCCCTTCTGGGCGGCGAACGCGGACGGACCCGCCAGGGCGGCGGACGCCACTGGCACGGCCACGGCGAGGACGAGGGCCCGGCGCAGACCGGTTCCGGTGCCGTTCCGTCGGGGCTTGCGGTGCCGCACCCGGCCACCCGGGAGGAAGGTGTCCTCGGGTGCGTCGGCAGCTTTGTCGGTCATCGGTGTCGAAGCTTTCGGTCGTGGGGACGTGGATGACGGGGAGTCAGAAGGCCGAGAACGAGGCCGCGCAGGCCGCGACGACACCTCCGAAGCGGCCGGCGTTCCGACCGGCCGAACGGTGCACGTACCTGTGATCCCCCGATTGAGATGCAGCATCGCCTCGTATACGTACGGCCTCGCAGGCAGGTTGCATCGCGGCACAACCTTTCTCGACCTTTCCCGCGGGATCACAGCGAGGTCGCTGTCAGAGGCTCGTGATGGGATGGCCGAGCCAGCTCCGCCCAGCACCGGGAGACCGTCTTGACGCCGACGTACGCATCGCTCACCCGCGCCCTGGCCGAGGCACTGGTCGACGTCCTGTGGTTCGTCGACGGCTGTGAGGACGAGCAGATGGACCCGGACGACGCCGTCAAGGTCCTGGAGAACGTGGCCCACTGGGTGACGCAGCTGTCGGGTGGCCAACGGCATGAGCTGCTTGATCTGCTCGCAACGATGGCCGCCGAGGAGACGAATCCGGCCCGGCGGGAGTTTCTGGAGGGCTTCCCGGAGGGCTTCGGGCTCGACGAAGACCTGACCTGACCTGACGTGACGTGACGTGACCTGTCTCCGAGCCGGGCTGGGGCGGACGCGCTCAGCTCGGTCCCACGGGTCCCGTCACGCGGCGCTCGCGATCCTCGTACAACCTTTGCTCACGGTCACGAGTCTCCTTGACCGCTCAACCGCCGCGTGCCGACGGAACGCGGTCGGCTCCGGCCGGCACGGGCGGCACCGCACCCTCGATGTATGCACCAAGCAGGAAGACTCAGCGTGTCCCAGCACCTCCGCACCACCCTGGCCATCGCCGCCGTCGCGGCCCTGACGGGCGGGCTGCTCACCGCCACGGCAGGCCCAGCCACCGCCGCCGGCTCCAACGTGCCCGGCGACTTCAACGGCGACGGCTACCGCGACATCGCGGTCTCCGCCCCCGGCGCGTACGTGGCCGGCAAGTCCGCCGCCGGCCAGGTCGTCATCCTGTGGGGCGGAACCACCGATCCCAGCAACACCCGGCGTACCTTCATCAGTCAGGACAGCCCCGGCATACCGGGTGGAGCCGAGAGCGGGGACCGCTTCGGCGACGCCGTCGTGGCGCAGGACTTCAACGGCGACGGCTACGCCGACCTCGCCGTCGGCGCCCCCGGCGAGGACGTCGGAACCGACACCGACGGCGGCACGGTCGCCATCCTGTGGGGCTCCGAAGCGGGCCTGACCAGCGGAGTGACGGTCACCGACCCGGCGCCGGCCTCCCACGACAAGTTCGGCCGGGTCCTCGCCGCGCTGGTCGACAGCGACCAGAAGCCGGATCTGGCCATCGGCTCCGACAATCCGACGATCGACGTCTACCGCGGCGGTTTCACCAAGGCCGGCGGCAACGGCGGCGGCTACCGCTTCGTACCCCCGGCCTCGGTCACGGGCGCCCCGACGGACATCGCCTCGGGCAACTTCGGCGGCGGGGACCTGATCGCCGACATCGTCGTCACCGGCCCCAGCACCTACTACGCGCTCGGCTCCGCCACCGGCCTGAGCCCCGCCGGCACCGTCAAGCTGCCCACCAGCACCTCCGTCGCGATCGGTGACTTCGACAACAACGCCTACGAGGACATCGCGCTCGGCGCCCCGAACGAGGGCGGCGGCGCCGTCCGCGTCTTCAACAGCGACGCGAAGGGGCCGTCCGCGACCGTCTCGTACACCGTCACGCAGGATTCCCCCAACATTCCGGGCGCCAGTGAGCCCGGCGACCGCTTCGGCGCCTCCCTGGAGATTGCGGCGTCCCGCGGGTACGGCTCCCACCTCCTCGCCATCGGCGCCCCCGGCGAGAGCCTGGGCAGCGCCACGGGCACCGGCGCGGTCACCCTCGTCCACGGCGGCGAGAAGGGCTTCGACGCCATCGGGGCCGACAACACCACGTACGCCCGGTTCTTCGCCCAGAGCACCCCCGACGTTCCGGGCAACGACGAGACCGGCGACCACTTCGGCAGCTCTCTCCACCTGGCCGACACCCACAACGACACGCAGTGGGACCTTCTCGTCGGCGTTCCCGACGAGAACGCGGGCGACGGGGCGGCCGTCTACTTCCGTGGCAACAACGATCCCGGCCCCACCGGTACGCCCGGTATCAGCGCCTCCGGCACCGGTGTCTCCACCTCAGGCTCCCCGCTGTTCGGCGTGCACCTCGCCGGCTGAGGCCCAGCACCGAGACTCCCTCAGATCCCGAGCACAGCCCCGCCCGTCACGCCGCGCAGGCACACGGTCCCGGTCCTCGAACGCTAGGGCCTTTCTTTCGGATCAGGCCGGCTCCGGGCGACGATGCCTTCCGGCCGACGCGACCCCGGCAAGATCCGAAAGAGAGGCCCTAGCCGAGCTTCCGCAGCACCTCGGCGATGTTGGTCCGGTGCGTCCGCAGCGACCGCAGCCCGGCGGCGTAGCGGTCGCGGTGCTGCGCGATGTCCACGGCCTGCTTCCGCGCCCGCACAGCGTGCCAGAGCTCGGCCGTACGGTGGCGGCGCTTGCACATGACGTCCGCGACGGCGGTGGCACGCTCCCTCCGCGTATGCCGGGTGTTGCCGTCACCGCCCCGCTGCCAGGCATCGTCCCCGTACGCCGCGACGGGGTCGGGATAGCGGGTGAATCCCTGTTCGGCCACACAGCGGGACCACACGTCCCAGGCCGCTCGCATGCGAGGGTCGCGCCTGACCGCCTTGTCGACCTCGACACTCCGGGTGCTCGCGTAGAGCCAGTCCCGCTTCGCGTCGATGCCGCGCATCAGCCGCCGACTCGCCGCGGCGTTGCAGGCGGGCAGGTCCGCATACTCGGCGTAGGTCATGCGACGGCCCTTCGGCCGCAGGTCGGGGGACTTCGCCGGGTCCCAGCCGTAGCCCCAGCGACGGGCGGCGGCAAGATCCAGGACGCCGTAGTCGGTGCTGACCGCGGTGGCGACGACGGGGTCGCTCGGGTAGCGGGGATCGAGCGGGAAGTTCGGGTGGCCGCGCTCCGCCATGCACTGACGGACCAGGAGCGCGGTCGCCCGCTGCGAACGCTGGTAGTCCTGCGGCGTGTAGTCGTAGCGGTCGGCCGGGAGGGGGCCGAGGTCCGAGGCCGTGCGAATGACATCCAGGCGCTCCGTGCCGGAGGCGCAGACCGCCGCCAGTACCGCCACCACCGCCACCGCACCCAGCCGCCGCCCCCGCGTCCTCATACGACCAGATGCTAGCGGGCGGTGCCCGACGACCGGACGTGGCCCCAGATGACTGCTCCGCGCACTCCGACACTCCCAAGTCACAGCTCCTGGCACCGAAGTACTGTGATCCTCCGGTCAACTCCCTGCTCACTCAGAAGACTTCCTTCAGGGCGAAGAGGGTTGATCCCTCCCTAAGGGCCCTCGGCGTGGGGGTCTCCGGCTCGCGCGGCGGCGGCCGCCTCCAGCAGGGACCAGCCGTCGACCTCCACGGCTCCCCGCTCCTCCGGCTGCCACCCACGCGCCACGGCCACGTCGAGCAGCGCCCGGACGGCGCCCGGTTCGTGCAGGTTCAGGTCTGCGCCCCGGGTGAAGCCCACGTCCCCGGAACCGAAGGGCGCCCCGCCTGGGACGTACCGGCCGGGGCCGTCGGCGAAGACGATGCGCAGCGGGCCGCCGGTGCCGGCCGGCTGCGGGAACACCGTGAGGACTTGGCGACAGTCCACGGCACGGCCGGCGTGGTCCCTTCGGTGGCTGTGGCGCATCGTCCACAGGTACACGCGCCCGTCGGCGACCAGCCGGCGCGGATTCTTCGAACGGCGAGGCACACAGCCGAGGGTACGCGGCCCGCACACCGGCTGCGGCTCAGCTGCGGTGCACGTAGTGGCCTGACAGCAGGACGTCGACGCCGAAGTGCTGGGCGATGCCGGCCATACCGGCGGGGTTGCCCTGGAAATCGGGCCGGAACCTCCACTGGGCGCCGCTACGGTACAGCTCGCCGAAGATCAGCGCGGTGTCGGCGGGGACGTGCTCGGGGAGGTCGTAGCGGACGATCTCAGTACCGTCGGCTGGGTCGATGAGACGGATGTAGGCGGTGCGGAGCTGGCCGAAGTGCTGGCCGCGATTCTTGCCGTCGCAGATGTAGACGGGGAAGACGATCTTCTCGACTGCTCGGGGGAGAGCGGCGAGGTTGAGGTAGACGGCCTGGGCGTCCGCGGCATGGGGACGCAAACGGTCGCCGCCGGCGTGGACGATCGTGCCGTCGGGAGTCTGCCGGTTGCCGGAGACGAAGTGACTGCTGGAGTAGACGCGGTCGTGCGCGTCGACTGCGATGGCGCATGCGTCCAGCTCGAAGAAGACGGTGTTCAGGTGCCAGCCGAAGCCGACGGTGACCGCAGTGGGGCCGGGTTCCTGCCCTGTGACGGGAACGCGATCGCCATCACCCTGCTCGGCTCGTGGCCTGAGGTAGCACAGGACGGCTCCCACCTCGGCCATCTCGTCCTCCGCCACGGTGATCTGCTCCAGGACGCCGGTGGCTGTTGCGGCGATCTCGGTGTCGACCTTGTCGGTGGAGACTTCCAGGAGGGGGTCGTCGATCTCGACGTGGTCGCCTTCCGCTCTGAGCCAACGGGTGACCGTGCCGTCGGTGATGCTCTCGCCCAGGGCGGGGAGCGTGACCGCGACGAGGCCGTCGGCCGGCGTGGCTCGGTCCCGCGGTGGCTCGCCTCCGCAGGCCGAGGGCCCGGCGGCGCCGCCGGCGCGGCTCTCAGAGCGCGGAGAGTTGTCGGGATCCACCTTCTGAGCGGTGTCAGGGATCCTGGCGGAGGCGGTCAGCGGCTGGATGTGACAGAGGGTGGCTCCGACCTCGGCCGTCTCGTCCTCGGCCACGGTGATGTGGCGGACGATGCCGGTGGCGGTTGCGGGGATCTCGGTGTCGACCTTGTCGGTGGAGACTTCGAGGAGGGGGTCGTCGATCTCGACGTGGTCGCCTTCCCCTTTGAGCCAACGGGTGACCGTGCCTTCGGTGACGCTCTCACCCAGGGGCGGTAGCGCGACCACGACCCAGTCGCCGCTCACACCTTGCCCGGCGCCGGCGATGTCCGGATCGAACTCGGGGCGAAAAGCCTCGGCCAGGCACGCCTCGACGGCGTCGTGCTCGCGAGGATGAACCTTCTTGAGCAGGTTCCCGATCTCCGTACGTCCGCCGGCCAGCCGGTGGGAGACGGCGAAGCGGATCAACGGCGGGAGTTCCGGCAGAGGACGTTGGCACAGAGCCGTCCGGATCAGCTCGGAGACCGCTGCCGTGGCGCCCTCGCCGAGAGCCTGCCCGGCGATGACGAGGATGTCGCGCTGCTCCGGCCAGGCGGCGGCGATGCTGAGGATCTCCTGGGCGAGCCCAGAGCCCTCCGGGAGATCGGCTCGGGCCACGAGCAGGTTCGTCAGATGGGCGACGTGCTCGTCCTCGGGCGGCTGGAGGAGCCGGGCGCGCAGTGCCGAGGGGGCTGCGGTGAGAAGGCGGAGCACGGCCGTGACCTGGGGCCTGCCGGCCCGCGCGATCAGGTTGTGCGGGAGGTGCTCCAGGACGGTGAGCAGCGTCCGTTCCAACACCGCGCCCGGGATCTGGGGGAGTACCTCGTGCCAGGGCATGGCGGGGTTGTTGTAGACCGTCGCCGACAAGACGCTGTTCGCCCGTGCGTCGAAGCCCATGGCCGCGTAGTAGGTGAGTGCCTGGGCCAGTTCCTGCGGCGCCTCCGCCGGAGGCCACGACGCCGTGTCGGAGTCTCCCTCCGCCTGGGACAGCAGCCAGGCGGCTTGGTGTCGGAGTCCCTGTCTGGCCAGTGCGCCGGCGCAGGCACGAGCGGATCCCGCGGGATCCGTGCCCGCTGCGCGGACCAGGGTGAGGGACAGGTGACCCTGGCCCCGGTCGCAGAGGTCCGCGACGAGGAGGGCGTACTGATCAGCGCTGGTGTGCTGCACGATCTGAGTGATCAGCTCGTCCTGCGCTTCGGGGGACGCCAGGTGCAAGGCGCTGCCGAGTTCGCCCGCCGATGCCGTGCCGGCCAGTCGGGCCAGCAGCCACGCGGCGTCGTGACGCAGGTTGCCGGCCCACAAGTGGTCGGCGAGATCGACCACCCTCGCCGGCTCCACGGGCACGGTGACGAGCATGAGCTGCACGAAGGGTGAGCGGCCCTGCTGGTGCAGTTCGACGGCCAGTTCCGCGGTCAGGTTGGCGGACCGCGTGCCGGCGCCGGCCAGGAGGCATTGCGCGGCCCAGCCGGGAAGGCGCTGGTGCAGGACGGCCGTCATCTCGTCGGCGCCGAAGCGAGCCCGTGAGCCGGCGTCGAGGAGCAGCTTCGAGGCGGCACGCTGGTGCCGGCGTTCGTGAAGGGCTGTCGCCACCTGCACGACGGCCGCCAGGGACGGCGCCCCCGTACTGACGTACGAGAGCAGGGTGCTCTGCTCGTATCCGGCTCGAAGAAGCGTGGCGACCACGCCCGTCGCCGTGCCGGTGGAGTGCCGCACGGTGTGCCCCAGCAGCTCGCGGGCCAGATCACCGTCCATGTTGCCGAGTTCGCGGAACAGGGCGACGACGTCCTCCCTCTCGCGTCGTCCCGCGCTCGCGAGAAGTGGCGTGACGGCACTCCCTTCACCGTCCTCCGCTGTCCCCGGCAGCCACGCGTCGGCCCGCACGGTCAGGAAGGCCAGCAGCTCGGTCGGCGCCGACGTCCCGGTGGCGGAGAGCAGGGCGCCGAGTGCGTCGGGATACTGGACCGTCACGTGAGTGATCAGCTGCCACGCGTGCTCACTGCGCTGCTCGAAGAAGACGCTCAGGAAATACGGGAGCGATCCGCCGGCAGCGGAGTCGCCGACGAGCAGACTGGCCGTCTCCGCAACCGAGGTGACGGGAGCCCGTGCGGCCCGTGCCAGGAGTTCGGCCGCCATGGCCCCCGCCCGGGCGTCGTCGTCGGCCAGGAGCAGAGCACGACAGAGGGCTACGACAGCGGTCGGTTTGCGCTCAGCCGCCGCATCGAGGGCGAGCGAGGTGAAGCGCGCGCCGTCGGGCAGCGCGGCGAAGCTCCGCAGGAGGGTCAGGACGTCCCGTGGACTGCGGGAGGTCACAGCATCCCTCAACAGGCTTTCCGCCTCCTGCAGTCGCCCGCTTTCCGCCAGCAGGGCCAGCAGGCCCGCCACATCGGTCAGGGAGCGTCGGCGTACAGCGGCGTCCAGCAGCCTCACGGCCTGCACCTGCTGGTCCAGCTGCAGCAGATGGTTCAGCAGGCTCGGCACATCGGCCAGGGCAGCGGCCTCGTAGAGCAGCCCCATTTCCGTGATCGCGTCATGGCGTTCCAGCGCCTGGAGGAGATCGGCCACCACCGTGGGCGGCTTCTGACCGGCGTGGCGCAACAGCTCCGCCCGCTGCGGCCAGTACCCGGCATCTCCGAGGGCCTGGATCAAGGCGGCCACCTGCTCACCGGCACGCCCGGCAGCCTCGGTGAGCACGAAGGTTACCGCCTCGCCGTCGTCGGCATCGGCCAGGTCGGCCACGAGATCGGCGACCGCCGTCTCGGCGCCGAGCAGAGCCTTCTCCAGCAGCTCCTGGTGCCGGCCGTCCCCCTGCTCCGAGAACGAACCGGCCCCGACCGGGCCCGCCTTCCCGGCCCCTACCAGCAACTCCTCCTCGGCCAGCTGGCTCTGGGCCCGGCGCACGGCGGCTGTCGCCGCGGACACCACGGCGTTCTCGCTCCTGAGGGACTCCATCTGCTGCCGTAGTTCGTCTCGCTCGCGCAGGGCCTCCTGACGAGAAGCCCTGACGACCCTCAGCTCCTCCGCCAGAGCCTCGGCATTGGCCAGTTCCTCCAGCAGCCGCTGCTCGACCTCGGCGCGTTTCCGCTGAGCGTTCACCGCCTGTTTCTCGGCGTCTTTGCGAGCGGCTTCTGCCGTGGCCGCCCTCGCCCGCAGCCTGAGTGCCTGTTCACCCAGCGCCGCCTTGTGGACGGCGAGTTCCGTCTCCGTTTCGACGAGCAGTCGCCGCATCTGGGCAAGCCGGCCGGCATCCCGCTTCCTGTCACGCTCCAGACGTGCCAGCCGCGCCCTGGCCGCTGCGGTCGTCTGGTTCGAACAGTGCAGGAGCCAGTGAGTCCGCACCAGCTCGTCCTTGAGCGAGCGCTCGGCCTCCCACCTGCGTTCACACTCGGCCCGGAAGGCCTGACACGCGCTCTCCGCCATGAACAGCTGGAAGAGGGTGGAATCCTCGGCTTCCACCGCCCGTAGGTGGGCGAGCTGGAGTTCCAGACGCCGAGCGGGTTCGAGGGCCTGGCCCGCCTTGTCCGGGTCCTCCACGAGGTTCAGCAGCGCGTTCAGCTCGGCGAACGTGGGCAGCTTCTTCGCCGACGAGATACGGGACACGGCAGCGGTGCTGAAGCCTGCGCCCAGCGCGAGGCTGATTTGCCGCTGCGTGAGATCCCGCTTCTTCAGCGGCTCAAACACGAGTTCGCGCAGCAGCTGAGCCAGCTCCCAGCGCGACTTCGGCACGGCCTTGGGATCGAGTTCGGCCGGCGGCCGCCCCACCGGCCGTACCTCGATCTCACCAGGCTGCCCGCCCTCCGGCGCCACGTCCACCATGCCCCCCACCCCCATGGCCTCCCGAACCCGACGACTCAAGCCAGTCGAAGGCGGTCGAGGCCGACTCCCACACCCCTGCCAACGGCCCGCCCGCAAGCCGGAGACGCCCACCAGGGCCTCCCAGCATGCTCGATGGGCTTTTCACGCGCAGACACTTCCGCCGATCCCGCCGCACGGATCGGCCTACACCCCCTGGCGGCATACCACCACCCCGGCCACGGACCAACTCCTGCAACGCCTCCACCGCCTTACGGCCCCCGGCACGGGAAGCCCCCCGCCGTCGGCGGCCGTACACGGTGAAGATCGCGACGACGACAGGGGGGAGGTACGGCGAGAGCTGAAACCGATGAAGTGACCCGGTCGAAGAAATACATGCTGCCCCCTCCCAAATCATCCTTTCGGAAACCGGCCGGCTCCGCATCTGAATCCGTGATGAAGGCGGCGGCGATTGTTCAGAGGAGTTGCAACCGTTTGTCCGGGGTGGAATGAATTGACGAGTAAGGGGGCGGCGTGGTCGGGTCGGAGCTGGTCGGCCAGGTTGTCGCGTCCCTGTTGCCCGGCGCCCCGAATGTGTCCCGCGAGGGCAAAAAGGCCGCCCGAGCCAAAGGCCGAGGGCTTCATCGGTCGCTGGGCGTAGGCCCCGCGCCTCAGGCGCGCTTCGCAAAGAGCCGCGCGTGCGCCTGTCGCTACCGGACACCTTCGACGTGGTGCTCCTCCAGGGTGAGGCGGAGTGCTTCCCGGCCCCGGAGGTGCCCGGAGACGCAGCGAAGGCGTTCGCCGACAAGTTCGGGTGGGATCCACGTGTGGAAGAGGGTTCTTTTCTGTATGTGCGCGTGGTCCCGAGGACTGTGCGCGCATGGCGCGGCGAGCCCGAACTACGCGGGAGAGTCATCATGCGCGACGGGATGTGGCTCGGATGACGGCCGTCCCCACGCATACGCTTCTCTCGGATCACGGTCTACGAGCAGTACCAGGTCCTCGGTCACCTCTGTGAATCGATGCATCTCGTCCTCGGTGCGCGGGCTCCGTGCGTCACGCCCGCCGGCCGGGATGCTAAGGGTGTTCACGGAGCTGGAGGAGGCCACCGAGGGAGAAGCACAGGGCTCCGATGAGGGTGCCCCAGTTTGCGAGGCCGGCGGCGATCAGGTTTCCGGTGGCGGGGCGGGTGTAGGCGACGAGCCCCGAGACCATGAACAGGACGGAACCGAACTGGTTCACGGCGACGACCCACCAGCCGAGGCTGTGTGGGCGGACGCAGGGCCTGCCGTGGCAGATCTCGACGAAGCCCAGGTGCCCGGAGACCAGGAAGAGCACACAGCCGACCACGTCCGGTGCCCAGATCAGCCGGTTGACCTGCTGGACGCTCAGGCCCCGCAGGAACGAGTCCAGCAGGGAGACGGCGAAGACGAGCGTGCCCGCGAACAGGACGAATGTGCTCAGCCAGTCCACTCGCATCGGCTCGTAGCTCCACCACCGCCAGCGTCGGGTGACCAGCCTGCCTTCGCCTCCGGCGACGTGACGGGGTGAGTTGATCACCTGCAGAAGCGAGACGTAACCGCCGGTGTTGAAGAACAAGCCACCCACGAAGTAGATCGAGGCACACTCGGTGGCGTCGCCGGAGCCGAACTGGGCGACGGCCGCGCCGGCGGCGAAGAGGGCTCCACCGACGATGAAGGCGATCGCCGCGATCGCATTGAGCCTGCGCAGTCGGCGGACGGCAACGGCATCCGCATGGGCGGGGCGGCTGCCCGCCGCACCCGGAGGACGGACGACGAGCATTCCGCGCCGACGCGCGACCCGTGAGTCCCACACCGCGGTGCCGCCACCGGGAACATGCCACGTGAGCCTGGTGGTGAACGGTCCCGCGCCCTCGGCACGCTGCTCTGGCTGCCCCACGGGCCGAGCGTAGACCTCGCACCGGACCGGACGGCGTCGGAAACGCCGTCGTGCCGAGCCGTCCGTCGGTCGCCCGGTGCTCGGCCGGGGCGTCGAGGGCGGTTGCGGGCCGGCAGTGCACGCACGGCGGTGGTACACGGTGCGTGGTACCACGTGCCGTCATCGATCCCGGGAAGCCTGGGTCCCGCACTGGTCCCAGCGTCGGGTTACTTCGTCCGCAGCATGAGGGCGAATCGTGTCTCGGCGCCGTAGACCCCGCTCTCGTCGCCGCGGACCCCGTACCGCTTCTGGAAGCGGGTCACGGCCGCTCGGACCTCCGCGTCGTAGCGGCCGTCTATCGCGCCGCCGGCGTAGATGTCCGGTAGCTGCTGGAGACGTACCTGCAGCTCGTAGACCCCATGACCGCTGTCACCCTGACGGAGGACGCCCGTGCCGGGGATTTCGGGGAGCGGCGGATCTGATGCGCCGGGCCGCCGGGGCAGGTTCGGCTGCCCGGGGACCGGGGGAGAGGGGTCCTTCGGCGTAGGCCCGGGCGGCAGGGGGGATTGCACGTGCCCGGAGGGCGGAGAGGAGGCTGCCGGATCGGCGTCGTGATGGATCAGCAGCCACATGGCGAGGCCCAGTCCGCTCGCTGCGGCCAGCCCACAGACACCGGCGGCTCGCAGACCCGTGCGCCTGGTCAACCGCCGCCGACCGCGACTGCCCTTCGTCCTGCGTGTGCGGACCGGCGCAGCAGACCCCTGTGAGGCCGCAGTGGCGACCTGGTGCAACGAGACGGCGGTCTCTGGTTGCGGACTTGACGTCGCTCGCCTCACCGGCAGTGCCCCACTGGACCTCATCGGCAGTGCCTCGCCGGACTTCATCGGCAGTGCCCCACTGGACCTCATCGGCAGTGCCTCGCCGGACTTCATCGGCAGTGCCCCACTGGACCTCATCGGCAGTGCCCCGTCGGACTTCATCGGCAGTGCCCCGCCGGACCGGAGGGAGTCTGGGGATGAGGACGGGGACGAGGACGGGGACGAGGGGGACGACGGGGCCGGCTGGTGAAGGCGGGCTTCACCGGTCGGGCGAGCGTGCCGGCCCTGGGGCAGAGACGGGCCCTCTGCGACTTCCTGCTGCGCGTCTTCCTGTTGCGCGTCGCGCATGAGGTCGGCGCGCGCGGCATCCAGAGCGTCCAGCACCGCTTGGAAGGAGTCCCTGGTCTCTTGCACTACGGCAGGGCCTGAGGCGGTCTCGTGCTCTGTGTCCGAGCCTGCGGTGACCTCTTGCTCCAAGCCAGGCCCGGCGGCGGTCTCTTGCCCTACTTTCTCTTGCCCTGCTTCGGGGCCGGAGACGGGAGTCCGCTCCGGGCCGGCGTCATCGCGGCCCACCGGTTCCTCCTCGGCTTCTCTATTTTCCGACGGGGCACTTCCTCCTCCGCGGCGGTCAGGACCAGGCGCCAAGTTCTCTGGTCACCGCAAGGCTGCTGCGCGGAGCGCCCCGGCGACGGGACCGGGTCCCCTCCTT
The DNA here is from genome assembly GCF_016741775.1 of Streptomyces actinomycinicus. Taxonomy (GTDB): domain Bacteria; phylum Actinomycetota; class Actinomycetes; order Streptomycetales; family Streptomycetaceae; genus Streptomyces; species Streptomyces actinomycinicus. Next base: position 266,280 of record NZ_JAERRK010000007.1, on the reverse strand, counting down.
CTGTCTCTGCGAGGCAGTACGCAGGGCCGCGGCGTTGGCTTCATCCCACGGCCGGTATGTAATGCACGCCTCATGAGGCCGCAGTGGTACGCGGCGTCCTGCGTGACCCCCTGGCGCCTGCCCGGGACTGTTCCGCACCCGAGAAACGCCTTCAGTCTTCGCATTGCGCTCGCCGAGCGCCGGGTTACATACCCCACATGCCCGCCGGTGATTGAGCACTCGCTCGATCCGCTCCGTTGACCCCGATAGCCGGTCACGTACCGCAGGCCGGTAGGTGAGGTTCGCACACGTCGAGCCTCGCCCCGTCAACTCGAGGATTGAGAACGGCCGCTTCATGGACTACTGCACTCCCTGCAATCGCACGCTCAACGGCGCCGTGACCTGCCCCGAATGCGGGGCATTCGACTCCGGCATGACCCAGTTGAGCGAGCGCAGAGACGGTACTCCGGCCGTGGACGCGGCGATGCCGGAGGTCCTCTTCAACGGGGGAGTGGGCTCCTCCGGCTCCTCCCTTCCGGGGCCGCCGACTCCTTCGCAAGACCTGGAGGAAGACCGGTGCGGCCGTCCGTCGCGGCTGAAGAAGTATGCCGTCGGATCCCTCGCCGCAGCCGCGTTCGCCATCACCGGAGGTCTGGCCACCGCATCGGTGCTCCTCCAGTCGACTGCTCCACGAGCGGCTTCGGCCCCGGAGCCGACCCCCGCAGCGTCCGAGGCCGACGTCCCCGATTCGGCCGCTTCATCGGTTCCACCGAAGAGGGTGTCCACGCACCCGGCGCGAAACGGCACCCGGGACCGGACCACCGGCGGGAACCGGCTCCCCCAGCCGACGGCACCTCGCAGCAAGCCGCCGGTTGTCCCACCTTCCGCCGCCACCACCAGTGCGCCGCCACCGGTGAAGGAGAAACCGACCCCTCGGCCCTCCAGCAGCAGCCGCCGCCCCAGCTCGCCTTCCCGGACGGCTACCCCATCCCCCCGGCCCTCCGCCAGTCCTTCCGGCAGCACCAGCGCCTCTCCCACCACCAGCGGCTCACCGAGCGGCAAAGGGGAAGCCGACGGCTGACGGGCTGTCACCGGCAGGGCTCACCGGTGCGGTTGTCCGCAGCACGTGCTACCGCTCGGGAGACGGGATCGGGCCCCTGGGCGAGTTCCAGGACGAGTCCTGCGGTGGCAGGCGTGGCGAGCAGGGCGGCCAGGACCTCGGCGACGTCGTCCCGGGTGACCTGGCCCACGCTCCGCTCTGCAGTGAGACGCACCCCGCCGGTACCGGGATCGTCGGTGAGGGCCGCGGGCCGCAGGATGGTCCAGTCGAGGTCCTGTGCCATGACGTGGTCGTCGGCGGCGGTTTTGGCGTGCACGTAAGCGGTCCAGACCTCGTCGGCGTGAGCCGGGGGCGGACTGCCGGCGCCTCGGGTGGAGACCATGACGTACCGCCGGATCCCCGCCTGACCGGCGGCCTCGGCCAGGAGTACGGCGGCCTGGTGGTCGACCGTGTACTTGCGGGCCGCGCCGCTGCCGGGGCCGGCGCCGGCGGCGAACACCACGGCATCGGCTCCGGACAGGGCCGCGACGACGTCGGCGGACGATGCCGCCTCGAGGTCGCAGACGACCGGCCGTATGCCGTCGTGCGACAGATCATCGCCGTGGGCGGGGTTACGGATGAGCCCGACGACGCTGTCTCCACGGACGGTGAGCAGCCGGCCCAGACGCCGGGCGATCCGGCCGTGCCCGCCGGCGATGACGATCTTCATGGACTTCTCCTCGTGGCGGCTCAGAAGGCGATGCGGACTTTCAGCGCGGACCGGTCGTCCATGGCGCGGTAGCCGTCCGGCACCCCGTCGAGGTCGACGGTCCTGTCGAACACCGGAGCAGGGTCGATGACGCCCGCCAGCACGTCGCTGAGCAGGTCGGGTATGTAGGCGCGCGCAGGGGCCACGCCGCCTGCCAGGGTGATGTTGCGGTCGAACATCTGACTGATGTCCACGCCGGCGCTGCCGCCGTGCGGTACGCCGACATAGCCCACGGCGCCGCCGTCACGGGTGATGGAGATGGCGGTACGCATCGATTCCTCGGTGCCGACGGCTTCCAGTACGGCGTGTGCGCCCTGGCCGCCGGTCATGTCCCGGATCGCCTCGATCGCCGCCTCACCGCGTTCGGCGACGACGTCGGTGGCGCCGAACACGCGCGCGATGTCCGTGCGGGCCTGGTGCCGGCCGAGCGCGATGATCCGGTCGGCGCCAAGGCGACGGGCGGCCAGCACGCCGCACAGACCGACCGCTCCGTCGCCCACGACAGCGACCGTGGCCCCGGGGCGGACCCGGGCCGAGACGGCGGCGTGGTGCCCGGTGCTCATCACGTCGGAGAGGGCCAGCAGGCCGGGGAGGAGCTTCTCGTCGGTGACGGCGTCCCGGGGCAGTCCGACGAGGGTTCCGTCGGCGTAGGGCACACGGACGGCCTCGCCCTGGCCGCCGTCGGATCCGACCTCCCCCCAGAACCCGCCGTGCGGGCAGGAGGTCTGGAGGCCCTCCCGGCAGTAGTCACAGGTGCCGTCGGACCAGACGAAGGGCGCGACCACGAAATCACCGCGCGTGAAGCCGGTCACCTCGGCGCCGACCTCCTCGACGATGCCCAGGAACTCGTGCCCGATGCGCTGACCGGCCACGCGCGAGGCCACCCCGCGGTACGCCCACAGATCACTGCCGCAGATACAGGCGCTGACCACACGCACGACCGCGTCCGCTGGATGCTGGATCCGGGGGTCCGGAACCTCCTCGATCCGGATGTCATTCGGGCCATGGATCACGGTGGCGCGCATAGGACAGCTCCTGGTGCTGCTGAGCGGGGTGGGACAGGCCGCCAGCGTCGCCGCCGGAGGTAGTTCCTGTCCAGCTACATCAGCTACACCATTCGTTTAAGCTGAACTAATGCTCGATGTCCGACGCCTGGTCCTCCTGCGTGATCTGGCCGCCCACGAGACCGTGACCGCGGTGGCAGAACTGCACGGCGTGACCCCCTCCGCCGTTTCGCAGCAGCTCCGGCTCCTGGAGGAGGAGACCCGCACCCGCCTGCTGGAACGCACAGGCCGGTCCATTCGTCTCACGCCCGCCGGACACCGGCTGGCCGAAGACACCGAGCAGGTGCTCGATGCCCTCGATCGAGCGCAACGGCACCTGCGCAGCCAGGCCGCGGAGCCGGTCGGCCCGTTGCACCTCGCCTGCTTCCCCAGTGCCCTCGCCCCCCTCGCGGCTCCACTCGGCCACGCGCTGGAAAGCACCCACCCCGGCCTGCGCCTGCACATCACCGAGGCCGAACCGGAACTCGCCGTGCGGCTGCTGCTCCAGCGACGTGTCGACGTCGCGCTGGTCTACCGCTACACGAACCTCGCCGATCCAGCGCCGCTGGGTGTCGAGAGCCATGAGCTGCACGTCGACCCGCTGGTCGCGGTGGTCCGACGGGACCACCCCGCGGTCGCCGCGGAAGGATCTCCCGTCGAATTGCGCGACCTCGCCGGGGCACCGTGGATCACCGCCCCCGCGGAGACCGCGTGCGGCGCAGCAGTCCTCCAGGCATGCCGGTCGGCGGGATTCACCCCGCAGATACGGCACATCTGCTCCGACTTCACCGCCATGATCGCCCTCGCGGCGAGCGGCGGCCACCCTGTCGTCCTCCCTCGCATGGCAGCAGCTCACCTCCCGCCCTCGCTCGTCGCACGACCGGTGGCCGACCCCGCGCTCGCTCGTACGATCGAGATCGTCGTCCGGAACGGCGCAGGCCACGAACCCGCGATCGCCGCCTGCCTCGAAGTACTGCTGACCCTTGCGCCGAGCAGCACGGACGACGGTGCAGGGATCAGAGCCGTCGACAGCCCGGGCGGTGCACCTGGGCCCCGGTAGTGGCGAGGGCGGTGACCCCGGACACCGGCAGTAGCACGCGGTTCGATGCTGCGGACGGCCCGTCCGATCATCTCGGCAACGGCAACGGCAACGGCAACGGCAACGGCAATGAGCGCGGGGTCGGCCACCGGTCGTGCGGCTTTTCGCAGAGGGACGGCCGAGCACATCGGTGAAACCACGTGAACCGGCTACGCAAGCGCGCGTCTGCTTTCAATGATCGTCCGCCCGGTGTTCGGCAGGGCCTTGAGCCGTATCACGACCCCGCTCGTGCGCTCGCCCGGAGCCGGCTACGTCAGCCCATGAGGAGACGGAGCAGGGCGAGGGATCCGATACCGAAGCCGATGGTGAGGTAGAAGCTCCGGGTGCGCCAGGCCAGCAGGAGGGTCGGCACGGCGAGCCAGAGTGCGTAGTTGTGGGGGCCCAGGTCCAAGTGACCGGAAGGCAGCAGGAGAGGCGGGGTGAGCAGCGCAGCGATCACTGCGGGCGGAACCTGCCGGAGCCACGTCACGACTGGCCGGGGCAGTTCGGCCGCCGCGAGGAAGAGTGTGGGCAGCAGCCGTGGCCCGAAGGTCACGGCGGCCATGCCGACGATGGTCAGGGCGAGGGCCGGATCGCTCATCATGCGTTGCGTCCTTACAAGGGGGGCCCGGCCGGGACAGCCGGTGCGTTCGGGGAGGTCTGGCCGGGTGGGCCGGGTGGGCCGGAGGGGTTCAGAGGGACTCGACCGGACGGGCTGTTGCGCCTGGGGCGACTGCGTTCTCATCGGCCGGCTGCGTGTCACGCGGCGCCATGGCGAGGCCGAGCGTCGCTGCGGCTGCGGCGGCCAGCACGACCGACCAGTACTGCAGGCCGAGCAGGGTCAGGGCCACGGCGCCGGTGCCGGCGGTCACGGCGACCGCGAGGCTTCGCAGGTCCGCGACGATGCCGGCGGCCAGCAGGGCCATGAACATGGCGGGCAGGGCGTAGTCGAGGCCGAGTGCCTCCACGTCGTGTACCAGGTCGCCGGCCAGCGTGCCGAGCACCGTCCCGGTAACCCAGGACGCGTGCACGGCGGCGTTGAAGGCGAAGACCTCGGCCTTGGAGCGGTGCGCGCGCTCGGCGTACTGCGCGGAGTGCACGGCGAACGCCTCGTCCGTCAGCTCATAGGCGAACGCGGCCTGTTCGACGCGTCGCCATCCTGCCAGTCGCGGTGCGACAGAGGCCGCGAACAGCAGATGACGGAGGTTGACGACGAAGGTCGTGAGGATCACGGCGTAGGGCGCCGCGCCCACCGTGATGAGCTGGAGAGCTGCGAACTGGGACGAACCGCCGTAGACGAACAGGGACATGGCTGCGGTGGCCCACCCTGGCAGCCCGGCGGTGTGTCCGAGTACGCCGAACGCGAAGGCAACCGGCACGTATCCGAGCATCACCGGCATCGCGAGGCCGAGGCCGGCCGCCCACGGCGCCTGAGCGGTCGACTTCCGCGCCGCGGGCGGACCGGCTGAACAGGCCTGCCGTACCGGGGAGGCAGTGGCCTGGCGTTCCAGGGAGGCGGTGGCCTGCCGTTTCGGGGAGGTAGTGGCCTGCCGTTCCGGGGAGGCAGCTGCTACAGGTCGCATTCGTACGTCCTCTCGCCATGGACCGGACTGAAGCCAGCCCGTGTCCACAGGGCGGCGGCAGCCGGGTTGCCGTCGAGGACGGCCAGGGCGACGCGCCGCACCCCCCTGCGGCGGAAGGCCGCGAGCGCGTCGGTTGCCATCACCCGGGCCAGGCCGCTGCGCCGGTGGCCCGGCGCGACCACGGCGTGGCTGATGCTGCCGCGCACACCGAAGGAGCCGGCGATCAGCGCGGCCACAACGCGGCCCGAACCGTCACGTACCACGCGGCACAGGTCGGCCGAGTGCGAGAGGTGGCCGCGCAGCAGTGCCGCGTCCTCCCATTCGCAGTAGGCCGTCTGCGGGGCGGCCCGGAGCAGCTCGATCACCTGCCCGACGTCCGCCGCCGCCATGGGAGTCGAGGTCAGGGGGCGCCAGACGGCCTCGGGCCGCGGTCGACTGATGAGCGCGGGAGCGGCGGCACCCATCAGACGAGCGTCTCGTACGGGGAGCCGGGCAGCGAGAAGGAGATGGCCAGGACGTCCCGGTATCCCCCGCGGTCCTCGGCGGCGCTGAGACCGGTCACGTGGTGCTTCATCCGGCGGTCCTCGAAGAGGAGCGAGTCCAGCGGGTTCAGGAAGGTGGCCTTGGCCAGCGGCTCCTCCTCCCAGGTGAAGACGGTGCTGTGGCCGCCCTCGACGTCCACGCGGGATATCAGGTGCAGTCCGGCCCACGGGTAGCCGTCGGAGTGGATTCCCTCGGGCACCAGCTCGTTGTACTTGCCCGGGTTGATCTCGATGCGGATCTGGTGGACCTGGCACTGCCAGGCACGGTCGCGGTACTCGTCCTCGATGGGGAGGTTCTCGAAGTCGTAGCGCACGAGGGCCCGGAAGAGCGGGTTGAGGAACGTCTCCTCCTCAACGTCCCCGAAATGACGCTCGATCCCGCCGACGAAGGAGTTCATCTCCTTGCTCTGGATGTACGCGACGTGGTCGAGCGGTGACAGCTCGCCGGTGGCGGGTACATAGGTGAAGTCGCTGTAACGGCGCGTGCGCACGGCACGGTCCTCACCTCCGAAGTGCACGTCCGGGGTGAGCCGGCCCCAGGACGCCTGGAGATCGTCGAACGCGGCGGCGAGTTCGGGGCGCAGCGTGAGGTCGCCGGCCGACACCAGGGCGTAGCGCTTCTCGCGCAGCTCCTCGCGAAGGTCGGGACCCACAGCGGCGATGGTCTCGGGCACGGATATCAGAGCGGTGGTCATGTGGGGTTCTGGTCCTTGTGCTGGTGCGACGCCGAAAGACTCCGGCGCCGCGACTACTCGGGCATGGACACCGCGCCGAACGCACTGGGCCCGCTGCCCCGGTGCCGTCCGACACCTCGGGACCTTCAGGAGCGCAGCGCCTCGTGCGGTGCTGTCCAAGAGCTTGTCGGTGAGCGGTACCACCCGCGTACTGGCTGAATACCACCTGACCGGAACGCTCCGTGCCGTGCCGCTATGCGTCGGGCGTCACACCCTCGCGAGTGACCCACGACGTAGTCCGTCGTGTCCTCCACTCGCGGCGACGACAGCGGGCTCTCCGCAGCCTGCGGTACTTCAGATGGTGCGCGGGGAATGCAGAGTGCTCTCGCCTGCTTCATTGATCCGTTCAACTAGGAGCATCGCCGCATCGTCCGCCAGGTAGCCGTGGGTGTGCCGGATCAGTTCCTGGTGCAGATGCTCCAGGAACTCCGCCGGCTGACAGGGGTGCACGGATTCTGTGGTCTGGGGCAGGGGGAAGAACTCGCCGCCGGGGCTGCGCGCTTCGATCACGCCGTCGGTGTGCAGCAGAAGACGGTCACCGGGTGCGAACGGGTAGCTGTCCGCTTCGGCGGGCGGAAGGGTGATGAACTCCTCCAGGCCCAGGGGAGGCATCGGAGAGGCGGGGTGGAGGGCCTCTACCTTGCCCTCGCGGAGGACCAGCGGGGGCGGATGGCCCCGGTTGACGACCTGAACCACGAAGGCGTTCGACACCTGAGCCACGAGCGCGGTGACGAAGTCCTCGGTCAGATTGTCTTCCTCGGCCCGGTCAACCGCCCTGAGCGCCGCCCGCTCGCGTTCCAGCGCCGCCGCGCAGTGACTCACCACCTCCGCCAGGTCCTCCTCGTAGTGCGCAGCCTCCCGGAACGCACCCAGCACGGCCGCGGCCAGGCGCACGGCGGGCAACCCCTTGCCCCGGACGTCTCCCACGATCATCCGGACTCCGTACCGAGTGTGCACCGCCTCGTACAGATCGCCACCGATCTGCGCGCCGGTCTCCGCCGCGAGGTACTTGCTGGCCATCTGGACGGGACCGAGCCGGGGAGGCACAGGCCGCAACAGAACCCGCTGTGCTGCCTCGGCGACCCGGCGGACCTGGTTGAGTTCGCTCTGCCTGCGCGTGCGCACTGCACTACTCATGGTGACACTCGCTGCCGACACCACGACGAGGGAGATCAGATTGCTGTAGACCTGGCCACCCCAGCTGTGGTGGAGGGTGGCCGTGGTGACGGTGACGGCGAAAGCTCCGGCCGCTGCTGAGAGAGGGCCCTTCGGGCCCATCGTCAGCGCGGCCAGTGCCGGCATGGCAGCGAGGAGCGGACCGGTGATCAACGCGTGTGCAGGGGAAAGCTCGATCCCCAGCGCGAGCAGTATGATCACGAATGGCACACACTGCGCGAGTCTGAAAAGGACCCGGCTGTGACCGCCCACCGCTGGTGGACCGGACGGGCGGATGAGCGACCGCATGACTACAGCCTGCCTCCCCGATGTTGGGTATTCCACCCGGCGGCGCCGGCGATGGTGCCCGCTCGCTCCTCACCACCAGTAGACGGGATAGCGAGGCGCATGTCTGGGCAGCCCCGCGACGATCCCGGCGCTGACCAGGAGCACGGTTGCGGTGAGCAGAAGGCTGAGGAAGCGGAGCGGGGCGGGTGATTGGAGGACCACGATGACGGCGGTGGCCGCCGCGGGGGAGTGCGGCGTCCTGGTGATCATCATGGTGCCCAGAGCGAGGCCGCCTGCCAGTGCGGCAGCCCAGGTCGAGTTACCGCAGGCGGCCAGTACCAGGTAGCCGCCGAGTGCGGACAACAGGTGGCCGCCGATGAGGCTGCGCGGTTGCGCGAGAGGCAACTGCGGGGTGCTGTGCACGAGAGCGGCGCTGGCCGCGAGGGGCGGGATGAGCAGCGGTTCGTGCAGGACAGCGCCGGTCGCGGCCAGGAGCAACAGCACGGAGACGGCTGAGGCGGTGGCGTGAAGGGTGTGACGGTGTCCGGTAGGAGCCGGAGCGCGTCCGGCGAGCAAGCGCCGGGCAGCAGCCGGGCGTGGTGTGGTGTCGGTACTCACGTGACTCTCGGGACCTGGGCCTGCGGCCCTGAAGGCGGGCAGTTGGGGAACGGTCCCGTGCTGGCGTGCAACGCGCCCCGTGGTCGACGTGGGCTGACCTTGCGCCGATCTTCCTATGGGGGCGGCGCAGTCCTGTCCCTCAGTCTAACCAGGGGTCCCGCCGACACCACGGGCGGCACCCCTGGACATGTTGTCCAGGGAGCACGCGGAGACGGCCCGCGCCTCTGGTCCGCCCTTCGCAGCCGGTCGGGCGGGCCGTTTCCTACACTCGCGGCATGAACAACTACACGTGCACCCACTGCGGCACCGTCGGCCTGGACGAGGGTTTCATCGAGGACGCGGGCGAGCACTCGCGCGGCTACGCGCGCTGGATCGAGGGTGCGCTGGAGCGGGGGATCCTCGGAGGCGCCAAGCGGATGGGCCGTCGCCGGCGGCAGATAGAGGCGTTTCGCTGCCCCAAGTGCGGTCACCTCGAACTGTTCGCCAGCGGTGAGGTGTGACCGGCCGTCGTTGTCCCGGCCGCCCCTACGAGCGGTCGTTCCTGAGGTCGGTTCACGGCGTCCGGCGGAATTCCGAATACTCCGCCGTGCCGTGCGGTTGACGAGGCGCTGACCCCCGGTTGCGATCAGTTCCCCCATGTGGGTGCATGTAAGAGGGGACATCACCAGACAACCACTCAGGTAAGTGTTGTCGCGGTGGCTCTCAGCGGGGAGGAAGAATGACGTGGAGGGAACTTCGCCGCTTCGGACACGACCCTCTGGAATTCATCGAGGCCGTATCGAGCCGGAACCCGCGCGGAGTTTTCCAGCTTCCGTGGGGCGTCTGGTGCGTCAACGACGCGGACCTGGCCCGGATGGTCCTGCGCAGTCCCGATTTCAACCGAGGCATGTCCCACTTCTTCACTCCCGGCCTCCCCACACGGGCCGCCCAGATCCACCTCGGTCAATCCGTGAGGGAAACCCTGCGGGCACGTACACCTGAGCTTCGTACGGCTCTGGCCGAAGTGGTGGCCGGGTTCCCCAGGGACAGTCACTGGCCCAGAGCCGGAATTCAGCTGGTGTACCGCGCTGCAGCCGGTCTTCTGCTGCACCCTGACACCGAGCCCTCGTTGCGCAGGCTGCTGGAGCAGGCGGTGGACGGTGGCCTGATGGTCAGGGCCGCCCACATCCGACAGCGCGTACGGGCCGAGACACTGCGGGCCAGACTCAAGCCCGCTCTGACCGAGCACGTCACACAGCGCCGCGCGGCGCCCTGCACCGGGGAGCCCCGCGACGTCCTGGACGCGGTGCTCAGCGCATGCCCCGCCGAAGTCACTCACCGGGAGGCAGCGGACCTGTACATGCTGCTCTTCCGCTCGATCGTGGGGAACGTGGGCTACTCGGTCGGATGGTCGGTGTTGCTGGCCGGACTGCGCCACACCTCGGCGTCCCCCTGGCCGTGGCCTGCCGACTCGGTGGTGCGGGAGGCCGCGCGGCACCGGCCTTTCGTCTGGATGGTCGGCCGTACCGCCCCCGGCCCGATCGACATCGGTGGAGTTCCCCTTCCGTCCGAGACGAACATCTCGGTGTGTCCCTACCTCCTGCACCACGACGGCAGTTGGACATCGCCCGGCACGTTCCGCCCCGAACGGTGGGCCGAAGCGAGCGGGCACGGAACCTACCTCCCCTACAGCGCCGGACCGTTCACCTGCGCGGGCGCCGGCATCGCACACACCTTGACCACCGAAGCCGTCCACGCCTTGGCCGACAGCGCCCGACTGGCCGTCAGCGGTGCCGACCCTCGCCCGATCGTGACCAACGCCGCGATTCCCCGCCCCTTCACCCTTCACCGGACCGTCAGGACTTCGACCCATCCATGAAAGAAAGGAAGTGAAGCACCATGCTGGCAGCTCTCCGACGCATCTTCTCCTTCACCCCCGCCTCGAACTGGTCCAGCTCGGGCAGCGACTGGGAGTGAACCCCGGCAACCCTGGGGGCCCGCACGACGACAACGCGTGCGGGCCCCCTCGCCGTCAGGCGCGAACGACCGGATCAGTCGATCTTGATGGAACTCACGCGGTCGTTCCAGCCGCTGCGCATGGAGGGCTCGTAGTGGCTGGGCCCGGTGTTGCCCGGATACCAGTAGCCGCGGCCGTCGTTGTGCTCGGCCAAGTGTGCGGTGCAGGCGCCCGTCCGGTAGGAGGACGTCTTGTCGTTGAAGCCGTAGCCGCCGAGGTTCTGCCAGTACCCGCGGTCGTAGAACTTCAGGACCCGGCCGCGCAGGTCGTTGTCCTCACCGAGCTGGAGCGGCGTGGAACAGGCGGCGCGTACACCGGCCTTGGCGCGGCTCGTGTTCACGGCCGCCGCCTTGCGGTCCAGCTCACCGACGGTGCGGAAGCACCGCACGCCCTCCCGCCACACGCCGCACGCCTTTGCCGCTCCCCATCCCTTCGACAGATCCGCCCGCTTGCCGTCGAAAGAGGCGGTCACACCTTCCTCGACCGGAGCCGAAGCCGAAGCCGAGGACGAAGCCGAGGACGAGGCCGAAGCCGGGCCGGCCGCGGTCAGTCCCACCGTCAGGACGGCGGTCACGGTGAGCGCGGCGGCGAACACCTTCTTCTGTCGCATTGCTCTTCCCCCTTGGGTTGTGGTCGCTGTGTCACGGCCCGTGCCGGTACGGCACAGCCCGGCCTGGTGGCGAGCAGGTCACGCCCGCACCGGCGGTGACTCATCCTTCCCGGGGGTGGCGGCACTGTCTTGAAGAAATTCGCACCGGACAGGGCTCGTCCCGGCTATTCCCTCCGAATGCCTGTAGGCGGGTCGCTCAGGGTGGCTGATCCCTGGTACGTAAGGAACCCCTCCTGCGTGGAGCGGTGATCTAGCCCCATGACGTTGCCCTCGACGGGCAGGAACTGTTCTTCTCCCACGTGGGCCTGCTGGGCGGCCCCGCCCCCGTACGCCGTTACCTGCTCGATCTGATCGGGCCACCCCGAGCGGCCCGCGTATCCGTTCGGAGGGCCGGTACGACGGAGTCCCAGGGGTCGATGACGCCCGGTTGCGCGTCGTTGAGCATCTGATCGAGGGTGCGGGCGAGGCCTTTGTCCTGGTCGACGTGCGCGATCCAGGGGACGTCGCCGAGGCTGCGAGCCAGGTCGTCGGTGACGAGGGCGTCGAGCGTCGTGAGCAGATCGTCCGGGACGGGGCCGTCCGTGAGGCAGAGCCAGGCGAGCGCGGCGGACACGCGGACGTCCGCAGGCCGTGAAGGGTCGGCCCAGAGGGCGTGGGCCCAGGCGGCGGCGCGGCGGTCGGTGTGTTCGCGGGCGAGTTCGGCGACGGCCAGGACCAGGCTCGCACGGACCACGGGTGTGTGCTCGACGGTCAGGCGGGCTCGGAGAGCACTGGCGATGCGGCCCGTTTCACCGGAAGCGGTGGCCAGGGCGTAGCAGGCAGAGGTGCGGACCTCGGGGGCGCGGTCGTGGAGGAGCGGCAGGAGCACGTCGGCGTCGGCGGAGACGGCGTCGCGGGATGCCTCGATGGACCAGTGCATCGCGAAGCCGCCGCAGTCGTAGAGCATCTCCTGGGTCGCCACCCGGACGAAGGCGTCGCGCGTGCCGTACCCCCAGTGTTGTTGTCGGGCCGCCGCGGCGGCCAGGCCGAGCGTGTCCGCGCGGTGATGGGCCGACGGGTCGGCGGCGACGCGCAGGAGGAACGGGACGGTCAGCGGGGCGACTGAGCCGACCGTGCCCTGGTGGACGATGCGGCCGCCCAGTTGCCTCAGCGCGTCACCGGCCACCGCGCTGTCCGCGGAGCGCAGCCTGGCCAGCAACTCGGGTACGTCGTCAGCCGAGCCGTAGGCGTGCCCGAAGCGGTGCCAAGGCACCTCGTCGAAGCGGAATCCGTCCTTGACCTCGTGCGGGATCTGCGCGACTACCGTGCGCACGTCGAGCGGAGTGCCCTCGTACGGTTCGAATCCGTGCCGGCGTACCAGCTCGAGGTCGAGCACAGGCTCCTCAGGTGTCACGACTCTCCCGTCCCGCGCCGCTGAACTGAAAGGCCCTGTCTATCAGGGCGCGCTGACATCGCTCGGCGGGCATGTGCCGCTCAGGCGTTGTCGCCGGCGTCCGTCGCCGGCAGGCCGAGACGGACGGGACGAGCGCGTTGCATGAGACGCGAAGAGACGGGAACCGTGCATGACGCGCGGCGCGCATGTGCCCCTCCCTCCACCGAAGTAACTCTTATTTCGTGTGCTTGTAGGGCTGAAGCAAGGGCATGCGGTGGCCAGGAGGTTGATATCGATGGTTCCCCTGCTTCTGGTTCTTCTGCTGGCTCTGATCCTCTTCGGTGCGGGCTTCGCCCTGAAGGCACTGTGGTGGATCGCGGTGATCGTGCTCGTCGTGTGGCTGCTGGGCTTCGTCGTCCGTTCCGCGGACGGTGCGGGTCGCCGGGGTCGCTGGTACCGCTGGTAGCGGCCCTGGCGGTGGACGGGCGTCGTCCGGCTACTCGCGGACCTGGGCGTCCGCGGCGCGACGTGCGTCGCCGCTGTCCGCGCCCAGGCCCACGAGCAGGCGCAGCCCGTCCTCGGCGGGGCTGCCGGGGGCCGCGGACAGCACCAGCAGTTCCGTCCCCGATTCGTCCGGCAGCGCGAAGTTCTCCTGGTGCAGTTCCAGGAGTCCGACCAGCGGATGCCGGTACGCCTTGCGTCCATGTGTGCGGGCACGCACGTCGGCGCGGGCCCACAGGCGGCGGAAGCGGTCGCTGCCCATCGCCAGTTCGCCGATGAGCGAGGCCAGCCGGGGGTCGTCGGGATATTTGCCGGCGGCCAGGCGCAGGTGCCCGACCACGTCGAGGGTGCAGCTCTCCCAGTCCGCGTAAAGGCCGCGCCCGGCCTCCTCGAGGAAGATGTGCCGGGCCGTGTTCAGGCCCGGCATCGGCCGGCCGAAGAGCAGCCCGGCGAGGCGGTTCCCGGCGAGCACGTCCAGGCGGTGGTTCATGATCAGCGCGGGTGCGTCGGCGACCAGGTCCAGGACGCGCAGCAGTTCCGGCCGAACCCGCCCTCCCGGCGCCTTCGCGCGGCGGCGGCGCTGCCGGGCGAGCCGGTAGAGGTGCCCGCGTTCGGTCTCGTCCAGACCGAGGACGCCGGCGAGCGCGTCGAGGACCTGCTCGGAGGGCTGGGTCGCACGGCCCTGCTCCAGGCGTACGTAGTAGTCGACACTGACCCCGGACAGGTGTGCGACCTCTTCGCGGCGCAGCCCTTCGACCCGGCGACGGCTGTCGCTGGGGATGCCGACGGCCGCCGGGTCGACCCGGGAACGCCGGGTTCGCAGGAAGCCCGCTAGATCGTCCATGCCCACAGTATGGGCTCGGTGATGCCGGCGAGGGTGGTCCTGCCGTTACCAGGAAGTCCCGTCCGATGGAAAAGGCGCCCCTGAATGCGGGGCGCCGTGGGGCCCAGGATCGAAGACATCCGATCCGAAGGAGTTCCCATGAAGACGCTGGTCGTCTACGCCCACCCGGAGCCGAAGTCGCTCAACGGCTCGCTGAAGGACCTCGCGGTGTCCACATTGGAGAACGCCGGGCACGAGGTGCGGGTGAGTGATCTGTACGCGATGAACTGGAAGGCGGTCGTGGACGCCGCGGACTACGGCTCCGCCGCCTCGAGTCCGCTGAGGGTCGCCCGGGACTCGGGCCGGGCCTTCGACGCCGGCACGCTCACCCCGGACGTCCTCGCCGAGCAGGAGAAGCTGCTGTGGGCCGACACCATCATCTTCCAGTTCCCGCTGTGGTGGTACACCATGCCGGCGATCCTCAAGGGGTGGGTGGACCGCGTGTTCACCTACCACTTCGCGTACGGCGTCGGTGAGCACAGCGACACCAAGTACGGCGAGCGCTTCGGCGAAGGCACCCTCGCGGGCCGGAGGGCCCTGCTGTCGGTGACCGTCGGCGGCCCGGAGGCGCACTACGCGGCTCGCGGGATCAACGGTCCCATCGACGATCTGCTGTTCCCGATCCACCACGGCATCCTCTATTACCCGGGCATCGAGGTGCTGCCGCCGTTCGTGCTGCACGGCACCGACCGGATGACCGAGGAGGCGTTCCCGGACGTCGCCAAGGCATGGAAGCAGCGCCTGCTCACCCTCGAGTCGACCGAACCGATCGCGTTCCGGCCCCAGAACTCCGGCGACTACGAGATCCCCTCACTGCATCTGAGGGAGGGACTGGAGCCCGCGGGCCGTACCGGTTTCGGACTGCACGTGCGTGGCTGACGGAGAGCGGTGGACAGGGCGAACCGGGACGCGAACTGCGGCGGCGCGGTCGGTCGGCCGGGTGGGGGAGAGCTGTGGTGGTTGCAGGTGGGCGGCCCGGCTCCTGACGTGCCCGTGAAGGACGGTCTGGTCTCGGACGGGCAGGTGTGCCACGCTGGGATGAGAGCCAGCCTGGTCTGGTGGGAGACCCCGCGCCGCCGTGTGGTGACAGCCGGAGAATGTCGCCGGTGGATGGTGCGGGTGGTCTCGCTCGGCTGCGAGCGGCACTGGCGCCGCCCGCTTGACGGCCTTCTTCCGGTAGTGGGAGCCGACCGTGATGGGCTTTGATCCCGAACGGTGGTTGCACCATGCCTTCTCTCAGCCTGCACGTCAGTGCGTCTTTCGACCGGATCGTGGTCATGGTGGTGGGCGATCTGGATCACGACACCTGCCCCCGGATCAGGGAGGTCACGGACGCGGTGAGCATCCGTAACCGCATTGTCCGCCTGGATTTGGCGGGGGTGGCGTTCATGGACGCCAGCGGCCTCGGCCTGCTGCAGAAGCTCCAGCGGTACACCCACGCGCAGGGCGGACTCCTGGAACTGTCCGGCCTGCAGCCCGAACCGCGACGCGTCCTGGAACTCACCGGCACCCTCACCCGGTTCCATGTGACCGCCGGACCCGGCACACCGCTGCGCCTGCCGACGCAGCGCGCTGCGTCCTGACGGCGAAGCAGGGAGCACGTTCGCGCCCGACAGTTTCCCGAGAGCGAGCCGCCCACGGACCTGGACATGGGTCGCCCTCCCCGGCGCCCCCACGCACGCGCTGGAGCGGGCGGTCGCCGCCACCCACGTGGCCCCAGCGTGTGCCGCCCAGCCGGGGCCGGGAGCGGCCGGCCAGGGGTGGCCACCCCCTTCCGGGGGCCGGGCATCCACGCAGCGAGACGCGCGCGCCGCCCGCCCCCTCGGCTGCACGGCGACCCGGACGTACCGCTCCCGGCTCACCACAGCAGTACCGACATCGCGCAGGCCGCCGCCAGTACGGTGAGCACGGCGAACACCACGAACACCGAGCCCACCCCCTTGATGCAGTCCACGACGGAGTCGCCCAAGGCGCGTCTCAGACCGACCACTTGCTGTTCCCCGACATGCTGACTGAGGCCGTACCAAGGCCTGAGGGTCTTGAGCGACTCCCTGCCCAGCAGCGTTGTGACGACGAGCAGCGGCCGGGCCTTGCGCCCCACCAGGCCGGCCTCGCCCGCTTCGAACGTCCCCTGCGCGAAACAGCGTTGCGCATGGCTGAGCATTCCGGCGGCGCGCCGCCGGTTGGCCGGGGAGTCCCTGTCGAGCACCACCATGTGCTTGCCGGGCACCCGGTCGGCGGGTGGCACGTCGAACCGGGTGGCCCGTTCCACCACGGCACCCCACGCCTCGGCGTCCACGGCGTACCCCGCGGCGCCCTCGAGGCCGTACGAGACGGGCACCCCCGCCCGCAGGCCGCCGGTGAGGAACAGTGAGGCGACGGCGGTCAGCCCGTGCGGCGGGTGAGGACCGGTGCCGACGCCCAGCACCAGCACACGGATGTCGCGGTTCATGTGGTCGCGCTCGGCGGCCGTCTCCCCGGACGACAGGCCGGTCATCAGCAGGACCCACACCTGTTGCCGGTGGGAGGACTCGCGCAGTGCGTACAGCAGCAGGGAGGGCTTGGAGTCGTCGATGAGCTCGCCGATGGAGCGGCCCGCGCAGCCCTGGGCGAGCAGTGCGTCCGGCGAGAGCCCGCTCGCGGCCTGCGGGCGAACCGGCGTCCACGAGTAGTCCTGGGTGGGCAGTCGCCCGCGGGACTGCACGAACCAGGTCGTCATCCTCACGCCCTCCCCGCTCCCGACGGCCGCAGATGCGGGTGGTGCTGGACGACCTCGATGCCCGGCCCGGACGCCGTTCCCTCCGCGAACTGGGCGATGGCCCGCTCCAGGGCCTGGTCGTGCCCGAACATGTCGTCGAACGTCTCGCGCCAGAATCCGCGCCGCTCGCGCAGATAGACGTTGAGCACGAAGCGCAGGGCGTGGCGCAGGGGCTGGTCGGTGTGGACGGGCCGGTACTCGGCCCCGGCACGGCGGCTGCGGTAGAGGAAACGGAGGTCCCCGGCCGGCGACTCGGTGATCGACGAGAAGACGATCGAGCCGGTGGTCTGCACGGGGATGACGACGCACCCGACCCTGGGCCGCACGGTGGGGTGCGCGATGTGGTCGAACAGGGGCTGGTATCCGGCGCGCACCCGGCTCAGCAACGCGGCGGAGCCATGCTCCGTGGTGACGTACTTCTCGCACTTGAGAGGAACGACGAGCAGCAGCCGCGGCTTCTCGTCGGTCCGCAGGATGTGCTTGACCTGTTCGTACATCAGGTACGGCTCGTTGACGCGCTCGTGGTACAGGCCGTCACGCTCGACCAGCGCGGGCGTGTCGACGGCCAGGACGACGACCGGGCTCCCGGCGAGCGCGTTCCTGACGCCCTGGGCGACCGGGGTGCCGCCCGGCTCGCGCAGCAGTCCGCCGGCGTAGTCGGTGAACCTCAGGACGAAGCGCGGGCTCTTGTTCTTGCGGCCGACCGCGATCTCGTAGCGGTGCAGTTCGTAGCTGGCCGTGTTGGTGACCGCGTCACGGACCTGGACCGCGCGGGAGAGGGACTTCAGGACCGCGACGACATCGGTCAGTTTGGCCGCCGTCTCGCCCACCGGTGTGAGGTCCAGGTCCGTGCCGCCGATCACGGACGAGTACTGGACGTACATCGAGGCCAGCAGCGAGGTCTTGCCGGCCCCCGACGGGCCGAGCATGGTGACTTCGAGGACGTAACGGGCGGGCTTGCTCATGCCGCGGCCTCCTCGGGCGTCCCGGGCAGCGGTCCGGGCCTGCCCGGCGCGGCCAGGGCCGCCAGCGCGGCAACGCCCTCGGACCAGCGCCGCAGGTGCGCGGCGTCCTCGGCGAGGGCGGCGAACTTCCCCGGCCAGATCTCGGCCCTGACGTCCTGGTAGAACACCAGCCACTCCTCCTCGGCGCCCGCCGACGCGATGACCCGGTCGTAGAACTCCTCGACGATCGCGAAGATGGCCGCGCTCGGATCCGCGAGCGCCTTGTGCAGCTCGCTCCGGCACTGGTACAGCGCCTCGCTGTACGCCACTTCCAGCATTTCCCGCACCTGGCGGGCCGTCGGGCCGGGGTGGTGCGGGAAGGGCATGGCCGGGGTGTCGGCGTGCAGACCGTCCAGGCAGGCCCGTACCCGGTGCTGGAGCATGCCCCGGTAGGAGAGCTGGAAGCCGGCCAGGAGCTGCAGCGCGTACCGGATCTCGCTGCCGCCGTCCTCCCGCACCCGGGGCACGCGTGCGGCCACCTCCAGCAGGAACTCCCCTCCGTCCGGTGCGCCGCTGAGTCCGCCGAGGCCGGCGGGTCCGCGCAGCACGTCGGCGACGCGTCGCTGCATGTCGGCGGTACGTGCGTGCAGGGCTACGTCGCACTCCAGGAAGCGCCTGGACAGCCTGGCCCGGGACTCGTTGAGGTACTTTCCGTACGCCATGCTGAGCCCGTCCTCGGCGGCGGCGCGGGCGACCAGTTCGTCCACCGTCGGATGGGCCGGGTCGTGTTCCGCGGCGTCCAGGACCGTCTCCACGGCGTCGGCGAGCAGGTCGTCGGTCAGATCGCGTTCGTCGCGCAATTCCCGTACCAGCCCGGCCAGTCCATGGGCGAGCTGGGCGTGCGTCTGCTTGAACAGTGTGGTGAACGGCAGGAACCAGATCTCGGTCGGCTGCGCCAGGTCGGCCAGCCGCTCGGCCCGCGCGGCCAGCTGGGCCAGACGTTCGTGCAGTTCGGCGGCCTTCTCGGTGCGTACCGCGAGGAGGCGGTCGTCGAGGTCGTCGAGGTTGGCGAGCAGGTAGTCCAGCACCCGGTCCATGGCTGCGGCCACGTCGTCCGGCCGGGAGCAGTCCGCGACGTGGGCCTCGGCCACGGTGAACCGCGAGGCCGGCAGCCATTGTTCGGCCATCCTCCGGGCGTTCGCGCTGTTGTCGCTGCGCGGGACGGTGCACTTGTTGATCAGCAGGAAGGAGCAGCGGTTCAGCCCGGTGGCGGGCAGCCCTTCCTGCACGTGGTCGTAGAGCTGGTGGTCGGGTCTGCCGACGCCGTCGCCCAGCGGATCGGGGCGGCGGACGAAGACCACGATGTCGATCTCGTCCCGCAGCGCGGCCACGATGCGCTGCGCGTCCTGCAGGTTGGTGTCGTCGAGGCCGGGCAGGTCGATCAGCGACAGTCCCGTCCAGTCCTGGTGGGCGAAGTGCGTGGTGATCCGCACGTACCGCACGGCACGGAAGGCATGGCAGGGCTGGTCCTGCTCGTCGGACTGGGCGACGAACCGGCGGATCTCCTGCGGGCCGACGCGGTGCGGCGAGGCCATGCCCAGGTAACGGCGGTATTCGGGCAGTGCGGCGTGGAGCTGGGCCAGATGGGAGTACCTGCTGCCCTCGACGGACTTCTCCCCGGCGGGCTCCGGGGGCAGGGGCTCGGCGAAATGGTCGAGAGTCCTGGGGGCGGGTCCCAGCTCCAGTTCCGTGTAGTAGGGGGCGATCACCTCGCTCAGGAAGGAGCGTTCGGTGTGGAAGTAGACCTCGGCCTGGGTGGGGACGCCGTCCTCGTGGCGCAGCACGCTGGTGACGCCGGTGCAGAAGCCGCCGTCGCTGGTGGGCACCTCCTGGTCGGTCAGCCCCGTCAGGCTCTGGATGAGCCGGCTCTTGCCCTGGCGGGCCCTGCCGATCACGCCCACGTTGAGGGTCGACCGCCGGAACCGGGCCGCGGTGGTGTCCAGCGCGGTGGCCTCGGCCGGCAACTCCTCCAGCAGCCCACTCACCTCGGCGCCTAGCGCCGCCAGCCGGCTCCGGGCCTCATCGGGCACCCGGCCCAGCAACTCCGCCCGGAGCGCCTCCAGTTCACGGAGCCGTTCCAGGGACTCCGTCACCCAAGTGCGAGCGCGCTCCAGTGCCTGTGCCTGCCGAGCGCGCCGCCGACGGATCTCCGCGATCCTGCCCGCACGCGACATGCGGTCCCCCTCACCACACGACAAAACCCGGCGGCGGAACCGCTGGGTGCGCCGATGATGACAGGGAAATCAGCACATCCGGCCGCGATGACAAGAAGTGTCGGAATGCGAACGATTTCGCCCGGGCGTGCCACGATCACTCCAGCGCGGGAGGGCTAGGCCGCCGGGAAAGGGCCGGTATCCCCACGGTCCACCGCACCGGCACGGCGGCGGCTGGTTCGCGACGCGGCCGAGCCGATGCGGCTGCCCGCCCGTACCTGGAGACTGCGGCCGGCGGACATCCTCGACTAGGACGGGCGCCCACCGAACTGTGCCTGTCGTGGACCTCGACGTCGGCGTACCGGCCCGGGCTTGACCTTACCCTCAAGGGCAGGGTTTAGCGTTCTTCGAGGTGAGAGGCATGCAGATCAGTGAACTGGCCCGTCGGGCGGGCGTGACGACGAAAGCGGTGCGCTACTACGAATCGCTGGGCTTGCTCATGCCCAGGCGGCTGGCCAACGGTTACCGGGACTACGACGAGCACGACGTACGACTCACGCGCGAGATCCGGGCGCTGGGCAGTCTCGGAATTCCCGTCGAGCGCACCCGCCCGTTCCTGGAGTGCCTCACGGCCGGCCATCGGCACGCCGACGACTGTCCGGCCTCGCTGGCCGGCTACCGGGACACGATCGACGATCTGACCCAGCGGATCGAGGGGCTCACCGCCCGCCGGGCGGCATTGGTCGCGTACCTGCGACAGGCCGCCCACCGCGGCAGCCGCGTCTCACCGGCCGACGAAGGAGAGGATCTGATGACTGACTTCACGCGCGTGCCCGCCGGCCTGCCCGTACCCGAGGACGACGGCGCGGCGGCTCATCTGCCGGGGATGAAGGCGCCGCACCTGGAACTCCAGGACACCGGTGGTACGTCCGTCCGCCTGGACGCGCTCGGCGCGGGCCGTACGGTGATCTACATCTACCCGCTCACCGGACGCCCGGGCGTCGACCTGCCCGAGGGCTGGGACTCGATTCCCGGCGCGCGCGGCTGCACCCCTGAGGCATGCGGCTTTCGCGATCACTACCAAGACCTCCTCGCCGCCGGCGCGGACGGTGTGTTCGGCCTCTCCGGTCAGGAGACCGACTATCAACGTGAGGTCGTCGAGCGGCTCCGCCTGCCGTTCCGGATGCTCTCCGACCCTGCACGGAGCCTGGTGCAGGAACTCGGCCTGCCCACCTTCGAGACGAGCGGGCTGACGCTCTACAAGCGGCTGACTCTGATCATCCGCGACGGCGTGATCGAGCACGTCTTCTATCCGGTCTTCCCGCCGAACGAGCACGCCGGGCAGGTCCTGGCCTGGCTCCGCGACAACCCCCTGTAGCGGTCTGCGTTCAGCGCCCGCTGTCGCCGGGACTTCGACATCGGCGTCCCGTGAAGGCCGCCAGTACTGCTGGGGCGGTCGGCCGTCCGTCACGGCCACCGCTACCGGAGGCCCCGGCACGATCCTTGGTTGACCTTCACCTTGGGGGAGGCCACAGCATCAGTGGGGCCGGGCGTGCGCTCGGCATGAGGAGGAGCGGGCATGGGGTTGCTGACCATCGGGGCGTTCGCGAAGGCGTCCCGGCTGTCACCGAAGGCGCTGCGTCTCTACGACGAACTCGGCCTGCTGACCCCTGCACGCGTCGACCCGGTGACCGGCTACCGCCTCTATGCACCGGACCAGGTGGACCGAGCGCGACTCGTCGCCTGGCTCCGGCGCCTGGGAATGCCGCTGGCCCGCATCCAGCACGTCTGTGCGTCGGATGCGGGCGCGGCGGCTCAAGAGGTCCGCGCGTTCTGGGCGCAGGTCGAGGCCGACACCGCCACGCGGCGGGACCTGGCCGGCTTCCTCATCGACCACCTGTCACGGAAGGACCCTGCCTTGTCCCGGACCACGAAGTCCCTGGAGATCCGCTACGCCGCTCTTTCCGACACGGGTCTCGTCCGCGGAAGCAACCAGGACACCGCCTACGCCGGAGACCGGCTGCTCGCCGTCGCCGACGGCTGCGGAAGCCGGGGAGCCCCTGCCGGCGCAGCCGCCATCAACGCCCTCAAGCACCTCGAAACCGACGGCATCCCAGCCGGCGATCTCCTCAACGCCCTCGAAGACGCCGTCGAACAGGCCCGGCAGGCCGTACACGACGTCGCTGGCAACGGCTCTCCATCCGAAGGCACCGGCACGACACTCACAGCGATGCTCTGGACGGGATCACAGCTGGCCCTCGTCCACATCGGCGACTCCCGCGGCTATCTCCTGCGCGGCGGAGAACTGTTCCAGATCACCCACGACCACACCATGGTCCAGTCGATGGTCGACGAAGGACGCCTCAGCCCGGACGAAGCCGCCTCCCACCCCCAACGGTCGCTGCTGTTCAAGGCTCTGGGCCCAGGGGCCGACGCCACCCCCGACATGCGTCTCCACGACGCCCGGGGACAAGACCGATATCTGCTCTGCTCCGACGGCCTGTCGGCCGTCGTGCCGACACCGGACATCCACCGCGTGCTCTCCGAGATCAGCGAACCCGAGCAGGCCGTCCGCGAACTCATCGCCCTCGCCAACGACTTGGGCGGCCCCGACAACGTCAGCTGTGTGGTAGCAGAGGTCCGGGAACTCCAGCAGTAGGAGCGCGCCCGCTGGTGCGGTGCGGATGCTCTTACGCCTGGAGGTCAGGATGGCTGGACTTCGTCGAAGAGGGCGAGGGCTTCGGCGGGGTCCGGGCTCACGAGCCGGTCCAGACCGGCCGTCGTCATCTTCGCCCACCTGCCGGCCCGTTCCCACATCTGCACCTCGAAGGCGCGAACGGCCTCGTCCAGATCTTCAGGGCCCGAGGCGACGACCTCGGCGAGTTCGGCGCCCTCCAGCATCGCGAGGTTGGCGCCCGCCCCCAAGGGTGGCATCAGATGGGCGGCGTCGCCCAGCAGCGTCACCCCGGGGACGTGGGCCCAGGTGTGGGACACGGGCAGCACGTAGAGGGGGCGGTGGACGAACGAGGTGCCGTGACGGAGGAGGTCGAGGACGGGAGCGGCCCAGCCGTCGAACAGAGCCAGCAAACTCGACCGCACGGCCTCGACGTCGGCCAGGTCCAGGTGCCTGTGCCAGTCCAGCGGCGCACGGAACTGCGCGTACACCTTGACGTGGCCGCCGCTGTTGCGCTGGGCGACGAGGGCTCGGTTCACGCCGTACACGCCCAAGGCGCCGTCGCCGATCAACCGGGCGAGGCCGGGGTGACGGGCGTCGACGTCGTCGAGGGAGGTCTCGACCGAGGTGACGCCGGTGTAGTGCGGCGTCACCGACGAGACCGCCGGGCGGACCCGGGACCGGGCGCCGTCCGCGCCGACCACGAGGTCGAACGTCTCCTGTCGCCCGTCCGCGAACTGGACCAGTACGCCATCCCGGGTCCCCGGCACCACCTGCGTCACGCCCCGCCCCCACTGGACGTCGAGGGGGCCGAGCAGCAGGTCACGGAGTTGCCCGCGGTCGATCTCGGGATTCGCTCGGTCATCCGGACGGGGGCGCCAGTCACGCAGGACGGTCCCGTCCGTGTCCAGGATGCGCATGGCTTGCCCCTCGGGGCGGGACAGCGCCTGGAACTCCGCCAGCAGCCCCGCCTTGTCGAGCGCGAGCTGGCCCAGCCCTTCATGCAGATCCAGCGTGCCGCCCGGGGGCCGGGCGTCGGGGGAGGGATCGCGTTCGAAGACGGTGACCGGGTAGCCATGGCGGTGCAGGACACGGGCGAAGGCAAGGCCGGCAGGACCGCACCCGACCACGGCGATACGATGTCTCATGTCGATACACTGTATTTCCGCAATACGATGCATCGCAACAGAACGGTATGACCATGACTGTCTGGGACCGGCCGGAGCCGCCGACTCGCCCCGTACCGCTCGACCGGGAACGGATCGTCGCCACCGCCATCGCCCTGGCCGACGAGGGCGGGCTGGAAGCGGTGTCGTTGCGCAAGGTCGCCGCCCGGCTGAACGCCGGCCCGATGCGGCTGTACGGGTACATCTCCACCAAGCAGGAGCTGTTCGACCTCATGATGGACGAGGTCCAGGCCGAGATTCTCCCCGAGGAGCAGCCCGGTGACTGGCGCGAGGCGCTGAGCAGCCTCGCCCACCGCACCAGGCGGACCGCTCTCCGTCACGAATGGCTGGCCGACCTGCTGGGCGGCCGCCCGACTCTGGGTCCCAACGGCCTCGCCGTGACCGAGGCCACGCTCGCCGCCCTCGACGGCCTCGCCGACATCGACACCGTCATGCGCGCCGTGGAGACGGTCAGCGCCTATTTCACCGGCGCGATCAGGCGCGAGATCGCGAACCTGCGGGCCGAGCGCGCCACGGGCCTGGCCAAGCGCGACTGGCAGCGCGCCTCCGGCCCGCACGTGACGAGAATGCTGGCCACGGGCCGCTTCCCGGCGCTGGCCAAGGCCGTGTACGACGGCACGGACGTGGACGCCGAGACATCCTTCGCGACCGGCCTCGACTGGGTCCTCGACGCCGTGGCCGCCAAACTCACCGGGCCGTCGGTATGACGCTCAGCCCTTGCCGAAGATGAGCGAAGCCGGCGTCTGCGTCCACGGGACGTACGGGCTCGCGCCGCCCCACCCGGTCGCCACGTCCCGCGAACACCGCCCGGTGCAGCCGACCTGTTCCGATCGCTCTCCCCGCGATGCGGACCGGTGCCCGTGCGATGAACCGCTGGGTGTCGCGTAATCGTCATCACGTGTGGGGAAGCACGGCTGCGTGTGCCGTGCCACCTCGCCCGAGTTGTCAGCCGGTACACATGAGAAGGGCCCCCGTGCGTCGTATCCCCACCTGCGTCTTGAGCAACGCCGCTCCACCGGCAGTCAGTGACGGGCATGCCGTGGCCCGGTTTGTCGAAATAGGCTCGTTCACCAAGGTCATCACCGGCACCGCGCTGACCTGCATGGCCGAGACCGGGACGCTCGCGCTCGACGACCCCCTCGAGCGGTGGCTTCCGGCGGCTCGCGGCTCTGGGATCACGCTCCTCCATCTGGCACAGCACACGTCCGGCCTTCCACGTCTGCCACCTCGCCTCTCACGTCGCGACCCGTACGCGGCGTTCGACCGTCGTACTCTGCACCAGCTGCTGAACCGGCTCGACGCCGTCGCCACCCACCCACCGGGCCGGCGTGAGGAGTACTCCAACCTGGGTTACGCCATTCTCGGCGAAGCCCTGACGGCTGCGGCCGGCGCCACCTACGAGGAGTTGGTCACCGAGTACGTCCTGCGTCCGCTGGACATGACAGAAGTGACCGCAACCCCGGACCCAGGCCGGCGTCTACTGGCCCGAGGCCGCTTCGGAAGGGTTCGTCGGCCCTGGACGATGCACGGTGCGATCCTCCCCGCTGGGGGCTTGTGGGCCACCCCTCGTGCGGTCGCCCAACTCGTCGTACGGCTGCTGGTGGAACGCAGGTTGGGGGACCCCGCACCGTCCTGGCAGACGGCGGGCTCCCTGCGTTGGCACAACGGCGCGACGCGCGACGCCTCGCTGTTCGCCGGAGCGATGGACGACGGTGGCTGGGTCGTGGTCCACCGCCTCGGCGGAACACCCGAGGAGACGGACCAGGCCGGCATCGAGGTGCTGAGACAAAGCCGCGCGAGCCTCTGACGACACGGGGAACGAAGACGCGCGCGTTGTCGACACGTGAGCTGACACAAGTGCCGCGGCCGAATGTTCTCCCCTGCTGCCTCGTTGACCACTGCAAAGAAGGGGGTGGGGCCGCCCTGGCTGATCACGGAAGCCCCGGGGGCGCGGATCGAACCGCTGGTCCCATACGAGAAGCGCCTCCGGTCATGTTGCATGCGTGGGTCGCTTTGCCTGCCGTCAAGTAGCAGCCGCACCGTGCCCGTCTTGTCTTCAGGTTCCTCAAGGGTTCACCCAGAACCCCGTCACCGAGTGCCAGCCCGTCACGGCCCTTCAGACGGATGCAGAACGGCCGCTCCGATCAGTGGTTGGCGCTCGAACTCGTGTCAGCCACCACCGGTACCCCGTCAAGCACCACCAGCGAGAGGGCGAGCGCGCCGCAGCCGCCAGAGCAGTCCCTGCGCATGAGGGTCGGCCTCGCGCACCTGAGCCAGACTCCTGATCTGCTGCGCTCCTCCCGTATGCACAGCCTGGCCCCCTTCTGCCTTTCCTGCGCTCGGCGGTGTGCCGTCTGGGCCGATCTCTGCTGCCGGCGCCAGGGACGAACGGAAGGTCCGGACCCGCGAAGTGGGCAGTGCAAGCGAACACGGCGGCGGTGCTCCCGAAGACCCGCACGTCCCGTGCACGTCCACGACCGGCCCGCAGCGCGGTATCCGGCCAGGTCCGGCGGCTTTGTGCCATTCGTCGGCAACCCGCCTCCGCCATCACTGAGGCGCCGCTACACAAGAAGGCCGGGGCGGAGTTCTGCCGTCCCGACGGAGGGTGGCCGGTCGGTGGGGGAGGTCTGGACAGTTGCTGACCATCAACGTGGCGGTGCTGCTCGCAGTCATCGTCGTCTGGCGGCTGCGACGGCGTACGGAGGCCCGCAGCCGCTTCGACGAAAGGCTGACCGTCGTCATCGTCCTGGCGCTGGGTGTAGTGATCGCACCCACCCCGGCGGGCCAGGGAATCCTGAACATCGTGGGACAGCTCGCGAGCGGCGTCACGCAGGCCAGCCGGTGAGCGCCCGCGCGCGCAAGGGCCGGGCGGCACGGACCAGGCGGCCGCCGGTACGGCGGCGCACGCGCAGGCCGGGCGGACGGCGGCAGCGCACGGACGACCGGTTGACGGGCCTCCTGGTGGGCGCTGTTGTCGCCGTCGCCCTGGTGGCGGCCGTGGTCAACTGGCTGCTGGCCCACTGGTGGATATTGGCCGTTGTCGGCGTGCTCGCGGCGTTGGCCGGCGGCGGTCTGCTGTACCACAGGCAGCAGGAGAAGCGGTGGGAAGCGGTGCGCGCGCAGAGCGTGCGCTACGGCCTGTCCCAGCTCGACGCACTCCACCACTCGCTGTTCGAAGACGCGGTGCGCGACCTGATGCGTCGCGACGGTTGCCAGGACGCGGCCCGTGTCGGGGGTGGCGGGGACTTGGGCGCCGACGTGAAAGCCACCGACCCCTACGGGCGGCGCTGGGTGATCCAGTGCAAACACCGGCGCAACGGCCTCGCCGGCTCCGCCGTGGGGACGCCGGACCTCCAGGTCCTCAACGGCACGGCCCGCCAGGTCCACGGCGCCGACGTCGCGGTCATCGTGACCAACGGAAGGGTCACCGCACCCGCCGTCGACTTCGCCAAGCAGCAGCGCCTCCACGTGGTCGACCGCCACACGCTCGGAGTCTGGTCATCCGGCTCCCGCCCCCTGTGGGAGCTGCTCCGCGCCGTCCCTCCGCCTCGTAAGCCGACGGCCTTCCCCTGAAGCCGCCCACGGCCAGCTATCGGCAACGGCTGCGATGCCGACACCCGCTTCGGTGATCTCTGGCCAGGCGCTGCCAGGACGGTGTGCCCGTCGCCAGACTCCACGTCGTGGCCGACCCGAACACCCATGACCGCGATCCCGAGGACTCGACTGACGGAGCAGACCGGACGACTGCCGGCACTGTCCGGGCCCGGTTCCCGCTGGTCCGGTTCCCGCTGGTCCGGTGGGTGCTCGCCCCTCGTACGACGTGGCAGGCGCGGCGCCTGGCCGGCGACTTCGGCGAGGGGATGGACGCCCGGACCGCATGGGTGATGGCACGGCTCGCCCGCCACCCCGAGGAACACGCCCTCGCCATGTCTCACCTGGACGGTGAACGCCGCGCTGCGGACTCAGCGGAGCGCCGACCACACTCGAATCCGCCCGGCAGCGGTGCCGGTCCGTGAACGCACCTCATCTCGTTCTCCTGGTCCGCGCCGGGTCGAGGGACGAGGGACGAGCGCGGAGTTCCTCGTAGGGCGGTCAGCCCATGTCTGCTGCCTGACACCGAAGCCCGCGTGCTGCGGCGACTCGTAAGATCAGTGAAATCGACTGAGGTGCATACGAGTTCGCGGGGGAGGCCACCGGTGGTGCTGCAAGTGCGCGGCGTCGTATTGCCCGAGCGGGAGGAACGATCCTTCTGGATCGACGGTGAACGGCTCAGGGCCGGGGCTGCCCCGGATGATGCTGACCTCGTCGTCGACGGCGGCTGGCTGCTGCCCGGCATGGTCGATGCGCACACCCATCCCGGCACCGAAGACATCGAGGATCCGTTCAGCGACGCAACGCTTCGGCGGCACCTGACCGATCACCGTGACGCCGGAGTGCTGCTGGTGCGCACGCCCGGGTCCGCCGCCCGCATCCCCGACTGGGTGGACGAAGATCCGGAGATGCCTCACGTTCGCTCTGCCGGACGCTGGCTGGCCACCCCGGGCCGTTTCTTTCCCGGCTTCGGCAGGCACGTGAGCGAGGCCGACCTGGTCCGTGCAGCCGTGGAGGAAGCCACGGCGTCCTCCGGATGGTGCAAGGTCATCGCGGACTGGAGGCACGATGAGCCCGCACTGCCGCTGGAAGTCCTCACGGCTGTCGTCCAGGCCGTACACGCGATGGGCGGCCGGGTGGCCGCTCACTGCCAGACCAGCGAGGGCAGCCGCAACGCCGTCCTGGCCGGCGTCGACAGCCTTGAGCACGGCATGCACTTGGACCCGAGCCTGATCGACCGGATGGCGAGCCAAGGCACCGCGTTTGTCCCCACGCTCAGTGTCTTCGGCTCCGGAGCCGACCGACGACGGGCCGCCGAACCGAGCGCCCGCCGTGACTGGTGGCTGGCCGGATGGGACGCGATGCTGCCGAACGTGAGGGCCGCGCACGAAGCGGGGGTCACCATCCTGGCCGGCACCGACAGCTTCCCGTGCGGCACGGTCACCTCGGAGATCGAATGGCTGATCCGCGCGGGCCTGTCGCCCGACGCGGCGCTGGGCGCGGCCTCGTGGTCGGCCCGCGCCTACCTCGGCCTGCCCGGCCTGGTCGACGGAGCCCCCGCCGACGTCGTCGCCTATGACACCGACCCCACCCTCGACGCTTCCGCTCTGGCCCAGCCCCGCCGCATCATCCTGCGCGGCCGAGTCATCGTCTGAAGGCCAGGCGCGGATCTGCTGCTCATGGCAAGAACTCCCGCATGCGTAGGAAGCACGCGTAGAACCGTGAACGAAGGGAGCATGCGCACTCATGGGCCGATCTCCAGGTCAGCCAGTGGCCGGCGCAGTTGAGAAGCCGTTCCTGCTGCCCGTCGAAGACGTCTTTTGCCTGCAACAGGGCAGGGTGGTCAAGGTGACGGGTCGGATCGAACGCGGCCGGGTGCACAAGGGCGACACCGTGGAGATCATCGGCTTGGGTGGCAGCACGACCGCTCTCGTCGCGGACATCGAGCAGCATCAGATGTCCACCGGGGAGGCGAGTGCGGACATGAACGTGGGGGTGCTGCTGCGTGACGTTGCCGCGGACGCCGTCGAGCGGGGCCAGGTGGTCGCGACGCCAGGCTCGGTCAGCGCCCATATCGGTTTCAGTGCCCACATCGCCCTGCTGTCCGAGGAGCAGGGAAGCACGGGGGTTGTCTCCGGCGACCGCCTCCGCATCCACGTCCGCACCGCCGCAGTGTGGGGCACCGTGACACTGCCCGAGGGTATCGGCATGGTCCGGCCGCTTCACGGATCCGACGTGACAGTGGCACTCGAAGAGCCCGTCGCACTGGAGGAAGGCCAGTCCTTCGCATTCCGTCACCACGGTCGTGCCGCGGGCTCCGGCATCGTGACTGAACTGCCTGTCGCGCACCGTCTTCCACCGACCGAACCGCTCAGGAAGATCCCTCCGCGGAACACCTGAACGGAGCCGGAACAGGACCCCGTAGGTGACTACGCGACGGCTCTTCCCACCCCAGACCCGTCCCGTGTTCTTCGGCAGGCGTACCTCCAGCAGTACCCACTCCGCTTCAGAGAGGTCACTCCACCCCACGCTGATCAGAACGACCCGAAAAGCCATCCGCCACACGGCCCATCGCGCTAGCCGGCTGCCGGCGTCACCCGCCACCACACGAGCGCAAACCCGACCACGAACCATTGTCAGTGCGGTGCGCTTCACTGTCCGCCATGGAACTCACACAAGCGACCGTCAACGAACTGCTGGACCAGCTGAGCCCGGGGGGCGGCAGCCTGTACCTGCCCAGCGATCTGGATCCGCAGGCTGTCACCGACCTGCTCGCTGACAGGTACGGCCTCCCGCGCACCCTCGTCCTCGACGGTTTCACCGATCCGACGGTCGACGATTCCAAGGGCGGGGCTCTCCTCGTCCCCTTCGAAGGCCGGGCCGTGAAGATACGGGCGTGGGCGTACGGGGATCAGTGGGTCGGCACGGGTACGGCGCGCGACGCCGAAGGGGTCGAGCGGCCGGTTCTGGTGGTCGCTCGCAGGGAGGTGCCGAAACCTTCGGCGGTCGCTCCGGACGAGGACGAGGACGTCGACTGGTTGGAGCGGCTCATACGAATCACCGGCTGGACGCAGCCCGCCCAGCGTCCGGACGTGCACTGGGCGGAGGTGGAGTCGCGTCTGGGCACCCCGCTGCCGAGTGACTACAAGCGCATGGTCGAGACGTTCGGCGTGGGCGCCTTCGATGGGTACCTGGACCTGAACCAGGAGCCGTGGACGGACCTCAGGGAAGACGGGCTGCTCATCTGGGCGGGCACGGAGCACGAGGACCTGTACTGCTGGAGGGCCGACGGCGACGACGCCGACCGTTGGCCCGTCGTGGTCCGGTCCTTCGACGGCGAGGACGTCCCCTTCGACTGCCAGGCCGCGGAGTTCGTCTGCCGCATCCTCGTCGACCCGGACCACCGGTTCACGATGGCCCGCTACTTCGACACCCACTGGTTCATGACCTACCGGAGGAGCGCCTGACAGGCGTCGGCCGTGCGTGGCATCCGCATCAGGTTCGGCCAGTGCCCTCGCGGAACAGGGCAGGTTCGGAGTCGCCGTAAGCAGATGAGGCTGCAGGCGAGTTGAAGCAGGACGAGGTGGATGCAGTCAAGGTGGCAGGGGTGACGTTCAGCGGGCCAGCCGCCGGGGAAGCCCTGTCCGGTTCATCCAGCCGCGTACTCGGCAAGAAACGGACGCACCACCGGCAGGGTGAGATCGAGGCGCAGGAAGGTGTCCAAGTGCCCGCAGCCGGACAGTTCGACGCAGGTCGCGCCCCTGACCCGAGCAGCGGTGTCCCGGATCGATCGCAGCCGGGGGTCACGGTCGCCGGCGAGCAGAAGCACCGGTACAGGGGTGCGAACGAGCCTTTCCAGAACGCCGTCACGGTCGTCAAGGGCGGCAGTCAGTGCCGCCAGCGCATGCGGGTCGGCTGCCTGCATCGCCTCGCGCATCCATGCCGGGAGCGGTCCTTGAAGTTCAAGCATCTCGATGAAGGGAGCCATTCCCCGGGTACGGAACAGTTCGACTTCCTGCTGAATCTCCGCCGGAGCAGCTGCGACATGTCCACCATGTGCCCCGCCGGCAATCAGCGCGGTCAGCCGTTCGGGGTGCTCAGCCAGCAGGTTGAGGCCGATGATGCCGCCCATCGACGCGCCCCAGAACGCTGCCCGGGAGATGTCGAGTGCGTCGAGTACGGCCACGACATCACGGACCTGACGGTCGATCCGGTAGCTGTCCACGTCATGGGGCGAGTCACTCCCGCCGTGACCACGAGCGTCGACGAGAACCAGGCGATGATCCCCGGCAAGTGCGTCGACATGACCAGCCGACCGCCACGTCGTACGATCACCGAAGAAACCGTGCAGCAGCACCAACGGCGGCCCGGTGCCCATGACCTCGAAGGCGATGCGAACTCCGTCGCCGCTGGTGACCCGCACCGTCAGTCGCCCTGGGACGGGACGGGCGTGGCCTGGTGGTAGTACATCCGCCAACCCGCATCCTCGTCCGATCTGCGCCACAGCGAGCTGCGGCGCGCCCGCCGTCCCCCGATCGTGGTCTCGTACGTCAGGTGCACCACACCAGGAGCCAGCACGACACCCGTCATACCTGAGGGAACGTACCGAGGACCCTCCTCCGAGCTTCCGGACATGTCCGGAAGCTCGGCCAGCATCGCCTCGTACGACCACCGCCGGCCCGAGGCGCCGACCTCCACGAACTCCGGGTCCAGCAGCTGTCTGGCCTCCGCCCGCGAGGTTCGCACACGGGGATCCATGAGCCGCAGCTCGCCCCTGATCGCCTCTGCCACCCCATTCGTTTCATCACTCACCTCTGCATCATCGCCCAACCCGCCGGGTTCACCGCAACCACACAACCCACAGATCAGCGCCCGAGCGGATGGTCCGGCCCCGGGGCCAACGCCCGTGCAGCAGATGCCAGCGGGTGGTCTCGGTCCAGCACCGAGTCTGGGAGGGATCCAGCCACCTCAAAGACAAGTACGAGGCCCTGTCTTCCGCCGAGTTCGCGCACTGTCCGCGCCCCGTTGCTGCTGACCGAGGGTGTCCACTGAGCGGTGCAGCAGCCCGCCGGGTCTGGACCTGCGGCAACACCGTCCGCCATGCCGCCGGGCCGGGCAACGCCGCCACACGCCGGCATCTACCGTCATAGCGCCCTGTTACGACAGGACAGCGGGGCCGGGGGCGGTCCGTTACGGTGTGCCCCGGTCGCGGGCCGCCCCCCTCACCTCATCCAGGGCGCCACACCGACTACCGGAAGCGGTCCGGGCTTCAGCCGAGGAGGGTCTCACCGATGCCCGAGCCGGAGGAGACGCCGTATTCCCTGGGACCGAAGACGCTGGCGCTGCTGGTGCTCAGGCCGCTGCCGGAGCCCCGTAGCTGCCAGAGGGCACCGTTGCCGCGGTCTTCGTAGGGGGCGGAGACGGCGAGGTCTGCCTTGCCGTCGCGGTTGTAGTCGGCGAGGCGGACCTGGGAGCCGAAGACGTCATTGTTCTCGGCGCTGCCGGGGACACCGGGGATGTCCTGTGAGTACCGCGCCGCGCCGGTGGTGGTCAGCCCGCGGGCACCGCCGCGCAGCACGAGCACGTCCCCTCCGCGCTCGGCTCGGCCGAGGGTTTCGTAGGGGATGCCGATGGCCAGTTCGGCGCGGTGGTCGCCGTTGATGTCGCCGATGGACATTGCGGCGCCGAACTCGTCCTCCTTCTCGTTGGAGCCGGGGATGCCGCCGGTGTTCTGGTGGTAGACGTGGCCCGTGGGGGCGAGGCCGCCGGTGATGTCGGGGTCGCCGTAGCGGACGGTGACGTAGCCGGCGCCGTGGCTTGGATCGGCAAGGCCGTTCGGGTACAGGCGGGAGTTGGACAGGGCGATGGCGAGGTCGTCGCGGCCGTCGCCGTTGAGGTCTCCGGCCACCACGCGGTTCCCGCCGCCGGTGAGCCGTGCCTGGGCGGCGAAGGAGTCGGGGCCGGTGGTGCCCGGGTCCTGGCCGTAGACGAGGGCGGTCTTCTGCTGCACGACGGCCAGTTCGTCCTTGCCGTCGCCGGTGAAGTCGCCGGCTGCGAGGTGCCCGCTGCTCGTGGAGTCAGGGCCGGTCACCTCATGCCCGGCGGGGGCCTTGGTGCGGGTGAACGTCCCGGAATACAGCCGCAGAGAGGTCCCTCCGCTGACGGCGATGTCCGGGGCGGAGTTGCCGGTGAAGTCGCCGACGGCGATGTCGGCACCGAACGTGCGGGACGGGTAGGACGGTCCGGAGGGCAGGGCGAGGCCGCTGCGCAACGGTGAGCTGCCGCCCCACAGCACAGTCACGGAGCCGTTGAGCGAAGTGCCGGCGGTGGTGTCTCCTTCGCCGCCGACCAGCAGGTCGGCGTACCCGTCGCCGTCCAGGTCGCCGCTGGCGAGGCTGCTGCCGAAGAAGTCCTGGTACCCGGCCGTGCCCGGGATGCCGGAGGAGTCCTGGGTGATGTACACGTGCTTGCCGGTCAGGCCGCGGGCGGAGCCGAAGGTGACGAGAACGGCACCGGCGCCTTTCTTGCCGCTGATCGTCTTTCCGGGCATGCCGACGGCCAGGTCGCGGTATCCGTCGCCGTTGAAGTCGTCGGCCAGTTTGGATCCGGCGGCGACCGCCTGGTCGGCGGAGACGGCCATCAGACTGCCGGTCAGGCAAGCCGCTAGGGCCACCGCCACGGCGAAACGGACTGAGTGACGCACGAAAGCCCCTGTCTCACTGCAGACGCACGACAGCGTCCGCGAATCGGAATGATGGCCCGCATCCCCATGTCCAGCGGGTTACCCGCATGATCACGCGATGCGCAGCAAAGACCAGACTCCCCACGGCTACCGATGGTTGTACCGCGGACCCCACCAATATCTCTGTTCACCGGTCCCGTCCGCCGGCAGAACACCAGGCGCCGCGCGGCTCGGTCCGAGAGACGAAGGACCACACCTACGCCCGCCCGCGGCGGTGGCCGTAAGCAGGCGGCGTACGGCACCAGATCGCCCCGAGGCAATGGACAGCTCTCCTGCCCGCGTCGCCTCACCCGCCGATGTGCCGCCGCAACAGCTTGACTGCCAGGTCATGACCGTAGTGAAGGGCGAGGTCCATGGGCGTTTGCCCGTCCGGATCCGGGAGTTTCGGGTCGGCCCCGAAGGCCAGCAGCACTGCGGTCGTATGCACGGTCAGCGGGCTGCCGCTTTGCAGGGCGCCGTCCCCTTCCGCGTCGATGGAGTGTGTCAGGAGCGTCATGTTGTGGCAGACCTCATCGGGGTCGACTCCCTCGGCCAGCAGCTGAGCCAAGGTCTGCGCGTCCCCGTCTTTCACCGCTTGATGGACCGGTGTGCAGGTGTTCTCCATGGCGTCATTCAACCGTTGCCGTACCTGCCCGGCCAGCGCGTTTCCGAACCTTCGAAGGCCCGACGAGATGGCCTGCGCGACCGTGTTCTGAGGGTGAGGCGACGCTGGTCTGGTCATCGCGCAGGGCAGCACGTGAAGTTGGATTGTTCAGAATGGGCTGTGGGAGTTCACGAAGCCCCTGATCCCGCTGCCGGGAGTGGTCCCGCGCCCGGAGGCCGGCCACCGCGCGACGCGCCCGCGCAGCCGAACGGACCGCAAGCCCACCGTCTGCGCGAAGTCCATGTTCTCGGGGGAGAGGCGGGACCTATACTCCCCAGCGTGCCATCGAAGGGGGAGTTACCGACGGGCGGCAGCCGGCTGCGGTTCGCTGTGCTCGGGCCGCTCCAGGCCTGGCGCGGTGACGTGCAACTCGACCTCGGTCCGGTTCGTCAACAGGCTCTGCTGACGGCGCTGTTACTGCGGCCGGGCACGACCGTCAGCCGTCAGCAGCTGCTCGACGGAGTATGGGGACCGGAGCCGCCGGGCACCGGTGCCAAGGTGATTCCGGTCTACGTGCACCAGCTGCGCAGACGTCTGGGCCCTGAGAAGGGGGAGCCCTCCGGGTCCCTGATCGTGACCGACCGGGGTGGCTACCGCTTCGACCCGCGAAACGTCTCGACGGACGTGGCCCGGCTGAGGGAGATCGTCGCCGAGGCCCACGCCGCGCGTGATTCGGGTGACCTGGCCGGTGCGGTGAGCGCGTGGTCCGCCGCTCTGGAGTTGTTCCACGGCGATCCCCTGACCGCGATTCCAGGACCGTTCGCGGAGGCAGAGCGTCTTCGGCTGTCGGAACACAGGCTCACGTTGGTGCAGGACAAGGCGGAGTGCCAACTGCGGCTTGGCCGGCACGCCGAGGTCGTCGGAGAGCTGTTCGCTCTGTCCGAAACCCATCCGCACAACGAGTCCTTGGCCGCCCTGCTGATGCGTGCCCTCTATGCCGGCAACCGGCAAGCCGATGCGCTGTCTGTCTTCGCCAAGGTGCGCCGTCGTCTGGTGCAGGAGCAGGGAGCGGAGCCAGGCGGTGAACTGCGGCGGGTGCACGAGGCGGTGCTGCGCGCTGATGAAACCTTCCTCGTCGGCGCGCCACCACGGACACGTCGATCGACGGACGAGCGGCCCGCAGCCGCTCACCTGCTCCGACGCGTGGGCAGAGTGGGACACGTGGGTCGTGTGGGCCAAGTGGGTCACGAACTGCCGGTCGATGTCAGCGGCTTCACAGGGCGGAACCACGAACTGGACGTGCTCCTTGCGCCGACCGATGAGCAGGCGGTGACGGTCCGCGCGGTGGACGGCATGGCCGGGGTCGGCAAGACCGCGCTCGTAGTACGCGCGGCCCGCGCCATGCGGGACCGTTTCCCGGACGGCTGCCTGTTCGTGGACCTCCACGGTCACCGTCAGGAGCGGGAAGCAGCGGTCCCGCAGCGCGTGCTGCGCCGATTGCTGCGGGCGGTCGGCGACATCACAGAAGGCGACGACGACTCAGCCGAGGACCTCGACGGCCTGGCAGCGTCATGGAGAGCGGCGACCGCCGACCTCCGGCTGATCCTGGTGGTCGATGACGCATGCGCTGCACAACAGGTACGCCCCCTGCTGCCCGCCGGTCCCGGCAGCCTCGTACTGCTGACCAGCCGTCAGCGGCTGACCGCGCTGGACGCCGACCGAAGAGTCTCGCTGGCGCCGCTGGACATGGACGAGGCCGTGGCCCTGCTGACGCGCGCCGTCGGCGGCACGGACTCCGCCCGGGAGCGCGCGGCGGTGCGCGAGCTGGCCCGCCTCTGCGACCGGCTGCCGCTGGCCCTGCGTGTCGTCGGGGCTCGGATGCAGAGCCGTCCGCTGTGGGCGCTGGAGCGCATGGCGATCCGGCTGGCTGACGACGAGCACCGCCTCGGCGAACTCTCGGTCGAGGACCGCAGCGTGGAGGCGGCCTTCCGGGTCTCCTACGATCAGCTTCCGGACGCAGAACGCCAGGCGTTCCGTGTGCTGGGCCTCTCGCCGACCGTGGAGTTCGACCGGCTGACACTGGCCGCCATGCTCGACCTCACACCTTCCGACGCCGAGCGTGTCCTGGAGAGCCTGGTCGAGGCGAGTCTCGTCCAGCATGGTGTCACGGGCCGCTACCGCCTGCACGACCTGGTCGCGGTCTACGCCCGGCGCGTCGCCGCCGCGTACCCCGCGGAAGTCGCGGCGGCCCGGACCAGGGTGTTCCGGCTCTACGTGGTCGCCGCCCGCTGCGCGAGCGACTGGGGCCCCTTCGCCTTCCCGACCGGCCCGCGGGCGGGCACCGCGCCCTTCGCCGACTGGGAGGAGGCGGCGGCGTGGCTCGACGCGGTGGGCGGCGAACTGGTCGACGTGGTCGCCCATGCGGCGGCCGTGGGTCACGTGAACGACGCCGGTTGGCTCGCCGAGGGACTGTGTGACTACCTCACCCGGCACGGCCGGTACCACGAGTGCCGGGCCGCCATCGAGATCGTGCTGCCCCTCACGGAGCAGGTCACCGACCAGCGAATGGTGTCCGAACTACGCACCTGCATGGGCATCGCCTACGGGCTGCAGGGCCAGTACGAGCAGGCGCGCCGCTGGCTGGGGGATGCCCTTCGGATCAGCCGCCGGACCGGGGATGTCATCGAACAGGCCCGGGCTCTGGGTTCACTCGGGATCTTCGCGAACGCGGCAGGGGAACCGGCCGAGGCCGCCGCGCTCCTGGCCCGGTCCGCGGACCTCGCCCAGGGAGCGGAGGACGACTGGCTGGCGGTGATGTACCTGGCCAACGTCGGAGCCATCCACCATCAGGTGGGACAGCATGACAAGGCGCAGGAATGCTACGCGGCGTCGGTCGGTCTCGCCGAGAGGATCGGCAGACCCAGGATCCTGAGCAAGACGCTCTTTCGCATGGGCGCGCTCCAGCTCGACCGCGGACACTACGCGGAGGCCGCCGACACGCTGAGCAGGGCCGCCGGACTCGCCGAGCGCGTGGGGGACATCCCGCTCTTCGCCGCGGTCCTCGGCAGACTCGCCACCGCCGAGGAGCACCTGGGCAATCTGGCCGGGGCGGCTCGATTGCACTTCCAGGCACTCGCGGCGGTCGGCGAACGGCCCGGCACCAGGCTGAAGGCCGAGATCCGGAACCGGTTGGGCTGGCCCCAGGCCGCGACGGAAGACCTCGTTCAGGCGCGCGACCGGTTCGAGCGGGCCATCGCCCGCCCCCGTACCGAATCCGGGGAGCTTGCGTAGGCCATCGACAGCCTGTTCCGCCGCGCACCAACGGACCCGGCGGGCTGTGCGCCTCGCAAGCACGCGGACATCTCTGATGACCACCCCCGGCCGCCGAGCCGGCGCATACGACCGCTGAACCGGGATTTCATCCATATTTCAACGCCCCTCGGCACGATGAACGTATCGCAGCAGACCGTTCCGACCGGTCCCGGAGCCGCGGTGCAGCGAGCACTGCGGGAGCAAGGCGCACGAAGCCGGCGCCTGGTTCAGCAGGCCGGGAAACGCGTCGGGATCCTGCCGACCTCCGTATCACCAGAGCCATCCGCAACGAAGAGGACCGACATGGGGCTGCTACACGCGTGGCGAATGCAAAAGCTCACTTCAGACGCCAGAACGGCCTATGGCAGGGGCGATGCGACGTTCGCCGCCGGGTTCGACATCGATAGCCGCGCCAGAGTGTCCATGAAGGCGATCCGCAAGGAAATCGACAAGATCATCACTGCGGTGGAGCCGATCGGCTGGGACTGTGTCAGCGTGCAGCCGTTCCTCGCATCGGTTCAGATCGACTTCATCCGCAGAGCGTGAGTGACCACGGCCCCCATCCCGGCGCCTTGCGGCACGGGCCGGAGCCGGCCCCGGCAGGCCGGTCGCTCATGGCGGCGGTTGCCAAGCAACAAGCCGCCTGAAGCGGCCTCGCAGACCTCCCCGGACAGGGGAAGCCCATCCAAAACGAACAGTCGGAAGCGAGGGAGTGGAACAATGGAAACGCGAAACCCCGGCGCACCCTGGGGCACCACCCGCATGGCACCGTATGCCGAGACCGAGCCGGTTCCCATGTGCATCCCGGTGATCGACCCCGACACCCAGATCGCCGTCGTCATCGACGAACACGGCCGCACGGTCGAACTCCACGACCACCAATCCAGCAGCACCTCAAGCAGCACCTCAAGCTCCACGAGTACCAGCTGCGCCGACAGCTACGACTCGGACGACTCGTCGGACTCCGACCACGACTACTCGTGACGACAGGCCCGGGCGGGTCGGTACTGGTACTGACCAGCGCTCATGACGTGACAGCCGACCTGGTACTGCGCATCCTCGCCGAACGCAAGGTCCCGGCGGTCCGTCTCGATCCCGGCACAGACCTGCACACAGGTGCCGCGCTCACCGCCACGTACGGCACGGGCGACCAACGCGGCACCTTGCGCACGCCGACCCGCGAACTCGACCTCACCAAGGTGCGCTCCGTCTGGACACGCCGTCCCTCACCCTTCGACGGCCCGCCCGAACTGGACGGCCAGGAGCGCCGGTTCGCCGCCTCGCAATCCCTGTGGGGCGGCGGCGGCATCCTGGCGTCGCTCCCCGGAGCCCACTACGTCAACCACCCGTGGAACAACCGAGCGGCCGAGTACAAACCGGCCCAGCTCGTCACCGCACAGCGCAGCGGCCTGTCGGTCCCCAGCACGCTGATCACCAACGACCACGACCGGGCGCGGGAGTTCGTTGGACAGCACACCGGCGCA
Organism: Streptomyces actinomycinicus; assembly: GCF_016741775.1. GTDB lineage: Bacteria > Actinomycetota > Actinomycetes > Streptomycetales > Streptomycetaceae > Streptomyces > Streptomyces actinomycinicus. The sequence continues at coordinate 226,602 of NZ_JAERRK010000007.1, read as the reverse complement.
GTGGTCTACAAGCCGTTGTGGAACACCCCCTATACGATCGACGGCCGGGCACAACAGGTATGGGTACGCGAGGTACGCCCGCACGAGATCACGCCCGACGTGGCGAGCTGCCCGCACCTGTTCCAGGCCAAGGTGGAGAAGGCGTTCGACGCCCGTCTCACCGCTGTCGGCGACAGGGTGTTCGCTGTCCGGATCGACAGTCCCGATCTCGACTGGCGGCAGCGGCAATCCCTGATGAAGTGCACGCCGATCGACGTTCCCGACCGGATCGCGCGCTCGGTGTCCGCCTACCTCACCATCTCCCGACTAGCCTTCGGTGCCTTCGATTTCGCCGTCACGCCCACCGGTGACTGGTACTTCCTCGAGTGCAACCCCAACGGACAGTGGGCATGGCAACCCGACTCGATCACCAACGCGATCGCCCATGCCATCGCTGACCAACTTCAGAACGGCCCCGAAGCATAGCCACGGGCCCGTCGACTTGCGGTCGGCGGCCCCACCCGGTCAGGCCATCAGCTGATCCAGTTCGCTGCCGATCGCATCCCGCAGCCCATCGTGCTGCGGGCCGAGCCGGAACCGCTCGTCACTCCACCGGTCACGCGGGTACAGCCACACCGGCCTGCCCACCAGCTCAGGTGGCTCCCACTCGAACCGCGGCCAGACATGGGCATGCAAGAACGGATCCGTATTGCCGAGGATCTCCAGGTTGACCCGACGGAACCCGGGGTCCAGCCGCCGGCAGGCCCGCTCAACCGCTTCTCCGAGTCGCTCCATGTCGGACAGAAACGACAGCCGCTTGGCCCGGGGCAGGTCGGACAGCCGTTGAACACCCGGCTCGTCCGTGAGGAGCACTGAATAGCCGGGCAGGAACTGAACGTCGCCGATCACCGCGAAGCCGGACTCAAGTTGCCGCACCACAGTCGGATTCTCGCCCCGCAGAGCAGCCCCGATCCGGTCCTTCCGCCAGTCACTGGTCATGGCCTGAGCCTATTCGCCGGTGATCAAAACCTGCTCTCCGCTCGCCGCCCCTCCCACCCGGGCCGACGTCATCCGATCTGGACACGCCCTGCAACCGGGGGACCAGCGTCCAGATGAGCTGTGATCCGCGCGATCGTCGTGGCGTTGCCCTCGCAGATCAGCATGAAGGCGTCCACCTGGGGCGCGTCGAGCCCAAATCGGGCCGCTACCTCCCCCTGCACGTCGTGTTCGCCGGCGTGATCTCCAGAACGCCACCGATATCAAGAATGACGCAGGTCGCAGTCACTCGAATCCCCCCTCCGTCCTGCCGGTTGGCGAGCACACACCGTCCGTTCATCGCGCGCCACCGCTCGTACGGCCAGCCGGTCCCGCTCCCACTCCACCAGCGTTCCTTTCATGCGGGCTACCACTCCTGTGTCAACAACGGCCCTCCTCAACGGCCCTCTCCGAGGCGGTGTGCAAGGTGGAGCAGATCTGCCAGGTGCAGCACTCGTCCATCGAATCCCGGGAGAGGGACATGGAGTGGCTGGGTCCAGCGGGCTGGAATTGCGTCCAGCCCGTAATACGCCCCCGCGAGGCCTCCGGTCACCGCGGCGACGGTGTCCGTGTCACCGCCGAGGTCGATCGCCGCGCGTATCGCGTCTTCGAAGCTGATGGTGGTACGCAGGGCCCAGACGGCGGAGCCCAGACAGGGCCAGACGGCACCGTTGAACTCGGTCGCCTGATCGGGGTGCCAGTCGGGCGCGAGGACTGTGGCGTAGCGACCGCGGTGGCCGGGGTGGACAAGAGCCAGGGTGTCCGGGAGCGCGGTGAGCGGGTCGGTGTCCTCGAGCGTGACGCGGATGAGTTCGTGGAAGATCGCGGTGCCTTCCCAGGCCGCGCGGTCACCATGGGTGAGGGCAGCGATGCGGCGTGCCGCGTCCATGGTGGCTTCTCGGCCGGCGGCCGCGAAGTGGACCGCGGAGGTCGATGCCCGCATCAAGGAGCCGTTCCCCGCTGCGCGTTGGTTGACCTGGAAATGCATCGCAGCGGCGAGGTCCCAGGGCATGCCGTTGGTCAGGACGTCCTCGGTCTGCAGGCCGATGTCCTTCGGCTCTGACGCTGCCCACCGCTGGAAGCGGGCGAAGACGTCCGGCAGATCCAGTCCGCCCCGCTCGAGCAGCGACTCCGCGACCAGGACGGCCATCTGCGTGTCGTCAGTGGCCTCGCCGGGGTCCCAGCCACCACCTCCGCACATCTCGCCACCGGCACCAGGCGCGGGAAACCGAGCCGAGAACGCTCCCGGAGGGCCGAACTCGAAGGGGCCGCCCAAGGCGTCACCCACCGCTGAGCCGACGATCACGCCGGCGGCCCGCTGAATCCACTCCATTCGCGCAGGCTATCTGTGCCGCGCCGACCCCAGGGCGGAGCCAGAAGCGGGACACCGGAACTCGGCCTGTCTACGGGGTGTCGAGCATGGCCCGCTGGCTCCGTCCTCGGTATACCGGTGGCCGGGAAGGGCCGCGCAATGCACAGGGAGAACCGTCATGACGCTCCAGCGGATGGACAACGTGGGCATCGTTGTCGAAGACTTGGACGCCGCTGTCGCCTTCTTCACCGAACTGGGCATGGAGGTCGAAGGCAAGGCGAAGATCGAGGGCCTCTTCGCGGATCAGGCCGTCGGGCTCGACGGAGTCCGCAGCGACATCGCGATGATGCGGACCCCGGACGGTCACGGCAAGCTGGAGCTAGCGCAGTACCACACCCCGGCGGCGATCGGCGACGGATTGCACAACCCACCACCGAACACGCTGGGTCTGCACCGGGTCATGTTCGCCGTAGACGACATCGACGGCACCATCGCCCGCCTGCGCCCCCACGGTGCCGAACTGATCGGCGAGGTGGCGCAGTACAAGGACATCTACCGCCTCTGCTACCTCCGCGGCCCCTCAGGCATCATCCTCGCCCTGGCCGAACGGATCGGCTGACAACCCATCGCGGCCGGCCTGCGAGCACTCATGGTGCTGCGCTCCCACACCGGTATCACGGTGACCGGCACAGCACCGGCCTGACGGTGACCGGCTCGACTCGGGCCTGACGGTGACCGGCGGTGGTTGATACCGAGGTCGCGGCCAACGAGCAGGAGTCGCCCGGACCGAGCCCACCTCGCCGGGAACTTTGGCGCCGGTAAGCCGGTCAGCCTGCCCTCGATGGCCTGATGTGACAGATCCTGGTCATTGCGGCCATGTCCGGCGGGCGGAATGATCAGGGCATGCCCCCACCGCACCGCGTTGTGATCGTCGCCTTCCCCGGCATCGAGCTGCTGGACGTCACCGGCCCGGCCGAGGTGTTCTCCGTCGCCTCCCGGGTTGCCGGGGCCGACCGGCCCGCCTACCTCGTGCAGATCGCGACGGCCGACGGCGGTCCGGCGGTCACCTCCAGCGGCGTCCGGCTGATGGCCGACCTGACCCTCGACGACGTGACCGGCCCGGTCGACACCTTGTTGGTGGCGGGAGCGATCGAGCTGGTCGACGACTGCGTGGAGCCGGTGGTCGACCACGAGGTCACCCACTGGCTGCGCCATGCGGCACCCCGGGCCCGGCGGACCGGATCGATCTGCGCGGGAGCGCACCTGCTGGCCGCCGCCGGGCTGCTCGACGGCCGACCCGCCACCACGCACTGGCTCACCGCAGCCAGACTGGCCGCCGAGAACCCCAGTGTCCGAGTCGACCCGGATCCGATCTTCATCCGGGACGGGCAGGTATGGACCTGCGCCGGCGTCACCTCGGGGATGGACATGGCACTGGCCATGGTCGCCGAGGACCACGGCCAGGACCTCGCGCTCGCGACGGCCCGGATGATGGTGATGTACGTCAAACGCTCGGGCGGGCAGAGCCAGTTCAGCGTGCCGCTGTCCGTCCAGAGTTCCGAGGACGACCGGATCGACGAGGTGCGGCTGTGGATCGCCGAACACCTCACCGAGGACCTCTCCCTCGAAGCCCTGGCGGCCCGGACTCACCTGAGCGTGCGCCACTTCACCCGGCTGTTCCAGCAGCGCACCTCCACGACACCGGCCGCCTACGTGGAAGCGGCCAGGCTGGAGGGCGCCCGGCGACTGCTGGAGGACAGCAATCGGAGCCTGCCGGAGGTCGCCGCTGCCAGCGGTCTCGGCTCCGTGGAGACGCTGCACCGCGTCTTCCGACGGCGTCTGGGCACCACCCCGGCCGAATACCGCCGCCGCTTCTGACCCCTACCACCCACACCACTTAAGAGCACAGCCCGGGCGCCGGCGTCGGCCCGGAGGGCGTCGCCGTCCTCCAGCGGTCCGGCGCCTACCGGGCGGTCTGTCGCACCGGTCGGGCTCCGCCGTGCCCGCACGGCATGGCATCGACCATCGACCAGCACACTTCGGAGGAAAACCATGTCCCGCACGCAGGTCGTCCCGATCCCGGTCATGGGCCGGCACAACATCAACGCCTACCTCCTGCTCGGCCGCCGGCCCGTCATCGTCGACGCCGGCACCCCCGGCAGCGGCAAGAAGATCTACGGCCGGATCACCGCCCACGGCGTCGACCCCGCCGACGTCTCGCTGATCGTCATCACCCACGGCCACATCGACCACTTCGGCTCCGCCGCCGAACTGCACCGGCTCACCGGCGCGCCCGTCGCCGGTCACATCGCCGACCTCGGGCCCTACCGCTCCGGCCGCGTCCGCGAACCGTACCTGCCCACCGGCCCGATGGGCCGCCTCATGGACCGGAACAACAACCTCCACGTGCAGGCCGAACCCTTCGAACCCGGCGTGCTCATCCGCGGCGAGACGAGCCTGGAGGACTTCGGGGTCGCGGCACGCATCATGCCCACCCCCGGCCACACCGCCGGATCGGTCTCGGTCCTCACCGACGACGGCGACCTCGTCGCCGGCGACCTGATCGCCAACTCCTTCATGGGCCTGATCCCCGGCAGGCCCGCCAACCCGCCCTTCCACGACGACCCTCGGCAGAACCTCGCCAGCCTGCGCGAGATGCTCGCCCTCAACCCCACCACCCTCCACGTCGGCCACGGCACCCCGCTCGACCCGGACCGGGTGCGCCGGTGGGCCGAGAGGGAACACGACCGCCTCGCACGGCTCGACGCCGCCGGACGCCTCACCGCCCGCGCCGAGTGACGCACCGAGTGCGGCCCGGCACCAGGACGGCACACCCGGCGCCGAGGGACCCCACTGCTGACCGGCTGGGTCCGCGTGGTCTCCGGCCACGGAGAGCGCGAAAACCCGTTGGCGGACAACGGCGACCACTGCTACTTTGCCGGAGGCCGTGCGAGAGAACGAGGAGGTGGTACCCGTGAACGTATCGACATGGGTGCTTCCCTCCGGGGTCACGGTCGGGCGATAGGTCGTCCGGGAGCGCCGTCTCAGTGCACTCCCGAAAGGCACGACCATGCATTTCACTTCCCAGCAGCGTTTCGACGACGGCGTCCTCGAACGCGAGTTCACCCTCGGCGAGATCCCCGGCATCCTGTGGACACCCGCGTCCGCATCCGTCACCGCACCGGTGCCGCTGATTCTGCTCGGCCACCCCACCCTCGGGCTGCGCAAGATGTACCCCCGACTGGTGGCACGGGCCCGGCACTCCGCGGCGGAGGGCTTCGCCACGGCCACCATCGAGCACCCCGGAAGCGGCGACCGGCCCCGTTGGCCCGCCGCCGAGCAGGCCCGCGCCGACCTGCGCCGGGCGCGGGAGACCGGCGAGCCGGTCAGCCACGAGATCGTCGACGCCCTCATTCTCCCGCTGGTCGAAAGGGCAGTCCCCGAATGGCAGACCGCCCTGGACGCCCTCCTCTCGCTGCCCGAGATCGGCGGTCCGGTCGGCTACTCGGGCGGAGTGATCTCCATCGGCATCCGGCTCGCGGTGGTCGAGCCGCGCATCGTGGCCGCCGGCCTCTTCGCCGGCAGTTTCGTGCCTCGCGCCATGTTCGAGGAGGCCCGGCAGGTCACCATTCCCCTGCACGTCCTGCTGCAGTGGGACGACGAAGGCAACGACCGGCAGGCGGCCCTGGACCTGTTCGACGCCTTCGGCTCCAAGGAGAAGTCCCTGCACGCCAACATGGGCGGTCACACCGGCGTCCCGCAGTTCGCGGGAGACGCCGCGGCCCAGTTCTTCACCCGACATCTGAAGTGAGGCCGGCGGGCCGCCAGGCCGGCAGCAGACGGTAGCCGATGTCGGCCGGCATGCCGCTCACCGAGGACACGTCCCGGCCCTCCGAAGCTCTCCACACCGTGGGCCCCTGCTGAACTCTCGGCAGGGGCCCGTGCTGCCTCAAGTCGTGAACTGTTCGATTTCTGCCGAGCTACGAATGCTGCCCGAGTCGCATAGGCGTGCTGCCGGTTTTCGTGAACAAAACCGCCGCCTGAACCGACGTATCGATAGGGACGAGCCGGGAGTCCACCGGCTGAGCGCGACCCCTAGCTGGTGAGTACCGGGCAGCAATACAGTGGAACTTCATCGAACCCTTCCGCCGGCACAAACTCGCCGTCCCCCACAGCCTCGGCGGCGAAGTCAACGGCTACCAGTCGAAGTGGCGGTACTGCGCAAGCTGCGGCGCCCTCTTCTGGAGCGGTGACCCCAGCCGGCCACGGGGACGCTGCGCGGTGAACGGGGCCGGACACTGGGCCCAAGGGCACGAGTTCTACGTACCGACGACCTATCGAGACGCGCGGTCGGCGATGTCGCCGAACTCCGCACGGGTTGTCGGCATCCGCAGCAGACGGCGGGCGGTGACGAAGGCGGTGGTGGCGCCCTGCTCGGTCAAGGTCGCACCCCGCTCGGTCAAGCCTCGCCGACGGGGCAGCCAGTGGGCTTGTTTCTTTCGGTGGGCGCCGCCGTCGGCGCGAGCGGCGGGGGAGCAGCTGGTCCCCGGGGAGCCGCCCCTGCGCCTGACCATGCTTACTGATCATTTCAGAATGACGTGCGGAGCCGTCGAAGGCAGATGATGCTGCAGGCGAGTTCGAGCAGTCCCTGGTGGAGGTCGGCTCGTTGCTCGTAGCGGACACGGAGTCGCTTGAACTGATGGAGCCAGGCGAAGGTCCGCTCGACGACCCAGCGGGTGCGGCCGAGTCCGGAGCCGTGGGCAACGCCGCGTCGGGCGATCAAGGGTCTGATGCCGCGTTTCCGCAGCAGGTGGCGGTACTTGTCGTAGTCGTAGCCCCGGTCGGCGAAGAGCCGTTTGGGTCGGTTGCGGGGGCGTCCGCGCACCCCTCGGATGCGGGGTATCGCGTCCAGCAGGGGAATCAACTGTGTGATGTCGTGCCGGTTCCCGCCGGTCAGGGAGACGGCCAGGGGCGTGCCGTGGTGGTCGACGATCACATGGTGCTTGGAGCCGGGGCGGCCGCGGTCGACTGGTGAAGGGCCGACGTGAGCCCCCCTTTGAGGGCCCTGATGTGGGAGCCGTCGATGGCCGCATCGTCCATGTCCAGCAGGCCGGTTGCTCGCAGCTCGGCCAGGAGTGCCTCATGAAGGCGAGGCCAGACGCCAGCCTCGGTCCAGTCCCGCAGCCGACGCCAGGCGGTTACCCCCGAGCAGCCGACGACCTGGACTGGGACGTCGCACCAGGCCACTCCCTTGCGCAGCACGTACACGATGCCCGCCAGCGCAACTCGGTCCGGCACCGGCAGCCGCCCGGGATGACGGTGACGTCGGGGCGGCCGCTCTGGCAGCAGTGGAGCTATTCGCTCCCACAGGTTGTCGGAGACAAGATCGATAGACACCAGCCGGACCCTGCCCAGAAGGACCTTTGACCACCAGCCGACACGCCGATCTCACCTGAAGTGCTCAACGGCCCTCTTCCGGCGCTGACCGCCGGTCGGCGAGGCGATCCTGGTCGGCGGCGTTACCGGCGCGAGCCTCGGTGCGGTGACCCCGTGCCAGGTAGTCTCGGACGATCAACTCGACAGCGTCCTGCGGGCTCCTGGTGCCGGCCAGCAGCATGACCTCGATGGCCAAATCGCTGTCCAGGCTGATGGTGACCTTCGCCATGACACCTCCTGAAGGGTTCCCGCGGAGCCTATCCAAGCGGCTAACGGTCGGCGATGGGTAGGCTGCCGCACCCGGGAAAGAGGGACGGAGCCGGAAACCCGGCCGGTCGCGAACCGCTCATTCTGTAACGACCTCTTAGGACCCAGCCCCTCGACCGCCGCCGCACAGGAAGTCGTGACGGCGATCGAGCTTCAGAAAGCCGACCAGTCCGCTGGCCCCGGGGTTGGCAGGCTTACCGCACGTCGACGTAGTCGCTGGTGGAAGTCTTGGCGCCGGTGGTCGTGGTGCCGGCGAAATTCCACCGCCAGTACCCGTCGGTGGAGGCCGTGACCGTGGTCTTCAGGGCACCGGCACTGCCGGTCTTCACCGTTTTCACGGTGGTGTAGGTGCTGGTGCCCTTCTTGCGGAACTGGAGTCTGACCGGCTGGCCGGTGTAGCCGTGGTACTGGTAGTCGTCCCAGCTCGCGCGCTTGAGCGTACCCGTGACGGTGACTGTCTTGCCCTTGGTCACCGGCTCCGGGGATGCGTTCGTCGTCAGCGTGCTCGCGCGCTTGAGGCGGAAGCTGTCGATGCGCTCGTCCCACCGGTAGTCGCCGTCCAGTGCGTCCACCCAGGAGCCCGCGTACCAGGTACCCGCCTGGCTGTTGTCCAAGTCGACCTGGGGGTCGAAGGTGAACGAGTGCGTGCACTCGCTGTCGGTCTCACAGATGGTCTTGTCGTCGGCGAATCCGAAGCCGGGCCCCTCAAGAGTGGTGTCCGCCGAGAGCAGGCCCGAGTCGTCGTAGGCATAGATCGTCACGTCGAACGTCTTTGCGTATGTGGTGCCGATGACGACATCCGAACCGCTGTTGACGGTCACACCCGAGATCTCGGTGTCGCCCGAGCCGCCGTCGGCGTACGCCGCCGGGGCCACGAAGCCGACGACTCCGAGCGCAGCGGCAATAGACAGCGCAACGCGCTTGCCCATGTGGTGTCTCTCCTTCATTCAGGCCGCTGACGCGCACCGGCGCCAGGGGCCTTTCAAGCGATCCCGTCGGCGCGCTTCATCCTCGGTTGCTGTGTTCGCGGTCGAGGCACAGCTCCGCGCCGCACGGTGGTGAGCAGCGAGTGTCGCAGACGGATCGCGCATTGTGCAGCACCCGTGACGATCTTGTGATGTATATGAAAACATGCAGCTCGGAGGCCTTATCGCCGCAAAGTATGCCTGTCGCAGCTCATCGATGATCTGGGTCTTGCTCTCGACCGTCGGGAGCGGCTCCCAGCGTCGTACACGGGAAGGAAGAGGCGGAGTGGAAGACGGCGTGACCGGCGAGACCAAGGACCTCTACGTCGAAGACCATGATCTGCTCATCGATCCCATGCTCCAAGGGGTCATGGAGTTCCCCGAACACTCCGGCGTCACCAACGGCCTCATCGGCTTCCACAAGGACTTCGGTACCATCCTGACCGGCTTCGTACGCGGCTACGTCCGCGTCACCGTGGAACTGCACGCCGAACAGCCCTCGCTGGACACGGAGGGCTGGGACGACGTCCTCGACATCTCCGCCGTCCTCGCCAGAGGCCAGGCCTTCGTCGCCGGCTGCGAAGAAGCGCTGACCACCAATCTCGCCTTCGACGGTCCCGGAACCTACCGCATCCGCACCCATGCACGTGGCCGGGCCGACGCGAAGGACGCGGCTCTGCCGCGCCGGCCCCGCCCTTCCAGCGCCGGCCCGGCACCCGAGACCTACCTCATCCAGGTGTGGAAGGCTCCCGTCGGGCCCGAGCAGATCCACACGAGCAGCAACCACAGCACCCTCCCCGCAGCCGACTACACCGGTCCCAGCACTTCGCCCTACCAGCCGGCCGTCGACGCCCCCGAAATCCGCGCCGAGGGTGGGGGAATCGTCCTCGTCCGCACCTGCTTCACCGCCCCTCAGGCCTGGCGCAGCCTCCTTGACGTCATCGACCACGGCGGTGAAGACGGCGAGTGCATCGACGTCACCCCCATCGACGACTCCGCCTACGACGGCCTGACAGGAGACCAGTTGCGCACTTTGATCGGCCGCGACGAAGACGACTGGCCCCGCCACAGCGTCCTCCTCATCGCCGACCAGCACACCCTCACCTCACTCGACCTGCCCCTGCTCGCCGTGGACAACCCACCCGGTGAACCCGCACCGTCCTTCCGGATCTCGCGTCAGCGCCTGGAAAGCTTCGTGGTCAACACGGATCTGGGAAACACCGACTTCCGTGACTGGTCCCGTGACACAGACGACGACGGCATCTATCGAGGAAACGCCGACGGTTCATGAAGAGTGGCGATGCGCCGACGGTCCATGGCGGGAGACGGCAGGATGACTGACTGCCGAGACGCGTAGTACCCGGTCCGGTGAAGCGAAAGACTTGGTGGCACTAGGGCATCGACGCCGTTTCAGTGCTCACCGGCCGGCCCCGGCCACAGCGCCCGCACTGCGTCAGGCACCTCGGCCACGACAGCCGGATCGAGCAGGGCCACTTGGAGGATGTAGCCGGGGAGGACGGAGAACATCGTCGAGGCGATCGCCTCAGCCGTCACGTTCGTGGGCAAAGCGCCCTGTTCCTGCTGGTCACGCACCAAGGTGACCAGAGTGGCGCGTATGCCTCCCATGAGATCGTCGAGCTTGCCGGCCAGTGATCGGTTGCGCATGGCCTCTCCCCAGACCAGAACCGCAAGACCGGCCACGTCTTCCTCGGCGGACTTGACCCGGATCACGTCGAGCAGTTCCGCCATGACCGCCCCCATGGATTGACCCTGCCGGTTCGTGGCGACGGCGAGCGTGATGTCGAGGACATCGCGCATGTTCTCCTCGACGATCGCAAGGATCATCTCGTCCTTGCTGGTGAAGTGCCGGTACACCGCACCCGCGGACAGCCCCGCCTCCGCGAACAGGTCCTGCATGGACGTGGAGTGGAAACCGTCGCGAAGGAAACAACGGCGCGCCGCGTCCAGGATCTGCTCGCGGCGGGCATCCATGTGCTGCTGGGTGACCTTCGGCATGAGATCAGCCTACCAAAGAAAACGAACATTCGTGTTGACGTCTGCCGACGCCGCAGGCCACACTGGGATCCAAGAAAACGATCATTCTTTTTATGAGAGGGCGGGTTGTGAGGAACCCCTTGTCAGGACACCCGGCATGGCGGGAAGTGGTCATCGCCGCCGTGGCACTGCCCATAGTGATCACTTTGGCGGTGATGGCGTTCGCCTGGCCGGCGGGGCGGATCTCGCCCCGCGACGTCCCGGTCGGGATCGTGGGGACCGGGCCGGCCAGCCAGCACGCGGTGGAGGGACTGACCCGTGCGAAGCCCGGCGCGTTCGACTTCCACCTCTATGCCGACCAGCAGGCCGCGCGATCGGCGATCAGGAACCGGGATGTCTACGGCGCCCTCGCCATCTCCGGCCACAGCATCACCGTGCTGAAGGCCACCGCCGCCAGCCCTTCCGTGGCCCAGCTTTTGACCGATGTCGGACAACACCTGGCCGACAAGACCACCCAGCAGATCGCCGAGCAGGCCGCCCGGCAGAAGGCCGCCGGTGCGCATGCCCCGGCGAAGGCCCACAAGCAGGCAGCCGCCCAGCGGGGCGCTGCCCAGCAGAAGGCCGCCCAGCAGGGAGCCGCCCGGCAGGGAGGCGCTGGTGCTGATTCCTCTGTGAAGATCCTTGTGAAGGCGGTCGACGTGGTGCCTGTCGCCGCAGAGGACCCTCGGGGTGTGGTGTTCAGCTCAACGGTCTTCCCGCTCACGATCTGCGGCATCCTGATCGGGGCGTTCGTCGCCATGGCTCGCGGCCTGGCACGCCCGCGGCACCGCGTGCTGACACTTCTCGTCGCATGCGCCGTCGCGGCCCTGGGCGTCTATCTCGTGGCCCAGGGTTTCCTCGGGGCGCTGCCCCACAATCACGTGGCCACCTGGGGGATCCTTTCGCTCGACCTGCTCTCCGTCGGCGCCACCGCCGCCGGCGTGATCCGACTCCTCGGGCCGGCCGGCCTCGGGCTCAGCGCCGCGGTCATGGTCTTCGTCGGGAACGCCTTCTCCGGCGCCACCTCTGCCCCGGAGATGCTCCCCAAGGGCGTGGACCACATCGGCCAGTGGCTGCCCCCTGGCGCCGGAGCCAGCCTGCTTCGCGACACCACGTACTTCGACGGCAACTCCGCTGCCGGCCATCTCGCCGTCCTGGCTCTGTGGAGTGTCTGCGGGCTCACAGCAGTCATGTGCGGCCACTGGGTCACCGGGAAAGGCCGCGGCACGAAGACCGGTGCGACGGCTTCCAAGGAGTTGCTCCCCGCTGTGCCGGGATCCGGCGAGGCTTTGTCGGTTCCGCGTCACGCGCACGCGCATGCCCACGCCCGTCGCCATGACGGTGACGGCTGATGCCGCGCGTTTCACGCATGTGATCAGGCACCGGCCGCCAAGGGCCTCGGCTCGGTGCCGAAGGCGAATGAGGCGCTGACCCAGGGGCGCGGCCCGGCAGACACACGGGCCGACTCCCGGAACGAACACGAACACGAACATGACCACGGAGTACGGCGCGGGGTATGCAAACCGCGATGCCTCGCGCCGTACCGGAACGGACACACACCATGACCACCCCACAACACTCTCAGCCGGTACGCCCGTCCGAACGCACGCAGTCGACCGATGGCTCTCCTGCCATCACTCGGGCCTTCGCCTTGCTCAGCAGGCGCTGGAACGGCCTGATCCTCATGGCTCTGGCCAAAGGGCCGGCCGACGTCGCACAGATTCGCGAGCGCGTCCCGCGCATCAGCGACCGCATGCTCGCCCAGCGCCTCCAGGAACTGACCGCGATCGACCTGATCGCCCAAGACGTCCGGCCCGGCCGGTCGTCGGGAACGCGTTACGCACTCTCTCCGCACGGCAAGGCCTTCCTCATCCCCCTGGCCGTCTTGTTCCTGTGGGCGGAGGATCACCTTCCGGCGAGCGGCTCTCCGGCATCGGATCAACCGGCCTCGCCAGGCCACTGACCTCGCTTTCCGCACCGGTGGGGAAGAGTTGGCATCGGACACGTGACTTCGGTGGGGGATCGACCGACCCGTGGGTGAGTTCGGCGGCCAGGAAGCGTGTCAGCAGTGGGCGTTGCCGGCTGCGCCGCGTTCTTACCGCGGCTTCGAGGAGTACGGCTGTGGCTGGTGCGGCATGGTCGGGAACACTGCGGATCTCTGCTGTGATGCCTTGGCGTGCGAGCAGGCCACGGACAGTGCTGGCGAGTGGGGGCCCTGGGCGAGGAAGTAATTGCGCCCCGCCGGAGAGGAGTTGGTCCTCAGCCTCTCCACGGCCGGCACGTGCGCCTCGGCTGCAGAACCAGTTGCTCGGCGTGATGCCTCGATCGATGCCGACTGCGAGACTTCGCGGCATGACGCAATCTGCTCTGACCCAGGCCGAATATCTGAGTGAAGTGGAGAGACTGGCCCGGGAGGTCCGGTCTGCTGCGCTGGAAGAGGGGTGGCTTTGTTACGGCCGTGATCCTGAGGACGCGACCGCCCTCCAGAGGGCTGTGAACGCACTGCCCGGGGTGGGCCGGCCCCATGACTCTGTCGCCGCGCGCCGTGAAGAAGTCGGGCTTGCTGGATGAGGCGTGACGCCCCATGCGAGCGTGCGGGGGACCAGCTAGGTGCCGTTGCGTTGTGAGTCGTTCCAGAAGCGGTGCATCGCGAGGCAGAGGGTCGTCCTCGTACTGGGCGTACGGGCGATCCGACAACGCGGCGGTGCCGTAGCTGTCGTCGCGCGACCTCCGGCGATGTCCCCTCCCCCCGGCGGCCGCCGTCGCCCCGGTCCCCTCCGCCGTTTGGCCCCGCTCGCCGCGCTGGTTCGTGACCGCCGCCCTACGTTCGGGGCATGCAACGCCGCCTGATGCACATGTCTGCCGAGGCCACGGACGCTCTGCGCCCCGCGCTGGAGGAACTCCGCGCGGAGCTGAAGGTCCCCCTGAGCTTCCCCAAGCGCGTACTCAAAGCGGCCGACAAGGCCCGGGGTGAGGCGCGCATGCCTGACAAGGACGCCACCCACCTGCCGTTCTTCACGATCGACCCGCCGACCTCGATGGATCTCGACCAGGCCATGCACCTGGAACGGCGGCCCGGGGGCGGCTACCGGGTGTACTACGCCATCGCGGACGTGGCGGCCTTCGTCAGGGCGGGGAGCCCTTTGGACACCGAGGCGCACGACCGGATCGAGACGGTGTACTTCCCCGACCTCAAGGTGCCCCTGCACCCGCCGGTCCTCTCCGAGGGCGCGGCCAGCCTGCTGCCGAACGAGGACCGCCCCGCCCTGCTGTGGCAGCACGATCTCGACGCCCACGGCAACGTCACCGACTCGTCCGTGAGCCGGGCGAAGATCCGCAGCGGGGCCCGGTTCGACTACGCGGGCGCCCAGCAGGCCATCGAGGACGGCACGGCCCCGGAGTCCCTTGCCCTGCTGCGCGAGATCGGCGAACTGCGGCAGGCCGTCGAGGTCGCGCGCGGCGGCATCACGGTGAACCTGCCGGACCAGGAGGTCACCCTCAAGGACGGATCGTTCCGGCTGAACTACGTGGCGACGCTGCCGGTCGAGGGCTGGAACGAGCAGATCTCCCTCATGACCGGCATGTCCGCGGCCCAGATCATGCTCGACACCGGTACGGGCATCCTGCGGACCCAGAAGGAGCAGGCCGATCAGAACGTGGTCAAGCGCCTGCACGACATCGCGAAGGCCCTGGGCATCGTCTGGCGGCCCGGCATCTCGTACGCCACGCTGGTCCGCAAGCTCGATCCCCGGAACCAGCAGCACATGGCCTTCCTCACCGAGGCCACGAGCACGATGCTCAAGGCGGAGTACACCGTCTTCCGCGACAACCAGAAGCCGGCGAACACGATGCACGCGGCGATCGCGGCCCCGTACGCCCATTGCACGGCTCCGCTGCGGCGCCTGGTCGACCGCTACACCGGTGAACTGTGCGTGGCGGCGTGCGCGGACAAGGCCCCGCCGAACTGGGTGCTCGACGCCCTGTCCTGCATCCCGTGTGACATGGCTCGGGGGAAGGGCGGCCTGGCGGAGCGGCAGACCGTGGACCTGGCCGAGGCCGCGGTGCTCAAGGACCGCGTGGGCGAGGTGTTCGACGCCGCGGTCATCGACACCGACGCGGAGTGGGGCAGGCCGCGCGAGGGCAAAGTGTTCCTGGCCGACCCCGCCGTGCTGGCCAAGGTCGTCTCGACCAACGGCCGGGATCTCCAGCTCGGATCCAGCATCAGGGCCAGGCTCAAGCAGGCGGACCCCGCCGCGGACGAGAACAAGGTCCTCTTCACCGTGCCCTAAGGGTGTCCCGTGCAGATCTTGGAGCCGCCTCGGGCAGAGCGGGCCATTGGGCTCGGACCTGTTTGTGGGTCCTGTTGTGGTCTTCTTTCCGAGTTGGGAGTTCGGTCTGGCCGCGGTCGCGACGGTGCGGGATGGCGAGTCCGGTTCCCGGGTAGCCGCCGTCGGCGATCGTGAGGGTCTTGCCGACGGCAGCCTTGGTGGAACTGGCCTCCTCCCATGCCTTGAGGTCGTTGCGGTTCCCGGCGAGCGGTCGGCCGACCGGCCGACCACGACGACCAGGCGGGTGTCCTGATCAGCCAGCCGGTGCGCGGACTCCTCACCCTGGTCGATCTCCCGAGTCAGCCCTAGGAGGGACGCGGGGCGCGCAGGTGCGCCCGTTCCTTCAGTTCCTCCTCGTCGACCAACGTGAGCATCGGCTGACCCGGCGCGCACACCATGGTCACCACGAACTTGGTCGGCGCGTCCGACAGCGCGTTGCCGTCCTGGTAGTGGATCACGTCACCGCCGGGCTCCCAGAACGTCCCACCGGCCTGAACCACACGCTCCGGCTCACCCTCAAGCTCGAAGCGGACCGCGCCCTCCATCACGTAGCCGAACGACGGGCCCGAGTGGCGATGCGGAGGGAGCCCGGGGTGTCCGGGAGGCCAGTCGACGAGGATGGTCATTCCCGTACCACCTTCGGGAAAGAACGGCGGAGTGACTTCCTGCAACAACTTGACTTCGGGCGGCAGGGAACCCTGGTGGGCGGTCCCGTGCTCCGGGTTCTTCTCTGACATGCACCACACCTCCGTAAGCCCGCCCGGAATGGCCGTTCCGCGTCCGCCACGATATTTCGGACCGGTGTGCCGACTCACTCGTTCGGCGGAGAGCAAGTTTGCGGATTCCGGCTCCTACCACTCGCTTCGCGATGAGGACGAGCCGCAGCGCGCATCCATAACAGGCCATGTGCCTTCTGCCTCGCCCAAAACGGTTCCGAGACCACCGTGCCTCCCGTCGGCGGCCGCCACAATCCGGGAATCAGCGGCATCGAGACCGCACCGCAGCACCTCATCAGCAGGCACCTGGTGCCGTATCAGGCGACGCTTGCCCTGTTGCGATGTGACGCGCCGCTCGGGTGCCGGCACATTCGGCGCGTCATCATGCGTCCGTCCGGGTGGCGGAACGTGTGCGGGCTCGTGAGATCGATGACTATGAAGGCCGGAGGTGGCTGCGGATCATCTGCACAGGCACACAGGCACACAGGTACAGACACGGGCACAGGAACCGGCTCCGTCGTGACGTGACGGCGGGGCCGCATGGTGCTACTGCAGTACCAGCGCTACGCCGTCCGCACTTGAACGCCTTGCACATCACTTCGACGGCCGCCCCTCAGCAGCTCGCCGCCAACCCAACCACCGTACTCACACCGCTCGTTTGACAGCCCCTGCTCAGAAAGAGCCCAGCTACTTGTCGCTCTTCTCGTCGTTTTCCTTGAAGCAGACGACGAACCATTTTCCAGGGCCGGACTGGGTGAGCGAGCCGGTCGTACCGGGGACGTCGGAGCAGGCGAGGGTGTCGACGACTGCGTCCTCGTCCATCTTCAGGACCTTGTAGTCGGCGTGCGGGTCCGTGCAGTCGAGCTTCTTGGTCTTCGCTTCCTTGTCCGTTCCGATGTTCTGGAAGCAGTCACCGGCCTTGAGCGTCGCCGACTGGTCCTTCGTGTCGTACGGGCCCAAGGCCCAGAACGCCACCATGCCCGCGAGGACAAGGAGGAGACCGAGGAAGATCAGGCGATTACGTCGTACCTGAGCAGAGGTGTACGAAGTGTTCGGGCCGTCCAGGGACGGTATTTGGGACACGGGAAGTTCCTCAGACAGTCGGGAGGTGCGAAGACGACCATGAATCTAGCTCACCTGCCAGTACGCGTCCTTCTGCGGTCACCCGGTGCGGAGGATCGACGACGAAGCTCCCCTGACGCGCACGATGTCGACCAGGTCCGCAGCGCTTCACCAGAGCCGTCGTCTCTGATCGCGTGCGGGAACGAGGCGAGGGGGTGGGGACGGCGGCCGGGGGAGAGAGGGACGAGGGCGCCGTCGGCAGGGCACTGTGATCGCTGACGGCGGCCGCCGCGGTCCGAGCGAGGCTGCACCGGGCCAGGAACCGTAGGTGCCGTCCGGGCGTCTCTGCCGCCGCAAGTGGAGAGCACCGTCCGGCACCAACGACCTGGGGGGCATCCGCGATGGCCCGAGAGACGCGAAGAACCTGGAAGACCTCGAGATCCTGGAGAGCGGTGACCACCGCTCTCGCCATCCTGATCGGCTTGACCGCCGCCGGGACGTCATCCGCCTCCGCCGACCCCGGCGGACCGGTCGCGCCCAACCTGGACCAGCACTGCGGCGTGCAGAACAGCGGCAGCGGTCCCATGACGACCGCGATACCCGTCGACCGGATCACCCTGAACCTCGAGTCCGTCGGTTACGCGCCCGCCAACTCCTCCATCACCGCGTTCTACACCATCAGCGGCAGCACCAAGACAGGCACCGCCACCGGCGCGTTCGACACCGCCAGGAAGAACGCCACGTTCAACTTCTCGGTGTCCAACCCACCACCGGGCGCGACACTGACCGTCACCTACCAGGTGTGGTGGCACGGCGTCGGCGTCTACTACAGCAACTTCGTGAGCGCTCCGCTGGCGCCCTGCACCCTGGACAACACCGCCTACGTCGACGCCTCGACGTGGAACGACTACGTGACGGTGACCGGAGTGTCCCAGCGGTGCGAGACCGTCGACATCGGCGTCGGCGGCAGGCACGCCTACGTCCGCGAGGACGTCGTGACGGTGAACGTCGCGCACGGTTCGTCCTCCTGGCCCTCGTGGTACGCGGGCCGGCCAGTCTGGGCCGACTACTGGATCGTCGGCCAGAAGACCTACACCTCAGGAGCGTCCGGCGTCTTCGACTCCGGCGGTGAGGCCACGCTGTCGTTCGTGATCACCGCTCCGACCACCGGCGCCGAACTCGACGTGCTGGCAAGCGGCCAAGCCGGCTCGCGTACCTTCCCCGGCCACTCCTGGACCACCATTGCCTGCTGAGGGTGCGAAATACCTGGCAGCGCCTGTGTCCTGCCATGACCTGGCAGGAGGAACTGCCGGCCGCACGCGGGGTGCCCCAGGGGATCCGGCCCGCAGTCGTCCCGGGCACGTGATCGATACGGCGCGAATCGGTCGCGTCCCGGCCGCCGGCTCCGTCCCCGGCCCGCAAGCCGTCCGCCCGGTGCGATAGCTCATGTCCAGTGAACTAGCACTGCGCGGCCTGGGCGCCGCGCGTGGCGGATGGCAGGGGGACAGGGGAGGAGGGACATGATGGAGCGACGGATGCGATGCGAGGAGGGAGTGCGGCGTGAGCGGGTCTGGCTCTGGCGGTGCGGGATGTGGCAAGTCTCGGTTCGACGACATCTACGTCCAGCCGGATCCACGTGCCTACTTCACACGGCTGGCCCCGCTGGAGTACGAGATTCCGCACCACGCCCAGCCGGTGTTCCGGCAGCTGGCCGCGGAACGGGCCGAGTACGGTGACGTCCGGCCCGGCGGGCCGGCGGTACTGGACCTGTGCTGCTCCTACGGCATCAACGCCGCCCTGCTCAATCACGAGGTGACGCTCGCGGAGCTGTACGAGCGGTACACGTCCGACACGGCACGGCGCATGTCCCCCGAGGAACTGGCCGCGTGGGACCGGGAGTTTTACACCGAGCGGCGGCGGCCGCACGCGGTGCGGGTGTACGGCCTGGACATCGCTGCCCCGGCGGTGCGCTACGCCCGCCAGGCGGGTCTGCTGGACGCCGGTTTCACCGACGACCTGGAACGGGTGCCGCCCGGGCCGGAGCTGCGCGGCGCCCTGCCGGAGGTCGGGCTGATCACACTGACGGGCGGCGGTAGCTACATCACCGAGAGGACGTTCGCCGCGCTGCTGGACGGTGCCCGGCATCCCGTATGGGTCAGCGCGTTCGTGCTGCGGACCGTGTCCTACGACCCTGTCGTACGGAGGCTGGCCGCGTACGGGCTGTTGACCACGGCGGACACGTCCCGGACCTACCCGCAGCGGAAGTTCACGGATGAGAGGGAGCAGCGGTACGCGGTCGAGGCGGTACGGGCCCTCGGCCGTGACCCGTCGGGGCGGGAGGAAGCGGGGCGCTTCCACTGCGTGCTCTACGACTCCCGACCCGGTGGGGTGGCCCAGGTGCCCGTCACCGGTCTCCCCGCGGCCTTGCAGCCTGCCGGTGGCCGGGGCGAGGGCCCGCCACACGGACGGAGAAGCCGCGCCCCCGGCAACAACGTGTAACCGCCGAAGCCAGGGCCGAGGTGCTCACGCAACAGCGGCCTTTCGGGCGGCGTCGAGTTGCCGGTACCGGCGGCCTTGAGTCACAGCCCCTCCCGGTGGGCGGGGGACTCGGTGATGGTTGTGCCGGGCCGGTGGCTTGATCGG
The DNA here is from genome assembly GCF_016741775.1 of Streptomyces actinomycinicus. GTDB lineage: Bacteria > Actinomycetota > Actinomycetes > Streptomycetales > Streptomycetaceae > Streptomyces > Streptomyces actinomycinicus. Next base: position 206,825 of record NZ_JAERRK010000007.1, on the reverse strand, counting down.
GCCGCTGGTCTTGATCGTTGTCGAGCCTGCTGATTGATTGGTCGGCATGACTGGAATTGGACTCGTCGCCTGGCCGCCTGCCCCGATCAGGACCGAGCGGCTCGTGCTCCGCGAGTCCGAGGCCCGGGACCGCGAGGCGTTCATCGAGCTGAACGCCTCGCCAGAGGTCAACACCTACCTTGGTGGCCCTCGACCGCGCGCCGAACTCGAACGCACGGTGCCCGAGGTGCCCGGGCAGCGCCGAGGCTGGTTCGTGGTCGAACTCGGCGGAGCGATGATCGGCACGATCCAGCTCAAACCGCACGCCCCCGAGCCTCCGGGCAGCCGTCGTCTGGAGGCGGGGGAGACCGAGCTGGGCTACTTGTTCCTACCGGAGACGTGGGGACGCGGGTACGCCACCGAGGCGTGCACGGCGGCACTCGAGTGGTTTGCCGGCGCGCAGCCCGGTGAGCCGGTGGTGCTCTACACCCAGACCGCCAACGCCCCCTCGATGCGCCTCGCGACGAAGCTCGGGTTCACCGAGCTGGAACGGTTCGAGGCGTACGGCGCCGAGCAGTGGTTCGGCGTCCGGCCTTCGGTCACACCGGTCGAGTGAGCGCGTACCCGACGGCGCGGACCCCGAGGGGACAGGCACCGCTGGGACGGATCCCAACGCCTTCGGACACGGACTGACGGCTGGTGCTACCAGCAGACAGGGCCCGGTGTGTCAAGCCGCCAGATCGGTCGTCCGCTGGTTGCGTTCCGCCTCCGCCTTGGCCGCCAGGGCGCGCACGGCCGCCTTGAAGCGCTCCATGGACGTCGGATGGTCGGGCCCCAGCACATACTCCTTGAGGGTGCGGCGGGACGCGGCCATCGGATCCGTGTGCGGGGCGCGGATCGACGCGAGGATCTCCGGCAGGCGGGTGCAGTCGCGGTCCAGCAGGTAGGCACCGCCGGCCGTGGTGTAGGCCGCCCGGAACGCGTCGTCGGGCAGGTCCTGGGCGTTGGTCAGCACGTACGGCTTCAGACTCGCCACGAAGTCGGCGACGACCGAGGAGACATCGCTGATCAGCATGTCGGCCTCGTTGAAGCAGTCGTACAGGGAGGGCAGTTGCCCGACGACCACGTTGTGGCGGAGCGGGCCGTGGCTGGACCAGAACACCCGGTGCCACTCCTCACGCAGTTCCTGCCAGGCGGCAGCGGCCGCATGGTCGGGTAGCCGGGACTCGCGCAGTTGCGCCGCGTCGTCACCCCGGTGCCGGCCGGCCAGTTCGTCGAGGCGGGCCTTGATCTCCTTCAGCTGGGGGCGGGCCGCGGCGATGGCCGTTTCCGCCTCCGAGGCGCCGCGCCGCTCGTTGTCGGCGCGCAGCAGTTCCCGGATGGCTCGGTCGGCCGCTGCCGCATCGGCGGACCGCTTGCCGGTGAGAGGGTGGGGCTTGTAGACGATCCTGACGTTCTCCGCGAGGAGCTTTTCGATGAGGGGCACGCCCATGGGGATCAGGGAGGTGTGGCAGTCGTCGTCGCTCCAGCCTTCCCAGGTGGGGGCGTAGAGGACGACGGGCAGGGGGCCGGGGGTGTGGTCGGCGTGCAGCCGGATGGGGGCGAGCTGGGGACGTCCCACCTCCACGATGGCGCTGTCGCTGATGGCGTGCCGGACCCGCTGGTACCGGTCGCGGCCGGCACGGCCGGCGACCCAGATCTCGTCATACACCTTGCTGACCCGGTTGCTGCTGGCCAGCTTGTCGCTGTCGCCGTGCCCGATGAAGACGTGCTTCGCCTCGGCGACGCGCAGCATGTGCACGTTCTTGCCTGCATTGCCGGGATAGAGGACGACACGGACGGCGGAGAGCTCCAGTTCGGCGAGGTCGTCGGCCTTCGGCACACAGACCACCGGGATCCGGGTCCGGCTGAGATACCGGAACGACGCCCGCTCACGCAGGATGATCACCGGGCGCAGGTCCAGCTGCTCCAGCGTGTCGATCCACATGTTGACCTGGTACATGAAGTCACGCGAGACGGAGGCGAAACTGAAGTACAGGGCGACCTCCGGGCGGTGTGCGGCCAGTTGCCGGTTGACGGCGGCGAACACCCCCGCGCGGTCGGGCATGCGGCGTGTCCTGCGGTACTGCGCGAGCAGGGCGACCACGGCCGCCATGGTCACCATGACGGTCAGCGCGAAACCGGAGTAGGCGGCCGACGCGCTTCCCGTGGCCGCCGCGACCAGGAGTCCGGCGTGGGCCGGCAGGTCCAGGTGCAGCAGCTTGCGCAGGTGACGCCGGTAGAGGAGGGCGGGCGGCTGCGGCGGGACAGGCAGGTCGCTCATGTCCAGGTTGCGCACGACCAAAGGCAGGATGCGGCGGCGCCGGATGGCGTGGTGCACGGCCGTGTAACACATCATCATCGCGAAATGCGCGCTGAAGACGGCGAGTGCGGCGACGAGCACCGCGTCCGGTGCGCGCAGTCGGCTGGCCAGTGCGAGCAGCATCACCGTACGCACCGCGAACCGCATGGTGCGGTCGAGATGCAGCGCTGCCAGTCGGCGTACGAAATTCGGAGCCCGTACATGCAGGATCTCGTCCACCACGTACGTCACGGCCGTCGCCGCAAGGAATCCCCACAGGGAGGGCAGCAGGGCGAAGATCGGCAGCGCTGCGAAGCCGGCGCCGAGCAGGAGTACGAGGAGCAGGTCGGTGGTCCCGCGTACGCGCAGGATTCCGCACAACCGACGGATCGTCATGAAAAAGGTCCCTCTTCCGGGTGGCGTCGCACGCTGGGGCAGACGCCGCTGTTCACCCCTTCGACAGGGGAAGAGAGCGAAGAGTTGTACACCTGGATCAAACAAAGAGTTCAGATTCCGTTTGCCTGGAGTGGAGGGGATACCTCCGGTCCCGAGCGGACGGTCCGGCGGGCCCACGACCGCGCGGCACCCGACCGAATCCGGCGCCGCGCGGCGCAACCGGCGTGAGCGCAAGTTGCAGTTGCTGGAGGCGGCACGACAGGAACGCCTGGCCGTCGAAGCGGCGAACAAGTCTCCGGAGCCCGTGTGCGGATGCACGCACCACCTCGCCAAACACGACAAGCAGGGCCGGTGCCACGAGCGTGTCGAGGTGCCGGTGGCCTGGGATGAGAGCAAGAAGCCGCTGCGTTACGAGCCAGGGCAGTGCAACTGCCAGCAGTACGTGGGACCGCAACCCTTGTCGCAGGTGTTCGCGGAGGGCCTGACGGACCTCGCCTGAGCGGGGTGGCGAGGCCGCTTTCCGCACCTGACACAGAACCATGGACCGTCAGTGCGATGGGGCATGCCCGGTGGTTCAGGTCTTCCCAGTTCGCCCGGTCAGCTTGCCGGAGACGGTCAGGTGGGCACCCTTGGCGACAGGCTCGGCTGAAGCATCCGTGATCAGCTTGGAGGCGCGCATCATCTTGAACTCGGCAATGTCATCGGCGATCCAGTAGTCACCGTCGTTCGCCTTGTCGGTGGCGTTGACCTGCCAGATGCCTGCGGTGTGGTTGACGTCCTCGGGAAGACTGCCCGGAAGCCACTGCGGGGCGATCGTCATCGTGGCTGTGCACACCGAGGTGGTGGCGCTCTTCTTGACGCACTTGGTGCCGGTCCAGTCGCTGAAGCCCCAACCGTCACTCTTGTTGAAGACGCTGATGCGCGACAGACCCTTCACGCCCGAGTTGTCCCGGATGGTGACGGCGATCGGATAGGTGACGCGGTGGGAAGTGCCGATGATGTCGTTCCCCCCGCCATTGACGGTGGCGGCCGTGACGCGGATGTCTCCTCTTCCCTCCGCATGCGCTCCGGTTGAGAGGTTCTACAGCCGTCGGCTCAAGCGCGCCTGTGGACTTGTGCCGCCGAGGCCGACGCTGCTCACCGTACGTCGACGAAGTCGCCTGGTGCGTTGACGGCCGCGGTGCCGGCGTTGCCTGCGTAGCTATAGCGCCAGTATCCGTCGCGGCCGGCAGTGACGGTGGTCTTCAGGTAACCGGTGGAGCTTGCCGTCACGGTCTTGACGGTGCTGTAGGTGCCGCTGGCCGTGCGGAACTGCAGGCTGACGCGCTGGTTGGCGTAGCCGTGGTACCTGGAGTCGATCCAGTTGACGCGGCTGAGTGTGCCGGTGACGGTGATGGGCTTGCCTGTGGCGACGGGCTCGGGTCCCGCGTTGGCCGTCAGCTTCGAGGCGCGCTGGAAGTCGACCGACGCTGCGGAGTCCTTCCAGTGATGGTCGCCGTCCTTGGCCGTTGCGTTGACGTGGAGCCGCCAGGTTCCCGCATCGGATGTCTGGAGCCACGAGTGGTCCATGGCGAAGTGCCACGTGCATCGTGTGGTGACGTCGTCGGAGACGGTGCATTCCGGTTCGCCTGCTGCCGCGAGGTAGCCGGTGGGGTCGGTGATGGGCCCCCTGTACAGGAGCGGGTCGATGTAGTCGATGCCTGAGGAGTCGCTCGCGGTGACGGTCACGGTGAACCGCGTCTGGGCGGCCGTTCCGATCACGACCGGCTTGCCGCCGTTGATGGAGGCGGCGAGGACCTGCGTGTCCCCCACGCGGGTGTCCGCTGTGGCCGTCGAGGTGCAAAGGCACGTGATCGTAAGTGAGGCGACGACAGTCGCGGCGGCACGCTTGCCCATGAAACCCCCAGGTGGAACGCGGCCCCCTGACCTGCGTGATCAGGGGACTCTGAAGCAGCGGGGCGATGCTAGCCGCCTCGCGGTCGCCCCTGTGTTTCCGGCAAGATTCCCTGGCCCTTCCCCGATGCGGGTGCCGGTGGTTCGCTCGTTTGCACCGGCGTGTCATCGCCCCAGCCACAACCGACTGCCCCAGATCGGAGGGTGCAGGGACGCTGCGCGGCGGAGCAACGGGCAGCCATCCGCGGACGATCGGAGGAGACGCACGTCAGCTGTGAGTTTGCTATACGGAAGTACGGTGAAGGTTGTATCGGAACGCGCGCGATTTTCCTCATAGTTGACCGAGGCCTGCTCCCGCGGATACGAGGGGAAAGGTCACCCGTCCGGGCGTCGGCGCCGGCGCCGCCCGGGAACGCCCGGGTGCTGTCGGCGGCCGTTGGTAGCGTGGCGGCCGTGATGGTGGGCACTGAAGGAACCCGGCTGGTCGTGCTGCGCGGTAACAGCGCTTCGGGCAAGTCGTCCGTCGCGGCTGGCCTGCGCGAGAGGTTCGGCCGCGGCCTGGCGCTGGTCGGCCAGGACAATCTCCGCCGAGTCGTGCTCCGCGAGCACGATCGGCCCGGAGCGGCGAACATCGGGCTGATCGACCTGACGGCCCGCTACGCCCTGGACGCCGGGTACCACGTCGTGATCGAAGGCATCCTCTACGCCGACCACTACGGCGACATGCTCGCCCAGCTGTGCGCCGACCATCGCGGTCGGACACACGGCTACTACCTGGACGTGCCGTTCGCCGAAACACTCGCCCGGCACGCCGCCAAGCCGATCGCCGATGAGGTCGACGAGACACAGTTGCGCGACTGGTACCGGGAGCGCGACCTGCTGCCCGGCGGGCTCGAGACCGTCATCGGGGCCGATAGCGCTCTGCACGAGACGGTTGCCCGCATCATGTCCGACACCGGCCTGGACCGCCTGCCCATCCTGGACCGCTGACCGGATCACTGTTGCGCCGAGGGCGGACATCCCCGCTGTTGGGGGAGAGGACGGGCGGGATGGGCGGCGCGGACGCAGCCGGGGACCAGGCACGTTCGCTGTCGAAAGCCCGTACGGTTGCTGTGTTTCCGGCGCACACGGACAATCTTCATCGCGCTCTGCACGGTGGCCGGGACGGCTTCGGTCTACAGCACGCCCGGATACGGTGCCTCACTCCGAGCCGGCAACGGTGGGGCCGGCCGCAGCCCTCGCTGGACGCACCGACTTCAGTTGACGTCGTTGTAGAGCACGCATACGAAGTCATCCCATCGGCAAGCGCGCCTTCGCTCGGGAGAGTCAGGCTGGCCGGCCCAGACGCCATGACTTGACCATGATGTGAGACTTGCGGCATGGACATGGGGCGTGAGTCGCGGTGGGAAAAGGACGCAATGACGGTGGAGATCGTTTTCGCCCTGGTGACTGCCGTCGCGCTGGCTGCGGCAGTCTTCGCCGTCGCTCTGACCCTCGCACTAGCCTTTGACATCTCCGGTTCGGTGAGGAAGGGCGTGCTGATGGGGGGTGCACTGCTCGGAGCGACGGCCGGGATGTGGCGTCTGGTACGGGTGCTGCGTCGGTTCGACGAGCAGCGCCGAATGGGCCGCTGATCTCCACCGCATCGCCCGCAAGGGCACCGAGACCTCACAGCGACTGGCCGACACCGCCGGCCCATCGAACACACCATGGCCTGGCTCGCCGGTTGCCGCGACATTGGCCCGTGCCACGTGGTTGCCGGGCACGAGTGCTCGGCAACCACGAACGTGGCCACGCTGGAACGGGGGGTCAGGACACCACCGGAGTGCCGTCCGTGACCTCGCTCAGCCGGACCGTGCACAGCCCGCGGGGCTCGCTCTTGACCTCCGTCACCTTGAGCTGGGTACCCGGGGTGAGGATGTATTCCTCCTCACCGGTGAAGGCGGAGAAGCTCTTGATCCCGACCGCCCGGGCCGGCGTCACCTCGAAAAGGGTCCGCTTGCCGCGACTGCCCAAGAACGCCCTGGCCACCTTCAGCTCGGAGGTACACGAGGAGACGCCCCACCAGGTCACCGTCCGGCCCACCGGGTACTGCGCCCGAAGGTCAAGGGACACCCCGCGCCACAACGGCTGCGTGTAGGCCGGCAGCTCCGAGACCGCCGAGAACAGCAGCCGCAGGTACGGCAGGTAGGGCGTGACCCTGGTGCGGTCGGGGGAGCGCAGAACGCTGTTGATCTCGCGGTAGAAGGCTGACTCACAGGTGTAAAGGTGGAGCGCGGCGATCGCGTCGGCGGACAGGCCACCGCCAGCCGCCTGGTCCGCACGTCGCTTGCCGAAGTCGCGGGAGCGCCGGATGTGCCCGGCGAGCCCGGACAGCGCCGCGGAGACCGGGGCGACGGCGTCCTGGAAGTCCATCAGCGGGGTGTCGAAGACACCGGTGATCGTGGGCAGGACCAGGCCCTCGTCCTTGACGCTGGTGAGGCGCTCCAGGTAGAGCTGGTGCAGGTTCATGGTCGACTCGATGAAAGCGCCCATGCGCGCCGAGACATCCCCGTCCGTACCGCCCACGCCGGCCGCCGGCACGTTCCACCCCTTGCTCGGCAGCCAGTCGACGGGGTCGGCGCCCAGCGAGGACAGGGCGTCGTTGACCTGGGCGAAGTGGTCGCCCTCGCAGAAGATGTCGCCCTGTGCCGCCGGATTCGCGTGGTCGAGGTGCCGGACCTCGACGTCCGGGTACTTCTGCTGGAGCCGCAGGACGACGCGCTTGAGGCTGCGGGCGTGTGCCCCCCACCACGCGAACACGACCCCGCGGTCCTCCTCGGTCGCGTCCTGCTTGGCCTTGAGGATCTCCTCGACGATCCGCTCGGCGACCGGCCGCCAGAACGCCGTGTGCTGGTCGGCACCCATCGCCCCGTCGCCGCTCGCGGTCAGCGACGCGTTCAGCAGGAGCACGCCCTGCGTCAGCATCGCCTGGAACCACTCCGGCGGCTGGACCGTGTCCCGCTCCTTCAGCAGCGCCCGTACGTCGGCGATCGGGGTCTTCTTGGCGATGCCGTACTTCCACATCGCCGCCGCCTTGATGAGGCACCGGATGCTGACGACCCGGCCGAACTGGCTGTCCTTCCAGTCGCTGAAGGTGTTGTCGAACATGGCGATGCCGGTGGCGCTCTCCGGCCGCGGGTACGGGTTCTGGCCGAAGACCACGACCTTCCACTTCTGCGGCGGGTTGGGCTTGAGCGCCTGGAACGTCAGCTCGCGGACCGGGACCACCTCGTGGCTGCGGCCCTTGCCGATGAACCGTGCGGCGTCCGGCTGTGCCTCGATGACCGGCTTCAGCAGCGGGAGCCAGGCCTCCCCGCCGCCGTCGAACAGCTCGGCCAGGGCGAGGGGGTCGTTCGCATCGGACTGGGGCTGCAGTGGCTGGTCCGGAGCCGGGACGCCGGTCGTCGATCCGGTCATGGCGGAGGCGCTTTCGCTCGTCGTGGCAGAAGGAGAGGAGGGGGCGGAGGGGGCGGCGGAGGGAGCGGGAGCGGCAGTGCCGTGCGCCGGAGCGGGGGCGACGGGCGTGACGGCCGTCGGCGGCACGATGCGCACCCGGTGGTCGACGGGCGCGTTCTCGATACCATGGAGCTGGGAGATGATCGTGGACCGCAGCTCGTCATCGTCCTCGAACCAGTGGTCGTGGAACAGCGTGTAGCCGGTCCACATCAGATTGGCGCAGACCCGGGCCGGAACCTGGCCGGTCTGCGCTCCCATCCCGACCAGCGCCACGGACCGGATACTGCCCGGCTTCGCCCGGTTCTGCCGGTGGACGGCCTGGAAAGCGGCCGCGCACGCCAGCGCCACGTTCAGCGTCGCGCTCACGTTCTGCGAGGACCGCACCATCGTCGGCGTCGATATCAGGTACCGGGGGACGGTTGCGCCGGACGGGACGCAGACCGCGCTGCCCACCGGCATGGGCCCGGCGAACCGGTCGCGGATCGCCCGCTGGACGCGCACCTGGATACCGGACCCCAGGTACCGCTTGATGACGGCGTCGACTCCGCCGTCCATCCGGCCCCGGGAGTTCGTGGGGGTGACCCAGGCGTCGACGTCCTCGTCGAGGATGGAGCCCCTGCGGATCTCGATGCCGGGGGTATCGGCGAACGCGGCGCGCCACGCCTCCACCACACGCTCGTTGACGTCCGTCAGCACCACCCTGAGCGCGGGCAGCACACTGCTCTCGGTCATCGTCCACTCCTGTCGTGCAACAGCGGTTCCAAGGCCTCGAACGTATCTCCCACCACTGACAACGCAGCCGAGACGAGGGGCTGGTGACCTGCACGGCCGTCAGCGAGTCATGGGATGCGCCCGCCTGCCGCCAGGGGGGCGTAACAACCTCCGGGTGGGGGACCCCATGACCAGCCGACACGGAACACCCCATGGCCTACCCCACCCATGGGGGCCCCGGACGCCATGGCAGATACCGCACCTGCCGAGTTCAGCCGACGGCACTCTAGGTCTTGTTGACCACACGCTTGATGCCGATCAAGACCCGGTAACGCTGCCGTTTCGCGAACTCCGCCATCTCCCAGACCACCGGGCGCCCTACTTCTGCACAGAGATGCAGCACACGCCCCTCGTTCACCCAGACTCCCACGTGAGCGCCATAAGCATCGTCGGTGGCGTTGAACAACACCAGGTCAAGCGGCTTCGCAACCGGCACGCGAGCTGTGGCCCGCGTATCGGCCCACAGTTCACTCGAACGCAGGTCAGGCGGCGCCAGGCTGAAGTGCCGAAGCACCTCGTAGGCGAACAGCTGGCAGTTCGCACCCTCCACCAGGCCGGGAAGGTCAGCGACCTCCGGCGACCCCGGAAAGCGGGAGCCCACGTACGGAACGATCCAGAAGGCGGCTGGTAGTCGGTGCAGCAATGGATCCATGACCCCATCGTTCCTGAGGCCGGACCCGGACGGCGTGCTCCGCCCATGCCCACCGCCAGAGCGGTTGCGGAACAGCCTTTGCAGGGCATTGCACAAGCCCGCGAGGGGGGCATCTCATGGGTGGGCCACCGTGTCACGTGCTGACCGTGTGTGGGTGGAGACGTCCACGGGACACAACCTCGCCGACGCCGCATGGCCCGCCAAGCCCAGCCTCCCGCCCAGGACACCATCCGGTACTTCACTACCGGGGGCGGCCGCTTGTTACTCTTCCCGATCATGCGAGCCCTCTTCCCAGGATCCTTCGACCCGGTCACTCCCGGGCACCAGGACGTACTCCGGCGCGCTGCCCTCCTGTTCGACGAGGTCGTCGTGTGCGTCATGTCCAATTCGGACAAGACCGGCCGCTTTCCCATCGCGGAACGACTGGACCGGCTTCGCGCGACAGCAACCGACCTGAGTAACGTCACGGTCGACTCCCACACCGGCGGCCTGCTGGTCGACTACTGCCGCCGAGCCGGAATCGACGTCGTCATCCGCGGAGTCCGCGGCGTTTCCGACCTGGACTACGAAATGCCGATGGCCCGCATGAACCACGAACTGGCCGAAGTCGAAACGTTTTTCATCGCTTCCGATCCAACCCTGGCCCACATCTCCTCCACCCTCGTCACCGCGATGAGCCAGCAGCACCGCGTCCCCGAATGACGATTTGAGCGAGCCACTGCCGGCAATCTGGGGCGGCAGCGAGGGTTCCTCAGACATGTACTACGTCGTGAGGTGGACGAGCCGTCTGTAGCAGCAGAGAGCTGCAGCGAGACCGAGGTTAGCCAGGTAGTCGCGGGGACGGCGTTCGTAACGGTGGTTGAGTCGGCGGTGGCTCCATGCTGTGCAGTCAGTGCGGCTGCCCGGCACCGGCCGACCGCGACGACCTGGACGGCCGACCGCGACAACCTGGCCGTTGTTGGCGTCGATGAAGCGAAGGCCCACCTGATGATCCGGATGATCCGGCGGGTACGGGTGCGCTGTCCCATTCCCGGGTCGCGTGCAGATCCCCGACGGCCGGGTTCTCGGAGGCCTGCGCCGCCTCGGGTGAGAGACACAGCCGCGCTCCTTGATCCCTATTAGGTATTACATATCCTGTCTGCGTGGATTCGGTCATCGAGGTCGAGGAGCTTGCCGAGCGTCTGAGCAGCCCGGGTGGGCCGTGTCTGCTCGATGTCCGGTGGTTGCGGGACGGGCCCCACGGCAGGCGGCAGTACGAAGGCGGTCACGTTCCCGGCGCGCACTTCGTCGACCTCGATGCCGATCTCGCCGGTCCGCCAGGGCCGCAGGGCCGGCATCCGCTGCCCCCTCCTGAGATCTTCCAGGCAGCGATGCGCCAAGCGGGAGTGTCCCCGGAACGTGAGGTCGTCGTCTATGGCCGCGGCCAGGATCCGATGACCGCTGCCTCACGCGCGTGGTGGATGCTGCGCTGGGCCGGACATGGCCAGGTGCGGGTGCTGAACGGAGGATTGCGGGCCTGGACCGCGGCCGGCTATGAGGTCGAGCGCGGCCCCAGAGCCCACGAGTGGGGCGATTTCACGGTGAGCCCCGGCGGGATGACCCTGCTGACCGCCGAAGACGCGGCGTCCGTCGCCCGCACCGGACTGCTGCTCGACGCCCGCGCACCCGAGCGCTACCGCGGCGACGTCGAGCCCTACGACCCGGTGGCCGGGCACATCCCAGGAGCCGTCAACGCCCCCGCCGACTACAACCTCAACGAACACGGACTGCTCGTCCCCCGTGAACGACTCAGGGACCGCTTCCACGCTCTCGGCGCGGACAGGGCTTCTGAGGTGGGCGTCTACTGCGGCTCCGGCGTACGCGCCGCCCAGCAGGTTCTCGCCCTCGAAAGAGCCGGAATCTCCGCCGGGCTCTACATCGGCTCATGGAGCAACTGGATCACCGACCCCACCCGTCCCATCGCCACCGGGTCCGCGGCAGGATCCTGAACCTGATCCATGCCGAGGGGACAGAGCTGCGCACCGTCGCCCCGACCGTGTGGTGCCTGACTTCCTTCACGACCCTGTCCCTCGGCGTCACCGTCCCGGCCGCGATCTGTGAAGAGCGACGGCGTCTCCGGCGCCAGCATGCTCGGAGGCCGCCTCCCTCCCGCACACCTCGGTACGCACCTCTGATACCTCCTGGAACACGGGGAGGCGCGATGAGCGGGGGAGGAGGGATCACTTCCCTGGCGGTGCGTCACGGCGATTCGCTGTGGCTGGGTCTTGTCGGTGAGCTGGACCTGGTCACCGGCCATGAGCTGTGCGCGGTCGTCACCGGGTGCCTGTTCCCGCGGCCGGTGCGCCCGGCGCTGGACATGTCCACGCAGACGTTCTGCGACGCGACCGCGATGCCCGGGCGCCCGGCGCCCATGTCCGCCACGCTGGAGGCGGATGGGTCAGCCCAGCATGCCGACGAGGACGGCGGCGGCCACTGTGAGGACGGCCACCGGCAGCATGGCCATACGCAACCGCAGCATCCGGTCGCTCAGCTTCCTTTCGGTACCGGCCGGTTTCCGAGCGCTTGGCTGGCTGAACAAATCATTGCACCACCGGCATTCCGCCGCGTCGGGCTCGCTCAGCCAGTAGGCCCCCTTCAGCTGTGCGAACACGACATCGTTCCCGTCACTCTTCGAAGCACTCACACTCCGAGCAAACGATGCACCCGTCCGCGGGGCGTCGGCATGTGTTCAACCCGTTATCTGCGGGTGGTGCGGGAGGCCGCAGCGACCGCGGACCTTGGAGCCAGTTGAGCGTCTCGTCAGACATCCACAAATACGCAGACATGGTCCTGTGCCGGTGTGAAATTCAGTCGCGTGCGACGAATGCGGACCTGTTTCTTGTGCGCCCGTGACAAGGCTCGGCCCTCGTTGATGAAACCGTTGCCTCGGCAGGGGGGAGAGCTTCACACTGTGAGGCCCAACGGGTCTAGACCTTTAGTCACAGGCTCTTTTGATACCGCCCCGGAGATCCACCATGCACAGATTTCGAGCCCGGCGTCGTGTCGTCCTGTGGGGTGTGGCTCTGGCGGCGATGGCAGGCCTGGTGGCGCCCGCCGCAGCTGAGTTGGCTGCCCCGCCACAGGCACCGACCGGGCCCGCCGGCTTCGACGCCAAGCCCGCCGTCGCAGCCCTGAAGAGACTGCTTCGCGGGCACGAGAGTCAGGCGGACCAGTTCACGCTGGTGCCGGTCGCCAGACCGCAGACGGGGGACACCTTCTCCGTCTCCGGCACCGCCGGCGCGATCAAGGTCGAGGGCTCCTCGCCTGCGACACTGCTCACCGGCATCGGCTGGTATCTCAAGCACGTCGCCAAGGTGGACATCGGCTGGCCGGGTGACAGCCTGGCCAAGCTGCCGGCCACCCTGCCTGCCGTGGACGGCACCATCACCCAGTCCGCGGCAGTGCCTCACCGCTACGCGCTGAACGACACCGACGACGGATATTCGGGCGCCTACCGGGACTTCAACTCGTACCAGCGCATGATCGATCTGCTGGCCCTGCACGGTGTCAACGAAGTCTATGTGCAGGCGGGCGCGGAATATCCGTACTACAAGGCGCTCCAGCAGTTCGGGTACAGCGCGGACGACTTGCAGAAGTGGATCCCTTCCCCGGCGCATCAGCCGTGGTGGCTGCTCCAGAACATGTCCGGCGGCGGCCCCGTCTCCGAGCAGCTGATCGAGGCCCGCGCAACCCTGGGAAAGGAAATCGCCGATCGGATCCGGGAACTGGGCATGACCCCGGTGTTGCCCGGATATTTCGGTACCGTGCCCAGCGACTTCGCCAACCGCAATCCCGGAGCGAACGTCGTGGCTCAAGGAAGCTGGGTGGGCTATGCCCGGCCCTCCTGGCTCGATCCGACCGATCCGCGGTTTGCCGAGGTCGCCGCCGCGTACTACAAGCACCAGCGCGAGCGGTTCGGTGATACGACGATGTACAAGATGGATCCGCTGCACGAAGGAGGGATGGCGGGGGACATCAACGTCAAAGCCGCCGCCCGAGCGGTGATGAACGCACTGCAGAATGCCCACCCTTCGGCTACCTGGGTACTGATCGGCTGGCTGAACAACCCCCGCACCGACATGACCAACGCAGTGGACAAGAGCAAGCTGCTCATCGTGGACGGACTGTCCGACCGCTACACCAGCGCCGAGACCCTCGACCGGGACAAGACCTGGGAGGGTGCCCCCTACGCCTTCGGCATCATCGACAACTTCGGTGGTCACACGAGTACCGGCGGCAACACCGGGGAGTGGCTGAACCGCTTCGCCAGGCTGCGGAAATCCTCGCCCGCGTTGAAGGGCATCGCCTACCTCCCCGAAGGCACCGGCACCAATCCCGCCGGCTTCGAACTGTTCACCGAACTCGGCTGGCGGCCCGGTACCGTCGACCAGAAGGCCTGGTTCGCCGAGTACTCCGCCCGCCGCTACGGCGGGCAGGACCCGCATGCCGAGGCCGCCTGGGACCTCCTGCGCCAAGGCCCGTACAGCACGAAAGCCGGCCAGTGGAGCGAACCACAGGACAGCCTCTTCGCCGCCCGCCCCGACCTCGCGGTCAAGACTGCGGCCACCTGGAGCCCGCAGGAGATGCGCTACGACGCCTCCACCGTCGAAAAGGCTCTCGCCGAGCTACTCCAGGTCGCCCCGGACAAGCGGGCCACGGATGCCTACACGTTCGACCTCGTGGACATCGCCCGACAGGCCCTGGTCAACCGCAGCCGCGTGCTGCTGCCGCTGATCAAAGCCGCCCACGACAGCAAGAACACGACCCGCTTCACGGCACTGGTCGCCGAGTGGCAGAAGGACGAGCAACTCCTGGACAAGCTGCTCGCCACCGACTCCCGCTTCCTGCTCGGCCCCTGGCTGGAAGCCGCAAAGTCCTGGGCGAAGACGGACTCCGAGAAGGCGCGGCTGGAGTACGACGCCCGCTCCATCATCACCACCTGGGGTGACACCGCCGCTCGCAGCGCACAGGTGCACGACTACGCCAACCGGGAATGGTCCGGACTGGTCTCCGACTTCTACGCCATGCGCTGGCAGAAGTACTTCGAGTCGCTGGCCGCGGGTTCCCCCAAGCCTCTCGACTGGTTCGCGATCGAGGACGCCTGGGCGCATGAGCACGAGACCTACCCGACCACGCCCACCGGCGATCCTGTCGCCATGGCGATTCAGGTCGACAAGACGCTGTCATCGGCAGCCGCTGATACCACGGTGCCCGCTGATCGCGCCGTGCCCGCTGATCCCATCGGTCCCGATCCCGCCGGTCCCATCCAGGGCAGCGGGAAGTGCGCCGGCACCGCCGGAGGCAAGATCAGCAGCGGGACCCCACTCCAGTGGCGTCCGTGCAACGGCACGGCAGCCCACTCCTGGACCGTCACCACCGGCACCCAGACCACCGCCGCCCAGCTCAGCATCGAGGGCTCCGGCACCTGCATGGACGTCAAGGGCGGGGCAGTCGCCCCAGGCACCACCGTTCAGCTGTACACGTGCAACGACACGCCCGCCCAGCGATGGACCGTTCAGCAGGACAAGACCCTCAAGAACGTCAAGGCCGGGCTGTGCCTGACAGCGCCGTCCGCCGGCTCAGCCGCCGGCGCACCGTTGACCATCGAAACCTGCACGGGCCGTGCCGGACAGCAATGGACGCTGCCCTCCCCGAGCAGCTCACCCTCGAGTGGAGCGAGCCCGGGCGGTTCGGCGCCTGGCGGGACCGGCGGCCCGACGGGCGGAGGGGGAACCTGCACCGCCGCACCTTGGGATCACGACACCGAATACCACCTCGCGGATGTGGTATCCCACAACGGCAGCAGTTGGAAGGCCAAGTGGTGGACGAGGGGCAACGAACCCGGCGGCACCACGGCGTGGGGCGCCTGGGAGCGCGTGAGCACCTGCTGACTCCAGCTTCAACGGCAGTAATTACGTACCCGCCACCTCACGAACGGCGGAGTCGTCGTACCGGTCACACCTCACCAGCAGACATCCACAAGGTCGTGTCACCGGCTCTGGGGCGTGTTCTGCGAAGCTTCGCGGTCTCCGGAAGCGGTCGTTGGCGGCTGACCGCACGGGGCACGCCCGCGACGATGGTCGTCGCCCAGGATCCAGCCCACGATGATCTACGGCGGCCGCGCTCGTCCATCCACGCAACCCGGCCTACGAGCGGTCGGTGAGCAACTCCGCCAGGTGACCGGCGAATTCGGTGAGCCAGTCCAGCCGTGGTCCGCTGCGGGCGATGCGAAAACCGTGGCGCCGTCCCCAGAATGCAGCCCGTACGGCATGGAACTGGGCCCACCGCTGGACGCGTTCACGGTCGAGTTCCGAGGCATCTGCGAAGACGTCCAAGACGCGGTGGACGGCCGTGCGCAGGTCATCGGCTTCCAGGAGCGTCAGCGCGCGGGCTCATGGACGTTGCCGGGATGCGGAAACGACACCTTGAGCACGGTGCTCTCCTGAGCCCGCCGCCGTGCCGGAACGATGACGCCTACGCCCCCGTGCATGACTTCGCCATCCGGCACGCACCCCCAGCGCTCCAGCAACTCCTCCACGATCCCGGGCAGCTCGGCAAGCCATTCCGCCCCGGCCTTCCCCTCGCGGTCCACGGTGGTCCGTGCGAACTCCTCTGGCATCGCGATCATCCCGGCACCCTGAGCGCAAGCCGGCCGGAGCCACCAACCCCAAGCCGGCCGCTGCAGCTGCCCGGCAGCCGTGTAGATGGCGGTCTTCGCAGTACGCGGTCCCACCCGCTCAACGGGTCAGAGTTGCCTGGTGGAAGTACATCCGCCAGCCCGTCTCCGTCAGACGCCACAACGAGTTCCGCCATGCCCGACGGCCCTGGTTGTCGGCGAAGTACGTCAGGTGAACGACGCCCGGAGCAAGGACGACTCCTGACATTTCGCTGACCTTGACCCGAGACTCCGGGGACACCGAACCGCCACTCGTGACCGTCAGGATCGACTCCACATCCCATCGGCGTCCAGAAGCCCCGATCTCGGTGAAGTCGGGATCCAGCAGCTCTAGGACACGGGCGGGGGAAGCACGCACCTCGGGATCGAGAAGCCGCATCTCCCCATCGACAGCCGCCTGCACGGCCCGCTCACTCTCATCCCTCATGCAGGAACCCTACGGACGCGACCTGCCAAGGCACAGCGAATTGATCAACGACGCGGTGACGGCACGGCGCTGCAGTAAAGGCTCGAGAACAGCGCTCGACGGAGTGATCACCAACCGCCTCCGGAGAACATGCGCAAGAGCTGCCGTCGAACGTGGAAGGACCCACCCGCTCATGCTCGGAGACCAGGGGTGTTCCCCCGAATACGGGAAACGCCCCTCCTTCACCCTGCTCCACCGGACGCGTGAGGTCCGGCTGCTCGACGGCTGGGCCGATGGGGGCGTACCGGCGGTTCTCGATGACCCGGAGGTCAGGGCCCAGGCGGACGTCGACAGGCGGTGGCCGTGTCACGACCTGGTTACTCCCCTGCGTCGTTCCTTCACGGGCACCTACCGTGATGCGTTCCCGCTGCACCGACCTGGGGGAACCAGATCATGCGCACCTGTACCGTCAGCCCCGCCGCCACTCGCCTGGGGTAAGCCGGCGAAGTCGATCGGCTCCCAGTCGCCTGTCGACGGTCCTGGTGGAGGGGACCTCGAGGTCACTCCCACAACCGTCGTCTATGCCAGGACCGTCATGGGCAACACCGCGGCCAACGGGATGTACGCCGTCATCACCGTCAAGGAACGGGCCACCGGCAGCACTGCGGCCAGTGAGTCAGCGCCGATCGAAAGCGGCGGCTGGCAGTGGATCGCGCCCGACGGCCACGCGTTGGACGAGGGTGAGAACGACGCGTCGTCCATCACTCCCCACGGATTCACCGGCGGGGGCATGGTGAAGGCCGGCACCTACCACTGGCGGATGATCGCTTTCGATCTGACGGCGGTGCAGGCGAAGGGCGGGACGATCGCCTACGCCGACGGTGACGGCACAGTGTTCCGGTGGAAGGTGCCCGCGAAGGACGCAGTACGGAAAATTCAGCCACTCGGGGTGAGCCGCGAGCACTCTAAGCGCAGGGTGACCGGGAAGTTCGTGCCCTGCTCGTTGGTGTAGCCCGCAGATCCTTTGTCTTCCGAATGCTGAGCCCTTGGCGCTGGCGCAGCGAAGCTGAGAAGTTGCCCTTCCCTCTTTGGTTGCACAGCATGGCGGCGTCTGCCTGGATACGCGTGCTGTCTCCGTGCAGGTAGGGCTCTTGCTGTGAGTGAGCTGCGGTCGACCGTCCCCGACACCGAACGAGCAGTCGGAGGCGGCGGTCTCTGCACGGCCGCCTCACAAGTCATACCGCGGGTTCCGCCTGGCGACGGCCGCGCGGCCACCGTCGCTCATTCGCTTTGGCCGCCCTGTCCTCCCTGTCCGGCGGAGGCGACGTTCCGTGAGCCCCGCTGTTTTGTCGCCCCCTGCTCGTCGCCGACCGGCGCCCAGCGGGCGAGGAACTCGGCGAATGCTGCCGACTGCTTCGGGCCCATGTACCCCTGACGCCCGTACATGGCCTGCTCCTCCAGCCACGCCACTGTCTCGGCGTCGCGCAGCTCGGCCACGACAACCCGGCCCCGCGTGACTGTCATGCCTCCGTGGGGGTGGCTGTAGCCGACGTAAGGCCCGTATGCCGTCGGTCCCGGCGGGCACTGATGTGCCGGCTCGCTCGCTGGCCGGGCGCCCCTGTGCTGGCGTGCGGCCCAGTACTCCAGCTCTGCCAGCTCGGCTGCCGGCAGCAGCACTCGTGCCGGCTCGTTGTCCGCGGTGAGCCGGACGCGCTCGCCGGTCTTTTCAACCTTGGCGATCAGGGACTCTAACTCACCTGCGCCCTCGACCAGTTCAACGTCCATGCGCACAGACGTTACGCCGATTCCGGGAACACGAACCTCCCAGCGCAGCTTTTCCGTCCTGTGGTCGTGCGATGGCAGCACGTCGCTCCTTCAGGTCCTTTCGTCTTGGACGTCCTGCCGGGACGAGGGTGCAAGCCATGCTGGTGATGGCGAGGAAGCGCCGCCGCTCGTGTTCCCGGCGGTGGGGAGGACGGCGGCATCCGGTCGGCCAGGCGGGGATGTGCTCGATGCCCCGACGTGTCTGTCAGGCCCCATATTGCTGCCCTGACTGTTCCTTGCCCACAGGACGCTCTCGATGCCCGGTGCGTGATCACTGACGCTCGATGCCCAGCCGCCGGCGGCCACGTCGGGCGCCGCGCACGGCTCGCAAGAGCCCGTCCGGGCGGCGCTGTGCCGGCGAAGCCGCCAGCAGCAGGCCGGTATCCCGACCGATTCGCCGGGTGCGGTCCCACAGCGCGCTACATAGCCAGCGACATGATCTTCTACCGGAACCGGCATTACGAAGATACGGTCGAGGTCTCTGTTCCATCGTGATCTGGAGGGTGCATGCCGCGCCGGGTTATCGTCATTGGTGCGGGTATCACTGGCTTACTGTGCGCGGCAGCCCTGTCAAATGCCGTCGGCGAGGTAACAGTGATTGAAAGGGACTTGTTGCCCGACGGCCCCGAACCGCGGAAAGGCGTACCGCAGAGCCGGCATGCTCACAACGATCTACGGCTTGCCGGCTGACCAGCCCCCGGTCTTCATGCGGGCGAAGGCACGCTCGATTTCGATGTCGAGTTGGACGAGTACCAGCGTGGGGCGCATGAGTCCGAGGGCCTGCAGGGGCTGTTGGGGGCCTTCCCGCTCAGTCGGCATCCCTGGCGGCCGATATGCGGGTCGGGGTGACGCAGTGTATGGACGGCGCCTTCGTGGGGGACGAGATGTCTTCCCGTCGACCCGAACAGGTCAACCGGAAGCGGTTCCCCCATTATTGTACTCCATCTGCTCGCCGACCCTCGCACTGGCTTCGCAGCCGGCACATGGCCGTGAGCTGCTAGGTTGCGCCCAGGAGACCGCGTGTACGGAGGTAGTGCTGTGATCGGGCTGGGAGCAATAGCAGGGATCGCCTTGGTGGAGCTCGGCATGGTGCTCACCCCGGGGCCGAACATGATCTACCTGGTCTCCCGCTCGATCGCCCAGGGTCGCCGGGCGGCCCTGATCTCGCTGGCCGGGGTCGCCCTCGGCTTCCTGGTCTACCTCCTCGCCGTGTCCGCCGGTATCGCCACCGTCTTCGTGCTGGTGCCGGAGATCTACCTGGCGATCAAGCTGGCCGGGGCGGCCTACCTTCTCTGGCTGGCCTGGAAAGCCGTCCGGTCAGGCGGCCGATCAGCCGTCACAAGCCAGGAGTTGACGCACGACAGGCCCCTCAAGCTCTTCCTGACGGGCCTCCTCACCTGCCTGCTCAACCCCAAGGTCGCCATCCTCTACATCTCGCTGCTGCCGCAGTTCGTCGACCCGGAGCGCGGCCATGTCGCCCTGCAGGGTGTGCTGTTGGGGCTGACCCAGATCGCGGTCGGGGTCGCGGGCAACGCGTTCTTCATCGTGACGGCCGGCTCCGTCGCCGGGTTCTTCGCCCGGCACCCGCTGTGGCAGCGCCTGCACCGCTACGTGATGGGCACCGCGCTTGCGGGCTTCGCCGTCAGGATCGCCACCGAACGAACGAGCGCGGCGGTCGCCCTCCGCTGACAGCCGGCAGGGCAATGTCCATCCGCTACTCCCCGTCCGTGTCCTTGCGGGCGTGCCGCACGGCCCTCTTCCCGGCCTGCTCCACCTCACACCGTTCAGAGTTGAGCGGCAGGTTTCACCGGATCGCGGCGCCGGCAGTGCTCAGGAGGGGGACACCGGTTCGGCGTGGGTGGTGAAGAACCGGTCGCCGGCCGGCTTGTGGAGGGGGAGCTGTTCCCGGACAGCCTGTCCGTACGCTCAGCGGGCCGGGCTGGCGGCGAGCGTGGCCGCCCAACGACTTCGGCCTCCACGGCGAACAGCCCTGCGAAGTCCTGAGCCTGCTCCCGATGCTGTAAAGGGACGGACAGGATCCGGACAGCGCTCAGGAACGGCCGAGGAGGAGGCGGCGTGACGGCCCTCGACCCGGAGTCCGCGGCAGTGCGAACAGATGCCGACTGTGCCCTCTGCGCTCGGTCGTCATGCGCGTCGAATGACCAGCACGGCCACGTCGTCGAGGTGGTCGACCGCGAGCGCGGCGTCGAGGATGCGGTCAGCGGTCTCCTCGGAGTTCAGTCCGTCGTGGACGGCTTGGGCGGCCAGTGTCCCGGCGCGTTCCAGTCCGGCTTCCAGCGTCAGGCCCGGTCCTTCGACCACCCCGTCCGTGACCATGACCAGCGCGCTGTCGTCGTCCAGGGCGAAGACCTCCTCGCGGTACTCGGTGCCGGACAGGACGCCCAGAACCGGCCCGCCCGGCAGCTCGCGGACCTTGTAGCTGCCGTCGCTGTGTGCGCACAGCAGTGGCACGTGGCCGGCGCTGGTGCCGGTGACCTGTCCATCGCGCGGGTCGATGTGCAGCATGGTGCAGCTGGCGAATCGTGCGGGGGCGGTCGTGACGAGCAGCTCGTTGGTGCGGGTCAGTACGGTACCGGGATCCGGTTCCTGGGCGGCGATCGCGCGTAGGGACAGGCGGACCTGTCCCATGACGGCGGCGGCGTCGACATCGTGCCCCTGGACGTCGCCGATCTCCAGTGCGATCGCGCCGTCGGGCATCATGAAGGCGTCGTACCAGTCTCCGCCGATGTCCAGCCCGACCTGGCTGGGGTGGTAGCGGGCGGCGACCTCCAGACCCGGAAGGTGCTCGGGCAGCGCGGGGAGCATGGTCTGCTGCAGCGCGGTGGCCAGCTCGACGTGTGCCTGTTGCAACCTGATCCGCTTGAGGGCCTGGCCGGCCAGGTCGGCCAGCGTGCCCACGAGCATCTGCTCCTCCACGGGCGACAGGTATCCGCGGGGGTAGAGCATCGCCCAGGCCCCGAGCGGCTGATCGCCGGGTTCGCTGAGAGGGGTGATGGAGATGGCGTAGTCGGAGCCGAGCCGGAGAAGCCGCAGATGCGGGGCGTGCGGCCAGTGTCGGGTGAAGTCGTCCCGGTCGGTGATGAACTGCGGTTCGCCGGTACGGATCGCCTCGGACAGCGGGGTCGGCTGGTCCAGCCGCAGACCGTGCAGGGCCTTGACCTCGCGCATGTCTATCCTGGCATCGGTGGAGATGCGCAGGCGGCTGTCGTCGACGAGTGCGAGCACGGCGGCGCCGGCGCCGAAGGTCGCGGCGAGCCGTGACAGGACGACCTGCTGCAGTTCCTGCTCCGAGGCTGCGGTGATCAAGGCGGAGGAGAAGTCGGCGGTGTCCTTGGCGCGCTGCCGCTCGGCAGTCAGCGCGGCCTGCGCCTTCTGCTTCCGCTTCTCCTGGGTGGTGTCGTCGCGGACCACCACGAAGATCCGTTCGGGGCCGTCAAAGCCCAGCTGAAGCCGGCGGACTTGAACGGCCAGCTGGTGCCAGCCGTCGCGCGGGGTGTGGTACCGCAGCCTCAGCCAGGGGGACTGCTGGAAGGAGGTCGAGTGCAGCAGTTGCCAGAAGGCCTCCCTGTCGTCCGGGTGCACTGCCGAGATCACTCTGGACATCGGCGCAGTCGGATCCGGGATGAGCGCGACCAGGCTGGGGAGGCCGCCGAGCCACTCCATCCGGTCCTTCTCGGGTGAATACATCCACAAGCCAAGGCCGGCGGCCGCGACGGCCAGCCGGAACGGTATGAGCAAGCTGGCCAGGTCGTTTCGTGTATCCAGGACGCGCACCCACATCAGCTGCTTGTCACCGGCGGGATCCTTCACTCGTCGCGCCTCGAGCAAACAGGCAATGGGTACTCCGTCTCGCCCGGGA
The DNA here is from genome assembly GCF_016741775.1 of Streptomyces actinomycinicus. Taxonomy (GTDB): domain Bacteria; phylum Actinomycetota; class Actinomycetes; order Streptomycetales; family Streptomycetaceae; genus Streptomyces; species Streptomyces actinomycinicus. Next base: position 184,470 of record NZ_JAERRK010000007.1, on the reverse strand, counting down.
AACTCCAGCTCCCGCATTGCGACCGCATCCGCCCTGGCGGCGTGGGCCACCAGATTTTCGGCCGACCTCCGCTGGCTCGCGGGCCACAGATCACCGAAGTCACGCCCCAGGCACTGCTCCGCCGGTCTGCCCAGCGCCGTGGCCATAGCAGCGTTGAGGTCGTGCACGGCACTGTCCAGCGTCAGAAGAGCCGATGGGCAAGCGCTTCGATGAAATTCGTCCAAGGCGTCCATCTGCGGCTCCCGTGGCGCATACCGAAACAGCCTCTTCAGCTATATTCGCGCATTTTGCCGTGATGTATCAATAAAAGGGGTGTCTGACCGTCTACGCCGAGTGACGACGGCGGGAACTTGGCGGGGGCAGTCCGGGGCGCGGCTGCCGAGTCGCTGAGTCCGTGGAAAGAGGAGTGGTGGTGAGCATCGACGACGTCCTGCGCCACCTGCGCGTCGACCCCGCTTCTCTCCACCCCGCGCCCGTGCGATGGGCGTCGACTCTTCTGGCCGTCGGCCTGGCTTCCCATGGCCAGACCCGGCATCCACCCTCTGTGTCGTCATCGTCACACAGAGTGGTGAGGGTCTTGGGGGAGTGTTTCCGTGTCGGTACCGGCTAAGCGCAGCGCTGCTGTGACTGCAGAAACCGGTCGAGCAGATCCTTGGGCGGGCAGAGGCGAAGGGGCTCGATCTCTCGCTGCCGTCCCGGAGGGAGTGGGCCGCCGCGTACCGCTGACCGGGGTCGCTGCCAATGTCCGCAGTGGTGACGTGCTTCGTGGCCGGCGGCCTTCTCCCCTACTGGGGCTATGAGACTGCCTGGCACACCGAACCTCAGGAAGACGGGACGGAGTTCAGCTGGCCGCACCGCCTCTCCGTGGATGCACGTGCCCGGGACCCCGAGCGCGGCCCGACGTAGAGGTCTTCTTCGCCGGCGAAGTCCGCCTATCCACCCAATCCTTGAATTAACGGACTACCGGAGTAATTGCCATACTCTATCGGCGCGAACCAATGCGACCCATGCTGTCGGAATGGAACGCATGGGGGGCGGTAGTTCGCCGACGGCCGTGGCCTCGGTGTCCGCAAGCATCCAGTGCTCGCCGGTCAGCGAGTGCGGAATCGGCACGGTTGCCTTGACGGTGCCGAGGCGGTCGGCCGTTTCCGGGCCTCACGCGGAGGAACGGTTGTGAGGCTCCGCATCCATTTCAGTCGTCACGGCCTCCCGCGGCGCGAGCGCCCACAGCGCCCAGAGCGCCCGCAGCGCCCACAGCGCCCACAGCGCCCAGAGCGCCCAGAGCGCCCGCAGCGCCCGCAGTGGCCGCCGTGCGCGTGCCCACGGCCGCGACGCCCGGAATGACGGCCGCAGGGGCGCGACCAGCAGCAAACCACCCCGTATCCCGCCGAACCGGAGGAACCCATGGACGGCGACGACACCCACTCCTATGTGGTCGTACTCAACGACGAGGAGCAGTACTCGATCTGGCCCGCCGACCGCGACCTGCCCCTCGGCTGGAGCAGCGGCGGTGTCAGCGGTTCCAAGGCGGAATGCCTGGCCCACATCAACGAGGCCTGGACGGACATGCGTCCGCTGAGTCTGCGCCGGGCCGCGCAGGAATCCGTTTCAGCCACCCACTCTCAGCAGTGAAGGATGACGTGCGAGATGGTGCTCAATGAATTCCACGCCCGGGTGGCCGAGGCACCCGATGCGGTCGCGGTGCAGGACGGTGACCTGAGGCTGACCTACCGAAGCCTTGCCGCGCACGCGTCCGCTCTGGCGGCCGAACTCACCGAGCGGGGGGTGGGCCAGGACAGCGTCGTGGCCGTCTACGCCGACCGGTCGGCGGAACTGGTCGTCGGCGAACTGGCCGTCCTGCTGGCGGGCGCGGCCTACCTGCCGCTGGACCCGGCCCACCCGGCCGCGCGGATCCGCCAACTGCTGGAGGCCTCCGGCGCCGTCGCGGTCCTCAGCACCGCGCCGCTGGTGTCCGGCGGGGCACCGCTGGGCGACGACGTCCTGCTGGTCGACCTGACCAAGGAACCGTCCCAGGTGACCGCCTTGGCACCGCCTGGCCCGAACGGCGACGCACTGGCCTACGTCATCTACACATCGGGTTCCACCGGCCGGCCCAAGGGCGTCGCGGTGACCCACGCGAGCCTGGCCAATCTGATGCGCTGGCACCACAAGACCTACCGTACGCGGCGCCAGGACCGCTCGACCCTGCTGGCCAGTCCCGGTTTCGACGTGTCCGTGCAGGACATCTGGTTCACCCTGACCGCCGGCGCCACACTGGTGGTGCCGCCCGCCGAGGTGCGCACCTCGCCGTCCGCGCTCACCGCCTGGCTGGCCGACGAGCAGATCACTGTGACCTTCCTGCCCACTCCGCTGGCCGAGGTCGTCCTCGACGAGACCTGGCCCCCGCACACGGTGCTCCGGTACCTGCACACCGGCGGCTCGGCGATGCAGCGGGGCGTGCCCGACGGGCTGCCGTTCACCGTGATCAACCTTTACGGGCCGACCGAAGGCACGGTGAAGGTGACGGCCGGCGAGGTCCTGCCCGGGGGCCCCGTGCCGCCGCCGATCGGCGTGCCCGTCGACGGCGTGCGCTGCTACGTGCTCGACGGGTTCGACCCGGTGCCCGACGGCGAGGCCGGCGAGCTGTGCCTGGCCGGCGCGTGCGTGGCGCGCGGATACCTGCACGACCCGGCGAGCACCGCGGCGGCGTTCGTGCCCGACATCGGTGCCCCCGGACAGCGCATGTACCGCACCGGCGACAAGGTCCGCCGCCGTCCCGACGGGGTCTTCGAGTACATCGGCCGCTACGACGACCAGGCCAAGATCCGCGGGTTCCGGATCGAACCCGGCGAGGTGGCCACTGTCCTCAAGCAGCACCCCGGTGTCCGGGACGCCTTCGTGGCGGTCGAACACTCCGGCCGCCCGGATGCGCGCCTGGTCGGTTATGTGGTCACCAGCGTCCCCACGGCCGAGTTGGTCGAGTTCGTCGCGGCCCGGCTGCCCAGCTACATGGTGCCGGCGGCGGTCGTCGTGCTGCCCGCGCTGCCGCTGACCCCCAACGGCAAGGTCGACCGCGCCGCATTGCCCGCCCCCGACCGCACAGCGGCAGGCCTGGCCGACACCGCCGTCCCGCCCCGCACCGCGACCGAGGCGGCACTGGCGAGGATCGTGGCCGGGCTGCTCGGCGGCACGGCAGTCGGCGTTCACGACGACTTCTTCGCCCTCGGCGGGAACTCGCTGCTCGTCGCTGGGCTCGCGGCCCGTATCACCGCGGAGTTGCACGCCGTGGTGAGCGTGCCCGAGCTGTTCGGCGCGCCCACCGTCGCAGCCCTCGCGGCGATCATCGACCAGCGGGCCGCCGCGACCGAAGGCAACGGCCCCGAGCCCGCCGCCCAGGCGATCGCCCCGACCGCACCGCCGGTGCGCCGAGCCGACCGGAACAGGCCGATCCCGCTGTCCCTGCCGCAGGAGAGGGTCTGGTTCTTCGAACAGCTCTCGCCCGGCAACCTGGCCTACAACTTCCAGGCCACGGTGTCCCTGCAGGGTGACGTGGACGTCGACGCCCTGCGCGCGACGCTCGACGAGATCGTCCGCCGCCACGAGGTCCTGCGCACCGCCTTCGTATCCGTCGGCGGAGTCGGCTACCAGCGCCCGCTCGCGCAGGCCAAGGCGTCGCTGCAGGTGCTCGACGTCCCGGCCGAACAGGCCGACGAGGTCGTCGCCGCACAATTGCGCGAGCCGTTCGACCTGACCAAGCCGCCCCTGGCCCGATGGGTACTGCTGCGCCACGGAAACGGGCACAACACCTTCCTCCACGTGGAACACCACTTCGTCCACGACGGCTGGTCGCTCTCGGTGTTCCTGTCCGAGTTCCGAGCCCTCTACCCGGCCTTCGTCGCCGGACAACCGTCACCGCTGCCCGAACTCCCCGTCCAGTACGCGGACTACGCCATCTGGCAGCGGGACTGGATGCGCGGTGAAGTGCTGCGCACGCACGTCGACCACTGGACCGCCCGCCTGGCCGGCGCCCCGGACACGCTGGAACTGCCCGCCGACCGGCCGCGGCCGCCGGTGATGACCTTCCGTGGCCGGGCGCCGCGGATCCGGATCCCCGCCGAACTGGCCCGGCAGCTGCGCGCCTTCAGCCGCGAGAACCGGGTGTCGCTCTTCTCCACCATGTACGCCGGCTTCGCCGCACTGCTGTACCGCTACACCGGACAGCAGGACATGCTCGTCGGGACCGGTGCGGCGAACCGGAACGTGCCCGAGCTGGAACCGCTGCTCGGCATGCTCGTCAACACACTGGTCATGCGCACCAAGGTGTCGGCCGACCAGCCGTTCAGCGACTTGCTGGCGCAGGTGCGCCAGAGCGTCGCCGAGACACTGGCCTGGTCGGACACCCCCGTCGACGCGGTGATCGACGCGATCGACCCGGCCCGCGACCCCTCGCGCACCCCGCTGTTCCAGGTCATGTTCAGCTTCCACGACTCCGCAGTGCCCGACATCGACTTCGGCGGGCTCACCGGCAGGGTCACCGAACGCTCGAACAACTCGGCCAAGGCCGACCTCAACGTGATCGTGATCCCGCGGGCCGAACAGCGCCTCGGCAGAGCGCCCCGCCCCGAGGACGACGACCTCGCCATGATCTGGGAGCACTCGGCCGACCTGTTCGACGAAACCACCATGGAGCGGATGGTCACGCACTACCTGACCCTCCTCGCCGACGCGGTGGCCCGGCCGCAGGCACGCGTGGGCACCCTGCGCCTGCTCCCCGACGCGGAAGCGGACCAGCTCGACCGCTGGGCCCACGGGCCCTCCGCGGCCGACACCCAGCCGGTGACCGAGCTGATCGCACGGCAGGTGCAGACGCGACCGGACGCCACCGCGGTGCGCTGGCCCGAGGGGCAGCTCAGCTACGGACAGCTGTGGCAGCGCGCCGGCGCACTGGCCCACCGCCTCCGCGAGTCCGGCACCACCGCCGAGGAACCGGTGGCGGTGTACGCCGATCGCTCCCCCGAGCTGGTCGTCGGCGAACTCGCGGTGCTCATGGCCGGCGGATGCTACCTGCCCGTGGACCCGAGCTACCCGGCCGAGCGAATCGCCTTCATCCTGCAGGACGCCGGCGCACGCCGGATCCTCACCACGCCCCGTACACGGCTGCAGCTGCCGGCCTCCGCGCAGAGCCTGCACGTCTTCGACCTGGACGCCGACACCACCGACGAGCCGGTCCACGCGGACCAACTCACCCCCGAGCGGCTGGCCTACCTCATCTACACCTCGGGATCCACCGGCCGGCCCAAGGGCGTCGCACTGGAACACCGGGGGCTCGCGAACCTGGTCGCCTGGCACATAGCCGAGTACGCGCTCGATCCGGCGGACCGCACCACACTGTTCGCCAGCCCCGGATTCGACGCGTCCACGTGGGAGATCTGGCCCACTCTCGCGGCAGGCGCCACCCTCCACGTCGTCCCGCCGCAACTGCGGGCCGCCCCGGCGGAACTGGTGCGCTGGCTCGGCGACGAGAAGATCACCGCAGCATTCCTGCCCACCCCGCTCGCCGCAGCCGTACTGACCGAACCGTGGCCGGCCGACACCGCACTGCGCAAGCTGCTGACCGGCGGCGACGTGCTGCCGGCAGCGCCCCCCGAGGGCCTGCCGTTCCAGCTGTTCAACCACTACGGACCGACGGAGAACACCGTGGTGGCGACAGCGGGCCTCGTCCCACCGGACCCGGCAGGACTGCGCCCGCCCATCGGCAGGCCGATCAGCGGGGTCGACGCCCACGTGCTGGACGCCGAAGGACAGCCCGTGCCCACCGGTGTCCGCGGCGAGCTGTACCTCGGCGGCACGGCAGTGGCCCGCGGCTACGTCAACCGCCCCGAACTCACCCGAGAGAGCTTCCTCGCCGACTCGTTCGCCGCCCAACCCGGCGCACGCCTGTACCGCACAGGCGACCTGGTCCGCTGGCGCCCCGACGGCCAGCTGGAATTCCTCGGCCGCGCGGACGAACAGGTGAAGATCCGGGGCTTCCGGATCGAGCCCGGAGAAGTGGCGGCAACACTCATGGAGCACCCGGACGTCCGGGACGCCGTCGTCGTCGCCCGCGCGTTCGCGGCCGGAGCCGAAGCCTCGCTCACGGCATACGCCTGCACCGACGGGCCCAGCGGAACCACCCCCGAGGAGAAGCTGCTGGCTTTCCTCCAGGACCGGCTGCCCGCGTACATGGTCCCGGACGGGATCGTGCTGCTCCCCGCCCTGCCGCTCACCGAACACGGCAAGGTGGACCACGACGCGCTGGCCGCCCTGACACCGAACACCCCGGCCGAACCCCAGGCAGAGCAGGCACCGCGGACACCGACGGAAGAACGCGTCGCCCGGCTCGCCTCGGCGCTGCTCCACGACCAGCCGGTGGGGCGCGCGGACGACTTCTTCCGCGCCGGCGGCCACTCCCTGCTGGCGGCCCGGCTGGTGGCCCAGGTCAATGAGGCCTTCGGCGTCGAGGTCCCGATCTCCACGTTCCTCCAGCGACCCACCGTGGCGAGCCTGGCGGACGCCGTGACCGCCGCCACGACAGGAGCCAGAACAGGCCCCGCCCCGATCACGCCGCGCAACCGCCGCACCGCCGTGCGGCCGCCCTCCGAGTCCGACCGGCCCAGTGACGAGAAAGGCGAGTCGCTCCTGCGCGACGCACAGGAAACCGAGGTGCAACAGTGAGCGGAGCCATCGAACCGGAAGCCGGGGAAGAGAACAATTCGGCTCCGCTGTCGTACGCACAACAGCGACTGTGGTTCCTCGACCAGCTGCAGCCGGGCAGCTCGGTCTACAACGTCCCGCTCGGCTACGACATCACCGGGCCACTGCACCGCACCGCGCTCGAACAAGCGCTGACCGAAATCGTGCGGCGCCACGAGATCCTGCGAACCGCCTTCCGCTCCACCGGCGGGACCCCCCACCAGGTCGTCCTGCCGCCCGCCCCCGTGTCCATACCCGTCATCGACCTGACCGCACCCGGCCGGACACCGGAAGAGGCGTCGCGGCTCGCGGACGAGGAAGCCGGCGCCCCCTTCGACCTGGTGGCCGGCCGGGTCATCCGCGCCCGCCTGCTGCGCCTGGGTGAGCAGCAGCACCGGCTGCTGCTCACCGTGCACCACCTCGCCTGCGACGCCGCATCGGTCGGCACACTCGGCAGGGAACTCGAAGTCCACTACCGGGCCGCCCTGACCGGCCAGGAACACCGCGAGCCCGACCTGCCCATGCAGTACGCCGACTTCGCCGAGTGGCAGCAGAGCACGCTGGCCGGACCCGAGCTGGACCGGCTGCTGGCGTACTGGACGGAGCGGCTGGCCGGGATGCCCACCCAGCATCTGCCCACCGACCACACCCGCCCGCTGGTGCAGAGCTACCGTGGCGCCGCGCTCACCTTCGAGCTGCCGCCCGCATCGGTCCAGCGCCTCGAAGAGCTGGGCAGGACCGAAGGCGTCACGCTCTACAGCGTCCTGCTCGCCGCTTTCGCGGTACTCCTACGGGCGCACGCCGGCCAGGACGAAGTCGTCGTCGGCACCCCGGTCTCCGGTCGGGAACGGCCCGAACTGGCCCGCCTCATCGGATTCTTCACCAACACCCTGGTGCTCCGCTGCGACCTCGCCTCCGGCCCGACGTTCCGTGAGCTGATCCAGCGACTGTGGGCGGAAGTCAAGGGAGCGCTCGCCCACCAGGACCTACCGTTCGAGAAACTCGTCGAAGAGCTGCACCCCGACCGCGACCTCGCCCAGAACCCGCTGTTCCAGGTGCTGTTCAGCTACCGGTACGAAGAGGAAGGAACGGGGCTGCGCCTGGACGGCTGCCAGGTGCAGCCGGTGCTGGGCGACACCGGCGCGTCGAGGTTCGACCTCACACTGAGCCTCACGCGGACCCCGGCCGGCGTGACCGGCCGGCTGGAGTACAGCACGGACCTGTTCGAAGCCACGACCGCCCAGCGGATCGCCGAACGGTACGTCACCGTCATCACCGCCGCCGCGCACGCCCCGGACCGCCCCGTCGACGAACTGGCGGTGCTGCCGGCGGACGAGCTGGCCACCCTGACCGACTGGCAGACCGGCACCCAGGCCGAGACCCCCGACGCCCTGGTGCACCAACTGCTCGCGCAGCGAGTGGCCGCGACACCCGACGCGGTCGCCGTGGTCGCGGCTGACGCCACCTTGACCTACCGCGAACTCGACAAGCTCGCGGACCGGCTCGCCGGCCAGCTGCGCCGACTCGGCGTGGCACCGGACGAGCCGGTAGGCGTCCACCTCGGCCGTACATCCCTGCTGATGGTCACCCTGCTGGGGATCCTCAAAGCGGGCGCGGCATACCTCCCGCTGGATCCCGACTACCCGCGCGACCGACTGGCGTTCATGGTCGGCGACGCCGGCGTACGACTGGTCGTCGCGGACTCCGGCTCCGCCGCAGCCGCCGGCCGCCTCGGCGCCGCCCACGTCGTGGTCCCCGACCTGGCCGGAACACCGGACAGCCGGCCCGACAACCAGCCCCCGGCGATCACCGCCGACAACCTGGCGTACGTGATCTACACGTCCGGATCCACCGGACAGCCCAAGGGCGTCATGGTCACCCACCGCAACGTGGCCAACCTCTTCGCCGGCATGAACGACGTCTTCGGCGCCGACGAGCCCAGCACCTGGCTCGCGGTGACCAGCGTCTCCTTCGACATCTCCGTGGTCGAGCTGCTGTGGGCGCTGACACACGGCCACCGGATCGTGCTGCGCCGTGAACCGCCCCTGCCGTCGGCCCCGGCCGCCGCGCAGCCGGACGCGGTGGCCCTGGCCCGCGCCCGCCACATCGACTTCAGCCTGCTATACTTCGGCAGCGACTCCGAAGCCAGCTCCGACGACCGCTACCGACTGCTGCTCGACGGCGCGAAGTTCGCCGACCGCAACGGCTTCACGGCCGTGTGGACCCCCGAACGCCACTTCCACCAGTTCGGCGGACTGTACCCGAACCCCTCGGTGATGGCGGCGGCCGTCGCCGCGGTCACCGAGCGGGTCCAGGTGCGTGCGGGCAGCGTGGTCCTGCCGTTGCACGACCCGCTGCGGGTGGCCGAGGAATGGTCCGCCGTGGACAACATCTCGGCCGGCCGGGTCGGCATCTCCCTCGCATCCGGCTGGCACGCCAACGACTTCACGCTCGCACCGGACCGGTACGACAAGCGCAAGCAGCTGATGATGGAAGGCCTCGCCGAGGTCCGGAGGCTGTGGCGCGGCGAGAAGGTGCCGCGGCGCAACGGCGTCGGCGCCGAGGTCGAGGTCGGCGTCTACCCCCGGCCCGTCCAGCCAGAGCTGCCGGTGTGGCTGACCAGCGCCAAGCACCCGGAAACCTTCCGGATGGCGGGCGAGGCCGGCACCGGGGTGCTCACCCATCTCCTCGGGCACAGCCTGGAGGAACTGGCCGAGAAGATCGCGCTGTACCGCAAGACCTGGCGCGAGCACGGGCACGGACCCGGGGACGGCCACGTGGTGGTCATGGTCCACACGTTCGTCGGTCCCGACATCGACGAGGTGCGCGAGCTGGTACGGGAACCGATGAGCCGGTACCTGGAGACCTCCTTCGACCTGATCGCCTCGCTCGGCACCACCACCGGAAGCGCCGAGGACTTCAAGGCGCTGCCCCCAGAGGAACTGCGGGAACTTGTCGACCGGGCATTCGACCGGTTCTTCGCCACCGCCAGCCTGCTCGGCACACCGCAGGTCTGCGCCGACATGGTGGACAGGATGAAGGCCGCCGGCGTCGACGAGGTCGCCTGCCTGATCGACTTCGGAGTCGAGGAGAAGGCGGCACTCGACGCCCTGACCCACCTGACCACCGTCCGGGAGATCACCGAGGAGCGCAGGAACGCCGCGCTGGCAACGGCCGAGGAACCGATCGCCGAACAACTGCGCGAGCACGCGGTCACGCACCTGCAGTGCACGCCCTCGCTGGCCCGCGCCCTGCTGGCCGACCAGGACACGCGCACCCAACTGCCCCGGCTCGCCCGGCTGCTGGTGGGCGGCGAAGCGCTCCCCGCCGACCTGGCCCGCGAACTCGCCGACACCGTCGCAGGCACGGTCCACAACATGTACGGGCCGACCGAGGCCGCGGTCTGGGCGACGACGTCCCAGATCCCGCCCGACGGCGGCCCGGTGACCATCGGGCGGCCGCTGGCGAACGTACGGGCCTACGTGGTCGATCGCGACACGCGGCTGTGCCCGACGGGCGTACCCGGAGAACTGCTGCTCGGCGGGGACGGCGTGGTCCGCGGCTACCTCAACCGCACCGAGGCGACCGCCGAACGCTTCCAGCCCGACCCGTTCGCCGGCCGGCCCGGCGCACGCGTCTACCGAACGGGCGACCTGGCCCGCTGGACGCCCGGCGGCGCACTCGAATTCCTCGGCCGACTCGACGACCAGGTCAAGCTGCACGGCCACCGGATCGAACTCGGCGAGATCGAGTCGGCGCTCGCCGAACACGCGGGCGTCCGCTCGGCAGCCGCCGTCATCCGGGGCACCGGCGCGGAACAACGGATCACCGGCTACTACGTTCCGGCGACCGACCGGCCCACGAACGGCACCGAACTGCGCGCCTTCCTCGCGACACGGCTGCCCGGCTACATGCTGCCCAGCGCCCTCCACCCCATCGATGCGATGCCGCTGACCCCGAACAAGAAGGTCGACCGCAGGGCGCTGCCCGACCTGTCGGACCCACGGCCCGAGGGCACGACCGCGTACGCCCCGCCGACGAACGCGACCGAACGGCTGGTCACCGACGTGTGGCGGGAGGTACTCGGCGTGGACCGGGTGGGCCTTGACGACAGCTTCTTCGCCCTCGGCGGGAACTCACTGCTCGTGGTCGTCGCCAGGGCGCGCCTCCTCGAACACCGTGACAGCGGACTGTCGTTGGTGGACATGTTCCGCTACCCGTCCGCACGCGCACTCGCCGAGGCCATCGACCGCAAGCCGGCCGAAGGACCCGACGAGGCGGTCAGCGCGGGCGCCGCACGGGGCGCCGCCCGCCGCGTCGCCGGACGGGCCGCCGCACGCCGAGCGGGCAGGACGGGGGCGTGACCGTGCCAGCGAACTTTTCGACACGGCATCGAGCCGAGGGGGGCCTTGGGTGAGTACCGGGACAGAAGACGGAATGGAGCCGATCGCGGTCGTCGGGCTCGCCGGACGGCTGCCGGGAGCCCCCACCATCGAGGCGTTCTGGCGCAACCAGCGAGACGGCGTCGAATCGGTCTCCAGGTTCAGCACCCAGCAACTGACCGAAGCCGGGTGGCCGAAGGAGATGGTCGAACACCGCGACTACGTGCCCGCCGCCGCGGTCATCGAGGACGCCGACCACTTCGACGCCGAATTCTTCGGATACACCGAGGAACAGGCGCGGATCAGCGACCCACAGCAGCGGATCTTCGCCGAATGCGTCTGGCACGCGCTGGAGGACACCGGACACGACCCGTCGCGGTTCGACGGCGCCGTGGGCGTCTACGCCGGCTGCTTCGCCAACAAGTACCTGCCACTGAACCTCCTGGCGAACGCGCGGTTCCGCGGATCGCTGTCGGCCTTCTCCGCACGCCCCTACAACGACAAGGACTTCCTCGCGACCAGGGCGGCATACCTGTGCGACCTCCGCGGCCCCGCGATGACCGTGCAATCGGCATGCTCCACGTCGCTCGTCGCCATCCACCTCGCCTGCCAGGCACTGCTGAGCCGCGAGTGCGACATGGCACTGGCAGGAGGGGTGGCACTGCCCGTCCCGCTGATCGGCGGCTACCCCGTCGTCGCAGGCGGCATCTTCGCGCGTGACGGCCACTGCCGCCCCTTCGACGCCGCCTCCAGCGGAACCGTCCCCGGATACGGCGTCACGGTTGTGGCACTGCGCAGGCTCAGCGACGCACTCGCCGACAACGACCACATCCGCGCACTCGTCCTTGGCAGCGCGGTCAACAACGACGGCTCGGCGAAATTCGGATTCAACGCGCCGAGCATGCAGGCACAGGCCGAGGTGATCGCCACCGCACAGGCCGTCGCCGGCGTGGAGCCGGAAAGCATCGGCTACATCGAAGCACACGGCACGGGCACCCCGCTCGGCGACCCGATCGAGCTGGCCGGCCTCACCAAGGCCTTCAACACCACAGAACGCGGGTTCTGCGCGATCGGCTCGACGAAGGCCAACATCGGCCACCTGGACGCGGCCGCAGGAGCGGCGGGCTTCGCCAGGGCGGTCCTGGCCCTCGAACACGGGGAGATCCCGCCGAGCATCAACTTCGACGCGCCCAACCCGGCCCTGTTGCTGGACCGTACACCGTTCTACGTCCCGACCACCGCCCGCCCCTGGCCACGCGGCGCGACGCCGCGACGCGCCGGAGTCAGCGCCTTCGCAGTCGGCGGTACCAACGCCCACCTGGTACTCCAGGAAGCACCGGCACCGCGGGCCGCCGAGCCGCACGCACGCGACCGGCAACTCCTCGTGCTGTCCGCACGCAACGGAAAGGCCCTTGCGGACGCCGCGAGAAATCTCGCCGACCGCCTGGACCGCCAGGACGACCTCGACCTCGCCGACGTCGCCCACACCCTGCAGGTCGGCCGCCGCGAATTCCCGCTCCGCCGGCACCTGGTGTGCCGCGACCGGGCCGAGGCGACGGCCGCCCTCCGGGCACTGGCACAGCCCGGCACCGTGGACACCGCCGACGACGTGAAAGCCCGCCAGGTGGTCTTCATGTTCCCCGGCAGCGCCTCCCACCGGCCGGACGCCGCCACGGCGGTCTACCGCAGCGAACCGGTCTTCGCCCAGGAAGTGGACCGCTGCGCCGAACTGGCACGGCCACTGCTCGGCCACGACCTGCGCGCGCTGCTCTTCCCATCCATCTGGGACGGCCCGCAGACAGGGCACGACGACCCGCGCGGCGTGCCGACCGCGGCCTTCAGCCTGCAGTGGGCCCTCGCACGGCTATGGCAGTCGTGGGGAGTACACCCCGCCGCGATGATCGGCGAAGGCGACGGCGAGTACGTGGCAGCCTGCCTGGCCGGCGTGATCGGCCTGGCGGACGCCATCGACATCACGGCCGCCGGCGCCGAGGCCCGCTCCCGTGCCGGGACGGGCGGGGTACCCGACGCATCCGAGTTCGCCGCCGCGGTGGCACGCCACGAACTCAAACCGCCGCAGGTGCCGTACATCTCCGCCGTGACCGGAACCTGGATCACCCCCCAGGACGCCGGGGAGCCTGCCCACTGGGCCCGTCACCTGCGCGAACCGGCCCCCTTCGCCGAGGGCCTGCGGGAACTGGCCGGCGAGGACGGCAGGATCCTGCTGGAGGTGGGGCCGGACAGCACACTGACCGAAACCGTCGCCCGGCAGGGGACGGCGAAGCGGCTGACGGCGCTTGCGTCGCTGACACCCGCGCGCGGGAGCCGATCCGGCCTCGCCGCCCTGCTCGACACCGTCGGCAAACTCTGGCAGGCCACCGTCGCCATCGACTGGGACGCCTTCCGCGGCACATCGCGACCGCGGCGAGTGTCCCTGCCGGGCTACCCGTTCCAGCGCAGCCGCTACTGGATCGGCCCCGACACCGGCAGTTACGAACCACTGGGTCTGGAGGAGGCCTCATGGACGAGCCACTCATTGCCATAGTAGGCGCGGGCGTCATGGGCACCGGAATCTCGACGCTCGCCGTCGGACACGGACTGCCCGTTGTACTGGTGGACATCGACGAAGGCGTGCTGGACCGCGCCGCCGCCGCATCCGCCAACGGCCTGCGGCACGCACAGCTGACGGGCGCGCTGCCGGCCGGACGCACTCCGGCGAAGCTGCGCACCACACTCTCGCTGAACGACGTCGCGGACGCCGCGGTGGTCATCGAGGCAGTCACCGAACTGCCCGACAGCAAAGCGGAAGTCCTCGCCGAGGTATCGGCACTGGTCCGCCCCGGAACGCCCCTGGTCTCCAACACCTCCGGCATTCCCATCGACGAAATGGCCGCGTGGGTGAAGACCCCGGGCGACCTCATCGGAACGCACTTCATGAACCCCGCCTACCTGATCTCGATGGTGGAGGTGGTCCGCGGCCCACAGACCACGGACAACACCGTCGAGTCGGTGATCTCGCTGCTGACCCGGATGGGCCGGCGCGCGGTCGTGGTCCGTGACGCCCCCGGGTTCGTGACCAGCCGGCTCCTGCACCCGATGATCAACGACGCCGCACAGGTGGTCAGCGCCGGCACCGCCACCGTCGAGGACGTGGACACCCTGATGCAGGGCTGCCTCGGCCATCCGACGGGTCCACTGCGCACCGCGGACCTGATCGGCATCGACAACCTCGTCGACGCTCTGGAGGCGCTGTACGCCCGGACCGGTGACGAGCGATGCCGTCCCAGCGAACTCCTTCTCGAGAAAGTCCGGCGAGGCGAACTCGGCCGCAAGAGCGGCCGCGGCTTCTACAACTACAGTGAGGCACAGGCATGACACCGGAACAGCAGACCGAAAAGGCGCCCTTCGACATGGACGCCGTCGTCGACGAGATCACCAGGTTCGTGGCCGAGCAGACCCGGACCAGTCCCGAGGCGGACCAGGACCTCTTCACCACCGGGCTCGCCAACTCCATGTTCGCCATGCAACTGGTCGTGTTCCTGGAGCAGTCCTACTCCGTGACGGTCGCCGGACCGGACTTGCAGCTGTCCAACTTCCGCACGGTCAAGAGCATGGCCGCGCTCGTCGGCCGGCTCCAGGCAGAGTCTGCCGCCGGCAGCGATGTCTGACGCACTCTCCCCGGGGGACGCGGACATCTGGCGTTTCGTCGGGGACAACGCCGGCGCATGGGACATCGCCGGCGAGATCCCGCGAACCGTCCTGAGCGAACTCGGCGCCGCCGGCCTGCTCTGCGCCGAAGTGGGGAAACGGTACGGCGGACTCGGCCTGGGCAGCCAGGAGAGCGGGACGCTCACCGCCCACGCGGGCAGCCTGTGCAGCTCTGTGCGCAGTGTGATGACCTCGCAGGGCATGGCGGCGTGGACCGTGCAACGCCTCGGCACCCGTGACCAGCGGGCCGTGTTCCTGCCGCAACTGACCAGCGGCCGGCTCGCGGCCGTCGCCTTCAGCGAGCCGGACGCCGGCAGCGACCTCGGCGCGATGACCACCCAGCTGCGCTTCGCCGGTGACACGGTGATCGTGGACGGCAGCAAGACGTGGATCACCGCCGCGGCCTATGCCGACCTGATCGTCGTCATCGGAAAGGCGGGCGACGACGCGGCAGCGGTCGTCGTGCCCACCAACGCCGAGGGCGTCAGCATCGAAAAGGTCCCGCACCCGATCGGCTGCCGTGCGGCGGGCCACGCGCGGGTGCGGCTGGACGGCGTACGCCTGCCGGCCGCCAACGTACTCGGCGGCACCGGACTGTCGCTGCCGTTCCTGGTGACGACCGCCCTGGCCTACGGCCGGATGTCGGTGGCATGGGGCTGCGTCGGCATCCTGCGCGGCTGCCTCGGCGCGGTGACCGAACACGCCAGATCGCGGCACCAGTTCGGCAGACCGATCGCGGAGCACCAGCTGGTCTCCCGCAGGATCGCCGAACTCTACGCCGCCGAGCGGGTCGCCACCGCGGTGTGCCGGCAAGCCGGCGAGCGCTGGGAGTCGGGTTCGCCGGACCTCGTGATCGCCACCGTCCTCGCCAAGCACGTCAGCGCGACCCAGGCCGTGCACGGGAGCGCGTCGGCCGTGCAGATCATGGCCTCGGCGGGCGCATCGGACGGCCACGTGGTCGCCCGCGCGTACCGGGACGCGAAGCTGATGGAGATCATCGAGGGCAGCAGCGAGATATGCCAGCTCGAACTCGCCAGACACGCCCTGGCGACTGCGAACGGCACAGTGCGGCAGGAGGAGGCGCAGTGAGCGGAACATTGCCACCGGACGAACCGATCGCCACCGTCAAATGTGTCGTCTGGGACCTGGACAACACGCTGTGGAAAGGCACCCTCCTCGAGGGCGACGACGTGGCCGTCGACGAGCAGGTCCACGAGACCATCGTGGGCCTCGACGCCCGCGGCATCCTGCAGGCCGTCGCCAGCAAGAACGACCACGGCCCCGCCTGGCAGCGTCTCGAAGTCCTCGGCATCGCCGAGTACTTCGTGCTCGCCAAGATCGGGTGGGGGCCGAAGTCGGCGTCGGTACGGGAGATCGCCGACGAACTGAAGTTCGCCCACCACACGATCGCCTTCGTCGACGACCAGCCGGCCGAACGCGCCGAGGTGGCGTTCCACCTGCCGCAGGTGCGCTGCTACCCGGCCGAGTCGGCGCCCCGGCTGCTGACGCTGCCCGAGTTCACCCCGGCAACGGTGACCGTCGACTCGCGCCGCCGCCGCGAGATGTACCAGGCGAACGCGCGGCGCCAGGCCGAGCAGGAGTCGTTCGGCGGCCCGTCGGAGGAGTTCCTGCGCTCGCTGGACCTCGCGATGGAGATCAGCCGAGCCACCGACGACGACCTGTCCCGGATGGAAGAGCTGACACTGCGCACCAGCCAGATGAACGCGACCGGTGTCCACTACTCCGACGCCGACCTGCGCGCGCTGCTGGACGACGCACGCCACGAGGTCCTCGCGGTGACGATGAGCGACCGCTTCGGGTCCCACGGCGCGGTCGGTGTCGCGCTCGTGGAGACCGGTCCGGCGGTGTGGCACCTGAAGCTCCTGGCCACCTCGTGCCGGGTCGTCTCGTTCGGCGCCGGCGCCACCGTGCTGAACTGGCTGGTCAACGAGGCGGCAACGGCCGGCGCCCATCTGGTCGCGGACTTCCGGCCGACCGCACGCAACCGGGTCATGGAAGTCGCCTACCGGTTCGCCGGGTTCAACGACGAGCTGTGCGCATGCCTTGCCGAACTGCCCCCGCCGGACGGCGGGCAGACGCAACGACTGCACATCACGCCGACACCGAGACCGGCCCCCTGCACGATGCGTCTCACCACCGTCCCCTTGGCCACGACCTGACACGTCGTTCCCGCCGAGCCCACACGCTCGCCGTCCCTCGTCCGCGAGGGGCGGCGAGCGATCGCGTTGCGTCACCGATGCCCGCGCCGCGGCTCACCGCCTGGCGACGCAGGGGAACGGCAGTGGGATCCCGTCACCCGGAATCCTCCGGTTGTGGTCCTCGACGCGCAGGAGTCCTCCGACGGTGCGTCGGAGGACTCCTGCGCTCGTAGGTCCCGTGGCTGTCGGGCCAGGACCCGGTACGTCACCTCTTCCGGGCGAGTGTGATCCCGTCGGCCATCGTGAGCATCGAGACATCCACGCGAGGATCGTCGCGCAGCGACGCGTTGAGCGCGCGGACCGCGGCGGTGTC
Source organism: Streptomyces actinomycinicus (assembly GCF_016741775.1). GTDB lineage: Bacteria > Actinomycetota > Actinomycetes > Streptomycetales > Streptomycetaceae > Streptomyces > Streptomyces actinomycinicus. The sequence continues at coordinate 167,116 of NZ_JAERRK010000007.1, read as the reverse complement.
CGGGTCATGGCTGTCCGGGTCGACCACTCGGCCGAAGAAGAGCGTGTTGTCTATGACTATCAGCCCTTCCGGCCGCGCGAGGCGGAGCGCGGCCTCGTAGTACGTCCCGTAGTTGGCCTTGTCCGCGTCGATGAACACGAGGTCGAAACTGTCGCCGCCCTGCTCGTCCGCGAGGGCGGCGAGCGTCCGTGTCGCATCACCGATGCGAACGTCGATGCGTTCGGCGACCCCGGCGCGCTGCCAGAACTCGGCGCCGATCGCCGGCCACCGCCCATCGAGGTCGAGGGTGACCACCGTGCCGTCCGGTGGCAGCGCACGCGCCATGCACAGCGTGCTGTAGCCGGTGAAAGTGCCGATCTCCAGCACCGATCTGGCACCGGACAGGCCGACGAGGAGCGCCAGCAGCTGGCCCTCCTCGGCCATGACCTGCATGGCCGAGCCGCCCGGCAACCCGGCGGTCTGCTGCCGGAGTTCAGCCAGGATCGGATCCTCCCGCAGGGACACGGCGCGGACGTACTCGCGGATCTCCGGTGTTGCCACGATCTGGTCTGCCATGCCGGCGCTCACCGCCGCCTGGCGATGCAGGAGAACGACAGCGGGATCGGGTCGCCCGGGATCCGCCAGTTGTGGTCTCCGTCCGGCACCATCAACGGGAGCCGCTGCCGCGCGTCGTAGGGAACCTCGCGGATGCGCTCGATGGTCAGGCCGGCGTCTATGAGCGCGTTCACGACCTCCTCCACGCTCCACCTCCAGCCGTACAGGCTGTGCTTCTCCACCTCGACCTCGTCGGCGATCCGGTCGGCGTAGCTCTTGGACATCTCGTGGTGCACCTGCCGGGACTGGAACAGCGAGCGGGCCACCCGCAGTTCCCCGCCGACGTCGCTGAAGAGGGTGAGCATCGGGTGGATCTCCACGACCGTGAGAGTGCCGCCCGGCTTGACGTACTGTGCCGCCACCTTGGCCCAGCCGGGGATGTCGGGCAGGAACGAGAGGGTGCCGTATCCGGTGAACACCATGTCGAACTCGCCGTCGAGCGCCTTCGGTAAGTCGTAGATGTTCGCCTGGACGAAACTCGCGTCGAGGTCGAGCTCCTCGGCCAGCTCGCGAGCGATGTCGATCGCCTCGTCCGAGATGTCGGTGCCGGTGACCTGCGCGCCCATGCGGGCGAGCGAGAGCGAGTTGACGCCGATGTGGCACTGGAGTTCCAGCAGGGACCGGCCGCGGACGTCGCCCAGCTCCTCCTGTTCCAGCTTGCGCAGCATGTTGTGCCCCTGCTTGAACCTTTCGAGGTCGTAGTACGAGGACTGCATGTGCGCCCGTGCTCGCAGGTTGAAGCCTTGTCGGTTGGCCGAGATTTTGTCGAGGTCGCTCATGGAGGTCATCGCTGATTCCCTTCGGCGTGGATGGGCGATTGCGGACGGTCGCCGATGACGAGCGGGGCCAGATCGCGGCGGCCGGTCACCCCGAGCTTCTGGTAGGCGCGGCCCAGGTGGTTGTCGACGGTCCGGGCGGACAGTCCCAGCCGGTGTCCGATGGCGGGGCTGGTGAATCCGTTGGCGGCCAGCAGCGCGACGTCCCGCTCGCGGCTGGTGAGATCGACCAGCGGGGCGGTGAGCTGTAACAGCGGGGTTGTCGCGGTCGGGCACGCGATCGTGCTGGGGGGCGTGGATGTGTGCCGTAGTGCGGCCGCGGCGGTGGCGGTCTCCGCGGCGAGCAGGTCCATTCCGAGTTCGTTGAACTTCGCCGTGGCGACGTCCAAGCCTCCGGGATCGGAGCGGGCCAACGCGGCCGCGGCGCCGGCCATGGCCGGCACGACCGGCCCCGGCACCAGGTTGGCGAGCGCGGCGAGGCGATGCCGTACGGCGTTGGGACTGCCGAGACGGGCCACGTCGTAGCTCGCCGTTGCTTCGACGGCGTCCTGGCCCAGGGCCATGGCGGCGTCGGCCGCGGAGAGTGCCTGCCTGGCGGCGAGAGTGGTGTTTCCGTCGGCCGCCGTGGTCCACGCCTGGCTCAGGGTCGACCACGGGACGAACAGGCGGCTCCGGGGTGCCCGGTCGGTGAGGTGCCGGGGCTGTTGCGTGCCGGCCTGATCGCCGAACACGGCGAGTTCGGCCAGACGCGGCGCCAGCGCGAGACGCGGGTTGCCGCCGTTGAACAGGAGTGAAGCGGTCTCCGCGTCGGCGATGGCGGTGGCCACGTCGGCGACCTGGCCGCGCGGCGCGAGCCAGCCCTCGGCCACCGCGATGTTCCCGGCGGCCACCTCGTCCCGGTACCCGTTCTCGGCTGTCCGGTACGAGCCCGGCATCTGGCCGGCCATCAGCAACGCGAAGCAGTGCGCGTAGCCGATCTCGGCGAACCATGGCCGGCCCGGGTCGGGCCGGTCAACGGCCGCCGATGCCTTGTCGAACCAGCCGGCCGGGCTGGCCGCGACGACCACGGTGGTCACCGCCGGCCGGATCGCCCCGTCGGGCACGTGCCGGTCGCGCGGCCCTTTCTCGCGTGCGGACGGTGCCGCGGGGGCACAGCCGTCCAGTAGCAGCAGGCCGGCCCAGTGCGCATCGGCCACCGGGGTGCTGACGCCCGGCTTCCGGTGCGCGGCCTCGGCGTTGGCCGCTGCCCAGTAGGGGATGGCCGCCGCGGTCACTGCCCAGTGGGTGCAGCGCTTCGTCGGGGCGTTGCCCGGTGGCTGGTGGGGCGGCGGATCGGCCACCGTGACGGAACTTAATCGGTGTTCGGCCGATTCGTTCGCCGGAGCCGTGCCGACGGCGCTGTTGCTGACGATCACGACGCCGGCTCGCGCCGCCGGCCTTTCCTTGGCAATTGACTGCACAACAATTAACCCCCCTGTGTGTTAAAACGACCCTTCGTGCTGAGCCCACTGTCCGGAACTGGACAGTGCGTGAGTGGATGAAGTCCCGCCCGCCCGGTTGTCCAGGCGAGACGATGTGACGTCATTATTCGTGGCGGCGTCCTGAATCGCTCTCTCTAGATCTGCACCCTCGCCGCCCTTGGGGGCGCCGGGCTCGGGAGGCCCGAGCTGCAACTGTTATTCGCGGATTCCCTGCGGTGCCGCCGGGAATTTCCCCCGGTCCCGGGTTGAACGATCGTGGTCCACGGGACACGTCCTAGACGGGGATCGCCTTTTCGACGGGGGTCCTGCCGCCGACCACCACATAGATGCGGCCGGCGGTGTCGGGCCGGTCGATGAGCGCCACGAGTACGGCGGCGACGTCTTCCCTGGCGACTTGGTCGAACCTGGCGTGCTGCGGCGCGACCCTGTTCCCGGCGGTGAGTTCGACGGTGCCGTCGCCGTCTCCGTCGGTGAGCACACCGGGCCTGAGTACCGTCCAGTCGAGCTTGGTCCGGGCGAAGATGTGCTGTTCGGCGGCGTGCTTGGCCCGCAGGTAGACGGAGTACCCCTCACCGATGCCGCGCTCGTCGGCACAGCCCACGTTGATGGAGCTGACGTGCAGGAACCGTCGTACACCGGCCTGTTCCGCCGCGTCCATGACAAGGACGACAGCGGCCCGGTCCATCCTGTCCCGGCGTGCGGCGGTGGCACTGTTGCCCGAGCCGGCCGAGAAGACGACAGCGTCCGCGCCGACCAGGGCCGCGGCCACCTCGTCCACCGTCGCGCGCTCGAGATCGAGCACGACGGCCTCCCCGCCCGCCTTCTTGATGTCGTCGACGTGGTGGGGGTTGCGCACGATGCCCACGACGGAGTCGCCGCGTTCGGAGAGGCGCCGAGTCAACCGCAGGGCGATCTTACCGTGGCCGCCGGCGATGACAATCTTCATTCCATACCCTTTTTCCGGAATCGGTACTTCGGGTTTCCCCGGATTCGGTGCCGCAGGCGTGCAGAGCTGCCCCGCCAAGCCTGCGCCGTGCTGAATGAGCAATGCCGGCGACTTGCCCGGCCAGTTCATTGACGTGCAATTTCCGACAAGTAACTGATGCCATCGTCCTGCCAGCCGCCATGGCGGTCCCAGGGGGCGTCACTTGAATGGCTAATGAGTCAAGCATCGGTCGCACCTATTGGTCAATCGCGTCTCCGTCGCTTTCCTGGGGGCCGGGGTCGACCTGGGGCCGGGCGGCGAGTGACCACAAGTAGCTCAGCGGCTCGCCATCGGGTTCGTCGGGGTACTCGGCGATCAGTTCCTCGATCCGGCGGTGGAGCGACTTCACGGACTCGGGCCCCAACCGCAGTACGCCCCGCTTGGCGCCACGACCGGAGTCCTTGCCCGCAGCTATCAGTTCGGTGCGGTGGGCGCCGAGCACGGCCAGGTCGACCTGCTGGGCGAGGCCGGAATCGTCAGGCGTGATGATCAGGCCCCGGGTGCGCGCGGTCGCGCGATAGGGCCGTTGCAGTGCGCCGTGCTCGCCGGTGCAAACCGGTTCGGCGACCAGGAAGTTGGTCTTCACCAGGGCGCGGACGTGACGCAAGGTGGTCGCGGGAGCGAGGTCGAGTTCGACCGACAGCTCCTTGTTGGTGAACGCACGCTCCAGGCACAGCCGCAGGATGCGCCAACGGACGGGGTGCCCAAGCGCTTTGAGGTCTTCGATCGTCGCTTCCACATCCGGGACTGTACCTTGCCAAAGCCAGTGTTGGTTTGCTTGACTGCCATCGATTTCATTCTGTGCAATCGGTTGGAGGGTCTGTGATCAAGCAGCTCCGGGACTGGGTTGGTGCCCAGGACCTGGATGGTGAGCTGGCGGACTGGATCTCCCGGCCGAGCGTGAGCCGGACCGGCGAGGGCATGGCCGAGGCCGCGGCCCACGGTCTTCGGCTGTTACGTGCGTCGGGCCTGCAGGCGCGTGAAGTCGAGACCGGTGGCTGGCCCGCGCTGGTGGGGACGGCGGACGGGCCCGGGCCGCACGTGCTGATCTACGGTCACTACGACGTGCAACCGGCCGGGCCGCTGGAGCTGTGGACGACGCCGCCGTTCGTGCCGTCGATCCGTGACGGTCGGATGTACGGGCGTGGCACGGGCGACAACAAGGGGCAGCATCTCGCGCAACTGCTGGGGTTACGTGCCCTGCGGGACCTGACCGGCGGATTACCCTGCCGCGTCACGGTGTTGCTCGACGGCGAGGAGGAGATCGGCAGCCCCAACCTGGCCGCGGCCGTACGCCAGGTCGATCAGCCTGACCTGGTGATCTGGAGCGACGGGCCCGTGCACGACTCGGGCCGGGCGTGCGTGGTCCTCGGCGTACGCGGAATCCTGATGTTCGAACTGCGCGCGCGAGGCGCGAACCGGCCGTTGCACTCGGGCAACTGGGGCGGAGTCGCGCCGAATCCGGCGTGGGCGTTGGTGCAGCTGCTGGCCACCATGCGGTCGGCGGACGGCACCGTGACCGTGCCCGGCTTCGCCGACGACGTCCCGCCGCTGACCGACGGTCAGCGTGCCGCGCTGGAGGACCTTCCGGTGGACGTGCCGGGAACGCTCGAAGCGATCGGGGCGGCCGGCATGGAGCCGCCGGCAGGGCTGGGATTCCACCACCGCCTGGCCATGCCCACGCTGACCGTGAACTCGCTGAGCTGCGAGGATTCCGGCGACCACCGCGCGGTGATCCCTGATGTCGCCGTTGCCCGATGCGAGGCCCGGTTGGTCGGCGGTCAGACACCTGACCAGGTCGCCGACGCCATCCGTCGGCACGTCGCGAGGTACGCCCCCGATGTCGAGTTCGTGCCGGGCGCGGCGATGGCACCGTCCACCACCCTGCCCGAGACCCCTTATACGGCGACGATCCTCCAAGCGGTCGAGGACGTGCTCGGGCCACGGCCGCTGCTGGTTCCCTCACTCGGCGGAAGCCTGCCGATGGCCGTGCTCAGCGACGGGCTCTCATGCCCCTGTTACGGCGTGCCGTTCGCCAACACCGACGAGGCCAACCACGCAGCCGACGAGAACCTCGACCTCGACCGGTTCCGCCACGGAATCGTCGCCGCGGCAACGATCCAGCTCGCGCTGGCGGCCCACGCATGACCGTCTGGGGCGCTTGGCCCACGAAGGAGGGCTTCGCATACGTCAGCGACGAGTCCGGCCGGCCGCAGCCGTGGTTCCAGACCTGGGCGGGGGAGCGGCGGATGTTCCCGATCGACGGCGCGGTCACCCGGCTGGCGTGGCGGCCCGACGAAACGCGGCTCCTGATCGTGGCGGACGTGACCGGCGGCCAGGACTACCGGCTGGCCGAACTCGATCCGGTCACCGGCGAGGTGGAGTGGATAGCGGCCGAACCCGGTGTCAGGCGCGAGATAGGCGTGCCGTATTCGAGCGGGAGCCAACCGTACAGCCCGGACGGCCGCCTGCTCGCGTACGCGACCAGCGCGCGCGACGTCACTTGCCTCGACGTCTATGTAAGGGACCTGACGACCGGTGCGTCCAGGATGGTCATGGAGGGCGACGACCGGTACGTGCCGATATGTTTCTCACCGGACTCCAGGTACCTGCTCGTCCTGAAATTCCATCAGAACACCGACCAGGACCTGTTCGCCTGTGATCTCGAGACCGGCCGCACCCGGCACCTCACCCCGCACGAGGGCCCGGCGAAGTACCAGCCGGGCGGGTGGAACGAGGACGGGATCTACCTGTGCACCACCGAGGGCCGTGACTTCCTCGGTGTCGCCCTGCTCGTGCCCGGCCGGCCGTTGGAGTGGATCGCCACGCCGGATGCCGACGTGGAGAACGTGATCGTGGGTCCGCAGGTCGTCTGGGCCGTACCCCAGGACCAGCGCACGATGCTGTGCACACCGCAGACCGCAGTGGAACTGCCCGGGTTCGCATCCCAGCCGTTCGGTTACGACGGCTTCGTGCCGCGGTTCGCCGGAGACCGTCTGCTCGTACAGGTCGGAGCCAGCGACCGGGCGACCGAGTTCTTCCTGACGGACCTGTCGTCCGGCGAGTCGCTCCGGCTCACCGACTTCAGCGACGGGCTGCCGGACGACCTCGTCGTGCCGGAAACGGTCTGGTTCACCGGAGCGGACGGGCTGGAGATATCCGGGCTGCTGTACCGCCCGCGTTCGCCCGCCGGCCCCGTCCCCGCGGTGCTGACCATCCACGGCGGTCCGGAGTGGGCCGCGCTGCCGGTCTACGACCCGCTGATCCAGCGGTTGGTGCGAGCTGGAAACGCCGTGCTGGCGCCGAACGTACGCGGGTCGACCGGACGGGGGCTGACCTACCAGCGCCTGATCTACCGGGACTGGGGAGGCGGCGACCTGGCCGACTTCGAAGCCGCCGCACGGTTTCTGCGAAGCCTGGACTGGGTGGACGGCGACCGGCTCGGTGTCCACGGGATGTCCTACGGCGGGTTCGCGGCCCTCAGCTGCCTGACGAGGCTGCCGCGCCACTGGCGGGCCGGTGCCGTGATCTGCGGGCCGGCAGACCTCGAGATGGACGTCCGGGCCCTGCCGCCGACGTGGAGCCGGCGGGTCGTGGAGTGGATCGGCGACGTCGACGACCCGGAGGACCTGGCGAGGCTGAGGGCGGCGAGTCCGCTGACCCATGCGGCGGACATCCGCGCGCCGCTGCTGCTGGCACATGCGGAAGGCGACACCACGGTCGTCATCAGCGGCACCGAGCAGCTGTACGAGACGCTGACCGAACTGGGCAAGACCGTGCGGTTCATCCGCCTCTCCCGCGGTCATCTTCCGGACGACCGAGAGGAACGGGACGATCTCGACGCCGCTGTCGTGCAGTGGTTCCGCGATCACCTCCAACCCTGCTCGAACGGTGCGAAAACCGCTACCGAACACCCATAGCCAGAACGTGCGAACCGCAGCGGAGGCTCCGTTCCCACCGGAGCGGCGGAGCCACGAGAGCCGGTCTCCCCGCTTCTCGGCTGCGCCGAGCCGACGCCGTCGTCGACGGATTCCAGCCGCGGGAGAAGTGCTGCGCAGGGGCAACACACCGGCGCATTCCGAACCGAGCGCCGGGGTGACTGGCGGGGCCACACCCTGTACCGAAAACGATTGAGAGGGCACGCATTCATGAAAACATCCGTCGCCGGTGCCTGCGGGCGTGGGAAGACCACGCTCGGCACCGCGCCGTCCCGGCTCACCGGGCGTCCGCGCACCCACGGGTCCGCCGATGCGTGCCCCGCCGGGTTCGGCGGGCCGCTCGGTCGACGACCGCACCACCCCGGACCAGCCGGCCGGTGACCCGTACACCCCTGTGGGCACAGTCAAGCGCGGCGCCGCCGAAGGGGCCGGAACGTCGGCCTCCTCGGTATTCGAATCCGTCACGAGCGCGGACACCGCGCCCGGCGCGCACAACCGAATCGGTTTCTCGGTCCGCCCTACAGAAGGCATACCCATGAAACGCGGCACAAGCATCGAACCAGCCACCTCTGGCACCACTCCGACCGGCAGGAGCACGACCGCCCAGGCGCTGTCGATCGCCACCGGCCCGTCCTACCGCCCTGCGTTACCGACCAGCTCGAAAAACCCAGAAGGGACGGCATGAAATGCCCCCTGCAGTCGCCGGCGCCGAGGCGCCACCCCGCCGACGCCTCGGCTTGATCCTGGCACTGCTGGCTTTTGCCCAGTGCATCTACGCCCTCGACTACAGCATCGTTTTCGTGGCGCTGCCCGAGATCCGCACCGGCATCGGCTTCTCCGCCCAGACCCTCCAATGGGTCGTCAGCGCCTACGCCGTCGCCTTCGGCGGCTTCCTGCTGCTCGGCGGCCGTGCGGCAGACCTGTTCGGACGCCGCCGGATGTTCATCTTCGGCCTGTTCCTGTACGCGGTCTCCTCGCTTGCCGGAGGGCTCGCGGGCGACCCGACGACCTTGATCATCGCGCGTGCGGTGCAGGGGATCGGCGGCGCCTTCCTCGCCCCCTCCACCCTCTCGCTGGTCACCACGACCTTCGCCGAAGGCCCCGAGCGCAACCGCGCACTGGCGATCTGGGGCGGTGCCGGTGGTAGCGGCATGATCCTCGGTTCGCTGCTCGGCGGCGTACTGACGGGCGCGTTCGGCTGGGAATCGATCTTCTTCGCCAACGTCCCGCTCGCCGGTGGCGCCATGCTGCTCGCGTTCGCCGTCATCCCGAAGGACACCGACCAGCAAGCCGCCGGGCGCAAGTTCGACCTGCCTGGTGCGCTGACCGCCACCGTCGGTTCGACGCTGCTGGTGTTCACCCTCGTCCAGGGACCGGTGTCGGGCTGGACTTCGCCGACGATCCTGATCACCGCGGCCATCGCGGTGGCCGTGCTCGCCGCGTTCATCGTCATCGAGGGCCGTGGCCGTGATCCGCTGTTGCCGCTTCGCCTGTTCCGTAACCGCAACCTGAGCACCGGTACCGTCGTCACCTTCATCTTCATGGGGACGTTCGGCGCGCTGCCCTACTTCTACACCCTCTACTTCCAGACCGTGCACGGCTATTCCGCGACCAAGAGCGGTATCGCCTTCCTCCTGCCGTGCGTAGGGGTACTCATCGGCAACCTGTCCGGCGGGAAGCTGGCCACCCGCTTCGGGGTGCGTGCCACGCTGATCGGTGCGCTCCTCATGGGTGTCGCCGGTACCGTGGCCTTCGCCTTTTCCGTCTCGCCGACCGGTTCGTACCTGGAGCTGGTGCCAGGTGTGCTCATCCTCAGCCTCGGTCAGGGCACCGTGTTCACCGCGATGTACGCGGCGGCGACCACCGGGGTGGCGGCAGAGGAGCAGGGCATCGCCTCGGGTGTCGCCTCGACCGGCCAGCAGGTCGGTGCCGCGGTCGGCCTCGCCGTTCTGGTGGCGGTCGCCAACTCCGGTCACGAAGGGCTGACCGGTGAGGCGCTGCGCGTCGCCACCGCCGACGGTGTGCGCTCCGCCATGTGGGCCACCGTGGTCGGCATCGTGCTGATCGTGCTGGTCACGCTGAACTTCAGGCGAAATGCGGCGGCTCCGGCTGCCGAGGAGTCCGAGAGGCAGGACGGCGTGACGTCCGCCGTCTGACCTTCTGGCATGAACAAGTAAAAGATGATTCCACTTCCGTGTTCACCGTGCACGGGTGGAATCATCTTTTTCTCATCCGGAGCCGCTCGCCCCCGTGCTCACCGCCGGCCCGCTCGACCGGGCCGGCACCGCGAACACCCCCAAGTACCCGAAAGAGAAGGAGGCGCAACCCCAGTGCACCGGATCGTGAACGTGGTCGGTGTCGGCGGTTCGAGCCGGCCCGGATCAACCGCCGAGCAGGCCCTGAGGATGGTGCTGGACGCGGCGCAACACCGCGGCGCATCAGTGCAACTGATCAGCGGCCCCTCACTGGCCATGCCGCTGTACGACCCCCGGCACGGCGCCACCGCACCGCAGGCCCGACGGCTCCTGTCCGCCATAGCCGGCGCCGACGGCCTCGTACTCGCCAGCCCCGCCTACCACGGCGGAATCTCCGGCCTGGTGAAGAACGCCCTGGACCACGTCGAGGAACTACGCGAGGACACACGGCCTTACTTCAGCGAACGGGCCGTCGGATGCGTGGCGGTCGCCCATGGCTGGCAGGGCGCCGTCACCACGCTGGCCGCGCTGCGCGACGTGACCCACGCGCTGCGCGGCTGGCCCACACCGCTGGGCGCCGCGATCAACACCTCAGCAGCACGCTTCTCACTCACCGGAGCCTGCAAGGACACTCACGTCCAAGGACAGCTGGAAGAAATAGCGGCGCAGGTCGTCGAGTTCGCCACGATGCGCGTCCTCGCCGCATCCAGCACGGAAAGCGCCCGGTGACCGTTGCCACCAGCACACCGCGTCTCCTGCGACTCCCACGCGGGACACGATGCCGGGCGGCGGCCCGGGAGGGGAGCGCGCGCGAAGCGGCGGACCCAGGGCCGCAAGGCCCGTACACGACGAGAAGAGCAGCTACGACGCCGTGGTCCTGATCGTCGTAGTGGCGCTCGGGCTGGCTGGGGTGGCGGTGCGCCGGCGGGACAAGCGCTGACCGGCGTCCTGGCCGAGCGCGAGGAGGTCACCGCAGCGTGAGCGACGGAGCCTATGCTGCGGGGATGATCAAGCCCATTGAACTCGTCATATTCGACTGCGACGGCGTGCTGGTCGACAGCGAGCGCATCGCCGCACGCGTACAAGTCGTCCTCGGAGCCGAGTTGGGTTGGCCGATGACCGAGGACCAGGTCGTGGACCGGTTCATCGGGCGCTCGCACGCCGCCATCCACGAGCAGGTCGCCGCTCGGCTCGGCACGGAAACGGCCGCGATCTGGTCGGAGAGGTTCGAGCACCTCCACCGCGAGGCCGTGGACGCAGGGCTTGCCCCGGTGGACGGTTTGCCGGAGGCACTCGACACGCTCACTCTGCCGACCTGCGTCGCCTCCAGCGGCTCCCACGACAAGATGCGGCACACCCTGGGCCGCACCGGGCTCTACGACCGCTTCGCAGGCCGCATCTACAGTGCCACCGAAGTCTCTCGCGGCAAGCCCGCCCCTGACCTGTTCCTGCACGCCGCTCAGCAGATGGGCGTCGATCCCGAAGCCTGCGTCGTCGTCGAGGACAGCCAGCCCGGCGTCCACGCTGCCCGCGCCGCCGGCATGCGGGTCTTCGGCTACGCCGGCGGACTCACTCCGGCCGAACGCCTCGAAGGCCGTGACACCACGGTCTTCCACGACATGCGCGAGCTGCCGACCCTCATCGCCGAGCGGCAGCCACCTCTCGACCAGGCGCTGCCCATCCACAAGATTTGACAGTTGCTCCACCAGACAAGAGCAAGAGCAAGCAGGATCATGCGCAGGGCTCGCCGTCGACCGGGCAAGGTTCCAGGGCGGGGGAGGGAAGGAGCCTTGTACTACGACTCCCAGGTCACCAGCTGTTCACCCAGGCATTCGTAGGCGTCCCCAACGGCGCACACGGCGCGGTTTGAACCACGACGCCTCTTTGGCCCGGCGAAGCGTACTGGATCTGGCTGTGCCTCGACGTCCAGGCGAAACCGAACCCCAGGGGTTCGCGACATTGAACCCAGACCTGGTACGAACTACCGCCGTACTGGGCGCCGTTGCAACTCCCCTCACCGGCTGTTGCCGTGATTGCGGCCCAGCAGTACGGCGATGGAGTCGCATGGGCAGGCGCTGTGATCACCACGCTGCTCGCAGCAGCGATGCCCGCCGCCAATGCGGCCAAGAGCCGTCGTCTCATGCTGTTGCCCCCCTCTGCTGTCGAACACATCCGATGGTGATGGTGCAGCAGGCATGGGCGCGCTCACCACCCATGGCCAAAGGCGGATGGCACCGTCCGAGTAGCTCGAGTGTTCAGGGGGATCTCGTCTGCTCCAACGGGCAGATGAGCCCAGCATTCACGTGCCGCTGGTGGGCCTGGAAGTCCTGTTTCCTGCGTATGGGTTATGCGCTTCGCGGGAGGCGCCGGTTGCGGTACTGGTGCGAGGCCGGGTGGACCGGCTGCATGGGGTGCTGCTAGGGCGTGCATGGAAAGTGCCTGATGAGCATGGCGGCGACCTTTGGTCCAGAATGATTGGATGGTCACGCTCGAGACTCCCCGTTTGATCCTGCGTCGCTGGCGCGAGGAAGACGTTGCGCCCATGGCTGCCGTCAATGCCGACCCCGAGGTCATGCGGTGGATCCGTGACGGCAGCGTCCGTGACGAACAGGAGACTCGCGGTGGGATCCAGGCTTGGGAGAGCGAGTGGGAGTCACAGGGCTTCGGCCTGTTCGCCGTGGAGATCCGGTCCACCGGCGAGCTGGCCGGGTTCACCGGCCTTTCGGTGCCCCACTTCTTGCCGGAGGTGCTGCCGGCAGTTGAAGTCGGCTGGCGGCTGGGACGCCCCTACTGGGGGCAGGGCTTGGCCACCGAGGCCGCTGCGGCCGCTGTACGGTTCGGGTTCGAGGAGCGAGGGCTGGAGCGGATCGTCAGCATCACTCAAGTGGGCAACGACGCCTCCGAACGCATCATGACCAAACTGGGCATGCATCCGGTCCGCGAAACCGTCAATCCCACCGGCGGCCGGCGGGTCCGGGTGTTCGAGTTGTCGTCGGACCAGTACGTCACAACCACTCGTTGACGGCGGTAATGAGGAGCGCAGCCTCGTAGCTGACCGCGGGTTGCCGTGCCTGGCGGCCACGGCTCGGTGTCTCTTGAGGCGATTGATGCCGCACTCGACCACGTGCCGGGCCGCACCTGCTTGGGTGGACCCGCCCGCCGGCCGCATCAACAGCGCTGCGCGTCAAGCAGCCGGGGCGTTCGTCCCAGGGCACCCGTGGATGGTGGAAGCCTCACAGGGGAGGGGGAGGGGGAGGGGGTGGGGGTGTGTCTGAGGTGCGCGGCCGGCCGATACCTGCGGCGGCGATGGCCGTTGAGTGAAGGTCACGTGGGGGAGTTGTCACGTCTCGTCAACGCGCGTAGCGAACCATGGGGTAACTGCGGTTTCCTCATGCACGCATCTCCAACCCCCCACAGCCTTTGGAGACTTCATGTGTCGCACCACCTTTGGTCCGCCCGTGATCGCGTTACTGGCGCACCGATGCCTAGGACTACTGCATGCACATCAAGTCCGTCCGGCAGCCGGCCGTCACCGGCCAGGAGCGATCTGAGACCCACGCGTCCGCCCCCTTCGGCCAACCGCGGTGACATGACGCAGGCGTCGGCCCTGGCACGCCGGACACCGACGCGAAAGAGCCGATGGTGCGCGGCGCTGGTGTCTCGGCGCCGTTGAACCGCCGGCGGAGCGCACGGTCCGGTGCCGTCGAGGCGGCACGTGTCGAGCAGGGCAGTGAAGGCCGGCTCACCCAGAGCCGACTGCTACCGGCTGCGCCGACGCGCGCGGCGACTTCGGTGTGCCGTTTTCCCTGGTAGGAGTGGTCGGCTGATTTTCGACCAACACCATCTGGCGGGGGATGACATGTACATGTCATTCGTGTCAGTCTCCGTTCACCCGCTGTTCCAGCACCACCCAATCCACAGCTGTCAAGGCCGGCCCCATACCGGCCCGGCAGTGATCCCCCCACAACAAGGAGCCTTTGTTCGTGAGCCTCCTCAATGTGCGTCATCAGCGCACCTCTCTGGCCATCGCGACCGCGATGGCGGCCGGAGTCCTGCTGCCCACCAGTCTGGCCACCAGTGCCTCCGCCCAGATCCCGGCCGAATCCGCGGCCGCGAACCCCCTCGGCGCAGCCCCGACCACCCTGTCGGCCGCCGCCCGCACCACCCTGATCCACAAGGCGCAGGCCGGCGTCGCCACCACGGCGCAGCGAATAGGCCTGGGCGCGAAAGAGAAGTTGGTCGTGAAGGACGTCGTCAAGGACGCCGACGGCACCGTGCACACCCGCTACGAGCGCACCTATGCGGGTCTGCCGGTACTCGGCGGCGACCTGGTCGTCCACTCGGCGAAGTCCGGCCGGACCGAGGGCGTCACCAGAGCGACCACGGCCGCCATCAAGGTGCCCTCGCTCAAGCCGCAGATCACCGCCGCCACGGCCGAGAAGCAGGCGGTGTCCGCCGCCGGGACCCTCGGCTCGGCCGAGGCCGCCGCGGACGGCGCCCGCAAGGTGATCTGGGCCGGCTCCGGCAAGCCCGTCCTCGCGTACGAGACGGTCGTCGGTGGCCTCCAGGAGGACGGCACGCCCAACCAGCTGCACGTCATCACCGACGCCACCACCGGCAAGAAGCTCTTCCAGTACCAGGGCGTCGAGACCGGCGTCGGCAACACCCAGTACAGCGGCAAGGTAGACCTGACCAGCGCTCAGTCCGGATCGTCGTACACCCTCACCGACGGCACGCGCGGCGGGCACAAGACCTACAACCTCGACCACGGCTCCGACGGCACCGGCACACTGTTCTCCCAGGACAGCGACACCTGGGGCGACGGAAAGGCCTCCAACGCGTCCACCGCCGCCGCGGACGCCGCCTACGGCGCCCAGGAGACCTGGGACTTCTACAAGAAGACCTTCAACCGCAGCGGCATCAAGAACGACGGCGTCGGAGCCTACTCCCGCGTCCACTACGGCAACGCCTACGTGAACGCGTTCTGGGACGACAGCTGCTTCTGCATGACATACGGCGACGGAACCAAGGACGCCGCCCCCCTCACCTCCCTGGACGTCGCGGGGCACGAGATGAGCCACGGCGTCACCTCCAACACCGCGGGCCTCGAGTACTCCGGCGAGTCCGGCGGCCTGAACGAGGCGACCTCCGACATCTTCGGCACCGGCGTGGAGTTCTACGCCAACAACTCCTCCGACGCCGGTGACTACCTCATCGGTGAGAAGATCGACATCAACGGCGACGGCACCCCGCTGCGCTACATGGACAAGCCCAGCAAGGACGGCGGCTCCGCCGACTACTGGTCCGCGGACGTCGGCAACAAGGACGTGCACTACTCCTCCGGCGTCGCCAACCACTTCTTCTATCTCCTCGCCGAGGGCAGTGGCCCGAAGAAGATCAACGACGTCAGCTACGACTCGCCCACCCAGGACGGCTCCAAGGTCACCGGTATCGGCCGCGACAAGGCCCTGCAGATCTGGTACAAGGCGCTGACCACGTACTTCACCTCCAAGACCGACTACAAGGCAGCCCGCGAAGGCACCCTGAAGGCGGCAGCGGACCTGTACGGCGCGGACAGCACCGAAGCCAAGACGGTCGCCGCGGCCTGGACGGCGGTCAACGTCAGCTGAACAACGCACCGCACCGAGGGCGGCACCAGGGACTCAATCCCCTGCTGCCGCCCTTGGCGCACGCCCCGCCACCGCACACCCTCTTTCGTATCGGTACAACCCGCTTCGCCGCCCGGCCTCTGCCACAACGTCGGCCAGAGCCGGTGCGCACAACCGCGCCGGAACCTGTCGGCCCCCCCACACCGGGACCACCGGCCCCGCCGCTGGACGCCGGCCCGCAGGCTGGCCTTCGCGTGAGAACTCGCGTGCGTGTCGACTGAGCGACGACACTGTCAGTTCCCTGCTCTAGGGTCGCCGGCATGGCTGAGCCCTCCTTCCTGACCGCCGTCCGCGAGTCGTACGACACGGTTGCCGCCGATTACCTCCAACGCGTCCCGCCTCCGGCCGAGATGGACCCGCTGTCACGTGCGATGCTGGCGGGGTTCGCCGAACTCGTGCGGACGGCCGCTCTGGGGCCGGTCGCGGACCTGGGGTGCGGCCCCGGCCGGGTGACGGCGCACCTGGCCGGGCTGGGGGTGTCCGCCTTCGGCGTCGATCTGTCGCCGAAGATGATCGGGCTGGCCCGGCGTGCCTATCCGAACCTGCGGTTCACCGAGGGCTCGATGACCGCGCTGGAGACGAGGGACGGCGAGCTCGGCGGCATTCTGGCCTGGTACTCCACCCACCACACGCCCCCGCAGTGGCTGCCGGATGTGTTCGCCGAGTTCCACCGCACACTCGCACCGGGCGGCTACCTGCTCTGGGGAGACTATGCCGGCGACGAGCGACTCCGGCCGACCCACGGCTATGGCCGTCCGGTGTCCTACGAGTCGTACCTCCTGCCCCTGGACCGCATGGTCGAGCTGCTGGACCGGGCTGGACTCGTCGTCACCGCGAGGCTGGAGCAGGAGCCCGGCGGACGAGTGAACAGACCGCACGCCTGCCTCCTGGCCCGCAAGCCCGAAAGGCCCTAATTGGGGGGCGTTCCCGGGAGAGTCCGCTTGAGCTGGACCGCTGACGATCACCGCCCGCCGATCGCGGACCGTGTGCGTGCTGCCTCGGCGCACGATCCGCTGCAGTGCGGATCGTGCCTTCCCGGAGCCGGGAGCGACCAGGAATTCGGTGGCTGCGCGGCGCTCGGCCTGCTGAACGGCATCCTCGGGAAGACACGCCTCGGCCCCGGCGCACGCACTCGATGGCGAGGGGCGGTACCTACAGCAGCTCGGCTATTCTCGTGCGCCCGGCGGCGGTAGCCGGCCAAGGCCCACCGGGTCGTGAGCCGCGGTCCGTTTCGACGTGACGTTGGGGTGGCTTGCCGGTCGTCCTCTCGTGGCCGGTCAGTCGGCGAGGGCTTCGGAGAGTGGCGTGGCAGTCGATGACGGTGTCGACGCCGACGATGCCGACGGTAAGCATCATGGAGGGGTCGTGCGGGCGTCCGGCATAGTACGAGCGGCGCCGGTATGTGGCCGATCCGACAGAAACGGCAAGGCGTGATCCGCAACTATGCGGGTAAGCGCTGAAAATTGTGAGCGGGAAACGAATGGCGGCCTTGATGGAACCAGACCCGGTGCCGGACAGCGGGGCGGCGCCGGACAAACGAGTCATACAGACCAGCATTGCCCTGGTCGGGGACGGCACGGACATCGCCCAGGCCCGCCACCTGGCAGCCGGCTTCCTCGCACGGGTCCAGGCCGACCACGGTCTGCCCGTCTCCCAGCGTGCCATGGACCTCACCCAGTTGGTGGTCAGCGAACTGGTCACCAACGCCCGCAAGTACGCCCCCGGCCCGGTGCTGCTGGACCTGCGCATCACTGGGGACACGGTCGAAGTGAGCGTGTGGGACTCCGACCCGGTTCTGCCGATCGCCCGAGCCGCGGACGCCGGCCGAGTCGGCCAGCACGGCCTGGAAATCGTCATGGCCGTCGCCCAGGGCTTCGAGGCGCAGCGCGAACCGGTCGGCAAACGCATCACCGCCCGCCTCGCCCTGGCCGACGACCCCGACGACACCAGCTTCGGGCGCCGGCCCTCGTGAAACGGCCGAGCGTCAGCGCCTCAGCCGGTGCGGCAGGCGTCGGCGTGCCGTGCCAGGGCAGCCCGCAGTTCCCCGAGGAGAACGTCAGGCAGCGCCGCTCCCTGCGCGTGTTTGAGGACCTGTTCCGCGACCACGGACAACTTCGTGTTGGTGCGCTGGGAGACCTCCCTCAGCACCGAGAACCCGTTGCACGGGCTGACGCGGCCCAGTACGAGCAGGACACCGATGGCCTGGTCGACCACAGCATGGGAAGCGAGCGCTCGCCGCAGGTGTCTGTTCTCCGCGCGCACCTGCTCCAGCTCTGCCGCCAGCTCATCGATCGAGGCAGGCGCCGATCGGGGCCCGGGATGCGGGGACGGGGTCATGGCATCACCACTACAGCAGGAAACGGAAGTTCCCCCCACGCCTGCCCCGCTTCTCAGTCTGCATCCGCGCGATCGCGGCACGTCACAACCCGGCGGGCCCCTCGGGCCCCGATTCGGCTGATTTTCGACGACCTGTGCGGCCGGCACGCCCGAGTGGTGTGCGGCGGTGCTTCGCGGATCGCAGGGGCTCCAGCAATGTCCGTGGACTTATGACGTGGCATTCATGAGCACCCCGCACTGCTGCTTCCTGTGATCGGAAGACATTGAGGGCGATGCCGGACGGCGTCGCCCTCCTTGACGTGTCTGCGTGAATCACGTTCCCGACGCAGCCCGTTCCTTCCTGAGGCAGTGACGCTCCGAGCGCATGCAGGCACGGTCTCTTCCCGTCACCGTTACCAGGAGTGCCTCGTGCCCGTGTCGCTCCCCCTGCCCTCGAACTGTCCCTCGACCTGCTGTGCTGCTCAACGTGCCGAACGCGCCGTCTGCCCCCCGCCCGGGCGCACTGCGCCGGTTCCTGTCCACCGGTACCTACGCGCCCATCCGCGAGGTCGGGGCTCACCTGGCGGGCGACGCCGTCTCTGAGCAGGCTACGGTCGTGGACGAGGGCCGTGGCCCGGGCTACTACCTGGCCGGCGTACTGCGCTCGGCAGTACGCCGCACCCATGACGAGGCTGGATGCACTGGATCGCATGCGCCCGGTGACCGAGAAGCAGCGGGCTCGTCCGGCGCCCTGCCAACCCAACCCCACCAGACGGGGAAGGCAGGGCGCGGCGAGGCGGGACACGAAAGGCGGCCTCCTGACCGAGGCCCCCTCCTGCCAGCCGGCGCCCGGTCACTCGCAGCCGCGCCGCCAGTTCCACCCGATGAAGGTGTGCTTCAGTTCTACGTCGAAGTGACAGGAGACGCCGGAGCCCGCATCGATCTGCACATAGGAGTGGTGTGTGTTGGCGTACACGGTGCCTGAGGGGTCGAAGATGCCTGCGTAGGTGAAGGAGGCGTGCGCCTCGGAATTCACGACGGCGCACTGGGTCGCGCAGTCGTCCTTCGTGGACGACGACAGCAGCGACCATCCCGCGTTCCAGGGCTCCCGGTTCCACTCCTGGCGGCCCTGGGTGACGGCATTGTCGACGCGGCCCGAGGCAGTGTCCCAGGTCGACGTGGTGTAGAGGCCGGTCATGCGGATGTTGCAGCAGTCGAACATCTCGTTCC
The DNA here is from genome assembly GCF_016741775.1 of Streptomyces actinomycinicus. Classification (GTDB taxonomy): domain Bacteria; phylum Actinomycetota; class Actinomycetes; order Streptomycetales; family Streptomycetaceae; genus Streptomyces; species Streptomyces actinomycinicus. The sequence continues at coordinate 147,932 of NZ_JAERRK010000007.1, read as the reverse complement.
ACGTGCGCAGTTCACGGGCACCTGCGGCGGCGCCTGTACGCACGCCCCTGACCCCCGTCGCGGCCGAACCGGCGGGCACGTATCGGACCGGACCCAGCTCCGGCTTGCAGTCGTCACCGATGGTGACCTGCTGCTGAACTGCCATCCCCGCGGGCGGCGCGGGCAGCGAGCCGGACAGCTCGACGCTTCCACAGGACTTGGCAGTTTGCGCCTCACCGGTGCCCGGCGCGGTCTGGGCGGCCACCGCTGAACCGCCGAACACACCCACCAGTGCGATCGTGGCTGCGAGCACACTTACGATCCGCTTGCCCAATTTCCGTCTCCTGCCTACAGGTTGCCGGTGATGCGCTGGTCGGGAGGACCAATTCGTCGGACCAGGGTACCGACGGTTCGATCTGACGTCGGCGCCGACCAGGCGGGGGGCGGCCCGAAATTCATGCTGAACCGACGTGGCTGGCACCGTGGTTGGCGAACGGGGGCGCTGCTGATCACTGCCGTCATGGGCGCTCCGCTGCTGCGCCGAAGACATCCAGAGAGCTGCCGACACGCTCAAGCGCGTCACGGGCGAGATCCAGGTGCGGGCGAGCACGCACATGGTCGGTGTCATCGATGCCCAGGGCTGCCACGCCAGTCGGGCATCCCGGGGCGTCCTCCAGACGGAAGGCGGACAGTGACAGCCCCCACTCCCTACTCCCTCAGCTGCCGGGAGACATTGAGGCTGTTACGGCTGAGGCAGTGGTGTGGAGCGCACGATGCGAAATCCCACGTCGTCGATCCGGAAGGTCGGGTGGCTGCGCCGCCGCACCGACGCCCGGCAGCTCCAGTGCTCGTCGGCCCATCCACCACCACGGAGCACCCGGTAGGCCCCGTACACCTCGGCGTCGTAGACGTCCCAGCACCAGTCCCACACGTTGCCCAGCATGTCGTACAGACCCCATGCGTTGGGCTGTTTGCCGCCGACAGAGTGGCTCCGCCCACCGGAATTGCCCTGATACCAGGCGACCTCGTGGAGCTGTCCGTACCGCGGGCCAGTAGTGCCCGCACGGCAGGCGTGCTCCCATTCGGCCTCGGTCGGCAGCCGGTACCCGTCCGCGGAGGTGTCCCACTCGGCCGTCCCGGCGTCGACACACAGGCCATACGCGGGCATCAGCCCCTCCTGTTGGGACAAGGCGTTACAGAACTGGACCGCGTCCCACCACGAAACACCCTCAACCGGCAGCCGCTCACCCTGGGCGCTACTCGGCCGTCGGCCCGTGACTCGTGCGTACCAGGACTGCGTGACCGGGAACGCCGACATCTGAAACGGTGCGACCTCGACCAACCAACTGCTCTGCGTCCGCCGGTCCGACAGCGTCACCTGTCCCGACGGGACCACAACCATCTCGTTTTCTGCCCCCACGTCCACAACAGCTCACCCTACCGGCGTCTGCCGACGGCTCTACCGATCTTTCCCCTCGGCGGTGGAACCAGATCAACTTCGTACACTGTGGAGCCGCTTCTGGTCCGTGCGGTGGTGCACAAGGAAGTGCTTACAAGCGCCTCCGCTCGGCGTCGGGAGGGATGCGGTATTCCTCTGCCAGGCGCAGCGGCGGCGGGTGACGAAGGCGCGGTGGGCTTCGATGGTCTCTGCCGGATAGATCGCGTTGTAGCCCATCGTGGTGTTGATGTTGGTGTGGCCGGCGATGACATAGTCGTAGGCGGACAGGAGCGGGATGGCACCGTCCGCGGGTTTCGGATACGTCGGATGAGGTGGTGGGCAGGACGTCGGCCAGTTCTGGGCTGACGAGCACGACTCGCTCCAGGTCGGTCCTGGAGGAGGCGATTCGCAACAGCGGGACGATCTCGCCGGTGGTCGGCAGCCGGTACCGGATCATCGCGTGATGGCTGATCCAGCATCTCCTCGATGCGGGCGCCGGTGTGGCGGAGGAAACCACCGCGGTCCAGGCCCAGAACGCGCGATGTTCGGCCTGGTCGAAATGGCGAAGAGTGCCCTGCTCGTCCCTCGCGTCGGCGGTCGTCGCGTTTTCGGTACGAACGAAGACCGCGTAGCCGATCGTGAAGGCGGCACCGGGTGGAACGGGTGTGTGAGCTGGAGGACCGGGAGGTGTCCCAGGACGAGATCGGCAAGGGCCATGAGTTGACCAAGACCCAGGTCCTCCCGATCACCGCCGAGGGCCTGAGCAATCCGGACTCTTCGTCGCCCAGCGGTCGCCGGTGTGGACGGCCTCGACGTTGGTCCGGTTGCGGCCGTACTGGATCAACCCTGCAGGCGTCGGCGGACGGCGCTCCACCGAACCTTGATCGCGTGCCATCGAAGGCCAATGGACACAATCGCTGGTCACAGGGGATCTGGGGCCGCACGGATCTCGGGCTCGGCGGCCGGCCCGTCACCCCGGGGAGGTCGCCCTCCGGCGCCGCGTCCTCCTTGCCCAGCTTCTGACCAGGCGTGATCAAACCTCGATGGCAAACACGCGGCCGTCAAAGTCCGACGGCACATGATCAAGGTTCGTTGACGCAGACGGTGGTGTGACCGGCATCCAGCGTTAACCGCCGAGGACTGTGGCTGCCCCGCACCGCAACCGCTCCAGGCACCCGGCCCCCGAACGGCCTGCAACGGTCTTCGTCACGGCTTTGTCAAGCCACGAGATCCCGGGCCATGACCCATCCCCCCACCCATGGCGAAATGGAATCACCACACGGCACAGAGAGCGGATGCCCGCCGCCTCACCCCAGCATCCCCCCACTTTCAAGGACTCCACTTATGATCATCTTCGGCACCAGCGCATACCTGTACCAGCTCGCGATACTCATGCTGACGTGTCCAAACTGCGGCAACCCCGCCGCGCATACGGTCACGAAGTACGTCACCAGGTTCACGCTGTTCTTCGTCCCGCTGTTCCCCATATCGACGAAATTTGCAATTCAGTGCACCTTCTGCGGCATGGAGCAGGAGGTGGCCAAGGAGTGGGCCGAGCAGTGGCAGACGCAAGCCGCAGGCGCTCCCGGTGGTGAGGCGTACGGGCCGGCACAGCAGGCGTACCAGCACCCTCGAGCCTGATAGGGGCCGACGCTTCCACCAGCCCGCTCCGGCGGCTCCGACACGGTAGGTGCCTGCCAGGTGACCGCTTCCGAGCCGCCCCTGAGCTGCCCAAAGGGCTGCCCCGAAGATCTTTTTCGGGACAGCCCTTACGAGCTCGTGCACGGTAGGCGGTGAGGCGTCGATGACCTCAGCGGGGCTTGGTGATCACAAATGCCGTGTAGGGATCAGGTCCGCGGTCTGCTGATGGGACAGGAGGGCTGCGATGGCTTGGGCGGTGTCGCTCATGTGCTCGCGGCGGCCGAGGTGGGGGGCGAGTGCCCGCCAGTTCTTGAGATGGGCGATGCGGGAACGCCGGCTGGTAGCACACACCAGCCGCGTCACGAACATCGCCCGCAGCCTGGCGCCCGGCAGCATGCCCGCGTACATCGGCTGGCACATCGAGGAGGGGCCCCGCGGCCTGCAGGGCGCCGTCACCTGCAACCACCCGGCGACGCGGTATGTCCTCGAGGGCACCCGCCCGCAGATCATCCGGCCCCGTCGCGCGAAGGCACTCCGCTTTGAGGTTGATGGCGGGATGGTGTACTCGTCAATTGTCCATCATCCGGGGACGCGAGCGAATAACTTCCTGGGAAATGCCCTGCGGCTGGGGCGTTGAGGTCTGCTTGCGCAGCTGCGAGAAACGCCTGTCGACTCTCCTGCAGTTCGCGGCGCTGGGCACGGTTGTTAGGCAAGCCGTGCCTGTTAGCGCTCAGGATGACCCTTTGATGTCGCTCGGAAAGTCCAGGTACGCGACACAGAACCGCGCGTGCCCGGTTGTGTGCACGCTCAACGTCTCGGTAGTGCCCCACCTCGTCTATGGCGTTTCCGGCCGTCGCCAGGGCGCCGAGAGCGGCATGGACCTCATCGAAATGAATGCGGTTCTCTTCTTCGATCGCACTCAGGGTGTTTATTGCTCGCTCTGTAGCCGCCAACCGCCAATAGCCTCTTGCATAATGCCGGATGGCGTGGAGGAGTCGCGTTGCGGTGTCCTGCAAGTTCGCAGATTCCAGACACACGATGTGGTACGCGGTTTCGGCTTGGTCGACGATCTGGCGAAGCGCCTTTTCGGCATTTCGAATCTCCTCTTCCGTGACCTCCGGGTCTTCTGGCAGCTCGACGTGCTGCAGTTCCGAGCTGATGGTCAGGAACCGGACGAAGGCGTCTCGCCGTACGCCGCGACGCCACTGATCCTGGTTCGCGGAGGCGGTAGCTCGGACGGTGTCCATGGCTGCCCGGTACGACGCGTCCGCTTGAACGAGCGCGGCATGCCAGGTCGCCTCTGCAGTGCGCAGGCCCGCCTTGAGTTGCATGCGGCCGACGGCGATCGCGGCGGGTATGCCCACAAGGGCCACCGCCGCGGCTGATATTGCTCCGATGCCTGCAAGATCCACGGGTTCATCGTGGCGTAGAGCAGACGGCCGTACGTGGCTTTTCGCGAAGCCTTACGAGCTCGTGCACGGTAGGCGGTGAGGCGTCGATGACCTCAGCGGGGCTTGGTGATCACAAGTGCCGTGTAGGGATCAGGTCCGCGGTCTGCTGATGGGACAGGAGGGCTGCCATGGCTTGGGCGGTGTCACTCATGTGCTCGCGGCGGCCGAGGTGGGGGGCGAGTGCCCGCCAGTTCTTGAGATGGGTGATGCCGTGCTCGACCCGGATACGCCATGAGAAATGTGCTTTCCGCTGCCGCTCGTACATCTCCTCGTACCAGTCCGAAGTGGTCTTCTTGAACTTGCGATGCGGTGGTGTCATCACCCGGCCGCCACTCTGCGCACCCAGGCCCTGGTAGCCGACATCCGTGAGAATCTCCACGGCGGCCCCTCAGCCAGGAGTCTGACCAGCCGTGACTGGCGGGTATGGGTGAGGTCCGCGCAGCTTCCGGGCTTGGTCGGGCTGTAGAAGAGTACGCGGCCGTCCCCGTCCGTGACGACCATGGTCTTGACCGCGTGCTGCTTGTTCTTGCCGGAGATGTACCTGTCCCGGTCCTTGCGTCCGGCTGCCAGCCGGTCGGACCCGGATCTCGGTGCCGTCGATGATGCTGGTCTTCCCGTCGGTACCGAGGTGGTCGATGATTTCGGCCAGGGTCGGCACCCGCACACCCGGGCTGACGGTGCACCCTCGCTCGGCGAGCAGTGGCCGCACCTCTCCGATGGCCCGAGTGATGGTGGAGCGGTCGACGCCGAACCAGCAGGCGAGCACGTCGTGCGTGGTGGCATGCCGGAGGTGTACGAGCGTGGCCAGGAGCCGGTCGACGAACACCAACCGGTGCTTCGCACCCGCGCCCACCGCACGCTTCCGCGGCCGGGACGCTAGCTTGGCCTGGTGCTGTGCGTGCCACAACGGGCCTACCTCGGCAACGAGTTCAGCGATCACGTCGGCCGACAGACCCGTGATCCTCCGGTCGCTGACGATCGCTTCATGAGACCGGTTCCCCACCACACCACCGTGACAGACGATCAGGAGTTCGACGCCTCACCGCCTACCGTGCACGAGCTCGCTACGAGCTGCCGCACAGTTGGTGGTGCGACGTCGGGGACCGCTGTGTTGCTCGATGGGGCGCGTCGGTCCGAGCCGTGCGCCGGCGGCCTGGGGGAGCAGCAGCCGCGGATGCTGCTCGATCGCCGCGACGCCGGGGCCACTCGCCGCCGAGGCCGCGTCTGGACTTACGCAGCCGCGGCCGTGTGGCCACGAATCCGTCACTCTGGGCCGCCGTCCACGCCCGCTGCCGCTCCGTCTCCACCAGCCTCCCGCAGGGCTGGTGGACTCGCCCCGTTTCCCGTGTCGTCCAGGACGTTGCTGCGCTGGGGCTTGCCTTCACCGCGCCGGAGACGCTTACCAGGTCGACCAGGGCACCGCGGCCGACGCACCTGGTCCCACTCGCGGAGGCCTGGGATTCGGGTGCCTCGGCCTGGTGGGCGCAGGAGCGGGAGGCCTACACCGCCGACCGGGTTGAGGATGGAGTGCGTCAAGGGCGGTGCTCAATCGACGCTCGTCGGACTGGCCACCGGCGTGACGGAGACAGGTGTGGGAACTGTGGCCGCATTCGGCGAGGGGTGCGCATAGAACGTGGCGGAGGAGGCAGTCGGTGACTGCGTCGACCAGAACGCGGGGCAGGCGTTGAAGTGGCTGGGCGACGCGAAAGACGTGAGAGATCTCGCCAAGGCCGGCTGGAAGGCTCTTTGGCAGGTGGACATCCGGGCGGCTTGCCGAGCTGTCCCCGGACGTGACCGTAGGAGGCTTGATGATCAGCATGGACTCTGTGCAAATGGCTCGCGGCGCGCTGGCGGCAGCCCTTCCGGCATGGCTCCTTGTGGTGGTCGTCGTGTTGCTTCTAGGGGTGGTAGTCGTCCGCTTCCGTAGAAAATGAACGAAACGGTCGAGTTCACGGGAGCGGCCCCGGTCGAGGCAGCGGCCCCAGGGACGGGAAGCCGCCGCCACTGCTCTCGCTTCATTCCGGCAGATGAAGAACCCGACGAAGCGGTTGCCGGTGACGGGCGTAAACCGTCCTCATTTGCGGTCACGCAGGAAGGCTGGAATTCGGTCGCGGGTCGGGTAGTTCGGCAGGGGGGCTGGCTTGGCCTGGAGGAACGCAGTGATGACGTCGGCGGCTCGGTCGTTGTTGTCGTCCAGACCGTTCCACATGTGGTGTCCGACTCCGGGCATGTACTGCGTGCGCTGGATGGCAGGGTCATTGGCAAGGACCGTGGTCTCCCATTGACGGACCTGGGAGGAGCACTCGGCGATCATCAGCATCGCGGGAGTCCGGGACTTCCTCAGTTGTGAGGCGATGGAGGGTGAGTCCTTGACCGTCTGCTGGATGCGAAGGCTGGCGGCGGGGCTGAAGGAGAAGTTCTGGGGGGTGTCCTCGGCGGGGATGCGGTGCGCGTCGCGCGCGCAGTAGGCGGAGGCGGTGTCGCTGCCGAGGTCTGCGGCGGTGAAGGCGTTGTCGCCTTCGGCCTGTCCGATCAGTCCGGTGTCGGGGGTGAGGAGTCCGAGTCGCATGAGGCCGAAGGCCACGGCGTATCGCGGGACGTGCGTCGACCGCGGTCCGGTCATGGCCGGCGCGAGGCCACGCGCTGATTTTCGGCCCGTGTGCCCGGTGATGTGCGCCGTGTGGGCGTCCGTGGGGCCGGGCTCAGCGATGATCGCCCGGTGCAAGCGTGCGGCGACGCCAGGGTCGGCCAGGGCTCGGGTGAGCACGACGCCGCCTGAGGAGAATCCCAGAATGTCTACCTTTCCCTTGTTCAGGCGGTCGACGAAGGCGGCGAGGTCGCGGACCGACCTGGAGATCGTGTACTGGCCCATGGGGAGCAGGTCGCTTCGTCCACCCCCGGCCTGTTCATAGCTGTAGACGTCGTAGCCCCGCCTCGCCAGGAGTTGCAGGAACCGGTGGTCGAGCACCGAGATGCCGCGGACCGGTCCACCGTTGAGGTACACGAGCGGGATGGGATGCCGGGAGCCAGGGTTCGCGGGCGGGTAGTGGTACACCGCGACCCGGCTGCCGGTGGCCAGGCTCCAGTGCTGCGTGGCCACGAAGGGCAGGGCGGGCGGGTATCGCCGGGCCGTCGGGACGGTCGGGATGCAGACCGCCGCTGTCAACGCTGCCGCGACGACCACCGGTAGGAACGGTACGAGCCGGGCCGGCCAAGTGCGGCGCCGTCCTCGCCACATCGCGAGGACGGCCCCGACTCCGAGGGTCGTCAACCATGCGGCGAACCCCGAGCCTGCCCCGTCCGTGAGGGTGATCAGTGCGAGAAAGACGGCGGCCAGCGCCGCGACGGCGGCCAGGGCCAGCAGTAAGCGCCCGGCGAAGCGGACGACACGTATGACGGACGTGGGCATGGCGGACCCCCAGTTTCAGAACGCTGTTTCAAAACGACGTTACCAGAGAAGGTAGGGTGCTGACCGTGGGTAGGCCCAGAACAAACGACGAGGCCGTCAGAGAGCGTCTTGTGGAGTGCGCCACCGAGATGCTCGCCACCGGTCCGCGGGAGTCGGTCACGGTCCGCGCCGTCGCGGCTGCGGCCCAGGCGTCGACGACAGCGGTGTACTCCCTGTTCGGCGGCAAAGACGGGCTGATCGGCGCGGTGCGTGACAGAGCCGTCGCCGGCCTGTTCCAGGACCTGTCAGCGGTGCAGACATCCGCTGACCCTCTCGCCGACCTCTACGCGCTGGCCGTCGCGTACCGTCGCTGGGGGCACGGGCACAGTCACCTGTACACGGTGCTGTTCGGGGGTGTGCAGTCCTTCGACCCGTCGGGGGAGGCCGGTGCCAGTGACCCGATCCGTCCGCTCCTCGCGGCGATCGATCGCGCGGTGACGGCGTCCGTCCTCGCTGGCGAAGCGAAGTCGATCGCCCTGTCGATTTGGGCCACCCTGCACGGGCTCGTGACTCTTGAACTGGCCGGTGCGCTCGACGCCGCGACGGCCGAGGCCGCATTCCGCTCGTCCATCCGCGCCACGTTGCGCGGATGGATGACCCCCACCGTGTTCCGCAGCCTTCGCCAAGCCGAACTCGCTCCTTGACACGACCAGGGCCGGTATCCGGCCCCTCTTGGTCCCTGCTGGGCGGGAGTGCGGGGATTGCCAGGTCAACCAGCTGCGGTCGGCCATCGGTTGGGGCCCGCTCAGAGGTCCCGGCAAAGGCGTTGGACGTGTCGGCGGGTGATGAGGCTGGTGGCGAGGCCGAGGAAGGCCTCGTGGATGTCGTCTTCTTCGCTCCCGTCTGATGCGTAGTCGGCAGAAGCCGTGAAGCCAGGTGATGGTGCGCTCGACGGCCCAGCGGTGGACGCCGAGACCGGATCCGTGCGGGACACCGCGGCGTGCGGCCGCTGTTCTTCGGCCGGGGTCTTGATCCGCGGGTTTGTCAGGTGTCTGCGGGGATGGGCTCGCCTGCGGAGCAGCCTGAAAGCGCGTCGATTCCTTTGAGTTGACGCCCGCCCGTCAGTCCGCGTGCCATGCCCGCGGACCCGCCCGTTCGCGCGGCACCGAAGACGGGGGGTGCCGTGAAGCGTCGGTGGATGGCAATAGATCATCAAACACATGTCTTACACATCTCGACGAAGACTCCTCACCGCCTTCGCGGCCTCTGCCGCCGCTGCCCCGCTCACCGGCCTGGCCGCCGCCCCGGCTCGCGCCTCCACAGCGGCAGACGTGCCGGCCTTCCAGGGGCCCGGAGGCCTGCCCTCGGCCCATTCGTGGGTGACCATGGCGCCGCTGGGCGTCTCGCACTTCACCCCGGTGGCCCTCACCACCCCACTCACCACCACTGTGCTCTCCGGCACCCCGGCCCGCACCGAGGTCACCTCCGGCGGCAAGCGCGTCGCGCTGCTGACGCACGGCGCGCGAACCGTCGTACTGCCCGGCCCGCAGCGGACGTTCGTGGAGAACAAGCGGCCCTTCGTGGACGACTTCCAGCGGACACTGCCCGACCTCGCGCTGGATCCGGAGGACCGGGTGTACTGGGGCACCTCGCCGGGCGGTGGCAGGTGGGTCACGTCCGAAACCTTCAAGACCGGTTTCTCGGTGGTGCCGGGCACCGGAATCATTGACCTGACGACCGCCGGGTACAGCCGACACGCCAGCCTGCTCGACGACGAGATCACCGATGTCGACGTGCGCTGCACGGCCAGGTTTGACAAGGTCCCGACGGGTCAGGCCTGTTCGTTCGCGCTGACCTTCGGATACGTCAGCACCCAGAACCAGTACAGGGCGCGGCTGTCCTTCCTCACCTCCCGGGTGGTCGAGATGCGGTTGGAGAAGGAGACCGACAACGACGTAACGTCGCTGGGAACGGCGGCCGCACTGGCCACGGGTGTGCCGGCGGGGACCGACTGGACGATCAGGGTGCGGCGGGAGGGCTCCCGTATCCAGGCGAAGGCCTGGCAGTCCGCGTCGGCGGAACCGTCTGCGTGGGCCTTCGACGTCACCGACTCCACGCCCACCTTGACCAAGGGCCGGGTGGGCCTGCGCGCCTTGGCCAACGAGGGCTGCGCCAACCTGCCGGTCCGACTGTCCGTGAGCCGTTTCGAGGTGAGCGCCGCGAACTGGGCGGTCCTGCCGACCGTTACCCACGGCGACTGGGTGCGCCTCCTGCCCGAGCCGTTCGACGGCACCTGGACGGCCGAGCTGGAGCAGACGATCCGCGGCTGGGCCGGATCCACCGTCCCGGACGTCCTCGCGTACGCTGCGATGTTCCTCGGTGGTGCTCCAGCGGTCACGGCCGGCGCCGGACCGGCCCAGGGCAAGCAAGTGCTGGGCGAGGCCGGGTACGGCTATCTCGACGCGCAGGGCTACCGGCTCGAGGGCGCCGATTTCCACGAGTACATGAAGGTGGGCTGGACCTTCCCGGACGGCACGTACAAGGGGCCGTCCAGCAAGCAGGTCGGCAACCTCGACTGCTCGGGCTACGCGCGCATGGTCTACGGCTACCACCTGGGCGTTCCCCTGGCCGCCGATGAGGACACCTCGGGCACCCGGATCCCGCGCAGGTCGCGGCACATAGCCGACTACGCGCCGGGCGTGGTGGTCGACCGCGCCACCGGCACCACCGCGCCCGCCGCGGCCCTGCTCCAGCCCGGCGACCTGGTGCTGTTCAACGCCGACTCCAGTGACGACCGGGTCAGCCTGACCGTCGACCACGTCGGCATCTACCTGGGTCTCGACGACGGCAAGCGCCGCTTCCTCTCCAGCCGCAAGACGGTCAACGGGCCCACCATGTCCGACCTTGGCGGCGCGTCCCTGCTCGACGGGTCGGGGACGTACGCCAGGACACTGCACACCGTGCGCCGTATCTGAGCCGGGTCAGGGGCCACTCGGCCGACGTCCCACGGCAACCGGTGGGTGCGGATCCCGAAGTACGACAACGACTGCACCCGCCGGACTCCCCCGACGGCAATCGTCCCGGGGCGGCATTCTCGGCCATCCCCTCACTCCGACAGCCCTACAACCGGGGCGTGCGCGGGCATCTGCGCTGTGAGCGGTGTCTGTGGTCAGCCGAAATAGCCCGCAGGGGCAGCCAGGACGTAGTGGACATACAGCGGCATGCCGTCTGCGTCATCCAGCGGAACGTCGCGGCTGGTGTCGCGGGAGAGGAGCAGAGACAGTTCCGGGAAGATCGTGACCTCGGGTTCAGGGGGAGTCACTGCCGTGGCCCATCTCTTCGATGCGGGCGGTGAGTTCCCGTGCCGGGGTGCGGAAGAGGTCCAGGTTCCCGAAGGTGACGTGGACGTCCGCGTCGTCGCGCTCGAAACGCCACACTTCGACGGCGGTGACGTGAGTGCCGTTGTCTACCAGGACAGTGATTTCGAAATCGGGCAGCGCCAGGGTGGCCTTGAACGCGCTGTTCCCCGGCGCCGGCGCGGCAACCTGCAGGTCCCCGAGAGGTCGTAGCCGTTCGGCCACAGCGCTGAACTCCTCGCCGAACCGGATGTCCCCGACTCCCCGGGTCGGCTGTACTGCGAGATCCATGTGCTTGTCCTCCTACTTCAAGATGTCGTAGTAGATGGTCCAGCCGTTCTTGGCGAGGAGTTCCCGGAGCGCCCCAGCGATGCAGAGCGGTGCCGCTTGGGTTGCCCCGCAGTTGCCTGTCGTACTGCGGGTTTCGCCGCACCGGGACGTTCCAAGCGGCGCTGGCGTCTTCGGTCCATGTCTTGGCTTTGGCCGGGTGGGACTGGGCGGGGAGCGTGTCGGCGGACGTACGACCACAGGAATCCCTGCTGCGGCCGGCGTCCAGCCAGTGCGTGCAGGTGCCAGGGCGTGGCAGGATGGCCTCATGTCGATCAGAAAGGGCGATGCCGCGTAGGCGTCCCAGGGCCGTCCGTGCAGAGCGGTGGCGGCCACGATGGCAGTATCCGGTCTTGAGGGTTCCCGGTGTCTCCGCACGGACCCGTGCAGCAATCCGTCGGGTCGAAGACCACGAGATGTGGCCCAACGCGGTATCTAAAGCACTCTTGTGTTTCGAGTGGGCGTTCAAGGAGCCCGGACGCTACCTGGACGCCTCCACGTTTGATTCGCCTGGGGTGGCAGATGCCCGTGATGACCTGGAGTGGGCGATGCTGTACCTTCCGCCTGGCGCCAAACGGGACTTGGGTCGAATGATCACGCGTATCGATGAGGAATTCGAGCGCCGTACCTTGCCGGAGCCCAACTGCAACGAGTGGGCGACCACGCGCTGGTGGTGGACCAGAATGCGGGAACGCTGACGGTCCCCGAGGTGACCGCCCCGCCCTGCAAGCGAACGATCCCTTCACCTTCCGCGACAACGGCCCAAGACACGGCGAACGAAGATCAGCATGGCTCGGCCGCCGCCAAGCTGCGACAATGCAGTTTCCCAAGCGGAGGACACTTGTTCGTCTTCGTGTGCGCGGGGTGCGGCGCCGAGCTGACCGCCCCGCTGTCTCAGGTCGCCCTGCCGGTCCACGCCCATCAGAAGTACGGGAACGGGATTCAGCTCCCAGTCCTCATGGAGTCGGGCACGTTCGCCGTGGAGCCGGAGCCTTCGGGGCCGCCGTGGCGGAGGTGGGAGGAGATCGATCCGGCTGAGGTGGCCGCTCGCGGCATCTACGCCCCGGTCTACGCCCTGTCCTTCGGTGCGCCCGGCGCGATGGTCATCGCGCCGGGAGACATTCGCGGCACCAGGCTGATCCCGGAGAGATGCGGTGGCTACTGCTGCGGTACCGACGGGGCCGACGGCTCCAACCTGGCCTGCGAGACGTGCGGCCTGCCCGTGGCGCGCAGAATCGACGACTGCTCGCTCTGGCAGGCGGTGTGGCTCGCCCCGGACGCCGTCCACCGCGTCCGCGTCGACGATGCTGATGTCGCGCCGCTTGCCTGGCCGGCACTGATGGCGGAGGGGAGGAGCACACCGCCGTTGGAGCCGATCACCGCCTGGGGAGGACCGCAGCTGGGGTTGCATCACTGGTGGTCCTGGAGCCCGCAATGGGAGGCGGCAGCCGGCCGGGCGCTCGCCCATCTGCTGGCGGCCTCGGAGGGCCGGCCGGTGACCGTCCCGGACGGCATGACCGAGAAAGTGTTCCAACGCGCCCTCGACGCCCTGCTGCCCACAGGTCCGTCGGCGCGGCGCGCCGTCCTCCACGGGCCGGGGCTGCCCGCCCCCGACGCGGACGTCGACATCCTCCTCGTGCCGGTCCATCCACAGACGGGGGAGACCTGGTCCCCAGCCAAGCCGGCCGCCTCCGCACACCTGGTGCCGCTGCCGTTCGGGGTGTGGCTATGGTTGGTCTTCCCTGAGCCGCACCTGCCCGCTCCTGCCTCGGGCATCATGCCCGACGGCGTCCTCCGCGACGATCCGCCCGCACCTTGCCCCCGTAGCCTCTTCCGAGCCGACCCGGGAGTGTTCCAGCACACTCTCGTGCGGATTCCAGCCGTCCGCAGCCAGTGGCTGCGCGACACCCTCAGGAACTTCACGCAGGACATACGCGCCCGCCTCTTCTGACCGGCTGGCCGAAGACACCGACGCCCAACCTCCAACCTTTCCAGTGATTGTGCTGCTGCAATCGAACAGTGCCAGATGTACGCGATCACCGCTTCTGGTCCACGTGGTGGGAGTGGCCGGTCGCGCCTGATGTCCCAAGCCGGCCCCTTCAGCCGGCCGCACACCAACCGCGGAGCGGGTCAGATCCTGGCGCGACGTGATGGAACTTCGGTGCTCCCGGGCCCGCGAACTGCACGCCGTTGCCCGGACCGACCCGAAGAGGCGCCCACGCCACGCCACGTCACGGACCGGGACGAGGGTGCCATCCACGATCCACACCCGCTCTGGAGCATCGGCCGAACGGGAAGCCGGCTCGAGCGCGAGCAGCGGTCCCAGTCGCTGGATCACACGGCAGACCGTGGGGGAGGAGACGTTGAACACGGGACCCAACTGCCGCGTGGTCAGGGTCGTTCGGTACTACACCGCGACGATCAAAACTCGCTCGGCAGGCGGCAGGCGGCAGGCGGCGAGCGGCAGGGCGGCAGGTGGCAACGACCACGGCCGGCCCGGCCGCGTGCCGTAGCCGCCCCGTAATCGTCAAGAGCTGTGTTTCAGTCAAGCGCTTCGGCTTGCGTTCGGCGGCGCGGCCTGAAGGTGCTGGACGGCCTCGGCTGCGGTGTAGGAGGAGGCGAAGGTGAACGCGCGGGGGGACGGCCCGTGCGCCCGCAGGTCAGCCAGCCGCTCCAGGGCCTCGTCGACGGTCGGGAGATGGCCGGCGGGGACCCACCAGAGCACCAGATGCGCCTCTACGTGCCGTTCAAACCATTCGCGACGCCGCTGCATGGCCTCCAGGTGGCCGCTGCGGTAGGTGAAGTCCCACAGGGCTTCCTTGGTCTCCCACACCGACAGGGTGACGATGACGTCGTCGCCCGCCGGGCGCAGGCCGGTGGCATCGGCCGCTCCCTCCTCCACGAGCCGCCACACGAAGCCGGGCGCGGCGTCGGCGGAGGCGTTGACCGGGCCGAGCATCTCGACGAACTGCGCCGTGCGCGGGTCGTCAAGGGGATGTCGGAGCGTGGCGACGTTGAGGTGGGCGAGGTGGGCGGCATGCACGGATGCGGTCATGCCCCCATCCCAGCATGGCCCCGATTTCTATGTCAATCAATGTTGTTTTTAGAATTCTCGACCACCACGCAGCACTCCCCTGGCCGGGGGTCCATGCGGGCGCGGACGGGGCCGTCCGTGCCCAACAGCCCCTTCAGCAGGGCGAGATTCATGCCGCAGACCAATGGCGGGAAGCGCTCGGCGACGTCATGGAAGGGGCAGTTGCGCATACGCACGACACTCGTGGCCGCCCCCGACACCCCTGGGGCGTCTTCGGCGTCCTCCAGGCGTGGTTCGTAGCCGCGGGCGGCCAGCATCTCCATGGCCTCTTCAAGACCGCCGCAGGGCGCCGCCGAACCACGCAGGGCCTCACCCCGGCGGCGCGCCGCCGCACACAGCTCTGCATCCAGCCCGGCTTGCTCGGCCGCCTCGGCGAGCAGTTCGGCGGCAGTGCGGTAGTCGCGGGCCGGCAGCGACACCGACACCTCCGCCCGCGTACGCGTGTATACCTTGGCGGGACGGCCCGCCCCCGGTCCCGAGCGGCCCGACAGGCGGCGGCTGCCGCTCTCCAGCAGCCCGACCTCGGCCAGCCTGTCCAGATGGTGCGCGGCGAGCGTGCGCGCAACCCCGACCGCCTCGGCGGCCTCGTTGCGCCCGACCTCGCGGCCCTGCGCCGCCACGTACTCGTACAGGCGACGCCGCACCGGATCCTGCAACGCCGCGATCGCCTCAATGTCCTCCATCCGGCCATTCTAGAAACAACACAGGTTGGAGATAGAACGGCGGACCCGATCCCACCGAGACGAGCGCGTGCAGCCGGACCTCGTCGCCAACGACGTCAACACGGCATTCGCCGCCACGAACGGCCTCACCGTCGGTCTGAACGGCCCCACCCACCTGACCAGTAACCCCAAGTTCGACCCGGCGCTGCCCGGCCCTTGGCTGGTCGACCTCGCCCACGTCTGGGTGGGCGGCCGCGCCGTCGACGCCGACCGCCTTCCCTCACCGTTCACGCCGACCGGCGAGCACCCGACCGGCCCGGCCCCGTACGCCACCCCCACCGTCGCCTACGGGTGGAGCTCGGCTTCGAGGTCGCGCCGATCGATGCGTACGTGCGCACCTGCACCAGCAGCCACCTGGATCCCGGGTGCAAGCGGCTGCGCGACGCGTACGGGGAGACGATGGCCGACCTCGGCGTCACCACGGAGACGGGCGGGAGCGAGTTCTTGGACGCGATGGCCCGCTCCGAGGAGGTCGGCCCGGCCTTTGTCCTGGTGGCGAAGGTTATTATGTCGACGGCGAAGGGCGGGATCGGCAAGCTGAGGCGGCGCAAGCGGGGCCAGGTTCCGTACTACGAGCCGTGGCCGGCCCTGGAGCGCAGGACGTGGCGCCCCGAGACTCCGGCTGCTGTGCTGGCCAGCGTCCGGGTCAGCATGCACCGCAAGATGATGAAGACCGCCGCGGCGGCCGGCGTCTACCGCAGCGTCCCAACCTCTTGCCTCGATCAACCATCGACTGGCCGAGGCAGATGAGGCAGACCGCAAGGAGCGCCGGCTTTCAATCTTCATGCGCCACACCGAGGTCGTGACGCATGGCAGTCCTCATAGTTCGCAGGAGGTCCCAGACCTCGTACTGTGCCCGGGCCGCGGTCTCCATCGTTTCCCCTGGCCCAGGAGCACCGAGTTCGAGGCGCTTGACCTGACCGTAGACCTCGTTCAGGGCCTTGTTGACGGCACTCGCTGTCAGGAGCACCCCTTCAGGGGCGATCATCTGTGCTTCGGAGTATCGATCGCGGTGCGCGGTCTTCGCCTCGTTGAGTGCGTCCCTGTCGGCGTCCTCCACACCGCGCTCCCTCATGACATGTAGGTGGCGGTTGAGTGCGGTGGTGAACTGTCGGGCATCCCGGTTGAGTTCCACGTAGCAGGTGCGTCGGAGTGAACGGTTCTCACGGATCTCTTCATGCTCATGAACGAACTCTATTTCCCGGCGCTTTGCTCGTTCAGTGCCGCGTTGGGTGAGGAGTGATCCTCCCAGGGTCCCTGCGACGCCTGCCACCGCGATGATCACTGAGCTGAGATCCACCGGCACACTCCGCGAACTTCTTCGACCTCGTGCCCGCTGCACATGGCCCCAGGCCACCAAGTTTGCCGTTCCTCGGTGCGCCGGGGTTTGGTGCCCTTTTGCGGTGGATGGGGCGGCTGTATACCTCGCCGGTGGCAAGCACTCTGCCCACGTCATGACAGGTGGCCGGGCGATGATTCTCGGTTGTGAAGGAGAAGAGCCCTCAAAGCGGGTGGCCGTGAAGCGGGCAGAGGCGGGCGGGATACCTGCCAGCGGTGCAGCATCTGCTGACGAGGACTCCTCGCAACGGATCAAAGCCACCTACTGAAGACTGGCCTGGGCATACTGCGGACATGTCCACGGACGTGAGCGGGATGATCGAGTGCAGACCTCTGGCCCGGATCTTCGGGGAGGATGACGAAGATGCGGTGTGGCATGCCGCCATCGACCTCTTCCTCCTCAACACCGGCAACGCCTATGACGCGCTCGCCTGCCTCTTCGGCGTCCGTAACTCCTACGGATTCCGCCCCCTTTCCCAAGATCGCGGCCTGCCGGAGGGCGCCTCGAACGGGCTGCGAGCCGCGTTCGCCGCCTGGGGCGGGCCACAGGACACACACGGAACGACGTGGATCAGCTGGACCGAGCTGGCCGCTGCCGACTGGAACGAGACCGATTCATCCGGCACGCGCAGCCGCAGCACCGTCGCTGGGCCGGGCACCCACTGGGCGCCGGTCTGGGACGTGATGCGGACGCTGGCCGAACTCCACGGAGCTGACAACGTGCGACTCGTTGTCTGGTTCGACTGACCATCGAGCGCGCTCCCGCGCCGCAGCCGCCCGTCGCACCGCCGGTGCGACGGTCAGGGCGCGGGCCGAGGGCGGACGCGAGACGGGCTGGCGGGCGACCTGGCGCTTCATGAGCAACCATCCGTGCAAGGCCCCTTCCGCGTGGAGCCACACGCGGTCACTGGCGAGTCTTCCCGCCGGGGCGGTGAGTGAAGGCGTCTCGGTAGGCGGCCGGAGTCATGCCGATCTGACGGTTCAGGTGCTGGCGGAGTGACTCGCCGGAGCCGAGGCCGCTGCGCCGGGCCACGTTGTCGACGGTGAGATCGGTGGTCTCCAGCAGTTCACGGGCCCGCAGCAGCCGCTGCTGCAGCAGCCATTGGAACGGGGTCACACCTGTCTCGGTGGTGAAGCGGCGGGTCAAGGTCCGCACACTGACCTTGGCTTGCCCGGCCAGGTCCTGCAGGGATATCGCCCGGTCCAGATGCTGCAGTGCCCAGATGCGGGCCGCGTCCAGGGAGGAGTCGGTCCTGACCGGCAGCGGGGTTTGCACGAACTGCGCTTGCCCGCCGTGGCGTACCGGGGTGACGACGGCAGCGCGGGCCGCCGCGTTGGCCACGGCCGCGCCGTAGTCGCGGCTGATCAGGTGTAGGCACAGGTCGATCCCGGCGGCCGAGCCCGCGCCGGTGACGATCGGTCCGTCCTCGGCGAACAGCCGGTCGGCATCGACGCGCACCAGAGGGAAGGCGTGCTGCAGTTCCTCGGCCAGAGCCCAGTGGGTGGTGGCAGCACGGCCGTCGAGGAGTCCGGCTTGGGCAAGAACGAAGGCGCCGCTGCAGATCGAGGCGACACGCTTGCCCGCGGCGGCCGCCGCCCGCAAGGCCTCCAGTGCGGCCGGCTCGGCATCGTGCCGGCTGGCGGTTGAGGGGACGATCACCGTGTCCGCCGCTTCGACCGCCTGAAGATCGTGCCGGATCACCACCTCGATGCCACCGGAGGCGGCGACTGTACCGGGCGTGGCGGTGCACACCGTGACCTCATAGCCGGGGCGACCGTCGAGTTCGGCCGCGCCGAGCAGCGTCGACGGCATGGACAGGTCGAAGGGCTTGACCGCAGGGACGGCCAGGACGGCGACACGGTGCATGGCTGGATCCTTGGGTCTCGTGGCTTTCAGGCCACTGACCCTACCTCGCGTCCGCACGCCAGAGTTGGGCAAGCGATCGGGGCCCCGCGCACCACATCTCCTTTCAGGGAGAGTTCATTTGAGGACATCAGGAGACAACGTCATGACTGAATCAGTCGTCATCGGAGCGGGCGCGACCGGTGCCGCGACCGCGCGGCAACTGGCCGACGGCGGTGAGCGGGTCCGCCTCATCACGCGCAGCGGCAGTGGCCCTGACCACCCCGGCATTGATCGGATCGCCCTGGATGCGGAGCGCACTGACGAGCTGGCCGCGGCACTGGCCGGAGCGAACACGGTCTTCAACGCCGCCATGACCGCCTACCACACGTGGCCAGAGACGATGCCGGCCTTGTTCGCTTCTATCCTCGCCGCGACCGAACGGGCCGGGGCCGACTACGTGATGCTCGGCAACCACTACGGATACCAGCAGACCACCGGGCCGGTCACCGAGCGCACGCCGATGGCCCCGCACACTCGAAAAGGCCGGGTGAGGGCCGAGTTGTGGCGGCAGGCCAAGGAGGCCCACGACCAAGGGCGGCTGCGGGTCACCGAAGTGCGAGCCGGCCAGTACCTCGGCTCGGGCGCAGTGTCGGCGTTCACACTGCTGGTCGCGCCTCGGGTCCGCGACGGCGAACTGGCTCTCGTCCACGGCAATCCCGATGCGGCTCATTCGTTCTCCTACACCGAGGACGTCGCGGCGGCGCTGGTGGCGGTCAGCGGCGACACACGGGCATGGGGGCGGCCCTGGCACGCCCCGGTCATCACCACAACCCTGCGGCAGGCCGCGACCGCACTCGCCGGACTCCATGGAGCGCCCGAACCGCGGTTGGAGCCGCTCAGCGAACGGGATCTGACACTCCTGTCCTTCACCGATCCGCTGTGGCGCGAGTTCATCGAGATGAGCTACATGTCAGAGCGTCCGTTCATCGTGGACGACAGCGACATCCGGGACACCTTCGGGCTCGAGCCTTCAACGCTGCGCGAAGCGCTGGCGGCCTGATCCACGCGGAGACGGCCGGCCAGCCCCACGCCCGCCCAGGCTCTCAACCGGGTTAGGGCGGGCACGGGCCAGGCGACCAGGTCGGCGGGACGGTTTGCGAGCTGCCGTCTGCCCAGAGGGTCGCGGGTTGGGCGGCCGTCGCCTGGTCGAGAGGGTTCGGCCTGCGGCGGAGTCTGGGCGCCGACTGCTCTGATCAGGACGGCCGGGAGAAGGCCAGGGTGGCGGTGATGATGCTCCGCTTCGGGCCGATGGTTGTCTTGCCGACGTCGCCGCCCTGACCCGACGCGAACTCGAGGCGGGGACGCTGGCGAAAGTCTTGACGCTCCGCGCGTCAACCACACAGGCGGGTGGTTCGATGTCCTGGCCTTGCCTTCGCCTGCGGGGGGTCACAGAAGACTCCCGCGGTCCACACGTCGACGTCCGCCACAGGGGCTTTGCGGTGGCCCCGTGACGCGGCGAGCCGTCGGCCGGGACGGAATAGCAGGCCGAATTGGCCGTAGGGCAGGATCACAATCTCTATTCCCGAGGCTACTGGCTGATCGTCGATACCGCATCACTCCAATGGCCTAACTGGCCTGCTGTGCGCCGTTCACGCTATTACCCTTGAGGCCGGAATCAGGCGGGCAGGCTCGTTCCGTAGATACCTGTGACCAGTCCTGTGCCCTTCGTGACACCCGCTTCCGCACCGAAGGAGCTGCCATGGCTCGCGGAATTTCCCTCCACCTCGGCCTCAACGGCGTCGACCCCAACGAGTACGGCGGTTGGAACGGCAAGCTCATCGCTTGTGAAAACGACGCCCGTAGCATGGACCAGCTGGCCAAAGACGCTGGGTTCCAGGAGCGCACGACTTTGCTTACTTCCGACGCCACAGTCGACAATGTGACCACGGAACTGCGTAAGGCTGCGCGAGTTCTCACGGCCGGTGACCTGCTGTTCTTCACCTACTCAGGGCACGGGGGCCAGATACCGGACCTCAACGGCCCCGAGGACGAACCGGATCGACTCGACGAGACCATGTGTCTCTACGACCGGGAGTACATCGACGACGAGCTCTACAAGGAGTTCGAAGGCTTCGCAGAGGGTGTACGGATTCTCTGTCTCCTCGACTGCTGCCACAGCGGCAGCGGCGTTAAGGTTCGGGAGATTCTCACCCCGCAAGCCCTCGAAGAGCAGTTTCAGACAACCGACCCCAACGAGGTCGAGACGACAGCCAGGATCATGCCGTTGGACAAGCAGCGCGAGGTCTACGACCGAGATCAACAGCGCTACGATGACATCCAGCGCAAACTCAACGCCAGAGACACCCGTGACCTCGGGGCGACGGTTCTGCTCATCTCGGCGTGTCAGGACAATCAGCTGGCGGCGGACGGCTTCCAGAACGGTCTGTTCACTGGGACCTTGCTCCAGGTATGGAACGGTGGCAAGTTCCCCGGCGGCTACAAGGCATTCCACCGCGAGATCCTCAGCCAGATGCCGGCCACTCAGAGCCCGAACTTCTTCGTGACCGGTCACGCCAATACGCGGTTCATCCGCCAGCGACCCTTCACCATCTGAGAGGTCGTCTTATCCTGGCGTTTCCCCCCGCAGTCCGCTGCTTGGCCCTTGGTGCCGGGTCGTGCTCGCACCCAATCCCCTGACCGCATCAGGCACCGCTACTGACCAGTCGGCCAGGCGCGAAGACCTCGGTACTGAACCTCGCTCGTCACATCGGCCCCCGCACGGTCGTACGCCCGGCGTAATGGCTCCTACGTCAAAGTCGGCGAGTTCAGGGCGCGGTCGGCGCATAGGCTCTGCTGCTCACAATCGTGGGCGTCGTCGATCCGCAAAGCCACGCGTCGGCCGTGCCGGCAGCCTCGACGTACGTGCCGCAGGATCCACGCTCCTGCAGAGTGGGTGCTGGGGCGAGCCGCAGCAGGCGGTGGATACCCGGATTCGGACCCGCCTGATGGTGAGGGTGCTTCCCTGAAATCGGTTTGTCAGCGATCCCGTGGATGCCGACGTAGGTCGGAACGGGCCTCCACGGCCCGACGGCGAGTGTTGCGGGGCGGGCAGGCGCGCGTAACTCGGGCGGGCGCGCGCGTGGTCTGTTTGCTTCCGTTTCCCGGTCCGTGCGGTCTGTGTTCCATGGGCACGCCCGGTGCCGTCTGGAACCGTGGAGTTCATGACCATGACTCGCATTTCGGCGGCCCGCCTGGGCCGACTGGCTCTGACCGCGGGTGCCGGCCTCGCGCTCTTCATCGCGCTTCCCATGAGCAGTGCCCACGCTGCCGCCGGCACGTTCTTCTACAGCTCGTCGGTGGGGGACTTCCAGATCAAGGACCCGGCCCTCCGTACGTGCGAACCACTCCACGGGGGTGCGACCAGCGCCTCGAACCAGGCCAACGCCACCTCCACGCTCTACTTCGACAGCAACTGCGAAAACTCCTGGGGCAGCCTGCAGCCCGGCCAGTTCACCAGCTTCTTCGGCGACCTCCCACACAGCGTGAGATTCGGTTCGTAGCCGCCGCCTCCGCACAACGGCGGGACCCGTCTGGGTCTGCAGGCGGTGCTCAGGTCCTGTTGGACCTGGTGGAAGCGGAGGCTGCCATTCCGCCGGCCTGGCCGGCGGAATGGTGTCCGTCGCCCGGACGGGGGCCGGCTAGCGCAGATCGACGACCGTCCGCAGCTTGCCGCTGGTGGAGGTTCGCTCGAACGTCTCCCTCCGCACGGTCTCCACGGTGAAGGCCAGCAGACCCTCCGCCTCGGCCGCGGCCAGCTCCGTCACCTCGGCGAGGAGAGCCTCCCGCGCTGCCTCCGGGTCGCTCGCGTACTCCTCGTCGAGCCGGACCGTCACCACTTCCCGGCCGGAGCCGGACGCGACCAGCAACTGCATCTCACCGTGGTAGCCGAGGAGTTCCTGTGCGGCCCGCAGGATCCGCCGGTAGTTGACGAAGTACGTGCCGACGCGCACGACGTCGCCGTAGCGCCCCAGCAGTTCAAGCCTCGGCACGTGGCTGCCGCACGCGCAGGCGCCCTCCACCGCCCGGCCCAGATCACCGATCTCGTAGCGCTCCAGCCGCTGTCCGGCACGGGCCCGGGAGGTGAAGACCAGCCGTCCCGGCTCGCCAGGTGCCACCGGCCGGTCCGTGTGCGGGTCGAGGATCTCCAGCGTGTGCAGATCGGTCAGCACATGGTGGACCGCCCCCTCTCCCGCCGTGCACTGGTAGCCCAGCGGCCCCAGATCGGTGCTGCCGTACGCGGCGGAACGGATGACCTCGACACCGAACTCCTCGGTCAGCACCCGGCGTTGCTCGGGGGTGAAGTGCTCCCCGCCGTAGAACACCTTCCTGATCCCGCCGTACGCACGCAGCCGGTCCGCCTCGGCGTGGAACAGCTGCCACAAGTAGGACGGCATGCCGAAGAGGGTGTCCGCCCCGTGGGTGAGCAGTGCCTCGGCGGTCATGGCGTGGTCGGGACCCGCGGCCATCGGGATCTGTGTGGCCTTCAGGCGCTCCAGAATGGAGAAGAAGCTGATGAAACTCCCGTACATCCCGCCGCAGTAGAACAGGTTGGCCGCCCGGTCACGGGCCGGGTCGAAGCCGGCGGCGAGCAGCCCGTCGGCTGCGGCGCGCATCTGGTTGTCGTAGTCGTCGCAGGTGAACACCGACAGGGCGGGCGCGCCCGTGGAACCCCCGCTGCGGAAGTACAGGTGGGCGTCGCGCGGGTCCAGCGAGAGGAGAGCGCGCTGCACGCCTTCCTTGCCGAGCAGCGGCGCCTCGGGCGCCGGGGGCAGGACCGGGGGCGCCACCAGGTCGTCCAGGCAGGCGACGGTGCGGAACGCGTCGCCCGGCGCGCGCACGCTGACCCGACGGCTGTAGCGCTGCAACGCGTAGACCCCGTCGTGCGGTTCACCCTCGTAACCCTCCAGCATGGAGCCGACCGGGGTGACCCGGGTGACCCCCGCGGCGAAGAGGGCGCGCGACAGCCCGGCCACGTCCGCCGGGCTGCCGCCCACGGCCGCGGTCTGCAGGTAGCGGCGCATCGGCCGCAGTGTCGCCGTGACCGTGTGCCGGGGGAGTGGCTTCACCCAGACGCTGCGGTGCAGCGGGGAGGCGTCCAGCGTCGGCCGGGTGTCCGCCATCACCCGCCACGAGCCGTCGTCGGCGGCGAACACGCGGGTGAGGCCCAGGTGTTCTTCGAGCCGGGCCAGCTGCTGCACCGTGGTGATCTCCGCCTGCTCGGCCGGTCCGGGCAGTGGCGCGGGCAGGGCGCCGGACACCTTCGCCAGCCGCTCGGCGAACCGCCCGGCGAACGCGAAGACGTCGTCGGCGTCCGGCGTGTCGAGATAGACCACCTGAGGGCTGGAGCACGCCTGCTGTTCGAAGCGGCACACATCCCCGGCGAGCGCGTCGAGGGTGCTGTCGTCGGCCGCTGCTGCCCGGGTCAGGTAGGCGAAGGAGATGCGGTGCCCCCACTCGACGACCCGGCAGCCCGGCGGTGCGATGTCGCTCACCGCGCGTACGGCATCCTCTCCGCCCCAGACGGCGATCGCGTCGGCCTGCCCGCACACCGCCTGGATCCAGTCCCGCCGCGAGGACGGGAAGCGCAGGGCCACCACGCGCTCGGAGATCAGCCCGGTCGGGTCGGCGGCCCCGAGGGCGGCCAGCAGGTCCTGGGCGAGTGAGGTGTCGGAGCTGCTGGTCTTCAGGACGTTGACGTTGCCCGCCAGCAGGCCCTCGACGACGCTCAGGGGTGCCACGGCGGCAGCGTTCCCAGGCGCGATGTGCACCAGCAGGCCCACGGGCGCCCAGGACTCGTACACCGTCTCGCGGCCGTCCGGCCGGGTCAGCCGCTCCGGCCGCAGCCCGCCCAGTTCCCGGCGCAGCTTGCGTTCCAGCGCCCGCCGGGTGAGCGCGCCGGCCAGCTCGGCCAAGGTGGCCGCGGCCTCGGCGGCGGTCAGCTGCCCGGCCAGCCGGCCGTACAGGCCGGAGCCGGGATCGGCCAGATCACGGCTGACCGCGGCGCAGGCGCCGAGTACCACGTCGGTGGGCAGCGGACGTGCCAGGACCCGCCCGGCCGACTCCGCCAGCCCGGCGAGCCGTCGGCCGGCCTCGGCGTCGTCGATGAACTCGCCCTGCCAGAGGTGAAGTGCGGAGGTGGTCACGACATTCCCTTCATCAGTTCGGCGGCGGCGACCGCGCAACTGCGGTTGCGGCTCACCCCGGCACGGCCGTGCACGGTGAACCAGTCGGTGGACAGCGGGCAGGGGCAGTCCTCGCCCGGGTGCAGCGAGGCGAGGTCGCCCATCACGACGCTCTGCGCCGGCACGGCGGTGATGTACGGGCTGACCAGGTGAAGAAAGCCGCGCTCTCCGTACGGCAGCGGACGCAGCGTCGCCGTGTCGCGGACCGCCGCGCGTGACCACACCGGCACGTGCAGCCGGTGGTGTGCGCACTCGACGTACGGCACGCAGTGCTCGACGGAGCCGAACGTGTCCCGGACCCGGTCGCCCGGGATGCCGAGGCGTTCGGTGACCTCGGCGTAGAACACGTCCTTGCCGATCTGCCGGTCTGCATGGCCTTTCCAGCCGCCGCCGAGCACCACCAGCGATCCCTCGGGCAGCCGCAGCGGCGGCAGACCCATGGCCCTCATCCGTTCCAGGGTGAAATACAGGAAGGCCGGGAAGCCCAGGATGCGCACCGGTACGTCGTCGTCCGCGTACCGCTGGAGCGCCGCGATGCAGCCGTGCACGTCGAACTCGTGACCGGAGCCGGTGTGCCGCAGCGCGTGCGTGGTGTGCCGGGCCGGGGCGAAGTCACACAGGTAGTTGTCGGTGAACGACGTGCCCAGCTTCAGCGACGGCGCGGGCTCGTAGCTGTAGAGCAGGTAGTTGACCGGTTGGTCGGGGGTGATCCAGCCGTAGTGGTCGAAGATCCGGGCCACCATGCGCTGCGCCGAGCGGATCGTCCACTCGTCGAAGAACATCTGCGACTTCTGGCCCGTGGTGCCCGAGGAGGTCAGGTGCAGGAACACCTCCTCGCGGGGGATGGAGAGCACCTCGTGGCGCTTGAAGAAGGCGGCGGGCACGAGGGGGGTGCGCACGGTGCCGCCGATCGTGGGCGCCGGGGCCTCGGGCGTGTCCTGGAGCAGGGCGGCGTAGAACGCGGAGCGCTGGGCGTGCCAGGCATGGGTCTCGGCCATCGCCGCGGCGAACAGCTCGTCGGTGCCGGCTCCGGCCGAGTACGGCTCCGCCAGGTCGCACAGCCGTTGCACGTGGCCGAGCGCCACCGGGTCGGGGACCTCGACGGGAGCGAGATGGGGGTTCATCGGGACACCTCGTGAAGGGGCAGGTAGGTGGCGGTCCAGGCGCTCAGATAGGCGCCCAGGTACGGCCGGAGCAAGGGGCTGACGGCCGTCGTCCGGAAGTCGATCTGGCGGCTCGTGCGGGAGAGCACCACGTGGTCGTGAAAGCGGTCGTCGATGCGGCGCATGGCGGGATAGACCGCGCTCGGCACGAACCCCGAGGCGAGATAGACCTCCAGGGCCTCGGTGTCGGCCAGTGGGAGCAGCGTCTCGGCGTAGTCCGCGCCGGCCCGGGTGACCCTGGTCATCAGCGCCTCCAGCGAGCCGGTCACCGCGGCCGGGCGCGGGTGGACGGCGACGAGCGCGCAGCTCCCGGCCACCGGGTCGAGGTCCGCGTACGCCTCGAAGCCGCCGTCGGCCGCCACCAGGAGGGCGTTCGGGGTGTGCAGCGGGAAGAAGCGGTCGCCCGCCTCGGGGAACCGTTCCAGGAAGCGGCGGCGGACGAAGGCCGGAGCCTCGATCAGCTCGATCGGCGCGGCCGTACCGGTGGCGCGCACCGCACCGCCACCGGGGACGAACCCGGTGGCGCCGTAGTCGATGCCGATGCCGCCGGAGGCGGCGGACAGCAGCGCCGACAGCCGTTCCGGCACGTGCTCGACGGGGGCGCGGCGGTCCAGCACGCCGTCGGCGTAGCGGGCGAACAGCGCGAGGCTCTCACACCCCTCGACCTCGACCGCGTTGGGCAGCAGGCCCAGCGGCCGGAAGCCGTTGCGTACGACGACGTGCTGGGGGCCCTCGGTGACGACGCGGACGGTGGCGTACACCGAGTCGAGGCGGCCGGTGGCGAACGCTTCGTCGCAGACGGCACCGGTCAGCAGGGAAGCCAGCCCGCCGCCCCGGTGGCCGGGATGCACGGCGAGCCCGACGAGCTTGCCGATGCGGCTGCCCGGGTCGGTCTGTACGACGGCGGACCCGACGATGTCGGCGCGGTGCGTGCGGGCGGTGAGCCAGTGCGCGGTGCCGTCGGTGATCAGGCGGCGCATGACGGCCGGGTCACTGCCGAGCGGTACCGGGTAGCCGTGCCCGTACACGTCGAAGTACAACTGCCGCAGTTCCGCGATGTCCTGGACAGCGGCGGGGGAGACGACGACGCTCATGACATTTCCCCCGCCCGGGCCAGGGGCTGCGCCGCGGACGCCCGGGGTCCGTCGGCGCCGGCCCGTCCGCCGGCCCACCACAGTGCCAGCGCGACCGGCACGAGACCCGCGCCCTGCACCAGGCAGAGCGTGCGGGCCGTCAGATGGTCACCCAACGCGCCGAAGACGAGTGAGGCGACGGGGAACGTGGCACCGAGCAGCGCCTGCATGACCGCGAAGAACTCCGCTTTGTCGTCGGCTGGCACCAGGCGCTGGAACAACGCGACGAACCGGACGCCGATCACGCCGATGCACCAGCCGACGACGGCCAGGGCACCCAATGCCACGGCGTGCCCGGGGAAGAGGCCCGGCAGCCCGAGGGCCGCGGCCGTCACGGTCAGACTCACGGTGCCGACGGTGACGGGGCGCCCCGGAACGCGGGCACCGGTGAAGGATCCGACGAGCGTGCCCGCGCCGAGGGCGGCCTCCAGCGAAGCCACGGTCGTGCCGGTGGAGTGCAGTACACCCCGTGTGTAGAGCGGCATCACGACGTAGACGGCGGTGGTGAAGACGTTGGCGGCGGCGAAGCAGACCAGCACACGGCGGATGAACGGGAGTCCGGCCAGGACCTGGCGCAGCGTCCGCGGTGCGGGCGCCGTGCCGCTGTGCGGTCCGTGCGTCCCGGCCATGGCGTGCGGGAAGCGCGCCGAGAGGACCAGCAGGGCCGCGAGCAGGTAGGCGGCCGCGCAGGCGGCGACGACGCCCGCGAGTCCGCCCGCTTCGACCGCGAGCGGCCCGAGCAGTCCTCCGCCGAGCCCGGCGACCGACTGGGTGGACAGCTCGAATCCGGTGGCCGCCTCGATGTCGGCGTCCTCGACGAGTTCCGGCACCGATGTCGTCAGGCACGGGTCGAAGAGCGCCTGACAGGCAGCCAGCGCCAGCCCCACCGCGTAGATCGCGGCCGCCGGCAGTGGCCGTGACTGCGCCAGGACGGCGGCCACCGTGGCCGCCGCGCCGGCCGCGCCCGCCGCGCCGGCCAGCACCGTCCGATGGGCGTGACGTGCGACGATGCGGGCGACCACGGGGGCGAGCGCGACCGCTGGCAGCGTGCTGACCATGAGGAAGAGGCCCGAGTCGAGCCCGCGGTGCCCGCCGCCCGCGAATCCGACCAGCCACCAGACCGCGCCGACCTGGAACATCCTGCTCGCGGCCTGGGTGAGGAGCTGACCGGCCCAGACCCGGCCGAACGACGCGTTGCGCAGTACGAGGGGCAGACGGCGTGTGCGGGACCCCACCGCGTTCATGAATGCGGCCGTTCGTCGATGACGCGGATGAGCTTGCCCGTACGGGGGTTGACGGCCAGGTCCTGGTGCCGCACCCATTGGACGGTGAGCGGGTTCACATGACCGGCAGCGGTCGCGTTTCGATAGAGCGGGCGTTGCGCCAGGACGGCAGTGGCGACGGCATCCGCCAACGCGTCGTTCCCGACGCCGGGTTCACCCGTCGCGAGCCGCAGTACCAAGCCGTCCCGGCCGTTGCTGCGGCGCACCACGAGTTGCAGCCCCGTCACCTCACCGGCCGTGTCGGCAGCCATGACGATGTCGTGGACGTCCTGGGTGTAGAGGGAGACGGGACCGACCCGCACGCCCTCCTCGGCGCGGCCCAGGATGCGGAAGACACCGGCGTTCCGGTCCACCCACTCGGCCCGGTCACCGGCCGGATAGCGCAGCACCGGCATGAGCCGTCTGCGCAGGTCGGTGACGACCAGCCGTCCCGGAACGCCGTCGCTGCTGACGGGCCGGTCGGTCTCCTCGTCGAGGATCTCGACCATCGTGTACGGGGTGAACACGCGGTGCACGCGCGGGTCACCGCCGGGCACGGCCTCCCCGAGCAGCCCGGCGTCCACGCTGGCGTAGCCGAGGGAGCGCACCTGTGCCTTCGGGAACGCACCTGAGAGCAGGGGGAGTTGGTCGCCGAAGAGGCATTCACCGCCGAAGAACAGCAGCTCCACGTCCGGAAGCGAACGGCCGGCAACGGTGAGGCGCTCGGCGAGGGAGCACAGGGTGGTGGGCGTTCCGGCGACGACCTGGACCTGGAATTCCTCCAGGGTGGCGGCGGTGGATTCCCAGGGCGCCGCGCCGCCGATGGGGAGGCGGACGTTGGCCGCCGGGGAACGGTGCAGCGAGTCCAGGATGAAGCTGAAACTGGCGTACAGGTCACCTGCGTAGAACAGATCGGCGACCCGATGTCCGGGTCGCAGACCGGCATTGACGAGTCCGGCGCCGAACGCCGTGGTGAACTCCCGCCATTCGGTGCGGGTGTAGTAGGAGAACTTCGGGGATCCGGTGGTGCCGCCGCTGCGGAAGACGACCGCCTCGTGGAGCGGCGCGGTCAGCAGCCGGTTGTCCCGGGGCGAGTTGGCCCGCCAGAAGTCCGCCTGTGGCACCACCGGAAGGTCCGTGAGGTGTGCCACGTGACTGGGCAGGTGAGCGTAGAGCTCACGATAGAAAGGCGAGTTGTGGCGCGCGAAGCGTATGAGCTCCGTGAGTGGTTGAACGGGCATCAATTCCTGCTCGGAGGCGTGAACCGCCGGAATGGAAAAAGCCGACGGTGATACGACGAGTGGGGCCGCTCCGGTACGGAGGACGGCCTTGTCGTTGACCATTTCAATCAACGGTGCACCGCGCTGAACGGGGCATCCGGAGCAGAAGGATATCTCAACATTCGGAACGCGCTTGCGTGAACTAGCCACGTAGGCAAGAGGGTTCAGGCGACGGGCGGACGAGTTGTGACTGCTTCTGGTTCCCTCAGAACCGGAGATGCCCGTCACATGCAACCGCTCTTCATAAGAAATTGTTGAACACCCCTCAAGTGCCCTTTATGAGAGGCGGGTCCGCGGCGCCATCGGACGAGCAGCGGAACTGGCTTGGACTGTGGGGGTGAACGGGAAGGGTTCCGCGCCACCCGGCGGACGGTGCTCGATGACGACCTGGAGGCCGTCCCAGGTGTTGACCCGCGGCCGTCGCCGTACGCGGCAGGCCGACAGGACCCTTACCGCATAGCGCACATCCGCCGCCTGAGGGCGGGCACAGGCAGGAGCAGCGGGAGGACGCCGCCATTGTCCGTGACACCGGATTTTGACCGTTTGCCATTCAAGTGGGAACCGGAAATTTTCCATGTTGATAAGGAGGTCCTGGACAGGCACTGCGCTTGTAATCTCAGTCGCATGGCTGAAGCGAGTAGCGGGGGGCAGCCTGTGCCCGACGACGGCGATCCCGGTCCTGCGACCGGTTCCGACGGTGATGCTCCTGCGGACCCGGCACCTCAAAACCCGGAAGACTCCGGCGACGCCCCTGCTGACTCCACAGCGCCTTCGCCCACATGGGCGGAGATCGGCAGGGGAGTGGGTGCGGTGATCACGGTCATTGCCGCACTCGCGGGGCTGATTCTGGGGGTCAGAGCGGAGCAGCGTGCCGCTCGGGAGGAGGAGCGAGCGGCTGAACTGAGCCAGAAAGCCTTCGCCGAGCGGGTTGACCTTTACCGAACTCCGTCCGCGGTAGTCGTGATGAACGGCAACCCGCACCCGACGGAGACCCGTCTCTTCCTGCCGGGAAGGCGTCTTTGGTGGGATTTGCATTCACTCGAGCCTTGCAAGCAGATCAAGATCCCCACGGACACTTTGCGCGCCAGCTTGCGCAGCCGGTTGCCATCTGTGCAGGTCACCGACGAGGAGCTGTCAACACTGTGGTTGGAGTTCCAGGACCCTGACGGCAGGAGCTGGGCCCGTACCGGCGGGGGAGCGCTGGCCCCGTCTACATGGAAACCTGCATCGCTCGAGCACATGGTCGACCTTCGAGAGAGCTGGAACAAGGCCCCGGAGGACTCACCCATGTGTGGAGCCCCTTGAGGGCCTGCCGGCAAGCTGACTGCGATCGGTCTGCGCACCTCCGCGGTGGTCCAAGATCGATAGCAACTGGTCAAGGTCCGCTGGGCCGCCTCCTTGCGAGAGAATGATCTTGCCGCCGCCGTGTGTGCGGTGCTCCCCGCAGGTGCGGGGAGGGTCCACAGCGTCGTCCACCAGCCTCCAGGGCCGTCGGCACTGTCGTAACACCAGGCTGGGCAGTGGACGCAGGCTTCGGGCTCGGCGAGGAGGTCGCGGTCGACTCGCGGTGGCCAGGTGGCTGCGGTTCGGGCCCAGCGCCGTGATGCGGCTGTGGAGGTCTTCCGGGGGCTATCGGGTTCTGAAGCGGCGGTAGAGGTTTCGGGCCACGTACACGCCCGGGCCGCCGAACCCGATGATGTCGACGCGTCCGTCGCCGGTGATGTCGGCGAGGAATCGGGGGTGGCGGTCGACCCGCCAGGCGCCGGCGTCGTCGGAGTAGCCGAAGCCGCGGCATACCAGCTGGGCTTGCTCGAACCGGCCGTCGCCGCGGTTGTGTGACACCCAGACCCCCTCGTCGCCGAAGCCGACGATGTCCGGGGTGCCGTCGCCGGTGACGTCGGCGAGGAAGCGAAGGTGCCTCTTACTTGTCCACCCCTGGGCGCGCCCGAAGTCGTTCAGGACGAGCTGCGAGGGCTCGAACGAGCCGTTGCCGCGCCCGCGTGCGACGACGACGCCCTGCGGGCCGAACCCGATGATGTCCGCG
Organism: Streptomyces actinomycinicus; assembly: GCF_016741775.1. Lineage (GTDB taxonomy): Bacteria > Actinomycetota > Actinomycetes > Streptomycetales > Streptomycetaceae > Streptomyces > Streptomyces actinomycinicus. Next base: position 116,228 of record NZ_JAERRK010000007.1, on the reverse strand, counting down.
GCTCCGCCACCAGTGGTCGCGAGCAGGAAGCGAGGGTGGTCCTCGACCGAGTTCCACCCCTGGTCGACCCCGAATTCGTCCAGGATGTACAACGGCTCGGCGAACGTGCCTTCCTCGTCCTGGAGCGAGATCCAGACGCCGTCGTCGTGGCAGCCGACGATGTCGGCGCGTCCGTCACCGGTGGTGTCGACGAGGAAGCGGGGATGCTTGTCGGCGAGCCACCCGCCCGCCTTCTCGTTGTGGCCGAACGCCCGGAGGGCCGGCTCGTCGGTGAGCGGTGTGAACGTGCCTTCCTCGTCCTGGAGCGAGATCCAGACGCCGTCGTCGTGGCAGCCGACGATGTCGGCGCGCCCGTCACCGGTGGTGTCGACGAGGAAGCGGGGATGCTTGTCGGCGAGCCACCCGCCCGCCTGCTGCCCGTGTCCGAACGCCTCGAGGGCCAGCTTGCCGCCCGCGGGCTTGAACTTCCCGTCCTCGTCCTGAGAAGACACCCTGACACCGTCGGCGGCGAGTACGACGACGTCGCGTCGGCCGCCGCCCGTCGTGTCCACGAGGGTCCACAGGTCCGCGGGACTCGCAGCGGGTGCGGGTGGGTGCAGGACGCGCTCGGCTTCGTCGAACGTCCCGTCGCCCCTGCTCGACGACGTCACGGCCCCCTTCGCGGGTTTGAGACCGACGATGTCCGCCCGCCCCGCTCCGGTGGGGTCGGCGACGAAACGCGCACCGAGCCCGGCCCACCAGCCCTGCCGTCCACCGGGTGAGCAGTTGGGCCCGTCGTTCTTCCATCCGCCGGCGGCCTGGTCGCTGCCGAACTGCTCGAGGACGAGCAGCATGTTGCTGAAAGAGGGTGACGCGTCGGGTGCCGGCCGCAGTGCGGTCGAGCGGGCCAGCCGCCACGACTGGCGGCTGGTCCAGTGGCTGAGGGGTGCCCAGCGCAGCGCGGGGTCGCTGGTGCGCTCGGGCTTTGCCGTCACGAACCGCCAGCGCTGTGTCTCCGCGCTGTCGTCGTACTCGCTCAGGACGACTCGAGTGTCCTCGTCGCCGGGGGCGGCGAGGTCGAGGACGGCGCCGTCGGTCGCGTCTTCGATGAAGTACAGGCCCGCCTCGCCCTGGATGGCGATGACGCGCCAGTGCTGGTTCTTCTTGCCGGCGGTGGCGTCCCACTGGCGGACGCCGCGGTCGGCGGCGGCGGGGTTGTCGAGCACCTTGCCGTCGGCCGCGTTGCGGATCACATATGCCTGTTCACCTTGCGCGGCTCGCACGGGAGTGAGCTGCCACTGCTGCGGGCTCGGGCCGCCGTCCGGGACGTCGCGGACGACGAGCGCCCCGTCCGCGCCCGGCGCGGCCTTGGTGCCGAGGGTCTTCCCCGTGGCGGCGTTGACGATCTGGAGCTTCAGTTGTTCCGTGGGCACGGGCATGGTGGTGCCTCTTCCAGGCGGTTGGGGCATGGGCTCGGGGCGTGCGTGGCATGGTGGGCGTGACATGGCGGACATGGCGGACATGGCATGGCGGCCGTGGCGGAGCGGGGCGGGGGCTGCGGATCACGTGAAGACGTGGTGGTACGGGACGTCCCACTCGTTGGCCAGCCGCGGGTAGAACGTGTTGATGACCGTTCCTGTGAAGTCCCCGCCCCAGTTGTAGGTGACCCGCACCTCGCCGTCGGCCGCCACCGCGTGGTCCTTGAACCCGAGGATGGCGTCCGGGTGGGTGATCGGCACGAACGTGATACCGCCCCACGGCGTCACCGTGACGACCCAGAGCTGGGTGTCCTCCGGCGCGCCGTTCTTCCCGCGCCACTTGTCCCCGACCTTGTCCGGAAGGCCGACCTGGACGGTGTCGCACGTGCTCTTCGGCGCCTCCTGGTGGACAGTGATCCGCCGGCGCTGCGGCTTCGGCGTGCCGTCGTCGCCGCGGCCGGCGTCGACGCCGCCCGCACCGGCGGGCTTGGGCGACACCTGGCCCGCGGCGCTCTCGATCACGTACAGCGGCCGCTGCCCGAAGAACCCGGCAGGGGTGATGTACCAGAGGTGTCCCTTCGCCTCCTTGGTGGCTGAATCGAGTGCGGTGGCCAGTTTGACCCCCTTGTCGTGGCTCTCCTCCTTCAGTTCGACGGGCCGCAGGTAGCCGCCGTTGAAGGCGTGGACGAGCATGACCGGCCGGTTCTCGACCAGCGCCGCCACGATCGCGTTGTCGTAGCTGTTCACCGCTACCGGACCGCCGACCACCAGATTCGTCATCGCCGTGCGTTCTTGGGTGTACATCGCAGCAACCTCACCTGTTCTCAATGCGGGAACAATGCGTCTCACACTCGGCACCATGAATTGCGGGCGGAAATGAAGGCAGCAGGAGCAGATCATTCGAAACGGCTCCGAAAATGCACGGAAAGCCGCACGATGACCGTCTTCCGCGGCAACTTTTCATGCAGTGAAGCCTGGCGGGTCGGGGTTATTGGTGATCCACCCGGCCAAGTGGTCGACAGGTCCTCAAAGTACCCTCGGAATAGGCGTGTTGAGCGATCGCAACACCCTAATCACTCGAATGAGCGTGATACGCGGAGGCGTCTTCCAGGGAAATTCTGGCTGTGCTAGTTTCGATTGTCGGATCGCGCGCCCATGCCTTTTCCCATTCGTCGAGCGCGGTTCTACCGGAATCAGTCGAGGACGGGGAATGTCTTCCACCGCGTACAACTTGGCACGCGTCAAGCGCCAGCCGCTGACGAAGAAGAACCTGCAGGAACTCAACATTCAGCAGACGTGGCAGTCCATCCTGAACCACCCCAACCTGGTCTACGTCGACGACAACGGTGTGAAGCACAAGCCCACCGGGTTCTCCGTGAACAAGTCGAGCTTCGGCGTCTTCCCCGGCACCGCGCACCAACTGGGCTGGATCGCCTACATGAACCTCGGGGAGCCGCTGATCGAGGAGCGGTGCGACATCGGCCAGCCGCCGCCCGACACGTTCTCCTCGCGCGCCTACGTCAACCGCAGCCAGACGTCCGAGATGACCTTCACCGACTCGGTCGATTTCACCGTGTCGAACGGGGTCACGTGGCAGCTCCACGGGGAAGCCAAACTCACCTTCGGCGGCAGCGTAAGCGCGCAACTCCAGCTGATGCTGCAGAACCAGCTCCGGATGGACCTGCAGTCGCAGCTGCAGACGCAGTTGCGCAACGACATGACGAGCAAGAACACGACCACGGTCACCAACAAGAACAGCAAGGACAATGTCGGGGTCGACAACGCCAACGCCACGGACACGGGCACGACGAACTCGGCGGGGGCCTCCGCGGCGAACACGGTGACGAACTCGGTGGGGTTCACCACGCAGGGCAGCGCCACCGGGTCCGCGACGCTCAATGCCTCGTTGTTGCTGGGCATCTCCGGCTCGGTCGGCGGCTCCCTGACGACCAGCTGGGCCTCGAAATCGCAGGTCTCCGGCAAGGTCCCGCCGGGCTCCCGCGTGGAGACCATCGTCACGCAGCGGCGTTGCCGCAGGCTGTACTGCTACGAGATCCCGGTGACCTTCTCCGGGCTGATCGCGGTCAAGTACGACGTGCCGGTGGCGGTCCTGTCCCCGCCGCAGCCCGGGAACTACCCCGGCCTCGACCAGGTGGTCGCCCGCCCCGTCAGCGACGTCGATCTGGCCGATGGCGGCTTCCTGATGCACGGGCAGGCCGAGGTCGTCTCCGCTCTGGACGTCCACCACACGATGTTCGACTGCGAGAGCCTGACCGACAGCCACCGCGCACTGCACAAACAGCACCTCTGACCGGCGAGCGCCGCCGCCACCACGACGACAACCAGGGATGACGACCATGGTGTTCAACAACATCTTCGGCTCTGCGGGCAGGAGCGCGGGGCTCTTCTCCGTGACCACCAACGGCACCAAGCCACAGCCGGGTGCGGACGTCGACTTCGAGGACGCCGGCGACAGCACATACGACGACACGAGCACGAGCCTGTTCGACAGCGCGATCCACGGGGCCTCCTCCCGTGCGAAGATCGTGCAGGAGACGTCCCCCGAAGCACGCGCCATCCTCGGCTTCCTCGGCTCCTTCATCCAGACCACCCAGGCGTCAGCCGACACACAGGCCCAGTACTCCCAAGACCCCGGCTCGGTATCTGCGGCAGCGGCCGCCGGCATGCGGGAGTCGAGTACAACCGTCACGCAGCACAGCGGCCTGCAGAAGGACGAAGACCTGGAGAACAGGCCGAAGAAGAGCGATTTCACCAAGCCCCCCAAGACCCCAGGGACCCCCCAGGCGACCAAGCCGACCGCCGAGGAACCGGAAGCTCCCAAGACACCCAAGACGCTCAAGTCACCCGCCGAGAACCCGCCTGCTTCCAGCTGAACACCCGGACACACGCGTAGGGCAGGGGCGAGGTCGCCCCTGCCCTACGCGTGTGTCACACGGGAAGCAACTGCCACTGACGGCTCTGGTGATCAGCCTCTGACCCGTCCTGCGTGATCGCGGCGCGGGCGTTGGTGGTAACCCGCAGCAGCAGACCACTGTTGCGGTTCGCGATCTCGTACACCTGCGGAGAACCGGTCGCGGAACCCACCGGGATCAGCCTCCACTGCTGATGGTGTGCGTCCGCGCCTTCCCAAGCGCGCTGCGCGACCACCGCACCGGATACCTGCTGAGCACCGGATACCTCCAGGACCTTGCCGCTGCGCACGTTCTCGATCCTGTACAGGACATCGCCGTCGTCCTGGCCCGCCGCGATCAGCCGCCACCGCTGGTGGTCCCTGGAGGCGGCGAGCAACTGGTGGATCTCGGCCCCGTCCTTGGTGGATTCACGCACCACCCCCATCCGCAACCGGCTGCGGACGTTGGCCCAGCAGACCACCGTGCCCGAATCGGGCCGCCCGGCCATCCTCACCGACGCGACCTTCCGAACCCGGTGGTTGCTGTGGTCGGTGATGTAGACGGTGTCGACGCAGTCCACGGCGAGCCCGAACGGGTTGTTCAGCTGGGCGGCGGTGGCGGGGCCGCTGTCACCGCCGAAGTTCGCGGTACCCGTGCCGGCGACCGTGCTGATCTTCCCGTCGGGCGTGATCTTCCGGACCCGGTGGTTGCCGGAATCGGTGACCAAGAGGGCCCCGGTACTGTCCACCACCACACCGTAGGGGCCCCTCAATTGGGCGGCGGTGGCGGGGCCGCCGTCGCCGCCGAAGTTTGCGGCACCCGTGCCGGCGACCGTGCTGATCTTCCCGTCGGGGGTGATCTTCCGGACGCGGTGGTTGCCGTAGTCCGCGATGTACAGAGTGCCGGTGCTGTCCACCGCCACCCCCGACGGATTCATCAACTGGGCGGCGGTGGCGGGGCCGCCGTCGCCGCCGAGGGCCGCGGCACCCGTGCCGGCGACCGTGCTGATCTTCCCGTCAGGGGTGATCTTCCGGACGCGGTGGTTGCCGTAGTCCGCGACGTACAGAGCACCGGTGCTGTCCACCGCCACCCCCGACGGGTAGTACAACCAGGCGGCGGTGGCGGGGCCGCCGTCACCGCGGAAGTTCGCGGTACCCGTGCCGGCGACCGTGCTGATCTGCCCGTCGGGTGTGATCTTCCGCACCCGGTGGTTGTGCTGGTCGCCGATGTAGACGGTGCCGGTGCTGTCCACCGCCACCCCCACCGGATACTTCAACTGGGCGGCGGTGGCGGGGCCGCCGTCACCGCCGAAGTTCCCGGCGCCCGTGCCGGCGACCGTGCTGATCTTCCCGTCGGTCGTGAGCTTCCGGACCCGGTGGTTGTGCTGGTCGGTGATGTAAAGGGTGCCGGCGTTGTCCACCGCCGCCCCCATCGGGTTCCTCAACCAGGCGGCGGTGGCGGGGCCGCCGTCACCGCCGAAGTTCCCGGCGCCCGTGCCGGCGACCGTGCTGATCGGAGGGGCGGAATGCTCGCCACCTGTGGCTGCCGCCTGAGCAGTGCTCATCGTGATCCCTTCGCCGTCTGCTAGATCGCTCGCGGTCGCTCAGACGCTCCTGATGGGAGGTCATACCGCGCCCTTGGCCTCGAGAGATCGGATCGTCTTCGGCCCGCCCGGAGGCGAGCCCCGAAATCGATCCTCCCGCCGCCCGGAAGGCAAGAAAACGGGAATATAAGTTCAAGCAGACTTTCCGGACAGCGCCCGGCAGGAGGAAGGATGGTTTCTGCCCCACACCTGCACGCTCCGCGCTTCGCGCCCGGATCCGGAAAGCAGGCTGAGAGAAGATCACCCACACGAGGCTCTGTCTGACGCAGCACGCGCGGCACCAGCGGTGTACAGCGACGCGGTCAGATGCTGACGCGGCGACAGTGCGGAGGTGCGGCAGCCGCCCGACGGTGGACGCCCCTTTCCGCCTGCCGCAGACAACAGGGCCACCTCACGTAGCGGCCGGTGAACCTCACCCCAGGTGAGTGTTTCGCCTGGCGACTGAGCCGTTGACTTGGCGGCTGAGCGCTCGGGTTGGCGAGCAGGAGCGGTCTGGCTTCTCACCTGTGCCTCTGACCGGGTGGTAGGCGTTCCGGCGCGCCGGGCGTGCACGTGTCGCACAGCCTGCTGGCGCAGCTGTCGGGAACTCCCCACTCTCACCGCACTCCAGTCGATCCGGCCCTCCGCCCTTCTCGCTCACGCCGGACAGTGCCTGGCTGACCGGGCCCCACCGGGCTGTGTCCGGCGGAGACCCGTGGCCTGCGCGCACGTCCTCAGCAGCTCATGGCCCACTGGTGGGAATCGCCGTTGTCGTTGGCGGCGCCGTTGTAGTTGACCTCTTGGCCGGGGGTGAGGCAGATGGTCATGTGGCCGCCGAGGTCGGCCCGGGAGTAGACCTTGACGTGGTCCTTGATACCCGGGCCTGAAACGGCATGGTTGGCCCAGGAGGAGTCCTGGTCAGCGATATAGGACTCCCACCAGCCGTCGTCGCCGGACCAATTGGCCCGCTGACCTGTGAAGTCGGCGTTCTCCCAGGCACAGAATTCGCCGCTGGGGCAGTCGGCCGCACCTGCCGGGCCGGCTGCGCCGAGGCCGACCGTGAGCAGGAGGAACGCTGCGGCGGCTACGGTGAGCAGCCTGTTTTTCATCATGAGGGGTCGTGACCTTTCCAGTGGGGGGTTGGCTGGGCCGCCAGCAGGTCGGCCGCGCGGTGCAGTGCGTGGTCGCGTAGCTGGTGGTAGGTGGTGATCTCTTTGCGGTGCGCGGCACGGGCCTCGGCGAGCTGGGCGTGCTCCAGCCGGGCCCGCAGTTCGTCCAGGCCGCCGGCGCGTACACAGCGGGTGTCCTTGTCGGGGCAGGCGGCCCGGCGAGCGAGTGCCGCCCGGTAGCTGGGGTCTTTTCCGAGCCGGGCCTCGGCCTCGGGGCGCAGATTGTTGACGGTGACCTCAGCACGGAACCAGCGGGCCTGGTCGCCGTAGAGGAAACGCTGTGCCTGGGCCAGGCAGCCGTCCGTGTGCGTGCGGACGGTATAGCCGGTGGCGAGGGTGAGCGACAGCTGAGCCGGGCCGGTACCGAAGAGCGCCTTCTCGTCCGGGGGTGGTCCGGCGGCGCCACGGGTCGTCATACACCGGTCCACGAGCACCTGCTGGGCCGCTTTGATCAGGTCGCTACGGCCCTGCTCCGAGGCAGGCAGCGTCGGCCGTGACGCCGTTGTGCAGCCTCCGGCAAGGACCGTCGCCAGCACGGCACCGGCTGTCGTCCAGCCCACCGCCTGCGCCCGAGCAGTACTGATCGTCACACCAACTTCAAACGATCAACCACGGCCGAGGGCACGCCGGTGGCCGAGTCCGGTGGGTTCACTGGTGCAGGCCGATACCTGCTTGCCCGTGAGGACTGGTCGGCAGGCCCTAGTCGTATTGATCTGGGACGTTGTCGACACGGCTGATGAGTGGCCGCCGTCGAGTGCGGTGTGGCAGCGGTGGTGGTTGTAGGTGTGCAGCAAGTCGCCCCGGGCCGTCTCGCCGAGGGCATACACGGCGCACCTCCGGTCCAACCGCGTCCCGAAAGGCCCCGGCTCCGCCCGGACGGCACCTACCTCGGCACCGGAGGGCTCGGCGGGATGGGCGCGGCCACCGCCCTTCGGCTCATCGACCACGGAGCCCTCCGCCTGGCCCTGGTCGGCCGCCGCGGGGGAGCACCCTTGGAGCGCCGTACCTACTGACCGATTAGCGCGCCTCTGGTGCCGGCGTCAGCATTCACTCGACCGACATGACCGACGCCGACGCCCTGCGCACCGTCTTCGACGCGGCCCAGGACAGCGGGCACCCGGTACGCGGTGCCGTACATGCGGCCATGCATCTCGACGACGCCTGCGCTGACCGACCTCGATGAGGATGGGATGCATGCCGTCCTGGCCCCCAAGTGCAAGGAGCGCCGAACCTCGACGACCTGAGCCGCCACTTCTCTGCCGTACAGCTCGCGCGGCTCGGTAGGCGGCCGTGAGGTTGTTGCGGCTGCTCAGGGCCCGCTGCTGGCGGTGACCACGTTGATCAAGCAGAGCCTCTTGGTGGCACGTGTGAGAGCGACGTACAGGTCACGTTCGCCGCTGGGGCGAGCCTCGATGATCTCCTGGGGGCCGACGACAAGGCACGCGTCGAACTCCAGGCCGCGGGCCTCGGACGCCGGTACCAGCCGCGCCCACCGCGTGACGTTGGCCGACGCCATGTCATCGAGCCGGGCATCCGCGCAGATCACGGCAAGCAGGTCGCCCGGATGCGCTGCGGCCTGGGCCTGGAGTTCTCGAGCCACGGTGGCGGCGAGAGTGTGCGGGTGTGCGGTGAGATCGCGGGGAGGCTCGCCGTGGCGTATGGACCGGCTCGGCGTCTGACCAGGGGCGATCCGCGCGAGCAGGGTGCGGGTGGTGGCCAGGATCTCCTGGGTGGTGCGGTAACTGACGGTCAGGGTGTGCAGGGCGAACCGGCTGCTGAGATGCGGGCTCAGCGCCTGGGACCAGTCGTTCGCCGCCGCCGCGGGACCCGCCTGGGCGAAGTCGCCCACCAGCGTCATCGACCTGGCCGGGCACCGGCGCAGCACCATCCGCCACTGCATGGCGGTCAACTCCTGGGCCTCGTCGACGACGACGTGACCGAACGTTCTCCCCGGCGGCCCGTCCACCAGGCTTGCAGCCTCGTCCAACAGCGCCACATCGGCATCGGTCCACGGGGCGCCGGCAGAGCGCAGCAGCCGGCCGCGTTCGTCAGCGGTGAGTGACGGCAGATGCGTAGCCAGGGTGCGGGCGTCCCCCAGCAGGGCCCGCACCACCGTTTCGGGCGTCAGCCGTGGCCAGAGGGACTCCACCGCGCCCTCGGCGTGGGCGTCGCCCATGAGGTTCGCGTGCAGAGCCTCCGCGTCGAACACCTCGGCCGGATCGGCGGCTGCGACTCCCTCGAAACCGAGAGCCTGTAGGTCTGCCTCGGCCGCGGCATCGAGGTCGAGGCCCGTGCTGTCAGCGATCTCGGCGTCGATGTGCGCGAGCGCCTCGACAGTGCCACTTTCCAGCATGCTCGTGACCATGCCGATCAGATGCTCCTTGAACACCTCCCGCGCCCGGTTGTGCGCCAGGCCACTGGCCAGCGCAGCGTCTCGTGCCGCCGCGACGTCCACGCTCGTCAGACACACCCGCTCCTGCCCCACACGTACCGCGAACTGCGAGCCCGAAGGCGCCTGCCGGGAGTGCACCAAGCTCTCCAGCGCCTGGGCCATGGCGAGGTTGCCCTTGAGCCGCGCGACATCGGACAGTTCCACAGTGGGGGGCGTCACTCCGGCCAGCTCTCCGCACGCCGCCATGGCCACGTCGTTCTCCCCGAGCGAGGGGAGCACGCGCGAGACGTAGTCGAGGAACCGCGCGTTCGGCCCGAGCACCAGGACACCGCGCTCGGCGGCGCGCGGGAAGGCGTACAGCACGTACGCCGCCCGGTGCAGCGCGACAACCGTCTTGCCCGTGCCCGGTCCGCCCTGCACCACCATCACCCCCCGGTGCGGGGAGCGGACGATCTCATCCTGCTCCGCCTGCAGTGTTGCCACCGCCGCGCGCATATGCCCCGTGCGCCGCGCCTCCAGCGCCTCCGTCAGCGGGCCGTCGCCGACGATGTCGCCGGGCGCGGGCGCGGATCCGTCCAGCAGTTCGTCACTCACCGCGCGTACAACGCGTTGCTCCATCCGCAGGTGACGGCGCCGCCGCAGCCCCACCGGGTGGACGGCCGTCGCCGCATAGAAGGGGCGTGCCGCTTCTGCCCGCCAGTCGACGAGCAGCGGTACGTCCCCGTCGTCCAGGTGCAGGCCGAGCCGTCCGATGTGCAGGTCAGTGCCGTCCGCGCCGTCGATCCGGCCGAAAACCAGCCCCTCCTCGGCTCCTGCGAGCCGGCGGACCTGCCGTGCCAGACGCTCTGCAGCGACATCACGCGCGTACACCTCTCCCGCGCTGTCGGCCGGCGACTTCAGTACGTCGTCCAGCTGGGCCTGTGCGTCCGCCACTCGCTCGTCGAGCAGCGTGTACATCGCGGATACGCGGGCCTGCTCCTCTTCGACCTGCCCGACGTCACTCTGGTTGAACTGCGGCAAAGGCGTACTCCTCTCGGCTCGGCCCTCCACTATGCAGATGAATTTCCATGAAAGTAAGGCTTGACTTACTTGTCCGCGTCCGCCGCCCAAGCCCCGGTTCGCCACCGGACCTCTCGGGTCGATGAGAAGGCCGGGCGGCACTCCCGCCTGAAGCGATCCGAGCCGGAGGGCGCAGGCATTCGCCACGACGCGCTGACAACGGCTGACACAATGAGGTGGATCGCTCCTGGTGGCCATCTCCGGCGCGGGGGTTCAGCGTTCGGCTGGGTGTGCGATGTCGCCGTGGTTCGTGTCGGACGAGCTGTGGGAGCGGCTGGAGCCGCTGCTGCCGAAGCGCGAGCGGCGTTTTCGCTACCCAGGTGGTAGGCCGCTGCCGGACCCGGGGGCGCTGTGCAGGACCCTGATACGTGCTGCACACCGGTAACCAGTGAACATCTGCCGCAAGAGCTGGACTTCGGCTGTGGCATGACGAGTCTTGTGGCCAGACCTCTGACACATGCCGTGCCGCCCGGCAGCCGGCCCGTCACGGCGGCCTGCAGCCCGATCAACACGACCGGCGCGGCATGTGCCACGCTTGAGCGTTCGACACCGGGCCGGCGCCGCCGGGCTCAAGCCCCGTTACGCGCCGGGGGTGCGGGAAGCGTCCCGGAGTGCAGCCGCGCTGCCTAGACCTGGGCGGGCGCCTTCTCGTCGGGCTGTGCGGTCCGGGAATCTGCGGTGAAAGCGTCCGGGCCGGACTTCTTGGCGCAGTACATCACCGACCCCTGCTGGTTGGACTTGTCGATGGACTGCTTCTTGACCAGGGCCTCCAGGGTGTTGCGCACCGTCTGCACCGACGTCGCCCGGTCGGGGTGCTGCTTGGCGAGTTCGTCGTAGACCTCGCGAGCCAGGCGAGGCTCCACGGGGGCCTTCGACACGATGGCGAGGACCAGGGTCTGCAGCGGCTGCTGCTTCGGCGTGTCGGCCTGCGCCGGTACCTTCTTCTTCGCCGCCGTGGCCTTGGCCGCTGCCTTCGGGGCCGCTGCCTTCTGGGCCGTGGCCTGCTGCGTTGCCGCCTTCTTGCCGGGACTCTTCTTGCCGGTGGCCTTCTTCGCCGCTACCGCCTTGCCGGTGCTCTTCTCCGCGGTCACCACCTTCGTCGCAGCCTTCCTTCCGGCCGGCCTTCCCTCCTCCTGCCGTGGCTGCGGAACCGAAGAGGCCAGCGTGTCCTCTCCCCAAGCGGTGTTCTCGTCGGCCTTGCCCGCAGGTTGCTGCGCGTCCGCGGTCTGATCGCCTGGAGCCGCCGGCAGGGCGAGAGACTTCTGCCGTTCGACCAGCCAGGCCTCATCCTGCTGGAGTTGCGCTAGCTGCTCCTGCAGGTCGGAGATCTGGGCGGTGATGTTGCTCTGCTTCTCGCGGTTGACTGCGAGGTCTTCGGCGCAGCGCTGCGCCCACACGCTTTGAATGGTGGTGGTCTTCTCGGACTCGGCAGCCACGGCAGCACACTCCTTGTACCTGGGATGTCGCTGCCGGATGCTACCCACCGGGCACGGCATCAAGTTGGTCTCTGACTCAGGATGCCACTCGTGCAGGTTCAGCCGAAGCAGTGACGGCCCCACCGGTATGGGGGAGAGGGGTCTCTCATCGGCGGCCAGCTCGGCGGCGAGCCGGTCGGCGCGGGCTGGAGTGCCCGTCTTCCCCAACCGGTACTACGGATGCCAGGTCGTTTCCCGACTTCGCCGCGTTGCGCCGGTGCAGCGCCTCGTCGTCGCCGTGGAACAGCAGCGGCATCGGCCGATGAGGTGCCTGCAGGGGCCTCTGATCAGACAATGAGGTGGAGCCTGTCGCCGCCGGTGGCCGGGGGAGCCGTGCCGAGCAGACGGGAGCACTGGCGGGAGCATGCTGCCTGCCACGACTGCGACTTGGAGGAGTTGTTCGGCGACAGCCCGAGCCAGAAGCCGGTGACGGCCCTCTGTACCGGATGCCGGGTGAGGACCGAGTGCCTGCTGAAGTGGATCAGCCACTCGGGCGTCGGCGGCCGGCCACTGGCCGGCCCGGCCAGCCGCTACGCCGCCGTGATGACCTTGACGTAATTGGCGGCGTCCCAGAGGCTCGCGCGGCCTTCCGTCTTGATCTACGCCATTTGATCAAACTCCTTCACGATTCGCTCACGTACCGCCTATGGTGCCCATCGGGGGGCGAACGGCCCCTACGGGGAGGGGAATTCACACACATGGGCAGATCAGCGCTGCCGTCGCGCCGTCGTGCCGCGGCCACCGCACTCGTCACCGTCTCGCTCGCCCTCGCGGGTGGCACGCTCCCGGCCGTACCGGCCGCCGCGGCGACCGTGCAGCCGCCGTGGAGCAGCCCGGTGTCGCTGCACGGCTACAAGTCCCACGTCCAGGACATCGTCATCACCGAGGACGGCACCGCCGTGGCCGTCTGGACCCAGTACTCGACCGGCGTCCTCCACTGGGCGGTGCGCCCCGCGAACAGCGATACGTGGACCACCCGGGTCCTGGCCTCCGAGACGGTCAGCGAGGCGCGCCTCGCGGCCCGGCCGGACGGTTCGGTCGCCGCGGTGTGGACCACGACCGACCACATCGCCTCCGCCACCCTGGGCGCCGGACAGTCGGCCTGGTCACAGCCCACGGTGATCGCCTCGGACCAGAGCACGGACTTCGACTCCCCCGACCTCGCCGTGGGACCGGGCGGGACGATCGCCGCGGTGTGGACCCAGCGCGTGTGGCGAACCGGCAGGAGTGAGGCGTACGCCGCCACCCTGGTGGGGGAGGGCACCTGGTCCACCCCGGCACAGGTCAGCAACGCCGCCACCTACGCGGGTGTCTCCGGCTACGGGACCGTCGGGCACCCGCAGATCGCCTACGACGGACAGGGCGGGCTCGTCGTCTCGTACTGGATGAGCGTGAACTCCCAGTACTACCGGGTGATGACCAACACCCGGCCGTTCGACACCTACACGTGGCCGACCCCACAGGAGATCACCGCGGCCACCCACGCTCCCACGCTGGCCTCCGCCCCGGACGGCTCGGTCCACCTGGTGTGGCAGGACGCGAACGGCACCTTCCAGATCATGCGCCGCGCCGGCGCGGCCGTCGCGTGGAGCCAGCCGCAGACCGCCGCGACCGCCGTCGGCGCGCCGGCCGAGGTTCCGGAGCCGCTGGTCGGGCCCGACGGCGACGTCACCCTCGTCTGGACCGACCGGGCCACGGGCGCGGACGCCGTACGGGCCACCACCTTCGACAGCACCGGCGGCACCTGGTCGGAGTCCAGGACGCTGTCCTCCGGTGACGCCCAGTACACGTCCGACGCGGTCATCGCCCCCGACGGCTCGGTCCATGTGCTGTGGCCCGAACTCGATGCCGACCAGCAGCACGCCTCCGTGTGGGAGTCCACCCTGGCCGGCGGGGAGTGGACGTCCGCGCGCCGGGTGGGTGGCGGACGATCGGTGCACGTCGAGATCGCGGCGGACGCCGTCGGCTCCGCCACCGCGGTCTGGGGGCCGTCGTCCACGATCTCCAGCGACACGGACGTGATGGCCTCCACCATGGCCTGGCCCACCCTCAAGGTGACGGACAGCACGGTCCCGGCGAGGGTGTTCCTGAACGGCACCACCTCCTCCAGCGCCGCCTGGAAGCCTTCCTGGACCACCAACTCCGCCGTCACCTCCTGGACGCTCACGCTCAAGGACACCGCGGGGCGGACCGTCCGCACCCTCACCGGCAACCCCGGCTCCACCACGACGATCGCCCCGGTCTGGAACGGCCGCACCAGCACCGGCGCGATCGCTGTCAACGGCAGGCTCACCTGGACGGTGAAGGCCGTCCAGTACGGCTCCGGCACCCAGTCGACGCTGGGGACCGGCACCATCGCGGTCGCCGGCGGCAGCCCGGCCTTCCGTGACTTCAGCGGCGGCGTCGATATCGTCTCCGACGGCTTCGGCGACCTGCTCCAACTCGATTCCTCGGGCCGGCTCCAGTGGCTCCTGGGCACGGGCCGCGGCGACCTGACTGGGGGTGAGACCGGCGGCGGCTGGTCGACGAGCATCAAGGCGGTGCCGTTCGGCGACCTCAACGGCGACCGCTGCAACGACTTCCTCGTCCGTGTCGGCGACGCCCTGCGTGCCTACCGGCCGGGCTGCGGCAACGAGCCGTCGGCCGCCGGCACGCCGTACAAGACGGTCTCCAGCACCGGCTGGAAGCAGTACGACGTCCTGACCTACCCCGGTGACGTCACCAAGGACGGCCGCCCGGACCTGATCGCCCGCAACTCCTCCACCGGCGCGGTCTACCTCTACAAGGGCACCAGCACCGGCACCCTCTCCGCGCGCGTGAAGCTGTACGCCAACTGGAAGACGTACAAGAAGGTCGTCGGCGCCGGAGACCTCAACGGCGACGGCATCGGCGACCTGATCGCCCAGGACACCTCCGACAACCTGTACCGCTACTACGGCAAGGGCAACGGCACCTTCGCCGGCCGCGTCAAGATAGCCAGTCGCTGGGGCGGCTCCTACAACGCGGTGGTCGGCGTCGGCGACGTCACTGCCGACGGCAAGAGCGACCTGATCGCCCGCGACACTGCCGGCAACCTCTACCGCCAGTCCGGGGACGGCAAGGGGTCGTACGGCACCCGCGTCAAGATCGGTAGTGGCTTCAACCGCGCCAAGGCGCTGTTCTGACGGTCCTACCGGATGCCTGATCTGAAGCGGGCCGGGGAGCTGCTGCACGTGCTGGGCTGTGCCCGGTCCCGAAGAGACGGCGCTGCTGTGGTTCGCCACCACCTGCACGGCGGGACCGGCCCTGTTCTGTCTCCGCACACGGCAGCGGTCGTAGTCACTGGGAAGCAGCCGGGACGTTGGTACGGGCTGCCGGCTCGTCCGTGGCCTTCGCCGCGGTGTGCGCCTTGGTGAGGGTGCAAACGCCGTCCACACACTGGCGCTCCAGACGGCCGCGGGAGATGGTCTGTGCCAGACCGACCATCCAGCAGGTAGGGCAGCCGCGGAAGGCAAGCAGGGCCAACGGGGCCGCCAGCAGGGTGGCTGGGCCGGCGACGGGCACCAGGGCGATCGAGCCGATGATCAGCCCGAAGCCGATGGCGCCGCGCGCCAGATGGCGCGGGACGGACTTGCTGGCGAAGTTCGTCTCGGGCGCGGCGGCCTCAGCCTTCGCGCCCTGCGCGGGCTTCACTGTGTTCGCGATGTTCACGGTCGTGAGACTCTTCCTACTGGTGGGTCGGTAGCTTGATCGCGTACCTGATCGGCGGCTTGACCGAGTGGTCGGTCTGTCACTGCCAGAGAGTGACGCAGTGCTGCGCGTGCTCTGTGCAGCCGCGACTTCATCGCGGCGGTGCTCAGACCGAGTGAATGGGCAACGGTCTTGCCGGGCAGGCCCTGTACGTCCCGCATGATCAGAACCTGCCGCTGGTCAGGGGGAAGGATGCTGACCGCAGCCGCGATCCGCTCGGTCTCCAGCCTGTGCAGCACCGCCTCCTCGGCGGACGGTTCCACAGTCGCCTCCGCTTCGGCTGTCGCCTCGTCGCTCCGTGAGACGAACAGCCGTACCTGCCTGAGGCATTCGTTGCGCACGATCCGGAACATCCATGAGGCGAGCGCGCCGGTGGCCCGCAAAGTGCCGATCTTCCGGTAGAGGATGATCAGCGCCTCCTGCGCCGCGTCCTCTGCGTCCTGCGGTGAGGAGCACAGGGATATGGCGAACCTGCGTACATGAGGCTGCGATTCCATGAGGACGGTGGTGAGCGAAGTGACGTCGCCGTCCTGAGCGGCCTTGATCAGCCGCTCGTCCGGCCAAGTGAAGCGTTGGTTCATCTGAGACTCCTACCCGGAAGGCGCCCTACGGGCAGGTGGTCAGCTTCGGCTCTTGTAGCGCCGTATCAGGTGCCAGCTGCACGCACCCACGAGCACGGCTCCGATCACTACGAGGCTAGTGACCATCATTGGTGGTCCTCCCAGTTCTGCCGGCCCGTTCGGCCGGTACACAGACAAGAGGCAGGGAGATCCCAAAAGGATTCGCCTCCGGCCGCAGGTACCCCAGACCAAAAGGAGGAGCCTGGAACGAGGGCCACCTGCTCGGCGCCCGGCTCGGCGGATCCAACCGGGAACCACGCAACCTCGTCGCCATGCACGCCTACGCCGACAGCCGCGTGATGCGGCAGGTTGAGAACGACGTACGCGCCGCTGCCGACCGCGGTGAAACGATCACCCACAACAACAAGCCCAGCTACCGCACCAATGACCCCTCCGACGTGGTGCCCGCCGGCGTCACCATCGAGGCACACGGCAATCGCGGATTCCGGTTCACGCCCTGGGCACAGCCAGCCCGACCCGTCACTACCCTGAACGAACCCCGACCCGAGGAACGCTGATGAACCCCTCCCTCACCCGCCTGACCGAGCTGCTGCCGCCCCCGGACGCGGCCCCCAAGGACTGGCCTGCCGTGGAGGAACAGCTCGGCACCGAGCTGCCAGGGGACTACAAAGAACTCGTCGACACCTACGGCGGCGGCCTGTTCGACGAAAACGTCTGGCTGCTGGAGCCAGGCTGCCCGCGCCCCCGATACGACCTGATTGCCATGGACGCCCAGTGCCGCGAGTCACTGCAGATGCTGTGGGACCGCGGCGAGCCCCGCCCAGCCGAACTGGACCAAGAAGGCGCCCGCCTCATCCCCTGGGCCTACGAGGACGAGGGCGGCGAGGCCCTGTACCTCCTGTCCACCCCCGGCCAGAAACCCGAGAACTGGCCCATCCTGATCAACGAAGGCCGCGGCCCCGCATGGGAGCGACACTCCGGCCCGTGCACCTCGTTCCTGCTGGGGCTGATGACGGGAGAGACCGAGTCCGAGTACTTCCCCGACATGCCTCTGGACGAGCACCTCTTCGAGACCAACGAAGAGATCTTCACCAACGGATAGCGATCTCCACGACCGTCCTTGGAAGCAGTCAGGTGGCCCGTGTGGGCAGACTGCCGTGGCCGGCTGCCGGCCGCCGGGCGCGGGTCGGGTTGTCAGAGCTGGTCGCTAGCCTCGGTCCATGATTGCGAAGCTACCTCTGGACAGCCCTCGATGGCTCGAACTTGACGGTGTGGTGGTCAAGGAGGTGAGAGAGGCACTGGAGTCGATGGCGTCCGCGGCTGCCACCGGCACCGGTGAATGCCAGGAGGCTTGGAAGGACGTGACCGACGGCCTGATGGACCAGGGGACGGTCTACGAGGGAGCCTATGCGGCCGTGCCGTATCTGGTGGACGTGGCGGCGGAGCTGCCTGCCGAGCGGTTCGTGGACCTCTGGGTGGATCTCGGCTTCCTCCTGACCGCGGAGGACAGGCGCCCCGTCCCGGCCGATCTCGAGACGGGGTTCGATGCGGCTACCCGTGTCGCCGAGCAGGCAGCCGTACGGAGTTTCCTCGCCGGCGGCATCCCCGCGTCGGTCTGTGCCCAGCTCGCGCTGTCCTGTGTCGCCTTTGCCGGTCACCACGCCGCCGAGGTGCTGTGGCGGTTCCTCGACCCCAGGGACGGTGACATCGGGCTGTACTGCCCCGGCTGCGGCTACGACACCGAACTCCCCGGTTTCCTCGTGGATCCTGTGTCTCCGCCCTGCGAGCCCCCCACGCTGCCTGACTCCGCTCGTGCCCGTCAGGGAGGGCACCCCTGGGGCGAGGTCGCCGCCGCGTTGCGGGAAGAGGCGCTGGGGGAAGGCTGGGAGTCCTTCCTGCGGGTGGCACGCGCTGTCGCGGAGGCAGGAGTGCCCCGCGAGACGCCGGGGCAGGCCGTCCTGTGCCTGGTCGCGGCGATGGTCGCGGTCAAGGGCACCCCGGGGTGGGCCGGGAGACGATGGGCCCGGACGCTGATGCTCCTGACCGGACACTTCTGCTGCCCGGGCTGCGAGGAGACATGGACCATCGCCGACGGCCTCGCCGAGGACCCTGGCGGCGCACACCCCCGGACCGTTGCTGAGCAGACACGGCAAGCCGCCCATGAGGCGGCTGCCGCGGAACAGTCGGCAGGACCCCGGAGAACGGCCGGTGAACAGTCGGGGCCACGCCGTGACGGGCGCACTGCGCTCGCAGCCGACGGCACACCCCGCCACTGCGTGGAAGCGTTCGCTGATTGCGCACCTGGCTCCGGCGACGGCGTCACCGCCCTGGCGGTGATATACCCTCCCGGCCGGCCCGCGCTCGTCGCCGGGGCCGGGGACCGTGGCCTGCTGCGTCTGTGGGACCTGGCCAGTGGCCGACTGCACCATGGCCCGCTGCCCGGACATCCCGACCCCGTCCGGTCGATGACCGCCCTTCCTCTGCCCGGCGGCCGCACGCTTCTCGCGAGCGGAGGGGACAACGGAACGATCGGCCTGTGGGACGCGATCACCGGACAGCCGGTACACGAACCGGCCGGCAACTGGCTCGGCGCAGTGACCGGGATGTGCACCGCGACCGTGCCGGACGGCCGGACCCTGCTCGTCACCGCGACCTCCCGGGGTTCGGTTCGGTTGCGTGAGCCGCTGACGGGTGAGTCCGTTGCCCGCCTCAACCCCTCCGGGCGGCCGATCGAGTCGATCACCGCGATCCCGGTCTCCGCCGATCACACACTGATCGCGGCGTGCGACCCTCAGGGCGGCGTTCATGTGTGGGATCCGGCCGTCGACGATCCCTGGGAACCGGGCGCGGCCGTACCGCTGAGCAAGCGCGCGCTAGAGGACTTCGGCCACCGCCCGGCCCTGGTGACGGCCGCTCCCCTGCACGGCCGTACGCTGCTGGCCACCGGGGACCGCAACGGCGCGGTCATGCTGTGGGATCCCGCGACCGGAACCCCGGTCGGTGACGGGCTGCCCCCGGACACCGCCGGCAGCCCGCTGACGGCCATGACCGCCACCGCGCCCCACAGCCGGCACGGCATCGTGGTCACGGGCAGCAAGCAGGGAGGGAGCGTACGGGTGTGGGAACCGGAGACCGGTAAGGTCCAACGCATCGCCCTCGACGTGCCGCTCACCTGCCTGGCCGCTGCCGGTCTGGACGTGATCGTCGGACACGACCACGGAGCCCTCAGACTCTCGCTCGGACCGCGTCACCGCGGAGCAGACACCCGCTCGGTGCCGCAGGAGCACCTGTCGGACCCGACAGCCTGAGCCCATGACGGCGCACCGCCCCACGTGCACGCCGGGGCCCCGCACCTCTGACCGACGGCGGTCGGCCGCGGGCGACGACGAAGCACGGCGGGCGCGCGCGGGACGCAGCGTCGAAGCTGTCGCCGGATGAGCACGTATCGCATGGAGGGCTGTCCGTGCTACGTCGGCGCAGCACCGGCCTTGTGCAGCTCCGCCCGCAACTGCGGTCGGGCTGCGGCGGAACCCGGGGATGCAGGAGCAGACCGGCGATCTGCGTGCTCCGTACCCTCACCCTGCCGAGACGTGCACACAGGCAGGTCGTGCCCCGGCTGACGGACCGGCGACGGTCGAGCCACCCGTGACCTCTGAGAGGATCACCACGTGCATCTCGACGTGGTGATCTCCGACGGGGTACCGGCAGCACCCCGGCAAGGCGGCGCCGGGCACCGAACGTTACAGCTTCAGCTCGACGACCGCTCCTCCCTCGTGGATGCCGCTGGTCCCCTCGACCACCCCGCGCAGTGGTTTTCGCGTCTGGCGCAGGGCTGAGGAACCGGACCGCTCTCGGTTCGACCCCGGCGGTCCGCGCTTCGTCACAGGGCGGACGGGTTCCACGCCCCGGCCGAGTGGATCTGGTAGCCGCCGTGGACCAGCACGACGGTCGGTTTGGCCTTGGGGGTGCGGCGGTCTGTTGCGGACGCGGTCTGGGCGAACGGGCCGTTCAGCGCAGCGGCGCCTGCGAGGGCGCCTCCTGCGGCGAGCAGGGTGCGGCGGGTGGGGACGTGGCTCATTGAGGTCACCTGGAGTGTTCGGCAGGCAGACGGACCTCCGCCCGGTGCGGACCGGGCGGAGGGGGTGGTGCGTGGGGCCGCGGTGTCAGACTTGTCCGTCGGCGCCGTGGGAGGCCTGGGCGATGACCGCGGCGACGACGGCCGGGCGGGAGACGTAGACGGCGTGGCTGCCCGGGGTTTCGGAGACGGTCGCCCCGGCTCGCTGGGCCATGATGCGTTGGGCGGCCGGCGGGATCATGCGGTCGTCGGTGGCGACCAGGTACCAGGAGGGTTTGCTCTGCCAGGCGGGCTGGGTGATTGCGCCTTCGAGCGCGTCGATGCCCCACGGGACCTGGGAGGCGGCCATGAATGCCGCAACGTGCTCGGGCACGTCGGCGGCGAAGGAGGCCGCGAACTTCTCGCGGTCCAGGAACAGGTAACCGTCCCGGGGCGGCAGAATCGGCGGAACGGGCGCGCCCGGCGGCGGGTCGGCGATCAGGGTGTTGACCGACTCGCCCTTGTCGGGGGCGAACGCCGAGATGTAGGCGAGCGCAGCGACGTTCGGGTGGTTGCCCGCTTCGGTGATGACGGCCCCGCCGTAGGAGTGGCCGACCAGGACAGCAGGGCCGTCGAGACCGTCGAGGATCTGCTGAGTGGCGGCGACGTCACCCGCCAGCGACAGGGTGGGGTTCTGGACGACGGCCACTTGGTAACCGTCGGCGGTCAGGTGGTCGTAGACCCCCTGCCAGCCCGATCCGTCCACGAAGCCACCGTGCACGAGCACGATGTTCCTGATGGTTTCCATGGTCGCTCCTGAGCTGGAGGGACAGCCCGTGGTGGCTGCCCCGGTGCCCTGAAGTCAACCCGCGGGGAAACGCACGGACCAGGCAGATCAGCATGCAGAAGTGGCGCCGGGATCAGCGGTGTTGTGCCTTTGCGGAGCAGGCGTGGCCGCCTCGGCCTGGCAACGGAGCGCGGCCTGGGCATCGCCGATCGCCTCGAATGCTTGTGCCGCTCGTGTGTAGGTTCGACGGCTGTCACCGCGCCGGCCTTCCTCCGCCAGCAGGGCGGCCAGCTCTTCCAGCGCCTCGGCCCGCCAGATGTTCGAGACCTGCAGGGTGTCCAGGAGGACGAGCGCCTCGCCGAGCGTGGTGATCGCTTCGGCACGCCGGCCGATTCGTCCCAGGCAGCGTCCGATTTGGATCAGTGTCCGGACGCGGCTGTGCGCCGCGATGCCCGGTGTCATCCCGGATTCCTCGTCGTCGATCAGAGCGAGCAGTTCGAGGTACTGCTCCAGGGCCTCGGGGTATTGCCCCTCGTCACGCCGGCAGTTGCCGATGGTGGCGAGGCACTGGACGTGCGCGTCGATGTCGCCGATGGCCTTGAAGGCTTCGGCAGCCCGGGATGCCGAAGCTACGGCCTCGTCGAGTCGGCCGAGCATGCGCAGCGCCTGTGCGGTGTACTGGTGTGACCAGGCGATCTGTGCCGTGGCGCCGCTCTGTGTGGCCAGGTCCAGCGCTTCGGCGGCGTACCGCATGGATTCCTGGGGATCGCTGGGCGGTACCGACTGGACCCAGGCGAGGTAGTTCATCTGAGTGGCTTGTTGTGCCCGGTCGCCCAGAGCCGCGGCTGCCTGCGCTCCGAGCGTGAAGACCTCGTGCCAGTGCGGGCTGTGCGACCACCGGTCGGAGAACCAGTGCATGGACTCCGCGCAGTCCAGGACGAGGGTGTGATCGCCGCGCTGCGCCGCCGCGGTCATCGCGCCCAGCCAGTTGTCCGCGTTCAGCCGCAGCCACCGTTCGGCCTCCCCGGCGGAGGAGAGAACCGCCAGATCCGGATCGGGCCGCTCGGGGCGGCCGTACCCGGGTTCGAACCACCGCCCGGCCATGGTGGCCATCCGCAGCAGCCACGAAGTCACCCTGCCCGTCAGGGCCTCGTACTCGGCCACGGCCTCCTCCTCCCGCAGCCGCTCCCGCGCGAACAGGCGAACCAGGTCATGGAAGCCGTAGCGGCCGGCGCCGCCGTCGGTCAGCAGACCCAGGTCGACGAGGTCGTCGAGAGCGTCCCAGGCGTCCTCTATCGGTAAGCCGCCGGCGGCAGCCGCCACCGCCGCGTCGACGTCCCGGCCCGGTACGGCCGCGAGCCGGCGGAACACCCGCCGCGCGGTTGGCGCGAGTTGCTCGTACGACATCAGAAAGGCCCCGGCGACCTTGAGGTCACCAGCGGTGAACTGATCGAGACGGCGTTCCTCGTCGGCCAGCCGGGCAGCGAGTTCGGAGGCGGCCCAATCCGGCCGGCTGACCAGCCGGTTCCCGATGATCCGCAGTGCCAGAGGCAGACCGCCGCACACGTCAGCGAGCCGGGTGAGGGCCGACTCCTCATCGGATACGGCACGTTCGCCCAGGATCCCGGCCAGCAGCTCCCTGGACTCCGCCAAGGGCAGCGGTCCGAGGACGAGCCTGCGCACCCCTTCCAGACCCGCCAGCAGGCGCCGGGCGGTGATCAGCAGACGGCCCGCACCCCCGCCCGGCAGCAGCGCCCGCACCTGCTCCTCGGTACCGGCGTCATCGAGGACGACCAGAACGCGCCTGTCCCGCATCAGCGACCGGTACAAGGACGCCCGCCCCCGGGCATCCCCCGGGACCTCCGTGTCCGGGACACCGAGAGCGCTCAGGAGCAAACCCAGCGCGTCATGAGCCGCCAAGGGCCGCTGGGACATCCCGAACAGGTCGAGGAAGAAGACCCCGCCGGGAAAGCTCGCCCGCAGGGAATGCGCAGCGCGGACGGCGAACGTCGTCTTCCCGAGCCCCGCCGAACCGGTGACCAGCCCTACCAGTCCGACACCAGGCGCGCTCTCGGCGTACACCAGCTCGCTCACCCACATCAGTTCGCCTGCGCGACCGGTGAAGTCCGCCACCGACCGCGGCAGTTCACACAACCCGCTCGGACGCAACCAGTGGTCGCGCAGCCGGCCGTCGCGCGCAAGATCCACGAACCGCTGACGGACATCGCCTTCCAGGCCGAGCGCTTCCGCCACAGCCGTCACGCTCCGATGCTGAGGACCCTTGCTCCTTCCGCGCTCCATGTCCGACAGAGCCCGGGCACTGACCCCCGACAACTCTGCCAACTGCTCCAACGTCAGCTGCGCCGCGCGCCGATGACCGCGCAGCACCTCCCCGAAACCGGCACGTCCAGTTATGGAGCCCACCCCCTCCGTAGCGGCCCGCAGGCCGCACCCTGATTCTGGATCGCCGCCGCGAGAAAGATGCCGCGCGCGGTCCACCTGCTGTCTGCGAGTCCGGATCGGAGTACCTGACGCCCGGGGCGTCCGCCGTCCGGTGGCCGTCATGCGGTCGCGGCGGTGGCGCCGACGAAACCGGCGACCGCGCGGGCAAAGGCCTCCGGCTCCTCGATGCGACCGAAGTGGCCGCTGTCCTCGAGTTCGAGAAGCCGGGACCCGGGAATTCCTTCGTGGAGTGCACCGGCCCAGCACGGGCCGCAGATGAAATAGTGGCGACCCACGACCACCAAGGTGGGCGCGGTGATCGACGCCAGGGCGTCGCGGTCCCGGCTCCCCTCGTGCTGAGCGGGCTCAGCCACCAGCACGGGCAGTGGGGGGACCCGGCCGATCTGACGGAGCGCGGGCTGGCTGGCCTCGCGGACCTCGCCACGCTCAGCCTGGGCCAACTGACCCGGTACTCGGCAACAACTACAACGCGTCGAACCTGAGCGGCTTCGCCGACCTCGCCGACCTCGCCGACCTGGCCGGCCGGGTCTCTTGCTGGGGTGCGGGCACCCTCAGGCAGTCCTCTGGGAAGCGGCTGCCTCTGGGTGGAGGTCGTCGAGGGTGAGCTGGTGAGCTGGAGGACCGGGAAGGACGATCTGGCGGGTGAGGTGGAGGTCGGGGCCGACGTGGAGCAGTTCGCCGGGCTCCATCTCGCGCCAGTGCGGGTTGTCGTCCATACGCTCGCTGGCGACGACGACGGCGGGGTGCTCGGCGAGGTGCGACGAGTGGATGCGCATGCGACCGTGGGTGCCGCTGTGGTCGAGGTGCCGGCTGCCATGCTGGCCGCCCGCCCGGCGCTCGAGGACGTACAGGTCGTGGGTGTCCGGATAGCGCAGCGCCCACAGCTCCTCGGGGGTGATGAGGATCAGGTTGAGGGCGTAGACGGGCAGGTTGCCGGCGATCCAGCGGGCGGCGTGCCGGATGCCCTCGGTGACGTCACCGCCGTGCCGCCGGGTCTCCCGTGTGATCAGGGCGAAGACCCGCTCGGAGTCGGTGTCGCCCTTCACGAGTGACCGGTCATCGCCCAGGTGGTCGTCGAGCGTGTCCAGGCCCTCGACGACCCCGTTGTGGGCGAGGAGTCGCCCGTCCTGCTCGAAGGGATGGGTGTTGCGGACATCCAGGCTTCCGGTGGAGGCGAAGCGGACGTGGGCGATGAAGGTGGCGGACTCGACATCGCGGGCCTCCTCGGCGAAGGCGCGGTCGCGGTAGGCGGCGATGGGCGCCTTGTCGATGCGCGGGGTGCCGTCGGCGGAGAAGTGGCCGAGGCCGGTGCCGTCGGGGTCGCGGTGGCTCTGCCGGCTCAGGCTGTCGGGGGCGTCCAGGAGCCAGAAGGTGGCGTGGGTGGGGCGCGGGGCGCTGCTGAGGCCGAAAAGACGGCACACGGCATTCCTCCAGAGGGGTCGGCCGGCCCTCTCCGGTTCATGCCGGGCCGGCGGTTCGGGCTCTGTCGTCACTGGCGGCCGGGGTGGTCGGTGTTCTTGGTCTCCGCGCCGTGAGCGCAGCCACCGGCCTCGTCATCCGGGTGAGGGGTGTGCACGCACCGGAGGGCGAGTTCCGCGATCCGCGGATACCCGTCCCCGTTGATCGCGTTCCTTCTCGGCGCACGCGGCTCAGCCGTCGGGCCTTGGGTTCGGCGAACGTCACCAGGTTCTGACTGGCGGTGCCGGCGAGAATCAGCTCGTCGTGCACGACCTGACAGGCGGTGTCCGGTTCGCTCTCGCCGTGCGGCAGCTCATACCTGGGCACTCGTACAGGCTCACGGCTGGGCTCGGGTCGGTCTGAAAGTAATGGCTCTCACCGGGGGAGCGTGCTGCAACGTCACACATACCCATCCTCTCTGCCGGGTTCGTCTGCCTCGACATGGAATCTCACGCAGGGCCTGTTACGAACCAAGTGGGTCATTCACCACAGATATCGAGGGTGTCCTGTGTGCTGGCCCGGCGCCAGCCGACGTGCTGCTCGCCCGGGAAGGCCTGCGGCCAGGGCCAGGGTCAGGGTCAGGGTCAGGACCAGGGCCAGGGCCAGGGTCACGACCATGCCTTGGGCCGGCGGGCCGGGCCCGGGGCCCGCCGAGGTCGGCAGCGGCCGGAACTTCCCCTCGGAGAGGCGCGCGGCCGTGGACCGGCCGGACCTGGACACCCAGCCCCCGGCGGCCGGAAGCCGCACGGCACCGCGGACATCGGCACCCCCCGGTACCATCTGCCACAGCCTCAGTCGCCGACGGTGACGCGCTGCCCACCACCTCCAGGCAGGCCGAGACGGGCGCGGCCCGCGAGATGGACCTCTTGGTCGGCCACAACCGCGACGAGTGGCGTGTGGCAAAAACTCCTGTGCACCGGCTCGCGCACCTCTGCGATCATCCCTGAATGGCGCACAGTTTCGAATCGCTGGTCATCCGGCACACCCACCGCCTTCCCAGCCCCAAGGGCTCCGCCGGAAACGGAGCCGTTGCCGCACGGCAGTTCGACGCGGCGCTGGCGTCCGTGGGCTTCAAGCTCTCGGCGGAGCTGCTGGAGCGGCTGTCGGGGCTGTCCGAGGCCGTGGTCGTGCACACCGCCCGGCGGACGCTGCGCACCGTGAGCGAGATGGTGGGCGACCACGTCCGGCACAACTCGTACTTCATCGACTTCCCGGCGAACGTGCCGGACACCGAAGAGTTCTGGATGCGGTGTGTGGCGAAAGCGCTCGGCGACGACCACTCACGCGAGAACGTGCTGACACAGCTGGCCCACGGTGTGCTGGACCTGCTCAGCCTCCCCGCGTACGGCCGATACCAGCACACCTACGAGGACATGCTCGCGGCACAGGACGAACTGATCGCCTCGGCGGGTGACCGGGTCACCGTCCTGCATCTCGGCCGTGACCTGGACGACGAACTCACCGACCTGTATCTGGCCTTCGCAGGCAGCACCACCCCGCTGGGCGAGGACGACCTGCGCGACCTGAAGGCACTCGCCGAGCGGTGCGCGCTCGGCCCCCAGCCGGAGGCGATCCCGGTGCGGGAGAACCGGGCGGTCGTCAACGAGGCCAGGCTCGCCGTCGGCGCGGACCTCCTCCTCGACACCGTCACCGATGTACTGCGGCTGGCCTGCGCGCTGTCGGGCGGCGACGTGACGCTGCAGGAGCCGACCCGGTTCCGGACGCTGTCGCGGCCGCTGCGCCGGGGGCTGCTCGCGGGTCTGGACGCCGTGATCGCGGCCAGCCCCGCGAAGCTCGCCGACGTGCACGCACACCGGGAGCCCTTCAAGCGGCTGGGCGAGCGCCTCCACCCGCACGAGTACCCGCGCTGGCCGCACGCCGCCGATGTGTTCGCGGTCGCGCGGGGCGAGAAGGAGGCGCGGTCCTTCGACAGCCGGATCGAGGAGCTGCTCGACGCGTCCGACGTCCTCGGTGCGGTGCAGCTGCTGAAGTCCGCTCCCGGCAAGCTGTTCCGCGCCCTGGACCTCCTGCTGCGCATCGCCGCCGACCAGGAGGAACGCGACGCGGTGGTGGCCGCCGCGGTGCAGGTCGCTCACGAGGTCTCCGGCCGGGTCGTGCTCTCGGTGCGCGAGCACCTGCACAACCGGGCACGGGAGAGCGGCGAGCCCCGCATCTTCGTCAACCGCCGGGGCCGCGCCTGGGTGACCCCCGACGTCCGGCCGCCGGTACCGGCCGCCGCCCGCGACCGCCTGATCGCCGCCCTCGACGCCGAGATGCGTCGCCGGCTCCCGGCGCCGAGCCGGCTGCTGCTCGACCCCGATGTCCTCGACGTGGCGCTTCCGCTCAGCGGCCGGGCGACCGCGGCCGGGCTCGGCGTACTGCCGCGAGGGTCCGTCTCCGCGGTCGACGGCGAACGACTGCGCTTCTTCGTGTACTGGAAAGAGACCGGGGAACGCACCGACTACGACCTGTCGGCGCTGCTTCTCCACACGGACTACAGCACCGATTCCTGGCTCTCCTACACGTCCCTCAAGGCCGTCGGGGGCGCGCACTCCGGCGACGTCACCGAGGCGCCCGAGGGGGCCTCGGAGTTCATCGACCTGTCCCTCGGCCGAGTGCGCAGCGCGTTCATCGTTCCGCAGGTCAACATCTACGCCGGCGAAGGCTTCGACGAGGTTGAGGAGTCGTTCTTCGGCTTCATGCTGCGCGACGGTGAACAGAAGGGCCGGCCATTCGAACCGCGTACCGTGCGGATGAAGTCGGAGCTGCGTGGGGTGGGCCGGGTGGCGCTGCCGCTGGTGTTCCGGCGCGGGGACGACGGCCGGTGGCGCGCGAAATGGCTGCACCTGTACCTGAAGGGCATCTCGTCGGCCAACCGGGTGGAGGAGAATCAGGTATCGGTGGCCAAGGTGGTGCGCGCCATCGTGGAGCGCGAGCAGTTGACCGTGAGGTACCTGGTCGACCTGATGTCCGGTGACACCACGACCGTGGACCTGTGGGACGGCGAACCGGTCCCGGACGAGCCGGTGACGTACATCGGTCTCGCGCGTCCCGAGGGACTGCATCCGGACTCCCGGATCATTACCCTCGAAAATCTGCGCGACCTGATCCCGGGCTGAGTGCTAGCGTTGTCCAAGGCGAGGCCATGAAGGGGCTTCCTTCTCAATTCCTCTCCTGAAACGAGTCCTTTCGCTCTCCTCGCCGCCGACTTCGGCTGGGAGGCGCCCATCGGGCGCCTCCCAGGTCCGGGCCGATGCTCCGGCCCCGCAGGATCACCTCAAGCTCACCGCCCGCAAGTCACATGCTCGACGTCGCCGGCGCACCGTGGACGCGACCGTCCGGGACGGCAGGCCGGAATGCGCTTGAAAGGGCACGGCCTGCGCGTCCGGCGGTCGGCGGATGCAGGGACGAGGCCGAGCGTGCGGGCTCCCCGGGTACACACGGAGCGCGCACGGACCTCACCAGGAGAGGCCCTAGCCCTGCGCCTCGGAGTCGGGCGCGCGGTCGTAGGTGAGGAAGACAGCGCCACTCTCCAGTGCGGTGTGGTCGGTGAGCTGCCAGAGGCGGGGGTCGAAGGCCGCGTTGCGGGAGAACAGGGGTATGCCGTCCCCGATGGTGAGCGGGCTGAGCTTGACGATCAGCCGGTCGATCTCCGAGTAGAGCGCGCTCGCCAGTTCCGCCCCGCCGAGCAGCCAGATGTCCTTTCCGGTTTCCCGCTTGATCTCGCGGACCTTCGCTGCGGGATCGTCGGCGACGAGTTCCACGGCCGGAGCGGGCAATTGGGTGAGCGTTCGCGAGAAGACGAGGTGACGCAGGTGCGGGTAGGCGTCCGGGACGCCGGCCGCCAGGCCGATCTCGTAGCTCTTGCGGCCCTCGAGGACGGTGTCGAAACGGGTGCTCTCGGCTGTGATGCCCAGCGCCTTGCGGGCCGCGGCGGGCAGGGTTTCGGGGTACGTGGTGGCCAGGTACTGGATGTAGTCCGGGGCTATCGGCCAAAAGCCGTCGGGGCCGGTGGGGTCCGCGCCGTCCGGTCCGGCGATGAAGCCGTCGAGGGTGGAGGCGATGTAGTACACGACCTTGCGCATGAGTGCCCTTCGTGAAGTGGTCGTCTTGTCTGCGGTGCCGCAGGTCATGCCGTGGGGGAGGCCCACTCCACGAACTGGACGACCACACCGTTGGGGTCGGTGATTTGGAAGAGGCGTTCGCCCCAGGGCTCTTCACGCAGTGGCAGGGTGATGTCGACGCCCGCGGTCCGGAGCCTGTCCTCTTCGTCGGCGATGCCGCTTTCGAGGGTGAACGCGAGGATGAGGCCGCTGGCGCGCTGATCACGCTGGTCGGCCGGCAGAACCTCCATGCCGCGGCGCAAAAGGACTATGTCGGCCGCGGCGTCGGGACGGCTCAGCGAGGAGAACCCGTCGGCGGCCATGCGCTCCTCATAGCCGAGGTGGGTGGTGAAGAAGGAGCTGGACGCGGCCACGTCGTCGACGGTGAGGGAGACGGTGGAAGCGGTGATCTGCACGCAGGATCCTTCAGTTCGGGGTGAGTGAGCGGCGGGAGAGAAATTTACGTTTGACGTAAAGTTACGATAGTGGCATTGAAGGTGTCAACATAAACTTGCTACTGGCGTAAGATTGCTCCATGAGTATCGAGACCGCGGGGCTGCGCGAGTCCAAGAAGCGCGAGACCCGGCAGCTGATCTCCGACCACGCCACCCGCCTCTTCATGGCGCAGGGCTTCGAGTCGACGACCATCGCCGAGATCGCCACCGCCGCCCGGGTCGCCAAGAAGACGGTGACCAACTACTTCCCGCGCAAGGAGGACATGGCCCTCGACCACCAGGACGCGTTCGTGGCGAGCCTGGCCGAGGCCGTGAGCTCCCGCCGCACCGGGGAGTCCGCCCTGAGCGCGCTGCGCCGTACGGCAGAGGCGGGCGTCGCCGCCCAGGATCCGGTCGTCGGCTTCGCCGGCCCGGACTTCTCCCGGATGATCCACGAGAGCCCGACCCTCTCGGCCTGCCTGCGCACGCTGCACGACCGGCGGGAAGAAGCACTCGCAGCCGCCCTCGCCGATGCCACCGGTTCGTCCCCTGACGACATCACCGCGCGCACCGCCGCGGCCCTCCTCGCAGCGGTGCACCGCGTCCTGTTCCACCGCATCCAGGACCTGACCCTCGCGGGCCGCACGAACGACGAGATCGCCGCAGTCGTCGCGGACGAGGCCGCCGAGGCCTTCGGCCTGCTCGAACCGGCCCTCGGGCACTACGCCGTTGCATGAGTGCCGCTCTCGCGTGGTGGTCCTCGAACGGCGCCTCCCGGGCGGCACTGCGCCGTCCGTACGACCGGCCGGCCGGCTCTGAGCCTGCGTGGAACAGGTCGTGATGCGCATGGCGAAGCAAGCGGCTTCTTGGAGCCGACCCGACGGCGGTTGTCGCCCCGGACGTGTTTCGAGGCCGCGGCCGAAGCAGTGAGGCGCCTCGACGCAGCCGGCGCACGGGCTTACTTGCTCTGCAGGTGGTGTGAGCGGGTGACGTCTTCCGAGGACTGCCCGAGGGACGCCGGCCCGTGCTCGCCGCCCTTCTCGTCGCCCTTTTCGTCCCCGGGCGGATGCCCCGCGAGCCGACCGAGGGCATGATTCCTGCCCGTCCGGCAAACGGAACCCGGCCGGGGTCAGACCGTCTCAACGGTCAATGCGTCCTGCAGGGACTGCTTCCCAGCCGCCACCTCCTCTGTGAAGTCCCCGGAGTGAGGCGCCCGTGCGGTGGGAGACATCCTGCGCCGCAGCGCGTCGTCCCGGGCCCTGGGGCCCGGGACGCGCTGCTCAGTTCTGGACGGGCTCGGCCGGCAACTGCTGGGTGATGCAGTGGATCCCGCCGTCACCCAGGGCGAGCGCCCGTGCCTCGACACCGACCACACGCCGGTCGGGGAAAGCGCGGGCCGCGGCGGCGAGCGCCTCCTCGTCGGCGTCGGTACCGGCCAGCGGCATGACCACTCCGCCGTTGGCGACGTAGAAGTTCATGTAGTTCACCACCGCACGCTGGCCGAACACCTGGATCTCCTGCTGGGGCGGCAGCTCGAAGATGTCCAGGCTCCGCCCGCCCGCGTCCCTCGCCCCCTCCAGGACGGCGCGGTTGGCCTTGAGCCGGAGATGGTCCGGACGACCGGGGTCGCCGCAGGCCTCGACGACCACTCGTCCCGGCCCGGCGAACTGGCAGACATGGTCGACGTGGCCGTCGGTGTCCCCCGCCAGATGGCCGTACGGAATCCAGATCACCTTGGTCACACCCAGCAGGGCGGCGAACTCGGCCTCGATGTCCTCCCGGCCGAGCCGCGGATTGCGGTTGGGATTGAGCACGCATTGCTCGGTGGCGATGAGCGTGCCCTCTCCGTCGACGCTGATCGCCCCGCCCTCCAGCACGGTCATCGTGGCGCGCCGCTCGATGCCCAGTTCAAGCAGCAGCCGCTCGCTGACCTTGTCGTCCTGGTCATAGGGGTGGAAGCGGCCACCGAAGGAGTTGAAGCGGAAGTCCACTCCGACCCGGCCCCGCGGCCCGTGGACGAAGATGGGCCCCGAACCCCTGAGCCACGAGTCGTCCATGGGAATCTCGACGGTGGTGATCTCCACGTCGCACAGGGACCTGACCCGGTCCGCGCTGCCCGGCGGGACGACCACGGTCACCGGCTCGAACGCGGCGATGGCGCGTACCGCGGCGGCGTACTCCCCTTCGACAGCCGTGAAGCTCTCGCCCCACAGCGACTCACGGGTGGGCCAGGCGATCAGGCAGGCCTCGTGCCGTTCCCACTCCGCGGGCATCCGCAGTCGCTTCACCGCTCTTCCTCCGCCGGCCCGAAGGAGCGTACGGCGTCTTCGGCGGCGGCCCAGTCACCGTGGAAGTGCTCGGCGAGGACGTGCAGCCAACGTTCGACACCGAAGGCCACACAGGAGGTGTGGGCCTGTTCCCCGGCCACCAGGATGTCGGCGCGCTCGCCGAAGAAGTTGCGGTGGTAGTTGACCGAGGCGATGGCGAGACCGGATTCGCTCAGGAACTCCTCCTTGGTCGGGAAGAGCCGCTGCATGACGGCGCGTGAGCCGTTGCTGTCGAAGAACGGATCCGTGGCCACGTCGCTGGTCAGCTTCAGACCGAGGTGTTCGGCGAACCGCCCGATCAGCTCCTTGTGCACACCGAGGTGGTTGCGGACCGTCTCCGCGTCGCCCACCGCGATGATCTCCCGCATGGTGAAGCCGTGCAGGCGGCGCAGCCCGCTGTACTCGTTCTCGCGGCGGAAGCACTGGGCGATCGTGGTGATCCGGACGGGCTGTCCGAGCCGGCTGCCGACCAGGGACAGGTAGGCGTTGTAGCAGGCGGCGGACGGCAGGACGAGTCCCGCCTCGTCCAGCTGACCGGGGGTCAGCCTGCTGTCCGGCTCGGCCGGGTGGCGAGGCAGTTCCTGCGCGCTGTGCGGGCTGACGGGAGCCGCCGCCAGTGCGAGGTGCGGGAAGTTGACGAAGTAGTCGAACCGCGCCAGGTCCGCCACCTTGATCAGCGGCGGGAACAGGACGTCAGCGGCCCCCGCGGTGGCCGCCCACCGGCTGAAGACCGCGTCCAGCGCCGTACGCAGGCGGACGGCCTCGGGGCCGAGGGTGACCAGGCCGTCGGTGACACCGACCGGCGGAACCGCGGCTGCGCTAGGGCTGCTCATGGGTGCCTGCCTTGGTGAGGAACGCGCTGATGCGGTTCAGGGTGCGGAAGTTCGCCACGTCCGTGGTCCCCAGGTCGATGGGACCACCGCTGAACTCCTCCATCAGCAGCAGGAACTCGACGAAGGTGAGCGAGTCGAGGATGCGGGCGTCGATGAGGTCACAGTCCCAGTCGACGCTGTCGGCCGACGGGTTGCACTTGCGCAGGAAGTCGGTCACGGCTTCCATGGCCTCGCTGTCAGGCGCTGACATGGCCCTCCCCCCACGGGGTCCCGAAGATGCCGCTCGCGACGAAGAACCTGTCCACCCGGGCCATCACCCGGACGTGGAAGGCCTCGCGCACCGGATGCTGCATCGCCTTGCGGCGGACCTCCAGGGGTTTGTCCACCCCGGCGTCCCGGAACGCCTGCGGGTTGTACAGGCTGCGCACCGAGTAGGTCATGTAGTCCTTGATGTACTTCTCGATCTCGTCGCGCCGCTCGGGGTCGGCCGCGCAGGCCCGCTGGTGCAGACGCTTGACGAGCTGCTTGCCGAAGGCGACGTGCCGGCTCTCGTCGTGGTGATGAGCCGCGTGGATCTCGCGCAGGATGTCCGGGATCAGCTGGTCCTTGCCCATCCGGCTGTTGAAGTAGTCGAAGATCTCTTCGAAGATGAGGATCCGGGAGAAGACGACGACGTCGTCCCAGAGGTCACCGTGGCCCTCCCTCCTGAGCGGGGAGGCGGCCTCGGGGTAGATACCGCCCGTGTACCGGTAGCAGAACTCGGCGAAGAACCACATGTGGGCGTTCTCCTCACCGATGAAGTGGTGCAGGTACTCGTTGTAGTCGGCGAAGTCGGGCGTGTGGATCCGCTTGGCCACCTCGATCATCAGCTCGCGGATGCCGTGGACGTGCAGGCTGAAGAAGTTGACGGTCTCGTAGCGCGCGAGGGCCTTGAGGGTTCGCTCGTCCTCCACGAGCCCGGTGCCGTGGACGGTGAGGTATTCCGGGTTCATCCACCAGGCGTCCTCGGAAACCGAGTCGGGCCAGGAGAACTTGGTGTAGGGGTTGTAGTACTCGTTGCGCGACTTCTCGGAGAGCCGGGCGAGCATCGAGCCGAAGTCGGAATCTTCCATCGTGTTGCGATCTTTCGGTTGTGCGGAGCGCCGACGCCGCGGTCAGGCGAGGGCGCCGGCCAGATGGACCATGGAGCGTTCGAGTCCGCGCAGGAAGTGCTCCACGGTGGTGGCGGGGAAGTGCCGGACGTCGCAGGTCAGGGACAGGTCGAGATGCTGTCCGTCACTGTCGACGACGAGGTAGAAGGGTTCCTGTTCGGTGACCTCGGGCCAGGTGAGCACCGTCTTGCCGAGCAGGCCGTCCCAGTCGGCGTCGTCGCCCTCACCGAGTCGGGCCGACTCGGGGCGGGTGCGCCTGTCGTTCACGCAGTAGTACATGCACAGCGGATCCCGGGAGCCCTGTGCGAGCCGGGCGAGCAGGTCGTCCATGCCGGCCTTGTCGCAGCCGGCGTTCTGGTAGGCGGTCAGAGCCGAGCGCCAGGAGCGCCGGCTGGCCTCCCGCAGATCGGCGCCGTCCACGTCGACGGAGAAGTACGACTCTTGCATCAAGGTCGCGACCATCGTCCGTGAGCGTCGGTCGAACCGCTGCGAACTCGTCAGGTGCAGGTCGACATGGGTGCTCCCGGTCAGGTCCCGCAGCAGCAGGGCGGTGGCCCCGAGGAGGACCGCCGAGGTGCTGACACCAGTGCCTCGCGCTATCCGTCCCGCTGCCTCGTGGGCGGCCTGCGACCGCAGTCGTGCCTGGACGTAGTGCTCGCCGGCGGCGGAGCCGCCCACGGCAGGGGGCAGCGCCAGCGGGGCCCGGTCGCCGAAGAGCGATTCCACGTGGCGCAGAGTGCGGTCCCGCTTGGCCGTCCCCTCGGGGGACACCTGCCAGTGGGCCAGGTCCACCGGCGTCGTCAGTGTGCTCTCCGGCGGCAGTTCCTCGCCGTGCCGCAGGTAGCGCTCGACCTCGTCGACCAGGTACAGAAGGGCGTACCAGTCGACCGCCAGGTGCGAGAAGGCGTACACAACGCTGCGTACCAGGCCTTGTGCCACCACGAGGGCCAGGCGCACCGGCAGTTCCTGGTGGTAGTCGAAGGGGCGGGCCGCGAAGGATTCCCGCAGGGCCGTGCTCTGCCCGGCCACGCCGTCGAGAGACGTGTGGACGATCTGGACGGGCAGCCTTCCCTCCTCGAGGACCACCTGGCGCAGGGATCCGTCCTCGCTCCGGGGAAACACGGTGCGCAGGGATTCGTGCCGCGAGAGGAAGAAGGACACCGCCTCCAGGCACTGCGTCTCCGTGAG
The DNA here is from genome assembly GCF_016741775.1 of Streptomyces actinomycinicus. Classification (GTDB taxonomy): domain Bacteria; phylum Actinomycetota; class Actinomycetes; order Streptomycetales; family Streptomycetaceae; genus Streptomyces; species Streptomyces actinomycinicus. The sequence goes on along the minus strand of NZ_JAERRK010000007.1, from coordinate 81,074 downwards.
GCGCAGATCGCCTGGAACGGGGAGGGAACCGGTGATGGTGTAGGCGTCGTCGTGGGGGATGGCCTTCTCGATGAGGGCCCAGATCTCCTGCTGCCCCCAGGTCAGGTGCGCGTCGGCGGAGCGTGCGCCGGTGAAGGAGACGTACGTCGGCTCAGGGCGCGGAGTGTCACCGTTGTGAGGCATGTCGTCAGGCCAGTTCCTCGGCGATGGCGGCGGCGAAGGCGCGGACGTCGCCTTCCGTGGTGTCGTAGGCGCACATCCAGCGGACCTCGCCGGACGACTGGTCCCGCAGATAGAAGCGGAATCGTTTCTGCAGGCGGGCCGTCACCTCGGGAGGCAGCACGGCGAAGACCGCATTGGCCTGTACGGGCCGCACGATGTCCACACCGGGCAGGTCACGCACCTCATCGGCCAGCAGCTGAGCCATCTCGTTGGCATGGCGGGCGTTGCGCAGCCACAGGTCGGATTCCAGCAGGGCGATGAACTGGGCCGACAGGAAGCGCATCTTGGACCCGAGCTGCGCCGTGGACTTGCGCAGGCGCTCCGGGCTGCGGACGGCCTCGGGGTTGAGAACGACCATCGCTTCCCCGTACAGCATGCCGTTCTTCGTCCCGCCGAAGGACAGGACGTCCACGCCCGCATCGGTGGTCAGCGCTCTCAGCGGAACGCCGAGGGCCGCGGCGGCATTGGCCAGCCGGGCGCCGTCGACGTGGACCAGCATGCCCCGGTCATGGGCCCAGGCGCAGACGGCGGCCGTCTCCTCCGGCGTGTACAGGGTGCCCAGTTCTGTCGACTGACTGATCGAGACGACATTGGGCTGCGCCCGGTGCTCGTCGTCCCAGCCCCAGGCCTGCCGTTCGATGAGCGCGGGGGTGAGTTTTCCGTCCAGGGTGGGGACGGTCAGCAGCTTCAGCCCGGCGACCTTCTCGGGCGCGCCGGCCTCGTCCGTGTGGATGTGGGCGCTGTCCGCGCACACCACGGCGCCCCAGGGGGCGCTCATCGCCTGGAGTCCGAGCACATTGGCGCCGGTGCCGTTGAACACCGGATACGCGGTCGCCCGGTCGCCGAAGTGCTGACGGAAGACGTGCTGGAGGTGCGCCGTGTAGACGTCTTCGCCGTACGCCGTCTGATGGCCTTCGTTGGCCACCGTCAGCGCGGCGAGGACGTCGGGGTGGACGCCCGCGGAGTTGTCGCTGGCGAAACCGCGGGCGGTGGGGTCGTGCAGTCGGGAGATCACACCTTGTCCGTTCATTTCCGCAGGGCGCGCTGGTTCGCGCCCGTGCTTGATGCGGGGTGGAGTGTTGGGCGGCCGGCATTCCAGGTGGTGGAGGATCGGCCGCATGTGCGGGTAAGCCGGCCGGAGCGCATGCGGCTCCAGCGGTGGCGCCCCGGACGGGGCCGCACTGGTGAACCGGCAGGGCTGACAGCGGGTCTGCTGGGGTTTGCTCTGGCGTCGGGGTCACCGAGGGACGGTTCCTGTCCTGCTCCCTGTGACGAAAATCAGCCAGAAACCTCGCCTACCACGCCCCCCTCGTCCGGCACGAACTGATGTGAAGATACTACGAGATGATCTAGCGTCCAACGCAAGACTTACGGCAAACTTCCCTGGCAGACGCGGATATGACGCTGCCTCGGCAGCCAGGCCGCATCCACTCGGTCATGGCCCACAGCGCCGGCGCCGTGGCCGCCCAGTCGTCGAGCGGAGCCCGGCGACCGCCGGCCCGAACAGGAAGACACTTCATGCGAACCCCCTTGACCGGTGTGCTGCGGCGCGCCCACATCGGTGCCGTCCTCACCTTCGCCCTGGTCGGCATGGTGAACGGCGTCCTCGCGGCCCGCATACCCGGACTGGCCGCCAAGGTCGGCCTCAGTACCGGCGACTTCGGCCTGGTGGTGCTCTGCTGGGGGCTGGCCGCCCTGGCGACGAGTCAGTCCATGCGATGGCTGGTTACGACCCTCGGGAACCGGCTGCTGCTCCGGATCGGAGCCCCGCTCGTCGCCCTCGCGGTCGGACTGATCGCACTGAGCCCGTCCTACCCGCTGCTCCTCGCCGCCGCGACAGGCTTCGGCGCGGCCTCAGGCATCGCCGAAGCGATGATGAACGCCCAGGGCAGTCTGGTCGAGCGGCTTGCCGGCCGGCCGCTCATGAACGGGATGCACGCCGGGTGGAGCGCGGGCGCGGTGACCGGTGGTCTGCTGGCCGCCGGGCTGGCCGCGGCAGGCGTCTCCTACACGGTCACCGTCCTGGCCGTCGCGGCATCCGCACTGCCGATCGCATGCGCGCTCGGCTGGACCTACCTCGACGCGCCGGCCGAGGAGGAGCACACCTCCGGCAGGCAGGGCCTTCCCCGGATCGTCTACGCCATCGGTGCGCTCGCCTTCTGCGCGCTGCTCATCGAAGGACTGGCCGCCGACTGGAGCGGCCTGCTGCTCACCCGCTGCCTCCAGGCCTCCCCGGCGCTCGCCGCCGTGGCCTACCCCGTCTTCGAGATCGCCACCTTCTCCGGACGCGTGTGCGCGGACCGGGTGCAGACCCGCTACGGTGCACGCTCCCTGCTCACCGGCGCCGGCCTCGCCACCGCCCTCGGCATCCTGCTGGTGGTGGTGGCCCCCTCCGCACCGGTGGCGATCGCCGGATTTGGGCTCACCGGGCTGACCGTGTGCGTCGTCGTCCCGCTGACCATGTCCGTGGCGGGCGCGGTCGCCCCGGGACGCTCGGACGCGGCCATCGCGCAAGTCTCGGCCATGGGATACACGGGCCTGCTGGCCGGGCCGGTGGTGATCGGCTTCGTCGCGGAGGCCGGCACCCTGCGCAGCGGCATCGCCGTGGGCATCGCGGTCGCCCTCGTCATAGCCATCGGCTCACGTCGTCTGCCGGAGCACCCCCGAACCGCCGCCGCGCAGAACGACGGCGACGCCGACGTGAACGAACCCGCCCGCTCGTCGGCACCGGACTGTTAGGGACGGGTGCCTGCGGCCCGCCCCAGACGGCGAACACGGCTCGCAGCCCGTTCGAAGCGTCCTCCGGCAGGCCGCGGTGAAGAGGTTGCTGGCGGCATGCCACACCGCCTCTTCGTCGTCCTCCCCGAGGATCCACGATCCACGCCAGAGGTCTGCACTCGAGCATCCCGCTCACGTCCGCGGACATGTCTGCAGTACACCGAGAACCGGCAAGGCTCGTTGCCTGGATTTCGGTACCCAACCGGTGGCCTGGAGCAGGGCGGCACCGCGCCCCCACCAGAGTGGCGGTCTCGCCCTGTCGACCGAGCTGTCGCGCCGACCGGGCGGCCGCGCCCTGAACGACCCGAGCGCCGACGAGTCGCGTGCGCCGGGCCCGGTGGTGCCTGCTGTATCTGCTACTCCGGCGACACACCCTGACCACCGGCCCGCCCAGGCACCTCACGAGCCGGTACCGCGTGAGTGAAGGGCGGGGCAGGGGGAACCATGCCTGGCGCGGTATCTGCATATGCCCCGTGCTCCATGAAAGTAACTCACCTTTTGTGTGCTTGTAGTAGCGAGGTAAGGGCATCCGGTGTCCAGGAGGTTGATATCGATGGTTCCCCTGCTTCTGGTTCTTCTGCTGGCTCTGATCCTCTTCGGTGCGGGCTTCGCCCTGAAGGCACTGTGGTGGATCGCGGTGATCGTGCTCGTCGTCTGGCTGCTGGGCTTCGTCGTCCGTACGGCGGACAGCGGTGGCCGCAAGGGCCGCTGGTACCGCTGGTAGACGAGAAGACACCCGGCGCGAGGAGTGCGCCACGCGAGCGCGGGTGGGCCCGGCCGACACGGCCGGGCCCACCGGCGTATGTAGGCGCTTTACCCAAGAGGTTGGGAGGGATCGGGCGTATCGGGCGCTCCGCAGGGTACGTGAGTCATGCACCGGCCCCGCAGACCCAGCAGTGGAACCCTGCTCCTCCTGTCTGCGGGGCCGGTTCACGTGACGGGTCGCCGATGACTCGAGGTCAGGAGAGCGGGACCGGAGGGGGACGGACTATGTGAGTGCGATCCGCAACGCAGAGACGGTGGACCCCGAGTTGGTGGGAGGTATCGTCCAACGACAAGAGTCACCGTTGCCGTCGAGGTAGATCAGGGTGCCGCCCTTCTCGGCGGTGGTGATGTCGAAGGCAACGGTGTTTCTGCGGAAGGTGCCGGCTGAGACGGTCGGCCCGCCGTCACTGAAGCCCGTGGGAGCGATCCTCGCCGCGCTAATGCTGTTTCCCGCGCCGACGGTGTGTCCGTTGGACGCCTTCCAGCGAAAGCCTCCCTTCCGAGTGGTCGCCGTCACCGGGAACTCGGATCGGTTCTCGGAGGTGAACGCCACGACGGCGTAGAGATCGTGCTCCGGTGTGCCGTTGCCGGCCCTGCGGACATAGACCACGGTGTCCGGGGTGATCCGCATGGTGCCCTTACCACCGGCGCCGGCAGTACCGGCGCTCTGCCTCAGTCTGAGCTGGGCGCGCTGGCTCGGCTCGGGAGTGCTTCTGTCGTCGCTGGCGGTGCAGGCCGTGAGACCAAGACAGCAGACGGCGATGAGCGTGGTTGCTCGAGCGGTGTGGCGCATACGTTCCTCTGGTCAGGCGCTCAGCGCAGAGATCAAGCACTAGGTCAGCTCAGCAGCGGACGCGACCGCGGCGGATACGGCTTCGCCGTCACTCGGGCGCTGCAGATCGGCATCGGTTCCGGGACGAGTCGCGCTGTACCAACTGCTAGGCACCGCCCAGTGGTAGACCTGTGCGCGATGGAGGTGACAGGCCAACAGGAGCTGGCGCTGATCACCGTAGCGACAAGCGCAAGGTGCCACCTCGTGCGACATCGCAGCGGAGGGACGTGCTGTGTCCTACTGCGACAGCGCAGGCTTCGAGACTCTGGCCGGTTCGGCCGGCTGAAGCGTGTTGCCCAGGGCTGTGATCGGGTGCCTCGGCAGGCTTCGTCGGTCACGGCGATGCGGGGCAGGCCGGTTGACGTGCGAAACCGCCTCGACCAGCTGCTCCGCGAGAGTGGGGGAGGACAGCGACGACTCATCGGTCCGGCACCGGGCGACATGAACACCCTCCCGCCCGGCGGCACTGTTGCGGAGAGGATTCCACCTGGACGGCGTGACCACGGACCGCACGTCGAACTACTGGTCGGCGCCGACCTCGATGAGACCGCCCAAGCACCCGGCTCCAGGGGGCGTGGCCCGCGCCCGCTGCCGGGGCGGATGCGGAGCCGGTGCCGCATGCTGGCGCTATGGGATGGTTCACCCGGCCACCTCCGCCGGCCCCAGGAGCACTGCTCGCTCGGCCAGACCCCGCCTGCACCTTCTGCGGCATCGTCTCCGGGCGGGTGCGCGCCAGCCGTGTGTACGAGGACCCGCAGGCCCTGGCCTTCATGGACATCCACCCGGCCGCGCCCGGTGACCTCCTCGTCATTCCCACGCTGCACGCGGCAGGTCTGGAGGACATCGACGGCACTCTGGCGGCTCACCTGTTCCGGGTCGTCCATCTGCTGGTGCGAGGGCTGCGGCGCTCAGGGCTGCCGTGTGAGGGAGTGAACGTGTTCCTCGCCGACGGTGAAGCAGCCGATCAGACGGTCTTCCACCTTCATGTACACGTCTTTCCCCGCACTGCGGACGACCGGTTCCGTCTGGAGGTCGAGTGGCAGGAACGATCCCGGGCGGACCTGGATGACGACGCCGCACGGATCAGGGCAGGCATAGCACGCAGCGGACACCGCCCCTGGCATCCATGAGCCCAGCCGGAGGCGCCAGGAACCCAGCCGGGGGCCCCGGGAACCCAGCCGGGGGCCCCGGGAACCCAGCCGGGGGCCCGGGACTCGCCCAGTCCGAGCGTGGTGCTGCCGGCCGACATCCCGTCGGCGAAAACCTCGAAGGTCACCGGCGAACGGTGCCGGGACGTCGTGGGGGGAGATGCAGGACGGTGCCGCCTGCGCTGACCTGGGGGGTGAGGACTGACGGGCTGCCCTGCGAGCCGTGGGTCCCAGGCAGGTGATCGAGATGTGCGCCCAGGTGAACCGGCCTGGCTACGCCGCAGGAGGAGGCCCAGTCGCCCCGCGCCGCTCGCTCCGGGTCGACGTCGCCTGCGACTGGCCGTTGCTTGCCGCCGCCGTCGCGGGGTGCCCGGCTTCCTCATGCTCCTCACGCCCTGGGTCTCGGGGGAGGCCGTCACCGCGAGCGTGCTGGAGAACCGTCGGAGCGGCACGGCGGCTCCCGGCGGACCGGAGCCCACAGGCCGGTACGACGCCGACTCCCCCCCCCCGAGGCCGGACCCCGTCCGGGGCCGGAACCGGGCCCGGCCTCCGGCCCCGGAGTACGGCGTCGGTTCAGGGCCCGGACCCGGCCCGCAACCCCGTGAACGCGGCTACGAGCCGGGTGGCCGTCCGGTGGCCGCCGAAGGAGGCTCAGGCCTGCGTGCCCGGCGGTCCTGCAGTATGGGGTCATCGTCGTCGCTGCCGGTGGGGCCCAACCGCACGCAGCACTCCCCGGGCCGGGGCGCCAGGACGGCCTGGATGCCGTTGACCTCGAGACCGTCGAGGTAGCCGCTGAGGACCCGGGCCACGGCTACCGGTACGGCTCCGGCGGGAACCGACGAGACGGTCCCTGCCGAACGGTACTTTCCCGTTGCGGTCGTACTGGCCCACGGCCTGTTCGCCGTAGCCACCCTCGTCCTGGTCCTTGCTCACCGCGCTGGGCATCGGGGGCAGCTGACATGACCGAGCGCTCCCCACGGCCACTGCTCGTACAGGCCTGGACGAGGAGAGGACGGGGCTCACACGGCCGGCTCCGCGGATCGGCCACGAGCCCGGAGGCGCCGACCCGGCCGCCCCCGATGCCGCGGCCGGTAAACTCCGTCACCCCTGTGTTCCAGCCCCCGCCTGCAGGCCCCCGCCACCACCAGTGCGCCGCCGGTGAAGGAGCAGGCGACCCTTCGCCCCTCCAGCAGCGGCCGCCCCAGCGCGCCCTCCCGGACGGCAACCCCTTCCACGCGGCCCTCTGCAAGTCCTTCCGGCAACGCCAGCGCCTCTCCCACCAGTAGCGGCTCACCGACGGGCAAGGAGGGAGACCGACAGGTGACTCACGTCCCGGGTTCGCCGAGCGGGCACCGGCGACAGCACCGTGGCGGGTCATTCCTGGAGCCAGTCGGCGATTGCCGCCGAGATCTGCGAAGCACCGGGGTCCGGCAGGAAGAGCCACTGTCCGTTGGGGTTCAGGTCGATGAAGTACGTGTCGTCGGCAGTCTCGATCCAGTCCTGGCTCGAGTACCGCACGGACATGGCGGCCGAGAGCCGTAGTGCCTGCCGTTCGACGTCGGGCGCGCGGACCGAGCGCCACGACGAGTGGGCGGCGGCGCTCTGGCGCCAGTCGAGGGGCAGTTCCCCGGCCGCGATCTCGAACGCCCACGAGGTGTGGCGGAACGTGACCACGCGCAGGTGCCGCACGGCGTGGAGTCGCTCCTGCAAGATGAACGGAGCGCCGGGCAAGAGGTCTGTCCAGGCGGGGTGGAGGGTGTCCACCGGCACCGCGAAGACCACACGTGGGTCGTCCGGTGACCCCAGCCAGAAGTGCCCGGGCCCGAGCGGCTTGGCGACGAGACCTGCATGCGGCGAGGGGGCGCGTGAGGCATCGTTGGTGACCACTGTGGGCGGCATTCTGATGCCGGTGGCCGAGGCGGCCCGGCACTGCACGATCTTGTTCTCGGCCGCGAGCAGCGCGTCGAGGTCGCTGAGCCACTCACATGCAGTGGTACGCGGCACCGCCGTCAGCAAGGCCCGCCATGCCCCACGCACCGCGGCGTCCTTGCTCCCGGACCTGAGGCCGTTGTCCGACTCGGCGGGTGCCAGACGGCGGATCCAGCCGCGCCGGGCCTCGTCGAGGTCGGCCGTTCCCTTTCCGTTGGCGGTGTCCACGCTGAACCCGACCGCCGATACGGTGAACCGCATCCGCTGGATGCTCACCGTGTCCAGGACGGCCAGCGGGCGCTGCGGGCAGATGCGGTCGATCACCTCACGGACGTGGGGGTCCGCGAGGTCTCCGATGATCACCACCGGGCTCCCATCGGCGCCGTGGCCGGCCGTCCTGGTCATGCCGTTCCTCTCCTGCCTACGTGTCGCCCTGAGTCGTCAGAGACAGAACGGGTCGCCGTCCGTCGTTTCGACGGCCATCGTGGTGGTCCGTTCCGGAGCGTCGGCGAAGTCGACGACCTCGGCGAGTTCGTCGTAGAGGCTCAGCCGACCGGGTTCGTTGCTGACGGCAGTCTCCTGCGGTCGGTCGTCACTCATGTGCGTCTTCCTTTCCTTCTCGTTGGGAAGCAGTGCAGCTGTCTTCGCGTCGGCGTGCGGGGTCACGCCGCCTGGTGCTCGGCACTCCCCTCCGTCGGCTCGTCGAAGATGTCGTCGGCGAAGGCCAGCAGGGTCGCACCGATGCCCCTGATGAAGGCGTAGTTGAGGCCCGCTCCGATGGCTGCACCGAACAGGGGGACCATGCGGCCCGCCACGCCGGCGCCGAGCCGTTTGAGGATCTCCTGTGCCGCCTTCAGCACCAGGTACTCCAGCCCCTTGGCGCCGACCTCGACCCCGAGAGACAAACCGACGATCTTCATGAACTCTCGGAAGCCGATCGCGTACCGGCCCGTGCGGTGATAGATCACCGCCAGCGTGACCTTGAACTGCTGTGTCACGGTGTTGGCCATGTCCGCCGGAATCCCCAGAGCCAGCGTCAGACCGCCGCCTGCTCCAGTAGCCGCTCCCGTGGCGGCTGCCAGGCGGGCGCAGTGGTTGATGTACCCCTCGATGCCACGCTCATCGACCTGTTGCTTGATCTTGAAGCCGTCGAGATTCTGGTGAATGAATTCGAAGGAGCCGCCCAGCGGCCCGAAGTCTTGCGCGCCCATGGCGCCTCCCGTCCTGGCGGCGCTCGCACCGTGAATCGCCGCTGAGACGAGGGTGCCGGTGAAGGGTGCGTTCGGTCTCCGTCAGAAGACGGGATTGCCGGCCCCACCCGGAGGAGGTGGCACGTCGCCTCCTTCTGCGATCTTCCGGACCTGGGCGGGTTCACACACCTGCACGCACCGGTATCCCGTGCTGACGGCACCCGCACGCACCAGCGGGCGCAGGGCACGGCTGACGCTCACCTCCGACGCGCCTACCAACGCGGCGAGTTCGTGCTGTGTCAAGGGAACCCGGACAACCGCCCCGCCGGCCTGCTCGCACCACTCGGCAAGGACGCGGCAGAGCCGTACCAGGACCGGCACCCCCGCGAGGTCTACCCGCCGCCGCGTGGCCGCTCGCAGCCTTTCGGCGATGTGGCGGCTCACGGCCACGGCGACCGAGGGGTGCTGGTGCAGGAATGCAAGGAACTCGTGCCGCGGAATGACGGAGACGGCTGCGGAACCGACGGCGGTCACCGTGGCGATACAGGGCTGCCCGTCGAGTCCCGACAACTCGCCGATCAGATCGCCGCTGTGCCTGACGGCCAGCAGGGTCTCCTGGCCGTCGGGCGTGGTGGCGCTCACCTTGACGGAAGCGTCGACGAGCAGCAGGACGCGTGTGTTCGTGGAACCCTCGGACAACAGGATCTGACCGGCCGCGTAGGTGTGCTCACGGCCCAGCGACAGGAACGCGTCCCTTGCCTGTGCTGGAAGCAGGGCCAGCAAGCTGTTCGGCGGCCATGTCCGGCGGTGCCCGTACGCGCTCGAACTGGACAGTCCGGGCCCCCTCCCCGCAAAGCCTATGAAAACAACCTGACTTGACGATACGACGCGATGCCCCGGCACGTCACCCCATGGCGGGACCGGAACACACCACACACCACCGACCCCAGCCGCACCCGTCGATGCCCGACCCGATGCCGGACTGCGCGCGATCCTCCTTCCGCGCCGGCTCCGAAGCGGTATACCGATGGAGGGGGACACGCGTGCCAGGACGGGGGCGTGCTTGCGCCGTGACCAGCAGTCGGTGAGACCAGTGGTGAGGAGAACGTGTGCCGGGCAGGGTGTCGGATGCGCCGTTCTTCGGCCGTACACAAGAGCTGTCGAAGATGCGTGCCAGGCTCGTCCGGGCAAGGCACAGCGAACCGCAGATCACGGTCGTCGACGGGCCGGCTGGAATGGGGAAGACTTCGCTGGTACGGCGCTTTCTCGCCGACGAGGGCTCTGAGCATCGCGTTCTCTGGGCGAGCGGCGACGAGTTCGAGATGCAACTGCCCTACGGTGTCGTGGCACAACTGCTGACGCATCCGTGCGAAGAGCCGGGCACACTGCCCCGGCCCGGGCGTTTCCCGTGGCCCGGACCGGTCCTGCCCGATCCCGTCGAAGCAGGGGTGGTCCTGCTGGACGTGATCGGTAGGTCCCAGGGCCCTTCGCCGCTGATCATCGTGGTGGACGACCTCCACTGGGCCGACACGCCCTCCCTCCACGCGATCACCTTCGCGCTGCGGCGCCTGCGGGTGGACCGGGTCCTCGCCGTGCTGGTGACCCGCGACGCCGCTGACTCGCGGCTGCCCCAGGGACTGCTCCGCATCATGTACGACGACTCCACGCTCGCACTGGCACTGAAGGGCCTCTCCGTCGCGGACGTCGCCGCTCTCAGCTCCGCGGTGGGCTCGACTGCACTGCCGCGCCGGGCCCTCACCCGACTGCACGGACATACTCACGGAAACCCTCTGCACACCAAGGCCCTGCTCCAGCAGTGCACAGCCGACGTCCTGGGCACGAACCACGCACACCTGCCGGCGCCCCGGGAATACGCACGGATCATCGCCACACGCCTCGACCGGTGCTCGGTGCCCACGCGCCGCCTGGTGAACGCGGCCAGTGTGCTCGGCACCTCAAGTCCCCTGCTGACGGCGGCGCGAGTGGGCGACGTTCCCGACGCCCTCGAAGCACTGTCCGAGGCGATGCGGCACGACTTGCTGGATGAAAGCTCACCGGATGGTGCTCCCCACGTGGTCTTCCCGCATCCGCTGGTGAGAGCAGCGGTGTACCAGGGAATGGAACCCGCGCTGCGCTCCCACCTCCACCACACGGCGGCGAGCGTCGTCACCGAGCCTCCGATGGTCCTGCAGCACCGCGTGTGGGCGGCGGTCGGCCCGGAGCCGGACCTGTCGCGGGAACTCGCCCTCTACGCGGCCGAGCGCTCCCGCGAAGGAGCATGGTCCGCCGCCGCCTCCGCCGCTTTGACATCTGCCCGCTTGTCACCGCAGGAAGCCGAGCGCAACCGACGGACGCTGAAGGCAGCCGAATATCTTCTGCTGGCCGGGGACATCAGCCAGGCTGCCGCGATGGAACCGACTGTGCGCGCGATGCCACCGGGCACCGAGCGGCATTACGTCCTCGGCCACCTCGCCCTGACGACAGGTCGTCTGGACGACGCCCGCCAAGAGCTCAGCGCCTGCTGGAGCAGCTGCGATCCCGCAACAGCACCCGAGACGGTGCGCTGCGCCGCCGAGCAGATGGCATGGCTGTCCCTGATCGAAGGTGACGGGCATGGCATCGTCCAGTGGGCACGGCGAGGGCTCGCCCTGCCGCCCGGCAACCGGTCCTCCTTCCTCCGCGACTCCCTGGCGATCGGACTCGCCATCACCGGTGAACACGAAGAAAGCATGCGCTCCGTCAGTCACTTGCCCGATTCGGGCAGGCCCCGTGGACGGCACGAACTGGAAGGCCTCCTCGCCCGGGGCATGCTGCGACTGTGGAACGGTGATCTAGGCGCAGCACGCGGCGACTTGAAGCACGCCTTCGACTCACATCGGCACGGCGGACTGCCCTATGCGGCTTTGGTGGCACTCGGATTCCTCACCGACGCCGAATACCGCAGCGGACGCTGGGACGATGCGATCGCCCACGGCTCCCAGGCCGTTTCCTTGGCCGAAGACACCGACCAAGTGTCGATCCTGGCCGTCGTCCACGCCTTCACGGCCTTCCCGCTGGCCGGCCGAGGCGAGTTCCGTGCCGCCGAGGAACACGCCAACGCGGCCGTCGAACACGCCCGGGTGCTCTCGGACGTCAATGACCTCGCGCTCGCGCACTCCGCACACGCCCTGGTGCGGATCGCTCAAGGGCAACACGAAGGCGTGGTCACGCTCCTGCGTCCGTTGACGGGGTCTGAGGTCGTCCACCGCGACGGACTGGACGAGATCGGGATCATCCCCTGGCGGGCTCTGCTGGTGGAGAGCCTCGTGCGAACCAGCCGCCTCGAAGAGGCCGAGCGACTGCTCGCTGACTACGAAGTCCGCGCCGCCCAGCGGCACCGATGGCTCGACCTCGCGGCGGCGGCCCGGTGCAGGGGTCTGCTCGAAGCAAGCAGGGGACGCCCGGATGAAGCAGAGCATGCTTTCCGGGAAGGGCTTGACCACTGCGAAAGCGGCGAACCCTGCTGGGAGCAGAACCTGTTGCACCTGTCCTACGGCACATTCCTGCGACGCACCGGCAGACGCCGCGAAGCCGTTGCGGAACTCGAAACCGCGTGGCAGCTCTTCGACGGGTTGCAGGCCGTGCCGTACCTGGAACGGTGCCGTACGGAACTGGGAGCCTGCGGTCGCACCACCACCGCTGCACATTCCGCACGCCATCCGGTGTTGACCGCTCAAGAACTCACCGTCGCGCGGCTGGCCGCCCAAGGACTGACCAACCGTCAGATCGCCAGGGAGCTGATGCTCAGCGTCAAAACGGTCGAGTACCACCTGTGCAACACCTACATGAAGCTCGGCATCAACTCACGCATGGGACTCGTGACGATACTCAACCCTCAATAGCCGGTACGGCACGGCGGCAGTCCATCCCTGGGCTCCCTGCTGCGCCGGATGGGTGACGGGCCACCCAGGGTCATCCCCGGGCCAGTTCCCGGGGCGCCGTGTGGTCCGCATGCCTAACGTGCAGATGAAGACCCGGCAGTGACGACAGCGCGGACACGCCCCTGACGGCCCCATGCCGGTCGCCTGGCGTCGGGGTCTAACCGGAACGTCGGACACTATGCGCCCGCCATGGCGGTGCGCTTCTCCCCGGGAGGGCCGGAAGTGCTCATCGATGCGGCAATGCAAGGAACCCGCACCACGCCCCTGCACGGGACGCTCCTGCCGGAGGCGCCCGAGGGAGAGAAGCCGGCACCTACCGCCATCCCCGGCGACCACCGGATCAGGCTCGCGTTCTGTGTGGACGTCACGGGCTACAGCGCCAGGCCCGTCGCGCGTCAGGGCCAGGTGCAATGGCGGCTGGCCGGGCTCGTGCGCCACCTGCTGCAAGCGGTCCGAGCCGATCTCGGCCGAACGGACATCCAGCCCGGTGGCGACGGCATGAACGTCGTGCTGCCTCCCGAGACGGAGTGCGTCGACGCCCTTCCGCGGCTGATGACAGGGGCCGCCCGGCTGCTCTCGCAGAACAACCGCGTACACAGTGACCGGTTGCGCCTGCGCATGGCGTGGGACATCGGTCCCGTGAGCCGTGCCGCGCTCGGCTTTGCCGGGCCCCTGCTGGTGCGACTGAGCCGCTTGGTCGACTGCGATCAGCTGCGGGCGGCCGCCAAGGCCGACGCGCAGGCCGACCTCGTGGTCGCGGTGTCCGACTGGCTCCACGAGAATGTCTTCCGCCCGGGATACACGGACATCGACGCCGACGACTTCACCAAAGTGATCGCCGTGAACAGGGACTACCGCGCCGCCGCTTGGCTCTGGACCGGGAACGGCTCCGCCCCTGAGCCACCCGCCCGCGGCGAGTCGGCTTCTGGTTGAAGCGGGGTCCGAGGTGGTCGCGCGGTGATGGGACCACGGCGTCGGCTCCGGAATCCGGCCAGTCGAGGGGGCGGCTGGTCGCTGGCCCCGGCGTCAGGGTGGTTACTGCCCTGCCACGGGCCACAGGACGTCCGCGCTCAAGTCGAAAGCGGCCTGGCACATGTCGAAGTACTTTGAGTAGAGGCCCGGATTCTCCGCCTGATTGACGTAGAAGACTGGACGCTCCCGGCCCGTGACCGCCGTCATGAGGGCGAACAGCAGGTCGCCGGAGAGTGAGGTGTTGTCCGGGTCGACAAACCAGAAGGTGTCAACCAGTAGACCGATCTTTTTTATCCTGAGCTGCCTCTGCAACCGTTCGTGGATCTTGTCTCCCGCCCGGGCGGCGATGAACCGGTCGAGGTACAGGTGCGACTCCGGGTTGGTGAGCACATCGTTCAGCCCCGAGAACTCGGACAGGGCACTGCCGAAGATCACCTTGTTGAATGTGTAAAGGATCTTGTCGTCCCACAGATCGGCCATCAGGATACGAACCCTCTTCGACGGATCCTCCACGAGCGAGTCCAGCAGCGCACCGAACATGTCCTCGTTGTTGTGCAGATTGAGCAGAAGATTGAGGTTGTTGCCGACGAGGAAGAGTTCGCGCTGGTACTGCCCGAAGACTCCGGGCATCTGGAAGTTCCGCGATCCGGCGATGTTGTCGTTGTAGGTCAGGGTTCCGGTGAAACGATCGGGAAGCAGTCGCCTGCTGTCCACCGTTTCAGTGATCGCCCGCTCCAGCTGAGGGAAGGTTCGGTGGAACCTCTCGCGTAACTGGATCACCTGCGTGTCGTCGAGGCCGAGGAGCTGACAGATCCTCTCGGTCAGACGTCGGACGTCCTGCACATCGCGCAACGACACGGCTTGGAAATCCGCCAAGGGAGGACACAGGGAACGAAGTTCGCCCGGTGAGAGGTCGAACAGCAGCGGGAAGACCCTACCTGCCCGGAGCGACGGGTTGAGACACCCGCTCTCATAGATCACCCACGGGCTCCGGGCCGTCCTCTGCGACAGGAAGATGAAACCGAAGTCGGCTTCGTTCAGCGCCTGGTAGATCCGTGGAACGGTGTGCTCGCCAGGCTGGATCTCACGAGAGAAGAAAGAATCCACGCGTCCTTCGAACAGGGACCCGAGCCACTGCCGGAAGAGCTGAGCCAACGGTTCGATGCGTGGATCGCGAGTGGACCAGCTCAAGAACGCCTTGGCCTCCGTCACAGCCGCTCCCTTTCTGAAAACCGGTCTACTACAGGGTCATCAGGAAATGCCGGATCTCCAGGACGTTGATGTCGTGAAGAGCCGTCGGATGTATGACCACGGTGAGTTCACGGGTCACCACGCGGGCCCGCGAGGCCGCTGCGAAGGAGAGCAGGATCATCTTCAGCAAGTTCTCCTGACTCAGCGTGTCGACACGTGCCAACGCCCCGCCGATGATCGGCAGGGCGAGTGGTTCGCGATGTCCGTGCTCGTAGACCGCCTCCCAAAGCCGGCAAAGACTCACCCAGATCTTCTCGGCGCTGGACTCGGCGACCAGGCTGTTCCCCAGACGGCTGTACGCCAGACCGAACGCTTTGCGTCCGTTCCGGGACAGCACCGCCACCGTTCCGACGGGGTAGCGCTCGAGTTTCCCATGCGGTTTGTCCGCACGCGACTCGACCGCTTCCACTTCACTTCGTTCCAGTGCCGCGGTGAGCGCGTCGTCCAGATCCTCTTGGCTCCCCGCGTACCAGTGCTGCAGTAACTGTGCCTGCACACTGGAACGGCTGATCACGAGATCGTCCGCGACGCAGGTGTCGAACGTGTCGGTGAAACCGACGACGATGTGTCCACGCTGTTCGAAAAGGTCGCCCACGATGACCTGCACCCGCATTCCGGGGTGGCCGAACGAACGTGCTGCCGACGCCGGGGGAAGTGCCTGTGTCAGTCCCCATGCGACACTGAGGGTCACGGTGAACGCGATCACGAGCAGAGGCTCTGAGAAGGTCAGCGAGAACAGCTGGACCACCAGTTGCACCAGACCCGACAGAAGACCGAACGCCGCCAGCGAGTGCGTGAGGAGAATCTGCAGACTACGGCGTCCCCATCGGAGTCGTGCTGCTCCAGTGGCTCCGATCATCGCGTGGCCGAATCGGATTCAGGTACCGAGAACCCTCGAATCACCAGCACCCCCCTTGCCCGTGAGGGAGTTACCCATGGGGCACCACCCTCAACCGGACCAAGAGGGACAGCACGACCCTCCGTTTGTCGGACCTGTTTCCCGTCGGTGGATGGAGGACCGCTGAGGGTGGCCCTGCCGGTCGACGGTCGGTGCTCGGCTCGCGTCCGGTGTCCGTCGCCAAGGCGCGGTCTTCGGCTGGGACTCGCGGCTTCGGGAGCGCAGTTGCTCGTTGATGCGCTGGGCTTCTTCGAGCTGCTCTTCGAGTACGAGGATGCGGCAGGCGGCTTCGACGGGGGTGCCCTGATCGACGAGTTCGCGGGTGCGGGCGGCGATGCGCAGTGCCACGGGCGCCTGCTCGGTGCCGGCCGAGAGGAGCGAGCCGATGACCACGCCGACGCCGCACGCCTGGCCCGCCTCGCCGCTGCAGCCGGTGACGCGTCGATCTGCACGGCGCTGATCTGGCTGCGGGAACGCGCCGGTGACGCGTGCGGTGCCGAAGCGGCCGCACGCCTGGCCGCTGCGGCGGGCGACGCAGGGAGCTGGGCGTTACTCTAAGGCTCCGAGCCGCCCCCTGACAGGCGCGGCGCCCGCGCCGACCGCCCCGCCCGCCCGCCGGTGCCCCGAAGCGTCGTGCTCCTGGGGGCCTTCCCTTCACCAGGCCGGTCCGGAGCCTCCCCTTCACGAGGCCGGTCCGGGAACTTCCCTTCACCAGGCCTGCTCGCGGCCTTTCCTTTCACCACGGCCGGTGCTGTCGGCAGGCAACGACGGCTCACCCGGCGTCCGTGACGCGGATGATCGTGCGGCCGGGGACCCGCTGTCGTGGGGCGAACGCGGCGGCCGCTTCGTCCAGCGGCCGAACTTCGCCGACCCTCAGGCGGAGCCCGCCGTCCCTCAGCCGCTGGGCGAGGTGGGCGAGGCGTGCGCGGTCGGGTTCCACGACGAAGAAGAGAGCCCGTCCGTCGTCTGGGCGCACGGTGGGCGGGTGGGCGATGGTGACGAGCGTGCCGCCGGGGCGCACGAGCGCGGCCGAGCGGTCGAGGATGTCACCGCCGATCACGTCGAACACGACGTCGGCCTGCCCGGCGTCCTCCACCGGGTCGGTCTCCAGGTCGAGGAACGCGTGCGCGCCCAGATCGAGGACCGTGTCCCGGTCGGCGGAGCGACCCGCGCCGACCACGCGGGCCCCCGCTTCGCGGGCGAGCTGGACGGCGACCGAGCCGACGCCGCCGGCGGCGCCGTGGATCAGGACCGTCTGCCCGGTGGTGAGACGTGCGTGGTCGAACAGGCCCTGCCATGCGGTCAGGCCGGAGATCGGCAGTGCTGCGGCCACCGTGTGGTCGACGTCGGCGGGGAGTGGGGCAAGGTTACGGGCTTCCACGGCGACGTACTCGGCGAGCGAGCCGTTGCGGGCCCAGTCGGTCGGTCCGAAGACCCGCTGGCCGATGCTGAGCCCTGTCGTTCCGTATCCGAGTTCCGTCACCACCCCCGAGACCTCGTGGCCGGGCACGCTCGGCGTGCGGTCGCGGCCGGCGCGGTCGGCCCAGGTTGCGGGCCAGTCGAGCTCCCCGCGGGTGAAGCCGGCGGCGTGCACCAGCACGATGACGTCGTTCTCGGCGGCGTGGGGCTGAGGCAGGTTCTCCAGGGTCAAACCGGCGACCCCGGCTTCGCGGTCCCGGACGGTGATGGCTCGCACGAGCGCTCCTTTCGTGGTTCGGGGCGGGAGTTGCGGGACGTGAACGGTCGAGATGCCGTCCCGCTGCCGAGTGCCGGACGGACCACATGGGGTCAGCAGGGCTCCGGGCAGCTCCACTACCCGGATGCGTTGGGAGGGCGGCGCTTGCTTCGACCCGGTCGTGACCGCTGCCATGTCACCGAGGCCAGGGCGCTTCCATGACCCGTTCCACCATGGACGTGCGGCGGAATCCGGGCACGAAGTGTTCCAGGACGTCTGCATTGACGGTCCCGTACGTGGTCTCCGGGGGAGTGGTGGTAGACCAGGGCGTTCGTCCTTTCCCGAAGAAAGGCCGTGGCCTCTGCGACAGCCGGGGTCTCGGGTGTTTCCACCCCTGCGATGGTGTCGGTCATGGTGTCCGAGCTTTCCGGTGCGTGTGCTTCGAGTGGACCGTGTATCCGTTTTCCACGGTGCCGGCCGTGCGGCCCCGGCGCCGCCCGGGTCCGGCCATGACCCGCTCGAACCCGGTCACCCCAGGATGGATCTGCGAGCGCCGACGCGCATCGCGTAGCGATTCCTGTATGCACGTGAAGCGAAGCCCTCGGCTATGCACGTGAAGCGAAGCCCTCGGCGGCGCGGAACGTCTCCGCCTCGGCCGGACAAGAGACTCGGCACAGCCTCGTCCGAGCCGCAGACAGCGCCATGCTCGCCCTTGCACGGAATGCGTCAGCGCAGCCCTCTTCGAGCTGATGAATGCCCGCGGTCCACTGCTGCCGGCACTGGGACGGTACGGGGAGCGATCGCGCTCAGCGGCCGCCCGGAACCGCTGCGCCCGGCGCAAGCAGGCGTGTCCTGCCGGGCGTGAGAACTGTCTTGCCATACTGGTGCGATGTGCTTTCGCGGAGGGACCCCGAACCGGCATTACGTGTGCTTGCCCTGCCGTTCTTCGTTCAAGAAGCGCGGCGTGCGGGCAAGCCGGTGCCCGCGCTGCGGCGGCGGGTTGATCGACGCGGGCCAGGACCTCGCTGTGCCGAAGCGGAGCGATACCGCTGGGTGGCGGACGTTGACCGCCCTGCTGAACGCGGGCGTCACGTTCCACTCCGGCTGCTGTGACGGGCCGGGCTGGCGGCCTCGAACGCCCCGCGAGGTACGCGAGCGGCTGGCCGCCGCAGCCGGCACCGGCGTGCCGCTGAACGTGGCCCTGACCACGGTCGACATCGACGAACTCCGTTCCGGGCACACCGCACGCTAGCCATCGGCGTGGCTCGCCCCACCCCGGCGCGGGCAGCACGCCCTCTGCGGCGTAATGCTGTGCGATGCAGACACACAGACATCAGCGAGGAATTTCATGATCTTCATCACCGCCAAGTTCCGCGTCCGTCCCGAGCACGCCGACCGCTGGCCCGAGATCACCGCGGACTTCACCCGGGCCACGCGCGCCGAGCCCGGCTGCCTGTGGTTCGACTGGTCGCGCAGCGTGGCGGAGCCGACGGAGTACGTCCTGGTCGAGGCTTTCCGCGACGACGAGGCTGGGGCCGCACATGTGCAGTCCGCTCACTTCAAAGCCGCGCAGCAGACGCTGCCGCCCCATCTGCTGGAGACGCCGCGCATCGTGAACGCGACCATTCCGCAGGACGACTGGTCACTCCTCGGGGAGATGGCCGTCCCCGGTCAGGAGTAGGTCACCGTCCGCGCGGCGTCGGGCCGGCGGAACTGGCACGACCACCTCAGTGAACGCGGTGCACGGGGGGTTCGCTGGGCTGGTATCGGACGATGACCGCCCGGCTCGTCCTGTCAGTGGTCCCGTCGGTAAGGGCACCGACTCCGAAAAGCGTGTGCGTACCGGGCGCTTCCGCCAGGTCCGACAGCGAAAGCCACCGGCGCTTCGAGGGCTTCACCTCCGTGTTCGTCCAGCCCTCGACCCGTGGCGGAGCGTCGATGCCCAGGTACCGGCCGGTGGGAGTGCGACGCAGCCAGGCGCCCAGCACCAGACCCCCGGAGCCGTCGGGTGCCATCGGCTGTATCGGGGCGTCGTGCGCGGCTCTGGGCGGGTAGGCGGCGCTCGTCCACCGCTGCCCGTCCCAGTGCAGGAGGTACTTCTCGAAGGGCGGGTCGGTCGGCGCCTCGTCGTCCGGCTCCCAGGTGTGCGCCCCGGTCGCCCAGACATCGTCTGCGGCGAGGACACGGACGTAGCCGAGGCTGCTGGTCTCCCCGGGAAGCGTGCCGTCATGGGTGAAGCGGTGTTCGGGCAGTCGCGTCCGCTGCCAGCTGTGTCCGTCGAAGTGCATCGCCGCGAACTGAGCGAGGGGCATGCGGATGCCCACGGCCCAGACGTCGTCCGGGGACGACGCGTCGACATCGCGGACCTGGACCGGGAGCCTGTTTCGCTGCCAGCGGCGGCCGTCCCAGTGCCGCAGGGCACCCTCGGGGTCGACAGCCCAGGCGTTGCGTGGGGACAGCACGCGCAGGGCGGTGATCGGGAACGGGGCGGGTATCCGGTGCCAGCGCTTGCCGTCCCAGCGCATCGCGGGGCGGGGCGGCAAGCCGTCCGGTTGCCCGGAGGCTTCCGCGGGCGACGGATACGGCCGGCTCGCCTCCCCTGCGGCCGGCGGGAGTGGTGTGGGCTCCCGATGGTAGATCCATACGTCATGCGGGGCCGACGCCGCGGCTTTCAGTTCGGGGTCGTCACGCAGTTCGACGGGCAGCGGCACGGGGTTCCAGCGGCCGGCGGCGTAGTGCAGCAGACTGCCGCGCCGGCGGGGAGGCTTGCCGGTGCGTCCGACGGCCCACGCTTCGTCGGCGGAGACGGTGACCAGGCCGTTGAGACCGGAATCCGGCACCGGGCTGCGGTAGTCGATCTGCCAGGCGCCCCCCTCACCTTTCGGTTTGGCCGGCCGGTCCGACGGGTCCGGGGCGCTGTCGCAGCCTGCCGCCAGCAAAGCCAGGCCCAGCACGGCCGCGGCGGCCCGCAGCCCCGCAGCAACCGTGCTCGAGCGTCCGCTGCCTGCAACGTCCTCTCCATGGCGGGCAGTCGAACGGCGAAATTCTGCCCACCGTCCTGTGCGAAGTGCACCAGCATCCGGGCGGTGGACGGCGCGGCAGGCTGAGCTGAGCAGATCGAGCATGTGTCCCCGCTGGGCTGGCTGGTGGGCTGAGGCACCGAGGACCCTACCAAGTGCGAAAACACCCTTCAGGGACGCACTTTTGCTCGGGCTGCGGACTCATGGGGGGTTCCTCCGGTGCTCTGGGTGTCGCCGGACTACCTGATGTGCACCGAGTCGCCCGAGTGCATGCTGGTCAGCGTCGGTCATCGCGGCTGCTGAACGCGTTGCACCGTCACCACCTGGAACTGCTCTGCGCAGGACGATGGGCAACGGCCCTGCCGTAGACCGTTGAGTCTGCGAGGCGGTGTGCAAGGTGGGCCAAATCTTCCGGGTGCAGTGCCCGTTCACCGACTTCGGGGAGCGGACATGGAGCGACTGCGTCCAGTGGCGGGAACCGCATGCAGCCCGTAGTACCCAACCGTGTCCGCCCGAAAGTCCTCATGCGCGGTCGGTGGGGGATACGGGGCGGAGGTGGTGGGCGTTGCGGTGGGTGGTGATGTGGCCGGCGGTGGGGTGGGGGAAGTGGGTGCCGAGGAGGAGGGTGTCGGTGTCGGCGAGGGAGTCGAGCAGGTCGCGGCGGGTGGTTTCGGCTTGTTGTGGGTCGGTGTCGACGCAGGCGCCGATGTGCGGGTGGGCGACTTGGAGGGGGTGATGGAGGCTGTCGCCAGTGATCAGTGCGGTGCGTCCGTGGCTGCTGAGTTCGACGGCGACGTGGCCGGGCGTGTGGCCTGGGGTGGCCAGCAGGCGCAGGCCCGGGGTGATCGCCGCGCCGCCGGGCGGGACGTCGAGGAGGTCGAGTCGGCCGGCCTGTTCGACCGGCAGGACCGAGTCGCGGAACATCTGCTTGCGCGCCTCGTCCATGGGATGGCCGGCCCAGAACTCCCGCTCGGTGCGCGAGGTGAGGTAGCGGGCGCGGGGGAAGGTGGGAAGCCATGCGCCGTCGACCTCGCGGGTGTTCCAGCCGACGTGGTCCGCGTGGAGGTGGGTGAGGATGACCAGGTCGACGGAGTCCGGGGGGAAGCCGGCGGTGGTCAGGCGCTGAAGGTAGTCGGTGTGCAGGTTGTGCCAGGCGGGGTTGGCCCGCTGCTTGCCGTTGCCGATGCCGGTGTCCACCAGGACGCGCAGGCCATCGATGTGGAGGGCGAAGCTGTGGCTGTTCAGGCGCAGCACGCCCTGGTCGTCGGCGTAGTGGGGGTGCAGCCAGCGCTGGCCGGCGACGACCTCCGGGGTGGCCTGGGGGAGTAGCCAGGCCGCGGTGGCGGGCGGCAGGGGGGTTTCGTCGATGCGACGGACGCAGATGTCGCCGACGTTCCAGGTTGGGGTGGAGATGGCGGGAGAGGCTTGCATGGTCCGTGGTGCTCCCTTGCTCTCTGGCGGTACGGGGTCGGGTGCTGGGGGCTGCTCCATCCCCGCCTAAACGCAATCTATTTGCTTTAAGCCACGGTAGGGCCTACGTTTGCCTAACACAAATCTTTAGCTTTTGGATAGGGGTCGCTCCACCGTCCCCGCCCCGACCAGGGAGAACATCCTTGTCTGTCACTGAACTCACCCCGCCGGAGGCGGCCCGCTGGGCCCACCGCGCCGGCCTGTCGCTGCCGGCAGAGCGGCACGCCGCGGTCGCGTCGGTCGCCAACCACATCCAGAAGGTCGTCGCGGTCCTGCGGGAACTGGACTTCGGGGAGACCCCGACCGCGACGGCGTCCGCCGCACCCGCCGATCGCGTGAAGTGGAAGGGGATGGCCGATGGAGCCCTTTGAGCTGACCCTGACCGGGGCCGCCGCCGCGATCCGGGCGCGGGAGCTGTCCCCGGTCGAGCTGGTGGACTCCGTACTCGACCGTATCGAGCGGGTCGAGCCGGAGCTGGGGGCGTATGCCACCGTCTGTGCCGAGCGGGCGCGCCGGGCGGCGCGCGAGGCCGAAGCCGAGGTCCGGGCGAGCGCTGAGGCCGAGGCCCGGGCCGGCGCCGAGGCCGCCCGGATCCGCGGCCCGCTGCACGGCATCCCGATGGCATTGAAGGACCTGATCGATGTGGCCGGAATGGCCACATCGGCCAGCTCCCGGGTCCGGGACGGCCACCGCGCGCCGGCCGACAGCGCGGTCGCAGCCCGGCTGGCGGGGGCCGGCGCGGTCCTGCTCGGCAAGACCCACACCCACGAGTTCGCCTACGGTCTGATCACCCCGCAGACCCGCAACGCGTGGGACCGCGGCAAGGTGGCCGGGGGCTCCAGCGGCGGGTCCGCCGTCGCCGTCGCGTCGGGCACGGCGACGTTCGCCCTGGGCACCGATACCGGGGGATCGATCCGGGTACCGGCCGCGCTGAACGGGGTGGTCGGCCTGAAGCCGACCTACGACCTGGTTCCGCGTGACGGTGTCACGTCCCTGTCCTGGTCCCTGGACCACGTCGGCCCGATCACCCGCACGGTCGCGGACGCGGCGCCGGTGCTGGCCGCCCTGACCGGAGACGCCCCCGCGCCGTGCCACCAGGGCGACCAAGGCGCGGAACTCGCGGGGCTGCGCGTCGGCGTGCCCCACAACTACTACTTCGACCACGTCGACCCCGAGGTGGAGGCCGCGGTGCGGCGCGCCATCGGCCGGTTGAAGGACCTAGGCGCACAGCTCGTCGGCGTCGACATCCCGATGACCCGTTACGTCCAGGCCACCCAGTGGGGGCTGATGGTGCCGGAGGCCACCGCCTACCACGAGGGCACCCTGCGCAGCGCCCCCGAGCTGTACCAGGAGGACGTCCGGACCCTGCTGGAGGCCGGCGAGCTGCTGCCCGCCGGGGACTATCTGCGCGCCCGGCGCGCACAGGCACTGATGCGCGAGGAGTGGGGCCGCCTTCTGGAGCGGGTCGACGTGATCGCCGCCCCGACGGTGCCGATGACCGCGGTCGCAGCCGGCCAGGCGTCGGTCACCTGGCCCGACGGAACCCTTGAGGCCGTATCGGACGCCTATGTGCGCCTGTCCGCGCCGGCCAACATCACCGGGGTGCCCGCACTGACGCTCCCGGTCGGACACGACGCGGCGGGCCTGCCCATCGGCATGCAGCTCCTCGGTCGCCCCCTGGGCGAGCACACCCTCCTCCGCGTCGGCCACGCCTATGAGCGGACCCGACCCGTCCGGGCCGCGCTCGCGCCGACGGCCTGAGTGAGGAGGAGGCCCGGGACCGCCCGGCATGACGGACCCCTTAACGCAAGGATTGTGCTTTAAGGTGGTGGCATGAGCCGTCGACCAATGGTGCGCCCCGGTGGGCGCAGTGCCCGCGTCCAGGAGTCGGTGCATGCCGCGGTGCGCGAACTCGAAGCCGAGCTGGGCCGGGACGCGCTGACCGTGCCGCTGGTGGCCCAGCGCGCGGGAGTGACCCCCTCGACGATCTACCGCCGCTGGGGCGACTTGCACGAACTGCTCTCTGACGTGGCAGTGGCCCGCCTGCGGCCCGATGCGGAGCCCGCGGACCACGGCGACCTGCGCTCGGATCTGACGGCCTGGACCGAGCAGTTCCTCGAGGAGATGTCCTCCCCGGCGGGCCGCGCCTACGTTCGCGACGCCCTGCTGGGCGATCCGGACGGGGGCAACGCCGGGCAGTGCTCGGCGTACGCGGCCGACCAGGTCGCGGTCGTCCTGGCCCGCGCGAGCGCCCGGGGGGAGATCGCTCCGGGCGTGGAGGCGGTCATGGACCGGGTCGTCGCCCCGCTGATGTACCGCATCCTCTTCCGCCCCGCCGGGCTGGACACCGCCTACGCCCGCCGCCTCGTGACCGGGCTTCTGCGGTCGCCGGGGGAGGAGTAAAGCACACCTTCGCCGCGGGCCCAGGCGTTCACCATCGCTGAACTTGTCGCCCAGTACGCCAGTTGGCGTCCGGTTCGCTCCGGACCGTCGTCGGCATCGCAAGGTCGCTTCCCTCGAACGCGACGCGGACGAGTTCGCAACCGGTGATCATGCGATGCCGCGCCTCGGCTTCCTCAACGCTTGGCGGGGCCGCTCATCGGTTGCTTCCCGGGTGCGTCGGGCCGGTGCTCGGGTGGGCGGGGGTGTGCAGGGCGAGGAGGGCGACGTCGTCGTGGCCCGGTGGGTGGACGCGGCGCAGGAGCTGGTCGGTGAAGGACGGCAGGGGGCGGTGGGCGAGAGCGGCGGCGTGCTGGCGCAGCAGGTTCATGCCGTCGTCGAGGGTGTGGCCGGGTGCTTCGACGAGGCCGTCGGTGTACAGCAGGAGAGTGGATCGCGGTGGCAGCAGGAGGGTGCCGTCGGGGCGGGAGGTGCGCACGCCGGTGCCGAGAAGAAGACCGTGTCCGTCGGTGAGGTAGCGGGCCAGCCCGTCGTGGGTGATGAGGAGGGGCGGGGGGTGGCCGGCGTTGGTCCAGGACAGCCGCCAGTGGCCGGTGTCCGTCTGGTCGAGGCGGGCGAGGATGAGGGTGGCCATGGCGACGTCGGTGATGGGCGTGATCGCCTCGTCGAGGCGTTCCACGATCCGGCTGGGGGGTTCTTGCTGGGCCCAGGCATAGGCACGGAGCACGTTGCGCAGCTGGGCCATGCCCGCGGCGGCCTCCAGGTCGTGGCCGACCACGTCGCCGATGGCCAGAGCGGTGGCGCCGTCGGAGAGGGTGAAGGCGTCGTACCAGTCGCCGCCGACCTGTGAGGCGTCGGGGGCGGGCAGGTAGCGGACGGTCATCTGCAGCCCGGGCACGCTCGGCATCTGGGGCAGCAGATGGTTCTGCATGGTCTCGGCGACCTTGCGCTGGCGCTGGTAGAGGCGGGCATTGTCCAACGCGACGCCGGCGCGGCGTGCGATGTCCTCGATCAGCGGAAGGTCACCCGTGGTGAAGCTGCCGGGCTTCTCGGCCCGGCCGAGGGTGAGGGCTCCCAGGACTTCCCGCGTACCGCGGATGGGGACGATGGCCGCAGAGTGGATGCCGGTGGCCTCGAACAGGCGACGCTGCTCGACGGCGATGCCGGAGTCCGGAGCGCGCCGGTAGGTGTCGGGGCCGGCCACGGCCGAGGCGACGCCGCGCAGGGCCCGGGACAGGGGCATCTGCGATTCCTCCGGCACCGGCGGCATAGGCCCCTGAAGATCGTCATGGGGTACGAGACGGTCTGTGTCGGCGTGGACCACGTCCGCACGCCACACCTCGTCGCGCTCGGTGATCAGGTCGATGACGACCCAGTCCGCCAGTCGGGGCAGCACCAGGGCCACCAGCCGGCGCCGGGCCTCCTCGACATCGAGGGTGGAGGTCAGCTGGGTGGTGGTCTCGGCCAGCAGGGCCAGCCTTTCCAGGTCGCTCAGCGGCTCGCCGGCCTGCTCCGGGCCCGGCCGGGCGGCGTCGCCCGGCTCGCACCGGTAGAAGATCACGAGCGTGCAGGTGTCGCGGTCGCCGACGGCATACGGGGCGATCAGCCAGGAGACGGGGAGCAGCGAACCGTCGGCACGGGCGAAGTACTCCTCGTCGCCCTGTGCAGGGTGCCCGGCGTGGAACCCCTGCCGCATGCTGCACCGGGTGACCGGCAGCGGCTGCCCCTGGGGGCCGCGGTGCAGCAGTTCGTGGGCGTCATGCCCGATGACGTCTTCCGCCCGGCTGCCGAGCAGGTGTTCGGCTCGGGCGTTGACGGCCATGATGTGGCCCTGCTCGTCGACCACGTAGGCTCCGGCACCGATGGCCTGCAACGCCTCGGTGAGCCGGGCAGGGGGCTCCGCCCGGGACTGCTGGATACCGGTGTCCTTCGCGCCTGCCATGTCGGGGCCTCCTGTGCTCGAGCGTTGCCGCGGACACCGCTGACGTGTGCCTGCTCTCCCGTATGCCCCGCACGGGCACGTAACCCTCGCAGCGTTCCGCGGCTGTGGTGATCAGCCCACGCCGCTCACCAGGACTACCCGTACCGGGAGCACGGCTTCACCGATCCCGGCGCGTACACCTGACGCCGACCGGCTGGTGCCGTCAGGTGCGGCCGAGCGATTCCCGGGCACCGGCACCTGCGTTGGTGGCACTCCCGTCGAGCGCAGCGTTCACTGCCGGGAAGACGGGGAGCAACGCGTCGAGACCGAGAAGACGCCACACCTGCTGATAGTGGTCGCTGAGTGCGGCGAGGCGCAGCGTGCCGGCATGGTCGTCCAGCACACGCGACAGCGTGATGATCATGCTGACGCCCGAGGAGTCGAGGTACTGCACTTCGGAGGCGTCCAGGACGAGGGTGCTGCAGCCCTGCCTGACCAGGTCTTCGCACCTGGCACCGACGTCGGAGGCATTGTCATAGTCCACCTGCGTCGGCAGCCGCACGATCGCCGTGTCTGCGTGCCCTACCAGCACTTTCAGCATGCAGAACGAACTCCCCTTCCCATCGTTCACGGACCGTGCCGTCCAGCAGGCACCGGTACCCTTCCGCTCGCCGCCCTGCCCGGGCGACACCTCCGCGCGTACCCGCAGCGGCACCGGCCACGCTCGCTTCTGTGTGCCGGACCGGTGAACGGCGCCGTGCCCGCGGTGGCCGGCCGGCGCAACCGGTGCACTCCGCACGGTCACGAAGGGCTCGACCGCGCGGCGGCCCGACGACGCCGTCGTGTGCCCGGGCCGCCACGGTGGTCACTCGGGCAGCTCGGTGTGGAGACGGATCGTGGTTCCTTCGTCCGGCGTGGACCGGATCTCCACAAGATCACAGAGCTGATGGACGAGCCACAGCCCGCGTCCACCCACCTGCCTGGCGGTCGGCATCGTACGTCCGGCCAGTGGATCCCGTAGGTAGCCGGCGTCGCGGAACTCGCAGACAAGCCGTCTGTCCTCACCCCAGGTACGCAGCACGCCCTGCCCGCCGCCGTGCCGGATGCTGTTGCTGGCCACCTCTGTCGCAGCCAGGTGCAGTTCGCGCAGGCGCCGACCGGTCAGGCCGTGCTGTTGGGCGCATGCGGCGATCTTCTCGCGGAGGGCGGGCAGGTCACCGCTGGTGTAGAGGAACTCCTCGTACGGGTCACACGGGTCGGTGAGCGCAACGAACGCGTACGGTGCCCGCGCGTCGTAGTCCTCGCACGGCACCGTCCGGCCGTCTCTGCGGATCTCGGGGTGACAGCGTGCCATCTCGGCCAACGCACTCTTGTCGCGTGCAACGTCGTACGGGCACAGCAGCCACCACGCCGGGCCCTGGGCGAACGCCATGTTGAGCAGCCACTCGTGATAGCGCAGCTCATCCGCCTCGGCAGCACTGCGGACCTCGTCCCAGGGGGATTCGCCGATCCCGCGGACGGGCCGCCCTTCGGAAACGTGCTCCTTGATCCATTCCTGCCAGGCAGCGATGAGACGACCCGGATGACGCGCCACCCCGCTGGTGTCGACATAGCGCACGATGTCGTTCTCACGGATCTCGGCACGCAGCAGAGACGCCTTTTCCTGCGGGACGGCCACGACGACGGCCTCGTCACCGTCAAGCGCCTCCTGGATGAAATCCAAGGCGCCCGTGACGAATTCATCACTGCCCGAGTACGGATACAGCTCGTGCCGGTATCCCGCGCCTGCGAGGGGAGTGGGCGAAGAGGCGGTCACGGCGCCATCACCACCGGAATGTCGGGGATCGCGAAGCCTGACAGCTTCCAGGCGAGGCGTACGGTCTCGTTGGCGCCTTCCAGGACGACCTTGCGCTCCGGAAGGTGCCTGGCGGCATCGGCCAGGGCGCTCATCCCGGCGGCGTCGAAGAACTCCAGAGTGTGACAGAGCAGGCGCACCGTCGGGGCGTGAGCGAGCAGTGCGCACAAGATGGTGCCGAAGGCCACCGCGCCGTCGCTGTCGACGGTCCCGGTCACCGTCCAGCCTTCCTCCTCGGCTCGGTACACCCGGAACGCCGGTGACACCGAGCGGCTGCCCACGTGATGAGGATGCACGCAACTGATCTGCTGCAGGGCCGGGAGGTCCCAGTCGGCACCGCTGTATGCGCACACCACCATGGCACCGGTGTCGGCTGCGAACTCCTCGAGATCGAGCTCACTGCGCAGCCACTCCCCGTTGCGTCCCCTACGGGTGCTGGGCATCACATGGTGCAGCACACGGAGAGAGCGAAACCCCTCCCGGTCGGCGGCGGCCGCCTCCCTGCGCACCGCAGCGAGCAGAGAACCCTTCAACCGTGCAGGGTCGAGCACAAGCGGTGCGAACTCGCTCTCCGCCTGCGGGGCCGACCCGACGATGACCACCTTGTCACCGTGCAGAGCACCGTCCGCAACGAAGGCCCGACTGCGGTCGATCACGTCGTCGGCACGATCCAGCAGATGGCAGACATGGTCGCCGATGTCGACCTCGTCCAGGGTTGGCAGTACGCGCGGCGCTCTCACTACTCCTCCCTCGTTCCCCCCTCACTTTACTGCGCTTGTCACCTCCTCCCACGCCCTCCCCAAGGCACCGGCCCCTGCTGGCCACCTCTCCAAGTCCCTACCGTGCCACGGGTACTCCCGGACCGGCTTCGGCGTCCACCGTGGCAGGCTCCGTCGCCCGCCCGGTCTGCTGCGACGCGGCGGGCCGTCGCCCTGCGAGGCGGCATCCGAGGCAGTTGACGTGACCACTGCGGGCGGTGAGGTCCTTGACTCGCCAGTCCCATTGGTCAGCCGGTCGGGGGCCGCTCGGTTTCCCCCAGCCGGCCAGGTGAAGCATCCAGGTGATCAGCAGAGCCAGAAGCATGACACCGACGCCGGCCAGTAGCAGGGGTGCCGAAGTGGTGATCACGGCGAGGCCACAGAGGCCGAATCCTGCCGAGGCGATGCCCATCCCGGTCCAGCCGGCGACCGTGTGGCCCAGGTCGTACTCGTCGTCTCCATGCATGAACACGGCGTCTCGCGCCTCCTCGGGTGGATGGGATCCTGAGATGTCGGCTCGCGCGGCTGCACGGCCAGGGACAGCTTATCTTGCGAGCTAAGATGCTTAGATACTAAGGGGATATTGTGAGGCGTGGCAAGGAACGTTCGGTTGCAACTGGAGCCCAAGCGCTGTTCGCCATGGACCGGATGATCGCCACCGCCCAGTTCGGACAGCAGGACATCGCCCGGGCTCTCGGCCTGAACGTCACGGACGTGACCTGCCTCGGCTTCCTCATCGAAGCGTCGATGGCCGGGGAATCACTTGTGGCCGGCGACCTGGCCGAACGGGCTCGTCTGACCACCGGGGCGGTCACCGGGGTCCTCAACCGTCTGGAAAAGGCCGGCTACGTTCGCCGCCAGTCGGACCCGCAGGACCGCCGGCGCGTCCACGTCGTGGTGGAGGAGAGGGCGCAGGCGCGGATCCTCGAGGTCTACAGCCCCCTCTACGAACGCCTGGCCGCTCTGTTCGCCGCCTACGAGGCCGATGAGCTGGGTGTGCTCACAGACTGGTTCACCCAGGCCCGGGACCTGTTTCTCGAGGCACTGGAGGAGATCCGTCAGGGCGCCGGCTCGATCCGCGCGGCAGCGGCGACCGGAGAGGACGACGGTGCAGTCGGCGGTGGCCGGCGCACGTGACGGCGAGCCGCCTTCCCGCAGCACCGGGTCAGGTGGGACAGGGTCTCAGGATGCCGGGTCACGGTCCGGTCCCTGAAACCAGGCGTCCGCCCCGGCGTCGGCGCGGTCGCCCGACACGTCCCCGCGCTCAGGTTCAGGGCGCGGCGGCGATGGCATGGGGGAGCTGGGTGCGGCGGTTGATGCCCAGCTTCCGGTAGGCGGCGGACAAGTGGACCTCAACGGTCTTCGCAGTGACGTACAGCTGCTGGGCGATCTGCCGGTTCGTCAATCCCTGGGCGGCGAGCTTGGCCACCCTCATCTCACTCGGGGTGAGCGCTTGCGGACCGGTCATGTGGGGACTGCGGGGGCGGGCTCCCGCTGCCCGCAACTCATCGCGCGCGTGCTCCGTGAGCAGGGAGCTTCCGCACTGGTGGGCGAGTTCCAGTCCCTGCGCGAGGTAGGCGCGGCCTTTGGCGCGGCTGTTCGCACGCCTCAGGGCAGAGCCCAGGTCGACGAGGGCTTTGGCGTGTTCCAGCCGGGCGGGGCCGTGGCGGAGTGTCTTCTCGGCTTGCTCGAGCAGACCGATGCCTTCAGGTCCGCAATGGAGGAGACCGTAGATGCGCAGGGCGCGGCCGATGACGTGGTCGGCACCCCACTGCCGGGCGAAGTCGAGTTCCTCGGCGGCCAGCCGGCGAGCCTCCTCATCGCGGTCCAGTGCGTGCAGGCACAATGCCGCCTGCGAGCGCCACGGCAGCAGGGCCGGGTTGGTCCCGCCGTAACAGGCGAAGCGTCGGCCGGCGTCGAACGCGGCGTCCAGCGCCTCCTCGTGCCGGCCCAGGGAGTGCAGCAGCTTTGCACGGCTGTGCTGGAACAGGTACACCGTGGAGGCGGCGTCGTACCCGTGGTGCGGCGCGTTCAGCAAAGCCTCTGCCTCCTGCAGGTGTCCTTTCTCGGTCAGCGTCTCGACCATCCATGCGAGTGCGGCCTGGCGGGTCAGGACAGTGCTGCTCACTTCCGCCGTGCGCAGGGCCTCGCGCAGGTCGCTCTCCGCCTCCGCGAGTTCACCGTGAAGCAGCCACCCCCAGCCCCGGCAGGAGTAGAGGGTGCACAGGGTGACCAGGGAGCCGGTGCGACGGGTCTCTGCGATCAGCGACTCACAGACGTCAAGACCTTCGGCCGGATCGTGGGCAAGAAGCGGGATACAGGAGTTGACCAGCATCAGGGCGTTGGCGGTAGCAGCCTTCCGCAAGCTCGCTTCCGCCATGATCCTGCGCGTGGGGACCACGGCCTCGGGACGCGCGGCCATCGTGTCGAACAAGGCGATGGCCGCGTCGAGCAGCGCCGCCCCGACGGAGGACGCCGGGGGAAGGCGACGCAGCGCGGGCAGTTCCGGAGCCACCTTCTCCCAGCCGCTCGCGGAAAGATGGGCGATCAACCATGTTGCCTGCAGCGCGCGGCGTGCATCGGTGTCGTCCTGCGGCAGATGGCCGATGGCTTCGCGGAGTACCGCGTCCGCCCTGACCGGATCCTGGGCACCGAGCACGGACGCCAGTGCCTGCATGGCGGCCAGCCTGGTGAGCGTCGCGGTGTCGTCCGTTGCGGCGACCGCCTCGTCGAAGTACGCCACGGCCGTCGGCAGGTCGACCATGAACGCGGCGGAGCCCGCCTCGGTGAGCACGGTGACCCGCTCCTGAGCGGGCAGCGTCTCGGCAGTCGCGCGTTGCAGGTACCTCAGTGCCGCCTCGACCGCGCCGGCGTCCATGGCCTCGTCGGCGGCGCGGCGCAGTATCGGCACCGCCTCCGGTACCGCGTTCGCGGGCACCTGCAGCACATGCGCGGCGACCTGCTCGATGCGAGCTCCCGCCTCGGACAGCACGCGTACCGCGCGCGCATGCAGGCGAACCCGTTTCACCGGGTCGACATTCTCGTAGACCGTGGCTCGGATCAGCGGGTGGACGAAATCCAGGAGGTCGGGCTCTCCCGGCTCCCGTCGTCGCAGCAAGTGGGCCGCCTGCAGGTGGGCGACACTCTGCTCTGCCTCGTAGGCGTCCAGACCGGCCAGCCCGGCGGCCTGGCCGGGAACGGCTCCTGCCCCGAGGACGGCGACAGCCTGGGCCAGGGCGACGCTCTCTCCGGACAGCCGGCCCAGTTCCACCGAAACGCGCCGGCCCAGGACGCGGGCCCCCAACTCCTCCACACGTGATGCGGTCGCGTCCGTGGGGGCCAGTCCCTCCGCGGTCATGGCACGTGCCAGTTCGCTGACCAGCAGGGGGTTACCGCCGGTGGCCTGGTGGCAGGCACGGACGAACCCGCTCTCCGGCGTCTTCCCGAACCAGTCGGCCAGAAGACCGCCGGTGGACGCCGTCTGCAGCGGGGCGGGCTGCAAGATCTCACACGTCTGATCCGACAGTGCCACGTCGAGCAGGTGCGAGGCCGCGCCCGGTTCATCCGGACGCATGGTGGCGACCAGGAACAGACGCAGGTCCTCCAGGCGGGGCAGCAGGTGCAGCAGGAACCGCAGTGACGGCTCGTCCGCCCAGTGCAGGTCATCGACCAGCAAAGCGACCGGGCCGTCCTGGCAGAGGTTCGACATCAGCCAGAACAGCCCGTGGAAGACCGCGAACTCGCCGGGCCCCGGCAAACCGTCGGCGGGTTTTCGCGCGACTGCCGCCTCGGCTGCTTCCGCTCCCGCCAGCCAGCGGGCACGATCATCGGGGGAAGCCGCCCGGAGAAGGGGCTCGAGGGCCTGCCTGACGAGGCCGGAGGCGTAGGCGCGCTCCACCTCCGAGCCCCTTGCCCTGAGCAGGCGCAGTCCGGCGGCGGCCATGTCACCGGACTCCTTGAGAAGACGGGTCTTGCCCACTCCGGCAGGCCCGCAGATCACGATGAACTTACTGTCACCCGCCTGCGCCGCGTGGATTCCGGTCCGCAGCCGATCGAGTTCCGTTGTTCTGTCCAGCAAAGCCCCCTGCATGGGCTCATTCTTGCATCGACAGACGCACCGACCTTCATGGCCGGACCGCGACCGACTCCATGGGCCGCCTCTGCCTCGGCAAACGGTGCAACGGCAGGTCGTTTCACGCATGGTGATGCACTGCGACAGTCGGTCATCGGACGGGCCCGCGCAGCGTGGGTGATCCGGTGACTTCACGTATGCGCACATCACGATGCCGTCCATGACGTTGCCCTTCCGCTCCAGACCCCCTCAGTCCTTCCAAATCCTGGGGTTCTCCCCCAACGCGAGGGCGGGGGAGCGCGGCCCAAGCTCGACGGCAGGCGCCCTGCCTGGGCCCTCACCTCAGCTCACCAGGACCAACCCACCCCTGAGAACCCATGACCTCACCTGTGTATACGCCGTGCTCCCTCCCTTACCGCCGTGCCCGTGGGCGACAGCGGCCCACGCTCGTCGACCGGCCCCCGATGGTCGGACGGGACCGGGAGCTCAAAGCGGCGCTCCACGCGCTCATCGGTTCGGCAGGCGCGGGCGGCGTACTGATCGTCGGGCCGCCAGGGGTGGGCAAAACGCGTCTGGGCCAAGAGATCGCGGCCTCCCTGAATCCCACCATCGCGGTGGCACCGCTCCAGGAAGGCCGGGGTGCACGGAGCACAGGTCATCAGGGAAGGCCGAACGCCGCCCCCCACGTCACTTGCCTCACCCCGGGCTCTGTCCTGCCCGTGGTCCAGCGTCTCCTGCGGTCCGCTTCGCGCCGGCCCCGTCTGCTGTGGATCGACGACGCGCATCGGATGTCACCGGAGACTGCGCAGGCCCTTCGTCAGCTCTCCTCTCTGCGAAACGACAGGTATCTGCTGACGGCAGGCCCGGCCGACGGCGGGCTGCAACTGCAGGCGCTCTGTGAAGACCGGCACCTCGTCCGCGTGACGCTGGGCCCGCTGGACGTGCCGGCCACCCGGCGCCTGACCAGCATGATGCTCGGGGACCAGATGGCGCAGCGGAGCGTTGTGCGTCTGGCTGCCATGTCGCAGGGCAATCCACTGCTGCTCCGCGAACTGCTGCGCGCCGCCTTGGACCAGGATCTGATCTCCCACGACGGTCACGAATGGCACATCGGTACCCGCGTTCCCTCCTCGGGCGCCCTGCGCGATCTGCTGGCCCGGCAGCTGGCGAACCTGACCCGGGAGTCCCGGCGCGCACTGGAACTGATCGCTCTGGCCGAACCGGCCCGGCTGGAAGTACTGGAGAAGACCGTCGGCAGCGCGATGCTGCTCAGGCTCGAGGACGACGGCTTGATCCGGGTTCCCGGTCCCGGCTCGGTTCAAGGCGATCAGCTGCAGTCGCTGGTGTCCATCGCCCATCCCTACGTCGGACAGGTGCTGCGCCAGGAAGTCGGACCGCTGCGTCGCAAGCACCTGCTGCGGACATGGGTCCAGGCCCTGCCGCCGCCGTCCGGTCGACTGCCGGCGGAATCCGTCCGGCTCGCCGAGTGGCATCTGGAGTCCGGCGACGTCCCCGACGAGTCCCTGCTGCTTGCCACGGCGCAGCATGCGCTGCGGGGGCACGACACCCCGACCGCTTCTCGACTGGCCGCGGCGGCCTGGAACCACTACCGCACCTTCCCGGCGGCTGAACTGAACGCGCATGCGCTGCTGGCGCTCGGCGAGTTCAGGGAGTTCCACATGTTCCTGGACGAGGTGCGCCGCGAAAGCCCGGACCACGCGGCCCCCCTCGCCCCGGTCGAGGCCAGGGCACTGCTCTTCCAAGGCCGGTACGACGACGCCGACCGGCTTCTGAGCACGGTTCCCCCCGGTGATGCTGAGTCCGAGCAGCTGCTCGCCGCCTGTCTGCGGGGACGTTTCTCCGAGGCGCTTCCCCGGGCGGAGCGGCTCTCGCGAAGCACGGCGTCGGCCTACCGCGTCGAGGCGGCGATCCTGGCCATGTCGGCGATGTGCCACGAAGGGCGGCCTCTCGACGCGCTGGAGCTGTACGAGGAACTGCGCGCACTCCGGCCGGACGCCGATGGACCGCTGTGGCCTTTCGACCAGGACTCCCTGGAAGAGATGCACGCCGTCGTCCTGCTGCACGCAGGGCGTCTGGACGAGGCCGGGAACATCATGCTGCGCGAGTACGACAACGCCATACGGCAGAACCGCGTGGGCGTCGACGCTCAGCGCGGTCTGGTGCTGGGTGCGACCCTGTACGAGCGAGGCCGCCTCCGGGAGGCGCTCTCCTACTTCTCGTTCACCGCCGCCTACCAGGCCGGACGGTGCCCCTGGCAGGCCAAGGCCCACATCTACGCCGTCCTGGCGAAGAGTTGTCTGCCTCCCGCGCGGCGTGGGCAGGTGGACGGCACTCTCGATGACGTCGTCGACGGGCACGAGGATCCGGCGCTCCATCTGGCCCTGGCCTGGCAAGCGCACGAGCAGGGCCATCAGGACACCGCGACGGCGTATCTGCACAGCGGGGTGGACCGGGCGCTGACAGCCGGGCACTACACGGACGCGATCGTTGCACTGCACGAGGCAGCGCGGCTCGGTCTGGCTCCCCATCCCGCCGTCGCGCGCGACCTGCCGGTGCAGGGCGCCTACCTGCGCAGCCGCCTGCACTACGCCCGCGCGGTCAGCACCGGTGACCTCAGACTTCTCGGCCAGGCCTGCAGGGTGCTCGCCGAGGCGGGGGCGGCGCTGTACGCGGCCGAGGGGTACGCGGAACTGGCTCGTATGCAGCGTCGTGCGGGCAAGGACAGAGCGGCGACGGCGTCGACCGCCCAGGCGCGAGCCCTTCTGCGGCACTGCGGTGACGCCGCGACTCCTGCGCTGCACTTTCTCGGTGAGGCCGTCGCGCTCACACCGCGGGAGCGGACCGTCGCCCGGCTGGCCGCGCAAGGGCTCAGCGACAAGGAGATCGCAGACCGGCTCGTGGTCTCCCCGCGGACCGTCAGCAACACCCTGTACCGGATCTATCAGAAGGTCGGCGCATCCGATCGCCGGGATATGCGCAAACTGCTGTCCATGTGATGAGGGGGCGGGACACGCCGGACGCAGGCTTGGCCAGTTCACCCGATCGAGTCGGCAGTCACAAGTGACCACTTGCTGCCCGCGGGTCCGTGGCGCCCACGGGGTCCACTCCCGCACCAGGCCCTCAACAAAGGAGACACACGTCGTGTCGGATCTTCAGACCACCTATCGAGGAACCGTCTACCCGTGGCACTGCGATCACATGGGTCATATGAACGTCATGTGGTACGTCGGGAAGTTCGACGAAGCCACCTGGCAGATGTTCTCGTCGATAGGGCTGACTCCGGGATATATGCGCGACAACGCCCGTGGCATGGTCGCCGTCGAGCAGAAGATCGCTTACCGGCGGGAGGTGCACGCCGGTGATGTCGTCCTGGTCCGGTCAGGTCTTCTGGAGGTACGGAACAAGTCGATCCGATTCTGCCACCAGATGGAGAACGCCGTGACCGGTGATATCTCGGCCGTCACGGTGATCACTGGAATCCATATCGACACGGTCGCCCGGCGCGCAGTCGCGCTCCCGGCGGAACAGTCCGACGCCGCCCGGAAGATGATCGCGGATTTCGACCCCGGAATCTGACCACTGCAATCCGGCCTGGCCACGGTGTGACGACCCTTTGCTCCCTGATGATCGTGCGACCCATCAGTCGAACAGGGTGGGCTCGCAGTAGTAGAGCTGTGTCAGTTCCGCCCGGGAGGCGACTCCGAGCTTGGGGAAGACCTTGTAGAGGTGATACTCGACCGTGCGGCGGCTCAGAATGAGCTGCGTGGCGATCTCCTGGTTGGAGTTGCCCGCCGCGGCCAGGCGCGCGATGCGCCGCTCCTGAGGAGTCAGCTCACCGGACCCCTCCTTGCGCCGGCGGGTCGTCTGGCCGGTGGCGCGCAGTTCGCGCCAGGCACGCTCGGCCCACGGCCCCACATCGAGCTGGTCCAGTGTGTCCGCGGCGCTCCGCAGACAGCGGCGGGCGTCCACCCGCTTGCGTGCGCGCCTCAGCCGCTCACCCAGGTACAGCTCCGTCCGCGCCCTCTCGACGGGAACATGTCCGCCGTGCAGTCGCAGGGCCTCCTCGAAGAGCCCGATGGCCTGTTCGTCGTCATCGGTGAGCAAGGCCCGTGACCTCGCGACGAGTGCGCGCGCTTCCCCGCTCTCGGCGCCGGCCTGCCATGCCTCCAGCGTCCCCATCGCCGCCCGCGCGGACTCCGGTTCCCGCGCGCGCACCGCCGCCTCGATGCGGTCCGGCAACGACAGCATGCTGACCATGGGATGACCCCTGCCCGGCTCGGACGCGGCCAGCAGTTCGAACAGATGGAGTGCCTCCGCGAACTCCCCCCGCATCAGTGCCAGAACGGCGAGGGAGTACCGGGCCGTGGCCACGGCAAGGCCGATCCTGCGGCCCAGCGCGACGCTCAGAGCCTCCTCCGCCGCATCGCGGCAGGCCGGCTCGTCTCCGCGCAGCGCGTGCAGCAGGGCGAGCCGTGACAGGTGAACGGCCGCCAGGTTGTCCTGCCCCGTCTTGCGGGCGAGCCTCAGACCCTCCTCGGCGAGTGCCACCGCCTCGCCCCCGCTGCACGTCTCCAGCGCGACGACGAAATGGAGATCGCCCGGCTGGGAACCCAAGTGACCCGACGTCCTCGCCAGGTCGCTCACCTGCTGGTACAGCGTGAGTGCCTGTGCCCCGTCGCCGAGGTACAGGGCACCGATTCCGGCCCAGGCGATGAGCGTCGGGTCGCCCAGGGCAACGGCCTTTTCGGTACCCCGGGTGATCAGCTCCCGGGCACCACGGACGTCGCCGGTCGCCACGGCGCCGATACCGCTGAGCAGCAGGTGCGTGCACTGCACCGTCGGACTGCCGAAGGGCAACAGGCCGGCCGTGGCGCCCAGCTCCACGCAGCGGGACAGATCGCCCCCGTACGACGCGGCTTCGGCCGCCTCGACAAGGCAGCGCGCGGCGATCGCGGGATCGGATTCCGCCAGGCAGGCCGCCGCCCTCGACAGGGTCCGGAACGCCTCCGTGATCACCCCGCTGCGCAACTGCACGGTGCCACGGAGCCTGAGGAGCTTGCCCAGCACCTCCGGCTGACGGACGATGAGTTCCGCCTCCGCGATCAATGCCTCGGTGTGCTGCAGTCGGCCCGACTGCCATGCGGCGCGAGAGGCTTCGTACAGACGCCTGGCTCGCAGGTCCACCTCCGGAGTGAGGTGGGCGGCCCGTTCCCACAGAGCCGATGCCGATAGGCGATCACCTCTGCTTCGGGCGGCCTCGGCCGCGTCCGCGAGTTCTGCGGCCACCTCCTCGTCCGGTCCCATGGCGGCGGCCGCCAGGTGCCATGCCCTGCGGCCGTCCCTGGCCTCCGGCAACAGCACGTCCGCGAGCGCCCCGTGCACCTTGCGACGCTGAGTGAAGCTCGATGCGCTGTACACCGCCGTGCGCACCACGGGGTGGCGGAAGACGATGCGCCGGCCGGCGACACCGATGACGCCGGACTCTTCCGCTGGATCGAAACTGGAACAGTCGAGACCCAGGCGCGCCGTCGCGGTCAGGACCGCCGCCATGTCACCTGTCTCCTCCGCCGCGGCGACCAGCAGGGCGAGCTGTGTAGCGTGCGGCAGAGCGCGCACCCGGTCCAGAAAGGCCCGTTCGACCCCCTCACCCAGCGGCAGCGGGTTCGGCAGCGGCTCACGCCCGGACAACTGCGGTGCCGACAGGGCCGAACCGAGTTCGGTCAACGCCAGGGTGTTCCCGCGGGTCCTCGCCACGAGTTCCCCGGCGACGCGGGGGTCGACGATGTCTTCGGTCCAGGCCGCCAGCAGGCTGGTCGCCGCCTCGAGGTCGAGCCCCTCCAGCCGCACACGGGGAAGCACGGGATCAGCCAGCGCGTCCCACCCGGGGTCGCGCTGGGCGACCAGCAGCGCCACACCTTCCCCTCGCAGGCGGCGCGCCACGAACAGCAAGGTGTTCACCGTGGCCTGGTCCACCCACTGCGCGTCGTCGAGGAGACATAGGAGGCCTCCTTCCCGTGCCGCCTCGGTCATGAGCGCCAGCACGGCGACGGACACGGGAAACATGTCGTCAGGCCGTAGGGAAGCGAGGCGCAGCACCCCCGACAGGACTTCCGCCTGCGCTGGTGGCAGCGCGGGAAGATGGTGCCTCAGCGGGTGAAGGAGCTGGTGCAGTCCGGCGAACGGATATTCCGATTCCGGCCGTGCCCCACGTGCCTCGACCACGGTCATCCCCGTTGCGACAGCACGTCGCCGTGCGTGGTCGAGCAGCGCGCTTTTTCCGGCTCCGGGCTCACCGTGCAGCAGAAGTAGGCCGCTGCCCGATATCGCGGCCTCGTGCAACACATCATCGATCTTCACCTGTTCAACCGCACGGCCGTACAGGTCGGGATGCGTGTGGATGTCGGTCGCCTCCGTTGTCCGGCGATTCCGGTCGGGAAGAACGGGCTGGTCCCGGACGCCCCCAGACCGGCACCAACGAAGGCACCCTAGAACGCCAAGGAACCGAACCGGTCTCGATTCATCATTCACGGACCCTTTGCACCCTTTCTTGAGCAGAGATTACTCAAGGGGCCGACGAACGGGGTCGACACCGTCACGCTCGCTCGGCGTCATGGTGCCGGGACGCCGGCCGTCAGCACGGCGGCCGGCTCTCTCCTCCGTGGCAGCTGAGGTCGATGCGATATGACGCCGTGCGGCCGGTGATCTAGGGGCACCAATGTCCAAACGTAGGGGGGTGATCCCTGATGCTCCGGGAGCCTGAAGGCGATGTGCTGTACGCCGGCGATGACGCGCGGCGGTGAACAGCGCCGCGCGGCACCGCTGTCCCTCACGACCTCCGGTTTCCGGAGGCCTATGACACCTCTCTGGAGGAGCAGTGCCCCCCTACCCCATCGACTCACTGGGCGACCGGCCTTCCGTCGAGTCCTCATCGGCCGCGACCGAATCCGCAGGCGGACCGGCCTCGCCGGGCGGCCATGGACCCACCGGCTCCAGGCTCGCGGTGGTGATGGCCACGGTCCTGACCGTGGTGCAGCTCGTGGTCGTCATCGCCTTCGCCTGGCCGGCTGCCCGCAGCGAGCCTCATGACGTCCCCATCGTGGTCGCCGGGACGAGCCAGATGGCCGGGCCGGTGAAGGAGCACCTCCAGAAGACTGAGCCGGGAGCGTTCGACATCGCGGTGAAGTCCGACGAGAAGGCCGCCCGTGACGCGATCCTCGACCGCGACGCCTACGCGGCGATCGTCGCCGACCCCAAGGGCCCCAAGGTGCTCATATCCTCGGCGGCAAGCGGTGCGGTGGCAGCGGCCTTCACCCACGTGGCAGGAGAGATCGAGAAGCGGAGCGGCAAGCCGGTCACCCTGGAGGACGTTCGCCCCGCACCGAAGAAGGACGCCCGGGGTGCGGCCTTCGCTTCGTCGATGCTGCCGCTGGTGCTCACGGGCATGATCGGCGGCATCCTCGTCGCCCTCAAGCTGCCGGGCCGGCGCGAGCGCCTCCTGGCGGCCACGGCCTTCGCGGCGTTCGCCGGCCTGTGCACGACCGCGGTGGTGCACGGCTGGATCGGAGCCTTCGACGGGAACTACCTGGCCGAGGCCTCGATCGTCAGTCTGATCGTCTTCACCATCAGCATCACCATCGCCGGGCTCGGGACCGCTCTGGGCCATGCGGGGCTCGGGCTGGGCGTCATCACTGTGCTGCTGCTCGGCAATCCCCTGTCG
The DNA here is from genome assembly GCF_016741775.1 of Streptomyces actinomycinicus. Taxonomy (GTDB): domain Bacteria; phylum Actinomycetota; class Actinomycetes; order Streptomycetales; family Streptomycetaceae; genus Streptomyces; species Streptomyces actinomycinicus. Next base: position 40,260 of record NZ_JAERRK010000007.1, on the reverse strand, counting down.
GGTGTGGCGAGCGCGCCGGAGATGCTGCCGCAGCCGTGGGGTGCGTTCGGGCAGCTGCTGCCGCCGGGTGCCGGCGCGAGCCTTCTGCGCTCGGTCACCTTCTTCGACGGCGCTGCTTCGGCCGGGCCGCTCATCACGCTCCTCACCTGGGCGACTTGTGGTCTGGCGCTGCTTTTCTTCGGCGGCAGCCGGCGCGCCAAGGCCGGCCGCCCGTGAACGGCGGCTCCACCGGGTCCCCGGGTTCGCGTGTCCGAACCGGCCGCGCCCACACACTGGATCATCGGCGCCCGAAGAGCGCCTGACGAGCGATGACCACCCCGTGAGGGGAGACCTGGCGCGGTGTGAGGACGCCCTCACACCGCGCTTCGTCGTTGCCCCCGGCCGCCTGGTGCCCTGAGTGGCGGACACGATCCCCGCCTCCCAGGCGAAGGGCGGGTCCGGGGGTGCGTCACCGGGCCGGCGGGACCGTGGGCCCGCAAGGCTCGTCGAGGTGCGGATCCACGACCGGGCGAGCCTGCGATGCCGCCCGCTCGGCGGCGCGGACCGCCTCTTCCCGGTGGGCGCCCAGAGGCTCGCGCCGGACCTGCTCGTGCAGTTCGACGACCGCGTCGATGAGCATCTCGGGGCGAGGCGGACAGCCGGGCAGGTAGACGTCGACCGGCACGATGTGGTCGACGCCCTGCACGACCGCGTAGTTGTTGAACATGCCGCCGGACGACGCGCACACCCCCATGGCGATGACCCACTTGGGGTTCGGCATCTGGTCGTAGACGCGGCGAAGCACAGGGGCCATCTTCTGGCTGACCCGGCCCGACACGATCAACAGGTCGGCCTGGCGGGGTCCGCGCCAGTACTCCATCCCCCACCGGGCCAGGTCATGCCTTGCGCCCCCGGTGGCCATCATCTCGATGGCACAGCACGCCAACCCGAAGGTGGCGGGGAACATGGACGACTTGCGGGCCCATCCTGCAAGCAGTTCGACGGTCGTCAGCGCATAGCCGCTGGGAAGACTCTCTTCGAGCCCCATGGAACTCGCCTCCTCACATCCCGTCACGACGGTGTCGGTCTTGTCGCAGCGTCCCGGGGGCGAAGGGCCGGCTGCGCTGTACCGCGCCGCTTTGAGTAACGACTACTCACCGGCCACTGCACATGTGCACGGAAGCGAACAGGCGCCTCCCTGGCCCGGCGACGGGACATGCGGAGGTGCCCGCGGGACCCCTCGCCGCCGGTACAGGCGAGGGGTCTCGTGTGCCGTCCGTGGCTACTGGTAGGTCCCGCCGTTCTCGGCCATGGTGACGAGGGAGGCGGGCGGCGTGAAGCGGTCGCCGTAGCGTTCGGCTAGCCGGCGGGCACGGGCGACGAAGCCGGCCGGGCCGCCGTCGTACTGGTTGACGTACTGCAGGACGCCGCCGGTCCAGGCGGGGAAGCCGATTCCCAGCAGGGAACCGACGTTGGCGTCCGGGACGGAACGCAGCACGTTCTCATCGAGGCACTTGACCGACTCGATCGCCTCGGCGAAGAGCATCCGCTCGACCATGTCCGCGAACGGGATCTCGGTGGTGCCGGTGCCGAATGCCTCCGCCAGCCCCGGCCACAGCCCGACGCGCTTGCCGTCTGCGTAGTCGTAGAAGCCGGCGCCCTCCACGCGGCCCGGGCGGCCGAACTCCTCCACCATGCGGTCGACGACGCGGAAGGACGCCCTCTCCACCAGCGGCCGGCCCCCGGCGATCCAGGCGGCCTTGGTCTCCGCGCGGACCTTCACGGCGAGCCTCATGTTCAGTTCGTCGTTGAGCGCGAGCGGGGCCGTGGGGTAGCCCGCCTGGAGGCCCGCCTGCTCCACCGAGGCGGGGTGGGCGCCCTCAGCGATCATCTCGACGGCCTCGGTGAGGAAGGTGCCGATGACGCGGCTGGTGAAGAAGCCGCGGCTGTCGCCGACCACGATCGGGGTCTTGCCGATCTGCTGGGCGATGTCGAAGGCCTTGGCCAGGGTTGAGGCGGAGGTCTTCTCGCCGACGATGATCTCCAGCAGGGCCATCCTGTCGACGGGCGAGAAGAAGTGCAGGCCGATGAAGTCCCCGGGGTGCGCAACCCCCTCCGCCAGGCTGCTGATCGGCAGGGTGGAGGTGTTGGACCCGAGTACCGCGCCGGGGGCGAGATGGGGCTCGATCTCGGCGAAGACGTTCTTCTTCAGCTCGGTGTCCTCGAAGACCGCCTCGATCACGAGGTCGGCGCCGGCCGCGTCCTCGGGGCGCTCGCCGGTGGTGATCCGGGCCAGCACCTCGTCACGGTCGGCCTCGCTGATCGTGCCCGCCGCGACGGCCTTGTCGAGGATCTTCGCGGAGTAGCCCTTGCCGCGCTCGGCGGCCTCCACGCTGAGGTCCTTCAGGACGACCTCGATTCCGGCCCTGGCACAGACGTAGGCGATGCCGGCACCCATCATTCCGGCCCCGAGCACGACGGCCTTCTCGGCGCGGTGCCGGGGAAAGCCCGTGGGCCGGCTGCCGCCCTTGGCGATGTGCCGGGTGTCGAAGTGGAAGGCCTTGATCATGTTCGAGGAGATCGGGCCGCAGGCCAGCTCGGCGAAGTAGCGGGACTCGATCTTGAAGGCGGTGTCGATGTCGACCTGGGTGCCTTCGACCGCTGCGGCGACGATGCGGTGCGGGGCGATCATGGGGGTACCGCGGCCCAGCTTGCGCGCGGCGGCCGAGAGGGGCAGCACGACCGAAGCCTGGAAGGTGTTGTGGGCCTTCGAGGGGGAGTGCCCGCCGGGGATGCGGTAGGCGCGGCGGTCCCAGGGCTGGGTGGCGTCGGGATGGGCGGCGATCCACTGCCGGGCACGGACCACAAGCTCCTCGGGAACCGTGACCAGGTCGTCGACCAGGCCCTGGGCCAGGGCCGTGGCCGGTGTGAACAACCGTCCGGTCAGCAGGACCTCGCTCACGGCCTCCTGCAGCCCGAGCAGCCGCACGGTGCGGGTCAGGCCGCCGAGACCGGGCAGCAGGCCGAGGGCGACCTCGGGCAGACCGATCCGGCTGCCCTTGACGTCCAGGGCGATGCGGTGGTGACAGGCCAGTGCGATCTCCAGGCCGGCACCGGTCGCGGATCCGTTGAGCGCGGCGACCACCGGCCGGCCGAGCTTCTCCAGCCGCCGCAGCAGGCTCTTGAGGAGATCACCGCCCGCAGTCAGCTCCGCGGCACGCTCGGGCGCGGTCCGGCCGAGGACGGCCGGGTCGGCGCCGGCGAAGAAGGTCTTCTTGGCGGAGGTGAGGACCACGCCGGTGATGTCGTCGCGTTCGGCCTCCAGCCGGTCCACGGTCGCGGCCAGCGATCGCTCGAAGAGGGGACTCAGAAGGTTGACGGAGCCGTCGGGGTTGTCGATCGTCAGGAGGACGACGCCGTCGGTGTCCTGCTCCCAGCGGATCATGGTGGTGTCGGTCATGAGAGGTGTCCTGTTCCGTGTCGGTGCGCTCGGGGCCTGCCGGGGGAGGGGGACGGTCACAGCCGCTCGATGATGGTGGCGATGCCCATGCCGCCGCCGACGCACAGCGTCACCAGGGCGCGGCGGACGTCGCGGCGCTCGAGCTCGTCGACCACGGTGCCGACGAGCACGGCGCCGGTGGCACCCATGGGGTGGCCCATCGCGATGGCGCCGCCGTTGACGTTGACCTTCTCGATCGGCACGCCGAGATCCCTGACGAACTTCAGGACCACCGAGGCGAAAGCCTCGTTGAGCTCGAAGATGTCGATGTCGTCCACGGTCAGGCCGGCCATGTCGAGTACCCGGCGGGCGGCAGGGGTGGGGCCGGTGAGCATGATGACCGGCTCGCTGCCGACGATCGTGGCGGCGACGATCCGCGCCCGGGGCGTCAGGCCGAGTTCACTGCCGGCCTGTTCGCTTCCGATGAGGACCATCGCGGCGCCGTCGACGATGCCGGAGGAGTTGCCGGCGGTGTGGACGTGCTCGATCTTCTCGACCCAGTGGTAGGTCTGCCGGACGATGTCATCGAAGAGCTGACCGTGCAGAGTGAAGGATGCGGGGAGTTCGGCCAGTCCTTCCGCAGTGGTCTCGGGGCGCATGTGCTCGTCGTGGTCCAGCACCGGGACGCCACTGCGGTCGACCACCGGGACGACGGACTTGGCGAAGTACCCGCCGGCCCAGGCGGCCGCGGCCCGCTGCTGGGACAACAGGGCGTAGGCGTCGACGTCCTCGCGGCTGAAGCCCTCTACGGTGGCGATGAGGTCGGCGCCGACGCCCTGCGGGACGAACCGGCCGTGCAGGGAGGTGTCGGGGTCGTACACGAGCGGTCCGCCGTCGGCGCCCATCGGCACCCGAGACATCGACTCCACACCACCGGCGATGATCAGCTGGTCCCAACCGGAACGGATGCGCGCGGCGGCCGTGTTCACCGCTTCCAGACCGGATGAGCAGTACCGGTTGAGCTGCACACCGCAGACGCCGTCGGGCAGCCCGGCCGCCAGGGCCGCGGTCTTCGCGATGTTGCCGGCCTGGTCGCCGACCGGCATGACCACGCCGAGGACGATGTCGTTGATCCGGGCCGGGTCCAGGCCGGGATGGCGCCCGCGCAGCTCGTCGATGAGGCCGATCAGCAGGGATACCGGTTTGGTGCCGTGCAGCGAGCCGGTGTTCTTTCCGCGGCCGCGCGGGGTGCGGATCGCGTCGTAGATGAATGCTTCGGTGGTCACAACTGGTCCTTTGCTCCGGATAGGCCGGGGGTGCCGGCGGATGAGGATGGCGCGGCCCGCGGGCTGTGCCGTGGGGTGCGGCGGAGAGCGGCGTCGCCAGATGGGTTCGCGCAGCCGCCGTACCGCGGTGATGCCGTGGAGCCGGTTGCGGCGGTACGCACGGCGACGGGAAGCGGAACCAGGACGAGGGTGCGCTTCCAGCGGCGGGCGCGGCGGCGGGGCAGACGCGTCAGACGTGAACAGGTGGTGTGGTGTGTGTGCCCGTCGACGTACGGGCTCTTCCACGGGGGACGCCCCTGGGACGTCCCTGCGGTGGGTGACAGCCCGCTCAGCGGGCCCCGCTGCCCGAAGTGTTACCCGCCGTCGGCGTAGCTGTCCAGCACGGAGCAGTCGCGGCCGTGGTCACGGGCTCACTGCCCAAGGCGCAACCGTGACCGGCCCAGTGGACCTACGGATGCGCTTCGCCGGCCCGTGGCCTTTTCATGGCGGGGAAGCCCACGGTGCAGCCAGGGTGACGGCGGCGCTGTCGGTTTCACAGGCGAACGCAGAACCGTTGCCTTCTTGTCCCTTGCCAGCACACCGACTGCGTGGGGCCCCGGCGCTACCCGCTCGAGCAGTCAAAGCCTGTCCAGCACCGAACAAGGAAGTCGGATGCCCAAGAAGCAACCCATCGGCCGCATCATCAGAGAGCTTGCCGAGCGGGACCCGCAGCGCCCCGCCGTGACCTGTGGCAGGCAGACCATCAGCCGCGAGCAGCTCGAGCGGCGGAGCAACCGGCTCGCCCGCGCCTACGCCCAACTCGGCGTCATGCAGGGCGACTTCGTCACCATCGCGCTGCCGAACTCGGTCGAGTTCTACCTCGCCACCGTCGCCGTCTGGAAACTCGGTGCCATCCCGCAACCCGTCTCCTGGCGGCTGCCGCTCCGCGAGCGGCAGGCGATCGTGGAGCTGGCCGGCTCCGTCCTGGTCGCCGGCGCCCCGGACCCCTCGGACCACCCGGGCGTCACCGGCATCCCGGCCGGCTTCGAGCCCGCCGCGGGCCTGGACGACGGCCCGCTGCCCGACCGGATCTCCCCGTCCTGGAAGGCGCCGACCTCGGGTGGCAGCACCGGGCGGGCCAAGCTCATCGTCGACGGCCACAGCGGTGACATCGACCTCGACCAGGCCCGCGGGATGCTCATGCAACCGGACGAGTGCCAGCTGGTCTGCGGCCCGCTCTACCACAACGCGCCGTTCACCTTCTCCGGCCTGGGGCTGTTCATGGGCCACCACCTGGTGGTGCTGCCCCGCTTCGACACCGCGGCGGCGATCGACGCGATCCGCATCCACCGCGTGGGCTGGATGATGGTGGTGCCCACGATGATGCAGCGCATCTGGCGAGCGGTACAGGAGGAACCCGAGCGGTTCGACCCCTCCTCTCTGCGGGTGGTGTTGCACGCCGCGGCGGCCTGCCCGGAGTGGGTGAAGGAGGCGTGGATCGGTCTGATCGGCCCTGAGCGGCTGTGGGAGATGTATTCCGGCACCGAGTCCCAGGCGATCGCCGCGCTCGACGGCACCGAGTGGCTGGAGCACCGAGGCTCGGTGGGACGCCCGAGGGTCGGCGAGATGACCGTCCTGGACGCCGACGGCATACCGGTCCCGCCACGGGTGGTCGGTGAGATATTCATGCGTGCCCCCCAGGGACACCCCGGCTACCGGTACATCGGGGCCGAGGCCCGCGCGCACGGCGACTGGGAGTCCCTGGGCGACCTCGGCTGGATGGACGAGGACGGCTATCTCTACCTCAGCGACCGCCGCACCGACCTGATCGTCTCCGGGGGCGCCAACGTCTACCCGGCCGAGGTCGAGGCGGCCCTGAGCGAGCACCCCGCGGTGCTCTCCAGCGTCGTCGTCGGCCTGCCCGACGACGACCTCGGTCAGCGGGTCCACGCCGTCGTGCAGACCACCGCCGACGTCGGTGCCGAGGATCTCCTCGGCCACCTCGCGGAGCGTCTGGTCCGCTACAAGATTCCGCGCTCGATCGAGTTCACCGACCAGCTCTTGCGTGACGACGCCGGCAAAGCCCGTCGCGCCGCCATCCGCGACGCCGCCGTCGCGCGCATGGACACCCGCTGACACCTGCGGCTCGCCGCGGTGAGCACAGCGCGGGACCGGCCCGCTGCTCCCCTCCGGCCGACGCCGCACCGGGGACCGCCGAAGCCCGGGCCCGGCCCCACCGGCCGGCGAAGAATGAGCAGCGATTGCTCGACGTCGTCCCGCGGACCACCCGGACCATGGAGACATCTGCAGACCCCGTCGCCCGAGCGGCCCGAGCCATACGTTCGGCGTCAGCTGAGACGCTCTGCCGTCCCCCTGCACAGGGGCGGGCTCCGGCGGTCACCGACCACTGCACTCATGCAAAGGAATCGAGAAACACATGCCCGAAAAGATCGTCGGCGCCGGTGAGCTGAAACTGTGGACCGAGGACTTCGGCGACCCCGCCGACCCCGCCGTGCTGCTGATCATCGGAGGGGTCGCCCAGTCGATCCAGTGGCCGGACAGCCTGTGCCGGGGCCTGGCTGCAAGCGGTCGGCACGTCATCCGCTACGACCACCGCAATACCGGCAAGTCCAGTCTCGTGGACTTCGAGAAGGACCCGTACGACTGCCATGACCTGGCCCGTGACGCCCTCGCCGTGCTGGACGCCTACGGCGTGGACTCGGCCCACGTCGTCGGGCTCTCCATGGGCGGATACATCGGCATGCTGATGGCCCTGGACCACCGCCCCCGGATGCGCTCGCTGACCCTGATCTCGACCAGCTCGGCGATGGCCGCGAACCCGTCCGCCCTGGACGGCGAGCCCCTGTTCTTCTCCCCGCCTCCGGACGCGCGGTATCTGGAGCAGCTTGCCGCGGTGAAGGCCGAGCTGGCCGCCCACCCGCCCACCACCCGCGAAGAGTTCATCGAAGCCAAATACCGGATCTACGCCCTAGTGGCAGGCACCACCGAATACGACCTGGAAGAGTGCCGGCGCACCATGGCCCGGGAATTCGACCGCGCGAACGACCCGGTGCACCCGGACGCCACCGCGTCGGCCATCGCCGCCACAGCCGCCGAGGGCGACCTCGCACCCCGTTTGCGCTCCCTCGACATACCGACCCTCGTCATCCACGGCGCCGACGACCCGATCGTCCCCCTCGAGCACGGCAGGGCCCTGGTCGAGAACATCCCCGGAGCCCAGGGCCTGTTCATCGAAGGCTATGGGCACGCCCTGATGAACGCCGCCGTCATCGAGCAGTGGCGCGCCGCGCTGACCGCATTCACCGGCGGGGCCTGAACCTCGGGGCCGGCCGGCGTCGCACCGGGTCCGTCCAGGGACGGACCCGGTGCGTATCGCGGCTTGTCCGGGTTGCCACCGACGCCGTCGGACCGGGCTGCGGACACCGCTTCGGGGCCGCCTCCCGGGCGGTGCCCTCCTGTCGGATCCAGTGTCATCGCCGGTGACGGAGACCGTCGGGCGCCGGCTCCCGCCGGCGGTTCTCGCGGCAGCAGTCCTGATCGCAGGTGGCGACCGCTTCCTGGCTTCGCGTGGGCCTGCCCGCACCTGGGCGTGCAGGGGATGCGGAAAGGGTGTGGGAGGACCGGCGACCGCCGGTCCTCCCACACCCTTTCCAGCAGGGGGTGTCAGCGGCCGGTCCGGTGATAGCGGAAGCGGAGCTCGAAGGTGCCCTCAAGGGAACCGTTCGCCGGGTCGAAGCGCCGGATATCGGCGATCTCGATACCGGATCCGCGAATTCCCGCGAACTCTCCGGTACCGCCGATGATTTCTCCCTTGCCGTCCGCCCGCGGCCCCGCCGTGGTCACCGCGTTGAGCCTGCCGGTCCAGGGTTCGCCGCTGTCGAAGGCGGGCTTGAAGACCTTGGTCGCCACTTCGGAGGAGTCCTCGAACTGGTTGAGCACGATGGTGCCCCTGCCGGGGAAGAACAGCGTCCACACGGTGTGCGTGAGCATCTTCCCCGTCTCGAAGTCGGTCTCGGGGAGCACTTCCTCGATCTCGGTCGCGAATCCGACGACCTCGCCGTTCTTGTCGCGGATCTTGCTGCCCAGCGCGAAGGCCTTCTGCAGGCGCGACTCCGTGAACTTCGCTATTCCCCCGGGAAAGACAGCCAGGGGCAGGTCGCCGCGATGTGTCTCGAACACACCGTCCCGGGGAACCTCGGCGAAGAAGGACTCCTCGACCCAGCCCCGCCCGCGATCACCCTTCTCGTGTGCCGGATCGGCCCGCCCCGCGTCGGCCGCGTGGGTCATCACCGGAACCATCGCTGTCACCAGCGCGGCACTCAGCACCCCGATGACCATGCGTCGACCGCGCTTGCCGGGCCGACCATGTATCTCAGCCATGAGCACTTCTCTCTGTGGATAGCTTGTGAACTTGCCATCCAAGTGTTTCCGCCCTCCAGGCCATTTTCGAGAGTGATTGTTACTCACCTATGCCGGTGGAGCCCTTCCACCCCTGCCGCGCTGAAATGACTCACGGCTCGGTATCGATCGGCGAAAATGACGGCAAGGGAAATGGGAACGCATCAGTCTTCGTCGCTTCGAAAACTAGACTACGGGCGGCAATTGCATCGCCTTTTCAACAAGGCATCGGCCGCCGTGAAGTGCCGATCGCCCCGTTGTCCATCTTGAGTAAAGACTACTCTGGGGAGCTTGAGTAAAGACTACTCTGGGTGAGGGGAATGAAGAGGGTGACCCTGGTATTGCTTGCCCGGAGTATTCGGGGAAATCCATGCCGGCTCCCGACTCCATGCCGGACCTTGAACCGCGCACTCACCCCGGAACCGCTCACCCCCGAGCAGGCGTTCTCCCGCACCCCGGCCCCATGCGCGGCAGCGTTTCCGCGAAACGGCTGAAGGCTGCGGGATTCCGGGTGGGCTCCACGCCCAGTTCTCCGGTCCGCAGGCCCGGCGGGCACCGAGCAGCAACAGAAGGAACCGTATGACCCTCGAAGCTCCCAACAGTGCACGGCGGGGAGCCGCCGCCCTTTTGATGCGCCGACCGCAGTTGTGGGGAGGAGCCACCGCGGTCGCCGCCGTGGTGATCTTCCTGCTCTCCCTGGCCTACTTCGGCGGCATCGTCGACCCAGGCGAGAAACTGCGGCACCTGCCGGTGGCCGTGGTGAATCAGGACCGCCTGTCGCCCGGGAACACCGCCGGCAAGGGTGCACAGATCGCCGACGCCCTGATCGCCCGCGCCGACAAGGACCAACGGCTGCGACTTCAGCCCATGAGCATGGCCGAGGCCACCGACCGGCTCGACTCCGGCAGCGTGTACGGGGCCCTGGTCATCCCACCGGACTTCAGCACCCGTCTGCACAACCTGCTCGAGCAGCGCGTTGCCACCGCACCCGAGCAGCCGGAGGTGACCCTGCTGACCAACCCTCGTGCCGGCAGTCTCGGCGTGTCCTTCACGAGCGGCGGCCTCCAACCGGCATGGGCAGCCGTCTCCCGACGGATCGGGCACGACCTGCTCGCCCAGCCCGCCGCCCGATCTGCTGCCCCGGCGGCCCGCCTGCTGCTCGCCGACCCGCTGAAACTGACCGTCACCCCCTACCGTCCACTCCCGGCCAACTCCGGAATCGGCCTGTCCGCCTTCTACTACACCGTGCTGATACTGCTGGCCGGATATCTGGGCGCTTCAGTGATCAGCGGCATCTTCGACACCGCCGTCGGTCACGCCTTCGGTGAAGCGCACGCATCCCTGACCTACCGTTCGCCGGTTGCCATCAGCCGTACCCGGCTCTTCCTGGCCAAGTGCGCCACTTCGGCCGCCCTGGGCCCCGTCGCCGCAACCATGATCGCGTCCGCCTGTCTCCTGCTGGGCGTCGACACCCCCCACGCAGCACTTCTATGGGTGTTCACCAGCGCCGCCATCGCCGCCGTCGGCATCGGCCAGCAGGCGCTGGTCGCCGCTTTCGGGTCCCTTGCTCCGCTGCTGGGCACCTTCATCTTCATGGCGCTCGCGCTGCCCTCCTCCGGCGGCACGGTCCCGCTCCAGGCGCTCCCGTCGTTCTTCCGGTTCCTGTCCCTCTTCGAGCCCGCACGGCACATCATCGGCGGTGTCCGCTCGATCATGTACTTCGACGCCCGCGGCGACGCCGGCCTTGCCGGTGCCTGGGCGGTGACCGGTCTCGCCGCATCAGGAGCGCTGCTCTTCGGCCTCTTCGTCACCAGACGACTGGAACTCCGGCCACGACTGTCCGGCCAGACCTTCGCCGCGGTGCGCGGAGCCGCAACGCAGTTGTTCACCGGGCCCACCCCCAGTCCCACGCTCCGGCCCGAGGACGGCGCACACTGCGACTCCGCCGGCCTGAACACACGTCCCGGAGACTCCGCCGGCCTGAACAGTCCTCCCGGACCACACCGGCCCGGTGAACCCGGCCGGTCACGGTTCTAGCGGGCCGAACGAAGAGCGAGGCGGGTGTTGGACTGGGCGACGCCCGCCTCGCCTTTGAGCCGGCGGAGGAGGCTGTCCAGCGCCGCGGCGTCGGCGGCGCGGGCACGGACGAGGTAGTCGTGGGCACCTGTGACGTGGACGACCTCCGTGATACCAGGGAGGCGGCGTACCGCGTCCTCGAACTCTTCGTTGGTCGTGTCCTGGCGCAGAGTGATGTCGATGAAGACGAGGAGACCTTCGCGGGTTCCGGACGCCGCCGGGTCGACCAACGTCGTGAAGCCGCGGATGACGCCCTCGCGGCGCATCCGCCGGACTCGGTCGGCCGCCGCGTTGGCGCTCAGCCCGACCCGCACGCCGAGATCGCGGAACGAGATCCGCGCATCCTCCTGCAGTACGCCGAGAATTTCACTGTCGAGTGCGTCCATGCCGCGATTATCGCGGTAGGGGCCGGGTGCCGGCCGCGCTGATCTCGGGGAGGCCCCATCGTTTGCCGCATGAACGAACTGTGGAACATCGCGGTCCGCGGCGCAGCCGCCGGCCTCGGTGTGGCGATGCCGCTGGGCGCGATGGGCGTCCTGCTGATCCAGGAGGGCATGCGCGAGCGCCGCGGAGCCGTCGCCGCCGCCGGCGCAGTGGCGGTCGTCGACATGGCCTACGCGGCGCTCGCGACGGCACTCGGCCCGCTGGTGGCGTCCGTGCTCTCGGGGGTCGAGGCATGGGTGCGGCTGGTGTCGGCGATCGTGCTGGCGGCCATCGCGTACCGGGGGCTGCGGGCCTCGACCGGGCCCGTCGCCGGATCGGCCGCGTCGGCGGGAACGCCGCCCGCCGGGGCCGTGCGGACCTTCACCCGCTTCGCGGCGCTGACCTTGGTCAACCCCACCACCGCGCTGTACTTCGCGGCACTCACCACGGCCCAGGGCGCGGCCCTCAGCGGAGGCACGGCAGGGGCGGTTTTCGTCGCCGGAGTGTTCCTCGCGTCGCTCGTATGGCAGCAGTCGCTCGTCGCAGTGAGCGGGTTCGCCGGGGCGCGCATCGGCACGCGCGCCCGGGCCTGGACGTTTCGCGTGGGGTACGGCCTGGTGGCCGTCTACGCCGTGAAGGTCGCCCTCCCGCTGCCGTGAACCCCAGAGGGTGGCAGGACCCTCCACGGCACCCTGCGTGCAGCCGGACCCCCAGGGGCTCGTAGGTCATGACCCGGCTACTTCCGGAAACCGGCGGATGCCCGGGACGAACTTGGCGGATGCCCCGGGACCCACAGGGCGTCGGACCGTGGCGGTCGTGCCGCCCCCCTCTTGGTGCGGCCTTCCGCCGGCCAGTGCCGGGAGGGGCGCCCTCAATTCCTGGGGTGCCTCCTGGGGTCGTTCCCCAGTGCTGCGGGCCGCCGGCGGCCGTTACCCCTGTAGGTGAACAGACGGACCGATCTGCGCATGCCGTCCCATCCCACACACGAGGTTGAACTCCATGGCTTCGGCAGTACCCGCCGTACCCTCCCCGCCATCTCACCCCACCACGAGCACAGCGGACCTGCTCCACCTGATCGACACGCCGGCGCTCGTCGGCCGGGACCGTGAACGGTCGGCCGCCTCGAATATCCTGACCGCCCCCAGCGGCCCCGGCGGCGTCATGCTGGTGGGCCCCGCCGGGATCGGCAAGAGCCGTCTGGGCCGCGAGATCGCCGCCGCTGCGCTGCCCTCCAACGGCAGCACGGCCGGACGGGACCAAATCGCTGACATCCCCTCGACGTCTGCCGCACCCCCCGGCTCCGGCCCCGTCACCGCGGTCGACCACCTGACGCCCGACATGGTCGAGCCGACCGCGCAGCGTCTGCTGCGCACCCCTCCGCGTCGCCCGCGGCTGCTGTGGATCGACGACGCACATCTGCTGTCGCCACCGGCGATCGAGACGCTGCGGCTGCTGCTGTCCCGGCGCACCGCCAAGGTGCTGATGGCCGTCAACGCCGACGAAGCCCACCCGCACCTGCATGTGCTGTGGAAGGACCAGTACCTGGCCCGCCTGGACCTGGGCCCGCTGGACGTCTTGGCCTGCCGCCGCCTGGCCGGCGCCCTGCTCACCGGCCGGCTCACCTCGTCCAGCGTGGTCCGCCTGGCCCGCATGTCCGCCGGCAATCCGCTGTTGCTGCGAGAACTGGTGCGCGCAGCCCTCACCCGGCACCTGTTCGTTGCGACCGGCAGCCGGTGGCACCTTCCCGATGTGGTGCCCACGTCGGCCACGCTGCGCGACCTGGTCGCCCGCAGCCTGCAGCCGATCGGAGCCGAGGCCCGCCACACGCTGGAACTCATCGCACTGGCCGAACCCGCCCGCCTGGACGTCCTGGAGAAGCTCGTCGGCCTTCCCGCGCTGGTGGACCTGGAGGATCACGGCCTGATCCACTCCCCGGACCCGCACCCGCACCCGCACCCGGACCCGCACCCGGACCCGCACCCGAACCCGGACCCGCACTCGCACCCGGCACGGCCCGGGCCCACCCTGCCCGATGACCCCGCAGGCCACGCCGACCACAGCGGCGACGGCAGTCGCACCGCACCCGAGCAGCGCTACGTCGTCATAGCCCACCCCTACCTGGGACACGTACTGCGCCAGGACGCCGCCCGGTCGCGCAGCAAGCATCACCTGCGGACCTGGAAGGCAATCCTGCCCGAGGCCGCAGCGCAACCGGCCGCCCAGCAGGTCCGCCTGGCCCAGTGGCACCTGGACGCCGGAGACGTGCCCTCGTACGACGACCTGATCAGTGCCACCCGGCACGCCCTGAACTCCCACGATCTGCCGGCCGCATCCCGACTGGCACGAGCCGCCTGGCACACCTACCGCACCGCCGAAACCGCCGAACTGAAAGCCCGCACCCTCCTGGCCTGTGCGGCCTTCGGCGAACTCGACGCCTTCGCCACCGACGTCACCGCCGACCGCCTCGAGGACAGCACCGTCCTGGACTCCGTACGCGCCAGAGCCTTCGCCCTGGCCGGCCGCTACCGCGAGGCCGAAGCAATGACCGGCCGGCTGCCGGCCCCCGACGCGGCACTCGTCGGCGCCGTGTCCGCCTACTTCCGAGGACACTTCCCCGAAGCCCTCAACGCCTGCGCCCCCCTGCGCAGCCATGCATCCCGCGCCCACCGCATCGAGGCCGGGCTGCTCACCGTGGTCATCCAGTGTCACCAGGGCCGCCCGCTGGACGCCCTGGAAACCTACCGACAGGTCAGCGCCGATGCCGGGCAGCGACCTTCGATGCGACCGCTGATCGAGGACAGCCGCGAAGAGATCCACGCCATCGCCCTGCTGTTCGCCGGGCGCCTCGAGGAAGCCGAGAACCAGCTGGCCCGCGTCTACCACCACGCCAGTCACAGCCACGCCTTGCGCCTCGACGCTCAGCGTGGTCTGGCCCTGGGCTGGGCCCTGTACGAGCGAGGGCGCCCCCGCAAGGCACTGACCTACGTCACCTTCACCCCCGGCTACCAGGTCGGCTGGGAGCCCTGGCAGGTCAGGGCTCGTCTCTCCACCGCGCTCGCCCACAGCTGCCTGCGACACACCGCCGGCACTGAAAGCGACCCGCATGTGCTCACCGACACCCGTACCGGGCACCTGGCGGCCGTGACTCAGATCGTCCGTGCCCGCGCCGCCCACCGTGCCGGCGACCACGTCACCGCCACACGGGCCCTGCACGAGGCCGTGGACGACGCCATGAGCCACCGCGGATACGCCGACGCGGTCGTGGCACTGCACGAAACCGCCCGGTTGGGCCTCGCCGCCCATCCGGCGGTCCACGTCGACCACCCCGTCCAAGGCCCGTTCCTCACCGCCCGGCTCCACTACGCCCGTGCCCTCGCCACCGGCGACGAGGCACTGCTGAGCCGGGTCGCCCGCACCCTCGCCGAGGTCGGCGCCCATATGTACGCCGCCGAGGCCTACGCCGAACTGGCCCGACTGCACCGCCAGGCCGGCCGGGAAAGGGCTGCCACCGCCGCCACGGCCGAAGCACGCACGCTGCTCGAACACTGCGACGACGTCCTCACCCCACCTCTGGGTCTCCTCGGCGAAGCCGCGCCCCTGTCAGCCCGCGAACGCACCATCGCGCACCTGGCGGCACAAGGCCTGACCGACAAGGAGATCGCCGGCCGACTCGTGGTCTCGCCCCGCACCGTCAGCAACACCCTGTACCGCGTCTACCAGAAGACCGGTGCCAACGACCGCCGCCACCTGAGGAAGCTCCTGCCCGCATGAAGAGGTTCGTCACGGGATTCGCCCTGATCTGGCTGGTGCTGCAGATGACCGCGCCCGCCGTCCCGACCCCGCAGGCAGCCCTCGCGGCCCTGGCCGCAACAGCGGCGTGCGCAGCCCTCGTGGCCGTACTCCAGGGCACACCGTGGCGGGAACTACCAGCAGCCCTGGGCCTCACCCGGCCCCGTCCGCGCGCCCTGGCCGTCGCCACCGTCGCGGCAGCCGGATGCCTCTGCGTCTACCCCGTGTTCACCGCCCTGACCGGCCACCGCGTCACACTCCGCGATGATGCCGTGTGGCTCCTGATGGGCGTCTTCGTCTACCACGGCCTCGCCGAAGAACTCGCCTGGCGCGGCTACACCTACGCCCGCCTGCGCCACAAGCGCTCCTTCAACCGCGCCGTCCTGGCCTCGATGCCGCTGCTGGCCCTGACCCACCTGCCCATCCTCCTCACCGCAGGCCCGGCCGTAGGCATCGCCGCCATGACGGTCGCCGCCGTAACCACCTGGCCACTGGCCCATCTCTACGAGCAGGCGGGCCGCAGTATCTGGGCGCCCGCGCTGGTTCACACCGCGATCGACACCTTCAAGCTCGTCACCGTCCCGTCCGAGGCCACCGTGCCGTTCTCGCTCGCTCTCTCGGCGACGGCACTCGCGATGCCACTCGCCGTCTTCCCGCTCACCAGGGGTGTTCGTCTCCGGCCGCGCGAGCTGCGCGAACCGGGGGAGAGGAACGGCACTTCCAGTCGTCGTGCGGCGCCCCGGCGCTGAGCACAGCAACGCTGGGCCCAGGCCCGTTGCGCAGATGGGGATCCGTCGAGTCCCGCTGCGCCAACGGACACGCAACAGGCGACGAGGAAGCCTCAGAGTGAACCAACGCCTTCACGACGGGGCCGTCGTCGCAGGATCCTCGGCTGTATCCATGCGATGTGCGGGACCGTCGGGCCGTGCGCCTGCGCCGCCTGTGATATCAGCGGTGGCTGCGATGCTGACGGCATGACCTCTTGGAACCTGCTTGATCTCGACAAGGCCCTGCGTGCCAGCTGGGCCGCCGACACCTGCTCGCCCGACGACCAGGCCGACTGGCAGCCGGGCAACCCGGCCTGGGGGCACTGTGACATCACCGCCCTGATCGTCAACGACGTCTTCGGCGGTGGTCTCGTGGTCGGCGAGGTGCACCTTGACGGGACACAGCACGGTTTCCACTGGTGGAACAAGTTGCCCAACGGTGTGGAGCTCGATCTGACCCGGGAGCAGTTCCAGCGCGGGCAGACGGTCACGGCTGCTCGTCTCGTCGTGCGTCCGCCGGGCCCGCTGCCCCGCCGCTGGGAGGAATATCTGCTACTGCGTGAGCGTGTGATCAAACATCTTGGTCCGCTTCCGGAACCCGTCTGAGGAGACTGGGTCAGCCGGCCGGGGCGAGGGGGACGACGCCCTGACCGCTGTTGGCCTGGGTCAGCCGCAGTGAGGACCCTTCGGCCAGGACGATGTGGGCCTGGTGCAGGAGCCGGTCGACGGCTGCGGTGGCCAGCGTCTTCGGCATGATCGAATCGAATCCTGACGGACGGAGGTTCGAGGTCACGATCACAGACCGGCGTTCGTATGCCGTGTCGACACGCGGTAGATCGAGGAGTCGGCCTTCCGCCACGACTCGAAGGTCTTCCCGGAGGGCAACTGGGCCACCTTGTGGTGGTTGCAGCGGGTCGCCTCGTCAACTTCCGTGATTGTCCCGCAGATTCGCGTCCGTCAGGACGAGATCGGCCTTCGGGATGCGGACCGTCGCCTCGGAACCTCCCTTCGATTCCAGGTCGAAGGGGATACACGTATGTACTTGCAGGCCGTAGTGGCGTCGCGCGGCGACGACCTGAGGGTGGCGGACCGCGACCCCGGCGACCCGGTCGATGGTCATCGTCTTCTCGTTGTCGGTCAGGCGGACGGCCCGCGTCCCTCATCCGTGCGTACCTCCGCCCGGTCTTCGCGTCGACCCCCGGAGGGATCATTTGTTCGGAACCGGCACGAATGGGTCCACGGAAAGGGAGATCAACTGTCCGCAGAGCAGGCTGACTAGTCCGCCTGCAAGGATCTTGCGCGGTCCGCTCTCACAGGGACCCTGCCAACGTGAACACGGACTCCGCCTGATCCTGCGCTCCGGACAAAGGAGCACTTGACCAGTACGAGGGCCTGAGAAACGAGTTCGCTGCGTCACCTGCCGCCGACTCGTTTCCCACAGATCCTGCCCGAAGTCGGGCAGGATTCTTGAGCCTTTTCGGCCGTAAGTCCTATCGTCTGTGCTGCCGCTCGTTGATCATCGGTCAGTTATGCGGCACCTGACGGAAGCCGACCGCCGCGGCAGTGCATTTCGCGCGGAAGCGTTGACACCCCCCTTGGGGCGCGGTCCCTACGGCTTCCGGGCCAGGTCGCTCGGAAGCCACTGACCGCAACCACGACGAGGGACGGACATGAGCAAGGTGCTGGGCACGATCGAGCGGATCTGGCGGTATCCGATCAAGTCCACCGGCGGTGAGTTGTTGAGCGAGGCCGCCATCGATGCCCGAGGTGTCGCCGGCGACAGGCTCTACGCAGTGCGGGACGCCGAGGGGAAGTTCGGTTCGGGCAAGTCTACGCGCCGGTTCCGGCGTATGCCGGGGCTCTTGCGGCTGCGGTCCCGGTACCCCGGAGAATTGGTCACGCAGATGCCCGAGTTGCTGGACCCGGACGGCGTCCCGGTACCCGATCCCACCGACTACCTGCGACGCTACCTTGACCGGAACGACATCGAAGTGGCTCGCGAGGGCACGGTCTCGCACTTCGACGAGCTTCCGCTGAGCCTTCTGACCACTGCCACACTCGACTGGGTCCGCGCGGCCGTTCCGGGCGTGCCGGTCGATGAGCGCCGGTTCCGGCCGAACCTGCTGGTGCGGACACCGCCGGGCACACCTCCGTTCGTGGAGGACGAGTGGTTCAACAGCACCGCCCGGATAGGCGACACCCTGCGCATCCGGCTCGAGCGCTCCAGCGAGCGATGCGTGATGACCAACGCGGCCCAGCAGGACCTGCCGCACTCCCCACTGATCCTGCAAGCCATCGCGCGGGCCCACGACATGAGACTGGACGTACTGGCCACAGTCACACACTCGGGACGAGTGCGAATCGGCGACACCATCGAACTGGTCTGCGGCCTCGAGCCGTCGCCTGGGAGGGTTTCGTAATCCAGCCGACTCCGCCCGGCGACAGCACATGGACGGCGCCGTGTCATGACCGCACCCCTGTCGGCCTCCGAGCCCGAGGTCTCCATCGACCGGGCGGGTTTCCCCGGCCGCGGGTCGGTGACCTGGAGTCCGCTGGGCCAGTGGCGGATGGCGCTGGTGATGGCCGCCTACTGGTGTTGCAAGCGGCTCACCCCGTGCTCGGTGCGGGCCTGGCGAAGCACCCCACCTGACCACCGGCTGGAATGACTTCCCCAACCCGCCCGGCACCAGACGCTCCGTCATCGGCCTGAAGAGCAGATCGGCCCCCGCTGCGGCGTGTCGGGTTGGCAGGCAGCCGGTGACCGCGGGGCCGTGGCGCCGGCGATCCAGGTGGGGGGTGGAACCGGGCCGCGGCGCCGAGGACATCGGTGCGGTAGCGGCAATCCTCGCCGGTGACTCGGCGCTGGTCTGGTCCGACGGGCTCTTCAGAAGCTGCCCGGTCCAGCCGCCTCCAGGGCCTCCGCCGTCACCTGTCGCAGCGCACGCTGCGTGATCCAGCTGTTTTTCCCGCCGGCCAGGTGCCCCACGGCACGGCTCACCCACTCCGGGCTGCCGAGGAGGTGTAGCTGGCCCTTGTCGAGGAGTTGCCGCAGCAGCGCCTCCAGTCGGAGCGCGTCCACCGCCCGGTACGGGCGCGCGTGCCGCTCGAAACGCAGCGGGCAGTCCTCGTACGGCTGGCGCAGCGTCATGTGCATCCAACCGCCCTCGCGCCCGGCGACCGTCCCCTTCAACGTGTACATGCCCCGCGTGTTCGTGTTCCAGGAGTTCTTGCCCCAGGTGATCCGGATGCCGGACATGATCCTGGACCACGGGATCAACCATCCTTCCGAGTCCGGCTCGCGCTGGTAGAGCCCGTCGGGGCGGAACTCCACCCAGTGTGTGTCCGGACGCGTCGCGTCCCCGATTCCCCAGTGGCCGCCGGTCAGTTCCAACGGCCCCAGCGATGCGCCATCCTCCATCATGTGGTCATTGAAGCACGTGATCTGCGAACGTTTGCGCTATATGTCGGCCCCTCCGGTTCGTGTCGTGCACACAACTCCACGTGGATCGGCTCCACTTCAGCGAGTCCGGCGTAGCCGGCCGCCTTCATGCGGCCTTATGGGGCGGGTTGCGTGCCAGGGTTCCCCTGCAAAGCGGTGCGGCGAACAAACTTCCCGCGCTCCCGTTCGTGGGGGATACACTCTGGCGCCGGAGGGGATCACGGGGTGAGTGAGACAGACGAGACGCCCGCGGCGTCCGGTCGGCTGCGCCGAGCGCTGCCGCACGGCAGGCGCGGCCGGTTGTTGCTCATCTCCGCGCTGATACTCGTGCTTGCGGGCACCGGGCTCGGCACGTGGGCGGCGGACGCCTGGCCATGGCCGAAGGACCGCTACTGCTGGGGCGCCTGGGAGGAGGGCAGCGGCCCGGCCTTCCTCGGTGACGAGGCCTTCGGCGACGATGACGACGGGTCGCGTACCGGCCAGGAGACGGCGCCTACCCGCGAGCGTCCGACCGGGAGGTGCGAGGTCGTCATCGCCAGCGATTACAAGAGCAGCTATGACGGCGACAAGGTCTCCACCGAGCAGCGGGTGTCCGTCGAGTACGGCCCGGTCCCCAAGTCCGCGGAGGCCCGGCTCGAGATGGTCCATGACAATTACCTGGGGGGCGACATGGTACCGCTCCCGGACGGGCTTCCAGGCACGGTGAACGGGCGCGGTGGCCTGCTGGTGCTCCCGAAGTCCTGCGATACGCAGGACGGCCGTCCGACCGTCGTCACCATGCACGCGTCCGGCACATACACCAGCGGCCCCTCGTACACCCGGAACGATCCGGCCGATCTGGGCGGCGCCCGTCAGGCGGCGGTACTGCTCGTCGCGGCGGCCAACCGTGGTATGGCCGCGGCCGGTTGCGCGCCCGACGTGCCACTGAGGGTCAGCTCGCCGCTCTACGACCTGCCGGGCAAGCCGGAACGCGTCTTCAGCACCTCGGACGACGTGTGCGGCATCCGCGGCCTGCACCTCGGCACGGACGACGTCGAGGACCAGACCGGCGCCGCCACCCGCGACCTGCAAACGTGCAGCATCCGTGGCGATCGCGACGGCGTGCCGTACCTGGAACTTGCGATGGTCGCGCAGCCCCGGCTGGCGGCGGTGTTCGACGGCATCACGGGCGAACGCCCCGCGGCCCGCGGGTGGCGCGGCACGGGCACCATCGGCGAGAAGCACGCGATCGTACGAGCCGACTGCGCCGGCCGGCCCGCCACCTTCCTGATGGGCGCTTCCACTGACGCCAGCCACCTGGCCGTCTTCGCCAACGCAGCCGCCGCTCGCCTGGGCTGCGCCCCCATAGCCCCCAAGGGAGGCGCCCGGTGAGCAGCACCGCGGACGAGCCGAACCGGTACGGGCAGCCCCTGCCAGCCGAGCGGGAGCTGCTCAGCGAGCGGCGCCTGCCACGGTGGCACTGGCGCAGACTGCTGCGCGGCCGGGTCCGGCCGCTGCTGGCCTCGGGTCTCGCCGGGGTGCTGCTCGGCGTCGGCGGCATGGCCTGGCAGACGCAGGCCGGGCCGTTCGCACCGGACGAGGTGTGCTGGGGCGCGCTTTCCCGCGATGACCTCGCCCCGATCTTCCGCGAGCCCGAGGACGTGAAGGCGGTCGAGGCGCCCGTGCTGCACGGCGGGCGCTCCATGGACGGCCCCACCGGCAGTTGCCAGTTGACGAACAGCGACGGCGACGAATGGGCGCTGACCGCGCGGGTGCACCGGCTGGACGACCGGGCCGGCGACGACGGCAAGTGGGCTGATGAGTTCCTTTCCGCCCGCCTCACCCCGCTCGGCGGCGGCCTGCTGGGCATGGCCTCGGACAACCGCGCCTGGCTTGCCATCCCGGACGGTTGCCTGGGCCGCCCCGGCGACCTCGACGGGCCGACCGTCGTGGACATCGCCCAGGGCAGCTGGATCACCGACTTGGAGCCGCGCACCAAGGAGCGGGACGGGATGGCCCGCATGGTCGTGAAGCTCGTCAACAAGGTCAGCGCGGACCTGGGCTGCACCGGCACGATCGCCGATCCGGGCGAACGCCTGCCGAGGGCCGCCCGCTACACCCGCACGGAGATGCCGGACGCGCTCTGCGGCATCAAGGGGCTGACCCTGGGCAAGAAGCGCAAGCCGGGCCACTACCCCATGATCACCGCCGGGCACGGCCCGGTGCGCACCTGCGACCGGGACATCACCGGCTCGCAGCCGGAGCAGCGCCTGATGACCGTCGAGGACCCGCGGCTGGCCGCGATCTTCACGAGGATGACGCTGAACGAGGGGGACCGGGTGCGCTCCGCTGTCGGCTACGGCGGCCTCGGCCCCAACCTCGGTGTCTTCCGGGCCCGTTGTCAGGCGGGCGCGACGGTGTTCCTCGTACAGGCCCACAGGAGCGGGATGAGCGCGGATCTGCGCACCCTCTTTCCCCGCTACGTCGAGGCCGAGGCCGCCCGCCTCGGCTGCGGCCCGCTGAACCTGAAACTGCCGCCGCCGGCCGGGAGCCGCTGAGTCCCACCGTGTCGGCGCCGGGCTACCGCCCAGAGAACCTGCGCACCCTGTTCGGAGCGTCCCAGTGACGGCCCGCTCCGAACAGGCCGTGACAGGGCCCGCGACAAGCAAGGCACAGCAGTTGGGCGAGGCCCCGGCTTTACGGCATGCGGTACCAGGACATCGGCACCGGCACCACCACCAACGTCGAGGCGTATCGGGTCGAGGACCCGCAGCGGCTGGAGGAGCGGCGTGCCGCCTGCGGCTTGGAGCCGCACGCCGAGTTCGAGCGGCGCACGCGCGACAGGGCGTTGAACGCGGCACACAGCTGAACCACAGAGAGGACCGCTGTGACCGACGCACGCCCCCCGTCCCGCCCCCGCCGTCTGCGGGCAGGCCTCCCTGGGGCGCGTTTCGAATGTACTGGTCACAGTCATTCGTAGCGAAAGCCACTGGTGCCGGCGCACCGGCGTGGAAGAAGCTGCGACACATGGACTGGACGCCCTTGCTCTCCACACTGACCGGTGCCGTCATCGGTATCGCAGCCACTTTGGTCGCCGACCGTAACCGGTGGCGGCGGGAGGAAGCCAGGCACGCTCTGGAAGTCCGGCGCGAGGTCTACACGGAGTATGTTTCCGCCCTCAAAGCCGCGGGTGAGGAGATACGGGCCGTCGCCCTGGGCGACCACATGTCCGAGTCGGCACGAGACGCAGCGGTGCGGGAGGCCGTGCGTGGCACCGGTGTCTACACGGCGAGCGAGCGCCTCTGGCTCGTGGGCCCGCCGCAGGTCGTGGAGGCGGGGAACGAGGCGTTCCACTGCCTGCGCGCGATCCGCGACGCCTATGCCCGTGGAGTGGCGGTCGGCTCAGCCGACGACGCGCCCCTGATAGAGCGGCGACGCAAGGCTATGGCGCACATGCGTCGCCTGATGCGGGAGGACCTGGGCATCGGACCCCTCGGCGTCGAGTGATGTGTCACCGGCCCTGGGCTCGTCCCGCCTCGCGAGGCCTCCGCCACCGTGCTGTCACAGCCATGCATTGATGGCCGTGATCAGCACGGTCGCCTCGTAGTGGGTGGCGAGCTTGTCGTCTCTCGTCGCCAGTCTGGTCTCGCTCCTCCGGGCTCGTGCAGCGGATACCGGCTTGCGCAGCCAGGCGCGGTTCGCTCGGGAGCCGTACGCCTTTCTGGGCGCGAACCTTGTCCGGCCGGGTGCGCGGACCACCCTGCCCGAGCCGAGCAGCCGGACGCGTCTCAGGACCACGAGGACGCAGGGCCGCCCGTACGGACGTGCACAGGCCCGCAGTGGTCGATCACGACGACACACGGCGTTCGGGTATCGGAGGGCGTCCTGGCAGAGCCGGGCATCCCGGCGTTGAGAGACGGGGGTCGAGCCGTCAGTGCCGTCGAGTAGGTTCTCTCCGTCCGGCCCGGCAGGCGGGCCGCCGAACTGGAAGGACTCGTCGCCGTGAGCATCCACATGCACATGCGCGCCGTCGCGGAATCCGAGATCCGGGACGACCACACCTGGCTTGCAGCGTTCATGTGGGAGGCTTGGGAGAACCACCCCGACGAGTATGCAGCGGGCATCGCCGAGTCGATCGACAAGGTCTGGGGCTCGGTCAATGACCTCTACGCCGCGGCCGATGTTCTCGATGCGGATGCCGACGGCTCTTGGGAGCTGCCGATTTACGGCGGGCGGCCAGTGGCGCACAGCGCCGATGCCGACCCCTCCAACCCGCCCTTGGGGATTCTGGAGCCGCCTGGGGTGTCACGGGCCGCAGGCTTCCTCGCACGTGTCTCGTTCGGCGAACTGTGGAACGTCGCCGGTGCCAAGCTCGTCTGGGCCGGCTGGGACGAGGCGCAGGTCAGGCAGGAGTTCCTCGACTGTCACAGGGGCCTCCAAGAGTTCTATGGGCGGGCGGCTGCAGCAGGCCACGCCGTGGTCAGGGCGGTGTGGGCTTGAGACGTGGTCGCGTGCCGGTCACAGCCATTCGTTGATGGCGGCGACCAGCAATGTCGCGTCGTAGCGGACAGCAAGTTGGTCGTACCGCGTGGCGACGGCCCGGTGCCGCTTCAGCCGGTTGATGTCGCACTCGACGGCGTGCCGGGCCTTGTAGTCCTCGAGGTCGAACTTCGGTGGACGGCCGCCGCGGGAGCCGGGCTTCTTTCATTTGCGGGCCTGGTCGACCTTGTCAGGGATGGTGCAGCGGATTCCACGTCTGCACAGGTAAGAGCGGTTTCGCGCGAGTTCCCGGAATCCTGAACCCGGGTAAGCCGGAACGTGCGTGCCAGCTGATGGCTGCGGCGGTCCCACGCGCAGGTTCCGGCTTGGCTGACGGGACATGGTGAGCGAAGCCCGGTTCTGTCAGGAAGAACAGGGAAGACCACGGCTGATCTGAAAGTGCGTCCCGCTTGGGTCCGCGACGTCGCCGACGGCGGCAAACTCACCCGGCGGCGACTGCCATGACCGGCCGCTCTGTACGATCACCGCATACTGGGCACTGATCCGCCTGTCCTGTGCGGAGGTCAGCAAGTGGTGTCCCGTCCGGATAGTTGAGGGAACTGGCGGTTGTCCGCTTTGGACTTCTACGCTCACGTCGCCGTTTGCGGTGAGGCCTTGGGAGTTGGCCTCGGTGCCGACCCGGAGGGCTGGGAGACCGCTCTGGGGGCGACATGCCTCGACGTTCCCGGTGGTGGCGTACTGCGGCGGGACTACGGGCTCGTGGAAATCAACTTCTCGCCGGACCAGCCAGGGCGGCAAGGGCGGATGTCGTGCTTCGGCTTCGGCGTGAAGATCCAACGGCTGCTGTACGACCAGTCCCCGAACACCGTGCCGTCCCCGCTCTCGCGGGAGTACGGGGAATTCGCACCCAGAGTCCCCTTCAAGGACCTGCAGGCCGCCATCCTGGCCCTGGGCCACACGATCGAACGCGACAAGCAGAACACGTCGAGTGACATGGACTGCTACCGCGTGTCCGCGTCCGCCGCCCGCATCCACGTCGTCGCCGACCCTGACCCGTACGGGTCAGGCGACCCAGATCCAGACGGACATCAGAGGGGCGACATCTGGTCCGTCGACGTGTGGTGACCGGCCGGCGACCTCTCGGCAGCGCGATCTCTCTTCGCCACGAGGAGCGCGGCACACGACAACCCGCGCGGCGGGCAACGATCGGACGAGCGCACACCACCCCGCCGATCAGCCACACTCAAGACTCCCGTGCCACATCCAACTGGCTAGCCCGCGCCCAATGCGGGTTCGGCGTGCCGTCATCGCTCATGTGCGCCCGCTGCCAGATCCCTTTCCAGTTGAACGGGGTCTGGGGGACGAACCGGTGCCGCTGCCCGCACGGACATGGCGCCAGCACCCACGCGCACCCACGACACAGCTCCACCCAGCCGTGCCCGGTCGAGATCGACTCCAGCGGTCTGTCGTCCCCGCAGGCGGGGCAGCCGGGAAGACCGGCGCCGTCCAGCATCGTGTTCTGTCGCCTGACGTACTCGGCCAGCCGCAGCGACGGATGGCGAAACGGGTCTTCGTACCAGGCGCGGTTCGAGCCCTCCCACCAGCTCTGCAGCCACCACGGTCGCGGGTTCACCACAGCCCGCCGCCCGGCCCGCTTCTCTGACCGGCGTTGCGCGGCGTACTCCTCCGCCCGCGCGAGCCACAGCACCCGCGCCTCATGCAGTTCCTCCACCGCCCGCACCAGCGCGTCCGGGTCCGCCTCCAGCCGCCGGGGGATCGCGGCGCTGAGCGTGAGGTGGTGGTATGTCGCCCGGAAGCCGTACGGCGCAAAGAGAGTGATACAGGTCCGCAGCGCGCTGTGCCGACGGTGAAGGGGGAGGCGGGCGTCGTGCACGCGCGTTCGGTGGGTCGGGAAGCTGGTCATGGTGTAGGCCTCAGGTCCAGTGCCCGTGCCAGAGCGGCGATGACGGCGGCGGCGTGTGTCGGCAGGTGTTGTTCGGCCCAAGTTCCGGCGAGGCTGAGGAAGTCCTGCAAGTCCTGCTGGGCACCGGCCACGAGCGCCCGTACCTCGTCCACTGGCAGCTCGATCACCGGACTGCCGTCCGTTGCGTGGGCGTCGAGAGTCAGCCGGACGGCGTCGCCGACGCGTTCGGCCACCGAGGAGGGATCGTGGCCGAAGGAGGAGCAGCCGGTGCCGTCGAGCACCTCCAGCCAGTCCCGCCAGGCTTCCAGGCCGCTGCAGCAGCCCGGCTCGACGAAGACGGTGCCGGTGGTGTCGTCGGTCACCCGGAACCCGCCGGCGGCGAACAGGTCGGGCATCGTGAGCAGCCCGTGCAGGAATGAGCCGAGCGGGTCGGTCGGGCACGGCCCGTGCTCCTCCTCCGGCTCGAAGTCGTTGCAGTCGGCGATCCGCATCACCGCTGTGCCGACCTCCGCCGGAGCGAGCTTCCCGTCCAGAACGAGGTAGCCGTACGACTCGTGCTCGCCAACCGGCCAGAGCGCAAAGTCGTCGGCAGCGAAGATCTCCAGTACGGGCTGCATCACGATCACACGGGGATGATGCCGGACCCCACTGCCCCACCGCCACGGGCTTTAGCTGCGGTATCGGGCTCAAGGCGGACCGACTGCCCGGGCAGTTTCGCGGTTCGCTCCGGACAGAGGCCCGGTTCATCGGTGACATGCCGACCATCGAGTTCGTAGGTGTGACCGGCCGGCCGGTCACAGAGGGCACCCCGAGGGGTGCAGGGGTGCAGGGGTACCGCGGCACGGCCAAAGGTATCGGTGGCACTGCGGAAGCCGCCTGGTTGTCGGGCCGGGGGGTGCGCTTGGACGACCGGGTGGACGAAGCGTGGACTCCGGCGCACCACGCGGTGGAACTCGAGGTCGCGCAGACGCTTGCCCGTCTGCTCGCGGACGGAGCAGATCCCGACGAGGTCTGGGGCAAGCGACGCTCCTCACCCACGCGCTCGATGTCGGGGGAGACAGCGCCCTGCAGAGCCGCCCGGCCGCTCACCGCGAACACCACCGCGATCCTGCTCGCGTTCGGTGCCGACCCGGAGCTGCGCGATCCGGCCGGAGCCCACTCCCATGGACGTGGCGGAGGAGTACGACCACCAGCCGGCGATCAAGCTGCTGACACAGCACATCGCCCGGCGCCCCACGTGACGGCCCGCCTGAAGGCCGCAGGAGCGCGAGGTCAGTAGTGCGCGTCGGGAGGCCGGACGCTGCTGTCGTGACAGACGCGGGCAGGGCCGTGGAGGACTTCGGTGCCCACGCAAACGCTCATGCGCGCGGCGGCCGGGGCGGTGCGTGGGGGGCCGGGGCGCCTTCCAGGGGAAGGCGATCGCGGTAGTACTCGGACTCCAGCCAGTCCTCCTTCACGAAGACGGGGCGCGACATCCGCACGCCACCGACCTCCTGTGAGCGAAGAAGGACTCCCAGATCGGTCAGGGCGAGGGAGCCGTCGGGGGTGTACAGCAGGCAGCTGCCGTGCTCGGCCGCGTAGTCCAAGAGGCACTGCTGCGCCTGCTGAGGATCGCTGCCGCCCAGTGCAAAGCCCGCCAGCAGGACCTGCGGACCCGTGACCGCGTCCAGGGCAATGCACGCCAGCGTGCCCGCGTCGTAGAAGACGGTCACCCCGTCGGCAAAAGCTTCCTGCCCGTAGGGACCGCCCACCTGCGTCGGCGGCCCGCCGACCCGCAGCGCGGCAGCGACGTCGGCCGCGCTCATCCCGAACCGCAGTGCCCCCACCCCGGCTCCAGGGAGCAACTCCCAGTGCTCCCGTCCCTCTCTCGCACTCACGTGATCCACCTCTCCAGGCACCATCCTCTCAACCGGCTCCCGCTCCCGAGCCGGGTACCGCCCGAGCCGCACCGACCCGGCCACCGGTCGCCCACCCGCTGAGCCTGTCGCTTAACCTCCTCTTGATTGGGGGTGGCATGGAGCAGGTGGTTTTCGAATCTGTCTCGTACTCGGCGGTGTGTCAGGACTGCGGTACGGAGCTGGAGTGCCGGGGAACGCAGGCCCTTGTGGACGGCCGCCTTCGGTGGGACGTCGAGGCAACGTGCTCCGCCTGCGGAGAAGCACTAGCCGTGTGCGGCGGCGCAATGCCGGCCGAGCGACGCGACCAGATGCTCTGCGAGCACGGACCCGCGAGGCTGCACGTGAGCGGCCCGTTGGTCAAGGGGGTCGCCATCATGCGGGTGCTGCGCACGGAGCTCGGTATCGACCTGACGAGCGCCAAAGCCCTGCTGCATCGTGTGGTGAACGGCGGCTGCACAGGAACGCTTCCGGAGATGGAACACCTCGCTCGCAAGCTGCAGGAGTCCGGCATCACAGCCGCAGCAACGCGCCCCTAGGCGTCCGGTGCGACAACCCGCAGGCGGCTCGCCTACGCTTGGGGATCTGCTTGTGGTGGGCAAGGCGACTGTATGCCTCGCCGGCCGGCGACTGGCCGGTCTGCTCCTGGACAGCATGGGTGACGCGCTGGCGTGCAGCACGGCAGGGCGGTGGCGGCACGGGCCTACTGTGCAACCCGTGAGGGGGTAGCACATAGTGGACGGACACCACCCGTTCCACCCTTCGATGAATGGACGACTCCGCGTGACGACCGCGCACACCGAAACCTCCACCGAGCGCGTCCCCGGGCGGGTCTGGACGATCCGGCTCACCGGGCACAGCGACCGCTCCGCCACCGTCTCCTGCAGCACCGCGGCCTGCCGGATGCCACCGCGCTCCAAAGACCTGGCCGCGCTGCGCGCGTTCGCCGCGCAGCACGCCGCCGCCCACGCGAAGGCAGCCACCGTCCGTCCCCACGCATGGTGCCACTGCGGCTACACGCGGTGCGAGGCCCACCCGGACACCAGCACGCACTGCGCCGGCGCCGTGACCCTCATCCTGCGTCATGACCCCACCGTGGGCCGCGTCTGGACCGTCGAAGAAGTCTGCGCGTCCTGCGCCCCGCTGATCCCACATGTCACCGTCGTCGCCCGCGCAGCGCGCCCCCGCCGTACGGTCGAGCAGCCTGCCGCCGCGGTGCCGGCTCCCGCCCGGGCGAATGTTCCCGGCGGCTTCTCGTCACCCGGCGCGGCCCCCGCCGACGGCGCTCCGGCTCCCGGCCGCCGCTCGGGCCGGCGCCCGCCGCGCCCCCAGCGCCGACGCACCGGCCAACGCTGAACACGGACAGGCCCGGGGGAGAGGGTATGGAAGAACCAGGGTTCAGTGTCCTGCTGGTGGAGGCGGGCGACCGGAAGACGGAGGCGGTGCGTGCGATCCGGACGGTCACCGGCCTCAGCCTCTTCGAGAGCAAGCTGCTGCTCGACCGTGCACCCGCAGCCGTCACGGCACCTGTCTGGTTCGAAGCCGCCCAGGAGGCTGCAAGGGTTCTGGAAGGCGCGGGCGTGGACGCGATGGTTGTGTGCGACTGGTGCGACCGCACCGTCAATAAGGGGGACGGCCCTCTCGATCCAGGACCGTGCGCCGGGCCGTGGTGGCCTGCCGAATCATGCCGGGCAAGTCGCCCTTCAGCGGTGGGCGACGCGACGGATGCCGCCTGCAAGGACGCCACCGGCTGACGCCGGTCATCGCCCGAGAAGGAGAAAGTTCCCGTGCACCCGATCACTGACTCGACCGTGCTGGCCTACAAGGGGGTCAGCGACCCTCCCGTCTGGCTCCTGGTCACCATCGTGGTGATCGCCCTCGTCGCGCTGGTACGCGGCCGCAAGGGAAGGTAGCCGTCCCGGTCCGGACCCGCGTGCCGCCGCTCCGCCACGGGTCGGTGGTGCTCAGCCCCCGCAAACAGCGGCACCCGCGGGCGTCCCCGGTGCGGGACAACTCCGCCTGCCTCCACGTGCGCTGTGCCGGCGGGCGTGATGGGCCGGGTGGCCCGCTGGGCGGGTGGTGGGAGTGCGGGCAAGCTAGCCTGATGAACACCAGGCATCCGTGCGACGAGCACCGTCGAGGTCGACTCACGCCCATCCTCGGCGCGGGCGCGTCCTGCGTTTAGGGCGCGGCACGGAAGACGTACGCCGTCATCGGGGCGGTGACCGGTTCCGGGCCCAGATGGGCCGTCATCTCTTCGATGACGGTGGCCCGGACGGCCGGTCCGTCGCTGCGCTCCTCAACGGCCGCGCGCACCGGTGTCCCGGTGAGGTACCCGATGGCGAGGTCGGCGGTCGACGCGGCCCGGCCCTGAAGCGTCAGCTCCTGCTCGACCTCGACAGCGAACCCGGCGGCCGCCAGATCAGCGGCCACGACACAGGGGTCGGCATAGCCGTGCGGAACCGTCTGGAAGAACCGTGGTGGGTCGCCCGGAAAGGCCCGCTCCAGCCCGGCCTGTAGCGCGACTTCGAAGGCGTGCGTCCTGAGCGGGCCCCAGGTGTTGAACAGGAACCGGCCGCCCGGGGCCAGCACCCGGCGGACCTCGGTGAATGCCTCGATGCGGTCGGGAAAGAACATGACGCCGAATTGGCAGACCACCAAGTCGAAGCCTCCGTCCGGGAACGGCAGCCGCTGCGCGTCGGCCTGCCGCCACACCGCGCCGGGGGCCCGGGTCGACCCGAAAGCGACCATGGCCTCGTTCAGGTCGGTGGCCGTCACCTCGGCCGAGGGTGCCGCTGTGAGCAGGTTGGCTGTCAACACACCTGTCCCCGCAGCGAGTTCCAGGATTCGCCGAGGGTGGAGTGCCGCCGCTCGGGCAGTCAGGTCCTCGGCGAAGGGCCGAAAGACCACCGGCACCAGATACTGCTCATAGGCCGCCGGCATGGATTCGGACCATCGCCTGTCGGCATTGATTCCTGTCACCCGCATGACGGTAGCGACGCGTGAAGAAACCTCTTCCTTGCCGCGCCGCCATGCACCTAGACCTAGATGCACCTGACGAAGTGACAGGACAAACGTCCGACAGGGCACTAGTCGGAGCCTGCCCGAAGTCTCACGCGCCGGTTCGAGCTGCCTGCTTGGCCTGGTCGCGGGCCGCGACGCATGCGGCAGCCGCGCGGTGCATGTCGCCGTGGGGCCAGGAGACGTCGCCTTCGACGCGGTGCTGGCGGCCTTCCCCGCCAAGGGCTTTCGCGACGCTGTGCGCGGTCGGGAAGTCGCCGCGGGGCGGGCGAGGTGGCCAGGCCCCGCTGTGCGGCAGTGCCAGGCGGCCTTGGCCGTCGGCGCTCGGGATCTCCCCGCGCACCGTGGAGCCGGTACCGTCTCGGGCAACTCCAGCGGCCCCGCCAAGATCCGCGTGGCCGCACAGAGCGTGAAGTCAAGAAGCGGTGGCGGCCACAGGCGCGGGCGAAAGGAAGGAGGAAGGCGGCATCCACCGACGGCCTGGTTGTCCGGGCGGGCAACCGCTGGCGGTGTGAGTCGGCCGGGGCTCGGTCGCCGTCGCCCCGCTGACCGCGCTCCGGACCGTTCAGTCGATATCGGACGGGCCTGCCGCAATGACCGCATCGAGCATGCCTCGCGACGTCTCCAGCTCCTTGATCGCATCGGTGATGCGATCGCGCTCGCGGCGCAGTTGTGCGACCAGGTCGGAGCACACCGGCGCGAGGGTCGTCCCGTCGTCACGGATGCACGGCAGGACTTGGGCGATGGTGGTGGTCGGCAAGCCGGCGGCGAGCAGGGCGCGCACGCGTCGGACGGTGTCCACGTCCGCGTCGGTGTAGACGCGGTAGCCGCTGGGCAACCTCGTCGGCGCCAGCAGGCCCTGCTCCTCGTAGTAGCGCAGCAGTCGCTCGCTGACCCCGGTCCGGCGGACCATCTCCCCGATGCGCACGTGATCTGCACCTCACCGCATTGACTCTCACACTGATGTGAGACTTTAGCGTCGCGGTCATGACCACCCGCACCGCACCCCCGGCGACAGTGATCCCCTGCCCACCGGCATGGCGCCGCAGCGCTGCTCTGGCGGTGCTGACCGCGTGCGTGTTCGTCGTGGGAACCGCCGAGTGGGTCATGGTCGGGCTGCTGCCGCAGTTGTCGGCCGACTGGCACCGTCCGCTGCCCGCGGTCGCTTCCCTGGTGACCTGGTACGCCCTGGTGGTCACCGTCGCCGGGCCGCTGGTGACGGTGGGGACGCTGCGGCTGGCGCGCCGCCGGGCGCTGCTGGTGCTGGTGGGCGTATGCATCGTCGGTAACCTCGCGGCAGCCCTGGCGGGCAGCTTCAACGCCCTGGTGACGGCCCGGATGCTGACCGCGCTCACGCACAGCACGGCCTTCGCAACGGCGATGGTGATCGCCGTCGGCATGGTGCCGACGGCCCGCCGCGGCAGCACCGTCGCCATGGTGACGGCCGGCTGGAATCTGGCCACGGTCCTCGGCGCACCGCTGGGCACCTGGATCGGTGACCAATACGGCTGGCGGGCCACCTTCGTGACAATCGCGGCCCTCGCCGCGCTCGTCCTCTGCGGCGTGGCCGCCCTCGTCCGCCCGCCGGCGGCGCACGAAGCCGCTCGTCCGGGGGGCGAGGCCGCTCGTCCGGGGGCGAGGCCGCTCGTCCGGGGGCGAGGCGCGGGGGCTGCTCCGGCCCCGGGTGGCCCTGGTCCTGGCGATCATCGTGGTCGCGCAGGGCGGGCTGTTCACCGCATACACCTACATCGCGCCCCTGTTGCAGCAGGTCAGCGGCTTCACCCCGTCCGCCGTCACCACCCTGCTCGCCCTCTTCGGGCTGGGTGCGGTCGGTGGCAACCTCCTCGGCGGCCGCCTGGCCGACCACACGCCCTGGGCCGGGCTGTGCGCCCTGCTGGTCGCCCTGGCCGCTGCACTCGCCGCGTTCAGCGTGACCAGCCGGATCCGGTGGACGGCCGCCGTCACCGTGCTGGCCCTCGGTGTGATCGCGGCCGCCCTCATCCCGCTGCTGCAAGCCCGGGCCCTGGCCGCCGCCCCGGCCGCACCCACCCTGGTCACCGCGATCAGCGCTTCCGCATTCAACCTCGGCGTCGCCGGGGGCTCCCAGCTTGGCGGCCACGCCCTCACCGCCGGCCTCACCCTGACCGATCTGCCCTGGATGGGCGCTCTGCTCGCCGGCGGCTCCGTGCTCATCGCCGCCGCAACCGCCCGCCACCACCACACCAGCCAGCAGTGATCACCCACTGCCGGAACTCAAGGAGAAGAACGAACATGTCCCCTGCTCTGCCGACCTCCCGCCTCGGCCGCATCGTGCGCGGCACCGGCCCCGGCCTGCTCCTGGCCCACGGTGCCGGCGGCGGCATCGACGCCAACTACGGCCCCATCATGAACGCCCTGACCGCGCATCACACCGTGATCGGCCCCGATTATCCGGGCACCGGCCGCACCGAACGCGCCGAGGCGCCGCTCACCCTCAACGGTCTCGCCGACGACCTGGTCGCCACCGCCGTCGAAGAGGGCCAGGAAACCTTCGCCATCGCCGGGTACTCGCTCGGCAGCCCGGTCGCCATCCGGGCCGCCACCCGCCACCCCGACCGCGTCACCGCCCTCGTCCTGACCGCCGGCTTCGCCCACCCCAACCCGCGCTTCCTCCTCGCCGCCAAACTGTGGCGCGACCTGCTGAGCGCCGGGAATATGGAGCAGCTGGCCGCCTTCGTCTCGTTGATCGGACTTAGCGCACCAGCCTTGGACGCCATCGACCAGGACGCCCTGGACACGGCCCTGAAGACCACTGCAGCCACTGTCCCGCCCGGCACACCCGAGCATCTCGACCTGCTCATCGACCACGTCGACGTTCGCGCCGACCTCCCCGCGCTGAGCGTGCCGACCCTCGTCATCTCCACCACGCTCGATCAGCTCGTGACCCCACACCACCACCGGCAACTCGCCGAAGCCATCCCCGAAGCGCGCTACGCCGAGATCGCCACCGGGCACCTCCCGTTCGTCGAGCAGCCCGAACAGTGGGCCACCCTCATCTGCGCCTTCCTCCACGACAGCCACACGTGACGGCGGGGCCAGGGCCCACGTGACCGGCAGGCCGGCCGGTGCAGACCAGGTGTAGCTTCAGGCCCCGGTAGAAACGCGAGTGGGACTCACGAGATCTTTCATGGTGCGGGTCACGTCAGGCCGTGACGGCTGCCGTGGTCCGCGCTATCCCGGGAGGATGAGGTATCCCGATGGCGGTGGATTGACGGCTGAGGAACGGGCTCGGCGTGAGCAAGCCCGGCTCGCAGCTGCTGACCTGATCGAGTCCGGGGCCAGTTACCTGGAGGTGGTCCGACGGTTCAGGGTGACTCGGATGTCGGCGAACCGCTGGCGGCGAGCGTTGGCTGCGGGTGGCCGACATGCCCTTGCCTCCAAGGGGCCCGGCGGCGCCCGCTGCAAGCTCTACCCGCAACAACTCCGCCTGCTGGAGACGGTGCTGGATGGTGGTACGCTCCCGAGTTCTACCCCGTCGAGGGCGTGTGGTCGCACTTGAAGAGATTGCTGGCCAATCGCACCGAACATAGCCTCGACCAGCTCAATGCGCTGGTGAAGACACGGTTGAAACGGATGCAGTACCGCTCCCGCCTCATCGAGGGTCTCGGCACCGAGACGGGGCTCGACTTTCAAACGCCGTCAGCTGTTAAAGATCTCTAGTCAGAATGCAGTGGGGATCGTCGTTGTCTTCGTCGCCCACGCGGGTCCAGAGCATCAGAGTCTTTCCATGCCGCAGAGCGCTAAGGACGTCTCCCACCTCATCCCCCTTGGGGCCTTTGGCGTCGAACGACCGCCGGACGGCGGTCCCTGGCTTGCCGGTGTCGTCTTTCCAGGTGCCCGATCCTGACCGGGGTTCTGTCCAGTTCCAGTCCGAGGCGCCCATCCAGTCGCCGCATACGTTGTTGGCGGTGAAAGTTCCATCTGGCTTCAGCGTCAGGGAGCCGCCGTTGGCGTCGGTCCATGTGGTCGTGAGTTCGGCTCGCGTCAGCACGACGGATTCACCTTCGGGCGGCGGCCGGTTCCAGATCCTGCCACAGGCCGTGAGTGCGAAAGCCATGGCAATGAGAACCAGCGCGGTCCGGCAGGAGCGCAACACACTCCACCTCCAGCGGTTTCTACAGGTCGCCTGCGCGATCGGGGAGATCAAGGACGTGTTCCGCAGCCTGGCACAGGATTTGAACACGTTCAAGTCTGAGTCGACGAAGACGGAGTTCCACGGGTCGTCACGGCCGTACCGCAACGAGGAGGCCTGTACGTGAGCTGAGAACATCGGCGGGTAGCATGCCGGGACCCCGTCTGCTTTCCTCAGGCGGGGCCCTCACACGTCCTCACTTCTCGTCTCGGTTGTGCCGCCACGGCCTGTCCGACTGAGGTTCCTCGGTGGCTCGCTCCTGCGCGCGCTGTCCGGCGGTGGCGACCCACAGGCCGACGAATGCGGCGGCCAGGAGGACCCACACGATGACGGGCAGGCCGACGAAGAAGCCGAAGATGAAGACGACGATGAGGGCGGCGAAGATGCCGCCCGCTTTGTTGATCTGTCTCGGTGATTCGCTCACGTTGGTGTCCTCACTTCTGCTCGTTACAGCCTCGATGGCGGTGAAGAAGGTCTACACGAGGTCATCGGGCATCCGGTAGCCCGTGCCCTTGTCGAAGCCCGCCCCTGCGGATGGATGGGCGCCTGTATTCCACCTGGCCACCACCCTTCACGGACGCCGCGTTCCAAGACGCGCTTGAGGGCGCCGCTGTGACCGCGTGGGCGGTTGCCGTCGGTGCGGAGTCGGGCGTCTTGGACCGGATGCGTAGGCCCTCGACGTCCTCGGCTTGGGAGTGGTGGTACCAGGTGTAGTACGCCTGCCAGCTGATCCCGGAGTACTGGCAGGACATCGCCACGTACCCGGTGACCTCTTCGAGGTGGCGTATGGCGGCCAGGCGCCGCTTGGCCGCACGGTCAAGCGGCGACGCGGTGGGAGTGCGGACTTCGGCATGTGGATCTCCCTAGTGATCGGAGGTCCAGGTGTCAACGATGATCTTCGTTCTACGGGTTGGTGCGTGATAGCAGGTGAGGCGTCGTGTCTGGTAGCTGGCATGATCCGGCTGTGGCGATCATGGTCAATCAGGCGGTGCTGGCGCATCAGCTGTTCGCGGGGATCACTCGGCGTCATCTCGCGCGCTCGATCGAGGAGTTGGCGGTGCCGTGGCAGGCCGACCTTGAGGGTCGCCGCCATGTTGCACGAGGCGGGGCCAGGAAGCGGGCGGAGGGTGCCGGCGCCGTCCCCGGCTGGTCTTCGTCGACCGGCTGGTGGCCACGCTGATCCATTTGCGGCACGATGTGCCGCATTCGGTGCTCGGACTGCTGTTCGGCGTAGATCGCTCCACGATCACCCGTGCTATCGGAGTGGTACGTACGCTCATGGTCGAGCGGAGATGCGCGATTCCCGCCCGCCCTGGCCTGCGCCTTCGCACACTGACGGATGTATTCGCCTACGCCCTGGCCGAAGGCGTCGAGCTGCGGCTGGATGCCACCGAGAGCCAGGTCCGTCGGCCACCGGCCGGCCGCGGTGGCCGGCGCGCGTTCGTCTCCGGGAAGAAGAAACAGAACACCATGAAGGCCGCCGTCATCGCCGACTGGCGGGGCCGCACATTATGGACCGATGCGCTGCGGCCTGGTCGTATGCACGATGCCACAGCCGCACGCAACGAGGGCATCGCCGTGTGCTTCCGACACTTCACCGACGTCGGGGTCCTCCTGCACGACGGCTACCTCGGTCTGAGCCGCGACCACCGCGGGCAAGCGATCACACCGCCCGGAAAGCCGAGGCCGGAGCACTGCCCGGCAGAGTCGAACAGTGGGAACGCGACCGCCACGGGCGCTCCTCCGACCGGATCACCGTCGAACACGCCCTCGCCGACCATAAACGGTGGAAGCAACTGACGCGCTTCACCCACCGACGCGACCGCCTGCCCGACACCTACCACGCCATCGCCGGCCTCGTCTTCGACCGAACCGCCACTGCCTGAAAACGGGCCATGACCAGGCCAAACACACCTCACCTGCTATCACGCACCAACTCGTAAGACACGTTCAGCAGGGTGTCCCCGGGGCGGGCACGTGCCAGAACACGTGGGCGAGAGCAGCCAGGGCATCACAGTTCAGCCCCATCATCTCCAAGGTCTGCTCCAACGGAACGGTGGCGAACTGCCGGTCACCGCTGAGCCGGCGTTGCTGACCGGCAGGTGTCCCGTCCCCGGGTGAGCAGGCCGACGACCTGCTGCTGGCCGGCCGCTTGCTGTCGCAGGAAGCGCCGCCCTCGCTGGTGCGGTCGTGAGAGCAGTCAGCCCCGGTGCCGTGTCGGTTCACCGCGTGTGGCCGCTCTGGACGCGTCGGCTGCAGGTCTTGCCAGCCTCGGTGACCTGGCGGGTGGTGGTTTTGTCCCGTAGGCGAGCGCCTTAGCGATGGCGGGGGCCAGCCGCCTCGGCGGGAGTGCGTGTGGGTCGGGCGCGCCCCTGCGTGTCACCCGACCCGGTCGGAGTGGAGGCGGGGGTCAGGGCTTGGGGGCGGGAGCGGTCGCCTGCCAGCGGTTGCCGATGGTGCGCAGAAGGTTGTCGTAGACGCCGAGGTAGCGGAAGGGCTTGATGGCGGCCATGTAGAGGTGGCCGAAGGGGCCGTTGGGCTTGACGAGGACGGCCATCTGCCCGCGGTAGCCGCCGGAGCCGTCCGGGACCCAGCCGAGGTGGAGCACGCCATGCATCGTGCGGTTGGCGATCTCGGCCGCCCACTCGCCCTCGGTCTCGTAGACGGTGGTGAAGCGGGGGTTGCGGGAGGACGACAGGTCCTGGCGGAGGTCGTCGGGCAGCCGGTCGCGCAGGGTCGGCACCCGCGCGCCCAGGCCGGCGTCCGGCTTGTCCCACCCGAACAGCGCGCCGAGCTTCCAGCGGATGGCGAAGAGGGCGCGGGCGAGGGGCGAGGTGACGAACGGCTCCTGAGCGGGGCCTGCGCCACTGAAGAGGGCGACCAGGCGGGGCCAGTCGCCGTGGCTGCCAGGAGTGGGCAGCGCCCAGACGTCCTCGAGGCGGAAGTCGTGGGCGATGGCGTGAATGCGCCAGGGACGGGAAGTGTGGGCGGTCTTGGGAAGCCTCATGCCGAGCCCCTGTCTATACGGTGGCGTATAGATCTAGGCTAGCCCTGTGTGTACGGAGGCGTCTATACGGGTCCGTACATCTGGTGGGTCGAGGAGGCACGGCATGGGAGTCACCCGTACGCCGCGCGGCGCCTGGATCGAGCAGGGGATGCGGGCGCTCGCCGCCGGCGGTCCGCAGGCTGTTCGCATCGAGGTGCTGGCGCAGGCGCTGGGCGTCAGCAAGGGCGGGTTCTACGGGTACTTCCGTAACCGGGACGCGCTGCTCGGCGAAATGCTCGACACCTGGGAGCGGGAGGCCGCCGAGGCTGTGATCGAGCAGGTGGATGCTGGGGGCGGGGACGCCAGGGCCCGCCTGGAGCGGCTGTTCACCATCACCGCGGCGGCCACCGGGCCGGTGACGGGCGTGGCCTCGGAGCTGGCCGTCCGCGACTGGGCGCGGCGCGACGAGGACGTGGCGGCGCGGCTGCGGCGAGTGGACAACCGGCGCATGGAGTACCTGCGCGCACTGTTCGGGGCTTTCTGCCCCGACGAGAAGGAGGTCGAGCTGCGGTGCATGCTCGTCTTTTCCCTGCGGATCGGCAGCTACTTCATCGCCGCCGAGCACGAAGGGCTCAGTCGGGCGCAGGTGATGGAGCTGGCGCGGGAGCGGCTGCTGGCGTAGGTTCTGTCTCTTTGGCCAGGGTCGTGCCCAGATGAGGATGGCGGCGAGGTGGAGCGCGGCCTGGTGGGTGATGGCGAGTTTGTCGGTTCGTGTGGCCAGGCCGCGCCACTGCCTATGGCGGTTGATGCACCGCTCGACGGTGGTGCGTTGCTTGTAGGCGTTCGCATCGAAGCCGGGCCGGCGGCCTCCTTGGCCTTGGCGGCCCCGCCGTAAACGGTGGCTGATCTGGTCCGAGGGCTGTGGGATGACCGCGCGGATCTGTCGGCGGCGCAGGTGACCGCGGATCGCGTGGGATGAGTAGGCCCGGTCGGCCAGGAGCATGGCGGGGCGGGTCCGGGGTCGGCCGGGGCCGGAAAACGGCACCCGGATACGGGCCATCATCGTCTCGAAGGCGGGCGCGTCACCGTCACCGTCACCGGCCTGGCCCGCTGCGACGGCCAGTGCCAGGGGCCGTGCATGACCGTCTGGGGCAGGTGGATCTTGGTGCTCAGCCCGCCGCGGGAGCGTCCGAGTGCGTGGTCGGCCGCCTCCTTTCGCTCTTCGGCCCCCTTTTGAGGGCTCCGGCGGCGTGCTGGTGGGCCCGGACGACGGTGGAGTCGGCCGAGACAGTCCAGCCGATGTCGTCGACGGCGTCTGCTGCCGCAAGGACGGCGGCGAAGATCTTCTCGCACGTGCCGTCGACTGCCCACCTGATCGGCCGCTTGTGAGCGGTCCGGAACGAGCCGAGTTCCTCGGGGAGGTCCCGCCAGGGCGAGTTGGTGCGGTACTCCCGGGCGATAGTCTCCAGCGTGCGGCGGTGGTCGGCCCACCGCCGTCCGCGAACCGGATCGGCCGGCATCAGCGGCGCGATCCGGTCCCACATCGCATCAGTGATCACTCATCGGACAGGTATATCCAATCAACCGATGAGCCCACCAAAGAGACACGCTCTATTTCGGCCTGAGCCGCGACCACCGCGGGCGAGCGATCACACCGCCCGGAAAGCCGAGGCCGGAGCACTGCCCGGCAGAGTCGAACAGCGGGAACGCGCCCGCCACGGGCGCTCCTCCGACCGCATCACCGTCGAACACGCCCTCGCCGACCACAAACGATGGAAGCAACTGACGCGCTGGACCCACCGACGCGACCGCCTGCCCGACACCTACCGTGCCATCGCCGGCCTCGTCTCCGGCCGAACCACCACTGCCTGAAAACGGGCCATGACCAGGCCGAACACGCCTCACCTGCTATCACGCACCAACTCGTTAGGCCATCTGCTGTGATTGGTCAGCCGGGCATGGGGGTGGGGCACGGCAAGCTCCGGCAGGGTGCGGAACCTGATGCGGAGTCTGGGTCTGTGCCCGGGGCCGCCGATCAGGTGGTTGACGTCCTTGGGCGGCGGGGGACGGGCTTTTGTGGGCGGCGAGCCAGGCCGGGACCTTCTGCGTGCCTTACTGGTTCTGTTCGGCCCAGGCACGTTCCAGTTGGGTTCGGAAGGTGGTGGGCTCGTGCCCGATCAGCTCGGCC
>NZ_JAERRK010000069.1 GCF_016741775.1 Streptomyces actinomycinicus | reverse complement strand
TCTTCCGTGAGGTGGCGGGGGAGTTCGAGCGGCCGGTGATCCTGTTCTCCGGTGGCAAGGACTCGATCGTCATGCTGCACCTGGCACTGAAGGCGTTCGCGCCGGCCGCGATCCCCTTCTCGCTGCTGCATGTGGACACCGGACACAACTTCCCCGAGGTCCTCGAGTACCGCGACCGTGTGGTGGCCGCACATGGACTGCGCCTCCACGTGGCCTCCGTCCAGGACTACATCGACCGCGGTGTGCTCAAGGAACGTGCCGACGGCACCCGCAACCCGCTGCAGACCCTCCCCCTGACCGAGAAGATCCAGTCGGAGAAGTTCGACGCCGTCTTCGGCGGCGGCCGGCGCGACGAGGAGAAGGCCCGCGCCAAGGAACGCGTCTTCTCCCTGCGGGACGAGTTCTCCCAGTGGGACCCGCGCCGCCAGCGCCCCGAACTGTGGAACCTGT
Source organism: Streptomyces actinomycinicus (assembly GCF_016741775.1). Taxonomy (GTDB): domain Bacteria; phylum Actinomycetota; class Actinomycetes; order Streptomycetales; family Streptomycetaceae; genus Streptomyces; species Streptomyces actinomycinicus. The sequence goes on along the minus strand of NZ_JAERRK010000069.1, from coordinate 397 downwards.
ACAACGGCCGGCACGCCCCCGGCGAGCACGTCCGCGTCTTCCCCCTGTCCAACTGGACCGAGCTGGACGTCTGGCAGTACATCGACCGCGAGGGCATCGAGCTGCCGCAGATCTACTTCGCACACGAACGCGAGGTGTTCCGGCGCAACGGCATGTGGCTGACCGCCGGCGACTGGGGCGGCCCCAAGGACGGCGAGACCGTCGAGAAGCGCCGGGTGCGCTACCGCACCGTCGGTGACATGTCCTGCACCGGCGCCGTCGACTCCGAGGCGACCACGCTGGACGCCGTGATCACCGAGATCGCCGCCTCCCGGCTCACCGAACGCGGTGCGACCCGCGCCGACGACAAGCTGTCCGAGGCCGCCATGGAAGACCGCAAGCGCGAGGGGTACTTCTA
>NZ_JAERRK010000068.1 GCF_016741775.1 Streptomyces actinomycinicus | reverse complement strand
CTGACCCTTCGCGGACTGCACGAGCGCGATGAACGCCTTGGCGGCCTCGGCGTTCTTCGCCTCCTTGAGCAGGGCGATCGGGTAGTCGTTGACGGCCTTGGCGGATTCGGGGAACTCCACACCTTCCACCTTGTCACCCGCCGCCTTCACATCGGTCTTGTAGACGACCGCCGCGTCTGCCTCCTTCAGCACCACCTTGTTCAGGGCGGACTTGACGTCCTCCTCGTAGGAGACGGGGGTGAGCTTGAGACCGCTGGCGTCCAGTGCCTTCTGGGCGGCGGCACCGCAGGGCACGGTCTTGTCGCACAGGACGACCTTCAGGCCGGGCTTGGTGAGGTCCTTAAGGGAGGAGACCTTGTCGGGGTTGCCCGGCAGGGCGGCGATCTCCAGCTGGTTGCGCACGAAGGTGGCCGGGGTGCCGACCGCGTCACCCTTGTCCGTCACGATCTTCATCGTCTTGGGGCTGGCGGCTGCGAACACGTCCGCCGGGGCCCCACCGGTGATGCTCGCGGCGAGGCTGTCGCTGCCGCCGAAGCTGAAGGTGACCTCGGTGCCCGGGTGGGCCTGCTCGAACTCCTTGCCCAGGGTCGTGAAGCTCTCCTTGAGCGAGGCGGCGGCGAAGACCGTCACCGTGCCGGACAGCTTCGGCGAAGAGGACACCGAGGCGCCGGACTTCGAGGGCGAGGAGTCGTCGGAGGAGGAACATGCGCTCAGGGCCAGCAGGGCGGCGGCACCCACGCCGGTCACCTGAAGCATCCGGCGGGTACTGCGCGCGGAACGGGTCATCACGGGTCCACTCCCTCTGGTCCTGAACGGACTCATCTACGGTCTCTCGACGACCACGTCGGTCGACTTGATCACGGCACACGCCGGAGC
>NZ_JAERRK010000067.1 GCF_016741775.1 Streptomyces actinomycinicus | reverse complement strand
TTCGTGCTGGATGGGGGTTTGCGGCCGGTGGCTGTGGGTGTGGTGGGTGAGTTGTATGTGGCGGGTGCTGGTCTGGCTCGGGGGTATTGGGGTCGGGCTGGTTTGACGGCTGAGCGGTTTGTGGCGTGTCCGTTCGGTGGTGTGGGTGAGCGGATGTATCGCACGGGTGATCTGGTGCGGTGGTTGCCTGATGGGAATCTGGTGTTCGTGGGCCGGGTCGATGACCAGGTGAAGGTTCGGGGTTTCCGGATCGAGCTGGGTGAGGTCGAGTCGGTGGTGTTGGCTGCTGCTGGTGTGGGGCAGGCCGTGGTGGTGGTGCGTGAGGACCGGCCGGGTGACAAGCGGCTGGTGGCTTATGTGGTGCCGGCTGCTGCGGGTGTCGGTGTGGATGCGGGTGAGGTGCGGGCGTTCGCGGGTCGTTCGTTGCCGGGTTACATGGTTCCGTCGGCGGTTGTGGTGTTGGATGCGTTGCCGTTGACGCCGAACGGGAAGTTGGACCGGCGGGCGCTTCCGGTGCCGGATGTGGTGTCCGGTGCGGGGCGTGGGGCGCGTGGTCCGCAGGAGGAGATCCTGTGTGGTCTGTTCGCCGAGGTGCTGGGTGTGGACTCGGTGGGGGTGGATGACAACTTCTTCGAGTTGGGTGGTCATTCGCTTCTTGCGACGCGGTTGGTGTCGCGGGTTCGGTCTTCGTTCGGTGTGGAGGTGGCGATCCGGGCGTTGTTCGAGGCGCCGACGGTGGCGCAGCTTGCGTTGCTGGTGTCGGGTTCGCCTGGTGCGCGTCGGGCGTTGGTGGCGGGGGAGCGGCCGGGTGTGGTGCCGTTGTCGTTCGCTCAGCGCCGGTTGTGGTTCTTGAACCGGATGGAGCCGGAGTCGGCTGCTTACAACATCCCGGG
>NZ_JAERRK010000066.1 GCF_016741775.1 Streptomyces actinomycinicus | reverse complement strand
AAGCTACTTCAACGCCGGAGGCCGGGAGTGAACACCCTGCGCCACCTCCTCGACCGGGCGACCCCGTCCTTCTCCTTCGAGTTCTTCCCGCCCAGGACCGACGCCGGAGTCCGCACTCTGTGGCAGGCGATCCGCCGGATCGAGGCGCTGACGCCGTCGTTCGTGTCGGTGACCTACGGGGCGGGCGGCTCGTCGAGGGACCGTACCGTCGCGGTGACCAAACGGATCGCCGCCGAGACGACCCTGCGTCCCGTCGCCCATCTGACCGCCGTCGGCCATTCGGTGGCCGAGCTGCGCCACATCATCGGTCAGTACGCCGATGCCGGCGTCCGGGACATCCTGGCCCTGCGCGGGGACCCGCCCGGCGATCCGAACGCCCCCTGGACCGCGCACCCCGACGGCTTCACCCACGCCCATGAACTGGTGCGCCTGGTGAAGGAGTCGGGAGACTTCAGCGTCGGCGTGGCAGCCTTCCCCGAACGCCATCCGCGTTCACCGGACTGGGACAGCGACATCCGGCACTTCGTGGCCAAGTGCCGGGCGGGCGCCGACTACGCGATCACCCAGATGTTCTTCCGGGTCGACGACTATCTCCGGCTGCGCGACCGCGTGGCCGCCGCAGGCTGCGACACCCCGATCATCCCGGAGATCATGCCGGCCACCGACGTGCGCCAGATCGCCCGCTTCGCCGAGCTGAGCGGCGCCGCTTTCCCCGAAGAACTGGCCCATCGCCTGGAGGCGGCGCGTGACAACGCTGCCGACGGCCACCGCATCGGTGTCGAACACGCCACCGCCATGGCCGAGCGGCTCCTCGCCGAGGGCGCCCCCGGACTGCACTACATCACGCTCAACCGCTCGACCGCGACGCTCGAGATCCACCGCAACGTACTGAACTCAAGGAGCACCCGACATGTCCTCGCAGCCCGGCGCTGACTTCACCGACTTCAAGGTCGCCGACCTG
>NZ_JAERRK010000065.1 GCF_016741775.1 Streptomyces actinomycinicus | reverse complement strand
CAGGGAGGCCGGGAAGTGCTCCGGCACCTCGTCGACCACGGGCAGGAACTGGTAGGCCAGCCCGATCACGACGACGAACGCCGTCACCGCGGCCACCGACGCCCACCAGTTGCCCAGGCCCGGCGCCAGACGCTTGCCCAGCAGGGTCGCGGCCACCGCCAGCAGCACACTGAGCAGCATCATCAGGAAATACAGGGCCGTCCGCTTCCCGATGGTGTCCGGGTCGCCCACCGACGGCGGATTGGCCGGATACTTCAGGAACGGCACCACATACACGGCCAGCAGCGCACAGCCCGACAGCAGCAGCGCCGTGGCCCGCGGACCGAAACGGCCCACCCGGCCCAGCGCGAAGCAGAACGCCAGCGCCGCGACACCCCCGAAAGCGACCCCGTAGACCAGGACACCGGTGGCGAGACCGGCCGTGGACTGCAGGGAACGCGAGACGACCTCCACCTCCTGCCCGTGCTCGTGCCCGTGGGAATGGGCCTCCTCGAAGCCGATCGCCTTGTCGATGCTCGGCTCACCGAGGACGTACGCCACGACCAGGGCGAGCACACCGGCCGCCAGGCCGGCGAGCATGCCCCGCACGAGCAGGTTTCTCACCATTGCGGAATTCATGAGCGTGCGGCGTCCCTCGCGTCAGTGGCAGGGGAAGCCGAGCAGGTGCCGGCCGTCGTGCAGCCACTCGTGGACGTCCGTGCCGTTGAACACGGAGGTGGCGCCCTGCTCGGCGCCGACGAAGTACAGCAGGACCAGCATCAGGACGCCGAAGAACACCGCCCAGGGAGCTATCGCCCGCAACGGCAGCGCGGCGGGAACGGCAGGGGTGTCGGCTGTCGGCTGGGCGACGGTCTGCGCCATGGCAGAACCTCCTCGGGAGTTCGCGTCCCATCTCGGTGGTGCACAGGACGACGGCCACGGGTCTGACTCGCGCGACACCCCGAGAGGCGTCACGCACACAGTGGCGCGACCGTGCCGGGTTCCCACCGGCTTCCGTCTCGCCGTCGTCGATATCGGACCGACCGTACCGCGCCACCACCGGCCCGGCCAAGACCGCACCCCACCCGCGTGATCTTCCTCTCCCACCAGGAGAGACGCCACGGGCTTCGTGGTTCACAGGTGGCGGAACTC
>NZ_JAERRK010000064.1 GCF_016741775.1 Streptomyces actinomycinicus | reverse complement strand
GTACATCTCGGCGACGAGGAAGGCGAGGTCGAGGGACTGGCTGCGGTTGAGGCGGGGGTCGCAGGCGGTCTCGTAGCGCTGGTGGAGGTCGTCGACGAAGATCTCGTCGCCGCCGCCGACGCACTCGGTGACGTCGTCACCGGTCAGCTCCACGTGGATGCCGCCCGGGTGGGTGCCCAGCGCCTTGTGCACCTCGAAGAAGCCCTTGACCTCGTCCAGGACGTCGTCGAACCGCCGGGTCTTGTGCCCGGAGGCCGCCTCGAAGGTGTTGCCGTGCATCGGATCGGTCACCCACGCCACCGTCGCACCCGACGCGGTCACCTTCTCCACCAGCTCCGGCAGCCGGTCACGGATCTTCTGCGCACCCATCCGCACGATGAACGTCAGCCGGCCCGGCTCCCGCTCGGGATCCAGCCGGTCGATGTAGGCCAACGCGTCCTCGGCCGTCGTCGTCGGCCCCAGCTTGATCCCGATCGGGTTGCGGATCCGCGAGGCGAACTCGATGTGCGCACCGTCCAGCTGCCGGGTCCGCTCACCGATCCACACCATGTGCGCCGAGACGTCGTACAGCCGCCCGGTACGCGAGTCCACCCGGGTCAGCGCCGACTCGTAGTCCAGCAGCAGCGCCTCGTGCGAGGAGAAGAACTCGACCGTCTTGAACTCCTCCGGGTCCGCCCCGCAGGCCCGCATGAAGTGCAGCGCGTCGTCGATCTCCCTGGCCAGCTGCTCGTACCGCTGCCCGGACGGCGAGGTCCGCACGAAGTCCTGGTTCCAGGCATGCACCTGCCGCAGATCGGCGTACCCGCCGGTGGTGAACGCACGCACCAGGTTCAGCGTCGACGCCGACGCGTGGTACATGCGCTTGAGCCGCTCCGGATCGGGGATCCGGGAAGCCTCCTCGAACGCGAAACCGTTGACGGAGTCACCCCGGTAGACCGGCAGCGTCACCCCGTCCCGGGTCTCGGTGGGCTTGGAACGCGGCTTGGAGTACTGACCCGCGATCCGGCCGACCTTCACCACCGGCACCGACGCCGCGTAGGTCAGCACCGCACCCATCTGCAGCAGCGTCTTGAGCTTGTTGCGGATCTGGTCGGCCGACACCGCGTCGAAGGCCTCGGCACAGTCGCCGCCCTGGAGAAGGAACGCCTCTCCCTCGGCGACGGCCGCCATCCGGGCGCGCAGCTGGTC
>NZ_JAERRK010000063.1 GCF_016741775.1 Streptomyces actinomycinicus | reverse complement strand
TCGTGGGGATGGCCGGGGTCTTGGCCAGGATCTCCGAGACGGGATGGCGGGACTCGCGCCGGACGGCCATGAAGATCCGCGGCATGACGGGGAAGTGGAACGCCATGTGGCACTCGTCGCCGCCGGAGGCGTAGTCACCGAAGTAGTCGACGACGTCCTCGGGCCACTGGTTGGCCTCCGCCAGCAGGACGGTGTCCGGGTACATCGCGTCGATCTCCCGGCGGACCCGCCGGAGGAACTCGTGCGTCGCCGGCAGGTTCTCGCAGTTGGTGCCCTCCTCCGCGTAGAGGTAGGGGACCGCGTCCAGGCGGTAGCCGTCGATGCCCAGGTCGAGCCAGAACCGCAGCGCGGCCAGGATCTCCTCCTGTACGGCAGGGTTCTCGTAGTTGAGGTCCGGCTGGTGCGAGAAGAAGCGGTGGAAGTAGTACTGGCCGCGCACAGGGTCGAAGGTCCAGTTGGAGACCTCGGTGTCGACGAAGATGATCCGGGCGTCCTGGTACTGCTTGTCGTCGTCGGCCCACATGTAGTAGTCCCCGTACGGGCCCTCGGGGTTCCTGCGGGACTCCTGGAACCACGGGTGCTGGTCGCTGGTGTGGTTCATGACGAAGTCGATGATGACGCGCATGCCGCGCTGGTGGGCGGCGTCCACGAACTCCACGAAGTCGGCCAGGTCACCGAACTCCGGGAGGACCGCGGTGTAGTCCGAGACGTCGTAGCCACCGTCCTTCAAGGGCGACTTGAAGAACGGCGGCAGCCACAGACAGTCCACGCCGAGCCACTGCAGATAGTCCAGTTTGGCGGTCAGGCCCTTCAGGTCGCCGACGCCGTCGCCGTTGCTGTCCTGGAAGGAACGGACCAGGACCTCGTAGAAGACGGCACGCTTGAACCACTCCGGGTCCCGGTCCTTGACGGGGGTGTCCTCGAAGGTGTCCGGAACGGGGTCGTTGACGGTCATGACGCTGCGGGCCCTCCGATCTGGGGCGTCGATCGCCCGACGTGGAGCACGTGCGCCGGCGCCGTGCCGGGGGTCAGGCGCACGTAGTTGGTCCTGCCCCAGTGGTACGTCTCGCCCGTCAGTTCGTCGTGGACCGACAGGGCGGCGTCCCAGTCCAGGCCGAGTTGCGGCATGTCCAACGAGACCGTGGCCTCCTGGGTGTGGTGCGGATCGAGATTGACGACCACGACGACCGTGTCGGTCCCCGTGCTCTTGCTGTAGGCGAGCACGGCATCGTTGTCGGTCGGGTGGAAGCGGAGATTGCGCAGGCGCTGTAGCGCCGGGTGCCGTCGCCGGAT
>NZ_JAERRK010000062.1 GCF_016741775.1 Streptomyces actinomycinicus | reverse complement strand
ACCATGCTGGTCTTCCAGAACGTCCCCGAGGCCAGCATCGACCTGCCCGGTGTGCGCAGCGTGATGGAGGCGGTCGAGTCCAGCTCGATCAAGTACGACCTCTCGTGGACCTTCTCCGAGACGCGCGCCGCCGATGACTCCGTCGCTCTGAACGGGCACCTCCAGTTCAGCCTGGACCTGTTCGACCGGGCCACGGTCGAGGCGCTCGCCCAGCGACTGCTCCTCGTCCTCCGGGCCATGGTCGCCGACCCCGCAGCCCGCATGAGCACCATCGACGTGCTGGGTGAAGAAGAGCGCCACCGCATCCTCGTGGAGTGGAACGACACCGCGGCGGAGGTCGAGCCGGCCACACTGCCCGGACTCGTCCAGGACCAGGCGAAGCGGACTCCGGACGCCGTCGCGGTGGTCGCCGGAGGCGTGGAGCTGTCGTACGCGGAGCTGAACGAGCGGGCGAACCGTCTGGCCCGGTTCCTGATCGGGCGCGGCGTGGGTCCGGAGCGGTTCGTGGCCGTGCAGATGCCGCGATCGGTGGAGCTGGTGGTGGCGCTGCTCGCGGTGGCCAAGGCCGGCGGCGCGTACATGCCGGTCGACCCCGGGTACCCCGATGACCGGAAGGCGTTCATGGTCGCTGACGCGGCGCCGGTGGTGGTGCTGACGTCGGACGGTGTGGACGTGGGTGACGTCGGCGGGACCGACGTGGTGGTCCTGGACGAGCCCGCGGTGATCCGGCAGGTGGCGCAGCAGCCGGCGACGGACGTGACCGACGACGAGCGACGCGAGCCGCTCCGGCGAGAGCACCCGGTCTACGTCATCTACACCTCCGGCTCGACGGGCCGTCCCAAGGGCGTCGTCGTCGAACACCGCAGCGTGGTGGACTACCTCGCCTACACCCGGAAGACCTATTCCGCCGCCGAGGGCGTCGCGCTGGTGCATTCCCCGGTCGCCTTCGACCTCACCGTGACGGCGCTCTACACCCCCCTGGTGTCCGGCGGCCGGATCGTCATGGCCGGCCTCGAGGACGAGGACGCCGAGACGGCAGCCCTCCTCAGCCGGACCCCGAACACCTTCCTGAAGGCGACGCCGAGCCACCTGCCCCTGCTGGAAAACCTGCCCGCGGACTACTCACCGTCCGGGCACCTGCTGCTGGGCGGCGAGGCCCTGCACAGCGAGGGACTGCACAAGTGGCGTGCGCAGCACCCCCATGCCGTCGTCAGCAACGTGTACGGGCCGACCGAAGCCACGGTCAACTGCACCGAGTTCCGCATCGAGCCCGGCCAGAAGCTCCCCGACGGCGTCGTCCCGATCGGCCGGCCCCAGTCCAATGCACAGGTC
>NZ_JAERRK010000061.1 GCF_016741775.1 Streptomyces actinomycinicus | reverse complement strand
GCGTGGGGATGGCCGGGGTCTTGGCCAGGATCTCCGAGACGGGGTAGCGGGACTCGCGCCGGACGGCCATGAAGATCCGCGGCATGACGGGGAAGTGGAACGCCATGTGGCACTCGTCGCCGCCGGAGGCGTAGTCACCGAAGTAGTCGACCACGTCCTCGGGCCACTGGTTGGCCTCGGCGAGGAGCACCTTGTCGGGGTACTGGGCGTCGATCTCCTTGCGCACCCGCTTCAGGAACTCGTGGGTCGCCGGCAGGTTCTCGCAGTTGGTGCCCTCCTCCTGGTAGAGGTACGGCACCGCGTCCAGCCGGAACCCGTCGATGCCGAGATCCAGCCAGAACTTCAGCGCGGAGATCATCTCCTCCTGCACGGCCGGGTTCTCGTAGTTGAGGTCAGGCTGGTGCGAGAAGAAGCGGTGCCAGTAGTACTGCTTGCGTACCGGGTCGTACGTCCAGTTGGAGACCTCGGTGTCGACGAAGATGATCCGGGCGTCCTGGTACTGCTTGTCGTCGTCGGCCCAGACGTAGTAGTCCCCGTACGGACCCTGCGGATCCCGCCTCGACTCCTGGAACCACGGGTGCTGGTCGCTGGTGTGGTTCATGACGAAGTCGATGATGACGCGCATGCCGCGTTGGTGGGCGGCGTCCACGAACTCCACGAAGTCGGCCAGGTCACCGAACTCCGGGAGGACCGCGGTGTAGTCCGAGACGTCGTAACCGCCGTCTCTGAGCGGGGATTTGAAGAACGGCGGTAGCCAGAGGACGTCCACGCCGAGCCACTGCAGATAGTCGAGCTTGGCGGTCAGGCCCTTCAGGTCGCCGACGCCGTCGCCGTTGCTGTCCTGGAAGGAACGGACCAGGACCTCGTAGAAGACGGCACGCTTGAACCACTCCGGGTCCCGGTCCTTGGCGGGAGTGTCCTCGAAGGTGTCCGGAACGGGCTCATTGACGATCATATTGTGGGTGACCCTCCGATCTGCGGGGTGGACGGTCGCAGGACGCCGCTGTGTTCACCCGGGGGACGCTGTGTCCCCTCGCCGCCGCGCGGCGAGCCGGGCTCCCGGCCGACGGTGAGCACATGTGCGCCCCCGGGCCCGAGTCGTACATAGTCGGCCCTGCCCCAGTAGTAGGTCTCGCCGGTGAGCTGATCGTGCACCGGCACGGACTCGTGCCATTCCAGGCCGAGTTGCGGCATGTCCAACGAGACCGTCGCCTCCTGGGTGTGGTGGGCGTCGAGGTTGGCGACCACCAGAACCGTGTTCGACCCGCTCCGCTTCGAGTAGGCGATCACCGCGTCCTTGTCGGCGTGGTGGAAGTGCAGATCGCGCAGCTGTTGCAGGGCCGGGTTCTGCCGGCGGAC
>NZ_JAERRK010000060.1 GCF_016741775.1 Streptomyces actinomycinicus | reverse complement strand
CCTCCACACCGATGTACTCCGCCTGCTCCGGGCGCAGCGTCGTCAGCTTCACGCCGAGCGAGGCCAGGTGGAGACGGGCGACCTTCTCGTCGAGGTGCTTGGGCAGCACGTACACACCGGTCGGGTACGCGTCGGGCTTGGTGAACAGCTCGATCTGGGCCAGCGTCTGGTCCGCGAAGGAGTTCGACATCACGAACGAGGGGTGACCGGTGGCATTGCCCAGGTTCAGCAGACGCCCCTCGGACAGCACGATGATCACCTTGCCGTCCGGGAACCTCCACGTGTGAACCTGCGGCTTCACCTCGTCCTTGACGATCCCCGGGATCTTCGCCAGACCGGCCATGTCGATCTCGTTGTCGAAGTGACCGATGTTCCCCACGATCGCCTGGTGCTTCATCCTGGCCATGTCCGAGGCCATGATGATGTCCTTGTTACCGGTCGTGGTGATGAAGATGTCGGCCGTCTCCACGACCTCGTCCAACGTCGTGACCTGGTAACCGTCCATCGCCGCCTGCAACGCGCAGATCGGGTCGATCTCGGTGACGATCACCCGGGCACCCTGCCCCCGCAGCGACTCCGCACAGCCCTTGCCGACATCACCGTAACCGCACACGACCGCCGTCTTGCCACCGATCAGCACATCCGTGGCCCGGTTGATCCCGTCCACCAGCGAATGCCGGCACCCGTACTTGTTGTCGAACTTCGACTTCGTCACCGCGTCATTGACGTTGATCGCCGGGAACAGCAGCACCCCGTCACGCTGCATCTCGTACAGACGATGCACACCCGTCGTGGTCTCCTCCGTCACACCACGGATCTCCGAAGCCAACCGGGTCCACTTCTGCGAACCCTCACCGATCGTGCGGTGCAGCAGCTCCAGGATCACCCGGTGCTCCTCCGACTCGGCCGTGTCGACCGAAGGAACCTTGCCGTCCTTCTCGTACTCCACACCCTTGTGCACCAAGAGCGTGGCGTCACCACCATCGTCCAGAATCATGTTCGGACCACCCGTGGGCGAGTCCGGCCAGGTCAACGCCTGCTCCGTGCACCACCAGTACTCCTCCAGCGTCTCGCCCTTCCAGGCGAACACCGGAATCCCCCGCGGCTCCTGCGGCGTACCGTCCGGACCCACCGCGATCGCCGCCGCCGCATGATCCTGAGTGGAAAAGATGTTGCAGGACGCCCACCGGACCCGCGCACCCAACGCGGCCAGCGTCTCGATCAGCACCGCCGTCTGCACCGTCATATGCAGCGAACCGGTGATACGCGCGCCGGCCAACGGCTGCGCCTCGGCGTACTCCTTACGGATCGCCATCAGACCGGGCATCTCATGCTCGGCGAGAGTGATCTCCTTACGGCCGAACTCGGCCAGCGA
>NZ_JAERRK010000006.1 GCF_016741775.1 Streptomyces actinomycinicus | reverse complement strand
CCTTCCCGGCCGTTGGGCCGTTCCGACGTCTCAAACCTTAGCGGATCCGCCCGGCGATTCCCAATCGGGCCGCCGAGTCCCTATTCGAATTGAATTCGGGCACGCCGAAATCAACCCGGTCGGGAGATCGTGCTGATGGTGTGAGGGGTGCCGCTCGAAGCGGCTGAGTGTTGTCGCAGAAGCGTTACGGCTCCGTGGCAACCCGAAGAACTCTACGGAACGGACTGGGGCGTGTCAACAGCCACCTGTCAAGATCTTTTGTGCGGTCTCAGTCGAGATCGCTGAGCCGGCCGCCGGCGTCCGGCTGGGCGTCTTCCACCCTGCGCAGCAGGCGGGTCAGGACCTCGCCGAGCACCGCACGCTCCGCGGGGGTCAGGTCCTGGAGGAGGTCCTCCTCGAACACGGTCGCCAGGCGCATCGCCTCCAGCCACTTCTCGCGGCCCTCGGGTGTCAGCTCGACGATGACCCGGACGCGGTTGGACTCGTCACGCTCACGGGTGACCAGGCCCTCTCCGACCATGCGGTCGATCCGGTGGGTCATCGCGGCCGGGGTGAGACCGAGGCGCTTGGCGAGTTCACTGGGGCCGAGGCGGTAGGGGGCACCGGAGAGGACCAGCGCCTTGAGGACCTCCCACTCGGCGTTGCTGATGCCGAGGGCGGCGGTCTGCCGGCCGTACGCGACGTTCATACGGCGGTTCAGCCGCGACAGCGCCGACACGATCTTCTCGACCTGGGGGTCGAGGGCCTGGAACTCGCGCTGGTACGCGGCGATCTGTTCTTCGAGCGTCGGCTCCGTGTCCGTGACGCCGGGTGTGTCGGCCATGGGCGCAGTATGGCACGCCACCCCTTTGCTTTGAAGTCCTTCGGCATGTACTCTTTAGCTTCGAACTTTAGCCTTGAAGTCTTCGGACTTAACTAGTGAGAGAGGTGAACGTGACCAGGGCGATGGGCGCAGCGATGCGCCGGATCCACGTGGGCAACGCACTCAGCGCGTTCGGGCTCGGCTTCACCGTCCCCTACCTGTACGTCTATGTGGCGCAGGTGCGGGGCCTTGGAGCCATGACGGCGGGACTCGTGCTCGCCGTCTTCGCCGTCGCGGCGCTGATCGTTCTGCCGTTCGCCGGCAAGGCGATCGTGCGGCGCGGCCCGCTGCCGGTCCTGCTCGCCGCCCTGGGCACCGCCGCGCTGGGCGCACTGAGCCTCGGCCTCGCGGGCAGCCCGGCCACCGTGCTGGCGGCCGCCGCTGCGCTCGGTGCCGGGCAGGCCGTGATGCAGCCGGCGCTGGCGACGATGATCGTGGACTGCTCGACGGCGGACACCCGCTCGCGGGCGTTCGCGATGCAGTTCTTCCTGCAGAACCTGGGGCTCGGCGTAGGTGGTCTCATCGGCGGTCACCTCGTCGACACCACGCGCGTGTCCTCGTTCACGCTGCTGTTCGCGATCGAGGCGGCGATGTTCCTGCTGCTGGTCGGCGTGATGGCGACCGTGCGGATGCCGCACTCGCCGCGGATCGCGGACGCGCCCGCGCGGCCGGCCAAGGGCGGCTGGAAGCAGCTGCTCGGCAACCGCGCCATGGTGCAGCTGTGTGTACTGGGCTTCGTGCTGTTCTTCGCCTGCTACGGACAGTTCGAGTCAGGTCTGAGCGCGTACGGCGTGGAGGCCGCGGGCATATCCACCTCCGCCCTCGGAACGGCCCTGGCCGCGAACACCCTGATGATCGTGGTGGCCCAGTTCGCCGTGCTGAAGTTCGTGGAGCGGCGGCGGCGGTCCCGGGTGATCGCCGGGGTCGGTCTGATCTGGGCCGTGGCCTGGCTGGCCGCCGGGTACGCGGGGCTGGGTCACGGCAGCCAGGAGATGGCCGCGGCTGCGTTCGTGTCGACGTACGCGCTGTTCGGGCTCGGCGAGGCGATGCTGTCACCGACGGTCGCGCCACTGGTCGCCGATCTTGCGCCGGAGGGGATGGCCGGGCAGTACAACTCGGCGTTCGCGCTGGTCAAGCAGCTGGCCCTGGCGGTCGGTCCGGCGGTGGGCGGTCCCCTGGGCGCCGCGCTGCATGGGCCGTACATCGTGACGTTCCTGCTGTTCTCGCTGGGCATCACCTACCTGGCGCTGCGGCTGGGCCGGGAGCTGACCACGGCACAGGACCGGCCGTGGCTCGCCGCGCGGAGTCGCGTGGTCGCCCGTGGCGAGGCGCCTGCGGAGTCCCTCGCGGCGTAGCTCTTCAGCGCGTGCCGCCGGGGCGGGCCGGTGGTGGGTCGCCCGCTCCTTGCGGCGCAACGCCCCGCAAGGAGCGCGGGGAACTGCGCGGCCGGCGATCCACGCACCCGCACCACCAGCACCCGCACCGCCGGCACCCGCACCGCACCACCCGCACCCGCACCCCCACCCGCACCCGCACCCGCACCCGCACCCGCACCCGCACCCGCACCCGGCAACGGTCCGAGACCTACGAGGCGGCTAGCCCTTCGGCAGGACGAACTCGCACCACACCGCCTTGCCGCCGCCAGGCGTCCGTCTGCACCCCCAGCTGGAGGCGATCGTCGCGACGATGGCGATGCCCCGGCCCGATTCGTCGCCCGGTTCGGCGCGGCGGCGTCTTGGCAGGTGGTCGTCGCCGTCCGTGACCTCGATGATCAGACGGCGGTCGGTGCGGCGGAGCCGCAGTCGCATGGGCGGGGTGCCGTGCTGAAGGCTGTTGGCGACCAGTTCGCTGGTGGCGAGGACGCCGAGATCGTGCAGTTCGGCGGGGAAGCGCCAGCTGGCGAGGACGCCGGAGGCGAAGGCGCGGGCGCGGGGCGCTGCCTCGACGCCGCCGAGGAGTTCCAGGGCCGCGTTGCGGAAGAGGTCGCCGTCGGGTCCCGTACGGGCCGGGTGCTGGAGGACGAGTACGGCCACGTCGTCGTCGTGGTCGGCGGTGACGCCGGCCGAGCGGACCAGGCGGTCGCAGACGACCTGCGGGGTGCCGGTGGCGCCGGCCAGGGCGCCTTCGAGAGCGGCGATGCCCTCGTCCAGGTCCTCGTCGCGGCGCTCGACCAGACCGTCGGTGTAGAGGACGGCCGTGGCGCCGGGGCCGAGGGCGATGGAGCCGGATGCGTGCATCCAGCCGCCGGTACCGAGCGGCGGGCCGGTGGGCTCGTCGGCGCGGGAGACGGTGCCGTTCTCGTCGCGGACCAGGATCGGCAGATGGCCCGCGGACGCGTACACCAGGCGGCCCTCGTTGGGGTCGTGGACGGCGTAGACGCAGGTCGCGATCTGGTTGGCGTCGATCTCGGTGGCGAGGCCGTCGAGGAGCTGGAGGACCTCGTGCGGGGGCAGGTCGAGGCGGGCGTAGGCGCGGACCGCTGTGCGGAGCTGGCCCATGACCGCCGCCGCACGCACCCCGCGGCCCATGACGTCGCCGATGACCAGGGCGGTGCGGCCGCCGCCGAGGGTGATCACGTCGTACCAGTCGCCGCCGACCGCTGCCTCGGTGCCGCCGGGCTGGTAGGTGGCGGCGATGCGCAGGTCGTCGGGCTGCTCCAGTTCCTGCGGGAGCAGGGAGCGCTGGAGGGTGACGGCGGTTTCGCGCTGGCGGCGTTCACTGGCTCGCAGGCGTTCGGCGGCCTCGGCGTGGTCGGTGACGTCCGTGGCGAAGACGAGCACGCCCGCGTCCCGGTCGCCGTCCTCGGCGACGGGTGTGCACGTGAACGTGTACGAGCGGCCGTCGACGGCCTTGCGGGACTTCAGCGTGCGGGGCTTGCCGCTGCGCAGGACCTGGTCGAGCAGCGGGAACAGGCCCAGTTCGGCGAGTTCCGGCAGGGCCTCGCGGGCGGCGGCGCCGGTCGCGCGGGTGCCGAAGGCGGTCGTGTAGGCGTCGTTGACGTAGGCGATGCGGTGGTCGGGGCCGTGGACGAGGGCGACGAGGGCCGGGACGCGGTCCAGGACGTCACGCGCGGGCAGTTCGTCGACGGCGGGCACCGGTGGGGTCTCGGCGGCGGGCTGTTCGGCGCGGGCCGCGGGCACGGAGCCCTCCCCCCGCCGGTCCGGGGCGACCGGGGTCTCGGTCCGCGCGGCGGCGCGGCGCTGTGTTCCGGGGAGGCGGGCGCTCCAGCGCGTGAAGTTCACTGTGGAAAAAGCCTCGTGAGTGCGGTGGGCGGGCGGGTGGCCCGTCCGAGGACATGGGGCAGTCTGGCAGGGGACGGGCCGCGGCGACATGGGTCAGACGCCTCAGCGGTCCGTGGAGTTCCTGGGTCCGGTCAGGACGACCCCTTCGGGTCGTCGGAAGGGCTGTGAGGAGGCTTTCCACCGGCCGCGAGTTCGAACTCCGCTCGAGGATGTTCGAGTGAACCGAGCGAGACGATCTCTCGTTTGAAGAGTCCGGCGAGGGTCCATTCGGCGAGCACGCGGGCCTTGCGGTTGAAGGTGGGCACCCTGCTGAGGTGGTACACGCGGTGCATGAACCAGGCAGGGTAGCCCTTCAGCTTGCGCCCGTAGACCTGGGCGACGCCTTTGTGCAGGCCGAGGGAGGCGACGGAGCCGACGTACGCGTGCGCGTACGTCTCCAGGGGCTCGCCGCGCAGGGTGTGGACGATGTTGTCGCCGAGGACCTTGGCCTGGCGGACCGCGTGCTGGGCGTTGGGCGCGGTCTCGGTGCCGGGCTCGTCGGCGGTGACGTCGGGGACGGCGGCGGCGTCGCCCGCGGCCCATGCGTGCTCCGTGCCGTCGACGGTCAGCTGGGCCGTGCAGCGCAGCCGGCCGCGGTCGGTGCGCGGGAGGTCGGTCGCCTCGAGCAGCGGGTGCGGTTTGACGCCGGCCGTCCACACGAGCGTACGGGTCGGGAAGCGCTGGCCGTCGCTGAGGACGGCGACGCGGTCGGCGCAGGACTCCAGGCGGGTGCCCAGCAGCACCTGGATGTTGCGGCGGCGCAGCTGGGTGACCGTGTAGCGGCCCATCTCCGGGCCGACCTCGGGGAGGATGCGGTCGGTGGCCTCCACGAGGATCCACTTCATGTCCTCGGGGCGGAGGTTGTGGTAGTACCGCGCGGTGTAGCGGGCCATGTCCTCCAGCTCGCCGAGGGCCTCGACGCCGGCGTAGCCGCCGCCGACGAACACGAAGGTGAGGGCGGCGTCCCGGATCGCGGGGTCGCGGGTGGAGGAGGCGATGTCCATCTGTTCGATGACGTGGTTGCGCAGGCCGATGGCCTCCTCGACGGTCTTGAACCCGATGCCGTACTCGGCGAGGCCGGGGATGGGCAGCGTGCGGGAGACCGAGCCGGGGGCCAGCACGAGTTCGTCGTAGCCGAGGAGTTCGGCGGCCTCGCCCGCCTCGGCGTTGGCGAGCGTGGTGACGGCGGCGGTCCGCATGCCGTGGTCGATCGACGTCACCTCGCCGATCACGACGTGGCAGCGGTCCAGGACGCGGCGCAGCGGTACGACGACGTGGCGCGGGGAGATCGAGCCCGCGGCGGCCTCGGGGAGGAACGGCTGGTACGTCATGTACGGGTCGGGTGTGACGATCGTGATGTCGACCTCGCCCCGCCTCAGCTCGCCCTTCAGCTTCCGCTGGAGGCGCAGGGCCGTGTACATCCCGACGTAGCCGCCGCCGACAACCAGAATGCGCGCACGTTCCTTCACCATCCCATGACGCACCCGTCGCTGTTGTTTGTCCACAGCCCCGGCAATTTGTGTGACCGGCGGCCGGGTGCGCGCAGAGGCGGGTGCGGTATCCGTGCAGGACGAAAGGGAGCAGGTCAGAGGGGTCGGACGAGCGGGGGCGAAGGGGCGGAATCGGGGCGTACACCCCCCGTACTCCGATCGGGGGGCGCACTGTGCGGAACCTGCCCCTTCTGAATTGACTGCCTCTCAACTATGTTCGTGTGTCGACGGGGTGTAGGGAATGTGGTCGAACGGGTCCGCGACGGGCGGGTCCGGTCGGGACCGATGCCACTGCCGCGCACTTCGTATTCAGTGGCGGGGAGAGTCTCCGGGGGGAGACGTCATTACCGGGGGAAGACATGCATGTTCAGGACACGCATTGGTCATCTGCAGCCGCTGTCGCGCCCGCTGGCGCGACGGTGAACGCGGCGATGAACGCGGCGGCGGGCAACGGACGCGTCGACGGGGCGCGTACGACGCCGCTGCGGGTGGACGCACAGCGCAATCTGGAGCACGTGCTGCGTGCGGCGCGTGAGGTGTTCGGCGAGCTGGGGTACGGCGCGCCGATGGAGGATGTGGCGCGGCGGGCACGGGTCGGGGTCGGCACGGTGTACCGGCGTTTTCCCAGCAAGGACGTGCTGGTCCGGCGGATTGCGGAGGAGGAGACGGCGCGGCTGACCGAGCAGGCGCGGGCCGCGCTCGGGCAGGAGGACGAGCCGTGGTCGGCACTGTCCCGGTTCCTGCGGACGTCCGTGGCATCGGGGGCGGGGCGGTTGCTGCCGCCACAGGTCCTGCGGGTCGGTTCCGCCGGTTCGGACGAGCCGGGCGAGGCCGATGCGGTGGCGTCCGCGGCCTCGGTCGCGTCCGCCGGCTCGGTCGGCTCGGTCGGCTCCGTGGAAGAGGCTCGGGTGCCTCAGCAGCGGATGCATCCGGGCGGTGGTGAGCTGCGGCTCGTGTCGGACGGGGCTGCGGCGGTGGCGGATGACGCCGGGGCCGGGGCGCTGCTCGACGTGGTCGGGCAGTTGGTCGAGCGGGCCCGGACGGCCGGAGAGCTGCGGGCGGACGTTTCCGTGGCCGACGTGCTGTTGGTGATCGCCACGGCGGCGCCGTCGTTGCCGGATGCGGCGCAGCAGGCGGCTGCGTCCGCGCGGTTGCTGGACATCCTGCTGGAGGGGCTGCGGTCCCGGCCGGCGTGAGTACGGGGCGGCGGGAGCCGATGGATGCGGGGGTGCGGGTGGTCGGCTGCGTGCGGGTCCGTTCGGGCTTGCCGCGCCGTTCCCCGCGCCCCTGAGGGGGTGTCGGGGGCGTTCTCACGGGGCGTGCCCCGGGGACGGTCAGCGCGGGTTCCGTGGCCGGTTGTGTGCGGGCTCGTTTCGGCTCGTCGCGCCCTCCCCCGCGCCCCTGAGGGGGTGTCGGGGGCGTTCTCTTGTTCGTGGGGTGGGCTCGGACGGGTGGATGGATTGTGCGGGAGGTTCTTTCGGGTGGGCGGTGTGGCACGCTGAGCCGGTGACGGGTTGGGCTGGGCCGGTTCCGGGGGCTTTCCACGATGGGCGTTGACGGGTGGGGCGAGTCGCGCGGTGGCGAGGGGGGCCTGGAGGAGCAGGGGCCGGTCTCACCACAGGTACCGAAACAAGGCGGGCGCGCCGCTTCCCCCGGCAGGCCCGGTGACGAGAGTGTGCCGGCCCAGCGCGGGGGCACCGTGCTGCCGCCGCCCAGGGACGTGCCCCCTGCCGACGGCGAGTTGATCGCACGGATGCGCGGCGGGGACGACTCCGCCTACGAGGAGCTGTACCGGCGGCATGCCGATGCGGTCCGGCGCTACGCACGCACCTGTTGCCGTGACGGGCACACCGCCGACGACCTCACCGCCGAGGTGTTCGCCCGGATGCTGCAGGCGGTGCGCGGCGGGTCGGGACCCGAGCACGCCGTACGGGCCTATCTGCTGACCTCCGTGCGGCGTGTCGCCGCGCACTGGACCAGGTCCGCCCGGCGCGAGCAGCTCGTCGACGACTTCGCCGTCTTCGCCCAGCAGACCGCACGGTCGACGGAGGGGTCCGGCGACACCGCGGCCCTCGGCGCCTTCGGAGCCGGCCTCGGCGCCGACGTGCGTGCCATGCACGAGGCCGAGCAGTCCATGGCCATGCAGGCCTTCCGTTCGCTGCCCGAACGCTGGCAGGCCGTGCTCTGGCACACCGAGGTGGAGGACGAGTCCCCCAGCGAAGTGGCCGTGCTGTTCGGGCTGGACGCCAACGGCACCCGGGTGCTCGCCAGCCGTGCCCGGGAAGGGCTGAAGCAGGCCTACCTCCAGGCCCACGTCAGCGCCGCCCTCACCCACGACGAGCAGTGCGCCCGCTACGCAGACCAGCTGGGCGGCTACGCCCGCCGCAAGCTGCGCGTGCGCGCCGAACGGGGCCTGCGCAAGCATCTCGAGGAGTGCGCCAGGTGCCGGCTCGCGGCGGCGCAGATCGAAGAGGTCGCGAACGGCATCCCCGGTGTCGTCCCGGTCGCCGTCATCGGCTGGTTCGGTGCCGCCGGATACGCCAAGGCCCTCGGGATCGTGGCCGGCAGCGCGGGGGCGGGGGCCGCCGGTGCCGTCGCCGCGGCCGGCGGTTCGTCCGGCAGCGCGGGAGGTGCGGGCGGGAGCGCGGCGGCGGAAGGGCTCGGGGCCCCGCTGAAGGCAGGCGTCGCGGCCGGTGTGGTCGCGGTGGCCGCCGCCGCGGTCGCACTGGCCCTGGTGAACGACGGCCGTCCGGTGAAGAAGGTGGCCCAGCCGGCCCCGTCCGCGCCGATCGTGCGACCCGGGCCGCCGTCGGCACCGCCGCCGAAGCACAGGCCCACGCCCGAACCCGTGGTCCCGCCCCGGCCCGTGGCCCTCGTCCCCGAGCCGGCCCCGGCACCCACCGGGAAACCGGCACCCACGCCCACCCCGACACCCACGCCGACGCCGACTCCGACTCCGACACCCAGGCCCACTCCGACGCCCACCGCCGCGCCGAGGCCGGAGCCCGAGCCGACGCCGGAGCCCGAGCCCACGCAGGCACCCACTCCGCCGCCCGCGCCCACCGTCTATCAACTCGGCGACCTGCGCTACGACGTCATCGGTGACGGCAGCCGGCCCGAGATCGCGCTGCACGAGAGCAGCTGGGTGTGGCAGCGGTACGGCATGTCGATCGGCGGCAAGCAGTACGCGCGCGGGGTGACCGTGTACGGCGCGTCCTCCGTCACCGTCACCCTCAACCGGCAGTGCACCGCATACGACGCACTGGCCGGCGTGGACGACCTGACCCTCGGCCTCGGCAAGGTCTTCTTCTCCGTCTACGCCGACGGGACCCGGCTGTGGTCGTCTGACCTGGTCAAGGGCCATGACCAGGCCGTTCCCGTCCATGTGGACCTGGCCGGGCGCAAGACCGTACGGCTCGTCGCGGAGCCGCACAGCAACGCCTTCGACCGGGCGGCGCTGGTGGACTGGGCGGATTCCCGTTTCACCTGCCGGTAGCCGTGGTCCCGGCCGACCTGCCCGTCGCCGGGGCCCGTTCCGTCGCCGGCGGTCGGACCCGCTCGCCGTCGGAGGCCGGTGTCACCGCGTCCAGCTCCTGGAGGACCTCCGCCGTGCCGAGGGCCGCGCCCCGGGCGCACTCCGCCGCGTAGCGGTCGGCCGGGAGGGCCGCGCGGGCGCCGGCGTGCACCCGGACGGCGTTGCTGTGTTCCGGTTCGGGTCGGGGACAGCCGTCGCGCCAGTGGTCCGCCGCCGTGAACAGACGGACCGCGGCCGTCAGGTTGCCGAGACGGGCCAGCAGTCCGGCCGCCACGTCCACCAGCCCCGCGGTGATCACCTCGGCGCACCGGTGGGCCACCGCCTCGCGCAGGCCCTCCGCGATGACCGCCACCCCGCGCGCCGGCCCGGACTCGTCGGCCGCGAGGAGCGCCTCGATCATCCGCTGGGCCGCCATGAACTGCGGGGGCGGGGTGCTGCTCCCGGTCGCCGCGCAGATCGACTCGTACAGTTCGCGGGCGCGGGCGGTCTGCCCGTCGCCCAGGGCGATGAGGGCGCGCAGGAGCAGTACGAAGGCCCGTGCCTCCGGCGCCGTGTACCGGTCGGCGCCCTCTTCCGCCTGGTCCAGGGCGGCCAGGGCGGCCTCCGGGTCCCCGGAGCGGTAGGAGATCTCGGCGAGCCTCGCCATCAGGAACGGCTTCTCGGCGTGGGCGCCCACCTCGTGGGCGAGCCGCAGCGCCTCCTCGTACTCGCCGCGCGCCTCGTCGAACCGGCCCCGGGCCATGGCCGCCTCGCCGGCCGCGCCGCACACCTGTGCCCGCATCCAGCGGTCACCGACGCGCCGGCTGAGGAGCCGCAGTTCGGCCAGGTCCTCGTCCACGCCCCGCAGGTTGCCCGGTGAGTCGACGGTGATGTGGGCGCGGTACATCAGGGCGACCCCGATCTCCCAGTCGCCGCCGAACCGGCGGCAGTTGTCGACGGATGTCGTCATGGCGGGGCCGAGGTCGACCGGGCCGCCCAGGTAGTAGGCGGTCAGCGGCCAGACGATGCCCGGGAGCCGGGCCGCCCGGGGACCGCCGGGCTCATAGGCCGCCCGCACGCGCGCGATGTACTCCACCGCCCGCTCGTCGGCCGCGAGGTTCTCGGTGCTGGACTCGGACGTGAGGAACAGGTCGAGCATGCGCAGGTCCATCCGCAGCTCGTGCAGCGGATGCCCGGCCTCCGTCTCGGGCGGCGCGGCGAGGAAGGCGCCGACGGGGTCGGCCGACTCCACCAGCGCCGCCAGGTCGTCGGCCGGCGCGTCCGCGGGCAGGGCGTCCAGGGCGACGCCCAGGCGGAGCACCAGCCGTACCCAGGCCACGGCCTCGTGCCGGTGGTTGCGCATCCACCAGAACCAGCCGATGGCGAGGACGACGGCGCCCGCCTGCGCCTCGTCCCCCGCGCGCAGGGCACGGTCCAGGGCCGCGCGGATGTTGTCCAGCTCGGTCTCCAGGCGGGAGAACCAGGGCAGCTGGGCCGCGGACCGCAGTTGCGGTTCGGCCTGCTCCACCAGTGCGCGCACCCACGCGCGGTGGCGGCGTTCGGCCGCCGCGCGCAGGCCGGGGATCTCGGCCGCGCGCTCGGTGGCGTACTCGTGGATGGTCTCCAGCATGCGGTAGCGCATGCCGGTGCCGTCGGGGCCGTGCGGGGTCGCGATCACCAGGGACTTGTCGACCAGGGCGCCGATCAGGTCCGCCGCGGGGCCGGTGCAGACGGCCTCGGCGGCGGCGAGGTCCCAGCCGCCGGCGAACACGGACACCTCGCGCAGGACCGTCCGCTCCGGTTCGTCCAGCAGGTCCCAGGACCAGTCGACGACCGCGCGGAGGGTCTGCTGGCGGGGCAGGACGGTACGGCTGCCGGAGGTGAGCAGGCGGAAGCGGTCGTCCAGGCGGTCGGCGATCTGCCGCGGGGTCAGCAGCCTGAGCCGGGCCGCGGCCAGCTCGATGGCGAGCGGCAGTCCGTCCAGGCGGCGGCAGATCTCCGCCACGGCCTCCGTGTCCGCGAGCACGGCGTCGGCGTCGGGACGGACGGCCTTCGCGCGCTCGGCGAAGAGGCGGTGCGCCTGCTCCGGGACGAGGGGCTCGACCGGGCGCACCGACTCACCGGGGACGCCCAGGGGTTCACGGCTGGTCGCGAGGATGGTGAGCCCGGGGCAGTGGGTGAGGAGGGTCTCGGCGAGGGTGGCTGCCGCGCCGATGACGTGCTCGCAGTTGTCAAGGATCAGGAGTTGGCTGCGCGGGGCGCAGTGCTCGATCAGCAGGGCCGTGGGGTCGGCCTGCGGGGTCGCCAGGTCGTTGGTCAGGAGCACGGTCTCGCGCAGACCGAGCGCGCTGATCACCGCGCCGGGCACCGCCTCCGGGTGGTCGAGCGGGGCCAGCTCGACCAGCCATGCCGAGGGGAACGCCGTGGCGGCCTCCTCGGCGAGGCGGGTCTTTCCGGAGCCGCCCGGTCCGGTGAGCGTGACCAGGCGGGCCCTGTGCACATCGGAACGGATGGCCTCCAGCTCCGGTTCCCGACCGACGAAGGAGGTCAGACGGGGGCGCAGATTGCCCGTGTGCTCAGGGGGCCGAGCCGTGGGCGGCAAGGGCCGCGGCGGTGCCGTCAGTGTGCCGTGCGCCGTGGGACTGCTGGGTTCCTGCGTCAGCAACGACACGTGCAGCGCCTGGAGTTCCGGTCCCGGGTCGGTGCCGAGGGTGTCGGCGAGGGTGTGGCGGGCGGACTCGTAGGCGGCGAGGGCGTCGGCAGGGCGGCCCGTGTCGCGCAGGGCGCGGATGAGGAGGACGTGCAGGGGTTCGTCGTAGGGGTGGGCCCGGGTGAGTTCCGTCAGCTCCGGTACGGCCTCCTGGGCGCGGCCGAGAGCGAGTGCCGCGGCGGCGCGGGCGCGGGTCGCCTCCAGGCGCAGGGCCTCCGGGCGGGTGGCGGCGGTGCGGTCGGGGAGGTCGGCCAGCGGCGGGCCGTACCAGAGGGCGAGGGCCTCGGTGAGAGTGCGGTGGGCGGTGGCCGGGTCGCCGGTGGCGAGGGCCGTGGTGCCGGTGCGGGTGAGGCGTTCGAAGACGTGGAGGTCGACGTCGTCCTCGGTCGCCTCGAGACGGTAGCCGCCCGGGGTGGAGACGACGGTGTGCCTGCCGAGGGCACGGCGGAGACGGCCGACGAGGGCCTGGAGCGCGGCGGGGGCGTCCTGGGGCGGGTCGTCCGCCCAGATCTCGTCGATGAGGGTGTCGGGCGTGGTGGTGCGGCCGGGGCGGAGGGCCAGGGCGGCGAGGAGCGTGCGGAGGCGTTGACCGCCGATGGGCAGAACGGTGCCCTGGTCGTCCGCTGCTTGGGCCACGCCCAGGATTCTGTACCGCACGTGGTCATTGTCGCCGGGAAGCGAGCACTGCGACACGGGGGTTCCAACGGCCGGCGTTCCGTCACGACCGGTCCCCCAAGGAGCGCGGGGAACTACGCAACCAGCCACAACCCACCCGCACCACAACCACCGGACGGCCACCACCCCAAGGGGCGCGGGGAACTACGCAACCAACCACGACGCACCCGCACCCGGAAGACGGCCGCCACCCGACGCACCCGCACCCGGAAGACGGCCGCCACCCACCCGCGGCCGGCCCCCGACGCCGCTCACGCCCCCGGCGCCAGCGCGCCCCTTCTCGGCTGGATGCCCGAAGGGACCGCGCGGGCGCGTGAAGGCGTGCCCGTCCAGCACGTGCCTCGGCGGGAGAGCAGGCGGCGCAGCCAGAGTTCGAGGGAGACGAGGTCGGCGAGGCCGTCCAGGGGGAGGGGCTCACCGGCCGCGGTGGCACGCAGCGCCTTGCGGATGACGCGGGCCTCCACCAGGCCGGCGTCGGCCAGGAGGGGCGTGGCGAAGAGGTCCATGAGGGGGTCGGCCGCGACCCGCAGCCCCGCGCGCGCGGCCGCCGCCGAGGAGGCGTGCGAGGGGGCGCCCCAGCCGGGCGGGAGGTCGGTGACGCCGGCGCCCTCCAGGACCGTACGGAGGATCGCGGCGCGCGCGCCGGGCTGGACGCGCAGTGCTTCGGGGAGGTCGCGGCAGGCGCGGACGACCTGGTTGTCGAGGAACGGGGCGTGCAGCCGCTGGGAGCGGATCTCCGCGGCCTGTTCCAGGACGCGCAGGTCGGCGGCGTGCCGGGCGAGAGCCGCGCGCGCACGGTAGTCGCCGGGACGCTGCGCGCCGCTGCCGGAGCGGTCCGCTTCCATCCCCAGCAGAACCGATACTTCAGCCAGCGCCTCACCCGTCAGCCACCGTGCGGCCGGCCCGGGTCTGGCCCAGGTCAGCGCGGCGAGGGACGCGCCGACCGCCCCCTTGGGCTCGTCGAAGCGGCGGCGCATCAGCCGCTCGGCCAGTACCTCAAGGCCGGCCCGGTAGGGAGTGCGGGCGAGGCGGCGGGCCGCGCCGTACACGCGCGCGGGGACCATCACCGAGCCGTCGGCGCGGGCCAGCGCGGCGACCGGCCGGACCAGGTGCCGCCGCTGCCGGTCCATCAGCAGGTCGGCGAGGCGGGCCGGGTGCGCGTCGAGGACCTGGCGGGCGCCGTGGCCGGTGAAGTGGTCGGCGCTGCCGGCGGCGAGGCGCGCCCGGTGCCGGCCGGCCAGCACGAGGGAGGGTCCCGGCTCGTCGGTGAGCGGGCCGTCGAGGTCGGCGTACGGCAGGGTCTCCTCGCCCCCGGTGACCACGACGTGGTGCAGGCGGGGGTTCGCGGCCAGGGCACCGGCACGTTCGAGTTCGGCCTCGCGGCCGGGCACGGCCAGGTCGTTGAAGGTGACGGCGAGGAGGCGTTCACCCGCGCCCGTGCCGTGCCCGAGCAGCGTGCCGGGTCTGCCGGGCAGCCCGGCGGCCAGCAGCGCGAGGGTGCCGGAGGCGGGCCCGCCGGACAGGTCGGCGCCGATGCCGGGAACCGGCATCCCGCGCGCGGCCCGCCGCTCCGCCGGGCCCATGCCGGGCACCGGCCCGGGGTCGAGGTCGGGCACGTGCCGGGGTGCCGACAGCCGGGTGCGGACCGCCTCCACCAGGGCGTCCCGTACGGCGTCCACGGCACGGCCGGGTTCGGCCGGGGGTGCGGCCACGGCGAGGGAGGCGACCGGCTCGTACCCGGCGATCTCGCGTGCCCCTGCGCGCAGCACCAGCGCATGCCCCGGCGGAATGCGGCGCACGCCGTCGTACGGGGTGGTGTCGCGCAGCGCGGCCGGTACGTCCGGGGCGGCGAGCAGGGCGGCGAGGTGGGTGAAGTCGAGGTTGGCCTCGACGAGGTCGGCGAGGGGCAGCGCGGCGGTGGCGTAGGCCGTGCCGCCGGCCCAGGGGGTGTGGAACACCGGCCGGGCGCCCGCGAGATCACCGCACACGGTGATGCGGCGGCCGGCCTGGACGACGGCCGTGTAGCTGCCGGGCCAGGTGGTCAGATGGCGCAGCGCGCCTCCGCGCGCGGTGAACAGGCCGCGGCGCAGTTCCTCGTCGGAGGCACCGCAGATGCCGAGGACGGCGATCCGGTTCTGTGGGTCGGCGTGCACCACACGCACCTCGTCCGGGCGCCAGTCGCCCACGGCCCACAGCGGGTCAGGGTCGCCCCACAGGAGTTGGGAGCCGACCGGCTGCAGGGTCTCGCCGTCGTATCCGGTGGCGCCCGCGGAACCGGTCCCGGCGACGCCCGCGGCGGTGCTGCTCCAACCCACCAACCACCGCATCGACGCCTCCACAGACCGTGGACAACCAGTGCACCGTACGAACCGGACCCCATGCTGCCATGAAGAACGCGCCGGAGAGGGGCGGCGGCACCGCCTCGGACCGTGTGAAGTTCCCTTGGCCCGCGCGGCGAGTTGACGGGCGGCCGCAGGGGACGGGATGCGCCGGACCTGGGAGACGTCCGATGGGTGCGGCGCGAATGCGCCCCCAATGCGCTCCCCCAAAACGCCCTTCACGCCCTCAAGTTGCATGGTCGCAGGGGCAATTCACCGCATATGAAGGGGGTCGATTTTCGGCCAAATCCGTGGAGTACGGCGCAAGATGAGCACGCTCCGTACAGGCCTGCGGAGCGCGCGGTGGCCCGCACACGCGCACAGTCCGGGAGGCGGGTGTCGCCTCCCGGACCGGTCCGCCACCCGCGGGGATGAAGGTGGCGGTGTCCCCCAGCCCACTGGATCCAGTACAGCGGGCCGACCCACGCAAGAGCCATGGAACCGCTCCCCCGGTGGCCGGAGAAGAGCGCACGGACGGGCGCACGGCCACACGGCCGGGGGCACGCCGCGACGCACCGTGCACGGTGCGTACAGGGCCGTACTTCCGTACGGACCACAATCCCGCCATCCGGAACAATGCCCCTTAACGCTTGGGATGCGGCGAACTACGCTGGGTTTACGAATGCCGCGTGGTTATGCCAGCGCGACAGCCGTCTGTGTCGAG
Source organism: Streptomyces actinomycinicus (assembly GCF_016741775.1). Classification (GTDB taxonomy): domain Bacteria; phylum Actinomycetota; class Actinomycetes; order Streptomycetales; family Streptomycetaceae; genus Streptomyces; species Streptomyces actinomycinicus. The sequence goes on along the minus strand of NZ_JAERRK010000006.1, from coordinate 432,152 downwards.
GGGTGGCGCATGTCCAGGGAGCAACGCGGGCCGAACGAAAAGCTCGGCACCGTTCTCGCCCTCGCGGGAATCAGCAACGCAGGGCTCGCGCGACGCGTCAACGACCTTGGTGCGCAACGCGGGTTGACTCTTCGCTACGACAAGACGTCGGTGGCGCGCTGGGTGTCGAAGGGAATGGTGCCGCAGGGTGCGGCACCGCACCTCATCGCCGCCGCCATCGGCCAGAAGCTCGGCCGCCCCGTGCCGCTCCACGAGATCGGCCTGGCGGACGCGGACCCCGCGCCCGAAGTGGGCCTCGCCTTCCCCAGAGACGTAGGACAGGCGGTGAAGTCGGCGACGGAGCTGTACCGTCTCGACCTCGCCGGGCGCCGGGCCGGCTCCGGCGGCATCTGGCAGTCACTCGCCGGATCGTTCGCAGTGAGCGCATACGCAACGCCCGCCTCACGATGGCTGATAACCCCCGCCGACAGCTCGGTCGCGCGGGAGGCGGGCTCCGCCGAGGGTTCCGGCGCACCGATCAAAGTCGGCCACAGCGACGTGCAGAAGCTGCGGGAAGCCGCCGAGGACGCCAGGCGCTGGGACTCCAAATACGGAGGCGGTGACTGGCGTTCGTCCATGGTGCCCGAGTGTCTGCGGGTGGAGGCGGCGCCGCTGCTGCTCGGCTCCTACTCCGACGAGGTCGGCCGCGCCCTGTTCGGCGCCTCCGCCGAACTCACCCGGCTGGCCGGCTGGATGGCCTTCGACACCGGGCAGCAGGAGGCCGCGCAGCGGTACTACATCCAGGCGCTGCGCCTCGCGCGCGCGGCGGCGGACGTCCCGCTGGGAGGCTACGTCCTCGCCTCCATGTCGCTGCAGGCGACCTACCGGGGGTTCGGCGACGAGGGGGTCGACCTGGCGCAGGCCGCGCTGGAGCGGAACCGGGGACTGGCGACCGCGCGGACGATGAGCTTCTTCCGGCTGGTCGAGGCACGGGCGCATGCGCGCGCGGGAGACGCGCAGGCGGCCGGCACCGCACTGAAGGCGGCCGAGGGCTGGCTGGAGCGGTCCCGGGAGGGCGACAACGACCCGTCCTGGCTCGGTTTCTACGGGTACGACCGGTTCGCCGCCGATGCGGCCGAGTGCTACCGCGACTTGAAGGCGCCGCGGCAGGTGCGGCGGTTCACCGAGCAGGCGCTGTCCAAGCCGACGGAGGAGTTCGTGCGGTCGCACGGACTGCGGCTGGTCGTCTCGGCGGTGGCCGAACTGGAGTCGGGGAACCTGGACGCGGCCTGCGAACAGGGTGTGCGGGCCGTGGAGGTGGCCGGGCGGATCTCGTCGGCCCGGACGACGGAGTACGTGAAGGATCTGCTCCACCGGCTGGAGCCGTACGGGGACGAGCCGCGGGTGGTGGAGCTGCGGGAGCGGGCCAGGCCGCTTCTGATGGCACCGGCGTGAGGGCCGCCCCTCGCCTGCCGGGCCGCCGCCGGCTCGCGGCCGCGGGCCCGTCGTGGCTGGTCGCGCAGTTCCCCGCGCCCCTTCCGGGGCGCCGGTGCGGTCCCGCGACTGCCGGTGTGCCGTGGCTCGTCGCGCGGTTCCCGCGCCCCTTTCGGGGTGCTTTCGGGGGCGGCGTTTGAAGGCGGTGTCAGTGGCGCAGTGCACTATCGAGGGCGGAGGTGGTGCAGGTGCGGGCCGGTGCGTACGACTGTGATGTGCTCGTGATCGGTGGGGGGATCGTCGGGCTGTCGACGGCGTACGCGATCACGCGGACCGCACCGGGTAGCCGCGTGTGCGTGCTGGAGAAGGAGCACGGACCGGCCCGGCACCAGACGGGACGCAACAGCGGCGTCATCCACAGCGGGATCTACTACCGCCCCGGATCCCTCAAGGCGCGGTACGCGGTGAGCGGCGCCGCCGAGATGGTGAAGTTCTGCGCCGAGTACGGCATCGCGCACGCCGTCACCGGCAAGCTGATCGTCGCCACCGAGCGGGAGGAGCTGCCCCGGCTGCACGCGCTCGTGCAGCGCGGCCGGGAGAACGGGATCCCGGTGCGCGAGCTGGGCCCCGCCCAGATCGCGGGGTACGAGCCGGAGGTGCGCGGCCTGGCCGCCATACACGTCGGGACGACCGGGGTGTGCGACTTCGTGGGCGTCGCCCGCGAGCTGGCCCGGGCGTCCGGGGCGGAGATCCGTTACGGCGCACGGGTCGTCCGGGTGGACCGGCGGCCGGACCGGGGCGTGGCCGTCCTCACCGCGGCGGGGGACGTCGTCCGCGGGCGGGTGCTGGTGAACTGCGCCGGCCTGTACTGCGACGAGGTGGCCCGGCTGACGGGGGACGAGCCCGAGGTACGGATCGTGCCGTTCCGCGGCGAGTACTACGAGCTGGCCCGGCCGGAGCTGGTGCGCGGGCTGGTGTATCCGGTGCCGGACCCTGCGTTCCCGTTCCTCGGGGTGCATCTGACCCGGGGCATCGACGGGGGCGTGCACATCGGCCCCAACGCGGTGCCGGCGCTGGCCCGGGAGGGATACGGCTGGGGCGTCGTACGGCCCCGGGAGCTGGCCGGCACGGTGGCTTGGCCGGGGTCGTGGGCGATCGCCCGGCGGCACTGGCGGTACGGAGCGGGTGAGCTGCGCCGCTCGGTGTCCAAGGCGGCGTTCCTGGAGGCGGTGCGCAGGCTGCTGCCCGCGGCGGAGGCCGGGGATCTGGTGCGGGCCCCTGCCGGGGTGCGGGCGCAGGCGGTGCTGCGGGACGGGACGCTGGTGGACGACTTCCTGATCAAGGAGGGGGCGCGGGCGGTGCATGTGCTCAACGCGCCGTCCCCCGCGGCGACGGCGTCGCTGCCGATCGGGCGGGAGGTCGGGCGGCGGGTGCTGGCGATGCTCGGTTCGCTGTAGTGGCCCGTCCAGGGGCTGCGCCTTCCTGGACCCCTACTTCTGGCGGCCCGGGCACAGTCCGTTGCGGTCGAGCACGGCGCCGACCTGGGTGCCGGACCGCCCGGCCATGACGGCCGGCGGGAAGGGCCCCCGACCGCCACCGGCCGCCGGCCGGGAAGGTGCCGGAGCCGTCCGTCCGGGGCCGTCTGCCGGCGGGCTGTCGTCGAGGGTGGTGGCTGGTCGGGGGCCTCGGCGGTGCGCCTTAAAATTGTGCTTACTGTGTCTGACTCCCTGAACTCCCCCGACGCCCCGCCCTCGGCCCCCCACCGCCCCGGTGCCTCCATCCGGCACACCCGGGCGAAGGGTGAGCCGCGCTTTCCGGACGGGCCCAGGGCCGATCCCGCCGGATCGCACTTCGAGCGGCGGATCCGGAGCTTCCAGCCGCGGCGCAGCCGGGTGACCGCCGGACAGGCGGACGCCCTGCAGCGGCTGTGGCCGAAGTGGGGCCTGGACATCGACGGGCAGCGGGTGATCGACTTCGGCGAGCTGTTCGGGAACGACCGTCCCGTGGTCCTGGAGATCGGGTTCGGGATGGGCGAGGCGACCGCGCAGATGGCCGCGGCCGACCCGGGCACCAACGTCCTGGCCGTGGACGTGCACACGCCGGGCCAGGGCAACCTGCTCAACCTCGCCGACCGGAACGGTCTGGACAACGTCCGCGTGGGCAACGGTGACGCGATCATCCTGCTTCGGGAGATGCTCACCCCGGACTCGCTGGACGGGCTGCGCGTCTACTTCCCGGACCCCTGGCCGAAGAAGCGGCACCACAAGCGCCGGCTGATCCAGCCCGAGTTCCTGTCGCTCGCCACGACCCGGCTCAAGCCCGGCGCGATCGTGCACTGCGCGACCGACTGGGAGCCGTACGCCGAACAGATGCTGGACGTGCTCACCGCACATCCCGACTTCGAGAACACCCAGGCCGACGGTGGTTTCGCGCCACGCCCGGAGTTCCGGCCGCTGACCCGTTTCGAGGGACAGGGACTGGACAAGGGACATGTCGTGAACGATCTGCTGTTCCGGCGCGTACCGCACAGCCAGGGCCGATAATCCGCTCCAGCCCCTCGTCCCGTCACCGTTAGGGTCGATGCCTGTGGCCACCAGTCCTCCGTTTCCGACGTATCCCCCGAGCCCCGGCGACGGTGTGCTCCTGCGCCACCCGCACTGGTGGCAGCGCAAGTGGGTGCGGTACGGGGCACTGAGCAGCCTGCTCGCGCTGTCCGGGCTGGTGATCCTCGCGCTCGTGCGGCGGCAGACCGGCACCGAGGGGTTCCTCGTCGGGCTGGGGCTGGCCGTGCTGCCCGTGCCCTGGCTGATAGCCGCCTTCCGCTGGCTGGACCGGGTGCAGCCCGGACCCTGGCGGAACCTGGTCTTCGCCTTCGCCTGGGGAGCGTGTGCGGCGGCGCTGATAGCCATCGTGGCCAACAGCTTCGCGACCAGATGGATAGCCACCTCGGTCGCGGATCCGGCCAGCGCCGACACTCTCGGCGCCACGGTGATAGCGCCGATCGTGGAGGAGTCCGCCAAGGCCGCGGCCGTGCTGCTGGTCTTCCTGTTCCGCAGGCGTGACTTCACCGGGATCGTGGACGGGATGGTGATAGCGGGCATCACCGCGACCGGCTTCGCGTTCACCGAGAACATCCTCTACCTCGGCACGGCCTTCGGGACCGACCAGCTCACCGGCGACCGCGGCATCGCCTCCGTCACCGCCGCCACCTTCTTCGTGCGCATCGTGATGTCCCCGTTCGCGCACCCCCTGTTCACCGTCCTCACCGGCATCGGCTTCGGGATCGCCGCGCTGTCCGCCGAGCGGCAGCACGCACGGCGGATCCTGCTGCCGGTCTGCGGGCTGCTGCTCGCGATGAGCATGCACGCCTTCTGGAACAGCTCCTCCACCTTCGGCGAGTACGGCTTCTTCGCCGTCTACGCCGCCTTCATGGTGCCTGCGTTCGCGCTGCTGACCTGGCTCGCGGTCTTCACGCGGCAGCGGGAGCTGCGGACCGTGCGCGCGGAGCTGCCGGCGTACGTGGTGGCCGGGTGGCTGGGTCCGGGCGAGCCGTTCGCACTCGGGTCCATGCGGGCGCGGCGGATGGCCCGCGACTACGCCCGGCACCACCACGGGCGGCCGGCGGCACGGGAGGTGGCCCGGTACGAGGGGGACGCCACCTCGCTCGCGACGCTGCGGCAACGGGGCCGCCGGGGGAAGGCGGGGGCCGACTTCGTGGTGCGGGAGCGGGAACTGCTGGACGGGCTGTGGCAGCGCCGGCACGTGGCGCGGCCGGCGCTGGAGTATGCGGCGCGGGCGGCTGCGCCGGTCCGGCCGGTGTACACGGGACCGGCACCCGTCGCGTACTGGCCGGCGTACGGCAGGCCGGCGGTGCCGTACCCCGAGCACAACCCGTACCGGACCTAGCCGCCCGGGCCGCGGAGCGCACGGCACCGCCGGAACACACCGTCGTGGCCGGACGCCGTCGCGGCGGGGAAGAACCACCGGCGAGTCCCGCCGCGGCGGGAGACCGCCCGTCGAGCCCGCCCCGGCCGCGACCGCCGGCCCGCGCAGCGCCGGCCGCCCGGCCGTGCCCCAGCAGACACGCTCCCGGTAGGCGGGGTGTGTTCCGGCGGAGCCGGTCGGGGGCTAGGACGAGGCTTCTGTCAGCTTGGTGGTTTCCGCGTCCGTCAGCTTCAGCTCTGTCACTCCCAGCAGGGCCGGCAGCTGCTGCACCGTCCTGGCCGAGGCGATGGGGGCCGCGATCGTCGGCTGGGCGGCCAGCCAGGCGAGGGCGACGGTGGCGACCGGGGCCCGGTGGGCGGCGGCGATCTCGTCGAGGGCCGCGAGGACCTTCCGGCCGCGTTCGGACTCGGCGTACTTCGCGGCCCCGCCGGCGCGGGCGCTGTCCACCGTCGTGCCCGGCCGGTACTTGCCGGTCAGGAAGCCGGAGGCGAGGGAGAAGTACGGGACGGCGGCGAGGCCCTCTCGGGCGGCGAGATCCTGCAGCGGGCCCTCGTAGGTGTCCCGGGAGACCAGGTTGTAGTGGGGCTGCACGGCCACGTAGCGGGCCAGGCCCTCGCGGTCGGAGAAGTCGAGGGAGGCCTGCAGCCGCTCGGGGGTGATGTTGGAGGCGGCGATGTGCCGGACCTTGCCGGCCTTCACCAGCTCGTCCAGCGCGCCGATGATCTCCTCGACCGGCACCTCGGGCTTGTCGAAGTGCGTGTAGTAGAGGTCGATGTAGTCGGTGTCCAGGCGACGCAGGGACGCGTCGGCGGCGGCCTTGATGTTGGACGCCGACAGGCCCTGGAACCGGGGGTGCTGGCTGACCTTGGTGGCGATGACGACCTCGGAGCGGTTGCCGCGCGCCCTCATCCAGTTGCCGATGACCGTCTCGGACTCGCCGCCCTGGTTGCCCTCGACCCAGGCGCTGTAGCTGTCGGCGGTGTCGACGAAGTTGCCGCCCGCGGCCGTGTAGGCGTCGAGGACGGCGAAGGAGGTCTGCTCGTCGGCGGTCCAGCCGAAGACGTTGCCGCCGAGGGAGAGGGGGAAGACCTCGAGGTCGGAGGAACCGAGTTTATGCAGAGTTGTCATGCTTTACAGCAACGCCGACGGCAGATGATCGCATTCCGCCGCGGCGCCGCTTTCCGCGAAGGCCTGCCCGACCGGACCTGGCAGGGCCGGGCAGGGGTCGCGGGAAGGATCAGGGGTTGATCAGGGGTTGAGGCCCTTGTCCCGCAGCCATGCCATCGGGTCGATGCCGGTGGCCTGGCCGCCGGGGTGGACCTCCAGGTGCAGGTGCGGGCCGGTGACGTTGCCGGTGGCGCCGACGCGGCCGATGACCTCGCCGGTGGAGACCTGCTGGCCGACGGAGACACTGATCGAGGACTGGTGGCAGAACCACAGCTCGGTGCCGTCGTCCAGGGTGAGGATCGTGCGGTAGCCGTAGGAGCCGGCCCAGCCCGCCTCGGTGATCTTGCCGCTGTGCACGGCCTTGATGAGGGTGCCGGTGGGGGCGGCGAAGTCGAGACCGGTGTGGTAGCCGGAGGACCACATCGAGCCGGCCTGGCCGAACGTCGAGGTGATCGTGTACGAGGAGGTCGGGAGCGCGTACTGCTTGGCCACCTCGGCCAGACGCTTCTCCTCCGCCTCCTGCTTGGCGGCCTCCGCCGCCTTCTTGGCGTCGGCCTCGGCCTTCTCCTTGGCGGTGGCGGCCTTGGCGGCGGCCTCCTTCTCCGCCTTGGCTGCCGCGTCGGCGGTCTGCTTCTCGGCGGCGGCCAGCGCGACGGCATTGGCCTTGCTGTCGGCCTGGCCCTGCTGCTGCTCGGCCTGGGCCATGATCCGGTTGCGCAGGGCCTCGCCGGCGTCACCGCCCTGCTCGTCCTCGACGGAGGTGACGCCGACGTTGCTGAGCGTGGTGGCGGCCTCAGGAGCCTTGGCGGAGCCGTCGTCGAAGAGGGACCCGACGGAGGGCAGGTCCGGGAGGGAGATGGAGACCGGCGGCTTGCCGGTGTTGGCGCTGGCCATGCCGCCCGCGCCCACCGCGGCGATCACACCGACGCCGAGGACGGTGGAGCTGCGCGCGAACCCGCCGCGCTGCTTGGCGACGCGGTGCCGGCCGCGGACCGGGGCGATGGACTCCTCAGTGGGATTCCATTCCTCCCAGGGGCCTTCCTCCGCACGATAGGCGTCGTAGCCGAAGGTCTCGGACTCGCGCTGTGCCGGTATGAACGGGGCTTCGGGGGCAGGCCGGTTGGACGCCACGCGGGCGTACTCCTTTCCTTCCTCCGCCTACCGGGTTAGCTGACGGGTTCGGAGCAGGAAGGTCTCCTACGCGCGTATACCGCTCGTGACTCCGTGAGTTCACGAGCGCATCCGCGTGATTCACCCCAGGATGGTGGTTCCCCGGTTCCCTTGCGGGATTCGGCGCGTGCGCACGGAGCCGCCTCTTGTGACGGCTGGGACGACCGCGCTGCGTTATCGAACGTTAATAGACCTGCTGGTCACTTTCCAAGCCGTTCGGCTTGATCATTAACGTTTTGCCCGCGGATCTATCGGCAAGTACGCGGCCGAATCGGACGAGTTGGCCGCGCTTCCGGAATATTCAGCAGTCACTCAGGGTTTTGATGGTTACTCAGGTGTTAAGCGGAGGGCTCCCGACCGCTTACCGTGCGTGACGAAGCACTGCTCGCCGGCGGGCCCGGGGAAAGGCGTGTGCGAGGCGTCCCGCGCATGGCGTACACTGGAGACACAACGACGCGGGGTGGAGCAGCTCGGTAGCTCGCTGGGCTCATAACCCAGAGGTCGCAGGTTCAAATCCTGTCCCCGCTACTGAAGGCTCAGGGCCCGGAATCCAATGGATTCCGGGCCCTGAGTGTTTCCGGCCACGGGATGGGCCGGTTCGCACCCCCGGTTGGTGCTTCCGGCCCCCGGACGGGACCGGTCCTCACCCGGCGGGTGTTTCCGGCCCCGGGGGCACCTCCGCACCCGGCGCTCCTCACCCCAGGAGGTGGGCGTTCGGCGCCTTGGCGAGTTCCTCCAGCTCCGGCAGCACGACGACCTGCGCGCCCCCGGCGCGGAGCACCCCCGTCCCGTCGGCGCCCGCGACGAACGTGTCCGGCTCCCGCCATGCCGTGACCACGCGGCGCACGCCCGCCGCGAGGATCCGCTCGGCGCAGGGGGCGGGGCGGGAGGCGCGGCGGGCGCAGGGCTCCAGGCTGCTGTAGACCGTGGCGCCGGGCAGCCGCGGATCGGCGGGGTCGGTCTTCGCGAGGGCCGCCTCTTCGGCGTGGACCACCGGGTCGGCGCCTTCGCGGGAGTGACCGCGGGCCAGTTCCGTGCCGTCGGCCGCGACCACGACCGCGCCGACGCTGAACGCCGTGTCCGACGGCGGGCACAGCGCGGCCAGCTCGCAGGCGGTGCGCAGCCAGTGGCGGTCGGCGGCGGTGGGGACCGGGCCGGCGCCGGGGGCCGTGGGCTCGTAGCGCATGAGAACGACGTCCTCGATCCGGCGGGTGTCGCACAGGCGCAGGCGTCCGCCCTGGTAGCCGCCCGGCCCGAAGAGCCGCGGGGCCGCGGGATCGCCGACGAACAGCGGGGCGAGGACCAGTTGCAGTTCGTCGGCGAGCCCCTGCCGGAGCAGCTGGGTGTGGACCTGTCCGCCGCCCTCCACCATCAGGCGCCCGACCCCGCGCACGTCGTGCAGGTGCTCCAGCAGGTCCCGCCAGTCCAGGTCAGGGCCGAGCGGGACGACGTCGGCGCTGCTCCCGAGGAGACCGGAGGCCCGTTCGGCACCCTTGTCGGTCGTGTAGACGAGCTTTTCGCCGCCGGTGTGCCAGAAGTTGGCCGCGGGGTCGAGGTCGCCGGAGGCGGTGACGGTGACCTTGAGCGGGCACTCGGACCTGCCCGCCCGGGTGCGGGCCGCGCGGCGCTCGGCGGAGTTGACCAGCAGGCGCGGGTTGTCGGCGCGGATGGTGCCGGCGCCGACGAGGATGGCGTCCACGGAGGCCCGTACCTCGTCGACCCGGTCGAAGTCGGCCGGGCTGGACAGCAGGAGCCGTTCGGGGCCGGTGTCGTCCAGGTAGCCGTCGAGGGACACGGCGGCGGACAGCAGCACGTACGGCAGGGGCATCGGCGCACTCTCTTCCGGAGGGCGGACGGTTGACAGGCAGACCGCTTGGTTCAAGTTTGAAACAAACTTACACTGGCGACATGACGACCCGCTGGCTCACCCCCGAGGAGCAGCGCGCCTGGCGCGCCTACATCGCCGCGTCCCGCCTCCTCGAGGACGCGATCGACCGGCAGCTCCAGCAGGACGGCGGCATGCCGCACCTCTTCTACTCGGTGCTGGCCAACCTCTCCGAGGCACCCGACCGGCAGCTGCGCATGACCGATCTCGCCGAGACGCTGAAGATCACGCGGAGCAGGCTGACGTACGTGGTGTCCCGGCTGGAACGGGACGGCCTGGTGCGCCGCGAGACCTGCAGCTGGGACAAGCGCAGCTCGCTCGCGGCACTGACGGACGAGGGGATGGCCCTACTGGAGCGTACGGCACCCGGGCACGTCGAGACGGTGCGCAGCACATTGTTCGACCGGATCACTCCTGAGCAGGTGGGGCAGCTGGAGGAGATCTGCACGGGCATCGCGCGGGGGCTGCAGGGCGAGGACGACGGGACGCGGGCCGGGGCGGAGGAGGTGCCGTGGCGCCGGCGGTCCTCGCCGTGCTCCGGCTCGCCGTCCGACTGAACACCATTGATTCAACTTTTAAGCATGGGGTAGGGTCTCGAACCGGCATCTGCTTCAAATCTGAAGCAGATGACTCGACGGAACCCGGAGACCCGCATGCCCGACATCCCCGCCGCCACCCCGCGCGCCCGCGTCCGGGTACCGCTGCGGTTCGCCGACGGCTACAGCGCCGACGCGGACATCGTCACCTTCCACGGCCTCGCCGACGGCCAGGAGCACATCGCCGTCGTCCTCGGCGAGCCCGGCCCCGTCCCGCTGGTGCGGCTGCACTCCGAGTGCCTGACCGGCGACGTCTTCGGCTCGGCCCGCTGCGACTGCGGTCCCCAGCTGCGCGAGGCCGTCGAACGCATCGCCGACCGAGGCGGCGTCCTGCTCTACCTCCGCCAGGAGGGCCGTGGCATCGGCCTCTACAACAAGCTCGACGCCTACGCCCTCCAGGACCAGGGTCTCGACACCTACGAGGCGAACGCCGCGCTCGGCCTCCCGGAGGACGCCCGCGACTACACGGCCGCCGCGCAGATGCTCGCCGCCCTCGGCGTCACGGAGCTGGACCTGCTGTCCAACAACCCCGACAAGGCCGGGCAGTTGCGTTCACTGGGCGTCGCCGTACGGGACCGGGTGCCGACCGGTGTCTTCACCACCGCCCACAACGTCCGCTACCTGCGCGCCAAGGTCCTGCAGACCCAGCACACGCTGCCGCTGGCCGAACTGACGGGGCTGAACGTCGGTTAGGAGCCCCTCCCGGACCAAGCCGCCCCCGTCCGTCCGTCGGCCCGATCCGGAAGCCCCCGGGGCGCCGGGGCGCTCAGCCCTGGGTCAGCCCCGGCTCCGGTCATACCCGGCCCCGGCTCAGCCCGCCTCCGGCCAGGCTCGGCTCGGCTCGGCTCGGCTCCGGCCAGGCTCAGCTCGCCTCCGGTCAAGCCCGGCCCCGGCTCAGCTCGCCTCCGGTCAAGCCCGGCCCCGGCTCAGCTCGCCTCCGGCCAGGCTCGGCTCGGCTCGGCTCGGCTCCGGCGCTGCTCAGGTCCGGCTCCGGCCCGGGAGCCGCAGTGCCGACGGGATGCCCAGGGCGAGGAACACCGCCGCCACGGCGTAGGTGAGCCGGAATCCGGCCGGGTCCGGTCCCGTCGCGCCCAGCACCACCGACAGCACGGCCGTACCGGCGGACGCCCCCAGCTGGGCGTTGATACTCAGCGCGGTGCTCGCCCCGGCCAGCCGGTCCGGAGGCAGGTCGCGGGTCGCCGTGGTCATCGCCGGCATCAGCGTCATTCCGGCGCCCGCGCTCATGACCATGCCCGCGACCACGATCCGCCAGGGGGACACCCCGGCCGTACCCGTCTGCCACGCCAGCAGGGCCATGCCCAGGGCGGCCACCGCGCACCCGGCCGCGATCAGCCGGCGCGGCGCGACCCGGTCCACCCGGCGGGCCGCGATCTGCATCGCCGTACCGACCACGAGCCCGACCGGCGCCCCGAGCAGTCCGGCCGCCGCTGCGCTCAGGCCCCGTTCCTGCTGCCAGTACAGCGGTCCGAGGAGCATCGACCCGAAGTAACCGCAGGTGAACGGGGCGAGGGTGCCGATACCGGCGGCGAAGGTGCGGTTCCGCAGCAGCCGCAGGTCCAGCAGTGGGGCGCGGGCGGAGAGCGAGCGCCGTACGAAGGCCGCCGCGAGCGCGGCACCGGCCAGCGTCGGGAGCAGTGTGCCGGGCGCCGTGAAATCACCGCGTTCACCGCCACGCGCGAGGCCGTACAGGAGCAGCGCCAGCCCGGGCGAGAGCATCAGCAGGCCCGGGACGTCCAGCCGGGGCGGGTCCGCGCGGCGGGCGTCCGGGGCGTCCGGCCGCCGGGGCGGGCTTGTGCGGCGGGCGTCCGGGGTGTCCGGCCGGGGCGGGTCCGCGCGGCGGGCGTCTGGGGCGTCCGGCCGCCGGGGCGGGTTCGCGCGGTGGACGTCCGGGGTGTCCGGCGGCAGCAGTCGGACGGCGAGCAGCAGCGCCAGCGCACCGACGGGCAGGTTGATCAGGAAGATCCAGTGCCAGGAGGCGGCGTCCACCAGCCAGCCGCCGAGCATCGGACCGGCCACCGGCCCGACCAGGATGGGCAGCCCCAGCAGACCCATCGCCCGGCCGAGCCGCGCCCGGTCGGCGACCCGCATACCCATCGCCATACCGACCGGCTGGAGCAGACCACCGCCCAGGCCCTGCAGCACACGGAACGCGATCAGACTGCCCGCGTCCCAGGCGCAGGCGGCGAGCAGGGAGCCCAGCGTGAAGAGGGCCAGCGCGACCGTGTAGGTCCGCTTGGCTCCGATCCGGCCCATCGCCCAGCCCGCGGTCGGAATGACGGCGGCGAGCGCGAGGGTGTAGGCGGTCGCGGTCCACTGGATGGTCTCCAGCGGGGCACCGAACGACTCCGAGAGGTGCCGCATCGCGACGTTGACGATGGTCATGTCGAGCACGGCCATGACCGAGCCGAGGACCACGACGGTGACGATCCGGTAGAGGGCGGCGGAGGGGACGGACGCCGGGGCGCCGGCCGAAGGGACGGACGCCGGGGCGCCGGCCGAGGGGGAGGGTGCCACCACTTCGCCAGACGGCGGAACGGAACCCACCTCGCCGGCCGGCGGAAGGGGACTCACCTCGCCCGTCGGCGGAAGGGGAGCCGCGTGGTCCGCGGCCGGAACGGGAGCCTCGTGGCCCGCGACCGGAACGGGAGCCGCGTGGTCCGCGGCCGGAACGGGGTCCGCCTCGTCGGCCGGGGGGCTCGGCCGGGCGGGGTCGGTGGGGTGGGCGGTGGGCATCGTGTCGTACCTCAGCCCGCGTAGGGACGCTCGGCGCGCGCGGACCGCAAGGCCCGGCCCCACCAGGTGAGTTGGCCGAGCATGCCCTTGGCGGCACCGGTGCACACGTCCGCGTCGCGCGGGACGCCGTCCTCGCCGAGGCCGGACCAGGGCCCGTGCAGGCTCACCGAGTCGCGCACGGTCACCGCGTGCAGTTCGGCGAAGACCAGCCGCAGCTGCTCCACCGCCCGCAGCCCGCCGCCGAGACCGCCGTACGACACGAACCCGACCGGCTTGGCCTGCCACTCGCGGTGGTGCCAGTCGATGACGTTCTTCAGGGACGCCGGGAAGCTGTGGTTGTACTCGGGGGTGACGACGACGAACGCGTCGGCGTCGGCGAGCCGCGGCGACACCTCCCGCAGCGCGGCGACGGCCTCCGGGCTCGGCGTACCGCCGTAGCCGGGCAGCACCATCGGCAGGTCGACGTCGGCGAGGTCGACGACGTCGAAGGTGAAGCCCGGGTCCCCGGCGGCCGTCGCGAGGAACCAGTCGGTGACGGCCCGGCCCCGGCGTCCCTCGCGCACGCTGCCGACGACGACGGCGACGCGGAGCGGACGGTCCCCGGCGGTGCGGGCACCGGTGGCGGAATCGATGACGGACACAGTCGTCCCCCTCTGTTCTGAGCATCCGATGGCGGGCGACCGCTTCTGGCGATCGCCTCCCCAGCAAGGTACAACGGTCGTTGTAAAAATTACAACGCACGTTGTAATTGAGTTAGAGTCGGCTGGTCACCGAGGAGGCGGACGTGGGCGAGACGAACGAGTCCCGACTGGAGCGGGCGCGGAGCGAGGTGTCCCCGCGCAAGCTCCGGAAACAGATGGCTATCGCGAGCGCGGCGTGCGCGGTCTTCGGCCGCGAGGGCTACGCGCGCGCCTCGGTCGACGCGCTCGCCGCCGCGGCCGACGTCTCCACGCGTACGCTCTACAACCACTTCCCCGGCGGCAAGGCCCAGCTCTTCCAGACGGTCGTGACGTGGACGTCGAGCGAGGTCCGCGACGCTCAGCTGGCCCGCCTGCGCGCCGCGCTGGACCCGGAGCACCCGCCGCACCCCGGGGACCTGGAACGCGATCTGGTCTTGCTGGCCCGGGGGTTCAGCGGACTGCTGACCGAGTACGCGAACCACTTCGCCCTGGTCCGCCACATCCACGCGGAGGCCGACCACGTACCCCCCGAGGTACTCGAGGCCTGGCACGAGGCCGGCCCGGAACCGGTCGGCCGGGCCGTCACCGAGGCGATGGCCCGCCTGGAGGACGCCGGCCTGCTGAACCTGCACGGCGACGCGGCGCTGGCCGCGGGCCACTTCACGGCCCTGATCTCGCACAGCATCATCCAGCGGACCCACTACGGCGTCCTGCCGCTGCCGGCGGCGGAGGCGGAGCGCCTGATCAGCGGCGGGGTGAGCGCGTTCCTGCGGGCGTACGGGGCCTAGCGGCCAGCCGACCGACGCGACCATCGGCCGGCCGACGCGACCATCGGCCGGCCGACCGACGCGGTCGGCCAACCGACGGTCGGCCTGCCGACGCGCCCGCGGGACGCGCTGGTGACGGCGGCGGTGGAGCGGATCGTGCCGGAGGCCCGGACCGTCGGGCGACGCCGGAACACCTCCCCAGGCGCGAAGGGACCGAACGGGTGACGATGGAGGTGTTCTCGCCTCACCGTTCGACGCGATGGGAATTGAGGTGGATGAGATGACCCTGCCCTCCGATTCACCCGGCAACAGCCGACCGGGCGCGACCCGGCAACCGGGCGCGCCGCTGGACGAGGGCCTGGCGGCCATGGCGAACCTCGGCTGGCAGGCCCTGCTCACCATCGGTCTGGCTTCGATCGCCCTGGGTGCGGTCGTGCTGGCCTGGCCGGGTGAGACCCTGCGCGTCGTCGGCATCGCCTTCGGTGTCTACCTGCTGGTCACCGGGGTCTTCCAGCTCGCCGCGACCTTCGGCACACAGGTGCCCGCACATCTGCGCGCGCTGCACTTCATCACCGGTGCGCTGTGTGTGCTGCTCGGGCTCGTCTGCTTCCGGGGCACCCTGGAATCGGTCCTGCTGCTCGCCCTCTGGATCGGCTTCGGATGGCTGCTGCGGGGCGTCACGTTGACGGCGGCCGCAGCATCGGACCGCGACATCCCGGCCCGCGGCTGGCTGCTGACGCTGGGGATCCTCACCCTCCTCGCGGGCATCGTGGTGATCGTCCTGCCGTTCGGCTCGATCGGCGCGCTCACGCTGACGGCGGGCATCATGTCGATCGTCGTGGGTGTCGTCGAGGTGTTCCACGCCGTCCAGCTGCGTGTCGAGGCCGGCCGGCTGACCAAGGGCACGACCACCAAGCAGCGGCGGTCCCTGTTCCACGCACACCCCCACCCGCAGCACTGACCCCCACCTGCAGCACTGACCCCCACCCCCCGCACCCGCTCCGGCCGCCGAACCGGGGCGGGCGCCGGCGCGTGGTCGTACAGGGGCCGGGTTCGTACCGGGGCCGGGTTCGTACAGGGACCGGTTGCGGAGCTACCCCTCGACGAACGTGACGGTCTCGGCGAGCGGCGCCCGGCCCGTACGGGCGTAGACCACCGACAGCACTGTCCCGGCCGGCCGGGACAGGACACATTGGGGGCCGGGACGTCAGGAGAGCCAGTCGGTGTAGTGGGTGGGGGCGAGGTGGGCGTTCCGGTCGGTGAGGACGTCGCCCTTGACGGCGGCGAACATGCCGGCGGTGGGGTCGACGACGACGGTGCGGTTGTCGCCCTTGTGGGCCAGGGTGATCCGGCCCACTTCGTCCAGGGTGTAGACGTCGGGGCCGGCGATGTTGCGGATGCCGTTCAGCGGGGTGCCGGCGGCGACCTCCGCCACCGCGTCGGCCACGTCCTTGGAGGCGATGGGCTGGATGGGGGTGGCGGGCAGCCGGACGGTGTCGGCGTCGGAGGTCCAGGACAGGACCGCGTCCATGAAGTCCATGAACTGGGTGGCCCGCACGATCGAGTACGGGATCGGCCCGGCCGCGAGGATCTTCTCCTGGAGCACCTTGGCGCGGTAGTAGTCCAGCTCCGGCACCTGGTCCACGCCGACGATCGAGAGGATGACGAAGTGGCCGACGCCGCCCTTGTGGGCCGCGGCCAGGAGGTTGTCCATCGAGGTCTGGAAGAAGGCCGGGGACGCTTCGTCGAAGGTGGGGGAGTTCGTCAGGTTGACGACGACGTCGGCTCCCGCCACCGCCTCCTCCAGCCCCTGGCCGCTGATGACGTCGATCCCGGTGGACTTCGAATGCGGTACCGCTTCGTGCCCGGCGGCGTTCAGGTCATTGACGACCTGCGATCCGATGAGTCCGGTACCGCCGATGACTGCGATCTTCATGACATACCTTTCGTCGGTATTCCGTGCGCAATATGGCATATGAACCATTAGGTGGGCGCGCCATGAACCGGCGCTCCGGCCGGCCGGCAGGGGCGGTCTCAGAGGGGGGCTCAGAGGCCGTCGACGAAGGTGACCGTTTCCTCGAGCGGCGCCCGGCCCGTGCGGACCTCACCGGCGGTGACGTCCTCGAACCCGATCGACATGCCGCAGAAGAGGATCAGCTCGTCCGGCGGTGAGAGGACCTCCGCGACGGTCCTGTGGTACTTCGCCCACGCCATCTGCGGACAGCTGTGCAGCCCCTCGGCGCGCAGCAGCAGCATGACGGTCTGCAGATACATGCCGGCGTCGGACCACTGGGGGCGGCCCATGTCACGGTCGATGTAGCAGAACAGGGCGGCGGGCGCGCCGAAGCAGTCCCAGTTCGCGGCGGCGGCCCGCTGACGCGCCTCCAGGTCCTCGCGCGCGATGCCGAGCGCGCCGTAGCGCTGCTCACCGAAGGCGGAGCGGCGCTCGCGGTACGGGGACTTCAACGCCGCCGGGTACATCTCGTACTCCGGCACGTCGAAGGAGTCGCCCGTGGCCAGGCGCTCACCGGCGCGTTTTTTGAGTTCGGCCAGCGGTGCGCCGGTCACCACGTAGATGTGCCAGGGCTGGATGTTCGACCCGGACGGTGCCCGGGACGCGGCGGACAGCACCCGCTCCAGGGCTTCCCTCGGCACGGGCCGGTCGGTGAAGGCGCGCACCGCCCGTCGGCTCGTCACCGCCTCGTAGACATCCATGACGCCCGCCTCCGTCCATCCAACGGGTCTGTCTTCGTTACATTCGCAATGGTATCACTCAATACTGTATCGAGCGAGACTAGCTTGCGGCGCGAATTCCCGCCGTTGGCTCCCCGCCTCGGGGCACTGCACTTGGACGAGGTCCGTGATCACACTGCTGCACATCACCGCCGACGCCCGGTCAGCCGGTAACGCCGCCCTGGCCGAGCGCACGCACTACGAGGCGTCGCGCGAGCGCGCATCGAGGACGAGCGCGCATTCGAGGACGAGCGCGCATCGAGGACAAGCGCGCCTGCGAGGAGGCGACCGCCTCGGCCGAGGAACTCGCGGAGCGCCTCGCCGCGTAACCGGTGCGCCGGCGCGCTCAGGCCTCGCCGACCGCCGGATGGGCAAGCCGGGTCAGCAGTTCCGTCAGCCTCTCGGGCTCGCCGGGTCCCAGTTCCGCGGCCAGCCGCTCGGCCAGCGGCTCCGCCGCCACATGGACCGCGTCGAAGAGTTCCAGCCCGGCGGGGGTGATCTCCACGGCCCGCACCCGCCGGTCCCCCGGAACCGCCTTGCGCACGGCAAGGCCCTTGCGCTCCAGATCGTCCACGACCCGCATGATCCCGGCCTTGTCCGATCCCGTCGCCGCCACCAAGTCCCGCTGCACCGTGGGCCCGTGGTTGACCAGCTCGATCAGCACCGCGAAATGCCGCAGCTCGATGCCCAGCGGCCGGAGCGCCTCCGCCATCACCGCGGCCACCCGCCAGTGCGCCCGGCGCAGCAGCAGGCCGAGGGCGAAGGGCGACGTGTCCCCGGGGCGGTCGGTCGCATGCGAGGTGGTCGTGCGGCGAGGGGCGTCAGCGGCCATGAGGCCAGGCTACTTCACTCGATACGGTATCGCCTGAAACCACATGACGGCTTCCGCTGCGCGCTCCCCCGCACCGGAGGCGTGGACGACGACAGCCGCGAACACCCGAGCGGCGTACGGGGCTTCGCCGCAGGACGCGGGTGCAACCACGCACGCACTGCACCCGCACCCGCACCCGCACCAGCACCGCGCCCGAACGATCCCGAACGAGCCCGAACGAGCCCGGGAACGAGCGAGCGCCCGGGTCGGCCGAAGCCGACCCGGGCGCTGCCCAGCAGGTCAGAGGGGTCACCCCCTCGCCCACAGCCCGTAGGCCCTGTGGGACTCGAACCCACAACCAATGGATTAAAAGTCCACTGCTCTGCCAATTGAGCTAAGGGCCCAGGCGATGTTGCGTGTCCGAGCATAGCCGGACGAGGCCGTGTCGCCGATCGGGTATCGGGGTCGCGGCCGCGTCGGAGTCGGACGGAGAGGGGAGATGGTCACTTTTCGGCCGGTACCGGATCGGCCTGCGGGGTGCGGGCCAGGAACCAGTGGCGGGCCGAGGCGAGCCACCAGGTGGCCGCGAAGCCGAGGACGACCAGGACGGCGACCGGGGCGTAGTTGAAGGTCGTCCAGGTGATCGGGGAGACCTGGGGGAGCAGGAAGAGGATCGTGATCGCCACCACCCAGGTCACCGAGACCAGTCCGATCGGCCGCGACCAGCGGCCCAGGTGCCAGGGGCCCCGTGCGAAGTCGGCGCCCTTGCGGACCCGGAGGTAGGTCGGGATGACGTACGCGATGTAGAGGCCGATGACCGCGATCGACGTCACCGCCGCGTAGGCCGTCGTGTTGATCAGGTAGGGCAGGCCGAGGGCCAGCGCGCCGGAGGCGGCGAGCCAGACCGCCGCCACGGGCGTCCGGGTGCGCGGGCTGACCGTGTGCCAGACACGGGAGAAGGGCAGCGCGCCGTCCCGCGAAAAGGCGTAGATCATACGGCTGTTGGCGGTGACCGAGGCCATCCCGCAGAAGAGCTGGGCACCGATCACGACCAGCAGCAGCAACTTGCCCGTCGTCGCGCCCAGCGCGTCCAGGAGGATCTGGGCGGGGGGTGCGCCGGTCGGGGACGTCCGCTCCTCGTCGTACGACTGGATCGCGAAGGTGAAGCCGAGCAGGAGGACGAAGCCGGCGATCCAGGAGGTCCAGATCGAGCGGACGATGCCCTTCGGGCCGGCCGTGGCCGCGTCGTGGGTCTCCTCGGTCATGTGGGCGGAGGCGTCGTAGCCGGTGAAGGTGTACTGGGCCATCAGGAGACCGAGGAGCACGACGTACGGACCGCTGCCCCAGCCCGTCTCGTTGACGAAGTGGGTGAAGACGAAGGACGCCGACCGGTGGTGGTCGGGGACCAGGGCCAGCGCGCCGACGATCACCGCCACGCCGAGGACGTGCCACCACACGCTCACGCTGTTCAGCAGCGCCACGATCCGGACGCCGAAGGTGTTCAGCAGGCCGTGCAGCAGGAGGATCGCGGCGAAGAGGAGGACCGTACGGACCGGGGTCACCCGGAAGTCGAACTGGAGGTTCAGGTAGGCACCCAGGAAGGAGGCCGCGCCGAAGTCGATGCCCGCGGTCACGGCGACCTGGCCGAGCACGTTGAACCAGCCCGTGAACCAGGCCCAGGCCGCCGCCGAGCGCGGAGGTGCCAGCCGGTGGGCCCAGAAGTACAGGCCGGCCGAGGTCGGGTAGGCCGAGCAGATTTCGGCCATCGACAGGCCCACGAACAGAGTCATGAGGCCCACGGCCACCCAGCCCCAGGTGATCACCGCGGGCCCGCCGGTGGTCATGCCGAAGAGGTAGAGGGTCAGGCAGCCGGAGAGGACCGAGATGATCGTGAAGGAGACGGCGTAGTTCGAGAACGCCGACATACGGCGGGCGAGGACCTGGGTATAGCCGAGCTGGGCCAGCCGTTCCTCGTCCGAGAGGCCGGGTGTTCCCTGTGTTCCGCTCGCTCTCGCGTCATCTGTCATGCCCCCAGCAATTCCCTCACCGGGGGCGTGACATGCGCCACTCGGGAACCCGGTATGGCTAAAAAATGCCCATGCAGCCCTGCCAGCCGGTCCCGATCTTCACGCGCGCCGCGCACGAACCCCTGCCGTCGCCGGTCTGGCGGTACAGGTCCCCGGCGCCGTCCCGCGCGACCAGGTCCTTCCTGCCGTCACCGGTGATGCCCGGCCCCGGCGACCGCGTCGTACGAGACCACCAGTGCGACGATCCCCTTGTCCGCCGGAAACGCCGGAAACGCCGGAAGGGCCCGTACGACCGGAGTCGTACGGGCCCTTCGTCAGCTCACTCGGTGTCAGCCGTTGCGCCTACGGCGCGGCTTGTCGTGTCAGCCGTTGCGCTTCCAGCGCGGCTTGTCGTCGCGGCGGCCGAAGGAGCCGGTGCCGCGGTGGTCGTCACGGCGGCCGTAGGGGCGCTCGTGACCACCGGTACGGAAGCCCGGGCGGTCGTCGCGGCGGTCACGGTTGAACGGACGGTCGCTGCCCCGGTGCCCGCCGCGCTCGTCCCGGCGGAAGCCGCCACGGTCGTCGCGACGCTCGAAGCCACGGCCACCGCGGTCGTCACGGCGCTCGAACGGACGGCGCTCGCCCCGGTCGTCGCGACGCTCGAAGGAACGGCCACCGCGGTCACCGCGGTCACCGCGGTCGTCACGGCGCTCGAAGCCACGGCCGCCGCGGTCACCACGGTCGTCACGACGCTCGAAGCCACGGTCACGGTCGAACGGACGACGCTCACCGCGCTCGCCCCGGTCGTCACGGCGCTCGAAGCCACGGCCACCGCGGTCACCACGGTCACCGCGCTCGAAGCCACGGTCACGGTCGAACGGACGACGCTCGCGGCGCTCGTACGGCGCCGAAGCCGCCGGACGCTCCTCGCGCTCGGCCTCGCGCTGGGCCGGCACCTCGGCCACGGCCGCCTCGACCACGGCCTCCGCCGCGGCCGCCTGGGCCTCTGCCACCGCGGTCTCCGGGTCCTCGCCGCGCTCGCGGGCGACCCGGGCGACCAGCCGGTCGGCCTCCTCGCGCAGCTCGGTCGCGCGGCGCTGGGCGCGCTCCAGCTGCTTGGTGAGCTGGGCGACCTCGCGCTCGGCCTGCTGGGCGGCGTTGCCCGCGGACTCGGCCTGGACCTCGGTCATCGAGCGGGCGCCGGTGATCTCGGCGACCTCCGGGTCGAAGGCGGCACCGCCCTGGATGATGTGGCGGGCCGCGTCGACGCCGGCGTCCTCCATCAGGCGGAAGATCTGGCGGCGCTGGTGCGGCAGCGACAGGGAGACGACCGTGCCGGTGCGGCCGGCGCGAGCGGTGCGGCCGGCGCGGTGCAGGTAGTCCTTGTGGTCGCCGGCCGGGTCCACGTTCAGGACCAGGTCGATGCCGTCGACGTGGATGCCGCGCGCGGCGACGTCGGTGGCGACCAGGACGTTGACGTAGCCGTCCTTGAAGTCGGCCAGGGTGCGGGTGCGCGCGCCCTGGGTCATGCCGCCGTGCAGCGCGTCGGCCTTCACACCGGCGTCGCGCAGCTGCTCGGCGACGCGGTCGGCGCCCAGCTGGGTGCGGACGAAGATGATCGTGCGGCCCTTGCGGGAGGCGATCGCGGCGGTGACCGGTGCCTTGTCCTTGGGCTTCACGATGAGGATGTGGTGCGACATGGTCGTCACCGCGCCCTGCGCCGCGTCCACCTCGTGGGAGACGGGGTTGGTCAGGTAGCGGTCGACGAGGGTCTGGATCTCGTTCTCCATCGTGGCGGAGAAGAGCATGCGCTGGCCGCCGGCCGGCACCTGGTCGAGCAGCTCGGTGACCTCGGGCAGGAAGCCCAGGTCGGACATCTGGTCGGCCTCGTCCAGGACGGCGATCTGCACGTCCTCCAGGGAGCAGGCGCCGCGGTTGATGATGTCGCGCAGGCGGCCCGGGGTGGCGACGAGGACGTCGACGCCGCGCTCCAGGGCGTAGATCTGGTTGCCCATCGACGTGCCGCCGCAGACGACCTTCATCTTCAGGCCGAGGACGTCACCGTAGGGCTGGAGGGCGTCGGCGACCTGCATGGCCAGCTCGCGGGTCGGGGTGAGGATGACCGCGCGGGGCCGCTTCTTCTCGGTGCGGCCGCCGGCCAGCGTGGCCAGGGTCGGCAGGCCGAAGGAGAGGGTCTTGCCGGAGCCGGTGCGGCCACGGCCGAGGATGTCCTTGCCGACCAGGGCGTCCGGGATGGTCGCGGCCTGGATCGGGAAGGGGGTCGTCACGCCGTTCTGCGCGAGCTTGCGCACAACGCCCTCGGGGAGGCCGAGGTCGGCGAAGGTGGTCTGGGGGGTGGTGTCAGCGGCCTCGGGGGCCTCGGTGACCTCGGACGTCACGTCGACGAGTTCGTTCTCGTTCTCGGACACGACGATCTGGTCAGTACTGGACACGGACATGCGAATGCGAAACCTTCCGGAGTCTCTTCGGCACGCGCCCGTCAACTCCGTGAATCGCTCACGACCGCCTCAATGCGGTCCGCCACGGCAAAGGAGAGTACGCGCCACACGGCGCGCTCTGTGGTGGCGCCGGGCAAATGGGATCAAACGATCTACCACCATACGCACTCACCACCCCCAAAGGCAAACCGAGCACCGCCCCCGCCCCCACCGCACCCCCTCAGCGGCACGGGGGACTACGCAAGCACCCACCCCGAGCCGACCCCTCAGGGGCGCAAAAAACTGCGCGGACCCCGCCGCGAACCGACAGCCGAGCAACCCCCTGAGGGGCACGGTGAACTGCGCGAACACCCACCGCACACCCGCAGCCGAGCACCACCAGGGGCGCGGGGAACTGAGCGAACGCCCTCACGCAGCCGCAGCCGGTGGCCGGCCTGTGCCCGGCACGCGCCCCGCACGGCCGTGCGAGGGACGTCACACCGCCACCCCCGCCGCGGGCGCCGGCTCCCGCTGCACCAGCTGCGGCTCCGTCTCCTCGTGAGCCGAGGACGACGGCTCGGCCGACGGCGGCTCCGAGACCGGCGGCGGTGTGGAGGCCGGCGGCTCGGGCGGCGGGGTGGAGGCCGGCGGCGTCGGCGGCACCGCACTCGGCTCCGGCTCCCCCGGCTTCTCGGTCCTGCCCGGCTTCGCCGGGACCGCGGAGGCGCTGCCCGCACGGGACGGACGGGCCGACGCCGAGACCGGCTTCCCCGGCTTCTTCTTGCGGCCGTGCCCGTGCTTGCCGTCGGCCGCTGCCTCCTCGTGTCCGAGATCACCCACCCCGGCCACCGGGCCGCCGTCGGGCGCCTCGCCGCCCCGCTGCCCCGCCGAGTGGACGGGCCGGGCCCGGCCCGCATCGTCACCCACGTTCACACAGCCGGCGGCGGCGGTCACGGCCAGCGCCGCCACGGCGAGACGGACGGGTACGTACAAGGGGCGCACGGCGGCCACCTCCGGGGCAAGGAAAGGAGTCGACATGCCCAACTCCCGCCGCCCGCAAGAAGACACGCGCCGTGTTCGAACAGCCGCTCAGCCGTAACCGAGGGCGTGCAGCCGGGCGTCGTCGATGCCGAAGTGGTGGGCGATCTCGTGCACCACGGTCACCTCGGTCTCCGCGACGACGTCCGCACGGGACTCGCACATCCTGAGCGTGGGCCCCCGGTAGACGGTGATCCGGTCCGGCAGCACACCGGCGTACCACTCGCCCCGGTCGGTCAACGGGGTCCCCTCGTACAGCCCGAGCAGCTCGGGGTCGTCGGCCGGCGGTTCGTCCTCCACGAACACCGCCACGTTGTCCATGAGCCGTGTCAGCTCCGGCGGGATCCGGTCGAGCGCCTCGGCGACCAGCTCCTCGAACTCCTCGCGCGTCATCTCCAGCACACCGACATTGTCGGGCACGCACGGCCCGTACGAGAGAGCGGAACCGTCGCATATCCGCGCCGGGACATGGGCATACGGGACCAATGGCCCGCGTCCCCGTCGCAGCCCTGAGCACCCTGCTGAACCGGATCCACCCGCGCAACCGCCCCGCCCGCCCGCTCCCCGACCTCGAACTCGCCACCCGCCCCCGGCCGTGGCTGCGCGCCCTCGGGCTCACCACGGTGGTCCTCGTCGGCGCCTGGCTGGGCCTGCTGATCGTCGGCAATGTCCGGGCCCCGGTCGGACCCATGGACACGACGATGGCGCTGCGCCCCTCCCTCACCGGCGGCACGAAGATCAACGTCTCCCCGCTGGGCGCACTCACCCTGGACAGCCATGTGGCGCCGGTCCGCCTGGACGTCAACGTCGACCAGCTGGACCCGCTGCGCGCCCAGGCCCTGGTCGACCACCCCGAGCGGATCTCCGGCATCCAGGACGAGGTGGCCCGGGACGTCGAGCACGGCACGCTCGACCTGGCCGTACGCTCCGGCGTCGCCGTGGTCTCCGGGGCCACGGCCCTGGGTCTCGCCGTCTACCGGCGCCCGCGCCGGGCCCTGGCCGCCGGCGGGCTCGCGCTCGCCCTGCTGGCCGCCTCCGGCGCGTCGGCGTACGCCACCTGGAACCCGAAGTCGGTCCTGGAGCCGAGGTTCTCCGGGCTGCTCAGCTCGGCACCCTCGGTGGTCGGCAACGCCCGCAGCATCGTCACGGAGTTCGACGTCTACCAGAAGGAGCTGGCGCGCCTGGTGACGAACGTGACGAAGCTCTACGACGTCACGTCCACGCTCCCGGCCTACCGGCCCGACCCCTCCACCATCCGGGTCCTGCACGTGTCGGACATCCACCTCAACCCGGCGAGCTGGAAGATCGTCGGCTCACTGGTGGAGCAGTACAAGGTGGACGTGATCGTCGACTCCGGCGACACGATGGACCACGGCGCGGCGGCGGAGAACGGCTTCCTGGACCCGGTCCGGGACCTGGGCGTGCCGTACGTGTGGGTGCGGGGCAACCACGACTCGCGGACCACCCAGCGCTATCTGGAGCGCATGGAGAACGTGCACGTCCTGGACGACGGCCGGGCGGAGACGGTCGCCGGACTGCGGTTCGCGGGCATGGGCGATCCGCAGTTCACGCCCGACCGCTCGGTGGTGCCCGGCGGTGACGCGTCCGAGCGGCTGGCGGGCGACCGGCTGGCCAGCGCCCTGCGCGACCAGCGGGCGGCCGGCACCCCGGTGGACGTGGCGGTCGCGCACGAGCCGTCGGCCGCCAGGGAGACGGACGGCTTGGTCCCGCTGGCGCTCTGCGGCCACCTGCACCACGAAGGGACGGAGATGCTGCCGTTCGGCACCCGGCTGCGGATGGAGGGCTCGACCGGCGGCAGCGGGCTGCGGGCCGTGGAGCGCAAGTACCCCGCTCCGATCGAGGCCTCGATCCTCTACTTCGACCGGGACAGCCGCCGGCTCCAGGCCTGGGACGCGATCAGGCTGGGGGGCCTCGGTCTCACGACAGCCGAGGTCAGCCGCCATCTGGCGGAGGAGAACCAGCCCGGTGCCGCCGGTGTCTCCCCCTCCCCGCCCCGCGCCTCCTCCAGCACCTCGCCGTAAACCGTTTTGGCGATACCCCTCGCCATCCCATATGCTTCTCACGTCCCCGACGCGCTGAGAAGCGCCCAGGCGGGCCGATAGCCCTCATCGTCTAGCGGCCTAGGACGCCGCCCTTTCAAGGCGGTAGCACGGGTTCGAATCCCGTTGGGGGCACGCAACACCGTGTGCGACACTGTTGCACGCACGCTTGGTCCTGTGGAGCAGTTTGGAGTGCTCGCCACCCTGTCAAGGTGGAGGCCGCGGGTTCAAATCCCGTCAGGACCGCTGGTGTTTCACGTGAAACACCGTGGCTGGGTAGCTCAGTTGGTACGAGCGTCCGCCTGAAAAGCGGAAGGTCGCCGGTTCGACCCCGGCCCCAGCCACAAGAACGAAACCCCCCTCCCGAGCAGTCGGAGGGGGGTTTCGTCGTTCCCGGAAACCCTGAGGGGGGTTCTTGAGACAGATCGCCAGAGGCATGGTCACGGCCGGCGCCGTCCTCGTCGCCACGCTCACCCTGCCCGGCACCGCCCACGCCGCGGGACCGAACGTCAAGGAAGCGACCAGCAACCAGTCCGACTGGTCCGTCCTGGACGTACGGCTGAACTACAGCGGCGGGATCGACAAGATCACGGCCAGGCTCCGCCCGGTCGGCAGCAGTGACACGGACGAGCCCGTGGCCACGATCAGCGACTTCACCAAGCGGTACGAGTACAGCTCGTGGGACGCCGTCTGGGCCTCCCAGCCGATCCACCTGGACACCCTCGGCGACTACACCGTCGACATCGAGGCCACGGAGAGCGACGGCGAGACCACCGTCGAGAAGAACGCGGGCACGCTGCACTACCAGAAGCAGCCCGTCTTCACCGGCTTCGCCGTCACGCCGGCCGAACCGGACATAGAGCACCAGACCTTCACCGCCGGCGGCGACATGGTCGTCCGCGACCCCAGCACCCGCGAGACCGTGCCGCTGCCCGGCGCCACCGTGAACCTCACGTTCGACGGGGGGAGCGCGGAGGCGACCGCCGTCACGGACGAGGCCGGTCACTTCTCCGCCCCGCACCGGCTGGCCCAGAGCGGCTGGGTCTTCGCCGACTACAACGGCGGGCTGGGCTTCGCCGCGAGCCCCTGGATCGATGTCCGGCCGAAGGCCGCGCCGACCCGGCTGGTCCTCGACAAGAGCAGCTTCCATGTCACGGCCGGCGACAAGGTCGACGTCACCGGCACGCTCCAGTACCAGATTGGCGAGGAGTGGAAGCCGCTCCCCGGCATCCCGCTGGAGATGGACTACAAGGAGTGCACCACCTGCAGCCCGGTCGGCACGACCACCGACGCGAACGGCCGCTTCTCCTTCGTGCGGACCCCGTACGGCCCCAAGAGCGTCTACGAGGTGACCTTCGCGTCGTACACGCCCTTCGCCCAGCACAGCACGGCCGACATCACCGTGGCGGTCACCGCGACGACGAAGTTCAGCGAGTTCACCGCTCAGCTGGACAAGTACGCACAGCTCGACGTCACCGGCAGTGTCGACCTGGTCGGGCGCGACACCAATGACCGGATCGCCGTCGACATCCAGTACTCGCCCGACGGCAAGACGGGCTGGACCACCAAGAAGACCGTGCAGACCAGCAACGGCGCCCAGTTCGTCGTCGAGGAGCTGCCGGGTTACCCGGACGGCTACTGGCGACTGCACTACGCCGGCTCCACCACCAAGGACATCAAGGGTGGTGTCAGCAACAGCCTGCACCGCTACCGGGCCCTCACCCGGGTCAAGGACGCCAACGCCTCCCCCGAGCCGGTGACCAAGGGCCGGACGATCACCGTGAAGGGCGTGCTCCAGGAACGCGCGGCCGGCTCCTCCACGTGGAAGGCGTACGGCGCCAAGAAGGTGCAGATCCTCTTCCGGCCCAAGGGCGCGAAGACCTGGTACGTGATGTCCACGGTCACCTCGAAGAGCAACGGCTCCTTCAGCAAGGGCTTCACGGCCCGGCAGGACGGCACCTGGGTGCCCGTCTTCCTCTATCCCGACAGCAAGCACTTCGTGGGCAGCGGCAGGGAAGACTACGTCGACGTCCGGTGACCTTGGCACCACGCTCGCCCGGCGCTACGTTCAGGCTGATCGAGCGTGGTGTTCGGCGGTGGGGGAGACATGAGCCGGGACGAGGCCAGAGCCATTCGGGATACCGACCTGGAGAAGGACCGGGCCCGCTACGGGCTGCTCGCGGTCGTCATCAGCAACCTTGCGATCGCCGGAGTGGCGATCTTCGGCGTGTGGCAGCTCCACGGCGACAAGGCGGTGATCGTCGGCATCCTCACCGCCGCCTTCACCGCGGTGAGCAGCATGACCACCGCCTACCTGGGCATCAAGGCCGTCTCCAACACGGCGAGGTCCATCGCCCTCGGCGACGGTCCCGCCCGCCGGTACACCGAGCCGGCCCCGCCCGCGCCGCCGGCCCAGCGCACCCCCTAGCCGGGGCGGTGGCCCAACGGCGGCCGTCGTCAAATCGTTCGCGTCTTTTTCGGCCGGGGTGAGATCCTGGATCGCGTATGTCTACGCATCCCGCCCCCGCCCTCGGCGCCCTCGCCCCCCGTCTGACCGAGCTGTCACTGCGCGACGCGCACCGGCTCGGCCGGCGGCTGGAGGGCGCGCGCAAGATCCGCAAGCCGGAGGCACGCGCCGCCGTTCTCGCCGAGATCGACGCCGAGATCGGCAAGGCCGAGGTCCGGATGGCCGAGCGGCGCTCCCGCATGCCGGCCGTCAGCTACCCCGAGCAGTTGCCCGTCAGCCAGAAGAAGGACGAGATCGCGGCGGCCATCCGTGATCACCAGGTCGTCATCGTCGCCGGTGAGACCGGGTCCGGCAAGACGACCCAGATCCCGAAGATCTGCATGGAGCTGGGCCGCGGGGTCCGCGGGATGATCGGGCACACCCAGCCCCGTCGTATCGCCGCCCGTACCGTCGCCGAGCGCGTCGCGGAGGAGCTGAGGACCCCCCTCGGCGAGACCGTCGGCTGGAAGGTCCGCTTCACCGACCAGGTGAACCCGGACGCCACCTACGTCAAGCTGATGACGGACGGCATCCTGCTCGCCGAGATCCAGACCGACCGCGAGCTGCGCGCCTACGACACGATCATCATCGACGAGGCCCACGAGCGGTCCCTCAACATCGACTTCCTGCTGGGCTACCTGGCCCAGCTGCTGCCCAAGCGCCCGGACCTGAAGGTCGTCATCACCTCGGCGACCATCGACCCGGAGCGTTTCTCACGGCACTTCGGGGACGCCCCGATCATCGAGGTCAGCGGGCGGACCTACCCGGTGGAGGTGCGCTACCGCCCGCTCCTCGAAGAGGATTCCGAGGACGCCGACCGGGACCAGATCACCGCCATCACCGACGCCGTCGAGGAGCTGATGGGGGAGGGACAGGGCGACATCCTCGTCTTCCTCTCCGGTGAGCGGGAGATCCGGGACACCGCGGACGCCCTGGAGAAGAAGAAGTACAGGTTCACCGAGGTGCTCCCCCTGTACGCCCGGCTGTCCCACGCCGAGCAGCACCGGGTCTTCCAGCCGCACACCGGACGCAGGATCGTTCTGGCGACCAACGTCGCCGAGACCTCCCTGACCGTCCCCGGCATCAAGTACGTCATCGACCCCGGCTTCGCCCGGATCAGCCGCTACAGCCACCGCACCAAGGTGCAGCGGCTGCCGATCGAGCCGGTCTCGCAGGCCAGCGCCAACCAGCGCAAGGGCCGCTGCGGCCGTACGTCCGACGGCATCTGCATCCGGCTGTACTCCGAGGACGACTTCCTCGCCCGCCCTGAGTTCACCGACGCGGAGATCCTCCGCACCAACCTGGCCTCCGTCATCCTGCAGATGACCGCGGCCGGCCTGGGCGAGATCGAGAAGTTCCCCTTCATCGACCCGCCGGACCACCGCAACATCCGCGACGGCGTGCAGCTGCTGCAAGAACTGGGCGCGCTGGACCCGGCCCAGAAGGACGTCCGCAAGCGGCTCACGGACACCGGCCGCAAGCTGGCCCAGCTGCCCGTCGACCCGCGCCTGGCCCGCATGGTCCTGGAGGCCGACAAGAACGACTGCGTCCGCGAGGTCATGGTCATCGCCGCCGCGCTGTCCATCCAGGACCCGCGCGAGCGGCCGGCCGACAAGCAGACCCAGGCCGACCAGCAGCACGCCCGCTTCAAGGACGAGACCAGCGACTTCCTGGCCTATCTGAACCTGTGGCGGTACGTCCGCGAGCAGCAGAAGGAGCGGGGCTCCAGCTCGTTCCGCCGGATGTGCAAGCAGGAGTACCTCAACTTCCTGCGCATTCGCGAATGGCAGGACATCTACACCCAGCTGCGCACGGTCGCCAAGCAGATGGGCATGCACGTCAGCGAGCCGTCGGCGGGCACGGACGCCCCCGGCGACCGCATCCACGTGTCGCTCCTGGCCGGCCTCCTCTCCCACATCGGGCTGAAGGACGTGAAGGACGGCAACAAGAACGAGTACCTGGGTGCCCGCAACGCGAAATTCGCGATCTTCCCCGGCTCGGCGCTGTTCAAGAAGCAGCCGAAGTTCGTGATGTCGGCCGAGCTGGTGGAGACCTCGCGGCTGTGGGCGCGGGTCAACGCCAAGATCGAGCCCGAGTGGGTCGAGCCGGTCGCCGGGCACCTCCTCAAACGGACGTACAGCGAACCGCACTGGGAGAAGGACCAGGCGGCCGTGATGGCGTACGAGAAGGTCACGCTGTACGGCGTCCCGATCGTCGCCCAGCGGAAGGTGAACTACGGCCGGATCGACCCCGAGGTCTCCCGCGAGCTGTTCATCCGCAACGCGCTCGTGGAGGGCGACTGGCGCACCCACCACAAGTTCTTCGCTGACAATCGCAAACTCCTCAGCGAGGTCGAGGAGCTGGAGCACCGGGCCCGGCGCCGGGACATCGTCGTGGACGACGACACGCTCTTCGACTTCTACGACCAGCGGGTGCCCGAACACGTCGTGTCCGGCGCCCACTTCGACTCCTGGTGGAAGCGGAAGCGGCACGAGCAGCCCGACTTCCTGGACTTCGAGCGCGAGATGCTCATCCGGGAGTCGGCCGAGGCGGTCACCAAGGCCGACTACCCGGACACCTGGCGCCAGGGCGAGCTGAAGTTCCGGGTCACCTACCAGTTCGAGCCGGGCGCGGACGCCGACGGCGTGACCGTCCACGTCCCGCTCCAGGTCCTCAACCAGGTCACCGACGAGGGCTTCGACTGGCAGATCCCGGGCCTGCGCGAGGAGGTCGTGACGGAGCTGATCCGTACCCTCCCCAAGCCGGTCCGCCGCCACTACGTACCGGCGCCGAACTACGCGAAGGCGTTCCTGGAGAAGGCGGTGCCCCTGCAGGAGCCGCTGACGGTCACGATGGCCCGCGAGCTGAAGCGCATGGTCGGCGTCCCCTTCGAGGCGGGCGACTTCGACTGGGCCAAGGTCCCCGACCACCTGAAGGTCACCTTCAGGATCGTGGACGAGCGGCGCCGGAAGCTGGCCGAGGACAAGGACCTGGAGGCGCTGAAGCTGAGCCTGAAGCCCAAGGCCCGCAAGGCCCTCTCGCAGGCCGCGGCGGCCACCGCGTCCCGCGAGGGCGGCGAGTCCCTGGAACGCAGTGGGCTGACCGAGTGGACGATCGGCACGCTCACCCGGGTCTTCGAGACCCGCCGGGCCGGGCAGCCGGTCAAGGCCTACCCGGCGCTGGTGGACGACGGCGACACCGTCTCCGTCCGCCTGTTCGACACGGAGGCCGAGCAGGCGGAGGCCATGTGGAAGGGCACCCGCCGGCTGATCCTGCGCAACATCCCGGTCAACCCGGGCAAGTTCGCCTCGGACAAGCTGACGAACCAGCAGAAGCTCGCCCTGTCCGCGAACCCGCACGGCTCCATGCAGGCCCTGTTCGACGACTGTGCGACGGCCGCGGCGGACAAGCTGATCCAGGACTTCGGCGGGCCGGCGTGGGACGAGGAGTCGCACCGGAAGCTGTACGACAAGGTGCGCGCGGAGATCGTGGACACGACGGTCCGCACGGTCGCCCAGGTGCAGCAGGTCCTGGCCGCCTGGCAGGCCTGTGAGCGCCGTCTGAAGGCCGTGAGCAGCCCGGTGCTGCTCGCCAACCTCACCGACGTCCGCAAGCAGCTGGACGCCCTCGTGAAGCCCGGTTTCGTGACGTGGGCGGGCATACGACGGCTTCCCGACCTGATGCGCTACCTGGTGGCCGCGGACCGGCGCCTGCAGCAGATGCCGACGAACGTCCAGCGGGACACCACCCGCATGGAGAAGGTCCACGAGATGCAGGACGAGTACGCCTGGCTCCTGGAACAGCTCCCCCAGGGCCGGCCGGTCCCCACCTCAGTCCTGGACATCCGCTGGATGCTGGAGGAGCTGCGGGTCAGCTATTTCGCCCACGCGCTGGGCACGGCGTACCCCGTCTCCGACAAGCGGATCGTGAAGGCGATCGACGCGGCCGTACCGTAGTCGATCATGTACGGAGGGTGAGTTCGACCAGGACCCTCACCCTCCTGTACAGTCCTTCTCGCAGCGCAACGCAGCAAGCAAGCGCCGCGAAACCTGGTCCTGTGGAGCAGTTTGGAGTGCTCGCCACCCTGTCAAGGTGGAGGCCGCGGGTTCAAATCCCGTCAGGACCGCATAGAGATCGAGGCCCGCATCCGACAACGGATGCGGGCCTCAGTCGTATCCACGCCCGGAAGCGGGCCTCAGCCGTATCCACACCCATCCCGCCGAGGGCCCTCCCGTCCGTGCGGGGCGCGCGGGGGCGGTGTCGGCGCCCTTGACGGCGTCACATTCCGCCGGTACCCAAGGAACAGAACCCCGTTCCTCCCGTGCGGCCCGGAGGTGGCGTATGGCGGCGTCGGTCAGGCACGAGACGCGGGCGCTTCTGAGGGCGCATCTGTCGGCCGCCTCGTCCTACCGGCACCTCACCCGCCGCTGCCCCGTCTGCCACCGCCTGCTGCGGCTGGCGATGGCCGCCGGTCCGCGCGGCCAGGAGGGCGAGCCGGAGGCCGCCCCCGAGGACGAGAGCCCCCGCACCGCGTGACCCCCGGCCGGCTCAACGGCCGTACGCGCGTGGGACCCTGGGCGAGGCGGATCCAATAGCGCACGGACGGCGCGGGCAACAAGCGCCCAGTCGTGTGACGGGAGTCACCGCATGAGTTTTCAAAACAGCGGTACTTACCCCCTTCCTACAACTGGTCAATTTAATATGTGCAATTGCACCGCTCTCAGGAGTCCCGCACAGCCGTTCCGACAGGCCTCCCCAGAGTCCGACAAGGACGCGCACAGCCCCGCTGGGCGCCCCCGGCCTGCGCACAAAAAAGATCGCGCTGGACCCGGCGGAGTCCAGCGCGATCGACGACGCACCCTGTGAAGCTTGCCTGCAACGTTCTTTCGGCCTGGGCGAGGGCCCTGTTGGGGCAGGTCCCGCGTCGCTTGGAGCTAGGGTTTCGGGCGCCCTGGCCGGTTGGGGGACCGACCGTTCTGCCCGGTTATGAAGTTGTTCAGGCCTCGCTGCGCTGCTGCGGGATACCCGCAAGCAGGGCACGAACCTCGGCCTCGCGGTAGCGGCGGTGCCCGCCGAGCGTACGGATGGAAGTAAGCTTCCCGGCCTTCGCCCACCGCGTGACCGTCTTGGGGTCGACGCGGAACATCGTGGCGACCTCAGCCGGGGTCAGCAGCGGCTCAGCATCAGGGGTGCGAGCGGTCATGAGCGGCCTCCTCGGGAGAACCGAACCTTCTCGGTTCTTTCCTCTAAATTCTGCACCTTGACCCGCGTTGCCCGAAATGGCGGACGCGAGTCGAGTCGGTTATAGGACGAACGGCTTGTCCTCGGCACTACAACTACACCATCTGTCCAGCCCGGTCGGCCAAACCGATGGAATTGCCCTCCCAGGTGTTCATCAGCGACGGAAGCCGATGGACCATGCCATAGCGGACAGTCACGCCACTGTGACGATCAGTCACAGGACGATCAGGAGCCACGAGACCCCCCAAAGCGCGCAATGCCGAGAATCCGCCCGCAGTGGAGCTTAGTTGGACGGAAGGAGACCTCCCCGGACTCCTTGTCCTATTTTGGCACGAGGGGCGGCAAGAGGCGCAAGGGCCAGGTAAGTGCCGTCCATCACCCTTGAGACAAAAGTCCAGATCGGAACCAACGTCCCGTCAAATGGGCAAGTGCCGTAGACCGTACGTGGTTCGCCGCGGTTTGGGCCGTGACGTACGTCACCATGTTCGACTCGGGCGCGCTCAGTTCGCCGAGCGCAGATCCCGTACCGCCCGCCACCGCTCCACCAGCCGACCGTACGCCTCCCCCGCGGCCGTCCCGTCCCCCCGGCGCAGCGCCTCGATCCCGGCGGCCACGTCCGCCGCCGAGTGGTCGTCCTCCAGCTCGCCCGCCGGCAGCACGTGCACCAGGCCGCCGTAGTCCAGCTCCACCAGCGAGCGCGGGTGGAACTCCTCCAGCCAGCGGCCCACGTCCACCAGGCCGTCGACCAGCGGGCCCTCCTCGACGGTGTCCTTCAGGGTGCGCAGCGCCCGCGCCACCCGGCGCCTGGCCTGCACCATGGGCGTGCGGTAGCGCAGCAGCGGGGGCACCTCGGCGGTCCCCTTGTCGTACCGCCGCTCCTCGTCCGAGACCAGCACGAACCAGTTCAGCGGCACCTGCCAGGTCGCGGTGCGGATCCACGGGCGGGCGTCGGGGTTGCGGGCGAGCCAGCGCTCGTAGTCCTGGGCCGCCTGGTCGCGCACCAGCGGCGGCAGCACCGCGTCCAGCACGGTGGGGGGCAGTTCGTCGGCCAGCTCGTCCAGGGCCAGCCAGCCGCGCAGCCGGGTCCGCCAGGGACACACGCAGACCACCCCGTCGACCTCCAGCACGAAGGCGTCGCCGCTCTCGTGCACCGGCACCGCGACCGGCGGGGTAGGCAGCAAGTCGGCCAGGGAGCGCCGCAGTTCGTCCTGGTAGGTGGGGCGGTCGGGGCGGCGGGCGTAGCGCGTCCAGTGGCTGCGCTCCGGTTCCGGGAAGGCGCCCAGCGGCTCGTACACACGCAGGTACGCGGCATAGGGGACGACCACGGAGGACACCTTCGGCACGCCTGCTCCCTCCCCATCGGACCCGGCTCGAAACCCTTGCAAATCGTCCCACGCCCCTACGTGCACGAGAGGCGCGCAAGAGTGATCCTGAACACTGCGCGGATGGTGGTCGTGCCGAGGCTCTACGCTCATGCCACGGCACCCCGCCACCCGCACGGGGTCCGACCCCACTCGCCGCTATTTACACAGGAGTCACCACAGTGACCGACGTAACCGGCGCGCCTGCTGATGTCCTGCACACCCTGTTCCACTCGGAGCAGGGCGGCCATGAGCAGGTTGTGCTCTGTCAGGATCAGGCCACCGGCCTGAAGGCCGTGATCGCCATCCACTCCACCGCCCTGGGCCCGGCCCTCGGCGGCACCCGCTACTACCCGTACGCCACCGAGGCCGAGGCCGTGGCCGACGCCCTCAACCTGGCACGCGGGATGTCGTACAAGAACGCCATGGCCGGGCTCGACCACGGCGGCGGCAAGGCCGTGATCATCGGCGACCCCGAGCGCGACAAGACCGAGGACCTGCTCCTCGCCTACGGGCGCATGGTCGCCTCGCTCGGCGGGCGCTACGTCACCGCGTGCGACGTCGGCACGTACGTCGCCGACATGGACGTCGTGGCCCGTGAGTGCCGCTGGACCACCGGCCGCTCCCCGGAGAACGGCGGCGCCGGCGACTCCTCCGTGCTCACCGCCTTCGGCGTCTACCAGGGCATGCGCGCCTCCGCCCAGCACCTGTGGGGCGACCCGCTGCTGCGGGGCCGCAAGGTCGGTGTGGCCGGTGTCGGCAAGGTCGGCCACCACCTGGTGCGGCACCTGCGCGACGAGGGCGCCGAGGTCGTGATCACGGACGTGCGCGCGGACGCCGTCCAGCGGATCCTCGACCAGTACCCGGAGGGCGTGACGGCCGTCGCCGACACCGAGGAGCTGATCCGGGTCGAGGGCCTGGACATCTACGCTCCCTGCGCCCTCGGCGGCGCCCTGAACGACGCCTCCGTCCCGGTCCTCACCGCCAAGGTGGTGTGCGGCGCGGCCAACAACCAGCTCGCCCACCCGGGCGTCGAGAAGGACCTCGCGGACCGGGGGATCCTCTACGCGCCGGACTACGTGGTGAACGCCGGCGGGGTCATCCAGGTCGCGGACGAGCTGCACGGGTTCGACTTCGACCGGTGCAAGGCGAAGGCGTCGAAGATCTTCGACACCACGCTGGCCATATTCGCTCGCGCAAAGGACGACGGTATTCCGCCGGCCGCGGCGGCCGACCGGATCGCCGAGCAGCGGATGGCCGAGGGTCGTGCGCGCGGAGCCGGACACTGACAGCGTCGAACAGGTGAGCGGTACCCGTCGGCGGGAACTTAGAGAGAACTCTCACTTCCACCGGCGGGTCGTTCCCCGATAAGTGGTTAAAATCGCCACTGACCAGCGAGGACGGGGCGCCTCGAAGGTGCTGGGCACACGCGCGTGCTGCGGGCGACGTACCGTATGGGCGCGGGCTCAGGTACCGTGGAAGCCCTACGGACCGGCCTCTCCACGGAGAGTCCGTTCCAGATCATGAACGCGTGTCAGACTCTGGGGCCGTCGAGCCCCGTCGTTGAGGGGGTCGAGCCATGGGGCGCGGCCGGGCCAAGGCCAAGCAGGCGAAGGTTGCCCGTCAGCTGAAGTACAACAGCGGTGGGACAGACCTCTCACGCCTGGCCGAGGAGCTGGGCGCATCGACGTCGAACC
Source organism: Streptomyces actinomycinicus (assembly GCF_016741775.1). Taxonomy (GTDB): domain Bacteria; phylum Actinomycetota; class Actinomycetes; order Streptomycetales; family Streptomycetaceae; genus Streptomyces; species Streptomyces actinomycinicus. The sequence continues at coordinate 395,884 of NZ_JAERRK010000006.1, read as the reverse complement.
AGTCGCCTAACAGTGACCGCTTCGAGGACGATGAGCACGACGACGACTTGTATGCACGGTACGCCGACCTCTACGAGGACGACGACGAGGATGAGGACGAGGACCCCTCGCAGCACCGTCGCGGCGCTTGACCTTGCATTGACCCGTCCGGTCGGTGGCAGAGCCACCGACCGGCTTTTGTGCTGTCCGCACGGTCAGACGGCGTAGTCACCCACCAGCTCGGCACCGGTCTCCTTGGCACCGCGCTCGGTGATCTCGCCGGCCACCCACGCCTCGACACCGCGGTCGGCCAGGGTGGCCAGGGCCACCTCCGTGGACTCCGCCGGGACGATCGCCATCATGCCGACGCCCATGTTCAGGGTCTTCTCCAGCTCCAGGCGCTCGACGTTCCCGGTCTTCCCGACCAGGTCGAAGATCGCACCCGGGGTCCAGGTGGACCGGTCGACCACGGCCTGCAGGCCGTCCGGGATCACCCGGGCCAGGTTGGCGGCCAGGCCGCCGCCGGTGATGTGGCTGAACGCGTGCACCTCGGCGGTACGGGTCAGCGCCAGGCAGTCCAGGGAGTAGATCTTCGTGGGCTCGAGCAGTTCCTCGCCGAGGCTGCGGCCCAGCTCGGCGACTTCGGTCTCCAGGGCCAGGCCCGCCGTGTTCAGCAGGACGTGGCGGACCAGGGAGTACCCGTTCGAGTGAAGCCCGGAGGACGCCATGGCGATCACGGTGTCGCCCGTACGGATGCGATCCGCGCCCAGCAGCCGGTCGGCCTCCACCACGCCGGTTCCGGCGCCGGCGACGTCGAAGTCGTCCTCGCCGAGCAGGCCCGGGTGCTCGGCCGTCTCGCCGCCCACCAGGGCGCAGCCGGCCAGCACACAGCCCTCCGCGATGCCCTTCACGATGGCCGCGACGCGCTCGGGGTGGACCTTGCCGACGCAGATGTAGTCCGTCATGAACAGCGGCTCGGCGCCGCACACCACGATGTCGTCCATGACCATGGCGACCAGGTCGTGGCCGATGGTGTCGTAGACGCCCATGCGGCGCGCGATGTCGACCTTCGTGCCGACGCCGTCGGTGGCGGAGGCGAGCAGCGGGCGCTCGTAGCGCTTGAGGGCGGAGGCGTCGAAGAGCCCGGCGAAGCCGCCGAGGCCGCCCAGGACCTCGGGGCGCTGGGTCTTCTTCACCCACTCTTTCATCAGCTCGACGGCGCGGTCACCCGCCTCGATGTCGACGCCCGCCGCTGCGTAGCTGGCACCAGTTCCCGCGTGCGGAGCACGCTGATCGAATTCAGCAGACATGACTGTGAGAGCTTTCGTGTCGTACGCGGGCGGTTACGGGCGACGGATCGCGTCGGCCGCGGCCGTGGCGGCGGGACCGGCCGCCAGCTCGGTCTCCAGCAGCTGCTTGCCGAGCAGCTCCGGGTCCGGCAGCTCCATCGGGTACTCGCCGTCGAAGCAGGCGCGGCACAGGTTCGGCTTGGCGATGGTCGTCGCCTCGATCATGCCGTCGATGGAGATGTAGGCGAGCGAGTCGGCGCCGAGGCTGGTGCCGATCTCCTCGATGGTCATGCCGTTGGCGATCAGCTCCGCGCGCGTGGCGAAGTCGATGCCGAAGAAGCAGGGCCACTTCACGGGCGGGGAGGAGATCCGGATGTGGACCTCGGCGGCACCGGCCTCGCGCAGCATGCGGACCAGGGCCCGCTGGGTGTTGCCGCGCACGATCGAGTCGTCGACGACGACCAGGCGCTTGCCCTTGATGACTTCCTTCAGCGGGTTCAGCTTCAGGCGGATGCCCAGCTGACGGATGGTCTGCGACGGCTGGATGAAGGTCCGTCCCACGTAGGCGTTCTTCACCAGACCGCTGCCGAAGGGGATGCCGGAGGCCTCGGCGTAGCCGATGGCGGCCGGGGTGCCGGACTCCGGGGTCGCTATGACCAGGTCGGCCTCGACGGGGGCTTCCTTGGCCAGGCGGCGGCCCATCTCCACGCGGGAGAGGTACACGTTCCGGCCGGCGATGTCTGTGTCCGGGCGGGCCAGGTACACGTACTCGAAGACACAGCCCTTGGGCTTCGCTTCTGCGAATCGCGAGCTGCGCAGGCCGTTCTCGTCGATGGCGACGAACTCGCCCGGCTCGATCTCGCGGACGAAGCTGGCACCGCAGATGTCCAGGGCGGCGGACTCGGAGGCGACCACCCAGCCGCGCTCCAGGCGGCCGAGGACCAGCGGGCGGATGCCCTGCGGGTCACGGGCGGTGTAGAGGGTGTGCTCGTCCATGAAGACGAGCGAGAAGGCGCCCTGGACCTGGGGAAGGACCTGGTGGGCCGCTTCCTCGATGGTCAGCGGCTTGCCGTCCTCGTCGACCTGGGCGGCCAGCAGGGCCGTCAGCAGGTCGGTGTCGTTGGTGGCCGCGACCCGGGTGGAGCGGCTGTTGTTGTCGTTCGGCAGCTCGGCGACCATCTCGGCGAGCTGGGCCGTGTTGACCAGGTTGCCGTTGTGGCCGAGCGCGATCGAGCCGTGCGCGGTGGCACGGAACGTCGGCTGGGCGTTCTCCCACACGGAGGCGCCGGTGGTCGAGTAGCGGGCGTGTCCGACCGCGATGTGACCCTGGAGCGAACCGAGAGAGGTCTCGTCGAAGACCTGGGAGACCAGGCCCATGTCCTTGAAGACGAGGATCTGGGAGCCGTTGCTGACCGCGATTCCCGCGGATTCCTGACCCCGGTGCTGGAGGGCGTAGAGCCCGAAGTACGTGAGCTTTGCGACCTCTTCCCCCGGAGCCCAGACGCCGAAGACGCCGCAAGCGTCCTGGGGGCCCTTCTCGCCGGGAAGCAGATCGTGATTGAGTCGACCGTCACCACGTGGCACGCCACCGAGTGTAGGCGAGGTCGACCACTGGTCCGAATTGGGGATCGTGCCCATAACCGACGGAGCCGTTCCGATCACCTTGGACGTTCCTGCGTTTGCGCTGGTCAACGCGGCGCGTCAGCGTGCCCCCGGGCCCGCCGACACGCCGGACGGACCGGTTGCGGGTATTTTCACCCCGGGCATGAGTGAGGTGTCGCACATCATTCGGGTGTGCTCCGGCTGAGGTGGACGCGGTCGCCGTCGCCGTCGGTGAGCGTCAGCTTCGCCGCGTCGGTCCTCGCGGTGAGCGTCCCGGTGGTGAGGGCGCGGGCGAGGGCGCGCTCGAAGTCCATCCGGTCCCGGTCGCAGGCCATCTTCGTGGTGCGCAGGTCACCGATGGTGATCCGGTCGCCGTCGACGGTGGCACGGGCGCTGAAACGGTTGCAGCCGAGGTTGCCGGCCGCCCTGCCGTCCTCGTCGATGCGGAGCCGGGCGGTGGCGGGCGCGTGCCGGGTCGTGCCGTCGACGGTGATGCCGTCGACCCGCCAGTCGATCCCGGTCACCGGCTGCTGGGCTTTCACCGCACCACTGTCCCCCTTCTCGCTGCCACAGGCCGGCACGCACGGCAGAAGCACGGCGGCCACCGTCAGGATCACGCACTGCTTGTACCGGTTCATACGGATTCGACGGGCCGGCGGCACGCCCGGTTCCGCTAGGTCATGACCGGCAGCAGCTCCCCGATGTCCGCCCGCTCCCCGCTCGCGCTGACCTTCGCCCCGGCGAGGGCGTCCTTCCAGGCCGTGCGCCCGGTGGCGAGCCGGATCCAGGTCAGCGGGTCGGTCTCCACGACGTTGGGCGGGGTGCCGCGGGTGTGCCGGGGTCCCTCGACGCACTGCACGACGGCGTACGGCGGCACCCGGACCTCGGTGGAGGCGCCGGGCGCCTTCAGGGCGAGGGCGTCGGCGAGCAGGCGGGTGGCCGCGGCCAGGGCCTGCCGGTCGTACGGCACGCCGAGACCTTCGACGGCGGCGTTCAGGTCGTCGGTGTGGACGACGAGTTCGACGGTGCGGGTGACCAGGTAGTCGTCCAGCGGCATGGCGCCCGCACTGGTCTCCAGGAGCCGGCCGCCGGAGTGCTCGGCCAGCAGGGCGCGCAGGCTCCGGTCCACGTCGGTGAGGTAGGCGTCGAGGTCGGGGTGGTCCGCGGCGAGGTTCCGGGTGAAATCGGAGATCGCGTCGGCGGAGGCGGCGGTGGCGAAGGGCCACTGGACGACCTGGGCGTCCTGCCTGGGCGGGGCGGGCCGGGCGGCGGCGCGGTGCACGGCCGTGACGGCCATGCCGATGTGCGCGACCAGGTCCCGTACGGTCCAGTCGCCGAGCCGGGTGGGCAGGGCGAGCTGCCCGGGCGTGAGGCCACGGACGGCCTCGCGTACGTTCCCGAGCTGGGCTAGGACCGCGGCGCGGGTCTTGGCGGGGTCGTAGCTGCGGGCGCGTTTCTTGGCCGGTGGCATGGCCGTGAGCCTATGCCCTGACCGCGTGGTCCTTCAGTCCCTTTTCGCCCCGGTCGAAGGCCTGCCGGGCGCGGTCGGCGCCCCGGAGCGTGCCGGCGCGGCCGGTGGAGGAACCCGTGGCCGCACGACCCCGTGGCCACACGGGGAAGGCCCCGTCCGGCGGTCCGGACGGGGCCTTCTCACGGCCCTGCGGCCCGAAGGCGCCTACGCCAGCAGCGCCGGGATAGTGCCCTCGTGCGCCTCGCGCAGTTCGGCGAGGGAGAGGGAGAACTCGCCCTGGACCTCCACCACTGCCTGTGCGTCGGACGCGTCGCCGTCCACGACACCGATCCGGGTGGCCGGCAGGCCACGCGCACCGCACATGTCGTTGAAGCGGACCTCCTCCGAGCGCGGCACGGCGACGATCGCACGGCCGGCCGACTCCGAGAACAGGAAGGTGAAGGCGTCCAGGCCGTCCGGGACGACCAGCCGGGCGCCCTTGCCGCCGAGCAGCGCGGACTCCACGACCGCCTGGACCAGACCGCCGTCGGACAGGTCGTGCGCGGAGTCGATCATGCCGTCGCGGGAGGCGGAGATCAGGATCTCGGCCAGCAGCCGTTCACGCTCCAGGTCGACCTGCGGGGGCAGACCGCCGAGGTGGTCGTGGACCACCTGGGACCAGGCCGAGCCGCCGAACTCCTCGCGGGTGTCGCCGAGGAGGTAGATCAGCTGGCCCTCCTCCTGGAAGGCGACCGGGGTGCGGCGGGCGACGTCGTCGATGACGCCGAGCACGGCCACCACCGGGGTCGGGTGGATGGCGACCTCGCCCGTCTGGTTGTAGAGCGAGACGTTGCCGCCGGTCACCGGGGTGCCCAGCTGCTGGCAGCCGTCCGCCAGGCCGCGCACGGCCTCGGCGAACTGCCACATCACCGCCGGGTCCTCGGGCGAGCCGAAGTTCAGGCAGTCGGACACCGCGAGCGGCTTGGCACCGGTCGTGGCGACGTTGCGGTACGCCTCGGCCAGGGCCAGCTGGGCGCCGGTGTACGGGTCCAGCTTGGCGTAGCGGCCGTTGCCGTCGGTCGCGATGGCGACGCCGAGGCCGGTCTCCTCGTCCACGCGGATCATGCCGGAGTCCTCCGGCTGGGCGAGGACGGTGTTGCCCTGCACGAAGTGGTCGTACTGCGAGGTGATCCACTTCTTCGACGCCTGGTTCGGCGAGGCCACCAGCTTCAGGACCTGGTCCTTCAGCTCCTCGCTCGTCTGCGGCCGGGGCAGCTTGTTCGCGTCGTCCGCCTGGAGGGCGTCCTGCCACTCCGGACGGGCGTACGGGCGCTCGTAGACCGGGCCCTCGTGCGCGACCGTCCGCGGGTCCACGTCGACGATCTTCCCGCCGTGCCAGAAGATCTCCAGCCGGTCGCCGTCGGTCACCTCACCGATGACGGTGGCGATGACGTCCCACTTCTCGCAGATCTCCAGGAAGCGGGCGACCTTCTCCGGTTCCACGACCGCGCACATGCGTTCCTGCGACTCGCTCATGAGGATTTCCTCGGGCGAGAGGGTCGAGTCGCGCAGCGGGACGTCGTCCAGGGTGACGCGCATGCCGCCGGAGCCGTTGGAGGCCAGCTCGGAGGTGGCGCAGGACAGACCCGCGGCACCGAGGTCCTGGATGCCGACGACCAGCTTCTCCCGGAACGCCTCCAGGGTGCACTCGATGAGGAGCTTCTCCTGGAAGGGGTCGCCGACCTGGACCGCGGGGCGCTTCGACGGCTTGGCGTCGTCGAAGGTCTCGGAGGCGAGGATCGACGCGCCGCCGATGCCGTCACCGCCGGTCCGGGCGCCGTACAGGATGACCTTGTTGCCGGCGCCGGAGGCCTTGGCGAGGTGGATGTCCTCGTGCCGCATCACACCGATGGCACCGGCGTTGACCAGCGGGTTGCCCTGGTAGCAGGCGTCGAAGACGACCTCGCCGCCGATGTTGGGCAGGCCCAGGCAGTTGCCGTAGCCGCCGATGCCGGCGACGACGCCCGGCAGCACGCGCTTGGTGTCGGGGTGGTCGGGGGCGCCGAAGCGCAGCGGGTCCACCACCGCGACCGGGCGTGCGCCCATCGCGATGATGTCGCGGACGATGCCGCCGACACCCGTGGCCGCGCCCTGGTAGGGCTCGACGTAGGACGGGTGGTTGTGCGACTCGACCTTGAAGGTGACCGCGTAACCCTGGCCGACGTCCACCACACCGGCGTTCTCGCCGATGCCGACGAGCAGCGCGTCCGACTCGGGCGCCTTCTCGCCGAACTGGCGCAGGTGGACCTTGGAGGACTTGTACGAGCAGTGCTCGGACCACATGACCGAGTACATGGCGAGCTCGGCGCCGGTCGGGCGGCGGCCGAGGATCTCCACCACCCGCTCGTACTCGTCCTTCTTCAGGCCGAGTTCGGCCCAGGGCAGCGTGACGTCGGGGGTCGCGGCGGCGTGCTCGACCGTGTCCAGTGGCGTCCGGCTCATGCGTTGACCAGCTTCTTGAGGATCGAGGTGAAGAAGGGCAGGCCGTCGGTACGGCCCGTACCGATCAGCGGCTCCACGGCGTGCTCGGGGTGCGGCATGAGGCCGACGACGTTCCCGGCCTCGTTGGTGATGCCGGCGATGTCCCGCAGCGAGCCGTTGGGGTTGCCATACCCATGAGCGGCTTCGCCGCGGGCGACGTACCGGAAGACGACCCGGCCCTCGGCCTCCAGCTTGTCGAGCGTGTACTCGTCGGCGACGTACCGGCCGTCCATGTTCTTCAGCGGGATGTTGATCTCCTGGCCGGCCCTGAAGTCACTGGTCCAGAAGGTCTCCGCGCTCTCCACCCGCAGCTTCTGGTCGCGGCAGATGAAGTGGAGATGGTCGTTGCCGAGCATCGCACCCGGGAGGAGGTGGGCCTCGGTGAGGACCTGGAAGCCGTTGCAGATGCCGAGGACCGGAAGTCCGGCCTTCGCCTGCTCGATGACGGTCTCCATCACCGGCGAGAACCGGGAGATGGCACCGGCCCGCAGATAGTCGCCGTAGGAGAAACCGCCCGGCAGCACCACGGCGTCGACCTGCTTGAGGTCCTTGTCCTTGTGCCACAGGGCGACCGGCTCGGCGCCCGCGAGGCGGACCGCGCGCTGGGTGTCACGGTCGTCCAGGCTGCCCGGGAAAGTGACGACGCCGATCCGAGCGGTCACTTCGCCGCCTCCGCGACTTCGTCGACCCGGACGGTGAAGTCCTCGATCACGGTGTTGGCAAGGAAGGATTCCGCAAGATCGCGGATGCGGCCGAGTGCGGCCTCGTCGACCGGCCCCTCGACTTCGAGTTCGAAACGCTTTCCCTGACGTACGTCCGAGATCCCTTCGAATCCCAGGCGCGGCAGCGCACGCTGGACCGCCTGGCCCTGGGGGTCGAGGATCTCCGGCTTGAGCATGACGTCGACTACGACGCGTGCCACTGGCACTCCCGATGTGTGGTGCTGAGCAGGTTCCTTCAGACTACCCGCACAAAATTTCTACGCGAGTAGAGTTGGAGGAAAGTACGTGAGGCGCATCACGATCGGGTGTCGAACCCGCGCACTCGCGAAAAGTTCTGGGAAAGTTCCACAGTCCGTCCGCCCCACCTATTGCGCCCGGACACGCGGGCGGATTTAGTCGGGCTTCACTTTGCATTGCCGGGCACTGTACAAATGAATTGGCAATAGCCGATACTCGGCATGTCGACGGCGTTGAGCTGTAACGACGTGCCGCACGAAGGGACCGATATTCGTGGCGCAAAAGGTCGTGGTCACTCTCTTTGACGACATCGACGGCTCGGAAGCGGCGGAAACGATCGCCTTCGGACTCGACGGCAAGTCGTACGAGATCGACCTGAACGAAACCAACGCCAAGAAACTGCGCAAGGCGCTCGCGCCCTACGTGGAGGCCGGCCGTAAGCGGTCCCGGTCCGGCAAGGCGTACAAGCAGACGGAGGTCGCCCCCGACCCGGCGGCCGTGCGCGCCTGGGCCCAGGCGAACAAGATGGACGTGCCGGCCCGCGGACGCATCCCGAAGAAGGTCTACGAGGCGTTCAGCTCCGCCCAGTGAGCCCGCGAAGGGGCGAGCCCTCAGGGTCCGTCAGCGGGCCCTGAGGGCCGTGCACTTGGGGCAAAAAGGGCCACGGGGGAACCGACTTGCGCTACCCCCCTGCCGATCAGCTAATGTCTGGGACACGCCGAGGGGCGAGGCCGGAAGGCCGGATCCCCGGACCGTGCGGGTGTAGTTCAGTAGTAGAACATCCCCCTTCCAGGGGGAAGGCGCAGTGTGCGATTCCTGTCACCCGCTCTGCACCGCCGTCACGACCACTCCAGTGGATCGGGTAGGCTGGTGCTCGCACCGATCGGTGGGAGCCGGTCGGGAGCAGTGCGGACGTAGCTCAGTTGGTAGAGCGCAACCTTGCCAAGGTTGAGGTCGCGAGTTCGAGCCTCGTCGTCCGCTCGGGAAAAAGACCCCGGTCCTCTGGACCGGGGTCTTTTCGTTGTCCGTGACCGGCTCTGACATTTGTCATGCCGAGCGATGACACCACGCACTGCCCGCCGGTCCGCACCGCCGGGACGCTGAAGTCATGAACACCGACGGACACGAGCACGCGATCGAGGTCACCGGCCTCCGGCGTGTCTACGGGGGCGGGTTCGAGGCCGTGCGCGGAATCACCTTCTCCGTGGCACGCGGCGAGATCTTCGCCCTGCTGGGCACCAACGGCGCGGGAAAGACCTCCACGGTCGAAGTCCTGGAAGGACTCGCGGCCCCGGCCGGCGGCCGGATAAGGGTCCTGGGCCACGACCCCTTCCACGAGCGGGACGCCGTACGGCCCCGCACCGGCGTGATGCTCCAGGAAGGCGGTTTCCCCGCCGAGCTGACCGTCGCCGAGACCGCCCGCATGTGGGCCGGGTGCACGACCGGGGCACGGCCGGAGCACGAGGTGCTGGAGCTGGTCGGGCTCACCGGCAAGCACGGCGTCCGGGTCAAGCAGCTGTCCGGCGGCGAGCGCCGGCGCCTCGACCTGGCCCTCGCACTGCTGGGCGACCCAGAGGTGCTGTTCCTCGACGAGCCGACCAGCGGGCTCGACGCCGAGGGCCGCCGGGACACCTGGACGCTGGTGCGCCGGCTGCGCGACGCGGGCACGACCGTGCTGCTCACCACGCACTACCTGGAGGAGGCGGAGGGCCTGGCCGACCGGCTCGCCATCCTGCACGAGGGCCGTATCGCCGCCTACGGCACGCCGGCCGAGGTCACCGCCGGCCGCCCCTCCCGGATCAGCTTCGAACTGCCCGACGGCTATTTCCTCGGCGATCTGCCGCCGCTCGCCGCCCTCGGCGTCTGCGGACACGAGAACGACGGCAAGGTCGTCCGGCTGCGCACCCTCGAACTCCAGCGGACCGCCACCGCCGTGCTCGTCTGGGCCGAGCGGGCCGGCGTCGAACTGCGCGGCCTCGACGTGCGCCCGGCCTCCCTGGAGGAGGCCTTCCTCGGCATCGCGCGGACGGGGTTCCCCCCGCCCGGACGAGGGCGGGAGCAGGGCGGGGAGGAGGCGGCATGAACACCCTGACGACAACCGTCCGCACGCCCGCGGTACGGCGGCTGCGAGCGCTGGCGCGGGCCGAACTCACCCTGCTCGGCCGCAACCGCGGGGTCGTGCTCACCGCACTCATGGTGCCGCTCTCCGTGCCGTTCAGCGTGCGGCCGGCGCTCGACGGGCTGGATCTGGAGAAGCACGGGGTGAGCGTCGGCGCCGCCATGCTCACCGCCGCGATCGGCTTCTCCTTCCTCTTCGCCGTCTACACCGCACTGGTCAACACCTATGTCGCCCGCCGCGAGGAACTCGTCCTCAAACGACTGCGCACCGGCGAAATCTCCGACACCGGGATCCTCACCGGCACCGCCCTGCCCGCCCTGACCCTCGGCCTCGCCCAGGCACTCGTACTGTGCGCCGGATGCGCCGTCCTGCTGCACGCCGGAGCACCCAGGGCGCCGTACCTGACCCTGCTGGGGCTCCTGGCCGGGCTGGTGCTGAGCGCCGCGCTCGCCGCTCTCACCGCGTCCTTCACCCCGACCGTGGAGAGCGGTCAGGTCACCGCGCTGCCGCTGGTGCTCGTGTCGATGACCGGCTCGGGAATCATGTTCCCCACCGAGGCCATGCCGGAGCGGCTCGCCTCCGTCTGCGAACTGCTCCCGCTGTCCCCCGCCGTCCGGCTCGTCCGGGCGGGCTGGACCGGGCAGTTGAGCGCGTACGAGGCCCTCGGCGCCGCCGCGACGGCGCTGGCCTGGACCGTGGTGGCGGTGTTTGCTGTACGACGGTGGTTCCGGTGGGAGCCCCGGCGCTGAGGAACGGGGGGCGCACATGGTGGGGCGGATACGACGGTGGCAGCAGCGGCACTGGGGGGAGCGCAGCAAGGCGGAACGGGTCGAGCTGCAGAGCCTGATCACCTGGCACGCCACCGTCTGGCTGTTCCCGCTGGGCTGGCTGCTGATGCCCCTGGTGGGCGGGCTGCACCGGCAGCCGCTGCCACTGGTGCTCGGCGGGCTGCTGATCTTCACCGGGCTGCTCCAGTGCGCGGCGGCCGGCCGGCTGCTGCGGCCCGCGCTCGACCACTACCTCGAGCGCGCCCCACTGCCGTCCCGCGCCCAGCGCGTTCCCGCCGTACTGCTCGCCCTGGCGCTCGGTCTGGTCCTGGTGCTGGCCGCGGTCCGCGGGAGCGATCCGTTCGCCCTCCGGCTCGCGGTGGGGGCGGCGCTCACGGCCTTCGGGCTGGTCTACGCGCTCACCGTGCCCATCCGGGTGTACCTGCTCCGGTTCTCGGTCCTCTCCGCGGTGATCACGATCGCTCTCACCGGCGCCGATCCCAGCGGCTCCGGAGCGCTGGCCACGGCCCTGATGTCCGCGTTCGCGACGCTGTTCGCCCTGACGGCCGCACGGTGCGGCGCCTGGACCCTGTCCGTGCTGTGGGAGGCGGAGCGGGCCCGGGAGGTCGAGGCCCGGCTCGCCGTCGCCGAGGAACGGCTGCGGTTCGGACGGGACCTGCACGACGTGCTGGGGCGAAACCTGTCGGTGATCTCCCTCAAGAGCGAGCTGGCCGTCCAACTGGCCCGGCGGGGACGGGCGGAGGCCGTGGAGCAGATGATCGAGGTGCAGCGCATCGCGCAGGAGTCCCAGCGTGAGGTACGGGCCGTCGTACGCGGCTACCGCGAGGCCGACCTGGGAGCCGAACTCGCCGGCGCCCAGGGCGTGCTGACCGCCGCCGGGATCGACTGCACGGTCCGCTCCGACGCCACGGGGCTGCCCGCGCAGGTGCAGTCCGCACTCGGCTGGGTGGTGCGCGAGGCGACCACCAACGTGCTGCGGCACGGGGACGCGGACCACTGCGAGGTGGGACTCTCGGTGCTGGAGGGCCGTGTGGTGCTGACGGTGGAGAACGACGGTGTGTCCGAGAAACCGCGGAACGACGGCGGTACCGGACTCGCGGGGCTGCGGGAACGGCTCGCCGCGGTCGACGGAACCCTGGAGGCGGGGATCACCGGCGCCGGCCGGGACCGGTTCCGGGTGGTGGCGGAGGTCCCCCTGGCGACTGTGAGAGGAGTCACCTCGTGAGCGTGCCGGTACGGCTGTTGCTCGCCGACGACGAGCACCTGATCCGGGGTGCGCTGGCCGCGCTGCTCTCGCTGGAGGACGATCTGCTGGTCGTCGCCGAGGCGGCGAGCGGGCCGGAGGCGCTGGCGATGGCACGGGCGCACGAACCCGATGTGGCCGTGCTGGACCTCCAGATGCCGGGCGCCGACGGTGTGAGGGTGGCCACATCCCTGCGGACCGAGCTGCCCGGCTGCCGGGTGCTGATCGTCACCGGACACGGCCGGCCCGGCCACCTGAAACGGGCGCTCGCGGCCGGTGTGCGCGGGTTCGTCCCGAAGACCGTCAGTGCCCAGCGGCTCGCCGAGATCATCCGGACCGTGCACGCCGGGAACCGTTACGTCGACCCGGAGTTGGCCGCCGACGCGATCTCCGCCGGCGACTCCCCGCTGACCGCCCGGGAGGCCGAGGTGCTGGAGCTGGCCGCCGACGGCGCGCCCGTCGCGGAGATCGCCGAGCGGGCCGCTCTGTCGCCGGGGACGGTGCGGAACTACCTCTCCTCGGCGGTCACGAAGCTCGGTGCCGAGAACCGGCATGCCGCAGTGCGTCTCGCACGCGAGCGAGGTTGGGTATAGTTGCTTCCGCGCCACGGCGCAGTGCGGACGTAGCTCAGTTGGTAGAGCGCAACCTTGCCAAGGTTGAGGTCGCGAGTTCGAGCCTCGTCGTCCGCTCCATGGAGAAGCCCCCGGTTCCGGCCGGGGGCTTCTTGCGTTCGGCCCCCGGTTTTCCGCCGGGGCTAATTGCGTTCGGCCCCCGGTTTTCCGCCGGGGCTACTTGCGTTCGGCCCCGGTTCCTCCCGGGGCCTTTCGTGCGGGTGCCCCCGGCCGGGCGCCGGGGGCGGGGGCGTCAGCTCCAGCCGGTGCCCGTCAGGCGCTCGTACGCCTCCACGTACTTCTGCCGGGTCGCCGCCACGACCTGCTCCGGCAGCGGCGGCGGGGGCTGCTCGCTCCTGCGGTCCCAGCCGGACTCCGGCGAGGTCAGCCAGTCCCGCACGAACTGCTTGTCGTACGACGGCTGGGCGCGGCCCGGCTGCCACTGGTCGGCCGGCCAGAAGCGGGACGAGTCCGGGGTGAGCACCTCGTCGGCGAGGACGAGCGTGTCGCCGTCGAAGCCGAACTCGAACTTCGTGTCGGCCAGGATGATCCCCCGCTCGCGGGCGATGTCCCGGGCGCGCGCGTACACCGCCAGCGTGGCCTGGCGCAGCTGGGCGGCGGTCTCCGCGCCGACCTGGCGGGCCACCTCCTCGTAGGAGACGTTCTCGTCGTGCTCGCCGACCTCGGCCTTGGTGGCCGGCGTGAAGATCGGGCCGGGCAGTTCGGAGCCGTCGACGAGGCCTTCGGGGAGGGCGAGGCCGCAGACGGTCCGGGACTCGTTGTACTCGAGCAGGCCCGAGCCGGTGAGGTAGCCGCGGGCCACGCACTCCACCGGGACCATCTCGAGCGACTTGCAGACCAGGGTGCGGCCCTGCCAGTCGGCCGGGGCGCCCTCGGGCACCTCGGTGCTGATCACATGGTGGGGGGCGAGGTCGCGCAGCTGGTCGAACCACCACAGGGAGAGACGGGTGAGGACCCGGCCCTTGTCGGGGATCTCCGTGGGCAGCACCCAGTCGTAGGCGGACATGCGGTCGCTGGCGACCATCACGAGGTCGCCCGCCTCGTTCCGGTACAGCTCGCGCACCTTGCCGGTGTGCAGGTGCACCAGGCCCGGAACCTCGATCGGTTCGGGCTTTTCTACGAATCCGGACACGGTTCCTCCCCGTGGCTCTGTCCAAGTGCCTCGATTCTCCCTTATCGGGGCGATCGGTTTCCGCCAGGGGGGTGGGCGGGCGCCGGCGGGGCCCGCCCGGTGGTCAGTCGCGTTTGCAGATACGGTCCAGCAGGTTCGCCGTGGCCCGTTGGACGCGGGGGTCGACGTGTTCGGGACGGTCCAGGGCCGGGGACCAGGCGAAGGTGCCGGAGGCGAAGACCCAGGCGCCGGAGGGGGCCCGGTAGAGCGAGGTCTCCTGGTGGCGCAGGACGCCGTCGTTGTCGGTGTAGGGGGAGTGGGCGAGCAGGATGCGCTCGTCGTGCTCGGGCAGCGGGGTGCGCGGGAAGTACCGGTCGGCCTCGCCGGCGACCAGCCCCTCGATCTCGTCGCCCTCGTGCGCGCCGGTGGCCTCCCACAGCCAGTGGCCGCCGTTGCGGACGATCAGCGGGTACGGCTCGGGCACCCGGCCCGCGTACTGGATGCCGACCGTCTGCTGCTCGGGCCGGTCGACCTCCCGCCACAGCACCGGCTTCCCGGGGCCCTTGCGCTTGCGGCAGGTCAGCAGCCGGTCCGGGACGCCGGACGGGGACGGACCCAGCTCCACCTGCCAGTACATGGTGTTGGCCGACAGGAAGACCAGTGAGGTCCCGCGGTCCCGGGCGTCCTCGACGGCCCGCCGCATCGGCGCCGACCAGTACTCGTCGTGGCCGGGGAAGACCAGGCCACGGTAGCGGGAGGTGTCGACACGGCCGGCGTGCAGGTCGCGGGCGTCGGCGTAGGCGATGTCGTAGCCGTAGCGCTCGGCCCAGCGGATGAAGTCGTAGGCGTGGCCGACGTGCAGGGGCAGGCCCGCGCCCGCGTACGGGCGGTCGAAGGAGACCGTGGTGGCCGCGTCGGCCTCACCGAGCAGCCGGCCCCTCTCGTCCCAGGCGTGGTACAGGCTGGCGCCGGTGCGGCCGTCCTCCGGGTACAGGTTGTACGCCTGCCAGGTGATGTCGGGCAGCAGCAGGAGCAGATCGGCCGGATGATCGTCGCGGACCGTGAACGGCACGTGGGAGCGGTAGCCGTCGACGGTGGTGAGGACGGCCACGTAGGCGCCGATGCTCCAGTAGGACGGCACCTGCAGGCGCCAGGACAGCCACCAGTGGTGGCAGGAGACCGTGCGGTCGGCGGCCAGCGGCGGGGGCTGGACGATGCCGGACAGCCGCGGACTGGTGGTGATCTTGGAGGCTCCGTCGCCGCCGTAGTGGCCGATGCGGTAGATGTCGACGCTGAACTCCTGCGGCGGATCGACCGTGATGCGGAAGTCGATCGCCTCGCCGGGCGAGACGGCGCCGGTGGAGGTGAAGCCCTTGATCTGACGGTGCACGTCGTCCGCCGAGCGGGGGCCTGAGCCGGCCGACCGCGGCGCCGGTACGCGTGCGCCGGCCGCGCCGGTGAGCTGCTGCGGGCCGGCGTCGACGTACCAGGGCACGACGTGCCCGGTGTCGTCGAAATACGTCTCACTGCCGCGCAGCCAGGGCACCGGGCCCTGGCCGAAGGGGTCCGTGACGGCGTGCGCGAGTGCTCCGGACTCCCAGCGGCGGATGTGGTCCGAGGCCATGGTCGCTCCCCTCCCTCATGCCCCCGTGTCCTGTCTCGGTGGTGCTCGGGTCGTGCTCGCTGTGTGCGTGGGACGTGCTCGCCGTGCTCGGCCGCGCTGTCGTATGTCGCAAGCCTTTGCCAAAGGCGTGGTCGGTCCCAGCACATCACATAACGCACGGGCCCGGTCACTAGTCGTTGCGATTTGACCTGAAGTGGAAGTCGTCTTTCCGTTACGACGTCCGGATCGGACCCTCTCAGGTGCTGCGGCAGGGCCGGGTCAGACCAGCCGCACGGGCTTCTCGGGGCGTATCCCGGACGCGGCCAGCCAGTCGCGCAGCGGGCCCGGGTCTCCCTCCTCGATCAGGCTCAGCACCCTGGGCGTCAGATCGGGGGCCCGCTCACCGCCCAGCAGCAGGGACGGCCCGTCCAGCCAGTCCAGGGCGGGGGCCGCACCGGCGGTGTCGACGGCCGCGCAGCACACCATCGCCGTGAGGTGGTCGGCGAGCAGTTCGCGGGCGGTGCGCGGGGCCTGGAGCGGGAAGAGCGGGAGTCCGCCGTCGTCCCACAGGGCGCTCTCGGGGCTGCGCCGGGCCGCGTCGGCCGCGCCCGGCACGGCGGCCTCCTCCCGGGCCAGCGCGGCGCTCAGCCCGGCGGCGAGCGCGGCACTGCGCTCGGTGGTGGGGTCGGGGTCCTCATCGTCGTCGAACGGAGGAACAGGAGCGGGGGCGGGGGCGCCGCCGGAGCCGGGACCCTCACACCCGGGGGCGGACGGTTCCGCCAGGTGGTCCAGGACGCGGGCCAGCGTGGGACCGCCGGGCTCGGGGGCCGCGGGGTCCGGGGCGGGAAGGACGCCCAGGGCGTCCAGGACGCGGTGCAGCCGGGCCGCGTCGGCACGCCAGGTGCGGTCCACGACCTCCTCCGGGTACGCCTGCCAGTCCACCGGGGACCAGGCCGGGCCGGACTCGGCGGGGCCGCCGTGGAAGAGGCGGGCGGCGAGCAGCGAGGCGGCCTCGTCCATCACGCCCGGCTCCTCCAGCAGATCGCAGGCGGGGCGCTCGCCGAGCCGGGAGGCGAAGCCCTCGGCGAGCCGGTCGCGGCGGGACAGCTCGGTGAGCGCCGCCACCACACCGGCGTCCAGCCGGGAGGGCCAGCGGCCCATGCGCCAGGCGGGCAGTGCGACCCGGGTCAGCAGCCGGTCCCAGCCGGCGTAGGCGAGCCCGACCTGCTCCTGGGCGACGATCCGCAGGCCGTAGTCCACCGTCTGGGCGCGCTCGGCCGCCGCCGCCGCGACCCCGCGCTCCATCTGCGTCGCATGCTCCCGGCAGCCGCGCAGCAGCAGCCTGGCCACCCAGCCGAGGGCCCCGCAGACCGCGCGGGCCAGCGGGCAGCGGCCCGGGGTGGCGGCGACGGCGACGGCCGCGTCCAGACCGCGCACGAAACGGCGGGCGGCGGCTATGTCGGGGTGCGCGGAGGGGCCCGTACCTGCGACGACCGGGGCGAGGACCGCCCGCAGCTCGCCGACCCGCATCCACCACAGGAACGGGGAGCCGATGACCAGCACCGGCGCGGCCGGGACCCGGCGGCGGCCCGGGCCCGCTATCTCGTCGGGCGCCGGACGCGGGGGCGGGCCGTGGGCCGCATGGGTGCGGTCCTCCAGCCAGCTGTCGCAGTCCGGGGTGAGCGCTATGGCCGAGGGGGCCGGCACGTCCAGGCGCTCGGCGAGGTCGCGCACCATCCGGTACAGGTCCGGTGCGGTCTCCTCCGGAACCGCCACCGTGGGGCTGGTGGCGGGGCGGGCCCGGGCGACGACCAGGGCGATGCCGGCCGCGGCCAGCAGGACCAGCACGGCGAGCACGCCCACCGTCCAGCGGGCGGCGTCCCAGCCCGGGCCGACGAGATGGCCGGAGGACGCGCCGGTCAGCAGGATCACCGCGGCGCCCGCGGGCAGCACGGCCACCGCCAGCGCCCGGCCCCGGACCCGCAGCACCGCAAGGGCCCGGGAGCGCGCGGCCTGCGCGCCCATCTCCACACCGATTCCGCTCACGTGCCGACCTCGCCCCCTCCCTGCCGATCGCGTGCTGTCCTGGTCTTGCTCACTCCCCCACTGTGGCACCCGCCGGTGACATCGCAATGTCGGTGGGCCAAGTGCCGGAACGCTTGCGCGGCACCCTAGTTGGGGCCCAGGCCCTCGTCAGCCGTATGGGGCATCGCTCACTCGATGGAATGGCCTTGGTCAGAGGTGGGTGACAGACAGCAAAGATCAGGCCCCGGATTCTGTCCGGGGCCCGAGGGGTGAGGAAAGTGCGTCCGACCGGCGCGTTCAGGTGCGTACCGCGGTGGTTTACGCCTGCGCGGAGCGAGCCGTACGGGCGGCTTCCGCCGCCTTCGCCGCGATGTCGGTGCGGTGCTGCGAGCCGTCGAGCCGGATCCGGCCCACCGCCCGGTACGCCCGCTCGCGCGCCTCGGTCAGGTCCGCGCCGACGGCCGTGACGGACAGCACCCGGCCACCCGCGCTGACGACGGCGTCGCCGTCCCGGCGGGTGCCGGCGTGCAGCACGTAGGCGTGCGGCGCGTCCTCGGCGGCCACCTCGTCCAGGCCGGTGATCGGGTCACCGGTACGGGGGGTGCCGGGGTAGTTGTGCGAGGCGACGACGACCGTGACGGCCGACTCGTCGCTCCAGCGCAGCGGCGGCAGGTCGGCGAGGTTGCCGGTGGCGGCGGCCATCAGGACACCGGCCAGCGGGGTCTGCAGCCGGGCCAGCACGACCTGGGTCTCGGGGTCGCCGAAACGGGCGTTGAACTCGATGACCCGGACCCCGCGCGAGGTGATCGCGAGACCGGCGTAGAGCAGGCCCGAGAAGGGCGTGCCACGCCTGCGCATCTCGTCCACCGTCGGCTGCAGCACGGTCTGGAGCACCTCGTCGACCAGCTTCGGGTCGGCCCACGGCAGCGGTGAGTACGCACCCATGCCACCGGTGTTGGGGCCCTCGTCGCCGTCCAGCGCCCGCTTGAAGTCCTGGGCGGGCTGCAGCGGGACGACGGTGTCGCCGTCGGTCACGGCGAACAGGGACACCTCGGGGCCGTCGAGGTACTCCTCGATCACCACGCTCCCCCGCTTGGCGCCAGGCGTTCCCAGGCACCCGGCGGCGTGCGCCTCGGCGGCCTCAAGGTCGGAGGTGACGACGACGCCCTTGCCCGCGGCGAGACCGTCGTCCTTGACGACGTAAGGGGCACCGAAGGCGTCGAGGGCCTCGGCGACCTCCTCGGCGGTGCTGCAGACGTAGGAGCGGGCGGTCGGCACCCCGGCCCCCGCCATGACGTCCTTGGCGAACGCCTTGGACCCCTCGAGCTGCGCGGCCTCCCCGGAGGGGCCGAACACCGGGATGCCCGCCGCGCGGACGGCGTCGGCCACGCCGGCGACCAGCGGGGCCTCCGGGCCGACGACGACCAGTTCGGCACCGAGCCGGGTGGCCAGACCGGCCACCGCGGCGCCGTCGAGCGCGTCGACCTGGTGCAGCTCGGCGACCTCGGCGATGCCGGCATTGCCGGGGGCGCAGTGCAGCGCGGTGACGTCGGGATCGAGGGACAGGGAGCGGCACAGGGCGTGTTCGCGGGCGCCGCTGCCGATGACGAGGACCTTCACGGGGGTCAGCCTAATGGCAAGGTCGCCGAAGACCGGGGGTCGGGGAACTTGTACGTTCCTACGAGTACGGCCACGGGACGCCCGCCCGCCCCCGCGGCCCCACACCGGCCGGCACCGGCCCCGTCGGCACCTGGCCCACACCGACCTCGCACCGGCCCCGGGCGCACGCCCGGTCGGCGCTCCGGCCGGCACCGGCCCCGGGCTGTTCGTTCCCGGGGCTATTCGTTGGTGAACTCCTCGACCACCGTCGCGCCCAGTTCCCGCACGATCAGTTCGTGGCCGGACAGCGCCGACTCGTCCAGATCGGGGTCGTCGTCCTCGGGGATGTCGTCCTCGGGGGCGACGGGCGGCGGCTCGGGAGCGGCCGGCGGCCGGGGCGCCGGGGCAGGCGCGGCGGACGGGGCCTGGGCACCGCCCTGCGCGGCGGCGGGGGCTTGCGGGGCCGGCTGGGGAGCCGCCGGGCGGGACGCGGCCGGGGCGCCGTAGCCGCCGCCGGTACCGCCGGGGGAGCCGCCGGAGGGAGCGCCGCCGTAGCCGCCGTGCCCCCCGCCGGAGCCGCCGTAGCCGCCGTAGCCGGACGAGCCGCCCCCGGTCGCCGGGGCCGAGCCGCCGGACGGGTCGACGATCGCCTCGATCTTCCACTGCACGTTGAACTGCTCGGCCAGCGCCTGCCGCAGCACGTCCTCGCTGCCGCTGCCGGCGAAGTTGTCGCGGGCGCCGGCGTTGACGAAGCCGAGCTGGAGCGTGGTGCCGTCGAAGCCGGTCACCTGGGCGTTCTGGCTGAGCAGGATCCAGGTGAAACGGCGGCGGTTCTTGACGGCCTCCAGGATGTTCGGCCAGAGCCCGCGGGGGTCGAGACCCCCGGTGGGGACAGCGGCCGGAGCGGGAGCCGGGGCGGCCGGAGCGGGAGCGGGCTGCCCTGTGTGGTGCCCCGCCTGGTGGCCCGTCTGGGGCTGCTGCTGGTGGGGCTGGGGCTGCGCGGGTCCTCCCTGCGCCGGCCGGCCACCCGCCGGAGCGGCGGCCGTGGGCCAGCCGCCGGGGCGCCGCCCGCTGCCCGCGGAGGCGGCCGTGGGCCAGGCACCGGGCGCGGCCGGGGCGTCCGACGGGGGCGCCGGGGGCTGGGCGGCGGGGCCGGTCGCGGGGGTGGGGGCGGCAGGGGGCGTGGCAGTGGGGGCGGGCTCCGGGGCGGAGGGGGAGGCGGGAGCCGTAGGCGCCGCCGGAGCGGCAGGGGCCGTGCCCCCGGCGGACGGACCGCCATCGGACGGACCGGCGGCACCCGGGCCACCCGCGGACGGACCGACGGCACCCGGGCCACCGGCGGACGGACCGGCGGCACCCGGGCCACCCGCGGACGGGCCACCAGCGGACGGACCGGCGGCACCCGGGCCACCGGCAGCCGGGCCGCCGGCAGGACCAGTGCCGACAGGGCCAGTGCCGGCCGGACCCGGAGTCGGCGCCGCACCACCGGCGGGGCCCGTGGACCCCGGACCACTCGCGGCCCGTACCGCCGCGCGGGCCGCCGCGACTCCACCGCCGGGCGGCACGGGCGTCGCACCCGCACCGGCAGCCGCCCCTACGCCCGCACCCGCACCCGCACCCGCACCCGACGCGAACGCTCCGCCGTGGGACTCGGGGCCCGGGACGTACCCCATCGCCGGTGCGCCGGCGCCGGGCGAGAAGGCGACGCCGCGCTCCAGGCGGTCGAGGCGGGCCATGACCGAGCGCGCGTCGCCGTAGGCGGCGGGGAGCAGGACACGGGCGCAGATCAGTTCCAGCTGGAGGCGGGGCGAGGTGGCGCCGCGCATCTCGGTCAGGCCCTCGTTGACCAGGTCGGCGGCGCGGCTCAGCTCCGCGGCACCGAAGGTCCCGGCCTGCGCCTGCATGCGCTCCAGCACGTCGGCCGGGGCGTCGAAGAGTCCCTTCTCGGCGGCGTCCGGCACGGCGGCGAGGATCACCAGGTCGCGCAGCCGCTCCAGCAGGTCGGCGACGAACCTGCGCGGGTCGTTGCCGCCCTCGATGATGCGGTCCACGACCTCGAAGGCGGCGGCCCCGTCACCGGTGGCGAAGGCCTCGACGACGGAGTCGAGCAGGGAGCCGTCGGTGTACCCGAGGAGGGACGTGGCCATGGCGTACGTCACACCCTCCGCGCCGGCACCGGCGAGGAGCTGGTCCATGACGGACATGGAGTCACGCACGGATCCGGCACCGGCACGCACGACGAGCGGCAGGACGCCGTCCTCGACCGGGATGTCCTCCTGCTGGCACACCTCGGCCAGGTAGTCCCGGAGAGTGCCAGGCGGTACCAGCCGGAACGGGTAGTGGTGGGTCCGCGACCGGATCGTCCCGATGACCTTCTCGGGCTCGGTGGTCGCGAAGATGAACTTGAGGTGCTCCGGCGGCTCCTCGACGACCTTCAGCAACGCGTTGAAGCCGGCCGACGTGACCATGTGGGCCTCGTCGATGATGTAGATCTTGTACCGGCTGCCGGCGGGCCCGAAGAAGGCCTTCTCACGCAGCTCACGGGCGTCGTCCACACCACCGTGGGACGCCGCGTCGATCTCGATGACGTCGATCGAACCCGGCCCGTTCCGGGCGAGGTCGCGGCACGACTGGCACTCCCCGCACGGCGTCGGAGTGGGACCTTGCTCACAGTTCAGGCAACGGGCCAGGATGCGCGCGCTGGTCGTCTTGCCACACCCGCGCGGCCCGCTGAACAGGTACGCGTGATTGACCCGGTTGTTCCGCAGCGCCTGCTGCAGCGGGTCGGTGACATGCTCCTGCCCGATGACCTCGGCAAAGGTCTCCGGGCGATAGCGGCGGTACAGCGCGAGAGACGACACGCATACGAGGTTATAGGCGCCCACTGACAACGGGATCCGCCCGCAGCCCCGGGAAACGCAAGCGCCCCCCACGCACCCGCCAGAGCCGACCTACCCTTGCTGCCTTCCGGCCCTGGGGGAGTTCAGTCAGATAGCGCCGCGTGAGGGGCTGCGCTCCACAGTACCCGATCGCGGGCCGCGGCCAGTACCCGATGCGGGCCTGCGGGAACGGGTTCGCGAGCACTCCCCTCGGTCATGTAATGTTTCCGGCGGAGGATTCGCCTAGAGGCCTAGGGCGCACGCTTGGAAAGCGTGTTGGGGGCAACCCCTCACGAGTTCGAATCTCGTATCCTCCGCCAGCCCGAAGGGCCGGACCGCAGCAGCGGTCCGGCCCTTCGGCGTATGTCCGTCCGAGCAGGCCCTTCCCGGACCCGCGACCGGTGGGGAGCGGTCAGCGGGGCCGAGAGGGCCTGTGTGGGCCGGTCAGCGGGTCGGGGAGGAAGTGGGCGGGGCTGTCGGGAGGGGACTGATGCCCGGCTCGTAGTGGTCGCGGAGGTAGATGCGGGTGCGGTCCGGGGCGTAGTCGTGGGCGTAGAGGCTGACGCAGCCGGTGTCCGAGGTGCCGTACGGGTCGGCGAGCGGGTCCGGGCTCGCGGTGGGCCCGGGGTCGGCGCCGGGGCAGACGGAGCCGTAGCGCAGGCCCTTCTGGAACGACTCCGGTTCCGGCACGCCCAGGTGTCTGAAGTCGTGGGTCCGCACATCGGTCACGGCGGCCGTGGGCTCCAGCAGCTCGCCGGCCGGCGGATAGGCGGCCAGGAACGCCCGTGCCTGGGACCTGGTCAGGGTGAAGGTGAGCACACCGGTGTCGAAGCGGGAGGTCACCTGATAGCCGGCCCGCGCGTCCTGGGCCCCTGCCGGGATGTCGACACCCATGTGCCCGCTCATCCACCCCGGCGTGACGCCCTCGACCCACCTGACGTCCGCGGTCTGCCCGGCGGCGCGGTCACCGGCCGGGCCGGTACCGGAGCCGGGTGCGGAGCAGCCTGTCGCCGTCAGGGCGCCCAGGAGGGCCAGCGTGCCGAGGGCCGCCCCGGCGGCGCGCGTCCGGCGGTGGCCGCCTGTGTCGTCGTCGGCGTCGTTCATCGGACGGCTGCCCTCCCGGGTGACCTGTGCGTCGTACGGCCCTGCTGTTGCTCCCGGCCCGGGTCCGTGCGTCCGTCCCTGCTTTCGTCGGGGCCCGGCAGCGGGGACTGGTTGGGCTGCGAGGAGCCGAGATCATAGTGGAAGCGTGTTGGGGGCAACCCCTCACGAGTTCGAATCTCGTATCTCCGCCAGCCCTCTGGCGTTTCCGTCAGGACGGCACGGCGGGGCAGCTGGTGCCCCGTGGTGGGAGTGCCAGGTCGGTGAGGTAGCTGTCCACGGCGTGTTCCATGCACGGGCCGCTGGTGACGCTGCCGTGGCCGTGGCCCTCGTAGGTGAGGAGCACGCCGCTGCGGCCGAGCTGCCGGGCCACCGAGACCGCCCACGGGTAGCCGGTGGCGGGGTCGTGCAGCGCGTTCGACACGAGGATCGGCGGGGCGCCGTGTGCGTCCAGGCGGCGCTGCGGGTTGGCGGTCGGTGCGCCCAGACACGCCGCTGCCATGTGCATCGGCAGCAGAGAGGGCAGGTCGGGCGCGGCCTTGTGCATCGTGGCGACAAGCGAGGCGTACTGCCGGTAGTCGCGCACGGGCAGGTGCCAGTCCGAGCAGAAGACCGGGGTGGCTGACGGCAGCGGCGCGGGCGAGGTGGGCGACTCGGGCAGCGGCCTGCTCGTGTCCATCCCCGCGAGTGCCTTGGCCAGGCCCGCGTGGTCGGCCGTGTAGAACTTGCGGAACGCGACCTTGTTGACCAGGTCCGAGGACGACAGCGCGGTGCCCGGCTTCGCCGGGTCCTCCAGCTCGCCGCGCCCGGCCCGGGCCAGCAGGCCCTGCCAGACGACGCGGACGTCACGGCCGTGCAGCGCGCAGTCCGCGGCACCGTCGCACCACTTCACGAACTCCTGAAAGGAATCCTCCGCCGCGGCCGCCTCGGACCGCAGGAAGTCACGGGTGGTCGGGACGCTGTGGTCCATGACACTTTCCAGCACCATCGCGCGCACGCGGTGCGGGTAGGTCTCGGCGTACTGTGCCCCGAGCAGCGTGCCGTAGGAGCTGCCGTGAAAGGTCAGTTTCCGCTCGCCGAGGGCGGCCCGGAGGGCGTCCACGTCCCGGACCGTCTGGGCGGTGTCCAGGTGGTCGAACACCGGGCCGGTGCGGGCCCGGCAGTCCGCACGGAGCCGCCTGTTGTACGCCATGGTGGTATCGAAGTCCGCCTGGCTCCTCAGCTCCGGTGACGGCCGCTCCGCAAGCAGGTCGCCGGAGCAGGTCACCGGGTTGCTGCCGCCCACACCGCGCGGGTCGAAGCTCACGATGTCGAACCTGCGGCGGACCTCGGGGCTGAACCGGCTGACCCGGCCCACCACCATGTCCACGCCCGAGTCGCCCGGCCCGCCTGGGCCGAAGATCATCGAGCCGACGCGTGCACCGGGCTCGGTGGCCTTGCGGCGGGCGACAGCCAGGCCGAGTCCCGGCCCGTCCGGGTGGGCCCAGTCGACCGGCACCCAAAGCGTGGCGCACTCGGCTCCCGGCTTCTCCGGGGCGTCACACGGCGCCCACCGCAGGCCCCCCGTGGCGGACGCTGACGCGTGGACCGCGGGAGCGGCGGCGAAGCCGGGGACGAGGGCCATGGCGGCTCCCACGGCCACGGCCGTGCCCCGCGCGGCGATGCGCCGCAGTGTGGATCTGGCCCGTAACGGCATGTTTCTCCTCGTGACGAGAGCGGCTGTGTCAGGCGTGCGGACCCGGCCGGGGCGCCGTCGTCACGCTAGGTGCACTGATGGCTCTGTGGTGCCCCCGTCAGGGGCTTCTCCGGGTCGGATCAGGGACCGCTCAGGGGCGATCGGAGCCCCGGGCGAACTCGGTCAGAGCCCGGTCGGGGGAAGGGCACTGCCGCGGCCCCGGCCGGCTCGTCCGAGGAGGACCCGCGGTCCCGGCCGGCTCGTCCGAGGGGGCCGGCACGAGGTCGGCCCCCGGATGTGTGTCCGCGCGCCGCGAGGCCTCACCGCCGTATCAGAGGCCCTGCTTCTCGGGCCAGGCGTCCACCTGGTCGTGGATGTCCCACAGCAGCTTGTAGAGGGCCGCTTCGGTGTTCTTCGCGGCGTCGGACCGGTTCGTGGTGTCCATCCTCCGGGTGTTGGCGAGGGCCGCCCAGCAGAAACCGTGTCGGGTACGCACCAACACGGAACTGCTGCCCGCCAGGTTCCCGGTGTGCCACCACGTCTGGGTGGCCGGGTGGACGGCCCAGCCCTTCGCGTAGCCGTTCGCGCCCTTGGCGGTGGACGGCGTGGTCATGGTCTGGATCGACGCGGAGGACAGGATGTCGGGGGGTGCGCCGAAGCCGTCCACGCGGGTGACGAAGCGCATCAGGTCGGTCGCGGTGCCCAGCCAGCCTCCCTCGGCGTCCTTCCTGGTGATCGGGGAGCCGTAAGGGTCCTCCTTGTTCTGGTCGTAGTACGCGACCTCCCCCGGACGCCGGTCCGCGCGGGTGTTCCCGGCGATCCGCATCCCGGTGATCCCGCACGGGGCCAGGATCTGCCGGCTGACGTACTCCTCGTAGGGCCGGCGGGTGACCCGCTCGATGATCCGCCCCAGGACGATGTATCCGAAGTTGGAGTAGGCGAACTCCGTGCCGGGGCCGGTGCCCGCGGCGTTGTTCAGCGGGCGCTGGTCGAGCACCCAGGAGATGAGCTGCGCCTGGTTCATCTCCGGGTGCTCGTACACCGGATCGGGGATCTGGTTGCTCCAGCCGGGTCCTGCCGTGTGCTCGAGGAGGTTCTGGACGGTGATGCTCTCGATCCCGGTCCCGTAGGGCTGCTTGCCGAATGTCGTCCCGAGGAGTCCCCGTGGCCCGAAGACGGTGTCCGCCAAGCTGAGCTGTCCCGTCTCGGCCAGCGTCATGACGGCGGTGGAGGTGATCGTCTTGGTGACGCTGGCGATCCGGAACAGACTTGCGTCCGTGACCTTCTCACCGGTGTCCTTGTCCGCCGTGCCGAAGCCCTGGGCGTAGACCAGCCCGCCCTGGTGGGCGAACGCCACCGAAAGCCCCGGAATCTCCAGCTTCTTCATGCACGCGTCCACCAGGTCCGGCATCACGGCGCCGGCCTCGCACCGCCGCCAGACCGGGCAGAACCCGGGCGTCGCGTTCTTGCCGCCCCCGTAGTCGGCCGTGAAACCGCCCACGAAGACCGGCCGGTACGACCGTCCCGCATGCTCGACCTCATGCTGGTACATGCGGGTGTCGATGCCGTGGCGGGCCACGAAGGCGCACTTCACGGATTTCTCCAGGGCCGCCGTGTAGTACGCCGTCTGCCCCGCGCCCCCGGGGAGGAACGCGCTGACCCGGGCGGGCCGGTAGTCCTGCTGCACGACCTTTTCGAAAGCCTGCTGGTAGTACTCCCGCACCCGCGGTGATATGTACCCCCAGTGACGCCCGTCGGCCAGTTCCCAGATCATGGCGAACCGGGTGCCGCGGAAGTCCTGCCCGGGATACGCGCTGATGTCGACGAGCCGGTATTTCTTCGCCTCGCGTTCATCGACCACGGAACGGAGTTCGGAATCCGGGACGTCGTGCCGGGACCACCACTTCGCATCGGAGTATTCCTCGGACCACCATTTGGGTGCCTCCCCTGTACGGCGGTCCCAGATGGCCGCGAAGAACACGTTTCCGGCGATGTTGTAGCCGTTCAGCCGGACCAGTTGGAAGTCGTCCTTGTGCCCGTCGAACACTCCGGCGTATTCGGCGAGCGGAATCGCGTGCAGCGAGAACTGCTCGGGTCCGGGCCGCTGCTCCCAGATCGCGGCGAACCGGGCCCCCTCGCCGGCCTGGTACCCGCAGACGTCAAGGAGTCGGTAGTTCTCCTTGTCGAGCCGCCGGAACTCCGCCTGGTACTGATCCGCCGTCAGATCGTGCCGGGCGACCCAGGGTTGGATGAACGGCGACTGCACGTCCGCGCGGGCGCCCCCGGGCGGTCCGGCCGTTCGCCGGGCGGAGAATCCGCGGGGAAGTACGGTGAAGGCCGCGCCCACGCCCAGCGAACCGGCAAGGAAATCGCGGCGTGACGGCAGGGGACGGTCCTGGTTCGCCGGCCGCTCCGGCACCCCTGACGGTCCGGTCATGGGTCTCTCCTGTGGACACGGCGGAGTCGGAAGCGCTGGCTCCGGCCCCGGGGGGAAGTCCACTGCCGGAGTGATTCCATGATGCGCGTCCGCACAGGGTTTTTCCTGTCGGGCGGCGGCGGGGAAGCGGCGGCCGAGGGCGTACGGCCGCTGAGGGCGGCGGCGATGTGGGTGTCGTCGCGCGTGTGCGGCTCGTGCTGCAGTCGAGGTGGATGCCCACGCCATGGGACCCCCGCCCTCCGGTCGGCCACACGCCGGCCGTCCACCCGTCACACCGGCGGATGTGTCAACTGCCTTTGTGCGTACGGGAGTGACTTCCGTGCTACCGCGTCACCCGCACCGGTGCCGACACCGTCACCTGGTCCACCTCGGAGACGCGGACCGTCACCTTCATCGTCCAGGTGCCGGGGAGGGGGAGGGTGAAGGACGGGGTGGACCAGTAGCCGCCGAGGTTCGTCACCCTGGTGTCCAGGGGACCCACGCGCTGGGCGGGCAGGGTGAAGGTGATGCGGAGTTCGGGGACCTTGCTGAAGCCGCCGTCGGGGCCGTAGACCACCGCCTGGACCGAGTTGGTGCCGGCCCGGCCGGGGTCCAGGGTGATCTGGACGGTGCCGCGACCGCCCGAGGCGCCGGTGTCGAAGGGGATCGTGGTGACGGAGGCCGTGGGGATGCCCGTCGTGATCGACGGGGTGTCCGGCTGCGCGGACTCGGCGGCCGCACGGCCGGGCACGGTGCCGGTCAGGAGCGTGGTCAGGGCGAGGACCACCACGGCGACCGCCGTCTCCGCCAGGATCGAGCGGCGCAGGAGGTGGAAGGAGGCGTGGGCGGACGTCGCGGCTTCCTCGGCGGCCGGGTCCGGGGGGAGCGGAGGAGCCAAGGGCGGTTCCGGGGGGAGCGGAGGAGCCGAGGACGGTTCCGGGGGGAGCGGAGGAGCCGAGGACGGTTCCGGCGGGAGCGGCGGGACCGTGGCAGGTTCGCGGACGTGGGCCCGGGCGGGGGTCGTCGCCCGGGTCAGGCGGGTGGCCCAGGTGCGGGAGCAGGCCGCCGCGAGGAGGAGGGCCGCCACCGCCGCCAGTTTGGCCAGCAGGGTGCGGCCGTAGGTGGTGTCCGTCAGTGCCTGCCAGGAGCCGAGTCCGCGCCAGGACTGGTAGACGCCGGTGAGGACCAGGGCGGTCACCGAGAGCGTGGCCAGCCGGGAGAAGCGGGCCGGGACCCTGGCGGGCAGGCCGTCCGGTGCCGGGGTGTGCCGCAGCGTCCACAGGAGGGCTGCCAGGCCGCCCAGCCAGGCCGCCATGGCCAGCAGGTGCAGGGTGGTCGAGGCGATCGCCACCGGTACCTGGATGCCCGCCGAGGCGTGGTCAGACCCCGCCCAGGTCAGGGACAGGGCGAGGGAGAAGGCCGCGGCTGCCGTGAGGGTGGCGCGGCGCGGGAGCCGGGCGCGACGGGTTCTCAGCAGGGCCGCGCAGGCCGCCGCCAGGAGCAGCAGGGCCAGGCGGGCCAGCAGGAGCCGGCCGGGCCGGGTCGTCGCCGTCCGGGTGAGGGTGGAGAGACTCAGGCCGGACGTCGGGGAGGCGGCCTCCTCGTAGGGCACCCGCAGGAGGTACAGGGCGGCCGTGGTGACCAGGAGCGCGGTCGCGGCGGCCAGGGCGGGGGCACGCAGGTGGGCGGTCGTCGGCGGGCGGCAGTACGCCACGAACGCGACGATGCCCAGGAGCAGGGCCAGGGAGAGGTAGGCGAGGTAGCGCGCGATGGTGTGGAGGGCCGTGGTCGTCCGGTTCTCCGTGCGGTCCGGCAGCAGGGCGGCCGGGGCCGCCGTGCGGGTGCCGACCGAGAAGGTGAGGGCACCGGACACCGGGTGGCTGTCGGCCGACACCACCCGCCAGGCGACCGTGTACGTGCCGGTGGCGAGCCGGGCCGGGAGGGTGACGCGGGCCGTGTCGGAGCGGCCGGCGGCGTGGTCGGCGGGGCCGGTGCGGACGCGGTGGTTGCGGGGGTCGTAGATCCGGAAGGAGTCGGTCAGCAGGCCGACCGACTCGGTGAAGGTGAGGGTGACGTGGCGGGGGGCGGTACGCAGGACCGTTCCGTCGGCGGGGTCGGTGGCGCGCAGGACGGCGTGCGCCGAGGCGGGGGCCGCGGTACCGACGAGGAGGCCGAACAGCAGGGCAGTCAGGAGCAGCAGTGCGCCCTTCGAGAGCCGCACCGGTCCATGCGGCCGAACCGGACCGTGGGGCCGAACCGGACCGTGTGGCCGGACCGGTCCTTGTGGCCGAACCGGGCCTTGTTGCAGGACCGGGCCTTGTTGCAGGACCGGACCGTGTGGCCGTCGCGGTCGTCGGTGTCCGTCGCGCAGCACCGTCAGCCTCCGTTCCCGCATGCGCCCGTACCTCCGTGCCCGCCTCCACGGCCGTGCCCGCGCCCGTGCCCCTGCCCGTGCCCGTGCCCGTGCCCCTGGGGCAGATCTCCGTGCCCGTGGCGCCGTGGCAAGGCCTCCGTGGCAGGGCACCCGGACGGCGTCCTCAGCGAAGGCCTCGGTGGAGGACCTCCGTATAGGTACGGGGGAAACGGGCCGTCTGCTCACCAGGTCGGGCGGGCGGTCACTCCGCCGTCCACGACCAGGTCGTGGCCGGTGACCCAGGCCGCGAGCGGCGAGGCCAGGAACACGCAGGCGTCGGCCACGTCCTCGGGCCGGCCCAGGCGGCCGGCCGGGGCGGCGGCGAGCCAGCGCCGTACGCCGTCCGGCCAGGCCTCCGCCAGTCCTGGCCGGTCGATGAGGCCGGGCGAGACCGTGTTGACCCGGATTCCGTCGGGGCCGTACTCCAGGGCCGCCGCGCGGGCGTGCATGACGACCGCCGCCTTGGCCGCGCTGTAGTGGGCGTGGCCCGGGGCTGGGTGGCCGGCCTCGATGGAGGCGATGTGGGTGACGGTGCCGCCACCGTGCGCGCGCATGTGGGCGGCGGCCGCCTGGCTGCAGGCGAAGACGCTGGTGAGGTCGGTGTCGACGACCGTGCGCCAGTCCGCCGCGGTCATCCCGGCCAGCGGCTGGACCGGCTGCACGGCCGCGTTGTTGACCAGGGCCGTGAGGCGGCCGCCCGACCAGGCCACCGTCTCCTCGACCAGGCGCCGGCACGCGCTCTCGTCCGTCAGGTCCGCCCGGAGCACGACCGCTTCGCCGCCCCCGGCCCGGATACGGTCGGCCACGTCGGTGGCGGCGTCGACCGCCGTACGGCAGTGGACCGCCACCGCCGCGCCCTCCTGCGCGAACCGCAGGGCGATGGCACGGCCGATGCCGCCGCCCGCGCCGGTCACCAGGGCGGTCTGTCCGTCGAGCAGGCTCATGGGCGGCAGAGTCCCGTGATCAGCGCGACCTGCGCCGGGTAACGCGCCGTGAGGTCCGCCGCGTCCCCGTGCTCGTAGTCCGGGTAGGTGAATCCGGGGGCCATCGTGCAGCCGAAGAAGGACCACGCGCCGCCCGCCGCCACCCGTGCGCCCATCCAGGTGCCGGCGGGCACGGTCAGCTGCACGTGCCGGCCTGAGCGCGGGCCGGGGCCGAGGACGGGGGTAGTGGCGGTGCCGTCGGGGGCGAGGAGCAGCAGCTGGAGCGGGTCGCCGAGGTAGAAGTGCCAGATCTCGTCGAAGGGCAGGCGGTGCAGCGCGGAGAAGTCGTCCGCGGTGAGCAGCACGACGATGGCGGAGCCCTCGGGTCGGCCGTCCGGCCGCTCTGGCCCCGCCCACGTGCGCCGGAACAGGCCGCCCTCGCGCGGGAGGGGTTCGAGGCCGTAGTGGGTGATCAGCTCATCGGGCGTCGTCACCCGGGGAAGGCTACCTCCCGGTCGAGGAAAGCGAGTTGGGCGTGCTTCTCGGGCAGGTACACGTCGGGCAGGTCGACCTCGGGCAGGACGACGGCCGGTCCGCGGCGGAAGCCCTGGCGTTCGAAGCGGGCGAGCGCCTTGGTGTTGCGCACGTCCGGGTCGACCACGATCCGGCGGCGGTCCAGGACGAGCAGCGCGTACGCCGCCATCGCCGTCAGCAGGGCGGAGGTCCAGCCGGGGCGCGGGCCCGCGGTGCCGGCGGGGGCCAGGAGCAGGTGGACGCCGAGGTCGCCGGGGCGGACGTCGTAGCACTCGCCGACCCGGTCGGCGGACGGCTCGTACGTCTGGAAGAGGGCGGCCGGTTCGCCGTCCTTGGTGACGAGGTGGGCGTGGTGGGTGTCGAGCGTGGCCATGTGGGCGTAGACCTCGGCGACCTGCTCCCGGGTGAGGCCGTTCATGCCCCAGAACCTGGCGCGTTCCTCGCTGACCCAGGCGTGGACGACGTCCGCGTCCCCCTCCGGGTCGAGGGCGCGGATGCGGACGGTGCCGTAGCCGTCGACGTGCTGGACGTGGAGGTCAGTCATCGGTCTCCTCAGACGCGGGGAACGTGGTGTCCGTGGGTGCTTCGGGGGTGAGCTGGGCCCAGTCGGTGACGACCGGGGCGAGTTCTCCCGCGAGCCACAGGGGGAGTTGGTCGCTGTGGTGGGCGGCGCCGGGGACGCCGTCGGCGCCGAAGGGGACCACCCAGCGGCTGTTGTCGCGGTCGGCCAGGTCCCAGACGTAGCGGGCGGCCGGGCCCCGGACACTGCGGTCGGTGAGACCGGGGACGGCCGAGGTGCACAGCACGCAGTCGTGATCACCACCGAGCCCGGGTTCCAGCGCCGGGGCGTGCGGGGCCGGCTGGGCGGCCGGGTCAGGGTCCCGGTTCGGGGGGAGCGCCCGCCAAGCGGTGAGGCGGTGGGTGGCGGACCAGGGGGTGGTGGGGGGCGCGGCGGCGACCTCCTCCAGTGCGCCGCGGACGGCTGCCGCGCGGTCGATGCCGTACAACTCCTCGGTCCGCAGCAGGTGTTCGAGTGCGAAACCGATGCGCGGTACGAGGGCGAGCCAGGGCAGCAGGACGTCCGGGTAGGCCGGGGGCTCGGTGAGCGGGGCGAGGACCGGGTGGGCGGCGAGGCGGCGTACGACCGCACTGCGCACCGCCGCGAACGCCGCCGCGTCGGCGCTGTCCGCCTCCATGCGGCGGTCCCAGGCGAGCAGCCGCTCCCGCAGGCCGGCCGCGGCCGGGGTCAGGCCGGTGAGGGCCGCGAGGTGGTCCAGGAGGGCAGCGGCGGAACCGAGGTGGGTGTCCGTGTGGATCGCCGCCATGCCGTCGGCGGACCAGGTGGGGCGCGCGTCGAGCAGGGCGCGGATGCGGGCGGCGCGGTGCGGTGGGGCGAATTCGACGCCGAGGGGGGCCGCCAGGCCGCGGGCGTTGGCCATCACCGCGATCCCGTCCTCCTCGGCCGGGTCGGCGTACGGCGTCTCGTGCGTGCCGTGCCACTCGTGGCCGGGTTCCCAGGCGGGCACCGGGTGGATGCGGTTGGCCTCGGCGCGGGTGGGGACGTGGCCGGCGACGCGGTGCAGGGTACGGCCGGTGGTGTCGGCCGCGTGTACGACGTTGACCGGCTCGGCCCAGGTGTCCAGGGCCCGGTCGAGGTCGGCGACGGTGCGGGAGCGCAGGAGGGGGAGGAGGGCGCTGAAGCCGAGGTCTTCGGTGACGCGGGGCGGGTAGCGGAGGGCGAGCGCCTCGGCTTCGCCGTCGGCCCCGGTGCCGTACCCATCCGCACCGCCCGTGCGGCTCTCGTCGTCGGGTGCGGGTGGCCCCTGCGGGGCGTTGCCGATGGTGGCCTCCAGGCCCTCTGGGCCGCCGGCTATCACCGGGCCCCGGGGGGTTTCGATCAGCTCTATTTCCAGAGGGGGTTCGCCTGCTGTCCGTACCGTCTCCGTGTGACGGGCCGCGCGGTGCCAGGTGCCGTCGGGGCCGAGGCACTCGATGCCGGCGCCCGTGCGGCGCAGCCGTTCGCGGTAGAGGTCCTGGTAGTCGGCCATGGCGTTGGTGATGGCCCAGGCGACCGTGCCGGTGTGGCCGAAGTGGGCGATGCCGGGGACGCCGGGGACGGCGAGGCCGACGACGTCGAACTCGGGGCAGGACAGGCGGATCTGCTGGTAGACACCGGGGTCCTCGATGAACCGGTGCGGGTCGCCGGCGATGAGTGCCCGGCCGGTGGTGGTGCGGTCGCCGGTGACCATCCAGCCGTTGCTGCCCGCGGTACGGGGGCCGTCCGTCGCGAACAGCCCGACGGCGTCGGGGCCGAGGTGCCGTATCGCCTGCTCGCGCCAGAGCTTGGCGGGGAAGCCGGCGAAGAGGATGTGCGTGGCGAGCCAGACGCCGAGCGGGGTCCACGGCCGCCAGTCGCCCGGGGTGAGACCCGTACGGGCGAACTCGGGGGCGCGGCGGGCGCCCGCCGGCAGGCCCTCGTTGACGCCCTCGACGTACGCGCGGACCCAGTCGGCCGTCTCGGGGTCCCGGCGTTCCAGCGCGGCGAAGCAGCGGCGGGCGGTGTCGTCGAGGCGGGCCCGGCGGGCGAAGACGTCCCAGGAGAGGGACTCGGCGCCGAGGAAGGAGGCCGCGGTGCCCTGGGAGCGGTGGCGTTCGACCTCCAGTTGCCAGGCCCGGTCGTGGGCGGTGACCCTGCCCTGCGCACGGGCGAGTTCACGGGCACTGGACGCGCGCAGGTGGGGGATGCCCCAGGCGTCTCGGTAAGTCTCGGTCGTCACCCGCGTGACCCCCTTTATTTTAGGTTAGCCTGTCCTAAGTTTTCGTGGGGATCGTACGCGAGCACCGGAGGGGTCATGGGGCAGGGGCGGGGTTGGGAAGGTGCGGTCCTCAGACTGCTGCGGGCCAAGGACCACGTGTGCACCGTCCTCGAGGCCGAGGACGTCACCCCGCACTACCGGCGGCTCCGGCTGAGCGACGGCGGGCTGCTCGCCGCGACCGGCGTCCACCCCACGATGTGGGTCCGCCTCTGGTTCTCCGACGACGGCCGGCCGCACCAGCGCGCCTACACCCTGGTCGATCCCGACCCGGCGTCCGGCACCTTCGGCCTGGAGTTCGCCC
The DNA here is from genome assembly GCF_016741775.1 of Streptomyces actinomycinicus. Lineage (GTDB taxonomy): Bacteria > Actinomycetota > Actinomycetes > Streptomycetales > Streptomycetaceae > Streptomyces > Streptomyces actinomycinicus. Next base: position 361,886 of record NZ_JAERRK010000006.1, on the reverse strand, counting down.
TGCACGAGGGCCGGGCCTCCGACTGGGCGCGGGCCGCGCAGCCGGGCGACACCATCGAGGCCACCGTGCAGGGCACCGGGTTCCGGCACCCCGACCCGGCGCCCTCGCACGTCGTCGCGATCGGCGACCCGGCCTCGCTGCCCGCCATCAACTCCCTGCTCGGGGCGCTGGGTGCCGCGCCGGCGACCGTCTGGTTCGAGGGGGACCCGGCCGGACTGCCCTGCCGTGCCGAGCCGGACCGGCACGAGATACGGCCGGTGCCGCGCCGGGACGCGGGCGCCCACCTGGTCGAACGGATCCGCGCCGAGCTGCCCGCCGTCCTCGCCGGCACCCCCGACCCGTACGTCTGGATCGCCTGCGACGCGGCCACCACGCGGACGCTCACGGCCTACGTCCGCAAGGAACTGGCGGTGCCGAAGCACCGGGTGCAGGCACTGGGGTACTGGCGCGCCGAGTGAGCCGGCGCCGCGGGCGGGCGCGCGGACCGGGCGGGCGCGCGGACCGGGCGGGCGCGCGGACCGGGCGGGCGCGCGGACCGGGCGGGCGCGCGGGATCATCGACGCATGGACGTCACCCTGCACCTCGCCCAGGACCCAGCGGCCGACGCGCTGCTGGGACGGTCCCCGCTCGCCGCGCTGACCGGAATGCTGCTCGACCAGCAGGTCCCGATGGAGTGGGCGTTCAAGGGGCCCCGGACCATCGCGGACCGGCTCGGCACCGAGGACCTGGACGCGCACGAGATCGCGGCGATGGACCCGGAGGCCTTCGCCGCGGTGCTCTCCGGGAAGCCCGCGGTGCACCGCTATCCCGGTTCGATGGCCAAGCGGATCCAGCAGCTGTGCCAGTACCTCGTCGAGCACTACGACGGGGACGCCGAGGGCGTCTGGCGGGGCGCCGGCAGCGGCGCCGAGCTGCTGCGGCGGCTGGAGGACCTGCCGGGGTTCGGCAAGCAGAAGGCCCAGATCTTCCTGGCGCTGCTCGGCAAGCAGCTCGGTGTGGCACCGGAGGGGTGGCGGGAGGCGGCCGGGGCGTACGGCGAGCCGAAGGCCTTCCGCTCCGTCGCCGACATCACCGGGCCGGAGTCACTGGCGAAGGTGCGGGCGCACAAGCAGGAGATGAAGGCGGCGGCGAAGAAGAAGACGGCGGCGGCGAAGAAGTAGGACGCCGGGCGTCACCTGGTCACCGCCGGCCGTAGCGCCCCGCGGGGGCACACCTCGGCGGCACCGGGCGGACACGGGACCGTGGAGATCGCCGCCGCGTCCCGCGTGCGCGGCCGGGCCCGCCATGTCCCGCGGCCGGAGTGACCACCGTCAACCACACGTGCCGCGGGTACGCCGAGCGGGCGGATCTGGCACCCGGCGTGCTGCCCCGGCCGCCCGTCCCGGGCAGGGACGTGCCGTGAGCGGAAACAGGAGCAGATCGCGGGGCCGTACCTGGCCACGGGTGCTCGTGCTGCTCCTCGCCCTGTGGGTGCCCGGCGCCCACGTGCAGGCCCAGGCGGCCCCGGCCTTCGCCGTGACCGCCCAGAGCGCCGAGCACGACGTCCTCGACGTCCTCCTGCGGCCGCCCGCCCGCACCGTCCACCGGGCCGACGTACCCGACCGCCCGGCACCCCTCCCCCGCCCGGCGCCCGGCCGCCCGGCGGCCCGGCAGCGCGCCGGCGCACCGCGGCTGCCGTACACCGCGCCCCTGCTCCGCACGGTGGTCCTGCGCTGCTGACGGACCCGCGTCCCCGCAAGGTCAGTCGGCTCGACGCAAGGAGCAGTACAGCCATGCCCAGAGATCCCTACGCCGTCCTGCGCGCTCTGCTGCGCGCGGAGGCCCGGCGAGGTACGGCACCCAAGCCGGACCAGCGGACACCGCAGCAGCAGCGGACGCCCGGGGAAGGCGAGCGCTGATCCCGGAACCGGCGGGGGCGGGTCACCGCCTCCGCCGGGCGGTGCCGAACAGGGAACGGGTGATCTCCCGGCCGAGCTGGGTGCCGACCGAGCGGGCCAGGGACTTGAACATTCCGCTGTTCACGACCTGTTCGGCCAGGGACGGCTCCTCCTGCGGGGCCTTGGCGGGTGTGGGCGCCGGGGCTTCGGCCCGCGCCGGCCGTGCGCTCAGCCTCTCGTACGCCGACTCCCGGTCCACAGCCTGTGCATAACGGCCGTGCAGGGGGGAGCTGCGTACCGCCCGGTCCAGTTCGGCGGCCCCCACGGGCCCCATCAGGGACTGCGGGGCGCGCAGCCGGGTGGCGGCGACCGGGGTCGGGGCGCCGGTCTCGCTGAGCACGGTCACCACGGCCTCGCCCGTACCCAGGCCGGTGAGCAGTTCCTCCAGGTCGTAGGCCGACCGGGGGAAGGTCTGCACGGTCGCCCTGAGGGCCTTCTGGTCGTCGGGGGTGAAGGCGCGCAGGGCGTGCTGGACGCGGTTGCCGAGCTGGCCGAGGACATCGCCGGGCACGTCCTTCGGGCTCTGGGTGACGAAGAAGACGCCCACGCCCTTGGACCGGATCAGGCGGACGGTCCGGGTGATCGAGTCCAGGAACGCCTTGGAGGCGTCGTCGAACAGCAGGTGTGCCTCGTCGAAGAAGAACACCAGCACGGGCTTGTCGGCGTCCCCGATCTCGGGCAGGTCGTGGAAGAGGTCTGCGAGCAGCCACATGAGGAAGGTCGAGAACAGCTGCGGCCTGTCCTGCACGGCGGGCAGTTCCAGCACCGAGACGATGCCCCGGCCGTCCTCGGCCGTGCGCAGGAAGCCGGCCGTGTCGAACTCCGGCTCGCCGAAGAAGCCGGCCGCGCCCTGCGCCTCGAACGCCGTCAGCGAGCGCAGGATCACCCCGGCCGTGGCGCCGGACAGGCCGCCGATGTTCCTCAGCTCGGCCTTGCCCTCGGCGGAGGTGAGGAAGGCGACGACCGCGCGCAGGTCCTTGAGGTCGACCAGCTCCAGGCCCTTGGTGTCGGCGTAGTGGAAGATCAGGCCGAGTGACTGCTCCTGGGTGGGGTTCAGGCCGAGCACCTTCGACAGCAGCAGCGGGCCGAAGCTGGTGACCGTGGCCCGTACGGGGATGCCGTGGCCGAGGCCGCCGAGCGCGAAGAACTCCGCCGGGAACCCGGCCGGCGCCCAGTCCTGGCCCACCTCCGCGGCCCGCCCCCGCACCCGGTCGTCCGGCTGCCCGGGCCGCGCGATGCCGGACAGGTCGCCCTTGACGTCCGCGAGGAACACGGGCACGCCCTGCGCCGACAGCTGCTCGGCGATCAGCTGGAGGGTCTTGGTCTTGCCGGTGCCGGTGGCGCCCGCGACCAGGCCGTGCCGGTTGAGCATCGGCAGCGGGACACGGACCGGCGCGCCGGTGTGGCACCGTCCGTCCCACAGGAGGGCGCCGAGGTCGAGGGCGGGACCGTTGAAGGCGTATCCGGAGGCGATCTTCTGCGCCTGCGGGGGCGGTGCCGTGGCTCCTCGAGGGCCGCCGGAGGGGTCGGTCTCGCGGTCGCTCATCTCCGGCCTCTGTTCCCGTAGTAGCCCGTTTGCCCGAATTACTCCATCTTTTCAAGCGTCGCACTCGGCCGCCATGGCTGCGCCCGGAACGTCTTGACCGGTAGGCTTTCCGTGTGATCTTCAAGCGCATCGGAAACGGCCGGCCGTACCCCGACCACGGCCGGGAAAGCACCCGGCAGTGGGCGGATGTCGCGCCGCGCCCGGTCCGCCTCGATCAGCTCGTGACGACCAAGGGGCAGCTCGACCTGGAGACCCTGCTGGCCGAGGACTCGACGTTCTACGGCGATCTCTTCGCGCACGTCGTGAAGTGGCAGGGCGACCTGTACCTGGAGGACGGCCTGCACCGCGCGGTCCGTGCCGCGCTCCAGCAGCGCCAGGTGCTGCACGCACGCGTGCTCGAACTCGACTGACCCGGCGCGACACGGCCGTTGGCCCTTTCGGGTTCCGCTATGCGGCCTCGACTGATCATCTGATAGGCATCGCCGCTCGGGCGCACTACGCTGCGCTCATGAGCATGCTGACTCCCCCCGGCATGGGCGGCCAGTACCGCATCACGGGGGACAAATACCCTCGGATGCGTCCGCCCCGGCGGACCGGCAGGCTCGTGGCCGCCCTGGTGGCGTCCGTCGCCGTGCTGGGGCTGATCGGCTGGGGCACCCTGCAGCTCATCGACGTCTTCTCGGGCGGTGGCGGCAAGGCCACCGCGTCCGGGTCCAGGACCGACTGCCGCACCAGGACGGCGGCAGCCCCCGCAGCCCGGGTCCAGGCACTCCCGAAGCCCGGCCAGATCACCGTGAACGTCTACAACGCCACCGCGCGGACCGGGCTCGCCAAGGCCACCGCGGACGAGCTGAGGAAGCGCGGCTTCAAGATCGGTGACGTCGGCAACGCGTCCAAGCAGTTCGACAAGAAGGTCAAGGGCACGGGCATACTCGTCGGCCCGCCCGCCGCCCAGGACACCTCCCTGCGGGTGCTCGGCACCCAGCTCGGCGGCACGGAACTGCGCGCCGACGGCCGCAAGGGCGGCGACGTCGACCTCGTCCTGGGTGACAAGTTCAGGGGCCTGACCAAGCAGCCGGCCGCCGACCAGGCGCTGACGGCCCTGACCGCGCCGGAGCCGACGGCGTCCACGAAGAAGAGCTGCTGAAGAGCGCCCCGGCAGGGGCGCGGGGAACCGCGCGAACGACCCACGCACCCGCGCCCGCGAACGGCGCTCGAGCCGCACCCCGGTGGGCGCGGAGAGCCGCCCGGCAGTCTCCGGAGAACTACTCGGCCGCCCCGTAGAGACGATCCCCGGCGTCTCCCAGCCCCGGCACGATGTACCCGAGTTCGTTGAGGTGGTCGTCCACGGCGGCCGTGACGACGGTGACCGGCGTCCCCGCCAGCTCCCGCTCCATCACCTCGACGCCCTCCGGCGCGGCGAGCAGCACCACGGCGGTCACGTCGTCCGCGCCGCGCTTGATCAGCTCCTGGATCGCCGCGACCAGCGTGCCGCCCGTGGCCAGCATCGGGTCCAGGACGTACACCTGGCGGCCCGAGAGGTCCTCCGGCATGCGCGAGGCGTAGGTGGAGGCCTGCAGCGTCTCCTCGTTGCGGATCATGCCCAGGAAGCCCACCTCGGCGGTCGGCAGCAGCCGGACCATGCCGTCCAGCATGCCGAGACCGGCGCGCAGGATCGGCACCACCAGCGGGCGGGGACGGGCCAGCTTGACGCCGGTGGTCCGCGCGACCGGCGTCTGGATGTCCACGGCCTCGGTCCGTACGTCCCGCGTGGCCTCGTAGGCGAGCAGGGTGACCAGTTCGTCGGCGAGTCGCCGGAAGGTCGCGGAGTCGGTGCGCTGGTCGCGCAGCGTGGTGAGCTTGTGGGCGACCAGGGGGTGGTCGACGACGTGGAGACGCATGCCCCTAACGGTACCTGCGCCGCGGGCCCCGATCGCGCTGGCGTCAAACCCGCCGTCCGAGGGAAAGTGGGAGAGGAGGACTGGGGTGGTGTGACGTGTCTGACCTGCCTGACCTGCCCGCGGACGCCTCCGGGGCCACCGGTGACGAGGGCGGCCCCGCAACGCCCGGACCGGAGAAGTCCGCGGGCAGGGATCCCGCAAAACCCGAGAGCGAGGCCGAGCGCCGGCGGCGCCGCGCCCAGTTCCTGCGCGATCTCGCCGAGGCGCGGGAGCTGCGTGCCCGGGTGCAGCCGCGGCGCGCGAAGGCGGCCCGGCTGCGCCATGCGATGCGGATGCGGACCTTCCGCTGGTAGTCCGGCGGGGCGGTCCGAGGGGCGGAAGATCCACGCCCGCACCGGTGTTGGCGTGGTGGGCGTGCGTGACCGTCAGGAAAAGCCGCGTACGATCCGCAGGTGGCGGCAATGAGTGCGCTGGTGAGCCGATGAGGTATCCACGCTCGAAACAGCCAGACACAGGGAGCCGAAGACGTCCCCTGAACGCCTTGTTTCTGCCACGATTCCGAGTGGGTGGGGCTCGGAGCCCAGCTCTCCCCGCCCATGTACCTCCGCCGGGGGGACCCCCAACCGGCACGCCTATGACCAGTGGGAGAGTCACGGTGTACTTCGCCGCACTGCTCGCGCGCACCGAAGACGGGTGGGAAGCGAGCGACACAGAGCTCGACGATGTGGAGACCCTGTCGGATCTGGCCGACCTGGCCCGGGAAGCCTCTCCCGACGAGGACACGGTGCTCGTCCTGATCGAGCAGGAGGACGCCTGGTTCGGTGTCGTCCGCGTGGACGGCGAGGACGACCCTCGCATCTACGTCTCGGACGCCGCCGCCGCCCAGCGCAGCGCGTACGGGGAGCTGCTGCTCACCGACGAGCTGCTCGGCCGGGAGCCCGGCGCGGACGACGGCCCGGACCTGGACTCCCTGGACCTCGACGGCACCGAGGACGGTGAGCCCGACGAGGACGATGACGAGGAGGGCACCGCCGCCGACGCGGTGCCGCACAGCCCGGTGGGCGACAGCGAGATCCTGGACGACCTGGGCATCGGCGAGAAGGAGCTGCGCGCCCTGGACGCCGAGGACGCGTTGAGCACGATCGCCGAGGCCCTGGGTGCCTCGGAGGTGCTGGAGACCGTCCGCTGACCACCGCACAGGACCCGCGGGGCACTCCGGACCCGGTACGCGACCGCTGGCGGGCCGCGATGCGGCTCGCCCTGGACGAGGCGGAACTGGCCGTACGGGGCGGGGACGTCCCCGTCGGCGCCGTCGTGCTGGCCCCGGACGGTACGACGGTGCTCGGAGCCGGGCACAACGAGCGCGAGGCCACCGGCGATCCCACGGCCCACGCGGAGGTCCTCGCGATCCGCAGGGCCGCCGCCAGGCTCGGCGGGTGGCGGCTGACCGACTGCACGCTGGTCGTCACCCTGGAGCCGTGCACGATGTGTGCGGGGGCGCTCGTCCAGTCCCGGGTGGACCGGGTGGTCTACGGCGCCCGGGACGAGAAGGCGGGCGCGGCCGGCTCCCTGTGGGACGTGGTGCGCGACCGCCGGCTCAACCACCGCCCGGAGGTCGTCGAGGGCGTCCTCGCGGCGGAGTGCGCCGGAGTCCTCACGGAGTTCTTCCGGGATCGCTGACGGTCCCCGCGCGCACGCCCCCGGACATCGATTTCGAAGCACGCCCCGCCGTGCTGTAAGGTCTCCCTCGGTAGCGTGTCCGAGCGGCCGAAGGAGCTCGCCTCGAAAGCGAGTGTGGCGCAAGTCACCGAGGGTTCAAATCCCTCCGCTACCGCTTGCGGAAGGGCCCCGTCCACGGACGGGGCCCTTCGTGTGTTCCCGCGCAACGCTCCGGCACGGACGGGCTGTTGGCCGGGGAGGAAGGCGCGAAGGTTACACTCGCGGCCGGCAGCAGGGGCCCTCGGGCCATAAGGGCAGGGGAGGCCGTGGTGGCGGTGAACGCCAAGAAGATCGCCGTGTACGTGCTCGTGGTCTTCGCGCTGTACGTGATCATCACGGATCCGGCCAAGGCGGCCGACTACGTGCAGATAGGCTTCGAGGGCATATCGGACGCGGCCAAGGCCGTGGGCGACTTCATGACCTGGGTCGCCAACGGAGGAAAGAGCTGAGGTACACCCCATGATCCGCCATCTGGTCCTCTTCAGGCTCAACGAGGGCGTCGAGCGTGACGATCCGCAGGTCGTGGCGGGCGTGGAGGCCTTCCGGGCGCTCGGCGGCCAGATCGAGGAGCTGCGCTTCTGGGAGTGCGCCTGGAACATCAGCGACCGCCCGATCGCGTACGACTTCGCGATCAACTCCGCCGTCGAGGACACCGACGCCCTCAAGCGCTACCTGGAGCACCCGGCCCACCAGGCGGGTGTCGCCCTGTGGCGTGAGTTCGCCACCTGGGTGATCGCCGACTACGAGTTCTGACCCCCGCTCCCCGCAAGCCCCCCGCCGGTTCCGGCGGGGGGCTTTCGCGCTTTACAACGCCCCAACTTGTCGGCATTTGACCACAACACGGCGTTATCCGGTGCTTGCACACAGTGCACATGTCTTGTGATGCTATGACCGCTTTTGACGGATGATTGACCGATGAAGAGGTGGCGTTGACCGTGTCGGCCAGTACTGCGCCGCCCCAGGAAGAGGCACCCACCCCGACCCCGACCCCGACCGCCCCCGAGAAGCGCCGTGGCGCGGACACGCGTGCCCTCACCCAGGTCCTGTTCGCCGAGCTGAAGCAGCTCACCCCGGGTACGCCGGAGCACCACCGGGTGCGGGGGGCGCTGATCGAGGCGAACCTCCCGCTCGTGCGCTACGCCGCCGCCCGCTTCCGCTCCCGCAACGAGCCCATGGAGGACGTCATCCAGGTCGGCACCATCGGCCTGATCAACGCCATCGACCGCTTCGATCCCGACCGGGGGGTGCAGTTCCCGACCTTCGCGATGCCGACCGTGGTCGGGGAGATCAAGCGGTACTTCCGGGACAACGTGCGCACGGTCCACGTCCCGCGCCGGCTGCACGAGCTGTGGGTGCAGGTCAACAGCGCGACCGAGGACCTGACCACGCTCTACGGCCGCTCACCCTCCACCGCCGAGATCGCCGACCGGCTCCGGATCAGTGAGGACGAGGTGCTCAGCTGCATCGAGGCCGGACGCTCGTACCACGCGACCTCACTGGAGGCCGCGCAGGAAGGCGACGGACTGCCCGGCCTGCTGGACCGGATCGGCTACGAGGACCCCGCCCTGGACGGCGTGGAACACCGCGACCTGGTCCGCCACCTCCTCGTCCAACTCCCCGAGCGGGAACAGCGGATCCTGCTCCTGCGGTACTACAGCAATCTCACCCAGTCTCAGATCAGCGCGGAACTCGGCGTCTCCCAGATGCACGTCTCGCGCCTCCTCGCCCGTAGCTTCCAGCGGCTGCGTTCCGCAAATCGGATCGACGCCTAGCCGACGTCGGACCGTGGCACAGCAGGCGTTCGGCTGATGCATAGCGGGCGCACGGAAGCACGGCTCGAGCGATACTGCATCGCAAGCCCGAGCGATCCGTAACCGCCACGGGCGAATCGCTCACCAGGGCGGATGCCGACAGTTAGGGCCCGAGAACCCGTCAGACCCCTTCTTTCCAGGGCCGTTTCGGATCTGTCGTGTCGACATGTCGGTACAGCGCGTTGCCGACATGTGACATTCTGCGGGAAGCGCGTTTGCCGAGGCTCCGGCTCCGGTATTCAGGTGAAGGCTGCGTTGCCCGGAAGAGAACGCCGCCGCGACCGTCCCGCGACCCAAAGGGGGTGGCATGTCCGCAGACCAGGGCAGCTCGAAGGTGCTGACGCCCACGAACAGCGAGGCAGCGCCCAAGGAGTTCGACGCTCTCGACGTCCTCGACGGCTTCGAGGGCGTCACGGCCCTCGAAGCCGTGCCGTCCCCGCCCGCCGGCCCGGCCGCTGAAGCAGTCCCGGCCCTGCAGGACACGGCGAACATCGACACCCGCACCCTGTCCCGGTCCCTGTTCCTGCGCCTCGCCGCGCTGGACGAGGACAGCCCCGAGCGGGCGTACGTGCGGGACACCCTCATCGAGCTGAACCTGCCGCTGGTGCGGTACGCGGCAGCGCGCTTCCGCTCCCGCAACGAGCCGATGGAGGACATCGTCCAGGTCGGCACCATCGGCCTGATCAAGGCGATCGACCGGTTCGACTGCGAACGCGGGGTGGAGTTCCCGACCTTCGCGATGCCGACGGTCGTGGGCGAGATCAAGCGCTTCTTCCGCGACACCTCGTGGTCCGTGCGCGTACCGCGCCGGCTGCAGGAGCTGCGCCTGGCCCTCACCAAGGCCAGCGACGAGCTGTCCCAGAAGCTGGACCGCTCCCCCACGGTGACGGAGCTGGCGGCGGTGCTCGGCGTCTCCGAGGAGGACGTGGTCGACGGCCTCGCGGTCGGGAACGCCTACACCGCCTCCTCCCTCGACTCGCCGGCCCCCGAGGACGACGGCGGCGAGGGCTCCCTGGCCGACCGGCTCGGTTACGAGGACACGGCCCTGGAGGGCGTGGAGTACCGCGAGTCCCTCAAGCCCCTGCTGGCCAAACTCCCGCCCCGGGAGCGACGGATCATCATGCTGCGCTTCTTCGCCAACATGACCCAGTCGCAGATCGGCGAGGAGGTGGGCATCTCCCAGATGCACGTCTCCCGGTTGCTCACCCGGACCCTGGCCCAGCTCAGGGACGGTCTGATCGCGGACTGACCGCTCCCCGGGCCGTACCGACGCCTGCGGGACCGCCACGGACACACCGCCGGGCGGGCCGCGGCGCCGTCGCGGCCGGGCGCGCGGTTCCCCGCTCCCCTTTCAAGGGCGCCGCGCTGCAGGCCACTTCACATCTGACGCTGCGTCAGTCAGCATGACCCGATGCTGCACACGGGAACGGTTCGCACGACGGCATGGACACGTGGCCGCCGAACCGCCGTCACGACGGCTTCGGCGGCCGTCGTCGTGCTCGGCGGGGTGCTGGCCGCCTGCGGGGGCGCGGGCCCGGGCGGCGGTTACACCGCGGTGGGCGCGGGACCGGGCGGACCGACGGCCGTCGCACCGACGGGGTCGGTCACGCTGGTGCCGCTGGACGGGCCGCACAGCCGGGGAACGGGCGGAGAAGGAGCCTCGCCAGGTCGGCGCGGCACGGCCAACGGCCGTCCCCTGCCCAGCGGTTCAGCCGGCACCCCGAGTTCCCCCGCCGCCGCACCGACACCTCGCCACACCCCCGGCGGGCACGGCGGGAACCCGGTCCCCGGCACACCGGGACCGAGCGGCGGCCAGGACGGCCCCACGACTCCGCCGGCCGCCTCACCGAGCCCAACCGCCGGTCACGGCAAGCCCCCCACGCCCGCAGACCTCTCCTGGGGAGACCCGGCGGACGAGGACGGCGACAAGCGCTGGTGCCAGTCGGTGACCGTCGCATTCCACAACTCGGGCGGTGAGGCGGTGCGTTCGGGCGAGGTGACGTTCGGGACGCACATCATCGGCGCGCTCGGCATCGACTGGGGAACGGTCGAGTCGACCGTGGAGCTGCCGGTGCCGATCGCGCCGGGTGCGCGCAAGGAGCCCACCTGGACGGTGTGCGTCGACGCCTGGCGCGTGCCGCTCGGCATGCACATCGAGACGCGGGACGTGTCCGTCCGCTGGGAGTAGGCGCTAGTTCAGCGCCAGCCAGGCGACGCCGGCCACGACGGCGAGCGCCACGACGACACCGATGATCAGACCGATCCGGGGGCCGGAGGAGGAAGAGGAGGCCGCCTGCTGCCGGCGCCCCTGGGGGGCCTCGTCCACGAACGCGCGGAACATCTGGGTGCTGCCGGCGGGGTCGTAGTTGCCCTGGGGGCCCTGGGTGTTAGCCATGCCCCGAGACCTTAGCGAAGACGGGCCCGGGCGCCCAAGTGGGGGGCCACCGGGACAGAGGCGGCCACCTCACCCACAGCCACCTGGGTATTTACGGTTGCAATACTTGCCTTTGCCAAGTTTTTGCGCCTGACCCCCCTCATTTGTTTGCCTGCAGCAACCAAGCAGCCTATGGTTGCCCCAAGCAACGATACGGGAGGTGTGATGGCCGAGCAGGCGCAGTTCGAGGAGCTGGCGCGTCAGCTCAGCGCCGTCGGAGCGGTGAAACGGGACATGGGGCGGATCCTGCCGCCCGACTGTCCGGCCGGCTCGGCAGCCGTGCTGACCCTGCTCGGCCGCCACGGCGACATGCGCATGAGCAAGCTCGCCGAGCTGCTCGCCGTGGACATGTCGGTGACCAGCCGGCATGTCGCGCACGTCGCCGCACGCGGCTGGATCGAGCGGCACCCGGACCCCGCGGACAAGCGCTCACGCATCCTGCGGCTGACACCCGAGGGCCTGGAGCAGCTCGTCGAGCTGTCCCGGCGGACCACGCGGCTGCTGGCCGAGCGGCTGGCCGACTGGACCGACGAGGAGGTCGGCCAGCTGATCCGGCTGATGACGCGCCTGCGCGATTCCTTCGGCGACTGCCGCTCCGCCCCGCTCCGGCTGCCCGCCCCCGTACTCGAAGAGACCACCCGTACACCCGCAAGCACGTAAGAGAAGGAAGCCCATGGCAACGACCACACCAGCCGGTGTGCGGGCTCACGCCAAGCACGGGGGAGGCACAGGTCACGCCCCGATGACGCACCGGCAGATCATGGAGGCCCTCTCCGGGCTGCTGCTCGGCATGTTCGTGGCGATCCTGTCGTCCACGATCGTCTCCAACGCCCTGCCGGAGATCATCGGCGATCTCGGCGGCGGTCAGTCCGCCTACACCTGGGTGGTCACCGCCGCCCTGCTGTCGATGACCGCGGCCACTCCCCTGTGGGGCAAGCTCGCCGACCTGTACAGCAAGAAGGCGCTCGTCCAGATAGCCCTCGTCATCTACGTGGTCGCCTCGATGGCGGCCGGCCTGTCGCAGAACCCCGGCATGCTCATCACCTTCCGGGTGTTCCAGGGCATCGGCGTCGGCGGCCTGTCCGCCCTGGCGCAGATCGTCATGGCGGCGATGATCTCCCCGCGTGAGCGCGGCCGTTACTCCGGCTACCTGGGTGCCACGTTCGCCGTCGCCACCGTCGGCGGCCCGCTGCTCGGCGGTGTCATCACCGACACCTCATGGCTGGGCTGGCGCTGGTGCTTCTACGTCGGTGTCCCCTTCGCCGTCATCGCCCTGTTCGTGCTGCAGAAGACCCTGCACCTGCCCGTGGTCAAGCGGGAGGTCAAGGTCGACTGGGGCGGCGCGTTCCTCATCTCGGCCGCCGTCTCGCTGCTGCTGATCTGGGTCACCTTCGCCGGTGACAAGTACGACTGGCTGTCCTGGCAGACCTACGCGATGGTCGGCGGTTCGATCGTCCTCGGCGTGCTGTTCGTGCTCGTCGAGTCCAGGGCGAGCGAGCCGATCATCCCGCTGCGCCTGTTCAGGAACCGCACGATCACGCTGGCCTCGCTGGCCTCGCTGTTCGTCGGTGTCGCGATGTTCTCCGGCACCGTGTTCTTCAGCCAGTACTTCCAGCTCGCCCGGGACGAGTCCCCGACGATGTCCGGCGTGCTGACGATCCCGATGATCGGCGGCCTGTTCGTCTCCTCCACCGTCTCCGGCCAGTTCATCACCCGCACCGGCCGCTGGAAGGCATGGCTGGTCGGCGGTGGCCTGCTGGTGACGGCCGGCCTGGGGATGCTCGGCAGCCTGCGCTACGACACCGACTACTGGAAGATGGCCATCTGGATGGCCCTGCTGGGTCTCGGCATCGGCATGATGATGCAGAACCTGGTCCTCGCCACGCAGAACCAGGTGGCGCCGTCCGACCTCGGCTCGGCCAGCTCCACGGTCACCTTCTTCCGCTCCCTCGGTGGCGCGGTCGGCGTCTCCGCCCTGGGCGCGGTGATGTCCCGCCGGATCACGCACTACGTCGAGGACGGCGTCTCGGCCCTGAGCCCCAAGTACCAGAAGGCCCTGGCCGGCGGCTCGGGCTCCACCGACAGCATCCCGGACATGGACGCGCTCCCGAAGCCCATCCGGACGCTGCTGGAGAGCGCGTACGGCCACGGCATCGCCGACGTCTTCATGATCGCGGGCGCCCTCGCGGCCGTCGCCTTCCTGATCACGCTGTTCATCAAGGAAGTCCCGCTGAAGACCAAGGGTGCGCTGGCCCAGGCCGCCGACGGCACGGCCCCGGTGACCGACCCCGCCGCCGCGCCCGCCGTCGCCGAGGCCCAGTCCCCGGCCGAGCAGCCGGGCGCCACGCAGGACGCCGTCCCGGCGCCGGAGCGGGTGCCCGCCTGGGCCGCTCCCGTGGCCGGCGAGGACGGCACCGCGGCGGAGGCGGGCACGCAGCTCACCGCCGTCGCCACCGTCGCCGGTCCCGGCACGGCAGGCGGCACCCCGGTGCACGGCTACGTCCGCGGCGCCGAGAGCGCCCCGGTCGGGCAGGCCGCGGTCACCCTGATCTCGCTGTCCGGCCGCCAGCTGGGCCGCTCGGTCACCCAGCCCGACGGTTCCTACGCGCTGGCCGCCCCCGGCACCGGCTCGTACGTCCTGATCGCCGCCGCCGACGGCTACCAGCCGCAGGCCTCCACCGTCGTCGTGGGCGAGGAACCGCTGTCGTACGACATCCTGCTCAGCGGCACGAGCGGGCTGACCGGTGTGGTCCGGGCCGCGGGGAGCGCGCTGCCGGTCAAGGACGCCATGGTGATCGTCACCGATGTGCGCGGTGACCTGCTGGCCACCGCCGCCACCGGCGAGCAGGGCGGCTTCGTCCTCACCGACCTGGTGCCGGGCACGGTGACCGTCGCGGTCAACGCGAGCGGGTTCCGGCCGCGGGCCCTGCCGGTCGAGGTCGGCGCCACCGGCGTGACCCGGATCGAGGTCGACCTGGACGCCGGTGCCCGGCTCCAGGGGGTCGTCCGCGCCCCGCACGGTCCGCTGGCCGACGCCCGGGTGACCCTGGTCGACCAGGCGGGCAACGTCGTCGGCACGGCCACCACCGGTACGGACGGGGCGTACGCCTTCACCGACCTGAACGGCGGCGAGTACACCGTCATCGCGACCGGCTACCCGCCGGTGGCCACCGCGCTGACCGTCGCCGGCCCCGGAGTCGACGGCCACGACATCGAACTCGCCCACCCCGGCGAGTAGTCACACCCCGGCCCGTGGCGGCGCGCGCCTTGAGCGGAGGGCGCGCCCGCCGCGGGCCGGTCTCATACGACCAATTTTTGAGCTTTTCCAGGGAGAAAACGGGATGGGACTGACCGCGAGGATCCGTACGCGGGACGGGTGGGCCGTGTCGCACGCGGTCGTCACGGTGACCGACATGACCGGTACGCAGGTGCTGCGGGCCGAGGCGGACACCGAAGGGGCCGTACGGGACACCACCGAGCTGGCGCCGGGCGCGTACACCGTCATCGTGACCGCCGTCGGGTACGCGCCCGCCGCGTCGAGCGCGATCGTCACCGCGAGCGGCCGGGCCGAGGCCGGCACGGTGACGCTGGCCCGGCAGGGCGGCACCGAGCTGCCGCCGCCCGGCCCGTGGACCATCGACCCGGTGCACTCCTCCGTCGCCGCGGTCGCCCAGCACCTGGGGATCTCCAGCGTGCACGGCCGGTTCACCGAGTTCGGCGGCACGATCGAGATCGCGCCGGACGATGTCACCAAGTCCCGGGTGGAGGCGGTGATCTGGGCGGCCTCCGTCGACACGGGCAACGGCATGCGCGACACCCACCTGAAGTCCGCGGACTTCCTCGACGTGGAGCGGCACCCCGAGATCACCTACCGTTCGACGGGCGTGACGGCCGCCGGTTCGGACCGCTGGACGGTGCACGGCGAGCTGTCCCTGCACGGCGTCGTACGCCCCGTCGACCTGGACCTCGCCTACCTGGGCACCGGAGCGGACCCGTGGGGCGGCACCCGGGCCGCGTTCCGCGCGACCGCCGAACTGCAGCGGGAGGACTTCGCCATGAACTACAACCAGGTCCTCCAGGCCGGCATCGCCGCCATCGGCACGACGCTGAAGGTGGAGCTGGACATCCAGGCGGTGCAGGGCGACTCGCTGCCGGCGGCCTGACACCCGGTCGGTGTCCTCAGCAGGGTCAGGATGGGCGGCCCCCTTTCCCCCTAGGGTGCCGGCATGGCACCGAACATCGCTACCAACACCCGTGTGTCGCTGGACGAGCTGCTGGAGTTCGTACGGCCCCGGCACCGGGCCCTGCTCCTCACCCGCCGGGCCGACGGTTCCCCGCAGGCGTCGCCGCTGACCTGCGGGGTGGACGACTCGGGGCGGATCGTCGTCTCCACCTACCCCGAGCGGGCCAAGACCCGCAACGCCCGGCGTGACGCCCGGGTCGCCCTGGTCGTCCTCAGCGACGACTGGAACGGCCCCTGGGTCCAGATCGACGGCACCGCCGAGGTCATCGACTCACCCGACTCCGTGGAACCGCTGGTCGAGTACTACCGCAACATCGCCGGCGAACACCCCGACTGGGACGAGTACCGCGCGGCCATGGTCAAGCAAGGCAAGTCGATCATCCGCGTGACACCGGAACGCTGGGGGCCGGTCGCCACCGGAGGTTTCCCGGCACGGCTCGCGACCGAGGAGCGGTAGCCGGCTGCCGGGCGGCGGCGGTCAGCCGCGGGCAACCATCGCCTCGATGCCCGCGATCAGCAGGTCCAGGGCGAAGGTGAAGTCGCGGTTCAGCATCTCGGCCACCGTGTCGCCGCCGCGGGCCGCCATGAGGTCCTGGGACTCCTTCATGACCTCGGCGGTCCCCGGCACCTCGGCCACCGTCGACATCGCCTGCTCGAAGTACTCCTCCGGGCTCAGCCCGGTGTCCGCGATCCGGCCGAGGAAGTGCCCCTCGATCGTGCCGTAGCCGTACACGAACTCGAAGACGGCCGCGATCGCCCCGGTCACCCCGTGCGCGGGCAGCCCCGCCCGGCCGATGACCTGCTGGACCACGCGGGAGAAGGCGACCGAGTTCGGGCCGATGTTGAGATAGCGCCCGGCCAGCGGCGACAGCCAGGGATGGCGGACCAGCAACCCCCGGTAGGCGGTGGCCAGCTCCCGCAGCTGCTCGCGCCAGTCCTCGCCGGCGTCCTCCGGATCGGGCAGCCGCAGCTCGGCGTACGTCGCGTCCAGGGCGAGTTCGAGCAGGTCGTCCTTGGTGTCGACGTACCAGTACAGGGACATCGCGGTGACGTTCAGCTCGGCCGCCAGCCGCCGCATGGAGAACTTCGCCAGCCCCTCGGCGTCCAGCAGCCGTACGGAAGCCTCGGTGATCCGCTCCCGGTCCAGCCCGGACGGCTGCGCACTGCGCCCGCCCCGCCGGTCCTTGCCCACCAGCCACACACTGGCCCGCGCCGACCGACCTGCCTGCTTCGTCACCGGCGGCCCTTCCTCGATTCCGATCGCTGCTGAAGATGCTAGGGCCGCGGCCGGGCTCCTAGGCGGACACCCGCTCCGCCCGCCGGAGAAGCCCCGCGGCCAGCAGCCCGCCCAGGAGCACGGCGACGGCCCCGACCAGCTGTCCCGTTCCCAGACCGGCCGACAACGACTTCCCGGACGCCACGGAAGAGCTGAGGACGGCCCCCAGGACGGCCACACCGAGACCGTTGCCGAACTCGGCGAGGGTGCCGTTGACGCCGGCCCCCACCCCGGCCTTCTCCGGAGGGATCGCGCTCATGACGGCGTGTGCCATCGCCGGGTTCGCGACAGCGCACCCCGCACCGATCAGCACCAGTCCGAGCAGCGTGCCCGCGTAACCCCCCGGGTCCACCTCCGCGATGCACACCAGGCCCGCGGCCATCACCACCATGCCCAGCGCGATCGACACCGGCGTGCCCAGCCGTGCCGACCACTTCGCCGACAACCCGGTGAAGTTGAGCACCACCACCGTCAACGCCAGCGGCGCCGTGCGCAGACCGGCCTCCAGCGGCTCGTAGCCGAGTACGGACTGCAGGTGCTGCGTCAGCAGGAACAGCGCGCCGCCCATGCCGAAGGTGATGAGCACCGCGCCGGCGACCGCGCCCGTGAACCGCCGGTCCCGGAAGAAGTGGAGGTCGAGCATCGGCTCGTCCACCCGGCTCTCCCACCACGCGAAGCACCCGAGGACCAGCACCGCGACGGCCGCGGAGGCGAGCACACGCGCCGACGTCCAGCCGTGCCCGGGCCCGGAGATGATCGCGTAGACCAGCGCGGCCATGCCGATGGTGGACAGCAGGGCGCCGAGCAGATCCGGGCGGTCGCCGCGACGGTGCTTCGACTCGGGTACGAGGACCGCCACGGCGATCAGGCCGAGTGCCGCGACCGGCAGGTTGATCAGGAAGATCGCGCCCCACCAGAAGTGGTCGAGCACGAAGCCGCCGATCAGCGGTCCGCCGGCGAAGCCCAGCGCGTTGACCGCGCTCCAGATGCCGATCGCCTTGGGCTGCTCTTCGGGCGCGAAGATCTGCATCGCCACGGCCAGCGTGGTGGTCATCAGCAGCGCGCCGCCGATGCCCATCCCGGCCCGGGCGGCGATCAGCCGGCCGGTGGTACCGGCGAGCCCGGCGACGAGCGAGCCGATGCCGAACAGGGTGAGCCCGGTGAGCAGCATCTTCTTGCGTCCGTAGCGGTCGGCGGCGCTGCCCGCGCTGAGCAGCAGGCCGGACTGCACCAGCGAGTAGGCGTTGATCATCCACTGGATGTCGGAGGTGTCTGCGTGCAGTTCGCGGGTGAGCGAGGGGATGGCCACGTTCAGGACGGTGTTGTCGAGCAGCACGGTGAGCTGCGCGAGGCAGATGACGCCGAGGATCAGCCAGCGCTGGGGATGACCTTGGGGGCCAGACATGCCGTACACCGTATAGCGACAGCTATACGGTGTACAACACGGTTTTCCGGGCCACCGCGTCAGCCGGACGCCTTCTGCGTGAGGTCGTAGAACGTTGCCGAACCGGCCGTCACCTTCTGGAAGTTGCTCTGGACCCATGAGCTGATCCGGGAGGCTGTGCCGCTGCCGGAGCCACCGCCCGGTCCGGCGCCACCGCCCGCGATGAAGTAGTGGATCTTCCCTTCCGCCACGTACTTCTTGAACTGGGCGAGCGTCGGGGACGGGTCGGTGCCGTTGAAGCCGCCGATCGCCATCACCGGGTCGCCCGTGGCGAGTTGGTAGCCGGCCGCGTTCTGGCTGCCGACGGAGGCGGCCACCCAGGTGTACCGCGCGGCGTTCTTCTCCAGCAGCCTCCGGGCCTCGGCGGAGACGCTCGCGCCGTTCAGCAGGCCGCCGGAGCCGCCCATGCCGCCCTCGCCCGTCCCGCCGCCGGGGAAGCCGTTGCCGTTCGGCCCGCCCGGTCGCCCCTGCTGCCCGGGCTGCATCTGGCTGGGGCCGTTGCCGTTCTGCTGGCTCCCGCCCGGCATGCCACCACCGGGTCCGCCGGCCCCCGGAAAGCCGGCACCGGGACCGCCCAGCCCGCCCTGCTGACCCTGCTGGCCCTGCCCGCCCTGCTGGCCCTGTCGGCTGGGCATCGCGCCGCCGAAGCCGCCGCGCACGCCGCCACCGCCGGGGCCGCCGCCGGGGCCGCCCATCATGCTCGCGCCCGCCGGGCCGGCCGTGACGATCGAGCCCGTGTGGCCCTCCTGCAGCGTGCTCAGGGTGTACGCCGTCGGTCCGGCCAGCGCGGCCACCAGACCCACGGCCGCCGCGCCGAGCGCGAGTCGCCGGGTGATCCGGCCCGCGAAGACCAGGCCGAACGCGGCGACCAGTCCGCCGGTCAGGACCAGCCACTTCAGCCAGGGCAGGTAGTCGGGGGTGCGGTTGAGCAGGACGTACCCCCAGGCCGCCGCCGCGACCACCGACACGGCGAGCGTGATCGACGCCCACGGCCGCCGCCGCCTCTCCCACAGCAGCCCGGCGCCCATGCCGGTCACGGCCGCGAGGTAGGGCGCGAGAGCCACGGTGTAGTACTGGTGGAAGATCCCCGCCATGTAGCTGAAGACCGCCATGGTCATGAGCAGCGAGCCGCCCCAGACCAGGAACGACGCCCGGGTGACGGAGGTCCGCCGCAGCTTCCTGGTGGCCACGAGCCCCGCGGCCAGCAGGATCAGCGCGGCCGGCAGCAGCCAGGAGACCTGGCCGCCGGTCTCGGAGCCGAACATGCGGTCCCAGCCGGTCTCGCCCCACCGGCCGGCGCCGTTTCCGCCGCCACCGCCGCCCATGCTGCCGGTCTCGTCACCGTTGAGCCGGCCCAGGCCGTTGTAGCCGAAGGTCAGCTCCAGGAAGCTGTTGTGCTGCGAACCGCCGATGTACGGGCGGGAGGAAGCCGGCCACAGCTCGACGACCGCGACCCACCAGCCGCCCGCGACGACCAGCGCGAGCGTCGCCGCGGCCAGTTGCCCGAAGCGCTTCCTCCACGGCACGGGCGCGCACACCGCGTACACGATCGCCAGCGGCGGCAGGATCAGGAACGCCTGCAGGGTCTTGGCGAGGAACGCGAAACCGATCGCGAGCCCGGCCCACACCAGCCACCTGGTGCGGCCGTCCTCCACGGCCCGCACGACGAGGTAGCAGGCCACCGCCATCAGCAGGGCCAGCATGGCGTCCGGGTTGTTGAACCGGAACATCAGCGCCGCGACGGGGGTGAGCGCGAGCACCGCACCCGCGGTCAGACCGGCCACCGGGCTGAACCGGCGGCGCACGGCGGCGTACACGACGGCGACGGTCGCCACGCCCATCAGCACCTCGGGGGCCAGGATCGCCCACGAGCGGAGGCCGAACACCCGGACCGACAGTTCCATCGGCCACAGCGAGGCCGGGGGCTTGTCGACGGTGATGGCGTTCCCGGCGTCCAGCGAACCGAAGAAGAACGCCTTCCACGACGTGCTGCCCGCCTGGACGGCGGCCGAGTAGAAGGAGTTGGCGTAGCCGGAGGCGCTGAGGTTGTGGAGGTAGAGCAGCAGGGTGGCGGCCAGCAGTCCGAGGAAGGCCGGGCGCACCCAGCGGGGGTCCTCGGGACGGCCGCGCCACAGTCTGCCCGGCAGCGGCTGCCGGGGCCCGGCGGGCCCGGGACGCCGTTCCGGCGCGGTGCGGGGCGGGACCCAGCCTCCCGTGTCGCTCCGCGGGGTGGCCGGCGGGTCGTGGTGCGTGGTCATCGGGCCTCCCCCGGATCGGTGTGGTGCGGGCGCACCGGCTGCGGGTACGTCCGGTCGCCGGACTGTTCGTACGGGCCCCGGCCCGGGAAGACCCAGGCGCGCAGGAGCAGGAACCGCAGCACGGTCGCGGCGAGGTTGGCGGTGATGAGCACCGCCAGCTCGGTGGAGTGCGCCGGGCTGTCGGTGGCCGCGTTCAGGGCGGCGAGCGAGCCGCTCGTCAGGGCGAGGCCGATGCCGAAGACGACCATCCCCTGTGCCTGGTGCCGGACGGCTCCGCCCCGGCCGCGCACCCCGAAGGTGAGCCGGCGGTTGGCCGCCGTGTTGGCCACCGCGGAGACCAGCAGCGCCCCCGTGTTGGCCACCTGCGACCCGCCGAACTGCCGGAAGACGCCGTACAGCAGCAGGTAGAAGAGGGTGGACAAGCCGCCGACCACGCAGAAGCCGACCAGCTGGCGGGCCAGACCGGTGGGCACGTCGGTCAGTTCGCGGTCCCGCGGGTCGTCACCGAAGGGCCGGGTCAGCCGGTCCAGCGGCAGCGAACCGGTGGCCAGGGCCCTGCCGACCCGCCAGACTCCCCTGAGGTCGTCGGTGGCCGTCCGCACGATGTGCACGGTGGAGCCGGGGTCGTCGACCCAGTCGACCGGCACCTCGTGGATCCTCAGACCCGCCCGCTCGGCGAGCACCAGCATCTCGGTGTCGAAGAACCAGCCGGTGTCCTGCACCAGCGGCAGCAGCACCTGCGCCACGTCACGCCGGACCGCCTTGAAGCCGCACTGCGCGTCCGAGAAGCGGGCCTGCAGCGAACCGCGCAGGATCAGGTTGTAGGCCCGGCTGATGAACTCCCGCTTGGGGCCGCGTACGACCCGGGAGGTGCGGGCCAGCCGGGAGCCGATCGCCAGGTCGGAGTGACCGGAGATCAGCGGCGCCACCAGCGGCAGCAGGGCGTTGAGATCGGTGGACAGGTCGACGTCCATGTAGGCGAGGACCGGCGCCTCGGACGCGGACCAGACGGTCCTGAGGGCACGGCCGCGGCCCTTCTGCTCCAGGCGGAAGGTGCCGACCTCGGGGATCTGCGCCGCCAGCCGCGCCGCCACCAGGGGGGTGGTGTCCGTGGACGCGTTGTCGGCGATCGTGATGCGGAACGCGTAGGGGAAGGTGCGCGTGAGGTGCTCGTGCAGTCTGCGGACGCACGGCTGGAGGTCTTTCTCCTCGTTGTAGACGGGGATCACCACGTCCAGGACAGGCGTACCGGCGTCTTTGGCCGGGAGGTGCTCCCGCGCCGGCAGGGGGCCGGGAGAAGAGTCGGTTCGCATGGCACCGACTCTCGTCAGAGCCCCTGTCGTGCCCATGTGGTGGTGCTGTGCCGTGCCTGTGGATGCGACTGCCGGTCCGGTTCGGGCGCCGGCCGGGCGGCGGCCGGGGCGAGCGCGGGCAGGTGCACGCTGAACACCGTGTGTCCGGGCACGCTGTCGACGGTCACGGCACCGCCGTGCGCGGTGGCCACCGCCTGCACGATGGCGAGTCCGAGTCCGGTGGAGCCGGTGGCCCGGGAGCGTGCGGAGTCCCCGCGGGCGAACCGTTCGAAGACGTGGGGCAGCAGGTCCGCCGGGATGCCCTGCCCGTCGTCCTCGACGTCGACGCACAGCCACGGCCCGCGCCGCTGCACGCGCGCGGTGACGGTGGTACCGGGTGGCGTGTGATTGCGGGCGTTGCCCAGCAGGTTGACCAGCACCTGCTGCAACCGTGCCGCGTCCGCCGACACCAGGGCCGGCTCGTCGGGCAGCTCGAGGCGCCAGTTGTGGTCCATGCCGGCCGCGCGGGCGTCGCTGACGGTGTCCACGACGAGCGGGACGAGATCGGTGTGCCCGAACTGGAGCGGGCGCCCGGCGTCCAGCCGGGCGAGCAGCAGCAGGTCCTCCACGAGGAGGGTCATCCGCCCGGCCTCGGACTCGATCCGCCCGAGGGCGTGCCGGGTGTCGGGGCCGACCTGTTCGCGCCCGCGCCGGGTGAGTTCGGCGTAGCCGCGGATGGAGGCGAGCGGGGTCCGCAGCTCATGGCTGGCGTCGGCGACGAACTGCCGTACCCGCGTCTCGCTCTGCTGGCGGGCGTGCAGCGCGCCGTGCACGTGGTCCAGCATCCGGTTGAGCGCGGCACCGACCTGGCCGACCTCGGTGTGCGGGTCACACTCCGACTCCGGGACGCGCTCGCTGAGGTTCACCTCGCCGCGGTGCAGGGGGAGTTCGGAGACCCGGGTGGCGGTGGCGGCGACCTTGCGCAGGGGGCGGGTGGCGACGCCGACGATGACCGTGCCGGCGAGGGAGGCGGCGAGCAGTCCCGCGGCCGTGACACAGACCTCGACCAGGATCAGGGTGTCGATGTTGTCGTCGACGTCCTTGGTGGGCAGGGCGACGTAGTAGGCGCCGGTGTGGTCCTGGCTCTCCTTGTACTGGACGCGGTAGTCCCCCAGACCGGGCAGCTCCGCCGTGTGCGCCTCGCCGTCCCTAGGCACGTGCGCGAGGGCCCGCTGCTGCGCGGCGGTGAGGGCGACGGTGTCCATCTCGCGGAACCTGTCGTAGCTGTCGTTGCGCTGCACGGCCTTGGCCGCGCCGGCGACCGTTCCGTTCCGCACGTACGCGGCGACCGTGCTCGGCTGCGTCGGGCCGACGGTGAGCAGGCGCTTGATCCACTCGCCCGGCGTGAGGGCCTTACCTGCCGAGGAGCCGGGCTCGGCCGGGGCGCCGGGTGACGTGCCGTCGGGGTTCTGCAGGTGCCCGCCGCCCGCGGCACGCATGGCGATGTCGCGGACCTTGTCGTCGAGCTGGTCGTACAGATGCGTCCGCAGCGCGAGCGTGGTGACGGTGCCGATCACCGCGCAGACCACGGCGATCAGCACCACGGACGCGACGACGAGCCGGGTCCGCAGGGTGCGCGGCCGTCCTGACCCCGCTCCCGGCTTCGCCCGGGCGGAGGGACCCCCGTGGCGCCTCCGCGGACGCGGCCGTCGCCGTCCGGTCATGACGCGGCGGGCTTGATCAGGTATCCGGCACCACGCCGGGTGTGGATCATCGGCTCGCGTCCGGCGTCGATCTTCCGCCGCAGGTAGGAGATGTACAGCTCGACCACATTGGCCTGGCCGCCGAAGTCGTACGACCACACCCGGTCCAGGATCTGCGCCTTGCTGAGCACGCGCCGCGGGTTGCGCATGAGGAAGCGCAGCAGCTCGAACTCGGTGGCGGTGAGATGGATGGGCTCACCGGCCCGCGAGACGTCGTGGCTGTCCTCGTCGAGGGTCAGGTCCCCCACGGCCAGCACGGAGTCGGACCGCCGGTCGGCGGCGCCGGACCTGCGGATGAGCCCGCGCAGCCGCGCGACGACCTCCTCCAGGCTGAACGGCTTGGTGACGTAGTCGTCGCCGCCGGCCGTGAGCCCGGCGATACGGTCCTCGACCGCGTCCTTGGCCGTGAGGAAGAGGACGGGCACGTCGGGCAGTTCGCGGCGCAGCCGGCCGAGGACGGTCAGCCCGTCCATGTCCGGCAGCATCATGTCGAGCACGACGGCGTCGGGCCGGAACTCGCGGGCCGTCCGGACGGCTCCCTGCCCGTCCCCCGCGCTCCTGATCTGCCAGCCCTCGTAACGAAGGGCCATGCTCAGCAGTTCGGTGATCGACAGCTCGTCGTCCACCACAAGCACGCGGACGGGGCTCCCGTCCGGCCTCAGCAGTTCGGTGCGCCCCTGGGGCGAGGTCGTGGTCATGGTGGACACCCTGTCGGCGCCCTCTGAGAGGAGACTTTCCAGAATCTGTGATTTCCCTGAGAAACACAGGTACCTCTCAGGCGACGCCTGGGCGGCTCTCACGGGCGCGTGAACGCGTGACTGTGCTCGACGCGGGCGATGTGGATCACGTACCGCTCGTACCATTGTTCCCGGCCGCGGCTCTTGGCGTCGACGTGCTCGGGGTGCCGCCGCCAGTGCTCGATGCCGGCGAGGTCGCGGAAGTAGGCGACGCTGATGGAGAGTCCGCCGGGGGTGTGGGCGGCGTCCTCGCCGAGGAAGCCGGGGACGTCCCGTACGAGACGGGAGAGGTGCTCGGCCGTCGTGCCGTACCCGGCGGTGTCGTCATCGGTACGGGTGGCGGTGAACACGACGGCGTAGTAGGGCGGTTCGGGAGCCGGGGTGGGCTGAACCGGTGCCGCCGCCTGACCGTTCGGCGCCCTGTCGCCGGGTGCCCTGTCACTCGGTGCCCTGTCACTCGGTGCCCTGTCGCTCGGCGCCCTGTCGCTCGGTGCCTGGTCTTTGGTGGCCTGACCGTTCGGTGTCCGGACCTTCGTGGCCTGGCCTTTCGTGGCCTGGCCGTTCGGTGTCCGGGGGTTGAGTGGCTGCTCGCCAAGTGTCTGATCGCTCATGCGTCCACGCTCGCCGGACGGCCCCTCGGCGTCCATGGGCCTTGCCGAACGGGATCCGTAAGGGATCCAAGTCTTTGCCCGGGCCTCAGAACAGACCCTCCTGCTCGCGTGCGAACGGCCGGAGCGGAAAAGTGAGTTCCGCGTGCGCAGGGGCGGCGGGCACCAGCTGCCAACCGGTCATCAGCCGGGTGTCGAGGACGACGACCCCCCGTCCGGCGACCCCCAGATGCAGATCGGGCCCGGCCGCCGCGACCAGCTCCCCGCACACCGCGCCACCCGGAACCAGCTCGACCACCTCACCGAGGGCGGCGGGAACACCCGCCATCCCGAACACCCGCATGTGATCGGTGACTTCACACGGCTCCGGGCGCAGGGACTCCGGCCACCCGGCGAGCGCCCCGGCCCGTGCATGCAGCTCCCGCACCTCGGCGGCGCGGGCCTCCTTCGTGTCCGGCAGCGCCGACCGCACCGCGCGCTTCTCGGCGTACGGAATCCGGTCCGGCACCTGCAGCGCGGCCCGCAGCAGTTCCTCGGTGCGCCGCGCGGCCATCAGCGGACCGGTGCCGAGCCAGCTGAAGCAGACGGCGCCCTGCTCCAGCAGCCGGGCCGGCCCGCGCTCGACGGCGGTGATCCCGACCTTGACCATCCCCGGCCCGAACCACGCGAGGTACACCCGGTACGGCCGCGGGTCGTCGGCGACCGTGTCGGCGGCCACGGAGTGCGCGCGGTCCAGCCGCCCGCACTCCTCGCAGCGGGCGCCCCTGCTCCGCCCCGGCACGACGGCCCGCACCGGGCAGGCGTGCCCGCGCGCCCCCACGCACGTACGCACTCCCCCCTCCGGGACCGCGAAGGCGACCCGCTTCCCCCAGGGCAGCGCACTGCGCCGGCCGCCGTCCCAGCCCAGCACGGGGCCGTCCGGCGACCAGCGCAGCCCCGAGCACTTCCACATCCGTGCCATCACTTGCGAGGGTAGAGGCCGGGTACGACAACGGGCGGGGGAGACGTTCGGCTACTCGACAGGTGACAGGTGGACCGGTTCAGCGGGAACCGCTCCCAGCACCGGGACGGGGACCGGGAGCGGGAGCGGGACGGGGACCGGGAGCGGGAGCGGGACGGGGAGCGGGAGCGGGACGGGGACCGGGAGCGGGAGCGGGACGGGGACCGGGAGCGGAACGGGGACCGGGAGCGGGAGCGGGATCGGGATCGGGACCACGGTGCGCCGCCCCGTCCCACCAGCCGGCACCCGACGCACCCGGGATGTTCCTGCCGGGCCTGTGTGTCCCGCACCCGCACGCCCCATTCCGCCCGCGGCCGCACCCCCCAGTGGCTTGTCCCAGCCGGCCAGGTGCAGGGCTCACGTCAGCAGAGCGCTCTTGACTCGGGTCGCGACGGTTGCTGTACCTCGCTGCTGTACGCCGGAAAGGGCTCTGCTTGGATCGGCCCATGATTTCCGTTGACACCCCGGATGAGACGCAAGAAAAGGCAGAGCTTGCGGTCTGGTTCGGCGGAGCGTCCTTGGCGTTCTGGTTCTGCTGTCCGTTCTGGATACTGGTCAGCTTCGTCGCGCTGCCCCTGGCACTCGTGGGCCTGGTGAGGTCCTTTGTCGAGTACCGCGCATCGAAGTCGGGGCGAGCGAACAGGACGCGAGCAGTAGTGGGTGGTGTGTCGTCCCTCTTGGGGGCGGCAGCGGCGATCGCCTACATGATCTTTCTGGCCATCCATCCCGATCTTCCCGTCCAGGGGTAGCGGCCTCGTCGGAGACCCACCGCTTCAGGAGTGAGGTGGGAAGCCTCGGCGGCGCCGGATCAAGCCGGGGTCTGTGGTCGCGGCGGGGCGCTTCCTGGCCGATTCGGCCGCCCATGAAGATCCGCGAAGCCGGCGAGGAAGAAGTGCGGGCCGCCCTCGGCAGGCTCTCCGATGCCATGGGGCGGCGCCGGCTGATGCCGTTGATGGGAATATGTTTCAAGCGCTCCCGCAGACGGTTTTCACGCGAGTCAAGAAGTCAACCGAGGTACGGCCCATCTCGATTCTCCAGGAAGTGGCGGATCCGGAGACGCTGCGTGTGGTGCATCGGCAGCTGATCGATCTCCTCCGGCTGGACGAACCGCAGCTCCGTTGACTCGTCCGAGATCGCGAGCCGGCCCCCGATCACGCGGGCGGTGAAGCAGACGTTGAACTGCCTGCGCACCTCACCGTCCGAGTAGGCGATGACGTGGCGAGGGTCGGTGTACGTGCCCACGAGCCCAGTGATCTCTACGTCCAGTCCGGTTTCTTCCTCCACCTCGCGGACGGCCGTTCCCGGGAGTGAGTCGGTCATCTCCATGCCGCCACCTGGCAGCGCCCAGAGATCGTTGTCCCGTCGACGCTGAAGGAGAATGCGCCCTTCGTCGTCGGTGACCACGGCGGACGCTGCGACCACCAGGCTGTTCGGCTCCGGTGCCGCTGGGTCGTCGTAGTACTCGGTCCGTGCCATGGTCACCCTTCTCGTACCGGCGTCGCGGTCTCCCACACCGCGTCGAAGCTGCTGGCGTAGGTGTCGAACATGCCGCCCTTCCCGCTGCGCCGGAGATGCCACACGGGAGCGCCGTAGGCGTTCACGCCCCAGACATGAGCATTGACCAGTGCTTGGTCATCCGCACGATAGGTCGAGTTGTAGAGCGTGGTGGCATGGGTGCGCACCTCGATGCCAGGTACCCCGGCAAGGGGGCGGTAGTGCATGAGGGCGAGTCGGCAGCGGGACTCGATCCCGTGGCCGAACCTCTCCTCCGCGCCGCGCTGTTGGACTTCGTACCGTCCGGGTCGCCGATCGCCAGGGGGGGCAGGACAAGGCCTCGTCTTCACACGAACAGGGCGCCGACGGTCCGGACGATGACGACGGAGCGGCTGGCGTCCTCATAGCCGTTTGATCGAGTCCGCACTCACCAGTTAGGTCGAACTGACGGCGCCCATCGTTCCGGCCCAGCGATTCACGGGAAGGGCAGAGGAGGAAAGAGCGGCAGAAAGGTGGAAGCGTGCAGGCCAGTATCGGAGACAGGCTCCTTGTCCACGGTCGGAACGTGGGGCAGCGGGATCGCACCGCAGAGATCATCGAGGTGCTCGGGGTGAACGGGGGGCCTCCGTACCGGGTCCGTTTCGAGGACGGTCACGAGACGCTCATGAGTCCAGGCCCAGACACTGTCGTCCGTCCCGCGTTCGAGGACTAGGCAGCGATCCAACCCGGCGGCTGCCGTAAAGCACTGCCGCGCACGCAAAGCCAGAGGCCCTGCGGATCACTCCACAGGGCCTCTGATCTGATGTGCACTCGGCAGGATTCGAACCTGCAACCTTCTGATCCGTAGTCAGATGCTCTATCCGTTAAGCTACGAGTGCTTGTTCTTTTGTTTTGCCTCCGCTCCCGGCCCTTTCGGCCCGCTCGCGGCGACAGGAAGAACATTACATGACTGCCGCCGTCATGTGAAATCCGATCCGCACACCCCTTGTGACCTGCGAAAACGCCCCGATCAGGTGGCAGCGGGCCGGAGGCCGGACAACGCCGAAGCCCCGGTCCTGGGGACCGGGGCTTCGGGATCGGTGCGGAGGCGGAGGGATTTGAACCCTCGATGGGCTTTAAGGCCCAAACCGCATTAGCAGTGCGGCGCCATAGACCGGACTAGGCGACGCCTCCAGCACAACCGCTCACGCGAGCGCGCGAGTGGTGCGTGCAGATGATGACACAGGCGAGCGCCCTGTCACCAATCGCCCCCTACGGTACTAGGCAGTCGGGCCACAGGGCAAAGCCTTCACCCGTGGAGCGGGTGGTGGGGGCCGTCGGCGGCATTCCGGGGAGCGCAGGAGCCCGCCGGGAGGGGGAGAGGGAAAGGCGGGGAGCGGGAAGAGGGCGGGGCCCAGGGGCGTAGGGAGAAGACGGGGCCCAAGGGCACCGGGGGGGGAAGACGGGGCCCAGGGGGTGCAGGGAGAGGGCGGGGCCCGGGGCGCGGGAGGCGGGCAGGGGAGAGCGGAGGGCGCGGGGGCGCAACGTCTCGGCGGGAGCGGCGTTGGACAGGCCATGGTCTCTGTACTGCCGGACAGCGGACGGCGCCTCCTGCTGGCCTCCCTCGCAGCCGTCGCCGCCGTCGCCCCCCTCGTCCCGCTCACCGCCGTACCCGCCGCCGCGGCCGGTGCCATGCCGCCGCCCGTCCGGCCCGAGGACCGGAGTGATCACCTCACCGTCGTGGTCCGGCACGCCGGTGCCGGACGGGACGGGACGTACGAGGTGTCCTGCCACCCGGGAGCCGGCCGGCACCCGGACGTCGCCGGCGCCTGCCGGGCGCTCGACGAGCACACCCGCTGGGGGCGGGACCCCTTCGCACCGGTGACCCCCGGCAGCACCTGCACCATGCTCTACGGCGGCCCGGCCACCGCGCACGTCACCGGCACCTGGGCCGGGCGCCCGGTCGACGCCCGGTACGACCGCAGCGACGGGTGCCAGATCGGGCGGTGGGACCGGATGGTGCCCGTGCTGCCCGAAGCGGGCGCGTCCGGCTAGCCGCCGGAGGCCCCGGAGATCTCGGGCGGACGCATTGGTTCCGTAAAGGTCCCGCGGAGGTCTCGGGGATCCGGACGTGCGGTCACGCGTTCGGCGTCACTTCCTCGTGGGACCTCCCTCTCATCCGGCGTCGCGAGCGCAACGTGTGCGCTTAGACTCCCTCGCGTGACACGTCGCGGGCCGGTTGGCAAGATGGCCCGAGCGGTCGGCAAGGTGCGGTAACAGGGAGGAAGGCGTCTCGTGAGCAGCAGGCCATCCCGAGGCGCTGCTCGCCTCGCAGCCATACTCGACGCGCTGCCGGACGCGTTGGTCCTGGTCAACGCCAACGGCACCGTCGTCAACGCCAACACCATCGCGTTGGAGGCCTTCGAGGCGCCCGGCACGGCGCTCGTGGGCCGCGGGCTGCTCGATCTGCTGCCCCACTTCGACTCCAGGCTGATCCCCGGGTCCATGCGGCGACCCGATCACATGGACCCCCGGGGGCGGACGAAGCCGACCCGGATGATGGCGCGGCGGACCGACGGCAGTGAGTTCCCGGTCGAGGTCACCAGCGCGAATCTGGAGAACGGGCAGCAGGCGTACGACGGTTACGGCTACACCGGCGACGAGCTGCTCATGATCGTGGTCCGGGACCTGTCCGGGACCGTCGACACCGAGGCGGAGCTGGCCCGGTCGCAGCGGCAGACCGAGATGATCCTGCGGGCCGCGGCGGAAGGCGTGGTCGGGACCGACACCGACGGGCGCATCGTGCTCGTCAACCCGGCCGCCGCCCAGATACTGGGTTACCGGGCCGGCGAGCTGGGCGGCAAGGAGCTGCACACCCTGGTGCTGCACTCGCGTGCCGACGGTTCACCGTTCCCGTACGAGGAGTCGCCGCTCGCCGACACCCTGCGCTCCGGGCGCAAGCACCGGGTGCGCGGGCAGGTGCTGTGGTCCAAGGGCGACGAGAAGGTCTCGGTCGATCTGACCACCGCGCCGGTGCGGGACGGGGACCAGCTCGTCGGCGCCGTGATGACCTTCACCGACCGGCGGCCGTTCGACGCCCTGGCCGAGGAGAAGGACGCGCAGGAGAAGGCGCACGCCGAGGAGCTGGAACGGCTCTCCGAGGAACACTCCTCCGACCTGACCGCACTGCGCCAGCAGCACGTCACCGAGGTCGAGGAGCTGCGCGAGAAGCACGCGGAGGAGCTGGCGTCCGGCGAGGAGCGGTACGCGGCGCTCGCCGAGCGGGAGAAGGACCGGTACGAGGCCCTCGCCGGGCGGCACGAGCAGCTGCTGACGCTGCTCGCGCAGTCGCTGCGCGGGCCGCTGGACGAGCTGCGCCGCGAGCTGGCCGCCCTGGCCGCCGACGACGCCGGGCAGCTGTGGCCCGAGGCCAACCAGGTCCTGCACCACCTGTCCGCCGGCTACTCGCGCATCACCACCCTCATCGACAACGTCCTCGGCTACCAGCGGCTGGACGCGGGCAGCGAGGACATCACCCGTACGAAGGTGATGCTGGACGCCGTCGTCGCCGCCGGTGTGGACGGGGCCGTCGAGCTGATCGGGCCGGGACGGGTGCAGTTCGCCGTGCACGCGCCGCCCATCGAGGCCGAGGTCGACCCGCAGCGGCTCGCCACCGCGCTCGCGCATCTCGTGGCGGACGTCGCCGGGGTCGACGCCACCGGCAACACGCCCGTCTCCGCGGGCGGTTACCTGGACAACACCGTCGTGGTCGCCGCCGCGCAGCGCGGTGCGGTCGCGCGGATCGAGGTGCGCGGCCCGTACGCCGGGGGAGACCCGGTGCACGAGCCGATCGTGCGGGGCATCGTGCGCGCCCACGGCGGGGTGCTGCAGACGCACGAGGTGCCGGGCATGAGCGGCAGCGCGTACGTGCTCGAGGTGCCGCTGGGCGGTGGAGCGGGGGCGGTCGCCACGGCCGCCGCTGCCGCCGCACAGGTGCCGGAGGCCGGTGAGGCCGCCGCGGAGGACTCCGGCGCGGCCGAGCTGGGGACCGGCGGGGGCCGGCGCCGCGCCCGGCGGGCCTCCACCGACGCCTTCCTGGAGAGTGACGCCGCCGGAGCCGGCGACGCCGGTGACGCGGAGGCGCCGGCGCCGACCGGTCGGCGCCGGCGCCGGGCCGGCGCACCCGCGGAGGAGGACGCGGCGGTGCCGGCCGAGGCTCCGGAGACCGCGTCCGGCGGGACCGGACGACGCCGTGGCCGGCCCGCCGGGACCGGCGCCGGTGACGGGCCGGACGCCGGTGAGGACCAGGGCGAGGGGGTCACCGAGGGGGCCGTGGTGACCGCGGCCGAGCATGCCGCGGGCGCGGCTGCCTCCCACGCGGGGCTCGGTGCCGCGGTGCCGCCGCAGGGCGTGCCCACGCCTTCGGGCCGGCGTGCCCGACGTGACTCCGGTGGCCCGCAGGCCGCTCTGCCGCCCGCCCTTCCCGCGGCCGGCGGCGATCCGGCGCCGGGTGCCGAGGCGGTTCCCGCGGACGGTGGGCAGCCGACGGGTCGCCGACGGCGAGCGCTGGCCGCCGCGGCGGAGCGGGCCGCGGCACAGGAGGCGAGCGGCGCGCGCACGGTCTTCGCCCTCCCGCCCGCCGAGGCAGACAGAACCCCCAACCCCACGCCCACCCCGGCCGGCATGGGCGTCCCTGCCGACATGGGCGTCCCTGCCGACATGGGCGCCGACCGCACGGCTCCGGCCCCGGGCACCGGGGTTCCCGTACCCCCGGGCGCCGGTGCACCGGTCGCTCCGGGTACCAACGCCGGGGGGCCTGTGCCGCCCGGCGCGGACCCCGGGTTCGCGGTACCTCCCGGCGCCGGGCACCTCGTACACCCCGGTGCCGGTACGCCGGCCGCTGCGGGCACGAACCCAGAGGGGGCCGTGCCGCCGGTCGCTCCGGGTACGAACCCCGGGGGTGCCGTGCCTGCGGGCGCCGGGCTCCCCGTACACCCCGGTGCCGGTGTGCCCGGTACTCCCGGTGCTTCTCTTGCTCCTGGTGTGAGCCCCGGGGCTCCTATGCCGCCGGGCGCGAACCCCGGATCGCCGGTGCCTCCCGGCGCCGGGCTCCCCGTCCCGCCGGCTGCCGGTGCACCGGTCGCTCCGGGTACGACCGCCGGGGCTCAGGCACAGCCCGCCGCCGTGCCGGGCGGTGCCGTGCCGGGCGGTGCCGGGCCGCTGCCCGGTCAGGTGCAGGTGCCCGCGCAGCTGCCGGTGTCCGCCCCGGGCGTCCCGGGCGACGACGACGGCCGGCACGACGCAGTACCGCTCGACCAGGCCGAGGACCACACCCCGCCGCAGCCGCACCCCACCAGCGCCCCGACCGGTCGGCGCCGCCGGGCCGTGGCGCAGCCGGACGGATCCGCCCAGGGGCTGCCTCCGGGTGCGGCGCCCGTGGCCGTTCCCGGACTGCCGGTGCCGGGTCAGACGACTCCCCCGCAGGCTTCCGCCCAGGGCACTCCGCAGTCCGCGCAGGCGGCCCCGCAGCCGCTTCCGGTGCCGGGCGTTCCCGGTCAGGTCCCGCATGAGGCGGCCGTATCGTCGCCCTCCGGCGGGGCGGCCCCGGCGGGCCCCGGTGTTCCGGCGCAGGGGACGGCCGGGCAGGGCATCCCCGTCCAGGGCGGACCCGTGCCGCCCACGGGGCAGCCGTCCGCCGCGGTTCCCATGGCCGGGCCGACGGCACCCGCCGCCCAGAACGGCGCCGCCGTACAGGGTGGTGCCGCCGTACAGGGTGGTGCCGCCGTACAGGGTGGTGCCGCCGTACAGGGTGGTGCCGCCGTACAGAACGGTGCCGCCGTACAGAACGGTGCCGCTGTACACGGCGGTCCGGCGCAGCCCGCCGTACCCGCCCAGGGCACGGCCTCCACACCGACGCCTCAGCACACGGCCACGCCGGCCCACGGCACCACCGCCCCCGGCACCGCCGCCCAGGGGCAGCAGTACGCGGCCGTACCGGCCCAGGGCGCCCCAGGACAGCCGGTGACCGCGCAGTCCGCGCCCGGCGTACAAGCCCAGGCCCCCGGCGTGCAAGCCGCCCCCGGCGTACAAGCCCAGGCCCCCGCCGGGCATCCGGGCACCCCGCCGGCCGGTACCCCGGTCGCGGTGCCAGGTGCCCTGCCGCTGCCCGACGAGGCCGGGCAGGCCGGTCCGGTGCCGCCCGGTCCGGTGCCGCCCAGCGTTCCCCAGCAGTGGCCGGGGGCCGATGACACCGCCGGTGGCGGTACCGCCCCGGCGCACGGGGCCGTGTCGCCCGGTGGGCGGCCACAGCCGGCGGCACAGCCGTTGCCCGCGGAGGCCGCGGGCTCGGCGGCGGCCGACCCGGACTCCACCCAGGGGCGGGCGATCAGCGTCCGCACCCTCGGTCAGGGCGTGCCGTTCGCGCGGCAGGCCGCGCAGGTACAGCAGCCGACGGCGACCCCGCCGCCGCACGCGCCGGGCGGCTCGGGCCGGCGGCGCAAGCTGGGCACGCGGCCCGACCCGGCCACGCGTCCGGAGCCGCAGCAGGAGCAGGCGGCCCGCGCGCATCCGGCGGCCCAAGCGGCGCCCGCGCAGCCTTCGCTCGGCGGACAGCAGTCCCTGGCACGGCCCCCGCTCAACGGACAGCAGGCCCCGGCACAGCCCTCGCTCGGCGGACAGCAGCCCCTGGCACAGCCTTCGCTCGGCGGACAGCAGCCCTTGGCAAAGCCCTCACTCGGCGGACAGCCGGGGCAGCAGACGTCCCTCGGCGGACAGCCCGGGCAGCAGACGTCCCTCGGCGGACAGCCCGGGCAGCAGGCGTCCCTCGGCGGACAGCCCGGGCAGCAGGCCTCGCTCGGCGGGCAGCCGGTGGCGCAGGCCTCGCTCGGCGGGCAGTCGCGGCCGGTGCCGGGTACCGAGGGGGCCGGGCGGTCGTACGCCATAGGTGCTCCGGAGCCCGATGCCGTCGAGGGACCTGAGCCGCTGGACGGTCCAGGTGGGGCCGTCGAGGTCGCGGACACCCCGCGCCCGCAGCCGCTGGACGACGAGCTGCCGCCGGAACCGCTGGACAACCCGCGCCGGCTGCTGGTGTGGCCCGCGCCGGACATCACCACCCAGCAGGCGCTGAGCGACCGTGGCTACCGGCCCGTCATCGTGCACTCGCGCGAGGAGGTCGACGCGCAGATCGCGGCGTTCCCCGCCGCCCTGTTCGTGGACCCGCTGACCGGACCGATCACACGGACGGCGCTGCAGTCGCTGCGCCAGGCCGCCGTGGCCGCCGAGGTGCCGGTGCTGGTCACGGCCGGGCTCGGGCAGGCGACGCGTGAGGCGGCGTACGGCGCCGATCCGGCCGTCCTGCTGAAGGCGCTGGCTCCGCGGGACAGTGAGCAGCATCCGCCGCGGGTGCTGCTCATCGAGGAGCACGCGGAGATCGCGCTGGCGCTGACCTCGACACTGGAGCGGCGCGGAATGCAGGTGGCGCGGGCCGCGAACGACAACGACGCGGTGACACTGGCCGGCCAGTTCCGGCCGAACCTCGTCGTGATGGACCTGATGCAGGTACACCGCCGACGGGCCGGGATCGTCGACTGGCTGCGCGCGAACGGGCAGCTCAACCGCACCCCGCTGGTCGTCTACACCGCCGCCGTGGACCAGGCCGACCTGCCCCGGCTGGCCTCGGGCGAGACCGTGCTGTTCCTCGCCGAGCGGTCCACCAGCACCGAGGTGCAGAGCCGCATCGTGGACCTGCTGTCCCGCATCGGCACCAACTAGACGCCGGGCGGCGGCCGTACGTACGGCCGCCGCCCGGCGGTGTCGCGGGCCTACGGCCGTCAGAGTCGGGTGACCTCCAGCTGGCCGTCCGCGTACTGCCTGCGCAGCACTTTCTTATCGAACTTGCCCACGCTCGTCTTCGGCACCGACTCGATCACCGTCCAGCGCTCGGGCAGCTGCCACTTGGCGATGCGGCCCTCCTCGGCGAGGAAGGTGCGCAGGGTCTCGAAGTCGGCGGTGGCGCCCTGCCGGAGGACGACGGTGGCCAGCGGGCGCTCGCCCCACTTGTCGTCGGGGACGGCGACCACGGCGGCCTCGGCGACGTCCGGGTGGGACATCAGCGCGTTCTCCAGCTCGACCGAGGAGATCCATTCGCCGCCGGACTTGATGACGTCCTTGGCCCGGTCGGTGAGGGTGAGGAAGCCGTCGGGCGAGATGGTGCCGACGTCACCGGTCTTCAGCCAGCCGTCCTCGCTGAACTTGTCGGCCGGGCGGAGGGGTTCGGCGTCGGGGCCGTTGTAGTAGGCGCCCGCGATCCAGGGCCCGCGCACCTCCAGCTCGCCCGCCGACTCGCCGTCCCAGGGCAGGCGTTCCCCACCGGGGCCGGTGAGGCGGCCCTCGACGGAGGCGGGGAAGCGGCCCTGGGTGAGGCGGTAGGCGAATTCCTCGTCGGTGCCCACGGCATGGGCCGGCGGGCGGGACACCGTGCCGAGGGGGGAGGTCTCCGTCATGCCCCAGGCGTGGCACACCCGCATGCCGAGCTTGTCGAAGGCGGCCATCAGGGAGGGCGGGCAGGCGGCGCCGCCGATGGTGACCTGGGTGAGCGAGGAGACGTTCCGGGGGCGTGCGGTGAGTTCGCCGAGCAGGCCCTGCCAGATGGTCGGGACGGCCGCCGCGTGGCTGGGCCGCTCGCTCTCGATCATCTCGGCGAGCGGGGCGGGCTGCAGGAAACGGTCGGGCATCAGCAGGTTGACGCCGGTCATGAAGGTGGCGTGCGGCAGACCCCAGGCGTTGACGTGGAACTGGGGCACCACGACCAGCGAGGTGTCCTGGTCGGTCAGGCCCATCGACTGGGTCATGTTCACCTGCATGGAGTGCAGGTAGATCGAACGGTGGCTGTAGACCACGCCCTTGGGCTCGCCGGTCGTGCCGGAGGTGTAGCACATGGCGGCGGCCCGGCGTTCGTCCAGCTCGGGCCAGTCGTAGGCGGTGGGCCGGCCGGCGATCAGCTCCTCGTACTCGTGCACCTGCGCGCCTGCGCCCGCCAGCGGGCCGCGGTCGCCGGGGCCGGAGACGACGATGTGCTCCACCGTCGGCAGCTGGGACAGCAGGGGCGCGAGCAGCGGGACGAGCGAGCCGTTGACGATGATCACGCGGTCGGCGGCATGCTGGACGATCCACGCCAACTGCTCCGCGGGCAGCCGCAGGTTGAGCGTGTGCAGCACCGCGCCCATGGAGGGGATCGCGAAGTAGGCCTCGACGTGCTCGGCGTTGTTCCACATGAGGGTGGCCACGCGGTCGTCGGTGTTCACCCCGAGTCCGTCGCGCAGGGCGTGCGCCAGCTGGGCGCTGCGGGCTCCGACCTCGGCGAAGGTGCGGCGGTGCGGCTCGGCCTCGCCGGTCCAGGTGGTCACCCGTGACGAACCGTGGACCGTCGACCCGTGGGTCAGGATCCTCGAGATCAACAGCGGTACGTCCTGCATGGTGCTCAGCACGGCGTCCTCCCGGGCGACATCGCCTACGCGGGTGAGTAGAGGTTGCGCTGATTCTGCTCACATACCGCGCGGTATGTCACTAGCCCAGGATGATCGATCACCCGGCGTCCCGCGGAAAACGGCCAACGGGCCGGCACCGGCTCGGGGCCGGCGTCCGGCGGAAGACCCCCTGACGGGCCGGCACGGCACGGGGCCGGCGTCCCGCGGAAAACCGCTGACGGGCCGGCACGGCGCGGGGCGGCGGCCGAAGGGAATCCGTCAACGGGCCAGCACCAGCTCGGGGTCCTCGCGGAGTTTGCCGAGCGCGCGCGACACGGCCGACTTCACCGTGCCCACCGACACGCCGAGCACCTCGGCGGTCTGCGCCTCGCTGAGGTCCTCGTAGTAGCG
Source organism: Streptomyces actinomycinicus (assembly GCF_016741775.1). Classification (GTDB taxonomy): domain Bacteria; phylum Actinomycetota; class Actinomycetes; order Streptomycetales; family Streptomycetaceae; genus Streptomyces; species Streptomyces actinomycinicus. The sequence continues at coordinate 324,569 of NZ_JAERRK010000006.1, read as the reverse complement.
CAGGACGACCATCGCCCGCTGCCGTGCCGGCAGCTTCAGCACGGCGCGCCACATGGCGTCGTGCAGCGCCTGCCGTTCGGCCGGGTCGTCGTCTCCGCGCACCGGCTCCGGCTCGGGCAGCTCGTCGCAGGCGAACTCGTCCACTCTGCGTTTGCGCCACTGCGAGGTACGGGTGTTCAGCAACGCCCGGCGCACGTAGCCGTCGAGGGCCCGCTGGTCCTCGATCCGCTCCCACGCCACATAGGTCTTGGCGAGCGCGGTCTGCAGCAGATCCTCGGCATCGCTCGGGTTCGCGGTCAGGGAGCGCGCGGTGCGCAGCAGGACCGGCTGGCGGGCCCGCACGTACGACGCGAACGACGGGTAGGTGCAGGTCTGCCGCGCTGGTGCGGCGGCGGCCGAGGCGCTGGTGCAGACGGGTGTGGTCATGCCTCCACGCTAGGAGCGGACGCCGCACGGGCGGATCGGCCGCAGGTCCCGAAGCGGAGTCCCCCTCAGGTTGTAGGGGTGGGGCTGCCCCGACCTCCTGAAGGTGGAGCGGGGGTACGCCCCGTCTGGGGGTCGGACCCCGAGAACTCAGCCGTCCGCCGTCAGGACCAGCCCCGATGTCGGCACCCCGGTGCCGGCCGTCACCAGGGTACGGGCGGCTCCCGGAACCTGGTTCACGGCCGTGCCGCGCACCTGCCGCACCGCCTCCGCGATGCCGTTCATCCCGTGCAGGTACGCCTCCCCGAGCTGTCCCCCGTGGGTGTTCAGCGGCAGCCGCCGGCCGGCGACGAACTCCGCGGCCTCCCCACGGCCGCAGAAGCCGAACTCCTCCAGCTGCATCAGCACGAACGGGGTGAAGTGGTCGTACAGGATCCCCACGTCGATGTCGGCCGGGCCGAGACCGGTGGTCCGCCACAGCTGGCGGGCCACCACGCCCATCTCCGGCAGGCCGGTCAGCTCGTGCCGGTAGAAGCCGGTCATCTGCTCCTGCGCCCGGCCGGCGCCCTGTGCCGCCGCCGCGACGACGGCGGGCGGATGCCGCAGGTCCCGGGCGCGCTCCACGGAGGTGACGACGAGCGCCTGGCCGCCGTCGGTCTCCTGGCAGCAGTCCAGCAGCCGCAGCGGCTCGGCGATCCAGCGGGACGCGGCATGGTCGGCGAGGGTGATCGGGCGGCCGTGGAACCAGGCGGCCGGGTTGGTCGCCGCGTACTCCCGGTCCACGACGGCCACGTGCCCGAACGCCTCCGGCGTCAGACCGTAGGTGTGCAGGTAGCGCTGGGCGGCCATGGCCACCCAGGAGGCCGGGGTGAGCAGCCCGAACGGCAGCACCCAGCCCAGCGCGGCGCCTTCCGCCGACGGCTCCCGGTGCTGCACGCCGGCACCGAACCGGCGGCCCGACCGCTCGTTGAACGCCCGGTAGCAGACCACCACCTCCGCCACCCCCGTGGCCACCGCGAGCGCGGCCTGCTGGACGGTGCCGCAGGCCGCCCCGCCGCCGTAGTGCACCCGGGAGAAGAAGGACAGCTCGCCCATCCCGCAGGCCTGGGCCACGGTGATCTCCGGGCTGGTGTCCATCGTGAACGTCACCAGACCGTCCACGTCCGCCGGGGCCAGGCCCGCGTCGTCGAGCGCGGAGCGCACCGCCTCCACCGCGAGGCGCAGTTCGCTGCGGCCGGAGTCCTTGGAGAACTCGGTGGCGCCGATCCCGCCGATCGCTGCGCGTCCGCCGAGGGTGTCGCGGGTGCGCAGGCTCATGGGGTGACCTCCGGGACCGTGACGGTGACCGTGCCCGTGAGGCTCATGGGGTGACCTCCGGGACCGTGACGGTGACCGCGCCCGTGACATGGTGGCCGAGGCCGTTGGCGCCGACGACGTGCACGGTGGCGGTGTCGCCGTCCACCGCCTCGATCCGGCCGGTCAGCACCATCGTGTCCCCCGGGTGGTTGGGGGCCCCGAGCCGGATGGCGACCTTGCGGAGCACCGCCGTGGGGCCGAAGTGGTCGGTGACGTACCGGCCGACGAGGCCGTTCGTCGTCAGGATGTTCATGAAGACGTCCGGTGCGCCCTTCTGCCGGGCCAGCTCGGCGTCGTGGTGCACGTCCTGGTAGTCCCGGGAGGCGATCGCCCCGGCCACGATGAGGGTCCGGGTCACCGGGATCGTGAGCGGGGCCAGTTCGGTGCCCACGGTCAGTGCGGCCACGGCTCACTCCCCGCCCGGCACGGCCCGGAAGACGGGCAGGTCCAGCGGGCCGCCCGTGGTCTCGTACCGCCGGAACTCCACCCGTACGGGCAGCCCGACGCGCACCTTGTCGTACGGCGTCCCCACCACGTTGCTCACCATCCTCACGCCCTCGGCGAGTTCGATCAGCCCGACCGCGTACGGACCCGCCGGGCCGGAGGCGGCGTCGGTGAACGCCGGGAAGGGCGGGTGGTGCATGACCACGTACGAGAAGACCGTGCCCTCGCCGCTCGCCTCCACCGTGTCCCATTCCGGGCTCCCGCAGGCGTTGCAGCCCGGCAGCCAGGGGTGGCGCAGGGTGCCGCAGCCGGTGCAGCGCTGGACGAGGAGCCGGTGCTCGGCCACGCCCTGCCAGAAGCCGGCGTTGTCCCGGTTGACCACCGGGCGGGGGCGGGGCGCCGGGGGTTTCCGGCGCGCCGGGGCGTACTTGAGGATCCGGAAGCGGTGGACGCCCGCCGGCTCGCCGTTCGCCCGTACGTCCGTGCGGGTCGTGACGAAGTAGCCGGTGCCGAGTTTCGTCGTCTTGCGGCCGGAGACCGTCTCGACGACCGTGTCGAAGGTGATCTCGTCGCCCGGGCGCAGGGGCCGCAGGTACTCCTGTTCGCAGTCGGTGGCCACCACGGCGGTGCAGCCGGCCTCGTCCAGCAGGGCGAGGAGCCCGTCGTACGCGCCCGTGCGGCCTTGGTGTCCGGAGAGGCCGCCCATGGTCCAGGCCTGGAGCATGGTGGGCGGGGCGACGGCGCCGGGTCCGGAGTAGGCCGGGTTGGTGTCGCCGAGCACCTCGCACCAGTGCCGGATCATCGGCGCGTTGACGGGATCCTTGCCCACGCCGGCGACGGCGGCCGGGCGGCCCTCGAACTCCTTGAGGTGTGCTCCGAGTTCGTCGTACGTCTCGGCTGCCGGCTCCCCCGGTGTGTCCGGCTCCCCGCCCGCCGGTCCCACCGCCTGCCCCGGGTCTTCGCTCACCGCCACCCCCTGGTCGTCACTGCGGCAACAGTTTCTGACTGTCCGTCAGATATGGGGCGCTGTCAAGGCCGGGAGCCCGGCGGCCCGCCCCCGAAGGAGCCGGCGCACCCCTCCCGGAGACACCGGCGGACCGCCCCTGAGGACGCCGGCGGACCGTGGCCGGAAACGCCGGCGGACCGTGCCGGAAAACGCCGGCGCGGCGGCGCCGAAGCACCGCCGCGCAGACGCGTTACGACCCCGAAGCACACCCCACGAGCACCCTCCTCAGGAAGGCACCCGCCCGAGGCTCACCAGAGGCGGGTGAAGTGGACGGCGACGTTCTCGTTGCCCTGCTGGACGGCCGTGAACGCGGAGCCGTTGACCTGCGCGGTGTTGCTCTGGTTCGAGGCACCGGCGCCGGCCGCGTTCTGGTTCGTGGTGGACGAGTTGCCGCTGTTGTCGTGACCGACCCCGCTGCCGAGGACGGCCGCCACTCCCGCGTTCGCGCTCGATCCGTCGTCCGCGATGGCGCCGTTGTCCGCCGACGCGACACCGGTGAAGAGGGCGGCTGCGAGCGGGAGAGCGGAGATGGCGGCGAGAACGCGAGCGGTACGGATGCGTGCCATGTGTTCCTCCAGAACGAAGCACTCGGTGGCCCGAAGGCCGTAAGCGTGTGAAGTAGGGCTTGCGTCAAGGCAGTTGGCCGGCCGCCTGGACTGTCGTGGACGACGTCGCGCCATCAGAGTTGCCCACCCGATCCCCGGCGAACCACCCTGGAAGCCGCGATTCGCACGCAAGCGTGATGACAAGTCGATAAACCCTTATCGCCACCTTTAGTCACCTCTCGCCCCGACCGGAAGCAGAGCGAACTTTCGCTCCTTAGGTGACACAAGGGGTGAATCGTTACGCCACTTTTCCGGCCAATCCGGCCGGCACCGGCGCGTCACTCCGGCCCACCCTTCCCTTTTTCGAACGTACGTACGAACATGGAGGTATGGCCACCACCGACCGGCAGGCCACGACGCTGGCCCTCGCACACGCCCTGTCCGCCGCCGAACGCGGCTTGGCCGTCATCCCCCTGTCCCGCACCAAACTCCCCGCCCTGCGCTCGCCCCACCGCGACGACCCGGATCCGGCGGCACCGCCCTGCCACGGCGCGTGCGGCCGCTTCGGACACGGGGTGTACGACGCCTCCACCGACCCGGTGCGCATCCGGGAGCTGTTCGCCGCCGCCCCCTGGGCCACCGGCTACGGCATCGCCTGCGGGCTGCCGCCGTACCACCTGATCGGCGTCGACCTGGACACCAAGTCCGGCACGGACTCCTCGGCCGCCCTGCGCGAGCTGGCCCTGCGCCACCTGTTCACGATCCCGGAGACGGTCGTCGTCCTCACCCCGAGCGGCGGCCGGCACCTGTGGCTGACCGGCCCGCCGGACGTCGTCGTACCGAACTCGGCCGGGCGCCTGGCCCCCGGCATCGACATCCGCGGCGCGGGCGGCTACCTGGTCGGCCCCGGCTCCCGCACCGACCACGGCGTCTACGCCACCGCCCCCGGCACCGGCGACCTCGCCCCCGCCCCCTGTCCGGTGTCCCTGCTGCGCCTCCTGCTCCCCCCTCCGCGCCCCGGCGGCCTCCCGGCACCGCCCGCCCCCGGGGACCACGGCCGCGGACTGGTCCAGTTCGTGCTCGCCGCGCACGAGGGCCAGCGCAACACCCGTCTGTTCTGGGCGGCCTGCCGCGCCTACGAGAACGGCCTCGGCCCCACCCTGGCGGACCCCCTCACCGAGGCGGCCCGCCACACCGGCCTGACGGAACGCGAGGCCCGCGCGACGATCGCCTCGGCAGCCCGCATGACGGGCCACCACCCGTAGACGGAACCGGGCGCGGGCCAGGGAGGCCGACGAGCGAACACACCGCGGAACCACACCGCCGCGTACCCGCGTCTGCGAGGTCGAGCCGCACAGTGGCGACGGACCTTCAGGGGGCGAAATGCAGCCGAACAGCGCACCGGGCGCAGGCCTCAGCCCAGGGGAGACGGCCGCACTCCTGCTGGACAAGATCCGGCAGGGCAACGACTACGCCCGCGGCAAGAAGCAGAGGTTCCGGGGCAGCGCTTCGCTGGTCAAGATGCTGACGCTGGCGCTGTCCGCATCGTCCACGGTCATCCTGGGCCTGCAAGACCTCAACGCGTGGGCGGGCCTGGCCTTCGCGCTGGTCGCCGTGGGGACGCTGCTCGGGGCCGTCGAACCGTTCTTCGACTGGCGCTCCCGGTGGATCCTGATGGAGGAGGCGCAGTACCGGTTCCAGCGTCTGGCCGACGACCTCGAGTACCTGGTGGCGTCGACGGCCGTCGGCGACCTCACCCACGACCACCTGAGGGAGGTTTTCGACAGATACCAAGCGATCTGGGACGACCTGAGTCGCACGTGGCTGGAGCACCGGCGGGAACCGCCGCCGCCGACCAGCCCGTAGAGCGAAGCCGCCACGGCACCGCAGCCGCCGCACGCAGGCGAGGTGCTCCGCCTCCGGCACGCCCGCGGCGCCCTCGTCGGGACGTGGCCGTAGCCTGGTCGGCATGCACGATGAGCAGTGCGTACTCGACCTGCTTCGCGCCCTGGACCGTCTTCCCGGGCCGGAGCATCTGGAGTTCCCCGACGGGTTCGACCACGCGGCTGCCGGGGCACGGGCGGTCCGGCTCCAGGAGCGGCTGGGCAGGGACTTCGGGCAGCCGTGCTCCCTGGACGCGGTGCAGGACGCCAGTTGCTACTTCCGCGTGAGCATCCCGCGGCAGGCGACAGAGGCCGACGTGCACATCGCGGTGCGGCTCAGCAACTACGGCGACCTCGCCGCGGTGACCACACCGCGGCCGGACAGCCACGAGGACCTGGACCAGGCGGTGGCGGAGGGTGCGCTGTCCGGAAGAGATCGCCGGAGGGTGGAAGACGCGCTCTCCGACCTGGGCTACGTGCTGGTCCCGCTACGGCTGCTCCACCGCCTCTACGACGGCGTGACCTGGCTCGCCGACGACGTGCCCGGCGCCGTCGTGGCCGGCTACCCCCCGCACCAGGGCCGGGCCACGTGGTGGACCAGGTTCTTCGAATACCTCTGACCCCGGTTCCGGGACGGCAGCGGCCCCCGACCGGAATGCCTGGTCAGGGGCCGTCAACCACTGCGGTGGGTGTGGGATTTGAACCCACGGTGACTCGCGCCACGACGGTTTTCAAGACCGTTCCCTTAGGCCGCTCGGGCAACCCACCTTCGCTGCCGCCCACCAGGAGCGGAGCGGGTACAGCGTACCGGGATCGGCCCTGCGCCGTGCAGGCATGGTCCACTCGGGCCGGCCGTGGGCCGTCCGGCCGTGGGGACGGCGGGGAACTGGGGCCTCGTGGGATCCGGCTCCCCCGCGGTGCCCGGATCAGTTGTCGCCGACCCTCGATCCGAGCGTCAGCGTCACCGTGTGCTCCGCGCCGCCACGCTTGTAGGTGATCTCCACCTTGTCGCCCGGCTTGTGGGTCCAGATCTCGCCGATCAGGGTCGGTCCGCTGTCGATCACGTGGTCGTCGAGCCGGGTGATGACGTCACCGGGCTTGAGGCCGGCCTTGGCCGCCGGCCCGCCCGACTCGACCGCGGCGGAGCCGCTCGTGCCCTGTTCGGTGATCTTGGCGCCGTCGGTGGAGCCCTCCAGGGACACCGACGCGCCGATGCGCGCGTACACCGGCTTGCCGGACTTGATCAGCTCCTGGGCGACGTACTTGGCCTGGTTGATCGGGATGGCGAAGCCCAGGCCGATCGAGCCGGCCTGGCCGGTGCCGAAGCCGCCGCTGCTGCTGGACTGGATCGCCGAGTTGATGCCGATGACCGCGCCGGAGGCGTTCAGCAGCGGGCCGCCGGAGTTGCCCGGGTTGATGGAGGCGTCGGTCTGCAGGGCGCTCATGTACGACGGCTTGCTGGCGGAGCCCCCGTCGCTGGAGGCCACCGGACGGTTCTTGGCGCTGATGATGCCGGTGGTCACCGTGTTGGACAGGCCGAAGGGCGCACCGATGGCGATGGTCTCGTCGCCGACGGCCACCTTGTCGGAGTCGCCGAGTGCGAGCGGCTTCAGGTCCGAGGGGGCGTTCTTGAGCTTGATGACCGCGACGTCGTAGCCCTGCGCGTGGCCGACGATCTCGGCGTCGTACTTCTTGCCGTTCGGGAAGGTCGCGGAGAGCTTGCCGCCGTCCACGGCCTCCGCGACGACGTGGTTGTTGGTGACGATGTGGCCCTGGGTGTCGAAGACGAACCCGGTGCCCGTGCCGCCCTCGCCGTTGGTGCTCTCCGCCTCGATGGTGACCGTGCTGGGCAGTGCCCCGGCGGCCACGTTGGCGATCGTGCCGGGCGCGCGCTTGACCTGGGAGGCGCTGCCGTCGGAGGCGGAGACGGTGGTCGAGCCCCGGTCGTCCTGGTCCTTGGCCAGGGTGTAGCCGAGGCCGCCGCCCAGACCGCCCGCGACGAGCGCGGCCACGAGGACGGCCGCCACGAGTCCACCGCGTCCGTTGCGCGGCGGCGTGGGGGCGGGCTGCTGGTACGCGGCTCCCCAGCCGGCGGCCGGGCCGCCGGCTCCGCCGTGGCCGTAACCGGGGGACGGCGGCGGGGGCGGCCAGGAGCCGTCGGGTGCCGGGCCGGGCTGGTGCGCCGGGCCCTGGCCGGGTGCGGACGGGGCCGCCGCCGCGGGCGCAGGGTCCTGGGGTACGGGCGGGAGCTGCGCCGTCGGCTCGTTCCCCGCGGGCGCGGGGCCCTGCGGAGAAGCCGCGGGAGAGGCCACCGGCACGGGGGGTGCGGACGGGGCCGGAGGTACCACGTTGCCCTCGTTGTCGGTGCTCACAGGTCTTCTCCTCGATCCACGCCTGCTGTCGTCGGTCGCACTGGTCTGCAGTCAGCTTTTCCCACGGGCCGTCAGAGCACCATAAGCGGTGGCTGTGAGTCCGGCGGTCCTCTTTATATAGGATCTTCAACGCAAAGGTTATATAAAGGATCCGGGTGAACGCCCCGTTCGCCTCACGGACGCCTACGTGCCGCCACGTGTACCCGGCGACGGTGGCACCATGACGCGGTGACCCACGCACGACAGCACTCCATCCAGGTCGTCGCCCACCGGGGCGCCTCCGAGGACGCCCCCGAACACACCCTCGCCGCCTACCGGAAGGCGATCGAGGACGGCGCGGACGCCCTGGAGTGTGACGTACGACTGACCGCGGACGGCCACCTGGTCTGTGTCCACGACCGGCGGGTGAACCGTACCTCCAACGGCCGCGGCGCCGTCTCCGCCCTGGAACTGGCCGATCTGGCCGCTCTCGACTTCGGCTCGTGGAAGACCCGCGAGGCCTGGCGCGGACGCGACGAGGAGCCCGACTGGGAGCGTCGGCCGGAGGACCTCGGGGAGACCTCCGTACTCACCCTGGAGCGGCTGCTGGAGCTGGTCGCGGACGCCGGGCGGCGGGTGGAGCTGGCCATCGAGACCAAGCACCCCACGCGCTGGGCGGGCCAGGTCGAGGAGCGGCTGCTGACCCTGCTGAAGCGTTTCGGGCTGGACGCCCCGGCCTCGGCCGCCGAGTCCCCGGTGAGGATCATGAGCTTTTCGGCGCGCTCGCTGCACCGCGTACGTGCCGCGGCACCGACACTGCCCACGGTCTACCTGGTCCAGTTCCTCTCGCCCCGGCTGCGCGACGGGCGGCTGCCCGCGGGCGTGCACATCGCGGGCCCCTCGATCCGCATCCTCCGCAGCCACCCCGGCTACGTGGAGCGGCTGAAGCGGGCCGGCCACCAGGTCCACGTGTGGACCGTGAACGAGCCCGAGGACGTCGACCTCTGCGTGGAGATGGGCATCGACGCCATCATCACCAACCGCCCGCACGCGGTGCTGCGGCAACTGGGCCGCGGAACCGGCCACTGAACCCGACGGCCGAGAGGCCGGGAAGCGGCCACTGAGCCCGGCGGCCGAGAGGCCGCGGAACCGGCCACTGAGCCCGACGGGCGAGAGGCCGGGGACCGGCCGGATGCCCGACGGCAGCGGAGGCGCGGACGGCCGCCCGGTGGATCACCGGAGGAACGGTCGTTTCCGGCCAGGAATGAGCACTGTAAGCACAGGCTTCGTCACAGGGAGTGCTCCGGCGCGTTCGTCGTGCACACGCCCGTTTCGAATGCGTCAGCGGAAGGGGATTGGCCGGTTTCCGGTACAGGCCAATGGGGCATCCACACCGTGGCGTGGGGCAAAGGAGGTCTCGGGGGTGGCGTTGGTGGTGGCACAGGAGGTGCCGACGTCGTCGAGCATGGCCGTTCCCCACGGTCCTGCGGGCGTGGGCAAGGCGCGGCACCGGATGCGGGCGCAGTTGCGCAGCGGTGGTGTGTCGGAGTCGGTCATCGACGACGCCGTGCTGATCCTTTCGGAACTTTTGAGCAATGCGTGCAAACACGGCCGGCCACTGGGAGACGCGCCGGCCGGTGACGGCGACGTCCGCGCCGCATGGCGGGTGGACGCGCGCGGGCGGCTCGTCGTGGAGGTCACGGACGGCGGTGGTCCGACGCGCCCGGCGCCGGCCACCCCCTCGGTCACCGCGCACGGCGGCCGGGGACTGAACATCATCACGGCCCTCGCCGACGACTGGGGCGTCCGGGACGGCGTCCGGGGCGAGGTGACGGTCTGGGTGCTGGTCCACGATGACGTCCACGATCCCGATGCCGTGTGCCGGCGCGACGCCTTCGCTACGCGCGTCACGCCTTCCGCGCTGCCGGACCTGACGCTCACGGACCTCACGCCTGCGGACGTGGCACTGCCCGCTCTGGGCCGGCCGGAGCCGGGCCGCCCGGTCCAGGACCGCCCCGGCCTCGGCCTCCCGGGTCCGGGCCGGTCGGACATGTCACTGCCGGACCTGTCCGGACTGGACCTCACGGACGCGTTCGAGGACTTCGACTGAACCCGGCCGGCACCGGTCCGCCGTCCGCAGGTTCACACCACTGGCGTCGAGCGCCCGTGCGTTGTCCACAGGTTCCCGTCGGTCATGGCTCGAACGGCTAGGCTCCCGCCGTACCAGAAGAGCCGTAACCGGGAGACCCCACCATGGCCAAGAAGCGACCCCAGACGAAGGCCAAGCCGCAGCTGATCGACGGGGAGATCCCGGTTGTCGGCGCCCGCGAACCCTGCCCCTGCGGCAGCGGCCGGCGGTACAAGGCCTGCCACGGCCGGGCCGCCGCGCACGCCGTGACCGAGCTGGTGCAGCGCCCGTTCGAGAACCTGCCGGGCGAGTGCGACTGGGTCGCGCTGCGCGAGCTGGTCCCGGCCGCGACGGTCGAGCTGACCCTGAAGGACGGCCTGCCCGAGGGCGTCCCGTCGGTCACCCTGGCCACCGTCCTGCCGATGGCCTGGCCGGCGCTGCGCCGCGACGACGGCTCGGTCCTGCTCGGCCTGCAGAACGACACGGCGTCCGGCGACATCAGCCGTGACCTCGCCGACACGCTGCTGCGCGCCCTGGAGGCCGAGCCCGGCACCCCGGTGCAGGGCCGCCGCGCCCCCGCCGACGGACCGCGGCTGCAGGACCTCCTCGACGCGGAGGGCGCTTTCGAACCGGTCGTGCACAGCGGCTTCGAGTTCTGGGTGCCGGACGCGGAGAACGCCACGCCGGAGGTGACCGCCTCCCTGGAGCGGGCCAACGCCGCCGCCATCCCGACCGTGAAGCTCTTCGGGGTGGACGCCGCCTACTGGTGCGAGACCCCCGAGAAGAACCACCTGCGCTGGGTCATGCCGCACCCGGAGGAGCAGCTTCTGGACGCTCTCGCGCGACTGCACGCGGCGGGCGGCTCCAGCCTCGGCGAGGGCACCCGGCTCGTCGGTTCCTTCCGTGCTCACGGGCTCACCGTGCCGGTCTGGGACCTGCCGAGCGGGGTCATGGCCGAGGACGTGGAGAAGCCGGCCGGCGAGTTCGCCGAGCGCCTCGCCGTCGCCCTCGCGGCCACCGAGCCGCTCACCGCGGACGAGCGCCGGGCGCGCGGGGGGCTGACCAACCGGCAGGTCACGCTCAGCTGACGTCCGGACCCGCGTCTCACGGCTGAACGGTCGGTCAGCCGTGAAGCCGGGCAGCACAACAGGTGACTCCTGTCACAACTCCCGGGTTCGAGAGGGAAATCGGTGTCCGAATAAGCCGGACGGAATTTGCGAACCGCCGATCTCTTGTTACCGTTCCAATAGCCCGGTTGCTGGTGCATCCCCCGTCGCCAGCAACCGGGTCTTTCCATGTCCGCGAGCGGTGTACCACGCGTCGCCGGACATCGGCTGCCGGCTCCGCCGGATCTCAACTTCCCGGCGCGGCCGAGGAGTTGCTGCCGGAACGGAGCAGCAGCGCCCCGTCGTCGCCGCGCCCGGCGAACTCGGTGACGGCCGTGTAGGCGTCCGGTCCGCCCCGGCTGCGCTCGCGGGGCGTCTCACAGGTGGCGGGCTCGTCGTCGGCCCCGGTGGCACAGCGCATCTGCACGGTCCGGCCGCCCGGCCCCATCAGGCTCAGCACGGAGTCCAGCGACCGGCCCGTGGCATTGCGGTAGTAGGTGCGCGCCCAGGTGTCCTCGCCCTGCGTCAGCACACAGGTCTGGGCTTCGATGCCGTCGGGTGAGGTGAGTTCGGGTCCGCAGCGGGCCGCGGTGGCCAGCCCGATGCCGAGCAGGAAGGGGGAACGGCCGGCGGTCTCCGGCCGGGGCTTGGCGTCCCGGGGAGCGGCCGGCGCGGGGGCCCGCCCGGCGTCGCCCACCTGCCCCGCGGACGCCACCGCCAGCGGCAGCGCGGCCAGGGCCGCCACGACGCCCACGAGACCGAGCAGACGGAGCCTTCGCGGATCCCGTCCGCCGCGGTGCGACTGTGGGGCACGGTGTCCCCCGGAATGACGCAGCATGTGCGGAATGTAACGAGCGCGCGGGGCGTGCCCGGCCCGTCACGCCCGACACCCCTACAACTCGGGCGCGCTCACACCCGTACGAGTGAGGGCGTCGACCACGGCGTCCACCACGGCCTCCACGTCCGGCACCCACGGCGAGGCCGAGCCGGGCAGCGGGGCACGCTCCCAGCGGACGGCGCCCTGGCCGGTCTCGGACGGGGGCAGGGCGAGGTAGCCGCCCTCGCCGTGGAAGCGCAGGGAGCCGGGGACGAAGTCCTTGGCGTAGAGCAGTTCGCCGAGCTGCTCCATGGAGTAGGGCTTGACGAGCAGCGCCCAGCGGGCCGGCGAGGCGATCACCGGGCCGAGCCGCATGCCGCGCCGGTCGAGCAGGGCGAGGGCGCGGGAGGCGGCGAGCGCCGGCAGGCTGACCGCGCAGGGCGCCGCGCCGCCGGTGGCCAGGACGATCGGCGCGCCCGGCCGGTTGGTCCACCACCAGCGCACCATGCGCGGGTCGGTGGTGGCCGCGAGCAGGCCGGGGTCGAAGGGGTGGGCACCGGGCACCGTGCACTCCGGGTCGGGGCAGGCGCAGCGGGCCCGCCCCTGCGGGTCCGGGGCCACACCCGGGAGTACCGGCCACTGCCATTCCGCCGCGAAGGTCAGGGCCGCGCTGATCAGCTCAGGCCTCCCGTCGTTCCGCCTGGACAGGAGCCTGCGTCGCCTTCCGAGGATCTCGCGCATGAGCGCTCGTTCCTTTCCGTTGCACCGCTGGCAACACCGTGGACCACATCACATCATGTGTCGATCACTTCACTGTGCGTACCTATTGGCGCATCACGCCCCCGTGCACGGCATGGGGTACCCCAGGGGGTCGAGCGTTGGCCGCGTCCGCGTTCGTAGTGCGTCCATCAGAAGCACGGCTGCGGCGTGGGGTGGCGAAGTCTGGCGTTTTGCCGTCGCGCGTATTTCTCTCCGCCTCCGCCACGGGAGGATGGGGCTCGGCCGTCGGTGGCTATGACGCCCGGGTCCGTCGCCAGGTTCCGGGCGGCCCCCAACCGCCCCTGGCCTTCTCCGAGTACGTACCCATCACGACCGCTGTGACGCTCCGTCGAGCAAGGCCAGTCGACCGCAATGAACCGATACCTAAGGCAGTTTTGAGCCAACTTTCCAGTAACACAAGGGGTTCGGGCGAAAACCCACGTCCGCCCCACGGACACCAGGAATCCCGGCAGGACAATGCTGGACATCCCCTCACGAGTGCGTGTACATGTGGAGACACTGCTAGCGGCGCAGAATGACATGGGGGTTTGCGATGCTTCTGAGCAAAACGCACCGGTCTGAAAGCCGGACGCCATGAGCGCCCCGCATCCCCCGAAAGTGGCTGGAATCGATTCAGCGGTTCCCACTCCCGCACACACTGTCGCGCCCACCCCTCCCGCCTCCGGCGCCGGTCCCGCCCCGGACACCGCCGCGGTCCCCGCTCCCCACACCCCCGCCCCCGGCACTCTCCTCCAGGACCGCCTGGCCGGCTGGGTCTCGGACCTCACGACGCTCCACGAACTCACCGAGCGCCTCTCCCGCACCAGCGCTCTGGACCCCGCCCTGCAGGAGCTGCTGCGCGCCGGGGCGGCCCTCGTCGGCGCCCGGCGCGGCCTGGTCGTCCTGGAGCCCGGCGACGGACTCGGCCCGCGCACCACCCTCGGCCTCGGCCTCGGCCGCGCCGATCTCGGCCACATCGAGACCGTGCCGCCCGGCGCCCTGCCCTACGACACGAGCGGCACCGCCGAGGTCGTCCACCCGGACCTGTTCGCCGAGGACGGCCTCCATCCCCGGCACCGCGAGGTGGCCGCCCGCCTCGGCTACGCCGCCAGCTATGCGATCCCCCTGGCCTCCGACTCCGCCGGCCGCCTCGGCGCCGTCGTCTGGCTCTACGACGAACCGGCCGAACCGCACGAACGCCAGCGCCACCTCGCCGGCCTCTACGTCCGGTACGCCACCGAGCACCTCGCCCGGCTGGTCGAGGTCGAGCGCACGCGCGCGTGCGTGGCGACCATCACCGAGGAGCTGCTGCCGTCCCGGCTGCCCCGCGTGGCCGGCGTCCAGCTCGCCGCCCGGCACCGCACCGGCCCGCGCGGCGGCGGCGACTGGTACGACGCGCTGCCGCTGCCGGACGCCGCCCTCGGTCTCTGCGTCGGCTCGGTCAGCGGCTCCGGACCCAGTGCGGTCGCCGCCATGGGCCGGCTGCGCGCCTCCCTGCGCGCCTACGCCGTGATGGAGGGCGAGGACCCGGTCGCCGTCCTGTCCGACCTCGAACTGCTGCTGCGGCTGACCGAGCCCGCCCGTACGGCCACCGCCCTGTTCGCCTACTGCGAGCCCGCCCTGCGCAAGGTCACCCTGGCCGGTGCCGGGCACAGTCCGCCGCTGCTGATCGGCGAGCGGCGCACCGAGTTCGCCGAGACCTCCGTCTCCGCCCCGCTCGGCATGCTCGCCTGCTGGGAGGCGCCCAGCGTGGAGATCCAGGCGGAGGCCGGGGAGACGGTACTGCTCTACACCGACGGGCTGCTGCACCGTACCGGCGACCCGATGGACCGCGCCTTCGCCCGGCTGCACGCGGCCGCCGCCGGCGTCCCTCGCGCGCTGCGCCGCGATCCCGGCGCCGTCGCCGACCACGTCCTGCGCACCGTCCTGCCGGACGGCCCGGACACGGGGGCACCGCACGGCCGGGCGCGGGCCGGAGCGGGGGACGACAGCGAGGAGGACGTGGTCCTGCTGGCGGCCCGCTTCGACTGAGACCGACGCCACGGCGGCTGGCATGACCGGGCATAACAGGTCATCCGGCCCCGTCCGCTCCCGGTGCGACCGTACGATGATGGAGGTCCCCGCTCGGCCACAAGCAGGAGCGTCGCGGGCCCCGGGGGAGATCACAAGGCGTATCGAGGAGGATCACGTGTCCGACGAGCTCAACCCGGCCGTGCCCGATTCCGCTACCGCGGAGGGCCCGGAGACCGAGTCCGAGGAGACCGTCAAGCAGCGGAAGAACGGCCTGTACCCCGGTGTCTCCGACGAGCTGGCCGAGAACATGAAGTCCGGCTGGGCCGACACGGAGCTGCGTGACCTGAAGCCGGTCGAGCAGGCCGGACACACCGCACGCCGCCGGGCCGCGCTCTCCGCCCGCTTCCCGGGCGAGCGCCTGGTGATCCCGGCGGGCAACCTGAAGACCCGCTCGAACGACACCGAGTACCCCTTCCGCGCGGCCGTCGAGTACGCGTACCTCACCGGCAACCAGACCGAGGACGGCGTCCTGGTCCTGGAGCCCACCGCGGACGGGCACACGGAGACGATCTACCTCCTGCCGCGCTCCGACCGCGAGAACGGCGAGTTCTGGCTCTCCGGCCAGGGCGAGCTGTGGGTCGGCCGCCGCCACTCCCTCGCCGAGTCCGAGGCGCTGTACGGCATCCCGGCCGCCGACGTGCGCACGCTGGCCGACACGCTGCGCGAGGCCACCGGCCCGGTGCGCGTCGTGCGCGGGTACGACGCCGGCATCGAGGCGGCCCTGACCGACAAGGTCACCGCCGAGCGCGACGAGGAGCTGCGCGTCTTCCTCTCCGAGGCCCGCCTGGTCAAGGACGAGTTCGAGATCGGCGAGCTGCAGAAGGCCGTCGACTCGACCGTGCGCGGCTTCGAGGACGTCGTGAAGGTCCTCGACAAGGCCGAGGCGACGAGCGAGCGCTACATCGAGGGCACGTTCTTCCTCCGCGCGCGCGTCGAGGGCAACGACGTCGGCTACGGCTCCATCTGCGCGGCCGGCCCGCACGCCTGCACCCTGCACTGGGTCCGCAACGACGGCCCGGTCCGCTCCGGCGACCTGCTCCTGCTGGACGCCGGCGTGGAGACGCACACCCTGTACACCGCCGACGTCACGCGCACGCTGCCGGTCAACGGCACGTACAGCGAGATCCAGAAGAAGATCTACGACGCCGTGTACGAGGCCCAGGAGGCCGGTATCGCGGCCGTCAGGCCGGGCGCCAAGTACCGCGACTTCCACGACGCCTCGCAGCGGGTGCTCGCCGCGAAGCTCGTCGAGTGGGGCCTGGTCGAGGGCCCGGTCGAGCGGGTCCTGGAGCTGGGCCTGCAGCGCCGCTGGACGCTGCACGGCACCGGGCACATGCTCGGCATGGACGTCCACGACTGCGCCGCCGCGCGGACCGAGACGTACGTCGACGGCGTCCTGGAGCCGGGCATGGTGCTGACGGTCGAACCGGGCCTGTACTTCCAGGCCGACGACCTGACCGTGCCGGAGGAGTACCGGGGCATCGGCGTCCGGATCGAGGACGACATCCTGGTCACCGAGGAAGGCAACCGGAACCTGAGCGCCGGGCTGCCCCGGCGGTCGGACGAGGTCGAGGAGTGGATGGCCTCCCTGAAGGGCTGATCCGCGTTTCAATGGCCGGGTACCGGGGAGGTGCCCGGCCGTTCTCGTCCGCGGGGCGGTCCGCGGCCGGTCGCGCAGCACGCGCGACGGAGCCGCACGGCGACACGGTCCCGCGCCCGCACGGGGCGCCGCACTCACGGGGGTGGAAACGTGGACGACTTCTGGTCGGAGGTCGGCGTCGACCTGCATCTGGAGCCGGACTCCGCGGACGGCCGCCGGGTCGGACTGGAGCGGGCGCTCCGGAACGCCGTGCGCGACGGGCGGCTCGCCCCCGGTGCCCGGCTGCCCGCCACGCGGCGGCTCGCGGCCGATCTCGGCCTCTCCCGCGGCACCGCTAAGGCGGCGTACGACCAGCTCGTCGCCGAGGGCTACCTGACGGCCCGGCAGGGCTCCGGCACCCGGGTCGCCGAACTGCCGGCCCTCCAGGCGGAGGAACCGGGGACGGCCGCACACACGCGTGCGCCACGTTTCGACCTGCGCCCCGGCAGCCCGGACGTGGGCGCGTTCCCGGCCGCGGCCTGGCTGCGCGCCCTGCGCCGCGCCATCGCCACGGCCCCCTCGCTGGCGTACGACTACGGCGACCCCCGCGGCCGGATCGAGCTGCGCACCGCGCTCTCCGGCTACCTGGGGCGGGCGCGCGGGGTGCTGGCGCCGCCCGAGCGGATCGTCGTCACCTCCGGATACGTGCAGGGCCTCGCGCTGCTCACGCGCGTCCTGGACGGTGCCGCCGTCGCCATGGAGGACCCGGGGCTGCCCTTCCACCGGGAGGTGGTGCGGCACAACGGCGGCACCGTCCTGCCGGTACCGGTCGACGCGCGCGGGGTGCGGCCCGAGGAGCTGGGGAAGGCGGCGGCCGTGGTGGTCACGCCGGCCCACCAGTACCCGACCGGGGTGACCCTGCACCCCGAGCGGCGGCGGGCGCTCACCGACTGGGCACGCGTGCGGGGCGGGCTGATCGTGGAGGACGACTACGACGGCGAGTTCCGCTACGACCGCCAGCCGGTCGGCGCGCTGCAGGGCATGGCCCCCGGTCAGGTGGTCTACCTCGGCACCGCGTCCAAGACGCTCGGGCCCGCGCTGCGGCTCGGCTGGATGGTGCTGCCGCCGCACCTGGTCGACGCGGTCGCCGAGGCCAAGCTGCACAGTGACCACCACACCGAGACCATCGGCCAGCTCGCGCTCGCCGAGCTGATCGGCAGCCACGCCTACGACCGGCACGTGCGCGCGTGCCGGCTGCGCTACCGGCGGCGCCGGGACCAGTTGCTGGACCGGCTGGGCGCGCACCGGAGCGTGCGCGGGATCGCGGCAGGGCTGCATGCGCTGATCGACGTGCCGGACGAGTCCGCGGTGCTGGCCCGTGCGGAGGCGCACGGCCTGGCTCTCGGCGCCCTGGGCACCCATTGGCACGCCCAGGGCGCCGGCCGGCCGCAGGGTCTGGTCGTCGGCTACGGAACGCCGCGGGAGCGGGCGTACCCGGAGGCGCTGGAGGTGCTGGCGAAGGTGCTGGAGGCACGCGCCTGAGCCACCGGCACCGGGCCACCGCCGGGGAGGCGCCGGGTGGTTGCCGGGGGTGCCGGGGGTGCCAGGCGGCTGCCGGGGAGGCGCCGGGCGGCTGCCGGGGAAGTGACGGGCAGGCCGGGGAGGTGCCAGGCGGCTGCCGGGAAGTGACGGGCGGCTGCCGGGGAGGCGCCGGGTGGTTGCCGGGGAAGTGAAGGGCGGGCCGGGGAAGTGTCGGGCCCGGGGGCCGGCCGCGGGGGCTTCCTCAGCCGGCCGGATCGCGCTCGTGCAGGATCTTCTGGAAGAGCCGGCAGTCCCGCCAGGCGCCGTCGATGTGCAGGTACTCCGGGGCCTCGCCGATCGGTTCGAACCCGCACTTGCGCAGCACCCGCTGCGATCCGGTGTTCTCCAGCAGCGTGGACGCCTCGATCCGGTGCAGCCCGGCCGCGTCCCGGCCGATCGCGCACATCCGCGCCACGGCGGCACTGGCCAGTCCGCGGTTCTGCTGGTCGGCGGCGACCCAGTAGCCGAGGTGGGAGCTGCAGAAGGGGCCCCGGACGATGCCCGTCAGGGTGAAGGTGCCGACGATCCGGCCGTCCGCCGCCTGCAGCACGCAGGGCACCGCCGTCCCCGCGGCGAACTCGCCCAGCAGCCCGGCGATCCGCGCCCGCTGCTCGCCGGCGGTGAAGAAGGAATCCGGCCGGCGCGGCTCCCACGGCGCGAGATGCGCGCGGTTGGCGGTGTAGGCCACGGCCAGTGCGTCGGCGTCGGAGCGTTCGAGGAGCCGCAGCGTCACCCCGGCCGCTATGTCCTCACTGTCGATCTGCATGCGCTCACTATGCCGTGCGCCCGGGGAGTCACGCGGTGAGCAGTGAAGGGTCCTTCTTCCACTTGAGGATCTTGTCGAAGCTGACCACCGTCCCGCCCCGGCCCGGCTTGGCGCCGATGTGGACGTGGTCGGCGAGTTCCCGGATCAGACAGAGGCCGCGGCCGTGCTCGGCGTCGGGGCGGGGAGGCCGCAACTCCTGGGTGCGGGCGAAACCCGGCCCGGAATCCGCCACTTCGATCCGGCACTTCTCGCCGTCGAGGTACGCGGTCACCCGGTACGCCTCCGAGGTGCCGGCCGCGGCGTTCCCCCCGTGCTCGACGGCGTTCGCGCAGGCCTCGCTCAGGGCGACCGACAGGTCGTACGAGATCTCGGGGTCGACGCCCGCCGTCTCCATGGTGCCGATCAGCAGCCGCCGGGCGAGCGGCACGCTCGCGGCCTCGCGCCGCAGATGGAGTGACCACCAGATGCTCATGCTCCAGCCTCCTGGCTGCGGCTCGACATACCGTTACGTATTGCCGCCCGTGAGCGGCCGTAAGCACTCCGTCGACGTGACTCCGCCCATACGGCCGATGCGCCGGGGGAGGAATCGGTGTATGAGGGACGGCGCAGACGACCTGCCGTGTGCGGTGGATGACGGCAGTGCGATGATGAGGCCGCCATGTCTGCCCCCCACCCGCGCACGGCGCGTCCCGGAGCCGGGCTCCGGATCCTGCGGGCCGCGGTGTTCGCCGCGGTCTGCGTCGCGCTGGCCGCGTGCGGGCACACCCTGGCCTCGTGCACGAGCGTGCCGTGGTGGACGCTCGGCGCGGGCTTCCTCGGCTCCCTGCTGCTCGTGGCACCGCTCGCCGGGCGGGCCCGCTCACTGCCGGGCATCGCCGCACTCCTCACCTGCGGCCAGACCGCACTGCACACGGTGTTCGGGCTGGGCCAGCACGGGGCCGCGACGGTCTCCGGCGCGATGCCGATGCCGATGCCGACGGGCGCTGCCGGCGGCGGGGCGCTGAGCGACAGCGCGCTGGTCGAGCGGGCCACGCGGCTGCTGTGCGGTTCGACGCCGGCTTCCCTCACCCCGGGACACGCCTTCCGGCTGCTGCTCGACGCGCGTCTCGTCGACCGCTCGGGCCGGCCGACGGGCGCCCCGGGCATGGAGCACGCGCACGACGTCGCCGGCGCCTCGGCCGGCCTGCTGCCCTCGCTGCCGATGCTGCTCGGCCACGTCCTCGCGGCCGTCGCCGCCGGCTGGCTGCTGCGCCGCGGGGACCTGGCGGTGCTGCGGCTGATCGAGCTGTCGGCGCATGGAGTCACGGAAGGGGCGCTCGTACGGTCCCTGCGCGCCGCGCTCGCGCTGACGCGCGCCCTGTGCGCCGGACTGCTCCCCGCCGCCGGACCGGGCCCGCGCGCCCGGCGCACCGGCCGGGACGAGACACCGGCCCCGCCCACCGCCGCACTCCAGCACACGGTGATCCGGCGCGGCCCGCCCGCCGCCGCGTTCCTGCTCGCCGCCTGAGGCGACCACCGCTCCACACAGTCCGGTGGCCGCCCACGTGCGGCACGCGCGCGTGCGCGTTCTTTCCCGCGGTACGGCCAAGACGCCGGCCCCGCGCGCGTATCCCTCTTCACCACCGGATCTCATACAGAGTGGAGTACTTCCTTCCATGAAGGCTTCTCGTATCGCCGCCGCCGCTGCCGTCGCGGGCTCGGCCGTCCTCGTCCTGTCCGCCCCCGCCTTCGCGCACGTCACCGTGCAGCCCGAGGGCGCCGCGGCCAAGGGCGGCTACGCGGTCGTCGACTTCAAGGTCCCCAACGAGCGCGACGACGCCTCGACCACCAAGGTCGAGGTGAACCTCCCGGCCGACCACCCGATCGCCTCCGTGATGCCGCAGCCGGTCCCCGGCTGGAAGGTCCAGGTCACCAAGTCCAAGCTCGACAAGCCGCTGACCATGCACGGCGAGAAGATCGACGAGGCCGTCACCAAGGTCACCTGGACCGCCGACGGCAAGGGCATCGAGCCCGGCTACTTCCAGAAGTTCCCGCTCTCGCTGGGCGCCCTGCCCGAGGACGCGGACCATCTCACCTTCAAGGCGATCCAGACGTACTCCGACAAGGAAGTCGTGCGCTGGATCGAGGAGCCGCAGGAGGGCCAGGAGGAGCCGGAGAACCCGGCCCCGGTGCTGGAGCTGTCGGCCGCGACCGGTGACCACCACGGCTCGGCGAGCGCCGAGAACGCGGCCGAGAAGACCGAGAAGACCGCCGCCTCGGACTCCGGCTCCGACGACGGCAGCGACACCACCGCGCGCGTGCTCGGCGTGGTCGGCATCGTCGTCGGTGCCGCGGGCGTGGCCTACGGCGTCCTGGCGGGCCGCCGCCGGGCCGCCTGAGCCCTTCGCTCCGCAGCGCGTGCCGGGTGTCGTGCGACGCTTCGTACGACCCCGGTGCGCGCCGGATCTCACACATCTGGGACATTTTTATGCGCAAGAAGACGTTCGCCGCGGCCACGCTGCTCGCCGCCGCCCTGACCCTCTCCGCCTGCGGCAGCGGCGACGACGACACGTCGTCCGTGGCCGTGGTGTCCGGGGGGTCCGACACGGGCAAGGCCGCCGTCGTCCTCGACCAGCCGTTCGCCAAGCCGGACCTGGTCCTCACCGACACGCACGGCAAGAAGTACGACCTCCGCAAGGAGACCGAGGGCCACCCGACCCTCGTCTACTTCGGCTACACGCACTGCCCCGACATCTGCCCGACCACGATGAGCAACATCGCCGTGGCCAAGAAGGCGCTGCCCAAGGCCGACCAGGACGACCTGCGGGTCGTGTTCGTCACCACCGACCCCGGCCGTGACACCCCCACCGAGCTGGGCAGGTGGCTCAAGGGCATCGACACCCAGTTCATCGGCCTGACCGGCGACTTCAGCACGATCAAGGCCGGCGCCAGGACCGTCGGCATCAGCGTCGAGCCGACGACGAAGGACAAGAACGGCAAGCTCGTCTCCGTGCACGGCACCCAGGTCATCGCCTTCTCGCCGAGGACGAACGCCGGCTACGTGCTCTACGGCGAGCGGGCCACGGTCGACGACTACACCAAGGACCTGCCCAAGCTCGTCGAGGGAGCCAAGCCGTGAGGCGCTGCGCCGTCCTGGGCGCGGTCGCGCTCGCCGGTGCCCTGGCCCTCACCGGATGCTCCGGTTCCGGGTCGCACGCCGGGTCCGGGGCCGGGGCCGGCAAGGCCGAACTGTCCGTCAGCTCGTCCTACATGCCCCAGCCGGTCTCCGCCGACATGGCCGCCGGCTTCCTCACGATCACCAACAAGGGCGGCGCCGAGGACGAGCTGACCTCGGTCAGCAGCGACGTCGCCGGCGAGGTCACCATGCACAGCACGGTCGGCGGTGCCATGGCGGAGAAGTCCTCCTTCGCCGTACCGGCCCACGGCCGCCTCGTGTTCCGCAGCGGTGGCAACCATCTGATGTTCGAGCAGCTGAAGCGCGCGCCGAAGCAGGGCCAGAAGGTCACCGTGAAACTGACGTTCGCCAAGTCCGGGCCGGTCACCGTCGAGATGCCGGTGGAGTCCGCCACGTATCACCCGTCGACCGGACACTGAGGGAGGGACCACCGTGACCCGGACCATCACCCCCCGCCTGCGGACCCTGGTGCTGCTGCTCCTGGCCGTCACCGGCGCGCTGCTGGCCGGCGCCGGACCGGCCTCCGCGCACGCGGCACTGACCGGCAGCGACCCCGCGCAGGGGGTGGTGACCGACAAGGCGCCCACCCAGGTGTCGCTCACCTTCTCCGAGAAGGTGGCGATGAACGACGACTCGCTGCGCGTCCTCGACCCCAAGGGCAAACCGGTCCAGACGGGCGGACCCGCCAACGTGAGCGGCACCACCTACGCCGTGAAACTCAAGAGCGGCCTGGCCAAGGGCACGTACACCGTCACCTACCAGGTCGTCTCGGCGGACAGCCATCCCGTCGCCGGCGCCTACACCTTCTCCATCGGGGCGCCCTCGGGGACCGTCGTCTCCGGCGCCGGACCGGAGGCGGGCGGCGGAGTCGTGGGCGGCCTCTACGGATTCGGCCGGTACGTGTCGTACGCCGGCTTCATCGTGCTCGCGGGCGGCGCGGCCTTCGTGCTCGGCTGCTGGCAGCGCGGTGCCGGAGTGCGGGCCCTGCAGCGGCTGGTCGTCGGCGGCTGGGTCGCGCTGACGGCGGCCACCCTGTGGCTGCTGCTCCTGCGCGGCGCGTACACCACCTCGGGCAGGCTCGCCGACGTCCTCGACCTCGACCTGCTCGGCCAGGTGCTGCAGACCAAGACCGGTGCCGCACTGATCTCCCGGCTGCTGCTGCTCGCCGCCGCCGCGCTGTTCGTCGCCGTCCTCCTCGGCGCCTGGACCCGGCGCGAGGAAGGCCCGGAGAAGCGCGACCTCACCTTCGGGCTCGCCATCGGCGGGGTGGTCGTCGCGGCCGGGCTCGCGACCAGCTGGGCCATGGCCGAGCACGCGTCCACCGGCCTCCAGCCGGGCCTCGCCATGCCGGTCGACGTGATCCATCTGCTGGCCGTCGCCGCCTGGCTGGGCGGTCTGACCGCCCTGCTGACCGCCCTGTACCGGGCGCCCGCCGACACCCCGCTCGAGGCCGCCGCCGTCCGCCGCTTCTCCCGGGTGGCCTTCGGCGCCGTCCTCACGCTCGTCGCCACCGGCGTCTACCAGTCCTGGCGGCAGCTGGGCTCCTGGTCTGCGTTCACCGAGACCCGGTACGGGCAGCTGCTTCTGGTCAAGATCGGGCTGGTGGCGGTGCTGGTCGGCATCGCGGCGGTGTCGAGGCGGTGGACGACCCGGCTCACGGACCCGGTCACCCGCGGCGGCAAGGCCACCGGCGGCGGCACGTCGTCCGGCGGCGCCACGTCGTCCAGCGGCGGCACGTCGTCCAGCGGCGGCAAAGGCAATGGCGCGGGGGACTCCCAGCGGGTCGCCCAGCTCGCCCGGCAGCGCGCGGCCGTCGACGCCGCCCGGCAGAAGCAGCTCCGGGACGCCGACCCGAACCGCTTCGGCCTGCGCCGCTCGGTGCTCGCCGAGGCCGGCGTCGCCGTGGTGCTGCTCGCCGTCACCACGGCGCTCACCCAGACCGAGCCGGGCCGCACCGAGCAGGAGGCCAAGGCGGCCACCTCGTCCTCGTCCCGGTCCGGCACCTCGTCCACGTCCGGCGCCCTCACCCTCGACATGCCGTTCGACGCCGGCGGCACCGACGGCAAGGGCGTCGTCACCATCGACCTCGACCCCGCCCGCGTGGGCGGCAACGAGATGCACGTGTACGTCCAGCGGCCCAACGGCCGGGCCTTCGACGTCCCGGAGGTGAAGGTCTCCTTCACCCTCGAGGCGAAGAAGATCGGCCCGCTCCCGGTGAACCCCGACCACATCACCACCGGCCACTGGTCGGCGGGCGCGGTGCAGATCCCCATGGCCGGTGACTGGAAGGTCGCCGTCACGGTCCGCACCTCCGACATCGACCAGGTGACCGTCTCCAAGAACGCGCAGATCGGCTGACCCACACCATGCCCGACCAGTCCATCCCTCAGGCCCGCACTCCCGAGGCCCCGGCGGCGGAGCCCGTGCCCGGGGCACAGGGCATCTCCCGGCGTGCCCTGCTGGGCACCGCCGGCGCCACCGGCCTCGCGCTCGGCGCGGCCGGCGGGGCCGTGGGCTACGCCGCCGCGCCCGCCCGGGCCACCGCGCTGTCCTCGGTCGGAGCCGACCGGGTGATGTTTCACGGGAAACATCAGCCCGGCATCACCGAGGGCCTGCAGGCACGCGGCCACCTCGTCGCCTTCGACCTGGCGGCGGGCGCGGGGCGCAAGGAGGCGGCGGCTCTGCTGCGCCGCTGGTCGGCGACGGCCCAGCGACTGATGGCGGGCGAGGCGGCGCCACACGACGACACCGATGTGGCCCGGGACGCGGGCCCTTCCTCGCTGACCCTCACCTTCGGCTTCGGGCACAGCTTCTTCGGCAGGACCGGTCTGGAGAAGCAGCGGCCCGGCGCCCTCGACCCGCTGCCGGACTTCTCCTCCGACCGGCTCGACAAGGCCCGCAGCGACGGCGACCTGTGGGTGCAGATCGGCGCGAACGACGCCCTGGTCGCCTTCCACGCCCTGCGCGCGATCCAGAAGGACGCGGGCTCGGCCGCGCGGGTGCGCTGGCAGATGAACGGCTTCAACCGCAGCCCGGGCGCCACCGCCCACCCCATGACGGCTCGCAACCTGATGGGCCAGATCGACGGCACCCGCAACCCGAAACCGGCCGACGCCGACTTCGACCAGCGGATCTTCGTGCCCGCGTCGGGCGAGCCCGCATGGATGGCGAACGGCTCCTACGCCGTCGTACGCCGGATCCGCATGCTCCTGGACGACTGGGAGCAGCTCTCGCTCTCCGCCCAGGAGCAGGTCATCGGGCGCCGCAAGGCCGACGGGGCGCCGCTGTCCGGCGGTGACGAGACGACCCCGATGGACCTGGACAAGGCCGACGCCCGGGGCGAGTACGTCGTCCCCGCGAACGCGCACGCCCGGATCACCCGGCCCGACCGCAACGGCGGGGCGGCCATGCTGCGGCGCCCCTTCTCCTTCCACGACGGTATCGACGCCGACGGCACGCCCGACGCCGGTCTCCTCTTCATCTGCTGGCAGGCGGATCCGCTGCGCGGCTTCGTACCGGTGCAGCGCAAGCTCGACCGCGGCGACGCGCTGTCGAAGTTCATCCGCCACGAGTCCAGTGGGCTGTTCGCGGTGCCGGGCGGGGCGGCGAAGGGCGAGTACGTGGGGCAGCGGCTCCTGGAGGGGTGAACGGGGTTCAAACCACACGGTCGAGTGGCATTCGTGAGACGCAGACGACGGGCCTCTCCGCGGCCATTAGGGTGAGGGACATGCCAGCGAGCTATGCCTATCTCGGCCCGGAGGGCACCTTCACCGAGGTCGCCCTGCGCACGCTTCCGGAGGCGGCCACCCGGGAGCTGATCCCGTACGTGTCGGTGCAGTCCGCGCTGGACGCGGTGCGGGCCGGGGAGGCCGAGGCCGCGTTCGTGCCGATCGAGAACTCCGTCGAGGGCGGCATCACCACCACCCTGGACGAACTGGTCGCGGGCGAACCGCTGACGATCTACCGCGAGGTGCTGCTGTCCATCACCTTCGCACTGCTGGTCCGCCCCGGCACGAAGCTCACGGACATCAAGACCGTCTCCGCCCACCCCGCGGCCCAGCCGCAGGTGCGCAACTGGCTGCGCACGAACCTCCCGGACGCCGTCTGGGAGTCGGCCGCCTCCAACGCGGACGCGGCCCGCCTGGTCCAGGAGGGCCGCTACGACGCCGCTTTCGCGGGCGAGTTCGCCGCCGCCCGGTACGGTCTCGAGGCCCTGGAGACCGGGATCCACGACGCGGAGAACGCGCAGACCCGGTTCGTGCTGGTCGGCCGCCCCGCCCGACCCGCCGCCCCCACCGGTGCCGACAAGACCTCGGTGGTGCTGTGGCAGCGGGACGACCACCCCGGTGCGCTGCGCGACCTGCTCGGCGAGTTCGCCTCGCGCGGCATCAACCTCATGCTGCTGCAGTCCCGGCCGACCGGCGCCGGTATCGGCAATTACTGCTTCTGCATCGACGCCGAGGGGCACATCTCCGACCGGCGGATGGCGGAGGCGCTGACGGGGCTGAAGCGGATCTGTCTCCAGGTGCGGTTCCTCGGTTCCTATCCGCGCGCGGACATCGGGCCCGGCGAAGCCCGGCCGACGCTGCCGGGGACGTCGGACGAGGCGTTCATGGCGGCGGCCGACTGGGTGGCGCGCTGCCAGGACGGCCGGTTCTGACCGGTCGTACCTGCATACGAACGTTATCCACAGAAGTTATCCACAGGTGCCCTTCTCGACCTGGGGACAAGTCGACAGGACAGCGTCACCGGGTCGACAAATCGCCCTGCAACCCCCAGGGGCGGCCACCAGAGCGCGGGTCACCCTTCGTCCACCCGTTTCCTTTGGTTCATCTTTTGGGGCGACCGGTTTCCACCCGAAAGTGGGTGTCGACGGGGTTTGACCCGGGAATTCTTTCGTCTGCACGAGGTTTCCGGAGTGATCAATTCCGGCATCCACAGTCCTTGCACACAGCCTGTGGATAACTCTTCGGGCGGTGGGGATTTCTGTGGACAACCGGGCTCCCAAATCCCGTTCCTCCCAAGGGAATCCGGTCAACGGGACGCCCGGGACCTGCCCCGTCCCAGGGAGTGAGACACTTTTCCTTGACACGTTCGGCAATTACCGCATAACGGAACGTAGGCCGCGAATCAGAACACCCCGGAATAGGGATTCGTGAGCGGCGACCCCGCACCGGTAGCCTTGGCCCCGTGATTGACCTTCGCCTGCTCCGTGAGGACCCCGACCGTGTGCGCGCGTCCCAGCGCGCCCGTGGAGAGGACGTCGCGCTCGTCGACTCCCTCCTGTCTGCCGACGAGCGGCGCAGGTCCTCCGGCGTCCGCTTCGACGAACTGCGTGCCGAACAGAAGCAGCTCGGCAAGCTGATCCCCAAGGCCACCGCCGAGGAGAAGGCCGAGCTGCTGGGGCGTGCCGAGCAGCTGAAGGCCGACGTCAAGGCGGCCGACGCCGAGCGCGACGCGGCCGACGCCGAGACCCAGGAACTGCTGCTCCGGCTCGGCAACCTCGTCCACCCCGACGTGCCCGTCGGCGGCGAGGAGGACTTCGTCACGCTGGAGACGCACGGCACGATCCGCGACTTCGACGCCGAGGGTTTCGCGCCCAAGGACCACCTGGAGCTGGGCCAGATCCTCGGCGCGATCGACGTCGAGCGCGGCGCCAAGGTCTCCGGCTCCCGCTTCTACTTCCTCACCGGTGTCGGCGCCCTGCTGGAGCTGGCCCTGGTGAACGCGGCCCTCGCCCAGGCCACCGCGGCCGGTTTCACCCCGATGCTCACCCCGGCGCTGGTCCGCCCGCAGTCCATGGCCGGCACCGGCTTCCTCGGCCAGGCGTCCCAGGACGTCTACCACCTCGACAAGGACGACCTGTACCTGGTCGGCACCTCCGAGGTCCCGCTCGCGGCCTACCACATGGACGAGATCCTCGACGCCGACAAGCTGCCGCTGCGGTACGCGGGCTTCTCGCCCTGCTTCCGCCGCGAGGCCGGCTCGCACGGCAAGGACACCCGGGGCATCTTCCGCGTGCACCAGTTCGACAAGGTCGAGATGTTCTCGTACGTCGCGCCCGAGGACTCCCAGGCCGAGCACCAGCGCCTGCTGGAGTGGGAGAAGCAGTGGCTGACCTCGCTGGAGCTGCCGTTCCGCGTCATCGACGTCGCCTCCGGTGACCTCGGCGCCTCGGCCGCCCGCAAGTACGACTGCGAGGCGTGGATCCCGACCCAGGGCAAGTACCGCGAGCTGACCTCGACCTCGGACTGCACCGAGTTCCAGTCCCGCCGGCTGGCCATCCGGGTCCGTGACGGCAAGCAGGTCAAGCCGCTCGCCACCCTCAACGGCACGCTGTGCGCCGTACCGCGCACGATCGTGGCGATCCTGGAGAACCACCAGCAGGCCGACGGCTCCGTCCGGGTCCCCGAGGTGCTGCGCCCCTACCTGGGCGGCCGCGAGGTCCTGGAGCCGGTCGCCAAGTGACCGGTTTCCCCTACCGGCTGATCGCGACCGACCTCGACGGAACGCTGCTGCGCTCCGACGAGTCGGTTTCGCAGCGCACCCGTGACGCGCTCGCCGCGGCCACCGCGGCGGGCGCCGCGCACATCGTCGTCACCGGCCGCGCGGTCCCCTGGACCCGGCACATCCTGGACGACCTCGGCTACGACGGCCTCGCCGTCTGCGGCCAGGGAGCCCAGGTGTACGACGCCGGCGCGCACCGCCTGCTGACCTCGGTCACCCTGGACCGGCAACTCGCGGGCGTGGCCCTGGCCAAGATCGAGTCCGAGGTGGGTCCGCTGTACCTGGCGGCCAGCCGGGACGGCCTCGACGGCGAGGTACTGGTGGGTCCGGGTTACGCGGTCACGGGCGCGCTGCCCGCCACCCCGTTGGCGGACGCCTCCGACCTGTGGAGCGCCCCGCTGAACAAGATCTACATCCAGCATCCGACGCTGAGCGACGACGAGCTGGCGGAGGCCGCCCGGCAGGCGGCCGGCGGCTTCGTCACCGTGGTCCTGGCGGGCGCGGGCATCGTGGAACTCCTCCCGCTCGGCCTGTCCAAGGCCACGGGCCTGTCCCTGGCGGCCCGGCGGCTGGGCCTGAAGGCCGCCGACACGATCGCCTTCGGCGACATGCCCAACGACATCCCGATGTTCGCCTGGGCCTCCCGCGGCGTGGCCATGGCCAACGCCCACGAGGAACTGAAGGCGGTCGCCGACGAGGTCACGTCCTCCCACGAGGAGGACGGCATCGCGGTGGTCCTGGAGCGGTTGCTGGGCTGACCCCGCCGGGGCCGGCCCGGCCTGCACCGGCGCGGCCCCCGGACCGGTTGCTACATTCGACGCCCATGCGATCACGCGAGTACGACCTCGACTTCCGCGACCGCTCCGCCCGGATACGGGCCTGGGGCATCGGCCTGATGGCCGTGGCGGGGTTGCTGTGGACCTGGGTCGCCGTCCTGCTGCTCACGCCGTACGAGGTGGAGCGCGAGCCGGACGACCAGTACCCCGACAAGTGCGAGTCCCGTCTCTTCACGGACCGCGGCACCGCCAACGAGGGCCTCTACAAGGGCGACTACTGCGCCGACGAACGCGACTGGCCGGAAGCCCTGGCCGTCCTCGGCCTGTCCCTCCCCGTCTCCCTCGCCGGCGCCGTCCTCTTCACCACGGGCACGGTGAACCGCACGATGAGCGCACACGCGGAGGCGATGCGGGAACTGGACAAGATCGCGGACGCCCGGGGGGCATGATCCCGGTCCGCGGCGCCGGGTGCGAACGCGGCGTACCCCGGGCTCCGGAACCGGCCGAACCCCGGGGGCGACGTCTTGCGGAGGATGCACGGATCGAACGTGCGCGGGCTGTCGGACCCGACCACGGTTCAGCAAACCGGTGCCTTACCACTCGGCCAATCCTCCGGGTGGGCGGCCCACGCGAGAGCGACATCGCGTGCTCGAAGCGGCCGCCCCGGGCAGTTCCCCGTGCGAGCGGGCTTCACGGAGGGGTAGCGATCACTCCGGAGCCAGCCGCCGACTGCCCTGTCGGGAGCCGGGCGTACTGCCGTGCATGGACATCGCCCACCTCCACTCCCTGTACTCGGCGCCGGGACATTCCCGGCGGTCGGGGCACAACCACTCTGCCCCGCCGCCGAGTTGGCCGCCACCGAATAAAGGTCCGGGCGTAGGGCCCCTGACAACGGCCCGGAAGGAAGGCCGGAAGGGGAGGCCCGGAGGGCAGGGCCGTGGCGGCCTACTCCTCGCCCGCCAGGGTCAGCGCCCGCAGCTTCTGGCCGGCGTACCAGGTGGCGAGCGCGGTGACCGCCACCAGCAGCACGGTGGCCGTGGTCAGCCCCACCTCGGAGGTGACCAGGTTCCCGCCGGCGACCTTGTGGGCGACGGCCAGGGACCACTGCTGGACGCTCAGCGTGCGCGCACCGGGCACCAGGGAGCCGAACAGCGCCTCCCAGACCAGGGCGTAGACCAGCCCGAAGACCACCGCGTGCCGGGAGACCGTGCCCAGCAGCAGGAAGAGCGCCGAGTAGGCGATGGAGGAGACCAGCGCGGCCACCGTGTAGGCGACGGCGATCTGCTGGCCGTTGCCGTTCAGGATCAGGCCGGCGATCAGCGTGGGCAGCGCCGAGAACACCATGGTCACGGCGATGGCGACGATGAGCTTGGTGAAGATGATCGTGGGCCGTTTGAGCGGCTTGGACAGCAGGTAGACGACGGAGCCGTCGTCGATCTCCGGGCCGATCGCGCCCGTGCCGGCGATGACACCGATGATCGGCACCATGGTGGCCAGCGCGAAGCCGCCCAGTACGTCGGCGGCCGTCTGGTCGTCGGCTCCGGTCAGGGCCCGTACGGCCACGGCGATCACGATCAGCAGCAGCGGCAGCGCGCCGAGGATGAGGGCCCGACGGCGGCCGAGCAGGGCCCGGTAGGTGAGCCGGGCGACGGTGGGGTCGTACATCTTCGGCCTCCTACGCCGCGACCAGGTACGAGAAGACGGACTCCAGGGACTCGTCGGACGGCGAGACCGTGAGCAGCCGGATGCCGTGGTCCCTGGCGACCTTCGGCAGCAGGGCGGTGAAGCGGCCGAAGTCCACGGCCTGGATGCGCAACGCGCCCTCGGTCACATCGACCTCGATGCCGGACGTGGACGGGTCGGCGATCAGCGCGGCCGCGAGGGCGCGGTCGTCGCTGGAGCGCACCAGGTAGCGGTGCGGGCGGTCGGTCATCAGGCGGCGGATCCTGCGGAAGTCGCCGCTGGCCGCGTGCCGTCCGGCCACGACGACCTCGATGTGCCGGGCGAGCTGCTCGACCTCCTCGAGGATGTGCGAGGAGAACAGCACCGTGCGGCCCTCGTCGCCCATCCTGCGCAGCAGGTCCATCAGCTGCATGCGCTGGCGCGGGTCCATGCCGTTGAACGGCTCGTCCAGCAGGAGCAGGGACGGGTCGTGGACGAGGGCGCTGGCCATCTTCACTCGCTGCCGCATGCCCTTGGAGTACGTGGAGATCTTCCGGTCCTGTGCGTACTCCATCTCGACCGTGGCCAGGGCGCGCTGGGCGGCCTTGTCACCGAGGCCGTGCAACTCGGCGTTGGCGACGACGAATTCACGTCCGGTGAGGAAGTCGTACATCGCCTCCCGCTCGGGGACGATGCCGATGTGCCGGTAGATCTCCTCGTTGCGCCAGACCGGCTGCCCGTCCAGGGTGACCGTCCCGGTGGAGGGGGCGAGGAAGCCGCCCATCATGTTGATGAGGGTGGACTTTCCGGCGCCGTTCGGACCGAGCAGGCCGGTGACGCCGGGACCGATGGTCATGGTGATGTCGTTGACTGCGACGACGTTGCCGAACCAGCGGGAGACGTGGTCGATGGAGAGCGTGGTCATCAGAGGCCCACCTTCTGGTAGCGGCGGATCAGGAGGCCGTAGCAGGCGGCGATCAGGCCCAGGGCTGCCACGACGTAGAGGGCGCCCTCGCCGCCGGAGGGGCCGATCCCGCCGGGGAAGGCGGAGCTGCCGCCGAGGAAGGCGGACTGCACGCCGTCGATCAGTGTGATCGGCGAGAAGAGGCCGATCCACGGGACGGCGCTGTTGCTGTCCTGGGTGTAGGCGATGGCCTGGAGGGTGGAGACCGCGCCGTAGGAGATGGTCATCACGGCGATCACGGCGGCGATACCGAACCCGCGGCGCGGGGTGACGGCGGCGATGACCAGGCCGATTCCGGCGAAGAGCAGTGAGAGCAGGGCCACGGAGACCAGTCCCTGGGCGAATTCCTCGGTCTGGTGGGCGAAGCCCATCTTGGACAGCAGCGCACCCACGTACATCACGAGCAGCGGCGCGGCGGTCAGGACGAAGAGCGCCGAGGCGAGGGCCGCGAACTTGGCGCGGACGTAGTCGGCGGTCTCGATGGGCCGCGAGAAGTACAACGGCACCGTCTTGAACCGCAGGTCCCGGGAGACCGCCTGGGGCGCCTGGGAGGCCACGTACAGGCTGATCACGGCCTGCATGATGATCGCGTACCGGGTGTAGGGCACCGGCAGTTCGTGCGCCTTCGTGGCGACGGCGACGGCCACCATGATCGCGGCGGGGATGCACATCACCGCGAACAGCAGCATCGGCAGCACCTTGGACTTCACCGAGCGGCCGAGGCCGTAGGCGCCGCGCAGGGACTGCGAGTACAGCGAGCGGCGGGCGTAGGAACGGCCGAGGCGGGGGCCGTCGTAGCCGCGGTAGCCGATGTCGTGGATGCGGGTCTGGTCGCCGGCGGGCATTGCCGGGGGGTGCTCAACCGCCATGGCCGACGGCCTCCTTCCGCTGTTCGTCGGTGCCGGTGAACACCTCGGAGATGTGGTGCCGGCGCTGTTCCATGCGCACCAGGCCGAGGCCGAGGTCGGCGACGACGTCCCGGACGCGGTCGTACGTCTCCTCGCCGGTCGCGGTCAGCAGCAGGATGTGTCCGGCGCCGGGCAGCCCGCCGGCCTCCCCGTGCGTCTCCAGCCCGCGCGCGAGGAGCGCCTCGCGGACCGCGCGGGTGCCGTCGGGGTGGGCGTCGCTGTCGGTGACCTCGATCGCGAGGGTGGTCGTGGTCTGCGTGAAGTCGGTGGTGGAGCTGGAGCGGAGCAGCTTGCCGCCGTCGACGACGACCACGTGGTCGCAGGTGCGCTCCAGCTCGCCCAGCAGGTGCGAGGTGACCAGGACCGAGATGCCGAAGTCGGTGTGGATGCGGCGGATCAGGCCGAGCATCTCGTCGCGGCCGACCGGGTCGAGACCGTTGGTCGGCTCGTCGAGGAAGACCAGCTGCGGGTCGTGCACCAGGGCCTGGGCGAGCTTCACGCGCTGCTTCATGCCGGTCGAGTAGCCGCCGATGGGGCGGTACCGCTCCTCGTACAGGCCGACATGGCGCAGGGTGTCCGCGGTGCGCTCGCGGGCCGCGGTGGGCGGCAGTCCGGACATGCGGGCCATGTGCACGACGAACTCGGTGGCCGAGACGTCGGGCGGCAGGCAGTCGTGCTCCGGCATGTAGCCCACGCGCTCGCGGATGGCGGCACCCTTGGTGGCCACGTCGAGGCCGAGCACCTCGGCACGGCCCTCCGACGCGGGGGACAGGCCCAGCAGGATCTTGATCAGGGTGGACTTGCCGGCGCCGTTGGCTCCGACGAGTCCGGTCACACCGGGCCCGATGTCCACGGACAGCCGGTCGAGCGCGGTCACCCTGGGGAACCGCTTGCTCAGGCTTTCGGTCGCGATCACAGTCACGGCATCGACGGTAGTGATCCGGACCACGTCCGTCGTCAGACCTCAGAGCCGTTTCCCCGTCCGTCCCAGGTATTACGGGTCCCTGAGGGATCCCTACCCAAGGGTGTGCCAGAGCCCCGGGGCCGCCGTCGTCCACAGCCCTTGATCCCGCCTATTGACGCCGCCTCTAACAACTGTCACATTCACCAGTGTCAAGTTACGGACACGTACCGCGGTCGACGGACGGGTCGCAGGGCCGGCGCACGGGCCGGCGGAACGAGTCTCCGGGACTACGGACCGGTCGACGCGACGAGTCTCCGGGACGGCGGACGGCACGGCGGACGGACCGCCAGGGCGACGGGACGGGGCGGCATGACGACGGCAGTGAGCAGCGGACTCTCCGTGGAACTGGAGGGTTTCAGGCGGGTGCAGCGGCTCGCCTACGAATGCGCGGAGGCGGTCGCGGCGCGCCTCGAGCCGGGCGTGACCGAACGCGAGGCGGCGCGGATGCAGCGGGAGTGGCTGCGCGAGCGCGGGGTGCGGGACTGGTTCCACCTCCCCTTCGCCTGGTTCGGGGACCGCACGGCGTTCGTGAACTTCCGCATCCCCCTGCAGTTCTTCCCGACCGACCGCGCACTGGAGCCCGGGATGCCGTTCATCCTGGACATGGCGCCGGTGTACGAGGGGTACACGGCGGACATCGGCTACTCCGGCTCCCTGGGCGTGAACCCGGTGCAGGACCGGCTGATGGCCGACCTGGAGGCGCACCGGGAACTGATCCTGCGCGAGGTGCGCGAGCGGCGCCCGCTGCGCGAGATCTACGCGGACGTGGACCGGCTCATGGTCCGCCAGGGTTACGCCAACCGGCACCGCGCGTACCCCTTCGGCGTGATCGCCCACAAGGTGGACCGGGTGAAGCAGCGCCGCTTCTCGCCCCGCCTGTTCGGGTTCGGCACACAGTCCCTGAAGGGTCTGGCCGCCGACGCGCTGCACGGCCACCGCGAGGGCTGGTCACCGCTGTGGTCGCCGTACCGCTTCTCGGACCACCCCCCGCAGCCGGGCCTGTGGGCGGTCGAACCCCACCTCGGTTTCCGCGGGACCGGCGCGAAGTTCGAGGAGATCCTGGTGGTCACCGACTCCCGGGACCCCGAGCAGAGCGCGTTCTGGCTGGACGACGATCTGCCGCACGTGCGGCGCTGGGCGGAGGAGAAGTGACACTGGAAGGCGCGCGTGAGCGCTGGGTGCGGACCGGCGGGATCGAGCTGTGCGTGGCCGAACTGGGCGATCCGGAACAGCCGACGGTGGTGCTGGTGCACGGCTACCCGGACAGCAAGGAGGTCTGGTCCGAGGTGGCCGTACGCCTCGCCGACCGCTTCCACGTGGTGCTGTACGACGTGCGGGGCCACGGCCGCTCCACCGCACCCCGGCCGCTGCGCGGCGGCTACACCCTGGCCAAGCTCACCGACGACTTCCTCGCCGTCGTGGACGAGGTCAGCCCGGACCGCCCGGTGCACCTGGTCGGCCACGACTGGGGCTCGGTGCAGGCCTGGGAGTTCGTCACGGTCGGCCGCACCGAGGGCCGTATCGCCTCCTTCACCTCGATCTCCGGGCCGTCCCTTGACCACTTCGGGCACTGGATCAACGCGCGTGTGAAGCGTCCGACCCCCCGCCGGGTGGGCCAGCTCCTCGGCCAGGGCGCCAAGTCCTGGTACGTCTACCTGCTGCACACACCGGTCCTGCCCGAGCTGGCCTGGCGCGGCCCGCTCGGCAAGCGCTGGCCGAAGATCCTGGAGCGGGTCGAGCGGGTCCCCGGCGGCGACTACCCGACCGGCTCCCTGCCCACCGACGCGGCGCACGGCGCCTGGCTGTACCGGGACAACGTCCGCGCCCGGCTGCGCAGGCCGCGCCCGGACGCGTACGCGCACGCGCCCGTGCAGCTCATCACGCCCCAGGGCGACGCGTTCCTCTCGGAGCGGCTGTACGACGACCTGGACCGGTGGGTGCCGCAGCTGACCCGCCGCACCCTGCCGGCCAAGCACTGGATCCCGCGCACCCGGCCCGATCAGGTCGCCTCCTGGATCGGGGAATTCGTCATGTCCGTCGACGGCGGCCGTCCCGCCCGGCAGCCCGCCGGCCGCCATGCCGACCGGTTCGGCGGGCAGTTGGTGCTGGTGACCGGCGCGGGCAGCGGCATAGGCCGGGCGACGGCGTTCGCCTTCGCGGAGGCGGGCGCGCGCGTGATCGCCGTGGACCGTGACGCGGAGTCCGCGGCCCGCACCGCCGAGCTGTCCCGGCTGGTCGGCGCGCCCGAGGCCTGGGCCGAGCCGGCCGACGTCGCCGACGAGCAGGTCATGGAGAAGCTCGCGGAGAAAGTCCACCGCGAGTACGGCGTGCTCGACGTCCTGGTCAACAACGCGGGCATCGGCCTGTCGGGCTCCTTCTTCGCGACGACGACCGACGACTGGCGCAAGGTCCTGGACGTCAACCTGTGGGGCGTGATCCACGGCTGCCGGCTCTTCGGGGCACGTATGGCCGAGCGGGACCAGGGCGGCCACATCGTCAACATCGCGTCGGCGGCGGCCTACCAGCCCTCACGTGCCCTGCCGGCCTACAGCACCTCCAAGGCGGCGGTCCTGATGCTCTCCGAGTGCCTGCGCGCCGAACTGGCCGGGCAGGGCATCGGAGTCACGGCCGTCTGCCCCGGCTTCGTCAACACCAACATCACCTCCACGGCCCGCTTCACCGGCGTCGACGAGGCGGAACAGCGGCGCCGCCGGCAGAGGTCGGCCCGGTTGTACGGGCTGCGCAACTATCCGCCGGAGAAGGTGGCCGCGGCGGTCCTGGACGCCGTGGCCCACAACAAGGCGGTGGTACCGGTGACGCCGGAAGCGCGGGGAGCGCACCTGCTCTCACGGTTCGCGCCGGGACTGTTGCGGCGGGTGGCACGGGTGGAACCGCGGCTGTGACCCGGCGGGGACCGGACACCGGCCGGGGGACCTGAAGATGCCGGACCCCGCGATCCCTCGGACCTACCGCATCGAAGACCTCGCCCACCGCACGGGCACCACGGTCAGGACCATCCGCGCCTACCAGGACCGCGGCCTCCTCCCCCGCCCCGAACGCCGTGGCCGGGCCAACCTCTACTCGGACGCCCACGTCACCCGTCTCCACCAGATCGCCCACCTCCTCGACCGCGGCTACAGCCTGGCCTCGATCAAGGAACTCCTGGACGCCTGGGACACCGGCCGCGGCCTGGGCGGCGTCCTCGGACTGGTCACCGAGGTGGACGGCCCGTGGACGGACGAACAGCCCGCCCGCATCACCCGTGCCGAACTGGACGACCGCTTCGGCGGCGCCCCCGACGACGACGCCGTCGCCGAGGCGGTCGACCTGGGCGTACTGGAGCCGGTCGACGACGACCCCGACACGTTCCTGGTGCCGAGTCCCCAAGAACTCTCCGTGGCAGCGGAGTTGCACGCGGCCGGGGTACCACTGTCCGCGATCTCCGCCCACCTGCGGGAGTTGAGGACCCAGGTCGAGCACATCGCCGCCCGTTTCCTCGAGTTCACCACGGAATACGTCTTCGCCCGCTACCTGGACGACCCGGCCCGTCGCACGGATGCGCACGCGGCCGAAGCCGCCACGCTGGTCCGCCGGCTGCGCCCCCTGGCCCAGCAGACGGTGGACGCGGAACTGGCCCGTGCCATGCGCGGCTTGGCGACCAGGCACCTGCGCAACCACCTCGGCGCCGGCATGGCACCGGCAGCCCCCTCCGGCACGCGCTCCGTGGCCCTGCCGGCAGACACGATCGGCGCCGTCGAAAGGCTGGTTGGACGGGAGCGAACCGCCGAGTTCATCGCACTGGCAGCCGAACGCGAGCTTGCTGCACGTTCCTTGGACGGCCTGATCCCATCTCCGGCCGACTCAAATAATGTTCGCGAAACCCCCTGAATGGCCTATCACTTGTCCACAGCTTCGCCAATTCCCTTGTGGATAACTCCACTTGGTTGTGGATCAAACCTGTGCGCAAAAAATAGCCTGCGTGATCCACGTCTCTCCCACACCCTGGACGCATGGACGAACAGCGCACCGTGAAGGTGTCGAAGTACCTTTCCAGACACCTGCGGCACCAGCCCGAGCGCATCGGGCTCGCTCCGGACCCGGGCGGCTGGGTGGAGATCGACACCCTGATCGCCGCGGCCACGGCCCACGGCTTCGCGTTCACGCGCGAAGAACTGGACCACGTGGTCGCCACGAACGACAAACAGCGCTTCGTGATCGAAGGCACCAGAATCCGCGCCAGCCAGGGCCACAGCATCGACGTCGACCTCGGCCTGCCCCCGGCGACCCCACCGCCGTACCTCTACCACGGGACGGTCGCACGCCACCTGGACGCGATCCGCGCGGAGGGCCTGCGGCCCATGAGCCGCCACGACGTCCACCTCTCCGCCGACCGGGACACCGCCACCCGCGTGGGTGCCCGACGGGGCCGGCCCGTCGTGCTCACCGTCGACTCCGGCGCCATGCACCGGGACGGCCACGTCTTCCACATCAGCGCCAACGGAGTCTGGCTGACAGCCACCGTCCCCCCGCGTTACCTGCGCTTTCCGGGCGGCAACTGAGGGAGGGCGGGGGCGGAGGACCGCCGGGCAACTGAGGGAGGGCGGGGGCGGAAGACCGCCGGGCAACTGAGGGAGGGCGGGGGCGGAAGACCGCCGGGCAACTGAGGGGGCGGAGGCGGAAGACCGCCGGGGAGCTGAGGGAGGGCGGGGCGGAGGAAGCGCCGACGCCGAATTACGGAGCCCGCCGTCCTGCCCATTGCGTGGCCGTCCGACGACGTACGGTGACCATTTCCTTCCTTGTCAGCCGGTCCCCTTACTCTCGAACGCATGAGTCTGCGTCTGAGCACCGTGATCCTGCCCTACCGCCGCTGGAGCGAAGGCGGCCGCTCGGCCTGGGTCCGGGCGGAACAGCTCGGCTTCCACACGGCGTACACCTACGACCACCTGTCCTGGCGCAGCTTCCGTGACGGCCCCTGGTTCGGCGCGGTACCGACGCTGACCGCGGCTGCGGCGGCCACCGACCGGATGCGCCTCGGCACGCTCGTCACCTCCCCGAACTTCCGCCACCCGGTGACCCTCGCCAAGGAACTGATCTCCCTGGACGACATCTCCGGGGGCCGGATCACCCTCGGCATCGGCGCCGGTGGCACCGGCTTCGACGCCACCGCCCTCGGCCAGGAGCCCTGGACCCCGCGCGAGCGCGCCGACCGGCTCGCCGAGTTCGTGCCCCTGCTGGACCGGCTGCTCACCGAGGACGAGGTGTCGCACGAGGGCCGCTTCTACTCCGCGCACGAGGCCCGGAACATACCGGGCTGTGTGCAGCGCCCCCGGCTGCCGTTCGCGGTGGCGGCCACCGGCCCCCGCGGCCTCCGGCTAGCCGCGCGCCACGGGCAGGCGTGGGTGACCACCGGTGACCCGAAGCTCTACGAGACCGGGACCCCGGAGCAGTCCGTCGAGGCGCTGCGCGGACAGGCCGCGAAGCTGGCGGAGGCGTGCGAGGCCACCGGTCGGGACGTGGCCGAGCTGGACAAGATCCTGCTCACCGGTTTCACTCCGGACCGCGGCCGGCCGCTGGAGTCCCTGGACGCCTTCGTGGACTTCGCGGGCCGCCACCAGGAGCTGGGCTTCACCGAGATCGTGATCCACTGGCCGGTCCCGGACTCCCTCTTCGCCACGGAGGAGAAGGTCTTCGAGCGGATCGCCATGGAGGCCCTGGCCCAGCTGACCTGACCGGCGCCCGCCACAGCGGCACGAGACGTCAGCCGTGTCTCACCCGCGCGAGGCCCTGCGTCTCACCCCCGCGGGGCCCTGCGCCTCACCCGCGCGAGGCCCTGCGTCTCACCCCCGCGGGGCCCTGCACGGCCGTGCGGGGCCCTGGGCGAGAATGACCGGGTGACCTCAGCGACCAGACAGCCCGGGACCCCTGCCGCCGCCCTGCCCGCGCGGCTGATCGCCACCGACCTCGACGGCACTCTGCTGCGCGACGACAAGTCGG
This sequence comes from Streptomyces actinomycinicus, assembly GCF_016741775.1. GTDB lineage: Bacteria > Actinomycetota > Actinomycetes > Streptomycetales > Streptomycetaceae > Streptomyces > Streptomyces actinomycinicus. The sequence continues at coordinate 284,802 of NZ_JAERRK010000006.1, read as the reverse complement.
TCTCCCCCCGCACGGTCGCCGCACTGGCCGCCGCCGAGGAGGCCGGCATCGAGGTCTTCTTCGTCACCGGCCGGCCGGCCCGCTGGATGGACGTGGTCAGCGACCACGTGCACGGCCACGGCCTGGCCATCTGCGGCAACGGTGCCGCCGTGGTCGACCTGCACGGCGGCCCCGGCCAGCACCGGTTCGTGAAGGTGCGCGAACTGGCCCGGGAGAACGCGCTGGCCGCCGCACAGCTGCTGCGCGAGGCGGCACCCGGCACGGTGTTCGCGGTCGAGCAGACGTACGGCTTCCACCAGGAGCCGGACTACCCCAAGCTGCACATGGAGATACCGGACAACCTGCTGCCCGCCGAGGAACTGCTCGCGCCCGACGGCCCGGACGCCGATCAGCCCGTTCTCAAGATCCTCGCCTACCACCCCTCCCTCGACCCGGACGCGTTCCTGACCCTGGCCCGTCTCGCCGTCGGCGACCACGCCAACGTCACCCGCTCCAGCCCCAGCGCCCTGCTGGAACTCAGCGGCCCCGGCGTCTCCAAGGCCAGCACCCTCGCCCTCTGCTGCGCCGAGCGCGGCATCTCGCACGAGGAGGTCGTGGCCTTCGGGGACATGCCCAACGACGTCGAGATGTTGACCTGGGCCGGTCAGTCGTACGCGATGGGCAACGCACACCCGGACGTCATCGCCGCCGCGTCGGGCCGCACGGTCGCCAACAACGACGACGGCGTAGCCGTGGTGATCGAACAACTACTCGCGAACCGCGCCCGCTAGCCCCTGTCCGGCGGCTCAAGGCAGGGCCGACGGCTCAAGCAAGGCCGGTGAATCAAGCAAGGCCGGCGAATCAAGCCAGGGTCGGCGGCTCACGGCAGGGCCGGCGGATTCAGCAAGGCCGGCGGATCAGGGGAGGGCCTGCGGCTCAATCAAGGCCGGCGGATCAAGGGAGGGCCGGCTGAGCACTTCTCAGGTCCTACCCGCCCGTCACCGCACCCTCGCCCCTCGCCCCGGCTCCTGCCCGCCCGTCACCGCACCCTCGCCTCGGCTCATGTGCCCGCCAGGGACTCCGCCTGCGCCTCCCGCCGGGCCATCTCCCGCAGGGGCCCGTCCGCGGCGACCAACTGCTCGTACGGCCCACGCTGGACCACCCGGCCCGCCTCGAGCACGAGCACCTCGTCGACCGCGTCGAGCCCCGCCAGCCGGTGGGTGATCAGCAGGGTCGTACGGCCCTCCGTGGCGGCCAGCAGATCGGCGGTCAGCGCGTCGGCCGTCGGGAGGTCCAGATGTTCGGCGGGCTCGTCGAGCACCAGGACGGGGAAGTCGGCCAGCAGTGCGCGGGCCAGCGCCAGCCGCTGCCGCTGCCCGCCGGACAGCCGCGCCCCGTGCTCACCGACCAGCGTGTCCAGGCCGTCGGGCAGCGAGTCCACCCAGCCCAGCAGCCGGGCCCGGGCCAGCGCCCCGCGCAGCTCCGCTTCGGTGGCGTCCTTCCTGGCCAGCAGCAGGTTCTCGCGGACCGAGCTGTCGAAGAGGTGCGCGTCCTGGGCACAGAGTCCGACGAGCCGCCGTACGTCGTCACCGGCCAGCTCGTACGCGTCCACACCGGCGAGCGTGTACGAGCCCGCCTCCGGGTCGAGGAAGCGCAACAGCACCTGGGCGAGGGTCGTCTTGCCGGAACCGGAGGCCCCGACCACCGCGACCCGGCGCCCCTGTTCCAGCGTCAGGTCCAGCCCGGCGAGCGCCTCTCGCCGCTGCCCCCCGTACCGCGCGGCCAGCCCCTTGACGGCCAACGGGAACGGCGACGCGGGCGCCTGCCGGGGACGCTCGGGTTCGCGCACGGGGTCGGGGGAGTCCAGCACCTCGTACACGCGCTCCGCGCTGCGCCGCACCCGCTGCCGGTACCGCACGGCGAGCGGCAGCCCGAGGACGGCCTCGAAGGCGGCCAGGGGAGTGAGGACGATCACGGCCATCGCCACCCCGTCGAGGCGCCCCGCCGCCACCGCTCGCGCACCCAGGAGCGCGGTCGCCGTGACGGTCAGCCCGGAGACCAATGCGGTCAGCCCGTCACCGAGCCCGGTGACGGTGGCGGCGCGGGCGGCGATCCGGGTGAGGGTGGCGTCGGCGCGCCGGGCCGCTTCCCGCCGGGCGGGCAGCGCACCGGCGACGGTCAGCTCGGCGGTGCCGGTGAGGAGGTCGGTCACGCGGGTCGCGAGCACGCCGCGGGCGGGGGCGAGGCGCCGCTCCGTCCGCCGGGCCGCCACCGCGGTCAGCAGGGGGACACCGACGCCGGCCGCCAGGAGGCCCGCCGCGAGGACCGCCCCGGCCTCGGGCAGCAGCCAGGCCGTGAAGCCCACGGAGGCGGCGGAGACGGCCAGGGCGACTCCGGCGGGCAGCAGCCAGCGCAGCCAGTAGTCCTGGAACGCGTCCACGTCGGCCACCAGCCGGGTGAGCAGATCACCGCGCCGGGCGCTGCGCAGCCCGGCGGGGGCGAGACGCTCCAGGCGCCGGAACACGGCGACCCGGGTGTCGGCCAGCATCCGCAGGACGGCGTCGTGCGACACCAGCCGCTCCGCGTACCGGAAGACGGCCCGCCCGATCCCGAAGGTACGGGTGGCGGTCACGGCCACCATCAGATACAGCACCGGCGGCTGTTGCGAAGCCCGAGATATCAGCCAGCCGGAGGTCGCCATCAGTCCGACAGCACTCCCGACCGCCAGGCTGCCGAGCCCCCACCCGGCCCCGAGCCGCCCCCACCAGGCCGTACCCCCCATCCGAATCCGCCGCAGCACACCCCCACGCCCCGAGCCCCCAAACCCCCGGCCCCCCACCGGCCCCCCAACCAGCCCACCGAACCGGTCCCCCTCAGATTCGCCTTCCAGCCCACGGAGCCGAAGCCGATCACCCTCCGACCCGCCATCCAGCCCACCGAGGCGAAGCCGATCACCCACCGGCCCCCCAACCAGCCCACCGAACCGGTCCCCTTCAGGCCCGCCTTCCAGCCGACCGAGTCGGGTGGCGGGTGGGCGAGGGCGGGGGTCCAGGGGGCGGAGCCCCCTGGTCGGGTGACCGTCCCCCGGGTGCCTCACCAACTCGGCGTCTTCGAGCACCGCACCGTCACGCCCCGCATCGTCACACCCCGCACCTCCCAGCCGTACCACCCTGTCGGCCACCCCCAACAACGCCGGCCGATGCACCACAACCACCACGGTCCGCCCCACCGCAAGCCTCCGCACCGCCGCAACGACGTCCCCTTCGGTCCCCCCGTCCAACGCAGCCGTCGGCTCATCCAGCACCAGCACAGGCCGGTCCGCAAGAAACGCCCGAGCCAACGCGAGCCGCTGCCGCTGCCCCGCCGACAGCCCGGCCCCGTCCTCCCCGAGCACGGTGTCGACCCCCTCCGGCAGCGACTCCACGAACTCCCACGCCCCCGCGTCCCGCAGAGCACGACGCACGGCCGCGTCATCCGCCTCAGGCCGGGCCAACCGCACGTTCTCCGCGATGCTCCCGGCGTACAGGTGCGGCCGCTGCGGCACCCACGCGATCCGGGACCGCCACTCCTCCATGTCAAGTCCGGCAAGATCGGCTCCCCCGATCCGGACCCGCCCCTCGGTCGGCCGTACGAAGCCGAGCAGCACGCTCAGCAGCGTCGACTTGCCCACCCCGCTCGGCCCGACCAGCGCCACGGTCTCCCCCGGCTCGACGGTGAAGGACACATCGGTGACCGCATCCTCCGACCGCCCGGGATAACGGACACCGACCCTTTCGAACGCCAGCGCACCGACGGGCACCGTGCCGGAACCGGACGCCGGCACCGGCGCCTCCAGCACGGCGAAGATCTCCTCCGCCGCGGCAAGCCCCTCCGCCGCCGCGTGATACTGCGTTCCCACCTGCCGCAACGGCAGATACGCCTCGGGTGCCAGCACCAGGATGACCAGCCCGACGTACAGATCCATGTCGCCGTGGACGAGCCGCATCCCGATCGTCACAGCGACCAGGGCGACGGACAGCGTGGCGAGCAACTCCAGCGCGAACGAAGAGAGGAAAGCGATCCGCAGCGTCCGCAGAGTGGCCTGCCGGTACTCCCCGGTGATCCGTCGGATCGACGCGGCCTGCGCCTTGGCCCGGCCGAACACCTTCAGCGTGGGCAGTCCCGCGACCACGTCCAGGAAGTGCCCGGACAACCGGGACAACAGTTGCCACTGACGTTCCATCCGGGACTCGGTCACCCAGCCGATCAGCGCCATGAAGAGCGGAATCAACGGCAGGGTGCCGGCGATGATCGCCGCCGACACCCAGTCCTCGGTGACGATCCGGGCCAGCACCGCCACCGGCACGACCACCGCAAGCCCCAACTGCGGGAGGTAGCGCGAGAAATAGTCGTCCAGGGCGTCGACCCCGCGCGTGGCCAGGGTGACGAGCGACCCGGTCCGCTGTCCGCTCAGCCACCCGGGCCCGAGTGCCGCCGCCCGGTCGAGGAGCCGCCCCCGCAGTTCCGACTTCACTGCAGCGCTCGCCCGGTGCGCAGCGAGTTCAGTGAGCCACGCGACAGCGCCTCGCCCGACGGCCACCGCCGCCAACAGCTCCAGGGGAGTGGCCAGTTCACCCGCCGACCGCCCGTGCTGGAACACCCCGACGACGATCTCGGCGACCAGCATCGCCTGGGCGATGACCAGCCCGGCACCGACGGCGCCCAGACCGACGACCGCCACGAGGAAGAACCGCGTGGCGCGGGCGTATCGCAGAAGACGGGGATCGATGGGTTTCACGTGAAACCTGCCCTTCGGCCCAGAGGGTGTGTTTCACGTGAAACACACCCTCGGCGGACTCAGTGCGCGGCGCCGGCCGCAGCGTCGGGAGCGATGTGCTGCGTGCCGATCCGCTTGCGGAACACCCAGTAGGTCCAGCCCTGGTAGAGCACCACGAGCGGTGTCGCGATACCCGCCAGCCAGGTCATGATCTTCAGGGTGTACGGGCTCGACGAGGCGTTGGTGACCGTCAGGCTCCAGTCCCCGTCGAGGGTGGACGGCATGACGTTCGGGAACAGCGACAGGAAGAGCATCGCCACGGCGGCCACGATGGTGATGCCGGACAGGGCGAACGCCCATCCCTCCCGCCCGGCCTGGTTGGCGACCAGGGCGGCCACCAGAGCGGCCACCGACACGACCAGGGCCACGAGGCTCTTGCCGTCACCGCTGTCGGCCTGCGTCCACAGCAGGAACGCGAGCGCCACGACCGCGGCGACGACACCGACCCACCGGGCCAGCTTCCGCGCCCGCACCCGGATGTCCCCCACCGTCTTGAGCGCGGTGAACACCGCCCCGTGGAAGGTGAACAGGGTGAGCGTGACCAGGCCCCCGAGCAAGGCGTAGGGGTTGAGCAGGTCCCACACGCTGCCGACGTACTCGAAGTGCTGGTCGATCTTCACTCCCCGCACGATGTTCCCGAAGGCCACGCCCCACAGGAACGCCGGGAGCAGAGAGCACCAGAAGATCGCCGTCTCCCAGTTGCGCTGCCAGTTCTCCTCGGGCCGCTTGACGCGGTACTCGAAGGCGACACCCCGGACGATCAGGCAGACCAGGATGAGCAGCAGGGGCAGGTAGAAGCCTGAGAAGAGGGTGGCGTACCACTCCGGGAAGGCGGCGAAAGTCGCCCCGCCCGCGGTGAGCAGCCACACCTCGTTGCCGTCCCAGACCGGACCGATGGTGTTGATCAGCACCCGGCGCTCGGGGCGGTTGCGGGCCAGCAGCTTGGTGAGGATGCCGACCCCGAAGTCGAAGCCCTCCAGGAAGAAGTAGCCGGTCCACAGGACGGCGATCAGGACGAACCAGACGTCGTGAAGTTCCATGACTGTCCCCTCGGCCTAGTACGAGAAGGCCATCGGCTTGTCGGCGTCACGGGTGTCGCCGCCGATCTTCGTGGGCGGGTTGAGGTCGGCCTCGGTCAGCTCGGGCGGGCCGGCCTTGATGTACTTCGCGAGCAGCTTCACCTCGACCACGGCGAGGACGGCGTACAGCGCGGTGAAGACGATCATCGAGGTGAGGACCTCGCCCTGGGAGACACCGGGGGAGACCGCGTCCCTGGTCTGCAGGACGCCGTAGACGACCCACGGCTGGCGGCCCATCTCGGTGAAGATCCAGCCCCAGGAGTTGGCGATCAGCGGGAAGGCCATGGTCCAGGTCGCTATCCGCCAGCACCAGGGGGCGAGCTTCGGGCTCAGCGCCTCGTTCCGGAACAGCACCAGGTGTGGCACCTCGTCGTCGCCGACCCGCAGGGCCTGCGGCAGCATGAACTTCTTCCGGGTCAGCCACAGTCCGGCAAGGCCGATCAGGAAGGAGGTCATGCCGAAGCCGATCATCCAGCGGAAGCCCCAGAAGGCGACCGGGATGTTGGGCCGGTAGTCGCCGGGGCCGAACTTCTCCTGTTCGGCCTTGTTCACGTCGTTGATGCCGGGGACGTACGAGGAGAAGCTGTCGTCCGCGAGGAAGGACAGCAGGCCGGGGACCTCGATGGCCACGGTGTTGTGGCCCTTCTCGACGTCGCCGTAGGCGAAGATCGAGAAGGGTGCCGGCTTCTGGCCGTCCCACAGCGCCTCGGCGGCGGCCATCTTCATCGGCTGCTGCTTGAACATGACCTTGCCGAGGGTGTCGCCGCTGACCGCGGTGAGCAGACCGGCGATGGCCACGGTGACGAGGCCGAGCCGCAGCGAGGTCTTCATCTCGCGGATGTGCTTCTTGCGAGCCAGGTGGTAGGCGGCGATGCCCACCATGAAGGCACCACCGGTCAGGAAAGCCGCGGACAGGGTGTGAAAGGCCTGGCTGAGGGCGGTGTTCTGGGTCAGCACCGCCCAGAAGTCGGTCAGCTCGGCCCGGCCCTTCTCCTTGTTGATCTTGTAGCCGACGGGGTGCTGCATCCAGGAGTTGGCCGCGAGGATGAAGTACGCCGAAAGGATCGTGCCGATCGAGACCAGCCAGATGCAGGCCAGATGGATCTTCTTGGGCAGCTTGTCCCAACCGAAGATCCACAGCCCGATGAAGGTGGACTCGAAGAAGAACGCGATCAGCGCCTCGAAGGCGAGCGGAGCACCGAAGATGTCACCGACGAACCGCGAGTAGTCCGACCAGTTCATGCCGAACTGGAACTCCTGGACGATGCCGGTGACCACGCCCATCGCGATGTTGATCAGGAAGAGCTTGCCCCAGAACTTGGTGGCTCTGAGGTACTTCTCCTTCTCCGTGCGCACCCAGGCCGTCTGCAGCCCGGCCGTGAGGGCGGCCAGGGAGATCGTGAGCGGGACGAACAGGAAGTGGTAGACGGTGGTGATGCCGAACTGCCAGCGCGCCAGTGTCTCCGGCGCCAAAGCCAGGTGCACGTCGTCACTCTCCTTACTACGCCGAGGTACAGCGGCGGTTTGCCCCGCCTGTCACGGACACACCGGGCAAACGAGACACGCTTGTGAACGCGTTCACATTCACAAGCCATTATGACGCACTGATTTTCTGCAATCGAAGGGGGGTCCACCCTCTGCCTTCGCGTCAAGACCTTGGCAGCGACTTCAACATCTTGTTGAATTGCGCGCCATGCAGATACGCATTTCCTGGCCCGCGGGCAACATCACCGCGACCCTCGACGCACGCACACCGACCACCCAGGCTCTCGTCAAGGCACTGCCGCTGACTTCCACCGCGCGCACATGGGGTGAGGAGGTGTATTTCGACACAGGCGTCTCGGTTTCACGTGAAACGGACGCCCGACAGGTGGTGGAACCGGGCACGGTGGCCTTCTGGACCGACGGCGACGCGCTCGCCCTGCCGTTCGGGCCCACACCGATCTCGCGAGGCGACGAGTGCCGCCTCGCGAGTCCCTGCAATGTCCTCGGCAGCTTGGACGGGAACGCCGACCTCCTGGCGACCGTACGAGCCGGTGATCCCATCCGTGTGGAGCTGATCGAGGAGTAGAGCTGCCGCCGGACTACAGCTCCTTGCGGTACGCCTCCGCGACCTTCAGGAAGATGTCGTTCGCCTCGGCCTCCCCGACCGTCACCCGCACACCCTCGCCCGGGAACGGCCGGATCACCACACCGTGGTCCTCACAGGCCTGTGCGAACGCGACCGTGCGCTCCCCCAGCCGCAGCCACACGAAGTTGGCCTGCGTCTCGGGCACCGTCCAGCCCTGGGCCCGCAGCGCGTCGACCACGCGCGTGCGCTCGCACACCAGCGAGCCGACGCGGCCCAGCAGTTCGTCCTCCGCCCGCAGCGACGCGATCGCCGCCTCCTGGGCGAGCTGGCTCACTCCGAACGGCACCGCCGTCTTGCGCAGCGCCGCCGCCACCGGCTCGTGAGCGATCGCGAAGCCGACACGCAGGCCTGCCAGCCCGTACGCCTTGGAGAAGGTCCGCAGGACACACACGTTGGGCCGCTTCCGGTACAGCTCGACACCGTCGGGCACCTCGGGGTCGCGGATGAACTCCCGGTAAGCCTCGTCCAGCACCACGAGCACATCGTCGGGCACCCGGTCGAGGAACTGCTCCAGCTCCGCCCGCCGCACCACCGTGCCGGTCGGGTTGTTGGGATTGCAGACGAAAATCAACCGCGTCCGGTCGGTGATCGCGTCCGCCATCGCGTCCAGGTCGTGCACATCACCGGGCGTGAGCGGCACCTGCACCGACCGGGCGCCACTGATCTGCGTGACGATCGGGTACGCCTCGAACGACCGCCAGGCGTAGATCACCTCGTCACCCGGTCCGCTGGTGGCCTGCACGAGCTGCTGCGCGATACCCACCGAGCCGGTACCGGTGGCCAGGTCGGCGAGCGGGACACCGAATCGGTCCGACAGCTCGGCGACCAGCCCGGTGCAGGCCAGATCCGGGTAGCGGTTGAAGTTGCCGGCCGCCGCGGTCACGGTCTCCAGCACACCGGGCAGCGGCGGGTACGGGTTCTCGTTCGAGGACAGCTTGTAGGCGACCGGTCCGCCGGCCGCGGCGGGCTTGCCCGGCTTGTAGGTGGGAATTCCCTCCAGCTCGGCGCGCAGCTTGGGGCTCGTCTCGCTCACCGCAGTCCTCCTCGCGACCACCGGCGGCCCGTCGACACCGCCGGCTTCCAATACTCCTCACCTTATGAGGATTCGGCTCCGCTGCGAACAGGTGCGGGACGGCAGGCCCCGGGAGGTGACCTCCTGAGCAGCTGGACCTCGTCCGTCCCACGGGCATCAGGGGCATCACTGTACGAAGGCGTACGTTTCAGGGGGCGCGCCGTACATATATCTATGCGCCGGTGGCTTGCGCCGTGGCGCGCATCCCTCGTGAAGGTGAGTTGAGACCTCTTCGAGACATCGGGCACTTGGCAGGTCCATACGCGTCGACAAGACACGTCTTATCCTCTGTCTCATCAACTGCCTTCTTTTCGAAGGAAGTTGATGGTCTATGACCATGCAGAAACGTGCCTGTCAATGCGTGCATATGCGTCCGCACTACCCCACCACATGAGCCCTACTATCGGCTCGCCATGACAGCAGCAGGGAAGCACCAGGTGAGCCGCGCGGAAACCTCACGTCGAGGAAGTCGGCCGGGCCGAGCGGGCATCAGAGATGTCGCCGCCGCAGCCGGGGTCTCCATCACGACCGTCTCCGACGCCCTCAACGGCAAGGGCCGGCTCCCGGACGCCACCCGGCGCCATGTCCGCGAGGTCGCCGACCGGCTGGGGTACCGCCCCTCGGCCGCCGCCCGCACCCTCCGTACCGGCAAGTCGGGTCTGATCGGCCTGACGGTGACGACGTACGGGGATGAACCTTTCACCTTCACCGAGTTCGCCTACTTCGCCGAGATGGCCCGGGCCGCCACCTCGGCCGCCCTCGCCCGCGGCTACGCCCTGGTCATCCTGCCCGCGACCTCCCGCCACGACGTCTGGTCCAACGTCGCCCTGGACGGCACGATCGTCATCGATCCCTCCGACCAGGATCCCGTGGTCAGCGAGCTGGTCCGGCAGGGCCTGCCGGTCGTCTCCGACGGCCGCCCGGCCGGGGCGCTGCCCGTCACCGCCTGGGTCGACAACGACCACGAGGCCGCCGTGCTCGACATCCTCGACCACCTCGCCGATGCCGGCGCCCGGCGGATCGGCCTGCTCACCGGCACCTCGACCGACACCTACACCCACCTGTCGACCTCTGCCTACCTGCACTGGTGCGAGCGGGTCGGGCAGGACCCCGTCTACGAGGCCTATCCGGCGCACGACCCCTGCGCCGGCGCCGTCGCCGCCGACCGGCTGCTCGCCCGGCCCGACCGGCCCGACGCCGTGTACGGCCTGTTCGACCCCAACGGCACCGACCTGCTCGCCGCCGCCCGCCGTTACGGACTGCGCGTACCGGAGGACCTGCTGCTGGTGTGCTGCAGCGAGTCGACGGTGTACGCCAGCACCGAGCCGCCCATCACCACGCTCTCGCTGAAGCCGCGCCGCATCGGTACCGCGGTCGTCCAGCTCCTCATCGACGCCATCGAGAACGTCGAGGCGGACCGGCCGGTCGAGCAGGTGATACCGACCGAGCTGATCGTGCGCACCTCCTCGCAGCGACGCCCGCCACGCACGACGGTCAGCCCGCCCCGGACACCGGACGAGAAGTAGCCCCGGCGCCCCGTGCCCCGTGCCCCGAGGGGGCTCGGGGCACGGGGCGTCCGGACGGGACGGGCGCCGTACACCGTCCCGCGCATCCATCGGCCGATGCAGGGCCCGGCCGGTGGGCGCCGGCGGTCAGCGCAGTGAAGGAACGGTCCGGCACGAGGCGGAAACAGTCCGGGCGACCGGTGACCGATGGGCCGGAAGATCGGCCGAGCGCGGATCCGGTCGGCCGATTGCGGGACCAACACCTGCCCAAATGGGGCGAAAGCCGCGGTGAACCAGAGCCTTGTTCCGATTCACCACCCCTGGGTCATCACACGGCGCGACGCGCATTCCTATGATGGGCCCACGACACCGCGGACCGCTGCGACCAGGCAGTCCGAAGCGGTGCAGATGCGGCGCAATGGTGGAGGGGTCTGATGACTCAGGGGGCCGGTCAGGGACCCGAGGTGGAGCGGACGGCGACGCTGCGCGACTTCCGGGTACCCGCGTACGTCCACGAGACCGGTCCGTATGTCAGTAGCGTCCACCCGGGCGATGTCGTACCGCCCGCCGAAGAGGCGTACCCCGAGGGCTACACCCCCACCCAGCGCGACCTGCCCGTCATCAACCGCGGTGACACCGTCCAGGTCCCCGTCGAACCGGCTCCCGCCCCTGCCGCCCCGGCCCCGCAGCCCGCGGCCGGCCCCGGACCGCTCTACGTCGTCGGTGACGTCCACGGCTACCTGGACGACCTGATGGCCGCCCTGCGGGAGCAGGGCCTGATCGACGCATCCGGCCAATGGTGCGCCGGCACGACCCGGCTGTGGTTCCTCGGCGACTTCACCGACCGTGGCCCGGACGGCATCGGCGTGATCGACCTGGTCATGCGGCTGTCCGCCGAGGCCGCCGCGGCGGGCGGCTACTGCAAGGCGCTCATGGGCAACCACGAGCTGCTCCTGCTCGGCGCCAAGCGGTTCGGCGACACCCCCGTCAACTCCGGCGCGGGCACCGCCACCTTCCAGGCGGCCTGGCTGCTCAACGGCGGCCAGAAGACCGACATGGACCGCCTCCAGGACCACCACCTGCAGTGGATGGCCCGCCTGGACGCCGTCGAGGAGGTCGACGGCTACTTGCTGATCCACTCCGACACCACGGCCTACCTCGACTACGGCGACTCGATCGAGGCGGTCAACGACACGGTCCGCGAGACCATCACCCGTAACGACGCCGACGAGGTCTGGGACCTGTTCCGGAAGTTCACCAAGCGCTTCTCCTTCCGTGACGAGGGTGGCGCCGACGCCGTGCGCTCCCTCCTCGATACGTACGGCGGCACCCGGGTCGTTCACGGCCACAGCCCCATTCCCTACCTGCTCGGCGAGGTCGGCTCCGAGGAGGGCGAGGAGAGCGCCGGTCCCGCCGTCGACGGTCCGCACGTCTACGCGGACGGGCTCGCCATCGCCATGGACGGCGGAGTGACCATGGCCGGAAAGCTACTGGTCCAGCAACTTCCCCTGGATGCCTGAGCGTTAAGCGGGCAGGCGTTCTCCGGCTGCGTACGCGCAGGCCGGAGCGCAATTTCCGGCAATCCCCTGTCACCGTGCGCCGTCACGGCTCTACCATCGGCTTATCCGTAGCAGGCTCCCCTCCGTTTCTGCCCGACGGCTCGCCGGCGTGCGAGCCCCAAGCCCTACGGAGCACCGGGGGATGCACATGAACAGCGTTCCGCAGTACCTGCAGAGCGAGGACCGCCAGGAATTCGAGCGGATCCTCGATGAGGCGCTGCGCTCCGCACCACACCGACCGGAACTGGCCGCTGTCGGACAGCGGCTCAACCCCGAGCAACTGCGCACCATGGCGCTCAACGCCAGCGCCCTGATCACGGAAGCCGCAGCGGCCGAGTACCAGTACTACGTCAGGCTCCGCGACGAACTGCGCCATCCGGCGCTGTCCGTCCCGTCGGCCACCACCGACAACTCATCCGCCGTGGAACCCGGTTCACCCGCCCAGGCCGTGGCCACGACCATCGACGAGGCCGCCGAAAGCACCGGGGCGGGCGCCGTCGCGGTCATCGCCGTCCTCGCACCCCTCCTGTCCGGAACCGCAGCGGTCCTCTTCCTGCTCGTCGGCTACATCCTGAAGATGCTGGACCCGGGCCAGACCTTCGCCCGGACCATGCTCACCACCGGCTGGGTGTTCGGTGGCCTGACCGCACTGACGATCCTCGTCGCCGCCGTCGGGCTGCTGCTCACCGCATTGCGCAACAGCACCTCGGCGGACGCCCGCGCCCACGACACCGCGCACCAGGAACTGGACAGGGCCAGAGAGGCCTGGCGGGAGGCTCTGCTGGAGCGCGGCATCCTGCCCTTCCTGTGCGAGGCACTCGCCGAGCCGGGCCAGGCCGCCGTGCCCCACACGGCACCACCCGCCCAGACCGGCCGCATGCCCCGCCTCGGCTACGGCCGCCCCGGCTTCAGCAGCCCCGAGGACGGCACCGGGTCCGGCCGCCCGAGCTTCACCAGTCCCGACTACACGAGCCCGGACTTCGGCGGCCCGGAGCACCAGCCCGAATAACCCCGGCCCGCAGGGGCCCCGCCTCGCGCCCACGCACGGCGTGAGCCCGCCGCACCAGCCGCCCGTCGACGGACCGGCCGGAGCGGCGAGTTCACCGTGCGTGCGTTCACCGTGCGGGTGTCACTCGGCGATCGGCAGATACACCCGGTTGCCGGCCGCCGCGAACTCCTGCGACTTCTGTGCCATGCCCTCCTCGATCTCGGCCCGGCTGCCACCGTGCTCGCGCCGGATGTCCTGCGAGATCTTCATGCTGCAGAACTTCGGCCCGCACATGGAGCAGAAGTGGGCCGTCTTGGCGGGCTCGGCCGGCAGGGTCTCGTCGTGGAACTCACGAGCCGTGTCCGGGTCCAGAGCGAGGTTGAACTGGTCCTCCCACCGGAACTCGAAGCGCGCGTCCGACAGCGCGTCGTCCCACTCCTGAGCACCCGGGTGCCCCTTGGCGAGGTCCGCCGCATGCGCGGCGATCTTGTAGGTGATGACGCCGGTCTTGACGTCGTCCCGGTTGGGCAGGCCCAGGTGCTCCTTCGGCGTGACGTAGCAGAGCATCGCCGTGCCCCACCAGGCGATCATCGCAGCGCCGATACCGGAGGTGATGTGGTCGTACGCCGGCGCGATGTCGGTGGTCAGCGGGCCGAGCGTATAGAACGGAGCTTCATCACAGATCTCCTGCTGAAGGTCGATGTTCTCCTTGATCTTGTGCATCGGGACGTGACCGGGGCCCTCGATCATCGTCTGTACATGGAAACGCTTGGCGATCCGGTTGAGTTCCCCGAGCGTCTTCAACTCGGCGAACTGTGCCTCGTCGTTGGCGTCCGCGATCGACCCCGGCCGCAGGCCGTCGCCCAGCGAGTACGTGACGTCGTAGGCCGCAAGGATCTCGCACAACTCTTCGAAGTTCTCGTAGAGGAACGATTCCTTGTGGTGCGCCAGGCACCACGCCGCCATGATCGAGCCGCCGCGCGAGACGATGCCGGTCTTGCGGTTGGCCGTGAGCGGGACGTACGGCAGCCGGACGCCGGCGTGGACGGTCATGTAGTCCACGCCCTGCTCGGCCTGCTCGATGACGGTGTCCTTGTAGATCTCCCAGGTCAGTTCCTCGGCCTTGCCGTCGACCTTTTCGAGCGCCTGGTAGAGCGGCACGGTGCCGATGGGAACGGGGGAGTTGCGCAGCACCCACTCGCGGGTGGTGTGGATGTTGCGGCCGGTGGAGAGGTCCATGACCGTGTCGGCACCCCAGCGGGTCGCCCAGGTCATCTTCTCGACCTCCTCCTCGATGGAGGAGGTCACCGCGGAGTTGCCGATGTTGGCGTTCACCTTCACCAGGAACCGCTTGCCGATGATCATCGGCTCGATCTCCGGGTGATTGACGTTGGCCGGCAGCACCGCCCGGCCCGCCGCGATCTCCTCGCGGACCACCTCGGGAGAAACGTTCTCCCTGATGGCCACGTACTCCATCTCCGGGGTGACCTCACCCCGGCGCGCGTACGCCAGCTGTGTGACCGCCTGGCCGCTGCGGCCCCGCCGCGGCTGCCGCGGGCGTCCGGGGAAGACCGCGTCCAGGTTGCGCAGCCCGCCACGCGGCGAGGTGTGCTTGATCCCGTCGTCCTCCGGACGGACGGGACGACCCGCGTACTCCTCGGTGTCGCCACGGCCGATGATCCAGTTCTCCCGCAGCGGTTGCAGACCCCTGCGGACGTCCGTATCGACGAGTGGATCGGTGTACGGGCCCGACGTGTCGTACAGCGTGACCGACTGCCCGTTGGTGAGGTGCACCTGACGGACCGGCACCCGCAGGTCGGAGCGCGAGCCCTCGACGTACGCCTTGTGCCAGCCGATGGACTTCCCGGCCTCCTGGGACGTGTCGTCCTGAACGGAGGCAGGCGTGCGTGCGTCCTTGTTGGTCATGAGACCTACTCCCTACGCCGGCATTACCCGGTAACAGGTTCGGCGGTCGACGCAGCGGCTTCCGTCTGTCGACGTCTCGTGTGGAACACCGCTTGTTCCACGTGAAACATCGCGTCTACGGAGGTCAGCGCCCTCTCAGCCCGGTGCTCCGAGCTCCCGCGTGTGCAAAGGTGCCTCCACGCTAGCGTCATGTGTGGCGTGCTGAACAGTGGGCCCCCACCGTTCTTGCGATGATCTGGCGGTGACCAGGATGGAGCAGTACTCCCACCAGCCGCCCGAGCCGGACCGACGGGAGGCCACCGCACAGGGCACCGGGCATGACCACGCAACCGGTGGCGGGAGCCTCCACGGCCGGCCGCACAGCCACGGCCACTCGCACAGCCATGGCCCGGCCACGCCCGTGTCCAAGCACCTGCGCAAGGTCATCGCGGCCGTCCTGGTGCCGTTCACCGCCGCAGTGATCGTCGGCCTCGTGGTGCTCTGGCCCGGAGGAGCCCCGTCGCACAAGCCCACCGGCGTCGGCTTCGACCGGCAGACCCAGCAGGCCACGGTCACCCGGGTCGTCGAGGTCAGCTGCAAGTCGGTGAACGCGTCCGGCAGCAGCCCCGCCGCGACCGAGGGCACCCCCGCAGCACAGGAGGCCGGCGGGACCTGCAAGAAGGCGACCGTCCGGGTGGACACCGGCAAGGACGCGGACCGTACGTTCACCGAGATCGTGCAGCCGGACCAGTCGCGCCAGCTCCACGAGGGCGACAAGGTCGTGGTCGCCTACGAGCCCGCGGCACCGAAGGAACTGCAGTACTCGGTGACTGATGTGAACCGGAAGTTCCCCATGGCGCTGCTCGCGGGGATCTTCGCCGTCGCTGTCGTGGTGGTGGGCCGGCTGCGCGGTGTCATGGCACTCGTCGCTCTGGCCGTGAGCTTCCTGGTACTGACCCTGTTCATCCTGCCCGCCATCCTGCAGGGTTCGAACCCGCTGGTCGTGGCCGTGGTGGGGTCGAGCGCCATCATGCTGATCGCCCTGTACATGTGCCACGGCCTGTCAGCCCGCACCTCGGTGGCGGTGCTCGGCACGCTGATCTCGCTGTCCCTCATCGGTGTGCTCGGCTCGCTGTTCATCGGCTGGGCCGCCCTCACCGGCAACACGGACGACAACACCGGTCTGATCCACGGGCTGTATCCGTCGATCGACATGAGCGGCCTGCTGCTGGCCGGCGTCATCATCGGTTCGCTCGGCGTGCTGGACGACGTGACGGTGACGCAGACCTCGGCCGTCTGGGAACTGCACGAGGCCAACCCGGCGATGGGCTGGCGCGGGCTGTACCGGGCGGCCATCCGCATCGGTCGCGACCACATCGCCTCCGTGGTCAACACCCTCGTGCTCGCGTACGCCGGAGCCGCGCTGCCCCTGCTGCTGCTGTTCTCCATCGCGCAGAGCAGTGTGGGTACCGTGGCCAACAGCGAACTGGTGGCCGAGGAGATCGTGCGCACCCTGGTGGGTTCCATCGGTCTCGTCGCCTCGGTCCCGGTCACCACCGTGCTGGCCGCACTGGTGGTGTCCGCCGACCGGACCGGCCCCGGGGGCCCCGCGACGGCAGGGGCCCGGACGGTACCGGCGCGTGGCGGCCGGGGGCGGCGCCGGAAGCGGTGATCCCGGAGGCCGATCGCCGACCGCCAGCCGCAGAAGCGTTACTGCAGGTTTCGCCGGGATCCTGCGGAGCACCGGGGGTCCCCTGCCGTAACGCTTCAGCCGGCGCTCTGTTCCTCGGCCAGGATGCGGTCCAGGGCCTCGTCGAGATGAGCGTCGAAATCGGCCAGCGCACCCTCCTGCCCGAGCGGCACGAGTTTGTCCGTCCGGTCGAGAAAGGCAACGAGCGGCGGCGCCGAGGAGCGGAACAGCGCCTGATCGGAACCGACCTGAAGCCGGATCAGCACCTCGCCCAACACCTCGGAATCGACGGGAGAGATGTGCACATCACCCTCCCCGCACGGCCGGCCGACCCCGTCGATCAACAGTTCCCGCCCGAAGGCCCAGGTGACCGGGGCATCGCCGGGCAAATGAAAAGTGAGTCGTACGGCATAAGGATCATAGGTCTCGTAACGCAACTCCACGGGAATGCGGAAGGAGAGCTCCTCCGATACGAGAAAGCTCATCAGGACTTCTGCTTGTACGGACTCGCGCATCGCCTATACCCCGTCATATGACGTCGACTGGCCGGGTTTGATCCTCTAAACCGCGGTCAAATCTTGCTGAACGTACACGACAGATCACAAGGAGTAAGTTTTCAGATACTGATAGAGAGCGCGAGCGAGCCCAGATGCCGCCCGATCTCGGTCTGCAGCCGGTGCGCCGCGGGCAACAGCCGGTCGGCGTGCTGAGCGGGGAGGGAGATGGCCATGGTGGCCGCGGTCGTGCCGACCGTGATCGGGACTGCCGCGCAGACCGACCCCAGGGCGTACTCCTGCCGCTCCACCACCGGTTCCATGCGCCGCAGCCGGGACAGCCGGCGCAGCAGCGCGTCGTTGTCCCGCACGGTGTACGACGTCAGGGGCTGCACGGGATAGCGGGTCAGGTGGTCGCGCCGGGCGTCCTCGTCCAACTGGGAGAGCAGGCACTGCCCGATGGCGTGCGCGTGGCCGGTCTCACGGAAGTCGGCCCACTCCTCGACGGCGGGCACCTCGCGGGAGTCGGAGACACACATGACCTCGATCTCCCCGTCCCGGTACACCGCGTAGTACATCGGCACACCGATGGAATCGCGCCAGTGCGCGAGCGTGTCCGCCACCATGCTGCGACGTTTCTGCTGCACTCCGCTGCCGGCGAGCCGCGCCGCCGCGTCGCCCAGGAAGAACAGCCCTTTCTCGCGCTGCAGATAGCCCTCGTGCACGAGGGTGCGCAGCAGGTGGTACGCCGTGGGCAGGGCGAGACGGGTCTCGCGGGCGAGCTGTTTGGCGGGAGCGCCGTAGGGATGGGCGGCGACGGCCTCCAGCAGGCGCATGGCGCGCTGGACGGATCCGATGAGTGTCGCGGTGGCCGGTGGGCCCGGGGCGTCCTCCGCACGCGTCTGCCCGGGGACGACCGCGAGAGGAGCCGGAGGCTGGCCGGGTGGTGCGCAGGAGCGCGGAGCGGTGGGGGGTGCGTGGGGTTCTGCCGGTGCGGTGTCAACCGAGGCCAAGGGGTCACTCCCGAAGCGCGAGGGGGCAGCCCGTGCGGACGAAGAGCACGGAGGGGGGTCTGCGCCGCCCACGGGGCCGGATCCCGTGGGGAGTTCCGGACTTTAACCGTCCCTCACTCCGCGCAGACGGCTCCCGCCGAAACTTCCCTCGCCCGAGGGAATCGGTGGTCCCCTCACCGGTCACCGGTCCCCCGTACGCCTCACCAGTCGCTGCGTGACGAGGAGTTCCCCGTGAACTTGCGCACGACGTAGATCAGTCCGCCGACCAGGGCGACGAAGACGAGCACCTTGAACAGCAGGCTGATCACGAGCCCGACCACATGCGCTATGAGGCCGCCGAACACGACCAGGGCGATGACCGGCACCGCGACCCACTTCACCCACCACGGCAGCCCCGCGAAGATCTCTCGCATGCCCTCGTCCTTTGCGTTCTCGTGCGTTGTCGATGTTGTCTGCACTCGATGCTAGGGCCGCGCGGGGGGCCGGCGGGGGCCGCGCGGCCCTTGTCCTCCCCTGACCCGTCCCCTAGGGACTCCAGGGTCGCGGGGTCACGCCTCAGGTGGAGAGAACACCACGAGCACCCTGAGGTCCTCGCTGATGTGGTGGAACTTGTGCGGGACCCCGGCCGGCACGTACACGACGCTTCCCCGTGCCACCTGGGTCGTCTCCTGGCCGACCGTGATCGACGCCCGGCCGCTGACGACGAAGTACACCTCGTCCTGGCTGTGCGGCTTCTGCGGGTCGTGCTCCCCCGCGTTGAGGGCGTAGAGGCCGACCGACATGTTCCGCTCGCGCAGGAACTGCAGGTAGGCGCCCTCGTTGGCGGTGCGCTCCGCCTCCAGTTCGTCCAGCCGGAATGCCTTCATCGCCGCTGCCGCCCTCGCCTCACTGCTTCTGGTTGCTCTGCCACTGCTCGCCGTCCCTCAGGTCTGCCACGATCAGACACATGAAGAATTTCGTAGTCAAGACGATCGCCAACGCGGGCGCCCTCGCGGTCGCAGTGTGGCTGCTCGACAAGATCACCCTGACGGGTGACAGCACCGCGAAGAAGACCGGCACGCTGATCGTCGTCGCGCTGATCTTCGGCCTGGTGAACTGGCTGGTCAAGCCGATCGTGCAGGTGCTCACCTTCCCGCTGTTCATCCTGACCCTGGGCCTGATCACCCTGGTCGTCAATGCGCTGATGCTGCTCCTTACCTCCTGGGTGTGCGGGAAGCTCGACCTGAGCTTCCACGTGGAGGGCTTCTGGACGGCTGTCCTCGGCGGCCTGATCGTGTCCGTCGTCTCCTGGGCGCTGCACGTCGTCCTGCCCGACGAGGACTGAGCACGCCATGCCCTACCGCGTCTGTTTCGTGTGCACCGGCAACATCTGCCGCTCCCCGATGGCCGAGGCCGTCTTCCGCGCGCGCGTGGCGGAGGCCGGCCTGGAGGGCCGGGTGGTGGCCGACAGCGCCGGCACCGGCGGCTGGCACGAGGGCGAGCACGCCGACCCGCGCGCCGTCTCGGTCCTGGGGGAGCACGGCTACGACAGCGAGCACGTCGCGCGCCGGTTCGAGCCGTCGTGGTTCGCCCGGCTCGACCTCGTGATCGCGCTCGACGCAGGCCACCTCAAGGCCCTGCGCCGCCTCGCGCCCACCGAGAAGGACGCGCGCAAGATACGCCTGCTCCGCTCCTTCGACCCCGCCGGCGACGACGACCTCGACGTACCGGACCCCTACTACGGGGGCCGGGACGACTTCGAGGAGTGTCTTGAGATGGTGGAGGCGGCGAGCACCGGTCTGCTCGCCGCCGTACGGGAAGAACTGGAGGGACGTGCCGCATGAGCGAGACCACGAAGGACGAGGGCCGCACCGGCGACGGCACGCGCGCGGTGCGGGCGGGACTTCCCGAGCCGGTCAAGCACGAGCCCACCCTGCCCGGACCGGTGTTCGCGGCGCACTTCCATCTGCCCGGCGAGGTGACGGGGCCGTACGCGTACGGCCGTGACGACAACCCGACCTGGACGCTGCTGGAACGTGCCGTCGGCGAGCTGGAGGCGCCCGGCCGGGAGGACGTCGAGACGCTGGTCTTCGCCTCCGGCATGGCGGCGATCTCCGCGGTGCTCTTCTCACAGCTGCGTGCCGGGGACGCGGTCGTGCTGCCGTCCGACGGCTACCAGGTGCTGCCGCTCGTCGGCGCCCAGCTGGAGGCGTACGGCATCGAGGTGCGCACCGCACCGACCGGTGGCGACGCCCAGCTGGAGATGCTCGACGGGGCCCGGCTGCTGTGGCTCGAGACCCCGTCGAACCCCGGGCTCGACGTGTGCGACATCCGGCGGCTGGCGGACGAGGCACACGCGCGTGGCGCCCTGGTGGCCGTCGACAACACCCTCGCGACCCCGCTCGGGCAGCGCCCCCTGGAGCTGGGCGCCGACTTCTCCGTGGCCAGTGGCACCAAACAGCTCACCGGGCACGGCGATGTCCTGCTGGGCTACGTCACCGGCCGGGACGCCGAGGCGATGGCCGCCGTACGACGCTGGCGGAAGATCGTCGGTGCGATCTCCGGGCCCATGGAGGCCTGGCTGGCGCACCGGTCCATCGCCACGCTCCAGCTCCGCGTGGACCGGCAGAGCGCCTCCGCGCTCGCCGTCGCCGAGGCCTTGCGGCAGCGGCCCGAGGTCTCCGGCCTGCGCTACCCGGGCCTGTCCGACGACCCCTCGCACAAGGTCGCCGCGCAGCAGATGCGCCGTTACGGCTGTGTCGTCTCCTTCACGCTGCCCACACGCGCGCGTGCCGAGCGTTTCCTCGAGGCGCTGCGCCTGGTGGAGGACGCGACCAGCTTCGGCGGGGTGCGCTCCACGGCCGAACGCCGCCGCCGCTGGGGCGGGGACGCGGTCCCCGAGGGCTTCATCCGGATGTCCGTCGGCGCGGAGGACCCCGAGGACCTGGTGGCCGACGTGCTGCGCGCGCTGGACGAGTCCGCCGGCTGACCGGAAGCACGACGGTCCGAGCCTCCCCCCTCGTGGCTCGGACCGTCTGCGGTTACGCGCGCGAACAACCGCGCGACCAAGGCTAGTTGACTCTGTGTCAGTGTCCAATCACAGTAGCGACAGAGACCTATCGACTTATTTATAGTTGGTGTCTGCCTCGGGGGCCGGAGGAGGGCAGAACAGGGGAGGCGTGTCATGGATCTGGCCCTGCTGCGGACCTTCGTCACCGTGCACCGGGCCGGCTCCTTCACCCGAGCCGCCGCGTTGCTCGGCCTCTCCCAGCCCGCCGTCACCTCACAGATCCGCACACTGGAGCGCCAGCTCGGCAGGCCCCTCTTCCTTAGGCAGGCCCGTGGGGTGACCCCGACGACCATCGGCGACGAACTGGCCCACAAGGCCGCACCCCATCTCGATGCCCTGATGGAGATAGCCGAGAGCGGCCTGGACGACGACTCCTCACTCCGGGCACTGCATCTCGCCGGGCCTCCGGAGTTCGTCGCCGAACGCGCTCTGCCCGCCCTCACCGAGCTGACCGGTGACGACGGCCAGGGAGGCGCGCTCCGGGCATCTTTCGGAACGGCGGAGGAAACCCTCGAAGGGCTGGCCTCCGGACACCACGATCTGGTCATCAGCACGGCCCGCCCTCGCGGGGGGCTGCTCACCTCCACTCCACTCTGCGACGAGGAGCATGTGCTGGTCGCCGCCCCGCGCTGGGCGGAGCAGATCGGGGTGGACGCGCTGCGGCTGAAGGGCGCACCGGCCCTGGAGAACCTGCCTGTCGTGGAGGTCCACGAGTCGTTGCCGTTCGTCTCGCGCTACTGGGCCTCCGTCTTCGACTCTCGCCCGGCCGCCTCGGGCACGGTCATCGTCCCCGACCTGCGAGCCGTGCTCTCGTGCACGATCGCGGGGGCCGGACTGGCGGTGCTGCCCCGCTACCTGTGCGCGCAGGCCCTCGACGACGGAACGGTCATCCCCCTGCACGAGCCGCCGATCCCGCCGCTGCGCACGTACTTCCTGGTGGTGCGCGCCGGCACCCTCGCGCTGCCTCACGTGGCACGGGCCCACGAGTGGCTCCTGCGCGCCGCCGCGGCCTGGTGCTGACACCGTTCGGCCGAGGTGGACACACTGCGTTCGTGTCAGGGTGGCATGCGATGTTTCACGTGGAACCAGCCGGGCCACATTTCTCCCATGACCGTCCGACCCGTGGTCAAGCGCACCGCCCGCGCCGTTCTCCTGGACGGCGACGACCTCATCCTGATCAAGCGCACCAAGCCCGGCGTCGATCCCTACTGGGTCACCCCCGGTGGCGGCGTCGAGCCCGGTGACTCGACCGTCGTGGACGCCCTTCACCGTGAGGTCTACGAGGAACTGGGCGCCAAGATCACCGATGTGGTGCCGTGTTTCGTGGACACCGTCGAACACATCGGTGAAGACGGCGGCGCGACCGGCGTAAAGGTCCAGCACTTCTTCGTGTGCCGGCTGGAATCCATGGACCCGGCCCTGCGGCACGGCCCCGAGGTGGAGGAGCCGGCCGGTGAGTACGAGATCGTCCGTATCCCGTTCACCCGTGTCGGCATCGCCTCCGTGCACCTCGTCCCGCTGTCCCTGCGCCACTACCTGGACGGCAACATCGAGGGAGTACGTGCCATGCACGCGCCCGACCTCGGATGAACACGGTCAGCCGGCGGCGAGCAGTTCGTCCACCGCGCCGTGCCGTATCCGGCCGGCTCTACCCGGCTCGTCCGACCAGTTCATAGGCGTCCCACAGGTCCCGGCCCGTGTACGAGTGGGTCGCGAGCCCAGCCAGGTGGGCATCGGCGTTGACCGCCACGGAGACCGGTACGACAGCAAACAGTTCCTTGTCCGACGACGAGTCGCCGTAGGCCACGCAGTCCGCCCGTGCCACGCCGAACTCCGCGCACAGCCGGTCGGCGATGGCCACCTTGGCCGCGGCGCTGAGCACCCCTGACGGGTCGACGGGCTCGGTGAACGGTACGGCGGGGAAGCGGGACCCGTGGGCCGCGTGAGCGCCCCAGTCAAGGAGGAGTTCCACGAAGAAGGAGGGCGAGAGGGACACCACCGCGCAGTAGTCGCCGGTGCTTCTGATCTCCGCCCAGACCTCCCGGATCCGGGCCAGCCAGGGAGCCGCCTCGAAGGCAGCCCGGACATGCGCCTCGGTCAGCTCCATCCAGAGGTCGTACACCTGCGCCGCGTATTCCGGCGGCCCGATCCGCCCTGCCGCGATCGCGCGGTCCAGCGCCACCGCTTCCGCCTCCAGGCCCAACTGGCGGGAAATCTCGACCGGCGCGGTGGTGCCGTGCAGCAAAGTACCGTCGAGATCGAAGAGATGAAGTCTGGGCATGGCCCGAGGCTAGTCGGCTGCCGTTGTTTCACGTGAAACACCCGGCAGCTTTCCAGTGGCTGTGCAGCCGGCTACGAGATGGCCAAAAGCACGTGCGTCTGCATCGAAACGGGTGGACGCCAGGGGTGCCGGTCGGACAGCCTGACCTGCGTGCCAACTCCTTCCCTCGCCGCTCTGCCCATCCGCCGCCTGACGCTTCGCGATCTCACCGCGTGCGCCGATCTGTCCGAAGACCGGGGGTGGCCACGCGAGGAACACAAGTGGGGGCTCCTCCTCGCAGCCGGGAAGGGCTTGGGCATCGACGACCCCGAGGGTGGTCTCGTCGCAGCGTGCGTGGTCACGGAGTACGGCTCATGGGGACGACCGGAACTCGGTGCCATCGGCATGGTGCTCGTGGCCAGGCGCCACGCCCGCCAGGGCGTCGGACGCCGCCTGATGCGCCATGTCGTGTCGTCCATGGGGACCATTCCGCTGACCCTTCATGCCACGCCCTACGGCCGTCCCCTGTACGAGGAGCTGGGCTTCAAGGTGACGGGCCGGGCGGAGATGCTGACGGGCCGCTTCACTCCGGGCGGGCCGGAATCCGGGGCGGTCACGCGTGCGGCCACCGCAGAGGACCTCCCGGCCATCCTGCGGCTCGACGAGGAAGTGTTCGGAGCCGACCGGACTCCTCTCATCACCCGGCTGCCGGCCTTCGCCGATCAGCTGCGGGTGGCTGAGGAGGACGGTCGGCTCATCGGGTACGCGGCCGCCTGGCCCAACATGGACACCCATGTCGTCGGCCCGCTGATCGCCCGGGACACCGAGACCGCCAAGGCGCTCATCGCCTCACTCGCGGCGCATACGGACCGTCCGCTGCGCACCGACATCGATGTGCGCCACGAGGAGCTGCTGACGTGGGCCAAGGCACGGGGGCTCGCTTCCGTGGCCTTCAACTCCGTCATGACGTACGGCATCACGGAGCTGCCAGGAGACTGGACCCGCCGGTTCGCGCCGCTGACGGTCGCCGCGGGCTGAGCCGTGTAAGGCGCGTGCAGGGCCCCGCCGCCGGAAGCGGCGGGGCCCTGTGTCATGAGGATCCGACGGTCTTCCTCAGGCCAGCTGCTGCACGGCCGCGGTGGCGAAGCCGTGGTCCTGGTCCGGCGCGCCGCCGCCGACGCCGATGGCGCCGATCAGCCGGCCGTCCCGGTGGACCGGAACCCCGCCCGCGATGAACAGCAGGGGACGGTCGAGGGCCGTGGGCAGCGTGTGGAAGAGCCCGCCGGGCTGGACGGCGTCGACGAGGCCGGCGGTGGGCGAGTTCAGCTGGAGCGCCGTGTAAGCCTTGCGGGTGCTGGTCTCTCCGGAGATCAGCACGGCCCTGTCGTCCCGGCGGAAGGCGAGCAGGTTGCCGCCCGCGTCCAGGACGGTGACGCTGACGGTGACTCCGGCGTCCTCGGCCGCTCGGCGGGCCGTGGTGATGAGCAGCTCGGCGTCCTCGATCGTGAGCGGGGCGACGGCGGTGGTGCTCATGGAGGTGTCTCCTTGGATGGTGCTGTGGTGGGTGCTTGTGCCGTACCGGGAGTGCGTCCCGGGTACGGACGTCTATGAGGTGGGGGAGGTGGGCCGTCCATGGTGCGGCCGGCTCAGTGGTGGACTGGTGTCCGCTGCTCGGCGGGGGTCCCGGCGGCCACCACGGAGCTGTGTGCGCCGTCGCGGCGCTCCAGCGCGGCCGAGAGAACGGCGAGGGCCAGGGCGGCAGCGGCGAGGGCGGCGCCGACCCAGTTGGGAGCCGTGTAGCCGAAGCCGGCCGCGATCACCAGGCCGCCGAGCCAGGCGGCCAGGGCGTTGCCCAGGTTGAAGGCGCCGATGTTCACGGCAGATGCGAGCGTCGGGGCGCCGTGCGCCTGGTCGAGGACGCGCTTCTGGAGCGGCGGCACGGTGGCGAAGCCGAGGGCACCGATCAGAGCGATGGTGACCGCAGCAGCGATCTTGTTGTGGGCGGTGAGCGTGAAGAGTGCCAGGACGACGGCCAGCGCGCCGAGGGAGACGTACAGCATCGGCATCAGCGCGCGGTCGGCGAACTTGCCGCCGACGAGGTTGCCGCCGACCATGCCGAGGCCGAACAGGACCAGCAGCCAGGTGACCGAGCCGTCGGCGAAGCCGGCGATGTGGGTCATCATCGGCGCGATGTAGGTGATGGCCGCGAACACCCCGCCGAAGCCGAGGACGGTCATCGCCATCGCGAGCAGGACCTGCGCGTTCTTGAAGGCGGCCAGCTCGTGCCGCAGGTGCACGCCCTCCGGCCGGGGTAGTTCGGGGACGAGCTTGGCGATGCCGACGAGGCCGACGACACCGAGGCCGGCGACGATGCCGAAGGTGACGCGCCAGCCGACACTCTGCCCGATGAGCGTGCCCAGGGGAACGCCCACGACGTTGGCGACGGTGAGGCCGGTGAACATCATGGCGATGGCGCCGGCCTTCTTGTCGGGGGCGACCAGCTCGGCCGCGACGACCGAGCCGATGCCGAAGAAGGCACCGTGGGCGAGCGACGCGATCACTCGTCCGATCAGCATGACCGCGAACGCCGGGGCCACGGCGGAGAGCAGGTTGCCGGCGATGAAGAAGACCATCAGCAGCATCAGCATCCGCTTGCGCGGGACCTTGGTGCCGAGGACGGTCATCAGCGGGGCACCGATGACCACGCCGAGCGCGTAGCCCGTCACGAGCAGGCCCGCAGTGGGGATCGACACCCCGAAGTCGCCGGCGACCTGGGGCAGCAAGCCCATGATCACGAACTCGGTCGTCCCGATTCCGAAGGCCCCGATCGCGAGGGCCAGAAGCGCGAGAGGCATGTGGGGGTACACCTTTCCCAGATGATTGCAGGAGCGCTTTGCGTGCGTTCACAATAGTTGCAGACGCGGGATACTTGCAAGCGCCGACTATTGCGGCCGTGCTCTACCCTGGTGGTGCAGCCGCTCCGGGATGGAGGAGAACGCCAATGACAGCGACGGATCCCGCGCTCACCGCCCTCGCCCAGGGCTGGTGCGCCCTCTCTGCGCTGCACGGGAGGATCGAGGCGCACATCGAGCGCGCCCTACAGGCCGAGCACGACCTGAGCGTGCGCGAGTACTCGCTGCTCGACGTGCTCAGCCGACAGCACGACGGTGAGGGCGGGCATCTGCAGATGAAGCAGGTCGCCGACGCGGTCGTGCTCAGCCAGAGCGCCACGACCCGTCTGGTGACCCGGCTCGAGGACCGCGGCCTGCTCGAGCGCTACCTGTGCCCCACCGACCGCCGCGGCATCTACACCAACGTCACCCCGGCCGGCCTGCGGCTGCTGGAGGAGGCGCGGCCCACCAATGACGCCGCGCTGCGCCAGGCCCTGGACGAGGCGTCCAGGCACACCGAGCTGGCCCCCCTGGTGCGGGCCGTGGAGTCCCTGAACGTGCCCGCATAGGGTGCACTTATGGGAGATCTTGAAATACGGAACGCGTTCGCCGACGACCTTCCGGCGATCGTCGGAATGCTCGCCGACGATCTACTGGGCGCCCAGCGCGAGTCCCCCGATGACCTGACGCCGTACCTGGCCGCTCTGGAACGCCTCGCCGCCGACCCGAACCAGCACGTCGTCGTCGCCGTGCGCGAAGGCCGGGTGATCGGGACCCTCCAGCTCACGATCGTCCCCGGACTCTCCCACCAGGGCGCCACCCGCGCTCTCATCGAGGCGGTGCGTATCCACGCCGACGAGCGGGGCAGTGGACTGGGCAGCCGGCTGATCGAGTGGGCGATCGACACCTCCCGACGCCTGGACTGCCGGATGGTGCAGCTGACGTCCGACAAGTCACGCACCGACGCCCATCGCTTCTACGAACGGCTGGGCTTCACCGCCTCGCACGAGGGCTTCAAGCTGCGCCTCTGATCCCGATCCGGGGACTTCGGCAGGCGCCCGCTGATCCCGACCGGGGACTTCGACAGCCGCCGGACCGAACAGGGGTGTGTTTCACGTGAAACACACCCCTGGCATCCAGAGCTAGCCGATGCCCCGCCACCCCTCCGGGTCCACTCCGCCGGGCACCGGCGCCTCGGTGTCGTACGGCTGCCGGGTGAACACGAACGAACCGAGGTCCAGGTGGCTCAGGGACCCGTCGGGACGCCGCACGGGCCGCAGCAGCTCGCCGGCGTAATACCCCTCGAGGCCGGTCCAGGTGCCGTCGCCGTTTACGCGGAA
Organism: Streptomyces actinomycinicus; assembly: GCF_016741775.1. Taxonomy (GTDB): domain Bacteria; phylum Actinomycetota; class Actinomycetes; order Streptomycetales; family Streptomycetaceae; genus Streptomyces; species Streptomyces actinomycinicus. The sequence continues at coordinate 257,031 of NZ_JAERRK010000006.1, read as the reverse complement.
GCGAGCCCGGCGGCCTCCCCCGGCCAGCGGCGCCAGGGCGAGGAGGCCGTCGGCGGCCGCCCTCACCCCGAAGGCATGGGTGCCCCAGTACCACTGACCGGCCAGCTCCAGCACCGCCGGATCGACCTCACGCAGAGGCCGCCACGGCTCGGGGATCCGTGGTTCCGCCTCCGCGACGATCCGGACGAGGTCCGCACCCACCGCGCCCAGCAGGGGGCCGCTGGTGCAGTTGGCGAGCACCACCGCGGCCACGTCGTCCTCCACGCTGAGCGTGAGATTCGCCAGAAAGCCCGGCAGCGATCCGGAGTGCCCGACGAGCAGCCGGCCGTCACGGCGCTGAATCTGCAGGCCTAGTCCGTAGGTGGCCCCGTCCATCACGTCCGCGGCCTCGGCGGGGGCTGCCGGGGTACGCATCTCCCGCACCGATTCAGCACTGAGGACACGGTCGTCTCCGCGGGCCAGGAACGCGGCGAAGCGAGCCAGGTCGGCGGTGGTCGACCAGAGCTGGCCGGCCGGAGCCATTCTGCCCAGATCCTCGAGCGGCTCGGGCAGCAGTGCGTCGGCCCAGGGATGCACGGCCCAGCCGCCGGCGTGTGGAGCCTGTGGCTGGGCGCTCGTACGGTGCAGGCCCAGCGGCTCCAGGATCTCGTTGCGCAGCACCTCCTCCCAGGGCGCCCCGCGCAGCTCTTCCACCAGGGCACCGAGCACCGTGTATCCGGGGTTGGAGTAGTGGTGGCGCCGGCCCACGGGATGCAGCAAGGGCTGCTCCCCGAGTACATCGCTCAGCTCGGGCCGCAGGGACCCGGGCGTCCGTTCCCACCACGGCGCCGGCGATTCGGCCGCCAACCCGGCGGTGTGCGCGAGGAGTTCCGCGATCGTCGCCTCCCCCGCGCCGGTGCCCGGCAGATGCTTCTCCAGCGGATCACCGAGGTCGAGCAGGCCCTCGTCCCGCAGCCGCATCACCAGTACCGCGGTGAAGGTCTTGGTGAGGGATCCGATCCGGTACTGCACGGTCTCGTCCGGTCCGTGTCCGTCCACCGAGGTCCGCGCCCCGTGCCATACGGCCCGTCCGTCCCGCACGACGGCGGCGACCAGTGACGGCGCCCGCCCTTCGGCCTGCGCGACGGCGATCCGGTGCAGCAGGGCACGTCGGGTCCCGGGGAGCAGCGCTTCCTGAGTTGTCATAGGGCCAGTTCACCGGTTGCGTCGGCGGGCGTCGAATCCGTTTCCCGGGCAAGGGCGCTCACGCCCGGCGGATCAGGTCTGGGCCATGTCCACGAAACGGGAGTAGTGGCCCTGGAAGGCGACCGTGATGGTGGCCGTCGGACCGTTTCGGTGCTTGGCGACGATCAGGTCGGCCTCGCCCGCGCGCGGGGACTCCTTCTCGTACGCGTCCTCGCGGTGCAGCAGGATGACCATGTCGGCGTCCTGCTCGATGGAGCCGGACTCACGCAGGTCGGAGACCATCGGCTTCTTGTCGGTGCGCTGTTCGGGGCCACGGTTGAGCTGGGAGAGCGCGATGACCGGGATCTCCAGCTCCTTGGCGAGCAGCTTGAGGTTCCGGGACATGTCCGAGACCTCCTGCTGACGGCTCTCGGCGCGCTTGGAGCCGCCGGACTGCATCAGCTGGAGGTAGTCGATGACTACCAGCTTCAGGTCGTTGCGCTGTTTGAGGCGCCGGCATTTGGCGCGGATCTCCATCATCGACAGGTTCGGGGAGTCGTCGATGTAGAGCGGTGCGGCCGAGACGTCCGGCATACGGCGGGCGAGGCGGGTCCAGTCCTCGTCGGTCATGGTGCCGGACCGCATGTGGTGCAGGGCGACCCGGGCCTCCGCGGACAGCAGACGCATCGCGATCTCGTTGCGGCCCATTTCGAGCGAGAAGATCACGCTCGGAAGGTTGTTCTTGATGGAGGCAGCCCGCGCGAAGTCCAGGGCCAGGGTGGACTTACCCATGGCGGGACGGGCCGCGATGACGATCATCTGCCCGGGGTGCAGGCCGTTCGTCAGCGAGTCGAAGTCGGTGAACCCGGTGGGCACACCCGTCATCTCGCCGCTGCGCGAGCCGATCGCCTCGATCTCGTCGAGCGCGCCTTCCATGATGTCGCCGAGCGGGAGGTAGTCCTCGCTGGTGCGCTGCTCGGTGACGGCGTAGATCTCGGCCTGGGCACTGTTGACGATCTCGTCCACGTCACCGTCGGCCGCGTATCCCATCTGCGTGATGCGCGTACCGGCCTCGACCAGGCGGCGCAGGACGGCCCGCTCGTGGACGATCTCCGCGTAGTACTCGGCGTTGGCCGCCGTCGGCACGGTCTGGACGAGGGTGTGCAGGTACGCGGCGCCACCGACCTTGTTGATCTCGCCGCGCTTGGTGAGTTCGGCGGCGATGGTGATCGGGTCGGCCGGCTCGCCCTTGGCGTAGACGTCCAGGATGGCCTGGTAGATCGTCTCGTGCGCGGGCTTGTAGAAGTCGTGGCCCTTGAGGATCTCGACGACGTCGGCGATGGCGTCCTTGGACAGCAGCATGCCGCCCAGCACGGACTGCTCGGCGTCCAGGTCCTGGGGCGGAACCCGCTCGAAGGAGGAACCCCCGCTGTCCCAGCCGCTGTTGTCCCGGCCCCGGTCGTGCTGTTCGTCACGACCCCGGCCGCCGTCGCTGCGCCGACGGGAGGCGGGCAGACGATCACTGGGTCCGGCGTCGGCCCACGGATCGTCCAAGGGCTCGGAAATGCTCACCGAGCCACCTCCTCCCGTCCGCACGGCGGACCTCGCCGTGCCCTCTTTTGTACGGCACGACACTGACAAATAAGAGGCCCAACTCCGGTTCTGGCGCGTCGGATTTGTGACGGTTCCCGGGGCCGGACGGAGAGCGTTCCCCGGGCCGGAGAAAGGAGCGGGCGCCGGACAACGGTAGGCCTCTCGGCACCGTCAGCCAATCTGGTTATCCACAGGCCATGTGGACGACCACCCCGATACTGTGGAGAACTCGGCGAAACCTGTGCACGACCCGGTGGACAGCCCTGTGAACAAGCCCTCGATCTCACCCACAGGAAGCTCCTGACCTGCACCTTTGCCATCCACCGGCTGTGCAGAAGAAAAACTTCCCCACTCGGGCCAAGTTCGCCTCGAACGGCGCCCGAAAGGACACGACCGAAGTCAGGGGGTAAGGACCAGTAGCCGCTTGCATCTCTTACCTGTGGACGATTAGATTGATGCTCATGACACAGGCTCCCGCGATACCCGAGGCCCGCCGGCGGCAGCACGATCGAGACATCATCGCGCTCGCCGTCCCGGCCTTCGGCGCACTCGTCGCCGAGCCCCTGTTCGTCATGGCAGACAGTGCGATCGTCGGCCATCTCGGGACCGCTCAGCTAGCCGGTCTCGGCGTCGCCTCCGCACTGCTCACCACCGCGGTGAGCGTTTTCGTCTTCCTCGCCTACGCCACCACGGCCGCCGTTGCCCGCCGCGTCGGCGCCGGCGATCTCCCGGCGGCTATCCGCCAGGGCATGGACGGAATCTGGCTGGCGCTGCTGCTCGGTGTTGCGGTCATCGCCGTCGTCCTGCCCCTGGCCCCCGGCATCGTGGACCTCTTCGGTGCCTCCGCGACCGCTGCACCCTACGCCACGACGTATCTGCGTATCTCCGCCCTCGGCATCCCGGCCATGCTCATCGTCCTGGCCGCGACCGGTGTTCTGCGCGGACTGCAGAACACCCGGACCCCGCTCTACGTCGCCGTCGCCGGCTTCGTCGCGAACGCCGGGCTGAACGCCGGACTGGTCTACGGTGCCGGGCTCGGCATCGCCGGTTCGGCCTGGGGCACGGTCATCGCCCAGTGCGGGATGGCAGCGGTCTACCTCACCGTCGTCGTACGCAGGGCTCGCCGGTACGGCGCTTCCCTCCGACCCGACGCCGCCGGCATCCGGGCCTCGGCACAGGCAGGCGTTCCCCTCCTGGTCCGCACCCTGTCCCTGCGCGCGATCCTCATGATGGCCACGGCGGTGGCGGCCCGTCTCGGAGACACCGACATCGCCGCGCACCAAATCATCCTGTCCCTGTGGAGCCTGCTGGCCTTCGCGCTCGACGCGATAGCGATCGCAGGACAGGCCATCATCGGCCGCTACCTCGGCGCAGGGGACACCGAGGGCGCGCGGGCGGCATGCCGCCGCATGATCCAGTGGGGCATCGCGACGGGTATCGTCCTCGGTCTGCTCGTCGTGGCCGGCCGACCGCTCTTCCTGCCACTGTTCACCGGAGACTCCGTGGTCAAGGACACCGCGCTGCCGGCTCTGCTGCTCGTCGCGCTCTCCCAGCCGATCTGCGGAATCGTCTTCGTGCTGGACGGAGTCCTGATGGGGGCGGGCGACGGACCGTACCTGGCCTGGGCCATGGTCATCACCCTCGCCGTCTTCGCCCCGGCGGCCCTGCTCGTCCCCGTACTCGGCGGCGGTCTCACCGCGCTCTGGGGTGCGATGACGCTGATGATGACCGTCCGCATGCTGACCCTGTGGCTGCGCTCCCGATCGGGCCACTGGATCGTGACGGGCGCGACCCGCTGACCGGGTTCACGTGAAACGCGGCAGGCTGTCGTGTTTCACGTGAAACCGGCTGCGTCGCCCCTCCGCCCAACACGGGAGTCGCCCCACCAACCAGCACGGGAAAGGGGCCGCACCCTTCATGGGTACGGCCCCTTTCACCGGCTCAAGCGAGCACAGCGATCACGCGGCGATCAGGCCGAGACGACCTCGATGTTGACCTTGGCGGCAACCTCGGGGTGCAGACGCACGGACGTCTCGTGGGCGCCCAGGGTCTTGATCGGCGCGCCCAGCTCGATGCGGCGCTTGTCGACCTCGGGGCCACCGGAAGCCTTGATCGCGGAAGCGATGTCGGCCGGGGTGACGGAACCGAAGAGACGGCCGGAGTCGCCGGAGCGGACGGCCAGGCGGACCTTCACGCCCTCGAGCTGGGCCTTGATCTGGTTGGCCTGCTCGATGGTCTGGATCTCGTGGATCTTGCGAGCACGACGGATCTGCTCGACGTCCTTCTCGCCACCCTTGGTCCAGCGGATCGCGAAGTTCCGCGGGATGAGGTAGTTGCGAGCGTAACCGTCCTTGACGTCGACGACGTCGCCAGCGGCACCGAGGCCAGAGACCTCGTGGGTGAGGATGATCTTCATGTGTCGGTCACCCTTCCCTTAGCGCGCGGTGGACGTGTAGGGCAGCAGCGCCATCTCACGGCTGTTCTTGACGGCCGTGGCGACGTCACGCTGGTGCTGCGTGCAGTTGCCGGTCACGCGGCGGGCACGGATCTTGCCGCGGTCGGAAATGAACTTCCGCAGCATGTTCGTGTCCTTGTAGTCCACGTACGTGACCTTGTCCTTGCAGAAAGCGCAGACCTTCTTCTTCGGCTTGCGCACAGGCGGCTTCGCCATGGTGTTTCTCCTGTGTGATCAAGAAGTTGGGGTACGACCCGCCTTCGGCCCGAAGGCTTAGAAGGGGGGCTCGTCCGAGTAGCCGCCGCCGCTGCCGCCGGAGCCTCCGCCCCAGCCGCCGCCACCCTGCTGGCCGCCGCCGGCGGGAGCGCCGGTCGCCCAGGGGTCGTCGGCCGGAGCGCCGCCACCCTGCTGGCCGCCACCGGGGCCTCCGCCCCAGCCGCCGCCACCCTGCTGGCCGCCACCGCCGCCGTAACCACCCTGGCCACCGCGAGCGCCACCGGCGGTCTTGGTGACCTTGGCGGTGGCGTTGCGCAGGCTGGGGCCGACTTCCTCGACGTCCAGCTCGTAGACCGTGCGCTTGACGCCCTCACGGTCCTCGTAGGACCGCTGCTTCAGCCGGCCCTGCACGATGACGCGCATGCCTCGCTGGAGCGACTCGGCGACGTTCTCCGCCGCCTGCCGCCAGACCGAGCAGGTCAGGAAGAGGCTCTCGCCGTCCTTCCACTCGTTCGTCTGGCGGTCGAAGGTACGGGGAGTGGACGCGACACGGAACTTCGCGACCGCCGCACCGGAAGGGGTGAAGCGCAGCTCGGGGTCGTCGACAAGATTGCCGATGACCGTGATGACGGTCTCGCCTGCCATGGGGGAACCTCTCGGCGGGTTTGCTGCTGGCTGCTTGCTGCTGCTACTCGGGTCCCGAGATCAGCTGAGCGGGAGAGCTCAGTGGGTCTCGGGGCGGAGGACCTTGGTCCGGAGGACCGACTCGTTCAGGTTCATCTGGCGGTCGAGCTCCTTGACGACCGCAGGCTCGGCCTGCAGGTCGATGACCGAGTAGATGCCCTCGGGCTTCTTCTTGATCTCGTAGGCGAGACGACGACGGCCCCAGGTGTCGACCTTCTCAACCTTGCCGCCGCCGTCGCGGACGACGGTCATGAAGTTCTCGATCAGCGGGGAGACAGCGCGCTCCTCGAGATCGGGGTCGAGGATGACCATCACTTCGTAGTGACGCATGTGGAACCCACCTCCTTTGGACTCAGCGGCCACGGTCGTTCCGTGGCAGGAGGGTCGTGATGCGTACGCAACGGTATCGGCCGCCACTGACAATCGAGGGCCCCGCGGGGGAGCCGGCAGTGCGGCTGCGGTGTGAGCCGCCAGGCCGTGGGCAGACACCGGTGCAGACGGTACAGAGTACCCGCACACCGCTTCCGGTTGAAATCCGGCCGCGGAGGCGGCCAATCTGTACACATCGGGTGTGTACGGCGCTACGATGCGCCGCCTTCCGCTGGAGGTGCCCATGGCACAGGCATTGCGACCCAACACCGCCGGTTCCCTCTTCGCCACGGACGGCAGGTCCCATCCGCTTCAGGACGCCCTGATGGCGGTGACGTTCGCCCTGGGGCTGCTGTCGTTCATCACGTCCTTCTTCCACAGCCTCCACCTGCTTACCTCGTGGGCGGGGCTGGTGGCACTGGGCACCGGCATCTACGGGCAATGGATCTCGGAGACCACGAGGGAACGGTTCTTCCTGATCCTGGGTCTCGGTGCGGCAGGCGTCGGTTTCATGATCGGCATGGCCCACGGCGGACTGTTCGGCGGGATCATCGGCTGACCCGCGCGGGTTAACGCCCGTACGCCCGGTCGGGGCGCTCGCAAGGCGCAGTAGGCTTCGGCGCGAGAGCCGGAGCCCCTGTACCCATGGGGACACACCAGCCCGAGGAGCGCCCCGACATGAGCCTGACCCTGAGGACCATCAGCCGCGAGCAACATCTGGCCTACATCCAGAGCCTGCCGTCGGCGAGCCACATGCAGGTCCCGGCCTGGGCCGATGTGAAGGCGGAATGGCGCTCGGAGAGCCTCGGCTGGTTCGACGAGCGCACCGGCCACCTGGTCGGCGCGGGCCTGGTCCTGTACCGCCAGCTGCCCAAGATCAAGCGCTATCTGGCGTACCTGCCCGAGGGCCCGGTCATCAACTGGTACGCGCCGAACCTGGACGACTGGCTCCAGCCGATGCTGGCGCACCTGAAGCAGCAGGGTGCCTTCTCCGTGAAGATGGGCCCGCCGGTGATCATCCGCCGCTGGAACGCGGACACCATCAAGAAGGGCATCCAGGACCCGGACGTCAAGCGTCTGCGCGACCTGGAGGCCGACTTCATCGAGCCGCGTGCCTTCGAGGTGGCCGACAAGCTGCGCCGCATGGGCTGGCAGCAGGGTGAGGACGGCGGCGCCGGTTTCGGCGACGTGCAGCCGCGCTACGTCTACCAGGTGCCGTTGGCGAACCGTTCCCTGGAAGAGGTCCACAAGAACTTCAACCAGCTGTGGCGCCGCAACATCAAGAAGGCCGAGAAGGCCGGCGTCGAGGTCGTCCAGGGCGGCTACCAGGACCTGGCCGAGTGGCAGCGGCTGTACGAGATCACAGCCGTCCGTGACCACTTCAGGCCGCGCCCGCTGTCGTACTTCCAGCGCATGTGGACGGCCCTCAACACCGAGGACCCCAACCGCATGCGGCTGTACTTCGCCCGGCACAACGGCGTGAACCTGTCCGCGGCGACCATGCTGATCGTCGGCGGGCACGTCTGGTACTCCTACGGCGCCTCCGACAACATCGGCCGCGAGGTCCGGCCGTCGAACGCGATGCAGTGGCGGATGCTGCGCGACGCCTACGCGATGGGCGCCACCGTCTACGACCTGCGCGGCATCTCCGACTCGCTGGACGAGACCGACCACCTCTTCGGCCTGATCCAGTTCAAGGTCGGCACCGGCGGTCAGGCCGCCGAGTACCTCGGCGAGTGGGACTTCCCGCTGAACAAGCTGCTCCACAAGGCGCTCGACATCTACATGTCGCGACGCTGAGCCGCGCGGGCGTTTGATTCCATAGCCTTCACAGCTCTCCCCTCTCTGATACACCGCAGCCACGAGAAAGGTCCCGGGTCCGGCCATGGCGCTCACGCTCTACGTCGACACCGCGCGCTGGCGGGCGCACCACAAGCACGTGCAGGAGCAGTTCCCGGGACTCGTCCCGGTCTGCAAGGGCAACGGCTACGGCTTCGGACACGAACGGCTGGCGGAGGAGGCCACGCGGCTCGGCGCGGACCTGCTCGCCGTCGGCACCACGTACGAGGCCGCGCGCATCAAGGACTGGTTCGGCGGTGACCTGCTGGTGCTGACGCCCTACCGGCGCGGCGAGGAGCCCGTCCCGCTGCCCGACCGGGTCATCCGCTCGGTGTCGTCGATCGACGGCGTGTACGGCCTCGTGGGCGCCCGCGTCGTCATCGAGGTGATGTCCTCGATGAAGCGGCACGGCATCAGCGAGCACGACCTGCCGCAGCTCCACCAGGCCATAGAGAACGTCCGGCTGGAGGGCTTCGCCATCCACCTGCCGCTGGACCGCACCGACGGCTCGGACGCCGTCGAGGAGGTCATCGGCTGGATGGACCGGCTGCGCGCGGCCCGGCTGCCGCTGCACACGATGTTCGTCAGCCACCTCAAGGCGGACGAGCTGATCCGGCTCCAGCAGCAGTTCCCGCAGACCCGGTTCCGCGCCCGCATCGGCACGCGGCTGTGGCTGGGGGACCACGAGGCCACCGAGTACCGCGGAGCCGTCCTGGACGTCACGCGTGTGGCGAAGGGCGACCGGTTCGGCTACCGGCAGCAGAAGGCGGCCTCGGACGGCTTCCTGGTCGTCGTGGCGGGCGGTACGTCGCACGGGGTGGGTCTGGAGGCCCCGAAGGCCCTGCACGGCGTCATGCCGCGCGCCAAGGGCGTCGCACGCGCCGGGCTCGCCACGGTCAACCGGAACCTTTCTCCGTTCGTCTGGGACGGCAAGCAGCGCTGGTTCGCCGAGCCGCCGCACATGCAGGTGTCGATCCTGTTCGTGCCGTCGGACGCCGCGGAGCCGAAGGTCGGCGACGAACTCGTGGCCCATCTGCGGCACACCACCACCCAGTTCGACCGGATCGTGGACCGCTGACACCTGAAGCACCACGAAAGGCCGTACCCGGGCGCCCCGGGTACGGCCTTTCGCGTGCACGGCCGGGGTGACACCGACCGGCCGGCAGCGCTGTTCGCTCAGAGCGAACGGTCGTCGTGGGAGAGCGTCTCGGTCCGGCCCCAGTCCACCTGTGGCCCGTCGAAACGGGCTGCGTGCCGCGGCGGGTAGGCCGCTGCTCCGAGCACGAAGGCGTCCGGGGCGCCGTCCAGCACCCCGCCCGAGGGATCGTCGTCACCGGACCGGCGCACCACGTCCCGCTCCGGCATGAGGATGTCCCGTACGACGACGGCGCACAGGTACAGCGTGCCCAGCAGGTGCACCGCGATCGCCCATTGGTAGCCCTGCGTCGGCAGACCCTTGTGGGCGTCACCACTGGTCGTGTAGGCGAGGTACATCCAGATGCCCAGGAAGTACGCCACCTCGCACGCCTGCCAGATCAGGAAGTCCCGCCACTTGGGCCGGGCGAGGACCGCCAGCGGCACCAGCCACAGGACGTACTGCGGGGAGTAGACCTTGTTGGTGAGGATGAAGACCGCCACCATCAGGAAGGCCAGCTGGGCGAAGCGCGGACGGCGCGGGGCCGTGAACGCCAGCGCGGCGATACCGAGGAAGCCCAGCACCACCAGCACCATGGCCGCGTTGTTGACGAAGTCGGTGGTGGGCGGGTGGCTGGAGTTCTGCGCCCAGATCAGCCAGAAGGACCCGAAGTCGACACCCCGCTCCTTGCTGAAGGTGTAGAACTTCGCCCAGCCCTCCCGGATGTGGAAACCCGTCGCGTCGTGCGTGAGCATGATGGGCAGGTTCACCAGGAGCCACGCGCCCGTCGCACCGACCACGGCCTGGAAGAACTCCCGCCACTTGCCGGCCCGCCAGCACAGCACCAGCAGCGGGCCGAGCAGTACGACGGGATAGAGCTTGGCGGCCGTGGCGAGTCCCAGCAGCACGCCGAAGGCGAGGGCCCGGCCCCGCGACCACATCAGCATCGCGGCGGCCGTCAGCGCCACCGCCAGCAGGTCCCAGTTGATGGTCGCGGTCAGCGCGAAGGCGGGCGCCAGGGCGACCAGGAGGCCGTCCCAGGGGCGTCGACGATGGGTACGGGCCACGCAGACGGCGATGACGGCGGCGCACACCATCAGCAGTCCTGCGTTGACGAACCAGTACCACTGCTCCTGGTGCTGGATGCTGCCGCTGTGCGGGGTCAGCCAGGAGGCCACCTCCATGAACACACCGGTGAGAACCGGGTACTCGAGGTACTCCATGTCGCCCGGGAGCTTGTCGAAGTACGGCACGAGATGGTCGGCGAACCCACGGCCCTGGTAGAGGTGCGGGATGTCCGAGTAGCAGGCGTGCGTGTACTGGCTGCTCGCGCCGAAGAACCAGGCGCCGTCGTAGCAAGGCGCCTTCTGGACCAGGCCGAGGGCGAACATGCCGATCGCCACGAGCGCCACGATCCGTACGGGCGTCCACCAGGACGTTCCGAGCAGGGCACGGCGCCCCAGGGGACCGCCGATCAGTTCGCTTCCGGCGGCGGCGATCCCGTCCTCCCTGGTGGGATGCACCGGTTCCGCCGTGGCGGCCCGCGCAGGCTCGGGCTCGTGCATGCTCGCGGGCGTCATCTCTGCACTGGGCATGAGGCACATCCTGCCGTACCTGTCTTGGAAAACGCCGAGGGCCGCCGCACCTCATGGGTGCGGCGGCCCGATGTTTCACGTGAAACACCCCTGGCGGGCCATACGGCGGCCAACCGGGCGGATCACCGGCTAACCGTCCTGACCTCCGAAAATGCCACCGTTGCCGTTGCCGTTGCCATTGCCTCTGGTGGTGCCGGTTCCGGTGGTCTCCGTACCCGTGCCCGTGGGCGTCGGTGTCGTGCCTCCGTCCGTGCCGCCCGTGTCCAGGCCTCCGGTGTCGGTGCCACCGTTGCCGTTGCCGTTGCAGTTGTTGCCCCAGCCGAAGTCACAGGACTGGCTCGGCGAGGGAGACGGCGTGGTCTCCGTCGCGCTGGGCGTCGGGCTCGGCGTGTTGCTGGGCTTCTGGCTCGGCGTGATCGTGACGCTCGGCGTCGGAGACGGGGCACCCGCCTGGTCCTGGACCGTGCCGATCTCGGTGGCGTCCGGGAAGCCGAGGTCGTTCTGACCCTTGAGCGCATCCTTCATGTACTCGGTCCACACCTGCGTCGGGATGTCACCACCGTGGATGGAGTCGACGCCCGCCGTGCCGTTCATGGACAGCAGCTTGTGGTCCTTGGGGTTCTCACGGAACATCGCCACCGAGGTCGACAGCTGCTTGGTGTAGCCGACGAACCACGCCGACTTGTTCGCGTCGGTGGTACCGGTCTTGCCCGCCGCCGTACGGCCGAGGGCCTTGGCGTTCTTGCCCGTGCCGTTCTGGATGACGTTCTCGAGGACGTCCGTCACGTTGTTGGCGATGTCCGCGTCCATCGCCTGCTTCGGCGCGGGCTTCGGCTTGACGAAGCTGGGCGCGTCCACACCGTTGGCCTTGACAGCGGTCACGGAGTACGGGTCCGCCTGCTTCCCGGAGGCGGCGAAGGTCGCGTAGGCGTCGGCCATGCGGATCGCGCTGGGCGTGGACGTACCGATGGCGAAGGACGGGTTGAGGTTCTGCGACATGCTCTGGTCGAGGATGCCGGCGGACTTGGCGACGTCCCGGACGTGAGTCATCCCCACGTCGACACCGAGCTGCACGAAGGGTGTGTTGATGGACTGCTCCATCGCCTTGCGCAGCGTGATGTAGCCCCAGCGGTGATCACTCTCGTTGTTCTGGAAGAAGGGCGTGTTGTCCTTGTTGAGGTAGTACGACCCGTCCGGCTTGTAGACCTTGAGGTGGTCGTTGCCGTTGTACTTGCTCAGCGGCGAGACACCCTCGCCCTCTGACTTGTACGTGCCGTACTCCATGGCGGCGGCGAGGACGAAGGGCTTCCAGGTCGAACCGACGGGGACACCGGAAGTGTCCGCGTTGTTCGTGAAGTGCCCGTTCTCGTAGCCGTCACCACCGTAGAGGGCGACGATCGCCCCGTCAGCGGGCTTCACCGAGGCGGCACCGAACTGGACATATTTGTCCAGGTTGCGATGCTTCGGGTCCAGGCGTTCCTTCTGGACGTTCTTCACAGCCTTGGCCAGCGCGTTGACCTTGTCCTTCTTGAACGTCGTGTAGATCTGGTAGCCGCCCCGGTCGAACTGCGCCTCGGTGATGTCGGAGTGGGCGAGGACGTACTTCTTCGCCGTGTCGGCCAGGTAGCTGATCTGGCCGTTCATGCCCTTGGTCGCCTTGCGGCCGTCGGGTTCGGGGTACGCCTTGATGGCTTTCTGGTAGTCCGCGTCGGAGAGGTGCTTGTCCTTGTGCATCTCGCCGAGGATCCAGGCCCAGCGCTCCTGGGAACGCTTCTTGTTGGCCGCAGGGGTCGCGGTCCTGTCGAGGTCCTGGTTGCCCGCCGGGTCGTAGTACGTCGGGCCCTTGAGCAGTGCGGCGAGGACGGCACACTCGCTCGGCTTCAGGTCGACCGCGTTCTTGCCGTAGTAGGTCTGCGCCGCCGCCTGGATGCCGTAGGCGCCCCGGCCGAAGTACGAGGTGTTCAGGTAGCCCTGCAGGATGTCGTCCTTCTCGAGCTTCGCGCCCACCTTTATGGAGATGAACATCTCCTTGAACTTGCGGGTGACCGACTGCTCCTGGCTCAGGTACGTGTTCTTCACGTACTGCTGGGTGATCGTCGAGCCACCCTGCGTCTGGCCGCCCCGCGCCATGTTGGCCAGGGCGCGCGCGATGCCCATGGGGTCGACGCCCGAGTCGTCGTAGAACGACTTGTTCTCGGCGGAGATCACCGCGAACCGCATCGCCTCGGGAATCTGGTCGATGCTGACGTTCTGCCGGTTGACGCCGGTGCCCGTGGCCACCATCTGGGAGCCGTCGGCCCAGTAGTAGACGTTGTTCTGGGACTTGGCCGCGTCGTTCTCGTTGGGGATCGAGACCATCGCGAAGCCGACCCCGGCGATCGCCACCAGGCTGCCGAAGAAGCCGATGAACAGCCCGCTCACCAGCTTCCAGGACGGCACCCAGCGCCGCCAGCCGGCCCTGCCCGCCCTGGGGTAGTCGATGAAGCGCTTCTTGCCGGGTGCCGTGGCCGCGCGGCCCTTGCCGCGTCCGGGGCCGGTCGGCCCGCCGGGGCCACCGCGCCGGCCACCCGGGGCCGTGTTCTCGGCCGCTCTGCGGCGGCCTCCTCTCTGCGCCGCCCGGCGGGCCTCGGCACGGCTGCCGTAGGGGCGCTCTTCACTCCCCGAGTCGTGAGACTCCGACCCATAGGAACTGGACCCATAGGAGTCGGCAGGAGACCCGGTGGCGCCTCGCGGTGCCGCACGGCGGCCGGAGGACGAGCCGGACTGGCCGCGTCGGGCCGCGGCACGTCCGCCTCCCTGCGGCGGCGGCGGTTTGCGACGGTGCTCGCTCATCGAACGATTACTCCTCGGGCAGGCGCACCCGTGCGCGCCTGGAACGGCGGCTGGTTTCCGGTCCCCCCGAAGTACGGATGTGGTCGGTTTTGCATTCACCCGTACTGCACCGGGGACGATGACGCTCCCCGGGCGCCACTTGGTTCCCGGTGGTGTGCATGCCGCACAGACTACGCACCGCCAAAACCTGCCGAGTCCTGAAGTTCACCCCAAATCAGGCAACTTGCCTCCAACGAATCGGTGATGTGATCCCGTTCACCGCCGTCCCCCTTGTCGCGTGCGGTCGGCCGTTCTATCGTCGTGATGTATCGAGTCGATACATCAGCGCGAGATAAAGAAGCTGACAGGCACTGCGTGACCTGCGGGACCGCCCTGCAGGACCGAGAGGAGGCGACGATGAGCCGGCGTTCCGGCATCCTCGAGTTCGCCGTACTCGGCCTGCTGCGGGAATCCCCGATGCACGGCTATGAGCTGCGCAAGCGGCTCAACACCTCACTGGGTGTTTTCCGAGCGTTCAGCTACGGCACGCTGTACCCCTGCCTCAAGACGCTGGTCGCCAACGGCTGGCTGATCGAGGAGAGCGCAAGCGGCCACGAGGACGCACTCGCCGCTCCGCTCGCCGGCCGCCGCGCCAAGATCGTTTACCGGCTGACGGCGGAAGGCAAGGAGCACTTCGAGGAGCTGCTCTCGCAGACCGGCCCCGACGCGTACGAGGACGAGCACTTCGCCGCACGGTTCGCCTTCTTCGGGCAGACCTCCCGCGATGTGCGCATGCGCGTGCTGGAGGGCCGGCGCAGCCGCCTGGAGGAGCGCCTGGAGAAGATGCGCGCCTCGCTGGCACGCACCCGGGAGCGCCTCGACGACTACACGCTTGAGCTGCAGCGCCACGGCATGGAGTCCGTGGAGCGCGAAGTGCGCTGGCTGAACGAGCTCATCGAGAGCGAGCGGGCCGGGCGGGACCTGAAGGGTTCCGCGTCCGGGGGGCCCGCTCAGCAGGACACCACCACTGGATCGACGGGCGGCCTGCCCCGTACCGGGGACACCCCTCGGACGGATACGCCCGACGACACCGCCACGTGAGACCCACTCAGGGCCTCACTCGTACACACAGGGAGCAACCGGAATGGGTTCGGTTCGCGTAGCCATCGTCGGCGTGGGCAACTGCGCGGCGTCGCTGGTGCAGGGAGTCGAGTACTACAAGGACGCCGACCCGGCGTCCAAGGTCCCCGGCCTCATGCACGTGCAGTTCGGTGACTACCACGTGCGCGACGTCGAGTTCGTCGCCGCGTTCGACGTCGACGCCAAGAAGGTCGGCCTCGACCTCGCGGACGCGATCGGCGCCTCCGAGAACAACACCATCAAGATCTGCGACGTGCCCTCCACCGGTGTGACGGTCCAGCGCGGCCACACCCTCGACGGCCTCGGCAAGTACTACCGCCAGACCATCGAGGAGTCCGCCGAGGAGCCGGTCGACGTCGTCCAGGTCCTCAAGGACAAGCAGGTCGACGTTCTGGTCTGCTACCTGCCCGTCGGCTCCGAGGACGCGGCGAAGTTCTACGCCCAGTGCGCCATCGACGCCAAGGTCGCCTTCGTCAACGCCCTCCCGGTCTTCATCGCCGGCACCAAGGAGTGGGCGGACAAGTTCACCGAGGCCGGTGTGCCGATCGTCGGTGACGACATCAAGTCCCAGGTGGGCGCCACCATCACCCACCGCGTCATGGCGAAGCTGTTCGAGGACCGCGGTGTCATCCTCGACCGCACGATGCAGCTGAACGTCGGCGGCAACATGGACTTCAAGAACATGCTCGAGCGCGAGCGCCTGGAGTCCAAGAAGATCTCCAAGACGCAGGCCGTCACCTCCCAGATCCCCGACCGGGACCTCGGTGAGAAGAACGTCCACATCGGCCCGTCCGACTACGTCGCCTGGCTGGACGACCGCAAGTGGGCCTACGTCCGCCTCGAGGGCCGCGCCTTCGGCGACGTCCCGCTGAACCTGGAGTACAAGCTCGAGGTCTGGGACTCCCCGAACTCCGCGGGTGTCATCATCGACGCCCTGCGCGCCGCGAAGATCGCCAAGGACCGCGGTATCGGCGGCCCGATCCTGTCCGCGTCGTCGTACTTCATGAAGTCCCCGCCGGTCCAGTACTTCGACGACGTGGCCCGCGAGAACGTCGAGAAGTTCATCAAGGGCGAGGTCGAGCGCTGACGCGCCCCCGCAACGGCACGCCGAGGCGGGCCGAGCGCCCGAAGCGCATGAGAACGCTCCTGCCAGGGCTGTGAAGGTCCCCGGGTCACCTGACCCGGGGACCTTCCGCATGTGTGAGGCTGTGCCCCATGCCTGTCGTACGTGACCTGCGCCTGCTGTTGCGTCTGCGGTACTTCCGGCGCCTGCTGTCCGTCCGCCTCCTGTCCCAGGGAGCCGACGGCGTCTACCAGGTCGCGCTCGCCGCGTACGTCGTCTTCTCCCCGGAGAAACAGACGTCGGCCACCGCGATCGCATCGGCGATGGCGGTCCTGCTGCTCCCCTACTCACTGGTGGGCCCCTTCGCGGGCGTCCTGCTGGACCGCTGGCGTCGCCGGCAGGTCTTCCTCTACGGCAATCTGCTGCGCGCCCTGCTGGCCACCATCACCGCCGCACTGGTGATCGGCCACGTCCCCGACTGGCTCTTCTACGTCTCCGCGCTGTGCGTCACGGCCGTCAACCGCTTCGTCCTCGCGGGGCTGTCGGCCGCCCTGCCCCGGGTTGTCGACGCCGAGCGCCTGGTGCTGGCCAATTCGCTCTCCCCGACGGCCGGCACGCTCGCCGCGACCGCCGGCGGGGGCCTGGCCTTCGGCGTACGGCTCCTGGCGTCGGACTCCGATGCCGCAGTGGTGCTGCTCGGCGCGTGCCTGTATCTGTGCGCGAGCCTCTCGTCCCTGAGCCTGCCTCCCGATCTGCTAGGCACCGACCGGCACCCGAAGCGACCGCGCCTCGGTACAGCACTCGCGGAGACCGCACGCGAGCTGTCCGCGGCCGTCCGGCACCTTTGCACACCCCGACGCAGGGAGGCGGCCTGGGCCTTGGCCGCGATGACGCTGATGCGCTTCTGCTACGGCGCTCTGCTCGTCCTGGTCCTCATGCTCTGCCGCTACGCCCTGTCCGACACCCCTGAAGAGGGGCTAGGCCTGCTCGGGCTGGCGTTGGCGCTGTCCGGCGCCGGGTTCTTCGCGGCGGCCGTGCTGACGCCCTGGGCCGCGGAACGACTCGGTCCCGGTCGCTGGATCGTGGTGTGCTCCGGCACGGCAGCCGTGCTGGAACCCGCCCTGGGTCTTCCGTTCACCACCGGACCCCTCATGGTCGCGGCCTTCGTCCTGGGTCTGATCACCCAAGGCGCCAAGATCTCCACGGACACGATCATCCAGGCGTACGTGGAGGACGACTTCCGTGGCCGGATCTTCTCCGTCTACGACGTCCTTTTCAACGTGGCTTTCGTCGGCGCGGCAGGCGTCGCTGCGCTGATGCTGCCGCCGGACGGACGCTCGGCGGTACTGGTGGTCCTCGTCGCCCTGCTCTACGGAGCGACCGCCACGGCCCTGGCCCGCTTCGAGCGCCGGTGAGCCGACGAGCCGGTTCGCCAGAGAGACCGAGGGGCGATGTTTCACGTGAAACATCGCCCCTCGGGTCGGCGTCCCGGACGGGTGTTTCACGTGAAACATCGCCGGGTCCGCACTCAGCTCTGAGCGGCCCACCACTCCTTGAGAGCGGCCGCCGCGGCCTCGTGGTCCATCGGACCGTGCTCCAGACGCAGCTCCAGCATGTGCTTGTACGCCTTGCCGACGACAGGGCCCGGGCCGACGTCCAGGATCTCCATGATCTGGTTGCCGTCGAGGTCCGGACGGATCGCGTCCAGCTCCTCCTGCTCCTGGAGCTGGGCGATGCGCTCCTCCAGACCGTCGTAGGCCCGGGAGAGCGCAGCAGCCTTCCGCTTGTTCCGCGTGGTGCAGTCGGATCGGGTCAGCTTGTGCAGTCGGTCGAGCAGCGGGCCCGCATCACGGACGTACCGGCGCACCGCCGAGTCCGTCCACTCCCCGGTGCCGTAGCCGTGGAAGCGCAGGTGAAGTTCGACCAGCCGTGAGACGTCCTTCACCAGCTCGTTGGAGTACTTCAAGGCGGTCATGCGCTTCTTGGTCATCTTGGCGCCGACCACCTCGTGGTGGTGGAAGGAGACCCGGCCGTCCTTCTCGAACCGGCGCGTGCGCGGCTTGCCGATGTCGTGGAGCAGCGCGGCCAGCCGGAGCGTGAGGTCGGGGCCCTCCTGCTCCAGCTCGATCGCCTGCTCCAGGACGATCAGCGTGTGCTCGTAGACGTCCTTGTGCCGGTGGTGCTCGTCACGTTCCAGGCGCAGTGCAGGCAGCTCGGGCAGGACGTGACCGGCAAGACCCGTCTCGACGAGGAGCGTGAGGCCCTTGCGCGGAAAGGCGGAGACGATCAGCTTGTTCAGCTCGTCCCGGACCCGCTCCGCCGAGACGATGTCGAGGCGTCCGGACATCTCCGTCATGGCGGTGACGACCTCGGGGGCCACCGCGAAGTCCAGCTGGGCCGCGAACCGGGCGGCCCGCATCATGCGCAGCGGATCGTCCGAGAACGATTCCTCGGGCGTGCCCGGCGTCCGCAGCACACGCTCCGCGAGGTCCTCCAGGCCGCCGTGCGGGTCGATGAAATCCTTCTCCGGCAGCGCCACGGCCATCGCGTTGACCGTGAAGTCACGGCGGACCAGGTCTTCCTCGATGGAGTCTCCGTACGAGACCTCGGGCTTGCGGGAGGTGCGGTCGTACGCCTCCGACCGGTAAGTAGTGATCTCGATCTGGTAGCCGTCCTTGTGCGCGCCCACCGTGCCGAAGGCGATCCCCACCTCCCAGACGGCGTCCGCCCATGGCCGGACGATCTTCAGTACGTCCTCGGGGCGGGCGTCAGTGGTGAAGTCCAGGTCGTTGCCGAGCCGGCCGAGCAGCGCGTCGCGAACCGACCCGCCGACCAGGGCGAGCGAGAAACCGGCCTCCTGGAATCGGCGGGCGAGGTCGTCGGCGACGGGGGCCACCCGCAGCAGCTCGGTGACCGCGCGCTGCTGCGCCTGGCTCAGGGCAGAGGGAGTGTCTTCGTTGGGGTTCGGCACAACAGAAGAGGGTACGTGCCCCGCGCGACCAGGGGCGCCTCCATTACGGTCGCGGGACGGCTCCGGCCATACCCCCGCAAGCGCTGCTCTTGCGGCGTACGACGGCTCTCCCCTTGATACTGGATATAGAGGACAGGTCGTCACCGTCCTTCGATCTTGTGGCGGAGACCGCGGCACTTCCGTTCAGCGCGCATCGTTACCATGCGTGGACGCACATTCCGACGACCACTGACGACGACGAGGGACGGGCGAGCGCGTGGCCGAGGCGGCAGACTTCCAGAGGACCAGTGCCTCACCTGCCCGCCGGTGGCTGCGGCGCGCCGGGGCACTGCTGACCGGGGCGCCGCTGCTGGCCGGCCTGCTCCAGCTGCCCGCCGGGCCCGCACAGGCCGCCACCTCGGACACGGTTTCGGTCTCCGTGGACACGCTCACGCCCAATGCCCCCACCGACGGCGACACGCTGACCGTCTCCGGCACGGTGACCAACCACGGCAAGCAGACCGTCACCGACGCCCACGTGGGCCTCCGGGTGGGCCCCCAGCTGACCACGCGCTCGGACATCGACTCCGTCTCGCGGCACTCCGACGAGCTGCAGAGCAGCACGGGCTCCGAGGTCGGCGACAAGTACGAGGAGAAGTTCGACAAGCTGGCGCCGGGGGTCGCCCAGCACTTCAGCATCTCCGTCCCCGTGGACAAGCTCGACCTCGGCGACGACGGGGTCTACGAGCTGGGGGTCGCCCTGTCCGGCCAGACCTCGGCCCAGCGCTGGGACCAGGTGCTCGGCATCCAGCGGACCTTCCTGCCCTGGCAGCCGTCCGATGCGGACACCAAGACCAAGACGACATTCCTGTGGCCACTGATCTCCACGGTCCACATGACGGCGAAGACGGGCGCGGGCGACCTCCAGACGCCCGAGTTCCTCAACGACGACCTGGCCAAGGAACTGGCGCCCGGCGGCCGGCTGGCCCAGATGGTGGAGCTGGGCAAGGACCTGGACGTCACCTGGGTGATCGACCCGGACCTGCTGGCCTCGGTCGACGCGATGGCCGTGGGCAACTACCGGATCCAGAGCGGCGCGGGCACCAGCACGCCCGGCTCCCGGGAGAACCAGGGCCTCGCGAAGCAGTGGCTGGCGAACCTGCAGAAGGCGGTGACGGGCAAGGAGGTCGTCGCGCTGCCCTTCGCCGATCCCGACCTGGCCGCCCTCGCCCACAACGGCACCAGCGTCACCGGCTCGCTCAGCCACCTCAAGGACGCCACCGACGTCGCCGCGATCACCGTCAAGACCGTGCTCCATGTCACGCCGACCACCGACTTCGCGTGGCCCGTGGACGGCGCCGTGGACCCGTCGATCATGAAGGTCGCGACCTCCGCCGGTGCCGACCGGGTGATCACCCGCAGCGACAGCCTCCAGGAGACCTCCGGTCTCTCGTACACGCCGTCCGCCGCCCGCCCGGTCGGCGGTGGCACCACGGCGGTGGTCGCCGACGCCCGGCTGTCCACGGCGTTCGACAACGATCTGACGAAGGCGGGCCCGGCCACCCTCGCCGTGCAGAGGTTCCTGGCCCAGAGCCTGGAGCTGAACGCGCAGACGGACCGGCAGCGCAGCATCGTCGTCGTGCCGCAGCGCATGCCCAGCGCCAGCCAGGCACAGGCGATGGCGGCGGCGCTGCGAGCGCTTCAGGGCGGCACCTGGTCGCAGTCCCAGGACCTCACGGCGGCGGCCAAGGACAAGCCCGACCCGGGCGCCACCACGCGCATCCCGTCGGCGTCCTCCTACCCCGCCTCGCTGCGCCGGCAGGAGCTGCCGCAGGCGGCCTTCGAGCAGATCGCCCGCACCCAGGGCAAGCTCGACAACTTCCGGGTGGTCCTCACCGACCAGTCCCGCGTGGTCACCCCCTTCGGACGCGCCATAAACCGGGAGATGTCCACGTCCTGGCGCGGCCGGAGCAGTGAGGCGGAAAGCTACCGCGGCGGGGTGGAGGCGTGGCTCGACGAGCTGACCGAGCAGGTCAAGCTGATCGAGAAGTCCGAGACCAAGCTCTCGGGCCGCAGCGCCACCATCCCCGTGACCGTGCAGAACAACCTCGTCCAGCCGGTCGGCCACCTGGTGCTGCGTCTCACCTCCACCATGCCGACCCGTCTGAAGATCGGCGGCAAGGCCTACTCCGAGCAGCGCGTGGAGATCTCCGGCGGGCACAGCCAGTCGGTGAAGTTCACCACCTCCGCCAACGCCAACGGCCGGGTCGGAGTGATCGCCCAGCTCTACACCGAGGACGGCCGCAAGTACGGCGACGCCGTGACCTTCGACGTGAAGGTCACGGAGGTCACGCCCACTGTGATGCTCGTCATCGGTGGTGGCGTCCTGCTCCTCGTCCTCGCCGGCTTCCGTATGTACACGCAGCGCAAGCGGGCCGCCGCCCGGCAGGCCGGGGAGGGCGGCCCCGGCACGGCGGAGGAGGGCCCCGACGAGCCCGGGAACCCCGAGGGGCCCGGGGACCGTCTCCCGGAGGAGTCCGGCTCCTCCTCCGGGGCGGACGACCCGGAGCAGCCGAGTGACCCTGCGCCGGACACCGCACCGGAAAACGCCGACCCGTCCGGGACGGGTGAGAGAGTGGACCGTTGAGCGATGTCGTGGCCGGTGGGCCCGGGACGATGAGGTGGGGTAAGCATGAACGCGCCGTACGACGGTGACCGCGGCCATGGCGCGGCCGGCTCGGGCTACCCCGCGCCGCCGCCCGAGCCCGGCCAGGTGCCGCCGCAGCCCGCGGCGGACATGTACCTCCAGGACGCCTACGAGCAGGACCCCTACCGGTCCCAGGACCTGTCGGCCCAGGACCCGGTCGCCGAGGCGCTCTACGACCGTGCCGCGCACCCCCCGCCGCCCCCGGGCACGTACGACGCCCAGCAGCCGCTGTACGCGCAGCCGGGCCAGTCCCAGTACGGCCCGGACCCGCGGGTGTGGGCGCAGACCCCGGCACCCGAGCCTGGCGGTGCCACCCCGTACATGCCTTACGGCGAGGACCCGCGCACGACCCAGTTCGTCGGCGTGGACGACCTGGTCTCGCACTCCGGCGAGGAGTACCACGAGCCGGACGCCTTCGCGCACCTCTTCAAGGACCAGCAGCACAGCGGCGGGCATGCGCCCATGGACCCCCCGGCCGTCCCGGGCCCGGCCGCGCCGGGCAACGGATACGGTCCCGCCGGCCAGTACCCGCAGCCGCAGGGGCAGAACCCGCGGCAGGGCGCCCCGTACACCGGTGCCTCGTTCCCGGCCGGCCCCTCCGCCGCCGGGCAGCCCGTACAGCCGCCGGTGCCCGCCCCGGCCGCCGCTCCGGATCCCGTCGGTCCCCTCGGGGCCGGTGAGCCGGCGTCTCCCACGGCCGGCGAGGCTCCCGCTGCTCCCGCCAAGAAGGGCGGGCGGGCCACCGGGCTGCTGAAGTCCAGTGCCGTGATGGCGGCGGGCACGATGGTCTCCCGCCTCACCGGCTTCATCCGCTCCGCGCTGATCGCCGCCGCGCTGGGCCTCGGCTTCCTCGCCGACTCCTTCCAGGTGGCCTACCAGCTGCCGACGATGATCTACATCCTCACCGTCGGCGGTGGTCTGAACTCCGTGTTCGTGCCGCAGCTGGTGCGGTCGATGAAGGAGGACGAGGACGGCGGCGAGGCCTTCGCCAACCGGCTGCTGACCCTGGTGATGGTGGCACTCGCCGCCCTGACCGGGCTCGCGATGTTCGCCGCACCGCTGCTGGTGCGATTGCTGGCCAACCCGGTGGCCAGCGACCCGGCGGCCAACGAGGTCGCGGTCACCTTCACCCGCTACTTCCTGCCCTCGATCTTCTTCATGGGCATCCATGTGGTGATGGGCCAGATCCTCAACGCGCGCGGGAAGTTCGGCGCGATGATGTGGACCCCGGTACTGAACAACATCGTCATCATCGTGACGCTCGGCATGTTCATCTGGGTCTACGGCACCGCCGCCAACTCCCACATGGACGTCACCAGCATCCCCCCGGAGGGCCAGCGGCTCATCGGCGTCGGTGTGCTGCTCGGCCTGGTCGTCCAGGCACTGGCGATGATCCCCTACCTGCGTGAGACAGGCTTCCGGATCCGGCTGCGCTTCGACTGGAAGGGCCACGGCCTGGGCAAGGCCGCGATGCTCGCCAAGTGGACGGTGCTGTTCGTCCTCGCCAACCAGGCCGGCGCCATGGTCGTCACCCAGCTGTCCACCGCCGCCGGCAAGGACTCCGGGGTCAAGGGCACCGGCATCGCCGCCTACGCCAACGCCCAGCTGATCTGGGGCCTGCCCCAGGCCATCATCACCGTGTCCCTGATGGCCGCCCTGCTGCCGCGCCTCTCGCGCTCGGCCGCCGAGGGCGATTCCGGCGCCGTCCGCGACGACATCTCGCAGGGTCTGCGCACCACCGCGGTCGCCATCGTGCCGATCGCCTTCGGGTTCGTCTCGCTCGGCATCCCGATGTGCACGCTGATCTTCGGTTCGGCAGGCACCTTCGCGGCCACCAACATGGGGTACATGCTGATGGCCTTCGGCCTCGGCCTGATCCCCTACTCCGTGCAGTACGTCGTCCTGCGCGCGTTCTACGCCTATGAGGACACCCGCACCCCCTTCTACAACACGGTCATCGTGGCGGCGGTCAACGCGGGCGCCTCGGCGCTCTGCTACTTCCTGCTGCCGTCGCGCTGGGCGGTCGCCGGCATGGCCGCCGCCTACGGCCTCGCCTACGCCGTCGGTGTGGGCGTCGCCTGGCGGCGGCTGCACAAGCGCCTGGGCGGCGACCTGGACGGGTCCCGGGTGCTGCGTACGTACGCGCGGCTGGGCATCGCCTCGGTGCCGGCGGCCCTGCTCAGCGGTGCTGCCTGCTACGGCATCGGCCACACCCTCGGCCAGGGTGTGATCGGCTCCTTCAGCGCGCTGCTCGCCGGCGGTGTCGTCCTGTTCGGCGTCTTCTTCGTCGCCGCCCGCCGGATGCGCATCGAGGAGCTGAACTCGCTCGTGGGTATGGTGCGCGGGCGTCTGGGTCGTTGAGGCGGGGGTAGGCGCACAACCATCGTCCGCGGCTGTGTGTCGTGCATAGCGGCGGACTGTGGGCACAATTGGTTTCGGCGTCGGACAGCGTGCAACGGATGGGGAGGCAGGGACGACGGTGGCGGAACGGAGTACGGCTGCCGTCGACGTGGCAGACAACAGCGGTGAACCGCCGCTGACCGCCAAGGCGGACCAGCCCACGGCCGACGGGGTGGCCAAGAACCCGGAGCGGGACACGGACAGCGACAACACGCAGGGGAGCGGCGCAGCCGAGGGTCCCGGAAAGAAGGCTTCGCCTCCGGAACTGCACAGCGGTCACAAGCTGGCCAGACGCTACCGGCTGGAGGAATGCGTCACCCGTCTGGACGGATTCAGCAGCTGGCGTGCGGTCGACGAGAAACTCCGTCGTGCCGTCGGTGTGCACGTGCTGCCCGCGGACCACGTCAGGGCCCGTTCCGTCCTTGCTGCCGCCCGTTCCTCCGCGCTGCTCGGCGACCCGCGGTTCGTCCAGGTCCTCGACGCCGTCGAGGAGAACGACCTCGTCTACGTCGTGCACGAGTGGCTCCCCGATGCCACCGAACTGTCCACACTGCTCGCGGCCGGCCCGCTGGAGCCGCACGACGCCTACCAGTTGGTCAGTCAGGTCTCCTCCGCCATGGCTGCCGCCCACCGCGAGGGCCTCGCCCATCTGCGGCTCAACCCGAATGCGGTCCTGCGCGCCTCGACCGGTCAGTGGCGCATCCGCGGCCTCGCCGTGAACGCGGCCCTGCGCGGCATCAGCTCCGACACCCCGCAGCGCACCGACACCGAGGCCATCGGCGCCCTGCTGTACGCGGCGCTGACCCAGCGCTGGCCGTACGAGAACGATGCCTACGGCCTCTCCGGCCTGCCCAAGGACATCGGTCTCATCGCCCCGGACCAGGTGCGCGCCGGTATCCACCGCGGACTGTCCGAGCTGGCCATGCGGGCCCTCGTCAACGACGGCGCGACGGCGTCCCGGCATGAGGCTCCGTGCACCACCCCGGAGGAGCTGGTCAAGGCGATCGGCGAGATGCCGCGCATCCGCCCGCCGGAGCCGGCGTTCACGGCGCCGCCTGAGTACCAGCGCACCACCTACCAGCAGGGCACCTACGGCCGTCAGGCGCCGCATCCCGGCGCCACTCAGCCGATCGCACCCCCGCCGCCCCCTCTGCAGAGCCGCACCGGCAAGGCCCTGAAATGGGCGGTGTCGGCCCTTCTCATCGCCGCCCTGGGTCTGGGCAGCTGGCAGCTGGCGGACGCCCTGATGGGCCCGAGCGACAAGTCGGACGACACCCACAAGGGCCAGACGACGGACGGCGGCGACAAGAACGCCCCGAAGCCGAAGCCGAAGCCGATAGCGATCCAGGGGAGCCAGGAGTTCATCGCCGAGGGCGGTGCCCAGAACCGCGGTGCCGAACCGAAAACCTACGACGGCGACGCGTCGACGTACTGGAAGACCAAGAGCTTCACCGAGGGGCCGGCGATTGCGCCCTACAAGCCGGGCGTCGGCGTCGTGTACGACCTCGGCTCGGCGAAGCAGCTCAGCACCGCCACCCTCGACCTGCGCTACGGCGGTGACCACACGACGGTCGAGCTGTACGCTGCGGACTCGCTGACGCCGGCGTCACTCGACTCCATGACGAAGATCGGCAGCGTCACGACCACGGGCACCACCGCTGCGGTGAAGGTCACCAAGCCGGTCAAGACGCAGTACGTCCTCGTCTGGCTGACGGCCGTGCCCAACTCGGGGTATGACGCCACCCTGTACGCCAGTGCCGGCTGGAAGCAGGCCATCGGCGAAGTGAAGTTCACGGGCTGACGTCTCACCCGGACCGGAGGGGGCAGATGGCGGAAGGCGCCGGATACGACGGAGTGGGCGACAGGGACCTACTCGCCCGCCACGTGGAAGGCGATCCCGATGCCTTCGGTGAGCTGGTGCGGCGGCATCGGGACCGTCTCTGGGCGGTCGCACTGCGCACCCTGGGCGACCGCGAGGAGGCCGCCGACGCGGTCCAGGACGCCCTGGTGTCCGCCTACCGGGCCGCCCACACCTTCCGAGGCCAGTCGGCGGTCACGACGTGGCTGCACCGGATCACCGTGAACGCCTGCCTGGACCGGGTCCGCAAGGCGGCCTCACGGAAGACGGCTCCGGTCGACGACACCGAGCGGCTGGAGCAGCTGCTGGAACCGCACGAGTCCGCCTCTGCGCCGGCCGAACGGAACGACGTGCAGCGCCAGCTCCTCGAGGCGCTCGGCACCCTCCCGCCGGAGCAGCGGGCCGCCCTGGTCCTCGTGGACATGCAGGGATACTCCGTGGCCGAGGCCGCGCAGATCCTGGATGCCCCGACCGGCACCGTGAAGAGCCGCTGCGCCCGCGGCAGGGCCAAACTTCTTCCCCTCCTCACCCATCTGCGGCCCGAAGGCTCCGGAGATCCACGAACCGGTGCCACCGGAGCCGGGAGAGATCCGGACCGAGCCGAGGGGGACGAGGCAGCCGGCCGCACCGGGAGCGGAAAGAAACCCGCCGCGGGACGGAACCGAGGGCAGGGGACATCCGTCCCACCGGCAACGGGGTCATCGAGCGGACGCCCCAGGGGAACGGGGCCGAGCGATTCAGCCGTAGTGAAGGGCGGAGGTGGGCGAGTGTGACTTCCTCGACAGACACAACCGGGCACCCGGACGTCGCGGAGATCTCCGACCTCACCGAGGGCCTTCTCCCACCGGACCGCAGCACCGACGTGCGCCGCCACCTGGACACGTGCGAACTCTGCGCGGACGTGTACGTCTCGGTGGAGGAGATCCGGGGGCTACTGGGTTCCGTGCCGGGACAAGAGCGTATGCCGGACGACGTGGCCCAGCGCATCGATGCCGCCCTTGCCGCCGAGGCAGCGCTGAGCGCTATGGGTGAGGACACCATGGCTGATGTTTCACGTGAAACATCAGCCCCTGTCGAGCACACCGCTGAGCACCCCGCAGCGCGGCCCACTGATTTCCACGCCGACCGATCCCTCGCCCACACCGCCGACAGGCCCGCCGGGCGCCCCCGGACGGCGACCGGGCCGGGACGCAAGGGGCCGGAGCACCGCCGACGCCGCGGTCGTCTCGTCCTGGGTGCCGTACTCACGGCCGCTGTACTGGGTGCCGGGTCGCTGATCATGACCTCGCTCGTGGACAGCGGCGACCATACGACGGCTCACAGCAAGCCCACCCCGTCCGCCGCCGCCTTCTCCGGCGACAGCCTGGAGAACCAGGTACGTGGCCTCCTCACCACCAAGAAGTCCTTGCCCCAGGGCACGGAGAAGCCCCAGCGGGGCCCCGACGGCGAGTCGAACACGCCCGGCTCGACCGATGGCCCGAACACCTTGATCCAGACCGCGGTTCCCGTGCCCGACTGCGTGCGGCAGGCACTCGGTCAGGGAGATGCCGTCCTCGGTGCCAAGACGGGAACGTACGCGGGGAAGGCCGCCTATCTGGTCGTGGTGGCGGACTCCCACGACGGCCGGCACGTCACGGCCTACGTGATCGACGCGGCCTGTGTACAGCAGCAGTCGGCTTCGCCCGGCAAGGTTCTGCTGAAGCAGTCCGTCTCACGTCACTGAGTCGCCGGAACGCCGAGTCGGCTGGAACAATCCTTCGGTCCTACGGGGGCATGCGTGTGCCCGGACACACCGGGAATGCGGGCCCCGTAGGATCCGTTGGGTGGGGTGAGAGTCCCGAAAGGGGCTCGACCCGGTCGACTGACGCAGACCAGAGACGAGGAAACAAGCCGTGAGCGACGTCCGTAACGTGATCATCATCGGCTCCGGGCCCGCAGGCTACACGGCGGCGCTGTACACCGCCCGTGCGTCGCTGAAGCCCTTGGTGTTCGAAGGCGCCGTCACCGCGGGTGGTGCGCTGATGAACACCACCGAGGTGGAGAACTTCCCGGGCTTCCGCGACGGCATCATGGGCCCCGACCTCATGGACAACATGCGGGCCCAGGCCGAGCGCTTCGGCGCCGAGCTGGTTCCGGACGATGTCGTCTCCGTCGATCTGACCGGTGAGATCAAGACCGTCACCGACACCGCGGGCACCGTGCACCGGGCGAAGGCCGTCATCGTCACCACCGGCTCCCAGCACCGCAAGCTGGCCCTGCCGAACGAGGACGCGCTCTCCGGCCGCGGTGTCTCCTGGTGCGCCACCTGTGACGGGTTCTTCTTCAAGGACCAGGACATCGCCGTCATCGGCGGCGGCGACACCGCGATGGAGGAGGCCACCTTCCTCTCGCGGTTCGCCAAGTCCGTGACGATCGTCCACCGCCGGGACACCCTGCGCGCCTCCAAGGCAATGCAGGAGCGCGCCTTCGGGGACCCGAAGGTCAAGTTCGTCTGGGACAGCGAGGTCGCCGAGATCCAGGGCGACCAGAAGCTCTCTGGCCTGACGCTGCGCAATGTCAAGACCGGTGAGCTGTCCGAGCTGCCCGTGACGGGTCTGTTCATCGCCATCGGCCACGACCCGCGTACCGAACTGTTCAAGGGCCAGCTGGACCTGGACGAGGAGGGCTACCTGAAGGTCGCCTCCCCGTCCACGCGCACCAACCTGAGCGGTGTCTTCGCCGCCGGTGACGTGGTCGACCACACGTACCGCCAGGCGATCACCGCGGCCGGTACCGGCTGCTCCGCCGCTCTGGACGCCGAGCGTTTCCTCGCAGCGCTCGCGGACGAGGAGCAGGCGGAGCCCGAGAAGACCGCCGCCGTCTGACCTTCCCCCCTCTCTCCCCTCCCGACGCACGACCAAGGTAAGGAGCCCGCCGTGGCCGGCAACCTTAAGACTGTGACTGACGATTCCTTCGACCAGGACGTCCTGAAGAACGACAAGCCCGTCCTGGTCGACTTCTGGGCAGCCTGGTGCGGCCCGTGCCGTCAGATCGCCCCCTCCCTGGAGGCGATCGCGGCCGAGTACGGCGACAAGATTGAGATCGTCAAGCTCAACATCGACGAGAACCCGAACACGGCCGCCAAGTACGGCGTCATGTCGATCCCGACCCTGAACGTCTACCAGGCCGGCGAGGTCGCCAAGACCATCGTCGGCGCCAAGCCCAAGGCCGCGCTCCTCCGCGACCTCGAAGAGTTCATCGCCGAGTGACGTTTCACGTGAAACACGAATGGGCCAACCCTCGCGGGTTGGCCCATTCGCTTTAGATAGGGCCCTCGTCCGCTGCCGTACGGCTGCTACAGCGGCCTCAGCGCGGGCTCCTTCTGGACCGCGCCCAGGAGCCGGTCGAGTGCCATCTCCACGTCTTCCTTCCAGGAGAGCGTGGACCGCAGTTCCAGCCTCAGCCGCGGGTGCGTGGGATGCTGCCGGACCGTCTTGAAGCCGACGGCCAGCAGATGATCGGCAGGCAGCAGACAGGCGGGCTCCTTCCAGCGGGCATCGCCGAACGCCTCGATGGCCTTGAAGCCCCGGCGCAGCAGATCTTTGGCGACCGTCTGTACAAGCACCCGGCCGAGCCCCTGCCCTTGATAGCCGGGCATGACGAAGGCCGTCATCAGCTGGACCGCGTCCGGTGAGACCGGGCTCGTGGGAAATGCCGTGGAACGCGGGACATAGGCCGGCGGCGCGTAGAGGACGAAGCCGGCCGGCACGTCATCGACGTAGACCACCCGGCCGCACGATCCCCAGTCCAGCAGCACGGCGGAGATCCAGCCTTCCTTCTCCAGCGCGGACGTGCCGCCCGTCACCGCCGCTTCGCCGCTGACGGGATCGAGTTCCCAGAAGACACACGAGCGGCAGCGTGGGGGAAGGTCCTGAAGGTTGTCCAGCGTGAGCGGCACGAGCCGACGCCCCATGAAGGCTGATCCTCACTTCCTTCGCCCGCCGCGTCCAGAGCGGCCGTCAGAGCGGCCGTCAGAGCGCTTCTCTCCCTGAGCAGGCTGCCGACGAACCCGCCGACGGCTCCGAGGCCCAGACCCGCGCTCAGCAGTCCGGTGCGGCTCATCGATCCCATGGCCCCTGTCTCCCCACTCAGAGATGCAGATGCTGTCCGGTGGTTGCGCCATAGCTGTTCGCATCGTATCCACGATGGGATTCGCTCGATACCGTCCCAAAGCAAAGAGCGGGCCGTGTTCCGGAAGACACCGGACACAGCCCGCTCCAGCACACTGCGGGACGGCGCCGATCGAGGATCAGTCGTCCTCGGTGTCGCTCTCCTGGAGGCTCTTCTGCAGGGCCAGCTTCTCACCCGGGGCGAGCGTGCTGAGGATCCGCTCGAGGTCGTCCGCGGAGGCGAACTCGACCGTGATCTTGCCCTTCTTCTGCCCCAGTTCGACCTTCACGCGCGTCTCGAAGCGGTCCGAGAGCCGGGTGGCCAGCTCACTGAGTGCCGGCGAGGGCACGGAGCCGGCCCGGGGTCCCCGGGACCGCGAGGCCTTCTGCGGCCGGGAGCCCATGAGCGTCACGATCTCTTCCACGGACCGCACCGACAGGCCCTCGGCCACGATCCGGTGAGCCAGACGGTCCTGCTCCTCGGAGTCCTCGACGGCCAGCAGCGCCCGGGCGTGCCCGGCCGAGAGCACTCCCGCGGCCACCCGCTTCTGCACGGTCGGCGACAGCTTCAGCAGCCGCAGGGTGTTGGAGACCTGTGGACGGGAACGCCCGATCCGGTCGGCCAGCTGATCGTGCGTGCAGTTGAAGTCCTTCAGCAGCTGGTCGTAGGCAGCCGCCTCTTCGATCGGGTTCAGCTGTGCGCGGTGCAGGTTCTCCAGCAGCGCGTCCAGGAGGAGCTTCTCGTCGTCGGTGGCCCGAACGATGGCCGGGATGGCCTCCAGGCCGGCCTCGCGGCAGGCGCGCCAGCGGCGCTCACCCATGATCAGCTCGTAGCGGCCGGGACCCAGCTGCCGTACCACGACGGGCTGGAGAAGGCCGACTTCCTGGATGGAAGTGACCAGCTCCTGCAGCGCGTCCTCGTCGAAGATCTCACGGGGCTGACGCGGGTTCGGCGTGATGGCGTCGAGCGGGATCTCCGCGAAGTGAGCGCCCATCGGAGGCGCGGGCACCTCCTGCACCGGGCTCGCCGGGGCTTCCTCCGTCTCCTGGAGAACAGGCGGCAGCGTGGCCACCTTTGCCGCGGCCACCCCGCGGTCCGTCGTCAGCACCGGGACGGCCGCCGGGGAGGCAGATGCTCCGCTGCCCATGGCTGGCGGCGCCGGGTTCTTCTCGGTCGGGGCAGCGGGGATCAGTGCGCCGAGACCACGGCCCAGACCCCTCCGTCGCTCACTCACTGGATGCCCTCCACCATGCTCGGGTCGTTCTGGGCGCCGATGTGGGCCTGGCTCGCGTCGTAGCTGATGCCAACACCCTTCAGCGCGATTTCTCTGGCCGCCTCAAGATACGAGAGGGCGCCGCTCGATCCTGGATCGTAGGTCAGCACCGTCTGCCCGTAACTCGGCGCCTCGGAGATACGGACCGAGCGGGGAATGCTCGTCCGCAGCACCTCGTCGCCGAAGTGGGTGCGCACCTCTTCCGCGACCTGGGAGGCGAGACGCGTCCGGCCGTCGTACATGGTGAGCAGGATGGTCGACACGTGCAGTGTGGGGTTGAGGTGGCCCCGCACCAGGTCGACATTGCGCAGCAGCTGGCCCAGGCCCTCGAGTGCGTAGTACTCGCACTGGATCGGGATGAGGACCTCCTGGCCGGCGACCAATGCGTTGACCGTCAACAGGCCGAGGGAGGGCGGGCAGTCGATGAGGATGTAGTCCAGCGGCTGCTCGTACGCCTGAATCGCCCGCTGCAGCCGGCTCTCGCGAGCCACCAGGGACACCAACTCGATTTCCGCACCGGCGAGATCGATGGTGGCGGGGGCGCAGAAGAGGCCTTCGACATCCGGCACGGGCTGGACAACCTCGGCGAGAGGCTTGCTCTCCACCAACACGTCATAGATGGAGGGGACTTCCGCGTGGTGGTCGATCCCCAGGGCCGTGGACGCGTTGCCCTGCGGGTCGAGGTCGATCACCAGGACGCGGCCACCGTGCAGAGCCAGCGAAGCAGCAAGGTTGACGGTCGTGGTCGTCTTGCCCACGCCGCCCTTCTGGTTGGCGACCACGATCACTCGGGTCTGCTCCGGACGCGGCAGACCTTCGCCGGCGCGGCCGAGAGCCTCCACCGCCAGTTGGGCCGCTCGACCGATGGGAGTGTCGTCCATCGGGGACGGTGTTTCACGTGAAACATCCATCCCCATCGACTCGGTACGGGGACCGGGGACCGGATCGGTCATCGGTCCCGCGATGTTGGCGTCGGACCGCAAGGATTCACTCTCCTCGACTTCAGGCTCGCAATGAACAGAGCCTCCCATGTCTTCGGGGTCGTGAACCAGTGAGGCCTGGTGTTCTGTGGAGAAATCCACCTCTGTGGACAACTCCGTGCCACCCGAGGGGTACGGAGCGTCCGGCGTCGGGGACGGAGCGTCCCGGGAGCCGGGAGCCTCCTCCAGTGAGCCGAGAGGCTTTCGGTCGCGGGGTTCGGCCGCGGCGCGGCCGCGACTGATGATGCCGTGCAGCAGTGAGCGACGTTTCACGTGAAACACGATGCACAGCGGCCGCGACCGGACCTCTGCGACACTCCGGCTTGCGTACGTTTGGCAGCTTGTGTGGAGTACGTCTCGCCCTCAGGACGGCCCCCTCAAGACAGACCCCTCAGGACGGATCCCTCAGGACAGACCCCTCAGGACGGATCCCTAAGGACGGATCAGAGACGTTCCCCATCGACTCACCGACGGCGGCGGGCGCGACCGGTACGGGCCGCCTTGGCACGCTTCGCAGCGAAGCGGACACCACCCGGGCTCTCTCCGACCTCTACCCGCACCACGGTCGACAGCGGATCCACCACGCCCTCTCCCACGTGCAGGATGGACGTCTCGACCGCGCCGAGCTTGCTGAGCGCGGTGGCCGCGGCCTTCAGCTCCTCCTCGGCGGTGTCACCCTTGAGCGCGAGCATCTCGCCGTACGGCCGCAGCAGTGGAATGCCCCAGGTGGCCAGGCGGTCCAGCGGGGCCACGGCCCGGGCCGTCACCACATGGACCGGCGGCAGCTTGCCCATGACCTCCTCGGCACGGCCGCGCACCACGGTGACGTGGTCCAGGCCCAGCAGTTCCACGACCTCGGTGAGGAAGTTGGTGCGCCGCAGCAGGGGCTCCAGCAAGGTGATGTTCAGGTCGTCACGGACCAGGGCCAGCGGGATGCCGGGCAGCCCGGCACCGGAGCCGACGTCGCAGACCGTCACGCCCTCCGGGACGGCCTCGGCGAGCACCGCGCAGTTCAGCAGGTGCCGCTCCCACAGGCGGGGCACCTCCCGGGGGCCGATCAGGCCCCGCTGCACGCCCGCCTCGGCGAGCAGCTCCGCATAGCGGACCGCATCGGCGAAGCGATCACCAAACACTTCCCGCGCCTGCTCGGGCACGGGGGGAAGCTCCGCTGCCTCCGTCACGGGGACCGTCCTTCCGTACAGCGCCGGCGCTTCACGCACCGGCCACCAGAACTACCAGGCTGACAAAGTTCGGCCCCGCCTGCTCAACAGACGGGGCCGGTGAAATCAGGGGGCCGATCAGGCCGGCAGTACGACGACGAACCGCTGCGGCTCCTCGCCCTCGGACTCGCTGCGCAGGCCCGCGGACTTGACGGCGTCGTGCACGACCTTGCGCTCGAACGGGGTCATCGGCTTGAGCTTCACGGGCTCGCCGGTGCTCTTCGCCTCGGCGGCGGCCTTGGCGCCCAGCTCGGACAGCTCGGTCCGCTTCTTGGCCCGGTACCCCGCGATGTCCAGCATCAGCCGGCTGCGGTCGCCGGTCTCCCGGTGCACGGCCAGGCGCGTCAGCTCCTGCAGCGCCTCCAGCACCTCGCCGTCCCGGCCGACCAGCTTCTGCAGGTCACGGCCGCCGGTGTCGCTGATGATCGACACGGAGGCGCGGTCGGCCTCGACGTCCATGTCGATGTCGCCGTCGAGGTCGGCGATGTCCAGCAGACCCTCCAGGTAGTCCGCCGCGATCTCACCCTCCTGCTCCAGGCGGGTGAGGGTGTCTGCTCCCTCTGCAGCGGCGGAGGTGGTGCCTTCCGTCACGGGATGGGCTCCTTCTTACTTCTTGGACGGGGACTTGGGCCGCTGCGGGCCACCCTTGCGCTGGCCGGACTGGGCCTTGCTGCGGGTGCCGGAGCCGGGCTTCTCGGGCTGCTTGGCGGCGGCGGGCTTGGCGGCGGGCTTCGCGTCCTCCGGCTCGTCGGACTTCTCCAGCGAGAGGGAGTCACCAGCCTGCTTGGGCCCGCCGGACTGACGCTGAGCCTTGGTCTGACGCCTGGGCTGCTGACGCCGGGCGGCAGTGGCGGTGGCCGTGGTGCCGGCGGCGGCACCGTCCTCGGTCTGAGCGGCGGCCTGAGCCGTGCTCCGCACCACGGTGCCGTCGTTCTGGGCGGCCAGCCCGGCCTTGTTCAGCGCGTTGATGAACTTGCGCTCGAACTCGTTGCGGTCGCGGCCCTTGGTCACGATCGCCTTGACGATGGCCTTCTCGCTGCGCCGACGGATCTTGCCGTGCTGCGTGACGTGCTTGGTGAGGCGCTCGAGGTAGGCGGCCTGGGCCTTGGAACCCGGGGTCGGGTTGTTGTGGATGACGTACATCTGCTGGCCCATGGTCCACACGTTGGTGGTCAGCCAGTAGACGAGGACACCGACCGGGAAGTTCACACCGAAGACGGCGAACATGACCGGGAAGACGTACATCAGCATCTTCTGCTGCTGCATGAACGGCGTCTTCACCGTGGTGTCGACGTTCTTCGTCATCAGCTGGCGCTGCGTGTAGAACTGCGACGCCGACATCAGCACGATCATGATCGCGGTGACGACGCGGACGTCGGTCAGCGATGCGTTCAGCGCGGCGACCTGCTCTTCGCTGCTGAAGAACTTGGCGGCCAGCGGGGCGCCGAAGATGTGCGCGTTCCGCGCGCTCGCGAGCAGACCCTCGTCGATGACGCCGATCTGCTTGCCCGAGGCGATGCCGTTGAGCACGTGGTACAGGGCGAAGAAGAACGGGGACTGCGCCAGGATGGGAAGGCACGAGGAGAGCGGGTTGGTACCCGACTCCTTGTACAGCTTCATCATCTCTTCGGACTGACGCTGTTTGTCGTTCTTGTAGCGCTCCTGGATCTTCTTCATCTCGGGCTGGAGCGTCTGCATGGCCCGAGTGGCCTTGATCTGCTTCACGAAGAGCGGGATCAGGCAGATGCGGATCAGGATCACCAGGGACACGATGGACAGGCCCCAGGCCCAACCTGTGTCAGCGCCGAAGAGGGCGCCGTACACCGTGTGGAACTGGACGATGACCCATGAAACGGGTGTCGTGATGAAGCTGAAGAGGCTGGCAATCGTGTCCACTAATCATGCTCCTTGGGCATGGGACGAGGTCTCTGCGGCCGGGCTCGAAGGCGACTCGGGAACGAGTTTCCCTTCGATGGCCGGTTCGGCGGCGGAGGGCCCGCCCCTGCGTGCGCTCCAGGCGTTGCGCAGCATTTCGTGCCACCGCGGGCGCTTGCGCGGCGGAACATGGTCCACACCGCCGAGCGACCACGGATTGCACCGGAGGATGCGCCAGGCGGTGAGTGCCGTTCCCTTGATCGCACCGTGCCGGTCGATGGCCGTGTAGCCGTAGTGGGAGCACGACGGGTAGTACTTGCACACCGGCCCCAGCAGTGGACTGATCGTCCACTGGTACAGCTTGATCAGAGCCAGCAGCGGGTACTTCATCGCGCGCCCCCTCCCAGCAGCCGCTGAAGGGCGGCGTCCAGGTCTCGGGCCAGCTGTGCGTGGTCTGCGTCGCCCGCTCCGGGCAGCGCTCGTACGACTACCAGGCTACCGGGGGGAAACAGGGCGACTCGGTCACGCATCAGATGGCGCAGTCTGCGCTTCACTGTGTTGCGCACGACCGCGCCACCCACTGCCTTGCTCACGACGAAACCCGCACGCGTCGGGGGAGCGCTCTCCCCAGGCGCGTGCGGGTCCGTGGCACCGCTACGAAGGTGGACGACGAGGGTCGGGCGGCCTGCCCGGCGCCCCCGTCGTACCGCGGTCGCGAAGTCCTCGCGCCGCCTCAGCCGGTTCTCGGTGGGCAGCACGACGTCATGACCTGATCGGGATCAGGCGGACAGGCGGGCGCGACCCTTGCTACGGCGGGACGCGAGAATCGCGCGGCCGGCACGGGTACGCATACGCAGCCGGAAGCCGTGGGTCTTCGCGCGACGACGGTTGTTCGGCTGGAAGGTGCGCTTGCTCACTCGGGGGCTCCAGAAAGAATCGGTAGTGGCGGGGTGCCGTCCTGGCTGTCACCGTGCGCCCACGAGTAGCTCGCGTCACGCCCGAGTGCACCGCTTCCCGATCACCTGAAGTGATCTGTGCCCATCGGAGGCAGGCGGCAGCAGCCATCGACAACTCGACCTGGTTACGGTACGCGGGGCTACGCCATCCGGTCAAACCGGGGGTCACCGAGAGACACTATCCACAGGCTGGGGACAACAACTTGAACCGTACCCGCCGCGCTGACTACCGTGGCTGAACTCCGATTCGTTCCTTTATCCCCAGCCGACCCGATATTCATCCCGACCCGTCCGCGAACCACACGTTCGTGGGACCTGTGAGAGAGCGTGCCCT
The DNA here is from genome assembly GCF_016741775.1 of Streptomyces actinomycinicus. GTDB lineage: Bacteria > Actinomycetota > Actinomycetes > Streptomycetales > Streptomycetaceae > Streptomyces > Streptomyces actinomycinicus. Next base: position 220,265 of record NZ_JAERRK010000006.1, on the reverse strand, counting down.
GTGGCTGACGTACCTGCCGATCTTGCCGCAGTGTGGCCACGAGTACTGGAGCAGCTCCTCGGCGAGGGCCGTGGTCAGGGAGTCGAGGCGAAGGACGAGCACTGGATCCGGCGCTGCCAGCCGCTCGCGCTGGTGGCGGACACCGCCCTGCTCGCCGTACCGAACGAATTCGCGAAGGGCGTGCTGGAGGGCCGTCTCGCGCCGATCGTGAGCGAGACCCTGAGCCGTGAGTGCGGCCGTCCCATCCGGATCGCGATCACCGTGGACGACTCGGCCGGCGAACCGCCGGCACCCGCGGCACCCCCCGCGCAGCAGCAGCCCAAGCCGCGCTACGAGGAGCCGGAGCTGCCGTCCGGCCCGTACGAGGGCTACGGCCGCCACCGCGGCGGCGATCACCAGCTCCCGGGCCCCGAGCAGCTCCCGCCGTCCCGCCAGGACCAGCTTCCGACCGCCCGCCCGGCCTACCCGTCCGAGTACCAGCGCCCCGAGCCCGGCGCCTGGCCGCGCCCCGGACAGGACGAGTACGGCTGGCAGCAGCAGCGGCTGGGCTTCCCCGAGCGGGACCCGTACGCCTCGCCGTCCTCGCAGGACGACTACCGCTCCGGCGCGGACGCGTACGGCTCGCCGTCCCAGGACTACCGCCCCCAGGGCATGGACCGGCCGCCGTACGAGCAGCAGCGTGGCGACTACGACGCCCCGCGCGCGGACTACGAGCCGCGCCAGGACTACGAGCCGTCCCGGCCGGACTACGACTCCCCGCGCGGCGAGTACGACCCGTCGCGGACCGAGTACGACCAGCGCGGCCCGGTCCGCCGTGAGCTGCCCGACGCGCCGGCGCACCGCGGTGGCCCAGGCCGCCCGGACGGCCCCGCGACGGGCGCCCCGTCCTCCATGTCCGCGCAGCCGGCGCCCTCGAGCGGTCCTGGTGAGCCGACCGCGCGACTGAACCCGAAGTACCTGTTCGACACGTTCGTCATCGGCGCCTCCAACCGGTTCGCGCACGCGGCGGCGGTCGCGGTCGCCGAGGCCCCGGCGAAGGCGTACAACCCCCTCTTCATCTACGGGGAGTCGGGGCTGGGCAAGACGCACCTGCTGCACGCGATCGGGCACTACGCGCGCAGCCTCTACCCGGGCACCCGGGTGCGGTACGTCAGCTCGGAGGAGTTCACCAACGAGTTCATCAACTCCATCCGCGACGGCAAGGGCGACAGCTTCCGCAAGCGCTACCGCGAGATGGACATCCTGCTCGTCGACGACATCCAGTTCCTCGCGGACAAGGAGTCGACGCAGGAGGAGTTCTTCCACACCTTCAACACGCTCCACAACGCCAACAAGCAGATCGTGCTCTCCAGCGACCGGCCGCCCAAGCAGCTGGTCACGCTGGAGGACCGGCTGCGCAACCGCTTCGAGTGGGGCCTGATCACCGACGTCCAGCCGCCGGAGCTGGAGACCCGCATCGCGATCCTGCGCAAGAAGGCGGTGCAGGAGCAGCTGAACGCGCCGCCGGAGGTGCTGGAGTTCATCGCGTCCCGGATCTCGCGGAACATCCGTGAGCTGGAGGGCGCGCTGATCCGCGTGACGGCGTTCGCCTCGCTCAACCGGCAGCCGGTGGACCTGGGCCTGACCGAGATCGTCCTGAAGGATCTGATCCCCGGGGGCGAGGACTCGACGCCGGAGATCACCGCGTCGGCCATCATGGCCGCCACCGCGGACTACTTCGGGCTCACGGTCGAGGACCTGTGCGGCAGCTCGCGGGGCCGCCAGTTGGTCACGGCCCGGCAGATCGCCATGTACCTGTGCCGGGAGCTGACGGACCTGTCCCTGCCGAAGATCGGCGCGCAGTTCGGCGGCCGGGACCACACGACCGTGATGCACGCCGACCGGAAGATCCGTGCGCTGATGGCCGAGCGGCGGTCGATCTACAACCAGGTCACCGAGCTGACGAACCGCATCAAGAACGGCTGACGTCCGGCGGGAGCCGGCCAGTGTCAGCCGACCGGCAGGAGCCGCGGCAGGAGCCGGCGCCGACCGGCGAGAGCCGCGGCAGGAGCCGGCGGCGGGAGCGTGCGGCGGGAGCCGTGCGGCTGGGCGAGAGGGCGCCTTCGGGATTCCGGTCCCGGAGGCGCCCTTTCGCGTCGCCGCGGGCCGCGTGCGAGCGCCGGCCGGACACCGGCTCCGCGGCTGTGCGGGCACGGCCGGGCCCCTGCCACGGCTGTGGAACCCGTTCCCGGGCGTCATCCGGTGTTCGATTACTTGCCGGGTTACGGCCACTCTCCACAGATTCGGCGACTTTCTTCCGTCCACATCCTGGGGACTGCGGAGTTGTCCCGAACTGTGTCCACAGGGAGGCTGACCCCAGGGCTTCCGCCCAGCTCAGAGGCCTGTGGAATCGTGGACGAAGGATCTCCACAGACTGTGGAAAACGCGTGGGTCCACAGCCTGTGCACGAGGTTTTCCACGGACACCCCACAGGCTGGGGGCAGTTGTCCCCAGCGAACCCCTGCTTCTCCACATGGCTGTCCACTGTTCGGCAACCCGACGCACTGCCTCACCGCGTCGAGTGAAAGCCGTCACACGAAGCTGCCGGGTTGGGGTGTGGGAAACGTGGGTATTCCTGGGGACACAGCTGGGGAGAACTGCCCTCGGCCTGTGGGCGGAGTGTGCAGAACTTTCCGTTCTCCACAGAAGACCCCGGTTGTCCACCGCCTCCACCCACAGGGCCGGTGGACAAAATATGCGTGCTGAGCTGGGCAAACGTGGTTATCCACGGTATCCACAGGCCCTACTACTACTCCCGACTAGAGAGAGTTCGGCAATCGCTTTGAAGCGGGGCCTGTGCACAACTCGCCGTCTCGAGCCCGGCTGCCCCTCGGACCGACTTGACCCCGACAGGCACCTACTGTCAGTGCGGTGCGTCAGACTGGTCCCCGGTGTCCTTCCCGTCCCAGTGGGCGGTGACACCGAGTCGGAGGACTCAGTAGCAACAAGCAGGAGGCGGCTTACGGTGAAGATCCGGGTGGAACGCGACGTACTCGCGGAGGCAGTGGCGTGGGCTGCACGCAGCCTCCCGGCCCGTCCGCCGGCGCCTGTCCTCGCCGGCCTGCTGCTGAAGGCCGAGGACGGCCAGCTGAGCCTGTCGAGCTTCGACTACGAGGTCTCCGCACGCGTCAACGTCGAGGCGGAGGTCGAGGAGGAGGGCACCGTCCTCGTCTCCGGCCGCCTGCTCGCCGACATCTCCCGCGCCCTCCCCAACCGGCCGGTGGAGATTTCCACAGACGGTGTACGGGCGACCGTGGTCTGCGGCTCCTCGCGATTCACACTCCACACCCTGCCTGTGGAGGAGTACCCGGCGCTGCCGCAGATGCCGAACGCCACCGGCACCGTCCCCGGCGAGGTCTTCGCCGCCGCCGTCTCCCAGGTGGCCATCGCCGCCGGCCGTGACGACACGCTCCCGGTGCTCACCGGTGTGCGCATCGAGATCGAGGGCGACACGGTCACCCTGGCCTCCACCGACCGCTACCGCTTCGCGGTCCGCGAGTTCCTGTGGAAGCCGGAGAACCCGGACGCCTCCGCGGTCGCCCTGGTGCCCGCCAAGACGCTCCTGGACACCGCCAAGTCGCTGGGGGCCGGTGACAGCGTGATGCTGGCGCTGTCCGGCTCCGGCGCCGGTGAGGGGCTGATCGGTTTCGAGGGCGCCGGGCGTCGTACGACCACGCGGCTGCTCGAGGGCGACCTGCCGAAGTACCGCACGCTGTTCCCGACCGAGTTCAACTCCGTCGCCGTGATCGAGACCGCGCCCTTCGTGGAGGCCGTCAAGCGCGTGGCGCTGGTGGCCGAGCGGAACACGCCGGTGCGGCTGAGCTTCGAGCAGGGCGTGCTGATCCTGGAGGCCGGCTCCAGCGACGACGCACAGGCTGTGGAAAGGGTCGACGCGCAGCTGGAGGGCGACGACATCTCGATCGCCTTCAACCCGACGTTCCTGCTGGACGGTCTGAGCGCGATCGACTCCCCGGTGGCGCAGCTGTCGTTCACGACCTCCACGAAGCCGGCGCTGCTCAGCGGCAAGCCGGCGCTGGACGCGGAGGCCGACGACGCGTACAAGTACCTGATCATGCCGGTGCGGCTCAGCGGCTGACGTTTTCCACAGGTGTGCACGGGCGTGCACAGGCGTGCACAGTGCCGGGTGCCTCGTGCGGGTGCCCGGCACCACGGCTGACGGCGAGGCGGTTCCGCCTGCCCCCGCCTTGGGGCGCCGTAGACAAAGCCGCAGGTCGCAGGCGCTACGCATGAGCGCGTACGCCCACAACTGTGCGTGACGAGGGCGGTCTAGGCTCGGCACGGCACCAAGGTGCCTGTCCCGCCTCAGCGACCTAAGGAACACAACTGATGGAGCTCGGTCTCGTCGGCCTCGGCAAGATGGGCGGCAACATGCGCGAGCGGATCCGCCGCGCGGGCCACACCGTCATCGGATACGACCGCAACGCGGACCTCGCGGATGTCCACAGCCTGGAAGAGCTTGTGGGCAAGCTCAGCGGCCCGCGCGTGGTCTGGGTGATGGTTCCGGCCGGTGCCCCCACGCAGTCGACCATCGACCGGCTGGCCGAGCTGCTGCAGCCCGGTGACGTGGTCGTGGACGGCGGCAACTCCCGCTGGACCGACGACGAGAAGCACGCCGAGGAGCTGGCGGCCAAGGGCATAGGCTTCGTCGACTGCGGTGTCTCCGGTGGCGTCTGGGGCCTGGAGAACGGGTACGCGCTGATGTACGGCGGCGACGCCGAGAACGTCGCCAAGGTGCAGCCGGTCTTCGACGCACTCAAGCCGGAGGGCGACTTCGGCGCGGTGCACGCCGGCAAGGTCGGCGCGGGCCACTTCGCGAAGATGGTCCACAACGGCATCGAGTACGCGATGATGCAGGCCTATGCCGAGGGCTGGGAGCTGCTGGAGAAGGTCGACTCCGTCACGGACGTCCGCGAGGTGTTCCGCTCGTGGCAGGAGGGCACCGTCATCCGGTCCTGGCTGCTGGACCTCGCGGTGAACGCCCTCGACGAGGACGAGCACCTGGAAGGCCTGCGCGGTTATGCACAGGACTCCGGTGAGGGACGCTGGACTGTGGAGGCCGCGATCGACAACGCGGTGCCGCTGCCGGCGATCACCGCGTCGCTGTTCGCGCGGTTCGCCTCCCGGCAGGAGGACTCGCCGCAGATGAAGATGATCGCCGCGCTGCGCAACCAGTTCGGCGGTCACGCCGTAGAGAAGAAGTAATCCACAGGGTCGCTCAGCGATCCACAACCCTGGGGGAGGTCGGCGGACGACCATGCACGTCACGCATCTTTCGCTGGCCGACTTCCGCTCGTACGCCCGGGCCGAGGTCCCGCTCGACCCGGGCGTCACCGCCTTCGTCGGCCCCAACGGGCAGGGCAAGACCAACCTGGTGGAGGCGGTCGGGTATCTGGCCACGCTCGGCAGTCACCGGGTCGCCTCCGACGCGCCGCTGGTCCGCATGGGCGCCGAGCGGGCGGTCGTCCGGGCCCAGGTCCGGCAGGGGGACCGGCAGCAGCTGATCGAGCTGGAGCTGAACCCGGGCCGGGCGAACCGCGCCCGGATCAACCGGTCCTCGCAGGTCAGGCCGCGGGACGTGCTGGGCATCGTACGGACCGTGCTGTTCGCGCCCGAGGATCTCGCGCTGGTGAAGGGGGATCCGGGGGAGCGGCGGCGGTTCCTCGACGAGCTGATCACCGCGCGGTCCCCGCGGATGGCGGGGGTGCGCTCGGACTACGAGCGGGTGCTCAAGCAGCGCAACACCCTGCTCAAGACGGCCGCACTGGCCCGCCGGCACGGTGGCAGGTCCATGGACCTGTCCACGCTGGACGTGTGGGACCAGCACCTCGCCCGTGCGGGAGCCGAACTGCTCGCCCAGCGGCTCGATCTGATCGCCGCGCTGCAGCCGCTGGCGGACAAGGCGCACGAGCAGCTGGCCCCGGGCGGCGGTCCGGTCGCGCTGGAGTACAGGCCGTCGGCGCCCGGTGAGGCCCACACGCGCGAGGACCTGTACGCCCAGCTGACGGCGGCGCTCGCGCAGGCGCGCAAGCAGGAGATCGAGCGGGGCGTCACGCTGGTCGGCCCGCACCGGGACGAGTTGCTGCTCAAGCTGGGGCAGCTGCCCGCCAAGGGGTACGCCTCGCACGGCGAGTCCTGGTCGTACGCACTGGCCCTGCGGCTGGCCTCCTACGACCTGCTGCGCGCCGAGGGGAACGAGCCGGTGCTGATCCTGGACGACGTCTTCGCCGAGCTGGACGCACGCCGCCGGGAGCGGCTGGCGGAGCTGGTCGCGCCCGGCGAGCAGGTGCTGGTCACCGCCGCTGTGGACGACGACGTACCGGCTGTGCTGGCCGGCGCGCGGTACGCGGTGGCCGACGGGACGGTGGAGCGCGTATGAGCACCGGGGAACCCGCGCCCGACGGCCGGAACAAGAACGCCCGGGACGTGAACACCGGGGACAAGGCCGCCCGGGGCGGGACGGAGCCGTCCGGCGTCGACCTCGCGCGCGTGGCGTTGCGCGCCGCGAAGGAGCAGGCACGCGCGCGTGGGGACGCGGCGCGGCAGAAGAAGCAGGCGCGGCGCGGCGGCGGGCTCCGCTCCGGCGCGGGCGCCGACGGCCGGGACCCGATGGCGCTGGGTGCGGCGATCAACCGGCTGATCACCGAGCGCGGCTGGGAGACCCCCGCGGCGGTCGGCGGGGTGATGGGCCGCTGGCCGCAGATCGTCGGCGAGGACCTGGCCAAGCACTGTGTGCCGCAGCGGTACGACGAGGACGAGCGGGTGCTGACGGTGCAGTGCGACTCGACGGCCTGGGCGACCCAGCTGCGCGTGCTCGCCCCCACGCTGGTGGCCCGGCTCAACGAGGACCTCGGGCACGGCAGCGTACGGATGATCAAGGTGCTCAATCCGGGCGGTCAGGCTCGCCGCTACGGCCCGCTGCGCGCTCCGGGGAGCACCGGACCCGGCGACACGTACGGCTGAGAGACGGCGACGACGCCTACGGCCGCCGGGCGGCGACGACGGCCACGGCTGCCGGGCGGCGGGATCCCTCCGGCCGTCGGCCGCGGTGATCCGTACGTTCGCCGGACGACGGGGACGCCTCCGGCCGGGCGGGCGGGCCGGAACGGTCGCGGAGGCTGCCGGGACGGCTGAGGGGCTGCTGTTGCGCAGGTGACGTACCTCACGTCAGGGAGGTCGTCCCGGCATGCCGTCGTACCTGCGTACACAGGCGTGGATCACCCCCCGGTCAGCGCCGGAGCGCCATCTGACCCCCCGGTAGCCAAGGGTTGACGGCTCGAAGCGCTGAGTGCCGCTGTGAGCCCCTTGGAGCCCCCATCCGTATATCGGGACCCGGCCGAGACCGGTTGAGGGCGGCACATGGGGACTCAGGTACCGGCAAACCCCCATCGATGTCAGCGCTACCGGTAGACTGGAAGGCAATCCCGCCCCAACGTGGGGACCGCCCGGGAAAAGCTGAGCAACGCTGATCAAGGCTTACCACCGCAACATGCCGCAGCCGCTCCGGCAACCTGCCGACGAGCTCGGCTCGTGCTGTGCCAGAAAGGGCGCTTCGTGGCCGATTCCGGCAACCCCAACGAGAACATCCCGTCCACCGACGCCGGCGTGAACGCCGAGGCCACCGATTCCGCGGCGGCCTCCGCGTCCTACGACGCCAGCGCCATCACCGTGCTCGAAGGGCTGGACGCGGTCCGCAAGCGGCCCGGCATGTACATCGGCTCCACGGGCGAGCGCGGTCTGCACCACCTGGTGTACGAGGTCGTCGACAACTCGGTCGACGAGGCGCTGGCGGGCTACGCGGACACCATCGACGTGACGATCCTCGCCGACGGCGGGGTGCGTGTCGTCGACAACGGCCGTGGCATCCCGGTGGGCATCGTGCCCTCCGAGGGCAAGCCGGCCGTCGAGGTCGTGCTGACCGTGCTGCACGCGGGCGGCAAGTTCGGCGGCGGCGGGTACGCCGTCTCCGGCGGTCTGCACGGTGTCGGCGTCTCCGTCGTGAACGCCCTGTCGACCAAGGTGTCGGTCGAGATCAGGACGGACGGCCATCGCTGGACCCAGGACTACAAGCTCGGCGTCCCGACGGCCCCCCTCGCCCAGCACGAGGCCACGGACGAGACCGGCACCTCGGTCACCTTCTGGGCCGACCCGGACATCTTCGAGACCACCGAGTACTCCTTCGAGACGCTGTCCCGGCGTTTCCAGGAGATGGCGTTCCTCAACAAGGGCCTGACGATCAAGCTCACCGACGAGCGCGAGTCGGCGAAGGCCGTCGCGGGCGCGGACGAGGCGGGCGCGGACGAGAAGGCCGAGGTCAAGACCGTCACGTACCACTACGAGGGCGGCATCGTCGACTTCGTGAAGTACCTCAACTCCCGCAAGGGGGAGGCGGTTCACCCGACGGTCGTCTCGCTGGAGGCCGAGGACAAGGACAAGAGCCTGTCCCTCGAGGTCGCCATGCAGTGGAACAGCGGCTACAGCGAGGGCGTGTACTCCTTCGCGAACATCATCCACACCCACGAGGGCGGCACGCACGAGGAGGGCTTCCGCGCGGCCCTCACCAGCCTGATCAACAAGTACGCCCGCGACAAGAAGCTGCTGCGCGAGAAGGACGACAACCTCACCGGTGACGACATCCGCGAGGGTCTGACCGCGATCATCTCGGTCAAGCTGAGCGAGCCCCAGTTCGAGGGCCAGACGAAGACCAAGCTGGGCAACACGGAGGCCAAGACCTTCGTGCAGAAGGCGGTCTACGAGCACCTGAACGACTGGCTGGACCGCAACCCGGTCGAGGCCGCGGACATCGTCCGCAAGGGCATCCAGGCGGCCACCGCGCGCGTGGCGGCCCGCAAGGCCCGCGACCTGACCCGCCGCAAGGGCCTGCTGGAGAGCGCCTCGCTGCCGGGCAAGCTCTCCGACTGCCAGTCGAACGACCCCACCAAGTGCGAGATCTTCATCGTCGAGGGTGACTCCGCCGGCGGCTCGGCCAAGTCCGGCCGCAACCCGCAGTACCAGGCGATCCTCCCGATCCGCGGCAAGATCCTGAACGTGGAGAAGGCCAGGATCGACAAGATCCTGCAGAACCAGGAGATCCAGGCGCTGATCTCGGCCTTCGGCACGGGCGTGCACGAGGACTTCGACATCGAGAAGCTCCGCTATCACAAGATCATCCTGATGGCGGACGCCGACGTCGACGGCCAGCACATCAGCACCCTGCTGCTGACCTTCCTGTTCCGCTTCATGCGGCCGCTGGTCGAGGCCGGGCACGTGTACCTGTCCCGCCCCCCGCTGTACAAGATCAAGTGGGGCCGTGACGACGTGGAGTACGCCTACTCGGACCGCGAGCGCGACGCGCTGATCGAGATGGGCCGCCAGCGCGGCAAGCGCGTGCGCGAGGACTCGATCCAGCGCTTCAAGGGCCTCGGTGAGATGAACGCCGAGGAGCTGCGCGTGACCACCATGGACCAGGAGCACCGGGTCCTCGGGCAGGTCACCCTCGATGACGCCGCCCAGGCCGACGACCTGTTCTCGGTCCTCATGGGCGAGGACGTCGAGGCCCGCCGCGCCTTCATCCAGCGCAACGCCAAGGACGTCCGCTTCCTCGACATCTGAGTCGGTCTCAGCTGACCGCACCAGGAAGGATCTTCACCAGCAATGGCCGACGAGAACACTCCCGTCACCCCGGAAGAGGGCGGCGAACTCGTGATGCGTGTCGAGCCCGTCGGGCTCGAGACGGAGATGCAGCGCTCGTACCTGGACTACGCGATGTCCGTCATCGTGTCCCGTGCGCTGCCCGACGTCCGTGACGGTCTCAAGCCCGTCCACCGCCGCGTCCTGTACGCCATGTACGACGGCGGCTACCGCCCCGAGCGCGGCTTCTACAAGTGCGCCCGTGTCGTCGGCGACGTCATGGGCAACTACCACCCGCACGGTGACTCCTCGATCTACGACGCCCTGGTGCGTCTCGCCCAGCCGTGGTCGATGCGGATGCCGCTCGTCGACTCCAACGGCAACTTCGGCTCCCCGGGCAACGACCCGGCGGCCGCCATGCGGTACACCGAGTGCAAGATGGCGCCGCTGTCGATGGAGATGGTCCGCGACATCGACGAGGAGACCGTCGACTTCACGGACAACTACGACGGCCGCTCCCAGGAGCCGACCGTCCTGCCGGCCCGTTTCCCGAACCTGCTGATCAACGGCTCCGCCGGTATCGCGGTCGGCATGGCCACCAACATCCCGCCGCACAACCTGCGCGAGGTCGCGGCCGGCGCCCAGTGGTACCTGGAGAACCCCGAGGTCTCGCACGAGGAACTGCTGGACGCGCTCATGGAGCGCATCAAGGGCCCCGACTTCCCGACCGGCGCGCTGGTCGTCGGCCGCAAGGGCATCGAGGAGGCGTACCGCACCGGCCGCGGCTCCATCACGATGCGCGCGGTGGTCGAGGTCGAGGAGATCCAGGGCCGTCAGTGCCTGGTGGTCACCGAGCTGCCGTACCAGGTGAACCCGGACAACCTCGCGCAGAAGATCGCCGACCTGGTGAAGGACGGCAAGATCGGCGGCATCGCGGACGTCCGCGACGAGACGTCGTCCCGCACCGGCCAGCGGCTCGTCATCGTCCTGAAGCGGGACGCCGTCGCCAAGGTCGTGCTGAACAACCTGTACAAGCACACCGACCTGCAGACGAACTTCGGCGCCAACATGCTGGCGCTGGTCGACGGCGTGCCCCGCACGCTGTCCCTGGACGCGTTCATCCGCCACTGGGTGACGCACCAGATCGAGGTCATCGTCCGCCGGACCCGCTTCCGGCTGCGCAAGGCCGAGGAGCGCGCGCACATCCTGCGCGGCCTGCTGAAGGCCCTGGACGCCATCGACGAGGTCATCGCGCTGATCCGGCGCAGTGAGACCGTCGAGATCGCGCGCACCGGCCTGATGGGCCTGCTGGAGATCGACGAGATCCAGGCCAACGCGATCCTGGAGATGCAGCTCCGCCGGCTGGCGGCCCTGGAGCGCCAGAAGATCGTCCAGGAGCACGACGAGCTCCAGGCGAAGATCAACGAGTACAACGAGATCCTCGCCTCGCCGGTCCGCCAGCGCGGGATCGTCAGCGAGGAGCTGGCCGCGATCGTCGAGAAGTACGGCGACGACCGCGCGACCAAGCTGATCCCGTACGAGGGCGACATGTCCATCGAGGACCTGATCGCCGAAGAGGACATCGTCGTCACCGTCACGCGCGGCGGCTACGTCAAGCGGACGAAGACGGACGACTACCGGGCGCAGAAGCGCGGCGGCAAGGGCGTGCGGGGCACGAAGCTGAAGGAAGACGACATCGTCGACCACTTCTTCGTCTCCACCACGCACCACTGGCTGCTGTTCTTCACCAACAAGGGCCGGGTCTACCGGGCCAAGGCGTACGAGCTGCCCGAGGCGGGCCGTGAGGCGCGCGGCCAGCACGTGGCGAACCTGCTCGCCTTCCAGCCGGACGAGGCCATCGCCGAGATCCTCGCGATCCGCGACTACGAGGCGGCGCCCTACCTGGTCCTGGCCACCAAGTCCGGTCTGGTCAAGAAGACGCCTCTGAAGGATTACGATTCGCCCCGCTCCGGCGGTGTCATCGCGATCAATCTGCGGGAGCGCGAAGACGGTTTGGATGACGAACTGATCGGCGCCGAACTCGTCTCGGCCGACGACGATCTGCTGCTGATCAGCAAGAAGGCACAGTCGATCAGGTTCACCGCTTCCGACGACTCGCTCCGCCCGATGGGCCGCGCCACCTCCGGCGTCAAGGGAATGAGTTTCCGGGAGGGCGACGAGCTGCTCTCGATGAATGTTGTTCGACCCGGTACGTTCGTGTTCACTGCCACCGACGGTGGGTACGCGAAGCGGACCGCCGTCGACGAGTACCGCGTCCAGGGCCGCGGCGGCCTCGGCATCAAGGCCGCCAAGATCGTGGAGGACCGCGGTTCGCTCGTCGGCGCGCTGATTGTCGAGGAGAACGACGAGATCCTCGCCATCACCCTCTCCGGCGGTGTGATTCGTACGCGAGTCAGCGAGGTCAGGGAGACGGGCCGTGACACCATGGGCGTCCAACTGATCAACCTGGGCAAGCGCGATGCCGTGGTCGGTATCGCACGTAACGCCGAGGCCGGACGCGAGGCGGAGGAAGTCGACGGCGACGTGGCCGTGGACGAGTCCGCCGAGGGTGCCGTGACCACCGGCACGGACGAGGGTGAGGCGCCCTCGGCCGAGTAGCACGAGGAGTGAGTCATCGTGAGCGGAGCCACGGGCGCCGGATCGGCCGGTACCTCCACGGGTACGGAAACGGACGGCGGCGGCCGTGGCTCCGCCGCGAACGGGACGGGTGCGGGGAGTACGACCGATCCGCACACGACCAACCTGAAGCCGGTGAAGGTGTCCGAGACGGACTCTTCCCGTACGTCTGGATCCCAGGGGGGAACTGTGACGGACACCCGAGGCCCGGCCGCGGCCGGTGAGGCGCAGGCCGGCTCGCCGCTGCCCGGCGAGCGGCGCCCGGAGCAGTCCGCCGGGCCGTACCACCCGCCGCAGGCCTATCCGGCGCAGACCCCGGCGGGCGCGGTGCGCAAGCCGCGGACCGGCGCGCGGACGGCGCCGCGGACCCGCAAGGCGCGGCTGCGGGTGGCCAAGGCCGATCCGTGGTCGGTGATGAAGGTCAGCTTCCTGCTCTCCATCGCGCTCGGCATCTGCACGGTCGTCGCGTCGGCGGTGCTGTGGATGGTCATGGACGCGATGGGCGTGTTCTCGACGGTCGGCGGCACGATCTCGGAGGCGACGGGCTCCAACGAGGCGAACGGCTTCGATCTCCAGGCGTTCCTGTCCCTCCCCCACGTCCTGACGTTCACGACGATCATCGCGGTCATCGACGTGGTCCTGGCCACCGCGCTGGCGACGCTGGGCGCGTTCATCTACAACCTCTCCGCGGGCTTCGTGGGCGGTGTCGAACTGACCCTCGCGGAGGACGAGTGACGGCCTCCGGGCGTCCCTGGCCGGCCCTGACCTGATGGTCCCCGGACAACCGATTTTGGGACTGCCGTGGTCGTGCGCTAATCTTCAGGAGTCAGCGCGCGGGACACACACCGCAGGCGCGGCGGGGCTATAGCTCAGTTGGTTAGAGCGCATCCCTGATAAGGATGAGGCCACAGGTTCAAATCCTGTTAGCCCCACCAGCACAAAGACCCCCGGACCATCGGTCCGGGGGTCTTTTGCATCAGTGGTTGACACCAATGACCTGAATCGGTGGCGGGTCATCCCGTGACGTCCTGATCTCAGCAGAGCCCCGCCGGTTCCGGCCGTGCGGGGCTCTTTGCCGCCCGGAGACCGCCGGCTGAGCCCATCAGTGACGACGCGTCGAGCGCGTCGTGGCTCACGGGGTGTGGGCAGGCCGCTCTAGCCGGGGACGACCCGTTCGGCCTGAGGTCCCTTCGCGCCCTGGGTGACCTCCATCGTCACCTTCTGGCCTTCCCGCAGCGACTTGGGGTCTGCGGCCTCGATCGAGTCATGATGCACGTCCGGGCGGACATGCGGCTCGGGGCTGTCGTGCCGGTCGGCGGACCCTGGAAGGGGTTTCAGTCCACGCCGGGCGGCACGCGTGTGGCCTGGTGGTAGTACATCCGCCAGCCCGCGCTTCCGTCTCCCTTGCGCCAGATCGAACTGTGCCTGGTCCTGCGATCGCCGAGCATGGTCTCGAACGTCAGATGCACCAGGCCCGGTGCGAGAAGGACCCCCGACATGTTCGAGGGCTCGTAGCGCGGAGCGTCGGGCGAACTGCCCTCATGGCCGGCGAGCGTGGCGAGCATCGTCTCGTACGTCCACCGCCGCCCCGACCCGCCGACTTCCACGAACTCCGGGTCGAGGAGCTGCCCGGCACGTTCCCGGGAAGCACGGACCTGTGGATCCATGAGCTGCAACTCGCAGGCGATCGCCTGGTTCACATCGTCCGCTGCACTGTCCATGGACGTATCTTCGCCGGGCCCGAAGGCACGGCCGCAACCGGATTCACCCCTCGCCGAGCACCAGATCGCCCAAGGCCGCCTTCGACAAGGGCGGACCGGATGCCCGTCCGAGCTGAGCTGCCGGGTGCGGGGGATGTCGGTGGGCCTGTCCGAGCTGAGCTGTCGGGTGCGGGGATGTCGGTGGGCCTGTCCGAGCTGAGCTGTCGGGTGCGGGGATGTCGGTGGGTCTGCCCTAGCAGCGCTGCCGGGTGCGGGGGATGTCGGGGGGTTCTTGTGCCTGTCTCAGCTCAGTCGAACGGTCTCGCCGGTGCGGACGGCGGTCAGGGCGCGGTCGGTGGTCTGCTGGTTCTCGCCGACCGGGGCCACGTAGTCCAGGACTCCGCGTGCGGCACTCTCGCCGAGGGTCCGGGTGATCACCCAGGTGGCGAGGTACTGGGACGCCAGGCAGCCGCCCGCCGTGGCGATGTTCCCCTCGGCGTGGAAGGGGGTGTCCAGCACGGTGATGCCGTCGGCTTCGACGTAGGGCCGGGTCTTCCGGTCCGTGCACGCCGGCATGCCGTCCAGCAGCCCGAGGCGGGCGAGGACCAGCGCGCCGGAGCACTGCGCGCCGATCAGCTGGCGCGACGGGTCCAGCCGCAGCCTGGCGAGCAGCCGGTCGTCGGCGACCACCTCGCGTGCCTTGACGCCGCTGCCGATCAGCACGACCTCGGCCTCGGCCATGAACTCCAGCGGGCGCTGGCCGGTGATCCCGACACCGTTCATCGACGTGACCACCGGGGCCGGTGTCGTGATGAAGGCTTCCAGACCGTCCTTGCGGCACCGGTTGATCAGCGCGGACGCGATGAAGCTGTCCAGCTCGTTGAATCCGTCGAAGGTGACCACGGCTACCTGCATGACGACTCCTCCGGGGGCGGCGTGCGGCGTCGGACCTGCAGTATGCCCCGGGAATGAGAATGCCCGACCGCTGGCGACGGGGGATGCACCAGCGATCGGGCTATGGCCAAGGGTAACAAGGTTGCCGGTCCTGTGGGGGCAAGTCCGGGAGGATTCAGGCACGTTGGCCGATCATCGACTACACGGAGGGTCGTACGAGAGCCGGGGAAGGTACTCGTGCCACCGCTCGGGGGTCAGGACACCGCGGGTGACCGCGCAGATGTGGCGGATCGCCGCGTCGGCGTCCAGGCTCCACAGGCGGACCGTGTCGGCGCCGCTGGAGACGCCCAGGACATGGCTGTTGGGGCTGAAGGACAGAAAGCTGCCGATCTTCGCGTTCGGGCTCATCGACTGGCCGACCGGCGTCGCCCGGGAGGGGTCGGTGACCTTCCACAGGCGGACGGTGTTGTCGTTGCCTCCACTGGCCAGAATGTGCCCGTCGGCGCCGAAGGTCAGTGAGGTGACCGCCTCGGTGTGGCCGGTGAGCGGTTCGCCCAGCGGGGTCGTCGAGGCCGGGTCGGTGACGTTCCACAGCCGTACGGTGTCGTCGTCGCTGCCGCTGGCCAGGGTGTGGCCGTCCGGGCTGAAGGCGAGCGCGTTGACGGGGCCCGAGTGCCTGGTCAGCGGTCCCCCGATGGCGCCGGCGCGGGCGGGGTCGGTGACGTTCCACAGCCGGACGGTGCTGTCCGCGCTGCCGCTGGCCAGGGTGTGGCCGTCCGGGCTGAAGGCGAGGGAGTCGATGAAGCCCCGGTGGCCGGTGAGCGGTTCGCCCAGGGGGACGGCGTGCCCGGGGTCGGTGACGTTCCACAGCTGGACGGTGCGGTCGTCGTAGGCGGTGGCCAGGGTGCGGCCGTCCGGACTGTAGGCCAGCGCGTCGGGGCCCATGAAGCGGGTGCGCAGGCGGAGCGGCTGCCCGGCGGCGACCGGGCGGGCCGGGTCGGAGACGTTCCACAGGTGCACGGTCTTCGCCCCCGTGAGGACCGCGAGGGTGCGGCCGTCGGGGGAGAACACCAGGGAACGCTGGTCGCCGTCCGCCCGCATGAACGGTTTGCCCAGTTGCACGGGGCGGTCGGGCCGCGCCACGTTCCACAGCCGCAGTCTGCCGTCCCGGGCGGCCGTGGCCAGGACCCGCCCGTCCGGACGGAAAGCTCCGTTCCGGCCGATCATGTCCGAGGTCGGGACCGACCACAGGCGCACCTTGCTGTCCCCGCTGCCGGTGGCGAGGGTGCGGCCGTCGGGGCTGAAGCCCAGCGCGTACATCTCGCCGCTGCCGCCCGCGAGCGGCTCGCCGACCTGGGACGGGGACGCCGGATCGGTGACGTTCCACAGGCTCGCCGTGCTGTCCGCGCTCGCCGCGGCCAGCCGGCCCCCGTCCGGGCTGAACGCCACCGACCAGACCGGACCGGTGTGGCCGGTCAGCGGCGAGCCGATCGTGTCCGCGCGCCGGGGGTCGGTGACGTCCCACAGCCGGATGGTGTCGTCCGCGCTGCCGCTGGCCAGGGTGCGGCCGTCAGGACTGAAGGCCACCGAGTGCACCAGGTCCGTGTGCCCGCGCAGCACCTTGACCGGCTCGGACCGGCCGGGGCCCGCCGTGCGCCACAGCCGGATCGTGCTGTCGTCGCCGCCCGTGGCGAGCGTCCGCCCGTCCGGGCTGAACGCCACGCACCGCACCGCGGCGTCGTGGCCCCGCAGCGCGGACCGCTCGGTGGGCCGGCTCCGGTCGCTCATGTCCCACAGGCGCACGGTGCGGTCCTCGCCGGCCGAGGCCAGGGTGCGGCCGTCCGGACTGAACGCGACCAGGTAGATCGTGCCCTGGTGGGCGTCGAGCGGTCTGCCGAGCGGTACCGGGTGCGCGCGGTCGGTGACGTCCCACAGCCGGATCGTCCCGTCGTCGCCGGCCGTGGCCAGGGTCCGCCCGTCCGGTCCGAAGACCGCGCTGCTCACCCAGCTGCCGTGCCCGAGGAGGGGTTTGCCGAGCGCGGCCGGGCGGTGTGGGTCGGCCACGTTCCACAGCCGGACCGTGCGGTCGTAGCCGGCCGTGGCCAGGGTTCTGCCGTCGGAACTGAAGGAGGTGAGGTAGACGGCGCCGGTGTGACCGGACAGACGGGTGGCCAGCGGCGCGTTCACGATCGACAGCAACCTGCTGTACGCGCCCTCGTCACCGGGGCGCAGCCGGTGGGCGACCAGGTCCAGCTGGGCGGCCAGCGACGGGTCCGTGTGCTGCACCCGGTCGGCCTCGGCGAGGACCTGCTCGAACACGGCGTCGTCGCGCTGCTTCCAGGCGATCACCGCGGTACCGGCCGCGAGCAGGGCCAGCAGCACCAGGGCCGCCACCGCGGACCGGCCCAGCCACACCGTGCGGCGGCGCAGCCGGGTCGAGGCGGCCAGGAACTCCACCGCGCTGCGGGTCAGGTGCCGGTGCCCGGCCTCCCGGGCCCAGTTGCGGGTCTTCTCCAGCCGGGTGCCGCGGTACAGCAGTGAGTTGTCCCGGTTCGTGCTCTCCCAGGCCCGGCTGTCCTCTTCGAGCCGCTGGCGCACCAGGTGGTCGCCGCGGCCCTCGTCGATCCAGTGCCGCAGCCGGGGCCAGGCGTGCAGCAGCGCCTCGTGGGTGATCTCCACGGTCTCCGCGTCCAGCGTCACGAGCCGGGCCTGGACCAGCGCCTCGAGGGACTCCTCCGTCTTGCCCGGGTCCGCCGACTCCTCCGCCAGTTGCCGCCGGGTGCCGCGCCGCCGGGTGGTCTGGGTGTCCTCGCCGAGCCGGACCAGGCGCAGCAGGAGCAGCCGGGCGGCGGTGCGGGCCGCCGGGTCCAGGCCGGACCAGGCACGCTCGGCGGTCGCGGCCACCGCGCCCTGGATGCCGCCGGAGGCGCGGTAGCCGGCCAGCGTCAGCCGTCCGGCTTTCCGGCGCTGCCAGGTGGCGAGCAGGGCGTGCGACAGCAGCGGGAGCACACCCGCGTCGTGCGCCCCGCGCGGGCCGTCGGCGCTCACCTCGCGCACGATCAGCTCGGCGAGGCCGGGTTCCAGCTCCAGTCCGACGGCCTTGGCCGGACCGGTCACCGCCTCGCGCAGCTCGGTGCTGGTCAGCGGGCCGAGCACCATGTGGCGGTGCTGGAGGGCGTCGGCGAGTTCGGGGTAGCCGAGGCACTGCTCGTAGAAGTCGGCGCGGATGCCGAGCACGACGAGGACCGGCGCGGGCTCGCCGAGGCCGGCGGGCGGGGTGCAGGCGGCGTGCAGCAGCTGGATGAAGGTGCGCCGGTCGACCTCGTCGGCGCAGAGAGTGAACGCCTCTTCGAACTGGTCCACGATGACGACCGGCCGGGTGTCCCCGGGCAGCTCGCGGCGCGCCCAGGCGGTGACCGCCTCGTGGGCGGCCCGGGCGAGGTGCGGGGCGTCCGAGCCGGGCGCCGCCGGATCGTCCGTCGCCTCCTGCTCGGCCTTGCGGGCGTCGGCGGCGACGGGGCCGAGGTCCGGGATGCCGCGGATCAGCTCGGCCAGCGGATCGGCGCCCGGGACCAGGTGCAGGACGGGGTCGCGCGGCGAGTCCCGGGGCGGGGCCGTCCCCGCGGACCGGGCCGGAGCGGCCGGCGGGGACGGTGCGGCGGTGGACGCGTGGGCCGGCACCGTGCGGTCGGCCGTCGCGTGCTCGCGGCCGGTGCCCAGGGCGCCTTCGCGTATCGCGGTCACCAGTCCGGCGTTGAGGAGGGACGACTTGCCGGCTCCGGAGGCGCCGACGAGCATCACCAGCCCGCCCGCGTGCTCGGCCGCGCGCAGTTGGGCGACGAGCGCCTTGGTGCTGCGCTCCCGGCCGAAGAACCAGCGCGCGTCCTCCTGCCGGTACGGCGCGAGGCCCCGGTAGGGGCAGACGCCTCCGGCGACGGGCTCGGCCCGGGCCGGTGGCCGCTGGTCGTCCTCGGCGGGCGGCGCGGGCCGGTCGCCGGCCGGGTCGGCCAGCGCGCGCTCCCACAGCCGCTGCCAGTGCGCGAGGTCGTACAGCCCCGTGGAGACCGGCGCGGGGCGCAGCCGGCGCGCCTCCGGTATCAGGATCTGCAGGACCGCGGCGAGGGCGGTGAACTGGGCCGGTACGTTCCGGGCCCGGCGCCAGTCGCTGATCCGTTGCGCGGACACCCGCACGGGCCGGCCGCGCTCGTCGACCCGCTGCAGTCGTACGACCGCCTCGGCCACCGTCTTGAGGGGAGGGTTTCCGGCCTCCTTGTACAGCAGCGCGAGGCGTTCGGCGAAAGCTGTGCGTGCCCCTGAGTCGGAACTCAAGGCCCCACCCCTTTACTTCCCCCGTAGCTGGACGTCCGGACCGGAAAACCCACCCTATACGCCTGACCTGCGAAGAAGGTTGGATCCGTAGACCGGAACCTCCTCGGCGGCCGGAACAGGTGGCAGGATCCGAACCCGGTAGCCGACCCATCACGAAACGTCCGGACAGGCCACCGGCACAGTGTCCGGAGAGACAGCCGATGCCGTCGATCGTTCTCGGTCAATCTCCGCCGCCGGCAGAGAGCGCCGACCGCACCGCACAGCGAGCCCGCGCACACCAGCGCACCGGCTCCCGACTTCAGTCCGCGCCGCACGCCGTAGCGACACGGGCTGACACCCTGCACCGTTCGGCACCGGTCCCCACGAGGGGAGGGACCGGTGCCGGGCGGGCAGGGACCCCCGGCCTCCGCAGCCGGCCCAGGCCGAGCCGGCCCGCCTCCACTGGGTGGCGGGGACGGTCGTCGTTTCCGTCGCCGGACTCTCGCCGCCGCCGCGTTCGCGCTCGTACGGAGACGGTCCACGGTCCGAGCCGGCCCGTCTGCGGTGGGTGGTGGCGGACGGTCGTCGTTTCCGTCGCCGCCCTCAGCCGAGCCAGCCCGCATCCCGGGCCGCGGTGACGGCCTGCCGCTCCGCCTTCTCGGCGGCGGCGTTCAGCGACGCGTCCCGCCCTTGGGCCGGGCCGCCGGCCGCTGCCGCGGCGGCCCGGGACGCCGACAGTGCCGCCCGCAGGGCCGTCGCCGCGGTGGCGACGGGCGTCGCGTCCGGGCCGCCGTCCCGGGCGGCGGCCAGCTGGGCGGCGAGCGCGGCGGTGGCGGCGGTGTTGCGGGCGCAGCGGGCGTCCGCCGCGGGGTCCGGCGCGCCCTCGGCCAGGGCGGCCAGCGAGCCGGCCGACAGCCGCAGCGCGTTGGCGGCCCGGCCGACCGGGTCCGTCGGCACGATCTCGGCCGCGTCCTGGCCGACACCGGCGTACCGGCATGCGGCGACCGCCCGGTCGTAGGCGCTGCGGGCACGGGCGCCGTGGGCCCGGCGCAGTGCCTGTGCCCGCCGTTCCGCGTCCGCCTCCGCCCCCGCGTCCGCCTCCGCCCCCGCGTCCGCCTCCGCCTTCGGGCCCGTTCCGGTCGCCGTGGGTTCCCGTGCGCTCATCTCCGGCCTCCGTCTGCCTGGACGACACCGCCGGCAGGGTGCCACGGCGCCCGTGAAGAGACCAGAAGCGCTCGGGAATCGCCGGGGCGCGGAAGGCCTGAGGAGCCGGCCGGGACGGACTGGAAAGCTGACTGACCGTCAGATATGGTCGGGTCGCCGTTTGTGAAGGGGTGAGTGCCATGCAGAAGCAGCGTCCCCGGTGTCCGCGACCGTCCGGCGAACCGCGGTGGGTCGCGATGTTCCACCGGCCCGACCGGGACACCTGGACGGTGGGCGCGGAGTCCCCGTACCGGGCCCCGGTGCTGTACGCCGTCGGGGACATGACCCAGACCCTGAGGGCGCGCGGGGACGAGGTGACGGTCGCGCTCTGGGGGCCCCGGGACGGCGACTGGCACCTCTTCGACACCCCGACACCCAAGGCTCCGGCCGCCGCGGCGGAGCAGCTCGCTCCCGGTGCGGCCGAACCGGAGCGGCTCGCGGAGCGCATGACGGACCGTCGGCACCAAGTGCTCATGGCCGGTCTGAGCAAGGCCGGCCTGTACGAACTGAGCGACGAGGACGGCGAGGCGGTGCGGACCCTGACCGACCGGCTCGACGAGCCCACGGTCCGCCGGGTCGCCCACTGGCTCTCCATCGCGGCCGGAAGGCGGTAGCCGGGGCGGCGGTGGCGGGGCCCTGAGCCGGTGTTGCCCTGAGGCGTGAACCGGGAGCCGGGAGCGTGGTTGCGCGGTCCTGAGCCGTGAGCCGTTCGCTTCCTCAGGGGGCCGGGGTGGCGGTGGGCGGCGGGTAGCTCCAGCCGAAGCCGGCCAGCGCGTGGGCCCGGGCCTCGGCGACCGCCGACCTGGCCGCCCGCTCGGCGGGGTCGACGTGGGCCGCCCGGCCCGTGAGCTGTCCCTCCCACTTGCGGTACAGCAGGCCGGTCCGCGCCGAGAACCAGCCGCGGCTCACCGCGTCCAGCGCCAGCAGCAGACCGGTGTCCTCGGAGGCCGGCAGCGCCATCCAGCCGCCCAGAACGGTGAGCAGTTCCCGGCGGACGCAGAGCGTCGCCGGATGCACCGGTGCCCGGAAGTCGTTCCGCTTCCAGTGGTCGAGGACGGTGCCGCGTTCGAGCGGGCCGTCGTCCGGGTCGCCGGGGAAGCCGGCCGTTGAGCCGTCGGGCAGCAGGTCGAGGACGCGTGAGGTCGTCCAGCCGACGCCGGGCTCCGCCTCCAGCACGGCGATGTCCCGGGCCAGCGCGCCCGGCATGAGCTGGTCGTCGGCGTCCAGCACTTTGACGTACTCGCCCTCGGCACGGGCCAGCGCGATCGTCCGGGCGACTGCGGGCCCGCCCGCGCGTCCCTGACGGAACGACACGCGCGCGTCGTCCGGCACGTGCGGCCGGACCCGGTCCGTGCTGCCGTCCTCCTGCACGACCCACTGCCATTCCCACCCCGCGGGGAGCCGCTGCGCGCACAGGGACGCGTACGCCTCCGGCAGGAACCGGGCGGACGGGCCGTGGACAGCGGTGACAACGGTGATGCGCCGGCTCACGGCAGCACTCACCACCTTTCCGGGGCGGAGGACTTCTGGCCGCCCAGCATGGCCTACGAGGTGTCCCGCAACAGCGCGAGACCCCCGGCCGGTGCCCGGCCGGGGGTCTTTCCGTGTCGACTGGTGCGTACGCAAGTCGCCTTGGTGTCGAGACGTTGCGGTACTGCGGTGGGGGAGGAATCAGCAGTCGAGGAGTTCCGAGCCGTGATCGGGGGAGCTGTTCTCGGTCTGACCCTCGGTGCGGGGACGGTGGCGGCAGCTCGGGGACTTACCGTGGGCCTCCGCCCCGATCCGCTGCTTCATCGTGGGGGGCAGGGCCCTGCCATGGGACCAGATCCAGTGGTTCGCCGGGATCGTCGGGGCCGTCCGCTGGGCTGTGGCGGTGCCGGTGCCGGTGCGGGGGCTCTCGGTCAGCGGTCCGGCCGCGGCGGCGGGCGCGGTGGCGGCGGCGACGAGTCCGAGCGCCGTGCACAGCGCGAGGAAGGCGGTGACGATGGCGGTCCACAGCTTCATGACCTTGTTCTGGGTCATGGCCCCTCACTTTCGGGTTGGGCGATTTGCGTACTTTGCTCATGATGTGTATGCGGATCGCGAAGTGGGGGATCTACGCCGGTGGCGCGTGGATGTTCAGATGAACACCACCCGTATGGCCGCAAGACGGCTGAAAACCCGCAAATCACGCTGAGGGGGAGCGAAGGGGGAGCAAAGTAACCCTGTGTACGGGTGTGGTCACCCTCCGGCCGGAACCGTCTCCGACCTGGCCTAATGCGCTGAGGGGGGCGGGAGTTGGGCCCCGACGCAGGTCACCGATCGATATCGGCCGGTGTGTATAGTCGGGCGCCAGAGGTCCCCTACGTCAAGGAAAGACGAGGTCGCGCGGTGAAGAAGCTGCTCCTGGTCGCACTGGCCGCCATCGGCGGGCTCCTCGTGTACCGCCAGATCCAGGCGGATCGCGCCGAGCAGGACCTGTGGACGGAGGCGACTGACTCCGTGCCCACGGGTTCCTGAATCCCGACACCCATCTGAACTGACCCCGGCCGCCTTCGCGGTCGGGGTTTTGCGTTGCCGGGCGCCGTCCCGAGTTGCGGGGCCCCGGTGGCTGCGGTAGGCCGGTCCGGTGGGCGGCGCGGCACGGCGGGGGCGATGCCGGGCGATTCGGACGGCCGTGGCCATTGCCCGGATGGCGCAGCGGTGGCCGGGGCAGGATGGGCACGGTCCGCCGACGGCTGCCGGGGCGGCACGAGTGGACCGGGGACGCGGACGACGAGCGGGGGTGGCGCACGTGCGGGGGCCGGGGCGTACGGCGTGGCGGCGGCACCTGTGGGGGCCGGGGCGTACGGTCCGGTGGCACGGTATCGGCCGGATCCTGGTGCCGGTGTTCTGTGCGGTCCTCGTCCTGTCGGCCGTGAGCCCGGCCGTCGCCGCGGGTGCGCGTCCCGGGACGTACGACTTCGCGCCCGGGGCCCGGACCGTCGCGGGTGCCGGGGACACCGCGGGCGCCGCCCTGCTGGGCCCCGGCCACACCTACCGGAGTTCCCTCCCGGGCGACGGCAAGCTCTTCTACCGTCTCCGCCTCCGCGCGACGGACACGGCGTACGTCCCCGTCACCGCGGTACCGCCGGCCGGCGCCACCGTCTCCGCCACCGACGGCATCCGTGTCTCGGTCCGGGACGCGCGCGGCTCCTCCTGCTCCTTCGCCTCCGCCCGCTTCGGCGCGGGGCTCAGCCCCCGCCCGGTCACGGCCCTGGCGGAGCGCGAGGCCGGCAAGGCGCTGTGCCAGGGCGAGGGCACCTACTACCTGCTCGTCGAGCGCCTCGACGCCGAAGGCTCCGGTACGGCGGCCCGGAGCGGCGCCTGGGACCTGGAGATCGCCCCCGCCACGGAACCGGACCGCGCGGGGACCGGCCCCACCGCCGCCGCCGGGGCATGGGACTCCGCCACCCCCCAGCCCCTCACCGCCCGGCCTGCCGACCGCACGGGCGGCAGCGGCTTCGCCACGGCACGGCCGCTGGGCCAGGGGGTGTGGCGGACCCGCCTCGTTCCCGGGCAGACGCAGTTCTACAAGGTGCCGCTGGAGTGGGGACGGCAGCTCTACGCTTCCGCCGAACTCGGCGGCTCGTCCGGCCACGGCTACGTCGGCGGCGCCCTGACCCTGTCCCTCCACAACCCCGTCCGCGGCTCCGTCGACGACACGTCCCTCGGCTACACCGGCACCCCGAGGCCCACGTCCCTCCAGCCGCTGCCGCCGGTGGAGTACACCAACCGGTACGCCGTGCCCGCCGCGGTCTCCGCGGTCCGCTTCGCCGGCGACTACTACCTGGTCCTGCACCTCAGCACGCGGCTGGCCGGCAGCTTCGGGGCGGGCCCGTTCCGGGTGACCCTGCGCGTCCGGGTGGGCGGACAGGCACACGCCGGGCCGCAATACGCCGGCCGGCCCGTCCCGGAGGGCCTCTTCACGGTCACCCCGCGGGACCGGCAGGCCGCGCTGACCGGGGACACCGGGGGCGGGGACGACCTCGTGATGAAGCTGGTCGCGTTCGGCGGGATCGGCGCGGGGACCGCGCTGCTGCTGGTCCTCGGCGGCTGGACCGTGGCGGCCCGGCGGGGTCAGACACGGGTCAGCGCCCAGAAACCCACCGCGTAGCAGGCGAGCGCCAGCAGCAGGAGCGGGATCACGGCCCTGGCCGGCGGGCCGGGACGACGCGCCGCGCGCCGGCCCCGACGCCGCCCCCGCACGGGCGGTGCCGAGGGAACCGGGGGTGTCCGCGGAGGGGGGACGGGGAGCGGTACCCGGGGGTCGTGCGCCGTGTACGGGGCGGTGACGGAGTCGACGCGCGCATCCGGGGCCGGGGCTGGGGCCGGGGGGTGCAGGGGAGGCGGCAGACGGAAACTGCCGGTGTCGGAGAGAGAGCCGGTGCCGGTGCCGGTGGGCGTCCCCTCGCCCGGGCCGGCGCTCCCACTGGTACGAGAACTCGCGCGTGCACCGGTACCGGTGCCGTTGCTCCCGTCCGCACCCGGGACCGCTGCCGGGAAGGCGCCCGGGACCGCTGCCGGGAAGGCGCCCGGGGCCGCTGCCGGGAAGGCGCCCGGGACCGCTGCCGGGAAGGCGCCCGGGGCCGCTGCCGGGAAGGCGCCCGGGGCCCCTTCCCGGAACGCGTCCGTGGCCGCTTCCGAATTCGGTCCGGAATCCAGTCCGGAGGCCCTGACGAGCGGACCCTCGGGTCCGAAACCCGGTGGCAGCGGACCTAGTTGGTCGAAGATCTCGACGAGTTCGTCGTCGGGGCCGGGCTCCGGCAGGAGTTCCACGGCGGCGGCGAGCGCCTTGCGCGCCCCCGTGGCGGTTCGGAAACGGTCCCCGGGATCGGGCTGCAGCAGTGAGGCGACGACCTGCCAGAGCGGTTCAGGGACGCCTTTGGGCGGGCCCGGGGTGCCGTGTTCCAGGAAGTACTGCACGAGCGCCTTGCTGTCCGGCTTGGCACCCTCCAGGAGGTACAGCGCGACCAGGCCGGCGGCGAACAGGTCGGCTGGGAAGTCGGGTTCGGCGCCCAGCATCTGCTCGGGGGCGAGATAGCCGGGCGTGCCCACGACGAGGTTGGTCTCCGTCAGGCGGGGCTCCCCGAGTCGCATGGCGATGCCGAAGTCGGACAGCCTGAGCCGCGGCCGGCCCGTACCGGTGGCTTCGAGGAGCACGTTGGCGGGCTTGACGTCCCGGTGGACGACGCCCTCCGCGTGCACGGCGGCGAGCCCGGACAGCAACTGGTCGAGCAGGGTGCACACGAAGGCCGGCGGCAGGGGGCCGTAGTCGCCGACCAGGTGGACCAGCGAGCCGCCGGCGACGAGGTCCATGGTGAACAGCACCTTGTCGTCGTCGGCGGCCCAGCTCGCCGGGGCGAGGACGTTCGGGTGGTCGATGCGCAGGGCCTGCTCGCGGACGAAGCGGAGCAGGGAGTGGGCGTCACGCTGCTGGAGGACCTTGGCGGCCACGTAACGCCGTCGGCGATGGTCCCAGGCACGCCACACGGCGCCCACACCACCGCGTCCGATCGGGTCGGCCAGCTCGTACCGGCCGGCGAAGACCTCACCCATGGCAGCCGCCGCTCCTCCCCCTGGCCCGGTGCGACCCGGCGCCCCCGCGCTCCCTGCTCCCCTTCACTACCCACGGGACGGGGGATACGCCCCTCCGCCCCCAGCTCCCCCTCCGGTCTCCCCGAGAATCTCGGGCTCCCCCTGATTCCAGGTTCCCCCG
This sequence comes from Streptomyces actinomycinicus, assembly GCF_016741775.1. Lineage (GTDB taxonomy): Bacteria > Actinomycetota > Actinomycetes > Streptomycetales > Streptomycetaceae > Streptomyces > Streptomyces actinomycinicus. Next base: position 194,099 of record NZ_JAERRK010000006.1, on the reverse strand, counting down.
GGATCCCAGGCTCCCCCTGATTCCAGGGTTCCCACGGAAATCCCAGGCTCCCCGGAAAACTTCGGTTTCCCCGGCCGGTCTCCCCTGGACCTACGGTCTCTTTCCGGGACTCGGTCTTCTCCCCGGAACCCCCGCTTCCCCGGGCATCCGGGGCTCCCACCGGAATACTGGTCTCATTCCGGAACCCCCAGATCCCCCCGGACCCCCAGATCCCCCGGCACCCCGGTCCGGTCCCGGACCCCTCCGGAACGCCCGTCCTGACCCGGTCCGGTCAGCTGTGGAGGGCCGGGGTGCGAGGTCAGTTCTGGTGGGACTGGTAGTGCGCTACGGCGTCGGAGGTCCGGCCGGCGCCGTAGACGCGGAGGAACTCCGCCAGCTCGGGGTGGCTCGGGGCGAGGGCGTCCGCTGCGTCGATGATGTCGCCCGCGGCGGCCACCGAGCGGAGCAGCGACTGGATCTCGCGGACCACACGCTTGACCGTGGGCGCTCCCGAACTGTTCGTGGTGTGCGTGGTGTTGCTGAGCACGGAGCCCCCCTGCGACTTCTTGATCTCGTCCATGCGCTCGGTCGCCTCGGCGGCGCTGACACTGCCGTCCGCGACCTGGGCCGCCAGTTCCTGCAGCAGCTGCACCCGCTGGACCACCGCGGGATTGCCGATCTTCGCACGCTGGCCGCTCATCAGCTGCGAGAGCATGGGAGCGGACAGCCCCAGGACCGCCGCGAGCCGGGCCTGGTTCAGCCCGAGATCCTCGATGAGCTTACGGAAGAGCGCCCCCAACGGCTCCCCGTACCAGTTCCGCTGCAGCTCCCGCGCTCTCGCGGTGGCCTCATGCTGTGCGGCGTCCATTGCGTCTCCCCATCGCTTCCCCTGAAAACCGCGGTTCGCTGTAGCGAACCACGTCGAGCATCTTACGGAGAGTGGTCATCCGCGGGGACCCCCAATCTTTTTGCGGGAACCGGGGGGTGACCCGGTACTCTGGTCTGCGGCACCGCCGGAGCACGAGTCCTCCGGCCGGTCGCTGCTTCCCGGGGCCTTAGCTCAGTTGGTAGAGCGCCGTCTTTGCATGGCGGATGTCAGGGGTTCGACTCCCCTAGGCTCCACCTAGGAGATGCCCTCTGACCTGCGGAAACGCAGGGCAGAGGGCATTTTTTGCGAGCACGCCCCCTCGCGGCATGCTCATGACCGCCTAGGCGAGGTCGCTGGCGTACCAGTTCCAGCTGATCGCGCCGTCGCTGTCCCAGGCCATCGCCGGGGCGCCGAAGCCGGTGCCGGTGCCGGTGAACTTCCACAGGCCGGTGCGGTTGGTGCCGTCACTTCGGCGGCCGTAGTTGTAGAGGACCCCGACGTCGGCCTTGCCGTCACCGTTGAAGTCGCCCGCGGTGATCTTGCTTCCGTCGGCGTTCCAGCTGCCCGTGCCCGCGTCCCACTTCTTGGCCGGGTTGGTGAAGTCGGTACCGGTGGAGGTGAAGGTCCACAGCGCCGACTGGTTGCGGCCGTCGGCGGCCTGGCCGTTGTCGTAGAGGACCCCGATGTCCGCCTTGCCGTCGCCGGTGAAGTCCCCTGTGGTGACCTTCGAGCGTTCCCAGTTCCAGGATCCGGAGTTCGTCGAGACGTTGTCCCACTTGAGCGCCGGGTTGGTGAAGTCCGTGCCGGTGCTGGTGAGGGTCCACAGCGCGGTCTTGTTGGTGCCGTCGGACTGCCGGCCGTTGTCGTACAGGATCCCGACGTCGGTCTTGCCGTCACCCGTGAAGTCGCCGGCGACCGTCTTGGAGCGGGACCAGTCCCAGGAGCCGAAGTTCGTGGAGACGTTGTCCCACTTCTTGGACGGGTTGGTGAAGTCGCTGCCGGTGCTGGTGAGGGTCCACAGCGCGGTCTTGTTGGTGCCGTCGGACTGCCGGCCGTTGTTGTAGAGGACGCCCACGTCGGTCTTGTGGTCGCCGTTGAAGTCGCCGCTCGTGATCTTGGAGCGGGACCAGTCCCAGGAGCCGAAGTTCGTGGAGACGTTGTCCCACTTCTTCACCGGGTTGCTGAAGTCGCTGCCGGTGCTGGTGAACGTCCACAGCGCGGTCTTGTTCGTGCCGTCGGTGGCCTGGCCGTTGTCGTAGAGCACGGCGACGTCGTCCTTGCCGTCTCCGTCGTAGTCGCCGGCGGTGACTTTGGAGCGGTCCGCGTTCCAGGAGCCGAAGCCGGTGGAGACGTTGTCCCACTTCTTGACGGGGCCGCCGAAGCCGGAGCCGCTGGAGGTGAACGTCCACAGCGCGGTCCGGTAGGAGCCGTCGCCGGCCTGGCCGTTGTCGTAGAGGACGGCGATGTCGTCCTTGCCGTCGCCGTTGAAGTCACCGGTGGTCTGGGTGGTGGTCGCGCGGTTCGCGACGAGGAAGGACGTCCCGTCCGACAGCGGCCCCGTCTGACCCGCGTCGTTGAGCCCCCGGACGGTCACCGTGTGCTCGCCGTCGGTGAGCGTCGTCGTGTCGAGGCTGACGGAGTACGCCGGACCCGAGCCGGTGTCGGTGCCGACGGCGCTGCCGTCGACGTAGAAGGTCGCCTTGGTGGGGGTGCCGACCGTGTCGGTCACGGACGCGGTGAGGGTGATCGTGCCGGTGGCCACCGTGCCGGAGGCCGGGCCGGTGACCTTCGAGACCGGCGGCACCGGGTCGGGGTACGGATCCGTGTGGTCGGCGCCCAGGTTCGCGGCCGGCCCGCAGACCGGCCAGGCGCCCTCGCCCTGGCTCGCCAGGACCTTCTCGCCGACGAGGATCTGCTCCCGTTTCCCGGCGAGGTCGGCGCGCGAGGCGTAGGCGGTGCCGCCGTTTCTCTCCCACGTCGACTGGGAGAACTGCAGGCCGCCGTAGTAGCCGTTGCCCGTGTTGATGGACCAGTTGCCGCCGGACTCGCACTGGGCGACCTTGTCCCAGGTGGAGACCGAGGCCGCCGAGGCGGTACCGGCGGTGAGCAGGGTGCCTGCGACGCCGGCCGAGACGGCGAGCGCGGTGGTGGTGAGCAGACGGGGGCGGGCCGGCATGGCGGTGACTCCTGGGGCAGGGAACGTGTCGAGGGGGGCGGCCGACGCCCGGCCGGCCGGAGCGGATCCGGCGGACCGGGCGTCGGTGGGGCGGCGTGCGCCGCCGTCGTGGCGTCAGCCGAGCTTGCTGGCGAACCAGTTCCAGCTGATCGCGCCGTCGCTGTCCCAGGACATGACCGGGTTGGCGAAGTCGGTGCCGGTGCTGGTGAACTTCCACAGGCCGGTGCGGTTGGTGCCGTCGTCCTGGCGGCCGTAGCCGTACAGGACGCCGATGTCGGTCTTGCCGTCGCCGTTGAAGTCGCCGGCGGTCAGCTTGCTGGTCTCGGAGTTCCAGCTGTCCGTGCCCGAGTCCCACTTCTTGGACGGGTTGGTGAAGTCGGTGCCGGTGGAGGTGAAGGTCCACAGCGCCGACTTGTTGCGGCTGTCCTCCGTCTGGCCGTTGTTGTAGAGGACGCCGATGTCGGCCTTGCCGTCGCCGTTGAAGTCGCCGGTGGTGACCTTCGAGCGGTCCCAGTTCCAGGAGCCGAAGCTGGTGGAGACGTTGTCCCACTTCTTGGACGGGTTGGTGAAGTCGCTGCCGGTGCTGGCGAAGGTCCACAGCGCGGTCACGCTGGTGCCGTCGGACTGCCGGCCGTTGTCGTACAGGACGCCGATGTCGGTCTTGCCGTCACCCGTGAAGTCGCCGGACACCATCTTGGAGCGGTCCCAGTTCCAGGAGCCGAAGTTGGTGGAGACGTTGTCCCACTTCTTGGACGGGTTGGTGAAGTCGCTGCCGGTGCTCGTGAGGGTCCACAGGGCGGTCGTGTTGGTGCCGTCGGACTGCTGGCCGTTGTTGTAGAGGATGCCGACGTCGTCCTTGCCGTCGGCGTTGAAGTCGCCGGTGGTGACCTTCGACCGGTTCCAGTTCCAGGAGCCGAAGTTGGTGGAGACGTTGTCCCACTTCTTCACCGGGTTGCTGAAGCCCGTGCCGGTGCTGGTGAAGGTCCACAGGGCGGTCGTGTTGGTGCCGTCGGACTGCTGGCCGTTGTTGTAGAGGACGCCGACGTCGTCCTTGCCGTCGCCGTTGAAGTCGCCGGTGGTGACCTTCGAGCGGTCCCAGTTCCAGGAGCCGGAGTTCGCCGAGACGTTGTCCCAGACCTTCACCGGCTTGGCGAAGCCGGAGCCGGTGCTCAGGTACGTCCACAGTCCGGTGTGGTACGTGCCGTCCGACTCCTGCCCGTAGTCGTACAGGACACCGACGTCGGCCTTGCCGTCGCCGTTGAAGTCGGCGTGGAAGGTGGACGTGGCCTCGCCGTTGGAGGTGATGATCTGGGCCCGGGAGGCACCGGTGTTCCCGTTGACGTCCGTGACCTCGGCGGAGACGGTGTGCTTGCCGTCGGGGAAGCGGCTGGTGTCGAGGGCGTAGCTGAACGGGGCCTTCGTGAGCTTGCCGCTGACCGGCTCGCCGTCGACGTAGTACTGCACGGAGGCCACGCCGTAGGTGCCGGCCGTGGTGGAGGCCGTCAGGTTCGCGACGCCGGAGACGGTCCCGGAGGCGCCGGAGACGGTGACCTTCGGCGGGGTGGCCTGCTGGAGCTTGGGCGAGATGTAGCCGCTGATCCGCTGGCCCCAGGGGGAGTCGCCCACCTGGTAGGACGTGGTCGAGGAGGTGGAGACGATGCCCTCCGGGTGGCTGGAGTGGCCCTGGTTGCCGCCCGTGATCGTGACCCGGCCGTTCTCGACGGCGGTCACGAGGGCGACGTGCTGGGCCCACCCGTTCGTGTAGCCGTAGACGACCGCGTCACCGACGTGCGGGGTGCTGGACAGCGTGCCGTACTTCTGTCCGTAGGCGTAGAAGCTGGCCGCGGCGTCGGTGAGCACGCTCTGGCCCTGCACGTTGTAGTGGGACCAGACCCAGCCGACGAAGTCGGCGCACCATGCGTGTGACTGGCCGCCGTAGCCGTCACAACTGTCGTTCTGGTTCAGCCCGTTGTCGTACCCGCCCCCTGCGCACGGGCCGTTGCCGTCCTGGCTGCGGGCGAGGGCGGCCATGTCCGTGAACTCGTTGGCGAACGCCGGGACCGTGGCGAAGCCCGACAGCGCGGCGGCGACGACGAGAGAGGCGATACCGGTCTTGACGGTACGGGGCAGGACGGTGCGAGACATGGAAAGCTCCAGGTGGCAGGGCATGTGGGTGCCCGCGAAGGGGGCGGGGAGAGGAACGGCGCGCGCGGAGGCGGCGGGCCGGGAAGGGGGCGCACCCGCAGGGAGGAAGGGGGCCGTACGGCAGGGCGGCGTACGCCGGATCCGGGACCGGATCAGTCGGCGGTGAGCGAGTATCCCTGCGCGGCGATCGAGCGCCGTGCGCGCTCGAGAAGGGGGCGCATCCGGGCGACGGCGGGGGCGTCATCCTCCGCGTCGACGAAGAGGTAGAGGTCGATCCCGAGGTCGGTCGCGCGTGGTTTCACATGCTCCAGGCCGTCCTCGGGCAGGGCGTGTGCCCAGAGCAGATCGGTGACCACGGCCGGCGTCCCGGCACGAGGTCGCTCGGCGGTCGTCGTCAGCGAGGCCAGAACCACACGCACCGCGGTCAGTCCCAGCCGATGACGCCGCTGCCGCCGGCGGGCGCGGTGTGCACCGAGTCCCAGCCGATCACGCCGGCGACGGTACGGGAAGGAGCACCCGCTGCCTGCGTGGTGGCCTGCGTGGTGGCGTCCCCCGCCTGCGCGGCGGTGTGGACACCGACGGCGGCCAGACCGGCGATTCCGGCGACGGCGAGGACTCTGACGATGCGCGACATGACGGTTCCTTCCAAGTGGTCAGTGGTGGGTGTGGCCCGGGTTCCGACCGTGGCCCCGACCTCGTGATCACTAGATTGCCGCCGCGCCGCGGCCGCCGGAAGGCGCTCCGCCTGTCCGTAAGCTGCCAGACAGCTTCAGGTCACCCGACACGTGCCTCCGCGGGCCAGATCAAGATCGGATACGGTCGCCACCGTCAGGCTTGGTGCAACCCATGGGGGGGTTGAAATGCTCGAAGTGCTGGGGCTCGACGCCGAGGAGGAGTCCGTCTACCGGGAGATGCTGGCCGCACCGACCGGGGGGATCCGGGAGTTGGCGGAGCGCCTGGGGATGACCGAATCGCGGGTGCGGGACGCCCTCGACCGGCTCGTCGACCTGGACCTGCTGGCCCCGTCGAGGGACTCCGCAGGGGGGCTGCGGGCGGTCTCGCCGGACGCCGGCCTGGAGATGATGATCCGGCGGCAGGAGGCGGAGCTGGCCCACCGTCAGGAGGAGCTGGCGCGCCGCAAGGTCGCGGTGGCCCGTGCGGTCGCCCAGTACGCGACCCTGCGGCCGAACACCGAGTCCGAGCAGGCGGAACGCCTCGTGGGGCTCGACGCGATCCAGGACCGGCTGGAGGCCCTGACGCGTGACCTCGCCGAGGAGTGCCTGTCCATCATCCCGGGCGGGGCCCAGTCGCAGCGGAGCCTCGACGCCTCGCGCCCCCTGGACGAGGAGGCCATGGCGCGGGGCGTCCACCTCCGCGCGGTGTACCAGGACAGCGCCCGCAACGACGGGCCGACGCTGGCCTACGCGCAGTGGACCACCGACCGGGGCGGCCAGGTGCGGACGAGCCCGGTGCTGCCCCCGCGGATGCTGATCTTCGACCGGCGGATCGCCCTGGTACCGATCGACCCGGAGAACTCGAGGCTCGGCGCCCTGTGCACCTCGTCCCCGGGGATCGTGGCCTCGCTCGTGTCCCTCTTCGAGCAGACGTGGGAGTCGGCGGTGCCGCTCGGCGCCGACCACCGCAGGCAGGGCGAGGACGGCATCAGCGGAAGCGACCGCGAACTGCTCCGCCTCCTCGCCTCCGGGCTCACGGACGAGGGCGCGGGCAAGCGGCTGGGCATCTCGGTGCGCACGGTCCGGCGGCAGATGGCGGCGCTGATGGAGCGCCTGGAGGCCACGAGCCGCTTCGAGGCCGGCCTCAAGGCGGCGCAGCGGGGCTGGCTGTGACGACGGGCGAAAGCCGCGCCGCCGCATCCCCCGGAGGGTGACCGGGGGCGGCCCGGCGCGGTCGCCGCACACAACGAAGGCCCCTCCGGCCACCGAGTGACGGCCGGAGAGGCCTCGTCCCGTTCACGGCCTCCTGGTGTCTGAGGCCTCGTCCCGTTCACGGCCTCCTGGTGTCTGAGGCCTCGTCCCGTCCACGCCCTCCTGGTGTCTGAGGCCTCGTCCCGTCCACGATCTCGTCCCGCTCACGAGTGCTCCGCCCGGACCGGGGGCGGAATGCCCCCGGACGTTCTCCGGGCGGGAGGCTGGCAGGCGTCGCGGGAGCGGAATGCTTCCCGGTGTCGCCTGCGTCGGGTCGTCGCCTGTTTGTGGTCGTCGCCTACTTCTGGTCGTCGCCGCGGTCGGCGGCCTCGTCCTCGGCCTGCTTCGCCTGGACCTCCGGGTCCAGACCGGTGGCCCCGGTGCCGTCGACGGAGGTGAGACGCCCCGATTCCGGCACCTCCGTCGCCGCGGGCGGCTCCACCAGCCAGTCCGGGTTGGCCTGCTTGTCCCACCACTTCCAGGCGGTGAAGGCGCCGCCCGCCAGGACGGACAGCACGGCGAGCATCTTCACGGCGCGTCCGGTCCGGCACCGCCGTTCGTTGCGCCGGGCCAGTTTCTGGATCTCCTGCGCGGAGACCTGGCCGCGCAGCGCGACCAGGGCGGCGGCACCGCGCGCGGCGGCCTCGTCGCGCACCGGCGCGGCCGCGGCCATGGCGTGCTCGATCTTGGGACGCGAGTACTCGGCGGCCTGCCGGGCGGCCTTACGGGTACGGACGGCGGCTTCGTGCGCGGCCAGGTCCACCTTCGGCGGCACATGCGCGAGCGCCTGCTCCAGGCGCGGGGCGAGCCGGGCGTCGTACTGTTCACGGGCCTGTTCGGCGGCCTGCGACATCACGGGCGCCAGCCGTACGCGTGCCTCCTGCGCATAGTGCGCGGCACGCTCCTTGGCCGTGTCGGCGTAAGGCGCCACCACTTCCGCGGCGTGCAGCACGCTGTCCTTCGCCGAGCCGGTCGCGGCGCGCACGCTGTCGATGCGGGTCACGGGTTCCTCCTCCTCTGGTGGCGTACGGTATTTCGACTTTCCACCCTTTTACGGATCATGCCTGTCAACGGTCAGGGCGGCATGCGCGGGCGGGCATATGGGTGCCGATGACCCTCTTCGGCGTGTTTCAGGGCAATCGGATCCCGTGGTCGACCCTGCCACGAATCCCCGCAGCGCGCTGCCCCACCGGCGGAAGTCGCTGCCGGCCGGCGACGCCCGTGCCGGAGCGTGCAAGGATCGAAGCGTCGCAGCGGACGACGACGGAAGGCAGACCGTGGCCGAGCAGCTCTACGCCACCTTGAAGACCAGCCTCGGTGACATCGAGGTCCGGCTCTTCCCGCACCACGCGCCCGTCACGGTCGCCAACTTCGTCGAGCTGGCCCGGGGCGAGCGCGAGTGGACACATCCCCGCACCGGTGAGAAGAGCAGAAACCCGCTCTACGACGGCACGGTCTTCCACTCCGTCATGAGCGGCTTCATGATCCAGGGCGGTGACCCCCTCGGCAACGGCCTCGGCGGCCCCGGCTACGGGTTCGAGGACGAGTTCCACCCGGACCTTTCCTTCGCGACCCCGTACCTGATGGCCATGGCCAACGCCGGTCCCGGAACCAACGGCTCGCAGTTCTTCATCACCGTCACCCCGAGCACCTGGCTGAACGGCAAGCGCACCATCTTCGGCGAGGTCACCGGCCCGCCGGGGCAGAAGGTCGTCGACGCCATCGCGAGCGTGCCGACCGGACGCAACGACCGGCCGCTGGACGACGTCGTCATCGAGACGGTCGTCATCGAGACACGCGAGAGCTGAGACCCCGTCCGGGACACTGGGGACGGGGGCCGGGGGCCCGGGGAATCCCCGGCCGGGGGACCGCGGGAACGCCGCGAAGGGAACCAAACGTCCCGCTCGACCGTAAGGATGAGCGGGGCGGGACAGTGCAGTGCCGCACCAGGCACACGACGAACAAGGGGAACCGATGGACCAGGCCGCAGACAGCACGCAGGACGCCCGGAGCGTGCCCGTCTGCTACCGGCACCCGGACCGTGAGACCGGCGTGCGCTGCACCCGTTGTGATCGCCCCATCTGCCCCGAGTGCATGGTGAGCGCATCGGTCGGCTTCCAGTGCCCGGACTGCGTCCGCGGCGGCTCCGGCACCGGACACACGCCCCAGGCGTCCCGGCCGCGCACGGTCGCGGGCGGCACCGTCGCGGCCGACCCGCGCCTGTTCACCAAGATCCTGATCGGGATCAACCTCGCGGTGTTCATCGCGGTCCAGGCCGACAGCTCGCTCCTGGACCACCTGGTGCTCTACGGCGCCTGGCCCCCGAAGCCGTTCGCGCCGGTCTCGGGTGTCGCCGGCGGCGAGTGGTACCGCTTCGTGACGTCGATGTTCACGCACCAGGAGTACTGGCACATCGGCTTCAACATGCTGAGCCTGTGGTGGGTCGGCGGCCCCCTCGAAGCGGCTCTCGGCCGGGCCCGCTACCTGGCGGTGTACTTCGTCTCCGGCCTGGCCGGCGGTGCGCTGACCTATCTGCTCGCCGCTCCGGCGACGGCCTCGCTCGGCGCCTCGGGCGCGATCTTCGGCCTCTTCGGCGCCACCGCTGTGCTGATGCGCCGGCTCCAGTACGACATGCGGCCGGTCATCGCGATCCTGGTGATCAACCTGATCCTCACCTTCGGCATCAGCAACATCGCCTGGCAGGACCACGTCGGCGGGCTCGTCGCCGGTGTCGTCACCGGGTACGCGATGGTCCACGCCCCGCGCGAGAGGCGGACGCTGGTGCAGTACGGCACCTGTGCCGTCGTCCTCGCCCTGTCGGTGGCTCTGGTGCTGGTCAGGACCGCTCAGCTCACCTGATACCGAACCGTTGTCCACAGCGTGTGCCGGATCTTGTGCACGCTGTGCGGGTACAGCTGCGCCCCCTGTCGCTCGGATGTTTTTCCGCAGGTCGGACAGGGGGCGAACGGATGTATGAAGGACGCGGGACCAGTCACACCGGCGTCAACATCCCAGAGGTTATCCACAGATCGTCGTTCTTTTTCCCCACTGTGGAAAACGGCTGTGGATAACTCAGTGGATAGCCCTGGGCAGAGCTAGGTACACCGGCTGGTCAGCGTCACTTCCACTGGGTGGAGACGGCGAACCCGGCCGCGATGAAGCCGAAGCCGACCACGATGTTCCAGTTGTCCAGGCTGTCGATCGGCAGCGAGCCGTCCGTCACGTAGAAGACGACGATCCAGGCCAGGCCGATCAGGAACATGGCCAGCATGACCGGCGCGACCCAGGCTCGGTTGGTGAGCCTGATGGCCTGCGCCTGCTTGGCCGGCGGCGGCGTGTAGTCGGCCTTCTTGCGGATACGTGACTTCGGCACGAGGGTCTCTCCTGTCGATGCGCTGCGTGGCCGCGCAGGTAACTGGGTCGGGCTCGGGGCAGCGTACAAGGGGCCAACATGACGACTCTGTGTGCTCCCCCCGGGCGTCCGTTAGCGTAGTGCTTCCGTGGCGCCGAAGGAGATAAGGGTACGTTGAGCAATTCTGCCGACTCCCCGGGGACGGGATCAACGGGCTCCGGGACCGGATCGACCGGCCACGGGGCGGAATCGACGGGTTCCGGGACGGGATCGACCGGTCCTGGGACGGGATCGACCGGTTCTGGGACGGGATCGACGGGTTCCGGCCCGCTCCGCAGGCTGCGTCTCCGGCCGGTGCGGGTGCTCACGGCCGCCGTCTTCACCCTCGCCGGGCTCATCTTCTTCACCAGCTTCAACACGGCCAAGGGCACCGACATCCGGCAGGACGGCTCCCTGCTGAAGCTGTCCGACCTGATCCAGCAGCGCAGCCGCAAGAACAAGGAGCTGGACGAGTCCAACGCCACCCTGCGCGACAGCGTGGAGTCGCTGGCCGAGAGCGACGACGGGAGCACCAAGGCCGAGGACGAGAAGCTGGGCGGGCTGGAGGAGCGCGCGGGGACGCGCAAGCTCACCGGCAAGGCGATCACCGTCACGCTCAACGACGCCCCGCCCAACGCCACCGCCAAGCTCCCGGGCTATCCGGAGCCGCAGCCGGACTACCTGGTGATCCATCAGCAGGATCTCCAGGCCGTGGTGAACGCGCTGTGGCAGGGGGGCGCCCAGGGCATCAAGGTCATGGACCAGCGGCTGATCTCCACCAGCGCCGTGCGCTGTGTCGGCAACACCCTGATCCTCCAGGGTCGCGTCTACTCGCCGCCGTACAAGATCACGGCGGTGGGGGACCCGGACCGGCTGAAGCAGGCGCTGGCCGCGAGCAAGGCGATCCAGACCTACATGGTCTACGTCAACGTCTACGGCCTCGGCTGGAAAGTCGCCGACGACGGCACGGTGACTCTGCCCGGCTACTCCGGCACAGTGGATCTGCACTACGCGAAGCCAGTGGGGTAGACGTCCGTCCGGGAGCCGCCGGTGCGTGTGATCGTCAGGACCGTCAGCGAACTGTGCATCACCCTGGGCACCTTGATCGTGCTCTTCGTCGTCTACGTGCTGTTCTGGACGGGTGTGCAGGCCGAGGGCGCGATGAACGACCAGATCGACCGGCTGCACCGGCAGTGGTCCACCGGCACCGTGCGGCAGCGGGACGCTCCCGGCGAGCGGACGGTGAGCGTGACCGGGCCGGGTCCGTACCGCGAGGGCGAGCCCTTCGCGATCATGTACATCCCCCGGCTCGGTTTCACGTGGAACAAGCCCGTGCTGGAGGGCACCGGCCGGGGCGAGCTGGCCAAGGGCCTCGGACACTACCGGGGCACCGCGCGGCTCGGCCGGAAGGGCAACTTCGCGGTCGCCGGGCACCGGCGCACCTACGGCGACCCGTTCAAGGACTTCCCCAGGCTGCGGCCCGGTGACGCGGTGGTGCTCACGGACGGAACGACCTGGTTCACGTATCGGGTCGACAAAGGGCCCTACAAAACCGTGCCGACCGACGTTGAGGTGATCGACCCTGTCCCACGTAAGTCCGGATACACGGGTCCGGGCCGGTACCTGACACTGACCACGTGCGATCCGGAATGGGGACACAGCCACCGGCTGATCGTCTGGGCGCACCTGGATTCCACACAGCCTGTGGAGGCAGGCGAACCGAAGGCGTTGCGCCGTTAGTCTGGTGACGTACGGCGTGGGTCTGGTGCCGTAGAGGATACGGAAGGGACGGCAAGGGACGGCATGTACGGCTGGATCTGGCGGCATCTGCCGGGAAACGCGTGGGTGAGAGCGCTGATCTCACTGGTCCTGATCCTGGCCGTGGTCTATGTCCTCTTCCAGTACGTCTTCCCATGGGCCGAACCGCTGCTGCCCTTCAACGATGTGACGGTGGACAACCAGTGAGTGCTCGGATTCTCGTCGTCGACAACTACGACAGCTTCGTCTTCAACCTGGTGCAGTACCTGTACCAGCTGGGCGCCGAGTGCGAGGTGCTGCGCAACGACGAGGTGTCGACGGCACACGCCCAGGACGGCTTCGACGGTGTGCTGCTCTCGCCCGGTCCCGGGACGCCGGAGGAGGCGGGCGTGTGCGTGGACATGGTCCGCCACTGCGCCGCGACCGGCGTGCCGGTCTTCGGTGTGTGCCTCGGCATGCAGTCCATGCAGGTCGCGTACGGCGGTGTGGTCGACCGGGCGCCCGAGCTGCTGCACGGCAAGACCTCGCCGGTCGAGCACGGGGGCAAGGGCGTCTTCGCGGGGCTGCCCTCGCCCTTCACGGCGACCCGGTACCACTCGCTGGCCGCCGAGCCGGCCACGGTCCCGGCCGAGCTGGAGGTGACCGCCCGCACGCACGACGGGATCATCATGGGCCTGCGGCACCGGGAACTCCCGGTGGAGGGCGTGCAGTTCCACCCCGAGTCGGTGCTGACCGAGTACGGGCACCGGATGCTGGCCAACTGGCTGGTGGAGTGCGGCGACCAGGGTGCCGTGGCGAGGTCGGCGGGGCTCGCCCCGGTGGTGGGCAGGGCCACGGCGTGACCGCCCTGCGCCCCGAGCGCGAGGACTTGTACGGCGGCGAGAGACCGTACGAGTCCTCCGGCGGTGCGCGGCCGTACGAGCCCTCCGGCGGTGCGCAGCCGTACGGAGGACGCCGGCCGGACCCGGCGACGGCGCCGTTGCCTCCCGTGGACGAGGAGACGATGGCGCTGCGCATTCCGGAGCCGGGCGGAGGCGAGTCCGTACGGCCCTCTGCGGCCTCATCGGCCTCTGCTGCCGCCGGAGTCACACCGGGTGGCCGTGCGGCCCGCAGAAGGGCCGCCAAGCGGCGTGGTGGGCGCCGGCGCGCCGGGGCCCGGGAACCGGCGACGGCATCGTCTTCCCCGTCTGCCTCATCGGCGTCATCGGCATCATCACCGTCCTCGCCGTCCTCGTCGTTCTCGTCCCCGGCGGAGCGGGGCCCGCAGCGGCCGCTGACGCGGGTGGAGGCCCGGCGGCAGGCACGGCTGCGCAGGCCGAGCCCGGCCACTCGCGCGAGCCGGGCGATCGGCGAGGTGTTCATCACCACCGGTGTGCTGATGCTGCTGTTCGTCACCTACCAGCTGTGGTGGACCAACGTCCGCGCGCACGCGCAGGCCGGCAGCGAGGCCAGCCAGCTGCAGGACGACTGGGCCAGCGGGAAGCGCAACCCGGGAGTCTTCGAGCCGGGGCAGGGGTTCGCCATCCTGCACATCCCCGAGCTGGACGTGGCCGCGCCCATCGCGGAGGGCGTCAGCAACAAGAACGTGCTCGACAAGGGCATGGTGGGGCACTACGGCGAGGCCCCGCTGAAGACGGCGATGCCCGACGCCCGGACCGGCAACTTCGGTCTCGCCGCCCACCGCAACACGCACGGTGAACCGTTCCGGTACATCAACCGGCTCAAGGCCGGTGACGCGATCGTGGTCGAGACGCAGGACACCTACTTCGTGTACAAGGTCACTTCGACGCTTCCGGTGACCCCGCCGTCGAACACGAGTGTGCTGGACCCGGTCCCGCCGGGCTCCGGCTTCACCGGACCCGGCCGCTACATCACCCTCACCACCTGCACGCCGGAGTTCACCAGCAAGTACCGGTTGATCGTCTGGGGCAAGATGGTCCAGGAACGCCCGCGCAGCAAGGGCAAGCCGGACGCGCTCATCGAGTAGGGCTCATCGAGTAAGGGCAGAGGAACTGTGGCAGCGACCACTGACGAGACCGAAGAGACCACGGGTGCGTCCGAACCGGATCCGGTCGCGCGCCGCCTGCGCCCCGGCCGGATCGCGATGGCGGTCAGCGTCTTCGGTGAACTCCTCATCACCGGGGGTGTGCTGCTCGGCCTGTTCGTCGTCTACTCGCTGTGGTGGACGAACGTGATAGCGGACCGCAAGGCGGACCGGCAGGGTGAGAGGGTCCGCGAGCACTGGGCGCAGGGGGCGGACTCCGGGCCCGGAGCGCTCGACACCGCGGACGGCATCGGCTTCCTGCACGTGCCGGCGATGGGCGGCGGCGAGGTCCTGGTCGAGAAGGGCACGGGCGCGGACGTCCTCAACGACGGTGTGGCCGGCTACTACACGGAACCGGCCAAGGCCACGCTGCCCTCCACGGGCAAGGACGGCAACTTCACCCTCGCCGCGCACCGGGACGGCCACGGCGCCAAGTTCCACAACATCGACAAGCTGCAGAAGGGCGACCCGATCGTCTTCGAGACGCGGGACGACTGGTACGTCTACAAGGTCTACTCGATCCTGCCCGAGACCTCGAAGTACAACGTCGACGTCCTCTCCCAGGTCCCCGAGGAGTCCGGCCGCAAGAAGCCGGGCCACTACATCACCCTGACGACCTGCACCCCGGTCTACACCTCCCGCTACCGCTACGTGGTCTGGGGCGAACTGGTCCGCGTCGACAAGGTCGATCCCGACCGGACCCCCCCGAAGGAACTCCGGGACTGACAGGGGCTCTCCGGGCGACTTCGGTGGTCGACGGCCCACCGGCTCGACGGCCTTGAGGCGGCACCGACGCCTCGAGCCCGGCGCCCCGGAAACGGCAGCGGGCCCCGCCCGGGACGATCCCGGGCGGGGCCCACTCACATGTGCCGGTGGCGTCGTCAGCCGTTGGTGCCGCCGAAGATGGTGCCGCCGTTGTCGTTGTTGCCGTTGTTGTTGCCGCCGAAGCCCACGGTCGTCAGGGTGATCGTGGTGCCGGCCGGGTCGTCGACCTGCTGGTTCCCCTTCGGGTCCTGGTCGGCGACGAGCGCGTTGTCGCCGGTGTCGCTGCCCGGGGCGAACTGGATGTTCGTGAAGCCCGCCGCGTTCAGGATCTGCCGGGCCACGGCGACCGTGCGGCCACGCACGTTCGGGACCTGCGTCTTCTGCTGCTGCTGTGCCTTGCCGACGTTGATCACCACGTTGGTGTTCTTGACGACCTGCTGGCCCGCGGGCGGGTTGGTGTTCTGCACCTTGCCGTCCTGGGCGGGGTCGGTGACCGGGGTGTCGTTGCAGGACGGCACCAGGCCCTTGGCCTGCATCTCGGCCTTCGCCTCGTCACAGGACTTGCCGGTGACGTCCGGGACGGTGATCTTCTCCTCGGCCTTGGCGACCGTGAGGGTGATCGTGGTGCCCTTCTCGACCTCCTTGCCGAGCTTCGGGTCCTGCTCCACGACCGTGCCCGGCTGTTCCGGGGAGACCTTTTCCTTCTTCACGACGTTGAACTGGTACTTGTCGCCCTCCAGCGTCGCCTTGGCGTCGGTGAAGGTCTGGCCGAGGACGCTGGGCACCGCGATCTTCGGTGCGCCCGTGGAGACCACCACGTCGATCGTGGTGTTCTTGTCGACCTTCTTGCCCGCGGTGATGCTCTGGGAGCACACGTTGCCGGTGGCCTGGTTCTCGCAGCGCTTCTTGGAGACCGACAGCTTGAGATGGACGTTCTCGGCCATCTTGTTCGACCGCTCCAGCGAATTGCCCACGAACGCCGGCACGGCCACCTTGCTGTCGCCCGCGTTGTGCCCGTCGAAGGCGAACTTGCCGATCAGGATCGCGCCGACCAGGACCAGCAGGCCCGCGACCACCAGGAGGATCGTGGAGGTGTTGGACTTCTTCTGCTGGCGCCGGCGGTCGGGGCGGTCGTCGTAGCCGTAACCGCCGTCGTCGGGGCTCATCGGCGGGAGCATGGTGGTCGCTCCCCCGCCCGCGTCCGCGCGCAGCGCCGTCGTCGGCTGGTCGTCCGGGTAGCCGCCGTAGCCCACCGAACCCATCGCGGCGGTGGCGGCGACCGGCTGGCCGTCCAGGCACGCCTCGATGTCGGCGCGCATCTCGTCGGCCGACTGGTAGCGGTAGTTCGGGTCCTTGACCAGGGCCTTCAGGACGATGGCGTCCATCTCGGGCGTGATCTCGGGGTCGAAGACCGACGGCGGCTGGGGCTCCTCGCGCACGTGCTGGTAGGCCACGGCCACCGGGGAGTCGCCCACGAAGGGCGGCCGGACGGTCAGCAGCTCGTAGAGGAGGCAGCCAGTCGAATAGAGGTCGGACCTCGCGTCGACCTGCTCACCCTTCGCCTGCTCCGGCGAGAGGTACTGGGCCGTGCCGATCACCGCGGCCGTCTGCGTCATGGTCATGCCGGAGTCGCCCATGGCGCGGGCGATGCCGAAGTCCATCACCTTGACCTGACCGTTGCGGGTCAGCATGACGTTGGCCGGCTTGATGTCGCGGTGGACGATGCCGTTGCGGTGCGCGTACTCCAGGCCCTGGAGGATGCCGATGGTCATCTCCATCGCGCGCTCGGGCAGCAGCTTGCGGCCGGAGTGCAGCAGCTCGCGCAGCGTGGACCCGTCGACGTACTCCATCACGATGTACGGGATGGAGACCCCGTCGATGTAGTCCTCGCCCGTGTCGTAGACCGCGACGATCGCGGGATGGTTGAGCGAGGCGGCCGACTGGGCCTCCCGGCGGAACCGGGCCTGGAAGGACGGATCGCGCGCGAGGTCCGCGCGCAGCGTCTTCACCGCCACGGTGCGGCCGAGGCGGGTGTCATGCGCGAGGTAGACCTCCGCCATGCCACCACGACCGAGCACCTGGCCCAGCTCGTACCGGCCGCCGAGGCGACGCGGCTCTTCCATAGCTACCTACCAGCCCTCTCCGTCGGTCTCGGCCGCACACCTCTGTGCGCGGCCGGAGGCTGCCGTCCGGGCCTACCGTACCCGGCTCGCTGTGTGTGACCTGGCCAAGCCCGTAACCCGATACAGGACCGGTATCGCAACGTGCAGCGATGTGAAGGGGACGTGTGCAGGGTCACTTCTTGGAGTCGATGACCGCCTTCATGACGTCCTTCGCGATCGGCGCGGCCAGACCGCCACCGGAGATGTCGTCGCGGTTGGCCGCGTCGTCCTCGATCACCACGGCCACGGCGACCGGCGAGCTGCCGTCGGCGACCTTGGCGTACGAGATGAACCAGGCGTAGGGGTTCTCGCTGTTCTCGACACCGTGCTGGGCGGTTCCGGTCTTGCCACCGACCTTCGCGCCGTCGATCTGCGCCCGCGTACCGGTGCCCTTCTCGACCACCGTCTGCATCATGTCCTGCAGGATCTGCGCGTTCTCCGGTGACAGCGGCCGGCTCAGCTCCTCCGGCTCGGTCGTGGCGACCGGGTCCAGGTTGGGGGACTGCAGCGAGTCGACCATGTACGGCTTCATCAGCTTGCCGTCATTGGCGACCGCCGAGGCGACCATGGCCATCTGGAGCGGGGTGGCGGCGGTGTTGTACTGGCCGATGGAGGACAGCGCGGTCTGCGACTGGTTCATGTCGTCGGAGAACACCGACGCGGTGGCGCGGACCGGCGTGAACTGCTCGGCGTCGAAGCCGAACTTCTTCGCCTCCTCGAGCATCTTGTCGTTGCCGAGGTCGGAGCCGATCTTGCCGAAGACGGTGTTGCAGGAGTACTGGAGCGCGACCCGCATGGGCGCGTTCTTGCACGGGATGTTGCCCTCGTTCTTCAGCTGGGTCGTGGTGCCCGGCATGGTCCACGGCAGCGGCGAGTCGGTGTTCTCGTCGGCCGAGGTGTACTTGCCGTTCTCCAGCGCCGCCGCGGCCGTGACCACCTTGAAGGTGGAGCCCGGCGGGTAGGTCTCGCGCAGCGCCCGGTTCAGCATCGGGTCGTTGGGGTTGTATTTCTTCTGCAGCTTCTTCCAGGCCGCGGCGTCGTCGTTGCTGTTGCCCGCGAAGGACGAGGGGTCGTACGACGGGTAGGAGGCCAGCGCCAGGATCTTGCCGGTGGAGGGCTCCAGGGCGACGACCGCGCCCTTGCCGCCCTGCCTCTTCAGGCCCTCGTACGCCGCCTTCTGCGCGCTCGCGTTGAGCGTGGTGACGACGTTGCCGCCCTGCTGCTCCTTGCCGGTGATCATGTCCAGCGTCTTGCGGAAGAACAGCCGGTCGTCGTTGCCGGTGAGGATGCCGTCCTCGAGGGACTCCAGCTGGGTGGCGCCGAACGCCTGCGAGGCGTACCCGGTGACCGGCGCCCACATGGGGCCGTTCTTGTAGGTCCGCTTGTACTTCAGGTCGTTCAGACCGGTCTTGCTGCTCCCGGACGACCCGGTGATCGGGTTGCCGCCGACGATGATGTCGCCGCGCGGGGTGGCGTAGCGGGCGATGGTGACGCGGCGGTTCTTCGGGTCGTCCTTGAGGCTGTCGGCCTTGACGTACTGGAGCCAGTTGTCGCGCAGCAGCAGCGTCAGGACGAGCAGGCCACAGAAGATCGCGATTCGGCGCAGGGGCTTGTTCATGACGGGCGGACCACCTGGGTCATCTCGGCGTCGGGGTTGCCGGCGGGGGTGGGAGCCGGGCGGCGGGCGGTGTCGCTGATCCGGATGAGGATGCCGATCAGCGCCCAGTTCGCCAGCACGGAGGAGCCGCCGTACGCCACGAACGGCATGGTCATACCGGTCAGCGGGATGAGGCCCATGACACCGCCGGCCACCACGAAGACCTGGAGGGCGAAGGCGCCGGACAGGCCGACGGCGAGCAGCTTGCCGAACGGGTCGCGGGCGGCGAGGGCGGTGCGCACACCGCGCTCGACGATCAGGCCGTAGATCAGCAGGATCGCCATGACGCCGGCGAGGCCCAGTTCCTCGCCGAAGGTGGCGAGGATGAAGTCGGAGTTCGCGGCGAACCGGATCAGGTCGGAGTGGCCCTGGCCCCAGCCGGTACCCATGGTCCCGCCGGAGCCGAACGCCCACAGGGCCTGCATGGCCTGCTCGGAGTGACCCGCCCTGCCCTGGCGGCTGAGGACGTACTCGTGCATCGGGTCGAGCCAGGACTGGACGCGGCTCTTCACGTGGGGCTCGATGCTCGCCACACCGACGGCGCCGACCGCGGACATCAGCAGGCCGAAGACGATCCAGCTGGTCCGCTCGGTGGCGACGTACAGCATGATCACGAACATGCCGAAGAACAGCAGCGAGGTGCCGAGGTCGGTCTCGAAGACCAGGATGAGGATGGAGATGGCCCAGACGACCAGGATGGGACCGAGGTCGCGGCCACGGGGCAGGTAAAGGCCCATGAAACGGCGGCTGGCCAGGGCCAGGGCGTCCCGCTTCACCATCAGGTAGCCGGCGAAGAAGATCGCAAGGACGATCTTCGCGAACTCGCCCGGCTGGAGGGAGCCGAGGCCGGGGATGTTGATCCAGATCTTGGCGCCGTAGATGTTGGCGCCGAGGCCCGGCACCAGCGGCAGGATGAGCAGCACCAGGGCGCTGAACATCGAGATGTACGTGTAGCGCTGGAGGACGCGGTGGTCCTTCAGGAAGACCAGCACCGCCACGAACAGGGCGATGCCGAGCGCGGTGTACAGCAGCTGGCGGGGGGCGGCCGTGAAGTAGGCGGGCAGCGACTGGAGCAGCTTGGACTGGTCGAGCCGCCAGATGCACACCAGCCCGAGACCGTTGAGCAAGGTGGCCAGCGGCAGCAGCAGCGGGTCCGCGTACGGGGCGAACTTGCGTACGGCGAGGTGGGCGACGCCGGCCAGCAGGGCGAGGCCGAAACCGTAGCTCAGCAGGCCCGTGGGGACCTTGTCGTCGATGGCCAGGCCCACGTTGGCGTAGGCGAACACCGGGATGACCACGGCGAAGACCAGCAGGGCCAGCTCGGTGTTGCGGCGGCTCGGTGCGCCGATGGCGCCGATCGTGGACGTGTGATGCGTCGGCGAGTTCGTAGTACTGCTCATCGTGTGACTGGGCCTCTCACGGCTTGCCTACTGCTTACCGCACAGCGAGACGACCTTCTGCTCATCCTCCGAGAGAGTGGGGCCGGGGCTGGGGGTCGCGGACGGGGTCGTGGACGGAGACTTCGAAGGGGACGTCGAGGGCGACTTCGAGTCCGACGGGTTCGGGGTCGTGTTCGGCGTCGGGGAGGCCTTGGTGAAGGCGGCCTGAGCGAACGCGGGCTGAGCGAAGGCGGTCTGCGTGAAGGCGGTGTGGGTGACGGTCCCGGTGGTGCCACCGGTGGTGTCGGCGCCGCCGGTGGTGCCGGTGCCGTCCGCGCCGCCCGCCTTGTCCTTGCCGTTGTTCCTGGCGTTGTCCTTGGCGTTGCTCCGCGCCTTCTCGGCTGCCTTGCGCTCGGCCAGCTTCCGGCAGGCGGAGGCCTGCACCGACAGCTCGTTGACCTTCGTCTCGGCCGCCGCCAGTCCGCCCTCCGTGATCGTCGCCTTCACCTTCTTCTGCTGGTACGGCGGCAGGTACTTGAGTTCGATGCCGGGGTAGTCCTTCTCGACCTTCGACAGCGAGACCCAGGCCAGGTCCTGGCTGATCCCGCGGTACAGCGCGACGTGCTCGTCCTTGGTGCCGACGTAGTACTGCGTCTGCGTCCAGCGGTAGCCGCCGTACAGGCCGCCGCCGACGACGGCGAGGGCCAGGGCGCCGTAGAGCGAGGTCTTCAGCCATCTGCGCTGCTTGCGCGGCTTGGTGAAGTCGCCCTCGGCGTACTCGTCGAAGCCGCCCGCCGGTGCGTACCCGGGGGTGTCGCCCGAGCCGGGCGGGCCGAACTCGCCGCCCCCGTGGCCCTGGCGGCCCAGGTGGGAGGCGCGGCCTGCCGGGGTCTGCATGATGCCGTTGTCGTGCAGGTGGTGCTGGTTCTCGGCGACGGCACCGACCACGACGGGCTGGTCGGACAGTTGTCCGGTCAGGGTGTCCCCGGTGTCCAGATCGAGCACGTCGGCGACGATGACGGTGATGTTGTCGGGGCCGCCGCCGCGCAGTGCGAGCTGGATCAGCTCCTGCACGGTCTCCTGCGGGCCCTGGTAGCTGGCGAGGGTCTCCTCCATCGTCTGGTGGGAGACGACGCCGGACAGGCCGTCGGAACAGATCAGGTAGCGGTCCCCGGCCCGGACCTCGCGGATCGACAGGTCGGGCTCGACGTGGTCGCCGCTGCCGAGGGCGCGCATCAGCAGGGAGCGCTGCGGGTGGGTGGTGGCCTCTTCCTCGGTGATCCGGCCCTCGTCCACCAGCCGCTGCACCCAGGTGTGGTCCTGGGTGATCTGCGTGAGCACACCGTCACGGAGCAGATACGCTCGCGAGTCGCCGACGTGCACCATGCCGAGCCGCTGCCCGGTCCACAGCAGCGCGGTGAGCGTGGTGCCCATGCCTTCGAGCTGGGGGTCCTCCTCGACCATGGCGCGCAGCTGGTCGTTGGCCCGCTGCACGGCGGTGCCGAGGGAGGTGAGGAGGTCGGAGCCGGGCACGTCGTCGTCGAGCGTGACCAGGGTGGAGATCACCTCGGAGGAGGCGACCTCGCCGGCGGCCTGGCCGCCCATGCCGTCGGCGATGGCGAGCAGGCGCGGACCGGCGTAACCGGAGTCCTCGTTGCCCTCCCGGATCATGCCTTTGTGCGATCCGGCGGCAAAGCGCAGTGACAGACTCATGCGCACCTCGCCCGTCGGCTCCGGGTACAGCCGGTCGTGTCGAGCCACACTGCCCACCCTCCGGTTGGGAGCGCGCCGGAGACCGGGGTGCGGCCTGCCGCTGCGTGCTCGCTCCGCTCGCGCTTACTCATGATGTAGCACTACTTCCGCAGCTCGATCGCGGTCTTGCCGATGCGGATCGGCGCGCCCAGCGGGATCGGTGTGGGTGTCGTCAGCCGGGACCGGTCCAGGTAGGTGCCGTTGGTGGAGCCGAGGTCCTCGACGATCCACTGGCCGCCCTGGTCCGGGTAGATCCTGGCATGGCGGCTGGAGGCGTAGTCGTCGTCCAGCACGATCGTGGAGTCGTGCGCCCGGCCCAGCGTGATGGTCTGGCCCTGGAGCGCGACGGTGGTGCCGGTCAGTGTGCCCTCGGTCACGACCAGCTTCGAGGGGGCGTTGCGGCCGCGCCGGCCGCCGCCCTGCTGGGCGCGCTGCTGCGGCGGCGTGGACTGCTGCCGGGCCTGCTGGCGGCTCGCCTGCTGCGGCCTGGCCGCTTCCCTACGCGATCCGCGCTGGGTGACGCGCGTACCGAACAGGTCGCTCCGGATGACCTGCACGGCCACGATCACGAACAGCCACAGTACGGCCAGGAAACCCAGCCGCATGACCGTGAGGGTCAGCTCTGACATTGCCCCCGCTTCACCCTTCGGCTTGCCTATAGATAACGGTGGTGCTGCCCACGACGATCCGCGAGCCGTCGCGGAGCGTAGCGCGGGTGGTGTGCTGCCCGTCCACCACGATGCCGTTGGTGGAGCCGAGATCCTGGATCGTCGAGGGCGTTCCGGTCCGGATCTCGCAGTGCCGGCGGGAGACGCCGGGGTCGTCGATCCGCACGTCGGCGTCGGTGCTGCGGCCCAGCACCAGCGTCGCGCGGGAGATCTGGTGGCGGGTGCCGTTGATCTCGATCCAGTAGCGGGTGCGCCCGCCGCTCATCGGGGCCGCCGCCGGCCGCTGGGTGGCGGGCTGCGGGTAGCCGTACCCGCCGGGGCGGGCGCCGGGCGGCGGCGCGGCGGGCATCGGGGGCGCGCCGGCGGGAGCGGACGGGTAGCCGTATCCGCCGGAGGAGCCCTGGCCGGGGCGGGCGGCCGCCGGGGCGCCGGGGGCCCCGGGCGCCGCCTGCTGGCTGCTGGACGAGGCGAGGGTGCGCGAGCGCACCCGGTACAGGCCCGTGTCCAGGTCGTCGGCCTTCTCCAGGTTGACCTTGATGGGGCCCATGAAGGTGTAGCGCTGCTGCTTGGCGTAGTCGCGCACCATGCCGGCCAGCTCGTCGCCGAGCTGCCCGGAGTAGGGGCTGAGGCGCTCGTGGTCCGGCGCGCTCAGCTCCACGATGAAGTCGTTGGGTACGACGGTCCGGTCGCGGTTCCAGATGGTCGCGTTGTTGTCGCACTCACGCTGGAGCGCACCCGCGATCTCCACGGGCTGGACCTCGGACTTGAAGACCTTGGCGAAGGTGCCGTTCACCAGACCTTCGAGACGCTGCTCGAACTTCTTCAGGACTCCCATGGGGCACCTCCTCCGTTCCTGCCGTCGTGTTGCCCTGCTGTGTGCCGCTGCCTTGCCCGGTACTGCTGGTGCTGCTCACTGATCGTATCTACGCGCCCGCCAATCAGCCGGTTCCCCCAGCCGCTCCGCTTCGAACTCCTGGCACGCGTCCTGCTGCCATGGATCGTAGAGGCGGGCGAAGACCAGTGTCCCGCACCTGACTGTGGACCCGGCCCGCCTCCTGGGGAGACGGCCGGTACCGGTACGAGGTTGATACGTGAACCGCGTCTCCTTGAGACGTGCGTCGCCGGGCGTGGGCTGCGCAAGTCCAGGGTGCCGGGTCCTGCGCGGGACCGGGAGGGCGGGCGGTAAGCGATGTGAACCCACCCCGTACGACGTGCTAATGTTCTGGGTGTCGGAAGGGGCCAGCCCGAAAGGGCCGGAAGCGGAAGACACACCCAATGCGCGGGTGGCGGAATAGGCAGACGCGCTGGATTCAGGTTCCAGTGCCCGCAAGGGCGTGGGGGTTCAACTCCCCCCTCGCGCACAGCTGAGACACGGGTCTCTGTAGGTGACGAAAGTCACCGCAGGGGCCCGTTTCTCGTTCCCTCTTCTCCTGCCCCGTTCTCCTTCCCGGTTCTTGTGGGGCATCGCACAGGCCGTCAGGTCCCGGGCCGCTGCCCCGCCCGTGAGCTATCTCACGACCCCCGGGCCGCCGGTCGACCCTCATGACGTGGTGGGCGCGGCGGTCGAGGCCGGCGTCCTGTCGGGCCGGCCGGGCTGCCCGGTGAAGAGGACGAGGTGCCATCTGCCGTTGTCGCGGGTGACGGTGAAGGTGTCCTTCATGAACCTGCCCGCCTCGTCCTCGGCGGAGAGGCGGGCGCTGCCGGTGTCGGGGCCCATGTCGCGGTCGATCTCGAGGCTGCTGACCCTCCACCCCCGGCCGCCCTTGTCGGCGAGGATCTTCGCCGCCTCCCGCCGCGACCAGGGTGCGTCCTGCACGCCGCCGGTCCGGATGAGGCCGGTCGCGCTGCGTGTGTTGAGCGCGGAGAGATAGGCGTCGACGGCCCGGCGCGCACCGTCGGCCGGGGAGCTGTGGGGCTTCGGCCCGGCCTCCTCGCTCCCCTGTTCCACCGCGCAACCGGACAGGGCCAGCAACGCGAGCGCGGCGACGGCCATGTGGCGAGGGTTCACGGCGGGCTCCTTCTCTCCCTGGGGGAGGCGGGTGTTTCTCCTGTGGGCAGGCGCGTGCTTGTCCGCCGGGGGGTGTGTGCTTCTCCCGCCGGGAGGTGGGTGCTTCTCCTGCCAGGGGGGTGTGTTTCTCCTGCCGGGAGGTGTGCGAGGTGAGGCACACCGCGGTACTGCCCGGGCGGGTCGGTGCGGGGCCGCTCTCGGTGCCGGCCCCCTGATCACGGGCCGACCGGTCGTGGTCAGCCTGCATGAGAGGAGATCAGATCCGGCCGGAGCGTTCCCTTCTGGCTGCATTTGTGTGTGGGAATGTCTGATTCCTCACCGTGTGCCGCTCGGGTCGGGAGTGATGCCCTCGATCGCCGCCTCGGGGGACGGCGCGGGTGCTGCCGAGAGCGTCCTGGTGGCGAACTCCGCCAGCCGGGCCCGCATTTCGTCGCGCGGCAGTCCCTTCTCGCCGGCCAGGTACGTGACGAGGTCGGCCCGGGTGGCGGCCAGCAGGGCGTGCGCGGTGAAGTCGCCGTCGGGCAGGCCCGGGATCCGGTCGAGCAGATCCCGGAGCAGGGCGTGCCAGCGCTCGTAGTGCTCCGTGCGGTACGGGCTGTCGCTGCCCGTCTGTTCCAGGGCCAGGGCGAGGTGGCGGTTGTCGAGCTTGAAGCACAGGACCGCGTCGAGCACGGCGAGCACGCGCCGCAGCGGCTGTGCCGCCGGCCCGAGCGGCGACGGGCCCTCCTCGAGACTTCGCCGGACCGGTTCGAGCCGCGCCTCGTACAGGGCGCGGATCAGGCCGGTGCGGTCGCCGAAGGCGCGGAAGAGCGTTCCCTTGCCGACGCCCGCCGCCGCCGCGATGTCGGCCATGGTCACGTCGTCGGGGTGCTCGCAGGTGGTGAAGAGGGTGTCGGCGGCGGCGAGGACGGCCGCGCGGTTGCGGGCGGCGTCCTTGCGTGGGCTGCGCTCGGCCACGTGGTTCCTCCGTTGCGATCCGGACCGGCGGTCCGTATTGTCATCAGTGAAGCGGACCGCTGGTCCGCATCGTACTGGAACGGAGAGAGCCATGTCTGCGCACGGTCATGCGAACGCCGCACCGGCCGATCTGTACCGCCACAGCCTGCGGCTGCTGCTGGACAAGGACATCGCGGCCTGGGTGGGTCTGTGGGCCGAGGACGCCGTGATGGAGTTCCCCTTCGCCCCACCCGGCCGGCCCCGGCGGCTGGAGGGCCGGGACGCCGTCGCCGCGTACATGCGCCACTACCCCGACCACATCGACCTGCACGGCTTCCCCGACGTGCGGATCCACCGGACCACCGACGCGGAGACCATCGTGGTCGAGATGCGCGGTGTCGGCCGTGTGGTCGCGACGGGAGCCCCCTTCGACATGACCTACATCGCCGTCGTCTCCGTCCGGGACGGACGGTTCACCTCGTACCGCGACTACTGGAACCCCCTCGCCGTCCAGGAACTCGGCCTGGACCTCGCGGCGAGCGACGCCCGGTGAACCCGCCCGGCACCACCTTGGTCACCGGCGCCACCGGCACCACCGGGAGCCGTACGGCCGCCCGGCTGATCGCCGCCGGACACCGTGTCAAGGCCGCCAGCCGGCACGCCACTTCGGTCCCGGGTGCCGAACCGGTCCGCTTCGACTGGTACGACCCCGCCTGCTTCGGCGGCGCCCTCGCCGGAGCCGACCGCGTCTACCTCGTCCCGCCCGTGGGCGAGCCGGACCCCGCCCCGGTCATGCTGCCCTTCCTCCGGCAGGCCCGCGCCGCCGGAGTACGCCGTGCGGTGCTGCTCAGCGCGTCGGCCATCCCCGAGGGAGGCCCGGGCGTGGGTGCGGTGCACCGGGTCCTGCCCGGACTGTTCGACGGGTGGGCGGTGCTGCGGCCCTCCTGGTTCATGCAGAACTTCACCGGCACGCACACGCATGCCCGGAGCATCCGTGAGCACGGCGAGATCCTGACCGCGGCCGGCACCGGCAGGGTCGGTTTCGTCGACGCCGACGACATCGCCGCCGTCGCCGTGCACGCCCTGACCGACGAGCGGGCCCCGGGCACCGACCTCGTCCTGACCGGGCCGGAGGCGCTCAGCCACGACGAGATCGCCGCCGTCGTCACGGAGGTCACCGGGCGGCCCGTGGTCCACCGCCCGCTGACCTACGAGCAGATGCGGGACCGTCTGGCCGCCCAGGTCCCGCTGGAGTTCGCCACGATGCTGGCCGGCATGGACCGCGCCATCGCCGAGGGGGCCGAGGACCGCACCACCGGCACCGTCCGGCAGGTCACCGGCCGCCCGCCGCACAGCTTCCGCGCGGTCGCGGCACGGGAGCTGTCCCGGCACCGGTGACACCCACCGGTACCGGCCGGCGGGTGCGGCGCCCCGGGGCCGGCCGGCGACGGGCAGGGCCGAGTCGGGCACGGGGTGGGGTGCAGAGCCGAGTCGGGCACGGGGTGGGATGCGGGGGGAGTGAGTCGGGCATGGGGTGGGATGCGGGCGGGGCGAGTCGGGTACGGGGTCTGACGTCTTTCGGCCACCGGCTGTACGGTCTCCGAGTTGATGTTCGTACCGGCGCCTGCCACGGCGGGTGCGCGGGGAGTACGGGGGAGGCGGTCGCGGTGACCGGAACCGGTGTGGGTGTGGCGGACGCGGCGGGCCGGGGCACGGGCCGGCTGCCCCGGGTGCGCGGCTTCGGCCAGTGGCCGGTGCAGGGCTCGCCGAAGGAGGAGGGCAAGGCGCTCAGGCAGAGCGTGCCGCGCAGCGCACACCGCACCCTCGACCTGGACGCCGCCCGCCCCGACGCCGTCGCCGCGGTGACCGAGTCCAACGCGGGCCGGCTTCCGGAGCTGACCCCGATCCGGGTGGGCCGGATGGCCGCCACCCCGTTCGCCTTCCTGCGCGGCTCGGCCGGACTCATGGCCCACGACCTCGCCCGCACCCCCATGACCAGGATCGCCGCCCAGATCTGCGGTGACGCCCACGCGGCCAACTTCGGCCTCTACGGCGACGCCCGCGGGGACCTGGTCATCGACCTCAACGACTTCGACGAGACCGTGCAGGGTCCCTGGGAGTGGGACCTGAAGCGGCTCGCGGCCTCGCTCGTTCTCGCCGGACGCGAGGCCGGCGCCGACGAGGACACCTGCCGGGCGGCCGCCCATGACGCGGTCGGCGCCTACCGCCGCACCATGCGTCTGCTCGCCAAGCTGCCGGTCCTCGACGCCTGGAACGCCATCGCCGACGAGGAACTCGTCTCCCACACCGACGCCCACGACCTGCTCGGAACCCTGCAGAGGGTCTCGGAGAAGGCCCGCGCCAACACCAGCGGCCGGTTCGCCGCGAAGTCGACGGAGACGGCGGCGGACGGCGGACGGCGCTTCGTGGACGCCCCGCCGGTGCTGCGGCGGATCCCGGACGCCGAGGCCGCCGCGGTCGCCGCGTCCCTGGAGTCGTACGTCCACACGCTCAGCGAGGACCGGCACCCGCTGCTCGGCCGGCACGCGGTGCACGACGTCGCCTTCCGCGTGGTCGGTACCGGCAGCGTCGGCACCCGGTCGTACGTCGTCCTGCTCCTCGACCACCGTGAGCAGCCGCTGGTGCTCCAGGTGAAGGAGGCCCGCCCCTCCGCGCTCGTCCCGCACCTGGCCACGGCCGGCTTCGAGACGCCGACGGTGGACCACGAGGGGCGCCGGGTGGTGCTCGGACAGAAGCGGATGCAGGTGGTCAGCGACATCCTGCTGGGCTGGACCACCGTCGAGGGGCGCCCCTACCAGGTCCGCCAGTTCCGCAACCGCAAGGGCAGCGTCGACCCGGCCGCCCTCGCCGCCGACCAGGTCGACGACTACGCCCGCATGACCGGTGCGCTCCTGGCCCGCGCGCACTCCCACAGCGCCGACCCGCGCCTGATCGCCGGCTACTGCGGCAAGAACGAGGAACTGGACGAGGCGATCGCCGCCTTCGCCGTCACCTACGCCGACCGCACGGAAGCGGACCACGCAGACCTGGTCAAAGCCATCAGTGCGGGCCACCTCGAGGCGGAACTGGGCGTGTAGCCCGGATCGGGGCGCAAGCCGGGGCGCCGAGCGGGGCCGGGGCTGATCGGGCGGGGCCGGGACCGATCGGGCGGGGCGGGGCTGATCGGGCGGGGCTGGGGCTGATCGGCGGGGCCGGGGCTGATCGGGCGGGGCCGGGGCTGCAAGGGCGCTCGCCGCAACGCCCTGAGGGGCGCGGGGAACTGCGCGAACAACCACGACGGCCCCGCACCCGGCCCACGACCGGCAGCCCCACGGCGAGTCACCGAACCCGGCACCACACCCGTGCGGCAAGCCACCCCACACCGCTGCCCAGGTGTACCCCGGCCGAGCCGAGCGCAGCGGCTACGCTGAGCGGGTGACGCCCCCGAACCCCGAGCCGCCCCAGCCGCCCCGCCCCGAGGAACGTCTGGAACAGGCCGTACGGGCCGCCGAGCAGGCGCTGATCGAGTACGAGATCGCCGTGGAGACCTTCCGCGTCGAGGTCGAGAACTTCTCCCGCCTGCACGAGCAGCGCCTCGGCCCGCTCTACACCCGCATCGAGGAACTGGACGCGGAGATCGCCGAGGCCAGGGCCGCCCGCACCGGTGACCCCGAGGACGCCCGCCGCGCCGCGGAGGCACGCGCCCGCGTGCAGCCCATGCCGGGCGTGGAGGACCTGCTGCACGGCTGGATGGACGGCGACGGCCTGTTCCCGGAGGCCGCAGCGATGCTCACCGACCAGCCCGTACGGCCTCCGCAGCGGGTCCGGCCCAGCGAGGAGGCCCGCAGGCTCTTCCGCGAGCTGGCCCGCAAGGCCCACCCCGACCTCGCGCAGGAGGAAGAGGAGCGCAAGCGGCGCGAGGAGTTCATCACCCGCGTCAACGCCGCCTACGCCCGCGGCGACGAGACCCTCCTGAAGGAGCTGGCCGAGGAGTGGGCGGCCGGCCCGGTACCGCCCGAGCGCCGGCCGAGCCCCGCCGAGGAGCTGTACGCCCGCCTGGAATGGCTGGCCCAGCGCAAGGAACTGCTCAACCTCGTCGCCCGCGAGCTGGAGGAGAGCGCGATCGCCGGCATGCTGCGCCTCGCCCCCGACGACCCCGACGCCCTGCTCGAGGAGATCGCCGGCCGGCTGCACGCCGACATCGCCGGGCGGGAGGCGGAACTGGCGGCCCTGCTGGCACGGGACTGAGCCACGCCGCGCTTCGGGTAGCGTCGGGGACATGAATTTCGGAGCTGGTGTGCCCACGGTCCCGGTCACGGACCTCAAGGACGGCGACTTCCTGCTGGACGTGCGCGAGGACGACGAGTGGCAGGCGGGCCACGCCGCGGGAGCGCTGCACATTCCCGTCAGCGAGTTCGTGGCCCGCTACGGCGAGCTGACCGAGGCGGCGCCGCAGGACGGCCGCGTCCACGTCATCTGCCGCTCCGGCGGCCGCTCGGCCCAGGTGACCATGTACCTGGTCCAGCAGGGCATCGACGCCGTGAACGTCGACGGCGGCATGCAGCACTGGCACGCCACCGGCCGCCCGGTGATCACCGAGGACGGCAAGCCGGGCTTCGTCCTGTAGTCCGGAGCCGCTCCGGTGCGTCAGCCGAGGGGGTGGGCGGCCAGCAGGTCGCCGAGCCTCTCCTCGTACGCCGCCGCCGGCCCGAGCGCCAGCTCCAGCTGCTTGGCCCAGGCGTGGTACCGGTGCAGCGGGTAGTCGGTGTCCGCGCCGAACCCGCCGTGCAGATGCTGCGCCGTCTGCACCACCCGCCGTACGCCCTCCGCCGCCCAGATCTTCGCCACGGCGACGTCCCCGGCGGCGGGCAGCGCCCCCGGCGCGCCCGACGCGATCCGCCAGGCGGCCTGCCACAGGGTGGCCTCCATGGCCCGCAGATCGATGTACCGGTCCGCGGCCTGCACCGCCACCGCCTGGAACGTCGCGATCGGGTACCCGAACTGCTCCCGCTTGCCGGTGTAGTCCCCGGTCATGCGCAGCACCTGCTCGCCCAGCCCCAGCGCCAGCGCGCAGGTGCCGGTCACGAGCAGCGCGTGCAGCCACTCCCAGGCCCCGTCGGCCTCGATCACCTCGTCGGCGTCGATGCGGACGGACTCCAGCCGCAGCTCGGCCAGCCGCTCGCCACTGGTGGAGACCTGCTCGGCGAGCACGAGACCGGCCGTCTCGCGCGGCACCAGCGCGAGCACGGTCCGGTCGGCGGCCTCCTCCTCGGCCCGCGCCGGTACGACGATCAGGTCCGCGTCGTAAGCCCACGGCACCGCCGTCTGCACCCCGTCCAGCAGCCACACCCGGCCGTCCCGTCGCGCGGTGACGGCCCGCTCGGCCGGCTCGTGTCCGGTACGGCCCTGCGCCGCGACGGTCAGCACCAGCTCCCCGCGCCCCGCCCGGGCCAGCAGCCGCTCCGCCTGCTCCTTGCCGCCGTGCGCCCGGACGGCCGCCGCGGCGGCGCTGTGTTCCAGCAGCGGCACCCGGGCGAGCACCCTGCCGGCCTCGCGCAGCACCAGACACAGTGCGATCGCGTCGAGGCCCGCCCCGCCGTGCGCCTCGTCGAGCAGCAGACTCAGCAGGTCGGCGTCGGCCAGCCGCGCCCACAGCGCCCGGTCGAACCCCTCGGCCACGGCGCCGGTGGTGAGCGCCGGACTGGGCACCGCGTCCGGAGCGACACCGGAGAACACCCCCCGCGCCGCCTCGGCCGCCGCCTGCTGCTCCTCGCTGAAGGTGAAGTCCACGGCCTGTCCTCCCGGAGGGTCCAGTCGATCTGACGGACCGTCAAGATAGAACAGGTTCTAGGAGAACGGAACGCCCGCGGAGCGCGCGGATGCTCCGGGAGGGCAACCGCGCGGCGCCGCGACTGCCGGTGGGCCGGGTGTGCCGGGCGCCGCAGGGCCGCTCCGGCCGGGGCGCCGGGTGTTCCGGCTGCCGCGCGGGGCTGCCGCGACCGACGCACCGGGGGTGCCGGTGTGCCGGGTGCGCACGGTGGTGGTGCCTCAGCGGTCGAAGTCCAGTTCCACCTTCTCCGTCAGAGGATGCGACTGGCAGGCCAGGACATAGCCGGCCTCCGTCTCCTCCGCCTCCAGCGCGAAGTTGCGGTCCATGCGGACCTCGCCCGAGACCAGGAAGGCCCGGCACGTCCCGCACACCCCGCCCTTGCAGGCGTAGGGCGCGTCGGGGCGGTTGCGCAGGACCGTGTCCAGCAGGGACTCGCCCTCCTGCACCGGCCAGCTGCCGCCGCGGCCGTCCAGCCGGGCGGTGACGGTGCTGTGCGCCGGTGCCGCGGTGGTGGTCGCCGGGGCCGATCCCCCGTCCACGTGGAAGATCTCCTGGTGGATCCGCGTCCGCTCCACGCCCAGCTCGCGCAGCGCCTGTTCCGCGCCCTGCACCAGCCCGTAGGGCCCGCACAGGAACCAGCCCGCCACCTGCTCCACCGGCAGCAGCGCGGGCAGCAGCCCTGTGAGCCGCTCCCCGTCGAGCCGGCCCGACGGCAGTCCCGCCTGCTGTTCCTCCCGGGAGAGCGCGGTCACCAGCTGAAGCCGCTCCGGGTAGCGGTCCTTCAGATCCGCGACCTCCTCCAGGAACATCGTCGAGGCTGCCGTACGGTCGCTGCGTATCAGGCAGAACCGGGCCCCAGGCTCGCGCGCCAGCAGCGTGGAGACGATGGACAGCACCGGGGTGATGCCGCTGCCGCCGGCCACCGCCGCGTACAGGCCCGGCGCCGGTTCCAGCGTGAAGCGGCCGGCCGGGGTCATGACCTCCAGCTCGTCCCCGACGTTGATCTCCTTCAGCGCGTACGCCGAGAAGGCCCCGTTCTCGACCAGCCGCACCCCCACCCGCAGCGTGCTCGGGCCCTCGCCGGCCGGGTCGGGGGCGGGGGAGCAGATCGAGTAGGTGCGCCGGATCTCCGTGCCGTCGACCCGGCGGCGCAGCGCGAGGTGCTGGCCGGGCGCATGCCGGTACTCCTCACGCAGCTCGGGCGGGACGCTGAAGGTGAGGGCGACGGAGTCGTCGGTGAGCCGGTCGACCGCGGCCACCGGGAGCGGGTGGAAGCGCGCCATCACAACTCCTTGAAGTGGTCGAACGGTTCACGGCAGGCCAGGCAGCGGCGCAGCGCCTTGCACGCGGTGGACGAGAACCGGCTCAGCAGCTCGGTGTCGGCCGAGCCGCAGTGCGGGCAGCGGACCGGTTCGGACCCGGGCCCGCTCTCCGGTGCGTGCGTGCGCGTCGGACCGAGCGTCAGCGGGACCGGTCCGGCGGCGGCCGCACGCGGGGGAGCGATGCCGAACTCCCGGAGCTTACGACGGCCTTCGGCGGTGATGTCGTCGGTCGACCAGGCGGGCGTGAGCACCGTGCGGACGGTGACCTCGCGCATGCCGTGGGCGCGCAGCACCCGCTGGATGTCCAGGCTCATCGTCTCGAGGGCGGGGCAGCCGGTGTAGGTCGGGGTCAGGTCGACCTCCACCGTGTCCGTGCCGTGGACGTGCACCGCACGCAGCACGCCCAGCTCCTGCAGGGTGAGCACGGGCAGCTCGGGGTCGGGAACCGCGCCGGCCAGCTCCAGCAGCTCCGCCTCCAGGGCGGTGGCGGTCACCATGCCGCCCCCGGGTGGCTGCGGTGCAGGTGCTGCATCTCGGCGAGCATCCGCCCGAACGACTCGGTGTGCACGCCTTCCCGGCCGGCGCCCGCCGACCAGGCGCCGGTGCGCGGCCCCTCCGGGACGGTGAGGGTCGCCCGGCCCAGTACGTCGCCGATGTACTCCAGCCAACGGGCCTCCAGGGACGGCCAGTCGGCGTCCAGGCCCTCCACCGGCTGGAACATCTCCCCGGTGAACCGCCACAGCGCGTCGCAGGCCTGCTGCATCCGCTCGCGGCTGGTCTCCGTGCCGTCACCGAGGCGCAGTGTCCACTGCTCGGCGTGGTCGCGGTGGTAGGCGACCTCCTTGACGGCCTTGGCGGCGAGCGGCGCGAACGGGCCGTCACCGGCCGCGAGTTCGGTGTGCAGCAGCTGCTGGTAGACGGAGAAGTACAGCTGGCGGGCGATGGTGTGCGCGAAGTCGCCGTTCGGCTGCTCGACCAGCTGGAGGTTGCGGAAGGCGCGTTCCTCGCGCAGGAAGGCCAGCTCGTCCTCGTCACCGGCCAGCGACAGCAGCACCCGGGCCTGGCCGAGCAGGTCCAGGGCGATGTTGGCGAGGGCGACCTCCTCCTCCAGGGCGGGGGCGTGCCCGGCCCACTCCCCCAGGCGGTGGGAGAGCACCAGGGCGTCGTCGCCGAGGGCGAGTGCGGCGGTCACCGGGACGGTGGCGGGGCCGGTGGCGGTCACAGGTGCTTCACCCCTTCCGGGATCTCGTAGAAGGTCGGGTGCCGGTAGGGCTTGTCGGCGGCCGGCTCGAAGAACGGGTCCTTCTCGTCCGGCGAGGAGGCGGTGATCGCCGTGGCCGGGACGACCCAGATGGAGACGCCCTCGCCGCGCCGGGTGTACAGGTCGCGGGCGTTGCGCAGGGCCAGTTCCGCGTCGGGTGCGTGCAGGCTGCCGGCGTGGGTGTGGGAGAGGCCGCGCCGGGAGCGCACGAAGACCTCCCACAGGGGCCAGTCGGTGGTGCTCATGCTCGCGTCGCTCCCGTCTCACCGGCGCTGCCGGTGTGCTTGGCCGCGTAGGCCGCGGCCGCTTCCCGTACCCACGCGCCCTCGTCGTGCGCGCGCCTGCGCTGGGTGATGCGCTGTTCGTTGCACGGGCCGTTGCCCTTGAGGACCTCGCGGAACTCCGACCAGTCGATCGGTCCGAAGTCGTAGTGCCCCCGCTCCTCGTTCCACCGCAGGTCCGGGTCGGGCAGGGTGAGGCCCAGGGACTCGGCCTGCGGGACGCAGATGTCCACGAAGCGCTGGCGCAGCTCGTCGTTGGAGTGGCGCTTGATCTTCCACTCCATGGACTGCGCGGAGTGCTGGGACTCGTCGTCGGGCGGGCCGAACATCATCAGCGAGGGCCACCACCAGCGGTCCACCGCGTCCTGGGCCATGGCGTGCTGGGCGGGGGTGCCCTTGCTGAGGGCCAGCAGCAGTTCGTAGCCCTGGCGCTGGTGGAAGGACTCCTCCTTGCAGATCCGCACCATCGCGCGGGCGTAGGGCCCGTAGGAGCAGCGGCACAGGGGGACCTGGTTGGTGATCGCCGCGCCGTCCACGAGCCAGCCGATCGCGCCCACGTCGGCCCAGGTCAGGGTCGGGTAGTTGAAGATCGAGGAGTACTTCTGGCGGCCGCTGTGCAGCTTGTCGAGCAGCTCGTCGCGGCTGGTGCCGAGCGTCTCGGCCGCGCTGTACAGGTACAGGCCGTGGCCGGCCTCGTCCTGGACCTTGGCCATCAGGATCGCCTTGCGCCGGAGGGAGGGCGCGCGGGTGATCCAGTTGGCCTCCGGCTGCATTCCGATGATCTCGGAGTGCGCGTGCTGGGCGATCTGCCGGACCAGGGTGGCGCGGTAGGCGTCGGGCATCCAGTCGCGCGGTTCGATGCGCTCGTCGGCGGCCACGGCCGCGTCGAAGGCGTGCTGGTAGGCCGTCGTGTCGACGGTGTCCGGAGCGCCGTCCGCCTCCGTACGGGCCGTGCGCTGCGCGGCTGCTGTCGCCATG
This sequence comes from Streptomyces actinomycinicus, assembly GCF_016741775.1. Lineage (GTDB taxonomy): Bacteria > Actinomycetota > Actinomycetes > Streptomycetales > Streptomycetaceae > Streptomyces > Streptomyces actinomycinicus. Next base: position 158,814 of record NZ_JAERRK010000006.1, on the reverse strand, counting down.
CGGTCCCCCTGACCTCGGGCTCTGCTGTTGAACACTGTCCCGACCGATCGTTCGGTCCGTGCGCATCCATGGTGTGCCGGGCCGCCGCGGGGTGTCAACCGCTGTGGAAAACTCCCCGCGCCGCCTGTGGACGAGCCACGGCGGGGGAGGCGGTGCACGGGCCGGGGACGGTGCCGGAGCCGTACGGCGTGGCGAGGACCACCGACGCCGGCCCGTACCCGGGGCTGCGCCCGGGGCCCGTGGCTGAGTACCGTTCCGTGCGGGCGCCCGCACGTGGCGCTCGTGAAGCGTGCGGCGCCTGCGACGGAAGACCGCGCGTCGGAGCCGACCCGCCCGGCCGAGTCACCGGGGCAGGGACGGCGCGCCGAACGACCGAGTAGCACGACCGCGCTGAACGACCGAGCTGAACGCATGAGCCGAAACGGGGGACGGGACGGAATGGACGCGTACGACGAGGACTCGCGGGGCCCACAGGGCCCGGTCGGGTCGGCCGGGACGCGTCTCCCGGAAGAACCCCCGGAAACCCCGGCCTCCGCCCCGCCGGATCCGCCCCGCACCGGCGTCGCCGCGCTCTCCCTGCGCTACCAGGTCGGCGCGGCGCTGGCGCTCGCGGTGGTCGCCGTCGGCGCGGTCGTGCACGTGCTCATGGTGTTCCTCAGCGTCGCCCCCGCCAACACCGTCACCAAACAGCACGGCAAGGCGGTCGAGGAGTGGGTGTACCCGGAGTTCGAGCAGAACTGGAAACTGTTCGCGCCGAACCCGCTCCAGCAGAACATCGCCGTCCAGGTGCGCGCGGAGGTGCGGATGAACGACGGCGGCCTGCGCACCACCGGCTGGACCGACCTGTCCGCCCAGGACGGCGCCGCCATCGACGGCAACCCGCTGCCGAGCCACACCCAGCAGAACGAGCTGCGCCGGGCCTGGGACTTCTTCTCGGCCACGCACAGCACTGACAACCGTCCCGTGGGCATGCGCGGGTCCCTGTCCGAGCAGTACCTGCGCCGGATCGTGGTCATGCGCCTGTACCGGGACGACCCGACGAGCCGGGAAGGCCGGATACGACGCGTGCAGGTCCGATCCAGCACCACCAATGTGCAGCCGCCGGCATGGAGCGGTGAGCGGGTGTCCGACAAGCCCGTCTACCGGCTGCTGCCCTGGTGGTCGCTGACGGCCGACGAGACGGCGGGGGGCGTGCGGTGAACCGGTTCTCCCTAGCGGTGTCGCGCGGTGTCGCCCGGGTCACCGAGGCGGCCCTCGGCCCGTACCAGACGGCCGTGATCAGGATCGGCTTCGCCGCGACCTGGCTGCTGTTCCTGCTGCGCGAGTTCCCGCACCGCCAGGAGCTGTACGGCCCCTCCGGCCCGTGGGGCTGGAACCTCGCCCGGCAGCTGACCCGGGACAACCACGCCTTCACGGCGCTGCTGTGGTCCGACGGGCAGCTGTGGTTCGAGTGCTTCTACACCCTGGCGATCCTCGCGAGCGCGGCGCTGCTGCTGGGCTGGCGCACCCGGACCGCTTCCGTGCTGTTCATGGTGGGCGTGCTGTCGTTGCAGAACCGCAGCGTCTTCATCGGCGACGGCGGCGACAACGTGCTGCACCTGATGTCCATCTACCTGGTCTTCACGCGCTGCGGCCAGGTGTGGTCCCTCGACGCCCGGCGCGCGGCACGGCACGAGGCGGCAAGGGCGCGCGGGGAGCACGTGCCCGCCGACCGGGTCGGCCCGGTGCTGTGGGCGGTGCTGGGGGCGGCGCTCGGCGTCGTCACGCTGACCGGCCGCTTCGACAACGGCAGGCTCGTCCCGGTGCTGCTGTGGACGGCCTGGGTGGTGCTCGGCCTGTGGTGGGCCGTCGGACGCCGGGCGGCCTGGCGGGAGCCGCGGATCCTGCTGGACGTCGTCACCAACGTCCTGCACAACGGCGCCCTGGCCGTGATCATGGCAGAGGCATGTCTGATCTACGCCACGGCCGGCTGGTACAAGATCCAGGGCTCCCGCTGGCAGGACGGCACGGCCGTCTACTACCCGCTCCACCTGGACTACTTCTCGCCCTGGCCGGCCCTCGCCGACCTGATGTCCTCCAGCGGCACGATCATGATGATCGCGGCCTACGTGACGGTGATGGCCCAGGTCGCCTTCCCCTTCACCCTGTTCAACCGGCGGGTCAAGAACGTCCTGCTGGTGCTGATGATGACCGAGCACGCGGTGATCGCGGTCGTCCTCGGCCTGCCGTTCTTCTCGCTGGCGATGATCGCCGCGGACGCCGTCTTCCTGCCGACGTCCTTCCTGCGCAGACTGGGCGCCCTGGCGGAACGTGCGCGCGGGCGGTTCGAGCGGCGCGGCGGCCGTGCGGTGCCCCCGCCGCGCTCCCCGGAGGAGAGCGGTGCGGGCCGCGTAGGGTTCACCGCATGACCGACCCCCTGATCCGCTGGCGCGCGCACGCGGCGGACGCCGTGCTGCTCGACGGCTTCCACGCGCTGAAGCACGCGCTGCGCTTCGGGGCCGAGGTGCCGGTCGCGGTCGCCACCGACCGGGAGGCCGCGCTCGCCCTGGCCGAGCACCTGGCGGGGGACGTACGCGACGCCCTGGACGCCCTCCTGACGGAGGTGCCCGGGCCGGTGTACGACTCCCTCGTCCCGCGTCCCCATCCGACGGGCGTGGCCGCGCTCGCCGTACGGCCGTCCCGCGCGGCCAACCTGCGGACGCTGGCCCGTACGCCGCGCACCGCACCCGTCGTCGTCCTCGACGACCCGCGCAACCTCGGCAACGCGGGCGCCGTGATCCGGCTGGCCGCCGGCTTCGGGGCGACGGGAGTGGTCACCACGGGCACGCTCGACCCCTGGCACCCGACCGTCGTCCGCGGCGGCGCAGGGCTGCACTTCGCCACCGCCGTGGAGCGGCTCGAAGCCGGCGAGCTGCCCGCGGGGCCGATGTTCGCGCTCGATCCGGAAGGCGAAGACATCCGGGGCGTCACGTTGCCGGACGACGCCGTGCTGGCCTTCGGCTCGGAGCGCACCGGCCTGTCGGCCGAGCTGCGCGCGCGTGCCGACCATCTGTTGCGGCTGCCGATGCGCCCCCAGGTCTCCAGCTACAACCTGGCCACGAGCGTGGCCATGACGCTGTACCACTGGAGCGCCGATCCGGGGGCGCACGGCGCCCCGTGAGGGGCGCGCTGCGGTGTCCGGCACGGCGCCCCTCGGGAGAGGGCGTCACGCCTCCCGGCGCACCTCCACCACCCGGAAGCGGTTGGCCACGAACGCGCCGTCGGTGAGGGCCGCGTTGGCCGCCGGGTTGCCGCCCGAACCGTGGAAGTCGGAGAACGCGGCCGTCTGGTTGACGTAGACCCCGCCGGTCAGGTTGAGCGAGAGCTGGGCCGCCTCCTCCAGGCAGACCTCCTCGACGGCCCGCTCGGTCTCGGCGTCCGTGGTGTAGGCGCCGACCGTCATCGCGCCCTTCTCCCGGACCGTGCGGCGCAGCAGCTCCACCGCGTCGCCCACGGAGTCGACCGCGACGGCGAAGGACACCGGGCCGAAGCACTCGCTCATGTAGGCCGCCTCGTCGTCCGGCTTGGCGCCGTCCAGCTTGACGATGACGGGGGTGCGGACCGCCGCGCCCGGGAACTCCGGGTTGGTGATCTCTCGGGAGGCGAGCGCGACTTCGCCGAGCCCGGCCGCGGCCTCCAGGCGGGCCTTGACGTCCGGGTTGACGATCGCGCCCAGCAGGGCGTTCGCGCGCGCGTCGTCACCGAGCAGGCCGTCGACCGCGCGGGCGAGGTCGGCGGTGACCTCGTCGAAGGTCTTGGGGCCCTGGTCGGTGCTGATGCCGTCGCGGGGGACGAGCAGGTTCTGCGGAGTGGTGCACATCTGGCCGCTGTACAGGGACAGCGAGAACGCCAGGTTGGACAGCATGCCCTTGTAGTCGTCGGTGGAGTGCACGATCACCGTGTTGACGCCGGCCTTCTCCGTGTAGACCTGCGCCTGGCGGGCGTTGGCCTCCAGCCAGTCGCCGAAGGACGTCGACCCGGTGTAGTCGATGATCCGGATCTCCGGGCGGGTGGCCAGGGTCTTGGCGATGCCCTCGCCGGGGGTCTCGGCGGCCAGGGCCACCAGGTTCGGGTCGAAGCCCGCCGCGGTCAGCACGTCCCGGGCGACCTGGACGGTCAGTGCGAGCGGCAGCACCGCGCGCGGGTGGGGCTTGACCAGGACCGCGTTGCCGGTGGCGAGGGAGGCGAACAGGCCGGGGTAGCCGTTCCACGTCGGGAAGGTGTTGCAGCCGATGACCAGGCCGATGCCGCGGGGGACCGCGGTGAACGTCTTGCTGAGGGCCAGCGGGTCGCGCTTGCCCTGCGGCTTGGTCCACTCCGCCGTGCCCGGCGTGCGGACCTGCTCCGCGTACGCGTAGGCCACCGCCTCCAGGCCGCGGTCCTGGGCGTGCGGCCCGCCCGCCTGGAACGCCATCATGAACGCCTGGCCGCTGGTGTGCATCACCGCGTGCGCGAACTCGTGCGTCCGGTCGCTGATCCGCTTGAGGATCTCGATGCAGAGCGCCGCCCGGACCTCGGGGCCGGCGTCCCGCCAGGCCCGCTGCCCGGCCTGCATCGCCGGGAGGAGCACGTCGATGTCCGCGTGGGGATAGGTCACGCCCAGTTCGACGCCGTACGGCGAGACCTCACCGCCCACCCAGTCGTCCGTGCCGGGCTGGCCGAGGTCGATGCGGGTGCCCAGCAGAGCGTCGAAGGCGGCCTTCCCCGCAGCCGCGTCCAGGCTGCCGTTCTCGCCGTAGGCCTTGGGGTGTTCGGGGTGCGGGGACCAGTACGCGCGCGTGCGGATCGCTTCCAGGGCCTGGTCGAGCGTGGGCCGATGCTTCTCGATCAGCTCGTGCGTGGTCAGTTCGGCGGCCATGCGGGACCAACTCCTCGTCTGGAGAACTCTTCGTCGAGTTCGGGACCTGGCAGAAAGAGCAGCGGGATGAGACGGTCAGAGCTAGAGTAACCGAACGATCGGTCGGGACAAGAGGGTCCGCCGCATCTGTGGAAAACGTCGTGCGGGAGGATCGCGCACATGACAGCACTCGACCTCAGCAGCCCCGTGGCCGTCGTCGGCACCGGCACCATGGGCCAGGGAATCGCCCAGGTCGCGCTGGTCGCCGGCCACCCGGTGCGGCTGTACGACGCCATACCCGGGCGCGTCCGGGAGGCCGCCGAAGCGATCGGCGCCCGTCTCGACCGGCTCGTGGCGAAGGACCGGCTCACCCCTGACGCCCGGGACGCGGCCCGCGCCCGCTTGGTGCCCGTGGACAGCATGACGGAGCTGGCCGGCTGCGGGCTGGTCGTGGAGGCCGTCCTGGAGCGGCTGGACGTCAAGCAGCGGCTCTTCGCCGAACTCGAGGAGTTCGTCGCCGAGGACTGCCTGCTCGCCACGAACACCTCCTCCCTGTCCGTGACGGCCATCGGCGGCGCCCTGCGCCACCCTGGCCGCTTCGTGGGCCTGCACTTCTTCAACCCGGCGCCGCTGCTGCCGCTGGTCGAGGTGGTCTCCGGGTTCGCCACCGACGTCACGTCGGCCACGCGCGCGTACGAGACCGCCCGGGCCTGGGGCAAGACCCCCGTGGCCTGCGCGGACACCCCTGGCTTCATCGTCAACCGCATCGCCCGCCCCTTCTACGCCGAGGCGTTCGCCGTCCTGGAGGCCCAGGCCGCCGACCCCGCGACCATCGACGCGGTGCTGCGCGACTGCGGCGGCTTCCGGATGGGCGCCTTCGAGCTGACCGACCTGATCGGCCAGGACGTCAACGAGTCCGTCACCCACTCGGTGTGGCAGTCCTTCTTCCAGGACGTGCGCTTCACCCCGTCCCTGGCCCAGCGCCGGCTGGTGGAGTCCGGCCGGCTCGGCCGCAAGAGCGGGCGTGGCTGGTACGACTACGCCGAGGACGCCGAGCGGCCCGAACCGCACACCGCCGACAAGGAGCAGCCGCCCGCCCACGTCGTCGTCGAGGGCGACCTGGGCCCGGCGGCCGAGCTGCTCGCGCTGATCCGTGAGGCGGGCATCCAGGTCCGTGAGGAGGACGAGGACAACGGCACCCGCCTGGTGCTGCCCGGCGGCGGCCGGCTGGTCCTCGCCGACGGCCGGATCTCCGCCGAGTTCCGGGACGTCGTGTACTTCGACCTCGCCCTGGACTACCGCGCGGCCGGCCGTGTCGCCCTGTCCGCCTCCCAGGACACCTCCCCACAGACCCTCGCCGAGGCCACGGGCCTGTTCCAGGCGCTCGGCAAGGAGGTCAGCGTCATCGGTGACGTCCCCGGCATGATCGTGGCCCGCACGGTCGCACGGATCATCGACCTCGCCCACGACGCCGTCGCCAAGGGCGTGGCCACCGAGGAGGACATCGACACCGCGATGCGCCTCGGCGTCAACTACCCGGTCGGCCCCTTCGCATGGGACCGCAGGCTCGGCCGCGAGTTCGCCTTCGACGTCCTGGACGAGATGCACGAGCGCGACCCCTCCGGACGCTACGCCCCCTCCCTCGCGCTCTACCGGCACGCGTACGCCATCGACAAGCGGGAGGGCACCTCATGACCACGGTCAGGCGCGACACGTACACCCCCGAGACGCTGCTCTCGGTCGCCGTGCGGGTCTTCAACGAGCGCGGCTACGACGGCACCTCCATGGAGCACCTGTCCAAGGCGGCCGGCATCTCCAAGTCGTCGATATACCACCACGTCAGCGGCAAGGAGGAACTGCTCCGGCGGGCCGTCAGCCGCGCCCTGGACGGCCTGTTCGCCATCCTGGACGAGGAGCACGCGCGCGCGGGCAGATCCGTGGACCGGCTGGAGCACGTCGTGCGCCGCATGGTCGAGGTGCTCATAGCCGAGCTGCCCTACGTGACGCTGCTGCTCCGTGTGCGGGGCAACACGGAGACCGAGCGCTGGGCGCTGGAGCGCCGACGCGACTTCGACCACCGGGTCGCCGAGCTGCTGAAGGCGGCGGCGGCCGACGGGGACGTACGCGGCGACGTGGAGGTCCGCCTGGCCACCCGGCTGGTCTTCGGCATGATCAACTCGATCGTGGAGTGGTACCGGCCGGACGCGCGGGGCGCGAGCGACCGGGAAGTGGCCGACGCCGTCGTCCGGCTGGTCTTCGCGGGGCTGCGCCGGGACTGACCCCAGCCGCCCGGCCGTCCTCGCGTGGCTGTACGGACCCACTTCAGCCGTCCGGCCGGTCCTTGCGGGGCTGCGCCGGGCCCGCCTCAGCCGTCCGGCTCCAGGTCCTCCTCCTCGAACACCAGCAGCGTGCGGGTGCTGAGCACCTCCGGGATCGCCTGGAGCCGCGTCAGCACCAGCTCGCGCAGCGCCTTGTTGTCGGGCGTGTGCACCAGCAGCAGCACATCGAAGTCGCCCCCCACCAGCGCGATGTGGGAGGCGCCGGGCAGCTGCCTGAGCTGCTCGCGCACCGTCCGCCAGGTGTTCTGGACGATCTTCAGCGTGATGTACGCCGACGTGCCGTGGCCCGCCCGCTCGTGGTCCACGCGCGCGCTGAAGCCACGGATCACCCCGTCCTCGACGAGCCGGTTGATGCGCGCATAGGCGTTGGCCCGCGAGACGTGGACGCGTTCGGCGACGGACCGTACCGAGGCGCGCCCGTCGGCCTGGAGGATCTTCAGGATGTCCTGGTCGATGGCGTCCAGCGGGCGAGGCGGCAGGACGGCGCGCTCCGGTGATCCGTCGGCCATTTGTTCAGGTCCCATGTCCCCCCGCTTCATCGCCGTGGACGTCCTGCGTTCATTGCAGGCTGTGGAGAACCGTTTGTCCACAGCCTGAAGGGGCCTGTAGCCAAAATGTGCCGACGACCGAACAATCGGTAGGTGAGGCGGGTCACAGCCGACACGCCTCCCGTAGCCGCTCCCACGAGGAGGTGCCGTCATGACGGTTCTGGAGCAGCGAGGCGCGTACCGGCCGTCGCCGCCGCCCGCCTGGCAGCCCCGGATGGACCCCGCGCCGCTGCTGCCCGACGCCGAGCCGTACCGCGTCCTCGGCACCGAAGCAGCCGGCAAGGCCGACCCGGACCTGTTGCGCAGGCTCTACGCCCAGCTGGTGCGTGGCCGCCGCTACAACGCCCAGGCCACCGCCCTGACCAAGCAGGGCCGGCTCGCCGTCTACCCGTCCAGCACCGGTCAGGAGGCCTGCGAGGTCGCCGCCGCCCTGGCGCTGGAGGAGCGCGACTGGCTCTTCCCCAGCTACCGCGACACCCTCGCCGTCGTCGCCCGGGGGGTGGACCCCGCGGAGGCGCTCACCCTGCTGCGCGGCGACTGGCACAGCGGCTACGACCCCTACGCCCACCGCGTGGCCCCCCTCAGCACCCCGCTGGCCACCCAGCTGCCGCACGCCGTGGGCCTCGCGCACGCGGCCCGCCTCAAGGGCGACGACGTGGTGGCGCTCGCCATGGTCGGCGACGGCGGCACCAGCGAGGGCGACTTCCACGAGGCGCTGAACTTCGCCGCGGTCTGGCAGGCGCCGGTCGTCTTCCTGGTGCAGAACAACGGCTTCGCCATCTCCGTCCCGCTCGCCAAGCAGACCGCCGCCCCCTCCCTGGCCCACAAGGCCGTCGGGTACGGCATGCCGGGCCGGCTGGTCGACGGCAACGACGCGGCGGCCGTGCACGAGGTCCTCAGCGACGCCGTACGGCACGCGCGCGCCGGCGGCGGCCCGACCCTGATCGAGGCGGTGACGTACCGCATCGACGCCCACACCAACGCCGACGACGCCACCCGCTACCGGGGCGACGCCGAGATCGAGGCCTGGCGCGCCCACGACCCGATCGCACTGCTGGAACGCGAACTCACCACGCGCGGACTGCTCGACGAGGACGGCATCGAGGCCGCCCGGCAGGACGCCGAGACGATGGCCGCCTCCTTGCGGGAACGCATGAACAAGGACCCCGAACTCGACCCCATGGACCTCTTCGACCACGTCTACGCCGAGACCACCGCGCAACTGCGCGAGCAGCGCGCCCTGTTGCGGGCCGAGCTGGAGGCCGAGCAGGAGCAGCACGGCGAGCCCGGCGCACAGGAAGGCGGGGCCCGATGACCACCGTCGCCGTCAAGCCCGCCACCATGGCGCAGGCCCTCACGCGGGCGATGCGGGACGCGATGGCCGCCGACCCGACCGTGCACGTCATGGGCGAGGACGTCGGCACCCTCGGCGGTGTCTTCCGCGTCACCGACGGCCTCGCCAAGGAGTTCGGCGAGGACCGCTGCACCGACACCCCGCTTGCCGAGGCCGGCATCCTGGGCACCGCCGTCGGCATGGCCATGTACGGTCTGCGGCCCGTGGTCGAGATGCAGTTCGACGCCTTCGCCTATCCGGCGTTCGAGCAGCTGATCAGCCACGTCTCCCGGATGCGCAACCGCACCCGCGGCCGGATGCCACTCCCGATCACCGTCCGCGTCCCCTACGGCGGCGGCATCGGCGGCGTCGAGCACCACAGCGACTCCTCCGAGGCCTACTACATCGCGACCCCCGGCCTCCACGTCGTCACCCCCGCCACCGTCGCCGACGCCTACGGACTGCTGCGCCAGGCCATCGCCTCCGACGACCCGGTCGTCTTCCTCGAGCCCAAGCGGCTCTACTGGTCCAAGGACACCTGGAACCCCGAGCAGCCGACGGACGTCGAGCCCATCGGCCGGGCCGTGGTCCGGCGCCCCGGCAGCAGCGCCACGCTCATCACCTACGGCCCGTCGCTGCCGGTCTGCCTGGAGGCGGCCGAGGCCGCCCGGGCCGAGGGCTGGGACCTGGAGGTCCTCGACCTGCGCTCCCTGGTGCCGTTCGACGACGAGACGGTCTGCGCGGCCGTCCGGCGCACCGGCCGCGCGGTCGTCGTCCACGAGTCCACCGGCTTCGGCGGCCCGGGCGGCGAGATCGCCGCCCGCATCACCGAGCGCTGCTTCCACCACCTGGAGGCCCCGGTGCTGCGCGTGGCCGGCTTCGACATCCCCTACCCGCCGCCCATGCTGGAGCGGCACCACCTGCCCGGCGTCGACCGCATCCTGGACGCCGTGGCCCGCCTGCAGTGGGAGGCCGAGGGCTGATGGCTCAGGTGCTGGAGTTCAAGCTGCCCGACCTCGGCGAAGGGCTCACCGAGGCGGAGATCGTCCGCTGGCTGGTCCAGGTCGGTGACGTGGTCACCGTCGACCAGCCGGTGGTCGAGGTGGAGACGGCCAAGGCGATGGTCGAGGTGCCCTGCCCCTACGGCGGTGTGGTCACCGCCCGCTACGGCGAGGAGGGCAGTGAACTGCCCGTCGGCGCCCCGCTGCTGACGGTGGCCGTGGGCGAACCGTCGGCGGAGCCGGAGGGCTCCGGGAACGTCCTGGTGGGCTACGGCACCCAGGCTCCCGCGGCCCGGCGCCGCCGGGTCCGCTCCGCACCGGCGGGCACGGCGGCCGGCACCGGCCCGGCCGACCGGACCGCCGCCCCCCGCAACGGGCACGCCGTACAGCCCGCGGCGGCCCCCGCGACCGCCCACGCACGTGTGACGGCACCGGCAGCCGCACGGCCGCAGGCAACCGCCCCGGCACCCGCCGAGGGCCCGGTGCCCGTGATCTCCCCCCTGGTGCGCAAGCTCGCCCGAGACAACGGCCTGGACCTGCGACAACTGGCCGGTTCCGGGCCGGACGGCCTCATCCTGCGCGCGGACGTCGAGGGTGCGCTGCTGACCGGCACCGCGCCGGCCCGCACGGCCGAGGAGACAGTCGTACGGACCCCCGTGGCGCCCGCTGCCGGGGACGGGACCCGGATCCCGCTCAAGGGCGTGCGCGGCGCCGTCGCCGACAAGCTCTCCCGCAGCCGCCGGGAGATCCCGGACGCGACCTGCTGGGTCGACGCCGACGCGACCGAACTCATGCGCGCGCGGGCCGCGATGAACGCGGCCGGAGGACCGAAGATCTCCGTCCTCGCCATGCTCGCCCGGATCTGCACGGCCGCCCTGGCCCGGTTCCCCGAGCTGAACTCCTACGTCGACACCGAGGCCCGCGAGGTCGTCCGGCTCGACCACGTCCACCTCGGGTTCGCCGCGCAGACCGAACGCGGCCTCGTCGTGCCGGTCGTACGGGACGCCCACGCCCGCGACACCGAGTCGCTGACCGCCGAGTTCGCCCGGCTCACCGAGTCGGCACGCGGCGGGACCCTCACCCCCGGAGAACTCACCGGCGGGACCTTCACGTTGAACAACTACGGAGTCTTCGGCGTCGACGGGTCCACTCCGATCATCAACCACCCCGAAGCGGCCATGCTCGGCGTCGGCCGCATCGTCCCCAGGCCGTGGGTGCACGAGGGCGAGCTGGCCGTGCGCCAGGTCGTGCAGCTCTCGCTCACCTTCGACCACCGGGTATGCGACGGCGGCACGGCGGGCGGCTTCCTTCGGTACGTGGCGGACTGCGTGGAACAGCCGGCGGTGCTGCTGCGCACGATGTGAGGGACGAGCCCGCGCACTCTGTGATGTACGTCGGGTCCGCGAGGCGGGCCCGACGGGACATACTCGGAGGATGACCGACACCGCCCCCGCCGCGACCGCGGCACCCGTGCCGTACGACGCCGTCGTACTGGCCGGCGGCGCCGCGCGGCGGCTCGGCGGTGCCGACAAGCCCGGCCTGCGGATCGGCGGCCGCGCACTGCTCGACCGGGTGCTGGCGGCCTGCGCCGGCGCCCGGACGACCGTCGTCGTCGCCGCGCCCCGGCCCACCGCCCGGCCGGTGCGCTGGGCGCACGAGGAGCCGCCCGGTGGCGGACCGGTCGCCGCGCTGGAGGCCGGCCTGCGGCTCACCACCACCGCACACACCGTCGTCCTCTCCGCCGATCTGCCCTTCCTCCGGCAGGGCACACTCCAGCGACTGCTGACCACCCTTCAGGACACCGGCTGCGAAGGCGTGCTGCTCACCGACGCCGAAGGCCGCGACCAGCCGCTCGTCGCCGCCTACCGCACCGCCGCGCTGCGCCGCGAACTGACCGCCCTCGCCGCCGCGCACGACGGCCTCACCGGGCTGCCCCTGCGCCGGCTCACCGGAACCCTCCGCCTCACCCGTGTCCCGGACCCCCTCGCGTCCTTCGACTGCGACACCTGGGACGACATCGCCGACGCCAGGGCACGCATCAGGGAGCATGGACACGTGCTGGATGAATGGATCTCCGCAGTCAAGGACGAGCTGGGCATCGATCTGGACGTCGACACCGGCGTCCTGCTCGACCTGGCCAGGGACGCCGCGCACGGCGTGGCCCGGCCCGCTGCCCCGCTGACCACCTTCCTGGTCGGCTACGCCGCGGCCCAGGGCGAGGGCGGCCCCGAGGCCGTCGCCGAGGCCGCCCGCAGAGCCGCCGCGCTGGCCCTGCGGTGGGAAGAGGAGGACAACGCGGGCAAGGCCCACAGCAGCGGGGGCCCGAGCGCCCCGGACGCCGGATGACCGCCCCCGGCACCCGGGCCCAGGCGCCCGCCGAGGACACCGACGACCTCGATGTCGAGGAGGCCCTGGCACTGGTGAGGGACGCCCACAGGGAGAACCGGGGCGACGGTGCGGGCGACGGTACGGGCCAGGTCCCGGTACCCGCCGCGCAGACACCCGGCGAACGGCCCGCGGCGCGGCACCGGGCCACCCCTTGGCCCCAGGCCCGCGAGACCGCCGCCCGGGCCGCACGTACCCGCACCCGCCGCGCCCCCGTCTCCGTACCGCTCGGAGAGGCCCTCGGGCTGGTGCTGGCCGCCCCCCTCGACGCGCTCACCGACCTGCCCTCCTTCGACACCTCGGCGATGGACGGCTGGGCCGTCGCCGGTCCCGGCCCCTGGCACGTCCGGGAGGAGGGCGTGCTCGCCGGGCACGCCCAGCCCGAACCGCTCACCGACGGCGAGGCGGTCCGTATCGCCACCGGTGCCCGCATCCCCGCCGACACCACCGCCGTCCTGCGCAGCGAGCACGGGCGTACCGACGCCCAGGGCCGGCTCCACGCCACCCGCGACATGCTCCACGGCCAGGACATCCGCCCACGCGGCCAGGAGTGCCGCAGCGGCGACCAGCTGCTGCCCGTCGGCACCCTGGTCACCCCCGCCGTGCTGGGCCTCGCCGCGGCGGCGGGCTACGACACCGTCACCGCCGTGCCCCGGCCCCGGACCGAAGTCCTGGTCCTCGGCGACGAGTTGCTGACCGAGGGCCTGCCCCACGACGGACTGATCCGGGACGCGCTCGGTCCCATGCTTCCGCCCTGGCTGCGTGCGCTGGGCGCCGACGTCATCGCCGTACGCCGGATCGGTGACGACGCCCGCGCCCTCCACAAAGCGGTCACCGGCTCCACCGCGGACCTGATCATCACCACCGGCGGCACCGCGGCCGGACCCGTCGACCACGTGCACCCGACCCTGGCACGCATCGGTGCCGAACTCCTCGTCGACGGCGTCAAGGTGCGCCCCGGCCACCCCATGCTGCTGGCCCGCACCAAGGACGACCAGCATCTCGTCGGGCTGCCCGGCAACCCCCTCGCGGCCGTCTCCGGCCTGCTGACGCTCGCCGAGCCGCTGCTGCGCACCCTCGCCGCCCACCCCGCGCCCGAGCCGTACACGCTGCCGCTCAAGGAGGCGGTGCAGGGGCATCCGTACGACACCCGGCTCGTCCCCGTGGTGCTGCGCGGCGACCTTGCCGTGCCGCTGCACTACAACGGCCCGGCCATGCTGCGCGGAATCGCCGCAGCCGACGCGCTGGCCGTCGTACCGCCGGGCGGGGCCCGGCAGGGCGAGGAGACGGAACTGCTGGACCTGCCCTGGGCGACGGCCGGAATCGGGGTGTGTTTCACGTGAAACATCCGGGCCATGACGCCATCGCCCGCCAAGCGGACGAGCATCTGGTGACCCATCGGGTGAAACTCCCGAGGAAAGTGGTGGAGCGCCCGATCCGCCAGGTCGTCAAACGGCTGATCATGGCCCTGGTGGTGCTGGTCGTCACCGCGCTGGTCGTCTACGCCGACCGCGACGGCTACGACGACAACGCCGACGGCACCATCGACCTGCTGGACGCCTTCTACTACGCGACCGTCACCCTCTCCACCACCGGATACGGCGACATCACCCCGGTCAGCGACGGCGCCCGGCTCGCCAACATCTTCGTGATCACGCCCCTGCGCGTGCTGTTCCTGATCATCCTGGTCGGCACCACGCTGGAGGTCCTCACCGAACGCACCCGTGAGGAATGGCGCCTGAACCGCTGGAGGTCCACCTTGCGCGATCACACCGTCGTCGTCGGCTTCGGTACGAAGGGGCGGTCGGCCATCCAGACCGTCTGCGGGACCGGGCTCAAGAAGGAGCAGGTGGTCGTGGTCGACCCCAGCTCCAAGGTGATCGACGCGGCGACCGCGGACGGCTACGCCGGGGTCATAGGCGACGCCACTCGCAGCGAGGTGCTGAAACGGGCCGAGGTGCACAAGGCCCGGCAGATCATCGTCGCCCCGCAGCGCGACGACACCGCCGTCCTGGTCACGCTGACCGCCCGCCAGCTCAACCGCGGTGCGAAGATCGTGGCCGCGGTACGCGAGGAGGAGAACGCCCCACTGCTCAAGCAGTCCGGCGCCGACGCGGTCGTCACCAGTTCCGGTGCCGCCGGCCGGCTGCTCGGGCTCTCCGTGCTCAGCCCCGCCGCCGGCATGGTCATGGAGGACCTGATCCAGCAGGGCAGCGGGCTGGACATCGTCGAGCGCCCGGTGGTCCGCAGCGAGGCGGGCAAGAAGCCCCGCGAGACGGACGACCTGGTGGTGAGCGTCGTCCGCGGGCACCGTGTGCTCGGATACGACGATCCGTCCATCGGCACCCTCCAGCTGACGGACCGGCTCATCACCATCGTCCGCGTCACCCCCGGCGCCCATGTCACCCCGGACATCCGCCCCATGTCGCGCGAGTGACCGCCGACCCGGGGAGTAGCGTCACCGGCATGCATGCGATCACGATTCCCCAACCTGGTGGTCCCGAGGCGCTGGTGTGGGACGAGGTCCCCGATCCCGTACCCGGCGAGGGCGAAGTGCTGGTCGAGGTGGTGGCCAGCGCCGTCAACCGCGCTGATGTCCTGCAACGGCAGGGCTTCTACAACCCGCCGCCCGGCGCCTCCCCCTACCCCGGCCTGGAATGCTCCGGCAGGATCGCCGCGCTCGGCTCCGGGGTGTCCGGCTGGGCCGTCGGCGACGAGGTGTGCGCACTGCTCGCGGGCGGCGGCTACGCCGAGAAGGTCGCCGTACCGGCCGGGCAACTGCTGCCCGTGCCCGAGGGCGTCGGCCTGGAGCAGGCGGCGGCACTGCCCGAGGTCGTCTGCACGGTCTGGTCCAACGTGTTCATGGTCTCCCATCTGCGCCCCGGCGAGACCCTGCTGGTGCACGGGGGCTCCAGCGGCATCGGCACCATGGCGATCCAGCTCGCCAAGGCCGTCGGCGTCAAGGTGGCGGTGACCGCCGGCACCAAGGAGAAGCTGGAGCGCTGCGCCGAACTGGGCGCGGACGTGCTCATCAACTACCGCGAGCAGGACTTCGTCGCCGAGATCAAGCAGGCCACCGACGGTGCCGGGGCCGATGTCATCCTCGACAACATGGGCGCCAAGTACCTGGACCGCAACGTCCAGGCCCTCGCCGTCAACGGACGTCTAGCGATCATCGGCATGCAGGGCGGGGCCAAGGGGGAGCTGAACATCGGCGCGCTGCTCAGCAAGCGGGCCGCCATCAGCGCGACCTCGCTGCGCGCCCGGCCGCTGGAGGAGAAGGCGGCCATCGTCGCCGCCGTACGCGAGCATGTGTGGCCGCTGTTCACCGGTGGTCATGTGCGACCGGTGGTCGACCGCGCTCTGCCGATGCCTCAGGCGGCCGAGGGACACCGCCTGGTGGAGGAGAGCGGTCACATCGGCAAGGTGCTGCTGGTGGCGCCGTAGCGCGGGGCGAACCGGTCAGTTCTCCCAGTGCGGGCAGTTCTCCCGGTGCGGCCAGTTCTCGAGGCGGTCAGTTCTCGTGGGCGGGCAGTCCTTGTGGGCGGTCAGTTCTCGTGGGCGGTCAGTTCTTGCGGAGTCTCAGACCGAGGAGGGCCAGACCGAGGCCCAGGCCTATGAGAACCAGGCCGCTGCCCAGCGGGAGGATGCGCAGGACGGGTTCCGTGGCGGTCTCGTCCTGCTGGGCCGCCTGCTGGGCCCCCTGCTGGTCCGCGGGCTGCGCCGGGGGCTGCGCGGGGTCGAGACCGGCCTCAGCGGGCGGCTGGGAGGCCGCCGGCGTCTCCGCGGTCTCCGGCTCCTGCGGCTGCACGGTGGCGGGGACCGGGTCGTCGTCGCCCTCCACCTCGGCCGCGGGCCCGTCCGGCCGTCCCGGCCGCATCCGTCCCTCTCCGGCCCTGCTGCCCGCCCGGGAGGGCTCGGCGACAGCGACGGAGGCATAGGGGCGGACGGACGCCGATGCGGAGTCGGACGGCATGGGCAGGCCGGGGGGCGAGTCCCGCTGCGCGGGGTCGGCGAAGGCCGAGGGCCCCTGATCCGGGCGGTCGTGGCCGGGGTGCCCCGGCTCCGGCTCGGGGGCGTGCGCCGGTGACGCGCCGTGGGCGACCGGGCCGGCGTGGGTGACACGGCTGGTGTGGGCGGCGGTGCTGCCGTGGGTGACAGAGCTGTCGTGGGTGACAGGGCTGTCGTGGGCGGCGGTGCTGCCGCGCGCGACGGTGCTTCCGTACACGGGCAGGGCCGCCGCCGCGAGGACGAGCAGCAGTCCGATGCAGCGCGGTGTGAGTCTCAGGCGTGGAGCCACGTCGGCGACCTCCCGGAGCCAGGTGACATGACCGATGGATGACCGACGGGAATAAGCCTCACATTCGCCGATCAATCGGGCATTCCGGATTGGGCCGTCGGGTCTAAACGGTGGATCAGCCCCACGAGGGGGCACCACGGTGATGAGGTGGTGGCGTGCGAGAGAATGGCGGCATGGAGATGCCGAGGAACGAACGGTCGCCGGAGAATCCCCAGATCCTCGTCGTGGGTCAGGACGGGATGGCGCTCGGCGGCGGCGGGGACGAGGACTTCCGTGAGACCCCGGTGACGGAGCAGGTGGAACAGCCGGCCAAGGTCATGCGGATCGGCAGCATGATCAAGCAGCTTCTGGAGGAGGTGCGTGTAGCTCCCCTGGACGAAGCCAGCCGGGTGCGGCTGAAGGAGATCCACGCCAGCTCGGTGAAGGAGCTGGAGGACGGGCTGGCCCCGGAGCTGGTCGAGGAACTGGAGCGGCTCTCCCTGCCCTTCACCGACGAGGTGACCCCGAGCGACGCGGAACTGCGGATCGCCCAGGCACAGTTGGTGGGGTGGCTGGAAGGACTCTTCCACGGGATCCAGACGACGCTCTTCGCCCAGCAGATGGCGGCGCGGGCCCAGCTGGAACAGATGCGCCGCGCGCTCCCGCCGGGCATGTCCGGTCACGAGGGCGGCGACGAACACCACCCGGGCGGTCGCTCGGGCGGCCCGTACCTGTAGGCCCAACCCTCTCGTCCCGCCGCGAGGCGACGAGGTAACGAAGCGAAGTCACGAGGCCACGAAGTCACGAGGCCACGAAACCACGGGGCCACGAAACCACGGGGCCACGACAAACGAGGGGCCCGGCGGTCACCCGCCGGGCCCTCACTGCGTCCGTCGCCGATTCACTGCGTCCGTCACCGGTTCACTGCGTCCGTCACCGCGTCACTGTGTCTGCCGTCGCAGCACAGGCCTGCCGTCGCAGCACTGGTCCGCCGTCACCTCACTGCGGCGGATTGCCCGTCGACACGTTCAGCTCGATGCTGCCCACGTCGTCCGGGTCGACGTCGGTGCCCGGCTGGGGGAACTGCTTCAGCACGGCCCCGTCGGGCCACGTGTTGTCGTCCTCGTGGTCGATGGTCCACTTCCAGCCCGCGGCCTGCAGGCACTCCTTCACGGAGTCCATGTCCTTGTACCGGAAGTCGGGCATCTCGACCTTCTTGGGGTCGGTGTAGGACTCCCGCGGTTCGGTGCACTCGTCCTTGTCGATCTTGCGGGAGTGGTCCGGCGCCCGGTAGCCCTCCCGGTGGGACGAGGACGCCGAGGCCCCCGAGCCACCGCTGCCCTTGATGTCGTCACCGGCGTTCTTCAGTGTCAGCGCGACGATCACGCCGACGACGACGACGGCCACCACCGCGACCGAACCGATGACCACCGGCTTCTTCTTCGAGCCCCCGCCGGCGGGCCGCCCGGCCTGCGGCGAGATGGTGTAGGGCGGCGGGGTCGGGGCGGCGGCCTGCGGCCCGTAGCCCACCGGAGGCGGCGTCTGGTAGCCGCCCTGCTGCGGGTAACCGTAGGAGGGGGCGGGCGTCTGGGGCGCGGGCGTCTGGTGTCCGTACGGGTTCGGGGCCGGAGCCGGCTGGTACGGCGTCTGCACCGGTCCGGGCGGCGCCGGGGTCGCCTGGCCGACCGGCGGGAACACCGCGGAGCCGACACCCGAGCCGCTCTGCACCGGCCCGGCGCCCGGCACGATGCTCGGCGGTGCCGCCTGGAGGGAAGCCGCGATGCGCAGGCACTCGTCGCGCATGGCCTCGGCGGTCGGGAAACGCTCGTTCGGGTTCTTCTTCAGCGCGCGGGCGACCAGCGCGTCCACCGCGGGCGGCAGCGAACGGTTGACCGTGGAGGGCGCGACCGGCTCCTCCTGCACATGTGCGTACGCGATCGCCAGCGGCGAGTCCGCGTCGAACGGCAGCCGCCCGGTGACCAGCTGGAACAGCATGATGCCGACCGAGTACAGGTCGGAGCGGGCGTCCACGCCACGGCCGAGGGCCTGCTCGGGCGAGAGGTACTGCGGGGTTCCGACGACCATGCCGGTCTGGGTCATCGAGGTGACGCCGGACTGCATGGCGCGGGCGATGCCGAAGTCCATGACCTTGACCACGCCCCGCTTGGTCACCATCACGTTGCCCGGCTTGATGTCCCGGTGGACCAGCCCCATCTCGTGGCTGATCTCGAGGGCCGCCAGCACGTCGGCGGTGACCTTCAGCGCCTTGTCGGCGGGCATCGCGCCGTACTGGCGGATGTCCTCCTCCAGAGCCGAGCCCAGCGGCCGGCCCTCGACGAACTCCATGACGATGTACGGCGTCGCCATGCCGCCCAGGTCGTCCTCGCCCGTGTCGAAGACGGAGACGATGTTGGTGTGCGTGAGCTTGGCCACGGCCTGCGCCTCGCGCCGGAAGCGCTCGCGGAAGGCCTGCTCCCGGCCGAGTTCGGTGTGGAGCGTCTTGATCGCGACCTGGCGGTCCAGTACCGAGTCGTACGCCAGGTGCACCGAGGCCATGCCACCCTCGCCCAGCAAGTCGCGCAGCTGGTAGCGGCCACCGGCCAGCGCCTGCCCCGCGTACCGGCCGTGTGCGCCGTCCTGGCTCATCTCTCCGCGTCCCCCACTGGCCGTGCGGCGCCGTCATCCAGCGAACAGGCCTTGATCGAATGTGTCATTCCCGGCCAAGTCTGCCCGAGGGCACTGACACGTCAAGCTCGGTGCCCGTTCCGTGACCGTACGAGCAAGAAGCGTCGCGCAAGCGTTACAGGGGACGTACGACCGGCACACAGAATTTGCACGACAGCGCGTGCTAGAGGTTTCATGACCGGTCCGTCTCAGGTCGGTCCCGGATCCGGTTCCGAACCGGTGGCCCCCGCGGAGGCTGTAGCGTGGCCGACGGAGACCGTGACAACACCGCGCGCACCGCGGGCAGAAACGACGGCGAGGACTGATGGCACAGCAGCAGCGCTCTCAGGGCCCGTCCGACCCCGAGGCGACTGGCGGCGGAATGTCAGACGCGCCCGAGATGTGGGGCAACGGCGGGCTCGTCGGCGACGGGCGGTACCGGCTCACCCACCGGCTCGGCCGGGGCGGCATGGCCGAGGTGTTCGCGGCGGAGGACGTCCGCCTCGGACGCACGGTCGCGGTCAAGCTGCTCCGCGCGGACCTGGCCGAGGATCCGGTCTCCAAGGCCCGCTTCACACGCGAGGCGCAGTCGGTCGCCGGTCTCAACCACCACGCGATCGTCGCCGTGTACGACTCCGGCGAGGACGTCGTGGGCGGCCAGTCCGTGCCGTACATCGTGATGGAGCTGGTCGAGGGCCGCACCATCCGTGATCTGCTGCTGAACGCCGAGGCGCCGGGCCCCGAGCAGGCCCTGATCATCGTCTCCGGCGTCCTGGAGGCCCTCGCCTACTCGCACCAGCACGGCATCGTGCACCGCGACATCAAGCCGGCCAACGTCATCATCACCGACAGCGGCGCCGTCAAGGTGATGGACTTCGGCATCGCCCGCGCCCTGCACGGCGCCTCCACGACGATGACCCAGACCGGCATGGTCATGGGCACCCCGCAGTACCTCTCCCCTGAGCAGGCGCTCGGCAAGGCCGTCGACCACCGTTCCGACCTGTACGCGACCGGCTGCCTGCTGTACGAACTCCTCGCCCTGCGTCCGCCGTTCACCGGCGAGACCCCGCTGTCGGTGGTCTACCAGCACGTCCAGGACATCCCGACCCCGCCCTCCGAGTACTCCGACGGCTGCCCGCCGGAGCTGGACGGCCTGGTCATGCGCTCACTCGCCAAGGAACCCGACGACCGGTTCCAGACGGCCGAGGAGATGCGCGGCATGGTCCAGTACGGCCTGCAGATGCTGTACGACCAGGGCGGCCACACCGGCACCTGGAACACCGGCCCGGTCGAGGCGCACGACGGCCGGCACACCCCGGCGGGCGGCTTCGCCGGCACGACCGTCATGCCGCACCCGACGGACGTCTCGGGCACCTCGCAGATCCCGCAGCCGATCCTGCCCGTGGGCTACGGCGGCGGTGACGACGGCGGCTTCGAGGGTCACGGGAACAAGGGCAGCGGGCGCGGCAAGCTGTGGATCCTCGCCGTTCTCGCGGTCATCGCGATCACGGCGGGCGTCGCGCTGGCGCTCAAGAACACGGGCGGCCACGCCGGCAACGGCACCGACACCAAGCCGACGACGACCCACTCCAAGAACACGAAGCACGAGAAGCCTTCGCCGAGCCCGTCCGACGACGACACCGGCCAGACCGACGACTCCTCCGAGGACACCGGCTCGGACACGGGCACGGGTTCGGACCTGCCGACGGCGACCACGCCGTCGTACAGCCCCCCGCAGTCGGCCAGTTCCAGCCCGAGCGACGAGCCGTCGGACCCGGAGCCCTCGCAGTCGGAGCCCTCGGACCCCGCGGACGGCGGCACGGAGGGCGGCGGTGTCATCGGCGGGGCCGCGGACGGGGGCACCACGGACGGGACCACCGACGGCGGTACCACGGACGGCACCACCACCGACGGGGCCACCGCCGACGGCGGCGCGGGTGACACCGCCGGTTGAAGTACACCCACGCCGGCCGGGACGACGTCGCCCGACGTGACCGGTCGACCCTGATCTCGTCCCCGGGCCGGCCCCTGGCCGGCCCGGCTCACTGCACGAACGCGTCGCACACGGCGTCGTACTCGCGCGTCCACCACACCGCGAGCGCCGACGCGGCCGGGAACTGGCAGTCCGCGCGCGTGTCACCGCGCTCGTAGTGCCAGCGCAGCATCCAGAAGTCGTTCAGCCGTTCCCACCACACCCGGTGCACGGCCGCCGCCAGTTCCGAGGGCGTGGCGCCGGCCGCACGGCGGTACGCGCGCGCGTAGGCCCGCACTTTCGGCAGGTCCAGGGTTCCGGCGGGCCGTACGAAGAAGATCACGGCGGCGCGTACGGCCTCCTCCGCGCGCGGCTGCACGCCGAGCCGGTCCCAGTCCACGATGGCGGCCGGGGCGCCGTCCTTGTAGAGCAGGTTGAACGGGTGGAAGTCGCCGTGCACCCAGCCCACCGGACCGCCGCGCGGGGGGCGCCGCTCGGCGTGCTGCTCCAGCAGCGCCCGGCGTTCCAGCAGCCGGTGCCGGGCCAGCTCGTCGAAGGCGTCGGCCGGTCGGTGCCGGCGCACATGGGCGAGCAGGTCGTCGATGAGGGCGAAGGTGTCGGCCGGGTCGGCGCTCTCCACGGGGTGCGGACCGGTCGCCGGGCGGGTGCGGCCCTTGGGCGGCATCACACGCTCCAGACAGGCGTGTACGGCGCCCAGGAGCGCCCCCAGGCGTGCGCTCTCCCCCCGGGTGAGCTGGCCGCCGTGCCGGTGCCTGCCGTCGATCCAGGGGTGCAGGGCGTACGCGTGGCCGCCCACGACGGCGACCGTACGGCCCTCGCGGTGCGCGAGCGGCTGGGCGACCGGGACGCCGAGGTCGGCGAGGCGCTGGGTGGCCCGGTGCCGGCGTTCGATGGCGGCGGGGTCGGCGGTGTCCGGGTCGAAGTGGTGCTTGAGGAAGTAGCGGCCGCGCGTGGTGGAGAGCCGGTAACCGCGGTTGAGGAGGCCCTGGTCGACCGGTTCACAGGTGAGGGCGGTACCCGCGGCGTACAGGCGCAGCAGGGCGCCCAGAGGGGGCGCATGGGGTGCTAGGGGTGGTACACAAGAGCGCGGCACGCCGCAGATGTTAGGGCACGCGCAGCCCCTGTGAGCTGCGGGTTGTCACACGCAGTCGCCGACGGTCGCTTTCGGTCACCAAGTGGGCTTTTCCGCCTGCGTGCGGGTGACAAAGGCCGCTGCCCGGAACGTCGACGATGCCGGTTTCGCGAGCGGGACCGAGCCGTAATTCTTGATCATCTTTTCGGCGGGGTGCGGCCGTTCACCGATCTGCTGTTTGGCCGGTCTTCGCCGATCAGTTCGAGAATTCCGTGTTCTTGATCGGTGAGCCGGTTCCTTTCCGTCGTGGGTGCGCGTGCCGCCCCCCGTACCGGCCCGGCCGACCCTCACGATGCAGAAATACCCTGATATTTACTTCTTCGTGCACGAGGTCAGTCTCACATGCGACTCTTCCCGTGACCTGGGTGAGCGGGATAACGTGCGTTTGCTCCGGACGCCGCAACGCTGTGACCAGCACGCTTGCCACCTCCCCTGCATTTACTTGGAAATCCAAGCAAAATCGCAGGTCAAACGGGGTTTCACAGAAATGTGGAGCACTGGGTAACGTAATGGTTGCAGGGCGCTCGCCGGGGCACCTGTCACGCCTGTTCCCGGCCGAGTGGCACCCACCCCGTGCCCGGTGGTCGAACACAGGTGAGCCGCACTGGCCTACCGGCAACCCCGGGGGCCGGAACGACGGAGGAGCACACGTGAGCGTGGAGAGCAGTGCCGCGCGCAAGCCGCGACGCAGCGCCGCAGGCAAGGCCGGCACCACCGGCAGCGGGACCGGCACGGCCGGCGACGCGACCGGAGCCACCGGCACCAAGCGCACCACCCGCAGCACCGCCAGGAAGAGCACCGAGCCCGATCTCGTGCAGCTCCTGACGCCGGAGGGCAAGCGGGTCAAGAACGCCGAGTACGACGCCTACGTCGCCGGCATCACCCCCGAACAGCTCCGCGGCCTGTACCGCGACATGGTGCTCACCCGGCGCTTCGACGCCGAGGCCACCGCCCTGCAGCGGCAGGGCGAGCTGGGCCTGTGGGCCTCCCTGCTGGGCCAGGAGGCCGCCCAGATCGGCTCGGGCCGGGCCCTGCGCCACGACGACTACGTGTTCCCGACCTACCGCGAGCACGGTGTGGCCTGGTGCCGCGACGTCGACCCGACCAACCTGCTCGGCATGTTCCGCGGCGTGAACAACGGCGGCTGGGACCCGAACGGCAACAACTTCCACCTGTACACGATCGTCATCGGCTCGCAGACCCTGCACGCTACCGGCTACGCGATGGGCGTGGCCAAGGACGGCGCGGACTCGGCGGTCATCGCCTACTTCGGCGACGGCGCCTCGAGCCAGGGCGACGTCGCTGAATCGTTCACCTTCTCCGCGGTCTACAACGCCCCGGTCGTGTTCTTCTGCCAGAACAACCAGTGGGCGATCTCCGAGCCCACCGAGAAGCAGACCCGGGTGCCGCTGTACCAGCGCGCCCAGGGCTACGGCTTCCCGGGCGTCCGCGTCGACGGCAACGACGTCCTCGCCTGCCTCGCCGTCACCAAGTGGGCCCTGGAGCGCGCCCGCAGCGGCGAGGGCCCCACCCTCGTGGAGGCGTTCACCTACCGCATGGGCGCCCACACCACCTCCGACGACCCCTCCCGCTACCGCGGCGACGAGGAGCGGCTGGCCTGGGAGGCGAAGGACCCGATCCTGCGCCTGCGCCGGTACCTGGAGGCGTCGAACCACGCGGACGAGGGATTCTTCACGGAACTCGAGACCGAGTCCGAGGCGTTGGGCAAGCGGGTGCGCGAAGCGGTCCGCGCCATGCCCGACCCGGACCACTTCGCCATCTTCGAGAACGTGTACGCGGACGGGCACGCGCTCGTCGACGAGGAGCGAGCCCAGTTCGCCGCCTACCAGGCGTCGTTCGCGGACGCAGAAGGGGGTCACTGAGATGGCCGAGAAGATGGCGATGGCCAAGGCCATCAACGAGTCGCTGCGCCGCGCCCTGGACACCGACCCCAAGGTCCTGGTCATGGGCGAGGACGTCGGCAAGCTCGGCGGTGTCTTCCGGGTCACGGACGGCCTCCAGAAGGACTTCGGCGAGAGCCGGGTTATCGACACCCCGCTCGCCGAGTCCGGCATCGTCGGCACCGCGATCGGCCTGGCCCTGCGCGGCTACCGCCCGGTGGTGGAGATCCAGTTCGACGGCTTCGTCTTCCCGGCCTACGACCAGATCGTCACCCAGCTCGCCAAGATGCACGCCCGCTCGCTGGGCAAGGTCAAGCTGCCGGTCGTCGTCCGCATCCCCTACGGCGGCGGCATCGGCGCGGTCGAGCACCACTCCGAGTCCCCCGAGGCGCTGTTCGCGCACGTGGCCGGCCTGAAGATCGTCAGCCCGTCCAACGCCTCCGACGCGTACTGGATGATGCAGCAGGCCATCCAGAGCGACGACCCGGTGATCTACTTCGAGCCCAAGCGGCGCTACTGGGACAAGGCCGAGGTCGACTTCGAGGCCATTCCCGCCCCGCTGCACAAGGCCCAGGTGGTCCGCGAGGGCACCGACCTCACCCTGGCCGCCTACGGCCCGATGGTGAAGCTCTGCCAGGAGGTCGCGGCGGCCGCGGCCGAGGAGGGCAAGTCCCTGGAGGTCCTGGACCTGCGCTCGGTCAGCCCCCTCGACTTCGACGCCGTCCAGGCCTCGGTGGAGAAGACCCGCCGCCTGGTCGTGGTCCACGAGGCGCCGGTGTTCTTCGGTTCCGGCGCGGAGATCGCCGCGAGGATCACCGAGCGCTGCTTCTACCACCTGGAGGCACCGGTCCTGCGGGTCGGCGGCTATCACGCCCCGTACCCGCCGGCCCGCCTGGAGGAGGAGTACCTGCCGGACCTGGACCGCGTGCTCGACGCCGTCGACCGCTCGCTGGCGTACTGAGGAGAGGGTCGTGACGACGATGACGGATGCGTCCGTACGCGAGTTCAAGATGCCCGACGTGGGCGAGGGACTCACCGAGGCCGAGATCCTCAAGTGGTACGTCCAGCCGGGTGACACGGTCACCGACGGCCAGGTGGTCTGCGAGGTGGAGACCGCCAAGGCGGCGGTGGAACTCCCCATCCCCTACGACGGCGTGGTCCGCGAGCTGCGCTTCCCCGAGGGCACCACGGTGGACGTGGGCACGGCCATCATCGCCGTGGCCGTGGCCGGAGCTGCCGCCCCTCAGGCCCCGGCCGAGCAGCCGAAGCCGGTGGCCGAGGAGCCCGAGGCCAAGCCGGAGGGCCGCCAGCCGGTCCTCGTCGGCTACGGCGTGGCGACCTCCTCCACCAAGCGCCGCCCGCGCAAGGGCCCCGAGGTGACCGTCCCGGCGGCCGCCGGGGCGATCCAGACCGAGCTGAACGGGCACGGCGGCCCGGTCGCCGAGAAGGCCCGCCCGCTGGCCAAGCCGCCGGTGCGCAAGCTGGCCAAGGACCTCGGTGTCGACCTGGCCGCGATCACCCCGTCCGGCCCGGACGGTGTCATCACGCGTGACGACGTCCACGCGGCGGCCCGGCCCGCGGCGGCCGAGCCGGCCGCCCCGGTCGCGGCGGCCCCCGCCGCCCCCGCCGTCCCGGCGCAGGTGGCGTCGTACGACACGGAGCGGGAGACCCGTATCCCGGTCAAGGGCGTCCGCAAGGCGACCGCGCAGGCGATGGTCGGCTCGGCGTTCACGGCGCCGCACGTCACCGAGTTCGTGACGGTGGACGTGACCCGCACGATGAAGCTGGTCGAGGAACTCAAGCAGGACAAGGAGTTCCAGGGGCTGCGGGTCAACCCGCTGCTGCTGATCGCCAAGGCCTTGCTGGTCGCCATCAAGCGCAACCCGGACATCAACGCGTCCTGGGACGAGGCCGGCCAGGAGATCGTGCTCAAGCGCTACGTCAACCTGGGCATCGCGGCGGCCACACCTCGTGGGCTGATCGTCCCGAACATCAAGGACGCGCAGGCCAAGACGCTTCCGCAGCTGGCCGAGTCGCTGGGCGAACTGGTGTCGACGGCCCGCGAGGGCAAGACCTCCCCGGCGGCGATGCAGGGCGGCACGGTGACCATCACCAACGTCGGCGTCTTCGGCGTCGACACCGGCACGCCGATCCTCAACCCCGGCGAGTCGGCGATCCTCGCGGTCGGCGCGATCAAGCTCCAGCCGTGGGTCCACAAGGGCAAGGTGAAGCCGCGTCAGGTGACGACGCTCGCGCTCTCCTTCGACCACCGCCTGGTGGACGGGGAGCTGGGTTCCAAGGTGCTGGCCGATGTCGCGGCGGTCCTGGAGCAGCCGAAGCGGCTGATCACCTGGGCGTGAGGGCGTTCGCCGGGTGACCTCGGCGCAGGAGGGGCCGGCCGCGACACACCGTTGCGACCGGCCCCTCCTTTTGCCGCGCCCCGAAGCCTTGCTCACCGTCGGACAGCTGGGCCCACCCGGGGCACGACAACCGCTCACCGGGATCCCGGAACCCGGCGGAAAGCGCCGGGAACCTTTCGCGCCGGCCGCGCCTCCTGACCCGGCGACGCGGGCCCGACGGGGGGCCGCACCGACCCGAGAGGGGTCAGGGATGGGTTCGAACGACGTGTACACCGACGCGGGTGCCGCAATCGTGTCCGGACGTCCGCTGCCGGAGGACGGTAACGCGGTGCACCGGCACGTGGCCGTACGCGGCACTCGGCTGCATCTCGCCGAGTACGGCGGCTCCGGCACCCCGCTGCTCATGCTTCACGGCTTCCCGCAGCACTGGTTCGCCTGGCACAAGGTCACCGGGCAGCTGGCCGGCGAGTACCGGCTGCTCTGCCCGGACCTGCGGGGCTTCGGCTGGTCCGGACTCACCCGGCGCGGGTACGACATGGACTCCCTGGCGGACGACGCCCTCGCCCTGCTCGACGCGCTGGGGATCCGCGGGCCGGTCGGGCTCGTCGGGCACGACTGGGGAGCACATCTGGGCTTCCGGCTCTGCCTGCGGGCGCCGGAGCGGTTCACCGGGTACCTGGCGCTGAACATGTCCCACCCCTGGCCGCGGCACCGGGCGGTCCTGCCCAACCTGTGGCGGCTGTGGTACACCGCGTTCGTCGAGTACCCGGTAATCGGGCGTGCCGTACTGCGCCACCGGCCCGGCTTCACCCGTTTCCTGCTGCGGCACCAGGTGGCCGATCCGGCCGTGTGGACGGAGGCCGAGCTGTCCGAGTACGCCGCCGCCACCTCGGTCGGCGCCGCTGCCGTGCAGTCCCTGTTCTGGCAGTACGTGCTGCACGACATCCCCGCCCTCGTCCGCGGCACCTGGCGGCGGCACCGGCTCGTCGTGCCGACGCTGCTGCTCGGCGGGGAACGGGACGCCGTGGTCGTACCGTCGATGCTGGCGGGCGCGGAGCCGTACGCCGACGACCTGAGGGTGCGGCTGGTGCCCGGCGCCGGCCACTATCTGCCGCAGGAACGGCCGCGGGAGGTGGCGGAAGCCATCCGCGAGCAGTTCCGGCCCTGAAGGACTCCGGCGGTCCGCGGTCTGCGGTCTGCGGTCTGTGGTCTGTCTGCGGTCTGCGGATTGGTGTATGCCGTCCGCGAGTTCGTAGGTCCGAGGGTCCGCGGTCCGCGGTCCGGTGTTCTTGGCTAGCGCACCGCCGCCCGCTCGGCCACGCGTCGTAGGAACGCCCGCCCGCGCCGTTCGCCGAGCAGGTGGCCGTAGAGCCACTGGACCGGGCGGAGCGCGGCCGGGCGGGTGGCGCCCAGGACGGCGAAGCGGGTGCCCCCCGCCTCGGGCACCGCTGCCATGCCGCCCACCACCCGCCGAGACTGCATCAGGCACCAGCCGGGGGAGAGCCGTACCTCGAAGGTCTCCGACAGGCCCGAACGGCCCACCGCGACCGCCTCTTTGCGGTCGGCGTCGCCCGGCGGTACGCGGAACTCCCGCAGGAACGGCAGGAGATACGGCAGTTCGGTCTGCAAGTCGGCGGCGATCGCCCACACCCGGTCGTAGGACAGGGGGAGGAACTCCTCGGCGTACAGGCCGGCGTGCAGACCCTCAGCCAGTACCCGAAGCCGCCGTACGGGATCGACGCTCATCGTGACCACGCTTTCCGGAAGGAGGTACGGGCCCGGTGCAACCGGGATTTGACCGTGCCCCGGGCCACCCCGAGGTGTTCGGCGACCGCGGCCTCGTCCAGCCCCTCCAGCTCGCGCAGCACCAGGACCGCGCGGTGCCGGACGGGCAGCCGGGCCAGGGCGTCCCGGACGTCGGCGGACAGCTCGCCGTCGGTGCCGGCGCGCAGTCCGCCGAGGCGTGCGAGGTCGACCGGGTCGGCGGGCTCCTCGGCACCGGTACGGCGTGCGACGCGTACCGCCTCGCGCACGGTGACGGTACGCACCCAGGCGTAGAAGGCCCGGGGGTCGCGCAGTCCGCGCAGGCCCTTGAACACGGCGAGCAGGGATTCCTGGACGGCGTCGGCGGCGTCGTGCGGCGCGATCGGACGGCACAGCCGGGTCACGTACGGGGTCACGAGCGCCAGCAACTCGTCCATGGCCAAGGCGTCGCCGTTCTGTGCGGCCGGGACCAGCACGGCGGCCGTCTCCCACGGCTCCGCGCGGCTCTCATCCGCCCCCTGGACGCACATCGGCGTCAGCCTAGCCGGGCACCGCACCATAGGCGCCGGGGAACCGGCCGTACGACGCCTCGTACACGTTCAAGACCTACGGCCGGCTGCCCTGACCCGGGGGCGGAGCCGCGACCGGTGGCCGGATGAAGCCGAAGGGCCCGCCGCTGGGTGCGACAGGCCCTTTCGGTCCGGAAGGGTGTGGCGTCAGCCGAGCTTGGCGAAGCCGTAGCCGAGGAGCTTCTTCGCGTCCGTCTCACGCTGGGTGATGGAGCTGGAGGCGAGGACGGTGCCGATGACCGTCTTGCCGTTCCGGGTCGCGGCGAAGACCAGGCAGTACTTGGCCTCGGGGCCGGAGCCGGTCTTCACGCCGATGGTGCCGCTGTAGCTGCTGAGAAGACCGTTGGTGTTCTTCCAGGCGGCCATCGTGCGGGTGCCGCCCGACTTGGTCTGGGTCTTCGCGGTGTACGACTTCGTCTTGACGATCGTGCGGAACGTGGAGTTCTTCATCGCACTGCTGGCGATCTTCGTGAGGTCGCGCGGCGTCGAGTAGTTGGACCCGTTGCCGATGCCGTCGAAGGAGTCGAAGTGGGTGTTGTTCAGGTGCAGGCTCTTGGCGGCGCTGTTCATCTTGCCGATGAAGGACTTCACGCGCGCGTCCACGGTGGAGCCGGAACCGAACTTGTCGGCGAGCGCGTAGGCGGCGTCGCAACCGGACGGCAGCATCAGCCCGTACAGCAGCTGTCGGACGGAGACCTTGTCCCCGACGATCAGGTGCGCCTGGGAGGCGTTGTTCCGGACGACGTAGTCGCTGTAGATCTTCTTGATCGTGACCTTGCTGTCGAGGTTCAGGTTCGACTGCGCGAGCACGACCTTCGCGGTCATGATCTTGGTGGTGGAGCCGGTGGACCGCTTGGTGTCGGCTGCCTTGGTGTACAGCGTCGAGCCGTTCGCGTCGTTCATCACGTAGCCGCCCTTGGCCACGATCGAGGGCGTGGTGACGGCCTGTGCGGGCGCTGTGGTGAGGGCACCGGTGGCGAGCAGCGCGCCGGAGGTGACGGCGACCGCGGCGGCTCTGCGGAGGCGGTTGCCCTTAATGCCGGTAATCAAAGTGATATACCCCGAATGTCTTGAATGCCCCTTGAGTGCGGCCCAGTTGAGGTGGCATGGGGGAGGGGGCCGCACATGTGTGACACGTAAGTAGCACAGAAGGTTGTGCGGGCGCTGGGAGAGGCCTTCGTCACGTCCGGATGATGGACGGAGCTGTCACTTGCGTACGTGTTGTATCTATCCTGTCGGCATGAAGACGGCCGTCGAGCAGCCCGCCCCGCAGTCCCTCAAGCCACCGCCCGCCGCCGACCGCGTGTACGCCCACGTCAAGCAGGGGGTGCTCGACCGCCGCTACGAGGGCGGCACCCTCCTTACCGAGGGTGAGCTTGCCGAGGCCGTCGGGGTCTCGCGCACGCCCGTCCGGGAAGCGCTGCTGCGGCTGGAGGCCGAGGGACTGATCCGGCTCTACCCGAAGAAGGGCGCCCTCGTCCTGCCCGTCTCGGCGCAGGAGATCGCCGACGTGGTGGAGACCCGGCTGCTGGTCGAGGAGCACGCGGCCCGCAAGGCCGTGCCCGCCCCGCCGGGCCTGCTGGAGCGGCTCACCGAGCTGCTGGAGCGGCAGAAGGCACAGGCCGCCGCCGGTGATCTGGCAGCCGCCGCGGTCACCGATCGCTGTTTTCACGCCGAGATCGTGCGCAGCGGGGGCAACGAGATCCTCTCCCGGCTCTACGACCAGCTGCGCGACCGGCAGCTGCGGATGGGTGTCGCCGTCATGCACTCGCACCCCGACCGGATCGCCAAGACGCTCTCCGAGCACGAGGAGATCCTGGAGGCGCTGCGCGCCGGCGACGCGGAGGAGGCCGTCGGGGTCGTGCACCGCCATGTGAGCTGGTTCTCGCACCTCGCACGGGGTGAGGTCCGATGAGCGCTCCGGCGCGCAATGCCACCCTTCCGGGTGACCCGCCGGGCGGACGCCGGGCCGTCGCCGTGTGGTCCGTGGGCGTCGCCGTCTACTTCGTCGCCGTCATCTTCCGTACGTCGCTGGGGGTGGCCGGGCTCGACGCCGCCGACCGCTTCCACGTGAACGCCTCCGCCCTGTCGACGTTCTCCATCCTCCAGCTGCTGGTCTACGCGGGCATGCAGATACCCGTCGGCCTGCTGGTCGACCGGCTCGGCACCAAGAAGGTGCTGACCATCGGGGCGGTGCTGTTCACCGCCGGGCAGCTGGGCTTCGCCTTCTCCCCGTCGTACGGCACCGCGCTCGCCTCCCGGGCCCTGCTGGGCTGCGGCGACGCGATGACCTTCATCAGCGTGCTGCGGCTGGGGTCCCGCTGGTTCCCGGCCCGGCGCGGGCCGCTGGTCGCGCAGCTCGCGGGGCTGGTCGGCATGGCGGGCAACCTGGTCTCCACCCTCGTCCTGGCCCGGCTGCTGCACGGCATCGGCTGGACCCCGGCGTTCGCGGGCAGCGCGCTGGCCGGAGCGGGCGTCCTCGTGCTGACCCTGCTGTTCCTGAAGGACCACCCCGAGGGGTACGAGCCGGAGCCCTCCCCGCACCAGGGCGCGGCTTATGTGCGCCGGCAGATCGCGGCGTCCTGGCGGGAGCCCGGCACGCGGCTCGGGATGTGGGTGCACTTCACCACCCAGTTCCCGGCGATGGTGTTCCTGCTGCTGTGGGGGCTGCCGTTCCTGGTGCAGGCGCAGGGGCTCAGCAGGGCCACGGCCGGTGAGCTGCTCACCCTCGTCGTCCTGTCCAACATGGTGATCGGGCTCGTCTACGGCCAGATCGTCGCCCGGCACCATGCGGCCCGGCTGCCGCTGGCGCTCGGCACGGTGGGGGCGAGCGCACTGCTGTGGGCGGCGACCCTGGTGTATCCGGGGGAGCACGCGCCGATGTGGCTGCTGGTGGTGCTGTGCACGGTGCTCGGGGCGTGCGGGCCGGCGTCGATGATCGGTTTCGACTTCGCGCGGCCGGCCAACCCGCCCGAGCGACAGGGCACCGCGTCCGGCATCACCAACATGGGTGGGTTCATCGCCTCCATGACGACGCTGTTCGCGATCGGTGTGCTGCTGGACGCCACCGGGGACGACTACACCGTGGCCTTCTCGGCCGTGTTCGTGCTGCAGGCGGTCGGGGTGAGCCAGATCCTGCGGTTGCGGGGGCGTGCTGTCCGGCGGGAGCAGGAGCGGTTGGTGGCCAGCCGGGTGGAGACGGTGCACGTGCCGGCGGTCTGAGCCGGGTTTCTCCCACCCGCGCAGCACCCGTTTCCAGTCGGCCGAGTGGCCGGACGACCCGCCGGGGTGCTCGCCGTCGGCGGCTGCCCCCGGTGAACCGGTGGACGCGCTTCTCGGCCGGCTCGTCGTGCGGCCGGATCCGTTTCGGTGTGCGTTCGGGCCGTCTCGTCCTGTGGTCCGGGCCGTCTCGTCGTGCGGTCGGATCCGGGGTGGTCCGCGGGCCTGCCGCTACGGCGTCACCGTGAAATGACGCAGGATGGCTGCCGTGAGGTCCTGGTCGCCCTCCGTCTTCACCCGGTCCGCCGCTGCCTCGGGGGTCACGCGGCCGCAGGCCAGGCGGACGTAGGTCTCCCAGTCGAGGGTGAGGGCGGCGGCGGGGCCGAGGGCGGGGGCCGTCTCCAGGGTGCCGCGGCCCTGGATGTCGACGCGGACCGTGCGCAGGAACTCGATCGGGCCGTGCACGTCGAACACGACCGCCGAGCTGCGCGGGGCGCCCGCGTCCTTCGCGACGACCTTGGGCAGCGCCTCCAGCAGGACGTCCCGGGCGACGTGGGCGCCCGGCGAGTCCAGGTTGCCGGGGCGGCCGAGGGCCGTGCGCAGGTCCTGTTCGTGCACCCACACGTCGAACGCCCGCATCCGGTAGGACTGTTCCAGGGTGACCTCGCTGCCCAGCACGCCGCGCACCATGGTGCCGGGGTCACGGGACTCGTTGCGCAGCTGGCGGTTGCGGCGGATGACCGTGTACTCCAGCTCGGCCGTCATCTCGGGCGCCGTGTGGTGGCGGCGGACGTCGACCTGCATCTCCATGTAGCGCTGGTGCTCGGTGGCGACGTGGAACAGGTCGCGCGGCAGGGAGTGGATGGGGCGCGGGTCGCCGAGCATCTCGCAGTCGAGGCCGATGACATGGGACACGACGTCCCGCACCGACCAGCCGGGGCAGGGCGTCCGCCGGTTCCACTCGCCCTCGACGAGCGACTGCACCATCTCGGATATCGCTTCGATGGAGTGCGTCCAGGCGTCGGCGTAGGGCTGGAGGGTGGGATGCAGACTCACGAACAGGACCCCTCGGCGGTCGGTACACGGGCAGGTGGTGGCGGCGTTGCCAGCGGGCGGCGGCTACACGGCGGCGGGTGTCTTGAAACGCTAAGTTACGCTGCTTGAAGGCACCCCGGCAGTGCTTTCGTGTGACGATCGTAGGCCTGTGTGGACGACTCGAATGCCAGGACGGTGGTAGTGTGCGCGCCTCGCTGATCCAGATCGCCGTGGACGAGGGCGAATCCGTGGACTCACGGCGGCGGCGTGCCGCCGGGCTCGTGCGGGAACAGGCCGGGTCCGACCTGGTCGTGCTGCCCGAACTCTGGACCACCGGTGCCTTCGCCTACGAGGAGTTCGGCCGGGAGGCGGAGCCGCTGGAGGGGCCGACGTACGAGGCGATGGCCAAGGCGGCGAGCGAGGCGGGCGTGTGGCTGCACGCCGGTTCCATCCCCGAGCGCGCGGCATCCGGCGGCGGCCCCGCCGCCGGGGACGGCTCCCTCTACAACACGACGCTCGTCTTCTCCCCTTCCGGTGAGCTGGCCGCGGTGTACCGCAAGATCCACCGCTTCGGCTTCGACAAGGGCGAGGCCGTGCTGATGGACGCGGGGCGTGATCTGGTGACGGTCCGGCTGCCCGGCACCACGCTGGGCGTGGCCACCTGCTACGACCTCCGTTTCCCCGAACTCTTCCGTGGCCTGGTCGACGCCGGCGCCGAGACGCTGGTGATCTCGGCGGGCTGGCCCGAGCGGCGACGCGCGCACTGGACGCTGCTGGCTCAGGCGCGGGCGGTGGAGAACCAGGCGTTCGTGCTCGCCTGTGGAACGGCCGGGACCCACGCGGGAGTTCCGCAGGCGGGTCACTCGATCGTGGTGGACCCGTGGGGCGAGGTGCTGGCCGAGGCCGGTGCCGGCGAGGAGGTCCTCACGGTCGACCTCGACCCGGCGAAGGTGGCCACGACCCGTGACCAGTTCCCCGCGCTGAAGGACCGCGTCCTGGGTCTGGAGCCACCCGGGCACCGGCGTTAGCCCCTGCCGGCCACAGGTGCGTCAGCCCCCGCCGGGCGCAGACGCAGGCGTCGGCTCCACCCTCATGGCCGGTCGTGGGCCCCGTCCCCGCGGTCAGTCCTCCTCCCCCTCCTTCTCGGCGAGGTGGATCACACAGACCGCGACCGCGATCAGCAGTGCGGGGTCGGCGTCCTCCCGTACGACGTCCACGCCGTACGTGTCGCGGACACTCAGCCACCGGCGGGAGATCACCGCGAGGAGTTCGCCGTCGTACTCGACGGCGAACTCGCGGTCCATGATCTTGCCGCTGACGTCCAGTTCGGTGCCGTCCACCAGGGACACCCGGTAGTGGTTGCGCAGCAGGGACAGCCGTTTGCGCTTGATCCGGGCCAGGGCCTCGCCGTCCCGTTCGATCACCATCGTGTCGCGCAGGGCGAACATCTTCTGGTGGATGTCGATCAGGACGTGCCCGTGGGCGTCCTTCAGCTCGAAGGTGTCGCGCAGCCGCATCGCCTTGCCGTCGACGAGGTATACCTTCCGGCCGTGTTCGTCCTCGATCCACCAGTCGTCACCGATGCCGAGGATCCGGTCGCGTACGAGGAATCTCATACCGGTCATGCTTCCCCGGCACCGGTTGATCGTCACGGAACCATCACATTCGGCGGAGAGAAGCGGTACTTCAAGCGGGATGTGCCGGGAGGGATCAAGAAGTGGTGAGACGGATCAAGCGGGCAGGCCTCGTGGTCGTCGGTGCCGCGCTGATGGCGGCCGCCTCCGGGTGCCACGGCGATGCGCCCTGCGCCGGATACGGCGTCGTCTCGGGTGTCGGTGTGCTGTTCGACCACCGGGGATACGGCGATCTGACCGGCGGTTCCTACCAGTTGTGCGCGCGGGGCGAGTGCGTGAAGGGTGCGCTGCGGCGGGAACGCATCACGAACGTGCGCCTTTCGCTGCCACGGGACGTGGACCCCGGCTCCGGCCCGATCCGCTTCCGGGTCACCCGAAAGGGCGAGGGCAAGGCGGTCATCGACACGTCTGTCGACGCAAGGCTCATCCATCAGACCGACGGCTGTGGCAGCAACGCCTACAGCCGCGGTCTCGCCTTCACCAAGGCGACCGGCCTGACCACGAAGATCCCGAAGTCGCTGTCGGACGCCTGGATGAAGCAGATCAGATCACTGGCGACCGCATCTCCGGACCCGTCCACGCCGTCCTGACCGGCCGTTTCGCCGATCCGGGCACCCCGAGCCCGGCTCCCTCGGCACCCGCGCTGCGTTCGTGGCGCTCGTCATGACGGAGCCGGGCTCTCCGGTTCCCGGACGACGGCCGCCTGCACGGGCACCGCCCCGAACCGCCTGCGGTAGGCCGACGGGCTCAGCCCCGTCTCCCGTCGCAGCCGGGCCCGCAGGTTGGCCGCCGTACCCAGACCGCTGCGCGCCGCGACGACGTCCAGCCGCTCCTCGCCCCGCTCGATCAGCCGGCACGCCAGTGCCACGCGCTCCCCGGTGAGCCAGGCCAGCGGGGTCGTACCCAGCTGGGCGCGGAAACGGCGGTGGAGCGTGGCGGGGCTGACCGCCGCGCGGGCCGCCAGGCCGGCCACCGTCAGCGGCTCGCCCAGCCGTTCCTGCGCCCAGGCCAGCAGCGGCCCGAGCGACTCGTCCGGCACCGCGGGCACCGGCCGCTCCACGAACTGCCGCTGGCCGCCGTCGCGGTGCGCGGCGAAGACCAGCCGCCGGGAGACGTGGTTGGCGATCTCGACGCCGTGGTCCCGGCGCACCAGGTGCAGGCCCAGGTCGAGCGCGGAGGCGCTGCCCGAGGCGGTGAGGATGTCGCCGTCGTCCACGAAGAGCACGTCCGGCTCCAGGCGTACCTGCGGGAACCGGGCCCGGAAGGCCTCCGCCCACATCCAGTGGCAGGCTGCCCGGCGCCCGTCCAGCAGTCCGGCCTCCGCGAGTGTGAACGCGCCCGAGCAGAAGCCGACGAGCCGGGCGCCCCGCGCGTGTGCCCGGCGTACCACCTCCAGGACGCGCTCCGAGCGGGGCACCTCGGTGTCCGGCCGGTTCGGCACGATCAGCGTGTCGGCGGACTCGGCGGCCTCCAGCCCGGCGACCCCGATGAGCGTGAAGAAGCCGTCCCGCATCCGGATCTCCGGACCGGCCGCGCACAGCCGGAAGTCGTACAGGTCCCGCCCCAGCTCGGGCCGGGCGAGCCCGAAGATCTCGATGGCGCAGCTCATCTCGAAGGGGTTGGAGTTGTCGTCGACCACCAGCACGACACGGTGAGAGGATCGTTGCGGCATATGCGATTTCTAGCACTCGTACGACGGCCCGGCCGGCCGCACGATGAACGCATGGAACCGATCTCCCTGAGCGACGCCCTCGCCTCCTTCACCGAGCGGTGGAGCCCCCGCATCGTCACCGCCGTCAACGACTACGACGTGCGCGTGGCGAAGGTCGAGGGCGAGCACGTCTGGCACGTCCACGAACACACCGACGAGTTCTTCCTCGTCCTCGCCGGCGAACTCCACATCGGCCTGCGCGAACCGGCCGGCGAGCGCACGGTGGTCCTGCCGAAGGGTTCGGTGTTCACCGTCCCGCGCGGCACCGAGCACAAGCCGTACGCGCCCGTGCCCACCGAGATCCTGCTGTTCGAGCCCACCGGAACCCTGACCGTCGGCGACCGGCACGACGAGGTCCCCGGGCACGTGGACGCGACGACCGGCCACGCACTCTCCTGACCGGACACGAGGACACACCTCGCCTGACCGGACACCGGGACACGCCTCGCCTGACCGGACGCTGGAATCCACCTCTCCCGACCGGACACCGGAATCCACCGGGACATCAGGTGCACGCAAGGTGAATTCGCTGTGGGGCGGGGCAAGTCGGCCGACCCACAGGTGAACTCGGGAGTCGAACGTGCGAAGTCGGCCTGCACGTCCGTCCGTTCGTCCCGGAGGAGTCCACCATGCCCGACGGCAAGGACACCGTCACCGGCGGAGCCGGCCCCGACACCCTCTCCGGCGGCCCCGGCCGCGACGTGATCCACCAGGACTGAGCGTTCTGCCGGAAACGGTCGCCGGAGCCGGCTGGCACCCTTGGACCATGACCGACTCCACACCCCGCCGACGTGCCCGTGTCCGCGCCCCCGAGCTGGTCGGCAAGGGCGGATGGATCAACACCGGCGGCAAGGAGCTGAAGCTGGCCGATTTCCGGGGCCGCGTGTTGATCGTGGACTTCTGGACCTTCTGCTGCATCAACTGCCTGCACGTCCTGGACGAGCTGCGCGAGCTGGAGGAGAGGCACCGGGACACGGTCGTGGTGATCGGGGTGCACTCGCCGAAGTTCGCGCACGAGGCCGATCACCGGGCGGTCGAGGATGCCGTGGAGCGGTACGGGGTGGGGCATCCCGTGCTGGACGATCCCGAACTGGCCACGTGGAAGCAGTACGCGGTCCGGGCATGGCCGACGCTCGCCGTGATCGACCCCGAGGGCTACGTCGTCGCCCAGCACTCGGGCGAAGGGCATGCGCACGCCATCGAGCGGCTGGTGGGCGAACTGGTGGCCGAGCACGGGGCGAAGGGGACGCTGCGGCGCGGCGACGGGCCGTACGTGCCGCCGGAGCCCGAGCCGACGAGCCTGCGCTTCCCCGGCGGGGCGCTGCTGCTGCCCTCGGGGAACTTCCTGGTCAGCGACACCACCCGGCACCAGCTGGTGGAGCTGGCCGAGGACGCCGAGACCGTCGTGCGCCGTATCGGCTCGGGGGCGCGGGGGTTCGGCGACGGCGGTCCGGCGGCGGCGTCCTTCAACGAACCGCAGGGGCTCGCGCTCCTCGGCGACGGCTCGGTGGTGGTCGCCGACACCGTCAACCACGCCCTGCGCCGCCTCGACCTCGCCACGGGTGCCGTGTCCACCCTGGCGGGCACCGGCAAGCAGTGGCGGAAGGGTTCGGCGACCTCCGGGCCGGCCCGCGAGGTGGACCTCTCCTCCCCGTGGGACGTGGCCGTCTTCGACGGCCGGGTGTGGATCGCCATGGCGGGCGTCCACCAGCTGTGGACGTACGACCCGGCGGCGCGGACGGTCGCCGTGGCCGCCGGCACCACCGACGAGGGCCTCGTGGACGGGCCCGCCGCCGAGGCCTTCTTCGCCCAGCCGTCCGGACTCGCGGCCACCGCCGACCGGTTGTGGCTCGCCGACTCGGAGACGAGTGCCCTGCGCTGGGTGGACCGGGAGGGGTACGTGCACACCGCCGTCGGGACCGGGCTGTTCGACTTCGGGCACCGGGACGGACAGGCCGGTCAGGCGCTGTTGCAGCATCCGCTGGGGGTCACCGCGCTGCCGGACGGTTCGGTCGCGGTCGCCGACACCTACAACCACGCCCTGCGCCGCTACGACCCCGATACGGGCGAGGTCACCACGCTCGCCACCGATCTGCGCGAGCCCAGCGGCGCCGTCCTCGTCGGCGCGGACATCGTGGTCGTGGAGTCGGCCCGGCACCGGCTGACCCGGCTGCGGCTTCCGCAGGAGGCGGTGCGGCCGGCGTCGGCGGACCGCCGCAGGCGGCGTGCCACGATCGAGGTGGCCCCCGGGCGCCTGCGGCTGGAGGTGCTCTTCCGGGCCCCGGCCGACCGGAAACCGGACACGCGGTACGGCCCGTCGACCCGGCTGCTCGTCTCCTCGGCCCCGCCCGAGCTGCTGCTCAAGGGCGAGGGAGCGGGCACGGAGCTGTCCCGTGAGCTGGAGCTGGATCCGGCGGTCACGGAGGGCGTGCTGCACGTCTCCGCGACGGCGGCGTCCTGCGACGACGCTCCCGCCGGGGGCGCCACCCGGCCGACGACGGGCGGTGAGCACCCCGCCTGTCACGTCCACCAGCAGGAGTGGGTCGTCCCGGTCCGCCTCGCCGAGGGCGGCGCGGACCGCCTGCCGCTCGTCCTGGCGGGCCCGGACGAGCAGGAGGCGGCGGCTCAGACGCCGTAGCCGTCGCTGTAGCCGTCGACGCGGTGGGTGTGGTGGTGGTGGGGTTCCTCCTCCACCACCGGTGTCGTCGGCGGGACCACGACCCGCCGGCGCCGTGCGATGCCGCTGAAGGTGGCCACTCCGATCAGACCCACGGCCATCAGGATCAGGCCGACGACCGTGAGGTTGACGCCCTGCATGTCCCAGTCGGTCGCGAACGTGAGAATGGCTCCCACGGCGATGAGGATGATGCATCCGCCGAGACCCATGAGGTTTCGCCTCCCCTTCCGGTTCCGGAATCTCCGGTGCCGTCCGGGTACCCGGCGTGGCCCGGACTAGCCCTCCAGGAACGCCGTCAGCGCGTTCGCCAGCAGGAACGGGTCGTCGGCGCCGCACAGTTCGCGGACGCTGTGCATGGAGAGGATCGCGACGCCGATGTCGACGGTGCGGATGCCGTGCCGGGCCGCGGTGATGGGGCCGATGGTGGTGCCGCACGGCATGGAGTTGTTCGACACGAAGGTCTGGAAGGGCACGTTCGCCTTCTCGCAGGCGGCGGCGAACACCGCACGGCCCGAACCGTCCGTGGCGTAGCGGTTGTTGACGTTGACCTTGAGGATCGGCCCGCCGTTGACCCGCGGGTGGTGCGTGGGGTCGTGCCGCTCGGCGTAGTTGGGGTGGACGGCGTGACCGGTGTCGGAGGACAGGCAGACGGTGCCGGCGAAGGCCCGGGCGCGGTCCTCGAACGAGCCGCCGCGGGCGAACACCGAGCGCTCCAGCACGGATCCGAGCAGCGGGCCGTCCGCGCCGGTGTCCGACTGGGAGCCGTTCTCCTCGTGGTCGAAGGCGGCGAGCACGGGGATGCGGGTGAGCGCCGCACCGGAGGTCGCGGCGGCGGCGAGCGCGGCGACACCGGCGTGCACGGAGAGCAGGTTGTCCATGCGCGGGCCGGCCACCAGCTCCCGGTCCCGGCCGAGGTGGGCCGGCGCCTCCACGGGGTGCGTCATCAGGTCCCAGCCGGCGACCGAGCCGGCCGCGAGCCCGGCCTCCTGCTCCAGGTAGGCGATCAGGTCGCCGTCCTGCACATCGCCGCCGAGGCCCCACACCGGCTGCAGGTGCCGCTGCTTGTCGAGCTTGAGGCCCTCCGCGGAGACGGAGCGGTCCAGGTGGATGGCGAGCTGGGGCACGCGCAGCAGCGGGCGGTCCACGTTCACCAGCACCGAGGAGCCGTCGCGCAGGGTGAGCCGGCCGGCCAGGCCCAGGTCCCGGTCAAGCCAGGAGTTCAGCAGCGGGCCGCCGTAGATCTCCACGGCGACCTGGCGCCAGCCGTGCGCGCCGGTGTCGGGGCGGGGCTTGACCCGGAGGTTCGGGGAGTCGGTGTGGGCGCCGATGATGTGGAACGGGGTGTGCGGCTCGGCGCCGTCGGGGACGTACCAGGCCACGATCGCGCCGCCGCGCAGCACGTACTTGCCGCCGCTCGTCCCGTCCCAGGCGTCCGTCTCGGCGACCTGCCGGAAGCCTGCCTTCTCCAGCCGCTCGGCGGTGTTCGCCACGGCGTGGTACGGCGACGGGCTGGCCGCCAGGAAGGACATCAGGTCGTCGGTGTGGCCGCGGTCGAAGCGGGCTGGTGCGCTCATGGGATTCACCTTAACGACGTGCACGGGCCCGCTCCCGGAAAGAGAGCGGGCCCGTGCGAGGAATCGACGGGGACGTCCGGAACGTCCAGGAGGAGGGCGTCTAGAAGGCGGCCTCGTCCAGCTCCATGAGGTCCAGCTCGACCGTGCCGGCGACCTTGCGGGCGAGGGTGACGCCCGGCAGGACGTTCGCCGCGAAGAACTTCGCCGCGGCGATCTTGCCGGTGTAGAAGGCCTTGTCCTTCGCCGAGGCGGTGGCCAGCTTCTCCGCGGCGACCGCGGCGCCCTTGAGGAGCAGGTAGCCGACGACGACGTCACCGGAGGCCATGAGCAGGCGGGTGGTGTTCAGGCCCACCTTGTAGATGTTCTTGGTGTCCTGCTCGGTGGCGGCGAGGTCGGTCAGCATCAGGCCGACGATCGCCTCCAGCTCCACGGCGGCCTTGGCGAGGTGCTCGCGGGCGCCGGCCAGCTCCTCGCCGCCGGTGCCGAGCGCGAGGAACTTCTTGATGTCCTCGGCGAGGGAGTTCAGCGCGGCGCCCTGGTTGCGGACGATCTTCCGGAAGAAGAAGTCCTGGCCCTGGATGGCCGTGGTGCCCTCGTAGAGGGTGTCGATCTTGGAGTCCCGGATGTACTGCTCGATCGGGTACTCCTGCAGGAAGCCGGAGCCGCCGAAGGTCTGCAGCGACTGGGCGAGCTGCTCGTAGCCCTTCTCGGAGCCGTAGCCCTTGACGATGGGCAGCAGCAGGTCGTTCAGCGCCTCTTCGGCGGAGGCGTCCTCGCCGTTGGCCTCCTTGATCTGGATCGCGTCCTGGATCGAGGCGGTGTACAGCACGAGGGCGCGCATGCCCTCCGCGTACGCCTTCTGCGTCATGAGCGAGCGGCGCACGTCGGGGTGGTGCGTGATGGTGACCTTGGGCGCGGTCTTGTCCATGAAGTTGGCCAGGTCCGGGCCCTGGACGCGCTCCTTGGCGTACTCCAGCGCGTTCAGGTAGCCGGTGGACAGCGTGGAGATCGCCTTCGTACCGACCATCATGCGGGCGAACTCGATGATGCGGAACATCTGGCGGATGCCGTCGTGCTTGTCGCCGATCAGCCAGCCCTTGGCGGGGTGCTTGTCGCCGAAGGTCATCTCGCACGTGTTGGAGGCCTTCAGGCCCATCTTGTGCTCGACGTTGGTGGCGTAGACGCCGTTGCGCTCGCCCAGCTCGCCGGTCTCGAAGTCGAAGAGGTACTTCGGGACGAGGAAGAGGGAGAGGCCCTTGGTGCCGGGGCCGGCGCCCTCGGGGCGGGCGAGCACGTAGTGGAGGATGTTCTCGGACATGTCGTGCTCACCGGAGGTGATGAAGCGCTTCACGCCCTCGATGTGCCAGGAGCCGTCCTCCTGCTGGACCGCCTTGGTGCGGCCGGCGCCCACGTCCGAGCCGGCGTCCGGCTCGGTGAGGACCATGGTGGAGCCCCACTGCTTCTCGGTGGCGACCTGGGCGATGTGCTTCTGGACCTCGTTGCCCTCCTCGAAGAGGATGCCGGCGAACGCGGGACCCGAGGAGTACATCCAGACGGCCGGGTTGGCGCCCAGGATCAGCTCGGCGTAGGCCCAGATGAGGGAGCGGGGCGAGGTGGTGCCGCCGATCTCCTCGGGCAGGCCGAGCCGCCAGTACTCGGAGTCCATGAAGGCCTGGTAGCTCTTCTTGAAGGACGCCGGGACGGGCGCGGTGTTGGTCTCCGGGTCGAAGACGGGCGGGTTGCGGTCGGCGTCGGCGAAGGACTCGGCCAGCTCGTTCTCGGAGAGGCGGGTCAGCTCCTCCAGGACGCTCTTGGCGGTCTCGACGTCCATCTCCTCGAACGGGCCGGTGCCGTACACCTTGTCGCGTCCCAGTACTTCGAAGAGGTTGAACTCGATGTCGCGGAGATTCGACTTGTAGTGCCCCATGGCGACGGCTCCGTAGAGAGATCGGCGAGGCACTGACTCCTCGCACCTAGTTCACGTACCAACAAGTAGCTCCGATGATGCTACCCGTCGGTAATAAGAAGCAACCCCTGCCGGTGCAAGTGTGAGAAGGGTCTACCCGCCCGTGCCCGTGAACAGGGTGGCCCCGGTCCGGCGGCTCGGTGAAAGACGGGTGACCGGCCGGTATCCCGCCTGCCGGGGAGCGCCGCCGCTGCCGTGGCCCGCTCTCGGTACGCTTGCGCCATGTACGGATACGGCCAGCCGATGGACGGGGGCGCTGCCCAGCAGCAGTACGCCTCGTCGCAGCAGCAGATGCCGGGCGGTGTCGGCGGGTACGGCCAGCAGCCGCCGCTCTACCCGGAGCCGTCCCCGCCCTCGCTCGCGGACGCCGTGCGCGCCTTCACCACCGGGCAGATGGCCGCCGAGGACTTCCAGCAGATCTTCGCCACCTCGAAGGTGTACTGCCCGCGCGGCGACACACCCGGCTTCCTGGCCCTGCACAACACCCAGCAGCCGGTGATCCCGATGTTCACCTCGCTCAAGGAGCTGCGCCGGTACGCGGGCAAGGAGTCCAAGTACTTCGTCATCACCGGCGCCGAGGTGATCGACCTGCTGCCCACCGGCTACGGCTTCGTCCTGGACATGGAGGGCGAGCACCGGATGGTCTTCGACGCGAAGGCGGTCGAGCAGATGGTCGACTTCGCGATGCGCCGTATGTACGGGGGCTGAGCCGAACGGGGCCGAGCGCCCCAGACCGAGATCCGGCAGGCGGACCACGGGCCCGGAGGGAATTCCCTCCGGGCCCGTTCTGTTGGGACTGGCAAGAAGTTCAATGCTCAACTAATGTGGGCGTACCAAGGAGGTACCCACCATGCCTGCAGTGACCGTCGAGAACCCGCTGACCCTGCCCCGCGTGACCGCCCCGGCCGACGCGGTGCCCCGCCCCGTGCTCGCCGTCACGACCGCCCCGAGCGGATTCGAGGGTGAGGGCTTCCCGGTGCGCCGCGCGTTCGCCGGGATCAACTACCGCCATCTCGACCCGTTCATCATGATGGACCAGATGGGCGAGGTGGAGTACGCGCCGGGCGAGCCCAAGGGCACCCCCTGGCACCCCCACCGCGGCTTCGAGACCGTCACCTACATCATCGACGGGATCTTCGACCACCAGGACTCGCAGGGCGGTGGCGGCACCATCACCAACGGCGACACCCAGTGGATGACGGCCGGCTCGGGCCTCCTCCACATCGAGGCGCCGCCGGAGCAGCTGGTCATGTCGGGCGGCCTGTTCCACGGGCTCCAGCTGTGGGTGAACCTCCCGGCCAAGGACAAGATGATGGCGCCGAGGTACCAGGACATCCGCGGCGGCAACGTCCAGCTGCTGACGTCCCCCGACGGCGGCGCACTGCTGCGCGTCATCGCCGGTGAACTGGACGGGCACCAGGGCCCCGGCATCACGCACACGCCGATCACGATGATCCACGCGACGCTGGCGCCGGGCGCGGAGATCACGCTGCCGTGGCGTGAGGACTTCAACGGCCTCGCCTACGTCCTCGCGGGCCGCGGAGCCGTCGGTGCCGAGCGCCGGCCGGTCCACCTGGGCCAGACCGCCGTCTTCGGCGCCGGTTCCTCGCTCACCGTCCGCGCGGACGAGAAGCAGGACTCCCACACCCCCGACCTGGAGGTCGTCCTCCTCGGCGGACAGCCGATCCGTGAGCCGATGGCCCACTACGGCCCGTTCGTCATGAACACCAAGGACGAGCTGATGCAGGCCTTCGAGGACTTCCAGAAGGGCCGGCTCGGCACGATCCCGGCGGTGCACGGGATGTCGGAAGGCGGGCTCTGACCCCTCGGTGCCCGGCCGGTCAGTCCACCGGCCGGGCCACGACGAGGCCCTGTTCGCCGGCCGGCTCCGTGCCGTCGTGGAGCGAGGTGTCCAGGCCGCAGACCGTGAGGCCCGCCGCCCCCGCTCACCCGTCGCTCACCCCTTCCTGATCCCTCC
This sequence comes from Streptomyces actinomycinicus, assembly GCF_016741775.1. Classification (GTDB taxonomy): domain Bacteria; phylum Actinomycetota; class Actinomycetes; order Streptomycetales; family Streptomycetaceae; genus Streptomyces; species Streptomyces actinomycinicus. The sequence continues at coordinate 113,876 of NZ_JAERRK010000006.1, read as the reverse complement.
CCGATCCTCCCTGCTCGCGCGCCCCGTCCTCACCCGCCCGGCCCCGCGCCGCAGGACAGCCCGGGGTGGTCATGGTCGGGTGGAGGCGTGTCGCTCCTGCCCGATCCCGTTCGCCGGTTCGCCGCCTGGTGTGCCGTGCTGCTGCTCGCCGCCGGAGTGGGCTGGGTCGGCGTCCAGCTGTGCGGGGAGCTGCGTACGGCCGTCATCCCGGTGCTGCTCGCCCTGCTCGGGACCGCGCTGCTCGGCCCGCTGTACCGCAGGCTGGTGGGGGCCGGGATGCAGCGGTCGCTGGCCGCCGGGCTCACCTGCATCGCCGTGGTCGCCGTCGTCGGTGGTGCCGTCTACATCATCGTGGCCGCCCTCATCGACACCGGCGACCAGATCGTCGTCTCGCTGCGGGAGGCCGCCAAGGCGGTCTCCCGGCACTTCGGGTCCGCCGGGACCGGACTCGACGACCTCGCCGCCAACTCCCGTGAGCTGCTGCGCAGATTCGGCGGGACGGCCGCCTCCAACGTGATCAGCGGGGTCAGCGTCGTCGCCGAGAGCATCGCGATGGCCGTGCTCGCGCTGCTGCTCGTCTTCTTCTTCCTGCGCGACTCTCACCGGGCCGTCGACGCCCTGCGCTCCCTCGCGCCCGGCGGCACCGCCGACACACTGGAGGCCGTCTGCCGGCGCGCCTTCGCGGCGGTGGAAGGGTTCATGCGCGGTACGACCTTCATCGCGCTCATCGACGCCCTGTGCATCACCGTCGGCCTGCTGATCCTGCGGGTGCCGGGCGCGGTCGGGCTCGGCGCGCTCGTCTTCGTCGGCGCCTACATTCCCTACCTCGGGGCCTTCATCTCAGGCGCGGTGGCCGTCCTGGTCGCCCTCGCCGACCGGGGCTTCGTCATCGCGCTGTGGGCGCTCGGGGTGGTGCTGGCCGTGCAGGTGCTGGAGGGGCATGTGCTGCAGCCGGCGATCCAGAGCCGGACCGTGCAGATGCATCCGGCCGTGGTGATGGTGACGATCACCGGGGGCGCCTCCGTCGCCGGCGTCCTCGGCATGCTCCTCGCGGTACCGCTGACCGCGGCGGCCTTCGGGGTCGGGGAGGAGCTGAGGGGCCGTTACGCCACTTCCTCCTCGTCCTCCGGCGAACCAGGGACTTCCGGCGAACGGGGGTCCTCCGGCGGACCGGGGTCCTCCGGCGGACCGGGGACCTCCGATGAACCAGGGACCTCCGATGCGCCCGGCTCCGACCCCGGCTCACCGGACTCGTAGAGCTCGAACCAGATGCTCTTGCCCTCGCCCCGCGGTTCCACCCCCCACGTGTCCGCGAGGAGTTCGATCAGCATCAGCCCGCGGCCGGAGGAGGCCAGTTCGCCGGGCCGGCGCCGGTGCGGCAGGTCGTCACCGGTGTCGAAGACCTCCACCCGCAGCCGCCGGCCGCCGCCCTCGCCCATGACCTCGGCGAGCAGCAGCGCGTCGGTGTCGGTGTGCACGAGCACGTTGGTGACCATCTCCGAGACCAGCAGCACCGCCGAGTCCAGCTGGTCGGCCGACGCCCAGTCGTGCAGCAGTTCCCGCAGGTGCTGGCGGGCCTCGGCGATCCGGTCCGGCTCGTCCTGCGCCACCGACAGCAGGGTGCGCCGCACCGTGGGCCGCACGTTCAGGGTGGCGCCGCAGCCGCAGCCCTGTCCGGGCCGGCACAGCAGAAGCAGTGCGAGGTCGTCCTCGCGGCGGTCCGCCAGCGGGCCGCGGGTATGGTGCGAGGACGGGCCGTGCACGCCCTGGACCAGTGCGTCGGCGAGCGTCTCCAGGTCGTCCCGGTGGTCCTCGAGGATCGCGCGCAGCCGCTGCCGGCCGCTCTCCATGTCGTGGCCGCCGGTCTCGATCAGGCCGTCGGTGCACAGCATCAGTGTCTCGCCGGGTTCGAGGGCGAACCGGGTCGTCGGGTAGTCGGCGTCCGGGTCGAGGCCCAGCGGCAGGCCGCCCGCGGTCGGCCGCGTCATCACCGTGCCGTCGGCCATCCGGATCATCGGGTGCGGGTGCCCGGCGCGGGCGATCTCCAGCATTCCCGAGGCCGGGTCGGTCTCGGCGTACAGGCAGGTCGCGAAGCGCAGGTCCGTCGTGTCCTCGTCGTACGACATGCCGTGCAGGAAGCGGGAGGCGCGGGAGAGGACGGCGTCCGGGCGGTGTCCCTCGGAGGCGTAGGCACGCAGCGCGATCCGCAGCTGGCCCATGAGGCCGGCCGCGCGCACGTCATGGCCCTGGACGTCGCCGATGACGAGCGCGAAGCGGCCGGAGGGCAGCGGGATCATGTCGTACCAGTCGCCGCCGACCTGGAGGCCGCCGCCGGTCGGGATGTACCGGGCGGCGATCTGCATGCCGGGGATCTCGGGGCCCAGCGACGGCAGCATGGAGCGCTGCAGGCCGTCGGTCAGCTCCCGCTGGGTCTCGGCGGCGCCGGCCCGGGACAGTGCCTGGGCGAGCATCCGGGCGACCGTGGTGAGCACCGCCCGCTCGTCCGGCGTGAACGCGACCGGGTAGGTGAAGGCCGCCATCCAGGCGCCCATCGTGCGTCCGGCCACGGTCAGCGGCAGGAACGCCCACGAGCGGCGCCCGAAGACCCGGGCGAGCGGCCAGGTGACCGGGTAGCGCTCCTTGTACTCCTCGGGGGAGGAGAGGTAGACGGCCCGGCCGGTGCGGACGACTTCGGCGGCGGGGTAGTCGGTGTCCACCGGCATGTGGGAGAAGGGGTTCATGGAGCCGGGCTGGTGCCCGTGCTGGCCGGTGATCGTCAGCCGGTCGCCCTTCACCCCGAACACCACGAGCCCGTCCGGCGAGAACCCCGGCATGGACAGGGCGCCCGCCACCCGCAGCACCTCGGCCGTGGACCGTGCCTCCGCCAGCGCCCGGCCCGCGTCCAGCAGGAACGCCTCCCGGGAGCGCCGCCAGTCCCCGGTGACCGCGCTGCGGCCGGCCGCCGTGCCCGGCGTCGGCTCGGTCACCTCCTGGAGGGTGCCGATCAGCTCGTACGCCTGCCGCCCGGGGTCGTAGGAGGGCTTGGAGCGGCTGCGGACGACGCGCAGGATCTGCCCGTCGCCGTCCATGATCCGGATGCGCACCTCGGCGAGGGTGCCCTCGGCGACCGCCAGCCGGACCACGCCGGTGATCTCGATCCAGTCGACCGGATGCAGCCGGGCCCGGGCCTGGGCCTCCGTGAGGGTGGCCGGCTGCGCGGGCAGCCCGAGCAGCCGTGCGGCCTCCGCGTCCACGGTGACCAGCCCGGCGGCGGTGTCCCAGTGCCACAGCCCGGTTGCGAGGGCGCCGAGGACGTCCCCTACGGACGGCAGCGGCTCACCTGTGCGCATTGCCCCACTTTAAGAAGATCTTATAGATAAGTGCCACTGTAAGAAGGTCTGACGGTGAAGGGCCGCGGTTGTAGCTGCCGCCGAGTGCGGGGCGCCGGTGCCGGGCCCGCGGGGGGGAAATGGTGGGGAGGCGATCTTGGCGTGCCCGGTACCCTTGATGGGTCCGGGCCCCGTGCCCGTTCCCGCCGGTCCGCAGAGCCGGCAGGAGAAACCCCACCACGAAGGACGATGAACGACGATGCATCGGTACAGGTCCCACACCTGCGGCCAGCTCCGCGCCTCTGACGTCGGCACCGACGTCCGGCTGAGTGGCTGGCTGCACAATCGGCGCGACCTGGGCGGCATCCTCTTCATCGATCTGCGCGACCACTACGGCATCACGCAGCTGGTCGCGCGCCCCGGCACCCCCGCGTACGAGGCGCTGGACAAGATCTCCAAGGAGTCCACGGTCCGCGTCGACGGCCGCGTCGTTTCACGTGGAACCGAGAACGTGAACCTTGACCTGCCCACGGGCGAGATCGAGGTCGAGGTCTCCGACGTCGAGCTGCTCGGCTCGGCCCAGCCGCTGCCCTTCACCATCAACGCCGAGGACGGCGTCAACGAGGAGCGGCGCCTGGAGTACCGCTTCCTGGACCTGCGCCGCGAGCGCATGCACCGCAACATCATGCTGCGTACGGCGGTCATCTCGGCGATCCGCCACAAGATGACGGCGCTGGGCTTCAACGAGATGGCGACGCCCATCCTGTCCGCCACCTCCCCCGAGGGCGCCCGCGACTTCGTCGTGCCGTCCCGCCTGAACCCCGGCAAGTTCTACGCGCTGCCGCAGGCCCCGCAGCAGTTCAAGCAGCTGCTGATGATCTCCGGCTTCGACCGCTACTTCCAGATCGCGCCCTGCTTCCGCGACGAGGACGCCCGCGCCGACCGCTCGCCCGGCGAGTTCTACCAGCTCGACGTCGAGATGAGCTTCGTCGAGCAGGAGGACGTCTTCCAGCCGATCGAGCAGCTGATGACCGAGCTGTTCGAGGAGTTCGGCAACGGCCGGCACGTCACCTCCCCGTTCCCGCGGATCCCGTTCCGCGAGGCGATGCTCAAGTACGGCTCCGACAAGCCGGACCTGCGCGCCAAGCTGGAACTGGTGGACATCACCGACGTCTTCGAGGGCTCGGAGTTCAAGGCGTTCGCAGGCAAGCACGTGCGTGCCCTGGCGGTCCCGGCCGTTCAGGACCAGCCGCGCAAGTTCTTCGACCAGCTGGGTGAGTTCGCGATCTCGCTGGGCGCGAAGGGCCTGGCCTGGGTCCGCGTCGGCGAGGACGGCGCGCTGTCCGGCCCGATCGCCAAGTTCCTCACCGAGGAGAACGTCGCCGAGCTGACCAAGCGGCTCTCGCTGGCCCCCGGACACGCCGTGTTCTTCGGCGCGGGCGAGTTCGACGAGGTCTCGAAGATCATGGGCGCCGTGCGCGTCGAGGCGGCCAAGCGCGCCGGCCAGTTCGAGGAGAACGTCTTCCGCTTCTGCTGGATCGTCGACTTCCCGATGTACGAGAAGGACGAGGAGACCGGCGCGATCGACTTCTCGCACAACCCCTTCTCGATGCCGCAGGGCGGCCTGGAGGCCCTGGAGACCCAGGACCCGCTGGACATCCTGGGCTGGCAGTACGACATCGTCTGCAACGGCGTCGAGCTGTCCTCGGGCGCGATCCGGAACCACGAGCCGGACATCATGCTCAAGGCCTTCGAGATCGCGGGCTACGACCGTGAGACCGTCGAGGAGAAGTTCGCCGGCATGCTCCGCGCGTTCCGCTTCGGTGCCCCGCCGCACGGCGGCATCGCCCCGGGTGTGGACCGCATCGTCATGCTCCTCGCGGACGAGCCCAACATCCGCGAGACGATCGCCTTCCCGCTCAACGGCAACGCCCAGGACCTGATGATGGGCGCCCCGACCGAGCTGGACGAGTCCCGCCTGCGCGAGCTGCACCTGAGTGTCAGGAAGCCGCAGCCGAAGTAGCAAGCCCCGCCGTGCGCGCCGATCTGTCCTGACTCGCTCTTGACGGCCGGCGCGCACAGCCGTTTCCGGGCCCGGTGACAGTGTGTGTCCCCACGGTCCCGTCGACGGCACCTGGACGGCCGACGGGCGACGGGCGGCGGGCAAGCGGGCGGGCTCAGTCCGCGGCGCCGGGATCGGGCTCCTCGTCCGGGGACGCGCCGTCCTCCAGCAGCCGCTCGGCGATGTCGTCGGACCAGTGCTGGGCCCAGGCGCGCAGGGCGGCCACCCCGCCCTCGTCCAGGCCGTACCGGAGGAAGTCACGGTCGGAGTAGAAGTCCGTGCCGGTCAGCCGGGACTGGAGGGTGGGCAGGTCGAAGAGGTCATGGGCGTGCCGGCGGCCCAGCTCCTCCAGGGCGGGCAGGGCGAACCGGGCCGCGCAGGCCTGCGCGTCGATCAGGTCGACGGCGGCGCCCCGGTCGTACAGCGCGCGGATCTTCGTGCCGACGGCGTCCTCCAGGGACAGCGCCGGGCCGTACTCGGTGAGGTCCGGGGACTGCCAGAACGCCTCCCTGTGCAGGGTGAGCGCGCACGGATCACCGGTCGGCGGGTCCGTGACCGTCAGCTGTGCGGTCCGCGCGGTCACGGCACCCGCCCGCACCTGCCGCCCCCGCGCCTCCAGGGCCGCCCCGACGGCAGCCGCGATGTCCGCCATGGCGGCGGGACTCTCCGTGGCGAGGTCGAGGTCGGCGTGCGGGCGCCGGAGCAGTCCGTGGGCCTGCAGGGCGTAGCCGCCGGCCAGGACCAGACGGTGCGGGCCGCCCGCCGGGACGACGTCCGCCAGCAGCCGGCGGTGGGGTTCGGGGATGTCCACGGGAAGATTTTTCCGGCTTCCTGTCACACATGCGCGACGACGGGGTTCACAGAGGTGTCCGAAGACCTCAGACCACTCGCCGGGAGCCTCTCATGCGTACCGCCCAGATCGTCGTCACCCTGCTCGCCGCGCTCATGGCCGGTTTCTCCGGCGCCGTGCTGCTGCTGCGGGCGCAGTGGATCGTGCAGGCGCTCACCGAGTACCGGGTGCCGCGCTCGTGGTGGACCTGGCTGGGACTGGCCAAGGCCGCCGGCGCGGCCGGTCTGGTGGCCGGGCTGTTCGTGCCGGTGATCGGGGTGCTGGCCGGGACCGGGCTGGTGCTCTACTTCCTCGGCGCCGCCGTCACGGTGGCGCGGGCGCGCCAGTACACGCACATCCCGTTCCCGCTCGTCTACGCCGCACCGGTCGTCGGCGCCCTGGCCCTCGGTGCGGCGGCCTGACCGGGCCGGCCGGACGGGATCGGCCGCATCGACCTGGTCGGCCGGACCCGTACGCGCGAGGGCGCCGAGCCCGTCCGGCTCGGCGCCCTCGCGCGCGGATCAGTCCTCGGTCAGCCTTCCTCGCCGCCGAAGCGCTCCTTGTACGCAGCCAGGTCCTCGTCCGTCAGCTTGGCGAACAGGACCGGCGGGACCGTGAAGGGCGTGCCGGACGGGACGAAGACCAGGGCCTTCGCCTCCTCGGCGGTGACCCAGACGGCGGTGTCGTCCGCCAGGGCGAACGCCTCCCGCATGACCTTCGCCGTCGCCGGGATGAACGGCTCGGAGACCACCGCGTACAGGTGGATCAGGTTCATGGCCGTACGCAGCGTGAGGGCCGCGCCGTCCTTGTCGGTCTTGATCTCCAGCCAGGGGGCCTTCTCCTCCAGGTAGGAGTTGCCGGCCGACCACAGCGCGCGGAGGGCCGCCGCGGCCTTGCGGAACTGGAGGGCCTCCATGTGCTCCTCGTACTCCGCGAGCAGACGGGCGATCTCCTCGCCCAGCCTGGCCTCCGCCGCGCCGGGCTCACCGCCGGCCGGCACCTCCTCGCCGAAGCGCTTCTTGGAGAAGGACAGCACGCGGTTGACGAAGTTGCCGAGGGTGTCGGCGAGGTCCTTGTTGACGGTGGCCGTGAAGTGCTCCCAGGTGAAGGACGAGTCGTCCGACTCCGGGGCGTTGGCGATCAGGAAGTAGCGCCAGTAGTCCGCCGGGAGGATCTCCAGGGCCTGGTCGGTGAAGACGCCCCGCTTCTGCGAGGTGGAGAACTTGCCGCCGTAGTACGTCAGCCAGTTGAAGGCCTTGACGTAGTCGACCTTCTTCCACGGCTCGCGCACGCCCAGCTCGGTGGCCGGGAACATCACCGTGTGGAACGGGACGTTGTCCTTGGCCATGAACTCGGTGTAGCGGACGGTCTCGTCGGCGTCGTACCACCAGGCCTTCCAGTCCCGGTTCTCCGGGTCCTGGTCGGCCCACTCCTTCGTCGCGCCGATGTACTCGATCGGGGCGTCGAACCAGACGTAGAAGACCTTGCCCTCGGCCGCCAGCTCCGGCCAGGTGTCCGCCGGGACCGGGACGCCCCAGTCCAGGTCACGCGTGATCGCGCGGTCGTGCAGGCCCTCGTTCAGCCACTTGCGGGCGATGGAGGAGGCCAGCTGCGGCCAGTCGTCCTCGTGCCGGGCGACCCAGGCCTCCACCTCGTGCTGCAGCTTGGACTGGAGCAGGAAGAGGTGCTTGGTCTCGCGGACCTCCAGGTCCGTGGAACCGGAGATCGCCGAGCGCGGGTCGATCAGGTCGGTCGGGTCCAGCACGCGGGTGCAGTTCTCGCACTGGTCGCCGCGGGCCTTGTCGTAACCGCAGTGCGGGCAGGTGCCCTCGACGTAGCGGTCGGGCAGGAAGCGCCCGTCGGCCGGGGAGTAGACCTGGCGGATCGCCCGCTCCTCGATGAAGCCGTTCTCGTTCAGCTTGCGGGCGAAGTGCTGGGTGATGTCGCGGTTCTCCGGGGAGGAACTGCGGCCGAAGTAGTCGAACGCGAGCGCGAAGCCGTCGTAGACCGCCTTCTGGGCGTCGTGGGCCTGGGCGCAGAACTCGTCCACCGCGAGGCCCTGTTCCTTGGCGGCCAGCTCGGCGGGGGTGCCGTGCTCGTCCGTCGCGCAGATGTAGAGGACGTCGTGGCCGCGCTGGCGGAGGTACCGGGAGTACACGTCCGCCGGGAGCATGGACCCCACCATGTTGCCCAGGTGCTTGATCCCGTTGATGTACGGAAGGGCGCTGGTGATGAGGTGTCGAGCCATCGCGGGCTGCTCCCAGGTCGCTACGTGTACGAACCTTGAAATCGTAGCCGACGTGTGTATGCCGCCCGCCTCCCGTTTTACGGGGTGAGAAGCGGGCGGCACGGGTGTGGCGGAGAGTGACGGGGGATTACGGGCGCCAGTTCGCCAGAACGCCCTCGTACAGCTCGGTGTCCGTCAGCTCGCGGGGGGTGGGGCCCGCGTGGAAGAAGGACGTGTTGTCGGTCTTCAGTTTGCGGAGGTAGTCGAAGGCCTTGTTGTCGTGCTCGCCGAAGGCGACGAAGGAGAAGAACACGGAGGGGTGGTTCTTCGCGGCCTCGGTGAGGGACGCGGTGGCGGGGGTCTTCGCGTCGGGGGCGCCGTCGGTCTGGAAGATCACCAGGGCCGGGGTGCCGGGGCCGGTGCTCTTTCCTGCGTCCGTCCCGGTGTCCGTCCCGGTGGCGGTCTCGGTATTCGGCCCGGTGTGCTTCTCGTGGTGGGCGAGTACGGCTTCCACGGCGGCGTGGTAGCTGGTACGCCCCATGCGGCCGAGGGTGGCGTGGGTGTCGTCGATGTGGGTCTCGTGCCCGGGGGCGAGGGTGAGGTCGGTGGTGCCGTCGACCTCCGTCGAGAAGAAGACGACGTGGACCGTGGCCTCGGGGTCCAGGTGGGCGGCGAGGGCGAGGGTCTGGTCGGCGAGGGCCTGCGCGGAGCCGTCCTTGTAGTACGGGCGCATGCTCGCGGAGCGGTCCAGCACGAGGTAGAGCTTCGCTCGGGTGCCGGTGAGGTCGGTCTTCTTGAGGGCGGCTGTGGCGGCCTTGTAGGCGGTGGTGAGGGAGGGGGTGCGGGACTTGACCTTGGTGAGGGGGGTGGCGGGTTTGGCCGACACCGTCGGGGGGGCCGTGTGCTCGACGGCGCCGGTCTGCTGGGGGTCGGGTTCGGCCTCGGCTTCGCCTTCGGCGTTCGTGTTCCCACCGGTCTCAGTCGCCTGCGGGTCCGCCTCGGCTTCGCCTTCGGCGTCCGTGTTCCCACCCGCACCACCCGTGCGGGTCTCGTCGTCGGGTGCGGGTGCCGCCTGCGGGGCGTCCTCGCCGTCGGCGGCCTGCGGGTCGGTGGTCTGCGGTGCGGTGGCCCGCGTGTCGGCGGGCTCTGGCTCGGTGGGCTGCGTGGCCTGCACTTCGGCGGTCTGGGTGGCTGAGGGCGCGGCGGATGCGTCGTCTTGTGCCGTCCCACCCTCGGCCGCCGTCTCTGCCTCCGGCGCCGACTCGACCGTGGCCTCTGCCTTCGGTGTCGGCTCGACTGCGGCCTCTGCCGCCGGCTCGACCGTCGCCTCTGCCGCCGGCTCGGCCTCTGCCTCTGCCTCTGCCTTCGGCTCGGGTTCGACCGTCGTCTCTGCCTCTGCCGCCGGCGTCGGCTCGGCTGTCGCCTCTGCCGTCGGCGCGGCCTCTGCCTCTGCCTCTGTCTTCGGCTCGGGTTCCACCGTCGCCTCTGCCGCCGGTTCGGCCTCTGTCTCTGCCTTCGGCTTTGGTTCGGTTGCCGGCTTCGGCTCGGCCTCTGTCTCTGCCTTCGGGGTCGGCTCAGGGGTCGCTTCGGGCTGCGGCTCTTCCTGGACGTCCGCCTCGGCTTGTGGCGCCGGCTCGGGTGTCGGCTCTGTTTTCGGCTCGGGGGTCTTCGTGGGCTCCGGCTCCGGGTGTTCCGGGGTGGCCTCGGGCCGGGTGCCTTCCCCGGTGTCGGGGTCGGTCGTCTGGGCCGGGACCTTCACGTTGTCGAAGGCCGCGGAGACCAGGTCGTGTTCTGCGGAGTCCGACTGGCGGGGCTCCGGGAGTGCGGGCGCCGGCTCGGGGGTCGCGGACTGCGCCGGGAGGCGTTCCGCACCCTCCGCCTCGGTGGCTCGTGCTTTGCGTGAGCGGCCGAATGCGTTCCGCAGGAGAGTGAGAATGCCCATGTGCGCAACCCTTCGCGTGAGTTGTACCGTCAATCGCTGGCCAGGACGGACACGTAAGGTTAGCGGCCCCGTGTGGCGGGACTGCGTCGGTGCGGGGAGGCGATCGCGCGGGCCGCGGCGACCTCCTGGCGGAGGGGTTCGAGGACGCTGTCCGAGGGGCCGGTGAGGTCGGTGCGTACGGCGGTCAGGGTCTCCGCGCTGCGCACGCCGGCGGACAGCTCGCGAAGTTGCAGCGCCACCTGCGCGATCTCGGACGTGGACGGCGGCGGCGCCCCGTGGCGGACGCGGACGCGTGCCGCCGTCGTGGCGTCCACGATGCGCTCCACGGCCACCACGAGCGGCCACCACGCGGCGGCGCGCCGGCCGGTGGGCGGCGGCTCGGTCAGGGCCCGCTGGAACTCGGTGCGGATCACGGAGAGGTCCCGGTAGAGGCGGCGGCGCATGCGGGCGCGGCCCGACGGGTCGGGTGTCGGGGTGAAGGCCGCCTCCACGTAGGCCGCCGTGTCCGCCACCGCGTCGGCCAGCCGGTCGCCCACGCGGGTGTGCCAGCTCTCCGGCCAGAAGAGGTAGCCCGCGGTCAGGGCGATCGCACAGCCGAGGAGTGAGTCGTTCAGCCGGGGCAGCAGCAGTGCCGTCCCCTGGTGGTTGAGGATGTCGGAGAGGAGCAGGATCACCGGTGTGATGGCGGCCGTCTGGTAGCCGTAGCCGCGCGGGGTGAGCGCCGGGATCAACGGGGCCAGGAGGAAGAGGACGAGCACGTCCCACCGGCCCAGCGGGACCTCGGCCAGGACCACCGCCGCCAGCACCAGGCCGGCTACCGTGCCCAGGGCGCGCAGCAGGGCGCGGGAGAAGACCGAGCCGAAGTCCGGTTTGAGGACGAAGGTGATGGTCAGGGCGACCCAGTAGGAGCGGGGGACGAGGATCAGGGAGACCAGGGCCTGGGCGATGCCGATGCAGAGCGCCAGCCGTACGCCGTAGCGCCAGGAGTTGGCGGACAGCACGACGGTGCGTGCCGCGCGTGCCGTACGGATGCCGAGGGCCGCCGGCCGGCCCAGTCGGTCGTCGATGCCCCGGGGATCCACGTCGGGAGCGGTGACGACCTCGGCGGCGTGCCGCAGGGCGTGGTCCACGGCGCGGCCCGTCTCGGTGGTGGGGAGGGGCAGGTGCAGGGCTGGGAGGGGCGTGTCGTCCGATTCCACGGCCCTCGCCAGGTGGTGGACCGCCTCGGGGATCTGCGGGGGGAGCGGGCGGGCCGCCAGGTGGGCCGCGGGGGCCGCCTCGATCACGGGGGTGATCGCGTTCAGCCGGGCCAGCATCCGGGTGAGGTCGGGGCTGCGGCCGTGGTGGCGGGCGCGCCGGGCCAGGATCAGGTCGTACGACTGGTTCAGGGACTGGGTGACGGTGCGGCGGGCCTCCTCGTACTCCTCGGTGCGGTCGGTGCCGGCGGTGGCGAGGAGGGCGGCGACCGTGCGGTAGGTGGCCGCGACCGCCGCGCGTTCGGGGACGCCGGCGCGCAGCGGCCAGGCCAGTAGGGCGAGGAGGAGGACCAGCAGGCCGCCGCCCGTCATCAGGGCGGGGGCGAGCCACCAGGGGGAGGGCAGCGGGAGGCCCGCGCCGACCACGCAGTTCAGCAGGAGCAGCAGGCCGGAGACCGAGGCCACCGCGCCGATCGTGGAGATCATGCCGGAGACCAGGGCGACCCCGGTGACGGCGGCCACCGCGTACCAGCCGTGGCCGTACGCCAGGGTGCCCAGGGTCACGCCGACCGCGCCGAAGAGCTGCGGTACGGCGATGTTGAGGATGCGCATGCGGTAGGCGTCGGCGGTGTCGCCGATGACGCCGGACAGGGCGCCCATGGAGGCGAGGGCACCGTAGTCGGGGCGGCCGGCGGCGAGGCCGAGGGCCAGCGGGAGGGCCATGCCGACGCCGGCGCGGGCCATGGCGGCCCAGCTGAGTGGTGCCTGCTGGGGCTTGAGGTTCCGGACCAGCCAGTCGGGAGGGGTGAGGCCGGTCGGGAACTCTCGGGACATGCGCCCATTATGGACGGATTACGACATCGGTCCGGCGGCGGGGGCATGCCACCACCGGCCCCTGTCCTGCCACCGGCCCCTGTCCTGCCACCGGCCCCTGTCCTGCCGTCGGCTCCTGTCTTGCCACCGGCCCCTGTCCTGCCACCGGCTCCTGTCCTGCCACCGGCTCCTGTCTTTCCGCTGGCCCCTGTCCTGCCGTCGGCCTGCTGCCCGCTGCCCTGCCCCTGCTGCCCGCTGCCCTCCTCCCCGCTCGCGGCCGCTCCGCTCCCGTCGTCCTCAGCGCCGTTGGTGCAGTGTCACGTCGACCACCAGCGCGCGGTGGTCGGTGCCGCGTACGCGCAGGAAGTGGGCGTCGGCCGCGGTGAAGTCCGGGGAGAGCAGGACGTGGTCGATCTGGGCGCCGATGACGGAGGCGGTGCGGGAGGGCCAGCTGGGGGCGCGGTCGTGGCCCGCGAGGCGGGCCGCGTCGGTCAGGCCGGCGTCGAGGATGCGGCGGAAGGCAGCGTGGTCCTGGGAGGCGTTGAAGTCGCCGGCGAGGATGGTGGGGGTGCGGGTGTCGGCCGCGGCGAAGTCGCGGAGCCGGCCGAGTTCGCGGCGCCACAGTGCGAGCTGCTCCGGCAGCGGTGGCATGGGGTGGGCGAGCTGCAGGCGTACGCGGTGGCCGCGGACGTCGGCGACGGCACCGGGCATGCCCATGGTGCCGGCAACGCCCGCGGCCGGTGTGAGCGGGAAGCGGCTGAGGACGAGGGAGCCCTTGGAGCCGTCCGCCTCGACGGCCCGGCGGTGCGGGTAGACGGCGGCGAAGTCGCGTTCCAGTGTGGCCCGGCAGCCGGTTTCGCACTCCTGCACGAAGACCACGTCCGGCCGCCGGTCGCGCAGGACCGGCACCAGGGCGGGGGTGCCGCGGCCGAACTCGACGTTCGCCGTCAGGACGCGGACCGTGGCGAGGGGCGGACCGCCGGGTTCGCCGGCCTTGCCGTACGGCTCCAGGTACCAGGCGAGCAGCCCGAGGACCGCCACGCCCCACACCAGCCCCGGCCACCAGCGGGCGAGCAGCGCGCACAGCAGGGCGAAGCCGGCCGGCGCGAACAGCCAGGGCAGGAAGGCGAGCAGCTGGGGTACGGGGGTGATGCCGTCGGTGTCGGCGACCCGGCAGCCGACGACCACGCTCACCCCGGCGAGCAGCAGGCCGGCACACCAGGCGCCGAGCCTGCGTCCGGGGCGCTGGGTCACACGGGTGAGCCTACGGTCCGCTCGTCCAGCCGCGCCAGGAATTCACCGAGTGCCCGGTTGAACTCCTCGGGCCGTTCCAGGTTGGGCAGATGGGCGGCGCCTTCGACGACGTGCAGGACGGAGTCGGGGAGGGCGGCGTGCATGGCCTCGGCGTCGGCCGCGGGGGTGTAGGTGTCGTCGGCGCCCACCACGACCAGGGCGGGCACGGTCAGCCCGCTCAGCAGGTCCCGGTAGTCGGGGCGTTCGGCCCGGCCGCGCAGGGCGGCCGCGGCACCCTGCGGCGAGGTGGCGGTCATCATGCGGTGCACGTGGGCCTTGACCTCGGGGCGGGCGTACGGGGCGACCATCTTCTCCAGCACCTCGTCGGCGTAGCCCCGCATGCCCTCGGCGAGCAGCCGGTCGGCCATGGCGTTGCGGCTCTGCCGGCCCTCGGGTGTCTCCGCGGCGGGGAAGGTGTCGGCGAGGACGAGGCCCCGGATCCGGTCGCCGAAGCGGGCCGCGCACTCCATGACGATCTGGCCGCCCATGGACAGGCCGGCGAGGACGAAGGTCTCCACGCCCAGGTGGTCGAGGAGGGCGGCGATGTCCTGGGCGTGGCGGGAGAGCGGGACCGTGCCGGGGGTGACGGGGGAGGCGCCGTAGCCGCGCAGGTCGGGCGCGATCACCCGGCGGGTGGGGGCGAACTCCGTCAGCTGCGGGTGCCACATCGTGTGGTCGAAGGGGTGGCCGTGGACGAGGACGAGGGGAACCCGGGAGGCGACTCCGGGGTCTTTGTCCTCGAATGAGAGGAACGTGGGCATGCCAACGACCCTAGGGCGCCCGCTCTGCTCGGGGCAATAAAATCTTTGCCCTCGGTGCAATTCGAGGGCCGGGTCAATGGGTTGTTTCGATGGGCCGCTTCGACGGTCGCTTCGACGGCTCGATCAGACGGGCCGTTCAGACGGGCCGTTCAGGCGGGCCGTTCAGTGGGCAGGCCGGTGGTCCGCAACCGGCCCGGGGACAGGGGGACTTGTGCACGACTACCGGCGCATCGCCGACAGGATCGCGGCCGACATCACGGGCGGACGGCTGCTGCCCGGCCAACGGCTGCCACCCCAGCGGGCCTTCGCCCGGCGGCACGGCATCGCCCCGTCCACCGCGGGCCGGGTCTACGCCGAACTCGTCCGGCGCGGGCTGGTGGTGGGCGAGGTCGGGCGCGGCACGTTCGTACGGGCCGGCGCCCCGGACGGGCAGCCGGGGCACGCCCTGACCGAGGCGGCCGGGACCGCGGTCGTGAACCTGGAACTCAACTACCCGGCCGCTCCAGGCCAGTCGGAGCTGCTCGCCCCGGCCCTCGCGCCCCTGCTCCGGCCCGACGCGCTCGGCCAGGCACTGCGGCCGGCCGCCGCCGCGGGCACCCCGGCGGCCCGGCAGGCGATCGCCGCACTGCTCGGGCAGAGCGGGCTGCGGCCGGCACCGGAACGCATCCTGTTCACCGGCAACACCCGCCAGGCCATCGCCGCCACCCTCGCCTCCCTGGTCCGCCCCGGCGGCCGGGTCGGCGTGGAGCCGCTGACGTATCCGCTGGTCAAGGAGATAGCGGCCCGCCTCGGCCTGATCCTCGTACCCCTGGCCACGGACCAGGAAGGGCCGGTGCCGGGGTCCATCGACGCCGCACACCGCAGCGCACCCCTGTCCGCGCTCTACCTCCAGCCGACCCTGCACAACCCGACCTCGCGGACCACGAGCGCCGGGCGGCTGCGGGAACTGGCCGACACCGTCCACAGGCTGGGGACACCGGTCGTCGAGGACCGGACCTGGTCCTTCCTGCACCCCGGCGGCACACCCCCGCTCGCCGCACTCGCACCGGGGCTGGTCCACCTGGTCGACGGGCTGTCCAAGCGGGTGGCGCCCGGGCTCACCGTCGGCTTCGCCGTCGTCCCGGACGGGCGCGCCGAGGCGGTGGCGCGGGCCGTCCGCTCCGGCGGGTGGAGCGCGGGGTCCTTCGCGCTGGAGGCGGCCGTACGGTGGCTCGGCGACGGGACCGTGGACCGGCTGGTGACCGCCAAGCGGCAGGACGCGCGGCGGCGGCAGCGGCTGGTCGCCGAGAAGCTCGCCGGGTTTGCCGTACGGTCCGACCCGTCCGCCCTGTTCGCCTGGTGGGAGCTGCCCGCGCCGTGGCGCGCGGACACCTTCACGGCCGCCGCGCTCGCGCACGGCATCGCGGTCACCCCGGGCACGGCCTTCTCCGTCGACCCTGGCCGGACGCCGGACGCGGTCAGACTCGGGCTCGCGTCGGTGCCGGAGCCGGAGCTGGCGCGGGCGCTGGTGACCCTCGCCGGCGTGGCGCGGGACGGAGCAGCCGCAGGTACCGGGTGAGCCAGGTGACGAGGGCCACCGCCAGGCCGAGCCCGAGCAGCAGCCAGGCGACCGTGCGCAGGGTGCCGGTGAGGGCGTCGTAGACGGCGCCCGCGGCCGGGTGGGAGACACCGGCGGGCAGGTCGGCCAGGGTCAGGCTGCGGCCGACGGCCAGGGCGAGGGCGAGCAGCGCGCCGCCCAGGGCCGTGCCCAGCGCGGTCGCGGCGACGGCCCGGCGGCGGTGGACGGCGAGGGCGATGCCCGTGACGGCGAACGCGGCGGCCGCCACCGGAAGCCAGAACCCGGCGACTTCGAGCACGTGGAACCCCCTCCGGAGTCCGGTCAGTTCGCCCGCGTGGAGCACGGCGACCGCGGTGTGCTCCACCGGGATGCGCGCGGCGAGCGGCACATGGTCGTGGGTGAGCTGGCGCTTGACCTGCGCGGTGACGGGTGCCAGGTCGACGGTGACGGTGTCCTCGTCCTCCGCGCGCAGGGCGCGCAGCAGGGCGTCGTGGGTGACCCGGTTGCCGGTGTCCCAGGCCAGCCGGAACGCCCGGGTCTGGGTGAACGAGCGCACCGCGTCGTGCACGAACGGGCGGACCGAGCCGCGCACCGGGCGGACGTCCAGGTGCTGGTCCACTTCGCGCCAGATGCCGTCACCGACCGTGTTCACGACGGCCTCCCGCACGTCCGGATCGGCGGCGAGCGGGGCCATCGTGGTGACGTACCGGCCCGTGTCGGCGAGCCCGTACGCCGTCCAGGCCGCCAGCGCGCCGAACGGCACGAGCAGGCAGGACAGGACGATCAGTACGGCCGACAGGGCGCTCCTGAGGCGTGAGGGCACGCTTCCAGGCAAGGGCCCCCGAGCCGGGGGCGCGAGCGGGGGCACTGCATTCGGGCGGTGGGACGACCCCGTTGGCGGAACCGGAGTCCGCGCCCTCCGGTGGAGGGTTCACCCGAACGGGTGTTTCCTGGTGCTGGGGAGAAAGAGGTGACACCAGCGACACCTGTGCACAGCCGTCAACGGCACTCGGGCCGCCAGCGGTTCCGGCGCGTCCGGCTGATCTGGGTCGTGGAGCCGGACGGATGCCGGGAGTTCACGCTGGTGCGGAGGGGGACACAGGGGAGTGCGCCGGCCCCGGCCGTCCGGCCGGGGCCGACGCACAGGCAGTCGTCGTGCGGGGCGCCGTCCGCTCAGCGGATCCGGCGGCCGAACGCGTCCTCCCGCGTGTAGTAGCGGTAGAAGAACACGGCGAAGGTGACTGCCGACACCGCCAGGGACATCAGGACGGACCTGAGGATCGAGGCGCCGGTCTGGCTGTAGAGGAAGCCGAACGCACAGCCGACGAACCCCGTCCACAGCAGCGCGTGCACCTCCCGGGGCATGCGTGGGGCCACTGCCAGCAGTGCCATGCACACCACCGCGAACACCAGCGCGCTGACGAAGCCGAGCAGCAGGTTCCAGCCGGTGATCGGACCGCCGGAGCGGCTGTTGGCCGCCACCCAGTAGCCGTAGACCAGACCCAGTGCGACCGGGACGGCCAGCCGGGCCATGGCGTGGGTGCGCGCGTCGAAGACATCGGGCGGCCGGCTGCGTGCATCCGATGGCCGGCCCTCCACCGCCGGTGTGCGGCCTGGCCGGGACATTCCGCCGGGCGCGGGTGCCGCTTGAGCCATGAGAGCACTCCTCTCTCTCCTCGCCCCCGAGCTGCCCCCGCCTTCCAGGGCACACCGGGGTGCACGGCCTGGCAAGTCGGCCAGGAGGGTGACGAGTGCCCGGATGCGCACTGGTCTCCCCCGTGTTTCCGTGGGGAACATGGAGCGCCCGCCGTGACGGAGATCGAGTACGGCCGGCGGCGCCCGCTGCTGTGGGTCCACGGGCGGAGCATCGCGTGGCTGCCGCCGCTGCTGCTGCTCGCCGGCATCGTCCTGCTGGACCTCGCGACCAGTGAAGACTTCCGCATCGTCTCCTGGATCGTCCTGGTCCCGGGCATCGCCGCCGCGATCTGCGGGGTGTGGACCACGGCCGCCTACAGTGTGCTGGCCGTGGTGACGTACGTCGCCGTCGACAGCGCCTGGTCCGACGCGTACAGGGCCGGACTCGGCGACTTCCTCCTGGTCGCCCTCGGCGGCGCCCTGGCCACCCTGGCCGCCGCCGTGCGCGTGCGGCACGAGCGGCAGATCCTGCACATCCGGGACATCGCCGAGACCACCCGGCGCACGGTGCTGCGCCCGCTGCCGCCGTGCTGGGGCGGCCTGGAGCACGCGGGGGTGTACCTGGCCGCCGATGTCGAAGCCCGGGTCGGCGGCGACTTCTACGACATCCAGCCCGGCCCGCAGGGCACCCGGCTCCTCGTCGGTGACGTGCAGGGCAAGGGTCTCGGTGCGGTGGAGGCCGCCGCCGCGCTGCTCGGCACCTTTCGCGAGGCCGGCTACCACGAGCGGGCGCTCACCACCGTCGCCGAACGCCTGGAGACCCGGATGCTGCGGCACCGCCGCCACACCACCGCGCTCGGCCGGGACGACGGGGACCGGTTCGCCACCGCGGTGCTCATCGCCTTCCCCGCGGACGCCCCGGACGTGATGGACCTCGTCAACTTCGGCCACGAACCCCCGCTCGTCGTCGGCCCGCGCGGAGTGCGCGAGCTGCCCAGCGGCGACGGGGTGCCGCTCGGACTCGCCGACCTCGCGCACGGCCTCCCGCCCGTGCACCGGGTGCCGCTGGCCGCCGACGAGACGCTGCTGCTGGTCACCGACGGAGTGACCGAGGCCCGCGACGGGGCCGGTGACTTCTACCAGCTCGCCCGGGAGGTGGCCCGGGCGGTCGGCGCAGATCCGGGCAGCACCGAGCCCCGGAGCCTGGTACGCCGGGTCCGCGACGGTGTCCTGCGGTACAGCGGTGGCCGGCTGCAGGACGACACCACGATCTTCGCGGTGCGGCGGGCGGGGACGGTGCCGGGGCCGGAGACGGAGATGGGGCCTGGGCGGGGGCCGGGGCCGGATACGGGGCCGGGGCCGGGGTCGGAGACGGAGACGGGGGCGCGGGCTGGGGCGCACCGGGGAACGGAGCCGGGCGAAGACCCCGAACGGGGACGTTTGCGCTCCTGAAGCGCCGGTGCGCGGCGGCAGAGGTTACGGTGCTGGCTGGGAAGCGGGATCCACAGGGTGACAGGGGGAGGCACGATGCCCGGAACCGTGCTGCTGCTCGCGGCCTCGCCGCTGGGCCGGGGACGCCTGGTGGACGCGGCCGGTGTGCTGCCGGTGCTGGCCGCCGTTGCCCCCGCCGTGCTGTCCGGCACCGACACGGCGAACGTGGTCGAACTCGCCGACCCGCTGGAACCGCAGGCCGTCCTCACCCGGCTGCGCGCCGCCGCGGCCGCGCCCGGGCCGCTCACCGTGTACGTCACCGGCCAGCTGAACCTGGACCGCCGCCAGCACCGGCCGCATCTGGCCCTGGCCCGCACCACCCCGGCCACGGTCCGCTACACCGCGCTGCCCTGGCACTGGATCCGCGAGGAACTGCGGCTGCGCTCGGCCGCGGACACCGCGCTCGTCGTCGACCTGCACGCGGACGCGGAGGCCTTCCGGTACGTCACCGAGCGCGGCCTCGACTCCGGCCGCAACACCTCCGTCCACGGTCGCATCGCCCCGGCCGCGGGACGGCGGGGCCCGGCCGGTCCGGCGTACATGAAGACGGTGGCCACCCTGCTCAGGAGCGGGCAGCGTCCCCCGCTGCACGTCCTGCACCAGCAGGCAGTGGCCCGCATCCCGGAGGAGACGACGGGCAACCTGCTGCTGGCGAGCACCGGTGGCGCGCCCGCGGCCTTCCCGGGCCCGGTCGTGTCCCCGGGACCCGCCCTGTCCCCGGGATCCCCGGGACCCAACCCGCCCGCCTTCGCACCCGGAACCGTTGCCTCGGTGCCCGTACCCGTGCCCGTGTCCGTGCCCATGCCCGTACCGGCACCGCTGCCGGGGGCGGAGGTGGTACCGGGGGCGGTCGGGCCCGGCTCCGCCCCCCGTCCCGAGGACCCGCACGCCGCCATCAGCGCCGCCGTGCAGGGCGGGCGGCACGGGGAGGCCGACGGTCTGGCCGCCCGGTACGAGGAGGCGGCCGTGCGGGCGCACGGTGCGGGGTCGGAGGAGGCGCTGCACTGGAGCGAGGTGCGGGCCGATCTCGCGATGTTCGCGGGGGATCCGGCACGCAGCTGCCGGGCCTGGCTGGGGGTCGCCGGGGCGCGGCTGGCCGCGGGGCAGCCGGTGGACGCGCCCGCCGTGGAGGCGGCCGTGGACCGGGCCCACCACCAGTGGGCCCGTATCAAGGACCTGGCGCGGGCCCGAGAGCTGGGGCCCGCGCTCGCGGAGTTGCGGCTCCGGGTGCCGGGACGCCGGCGCGGCGCGCTGGAGAACGTCCAGCGGCAGCTCGGCCGGCTCCAGGCCACCCGCTAGCCCTCGCACGGTGACGGCGGAGCACTACCCCCGCCGCCCCCTCACCTGGTGTAGGTGAAGTACTTCCAGGCACCGTGCGTCGTGGAGTTCACCGTGTCACCGGAGGTGCTGTTGATGTACGACGAGCGGACCCGGAAGCGCCAGCCGACGTCCTCGCCGTGGTCACCGGTGATGCGGACCTTGGAGACGCCGTCGGAGCCCAGCTTGAAGTACGCGGGGTCACCCGGGTACCAGCGGCCCTGGTAGTAGACCTCGAACTCGAACTTCTGCGCCCGGCCCGGGAAGTACGACATCTTCGTCGTGATCATCGGGTCCTTGGTCTTGTGGAAGAAGTAGTACGTGTGGCCCCACGCCGACTTCGACTTGTAGTGGTTGGAGACCGAGGTGGACACGCTCACCAGGGCACCGACCGTGCTGGAGGCGGACGCCGACGAGTAGCGGGAGTCGCCCTTGAACTTCGCGGTGACCTTGGTGTCCCGCTTCAGGTCCAGCGTGACCGACAGGTAGCCGTCGGAGTTGACCTTCCCGGTCTTCACCAGCTTGTTCGGCTTGTCGGAGCCGAACGGGTCGGCCCAGATCTCCACCGTGCGGTTCGAGTAGGTCTTGCCGAGGCGGGCCGTGAACTTCACGTCCTTGCCGTACGAGTAGACCTTGCCGTTGTTGTTGAGGGTGAGCGCCGGCTTGGCGCGGGACACCTCGACGGAGTCGGCGCCCGTGTCCGGCGTGTGCGCGGCGTCGCCCTCGTACGTCACCGTGTACGTGACCCGGCCGCCGGACTGGGGCTTGTCCGTGAAGCTGAACTTGCCTCCGGTGCCGAGGGGCCTGGTACCGAGGGACTTCCCGTTCGGCGACTCCATGTCGGTGCGGGTCACCTTCAGCGGGGTGCCCGCGGGCAGGGCCAGACCCGAGGTGAGCTTGCCGGTGACCGTGAGGGACTTGTCGCGGGCCGCCGTCGTCGGGGCGTTGACCGTCAGGGTCGTCTCGTACTTGCGGGGCTCGTTGATCCGGTGCAGTTTCATGGACGAGCCCGGGTCCGTCTGCACGAACAGCTTCGCGCCGTCCGCGGACCAGCTGATCGCGTGGGCGCCCCACGGCATCCAGCTGTGGGAGACGTTGCGGACGCTCGGTTTGCCGGGGCCGCCCGTGAAGACGTAGGTGTCACCGATGTCGTCGGTGTCCAGGACCGTGGCCGCGACGGTGCCGTCCGGGGCGATGCCGACCGTCTCCGGCTGGTCCTTGACCGGGTACGTGCGCACCTGGGCCAGGTCCGAGAGCCGGTACTCGGTGAGGGCACGGGTGCCGGGACCGGCGACCACGACGTTCTGGCCGTCCGGTGTGAGCGCCGCGTCCTTGTAGAAGCCGCCCTTGTCCTCGGAGACGCGGATGACCGGCGTGCCGGACGAGACGTCGTACACGATGATCGGGCCCGAGCTGACGCCCGCGTCCAGCGCGAGCAGCGTGCCCGGGTTGTCCGCGTCGGCGTACAGCTTGGGCGGGCTGGCGAAGTCGTGCCCGGCGGCTAGGTCGAGGGTGACCTTCGGCGTCTCGGCGGTCAGGTCGACCACGCCCAGGCCGGACTCCCACTGGTCGCCGTACCCGAACCAGAGCTTTCCGTCCGCGTAGACGACGCTGGAGGGGATGGTGCCCGCGCCGGTCGGGTACTCGGCGGTCTGCTCGAGCGTCGCGGTGTCGATCGCGACGATCTTGTCGGCGCCGTAGAGAGCCGCGTACAGCGTGTTGCCGTCCGGGCTCAGTTCGAGGTCCCGGACCTGCGGCAGGCCGGTGATCGTGGTGCCGGTGTAGTTCCCGGCGGCGTCGGTGACGACGATCCGGTTGTTGTACCGGTCGGCGAGGAAGATGTGCTGGTGGACGCCGTCCACCACGGTGTCGCCGGCGTCCGAGAGCGGGATGGGCCGGTCGGTGTCGGCGAACGACGGCACGGCGAGCGCCGTCGAGCCGATGAGGGCCGCCAGGGTGGTGGCGGCGATGAGAGAGCGCTTGCGCACGCTGATTCGAACCCCCCGGAACGAATGAAGAAGATGGGTGGCCACCCCGGCGCGGCGAGAACGTGAGCCCCCGGCGGGCACGGCGGAATGTGTGCCCCCGGTGCATGAGCCGTGTGCCTGGTGTGGCGAGTGGCGCAAGACTAGGTCATGCCACCGACAACAACGCCAGGGCCCCCGAGACGAGGGTGCGGACACCCGGGGCAACCGTGGACAGGTCGGGCGCGAAGTGGGGGCTGTGGTTGCTCGGGACGGCCGAGAACTTCTCCGGGAGCGTGTCGCCGGGCGCCTGTTCCCACACCTCGGCGGGGGTCGTGGTGACGAACCAGTACGCGTACGGGATCGTGCCGAGCGCCAGTTCGGGGAAGTCCTCGCTGCCCATCGCCGGGCCCGGGTCGAAGACCGTGCCCGTACCGAACACCTCTGCGTGCACGGCGGCCACCGTGGCGTCGGTGCCGGCGTCGTTCACGGTCATCGGGAAGGTGTTCCCCACGGTCACCTCCGGCTCCCGCGGACAGCCGGCGGCCAGGCACTCGCCCTGCGCGATGCGCCGGATCGCGGCCAGCATCCGCTGCCGGACCGCCTCCGACTGGGTGCGCAGGTTCAGCGAGATGCGCGCCTCGGCGGGAATGATGTTGTGCCGGCTGCCGGCCTCGATCCGTCCCACGGTCAGCACCGCGGACTCGCCCGCGGCGATCTCCCGGGAGACCACCGTCTGCAGCCGGGTGACGAGGTAGGCGGCCGTCACCACCGGGTCCACGGTCGCCTCGGGGCGCGAGCCGTGCCCGCCCCGGCCGTGCACGACGACGTCCACGTCCGTCGAGGCGGACATGATCAGCCCCGGTGCGTGCGGGTACAGCCCCGCCGGGCCCGGCGCCGCGTGCTGCCCGAGCAGCACGTCCGGGCGCCCGAACCGCTCGTACAGTCCGTCGGCGACCATCCGGGCCGCGCCCTGCCCGGTCTCCTCGGCGGGCTGCCCCACCACCAGCAGCGTCCCGTTCCAGGTCTCCCGCCCGGCCGCCAGCGCCGCCGCGGCCCCGGCCAGCCAGGTGACGTGCAGATCGTGCCCGCAGGCGTGCATCACGCCGTCCCGCTCGGAGGCGTACGGCAGCCCGGTCTCCTCCGCGACCGGCAGCGCGTCCATGTCGGCCCGCAGCAGCACGGCCGGGCCGTCCCCGTTGCGCAGCACCCCGACGACTCCGGTGCCGCCGACACCCTCGGCGGTGTCGTACCCCGCCTTCCTGAGCCCCTCGGCCAGCTTCCCGGCGGTCCGGTGCTCGCGCAGCGACAGCTCGGGGTGCCGGTGCAGGTCGCGGTAGAGGTCCTCCAGGCCGGTGACCGGGAGTTCGGAGGTGAGGTCCAGGGCGGTACGGGCGGCGGCTGACGTCACGGTCGCAGGGTAGGCCGGTTTCCCGGTTTCCGGCACCCCGGAGTGTCCGATCGATTACGCTCAGCTACGACTCGATCGCAGGGGGTGCCTCACGCCATGGTCAACATCCGCGCACTCGACCCCAGCGCCTCTCCGCTGGACTACTTCGGCTCGGAACTGCGGAGGAAGAGGGAGGCGGCGGGGCTGACCCAGAAGGAACTGGGCGCGATCATCTTCTGCACGGGCTCCCTGGTCGGCCAGATCGAGACCACGCTGAAGGTGCCGACACGGGAGTTCGCCGAGCGGGCCGACGCGGCGCTGATGACGGACGGCTTCTTCTCACGGCTGGTGGGGTTGGTCCTGCGGAGCCAGTTGCCGACGTGGTTCCAGCCGTATGCGGAGTTGGAGGCGAGGGCGACGTATGTTTCCACCTATCAGGCGCAGATGGTCTACGGCCTCCTCCAGACCGAGGCGTATGCCCGTGCCGTGCTGGCGACGGGTATGCCGGACCAGCTCGACGAACTGGTGGCGGCGCGCATGGAGCGCCAACGCATCCTGACACGTGAGCAGCCACCGCTGACCTGGGTCGTCCTGGACGAGGCGGCTCTGCACAGGCCCATCGGCAGCCGCGAAATCATGCGGGCCCAACTCGCCCACCTATTGACCTTCCAGCTCAACAGATCGGTGCGCGTCCAAGTGTTGCCCTTTGAAGCAGGTGAACACGCCAGTCTCGTAGGGTCGTTCAATGCACTGCGCTTCGATGACCACCCGGAGATCGTGTACACCGAGGACCTGATCTCCGGTCACATGTCGGCCAGCCCGGACACTGCCAGGGAGGCGGCCCTTCGTTACGCTCACTTGCAGGCCTCCGCCCTCTCCGTGGAGGATTCGGCGGCACTGATCACCCGCGTGATGGAGGAACGCTATGCGCATACATCAGCCCCTGACGAACGCGCGGTGGCGTAAGTCTTCGTACAGCGGCAACACCGGTGGAGACTGCGTCGAATGCACCGCACTCGGCCCCGCCGCATGGCGTAAGTCCAGCTACAGCGGCAGCAACGGCGGCGAGTGCATCGAGGTCGCCGATCTCCCCGCCCTCGTCGCCGTCCGTGATTCCAAGAACCCCGACGCCGCTCACCTCGCCGTGGCCCCGCAGACCTGGGCCGCCTTCGTCGGTGCCCTGAAGTAGCCGTCTCTTCGCCGGGCCGGGTGCCTCCCGTCAGTGGTGAGGGGTCCGGTCCGGCGTCATGACGTGCGCGGTCGGGGTGGGGGCCGCTGCCCGGGCCGGACCGGCGTTCGCGGCGAGGACCAGCGCCGCCGCGGCGATCACGGCGGCCGTTACGGCCCTCCGTGCGGTGGAGCGTGCGTAGGGTGCGGATGTACGTCCGGACACGGCGACCTCGCAACACGACAGCGGTGTATTAAGCAGGCTTAATCCGCCGTTTAACCTAGGGGCTGCCGGAGCCGAACGGCAAGGGGTACCAGGGGAGTTGGGGGCGGTAGGGGTCATGCGGGAACGGGACGACCCGGAGGTCATCGGGCGGCGCGTGCAGCGGCTGCGCACACAACGCGGACTCACCCAGCGCCAGCTGGCGGAACCTGCGTACACGCCGGCCTACATCTCCACCCTGGAGGCCGGCCGGGCCCGGGCCTCCGACGAGGCGCTGCGGCACATCGCGGACCGGCTCGGCGTGGCCTTCGAGGAGCTGGCCGTCGGCCGCCCGGCCCACCTCGCCACCGGCCTGCGGCTGCGGCTCACCGAGGCCCAGCGCGTCCTCGCCGACGGACGGGCCGAGGAGGCCGCCACGCAGTACGCCGTGCTGCGCGCCGAGGCGGAGGCCCACGGGCTCGGCTGCGAACAGGCCGCCGCCCTGCTCGGGCTCGGCGAATGCGCCCTGGAGACCGGCCGGCTGGGCGAGGCGCGCGAGTTCTTCGAGCAGGCCGAGGAACGGCTGGCCGGCAAGACGCTGCCGGAGCGGGTGCCCGCGCTGCGCGGCCGGGCCGTCGCCCACTACCTCGCCGGGGAACTCCGCTACGCCGTCTACCTCCTGGAGTCCGCACTCGACGAGCTGAACCGCGGCGGACTGCACGACCCGGACGCCCTGCTGCTGCTCTACGCCAGCGTCATCGGTCCGTACATGGACATGGGCGCCCACGCCCGCGCCGCCCAGGCCGCCGAGTTCGCCCTCGCGCTCGCCCCGCAGGCCGGCGACCCCGCGCTCATCGCCCGCATGCACCGCTCGGTCGCCCGCACCCTGCTCGCCGAGGGCCGGGTCGCCGAGGCCGACGCCTCCCTGGCCAAGGCGGCCGAGCTGTACCGGCAGCTGCAACTGCGCACCGAGCTGGCCAACTGCCACTGGATGCGCGGCTACGTCTGCGCCCAGAACGGCGAACTCGACCGCGCCGAAGCGGAGTTGCGCCAGGCCCACAGCATGCTCTCGGAGACCCGCGCCGCCCTGTACCGCAGCCAGGCCGCGGTCGAACTGGCCGACGTGCTGCACCGCCGGGGCAAGTCGCAGGAGGCCGCCGGACTGCTGGAGGGCGTACTCGGTGACTTCTCCTCCGAGCGCGGAGCCGTCCACGCCGCCGCCGCCCACCGCCTCCTCGGCATCATCGCCGAGGACGCCCGGGACACCGAGGCCGCCGAGGAGCACTACGTCCGCGCCCTCAGCATCCTGGAACGCGCCGGTGCCGCCGGTGACCTCGCGGACCTGTGCCGCCTCCTCGGCGACCTGCTACGCCGCACGGGCCGCACCGAGGCCGCCCTGGACGCCTACCGCACCGGTCTCGGCCACCGCACCGCCCCCGGCACCACCACCCTCGGCCCCGCCCCGGCGCAGCCGCCGCTGTGACCCTCAGACCTGGGCCCGGCCCTGCTTGCGGATGTCCGCCAGCCGCAGGGCACCGATCTGGACCGCGGCCTGCGTGGCGTCATTGGGCACGTCACCCAGGCCGCCGTTGGTGAGCGCGAAGGCGTCCTCACCGACCCGGACCGCTGCCACGTCCATGCTGAGCAGGTAGTTCTGCCCGTCCGGCGTCGTGCTGGCGAAGGTGATGTGCAGTCCCTGGCGCGCGTCCCCGACCTCCGGCAGCGGGGCGTCCACCACCTGGACGTCCTCGACCAGCCCGAGTTCCGTGGTCGCCGTGAACCGCGCGCACTGCACCGGCAACGTCCGCAGCCAGGACAGCACGGCGTCGACGTCCGCCGGGCGGCGCGCCCCGATCTGGTAGCGGAGCTGGGCGTCGGTGTCGCCGTCGTCCAGGCCGACGGCGACCCGGGCCGGGGCCCCCAGAAGCTCGTCGGAGTAGAGGGCGTCCAGCAGCTGCTGGCACTCCCCGGCCTCGGTGGACGCCTTCAGCAGCCCGTCCCGCCAGGTCGCCGCGCCGTCGGTGAGGGTCCAGGGCTCGCCGAGGTCGGTCTCGGTGAGGAGGGCGGCCTCGGCCTGCTCGTCGGAGAGCGTCGATCCGTCGGGCCGCGCGGTCGCCTTCGGTGTCGTGGCCGACCGGTCGACGGTGGGCAGGGGGTGCGGCGCGGACGCCGGCTGCCGCAGACCGAGGGCCGCACATCCACCGGCGGCCAGGAGACCGCCGGTGAGGAGGGAGAGCAGGACGGCACGGGGGACGTGAAGGCGTATCGCGGGGGTCATCGGGGCCTCCTGGGCTGCGTCGGCCGGCGGGGTGCCTGTTCTCACGGCACCACCGGCCCGACCGGCTCACCAGCGCTCCGGGCCGTACGGGTGAGGGCGTGCGGGTGACGGCGCACGCCGTGCGAGGGGCGGCGGGAAAATCCGTGGAGCGGGCCGGGCCGCCCCTGTTACCGTCCCGGCATGCAGCGCGCCCAGCAGTGCCCGTCGAGCACGACGACGCCGGAGACCGTCCCGGCGCGCTGACACCTGACCAGCACCGAAGCCCCGGGGCGCACGCCCCGGGGCTTCGGCGTGCCCCGGGGTGTCCACCTCTTCGCCGAACCCACCGAGGAGACACCATGGACGACCAGACCCGGTTCCCCGACCACCGCCGCCTCGGCCGCGAACTCGGCCTCTTCGACACCGACCCGCTGATGGGCGCCGGCCTGCCGTACTGGCTGCCCGACGGAGCGGTCGTCCGGCACACCCTGGAGGAGTACGTCCGCGACGCCGAACGCCGGGCCGGCTACCGGCACGTGTACTCACCCGCGCTCGGCAAGCGGGAGCTGTACGAGATCTCCGGGCACTGGGACCACTACAGCGACGACATGTACCCGCCGATGAAGCTCGGCGCCGAGGAGGTCGTGCTGCGGCCGAGCCTCTGCCCCCACCACGCCCTCGTCTACCGCTCCCGCTCCCACAGCTACCGCGAACTGCCCCTGCGCATCGCCGAACTGGGCACCATGTACCGGGCCGAGCTGTCCGGCGTACTCGGCGGCCTGACCCGGGTCCGCGCCATCCAGCTCAACGACGCGCACATCTTCTGCACCCTGGACCAGGCTGTCGAGGAGGCCCGTGCCGCACTGGAGCTGATCTCCCGCGCCTACGCCGACCTCGGCATCGAGGCCGTACGCCACCGGCTGTCGCTGCCCGGCGCGGGCGGCAAGTACGTCGCCGGCCCCGAGCTGTGGCAGCGGGCCACCGCACTGCTCCGGGAGGTGCTGGACGCCTCCGGGGTGGCGTACGAGGAGGCCGAGGGCGAGGCCGCGTTCTACGGGCCGAAGATCGACGTGCAGGTCGCCGACCCGGCGGGCCGTGAGTCCACCCTGTCCACCGTGCAGATCGACTTCCACCAGCCCGCCCGCTTCGACCTGCACTACATCGGCGCCGACGGTGCGAAGCACCGGCCGGTGATGGTGCACCGCAGCGTCATCGGCAGCGTGGAGCGGGCCGTCGCCCACCTCGTCGAGGCGCACCGCGGCGCGTTCCCGGCCTGGCTGGCACCCGTGCAGCTGGTCGTGCTGCCGGTGGCCGAGGAGCAGGTCGGGCCGGCGGCGGCGATGGTCCGGGAGGCGGTCGCGCTCGGCCTGCGCGCCGAACTCGCGGGCCCCGGGGACGGCACCCTGGGCGCCCGGATCCGTGCGGCGTGCCTGGTGCCGTACCAGGCGGTGATCGGCGCCCGGGAGGCGGAGGCCGGGCTGGCCGCCGTGCGGCTGCGGGACGGCCGGCGCCCCGGCGCGCTGCCGGTGCCCGACCTGCTGGGGCGGATCACCGAACGGGTGGCGGCACGCGGCACCGCGCTCTGGGACTGATCTAAGGTCGGCACGACGGAAGGAGTCCGCCGTGACCGGTCAGCCCATCCCCGTGATCATCGACTGCGACACCGGCGTCGACGACGCCCTGGCCCTGCTGCTCGCCGTACGCCATCCGGGCCTGGATCTGCGGGCGGTGACCTGCGTGGCCGGGAACACCGACGTCGACGGGGTGGTCCGCAACACCCTGACCGTGCTGGAGCAGGCGGGCGCCCCCGACATCCCGGTGGCGCGGGGAGCGGAACGCCCGCTGCTGGAGCCGGCCCGCCCGGCCCGGCACGTGCACGGCACGGACGGGATGGGCGACCTGGGCCTGCCGGCGCCCACCCGGGCCCCGGCGGCCGTCGACGCCGTCACCCTCCTGCACCGCGAGATCCTCGCCTCCCCGCGCCCGGTCACCCTGATCCCGACCGCGCCCCTGACGAACATCGCCCTGCTGTTGCGCAGCCACCCCGAGGTGACCCGGAACATCGAGCGGATCGTGTTCATGGGCGGGGCGGTGGCCACCGGGAACGCCACACCGGTGGCGGAGTTCAACGTGTGGCACGACCCGGAGGCCGCGGCGATCCTGCTCACGGCCGGGGTGCCGATCACGATGTACGGCCTGGACGTCTTCCAGCAGGTCGTCGTCCCGGGTCCGGAGGTGCACCGGCTGCGCGCGAGCGCCGAGCCCGGCACCCGCCTGGCCGGCGAACTCCTCGCCCACCGGCCGACCTCGCAGGGCGGCCCGCCGGAGGCGGAGGAGGCGGGCGGCCTCGGCGACGCGGGCGCGGTCTGCGCGGTCGCCGACCCGCAGGGCATCACCACCCGGCTGCTGCCGGTCGAGGTCTCGCTGGCCCCCGGCCCGTCCCGCGGCCAGACCGTCGTCGACCGCCGCCCCCGCCCCGGCGAGTCCGAGATCCACGAGGGCCGGCGCGAACACGCACTGGTGGACGTCGCGTTGGAGGTCGACGTGGACCGCTACGTGAAGCTGTACCTGGAGACGGTGGACCGGGCCGCGCCGTGAGGTGACGCGTCCCGCGAGGGCGGAGCCTCCGGCGGGAGCCGCCGCTCACCGGGAGCCGCCGCTCACCGGGCGCCGGCGCGGCGTCCGTCCCGCGTTCCGGCGTTCCCGCGCTCCGGCGTTTCCCGCGTTTCCGTGCTCCGGCGCGGCACTGCGCCGCCCGACCACCCGCGAAAAGGTTCCCTATCCGGGCAAGGTGGACAGATTCTGTACTGTCGTCCCCACGGCACAGCGACCGTCGTACCGCCCGAACGGAGCCCGTATGGCAGACCTCACGCCGGACCTCTCGTCCAGGAACCCCGACTGGTGGCGGCAGGCCGTCATCTACCAGGTCTATCCCCGCAGCTTCGCCGACGCCGACGGTGACGGACTCGGCGACCTCAGGGGCGTCACCGAGCGGCTGAACCACCTCGCCGCACTCGGCGTGGACGCCCTGTGGCTCAGCCCGTTCTACCCCTCCGAACTCGCCGACGGCGGCTACGACGTCATCGACCCGCGCGGGGTCGACGAGCGCCTCGGTACCCTGGACGACTTCGACGCCCTGGTCACCGAGGCGCACCGGCTCGGTCTGAAGGTCGTCGTGGACATCGTCCCCAACCACACCTCGCACCTGCACCCCTGGTTCCAGGAGGCGCTGCGCGCCGGCCCCGGCTCCCCCGCCCGGGACCGGTACGTCTTCCGGCCGGGCCGCGGAGCGCACGGCGAACTCCCGCCCAGTGACTGGCAGTCGGTGTTCGGCGGCAGCGCCTGGCGGCGGGTCCCCGACGGCGACTGGTACCTGCACCTCTTCGCTCCCGAACAGCCCGACCTCGACTGGGGCAACGAGGAGGTCCGCGCCGACTTCCGCACCACCCTGCGCTTCTGGTCCGACCGGGGCGTCGACGGCTTCCGCGTCGACGTCGCCCACGGCCTCGCCAAGGACCTCACCGAGCCGCTGCGGGACATCGGCGACATCGGCGCCACCGGCGAGGACGCCCTGCCGAAGGTGGTGCCGGGCAGCCACCCGTACTGGGACCGCGACGAGGTCCACGAGATCTACCGCGACTGGCGCAAGATCTTCGACGCCTACAGCCCGCCGCGCACCGCCGTCGCCGAGGCCTGGGTCCCGGGCGCCCGCCGCGCCCTGTACGCCCGCCCCGACGAACTCGGCCAGGCCTTCAACTTCGAGTACCTGGAGGCCCACTGGGACGCGGCGGAGCTGCGCGAGGTCATCACCGGCTCACTGGGCACGGCCCACGCCGTCGGCGCCTCCGCGACCTGGGTGCTGTCCAACCACGACGTCGTCCGGCACGCCTCCCGGCTCGTGCTGCCGCCCGGCACCGACCCCGCCGCCTGGCTGCTGTCCGGCGGCACCGCGCCCGCGCTCGACCCGTCGGCCGGCCTGCGCCGGGCCCGGGCCGCGACCCTGCTGATGCTGGCGCTGCCCGGCTCGGCGTACCTCTACCAGGGCGAGGAACTCGGCCTGCCCGAGGTCGCCGACCTGCCCTTCGAAGTGCTGCAGGACCCGATCTGGGAACAGACCGGCCATGTCCGCAAGGGCCGCGACGGCTGCCGGGTGCCGCTGCCGTGGACGGTGACCGGCCCCTCGTACGGCTTCGGGCCGGGTGCCGCCTGGCTGCCGCAGCCGGCGTCCTTCGCCCGGTACGCCGTGGAGGCACAGGCCGGCACCGAGGGCTCCACGCTGGAGCTGTACCGCACGGCACTGCGGCTGCGCCGCAAGCTGCTGGAGGGCGAGACGCTGACCTGGACGCCGGACACGCCCGCCGGCGTGCTCGACTTCCGCCGCACCGAGGCCTGGCGCAGCGTCACCAACGCAGGCGACGCACCGGTGCCGCTGCCGCCGGGTGAGGTGCTGCTGGCCAGCACCCCGCTGGCCGACGGGAAGACGCTCCCGCCGGACACGACCGTCTGGCTGGCCTAGCCGGCCGGCGGGGCCGGGCTGGGGGCGGTGCCGCCCGTGCCGCCGCCGGTGGCGCCGCTGAGGTCCAGCGGGGTGGAGGTGGCGGTCGGCGGCGGCGTGAGCACCACCTCCGGCTGACCGGCGGCGGGTGGCGGCGGGGTCAGGTCGGAGTTGGGCAGCTTCGGCGGTGTGGTCTGCTGGAAGAGGGTCTGGTCGAAGTCGACCAGACCGGTCTTCTCCATCACGGTGATGTGGTCCAGCACGGTGTCGTTGGCCTGGTCGGCGAGGGCACGCACCAGCGAGTTCTTGGTGGTGGAGCGGATCTTCGCGATCGTGTTGAAGATCGAGCCGTGGGTCATCCGCAGGATGTTGGCGAAGTCGGTGTCGAACTGCTTGCCGCTCTCGCCCTTGAGCTGGGCGACGAAGCCCTCCTGCTGCGGACTGGCCACGTTGGGCAGCGTGATGTTCAGCATCGGGGCGATCTTGCGGCAGGAGGCGTCCAGCGCGGCGTGCCCGTCGACCAGGTGCGCGCTGGCCGTCTTCACGCCCTTGCTGCTGCCCTTCTGCAGCCCGATCTGGCCGAGCGGGTACTCCCACAGCCCGGCCGCCCGCACCTTCACCACGAAGTCCCGGTCCTGCTCGGTGAGCGGACCCCACTGGGTGTTGGCGATGATGCGGTCCTGGGCCGTGGCGACCTTGTCCAGGCCGAGCATGCCGGGGTAGGCGAGGGCCGCGAGAGTCAGGGCCATCGCACCGCCCACGAAAAGCGTTCCCGTCGCGTTCCGCGAAAACCGCACCGTTCCTCCTGCTGGGGTCCAGCCCATGGTTCGGACGCACAGCAGTACGGATACGGAGGCGATTCGTATCAGCGGCCGCGAGTAAAGAATCTTCCAGCGCCCTTGGCCGAACGATGACTGCTCCCCGGTGCAAGGTTGACCCCTTCCCGGGCGAAGGCAGACCGGGGGCCCGCCTAGATTCGCCGCATGCCCCCACCGCCCGCGCGCCGCACGCCCGCCGCGCTGCCCGTCCTGCCCTACCGCAAGCCCACCTCGGGCCGTGACTACTGGGTGCTGGACGACGTCCTGCCGGACGTTGACGCCGTACGGCAGCGGTGCCTGGCCAAGGACGACTGGGTCGAGGGGTACCCCTTCACCTCCGAGTCGTGGCCCGGCCTGCGCGCCATGCCCGGCCTCGAACCGCCCGAACTCGCCCGCGTCGAGAAGCTGGTGAAGAAGGCGACCGGGGCGAAGGAGCTATGGGTGCAGCGGACGCCCGGCGGCGGCACCCTCAACCACAACTGCGTCCAGGTGGTCGGCGAGGGCGAGAGCGAGCCCCGCCCGCACACCGACTCCCGTGCCCTGTGCCGGTACGCGGCCGTCCTCTACCTCAACCCGGACGTCCCCAAGGACTGCGGCACCAGTTTCTACCGCCAGCGGCTCCCCGGCGGACGGCTCGGCGGCAACGTCGTCCAGGCCCCGCACACCAACCTGGTCGAGGCACTCGGCACCCGTTTCGTCAGCCCGGACGCCTTCGAGGAGGACGTCCGCGTCCCGCACCGGTACAACCGCCTGCTGCTCTACCACGCCAACCTCGTGCACAGTGCGACCGCGTACCACGGCCGGACACCGGCGCAGAAGCGCATGACGGCGGTGTTCTTCTGGATGGCATGAGGCCGGATGGCACGAGGCACGCCTGACGACGCTGTCCCTCCGTGCGGCGTGCACGGCGACGTGATCCCCGTCCCACCTGTCTGGCGCCGCATCACCGCACCCGCCAGGATGAGCCGGTGATCGAACAGACGGACCGGGCCGTGGGCCCTACGCCTTCCTGCGGGCCCGTGCAGGTGACAGGGCGGCTCGCCGCCGGCGGGCTCCTGCTCGCCGGGCTCGCCTGGATCGTGCGAGCGGTGTGGGAGCTGCGGCTGGCGCTGGCGGGCGAGCCGGCGTCGGGTCCGCCGGACCAGGGCGGTGGCGTGCACCGGCCGCTCGACGCCCTGGAGAACTCGTACCACTTGGTCACCTCCGTCGGAGGCGCCGCCGTCGTCCTGTGCGTGCTGCTGTTCCTCTCCTGGCTGCTGCGGCTGCGGGACAACGCGGACGCGCTGTCGGGGCAGGCGCCCAAGTACGCCGGGATCTGGGTGTACCTCGGCTGGATCATGCCGGTCGTCAACCTGTGGTTCCCGCGGGGGATCGTCGCCGATGCGTTCCGGCGCACCGCACCGGGACGGAAGCTGCCCGTCTCCGTCGAGGTGTGGTGGGTGCTGTGGCTGATCGGCATGCTCAGCGGGGTGGGGATCGTGTACCGCGACTCCACCGACGAGATCATCGGCCGCGCCTACACGGACGTGTGGCAGCTGCTCGCCAGTGACGCGGCCGTCGTCGGTGCCGCCGTGGCGGGGGCCTTCGCCGTGCGGGCCGTCACGGCCGTACAGGTGGAGCGGCTGCGGCGAGGACCGCAGCCGCAGGAGGAGCATGCACCCGCACAGCCGGCCGGGACGCCTGCGGGCGCGTGACCGGCGGCGCCGGCCCCGGACCGGCCCGGTGCGGGCGGGGTTCGGCACAGGCGGTGCGGCCGGGTCTGCACTAGCGGTGTGGGGTGGCGGCTCGTGCGGTGCGGCCGGGTCTGCACAGGCGGTGTGGGGTGGCGGCTCGTGCGGTACGGATGCCTGGCATGACCAGTATCGCCATCGTGGGAGCCGGACCGGGGCTCGGGGCCGCCGTCGCCCGGCGGTTCGGCCGGGAAGGATTCGGCGTCGGGCTCGTCGCCCGGGACCGGGCGCGGCTGGGACTGATCACCGACGGGCTCGCCGGAGAGGGGATCACCGCGCGCGGGTTCTCCGCCGACGTGCGCCGCCCCGAGGAACTGGCCGCGGCCCTGCGCGACCTCGCCGACGCGCTCGGGACGGTCGAGGTGCTCCAGTACAGCCCGGTGCCGCACCGGGACTTCATGCAGCCCGTGCTGGACACCGGGCACCGGGACCTGGTGGGGCCGATCGAGTTCTCCGTGTACGGGCCGGTGGCCGCCGTGCAGCAGGTGCTGCCGGGGATGCGGCGGCTCGGGCGCGGCACGATCCTGTTCGTCAACGGCGGGTCCGCCGCCGTACCGCATCCCGAGCGGGCCGGGACGTCGATCGCCTTCGCCGCGGAGAGCGCCTACGGGCACCTGCTGCACGAGCGGCTCGCCGGGGAGGGCATCCATGTCGCCCAGCTGGTGATCCCGGGGGCGATCACCGTCGGTCACGCCCGCAAGGACCCGGACGCGCTCGCCGACACCCTGTGGCGCGTGCACCGGGAGCGGCACGGGTTCCGGCACTACGCCGACGACCTCGACAGCTGACCCGCCGGCCGGCTGCCGCGCACGGTCATCCTGCGGGGAGTGACTTTGTGAGCCAATATGGTGATGTTGGCCGCATTGCTCTCTTCAAAGGGGGCCTTCATGGCTGTGGAAATACCTCCGCTCGTCAAGACGTCCCGGCTCAGGAGCCGGGGCGGGCTGCTGGGCGAGTGCCTGGCGGAGTTCCTCGGAACCCTCGTCCTCATCGCCTTCGGCTGCGGCGTGGTCGCGATGGCGGTCGCGGCGCTGCCGGGCTCGGGCCGGGCAGCCACCCCGACGACGATCTTCCTCGCGGCCGGCGACTGGCTGCTGATCACCTTCGGCTGGGCCTTCGCCGTCGTCTTCGGTGTCTACGTCGCCGGCGGCGTCAGCGGCGCCCACCTGAACCCGGCGGTGACGCTGGCCATGGCCCTGCGCCGGGGATTCTCCTGGACCAAGGTCCTGCCGTACATGTTCTCGCAGGTCGTCGGTGCCCTGACCGGCGCGGCCCTGGTGTACCTCGTCTACCACCAGGCGATCAACGCCTACGACAAGGTCGCGGTCGGGCCGAAGGTGAACGGGCACACGAACGCCACGTTCTCGATCTTCGCCACCTTCCCGGCGCCCTACTACCACGGCGGCATCTGGGGCCCGCTGATCGACCAGATCGTCGGCACGGCCTTCCTGCTGATGCTGATCGCGGCGGTCATCGACCTGCGCAACCAGGCCGTGAAGGCCAACCTCGGCCCCCTGGTCATCGGCTTCGTCGTCGCCGCCATCGGCATGTCCTACGGTGCCAACGCCGGCTACGCCATCAACCCCGCACGCGACTTCGGGCCACGGCTGTTCACCTACGCGGCCGGCTGGGACGGCCTCGCCTTCCCCGGGAGCGTGGCCGGCTCGTTCAGCGACTACTGGTGGATCCCGATCGTCGGCCCGCTGGTCGGCGGCGTCATCGGCATCCTGGTCTACGACCTGTTCATCGGCGACGTGCTGCTCGTCCGCGCCGAACAGGCGGAACTGCCGGAACCGGGACGGTCCACGCCGGTACGGACCAGCGACGAGGAGTAGGACGCGAGGAGGGGCAGGCCGGAAGCCCGTCCCGCCCACCCCCTCGTCCTCCTTCGTCCGTTCCGACCACGTTCGGAAACTTCCTTTGCGATAATCGCCCTCCGTGCCATGACGGGACGTCAACTCGTCGATGACCAGGGGGGTTCGTGAGCACGATGGGTGCCGGGCGACGGCGGGCACTGCTGATCGCGGTGCCCGCGTATCCGCAGCTGGCGCAGGTGCCGGAGCTGAAGGACACCTTTCCGGCCCTGCAGTTCACCGCCAGGGACGCCGCGAACCTGCGCACCACCCTGTTGCGCAGCGGCTACCTGCCGGAGAACGTGACCGTACTGGACGACGAGGACGCGACCAGTGAGGGCAACATCCGGGAGGAACTGGGCCGGTTCCTGAACGCGAGCCAGGACGGCGACGCGGCCCTCGTCTACTTCGCGGGTCACGGCGTCCGGATCGACGGCACCGACTGCTTCGTCCCCAGCGACGTCCGCGCCCGGTACGGCGAGAACGGGGAGCGCACCCTGGACCCGCACGGTCTGATCGGGATCGTGCCCGACGACCTGCTGCTGCCGCTGCGGTCCAGCGCCACGGTGATGCTCTGCTTCGACGCCTGCCGGAGCGGCGGCGGCATCCCCCCGGCCACCTTCGAGAAGGTCACGCCGACCCGCCGCCGCGACAACGTGGTCATCCTGAGCGCCTGCGCCCCCGGTGAGGAGGCACTGGGACACCCCACCGCCGGCAGCGTCCTGGCCAAGGCGCTGAACGAGGCGCTGGCCCGGGAGTCGGAGGCCCGCACCTTCGGTCAGGTGATCCGGCGAGTGATACAGCGCACCCCGGAGATCGCGGCCAACTACACCTACCGCAGACCACCCACCGTCATCGCCTGCTGGCTGAGCCTGGACGGGACGGGCGGCACCCACGCCGACGTGGAGCTGTGCGAGGCGATGCTGTCCGGCGGGTTCTGGGCGGACGCCATCATCCGCTCGGACCTGTGGGAGCGGACCGAGGGCACGGCCGCCCAGCACGCCAAGGCCAGGGAGCAGTTGGCGGACGTCGTCACGAGGGTCGTGTCCATCTGCGAGAAGCGGCCCGACGACGCCGATCCGTGGGCCGACGAAGGCGCCCCGGTACGTCTGTTCAAGCGGCTCCACGATCTCGTCGACGCCGCCGGAGCCCGACTGAGCCTGATCGAGACCGTGGTGCTCCTCGGCGCACCGTTCCTGCGCGAGGCGGCGCTGGCCTGCGGCCTGCTGGCGCTGCACAACCTCGACGGGGACGGCCCGGGCGACACCACGCCCGCCAGGACGCTGCCGGAGGGCAGCTTCACGGCTCATCTCGACCGTGACATGGGCGATGTGCGGCGCGCCCACCGGCAGATCGAGGCGACCCGCCGGACGCTGCTGCGCCGCGGACGCAAGAGCGACGCCCGCAGCGCCGAGTACTGGCTGCGGCACCGCTTCCTGGCCGACTGGGACCTGTTGTGGGAGGACCACCGGGTCGCGGAGCTGGAGAGTCTCGGCCGTGCGGTCGACCTGCTGGTGCAGGCGGCGGAGAGCGCCGTCGAGCTGACGCTGGGCCCCGACGCGCGGGACGAGCTGCGCAGGGCCATCGTCCAGGTGGTCTCACAACTCGGCACGGGGACCCCCGCCGACGCCGTCGCGCCCGACGGCCGGGAGTGGGTGACCGACCTGTGCGCGTCGCTGTGCGGAGAGGCGGACCGGTGGAGCTGGCGCCCCGCCGAACTGGCCACACTGCTGCACCTCGCCGGGCTGCTGGCCATCGACCCGCGCATGCTCGACGGTGTGCTCATCGACCACCTGGGCGAGCGTGAGCCCACCCAGGTCCGGCCGGAGAGCATCATCGAGGAGATCGCCGCGAACGACGGCTTCGGCCGGGGCCAGGACAAGTTCAGGAAGGCGGGCGTGCCGAGCCACGCCGTGGCCACCCGCTGGCTGCTGGTGTTCAAGTGCAGCAGCGCGGCCCTGTTCACGGCGCTGGACCGGCTCGCCGCCCGGATCACCGCCGAGTCGGAGGCGATCCGGCGCAGCCACCGCGCCCTGCGGCCCGGCGACCTGCTGTCGGGCCTGCCACAGGTGGTCAAGACCGAGGGCCTGATGCCGAGGAACCGCGGCTTCGACAATCCGCCGCCCCGGTTCCGGCTGGCCGAGGACGAGGTCAAGCCGCTCATCATGGGCACGCAGTTGTACGGGGACCGGATGCTGGCGGTGCGCGAGCTGTACCAGAACGCCCTCGACGCCTGCCGGGTGCGCCAGGCCCGGCGCCGGTACGCGCAGCACGCGCGGCACACCGAGTCCGAGCGGGAGCGGCTCGCCGGGCGCCACGTCGTCTTCACCCAGGACATCGACCGGGACACCGGACGCATGTACATCGAGTGCGAGGACAACGGCGTCGGGATGACCGCCGAGGAGCTGCGGGACCTCTTCGCCCAGGCCGGGCGCCGTTCCGAACAGTCCTCCGGCCGTATGCGCGAGATGCGCCGGTGGCGCCGGCGCGGCATCACCACCGAACTCAACAGCCGGTTCGGCATCGGTGTCTTCAGCTACTTCATGCTGGCCGAGGAGGTGGAGGTGACCACCCGGCCGGTCGACCTGGCCGGGCACATCGCCCTCCCCGACGGCCACCGGGCCAGCGTCACCGCCGGCTCGGGGCTGATGCACCTGAGCAAGGAGCAGAAGGAACTGGAGAGCGGGGGCACCAGGGTCCGGCTGTACCTGCACGACGATCCCGAGGGGACGGCCGGACAACGCCCGTCCCTCATCCAGACGCTGCGTGAGTTCCTGTGGTGCAGCCCGGTGCTGGTGACGGCCCAGGAGTTCGACGGTGAGCCGGTGACCTGGCGGCCCGGTGACCTGTACGGCGACTCCACCCTGCCGAACGCGCGCATCGAGGCCACCGACGGAGTGTGGTGGGTGCAGGGGCCCGGCATGCTGCTGGCGGACGGGCTGTTCGTCTCGGAGGCCGACACCCCGCACGGGTACGTCGTGAATCTGCGGGGCAGGCACCGGCCGGAGCTGAGCGTCGATCGCAACCGCTTCCTCGGATACGACGAGCGAGCCGTCGAGGAGGACCTCAAGGCGGCCGTCCCGGCGCTGATCCGCTCGGCGTGGCGGCCGTTCCCGCTGCAGTGGCTGTGGAGCCTCGCCGAGTCCCGGCCCGGACTCGCGCAGGAGGTCATCGGTGAACTGATGGCGCACGACATGTCCGTCTCGGTCCCGGTGCGGGCGCGGCGCCCCAACTGGGTCCAGAGCAAGCGTGCCATCGGGCTGCGCGAAGTCGGTTGTCTTCCCGTCGACGACGCGATCCTCAAGGACGAGATCGGCCAGGCCGACACCTGGGTGCGCTTCTTCGTGGCCTGGCGCCTCCATGCCCTGGGCGTGAAACGGGAGGTGGAGGCGGTCGTCGCGGACGCAGTGCTCCCCCGGCCGGAACCCCTGGACGCGGTTCTGTTCCGGCGTCTGCCGGCGGGGGCCTGGAGGGAACCGCTGCGCGCCGCGGCGGACACCGGGCGCTCGCTGCGGGAGGCGATCCGGCAACTTCGCCGGTATGCCGTGACGGGAGTGCGCGTTCCGGAGGCGGCCGACATCCGGGCCCTGGACGAGATCGTCCCGACCGGTCTGACGGCCTCGCTCTACGAAGCGGTCCAGGGAACGAACAGGCCGGAGTCCGACGAGGCGGAAGAAGTCCGGCACCATGCCGTGCGGCGGGCGATGGTGCGCGTGTCGGAGAGCCACAAGGTGAGCCTGGGCACTCTCGCGCAGCTGTTCGAACAGCTGTCGGCCCTCGACCGGTCGATTCCGGCGCCACCGGACCTCAAAGGTCTCGCGTCCCACCGCGTGGACGCCCGGGAACGACGGGTCCTGCTGAACGACCGGGCCGAGGGGCGGTTCAACATGACTGCTTCCGGACCGTTCTCCGCCCTCGTGCGGCCGATGGACGTCGCCTGCCGGGCACACGAGACGGGAATCGCGCCGGGGGAGATCGAGGCGGTCGTGCGCCGCTTCGAGCCCCTCGGATACCGGCTCGCCGGACCGGATCTGCCGGGCCGGCTGGACGAGTCGCAGCTCGGGGCGCTCAGCCGCGGCCTGACCGTGGAGCCGCCCTTCCTCCCGCTGGGCCCGATCGGTCTGCGGCACCTGGTCCGGCTGGCGGCGAAACGCGCGGAAACCGTGGGGGAGACGGCGAGCTGGCTGGACGGATGGGTGGGGCCGCTGGGCTACGAGGTCGTGGATCCGGGCGGACTCGCCCCGTTCCTGCCGCCCGACTGGTGCGCGGGCCTTCCGGCGGAGGTGCCCGCCGCGTACGGGGACGCGCCCGCGGCCGCACCGGTCTCCGCCTGGGCTGTGCTGGGGCGGCTCGACGGTCTGGGGGACCCTGAGTCACAGCAGAGGGACATCGCCGCGGTGGAAGCGCTGGCAGACGCCGGCCTGGTCGAGCGCACCGCCGTCGAGGCGGCCCGCGCCTGGCTGTCACAGCCCTGGGCCGCTCGGCCCCGGAGCCTGTGGAAGGGCTTCCTGACGGGGCAGTCCCGGCGCATCGGATTCATGAACTACGGGGTGGTGAGCGTCGGGCCGAACGCCCGGCTGGAGGCTTCTTCCCTCCTGGGTTTCGCCGCGGACTCCGGCTTGAGCCTGGCCGAGACCGCGAAGGAGGTGCGCAGCCAGGTGGCCGTCTACGGCTTCGACGTGTGCGAGATCCCCGAGGACGCCGCCGCACTGAAACCGGACGTCATTCTGTTGAACGCCCTGTGCAACCGGAGCGGGAGGTGGCGGAAGCGCATTTCGCTGAGCGACCTCACCGGCTTCGCGGACCGCAGCGGCGTCGACCTCGCCACCGCCGCAGCCGACCTGAACGCCTACCGGTCCCTGGGCGCCCCCACCGTGCCCGTGCCTCCCGGTTTCGTCCGGCCGTCGAAACCGGTGACGCGTGACGTGGCCGCCGAACACGCGCTGCTCCAGCCCAGCCTGGACAGCTCCTGGACGCTCACGCCGTTCGCCCTGGTCGTGGCGGCCGCACGGCTGGGCAGCGGTCTGCAGCAGACGTACCGGCGGCTCCAGTGTTTCGCCCTGGTCGGGCTCGGCATCCCGTTCCCGGAGCCGAGCTGTACCCGCACCCCGGACTGGCGGGACGTCGTCCTCCTCACCGGCCGGCTCACCGGCGGGGAGCCGGCCCTGACCGGTGACGTGAGCGAGGACCATCTCGGGCTGGCCGCCGAGGAGACCGGGCTGACCGCCGACGAGGTCCGCACCCGGCTCCAGGACTACGCGCCGCTGTTCGGTCTCCGCCTGCCGCCCTCCCCAAGCTCTCAACTCCGTTCGAGCTGGGGAGACCCCGACGAGAGGAACTGAGGTGCCGCACGAGAACAAGGCCTACGAGGTCAAAGACCTGCCGGACCAGCCGGCCGGGTTCGTCTGGGACCTCTCCGGCACCCGGCTCGTCATCTCCGGCAGCTGCCCGGAGTGCGGCCACGCGGTCGACCATCCCGTACCGGACGTGATGCCAGGCGCGGTGACGATGGGCTGGCGGTGGCGCCGGGAACGCGCCCGGGAAGAGGTGCCGCGAGAGGTGTACATGCGGTGCCGGTGCCTCCAGCCGCACGCCGGGGACGAAGAGGAAGCCGGTGGCTGTGGGGCCGCATGGGTGGCGATCCGTCCCGCCGGTGCCGGCTCATGACGGCACCGAGGCGTTACGCGTCGCCGGAGCTCCGGCGTGCCCAGAAGCGGCTGGAGGCGATGACCGAGGCCCAGTTGCAGATCGCGCGGGCGCAGGCGGAGGGCTGGCGGAACTTCCTGACCATCGCCACCGGCCTGCTGGCCGCCGTGCTGGTCCTCAAGGGCCGTGAGAACGTGGCGGAACTCCCCGGGGGTTACCGGACGGCGGTCGTGGTGTCGGTGGCAGCCGGCCTGGTGCTGCTGCTGGCCGCCGCCTTCCTCGCCGTGGCGGCCGCCCACGGCCGGCCCGGCGGCGGGCTGAAGTACGCCGATGCCATCGCGCTGCTGGACTGGGAGCGCGACGAGCGGGAGCGGATCGTGTCGCGGGTCTCGCTCGCACGCTGGGCGACCCTGCTCGGCGTGCCGGTCACCGCTGCCGGGATCCTGGTCACCTGGGTGGCACCGGCACCGGACGAGCCGGCGCAGAAGGTCGTGGTGCACACGCGGGGCGAGAAGGTGTGCGGGGAACTCCTGGCGGCCGATGGCACCGGCGTGACGATCAAGGTGGAGCCCGCGTCCG
Source organism: Streptomyces actinomycinicus (assembly GCF_016741775.1). GTDB lineage: Bacteria > Actinomycetota > Actinomycetes > Streptomycetales > Streptomycetaceae > Streptomyces > Streptomyces actinomycinicus. Next base: position 71,322 of record NZ_JAERRK010000006.1, on the reverse strand, counting down.
GCAAGGGGGCCGCGACGGTCCGCCACGTCGCCTGGCAGGGCGACGCGATGAGCGCGGCCCCCGCCGGCAGGTGCTGAGCCGGCGTCCGAGGAGCCGCGGCCGGCAGCCGGGTCAGGTGCCGTCGCCGGTGATCGTGATCTTGGTGCCGACGGTGGTGTGCGCGTAGAGCCAGCGGGCGTCGGCGGTGCGCAGCCCGATCAGGCCCAGCGTGGACGGGCGGCGGCCCGGGACGTCCGTCATGCCGTCGGCGCCGTAGACGAAGTGCGGATCGTCCCGCGATCCGGCGAAGGACAGCACCCAGTCGTGCTGCTCCACCACGCCCGTCGGCGACGCGCTGAACCTCGCGTGCCGGTGGCGGCCGGTGACGCGGGCGACCGAGTCACCGCGGAACGGGTGGTTCATGCCGGGCGCCGAGACGGGGAACGTCCGTCCGCCCGCGTGCAGTTCCAGGGTGTTCAGGTCGACGCTGATGTCGCGGACCGCGGTGTCCTCGTCGGACGGGAGCGGGGCCGGAGCGGTGGTGGAGGCGGTCGCCGCGGGCGGGGGAGCCGGCCGGTCGGCGGGGTCCAGCAGGGCCGTACCGGCGAGGACGGCGGTGGCCGCCACGGCGAGGCCGGCCGAGACCAGTCCGCCCCGGCGGACACGGCGGCGCAGCACGGCCCGCCGCCGTACGACGGAACCGGGGCCGGGTGCGGAGCGCCGGCCCTGAACCGCCACCTCGCGCAGCGCGTCGGTGAGCCGGTCGGCGGACTGCCCGGGCACGGCCGGGCCCGACGGGTCATGAGGCATGCGTGGCCTCCTTCGTCCCGGTCATGGTCTCAGTCTCCTCGGGCGACAGATGGCGGGCGAGGGCGGCGCGGCCACGGGCCAGTCGCGCCTTGACCGTCCCGACCGGCGAGCCGGTCTCCGCGGCGACCTGGTCCACGCTCAGGTCGCACACGTGGTAGAGGACCACGGCCAGCCGTTGCGCGGGGGGCAGTTCGCGCAGCGCGGCGACCAGCGCGACGTGTTCGGGCCCCGGCCCCGCGATCTGCTCCGGCGGTGTGTCCTTGCGGACCAGCTCCAGCCAGCGCCGGGCGCGCCGGAAACGGCTGACCGCGAGCCGGGTGGCGACCGTGCGGATCCACGCCTCCGGTGCCTCGGCCGCGTCGAACGACGTACGCCGGTCCCAGGCCCGTACGAAGGCTTCCTGCACCACGTCCTGGGCCTCGGCGTGGTCGCCGGTGAAGGCGTACAGCTGTCCCACCAGGCGGGGGAAGGCGGCCGCGTAGAAGGCGTCGAACTCCTCCTCGGTCATCGGCCCCCCGCCGCATCTCGCGCCACACCGGTGCGTGTCCCCGCGCGCATCACCCTCAGGATCCCCTGCGGATCTCCGTCCGGAACCCCCTCCGGCGAGGCGATCCTACGGGTCGGCAGGGCCGCCACCCGCCAGGATCCCCTCCCGGAAATTCCCCGGGCGGGATGCAACCCGCCTCCCGTGCCGTGCGTACAGACCATGTCCGCACGCATCTCAGGGGGAACTCCGTGTCCACGCACGACTCGACCAGCCGCCGCCCGTACGACGGGCCCGGCCACCGTCCGTACGACTCCACCGGCCGTCACCCGTACGTCTCCACCGGCCGTGCGCGCGGCCGGCGCCGTGTCGCCGGTGTCCTCGCCGCGGCCGGTGCGCTCGTCCTCGCCGCGACCGGATGCGCGGCCACCACCTCGTCCGCCGCGGCCGGGTCTTCCGCCCCGGCCGGTGCGGGCACCCGCACGCCCGCCCACGCACCCACCCGGACCGCGCCCGCCGTTCCCGAGCCGGCCGTGCTCGCCGAGGCCAAGGTCAACGTCGGCGAGGGGGCCACCGTCGGGGTCGGCATGCCGATATCCGTCACCTTCCCGCGGCCCGTGCCCCGGGCCCAGCGGGCCGAGGTCGAGCGCCGGCTCACCGTCGGCACCGACCCCGCCGTCGGGGGCGCCTGGAGCTGGGTCAAGGACCGCAACCTCCTCGACGGACAGCGCGTCGACTACCGCCCGCCCGCCTACTGGAAGCCCGGCACCCGCGTCACGCTGCACGTCGGCACCAAGGCCGTACGGCACTTCACCATCGGACGCGCCCTGACCGCGACCGTCGACGTGCGCAGCCACACCATGACCGTCACCGAGGACGGCAAGCCCACCACCCGCATCCCGGTCACCGCCGGCCGTCCCGGCCTGGACACCTGGAACGGGACCATGGTGGTGCTGGACAAGCAGCCCAAGGTCTTCATGGACTCCCGGACCGTCAACCTCGGCGACGCCTACCACGACTACTACTTCTGGGCCGTGCACGTCACCACGTCCGGTACGTACCTCCACCAGAACCCGAACGCCGACACCTACGCGGGCCGGTCCAACGTCACCCACGGCTGCGTCGGCCTCTCCACCGACGGCACCGCCGAGCGTTTCTACCGGCGGGTCATCCCCGGTGACGTCATCCGTGTCACCGGCTCCAAGGAGACGGTCGCCACCGGCAACGGCTACGGCGACTGGAACCTCAGCTGGTCCGAGTGGCTGGCCAACAGCGCGGTCCGGCACGGGAAGAGCGGCTCACCGGAGCGGTCGCAGTAACCCGCGACGCGCAGGCTCACCCCTCACGGCAAGTCAACTCCCGCACAGCTCTTGCCGATCCGGCACGGCACTCCTAGGTTAAGCGCGACATTAAGTCCGTTTAACTTGATACTTGAGCGAGGTTGCCGTGCCGCACCGCGCAAGACCGCGTACGCGCTGGATCACCGCGGCCGGGGCCGCCTTCGTCGCCGTGGCGGCACTGGCCGGCGCCGCGCACGCAGGGCCGGCCCGGGCGGCAGCTCCCACGCCCCGCGCCCAGCACGTCGAGTACTTCCCGGGACCGGACGCCGAGCCCCGCCAGGTGACCGTCCCGGCGGGCGCCCCGGCCCGGTCCGCCCGCCCGGGGAGCCCCGGCACGGGCAAGCCGCCGTACACCGAACCGGCGGTACGGGCGTTGCAGCGGACCGGGCCGGTGTCCGGACGGCTCGACCTGGTGGTGATGGGCGACGGCTACACCGCCGACGAACAGGACGAGTTCGCCGCGGACGCGGAGGAGAAGCTGGACGCGATCTTCGAGGTCGAGCCGTACCGCAGCTACCGCGGCCTGTTCAACGTCTGGCTCGTCGACACCGTCTCCCCCGACTCCGGCGTCTCCGGCGACCCGACGGCCGACGTGGTGAAGGACACCGCGCTGCACTCGGCCTTCTTCTGCGACGACATCGAGCGCCTCCTGTGCGTCGACACGGACGCGGTCGCGCGCTACGCCCGCCTCGCCCCGGACGCCGACATCGTCTTCGTCGTCGCCAACTCGGCCAAGTACGGCGGTGCCGGCTACTCCACCGCGGACCTGCCGCCCGCCTCGCCGTTCCACGGAGTGGCGACGATGTCGTCCGACAACGACAGGTCGTACCTCATAGGGGCCCACGAACTGGGCCATTCCATCGGCGGGCTGGCCGACGAGTACCAGTACGCGGGCCAGGGCGCCTATCCCGGCACCGAGGAACCGGCCGCGGCCAACCTCACCCTCCACCGCGACCCGGACGCCGCGAAGTGGTCCCGCTGGGCCGGGGCCCAGGACCCGACCGGCTCGGTCGTGGGCACGTACGAGGGCGGGGGCTACTACGAGACGGGCGTCTACCGCCCGACCGACACGTCCCTCATGCGCACCCTGGCCTCGACCGAATTCAACGTCGTCGGACGGGAGGCGATGATCGCCGGCTTCTACGCCGACGCGGACGCACTGACCTCCCGTGTCCCCACGACCGAGCCGGTCCGCGGGAACCGGCTGATCACCGTACGCCTCGCCCCCGTGACCGGCCTCGCCGATCTCCGCCTCACCTGGTCCGTGGACGGCCGGGAGGTCCCCTGGGCGGCCGGCCTGCGGACGGTGACACCGCACGTCCTGGGCGTCCGCGGGCACGGCCGGGAGCACCGGATCACGGCGACCGTGACCGACCGCACGGCGGCTGTCCGGGAGCCCGCGGTGCGGGCCCGGACGGTCAACTCCCTGACGTGGACGGTGCGCTGAGTCAGACGCTGCTCTCCGGCGATATCGCCAGGTGCCACACCACGAAGTCCACGAGGGTGGCGATGGACTCCAGGCAGTCCAGGCTCAGGTCCTGGGCGGCCACGTCGACGCCGTAGCGCTCGGTGATCGCGGCCAGCAGCGTGACGCCGGCCAGGGACGACAGCGAGATCTCGGAGCCGAACAGCTTGGTCTCCGCGGGCAGTTCCCCGATGCGGGACAGGTCCGCGCGGGTGGCCTCGGCCAGCATCGCGCGGATCTCCCGCTCCACGTGGGCCCGCTGTTCGTGCAGGGGTTCTTCGGTCATGGGGTCGGTCCAATCGGCAGCGGACACACCTGCAGCCAGCCGGGCCAGGAAGGCAGGTCGCCGTGGAGGGTGCGGGTCAGCGTCACCGTCGACTGCGCCGGGTCGCCGCCTTCGCCGGCGATGCGCAGGCCGGCCTGGCGGAACAGCAGCCGCAGTTCGGTGTTGGCCCCGGTGGGCCTGAGGTCCGTCGTGAACTCGTCCGCTCCGGCCGTCCGGGCCTCCTCCATCAGCCAGCGCAGGAAGGCGACGGAGGCACCACGGCCGGCGATGCGGCAGGACAGGGCGAGCAGGGGCACCGACCACGCCGTGGGGCCGGGCCGCACCAGCGCCATGCCGATGATCCCGTAGTCCCCGAACCGGTCGGTCATCCGCGCCGTGAACAGCCGGTGTCCCCCCTGCTCGTTCATCAGCCGGACCTGCTCGCGGTCCAGCCCGGACGAGTTCAACCGGTGGGTGCGCTCGGCGAGTTCGAGCGCACGGGGAATCTCCTCGCGCCCCGCCGCGCCGATCTCGATGCGCATCTCGCACCACCGCAGGAACTCCTCCCTGCTGCCCTCGAAGCGCTCGCCCGCCCGGCGGCGGACCTCCTCGGTCCGGTACCGGTCGACCCGCGCGCGGGCCTCCGCGGTGACCGGCCGTCCGTCGAAAGAGGCGAGCAGCGCGGGCACGTCCCGCGGATCCGCCGTACGCACCCCGGGCAGCAGGGCTTCCACCTCGGCCCGCTCGTACGGCGAGTCATCGACCAGGAGGAGCGACTCGACCGCCACCCCCAGCTCCGCGGCGATCCTGCGCAGGGCGGTGCTCTTGTCCTGCCAGGACACCTGCGGGGCCAGGAAGCGGGCGGCGAGCCCGGTGTCACGGGTGAGGCGCTCCAGCACCTCGGGGGCGCTGCGGCTGGCGATGCTGCTCAGCACACCGCGCCCGGCGAGCGCGTCGACCGCGGCCAGCATCTCCGGACGGACCTCGGGCAGCCCGCTGTCGGCGCGCTCCACCGCCACGCCGTCCCACAGGGTGCCGTCGAGGTCCCACACGACGCACTTGACGCCGTCAGTGTCCAGCATGGCTCGGGTCCTGTCGCTCGGACGCACTGTCGTCGGCGCCCGCCGGAAGCCGCAGCTTCATCACGAGGTTGGTCGGGGTGAAACCGAACTTCCGGTACAGGGTGCGCATCGGGACGTTGCCGACGTGCACCCGGCCCACGACCTCGGTGAGCCCGTGCCGCACGGCGAACTCCAGCCCCGAGGAGATGAGCAGTTCCGCCACCTCGGCCCGGCGCTCCACGGGGGCCACCGCCAGCGAACGGAAGTTCGCGTACCGGTCACCGGTCATCGTGTTCTGGTTGACGCTGACCCAGAGCCAGCCGATCGCCGGGTCGCCCGGCCGGTGGGCGACGATCATCCCGTCCTTGGACTTCTCCATCGCGCGCGCCATCCGCGTCCGGTGCCGCACCGGGTCGTCCACGGCGTCACCGCCGAAGGAGACACGGGCGATGTCGACCTCGAAGTCCCCGATCGCCTCCAGGTCCCCCTCGTCGGCCTGCCGGGTGACGTAGGGCGCTGCCCGCTCCTCGAGCACGTCGCGCTCGTCGGCGGTCGGCGGGTGCCAGCCCGGGCGGGCCGGCACGGGAGGGGCCGTCTCCCCGGCCCGCTCCTGCGCGCCGGCCTGTGCCGTGCCGGGCGCGGGTGTGCCGGACTGTGCCGTGGCGGGTTCCGGTGTGTCGGACCGTGCCGTCGCGGGTTCCGGCGCTGCCGCCGTCACCTGCGGGCGGCCGCCGGTGTGCCGGGCCGCCGAGGCGGGCTGCCGGGTCTGCTGCTCGGGTCCGGCCGGCACCAGCGGGCCGGGGCGGAAGGGCCCCTTGCCGCAGTTCGGGCAGCCTTCCGCGCGCAGCACGCCCACCGAGGCCCACTTGGCGCCGGGGCCGACCCGGACCAGTTCCCCGCAGGCCACGCATTCGTACATACGCTGCCGCGAGCGTTTGTCACCCGTGTAGAGCGGGCCCTTGTAATCGCCTTCCTGGGAAGGCGCGGTCGCGCTCGTGGTGAGGAGATGCTGGAAGAATCCGACCCCGCCCAGGATTCCGCTGCCCTCGTACTCGTTGAAGTTACGGATATACCCGTTGGTGACGAGACCGAGTTCCATGATTTCGCGCTGCACCTGGAGCATTTCGTCCGGGCTCTTCCCGCCGAATGACAGGAAAATGCTGTGGGCCGGGCCCGGACGCAGTCCTTCCACCGCGCGCGACAAGAACAGCCGGGCGCCCTCGGGGGTGTACGGCGGGTCGGTCATCGCCACGTCGAACTGGCGGTGCAGCTTTTCCGGGAGCGGATTGCGCAGGTCGTGCTGGACCGTCTCTATCCGCGTGCCGAGGTCCGCCGACACCCGCTGGATGTAGCCGAGGATGTCGGGGGAGATGTCGACCACCGTGACCTGGTCGACGAGGGGGCTGCCCAGCACGTCGCCGACCACGGCGACCGCGAGCGAGATCAGGTCGTCGTCGCCGATCAGCAGCAGCGAACCGCCGGGGAGCGTGCCGGACGACAGCAGGGCCAGGATGCGCCGCACCTTGGTCTCGGGGGTGCACTTGGACTGGTCGATCGTCATGTCGACGGCCGGACCGTCCTCCATGATCGCGGACAGGCGGGCGACCGCCTCGTCCAGCACCTCCGGGATCACCAGTTCGCGCCCGTCACAGGTGCGGCAGGTGGCGTCCAGCGTGAGGTCCATGCCCAGCTCGGTGACGACGGCCCGGCCGGCCTCGGTGAGCCGCGACGGGCGTTCCCTGGTGATCAGCCCGCGCTGGCGCAGTTCGTTGCCCACGGCAGCCACGATCGGTACCGGCAGGCCGACGGCGCGGCTGATGTCCTTGGTCGAGGCCGGAGCCAGCCGGCGGATGGCACGCAGGATCGACCGCACCCCCGGAGGCCCTTCCTGGAGCCTGACGGCGTCCGCGACATCATTGAGCACTCGGTCGGCGCTGAGACTGCGGCGTCGTCGACGGGCGTTCGTCACAATGTTGCTCCACGTGGGGTGAGAATGTTCGTGCCAGTATACGGGGCCGCAGAACCCCGACGCCAGGCGTCTAAGGGCGGTCCGGAAATTACGGTCGGCTGCTGTTCCGCCGCCATTCCCGTCCGGTAATTCTGTCGTGCGCGCCGGCTATCCGGACGCAGGTGCGGCAGCTTTTCCGTATCCACCGGAACATGTAAAGGAACGCGGGCCGGAACGAATAGCCGTGAATGGTCTCCCCGTCGCCGTGCGCGGGTCCGGGTCCTCGTCCGGCGGCGTCGGCGGGGGAATGCGCCTCCTGTGCCGGCGGGCCGACAGGGCTTCGGCGGACGCCGCGGCGGGCGGATCCGCAGGCCCCTGGCGGCGCGCTGCGGTACGTTACCCTGGGTGCTAGCCTGGGGTGGCTAAGTGTCGGCAGTCGGGATGTCAAGGCCCCGATCCGGTCACCGTGATGGTTGTGAAACCACGATGTGAACCCCGTTGTGAACCCCTGGAGAGGAGTTGCGGGAAGCGGCTTCCGCACCTGCTTCCCGGCGCGCCATGAGTAATCCCGCCGAACTCGCCACCGAAGGTATACACGTCGACGACCTGTGCTCGTACGCCGTCGACGTGTGGGTGAGCGACCACAGCATCCTGACTGATGAGCAGCGCCTTCTGAAGGTGCTGCGCGATGCGGCGGAGAAGGGCAACGCGAAGGTTCTCGGCGAGGCCTCGCACGTCTTTCCCAACGGCGCCGTCACCGCGATTCTCCTGCTTTCCGCGTCGCATCTGAGCATTCACACCTGGCCGGAATTCTCGCTGGCCAACGTCGATTTGCTCGCCTACGGCCGACTGAACGGCGAGCGCATGATGCAGAGCGTCGAACTGGGTCTTTCGCCCACCAAGATCAACGTGACCCGGAACCTCCGCGCCGTTCACTGAGCCTCTCCCCGCACCGGATCCGGACCCCGGTCCGGGGCTTCGGCCTGTCTGCTGGTAACAGGTCGGCTGAGCTAGCATGGGGTGTGGTCTAGGGAGAGTATCGGTCGCGGGGAGGACGAACGGGCCCCCGCGTCCGGGCATCTGTGAGGAGATGGATCATGGGACGCGGTCGCGCACGTGCGAAGCAGGCCAAAATCGCTCGCGAGCTCAAGTATCACGCCCCCAGTACCGACCTCAGGGCCCTTCAGCAGGAACTCGCCACGGGCGAGGACGAGGACCATCCCGCGGACATCCTGGTCGACGGGGAAGGGACCGACGACCGGGAACGTCCGCTCGACCCCCGGTGATCTCCTCCCGTTCACTCCCCACCGGACGACCGGCCCCTCCTCATCACAGCCAGCCCCTCCGACGACCGCAGGCGAATCCCGGAATGGTCCCGGTGGAGGGCATCACGCACGTCCCGGAGCGTGCACACCTGGAAACCCCGCCGCCGTAGCGGGCCGACGGCGAGAGCCGCCCCGCCCCGGCCCCAAGGTGCTGATCGGGGAAGGCTTGTGGACGACGCGCAGCACGCCGGATCCGACGACCCGTCAGGGCGTCGGTCCGGGACGCGTCCCGTGCAGGTGTGGTGGGCCCGGCTGTCCGGTGCGTACCCGGGCCTGCCCGGGCTGCTCGACCCGGTGGAGCGGGCCCGGTACGAGGCCACCGCCGACCCCCTCAACCGGCAGCAGTTCCTGGTCGGTTGTGCGCTGAGCCGGCTGGTGCTCGGCCGGCTGCTCGGCCTGCCGCCCGCCCGGGTGCCACTGCGCCGCGTGTGCCCGCGCTGCGGCGGCCCGCACGGCAAGGCCGCCCTTGATCCGGCGGCGGACCTCGGCTTCTCGATCAGTCACAGCGGTCCGACCGTGGGCCTGGCCGTGTGCCGGGGCGCGGAGGTCGGACTGGACGTGGAGCGGCTCGAGGAGGCGCCCGCCGTCGGCCTGGTGGCGCCGCGCATCCTGTCCCCGGCCGAACTCGCCGTACTGCACACGCTCGTTCCGGCCGACCGCCCGGCCGCCCTGCTGCGCTACTGGACCCGCAAGGAAGCGGTGCTGAAGGCCCTGGGAATCGGACTTGGGCTGCCACCGAGCCGCCTGGAGGTGTCGGCACCCGGGGCTCCCGCCCGGGTCCTCCGCTGGGAAGACCGGCCCGACGTGGCCGGGGAGTTGCGGCTGACCGACCTCGAGGCGGAGGGGCGGCACCCCGCGGCCGTCTGCGTGACCGGCGGCACGGAACCGGCCGTCGTCGAGCAGGACGCGCACGCCCTGCTGACGGACGCGGACTAGCGACCGCCCTCCACTGCCGCCGAGCACGGACCGCCGACCGCCCTCCACTGCCGCCGGGCACGGACCGCCGACCGCCCTCCACTGCCGCCGGGCACGGGCCGCCGACCGCCCTCCACTGCCGCCGGACACCGGCTGCCGCCCGGGGCGTGAAGAGGCCGGCGCGCTCAACCCCGTGTCGGACAGCGGGGGTTCCGCGGCCGGCGTCAGCGCAGCAGCGACAGCGCGGCCACCGCGACCGCACCGGCGCACACGGCGAGCACCGTGGCCAGACAGCGCCGCCGCAGTTCCCGGTAGCGCTGCTCGTACTCGCCCCGCAGGGACACGCACCGGCCCGCGACGCGTTCGAGATCCGCCCGGGCCCGGCACAGACTGTCGGCGACGTACCGCCGCTCGATGTCCTCGCGCTGCGCCGTCGTCAGCCACTCCACGGGGGCGGTGAACTCATGTGCCCGCCGCTCCGCCTCCGCGATCCGGGCCTGCCAGAGCAGGTACCCCTCCACCTCGTTGCCGAGGCCGGGACCGGCACCCTGTTGCGGCAGACCGCTCACCCGCGTCCCCGGTCGGTCGTGGCCGGGAACCCGCCCGCCTCCTGCTCCGCCATCGCGATGTCGGGATGGTGCAGGTCGAACGCCGGGCCCTCGCTGCGGATCCGCGGCAGGGTGACGAAGTTGTGCCGCGGCGGCGGGCAGGAGGTGGCCCACTCCAGCGAGCGGCCGTAGCCCCACGGGTCGTCGACACCGACGGGCGTGCCGTACTTGGCCGTCTTCCAGACGTTGTAGAGGAACGGCAGCATCGACAGGCCGAGCAGGAACGAGCCGATCGTGGAGACCGTGTTCAGGGCGGTGAAGCCGTCGGTGGCCAGGTAGTCGGCGTACCGGCGGGGCATGCCCTCGGCGCCCAGCCAGTGCTGCACCAGGAAGGTCCCGTGGAAGCCGACGAACAGCGTCCAGAAGGTGATCTTGCCCAGGCGTTCGTCCAGCATCTTGCCCGTGAACTTCGGCCACCAGAAGTGGAATCCCGCGAACATCGCGAAGACGACCGTGCCGAACACCACGTAGTGGAAGTGCGCCACCACGAAGTACGAGTCGGAGACGTGGAAGTCCATCGGCGGCGAGGCCAGGATGACCCCGGTCAGACCACCGAAGAGGAACGTCACGAGGAAGCCCGTGGCCCAGAGCATGGGCGTCTCGAAGGACAGTGAGCCCTTCCACATCGTGCCGATCCAGTTGAAGAACTTCACCCCGGTCGGGACCGCGATCAGGAACGTCATGAAGGAGAAGAACGGCAGCAGCACATTGCCGGTGACGTACATGTGGTGCGCCCACACCGTGAGGGACAGGCCGGCGATCGCGATGGTGGCGGCGACGAGGCCCATGTAGCCGAAGATCGGCTTGCGCGAGAAGACCGGGATGATCTCGGTGACGATGCCGAAGAACGGCAGCGCGATGATGTACACCTCCGGGTGGCCGAAGAACCAGAAGAGGTGCTGCCACAGGAGTGGGCCTCCGTTGGCCGGGTCGTACACGTGGGCGCCGAACTTGCGGTCCGCCTCCAGGGCGAACAGCGCGGCGGCCAGCACCGGGAAGGCCAGCAGGACCAGCACGGCCGTCAGCAGCACGTTCCACACGAAGACCGGCATCCGGAACATGGTCATGCCGGGCGCGCGCATGCAGATGATCGTGGTGATGAAGTTGACCGCACCGAGGATCGTGCCGAAGCCGGAGAAGGCCAGACCCATGATCCACAGGTCCGCCCCGAGCCCTGGTGTGCGGATCGCGTCCGACAGCGGGGTGTAGGCGAACCAGCCGAAGTCCGCGGCGCCCTGCGGGGTGAGGAAACCGCCCACCGCGATGCTCGAGCCGAACAGGTAGAGCCAGTAGGCGAACATGTTCAGCCGCGGGAACGCCACGTCCGGGGCGCCGATCTGCAGCGGCATGATCCAGTTCGTGAAACCGGCGAACAGCGGGGTGGCGAACATCAGCAGCATCACCGTGCCGTGCATCGTGAACGCCTGGTTGAACTGCTCGTTCGAGATGATCTGCAGACCCGGCCGGGCCAGCTCGGCGCGCATCAGCAGCGCCATCACGCCACCGATCAGGAAGAACGCGAACGACGTCGCAAGATACAGCGTGCCGATGGTCTTGTGGTCGGTGGTCGTCAGCCACTTCACCACGACATTGCCGGGCTGCTTGCGCCGGACCGGCAGCTCGTTCTCGTACGAGTCCTCAGCCGGCTCGGCACCACCCTGGGGTTCGTTCAGGATGCTCACAGGTCGTCCGTCTCCCGATGCTCGCCGTCCGCCCACGCCAGGCCGGTCCCCCCATCCTCACCGCGCCCGTGCGGCCCCGGCGCCCTGAGCGGCCGACGCGCGGCCGGACGGCTGACGGATGCACCCGGACGGCGCAGCGGACGCGGGCGCGGTCACCGGGACTCCCGGGCTCCGGTACCGGCCCGGGTCCGACTGCGCACGCTCCGGGCGGTGCCGGCGTGTCCCGCGACGCCGGACCCATGTGACCCAGGCCACACTGATGTCCCGGAACTCGGTCACCGTCCGCTCCGACTCCTGAAGCGGTACGGCTCATCCGGCCATGCCGTACGACGTGATCGGGAGACGCGGTTGATGGACGAGTCCCGGCGCTCCGGCTCAGCCTCCGGATCCCGCGTGGGTGCGGGCGCCGGCGCGGTGCTGCGCGGGGTGGCGCCTCCGCCCGCCCTGTGCGGGTTCCTCCTGCTGCTGGCCCTGCTGTTCGCGGTGTCGTACGCCGTCGGCGCCGCCGCCGGGCCGGTCGCCCCCGGCATGCACGGCACCGGCACGAGCAGCGGGGGAGACGGCACCGGCGGCGACGGGAGCGGCGACGGGAGCGGCGACGGCATGAACGGCATGGACGGCATGGACGGCATGGGGGACGGGCACGGGGGCGGGCACTGATGGCGGCGGACGCCGTGACCGCCCTGGTGACGACCGATCTGACCGTCGGCGGGATGACCTGCGCGGCCTGCGTGAACCGGGTCGAGAAGAAGCTCGGCAAGCTGGAGGGGGTGACCGCCACCGTCAACCTGGCCACCGGCCGGGCACGCGTGAGCCATCCCGCGGGGATCACCCCGGAGGAACTCGTCGCCACCGTCGAGCGGGCCGGGTACACGGCGGCACTGCCCGAACCGCCCGGCGAGCAGCGGCACACGGGCGGCGAGGACGACGGGCAGGCCCGGCAGCAAGGGGACGGTCAGGACCGCGACCGGCAGGAAGGGGACCGGCAGGAGCGGGACCGGCTCCTGGTCACGGCGCTGCTCGCGCTACCGGTGCTCGTGCTGTCGATGGTGCCCGGCCTGCAGTTCCGGAACTGGCAGTGGCTGTGCTTCGTGCTGGCCGCGCCGGTCGCCGTGTGGAGCACCTGGCCGTTCCACGCCCGGGCCGTACGGGGCCTGCGGCACGCGGCGGCGACCATGGACACCCTGGTGTCGCTCGGTGTCGTGGCCGCCTTCTCCTGGTCCGCGTACGCCCTGTTCCTCGGGGGCGCCGGCGAGCCCGGGATGCGGATGCCGTTCAGCTGGGTGCTGTCGGCGGAGGACGGCACCGCCGCCCACCTCTACCTCGAAGCGGCGGTCGGCGTACCGCTGTTCGTGCTGGCGGGACGGTTCCTGGAGGCACGGGCCCGGCGCGGCACCGGGGCGGCACTGCGCTCCCTCGCCCGGCTCGCCGTCAAGGACGTCACGGTGCGCGAGGGCGGCTCCGAACGCCTGGTGCCGCTCGGGCAGCTGACCGTCGGCCAGGTCTTCGTCGTACGGCCCGGGGAACGCGTCGCCACGGACGGCGAGGTGGTGGAGGGCGGCTCCGCGGTGGACCTGTCCCTGGTCACCGGGGAGAGCGAGCCGGTCGAGGTGGGGCCCGGCTCCGCCGTGGTCGGCGGTGCCGTCAACGCCGGCGGACTGCTGCTGGTGCGCGCCACCGCCGTCGGGGACGGCACCCGGCTCGCCCGCATCACCCGGCTGGTGACCGAGGCACAGGCGGGCAAGGCGCGGGCGCAACGGCTGGCCGACGCGGTGGCCGGCGTCTTCGTGCCGGTCGTGCTGACGCTGGCCGTGACCGTGCTCGGCTTCTGGCTCGGCGCGGGGGCCGGACCGCAGGCCGCCGTCACCGCGTGCGTCGCCGTCCTGGTGGTGGCCTGTCCCTGCGCGCTGGGCCTGGCGACCCCTACCGCGCTCACGGCCGCGACCGGGCGGGGGGCCCAGCTGGGGGTACTCGTCGGCGGCCCGCAGGCGTTGGAGGGGCTGCGGCACGTCGACGTGGTCGTGCTGGACAAGACGGGCACGCTCACCTCCGGCCACATGACCGTCGCGCGTGTCACGGCGGTGCCGGACGGTCTGGGCGAGGAGGCGGTGCTGCGGCTGGCCGGCGCCGTCGAGTGCGGTTCGGAGCACCCGCTGGGCCGGGCCGTCGTGGCCCGGGCCCGACTGGCCGCGGGGCAAGGGCGACTGCCGGAGCCGAGCGGGTTCCGTGCCGAACCCGGGCGGGGCGTGCGCGGCCGGGCCGAGGGACGGCTGGTCGAAGTCGTCGCCCCGGACGGCGCGTTGCCCGCTGTCCTCGCGGACGCGCTGGCCGGGGCCGAGGCCGCCGGTCACACGCCGGTGCTGGTCCGCGTCGACGGCGTGCCCGAGGCGCTGATCGAGGTCGGGGACGTCGTACGCGCCGGAAGCTACCGTGCCGTGGACCGGCTGCGGCGCCTCGGCGTCCGGCCGGTGCTCGCCACGGGTGACCGGGAGGCGCCCGCGCGGGCGGTGGCCTCGGCCCTGGGCATCGACGAGGTGCACGCCCGCTGCACTCCGGAGGACAAGGCCGCCCTCGTCCGGGACCTGCAGCGGCAGGGACACCGGGTCGCGGTCGTCGGCGACGGCGTCAACGACGCCGCCGCGCTGGCCGGGGCCGACCTCGGCATCGCCATGGGCGGCGGCACCGACGTGGCCGTCGGCGCGGCCGACGTGACGCTGGTGCGCGGCGACATCGAGGCCCTCGCGGACGCGGTCCGGCTCGCCCGGCGCACGCTCGGCACCATCCGCACCAACCTCGTCTGGGCGTTCGGGTACAACGCCGTCACCGTCCCGCTCGCCATGGTCGGCCTGCTCACCCCGATGCCGGCCGCGGCCGCCATGTCGGCCAGCTCCCTGCTGGTGGTCGGCAACAGCCTGCGGCTGCGCACGTGGCAGCCGTCACCGACGGGCAGGCCCGGCCGATGAGCGGGCGGAGGCGGACGTGATGAGCGGGCGGTCGTGGGCCGAGGACCGTTGCGGAGGCGCGCGTGCCGACCATGCGGAGGCGGACGTGATGAGCGGGCGGTCGTGGGCTGAGGACCGTTGCGGAGGCGCGCGTGCCGACCATGCGGAGGCGGACGTGATGAGCGGGCGGTCGTGGTCTGAGGACCGCCCGGGGACGGACGTGACGACCGCCGGGAGGCGCCGCGGATGAGTGAGGAGCAGGGGCTGTGGCGGCCGTCGGGCCGGCGGGTGGCCGAGGCGCTGGTGGCCGCGCTCGTGCCGGTGGCCGCGTGCGGTGTCGCCCTGGGCGGGCTGACGGCCTGGGTGGGGGCGGGGAAGGCGGGCAGTCCGCCGCGGATCGCCGTCTCGTCCGGGCGGGTTCTCCTGCCGTACGGCGACAGCACGCAGACCGCGGCGTTCTTCGACGTCGCCAACGCCGGCGGAGCGGACGACCGGCTGGTCCGGGTCACGTCCACCGCCACGCGCGGCGGGATCGCGCTCAGCCGGCACCGCGCCGCCGGCGGCGGCGCGGCCGCGTACAAGGCCGACGTGGACTCCGTCCCCGTCCCGGCGGGCGGCACCCTGTCCATGTCCCCGCACGGCGCGGACGTGACCCTGCGGGCCGCGGCCGGCTGGCGGGCGGGCGACCTCGTGCCGTTCACACTGCACTTCGAGCACAGCGCGCCGGTCAGGACCTTCGCGGTCGTGGTCCGCCCCGGCGACCGAACCCGGTGACCGGCGCACGGCCGGCCCGGCCCGTGGTCCGGATCACAGCGCGGCACATGAGTGAGACACCCGGTGGATTTGCGTACCCACCCATGACGACCGCGCCCCGAATGCGAGGATGAGGCGCCATGACAGCAGGGTGGTGTGCGCGTACGACACGGGCCGCGGTGTTCGCGGCCGTCTGTGTGCTGCTCGCCGCCCTGGGCCACGTCCTGATGTCCGGCAGCGACGTGCCGGCGTGGGCGCTGGCCGCCGGCGCGGCCGTGACCGGTGCCGCCGGCTGGTGCCTGGCGGGGCGTGAGCGCGGGCTGCCGCTGATCGTGTCGGTCGTGGTCCTCGCCCAGACGGTGCTCCACGAGGCGTTCTCCTACGCCCAGTCGGCATCCGGCGGACCGGGAGCCCTCCCCCTGAGCGGCGGGGACCCCATGGACATGGGCTCCATGGGCTCCATGGGTTCCATGGGCGGCACCGGCTCCATGGGCATGGGCGACATGGGCTCGGCGGACATGAGCGGCATGGGGTCCATGGGCTCGAGCCATACGGGCATGAGCCGTACGGGCATGGGCGGCATGGGCGGCATGGGCCATACGGGCCACCTGAACCCCCTGCACCACGCCATGGACGGCGGTTCTACCGCGCTCGGCATGCTCGCCGCGCACCTGCTCGCCGCCGTGCTGTGCGGCCTGTGGCTGGCGTACGGCGAGAAGGGCGCCTTCCGGATCCTGCGGGCCGCGGCCGGCCGGCTGGTGGCGCCGCTCGGCCTGCTGCTCGCCCTGCCCGTCCCCCCGGACCGCCCGCGCCTGCGCCCGCGCCGCCGCCGCTCGGACCGGGCGCCGCGGCTTCTCCTGCTCGTGCACGCGATCACTTCCCGGGGTCCGCCGGTGGGACCGGCTGTCGTCTGAGGACAGCTGGTTTCCCGAGGCCGCCCGGGTGGCGCCTCGGGCCACGGCCGTACGACCGCACGGGCGCCGAGGCGCCGCCGCGCCGTAGGGCCGACTTCCCACTTCACCGGACCGGGCGCCGTCGTGCGCCACCGGTCCGGGTCACGGTCGACCCGAGAAGGACACCAGGTGATGACCTCTGCCCTGCCCATGTCGCGTGCCAGAAGCGACACGACGGCGGCGCCCGACGAAGCGGTCACCGCATGGGCGCTGGCCGCCCGAGGCGGTGACGCGGACGCCGTCGAGCAGTTCGTGGGCGCCCTGCACCGCGACGTCCAGCGCTACGTCGCCCATCTGTGCGGCGACCCCCAGGCTGTGGACGACCTCGCACAGGACACGTTCCTGCGGGCGCTCGGCAGCCTGCACCGGTTCGAGGGCCGTTCCTCGGCCCGCGCCTGGCTGCTGTCCATCGCCCGCCGCGCGGTGATCGACAGCTACCGGTACGCCGCCGCCCGGCCGCGGCTGTCCGACGTACCGGACTGGCAGCTGGCCGTCGAACTGGCCCAGCCGTGCGGGCTGCCCGGCTTCGACGACGGCATCGCGCTGCTGGACCTGCTGGCCGCGCTGCCCGCCGACCGCCGGGAGGCGTTCATCCTCACGCAGCTGCTCGGCCTGCCCTATGCGGAGGCGGCCGAGGTCAGCGACTGCCCGATCGGTACGGTCCGTTCCCGTGTGGCCCGGGCCCGCGCGACCCTGACGGCCCTGCTGGACGAGGCGGAACGACCGCCCGCCCTGGCCGCCTGACACCCCGGAAGGGTGCCGGCGCCGCCCCCGTCCGGCACCGGCACCGGCACCCTCCGCGCCCCCGCCCACCGAGTCCGGTCACGGCCCTGGCACCGGCCCTCCGCGCCCCCGCCCACCGAGTCCGGTCACGGCCCTGGCACCGGCCCTCCGCGCCCCCGCCCACCGAGTCCGGTCACGGCACCGGAACCGGCCCTCCGCGCCCCGCCCACCCCGGCCCCTCCGCGCCCCCCGGCGTCCGGGCCCGTCGTCTTCCGGCCGTCTCCCGATTGCCGGGAACTCGACGGCCGTTCGCCCCGACTTCTGGACCGGGTGACGTGAGGCTCGCCCGCGTACCGAGTGAATCCGGGAGTTTTCGATGCGTTCGCGTGTGTGGGGCGGTACGGCGGCCGTCGTGCTCGGTGGCCTGCTGGCGGCCGGCTGCGGCGGCGGGGAGGGGGACACCGGCGCGGGCGCGGGGCAGTCCGGACGCCCGGGTGGCCGCCCGGTCTCCGTCACCGACTGCACCGGCGCCAGGACGACCTTCTCGGCGGTGCCCGAGAGGATCGTCACCAGCAACGCCTCCGGCCTCGAACTGCTGCTGCGCCTGGGCGCCGGCGACAAGGTGGTCGGCACCGGCTTCCCGCCCGGCAAGGGCACGCTGCCCGGCCCGCTCGACGCGAAGGCGCAGCAGGTGAAGGTGCTCAGCCGGACCGTGATCCCGAAGGAGAAGCTGCTGGGCTCGGGCGCCGATCTGTACCTCGACACGTTCGCCTCCATGGGCGGCATGGGCGGCGGCGGAATGGGGGACGCCCCCACCGCCGAGGAGTTCGCGGCGGCCGGGATCAAGCACGTCTATCTGAAGTCCACCGCCTGCGCTGCCCAGCGCGGAACCCCGGTGACGGACCTGTCCGCGGTGGAGGCCGACATCACCACCCTCGGCGCGGTGACCGGCACGAGCGCGCAGGCGAAGAAGCTGGTCTCCGGGATGCGGGCGAAGGTGGACGCCGTCCGCGAGGCGGTCGGTGACACGCCGGAGAAGGAACGGCCGACGTACTTCTTCTTCGACTACGACGCCGGCACCGCCCGGCCCACCGTCGTCTGCGACCGCCAGATCGCCAACGCCGTGATCACCCTGGCCGGCGCGCGCAACGCCTTCGCCGACTGCGCCGGCGACCACCGGCAGGTCGGCTGGGAGGACGTCGTCGCCCGGAACCCGGACTGGATCCAGCTCGGGATCCGCGACCGGGGCAGCGAGGCGGCGAACGGCAGGGCGTTCGACGAGGCCGAGCAGTGGCTGAAGTCCAACGCGGCCACCAAGGGCCTCGAGGCGGTGAAGAAGGGCCGGCTCCTGCGGATCGGCTCGGAGCGCACGACCATCGCGGGCGTGCGGAACGCCGACACGGTCCGGGAGATCGCCGCGGCCCTGCACCCGGGCAAGGTCCGCTGACCATGCCCGCGACCCTGCTGAGCCGCAGGACCGGGGACGCCGCCGCGCGGGCGCGCAGTCTGCCCGCGGGCCCCGTGGCGGTGGCCCTCGCGGTGGCCCTGACGGCCGCGCTGACGGCCGCGGTGGCCTGGGGCTCGACGTCCGTACCACCCGGCGAGGTGTGGTCCGTGGTGTGGCGCCGGCTGTCCGGTGAGGCACCCCGGCCCGGCACGGTCGACCTGATCGTCTGGCAGCTGCGCGTCCCCCGCGCCCTGCTCGCCGCGCTCGTCGGCGCGGGACTCGGGCTCGTCGGCACGGCCGTACAGGCGCTGGTGCGCAATCCGCTGGCCGACCCCTATCTGCTGGGCATCTCCAACGGCGCATCCCTCGGCGCGGTCGCCGCCATCGTGCTCGGTGCCGGCGCGGGAGGAGCGCTCGGCCTCGGCCTGTCCGGCGCCGCCTTCGCCGGTGCCCTGGCCACCTTCGCCCTGGTGTGGGCGGTGGCCCGGCGGGGCGGGGGGTTCGCGCCGCTGCGGCTGGTGCTGGCCGGCGTCGCCGTCGGCCAGTTCCTGTCCGGCTTCACCAGCTACCTGGTGCTGCAGGCGGGCGACGAACAGCAGACGCACAGCGTGCTGTTCTGGCTCATGGGAAGCCTCGGCGGAGCGAACTGGGACCTGCTCGCCGTGCCCGCCGTCGCCGTACCCGTCGCCCTGCTCTGGCTGCAGGCGCGCGCCCGGGGCCTGAACGCCCTGCTGCTGGGCGACGAGACGGCGGCCGGGCTCGGCATCGACGTCACCCGGCTGCGCCGGGAACTGTTCACCGTCACCAGCGTGCTGACCGGCGTGCTGGTCGCCGTGTCCGGGGCGATCGCCTTCGTCGCGCTGATGGTGCCGCACGTGTGCCGTCTGGTGGTCGGCGGCGACCACCGGCGCCTGCTGCCGGTCTCCGCGCTGTTCGGTGCGGTGCTGCTGGTCGTGGTCGACATCGTCTGCCGTACGGCCATGGACACGCAGGAGCTGCCGGTGGGCGTGGTCACCTCGCTGCTCGGCGCGCCCGCCCTGCTGTATCTGCTGGACCGGCGGCTGGGGAGCGGCAGTTGAGGATCGACATCGAGGACCTGTACGTCGCCTACGCGGGCCGTACGGTGGTCGCGGGCGCGCACCTGATCGCCGCCGAGGGCGAGATCACCGGCCTGGTCGGCCCGAACGGCAGCGGCAAGTCCACGCTGCTGCGCACCGTCTACCGGCACCTGAGACCCAGCGCGGGGCGCGTCCTGCTGGCCGGCACGGACCTGCGGGAGCTGACCCCGGTCCGGTCGGCACGGCACGTGGCCGCGCTGCCGCAGGAGCGCGGCAGCGACTTCGAGCTGACGGTGCGCGAGGTCGTCGCGATGGGCCGTACGCCCTACAAGCGGGCGTTCGAGGGGGAGGGGGCCGCCGACCGGGAGGTCGTCGCCCGCGCCCTGGCCGACGTCGGCATGGAGGCGCAGGCCGGGCGCCGGTTCACGGACCTGTCCGGCGGTGAACGCCAACGGGTGCTGCTGGCACGGGCGTTCGCCCAGGACACGGACGTCCTGGTCCTGGACGAGCCGACCAACCACCTCGACGTCCGCCACCAGGTCGAACTGCTCGCCCTGCTGCGCGCCCGGCGCCGCACCGTCCTGATGTCGTTGCACGACCTCAACGCCGCCGCGTCCGTCTGCGACCGGCTGCACGTCCTGCACGCCGGAGCTGTCGTCGCCTCCGGCCGGCCGCGCGAGGTGCTCACACCTGAGCTGATGGCCGAGGTGTTCGGCGTCCGGGCGGCCCTGGTCGACCACCCCCTCACGGGCGACCCGCTGATCGCCTTCGACCACCGGGAGCCGGCCGCGGCCACCCCGCTTCCCGGGGCGGCGCGACGATGACCGGCGATCACATACGGGCCGGCGGGGAACGCTGGGGACTGGTGGCCGTGGCGGGCATCCTGTCGTTCGTCGCGATGCTCGACATGAACATCGTCAACGTCGCCCTCGTGGACATCGCCGACGGCCTGCACGTCTCCGCCGCGACCGCCCAGTGGGCCGTCCTCGGCTACCAACTCCCGGTGGTTGCACTGCTGTTGCCCGCCGGGCGCCGGCTCGACGGCGTGGACACGCGCTCCGCCGTGCTCGCCGCGACCACGGGTTTCGCCCTGTGCAGCGCGCTGGCGGCCGTCTCCCCCTGGGCCGCCTGGCTCATCGCCGCCCGCCTCGCCCAGGGCGCCTGCGGGGCGGTGCTGTTCGTCCTGATGCCGGTGCTCGCGATCCGCTCGGTACGGCCAGGACACCGAGGGCGGGCGATGAGCGTACCCGCGACCCTGGGCCCGCTGGGGGCGGTGACCGGTCCGGCCGTGGGCGGACTGCTGCTGGACCATCTGGGCTGGCCGGCGGTCTTCCTCGTCAAACTCCCCTTCTGCCTGCTCGCCGTGGCCCTGGTGCTGAGGGTGCCCCCGATCCCCGCCGGCCCGGACGCACGGACCACCACCCCGCACCCGCCGTCCCGCCCGGAACGGCGACCGGCGCCGGACACCCTCCCGAGCGAGCACACGCTTCCGAGCGAGCACACGCTTCCGAGCGAGCACACGCTTCCGAGCGAGCACACGCTTCCGAGCGAGCACACGCTTCCGAGCGAGCCACATCGCCCGGAACGGAAACCGCCGTCGGTCACCCCCCGAGGTGAGCTTCCCCGCCGGGACACTCCGTTGCCGCCGGGCGCACTCGCGGGTGAGGTGTCCCGCCCGCACGCGCCATCAGCACCGGGCGCCCTCGCGGGTGAGCTTCCCCGCCCCGGCACGCCATCGGCGGCGGACGCCCTTCCCGATGAGGTGTCCCGGACCGGCCGGTACCCGGTGGCGGACGTGGTGCTGGTGGCCGGTGGCGTGGCGGTGCTGCTGGTCGCGTTGACGCTGACCGCGGACCGTCCGGTCCGGCTGGTGCTCGCCCTCGCCGCCGTCCCGCCGCTGTGGTGGTGGCTGCGGGGTCCGGGCGGGCGTCAGGTGACCGGTGTGCTGCGCGTCCCTGGGCTGCTCCGGGCGCACGGCGCGGTCCTGGCGTCGGCGGCCGGCTTCGCCGCCATGCACTACGTCGTCGCCCTGCACCTCCAGCGCGACACCGGCGCCGACGCCACGGTCACCGGGCTCACCGTGCTCGCCTTCCCGCTCGGCATGGGCCTGGCCGGCCCGCTCGGCGGACGCCTCGCCGACCGGTACGGCGCCCGGCCGGTGGCGGTCGCCGGAGCCGCTCTCACCGCCGCCGGTCTGCTCCTGCTCGTACCGCTGGGAACCGGCTGGTCCCCGCCGGACGTGGCCTGGCGGCTGGCGCTCGGCGGTGTCGGCATGGGCCTCACCGGCGGCCCGGTGCAGGCCCTGGTCATGGGCGCGGCCCCGCCGGAGCGGGCCGCCACCGCCGGCTCCACCGTCCAGCTCGCCCGCAGCCTCGGCTTCACCCTGGGGCCGGCCCTGGCCACCGCCGCCGGGAGCCTCGCGGGACCCGGCGGTGCCGTGCGCGCCGGGCTCGGACTGGCCGCCGGCGCCGCCGCTCTCGCCGTACCGCTGCTCGCCCTGCCCACCCGGCACCCGGCCGCCGGGCCGGACCCGACCACCGGCGCGGCGCCCGCCGCCCGTCACTGACCGAGGAGCCCCCCATGTGCGGAATCACCGGCTGGGCGTCGTACCACGACGATGCCCGCACCCGGCGGCCGGTCATCGAGGCCATGACCGCCGCCCTCACGCGCCGCGGCCCCGACGCAGGAGGCGTCTGGGCCGGCGAGCACGCCGCCGTCGGGCACCGGCGGCTGGCCGTCATCGACCTGCCCGGCGGTGTGCAGCCGATGCCGGACCGGCCCGGCCGGCCGGACATCGTGCTCACCTACAGCGGCGAGATCTACAACCACCACCGGCTGCGCGCGGAACTGCGCGGCCGGGGCCATGAGTTCCGCACCCGGAGCGACACCGAGGTCGTACTGCGGGCGTACGAGGAGTGGGGCGAGGACGCCGCCGTGCGGCTGGAGGGCATGTTCGCCTTCGCCGTCTGGGACGAGCGCGTCCAGCGGCTGCTGCTGGTGCGCGACCGGCTCGGCGTCAAGCCGCTGTTCTGGTCCGCGGTCGACGGCGGCCTGGCCTTCGCCTCCGAGCCCAAGGCCCTCTTCGCCCACCCCGCCATCCGGCCCCGTGTCGACGCCGACGGGCTGCGCGAGGCGTACAGCCTGCTGTTCAACACCGGGCCGACCGTGTGGTCCGGGGTACGGGAGGTCGAGCCCGGCGGGCTGCTGGTCCTCGACCGGGACGGCATCCGCGAACGCCGCTACTGGCAGCTGACGGCCGGGGACCACACCGAGGACCGCGGGACGACGGTGGAACGGATCCGGGACCTGGTCGGTGCGGCGGCCCGCGACCAGTTGGAGGCCGACGTGCCCCTGTGCAGCCTGCTCTCCGGCGGCATCGACTCCACCGTCCTGACCGCCCTGCTCGCGGACGAACTACGGCTGCGCGAGGGCCCGGACGCGACCATCCGCTCCTACGCCGTCGACTACAGCGACCAGGCGTCCCGGTTCACCGGAGACGTGCTGCGCACGGGCCACGACACCCCCTACGCCACCGAGGCCGGCGCCTTCATCGGCACCGACCACAGCACCGTCGTCCTCGACCCGCGCACCCTGCTCGACCCCGAGCACCGCACGGCGGTCGTCGTGGCCCGCGATTCGCCGATCGGCGTCGGCGACATGGACACCTCGCTGTACCTCCTCTTCGGCGAGATACGCCGGCACTCCACCGTCGCCCTGTCCGGTGAGGCCGCCGACGAGGTGTTCGGCGGCTACCCCTGGTTCCACGACCCCACGGCGCTGGCCGCGCGGACGTTCCCGTGGCTGCTGGTGACCGGCGACGAGGCGGCCATGCCCCTGAACCCGGAACTCGGGCTGCGCATACCCGAGTTCCGTGACGACACCTATCGCAGCGCACTGGCCGCGGTACCGCACCGGGACGGCGAGACCCCCGCGGAACACCGGCAGCGCGAGCTGCAGCACCTGTCCCTGACCCGGTGGCTGCGCCAGCTCCTGCACCGCAAGGACCGGCTGAGCATGGCCCAGGGCCTGGAGGTGCGCGTGCCGTACTGCGACCACCGGCTCGTGGAGTACGCGTTCGGCACGCCCTGGGCGCTGAAGAGCTTCGACGGCCGCGAGAAGAGCCTGCTGCGCGCCATCGGCACCGGCCTCGCCCCGGACTCGGTCCTGCACCGCCCCAAGAACCACTACCCGGCCACCCACCACCCCGATTACAACCGAGGCCTGCAGAACCTGGCCCGCGACGCCCTCGCCGCCGAACAGGTCCGCGCCCTGGCCGACGAGACCCGCATCAAGCCGTTCCTCGACGTCCCGCCCGACCGGCTGGAGTGGGGCCACCGCCTACGTCTCGAACGCGTGGTCGACCTGGCCCTGTGGCTGGACCACTACCGCCCCGAACTGTCCCTCTGAGGAGCCCCCTTGACCCCGCCCCCACCCCAGCCCGCCCCGGTCCCCTCGCCCGCCCCGGACCTCCAGCCCGCCCAGGCCGCCGTGCCCGCCCCGGATCCCCTGCCCGACCCGGTCCCCCTGGTGGGCTGCCCCTACAAGAGCGACCCCTATCCCCTGTACGAGCGGATGCGCGAGGCGGGCCCGGTCCACCGGGTCCTCTTCCCCAGTGGGGTGCAGGCCTGGCTGGTCACCGGCTACGACGCCGCTCACTCCGCGCTCAACGACGACCGTCTGGGCAAGAACCACGACCGCGGAAACGACCGCTGGCGTGCCCGCGCCTCGATCATGCCCGAGCCCCAGCACTCCCAGCTCCAGGTCCACCTCCTCCACCAGGACCCGCCGAAGCACACGCAGATGCGGCGCCACGTCAGCGACGCCTTCGCCCCGCGCCGCATCGAGCGACTCGTCCCCCGTTTCCGGCGACTCGCGGACGATCTGGTCGACGCGCTCCCGGAGACGGGCCCCACCGACCTGGTCGCCGCGTTCGCCGCCCCCTTCCCGTTCCGGGTCCTGGCCGAAGCCATCGGCCTGCCGCAGGAGCTGGCCGACGGCTTCGACCGTGACTGGGGGAAGGTCGTCCAGCCCGTCGGCCCCACGGACCCAGGGCGCCCGCTGTACGAGGCCCGCCTGCACGGCCTGCAGAGCTATATCGCCGAGGTGGTGGCCCACAAGCGCGAACACGCCGGGGACGATCTGCTGAGCCGCCTCGTCACGGCCCGCGACCAGGGGGAACTCTCCCAGGAGGAACTGGACTCGATGGTCTTCCAGCTCCTGGTCGCAGGCCAGGAACCGGTCACCAACCAGATCACCACGTCCTTGATCGCCCTGTTCCGCGATCCGGCCGCGCTCGCCCGGCTGCGCGACGACGAGGCCCTGCTGCCCCGCGCGGTCGAGGAACTCCTGCGCTACGACAGTGCCTTCGAGCTGACCACCTGGCGTTTCTTCGACCGGGACAGCGATCTGCACGGCACCGGTGTCCCGGCCGGCGACTCGGTGATCGTCTCCCTGTGCGCGGCCAACCGCGACCCCCGCCGCTTCACCGACCCCGGCACCCTGGACCTCGACCGCTCACCCAACCCCCACCTGGCCTTCGGCCACGGCATCCACTTCTGCCCCGGAGCGGCCCTCGCCCGCGCCGAACTCCGCATCGCCCTGGGCACCCTGCTGAGGCGCCTGCCCGGCCTGCACCTCGCCGTCCGCGACGAGGACATCGAGTGGACCCCGGCGGTCCTGGGCCGCGGCACGCACCGGCTGCCGGTCGGCTACGACCGACGGATCTGAGACCCGCACCCCCGCACCCCCATCCCACGACCGACGCCACCCGGCCCGACAGGCCCCGGCGGGACGAACCCCTGCCGGCGCCCCGGCGCCCGGCGCCCCGGCGTCCTGCCCCCATGCCTTCTGGAGACCCGCTGCCATGCCGCCGACGACCGCACCGCAGACACGCGCCACGAGCACCATCAGCGCCGCGATCCTGGCGCTGCTGCTGCCGTACCACCGCACGACGGACCACGTACCGTCCCCGGCTTCACCGCAGGCATTCCCCCACCAGCTGCGCCGCATCGCCGGCTTCGTCCGGGCCGGCGCCCCGGTCGTCTTCACCCTGCCCGGTTTCCCCTGCAAGTCGCCCAACCCGGCCAAGGTCCTCGGCCACCTCCCCGACCAGGGCGAACGGCTCTCCCTCGGGTTTCTCCACACCCTGTGCACAGAGATCGAGCGCATCCACCCGCCCGGCGCCCGCGTGATCATCTGCTCCGACGGCCATGTCTTCGGCGACCTCATCCACGTCCCCGACGCCCACATCGACGCCTACGCCGACGAACTGCGCGCCCTCATGACCGGCCAGAGCCTGACCCGCCTGTCCCTCTTCGACCTGCGCGACGCCCTCGGCGACCTCCCGTACGACGAGGCCCGCGCCCGCGTCCACGACCACCACGCCCCCGACCTGGACACCCTGCGCGCCGAGGTCCGCGCCGACGACCACACCCGCGCCCTCTACCGTGGCATCACACGCTTCCTCCTCGAGGACACCGCCGCCTGGACCGGTACCCGCTCCGCACTCCAGCGCGCCTGCCGGCAGCGGGCCTACGGCGTCATCCAGCGCAGCCGGGCCTGGGGCGACCTGGTCGCCGAGCACCACCCGGACGCCGTACGCCTCTCCATCCACCCCCAGCCCGTCGGCGCCCCCAAGTTCGGCATCCGCCTCCTGGACGCCGCGGACGCCTGGACCACCCCCTGGCACTCGGCCGCCCTGCACCGCCCCGACGGCACCTGGACCCTGATGCCCCGCGCACACGCGTCCCGGCTCGGTCACCTGATCCGGCTCGACGGCAGACCGAGCCACTTCGAACAGCGGGAACCGACTCCATGAGCCCGGACTACCCCGTGCCGGCCTCCGCGTCCGGCCGCCGGGGGGCGGCCTCGCTCGGTGGGGCCGCGGTGCCGCCCCGCTCCAGGACTTCGGCCTCCCGGTAGGTGTAGTCGAGTTGTCTGCGGGTGACCTGGGTCTCGGGGTGGGTCTCGCCCATGATCTGGAGGCGTTGGGCGAGGGTGGTCTCGAACAGGGCGATGGCCCGCCGCAGGTCTCCCGTCTCCCGGTGGGCGGAAGCGAGGTTGTGCCGGGTGACCAGGGTGTCGGGGTGCGTGTCACCCAGGGTCTGCACCTGCTGGGCCAGGGTGGTCTCGTACAGCGCCATGGCTCGCTGCAGATCCCCGGCCTCCTGGTAGGTGACCCCGAACTGGTTGCGGGTGATCAGGGTCTCCGGGTGGGTGTCACCCAGTACCTGGACCCGCTGGGCGAGCGTGACCTCGAACAGGGCGATGGCCCGCTCCAGGTCTCCCGCCTCCCGGCAGGCGCAGGCGAGGTTGTGCCGGGTGACCAGGGTGTCGGGATGTGTCTCGCCCCGGGTCTGCACCTGCTGGGCGAGGGTGGCCTCGAACAGTGCCATGGCACGCCGTAGTTCCCCCGCCTCCTGATAGGTGGTGGCGAGTTGATTACGGGTGATCAGGGTGTCGGGGTAGGCGTCTCCGAGGGCCTGGATCTCCTGGGCGAGGGTGGTCTCGAACAGGGCGATGGCTCGCTGCACGTCCCCCGCCTTCCGGTAGGCGCAGGCGAGGTTGTGCCGGGTGACCAGGGTGTCGCGATGCGTCTCGCCGAGGGTGCGGACCTGCTGGGCGAGGGTGGCCTCGAACATCGCCATGGCCCGCTGCAGATCCCCCGATTCCTGGTAGGTGAGGGCGAGTTGATTGCGGGTGATCAGGGTCCCGGTGTGGGTGTCGCCCGTGACCCGGACGCGTCGGGCGAGGGTGTCCTCGAACAGGGTGACGGCTCGCCGGAGGTCTCCGGCCTCCCGGCAGGCGTAGGCGAGGTTGTGGCGACTGACCAGTGTCTCTTGGTGGTCCTGGCCCAGGGTCCGCACGTGGTGGTCGAGGATCGCCTGACGCAGCGGAACGGCCTGTGCCTCCCTTCCCTGCCGGTAGAGGTACTGCGCGGCGGCGTAGTACCCGTCCGTCGCCTCGGAGGACGGCAGGTGCCCGGGTGGCGCCGACTCCACGAGGGCCATGACGTGCGGCAGCAGCCGCTCCCACGGCCCGGCCTGCTCGGCCTTCACGTCCTGTTCCTGCGGGAGGATCCGGCAGACGGCCCGCTCCGCCTCGCGCCGGCCCCGCGGCCCGGTGCCGTCGCCGGCCACGGGAGCGTTGCGCAGCACGGCCTGCACCAGACGGTGCATGCTCGCGCCCCGGTCCTGGGTGAAGGACACCATGTTGTACGCGTGCAGGGCGCCCAGCGCCTTGCCCAGCGCCAGGGGGTCCGGCACCAGGGAAGCGAGGACGATGCGGGGGACGGCGTCGGGAGCCAGCCAGGCCATGGCGTGGAGCAGGGTGAGGGCCTGCGGGTTGCGGCGTTCGATGGCGGTCAGGGTGTGGCGCCAGATGCGGGCGATGGTCCGCTCGGGGTCGATGCCGCCGGCGGCCGTGTCCATGACCTGGCCCAGCATGTCGCGGTAGTCGGCCATCGAGGTGCCGGTCTCGAACAGGTAGGCGCCCGCCTGTTCCAGCGCCAGCGGCAGCCGGCCGAGGTCGGCGGCGAGCGCGGCGGCGTCCTGGCGCTGCCGCGCCGTGGGGACGTGCCCCGGCCCGAGGGAGAGGGTGCACAACAGGGTGACGGCCGCGTCGGGATCCAGCAGCCCCAGCGGCATGCTCGGGGCGATGGCGTGCCACCCGGTCGCGGTACGGCTGGTGGCCAGGTGGTGCCCGTCCGGGAGGGAACCGAGGTAGTGGCGCAGGTCGGCCGGGTCCTCCACGTTGTCGAACACGAGCAGCCAGCCGGGGTGCCACTGGAGCCACAGGATCGACCACGCGGCCCGCTCCTGCACGCCGGCGGTGGCCGCCCACTGCGGGCACAGCCGCGTGGCGAGGCCGGCCAGACCGGACACGATCTGCTCGGTGCTCACCGCGTTGATCCACCACACCAGTGCGTACGAACGCCGGAAGGTGTGCGCGTAGCGCAGGGCCAGCGTGCTCTTGCCGATCCCGCCGAGCCCGTGGATCGCCCGCATCCCGGACACCTGCGTGACCGCGGCCTCCCCGCCCGAGGTGAGCAGCCGGCGCAGCTCGGCCAGTTCGTCCCGGCGTCCGACGAACACGCCGGACGCGGATCCGGGAAGGTTCCCGGCTCCCGGCGGGGCTTCCACGTCCTTGGCCCAGCGCACCGCTTCGGGCGGCAGCATCACCACCTGGGCGCCGTCACCGGTGATCGCCACGCCCACACCGCCGCCCACCGCCACGGACCGCGGACCCGTCGCCCGGGGGTCGCCTTCCCCGGGCCCGTAGCCGTCCGTCATGGCCTGATCGTCGTGTTGTCCCCGGTGACGGCCGTACCGATGGTTTTCGCGGCGATGGCCCGCTCACCCGAAGCCGTCACGTTGACCGTCTCACCGGCGGGCAGTATCCGGGCCAGTTCGGCCAGCAGCTCGGTGTCGTCGCGGAGGGCACGCTTGATCTGCTGGCGCAGCGCGGCCGCCGCGTCCTCGTCGTCCGGCGCCTCGGCCGCGTCCCGCACGGCGGCCTCCAGCTCCGACCGGCCCTGCTCGTCACGACGACGCCACACCGCCTGCAGGATGCGCCGCCCCAGGTTCGCCGTGGCGTCCACGGCCGCGCTCTCGGCCCGGCTGAACACGGCCACTCCGTACGCGCTCGCCGCGGTCGTCAGATACGGCCCCGCCTGCTCCATCAACTGTACGATCTCGGCGCTCACTTGACCCCCCGGTACTCGCGTCCACCAAAGACCCAGAGTAGAAAGACTGCACCGCTCACATACCCCGAACGCCCGAACCGGTCACCTGCCCCGGCCGATCGGTCCCGGCGCGACCGTCACGGCCGCTCCTCGCCGCCACGGACCCGGGGGGCCCGGCCCCGGGCGACGGCACACGCCGGTACGGCCACGGCGGCGCCGATGTACAGCAGCGCCGGGTAGTCCAGGGCGTGCACGATCTGCCCGCCGACGGCGCCGGCCAGGGAAAGGCCCGTGAACAGGGCGCTGTTGTTCCACGACAGCACGGCGGTCGCCCGCTCGGGGAACATGTCGACCAGATGGCGCTGCTGGGCGGGGAAGAAGGCGTAGGCGGCCGGCGCGAACAGGCCCAGCGCGCAGGCCAGCGCCCAGCTGACCGGGAACACCAGGGCCACGACGGCTTCCAGTACGGCCGTCAGTGCCAGTGCCGCCCGGGTGACCCGTACGGGATCGGCCCGGTCCGCGAACCGGCCGCCCAGCTGTCCGCCGACGACCGCACCGACGCCGTAGACGACCAGCAGCCACGTCACCGTGCCGGCTCTGCCGTCGGCGTGCAGCGCGACGGCCAGGAACGTGTAGAGGCTGTACACGGAGAAGGCCCACAGGGCCGTGACCGCGACGGCGAACACCGCCACGCCCGCCCCCGGCGCGGCAGCCCCGCCCCGGCCCGTCCCCGGCGCGGCAGCCCCGCTCCGGCCCGTCCCCGGCGCGGCAGCCCCGCTCCGGCCCGCCTCCGGTTCGGCAGCCCCGCTCCGGCCCGCCTCCGGTTCGGCAGCCCCGCTCCGGCCCGCCCCCGGTTCGGCAGCCCCGCCCCGGCCCGCCCCCGGTTCGGCAGCCCCGCTCCGGTCCGTCTCCGGCGCAGCAGACCCGCTCCGGCCCGTCCCCGGTTCGGCGGGCATCACCGTGCCCGTCCCGGGACGCCCGGTCCGCTCCGGTGTTGCGTGCGGCGTGGGCACGGTCGCCGGGGCCGGGCCGGTCCGCCAGACGAACGCGTGCGGGAACGCCACCAGGAAGGTCCCCGCAGCCAGGATGACGAAGGCCGCCTGCCACCCCACGTACCGTCCCAGCAGCGACCCGGCCGGCGCGCCCACCCACAGGGCGGTCAGCAGTCCCGACCCCACCACGGCCAGCACCTGCGCCCGGCTCCGGGGGCGCGCGCGGGTGCTGACCAGGGCGTACACGGTGGGACCGGTCGCGGAGGCCGCGATGCCGGCCACCACCCGTGCCACCAGCAGCACACCGAAACCCGGTGCCAGCGCGGTCCCGACGTTGGCCGCCGAGAACAGCACCAGGGCCGCCACCAGGACCGTGGCACGGTCCCGTCGGTCGGAGAGCCGGCCGGCGAGGGGTGAAGCCACCACGTAGGCGATCGAGAAGGCCGTGACCAGCAGGCCGGTGTCGGCCGCGGAGACACCGAACGACGCGGCGATACGGGGAAGCAGCGGCGCCACCACGAACAGGTCCGTACCCACCAGGAACTGGGTCAGCCAGGCCAGCGCGACCACCCCGGCGGACAGGCCGGGCACCGTGCCGTCGGCCGGCTCGCCGCGGGGCGCGTACATGGTCCGACGCTAGGGCCTGGGCCGGGACGCGGCCATCGGGCACGAGCGGGGGTTTGAAGAGCACCCCTCACCCGAGCCGCTCACCGGCCATGCCCGGCCCCGGAGCGAGGTGCGGCCCGTCCGGCCGTCGTCGGCCGCGGGTGCCAGGATGCCCGGCTCCCCCCGACTCCCAAGCGTGTGCGGAGCGCACGCCACAGGGCCAGGGGGCCTGTCAACCGCCGTTCTGTGTGACGGGGAGATGGGCCCGACTGGCCCCACGCCGAGCGATGCCACGCCCACCTGGCCTCCTCCCCCCCCCCGAGCGATGCCACACCCACCTGGCCTCCTCGCCCCGAGCGATGCCGCGCCCCACCTGGCCCGCACGCCGAGCGGCCCTGGGGCCGAGGCCGGCCGGGTGCGGCCGATCGGCGCAATCCGTCCGCGCCCGGCGTGTGGCCCGGCCCTCCCGGTGATTCGGTGTCGGGGGATCACTTTGGAGGTTTCCCGATGGCCTCGGACCAGCAGCCCGCACCCTCGCGTCCCACGCCCCCGCAGACCCTCTCCGAAGCGGCGTTCCGTGACCTGTACCGCAGGTTGCGGGACCGGGCCCAGGGGGGTGGGGAGGACCGGCGCGGTGCACTGGACCTGCTGACGCCGGAGCGGGTCGTGGCGGCCGCCGCCGAGGTCCGGTGCGGGCGCACCGTGTCGCTGGCCGCGCCCATCGAGACCCTGCCCGGTCCGGACAGTCCGGAGCCCGCGTCGCACCGGATGACGGCTCCCACGCACCGGGAGGCCGGCGCACCCGGGCTCGCGTTCGCCCGCGACCGGTTCGCCATGAACGTGCACGGTGACGTCGACAGCCACCTCGACGCGCTGTGCCACGTGATCTACGACGGCGAGCTGTACGGCGGCGTCCCGTCGAGCACCGTGACCCCGGACGGCGCCGGTGCGCTCACCGTCGATCTGGTCCGTGACGGAATCGTCGGCCGCGGTGTCCTGCTGGACATCCCGCGCCTGCACGGGGTGCCCTGGCTCGATCCCGGCACCCAGGTGACGGCCGAGGACCTCGCCGCGGCCGAGACCGCCCAGCGCACCGAGGTCGGACCGGGCGACCTGCTGTTCGTGCGGGTGGGACACCGTCCGCGGCGCCGGAGCCTCGGGCCCTGGGACGTGACGCGGGCCCGGGCCGGCCTGCATCCGACGGCGGTGGACTTCCTGGCCGAGCGGCGCGTGCCGGTCCTGGGATCGGACGGCAACAGCGACGCCGCGCCCAGCGCGGTCGCCGAAGTCGACTTCCCCGTGCACGTGCTGGCCGTCAACGCCATGGGGCTGCATCTGCTGGACTACCTGGACTTCGAGGAGCTGGTACCGGTGTGCGAGGAGCGGCGGCGCTGGCACTTCCTGTGCGTGGTCGCCCCGCTGCGGCTCCCGGCGGCGACCGGCTCCCCGGTGAACCCGATCGCCGTTCTGTGACGCACCGGAGCGGGGCCCGTTCCAGGTGCCGTGCCCCCGTACGACGCGTAGGTTCGAAGGAGGGAGACCCGCACCGGCCGCGGACGAGGCGACACAAGGACGGTGGTTGCGATGGACGCCCTGCCCCCCTATGACGTCATCGTCATCGGCACCGGTGCCGGCGGCGGCACCCTGGCCCACCGGCTCGCCCCGTCCGGCAAGCGGGTGCTCATCCTCGAACGCGGTGACTACCTGCCACGCGAACGTGACAACTGGGACTCCACGTCCGTGTTCGTGAAGGCCAAGTACCGGGCGCCGGAGTTCTGGCTGGACCGGCACGGCGACGAGTTCCCGCCCGAGGTGAACTACTACGTCGGCGGAAACACCAAGTTCTACGGGGCGGCGCTGTTCCGCCTGCGCCCCCAGGACTTCGGCGAACTCCGCCACCATGACGGCATCTCGCCCGCCTGGCCCATCGGTTACGAGGACCTGGAGCCCTACTACGCCCAGGCGGAACACCTCTACCTGGTGCACGGCCGGCACGGCGAGGACCCCTGGGAAGGGCCGTGCAGCGCCCAGTACGCGTACCCGCCGGTCGAACACGAGCCGCGGATCGAGCAGTTGAGCCAGGACCTGGAGAAGCAGGGCCTGCACCCCTTCCACCTGCCGATCGGAGTCAACCTCACCCAGGACGAGGACGGCCGGGCCACCCACTCCAGCGTCTGCATCCGCTGCGACCGCGTGGACGGCTTCCCCTGTCTGGTCCGCGCCAAGTCCGACGCCCAGGTGATCTGTGTCGAGCCCGCGCTGGAGCACCCGAACGTGGAGATGGTCACGAACGCGCGGGTGACACGGCTGGAGACCGACGCCACCGGACGCAGCGTCACCACGGTCGTCGCCCAGCTCCCCGGGGAGCGTGAGGCCCGGTTCTCGGCCGACGTCGTGGTCGTGGCCTGCGGGGCCGTCAACTCCGCCGCGCTGCTGCTCGCCTCGGCCAACGACCGGCATCCGCGCGGCCTCGCGAACAGCTCCGACGTGGTCGGCCGGCACTACATGCGCCACAACAACCTGGCGCTGATGGCCGTCTCGAAGGAACCCAACGACACCAAGTTCCAGAAGACCCTCGCCCTGCACGACTGGTACCTGGGCGCGGACGACTGGGAGTACCCGCTCGGTGGGATCCAGATGCTCGGCAAGTCGGACGCCGAGCAGATCCACGGCGAGGCCCCGCGATGGGCCGGAGCGGTCGCGCCGGACATGCCGTTCGAGGTCCTGGCCCACCACGCCGTCGACTTCTGGCTGTGCGGGGAGGACCTGCCGCAGCCGGACAACCGGGTGACCCTGGAGGACGACGGCCGCATCCGGCTCACGCTCGACGAGGACAACAACATCGCCGGTCTCAAGCGCCTGCGGCACAAACTGCAGCACATGCTCGGCCACCTCGGCATGCACGAGCACCGTCTGCTGTCCCACAGCATCTACCTGCACAAGGGCATGCCGATCGGCGCCACCGCACATCAGGCCGGCACCGTGCGCTTCGGCACCGACCCGGCGTCATCGGCCCTGGACGTCCACTGCAAGGCACACGACCTGGACAACCTCTACGTCGTCGACACCAGCTTCTTCCCGAGCATCGGCGCGGTCAATCCGTCCCTGACGGCCATCGCGAACGCCCTCCGCGTCGGCGACCACCTGCTGGAGCGGCTGGGCTGAGCCCGCGGCACCGACTGCCCACCTGGCCCACCGCGGCCTGGGCCGGCGCGCGGAGCCCGACCGGGGGAAGATCCTGCGCCGGCCAGCGCAACGCGGTACGCCACGGCATGCCGCCGCCCCTCCCCGGTGCTTGTCTGGTGCCCGGACCGCCGGGCCGCGGGTCCGGCGGAAGCGGGCACGCAGTGGAGGAGCAGGACATCGTGAGTTCCACCCAGGGGACAACTCAGGGCGTGATCCCCGCCCAGCTGCTGCGCGGGCAGAAGGCGCTCGTGACCGGCGCGAACTCCGGAATCGGCAGGGCGACGGCCGTCGCCCTGGGCCGGGCCGGGGCCGACGTCGTGGTCAACTACGTGACGGGCGGCGAGGAGGCCGAGAAGGTGGTCGAGGAGATCACCGGTCTCGGGGTCCGGGCGGCCGCCTACGAGGCGGACGTCTCCGACGAGCAGCAGGTCGTCGCCATGATGGACCGGATGGTCCGGGAGTTCGGCACGATCGACATCCTGGTCGCCAACGCGGGCCTCCAGCGGGACGCCCCGTTCACCGAGATGACCCTCGCCCAGTGGCAGAAGGTCCTCGACGTCAACCTCACCGGGCAGTTCCTGTGCGCCCGGGAGGCGACGAAGGAGTTCCTGCGCCGCGGAGTGGTCCCGGAGGTGTCACGCGCGGCCGGGAAGATCATCTGCATGAGTTCGGTGCACCAGATCATCCCGTGGGCCGGGCACGTCAACTACGCCTCCTCCAAGGGCGGGGTGCAGATGATGATGGAGACGCTGGCCCAGGAGCTGGCCCCGAAGAAGATCCGTGTGAACGCGATCGCCCCCGGTGCCATCAAGACCCCCATCAACCGCAGCGCCTGGGAGACGCCCCAGGCCCGGGAGGACCTGCTGCGGCTGATCCCCTACGACCGCATCGGAGAGCCCGAGGACATCGGTCACGCGGCCGTGGGCCTCGCCTCCGACCTCATGGACTACGTGGTCGGCGCCACCCTGTACGTCGACGGCGGGATGACGCTCTTCCCGGGATTCGCCACCGGCGGCTGACCCCCCCCACCCGACCGGCGCGGCCCCGGAGAGACGACACATGCACACGGTCCTGCTGCTGGCGGACGCACCGGCGCAGACGCTGCCTGCCAGATCGATGATGGCGTTCACCCTGGCCTCCCACATCATCCTGGTGCCCCTGGGCGTGGCGCTGCCGCTGATCACGCTGGTCATGCACGGCTACGGCCTGCGTCGTGCCGACGCCGACGCACTGCTGCTGGCACGGCGGTGGTCGGCCGTCATGGCGGTGCAGTTCGCGATCGGCGTGGTCACCGGCACGGTGCTGTCCTTCGAGTTCGGACTGCTGTGGCCGGGCATGATGGGCCGGTGGGGCGATGTGTTCGGCATCGGCTTCGGGGTCGAGGCGTGGGCGTTCTTCCTGGAGGCCGTCCTCATCGCCATCTACCTCTACGGCTGGCGAAGGCTGCCCTCCCGGATCCACTTCCTGCTCGGACTGCCCCTGCCGTTCGTGGCCCTGCTCGGCGCCTTCGGCATCCTGGCCGCCAACTCCTGGATGAACACACCGCGCGGCTTCACCCTCGACCCCGCCGGCAACCCGGTCGACGTGAAGATCTGGAAGGCCGTCTTCACCCCCATGTTCGGCCCGGAGTACTGGCACTTCGTCTTCGCGATGTTCGTGACGGCGGGATACGTCGTGGCCGGGGTCTACGCCGTCGGCCGGCTGCGCGGCCGCCGGGACCGCTACCACCGGCTCGGCTTCACGATCCCCTTCACGTTCGCCGCCGTGTGCACGCCCGTGCAGTTCGTGCTCGGCGACTCCATCGCCCGTCAGGTCTTCCACAAGCAGCCGGTGAAGTTCGGCGCCATGGAGATCGTCTGGAAGACCGACACCCACGTCCCGGAGTACCTGTTCGGCCGCCTGCACCCGGACGGGACCGTCTCCGGCGGCATCAGGATTCCGCAACTCGACTCCATCCTGGCCGGCTTCCGCCCCGACACGCAGGTCACCGGGCTGACCTCGGTCCCCGCGAGCGACCGGCCGACGGCCACCCAGGCCACCGTCGCCCACTGGGCCTTCGACACCATGGTCGGGATCGGCTCGGTGCTGCTCCTGCTCGCCCTCTGGTACGGCGTCCTGTGGCTCCGGCGCCGCCGGCTGCCCGAGTCCCCGTGGTTCTTCCGCGCCGCGGCCTGCGCGGGCGTCGCCTCCGTCCTGGCCGTCGAATGCGGCTGGATCACCACCGAGGTGGGCCGCCAGCCGTGGATCGTCTACCAGAACATGCGGGTCGCCGAGGCGGTGACGGCGACCCGCTCCACCAGCCTGTGGATCATGTTCGCCCTGGTCGTCGTCGTGTACGTCTTCGTGTTCGGCTCGTTCCTCGCGGTGCTGCTCAGGATGCGCTCACGCTGGCGGCTCGCCGACGAGCAGGGCGGGCCCCGGCCGGCCGAGGGGGCACCGGGGCCCGACACCCCCGAGACGGACACCCCGTACGGGCCGCGCTCGGCCGGGAGCCGACTGTGATCGCCGGGGTGATCGCCGTCGTCCTGCTGCTCGCGATCGCCGCCTACGCCTGCGGCGGCGGCACCGACTACGGGGCCGGCTTCTGGGACCTGGTCGCGGGAGGCGCCGAGCGCGGCGACCGCCCGCGCCGGCTGATCGACCACGCGATGGAGCCCGTCTGGGAGGTCAACAACGTCTGGCTGATCTTCGTGCTGGTGATCATGTGGACGGGTTTCCCCGTCTTCTTCCAGCAGGTCTTCACCACCATGTGGCTGCCCCTGGCGCTGGCCGCCGTGGGCATCGTGCTGCGCGGTGCCGGGTTCGCCCTGCGCAAGCCCCTCCGGCGGCCGGCCGGCCGGCGCCTGTACGGGGCGGTCTTCGCCGTCTCCTCGCTGCTGACGCCGTTCTTCCTCGGGGCCGCGGCCGGCGGGGTGGCCTCGGGCCGGGTGACCGCCACGACGACGGCGTCCACGGACGTCTGGGCCAATCCCACGTCCCTGCTGTTCGGCCTGCTCGCCATCGCGGCCACGGCGGCCCTCGGCGCGGTCTTCCTCGCCGCGGACGCCCGGCGCTTCGCCGCACCGGACCTGGACCGCTACTTCCGCCGACGGGCCCTGGGCGCCCTCGCGGCCGTCGCCGTGCTCGCCGTCGTCACCCTGTTCGTCACCCACGGGGACGCACCCCATGTGTGGCACGGCCTCACCCATGGCGTCGGCCTCTTCTTCGTGATCGTGGCGGTGCTGGCCACGCTCGCCACCGCATGGCTGCTGAACCGCCCCTCCGGCGCCTGGTCCCGGGTCACGGCGGTCGGTGTGGTCGCCTCGGCCGTCATCGCCTGGGGCATGGCGCAGCGCCCCTATCTCGTGCCGACCTCGCTGACCGTCGCCGAGGGCGCCGGCGCGCACACCACCCTGCGCTGGCTGGCCTTCGTCACCCTCGTCGCCCTCGTGCTCGTGATCCCCGCGGTGGCCCTGCTGTACTGGCTGGACACCCACGGCGAGCTGGAGGGCCTCACCGACGCCGATCTGCGGCGGGGCGGCGCCGGGGACGAGGGCTGAAGCGGTCCCCGGCTACTTCCTGTCCAGCGCCTCGTTCAGAGTGATGGCGGAGTCGATGAGGGCGAGATGGGTGAACGCCTGCGGGAAGTTGCCGAGCTGCCGGCCCGTCGGGTCGATCTCCTCGGAGTACAGGCCCAGATGGTTGGCGTACCCCATCATCTTCTCGAACACCAGCCTCGCCCGGTCCGTCCGCCCCGCGCGCGCCAGGGCGTCGACGTACATGAACGTGCACAGCGAGAACGTGCCTTCCGAGCCGCGCAGGCCGTCGGGCGAGGCACTGGGGTTGTACCGGTAGACGAGGCTGTCGCTCACCAGTTCCTGTTCCATGGCGTCCAGGGTCGCCTTCCACATCGGGTCCCCGGGGGTGAGGAACCCGACCGTCGCCATGCGCAGCAGCGAGGAGTCCAGGACGTCGCTGCCGTAGTGCTGCACGAAGGCCCGCCGGTCCTCGCTCCACCCCTTGGCCATGACCTGCTCGTAGACGGCGTCCCGTTCGGCCTGCCAGCGGCCGGACGAGGACGGCCACCCTTTCGCCTCGGCGAGTCGCAGCCCGCGGTCGAACGCCACCCACGACATCACCCGCCCGTACGTGAAGTCCTGGCGGCCGCCGCGGGTCTCCCAGATGCCCTCCTCCGCCTGGTCCCAGTGGTCGGCCAGCCAGTCCAGGTCCGTCCGCAGCGAGGCCCATCCGCCGTGCCCGACCTGGAAGCCGTGCCGGTGCGCGAAGTAGATGCTGTCCAGGGCCTCGCCGTAGATGTCCAGTTGGAGCTGGGTGGCGGCACCGTTGCCGATCCGTACCGGGGCGGAACCCGCGTAGCCCTCCCAGTGGCCGAGGATCTGCTCGGTCAGGTCGGAGGCGCCGTCGACCTTGTACATGATGTTGAGCGGGCCCGTGTTGCCGTCGCTGCCGGCCCGCTCGTCAACCCGGTCGCCCAGCCAGATGATGAATGCCCTGGCCTCCTCCGTGAAGCCGAGGCCCAGCAGCGCGTACACGGAGAAGGAGGCGTCCCGGATCCAGGTGAAGCGGTAGTCCCAGTTGCGCTCACCGCCCAGTTGCTCCGGGAGGGCAGCCGTCGGAGCGGCCACCAGGGCGCCGCTGGGCGCGAAGGTCATGAGCTTCAGCGTGATCGCGGAACGCTCCACCACCTCCCGCCAGCGCCCGGTGTAGCGGGACTGGGCCAGCCAGGAGCGCCAGAAGGCCACCGTCTCGTCGAAGAGCCGCCGGTGTTCGTCGCGGCGGACCTCCGCGGGCGGTCCCTCGGCCCCCAGGTCCAGGATCAGCCCGCGCTCCTGGCCGGCCCGCAGGGTCAGCGTGAGCTGCACGTCGCCGTCCCGGTTGGTGAGCGCCTCCGCGAGCCGCTCGTCCTCCGGTTCGCGGATGGGGTGCACGGTCAGTTCCGTGCCGTCCTCCGCGACGAAGACCGCTCCGTGCGGGGTGATGCGCAACTGGTGCTTGCTGCGCCCGTAGTCGAACCGGGGGGCGATCTCCACGTCGAACGTCATGGTGCCGCGCACACACCGGACCAGACGGACCAGCCGGTGCCGGTGCGTGGCCGTCGTACCGGTCACCGGCATGAAGTCGATCACCTCACCGGCACCCGCCTCGGTCATGAAACGGGTCACCAGGATCGCGGTGTCGGGCAGGTACAGCTGCTTGGTCGAGTGGGTCCGGTGCACCGGCCGGACCGTGCAGTGTCCGCCGTTCCGCTTGTCCAGGAGCGCCCCGAACACACTCGGCGAGTCGAACCGCGGGGCGCAGAACCAGTCGACCACGCCCTCGGTGGTCACCAGCGCCGCGGTCTGCAGGTCGCCGATCAGCCCGTGGTTCTCGATCAGCGGGTAGTCGTCCATCGGGGCGCCCCTTCCGGTGTGCGATTCACCCGAATGCACCCCCTCGGTCAGCGTAAGCCGCGCCTCCCGCTCAGGCTCGTCGGGTGCGGCCCCACCGCCCCCTGGCGATCATCCGTAGAGCGAGCGGGCTCCCGGGCTGTTGCCCTCGAAGCGCTGGCCCATGGCGATCTCGTCGCCCACTACGGACCAGACGGTGTCGTCGTCCTGGAACGGGAGCGGGTCGATGCCGCTCGTCTCCGCACGGATGCGGCCGACCTCGCCGTCCAGGCGCTCGAAGCCGGCTTCCTCGTCGTCGCCGCCGTCCCTGTCACCGCCGTCGCCGAAGGTGAACTCCTCCAGCAGGCGCTGGAAGCGGAAGGTGACCTGGACGAGGGAGGAGACGTCCGTGTGGAGTTCCCGCACGGCCTCCTCGTCGGGGTCGAAGGCGTGCACCGTGCCGGACACGGGGTCGAGGGCGAGGTGCGCGTTGAGCAGCCAGCCGATGACGGGCCAGTCACCCGCGCCGGCCGGGGCGTCCTCGAAGTCCTCGATGTGGACGACGTCCTGTACGAGGGGCAGCAGGCCGTCGTCCTCGTGGGGCTGACGCAGCAGGAGCGTCCCGGTGGGGACGCCTACGGTCTGCAGGAGGCGGGCGCCCTCACTGTCCGCGGCGGCGGGCGGGAAGGCGGTGGCGGGCACGGTCGCGATCCGGTCCTCGCCGAAGACGTCGGCGAGTTCGCCGCGGGTGACGTCGAAAAGCACAGCCGGAACTCCGAACTCGGCGTGGCACAGGGCCCAACGAACTTGCGGTCCGAGGGTATCGGGGCTGCCGACCGGTGCGGACGTGGACCGTTCCTGCACGTGCCGCGCCCGCGATTCGTCGCTCCGGAAAGCGTCACCAACCGAGCGTGTTCTCGTCAGCTCGTGTGTCCGGGGCCGGCATGACCGGGCGCGCGTCCTGGCAGGTGAAGCCGAGGCGGGTCAGTGCCCGGCGCATCTCGCCCGTCGTGAAGTCGCGTCGGTTGAGCCTGGTGATCACCTGCCCGACCTGCATCACGGGGTAGACCTGGCGGCCGATGGTCACGGACACACCGGTGACGGGTTCGGGCGTGACGCCACTCATCGACTGCTCGACCTCACTCTTGATCAGGTCGAAGGGGAATCTGGCGATGACACAGCGCATGGATGCCTCCACAGGGGCGGGGACGGACACCGGAGAACCGGCCACGTGACGGTGGCCGGACGGCGGTCAGGGGGCGAGAGCCAGGACGCCCAGGGCGTAGCCGTGCTCCAGTCGGCGTGCTGGGGAGAACCGTCCTCGAGGCGGCATGTCGAGGAATTCCGGCCGGCGCGGGCCGCCGCGCGAGGAATCACGAGATTGAGCCGAAGAGAAATGCGAAAATCCGGGTAAAACAATGGGCTGGGGCCCGCACCCCAAGAGCGCGGGCCCCAGCCGCATGCTGCGCGAGACCGGTGGCTCGCGAAGTTCGCGTCAGCGTCAGGCGGGAACGATGTTCTCGGCCTGCGGGCCCTTCTGGCCCTGCGTGACGTCGAAGGTAACCTTCTGGCCTTCCTGAAGCTCGCGGAAGCCCTGGGTGGCGATGTTCGAGTAGTGGGCGAACACGTCGGCGCCGCCACCGTCCTGCTCGATGAAGCCGAAGCCCTTTTCCGCGTTGAACCACTTCACGGTGCCAGATGCCATATTGAATCTCCCTTGGGGGGCAGTGCCGGTCTCCGCACTTTACGAAGCCGAGTCGCCGCGATGATCACCCCTCCGGAAAGATCCGGAAAGCTATGCAAAGAAAAGAATCTCTGGTAACCAAAACTGCAACGGGTATCACGCTAACACAGTCGACCGGAAGTGGCTATGTGCTTTCCGGGAACGCCTGCTGATTCTCATGCCGCCGGAGTCCGTATATCTGTATTGGCGGAACCAGGTATTCGCACGGGCGGGACTAGGTGTCCGCGCCGCGCCCGTCCAGCTCGCGGCGCATCTCCCGGTTCAGCCGGAGGGCGTCGTCGAGCCGGTTCTCCAGGGTGATGATGCGGCACGCGGCCTCGACCGGGGTGCCCTGGTCGACCAGTTCCCTGGCGCGGGCGGCGATGCGCAACTGACGGCGGGAGTAGCGGCGGTGACCGCCTTCCGAGCGCAGGGGCGTGATCAGCCCGGTCTCGCCGACGGCCCGGAGGAAAGCGGGGGTGGTGCCGAGAACGTCTGCCGCCCGGCCCATGGTGTAGGCGGGATAGTCGTCGTCGTCGAGGCTGCCTGCGGCAGGGGCGTTCTCAGCGGGCATGACACCTTCGTTCCGGGGGACGCGGCGAGGGACCCGGGAGTGCCTGGCACCCGGCTCCGAAGGATCCGGCGCCATCCGCGTCGTGCGACAACCCTATCGCCGGCGGGCATGGAGATGTGGGTTCGCCGTGACAGATATGCCTCTCGGGGCGCAGGCTCTTCGCTTTGAGCCGGCGACAGTTCGCGCGGGGGCGGACACGACGTCTTTGCTCGTGCGCATGAGGGCAGGTGAACACCGTCGCCGGCGTCAGGCCGCGATGCTCCGCCGGCTGCCGAGGCGAGCCTGCTCGCACCGCCCACCCCGGCGCAAGTGACTGAGATCACGGCCGTCCGTCACGCCTTTGCTGGACCTTTGCACAGTGCAGGGCTGTGAAGTGGTGACGATCATTAGGGTCAGGTGTTCGGGTAGCAGACGGAGGGGGAGCGTCAAGTCATGGGCGACAGCGGCGAGATACTCGACATCAAGATCGCCGATCTCAAGGCGACGGCACCGCACTTCCATGATCAGAGCGTTGCCCTCGCGCAAGCCCTCACGAAGCTGAGAAGCGGGCTGTCCGCGGCCGGCTCCCCCTGGGGTGACGACGAGCAGGGCGAGAAGTTCCACAAGGCCTACGGCCCACACGTCAAGCAGATCGAGCAGTCCACCCAGATCCTGGCCGACGGCCTGGCCAGCATCCGCGAAGCCATGGTCGACATGGCCGACGGCCACATCGAGAACGAGAAGCTGGTCCGAAGCATGTTCAGCCGGATCCACGTCGGTCACGACACCAAGGGCGACGGCAAGTGAGCGTCGCGGACAAGGCCCGCAAGGTCGTCCAGGACCTGACGGGCATGTGGTGGCCCGACGCCGACGAGGACGGACTACGGCGCGCCGCGAAGACGTGGAGGGACTTCGCCGACGACGTCGACGACGTCACCTCCGCCGCCAACAAGGCGGCGCGCTCCATCATCGAGCACAACAAGGGCGAGGCCATCTCCGCCTTCGACGACCCGTACTGGCGTCGCTACCACCACGACGGGCACGGCTGGCTGAAGGATCTGGCCACCGCCGCCCGGGACATGGCCAAGGCGCTGGACGCGTACGCGGACGCCGTGCACAGCGCGAAGAAGAAGCTGGAACACGAGCTGGAGATCGTCGGCGCCACCCTCGTCGCCGGTACCGCCCTGGCCATCTTCACCGCGGGCATCTCGGAAGGCGCGGCAGCGGCGGCCG
The DNA here is from genome assembly GCF_016741775.1 of Streptomyces actinomycinicus. Classification (GTDB taxonomy): domain Bacteria; phylum Actinomycetota; class Actinomycetes; order Streptomycetales; family Streptomycetaceae; genus Streptomyces; species Streptomyces actinomycinicus. Next base: position 28,223 of record NZ_JAERRK010000006.1, on the reverse strand, counting down.
CGCTCACTGTCGCGGACATGGCCGCCGGCCTGGGCATCGCAGTGACCGAGGAGATCGCCACCATCGCGGGCACCACCCTCGCCACGGCGGCCTTCGCCGGTGTCGAATCCATCACCGTGGACCTGGCCGTCACCCAGCCCATGGCCATCGCCCTGGGAGAACAGAAGGACGGACTCAACCTCGACGAGGCCCGCCAGGCCGGTGTGTACGGAGCGCTCCTGGGCGGCGGCTTCGGCGGTGCGGGCGCAACGTACCGGGCTGCCCGTGCCGGCGGCCTGAGCAGCTTCTTCGACAGCATCGACATCAATCTCCCCGGGCCTCGCATGGCCATCGCCGGGGTTCCGGGCGAGCTGGGGGGCGCCTCCGGCGACCTCGCGGCGGGTAACGGCTACGCGATGCGGACCGGCGGCTCCGAGGCCGGGGGTGCCGGGGCCGGGGGTGCCGGGGCGGGGAAGGGACCATGGCCTGCGGTGAGCGGCGTCGAAGGACCCGCGGGCGGTAAGACTCTCCGGCCCCCGAACGCCCGGCACACCGTCTCGGGTGCCGCCCACAGCGGCCGCAACGTCAGGGAGGCCAACAGCGTCGTGCTCCGCGGCTACGAGCAGGACATCCACCAGGACATCGCCGACATCGCGGCCGGCAAGGGCGCCTGGGACGACGCCACCAGCCGTTACGAGATCAACGGGCGTACGTACGGCGTCGAAGACACGGGCACGATGTACCCCGACAGTGGCACGGGCATCGTCAAGCTCGACCGGAACGAATACGCCGCACTCCAGCAGATCTCCAAGGCCAAGGGCGATATCGGCGCGGCACCGCAGCTGACCCGGAACCCGCGCTTCACCAACAACCCAGAGGCCGTCCAGAAGGCCCTGGACATTTACAACGGGACCTACTCACCATGACGTACAACCTCCTCACCGTGGAGCCCCTGACCCTCGACGCCGTCACGGCCGCACTCGCGCAGTGCCTGCACGTGGGCGTCCAGGAGGTGGACGTCGCCGACGAGAACACGGACCAGGACCTGCGCAACTGGGACGCCCTGGTGCTGTGCGAGACGGTGACCGTCCTGGGCGACGTGTCCACGTCTCTGGAGATCTATGTCCATGAGTCGGTGCAGCCACGACCCGGCGAACGCGAGATGGCATCCGCCTTCGCCCGGGCGGCAGGTGCCCTGGTCCTCTTCCCCGCCGAGGAGGCGCTGCCGAGCGCGTACTGGCTGGCCACGGAGAGCGGACTCGTCACCCGGTCCCGTGTGTACGAGTCCGACGACGAAGAACTCCGCTACACGATCGACAGGGTCGAGGCACCCGTCGACCGGCTCCCGCATGTCACGGTCGCGCGCATCCCCGAGGTGGTCCGTGAGCTGAAGATCGCCACCCCGCTCGGTGACGTCTTCGCCGCGCACCTGCACCGCATGCACCCGGAGGAGACCGGCACCCCGGGAACGCCGTTCTGGACGGCGAGGAGTTCCCTGGCCGCATGGGAGAAACTCGTCCGCCAGATGGAAGCCGCCTGGGCCCCCTCCGGCTGGTATCCGTCCGACCTCTACGCCGAACGCCTCGCAGCACGCGACAAGCTGGAGCACCTGCGCAACCAGCTCCCCGAGAACGTGACGGTCCTCCTGCAGAACGCCCTCGAGCCGCTCGACGCCCTCTTCGCCGCCCTGACGGTCGACGACACGGACGGCCTGCTCGGCAAGGAGCCGCTGCCCGGGGCGGACACCGCCGCACCCCACGGATGGTGGTGGACCCGCCGCCCGGATCCCCTGCCCTGGTGAACCGGCGCCGACCGGCTCTCACGTGCGGCGATCCCGGCGGCCGGCCGGTGCGGTACCGCAGCCGCTCACCAGCGGTGGTGAGCCGCGCCGAGCGGGTTCACGATGGAGGAAGCGGCGGAGTCAAAGCCGAAAAGTGATCAGGGCGCTGGACCGGTCGCCTCAGGGGCGGAGTCCGTCCCGCTCATACACGGGACACATGGGATACACGGGATACACGGGTTCCCGCGCGAGCACGTGCCCCCGCCGTCACAGGGATGCCCGCGGGGGATGCCCGCGGGGCGGATTCCGCCGTATCCGTGCCGGGGGACCGCCGCCTGCCGGGCCGCGAGGGGAAGCCGCGGATTCACAGGTCTGCGCAAACGACTTCCTCACCTCCGTGTCGAAATGTCGGAATACGTCCGGAAATGTGGGAGCGGGATACCAGCGACGACCAGAAGGAAGATCGTGATGCCTGCCGACAGCGAGTTGCTCAGGTCCGACGACAAGCGGCTTGAGGAGTTGTTCCGCAAGAGTCCGGCCGGTGAGATCCCCAAAGGCCCGATGGAGGGTATGGCGATCCTGCCGGGGGCAGGCACTGCGGCGGCGCAGCTGCTGGCCGGTGTGGTGCATCTGCTCTTGTGGCGCGGGAAAGTGTTCAGCCCGGACGGGTACCTGAGCAATCGACTCTCACCGCTGGACATCTCGTCCATCGTCGCCATGGTCGGACCCGGCCCGAGCCGCCTGGACGACCAGGAGTGCATCGTCATCGACTACTCCCACACGTCCCTGCTGTTCGGGGGCGTACGGGACGAGATCCGCCAGGTCGGTCCGCACCTGTACCTGGGCCTGATCTGGCTGGCCGGCCGCAAGGTCGGCTGGTTCTCGCTGCGCGAACCGGAGAGCGGCGACCAATAGCCCGATCGCGGCCGAACTGTGAAGCCCGTTGGCGCCTCAGGCCCCGGCCCCCGGGCGGGGGTTCTGCCTCGTGCTGCCCCGACGAAAGGCCCCGACCTTGTTCACCCCCCGGACAGACACCCGCAGAGCAACGCCCCGAACCTCGGGCGTCACCGGCAGGACCAAGCCGCCTCCCGCCCTCGCAGGCATCGCCCTGGCCGCGTCGGCCACCATGGCACTGGTCGCGGCGACTCTTCCCGCTACGACGCCTCCCGGCACCCCGCCCCCGCTGCACGGGACCGTCACCAGCGCGGGAAAGCCCTTGGCACACGCCGATGTCACGCTCTTCGCCGGAGACCGGCAAGGGGCCCGGGAACTGGGACGCGCCACCACCGACGCCAACGGAACCTTCCGGCTCCGGACCGACCAGCGCACGGGCTCCGTGCTGTACGTCGAAGCCGTCCCCTCCGGGGACCGGTCGCTGCGGCTGCGCTCCGTCATGGGATTCGGACCGGACGGCGGGGTGCCGCAGCGCTCCGAATCCGCTGTCACGGTCAACGAGTTCACCACCGTCGCCGCCGCCTACGCACTGGCGCAGTTCACCGACGCGCACGGCATCGCCGGTCCGAGCCCCGGCCTGGAGAACGCCGCGGCCACGTCCTACAACCTCGCCGACCCCGCCACGGGGAAGCCCGGCAAGGTCGTCACCGACCAGAACAACGGCAGCAAGAACGACACCCTGGCCACCCTCGGCACCCTGGCCGACCTCGTCTCTCTCTGCGCGCCGGGAGCAGACACCGGGCACTGCCGGGACTTGCTGCGCCTGGCGACACCACAAGGCGGGGGCGCTCCGGCGGACACGGCGCAAGCAGTGCTCAACCTCGCCCGCAACCCGAGACTGGCCACCGGCGAGCTGTACGCCCTGGCCGGACAGGCACACACCTACACCCCTACGCTCGCCGGGGCACCCACGGCCTGGGTCCTGGCCCTGCACTACACCGCTCCCCAGGTCTACGCCCCCGGCCGTATCGCCCTCGACGCCAAGGGCAACGTCTGGGCCGCCAACAACTGGCTGCCCGGGACACGGAATCCCAGCCCTTACGTCACCGTGCAGGACCCGGTGGGCAACCCGGCCCTGAACAGTCCCATCAGTGGCGGCGGCATGAAGGCAGGCGCCTGGGGCATCGCCGTCGACCACGAGGGGTTCGTGTGGGTGCCCAGCTACGCCGGCAACGCCATGTCCAAGTACTCGTCGACCGGTGAGCCGCTGTCACCCGACACAGGGTTCAAGAACGGCGACCTCAACCACCCCCAGGGCACCGCGGTCGACCAGAAGGGCAACATCTGGATCGCCAACTTCTACGGTCTCAAGGGAAATCGCGGCCAAGGAAGCGTGATCGTCTACCCCCACGGTGACCCCTCCAAGGCGATCACCATCACCGGCGGTGGCCTCGACCACCCGTTCTCCGTCCAGATCGACGGGTACGGCCGGGCCTGGGTCTCCAACGCCCGTCTCGACGGGGCGAAATTCATGGACACCCGTGTACCCGAGGGCCACGTGGGCGGCAGCGTCACCGTCATCGGTCCCGACTTCAAACCGACCTCGTTCTCCCCCATCAAGGATCCGTCGTTCGACTGGCCCCTCGCGCTCGCCGTCGACTCCGGGAACAACGTCTGGGTGCCCAACTTCGTCAGCAACTCGGTCACTGAACTCGGGCCCGACGGAAGGGTCGCGGGCGTGTACAAGCTGCCCAAGCCCATCGGTCCCTGGTCCATAGCCATCGACGGGTCGGACCGCGTATGGGTCGCCGGCTTCGCCGGCCCCTCCGTCTCCGTCCTGTGCGGCGCGGACACCAGTGCCTGCCCGCCCGGCTCCACCACCGGCTCCGTGCTGTCACCGCCCAGCGGCTACCGCAGCAAGTCGATCCAGCACCTCACCGCCGTCCAGCTCGACCAGTCCGGCAACGTCTGGCTGGCCAACAACTGGTCCGAGTTGGTCCCGCCCACCGGCGGCGTCGGCCTGGTCGAACTCGTCGGAGCCGCCACACCCGTCTGCACACCCCTCACCCCCGTACCCGCACGCCCGGCGACGACCGGCTCAACCGCCTGCCCGTCCCAGACCAGCACGCAGCCCAGATGACGACAGAAGGACGTACCGCCCGGGGTGCCCGACGGCGTGCGGTGGTCAGCGGGCGCTGCCGAGGCTGCGGTCGGCGTCGGACCCCTCGAGCATCAGGGTGGTCTTCGGTGAGGGCGGCCTTGACGCCGGTGCGGGTCATGAGAGGTCCTTCGAGTGGATTCGGACGAGCGGATTCGGACGACGAGCGGATTCGGACGAGAGGGGATGCGCGGCGGAGCCAGGCGGGCCGGGGCCTCAGGTGCCGGTGCCGGTGCCGGTGCTGGTGCCGGTGAGGGTGTCGTCGAGCCAGTCGTAGATGCGGGCGAGGGCGAGACGCATGGCGCCGGGGTGGCAGTGGGCCCCTGCGCCTTCCTCGCCGGTGAACACCATCAGGGTCCTGGGGCAGGTGAGGTGGTCGTAGAGCTGTTCGGGCTGGCCCTTGAAGAACTCGTCCTCGGCGGCGTCGCAGACGAGGGTGGGGCACCGGATCTTCTCGGCTATGCCGCCTGCGAGGGTGTAGTCGAGGTAGGAGGTATTGAAGGCCCGCGGGGTGTCGACGCCCATGACGTACATGCCGTGGTTGATCGCCCAGCGCGCGGTCGCGTCCTTGGCCATGATCTGCTCGAACGCGGCGTCGAGTTCGGGGGCGGATTCGGCGCGCAGGAGACGTTCGGCCGCCTTGCGGTCGCCGGGGATGTTACGGACGGATATCTGGCCGAGGTCGTACACGCCGTCGACGGCTATCAGCGCGGCCAGGCGGTGTTCGAAGGCGGCCGCCCGCGGTGCGAGGACGCCGCCCATGCTGGAACCGAGGAGTGCGATGCGGTCGTTGTCGACCTCGGGGAGGGTTTCGGCGAAGTCCACGACGGGGGTGATGACGTTCTCCCAGTCGGGGCGGAAGACCAGGTCCTGGTGGTGGCGGGGGCCGGGCTGGCCGGGTCCGTCGAAGACCAGCACGGTGTAGCCACGCTCGGCGCCGGCCAGTGCCCCGAAGAAGTGCATCTCCTCCGCCGTGCCGTCGAAGCCGTTGTGCATGATCAGGGTGGGCCGGGGTGTCCCTGAGCCGTCGGCCCGGTAGAGGTAGCCGGGCAGGGCGGTGTCCTCGTAGGGGATGCTGACCGGTTCGATGACCGGGGTGAACAGCGCCGCCGCGGCCCGGAAGCAGGCCACGCTGCGGTCGTAGGCGTGGTCGTGGCGGGGGTCGCAGGGGTGACCGTGCAGGAAGAACTCTGCCGACCGGTAGTAGTTCGAGGCACGCAGGAAACCGTCCCGGGCGCTGACCGTGTGGCCGGCCTCCAGCGCCTTCTCGGCCTCGCCGGACACGCGGTCGGCGGTCGCGAGCCACTCGGTGTGCCAGCTGTCGTAGTCGCCCTCGACGATGCGCTCACCGGTGGCGACGACCTCGCCGAAGTCGGCGCCGCCGTAGGCGATGTGGCTCATCGAGCGCAGGGTCTCGTACCAGAACTGGGGGTTGTCGGGAAACAGCAGGTTCTTCATCATGCACTCCCCTCACCGTAAGCACGGATCTGTGCTTACGGCTACGACTGTAGACCTTCAGGGCGCCCATAAGCAAACATCTGTGCTTACGATGTAGGGGTGACTTCGAAGCAACCGACCTCGCGCATCCGCAAGAGCCCCGAGCAGGTCCGCTCGGCCGTCCATCAGGCGGTCATCGACCTGATGTCCGCCCCCGGGGGCGTGGAGCTCACCATCCCCGCGATCGCCCACCACGCCGGGGTCAACCACACCAGCGTCTACCGGCGTTGGGGCAGTCGTGAGGCGCTCCTGGCCGACGTGGTCACCACCCGCCTCGAACGGGACTGGCCGTTGCACGACACCGGCACCCTGCGCGGGGACCTCACCGCATGGGCGGAAGCGGGGGTGGCGAGCATCCGCACACCCGAAGGCCGTCTCCTCGTACGAGCCGTCGCCCTGTCCATGCCGAGCAGCGCCCACACGCAGGCGGAACGCGCGCAGCACTTCCAGCGCCGGCTCCACTCCATCGAGCGCATCCGCGAGCGGGCCGCAGCCCGTGGCGAGAACCCCCCGCCCGTGGAGGAGATCCTCGACCAGCTCGTCGCACCGCTCTACCTCCGGGCGATCTTCGGCATCGACCCACCGGCCACCGGCTATCCGGAACTCCTCGTCGACAGACTGCTCGGCAACACGCGTACGCCGGGCACGGCGGAAGCGTGAGCAACCTCCGGCACCGGGGCGCCCACGGCCCGGAGGGCGTCGCGGAGGGCCGCGGACGCCGGCCCGTCCGGCGGCACCGCACCCCCGGTGAAGGCGGGGCTCCGGTGCCACCGGACGGCGGCTGTGCCGTGGGAAGCCGGGGCGGTTACCAGGAGAGGGCGTCCGCCGCGTTGTCCTGCCAGTAGGTGACGACGGCGGCGCTGTTGAAGAAGACACCGCCGTTCGGCAGCTTCAGGGTCTTCTCCTCGCCGGTCGCCGTGCCCGTCCGGTCGGCGAAGATCACGCCCAGCGTCTTCTCCGTGCCGCCGCCCTCGCCGTCGGGAGTGGACGTCGTGATGCCCGCGTACGCGGACTGGCCGGGCTCGAGCGTCACCACGGCCTGCGGCGTGGTCTCCTCGGCCCACGCCAGCGGGGCCTGGGCGTCGGCGCCGGCCCTCAGGTAGGGGGAGCTGTAGGCGTAGCAGGGCTTGGTGCCGGTGTTCGTGGCCTTGAGCAGCAGGTGGTTGATCGGGCGGGACACCTCGGTGACGGTCAGCTTGGTGTTCGCCGTGGTGCAGGTGGTGACCGAGGGGGCCGTCTTCGTGGCGGCGGAGGCGGGCTGGGCGGCCTGGAAGCCGACGAGCGCGAGGGCGGCGACGGCCATCGAGGAGGCGGCCGCGCGGGAGACGGAACGAGTGGCGATACGCATGAAGGGACTGCTTTCTCCGGGCATGCGGAAGATGATCTTCCGAATGTCGATCGTGCCGGTCGGTCTTGTCCTGGCCGTGCAGCGCGGGGCGCGGACGACGCGCCGTGAACGCGGGCCGCGGACGCGGAGTTGAACGAGGTCGATCACCGTGTCCGACAAGGCGCCGTGCTTGGGATGACCCAAGCCTGCGCCATGCGGCGTCCCATACGCCGTTCCCTCGGCATTTTTGGGACGCTGGGATGCGCGAACTGGCTCTGACCTGGGGGAACGTGACCTCTCTGGGATGCCGAACGGAATGGAGGACCGGTGGGGGCGGCTGAGGAGATCGCTGATTTCCGGCGCCGCTGCGCGAGTTGAAGCAGCGGTCCGGGCTGAGTCACGAGGCTCTGGCGAAGCGGGCGCACACGAGCACCTCGACGCCGCACCGGTACTGCAAGGGGGACGGAGCGCCGGCCGACAGCGCGGCCGTCTCCCGCTTCGGCCGGGTGTGCAAGGAAGGCGACTCCCGAGGAGCTGGTCGAGCTGCACCGGCGCCTTCCGCACCAGCGGCAGTCAGGGCCGTGCCGTCTGCGAGCACCTGGTCGGCGGCTCCGGCTGGTACAGGGTGGCGGAGAACCGATCCCAGGATCCCGACACCGAGGGCATGAACCGGTGGTGGTGTGGTCCTTCGGGACGCACTGCTGCTGACCGTGGTTGTCCGCCCTGAAGGACACACGGTGGGCACGACATCGCCGAGGGGTCCGACCAATGGCACGGAGGCGTCCGCCCAGGCTGTACGCCCCCGTGTTCGGGTCCGCACGAGGGGCCTCGGTCGCTTCCGCACACGATCCGCCGGAGGCTGCCAGCGACTACGTCGCAGCCCGGGCAGCCCCTCTGTCTGCGGTGCGACCGGTTCAGGCCTGGCCGAGGTCGATCTCTGCCGCGAACGGGGCGGTGACCTTCAGGACGCCAGTGAACACGTCCCCTTCTCGGTAGGTCATCGTCGCGGGGTCCAACAGGTACGTGTACACCAGCGGCGTACCGGTCGCGGCCTGCTCGATCCGCCAGTAGAAGCCGATCCCGGCCTTGGCGTACTGGTCGACCTTCACGATCCGGTCGGTGGTCTCCGAGCCCGGCGACACCACCTCGGCCACCAGCAGTACGTGCTCAGGCCGGGTGGGCGTGATGTCGATCGTGTCCGCGCGGTAGACGATGACGTCGGGACGGCGATTGGTCAGCGGGACGTCCTGCAGCCGGACGTCGAAGTCCGTGTCGGCGTTCCAGTCGGGTCCGGCGGCAGCATCCAGGGCGTTCGCCAGGATCCGGGCCAGCCGGTTGTGCCGCTTGGACGCGCTAGGGCTCACGACGACCATTCCGTCCACGATCTCGATGCCGGCGCACTGCTCCTCGGACCACGAGTCGTACTCCTCCGCCGTGATCTGCTCGTGCATCCACGCCGGGGCCACCATCTCGGCAGTCATGACATGCCTCCCGGGCACTGTGCCGCGGGCCCGATCCCGCTGCACTCACAGTACTGTCTCCCACTCGCCGGGCCGGCTCGGAGGCCGTGGCCGATCTCAATGCCGTACCTGTAGCGCAACCGCTCACACCCGGGGATTCCCCCACCTGCACGCCGCCGCCTGGACCGCCGTCGCACCCGCCCTGCTGGCCGGCGCCCCTGCCGACGCTGCTGTGGGCAGTCCCGACGAGGCCGGTCTCGACGAGTCCGGTCTCGAAGCCCACCCGGCTGAGCGCCGGCAGCGGGCGGCCGACCATCCCGCAGCCCGGCCCGCCCTGCGCCGCGCACTGTTCTTCTGGACCCGTCTCCACGGCATCCCGTCCCTGGAACTGGCAGGCCACTTCGCCGGCCTGGGTTTCCACCCGGCCGTGCTCTACGACACCGAACTGCAACAGCTCACACGACTGTCCGCGACATCCACCTCGCGGCGGTGAGAGCCGACTTGATGACATGGGCCGCGCCGACCGGGAGCGTGACCAAGCGCAGCAGGCCGTCTCGGGAAGGCAGGTCCCGCTGCCTGCGTGAGGGGGCGATTCGGGCGGGCCGGGCCCTCGTCCGGTGAACCAGCCAGGTGGTGTGGTCGGCCGTAGTGGTGCGGTTGCCGGTGCGCGCACCGGCAACCGGTCCAGACAATGAAGAACCCCCGGGTCTATGACCTGGGGGTTTCAATCTGGAGCGGGTGACGAGAATCGAACTCGCGCTCTCAGCTTGGGAAGCTGAGATCATTTGCGGTCGATTCAGACGCTGACCTGCGCTGATGATTGATCTGCGCCGTCGTCGGCGCCGCTGGTCTTCACCGTGGTTTCCCGCTGTTCCCCGTTCGATCTGGTGCGCTTGTGGTGCGGCCACAGGAGCCCAGCTCCGCACGGCCTCCTGCCCGGGGTGGGTACCGGAAGGCCTGAGGCGGATGCAGACCACCGGCTCTTGTCGCCGATTCGTCTCGTCGACGCTGGGCGTCGTGCCACAGTGCACCCATGCGCGCATTCATCAAGGGGATAGGTAGCCTCGCAGTCCTTGCCGCCCTGCTGTTTGGTGCGGTGGAGGGCGTAGCCTTCTTGGCGAGGTACGTGGGGCGACAAGTTTTCCATGGCGTGAACCCTACGGTTGCTGCTGCAGCCGTAACGGCGATGGCGACGGTTCTCGTAACCGTTGCCACGTTGGTTATTGGACGCTACCTCGAACGCCGGAAATCCGTCGAGGCAGAAATTCGAGCCAGTAAAATCCCCGTCTACACTAGGCTCGTAAGTGGACTCATGAGGACGGTCATGAACCCCGACTCTTCGAACGCAGATGAAGTGGCACAGTTCCTGCGGGAAATCACGCCGGATCTAATTACGTGGGCCTCCGACGACGTTCTGCTTGCCTGGTCAAAATTCAAGAGGGAAGCGCAAGTTCTCGCAGCTGAGGATACGATATTTAGCTTCGAGGAACTTTTGTCCGCAATTCGCCGAGACTTCGGGCACAGTGGCAGGCAGGTGAAGGAGGGGGACCTCCTCGCTCTCTTCATCAATGATATCGACGAACAGTTGACCCGGCGGCGCGCCCAGAGAGGCGCCGTGTGAGCACTCCGAGCTGGTGTTAGGCAGCGGTTGCGCCAACACGCTTTCCAACTGTGTTGGTGAGGTTGCGGGCGTCGTTCGCGGCCGTTCACCTGCGTTCATGACCGGCCCGTTGGACTGCCAGGAAGAATCGATGGCCTGTCCTGAACGGCGACGAACGAAGATGAATGAGACGGAAATTGAGACGGGAGCCGGCTCGCTGCGAGCAGCCTGTGCGGGTTCTGCCTGCGCCACACGCAGCCTTGAGGTTGTCAGCGCTTGATGCGTCCGCGTACGGCCAAGACGGCCAAGACACGCCGGCGACGAGGGTAGCCAAGTAAGCAGTTCGTTCGGCGTCAGTGATATGAGCCAGACATGCAGTGCACCCACGGACACGGATTCCGCGGCAGCGGCCTGGGAAGGTGGCAGGGTCGCTGCGCCCGCAGCGGGTCGAGGAGGGCGCTGTCATGAAGGGCTCCCGACATCACGCGTTATACGTCAGGCGACACGGTATAGGGCAGATCACATAAAACTATCGTCCGACTGTCGGCCAACGGGGTCATCTTCGACAGCTCTTGGCGGGCGGGTAATGTACGCGACCTCGTCAAGGACGAACAGCACTCGGACCCTGAGCGTGGGAAGCTGGGCGGCTGCTGATCTGACCTGCGGTGGATCGGCCAAGGAGCCTCACTGACCGGCGGCCTAGACACCGCTATTCGCCGTGGTTCCCCGCACTATCTGGCACGCATCTGGCATTGGCGTGGCCTCATCCGTGCGTCTGCTCTGGCCCACGGGTTATTCGTAGGTGGGCGCAACTCGCAAAGCGAGTGCGAAGAAGGTCCAGTCACCGTGACCGATAGGTCCCGGCTGGCGTTGCTGTACCAGCCGTCCGCGTCACCGATCCGTGCCGCTAGGGCTTGCAGGAAATTACGAGGTCCGCGTTCTCCAGTGGGTGGCCCGCACGGTGTGGCTTCGATGGAGGGCACGGACGAAGCCATCTTCGGATATCGGGATCAAGAGAAGTGGTCATGAGCGGCACTTTAATTGGCACGCTGACGGTAGGAAGTTCACCTTAGTGAACACTGCTTTAGGGAGTCTGTTACTACGAAAAATTTGCCCCAGGCGCAAATCGTTCCCACGTCGCCGCAAGAAGTTCCGTTATTTCTTCCCAGTCATGTCGGAATAGGCTGAAATTAGTGTCCCCACAGCGGCGGCTGCGGCTATTACGGCTCCAGCAAGGCTGATTTTTTCCATGGCATTACGCCTGCTCCACCAGTTCTCATGAGGCACTTCGCCTGTCGGGTTGAGGATCGACCTATTTACGCTAGCGGTGGCCGTGAGTCCGCTAATCGTGGCAATTAAAGTTCCCGCGATAACTCCAGTCATGAATCTCCCCGGCGTTCCTTCATCGAGTGCCAATTCGGCTCCGGCGAGCATGGACAGGATAATCAGTAATCCGAGCAAAGCCATGCTGATTAGCCCAGCGAAGGTGGCCGTTCGGCTTGCCCGCTCTGCGGGTGCCCTCTCATCCGCGACTGCCCGCAGTATCGCCCTCAATCGAGCAGCCTGCCCATAGACCCAAGTCGGATCCGTCGCTGAAACCGAGACTGACACGTCATATCGAGTGAAACGGACTGATACATCCCTAGTGCCCTGTGTTGCCCTAAAAGACAGGTTTGACCAGTTCGGATTACCTGGCACTAGTGAAGCAACACCAGAGACCAGGGAAGCCAAGGTGTCGCGCCGTAGAGACGTATCACCCTGGGTGGTTTCGAATATGATCGATTCGGCGTCAAATCCTTCGCTTGCGATGCCAAAGAGGCGGTCGAGTTGCGACATGCCTACTCGATAGTTGTAGTAGGTTCCGACACTAGTGATCCGGTTCTCGTGTACAGTCACGCATTAAATTGTGCACGAGATCGGCTCACTAGAGGGTGACGCAGGGAATCTCCATGTCAGCGGTCCGTGATCGTTTTCCTTGAAGGGCAGCCGCGAGGCGCGGACTGGGCGACTCGTCCAAGCCATGCGTTTCAACTCACCACTACTTTCGTGAGTGATCAGCGTCTGAGGCAAGCGGTGACTATAGGGCGGCGTAGCGGCTTTGGGCTGGAGCTGCTTTGGCGCGAGTGATCATGGCCCCGTAAGCTTGCGGCGCGTCGGGCAGTCTGTGGACCTGCCCGGTAAAGCACGACGTTGGGGCCATGATCTTCGAGGCTCGCGCCAAAGTGGCTCCGTAAAGCCGTGGAGTCGACCGCCCCAGCCACGACGTGCCCCTTCTCTGACGTCAGATGGCTGCACACTTTATGCGCGGCACGGGCGCCGGCCGGGCTGGAGCGGGGCGGAGACAGGAGCGCAGGCCCGGCCGGGGGCCGGGCCGCGCGCGGTGAGCGGAGCGAGCCGCCTTGAACCCGTGAAGAAGGTTGTTACTCAGTAGCGGCTGTGATGCGCCACAAGGGAGCGTCGTACTGCTGCGGACGGCCGTTGATGAGCAGTTGGCGCAGGTCCTCGCGCAGGGAGCCGTTGAGGTTCAGGGCCTCTGTGAGACGGCGGAAGGTCGTGTGGGTGATTCCGCGGCTGCGGGCCTCGGCTTCGAACTGGTCGAGCTGAGACAGTACGGCCTCATGGTCGAGCTGCGCTGGTGGTTGGTCCTTAAGCCACGCGGCCTTGTTGCGCTCGTAGTCGATCTCCGAGTAGCCGCAGATTTCGCGGCTGTGTGCCTCGACCTCGTCCAGGGTGGCGGTCGTCAGGATGGCGCGGGCCAACTCGTTGCGATTCAGCGCCTCGTCCAGGTCGATCTCATGGACCGCCGGTCCTTCGTTGGTGAGCGGGACCGGGAGGCCGGCGTCTCGCATCTCGCAGGTGCCGCGTACGCCTCGGGCTGTCGCCGCGAGCATCCCGGTCGCCTCAGACGGGTGCCACTCCAGGACCGAGCTGATCGGCTCGATGTCTTTCGCTGTGAGGGTGTGGATGAGCGGGCCGAGCATGCCGCGTAGTTCGTCGAGAGGGAGTTCGCCATCGAGGCCGGGGCCCGCCACCAACAGGCGGACGGGAGCGTTCACCTGGCAGCACGCGGCGAGCGTGACGGCATCGGCAAGCGGGCTCTTCAGCGTCGGTTCATCCCCGCGGGCGAGGATGTCACCGCCCACGTCCAAGAGGTCGATCGACTCTGGCGACAAGCGGTCCACCAGCTCTTCGAGTTGGCGGGTGATGCCCTCGACCCCGTGGCGTGGATCGATCAGCGCGAACGTGTGCCAGAGCTCTGCTGCAAGTCGGGGGAGTGTCGAGCCTGCCGGAGCGATCGGACGGGCCTCGGCCGGCACTGCCCAGACTGCTGGTGTGAGGGGTTTGAGGCCGGTGAAGTTGTCTGGTCCTCGGGGACCCGGAACGGGGTCGATCAGGAGGCGGTCCCACGCGTACGTGAGGATCACCGCCTGGTCCTCGTCGCCGTAGAGGGCGGCGTGAATCACTGCGGCGGCGACTGCGTCGCCCCCTCCTCCTGCTGCGACGATCAACCGCGTCATGCGTCTCAGCCTACGGGGTGGGGGGTTGACCACTCACCCTATAGTGGCTAGAGGCCATAGCCACTTGTATCGAGAAGCAGGCCTCAGCTCGGTAGCGGGGTGCCCGACTACTCGCCTGGGGCTCGCCTTGGGTGAGGAGGACTGATGCCGCAGATCGAGGAGGCTCAGCCGAAGTATCTCCAGATCGCGCACTACATCCGTGATCAGATTCTTCGGGGTGACCTGCGACCGGGGGACGAGGTGCCGTCCGAACGGCAGTTGGCGGCTGACTGGAAGGTGTCCCGGCCCACGGCTGCACGGTCGTTGGAGGCGCTGAGTCATCAAGGGCTCGTCGAGAAGCGCCAGGGATCGGGTACGTACGTGCGGAGTCTGGAGGTCAACCGGCGGGCTCGTGAGTTGTACGGCCGCGCTCGGCAGACCGGGAAGATCTACACGTCTGGTGAGTACGCCGTGATCACCTCTGCCGGTTGGCTGGAGGCGCCGGATCATGTGGCTGAGGCGCTGGGCCTGGTCAAGGACCGTCGGGCGGTGCACCGACGGCGGGTGACCAACAACCAGGACGGGCCGATCACGCTGTCCACCTCGTGGTTTGCTCCGGATGTCGGTCAGCGTGCGCCGAAGCTTCTGGAGCCGGAGCGGATCCAAGAAGGGACGCTCCTGTACGTCGAGAACATGACCGGACGGCAGGGGAGTTACGCGGAAGATCGCATGTGCGCGCGTGAGGCGACGGAGGAAGAGGCCGAGGACCTGCAACTTGCGGCCGGCTCCGCCGTCCTGATTGTGCACCACGTCGTCTTCGACCTCCAGGACCGGCCGTTGGAGTTCGCTGAGGCTACCTACCCGCCGCATCGCTGGGCCTTCGAGCAGGGCTACCCACTGACCTGAGGGGGCCAGTTGCTGCGAATCGCTTGCGCCTCACAAGTGGCTAATGCCACTATCCGGGAAGTGGCTAAGGCCACTTCACTGGGAGGAGGCGCGGTGTGACGAGTCAGCGGCCGGAGCAGGGCACGCAGTTACCTTGCCCGGGGTGCCGGGGGCGCGGCTGGAAGCGTGTCGGCTCGCGTACGACCCTGGCGCTTGCCACCGCCGCAGATCGCACCCGCGCCACATCGAAGCGGCGCTGCCTTGACTGCGACGGTAGCGGCAGGAAGTGAGCACCCATGGCCTACATGATCGACCGCTACCCGTCTGAGGAATCACCGCGTCTCGGTGCGATGACCTTGCACCCTGTCGCTGAGTCCGTACCGCGGGCTCGGCGCTGGTTCCGCAAGTTCATCGCCCCGTACAACCCGGCCTGCTCCGTCGACGACTGTGTGCTGATGATCTCGGAGCTGGTGACCAACGCCATCGCTTACGGCCGGTCGGACGACCCCTGGCTCGTCCGGGTCGAATGGTTCCGTGAGGGGGATTCGCTTCGGGTCGACGTACACAACCCTGGCTTTCCGGCGAACGTACGGCTGAGGCACCCCGACGCCGACGATTCCCACGGGCGTGGACTGCTCCTGGTCAATTCGCTGGCCGAGTCGTGGCACGCCGCACCGAGCCGCTTCGGCGGAACCGTCGTCTCCTTCGTGATGGCCGATGCCTGGCCCGGAAGGTAAGAGTTCGCTCCGCTTCTACTTCGACAATCGAAGATTCGCTAGTCTGGTTGACCAGTTGACTTGGCCAATCTCGACGGGCGGCGTTCATGGCGTATGAAGTGGAGCCACCGAAGTACGTGCGCCTCGCGCAGACGATCCAGCGCCGTATCGAGGATGGCACGTATGCGCCCGGCACGCGGGTTCCCAGTGAGAACCAACTGGTGCAGGCCTTCGGGATGTCTCGGCCGACCGTTGTCCGGGCGCTGGAGCTGCTGAAGCGTGATGGCTGGGTGGAGTCCCGGCAGGGTTACGGCACGATCGTGCGGGGGCGCCCGGCCGTCGTCGAGCAGAACGACCGCCGGGGTAGTGAAGTGCTCGCGCGCGACGAGTCGCAAGCGGCAGGGCGGTTGGTCGAGGTCAGCTACGTCCCTGTTCCGGCGCGGGTCGCTTCCGCGCTCGGGCTGCCCAAGCGGGCCAAGATCCTCATGCGTCGATTCCTGGTCGAAGACGACGGCGAACCGGCTGAGCTGGTGTCGTCGTACTTCCCCGCCGGCCTGGTCGAGGGCACTGAGCTGGAGAGTGCCGAAGCGCTGACGGGTGGCACCCGCGCACACCTGGAGGCGCGCAAGAAAGTCCGCTTCGACCATGTGACGGAACGGATTTCGGCCCGTCTGCCCGAGCGCGCCGAAGCGGAGCTTCTGGAGCTCCCTGAGGGGGTTCCGGTCCTCAGCGTCCTGGTCGTCGCGTGCGACGCTTCCGGCCAGGCGCTGCAAGTCTCCGACGTGTTGCTTCCTGCTGACCGGCAGGAACTGGAAGACACCTACCGCCTGAACTGAACCCGAATAACGGCCAGTTCGCCGCCGGCCCCACCCGATTCGCACTTGACAAGTCAACTTGGCGTCTCTAGCTTCGAACTTGCTAAGTCAACTTGTCAGGCTGGCGGGTTGATCGACTCAGGAGGAGAAATCTGTGCGTGTGATTCGTATCGACGCCTCGGCCGCCACGATCCTGCTCACCGAAGCGCCGGCGCCGAAGGTGCGTGACCGGCAGACCGGTGAGATCGCCAAGGACGCCGTGAGCGGTGAGGCACTGATGACGGTCGGCGTCGTCTACATCGACGAGGGTGAGTCGTCGCTGATCCAGGTCACCGTCCCCGAGAGCGGTGTGACGGACGGACTGACCGTCGGCGCCCCGGTCTCGCTGCCGGGGCTCATCGCCCGGCCGTGGGAAAGCGTCTTCAACGGCCAACAGCGGCACGGCATCGCCTACCGCGCGACCGCTGTCGCTCCTGGTGCCTTCTCGATGGAGCAGGCGGGCTGATCGTCATGACCGACCTGGTGACGTGGGCCGAGCTGGGCGGGTCGCTCGCTGCGATAGGCGGCGCGGCCTACGCCCGGCACGCCCATCCGGCGGCGTACTGGTCCGTGGTCGGGCTGCCCGTCTCGATGGCCCGGCTGCTGGCCTCGTACACCTCCACCATGGACGCGTGCGGCCTGACGGTCGAGCCGCCCCGGTGGCGGGCCCTGGCCGTCAAGGCCACGACTCGCCGTGAGGTCCGGCCGGTGCCTCCTCGCCGGGGCATGATCCGGCCCACCTCGACCGGTCTGCGGCTCCGGCTGCGGCTGGCTCCGGGCCAGGAACCGGCGGACGTGGCGGCCTCGGCCGAACGGCTACGGCACGCCTGGAGCGTTCACGCCGTGTACGTGCGGGACGTCAAGCCCGGTGTCGTGGAACTGCGGCTCGTCGGCTTCGACGTCCTGCGGAAGGTACGGATGCCCCGCCGGGCCGACGTCGGTCCGCTCCGCGTGCCGGTGGCTCTGCGCGAGGACGCAACCGCCTTCGTCCGGGACTACCGGGCCGTCCCCCACGAACTCGTGCTCGGTGCCACGCTGTCCGGAAAATCCATGTTCCTGCGGAACCTGCTGGCCGGGCTGGCCGCTCAGCCGGTGGTCCTGGTCGGGATCGACTGCAAGCGCGGGGTGGAGCTGGCGCCGTTCGCTCCCCGGCTCTCGGCGCTGGTGACCGATCCGGAGCAGGCGGCCGAGCTGCTGCCCGTGCCCGTCAAGGAAATGGAGGACCGATACGACCTGATCAAAGCGCGACAGGGCATCGCGCCAGGCACCCCGGATGAGCTGATCACCTCGGACGTCTGGGGCCTGCCGGAGGACGAACGCCCCGCTCCCATCGTGCTGTTCGTCGACGAGGTGGCGGAACTCTTCCTCGTCGCCACAAGGAAGGAGGAGGAACGACGGGACGAGATGGTCACCCAGCTCATCCGGCTCGCCCAGCTCGGCCGCGCGGCCGGCATCTATCTGGAGGTCTGCGGGCAGCGATTCGGGGCCGAGCTGGGCAAGGGAGCGACCATGCTCCGGGCTCAGCTCACCGGCCGTGTCTGCCATCGGGTGAACGACGAAGCGTCCGCAAAGATGGCGCTCGGGGACATCGCCCCTGAGGCTGTTATGGCCGCCTGCGCCATCGCGGCCGAGTTGCCCGGCCTCGCCGTCGTCGGCGACACGTCCGGTGGATGGTCCCGCATCCGCACCCCTCACCTGTCCCTCGCCGACGCTGCGGTCACCTGCCGCGAGACGGCACACCTCGCACCGGATATTCCGGCGCTCGCGCCGTTCCGGCCTCACGTTCCACCCGTGCCGGTGATGGAGTGCGGACCTCTGGCCACTCCTCAGCCGATCACCGAGTAACCGACCCACTCCCACGGTCGGCGCGGCCGTCCCGCGCCAAGTCCCTACCCCACCCATGCCCGGAACTGGAAGGAGTGGCCGTGCGCGCCCTGCCCGTCCGTGTGGACGCCGTACTTGTCCAAGCGCTGATCGCCGCCGCGCTGTCCTTTGCTCACCTGCATGACCTGGCGCTGGCCGCCGGACAGGACGGCTGGAAGGCGTGGGCCTATCCGGTCTCCGTCGACCTGCTGTTGGTGGCGGCCTGGCGGCGCCTGCGCTCCGGTGAGGCGAAGACCGCCGGGTGGTGCTGGTTCCTCGTCGCGCTGACGGCGTCCCTCGGCGCCAACGTCGCCACCGCCGGACTGCTCGACTTGGAGAACGTACCGGCCTGGCTCCGCATCCTCGTCGCCGGATGGCCCGCGGTCGCCTTCCTGGGCGGCACGCTGCTCGCCCACGGAGCAACGAATCCCAGCAAGGACCCGGCGACGGCACCGGAACCACCTTCAACGGCACAGACGCCGGAACCGACCGCCGCAGACGTCGAGCCGCCCACGACTGCGCCCGAACTGATGGCTTCCTCACCGGAGTCGACGCCGCTGCCTCCGTCCCCGGTCCCTCCCGCGCTCGTGACCCTCGCCCGCAAGGTCGCCGACGAACACCGCGCCCGGACCGGGACCGACATCGACACCTCGACCCTTTGCGCCCGGCTCGGTGTGCCCATGCCGCTCGCCGAAGCCATCACCACCCAACTCACCTGACCCGGAGGAATCTCCCCCTTGCGCCCGTCCACGCTCCGCGCGCTCAAGCGCGCCGCAGAGCTGACCCGACAGAACCGCCTGACCGAAGCCGTGCTGATCGCCGAACCGGTGATCCTCGCCGCCGACAGCTACGAGGGCGACGAGATCTTGCGCTGGCTGGCCGACCACGTCACCGACTTCACCGGCGAGACCGACAAGGAGATGCCCTGATGTCCGCCAACCGCCGTTTCCGCCGCGTCGTCCGCATCGGCCCCGTCCAGATCGGCACCTACTACGACGGCCGGGGCCGCGAGAAGCACACCGCCGCCTGCACGGCTCCGCGCTGCGGCTTCGCCACCGACTACGACAGCCGCGCCGCCGCCGAGCTCGCCGCGCGCACCCACCGCTGCCGCGTCCGCTGAGGAGCTCCCATGACCGTCTCGCTGCCGCTCGTCTTCGTCCTGGGCGTCATCGCCTCGGCCGCGATCAAGTTCCTCGGCATCCGCCTCTGGGTCGCCGTCGTGATCGCGCTGTTCGGCTTCTGGCTCTCACACACCATCCTCGCCCCGGCCATCGAGTCCGGCACTCGCTCCGGAGTCGACGTCGTCAACGGCACCCACGAATGACACCCCGACCGACAAGGAGTCCCGCGATGTTCCGCCCCAAGCTGCCCGACACCCCGCACATCCAGAGCATCACCAGCCACATCCCGCAGGACCATGCCCCGGCTCCCTCCGCCGGCCGCTCGATCGCCCCGTTCGTTGGGGTCGGCGCCGGTGCGGTGGCCGCCGTGGTCGTGGTCGGCGTCGTCCTCACCGCGCTCCTGGCGGCGGTCGCCGTCTCGGCCGTGTCCGTGGCCATCGCCGCCGTGGTCCTGCGCTCCCTCGTCACTGGCGCCAACAGGCGCTGACCGGCCGCCGGGGCGGCAAACGCCGCCAAGCATCCCGCCGCCCCGGGGCCATCCCTCCCAACCGCCGAAACAGCCGAAAGGAAGACCCATCATCACCCGGCAGACTCCGCCACCGCTGGCGGAACTCTCCATGCTGGCCTCCCTCGGCACCATGCCCGAGCTGGCCCGCCAACTTTCCGGCCTGGGCGGCTGCACCAACCCCGTGCGCCTCGACGGCCACCGCACCGAGTACGCGGTCGACCGGACGACCGGAGAGATCGGGCGCGTCCTCCACCACCTCGACTCGTCCTCCCTGCCCGCCGGAAGTCTCCTCGTCCGCTGCAACAACCGTCGCGCCACCCGCTGCGCGGCCTGCGCGGAGGTCTACCGCCGAGACACCTTCCACCTGATCACCGCCGGACTCCGCGGCGGCAAGGGCACCGCCGAACAGGTCGGCACGCACCCGCGCGTCTTCGCCACCCTCACCGCACCGAGCTTCGGCCCCGTCCACAACCGCCCTTCCAGCGGGCGGCCCTGCCGCTGCGGTGCCCGGCACGACGACACAGACCCGGCCCTCGGCACGCCCCTCGATCCGGACGCGTACGACTACGAAGCGGCCGTGCTCTGGAACGCCCACGCCGGAGCCCTCTGGCGGCGCTTCTCGATCTACCTGCGCCGTGAGATCGCCAAGCGCGCCGGACTCACCCAACGCGCGTTTCGGCATCACGCACGCGTCTCCTTCGCCAAGGTCGCCGAGTACCAGAAGCGGGGCGCCGTCCACTTCCACGCGGTCATCCGCCTGGACGGCCCGGAGGGCGGCGACACGGCCCCTCCCGCCTGGGCCTCCGCCGAACTGCTGACCGACGCCGTCCATGCCGCAGCCACCGCCACACGCGTCAGCGGACCGGACGTCGACGGCCGCGCCCACACCTTCACCTTCGGACGTCAACTCGACGTCCGCACCATCCGCTCCGCCGACTTCGACGGTGGCCAGGAACTGACCGAACGGGCCGTCGCCGCGTACATCGCCAAGTACGCCACCAAAGGCGCCGAGACAGCGACCGGCACCCTGGACCGGCCGATCCGCTTCCTCGCCGAACTGGCACAGGCCCGG
Organism: Streptomyces actinomycinicus; assembly: GCF_016741775.1. GTDB lineage: Bacteria > Actinomycetota > Actinomycetes > Streptomycetales > Streptomycetaceae > Streptomyces > Streptomyces actinomycinicus. The sequence goes on along the minus strand of NZ_JAERRK010000006.1, from coordinate 7,012 downwards.
ATCACCGACCACGCCCGCCGCATGATCCGCACCGCCTGGACCCTCGGCGCACGCAAGGACCTCGAACACCTTCGCCTGCGTGCCTGGGCCCACATGCTCGGATTCCGCGGCCACTTCTCCACCAAGTCCCGCCGCTACTCCACCACCCTCGGCGCCCTCCGTGACGCGCGCGCCGCATGGCGCCGCGCCCAAGCCGCCACGGCCGCTCCCCAGGACGGCGAAACCACGCTCGTCCTCGCCCACTGGGCTTTCGCCGGAACCGGCCTCAGCACCGGTGAGCAATGGCTGGCCGCGTCCCTCGAACCCGCTCCCGGAACGGAAGGAGAGCCCACCACATGAACGACCGCTACCTGTCCGTCGACCAGGTCGCCGAGCTGCTCGGCACGACTCCCCGCTTCCCCAGGCGGCTTATCGAGGAACGGCGCATCCGGTACGTGAAGGTCGGCCGGCATGTGCGTATCCCGGAGAGCGCCATCGAGGAGTTCGTTCGGTCCAGGACCGTCGAGCCGGTCAAGCCCCGTCGCGCCACACTTCGGAGGGCTGCCTGATGGCGAACAAGAAGGGGAGGCGTCGCCGCTTCGGTGCGGTGCGCCAGTACCGGTCCGGACGCTGGACCGCGTCATACCTCGGGCCCAACGGTGAGCGCATTCGCGCGGAGGAGACCTTCGACACCAAGAAGGACGCCGAGATCTGGCTGTCCCAGGTAGAGGCCGACCTCAGCCGCGGGGACTGGCGCGCCCCTGATGCCGGAGCCGTCAACTTCCGCGTGTACGCCGAGAAGTGGGTTGAAGAGCGGGAGCTGTCCGTCCGCACCGACGACCTGTACAAGCATCTCCTGCGCCTATACATCCTCCCGACCTTCGGCACGCTCGACCTGTACGAGATCACCGCTCCCCGCGTCCGCGAGTGGCGAGCGGAGCGACTCCGCACCACCGGGGCCAAGACGGCCGTAGCCAAGGCGTACCGCCTCCTCAAGGCCATCCTGGAGACGGCTGTGGACGACGACCTGATCAGCCGCAATCCGTGCCGGATCAAGGGCGCGGGCAAGGAGTCAGCCGCCGAACGCCGTATCGCCACCGTCGCCCAGGTCGACGCTCTCGCCGATGCGATCGGCATCCGCTGGCGCCTCATGGTCTACCTGGGCGCGTACGGTCCGATGCGGCCGGAGGAACTGGCCGGCCTTCGCCGCCGAGACGTCGACCTGGACAACCTCGTCATCCGCGTCCGCGTGGCTGAGCCCGAGCGGACGAACGGTAGGCGCGCCCCCGGCGAGACCAAGTCAGACGCGGGCGTTCGCACGATCGTCCTCCCGGCCTTCCTCCACAAGGAGGTGAAGCGACAACTTGCTTGGTACGCCGAGAAGGGGCCGGATGGTCTGGTCTTCGTAGGGGAGAAGGGCGCGCCCTTCCGGCGTACCTCCTTCGGTCGGAAGTGGCGCCGTGCTCGCGCGGTCGCCGGTCTCCCGGACGGCTTCCGCTTCTACGACCTCCGCCACACCGGGCACACCCTCTCGACCCGCTCCGGCGCCACCCTCAAGGACACGATGGTCCGTGCCGGGCAGTCCTCGGAGAAGGCCGCGCTGATCTATCAGCACTCCGACGAGGAGCGGCAGCGGGAGGTGGCCGCCGGGCTCGACGACCTGGTGCGGGTTGAGCGTGCGAAGTGCAACACGGACGACCCTACGCACCACAGCGAGGAGGCTGCCGAGAGCTAATGGTGCGGTTATTGTGCGCGACCGGGCCACCGGTCTAGACAACAAAGAACCCCCGGGTCTCTGACCTGGGGGTTTCGCATGGAGCGGGTGACGAGAATCGAACTCGCGCTCTCAGCTTGGGAAGCTGATGTTCTACCATTAAACTACACCCGCGTAAGTACGGACGGTCCCGGGGAACCGGTGTCCGGACGCTCGCTCACTTTACATCATCGCAGGCCTCCGGTGCTCGGACCCCGGGGGTCTGAGTCTGTTTCAGGGGTGGGATCCGGCTGCGGGTGGCTGGAGTTGGGGCGTACCGTGGAGGCGTGGGAGCGGGCTCCGGCGAGGCCGGAGTGCCGCCTGGAGAGTCGTCTCTTTGATCCCGTAATGTGGCTTTTGCCGTCCGGGCAGCAACGCCGGACGGGGCTCTTGGGGAAGGGACTTGAGGGACTTGATGGAACGCACCGTCGTCCGATGCGCGGATGGTCACGTCTTCAGCACCGCCACGTTCCCGATGCAGCAGGCCGGCCGGCTCGGCCCCGGCCGGCTCGTCCGGTGCCCGCGCTGCGCCCGGCTGCGCAGCGCCGTACCGGTGGCCCTGCAGAAGCGGTAGGCAGGGGCGGTAGACGGAAGCGGTGGACCGAAGCGGTGGACCGAAGCGGTGGACGGAAGCGGTAGGCGGAGGCGAACGGGACTCGTTGTAGTCGAAAGGTGACAGCAGGCGCGCGGAGCCGTCACGATTGCCCAGGCTCCGCGCGCCTTGCGTATCCTCGCTACGTGCTTCTCTCAGACAAGGACATCCGGGCCGAGATCGACGCCGGGCGGGTACGGATCGATCCCTACGACGAATCCATGGTGCAGCCGTCGAGCATCGACGTCCGGCTGGACCGGTACTTCCGGGTGTTCGAGAACCACCGGTACCCGCACATCGACCCCTCCGTCGAGCAGGCGGACCTGACGCGGCTGGTGGAGCCGGAGGGTGACGAGCCCTTCATCCTGCACCCCGGGGAGTTCGTGCTGGCCTCCACCTACGAGGTCATCACCCTCCCCGATGATCTCGCCTCGCGGCTTGAGGGCAAGTCCTCGCTGGGCCGGCTCGGGCTCGTCACGCACTCCACCGCCGGGTTCATCGACCCAGGCTTCAGCGGACACGTCACCCTGGAGCTGTCCAACCTCGCCACGCTCCCGATCAAGCTGTGGCCGGGCATGAAGATCGGGCAGCTGTGCATGTTCCGGCTGTCCTCCCCCGCCGAGTTCCCCTACGGCAGTGAGCGCTACGGCTCCCGCTACCAGGGGCAGCGCGGGCCGACCGCCTCGCGGTCCTTCGTCAATTTCCATCGGACCCAGGTGTGAGGGCAGCAGCGGCATGAGTGACGTGCGGGAGAACCTGACGTACGAGCGGTTCGGGACCGCCATCCGTGAGCTGGCGCAGACCATCGCCGACGACGGGTACGTGCCCGACATCGTGCTGAGCATCGCGCGCGGCGGCGTCTTCGTCGCCGGCGGGCTCGCCTACGCCCTGGACTGCAAGAACATCCACCTGGTCAACGTCGAGTTCTACACCGGTGTGGGCACCACCTTGGAAATGCCGGTCATGCTCGCGCCCGTGCCGAACGTGATCGACTTCTCCGACAAGAAGGTGCTGATCACCGACGACGTCGCCGACACCGGCAAGACGCTGAAGCTGGTGCGCGACTTCTGCCTCGACACCGTCGCCGAGGTGCGCTCCGCGGTGATCTACGAGAAGTCCCACTCCCTCGTGAAGTGCGAGTACGTCTGGAAGCGCACCGACGACTGGATCAACTTCCCGTGGAGCGTCGAGCCGCCCGTCGTGGAGCGGGCCGGACAAGTCCTCGACGCCTAGTCCCACGCCGGACCCACGCCGGTCACGACGGAAACGCCGAAGGGCCCCCGGCTGCTCGCGCCGGGGGCCCTTCGCGTGTGCCGGGGCCGGGCGCTAGAACGTGCCCAGCTTCACGATCGACAGCAGCGCGATCAGCTGGATGGCCGAGGCACCCAGCGCCTTCGGCCAGGGCAGGTCGTGGGAGCGGGAGACCATCAGGGTCAGCAGGGCGCCCGCGCCGATCCAGGTGGCCCAGCCGAGGATCTGGACGAAGCCGGCGTCGCCGCCGAAGAACATGGCGACGACCAGGCGGGGGGCGTCGGTGAGGGCCGTGATCAGCATGGAAAGCCCCACCGTCGGCTGCCACGCGCCGTCGCCGCCGAGCTGGCGGGCCAGGGTGTGGGTGACCACGCCGAGGATGAACAGACCGATCACCATCACGACCGCCGTCACCAGCACGATCGGCACCGCGTTGGAGAGCGTCGCGGTGATCACGTCCTCGCGGGCGCCGTCGAAGCCGAAGACCGCGAGCAGGCCGTAGAGGAAGGTCACGATGAGGGCGGGGGCCCACATCGTGTAGTCCCGCATGCGCAGGAACGTCTGGTCGGGGGAGAGGATGATCCCCTTCAGCAGTTCCTTCCAGTGCAGGGGCGGGCCGAGCGGTGCGGCCGGCGCGGCGGCCGCACCGGCGTGGTAGGTCGCGCCCTGGGTGTAGCCGGCGGCCTCGTCGACCGAGAAGGCCTGGGTGTGACCCGGGTTGTTGGCCGCGTAGGGGTCGTGTCCGCCGTGCCCGGGGCCTGTGGGGCCCGGGTAGCCGCCGTCGCCGAAGTACTCCGGACCGTCGTCGGCCGGGCCCGGATATCCGTACTGCTGTCCCTGCTGCGGGTACGGCGGCTGTGGCGCCGACGGGTAGCCGCGCGAGGGGCCCGACGGGCCCGGCCGCCCGTACGACGGCCCTCCGGGCCGACCGGGTCCCTGCCCGTGCCCGTACGAGGGTCCCTGCGGCGCCTGCTGTCCTTGGGGGGTGCGGTTGTCCCGGCCCCCGCGTCCGATCCTGAATCCAGCCACGTCATCGAACGTACCTGGTCCGGACGGCCGATGTGCCGGGCCCGGCGGTCCGGGCCCGGCTTTGCGGCTGACCTGTGACATCCCCTAAGGGACCGTCAGGCACGTCACCGGGTGTTTCTCAGGGTTCCGCACGTCGCTCAGGCAGCGGGGCGGCTCGGCCCCCGGGCGGAACCCGGTGATGCGGGGGCGGCCCGGAGCCGCTCCCTACGCCTCAGTCCGCGATGACGGCGCCGAACTGCGGGGTGCCGGTGGTGGAGACACCCACGGTGGAGGCGCCGAAGGCCCGCGCACCGGTGGTGGTGATCTTCGAGCCGTCGGACGGGAGGTAGGTGACCGCGCCGTCGCCGCTGTTCTCGTACGAGCTGACGACCAGGTCGGCCCTGCCGTCCCCGGTGACGTCGTCGAGTTTGACGTCGGTGCCGAACAGGTCGGACTTCTCGTCGCTGCCGGGGACGCCCGCGGTGTTCTGGGAGAAGGCCTGAGTACCGGAGGTGGTGTTCACACCGGAGGCGGAGCCGTACAGGACGGTGACGCTGCCGGCGTCGGTCACGCTGCCGATGTTCTCCTGCGGGCTGCTGACGACGAGGTCCTGGTAGCCGTCGCCGTTGACGTCACCGAGGTCCAGCTCGTAGCCGAAGGCGTCGCCCTTCTCCGAGGTGCCGGGCACGTTGCCGGTGTTCTGGGTGATGCCGGCGGTGGCGGCCGGGCCGGAGGCGGAGCCGTAGGTGACGTTCACCCTGCCGCCGTCGGTGGCGCCCGGGTTGGTGGTGCCGTCGGCGTCCTTGGCGTCCCAGTCGGCACCGCTGACGATGTCGCCGAAGCCGTCGCCGTTGATGTCGCCGATGGCGGTGATGATGCCGGGCTTGAGGGCCTCGGCGGAGGAGCCGCTGAGGCCGCTCGCGGTGCCCGGCAGCCAGTAGTTGGTGTTCCAGCCGTACTGCGTCTCGGTCTCGTAGCCGTCGACGACGAGGTCGGTGCGGCCGTCGCCGTTGACGTCACCGGCGGTCAGGTTGAGCGGGCCGTACGGGTAGTCGTTCGTGCCCGACTGGATCGGCGGCTTGACGGTGGTGCGGCTGCCGTAGGCGCCGGCGGTGGTGAAGCCGCCCTTGTACAGGTACAGGGTGGCGGCCGAGGCGCCGACGGCCAGGTCGGCCTTGCCGTCGCCGTCGAAGTCGCCGGCGGCCAGGGTCTTGCCCCAGAAGTCGTGGGAGGAGGGGGCGGGGTCGGGCACGTCGATGCCCTTGCCGGTCAGGCCGCTCGCGGAACCCCACAGGATGGCGAGGCCGCCGCCGTTGGTGTCGGTGCCGACCTTCTCGCTCATGGCCCCGACGGCGAGGTCGTCGTAGCCGTCGCCGTTGAAGTCGGCGTACGCCAGGTCGCCGCCGAACAGGTCGCCGGCCTCGGCGGTGCCGGGGACGCCGGAGGTGTTCTGGCTGATGGTGGTGCGTTTGGCGGAGGAGACGCCGGTGGCCGTGCCGTACGTGACGACGACCTGACCGGCGCTCCGGTGGCCGCTGACGTAAGCGGTCGCGGCGGACGTGGCGATGTCGCCGATGCCGTCGCCGTTGAAGTCGGCCGTAGCCACCTTGAAGGAGTCGGCGGCGGTGGCGGGCGACGCGGCGAACGTGAGCAGACCGCCGGTCAGCGCGGCGGCCACGGCCGTCGCGAGGGCGAGTCGCGGGTGGGTGTGCATGCGGTCTCCTGCGGCATGCGGGGGATGCCTGGCGGGGCATCCACAGACGATGGGGGGGCGGACCGCCCGTGTTCGTCGTGGGTTGTCCCGCAGTTCACCGGGCGGTCGGCGATGGGGAGACATGCCGTGGGGAGCAAGGGTTGTACGTGAGTTCGGAAACGATATGAGATCACTGTGCCTGGAGGGGCCCGTGTGTGGCCCTGCCGGGAGCGGTCGTGCGCCGGGTACTGGTCCTCTTGGTGTACGCCTTCACCACCGGCTTCCGAGAACGGCTGCCGTGTGGGCCAGGATGGGTCCATGAGCGTAGTGAAGATCAACGTGCTGACCGTTCCCGCCGAGCAGCGGGAGACGCTGGAGAAGCGGTTCGCTTCGCGGGCCCACGCCGTGGAGAACTCCGACGGCTTCGAATGGTTCGAGCTGCTGCGGCCCGTCGAGGGCACCGACCAGTACCTCGTGTACACGCGCTGGCGCGACGAGGAGTCCTTCCAGGCGTGGATGGAGGGCCCCATGAAGGCCGCGCACCAGGGCGGCGGCGAGGGCGCGGAGCGCCCGAAGCCGGCGGCCTCCGGCTCCACCCTCTGGTCCTTCGAGGTCGTGCAGCAGGCGGCCCCGAAGAACGCCTGAGCCCGGCCGCCCGGACACGACGGCGCCCCCTGCCTGTGCGGGTCAGGGGGCGCCGTCGGGTCTTTCAGCGACCGGTCACTTCACCGGCTCC
>NZ_JAERRK010000059.1 GCF_016741775.1 Streptomyces actinomycinicus | reverse complement strand
GGCTCCGGTTCGCTCTTGGTCTCGGGTTCGTCGGCGGGGTCGGCGGGTGTCTTGACGGAGTCCAGCAGGAGCTGGGCGACGTCGACGACCTGGATGGATTCCTTGGCCTTGCCGTCGTTCTTCTTGCCGTTGACGGAGTCGGTGAGCATGACGAGGCAGAACGGGCAGGCGGTGGAGACGATGTCGGGGTTGAGGGAGAGGGCCTCGTCGACGCGTTCGTTGTTGATGCGCTTGCCGATGCGCTCTTCCATCCACATCCGGGCGCCGCCGGCGCCGCAGCAGAAGCCGCGTTCCTTGTGGCGGTGCATCTCCTCGTTGCGCAGGCCGGGGACCTTGCCGATGATCTCGCGCGGGGGTGTGTAGATCTTGTTGTGGCGGCCCAGGTAGCAGGGGTCGTGGTAGGTGATGATGCCCTCGACCGGGGTGATTGGGATCAGCTTGCCCTCGTCGACGAGGTGCTGGAGCAGCTGGGTGTGGTGGATGACCTCGTAGTCGCCGCCGAGCTGCGGGTACTCGTTGCCGAGGGTGTTGAGGCAGTGCGGGCAGGTCGCGACGATCTTCTTCGCCGACTTCGGCTTCCGGGACTCGTCCGTGACCTTGCCGTCGTCGTCCAGCTCCTCGCCGAACGCCGTGTTCAGCGCGGCGACGTTCTCCATGCCGAGTTCCTGGAAGAGGGGCTCGTTGCCCAGGCGGCGGGCGGAGTCGCCGGTGCACTTCTCGTCGCCGCCCATGATCGCGAACTTCACGCCCGCGATGTGCAGGAGTTCGGCGAAGGCCTTGGTGGTCTTCTTGGCCCGGTCCTCCAGGGCGCCGGCGCAGCCGACCCAGTACAGGTACTCGACCTCGGTGAGGTCCTCGATGTCCTTGCCGACGACCGGGACGTCGAAGTCGACCTCCTTGGTCCACTCCAGGCGCTGCTTCTTCGCCAGGCCCCAGGGGTTGCCCTTCTTCTCCAGGTTCTTGAGCATCGTGCCCGCCTCGGAGGGGAACGCGGACTCGATCATGACCTGGTAGCGGCGCATGTCGACGATGTGGTCGACGTGCTCGATGTCGACGGGGCACTGCTCGACGCAGGCGCCGCAGGTGGTGCAGGACCACAGGACGTCGGGGTCGATGACGCCGTTGTCCTCGGCGGTGCCGATCAGGGGGCGTTCGGCCTCGGCCAGCGCCGCGGCGGGGACGCCGGCCAGCTGCTCCTGGGACGCCTTCTCCTCGCCCTCCATCGTCTTGCCGCCACCGGCGAGCAGGTAGGGGGCCTTGGCGTGGGCGTGGTCGCGCAGGGACATGATCAGCAGCTTCGGGGAGAGCGGCTTGCCGGTGTTCCAGGCGGGGCACTGCGACTGGCAGCGGCCGCACTCGGTGCAGGTGGAGAAGTCCAGCAGGCCCTTCCAGGAGAACTGCTCGACCTGGGAGACACCGAAGACGTCGTCGTCACCGGGATCGGTGAAGTCGATCGGCTTGCCGCCGCTCGTCATCGGGAGCAGGGCGCCCAGGGAGGTCTCACCGGTGGCGTTGCGCTTGAACCAGATGTTCGGGAAGGCCAGGAACCGGTGCCAGGCCACACCCATGTCGGTCTTCAGCG
>NZ_JAERRK010000058.1 GCF_016741775.1 Streptomyces actinomycinicus | reverse complement strand
CGGCCGCCGTCCGGCGCGCCGTCGAGCAGAGCCTCGTGCTGGAGAAGGAACTCCTCGTCGATCCGGAGTACTTCACGGCCCTCGTGCCTCACATGCCCGACCTCGCCGGCACCGACATCCAGCTCAAGCGGGGCACCGCGCAGAACGAGCTGACCCGCTACCGCTACGACGCCGTCCTCTACAAGACCGGTGTCGCCGCGCTCTCGCTGGCCGACGCCACGGTCCGGCCGTGGTCGGAGCATGCGGAACCGGCCGGGCTCGCGGCCCACTTGGGGAGCGAGCGGCCTTCAGCGCTGCGGATCACCGGAGTTCCCAACGCGCGCCTCGCCCACGAGTCCGCCGTCCGGCGGGCCCTGGACGAGGGGACACCGCCGCCCGTCGCCACGGCATCCTCCCTGGCCGGTCCGGAGGTCTTCCACGAACTGGGCACGGCGCACGGCTACTGGACCGGCATCACCTGGAACACCCACGACCCCGACACCGTGGACGTCGTCTTCGTCGACCGGAACCGGCTGGCCGACGGCGTGCCCGTCGATACCTACGCCTCCCTCGGCACGAGCACTGCCACCACGCCCCTGTCCGCCTGGACGACCAACCCCGCCGCCCGCCGCGGTACCGGCGCGCTCGTCGCCGAGCTGCGCGAACACGCTCGTCAGCAGCTGCCCGACTACATGGTGCCGACGGCCGTCGTCCCGCTGGACCGGCTTCCCCTGACGGCCAACGGGAAGCTGGACCGGGCCGCGCTGCCGGCGCCCGAGTTCTTGTCGGCCGGGGCCGGGCGGGAGGCCCGCACGCCGCAGGAGCAGATGGTGTGCGACCTGTTCGCCCAGGTCCTCGGGCTGCCCCGGGTCGGTGTGGACGACGGCTTCTTCGACCTGGGCGGCCACTCCCTGCTGGCCACCCGGCTGATCGCCCAGATACGGGCCGCGTTCGGGGTCGAGCTGGAGCTGCGCGCGCTGTTCGAGGGGCCGACCCCGGCCGCGGTGGCGGCTCTGCTGGACACCGCGGGGCCGGGCCGGCTGGCGCTCACGGTGCGGGAGCGGCCCGGCGTCATGCCGTTGTCCTTCGCCCAGCGCCGGCTGTGGTTCATCCACAAGATGGAGGGCCCGAGCCCCACGTACAACATCCCGCTGGCTCTGCGGCTGACGGGCGACCTGGACCGCGATGCGCTGCGCGCGGCGCTCGGCGACGTGGTGGCCCGGCACGAGAGCCTGCGGACGGTCTTCCCGGAGGCCGAGGGCGTGCCGTGCCAGCAGGTACTCGCCCCGGAGGCCGCCGTACCGCTCCTGACCGTCACCCCGACGACCGAGTCGGGTCTGCCGGACGCCCTGACCTCGGCGGCCCGGTATCCCTTCGACCTGGCGACCGAACCTCCGCTGCGGGCCGACCTGTTCGAGCTGTCGGCGCAGGAGTGCGTGCTGCTGCTGGTGGTGCATCACATCGCGGGTGACGGCTGGTCACTGGGCCCGCTGGCCAGCGACCTCACCCACGCCTACACCGCCCGCACCCAGGGCCACGCCCCCGACCGGCCGCCCCTGCCGGTCCAGTACACCGACTACACCCTCTGGCAGAACGAACTCCTCGGCGACCAGAACGACCCCGACAGCCTCTTCACCACCCAGATCACCTACTGGACCCAGCAACTC
>NZ_JAERRK010000057.1 GCF_016741775.1 Streptomyces actinomycinicus | reverse complement strand
GGCCCGCGGGAAGACCGCCGGAGACATGGGCGGGCTGCGTGCGCAGCCGGACCCGGGAAGCCAGGACGGGATCGGCGTCCACGTGGCGCCGGAGATCCTCGATGACCGCGGGGGAGAAGTCGGTGCCCCAGTACTCCTCGCACTCGGGCGCCAGACCGGCGAGCAGGAGACCGGTACCCACGCCGATCTCCAGGACACGGCGAGGACGAAGGGACCTGATGCGGTCCACGGTCGTGTCCCGCCACTCCCGCATCTCGGGCAGCGGGATCGGCTCCCCGTCGTAACTGCTGTTCCAGCTCGCGAAGTTCTCGCCGAGTGCCCTCTGCGGCGCCGTCGTGTACACGGAGTCGTACAGGTCCTGCCACTCGCTCAGCTGGTCCCGCTCCACGGACTCGTCGTGTGCCCGCGCCGAGGTGTCCGCCACCACGTAGGCGACGAGACGCGCGTCACCGGGCTGGTCCTCGCGGACGACCACCGCGGCCTGGGCGATGTCGGGATGGTCGGCGAGGACCGTCTCGATCTCACCGGGTTCGATGCGGAAGCCGCGGACCTTGACCTGGTGGTCGGCACGGCCGACGAACTCCAGCCGGCCGCCGGTGTCCCAGCGGACGAGGTCACCCGTGCGGTACATGCGACCGCCGGGCTCCAGGGCGTACGGGTCGGCGACGAACCGTTCGGCGGTCAGTCCGGGCCGGCCCAGATAGCCGCGGGCGACTCCCGCCCCCGCGATGTACAGCTCGCCCACCACACCGGGCGCCACCAGCCGCAGTCCCCCGTCCAGCACGTACACGCGCGTGTTGGCGATCGGCCGGCCGATCGGCGGGGCACCGGCACCGCCGGCGAGTTCGGCGGCGGTCGACCAGATCGTGGTCTCGGTCGGCCCGTACAGATTGGTGAGGTCGTCCGTCAGCGTCCGCATCGAGTCGGCGAGCGCGGCGGGCAGCGCCTCGCCACCGACCAGCATGCGCAGCCCCCGCAGGGCCTCCGGTTCGTGCGCGACCAGCAGCTGCCACAGGGACGGTGTCCCCTGCAGGACGGTGACGTCGTGCCGGACGATCAGATCGAGCACGGCGGACGGCTGCGGCACGGCCTCCTTGGGCGCGAGGACCACGGCTGCGCCCGACAGGAGCGGGTGGTACAGCTCCAGGGCGGCGATGTCGAAGGCCACCGTGGTCACCGCGAGCAGCCGTTCCTCCGGCCGGAGCGGAACCTCCTGCCGCATCGCCTCAAGGAAGTTGAGCAGCGCCGCGTGCGGTACGACGACCCCCTTGGGGCGCCCGGTGGAGCCGGAGGTGTAGATCACGTACGCGGCGTCCGCGGGCCGCAGCGGCGCGGCACGGCCCGTGTCGGCCGGGTCGCTGTCCGGGCAGCCGTCCAGCAGCGCCCGCGTGTCCGGCGTGTCCAGCACCAGCCGCTCGGACGGCCCGCCGGGCGTCCGCGAGTCCGTCGCCGAGGTGGTGAGGAGCAGGGCGGGCCGCGCGTCCTGCAGCACGTACTCGATGCGCCCGGCCGGATGATCCGGGTCCAGCGGCAGGTACGCGGCCCCGGTCTTCAGCACCGCAAGCAGCGCGACCACCAGATCGGCCGAGCGCGGCAGGGCGAGCGCGATCACCCGGTCCGGCCCAGCGCCCCGGCCCAGCAGGGCGTGCGCCAGCCGGTTCGCGCGGCCGTTCAGCTCCGCGTACGTCAACGTGGTGTCGCCGGCGATCAGGGCGACCGCGTCCGGGGTGGCCCGCGCCTGCTTCACGAAGCGGTCCGGCAACAGGCCCGCCCCCACCTCGGTCCCGGTGTCCAGCCAGGTGGAGAGGAGCTGCTGGTGCTCCTCGGGGGTGAGGAGGTCGACGGCGTCGAGCGGCCGGTCGGGATGGGCCGTGGCCACGTCGAGGAGGTGGATCCAGCGATCCACGAAGGTCTGGACG
>NZ_JAERRK010000056.1 GCF_016741775.1 Streptomyces actinomycinicus | reverse complement strand
GAGCGGGTCCGCCCCGGCGATCGACGCGGCCGGCAGCGCGAATGGTCTGTTATCGCCGACCGGGGCGTCTGCCGTTTCCTGCTGACGGCCCGTTTGTCGAGGGGGCTTCGACGGGAGTTCGAGGGAACGCCTGTACACGGTTCTTACCGCCCGCTGCCGGTGAGTTGAACGAACACTCACGTCAGAGGCTTGCACGCGGAGAGGTTGACCGAACGCTCTAGGATGAATCAAAACAGCGCACGTGGTTTGGTATTGACAAACCGTCCGGACTGTTTTGTACTCGTGAGGTGCCGGTTCGGCAGCACACTCACCTAGGGGGCAACGGCATGCAGATCGACGTACTGGGGATCTTGGACGTCAGGGAGAACGGGGTGTCCATCGCCCCTACTGCGCCGAAGCCCCGGCAGGTGCTCGCCCTCCTGGCGCTGCACGCCGACCAGGTGGTGCCGGTCTTCGCTCTCACCGACGAGCTGTGGGCCGGCCGGCCGCCGCGCAGCGCGCGCACCACGCTGCAGACCTACGTCCTGCAGCTGCGCGACCTCATCGGCTCGGCGCTGGAGCAGGAGGCGTCCACGGAGCCCGAGTCGGCCCCGCGGCGCACCGCCAAGGACGTCCTCGTCACCGCGCCGGGCGGGTACATGCTCGTTTCCGGCGGCGGGGAGAGCGACGTCCGGGAGTTCGAGCGGCTGGCGGGCATGGGCTATCGCGCCATGGACGCCGGCGACTTCAAGGACGCCTCGCGTCTGCTGCGCGAGGCGCTCGACCTGTGGACCGGTCCGGCCTTCGCCGACGTGCAGACCGGTGCGCGACTGGAGATGGAGGCCAAGCGGCTGGATGAGAGCCGGCTGTGCGCCCTCGACCAGCGCATCGAGGCCGACCTCCGGCTCGGCCGCCACCGCGAACTGCTCGCCGAGCTGACCGTGCTGACCAGCCGTTACCGCACCCACGAGAACCTGCACGCCCAGTTCATGCTGGCCCTGCACCGCTCGGGCCGGCGAGGCGAGGCCCTCGAGGTCTACCACCGCCTGCGCGGCACCCTCGTGCAGGAGCTGGGCCTGGAGCCCTCGGCGCGGCTGCGCCGGCTGCAGCAGTCGATACTCGTGGCCGCGCCCGAGAGCCCGCTGGCCCCGGAGTCGCCGGTGCCCGCCATGGCTCCGCTCGCCCCCGCCCGTGCGGGCAGCGCCCGGTACGCGTGAACCGCCGGACGAGAGGCGTTTGTTGAGCAGAGGCGCAGATCACCGCGATTCTGGCTGCAGTGTGGCGCGATAAGTGGGTAGCCTCAGACCAAATGGTTAAGTTACCGCTTAGTAACTGACTTTCGTCGGTTCGAGGAGCCCACTCATGCAACTCGTCGCGATCATCGTGTCGCTGACCCTTATGGTGGTCGGCTTCGCGCTGTTCGGCCGCGCCCTCCTGCAGATCTTCAACTTCATACGGCTGGGCCAGCCCGTCCCCGAAAACCTGCGGACCAACAATCCCTACCACCGCACCGTCACCCTGGTCAGGGAGTTCGTCGCCCACACCCGGATGAACCGCTGGGGCGTCATCGGAGTGGCGCACTGGTTCGTGGCGGTGGGCTTCTACACACTGCTCCAGACTCTCGTCAACGCCACCGGCCAGCTCTTCCAGCCCGACTGGGTGCTTCCGGTCGTCGGGGACTGGGCGCCGTACAACATCTTCGTCGAGTTCATCGGCACGATGACCGTGGCCGGCATCCTGGCCCTGATCGTCATCCGGCAGCTGAGCAGGCCGAACAAGCCGGGCCGCAAGTCCCGCTTCGCCGGCTCCAACACCGGCCAGGCCTACTTCGTCGAGACCGTCATCCTGGTCGTCGGCACCTGCATCATGGTGCTGCACGCCCTCGAGGGCGCTCTGCACCACGTCGACCACTACGAGGCGTCGCTCTTCGTCTCCTACCCCCTGGTCGCCTGGTTCCGGGGAATGAGCCAGTCCACCCTGGAGAACCTCGTCTACTTCTTCGCCGGCCTGAAGATCGCGACCTCGTTCATCTGGATGATCACGGTGT
>NZ_JAERRK010000055.1 GCF_016741775.1 Streptomyces actinomycinicus | reverse complement strand
ATAGAGGGACGCGGCACCCGGCTCGGGACGCGGATCACGCTCACCCGGAGCCAGACCACGGACGCGGTCCACGACCTGGCGCAGGTGTTCCGGTGTCGTGCCGCAGCAGCCGCCCACGAGACCGACCCCGAACTCACGCACGAAGTTCTGGTGCGCCTCCGCCAACGCCGCGCCGGACAGGGGGTAGTGGGCGCCGTCCTTGCCCAGGACCGGCAGACCCGCGTTGGGCATGCAGGACAGGCCCACTCGGGCATGGCGGGCGAGGTAGCGCAGGTGCTCGCTCATCTCGGCCGGGCCGGTGGCGCAGTTCAGGCCGATCATGTCGATGCCGAGCGGCTCCAGCGCGGTCAGGGCCGCGCCGATCTCCGAGCCGAGCAGCATGGTGCCGGTGGTCTCCACCGTCACCGACACGATCACCGGCAGGTCCAGGCCGAGGGCCTGAAGGCCGCGCCGGGCGCCGAGCACGGCGGCCCTGGTCTGCAGCAGGTCCTGTGTCGTCTCCACCAGCAGCGCGTCGGCTCCGCCGGTGGCCAGCCCCTCGGCGTTGCGCTGGTAGGCGTCGCGCAGCGTGGCGTAAGGGGCGTGGCCGAGCGTGGGCAGCTTGGTGCCCGGGCCGATGGAGCCGAGGACCCAGCGGGGGCGGCCGTCCCGCGCGGTGAACTCGTCGGCGACCTCTCGGGCCACCCGGGCACCCGCCTCGGACAACTCGTACACCCGGTCGGGGATGTCGTACTCGCCGAGCGCGGAGTGGTTGGCCCCGAAGGTGTTCGTCTCGACGCAGTCCACACCCACGGCGTAGTACGCCTCGTGCACGGAGCGGACGATGTCGGGGCGGGTCAGGTTGAGGATCTCGTTGCAGCCCTCGAGCTGCTGGAAGTCGTCGAGGGTCGGCTCCTGGGCCTGGAGCATGGTGCCCATCGCTCCGTCGGCGACCACCACACGGCCGGCGAGCGCCTCGCGGAGCGCGGACACACGGGTCCGGCTGTCGGCGTTCATGACGGCTCACCGAGGACGGGCGCGAGCGGCGCGGCCGCGTCGGGACCGTAGGCCCGCTCGACGATGGCGGCCAGCTGCGCCGGGTCGACCTCGTGGGCCTGCGAGCCCACCGCGCCGAGAGCGACGGAGGCCAGCGCGCATCCCAGTCGGGCCGCGGGCTCCAGCGCCACACCGTGACTGACGGCGGCGAGGAATCCGGCGCGGAAGGCGTCACCGCCACCGGTCGGATCGGCCGGGTCGATGCCGGGGACGGCGGGGACGGTGAGGGGGGACAGTCCCGCGCGCTCCATGCGGACGCCCCCGGCGCCGAGCGTCGTGATCCAGGTGCCGACGGCCGCCAGGACCTCGTCGCGGCTCCAGCCGGTGTGCTCCATCAGCAGTGCGGCTTCGTACTCGTTGGTGAACAGCCAGGTGGCGCCGTCCACCAGAGCACGGACCTGATCGCCGTCCAGGCGGGCCAGCTGCTGCGAGGGATCGGCCGCGAAGGGGATGCCGAGGTCCCGGCACTCGGCCGTGTGGCGCAGCATCGCCGACGGGTCGTCCGGCGAGATCAGTACCAGGCCGGGCCGTTCGGCACCGGCCAGGACCGCGCCCAGGTCGATGTCGCACGCCTCGCTCATCGCACCCGCGTAGAACGCGGCGATCTGGTTGGCGTCCTCGTCCGTGATGCACATGAAGCGGGCCGTCTGCCGTTCGCCGGAGACGCGTACGCCGCCTGTGTCGACGCCGTGCTCCTTCAGCCAGACCTCGTACTCGGCGAAGTCGGTGCCGACCGCCCCGACCAGCAGGGGCGACAGCCCGAAGCCGCCGAGTCCGAAGGCGATGTTGGCCGCGACGCCGCCGAAGCGCACTTCGAGCCCGTCGACGAGGAACGAGAGCGAGACATGCGCGAGCTGGTCGGGAAGCAGCTGGTCCGCGAACCGCCCGGGGAAGACCATCAGATGGTCGGTGGCTATGGATCCTGTCACCGCGATGCGCACGAGACTCCTTCGGTCGCTTAGGTCGCTGGTCGCCGGTGGCGCGCGGCCGGCCGTGGGCGCCGGCCCGGCCGTCCGGGTGCCGGGTTCACAGGCCCGCGGCTGCCTTGAGCAGCTCGGCGCGGTCGGTGCGCTCCCAGGTGAAGTCGGGCAGCTCGCGGCCGAAGTGGCCGTAG
>NZ_JAERRK010000054.1 GCF_016741775.1 Streptomyces actinomycinicus | reverse complement strand
CAGACGGTGCCGTTCCGGCAGGACACCTCGTATCTGGCCATCGGTGAGCGGACGAACGCCAACGGGTCGAAGAAGTTCCGTGAGGCCATGCTGGAGGGCCGCTGGGACGACTGTGTGGAGCTGGCGCGGGAGCAGATCCGTGAGGGCGCGCACATGCTGGATCTGTGCGTGGACTATGTCGGCCGGGACGGTGTGGCGGACATGGAGGAGCTGGCGGGTCGTTTCGCGACGGCTTCGACGCTGCCGGTCGTGCTGGACTCCACCGAGGTCGAGGTGATCCGGGTGGGTCTGGAGAAGCTGGGCGGCCGGGCGGTGATCAACTCGGTGAACTACGAGGACGGTGACGGTCCCGAGTCGCGGTTCGCGCGGGTCACCGCGCTGGCCCGGGAGCACGGGGCGGCGTTGATCGCGCTGACCATCGACGAGGAGGGTCAGGCGCGGACGGCGGAGAAGAAGGTCGAGATCGCCGAGCGGCTGATCGAGGATCTGACGGGGAACTGGGGCATTCATGAGGAGGACATCCTCATCGACACCCTGACGTTCACGATCTGTACCGGTCAGGAGGAGTCGCGCAGGGACGGGATCGCGACCATCGAGGCGATCCGTGAACTCAAGCGGCGTCATCCGGCGGTGCAGACCACGCTGGGGCTGTCCAACATCTCCTTCGGTCTGAATCCGGCCGCTCGTATCCTGTTGAACTCCGTCTTCCTGGACGAGTGTGTCAAGGCGGGGCTGGACTCGGCGATCGTGCACGCCTCGAAGATCTTGCCGATCGCGCGGTTCGACGAGGAGCAGGTCGGCACGGCGCTGGATCTGATCTATGACCGGCGCAGCGAGGGTTATGACCCGTTGCAGAAGCTGATGCAGTTGTTCGAGGGTGCGACCGCGAAGTCCTTGAAGGCCGGCAAGGCCGAGGAGCTGGCCGCGTTGGGGTTGGAGGAGCGGCTGAAGCGGCGGATCGTCGACGGTGAGCGCAACGGTCTCGAGCAGGACCTGGACGAGGCCCTGGGGGAGCGTTCGGCTCTGGACATCGTCAACGAGACGCTGCTGGACGGCATGAAGGTCGTCGGTGAGCTGTTCGGGTCGGGGCAGATGCAGTTGCCGTTCGTGCTGCAGTCGGCCGAGGTGATGAAGGCGGCGGTGGCCTACCTCGAGCCGCACATGGAGAAGTCGGACGCCGCGGGCAAGGGCACGATCGTGCTGGCCACGGTGCGTGGTGATGTGCACGACATCGGCAAGAACCTGGTCGACATCATCTTGTCGAACAACGGCTACAACGTGGTCAACCTGGGCATCAAGCAGCCGGTCTCGGCGATCTTGGAGGCGGCCGAGGAACACCGGGCCGATGTGATCGGCATGTCCGGGCTGCTGGTGAAGTCCACGGTGATCATGAAGGAGAACCTGGAGGAGCTGAACCAGCGCGGTCTGGCCGCCCGTTTCCCCGTCATCCTCGGCGGTGCCGCCCTGACCCGCGCCTACGTCGAGCAGGATCTGCACGAGATCTACCAGGGCGAGGTCCGCTACGCCCGCGACGCCTTCGAGGGGCTGCGCCTGATGGACGCCCTGATCGGCGTCAAGCGGGGCGTCCCCGGCGCCCAGCTGCCCGAACTGAAACAGCGCCGGGTGCGGACGAAGCACACAACCGTCCCGGTGCCCGCCGAGCCGGACGGGCCGGCCCGTTCGGACGTGGCCACCGACAACCCGGTGCCGGTCCCGCCGTTCTGGGGCACCCGCGTCATCAAGGGCATCCAGCTCAAGGAGTACGCGTCCTGGCTGGACGAGGGCGCGCTGTTCAAGGGCCAGTGGGGCCTGAAGCAGGCCCGCACCGGGGAAGGGCCGACCTACGAGGAACTGGTGGAGGCCGAGGGCCGGCCGCGGCTGCGCGGCCTGCTCGACCGGCTCCAGACCGAGAACCTGCTGGAAGCGGCCGTCGTCCACGGCTACTTCCCCTGCGTGTCCAAAGGCGACGACCTGATCATCCTGGACGAGCAGGGCAACGAACGCACCCGGTTCACCTTCCCCCGCCAGCGCCGCGGCCGGCGACTGTGCCTGGCCGACTTCTTCCGCCCCGAGGAGTCCGGCGAAACCGACGTCGTGGGCCTGCAGGTCGTCACCGTCGGCTCACGCATCGGCGAGCAGACAGCCAAGCTCTTCGAGGCCAACGCCTACCGCGACTACCTCGAACTGCACGGCCTGTCCGTCCAGTTGGCCGAGGCACTCGCCGAGTACTGGCACGCCCGCGTCCGCACCGAACTCGGCATCTCCGCTGCCGACCCGGACACCGTCGACGGCATGTTCCGCACCGAGTACCAGGGCTGCCGGTATTCGCTGGGCTACCCCGCCTGCCCCGACCTGGAGGACCGGGCCAAGATCGCCGAACTCCTCAGGCCCGAGCGGATCGGCGTCCACCTGTCCGAGGAGTTCCAGCTGCACCCCGAGCAGTCCACCGACGCCATCGTGATCCACCACCCCGAGGC
>NZ_JAERRK010000053.1 GCF_016741775.1 Streptomyces actinomycinicus | reverse complement strand
TGGCCGGTCTGACCGGCCGCTCATTTCTGAGTAATCGGGGGATGCTTCATCAGATGCCATTCACGGCTTTTGAGGAAGCTAGTAGATTCTATGTGGTCGCCGGGGAACCTGTCCAGTTCTCTAGGCAACTGTTTGAATCTACCTCCCCGCGCCCGCCGTGTCAACGGCTTTTGCGGGGCGAAGAGGAGACTAGCAGCTCAGAGGGGCCCTACGCACATCAGGCGGCCGTCGGCACGGAGGCGCTGCGGTCCGCCGCTTCGAGATCGCCGGTCTCGCCCGCGCGCGCCGCACGTCCGCCCAGGACGTAGACGTAGGCGAGGAAGGCCAGCTCGGCAGCGACGCCGATGCCGATGCGGGCCCAGGTGGGCAGGCCGGACGGGGTGACGAAGCCTTCGATGGCGCCGGAGACGAACAGGACGAGGGCGAGGCCGATCGCCATGCCGACGGCTGCCCGCCCCTCCTCCGCGAGAGCGGTGCGCCGGCTGCGGGGACCGGGGTCTATGAGCGTCCAGCCGAGGCGCACTCCGGTGCCGGCGGCGACGAAGACCGCGGTCAGCTCGAGCAGGCCGTGCGGGAGGACGAGCCCGAGGAAGGTGTCGAGACGTCCCGCCGAGGACATGAGGCCGAAGCCGACGCCCAGGTTGAGCATGTTTTCGAAGAGGATCCAGAGGACGGGCAGGCCCAGGAAGATCCCCAGGACCAGGCACAGCGCCGCCGCCTGCGCGTTGTTCGTCCACACCTGGGCGGCGAAGGCGGCCGCGGGATGGCTGGAGTAGTAGGTCTCGTACTCGCCGCCGGGACGGGTCAGGTCGCGCAGCTGGCTCGGGGCCGCGATGGACGACTGCACTTCGGGATGGGTGCCGATCCACCAGCCCAGGAGGATCGCGACGGTGGTGGAGACGAGAGCCGTGGGCACCCACCAGTGGCGCGCGCGGTACACGGCGGCCGGGAAACCCTGGGCCAGGAAGCGCGTGGCGTCGCGCCATGAGGCGCGACGGGTGCCTGCGACGGCACTACGCGCGCGTGCCACGAGCTGGCTGAGCCGTCCCGTCAGCTGCGGGTCCGGCGCGCTGGACTGGATGAGGGAGAGATGGGTGGCCGTGCGCTGGTAGAGGGCGACGAGTTCGTCCGCCTCCGAGCCCGTGAGACGGCGCCGTCGGCGCAGCAGAGCGTCGAGGCGGTCCCATTCGGCTCGGTGTACGGAGACGAAGACGTCCAGGTCCATCGGCTGTGCCTGCTCCTCGGCTGGTCGTCCACGACTCGTCGTGGAAGCTCGTGCTTGCTGTCAGGTTGTCGTACTGCGGCGCGACCGCCCACAGCTTGGCAGACTTGCGCTCCCGGGGGCAGATCAGGGAAGGACGGCGGGCGTGAGTGAGCTGGTGACGGGCGAGGCGGTGGCCCTTGAACTGAGGCCCGCGAAGCTGCCGAGCAGGGCGCTGGCCGTACTGCTCGACCTGGCGGTGGCCGTGTTCGCGTACATCCTCGTGGTCGTGGTGCTGGTGGCGTCGACGGCGTCGTTGGACGAGGCCGCGCAGGTGGCGCTGTCCATCGCATCGTTTCTGCTGGTACTGGTCGGCGGGCCGATAGCGGTCGAGACGCTCAGTCACGGGCGCTCGCTGGGCAAGCTGGCGCTCGGACTCCGGGTGGTGCGGGACGACGGTGGGCCGATCCGCTTCCGGCACGCGCTGGTGCGGGGCGCGGTCGGAGTGATCGAGATCCTGATGACCTTCGGGGTGGTGGCCTGTATCGCCTCGCTGGTGTCGGCGCGGGGGCGACGGCTCGGGGACGTGTTCGCGGGCACCCTGGTCGTGCGCGAGCGGATACCGGTCGCGCGGACCGGCTTCGTACCTCCTCCGCCCTCCTTGCTCGCGGGGCGGTTCGCCGAGCTGGATCTGTCGGCGGTTCCGGACGGGCTGTGGCTTGCCGTCCGGCAGTACCTGACCCGCATGCGGCAGCTGGACCCCCAGGTCTCGGCGGACATGGCGCTGCGGCTCGCGGGCGACCTCGCGGCGCGCACGGGGGCTCCGGTGCCGGGGGATCTCCCGCCGGCCGTCTTTCTGGCGGCCGTGGTGCACGAGCGGCAGGCTCGTGAGGCCCGGCGGGCGTTCGGGGTCGCCGGTGGATCCGGCCCCGGGGCGGGGATGCAGCCCGGCACGCCGGCGTCGTACCAGTCGCCGGCCCCGTACCCGGCTCAGGCCACGCCCGCGGCTCAGGCCACGCCCCCGGCTCAGGCCTCGTACCCGGCTCAGGCCATGCATCCGGCTCAGGCCACTCATCCGGTCCCGCGGGACGAGGCGCGGGCCGATCGTCCGGCCACCGGTTTCGCGCCGCCGTCCTAGGCCCCCGTCGCAGCCGGGTGATGTCGTAGGCCACCGGGCTGAAAGGGAGGCGGGTTCGGGGCGCGGGGCGCGGCGGACGGGGTCGTGATCGCCGCGTTCGGTGTTCAGTCGAAGGCCGACGGGGGTGACTGAAGGTCCTCCAGCTCGATTCCGGGTGCGGCCAGTACCACGTCGCCGGCGATGTGAACCGTGTGCTGTTCTCCCGAGTCCAGGGCTGTGACCTGGTATTCGTCGACGGTCAGGGGGCCGTTGTCAGTGGCGTGTGCTTCGCTGTCGGTCAGAGCCCAGGACTGGTCCACGGTGCGGGGGGCGAGGACCGGGTCGGTGAAGGTCACGAGGCGGACGCGGGTCGCGGGGGAGGAAGGGGTGAGGCGCAGCAGACGGGCGGTGGCGACGAGGAACGCGGGGGACGTGCCGGTGAAGGCGTGGGCGCGCACATTGCCTTCGGTGGCATGGGCTCCGGTGGCGTCGGTGCGCACCCAAGTGACGCCGTCGAGGGCGGCGCCGCGCACCTGCCAGTCGCCCGCGTGGAGTTCGAGGCGGATGGGGCGGCCGAGGTCGTCCAGGGCGAGGTCGACCGAGCCGCGCTGAGCGCCGGCGGGGGTGGTCAGCCGGGACACGTAGCGCCAGCCGGACGGGCCGGGGGCGCACTGGAAGTGCTCTTCACCGAGGGGGGTGTGATCGTGCGGATCGTGGAGCGAATATCGGCCGCGGGGCATGGGGGTCCTGGATCTTGACGGGCGGGTCCGGCCGGGGGCCATGGTCCGGCGGCCAAAGGGGCAGGCCCCCGGCACGGGGGTGCGGGGGCCTGTCTCTGCGGAGCTGCTGCCGAGGGGGTGCGTCGGTGCACCGGTGCACTCCCTCGGCAGGCCGGACTACGGGGTCACCGGCTCAGTAGCGGTAGTGGTCGGGCTTGTACGGGCCGTCGA
>NZ_JAERRK010000052.1 GCF_016741775.1 Streptomyces actinomycinicus | reverse complement strand
GTCTTCATCGCCCACGACCTCGCGATCGTGCGGCACTTCTCACAGCGCGTCGCGGTCATGTACCTGGGTAAGATCGTCGAGATCGCCGACCGCGAGGACCTGTACGGCAACCCGCGCCACCCGTACACGAGGGCCCTGCTGTCCGCCGTGCCCGAGGCAACGGTGGACGAGGAGCCCCGGGAGCGCATCCGCCTGACCGGGGACGTGCCGTCGCCGATCAACCCGCCGTCCGGCTGCCGGTTCCGCACCCGGTGCTGGAAGGCGACCGAGAAGTGCGCGACGGAGGCACCGCCGCTGGTGCAGGTGGACGGCAACAAGCCCGGGCACCTGACGGCCTGCCACTACCCGGAGACGGCCGACACCGTCCCCGCGCCGCGCCTCTCCAAGGACCCCGAGGCGGCGGCCTGACACACCCCTTTCCGTCAGCCGCCCCCTGCGGAACGGACCTTCACCGGCCCATTGACCCGAGCCCATGAACGTCCGCTCCAGGGGACGAGGGCCCGTGCCTCCCCAGGCGCGGGCCCTCTTCGGCATACGGGCGCCGGCACAACGGCCGTGATTCCGGACGGTGTTCGAGAAGTGCCCCGTTCCTGACACACCGTTCAGCATCGTGTGACACACTGCCGCGGTGGTGGATCACGTCTATGCCGATCTCTCGCTCGCCGCACTGTACGACCGCCTCAACCCCTGGGGACCGGGTGACGACTTCTACCTCGGTCTGGTGCGGGAGGCCCCGGCCGTGCTGGACATCGGCTGCGGTACCGGGCAGTTGCTGCGGCGGGCCCGGGCCGAGGGGCACCCGGGCCGGCTGATGGGGCTCGACCCGGCCGCCGCGATGCTCGTGCAGGCCCGGCGGAGCCGGGCCGACGTCGAGTGGGTGCTCGGGGACACCCGGGTGCGGCTGTGGCAGCGGGAGTTCGACCTCGTCGTCATGACCGGGCACGCCTTCCAGGCACTGGTGACCGACGAGGAGATCCGCGGCTGTCTGAGAGGGGTCCGCGCGGCCCTCGCCGACGGCGGGCGGTTCGTGTTCGAGACGCGTAATCCGGGCGCCCGCGCCTGGGAGCGATGGACCCCGGACCGGGTCCGCGAGGTCACCGCCGACGACGGCACGCCGGTGCGGGTGTGGCACGAGGTGCAGGGCGGCGGGATGCACCGGGGCCTGGTCCGCTTCACCGAGACCTACGCCGGACCCCACTGGCGCACCCCACGAGTCAGCCGCAGCGTCCTGCGCTTCCTGGACGCGGACACCCTGCGGGGCTTCCTCACGGAGGCGGGCCTGACGGTGGTCGAGCAGTACGGGGACTGGGGCCGGGGGCCGCTCACCGCGACCGCCCCGGAGATCATCACCGTGACCCGCCGGTCCTAGGCGGGGCCGTCCTGGCGGCCCGTCAGGAGGTCCCGGATTCCGGCAAAACGGCCTTGTTGTGATCCGGAGGTTCCGCGCCTCGGGCGTGATTGTGATCATGGGCTTGATCACTGTTCCTCCGCTGCCCTCCGCCGGTAGATTTCCGGCACACGCGCGCCCGGTCGGCCGACCACCGACCACGGGTGCGGCGCAGGGGGCAGGGGACCGACACGTGACGACGACCGTTCTGCGGTACCGCCTGCCCTCGTGGCTGATCCCCGTGCCCTGGACCCTCGCTCTCGGACTGTGGGGCCTGACCCGGCAGCACAGTCTGTGGCGGGACGAGGCCGCGACCTGGATGGCGGCCGGGCGGTCCGTCCCCGGCATCTGGCGCCTGCTGGGGCAGATGGACGTCGTGCACGGGCTCTACTACCTGCTGATGCACGGTCTGTTCACCGTTTTCGGACAGAGCATCACGACGCTGCGGCTGCCCTCCGTCCTGGCCATGACGGTGGCGGCGTGCTGTGTGACGGCCGTCGGCACCCGGCTGGCCGGCCACTGGGCGGGCGTGGCGGGAGGGCTGGCGTTCGGGCTGCTCCCCGCCGTGCAGTTCCATCTCCAGGACGGCCGCCCGTACGCGCTGGTGACCGCCGGGTGCGCGATCTCGACGCTGCTGCTGGTGACCCTGCTCCAGGGCCACGGAGGCACCTCCCGCTGGGTCGCGTACGGGAGCACGGTCCTGGTCTGCGCCCTGTTGAACTGGCTGTCCCTGCTGGTCCTGCCGGCCCACCTGGTGACCCTGCTGTGGGCGGGGACCGGACGGCGCGCCCGGGTGTGCTGGGCGGCAGCCGCGGCGGCGGCGGTGACCGCGAGCCTGCCGCTGATCCTGTTCAGCCGGGGCCAGCGCGCCCAGGTCGCCTGGATACCGCCGCTGACCTGGCACACGGTCATCGGCCCCGCGGTGCTGCTGGCGATCGGTGCTCTCGGGGCGCTGGCGGACCGGCCGCGGGCGGGCCGGCTGTCGACCGCGGCCGTCGGACTGCCGCTGCTGGCGGTGCCGCACCTCCTCCTCATCGGGGTCTCCCTGGACCAGCCCCTGTACCAGGACCGCTACGTCCTGTTCAGCATGGTGGGCCTCGCCCTGCTGATCGGCGCGGCGCTCGCTGCCGCGGTGCGGTCGGCCGCACCCCGGTACCCGCGGGCGGCGCGGTGGCTCGTGCCGGTGACCGTCGCGGCGGCGCTGGTGGCCCTGCTGCCGCTGTCGCTGCAGAAGCGGTCCCCGGCCAGTCGCGTGGACGACGTCCTCGCGGTGGCCGAGGACGTACGGCGCTTGAAGGGGGACGGGGACGCGGTGGTCTTCGTACCGGCGGACCGGCGCGACACCGCGCAGGTCTCCCCCGCGGCCTTCGCCGGTCTGCGGGACATCGCCCTGGCGGAGAGCCCCGTGACGTCCGGGACGCTGAAGGGTGTGGAGTGCGGCCCCCGCCGGATACGGGCCGAGATGCTGAGGCACCGGCGCGTCCTGCTGGTCACCGACGTACCGGAAGTGGCGCCCGCGGTGTCGGCGGAGCGGGACAGGACGAAGGTCGCGGTACTGAAGAGACACTTCACCGTGGTGGCGGACGAGCAGGTCCGCGGCCGACGGGTGACGGTGTACGAGCGGCGCCGGTAGCCACGACGACCACACGGGCGTCGCCGCGCACCGGCCGCCCGATGCCGGTCACCGACCACTGACCGCGGGCCACCAGGCACCGGGCACCGGCCGGGTCACGGTGATCGTGGCCCGGCCGGTCCGGGTCACCGCTGGTCCGTGGAGCCCTCCTCCAGGGCCGCAAGGGCCGGGTCCAGGACGATGTCCTCGGCGCGGGCCTCGGTGGTCGGGTCCTCCGGGAAGTGGCAGGCCGTGAGGTGACCCTCGTCGTTGCCGGTGAGCCGGACCAGCGGGGGTTCCTCGGTCGCGCACTTGTCCTGCGCCTTCCAGCAGCGCGTGCGGAAACGGCAGCCGGACGGCGGGGAGATGGGGGACGGGACGTCACCCGCGAGGCGGATGCGCTCGCGTGCGGGCGCGTCGTCGACCGCGAGGTTCACCTCGGGTACGGCGGACAGCAGGGCGTGGGTGTAGGGATGCCGCGGGCGGGTGTAGATGGAGACCCGGTCACCCACCTCGATGATCTTGCCGAGGTACATGACCGCGACCCGCTGCGAGAAGTGCCGCACGACGGCCAGGTCGTGGGCGATGAAGAG
>NZ_JAERRK010000051.1 GCF_016741775.1 Streptomyces actinomycinicus | reverse complement strand
AACCCGGCGGACCCGCCGCGGCAACCCCGCGGACCCGACTCCCACGGAGACTGACACCCATGAGCACTCCTGACATCCGCGTCGAGAAGGGCCACGCCGAGCCCGAGGAAGTCGCCGCCATCACGGCCGTCCTCATGGCCCGCGCCGCCGCCCGTCCCGAGCCCACGGCCCAGACCCACCGAGGCCGCGCCAAGGCGGGCTGGCGCCGCCTGGAGCGCGAGGGTGGCTTCCGGGCGCCGCACAGCTGGCACTGAGGTCCGGCGTTCCCCGGCCGCGCACGGCCGGCACCGTGACCCTCACGCGTGACCGTGGCCCCGCCACTCCTCCCGGAGCGGCGGGGCCGCGGTGGCAGGTCCAGTCCGCTCACGCGTCCCTCGGCCGTGTCGCAGTCCTGCAGCTCCAGCCATCTCAGCCCGGCCAGCGCACGCAGGCCGTCGAGCCCGTCGGGCAGCAGGCAGTCGTACAGGCCGAGAGTGTTCAGCTCAGGACAGACCGGCACCAGCCGCTCCGGCAGGCGCCGCGCTTCGAAGCTGTAGAGCATCAGCGTGCGCAGGCCGGTCAGCGAGGAGAGCGGCGCGAGCTGCGGCAGCTGACTGCCCGGGTCCCCGACGAGGCACAGCAGCTCGACGGCACCGAACGGGACCAGGAAGTCCAGCCGCGTCTGCGCCGTGACGCCCGCGAGGGACAGATAGGGAAGCTCCGGCAGGACCGGCAGGCCCTCGATGCCGTCCGGACCGGGGAGCGGCAGCCGCAGCAGGCGCAGTTCGGGAAGCTCCGCCAGAGCTTCCGGATGCCGGAACGAGACCTCACCGAACAGCTGGAGTTCCCTGAGCCGGGGATGCCCCGTCAACGGCGACAGGTCGGCCGTGCCCCGCACCTGACAGGTCAGTTCCTCCAGCGGGGGGAACCCGGCGAGGACGGCCAGGTCCGGGAGGCCGAACATGATCTTCAGTGTGGTCAGCGACCTCAGCCGGGCCGCCGCCCCCAGCTGGGCCGAGTGCGTCAGCACCACCGCGTGCTGGTGCAACGGGAGCCCGTCCATCACCCGTTCGGCGTAAGCGTCCGCGTCGAAGTACGCCCATGCGTCGACGAGCGCGGCCACCACGTCCCGGCGCCGGTCCGCCGCGTACCCCTCCAGCAGCCCCAGCGCCTCCTGCCCGCCGATCATCGCCGCCGTCCGCACCGTCTGCACCGCCGACTTCGACGTCAGCTCCTCCAGCGAGCGCGGCAGTCTCCGCAGCAGACTCGATCCGACCGCCGCCAGCGCGGGCGGGTCCGTCCGGCGGCGCGGGGGGAGAAGCCCGGACACCGCCTCCTCCAGCCGCCCGGCGAGCCCGTCGGAGACCTCCGGCACCGTCTCCTGGCAGGCCGCCGCCAGCAGCCGCAGCTTCCTGCCGTACCGGGGCTCCGCCCGAGCCCGGTCCAGGACGCCGCCCAGCAGTTCCTCCCGCTGCGGACGGTTCGCATGGCCCGCCGCCATGACGACCGTCTCCCGCCACAGGTCCAGGTGGGCCCGCTCGATCAGGTTGCCGATGCGGTCCTCCTCCGTGGCCTCCTCGGCGGCCAGGTACTCCTGGAAGGTCCGGTGGACGAAGTCCAGGCGGCCCTCGGCGGGCGAGCGGAGGATCCCCGAGCGGTCCCGGAGCTGCTCCAGGACCCGGGCCCCGGCCTGCTCCTCCAGATGCCGCATCCCCATGAGCTTCCGGCCGATGTGCACCGCCGCCTGCTCCAGCCCGATCTCGCTGCGGTTGTTGTCGGACAGCCGCCACGCCAGGTCCCGCAGCAGCACCAGCTTGTCGTTCAGGCTCAGCCGGCTGTCCGCCGCGCTCGGCACGTTCCGGTCCGCGTCCCGTTCGTGGACCAGGGCGTGCAGGGCGTTGCGGTACAACTCCATCCGGTCCCGCGGGAGCTGGCTGCCCCGGTTGAGGTGCATCGCGCACAGCATCGCCGCCAGCAACGGCGTGCCCGCCAGCGACTGCAGGTGCGGGCGGTCCTTCAGGCTCGTCAGCAACGACTGCTCGTAACGCGGCAGTTCCTCCGGCGCGCACGGCAGGTCCTCGCCCAGCTCCCGTACCGCCCGGTGCCACTGCCGTACGAAGGCCGCCAGGTCGGGCGGGGCCATGCGGTCCAGGTGGAGCGCCGTGAACCCCTCGCGGCGCAGCCAGTCGGCGCGTGCGGCAGCCGGACGCGAGGAGACGACGACCCGTACCGTTCCGTACGCCGTCAGCAGCCCGCGCAGCCACTCCCGTACGCCCCGCCGCTCGCCGTCCGGCAGTTCGTCGACGCCGTCGACCAGCAGCAGCGCCCGGCCGTCGGCGAGCTGGCGTTCCACCCACGCCTTCGGCATGACGCCGGTGATCTGCCCGGCCACCGAGTCCAGCATCGCCTCCGGTCTCGGCAGCTCCCGCCCGCTGTGCTCGCGCAGCTTCACGAACACCGGTGTCAGACCGTTCCAGCCGGCCAGCTCGCCGGTGAAGGCGCCGCGCGCCGCCGTGATCGCCAGCCAGCGCAGCAGCGTCGTCTTGCCGGATCCCGCCTCGCCCCGCAGCAGTACCCGCGTGGCGCCGCCCAGGGCCGCCTCCACCCGCATCCCGGCGCTGTCGCCCCCGGGCTCCTCCCAGTCGCTCATGTCGGGCCGCGGCACGGGCAGGGCGCGGGCCGGGCGGCGCCGGGCCGCGTCGTCGCCCGTGGCGCGCAGGCTCACGTACGCCACCGACAGCCGCACCTGCGCCCCCGCCCGGTCGGAGGTGCGCCGGAACAGTTCCACCTCGTCCAGGCTCGTGCTGACCAGCTCCAGGTAGCGGCGCCGGAAGTCGGCGTCCCGGTCCGTCCCCTCGGGCGCGAACAGGGAGCGGTCGGGCAACCGCTCCAGCACCCGCGCGATCTCCGCTCCCAGGGACGTCGTACGGCCCAGCAGCTCGGTCAGGGCCCGTTCCTCGTAGACCGGCAGGCCCCGCACGATCCGCAGGTAGTACTCCACGCACTCCGCGAACAGCACCTCGAACAGACGGGTCTCCGCCTCACCGAGGCCCACCGGCGGCCGTACCGAACGCGTCACCCGGCGCACGATCCCGGCCGGGTTCGCGTCCGCCGCCAGCACCGCCCCGTCCGACAGGTCCGCCGCCGCGAACGTGTCGCACACGCCGTCGATCACGGCCCGTCGGCTGTTCTCCTCCAGAGCCGGGAACTCCCGCTCCAGGAACGGCGCCAGCCGGTCGTACACCGCGTCCGCGATCTCCTCGAACTGCCGTTGCACGCCCCGCTGGAACCGCAGCCCCGGCACCCGCAGCCGGACCAGCCCGGCCATGTCCGTCCGGCGTTCCTGCTCCCGCCGTCTCCCTCCGAGCCACGTCTGGGCCGCGGCCCTCGCCACGGTCGTCCCCAGTCGTAACGCAGCCGCCTCAGCGCTCATCGTCCGCCCCCTCGATCACGTCCGGGACCAGTGTGGCAGCGGGGTACGACAAAGGGGCCCTCTCCGTGCGGAAAGGGCCCCTCGTGCACGACCGCTAGCGCAGCCGCGCCATCAGCGCGTGCTCCACGAGCGTGATGAGCGCCGACTTGGCGTCCGCGCGGTGGCGGGCGTCGGTCGTGATGATCGGGGTGTCGGGGCCGATCTGCAGGGCCTCACGGACCTCGTCCGGGTTGTACGGCTGGTTC
>NZ_JAERRK010000050.1 GCF_016741775.1 Streptomyces actinomycinicus | reverse complement strand
AGCGGGAAGGACCGCCGCTAGAGCTTGCGAAGTCCACTGAGCACCCTTTCGAGCAGTGTCACGTCTGGCTGGCCACCGGCGTTCTCGTCGCCGCCGGGCTGATGGATGGCGACCAGGCCCGCCTCCGCCAAGTCGGCGACGAGAATCCTGGCCACGCCGAGGGGGATCGTCAGCAGGGCCGAGACCTCGGCCACCGACTTGATCTCCCGGCACAGGTTGCAGATCCGCTGATGCTCGGGCAGCTGGCCCTGCATCTGGTGCGGAGCGGCGGTGGTGTGCACCAGTGCCTCGATGGCGAGCTGGTAGCGCGGGCGGGTCCGGCCGCCGGTCATGGCGTACGGACGCACCAGGGGGTTGTTCGACGCCGTGGCCGGGGCCGGCTCGGGACGACGCTGCGGCTGCACCGGCTGGATACGCGGAGCCTGCGGCTGGTCGTACGGCGACGGGCCCGGGCCCTGCGGGGCGTACGGCTGCCGGTGGCTGGGGGTGGAGGGGAAGTTGTACCGGTTCGCCGAACCGTCGCCCTGACCCTGGGCAGGGCCGTACGACCAGTTGCCCGAAGACGAACCGCCTGGGGGTGTTGCCACTTTCTCCTCCTCCGACTGCGCCGGGCACCCATCCGTGTGGAGCCGCGTCCCGAAACCTTACGGCCCCGGGACGCGAATACGCACCGTCCGTTAATTAGTTGAGAAGGCTTCCCTGGAGCTCCGCACGGAGATCCGGGGTGAGGACCGTGCCCGCGCGGTCCACCAGAAGGGCCATCTCGTACCCGATGAGGCCGATGTCCGCCTCCGGGTGGGCCAGGACAGCGAGCGACGATCCGTCGGAGATGGACATGATGAAGAGGAATCCCCGCTCCATCTCCACAACCGTCTGGTTCACGCTGCCTCCCTCGAAGATCCGGGAGGCGCCTGCCGTCAGAGACGTCAGACCGGAGGCGACGGCCGCGAGCTGGTCGGCGCGGTCGCGGGGGAAGCCTTCGGACATCGCCAGAAGGAGTCCGTCGGCGGAGACCACCACCGTGTGGGACACCCCCGGGGTGTTGTCCACGAAGTTGGTGATCAACCAGTTCAGGTTCTGTGCCGCCTGGCTCATCGGGCTCACACTAACGCTCCTGGTTGTAGGTGCTGTCAGGACCACTGTGCTGATTCCTAGTGGCCTGGCCGTTCGTTTCACTGCCTGCGCTGCGTCCGCGCTGGACGCCCCGACGCAGGTTGCTCAGCCTGCCCCGGACGTCCTCCGGGGCGCGGGAGACCTGTGGGCCTCCCTGAGGGGTGCTCTCGGCGGTCCCCTCGACAAGGTTGGCCTTGGGTACCCGCCGCGGCAGACCGGAGGCGGTGACCCCGCCTGCCTTGGGCTTCCGGAGCTGGGCGGCCTGCTGCCACCGCTCGTCGTTCGCCGACCGCCAGCCGCTGTCACCGTTGGTCGCGGGCGCGTTGCCCGGAGCGGGGGCCGGCGACTCCGGCTGCACCCGCGCCTTGCCGTTCGGGTGGCCGGCGCCGTGCGAACCGCTCGGGGCGGACCCGCGGCGGGGCAGCCCGGCATCGGTCAGCTCGTGTGCTGCGGGGGAGGCCGTTTCCGGACGGTCGAAGCCTACGCGGTTCCGCTCACTCGCGTCAGCGGCCTGCGACGATTCCGCTTCCGGAGCGTACTGGGCCGGATAGCCGTTCTGGTAACTGTCCTGCTGCGGCCAGTCGTCCTGGTAGGACGGTGCCTGGGCAGGCTCCGCATACGCCGACGAGGGTTCCGGGTAACCGCCGTTCGGGGCGAAGCCGTCGTTCCGCTGCGGCTCGCCGTTCGGCGTGTAGTACTGCTCGTCGTACGACTGCTCGTACTGCTGCTGCTGCTCGTACGACGCGTGCTGCTGCTCCTCGTACGCCGGTGCGTCGTAGGACTGCTGCGGCTGCTCGTCGTACGCCTGCCGCGGCTGCTCCTGGTACGCCTGCTGTCCGTCGAAGAGCGGGCCGGCGTACCCGGCGGCGGCCTCGGCCTCCTGCTGCGGATCGCCGGGCTGCCCGTGCGTCTGGGCTTCCAGGGCGGCGCGGCGCTCCTCGCGCATCAGGGAGCGGCCGACCGGGTCCAGGTCACGGATGTCGTCGGGGACCTCCGTGTACCGGCTGTCGTCGAAGCCGAGTTCGGCGGCGGTGCGCATCGGCTGCACCTGGTTGAAGCTCTCACCCTGGAACTGCTGCTCCGGGATGATCTGCGAGACCGTGAACTCCTCGCGGTCCAGCGGGGCCTCGCCGCCACCACCGTGCGTGATCGCGTCCGGCAGCATGACCAGCGAGGTCGTACCCGCCTGCTCGCCCGAGGGGCGCAGCTGGACCCGGATGCCGTGCCGGTCGGACAGCCGGCCGACCACGAACAGACCCATGCGCTGGGAGATCGCGGCGTCCACGGTCGGCGGGTTGGCCAGCTTGTGGTTGATGTCCGCGAAGTCCTCGGCGGTCAGGCCGATGCCCTTGTCGTGGATCTCGATCATGACGCGGCCGTCGGGGAGACGGGTCGCGGTGACACGCACCTTGGTCTGCGGGGAGGAGAACGTGGTGGCGTTCTCCAGCAGCTCGGCCAGCAGGTGCACGAGGTCGGTGACCGCGCGGCCGTGGATCTCGGCCTCCGGCACACCGGACAGCTCGATGCGCTCGTACTGCTCCACCTCGGAGGAGGCGGCGCGCAGCACGTCGACCAGCGGGACCGGCTGGTCCCAGCGGCGGCCGGGCTCCTCGCCGGCGAGGACCAGGAGGTTCTCGCCGTTGCGGCGCATACGGGTCGCCAGGTGGTCCAGCTTGAAGAGGTTCTCCAGCTGGTCCGGGTCGGCCTCGTTGTTCTCCAGGTCGGTGATCAGGGTCAGCTGGCCCTCGATCAGCGACTGGTTGCGGCGCGACAGGTTGGTGAAGATCGCGTTGATGTTGCCCCGCAGCAGCGCCTGCTCGGAGGCGAGCCGCACCGCCTCGCGGTGGACCTGGTCGAAGGCGCGGGCGACCTCGCCGATCTCGTCCTTGGTGGTGATCGGGATCGGTGTGACCCGGGTGTCGACCCGGCCGGGGTCGGTACGGGAGAGCTGGTCGACCAGCATCGGCAGCCGCTGCTCGGCGATGCCGAAGGCGGCGTTGCGCAGCTGGCGCATCGAGCGGCTCATCTGGCGGGCCACCAGACCGGCCAGGATGAACGCGGCCAGCAGGGCGACGACGACCACGCCACCGGTGATGAAGGCGGAGGTCTTGGCGTCGTCGGCGATGTCCGAGGCCTCGTTCACCGCCTTGTCGGCCAGGTCCGACTCGATCTGGCGGTAGGCCTTGTACTTCAGCGTGTTGACCGCCCACCAGTTGTCGGCGCTGGTGCCGTCCGCGGCGAGCTGCTGACGGGTGGCCGCACTGGTGTCCTGCATCTGGGCGAGCGCCGTGACCATGTCGGTCGGCTCGGCCGGCGGCGGGACGTAGTTCGGGTTGCTCTGCTTGGCCTTCGCGGCCAGGGCGGCACCGTCCGACTTGATCTTCTCGCCGGCGTCCTCGAGCTTCTGGGCGTCGGCCTCGGTGCCACCGCCCTTGTACTCCTCGACGGCGATGCGCTCGAGGTAGGCGTACGAGGACAGGGAGGTCCGCTGGGTCGCCAGGTTCGGGGCGTCCGGGCCGGGCTTGACCAGCAGGTGCGTGCCGATCGACCGCTCCAGCGACAGTGCCGCCTTGGTCAGCGAGATGGCGTAGACGGTACGGCCGTAGGAGGTGATGTTGCCGGTGCCCAGACCGAGTTCGTTGGCGAACTCCATCAGGGGGTGGCTGATGGTGACGTAGCTTTCCTCGGTCTTCACGCCGACGTTCTTCGACGTGTACGCCAGCTGCCGGATCTGCGCCAGCTTCGGCTCGACCTCGTGGAACAGCCTCAGCCGGCGCTCCAGGCCCGCCTCGTCCGGCATGCTCTCCGTCGCCTCGGCGAAGGCCGCGGCGGCCTGGTCGGTGGACTTGCGGGCGCCGGCGACGAGCTGCTTGCTCGCGTCGTCCTTCTTGTGCAGCAGCAGCGGGGCCGCGGTGACGTCACGCTCGTTCTCGAGGGCGTCGGCGTACGTGAGGGCGGCACGCACCAGGAGGGCGGTGTTCTCGGCGTCGCGGGCCTGCTGCCAGGTGTCGATCGAGTTCTTCACCTGGAAGCCGCCCATGACGAGACCGACCGCCACGGGTATGAGCAGGATCGCGTTCAGACGCGTCGGTACCCGCCAGTTCCGCGGAGAGAAGCGGCCGCCGCTGGATGCGGGAGGGGCCGCGGGCTCCGTTCCGGGCACGGGGGTGGGCGCCGCAGCGCGCGGCGGCGGGGTGAAGTTGCCCCGTGCCGACGGCTCGGGACCGTTCTTGCTTCGCCTCACTCGACCAACAACCTCTCGGCGGTCGGCACCTTCGTCGTGCCGCAGTCTCTCAGAGCCCGGTTCGTCATCGACCACTCAGTACGCACTCAGTACGTCTTTGACCATTGGGCAGTTCAGGCATTCCAGCACGTGGACCAGCGCGATTCCAAACAGCGGAAACCCTGTGACTGAGCCGTTGTAAACGCTAGATAAAACGGTCATAAAGAGCGAGCCCCGCCAAAAGGCGGGGCGTTTGTGAGCGCAGTGGCACCACCCGACCGCGTCGCGTGGTGATGCCGGACGATTCCTCTGCCGAACTGTTATGAACGCCGGAGCCGACCGTGTCAAAGGCCACAGCCGGCTCCGATCTCCTTACGACAACTGCCGTCACGCAGGTCGCACTTGAGTCCTACCTCAGTCGCGCCATGAGGGCGTGCTCCACCAGCGTGATCAGCGCACTCTTGGCATCTGCGCGGTGCCGGGCGTCGGTCGTGATGATCGGGGTGTCCGGCCCGATCTGCAGCGCCTCCCGCACTTCCTCGGGGGCGTAGGGCTGCTGG
>NZ_JAERRK010000005.1 GCF_016741775.1 Streptomyces actinomycinicus | reverse complement strand
TCCTTTTACAGCTCCGGCTCTTGGGCACTGCCCAGGGGCCGGAGCTTTTTTGCGTTGAGGTAAGGTCAGTGGGCATCGTTGGCTCGTTTCGCACAGGAGGCCCCCGGGTGGAGGTCCAGGAGACCCGTGTCCAGACAGACCGGGTCCTCACCATCCCCAACATCCTCAGCATGGCACGGCTCGTCGGCGTACCCCTGTTCCTGTGGTTGATCCTCAGGCCGGAGTTCGGAGGTCCTAAGAGCGATGGCTGGGCCCTCCTCATCCTGGCGCTGAGCGGGGTCAGCGACTATCTCGACGGCAAGCTCGCCCGGCGCTGGAACCAGATCAGCAGCCTGGGCCGGCTCCTCGACCCCGCCGCGGACCGGCTGTACGTCCTCTCCACGCTGGTCGGTCTCACCTGGCGCGAGATCCTGCCCCTCTGGCTGACCGCCCTGCTGCTGGTGAGAGAACTGGTTCTCCTGGTGATGGTGGGTATCCTCCGCCGGCACGGGTACCCGCCGCCGCAGGTGAACTTCCTGGGCAAGGCCGCAACCTTCAACCTGATGTACGCCTTCCCGCTTCTGCTCCTCAGCGACGGCACGGGCTGGCTCGCCTCCCTTGCCGCCGTTTTCGGATGGGCGTTCGCCGGATGGGGTACAACCCTCTACTGGTGGGCAGGAGTGCTTTACGTGGTACAGGTCCGCCGATTGGTTCGCGCGGACGCCACGGCCGATTGAGCTCGGCGATTGTCCAGACCTGACGCCTCGATGGCCCGCGGGGGAAAAGTGCGGGACAATCTGGACGGGTGAAGTCGGCTAGACCGTCGTCTCTTGGAGGAGGACGCTTCCGACATGAAGGCCGTCGTGATGGCCGGGGGCGAAGGCACGCGCCTGCGCCCCATGACCTCTAGCATGCCCAAGCCGCTCCTGCCCGTGGCCAATCGCCCGATCATGGAGCACGTGCTACGGCTGCTCAAAAGGCACGGGCTCACCGAGACCGTCGTCACCGTGCAGTTCCTGGCCTCCCTCGTCAAGAACTACTTCGGCGACGGCGAAGAACTCGGCATGGAGCTCACCTATGCCAATGAGGAGAAGCCACTCGGTACCGCCGGAAGCGTCAAGAACGCCGAAGAGGCGTTGAAGGACGATGCCTTCCTCGTCATCTCCGGCGATGCGCTGACCGACTTCGACCTCACTGATCTGATCAATTTCCATAAGGAGAAGGGCGCGCTGGTCACGGTCTGTCTGACCCGTGTGCCCAATCCGCTCGAGTTCGGCATCACCATCGTCGACGAGGAAGGACAGGTCGAACGCTTCCTGGAGAAGCCGACCTGGGGCCAGGTCTTCTCGGACACGGTCAACACGGGCATCTATGTCATGGAGCCCGAGGTCTTCAACTACGTCGAACCCGATGTTCCGGTCGACTGGTCCGGCGATGTCTTCCCGCAGCTGATGAAGGAAGGCAAGCCGGTTTACGGCTATGTTGCCGAGGGTTACTGGGAGGACGTCGGCACGCACGAGAGCTATGTGAAGGCCCAGGCCGACGTGCTCGAAGGCAAAGTCAACGTCGACATCGACGGCTTCGAGATCTCGCCCGGTGTCTGGGTCGCCGAAGGCGCAGAGGTGCACCCCGACGCCGTGCTGCGCGGGCCGCTGTACATCGGCGACTACGCCAAGGTCGAGGCAGGCGCGGAGATCCGCGAGCACACGGTCGTCGGATCGAACGTCGTCGTCAAGAACGGTGCCTTCCTGCACAAGGCCGTCGTGCACGACAACGTGTACGTCGGGCAGCACAGCAATCTGCGGGGATGCGTCGTCGGCAAGAACACCGACATCATGCGTGCCGCCCGTATCGAGGACGGCGCGGTCATCGGCGACGAGTGCCTGATCGGTGAAGAATCGATCGTCCAGGGCAACGTGCGCGTGTACCCGTTCAAGACCATCGAGGCCGGCGCCTTCGTCAACACCTCGGTGATCTGGGAGTCCAGGGGCCAGGCCAATCTGTTCGGCGCCCGGGGCGTCTCCGGCATCCTGAACGTCGAGATCACGCCCGAGCTGGCGGTGCGGCTCGCCGGGGCCTACGCGACGACCCTGAAGAAGGGCTCCACGGTCACCACCGCCCGCGACCACTCCAGGGGCGCCCGCGCGCTCAAGCGTGCGGTGATCTCCGCTCTCCAGGCCAGCGCCATCGACGTGCGAGACCTGGAGAACGTCCCCCTGCCCGTGGCGCGGCAGCAGACCGCGCGCGGCAGCGCCGGCGGCATCATGATCCGTACCTCGCCGGGCGTCCCGGACTCCGTCGACATCATGTTCTTCGACGGGCAGGGCGCCGACCTCTCGCAGGGCAGCCAGCGCAAGCTGGACCGGGTGTTCGCGCGGCAGGAGTACCGGCGGGCCTTCCCCGGTGAAATCGGTGACCTCTACTTCCCGGCGAGCGTCTTCGACTCGTACACCGGATCGCTGCTGCGGAACGTGGACACGACCGGGATAGCGGAATCCGGTCTCAAGGTCGTCGTGGACGCCTCGAACGGCAGCGCCGGCCTCGTACTGCCCAGCCTGCTCGGCAAGCTCGGTGTGGACTCGCTGACCATCAACCCCGGCCTCGACGAGTCCAGGCCCACGGAAACGGGCGACATGCGGCGGAACGGGCTGGTGCGGCTCGGGGAGATCGTGGCGTCCTCGGGTGCGGCGTTCGGCGTGCGGTTCGACCCCGTCGGCGAGCGGCTGTCGCTCGTGGACGAGAAGGGCCGGATCATCGAGGACGACCGGGCGCTGCTGGTGATGCTGGACCTGGTCGCCGCTGAGCGGCGCAGCGGGCGTGTGGCGCTGCCGGTGACCACGACCCGGATCGCCGAACAGGTGGCCGCCTATCACGGCACCCAGGTCGAGTGGACCACCACCTCGCCCGACGACCTCACGCGCGTGGGGCGCGAAGAGGGCACCATCTTCGGTGGTGACGGCAAGGGCGGCTTCATCGTCCCCGAGTTCAGCGGAGTCTACGACGGCACGGCGGCCTTCGTGCGGCTCATCGGGCTGGTGGCGCGGACGCAGCTCACCCTGAGCCAGATCGACGCGCGGATTCCGCGGGCCCACGTCCTCAAGCGGGACCTGGCGACTCCCTGGGCCGTCAAGGGCCTGGTGATGCGGCGGGTGGTCGAGGCAGCCGGAGATCGCTTTGTCGACACGACGGACGGTGTGCGGGTCGTGGAGACCGACGGGCGCTGGGTGATGGTGCTGCCCGACCCGGCCGAGGCGGTCACCCACCTGTGGGCCGAGGGGCCGGACGACGCATCCGCGCAGGCCCTGCTCGACGAGTGGTCGGCGGTCGTGGACAGCGCCGGCCGGTAACACCCGGCGGTCCGGAACGGCAAAAGCCGCTGCACGCGTGCGTGCCGGACAAGTGTCCCCCAAGGGGGCCTGTCCGGCACGCCGGTGGGGCCGTTCGGAGGTACTGGTCGCGACATGCGACGATGTGCGGCATGCCGCAGCAACCCCCCGTTCGGAGCAGCCCCGCGCGGCCGCAGCGTCCGGACGCCTCCATGTCGTTGATCACCAACGTCATGGACCACAGCCTCGACGACGGGTACGCCGAAGCCGCCGCCCGGAAGAAGGCCCGGGGCGAGGGCGGTCTGCCGAAGACGCTCCGGGCCAAGCTGGGACTGGCCGCCGGCCTCGTGCTCGCGGCGCTGGTCGTGACCGTCGGGGCGGCACAGGCGCGGGTGGCCGCGCCCGTGGTGGCCAAGGAGCGTCAGGAGCTGATCGATCGCATCGACAGCGAGACGGAGGACGCGGACCAGCTCGAGGACACTGTCGACGAGCTGCGCGACGACGTCGGCGCGCGCCAGCGGGCGGCTCTGAAGTCCAGCGGAGGCAGCGCCCAGGCGGATCTCGTGGGTCTGCTGTCGGGGGCCACCGCGGCGCACGGGCCGGGCGTCAAGCTCGTCGTGGACGACGCCAAGGAGGCCAGCAGCGGCGGTGACGGCAGCAACCCGCGGGAGACCTCGGGCTTCTCCGACACCGGCCGGGTGCGCGACCGCGACATGCAGCGCGTGGTCAACGGGCTGTGGGCCTCGGGCGCCGAGGCCGTCTCCATCAACGGGCAGCGGCTGACCGCCCTGTCCGCGATCAGGGCCGCGGGTGACGCGATACTGGTCGACAACAGGCCGCTGGTGCCGCCGTACACGGTGCTGGCGGTGGGGGACGGGGAGAGGCTGAGCACCAGGTTCCAGAACAGCGCCGACGGCCTGTATCTGCATGCTCTGGAAGAGAACTACGGCATCCGCGCCACGATCTCCGTGGAGGGCGACGTCCGGTTGCCCGCCGCACCCAGCGTGATCGTACGTACAGCACAGCCGAGCACCGAGAAGACTGAGAAGGGCACATCGTGATCGCCGTACTGGGCCTCGTCGTGGGAGTCGTGGCCGGCCTGTTGGTCCGGCCCGAGGTTCCGGCGGTCGTCGAGCCTTATCTGCCGATCGCCGTCGTCGCGGCGCTGGACGCCGTCTTCGGCGGTCTGCGGGCCATGCTGGACGGCATCTTCGACGACAAGGTCTTCGTGGTGTCGTTCCTGTCCAACGTGGTCGTGGCCGCGTTGATCGTCTTCCTCGGCGACAAGTTGGGTGTGGGCGCGCAGCTGTCCACGGGTGTCGTCGTGGTCCTGGGTATCCGTATCTTCTCCAACGCCGCGGCGATCCGGCGGCACGTCTTCCGGGCGTGAGGTTCATGAGCGAGCAGAACGACCGCGACGGCCGGCCCGACCAGCCCGAGAACAGGCTGCGCAGAGAACTGCCGGCCGAGGTGCCCCTGTCCGCGCCCGAGGCCGGGCAGCCGGCCGGGGAGCAGTCCGGGCAGCCGCTGACCGGCCGGCAGCGGCTCGTCAAGGGGCTGTGGCCGCCGCGCTTCACGCGGGCCCAACTCATCGTCGCGCTGCTGCTGTTCGGCCTCGGCTTCGGCCTGGCCGTGCAGGTGGCGTCCAACAGCGACACCGACAGCGCACTGCGCGGCGCACGTCAGGAAGATCTTGTCCGCATCCTCGATGAACTGGATTCGCGTACTCAGCGTCTTGAGGACGAGAAGCAGGGACTCGAAAAGCAGCGTCAGGAGTTGCAGAGCAGCTCCGACCAGGCGGCGGAGGCCCGCAAGCAGACTGCCGAGAAGGAGAAGCAACTCGGCGTCCTGGCGGGCACCGTGGCGGCGCGGGGTCCCGGCATCACCATGACGATCGAGGACACGAAGGGGACGGTCCAGGCGGACATGCTGCTCGATGCGATCCAGGAGTTGCGCGCGGCCGGCGCGGAGGCGATCCAGGTCAACGGGGTCCGGGTGGTGGCAGGCACCTACTTCACCGGTTCCGGTAAGTCTGTGAGCGTCGACGGGAACAAGATCAACGCCCCCTTTCGTTTCAAGGTCATCGGCAAGCCGCAGGACCTCGAGCCGGCGCTGAACATCCCTGGAGGCGTGGTGCAGACCTTGGAGAAGGAGCAGGCCACGGTGACCGTGGAGCGGTCGGACAAGATCGTCGTGGACGCCTTGCGACAGGTGAAGCGGCCTGACTACGCTCGGTCGTCCTCCCAGTGAACCGGTGGTGCATGCGGTACGTCCGGCAGGGGCATGAGGTTGCGGGGGGTCGGCGCACCGAAGGGGTGGTGCGTGATGGAAACTGTTTGGTGGATACGGACGTTGTGAGAATGTCCGGCTCGGCCGGTGTAGGCAATCAGGGTTCGTCCTGCCCCACGGGCGGGTCTGTTTCGGTCAAGGGGAATCGCCCGTGAAGTTGTTTGCGAAGTTGTTCGGCAAGAGCGCGCGAGAGGGCAGCGACAACGCGACCGCTCGCCATCGCGCACAGCCTGACGCGGAGGGCCAGCGCCCACTGTTCCGGGACCAGGTCGCTGGTCCGGGCGGTGACATTTCCGGTGGTCAGGGCGCGGCGTCTGTTGACCCTGCCCAGTCCGGAGGCATAGGTTTCGGGCAACCGTCAACCTCAGGTACGGGTGGAGGGTTTGCCTCCGACCCGTACGCGTCCAACGCCCCGGCGGGGCAGCCGCGGCAGGAGGATCCGTCCATGTCGGTCCTGGTGTGTACGAGGTGCGGTAACCGGAATGCGGAGAACGCCCGGTTCTGCTCCAACTGTGGGGCGCCGCTGCGCCCTGGAGTGGCGCCCGAGCGAGCGTCCGAGACGACGTCCACGATCTCGATCTCCGGTCTCGAGGCCTACGACGCCGAGGTCACCGGTCAGACGCAGATGCCGATGCTGTCGCCGGAGGCGCAGGCCGCGGTGGACGCGCTGCCGATGGGCTCGGCGCTGCTGGTGGTGCGCCGGGGGCCGAACTCGGGCAGCCGCTTCCTGCTGGACAGTGACCTGACCACGGCCGGCCGTCACCCGCAGAGCGACATCTTCCTGGACGACGTGACGGTCTCCCGGCGGCACGTGGAGTTCCGGCGCCACCCGGACGGCTCCTTCACGGTGGCCGACGTGGGCAGCCTGAACGGCACGTACGTCAACCGCGAGCGCATCGACCAGGTCGCCCTGTCGAACGGTGACGAGGTGCAGATCGGAAAGTACCGGCTGGTGTTCTACGCGAGCCGGCAGGGCATCTGACCCGCCCCCGGACCGCGTCCGGGGGGACCCCAGGGAAGGTCCATGCTTCAAACACCGAGCGGCGGTGCCGGAAGCGGTACCGCCGCCAGGGACAGTGGGCTGATGAGCATCGGCACGGTGCTGACCGTGCTGCGCGACGAGTTCCCCGAAGTGACCATCTCCAAGATCCGCTTCCTGGAGTCGGAGGGGCTCATCGAGCCGCAGCGGACCCCGTCGGGGTATCGCAAGTTCAGCGCCGGGGACGTCGAGCGCCTCGGGCACGTCCTGCGGATGCAGCGGGACCACTATCTGCCGCTCAAGGTGATCCGCGAGCACCTGGACGCCATGGAGCGGGGCGAGGCCGTCGCGCTGCCCCTGGTCGGGCGTCAGCGCACTGCGGACGACGTGCCGGCGCCCGTGGAGGGGCCGACGGTGGCCAGGGTGGGCAGGGCGGAGCTGCTGGCCGCCGCGGACATCGGAGAGGACGAGCTGAAGGAGTGGGAGTCCTACGGGCTCGTCGCTCCGCTGGCGGACGGGGCCTATGACGCCGAGGCGGTCACCGTCGCGGCGCTCGTCTCCGAGCTGGGCCGGTTCGGGATCGAGCCGCGCCACCTTCGGGCGATGAAGGCCGCCGCCGACCGCGAGGCGGGGCTGGTCGACCAAGTGGTGGCCCCGCTGAAGCGTCACCGCAACCCCCAGACCAGGGCCCTGGCCGAGGCCCGTACGAAGGAGCTGGCGGCGCTCACCGTGAAGCTCCACGCCGCTCTGGTGAAGACCGCGCTGGGCGTGCGGCTGCCCTGACCCGGAGTGCCCCGGACCGGCCGGATCGGCCACCTGTTCCCGGCCCGACTACCCAAACGTCCCGACCACGGCCTAGGGTTGCTGTGTGAACGAGCTCGATGTCGTAGGTGTCCGGGTCGAAATGCCCTCCAACCAACCGATCGTGCTCCTGCGAGAAGTGGGGGGCGACCGTTACCTCCCCATCTGGATCGGGCCGGGGGAGGCGACGGCGATCGCCTTCGCCCAGCAGGGCATGGCCCCCGCGCGACCGCTGACCCACGACCTGTTCAAGGACGTGCTGGAGGCCGTCGGCCAGGAGCTGACCGAAGTGCGTATCACCGATCTGCGGGAAGGCGTCTTCTACGCGGAGCTGGTGTTCGCCAGCGGGGTCGAGGTCAGCGCCCGGCCCTCCGATGCCATAGCGCTGGCCCTGCGCACCGGAACGCCGATCTACGGCAGTGACACGGTGCTGGACGACGCGGGCATCGCCATTCCCGATGAGCAGGAGGACGAGGTGGAGAAGTTCCGCGAGTTCCTCGACCAGATCTCGCCCGAGGACTTCGGCACCAGCAGCCAGTGAGACGCGCGGGCCTTGCCCGCCGCACCCGGGTCTCCGTCGGGGCGGCGGGCGGCTTCGCGCGGACCGTTCCCCGGCAATTGCCCCCGGCCAGTGAGAGCGTCCTACGGCCCCCCGCCAGCGCATTCGGCTAGCCTTTCCCCGCGGTGGGACACGGGAAACCACTCCTAGGGTGATTATCACTCGGCGTGCCGAGTGTGGCGATCGTTGACGCACCCCTGGTGACTGCCTACCGTCGAGAAGGCAGGTCAAGGACGGAGGTCGGCGTGAGGATCAGCGGCGACGGTACGGCTGGGGGTGCCCCCGGACGCGGTTTCGGGGAGAGCGGTCCGTACCCGCCCCCGAACTCGCGGCTGCGCTCCGGCGGGGGAGTCCCCCATCCCGGCAGCGGGGCCGATCACGCCCCACAGTTGCCGATGGCGGTGCCGAACGGCGGAGGGGTGGCGTCCATGGCGTCCGAGGAGATCGGCTACCGCGGGCCCACCGCCTGCGCGGCTGCCGGCATCACCTATCGGCAGCTCGACTACTGGGCCCGCACCGGCCTGGTCGAGCCCAGTGTGCGGCCCGCGTACGGGTCCGGCACGCAGCGTCTGTACAGCTTCCGGGACGTGGTCGTCCTGAAGGTCGTGAAACGCTTCCTGGACACCGGGGTGTCGCTGCAGAACATTCGCACGGCCGTCCAGCACCTCAGGGAACGCGGTTTCCGTGACCTGGGGCGGATGACGCTGATGAGCGACGGTGCCACGGTGTACGAGTGCACGTCGCCGGACGAGGTGCACGCACTGCTCCAGGGCGGCCAGGGCGTCTTCGG
The DNA here is from genome assembly GCF_016741775.1 of Streptomyces actinomycinicus. Classification (GTDB taxonomy): domain Bacteria; phylum Actinomycetota; class Actinomycetes; order Streptomycetales; family Streptomycetaceae; genus Streptomyces; species Streptomyces actinomycinicus. The sequence continues at coordinate 458,248 of NZ_JAERRK010000005.1, read as the reverse complement.
GATCGCCGTCGGTGTGGTGTGGCGGGACGTGGAAAGCGCCCTCTCCCAGCTGCACGGCGAGCGCGTCGACACCGGCGAGACGCTCGTCGGCCACAACCCGGCGGACGAGCTGGCGCGGCGCCGCAACCGGGCGGTCTGACCACCGGGTCACTGTCCGCTGCACCAGCGGCGCCCGCCGCACCACCGCATTGTCAGTGCCGTGGTGCAGCATCGGACATGTGAGAAACGCGCCCACGATCCTGCATCTCGACATGGATGCCTTCTTCGCCTCGGTGGAGCAGGCGTCCAAGCCGAGCCTGCGCGGGAAGGCGGTCGTCGTGGGCGGGCTCGGACCGCGCGGGGTGGTGGCCACCGCGTCGTACGAGGCACGGGTGTTCGGGGTCCATTCGGCGATGCCCATGGCACAGGCCCGCCGGCTCGCACCCAACGCCGCCTATCTGGTGCCGCGCTTCGCCCTCTACCGGGCGGTCAGCGAGCAGGTGATGGCGCTGCTGCGGGAGCTGTCACCGCTGGTGGAGCCGCTGAGCCTGGACGAGGCGTTCGTGGACCTGGAGGCCGGGGGAGCGGCCCGGGACAGGGAGTCGGCCCGGCAGGCCGGGATCAGGCTGCGGGCGGACATCCGGGCGGTCACCGGGCTCACCGGATCGGTGGGGCTCGCCGCCTCCAAGATGCTCGCGAAGATCGCGTCGGAGCAGGCCAAGCCGGACGGTCTGGTGCTGATCGAGCCGGGGACCGAGCGGACGCTGCTGGGACCGATGCCGGTGCGCACGCTGCCGGGGGTCGGTCCGGCCACCGGGGACCATCTGCGCAGGGCCGGGATCACCACGGTGGAGGAACTGGCCGAGGCGGGCGAGGACGAGCTGGTCCGGCTGCTCGGCAAGGCCCACGGGCACGCCCTGTACGCGATGGCGCTGGCCAGGGACGAGCGGCCGGTGGTGGCGGAGCGGGAGGCCAAGTCCGTGTCGGTGGAGGACACCTACGACGTGGACATCCACGACCGGCTGCGGGTCGGTCTGGAGGTGCAGCGGCTCGCCGACCGGTGTGTACGGCGGCTGCGGGAGGCCGGGGTGTCCGGGCGGACCATAGTGCTCAAGGTACGGCGGTACGACTTCTCGACGCTGACCCGCTCCGAGACGCTCCGGGGGCCCACGGACGATCCGGCGGTCGTCCGGGAGGCGGCTGCGCGGCTGCTGGACTCCGTGGACACCACGGGCGGGGTGCGGCTGCTCGGGGTGGGGGTCACCGGGCTCGCCGACTACACGCAGGAGGACCTGTTCGCGCAGGCGGCGGGGGAGCGGGCAGCGGATCCGGCCGACGAGGCCGTGCCCGAGGCGCCGGCGGAGCAGCCGGAGCCGGCCGAGCGGCAGTGGCGGGCCGGGCAGGACGTGCGGCACGCCGAGTGGGGTCCCGGGTGGGTGCAGGGGAGCGGGCTGGGGCGGGTCACGGTGCGGTTCGAGACACCGCAGTCCGAGCCGGGACGTGTGCGGACGTTCTTCGTCGACGATCCCGCGCTGGCGCCGGCCGAGCCGTTGCCGCTGGTCCTGGCCGCCGGCCTCGACCACCCGGCCGCCGGCCTCGACCACCCGGCCGCCGGCCTCGACCACCGGGCCGCGAACATCGTCCCGGCCGCCGACCTCGTCCCCCCGGCCGCTGACCTCGTCCCTCCAGTCGCCCGTGCCGGCAGGCCGGGCAGCGACCGTCCCGGGGCTCCGCCCCGGGCCCCGGAACCCTCCGGAGAGGATCAGGCCGAGGACGACGCGGGTCAGGACTCCTCGGAGCCCGCCAGTTTGCCGAAGTCGTGGTCCGGGACCGTGGGGGGTGAGGCCACGTCGAGCCCGTAGTGGTGGTAGAGCTGGAGTTCCTGTTCCGGGGAGAGGTGGCGGCCGACACCGAAGTCGGGGGCGTCCCTGATCAGGGCCCGGTCGAAGGGGACGTGGAGGGTGCCCTCGACGAGTTCACTGGGCTCCAGGGGGACGAACGCGTCCCGCGAGAACAGGCCGGTGCGTATGGCCGCCCATTCGGGCACGCCGGTCGCATCGTCGAGATAGACCTCGTCGATGGTGCCGATCTTGGTGCCATTGCGGTCGAACGCCTTGCGGCCGATCAGGTTGCGCGGATCGATGTCGGTCTGCACGGTCCCTCTCCCTCCACGTGGTCGCAACTCATCCGTAAGCACTACAAAAGAGCACATTCAGGGAGGCGGCCACTCGAGGGTCCGGGCGTTGACCTCGCTGGTAGGCTGACAGCGGCTGCTGACCCCGTGCGGGAGAGTCCTCCGACAACCTCGGGGGCGCCGAAGGAGCAAATCCTCCCCGGAATCTCTCAGGCCCACGTACCGCACGGACGAGGTCACTCTGGAAAGCAGAGCGGATGTCGACGGCTTCCGCTCTCACCGACGGTGAAAGCCGGCGCCCACGGGCGTCCGGTGAAGCTCTCAGGTTGAGATGACAGAGGGGGAGGCCGTCGGGGTATCCGTACCGGGGTGCCCCTCGAAGGTCGCGTCAGACCAGGAGGCCTCCGCAATGACCGCCCATCGCACCCCGCTCTCCGAGCTCGAAGCCGGCATTCCGTTCGAGCAGCGCCACATCGGGCCCGACCAGGAGGCGCGGGCGAAGATGCTCGCCCAGGTCGGTTACGGCTCGCTCGACGAGCTGACCGCCGCCGCCGTCCCCGATGTGATCAAGAACGCCGACGCCCTCGACCTGCCGGGCGCCCGCACCGAGGCCGAGGTGCTCGCCGAACTGCGCTCGCTCGCCGACCGCAACCAGGTCCTCGGCTCCATGATCGGTCTCGGGTACCACGGCACGTTCACTCCGCCGGTCATCCTGCGCAACGTCATGGAGAACCCGGCCTGGTACACGGCCTACACGCCCTACCAGCCGGAGATCTCCCAGGGGCGGCTCGAAGCCCTGCTGAACTTCCAGACCGTGGTCGCCGAACTCGCCGGTCTGCCCACCTCCGGTGCGTCCCTCCTGGACGAGGGCACCGCCGCGGCCGAGGCGATGGCGCTGTCCCGGCGCATGGGCAAGAACAAAAAGGGCCTGTTCCTGATCGACGCGGACGCGCTGCCGCAGACCATCGCCGTCATCCAGACGCGCGCCGAGCCGACCGGTGTGGAGGTCGTCGTGGCTGACCTCAGCGACGGCATCCCGGCCGAGGTCGCCGCCCGTGAGATCAACGGCGTGCTGATCCAGTACCCGGGCGCCTCCGGTGCCGTACGGGACATCAAGCCGGTCATCGACCAGGCGCACGAGCTGGGCGCCCTGGTGACGGTCGCCGCCGATCTGCTGGCGCTGACCCTGCTGACCTCCCCGGGCGAGCTGGGTGCCGACATCGCCGTCGGTACGACCCAGCGCTTCGGTGTTCCGATGGGCTTCGGCGGTCCGCACGCCGGCTACATGGCCGTGCACGAGAAGTTCGCGCGGAGCCTGCCCGGGCGGCTCGTCGGCGTCTCCGTCGACGCCGACGGCAACAAGGCCTACCGGCTCGCGCTGCAGACCCGTGAGCAGCACATCCGCCGGGAGAAGGCGACCAGCAACATCTGCACCGCCCAGGTGCTGCTCGCCGTGATGGCCGGCATGTACGCCGTCTACCACGGTCCCGAGGGCCTGCGGACCATCGCCCGGCGCACCCACCGCTACGCCACCATCCTCGCCGGGGGGCTGAAGGCCGGCGGTGTCGAGATCGTCCACGAGGCGTTCTTCGACACGGTCACCGCGCGGGTGCCCGGCAAGGCCGCCGAGGTCGTCGCCGCCGCGCGGGAGAACGGGGTCAACCTGCGCCTGGTCGACGCCGACCACGTCTCCGCGGCCTGCGACGAGACCACCAACCGGGCCCAGCTGGAGGCCGTCTTCGCCGCCTTCGGTGTGGCGGGCGACATCGAGACGCTGGACGCGACCGCCGAGGACACGCTGCCCGAGGCCCTGCTCCGTTCCGACGAGTACCTGACCCACCCGGTCTTCCAGCAGCACCGCTCGGAGACCGCGATGCTGCGCTACCTGCGCAAGCTGGCCGACCGTGACTACGCGCTCGACCGCGGCATGATCCCGCTGGGCTCCTGCACGATGAAGCTCAACGCGACCACGGAGATGGAGCCGGTCACCTGGCCCGAGTTCGGCCAGCTGCACCCGTTCGCGCCCGCCGAGCAGGCCCAGGGCTACCTCACGCTCATCCATGAGCTGGAGGACCGGCTCGCCGAGGTCACCGGCTACGACAAGGTCTCACTGCAGCCGAACGCGGGCTCGCAGGGCGAGCTGGCCGGTCTGCTGGCCGTCCGCGGTTACCACCGCGCCAACGGCGACGAGCAGCGCACCGTCTGCCTCATCCCGTCCTCCGCGCACGGCACCAACGCGGCCAGTGCCGTGATGGCCGGCATGAAGGTAGTCGTCGTGAAGACCGCCGAGGACGGCGAGATCGACGTCGAGGACCTGCGCGCGAAGATCGAGCAGCACCGCGACGAACTGGCGGTCCTGATGATCACCTACCCGTCGACGCACGGTGTGTTCGAGGAGCACGTCGCCGACATCTGCGCCCAGGTGCACGAGGCCGGCGGCCAGGTGTACGTCGACGGCGCCAACCTGAACGCCCTGGTCGGCCTGGCCAAGCCGGGCCACTTCGGCGGTGACGTCTCCCACCTGAACCTGCACAAGACGTTCTGCATCCCGCACGGCGGTGGCGGCCCGGGCGTCGGCCCGGTGGCCGTACGGTCGCACCTGGCGCCGTACCTGCCGAACCACCCGCTGCAGCCGGAGGCCGGCCCGGAGACGGGCGTCGGACCGATCTCGGCGGCTCCGTGGGGCTCGGCCGGCATCCTGCCGATCTCGTGGGCGTACGTCCGTCTGATGGGCGGCGAGGGCCTGAAGCGGGCCACCCAGGTGGCCGTGCTGTCGGCGAACTACGTCGCCAAGCGCCTGGAGCCGCACTACCCGGTGCTCTACACCGGCCCCGGCGGCCTGGTCGCTCACGAGTGCATCATCGACCTGCGCCCGCTCACCAAGGCGACCGGCGTGAGCGTCGATGATGTGGCCAAGCGCCTGATCGACTACGGCTTCCACGCGCCGACCATGTCCTTCCCGGTGGCCGGCACGCTGATGATCGAGCCGACGGAGTCCGAGGACATCACCGAGCTGGACCGGTTCTGCGACGCGATGATCGCCATCTGCGCGGAGATCGAGAAGGTCGGCGCGGGCGAGTGGCCCGCGGAGGACAACCCGCTGCGCAACGCCCCGCACACCGCCGCCGCGCTCGGCGATGAGTGGAAGCACGCCTACAGCCGCGAGGAGGCCGTCTTCCCGGCCGGTGTCTCGACCGCCGACAAGTACTGGCCGCCGGTGCGCCGCATCGACCAGGCCTTCGGCGACCGCAACCTGGTGTGCTCCTGCCCGCCGCTGGACGCCTACGAGGACTGAGCGTAACGAGGCCGAGGGCCCCGTCCGTGCCACGGACGGGGCCCTCGGCCGTTCCCGGCCGGCCGGCGTTCTCGCTGCCTACGCCGTCGCCAGGGACACCTCGGTCGCCTTGATCAGGGCGATGACGTCGGAGCCGACGAACAGGCCGAGGTCGTCGGCCGCGTCCCTGGTGATCACGGCGGTGAGCTGGCCGGCTTCCATGGTGACCTTGACCGAGGCCATGGCCTCGCCGGTGGACAGCTGGGTGATGGTGCCGGCGAACTGGTTGCGGATCGACAGGCCCTCGACACGGCTGGTGGCGAGGGAGACCTCGGTCGACTTCACCAGCGCGCGGACGGGGCTGCCGGGGGCGAGGACGAGCTGCTCGACGGCCTCGCGGGTGACGGCGGCCGTCAGCTCCCCGCCGCCGTCCAGCCGGACCTTGACAGTGGCCATGACTTCGCCGGGGTGCACCTCGGTGACGGTGCCCGGGAGCTGGTTGCGGATGCTCAGGGTCATGGTCCCTCACCGTAGTGCGCGGGGAGGGCCGGGAAGGGTATGTGCGGGTACGGGTCGTTCCGGCCGTCGCCCGGACCGGTGCACGGAGCAGCGCCGCGACCGGTCCGGGCGGGGGACAGCCGGGCACCGGTCCGGTGGAGGACAGCCGGGCATCGGCCCGGTGGGGTGCTGCGGGGTACGGTGTTCCGCTCGTCAGGGGCGGTCGATGTGCACGTTGGTGGACTTCACGCGCGCGGTGGCCTCCATGCCGACCTCCAGGCCCAGTTCCTCCACGGCTTCCCGGGTCAGCAGCGAGACCAGCCGGTGCGGGCCGGCCTGGATCTCCACCTGGGCGGCGACGTCACCGAGCTTGATGGCGGTGACGATGCCCGGGAAGGCGTTGCGGACGGAGGTGTGCGAGGCGCCCTCCTCGCCGACTCCGCCTTTGGCCAGCTCGACCGAGAACGCGGCGAGATCCCTGCCGTCGATGAGGCGCCGCCCGGATTCGTCGCGGTGGGTGGTCACCCGGCCGGCATCGGCCCAGCGGCGGGCGGTGTCCGGGCTGACGCCGAGCAGCCGCGCGGCCTGGCCGATCGTGTAGGACTGCATGCCGGTCACGATAGGGCCATGCACCGGGACCCGTGGATGCGGGGGCCGTGCATCGGGCGCGTCGTCACCCGGTGTGCACCCGGGGCCGGCGGACCCGGTCCGGTTCCGCCTCGCGGAGCACCTCGCGGGTGACGGGGGCGACCTCGCCCTGGCCGAAGAGGAAGAAGCGCAGGAAGTTGGCGAACGGGTTGCCCTCGGTCCACTCGAAGTAGATGTGCGGCGTGCAGCCCGTGGCGTCACGGACGTGCAGGAGCAGTGCGGCGAGGGCGTTCGGGATGGAGGCGGACTCCAGGGTCAGCACACGGTAGCGGCCGTGCAGCACCTCGCCGCGTACGGTCAGGCCCGCCTCGAACTCGGACGGGTCGGTGACCGTGACCTCGACGAAGACGAAGTCCTCCTGCTCCGGCATGTCGTTGTCGGCGCGGATCTGCTCGAGCTTGTCGCGGTACTCGGCCTTGTCACGATGGTCCGGTTCATTGGCGATGAACCGTATCTTCCGGCTGGCCATGTCCCGGATGAATCGTTCCGCCATCGGGTCGAGCGTCACGCTGGTCACGCGCAGCTCGAAGGCGCGGGCCAGCCGGGATAGCAACGAGACCAGGATGATGCCCGCGATGAAGCAGGCACCGATCTTCACACCGTCCGGGCGCTCGATCACGTTCACCACGGTCGTGTACAGGAACACTGCCGAGATCACCGCGAACGCGATGGTCCAGCCGCGCTGCCCCGCCTTGCGCGCGGCGATGGTCACCGCGATCGCGGCCGAGCTGATCAGCACCAGCACACCGGTCGCGTAGGCGCCGCCCTGTTTGTCGACACTGGCGTCGAAGATCCAGGTGACCAGGAACGCGACCAGGGTGAAGACGATGACCATCGGGCGCACCGCGCGCGCCCAGTGCGGGGCCATGCCGTACCGGGGCAGGTAGCGCGGCATCAGGTTGAGCAGACCGGCCATGGCGGAGGCGCCGGCGAACCACAGGATGCAGATGGTCGAGACGTCGTACACCGTGCCGAAGACGTTGCCCAGGTACTCGTGCGCGAGGTAGGCGAGCGCGCGGCCGTTGGCCTGGCCGCCCGTCTCGAACTCCTTCTCCGGGATCAGCAGCGTGGTGATGAAGCTGGTGGCGATCAGGAAGCAGCTCATGATGAGCGCGGCCGTGGTCAGCAGCTTCTTGGTGTCCCTGATCCGGCCGGCCGGCCGCTCGGCGGTGTCGTCGGGGTCGCCCTTGACGTGGGGCATGACGGCGACACCGGTCTCGAATCCGGACAGGCCGAGGGCGAGCTTCGGGAAGACGATCAGGGCGACGCCGATCATCACGAACACGTTGCCGTGCTCCGCCGTCAGGGCGCTGCCCCAGTCGGTGATCACATGGCCGGCGGTGACGACGTGCCACAGGCCGGAGACCACGACGACGACGTTGAGCGCGAGGTAGATGCCGACCAGCGCGACCGCGACGCCGATCGCCTCCAGGAAGCCCTTGAGGAAGACGGCGCCCAGCAGTGCCACGAGGAACAGGGTGATCAGCATCTGTTTGCCGTCCAGGGCTTCCGTCAGATGCGGGTTCTCCACCAGGTGGGTGGAGGCGTCGGCGGCGGAGAGCGTGATGGTGATCAGGAAGTCGGTGGCCGCGAAGCCCAGCAGCGTGAGCACGAAGAGCTTGCCCTGCCAGAACGACAGCAGCCGCTCCAGCATCGCGATGGAACCCTCGCCGTGCGGGCTCTCGTCGGCCACCCGGCGGTAGACCGGCAGCGCACCGGCCAGGGTGACGATGACCAGCACGATGGTCGCCACCGGGGAGAGCAGTCCGGCCGCCAGGGCCGCGATGCCCGGCTGGTAGCCGAGGGTGGAGAAGTAGTCGACACCGGTCAGGCACATCACCCGCCACCAGCGCTGTCCCTGGTGCGCGGGCTCCGGCTCGGCGTGCGGTCCGGTGTGGCCACCGCCCTTGCCCATGTCGGACAGTCCTTCCAGCATCCAGGCGCGCAGGCGGCTGGTACTGGGAGGGCGCTCGGTCGTGGCCATCGGCGTGCTCCTGGTGATGCGGCTCAGCTCTTTCCGGCCATCACGCGGACGGCGGCACCAGCGTAAGCAGAGCGTGACGCCCGGGCCCATGGATCAGGGGGCGCGAGGCGTCAAGCTTGCGTTAAGAATGGTGCGGACGAGGGGAGGCCGCACGAAGAAGCGGAGGCCGCGGGTGGTCGGGGCCGGCGCGGCCGGTCGGGTGACCCGTCCGTCGCCGGGCGGGCATGGGGCGCGGCCGTGGACATCGAGCGTCATGACCTACGCCGCCTCGGAACCCGCCCCCTCCACGCGGCCCGTTCATCCGGTCCCGGTCCGCATACCCTCGGCCCGTCCGTCCGTCCGGTCCCGGTCCGCACACTGCCGGCCTGTCCGTCCGGACCCGGCCGGTGCACTCCCGCTCCGGCCCGCTCACTCCATTCCCGAGGTGCGGAAGACGGCCAGGGCCGTCTCCCGGTCCAGGCGGCGCTCCAAGCGGTGCAGGGCCGACGTGCCGCACCGGAGGGATCCGGTCGCCTCGGACCTGCGGGCGCCCTCGTCCAGCCGGTGCCAGAGGTCCGGGTTGCGCACGAGCACCTCGGGGTCGATCTCGACGCGGCTGCCGAGGGCGTCGCGCAGCATCAGGGCCAGCAGCAGCCACAGGCCGGCCCGCCACCAGGTCAGCGAGCCGGCGACCCGGTCGACGCACAGCAGCAGTCCGAACAGCGCTCCGGCGCAGCAGACCGAACGGCGCAGATCCTCCGCCCAGCTGCGGTCGTGCACCACGGTCGCGGCGGTGGAGGGCGCGGGGGCCGGGCCCGTCGCCCGGGGGTGTGCGTCGTGGCTGCGCTCCATGAGGGAAACGGTAGTCGGACGGCGGTCCGCCGCACCCCGCGTTGACGGTGCCCTGACGGCCGGGGGACGGTTCTTGACGGAACGGCAGCGGCGGCCCGGACTCTCACGGACCGTGCGTGCAGGCCCTCGCAGGTACGCGTGCCTGGCCTCACAGGCCCCGTGGGTCGATGCGCAGATGCCAGGTGTTGCGGCGGTGGACGGAGAGCAGTTCGGACTCCAGCGGGGACGGGGGCACCGCCAGGACCGGGCACACCGCGTGGGCGAGGCAGTGCCGGGAGACCCGGCCCGAGAAGGCCCGCTGCAGTCCGCGTCGTCCCGCGCCCACGACCAGGACGTCGTTCTCCCGGTCGGCGGTCGCCACCAGCGCCCGGCCCGGTGCGCCGCGGACGACGACGGCGCGCATCGGCACCCCGGGTCCGTCCGCCCCGAAGATCTCGTCCAGCACCGCGGCCAGCCGCTGCTTGGCCAGCCGTTGGCACTCGGCGGCCATCGGGCCGGCCTCGGGGCTGCGGCGTGCCGCTGGATCGCCGCCCGGCGGTTCCCAGGCCAGCACCGGCCACAGCTCGGCTCCCAGCCGGCGGGCCAGCGAGGTGGCCCGCCGCAGGGCCGTGACGCTGCCCAGGGAGCCGCTCACCCCGACCACCACGCGCGCGACCGCCGAGACGTCGTAACCGGACATGGTTCCACCCGTTCCGCACAGGCACCGACGGGACGGCTCCCGAAGGCGGGCTCGTCCGCGAGGGCCTCGCTTCCTTCCATCCCACTCCTGCACCGCCGATTCGACCAGCCGGGCGGCGCTGTCGCTGGTCGGAAGCCGTGTCCGCGCCGCACCGCGCGGGGCGGGCGCCCCAGGACCGCTCCCGTTGCGCGAACCGTCCCGCTACCCTCCGCAGTCGGCCCCGGGTATGCGTCGGGGCCGGTGCGCATCGAGTGTGTGCGGCCGGCCCCTCAGGTCACTGTGCTGTTCAGGCGGCGGTCATCACCCTGTCCGTACCGAGCGGGCGGTGCGGGGCGATGATGCTGCCGTCGGGCAGCAGTTCACCGGTGTCCTCGAAGAGCAGGACGCCGTTGCACAGCAGGCTCCATCCCTGCTCCGGGTGGTGCGCCACGAGACGGGCGGACTCCCGGTCGGCGGACTCGGCAGGTGGGCAGGGCGTCTGGTGCTGGCACATGGGCGGGATCTTTCGGTCTGTCGTGATCATGTCCGTCCCCCGTGATGATGAGTCGGTCCGAAACCAGTGTTGTCCTCCGCGGGTGATTCCGCAGGGATTTCACAGCACCGCTTCTCACTGGTTCATGACGCGTCACCCGCGCGGACGGTTCAGTCCAACTGCACTGTCCCTTTGGGTGGTTTGCACTGACCGGAAAGAGCTAGTCCCCCGGGGCAGGGGCGAAAGAATCCTTGGCATATGCCTGTCGGCGCGGGTCCGCCGTCCTCCGGAAAATCACGCGTACCCCGCTTCCCTTCCGGGCGGCGGGGTACGCGGGCCCCTGTCAGGCAGGTGAGCCGAGCAGGGGAAGAGGAGTCGCCCGATGGGTCAGCACCGGGAGCAGTTCGGCGACCCGGAACGGCCGGTGCGCCGAAATGCCGGGCGGTGCCGGGGCCAGCGGAACGAGCAGGTCGGTGGCGGCCGGATGCCCCTCGGTGCCGTCGCCGGTGCACTCGCCGTGCAGCCACAGGGTCAGCATGTAGAGGCCGGGCACGGAGAGCAGCCGGGCCTGGTACGACTGCTGCAGCCCCTCGGCCTGCTGCAGGGCGCGCTCGGTGGAGGTGACGTACGGGCCCTCGAAGAAGTGCGAGAAGGCCCAGCCGTCCGGGGTGAGCATGGTGTCGGCGGCGGCCACCGCCCGGTCGCCGCAGCGGATCAGGAAGCGCCAGCCGGCCAGCCGCGTCGCGGACAGGCCTTGCGCGGTTATCCGGTCCAGTACGTGGACCGGCAGTGGGAGCTCTGGTGTCACGGGACCCTGCGCGGCGCGCAGGGAGGGGGTACGGGCCTCACGGACCGCGGTGGGGGAACCGAGGGCCGTGAGGACGGAGCGCAGGGCAGGCGCAGGGGCAGGGGGCACGTGCAGCGGCATGTGGGTCGCCTCTCAGTCGACAGGCGCGGCGGCGCGAGAAAGGTGGGGCGGACGGCGCTGTCTGCTCACGGAAGGCCGGAGAGGTGGGGGCCCGGGTCGGGTGTGAACGAGGGTGAGGCTCGCTCTGCCGCCCGTCAACCGGGACGACAGAAACACGGCGGAAACCGGGACCGAGGGCGCCAACCTTGTGCCTTGTGGACGAAGTTTATACGACGCGTGTTCGGTCGATCTTTCGTCTATCTCAACCCGGAGATTCTGGCAAGGCGGAATTAGGTCGCTGATTTACGAAACTCATCCCGATTTCCGGACGGGTGCCTCGCTGCTGACCTCGGCGTACGCGCCGGTAGCGGTCGGCCAAATGTAGTCGGCGTTTTTCACGAGGCTCGCGGGGCACCCGAAGATGCGAGCTGCGGCATGCCTCGTGAATGTGCCGCCGGGAATAATCCGACAGGGTAGCGGGCGGAGGGCTCGCGCGGGACGTTATCGATCGCTTCGGCTGGGCATCATCCCACCTGACTTGGGAGCCCGGCGGCCGGATCGTCGGCCCGCCCATCCGAGGAAGGACACTTAGATGGGGGAGAAGGTCGTCGCAGGGCAGTTCGACCTGTCCGATCGCCAGCGATACCGTGAAAAGCTCCAGAAGTGCCTCACGGGACTGGAGCGGCTGCTGCGCGAGAAGCGATTCGACCGCCCCAAGAACCTCATGGGCGTCGAGATCGAATTGAATCTCGCCGGGCCCGACGGTATGCCGAAAATGTTGAACGGGCAGGTACTGGAGCGCATCGCGAGCCGGGACTTCCAGACAGAGCTGGCCATGTTCAACCTGGAAGTCAACATCGCCCCGCACCGGCTGGGCGGCCGGGTGTTCGACCGGCTCGCCGAGGAGCTGCGCACATCGCTCGCCTACGCCGACCGGAAAGCCGGTGAGGTCGACGCCGGCATCGTCATGATCGGCATCCTGCCCACGCTGGACCGGGACGACCTGGTCTCCTCCAACCTCTCCGAGGTCGACCGTTACACGCTGCTCAACGACCAGATCGTCGCCGCCCGCGGAGAGGACTTCCGGCTCGACATCGAGGGCGTGGAGCACCTGGTGTGCACCTCGAAGTCGATCGTGCCCGAGGCCGCCTGCACCTCCGTACAGCTGCATCTCCAGGTCACCCCGGCCCGGTTCGCCGATGTGTGGAACGCGGCCCAGGTGGCGTGCGCCGCGCAGATCGCCGTGGGTGCCAACTCGCCCTTCCTCTTCGGCCATGAACTGTGGCGGGAGTCCCGGCCCCCGCTGTTCCTCCAGTCCACCGACACCCGGCCGCCCGAGCTGCAGGCGCAGGGCGTACGGCCGCGCACCTGGTTCGGAGAGCGGTGGATCACCTCCGCGTACGACCTCTTCGAGGAGAACCTGCGCTACTTCCCGGCCCTGCTGCCGATCTGCGACGCCGAGGAACCGCTAGAGGTCGTGGAGGCGGGCGGGGTGCCCAGACTTGCCGAACTCGTCCTGCACAACGGCACGATCTACCGCTGGAACCGGCCGGTGTACGGCATCGCGGACGGGGTTCCGCACCTCAGGGTGGAGAACCGGGTGCTGCCGGCCGGGCCGACCATCACGGACGTGATCGCCAACGCGGCCTTCTACTACGGCCTCGTCCGGGCCCTCGCCGAGGAGTCCCGGCCGGTGTGGACCCGGCTGCCGTTCGCCTCCGCGGAGGCCAACTTCGACGCGGCGTGCCGGTACGGCATCGACGCGCGCTTCGTCTGGCCGCGGCGGGGACGGTACGGCGGCACGGGCGAGGTCGACGCGGTCACGCTGGTCCGTGACGAGTTGCTGCCGCTCGCCTCGGCCGGGCTGGACGCGTGGGGTGTGGAAGCCGCCGACCGGGACTTCTACCTCGGTGTGATCGAGGAACGCTGCCGGCGCCGGGTCAACGGGGCGTCGTGGCAGGCGGCCACGTTCCACCGGGCACTGGAGCAGGGGCTGTCCCGCGAAGCGGCTCTGGCGGCCACGACGCGACGGTACGCCGAGTTGATGCACGTCGGGGAGCCGGTGCACACCTGGCCGGTGGGGCTGCCCGAGCCGGCGCGGCTGGGCTGAGCCAGGCCTCGCGGCCGCCGCAACACCACCGCCACCGGGGCTCGGGGGAGGCAGCTCTGGCGAGGGGGTCGGCTGTTGGTGGGGGTGGGCTGGGGGCAGGTTTGGTGGGTGTTTCTGCGATCCTTGCCTGGCAGAGGTGGGCCAGGGGCCCGTGAGGCGGGTGGAGGCAGGGGTGCAGGTGGAGGCTGACTCGGTGGCCGGTTCCTCGGCGCGGGAGCGCGACCCGCGGCAGATGCTGAGGGACGAGACAGTGATCGTGCTGGCGCTCTCCCTCGGCGCGAGTGGGGTGTCCGCGCTGATCAGCTTCATCGGCTCGGTGACCAAGCCCGGCGGTCTCAAGGACCAGGCGGCCACCCTCAACGCCTCGGCCGCGCCGGGCCGTCCCTGGCTGGACCTGGCCTGGCAGCTCTTCGGCATCGCCTCCGCCCTGGTCCCCGTGGCCCTCGTCGCCCACCTGCTGCTGCGCGAGGGCACGAGCCTGCGCGTCCTCGGCTTCGACCGCACCCGCCCCTGGCCCGACCTGGCCCGGGGCGCCGGCATCGCGGCCGTGATCGGCAGCACCGGCATCGCCTTCTACCTGGCCGCCCGCGGCCTCGGTTTCAACCTCACCGTCGTACCCGAGGCACTCCCCGACGTGTGGTGGAAGTACCCCGTGCTGATCCTCTCGGCGATGCAGAACGCGATCCTCGAAGAAGTGATCGTCGTCGGCTACCTGCTGCGCAGGCTGGGCCAGTTGGGCTGGACGCCGGGGACCGCACTGGTGGCCAGCGCGGTCCTGCGCGGTTCGTACCACCTCTACCAGGGCATCGGCGGCTTCCTCGGCAACATGGCCATGGGCGTGGTGTTCGTCTGGCTGTACCGCCGTTGGGGCCGGGTCGGGCCCCTGGTCGTCGCGCACTCGCTGCTCGACATCGGCGCGTTCGTCGGCTACGCCCTCCTCGCGGGCAAGGTGGGCTGGCTGCCCACCGCCTGAGACAGCCACGGCCCGGGCCGACCGCCCGAGGCGGCCGTCAGGCGCGCAGCTCGCCCTCGATGACGGTGACCGCGCGGCCGGTGAGCAGCGTGCGTTCGCCGTGCAGTGTGGTGCGGACCAGCCCGGTGCGGCGGGACGCCTGAAGCCCGGTGAGTTCGCCGCGGCCGAGGCGGGCGGCCCAGTGCGGCGCGAGCGCGGTGTGCGCGCTGCCCGTGACCGGGTCCTCGTCGATGCCGACGTTCGGGAAGAAGCACCGCGAGACGAAGTCGTGGCCGCGGGACGGGTCGTCGGCGCGGGCGGTGGCGATGATGCCGCGCGAGGAGTGGGCACCGAGGGCCTTGAGGTCGGGGCAGAGGCCGAGGACCGTCTTCTCGTCGGCCAGCTCCACCAGCAGGTCGCCGACGTTCGGGCCGGTGTCGAAGGCGGCGACCGGCTCGGCGCCGAGCGCCTCGCCGACCCCGGCCGGGATCTCGACCGGGGTGAGCGGTGCGGTCGGGAAGTCGAGGGTGATCGAGCCGTCCGCGCCGGGCGTGGCGATCAGTACGCCACTGCGGGTGGCGAACCGCACCGGCCCCCGGTGAGCGCCGGTGGTGTGCAGGACGTGGGCCGTGGCGAGCGTGGCGTGCCCGCACATCGCGACCTCGGCGACGGGCGTGAACCAGCGCAGCGCCCAGTCCGCCTCGCCGTCCTCGGCCAGCCGGTGAGCGAAGGCGGTCTCGGCGTGGTTGACCTCCATGGCGACGTTCTGGAGCCAGTCGTCGTCCGGGAAGACGTCGTCCAGGAGCAGTACCCCGGCCGGGTTCCCGGCGAAGGGGCGGTCGGTGAAGGCGTCCACGATTCGAATGCGCATGGCCCGACGCTAGTGGTTCCTGCGGCTCGCGGCCCAAGGCCAATTCACGAGTCCCGGACTGCTTCCGTGCCGCGCTCGCCCCGGGCCATCGGCCACGGGGCGAGCCGGGCCACACCGAACGACACCTCCGGCACGAGGAACGGCCACAGCACCGCCGGCCCGCCGTGCGCCGGTGCGTAGGCCTGCCAGAGTGAGAACAGCACGCGCGCGACGCCGTCGAGGAGCCCGTGCAGCGGGAGCGGCCGTACCACCCGCAGGAGGGACCGGACCACCACGACGGAGCCCATCAGGTTGGCGTACAGGGTCTGCACCGGGTTGAGCGCGGGCCGGCACCGGCTGCCCCCTGCGCGCGGCCGAGCCCGCGTGATCAGGCGGTGACCAGGGGTGCGACCATCCTCGGATGCGAGAGATCGACGAGTTGGTCAATGTGGGCGATCCGGCGTGGCCGGAGCTTCGGGAGATGCTCTCGGCGAGCACCGTTCCCGTTCAGGTGCTGCCTGCCGATGCCGACGAGGGTCGCCGGTGCCTTCTGCAGATGCAGGTCACGGCGCGATCGGCGCTGGGGGCTCTGGCGTTGAACACCGGCGGACTGCTCCTGGACGACGGGTGGGTGCGAGTGTTCGGCGGGGGTCCGGGCACGGGTGGAGGGCTTCCGAGTCTGGCGCGGGCCAACCGCTTCCCCGCGGACTTCGATCCGTTGTGGTATCCCGCCACAGGTCTTGTCGTCGGCCAGGACGTCGTCGGTGGAGTCTTCGCGCTGAACGGTGGGGATCCTGCGGGCGGGGGCCGGCCCGGGGTGCCGGGACAGATGACGTACTTCGCGCCCGACACTCTCACATGGGAAGAGATGCAGATGGGCCACTCCGAGTGGGTCTCCTGGCTGCTCTCGGACCGGTTGGAGACGTTCTACGACGGGCTGCGGTGGCCCGGCTGGCGCGAGGAAACCGCGGCCCTGGACCTGTCGCAGGGCATTTCCGTGTATCCGTTCCTGTGGTCCGAGGAGGCCCACGCCGATCTCGCGGCGACGAGCCGACGGCCTGTGCCGATGCGCGAGGTCATCGGAGTCGCCGCGGACTTCGCCCGGCAGATGGGACCGGCCGACCCCGGGTTCCTCGGCGACGTGTGACCGGGTTCGCCGCGCGAAGACGACCGCGTCCGGACCGTCCGCGAACCGGCTCGCAATCGGCCCACGACCGGCACGAGCACCCGCTGACCCAGTAGCCCTGGGCCTGACCCAGTAGCCCTGGGCCTGGAGCCTCCGGTGTCGGGGTGAGTGCATCCGACTTACGGGTTGGTCTCGGACGAGCGTCGGCGGGCGAGAGCGAGGCTCGTCAGCGCCGTGATCGCCATGGCGCCGATGCCGACCAGCGCCGCGGTGGTGTAGGCGCTGTCGTCGGGGAAGAGGCGGCCGGGGCCGGTGCCCGCGGCGAGGATCAGGCCGCCGACGGCGCTGCCCAGGGAGTACCCGACGCTGCGGACGACGTAGTTGAAGCTCATGGCGCTCGACGTCTCGCTCTTGGGGGTGACGGCCAGGATGACGCCGGGCATCGCGGCCGAGAAGCCGCCGACGCCGAAGCCGAGCACGCCCATCGCCGCGAACAGTTCGGCCAGGTCAGAGCGGGCCGCCGCGAACAGGGCGAATCCGCCGCCGACCACGACGGCGCTGCCGGCCAGGAGCAGGGGGTCGGCGATCCGCGTCCGGATGCGCGGCGTGAGCTTGCCGGCGACGAACCCCAGCACCGAGAACGGGATGAGGACCAGCCCGGCGACGAAGGTCGTCAGCCCGAAGCCGTAGCCGGCGCCGTGCGGCGTCTGCGCGTACCGGGTGATGAGCGTGAGCAGGAGGTACATGCCGATCCCGCCGACGAACATGGCGAGGTTCGCCCCGGCGACCGCCGGGTGCCGCACCGCCCGCACATCGACCAGGGGCGTCGTGCCGCGCAGCTCGATGACGGCCCAGACGCAGAGCAGCACCACCGCGACGACGGCGAGACCCGCCGCCACGGCGAGGTGCCGGCTCCACAGATTCCGTTCGCCGGCGAGGAGCAGCACCAGGAGCAGCGCAGCGGCCAGGACGACCGCGCCGGCCACGTCCAGGTGGGCGGAGCGGCCTTCGGGGGCTTCGGGCATGGAGCGCCACGCGGTCAACAGGGCGGCGGCGGTGACGACCAGGCCGAGGCCGTAGGCGGCCCGTACCCCGCCGAGCTGGGCGAGCAGTGCGGCCAGCGGGTAGCCGACGCCGGCCCCGATGACCGAGACCACCGAGATCAGGGCGATCACGGCCGCGCTACGCTCTTCGGGGAGGTGGTCCCGGGCCACGCCCATCATCAGCGCCGTCAGTCCGAGCCCGACGCCCTGGGCCGCCCTGCCGGCCAGCAGCCACGCGAACGGCAGCGGCAGCACGGTGAGCGCGCTGCCGGCGACGACGACCGCCAGCGTGGCGAGGATCGTGGTCCGCCGGTGCGGGCCGGCTCCGAGCCGGCCCAGGACCGGCGTGGCGACGGCGCCGCTGAGCAGCGCGACGGTCAGCGTCCACTGCGCGCTGCCGAGCGAGACGTGGAACGAGGTCGCCACGCTGGTGATGAGCGGCGTCCCGAGGCTGGCGACCGCGGCCACGACCAGAGCGATGAACATCAGGGCGGGCACCAGCAGCCGCGCCTCGGACCGCGCCACCCGGAGCGTCTTCACCGCCTCCCCGTCGACCGGCTGCCCTGTCACTGCTTCGGCCCTTCGCGGTCCTGGCTTTCGAGCTCTGCCAGGTGTTTCAGCGCCGGAAGGGCCGCCACCAGCGCCTCGACCTCGTCGCCGGTGAGCCCGCCGATCAACCGCTCGAACGCGTGGACGCCCGCCTGGCGCCGCGTCCGGACATAGGAGGCGCCGGCCTCGGTCAGGCACACCAGCGTGACCCGCTTGTCGGACGCGTCGCCCCGCCGCTCGACCAGGCCGGACTCCTCCATCACCCGGACCAGGGCGGTCATCGCGGGCTGGGTGACGCCCTCGACTGCGGCCAGATCGGTGATGCGCCGCGGACCGGTCCGGTCCAGGGTGGCCAGGGTGGCGGCGGACGTCAGGCTCATGTCCCGGGGCAGGCGTCTCGCGGCCCTGGTGGCCAGGCCGTAGAGGGCTGCCCCGATGGCGGCGGACGCGCCAGGAGTGGTGTCTTGACGACTCATGCCGGAAGCATAACATTTTTATATTCATAGGTTATGGGAATGGCCGACGGGCGCGGGCGGCCTCGCCCGCTGGGTGCCGGTGGCGTTTCAGGGGCTCCCACTGCGCTTGTCCTGGCCGATGGACCCGCAACGACATGCTCCCTGCCGGAGGGCGGCCCGGCGGTGCCGATGGACTCGGCCGTAGCCGGCGCGGATCTCGCCGCTGACGTCCGGAACAGCCAGAACGGCTGCGACGCGAACCACGGGATTCGAGGGTCGAAGTCCATCGAGATCGCGTGATCACGCACCAGTCAGGACTCGAACCCACGTCCGCAGCATCGTGTGCTTGAGGCGACCATCGGGTGCTTGAGACGACCAGCGCACCGGATCAGATCACCTGAGACAGGGGCCAGGTCGTCTGAGGCGGGGCACGGGTCCCCTGGGAAGGGGCCTTGTCGTGCGATCGGTTCCGATATATCGTTGAGGCATCGCGAACGATACGCGATGCAGACGTGACTGATCAGCGATGGAATGGAGTGATCGCGATGCGTACCCACGGATACGAGCGTGGACATCGGCACGAGGGCCCCGGGCACCGGGGCATGGGCGGCTTCGAGGGTCGGCGGGCCGCTTTCGGGCCCTTCGGGCCGGGCGGCCCGGGGTTCGGCCCCGGCGGACCCGGATTCGGGCCGGGACCCTGGGGGCCGCGAGGGCGAGGAGGCCCGCGGGGGCGGGCCCGGCGGGGTGACGTGCGCGCCTCGATCCTGGCACTGCTCAAAGAACGGCCCATGCACGGCTACGAGATGATCCAGGAGATCGCCGAACGCAGCGGCGGCGCGTGGAAGCCCAGCCCCGGCTCGGTCTACCCCACCCTGCAGCTGCTGGAGGACGAGGGCTTGATCGCCAGCGAGAGTGAAGGCGGCAAGAAGCTGTTCGCCCTGACCGAGGGCGGTCGCGGCGCCGCCGAGGAGGGGCCGGACGCCCCCTGGGAGGAGGCCTCGCGCGGGGTCGACTGGGAGGCGCTCGGCGAGATCCGCCAGGCCGGCTTCGGTCTGATGGAGGCCTTCGGCCAGGTCTGGAAGACCGGCAGCAAGGAGCAGCGGGACAAGGCGCTGGCCGTCATCAACGACGCTCGCAAGAAGCTGTACCTGATCCTGGCCGACGAGCACTGAACCGGCTGCGCCCGGTCGCGGCCGGCGAGCACTGAACCGGCGGTGCCCGGTGCTGGTCGGCGGGCGCTGAACCGGCTGCGCCTGCTCCTCGTCGGCGAGTGCTGAACCGGCGGTGCCCGGTGCTGGTCGGCGGGTGTTGGCGGTCGTGGGTCCGGCGCCCCGTGCGGTGTCCGCGCGGGGCGCCGGGCCGTTTCCGGGCTCAGGCCACCAGACCGGCCAGCTTGCGCAGCGACTCGTTCAGTGCCGCGGTCGCCGAGTCCTTGAGCTTGCCCGCCATCAGTGACACCGCGGCGCCGGTGAACTCACCGTCGATGCGGACCGACGTGGCGTCCCCCTCCGGGGTGAGCGTGTAGCGGGTGGCCACGGTCACCGCCATCGGGCCCTTGCCGCGGATGGCCAGCACCCGGGCCGGCTCCAGCTCCTCGATGGTCCAGTCGACCTCCGCCGGGAAGCCCATCAGCTTCATGTTCTCCTGGAACGTCCCGCCCACCGCCAGGGCCTTGGGGCCGCCCCGGGGGAAGCTGGTGTGGGTCGCGTTCCACTCTCCGTACGACGGCCAGTCGGTGAGCTGTGCCCACACCTTCTCGGCCGGCGCCTGGATGCGGGTCTCCGCGCTGACTTCGGCCATGGGGCCACCCCTTCGGCTCGGATGCATCGGGCTACGGTGTCGCGGAACGTAGCCGCAGGGGCGTGAACATTCAATACTGATGAACCGTCAGGAATCCTCCGGCGGCCGGGGCTGCCCACGCACCGTGTCCCGCAGCGTGGGATCGGCCAGATCTCCTCCGCAGGGATGAGATTCCGGACGCCGGTGTCCACTCTGCGTGGGACGCCAAGATGGTTCCCCTCGTGGATGACCCACGTCGGTGAGGCTGATGAGGTAGAGGTTGTGCAACCCCGTACAGCCCACCGGACCGTCGGCGACGAGACGGATCCGCGCACGGACGGCGCTGCAGGGCTCGGTGCCGAGCTGGCAGCGGTGATCGCCGGTGCCCGCCGCAGGGCCGTCCGGGACAGGGACCGGCAGACCGATACCGCGCACCTGCTCCACTCCCTGCTGGAGCATGACCCCGAGGCCCGCTCCGCCGTCGGTGGCCCCCCGCAACTCGCCCGCCTCTTCGGCTACCTCGTGCAGCGCAGCATCGGCTACGGCCTGCGCTGGCAGGGCAGGGTGGAGGACTCCGGGGTGATCTCCGCCATACCTGCGCAGGCCGGCCGGGAAGGGCGGGACGGGGAGGGCGAGGGCCGGGCCACGGCTCCGTCACCTGCGCCGGCCGGTCCCGGCGGCGGTCCGGTCGACGAGGCCGGGGGCTGGTCTCCCGCCGCGGCCGCCGCCCTCGCGGACGCCCGGGCGCGGGCCCGGCGGCGCGGAGCGGCCTTCGTCAACGGCACCGACCTGCTCGCGGCACTCGTCGCGGACCCGCGGACCCGGGCCGTCGAGGTCCTCGAGCACGCCGGCGTCCACGTCGTCGGGCTGGCCGCCCGGATCGAGGGCGGGAGCGGGGAACAGGCCGCCGACGGCGGGGCGGCCTGCTGACTTCCGGGCCGTCCACCTGCTGAGACAGGTGTCAACAGGGGTGACGCTGCTGTCGCCGCCTGTCATCATGTGCCGGTGCATACGTCTGTGAGCAGTCAGGGCAGCCCCGGCAAGGGGGTCGGGCTCGGTCTCGCGCTCGGTTCGGCGCTGGCCTTCGGCGGGTCCGGGGTGGCCGCGAAGCCGCTGATCGAGGCGGGCCTCGACCCGTTGCATGTGGTGTGGCTGCGAGTAGCCGGCGCCGCACTGGTGATGCTGCCGGTCGCCGTACGGCACCGCGCCCTGCCGCGCCGCCGGCCCGCGCTGCTCGCGGGGTTCGGACTGCTCGCCGTCGCCGGTGTCCAGGCCTGCTACTTCGCCGCGCTCTCCCGGATCCCGGTCGGCGTGGCACTGCTCGTCGAGTACCTGGCCCCCGCGCTGGTGCTGGGCTGGGTGCGGTTCGTGCAGCGGCGGCCCGTGACCCGTGCCGCCGCACTCGGCGTGGTCCTCGCGGCGGGTGGCCTCGCCTGCGTGGTCGAGGTGTGGTCGGGCCTGAGCTTCGACGCGCTGGGCCTGGTGCTCGCGCTGGGCGCCGCCTGCTGCCAGGTCGGGTACTTCGTCCTGTCCGACCAGGGCAGCGACGCCGGTGACGCGGCGCCGGACCCGCTCGGCGTCATCGCCTACGGCCTGCTCGCCGGCGCCGCCGTGCTGACGGTCGTCGCCCGCCCCTGGAACATGCACTGGTCGGTGCTGGGCGGCTCCGCGGACCTGAACGGCACCGACGTACCGGCCGTCGCCCTGCTCGCCTGGATCGTGCTCGTCGCCACCGTCATCGCCTACGTCACCGGCGTGCTGTCCGTGCGGCGGCTGTCGCCGCAGGTCGCCGGTGTCGTCGCGTGCCTGGAGGCGGTCATAGCGACCGTGCTGGCCTGGGTGCTGCTCGGCGAGCACCTGTCCGCACCGCAGGTCGTCGGCGGCGCGGTCGTCCTGGTCGGCGCCTTCATCGCCCAGTCCTCCACCCCCGGCAAGGGATCCGCGGAGCCGGTCGCCTCGGGCGGCGCGGAGCGGGAGTTGTCGGCGCGGGGCAGCGCCGCGTAGGACGCCGGTGGTCGTGCACGCGGTGGCCGGGCCGCCCGTCACGCGCGCTCCGGTGCGATGCAGTCCACGAACCTGACGAAGTCCCTGCGGCCCCTCTCCTGCGACACCACGAAGTCCCTCTCGCCGTGGCTCCTGAGGAGGCACATGTCGTAGCGAACCGTCCGCGGAAGACGCAGGCCCGGCGCGGTCGTCCGGTACTCGTGGCGGCCGACCAGCTGGCACGACTCGTAGCGGACCAGGGGCCCGCGCGGGCCGACCGTGTAGCGGTGGGGGCGGACCTCGGAGGAGAAGTCCTTGAAGGCGAGGGCGGTGTCGTCGCAGTCGTTGAACGTGACCGTGCCGCCGGTCCAGGCGCAGTCGATGATCCTCACGTCGGGATCGCGGACCTCGAAGCGGATGTCCTCCGCGTGGAAGCGCTGTACCGAGTCGTGGTGGTACGGGTGGGGGAAGCGGAAGAACGTGCTGGTCCCGCCGTACTCCCCGGTCGGGGCGGGGCGTTGGCCGGTGACGATGTACGACCCGCCGCGGCAGGTGATCGACCCGCCGTAGCGGAACTCCAGGAAGTTCCCCCACTCGTACTCGACCTTCATGTCGTCGAACCAGTAGTTGAGGAACTGGTCCTGGCGCTGCGGGTCCGGGGCCTTCCCGGAGAGCCCGGAGTACAGGAACGCCCTGCGGTACGAACCGCCGACCCGGCAGGCCTCCCACCGCATCTCGGAGTTGGTGTCGGTGCCGTCCAGCGCGAGACCGTACTCCCATTCGCCCGTCCACTCGCACTCCGAGAACCGGTAGTCCTGGGCGTGGCCGGTCGAGCAGGAGTAGAAGAACGAGGCCCCCGGGGTGGCCGACCGGAACTGCATGCCCTCGAAGGACACGTTGGACCAGACGTCCTCGTTGCGGCACAGGTAGGAGCCCGGTCCGGCCTGGGGCCGGAAGACGATCGTCGTGATGCGCTTGCCGGCCCCGCGGAAGCGCAGTCCGTTCACCGGCCGCATCGGCGCCCTGCCGTCCAGCAAGGTGTCCGGGGACTTCACGAGATAGGTGCCCGGAGGAATGTCGATCACTGTGCGGCCCACGCCCTCCTGGGCCCGGAGGGCGGCGTGCCGATGGGCTCGCCGGAAGGCTTCCGTGTCGTCGGCGAGCCCGTCCCCCCGGGCCCCCAGGTCCGTCACGACGTCGACCACGCCGGGCAGCGGGCCGCGGCTCCTGTCGAAGCCCGGTGCGGCGGTTCCCACCGCCACCGAGGCACAGCCGCACAACAGATGTCTCCGGCTCACGTGACCCGACTTGCCATGCTCATATGTCATGATTTCATCCATCACATCCCTATCGTGCCATTCCGTAAGCCGCCGACAGGACCGCCCCAGGGGGACGAAGTGACAGCGTTCGCGGAGGCGTACAGAATGCTGTCGGCCGTTCAGAAGCCGCCCGCCGGTGTGTCGCTCTACAGCCGGTTCGTCAACCGCCCGGCGGGCCGGGTGCTGGCGGCCGTGGCCTACCGGATCGGGGCCACGCCCAACCAGGTGACCTGTCTCAGCGCCCTGTTCACGTTCCCCGCGCTGGCCGCCGTCGCGCTCGTGCCGCCCGGCCCCGGTACGTCGGTGTGCGTGTGCGTCGCGCTGGCCGTGGGCTTCGCCCTGGACGCGGCCGACGGACAGCTGGCCCGGGGCCGCCGGTCGGGCAGCCCCGCCGGGGAGTGGCTCGACCACGCTCTCGACTGCGTGAAACTGCTCGGCGTCCACGCGGCGGTGCTGGTGGCGTTCTACCGCTTCTTCCGGCTGCCGAGCCCGGTCCTCCTGCTGGCCCCCCTGGTCTTCCAGCTGGCGGCGGTGCTGATCTTCTTCGTCACCGTCCTCACGGAGAAGCTGGACCAGGGCGGGCGCGCAACGGTGGCGAGGCGCTGCCCGGCCGTGCGGTCAGTGCTCCTGCTGCCGGTCGACTACGGCACGACCTGTCTCGGCTTCCTGTTCCTGTCGCGCCAGGGCCTCTTCCTCGGCGTGTACTGCACCCTGCTCGCGGCCCATGTGCTGTTCCTGCCCGGCTTCCTGGTCAGGAGCTTCCGCCGGCTCTGCTGAGCCCGGTCCGGTCCGCAGGCTGCCCGGCCAGGACGTCCAGCGCGGTGCGCAGCAGCGTGCTCGACGTGTGCGGGGTGTAGGGGAAGTAGACGACCTTCACGCCGACTTGCGCGAACCGGTGCTCCAGCGTGTTCCACAGCTCCGTGCCGCGCCAGTCGTCCCCCTTGAAGACGACGTCGAAGCCGATCTCCTTCCACATCTCCATCTTGTCGGTGGTGGCCTCGACCACGGCCTCGTCGACGCACTGGAGGCTGCGGACGATGTCCAGCCGCTCCGCGAGCGGCACGACGGGCCGCCTGCCCTTCTGCTGGAGCACCCGCTCATCGGCGACGACGCCGGCGACGAGACGGTCGCACTGTTGCCGGGCGCGGCGCAGGATGTTGAGGTGGCCCACGTGGAACAGGTCGTAGACCCCGGGCGCGTACCCGAGGCGGTGCCTCCTCGCGGCGCGTCCGTTCATCGCGTGCCGGCCGCCGCGGTGACCGTCAGGGGCCGGGACTTGACGGTGGCACCGGTACCGTCGCCGACGGTGACCGTGTAGCGGTGGCGGGAGCCGGGGGCGACCGTGTCGGTGTAGGTCATCCACGGCCGGTCCCAGGGGGCGGAACGCCGCTTCATGGAGCCCACGCGCTTGCCGTCACGGTAGACGCTGTAGGTCAGCACCGCGTCGTCCCTGTCCCAGGTCGCCCACCAGCCGAACGTGACGCGGCCGTCCCGGACGCCGTCGAGCGACAGGGCGGGAGGCTCCTCGACCGGGGCGTCACCGGTGGCCGCGAACCGTGTGAGGGACTGCTGCGGGACGCCGTTGACCCGGGTGAACTCACCTCCGGCCCAGAGGACACCGGCGGCCACGCCCAGGGCCCGCGGGCCGACTCCCTCCCCGAGGCCGCCGTCCGTGTCGGGGTACCAGTGGAACAGGGTCTCGTCGGTGGCCGACTGGGCCAGCAGGTGCCACATCTTCCCGTGCTCCGGGAAGCCTCCGGGTGTCTGGCTGCAGTCGTGGGCATGGGCGGCGCTGTAGAGCACGCCCTTGTAGGGGACGACGGCCTGCGTGGCGCCGTAGCAGAAGTCCCTCCACAACATCCGGTCGTCCGCGAGGGGGTTGGCGAGGCGTCCGTCGAAGGCGCCGCCGCCCTCCCCCTCGGCACCCAGGTAGAAGACGGAGCCCTCACGTGCCAGCGCCTTCACCCGTGACCGCGGGGGGATCCAGCCCGGGTACGAGAAGACGGTCGCGCCCGTCGCCGGATCGAGGGCGACCAGCGCGTGCTGCGGCGCGCCGTTGGCCGTGTCGAAGTCACCGCCCACGAGGACCTTCCCGTAGTCGGGTGCCGCGAGGACGGCCCGTACCGGCTGGTCGAGAGTCGCCTGGAAGGGCAGCAGGCGCCCGGCGCGGGTGAACGCGGCGATGTGGCTCCTGCGCCGGCCGTCGACCCGGGTGAAGTCGCCTCCCAGGTACACGGTGTCCTTCGTGACGTCGACGGCCCGCACGATAGCCGCCACCTCGGGCCGGAAGTCGTCGCGCAGCGTGCAGCCGGCCGTGTCGATCGCGACCGTGTTGGCCACGCCCTTGCCGTCGACCTTGCCGAAGGAGCCGCCGACATAGAGCACCTTGCCGTCGGGCGAGGCCTTCATCGCGCGGACGGTCGCCTCGCCGCCGTTGAAGAAGTGGGTGCACGGCAGCAGTTCGCCGGAGACGGCGTCGAACGCGGCGAAGCTCCTGCGCTCCACCTCCTTCTCGCCGGGGCGGGCGCCCGGCGGGCGGACCTTGTCGAAGGTTCCGCCGACGTACACGACACCGTGCGCCGAAGCGATTGACCACACGGTGCCGTTCGTCTGCCAGGTCGCCAAGGGCGCGGCGCTGAAGGCCGGTCCGCCGGCGCGCGGCGCGCCCGACGCGGTGGTGAGCGAGGCCGTCGCGAGGAGCAGCACGGCGGAAGCGGCGGCGGCGGTCCTTGCCGTGAGGCGGCGCAGGCGCATGGAACATCCCAGGGGTGCGGATCGGTGGGAACGGGGAACGGGCCGAGGAGGTGACGCGGCTTCAGCCGATGCGTGCTCGCAGCACCTCGACGAGATCGCTCACGCCCAGCGTCGTACGAAACGGCCGCAGAACCGCAGCGAACACGCACGCCGCCAGGGTGATTCCGAGGGCAAGGCCGGCCCCCGTGTCGCCTGCCAGCAGCCGGACCGGGAGCACGACGGCCACGGTGAGGCCCAGTCCGGCGCCGGTCGCGGCGAGGTAGCCGCCGTCGACGGTCGTGAAGCCGGGATGGCGGCGCACCAGGACCGCTGCCACCAGGTTCTCCACGACGATCGCCGCGCCCCAGGCCAGCGCGGCTCCCAGGGCGCCCAAGTGCTGGACGGTGAGGACGCCGACGGTCAGCTGCACCGCGAACGCCGCGCCGGTGAGCGCCAGGTGCCAGGAACTGCGGCCGGCCATGAGCAGCACCGTCTGGGCGTTGCCCACCCCGACGTTGATCGCGGACGCGGCGCAGAGGACGATCAGTGCCGCCGAGCCCCGCGTGAACTCCGGCCCGAACAGCGCCAGGACCGTTCCCGGGAAGTGCGCGAGGAGCACCAGCAGCGGCCAGGAGAACAGGACGATCCAGCGCGTGGAGACGCGGTGCAGATGGCAGGCCTCGTCGACCAGGTCCAGGGCGAGCAGCCGGCTGATCTCCGGTGCGAAGGCGAGCCGGACGGCGAGCTGCAGCAGCGTCGCGGCGGCGACGACACGGCCGACCGCGGTGTAGATGCCCGCTTCCTCGCTCGTGCTCAGGCCGGACAGCAGGACGACGCCGATCCAGACGGCGGTGATGTCGAAGACGGAGGAGACGGCCCGGGGCGCGGAGAACGCCCAGAACCCGCGCCGCACTGCGGCCGTGCCGGGTCCGGGCGGGGCGGGGCGTCCGGCGCGGCAGCGGCGCAGCGCCAGCCAGGCGGCCAGGGCGCCGGTCAGGGTGGGCAGGAGCCACGCCACGGCCAGACTGAGCACGCCCGGCGCCACGAGCGCCACGGGCACCGCGAGGAGCACGCGCAGCACCGGCTTGCCGATCTGCTCGACGGCGACGAACGGGATCACCGTGCCGTGCCCCTGGGTCGCGCCGAGCCAGATCAGGGTGACCGTGGCCGGCGGCAGGAACACCGCGAAGATCCGTACCAGGGTGACCGCGTCGTCCGGGGCCACGTCGGGCAGCAGTGCCACGGCGGCCGGGGACCACAGGAACAGCACCGCGGCCGCGGCCGTGCTCACCACGGCGCCCGGGATCACGGCGGTGCGCAGGAGCGCACCCACCTGGCGGCCCCCGCCCACGGCGACGTCCCGGGCGATGAAGCGCACCAGACCGGTGTCTGCGCCCAGCTTGCAGGTGTTGCCGAGGACGGTGAAGACCGCGACACCGGTGAACACCGCCCCCGCGCCGTGAGCGCCGAGCGCGCGGGTGACCAGGGTGACGAGGAGATATCCGAAGACGGCGTTCACGGCCGAGCCCACCAGGCCCCACCGTCCGCCGCGCGCGGTGGCCGTGACCCCGCTCGCGGGCGGTCTTCCGCCGATGGCGGGCGCGGCGGCGTCCGGAGCGCTCACGGGGCGGAGCGGGCGGCCGTGACGCCGGACGCGGATCCCGGCTGCACCTGGGCCGGCAGGTCCCGCGCCCGTCGCGGCCGGCTCTGGTGTGCGCGCCCGGCCCGCTTGCCCGCGCCACTGCCGACGACGGCGCCCAAGACGTGCCCGCCCGAGCAGGCGACGAGTTCCCGCACCCGCCGCAGGTCGTCCCGGTGCGTCCGGTCCAGGCTCGCCAGTACGAGGACCCCGGCCACGCGCTGGGCGACCGGGAGGACGTCGGTGTGCTCCAGCAGTGGCCCCGTCACGACGAGCACCGGGCGCCCGGCACCGGCACCCTCCAGGAGCCGCGTGGCCGTGCCGTACGCGGTTCCGGGCGCGGCGGAGACGAGGGTGATCCGCCCGGGAGCGCCCGCGTCGGGGGCTGGTTCTTCGGGTCGGTCTGCGTCGGGGTTCTGTTCCTCGGTGGGGTCTGCGTCGGGGGCTTGTTCGTCGGTCCGGTCTGCGTCGGGGGTCTGTTCCTCGGTCCGGTCTGCGTCGCTGGTCTGTTCTTCGGGTCGGTCCGGGTCGGGGGTCTGTTCTTCGGTCGGGTCTGGGCCGGGGGCTTGTTCGTCGGTGCGGTCTGTGTCGCTGGTCTGTTCTTCGGGTCGGTCCGCGTCGGGGGTCTGTTCCTCGGGCGGGCCCGCGTCGGCGACCTGTTTCGCGGCCCGGTCTGTGTCGCTGGTCTGTTCTTCCGGTCGGTCCGCGTCGGGGGTCTGCTCCTCGGGCGGGCCCGCGTCGGCGACCTGTTTCGCGGCCGGGTCCCGGGTGCCGGGAGCGGTGTCGGCCGGGCGGGCGTCGCTGTCGGCCGGGTGGTCGGCGTCGTCGTCCGGGCGGGCCAGCGGCAGGCGCGCGGCGAGGCCCGGTGTCCGGCCGGTGGCGTCGATGAGCGTGACGTCGTCGCCGTACTCGGCGAAGGCGGCGGCGAGGCCGGCCGCGGCGGCCTCGGTACGGTCGCCCTCGGTACGGCCGTCCTGCCTCGGGGCCACCACGAGCAGGCTGGTGGGCGCACTCGCGCCCGTGCGGTGCCGCAGGCGGAAGGCGAGCGCCCGGTAGGTTCCGGCCAGGCCGTCGGTCCCGTCCGGCCCCCGCGGGCCGGCGCCGCGCCGGCGGTCCGGGAGGACGGCGAGGACCGGTGCGCCGAGCGCGTCCTGGACCTCGGCGGCCGACCGGGCCCGCGGTTCGAGGGTGGAACGCAGCCAGGCGAGTACGACCCCCAGGAGGAGGCCGCCGAGCAGGCCGAGGCCGAGCAGGTCCACGGGTCCGGGACCCGAGGGCCGGGTCGGGTGCGTGCCGCTGCGGACGATGTCGCCGCCGGTGGTGTCATGGGCCCGGATGTCGGCGATCCGCTTCTGCAGCGTGGTGATGCGGTCGCCCAGGACGGGGTCGGGTTTGCGGGCCTTCTGCTGCTCGGCGAGCAGCGGAGTGAGCTGCTGTTGCAGGCCCTGCGTCACCCGGCTCGCCATGCCCTTGATCCTGGCCTGGCGGTCGGTGAGGTAGGCGTCGAGGAAGGCGTTGGTCACCCGGGCCGCGCGGGCCGGGCTGCCGGCCGAGAACGCGAACTTCAGAACCTGGGTGTCGGGTGCGTAGCTGACGCTCAGGCCCCGGCTCAGGGCGCCGGCACGGGACGGCTCGTGCAGCGACCGGGCCGCACGCGCCGCCACGTCGGCGCCGAGCGCGATCCTCCGTTCCGTGCCCATGCTCACCTGGTTGTCGACGGACACCCCGAAGGGGCTGAACGGGTCGACGGTCGAGCGGACGAGGACCTCACCGGCGGAGGTGTAGCTGTCGCCGCGCAGCACCCCGAACAGCGTCGCGCCCACCAGGCCCAGGCCGATCCCCAGCGCGAGGGCCGTCCGGTACCTCAGCAGCCTGCGCAACTGGTCCCGGAGCCGGTCCGGTTCGTCGTACCGGTCCGCGAAGCCGTACCGGTCATCGAAGCTGTCGGGATGCGTCACGGACGCCTCCTGTTCAGGGGATCGGGGTGCGGGCGGGGCCGGCGAGCGACCCCACGGGCGAGGGAAGACGGGACTTCCCGGAGCCGCGCGACGTGGTCCGGGAGCCGCGCGATGCGGTCCGGAGGTCGCGCGATGCGTTCTGGGGGACGCGCGATGCGGTCCGCGGGAGGCGCGACGTGCTCCGGGGAGCGCGCGACGTGAGGAAGAGGGGCAGCCCGAGCAGCAGCATCAGCGGCCCGGCCACGCCCATCAGGCTGCCGCGCAGGAGGATCATCTGGTAGACGGCGAAAGCCGGTACGAGCAGGAGCGCGAGCGTCGGCCGCCCGTCGCGCGCCCGGTCCCGGATGTCGTCCAGTCTGCGTCCGGCCGCCCCCAGCGCCGTGAAGACCGCCGCCACCGCGGGCAGCCCGGCCCACAGGTAGCTCTCGATCCACAGGGGTGCCGAGAGGTTCTTGAAGGCGTAGCCGGCCCAGTCGGCGAGGGCCATGCCGGTGTCGCGGGGCTTTTCGGGCCACACCGAGCGGGGAACGGCGAAGAGCACCGCGCCGAGCGCGGCCGACGGCGCGAAGCCGGTCTCCGCGACGCGGTCGACTCCGGTCTGGACCTGCTGGTAGGCGTCGTAGTCCATGTTCGCGGTGAACTGCTCGGTCAGGGACACCACGCGGACGGCTTCCCGGTCGTCGTAGCGGAAGTAGTCGCCGTAGGGGAAGACGAGCAGCACCGCCACGGTCAGGCCCGCGGCGATGCGCCGGAAGGCGGTGGGGCCGCTGAACCGGGGGGTGGTGCACAGCAGGACCAGCAGGACCGTTCCCGCCCAGAAGCGCGGTCTGCTGATCGGATTGTTGACGATCGCGTTGAGTACGACGAGCAGGGGGAGGAGGAGCAGACGCAGGTTGCGCAGCAGGCGGTCACCCGGCGCAGCAGCGCGGCGCAGGTGAAGCAGACCCACCAGCGCCCAGAACGCGGGCACGGCGAGTGCCCAGATGGCCAGGGCCCGCGTCCATTCCTCAGCGGCGCCCGTCTCCCGGACCGCCTGTCTGCTCGTGAAGAAGGCGCCCACCCCGCCGAGTCGGGGAATCAGCACGGCCCCGGCCCCGGCCACCAGGGCGGACAGCAGGAGTACCGGCCACGGGGCGAGCCTGCGTGACAGCAGGCGTTCGAACGACACCGGACCGCCGTGGGAGCGCCGTGCGCCGTGAAGGCGCCGTCCGCCGTGCGGGCGCCGTCCGGCGAGCGCCGCGCCGCCGCTGTAGGCGAGGAGCCCCAGTTCGATGAGGGCGGTGGCGGCGAAGGACGTGCTGTCGTCGGCGCGGTACTCGTGGGGGTAGGCGCCGGTGGCGAGCATGGCCAGGGGGGCCAGCCCGAGCCACACGTAGGTGAAGAGCCAGAAGCCGAGGGCGGCCAGCCGTACCCGGGTGTCGGTGAGGACGCGGGTCAGCGCCCCGCCGCTGTGCGCGACGACGACGTACTGGAGGG
Organism: Streptomyces actinomycinicus; assembly: GCF_016741775.1. GTDB lineage: Bacteria > Actinomycetota > Actinomycetes > Streptomycetales > Streptomycetaceae > Streptomyces > Streptomyces actinomycinicus. The sequence goes on along the minus strand of NZ_JAERRK010000005.1, from coordinate 426,870 downwards.
CCGGCGCCGCGCCGAAGCGCACGTCCGGGCTCTGCAGGATCAGCAGCGGCAGCAGGCCGGTGAGGACGAGGGCCCAGCAGCACACGGCGGGCACGCAGCGGACTTGACCGTGCCGCACCTGGACTCCTCGGGAAATTGGGGCATTACGGGCATGTCAGTTATAGCTCGTTGTCAGGTGCTTCCCGGCCGGGCGGTGTCGCGTTTCGCTCGCCAGGGAGCCGAGAGTGCCGATTAATGTGGCTATATGTCCGAACTTCTGGCTGATCGTCAGGTTCTCCTGGTGTCGACGAACTACGCACCGGAACACGCAGGCATCGGGCCCTACTCCACGGCGGTCGCGGAGCACCTGGCGGCCGGCGGCGCCGAGGTCGACGTCCTCGCCGGAATGCCGCACTACCCTGCCTGGCGCATCCCCGACGACTACCGGGGACGGTGGCGCATGCTGGAGCACCGCAACGGTGTCCGCGTCCACCGGCGCCTCGGCTACGTGCCCGCGCGGCAGACCGCAGTGCGCCGGGCCGCCTACGAACTCAGCATCGTCGCGCACGGAGCGGTCCGGCCGCCGGCGGTCCGGCCGGACGTGGTGCTGAGCCAACTGCCGTCCCTGGCCGGCGGTGTCATCGGAAACCGGATCGCGAGGCGCCACGGGGTCCCGCACGTGGTCGTGGTCCAGGACCTGATGGGGGCCGCCGCCGCGCAGAGCGGCATCGCGGGCGGCGGACGCGTGGCGTCGCTGGCCGCCGGCGTGGAGTCGCGGGTCCTGCGGTCGGCCGCCCTGGTCGGTGTGGTGCACGAGTCGTTCGTGGACCGCGTCACGACCGCCGGTGTGCCGGCCGCGCGCACCAGGGTCGTGCCCAACTGGAGCCTGGCGACGGCCGCGTCCGGCGACCGGCGCGCGGTGCGGGCGCGACTGGGCTGGGCCGAGGAGGACTGCGTCCTGCTGCACGCCGGCAACATGGGCCTCAAACAGGGGCTGGAGGTGCTGATCGACACCGCGCGGCTCGCGGCCCGCGCCACCCCCCGGATCCGGGTGGTGCTCATGGGCGACGGCAGCCGGCGAGGACACCTGGCGTCCCTGGCCGCGGGCGTGCCCGGCGTGGACCTGCTGCCGCCCGCGGCCGACGCCGACTTCGCCGCCGTGCTGAACGCCGCCGACGTGCTGGTCGTCACCCAGCGGGCCTCCGTACTGGACATGAGCCTGCCCAGCAAGCTCACCTCGTACTTCTCCAGCGGGCGCCCGGTGGTGGCCTCGGTCGCCGCGTCCGGGGGCACGGCCGGCGAGGTGCGGCGCTCGGGAGCGGGCGTCGTGGTACCCGCGGAGGACCCCGTGGCCATCCACGGCGCCGTCCTGGACCTCGCCCGCGACCCCGCCCGCGCCGCCGCGCTCGGCGCCCGCGGCCCCGCCTACGTCCGGGAACGGCTCAGCCCGCAGGCCGGCCTGGGCCGGATCACGGCCCTGCTCTGCGAGGCCCTGGCCGACGGGCCCACGCCCCGGCGGTCGCCGTGACGCCGGGCTGCGTCGGGTAGACGTGGCGCCGGATCCTGCCGGGAACACGAGTCGTCGGGCTCTCTGCCGGGAGGCCGTGTCACCGGGTTCCGCCGGGAAGGGGGGCGCCCCGTCCGGGCGGCGCCCCTCCGATCGTGCCGGCTACCGCCGGGCGGGCGTGGGCACGGCGGGGGCGGCGGCTGCCACGGCGGTGGCCGCCGCGTCACCGCGCGGCGCGGTCAGTCCCAGGGCCGTCAGCTCCGCGTCCACCATCAGCCGGGCCAGCTCCGGGGTGTGCACGGTCGCACGCCAGCCCAGGACCCGCTCCGCCTTGCCGGCGTCCCCCACCAGGTCGTCGACCTCCGCCGGCCGCAGATAGCGCTCGTCGAAGCGCACGTACGCCCGCCAGTCCAGGCCCACGTGGGCGAAGCACTGCTCCACGAAGTCACGGACGCTGTAACTGGTACCGGTGGCGATCACGTAGTCGTCCGGCTCGTCCTGCTGCAGCATCCGCCACATCGCCTCGACGTACTCGGCGGCATAGCCCCAGTCCCGGCGGGCGTCGAGATTGCCGAGGTGGACGACGTCCTGCAGGCCGGCCTTGATCCGGGCGGCGGCGACGGCCGCCTTCCGGGTCACGAACGTGGGACCGCGGCGCGGGGACTCGTGGTTGAACAGGATGCCGTTCACGGCGTAGAGGCCGTACGCCTCACGGTAGTTGCGGGTGACCCAGTACGCGTACACCTTCGCCGCCCCGTAGGGCGAGCGGGGATGGAAGGGGGTGCCCTCGTGCTGGGGCGGCGGGGTCGCGCCGAACATCTCCGAGCTGGAGGCCTGGTAGAAGCGGCAGCCGAGGCCGGTCCTGCGGATCGCCTCCAGCAGCCGGGTGGTGCCCAGACCGGTGGTGTCGCCCGTGAACTCCGGCTCGTCGAAGGAGACCCGCACGTGCGACTGGGCCGCCAGGTGGTACACCTCGTCCGGCCGCACCTGTTCCAGCAGGCCCGCCATCCGGGTCCCGTCGGTGAGATCGCCGTAGTGCAGGAACAGCCGCGCGGCGGGGTCGTGGGGATCCCGGTACAGGTGCTCGATGCGCTGGGTGGTGAAGGTGGACGCACGGCGGACGACCCCGTGGACCCGGTAGCCCTTGCGCAGCAGCAGCTCGGCCAGGTACGAACCGTCCTGACCCGTGATCCCCGTGATCAGCGCTGTTTTGACAGGCACCCGCTCTCCTCGCTCTGGGAGGTCCCGCACCGGCCGTCGACACACCGGGCGTGCCGGTAGAAGGACTCGAGCCGGTCGACGACCGCATGGATGGAATAGGCCTCCTCGACCGCGCGCCGGCCCTCGGCCACCAGAGAGCGCCGTCCGTCCTCGTCGGCCAGCACCTCGTGCACCGCGTCGGCCAGGGCCCGCGGGCTTCCGTCGGTGACCACGGCCGCGCGCCGGCGCGCCAGTTCCGGCGCCATCCCGCAGCTGTCGGTGCACACCACGGGGGTGCCGAGGGCGAGGGCCTCGACGACCGTCATCGGGAACGGCTCGTCGACGCTGGGCAGCACGTACACGGCGGCCCTCGACAGGGCGCGCAGCGCGTCCTCGTGCGACAGGGCTCCGCCGTAGGTGACGACGTCCCGCAGCCCCCGCTCCGCGACGAGCCGGCGCACCGCGGGCAGCATCCCCTCGTCCGCCCCGTACAGCCGGAACCGTGCCTGGGGCATGCGCCGGTGGACCAGCGCCGCCATCTCCACGAACGCCTCGGGGCGCTTGCGGGGGTGGAGCCGGGCGAGGAACAGGATCTCCGGGTGACGGCCGTCCGGCTCCCGCGGCCCGGAACGGGGGCGGGGCCGTACCCCGTTGGGCAGGCTGAGCAGCGGCGGGCCGTCCGGGCCGACCACCCGCGCCAGGGCCAGCCGCTCCCGCTCGGTGAGCACCAGCAGGCCGCGTGCCCGGCGCAGCAGGGGCACGAACAGGCGGTCGAAGGCCCGGACCACGATCCGGCGCCGGGGCTCGACCATCCCGTGCGTCTGGACCAGGAACCCCGTCCGGCGCAGCACGGCCACGGCGAGCGCGGTGAGTGAGACCAGATCCCGGCCGGTGTGCAGGTGCGCCACGTCCGCCCGGCCCAGGGTGCGCCACAGGTCCCGTGCGAGCAGCGGATGCATGAGCCCCGTGAAGCGCCCCGGGAGCAGTGAGCGTGCCGGACGGGTGCGCAGTGGCACCCCGCCGATGCGCGCCGGTGCCCGGTTCCCGCCCCGCCACAGGGAGACGAGTGTGACCTCGTGGCCGCGTGCCGCGCACTCCTCCGACTGTGCCGTGGCCACGCTGGCCGGGCCGCCGAACGCGCCGTCGTCACCGAGCAGCGTCACCACGTGGACGATCCTCATGCCACGGCTCCCGCCACGACCAGTGTGCCCGGACGCACGTCGCGGTGGGCGACCGCCGCGGCGCCCACCACCGCGCCGCACCCGACCGTGACGCCGCGCAGCACCACCGCCCGGGCCGCGACCCAGGCACCCGGCTCCAGCCGGATGGGCCCGTTGTCGAACTCGAAGGTACGGCTGCCCCGCCGGTGGCTGCCGGTGCACAGCAACGCCCCCTGGGAGACGCACACATCGCTGCCGATGCTGATCGGCTCCAGGTTCAGCAGCCAGGCGCCCTCGCCGATCCACACGTCGTCGCCGGTCTCCAGCCGCCACGGCCAGTGCACGCGCACCCCGTGCCGGATCAGCACCCGCCGTCCGACGCGTGCGCCGAAGGCCCGCAGCACGGCCGGCCGCCAGCGGGCCGGGAACCACCACTTGACGAAGACGAGGTGGAGCACGGCGAACCAGGCCACCCGAACGGCTAGTGGGCGTCCCTTGTCGTAACCGGCTCCGGTGAACCCGCGCAGGGAACGCTCCACGGCGACGGTCCTTCCCAGTCGACATCAGGTCTCCGGGGGAGTCTCCAGGAACTATGGACCCATATCGGTAGAAATGCGGTGTGTTGCTGGCAGACTCGGCCGTATGGAAGATCTGCTGGCCCCACCCGCCCGTGTGTACGTCGCCGGTCACCGGGGGCTCGTCGGCTCCGCCCTGGTGCGCCGCCTCCGGGCCGACGGGTACGAGGTCGTCACCCGCACCCGGTCCCGGCTCGACCTGCGCGACGCGGCCGCCACGGCGGCGTTCCTGCGCGACACCCGGCCGGACGCCGTCGTCCTGGCCGCGGCCAGGGTGGGAGGCATCCTCGCCAACAGCACGCACCCGGTGCAGTTCCTCGAGGACAACCTGCTCATCCAGCTGAGCGTGATCCCCGCCGCCCGTGCCGCCGGGGTGCGGCGGCTGCTCTTCCTCGGCTCGTCCTGCATCTATCCCAGGCGGGCACCGCAGCCGATCCCGGAGGACGCCCTGCTCACGGGCCCCCTGGAGACGACCAACGAGGCCTACGCGCTCGCCAAGATCGCCGGTGTCGTCCAGGTCCGGTCCTACCGACGGCAGTACGGTGCCTCCTACATCTGCGCCATGCCGACCAATCTGTACGGTCCCGGGGACAACTTCGACCCTGAGTCCTCACACGTCCTGCCGGCGCTCGTCCGCCGCTTCCACGAGGCACGGCACGACGGGCTCGACGAGGTCGTGCTCTGGGGCAGCGGCACCCCCCGCCGGGAGTTCCTGCACGTGGACGACCTCGCCGACGCCTGCGTGACGCTGCTGCGCCGCTACGACGGCGACGAGCCGGTCAACGTCGGGTGCGGACAGGACCTGACGATCCGTGAACTCGCCGGGATCGTCGCGGAGGTGGTGGGATTCGAGGGGCGGATCATCCAGGACCTCACGAAACCCGACGGCACGCCCCGCAAGCTCCTCGACGTCTCGCGCATGACCGGTCTCGGCTGGCGGCCGCGGATCGCCCTGCGGGACGGCATCGCGGCGACCTACGCCTCATGGCTGGGCACGGCGGAGGCCGCCCTCGCCGGGCGGCCGGGCCGGCCGGCCGCGCCGGTTCAGTAGGCGCCTCGTCCGTCGAGCACGGCGCGGACGGTACGGGCCAGCACGCTCAGGTCCCAGCCGCACGACCAGTTGTCGACGTACCGCAGGTCCAGCGAGACGGCTTCGTGCCAGGACAGGTCCGACCGTCCGCTCACCTGCCACAGTCCGGTCAGGCCCGGCTTGACCGTCAGTCTGCGCCGCTCCCTCTCGTCGTAGCGGGCGACCTCTTCCGGGAGGGGCGGACGGGGGCCGACCAGCGACATGTGGCCGAGGACGACGTTGACCAGCTGGGGCAGCTCGTCCAGTGAGTGGCGGCGCAGGAAGCGGCCGAGGGGCGTGACGCGCGGATCGCGGCGCACCTTGAACATGTGGCCGTCGTTCTCGTTGGCCTCTTCCAGGCCGGCCCTCATGCGGTCCGCGCCGGCGACCATCGTCCGGAACTTCCACAGGGGGAACGGCACGCCGTCCCTGCCCACGCGCGTCTGGCGGTAGAAGGCGGGGCCGGGCGAGCCCAGCCGGACGGCGACGGCCAGGGCCGCGAACAACGGGAGCAGGACGGCGATGAGGACCAGCGCGCCCAGCCGGTCCACAGCGGCCTTGGCGATCGTCTGCGTGCCCTGGCGGGTGGGTGGCGCGATGTGCAGCAGCGTGAGTCCCGCCGCCGTCGTGAGCCGGATCCTGCGGCGGGCCACCTCGACGACACCGGGCAGCACCATGAGCGGACAGTCCCGGTCGTACAGCGCCCAGGACAGCCGCCGGAGCCGTTCCCCCGACAGATGGCGTCCCGTGGCCAGCAGGACCAGATCGGCACCGAGTTCCTCGGCCGCCGAGACCACCGACGCGTCGCCCTCGCCGGCCGCGTCCGGTTCGTCCGTCCGCAGCCGCACGCGCACCGGCACGCCGGACGCGACCTCGCCGGTGCCCACGGTGCACGCACCGACCACCACGTACTCGTGGTCGGTGCGCTGGGCGAGCGCCCCGACCACGGCGTCCACCGTGCCGGCTTCCCCGACGACGAGGACCCGGCGCAGTGCGCGGGCGTTGCGGCGCTGAGCCCGCAGATACCGGTGGATCACCTTGCGGACCGTCGCGGCGGCGAGGAGGGAGGGCAGCAGCGCGATGACCACCGCGGCGGACAGGCCGCCGAGACCGAGCAGGGTCCGCAGCAGCGCCAGGACGCCGAGCAGTACCAGCCAGTCCCGGACCAGCGGCCCCAGCGGGCCGCCCTCGCTCCACACCCAGTGGGCGTAGCGCTTGCCGGCGACGCCCACGAGCAGCCAGGTGAGGGCCGCGACGGCCGTCTGCTGCGCGGCGTGCGTCTCCTGGAGCGCACGGAGGGCCGCCGCGACCGGCAGGGCCGCGGCGACCACGTCGGCACCGGCGGCGACGAATCCGAACCGCCGGACCTGCGCCGCGGTGCCCACGGCCGGCCGGGGGCGCGCAACCGTGGCCGCCTGCCGCGATGCGTCGACGCTGGACCCATGCATGGCTCTCCCTGCTCCCGGGACGTCCCCCCGGTCCTGTTTAACCCAGCGATCTTCAGATTCCGGACATTGGCGCCGCGAGGCCGGTCCCTCGCGCCGCCAGGTAGTCCGGCAGCTCGATGCCGGGCGTCAGACCGGCGTCCGGGACCGGCGCGTCGTAGCCCTTGCGGAGCGGAACCACGCCGGCCCAGTGCGGCAGGGACAGGTCCTCGGGGTCGTCGTTGGCGCCGCCGGTGCGGACCTTGGCCGAGACTTCGTCCAGGTCCAGGCGGATCACCGCGGTGGCGGCCAGCTCCTTCTTGTTCGCGGGCCGGGAGTCGGCGGCCCGGCCCGGCACGACGTGGTCCACCAGCGCGTCCAGGGCCGTCCGCCGCTCCTCGGGGTCGGTGACCTCGTGCGCGACGCCGTGCACCACGACCGAGCGGTAGTTGATCGAGTGATGGAAGGCGGAGCGGGCCAGCACGAGTCCGTCGACGTGGGTGACCGTCAGGCAGACCGGCAGTCCCGGGTCGGCCTGACCGGTCATCCGCAGCGGGCGGGAACCGGTGGAGCCGTGGATGTAGAGCCGCTCACCGACCCGGCCGTACAGCGTGGGCAGCACCACCGGGGCGCCGTCCCGCACGAAGCCGAGGTGGCAGACGTACCCCTCGTCCAATATCGCGTGCACCAGCTCCTTGTCGTACGACGCGCGGTCCGCGGAGCGTGTGGGCACGGTCCGGTCGGTCGGCGTGTAGGCGGCGGCCTGCGTTGCCTCGGTCGTGGCCTGCATGGCGGTCCTCTCCTGGCGGAATCTTTTGCACTAGTGCATAATGTTGTTTGTGCTAGGAGAATATAGGATCCGAGGGCGGGGCGCAGCCGAGATCGCGGCCGACGTGGAGCGGGCGGTCGGCACCGGAGAGCTGCAACCCGGCCAACCCCTGCCTCCCATGCGGGACTTGGCGGTCCGGCTGGGGGTGAACCCGAACACGGTCGCCGCCGCGTACCGCACCCTGCGTGAACGCGGGGTGATCGAGACGGCCGGCCGCCGGGGCAGTCGTGTGCGCCCCAAGCCGGCCACCACCGGCCGGGAGCAACTGCGCGTGGAGGTCCCTGCCGGTGCCCGCGACCTGTCCACCGGCAACCCCGACCCCGCCCTGCTGCCCCGGCTGGCCCCGGCGCTCGCCGCGGCGGCGGGCCAGGGCGACCGGCGGCCCGTCCGCTACGGCGACGAGCCCGTCGACGCGGACCTCGCCCGTACGGCCCGCGCCGAACTCGACGCCGACGGCGTCCCGCCGGGCCCGCTGGCCGTCACCTCCGGCTCCCTGGACGCCATCGAACGCATCCTGACCGCGCATCTGCGGCCCGGCGACACGGTCGCCGTCGAGGACCCCGGCTGGGGCAGTCTCCTCGACCTGATCCCCGCCCTGGGCCTGCAGGCGGCCCCCGTCGGCGTGGACGACGAGGGGCCGCGCGCCGCCGAGTTGCGCCGGGCCCTGGAGTCCGGAGCCCGCGCGCTGATCGTCACCGCCCGGGCGCAGAACCCGACCGGCGCGTCGGTGACCGCCACGCGCGCGCGTGCCCTGCGCGCGGTGCTGCGGGACCATCCCGAGACCCTGCTCGTCGAGGACGACCACGGCCACGGCATCGTGGACCTGCCGCTGCATCCCCTCGCGGGGGCCACCCGCCACTGGGCCTTCGTCCGCTCGGCCGCCAAGGCCTACGGCCCCGACCTGCGGCTCGCCGTGCTCGCCGGGGACCCCGTCACCGTCGACCGGGTCCGGGGCCGCCTGGGCCTGGGGCCCGGCTGGGTCAGCCTGCTCCTGCAGCGGGCCGTGGTCCGCCTCTGGGCGGAGGGCGCGGTGGACCGGGCGGCGGTGGCGCGGTCGTACGGTGCCCGCAGGGACGCCCTGGTCGACGCGCTGGCGGAGCGCGGGGTCGGCGCGCACGGCCGCAGCGGCATGAACGTCTGGGTGCCGGTCCCCGACGAGACCGGCGCGGTGGCCCGCCTCCTCCAGTCGGGCTGGGCGGTCGCCCCAGGCGCCCGCTTCCGCCTCGCCTCCCGGCCGGGCGTCCGCATCACGATCTCCCCGCTCACACCAGAGGACATCACCCCCCTGGCCGACGCGATCGCCACAGCAGTACGCCCCTCCCCGCCCCGCGCCTACGCCTGACACCACCCCCCAAGGCGCGCGGCGAACTCAAAGGGACGCGAGGAACACGCGCCCGCCACCACCGCCCTGCCACCCGCCCACGCACCCCGCGCCCCACCCCGGTGGGCGTCCACGGCCGACGGCACACAAAAGGGGCGCGAGGAACTGCGCGACCGGCCACCACCGGCCGGCACCCCGCACACGCACCCGCGCCCCCCGTCGGTCTGTGCCTCACTCGCACCCGCGCCCCCCGTCGGTCTGTGCCTCACTCACCCGCGTCGGGCCTGGGTGAGCGCCGCCCCGGCGAGTACGATCACCGCTCCCACCGGCGTCGTCCAGCGCAGCGACTCCCCGAGGAGCGCCACGCCTGCGGCGGTCGCGATGACGGGGATGAAGTACGTGACCATCTGGGCCGTGGTGGGCCCGACCTCGGCCACCAGCCCGTACTGGATCAGCACTGCCAGCCCCGTGCCCAGCGTGCCCAGCGCGGCGACGGCCAGCAGCGGGACGAGCGGGAAATGCCGGGGCACGCCGGTGAACAGGGGCGTCACGACGGCCAGCTGCACGGTGGCCAGCAGCAGCTGCCCTCCCGTCATGGCCAGATGCGAGTTGCCGGTCCCGGCGAGCGTGCGCCGGACGTAGATCCAGCCCACCGGGTAGCTCAGCGAGGCGAGCAGCGCCATCGCCGTCCCCGTGGCGTCCAGTCCGTGGAAACCCTGCCACGCCCCCAGCACCGTCAGGACCCCGAGGAAGCCCAGCCCGAGCCCGGCGACACGGACCCGCGTCGGCCGGTCCTCGGAGAGGGCGACCAGCGACAGGGCCATGCCCCACAGCGGCGAGGTCGCGTTGCAGATGCCGGCCAGCGTGGACGGGATCGTCAGCTCCGAGTAGGCGAAGAGGGAGAACGGCAAGGCGTTCAGGAAGAACGCGGCGACCGTCATGTGAGCCCACAGACGGCCCCCGCGCGGCAGCCGCTCCCGCTTCACGATCATCGCCGCCGCCAGCACCGCCGTACCGAACACGAGCCGCCCGAGCGTGACCTGGAACGGCGCGTACCCGTCCGTCCCCACCTTGATCAACAGGAAGCTGAAGCCCCAGATCAACGACAGGGCGCCGAAGCGGAGCCGCCAGTCGAGGCGGGCGCGGGGACGGGCGGGGGCGGGGGACCGGGTCGGGGATGCGGTGACCGTGCTCATGACCGCAACGATGCTGGACACAACCTCGTAGGACAAGCGAGACTTCCCACTCGGTACCTCTTAGAATCGCTTACATGTTGAACCTGGAGCGCCTGCGCACCCTGGACGCCCTGGCCCGGCACGGCTCGGTCAGTGCCGCCGCCGAGGCCCTGCACGTCACCACGTCCGCGGTCTCGCAGCAGTTGGGCAAGCTGGAGCGGGAGGTCGGCCAGCAACTGCTCGCCAAGAACGGCCGGGGCGTGCGGCTCACGGACGCAGGCAGGCTGCTGTCGGAGCACGCGGCCCGCATACTGTCCCAGGTCGAGCTGGCCGAGTCCGACCTGGAGGCACACCGCGGCCAGGTCGCCGGCGAACTGAGGCTGTCGGCGTTCCCCACGGCCGCCCGCGGCCTCTTCCCCGCCGCGCTCGGCGCCCTGCGCTCCGAGCACCCGGGGCTGCGGGTGCGCTCCAGCGAGCTGGAGCCGGAGCAGGGCATCGCCGGGGTCGTCCGCGGCGACCTCGATCTCGCGGTCGTCCTGGACTGGTACAACAAGCCGATGCCCGTGCCCGACGGCCTGGTCAAGGCGCCCCTGCTGGACGACCCCGCCGATGTCGCCATGCCCGTGGGGCACCGGCTCGCGGACCGGGACGAGGTGGACCTCACCGAGTTCGCGGATGACGAGTGGATCACCTGGGGCGAGGGCGAGTTCTGCCACGAGTGGCTGATGTTCACCCTGCGCTCCAAGGGCGTCGAGCCGATCGTCGGCCACCGCGCGGGCGAGAGCCACACCCAGCTCGGGCTGGTGGCAGCCGGGCTGGGCGTGTGCATCGCCCCGCTGCTGGGCCGCCGGCCGGTGCCCGAGGGCGTCGTGCTCGTACCGCTCAGCCAGCGCGTGCGCCGCCACGTCTACGTGGTCTGGCGAGCGGACGCGGACCGCCGCCCCTCCATCCGCGCGGCGGTGGAGGCCCTGCGCGGTGCCGCCCAGCAGCTCGACTGAGCGCCGGCGGCTGCTACAGCTTGCGGAAGTCCCAGGACACGATCTTCTCCGGGGTCAGCCGGGCCCAGGCGTGGCGGCCGTCGTGGGGCATCTCGTCCAGGCCGAAGTTCTTCCGCGCGAACAGCGTCTCGGCCGTGTCCAGCTCGGCGCACAGCTCGCCCGTGCGCGGCACCTCGCCCACGAACTCCACCCGGCCGGACAGCTCGACCCCGCGCAGCTGGTCGTACTCCTCGCCGGAGTCGATCACCACGGCCACCCGCGGATCGCGCCGCAGCTGTGCCCAGCGCCTGCTGCGCACCACGGAGTACAGCCACAGCGAGGTCCCGTCCCAGGCGAACCACAGCGCGCTGACGTGCGGTGTGCCGTCGGCGGACACGGTCGCGACCCGGCAGGTGCGCTGGGTGGTCAGGAACACGTCCAGCTCACCGGGCGTCATCATGATCCTCCGGCCCCGGCGCTGCTCAGTGACGGTCATGCGGCCCCCTCTTCTCCCACGTCGTGCCAGAGACATCCCCTGCTGCGGTGATCCTCTGACATCACGTCAGAAAATGGAATGGTCCGGCTTCCGCCCGCGACCGGATGTGGCTACTCTCACCGCCCGGACTCGGCGAAAGGACGTGCCATGCCGTCGTACGAGCGACTCGGCGAACTCCTCGATCCCGCGAGTACCGTCCTGCTGACCGTGGAGTGCCAGCGGGGAGTGGTCGGCCCGGACAGCGCCCTGCCCGAACTCGCCCGCGAGGCCCGCACCTCCGGCGCCCTGGACAACGTGGCCCGGCTGGTCGCCGCCGCCCACGCGAGCGGCGTGCAGGTGATCCACGCGATAGCCGAACGCCGCCCGGACGGCCGGGGCGCCAGCCGCAACGCCCGGCTGTTCCGGGCCGCCGCGCGGCTCCCCGTGCAGCAGCTGACCGGCAGCACGGCGGTCCGGGTCGCACCGCCGATCGAGGTCGGCGAGGAGGACATCGTCGTACGCAGGCTGCACGGGCTGTCCCCGGTCCACGGCACGGACGTCGACGCCCTGCTGCGCAACCTCGGCTGCCGCACGCTGGTCGTCACCGGGGTCTCGGCGAACGTGGCCGTGCCCAACGCCGTCTTCGACGCCGTCAACCTCGGCTACACCGTCGTCGTCCCGGCCGACGCCGTCGCGGGGGTGCCCGCCGAGTACACCCCCGCGATGATCCGCCACACCCTCGCGCTGGTCGCCACGGTCGCGACCACCGACGAGGTGCTCGGCCGCCTCCAAGCGGCGTGCGGGCGCGGCTGAGCCGGCTCAGGCCAGTTTGATCTCGTCGCCGGAGACGGAGATCTTCGCCGCGGGCAGCGCCTGGGTGGCGGGCCCCTTCTTCACGCTGCCGTCCGTCACGGAGAACTCACTGTTGTGGCACGGGCAGACGATCACGCCGTTCGCCACGCTGCCCACCGCGCACCCCTGGTGGGTGCACTTGGACGAGAACGCCTTGTAGGTGCCCGCGGTCGGCTGGGTGACCACGACACCCTGGTCCTTGAAGATCTTGCCGCCGCCCTCGGGGATGTCGGCGGTCTTGGCGAGCGCGGCGCCACCGGCGGAACCGCCGCCCTGCGCGGACCCGGAGGAGCCCGCCGAGCCCGTCGAACCGGCTGAGGCGGACCCGGTGTCGGCGGAGCCGGACGCGTCGTCGCCCGAACCGCAGGCGGTCAGCGCGGCGGCGAGCCCGGCCGCGCCGGCGGCCGCCATCACGGTACGGCGGGCCGGTCCCGCTGAGGGCTGGAACGAAGCGCTGGTCATGTGGGTTCCCTTCCGCGGAGCTTCTCGTCGTCCGTCATGGGGTACGGCCGTACGGCGGCAGCCGTTCAGACGGCGCCCAGATCCTTGCCGGCCGGTGCCCTGCCCGGCGTGAGCCGGGGCCGTGCGCCGGTTGTCGGTGAACGCCCGCCCGACGCCAGTAACCTGGGGCGATGCTCAAGGAAGTCACCGCCACCCGCTACATCACGCCCCTGCGTGAGGGCGGCTCGCTGCCGGGGCTCGTCGAGGCCGACGACTTCGGGACGTACGTCATGAAGTTCACCGGCGCCGGACAGGGCCGCAAGACACTGGTCGCCGAGGTGGTGTGCGGCGAACTCGCCCGGCGCCTCGGCTTCCGGATGCCCCGGCTGGTCACCGTCCGGCTGGACCCGGTCCTCGGGCTCGGCGAGCCCGAGCAGCAGGTGCAGGACCTGCTCCGGGGCAGCGGCGGCACCAACCTCGGGATGGACTTCCTCTCCGGCGCACTCGGCTACGACCCGCTCGCCTTCCCGGTCGACCCCGCGGAGGCCGGCCGGATCGTCTGGTTCGACGCACTGATCAACAACGTCGACCGGTCCTGGCGCAACCCCAACCTGCTCGTGCACCAGGGCGAACTGTGGCTCATCGACCACGGTGCCACCATGATCTGGCACCACAACTGGCCCTCCGCCGAGGCATCGGCCGCCCGCCCGTACGACGCCCGCGACCATGCGCTCGCCCGCTTCGCCCCGGACGTGGCGGCGGCCGCGGCCGCCCTGGCGCCGCAGGTCACCGAGGACCTGCTCGCCGAGGTCACCGCCGAGGTGCCCGAGGCCTGGCTCGCCGACGAGCCCGGCTTCGACACCCCGGACGACCTGCGCCGGGCCTACGCCCGGCCACTGCTCGCACGGGCGGCCGTCGTCGCCGAGCGCATCACCGGCATCGGCGCCGGACAGGAGGAGGGCAAGTGAGCGAGCGGCACATCCACATGGCCGGCCACGTCACCGAACGGCACATCACCCGAGCGGGCCAGGGCGGCGACCGGGACGTGTTCGAGTACGCGCTGCTGCGGGTCGTACCGCGGGTCGAGCGGGGCGAGTGCATCAACGCGGGCGTCGTCCTCTACTGCCGTGCCCGCGGCTACGTCGGCGCCCGCACCCATCTGGACGAGGCGCGGCTGCTCGCGCTGGACCCGGCCGCGGACGTGGCCGGGGTGCGGGCCGCGCTCGGTGCGATCGAGCGGCACTGTGCCGGCGGGGAGGAGGCCGGACAGGCGGCCGGCGACGACGCGGGCCGGCGCTACCGCTGGCTGATCGCCCCCCGCTCCACCGTGGTGCAGCCCGGTCCCGTGCACACCGGCCTGACCGTCGACCCGGCCGCCGAGACGGAGCGATTGCTGGACCTCCTGGTGAGGTAATGGATCACACCGGCCGGATGTGCCGTTGACACCGGGTGCCAGGGCTTCTAGCGTCACGGGTGCTGAAGGTACTAAGCGGTCGCTCACCGCATGCGGGGCTCTCTCCGAGAGCGCCGACAGTTCTCTCAAGGGCGAGGAGAAGCAGCAATGTCCACCACTGAACAGCGGGTCGCGGTAGTCACCGGCGCGGCGCGCGGCATCGGCGCCGCAACCGCCGTACGCCTGGCCGCCGAGGGTCACGCGGTCGCCGTGATCGACCTGGACGAGGCCGCCTGCAAGGACACCGTCGAGAAGATCACCGCGGCCGGCGGCAAGGCGATCGCGGTCGGCGCGGACGTCTCCGACGAAGCGCAGGTCACGGCGGCCGTCGCCCGGATCGCCGAGGAACTGGGCGCCCCGACGATCCTGGTCAACAACGCCGGTGTGCTCCGCGACAACCTGCTGTTCAAGATGACCGTCTCGGACTGGGACATGGTCATGAACGTGCACCTGCGCGGCTCGTTCCTGATGACCAAGGCCGTGCAGAAGCACATGGTGGACGCGGGCTTCGGCCGGATCGTCAACCTCTCCTCCTCCTCGGCGCTCGGCAACCGCGGCCAGGTCAACTACTCCGCCGCCAAGGCCGGCCTGCAGGGCTTCACCAAGACCCTCGCCATCGAACTCGGCAAGTTCGGCATCACCGCCAACGCCGTGGCCCCCGGCTTCATCGCCACCGAGATGACCAAGGCCACCGCCGACCGCGTCGGCATGGGCTTCGACGACTTCAAGAAGGCCGCGGCCACCCAGATCCCGGTGCAGCGCGTCGGTGAGCCGGAGGACATCGCCAACGCCATCGCCTTCTTCACCGGCGAGGCGGCCGGCTTCGTCTCCGGCCAGGTGCTGTACGTGGCCGGCGGACCGCTCGACTAGGGATGCAGAGGTAGCACTGACATGACCGAACTCCCCGAGCTGTCCGGCCGGGTCGCCCTCGTCACCGGCGCGAGCCGCGGCATCGGCTACGGCGTCGCCGAGGCACTGGTGGCCCGCGGCGACCGCGTGTGCATCACCGGCCGCAACGAAGAGGCCCTGAAGGAGGCCGTCGAGAAGCTCGGCGCCGAACGGGTCATCGGCGTCGCCGGCAAGGCGCACGACCTCGGCCACCAGACCGAGGCCGTCGAGCGCACCATGGAGGCCTTCGGCCGGGTGGACTTCCTGGTCAACAACGCGGGCACCAACCCCGTGTTCGGCCCCATCGCCGACCTCGACCTCGACGTCGCCCGCAAGGTCTTCGAGACCAACGTGATCTCCGCGCTGGGCTTCGCGCAGAAGACCTGGCACGCCTGGCAGAAGGACAACGGCGGCGCGATCGTCAACATCGCCTCGATCGCGGGCCTCGCGCCCTCGCCGTTCATCGGCGCCTACGGCGTGAGCAAGGCCGCGATGATCAACCTGACCCAGCAGCTGGCGCACGAGTTCGCGCCGAAGGTACGGGTCAACGCCATCGCCCCCGCCGTGGTCAAGACCAAGTTCGCCCAGGCCCTGTACGAGGGCCGCGAGGAGGAGGCGGCCTCCGCCTACCCGCTCGCCCGGCTCGGCGTGCCCTCCGACATCGGTGGCGCCGCCGCGTTCCTCACCTCCGGCCAGTCCGACTGGATCACCGGCCAGACGCTCGTCGTCGACGGCGGCATCTTCCTCAACGCCGGCGTGGGCTGAGCATCTCGTCCGGGCGCCGATTTTCGGACAGATCGGCGCCCGGAACACCGTCCCGGACCCGCTCAGCGGAATGACAACGTCGTCATCGCGAAATCGATCAAGAAGTCATGTTTCCGGGGAGGTTCACGGGCTCGAGCGCTGCGGTATGGTCTGCCGACCCTTGGTATGGCAGATCGAGGAGCGTGCGCGTGTTCAACCGGAACCGATTCCTGCGGAGAGTCGCGGCGATCGCGTCCATATCGCTGGTGGCCGGATGCAGTCTGCTGTCCGACAGTGATCCCGACAGCCAGGGTCCGATCGTCGTGGGCACCACCAGCGCACCCAGCACTCTCGACCCGGCCGGCGCCTACGACGGCTCCTGGGAGCTGTACCGGAACATCTTCCAGACGCTCCTCGCCTACCCCAACGGCGCCACCACCCCCCAGCCCGACGCCGCCGAGAGCTGCTCCTTCACCGACTCCAGCAGCCGCACCTACCACTGCAAGCTGCGCGCCGGCATGAAGTTCGCCGACGGCGACCCGCTGACCGCCGAGGCCGTCCGGCACTCCATCGACCGCATCCGCAAGATCAACGCCGCCGGCGGGCCGGCCGGGCTGCTCGGCAGCCTCGACCGCGTCGAGATCTCCGGCGATCGCGACATCGTCTTCCACCTGAACAAGCCGGACGCCACCTTCCCGTTCGTCCTCGCCACCCCCGCCATGTCGATCGTCGACCCGGACGACTACCCCGCGAACTCGCTGCGCAAGGACACCAAGGTCTACGGCTCCGGCCCCTACAAGCTCGAGTCCTACGAGGACGGCAAGCAGGCCGTCCTGGTCGGCAACGGCAACTACGAGGGCTTCGCGAACCGGCAGAACAGCGCGGTGACCATCCGCTACTTCCAGGACTCCGCCAGCATGGTCAAGGCGCTGCGGGACAAGCAGATCGACGTCACCTACCGTGGCCTCGCCGCCGACGACATCCTCGCCCTGCAGCAGCACGGCACCGAGGACCTGCAGCTGGTCGACGGCACCGGCACCGACATCAGCTACCTGGTGTTCAACCCCAAGGACTCCTGGGCCAGGCAGCCCGCCGTGCGCAAGGCGGTCGCCCAGATCGTGGACCGGGGCGCGATCGCGCACAACGTCTACAAGGACACCGTCGACCCGCTGTACTCGATGGTCCCCAAGGGCCTGACCGGGCACACCACCGACTTCTTCGACGACTTCGGGAACCCGAGCGTCGCCAAGGCCCGCAAGATCCTCTCCGGCGCGGGCATCACCCAGCGGGTTCCGCTCACCCTCTGGTACACCACCGACCGCTACGGCTCCGAGACGGCCCTGATGTTCAAGGAGCTGAAGCGGCAGCTGGAGGACTCCGGCCTGTTCACCGTCACCCTCAAGAGCCGCCCCTGGAAGACCTATGTCGTCGGCTTCCAGAAGGGCGAGTACCCGGTGTTCGGCCGCGGCTGGTTCCCGGACTTCCCGGACGCGGACAACTTCATCGCCCCGTTCGTCGGCGAACACAACGCGCTCGGCACGCCGTACCCGTCCAAGGACATCACCGAGCGGCTGGTGCCCCACTCGCGCGCGGAGAGCGACCGGGCCAAGACCGTCAAGGACATGGAGGAGGCCCAGCAGATCATGGTCGACGACGCCCGGCTGATCCCGTTGTGGCAGGGCCGGCAGTTCGTCGCGGCCAGCGACGACATCTCCGGCGGCGAGCAGGCCCTGGACCCGTCGACGATCATGACGATGTGGGCGCTGCACCGCAAGACCAGCTGGTGAGCCGCCCTCGCGGCAGCGATTGTCAGTGGTCGCCTGTAGGTTCTGAATGCTGGAAGTGACCGCAGGCCGTAGCTGATTGACATCGTGAGGACGTTGACGTGACCGACATCGCCATGCTGCCCGAGTCCTGGCGCGGGGTTCTGGGCGACGAGCTGCAGCAGCCCTACTTCAAGGAGCTGACCGAGTTCGTCGAGGAGGAGCGGGCGAAGGGTCCCGTCTACCCGCCGCGCGAGGAGGTCTTCGCCGCGCTGGACGCGACGCCGTACGAGCAGGTGAAGGTCCTCGTCCTGGGCCAGGACCCGTACCACGGCGAGGGCCAGGGCCACGGCCTGTGCTTCTCGGTCCGTCCCGGGGTGAAGACCCCGCCCTCCCTGCGGAACATCTACAAGGAGATGCAGGAGGAGCTGGGCCTGCCCGTCCCGGACAACGGCTATCTGATGCCGTGGGCCCGGCAGGGCGTCCTGCTGCTCAACGCGGTCCTCACGGTCCGGTCCGGCGAGGCCAACTCGCACAAGGGCAAGGGCTGGGAGAAGTTCACCGACGCCGTCATCCGCGCGGTGGCCTCCCGCCCCGACCCGGCCGTCTTCGTCCTGTGGGGCAACTACGCCCAGAAGAAGCTCCCGCTGATCGACGAGACCCGGCACGTAGTGGTCAAGGGCGCGCACCCCTCGCCGCTGTCCGCGAAGAAGTTCTTCGGCTCCCGGCCGTTCACGCAGATCAACGAGGCGATCGCCGCCCAGGGCCACGACCCGGTGGACTGGCGGATCCCGAACCTGGGCTGACGCGTGCGCGCAGCGGGACCGGCGCGGACGCCCGCCGCCGGTCCCGCCGCACCGCACACCGGGGCCGGTCCCGCCGCACCGCACACCGGCGCCGCCTGACCGGGAATCCCGACGCTCCCGGCTAGCGTCGGGAACGGACACCCAACGACGGCCCGGAGGGCACCGTGGCGGAGCGACAGGAGCAGGCGGCACCGGATGCCGTTCTGACGCGGATCGGGCAGGTCGTGATGCTGCACCACGGCGGCGACCGCGAGGAGGCCCGCAGTCGCTTCCTGGACCTGTGGGCGGAGATCGGCGAGAGCGGCGACCCGCTGCACCGCTGCACCCTCGCCCACTACCTGGCCGACACCCAGGACGACCCGGCGGACGAACTCGCCTGGGACCTGCGGGCCTTGTCGGCGGCGGAGGAACTGACCGACGGCCGCGCGGACGGCGACCCCTCGGGCCTCCGGGGCTTCTTCCCCTCCCTGCACCTCAACCTGGCCGCCGACTACGTGAAGCTGGGCCGGGCCGAGGCGGCTCGCAGCCATCTGCGCCGGGCGCGCACGGCAGCGGTCGCCCTGGCCGACGACGGCTACGGCGACGGGGTCCGGTCCGCGATCAGCCGTCTGGAACTCCGGCTGGGGGAGGACGGCACCCCGCAGGGCGAGGGCTGGGGGCCGCCCCGCCAGCGGTAGCCGCTCCGCGGGTTCCGGGCACGGGTCACCGCCCGTATCACCGCCCGTACGCCTGGGCGCAGATCCGCGCCTCGGGGCTGTCCTGGTGCCAGCCGCCGTACGTCCTGCCCAGGGCGCACACGTCCGGGGCGCCCGGTACCGCCGGGACCGGGCCGGGGGTGTCGGTGACCGGCCGCCCGGTGGGGCCGGGGCGTGGGGCCGGGCGTGGAGCCTCGGCCGGGGCCGGCCGGCGGTGGGTGGCCTCCGGCGTGGCCGGGGGCCGGTGCCGGGCGGACGGCGTGGACGGCCCCGGCCGCCGGGACGGGACGGCCATCTCCAGCGCCTCCCGGACGGGTGCCTGCACCACGCGGGGCTGCGCGCCGCCCTCCGGACGGGGCGCCGTCGGCTGGGAGGGCGCGCTGTCCGGCTGCGGTTCCGGTACCGCCGGGCGCTGCACCGTCACGCAGCCGGAGAGGGCCGAGACGGCCACGGTGACCAGGAGCGCTGCGGTGGTCGTCGTTCGATGCACCCACGCAACTCTGCTGGGTCGCCGCCCCGTTCGGCAGCAGGGAGCGGACGATGTGACCCCGCACGGGTGATCTCGTGCCCCTTGCGAGGGGTTGCGCGGCGCCGAGGGTGACGAACCAGCCGCCCGTGCAGCCGTCCGCCGTCTCGTTGCCGGCCGGGGTGATCAGGCCGTCGGGCGAGGCCTTCCTCACCGAAGATCACACCGGACCGGTCTTCCGCCCGGAGCGCTCATCGCCCAGCAGGCCGGCGAGCAGTTCTCTCACCGGACCGGTCGTCCGGTCGGCCGCTCCCGCTCCGGACGGGTTCTCCGTCCGGAGCCGTCACCGGCCCAGCAGTGCGGTCAGCAGTTCCCGCAGGCCCGTGCGGATCTCGTCCGGGCCCGGTGTCCATGCGCCGAAGGACCCCGCCGCGCACGAGAACATCAGCCCGTCCGCCCAGGCGACCAGGGACAGGACGTGGCGGTCCGGATCGGCGGAGCCGGCCGCGGTGAGCAGGGCGGCCAGCTGCTCCCTGAAGACGGCGCCGGTGCGGTCGTAGAAGGCGCGCAGCTCGGGGCGGCGCGTGGCTTCCAGGGCGAGTTCGTAGCGGGCGATCAACAGGTCGCGGTTGTCGGTGAGGGACCGGTGGACCGCGAGCGCCAGGCCCTCGGCCAGCGCGTCGAGTCCGCCGCTCGGGTCCGGCATCCCCTCCACCGCCAGCACCCGCGCCTCGCGCTCGGCGTGCCGTCGTACCGCCAGTTCCAGCAGGGCCTGCCGGGTGCGCGCCACGTTCGACGTCGAACCCTGCGCCAGTCCGGCCGCCTCGTCCACCGCCCGGTGGGTGAGGCCGCGCATGCCGCGCTCGGCGAGCAGGGCGAGGGCGGTGTCGGCGACGAGATCGGCGCGGGAGGGGCCGGGCGTGACTGCGGGCATGAGCTGACCCTACCCACCTCACTACGACTGTAGTAACGTCGTCCTCACTACAGATGTAGTTCGAAGGAGGGGTCATGGCACGGTCGGAGCGTGTGATCGTCATCGGCGGCGGTATCGGAGGTCTGACCGCGGCGGCGGCGCTGCACCAGCGGGGCTGGACCGTGACCGTGCTGGAGCGCGCTCCCTCCCTGGAGCCCGTCGGCGCGGCCATCTCACTCGCCCCGAACGCCCTGCGCGCCCTGGACGTCATCGGCGTCGGCGACGAGATCCGCGACCTCGCCGCCTGGCAGGGCGACGGGGGACTGCGCACCCCGCGCGGGCGCTGGCTGTCCCGGGCCGACGCCGAGGCCGCCGCCGCCCGCTTCGGCGGCCCGCTGGTGCTGCTGCCCCGGGCCACCCTCCTGGACCGGCTCGCCGCCCTGCTGCCGCCCGGCGCCGTCCGCACCGGAGCCACCGCGGCCCTGGCCGATCCCGGCGACCGCGCCCGCCCCGCCCGGGTGACCGCCGGGGACGAGGAGCTGGAGGCGGAGCTGGTGGTCGGCGCGGACGGCATCAACTCACGGGTCCGGGGCGCACTGTTCCCGTCCCACCCCGGACCGGCCTATGCGGGATTCACCACCTGGCGGGTGCTGATCCCGGTGCCCGGCGCGGAGTTCGCCTCGCACGAGACCTGGGGGCTGGGGCGCATCTGGGGCACGCACCCCCTCAAGGACAGCCGCGTCTACGCCTATGCCGCGGCCGTGGCACCGGCGGGGGAGCGGGCGCCGGACGACGAGAAGGCCGAACTCCTGCGCCGCTTCGGCGACTGGCACGACCCGATCCCCGCCGTCCTCGCCGCCGCCCGCCCCGAGGACGTGCTCCGGCACGACGTCCACCACATCGACCGGCCGCTGCCCGCCCACCACTCGGGCCGCACCGTCCTCCTCGGCGACGCCGCCCACGCCATGCCCCCGACTCTCGGGCAGGGCGGCAACCAGGCCATCGAGGACGCGGTCGTCCTCGCGCACCACGCCGCCGAACCGTCCGCCTACTCCGCCGCCCGCCTGCCGCGGACGACCGCCGTCGCCCGCCGGGCCGTCCGGGTCGCCCGCCTGAACATGGCGGGCAACCGCGCCGCCGTCGTCGTACGCGACACCGCCGTCGCCGTCCTCTCGAAGGCCGGACCGGCGCTCTTCCTGCGTGGCTTCGACGGCATCGCCGACTGGCGGCCCCCGTATGCTTCCGGCAGGGAACACGCAGGCCAGCGGTAGAGGGAGCGCACGTGAAGGTCGGCTGCATCGGACTCGGGGACATCGCGCAGAAGGCGTACCTGCCGGTGCTCGGCACACGGCCGGGGATCGACCTGCACCTGCAGACCCGCACGCCGGCCACGCTGGACCGGGTGGCCGACACCCTCCACCTGCCCCGCGAGCAGCGGCACACGAGCCTGGACTCGCTGCTCGGCGCCGGACTCGACGCGGCCTTCGTGCACGCCCCCACCGCCGTCCACCCGGACATCGTCACCAGGCTGCTGGAGGCCGGCGTCCCGACGTACGTGGACAAGCCGCTCGCCTACGAACTCGCCGACTCCGAGCGGCTGGTGGCCCTCGCCGAGCAGCGCGGTGTCCCGCTGGCCGTCGGTTTCAACCGCCGCCTCGCCCCCGGGTACGCGCAGTGCCTGGACCACCCGCGCGAGCTGATCCTCATGCAGAAGAACCGGATCGGACTGCCCGAGGAACCGCGCTCGATGATCCTGGACGACTTCATCCACGTCGTCGACACCCTGCGCTTCCTGGTGCCCGGCCCGGTCGACGACGTGACCGTGCGCGCCCGCGTGGAGGACGGGCTGCTCCACCACGTCGTGCTCCAGCTCGGCGGCGACGGCTTCACCGCGCTCGGTGTGATGAACCGGCTCAGCGGCTCCAACGAGGAGATCCTGGAGGTCTCCGGGCAGGACACCAAGCGCCAGGTGGTCAACCTCGCCGAAGTGATCGACCACAAGGGGCAGCCGACCGTGCGGCGGCGCGGCGACTGGGTGCCGGTGGCCCGTCAGCGCGGCATCGAGCAGGCGGTCCTCGCCTTCCTCGACGCCGTGCGGGCCGGCAAGCCGCTCAGCGCCCGTGACGCGCTGGCGACCCATGAGCTGTGCGAGCGGGTGGTACGAGCGGTTCAGGACCACCCCGCCGCAGCCTGAACGCCCGCACCCCCTCGGCGACGCCCAGCGCGGCCAGCACCAGCAGCGCGCCGTGCACCGGCCAGTCGCCGAGGCGGACGTACGGCGTGCTGCCGTGCGCCAGCGGTACGTCGTACACGCGGGCGGCGCTCGCGTCCGTGCCGAGCCACGGGCCGAGGCGCCCGCCGTCGGGGCCGTACACCGCGGAGACGCCGGTCAGGGTGGCGTGCACCATCGGGCGGCCGGTCTCCGCGGCCCGCAGCGCGGCCAGCGAGGCGTGCTGCTCCGGCGCCCAGCTGCCCTGGAACGAGGAGGTGGAGGACTGGCCGAGCAGGACGTCGGCGCCGTCCTCGGCGAGATGCCGGCTCATGTCGGGGAACGCGGTCTCGAAGCAGATCAGCGGGCCGATCCGCAGCCCGTGCCCGACGTTCATCACCGTCTGTCCGGTGCCGCGGTGACGGTCCTCACCGGCGGCCCGGCCCACCGAGGTGGCCCAGCCGAGCAGCGAACGGGCGGGTATGTACTCGCCGAACGGGACCAGCCGCATCTTGTCGTACCGGTCGCCGGTCGCTCCGTCCGGGCCGACCACCACCGAACTCTTGTAGATCCCGGGCCGGTCGGAGCGACGGGCGTCCACGTTCACCAGGACGTCGGCGCCGGTCTCGCGGGACAGGGCGGCGAGCCGCCGGGCCAGGTCGGGCCGGTCGCCCAGGTCGAAGCCGACGCTGGACTCGCCCCACACCACCAGGTCGACACCCTGCCCGGCGAGCCGCCGGCTCAGCTGCTCCTCCCGGTCGAACCGCCTGTCACCGCTGTCCTGCCCGGCCACGACACCCGGCTGTACGACGGCGACCCGGACCCGCCCTGCCATGTCCGGGCGCGGCGCCCACGCCCAGGCAGCACAGGCCGCGGCGACCGTGGCCACCAGCGCCGCGGCGGCCGTGGCCCGGAGCGAGGCAAGGGCGGGTGCCCGCCACGCACGGACGGACACCAGCACGGCCACCGCCACGTTGACCATCACCACCATGAAGCTGAGCAGCCAGACCCCGCCCACCGACGCCAGCCGCAGTGCCGGACCCACCTGCCACTGGCTGGCGCCGAGCATCCCCCACGGCCCGCCGAGCCCCTGCCAGGAGCGCACCAGCTCCACCAGCAGCCAGCCGGACGGCAGCACCAGCAGCGCCGCGGCACCCCGGCCCGCCGACGGCACCCCGCCCAGGAACCGGCGCACCAGCAGGCCCCAGGGCGCCCAGAGCGCGCCCAGCAGGACGGCTATCAGGAAGATGAACACGTGCAGGCTCGGCAGCAGCCAGTGGTGCACGGCCACCAGAAAGCCGAAGCCGCCCCACCAGCCGTCGTAGGCCGCCCGTCGCGCGGTCGGCGCCGAGCGGGCCAGCAGGATCCAGGGAACCAGGGCCACGTACGCGAACCACCACAGCGAGGGTGCGGGGAAGGCGAGTACGGGCAGGGCACCCACGAGGGCGGCGGCGCCGGAACGCCGCCAGGGGGAGGTCAGCCAGTGGTCGAACGTCCTCATAGGGACCCTTCCTACCCAGCACCTGCCTCCAGTGTGCGTCGCGGGACGTCACCGTTGCGCCTCGGAGCGAGGGGCTGTGCAGGTGGTGGTGGGCCGCGTCGCCGTGCACGGCGTGACGGGGCGCCTGCGGCGCGTTCAGGGCCGGGGCCGGCTACCCCTCACGTCCCTCAGGGAACCGGCGCGTTCGCGGCCCGTAGTTCGCGCCATTTCTCGTGCACGACGACCTCGCGCAGCCGCCAGCCGTCCGTGGTGCGCAGCAGTCCGAAGTCGTAACGGCCACCGCACACCAGGTCCGGTGCGGCAGCGCCGCCCGGGCCGGCGAAGCGCATGGGGTTGAGATAGTCGGCCCGTACCCGGGCGGTGTCCCCGGTGTCGTGCTCCAGGGCCCCGAACCGCACCTGCCGGTTGACGATCAGGTGCTGGCGCATGCCGAACAGGGCCAGGCTCTCGGCGAGCCAGACGGCGATCCGTTCGGCGTCGCCCTCGATGCCGCCCGCCGACCGGTAGTCGGCTCTCCCGTCCGCCGTGAACAGCCTCCGGTACGCCGCCCAGTCGCCGTCGTCCACCGCCACCGCATACGCGGTGACCAGGTCGTCCACGGCCAGTCGGTCCCTCACGGTCGCGAACTCCGCACGCTGCGTCATCGGCACAGTGTTGGGCACGGCGGACGCGGAGCCAAGAGGTGTGCGAGGTGAATATGGGGTGTCGCACGGCTTCCGGCTCCGGCTCCGCGCCGCTTCACGGCGCCGGATCCGTCACGAGCGCCCCGCACCTGAGCGCGAGTGCGGGGATTCCTAGTCGACCTGGATGCCGAAATCCTGCACCAGTTCCTCCAGCCCTCCCGGGTAGCCCCTGCCGCCCAGCACGAAGGTCCAGTCCCCGTTCGACCTGCGCCGGAAGGAGCCGAGTACCAGCGCGGTCTCGCCCGGTCGGCCGTCGGAGACCTCCAGACGGTCCACCTCGGCCCGCGTCGGGTCGAGCAGGCGGACACGGGCGTCCGTGAAGCCGGAGAGGTCGGCTTCCGGGTCGGCCTCCGGGTCGACGGCCGCCACCAGGACGAGCCGGTCGGCCTCGGCCGGCAGCGCGTCGAAGGAGACGCGGACGGCCGCCTTGTCGGGGGCGGTGGCGGGAAGCGTGCGTACGGAGCCGTCGGGTGTCTGCGGGTTGTTGTAGAAGACGAAGTGGTCGTCGCCGAGCACACGGTTGCCACGGCAGACGAGCGCGCACACGTCCAGCGCGACGCTTCCGGTCCACGACATCCCCAGGATGACGTGGTCGTCGGACGATCGGGTGTCCGGAGCCGTCGGCGTAGATGCCCCTGCCGGTGCCGGTGCCGGTGCCGGTGCCGGCTGCGGCTGTTGCGCGGCGCGATCTGCCCCGTCGCCCAGGCGGCCACGCAGTCCGTGGCGGTGCAGCAGGTCGACGAGTTCGGTTCCCGGGATCAGCTCCAGGGGCTTGCCCTGGGCGAAGGTGTGCGAGCCGGGCCCGAACCCTGATGTCGTCACCAGCACACCCTTGTTGGCACCGGCGTCCTGGACGGTTCCGTACAGGTCGCGCACGGCGGTCGGCGGCACCGTGTTGCGGTAGCGCTTCACCTGCACGACGATCTTGCCGCCTCGGATCGGCGTCGGATCCACCGCGTCGACGTCCACGCCGCCGTCGTTCGAGCGCTGGGTGGTGACCGCCTGCATCCCCATGGCCCGGAAGAGATCGGCGACGAGATTCTCGAAGGCGATCGGATCCATCTCGAGGAGGTCGGGCTCGCCGTCGCCGCCGTGCGTGACGACACGGTTCCCGGCCTCCTGCGGCCGGCGGCCCGGACGCACCGGCGCGAGCTGGTCGGGCCGGGCCGAGAGCTGCCCGCGCAGGGCATCGGCCAGGCAACTGCCCGCGTCCACCTGGGCCAGGTGCAGGTCGCCGAAGGTCGAGCGCGCGGCCAGCACGGTGGCCAGGTAGATGTGGCCCGGCCGCCCTGTCGTGGGGTCATGGCCGTCCACGAACCCGTTCAGTGCCACCGAGGCGAGCGCGCCCGAGTCGTCCGCGGTGAACAGCTCGTGCAGAACGAGCAGCATGCACTGCGCCAGCACGTCCCGGTACAGGGCCCGCCGCTGGCCCACCGGACGGGCGGTCTCCTTGTCCTGGTCCGCTCCGGACACGTACCGAACGGACTTGGCCTCGGGTACGACGTCGTAGGCGGGCAGCTCCCAGTCCAGCACCAGCTGTCCTGCCGCCGCGTCGTAGGCAGCGGTCACCTGCCGGGGGAAGCCTTCCGGCCACGCCGTCGAGGCGTACAGCGCGGCGGAGAAGTACTCCACCACGGCGTCGGGATCACGGCGCCGGACGCCCTCGGTCAGCTCGACGACACCGGCGTTGTGCTGTCGTACCTCGGCCAGCCGGGCGTCCGCCCATTGCTGGTACTGCCTCTGGTACGCCGCCAACTGCCGCAGCCGCTGGGCCTCCGCGGCCTGGGCCGCCTGCCGGTCCCGCTCGAAGCGTGCCCGAGCCTCCGCCTGTGCCTGGGCGCGGCGGCCGGCAGTCCACCCGCTCTGCGCCTGGTAGTGATCGATGTCCGGCAGGGGCACGGGCTGCGCCAGGGCGCCCGGCGTGAAGGGCTCGAGTTCTTCAGGGCGCATGAGTGAGGAAGGTCTGAAGGGCGGAGCCTGGCAACCCGTGGCGAGAAGGTGCTGCAGCGACACGACCTGCGCGTCCAGCTCCTGGGTGCGGCGCAGTGCCTCCGCCTGCCGGTAGTCCCGGTAGTCCTGGGCAGCTCGTCGATGTCGTGCGCGTGCTTGCTGCTCTTGTTGTCTGCGTCGTCTGGCTTCGGCCTCCAGCTGCCGCTGTTGCTGCCGCTGCATTTCGGCCCAGATGCCGACCAAGCCGGTGGAACGACGACTCATGTGCTGCAGGCCCTCCCCAACGCGCTCCGGCTGTCCCCACAACCAGGTGTAACGGGAAGACTCTAGTCAGCGACGGCCGTCTCGCATATCCGCTCGGCAACAGTGGGGGCCACCACTCCCGAGAGGGCGGGACAGGACCGTGCTTCACGTTCACGCCCGGCGCCGGTCCCGCCGGGGTCACGGGGCCCGGCGCTGCTCCCGTACGGCCTTCATGAGGTCCTCGACGGCGGACCGGGTGGCGTCGGGATCATGCCCTTCGTCGATCGCTTCGAGGGCGGCGGCCGCGGCCTCGCGAAGGTGGTGGGGGAGCCCGTCGGCGGCCGTGAGCCGGTAGGCGGCCTCACGGCGTGCCACGCGCTCGGCGGTGTCCACCGCGCCGGGGCCGGACAGCGGGAAGACGGAGTCCCGGTACGCGGTGATGCCCAGCACCATCATGTCCGCGATGCCGTCGGCGTATCCGAGAGCGGCGGCCCTGCCCTGGCCCTCCCGGATGGACGCGACCATGCGACGGCGGGACAGGGCCGTTCCCAGGGCCGCGCCGCCGCCCAGGGAGAGGGCACAGGTCACGGCGAGGAACGGCCCGTCCCAGGCGAGGCCGGTGAATCCGCCGAGGACGGCGAGCGCCACGGTCCATGCGGCCGCCGTCCGGGTGCTTATCTGCTCGGGTGTGGTGTCCATGAGGGCAGTGTGACAGCCGGGCCTCACCGAAGTGCCTTGCCCTGGCAGGTGGTCAGGCCGCCTCGATGACCTGGCAGCGGATCGCCGCGGCCCACTCGATCACCAGCAGCTCGTACTCCGCGCGCTCCTGGGCCGACAGGGTGCCGCCCGCACGCAGCCACAGCGCCCGGATCTGCTCGTTGACCTCGGCAGCAGACCGCACGGAACCAGGGGGCAGGGAATCGGGGGACATGCGGACAGCCTAGGGGCAAGCACTGACCGTGCGCTACCGCGTGGCTACGCAGAAGGTATGGGGTTGGTCACCGGCGCCGGGCGGGAGCCGGTTCCTGGCGTCGAACTGCTCGGCGGCCTCCGGGTGTTGTGCAGGTCGGGCGCGTGCCGCCCGCGCCCGGAAGTTGTCCTAAACCGGGGCTGCGGGGGGCAGGGCCGTCGGAAACAGGGGTGGTGTGCAGGGGCACGGGCAGGGGCCGAGCCTGGTGGGACGGCCGTCAGCTCGCCGATTCCGCCGCGTGCGGGCTCAGCACGCCCGCCCCGACCAGGGCGATGATCACGATGCCGAGGGCTACGCGGTACCAGACGAACGGCATGAAGCTCTTGTTGGAGATCCACTTCATGAACCACGCGATCACCGCGTACCCCGACGCGAACGCGATCACCGTCGCGAACAGGGTGGGCGGCCAGTCGACATGGCCCTCGCCCAGCGAGTCCTTCACCTCGAACGCGCCGGAGGCGAGGACGGCCGGAATGGCGAGCAGGAACGAGTAACGGGCCGCGGCCTCGCGCTTGTAGCCCATGAACAGGCCGCCGCTGATGGTCGCACCGGAGCGCGAGACGCCGGGGATCAGGGCGCAGGCCTGGCACAGGCCGAAGACCAGACCGTCCTTGATGCCGAGGTTCTCCAGGGTCTTGCGCTGCTTGGGCGCCCGGTGCCGGCCGCCGTTCTCGTCCCGGGCCGCCAGCCGGTCGGCGATGCCGATGACCACGCCGACGACGATGAGCATGGTGGCGGTGATCCGCAGATCGCGGAACGGGCCTTCGATCTGGTCCTTCAGTGTCACGCCCAGCACCCCGATGGGGATCGAGCCGACGATCACCAGCCAGCCCATCTGCGCGTCGTGGTCGTGCCGCATCGCCTTGTCGAAGAGCGACCGGAACCAGGCCGAGATGATCCGGCCGATGTCCTTGCGGAAGTAGATCAGCACCGCGGTCTCCGTGCCGATCTGCGTGATCGCCGTGAAGGCCGCACCGGGGTCCTTCCAGCCCGAGAACGCCGCGGTCAGCCGCAGATGTGCGCTGGAGGAGACGGGCAGGAATTCGGTCAGCCCCTGGACGAGTCCGAGGACGAGGGATTCAAACCAAGACATGAAGGTATGGCGTCCAAGTGCTGGCGGGAAATGGTGATCATGTGACGAGGGCAGCGTAGCGGGCCGGGATCACAGCCCGGAAACAGGGTCCGGACAGCCCGCGGCCCTCGCCCGCCCGAGGGCGGTCCGGCGCGCTCGGACCACCGACGGTCCGGCGAAGGCCGTTCGGACCACCGACGGTCCGGCGAAGGCCGTCGGGTCGCCGGCGGTCCGGTGGAGGTCAGGTGCGCTCAGGCCGCCGACGGTCCCGAGACCGTCCAGCCGGGGGCCTGCGGGTGGGCCGTCAGCTCCCCGTGCCGTACGGGGTCCCCGCAGGCACGGCAGGTGACCACGGGCACCAGTTCGCTGCCGCACTCGTGCTCGAGCGCCATCGGCAGATCGATGCCGCCGCGCAGATGGCGGTCGCCCCACTCCTTGAGCGTCCACAGGACCGGCTCCAGCTCCAGCCCCGCCTGCGTCGGCCGGTACTCGAACCGCTGCGGGCGCTCGCTGTAGAGGCGCTTGGTGAGGATGCCGGCCTCCACGAGCCGGCGCAGCCGGGTGGCCAGGATGTCGCGGGGGGCGCCGATGTTGCGCACGAGCTGGTCGAAGCGGCCGTTCCCCAGGCACACCTCGCGCAGGACGAGCAGCGAGTACTTCTCGCCGACCAGGCTGAGGGCGTCGGCGATGGAGCAGGGGCGCGGGTCCTTGGTGGCGGCCATGCGGTTCAGTCTAGATGAGGGTTTGATTTTCCAACTCTCAGGGTTATGGTGAGTCCGGATTTCCTACTCGCCAGTAGCCCGTCCGATCACGCTGGAGGCCCTCCCCATGCGAGACGCAGTCATCGTCGAAGCCGTACGCACCCCCATAGGCAAGGGAAAGCCGAGCGGCTCCCTCGCCCACGTCCACCCGGTGCAGCTCCTGGCACACACGCTGCGCACCCTCGTCGAGCGCTCCGGCGTCGACCCCGCGCTGATCGACGACGTCATCGGCGGCACCGTCGACCAGGTCGGCGAGCAGGCCATGAACACCACCCGGTACGCCGTACTCTCCGCCGGCTTCCCGGAGTCGGTCCCGGCGACCACGGTGGACCGGCAGTGCGGTTCCTCGCAGCAGGCCGTGCACTTCGCCGCCCAGGGCGTGATCTCCGGCGCCTACGACCTCGTCGTCGCCTGTGGTGTGGAGTCGATGAGCAGGGTGCCGATGTGGTCCAACGTGCCCGCCGGCAAGGACCCGTTCGGGCCGGGTGTCGCCGAGCGCTACCCGGAGGGCCTGGTCCCGCAGGGCATCAGCGCCGAACTCATCTCCGCCAAGTGGTCCCTCACCCGCGCGCAGCTGGACGAGTTCGCCGTCTCCTCCCACCGGAAGGCCGCCGCCGCCTGGGAGTCCGGGCTGTTCGACGCCGAGGTCGCGCCGCTGGACGGCGTCGCCCGCGACGAGTGCGTCCGCCCGGACAGCACCCCGGAGATCCTCGCCGGCCTCAGGCCCGCTTACCACGACCCCGGCTTCGCCGAGCGCTTCCCGCAGATCGAGTGGAACGTCACCGCGGGCAACGCGAGCCCCGTCAACGACGGCGCCTCCGCCGTGCTGATCACCTCCAGCGAGACCGCGGCCCGGCTCGGCCTGCGCCCGCTGGCCCGCCTGCACAGCTTCGCCGTGACCGGTTCCGACCCGCTGCTGATGCTCACCGGTGTCATCCCGGCCACGGAGAAGGTGCTGCGCAGGGCGGGCCTGAGCCTGGCCGACATCGACCTGTTCGAGGTCAACGAGGCCTTCTCCAGCGTGGTGCTCGCCTGGCAGCAGGAGACCGGCGCCGACCTCGCCAGGGTCAACGTGCACGGCGGCGCGATCGCCCTCGGCCACCCGCTCGGCGCCAGCGGCACCCGGCTCACCACCACCCTGGTGCACGCCATGCGTGCCCGCGGCGCCCAGTACGCCCTGCAGACCATGTGCGAGGCGGGCGGACTCGCCAACGCGATGATCCTCGAAGGCGTCTGAGCCGGCCCCTCGTCACCCGGTCCGGTCCGGGCGGGCCCGGCGGCTCACCGGCCGCGCAGCCGGTGGCGCTTGCGCCAGGCCACGACCGTGCCCGCGAGCGCCGGCAGGGCGATGCCGGCCATGGCGATCAGGAAGGCGGGGGAGGTCGGAGCCGAGGCGCGGGCTCCGGCCACCGCGTAGGCGGCCGTGTTCGGGACGGAGCCGAGGCCCGTTGCCAGCAGGAACGGCAGCCAGCCCATGCGGGAGACGGACGCGCAGTAGTTCGCCGCCCAGAACGGCACCCCCGGGAAGAGCCGGGCGGCCAGCATGGACCGGAACCCGTGCCGGCTGAGCTGGCCGTCCGCGGCCTTCAGCCAGCGGCCCCGCAGCAGCGGGCGCAGCGCGTCCTGGCCGAGCAGCCGGCCCAGCCCGAACGCCACCCCGGCCCCGAGCACCGTGCCCGCCAGCGCCGAGACCAGCCCCAGCTGCGAGCCGAACCACGCGCCCGCGGCCAGGTTCAGCAAGGGGCGCGGCACGAACGCCACGGTGCACAGGCCGTAGGCGGCCGCGAACACGACGGCCGCCGCGGCCCCGCCTAGCTGCGCCGGCCAGCCGTGCGTCAGCAGCCGCTGCGGCTCGAACAGCAGCACGGAGCCGGCCGCGCCGGCCAGCAGGGCGAGCAGCAGGGAGAGCCGGGCGTAGGGGGAGAGCAGCACGCGGGAGCAACGGGCGGTGAACGCGGCGCGGTGCGGCGGCGGCACGGGGACGGCAAGCTCCGTGGCGGCGGCCCGGGGAGAGGCCGTGGCGGTGCCAGAGCGGTTGGCATCGAGCATCCGGTGACATTAGCCGACGAACGTGTCTGATCGCCGTATGGTTCGTCTCATGACCGTCACAGGTGCGGCTCAGCCGGAGATGCCGCGCAGTGCTCTCGCCGACACCGTGCTGGAACGGCTGACGGCGGCGTACGGGGCCGCCGCCGATCCCGCGCGGGCGTCCGCCATGCGGGCCTACATGAAGGACGTGGCGCCCTTCCTGGGCATCCCCACCACCGCCCGCCGTGCCCTGTCGCGCACCGTGCTCGCCGGCACCCCCCGCCCGGACGAGGCCGACTGCACCGCGGTCGCCCTGCGCTGCTGGGAGTTGCCCGAGCGCGAGTACCACTACTTCGCCGTCGACTTCCTGCGCCGGCACGCGGGCCGCTGCTCCTCGGGATTCCTGCCGGTGACCCGGTACCTCGTCGGCACCGTCCCCTGGTGGGACACCGTGGACCTGCTCGCCGCGCACGTGGTCGGGGCGCTGGTCGCCGCCGACCCGGGGCTCACCGCCGACATGGACGCCTGGATCACCGACGGTGACCTGTGGATCGTGCGCACGGCGCTGCTCCACCAGCTCCGCCACAAGGAACGTACCGACACCGGACGGCTGTTCGCCTACTGCCTGCTCCAGTCCGGCCACCCCGACTTCTTCATCCGCAAGGCGGTCGGCTGGGCACTGCGCGAGTACGCCAAGACCGACCCCGAGGCCGTGCGGGCCTTCATGGGACGGGAGCGGGGCCGGTTCGCCCCGCTGACCGTCCGGGAGGCACTGAAGAACATCGGCACCTGAACCCGCCCGCCCGCACGAGCCGTTCGCCCGAAAACCATTCGACGCCGGACAAACCGTCGGCAATGATCGACGGCATGTTCCGGTACGCCTTCGTCCTCGCAGCATCCGCCGTCGCGGATGCCCCGAAGGCTGCCGTCCCGCTCCTCGTGGCCGCTGTCGACGGCGCCCGAAGCTGACCCTCTCCGGATCGTCCGGCGGACCCCGCAGGGGGAGGGTCGGCCGGTCCCCGGGGTCCCGCATTCTTCTTCACGGCTGAGAGGCTTCGAGGTACAGCCATGTCCAAGACGTCCTACGCGCGCACCAAGCCGCACCTGAACATCGGCACCATGGGCCATGTCGACCACGGCAAGACCACCCTGACCGCCGCCATCACCAAGGTCCTCGCCGGGCGCGGCACCGGCACCTTCGTGCCGTTCGACCGCATCGACCGCGCCCCGGAGGAGGCCGCCCGCGGCATCACCATCAACATCGCGCACGTCGAGTACGAGACCGACACCCGGCACTACGCCCACGTCGACATGCCGGGCCACGCCGACTACATCAAGAACATGGTCACCGGCGCCGCGCAGCTCGACGGGGCGATCCTCGTCGTATCCGCGCTCGACGGGATCATGCCGCAGACCGCCGAACACGTGCTGCTCGCCCGGCAGGTGGGTGTCGATCACATCGTCGTCGCGCTCAACAAGGCCGACGCCGTCGACGACGGCGAGGACGCCGTGCTGACCGACCTGGTC
The DNA here is from genome assembly GCF_016741775.1 of Streptomyces actinomycinicus. Taxonomy (GTDB): domain Bacteria; phylum Actinomycetota; class Actinomycetes; order Streptomycetales; family Streptomycetaceae; genus Streptomyces; species Streptomyces actinomycinicus. Next base: position 393,214 of record NZ_JAERRK010000005.1, on the reverse strand, counting down.
GAGCTGGAGGTCCGCGACCTGCTCACCGCCCACGGCTACCCGGGCGACGCCGTACCCGTCGTACGCGTCTCCGGGCTGAAGGCCCTGGAGGGCGACCCGCGCTGGACGGCGTCCGTGGAGGCGCTGCTCGACGCGGTGGACACGTACGTGCCCATGCCCGAGCGGTACCTGGACGCGCCGTTCCTGCTGTCCGTCGAGAACGTGCTGACCATCACCGGGCGGGGCACCGTCGTGACCGGCGCCGTCGAGAGAGGGACGCTCCGGCTGGGGGACCGGGTGGCGGTGCTGGGCGCCGGCGTCGACACCGTGGTCACCGGCGTGGAGACCTTCGGCAAGCCGATGGAGGAGGCGCAGGCCGGGGACAACGTCGCCCTGCTGCTGCGGGGCGTGCCGCGGGACGTGGTCCGGCGGGGGCACGTCGTGGCGGAACCGGGCAGTGTGGTGCCGGCCCGGCGGTTCTCGGCGCGGGTGTACGTGCTGTCCGGGCGCGAGGGCGGTCGTACGACGCCGGTCGCGACCGGGTACCGGCCGCAGTTCTACATCCGTACGGCGGACGTCGTCGGCTCCGTCGACCTCGGCGAGGCCGGCATCGCCCGGCCAGGCGAGACCGTGGAGATGACCGTGGAGCTGGGGCGCGAGGTGCCGTTGGAGCCCGGGCTCGGGTTCGCCGTGCGCGAGGGCGGCAGGACCGTGGGGGCGGGAACGGTGACCTCGGTGGGGTGACCCCACAATGGAGGCGTGAACGAAGCCATACCCGTCACCCGGGCCGTCGACCACGGCACCGCCAAGCTGATGCCCGACGTCGACCGGGAGCGCGCCTGGCTGCTCACCGTGGACGGTGCGCCGCAGTCGTACGTGGATCTCGATGATCCGGCGCATCTCGAGTTCGAGTACGTACGGCGGCTCGGGTATGTGCTGGACACCGCCGCCGAGGCGGGCCGCGCGCTGGACGTGGTCCACCTCGGCGGGGGTGCGCTGACGCTGCCCCGCTACGTGGCCGCCACCCGGCCCGGGTCCCGGCAGGACGTGGTCGAGGCCGACCGGGGGCTGCTGGAGCTGGTCGGCGAGCACCTGCCGGTGCCGGCTGGCTCGGGTGTCGTGCTGCACGCCGGGGACGCCCGGGCCTGGCTGGAGTCCGCCCCGGACGATCACGCCGATGTGCTGATCGCCGACGTCTTCGGCGGGTCCCGGGTACCGGCGCACCTCACCACGCTCGGCTGCGTCCGCGAGGCCGAACGCGTGCTCCGGCCCGGCGGGGTCTATCTGGCCAACCTCGCCGACGCGGCGCCGTTCGGCTTCCTGCGCTCCCAACTGGCCAATCTGGCCGCAGTGTTCGAGGAGACGGCGCTGATCGCCGAGCCGGCGGTGCTACGCGGGCGGCGGTTCGGCAACGCGGTCGTCGTGGCCTCGCACCGGCCGCTGGACATCGCCGCGCTGGCCCGGCGCACCGCCGCGGACGTCTTCCCGGCGCGGGTCGAACACGGGCCCGCGGTGCGGGAGTTCACCGGTTCCGCCCGGCCGGTCGAGGAGGCCGAAGCGGTACCGTCGCCCGAGCCCCCCGACGGAGCCTTCGGCATCGGCTGAGACGGCGCCGGGGCGGGAGCGGGCGGGGGAGCCGGGGGCCGGATCACCGGTCGGCCGTCCCCGCCGCGTGCGCGGCTCGCCGAGGCGGCTTCGGTGGTGCCGCGGCCGCAGCCCCGGTCATTCCACGATCGGGTCGCCGTGCAGCCGTACCGTGCTCAGGATCTTGTGGACCGTGGCGTCGGGCAGTTCGTCCTTGACACCCTTGGCGCCGTAGAGCGTCCACGAGACGAAGCTTCCCGTGGAGTTCTTGAACGCGAACGTGATGGCCTTGCCGTCGGTGTCGCACTTGTTCTTCTTCGGCACGCCGACCACGTACGACGTCGCGATGCTGCCCTTGACCCCCGACGCCGTCGTGAAGGACTTCGGCTTGCCGACCTTCAGGTACTTCTCGGCGGCCTTGGACTGGTCGGTGTAACCGCCGAACACGAAGGCGGCCGAGTCGCCGCGGGCGGTGCTCGCGGTGTCCTTGGCGCCGTTCTCGCCCTTCGTGCCGCTGCCCACGAGGGCGTGCGACTCCTTCGTGCCGTTCTTCTCGGCGGTGCAGTAGTCCGGCTTCAGGAACGAAGGTGCGGAGAAGCCTATGTACGCCGAGCCGTCGCCCTTCTGCTCGTCCTCGAAGAACGAGAAGACGCCGGGCCGCTCCACCTCCCAGTCGGGTGGTACGTCGAAGGCCGTGCCGTACTTGGGATTGATCACGACCTTCCAGCCGGCGACCGTCGGCTTCGTGGTCTCGCTCGCACGCGGGTTGTCGGTCGCGGACGACGTGGGCGAGGGCGACGTGGTCGCCGTCCGGGAGGGGCCGGTGTGCCGGCCGTCCTTGCCGTTGTCCGCCTCGTCGTCCTTCGAGCCGCCCAGCACGAGGTAGCCGGTCACCGCGGCGGTGACCACGACGGCGGTGGCCGCGACGATCGCGATCAGCTTCGTACGCCCCCCGCCGCCCTGCGGGGGCTGGGCCATCGGAGCGGTGGCGGGCTGCTGCTGCCCCCACTGCGGCTGCTGCCCGTACGGTCCGGCCTGCGGCTGCTGACCGTATCCGGCCGGGGGCTGCTGCCCGGCCTGCGGCTGCTGTCCGTACGGTCCGGCCTGCGGGTACTGCTGGTACCCGGGCTGCTGGTACGGGTTCGCCTGCTGGTCACCCGGCTGCTGGTACGGGTTCTGCTGCTGCTCGCCCGGCTGCTGGTACGGGTTCTGCTGCGGGTTCTGCGCGCCCCCTGGCGGCTGCTGATCTGGCCACATGGCCAGTAACCCTAGTGCGCTTCACTGGCCAGGCTCGGCTACTCGTGAGTAACATGCCGGTCATGAGCGCAGACCAGATGTCGATCGGCGAGATGCTCGCCGCCACCGTGCCCATGGCCCGGACCCTGAACCTGGAGTTCCTGGAGACCACCCCCGAGAAGGCGGTGGTGTCCCTGCCGGACCAGAGCGATTACCACAACCACGTGGGCGGCCCGCACGCCGGTGCGATGTTCACCCTCGGCGAGTCGGCGAGCGGCGCCATCGTGCTGGCCGCTTTCGGGGACCAGCTCACGCGCGCCGTGCCGCTCGCCGTGAGTGCCGAGATCTCCTACAAGAAGCTCGCGATGGGCGCCGTCACCGCCACCGCGACGCTGGGCCGCCCGGCCGCCGAGGTCGTCGCCGAACTCGACGCGGGGCAGCGGCCCGAGTTCCCCGTGGCGGTCGAGATCCGGCGCGCGGACGGCGCCGTGACCGGCGAGATGAGCGTCCTGTGGACGCTCCGGCCGACCGACCAGGGGAAGTGACCGCGCCGCTTCGGCGTGGTACGAGCCGTACTGTGCCCCGCCCCGGTCGTGCCGGGGCGGGGCACAGGTGCGTGGGGCGGTTCAGCGAACGGCGATGACGTTGGTGGCCTTGGCGCCGACGACCTCGAAGACGACCCGCTGTCCCTCGCGGGTGGTCTGCGTCTCCATGCCGGAGAAGGGGCGCCTCGCACCGTCCTCGTCGGCGATGATGCCCACGCCGTCCGCCTTGTTGTAGACGGCGATCGTTCCTAGAGGCATCGTCTTTTCCTCCGTGGTAGGTCGTAGCTGATGCTCTCCCCCGGTGAGCAGAGCATCACGTACCGTGTCCGAGGGAGGAAGGGGCGCAGCGGCGCGTCGGCCACGGTTTGACCGGAAGTCAGCGAGGGGCCGTCCGGCGGGCGGGCCGGACGTGAAGGGCCGTGCGGGGAAGCGTGAGGGCCTGCCGGCGCCGCGCGCCGCGGAGTTGGAAATTTCGTAGGGCATCCGGCTTGTGTCGCACGCGAGTTGAGGGAACCGACAAAGCGCTCGCCGGTGATACCGCCGGTAACCATTGTGCGTTAAACCGACTTTGCCGTCGGGGCTTTCGAACTTCTTGTTTCCTGTGAGCGGCGTGTGCGAAAGTGAGCCTCCCCGCGGGAGGACAAAGGGCCGACGCCGACGTCGCGGCCTGCCCTTTTGGTACGCACCAATCAGGCACTGCTTTCCGACAGGACGCCGTTGTGTATGCCGTCCTGCGGGTGGAAAGGAAACGGTTCCGTGCAGTCCCCTCACCCCCCACGCCCGCCGTACCCACCCCTGCCCGGCCCGGTCGGCGGGTCCGACCGCACTCTCGTCGCCCGGCTCGGCGGCCCGGACGACGCCCGCCATCCCGCCGTCGCCCTGCTGCTCGCCCGGCACTGGCGGGCCACCTGCGACTATGCCGTCGTCTGTCTGGCCACCGCCGGCCCCTCCGCGCAACTGGTGGCCACCGCCGCCTTCCACCAGGTACTGGCCCGCATGACCGGTGGTGTGATCGGCGGCGCCCTGCGGCCCCAACTGCTGGTGGCCGCCCGTGACATCGTCCGTACCTGGGCCGCGGACGACGCGGCCTGTGTCACTCTGCCGGAATTGCGCAAAACCACCGGCGGCCGCGGTCTTCGCGCCACGAACCCCGGAACGCCGGAAAGCAGGCAACTCGCCGCACGCGCATTCCGGGCGCTCCCCGGTGCCGCGCAATGCCTTCTCTGGCACACCGAGGTCGAAGCCGAACCCATATACATACCCGCTGGTCTGCTGGGGATCGACACGGCCGCCGCGACGACCTCCCTGGAGCAGGCGCGCGAGCAATTCCGCGCCGGTTGCGTGCGTGCCCACCGGGAACTCGCGCCCGCCAGGGAATGCCGCTTCTACAACCGGCTCCTCGACGTTCCCATCCGCCGCGGCGGCGACCTGCTGCCCGAGGTTCGCCGGCACCTGACGGTCTGTGGTCACTGCCGGTACGCAGCCGACCAGCTCGGCCGTTTCGACGGTGGCCTGCCCCTGCTGCTCGCCGAGACCGTGCTCGGCTGGGGCGCCCGCCGCTACGTCGACGCACGCCCCGGCCGCTGCGACCCCGCAGGGCACCCGCCACCGCAGGACGTCCCGCAGGTGGCCGGTGGCCGGCACCGCGCCGGAGCGGACCACGGCAACGGTCGCGGAGCGGACCACGGCACCGGTTCCGGAGCGGACCACGGCAATGCTCCCGGACCGGAGTACGGCAATGGTTCCGGGGCGGACCACCGCCTCCGCGGCGGACCCGGGCTCCGGCACCGAAAGGCCGTGGCCGTCGGCGTCGGGCTGACCTCCCTCGCGCTGCTCGCCACCGTCCTCGTGGTCAGAAGCTGGTCCGATGACAACGGTGTCGCCGCCGCCCCGGGTGCCACCTGGGGTGCCCCCGCCGGCAACACCACCACACCGGGTGGCATCGGCGCGCACTCGGCGACCTCGCCCTCCGCCGCCTCGGTCGGCGAGTCCGCCGAGATCGCCCACGGCTCCCTCCGTGCCCTCGGCTCCGGGCGCTGCCTGGACGTCGACGGGGGCCGGGTCGCCGGGGGTGCGGGCCTCCGGCTCGCGCCTTGTTCGTCGGCCGTGTCGCAGCAGTGGTCGTACCGGGACGACGGGTTGCTGCGCAGCGCCGCCGATCCCGCGCTCTGCGTCGCCGCCGACCCCGGGACGGAACGCGTCGTGCTGGACGGTTGCGTCGTGCACGCGGGAGAGGTGTCGTACGACCTCACGGTCCGCGGCGAGATCCTGCTCCGCTGGCACAAGGGCCTGGCCCTCACGCCGGGTTCCGGCCGTTCGGCACGTTCAGCCCGTTCCGTATCGCGGGTCGGGGTGGCGGAACGCGACGGATCACGGGAGCAGCGGTGGGTGCTGGCACCGGGGGCGGGGGCGGTCGGAGTGCCGCGCTCCGGAGCCGGGCCGGAGGGAGAGGGGGCACGGCCGGGCACACCGGGATCGCCGCGCACACCGGGCTCGAAGCATGGGTCACAGGGGCCGCACCGGGCGCAGGGGCTGCGTGGGCCCTACGGGGGTGGAGGAGCGAACGGACCGGACGGGTCGGTCGGGCCGGTGGGGTCGGTGGGGTCGGTCGGGTCCGGCGGGTCGACGACTGAGCGGTGACGGGGCCGGCCGGTGACGGCCGGTCCCGGTCGTACCGGCGGTGGCCCCGGCCGGTCCCGGCCGGCCTCGGTCGTACCGTCGGCGGCCCCGGTCGTACCGTCGGTGGTCCCGGAGTGCGCGCCGGATCGAGCCAGGGGGCCGACGGCGTGCGGAATTTACAGACTTCGGCCGACTGTACCGGCGGCTTGCGCCGAGGTGAGTCCTCGGCGAAGTGGGCGGCCGCTTTGACGGACTTGCGCCGGTGTGGCGTATGCGGCCGGGCGGTCCGGCGTCGCCACCCGTGCAGGGAATTGCTGGATTTATCTGTCCTTGCGGGGAATTCGCCGTGCTGGCCGAATCGGAGTCACCGTACACCGAAAGGCTGCGGCGTTATTGACCCGCGAGTAATGACCTCGCTAGTTTCCAGCCCTCGCACCAGAGTGTCTCCCTGCACACCCCCCACCGTGCTGTCTCGCCGATCGTGCCGGAGCATCATGACCTCCCCTGTGCGTGCCCATGACCTGATCCTGTGCCTCACCCCCTTCGGGGAACCCGACGCCCGTCTTGCCGCCGCAGCGTCCGCCGCCGGCGGGCTCGGCGTCCTCGACCTGGGTACGGGCGGCCGAAGAGCCCGGGAACAACTCTCCCGGCTGATACGGGCGGCACCAGGACCGTTCGGGATACGGGTGACCGGGCGCTGCGCCCTCACCCCCGCGGATCTCGGCTGTGCCGTGGACACCGTGGTCCTCACCCCTGACGCGGCCTGGCCGGCCGCCGGATTACCCGTCCGGACAAGGGTGCTGGCCGAGGCCGGTGATCTCGGGCAGGCACGCGCCGCCATCCGTTCCGGCGCCCATGGACTGATCGCCCGGGGCAGTGAGAGCGGCGGCCGGATCGGCGAGCTGAGCACCTTCGTACTGCTCCAACAACTACTCGCCGATGAGGAGTTGGCCGGTCACCCGGTCTGGGCCTGCGGAGGCATCGGCCCGCGCACGGCGGTCGCCGCCGTGGCCGGTGGCGCGGCCGGAGTCGTCCTGGACAGCCAACTCGCCCTGCTGGCCGAGTCGGGGCTCCCCGAGACGGTCCGGGCGGTACTGCGTGCCATGGACGGTTCGGAGACCGTGGTGCTCGGCGGGCACCGGGTACTGCGGCGACGTGGCCCGGACGCCCCGCAGCCCCCCGCCGACGACCCGGAAGCGGTCGCGGCCCTGCTCGGCGCACGGGACCCGCGCGGCCGGCTGCTTCCGGTGGGCCAGGACGGCTTCCTGGCCGCCGGCTTCGCCGAGCGGTGGCGGGACGTGCGGGGCGTCGTACGCGGGCTGTCGGCAGCGCTGCGGGAGGCGGCCTCCGCGGGCGTACCGACGGGGCCCGCCGGCCCGGCCCTGGGGCCCGGCGCGGCCATGAGCACCGCGCTGGGAACCCGGTTGCCGGTCGCCCAGGGACCCATGACGCGGGTCAGCGACCAGGCCGGATTCGCCGTCGCCGTGGCCGAGGACGGCGCGCTGCCCTTCCTCGCGCTGGCCCTCGCCGACGGCGAGCGGGCCCGGGCGATGCTGACCGAGGCGCGTGCCGTGCTGGACGGCCGGCCCTGGGGCGTGGGCGTGCTCGGTTTCGCGCCCGAGGACATCCGGAACGCGCAGCTCGACGCCGTGCGGGAGCTGCGTCCCACGCACGCGATCGTCGCCGGCGGCCGGCCCGCCCAGGCCGAGGCGCTGGAGCGGGCCGGGATCCGCACGTTCCTGCACGTGCCCTCGCCGGGGCTGTTGCGGCAGTTCCTGGACGCCGGTGTGCGCAGGTTCGTCTTCGAGGGGTCCGAGTGCGGCGGGCACGTCGGACCGCGGGCCTCGTTCCCGCTCTGGGAGGCCCAGCTCGGCGTACTGGAAGACTTCCTGGCGGACCGGGAAGCGCATGCGGACGGGGACGCGGGGGCCCGTGCCGGGCACGGGACCGCGCGGGAGCTGGAGGTGTTCTTCGCGGGCGGCATCCATGACGAGCGGTCGGCGGCGATGGTCGCCGCGCTGGCCGCGCCGCTCACCGCACGCGGCGCGGCCGTCGGCGTGCTCATGGGCACCGCCTACCTGTTCACCGAGGAGGCCGTCGCCCACGGGGCCGTCCGGCCGCTGTTCCAGAGACAGGTGCTCGCCGCCACCGACACCATTCTGCTGGAGACCGCGCCCGGCCACGCCACCCGCTGCGTGCCCAGTCCCTTCACCCGTGACTACCGGACCAGGGAAGCCGCGTTACGTGCGCGGGGCCTGCCCGACCGGGAGGTCTGGGAGCAGCTGGAACGGCTGAACGTCGGCCGGCTGCGCATCGCCAGCAAGGGTGTGACGCGCGCCGCCGAAGGCGAGTTGCAGGACGTCGACGAGGAACGGCAGCTCAGCGACGGGATGTTCATGGCGGGCCAGGCCGCGGTCCTCCGTTCGGCGACCACCACGGTGTCGGCCCTCCACCGGGCGGTGAACGACGGCGCGGCCGCCTTCCTCGCCGCACGGTCACCCCTCCGGTCCGCCGCCGAGCCCCAGTCGCCCCCGCTGTCCCCGTCGCCCCCGCCGCTCGACATCGCCATCGTCGGCATGGCCTGCATGTTTCCGCAGGCCCCCGATGTCGCCACCTTCTGGGCGAACGTCGTCGCCGGACGCGACGCCGTCACAGAGGTCCCGCCGGACCGCTGGGACCCCGCGGTCCACCACACCGCAGGCAGCACCGCGTCGAAGTGGGGCGGCTTCCTGCCCGGGATCCCCTTCGACCCGCTGCGCTACGGCATTCCACCGGCCTCGCTCGGCAGCATCGAGCCCGTCCAGCTGCTGTCCCTGGAGGCGGCGCGCCGGGCCTTGGAGGACGCCGGATACGGGGAGCAGGGACGGACGTTCGACCGTTCCCGGACCTCCGTCGTGTTCGGCGCCGAGGCGGGCAGCGACCTGTCCAACGCCGTCACCCTGCGGGCCGTCCTCCCCTCGTACTACGGCGATGTCCCGGAAGGCCTGGCGGAACAGCTGCCCCGGCTCACCGAGGACTCCTTCCCCGGCATGCTGGCCAACGTCATCTCGGGCCGGATCGCCAACCGCCTGGACCTCGGCGGCGCCAACTACACCGTCGACGCCGCCTGCGCCTCCTCCCTCGCCGCCCTCGACGCGGCCTGCAAAGAACTCGTCTGCGGCACCAGCGACCTCGTGCTGTGCGGCGGCGCCGACCTGCACAACGGCATCAACGACTACGTCCTGTTCTCGTCCGTCCACGCCCTCTCGCCGACCGGCCGGTCCCGCGCCTTCGACGCCTCCGCCGACGGCATCGCCCTCGGTGAGGGCGTCGCCTGCGTGGTCCTCAAGCGGCTCGCGGACGCCGAACGCGACGGCGACCGGATCTACGGCGTGGTCAAGGGGCTCGGCTCCGCCAGCGACGGCCGCTCCCTCGGCCTGACCGCGCCCCGCCCGGAGGGCCAGCGGGCCGCGCTGGAGCGGGCGTACCGCAACGCCGGTGTCCCGCCGGCCTCGGTCGGCCTGGTGGAGGCGCACGGAACGGGGACCGTCGTCGGAGACCGTACCGAACTGACCGTGCTCGGCGAGGTGTTCACCGAGGCCGGCGCCGCGACCGGCGGGTGCGCGCTCGGCTCGGTGAAGTCGCAGATCGGGCACACCAAGTGCGCCGCCGGACTCGCCGGCCTGATCAAGACCACCCTCGCCCTGTACACCGGGGTCAAGCCACCCACCCTGCACCTGGAGCGGCCCAACCCCGCCTGGGCGGAGGGTTCGGGCCCGTTCGTCTTCCACACCCGCGCCCAGCCCTGGGCGGCACCGGCCGCCGAACGCTTCGCCGGGGTCAGCGCGTTCGGCTTCGGCGGCACCAACTTCCATGTCGTACTGGCGGCGTACGGGGACGGCCCGCCACCCCGGCAATGTCTGGACGCCTGGCCCGCCGAGCTGTTCCTGTTCCGTGGCCGGGACACGGCGGCGGGACGCGAGCAGGCCGCGGAGATCCTCCGGGCCGCCGAGTCCGAGGGCAGCCCCTGGCGACTGCGCGACCTCGCCCTGGCGGCGGCCCACCGCGCCGACACGTCGCACGATCCGGTACAGGCCGCGTTCGTGGCCCGCGACGTCGGGGAACTGACCGGTCAGCTGCGGCGGCTCCTCGCCGACGAGCACGCACCGGATGCCGGGATCCACCTGGCCGACCCCGCCACCCGTACCCCCGGCGCCACCCCGGCCGCGGGGCAGGTCGCGTTCCTCTTCCCCGGCCAGGGGAGCCAGCGCCCCGGCATGCTCGGTGATCTCCTGATCGCCGTCCCCGAGCTGCGGCACTACCTGCACCTCGGCCGGGCCCACGCCGACCGGATGTATCCGCCGGCCGCCTTCGACGACGCCGCCCGCGAGCGGCACCGTTCCGCGCTCACCGACACGCGCGCGGCACAACCCGCCCTCGGTGTCACGGGACTCGCCGCCCACGCCTTCCTCACCTCCGCGGGCGTCGAACCGGACCTGGCCGCCGGGCACAGTTACGGCGAACTGGTCGCCCTCACCGCGGCAGGTGCCCTCGATCCGGAGACACTGCTGGAGCTGAGCGCCGAGCGGGCCGCCGCGATCCTGGCGGCGGCCGGCGACGAGCCCGGCGCCATGGCCGCCGTGGGCGCCCCCGCCGAGGACGTCGTACGTGCCCTGCGCACGGCCGCGGCACCGGAATCGGTCGTCGTCGCCAACGTCAACTCGCCCACTCAGACGGTCATTTCCGGACCCGCAAAGGACGTGGACACCGCCGTACGAGCACTGCGCGCGGCCGGGCTCGGCGCGCGCCGCCTCCCCGTGGCCTGCGCCTTCCACAGTCCGCTCGTGGCCGCCGCGGGGGAGCGGTTCGCCAAGGTCCTCGCGGACAAGACCGTCCGGCCGCCCGAGTTCCCCGTGTGGGCCAACCGCACGGCCGCGCCGTACCCGCCCGATCCGGAAGCCGTGCGCGGCGAACTCGCCGCCCAGATCGGCGCGCCGGTCGCCTTCGCCGCCCAGGTCGAGGCGATGTACGAGGCCGGCGCGCGGATCTTCGTCGAGGCGGGCCCGGGTACGGTCCTCACCCGGCTCGTCGGACAGATCCTCGGCGACCGTCCGCACCGCACGGTCGCCTGCGAGCCGCGGCCCGACAGCGGTCTGGCCGGCTGGCTCGACGCCCTCGCCCGGCTCGCCGTCGCAGGGCTGCCGGTGCGCACCGCGTGGCTCTTCCAGGGGCGCGACGCCGTCGACGCCCTGCGCACCCCGGCACCGAAGCGGCCCGGCTGGACGGTCGACGGCCACCTCGTCCGCACCGCCGACGGGGCACTCCTGCCCGGTGCCCTCGCACCTGCCCGACGCGTCGTGGAGGCTCCTGTGACCATCGACCGGCCCACCGGCGCCCCGGCCGACCGGGAAGCGCTGATCTCCGAGTTCCTGCGCACCAGCCGGGAGATGATCGCCGCCCAGCGCGACGTGCTGCTCACGTACTTCGGCGGCGCCACACCGCCCCAGGCCCCCGTGGGGCCCGTAGCACCCGTACCGGCCGCAGCAGCCGTGCCGGCCGTGGCACCCGTACCGGCGGTGGCACCGGTACCGGGCCCGGAGGCCGTTCAGGGCGTGGCGCCGGCGCCGGCCGCGGAGCCGGTCCAGCGCCTTGGTCCCGAGTCCCCGCGGGCCGACTCCGTCACGGCCCGCCCGCCGGACGACGTGGAGCGGGTCGTGCGGGAGATCATCAGCGAACGCACCGGCTACCCCCTCGACATGATCGAACCCGGGCTGGACCTCGAGGCCGACCTGAGCATCGACTCGATCAAACGGGCCGAGATCGCCGGCGAACTCGCCAAGCGCCTCGGCATCACGGGCGGCGCGGAGGTCCTGGACGACGCCGAACTGGAAGAACTGGCCAAGGCACGCACTACGGCGGCCGTGACCGAGTGGCTCACGGAGCGGATCGGCGTGACCGACAGCCGGGCGGCCGGGCCGCAGGAGCAGGTGAGCCCGCCGGCCGGCGCGGACCAGGGCCTCGCCGACGCCGCCCCGGGCCCGGCCGACGCGGACCAGGGCCTCGCCGACGCCGCCCCGGGCCCGGCCGACGCCGCCCAGGGTCCCGCCGACGCCCCCCGCGGTGCCGCCCCCCGACGCTGCGAGCTGCGGCCCGTCCCGCTGCCGGGCCCGGACCGCGCCACCGACCTGTCCGGCAGACGGTTCGTCATCCTCGGCGGCGAGGCGACGGGCGAGCGCGCAGGCGGCGCGGGGACGGGCGAGCGCGCAGGCGGCGAGGGGACGGGCGAGAGTGCAGGCGGCGAGGGGACGGGCGAGCGCGCAGGCGGCGAGGGGACGGGCGAGCGCGCAGGCGGCGAGGGGACGGGCGAGAGTGCAGGCGGCGACGACGGCGACGGCGTCGCCGACCGGCTCGCGGCGCAACTAGCCGCACACGGCGCCGACGCCGTGATCCTCGACCGCGGCCACCTCGTCGGCGGGGCCGACGGAGCGGTCGACGGTGTTCTGTACCTCGGGGCGCTGCCCGGGCCGGACCTCCCGGACCTTCCGGTCCTGCCGGAGGCCTTCCCGGTGCTCCGGGCCGCCCTGGCCCGCGCGCCCCGGCTGCTGCTGGCCGTGCGGCCGGCGGACGGTGCCGGAGCGCTGCGCGCCGCGGGTCTGGACGGTCTGTTCCGCAGTGCCGCCCGTGAGTACCCCGACCTCCTGGTACGCGTCCTGGCGGTCGCCGACACCACCCCGGCCGCCGTCGCCGGCGCCGTGCTCGCCGAGCTGGCCGCCCCGGCACCGGCACCCGTCGTGCTGCGTACGGCCGGCGGAGGCCGGCAGGGCCTGGACCTGGTGCACGTGCCACTCGGGCCGCTCGCCGGCACCGGTGCCGGACCCGCCGGAGACGGCGCCGCCGAGGCCGCCGCCCTCGGGCTCGACCGGGACTCCGTCGTGCTGCTGGTCGGCGGTGCCCGGGGCATCACCGCGCGGTTCGCGGCCACACTGGCCGGCGCCTCCCGGTGCCGTGTCGAGCTGCTGGGCCGTACGCCCGCGCCCGCCGCCCCCGAGGACCCGCGCACCGCGGCCGCCCGCACCCCCACCGAACTGCGGGCCGCGCTCGCGGCCGGCCCGGGTGCTGCGAAGCCGGCCGAGATCAACCGGGCCGCCGAACTGATACTCGCCCAGCGGGAGATCACCGCCACGCTCGCCGAACTCACCGCGCTCGGCAGCGCGGCCCGCTACCGCTCGGTCGACTTCCGGGAACGGGACACCGTCCTGCAGACGGTCAAGGAGATCCACGCCGAGCACGGCCGGCTCGACGGCGTGGTCTTCGCCGCCGGGGTGATCGAGGACCGGCTGGTCGCCGAGAAGACCCCCGAGTCCTTCCAGCGGGTGTACGGCACGAAGACCGCCGGTGCCGGCGCACTGTTCGCCGCCCTGGACGACCTGCCCACCGCACCGGCGTTCACCGTCCTGTTCGGCAGCATCGCCGCCGTGCTCGGCAACCGCGGCCAGGCCGACTACGCCGCCGCCAACGACGCCCTGGAGGCGCTCGGCACCGACTGGGCGGCCCGTACCGGGCGACGCGTGCTCACCGTCCACTGGGGACCCTGGGCGCCGGACGGGAGGCACCCCGGCATGGTCGGGGCGGAACTCGGCCGCGAGTACGCCCGCCGCGGCGTCGCCCTCATCGACCCCGACGAGGGCACCGCGGCCCTGCTCAGGGAACTCGCCTGGGGCGACCCGGCGGCCCGCGCCGTCGTCTACACCGCCTCGGGCTGGTAACGACATGACGGAGCGTCATACTCCCGTCGCCATCGTCGGGATGGCGGTACTGCTGCCCGGCGCCCGCGATCTGGACGCCTACTGGCGCAATCTGCGGGCCGGCACCGACGCGATCCGCGAGGTCCCGGCCGACCGCTGGGACCCGGGCCACTACCGGCCCGGATCCGCCGCCGGGCCCGCCGTCGCCGGCCAGGTGTACTGCCGGCGCGGCGGCTTCCTGGACGGTCCCGCCGAGGTGGAGGTCACCCGCTTCGGCATCATGCCCTCGGCGGTGCCCGGCACCGAACCCGACCAGCTGATCGCCCTCGACGTGGCCGCCGCCGCGCTCGCCGACGCGGGCGGCGCCGAGCGGCTGCCCGAACGGCACCGGGCCGGGGTCGTCCTGGGCCGCGGCGGCTATCTCACCCCCGGCCTGGCCCGGCTCGACCAGCGGGTGCGCACCGCCGCCCAGCTCGTGCACACGCTCGGCGAGTTGCTGCCCGACCTCGCGCCGGACCAACTCGACCGCGTGCGGGAGGCGTTCACCCGACGGCTCGGCCCCGACAGCCCCGACGCGGCGATCGGCCTCGTCCCCAACCTCGCCGCCTCCCGCATCGCCAACCGTCTCGACCTGCGCGGCCCCGCCTACACCGTGGACGCGGCCTGCGCCTCCTCCCTGGTCGCCGTCGACCAGGCGGTCACCGCACTCACCACCGGCCGCTGCGACCTGATGCTGGCCGGGGGAGTGCACCACTGCCACGACATCACCCTGTGGAGCGTCTTCTCGCAGCTGCGCGCCCTGTCGCCGACGGAGCGCATACGTCCCTTCCACCGCGACGCCGACGGCATTCTCATCGGCGAGGGCACCGGAGTCGTGGTCCTGAAGCGGCTCGCCGACGCCGAACGCGACGGCGACCGCGTCTACGCCGTGATCCGTGGCACGGGCGTGGCCGGCGACGGCCGTACGGCAGGGCTCGTCTCGCCCGACCCCGGCGGGCAGACCCGGGCCGTGCGCGAGGCCTGGCGGGCCGCCGGACTCGACCCGGCGGCACCGGACGCGATCGGCCTGCTGGAGGCGCACGGCACCGCCACCCCCGCCGGTGACAAGGCCGAACTCACCACGCTGGCCGAGGTGTTCGGTCCCGGTGCGGGATACGGGTGGGACGACCGCCCGGTCCTCGGCTCGGTGAAGTCGATGATCGGCCACACCATGCCGGCCGCCGGAGTGGCGGGCCTGGTCAAGGCCGCGCTCGCCCTCCACCACCGCACGCTGCTGCCCACCCTCCACTGCGACGACCCGCACCCCGCCCTCGCCGCAACCCGCTTCCGCACGCTTGACCGGGCTCTGCCGTGGGAGAACGGGGCAGGACGGACGGTCAGACGGGCCGCCGTGAACGCTTTCGGGTTCGGCGGGATCAACGCACACGTGGTCCTGGAGGAGACCCCGGGCAGCCGCCCGGCCGTTCCGCTCCCGAGGCAGGCGGGACTGCGGAAGGAGGCGGGGCTGACGGGGGCGGCGGAGCCTCCGGAGGTGGTGGGGCTGTCGGGGGCGGCGGAGCCTCCGGAGGTGGTGGGGCTGCCGGAGGTGGTGGGGCCGTCGAGTGAGGCGGGGCTGCCGAGTGAGGCGGGGCTGCCGGAGGCGGCGGAACTGCAGGTGGCGGCACCCCCCACGGCTTCCTCGCGCGTCTCCGAGCCCGAGCGGATTCTCCTTCTCGCCGCCGGCGACACGGACGGTCTCGCCGCACTCCTCGGCGCCGACGACTCCGCCGTCCTCTCCGCCGGGCTCGACCCGGCCCTGCCGCACGCCGAGGCGGGCCCGGCCCGGCTCGGCGTCGTGGACCCGACCGGCAAGCGGCTCGCCCTGGCCCGGCGCGTGGTCGGCAAAGGCCGGCCCTGGCAGGGTCGCAGCGACGTGTGGTTCCGGCCCGGACCCCTGCTCGGCCCGGCCGGCGGCAGGCTGGCGTTCGTCTTCCCCGGTCTGGAGGGCGAGTTCACGCCCCGCACCGACGACGTCGCCGCCCACTTCGGCCTGCCCCCGGTCGCCGGTGCCGGGCCGGACGTCGAGGTCGGCGACGTCGGCCGGCACGGCTTCGGCGTGGTCGGCGTGGGCCGGCTGCTCGACCAGGCACTGCGCCGCATGGGCGTCGTACCGGACGCGGTCGCCGGGCACAGCGTCGGCGAATGGACGGCCATGGCCGCGGCCGGACTGTACTCGGCCGGTCAAGTGGACGCTTTCATGGCCGAGTTCGACCCGGACACCGTCACCGTCCCCGGTCTCGCCTTCGCCGCCGTCGGCGCCTCGGCCGCCCATGTCCGCGCCGCTCTGGCCGACGGCGACCGGGCGGACCGCGGGATCGTCCTCTCGCACGACAACGCGCCCCGCCAGTCCATGGTCTGCGGCCCGGCGGGGGCGGTGGAGGACTTCGTCCGGGCCCTGCGCGCCCAGGGCGTGCTCTGCCAGGTGCTGCCGTTCCGGTCCGGGTTCCACACGCCGATGCTCGAACCGTTCCTCGCCCCCATCAAGGAGGCCGCCGACCGCTTCCGGCTCCACCCGCCGACCGTGCCGGTGTGGTCCGGGACGACCGCGGCGCCCTTCCCCAGGGACGAGCCGGCGGTACGCGAACTGTTCGTACGGCACCTGCTGGAGCCGGTCCGCTTCCGTGAGCTGACCGAGGCCCTGTACGCCGCCGGGCACCGCGTCTTCGTCCAGACCGGCCCCGGCCGGCTGACCTCACTGATCGGCGACACCCTCGGCGACCGCGATCACCTGGCCGTCGCCGCCAACTCGCCCCATCACAGCGGCCTCTCCCAACTCCGGCGCACCGCCACCGCACTGTGGACAGCCGGAGCACCGGTGACCCCGTCGCTACCTCCCCGCACCACGGCAGCACCGTCGGTGGCTCCCCGCACTGCGGCAGCACAGTCGGCGGCTCCCCGCACTGCGGCAGCACAGTCGGTGGCTCCCCGCACTGCGGCAGCACAGTCGGTGGTTCTCGGGGACACGGCAGCACCGTCGGTGGCTCCCCGCGCCACGGCGATCCCGCCCGCACCTCCACGGGGCGCAGCCGCCCCGTCGGCACCTGCCCAGGCCGCCGCATCCGCGCCGGCCGGTGGCCGCCCGCCCGTCCGCCCCGTCCGCCTCGACCTCGGCAGCGCCCTGGTGTCGCTGGACGGCCCGACTCTCGACGCGCTCCGTGCGGAACTGCGCCCAAGGGCCACGCCTCCACAGCCGGCGCACTCCACAGGACCGGCGTCCGCCGGCAGCCCGGAGCGCGTCGGCGGTTCGACTTCCGTCGGCTCCGACGACTCGGCATCCGCAGGCAGTCCCGCCGACTCCCGCGGCCGAGGGGCCCTCTCCGGCCCCGCCAGCTCCGGCAGGACGGCCTCCGCGGGCAACTCCGTCGGCTCCGGCAGCCCCGAGCACCCCGTCGGCCCCACCCTCGACGACCTCGCACCCCACCACCCGGCCGCAGCCGAACTGACCGCCCTCCTGAGGGACACCGCGCACACGGCCGCGCAGCTGATCACGGCGAGCCGCCGCCCCGCCGACGGGACGACACCGGCCCCCGCCGCGGCCACTCCCACACCTCCGCCATCGCCCACGCCTCCCTCGCGGAGCAGACCTCTCACACCTCCGGCCCCCCTCACGCCTCTCTCGCGGAGCAGACCTCTCACACCTCCGGCCTCCCTCACGCCTCTCTCGCGGAGCAGACCTCTCACACCTCCGGCCCCCCTCACGCCTCCCTCGCGGAGCAGACCTCTCACACCTCCGGCCCCCCTCACGCCACCCTCGCCGAGCACACCCCTCACACCTGCGGCAGCACCCGCCGCACCCCTCACCACCACCTCCCTCCACATCTCCGCTCACACCATGCCCCACCTCCTGGACCACTGCTTCTTCCCCCAGCGCCCCGGCTGGCCCGATCTGGACGACCGGTGGCCGGTGGTCCCCGCCACCACGATCGTGCGGCACATGATGGACGCGGCGGAGGCGGCCGCGGCCCCCGGCCTGCACGCCGTGGCCGTGCACGGTGCCCGCTTCGACCGCTGGCTCACCGCCACGCCCCCGGTCGACGTCCCGGTCACCGTCACCCCCGTCCCCGGCCGGCCGCAGCACCTCGGCGTCACCTTCGGTCCCACCGCCCGCGCCGTGATCGAACTCGCCCCGCACGCGCCCGCCCCGCCCCCGCTCCGCCCCCTCGGGGACGCCCCGGAGCGCCGTCCCGAGCACACCGCGGCACAGCTGTACCGCGAACGCTGGATGTTCCACGGCCCCCGCTTCCAGGGCCTGACCGAACTCACGGGCATCGGCGAGCGGCACATCAGGGGAGTGATCACCACGCCCGCCGCGCCGGGCGCCCTGCTGGACAACGTGGGCCAGTTGCTCGGCTACTGGATCATGGCGACCCGTACCGAACGAACCGTCGTCTTCCCCGTGCAACTGCGGGAGGTGCGGTTCCACGGTCCGCATCCGGCGCCCGGCGCCCGGGTGGGCTGCCTGCTGCGGATCACCTCCCTGACGGACACGGTCCTGGAGGCGGACGCGGAGCTGACCGTCGGCGGCCGGGTGTGGGCGCGGATCACCGGCTGGCAGGACCGCCGCTTCGACAACGACCCGTCGACCCGTCCCGTCGAACGCTTCCCCGAGCGGCACACGCTCTCCACGGCCATGCCCGGCGGCTGGGCGCTGGTGCACGAGCGGTGGCCGGACCTCGCCTCGCGCGAGCTGATCATGCGCAACTCGCTGGGCAGGACGGAACGCGCCGCATACGCCGAGCGCCCGCCCCGCGGCCGTCGGCAGTGGCTGCTCGGCCGGATCGCGGTCAAGGACGCCGTGCGGCACTGGCTGTGGCAGCACGGCGAAGGGCCCGTCTTCCCGGCGGAGATCAGGGTCGGCAACGACGAACTCGGCCGCCCCGGTGTCGCCGGCGTGCACGGTCGTACGCTGCCCCCGCTGGACGTCTCGCTCGCCCACCGGGCCGAGGCGGGCGTGGCGATCGTACGGCCGCACCGCCCGCGGCCCGGCCCCGGCATCGACATCGAAGAGGTCACCGACCGCGACCCGGCGACCCTCACCACCGCGCTCGGCCCGGCCGAACTGCGCCTGCTGCGCGCCCTCTGCGACGACGCGGGTGAACCGGAGGCCGTCTGGTTCACGCGCTTCTGGGCCGCCAAGGAGGCCGTCGCCAAGGCCGAGGGCGTCGGATTCGGCGGCCGTCCCCGGGACTTCACGGTGCTGGAGGCCGCCCCTGACGGCAGCCGGCTGCTGGTCTCCGGCCGCCTGGAGCGCTCCTACCGCGTGCACTGCACCCCGGTGAGCAGCCCGCCCGCGCTGCCCCGGCGCGCCTACGTGGCGGCCTGGACGGCGGGCCCCGGAGCCGACGACGGACCGCACGAGTCAGCATCCGGCCCGGCACTCGCCGCAGCAGCCGGCCAAGCCGCAGACCGAGCACTTGACCAAGCCGCCGACCCATCAGCCGAGCCGGCCGCAGACCGAGCACTTGACCACACCGCCGACCCAGCAGTCGAGCAAACCGCAGACCGAGCAGTCGAACCGGCCGCAGACCGAGCGGTCGAGCCGGCCGTAGACCGAGCAGTCGGTCGAGTGCCCGGTCACGCAGCCGACGCAGCAGCCGAGGAGTACGCCCCATGAACCCCACCCAGCCGGCCCCGGCGCAGCCCACCGCCGACACCGTGCTCGCCGACGTCGCCGGCATGCTCCGCACGGTCCTCGCGGAGTACGGCGACGACGACGTGGTGATCGGCATGTCCACCACCTTCAACCGCGACCTGGAGCTGGAGAGCATCGACCTCGTCACCCTGGCGGGTCTGCTGGAGGAGCGGTACGGGCAGCGGGTCAACCTCGCCGAGTTCCTGGCCGGCATGGAGTTCGACGAGATCATCGAACTGACCGTCGGCCGGCTCGTGGAGTACGTCGTGTGGAGCCTGAAGACGACGCAGGCGGGCTGAGCGATGGCCATGGTCGACGCCGGCGGCATCCGGCTGCACGTCCAGCGCACCGGCCCGGTCGCCGGCCGCGGCACCATCGTGCTGGTGCACGGACTGCTCACGGACAGCCTCGCCAGCTACTACTTCACCGTCGCCCCCGCGTTCGCGGCGGCCGGACTCGACGTCGTCATGTACGACCTGCGCGGCCACGGCCGCAGCGAGCGCCCGCCGCACGGCTACACCCTCGACCACAACCTCGCGGACCTGGAGGCGCTCCTGGGCCGGCTCGCCGTCACCGGGCCCGTGCACCTCGTCGGAAACTCCTACGGCGGCACCATCGCCTTCGGTTACGCGGCCCGCCATCCCGGCCGCGTGGCCAGCCTGAGCCTCATCGAGTCCGAGCCGGCGACGGCCGCCTGGGCCACCAAACTCGGCGGCATCCTGCGCCGGGTGACGGCCGAACTCGCCCACAACGAACCGGACGCGATCGCCTGGATCACCGCACACCGAGGCCACAACACCGCCCGCCTCGCCAAGGGCGCCGCACGCCTCGCCCGCGAGACCACCCTCGGCCGGGACATCCCCGCCAGCCGGGTCCTCACCGAGGCCCAGATCAGCGCCGTACGGTGCCCGGTCCTCGGCGTGTACGGCGGGGACTCGGACCTGGCGGACCTGGTGCCGGTGCAGCGGCGGCTGCTGCCGGACTTCCGCGCGGTCGTCCTGCCGGGACACGAACACTCGGTCCTGGTCGAGGCGCCGGGCACCGTCGGCGGGCACATCCTGGACCTGGTGGCCGGCGTCGCGCCCGCGGAGGCGGGTGTCCGGTGAGCGGTTTCCTCTTCGTCGTGCCGCCACTGACCGGGCACATCAACCCGGCCGTGGGCGTCGCCGCCCGGCTCTCCGCGCGCGGCCACCGCGTGGCCTGGGTCTGCGCCGACCCGGCGCTGGTACGGCGGCTCGCCGGCCCGGACGCGGTGGTGACCGGGTGCGCGGGACCGGTGCCGGGCGCCGGGGGCGCCGTACGGCCGCCGGACCTGCGGGGAGCGGAGGCGCTGCGGTTCCTGTGGGAGTGGTACCTGCTGCCGCTCGCCGACGCGATGGCGCCCGGAGTCGGCGCGGCCGTCGCCGAGGTCCGCCCCGACGTGGTCGTCGCCGACCAGCAGGCCTTCGCCGGCGCCCTGGTCGCCGAGCGCCTCGGGCTGCCCTGGGCCACCTCGGCGACGACCTCCGCCGAGTTCAGCGGCGCCTACGACGGCCTGCCCAAGGTCGCCGACTGGATCCGGGAGCGCCTGGCCGGGCTGCGTGCCCGCATCGGCGACCCGTCCGGCACCGCCGACCCGCGCTACTCACCCCACCTGCTGCTCGTGTTCAGCACCCCCGAACTCATCGGCCCGCAAGCGCCGTTGGCGCCGCACGTCCACTACGTGGGGCCTTCGCTCACCGGCCGGCCGGCCGCGCCCGGCTTCCCGTGGGAATGGCTCGACCGGGGCCGTGCCAAGGTCCTGGTGACCCTCGGCACGGCCAACGCCGACGCCGGCGGCCGGTTCCTCGCCGAGTGCCTCGGCGCGCTGCGGGAACGCGCCGACCGGGTGCAGGCCGTGATCGCCGACCCGGGCGGCACGCTCCGCGCCACGGCCGGCGACAAGGACGTGCTGATACTGCCGTCCGTGCCCCAACTCCCGTTGCTGGCCCGCATGGACGCCGTCGTCTGCCATGCCGGCCACAACACCGTGTGCGAGGCCCTGTGGCACGGCGTGCCGCTCGTCGTGGCCCCGATCCGGGACGACCAGCCGGTGGTGGCGGGACAGGTCGTGGACTCCGGCGCCGGGGTCCGGGTCAGGTTCGGCCGCAGCACCGCGGCCCGGCTCGGCGAGGCCCTCGACACCGTCCTGCACGACTCCGCCCACCGGGCCGCCGCCGCCCGGGTGCGCACCGCGTTCCGCGCGGCGGGCGGCGCACGGACCGCGGCGGCCCACCTCGAACGAATGGCAGCGGAGAGCCGATGAGCGACGCCCGTGACAGGACAGCCCGTATCGCCGCCCTGCGCCCCGCCTACCGGGCCGACCTGGCGGCCGGCACCGACCGCTTCTTCGCGCCGGGGCGCACCACCTGCCCCTGGTGCGCGTCCGCCCGGCTCACGCCCCGGCTGCACACCGGCGACCTGCTCCAGCACAAGCCCGGCCGGTTCACGCTCGACCGCTGTACCGACTGCGGCCACGTCTTCCAGAACCCCCCGCTGACGCCGGAGGGACTGGAGTTCTACTACCGGGACTTCTACGACGGTCTCGGCGAGCAGCGGATGAGCGGCACCTTCGGCGGGCGCACCGCGATGTACCGGGGCCGTGCCGAGGCGATGCTGCCGCACGATCCGGCGCCGAAGACCTGGCTGGACGTCGGCACCGGCCACGGTCACTTCTGCGAGACCGCGCGTACCGTCCTGCCGGACACGTCCTTCGACGGACTCGACTTCACCGACGGCGTCGAACTCGCCGCCCGCGCGGGCCGCGTGGCCCACGCCCACCGCGGCGCCTTCCCCGACCTGGCCCCCAAACTCGCCGCCCGCTACGACGTGGTGAGCATGTTCCACTACCTGGAGCACAGCACCGATCCCGACCGTGAACTGCGCGCCGCCCACGGCGCCGTACGTCCGGGCGGCCACCTCCTGATCGAGGTCCCGGACCCCGAGAGCCGCTATGCCCGGCTCCTCGGCCGCTGGTGGCTGCCCTGGCTCCAGCCGCAGCACCTGCACTTCATGCCGGTCGCCAATCTGCGCCGCCGCCTCGGCGAGCTGGGGTTCACGGTGGTGGCGGAACAGCACGCCGAGGCGCACGACCCGGTCGACCTGCTCGCCGCCGTCTGGCTGGCCCTCGACCACGCGGCCCCGCGCGAGGACGCGCCCTGGTTCCCCGGACCACCGGGACCCCTGCGGCGCGCCCTGCGCACGGCACTCCTGCTGTCGGGCGTCCCCGCACTCCTCGCCGCCACCGCCCTGGACCGTTTCGCCGTACGCCCGCTCTCCCACCGCCTGGGCGTGTCCAACGCGTACCGCTTGGTGGCGCGCAGGGACTGACGCTTCCCAGCACACCCTCGCAACCGTTGCTGTCAGGGGCACCTTCTCGTCACGCGAGTCGGGCGTGCGGGTGGGAGAGCGGGCCCACCGGACATCCGCTGCGGAGTGCGGCGCGGCCGGCACAGGCACCGTCAAGGGCACCTCGGCGACACCCGAGCCGGGCGGGCGGCTGGGCGGGAGACCGGCTACAGCACCTTCGCGCGGATCAGCGCCGACAACACCAGCGCCCCCGGCAGCAACGGCACCCAGTCCGTCAGCACCCGGTACCCGATCACCGCGGCGGTCGCCACCGCCGGCGTGGAGCCGAAGGCGACCAGCGTCCACACCAGCGCCGCGTCCACGGCGACCCCACCCGGCGCGGGTACCGCTCCGACGGCCGTGCCCGCCGCCAGGTAGGCGAGCACCACCTGCTCCCAGGGCAGCCCCAGCCCGAGCGAGGCCCCGACACAGGCGAGCGTCGCCGCCTGCAGCAGCGGCATCGCCACCGCCCCGCCCCACAGGGCGAGGACCCGGCAGGGCCGGGTGTGCACCGTCCGCGCGTCGGCCAGGGCGGAACGCAGCAGTCCGGTCACCGGCCGCCGCAATGGCCGTACCACCGTCAGCAGGACCCCCGCCACCGCGAGCGCCCCGCCCCCGACGGCGGCGAGCGGCACCAGCAGCCGGCCGTCCGGTATCAGGTCCCCCAGGCGCCGCCAGGCCGGCGATGCCGCCAGGAACACCAGCAGCACCGCCGTCTTCGCGGAGGACTTCGCCAGCGAGTACAGCCCGATCGACGCGGTCGCCCGGTCCAGCGGCACGCCCTGCCCGCGCAGGAAGCGCAACGTGACGGCGTGGGCGCCGAGGCCGCCGGGCAGCACGTGGTTGGCGGCACCCGCGGCGAACTGCGAGGCCAGCAGCAGCCCCGGCGGCACCCGGTCGGGCAGTGCGCCCTGCCGCACGCAGGAGGCGGCGACCCAGCCGAGGCAGGTGAAGCCGGCTCCGGCCAGCAGCCACCGCACGTCGGCCGCGACCAGCCGGCGTACCCCCTCGTACACGACGGGCCGGTTGGCCACGGCCAGGCCGCCGGCGAGCAGCACAGGGGCCAGGCACAGGGCCAGCCGGACCGGCCGGGCCGACATGCGCGACGCCGGTCGGCCCGCGGCGACGGGGCACGGGGCCTCCGGCGCCGGAAGCGGGTGAGCGGGGAGCGGGTGAGCGGGGCGCGAGGGGGAGAGCGAAGGCGAGAGCGACGGAGTCAGCGGGGAGGAGGGGGACGGTGAGGACACGGGGACGTCGTCCTTCCGCGGCGGGCCCCGCACCGGGGCCTCGGGGAAGCGGGGTGGGCGAAACCGAGTGGGAGCCTTCCCCTCCCGTGTGACAGAGGGATGTCCGGAAACGAAAGGCGTGAGGGCGGGTCGGTGCCGCCGGGCGGGCACGGGCAAGGAACCGTTCACCGCCGACCAGGTAGCCTTCCCTTGGGGCGCGCTCTGCATGCGGCGTTCCGGCCGGCAAGGAGAGCGACAGGGGAGGAACCGGCGTGCACGTCCAGGATCTGCTCGACTCGGTGCCCGCGGGGGCCGTCTACGCCCTGGTGGCACTGGTCATCGGTCTGGAGAGCCTGGGCATCCCGCTGCCGGGTGAGATCGTCCTGATCTCGGCGGCCCTCATGTCCTCCCAGGACTCGGGGATCAACCCGGTCGTCCTCGGCCTGTGCGCGACCGCCGGCGCCGTGATCGGCGACTCCATCGGCTACGCGATCGGCCGCAAGGGCGGGCGCCCGCTGCTGGCCTGGCTGGGCAGGAAATTCCCACGGCACTTCAGTGCCGGCCATGTGGCCACCGCCGAGCGCTCCTTCGAGAAGTGGGGCATGTGGGCGGTCTTCTTCGGTCGTTTCGTCGCCCTGCTGCGGATCTTCGCCGGCCCCCTCGCGGGCGTCCTGCACATGCCGTACTGGAAGTTCCTGATCGCCAACGTCCTGGGCGGCATCTGCTGGGCGGGCGGCACCACG
The DNA here is from genome assembly GCF_016741775.1 of Streptomyces actinomycinicus. Lineage (GTDB taxonomy): Bacteria > Actinomycetota > Actinomycetes > Streptomycetales > Streptomycetaceae > Streptomyces > Streptomyces actinomycinicus. The sequence goes on along the minus strand of NZ_JAERRK010000005.1, from coordinate 368,521 downwards.
GCCGTCATCTACTACGTGGGCCGCGTCGCCGAGGACTGGCTGAAGCGCTTCTCGTACCTGGGCCTGGTGGCCGCCGTGCTGATCGGTCTGACGTCGATGCTGATCCTGAAGCGCAAGGCGAAGAAGGCCCAGAGCGAGCAGCAGGTATCCGAACCGGAACCTGTCGGCGCCGGCGACTGAACCACGCCCTCCAAGGGTGCGGGGAGCCGCCACGCACCCGCACCCCTTCCCGCGGGTTCCTACCGGTGCACGTCCTTGTGCGCCTTGCCCAGCTCCGCGTACATCGTGCCGTTGAGGGTGACCCCGGCCCGCTCCTCCTCGGTCAGCTCCCTCCTCACCTTCGCGGGCACACCCGCCACCAGCGACCCGGGCGGCACGACCATGCCCTGCGGCACCAGCGCCTGAGCGGCGACCAGCGATCCCGCCCCGATCACCGCCCCGTTGAGCACGGTCGCCCCCATCCCGATGAGGCAGTCGTCCTCCACGGTCGCCCCGTGGACCACCGCGTTGTGCCCGATGGACACCCGCTCTCCGACGGTCACCGGAAAACCGGGATCGGCGTGCAGGGTCACGTTGTCCTGGACATTGGTCTGCGCCCCCACGGTGATCTTCTCGACGTCCCCGCGCACCACGGCCCCGTACCAGACGCTGGTCCCCGGGTGCAGCGTGACGTCCCCGATGACACAGGCCGTGGGCGCCACGAACGCCTCCGGATCCACCTGCGGCTCCTTGCCCCCGATACCCACGATCAGCGCCTTCTGCGTCATCACCGTCTCCTCGTGTCTGCGGTACCCGGCACGGTACGACACCGGTTGGGGCAAAGATCACAGCAGCCCGCCCTCTCGCCGGAAGCGACCGCTGAGTAACGTGAGCCCGTGCCGAAGCGCAAGAACACGTTCTCATCCTGGCGACAGGGCCTGGCCCAGCGAGCCGTACACGCGGCCTGGTCCTGGGCGCAGCGCAAGGGGTCGGTCACGGCCGAGCACCCGGCCGGGTTCCGTTTCGGCGCGATCGGCGAGGCCACCCGGCTGGCGTTCCCGCTCGGGACGGTCTTCGGCGAGCCCTGGATCCGGCTCGGCTCCCACTGCATCATCGCCGAGCAGGTCACCCTCACCGCCGGTCTGATGCCGGACCTGGACCTCGGGCCGGACCCCATCCTGCGCATCGGCGACGGCGTGGTCCTCGGCCGCGGCAGCCACGTCATCGCGGACACGACGGTCACGATCGGCAGCGACTGCTACTTCGGCCCGTACGTCTACGTCACCTCCACCAACCACTCCTACGACGACCCGCACGAACCGATCGGCAGGCAGTGGCCGCGGATGGAGCCGGTCGAGATCGGCCCCGGCTGCTGGATCGGCACCGGCGCGGTGATCCTTCCGGGCGCGCGGATCGGCCGGAACGTGGTCGTGGCCGCCGGTGCGGTGGTCCGCGGCACGGTGCCCGACCACGCGGTGGTGGCGGGGGCGCCCGCCCGGGTGGTGCGGCGCTGGACCCCCGACGACGGCTGGCAGCCGCCACTGCGGACGCCGGCGCCGGTGCCGATCCCGGACGGGACGACGCCGGAACAGCTGCGGGCGCTGGCGGAGCTGGACGAGACGGCGGTCGCCCGGCTCACCGCGCTGGAACCCGAGAGCTGACGCGGCCGTACCCGGTGCGGAGTGCTGTCGGGGCCAGCCCCGCAGTACAGTTCGATGAACGATCAGGTGCATCTCACCGTAGTCCAATGAACTGGACTGCATCATCAAGCATATTGAACTTCCTGAATATTGGACGCAACGTGTCGGACCTCGAACTCCTGACCCAGTCCCTCGCGCGCAACGTCAGACACTGGCGCGCGGTGCGCGGCTTCACGCTGGACGTGCTCGCCGCCCGGGCCGGTGTCAGCCGCGGCATGCTCATCCAGATCGAGCAGGCGCGGACCAACCCCAGCATCGGCACGGTCGTCAAGATCGGTGACGCGCTCGGCGTCAGCGTCACCACACTCCTCGACTACGAGCGGGGCCCGAAGGTCCGCGTCGTCCCGGCCGAACGCGCCGTACGGCTGTGGCACACCGAGGCGGGCAGCTACAACCGGCTGCTCGCCGGCACCGAGGCGCCCGGACCCCTGGAGATGTGGGACTGGCGGCTGATGCCGGGCGAGAGCAGCCCGTCCGAGCCCCACCCCGGCGGCACCGTGGAACTGGTCCACGTCACGGCCGGTGAGCTGACGCTCACCGTGGACGGAGAGGAGTACCGCGTCCCGGCCGGCGCGAGCGCCTCCTTCGAGGCCGACGTCCCCCACTTCTACGGCAATCGGGGTGAGGAGCCGATGGAGATGGTGATGGCCGTGTCGGTGCCGCCCGTGCCCTGAGACGCGGGTACGGCGGGCGGGCCGCTGTTGCTAGCGTGCGGACATGCGCGCACCCATCGGAGACTTCGACACAGCCACCCCCGCCCCGGACTGCCTGGACGAGCTGACCGCGCCCGTCGCCGATGCCGTACGCCTGTGGCAGGGCGGGATCCCGGCCGACCGGATCCTGTACGTCGACACCGAACCGCAGTGGGCCGACACGGCGGTGTTCGTGGAGCACTACGGGCGCGACCTGCTCGAGCAGTCGGCCAACTGCGTCGTCGTCGCGGGCAAGCGGGGCGGCGAGACCACGCTGGCCGCCTGCGTGGTGCCGTCCACCACCCGCGTCGACGTCAACGGCGTCGTCCGCCGCCGACTGGGCGCCCGCAAAGCCTCGTTCGCCTCGATGGAGACGGCGACCGGCGAGACCGGCATGGAGTACGGCGGCATCACCCCGCTCGGACTGCCCACCGGCTGGCCGGTGCTGGTGGACTCGGTGGTCGCCGACCTGCCCTACGTCCTGGTCGGCAGCGGCCGCCGCCGCGGCAAGCTCCTGGTGCCGGGCAAGGCCTTGGCGGAACTGCCCGGCGCGCTCGTACTGGAGGGGCTGGGCACCGCCTGAACCCACGGCGCGGCCGCGCCGGGGCGGCGGTCGACGGTGCCGCCCGCCTCAGACCGTCGCGTGGTGGGCCAGGGCCAGGTGCGGGTCCTCCTCCCCGGGCGCCGGCGCCGGGTCGGCGTGCACCAGGGCCGCCGTGAGCCTCGGTACGGCGTGCAGCAGGGCGTGCTCGGCCTCGACGGCGATCGCGTGGGCCTGCCGTACGGTCGCCTCACCGTCCACCACCACCGCGAGTTCGGCCCGCAGCCGGTGCCCGATCCAGCGCAGCCGCAGCTCGCCCACCCCGCGCACCCCGGCCACCTCACGCACCGCCCGCTCGGCCCGGTCCACCAGCTCCGGGTCGACGGCGTCCAGCACCCGTCGGAACACCTCCCGCGCCGCGTCCCGCAGCACCAGCACGATCGCGGCCGTGATCGCCAACCCCACGACCGGGTCGGCCGCCTGCCACCCCAGCGCCGAGCCCGCGGCACCGAGCAGCACGGCCAGCGAGGTGAACCCGTCGGTGCGGGCGTGCAGCCCGTCGGCGACGAGCGCGGCCGAGCCGATCTCACGGCCCACCCGGATCCGGTACCGGGCCACCCACTCGTTGCCGGCGAAACCGGCCAGGGCGGCCACCGCGACCGCCGGCAGGTGCGAGACCGGACGCGGGTCGAGGAGCCGCCCGACGGCCGCCCACGCGGCGAAGGCCGCCGACGCGGCGATCGTCAGCACGATCACCAGGCCCGCGAGGTCCTCGGCCCGGCCGTAGCCGTAGGTGAACCGGCGGGTCGCCGCGCGCCGGCCCAGCACGAAGGCGATGCCGAGCGGGACGGCGGTCAGCGCGTCGGCCGCGTTGTGCGCCGTGTCCCCGAGCAGTGCCACCGACCCGGAGACGGCCACCACGACCGCCTGCGCCAGGGCGGTCGCCCCGAGCACGGCCAGCGACACCCACAACGCCCGCATCCCGCGCGCCGACGCCTCCAGCGCCGGGTCCAGCTTGTCGGCGCTCTCGTGGGAGTGCGGGGTGAGGAGATGCGCGAGACGCCGCCGCGGGCCGGGGGAGGAGGCGGCCCCGTGTGCGTGGCCATGGCCGCCGCTGCCGTGTCTGCGGTACCCGCCTGGCGGCCTGTGGCGCCCGCCCGGCGGCCCGTCCTGCCTGCCGTGGCTGTCGTGTCCGTGCCGGTGTGCACCGTCGCCGTGCGGATGCTCGGGCGGGTGGGGCCGGTCGTCGTGCCCGTCGCTCACGTCGGACTCCTTCCGGTGGGCGTGGTGGACGCAGCGGTGCCCACCGGGCCATTATGTGCGTATGAACGCACGCATGCACCTATCACCTGCGCACCATGCGCACGAGCGCAGTCCGGGCGAGGTGCAGTTCACGGTCGCCGCCGAGCTTCTCGCCCTGCTCGGCGACCGCACCCGCCTGGCCCTGCTGCACACCCTGACCGGGGGCGAGGCCGACGTCACGACGCTCACCGGAGCGTGCGGCGCCGCCCGCCCGGCCGTCAGCCAGCACCTGGCCCGGCTGCGGCTCGCAGGTCTGGTGGAGACCCGCAAGGAAGGCCGCCGGGTGATCTACTCGCTCCGCCACGGGCACGTGCGCCGGCTGGTGGAGGAAGCGCTCAAGACGGCGGACCACCGCCTCGCCGAGACCGGCCGGCTCAGCGCGGGAGAGAGCTGAGCCGCTCCAACGGGGCCGGCGCTTCCTCCGGACCGGCCGTCGCGGCCGACAGTGCCGGGGGCAGGGGCGTCGCGTGGTGCCCTCAGGCGCGGGAGGGTCAAGTGGTCCTCTGCTCACCTGCGGGAGCGGCCCAGTGCCCGACCCGGCCGCGCATGCCGGCGGCCGGTGCCTGAGGCGGCCGGGGGGTCAGCGGGCGGCGGCCGTGCCCAGGTACTGCTCGGCGAAGGCCGCCGCGGCCGCGGGCGAGGTGAACAGCCGGCGCAGCCGGGCCAGCGTGGTGCCGGCGCGGTAGGGGTCGCCGGAGGAGGTGCCGTGGTAGATCTCGGACAGCCACTGCGAGAACTCCTGGTAGTCCCAGACCCGGCGGAGACACGCGTCCGAGTAGCCGTCCAGGCCCGTGGCGTCGCCCTTCGTCAGGTACGCGGCGAGGCCGTCGCCGAGCAGGAACGCGTCGTTCAGGGCGAGGTTCATGCCCTTGGCGGCGATCGGCGCGACGAGGTGCGCGGCGTCGCCGGCCAGGAAGAGACGGCCGAACACCATGGGTTCCACCACGTAGTTGTGCATGTCCAGCACCCGCTTCTCCAGCAGCCGCCCCTCCGTCAGCGGCGGCCGGCCGGCGGCGTGCAGCCGCTGCCGGAGTTCGTCCCAGACCCGCTCGTGCGGCCAGCGGGCCGGGTCGTCGCCGGCCGGGCACTGGAGGTAGTAGCGGGTCACCTCGGGGCTGCGCGCCATGTGCCCGGCGAAGCCGTGGGGGTGCATGCCGAACAGCACGCAGTCCGAGGACGGCGGCGCCTCGGCCAGCAGAGCCAGCCAGCCGATCCCGTAGTCGTGCCGGGAGATCCGCGCCCGTTCCGGAAGCGCGTCCCGGCTCGCACCGCGGGCCCCGTCGCAGCCGGCCACGAAGTCGCAGTGCACCCAGTGCCGTTCACCACTGTCCGGGTCGGTGTACGAGACGGCGGGCCGGTCCGAGTCCAGGTCGTGGAGGCGGACGTCCCGCACGCCGAAGCGGATCTGTCCGCCGCGCACGTCGGCGTACTCGCGCACCAGGTCCGTCACCAGCAGCGGCTGCGGGTACACCCAGTGGTGACGTCCCGTCAGCTCGGCGTAGCCGAACCGGTGGGCGCGCCCGTCGAAGCGGAACTCGCACTCGGTGTGGCGCTGGGCGCGTGCGGTCAGGTCGCCGGCCAGGCCGCGCTGTTCCAGTGCGCGTACGGCCCATTCCTCGATGACCCCGGCGCGTGGCCGCCGTTCGATGAACTCCCGGCTCTCGGCCTCCACGACCAGGCAGTCGACGCCGGCTGCCCGCAGGACGTTCCCGACGGTCAGGCCGGCCGGCCCGGCGCCGACGACGACGACCGGAAAACGGGACCGGGCGGGGGAGCCGGGGTGGGGGGAGGGTGACGTCACGCGAGCATTATGACGGTGTCCCGTCAGCAGGGCCGACGGGACACCGGTCATGAGGGGGCGCGGTCAGTGGCCGGCTGCCTCCGTGACCACGACCTCGTCGATGCTGCGCTCGATCACCTCGGGCTTCGAGGCGACGGCCTTGGCCCAGTAGTAGATGCCCAGGGAGAAGGCCGCGACGACCAGGATGTCCCACCACAGCGGGATGGTGCCCCGGCCGCCGAAGCCGCCCAGGTAGGAGATCAGGCCCAGGCCGGCCAGGTAGGCGGGCAGCCACTGCGCGGCCCTGAAGTCCAGCCGGGGCGCGTCGGGCAGCCGCTTGGCGGTGGCGTACCAGGCGTAGGAGCCCAGCAGCACGTAGCCGAGCAGGATCGCGAAGCCGAGGCGCCACAGGGTGTCCCAGCCGGCCCAGTAGATGATCAGGTTGGCTACCACGAAGGACAGCGGCGAGATCAGCTTGCCGAGCGGCAGCCGGTAGGGGCGCTCGTGGTGCGGCAGGCGGTCGGCGAAGACGCCGTAGGCCAGCGGCGCGCCCGCGTACATCAGCACGCTCGCCGAGGTGATGAAGCCGACCAGCTCCTGCCAGCTCGGGAACGGCAGGAAGCAGACCACACCGGTGACGAACGACATCAGCAGGCCGAACCACGGCACACCGCGCTTGTCGGTCTTGGCGAAGGCCTTCGGCGCGTAGCCGTTCTTGGCCAGGCCGAAGGAGACGCGGGAGGTGGCGGTGGTGTAGATCAGGCCGGTGCCGCCGGGCGAGATGATCGCGTCGACGTAGAGCACCCAGCCGAGCCAGCCCAGGCCCACCAGGGTCGCCAGGCCCGCCCACGGGCCGCTGATGCCGGGGAAGTCCAGCTTGGCCCAGCCGTGCGCGAACGAGGCGTGCGGCAGCGCGGCGATGAACACGACCTGCAGCAGGATGTAGATCACGGCACCGATCGCCACCGAGCCGAGGGTCGCCCGCGGCAGGTCACGCTTCGGGTTGCGGCTCTCGCCCGCCAGCTGGATCGCCTGCTCGAAGCCGAGCAGCGCGAAGATGATGCCGCTGGAGCTGATGGCGCCCAGGATGCCCTTGGCACCGAACGGCGCGAAGCCCTCCGAGGTGAAGTTGCTCGCGTGGAAGTTGCCCGCCGCGATGATGAAGATCGCCCCGAGCGGGACGGCGATCTTCCACCAGGTGGCGGCGCTGTTGGTGTGTGCCAGGGCACGGACGCCGAAGAAGTTGACCCCGACGAAGACGGCCATGAGGACCAGGGCCGTGAGGAAACCGGCGGTGGTCAGCGTCCCGTCGGTGTGCTGCAGGCCCTGGGCCCACTCCCAGTGACCGGCGTAGCCGATCATGGCTTCGACCTCGATCGGGGCCACGGTGGCCGCCTGCAGCCAGGCGAACCAGCCGAAGGACATGCCGGCCAGGCCGCCGAACGCGTAGTGCGGGTAGCGTGCGGTGCCGCCCGCCACCGGGAACATGCCGCCCAGCTCGGCGTGCACGAGCGCGAGCAGGACGATCGCGACCGCGCCGATCACCCACGAGATGATCGCCGCGGGACCGGCCACGACGACCGCCTTCTCGGCGCCGTACAGCCAGCCGGAGCCGATGATGGACCCCACGGAGGCCCACATCAGTCCGATCAGTCCGACGTCTCGGCGCAGCCCGCCGGACTCCGTCCTGGCCTGTGGCAGGGCGTCGACTTTCGCCATGTCAAGTGGCCTCTCAGTTCATGAACGCAGAATTAACGTGCAAGGAGGCCACAGGCTAGGAAGGCTTTCCGTGTCGGCAAAAGACTGTTTTACAAAACTTGACCCAGGATCTTGCCTGTCTTGGGACGAGGTCTTCACACAGGTCAGACGGGCAAGGCGAATGTCAATATTCAGCGGAGAATTGTGATGAAGGAGAACAGTCACACTAGGGCAGGCGGGGAATTTCGATCGCCGGGCACCGGTCCATGACCATCTCCAGGCCCGCTGCCCGCGCCCGTTCGCAGGCCGCTGCGTCCACGACGCCCAGCTGGAACCACACCGCCTTCGCGCCCTTGGCCGCGGCCTCGTCCGCCACCGCCCCGGCCAGCGCGCTGTTGAGGAACACGTCCACCACGTCGACGTCGAAGGGGACGTCCGCCAGTGAGGCGTAGCCGCGCTCGCCGTGCACCGTCTCCGCCTTGGGGTGCACCGGCACGATCCGCTTGCCGAACCGCTGCAGCACCTGGGCCACCCCGTAGGCCGCCCGGCTCCGGTTCGAGGACAGACCGACCACGGCCCAGGTGTCACCCAGGTCGGTCAGGATCCTGCGGATCGTCGCGTCGTCGCCGTACATCGGCTGCCTCCTCGGGCTGGGGGAACTGTTCGTCGGGGCAACAGCACCCGGGCGGGTGCCGATTCCCGCCGTACCCCGCCACGGTGACCGGAATCGGTGCAAGCTGCCTGCATACGGCCGTCCGCCCGCCTACGCTCGCCCCGTGCTGCACATCCTCGACGCCCGAACCGGTGAGCCCGTCTCCGCCGCGCCCGCCCGCCGCGGCCTGACCCGCATCGAGGCCCACGCCTCCGGCCTCGACCCGACGGCCCTGCGCGTGCTGCTCACCGCGGACCTGCTCGTACGGGCCCTGGAGCTGGGTGGCACGCCGGTCTGGACGATCCTCACGGCCCCCCGTGAGCAGCCCGAACTCCGCACGGCGGCCACCCGGCTCGCCATCCGCCCCTTCGAGGACGGCCGGGACCTGGCGTCCGGGCTGGGGGAGGCACAGGTGATCCACGTGGCCGGGGGCGACGCCGCCGTCCTGCGTGCCGAGGGGCCGGTGGCGGCCGTGGCGCCGGCGGCCTGGGCCGGCCCCGAGCCGCCGCTCCCGGCCCTGCTCGGCGACCCGGCCGCCCTCCGGCTGGCCCTCCTCTCCGCCCGCCGGCAGGACTCCGCGCGGCTCGACGGCACCGTTCTGACGGAGGCCGCCGGACAGCTCGCCCGCTGGCGCGGGGCGGTGGCCGGATGGGCGCGGCGGCCGTCACGACCGGTGCCCGAGGAGGTGCGGACGCGCCTGCGGACCGCCTGGGAGGACGATCTCGACCTGCCCGGAGTGCTCGAGGTGCTGCGGGACGTGGAGCGCGACCCCGACCTGCCCGACGGCGCCCGCTTCGAGACGTACGCCTACGCCGACCGGCTGCTCGCCCTCGACCTCACCCGCGACGTCGGGAGCCTCACGTGATCGAGCGGGCGGGCGCGGGCCCGCTGCGCCGGCTGGTGGTCCTGCGGCACGCCAAGTCCGCCTGGCCCGAGGGCGTCGAGGACCACCGCAGACCGCTCGCGCCGCGGGGCCTGCGGGACGCCCCGGCCGCCGGACGCGCCCTCGCCGCCGCCGGCTCCCTGCCCGACCTCGCCCTGTGCTCCACCGCCGTCCGCGCCCGCCGCACCTGGGAAATGGCCGCCGCCGAGTGGGCCACCCCGCCGACGGTGCGCTACGACCGGCGGTTGTACGGGGCCGGCGTCCCGGAACTGCTGGAGGTCGTGCGCGAGACGCCGCCGGAGGTCGAGACGCTGCTGGTGGTCGGGCACAACCCGGGACTGGAGGAGCTGGTGCAGGAGCTGGCCGAGGACGGCCTCGACGACACCCTGGAGCGGGTGCGGGAGAAGTTCCCGACGGCCGCGATCGCCGTACTCGCCTGGCGCGGCACCGGCTGGCCGGCCCTCGCCCCGGGCACGGCCCTGCTGACCTCGTTCACGGTGCCCCGCGGGGCGAAGCAGTAGCAGGGCCGGCCTGCCGCGCACGGCGCGGGCCGTGCGCGGCGTAAAGCGGGCGGTCGCCGAGTTCGCCGCAGGGGTCCGTGGTCCTGCCGGAGCAGAACGCTTCCCTGGTCGCTCGGCACCTGCGAAGATCACCGGTGTGACCGGATCCGGCACCGACCCCTTCTCCGCCGTGGCGGACCCCGCCCTGGCCGTACGGGACGAGGAGCGTGGCCTGCTGGCCGTGGCGGGCAGGCGCGCGTATGCCGTTCCGGCCCCGGTGGTGGTCTTCGACACGGCCGATCCGGGCCGCCAGGTACTCACTCACTCGCGCTTTCCCGTGCAGGCGATGGCCTTCCATCCCCGGCTCCCCCTGCTGGCAGTCGGCACGGGGCGATACGACGGAGGCTACTTCTTCGAGGGGGAACTGCTGCTTGTGCATCTCGGGACCGGCGAGACCCGGTCGCTCATCGAGCACGAGATCGGGCGGCAGGTCCTGCGGCTCGAGTGGGCCGGCGCACACACCCTGCGGATCCTGATGGCCCCGCCCGACGACTGGCAGGACCGGCGAGCCCGGGTGGAGGGGCACGTCGCGGTGGTCCACCGGGACGACTGGGCCGCGGTCCCGGCCCGCTCGCTCACCGGCCCCGATCTGGCCGGCCCGAGGGTGCAGGCACCGCGTCCCGACGGCCGCGAGGCAGCCCGCCGGATGCTCGCCGAAGTCACCGCGGCCTGGCGAGCGCGCAGCCCCGGCCGCTCGGCGGGCCCGTGAACGTCCCGAGCGGCATCCGCTCCGGCGGAGCGCTCCTGACCACGGATTAGGCTGGCGGGATGCAGGACGAGTACCGCACAGTGGCCCGCGCGGGCGTGCACGAGACCGAGATCAACCGCTCCCGCTTCCTGTGCGCCCTCGCCCCGGCCGCCACCGAGCAGGAGGCGCAGGACTTCATCGCCGCCGTCCGCAAGGAGCACGCCGACGCCACCCACAACTGCTGGGCGTACGTCATCGGCGCGGACGCCTCCGTGCAGAAGGCCAGTGACGACGGCGAACCGGGCGGCACCGCCGGCGTCCCCATGCTCCAGATGCTGCTGCGCCGTGACATGCGCTACGTCGTCGCCGTCGTCACCCGCTACTACGGCGGGGTCAAGCTCGGCGCGGGCGGACTCATCCGCGCCTACGGCGGTTCCGTCGGCGAGGCGCTGGACGCCCTCGGCGCGATCACCCGGCGCCGCTTCCGCCTGGCCACCGTGACCGTGGACCACCAGCGCGCGGGCAAGGTGCAGAACGACCTCAGGTCCACCGGGCGCGAGGTCCGGGACGTCCGCTACGGCGAGGCCGTGACCATCGAGATCGGTCTGCCGGACGCCGACGTGGACGCCTTCCGCGCCTGGCTCGCCGATGTGACGGCGGGCACGGCCGGCTTCGAACTGGGCGGCGAAGCCTACGGAGACGCCTGACAATTGCCGCGAATCGGGCAAAGTGGCCCTGCGGTGCGCGGGTCATGACGGGCTGGTACGGGAGTAACCGCCCGTGATGTCAGACCCGGCCGTTAGGGTCGGGGATCATGAGACTCCTGCACACGTCCGACTGGCATCTCGGCCGGGCCTTCCACCGGGTGAACCTGCTCGGGGCCCAGTCCGAGTTCATCGGTCACCTCGTCACCACCGTGCGCGAGCACGCGGTGGACGCGGTGGTCGTGTCGGGCGACGTGTACGACCGCGCGGTCCCCCCGCTCGCCGCGGTCGAGCTGTTCGACACCGCCCTGCACCGGCTCGCGGACCTCGGCGTGCCCACGGTGATGATCTCCGGCAACCACGACTCGGCCCGCCGCCTCGGTGTCGGCGCCGGCCTCATCGACCGCGCCGGCATCCACCTGCGCACCGAACCGTCCGCCGCCGGCACGCCGGTCGTGCTCCGGGACGCCCACGGCGACGTCGCGTTCTACGGCCTGCCCTACCTCGAACCGGCCCTGGTGAAAGACGAGTTCGGCGTGGCGAGAGCCGGACACGAGGCCGTGCTCGGCGCCGCCATGGACCGCGTCCGCGCCGACCTCGCCACCCGCGCCCCGGGCACCCGCTCCGTCGTCCTCGCCCACGCCTTCGTCACCGGCGGCCAGGCCAGCGACAGCGAGCGGGACATCACCGTCGGAGGAGTGGCCGCCGTCCCGGCCGGGGTCTTCGACGGCGTCGACTACGTGGCGCTCGGGCACCTGCACGGCTGCCAGACCATCACCGAACGGGTGCGCTACTCCGGCTCCCCGCTCGCCTACTCCTTCTCCGAGGCCGACCACCGCAAGAGCATGTGGCTGATCGACCTCGACGCGGACGGCTCGGTCGGAGCCGACCGCGTCGACTGCCCGGTGCCCCGCCCGCTCGCCCGCCTCCGCGGCACCCTCGACGACCTCCTCGCCGACCCCGGGCTGACCCGCCTCGAGGACGCCTGGATCGAGGCCACCCTCACCGACGCGGTGCGCCCCGCCGAGCCCATGGCCCGGCTCACCGAGCGCTTCCCGCACACCCTGAGCCTGGTCTTCGCCCCCGAGCGGGCCCCCGGCGACCCCGACGTGTCCTACGCCCGGCGTCTCGCCGGCCGCAGCGACCAGCAGATCGCCCAGGACTTCGTCGCCCATGTGCGCGGCGCCGGCCCCGACGAACGGGAGACGGCCGTGCTGCGCGAGGCGTTCGACGCCGTCCGCGCCTCCGACGCCGTACGCGAGGCGGCCCGGTGAGGCTCCACCGGCTCGACCTCACCGCCTTCGGCCCCTTCGGCGGCTCCCAGACCGTCGACTTCGACGCCCTGTCCGCCGCCGGGCTCTTCCTGCTGCACGGCCCCACCGGCGCCGGCAAGACCTCCCTCCTGGACGCCGTCTGCTACGCCCTCTACGGCTCCGTCCCCGGCGCCCGGCAGAGCGGCCAGGGCATGAACCTGCGCAGCGACCACGCCCGGCCGGCCACCCGCACCGAGGTCCGGCTCGAACTGACCGTCGCCGGACGCCGGCTGGAGATCACCCGGCAGCCCCCCTGGGAGCGGCCCAAGCTGCGCGGCACGGGCCTGACGGTCGACAAGGCCCAGACCTGGCTGCGCGAGTACGACGCCCCGGCCGGCACCTGGAAGGACCGCAGCCGCTCCCACCAGGAGATCGGCGAGGAGATCACCCAGCTGCTCGGCATGAGCCGTGAGCAGTTCTGCCAGGTCGTCCTCCTGCCCCAGGGCGACTTCGCCCGCTTCCTGCGCGCCGACGCCGAGGCCCGCAGCAAACTGCTCGGCCGCCTCTTCGACACCCAGCGCTTCGCCGACGTCGAGAAGCGGCTCGCCGAACGCCGCCGCGCCACCGAGACACGTGTGCGCGAAGGCGACGCGGCCCTCCTCGCCGACGCCCACCGCATGCAGCAGGAGGCCGGCGACGCCATGGAGCTGCCCGAGCTGGCCCCCGGTGACCCGGGCCTGGCCGGGGCCGTGCTCGGCGCCGCCGCCGTCGCCCGCAGCACCGCCCGCGAGCGCCTCACCGTCGCCCACGCCCAGCTCTCCGCCGCCGAGTCCGCCCACGCGGCGGCCCGCCGCACCCTGGACGAGGTGCGCGAACTCGCCCGGCTCCAGGCCCGCTACGCCGAGGCCGGACAGCGTGCCGAGCGCCTCCGCGAACGGGCCGGTGCCTACCGCGAGGCGCAGCAGCGCATGGAGCGGGCCCGCAAGGCGGAGGCGGTCGCACCCGCCCTGGAACTACGGGAAGCCGCAGAGGCGGAGCACCGCCGCGCCGCGGCGGCCGAGGCGCGCACCCGGGCGCCGCTGCCCGGTTCCCTCGCCGGCGCCGGCACGAGCGGACTCGCCGCCGCCGCCCGCCGGGCCGCCGAGGAACTGGGCGGCCTGGACGCGGCCCGACGCGCCGAGCGCCGGCTCACCGAACTCGCCGACGAGCGCGCCGGACTCGACCGGCAGGAGCGCGCCGACGAGGACGTCCTGCGCGAGGCCGACGCCTGGCTCGCCGACTGGGACGGCACCCGGGAGGCCCTCCGGACCCGGATCGACTCCGCCCAGGAAGCCGCCACCCGCGCCGAGCAGCTCGCCGTGCAACGGGCACCCATGCAGCGGCGGCTCGACGCGGCCCGCACCCGCGACCGGCTGGCCGCCGACCTGGAAGAGGCCCACCGGCACGCGCGTGCCGCGGAACAGCGCGCCCTCGACGCCCGCGCCCACTGGCTCGACCTCAAGGAACAGCGGCTGACCGGCATCGCCGCCGAACTCGCCGCCCACCTCACCGCCGGCGAACCCTGCGCCGTCTGCGGAGCCACCGAACACCCCGCGCCCGCCCGCAAGATCGCCGGACACGTCGACCGCGAGACCGAGGACCGCGCCCTCGCCGCCTCCCGGCGCGCCGAGGAACGGCACGCCGAGGACGCGCGGCGCCTCGGCGTGGTCCGCGAGGCCCTGGCCGCCGCCACCGCCGAGGCCGGCGACACGCCCACCGGCCGGCTCACCGTCGAGGCGGAGCACCTGGAGCAGGAGTACGCCCGCGCCCGCCACGAGGCCTCCGAACTGCACACCGCCCAGGAACAGCTGCGGCGCGCCGAGCAGGAACGCGAGCAGCGCCTCGCCCACCGCCAGCAGGCCGCCGTACGGACCGCCTCCCGGCTCACCCGGCGGGACACCCTGGACCGCGAACAGGCCCTGCTCGAAGCGGAGTTGGCGCAGGCACGCGGCAGCGCCGAGAGCGTGGCCGCACGCGCCGCCCAGCTCGAACGGCAGGCGGCACGGCTCACCGAGGCCGCCGACGCCGTGCGCGCCGCGGAGGACGCGGCCCAGCGGCTGAAGGACGCCGACGCCCGCCTCGCCGACGCCGCCTACCGGGCCGGCTTCGACACCCCGCAGGCCGCGGCGGCAGCCCTGCTGGACCCCGCCGCCCACCGCGAACTCCAGCACCGCCTGGACGCCTGGCAGCAGGAGGAGGCCGCCGTACGCGCGGTCCTCGCCGAGGCCGGCACCGCCGCGGCCGCCCAGCAGCCGCCCGCCGACCCGGCCGGCGCCGAGCGGGCGACGGCGGCCGCGGAACGACGCCTGCGCGAGGCCGCCTCCGCACGCGACGCCGCCGCCCGCTGCTGCACCGAACTGGACCGTCTCTCGGCGCGCGCCGCCGACGCCGTCCGACGGCTCGCCCCGCTGCGCGAGGAACACGACCGGGTGGCCCGGCTCGCCGCGCTCACCGCGGGCACCGCGGCCGACAACGAACGCCGGATGCGCCTGGAGTCGTACGTGCTCGCGGCCCGGCTGGAACAGGTCGCCGCCGCCGCCACGGTCCGCCTGCAGCGCATGTCCTCGGGCCGCTACACCCTCGTCCACTCCGACGACCGCACCGGCCGCGGCCGGAGCGGCCTCGGACTGCACGTGGTCGACGCCTGGACCGGCAGGGAGCGCGACACCGCCACCCTGTCCGGCGGCGAGACCTTCTTCGCCTCCCTCGCGCTCGCCCTCGGCCTCGCCGACGTCGTCACCGACGAGACCGGCGGCGTCCGCCTCGACACCCTCTTCATCGACGAGGGCTTCGGCAGCCTGGACGACCAGACCCTCGACGAGGTCCTCGACGTCCTCGACTCCCTGCGCGAACGCGACCGCAGCGTCGGCATCGTCAGCCATGTCGCCGACCTGCGCCGCCGCATCCACGCCCAGCTGGAGGTGGTGAAGGGCAGGGCGGGGTCGGCGGTCAGGCAGTGGGGAGCGGTGTAGCGCTCACTGGCCCAGCGGGCGCCGGCGCAAGGGGGAGGAGTACACGACGCTCGTGGTCACCGAGCCCAGCGCGCCGATCTTCCCCGATATCTCCTCCAGATGGGACATCGACCGGGCGGCGACCTTGATGACGAAGCAGTCGTCGCCCGTCACATGGTGCGCCTCCAGGATCTCGGGCGTCGCGGCCACCAGGTCGTGGAAGGGCTTGTAGTTGCCGTTCGGGTAGCGGAGCCGGACGAACGCCAGGATGGACAGGCCGAGCCGCTCGGGCTCGAGCACCGCCGCGTACCCCTGGATCACGCCGGCCTCCTCCAGCCGCCGGACCCGCTCGGTGACGGCGCTCGGGGACATGGACACGGCGCGCGCCAGCTCGGCGTAGCTGGCCCGTCCGTCGCGCTGGAGGACCTCGAGGATGCGCCAGTCGGTGGCGTCCGGGGAATACACGGTCATCCCGGATGGATAGCAGGGGAATCCCCGGCCGGGCAAGGGCAAGCCCGTGGATCTTCCCTTCAGACTGCCGCCCGGGGACCGTAGATTTCCTGCCATGACCGACACGACACCCGCGAACCCCGTCCTGCGCGTCGCCCCCGCCACGCCCGCCGAGGCCGCCGCCCACTTCCGGGCGAGCCTCGCCTTCCACGCCGACGTCTCCGACGTGGCCGCCGCGCTCGCGGCCGGCGGCGACCCCGGCTTCGTCGTCCTGGACTCCCGCTCCACCGAGTCCTGGGACCAGGGCCACGTCCCCGGCGCCGTCCACCTGCCGACCGCGCTCATCCCCGAGCAGGCCGGGCGGCTCCTCGACCCGTCCGTGCCCGTGGTGACGTACTGCTGGGGCCCCGGCTGCAACGGCGCCACCCGCGCCGCCCTCGCCCTCGCCGAACTCGGTTACCGGGTCAAGGAGATGCTCGGCGGCTTCGAGTACTGGGCGCGTGAGGGCTTCCCCTACGAGACCTGGCAGGGCCCGGCCCGCCGTGACGCCGACCCGCTGACGGCTCCCTTGGCGGGCGAGTGCGGCTGCTGAATCACGCACGGGTCCGGCGGCGGTGCCCGTCAGCCGCTCAGCGCAGCCCGTCGAAGGCGATCCCGAGATGCCGGGGTCCGCGCAGCACGGCGTTCGGCCGGTACGGCGGCGGATCCTCGACCAGGCGCGGGTTCTCCAGCCGTCTGGCCAGCTCGGACAGCGCGAGCTGCGTCTCCAGCCGGGCCAGCGGGGCGCCGAAGCAGCTGTGGATCCCGCTGCCGAAGCCCAGGTGCTGGATGTCCCCGCGGTCCGGGTCGAATCGCTGGGGGTCCTTGAACCGCTCCGGGTCCCGGTTGCCGGCCGCGATCATGAGCCAGATGCGCGAGCCCTTGGGAATGGTGACCCCCCGTACCTCGATGTCGGCGATGCAGGTGCGCTGCGGAACGATCTGCACCGGCGGCTCGTAACGCAGCAGCTCCTCCACGATGTTGACCGACAGGCGCGGATCCTCCCGCAGCCGTTGCAGGACCTCCGGGTGCCGCAGCAGGGTGAGCATGCCGTTGGTGATGAGGTTGACCGTCGTCTCGTGACCGGCGATCAGCAGCAGTACCGCGGTGCTGAGCACCTCCATCATCGTCATGGAGCCGTCCGGGCCCTCGCTGTGCATGAGGTCGGAGAGCAGGTCGTCCCGCGGCTCCTTGGTACGCTGCTCGGCCAGCCCGGCCAGATACATGCCGAGCTGCATCCGCGTCTCCTGCAAGGTCTTCACGAACTCGTCGTCCGCGCCCTGCCGCGTGTCGGGGTCGAGACCCGCGACCAGCGGATCGACCCAGGCCCGGAACTTCGGTTCGTCCTCCCGGGGCACCCCGAGCAGCTGGCAGATCACCGTCACGGGGAAGGGGTAGGCGAACTGGTCGACCAGGTCGATCTGCCGGGCGTCCCCGAAGCCGTCGATCAGACGGCTGACGGTCGTCGCCATGTCACCCCGCATGCCGTCCACCCGGCGCGGCCGGTGGGGCGGCCCGAACCCGCTGTTGGCGATGCGCCGCAGCCGGTCGTGCTCGGGCGGGTCCAGCCGCAGGAAGGACGGCGGCAGCCCTCCGGACTCCTCCGCCTGGTTCAGCGGGTCGCCTCCGGCGGCGGCCACGTTGGCGGCGTCGGAGCTGATCCGCGGATCGTGCAGCAGGGCCTTGATGTCGTAGTACGAGCTGAGGACGTACGGTCCGCCCTCCTCCTCGTGCAGCACCGGGGTCTTGCGCAGCTCCTCGTACAGCGGGTACGGGTCGGCGCGGTTCGCGAAGTCGGTGATCCGGCGAACCAGCGAGGCTTCTGTCATGACGGGTCCTTGGACATCGGGCCGGGCGGCGGTCAGTGGCGGGCGGGGTGGAAGACCAGCTGCTGGTCGGCCGGCGAGTAACCGCTGAGGGTCACCATGGGGCCGTGGGTCGGCAGGGACGGGTCGGGGAACTGGGCGTCCACCGGCTGCCGGCCCTCGGGACGCCGGTCCATCGTGGGGTACTCCACCGGGAACGGCGCGCCCTGCTCGATCTGCCGCTGGTAGAACTCCAGCCACCGTGTGTTGTCGAAGGTCACGGCGGCCACGACCCGGCCCTGGCAGCCGTAGACGCCGACGAACCGGCGCTCCGCGAGCGACCCCTGCGTGATCACGAGCTGTTCGCCCATCGGCGGCACCCCGACCGACTTGATGTTCACGCCGAACATCGAGGACCAGAAGGCCGGCATCCACAGATGCGGACGCCGGTCGGCGCCGTGGCTGATCATGTTGTGCGCGGCAGTCTCCGCCTGGGCGACGGCATTGCCCCAGTGCTCCAGCGACAGGAACTGGTAGCCGAACAGCGCGTGCGGGGAGCGTGCCACATCGCCGGCCACGAAGACGTCGTCGGTCACGATGCCCCGGAAGTCGAACGCACGACAGCCCGCGTCGCAGGCGATGCCCCGGGGCCCCGCCCCCAGCCCCGACCCGGCGAGCCACTCGGTGTTGCGCAGCGAACCCAGCGACACCACGACCACGTCCGCCTCGACGACGCTCTCGTCGGACAGATGGACCGCCCGCACCCGGCCGGCCGCGTCGCCCTCCAGCGCGGTCACCGTGACATGGGTGCGCAGGTCCACGCCGTTCTCGGTCGCGAGGTCGGCCGCGACCGCGCCCACGACGCCGCCCAGCGCACCCACCAGCGGCGCACCCGCACGCTCGGCCAGGGTGACGGGGATGCCCATCTCCCGGCACGCCGAGGCGACCTCCGAACCGGCGAACCCGGCACCGATGACGAACACCCGGCGCGGCCCCGCCTTCAGCCGGTGCACGAGCCCCGCCGCGTCCTCCCGCGTGCGCAGCAGGAAGACGCCCTCCAGCCGGGCCTCCTCCTCCTTGGCCCAGGGCCGGGCGCGGACGCCGGTCGCGATGAGCAACCGGTCGTACTCCACCTCGTCCCCGTCGGCGAGCCGCACCCGCTTGGCCGTCAGGTCCAGCCCGCTCGCCGCCACGCCCAGGCGCCACTTGGCGTCGATCTCCCAGCGGTGGGGCAGCTCGGTGTGCAGCGGGGACGCCTTGCCCAGCAGCACGGACTTGGACAGGGGCGGACGGTCGTACGGTTCGTGCGGCTCGTCACCGATCAGGGTCAGTTCACCGGCGAAGCCCTCGGCCCGCAGGGTCTCGGCGGCGCGCAGGCCGGCCAGTGACGCGCCCACGACGACGATCCGGCCCTCACGCCTGAGCCATTCCACGTGGTCAACGGCCATCGGAGGCCTCCCCGGCGGCACCGGCCCCCGGCTCGCCCACGGAACCGGTTCCCGGCTCGCCCACGGCACCGTCCAGTCCGTCCGCCGTGATCGCCTGCACCGGGCAGGCGGCGACGGCACGCGCCAGCCGCTCCCGCTGCTCCTCCTCCGGGCGCGGGTTGTAGATCAGCGACTCCTCACCGTGCATGGCGAAGACGTCGGGCGCGAGGAACGCGCACTGCGCGTACCCCTGACACTTGTTGAGATCGACGACGAGCCTCATCGACGTTCCGCCCTTTCCGGTGGCCAGGTCCGGCGCGCACCGCGGCATCCGCGGGCGGCTCCGGACGGCGGTCGTCCCCCGCTCGCCAGGATGCGAGCCGGGACGGGGTGCCCGCGCGCGGGGCACGCCGATCGAGTGAGCGGCTGCCGTGGCGGCGGCCGTCATACGGCCGCCGCCGGCCGGGGCCGGTCTCGGCGGCGCACGCCGAGGATGTGCAGGCTGAGCAGCAGCGACCACGCGGGGAAGGCCAGTTCCGCCCAGGGCGCGTTCGACGAGAGGAAGAGCAGGACCAGGGCGGCGAGGAAGCCCACGACCGTGAGCCAGCGCGGCAGGACGCCGAGGCGGTGGCCGATGACCGACATGGAGGACGCGAAGACGGCCGCCATCCGCATGGCGTACTCCGTCATCAGCGAGTACGCCAGGTGGCGGCCGAAGTCCCAGGCGGCCGGGGGCGGCAGCGCACCGGTCGGGTGCTGCACCGCGATCACGGCGCCGGCCGCCGCGGCGGCTCCGAACAACATGGCGGTGAAGACCAGCCCGCTGCCGAGGAGGACGGTGGCGAGGAACTTGTCCTCGACGGCACCGACGTGCGCGCGCACCGCACCGACGAACCAGAGGAAGAGGATGCCGGCGAACGGCACGAGCGTGAGGGCCGCCCGCAGCGCGTCGCGCTGCGCGGAGTCCGTGAACGCCTGCGGGCCGGACGTGTCGGCCCCTGCCGGAAGCCCCGTCCGGACCAGGACGATCACCGCTGCCAGGAGCAGCGCGAAGAGGACACCGGCGAGCCCGGCGGCGCGCGGTGTCTCCAGTACCTGCTGCCCCGGCCCCTTCTCGTGCATGCCCGGCCCGCCTCTCGCGTCGGCCCCCGGCACCAGCTAGCCGCCTCCGCCAGGCGCGCGCCAGCGGGAGGCGGCCGTACGGCCGAGCGCCGCGCCGCGCCGCCCCGTGCCGCAGGCGCCGGCGGGGCCGGGCCGGCTACGACGACCGCCCCGTCGCCTGCCGGGCGACGGGGCGGGAGGGAGCACGGGCGCGGCGTCAGAGCCGGGACAGCTCGTCCACCAGGTCGTCCAGGCCCAGCGCCCCCTGGGACAGCGCCGCCATGTGCCACGACTTCAGGTCGAACGCGGCACCGTGCCGCTCGCGCGCCTTCTCCCGGCCCAGCAGCCACGCCCGCTCACCGAGCTTGTAGCCGATCGCCTGGCCCGGAATCGTCAGGTACCGGGTCAGCTCGCTCTCCACGAAGTCCGCCGGCCGGCTGCTGTGCGCGCCGAAGAACTCCTGCGCCAGCTCCGGCGTCCACCGCTCACCGGGGTGGAACGGCGAGTCGGCCGGGATCTGCAGTTCCAGGTGCATGCCGATGTCCACGATCACCCGGACCGCGCGCATCATCTGCGCGTCCAGGTAGCCGAGCCGCTCCTCGGGGTCCTTGAGGTAGCCCAGCTCGTCCATCAGCCGCTCCGCGTACAGCGCCCAGCCCTCGACGTTGGCGCTGACCATGCCGACGGTCGCCTGGTAGCGGGAGAGGTTCCCGGCTACGTGCGTCCACTGCGCGAGCTGCAGATGATGCCCGGGCACGCCCTCGTGGTACCAGGTCGACACGAGGTCGTAGACCGGGAAGCGGGTCTCGCCCATCGTGGGCAGCCAGGTGCACCCGGGCCGCGAGAAGTCCTCCGTCGGGGGCGTGTAGTACGGGGCGGCCGCACCGCCGGGCGGGGCGATGCGGGACTCCACCTTCCGCACCCGCTCGGCCAGCTCGAAGTGCGTGCCGTCCAGTTCCTCGACGGCCCTGTCCATCAGACCCTGCAGCCATGCGCGGACCTCCTCCACGCCCACGATGTGCCGCCCGTGCTCATCGAGGTGCGCGAGCGCGACCCACGGCGTCCCGGCGCCGGGCAGGATCTTCTCCGCCTCCCGCTCCATCTCGCCGAGCAGCGGGTGGAACTCCGCCCAGCCGTACGCGTACGCCTCGTCGAGGTCCAGGTCGGTGCCGTTGTAGTAGCGCGTCCAGCGTGCGTACCGTTCCCTGCCCACCACGTCCGGCGCGCCCTCGATCGCCGGCGCGTACACGTCCCGCAGCCAGTCCCGCAGCGTCCGCAGGGCGCCGGTCGCCGCACCCGCCGCCTCGCTCAGCTCCGCGCGCAGCGCCTCGGGGCCCGCGGCGGCGAAGTCCTCGTACCAGCCGCGACCCGAGCCGTCCGTGTCCGTCCATTCGGTCAGCTGCCCGATGAAGGTCCCGGTGGGCCGGGGCGACGCGAACAGCTTGCGCTCCAGGCCGAGTTGCAGGGACGCGCGGTAGCCGGCGAGCGCGTCCGGCACCGCACGCAGCCGCTCCGCGATCAGCGCCCAGTCCTCGTCCGACCGCGTCGGCATGACCGTGAACACGTTCCGCACCGCATGGCCGGGCGTGCTCATGTTGCCGACCGCGCGGAGGTGCTCGTCCGCGTCGAAGACGGCGAGTTCGGCGGTGAGCCGCTCCCGCAGCAGCCGTCCGCAGCGCCGCTCCGCGTCGCTGTCCGCGCCGGGCCGCCGCTCCGCCTCGTCCAGCCGGGCGAGCGTGGTCCGGGCCAGCTCCGCGAGGGCTTCCTGACCGGCGGGCGAGAAGTCGGGCAGCCGGCTCGCACTCTCCTTCACACCGAGGTACGTACCGGTGACCGGGTCCAGGGCGATGAGGTCGTCCACGTAGGCGTCGGCTACCTGACGGGGCAGCGGGCTCTTGGTCTCAGACATGCGGCCATCCTCGTACGGGGAGGATCTCCGCGTCACCACGCGCGGGGGGATTCAGCCCTGGGCGTGGTCGGGCGGCAGCAGCGGCCCGCACTCCCACTGCTGGAAGATCAGCCGGGTCTCCACCCGGGCCACCTCGCGCCGCGCCGTGAACTCGTCCAGTACCAGCCGCTGCAGGTCGGCCATGTCCGCGACGGCCACGTGCACCAGATAGTCGTCCGGACCGGTCAGGTGGAACACCGTCCGGGCCTCCGGCAGCGCCCTGATCCGCTCCACGAAGGGCCCCACCAGCTCCCGCCGGTGCGGCCTCACCTGCACCGACAGCAGCGCCTGGAGCCCCCGGCCGAGTCTGGCCGGATCGAGCTGCAGCCGGTGACCGAGGATCACACCCGAGCGGCGCAGCCTGGTCACCCGGTCCAGGCAGGTCGACGGCGCCACGCCCACCTGCGCGGCGAGATCGCGGTAGGTGGTCCGGGCGTCGTTCTGCAACAGGCGCAGCAGGTGCAGATCGACCGGATCCAGTACGACAGATTCGGCCATTGCCCGAACGTAGCACGGTGTCCGATTCCCGCGAACCGTTCGATGTTCACTCTTCCGCCCATGGACACAGCCAGCACGGGTGCCTACGACGACGTACGCACCGCAGCGAGAGCCCTGGCCACCGAGGCCGTGCACGCCGGCCGCGACGACCTCGCCCGCCAGGGCCTGCACGCCCCGCCGATCGACCTGTCCACCACCTATCCCTCTTACGACAGCCGGGCCGAGGCCGTCCGCATCGACGCCTTCGCCGCCGACGGTGCCGACCCGGTGGGGCCGCCGGTCTACGGCCGCCTCGGCAACCCGACCGTCGCCCGCTTCGAGACCGCGCTCGCCCGCCTGGAGGGCACCGAGTCCGCGGTCGCCTTCGCCAGCGGCATGGCCGCGCTCAGTGCGGTCCTCCTCGCCAGGTCGGCCATGGGCCTGCGCCATGTCGTCGCCGTACGGCCGCTGTACGGCTGCAGCGACCATCTGCTGACCGCGGGCCTGCTCGGCACGGAGGTCACCTGGACCGACCCGGCCGGCATCGCCGACGCCGTACGCCCCGACACCGGTCTGGTGATGGTCGAGTCCCCGGCCAACCCGACCCTCGCCGAACTCGACCTGCGGGCCGTCGCCCACGCCTGCGGCTCGGTCCCGCTGCTCGCCGACAACACCTTCGCCACGCCGGTGCTGCAGCGCCCGGCCGAGCAGGGGGCGCGGATGGTGCTGCACAGCGCCACCAAGTACCTCGGCGGGCACGGGGACGTGCTCGCCGGGGTGGTCGCCTGCGACGAGGAGTTCGCGGGCCGGCTGCGGCAGATACGTTTCGCCACCGGCGGGGTGCTGCATCCGCTGGCCGGCTACCTGCTGCTGCGCGGCCTCGCCACCCTGCCGGTACGGGTGCGCGCCGCCTCCGCGAACGCCGCCGAACTGGTCCGCCGGCTGGCCGGCGACCCGCGCGTGGCCCGGGTGCACTACCCGCGGCTCGGCGGGGCGATGATCGCCTTCGAGGTGCACGAGGACCCGCACGAGGTCATCTCCCGGGTCCGGCTCATCACCCCCGCGGTCAGCCTGGGCAGCGTCGACACGCTCATCCAGCATCCGGCGTCCATCAGCCACCGCATCGTGGACGCCGACGACCGGCGCGGGGCCGGGGTGAGCGACCGGCTGCTCCGCCTGTCCGTCGGTCTCGAGGACGTCGACGACCTGTGGTCCGACCTGGACCAGGCCCTCGGGCAGCGAACCCGTGGGCCGGAGCGACTGCGCGAGGCAGTGGCCTGAGGAACGGGCGCCGGGCGCGGGGGGCCCGGCGCCTCGAGCGGTGGGGCGGGAGGCCGCCGGAGGCGGGGCCGTCGGTTCCGGTGGGGGGCGCCGTGCGGGGCGCCGGGCGGTCAGGTCCGGCGGGGCGGCCCGGTCAGGCCGTGGCGGGCGGTGAGGTGAGGGGAGTGCCGGGGCGTCCGCCCGGCGTCGAGGCGGGCCGTGATGACCAGCGTGCCCTCCTCGATCTGGTAGTCCAGGGGGAGCCCGAGACCACGCATCGCGGCGACCATGCCGGTGTTGGAGGCCTGGGTCACGGCGTACACGCTCTCGCAGCGGGCCTCCACCGCCATCGCGACCAGCCGGCCGAGCAGTTCACCGCCGATGCCCCGCTGCTGCCAGTCGTCCTCGATGAGCAGCGCGACCTCGGTCTCGTCGCCGTCCCACAGCAGATGACCGAGTCCGACGATCCGGCCGGACGCGGTCTGCGCGGCCAGCGTCCGGCCGAAGCGGGGGCTGAGCAGGTGGTTCAGGTAGCGGTCCGCGTCGCCGACCGGGCCGTGGTAGCGCAGAGCGAGGGTGCGCGGCGAGCACCGCTCGTGCATCTCCTTGGCCGCGACCAGGTCCCCGGTGTCGGCCCGGCGCACGGTGATGTCGTTGCCCTCGGGCAGGGTCAGCACGTCCTGGCCGCCGGGGATGCGCGGTCCGAGCCTGCTGTCCAGCTCCACCAGCGCCCGGGCCCGCGCGAACTCGGTGGGCGTGAACGGCAGGTACGGCCGCTCCACGGTGAGCACACCGCCCTCCGGCGCCGGCAGCCGCATCAGGGTGTCCTCCAGCACGCCCTCGACCGGCACCGGTTCCGGGCCGCGTCCGCCGCCCGCCGGGGTGCCGGGCAGCGTACGGATCGTGCAGCGGCCCAGCAACTGGCGCAGCGCCAGCGGCAGTTCGGCGGCGTCCAGGGCGGTGCGGGCTGCCAGGCCGAGCACCCGGGTGGGCGCGTCGACCAGGTCGTGGGCGTCGGCCCGCTCGATCCAGGTGGCCGAGCCCCCGGCCAGCGCGACCGCCCGGGTGATCTCCGCCGCCGCCAGCGCGCCCGGCGCCCGCAGCAGGAACTCGTCCACGGTGCCCTCGGCCAGCGGGTGCGCCTGCAGGCTCAGGATGTCCACCCGCTGCCCGGCCAGCGCCGTGCACAGGGTGGCCAGGGAGCCCGGCTCGTCCTTCACCGTGGTCCGCATCCGCCACAGCGCGCCGGCGGCCTCCCCGGCGGCCGGCTGCTCGGACGACCCGGCCTGCCGCGCCTGGGCGGCCGGCCGGGCGCCGGTATCGCTCAGCGGCGGCGCGTGTCCGTGGCGGCGTGACCACCACACGTGGAAGCCCGCCGTCGCGGCCAGCGCGAGCGCCGAGATCATCAGCAGGGCCGGGCCGTCCGGTCCGTGCCCGATCAGGTTCGCCACACCGTCCGCCACGGCGACGGCCGTGAAGAGCGCGGCCAGCTCGACGACGTCCCGCCGCCAGTGGTGCACGGGCCGCCCGTGCTTCGCCCGGGTCACATCAGACATCTCTGGAGTCATGCAGCCACTGTGAAGGAAGGGTGTTGCGTGATCACGAACTGATTGTGACCGATGGGTAAAGCATGCTTCCGCCCGTTTGTTGCGATTTACACGGTTGCAATGCGGGGGTGTTCCCGCCGAGTTCAGGCAGCCCTCTCCGCGGCGAGGGCGTCCCGCAGCCGCCGCGCCTGGCCGGCCAGGCGGGAGGAGCCACGGCGTGCCGCGGCCTCCGCCAGGTGCGTGCACCTCCCCCTGTGCCCCGGAAAACCTGGGTTCATCGGACTCCCGCCGCGCCGGGCGTCATTCGTTCCTTGGTGAAAGCCATCTGCTCTGCGGGTCGACATCATTCCCTTTCCTCGGGCGCGGCAAAAAATCGCCGGCATCGAAGGGCGGGCTCCTCCCGCAGGGAGGTGGACATCGGGAGCGCAATCAGCGATATGCGGAACGGTGTGATGCTCGATGTGCCGCACGGGCAGCCGTCATGGCTGCAGCCGCAGGGACACGGCTTCACCAGGTAAGTCAAGACTTACCTTCGGGGAAGACCGACCGTATGGTGTGGCTCGGATCGAAGGAGCCTCTGTTGTCGAAAATGAACGGTCCTGCCGTGCGTGCGGTTGAATCGGAGCAGGATTATGTGTCCTCCTTATACGAGTTGCTCACCGAGCGGCTTTCCGAGGCGCGAATACAGCGGGCGAGTGTGCTGAAGGCCCCGGCGGACAGCCCCGGGGAGGCATACGAGAGAGAAATCGCCGCCGAGCGTCTGGCCAAGGAAATCAGCCGGCTGGAGGGCGCCGAAAAGGGGCTGGTCTTCGGGCGCATCGACCGGACGGACGGCACGGCCCTGCGCATCGGGCGGATCGGACTGCACACGGAGGAGGACGACCTGCCGCTGCTCGTGGACTGGCGCGCGAACGCGGCACGGCCCTTCTACGAGGCGACACCGGTCCACCCGATGGACCTGCGGCGGCGCAGGCACCTGCGCCTCGAGGCGCGCACGGTCATCTCGGTGAGCGACGAACTGCTGGACGGGACCGCTCCGACCGACGAGGACGTCGTGGGGGACGGCCCGTTGACCGAGGCTCTGTCGGCACGGCGTACGGGCAGGATGCACGCGGCCGTCGCGACACTGCAGGCCGAACAGGACGAGATCGTCCGCTCCGCCCACCGCGGGGTGACCGTCGTACAGGGCGGGCCCGGCACCGGCAAGACGGTGGTCGCCCTGCACCGGGCGGCCTACGTCCTGTACGCGTTCCCGCGCGCCGCGGAGGAAGGTGTCCTGGTGGTCGGCCCGAACGCCCGGTTCCTCGACTACATCTCCCAGGTCCTTCCCTCGCTCGGAGAGAACGACGTCGTTCTGGCGACCTGCCGGGAACTGGCCGGAGTGTCCACGGACGCGGCGGACCCGTTCGATACGGCGCGCCTCAAGGGCGGCTCCGACCTCGCCGACGCCTTGGCCGGCCTGCTGCGCGTCCACCAGGCCCCCGCCGGCGACTTCACCGTGCGGGTCGGACAGGAACCGGTTCGCCTGTCCCACGAGGAAGTCGCCACGGCACGCGACGCCGCCGTGACAGCCGCACCGGGGCACAACCCCGCGCGCCAGGTGTTCAAAGAGCTGTTGGTCGACGCCGTCACCGACGCGATGCAACGAGACCTGGGTGACCTCCTGGAGCAGATCGACGCCGACACCGAAAGGATGACGGGCATCGACCTCGACCGGTTCACGGGAGCCGCCCAGCGCCGTGCCGAAGGTGCGGCCGACTCGGGGCCCGCCCACGAGCTGGACCCGGACGCCATCCGAGCCGGTCTCCTCGACGACGCCGGCGTCGAGGAAGCGGTCGAGGTGTTGTGGCCGCGGCTGGTACCCGGTGACCTCGTGAAGGCGCTCCTGACGGATCCCGGCGCTCTCGCCGAGCACCTGCCCCGCCTGACCGCGCAGGAGCGGTCCCTTCTGCTGCGCGGTCCGGACGACCCGTGGACCGGCGCCGATGTGCCGTTGCTGGACGAGGCGGCGAGCCTGGTCGACGGGCCCCCCGAGCGGACGTACGGGCACGTCGTCGTCGACGAGGCGCAGGAACTGACCGCCATGCAGTGGCGGATGATCGTCCGCCGCTGCCCGGCAAGGGCGATGACGCTGGTGGGCGACTTCGCCCAGGCAGGCCCGGTCGCGACAGCACGCGACTGGAAGGAAGCACTGGGCCCCCACGTGGGACCGCGGTTCAGACTGCACGACCTGACCGTCAGCTACCGCACCACGCAGGAGATCCTGGAGAGCGTCCGGGACCTGCTCACGCGGATCGCTCCCGGCCAGAAGCCCACACGGTCACTGCGAAGCGGTGAGAGCCCTCGCACCGTGACCACACCTCCGGACGGGTTGGTCACCGCCGTCGTCCAGGAGCTGCGCGCCCAGAGCACCGCGCACCCGGGCGAGCTTCTGGGGGTGATCTGCGCGGACACCAGGGTGAGCGAGCTGACGGCCCGGGGCATCGCCCACCACGCACGCATCGTGCCGGCGTCCGAAGCACGCGGCCTGGAATTCGACGGGGTCGTCGTCGTGGACCCCGAGGAAATCATCACGGCCCGCCCCGGTGGGGAAAGGGACTTGTACGTAGCCCTGACCCGCGCCACCAAACGCCTGTGCACCATCACCGCCCAGCCCGCCTGACGACTCGGCGCCCCCGGAGGCCACGGAACCTCGAGCCATGGCCCCCGGAGGGGCTCCGGGAGCCGTCCTACTGGCCGACCAGGCCCGGCTGCAGCGTCTGCGTGAACAGCACGGTGCCGTCCTGCTCGCGCAGCCGTACCGTCAGCTCGCCGCTGTCGCCGTCGATGTCCACCTCGCCGAAGAACTGGTAGCCACCGGCGGGCGACACGTTCGACGCGGTCGGCGCCTTCACGAACACCCGCTCGGGACCGAAGGTGCCGTCCAGCGCGCTGGCCGGGAACGCACCGGCGTTGAGCGGCCCGGAGACGAACTCCCAGAACGGCTCGAAGTCGGTGAACGCGGCCCGGGACGGCTGGTAGTGCTGGGCGGAGGTGTGGTGCACGTCCGCCGTCAGCCACAGCGTGCCGGTGATCCGCCGGTGCTTGACGAACCGCAGCAGCTCGGCGATCTGCAGCTCACGGCCGAGCGGGGCGCCCGGGTCGCCCTGGGCCACCGCCTCGAAGTTGGGCTTGTTCTCCATCGGGTCCGGTACGACGAGCCCCAGCGGCATGTCGGCCGCGATCACCTTCCACGCGGCGCGCGACCGGGCCAGCTCACGCTTGAGCCACTCCAGCTGCTCCCGGCCGAGGATGCCCTGCGGGTCCACGGTCTGGCCGTCGGGGGAGTTGGCATTGCGGTAGGTCCGCATGTCCAGCACGAACACGTCCAGCAGCGGACCCTGGTGCAGCACCCGGTGGACGCGGCCCTCGGCGGCCCCCGGACGCAGTGTGGAAACCGGGAAGTACTCGCTGAACGCCCGCCGGGCGCGCGCGGCGAGGACGTCGATGCTCTTCTCGGTGTACCGGGTGTCGGTGGCGGCGACCACCTCTCCCGGGTACCAGTTGTTGCGCACCTCGTGGTCGTCCCACTGGACGACCGAGGGCACCTGCGCGTTGAACCGGCGCAGGTTCGCGTCGAGCAGGTTGTAGCGGAAGTTGCCTCGGTACTCGGCGAGGGTCTCGGCGACCTTCGACTTCTCCTCGGTGGTGATGTTCCGCCAGGTGCTGCCGTCGGGCAGTGCCTGAGTGGAGCCGATGGGCCCGTCGGCGTAGATGTTGTCGCCGCTGCACAGGAAGAAGTCGGGGTCCAGCTTCGCCATCGCGTCGTAGATCCGGTAGCCGCCCAGCTCGGGGTTGATGCCCCAGCCCTGGCCCGCCAGGTCGCCCGACCACAGGAAGCGCACACCGTCCCGGCGGCGCCGGGAGGCCGTGCGGAAAGTACCGGTCACGGGCTCGCCGGTGCGGCGCGGGTCGTCCGGGTCGGCGAGCAGCACGCGGTAGTGGATCTGCTCCCCGGAGGGCAGGCCATGCAGCCGGGTGGTCCCGGTGAAGTCCGTGCCGGCGCCCAGCAGCGGGCCGTGCCATCTGCGCGGGTCGCGGAACGACTCGGTGGCCGAGGTCTCCACGATCATCCGGGCCGGCCGGTCCGAACGCACCCACACCAGGCCGGAGTGGGCGGTGACATCCCCCGTCTGCACGCCCCAGCCGGCCTCGGGGCGTCCGGAGCGGGCGAAGGCCGGGGCCGCGCCGAGGCCCACGGGCAGGGTCAGGGCCGCCGACGCGGCGACGGAGCCGCGCAGTACGCTGCGGCGGCCGGGGAACGGACGGTGGGACATGACTGCGCCTCCTGGGACGGGGTCCGGCCGGTGTGCAGAGCCACACCTACTGGGGCGCTGCGGCGCGCACGCAAACCACGAGTGAACAACCGTCCGCGCCCGGGAACGAGCAACCGGCCGTGCCCGGAGTGAGCAACCCGCTGCGACCAGGAGTGAGCAACCGGCCGTGCCGGGAACGAGCAACCGGCCGTGCCCGGAGTGAGCAACCCGACGCGACCAGGAGTGTGTAACCGGCCGTTCCCGCCCGAGGTTGACCAGCCGTCAGGCCCGCTGCTCAGCGGCTTCCGTCCAGGATGACCCGTGCGACCAGCGCCGGGTCGTCGTTCATCGGGCAGTGGCCGCAGCCGGGCAGCCGGACCAGCCGGGCATGCGGGATGAGCTGCTTGGCCCGGATCCCCTGGCGGCGCACGAGGAGCCGGTCCCGGGCGCCCCAGGCCACCGTGACCGGCAGGCCGGGCAGGCCGTCGGTGAACCGGACGGTGGTGCCCGCACGCAGGGTCGCCTCGAAGCCGGTGGCCCCCACGAGCGCGAGCGTCTCGGCGACCACCGCCTCGGGGGAGCGGCGCGCGGGCCGGGCGTAGATGGTGCTCGTCAGCACGGTCCGGCCGGCCGCCGTGTGCGCCAGCCGTTCCACCAGCGGCACCGGGAGACGCTGGGCGATGCCCCGCATCGTGAGCAGCACCGTGAAGGCGTACCGTCGCTCGGCCTCCGTCCAGAAGCCGGCCGGTGAGAACGCGGTCACCGAGCGGACGAGCTTCTCCCGGCCCAGCTCCAGCGCGAGCAGGCCGCCCAGCGAGTTCCCGGCGATGTGCGGGCGGTCCAGCTCCAGGGTCTCGAACAGGCTGCCGAGCACGGAGTTGGTGGTGGGCAGGTCATAGGCCAGGCCGCCGGGCAGGCCCGGTGAGGCGCCGAAGCCCGGCAGGTCGACGGCGATCACGTCTCGCTCGGTGGCGAGGATGTCCACGACCGGGTCCCAGGCCTGCCGGTGGTGTCCGATGCCGTGCAGCAGGACCAGCGGTTCGCCGCGGCCCACGCGCGCGTAGGACACGGTCACGTCGCCCGGGCCGTGCGGGGTGGGGACCTTGAAGGAGACGGTGGCGGACATGGGGTGCTCCTCGTCTGGGCTGCTGACGGACGCCGTAGACAGCTTGTCAGCAATTGCTACCGGCGGGTAGCCCCCGGGGTGTGCGCCTTGTGCCGCCGTACGGCCGCCGAACCGGCCGGCGCACCTCACATCGCTCGGCGCACCTCAAACCGCCCGGCGTACCTCGATGTTGAAGTCGGGGCTGCCGAAACGCCCGAACATGGAGAGCCACAACGGCAGATACATCTCCACCGCACGCGCCGCCCGGATGCCGCCCAGGTCCAGGACCCGCCCGGCCGGCCAGCCGAACTCCACGAGCAGCTCGGTCACCTGCTCCTTGGCCCGCGCGTCCTCCCCGCACACGAACACGTTGTGCTCGCCCGGCACCCGCCCCGGCTTCACCATCACCTGGCAGTTGACGGTGTTCAGCGTCTTCACCACGCGCGCGTGCGGGAAGGCCCGCTGGATCCGCTCGCCCACACTGTCCGACTCCACCGGGTCCAGTCGCGGCTGCCCGTCCTCGAACAGCAGCGGGTTGGACACGTCCACCAGCACCTTCCCGTCCAGGTGCTCCGCGCCCGCCGCCCGCAGCGCGTCCAGCGCCACCGTGCCGCCCACCGCGTTGACGACCACCTCGCCGGCCGCCGCCGCCTGCGCGAAGGTGCCCGCGTGAGCCCGGCCGGCCGCGGCCGTGGCCCACTCCACGGCCACCGGATTGTCCGCCGAACGGGACCCGAGGGTCACCTCGTGGCCCAGCTCCAGCAGTCTGCCGCCCAGGGAACGGCCCACCTCGCCCGTGCCCAGCACCCCGTACCGCATCGGCCACCTCCAGGTCGCCGGCCGCCGCCCGCCGACGGTCCGCGGTCATTGTGATCCGGACCGCTCCCGGACCCGCTCATTCCGGGTGGACACCGGCAGGGCGTGTCGGCTGGGATGGAGCGGTGACCGCCGACCTCGCCACCGACGTCTTCGAAGAACACCGGTCCCTGCTCATGGGGGTCGCCTACCGCATGCTCGGCCGGGTCGCCGATGCCGAGGACGTGGTTCAGGACGCCTGGCTGCGCTGGTACCACGCCGACCGTACGGAAATCCGCGAAGCGCGCGCCTACCTCGTGCGCGTCACCACCCGCCTGGCCATCGACAGGCTGCGCCAGGTGCAGTCGCGCGGCGAGGCGTACGTCGGGCCGTGGCTGCCCGAGCCGTGCCGCACCGACTTCGGCGACACCGTCCCGGACTCCGCGGACCGCGCCGTGCTCGCCGACACCGTCTCCCTCGCCGTCCTGGTCGTCCTGGAGTCGCTGTCCCCGCTCGAGCGCGCGGTCTTCGTGCTCCGGGAGGCGTTCGGCTACCCCTACGCCGAGATCGCCACCCTGCTCGACCGCGGCGAGCCGGCGGTACGGCAGCTCGCCGGACGGGCCCGCCGGCATGTCGCGGAGCGGCGCCCACGGTACGAGGTCGAGCCGGCCCGGCGCCGGGAGCTGACCGAGCGTTTCCTCGCCGCTGCGGCCGAGGGGGACCTGGCGGGGCTGATGTGCCTGCTCGCCCCGGACGTCCGGCTGGTCGGCGACAGCGGGGGCAAGGCCAAGGCGCCCGTGCGCACCCTGCACACCGCGGACAAGGTCGGCCGCTTCCTCATCGGCGCCGCCCGCAAACTCCCGTCGGCCCTGTCCATGTCCTTCCGGCCCCTGGAGGTCAACGGCGGCGCCGCCCTGCTGGTGCTGGCCGACGACAAGCCCGACAGCCTGGTCCAGCTGGACATCGCCGACGGCCGGATCACCGCCGTCTACATCGTCCGCAACCCGGACAAGCTCCGGCACCTCGCCGACGACTGAACCGAGCCGCCCTTGAAGCCCCCGCCGCCACGACGGGGGCTTCGCCGTGCGACGGGGACTTTGCCGTGCGACGACTTTGCCGTGCGACGGGGACTTTGCCGCGATGTCACACGGACCACCGTGCGCGAACGCCCCGTGAACGCTGTGCGGCAGCTCGCCCGTGCGTTCCGCACGCGACCGAGGATTGGTCTTGACCAAGGGTTGTGGCCGCCCTATGGTCGCAGATAAGTGCAACAACCTTTAATAAACAAGGGCGCTAAAAACTGCCGGACCACGGCTCTTGCGGAGGACAGGGTGGGGACCACGCAGCTGGAATCGGTACCGGAACCGAAGTACTGGCATCTCAAGACCGTGCTCACCGAGGCACTCGACTCCGAGTTCTCGGTCGGCGAGATCCTGCCCAACGAGCGTGATCTCGCGGCCCGCTTCGGCGTGGCCCGCGCCACGCTCCGCCAGGCTCTCGAACAGTTGGAGCTGGAAGGCCGTCTGCAGCGCCGCCGTGGTGTGGGCACCACCGTCGCGCCGCCGCGGGTGGGCGTGGCCGTCGGCACGGAACAGCACGCCTGGCCGGGCGCCGCCGGGGACGCCTGGCAGTCCGTCGACAGCGACCAGGCCACACCGCCGGCCGCCGTCGCCGCGGCCCTGGAGACCGGCACGGACGAGCCCGTGCACACCGTCCGGCGCTCCCGCATGTCCCACGGCCAGCAGGTCGCCACCGAGATGCTCTACATCCCGGCGGCTTCGGTGCCCGGCCTGACCGCCATCGACGCACCGTCCGGCCCGGCACGCGCGCGTGCGGTGCTGCGGGAACTGCAGCACCTGCCGCTGGAGGCACAGGACCGCGCCGTCGAGCTGGGCTCGGCGCGCGCGGACGACGCCAAGGAACTCGACCGGCTCCCCGGCTCACCCGTCCTTGTCGTCACCACCCGCTTCGTCGCCCAGGGCCGCACCGCGGCCCTCTCGGTGGCGACCTACCGAGCCGACACCTGCCGCCTGACCTTCGGCGAATCAGCGGGCGTGGAAATCCACCACGACCCCCAACGCCAGGCATCCTGACCCAAGGGCCCCGGCCACAACCCGGGGCCCACACCCACGAGTCATCCAGGCCGGCGCCAACTCCCGAGGGCACGCGGGGAACCGCGCGACCGGCCACGACGACGCGGCACGGCAACGATCACCGCCCCGACCACGCGGTCTCACCCGCGGCGCAGGCCAACAAGTTGCCAGGGCCGGGGTCAACTCCCCAGGGGCGCGGGGAACTGCGCGACCGGCCACGACGGCGCGGCACGGCAACGGCTACCGCACCACGACGGCGCGGCACGGCAACGGCTACCGCACCACCACGGCGCGGCACCACACCGGCGCCCACCCCCCGTTCCGTTCAGCGCGCACCCGCCCCGTCCACCGCGAACAACCGCTCCTCGACATGGTCCAGAGCCAAGCGCAGCGCCCCCGTGGCGACGGCCGCCTCCCCGAGCAGCGACAGCGCAACCCGGGGCGGCCGCAGACAGTACCGGGCGAGTTCACGGCGCAGCGGCTCCAGGACACCGTCCAGACCGGCCGCCCACCCCCCGATCACAACCAGCTCCGGATCGAGCGCCAGCACCAGCGCGGCCACATCGTGCACGAGCCGCCGGATGAACCGCTCCACGGCCGCCCGCGCCCGCTCGTCGCCCTTGCGGGCCAGCGCGAACACCGCGGCGACCGCCTGCTCGTCCAGCGGATGCAGCGGCTCGTCGGTCGTGGACAGCAGCGCCTCCGGCGTGGCCTCGCGGCCCAGCAGATGCAGCGCGCCGATCTCCCCGGCCGCCCCGCCGTACCCGCGGTGCAGCCGCCCGCCGATGAGCGAACCGGCCCCGGGGCTCAGCCCGGCCAGCACGAACACCACGTCGTCCGTCCCGGTCGCCGACCCCTTCCAGTGCTCGGCGACCGCTGCTGCGTTGGCGTCGTTCTCCACGAGCACCGGGCACCTGAAGGAACGGCTCAGCCGCTCACCGAGCTTGAGGCCCGTCCACTGCGGCAGCGCCGTGCTCAGCCGTACCGTGCCGTCCGCCTCCACGATGCCCGGCGTGCCCACGCCCACCGCCCGCAGCGAGCTGCGTGCGACCCCGGACCGGCGCAGCAGCTCGGCCACCGCACCGCGCAGCCGCTCCAGCCGCTCGTCCGCCGGGGCGGTCACCTCGACCTCCTTGGCCTGCGCGCCCAGCACCCGCCCGTCCAGGCCGGACAGGAGCGCGGCGACCCGGTGCGGCCCGATCTCCAGCCCCAGCAGATGCCCGGCCTCCGCCCGGAACCGGAACCGCCGGGCGGGCCGCCCCTGCCGGCGCGCACCCCCCTCGTCGGCCGCCGCCTCCGCGACGAGGCCGCCCTCGATGAGCCCTTCCACGACGCCCTCGACGGTCGGCCGGGACAGTCCGGTGACGCGGGTGATCTCGGTGAGCGTCGCGCAGTCCGTGGCACGCAGGGCGCGCAGCACCACCGCGGAATTGATCCTTCGCAGCAGCGAGGGATCGCCGCCGGTCAGCTGCCCCACCGTCCGTCCTCCCAGCTCGCGGGCGTGTTGGCCGGATCGTACTCGGCCCGGCGCACCCCCGGCGAGTGCCGCGTTCCGCCCACGGCCGGACCCTTCGCTCACCCCGGCTCCACGAACCCCGACTCGTAGGCCGCGATCACCGCCTGGGTCCGGTCGCGCGCGCCGAGCTTGGCCAGGACGGCGCTCACATGCGACTTCACCGTCTCCGCGCCGACCACCAGCCGGTCGGCGATCTCCGCGTTCGACAGCCCACTCGACATCAGCCGCAGCACCTCCGCCTCCCGCTCGGTCAGCCGGGCCCGCTCCAGCGCGGTCCGCGCCGGACGGTCACCGGCGCCGTACCGGCCGGCGAGACGTCGTACGGAGGCCGGGAACAGCAGCGACTCGCCCTCCGCGACCAGCCGCACCGCGTGCACGATCTCGGCCGGCCGGGCCCGCTTCAGCAGGAACCCGTCGGCACCCGCGCGCAGCGCCTCGTACACGTACTCGTCGTCCTCGAAGGTGGTCACCACGAGGATCTTCGGCGGCTCGTCGACCGTGCGCAGCACCGCGCGCGTGGCCTCGATCCCGTCCAGCAGCGGCATCCGTACGTCCATGGCCACCACCTCCGGCCGCAGTTGCCGCACGAGCGGAACGACCGCCGCGCCGTCGGCCGCCTCACCCACCACCTCGATGTCGGGCTGCGCCTCCAGCACGGCCCGCAGACCCATGCGGACCAGGGGTTCGTCGTCTACGAGGAGCACGGTGACCGGCATCCGGCCAGCGTAGATCAGCCGAGCGGCAGCTCCGCACGCACCTGCCAGTCACCCTCGTCCGGTCCGCTCCGGGCGGTGCCGCCGAGCAGCGCGGCCCGCTCCCGTATGCCACGCAGCCCGCTGCCCCGTCCCGGGCCGGGTACGGGGCCCGGCAGCGGATTGCGGACCTCCAGGCAGAGCATGCCTCCGGCGACCGCGACCCGGACCCGTACGGGCACCGCCCCCGCGTGCCGCAGCACATTGGTGAGCGTCTCCTGGAGGATGCGGTACCCCTCCCGGGACACCGGCCCCGGCACCGCCTCGACGGGACCGGTCACCTCGGCGTCGACCTGCGCGCCCGAGGCCCGCGCCGACTCCAGCAGCCGGCCCGCGTCGGCCAGGGTGGGCCGGGCGCTCACCGGGCGCTCGGCCTCCCGCAGCACGCCCAGCACCCGCTCCAGGTCCTCCAGGGCGGCCCGGCCGGTCTCCTCGATGGCGCCCAGCGCCCGGTCGGTGAACTCCGGATCGGCCGCCGCCCGCGCGGCACCGGCCTGCACCACCGCCACCGTCAGAGCGTGCCCGATCGAGTCGTGCAGCTCCCGGGCGATCCGGGTGCGTTCCAGCAGCTGCTCGGTACGACTCTCCAGCGCGGCCAGCCGCTCCGCCGGCGACGGCCCGAGGAGCCGGCGCGCACCGGCCGTGATCAGTTCGCCGAGCCCGACGACCACCCCGTACAGGGCGAGCAGGGGGAGCGGGGCGAGCAGTGCCCAGCCGCGGTGCGGTGGCAGCCGGTCCAGCAGCGGGACCCCGGCCGGCGTCCCGCCCCACGCGCACCGCGCCAGCTCCACGCAGATGACGGGCAGCCACACCGAGGCGGCCATGGCGGCCCCGCCGAGGACCATCCTCAACTCGAGCCACAGCACCGTGCGCAGCCGGTCCCGCCAGGTCGCCGACGGGGTCTCGGCGATGCCCGGCTCCGCCTCGCCCGGCGTGAGCAGCAGCCGCGCCTGCACACCCTCGCCCAGCCGCACGGCGGGCACGAGACCGAGCGGGATCAGGAACAGCGCCGGCATCCAGGGGGTCGCCGGGTCGATGAAGAGCCAGACACTGACCGCCAGCACCGGCACCCACAGATGCAGCAGGCGCGTGTACGTCGTCCCGCGCAGCAGCGGGCGCAGAAGCCGGACCATGGCCACATCGTCGCAGGCAGCACCGGCAACGGGCCTCCCCCGGCCGGGGGAGACGCTCTCCACCGGCGGGGGAGGCGACGAACCCGCCCACCCGGCCAGGCTGTTGTCATGACCAGCATCGACGTACGAGACCTCACCAAGGAGTACGGCGGCCGGCGGGCCGTGGACGGGCTCACCTTCAGCGTCCGCCCCGGGCGCGTCACCGGTTTCCTCGGCCCCAACGGCGCCGGCAAGTCCACCACCATGCGGATGGTCCTCGGCCTGGACCACCCCACCACCGGCACCGCCACGATCGGCGGTCACGCCTACGCCCGGCTCCGCGAACCCCTGCGCCGGGTGGGCTCCCTGCTCGACGCGGACGCCGCGCACGGTTCCCGCACGGCACGGGATCATCTGCGGGCACTCGCCGCGAGCAACCGCATCCCGGCCCGCCGGGTCGACGCCGTCCTGGAGGAGACGGGGCTGGCGGCCGTGGCGCGGCGCCGGGTGCGCACGTACTCGCTCGGCATGCGCCAGCGGCTCGGCATCGCCGCCGCCCTGCTGGGCGACCCCGAGGCCGTGCTGCTCGACGAACCCGCCAACGGCCTCGACCCCGAAGGCATCGTCTGGATCCGGACGCTGCTGCGCCGGCTCGCCGCGGAGGGCCGTACGGTCCTGGTCTCCAGCCATCTGATGGGCGAGACCGCCGCGTTCGCCGACCACCTGCTCATCCTCGGCCGGGGCCGGCTGCTCGCCGACACCTCGGTCCAGGAGTTCATCCACGCGCGCGTGCAGCCCCGCGTCCGGGTCCGCACCACCGACCCCGCCGTACTCGGCGATCTCCTCGCCCTGCACGGCCACGACGCCTCCCGGGACGCGGAGGGCACCTGGACCGTGCTCCACGCGCGTGTGGACGACATCGGCCGGCTGATGTCCGAAGCGGGCGTCCCCGTCCTGGAACTCGCCGCCCGCGAGGCCGGGCTGGAGGAGGCCTACCTCGATCTGACCGCGGCCGAAGCCGAGTTCACCGCACAGCCCCAGGAGGCCTGACCATGCCCTTCGTACCCGTGCTCCACGCCGAGTGGATCAAGATCCGTACGCTGCCTTCCCTGCGCGGCGCCCTCGCTGCCGTCCTCGTCACCACCGTGGTGTTCTCGGCGCTCGCCTCGGCCGACGCCGACGGCCGCGGCTCCGACGCGCTGTTCTCGGTGTTCTCCGGCATCAGTTTCGGGCAGGTCGCCGCGATCGCCTTCGGAACGACGGCCGTGGCGTCCGAGTTCCGGGGCGGCGCACTGCGGCTGACACTGGCGGCGGTGCCCGACCGGGGACGCTGGTTCGCGGCGAAGGCGACCGCGATCGCGCTGCCGACACTGGCCGTGGGGCTGCTCACCGGGTTCGTCACGCTGCTGGTGGGCCGGGCCGTGCTCGGCGGGTCCGCCCCGGGCTGGG
Organism: Streptomyces actinomycinicus; assembly: GCF_016741775.1. Lineage (GTDB taxonomy): Bacteria > Actinomycetota > Actinomycetes > Streptomycetales > Streptomycetaceae > Streptomyces > Streptomyces actinomycinicus. The sequence continues at coordinate 329,928 of NZ_JAERRK010000005.1, read as the reverse complement.
CCGAGGGAGTGCGCGGCGCGGTCGGCTGCGGCCTGCACCTGACCCTGATGGCACTGTTCGCCGCCGGACTCACGGTCGTGCTGCGCAGCGGGGTCGCGACCCTCTCCGTGCTGATCCCGTTCGTGCTGATCGTGTCCTTCGTCATCGGTGACATGTCCGGCGGGGTGGCCGATTTCCTCCCCGACCGGGCCGGCCAAGTGGCCCTGCACAGCGACTGGGACGGCACCCTCGGCCCGGGGAGCGGACTCCTGGTGACCGCGCTGTGGTCGGCGGGGGCCCTGCTCGCGGGCGGCTGGACCCTGCGACACAGGGACGCCTGACGACGGCGGAGCGGAGGCCGGCTCACGGCGTGCCCGGGGGACGCCTGACGGCCCGCCAATTGTCAGTGGTGCCCGCTTTACTGGAACCCATGGACATCGCGAAGTGCCTGACGCTCATCGACCTGCTGTGCGCCCGGGAGTTCCCGGCCGCGCACGGCAGGACGGAGCACGGCGAGAGCGGGCCCGGCTATCACATAGCCGCTTTACAGACCAGCGGTGACTTCTGGGAGGACGACGGCACGGCACGGGAGGAGACCGCGGAGCAGTACGAGGCCGACCGGGACGGCCTCGCTGAGCGGCTCACCGAGCGCTGGGGGCCGGCCCAGTACTTCAGCCTGTACGGCGTCCTCCGCCGGGGGACGGAGGGCGAGCACATCGAGGAACCCTGGGCCGGCCTCAGCAACCACATCCCCGACGTCCAGCTGTGGCGGGTGCCGGAGCGGGACCGGTGGGTCGTCCTCGGCGTCTCCCAGTGGGCCGGGGAACTGCCGTTCCAGCTCCTCGGCATAGTGACCGAGACGGATCCTCCCTGATCAGCCGCCGTCGGCCGCCCGCCGCAGCCGGCCGAACTCCTCCGCCATCGTGGCCGCGGTCCAGTGCGCGTTCAGCCCACTGGGATTGGGCAGCACCCAGACCCGGGTGTCCCCGATCGTCCGCTCCTGCGGACCGACCTGAGCCGTGCGGTCACCGAACGCCACCCGGTAGGCGGTCACGCCGACCACGGCCAGCCAGCCCGGCCGCAGCCGCTTCACCTTTGCAGTCAGCGACTGCCCACCCGCGACGTACTCCTCGGCGGTCAGCTCGTCCGCCCGCGCGGTCGCCCGCGCCACCACATTGGTGATCCCCAGCCCGTACGACAGCAGTTCGCCCTGCTCGGCGGGGTTCAGCAGCCGGGGCGTGAAACCGGACAGGTGCAGCACGGGCCAGAACCGGTTGCCGGGGCGGGCGAAGTGGTGACCGGTCGCCGCCGTCATCAGCCCCGGGTTGATCCCGCAGAAGAGCACGCGGAGGCCGTCCGCGACCACGTCCGGGACGAGGCGGTCGCGGGCGGCCTCCAGTTCCGCCCGGGTGGGGCGGGGAGAGCGCGGCGCGCGGGTCAGAGGATCGCTCCGGGGGTGTAGCCGGCGGCCTCCGGGCGCTGCTTGACGATCTCCTCGATCCGGCCGAGGACCACACCGACCTGGTCGGCGGCGGCACCGGTGAAGGACAGCTTGTCGGCCATCAGCGCGCCCAGCTGCCCGCGGTCGAGCGGCAGCCGCTCGTCGGCGGCCAGCTTGTCGAGCAGGTCGTTGCGCTCGGCACCCTGCTCCCGCATCGCCAGGGCGGTCGCGACGGCGTTCTCCTTGATCGCCTCGTGGGCCACCTCACGGCCGACACCGGCCCGCACGGCACCCATGAGCACCTTGGTGGTGGCCAGGAAGGGCAGGTAGCGGTCCAGCTCACGGGCGACGACGGCGGGGAAGGCGCCGAACTCGTCGAGGACCGTCAGGAAGGTCTCCAGCAGGCCGTCCAGGGCGAAGAACGCGTCCGGCAGCGCGACCCGGCGCACCACCGAGCAGGACACGTCGCCCTCGTTCCACTGGTCGCCCGCCAGCTCGCCGGTCATCGAGGCGTAGCCGCGCAGGATGACCATGAGGCCGTTGACGCGCTCGCAGGAGCGGGTGTTCATCTTGTGCGGCATGGCCGAGGAACCCACCTGGCCGGGCTTGAAGCCCTCGGTGACCAGCTCGTGCCCGGCCATCAGCCGGATCGTCTTGGCCAGCGAGGACGGCGCCGCCGCCAGCTGCACCAGCGCGGTGACGACCTCGTAGTCCAGCGAGCGCGGGTAGACCTGGCCGACCGAGGTGAACGCCTGCGAGAAGCCGAGGTGCCCGGCGATCCGGTTCTCCAGGTCGGCGAGCTTCGCCGCGTCGCCGCCGAGCAGGTCCAGCATGTCCTGCGCGGTGCCGACCGGGCCCTTGATGCCGCGCAGCGGATAGCGGGCGAGGAGTTCCTCGACCCGTCCGTGGGCGACGAGCAGCTCGTCGGCGGCCGTCGCGAACCGCTTGCCGAGGGTGGTGGCCTGCGCGGCGACGTTGTGCGAGCGGCCGGCCATGACCAGCTCGGCGTACTCGCCGGCGAGCTTGCCGAGGCGCGCCAGCACGGCCACCGTACGGTCGCGCATCAGCTCGAGCGAGAGCCGGATCTGCAGCTGCTCGACGTTCTCCGTGAGGTCACGGGAGGTCATGCCCTTGTGCACGTGCTCGTGCCCGGCGAGGTCGTTGAACTCCTCGATCCGCGCCTTCACGTCGTGCCGGGTGACCTTCTCGCGCTCGGCGATCGAGGCCAGGTCGACGGTGTCCAGGACGCGCTCGTAGTCGGCGATCGCCTCGTCCGGCACCTCGATGCCGAGGTCCTTCTGGGCCCGCAGCACGGCGAGCCAGAGCTGCCGCTCCAGTTTCACCTTCTGCTCGGGCGACCAGAGCGTGGCGAGTTCGGTGGAGGCGTAACGTCCGGCGAGGACGTTCGGGATGCGGGGCTTGGCGGGCGCAGAAGTCACGTGTCCAGATTCTACTGGCGGTTCGTGCAGGCCAGCGCCACGCCCCCGTTCAGCGGAACCTACGAGACCCCGGTCACGCCGGTCGGGAGGCCTCGGTCACGCCGGCCGGGAGGACTTGGTCAGCACGGCGGGGACGGCTCGGTCACGGCGGCCGGGTCCGCCGGTTCCGCCGGCACGTGCGCATGGCGCGGCTCCGGAACGCACCGGCAGGCCCGGCTCTTCCGGCTACGCCTGCCCCTCGTAGGGCAGCAGCTCGGGGCGCTTCGGCGGGAGGCCGTCACCGGACGAGCGGCCGGTCAGACGGCGGCCGATCCACGGGAGCAGGTGCTGCCGGGCGAACCTCGCGTCCGCGACGCGCCGCGCCACCCAGCCCGGCGGGAGCGTCGTGGGCATCGGCACGTGCCAGTCGGCGTCCTCCGGCTCGTACCCGAGCGTCTGCCAGACCGCCTCGGCGACCCGGCGGTGCCCCTCCGCCGTGAGGTGCAGCCGGTCCACGTCCCACAGCCGCGGGTCGGCCAGCGCGGGCGCCCCGTACAGGTCGGCCACCAGGGCGCCGTGCTTCTCCGCCAGCTCGTCCACGCAGGCGAACAGCTCCTCCATGCGCGGCCGGAACCGCTCCAGCACCGGCCCCTGGCGGCCCGGGCTGCGCATCAGCACCAGCTGCCTGCAGGAGGGCGCCAGCCGCTCCACGGCCTCGGTGAGCAGTCCCCGGACCCGCCCCATGTCGCACTTGGGCCGCAGGGTGTCGTTGAGGCCGCCGACCAGGGTGATGACGTCCGGGTTCATGGCCGCGGCCACGTCGACCTGCTCGTCGACGATCTGCCCGATCAGCTTGCCGCGTACGGCGAGGTTGGCGTACCGGAACCCTGGCGTGCGGGCGGCCATCCGTGCCGCGAGCAGATCGGCCCATCCGCGGTAGGAGCCGTCGGGCAGCAGGTCCGACATGCCCTCGGTGAAGGAGTCGCCGACCGCGACCAGGCTGGTGTACGGGGGAGATGCGGGATTCGTCTGCATGGCGACAGCGATGGTATCCCGCCGACATACCCGTCGGTCGGTCACCCCGGGGACACCGCATCCGCGACCCCCCGCAGGCCCACCGCGCCTCGGAACACCGGGCTCCGGAACACCGGGCTTCGAAACACCGTGCCCCGGAACACCGCGCCCCGGAACGCCGGGCTCCGGACACCCCGCGGGAACGCCCCCCCGGTTACCCCACCGCCTCGCGCCTCACCCCGGAGCGGGCTGTCCGAACAGTTCCCGGAGCACGTCCTCCATGGTCACCAGGCCGGCCAGCCGACCGTCGTCGCCGAGCACGGCGGCGAGGTGCGTCCGGCTGCCGCGCATCGCGGTGAGCACGTCGTCCAGGGGTGTCCCCGCCCGCACGCGCGCGATGGACCGCATGTCCCCCAGCCGGAACGGCACGTCCCGCGGCGAGGCGTCCAGCGCGTCCTTCACGTGCAGGTACCCCACGATCCGGCGGCCGGTGTCGACCACCGGGAACCGGGAGAAGCCCGACTCGGCCGACAGCCGCTCCAGCTGCTCCGGGGTCACTCCCACGCGCGCGTAGACCACCCGCCGCAGCGGTACGACCACGTCCCGCACCGGGCGGCTGCCCAGCTCCAGGGCGTCGTGCAGCCGTTCCTGCGCCCGGTCGTCGATCAGGCCCGCCAGGCTGGCGTCCTTCACGATCTCGGCCAGCTCGGCGTCCGTGAAGGACGCGGCGACCTCGTCCTTCGCCTCCACCCGGAGCAGCTTCAGCAGCCCGTTGGCGAACGCGTTGACCGTGAAGATCACCGGACGCAGCGCCCGGGACAGCGCGACCAGGGGCGGCCCGAGCAGCAGCGCGCTGCGCACCGGTTCGGCGAGCGCGATGTTCTTGGGGACCATCTCGCCGAGCAGCATGTGCAGATAGGTCGCCAGGGTCAGCGCGATCACGAAGGACACGGCGTGACCGGCGCTCTTGGGCACGCCCACCGCGTGGAACACGGGTTCGAGCAAGTGCGCGATCGCCGGCTCGGCGACGACACCCAGCACCAGCGTGCACAGCGTGATCCCGAGCTGGGCCGCGGCCAGCAGCGCGGACACGTGCTCCAGGCCCCACAGCACGCTCCGCGCGCGTCGGTCGCCCTCCTGGGCCAGCGGCTCGACCTGCGAGCGGCGCACGGAGATGAGGGCGAACTCGGCGCCCACGAAGAAGGCGTTGACGACGAGGGTCGCCAGACCGATCAGCAGCTGTACGGCGGTCATCGGGTCCCCTCCTCCGGTGTCGCGCCCCACCGCCGGCGGGTGCGCTCACCGCCCCTGTCGTCGGCCTTTCCGGTCGTCTTCGCGTCGTCCAGGGGCGCGTGCAGCAGAACCCGGGCGGCGCGGCGGCCCGAGGCGTCGAGCACGTCCAGCCGCCAGCCGGCCACCTCGACGCTGTCACCGGCGGCGGGTATCCGGCCCAGCTCGCTGGCGACCAGGCCGGCCAGCGTCTCGTACGGCCCCTCGGGCGCGCGCAGTCCCACGCGCGCTAGCTGGTCGGTGCGGGCGGCGCCGTCCGCCGCGTAGAGGGCCCGGCCCTCCTCGTCCGCGCCGGCGGGGGCGATGTCGGGCGTCTCGTGCGGGTCGTGCTCGTCCCGTACCTCGCCGACGACCTCCTCGACGATGTCCTCGAGCGTGGCCACGCCGGCCGTGCCGCCGTACTCGTCGATGACGACGGCCATCGTGCGCCTGCCACCGAGCCGGTCCAGCAGCCGGTCCACGGTCAGCGACTCGGGCACCAGCAGCGGCTCGCGCATCACCTGGGCCACCGTGCGGTGGCGCCGCTCGTCCGCCGGCACGGCCAGCACGTCCTTGATGTGGGCGGTGCCGACGACGGTGTCCAGGCTGTTGCGGTAGACCGGGAAGCGGGACAGGCCCGTCGCCCGGGTGGCGTTGGCCACGTCCTCGCAGGTCGCCTGGGTGTCCAGGGCGATCACCTGGACGCGTGGGGTCATCACGTTCTCCGCCGTGAGATCGGCGAGATTCAGCGTCCGGACGAACAGCTCGGCGGTGTCGGCCTCCAGGGCGCCCTCCTTGGCGGAGTGCCGGGCGAGCGCGGCCAGCTCCTGCGGCCCGCGCGCGGAGGCCAGCTCCTCGGCGGGTTCGATGCCGATCCGGCGCACGAAACGGTTGGCGGTGTTGTTCAGGTGGGTGATGAAGGGGCGGAAGGCCGCGCTGAACCAGCGCTGGGCGTTGCCCACGCGCCGGGCCACGGTCAGCGGCGAGGAGATCGCCCAGTTCTTCGGCACCAGCTCGCCGACGACCATCAGGAACACCGTCGACAGGGCCGTGCCCAGCACCAGCGCGACCGAGCCGGCCGTGCCGGGGGACAGGCCCATCGCGCGGAACGGTCCGGCCAGCAGCCGGGCGATCGACGGCTCGGCGAGCATGCCGACCACCAGGTTGGTGACGGTGATGCCGAGCTGGGCGCCGGAGAGCTGGAAGGTCAGGTTCCGTACGGCCTTCAGGGCGCCCGCGGCACCCCGCTCGCCGCGCTCGGCGGCCCGCTCCAGCTCGCTGCGCTCGACCGTGGTCAGCGAGAACTCCGCCGCCACGAAGGCGCCGCAGGCGAGCGACAGCAGGATCGCCACCAGGAGGAGGAGCACTTCTGTCATCGGGTCACCCCCGTCCCATGATCGGACAGGGCAGGGGAGAACGCGCGGCGTCGTGGACCGGGGGGCTCGCCCATGGGCGGACGCTCACAACCTTTCATGGAGGGCCGAGTACTCCCTCAATGGTAAAGGATGAGCAAAAAGCCTGGGGTTTGCGCCGGCGGGACCGGTTACCGGAGGCGAGACCGGTCCCGTCGACGACGCCGGCCTCAGCCGGTGAGGGACCTCACCGGCTTCACCCAGCGCCGCCAGTGCTCCTCCGGCTCGTACCCGGCGGCGCGCCAGGCGTGGTGTGCCGTCTCGTTGCGCACCAGCACCATGGCGTCCGCCCGCCGGCCGCCGAGTCGTACGAAGCGCTCCTCGGCGGCGGCCAGGAGGACCGAGCCGACGCCCCGGCGCCGCCGCTCCGGATGCACCGCGAGGCGGTACAGGTGGCACCGCCAGCCGTCGAAGCCGGCGATCACCGTGCCCACCAGCTCGCCCCCCGGTGAAGGCTGTGACGTCCGTGTGCCCGGCGGCCGGGGCAGCTCACTCGTGGGCGATCGCCGCCAGTACGTTCATGCGTGACGCCCGCAGCGCCGGCAGCAGCGCCGCCACCACCCCCACCACCGCCGAACCGATCACCACCGCGACGATCGTGCCCCAGGGGATCGCCAGCGCGGTCAGCCCGCGCAGCGCCAGCACCCGCTGCATGCACACGCCCCACACCAGCCCCAGCCCGAGCCCGAGAACCGCGCCGAACACCGCGATCACCACCGACTCCAGCCGGATCATCCGGCGCAGCTGCCGCCGCCCCAGTCCGATCGCCCGCAGCAACCCGATCTCCCGGGTCCGCTCCACCACCGACAGCGCGAGGGTGTTGACCACCCCGAGCACGGCGATGACGATCGCCAGTCCGAGCAGCGCGTACACCAGGTACAGCAGGACGGCGATCTGGCTGTGCACCAGCTCCTTGTAGTCGGCCTGGTCACGCACCTGCACCTGCGGGTACGGCTCGAGCGCACGCTCCAGCCGAGGCCGCAGGTCCGCCGGACCCGTCCCGGGGGCCGCGTTGACGTAGAGCGCGGAGTCCTGGGCGTCCGGCGCGTACTTCGCCAGCGTCGCAAGGCCGAAGTAGAGGCCCCCCTCGGTGCCGAAGCCCTCCGCGACGTCCTGGTCGGTGAGCGCCGAGACCGTCAGCCCGGTGTGCCGTCCGCCCGGGAACTCCACCGGGAGCACGCTGCCCACACGCAGGCCGTGGTCCCGGGCGAAGTCGGCGTCCACGGCGACGCGCCCGTCGGCCAGCGCGGCCGGCGAACCGCCCTGCACGTAGGTGATGTGCACGACGTCGTCGAGCCCGGCACCGTACGCGGCGGCGGTCGTCCGGACCCGGTCGCCGTCCGGCAGCCGTACCGCGACCGGGGTGAGGCGCTGCGCCACCACGAGCCCCACTCCGCGCGTGCGGGCCACGCCGTCCTTCACCTGCCGGGTGAAAGGGGTGAAGTTGGCGTTCTGGACGATGAAGTCGGCGCCGAGGTTCTCGTCGATCTGCCGGTCGAACGACGCGGACATCGAGGCGCTCGCCACCGACATGCCGCCCACCAGGGCGAGGCCCACCATCAGCGCGGCGGCCGTGGCACCGGTGCGGCGCGGATTGCGCAGGGCGTTGCGCTGGCTCATCCGGCCGACCGGGCCGAACAGCGCGGGAAACGCCCCGCCCAGCACCCGGATCACCGGCCGTACCAGCAGCGGCCCGGCGACCACGGTCGCGATCAGCGTCAGGACGACGCCGGCCCCCAGCAGCGAGGCGGCCCGGCCGGTGCTCGTGGCCGCCGCGCACCCGGCCAGCGCCGCCGCCCCGGCCGTCCCGATCACCGCCCCGGTGATCGCCCGCACCGTCAACGGCTTGCCCGATCCGGCGACTTCGGCGTCCGCGAGCGCGGCCATCGGGGAGACGGCCGCCGCGCGCCGCGCCGGCAGGTAGGCGGCCACGAAGGTGACACCGAGCCCGACGGCGTAGGCCGTGACGGGCGTGGCCCAGCCGATCACCATCTCCGTGGCCTTCAGGTTCATCCCGAACGTGCTCAGCAGCCGCACCAGGCCGAACGCCAGCCCTGTGCCGGCGGCGAGACCGAGCGTCGAGCCGGCCAGCCCCAGCAGAAACGCCTCCGTGAGCACCGAGCGCCGTACCTGCCGCCGGTCCGCGCCCAGCGCCCGCAGCAGGCCCAGCTCCCGGGTGCGCTGGGCGATCAGCATGGTGAACGTGTTGACGATGAGGAACACGCCCACGAGCAGCGCGACCCCGGCGAAGCCCAGCATCACGTACTTGATCACGTCCAGGAACCTGCCCAGGCCGGCCGCCGCCGACTTGGCCCGTTCGCCGGCGGTCTTCAGGTCGTAGGCGCCGGAGCCGATCGCCGCGCCGATCCGGTGCTTCAGCTCCGCGTCGGACACACCGGCCGCCGCGTCCACCGAGATGCTCGTCGCCTTCGCGGACGAGCCGAGCAACTCGCGGCCCGCCACCGCCGGGTCCAGGAAGACGAGGGCGGCGCCCGGGTTGGTCGTGGTGAACGTGGCGATGCCGACGACCCGCACCCGGAGGGTGCCCGGCTGCGCCTGCACGGTCAGCGTGTCCCCGATGCGCACGCCGCGCCTGCCGGCCGTGTCGGCGTCCAGCAACACCTCCCCGGCGCCGTGCGGGGCGTGTCCGGAGGTGAGCTTCACCGGGCTGCGGTGGGTGACGTACCAGGCCATGGTGAGGGTCGGGGCACCGGTGGTGGGGCCGACGGACCTGTGGTGACGGTCGACCACGACGGCGTTCTGCACCGACACCTCGGCGCGTGCCGCCGCGACGCCGTCGACCTTCGCCACCCGGTCCCTGAGCGCGGCGGGCAGGGTCTGCACCGAACCGCTCAGCCGCGTCGACCTCAGGTCCTGTTCCGGCTGGACCGTCACATCGGCGGCGGTGGAGGCGAAAAGCCGGTCGAAGGTCCGGGTCACGGTGTCGGAGAAGATCAAGCTGCCCGCGACGAAGGCCACGGACAGGATCACGGCCAGCGCGGACAGCGCCAGCCGTCCCTTGTGCGCGAGGAAGCTCCTCAGGGTCGCCTTCAGCACCGGGTCAGTCCTCCTGTGCGACGACGTCGTCAGCGGTCCGGCCGCGGACCACGACGACATCGGGCGGCCTGGGGTTCGCCCTGGTGAAAAGGTGCATGCGTGCCAGGACGGCGTCGGCCGTCGGCTGTTCCATCTCGTCCACGATCCGCCCGTCGGCCAGGTAGAGCACGAGGTCGGAGTGGGCGGCGGCACCCGGATCGTGCGTGACCATCACGACCGTCTGCCCGAGGTCGTCCACGGCACCGCGCAGAAAGCCCAGCACCTCCAGGCCGGCCCCCGAGTCCAGGTTGCCGGTCGGCTCGTCGGCGAAGATCAGCTCGGGCCGGGAGGCCAGTGCCCGTGCGCACGCGACCCGCTGCTGCTGACCGCCGGACAGCTGGGCCGGCCGGTGGTTCAGGCGGTTCCGCAGCCCGAGGGTGTCGACGACCCGGTCCAGCCACAGCGCATCGGGCTTCCGGCCGGCGATGTCCATCGGCAGGGTGATGTTCTCGGCGGCGGTGAGCGTCGGGATGAGGTTGAACGACTGGAACACGAACCCGATCCGGTCCCGGCGGAGCCGCGTCAGTTCCCGTTCCTTCAAACCGGTGATCTCGGTGCCACCGAGCCACACCTGACCCGCCGACACCGTGTCCAGGCCGGCGAGGCAGTGCATGAGCGTGGACTTCCCGGAGCCCGAGGGGCCCATCACGGCGGTGAAGCGGCCCCGGGCGATGTCGACGTCCACCGCGTCCAGGGCGAGCACCGCCGTCTCACCGGAGCCGTACGCCTTGGTCAGCCCGCGGGCGCGGGCCGCGACCTCGCCGTCCGGCGTCTCGTGCGCAGCAGGTGTGGTCAAGACCGCCTCCCGGTCGCCTGAACCGCCCGTCCGGGGCGAGCGTAGGGGACGGGCCGACCCGGCGCACCACTTCCGTGCGACGGGCCGACCCCCGCGCACCGCTTCCGTGCGACGGGCCGACCCGGCGCGGCCACTTCCGTGCCACGACCCGGCGCACCACCTCCGCGCCGCCGCGCGCCCTTGCCCCCGCTAGCATTCCGGCGCTAGCTTCACGGTATGGCGAAGACCCAGCTGAACGTGCGCGTCGACGAGGGCACCGCCCGCGCGGCCCGCGAGCGCGCCCTGGCCCGCGGCATGAGCGTGAACCGCTACATCGAAGAGCTGGTCCGGCAGGACACCGGGGAGGCGGGCCGCACGTTCATGGAGGCCGCCGCCGACTTCATGCAGCAGTACGAGTCCGTGTTCGCCGAGGAGTTCGCCGAGACCCGCGGCACGCCCCCCGGCGAAGGCCGTCACTGAGCCCTTGAACGATCTCAGCATCGACCTCGCCTGGCTGCTCATGCTCGCCGAACAGCAGACCCCCGGAGACCCGCAGGTCACCGACTGGGGTGCCCTGGTCGCCGCGGTCGCCCGGCACCGCGCCGAGATATTCGGCGTACCGGTCTACGACACCCCGCACGCGCGAGCCGCCTCCCTGCTCCAGCTGCTCATCCACGTCCCGGCCCTGGAACGCTCCAACGCCCTGTTCGCCTCGGCGGTCGCCTACGCCTACCTGGTGGCCAGCGGGGTGAAGGTCGTCACCACACCCGAACAGGTCAGAGACCTCGCCCGGCTGGTCAAGGACGGCACGGCCGACGTCGACGCCATCGCCCGTGAACTGCGCCGCTGGAGCAGCTGACCGACGTCTGCGCCGCTGAGAGCAGCTGACCGACGTTGCGCCGCGGGAGCGGCCGACCGGGCGTGCGCCGCCGGACAGCTGACGAGGTGTGCGCCGGACAGCTGACGAGGTGTGCGCCGCCGGACAGCCGACGAGGCGTGTGCCGGCCGACCAGCCGATCAGCGTCCGCCCGGCTCGTCCGGTCGCCAGGCGACGCCCAGCGCACAGTAGGAGGTCGGCAGTACCGGCCCCTTGTCGGGCAGCAGCACCCGCCGGTGCGGGCCGAGCGCGAACCCGGCCGCGCGCAGGGCGGCGACCGGCTCCCGGGACACATGGCAGCCGCCGGTCAGAGCGGGCCAGACGGTCCGGTCCAGCGTCCGCTGGGTCAGCGTCATCGCCCGCCCGCCGCCCCGCCCGTGCTCGAAGAACCGCACCTCGCCGCCCGGCCGGAGCACTCTGCGCACCTCGCTCAGCGCCCGCGCCACGTCGCGCACGCTGCACAGCACCAGCGACAGCACGGCCGCGTCGAACGCCTCGCTCTTGACCGGCAGGGCCTCCGCCGCGCCCGGCACCACGTCGACCGGCACCTCGCAGCGCAGCGCCGCCTCCAGGGCCAACTTCCGCAGCAGGGGCTCCGGTTCGATCGCGACGACCTCCGCGACGGTGCCGGGGTAGTGCCGGAAGTTCAGCCCGTTGCCCGCGCCGACCTCGATCACGCGCCCGGACAGCCCGGTGAGCAGCCGCTCCCGCACCCCGGCCATGCCGAGCCGGGTCTCGGCACTCACGCTGGCCCGGGCGTAGTAGCGGGCGAACACCGGATGGCTGACGGGACTCCGCGCCACCTGGGCGGATCGAGTGGACAGCAGCCGCATGGCAACCTCCCTGGAGCAGGACGGCCCTGGGAAGAGTGTCCCCAGGGAAGCCCCGGCGCACCCCACCCGGCCCCGGCCGCCCGCCGCGGAATCCCGTCCGCAGCGGACGAAGGCCGACCGCTACGGTGCCTCCCGGATCCGGAACGCCTCTGCGTCCCAGGTCCCGGAAGGCCGACCGCTACGGTGCCTCCCGGATCCGGAACGCCTCTGCATCCCAGGTCCCGTCCAGCCGTGGGGCGAGCCAGCCCGCGGCCGCCGTGCGGAACTCGGCGGGCGGCAACGCCCCGGCCCCGGCGGGCACCGCGCCGAGCAGCGGGGCCGCGGCGACCTCCGGCAGGTCGGCCACGTTGCAGCGGGTGGGCAGGTCGGGCTCGGCCGGCCAGCTGCCGATCACCACACCGGCCGACTCCAGCCCCCGGCGGCGCAGTTCGCGGGCCGTCAGCTCCGTCGTGTTGAGCGTGCCGAGCCCGGCCTGGGCGACGACCAGCACCGGCGCGCCCAGCAACTGGGCCACGTCGGCCAGCGTGCCGCCGGCCGCGTCGAACCGGACGAGCAGCCCGCCCGCCCCCTCGACCAGCACCAGATCGTGCTCGGTGGCCAGCTTGGCGGCCCGCTCGGCCACCTCGGGCGGGTGCACCGGCGCCATCCCGGCCCGCCGGGCCGCCGTGCCCGGTGCCAACGGCTCGGGGAACCGGGCGATCTCGCCGGCCGTGACCGGCCCGGCGAGCCGGGCGACCTCGTCCGCGTCCCCGCGCTCGTCCGGTCCCACGCCCGTCTGGGCGGCTTTCAGTACGGCCACCGAACGCCCGGCCGCGAGCGCCGCGGCGGCGACGGCGGCCGTGGTGACGGTCTTGCCGACCTCCGTGCCCGTCCCCGTGATCACCAGTACCGGCATCTCATCCCTCCCGTGCCGCGGCGCACACGGCCCGCGCGATCCGTGCCACGTCCTCGTCCGAGGTGACGTAGGGCGGCATCGTGTAGATCAGGTCGCGGAAGGGACGCAGCCACACGCCCTCCCGCACGGCGGCGTCGGTGGCCGCCCGCATGTCGACCTCATGGTCGAGCTGGACGACTCCGATGGCCCCCAGCACACGGACGTCCCGCACCCCGGGGATCCCGCCGGCCGGTGCCAGGCCGTCGCGCAGGCCCGTCTCGATCCGCTTGACCTCCGCCGGCCAGTCCTGCCCCAGCAGCAGCCCGATGGAGGCGCAGGCCACCGCGGCGGCCAGCGGGTTGCCCATGAACGTCGGTCCGTGGGCCAGTACCGGTACCTCGCCCTGCGAGATGCCGTCGGCGACCCGGGAGGTGCACAAGGTGGCGGCCATCGTCAGATAGCCACCGGTGAGCGCCTTGCCCACGCACATCACGTCCGGCGTGACGGCCGCGTGGTCCGCCGCGAACAGCGCGCCGGTGCGGCCGAACCCGGTGGCGATCTCGTCGAACACCAGCAGCACGTCGTGCGCGTCGCACGCCTCGCGCAGCACCCGCAGATAGGCGGGGGAGTGGAAGCGCATCCCGCCCGCCCCCTGCACCACCGGCTCCACGATGACCGCGGCCAGCTCGTCCGCGTGCCGTGCGATCAGCTCCCGCAGATGCTCCGCGTACGTCTCCTCGTACCCGGCGGGCGGCGGGTCCGCGAACACCTGGCGCTGCAGCACTCCGGTCCACAGCCCGTGCATGCCGCCCTCGGGGTCGCAGACCGACATGGGCTGCCAGGTGTCGCCGTGGTAGCCGCCCCGCCAGGTCAGCAGCCGCTGTTTGCCGGGCCGGCCGAGCGAACGCCAGTACTGCAGGCACATCTTCACCGCGACCTCGACCGACACCGACCCGGAGTCGGCCAGGAAGACGTGCTCCAGGCCGTCGGGCGAGATGTCGACGAGGAGTTTCGCGAGCCGGACGGCGGGCTCGTGCGTGAGCCCCCCGAACATCACATGACTCATCCGCCCGAGCTGGGCATGCGCCGCCTCGTTGAGGACCGGGTGGTTGTAGCCGTGGATGGCCGACCACCACGACGACATGCCGTCGACCAGCTCGCCGGAGCCGTTCGCCAGCCGCAGCCGGACCCCGCTCGCCGCTTCCACGACGAGCGGTTCCACCCGCCCGGGCATCGGGCCGTACGGATGCCAGACGTGCCGCCGGTCCAGTTCCAGCAGTTCCGGCACCCCGAGGTCAGGCATTGGGCGCGAGGTCCGTTCCGGCGCCACGGCGGCGGACGGCGACGAGGTCGGTGCGGGGCTCGTTCGTCCCGGCCGGCGCGCTCGCCGTACCGCAGACACCGCCGCCCTCGTGCGAACCGCAGCCGGCCCCGGCGTGCGAACCGCAGCCCGCCTCCGCCTCGGAACCGCAGCCCGTCTGAGCCGCCGAACCGCAGCCCGCCGCGGCGTGCGAGCCGCAGCCGCCGCCGGCCGCCCGGTGCTCCGGCAGGGTGATCTGGTCCGCGCCCTCCACCTCGAATCCCGCGTCCGCGATCATCTCCAGGTCGGCCTTGCCCGCCTGGCCCTCGCTGGTCAGGTAGTCGCCGAGGAAGATGGAGTTGGCCAGGTTCAGTGCGAGGGGCTGCATGGTGCGCAGATGGACCTCGCGGCCGCCCGCGATGCGGACCTCCACGTCCGGGCAGACGAACCGGACCATCGCCAGGATCCGCAGGCAGCGCTGCGGGGTGAGGTTCCACTCCTTGGCCAGCGGGGTGCCCTCGAACGGGATCAGGAAGTTCACCGGCACCGAGTCCGGGTCCAGCTCGCGCAGCGAGTAGACGACGTCGACCAGGTCCTCGTCGGTCTCGCCCATGCCCGCGATCAGACCCGAACAGGCGGACAGACCGGCCGCGTGCGCCTTCTGCACCGTGTCCACCCGGTCGGCGTACGTGTGGGTGGTCGTGATGTCCCCGTAGGTGGACTCCGAGGTGTTGAGGTTGTGGTTGTAGGCGTCCGCGCCCGCCTCGCGCAGCCGCTCGGCCTGACCGTCGGAGAGCAGGCCCAGGCAGGCGCACACCTCGACGCCCTCGTTCTGGTCCTTGATCGCCTTGATGGTGTCCGAGACCCGGTCCACGTCCCGGTCCGTCGGACCGCGCCCGCTGGCCACCAGACAGACCCGCTTGGCGCCGCCGGCGAGACCCGCAGCGGCGGCCTTGGAGGCCTCGTCCGGCTTGAGCCAGGTGTACTTCAGGATCCCGGCCTCGGAGCCCAGCCGCTGGGAGCAGTAGGAGCAGTCCTCCGGGCACAGGCCCGACTTCAGGTTCACCAGATAGTTGAGCTTCACCCGTCGCCCGAACCAGTGCCGGCGCACCTTGCCGGCCGCGGCCACCACGTCGAGCAGGTCGTCATCGGAGGTGGCCAGAACGGCGAGCGCTTCCTCGCGGGTCGGCAGCTCGCGCCGAAGCCCCTTGTCCACCAGCGTGTTCAGCAGGTCCATGAGGTCCGATCCTGTCCTACGGGACCGCCCCGGGCCAAGGAGACTTCGCACAACAGAGTCGGATCACCGTGTGGGTATTGCCACACCCTGGGCGGCAGGGCTGGCCGCTAGTGTCTGTCCGCTACCTACAAAAGCACCGGAGGACCCATGGCGTTCGGCTGGATCGACGAGCAGGCCGAGGCGCGCAGCCGCGCCGGACTCGTACGCACCCTGCGCCCGCGCCCCGCCGGCTCGCCGCTGCTGGACCTGGCCGGAAATGACTACCTGGGCCTGACCCGCCATCCCGAGGTCACCGAGGGAGCGGCCCGGGCCGCCCGGACCTGGGGCGGCGGCTCCACCGGCTCCCGGCTCGTCACCGGCACCACCGAGCTGCACACCGAGCTGGAGCAGGCGCTGGCCGCGTTCTGCGGGTTCGAGGCGGCCCTGGTCTTCTCCTCCGGGTACGCCGCCAACCTGGCCGCCGTCACCGCGCTCGGTCCGCACGGCTCCCTGATCGTCTCCGACGCGGGCAACCACGCCTCCCTCATCGACGGCTGCCGGCTCGCCCGGGGCGACCGGCAGGTCGTGGGGCACGCGGACCCCGAGGCCGTGCGCAAGGCCCTGGCCGCGCACGAGGGCACGGCGATCGTCGTCTCCGACACGGTGTTCTCCGTCGACGGGGACCGGGCCCCGCTCGCCGAACTGGCGGCGGCGTGCCGGGAGCACGGCGCCGGACTGGTCGTGGACGACGCCCACGGCCTGGGCGTGCTGGGCGAGGGCGGCCGGGGCGCGCCGTACGCGGCCGGGCTCGCGGGCGCCGCCGACGTGGTGGCCACGGCGACCCTGTCGAAGTCGCTGGGCAGCCAGGGCGGGGTGGTGCTCGGCCCGTCCCGGGTGATCGACCACCTGGTCAACGCGGCCCGTACCTTCATCTTCGACACCGGCCTGGCACCCGCGGCGGCCGGTGCCGCGCTGGCGGCGCTGCGGCTGCTGGAGCGCGAGCCCGAACGGGCGGCGCGGGCCCGTGAGGTGGCCGCGGAACTGCACGCGCGGCTGACCGCCGCGGGTCTGGAGGCGGTACGTCCGGACGCGGCGGTGGTCTCCGTGCGGGCTCCGTCCCCGGAGCAGGCGGTGCGCTGGGCGGCCGACTGCCGTGCGGCAGGCCTGGCCGTGGGCTGCTTCCGTCCTCCTTCCGTGCCCGACGGCGTCTCACGGCTGAGGCTCACCGCCCGCGCGGACCTCTCCGGGGCGGAGATCGAACGCGCTGTACGGGTCATCGGCGAGACGCGACCATGAGTCGGCGTGACACGGCCGTGTATCGCACGAGATTGATGGAAAACTGATCGATTTTGAACGGAAAGTGACCAGGTCGGTCAGAGCGTGGTGACGAATCCCGTCCAGCTCTCGGGGGAGAAGAGCAGTGAGGGTCCGGCGGGATCCTTCGAGTCGCGCACGGCGAGCAGTCCGGCCTCCGGGCCGGAGTGCGGCCGGGCCGTCTCCACGCAGTTGTTCGCTCCCGTGCTGTAGCTGCTGCGCAGCCAGCGCACGTCGTGCAGATCGGTACTGGCAGAAACGTTCCGAGGCAGAACGGACATGGTGCCTCCTTACGCGCCGTCACCTATCCCGGCGATGTAGTCCAACGAGTCCTCGGGGGAAAGGGCGTGGAACTGAAGGGTGTTGAAGGCCTCGGAGTAGGCCATCAGGTCTTCTTTCCGTTCCAGATAGAGGCTACTCGTCAACTGGTCGAGAACAACCACATCCAGATCAGAAGTGCTCGGAAATGAGAAGATAACGAAAGGCCCGGTGAGGCCGACATGTGCCCCCGCCCCGAAGGGCAGCACCTGGAGCCGTACTTGCGGCAGCCGGGCCGCCTCCATCAGCCGTTCGAGCTGCCGCGCCATCACCCCGGGACCGCCGACCTCGCGGCGCAGCACCGCCTCGTCCAGCACCGCGCTCAGCACCAGCGGCGGATCCGAACGCAGCACGTCCTGCCTGGCCAGGCGCACTTCGACCAGCGCGTCCAGCCGGTCCTCGTCCAGGTCGTTCACGGCCGCCCGGGTCACCGCGCGGGCGTACTCGGCGGTCTGCAGCAGACCGGGCACGACCGTGGTCTCCAGGGTGCGCATGGCGCTGGCCTGCGACTCCAGGCTGATGAAGTCGCGGTACGTGGGGGGCAGCACCCCGCGGTAGGCGTGCCACCAGCGGTGCCGGCCGCCCGCGTCCTCCGACCCCGCGAGCATCAGCAGCAACTCGCGCAGATGTCCGTCCCGGACACCGTAGGCGTCGAGGAGTAACCTCAGATCGGCCGGTTTCACACCGCTGGCGCCGGTCTCGATACGGCTCACCTTCGACTGGTGCCAGCCGACCAGCCGCGCCGCCTCGCCGCTCGTGAGCCCGGCACAGGTGCGCAGCATCCGCAGTTCGGCGCCCAGTTTCCGTCGGCGCACTGCCGGACCGTTCTGCATGACCTCCTCCTTACTCCTTCCGGGCCACCCAAATACGGTCTCGCGTCGCAGAGTTCACCGCTTCGAGCGACAGATATATGCATATCTTGGTGGATCGCTCCCCGTGACCGGGCGTTGATGGCAGTCTGGCGAGCAAGCACCAGTCCGGGACCGTACTCGAACCATCCGCTGTATGTCGGACCGCGGTCCCGTGGGAAAGGGACGACGTCGCCATGGCAGACCATCTGGAAGCATCCGTCACTCTGCCGAGCGATCCCGCCTCGGTCTCCGCCGCCCGCACCTACGTCGTGGGAACCCTCGCGGAGTGGGGCCTTCCGTCCGACACCGACGTGGCCGACACCGTCCGGCTCATCGTCTCCGAACTCGCCACCAACGCCGTACAGCACACCTTCGGCCAGTCACCCACCTTCACGGTCGACATCGCGCTGCACCATGACGAACACCTGCGCATCGGCGTCACGGACAGCCATCCACGCTTTCCGAAGAGACTGCCCGCGGCCGTCCAGCAGGACAACGGCCGCGGCATGGTCATCATCCGCTGGCTCACCGCGGAGTGCGGCGGGAGACTCCGGATCCGCCCCACCCGCGAGGGTGGCAAGACGGTCTTCATCGAACTCCCGTGGTCGGTCTCGGCCGCGTCGGTACCGGCGGGGGGACCGCAGGAACTCTGAGTGCAGGGCGCCGAAGCGGGGAAAAGCGGGCCGCCGGGACCGTGCGGCGCAGACGGCCGTCCTCCAGGGGGCGTACCCCGACCGGCGCG
The DNA here is from genome assembly GCF_016741775.1 of Streptomyces actinomycinicus. Classification (GTDB taxonomy): domain Bacteria; phylum Actinomycetota; class Actinomycetes; order Streptomycetales; family Streptomycetaceae; genus Streptomyces; species Streptomyces actinomycinicus. The sequence continues at coordinate 311,199 of NZ_JAERRK010000005.1, read as the reverse complement.
ACCGCGGTCCGGGCCACCGTCTCCGGTACGACAGCCACCCCGAGCCACGCACTCCGTTCCGGGCCCTGCAGCTGTTCGGCGGCGCCTACGGCCACTCCCTGCCCCGGACGCTGCTGCTCACGCTGATCGTGTGCGCGCCGGCGCCGGTGTGGTCCCAGGGCGTCGCCCTGCCGGTGCACCGGCTCGGAGGGTGGCTGCGCAGGCCCCAGGCCGCCCATGGGCTCCAGGCGGGCACCGGGGTGGCGCTGACGGCACGGGGAGCGGCCCTGCTGCTGGAGCCGCTCCTGGCATGACGGCGGGTCAGCTCACCCGGCCGTACCAGACGCTCCTGGTCCAGATCTTCTGGAGCTTGACCACGTCGCCGGTCTTCGGGGCGTGCCAGATCTTGCCGTGGCCGGCGTAGATGCCGACGTGGTAGACGCTGGAACCCGAGTGGAAGAACACCAGATCGCCCGCCTTGCGGTGCCGGGCACTGATGTGGTGCGTCTTGTTGTACTGCTGGGCGGCGGTACGCGGCAGTTTCTTGCCCGCCTTCTTGTAGGAGTAGAGCGTCAGCCCCGAGCAGTCGAACCTGCGCGGTCCGGTGGCGCCCCACGCGTACGGAGCCCCCTTCTTGGAGGCCGCGACCTGCAGTGCTTTGGTCGCCGTCGTCGCGGCGGAGGCCTCGGTGGCGAGGCCGGGCACCGCGATCGAGCCGCCCACGGCGGCGAGAGTGAGTGCCGAGGCCGTGCCGGCCCGGGCCATCAGCGACGGGACACGATTGAGCGCAGTCATGCGCAACCCTTCGTCAGCCGCCTGTGAAGGATGACCTGTCGGATTCGGGCTGGCGAAGTTGCCCGGCCGCGTTGCCACGGCTTCACCCCAAGGGCTGCTCGGAACCTCACGCCCGTCTGTGTCGAACAGACGGACATCCGTTCCGGCGACCCGTCTTGCTTGGGTCCTCCACTCCTGCCGATCCACTCCTGTCGACCGGTCATCCGGGCGGCGGCAGGACTCGGCGTCCGCCCGGACCGCCCCGCCGCGGTGGCGGGGGCTTGTCGTCAGACAGGGATCTTCACGTATGAGTGTCTGAAAATCCCAATGGAATCGGGGATTTGTGGCGTTACTCACCACTCACCCGTTCGGGTGGACACTACTGCGTTCGAGTGTCCGTCAGGACCCGGACGTAGCCCCGGACCTGGGACTAAGCGTTTTCCGGGACCCCCCGGACGGGCGTCGTGCGCAACTCGGGAAGCCCGGAGAACGATCTGACGGTACGCCGGTCGGGGGTAAGCCGTTCGGGCCGTTTCAAGTCCGGTCCGAACGGCGTGTGTCGGCGCGGTGATCCCGTCGGGCCGGACGGGCGTCCGGCTCAGGCGACGACGTTGGGCGGGAGCGTGACGCGAGCGGCGCGGCGTTCGCCGTCCAGCACCCGCAACGCCCGTGCCAGCGTGTCCCCGTGCAGCTCCGTCTCGCCCCGCTGATGCATCAGTGCGAGCGCGTCGCGCAGCTCTGTCGCCTTGCGCACCAGGGCCTGGGCCGCGCGCAGCCCGTGGTAGGTCTGCGTCTGCCGGGCCGGATTGATGCGCCCCAGCAGGTCGACGGAGTCCAGGTAGCGGTCGATCAACTCACCTTCGGCGCGGGTGAGGGCGGGCAGCGGCGGCAGTTCCGGCAGCATCGGGGGCTCACCTCGCATCCGGTGCGCCGGGCGTGTCCCGGCGGCTGGGCACGACGCCGTCCACCAGACCGTAGGCGACGGCTCCGGCGGCGTCCAGGATCAGATCCCGCTCCAGGTCCGCACGGACCTGCCCGGCCGTGCGCCCCGTGTGCCGGGTGAGCATCCGCTCCAGTTGTGCGCGCATCCGGAACAACTCCTCGGCCTGCAGGAGCAGGTCGCTGGGCTGGCCGTGCACCGGCTCGGAGAGGGCGGGCTGTTCGATCACCATCCGGGCGCCGGGCAGGGCGAACCGCTTGCCCGGGGCGCCGGCCGCGAGCAGCACCGCGGCCGTGGAGGCGGCCTGTCCCAGGCAGTAGGTCGCCACATCGCAACTGACGTACTGCATGGTGTCGTAGACCGCCGTGAGGGCCTCGAACGAGCCGCCCGGCGAGTTGATGTACAGCGTGATGTCCCGGTCGGGCGCCGCGTGTTCGAGGTACATGAGCTGGGCCGTCACGTCGGTCGCCAGCGCGGGGCCGACCGGCGCGCCGAGCAGGATGATCCGGTCCTCGAAGAGCCTGGCATAGGGATCGAGCGTACGTACGCCGGTTCCCGTGCGCTCGGTGAATTCGGGCAGGACATGACGGGCGGACGGTCGGGGCATGGGCACACCCTTCCTCGCGGCAGAGCCGCACTCGGCGAGCTGTCTGTAAAAAATGTACAGGACGTACAGAACCCGCGGGAGGCGGGGCGGTGACGGTCCGCCAGGACGAAGCGGCTTCGTCGCCCGTTTCGGTGAGGAATGGACCACCGGGCTGCAGCCGCCGGAGAGGCAGGTCGCCCGGAGGTGCCCCGTAAGCTGGGGGTATGGCCTACGAGATTCCGGTGACCCAAGCCAGGGCTGAACTCGCCGACCTGATCAACCGGGTGGTGTACGGCGGTGAGCGCGTCGTCGTGACACGGCACGGCAAGCCGCTGGTGGCGCTGGTCTCGGCCGAAGACCTCGAGCGGCTCGACGCGCTGGACGAACCGGCCGAGGAGCAGGTCATCAGCTCGGTGTCCAGGGTCCACGAGGCCGGATCCGTCCCACGCGACCAGCAGCGGTTCGGGATCGCGGCCGAGCACCGGAGGCCGGGCGGTTCCTGAACCGTTCGTCCTCGGGGGAGCCCGTAAGGGGGGTACCGGCTCGTCTCCAGGGAACCCCATAGGGGGGTCATGGGCGGATCAAGGTCTGGTTTAACGTCGTTGAAACTCCGGCGTTCTAGCCTGCCGATCCACGCCACCAGGGGTTTTTCCGCCCGGATTGAAGGCGATCCGGGGATTTGTCTGTGTGTTACACCTGTCCCCGTCGCGGTGGCCGCGGCAACCGGACCCCGTACGGTCCGGAGCAAGGACTGTGAGGTGGGACGTGCAACTGACCCCGCACGAGCAAGAGAGGCTGCTGATCCACGTGGCGGCCGACGTCGCCGAGAAGCGCAGGGCGCGTGGCCTCAGGCTCAACCACCCGGAAGCGGTCGCCCTCATCACGTCGCACATCCTGGAGGGCGCACGGGACGGCCGTACCGTCGCCGAGCTGATGTCCTCCGGCCGCAAGATCCTGACCAGGGACGACGTCATGGACGGCGTCGCCGAGATGATCCACGACGTCCAGGTCGAGGCCACCTTCCCGGACGGCACCAAGCTCGTCACCGTCCATGAGCCGATCATCTGAGGGGGCCGCGATGATTCCCGGAGAGATCCTGTTCGCGGACGGCCCCGTCATCTGCAACGAGGGCCGCGAGGTCACCGTGCTGACCGTCCTCAACGCCGCCGACCGGCCCGTCCAGGTCGGCTCCCACTACCACTTCGCCGAGGCCAACCCCGGCCTGGAGTTCGACCGCGCCGCCGCCCGCGGCAAGCGGCTGAACGTCGCCGCGGGCACCGCCGTGCGCTTCGAGCCCGGCATCCCCGTCGAGGTCGGGCTCGTGCCCCTGACCGGCGCCCGGATCGTGCCGGGGCTGCGCGGGGCGACCGGAGGTGCCCTGGATGCCTGAGATCTCCCGCGCCGCCTACGCCGACCTGTTCGGGCCCACGACCGGCGACCGGATCCGGCTCGCCGACACCGACCTGCTGATCGAGATCGAGGAGGACCGCTCCGGCGGCCCCGGCAGCTCGGGGGACGAGGCCGTCTTCGGCGGCGGCAAGGTCATCCGCGAGTCCATGGGCCAGTCCCGTGCCACCCGCGCCGACGGCACCCCCGACACCGTGATCACCGGTGCCGTCGTCGTCGACCACTGGGGCATCGTCAAGGCCGACGTCGGCATCCGCGACGGCCGGATCACCGCCCTCGGCAAGGCCGGCAACCCCGACACCATGGACGGCGTCCACCCCGGCCTGGTGATCGGCCCCGAGACCGAGATCATCGCCGGCAACGGACGCATCCTCACCGCCGGCGCCGTCGACGCGCACGTCCACTTCATCTGTCCCCAGGTCGCCGACGAGGCGCTGGCCTCCGGCGTCACCACCCTGGTCGGCGGCGGCACCGGCCCCGCCGAGGGCTCCAAGGCGACCACCGTCACGCCCGGCCCCTGGCACCTGGCCCGGATGCTGGAGGCGATGGAGTCCTACCCGGTCAACGTCGGCTTCCTCGGCAAGGGGAACACCGTCAGCCACGAGGCGATGCTCTCCCAGATCCGCGGGGGCGCGGTCGGCCTGAAGCTGCACGAGGACTGGGGCTCGACCCCGGCCGTCATCGACGCCGCGCTGACCGTCGCCGACCGGACCGGCATCCAGGTCGCCATCCACACCGACACCCTGAACGAGGCGGGCTTCGTCGGCGACACCCTCGCCGCGATCGCGGGCCGGGGCATCCACTCGTACCACACCGAGGGCGCCGGCGGCGGCCACGCCCCGGACATCATGACCGTGGTCTCGCAGGCCAACATCCTGCCCAGCTCCACCAACCCGACCCGGCCCTTCACCGTCAACACGGCCGAGGAACACCTCGACATGCTGATGGTGTGCCACCACCTCAACCCGGCCGTCCCCGAGGACCTGGCCTTCGCCGAGTCCCGGATCCGGCCCTCCACCATCGGCGCGGAGGACATCCTCCACGACCTCGGCGCGATCTCGATCATCTCCTCCGACGCGCAGGCCATGGGCCGCGTCGGCGAGGTCGTCCTGCGCACCTGGCAGACCGCGCACGTCATGAAGCGCCGACGGGGCGCCCTGCCGGGCGACGGCCGCGCCGACAACCACCGGGTCCGGCGCTACGTCGCCAAGTACACGATCAACCCGGCGCTCGCCCAGGGCCTCGCCGCCGAGATCGGCTCCGTCGAGACCGGCAAGCTCGCCGACCTGGTGCTCTGGGACCCCGCGTTCTTCGGCGTGAAGCCGCTCCTCGTCATCAAGGGCGGGCAGATCGCCTACGCCCAGATGGGCGACGCCAACGCCTCCATCCCGACCCCGCAGCCGATCCTGCCCCGTCCGATGTACGGCGCGATCGGCCGGGCCCCGGCCGCCAACTCGGTGAACTTCGTCGCCGGGCCGGCGATCGAGGACGGGCTGCCGCAGCGGCTGGGGCTCGGCAAGCGGTTCGTGGCCATCGAGTCCACCCGCGCGGTCACCAAGGCCGACATGCGCGAGAACGACGCGCGGCCGGACGTCCGGATCGACCCCGATAGCTTCGCCGTGCACATCGACGGTGAACTGGTCGAGGCCACCCCGGCCGCCGAACTGCCCATGGCCCAGCGCTACTTCCTCTTCTGAGGGGGCCTGATGTCCAGAGCAGCACTGCTCGTCCTGGCCGACGGCCGCTTCCCCGCCGGAGGGCACGCGCACTCCGGCGGGGCGGAGGCCGCCGTCAAGGCGGGGCGCATCACGTCGGCCGCGAGCCTGGAGGACTTCTGCCGGGGGCGGCTGCACACCGCGGGCCTGGTGGCGAGCGCGCTGGCGGCCGCTGCCGCACTGGGCGTGGAGCCGCGGGAGCTGGACGCCGCTGCCGACGCCCGGACGCCGTCACCCGCGCTGCGCACCGCCGCACGGCGCCTGGGCCGGCAACTGCTGCGGGCCGCACGCGTCACCTGGCCGTCCGCCGAACTGGACGTGCTCGCCCGGGAGTTCCCCAAGGGCGCCCATCAGCCGGTCGTGCTCGGCCTCGCCGCCCGGGCGGCCGGACTCGCGCCCGAGGACGCGGCCCACTGTGCCGCGTACGAGAGCGTGAGCGGACCGGCGACGGCCACCGTGCGGCTGCTGAGCCTCGATCCGTTCGACGCGACGGCGGTGCTGGCCCGGCTGGCGCCGGAGCTGGACCGCGTGGCGGACTCCGCCGTGGAGGCGGCCCGGAGAGTGGCCGACGAGGGTGCCGACGCGCTGCCCGCCGCCTCGGCACCCCTGCTGGAGGTCATGGCGGAGGCCCATGCCGCCTGGCCGGTACGGCTGTTCGCGTCCTGACCTCCCCACCCGTCCGTCCACCCGCCCCACACCCTCCCGGACAACAGAGCCGGCCCTTCGGACCACAGGAGCCGTACCCGTGCACCTCGACCACCCCCACCCCGGCCCCGCCGCCCTCAGCGCGGACGCGCACCGCCCCGACGGAACCCGGCGTGCCCTGCGCATCGGACTCGGCGGGCCCGTCGGATCCGGCAAGACCGCCACCGTCGCCGCACTCTGCCGCGCACTGCGCGACCAGTTGTCGCTCGCCGTGGTCACCAACGACATCTACACCCGTGAGGACGCAGAGTTCCTGCTCCGGGAGGCCGTGCTGCCGCCCGAGCGGATCAGCGCCGTCGAGACGGGGGCCTGCCCGCACACCGCGATCCGTGACGACATCTCCGCCAACCTCGAGGCCGTGGAGGACCTGGAGGACGCGGTCGGCCCGCTGGACCTGATCCTCGTCGAGTCCGGCGGCGACAACCTCACGGCCACCTTCTCCAAGGGCCTCGTGGACGCACAGATCTTCGTGATCGACGTCGCCGGCGGCGACGACATCCCGCGCAAGGGCGGCCCCGGCGTCACCACCGCCGACCTGCTCGTGGTCAACAAGACCGACCTCGCCCCGTACGTCGGCTCCGACCTCGCCCGGATGGCCGCCGACGCCAAGGCACAGCGGGCCGAACTCCCCGTCGTCTTCCAGACGTTGCGCGGGGGGACCGGCGTGACCGAGGTGGCCGCCTGGGTCCGTGGGCGGCTCCGCGCGTGGACGGCATGACCGTCACCGGGGTCCGGGCGAGTGCCCGCATCGTCGCCCGCGCCGACGGCCGGGGCGGTACAGCCCTGCCGGTGCTGGACGGCGAGGGCCCGCTGGCGCTGCGCCGCACCCGGTCGGCCGGGCCGGAGGCGAAGGTCATGGTCGTCGGCGCGATGAGCGGCCCGCTCGGCGGCGACCGCTTCACCGTGACCGCCAGGGCGGAGCAGGGGTCCCGGCTGCACATCGGGTCGGCCGCCGCCACCCTCGCCCTGCCCGGTCAGGCCAAGGGCGAGGCCCGGTACGACGTCCTGCTCCACGTGGCCGGCGACGCCGAACTGTGCTGGCTGCCGGAGCAGTTGATCTCTGCCCACGGCAGCGACCTCCGTATCACCACCCGGGCCGAACTCGAGGCCGGGGCTCGGCTCGTGCTGCGCGAGGAGCAGGTGCTGGGCCGGGCCGGGGAGCAGCCCGGGCGGCTCACCAGCAGACTGACCGTACGGATCGCGGGCCGGACCGTACTGGACCAGGAACTGGCCTGCGGGCCCGGGGCCACGGGCGGCTGGGACGGCCCCGCGGTGCTCGCCGGTCACCGGGCGGTGGGCCAGCTGATCGTGGTGCGCCCCGAGTTCGCGCAGCGGCCGGTCCGGGCACAGGTCCTGGGGGAGTGCGCCGCGCTGGTGCCACTGACCGGCCCGGCCGCCCTGGTCAGCGCCGTCGCCCCGGACGCGCTGCGGCTGCGGCGGCTCATGGACGAGGTGCTGACCCAACTCGGTTGCGGCGAAAGGCCCTAGCGGACGTCGCATCGCTCCGAGGGGAACACGGCACCGTACACCCCGGGCCCGCGGCACGATTCGCTCAGCGGGACATGATCATCCGGTTATCGGATTGGTAAAGATGGGTGACGACCCCTGTTCTCAGCGGGCTCACAGCCGAGAGGATCCCCGCCTGACCACTCGCAGCGAAGTTCGGGAGGGGCCCCACTTGAGGGAGAACAGACCGAAGAGCCGTGTCATGGCGCTCGGTTCCGCCGGAGTACTCGTCACCGCCACCCTGATCGCCGGGGCCATGTCGGCACCCACCGCCGGCGCGGTCGGCCGGCCGGGCCCGGACCGCGAGGCCAAGGGCGCCGCCATAGCCGCCGCCCGGGCCGCCAGGACGGGCATCGACTGGCAGGACTGCCCGGCCGACTGGGGGCTGGAGAAGCCCATCCAGTGCGGCTGGGTCAGCGTGCCCGTGGACTACGCCCACCCGTACGGCAAGCAGATCAAGCTGGCCGTGGACCGCATCGGCAACACCGGCGGCAAGGGGGAGCGTCAGGGCGCCCTCGTCTACAACCCGGGCGGCCCCGGCGGTTCCGGCCTGCGCTTCCCCCGCCGCGTCACGACGAAGAACGCCATCTGGGCCAACGCCGCCAAGGCGTACGACTTCGTCGGCTTCGACCCGCGTGGTGTCGGCCACTCCGCACCCATCTCCTGCATCGACCCGCAGGAGTTCGTCAAGGCGCCGAAGCTCGACCCGGTCCCGGACAGCGAGGCCGACAAGACCGCGCAGCGCAAGCTGGCCCGCGAGTACGCCGAGGGCTGCGGCAAGCGCAGCGCCGCGATGCTCCCGCACATGACCACGCCGAACACCGCCCGCGACCTCGACGTCATCCGCGCCGCGCTGGGCGAGAAGAAGCTGAACTACCTGGGCGTCTCGTACGGCACCTACCTGGGCGCCGTCTACGGCACCCTGTTCCCGGGCCACCTGCGCCGCATGGTCGTCGACAGCGTGGTCGACCCCTCGCGCGAGAACATCTGGTACGAGGCCAACCTCAACCAGGACGTCGCCTTCGAGGGCCGCTGGCAGGACTGGCAGGACTGGGTCGCCGCGAACGACGCCGCCTTCCACCTCGGCACCACCCGCGCCGCAGTCCAGGCCAAGTGGCTCGAACTGCGCGCCACGGCCAAGAAGAACCCCATCGGCGGGGTCGTCGGCCCGGCCGAGCTGATCTCCTTCTTCCAGAGCGCCCCGTACTACGACTCCTCGTGGGTGCCGGTCGCCACGGTGTTCAGCAAGTACGTCGCCGGTGACACCCAGGCGCTGGTCGACGCCGCGGCCCCCGACCTGTCGGACACCGCGGGGAACATCGCCTCGGAGAACAGCAACGCCGTCTACACCGCTGTCGAGTGCGCCGACGCCAAGTGGCCGACCAGCTGGCGGAAGTGGGACCGGGACAACACCCGGCTGCACCGCGACCACCCCTTCATGACCTGGGCGAACGCCTGGATGAACCTGCCGTGCGCCACCTGGCCGGGCAAGCAGCACCACCCGCTAGAGGTCAAGACCCACAAGGGCCTGCCGAAGGTCCTGATCGTGCAGTCCACCCGGGACGCGGCCACCCCGTACCAGGGCGCCGTCGAGCTGCACCGGCGCTTCAAGGGCTCCCGCCTCATCACCGAGAAGAACGCGGGCTCCCACGGTGTGACCAGCCTGGTCAACCCCTGCATCAACCAGCGCGTCGACGCCTACCTCCTCGACGGCAAGCTGGACTCCGCGGACGTGACCTGCGCCCCGCACGCCACGCCCAAGCCGTGACCGCACCGGTACGGTGAGAAGGGGCGGCCGGGCTTCCCGGCCGCCCCTTCCGCACGTCCTCAGGCGGTGTGCCAGGCATCCTCGGCCGCGTAGTCGAACAGGTCCGGGCAGGCCCGGGCGAGCAGCGGAAAGCGCTCCCGCCAGTCCTGCCCGCGCAGCGCCCCGGTGAGCCACCCGACCGTCTCCGGCAGGCTCTCGGCGTACGAGACGACCGGCCGGTAGCCCAACTCCCGTTCCGCGGCCGACATGTCGTACACCACCGGCAGCGGCACCGACCACGGGGTCAGCCCCACGGAGCCGGCCGGCGGCCCGTCGAGGCACGTGGTCCGGGTCTCCACGCCCATGACGGCGTCGATCGCCGCACCGATCCCGGCGACCGTCGGCGCTTCCGCGTCACAGGCGTTCAGCACCCGCGAGCCCGGACGGGCCGCCGCCAGCCGCACCAGCTCGGCGATGTTGCGCGCGCCCGACGAATGGAACCGGCTCTCCCCCCGGTACGCCAGCACCCGCCGCTCGCGCCCGTCCAGGTTCCGCTTGACGAAGTACAGTTCGCGCGGCAACGGGCTGTACGGCCCGTGCACCGCTCCGGGACGCAGCACCGTGACGGGGAAGTCCCCGCCCGGCGCGAGGAGTTCACGCTCCATCGCGGCCTTCCGGGTGCTGTACGACTCCTCTCCCGCAGCGACCGTCGGCTGGGTCTCGGGGACCGGCAGCGGGTAGCGGGGAAAGCCGTCGGGCCGGTCCTGGGTGTCGAAGCCCCGTCCCGCGCCGTCCTCGTACACGGACACGCTGGAGATCACCACCGCGGAGCCGATCCGGCCCGCCAGGGCGGTCAACTGCCGTGCGTGAGCGGCGTCGTAGGCGACCACGTCGACGACCAGGTCGCAGGCGTCGCCCACCACGGCGGCCAGGGCCGCGTCGTCGGCCCGGTCCAGCCGGACCGTGCGTACCCCCTCGTCCCAGCCCGCGTCCCGGCCGCCACCGCGCGAGGCGGCCGTCACCGCCCAGCCGTCCCGGGTCAGCGCCTCCACCACCGGACGGCCGATCTGCCCACTCGCCCCGATCACCACAGCCCTCTTCATACGGCGAGCCTAGGTGCGCGGACCGCCGGCGGCCCGGTGCTTCTGCCGAGGGCAGAGGTCAACTCAGCGGCGCCCGCGGGAACCTGCGCTCCCGCACACCCTGCTGTGCCGTCTGCCGTTCCTTGACGACGGCCGCGTACTCGTCGACGTACTCCTGCTCGGACAGCGCCAGGATCGCGTACATGATCTCGTCGGTGATGGCCCGGAGTACGGCCTTCTCGTGCTCCATGCCGGCGTAGCGGGAGAAGTCGAGGGGCTTGCCGAAGCGGATGGCCACCGGACGGATCCGGGGCACGACCTTGCCGGGCGGCTGGGCCTCGAACGTGCCGATCATCGCGCAGGGCACGACCGGTACCCCCGCCCTCAGCGCCATGACGGCGACACCGACCTTCCCCTTGTACAGCTTGCCGTCGTGCGAGCGGGTGCCCTCCGGGTAGATGCCGAGCAACTCGCCCCTGCCGAGCACCCCGAGGCCCTCGCGGATCGCCGCCCGGCCCGCCTCCTTGCCGGAGCGGTCCACCGGGATCTGCCCGGCGCTGCGGAAGAAGAAGGCGGTGAGCCGGCCCTTCAGACCGGGCCCGGTGAAGTACTCGGCCTTGGCGAGGAAGGTGATGCGGCGCTTCAGGATGGCCGGCATCAGGAAGTGGTCGGAGAAGGACAGGTGATTGCCGGCGACGATCGCCGCACCCGAAGCGGGCACGTGCTCCAGACCCTCGATCCGGGGTCGGAAGACGAGTCTGAGCAGAGGGCCCAGGACCACGTACTTGAGCAGGTAGTAGAACACGGCTCGCTCCTCACTCGGCAAGGGCTCGCTCGGCGACCGCCCGGCGGTGGTGCGGCCGGGCACGGACCTCCGCGCCCGCGGGGACATGCGGCTCCGGGCCGAACCGTCGGCCGGCCGCCGATGCTCGGGGACCGGGTGACGACGGTTGACCTCACGGTGCCATTAAGTCGTACTCCGGCCGTCCTGACCAGGGCACCAGACCACAGGGGACGCACGTCGGAGACACGCCGTGCCCTCGCCCCGGGCGGCGGTGCGTGCGAGGGACGGTGAACCTCGGGCGGCGGTGTGCGCGAGGGACGGTGAACCTCGGGCGGCGGTGTGCGCGAGGGACGGTGAACCTCGGGCGGCGGTGTGCGCGAGGGACGGTGAACCTCGGGCGGCGGTGCGTGCGAGGGACGGTGAACCTCGGGCGGCGGTGTGCGCGAGGGACGGTGTACCTCGGGCGGCGGTGTGCGCGAGGGACGGTGAACCTCTGGCGGTCGTGTGCGGGAAGGCCGGTGAGCCCCTGACGGGGCGCGCCGCCCGGCCCCGTACGATGGCCCCGATGACCGGCAGCCGACCGCACGCCCCGCGACCGCCCCAGCGGCGGTGCCGCGCACTGTTCGTGCTGGCGGTGCTGGCCGGTCTGCTGGGGATGCACGCCCTCGCACCCGGCGGCGGCATGGGACACCCGGGGCACGAGTGGGCCGCGCACGGCGCGGTCGTCGCCGGCGCCCCTGACGACTGCATGGACGGTGACGGCCACTGCGGTGGCCACCGGCCCCACCACGCGGACCCCAGCTGCGCCTCGGCCGCTGTGGACGGCGGCCCGCAGCTCCCCGCACCGGTCCCGGACCCGCTGACCGCCCCCGCGGCGGCACCCTGCCTGCGCTCCGGTCCGGCCGGGGCGCCGGAAGGCGCCCGTGCGCCACCCGACCTGTCCGAACTCCAGCTCCTGCGGATCTAGAGGCCGCCACGGCCGCACGCCCTGCCCGAGCGGGCGCCGCGGTCGTGCTCACGCGCGCCCGTAATCCCTTCACGACAGCAGGAGTTCCCGCATGACCACCCGTACCCTGACGCGCCGCGCCGCCTTCACCGCGGTCGCCGCCACCGCCGCCCTCGTCCTGACCGCCTGTGGCGGTGACGGCGACGGCTCCGGTCACTCCGGCGCCGCCCACTCCGGCCACGGCGGCACGTCCGCGGCCTCGAGCACGTCCGCGGCCTCGAGCGCCTCCGCGGCCGCGCACAACGCCCAGGACGTCGCCTTCGCCCAGGGCATGATCCCGCACCACCAGCAGGCCCTGGAAATGGCCGGGCTCGCCGCCGACCGGGCCTCCTCGGCCGCGGTGAAGGACCTCGCCGCCCGTATCGAGAAGGCACAGGACCCGGAGATCCGCACCATGACGGGCTGGCTCAAGGCCTGGGGCGAGCGGACGCCCATGGCCGGCATGGACCACTCCGGCCACGCGGGCATGTCCGGGATGATGAGCGACGCCGACATGGCGGCCCTGAAGAAGGCCACCGGCAAGGAGTTCGACAACAAGTTCCTGACGCTGATGGCCGAGCACCACCAGGGCGCCGTCGAGATGGCCACCACCGAGCAGGACCAGGGCCGGTTCGGTCCCGCCAAGAAGACGGCGGACGCCATCGTCACCGCGCAGAACGCGGAGATCAAGGAGATGAAGCGGCTCCTCGGCACGAGCTGACCGCCCGGCGGGCGGGGGCCGGTGCCACCGGCCCCCGCCCGCCCGGCCCTCAGGCCAGCACCTTCTCCAGCGCGGCCAGCGCGGAACCCAGCTCCTGCGCCGTGATCGTCAGCGGCGGCGCCAGCCGGATGGTGGAGCCGTGGGTGTCCTTGACCAGGACGCCCTCGCGCATCAGACGCTCACTGATCTCACGGCCCGTGCCGAGCGCCGGGTCCACGTCCACGCCGGCCCACAGCCCCCGCGCGCGGAAGCCGGTCACACCCTTGCCGACCAGCTCGGTGAGCCCGTCGCGCAGGGTCGCCCCCAGCTCGGCGGCGCGCCGCTGGAACTCACCTGTCTCCAGCAGCTCGACCACGGCCGTGCCGACCGCCGCCGCGAGCGGATTGCCGCCGAACGTCGAGCCGTGCTCGCCCGGGTGCAGCACACCCAGCACCTCGCGCCGGGCCACCACCGCGGACACCGGCACGATCCCGCCGCCCAGCGCCTTGCCGAGCAGCAGCATGTCCGGGACGACGTCCTCGTGCTCGACGGCGAGGGTGCGGCCCGTGCGGCCGAGGCCCGACTGGATCTCGTCCGCGATGAACAGACAGCCCTTGCGGCGGGTCAGCTCGCGCACGCCGGCCAGATAACCCTCGTCCGGGATGATCACGCCGGCCTCACCCTGGACGGGCTCGATCAGCACCGCGGCGGTCGTCTCGTCGACGGCCTCCTCCAGCGCAGCCAGGTCGTTGTACGGCACGACTCTGAAGCCGGGCGTGAAGGGCCCGAAGCCGGCCCGCGCGGTCTCGTCCGTGGAGAAGCTGACGATGGTCGTCGTACGGCCGTGGAAGTTGTCCGCGGCGACCACGACGGTGGCCCGGCCGTCCGGGACGCCCTTCACGTCGTACGCCCACTTGCGGGCCACCTTGATGCCGCTCTCCACCGCCTCCGCGCCGGTGTTCATCGGCAGCACCATGTCCAGGCCGGTCAGCGCGGAGAGCCGCTCGGCGAACCCGGCCAGCCGGTCGTTGTGGAAGGCGCGGGAGGTGAGGGTGAGCTGGTCGAGCTGGCGGTGGGCGGCCTCGATCAGCGCCGGGTGCCGGTGGCCGAAGTTGAGGGCCGAGTAGCCGGCCAGCATGTCGAGGTAGCGGTTGCCCTCGACGTCCTCCACCCAGGTGCCCTCGGCCCGGGCCACGACCACGGGCAGCGGGTGGTAGTTGTGGGCGAGGACCGGCTCCTCGGCGCGGATCAGGTCGGCGGACGTACGGGTGCGCGCGGGTGCGGTCATCAGCGGATCTCCTGGGTGCAGCACTTGATGCCCCCGCCGGCCTTGTGGAACTCCGACAGGTCGACGGGGACGGGGACGTAGCCGTGGCCGGCGAGGCGTTCGGCCAGCGCCTCGGCCCGGGGTGCGATGAAGACGTTCCGGCCGTCGGAGACGGAGTTCAGGCCGAACGCCAGCGCGTCGTCGCGGGTGGCCAGCACCGCGTCCGGGAACAGACGCCGCAGGACCTCGCGGCTGCCCGGAGAGAACGCCTCCGGGTAGTAGCAGACGTTGTCGTCGTCGAGGACGAACAGCGCCGTGTCCAGGTGGTAGAAGTACGGGTCCACCAGCGTCAGGCCGATCACCGGGTGGCCCAGGAACTCCTGCACCTCACGGTGCGCCTCGCGGGTGGTGCGGAACCCCGTGCCGGCGAGCACGTACCGGCCCGTCCACACCAGGTCGCCCTCGCCCTCGGACACCGACTCGGGGCGGTAGACGTCGTAGCCCGCCGCCTTGAACCAGGTGTCGTAGTGCACCGACTCCGGGCGCCGCTCCCGGGCGTGGAACAGGGAGCCGAAGACCTGGCCGCCGACCACGAAGGCCGCGTTCGCGGAGAACACCATGTCCGGCAGGCCGGGGACCGGCTCGACGGAGTCCACGGTGTGGCCGTGGGCGCGGTAGGCGCCGATCAGCGCCTGCCACTGCTCCTGGGCGAGATCCACGTCGACCGGCTTGTCGGGATGCATCCAGGGATTGATCGCGTACTGGACGGCGAAATGTCTGGGTTCACAGACCAGAAAGCGCCGGGAACGCGCCACACGTGCGTCGGACACAGAGGGTTTCCTCCGGTTTCCTGTGTGTCACTGGGGATGTCACCACGGTAAGAAGGGAGGAAGACGGGCGACAAGCGCGGAGAGCTGCGCAGATGTGCAGCATCGCTGCGTTGTGGAGCTTGGCTGCGCACGGATGCTGCGCGGCGCCGGGTCACTGCGGGTCACTCGGGGGCGGGCTGGGTGGCGCCCGCTTCCGGGCTTTCCGGGAGGAGGTGGGACAAGACCATCACGCTGATCGTCTTCCGGATGAACGGCTCGGCACGGATCCGCTCCAGCACCTCCTCGAAGTGCTCCACGTCCCGGGCCCGGACGTGCAGCAGCGCGTCGGCGCCGCCGGTCACCGTCATGGCGGCCGCGATCTCCGGGTGGTTGCGCACGACCTCCGCCAGACGCCGGGGCGGGGCCGCGCCCTCGCAGTACACCTCGACGTACGCCTCCGTGCGCCAGCCCAGCGCGGCAGGCTTCACCGTCGCCGTGAACCCGGTGATCACGCCGGTCTCCCGCAGCCGGTCGACCCGCCGTTTGACCGCCGTCGCGGACAGCCCGATCGCCGCGCCGATCTCGGCGAAGCTGGTCCGGGCGTTCGCCATGAGCGCGGTGATGATCTGGCGGTCCAGCTCGTCGAACGAGGGCGTCCTGCTGTTCATGCGGGCACTGTAGTCAGCCCGCGGCCGACCGGCTCAGGACTGTGTGAGCACCAGGGCGAGTGTCAGCAGCCCCAGCACCACCCAGCCGAACCACAGCCAGCCGTTGCTGCCGAGCGCGACCGTGTAGGCGGTCACGACGACCAGCCCGCCGACCGTCAGCGCCCCCATCGCCTTGGTGGAACCGTTCGTGGAACCGGGCATCGCGACACCCTCCTCTTGGTCCGTCCATGACCATGGTGCCCCGATTCCCGCCCGGGCGGGATACGGCTGCGGGCCGGAACCGGGACGGTTCCGGCCCGCAGGGGGTACGGCGGCTCAGCCCTCGCGTGCGTTCAGCGAGGCCAGATAGGCGTTGTAGGCCTCCAGCTCCTTGTCGCCGTCCCGGTCGGCGGCCCGGTCCTTGCGCTTGGCCTGCCGCTGCTCGGAGCCGTACCACTGGAACAGCAGCGCGATCAGCACCAGCACCGAGGGGATCTCGCTGAACGCCCAGGCGATACCGCCCGCCGCACTCTGGTCGGACAGCGCGTCGATGCCGAGTGAGGCCGGCGGGTGCTCGAACGTCTTCACCATGGGCGTCGTCGCCATCATCAGCGCGATGCCGAAGAAGGCGTGGAACGGCATTCCCGCGAACAGCTCCAGCATCCGCATCAGGTGACCGGGCCGGTGCGGACCCGGGTCGACACCGATGATCGGCCAGAAGAACACGACACCGACCGCGAGGAAGTGCACCATCATCGCGATGTGCCCGGCCCGCGAGCCCATCAGGAAGTCGAACATCGGGGTGAAGTACAGGGCGTACAGGCTGGCGATGAACAGCGGGATGGTGAACGCCGGGTGGGTGACGATCCGCATGTACCGGCTGTGCAGCAGCATCAGCAGCAGCTCACGCGGCCCCTTGCGGCCCCTGCCCGCGGTCGGCAGTGCGCGCAGGGCCAGCGTGACCGGGGCACCGAGCAGGATCAGGATCGGCGACAGCATGCTGATCACCATGTGCTGCACCATGTGCACGCTGAACATGACCATGCCGTAGTCGTTCAGCTTGGTGCACATCACCAGGGCGATGGTGAGCACGCCGACGACGTACGACACGGTACGCGTCACGGGCCACGCGTCCCCGCGCCGCCGCAGCCGCACCACACCCCACCCGTACAGGGCCAGCCCGGCCACACAGGCCACGAGGAAGAACGGATCCGCCGACCACTGGAGCCCGCGCCCCAGCGTGAACGGCGGCAGATCCGTCATCATGCCGTGCCCGCTGTGATCCATCCGCCGGCTCCTGTTTCGTGGGGGTTGTGCGACTTGTCCGCCCCCAAGAGTAGAACCGCCCCCGGTCACTCCTCCGACCGGGGGTCGGCTGCGGCGCGCCCCGAAAGGGGCGCGGGGAACCGTGCGACCAGCCACAAGTCACCGGCACCCGGCGACGGAACAGGCACCTCCCGGGACGAACCCCCTACAGCACGCACTCCGCCTCGTCGTACCGTTCCACGGGGACCGTCTTCAGCGTCTCCACGGCTTCCGCCAGCGGCACCGTCACGATGTCGGTCCCGCGCAGCGCCGTCATCCTGCCGAACTCGCCCCGGTGCACGGCCTCCACGGCATGCCAGCCGAAGCGGGTCGCCAGCACCCTGTCGTACGCGGTCGGCGTGCCGCCGCGCTGCACGTGTCCGAGGATGACCGGCCGGGCCTCCTTGCCGAGGCGGTGCTCCAGCTCGACCGACAGCTGCCGGGCGATCCCCGCGAAGCGCTCGTGGCCGTAGATGTCCTTGCCGCCCTCGTCGAACTCCATCGAGCCGGGCCGCGGCTTGGCGCCCTCCGCGGCGACCACGATGGCGAACCGCTTGCCCGCCTCGAACCGCTCGCCGACCTTCCGCGTCAACTCCTCGATGTCGAAGGGACGCTCGGGCACGACGATGGCGTGGGCGCCGGCGGCCATGCCGGAGTGCAGCGCGATCCAGCCGGTGTGCCGGCCCATGACCTCCACGATCAGCACACGCTGGTGGGACTCGGCGGTGGTCTTCAGCCGGTCCAGGGCCTCGGTCGCCACCGTCACCGCGGTGTCGAAGCCGAAGGTGACGTCGGTGACGGCGATGTCGTTGTCGATGGTCTTGGGTACGCCCACGATGGGCAGCCCGTTGTCCGACAGCAGCCGGGCCGCCTTCAGCGTGCCCTCACCGCCGATCGGGATGATCGCGTCCAGACCGAGTTCCGCGACATGGCCCTTGGCCCGCTCGACGCCGTCCCGCAGATGCCCGGGGCGGACCCGGGAGGAGCCGAGGATGGTGCCGCCGCGGGCCAGGATGCCGCCCACGGCGTCGAGGTCGAGCTTCAGATAGTCGCATTCCAGGAGGCCCTTCCAGCCGTCCCGGAAACCGATGACCTCGTCGCCGTGGTCGGCGACGGCACGGTGCACGACGGACCGGATGACGGCGTTCAGACCGGGGCAGTCTCCGCCGGACGTGAGGACACCAATGCGCATAGCCCGAATTACCTTCTCAACGTGGGCCGGGTAACCGGACCACGTTGTCCGGCGGATTCCCGGCCACCCTACCGGCGTCTGGGGGTGGCTCCGTAGCGGGCGTCCGCCTGCTGGACGCGCCCGCACATGTGAGCGGACGGGCCGTCAGGCGGGCCCGCCACGAGCCTGCCGGACCACGTTGAAATCGCGCTGAAATGCGGGTTACGCCGGCTGCTGCGCCGCCGCGATGCGCTCGTCGCGCAGCGCCTCGTACCACCGGTCGTCGATCGGCGGCAGCGCGTTGACGTCGAGCGCCAGCTTCAGCAGCAGATCGGCGATCAGCGGGTTGCGGGCGAGGACCGGACCGTGCATGTACGTGCCGAACACGGTCCCGTTGTACGCGCCCTCCGTGCCGTCCCCGGTGCCGTTGCCCTTGCCGATCTTCACCCGGGCGAACGGGCGGGCCGTCGGCCCGAGATGGGTGACGCCCTGGTGGTTCTCGAAGCCCGTCAGCTGGGGGAGACCCAGCTGCGGGTCGATGTCGGCGAGCACGTCACCGACGCACCGCTCGCCCTCACCGCGCACGGACACCACGTCGAGCAGGCCGAGGCCCGGCTCGCGCTGGCCGAGGTCGTTGATGAACTCGTGGCCGAGGATCTGGTAGCCCGCGCAGACCGAGAACACGATGGCGCCGTTCTCCACCGCCCGGTGCAGATGACCGTCGCGGCGCAGCCGCTCGGCCGCGAGCCGCTGCGGCCGGTCCTCGCCGCCGCCGATCAGGTAGATGTCGCCGGAGGTCGGGATCGGCTGGTCGCTGCGCACGTCGAGCCGGGCCACGTCCAGGCCGCGCTGCCGGGCCCGCCGTTCCACGACGAGCGCGTTGCCCTGGTCGCCGTAGGTGCTCAGCAGGTCCGGGTAGATCCACACCAGCCGCAGTTGGTTGTCGCTCATGAGTGATCGCCCTTCGAAGATCAGTTGCCGACGCGGCGGCGCAGGTCCTGGAACGCGGTGTAGTTCGCGATGACCTCGATCCGGCCCGGCGGGCACATCTGCACGGCCTGGTCGAGGTTCTCGCAGACCTGGAAGTGCTGGTTGGCGACCTCCAGACGGACGGCGAGGTCCAGCTTCCGGTCACCGATGACGAAGATCGGGTGGCCGGTCAGCCGGGTGTAGTCGACGTCCCACAGCCAGGAGGTGTCGGTGCCGTCGGCTCCGCGCGCGTTCACGGACAGGATCACCGGGGCGGGCGCGGGGTCGATGAGGGAGAACGTCTCGAGCCAGCCGGCCGGGTTCTTGGCCAGCAGCAGCCGGAGGTCGCGGTTCTCGAACTGGACGACGTCGTAGCGTCCGGCCACGGCCTGCACCTGGTACATCCGCTCCAGGGCGACCTGCGGCGGCACCCCGAAGACCGCGGCGACGGCCGCGGAGCTGGCCGCGTTCGCCTTGTTGGCGCGGCCGGGCAGCTGCAGGTGGATCGGCCAGGCGGACCCGTGCGGGTCGAGCACGTGGTCGCCGGAGAGCGCCCAGGTCGGCGTGGGCCGGCGGAAGCCGCACTCACCGCAGAACCAGTCGTCGCCGGGGCGCTGCATGACGCCACCGCACGACGGGCAGGACCAGGCGTCGTCCTTCCACATCTGTCCGGCTGCGACCCAGATCACATTCGCGGAGGACGACGCGGCCCACACGACCAGCGGGTCGTCGCAGTTGGCGACGACGACGGCCTTGGAGCCGGCCAGGCCCTCGCGCCAGTTCTCGGCGAGCATCCGGGTCTCGGCCGCGCGGTCCAGCTGGTCGCGGGAGAGGTTCAGCAGGGCGATGCACTTCGGGTCGGTGTCCCGGGCCACGCCGGCCAGGTACTTCTCGTCGACCTCGATGACGCCGAACTTCGCCTCGGAACCGCCCGCCAGGGCGGAGGTGATGCCCGCAGGCATGTTGGCGCCGAGCGCGTTCGACACGACCGGGCCCGCTGCGCGCAGGGCCTCGGCGATGAGCCGGGTGGTCGTGGTCTTGCCGTTCGTGGCGGACACCAGGACGACGTCCAGGTTCTGGGCGAGCCGCCCGAGCAGATCGGGGTCGAGCCTGAGCGCGATCCGGCCACCGATCACCGACCCGCTGCCGCGTCCCGCGGCCCGCGATGCCGCAGCGACCGCCTTGCCCGCGGTCACGGCCAGCTTGGCCCGCGGCGAGAGCGGGTCCGAGTTGCCTGCCATCAGTTCTCGATCCTCCTTGCGTACGCGCCGCGCCTGGGGCCATCCGGCTACGTGGTGTGAACCTCAGCCTATCGAGATCCATTCGCACACCCGAATCCCGGCCCATACCTTCGGCGGCGGGCATGAGCTGAAGGAACCGTACCCTTGCCGCCATGCGACACGGTTCCATTCCGGGCGCCCACGGGCGCGTCCGGCCCCTGACCCTGCTCGGCGACGCTCCGCTGCGCGAGCAATGCCGGGAAGTCACCGACTTCGGCCCCGGGCTGGCGGACCTCGTGGAGGACTTGTTCGCCACGATGTACGCGGCGCAGGGGGTGGGCCTGGCCGCGAACCAGATCGGGGTCGATCTGCGGGTCTTCGTCTACGACTGTCCCGACGACGAGGACGTCCGTCACCTCGGCCATGTGGTCAACCCCCGCCTGGTGGAGACGGACGGGATCGTCGTCAGGGGCCCGGAGGGCTGTCTGTCCCTGCCGGGTCTGGAGGCGGGCACGGAACGGTACGACCATGCCGTGGTGGAGGGCTTCACGGTGACGGGGGAGCCGGTCACGGTGCACGGCACCGGGTTCTTCGCCAGGTGCCTGCAACACGAGTGCGACCACCTGGCGGGCCGGGTGTACGCGGACCACCTGACGGGATGGCGCAGGCGAAGACTGGACAGGCGGATCGCCCGAGCTGCGTGGCACCGGGGGACCGGCCCCGCCTGAGGCCACCCGGCGCACCGCGCGACGAGCCCCCGCGCGCACCGACGGTCCGCGCCGAGCCCCGCGCACCGACGGTCCGCGCCAAGACCCCGTGCAGCGACGGTCCGCGACGAACCCCGCGCACCCGCCGTCGAGGGGACGGTGTCAGAACCCCGGGCCTCCGACCCTGTCGCCAGCGGCCGCGAGGCGCCCCCACAGCAGATCGGCGAGGGACCGCACCAACTCGGCGCGGGAGCACGGCCGTTCGCCCAGCCACCAGTCCCCGGCGGCATGCATCATCCCGACGATCCCGTGTCCCCAGACCCGGGCCAGCTGCTGGCTCTCCGGACCCAGGTCCACCCGCTCCTCGATGACCTGGGCCAGCTCCTCGCCCATCCTGCGCAGCAGCGGTGCGGAGTGCTTGCCGACGTCGAACCCGTGGTCGCCGCCCGCGCTCCCCTCCGCCGGGTGCATGAGGAACCGGTACACCTGGGGCCGGGCCTCGATCGCGGCGAGGTAGGTGTCCAGCGTGGACTCGACCCGTTCGCGCCGTTCGGCGGGAGCGTCGAGCGCCGCCCGCAGTGAGGCGAGCAGCGCGTCGGTGTGCCGCTTGGCGAGTGCCGCGTACAGACCGCCCTTGTCGCCGAAGTGCCGGTAGAGGATCGGCTTGGTGATGCCGGCCTCCGCCGCGATGGCGTTCATCGACGCCTGCGGGCCGTCGCGCAGCACCACCCGGTCGGCGGCCTCCAGCAGCTCGCGCCGTCGGCGGTCGGCGGACCGCTGCTGATCGGTCCGCTGCGTGGTGTCCATGTGCTCTCCCCACCCGTGCTGATTCGGTGACGCCTGCGCAAACTAACACTGCCCGGGCCCCTGACATCGAACGGGCTGCCGAGGTGTCATCGACGGTTGACTTTTCCTACCGGGCGGTAACAGACTCGGGTTACCGCTAGTAACATTGCACGTGCCGCCGCTGGAGGGGACATGGCCGAGTTCACCATGGAGCTGAACGACGAACAGAGGGAAGTCCGGGACTGGCTCCATGGCTTCGCCGCGGACGTGATCCGTCCCGCCGCCGCCGAGTGGGACGAGCGCGAGGAGACGCCCTGGCCGGTCATCCAGGAGGCTGCGAAGGTCGGCATCTACTCCCTCGACTTCTACGCACAGCAGTACTTCGACCCCACCGGGCTCGGCATCCCGATGGCGATGGAGGAGCTGTTCTGGGGCGACGCGGGCATCGCCCTCTCCATTGTGGGCACCGGTCTCGCCGCCGTGGGCGTCCTCGCCAACGGAACCGAGGAGCAGATCGGCACCTGGATCCCCCAGATGTACGGTGACCAGAACGACGTCAAGGTCGCCGCGTTCTGCTCCTCCGAGCCCGACGCCGGCTCCGACGTGGCCTCCATGCGTACCCGTGCCGTGTACGACGAGGCCAAGGACGAGTGGGTGATCAACGGCACGAAGACCTGGGCGACCAACGGCGGCATCGCCAACGTCCACGTCGTCGTCGCGGTCGTCGACCCGGAGCTGGGCTCCAAGGGCCACGCCTCCTTCATCGTCCCGCCGGGCACGCCGGGCCTCACCCAGGGCCAGAAGTTCAAGAAGCACGGCATCCGCGCCTCGCACACCGCTGAGGTCGTGCTGGAGAACGTCCGCGTTCCCGGTTCCTGTCTGCTCGGCGGCAAGGAGAAGCTGGACGAGCGGCTCGCCCGGGCCCGGGAGAAGGCGAAGGCCTCCGGCGGCGAGCGTGTGAAGAACGCGGCGATGGCGACCTTCGAGGCGTCACGGCCGGCCGTGGGCGCCATGGCCGTCGGCACCGCCCGGGCCGCGTACGAGGTGGCCCTGGAGTACGCCACGACCCGTGAGCAGTTCGGCCGGCCGATCATCGACAACCAGGGGGTCGCCTTCCAGCTGGCGGACATGCGGACGCAGATCGACGCCGCCCGGCTGCTGGTGTGGCGCGCCTCGTGGATGGCGGTCAACGGCAAGCCCTTCACCGCGGCCGAGGGGTCGATGTCGAAGCTGTTCGCGAGCGAGACCGCGAAGAAGGTCACCGCACAGGCGATCCAGATCCTGGGCGGCAACGGCTACACCCGCGAGTACCCCGTCGAGCGGATGCACCGGGACTCCGCGATCTACACCATCTTCGAGGGCACGAGTGAGATCCAGCGGCTCGTCATCGCGCGGACGCTGGCGGGGATGCCGATCCGCTAGGGCCGCGGGGGTGCTGCGCGATCCGGTCGCGAGGCCGCCGGCGGTCTCCCGCGCAGCACCCCGCGGCCCCGCGGCCCCGCGGCCGCTCGGGCTCACCGGTGCCTGAGCGGAGTGAGCTGCTCGATGTCGTACTTCGCCCGCAGCGCCTCGATGGCCTCCTGGTCCGGAGGGCCCCCGTTGCCCAGGATCTCCAGCAGCTCCTCGAAGTAGCGCTCGTGGTCCGGCGGGGGAGCGGCCTGGAAGAACATCTTCGCCGGGGCGTCCGTGGGGTTGGCGAAGGCGTGGGGGCAGCCCGGTGGCACGACGATGACCGTGCCCGGTGTCGCGCGGACCACCCGGCTGCCCGAAACCGACTCCCACTTCTGCCAGTTGTCCGGGGTGCGCACGCGCGGCTCGAAGGCCAGCACGTCCAGCTCGCCCTCGAGTACGTAGAACAACTCCTCGCTGCGCGTGTGGACATGGGCGCCCACGTCGAAGCCGGGCGGGACGTCCACCTCGAAGGTGGAGGCCATGCGGGAGTGCGTTCCGGTCACCTTGAACGTCACCCGCTGGGCCGGCGTCTCGACGACGCGGCCGTGGCCCGGTGGCACGTACAGTCCTTCGGTCTCTGTCATGGGCAGCTCACCAGGTCACGGGCAGGGCCTCGGGGCCCCGGATCAGTGCGCCCTTCCTGAAGGCGACCTGATCGGCCGGCACGGCCAGTCTCAGGCCCGGGACCCGGTCCAGCAGGGCGTCCATCAGGAGTTCCTCCTCCAGCCGGGCCAGCATGCCGCCGGGGCAGTAGTGCGGGCCGAAGCCGAACGCGACATGCGGGTTGGGGCTGCGGGAGAAGTCGAGGGTCTCCGGTTCCGGGAAGACCTCGGGGTCGCGGTTGGCGGCCAGGTAGGAGACGTAGACCGGGTCTCCGGCGCGGATGCGGACCCCGCCGATGTCCACGTCCTGCACGGCGATCCGGCACAGCCCGACCGCGTTCCGGTGCGGGATGTACCGCAGCAGCTCGTCGATGGCCGGCCGGCGGATCTCCGGCTCGGCGCGCAGCCGTGCCACCAGCGCGGGGCGGGTCAGCAGCAGGTAGAACATCTGCCCGCTGTTGTTGGTGACCGCCTCGCCGCCGATCTGGAGCAGCACGGCGAGGCCGACGGCCTCGTCCAGGGTGACCTCGCCCCGGCCCACCGCGGCACCCAGCAGTGAGGTGACGTCCTCACCCGTGCTGTTCTCGCGCAGCCCGATCAGGTCGGAGAAGTACGCCGCCATCTCACGCTTGGCCGTCTCGCTGATCTCCTTGCCGTGCGCGGCGGAGAGGATCAGCTGGGTCCAGTTGTGCATGCTGTGCCGGTCGCCCGCCGGGACGCCCATCAGCTCGCAGATGACCGCGATGGGGAACGGGCTGAGCACCGCCGCCGTCAGGTCGGCGGGCGGCCCGCCGTCCAGCAGGTCGTCGACCAGCTCGTCCAGCATCCCGCGCGCCCTCGCCCGCACCCGCTCCACGCCCTTCGCGGTGAGGGCGGCGGCCACGGAACGGCGCAGCCGGGTGTGGTCCGGCGGGTCCAGGAAGCCGACCGCGCCCGGGGCGGGGATGAAGTGCGGGGCGAGCCGGGTGACCGGCCTGGCCACCACCGCCTCACGGCTGAAGCGGGGGTCGTTGGTCACCGTGCGCACGTCGTCGTACCGGGTGACCAGCCAGGCCCAGCCGTCGCCGTTGGGCAACTGGACGCGGGTGACCGGGCCCTCGGCCATCAGCTCGGCCAGCACCGGGTCGAAGTCGGTGCCGTTGAGGTCGAGCGCGGGCCAGTGCCGGATCGGGGGCAGGGCCGGCAGGGCGCCGGGGGCCGCCGTCTCGTCGATCACCGGGCGTCTCCGTCCATGGTGGCCCAGCGGCCCACCGTCATCTCGGCGGTGATGCCGGGGCCGAACCCGGCGAGCATGCCGCGGGCCCGGTCGCCGGGGCCGCCCTCCTCGAACAGCCGGCGCAGCGCGTCCAGGACCACCGCGCTCGCGATGTTGCCGTACTCGGTCAGCGTGGCGCGGCTGAACCGGAAGGCGTGCGGGTCGACCTCCAGGAACTTGCTGAGGTCGTCGAGTATGCGGGGCCCGCCCGCATGGATGATGTAGAAGTCCAGGTCGGACGCGTCCCAGCCGTGCGTGCCCGCCAGGTCCCGCAGCGCCGGGGCGAGCGGCTCCATCGTCGTGGGCACCCGCTTGTCGAGCAGGAAGTGGAAGCCGGTCGCCCGGACGTCGTAGGCGATCCAGTCCTCGGTCTTCGGGATCAGGTACGAGCTGTTGCGCTCCAGCTGGACGCCGGTGCCGCCGTTGCCGCGGACCACCGCCGCGGCGACGCCGTCGCCGAACAGGCCGTTGGAGAGCAGCGATCCGACCCCGAGGTCGGTGGGCTGGTAGCACAGCGAGCAGAACTCGCAGGCCACGATGAGCGCGTTGGCGTTCGGGTAGGCCTCGCAGAAGTCGTGGGCCCGGTTGATCGCCGCACCGCCGGCCGCGCACCCCAGCTGGGCGATCGGGAGCTGACGGGTGGTGCTCTCGAAGTCCATCTCGTTGATCAGCCACGCCGTGAGCGACGGCATCATGAAGCCCGTGCACGACACGTAGATGATCACGTCGATGTCGCTGGTGAGCAGCTCGGCGTCGTCCAGCGCCCGCTGGATCACCGCGGGGACCCGGGCCTTGGCCTCGGCCTCGTAGAGCTTGTTGCGCTCCTCGAAGCCCGGGTGCTTGAGGGTCTCCTCGATGGGCTGCACGATGTGCCGGGTCTTCACGCCCGTGTTCTCGATCAGCCGCAGAGCGAGCCCCAGTTGCGGGTGGTCGGCGTGACGGGAACGCGCCAGTTCCAGCGTGTCCTCCATCGTGATCACGTGCTCCGGGACCGACACCGAGGGCCTGCACAAAGTCGCCATGAACCGTCCCTGCTTTCCGGTTGCCGGCAGGGTTTCGCCCGCCGGCCAGTAGGTGGTTCACCTCTTTGGGTGCTACACCCACCGTCACCCGGGAGGACGATGATCTCCCGTTGGGTTACTCCGAACCGGGGACCCCGGGTCGGGCTCGAAGGGCGGTTTCTGCGGCCGGACGAGGGAAAACGCGCCTGGTGACGTTAGGGCCACGCGGGGAGGGCCCGGGCAGCTGCGACGCGGTCCGGCGGTGCCGTCACGGCGCTCCGCTGCTGTGCGCGATGCAGGCCACGTCGATGCGATCCGCCAGCTTCGCCAGCTCGATGGTCAGAGCGGCGACGGTGTCCTCGTCGAGCCGCTGCTCCCCGTCCTCGACGAGATGCAGCCACCGCGCACCGACGGTCCGCAGCAACTTACTCACGTCGGCCGCGGCGACCTGCAGGGCGCCGCGGTCGTCGACGATCAGAGGCAGGGTCACTTCGCGGTTCACAAATGGGATGGTAGCCCCGCAGTGCTCACGCACCCTGCCAAACCGTGGTGATGTTGCAGAACTCCCGGATACCGTGCCCGGACAGCTCACGCCCGTACCCCGAGCGCTTCACACCACCGAACGGGAACGCCGGGTGCGAGGCGGTCATCCCGTTCACGTAGACCGCGCCCGCCTCCAGGTCCCGCGCGAACCGCTCCACCTCGTTCTCGTCCCGCGTCCACGCGTTCGAACTCAGGCCGAACGGGGAGTCGTTGGCGATCAGGACCGCCTCGTCAAGATCGCCGGCCCGGTACAGCGTGGCGACCGGCCCGAACGCCTCCTCCCGGTGGATGCGCATCTCCCTGGTGATGCCGGCGAGCACGGTCGGCGGGTAGTACCAGCCGGGTCCGTCCGGCCGCTGTCCGCCGCACAGCACCTGGGCGCCGCTGCGCTTCGCGTCGTCGACCAGTTCCTCCACGTCCTTGCGCCCCTGCTCGCTGGCGAGCGGTCCGATCTCGGTGTCCTCCTCCAGCGGGTCACCGGTCCTGAGGGCCTCCATGCCCGCGACGAACTTCTCGGCGAAGGCGTCGTAGACGTCGGTGTGCACGATGAACCGCTTGGCGGCGATGCAGGACTGACCGTTGTTCTGCACCCGCGCGGTCACCGCGACCGCGGCCGCCCGGTCGAGGTCGGCGGAGGGCATGACGACAAAGGGATCGCTGCCGCCCAGCTCCAGCACCGTCTTCTTGATCATCTCCCCGGAGGTGGAGGCGACCGCCCGGCCCGCGGGCTCGCTGCCGGTGAGGGTGGCCGCCTTGACACGGTCGTCGCGCAGGACGTCGTCCACCGCGCCCGAGCCGATCAGCAGCGTCTGGAAGCAGCCCTCCTGGAACCCCGCCCGGTGGAAGAGGTCCTCCAGGTAAAGAGCCGTCTGGGGAACGTTGGAGGCGTGCTTGAGCAGCCCCACGTTGCCCGCCATCAGGGCGGGCGCGGCGAACCGGACCACCTGCCAGAGGGGGAAGTTCCAGGGCATCACCGCGAGGACCGGACCGAGCGGGCGGTAGCGGACCCGCACCCGGCTGGCACCCGAGTCCCGCACGTCCGACTCGGCGGGCTCCTCGTCGGCCAGCAGCCGCTCGGCGTTGGCGGCGTACCAGCGCATCGCCTTGGCACACTTCGCGGCCTCGGCGCGGGCCTGCTTGACCGGCTTGCCCATCTCGGTGGTCATGACCCGGCCGATCTCCTGCTGGTCCTCGTCCAGCAGATCGGCGGCCTTGTTCAGCAGCAGGGCGCGGTCGGCGAACGCGGTCGTCCGGTACGTGCGGAACGTGGCCTCGGCGAGCTGGAGCCGGCGTTCCAGCTCCTCCTCACCCATGGGCTCGTACGTCTTGAGCGTCTCGCCGTTCGCCGGGTTCACCGTTGCGATGGGCATGGCTGACCTCCCTGGGAGCGGGCTTGTCTCGACCTTCGCGCGCGGCCCGGCAAGTCGCAACGCGACGGTCCCCCGCTCAGCCCGAGTGCTCCGCCAGCCGGTCGAGAAACGCCGCCTGGGCCGTGACGATCACCGCACGGGCCCGGTCCAGACCGAGCCACGCCACCCGGTCCAGCTCCGGGAACTCCTGTGTCCGGCCGGACCGCGGCGGCCACTCCATGGTGAAGGTGCCCGGCTCGATCGTCTCCGGGTCGAGGTCGGCCTCCACCGCCCACGCCGTGACGATCTTGCCGTTGGACTGCACGACCTCGCCGAGCGGTACGGCCTCCCCGTCGGGCGGCGCCAGCCCCAGCTCCTCGCGGAACTCCCGGCGGGCCGCCTCCCAGGCCGGCTCGCCGGGTTCGTACTCGCCCTTCGGCACGGTCCACGCCCCGGCGTCCTTCTTCATGAAGAAGGGGCCGCCCATGTGGCCGAGCAACACCTCCAGGCCCTCGTCGGTGTGCCGGAACAGCAGCAGTCCCGCGCTGCGCTTCGTCGTCCGTACCGTCACGGCTTGACCTCCGGATGGGCCGACAGCAGGGCCTCCACCGTATCCGCCTCCTCGGCGCGCTTGTCCTCGCGGTAGCGGACCACCCGGGCGAAGCGCAGGGTGACGCCGGCCGGGTACCGGCTGGAGCGCTGGAGGCCGTCGTAGGCGATCTCCACGACGAGTTCGGGACGCACCCGCACCCCCCAGCCGGTCTCCTCGACGGCAAGCTCCGAGAGCCGCTCGGTCTGCCAGGCGAGCATCGCGTCGGTCATGCCCTTGAAGGTCTTGCCGAGCATGGCGAAGGTGCCGTCCGCGGTGCGGGCGCCCAGGTGGAGGTTGGAGAGCCTGCCCGTGCGGCGGCCGTGGCCCCACTCGGCGGCCAGCACCACAAGGTCGAGCGTGTGCACGGGCTTGACCTTCAGCCAAGAGGCACCGCGCCGTCCCGCGCTGTACGGCGCGTCCAGGGCCTTGACCACGACCCCCTCGTGGCCCCGGGCCAGGGTGTCGGCGAGGAAGCGTTCCGCCTCCGGGGTGTCCTCCGGCCCGGCGGCGACCGTACGGCGCACCCGCATCGGCTCCGGCACCAGCCGGGCCAGCTCCGCGTGCCGGTCGGCGAAGGGCAGGTCGAGCAGGTCGTGGCCGTCGACGGACAGGGCGTCGAAGAAGACGGGGGAGACCGGGGTCTCCTCGGCGGCCTTCGCCACGTCCGTCCGGGAGCCCACCCGGCCGGCCGTGTCCTGGAAGGAGCGGGGCCGGCCCGCCGCGTCGAACGAGATCACCTCGCCGTCCAGGATGAACCGCTCGCCCCGCAACCGCAGTGCCGCCGCCGTCACTTCGGGCAGCCGGTCGGTGATGTCGTCCAGGGTGCGGGTGTGCACCTGTACCGTGTCGCCGTCCCGGTGGACCTGGACCCGGATGCCGTCCAGCTTCTCCTCCACCGCGCAGGCGCCCAGCTTCTCCACCGCCTCGGCGACCGACGACGCGCTGTGCGCCAGCATCGGCAGCACCGGGCGGCCGACGGTCAGCCGGAACCGCTCCAGCGCGCCGGGACCGTCGCCGAGCAGCGCCTGCGCCACCGTCTGCAGTGAGCCGGCGAGCATCACGGCCCGCCGTACGTCCGCCGGGCCCGCGCCGGTCGCCCGGGCCAGCCCCTCCACCGCGACCGCGTCCAGGGCGCCCTGCCGGACCTCGCCGGTGAGCAGGCCGAGCAGGAAGCGCTGCTCCTCCTCGGTGGCCGCCGCCATCAGCTCGCCGACGATCCGGGCCCGCTCCGTCTGGGAACCGGGTCCGGACACCTTGCCCAGTTCGGTGAGCCGGGCGTCGACCTCGGCGACGGTCAGCGTGGGCACGGCGGCGGGCGGGACCCGGCGGCCGAGCACCTTCCAGCCGACTCCCAGCCGGCCCTGCGGCAGCCGTCCGGCCAGGTAGGGGATGACGATCGGCACGTCGTCCGCCTCCGCGTCCCGGAACAGCTGAGCGAGCAGCTCCGTCTTGCGGGACCGGGCCGCCGTGGCGGCGACCTCCCGGGACACCTCGGCCAACCGGGTCAGCAGCATGCAGTCATGGTGCCTCAGGGCTCCGCCGGATGCGCCGTTCTCCGGGTGCCGGTGCGTCGTGCGGTGCGGGTGCGGGTGCCGGGTGCCGGGTGCCGGGTGCCGGGTGCGGGGTGCGGGTGCGGATGCGGGTGCCGGGTGCGTCGTGAGGTGCGGGTGCGTGGTGGCTTGTCGCGCAGTTCCTCGCGCCCCTGTGGGGGCTGGGGTGTGTGTCTTGTGCGGGTGGGTGGTGGCCTGTCGCGCAGTTCCTCGCGCCCCTGTGGGGGCCGGGGGTGCGCGGTCAGGGGGTGCCTTTGTCCAGGCCGGTGTAGAGGAGGTCGCCGTTGATCGCCGCGCCGGCCCGGTGGCCGCGGTCGGCTGCGTTGATCACCTGCTCGGCGAAGCCGCTCACGTTGCCCGCGGCCCACAGGCCGGGCACGCTCGTCAGGCCCCGTTCGTCGATCACCGGGTAGCTGCCGAACGGCGTTTCGCGCATCTCGGCGCCCAGGCCGTGCCGGGCCCGTACGGTACGGCCGCTCGCGAGGACCACGGTGAAGCCCTCGCCGCCGGTCGCGTCCACCACCCGGTCCCGGACCAGCTGCACCCCGTACCGGGCGGTCTCCTCCCGCCCCACGGCCAGGAACTCGGCCGGGGACATGCCGTCCCGGGACAGGTAGCCCTGCATGTGGGCGGACGGCGCGTTGCGTGGTTCGCCGGCGTCGACGACCAGGGTGCGGCGCCGGGCCCGCCCGAGTACCAGCGCGGCGGACAGCCCGGCCGCACCGCCCCCGACGACGACCACTTCCCAGCTCTCGGTCATGGTGACCACCTCCGCCGCCGACGGTCGCCCAGCCGGTGCCGCATTGACAAACTCCGTTGCCGAATCTGCAATACGGGTATGAGTACCGACGACGTTCTCGCCGAGGTGGGCCCGCGGCTGCGGCGGATCCGGAAGGAGCGGGAAGTGACCCTGGCGGCGCTGTCCGAGTCCACCGGCATCTCCGTCAGCACCCTCTCCCGGCTGGAGTCCGGCCTGCGCAAACCCAGCCTGGAGCTGCTGCTGCCCATCGCCCAGGCCCACCAGGTCCCGCTGGACGAACTGGTCGGCGCCCCGCCGGTCGGCGACCCCCGGGTGCGGGCCAAGCCGATCGTGCGGCACGGCCGGACGATGTATCCGCTGACCCGCCAGCCGGGCGGGCTGCAGGCCTACAAGGTGGTCGAGCCGCAGCGGACGGCCGAGCCGGACCCGCGGACCCACGAGGGCTATGAGTGGCTGTACGTGCTGGCCGGGCGGCTGCGGCTGGTGCTCGGTCAGCACGATGTGGTGCTGACCGCGGGGGAGGCGGCCGAGTTCGACACGCGCGTCCCGCACTGGTTCGGGTCGGCCGGGGAAGGGCCGGTGGAGTTCCTGAGCCTGTTCGGGCCCCAGGGGGAGCGGATGCACGTACGGGCGCGGCCTACGTCCCGGAAGTGACGGCGGAGGACTGTTCCCTGATCGGCAAGCGACCGCTTAGTATGCGGTCGGACCCGGTCAGACGAAGCAGTCCCCCGTGGAGGCACCGCATGCAGGCATGGCAAGTGCACGAGAACGGCGAGCCGGGCGAGGTGATGCGCCTGGCGGAGGTGGAGCGGCCCGCACCCGGTGACGGCCAGGTGCTGCTGCGGGTGCGCGCCGCCAACGTCAACTTCCCGGACGCGCTGCTGTGCCGCGGCCAGTACCAGGTGCGCCCGCCGCTGCCCTTCACCCCGGGCGTGGAGATCTGCGGCGAGACCGAGGACGGCCGCCGGGTGATCGCCAACCCCGCGCTGCCCCACGGCGGTTTCGCCGAGTACGCCCTCGCCGACGCGCGCGCCCTGCTGCCCGCGCCCGAATCCCTGGACGACGCCGAGGCCGCCGCGCTGCACATCGGCTACCAGACGGGCTGGTTCGGCCTGCACCGCCGGGCCCGCCTGGAAGCGGGGGAGACCCTGCTCGTGCACGCCGCCGCCGGAGGCGTGGGCAGCGCGGCCGTGCAGCTCGGCAAGGCCGCCGGGGCCACCGTGATCGGCGTGGTCGGTGGCGCCGAGAAGGCGGCCGTCGCCCGCGAGCTGGGCTGTGACGTGGTCGTCGACCGGCGTGGCGAGGACGTCGTCGCGGCCGTCAAGGAGGCCACCGGCGGCCGGGGCGCCGACGTGATCTACGACCCGGTCGGCGGCGAGGCGTACGCCCAGTCCGCGAAGCTGGTCGCCTTCGAGGGCCGCATCGTCGTCGTCGGCTTCGCCAGTGGCGGCGTCCCGAGCCCGGCCCTCAACCACGCCCTGGTGAAGAACTACGCGATCCTCGGCCTGCACTGGGGCCTGTACAACACCAAGAACCCGAAGCTGGTCCAGCACTGCCACGAGCAGCTGACCGAACTGGCCGCCCAGGGCGCGATCAAGCCGCTGGTGAGCGAGCGGGTGCCGCTCGCCGAGGCGGCTGCGGCCGTGCAGCGGGTCGCCGACGGGGTGACCACCGGCCGGGTCGCCGTCCTGCCCGAGAACGGAGCCGCCGCATGACCGACGCCGAAGAACTGCGCCGCCGCACACGGGACCTGCTCGCGCAGCATCCGCCCGCGAGCACCGACCGCCTGGACTTCCTCCGGGCCCGCTTCGACGCCGGCCTGGCCTGGGTGCACTACCCCGAGGGCCTCGGCGGCCTCGGCGTCCCGCGTTCCCTCCAGGGCGTCGTGGACGCCGAACTGGAGGCCGCCGGCGCCCCCGACAACGACCCCCGGCGCATCGGCATCGGCCTCGGCATGGCCGCGCCGACGATCCTCAAGTACGGCACCGAGGAGCAGAAGCGGCGCTTCCTGCGGCCCCTGTGGACCGGCGAGGAGGTCTGGTGCCAGCTGTTCAGCGAGCCCGGCGCCGGCTCCGACCTGGCCGCGCTCGGCACCCGGGCCGTCCGCGAGGGCGACGGCTGGGTCGTCGACGGGCAGAAGGTGTGGACGTCCAGCGCCCACCTCGCCCGCTGGGCCATCCTCATCGCCCGCACCGACCCGGCCGTACCCAAACATGCGGGCATCACCTACTTCGTCTGCGACATGACCGACCCGGGCGTCGAGGTACGGCCGCTGCGCCAGATCACCGGCGAGGCCGAGTTCAACGAGGTCTTCCTGACCGGCGTCCGCATCCCCGACGCCCACCGCCTCGGCGAGGTCGGCGACGGCTGGCGGGTCGCCCAGACCACGCTCAACAACGAACGCGTCGCCATCGGCGGCATGGCCCTGCCCCGCGAGGGCGGCATGATCGGCCCGGTGGCCAGGACCTGGCGCGAACGCCCCGAACTGCGTACCCACGACCTGCACCAGCGGCTGCTCAAGCTGTGGGTCGAGGCCGAGGTCTCCCGCCTCACCGCCGAGCGGCTGCGCCAGCAGCTCGTCGTCGGCCAGCCCGGCCCCGAGGGCGCCGGCATGAAGCTCGCCTTCGCCCGCCTCAACCAGGAGATCAGCGGCCTGGAGGTGGAACTGCGCGGCGCGGAAGGCCTGTCGTACGACGACTGGACCATGCGCCGGCCCGAGCTGGTCGACTTCACCGGCCGGGACGCCGGCTACCGCTATCTGCGCGCCAAGGGCAACAGCATCGAGGGCGGGACCAGCGAGGTCCTGCTGAACATCGTCGCCGAGCGCGTCCTGGGCCTGCCCGCCGAGCCGCGCACCGACAAGGACGTCGCCTGGAAGGACCTCGCCCGATGACGGATCTGCTGTACTCCGAGGAGGAAGAGGCGCTGAGGGCGGCGGTACGGGGCCTGCTGGCCGACCGCTGCGGCCCGGCCGCGGTGATCTCCCGCACCGAGTCGGACGCACCGCACGACATCTCGCTGTGGAAGACGCTCACCGGAGAGATGGGCCTCGGCGGCCTGCTCGTTCCGGAGGAGCTGGACGGCCAGGGCGCCACCCACCGGGAGGCCGCCGTCGTCCTCGAGGAACTGGGGCGTGCGGTCGCCCCCGTGCCCTATCTGACGAGCGCCGTCGTCGCCACGGAGGCGCTGCTGGAATGCGGGGCCGACGACCTGCTCGCACAGCTGGCCTCCGGGACCACGGTCGGCGCGCTCGCGGTGGGACTGCACGCCGCCCCCGGCGCCGCCTTCGCGACCGTACGGGTCGACGGCGGTCGCCTGCACGGTGAGCTGTCCGGCATCGCGGACGCGGCCGTCGCCGACCTGCTGCTGGTGCCCGCGGACGACGGCGGTCTGTACGCGGTCGACGCCTCCGCCGCGACGATCACGCCGCAGACGTCCCTGGACCTCACCCGGCCGCTGGCGCGCGTCACCCTCGACGGAGTGCGCGGCGCGCGCCGGCTGGGTGACGCCGAACCCGCCGTGCGCCGTGCGCTGCGGGCTGCCGCCGGGCTGCTCGCCTCCGAACAACTCGGCGTGGCGGACTGGGCGTTGACCGAGACCGTCCGCTACCTGAAGGAGCGCAAGCAGTTCAACCGGCCGGTCGGCGGCTTCCAGGCGCTCAAGCACCGGCTCGCCCAGCTGTGGCTGGAGGTGGTCAACCTCCGGGCCGCCGCCCGCGCCGCCGCCGACGCCCTGTCCAGCGGCGAGGACACCGGCATCACGGTGGCCGTCGCCCAGGCCTACGCCGCCCCCGTCGCCGTTCGCGCCACCGAGGAGGCGCTGCAGCTCCACGGCGGCATCGGCATGACCTGGGAACACCCCGTCCACCTGTATCTGAAGCGGGCCAAGGCCGACTCGATCGCCTACGGCACCGCGGGCGCCCACCGCGAGGCCCTGGCCGAACTGGTCGACCTCCGGGCACCGTGACCCGCGCGGTATGAGGCCCGCCCCACCCGGGGCGGGCCTTTCCGCGCGCCCCGCGCCGGTGACATGAACAAAGGGCGGCACTCCGGCCAACTCCCCTGCACACAAGGCTCCTTGGGTGGAGAGCGCACGCATACTCTCCCCGGTCCCCTCCGGCACCCCAAGGGAGGCAGTGCATGGCCCTCACCACTCGTCGCAGAGTCCTCGGCACCCTCGGCGCCGCGCTCGCCGGCGCGGTCGTCCTGCCCGCGTCAGCGGCGCGGGCGGCCGGCAGTCACCGCGGCCCCCGTCCGCTGTGGCGCGCCCACGCCCACAACGACTACGCACACCCGCGACCCCTGTCCGACGCGCTCGACCACCGGTTCGGGAGCGTCGAGGCCGACATCTTCCTCGTCGGCGACCAGCTCCTGATCGGACACGACGCCTCCGAGCTGGACCCGGCCCGCACCCTCGAGTCCCTCTACCTCGAACCGCTCTGCGCCCGCGTGCGGGCCGGCCACGGCTCCGTCTACCGGGGATGGCGCCGGCCGCTCCAGCTCCTCGTCGACATCAAGACCGAGGGTTCCTCGACCTACCTCGAACTCGACCGCCACCTGCGCCGCTACCCGCACCTGTTCACGCGGTACGCGCACGGCCGCGTCCACCCCGGACCGGTCACCGCCGTCGTCTCCGGCGACCGGGCGGCCCGTGCCCCCATGGCGGCCCAGACCGAGCGGCGCGCCTTCTACGACGGCCGGCTCAGCGACCTCGGCGGCTCCGCCCCGGCCGACTTCATCTCGCTGATCAGCGACAACTGGACGCAGAACTTCACCTGGACGGGCCAGGGCACGTTCCCCGACGCCGAGCGGCAGAAGCTGCACGGCATCACCGGCGCCGCCCGTGCGCGCGGGCAGCAGGTCCGGTTCTGGGCCACCCCCGACACCCCGGGCCCGGCCCGGGACGCACTGTGGACGGAACTGCTCGCAGCGGGCGTCGACTACCTCAACACCGACGACCTCGCCGGCCTCGAGACGTTCCTCGACAGCCACCCCTCCGCGTAAGACCACACGATCGGAGGACACGTCAGCTGCCCGGACAGCTCCTCCGCTACGCCACACTTGCGGCCGAACGCCGCTCATGGGGCGTGGCGGAGGAGGTTCCGATGGCCATTTCCATCTCTGTGGTGCTGCTGCTCCTGGTCCTTGCTGTGATCTTCGTTCGCAACTGCTCGCTGAAGATCTCCCATGCCCTGGTCTGCACGACGCTCGGCTTCTACCTGTCCTGCACGAGCATGGCGCCCACCATCCACAGCGGGCTCACCGCGACCGCCGACCTGGTGAGCAGTCTGCGGCCCTGAGGCCGCACGGTGCCGGTCAGAGGGTGGAGAAGACGCCGATGCCGTTCGGCACGGGACGCTCGGCGCCGCCGCTGGGGTGATTGCGGACCCGCACGGCGTCGTCGTCGTCCTCGCGGGCGACCAGCTCCGTCGAGCCGCCGCCGTCGAGATTGAAGGCGGCGGCGGCGCCCAGCGACTGCATGGCGTCCGCCTCCTCGGCGACGGTCAGGCCGCTCCGGTAGTCCGCGCCCCCGTCCAGGGCCAGGAGCAGCAGCTGCTGTCCGCCGCCCTTGTAGCCGACGGCCGTGCGCACCGCCGAGGTGGTGTCGTCCAGACCGGACAGCGGTGTGCCGTCGCGCAGGATCGGGAAGCCGCCGATCGCGAACGTGTACGGCACCCCGGACGAGGCCGCCACCAGGCTGTGTGTCACGTCCACCGGGTCCCCGACCGACAGCTTCCGCAGCTGCTGCGCGCCCTCCTCACGACCCACCAGGACGGTGGTGTCGCCCGGGATCGCGCCGCCGCCGGGATCACCGGCCGCGGAGACCACCCGGCCGCCCTGCACCTTCACCTCGTAGGTGTCGGTGCTGCAGGGCGCCGACCGCTGGGTGTCGGTGCCGCAGACGGACCGCATCCGCGAGGCGCTGCCCCACCGCGCGGTGAACGCGCCGACGGAGTTCACCGGCAGCGCGTACTGGTTGAGGCCCTTGAGGGGCAGCCGGCCGGCCGGGGTGCCGACCGTTCCGAGGAGGGACATGCGGTCCAGCCGGGCCCGCCGGTCGGTGCCCACACCGAACACGTCCTGCGTGTTCGTCCCGGGCGGCAGCGACGGCCCGAACCGCTGGCCCTCGGGCACCGCCGCCTTGAGCGTGTCCCCGCCCGCGACGGCCGGTCCGACGGCCGCGCCGGTGGCCTCCACGCCCGGGTGCTGCGTCTCCGTGATGTTGAAGAAGTCACCGTTGACACCCGCGACCGCCCCGGCCGAGTCGGCCAGCCGGGAGACGGTCGCCCGGGCCGCCACCGCGCCCGGGTACAGCAGGTCCACGCGGACATGCGGATTGGCCAGGTCGATGGTGAGCAGGTGGGCGTGAGCCGTGCCCGCGGCGGCGTCGATGTCGAACTGCCGGTAGGTGACGCCCGGCGCGATCCGCCGGCCCGTCGGTGCGGCACCGGCCGGCGCCGCACCGACCAGGGTCGCACCGGCCAGTACACCGAACACCGTGACACCTGTGAGAACCGCTCTGCCCGCTGCCGAACGCCTGCGACGTCTCGTCACCGTGCCTCCTGATGTCTCGTCAACTGCCCCTGTCTACAGGGGAGTGCACCAGACACAGGCGGCCGATGGGCCTACTGGGCGTCTACGACGCGAGAACGGGTGAGAAAACGCACCCCCTCGGGTGCCTCCAGCGAGAAGCCGCTGCCCCGCCCCGGCACGACGTCCACGATCAGCCGGGTGTGACTCCACGCCTCGTACTGGCTGCGCGACATCCAGAAGGTGACGGGCTCGTCCACGCCCTCCACGGCCAGCTCCGCCAGCAGCACGTCCGATCCGCCGGTGCGGAACTCGCCGTCCGGGTAGCACATGGGTGCACTGCCGTCGCAGCAGCCGCCGGACTGGTGGAACATCAGCGGACCGTGCTCGGCGCGCAGCCGGCGCACCAGTTCGGCGGCGCGCGGGGTGAGTTCGACGCGGGAGGCTTCGTCTGCCATGGCACCGTCCTGGAGATCCGGGGGCCGTCGGTTCCGGTCCGCGGCCGCCGGCCGCGCGAACCAGTCTCACGGACACTCACGGACCAGTCCAGAACGCGTCGTTGCCGCGCCGGGCGGGCGGCCCGGGCGGTGCGGCCCGAGTTCGCCGGGGGGCGGTTCGCACGGCGGTGTGCCCGCCGGGGACAATCGGGGCATGTACTCTCCGCGTTCCCCCGAACCGTACTTCGTGCCCACCGGCGAACACCCGCTGTGGGACGAGGCGCTGGCCGCGGTCAACCGGGACCTGGCGGCGACGCTGCCGGAGCAGCGCCCGCTGTGCCTCGTCTCGTACTCGACGCACGATGCCGAACAGGTCTTCGTCGCCCTCGCGAACGGCGAGGCGCACGGCGACTCGCTGCCACCGGTCACGTCCGCGGAAAGGGCCCTGGGGGACGTCGCCGACGCCGCCCAGGAAACGGTCATGGAATGCCTGTGGAAGGTCTGGCCGGTCTGCACCGAGCACGGGCTCGGCATGCATGTGGCGCCGGACTCCGGCCGCCCGTCCTGGTGGTGCGCCGGCGGCGGTCACCCGGGCGAACCGGCTCATGCGCCGGCGGCGGTAGGCGAGCTGGAGCCGGTCCCCGGCCCGCGGCAGTCGAAGCGCGAGCGCCGCAAGGGCCGTACGGCACGCCGGAAAGGCTGAGCCCGAGCCGGAAACCGAGCTGATCGCCGCCCTCCACCGCGCCGGGATCCCCCCGGCCACGCATGCGGTC
Organism: Streptomyces actinomycinicus; assembly: GCF_016741775.1. Lineage (GTDB taxonomy): Bacteria > Actinomycetota > Actinomycetes > Streptomycetales > Streptomycetaceae > Streptomyces > Streptomyces actinomycinicus. The sequence continues at coordinate 272,564 of NZ_JAERRK010000005.1, read as the reverse complement.
GGCGACGCGGCGGTGTGCCACGTGCGCGACTCCGTCGAGAAGGCGCGGGCGGAGGTACCGGACACAGAGGCGCGGGCGGGCGGTAGGGGTTCGGAAGCGGTGCGGGAGCCGGTGCGCCACCGTGTCGAACACATCGAGGCATGACCGTCACGCTCACGGTGGTGGCGGGCCGTGTCGCGCACCGGGCAGCCGGGCTGTGACGGCCGCGGCGCGACCGGCTCGAGGAGTCACACGGGTCGGGCGGGTCCTGCGGGTTCCGCCGGCCTCACGGGTCCTGCGGGTCGCGCCGGTCCTGCGGGTCGTGCCGGTCCGGCTGGCCACGGTCTGGCTGGTCATGCCGGTCCGGCTGGTCAGGGTCTGGCTGGTCACGGTCTGGCGGGTCGCGGTCTGGCTGGTCATGTCGGGCTCGGCGGGCGCGGCGGGCCCGGTAGGCCTCGGGGAGCAGTGGGAGCAGGGAGAGGACGACGACGAGGGCGACCAGCGGCAGCAGGTAGTCGTCGATGTGCGGGACGGAGGCGCCGAGTGTGTATCCGGCGAGGACCAGCGTCTGCGACCACAGCACACCGGCCACGGCCTGCCACAGCGTGAAGGTCCGCGTGGGCACCCCCAGGGCTCCCGCCACGGGATGCAGCACCGACCGCAGGAGCGGCACGAACCGGCCGATCACCAGCGCCTTGCGGTAGCCGTAGCGCGCCAGCAGCCGCTCAGCCCGCGCCGCCGCTCCCTTCAGCCGCGTGCTGGACGTCCGCGCCAGCAGCGCCCGGCCGCCGTGCCGCCCGATCAGGAACCCCACCTGCCCGCCGGCCACAGCCCCGACGGCCGCGCACAGCAGCACCTGCCACAGCGAGAGCCGCGGCGCCTGCTGCGCGCTGCCCGCACACAGCACGCCGGCCGGGAACAGCAGCGTGTCCCCGGGCAGGAAGAAGCCGACGACCAGCAGACCCGACTCGGCGAAGATCACCAACAGCACACCCAGCGCGCCGAAGGCGGCCAGCACTGCGGCGCTGTCCATCGGGTTCACGGCGATCACGGGCCGCGCCTCCTGGGCTCTCGCGGACGTGTCTGCTCACCAGGATCGCCTGCCCGGCAAGCCCGCGCGTGCCGCGGTACCACTCGTACCGGGAGGGCGGGGCCGCTCCGTGGTTCTCCTCGCCGTGGTGCTCGGGGTTGCGGGGCTACGAAGACGGTAATGCCGGTTCGTGCCGCCGTCGCTCAGGTCGGCCGCGGCGAGCCGTTCCAGCGGCTCGACGGCCTTCGCCAGGTCCTCGCGCTCGTCCGGGCCGGCGACCCGGTCGACGGCCCGGGCCAGGAAGACGGCCCGGCCCTCGAGCAGCTTGCCGACCGGCTCGGTCAGGGCCGGATCGGGGCTCATCGGCTCCCTGCGGCCGTCCTACGGGTCCGGCTCACGTTTCCCCGGCCTCGCCCACCTCAGCCGGCGTCCCCTGCGGTCCTGGCGTCCCCGGCATCCTCATCCCCGTCGGTCGACCGCCTCCGCGCTCTCCCCGGCCGGCTCGGGCAGCCAGGCGCGGTACCGGCGCAGTGCCCGGCGCTGATGGCGCCGCTCGGAGAGCAGGGCCCAGGCCGGGTGGGTGCCCGGCGTGGGCCCTGCTCCGCGGGCGAGGCGGCGCAGCTGGTGGCGGACCTGTGCCATGCCGGCGGTGGAGGCGAGGGCCTTGTCGGACCAGGTCACCGGGCGCAGCTGCCGGTCGGCCTCGCGGCCGCCGCGCCAGCGGTCGGGCAGGTCGGGGGTGACGGCGAGGGCCGTGCCCAGCCCGATCAGCGCCACGCCGCTGTCGAGGACCCGCTCCGCGGTGTCGCGCCGGGTGATGCCGCCGGTGAGCATCAGCGGGAGCGGGCTGGTCCTGACCAGATCCGTCGCCAGGTCCAGGAAGTAGGCCTCGCGGGCCTGGGTGCGCGCATCGGCGGGGCGGCCGGACATCGCGGGGCTCTCGTAGCTGCCGCCGGACAGTTCGACCAGGTCGACGCCGAGCGGGGCGAGCATCTCGATCACCTGCCGGGCGTCGTCGGCGTCGAATCCGCCGCGCTGGAAGTCGGCGGAGTTGAGCTTCACGGCGACCGCGAAGGACGGTGAGACGGCGGCACGAACGGCGCGGACGACGTCCAGGAGCATCCGGGCCCGGTTCCGCAGCGGCCCGCCCCAGGCGTCGGTGCGCCGGTTGACCAGCGGGGACAGGAACTGGGACAGCAGGTAGCCGTGCGCGGCGTGCACTTCGACGCCGTCGAACCCGGCCTGTTCGGCGCGGGCGGCCGTGACCGCGAACCGTTCCACGGTGGCCTCGATCTGCCGGGGAGTCATCGCCACGGGACGGCCGAAGCGGCTGCTGTGCCGGCCCAGCTGGACGCCGACGGCGGAGGGGGCCCATACGACGCCGGGCATGTCGGCGTTGACCTGGCGTCCGGGATGGTTGATCTGCATCCACATCGCCGCGCCACCGGACTTGCCGGCCTCGGCCCAGTCGGCGAACGGCTCCAGCGGTGAGGCGTCGTCGAGCACCACGCCGCCGGGTCCGGTCAGCGCCTCGGCGTGAACCATGACGTTGCCGGTGATCAGCAGTCCTGCGCCGCCGGTGGCCCAGCGGCGGTACAGCGCCGGCAGGTGCCGGTCGGGGAGCTGACCGTAACCGGCCATGTTCTCCTCCATGGCCGCCTTCGCCACTCGGTTCCGCAGCACCGGCCCGGAGCGCAGGGGCAGGGGTGAGAAAAGCTCGCCGGACATCCGGGCTCTCCTTTCGATCTCCTAGAATGTATGCACCGCTCACATTAGGGCGACGATGTAAGCGGCGTAAACATTTGGAAGGGTGAACCATGCCACAAGCCAGTTCCTCGTACCATCACGGGGATCTCCGCACCACCTGCCTGCGCGCGGCGCGGGAACTGCTCGAGGAGGACGGCAGCGCCGGGCTGTCGCTGCGGGCCGTGGCGCGGCGGGCCGGCGTGTCGGCGACCGCCCCCTACCGCCACTACGCGGACCGTGACGCGCTGGTCTCCGCGGTCGCCGCGGAGGGTTACCGGGAACTCGCCGCGCACCTGGCGGCGGCGCATCCCTCTCCCGCGACGCCCGATGACCTCGCCGCGGTCGGCGTGGCCTACGTCCGCTTCGCGCTCGATCACCCGGCCTTGTTCCGCGTCATGTTCGCGGAGCCCTGCGACCCGGCGAACGACGAGCGGGCGACGGCGGTCGCCGCCGTCTCGGAATACGTCGCAGGGCTCGTCCGCCGCGCCTTCCCGGGCGCCGATCCGGAGGTGCTGGCGACCGCGGTGTGGGCCCTGGTCCACGGGCTGGCCTTCCTGTACCTCGACGGCAAGCTCGACGCCTCCGCGCCCGACGTGGTCGCCGACCGGGTCGGCGCCGCCGTCCGTGCGCTGTTCGGCACGCAGCCGTGAGGTCCGGTTCCCCGGAGGGTTCCCTGAGGCGGCCCGGGGCGGACGGCGGTTGACGGCGGCGGGTCTTTCGCTGCCCGCCGGCGGGCGTCCCGGTCGGCCCCCGCGAGCCCGCCGTTCCTCCCGCGCGAACCGCGGTCACCGCACCGGGACGCGTCGAGCCGTGCCGCACGTGACCGGACGGTGAAGAAAGAGGCACGGTTAATCCGTGGATCTTCCTTGGTGATTCAACCAGCCTGCCGGGCTGCACGTTTGCGCTCGGGTTGCTTCGGATGTGCGTGAATCCTGTGGAGATCGATCATGGGCGGGGTCTCGGCGCCTTGTCAGGGGGTTGATCTGTTCGTGACAAGTAGGCACGCTCCAGAGCACGCGCAGCGCTGCCGCCTCGAACACAAATCCCCCCACTCCACGAGGAGACCCCTCTTGACGGCGCATCACAAACGCATGGGCAAGGCCAAGACCGTCACCGCGATCGCGGCCGCCGCGACCGTCATCGGTACCGGCCTGTACGTGTCCCCCGTCGCGCAGGCCGGACAGCCTGCCGAGGGCACGGTCTACGGCCTCGGCGCGGAAGGAGCCGTGGCCGGCAGCTACGTCGTGCTCCTGGACGAGAAGGCCTCCGGGGCCGAGAAGAAGGAGCTGGCCGACGAGTACGGCGGCAAGCTCAGCCGTACGTACGGCTCGGCGGTCAACGGCTTCGCCGCCGACAGCCTCACCGAGACGGAGGCCAAGCGCCTCGCGGCCGACCCCGCGGTGGCCACGGTCGTCCAGAACAAGAAGTTCCACATCGACGCCACCCAGGACAAGCCCCCGTCCTGGGGTCTTGACCGCATCGACCAGCAGGACGCGGCCGGCGACGGCAAGTACACCTACCCCGACAAGGCCGGGGAAGGGGTGACCGCGTACGTCATCGACACCGGTGTACGCATCAGCCACAAGGACTTCGAAGGCCGCGCCGCCTACGGGTTCGACGCCGTCGACAACGACGACAAGGCCGACGACGGCAACGGCCACGGCACCCATGTGGCGGGCACCATCGCCGGCACCGCCCACGGTGTGGCCAAGAAGGCCAAGGTCGTCGCGGTCAGAGTCCTCGACGACAACGGCTCCGGGACCACCGAACAGGTCGTGGCCGGCATCGACTGGGTGACCAAGAACCACAAGGGTCCCTCGGTGGCCAACATGAGCCTCGGCGGAGGCGCGGACCCGGCGCTCGACGAGGCGGTCAAGAAGGCCATCGCCTCGGGTGTCACCTTCGCGGTGGCCGCGGGCAACGAGTCGGCCGACGCGGGGCAGGGCTCACCGGCCCGGCTCCCGGAGGCCATCACGGTCGCCTCCAGCACCAAGGACGACGCCCAGTCGGACTTCTCCAACTTCGGCAAGGTCGTCGACCTGTACGCGCCGGGTTCGGACATCACCTCCGACTGGAACGACAGCGACCAGGGCACCAAGACGATCTCCGGCACCTCCATGGCCACCCCCCACGTCACCGGAGCCGCCGCGGTCTACCTGGCCGGACACCCGGACGCCACGCCCGCCCAGGTGGCCTCCGCGCTGACCGGCGGTGCCACCAGCGACAAGATCACCAACCCCGGCAGCGGAACCGCCAACAAGCTGCTGAAGGTGACCGAGTAGGTCCGCGCAGTCCCTGAAGCCCGGCGGTGCCGCCCCTGCATCACGGCGGCACCGCCGGGCCCTTTCGTCAGCTGCTGTGCACGCCGACCTCGTACAGCGAGTAGCCCCACTGGGTGCCGCGCTCCGTGCCGACGATACGGACGTAGCGGGCCGGGGTGCCGGCGAACCGGACGGTGTCCAGCCCGCCGTCACCCGTGGTGGTCGACCAGGCCGTCTGCCAGTTCGAGCCGTCCGCGGAGAGCTGGATGCCGTACGACTTCCCGTACGCGCGCTCCCAGTCCAGCGTGACCCGGCCCACCCGGTGGGTCGAGCCCAGGTCGATCCGCAGCCACTGGTCGTTGCTCCACTCGCTGGCCCAGCGGGTGTCCCGGGTGCCGTCGACGGCGCGGCTCGGCGCGTAACCGGTGAACGGGTTCCACCACTCCGCCGAACTGGCCGTGGCCGGCGCGTCCTTGGCGAGGTTCACACCCGCCTGGTGCCGCTCGGTCGCTCCCCAGGTGCCGAGGTAGGTCTCGGCGCCCCGGAAGAGGTCGTCGACCACGCTCTGCCCGCCGACCCGCCTGATGTCCTCGATCCAGTCCGGGACGAGGCCGTAGTGCGCGGCGCCGTCGGTGTTCAGGTCCCAGGTGCGCCGGCCGGTGGTCTGCCGGTCGATGACGGACCCGCCGTCGACGCTGCGGAAGGGGTAGATCACCTTGTCGTGGGCGTCCGCGCCGCGGGGGCCCGGCCAGCCGCCGACACCGTTCATGTCCGTGCCGTAGCCGTAGCCGACGTCGTACTTGTCCCGCAGCGCCTTCGTGCGGTGGGCCTCGGCCACGAATCCCTCGGAGCCGTTCATGTACTGGGCGATGAAGCCGCCGAGACCGTAGACCCGGTCGGTCCAGTTCGCGTCCATCCAGCTGTGCGAGGAGATCACGCCGGGGTAGGACTCGGACTCGAAGATGTCGAGCACACGGCCGACGGCCTTGACGCTCATGTGGTCGATCTCCAGCATCATCTTGCGTTTCATCATGGCGCGCACGGCGTAGTCACCGAGGTCGGTGAGCCCGCGGACGTTGCACTGCGCGTCCGAAGCGTAGGAGGGGACGCTCACGCCCGCCGGGAGTTTCGCCTCGGCTCCCGGTGCCGCGGCCGATCCGATGGGGTTGTCGTGCTGCGGGCCCGTGCACTTCTCCGTCTTCCAGAAGGTGCCGGTCGACAGGAACTGCCCCACGTTGATGGCCGTTCCGAGGCCGCCCGAGTCGAAGCGCACCCCGCACAGCGCGTTGTCGAACTTGTGGCACAGGAACATGCTGCGCACGCCCAGCGCGTACAGCTCGTCGAGTCCCTTGTCGATGTCCTGCTTGCTGCACTGCGGGACGTCCAGGATCTGCTTGCAGCCGAAGGGTTCGGAGGTTTCCACGCCGAGGATGACGGCCAGCTTGCCCTGCTCGATGACCTCACGGGCCTGCGCGCTGTCGGTGACGATACGGAACCAGCCCTTGCCCGGGCCGCCGTACATCTTGTCGATGTAGGCCTGCAGGTCGTACGACATCTTCGCCTGCAGCCGGATGGACGTCATCTCGTCGCAGCTGCGGTCCTTGAAGAAGTACACCGAGCAGATCACGCCGTTGGTGACGAGGTCGTTGACGAGCACCCGCTGGCCGCCGCGCCAGGCCCGTTCCACCCAGGAGTAGTAGTTCTGCTGGTGGGTGAGCGAGTCGTGCGCGGGCCAGTCCTTGAAGGTGGGCCAGCCGACCGGGTCGTGCTTGCCGTCGCCGCCCTTGGTGATGAAGTCGAAGACGGCCAGCGAGCCGTCGGGGTAGTGCTCGGGGCAGTCCTTGAGCGCGTCGGCGATCCCGGCCTCGGAGAAGACCTTGCCGCAGATGAGCCGGCCGCCGAAGGCCTCGTTGGAGAAGAGGTGGTCGTGGGCGTCGGCGAACCCGCGGACCTCGCCCTTGGCGTCGGTGCCCGTGAACGGCTCGCCTGTGACGCCGATCCCGGAGTCCGGGGCGGGTCTCGCGTCCGGGATCCACCAGTCGTTCCCGGCGGCCGAACTCGGGGTGGGACCGAGCACGGCGGTCAGGACGAGGAGGAGCAGCGACACCACGGTGACGTTCCTGCGTCGGTGATACAGGTGCTTGCGTCGGTGGTACGGGCGGCTGGTCATGGCCACGGCCCACGTCCCTCGGTCGGCGGGATGCGCGGCCGACCGAGAAGGAGGTCAGGGCCCGGAGACACGCGCGCATACCGATTTGTCATGTCTACGCAAACTGTGCGCCACGAGGATCGCCAGTGCCGGTCTCCGAGTCAATACTCGGGCTCCGGGTGAAGGGGCCGGGGCCGGGCCGGGAAGGGGCAGGCTCCGTGCCGAGGGCTCCTGCGGGCTCGCTCGATGGTTACCCAGAGGTAGTAATAAGCTGGACGAAAGCGAGAACCGTAGATCGACGACCGCGCCCGACAGCGGCTCGAAGGTGAGGAGCACCCGATGGCATCGGAAACCGAGCGGGCCGTACTGGCGGGCGGATGTTTCTGGGGCATGCAGGACCTGATCCGCAAGCAGCCGGGCGTGGTGGCCACCCGCGTCGGCTACAGCGGCGGTGACACGCCGAACGCCACGTACCGCAACCACGGCGACCACGCCGAGGCCATCGAGATCCTCTTCGATCCCTCGGCCACGAGCTACCGCGACATCCTGGAGTTCTTCTTCCAGATCCACGATCCGACCACGAAGGACCGCCAGGGCAACGACCTCGGGCGCAGCTACCGGTCCGCCATCTTCTACAGCGGCGAGGAGCAGCACCGCGTCGCCCTGGACACCATCGCGGACGTCGAGGCGAGCGGCCTGTGGCCGGGCAACGTGGTCACCGAGGTCGAGCCCGTGGGCGACTTCTGGGAGGCCGAGCCCGAGCACCAGGACTACCTGGAACGCTATCCGAACGGGTACACCTGCCACTTCCCGCGCCCGAACTGGAAGCTGCCGCGCCGGGCCTCGTCCCCCGCCGACCCGGGCGCCTGATTCCCCCGCCGACCCGGGCGCCTGGTCACGACCACGGCCTGAGGGGCCCCGCCACGTCGGCGGGGCTCCGGCCCTTCCCCGACCTCACACCGCGCCACCCGGACCGCCCGGACCGCCGAGGCGCGTCCGGGCGGTCGTTCACGCCCTGCGCTGCTGCCTGATCGGCTCGCCCACGCGGTGCAGATGGGTCAGGGCCTCACGGTAGGACTGGATCAGTCCGGTCTCGTGGTACGGCACCCCGATCTCGGCGCAGTACCGGCGCACGATCACCTGGGCCCGGCGCAGATGGACCGTGGGCATGCTCGGGAACAGGTGGTGCTCGATCTGGTAGTTGAGCCCGCCCAGCATCACGTCGGTGAACCAGCCGCCGCGTACGTTGCGCGAGGTCAGGACCTGGCGCCGCAGGAAGTCGAGCCGCTGCCCGCCGGTGATCGTCGGCATGCCCTTGTGGTTGGGAGCGAAGGTGCAGCCCAGGTAGACGCCGAAGAGACACTGGTTCACGGCCAGGAACGCCACCGCCTTGCCCGGCGGGAGCACCAGGAACACGGCGGTGAGAAGCCCCGCCATGTGCAGCAGGAGCAGGGCGCCCTCCAGTGTCCGGTTCTTCATGGACGGTGAGCGCAGCGCCCGGACTCCGGCGACGTGCAGGTTGAAGCCCTCGAGGGTGAGCAGCGGGAAGAAGAGCTGCGCCTGGTGACCGCCGAGGAGGCGGGCCAGACCCCGGCTGGCCCGGGCCTGCCCGGTGGACCACACCAGGATGTCCGGGGCGACGTCGGGGTCGAGTTCCTCGTGGTTGGGATGGGCGTGGTGGCGGGTGTGCTTGTTCATCCACCACCCGTAGCTCATGCCGATGCCGAGATTGCCGAACAGTCGTCCCCAGATCTCACTGTGCCGGCGCCGACGGAAGACCTGCCGGTGGGCCAGGTCGTGCGCCACCAGGGCCACCTGTCCGAAGACCAGGGCCAGCACCGCGGCCACGGCCAGTTGCCACCAGGTGTCGCCGAGGGCGAAGAACGCGGCCCAGCAGCCGGCGAACGACCCGATCACGAGACCGAGCCGCACCGCGTAGTAGCCGGGGCGCCGCTCGAGCAGGCCGGCCGCGGCGATCCGCTGGGACAACCGGGCGAAGTCGCTGCCGGCACCGGGGCTCGTCGTACCCGTGTCGACGGCGGAACGCCGGGCCGCGGGAACGGTGCCGGAGGAGGCGCCGGGGGAGGCGCCTGGAGAGGCATCGGGGCAGGTCTCGGAGGAGATCGTCATGCCGGGAATTCTGGTGACGACCGTACGACCCGCAGAAGCCTGCCAGCCACCGTATGCGCCCGAGGCCCGCCCCACCCACCGCCGGGGGTTAACCCCCCGCCCCGGCGGCAGCGGCTCTGAGCCCGTCGGCACCGGCTCTGAGCCCGTCGACGTCGGCTGCGAGCCCGTCGGCACCGGCTCTGAGCCCGTCGACGTCGGCTGCGAGCCCGTCGGTACCGGCGTCCGAGCCCGTCCGCACCGGCCCGGGGCATACCGGCACGATCCCCCGGGGCAGGCCCGGCGCCCCCGGCCGGTCGGTTCTCGGTGATCGACGAGGGCCGACCTCTTGACCTCTGTGGCCCCAGCCACTAGCTTGCGGTAATCGTCGACCCATAATCACGGAAAGGAGGCGGCCCACAGATGAACGTCATCTCTGATCTCGGTCGCCTCGCCCAGCGCACGGTCTGGGTTCCGGGTCGGATCGCGCACGGCTGCTGAGCACGCCGTTCTGATGTGCCCCTTCGCGGCACATTCCGGGTTTCCCGTCACCACCCTTCCGGCCCCTCGCGGTGTCGTGCCGTTTTGCGTGCCGTTTTTGCGCCCGTTTCTCTCACGTGGCGCGTCTGAACACAGAAAGCTGCCTGGAATTGGCGAACATGATGAATCGACCGATCACACACCGGAATGAAGGCCCGTCATGGTAGCGGCGCGGATCACGGTCAACGGAAAAGAAGCGCCGATTTCACCGGCAGCGCCCCACACCACCGCGCTGGACTTCCTGCGCGAGCGCGGCCTCACCGGCACGAAGGAGGGCTGCGCCGAGGGCGAGTGCGGCGCCTGCTCGGTCCTGGTGGCCCGTCCCGGCGTGAACAAGCCCACCGACTGGGTGGCGGTCAACGCCTGCCTGGTCCCGGTCGCGGCGCTCGACGGTCAGGAGATCGTCACCTCCGAGGGTCTCGCCACCGCCGGCGAACCCGGCACGCCGCCCACCCTGCACCCGGTGCAGGAGGAGATGGCGGTGCGCGGAGGCTCCCAGTGCGGCTACTGCACCCCGGGATTCATCTGCAGCATGGCCGCCGAGTACTACCGGCCGAACCGCTGCGCACACGCGGAACCGGCGGACGGCACCGACGCCGAGCACGCGGAACCGGTGGACGGCAGCGACGCCGAACACGGCCCGAACGGTTTCGATCTGCACGCGCTGAGCGGGAACCTGTGCCGCTGCACCGGATACCGCCCGATCCGCGACGCCGCGTTCGCCGTCGGTGAGCCCACCGACGAGGACCCGCTGGCACAGCGCCGCGAGCAGTCGCCGCCCGCACCGGTCGCCACCGAGTACGTCCGGGACGACAGCGCCTTCCTGCGCAGGAACACCCTGGCCGAGACACTTCAGGTGCTCGGCGAGCGGCCCGACGCCGTGGTGGTCGCCGGCTCCACCGACTGGGGCGTCGAGGTGAACATCCGCTCCCGCCGGGCGGGTTGCGTCGTCGCCATCGACCGGCTGCCCGAACTGCGGGAGCTGCGCGTCGAATCCGGCCACATCGAGATCGGGGCGGCGCTGACGCTCACCGAGATCGAGCGCCGCCTCGACGGCGATGTCCCGCTGCTGGCACAGCTGTTCCCGCAGTTCGCGTCCCGGCTCATCCGCAACAGTGCGACCCTCGGCGGCAACCTGGGTACCGGCTCCCCCATCGGTGACAGCCCGCCCGTGCTGCTCGCGCTGGAGGCGTCGGTGGTGCTCGCCGGCGCCGACGGAGAGCGCGAGGTCCCGCTCGCGGACTACTTCACCGGCTACCGGCAGAGCGTGCGCAGGCCCGGCGAGCTGATCCGTGCGGTGCGCATCCCGCTGCCGCTGTCGCCGCTCACCGCCTTCCACAAGATCGCCAAGCGGCGCTTCGACGACATCTCCAGCGTGGCGGTCGCCTTCGCGCTCGACATCGAGGGCGGGATCGTCCGCAAGGCCCGCATCGGCCTGGGCGGCGTCGCCGCCACCCCGATCCGCGCCCTCGCCGCCGAGGTGGCCCTCGAGGGCAAGCCGTGGACGCCGGAGACGGTCGAGGCCGCGGCCCAGGTGCTGCAGGCCCAGGGGACGCCGATGAACGATCACCGTGCCAGTGCCGGCTACCGCTCCGCGATGCTCGGCCAGAGCCTGCTGAAGCTGTACGCGCAAACCACCGAGGCGGTGTCGTCATGAGCCATCTGTCCGAGCGCCCCGAGAAGCCCGTCGTCGGCCTCTCCCTGCCGCACGAGAGCGCCGGCCTGCACGTCACCGGCACCGCGCTGTACACCGACGACCTGGTCTGCCGCACCAAGGACGTGCTGCACGCCTACCCGGTCCAGGTCATGAAGGCCCACGGCAGGATCACCGCGCTGCGCACCGAGCCCGCGCTCGCCGTACCCGGCGTGGTGCGCGTGCTGACCGGGGCGGACGTGCCCGGCGTCAACGACGCCGGAATGAAGCACGACGAACCGCTCTTCCCCGACGAGGTCATGTTCTACGGCCACGCCGTCGCCTGGGTGCTCGGCGAGACCCTGGAGGCGGCCCGGCTCGGTGCGGCGGCCGTCGAGGTGGAACTCGACGAACAGCCCTCCCTGGTCACGCTGCAGGACGCGATCGAGGCGGGCAGCTTCCACGGCGCCCGGCCCGTGATGGTGCACGGTGACATCGACGCCGGCTTCGCCGACTCCGCGCACGTGTTCACCGGCGAGTTCCAGTTCGCCGGTCAGGAGCACTTCTACCTCGAGACGCACGCGGCGCTCGCCCAGATCGACGAGAACGGGCAGGTGTTCATCCAGAGCAGCACCCAGCACCCCTCGGAGACCCAGGAGATCGTCTCCCATGTGCTCGGTGTGCCCAGCCACGAGGTGACGGTGCAGTGCCTGCGCATGGGCGGCGGCTTCGGCGGCAAGGAGATGCAGCCGCACGGGTTCGCGGCCGTCGCCGCGCTCGGCGCCAAGCTGACCGGTCGGCCCGTCCGGTTCCGGCTCAACCGGACTCAGGACCTGACCATGTCCGGCAAGCGCCACGGATTCCACTCCACCTGGAAGATCGGCTTCGACGCGGACGGCCGCATCCAGGCCCTCGACGCCACGCTGACCGCGGACGGCGGCTGGAGCCTGGACCTGTCCGAGCCGGTGCTCGCCCGCGCGCTGTGCCACATCGACAACACGTACTGGATCCCCAACGCGCGCGTCGCCGGTCGCATCGCCAAGACCAACACCGTCTCCAACACCGCGTTCCGTGGCTTCGGCGGACCGCAGGGCATGCTGGTGATCGAGGACATCCTGGGCCGCTGCGCGCCGCTGCTCGGCCTGGACCCCATGGAGCTGCGGGAGCGCAACTTCTACCGGCCGGGCCAGGGCCAGACCACGCCGTACGGGCAGCCGGTCACGCAGCCCGAACGGATCTCCACCGTCTGGCAGCAGGTTCAGGACGACGCCGGCATCGCCGACCGCAAGCGCGAGATCGCGGCCTTCAACGCCGCACACCCGCACACCAAGCGCGCCCTCGCGATCACCGGCATCAAGTTCGGCATCTCGTTCAACCTCACCGCCTTCAACCAGGGCGGCGCGCTGGTGCTGATCTACAAGGACGGCTCGGTCCTGATCAACCACGGCGGCACCGAGATGGGGCAGGGCCTGCACACCAAGATGATGCAGGTGGCCGCGACCACGCTGGGCATCCCGCTGCACAAGGTCCGCCTGGCCCCGACGCGCACCGACAAGGTGCCCAACACCTCTGCCACCGCTGCCAGTTCCGGGGCGGACCTGAACGGCGGGGCGATCAAGAACGCCTGCGAACAGCTGCGCGAGCGGCTGCTGCAGGTGGCCGGGACCCAGCTGGGCGCGAACGCCTCGGACGTGCGCATCATCGAGGGCGTCGCGCGTGCCCTGGGCAGCGACAAGGAGCTGGCCTGGGACGACCTGGTGCGCACCGCGTACTTCCAGCGGGTCCAGCTGTCGGCGGCCGGCTACTACCGGACCGAGGGGCTGCACTGGGACGCGAAGACCTTCCGGGGCTCGCCGTTCAAGTACTTCGCCCATGGTGCCGCGGCGACCGAGGTGGAGGTCGACGGCTTCACCGGCGCGTACCGCATCCGGCGGGTGGACATCGTCCACGACGTCGGCGACAGCCTCTCCCCGATGATCGACATCGGTCAGGTCGAGGGCGGCTTCGTGCAGGGTGCGGGCTGGCTGACGCTCGAGGACCTGCGCTGGGACGTCGGTGACGGCCCCCACCGCGGCCGGCTGCTGACCCAGGCGGCGAGCACCTACAAGCTGCCGAGCTTCTCGGAGATGCCCGAGGAGTTCAACGTCACGCTGCTGGAGAACGCCACCGAGGAAGGCGCGGTGTTCGGCTCCAAGGCCGTGGGCGAGCCGCCGCTGATGCTGGCGTTCTCGGTGCGGGAGGCGCTGCGGCAGGCCGCCGCCGCGTTCGGGCCGAGCGGGGTCAGTGTGGATCTGGCCTCCCCCGCGACGCCGGAAGCGGTGTACTGGGCGATCCAGGCGGCTCGCCGGGGCGATGCCTCGCAGAACGGTCACTCCGGCGGGGGGCAGGCAGCCGAAGGGGCCGACGGGCACGCCGTCGACGGCAGGCTCCGGGCCCATGCAGAAGCGTTGCACGGTGCCTGACATGACGTGGATCGCCGCGGTCGCACGGTTGCGGGCACGCCGGGAGGCCGGCGTGCTGGTGACCGTCGCGACCGTGCGCGGTCACGCTCCGCGCGACGCCGGCGCGAAACTCGTGGTGGGGGAGACCGGAACGTGGGGCTCGATCGGGGGCGGCAATGTCGAGGCCGTCGCGATCGACCGGGCCCGGGAGATGATCGCCGTGTCCAAGCCGGAGCCGGAGCTGATCGATTTCGCCCTGAACGACAAGGTGACCAACCAGCACGGCGTGCAGTGCTGCGGCGGTACGGTCTCGGTGCTGCTCGAACCACTGCCCGTGGTACGGGCGGTGGCGATCTTCGGTGTCGGGCACGTCGGACTGGAACTGGCCCGCATCCTGGCGCGTCAGGACCTCGACCTCCATCTGATCGACTCGCGCTCCGACGTCCTCGCCGAGGAGCGGCTCGACGCGCTCGCGGACGCGGTGGCACAGGTGCACGTGCATCACACACCGCTGCTGCCCGAAGAAGTGCTGGAGGAGCTGCCGCGCGGCACCCACATCCTGATCATGACCCATGACCACGCCGAGGACGCCGCGCTGTGCGACGCCGCCTTGCGCACGAACCACCTCGGCTCCATCGGGCTGATCGGGTCGGCGGCCAAGTGGGTGCGGTTCCGTAAACGCCTCTCCACAGAGGGCGGCCACGACGAGGCCACCATCGACCGGATCAAGACTCCGATCGGGCTGGCCGACATCACCGGCAAGGAACCCGCGACGATCGCCGTGAGCGTCGCCGCGGATCTGCTGCGCACCTTCGAGACCGAGCGGGTCTGACTCTCCTGGAGGACCCCGGCCAAGTCCCGGGCCCCGGCGCAGTCCCGGGCCCCGGTGCAGTCCCGGGCCCCGGCCAAGTCCCGGGCCCCGGCCTTGTCCCGGGCCTGGGCCTTGTCGCGCCTGACGTGCCGTACCGCCGGTCGAGCCCCGGCCGGGGCCGGACACCGGCCAGGTGGTGCCCGGGCCCCGACGTTGCGGGTGTCGCTCCTGGCTGGGCGGCGCGACCACGGGAGGCCCGAGGGGCGTGCCCCGTGTTAGCGTTGCGCTTTTGCAGCGTCGCTGCGCCGGTACTCCATTCGGTGTCCCTGGCCGGCGGCCGTGTCCCTGCCGCGCCTTCCTCGGTACGGTCCCTTCGGAGGAAGGCTCTCTGTGAGCGAATCACCACGTGCCGATGTCCGGCAGCAGGACGATGCGTCCGACACGTCGGGCGCCACTCCGGCAGTGCCCACGGCGACCTCCTTCACGCAGCTGGGGCTGCCGACCGCGATTCTGCGGACGCTCGATGAGCACGGTGTGACCGTGCCCTTCCCCATCCAGGCGGCTGCGCTCCCGGACGCGCTCGCGGGACGGGACGTCCTGGGCAGGGGCCGCACGGGATCCGGCAAGACGCTCGCCTTCGGCCTGGGGATGCTCGCCCGGACAGCCGGGCGCCGCGCGCAGCCGAAAGAGCCCCTGGCGCTCGTTCTGGTGCCCACCAGGGAGCTGGCGCAGCAGGTGGGTGAGGAACTCACCCCGTATGCCGAGGCGCTGGGGCTGCGGCTCACGACCGTGGTGGGCGGAATGTCCATCGGACGGCAGGCCGCCGTGCTGCGGGACGGCGCCGAGATCGTCGTCGCCACACCCGGCCGGCTGCACGACCTCATCGAGCGCAAGGGCTGTCGTCTGGGACGGGTGCGCATCGCAGTCCTGGACGAGGCCGACCAGATGTGTGACATGGGGTTCCTGCCGCAGGTCACCGAGGCCCTGGACCAGGTGCGTCCCGACGGACAGCGGATGCTGTTCTCCGCCACCCTCGACCGCGACGTCGACCAGCTGGTGCAGCGCTACCTCCGCGACCCCGCTGTCCACTCCGTGGACCCTTCGTCCGGCGCGGTCTCCGTGATCGAGCACCACGTCCTCGTCGTGCACGGCCCGGACCGGTACGCCGTGACCACGGAGATCGCCGCTCGGGACGGCCGCGTCCTGCTGTTCCTGGACACCAAGCACGGCGTCGACCAGCTCACGCGCCATCTGCGGGCCAGCGGCGTGGCCGCCGCCGCCCTGCACAGCGGGAAGTCCCAGCCGCAGCGCACCCGAACCCTGGCCCAGTTCAAGAACGGGCAGGTCACCGCGCTGGTTGCGACGAACGTCGCCGCACGAGGCCTGCACGTCGACGACCTCGACCTCGTGGTCAACGTCGATCCGGCCACCGACCCGAAGGACTATCTGCACCGCGCCGGCCGCACGGCCCGGGCCGGCCGCTCCGGCACCGTCGTGACACTCGTCCTGTCAGGACAGCGCCGCGAGACGAGCCAGGTCATGGCGGACGCCGACGTCGCCCCCAAGGTCTCCAGAGTGCGGTCCGGCGAGGCGGAGCTGAGCCGGATCACCGGCGCCAAGGCCCCGTCCGGGAAGCCACTCGACGGCGGGCCGGCCGTACCGCGACCCAAGAACCACAACGCCCCCTTCCGCGGCCTGGGCAGCACCAAGGACGCGAAGGGCGGCAGCGGCGGCAGGCCGTCCCGCAAGAGCGGCGAGGCCCGCAAGCTCGCGGAGGCCCGAAAGGCGGCCCGGGTGCGGCGCGGCGGCTGAGACCGGCCGGCACGGGGACGGTCCACCTCGCCCGGCCCGGGCGGCCGGGCACGGAGGCGCCCTGGCCGGCCGAACCTCCAGCACATGACGTGTGCCGTACGGAGCCTGCCCGGCGGCGCGGGCGACCGGGCCCCGGCCGTGCTGTCCGGTTCTAGAAGAAGCCCAGCTTCTTCGGTGAGTACGACACCAGGAGGTTCTTCGTCTGCTGGTAGTGCTCGAGCATCATCTTGTGCGTCTCGCGGCCGATCCCGGACTGCTTGTAGCCGCCGAACGCCGCGTGCGCCGGGTAGGCGTGGTAGCAGTTCGTCCAGACACGGCCCGCCTGGATGGCGCGGCCGGCGCGGTACGCGGTGTTCATGTCCCGGGTCCACACGCCCGCGCCCAGCCCGTACAACGTGTCGTTGGCGATCTCGATGGCGTCGTCGAAGCCGTCGAAGGAGGCCACCGACACGACCGGGCCGAAGATCTCCTCCTGGAAGATCCGCATGCGGTTGTCGCCCACGAAAATGGTCGGCTGGACGTAGTAGCCGCCCTTCAACTCGCCCTCGTGCTCGATGCGTTCACCACCCGTGAGGATCTTCGCTCCTTCCTGCCGGCCGATGTCCAGGTAGGAGAGGATCTTCTCCAACTGGTCGTTGGAGGCTTGCGCGCCGATCATCGTCTCGGTGTCGAGCGGGTGTCCGGGCTTGATCAGGCGGGTGCGCTCGACCGCCGCCTCCAGGAACTCCGCGTAGTGACCGCGCTGGACGAGGGCCCGCGACGGGCAAGTACAGACCTCGCCCTGGTTCAGCGCGAACATCGTGAAGCCCTCGAGTGCCTTGTCGCGGAAGTCGTCGTCGTGCGCCCACACGTCGTCGAAGAAGATGTTCGGCGACTTCCCGCCGAGTTCGAGAGTCACCGGCTTGATGTTCTCGGAGGCGTACTGCATGATCAGCCGCCCGGTCGTGGTCTCCCCGGTGAACGCCACCTTCGCCACCCGCGGACTCGACGCCAGCGGCTTGCCCGCCTCCACGCCGAAGCCGTTGACGATGTTCACCACGCCCGGCGGCAGCAGGTCCGCCACCAGACTCAGCCAGTAGTGGATGGACGCCGGAGTCTGCTCGGCCGGCTTGAGGACGACCGCGTTCCCCGCGGCCAGCGCCGGCGCCAGCTTCCACGCCGCCATCAGGATCGGGAAGTTCCACGGGATGATCTGCGCCACGACCGCGAGCGGCTCGTGGAAGTGGTACGCCACCGTGTCGTCGTCGACCTCGCCCAGCGACCCCTCCTGCGCCCGGATCGCCCCCGCGAAGTACCGGAAGTGGTCGATCGCGAGCGGGATGTCGGCGGTCAGGGTCTCCCGCACCGGCTTGCCGTTCTCCCAGCTCTCGGCGACCGCCAGCGGCTCCAGGTACGCCTCCATGCGGTCGGCGATCCTCAGCAGGACGTCGGAGCGCTCCGTCACCGACGTACGGCCCCATCCGGGAGCCGCCCCGTGCGCCGCGTCCAGCGCCCGCTCGACGTCCTCCGCGGTTCCGCGCGCGATCTCGGTGAACGGCTGACCGTTGACCGGCGAAGGATTCTCGAAGTACTGCCCGCGAGCCGGCGGCACATAGGCGCCGCCGATGTAGTGGTCGTAGCGCGCCTGGTAGGAGACGATCGCGCCCTCGGTGCCCGGCGCCGCGTAACGAGTCATCCTGGTCTGCCTCCCGGTGCAGCGCTGCCCGTCGTCGGGCAGCTTCCGGCGCGAGGCTAGGCACGCGGACGTTGCAAGTACGTTGCACCGCTGCCCCGCGCCACCCCCCGTCCGGCCGGTGCCGCCAGTTCGGCCTCCAGCGCGGCGAGCCGGGCACGGACCGGCCCCGTGGGCCGCACCGCGGCGAGCGCCCGCCACACCTCGAGGTCGTCCTCGCCCCACGGCGCGTGCGCCCAGTCCGCCAGCAGGTCCGGGTCGTGGTGCGCGATCAGCGCCGTGCGCAGCCCACCGGCGAGCCGCTCCCGCAGCCGGACGATCGCCGGCGCCTGCGAGCCGGGGAGCAGGGGGCCTGCGTAACCCTCCGCCGCCGCGGTGAGCGCACCCGCCTGCAGCCTCCGCTCGACCACGGTGGCGTCCGACTCGACCGCCGCCGTCAGCCGGTACGGCCGTGACGCGAGCATCCCCGGGCCCAGCGCTCTGCGCAGCCGGACCAGTTCGGCCCGCAGCGTCACCGGCGTCACCGACTCGTCCGCGTACAGCGCGCACGACAGCTCGTCCCCGCTGAGGCCCTCGGGATGCCGGGACAGCAGCACGAGGATCTCGCTGTGCCGGCGGCTGAGTCTGATCGGCCCGCCGCCCAGGCGGAGTTCGGCCTCGTCCCGGCCCAGCGCGCTCAGCAGCAGCGCCTCGTGCGGGCCCGGAGGGGCGAGGAGCGCGAGGTGTGACTCGGCGGCCCGCGCCACCGCCTGCACGAAGCCGAGGCTGTGCGGGTGGGCCAGCCCGTCCCCGCCGGTGATGTCCACTGCGCCCAGCACCCGCCCGGTACGCGGATCGTGCACCGGGGCGGCGGCGCACGTCCACGGCTGCACCCGCCGTATGAAGTGCTCCGCGGCGAACACCTGCACCGGCCGGCCGACGGCCACCGCGGTGCCCGGCGCATTGGTGCCGACCGCACTCTCCGACCAGCATGCCCCCGGCACGAAGTTCATCCGGTCCGCCCGCCGCCGGGTCGCGGGATGCCCCTCGACCCACAGCAGCCTGCCGTGCGCGTCGCACACCGCCAGCAGATGCTCGCCGTCGGCCGCGAAGGCGCCCATCAGCTCACGGAACAGGGGCATCACCCGGGCCAACGGGTGCTCCGCCCGGTAGGCGTCGAGGTCGCCGTCGCTCAGCTCCACGCTGGCGGTGCCGTCCGGTCCGACGCCGGCCCGTGCGCTGCGCCGCCACGACTCCGCCACCACCGAGCGCACCGGGCGCGGCACCGTGCCGACGGTGGTGAACGTCTCGTGCGCCCTGCGCAGCACACGGACGCGCTCGGCGGGGTCGGCCCCCGGCTCCAGGGCCACCCACTGATCGGTCAACTCGGCCTCCCCGGACGGCGGAACGGCGGTCATGCGGTGCGGAGCCACGACAGCCGCGACCGTCGTGCGGTGACAGGCCGTCTCGGACCGCCGTGCGGTGACACGCGGCCGGGACCATCGTCACCCCGGGTGTTCGGGCGGACAACCGGTGCGACGGCGGTTCCGGACCCGGTCAGGCGAAGTTGACCAGTCTGATGTAGCGCACCCAGTCCCAGTTCGGACCCGGATCGTCGTGATCGGTGCCGGGCACCTGGTAGTGACCGATGATGTGCTCCCGGTCCCGGGGGATGCGGTACTTGGCGCAAATCGCTGCCGTGAGCTTCGCCGACTCCTCGTACAGGGCGTTGGTGAAGTAGGCGGGCCGATCCACCCAGCCTTCGTGCTCGATGCCGATGCTGCGCGTGTTGTAACCCCAGTTGCCGGCGTGCCAGGCGACGTCGGTCTCGTGCACACACTGGGCGACGTGTCCGTCCGCCGAGCGGACCAGGTAATGTGCGGAGACTTTCTTCTGCGGATTGCGGAAGATCGCCAGCGTGTCGGAGTACGTCTCCTGCGTGACGTGGATGATCACACGGTCGATGGTGTAGTCGCCGGGGCGTTCGGACGCCGTGTAGTTGGACGTGCTCGCCGGCTGCCACTCGGCGGGCGGATAGTCGGCGGCCCTGGTCCGGGCAACGGCACGCGCGTGGGGGAGCAGCGCGCAGGGAGCGGCGGCGAGTGCCGCGCCTTTGAGCAGCCGTCGCCGGCTGAGCCGCGGCTCGGCTCGGTCCATGTCCATGGCGGGATGCCTTTCAGGAGGCCCTTCGGAGTCGGAGGTACGGCAAAGAGGTCAGTGGGGAAGGGGCAGCGGGGGAAGGGTCAGCGGGGCAGGGGCAGCGCGGTCTCGCGGAGCCGTGCGTGCACGCCGCGGTACGTCTCCCGTGCGGGCAGCCACTCCTTGCGGAGCTTGGCCACGCACGTGTAGTTCGTGTCGCACACGTTGGCCAACGGTGATTCGACCGCCTGGGTGGCGAACTGGTACGCGTCCAGTTCACTGAACCCGTAGTCGCGCACCAGCCACTGCACCAGGTCGAGCTGGGATATCCGGAAGGCGTCCTCCAGCGGGCGCGCCGAGCCGGTCGAGATGATGTGCGTGTCCGATTCCAGCCGGGGCCACGGCGTGGCGACGTCCTTGAGGAGGTCCACCACCACGACCGTGTTCATCGCGCACTCCACGGCCACACCGCAGGTTTCGCCCTCGCCCTGCCGGGCGTGCCCGTCGCCGAGGCTCAGCAGCGCCCCCTCGACGTTGACGCCCAGGTAGCAGGTGACGCCGGCCCGCATCTCGGGCGTGTCCATGTTGCCGCCGTGGGCGTCCGGGACGAGGGCCGAGCGCACCTCCAGGTTGGCGGGGGCGACGCCCACCGTGCCGTGCATCGGGTCCAGGGGCAGTTCCACCCGGAAGTCGCTGTCCTGAGCCCGGAAGAGAGCGGTCCGCCGGGTCCGGTCCAGCTGCCAGATCCAAACCCGCTCCGGGAGCGGAGTCTGAAGCGTGGCCGTGCTGTGCGTGGAGGTGAGTGCGCCGAACAGGGGGACGGTCGTCGACGCCGCCCAGTCACGGGCCGGTTCGATCGACACGAAGTGGACGGCCACGGTGTCGCCGGGCTCTGCGCCCTCGATGTGGAAGGGGCCGGTCTGCGGATTGAGGAAGGGGAACTCGCACACCTTGGACACGAGGTCCTTCTCGGAGCGGACCCGGCCGGCGAAGCAGTCCTCCGTGTACAGGTCGAGGACCGTGCCGGGCGCGATCCGCGCCAGCGGCGCCGCTCCGCCGAACGTCCAGGCGTACTGGCCCGGCTCCGGTCGCACGGTGAGGATCCGGGGGGCGGTCATCGTGGCACGGCTCCCTTCGGGCGGGCGGAGGCGATCGGACGTGCGGCGCCCGGCTCGGGACGACGCCGTGCCGGCACCATCCGCGAGCACCGACGGGGCCTGACGACCCGTCGGCTGCGCCTCACGTGAATCACGGTACGGCGCAACCCGGTTGGGCAGAAGATGTGCCACGGTTCCGTGGAAAACCCACGGCGTGTGGACAACCCGGTCACCCGAACGGGGGACGGCAGCCCGCCCATGGGCGCCGGGTCGCGCGCCGAGCCGCGACAGGAACGTTCCGCCACAAGGTCAGAAACGTAGAGCCACCGCGTCAGGAACGCAGGGCCACCGCGCCGGAAACGCTCTGCCGCATGGCCGGGTCGTCCAGTGCCGCGTCAGGAACGTTCTCCCGCGTCGCCGGGTCGTCCAGTGCCGCGCCAGGAACGTTCCGCCACCATCGCCGGGTCGTCCAGCACCGCCCTGACGACCGAGTGCGCGGCTCCC
The DNA here is from genome assembly GCF_016741775.1 of Streptomyces actinomycinicus. Classification (GTDB taxonomy): domain Bacteria; phylum Actinomycetota; class Actinomycetes; order Streptomycetales; family Streptomycetaceae; genus Streptomyces; species Streptomyces actinomycinicus. The sequence goes on along the minus strand of NZ_JAERRK010000005.1, from coordinate 250,665 downwards.
AGCAGCGGGCCTTGCGGACCCAGCCGGGAAACCGTCACCGGGCAGGCGGCACCCGCGGTCCGGTCTGTCAGTTCCGCCTCCAGCGACGGCAGCAGCCACGGCGAGAGTCCGGCGAGGGCCCCGCCGAGGACCACCGTCTCGGGGTCGAGCAGATTCACCGCCCCGGTCAGGGCGATCCCGAGCGCCGCACCGGCGTCCCGCAGAGCGGCCCGTACCGCCTCGTCGCCGCTCTCGGCGCGCTCGGCGAGCAGACCCAGCAAGTCCTCGCGCGGCTCCAGTCCGGCCGCGCGCAGCACCGCTTCCTCGCCCGCGTACTGCTCCAGGCACCCCCGGCCGCCGCACGGACAGGCCGGGCCGTCCGGCCGTACGGGGACGTGGCCCAGCTCGCCGGCGAATCCGCGGGTGCCGCGCAGCAGCCGGCCGTCCACGACGACCGCGGCACCGATGCCGATCTCGGCGGACACGTGCAGGAAGTCGTCAGGGGCGGCGGAGCCCAGCCACAGCTCGGCCAGGGCACCGAAGTTGGCCTCGTTGTCCAAGGTCAGCGGCCATCCGGCGGGCAGCAGGGCACCGAGGTCGAGGTCGTTCCAGTCGAGGTTCGGGGCCCGTACGAGCGTCCGGCCGTCCCTCGCCACCAGTCCGGGTACGGCGACCGCGAGCCCCGCGGGCCAGAGTTCGGCCCGCTCGGCCTCCGCGACGACCCGCCGGATCAGCGCCGTCAGCTCCTCGACCACCGGCTCGGGCGCCCGCCCGCGGTTGGCGCCGTGCCGCACCGCCCGCGCGCGGACCTCGCCGCGCAGGTCGACCGCGCACACCGCGAGGTGATCGACGCCGATCTCGGCCCCGACCCCGGCCGGCCCCCGGCCGCTGACGGCGAGCGCCGACCCCGGCCGGCCCACCCGGCCCGGCCGCTCCGGGCCCAGTTCCTCCAGCAGCTCCCTCCGGATCAGCTCGTCCACCAGGGTGGACACCGCCGCCCGTGTCAGACCGATCCGCGAGGCGACCGCCGCCCTGGACAGTGAGCCCTCGGCGCTGACGGCGTGCATCACCCGGGCGAGGTTGCGCCGGCGCATGCCTTGCTGGGTGTCCGGGAGGGCGGGCCCGGCACCCGGCCGGCGCGCCTCGTGCAGCGGTGTGGTCATGCCTCCGTCAATCCTCGGGGTCCGCCGCCGTTCAGCTCTCTGCGTGCGGCGGGGCTTCGGCTCCCCGCTCGAGTAGCGGGGCCACTCCGGAGAGTACCGTGGTGATCCGGTCCAGCGTCGTCCCGTCCCGCTCCACGGGCTCCAGCACCGGGCCCGCGGCCGTGTTCCAGCGGCGGGCCACCGCCGCGGGATCCTCCCCGGTGAGCAGCCCGGCCGCCTGCGCCGCCGCGCCCAGCGCCACCGGCTCCCGGGCCTCCGGTACCTGCACGGGCCGCCCCGACAGCCGGCGCACGGTCTGCTGCCAGGCCGTCCCCCGGGCCCCGCCGCCGATCAGGAGCAGCGGAGTGCTGCGGTCCGCTTCCTCGTCGAGGACCAGGTCGAGGGCGCCGAGCAGGGCGTGCACCGCGCCGTCGTAGGCGGCCTGGAGCAGCTGGCCCGCGGTCGTCTCGTGGCGCAGGCCGTGCAGCAGACCGGAGGCGTGCGGCAGGTTCGGGGTGCGCTCGCCGTCCAGGTACGGAAGCAGCGTGACGGAGCCGCCGGGCTCCACGGCCTCCCGGTCCAGGCCCAGCAGGGCTGCGATCCGGTCCACCGCCAGGGTGCAGTTCAGGGTGCAGGCGAGCGGGAGCCAGTCCTCGCGCGCGTCCGCGAATCCCGCCACCGTGCCGGTCGGGTCGGCCGGGCGGTGCCTGGAGACGGCGTACACCGTGCCGGAGGTGCCGAGGCTCAGCACCGGGGTGCCGGGCCGCAGGCCGAGGCCCAGCGCCGCCGCCGCGTTGTCACCGGTGCCCGAGGCCACCAGCGTGCCCTTGGAGAACGGCAGGTCGTGGCTGTCGCGCACGGTGCCCGCCACCTCGCCGTGGTGCACGACCCTGGGCAGCAGCGCCGGGTCGAGTCCGATGTGCGCGAGGGTCTCCTCGTCGTACGCCTGCGTCCCGGCCGCCCACCAGCCGGTGCCGGAGGCGTCGCCGCGGTCGGTCGAGCCCTGCCCGGTGAGGCGCTCGGTGAGGTAGTCGTGGGGGAGCCGTACCGCACGGGTCGCGCGGACCGCCTCCGGCTCGTGCTCGGCCAGCCATGCCCACTTGGTGACCGTGAACGACGCTCCCGGAACGCTGCCCGTGCGTTCCGCCCACGCTTTCGGTCCGCCCAGCTCCTCCACCAGGCGGCGGGCCTGCGGCGCCGAGCGGACGTCGTTCCACAGCAGGGCGGGCCGCACCGGCTCGCCGTGCTCGTCCAGCGTGACCAGGCCGTGCTGCTGCCCGCCGACCGACACGGCGGCGGCCTCGCGCGCGGCGTCACCGCACTGGTGCAGCGCCGAGCACAGCGCGTCCCACCACTGACGCGGATCACTCTCCCGGCCCGCCCCGGACGTCACCGTGTGCGGTGCCTGGCCGCTCGCCACGACCTCCCCGGTGGAGGCGTCGACGACCAGGGCCTTCGTGGACTGGGTGGACGTGTCCACGCCCACGACGAGCGGACCCTCGGCTGCTGACATCGGGTTCTCCCTCTCCCGCGGCTCGGCGGGACGTGCGGTGGGTTGCAGAAGACGCCTTGCGGTCAAAGACATCTTGTCTCTTCCCGGTCACGCACCCGCATACTAATTTGTAAACAGCCATGACGAAATACCGAACGCAGCAAGGAGCCGCGGCATGAGCTACCAGCCCACCCCCGAGGACAGGTTCACGTTCGGCCTGTGGACCGTCGGCTGGCAGGGACGGGACCCCTTCGGCGACGCCACCCGCCGCGCCCTCGACCCGGTCGAGACCGTGCAGCGCCTGGCCGCCCTCGGCGCCTACGGCGTGACGTTCCACGACGACGACCTGATCCCCTTCGGCTCCTCGGACGCCGAGCGCGAATCGCACGTCAAGCGGTTCCGGCAGGCCCTGGACGCCACCGGCATGACCGTCCCGATGGCCACCACGAACCTCTTCACGCACCCCGTCTTCAAGGACGGCGCGTTCACCGCCAACGACCGCGACGTGCGCCGGTACGCGCTGCGCAAGACGATCCGCAACATCGACCTGGCGGTCGAACTCGGCGCGCGCACGTACGTCGCCTGGGGCGGCCGCGAGGGCGCCGAGTCCGGCGCCGCCAAGGACGTACGCGCCGCCCTCGACCGCATGAAGGAGGCCTTCGACCTCCTCGGCGAGTACGTCACCTCCCAGGGCTACGACATCCGCTTCGCCATCGAGCCCAAGCCCAACGAGCCGCGCGGCGACATCCTGCTGCCCACCGTCGGCCACGCGCTGGCCTTCATCGAGCGCCTGGAGCGGCCCGCGCTGTACGGCGTCAACCCGGAGGTCGGGCACGAACAGATGGCCGGTCTGAACTTCCCGCACGGCATCGCGCAGGCCCTGTGGGCGGGCAAGCTCTTCCACATCGACCTCAACGGCCAGTCCGGCATCAAGTACGACCAGGACCTGCGGTTCGGTGCGGGCGACCTGCGCTCCGCCTTCTGGCTCGTGGACCTGCTGGAGAGCGCCGGCTACGACGGACCCCGCCACTTCGACTTCAAGCCGCCGCGGACCGAGGACCTCGACGGCGTGTGGGAGTCCGCGGCGGGCTGCATGCGCAACTACCTCATCCTGAAGGACCGTTCGGCCGCCTTCCGGGCCGACCCGGAGGTGCAGGAGGCGCTGCGCGCGTCACGGCTGGACCAGCTGGCCCGGCCGACCGCGGCCGACGGTCTGCAGGCCATGCTCGCCGACCGCACGGCGTTCGAGGAGTTCGACCCGCAGACGGTCGCCGCGCGCGGCATGGCGTTCGAACGGCTCGACCAGCTGGCGATGGACCACCTGCTGGGAGCCCGGGGCTGAACGGAGCGGGGCCGGGACGAGCATCAGCTCATCCCGGCCCCGCTGCCGCCCGCGGGCGGGAGGTCACCGCCGGCGCGGCAGCCGTACGTACGTCACGGTCGTCTTCACGCCGCTGTCGATCAGGCGGCCCTGCGCGTCGAACGCGCCCGTCCCGTCGGTCATCCCGAAGTCGTTGTCGTTGATCAGTGCGAGCGTGTCGCGATCCACGCGCGCGATGCCCTCGATCTTGCCGGGCACCCCGGCCACCTGGCCCAGGTCGACCAGGAGCCGCTTGGACAGTACCGGCACCCCCGCGGTCGCCGGATCCTCCAGCTGCTCCAGCGAAGGGGACGTCGTGTCGTCGTCCCAGCGCTCGCCCAGGATGTCGGAGCGGTGCCGCAGCTCGACCAGCTGCAGCCGGGCCGTCCTGTCCGTCCGCTCCTCGACGAGCAGCCGGTCACCGCCCACCGCCACCACGGACGAGATCTTCAGCTCCGAGGTGTCGTCCTCGCCGGGGTCGACCACGTTCACCGGGTCGAAGCGGTAGGCGTACTCGGCGGTGACGGCCTTGCTGCGCGGCGAGAAACGCAGCAGGCGGGTGGTGCGGGATGCGTCCCCGGCATCCCCGTCCGGCAGCGAGAGGGGGCTCTGCAGAGCCAGCACCAGGTCACCGCCTGGCAGCTGGGCCAGCCCCTCGAAGCCCCGGTTGATCTTGCGGTGCAGGAAGATCGACGGCAGCGCCTCCACCACCGGGTAGTCCGCGCCGGTCAGTCCGAGCCCCTCGGGCACGTAGCGGGCGATCACCTTCCCGCGCGCGGAGACGTGCACGAGCGAGGGCCCGTACTCGTCCACGAGCCAGAACGTCCCGTCCGCGGCCCGCACGATGCCCTCGGTGTCCAGACCGTTCGGGTCGTACGACAGCGGCGTGCCGGCGTCGTAGGAGTACGGCGCCTCGTCACGAGTCTTCTGGTCCGGCAGTCCGGTGACGGCCTTCCCGGAGGACGTGGTCAGCGGGATCGCGTCGATGACGTCGACCTCGTCGCCGGCGACCCGGATCTTCACGATCGCGGGGTCGAAACCCGGCACGGGGAAGGTGCGGCGCTTCTTGCCGTCCACCTTGATCTGGCCGTTGGGGCCACGGTCGGTCACCGTCCAGTACTCGCCCCTGCGGCCCGCCGGATAGATGTCGCTGCCTATGCCGCCGAGCTTCACCCCGCGGTCGTCGGCCACACCGCCCGGCAGCAGCGCGTTGCTGAACGTGCCCAGGGGGATCTCACCGAGCGTGGCCGTGCGGATGACACGGGCGTCCTCCGACTGCGCCGCCGTGGCCGTCTCCGTGGCCACGAGGACGGCGGCGAGGGCCAGCGGAAGGCCCGTGGCCAGGGAACGGTGGACGCGGCGCCGGCCGGCGGCGTACGGGGACATCGGGCCTCCTGAGGGGCAAGGACTCTGACAGCGGCCAGATTTGGGCCCCGGGAGGAACGCGGCACGACCGCGGGATGAACGGCCGGCGTCCACCGCTCGTCGGATCGTGCCGCTCCCGTGGTGACGGCACGTCAGAACCCTTGCGTCACACCGCCCTCCGTACCGAGCCGTGTCGAGGCCAGTGCGGTCGCGGGCTCGGCTGGGGCCGGCCCGCAGGCCAGTCGTGCGGCGTCCTGAGCGGCCTCGTACCGTCCCGTCTGTTCCGCGGTCAGCGCCACCGGGTGGGATCCGTCTCGGTCTTCGGTGGAAGCTCGGGGGCGATGCCCGGGTCGGACTTGCGGCGCCGCAGCAGGAACGGCCCGACGAGCCGGGCGAGCCGTCGCGCGGCGGCGGGGTCCCGGCCGCCTTCGACGGGCTGCGCGTAGCGCGCGCGGAAGGAGCCGAGGCGGCCGAGCAGGTGGCCGGGCGCCGTCCAGTCGAGGATCGCCCACAGCTCCGTGAGGTCGTTGTCCACCGGAGTGCCGGTGAGCGCCACACGCGCGCGTGCCTCGATCGTCACAGCTCTGCGCACTTCTCAGATTTGACTACTCGGCCGCGGCCGCCGGGGGTACCGGACGGAAGAGCACGATGCGTCGCGCGCGGACAGCGCCCCGGCAGCCGCCGGAGGCCACTAGGGGAGTGCCTCGGGGATGTCTCAGGGGCGAGGTCCGGAACCGTGGGGCGCGGGGCGCCGTTCTCAGATCAGAGAGCGGCAGGGGCCGCGAAGGAGGCGACGCTCATGTCCATGAACGCGAAGATCGCCGCAGGGGGCGTGGCGGTCGGGCTGGTCCTGCTCATATGGCTGCCCTGGTGGGTGGCGTTCCTGATAGTGGTGGGCGTTCCGGCGGCCGCATACCTGGCCCTGGACCCCTCGCAGCGGCGCAGGCTGCGCCGGATCGGCCGCAAGGAGATCGGTCGCTGAGGCACCCGCGCACCCTCGGGGAGCCGCAGCCCGGGTGTCTGCCCGCGTACGCGAGGGAGCCGCAGCCCGGGTGTCTGCCCGCGTACGCGAGGGAGCCGCAGCCGGGCCGTCGGGCCGGCGCGGGCAGACGGCCCGGCTGCGACCGCCCGCGCCGGCCCGACCGCCCGCGCCGGCCCGACGGACCGGGCCCCGCCGCTCCCTGGGGCGCGGTTCCCGGCGGCCGGTGCGCGGCGTGCCGTCCGTCCGGCCCTGCTCAGAGGGGCCGGACGGCCATCTTGTCGAGCGCCGCCAGCAGGCCCGGCAGTTCCGGTCCGCGGCCGACCGGCAGGACCTCGCCGGGTTCGTCGTCGAGCAGGACGAACGCGATGTCGTCCGTGCGGGCCACGATCGACCAGCCGGGGCCGTCGGCGCGCAGCGTACGGGCCTCGCCCGGGGCGAAGGACGAGCGCACCCGGCCGAGCGGCGGCGGCGAGTCGACGTACGCACGGGCCTCCGCGAGCACCCGGCGGATCCCGGCATGGCCGCCCGCCGCCGCGCCGTCGGCGCCGTTCACGTCCCCCGGCGCGGTTCCCCCGGCCTCCGCGGGCTCGACGGGGGCGGCCGGTGCGGAAGGTGCGGTGAACGTGGCGTCGTCGATCTGCTCGCGCCAGGCCGCCCACTGCAACGCGATCTCGTCGGCGCCCAGCCGGCGCTGGGCCGGCCCCCACGCGCTGGTGTCCGGCGGGCACAGCGCCGGCACGTCCGCCGTCTCGGGGGCCGGGTCGTGCGGGGCGGGCACGCCGGGTGCCGCGACGGCGACGGCCAGGGGCCACCCCGGCAGGGCCGTCACGACCGCGCGCTCGTCCGGGGACAGCTCGTACTCCATGCCACAGTCCCAGGACGCGATCGCCACCGCGACCAGCGAGACGTCGTCGATCACGACCGTCCAGCGGGCACCGTCGCCGTCCTGGCCCAGGACCAGGCCGTACCCGTCGGCGCGAGGTGCGAGGCCCAGTGCCGCGCACGCCTCCGGGTAGTCGTCGCCCAGCACGCTCGGGAACTGCGCCGGCGTCAACAGCACCGCCGTCAGCACATACAGCGCATCGTCCGCGGCGGCGACGGCCTCATCGTCCGTCCCGGCCATCCCTGCCTCCCCAGTGGTTCGTCCATCGGCGCGCACCCTAGTGCGAGCGCACGCCCCTTGTCACGACTGCCGACACCACGCGGAGCTGCAGGTTTCCGCCTGGACAGGGGCGAAACGACCACATCCGGAGAGTGGTGTTCCGCTCAGGCCGCGGGCAGCCCGAGGAGATCGCGGGCGACCGAGTCGGGCGTTTCCTCCCGCTCCCGGGCGAGGGCGACGACCGCCCGGCAGGCCAGCTCGCTCACCCCGAACGACAGCGCCTCCGGCGACACCCAGGCCGCCGCTTCCTCGACGCCGTCCTGGTCGTCCTCCGCGCGGGCCACCACATAGACCGCCGCCGCTTCGAACAAGTTGTGCGCGCGCCGCTCGCCGGAACGGGCCGGCCGCGCGGGCGCGGCGGTGCGGAGCCTGCTGGTGTACCTGCGGATCAGGTCGAACACGTGGACCATCCTCTCCCGATCGGGACAGCGCCGATCACCCATCTGCTTCTGTTCAACGTAGAGTTGGAGTTCCGGCGGCAGAAGGGGGACGGCGCGGTGAAGCGCTTACGCCGGCTCGTGCCGACCTCCGGCCCGGGGGCCGGTTCGGGAGGCGGGCCGATGCGCCCCGTCGTCAGGCCTCGCGGACGGCGAGCGCCAGGAAACGGGCGTCCTCGTCGACGTACGACGTCATGCGCCATCCCGAACGGGCCAGGAGCGGACCGAGGTTGGGCCGGGCCCGCAGGTCGTCCGGGGTGATCCGGCGGCCCTGGCGTGCCGCCAGGGCGGCGCGGCCGACGGGATGGAAGAGCGCGAGCGTGACGCCCGGCCGTACCACACGGCCCAGCTCCCGCAGATCGTCCGCCGGGCGCGGAAGGTGGGCGATCAGTCCGGCGGCGAACACGGCGTCCAGGGCTCCCGCACCGAGCGGCAGCGCGGCGACGTCCGCAAGCAGCAGACGCCCGTCACGGTCCCTGCCGGCCCGTACGGCGGCCTGGAGCATCGCCGGGGTCACATCGGCGCCCAGCACCAGCCCGGAGGCGCCCACGGCGGCCCGCAGGGGCGGCAGGGCGCGCCCCGTACCGCAGCCGGCGTCCAGCACGCGGTCGCCCTCCCGCAGCCCGAGGCCGGACACGGCGGTCGCGTAGGCGGGGCCGTCGTCAGGGAAGCGGGCGTCCCAGCCGGCCGCCCGCGCGGTGAAGAACTCCTGGACGTGTGTGTGGACATGTGTGTGGTCGTCGCTCATGTTCCGCATGATTCCTCACCGCCATGAGGGATGCTGCTGTGCGCATGTTCGAGCGGGACGCGATCGTTCCGTCGCATCTCTGTGTCATATTCCAACACCTTTCGAAATGCGCCCCCTTCGCGCGCCCCTGCCCCGGCTAGCGTCCCGGGGCCATGGGACACCTGGACCACGCCGCCTTCGGCTGGCTGACCCCCGCGCTGTCGTACCTGATGGCCTGCGCGGGCGCCGCGCTCGGACTGCGCTGCACCGTCCGCGCGCTCGCCGCCACCGGCCGTTCGCGCCGCAACTGGCTCGTCACCGCGGCCACCGCGATCGGGACGGGCATCTGGACCATGCACTTCATGGCCATGCTCGGCTTCCGCGTCAGCGGCACCGACATCCACTACGACGTGCCGCTGACCATCCTCAGCCTCCTCGGCGCCATGGTCGTCGTCTGCGCCGGCGTCTTCGCCGTCGGCTACAGCCGCGACCGCAACCGCGCGCTCTTCCTCGGCGGACTCACCACCGGTCTCGGCGTCGCCAGCATGCACTACCTGGGCATGGCGGCGGTCCGGCTGCACGGAGACATCACGTACGACCCCGTCCTCGTCGGACTGTCGGTGCTGATCGCCGTGGTCGCGGCGACCGCGGCCCTGTGGGCCGGACTCAACATCAAGTCACCCCTCGCGGTCACCGTCGCCTCCCTCGTCATGGGAGCGGCCGTCAGCAGCATGCACTACACCGGGATGTTCGCGGTGAGCGTGCGGGTGGAACCGTCCGGCGATCTCCTGCCCGGGGCCACGGCGATGCAGTTCATCTTCCCCCTCGCCGTCGGTCTCGGGTCCTACCTCTTCATCACCTCGGCGTTCGTCGCCCTCTCGCCCACGGCCGACGAGCGCGAGGCCTCCGCCTCCGCACAGCGACCCGTCGAGAGCGTCGCCCGCTAGCGGGACCCCGGCCCGAGCGCACCGACCACGTCCCGAGCGAGGAGGCCATGCGCCCACCCCGTACACCCGACACAACGGTCCCCCCGGCACACCCGCCGCGCGGACGCCGCGCCCATGCCGGACCGCCGGCCGACGAGGACACCGACCGCCCGTTCGGCACACCGCCGAAAGCGGCACGCGCGCGTGGGAGCCGCCGGCACCTGCGACCCCGTACCGTGCGCGCCAAAGTGGTCAGCCTGCTGATGGTGCCCGTCGTCTCCCTGCTCGCCCTGTGGGCGTACGCCACGGTCAGCACGGCCCAGGACGTCGCCCGGCTGCGCCAGTCCCAGCGGGTCGAGGCCGAACTGCGCACCCCCGTGGCCGCGGCGGTCACCGCGCTGCAGGCCGAGCGCGGCGCGGCCGTGCGCTATGTCATCGGCATCGGGAACGAGGCCGACCTCCGCAGCCTGACGGCCCGTTCCGACCGGGCCGTGGCCAAGCTGCGGCTCGGCCACGACACCACGGTCGCCGACAGCCAGGAACTGCCCGCCGGCGTCTCCGGACGCCTCCGCGCGTTCGTCACCGGCGCCGAACGGCTGCGCACGCTGCGGACGGCGGTACTCGACCACGAGGCCGGCTGGGCCGAGGTCTACACGCGGTACACGGAGACGATCGGCGGGGCCTTCGCCGTGGACGGTGCCCTCGCCGGTGTCCAGCAGGCGGACGTCGGCTCCGACACGCGCGTGCTCCTCGAATTCTCCCGGGCCGCCGAGGCGCTGGCCCAGGAAGACGCCGTACTCGGCGGCGCGCGCACCGTCGGCGGGCTGCAGGGCGAGCGACGGCAGCTGTTCGGCTCCGCCGTGGCCGCACGTCGTGCCCTGACCGAGGCGGCCGTCGCCGACCTGCCGTCCGCGCAGCGCGCCGCCTGGCACGATCTCGCGTCCGGCCGCGCCTACACCGGGCTCGGCGCCGCCGAGGACGAGATCCTCGCCGCCACATCGTCCGGCACGGCACTGCCGGCCGCCTGGCACGCCGACCACGCGCGCGTGCAGGACGGCATGCGAACCATCGCGGCGGGCACGGGCCACGCCGTCGCGGGCCGCGCCGACCCCGTCGCGCGCGGGCTGATCAGCCCCGCCGGCGCCGCCGTGCTCCTCGGCCTCGCCGCCGTCGCCGCCTCGCTCGTCATCTCCGTCCGTATCGGCCGGGCCCTCGTGGTGGAACTCGTGAGCCTGCGCAACGACGCGCTGGAGATCGCACGCCGCAAACTCCCGGAAGCGATGCGGAAACTGCGTGCGGGCGAGGAGATCGACATCCGGTCCGAGGCGCCCGCCGGGCCCCCCGCCGACGACGAGACCGGCCAGGTCGCGGAAGCCCTGACCACCGTGCACCGCGCCGCCCTGCGCGCCGCCGTGGAACGCGCCGAACTCGCCAGCGGCATCTCCGGGGTCTTCGTCAACCTCGCGCGCCGCAGCCAGGTCCTGGTACACCGCCAGCTCAGCCTCCTGGACAGCATGGAACGGCGCTCCGACGACCCCGACGAGCTGAGTGACCTCTTCCGCCTGGACCACCTGACCACCCGCATGCGGCGCCACGCGGAGAGCCTGATCATCCTCTCCGGCGCCGCACCCGGCCGGGCCTGGCGCATCCCCGTCTCGCTGACCGACGTCGTGCGCGCCGCCGTGTCGGAGGTCGAGGACTACGCGCGCGTGGAGGTGCGCCAGCTCCCCGAGGCCCATGTCATCGGGGCCGCGGTCGCCGACCTCACCCACCTGCTGGCCGAACTCGTCGAGAACGCCGCCCAGTTCTCCCCGCCCCACACGCGCGTGCACGTCACCGGTGAACCCGTCGGCAACGGCTACGCCCTGGAGATCGAGGACCGCGGACTCGGCATGGGCGCCGACACCCTCGCCGAGGCCAACCGGCGCATCGAACAGTCCGAGGCACTGGACCTGTTCGACAGCGACCGGCTCGGACTCTTCGTGGTCAGCAGGCTCGCCTCGCGTCACGGGATCAAGGTGCACCTGCGCACGTCCCCCTACGGAGGCACCACCGCCGTCGTCCTGGTGCCGACGGCCCTGCTGCACAGCGGTTCGGCGGAACGTTCCGCCCGCCAGGACGAGCATGCACGCCCCGCGGAGGAGCGTGCCTACGCGCGCGTGCCCGCCGCCGCCCCGGCCCAGGAGGCGGTCACCGCCCGGTCCGACCGGCCCGCCCTCGCGGTCACCGGCCCGGGTCCGCACGCCACGGACCCGGGCCCGCACCCGACCGGCTCCGGCCCGCACCCGACCGGCTCCGGCCCGCACCCGACCGGCTCCGGCCCGCACCCGACCGGCTCCGGCCCGCTCGCCGACGGCCCGGGCCCGCACGCCACCAGGCCCGTCGCCCAGGACACGGCCGACCAGCCCCCGCCCCCCGGAGTCACCACCTTGAGGCTGCACCGCCCGTCGGACGGCTCCGAGCCCTCCGGAGACCTCCCGCGCCGGGTGCGCCAGGCGAGCCTCGCCCCGCAACTGCGTGCGCGGCGCGCCGAGGAGCCGGCCGAGCAGCCCGTACGGCACGGCGAGGACCGCCGCACCCCCGAACTCGTACGAGACCGCATGACGGCCTACCGCGACGGCTGGGCACGCGGCGGTGGCAGGCAGCCAGGACGCGGCTCCGCCCCGGAACCCGAGACGCGCAGTGACAGCAGTGAAGGAGACCCGGCATGATCCAGGACCCGAACACGAGGGCCGGCCAGCGGTCCGGCGAACTGGACTGGCTGCTCGACGACCTGGTGATGCGCGTGAGCGAGGTACGGCACGCCGTGGTGCTGTCCAACGACGGGCTGGCCGTCGGCGCCTCCACCGGCCTCACGCGGGAGGACGCCGAGCACCTCGCGGCCGTCGCCTCCGGCTTCAACAGCCTCGCCAAAGGCACGGGACGGCACTTCGGAGCCGGCGGCGTGCGCCAGACCATGGTCGAGATGGACGACGGCTTCCTCTTCGTGGCCGCCGCGGGCGACGGCTCCTGCCTCGCCCTGCTGACCGCGGTCACGGCCGACATCGGGCTGGTCGCCTACGAGATGGCCCGCCTGGTCAAACGGGTCGGCGAGCACCTCTACACGCCCCCGCGGCTCGCGGCACAGCCACCCGCGGCCGGATGAGCCGGAGGGGCCGCAGCGATGACCGAGAACGCGACCGGCGGTCCGCGGGAGCCGGGCAGCCAGTGGTACGACGGCGAGGCAGGACCCCTGGTCCGCCCCTACGCCTTGACGGGCGGCCGCACCCAGCCGGGCCCCGCGGGCGTGCGCTTCGACCTGATCGCTCTCGTCTCCCTCGAGCCCGCCGCACCGGACCTCGACGGCATCGCGCTCGGCCCCGAGCACCGCACCCTGATCGGCCTGTGCCGCACGGAGACGCAGTCCGTCGCCGAACTCGCCGCGGACGCCGACCTTCCCGTCGGTGTGATCAGGGTGCTCCTCGGAGACCTCCTGGAGATCGGCTGCGTGACCGTCAGCCGCCCCGTGCCCCCGGCGCATCTGCCGGACGAACGGATCCTGCGCGAGGTCATCGAGGGATTGCGAGCGCTGTAGATGAACGTTCGGACACCGCCGTGCACCGGTCCCGTCCGTGCGCGGTGCGCGTCCGACCGGGCGCAATTCGGTCACATCAGGTGCGCTTCGGTCCAACCATCCCGTTGCACGCTCCCGTTGTCATGATGCTGCCTTCACCACCGGAGCACGCGGACGCCGACCGCAACCGGCCCTCCCGAGAGAAGTGATCATGGTCTCCGAGCACTCCGACGCCGCCGGCGACAACACCGCCCTGGCGCTGAAGATACTGGTCGCCGGCGGCTTCGGCGTCGGCAAGACGACCCTGGTCGGGGCCGTCAGCGAGATCCGGCCGCTGCGTACCGAGGAACTCCTCAGCGAAGCCGGTCAACTGGTCGACGACACCGACGGGGTGGACCACAAGGTCACCACGACCGTCGCCATGGACTTCGGCCGCATCACGATCCGTTCCGGTCTGTCGCTGTACCTGTTCGGTACGCCCGGCCAGGACCGCTTCTGGTTCCTGTGGGACGAACTGGCCCAGGGCGCCCTCGGGGCCGTGGTCCTCGCGGACACCAGACGCCTGGAGGACTGCTTCCCCGCCGTCGACTACTTCGAGCACCGGCGCATCCCGTTCGTGGTGGCCGTCAACTGCTTCGCGGGAGCCCGCACGTACGGCGCCCACGACGTCTCCCGGGCGCTCGACCTGGACCGCGGTACGCCTGTGGTCCTGTGCGACGCACGGGACCGGGACTCCGGCAAGGAGGTGCTGATCCGGCTCGTGGAGTACGCCGGGCGGATGCACACCGCCCGGCTCCTGGACTCGGTCGGCTGACCGGGCCGCTCAGGCCGCCATGTTCTTCACGGCCACCACCTTGTCGATGCCGACACGGACCAGCAGCTCACCCGGGACGCCGTTGCGGGCGCCGTACTCCTCGGCGCGCTCCTCACCCATGTACCGGGCGGCGATCCGGGTGGCCCACAGGCGCAGCTCGCCCAGGTCCTCCGACAGCCGGGCGCGGCCGTTCAGCACCACGAAGTGGAACGGCGGCCGATCGTCGTCCACACACAATGCGACCCGCCCGTCACGGGCCAGGTTGCGCCCCTTCACGGTGTCCTTGCCGGTGTTGAAGACCAACTCGTCCCCGTCCAGCAGAAACCAGATCGGAGCCACGTGCGGGCTCCCGTCCGCGCGAACGGTGGACAGCTTGCCGGTTCGGGTGCCGTCCGAGACGAACGCCCGCCATTCCTCATCGGTCATCTTCTCTGCCATGGGCCCATCCTGCTTGCTCGCACGCCGGTCGTGGGGAAGGCTGGCGGGGAGTTCCTCCAGCCAGGGGGAGACGTCACACGGGGAGGCGGACATGGTGCAGAACCAGGGACTCGGCTGGCTCCTGGACGATCTGACCGGGCGGGTGGAGCACGTACGCCACGCGCTGGTCCTGTCGAACGACGGGCTGGTCACCGGGGCGAGTACAGGCCTACGACGCGAGGACGCCGAGCACTTGGCCGCGGTGGCGTCCGGACTGCACAGCCTCGCCAAGGGCTCCGGACGCCACTTCGGCGCCGGCAGGGTACGCCAGACGATGATCGAGTACGACGATGCAGTGCTGTTCGTGACCGCGGCCGGCACCGGCAGCTGTCTGTGTGTGCTCAGCGCGGCCGAGGCCGACATCGGCCAGATCGCCTACGAGATGACCCTGCTCGTCAACCGGGTCGGCGAACACCTCGGCGTGGATGCCAGGCAACCCGAGCGCACCCGCATCACCGACCCCTGACCTGCGAGTTTCTTCGCCCCGGTGGAGTTATCCACAGGCCCGCCACAAGGTTCGCCGCAACGGCTACGGTGAGTGCACGGCGAACGCACAGGGCGTGAGCCACCCACTCCACGGGGGAGTACGACCATGTCGGCAGACACCTTCGGGCCACCGCACCCCACCTGCACCCCGAGCCGGGCCGCTCGCGAACTCGGGCTCAAGCGCAGCGAGTTCGACCTCGCCGTGCAGCTCGGCCGCATCCGGACCGTGCCCGACGAGGGCGGGGGAGGGGGCCGTCGGGTGGAGCGCACGGAGATCGACCGCCTCCGCGCGCAGGACGGCTTCCCCGCATCCCTGCGCGAGCGCGTGCGGGTCGTGGGCACCGCGGAGGGCGCCGCGCTCATGGGCGTCCCGGCAGCGCGGTTCACCCGGCTCGCCCGCCTGGGCCTGCTCGTGCCCGTCAAGTTCCACCTGAACCGCTACCGGGCCGTGGTGTGGCTCTATCTGGCCGAAGAGCTGCGGAACTTCGCCGCGAGCGCCGAGAACGCGCACCTGCTCAAGGGACGTACCCCCGAGACCCTGCGCGGCCAGCTCGCGGCGGGAGTGGATCTACGGGCCCGCAACTGGCGAGGACGGCGGCTGGGACTCCAGCTGCGGCAGACCGACGACCCGTGGGCCCGTGCCGGGGCCGTGGCCGCATTCCTCGCACCCGTCGAGATCGCCGGCATCGTCAGGGACCCGTACGAACGTGCCCACCTGAACCGCTTCCGGCCCCCGGCCCCCGGGCACAGCGCCCCCGGGTCGCCCTCCGCGCACCTCGCCGAAGAGATCATGACGGCCCAGGACGCCGATGAGATCGGCTGGCTGCGCAGCGACCTGGCTCATGCGATGGAGCAGGCCCGCGCCGCCTCACCCGCCCCACGCCCCTCCGCCCGCCGTGTTGCACCGCCGGCCCGCGCGACCGCACGGCCGATCCCTCCGATGGCACGGACGGTCACCAGGGTCACGCATTCCGCCTCGGGGCCGCCGGTACCGAGGACGGGGGACATGGGCCACGCGACGCCGCCGCCGGACAGAGCGACACGACCCGCCGGCGACACCCTGATGCTCCCGGAACCCGGGTGCGCGGCCCCGCCGCAGCCGCCGCGCGGCCTGCGGGCCTGGCTGCGGCGGCGGAGTCCACGGCCGGCGCGGATCTGAACACCCCGTCCGCGGACCGGGTCGCCTGGTCCTACACGGCCCGGAACAGGCCCTCCTGGACGACCGACACGAGTAGCCGTCCCCGCAGGTCGTAGATGCGTCCTCGGGCCAGGCCGCGTCCGCCGGTGGCGATCGGGGACTCCTGGTCGTAGAGGAACCACTCGTCCGCGCGGAACGGCCGGTGGAACCACATGGCGTGGTCGAGCGAGGCCATGTCGAAGTTGCGCGCCCCCCACAGGGGCTCCACCGGGATGCGCACCGCGTCGAGGAGGGTCATGTCGCTCGCGTAGGTCAGTGCGCAGGTGTGGACCAGCGGATCGTCACCCAGCGGGCCGACCGCGCGCATCCAGACGGCGCTGCGCGGTTGGGCGCCCTGGATCTCATCGGCGTTCCAGCGCAACCGGTCGACGTAACGGATGTCGAACGGCTGGCGGCGTGCCATCCGTTCCAGCTGTTCGGGCAGCGCGCCGAGATGCTTGCGGATCTCTTCGGCCACCGTCGGCAGCGACTCGGGGTCAGGTACCTCGCGGGCCGGCGGCAACTGGTGCTCGAACGGTCCTTCCTCGTCCTTGTGAAAGGAGGCGGTCAGATTGAAGATCGTGCGGCCCTGCTGCACGGCCGTGACCCGGCGCGTGGTGAAGGACCGCCCGTCGCGTACCCGTTCCACCTGGTACACGATCGGCACACCCGGCCGGCCGGGACGCAGGAAGTACGCGTGCAGCGAGTGCACCGGACGGTCGCCGTCCGTGGTGCGGCCGGCGGCGACCAGTGCCTGGCCCGCGACCTGGCCGCCGAACACCCGCTGCAGGGACTCCTGCGGGCTGCGGCCACGGAAGATGTTGACCTCGATCTGCTCCAGGTCGAGCAGGTCGACCAGTCTCTCGGCCGGATTCGTCATCGGTGGGATTCTCCTTGGCTCGCCCGTGGCCGTGAACGGCTCACAGCTGGCCGACATCGGTGACACGGACGACCGCCCGGCCCTCGGCGTCCGAGGCCGCGAGGTCGATCTCCGCGCTGATGCCCCAGTCGTGGTCGCCGTTCGGGTCCTCGAAGATCTGGCGGACGCGCCAGACACCGTTCTCCGGCTCCTCCTTGATGACCAGCAACTTGGGACCACGGGCGTCGGGGCCGGTGCCGAGGTCCTCGTACTCGTCCCAGTACTTGTCCATCGCCTCGCCCCACGCATCGGCGTCCCAGCCGGACTCGGCGTCCATCTCGCCCAGTTCCTCGACCTGGTCCAGCGCCGCCAGCTCCACGCGGCGGAACATGGCGTTGCGGACCAGGACCCGGAAGGCACGGGCGTTGGTGGTGACCGGCTTGACCTCGTCGGCCTTCTCCCGGGCCTCCTCGGCGGTCATCTCCTCCGGGTTGGCGAGCTGCTCCCACTCGTCCAGCAGGCTGGAGTCCACCTGGCGCACCATCTCGCCGAGCCACTCGATCAGATCCTGCAGATCCTCGGACTTGAGGTCGTCCGGGATGGTGTGGTCGAGGGTCTTGTAGGCGCCGGCGAGGTAGCGCAGCACGATGCCCTCGGTGCGGGCCAGCTCGTAGAAGGACACCAGCTCGGTGAAGGACAGCGCCCGTTCGTACATGTCCCGGATCACCGACTTGGGCGACAGCGGGTGGTCGCCGACCCACGGGTGGCTCTTGCGGTAGGTGTTGTACGCGTGGAAGAGCAGCTCCTCCAGCGGCTTCGGGTACGTGACGTCCTGGAGGCGCTCCATGCGCTCCTCGTACTCGACGCCGTCCGCCTTCATCGCGGCCACGGCCTCGCCGCGCGCCTTGTTCTGCTGGGCGACGAGGATCTGCCGCGGATCGTCGAGGGTGGACTCGACGACGGAGACCATGTCGAGGGCGTAGGACGGCGACTCGGGGTCGAGGAGTTCGAACGAGGCGAGCGCGAACGTGGACAGCGGCTGGTTGAGCGCGAAGTCCTGCTGGAGGTCGACCGTCAGCCGGACGATGCGGCCCTCGGCGTCCGGCTCGTCGAGCTTCTCCACGATCCCGCCGTCCAGCAGCGACCGGTAGATGGCGATCGCCCGGCGGATGTGCCGGAGCTGCTGCCTGCGCGGCTCGTGGTTGTCCTCCAGAAGGTGGCGCATCGCCTCGAACGCGTTGCCCGGACGGGCGATCACCGACAGCAGCATGGTGTGCGTCACCCGGAAACGCGAGGTCAGCGGCTCCGGTTCCGAGGCGATCAGCTTCTCGAAAGTGTTCTCCGTCCAGCCGACGAAGCCCTCCGGCGCCTTCTTGCGCACCACCTTGCGCCGCTTCTTCGGGTCGTCGCCCGCCTTCGCCAGCGCCTTCTCGTTCTCGATGACGTGCTCCGGCGCCTGCGCGACGACGAGCCCCGCCGTGTCGAAACCGGCCCGGCCGGCCCGGCCCGCGATCTGGTGGAACTCACGGGCCCGCAGGGTGCGCACGCGGCTGCCGTCGTACTTGGTCAGCGCCGTGAACAGCACCGTGCGAATGGGCACGTTGACGCCCACGCCGAGTGTGTCCGTGCCGCAGATGACCTTCAGCAGACCGGCCTGGGCGAGTTTCTCCACCAGACGCCGGTACTTCGGCAGCATGCCGGCGTGGTGGACGCCGATGCCGTGCCGGACGTAACGGGAGAGGTTGCGGCCGAACTTGGTGGTGAAGCGGAAGTTGCCGATCAGCTCGGCGATCTGGTCCTTCTCCTCGCGCGAGCACATGTTGATGCTCATCAGCGCCTGCGCCCGCTCCACGGCCTGCGCCTGGGTGAAGTGCACGATGTACACCGGTGCCTGCTTGGTCTCCAGCAGATCGGTGAGCGTCTCGGTGAGCGGGGTGAGCTTGTACTCGTAGGAGAGCGGCACCGGGCGAGTGGCCGAACGGACCACCGCGGTGGAGCGGCCGGTACGGCGGGTGAGGTCCTTCTCGAAGAAGGACACGTCACCCAGAGTGGCCGACATCAGGATGAACTGGGCCTGGGGGAGTTCCAGCAGCGGGATCTGCCAGGCCCAGCCACGATCTCCCTCGGCGTAGAAGTGGAACTCGTCCATGACGACCTGCCCGACGTCCGCGTGCTTGCCGTCACGCAGCGCGATCGAGGCCAGCACCTCGGCGGTGCAGCAGATGACGGGCGCGTCGGCGTTCACGGAGGCGTCGCCGGTGAGCATGCCGACGTTCTCGGTGCCGAAGAGCTTGCACAGCTCGAAGAACTTCTCCGACACCAGCGCCTTGATCGGAGCCGTGTAGAAGGTGACCTCGTCCCGCGCCAGCGCGGCGAAGTGCGCGCCGGCGGCGATCATGCTCTTGCCGGAGCCGGTGGGCGTCGAGACGATCACGTTCGCCCCGGAGACCACCTCGATCAGCGCCTCCTCCTGGTGGGGGTAGAGGGTGAGGCCGCGCTCCTGCGCCCACGACTCGAAGGCTTCGTACAGGGCGTCGGGGTCGGCGGTCGGCGGCAGCTGATCGATGAGGGTCACGACCCCATCTTGCCTGGCCTTGGGCCCGAGCGGGGAATCGGCTGCGGCCACGAAGATCATGGCCGCTACGCTGTGTCGCCGACGCAGCGTCAGCGCACCAGGTCAACTGGACAGCGGCACACGAGGAATGGGGCGGGAAGCGGCCATGATGGGACCAGCACACTCACTGTCGGGGGCCGCGGCCTGGCTCGGCGTCGGAGCGGCCGCCGCCGCGGCCGGTCATGCGATGCCCTGGCCGGTCCTGCTCTGCGGCGCCCTGATCTGTGCCGGTGCCGCGCTCGCCCCGGACCTCGACCACAAGGCGGCCACGATCTCGCGCGCGTTCGGGCCGCTCTCGCGGTGGATCTGCGAGATCGTCGACAAGCTGTCCTACGCCGTCTACAAGGCGACCAGGAAACAGGGCGACCCGCGCCGCTCCGGCGGTCACCGCACGCTGACCCACACCTGGCTGTGGGCGGTCCTGATCGGCGCCGGCTGTTCCGCGACCGCGATCACGGGCGGCCGCTGGGCGGTGCTCGGGATCCTGTTCGTGCACATGGTGCTCGCCATCGAGGGTCTGCTGTGGCGGGCGGCGCGTGGCTCCAGCAGCGATGTGCTGGTGTGGCTGCTGGCGGCGACCAGCGCCTGGATCCTGGCGGGAGTGCTGGACAAACCGGGCAACGGTTCCGACTGGTTGTTCACCGCGCCCGGGCAGGAGTACCTGTGGCTGGGGCTCCCGGTCGTCCTGGGCGCGCTGGTGCACGACATCGGGGACGCGCTGACCGTGTCCGGGTGCCCGATCCTGTGGCCGATCCCGGTGGGCCGCAAGCGCTGGTACCCGATCGGGCCGCCGAAGCCGATGCGGTTCCGGGCCGGCAGCTGGGTCGAGCTGAAGGTGCTGATGCCGGCGTTCATGCTGCTCGGGGGAGTGGGCTGCGCCGCCGCCCTCAATGTGATCTGACGCGCCTGCCGGATTCAGGCCGGGCCGCCCCCCGGCCGGCCCGCGTCCGGTCCGCCGAACCGGCGCTCGAAGCGGGCGACACGGCCCTCGCTGTCGACCGTGCGGGCCTTGCCCGTGTAGAAGGGGTGGCTCTCGGAGGAGATCTCCACGTCGATCACCGGGTAGGTCTCGCCGTCGTCCCACTCGATGGTCTGCTCGCTCTGTGCGGTGGAACGGGTGAGGAAGGCGTATCCGGCGGCGCGGTCGCGGAAGACCACGGCCCGGTAGTCCGGGTGCTTGTCCTGTTGCATGGCGGCTCCTCGAAAGCGGGGCTCCGGGCCTCGAGCGGGGCGGTCCGGCGGGGCGGTCGGGCAGAGCGGGGCGGTCCGGCAGCGGGTGGCCGGGAGGTCCGGGTCAGCCGGAGAGGGAGTCCTCGTCGACGATGTGCATCGCGGCCTCCTCCGCGGAGGCGGCGGCACCGTCGATACCGACGTCTGTCGCGACGAGGGCCGCTTCCTCGTCCTCGTGGGCGCCCTCGTCGGGAGCCACCAGCCGGCCGGAGCGGGAGTCGCCGACCTCGTTGTCCAGCAGCTCCCCGTCCGTGCCGTCGCAGTCGCCGATGCCGTCGCCGGAGGGCGTGGCGAGGTCGGGCTGCTCCTCGGCGAGTCGCTGGTCGAGGGTCTCTCCCGCCTGGCGTTCGGCGGCTGTCACGCCGGTGTGCTCCACCGCCCACGGTCGCTCGGGAGGGGACCAGCCGCGGTCGAGGGGGTCGCTGACGCCGTCGAAGTCCAGTGTGTCCTCGACGTCGAGCACCCCCGAGTCCTCCCGGATCTCCGAGGGATCGGGCTGGTAGACGTCGTCCCCCCAGCCGTCGGCGCTGTCCACGAGTACCTCCAAGCGGTGAGGACGGCCGAGTACCGCCCCAGCGGGCGGCGGGCCGCCGGCACGCCCGGCACGGGGGTCGCACACCGCGGACCGATCGGTTCCCGGCGTGCTTCCCGAGCCGGTGCCGCTTTCCAGCCTTCCACCCCTGCTCGGCACTGCGCAACGGCACGGACACCGGCGCGGGCACGAGGCAAGGCGGAGCACCCGCCCCGCCTCCGACGGGGCCCGGCTGCCCCTGCCCTCGTCGGCCCGGCCGCCCCCCTGCCTCCGCCGGCCGGCTGCCCTACCTCCGTCGGCCCGGCGTCCGCACCCCCTCGGCGCGGCCGCCGCCCCCGCTCCCTCGGCCTCTCACCCGTGCCAGGACCGCCACAGCGCCGCGTACGCCCCGTCCGCCGCGACCAGCTCGTCATGGCTGCCCAGCTCGCTGATGCGGCCGTTCTCCACGACGGCGATCACGTCGGCGTCGTGGGCCGTGTGCAGACGGTGTGCGATGGCCACGACGGTGCGGCCGTCGAGCACCCGGGCCAGGGAGCGTTCCAGGTGCCGGGCCGCGCGGGGGTCGAGGAGCGAGGTCGCCTCGTCCAGGACCAGGGTGTGCGGGTCGGCCAGGACCAGCCGGGCCAGCGCGATCTGCTGCGCCTGTGCCGGGGTCAGGGTCAGGCCGCCGGAGCCCACCTCGGTGTCCAGGCCGTCGTCCAGCGCCCGCGCCCACCTGTCCGCGTCGACCGCGCCCAGGGCCGCCCACAGCTCCGCGTCCGTGGCGCCGGTCCGGGCCAGCAGGAGGTTGTCGCGCAGGGCGCCCACGAAGACGTGGTGCTCCTGGTTGACGAGGGCGACGTGCGAGCGGACGCGTTCCGCGGCCATCCGGGACAGCTCGGCCCCGCCCAGGGTGACCCGGCCGCCCCGGGGCGCGTAGATCCCGGCGAGCAGCCGGCCCAGGGTCGACTTGCCCGCGCCGGAGGGGCCGACCAGGGCCAGCCGGGTGCCCGGGGCGACCTCCAGGGAGACCTTGCGCAGCACGTCGACGCCCTCCCGGTAGCCGAAGTGCACCTCCTCGGCGTGCACGTCCCGCCCGTCGGGAACCAGCGAGGCGTCCCCGGCGTCGGGCTCGATGTCCCGCACGCCGACCAGACGGGCCAGCGACACCTGGGCGACCTGCACCTCGTCGTACCAGCGCAGGATCAGGTTGACCGGGTCGACGAGCATCTGCGCGATGAGCGCGCCCGTGGTCAGCTGGCCCACTCCGAGCCAGCCGTGCAGGACCAGCGCCCCGCCGACCATCAGGACCGAGCCGAGCACGATGACGTGCACGGCGTTGATGACCGGGAAGAGCACGGAGCGGAGCCAGAGGGTGTAGCGCTCCCAGGCGGTCCACTCCTTGATCCGCCGTTCCGACAGGGCCACGCGGCGGTCGCCGAGCCGGTGCGCCTCGATGGTGTGGCCCGCGTCCACCGTCTCGGCCAGCGCCGCGGCGACGGCGGCGTACCCGGCGGATTCGGAGCGGTAGCCCGAGGGCGCGCGCTTGAAGTACCAGCGGCAGCCGGCCACCAGCACCGGTACGGCGAGCAGCACGGCGGCGGCCAGCGGCGGGGCCGTCACGACGAGCCCGCCGAGCAGCAGCAGCGCCCACACGACACCGATGGCCAGCTGCGGCACTGCCTCGCGCATGGCGTTGCCCAGACGGTCGATGTCGGTGGTGATGCGGGAGAGCAGGTCACCGGTGCCCGCCCGTTCCAGCACGCCCGGCGGCAGCCCGACCGACCGGACGAGGAAGTCCTCGCGCAGGTCGGCCAGCATCCGCTCGCCGAGCATCGCGCCCCGCAGCCGTACCTGCCGGACGAACACGGCCTGCACGGCCAGCGCGAGCACGAACAGCCCGGCGGTCAGGCCCAGATGCAGTTCCCGAGCCCCGTCCGTCATCCGCTCGACCAGGCCGCCGAGCAGGTACGGGCCCACCATGGAAGCGATCACGGCCACCGTGTTGACGGCGATGAGCAGCAGGAACGCCCGGCGGTGCCGGCGGAACAGCTCGATGACGTAGCCCCGCACGGTCGCGGCGGCGCCGACGGGCAGGGTGGTGGTGGTCGTCGGGGCCGCCGGGTCGTACGCCGGCGGCGCAACGCCGATCATGCGCTCTCCTCGATCTCTTCCAGCTCCTGCAGGGCCTCCAGCAGCACGTCTTCTTCGGCGGCGGCCAGCTCCTCGTCGGTCTCGCGGGTCACCACGGCCCGGTACCGCGGCTCGCTGTCGACCAGTTCGCGGTGCACGCCGACCGCCACGACCTGGTCCTCGTGGACCAGGGCGACCCGGTCCGCGCGGTCGAGGAGCAGTGGTGAGGAGGTGAGCACCACCGTGGTGCGGTCCGACCGCAGCCGGCGCAGCCCGTCCGCGATCCGCGCCTCGGTGTGCGAGTCGACCGCGGAGGTCGGCTCGTCGAGCACCAGCACCTCCGGATCGGTGATCAGCGACCTGGCGAGGGCCAGCCGTTGGCGCTGGCCACCGGACAGGGATCGGCCGCGCTCGGTGATGCGGGCGTCCATCGGGTCGGCGGTGTCCAGCGAACCCTGCGCGAGCGTGTCCAGCACGTCCTCGCACTGCGCCGCCCTCAGCGCGTCCGCGGCCCGTACGGCACCGGAGGCCGGCACGTCGAGCAGCTCGCGCAGGGTGCCGGAGAGCAGCACGGGGTCCTTGTCCTGGACGAGGACGGCGGTCCGGGCCAAGTCCAGCGGGAGTTCGTCCAGGGGCACCCCGCCGAGCAGCACCGACCGTCCGGGCTCCGTGGCGTGGCCGCCGAGCCGCTCGGCGAGCCGGCCCGCAGCGTCCGGGTCACCGCACACCACGGCGGTGAGCCGGCCGGCCGGGGCCAGCAGACCGGTCGTGGGGTCGTACAGATCGCCGTCCGGCAGTCCGGCCCGGCGGGTGCCGGCGGTGGCCGTGGCCCGCTCCATGGACAGCACCCGGGCGGCCCTCTTGGCCGACGGGCGGGAGAACGAGTAGGCCATGGCGATCTCTTCGAAGTGCCGCAGCGGGTAATTCAGGATCATGACCGCGCTGTAGACGGTGACGAGTTCACCGACCGTGATCCGGCCCTGGCGGGCCAGGTGGGTGCCGTGCCAGACGACCGCGATCAGCAGCAGTCCGGGCAGCAGCACCTGAACGGCGGAGATCAGCGACCACATCCGGGCGCTGCGGACGGCGGCGTGCCGTACTTCCTGCGAGGCGCGGCGGTAGCGCTCGAGGAACAGTTCCTCGCCGCCGATGCCGCGCAAGACGCGCAGCCCGGCGACGGTGTCCGAGGCCAGCTCGGTGGCCCGGCCGGCCTTGGCACGCTGCTCGTCGGCGCGGCGCGTGGCCCGGGGGAGCAGCGGGAGCACCGCGAGCGCCACCACGGGCAGGCCGACGGCGACGATCACGCCGAGCGCGGGCTGGTAGACGACGAGACCCACGCAGACGATCAGGACGGTCAGCGCGGCAGCGGTGAAGCGGGAGACGGCTTCGACGAACCAGCCGATCTTCTCCACGTCGCCGGTGGACACGGCCACCACCTCACCGGCGGCCACCCGCCGGGTCAGGGCGGAGCCCAGCGCGGCGGCCTTGCGCGCCAGCAGTTGCTGGACACGGGCGGCGGCGGTGATCCAGTTTGTGACGGCGGTCCGGTGCAGGAAGGTGTCGCCGACGGCGATGCCCGTGCCGCACAGCAGCATCAGACCGCCCGTCAGGGCGAGCCGGGTTCCGGAGCGGTCGATGACCGCCTGTACGGCGAGGCCGACACAGAAGGGCAGGGCGGAGACCGAGACGAAGTGCAACACGCCCCAGGCGAGCGACTTCAGCTGCCCGCCCAGCTGATTCCGCCAGAGCCACCACAGGAATCGGGGACCCGAGCGCGTGTCGGGCACGCCCGGATCGGGGTACGGGAGATCTTGAATCTGCATGGCGTCCCAGTGGCTCGTGTCAGGCGGAAAACGGCGGCGAGCGGCAGCAAGCCGTGAAAGGTTCGCGTCGCAGAGTGGTGAATTTCAAACGGTTTTCCCGATCGCCCGCTCACTTCGCGCACATCCGGCCACGGTTCCGTCCCTTCGTCGGCCCACTGCCGCGAGGCCACCTCACCCGGCCGGGCGATCGTCCGAAAGGCCCGCACAAAGCGCCGGTTCGCGATGCCACCATGGGCGGGTGCAGATCGACAGCGCGCGGCGCACGACGGTCGTCGTGGCAGCCTTGGGCACCCTCCTCGCAACGCTCTCCGCCTGCGGCACCGCCGGCCCCGGTCCCGCCCGCGGCCACGCGGCGCAAGGTGCTGCCCACGGCCGGGGCGCGCAGGGACCCGCCCCGTCGTCCGCGCCCACGACCGACCCGACGCGTGTCCCGGGCGTCGGTCCCCGCCTGCACCGGAGGATCCCGGCCGACTCCCGCCAGGTCGTGGCCGTCTACGGCGAGGACGAGCATTCGGCGGACTCCAGGGTGGTGCTGTACACCCGGCAGGGCACCCACTGGCGGCCGGCGGGCAGCTGGCCCGCACACAACGGACGCAAGGGCTGGACCACGGACCACCACGAGGGCGACCAGCGCAGCCCGGTCGGTGTGTTCACCCTCTCCGACGCGGGCGGAGTGCTCGCCGATCCGGGTTCCGGACTGCCCTACGACCGGGACGAGCGTGCCTACGCGCCTCCGCCGCAGTGGGACGCGGCGCACCGGCACGACTTCGACTACGTCATCGCGATCGACTACAACCGCGTCAAGGGCACGCCGCCGAAGGACGCCACGCGCCCCTGGGGTGCGGACAGGGGCGGCGGCATCTGGTTGCACATGGACCACGGCAGCGGCACCTCGGCCTGCGTCAGCGTCTCCCGGCAGGCCATGGAGTCCCTGCTGCGCACGCTCGACCCGGCTCGCGATCCGGTCGTGGTGATGGGGGACAGGGCGAGTCTGTCGGCCGGCTGATGCAGCGGTGCCGTGGTCCCCCGGCCCCCTGACCGGTGCGCACTGTCAGTTCCCTGCCGGACCGGCCTCGAGTCCCGGCGCTCCCGCCGCGGCGCTGGACGAGCCCACCACGTCCACGTCGCTCGCCCGGACGTACCCGAGCCGGTGGCCGAACTGGATCTCGTAGTACTTCTCCCGGCCCCACACCACCGGGTTGGGTGCGTCGCTGAACGACTTGGGGGTGTACGAGCTGCCGACGCCGGACTGCGTGACGTAGCGCTGGCCCGCCAGGAAGCTGTAAGGGAGCGGCGACTCGCTCGGCTCGTCCACATCGTCGGGGTAGGCGTCCTCCTCCGGGAGGGCGCGGCCGTAGACCGGGATCTCGTCCAGGCCTTCCTTGGGCGTGACCATGCGGCCGGCCGCACCGACGGCGGTCGGTTGTTTCGCGGGGTTCTTGAACCACGCCTTCCGGCCCTGGAACCAGATCGCCGTCCAGTCACCGCTGCGGTCGGCGACGGCGAAGGTCTGGCCGGCGGAGACCCGTGATCCCAGGTCGTTGACGTCCACGGTGGAGTCCTCACCGTCCGGCTTCCGGCCGGGGTCCTGGATGAGCGGGGCGGTCTCCTCCGGCCGGGTGTACAGGCGGACGGCACTGGAGCCGTGCGGTTTGCAGGGGACGCCGCTTCCGCCGCACCCCGTGAACGCCGGCTTGTTCTTGCCGTAGTCCGGCAGGATGGTCACCATGTCGCTGTCCGGTCCCGCGGTGGCCCGCAGGGGTGCGCCGAGCAGGTCGAAGTAGTGCCGCCAGTCCCAGAAGGGGCCGGGATCGTCGTGCATGTCGGGGATGCTGTCGGCCGTCGGAGCCGGCACGTTGTCATGGCCGAAGATGTGCTGCCGGTCGAGCGGGACGCCGTACTTCTTGGCCAGGTAGCGCACCAGACGCGCCGATGACCGGTACATCCGCTCCGAGTACCAGGTGCCGGGCTGGGTCAGGAAGCCCTCGTGCTCGATGCCGATCGAGCGGGCGTTGACGAACTGGCTGCCGGAGTGCCAGGCCTCGTCCTTCGTCCTGACGTGCTGGGTGACGTGGCCGTCACTGGAGCGGATCGAGTAGTGCCACGACGACTCCGTCGGATCCTGCACCGTCTGCAGCATGCTCGGCAGGACCGCCTCGGTGTCGTGGATGACGATGTACTCGATCGGCTGGTCCCTGGGCCGGTCGGCCAGGTCGTGGTTGCCGTACTCGCCGTCGTCGATCTCCTCGTACGGCGCGCCGAGCCAGTCGCAGGCCAGCTCGACCGGGCACTCGACGTCCTTCGGCCGCTGCGGTCCGGCGGTCCGGCGGTGCGGCTTCACCCCCGGGGAGGCGGGAAGACTGACGTCCTGGCCCTCGGCGGTGGTGCGGTGCGCTCCCCGGCGGATCAGCGCGAAGACGTCGTCGGCGTACGACGCGGCCGCCGCGACGTCACGGGTGCCGGGGAAGTGGGCCACCGCCTCCCACCAGTCCGCCGGGTCGTCGCTGAGGGGGTTGCCGAGCTGCCGCTGCGTGGCCGCGAGGAGTGCCGCTCCGCCGCGCACGTTGGCGACGGCGTCCGTGCGCAGGCGTCCGGTCGGTGCGTCGATGAGCCGTGCCGCGTGCTGCAGGTCCGCGGGCTGGACGGCGCGGCCCGCCGGGAGATCGGCTGCGTGTTCCGCGGACGCCCCCGCCGTCCCCGGGCGGGACCGGTCCTGCCGTTCGGCCGCCTTGGCCGGGACGCCCTCGGTGTCCAGGAGGTGCATCGGCCCGAAGCCGCCCGCGACGCTCGGGGCGCCGGAATGGGTGTCCCAGCGCGACTGCATGTAGGCCACGCTCATGAGGACACTGCGTGGCACGTGGAACTCGCGCGCGGCATTGGTGAAAGTGTCCTGCAGACGTCGGTCCGCGGCCTCGTCGGCGCCGGACACCGGGAGGATCAGCAGCGGGGGCAGCAGAGCCGCCGTCGCGATCAGGCACGCCGTCCGGCGGCACCTCCGGACGCTGTCCGGGACACGTGCAGAAACATTTCTTCTCATCGCGGAGGCTCTCCCAACCACGCTCGTCGCAACCTGGACAAAGGAGTTGTTCGTAAGGCCACCCCTCGTAGGTTTCCGTGCCTCGCGCGCCACCGCGTGGCGAGCGTCACCGGGGTGGACCAGCGGTCCCGCAGAGGCCACCCGGTCGGCGGCAGTGACTCCGCCTCCCGGGGCACCGCCCGGTTCAGTCCTCGACCGGGTCCACCTGCCAGTCGGGACGGCCCGGCATGGGCGGGGTGTGCGCCCCGTACAGCCACGGCTTCAGAAACGGCGTCAGGTCTTCGCCGGCGACCTGCGAGGCGAGCGCGACGAAGTCAGCGGTGCCGGCCGCACGCCCCCGGTACCGGGTCACCCAGGTACGCTCGATCCGGTCGAAGGCCTCCGCGCCGACCTTCTCCCGCAGCGCGTACAGCACCAGCGCCGAGCCGTCGTAGCGCATCACCTTGAACAGGGTCGCCTCGGTGGGTTCGGCGGGTGCCCCTTCGTCGTGACGCCACTGGTCGTGCTGTTCGTACGCCGCCCGCATCGCGTCCTCGAGGCTGTCGCCGCCGTGCGTGTCGGAGTACAGGCGTTCGTAGTAGCGGGCGTGACCCTCGCTCAGCCACAGGTCGGACCAGCGCCGGACGGCGACGCTGTCGCCCGTCCAATGGTGCGTCAGCTCGTGGACGAGATTGCGTTCGGCGTCCACCCGGTCACCCAGGAGGTCGTCCCGCGGCACGACGGAGAGCGACTGCGTCTCCAGCGCCACCGGCAGGTCGGTGTCCCCGACCAGCACGCCGTAGCGGCGGAAGGGGTACGGGCCGAGCCGCTGTTCCAGCCAGGTCAGGTGCTCCGGGGTGAGCGAGCGGTACGCCTCGGTGTCCGTGACCAGGCCGTCCGGGACCACGTCCCGGACGGGCAGCCCGTGCGGGCCCTTGCTGTCGACGAATCTGAACCTGCCGACCGCCATCTGGACCAGTTGCGGCGCGATCGGCTGTTCGGAGTCGTACGTCCAGCGGGTACGGCCGCCGGGCCGCCGGTCGGTGCCGACGAGCCGTCCGTTGGCCACCGCACTGAGCCCCGGAGGTGTCGTGATCCGGAAGGTGACCGGAGCCCGCAGGCTCGGGTGGTCGTTCGCCGGGAAGATCATGCGGGCGCCGTCGGGCTGGGCGCAGACGATGGTGCCGTCGGCGGTCGGCACCCAGCCGTAGTCCTGGATCGCGTCGTCCCGGTGCCGTCCCTGCGTGGGGTCGGCGGTGTAGGCGACGCGGACCGTGAACGCGCCGCCGCGCGGGACCGGTCTGCCGGGCGTGACGACGAGTTCGTCGCCGTCGCGTACCGCGGCGGCCGGTGCCCCGTCGACGGTGACCCCGCGCAGGGTGTTGCCGGCGAAGTCGAGGTCGAAGCGGGACAGGGCCTGGGTGGCGGTCGCACGAACGGTGGCGACGGCCGCGAAGGGCGTCCGTGGTGCCTGCCAGTCGAAGTCGAGCGTGTAACGGCGGACGGTGTACCCGCCGTTGCCGGCGAGCGGCATGAGCGGGTCGCCGACGCCCCTCGCTCCTGGGGCGGGGCGCGCGCCGGCCGGGACGGCCGAGGCGCCGGGGGCGGGGGTGCCGCGTTCCGCGGGCGGACCCCCGCCGGCGAACAGGGCGTCGGCGATGAGCGCGACGGCTCCGGTGCAAGTGAGGACGAGGGCCGCGCGACGGGCGCGGACGACATGACGGTGGCGCCGGGGCGCGGGCTCCGGGTGCGTGGCGCGCGTGAGGGGTGCCTTCACCGGAGGGTCCTGTGGTCGTCGCGGGACCAGGGAGCGGGGCTCCCGGCCGCTGATCCGGCCGGCCTGCCGGCGTTCATGATCTCCATGTCGACACTATGTCAGTAAGGTCCGTTTATAACACTAAATATTCATTCGTTGGGGCGAGTACGCGGCCGGCCGGTGGCCGTCCGGATCGCGCCGATCCGTCCGAGGCGTCATTGCGGGACACCCCGTCTCCTCGTAGAACACCGGCCATGAGAAGACGGATAGTCATGTCCATGCTCGCCGGAGCGACCCTCCTGGTGGGCACGCTCTTCGGTACGGGGACGCCGTCCGCCCAAGCCGCCGACGTGCCCGCCGAGTTCGGCACCGACTGGCACGACCCGGTGACGGCGGCACCGCCCGTCGAACGGCCGCACACCAGCTCGTGTCAGATCACCCTCGCCGACGCCCGGTTCCGCGACTTCACGCCCTACCGGGGTGCCTACACGCCCCCGGAGGGCTGCGGCGACCGCTGGAGCAAGGTCGTCCTGCGCCTCGACGGCAAGGTGAAAGGCCGTCAGTACGACCGGCTCGGCTATCTGCACGTCGGCGGCGTGGAGGTCCTGCGCACCTCCACCCCGGAGCCCTCGCCCGACGGCATCGAGTGGCACGTCGAGAAGGACGTCACGCGCTACAGCGACACCTTCCGCAGCGCCCAGGACGTCGAGATGCTGATCGGCAACGTCGTGGACGACACCTACACCGGTGTCATCGACGTGCACGTCACCCTCACCTTCTATGCGGGGCGTCCCGCGGCCCCCGCCCCCGACCGCGTCCTCACCCTCACCGGCACACCCGACGGCACGACCCTCACCACCCCGCGCAACAGCGAGCGGATCGTCGCCGAGGTGTACGCGACCGGATCGGGCGGCGGCTGCGAGGAGTTCTGGTACCTGACCGTGGCCGACCCGGCGTCGTACTCCTGCAAGGCCGACCACGGCCCCTACCGCGAGGTGCAGATCAAGGTCGACGGACAGATCGCCGGCATCGCCGCGCCGTTTCCGAACGTGTGGACGGGCGGCTGGTCCAACCCCTTCCTCTGGTACGTCGTCCCGGCGCCCCGCGCCTTCGACGTCCGGCCCGTCGAGTACGACCTCACGCCCTTCGCCGGCCTGCTCAACGACGGCCGTCCGCACCGCGTCGAGGTCTCCGTCGTCGGCGTGCCCGCAGGGCAGTCGGGCTGGAGCGCACCGGTGAACGTGCTGGTCTGGCGGGACGCGCACCGCGCCCGCGTCACCGGCGGGGTCACCGCGGTCAAGGCGACCGACCTCGCCAACTCCTCCACGTACACGCCCGGTGCCGAGAACCGCGTGGACACCGAGGCGGGCCACCGGCTCACCGTGTCCGGGTACCTCGACACCTCGCACGGCCGCGTGACCACCACCGTCACCCGCACGCTCGCCAACACCTCCGCCCACCGCTGGACCGACGGCGAGAACACGGACGGCCTCGACGCGGCCTGGACCGACGACGAGACCGTCACGGTCGGCGGCCACGGTCCCGCACGGTCGACGCACACCCGTCGGACGTACACCGTCGACGGAGTCGTCACCCTCGGTGCCGACAAGCGGCTGCGCACCGTGCTGACTCTCGGCGACCGGGCGTCGGTGGTGGTGCGCGAGGGCGGCCGGCGCACCGCCTGGTCCCGGCTCGACGACACCTACCGCGGGGATGCCGCGTACACGGCCGACGTGCCGCGCGACCAGCGGCACGCGGTCGGCACCTCCACCGAGCGCTACCGCCTGATCGGCTCGGACGGCTGCCACGACCGCTCACTGACCACCGTCCAGGGAGTGCTGACGCAGGACCGCAGCCGCTGCTGAGGCGAACCGCGCGACGGACGGCGGCGGCCCCCCGCTCCACCTCGGAGCGGGGGGCCGCCGGCGTTCAGCAGCGTGTGGCGGCGTCCCCGTCGATCAGCGTGTCCAGCAGGACCCCGAGAACCTGGCGCTCCTTCTCGGTCAGGGGAGCGAGCATCTCCTCGGCCGCGGAGCGCCGGGCGGCGCGCAGCTCGCGCAGCGTCGCGCGTCCTTCGTCGGTCAGCTCGATCCGGGTCACGCGCCGGTTCGCCGGATCCGGCACCCGCCGCACCTTGCCGCTCGCCTCCAGCCCGTCGACCAGCGTCGTCACCGCGCGGGGCACGACCTCCAGACGCTCGGCGAGATCGGCCATGCGCGGCGGAGCACCGTAGTGCGCGAGGGTGCGCAGCAGCCGGGACTGGGCCGGGGTGACACCCAGCTCGCGCTGTTCCAGATGACGTTTCTGGATGCGGTGCACCCGGCGGGTGAGCCGTAGCAACTGCTCGGCGAGCAGTCCGTCGGGATCCGGGGTGGTCATGCGGGAACAATATCAGGATGCCGTTCATTGTGAGTATAGGTAACAATGAGCTACGATCCGTTCCGTCATCGTCGGCCGGTCCCGGCCGTCGTCCGTGCACCTCCGTAGGAGCCCATGCATCCCGACCGTGAACCGTCCTGGACCCCACCCGCCGACGCGGGCGAGCAGCCCCGGCAGGTGCGTCGCATCCTGAAACTCTTCCGGCCCTACCGCGCGCGGCTCGCGATCGTCGGCCTCCTGGTCGGCGCCTCGTCGCTGGTCTCGGTGGCCACGCCCTTCCTGCTGCGGGAGACGCTCGACGTCGCGATCCCGCAGGGCCGCACCGGCCTGCTGAGCCTGCTCGCGCTCGGCATGATCCTCAGCGCCGTCCTGGCCGGCGTCTTCGGTGTGCTGCAGACCCTGATCTCGACGACCGTCGGCCAGCGGGTCATGCACGACCTGCGCACCGCGGTCTACGGCCGCCTCCAGCGCATGTCGCTCGCCTTCTTCACCCGGACCCGCACCGGCGAAGTGCAGTCGCGCATCGCCAACGACATCGGCGGCATGCAGGCCACCGTCACCTCCACGGCCACCTCCCTGGTGTCCAACGCCACGAGCGTCATCGCCACGATCGTCGCGATGGTCGCCCTGGACTGGCGGCTCACGAGCGTCTCGCTGCTCCTGCTCCCGGTGTTCGTGTGGATCAGCCGCCGCGTCGGCAGCGAACGCAAGAAGATCACCACCGAGCGGCAGAAGCAGATGGCCGCGATGGCGGCCACGGTCACCGAGTCGCTCTCGGTCAGCGGCATCCTGCTCGGCCGTACCATGGGCCGCTCGGACTCGCTCACCGCGACGTTCGCCGACGAGTCCGAGCGCCTGGTCGACCTGGAAGTGAGGTCGAACATGGCCGGGCGCTGGCGCATGGCCGTCATCACCGTCGTCATGGCCGCGATGCCGGCGGTCATCTACTGGACCGCGGGCACCGCCCTCCAGTTCGGCGGCCCCCAGGTCTCCCTCGGCACCATCGTCGCCTTCGTCTCGCTCCAGCAGGGCCTGTTCCGCCCGGCCGTCAGCCTGCTCGCGACCGGCGTCCAGATCCAGACCTCGCTCGCCCTCTTCCAGCGCATCTTCGAGTACCTGGACCTCCCCGTCGACATCACCGAGCGGGAGCAGCCCGTCCGGCTGGACCAGGTGAAGGGCGAAGTCGGCTTCGACGCGGTCGCGTTCCGGTACGACGACAAGGGCGGCCCCGTGCTCGACGGGATCGACGTCACCGTGCCCGCCGGCGGCAGCCTCGCCGTCGTCGGCCCCACCGGCGCCGGCAAGTCCACGCTCGGCTACCTGGTGCCACGCCTGTACGACGTCACCGGCGGCCGTGTCACCCTCGACGGCGTCGACGTCCGTGACCTCGACTTCGACACCCTCGCCCGCGCGGTGGGCGTCGTCTCGCAGGAGACGTACCTCTTCCACGCTTCCGTCGCCGACAACCTCCGCTTCGCCAAGCCGGACGCCACCGACGAGGAACTGCACGCGGCGGCCAGGGCGGCCCAGATACACGACCACATCGCCGCGCTGCCCGACGGCTACGAGACGATCGTCGGCGAACGCGGTCACCGCTTCTCCGGCGGCGAGAAGCAGCGCCTGGCGATAGCCCGTACCATCCTGCGCGACCCGCCGGTCCTCATCCTCGACGAGGCGACCAGCGCGCTCGACACCCGCACGGAAGCCGCTGTCCAGGAAGCCATCGACGCCCTGTCGGCCGACCGCACGACGATCACCATCGCCCACCGTCTGTCGACGATCCGCAGTGCCGACCAGATCGTGGTCCTCGACTCCGGACAGGTCGCCGAACGCGGCACGCACGAGGAACTGCTGGAGCTGGACGGCCGTTACGCGGCCCTGGTGCGCCGGGATGCGCAACTGCAGCCGACAAACTGAACAGATGCCAGGTTTGGGACGATATACGTATTACCGTGCCCGCATGCAGATCAACATTCCGTCACGGAAAAAGCCCCGACTGACACGCCGCGGCAGACTCGCCCTCGTCGTGGCCGGCGCCGTCGTGGCCGGCACCGCCGTGGCGGTGCCGCTGCTGACCCTGGCGCGCGGCCACCAGGAGGCGAGGCCCGCCACGCTGGTCGTCCCGGAAGGATGGCGCGCGAGCCAGGTCTACGACGCGATCGACAAGACCCTGGGACTGCCCCCGGGCAGTACCCTCAAATCCCTGGGCAAGGCGGCGCTCAAACTGCCGAACGAGGCCGGGGGCAACCCCGAGGGTTATCTCTTCCCGGCCAGCTATCCCGTGCGGAAAGGCGCCACCCCCGAGTCCCTGCTGCGGACCATGGTCGACACCGCCATGGGCAGGTTCAACGGCGCACCGGTCGCGGCCGGGGCGCAGCGCAACGCGGTGAACGTCTACCAGACCGTCACCATCGCCAGCATCGTCCAGGCCGAGGTGGCGTCCAAGTCGGACATGGGCAAGGTCGCCCGCGTCGTGTTCAACCGGCTCGAGCGCGGCATGCCGCTGCAACTGGACGCGACCATCAACTACGCGATGAACCGCAACACCGTCCACACCAGGCTGAGCGACATCCAGACCGACAGCCCGTACAACTCCTACGAGCGCACCGGCCTTCCGCCGACACCGATCGCCAACCCCGGCGAGGACGCGATGCGGGCGGCCCTCAACCCTACCCCGGGCGACTGGCTGTACTTCGTCACGGTCAAGCCCGGCGACACGCGCTTCACCGCGGACTACGACGAACACCTGCGCAATGTGGCCGAGTTCAACGCCCTCTACCCGAGCACGGCGACGGCGCAGCCCCCGAGCCGGAGTCCGCTGCCGTCCCCGGCCACCGAGCAGCCCGCGGTCCGCTGAGCCGGCGGGACGTCACGCGGCGACCGGCTCCCCGGCCAGCAGCCGCCTGATGTCCCGGACGGCCGCGCGCCCGGCCCGGTTGGCGCCGATGGTGCTCGCCGAGGGACCGTAGCCCACCAGGTGGACCCGCGGATCGGCGACGGCGCGGGTGCCCTCCACCTGGATGCCGCCGCCCGGCTCGCGCAGCCGCAGCGGAGCCAGATGGCCGAGCGCGGCCCGGAAGCCGGTCGCCCACAGGATCACGTCGGCGTCCACGTGCCGCCCGTCCCGCCACTCCACGCCGGCCGGGCTGATCCGGTCGAACACGGGCAGCCGGTCCAGGACCCCGTTCCGCAACCCTTGCCGGACGGCGTCGTTCAAGGGCAGTCCGGTGACCGAGACGACACTGCGCGGCGGCAGACCCCGCCGCACCCGCTCCTCCACCAGCGCGACCGCCGCGCGGCCCGCATCCTGGTCGAAGGGCCCCTCGCGGAAGACCGGGGGCCGCCGGGTGACCCAGGTGGTCGAGGCCGCGAACGGTGCCAGCTCCAGCAGATGCTGGGTGCCCGAAGCGCCACCGCCCACGACCACGACCCGCTGACCGGCGAACTCCTCGGGCCCCGTGTACTGCGCCGTGTGCAACTGCCGCCCCCGGAAGGTCTCCTGGCCCGGATAGCGCGGCCAGAACGGCTGGTCCCACGTGCCGGTAGCGTTGATCAGCGCCCGGGTCGACCAGTCGCCGTCCGAGGTCTCCACGAGCAGCCGCCCCTCCTCGCCCTCTCGCACCGCCCGCACCTCCACGGGCCGCCTCACTCGCAGGCCGAAGGTGCGCTCGTACCGGTCGAAGTACTCCCGCACGACGTCCGCCGAGGGCCGGGCCGGGTCGGCGTCCGTCAGCTCCATGCCGGGCAGCGCGTGCATCCCGTGCACCTTGCCGAACGTCAGCGAGGGCCACCGGAACTGCCAGGCGCCGCCCGGCCCGGGAGAGTGGTCGAGGACCACGAAGTCGCGGTCCGGCTCGAAGCCGGTGCGCCGCAGGTGGTAAGCGGCAGCCAGACCGGCCTGGCCGGCGCCCGTGACGACGACCTCGACCTCACGTGTTTCGTTCACGCTTCTACCAACAGGAAGCCGCCGGTGGATCTTCCCGGCCGCACGGTGTCTCGCGTCATGGGCCGCGCGGGTCGGAAGTCGGTGGCGCCCCGGGGTGTGGAGGCCGGCGTATGGGTCAGGATGAGGGCATGTCCGATGCCTTCACCACGCGCATGCTGCACGTCTCGACGGGTTCCCGGGAACGCGTCGTCGACCTCACCGACGACTGCGAGGGCTTCCTGCGGGAGGTGGCGGCCGGTCGCGACGGTCTGCTCAACATCTTCGTCCCGCACGCCACCGCCGGAATCGCCGTGATCGAGACGGGTGCCGGCAGCGACGACGACCTCCTGGCGGCGCTGCACACCCTGCTCCCCGCCGACGACCGCTGGCAGCACCGGCACGGCAGTCCCGGTCATGGCCGCGACCACGTCATGCCGGCCATCGTCCCGCCGCACGCGACCCTTCCGGTGATCGGCGGACGCCTGGAACTCGGCACCTGGCAGTCGGTGTGCCTGGTGGACACCAACAAGGACAACCCCGACCGCAAGGTGCGGCTGAGCTTCCTCGGCTGAGCTTCCCCGGCTGAGTTTCCCCGGCCTGGCTTCCCCGGCCGAGTTCCGTCGGCTGAGAGTCCCCTCCTGAGCTTCCGTGCAGCCGCAGGCACAGCCGGCGTGCGGATCAGTCGGTACGGGCCCGGGGAACGGTCACCACGGACCGCCCCGGGCCTCGGCAGGCCCCGGCGGCGGCACCAGGCCGAGCCGCTGGGCGCGCAGCACCGTACCGACGCGGTCCCGGGTGCCCAGCTTGCGGTAGATGTTCTCGACGTGCTTGTGCACGGTACGGACCGAGATGCCGAGGCGCCGGCCGATGGTGCCGGCGGTCAGCGCGTCGGTGAGCAGCAGCAGGACGGCGGTTTCGCGCGGCGTCAGGGAGCAGACCGCCGCCCGCTGGTCCGGCGCCGCGGCCGGCCCCAGTGCCCGCCGCCACTGCTCCAGCAGTCGCCGCTGCCGCTCGACGGCGTCCAGCAGCGGCTGCGCGCGCTCGGCCAGCGCCAGGTCGTCGTCGCGGAAGTCGCCCCCGGCGCGGTAGACGAGGCAGCCGGTGATCGGGGTGGTGCTTCCCGGGAGGGGTACGCCCAGCACGTGGTCGACGTCGAGGATCTCGCCGAGCAGGCGCGCGGTCGGGCTGCCCGGCCAGCCGGCCCCGGCCGCACGGTGTGCGGTGACCGGCGTCCGTTCGGTTCCGTGCGCGTAGTGGCGGGCGAACGGGAAACCCGCGCGCAGCAGACTCAGCTCGGCGTCCCCGAGCCCGGCCAGTTCCGCCGCGGCGGCGTCCGGCACCGTGCCGATCGTTCCCTCGCTCGCGCTCCACTCGTCCAGCTTGTGGATGACCGCGTCACCGCCGCACAAGTCCGCGAGCGTGCCGGCCAGCATCGGCCAGAGCCGCTCCGGTTCCCGCTCGTTCAGCGCGGCCACGGCCACCGCCGTCATGCGTTCGTAGGCCATCTCCAGCCGCACGGGTCCTCCGGTCGGTGTGTGTGCAGCCCCCGTCGGCGTACGTACTTGTACGCATACCCATGCGGTCCCCGGCTGTCGCACACTTCAACCCGGCGACACCGGCCTGCTCGGACCTGGCGTGTCCGACGGGCCGCCGGCACGGGGGAACGGCGGCCCGTCCGGTGTCGCCGGCCGGCAGCGGGCCGCGGGCGGCACGTACCGGGCGGACGACGGACAACGCCCCCCGGCGGAGCCGGAGGGCGCTGCGGAGGAACGGGCGGGAGAGTCAGCCGCGCTCGGCGCCGCCGTTCTCCTTCTCCCTCTTCAGGTTCTTTATCCGCGCGGCTTCCTTGCGGACCTCGGCCTGTGTGGCGCGCTCCTTCTCCAGCCACTCGGGCTGCTCCTGCTTGAGCGCCTCGATCTGCTCGGTGGTCAGCGGCTCGGTGACCCCGCCGCGGGCCAGGCCCGCGATCGACACGCCCAGCTTGGCGGCGACCACCGGACGCGGGTGGGGGCCGGTGCGCCGCAGCTCGCTCAGCCACTCCGGCGGGTTGGCCTGCAGCTCGTTCAGCTCGGCGCGCGAGACCACACCCTCCTGGAACGAGGCGGGGGTGGCGGGGAGGTACACACCCAGCTTCTTCGCCGCGGTCGCGGGCTTCATCGTCTGGGTGCTCTGCTGCGACTTCATGGAGTCAAGGGTATCGGCCGGGTACGGGACGGCTGACCACAGCCGACGGAGGAGGGGCCGGTCAGGCCCGGTCACGGAGGCGTCCGCCGCGCCCGCTGCGGGACGGGTCCGCTCCGCCCCGTGACGGAAGGGTCCCGTGGCGGCCGGTAACCTGGCCTGGTGACAGGCTCGGAGGAATCAACGTCGTTCCGGCTCGCGTACGTTCCCGGAGTGACGCCCGCCAAGTGGGTGAAGACCTGGAACGAGCGCCTGCCCGACATCCCGCTCGCCCTCGTCCAGGTCCCGGCCGCCGAGGCGCCCGAGGTGCTGCGCGCGGGTGACGCCGACGCGGGCCTGGTCCGGCTGCCCGTGGACCGCGCGTACTTCAGCGCGATCCCGCTGTACACCGAGACCTCGGTGGTCATCGTCCCCAAGGACCACGTGATCACGGCCGCCGAGGAGGTGACCCTGGCCGACCTCGCCGACGAGACGCTCTTCCACCCCCTCGACGACGTCTTCGACTGGGACGCCCCGCCGGGCGAAGCGGCCTTCGAACGGCCCGCGACGACTCCGGACGCCGTCGAGCTGGTGGCCGCCGGCGTCGGCCTCCTGGTCGTCCCGCAGTCCCTTGCCCGCCTGTACCACCGCCGGGACCTCACCTACCGTCCGGTCGTCGACGCACCCCGGTCCAGCGTCGCCCTGTCCTGGCCGGAGGAGGCCACCACCGACCTGGTGGAGGACTTCATCGGCATCGTCCGCGGCCGCACCGTCAACAGCACCCGGGGCCGTACGCCGGCGAAGCCCGCGGCCGACGACAAGCGCAAGACCTCCGGCGGGGCCGGCACCCGGCAGACACCGGCGGCGAAGGCCCAGTCCAAGTCGTCCGCGAAGCCGGCCGGCCGCACGGCACGCGGTGCCCGCGCGGCCGGCGGCAAGGCGGCCAAGCCGGTGAAGCGCGGGAAGCCGCGCCGGAGATCGTGAGCCGGACGGTCGTCGGACCACGGCAGGCAGGCGGCCAGTCAGGCAGGGGTCAGTCAGGTACGCAGTCAGTGAGGCCGGGCGGCGCCATCTCGGGTTCGGGACGCAGTCGGCGGTCCCGCAGATCCGCGACCGCCAGCACGAGCGCGACCAGGATGATCCCCACGGCGGAGAGCAGTCCGAGCTGCATCGCCGTGTCGGTGCGGCCGTGGTTGGCGAGGTGGGCGAAGTACACCGAACCCACCACCGCGATACCGGCCGCCGAGCCCACGCGCTGGCCGGTCTGAAGCACCCCACCGGCCGCGCCCGCGCGGCGTACGGGGACGAGGGCGAGCGTGAGGGTGGTGTTGGGGGAGACCGTCAGACCGGAGCCGACGCCTCCTGCGAGCAGCGGCAGCGCCGCCGCCCACGCCAGGTTCGGGCCGGGCACCAGCTCCACCGCCACGACCAGTCCGAGCAGCCCCAGGGCCACGCCGGCCAGGCCGGCGACGACCAGCTTGCGGCCGAAGCGCACCACCAGCCGGCCCCCGACCGCGGCCCCGACCGCCGAGCCCGCCGCGAAGGGCAGGACCGTCAGGCCCGATGCCAGTGCGCTGTAACCCATGCCGTTCTGCAGGTACAGCGCGAAGAGGAAGAAGACCGTCGTGAAGCCGGCGAAGTAGCAGAGGCTGATCAGCGCGCCGAGCGTGAACGAGCGCAGGGAGAACAGCTCCAGGTCCACCAGCGGAGCGCGCCCGAGCAGCCCCTGCCGCTTTTCCCAGGCCCAGAACGCACCCAGCAGCACCACGGCCAGCGGCAGCAGCGCCCACTTCTCCCGTCCGGTCCACTGCTGCTCCTGCACCAGCGGCAGCATGAGCGCGAGCACGCCCGAACCGAGGAGCAGCACCCCGAACAGGTCGAACTCCTCGTGCCTCCCCGTCGCCGGGAAGCGTGGCAGCAGCCGGAGCCCCGCGGCGAAGGCGGCCACCCCGATCGGCAGATTGACGAAGAACACCCAGCGCCAGCCGTCGTCGGTGCCGACTACGTCGATCAGCAGGCCACCCACCAGGGGTCCCGCCGCCGTCGACACCCCGATGACCGTGCCGAGCAGGCCGAAGGCCTTGGCGCGCTCGGCGCCCTGGAACATCTGCTGGATCAGCCCCGAGGTCTGCGGGGCGACCATGCCCGCAGCCGTGCCCTGGATCAGCCGGAACAGCACCAGCCAGCCGGGGCCGGCCGCGAGCCCGCACGCCAGCGAGGCCATGGTGAACAGGGCGAGCCCCACCAGGAAGGCCTGGCGCCGGCCCCGCATGTCACCGAGCCGGCCGGCCGGGACCAGCGCGAGCCCGAAAGTGAGGGCGTACCCGGAGACCACCCAGGACTCGGTCGCCTCGGAGGCCCCCAGCCCCCGCTCCAGCGAGGGCAGCGCCACATTCACGATCGAGGTGTCGAGGAGCGAGATGAAGCCCGCCGCCAGACAGACCGCGAGCGCCTTCCACCGCCGCTCGTCGGGGGCGGGCCGGGCCTGATCTGTGCTCATGAGGGTCACGCTATGCAGCCGTGGCTCACCGCGCACGCAGAACCACCGTGCGTCACCACGGGGCGGGAGGGCGGCCGACCAGTCCCAGCGGGCCGTCTACGTGCGCTTCTGCCCCCGTACCCGTCACCCGTTCAGCTGTTCGGGAGTGCCGCCGCGTCCCTCAGTCACGCATAGGCCGTCTGTGCCGTGAACTCCCCCTGCCCGCCGCGCAGGAGCAGGGGCGCCGTCGCGAACTCGGGGCGGCAGGCCTGGGCTGGGACGTACGGGACGGCGATGCAGCGCATCCCGGCCGCGCGGGCGGCGGCCGCGCCGGGGGCGGCGTCCTCCACGACCACGCAGTCGGCCGGCGCCGCGCCGAGCCGTCGGGCCGCCGCCAGGAAGACGTCGGGAGCCGACGTAGCCCTCGTGCTCCGTCCAGGTGAAGTCCGGGACTCCGTGCTCGGCCAGGGTCTGCCGGCTCGCCTCGTAGTAGTGCGGCTCGCTGTCCACCAGCGTTCCGTCGAGATCGAAGATGACCGAGAGGCCGCCGAGATCGCTCATGGCGTCCAGGATGCGTGTCAGGGACGGGCCGCCCGGCCGACCGACTCCACCAGCGGCAGCAGCCGGAACGGGACACGTTCGCGCAGTGCGACCTCCGTACGGGTACGCACCACGCCCGGCAGGCTGATCAGCTTCTGGATCACGTCTTCCAGATGCGCGTTGTCCCGGCCGACCACCCGGGCGAGCAGGTCCCCGCCACCGGTGATCGAGAAGGCCTCCACGATCTCCGGCACCGCGGCCAGCGCGTCCCCCACGTCGTCCAGGTGGCCCTGGGTCACTTCGATGTGCACGAACGCCAGCACGGGATGGCCGAGTGCGGCGGGGGAGAGGGAAGGGCCCGTGCCGGTGATCACACCCTCCCGTTCCATCCGGTCCAGCCGGGCCTGGAGCGTGCCGCGCGCGACCCCGAGGACGCGGGCGTACTCGCGCACGCTGGTGCGCGGCTGCTCCAGAAGCAGCCGCAGGATACGGGTGTCGAGTTCGTCCACGGCCATCGCCTACGACTGTACCAATGGCTCAGGGAGCGGGCATGCCGGTGTACCGCCCGACCTGGGCCGTTGGCATTCCGGCGGGCTGGCGTCCACCTTCGATGCTGGGCCAATGGTGCAGTGATTCGGGCAACACTTGAGCCAGTGACCCCGGTGATGCTCTCATGGACGTGTCGATGGCGCTGCGGATCCCGCGGCGCCTTTTCTGTGCCGGTGTGTTCCAGGGGAGGACAGCAGTGCTGAAGAGGGTGTTCGTGGCTCCGGACCCGGGCCGGGCGCGGTTGCGCTTCGCCACCCGGGCCGTCCTCGGCATCGGGCCGGCGGTCATGGTCTGTCTGCTGGCCGGACAATCCCTCGTCGGTGCGGTCACCGGCGGACTCGCCGCGCTGCTCGCGCTCTTCACCGTCACCGACCCGACCGTGCGCGGACAGGCGGTCACCACCGCCCTGCTGCCCGTCGTGGGCGTGCCGGTGCTCGCCGCCGCGGCCGAGCTGCACGATCATCCCGTCGCGCGGGACCTCACCTTCCTGGCCGTCGTCGGCGTCGGCGTGTACGCGCGCCGCTGGGGCCCGCGTGGCCACAGCCTCGGCGTGTTCGCGTTCATGACGTTCTTCGTGGCCCAGTTCCTGCACGCCACCCCGGACCGGCTGCCCGAGCTGTACGCCGCCGTCCTGCTCTCCGTCCTCGTCGCGGCCGCGGTGCGGTTCGGCGCGTGGTGCTACGAGCGCCGGCTGCCCCCGGCGGCCGTGCCCGCCCCGCCCACCGGGACCGGTCTGGCGCGCGTGACCACGCGGCAGGCCGTCGCGGCGACCGCGGGTGCCGGGTTCGCGCTCGTGGCCGGGCAGCTGGTCTCGGGCCAGCGCTGGTACTGGGCCGTCGGCGCCACCTGGTGGATCTTCGTCAACACCGCCTCGCGGGGCGAGACGCTGGTACGCGGCTTCCGCCGGGTCCTCGGCACCGTGATCGGCATCGGCCTCGGCTTCCTCGTCACCGTCCCACTGCACGGAGCACCCGTGCCCACGGCCGTCCTGGTCGCGGTCGCCGTCTTCGGCATCTTCTACACGGCCGCCGTCTCCTACACCTGGATGATGCTCTGGGTGACGCTGCTCGCCGAGCTTCTCTACGGCTTGCTCGGCGTCCTCAGCCCCGGGCTGCTCGCGCTGCGGCTCGCCGAGACCGGGGTCGGTGCGCTCGGGGCCGCGCTCGCCGTGCTGTTCGTGCTGCCGGTCACCACTCACGCCACCACCGACGCCTGGATCCAGCGGGCCCTGCGCTGTGTGCACGCCTGCACGGCCGAGGCGGCGGCCCGCCTCGCCGGCTCCGCCACGGCCGACCCGGCGCCGCGCGTGGCCGAACTGGAACAGCTGCTCGGCCGCGTACGGCTGTCGGTGGCGCCCCTGGTGCACCCGCTGAACCCGATGCCCGCCCGCAAGGCGCGGGCCCGCCGGGTCGTGGCACTGCTCGACGACTGCGCCCGCGAGGTCCGGGGGCTGGTGGCCGTCGCCGCCGACCCGGAGGCCTCGCACGACGCCCGCCTCGCCGCCGCCTGCTGGCGTGTGGAGGCCGCCGTCGAGGCTCTCACCGCGGGCCGCACCGACGCCCTCCACCGCCCCACCGAACCGCCCGCCGAGCCCGCCCTGGCCCACCTGCACGGCCTGGAACGCGCCCTCGCCGACCTCGCGGAACCCCTGCACACGCCGAAGGGCTCCCGCCTGGTGGGCGCCTGAGCCGAGACCCGGTCCCTCTCCGCTCCCGCCCCGCACCGCGAGCCCGCCGGCTGTCCGGCGCCCAGGCACCCGGGCAGAGAGCGGCCCCGCCGGCGGTCCGGCATCCAGGGACCCAGAGAGCGGCCCCGCCGCCGGTCCGGCATCCAGGGACCCGAGCGGAAAACCGTCCCGCCACCCACCCTCTTGGTCTAGACCGCAGCTGATCGACTGCTACCGTCGGCCCCGGACCGGCTCGACAGGCCCAACCGGCCCGAGCGGCTCGACCGAGAGGGGACAGCGGTGGCACAGAACGGCAGGGCGGGCAGGCGCCGGGCCTTCATCGGGTCGTTCACGGCGGCGGGCGGCCCCGGGATCGTGACCGCGGAGGTCGCGCCGGCCGGCGGCGCCCTCACTCCCGTCTCCGTCGTCCAGGACGTACCCGACCCCTCGTACCTGGCCCTGGCGCCGGACGGCCACATGCTCTACGCGGTCAGTGAGACCGCCGACGGGGCCGTCGCCGCCTACCGCGTCAACGGCCACCGGC
Source organism: Streptomyces actinomycinicus (assembly GCF_016741775.1). Lineage (GTDB taxonomy): Bacteria > Actinomycetota > Actinomycetes > Streptomycetales > Streptomycetaceae > Streptomyces > Streptomyces actinomycinicus. The sequence goes on along the minus strand of NZ_JAERRK010000005.1, from coordinate 206,402 downwards.
CGGAACCCGCCGGGCCGCCCGTGCCCGTGGACGGCAGCGGACCCACCCACCTCGGCCTGTACGCCGGGCACGTCCTGACCGCCAACTACGGCTGCGGCAGCATCACCGCCGTACCCGTGCGTCCGGACGGCGCCCTCGCCCCCAAGCACTCCGGCCGACTCCAGCACACCGGCTCCGGACCGCACGACCGGCGCCAGCGCGGCCCGCACGCCCACCAGGTGCAGCCCGACCCCAGCGGGCGGTGGGCCGTCAGCATCGATCTCGGCACCGACTCGGTACGGGTGTGCACCCTCTCGGACGGCGCCCTCGCCGTCCACCGGGAGATCGCGCTGCGCCCCGGCTCCGGCCCCCGCCACCTGTCCTTCCACCCGGACGGCGAGCACGCCTACGTGGTCAACGAGCTGACCCCGACCGTGACGGTGTGCCGCTGGGACTCCGCAGCCGGCTCCCTGAAGCCGCTGACCGAGGTACCCGTGCTGCACGGCGCCCCCGCCGGCGACGCCCACCCCTCGGGCATCACGGTGTCGCCGGACGGCCGCTTCGTGTGGACGGCGACCCGGGGCGAGGACGTCCTGTCCGTGCTCGCCGTCGAGGCGGGCGGACTGCGGCTGACCGGCACCGTACCCTGCGGCGGGCGGTGGCCGCGCGACCTGGCCCACCACGACGGCTTCCTCTACGCCGCCAACGAGCGCTCCGGCGACGTGACCTGGTTCGCCGTGGACGAGGCGACGGGCATGCCGCGCTACGACGGCTCCGTGCGCGTCGCGGCGGCCTCCTGCGTCGTCTTCGGCTAGCCGGACGGCGGCCCGGCAGGGGCAAAACGAAGGGCCCGCTCCGGCGACGGGAGCGGGCCCTGTGTCGTACAGGTGCCGGGTGCGTCAGCGCACCGGAGTGCCCTGCGGCTGCTGCGGGGCGATGCCCAGCGCCGTCGTGTACTTGGCCAGGGCGAGCTTGCCGATCGCCGGGTACGCTCCGAGCGCCTCGGCCGTGGCGCAGCCCGCCTCCGCGGCAGCCGCGGCCAGCAGCGCCGCGTCGATCTCCGGGCCGATCAGGTACGGCGCCAGGGCCAGCTGCTGCGAACCGGAAGAGCGCAGCTGGTCGGCCACGGAGGAGATGGATCCCTCCTGGTCCAGGGCCGCCGCCATCACCGGTACGGCCAGGCGCGCGGCGAGCAGCATGCCGGTGATCCCGGCCGCCTGCACGGCCTCCTCGCCGCCCACGGAGGCAAGGATGATGCCGTCCGCGGCAGTCGCCACGGTGAACAGCCGGGCGCGGTCGGCGCGGGCCAGGCTCGCCTCGGACAGCCGCACGTGCAGCGCCTCGGCGAGCAGCGGGTGCGGGCCGAGGACGTCGGTCAGATCGGCGGCGACGCGGCTGTCCATCACGGCCTGACGGATCCGGCGCAGCAGCGCGCTGTCGGGACCGGCCAGCAGCGGTACGACGACGGCGACCGGGCCGTCGGGCTCCTGGATTCCCTCGATCCCGGCGGCGACGGCCTGCTCGTAGCGGGCGGAGCGCTCCTCGGCGGCGTGCGCCAGCACGGAGCTGAGCATGGGGAACTCGGTGTCGTCCCCGTCCAGGTACCCGATCCTGGCGTCCAGGCCGGGCAGCTCCGAGCGGGCGATGCTCACGACCTCCTCGGCGAGGCTGCGCGTGGCGGCGCTGGGCGCGCCGGGCACCGCGAGGACGAGCGCGGGCGCGCCCTCGGGAGCCACCAGCGGTTCCGGGCGGCGGTGCCGGCCGGGCTGGCGGGGTCGCGGCATTCGTACGGGCAGGCCGGACGCGGGTCCAGTGGGGGAGTTCATGGCGCCGCATGTTACTGGTTTCATGGGCTCCGCCGTTCGGGGAGGGTGCAGGTGAGCGGTATCCGTCCGGTTTTGTCTGATGAGTTACGGGCGTCGGACACATGTCCCGGGCACGTGCCGGAGACATGGGCCGGAGACATGGGCCGGCATCCGGCCGGAAGCGTTCCCGTGAACCCTCAAACACCCTGGACGTGGATCACGCACAGCATCGCCGGTTCACCCGGCAGGGTGAGCCGCCCCGTCGCCAGCCCGTCCGCGATCCGGACCGCCCCGTGCAGGGGATCCGCCTCGGCGGGCACCTGCCGGGCATGCGGCAGCCGGCGTGCCAACTCCTCACCCAGCGGTACGAGGAGCGGGTCGCCCATCCGGAACAGACCGCCGGTGAACGCCACTTCGGGCTCGCCCGTGCCCGGGCACACGGCGGCGGCCGATTCGGCCATGTGCCGGGCCGCGGCGCGCAGGATGCCCGCGGCGACGGCGTCGTCCGCGGCGCACGCGGCCACCCGCGGTGCGAACGAGGCCAGTACGGCGGCCCGGTCGGTGCGCGGGTAGAGCCGGCCGGGCAGGCCGCGCACCGGGCCGAACTGTTCCTCGGCGCCGGCCAGCAGCGCGCGGGAGCCGCCGGCGCGGCCGTCGTGGGCGCGCAGCGCGGCCTCCAGGCCCGCCCGGCCGATCCAGGCACCGCTTCCGCAGTCGCCCAGCAGATGCCCCCAGCCGTCGGCCCGCCGCCAGCCCGTCAGGTCGGTGCCGACGGCGATCAGGCCGGTGCCCGCGGCCAGGACGGCGCCGGGACGCGGGCCGAGGGCGCCGACGTACGCGGTCACGGCGTCGGCGGCGAGGGCCACGCTGCGCACGCCCAGCTCCCGGGCGAGGGCGCCGGGCAGTTCGGCGCGCAGCCCGTCGCCCAGGGTGGCGAACCCGGCGGCGCCGACCACGGCCGTGCCCAGCTCGCCGACCCCGGCCTCGGCGGCCAGGGCCCGGGCCAGCGGCACGAGCTGTTCCACCAGATGAGCGGGGTCGATGCCCCGCGCACCCGTACGGACCGGCTCCCGGGTCTCCCCCCGGGCCGTGGGGTCCCGGCCCGGTACCCCGACGGCGACCCGGAGACCGGAACCGCCGGAGTCCACGGCGAGATACCCCGGTCCGGTCACGGCAGACGCCAGTCCACCGGCTGTCCGCCCTGCTGGATCAGCAGGTCGTTGGCCCGGCTGAACGGACGCGAGCCGAAGAAGCCACGGTCGGCCGACATCGGCGAGGGATGCGCGGACTCCACCGCCGGCAGACGTCCCAGCAGCGGGCGCAGGTTGCGGGCGTCACGCCCCCAGAGGACGGACACCAGCGGCTTGCCGCGTGCCGCCAGCGCCCGGATCGCCTGCTCGGTGACCTCCTCCCAGCCCTTGCCGCGGTGCGCGGCCGGACTGCGCGGCGCGGTGGTCAGCGCCCTGTTGAGCAGCAGCACGCCCTGCTGCGTCCACGGCGTGAGGTCTCCGCTGGAGGGCTGGGGCAGACCGAGGTCGCTGTTCAGTTCGCGGAAGATGTTGATCAGGCTCGGCGGCAGCGGGCGCACCTCGGGCGCCACGGAGAACGACAGGCCCACCGCGTGCCCCGGGGTCGGATAGGGGTCCTGACCGACGATCAGGACCCTCACCTCGTCGAAGGGTTGCTGGAAGGCCCGCAGGACGTTCGGGCCGGCCGGGAGGTAGGTGCGCCCCGCGGCGATCTCCGCGCGCAGGAAGTCGCCCATCTCGGCGATCCGTCCGGCGACGGGTTCCAGGGCCTTCGCCCAGCCCGGTTCGACGATTTCATGCAAGGGTCGTGGTGCCACGGGCGTCACCCTACTGCCGTACGGCGGCCGGCGATCAACCGATGGCCGGAGCACGGCCCGCCGACGCCCGGGCACCCCGCCCGCCGGGTCAGCCGGTCACCGCCGCCCGCACGCACAGGACGTCCGGCAGATGCGCGGCCAGCAGCTGCCAGCTGTCGCCGTCGTCCGCCGAGGCGAACACCTCGCCGTTGCGGTTGCCGAAGTACACCCCCGCCGGATCGGCGTCGTCGGTGCACAGGGCGTCCCGCAGGACCGTGCCGTAGTGGTCCTCCTCCGGCAGCCCCTCGGACAGCGGTTCCCAGGACCGGCCCGCGTCCGCGGTGCGGAAGACCCGGCAGCGGCGCCCGGCGGGCACCCGGTCCGCGTCGGCGTTGATCGGGAAGACGTACGCCGTACCGCCGCGGTGCGGATGGGCCGCCACCGCGAAGCCGAACGTGGACGGCAGGCCCTCGCCGATGTCGGACCACTGCCCGCCCGCGTCGTCGCTGCGGTACACCCCCCAGTGGTTCTGCAGGTACAGCCGGTCCGGGTCGCCCGCGTCCCTGGCGACCTTGTGCACGCACTGGCCGAACTCCGGGTTCGGATCCGGCAGGAACACCGCGGAGACCCCCGAGTTGGACGGTGTCCAGCTGGCGCCGCCGTCCGTCGTACGGAACACCCCCGCCGTCGACACGGCCACGGTCACCGCCCGCGGGTCACGCGTGTCGGTGAGCACCGTGTGCAGGCCCTCACCGCCGCCGCCCGGCACCCACCGCGAGCGCGTCGGGTGTTCCCACAGCGGCCGGACCAGCCCGAAGCTCTCGCCGCGGTCCTCCGACCGGTACAGCGCCGCCGGTTCCGTGCCCGCGTACACGACGCCCGGTTCGGCCGCGGCCGGGTGCAGCTGCCAGACACGCTCCAGGGAAGCGCCGGTGTCCTTGGGGAACTTGACGGCGGGCTGCGCCGGTTCGGTCCAGGTGCGGCCGAGGTCGTCGGAGTGGAACACCGACGGACCCCAGTGCGGGCTGTCCCCGCCCGCCAGCAGCCGCGGCCGGTCGCCCCGGGTGTCGATCGCGACCGAATAGACCGCCTGCGCATTGAAGTACGGGCTCTCGTCGAACTCCCAGGGGCCACCGCCCCGCCTCCGCCCGATGAACAGCCCTTTACGGGTGCCCACCGCGAGCAGTACCTCGGCCATGCCGATCACCTCCGGGACGTCTTCGTCCGGGTAGTCGTCAGTTATCGGCCAGTCTGCACCCCACCGCTGACACTCTCCCCGCCATGCGCCCCGCCGCAGGTCGCGGGCTGTGTCGCCGGCCCGCCGGAAAGACCGGGCCGGCCCGTTCCGGCATGCGCCTGCGCGGGAGCGGTGTGTCGTGCGACCGTCGTGCAGGGGGTTCGTCGTGAGCAACGGAGCGATCTCTCCCGTATGGGAGGGCGGTCGGCCGGTCGGTGCGCTCGTGAGGAGGATGCCTTTGAAGGCGTTCCGTGGTCCGAAGGTGTGGCTGTGGCGCTGGCGGCGCAACCCGCTCAAACGCCGGGCCGACGTGGTGGAGGCCTGGGTGGTCCTCGGTGCCTGCCTGCTGACCGTCCTGAGCGGCGTGCTGGCGGGCTACGCGGCGGCCCGCTCGGTGGAGCACGGACTCGCCCACGAGCGCGTCACATCGCGGCCCGCCGTCGCCCGCGTCGTCGCACAGGTCCCCGGATCGGCACCGGCCCATAGCACCCACACCTCCGCCGGGGAACGGGTCTGGGCCAAGGCCCGCTGGACGATGCCCGAAGGCTCCACCCACACCGGCCAGGTACGGGTGGAGCCCGGCAGCAAGGCCGGTTCGCCGGTCACGGTCTGGACGGATCCGCAGGGCCACCTCGTCAGCCGCCCCACGACCGCCTCGGAGGCCGCCTTCCGGGCCACCCTGATAGGCATCCTGGCCGGCGTGAGCACCGCGGCCGTCCCCTTCGTCGGCGGCCTGGCCGTACGAGGCCGCCTGGAACGGCGCCGTATGGACGCCTGGGACACGGAATGGGCCCGACTCGGCCCGCAGTGGGGCCGGATGGTCTGAAGCGGACCTGCGGCGACCCCTCCGTCACAGCCTTCCCACGACCTCCCGGCACATCCGCACCAGTTCCTCGTCCTCCGGGATGTCACGGCTGCCGTACGCCACCTCACGGCCCGTGTGGCGGCGTGGCGTGGCCAGTTCCGCCGCGACCAGGTCCCGCAGGGGGGCCGCGGCCGGACCCATCGCGGTCAGGCAGCGGGCGACCGCGCCCCGGCCGCGCGGGTCCTGTGTCCAGGCGGCCCTGAGCACGGGCAGTACGGGGCCGGGGTCCGCGGTGATGCGCCACAGGGCGTACGCCGCCGGCACCCGCTGTCGCGCCGGACCCGACCGGGCGAGCCGGTGCAGGCCGGGCAGGGCGGTACGGGCGGCCGGGCCCATCCCGCCCAGCTGCCGGGCGGCGTCGCCGCGGGCCCCGGGATCGGACCCGGTCAACTCGCGCAGGAGGACGGGGAGTACGGCCGTGGCGTCCCCGTCCACCGACCACAGGGCGCCCGCCGTGAGGGCCGCGTGCCGCGTGTGCAGCAGGGCGCGCAGCAGCGGGACGGCTTCCACGGTGGCCCCGAGCGCCGCCAACGTCGCCACCACCTCGCCGACGACCGCCTCCCGTGCTCCCAGGCCGTCGGGAGCGCCGGAGAGCAGCCTCAACACCTCGGGCACCGCTGCCTCGTCGCGGACGGCCGCGACCGCCGACAGCAGCGGGGAGGCGAGCCGGGCCGCGGCGGGGGAGGTGAGCGGGATCCGGCCCAGCCGGTGCCGTAACGCGGGCGCCAGGGGAGCCGCGGCCCGGCCGAGGTGCGCCGCCTCCTGCCCCAGGCCGACGGGTGCCGCCGGCCCGGCCAGGAGCTGGGCCAGCGGCGGGACCGCGCGGGGATCCCCGCTCCTGGCCAGGGCCTTGAGCGGGCCGCCCAGCGTGGGCGGGCAGCGCTCCCAGCGGTGCGTCCACAGATCGGGCCGGGCGGTCACCAGTGAGTGCAGGTCGTCCGCAGCGGGCGCGGCCAGGGTGAACAGCTCCGCCAGCACGGAGACGGCAGCGTCCCGCAACCGGTCCTGCTCGGTGCTCAGCTGGGCGCCGAGCAGGCGGACCGGCCCGCCGTAGTCGCCGCGCCAGCCGCGGAACAGTCCCGCCGACATCCACACGGCATTGCACCGGTCCACCGGTTCCGGACTGGTCAACTGCCCGGTGAGAAGGGCGATCCGGTCGTCCACCCGGTCCCCGAGCGCGCCGTGCAGGGTACGCAGCAGCACGGCGCCCTCCTCGTCGGACGGGCGCAGCCGCCGTATTCGCCCCACGAGGGTGTCGGCGCCGCAGTGCTCCTGTGCCCGGCTGCGGTGCGCGGACCGCTGCCGGAGCAGCCGGACGGCGGTCGGCACCAGGTCGGCGGGGAGCCGGTCCGGCGCCCGCAGCGCGAGCTGCCCGAGCGCCGCGAGCCGCAGCCCCGGCGCGTACGGCGGCGCGCTCTGCTCGGCCAGGAGGTCCACCGCCGCGCCGGCGTGCGCGGGGTGCCGGTGCGCGAACAGACCGAGGGCTTCCGTGAGGGCCGGCAGGACCCGGTCGTCCCGCTCGGCCCGCAGCCGCTGCCGCAGCAGTTCCAGAACCCGGGAGGGTTCGTCCAGAAAGCGCACCAGGGCCCCGGCGGCCGCCCGGCGCACGGCCGGCACCGGGTCCCCGGCGAGGGCGGCGAAGGCCCCGGCGCCCTCGCACACCGCGTCCCGCGCCCGCCGGTCCGTCACGGCGCTCTCCCCGCCGATACTCACCAGCAGTTCCACGACCGAGCCCCGGTCGGGCACCTCCTCGCGGGCCGCCAGCGCGAACAGGAAAGGGATGCATGCCAGCGTCGAGTCGTACACCCTCCCCTGATGGTGCACCGCGCCGTACAGCCCGTCGAGCGCGGTCGCACGCTCGGCGGCGTCCTCGGACGCCAGGGCCCGTAACCAGACGGGCACGTCCTCCGCGCTGCCGTGCGCGTGCCGCAGCGAGGCCCAGTCGACCTCGTCGATCCCCGTGAACACGTTGTCCTCCCCAGGCGAGTGCCACCTGATCGCGAGTGTGCACCACCGCACTGACAACGGTCCGCAAGCACTTGCTGACTGTGTGCGATCCGTCGGCGCTCACCGGCCACGGGAGGGGACTGCGCGCACGCGTGCGCGGAGGGGATCAGTTCCGGCCGGGCAGAGCGCGCTCCAGGACGGCGTCCAGGGCGGTGCCGGAGGGCAGCGTGCCGAACGCATGGCCCCAGTCGCCGGCCAGCCGGGTCGCGCAGAAGGCGTCCGCGACCGGGTGCGGAGCGTGCCGGACGAGCAGGGAGGCCTGCAGGGCGAGCGCCATCCGCTCGACCAGCCGGCGCGCGCCCATCTGATCGGTTCCGGCCAATTCGTCCTTCAGTGCGGCCACGGCCGTGTCGAGGCGGGCGTCCGCGCCGCGCGCGAGGGCGAGTTCGGCGAACAGGGCGTCGGCGGTGTCCGTCTCCCGGCCGAGGGCGCGCAGCACGTCGAGCGCGTTGACGTTCCCGGAGCCTTCCCAGATCGACAGCAGCGGCGCCTCCCGGTAGTGCCGGGGCATGCCGGAGTCCTCGACGTACCCGTTGCCGCCCAGGCATTCCAGGGCCTCGGCGGTGAAGGCCGGGCCCCGCTTGGTGACCCAGTACTTGCCGACGGCCGTCGCGATGCGCCGGAAGGCCCGCTCCCCGGCGTCCCCGCGCACCGCGCGGTCCGCCGCGCCGGCCAGCCGCAGCGTGAGCGTCGTCGCCGCCTCCGACTCCAGCGCGAGATCGGCCAGGACGTTGCGCATCAGCGGCTGATCGATCAGCCGGGCACCGAACGCGCTGCGGTACCGGGCATGGTGCCCCGCCTCCACCAGCGTCTTGCGCATCAGGGTCGCCGAGGACATCACACAGTCCAGCCGCGTGCAGTTGACCATCTCGATGATGGTCTTCACGCCACGCCCCTCCGGCCCCACCAGCCACGCCACGGTCCGGTCGAACTCCGGCTCCGAGGAGGCGTTGGACCGGTTGCCCAGCTTGTCCTTCAGCCGCTGGATGCGGAAGGTGTTGCGGCTGCCGTCCGGCAGGATGCGCGGCACCAGGAAACACGACAGCCCGCCGGGGGCCTGCGCGAGCACCAGGAAGACGTCGCACATCGGCGCCGACGTGAACCACTTGTGCCCGCGCAGCGTGTACACGCCCGGCTCGCCGGTGGGTGTGGCTGTGGTGGTGTTCGTCCGGACGTCGGAGCCGCCCTGCTTCTCGGTCATGCCCATCCCGGCCAGCAGTCCCGGCTTCTCGGCCGGGACGCGCAGCTCCGGGTCGTACTCGCGGCTGGTGAGCAGCGGCTCGTACACCTTGGCGAGATCCGGCTGCACCCGCAGGGCGGGAACGGCGGCGTACGTCATCGACGTGGGGCACCCGTGCCCCGCCTCCGTGTGCCCCCACACCAGACCGCCGGCGGTCCGGGCCACGTGCGCCCCCGGCCGTTCGTCGGCCCACGGGGCGCCGGCCAGGCCCTCGGCCACCGCCGTACGCATCAGATGGTGCCAGCTGGGATGGAAGTCGACCTCGTCGACGCGGTGGCCGTAGCGGTCATGGGTGCGCAGCACCGGCTCGTGGCGGTTCGCCTGCTCCCCCCACTCCTGCGCCTCGGCGCTGCCGGCCCGGGCCCCCAGCCGGCGGAGGTCCTCCTCGGCCCAGCCGGCGCCCTCCCGCCGCAGCCCCTCCAGCAGGGCCGGGTCGTCGGAGGCGTCGTACGGGGCGAGAGGCGGAGCCTGGTTGGTGACGTCGTGCGTGGCGGTCGACGGCTGGGCCGGTGACGGCAGTTGCTGCGCGGGAATCGAGACCATACGAGCATGTTGCACTCTTCCTGCGACTGTAGCAATGATGCAACAACAGGGCGCACGTACAGTACGGACCCATGCGCATGAACGTCTCGGCGGAACCGGATGCGGTCGGCCTGCGACCGCTGTCGGCCCGGTCGGTCGTGCTGAGCCTGCTGCTCGGCACGCATCCGCCGGAGCTGCCGGTGAAGGACCTGGTCCGGCTGGTCGAGCCGTTCGGGGTCGGCGGCTCCACGCTCCGGGCCGCGCTGAGCCGGATGGTCGCCGCGGGAGACCTGCGGCGCACCGACGCCGTCTACCGGCTCAGCGACCGGCTGCTGGCCCGGCAGCGGCGACAGGACGACGCCGTGCGCCCGCGCACGCGCGCGTGGGACGGCGACTGGGAGATGGTCGTGATCACGGCGACGGGCCGCGGTCCCGCCGAACGCGCCGACCTGCGCGCCCGCCTCACCGGCCTTCGCCTGGCGGAACTCCGCGAGGGGGTCTGGCTGCGCCCGGCCAACCTGGACCGCCCTTTGCCGGCCGGCCTGCACCAAGTGGCCCTGACGTACACCGCCCGCCCCGAGGAACCCCCACGTCACCTGGCCGCCCGGCTCTGGCCGCTGGCCGACTGGGCGGCCGGTGCCCGCTCGCTGCTCGCCCGCGCGACCGGCGCCGACCGTCCGGCCGACCGCCTCACCGGCTACGCGGCGGCCGTCCGCCACCTCCTCGCCGACCCGGTCCTGCCGCCCGCCCTGCTGCCCGCCGACTGGCCCGGCGAGGCGCTGCGCACGGCCTACTCCGACTACCGGCGCCAGCTGGCCGCGGAACTGGACCTGCGCGACGACGCGCGCTGAGCCACCGCGACCCGAGGTGAGCGCCGTGCGGCGGGCGCTCACCCCCGGCCGCGCACCGACCGCCGCACCAGCGACCCCGCACCCCGCACCAGCGGTTGCACCCCCCGGCACGCGCCCGCACCAGCGATCCCGCGCCCGGCACCAGCGACCGGTTGCACCCCCCGGCACGGCGCCCGCACCAGCGGTCCCGCCCCCCGGCACACGCCCCGGATCAGCGGCCCCGCCCGCCCGCCCGCATGGCGTCGGCGCGACCGCCCGGAAAAACTTGGGTGACCAGCACGGTTGTGGGCACTCGGTGGGCACGCAAGACGTTCTCACCCGAGGAGAGTCATGGCTGAGCAGAAGTCGTCGTCGGTCCTCACGGCGCCCCTGCGCGGCGCGGCCTCGGTACTGCGCAGGGTGCCCGGCGCCGGAGCGGTGGGCAGGGCCGCCGAAGGAACGCTGGACAAGGTCGGCGCCGTCTCGCCCCGCGGACGGCGCATGGCGGTGTACGCCGGGGCAGGGGTGCTCGGTGCCGCCGGAGTGGTGGAGTGGCCCGTGGCGCTCACCGGAGCCGCGGTGGCCTGGCTCACCCAGCCCCGGCCCGCGCCCTCACAGCCCGAACCCGCACATGACATCGGCACCGCGGCGCTCAGGTCGGGCGGCGGGCCGTCCCACCGCGCCGGGGCGTCCGGCCGGGTCAAGGGAGAGCCGGGCGGCACGGCGGCTGCCAGCCCGCCCGAGGCCGCCCACGGCGTCCGGGCATCGGCCGCCAAACCGTCCTCCGGCCCCCTCGGGCCCGCCGCGCGGCCCGACCGCACCACACTCTGAGGAGGGACATGGCCCCCGGTCTGCTGACGGTACCCGCTGCCGCCGCCCGCCTGCTGCCCGCGGCCCCGCGGCTGCTCGCACGAGCGGCGGCACCGGCGGTCGGCATGGCCGCCGGCGCCGCCGCCGGAACCGCGCGCGCCGGTGTGCGCGGCGCTGACGCCGCCGCACGGGTGACACGGGTGGCTCGCAACGCACTGCCCGGCGCCGGCGCGCACTGGCGCGCGGGCGCCCGCTCGCACCTGGCCCTGCGGCCACTGGAGGAGGACCACGTCCGGCGCGCCGGGGGCACGGCCCACCTGGCTCGCCGGGTGGCCGAAGCACTGGCCGAACGGCCCGACGTGCTGATCGCCTACTGGGACGAGGGACTGGCCCGCCTGGTGGTGACCGCGACCGAGGAGGAGGCCGCCGACCGGGTCCTGGAGCACGCTGCCGACCTGGCCGCACGGCACGGCCTCGCGCTCGCCGGCGGGGACGTGGAGGAGACCACGCACCCGGCGGACCCGGCCGGGGTGCGCGCCGCGGTGGCCACGCTCGCTGCCGACGGCGTCGGCATCGGTGTGGCCCTGACCGCGTACGCGTTGCGGCTGCCGCCCTCGCCACGGGTGCTGACCGCGGTGGTGACCCTGCTGCGGGAGAACCCGCGCTTCCGTGCCCGGCTGCGCGCCCGGCTCGGCGACACCCGCATGGACCTCGCCCTGGCCTGCGCCAACGCCGCCGTCCACGGCGTCGGTCAGAGCCCGACCTCCCTGATCCTCGACGGCGCCCTGCGCGCCTGCCAGGTGGCCGAGACCGTGGCACGCTCGGCCGCCTTCGAATCGCTGCACGACCGGCTCTGCGCGCCCGGCCGGCTCAGCCTCGCTCAGGAAGGACCGCCGCGCCCGTCGCTGCACGTCTCCCCGGCGCAGGAGTACGCGGCGCACGCCTCCGCGGGCAGTGTGCTGGGCGCGGTGGCCACCATGCTCGTCAAGCACGACGGGGCCGAGGCGGCGGAGGCGGTGCTCGCCGGCTCCCCGAAGGCCGCCCGCTACGGCCCGGCCGCCTTCCACGCCGTACTCAGCGCGGCCCTGGCCCGTGCGGGGGTGCTCGTGCGCGATCCGGACCGGCTGCGTCAGCTGGAGATGGCCGGCACAGTCGTCCTGCACGCCGGGGCACTGCGCACCGAGGACGGCGAGGCCGACCCGTGGGCCGAGCCCGTACTGGACGCGGCCCGCCGGGCCGGACTCCGGGTGGTGCTCGTGGACGATCCCGCGCTGGAGGACTTCACCGGCCTCGCGGACCAGGTGGTGGACGCCCGCCGGCCGCTGGACGACGTCGTGTACGAGGCCGGTGGCGGCGACGGCGGCGCCGTGCTGGTCGCCGCCCGGGTGCGGTCGGCCGACGACCACGACGTCCTGGCCGCCCTGCGCGCCGCGGACATCGCGATCGCGCTCACCGACCGCGACGGCGCGGTGGTGTGGAGCGCGGACATCCTCGCCCTGCACGGGCTGCCGGACCTGTGGCGGGTACTGACCGCCGTCCCGGCGGCCCGCGGGGTCGGCCGGCGTGCCCAGACCCTGGCCCGCTCCGGTGCCGCCCTGTCGGGACTGCTGGTGGCGGTCGGCGAGTCCGGCGGCGGAGGCGGTCGCCGGGCCGTGCTGCCGGGGCTGCGGCACGCACCCGTCGACGCCGGTGCCGCGTCGGCCCTGCTCTCCGGGATACGGGCCGCACTCGGCGTGGCGGCGGCCCGCGCCCCGCACCCCCGTCCCCGCGTGCACTGGCACGAACTGGACCCCGACCAGGCCCGGGAACGACTGGAGCACGAGCCGGCCGCCGACACCGGTCCGTACGAAGAACTGACCGCCCGGCTGCGCAAGAGGGCGGGGGGCGTGATCAGGCACCCGGCCGCCGCACCGGCCCGCTGGTCCTACCGGCTGGGCCGGGCCGTCCGCGGGGAGCTGCACGATCCGCTCACCCCGGTGCTGGCCGTCGGCTCGGCGGCGTCGGCGATCCTCGGTTCCATGGTCGACGCGCTGCTCGTCGTCGGGGCTCTCGATCTCAACGCCCTGGTGGGCGGGATCCAGCGGCTGCGCGCCGAGGAGGCGCTGTCCGGACTGGTCGCGGAGCAGAAGCGGAAGGCGCGCCTGGTGCCGCCGGAGGAGCAGGCCCCGGCCGGCGGTAGCTGTACCGTCGAGGCGGGCCGGCTCCGGCCCGGCCACGTGATCCAGCTCCAGGCGGACGACGTGGTGCCGGCCGATGCCCGGCTGCTGTGGCAGGAGGGGCTGGAGGTGGACGAGTCCGCCCTGACCGGTGAGTCGCTGCCGGTGGAGAAGCAGACCGACCCCACCCCGCACGCCCCCGTGGCCGACCGGCGCTGCATGGTCTTCGAAGGGACCACCGTGGTAGCGGGGGAGGCCCGGGCCGTCGTGGTCGACACCGGCGACCGCACCGAGGCCGCCCGAGCCGTCCACCTCGCCGCCCGCAAGCCCCCGGCCGGCGGGGTGCAGGCCCGGCTCCAGGAACTCACCCGCAAGGCGCTGCCCCTGACGCTGGCGGGCGGTGCCGCGGTGACGGGGCTGGCGCTGGTGCGCGGCACCCCGATCCGCGAGGCGGTCAGCGGTGGAGTCGCGGTGGCGGTGGCGGCGGTACCGGAAGGGCTGCCGCTGGTGGCGACGGTGGCACAGCTGGCGGCCGCCCGGCGGCTGAGCCGCTGCGGGGTCCTGGTCCGCACCCCACGCACCCTGGAGGCGCTGGGCCGGATGGACACCATCTGCTTCGACAAGACCGGCACGCTCACCGAGAACCGGCTGCGGCTGGTGCGCACCTCCGACGCCGGGGGCGCGCTGCACACGGTGGACGACGCCGGCTCCGCGGAGACGATCCGGGCCGCAGCGCGGGCCTGTCCCCAGCTGAACGGCGGATCGGACCGGCCGGTGCACGCCACCGACGAGGCCGTGCTGGCCGCTGCCGGCCCCGACCCGGAGTGGACCCAGCTCGCCGGACTGCCCTTCGAGGCCGCGCGGGGGTACGCCGCCGCCGTCGGCCGGTGCGGGGACAGTCCGCGCGTCCTCGTCGTCAAGGGTGCCCCGGAAACCGTGCTGCCCGCCTGCCCCGGCCTTCCGTCGCACGCCTCCGAGGCCGCGCAGTCGCTGGCCGGCGGCGGTCTGCGGGTGCTGGCGGTGGCCGGACGACGGCTCGGCGAGGGCGAGCAGGAGAGCGACGCCCTGGAGCGGGCGCTGGAGGACCTGGAGTTCACCGGCCTGCTGGCGCTGTCCGACGTACCGCGGGAGACCTCCACGGCGCTGGTGACCGGGCTGAACGGGGCGGGCGTACGACCGGTCATGCTCACCGGGGACCACCCGCAGACCGCGCGGGCCATCGCCGCCGACCTGGGCTGGCCGGAGGACACCGTCGTGGTCACCGGCGACGAGCTGGCCGCGGCGGACCGTGCGGCCCGGGCCCGGCTCCTGCGCGACGCCGGCGTGGTGGCCCGGGTGGCGCCGGAGCAGAAGCTCCAGGTCGTCGAGGCGATGCGGGACGCCGGCCGGGTGGTGGGCATGGTCGGCGACGGCGCCAACGACGCCGCCGCCATCCGCGCCGCCGACATCGGCGTCGGCATCAGCGCCCGCGGCTCGGCCGCCGCCCGCAATGCCGCGGACATCGTGCTGACCGACGACGACCTGACCGTGCTCATCGACGCGGTCGGCGAGGGCCGTGCCCTGTGGCACAGCGTGGCCGACGCCATCGCCATCCTGATCGGCGGCAACGCCGGTGAGGTCGGCTTCGGCATCCTCGGCACGCTGCTGTCCGGGCGGGCGCCGCTGTCCACCCGGCAGATGCTCATGGTGAACCTCTTCACCGACCTCTTCCCGTCGATGGCGGTGGCCGTGACGGAGAAGGAGGGCGAGGCGGACCTCACCAACGTGGAGGAGGCCGCCGGCGTACTCGGCGAACCCCTGCTGCGGCAGATCCGGCACCGGGCCCTGACCACCTGCCTCGGCGCGCTCACGGCCTGGCTGATCGGCCGCTTCACCCCGGGCACCGCCCGCCGCTCCAGCACCATGGCGCTGTGCGGGGTGGTCGGCACCCAGCTCGTGCAGACACTGCTCGACCGCAGGGACAGCCGCCTGGTGCAGGTCACCTCCCTGGGGTCCGCGGTGGCCCTCGTGGCCGTCGTCCAGACCCCGGGCATCAGCCGCGCGTTCGGCTGCACCCCGCTCGGTCCGGTCGCCTGGGCCGGGGTCGTGGCGGCGATCGCGCTGGCACTGGCGGGGCAGCGGGCCCTGCCCCGCCTGGAGACCACCGTCGGCCGCCTGCTGCCGACCTGACCCGCCCACCCCTCCCGGGAGCCCGGCCCTGCACCGAAGGGCCGGGCTCGATCACGCGGGTGGTGCGGGTCCGGTGAGCGGGCGGGTTCAGACCGAGCGGGTGGTGCGGGCACGGTGAGCGGGCGATTCAGATCGAGCGGGTGGTGCGGGTCCGGTGAGCGGGCGGGTTCAGACCGAGCGGTGGTACGGGTCCGGCACGCGGACCTCGCCGCCCAGCTCGCGTGCGGCGTGCCGTGCCCAGGACGGGTTGCGCAGCAGTTCCCGGCCGAGCAGCACCACGTCGGCCTCACCGTTGGCCAGGATCTTCTGGGCCTGTCCGGCGTCGGTGATCAGACCGACGGCACCGACCCGCAACGGGGTCTCGGCCTTCACCCGGGCGGCGAACGGGACCTGGTAGCCGGGGCCGGCCGGGATGGTGACGCGCGGCGCGTTGCCGCCGGTGGAGACGTCGAGCAGGTCGACGCCGTGGGCGTGCAGGTCGTGCGCGAAGCGGACGGTGTCGTCCGCCGTCCAGCCGGCCTCCTCCAGCCAGTCGGTGGCCGAGATCCGGAAGAACACCGGCTTGTCCGCGGGCCACACGTTCCGTACGGCGTCCACGACCTCCAGTGCGAAGCGGGTGCGGTTCTCGTACGAGCCGCCGTACGCGTCGGTGCGGTGGTTGGAGTGCGGGGAGAGGAACTCGTGGATCAGGTAGCCGTGGGCGCCGTGTATCTCGGCGATCTCGAAGCCGGCTGCCAGTGCCCGGCGTGCGGCGGCGGCGAACTGGCCGACGATCTCCTCGATCTGCCCGACGGTCAGCTCGGTCGGCACCGGGTGGTCCGCGTCGAACGGGACCGGGCTCGGCGCGAGCGGCTGCCAGCCGTGCGCCTCCGGCCCGACGGGCGCGCCGCCCTTCCACGGCTGGTCGGTGGAGGCCTTGCGGCCGCCGTGGGCGAGCTGGACCGCCGGCACGGTGCCCTGGGCGACGAGGAAGCGGGTGATCCGGCGGAACGCCTCCACCTGGGCGTCGTTCCACAGACCCAGGTCGTACGGGCTGATCCGGCCCTCCGGCGAGACCGCGGTCGCCTCGGTCACGATCAGACCGGTGCCGCCGGCGGCCCGCGCCGCGTAGTGGGCGAAGTGCCAGTCGTGGGGGGCACCGGCCAGCGGGCCCTCCGCCTCGGCCGAGTACTGGCACATCGGGGCCATCCACACCCGGTTCGGGATGGTCACTTCGCGCAGGGTGATGGGCTCGAAGAGCGCACTCACGACGGACTCCGTTCGTCAGGGACCGCAGATGAGCTTGTACGGTACCCCTCGTACTACGAGAGATGTCAAACTACGACGCTTCTCGTACGATGTGGTCAGCAAGGAACACGTGACGAAGGGCAGCCGCCGTGACCGACACCGCCACCCCCGGCCGCGCGCTGCCCCACCCCGAACGGGAGCAGATCCGGCTGGAATCCGTGCTGCACGCGCTCTCCGACCCCATGCGGCTCCAGATCGTGCGCGAACTCGCGGCACGGGAAGCCGAGCTGAGCTGCTCCCAGTTCGAGCTGCCGGTGACCAAGTCCACCACCACGCACCACTTCCGCGTGCTGCGCGAGAGCGGGGTCATCCGGCAGGTCTACCGGGGCACGGCCAAGATGAACGGCCTGCGCCGGGACGATCTGGACGTCCTCTTCCCCGGGCTGCTCGACAGCCTGCTCGCCGCCGCCGGACTGCAGGCCGGCCGACTCGGCGCCGACGGCTGAAACCACCGACCGCGAAGCCGGCCGGGATGCCGGCCGGGACCGCGATCCAGGTCAGGAAAGCGGACGCGAACCGTTGCACGCCGTACCGCCCGGCGATCGTCGTCGGCGCGGCACCAGCGCTCGTCGATTCCGGTCCGCCGCGGGTGAGTCCTGCCGGCCCGGCCGATCCGGCCACCCCCGTGCGCTCACCCCCGTGCGCTACGGCACCCGCGCCGCGCCGAGGAGGGTGTCCCAGTCGGCCAGCTTGACCACGCCGCGGCCCAGCCGCGCCCCGAGTTCGGCCTCGGCCCGCTCGATCGCCAGCCACCCGTCCCAGGCCACGGGTGCGACGCCGGCCGCCCGCAGGGCCGTGACCGGATCGGCCGGCACGTCCGCGTCGCCGAGTACGGATGCGTCCGCCAGCAGGGAGGTCACCGTCTCCTTGGCGCAGGGCCGGTTGGTGCCGATGACACCCGTGGGGCCGCGCTTGATCCACCCGGCGACGTACTCGCCGGGTGAGGGCACGCCGTTCCGCAGGACACGGCCCGCCTGGTGCGGGATGGTGCCGCTCGCCGGGTCGAACGGCAGCCCTTCCAGGGGCACCCCGCGATAGCCCACCGAGCGCAGCACCAGCTGCGCGGGCACGTCCTCGTACCGGCCGGTGCCCGTCACACCGCCCTGGCCGTCCGGCACCGTCCGCTCGAAGCGGACGCCACCCACCCGGCCACCGTCCTCGAGCAGCTCCACCGGCCGCAGGAAGAACCGCAGCCGGATCCGCCGGGCGGCCGCGGTGGCGGGCCGCGCCGCCCAGTCGCGCAGCACCTCCACGTTGCGGCGCTGCACGGCCGGCAGCGCACCCGGATCACCCGGGTCCAGCGCCAGCTCGGCCTCCTCGACGGTGACCTCGGTACCGGGCAGCCCGCCCAGTTCCCGTAGCTCCTTGGTGGTGAAGCGTGCCTGTGCGGGGCCGCGCCGGCCCACCATGTGCACCTCGGAGATCCCGCTCGCGGCCAGCGTGTCCAGGGCGGCCTGCGGAATGTCCGTCGGCCGCAGCTCCGCCGCGCCCCGGACCAGCATGCGGGCGACGTCCACCGCGACATTGCCCACCCCGATGACCACGGCCGACCGCACCCCGCGCAGGAAGCCCGCGTCGGGCGCGTCCGGGTGCGCGCTGTACCAGGAGACGAACTCGGTCGCGGACCAGCTGCCCGGCAGCTCCTCGCCGGGGATCCCGAGCCGGCGGTCGGTGGCGGCGCCCACGCAGTACACCACCGCGTGGTAGAGCGCCCTCAGCTGTTCCACCGACAGGCCGCCGGGGCCGCCGCCCACCCGTACCCCGCCGAGGAAGCGCACCCGCTCGTGCTCCAGCACGGTGCGCAGGCTGCCCTGCAGGGACTTGATCTTCTCGTGGTCCGGCGCGACGCCGTAGCGGACCAGGCCGTACGGACACGGCAGCCGGTCCAGGACGTCCACGCGGACTCCGGGATCACGCTGAACGAGGCTCTGGGCGGTGTAACACCCGCTCGGCCCTGAACCGACGACGGCGACACGCAGCACGGCGGTACTCCTTGCCCCAAGGAGGGAGGTGTGCGGACGGCTCCAGCATGGCACCGCCGGACCCGCCGTGGCAGGGGCCGGCGGGGTGACGCGGGCGCGTGTCCCTCCGGATGGAGTGTGATCATGCGGTTACGTTGCGTGTGTGCTAGAAGCATCGTTTCTTAATCTCTCCGAACGGGGCGCGGAGGACGGCACGGTGTCCGTGTGTTCCGCGTGGGAGGTGCAGGAGCAGGGCGGTACCACCTCCTGGTTCCAGGTCAGGCTGGCTTTCCCCGACGGTGCCCGGTTGGACGCCCTGGCCGTGGTGAACGAGGGGTGCGTGTCCATCGAGGACGTCCAGGCGCAGCCGGCCCTGTCCCTCGCCGATCTGACGGTGCTCGCCGACTGGCTCGAGGGGCCCCTGTTCGAGGCGTGCGGTGCGGCCGTGCGGGAGGACGGCGCGTGCGAGGCGGAGGGCGGCTCGTGCGAGACGGAGGGCGGCGCGGGCTTGATGGAGGGCGGCGCGGGCTTGATGGAGGGCGGCGCGTGCCGGACGGAGGACGGCTGTCCGCCCGCCGGGCACGACGCCGACCCGGACGCCTGGGGTCAGGGTCCGCGCCGTGCCCGGCCGGCCTGGCCCCGGGGCATCGAGGGGCGCCGGCGCGTGGCGCAGGAGTACCGCACGGCACAGCAGGACGGTACGGATCCGGTGCTCGCCGTGATGAGCGCGACCGGGCACAGCCGGCGGCGCTCCCTCCGGCTGATCGCCCAGGCACGGGACTCGGGCTACCTGACGCCCCGCCACGCGCGCCGCTGAGCGGGCGGGACGGCTCGGTCAGGGGGTGCCCGGGCGTTCCTCCGTGGCGAAGAACCGGGACAGGTCCTGCACCCGCTGCTCCGCGTCCGGGGCGCTCTCCGGCGGCACGCCCAGTTCCCAGTCCAGCCCGTACCGCTCGAACAGCTCGGCCCGCAGCAGCGGAACGGGCATCGGGACCCCCGGTACCAGCGCCGCGTACACCGCGCCCATCAGCAGGGCCCGCAGCATCGGATAGTCGGCCGGGACGTTCTGCGAGCCGTACCGGGCCACGGTGTCGCCGAGCAGTTCCGACAGCCGGCGCTGCTCGGGGCACTGCACGAAACCCTCGCCCTGCAGCAGACCCGCCATGTGCTGGCGCATCAGCACCGGCTGGTCCCGGGCGAGTCCCAGAACCGCGTCGATGGCCCGGGCCAGCCGCTCCCGGCCGTCCTCGGTGCGCGGTTCCCGCTCCAGCCCCTCCTCCAGCGTGCGGTGCATCAGGCGGTGCACCGCCGACTGGACCAACTGGCGCTTGCCGGGGAAGTAGTACGACACCAGCCCGCGCGCCGAACCGGCCCGGTCCGCGATGTCGCCCAGCGTCGTGGCCTCGAACCCGCGCTCCCCGACCAGCTCAACTGCCGCCTGCAGCAGCCGTTCCCGGGAACGCCGCCGCAATTCTTCATTGACCGAGGCGCTGCGCGGGGACATCCTGTAACTCCTGCGTTGACTGGCTGCCAGCCAACTATACTCAACGCACCGGGCATTCCCGTTTTCGGGACCTGTCCGGAAAGGCCGTCCGTCTGGGGCGACACGGGGGATCGTCTCAGACGGACGGTACGGGGCCGTGCGGTGCGCTTGCGCGTTCATTTCGAGCGCACCGGCACCTCGTACGATGCCTGCAAGGCGGCCTCCCTTCACCGGCCCGCCCGGCCGAAGGCTGCCGGGCCGAAGGCTGCCGGGCCGAAGGGCTGCCCGAGGCGTCCCGGTCGCTCCTCACACGGCATTCTGCGTACGGGTCGAACCGATTTCACCCTGTGCAAGGCCACCCACCGGGATCTCCCGGGAACCCTGGGCCCTCCTCATCCGGGTCGCGGGCCGGCGCCGGCCGCCTCCAACGCCCGGGCAGCCCTGGTCAGTTCTCTGTCGGGCAGGACATGCCCGGTCTCGGCCGGTACCGTGCGCAGCCAGGCCTCGGCGGATTCGATGCGGAACAGCGTCCCGGAGAAGTCGAAGAGCACGGCAGCCATGCCGGGACTTCACCCACGTTCCTCCGCCCCCGGCTCCGACCGGCCGTGCCGCGGCCGCTCGTGGGCCAGTACCGCCAGCGCCACCACCAGCCCACCCAGCAGCCAGCCCCCCAGCACGTCCGAGGGCCAGTGGACGCCCAGCCACACCCGGGTCACGCCGACCCCGATCACCGAGACGAGCGCCGCCGCCACCGCCGTGCGCCACAGGACGCGGCCCGGCCGGCAGCGGTGCAACAGCCAGAGCAGCAGGCCGCAGACCACGGTGGCGGTCATCGCGTGCCCGGACGGGAAGGCCGCGTAGTGGGCGGAGTCGACGGGGTCCGCCCAGACCGGGCGGGGGCGGCCGACGGCGGCCTTCACCGACTGCTGCACGACCGCGGTCACCGCGAGGGCGGCTCCCAGCCACAGTGCCGACCACCAGGCCCCGCGCCGCCAGACCAGCCACACCGCGGCCGCCGCGCACACCAGGCGCATGGTGAGCGGGTCCCACACCCAGTCCGTCAGGATCCGGAAGACGTGCGTGACCACGTGGTCGTCGACCGCCCAGCGGTGGGTCGCGCGGGAGATGCCGCCGTCCGCAGACACCAGCGGATGCCAGCGAGTCGTGACGAGGACGAGCAACACCACGGAACAGAGAGCGAGGACGGCGGCCACGACGGCCACCGTGCGGAGCGTCGACCGCTGGGGGGACGGAGGGGAGGGCGGCGGAGGTGGTGAGGGGGGAGGTGGTGGAGAGGAGGGGGGAGGTGGAGAAGAGGGCGGGGGCGGATCCGGGGGCGGGGGAGTGGTGGGCCGATGGTGCATGCCGAGATCTTTGTCGATACGGCCGCCGGGGCCAAGCCCGGCGTGGCCGAGCCCGGCGTGGCCGAGTAAAGGGGCCGAGCGTCCCGTGGCGACCGGTCGCCCGTGCCGGCCGCCCTCGCGGAGGCCGGCACGGGCGGCCGGTGCGTGCTGAGCCGGTCCAGGTGGTCCGTCGCGTCAGGCCAGTGCCCGCAGGCCGGGCACCAGGGCCACCAGCACCGGGATCACCGGAACCAGCGCGGCGGTGGCCGTCAGGCGCAGACGGTGCCGTGCGGGGAGCCGGTCCGGGTCGGTCAGCAGGCGGTGTACGCGCTGCGGTACGTGCGCCTGCGGAGTCGGACCCGGACCGAACACGCCCCGCTCCTCGTTGAGTTCGACGAGAGCGAGTGCCGTCGTGAGCCGCCCGAAGCGGCGGGAGGCCGTGTCGTCGGCGGCCAGCTCGACCAGCCGGTGCATCTCGTCACGGAACGCCGCGAACACCGGGATCTGCGGGAAGCCGCTCGCGAGCGCGGCCGAGCAGTGCAGCAGCCAGTCGTGCCGTGCCTGCGCATGCCCCTGCTCGTGGGCGAGCAGGGCGTCCAGCTGACGTCCCTTCAGGCGCCGCAGCGCGGCCGTGGTGATGACCAGCTGCGGCGCCGTACCGGGCAGCCACCAGGCGTCGGAGCGCTCACCCTCCAGCACCACCAGCCGGCCGCTCATCCGCTGCTCACCGGGCAGCAGCGGCGCGCGTACGAGGAGTTCGTCCCGCCGCGTGCGCCGCCGTGCTCGTGTCCGGACGACCTCGCGCACCAGCATCGCCAGGGTCCACAGCCCGCCGGAGGCGAGCAGTACGGCGGTGGGTGCCGCCCAGGGGCCGGCCGCGCCGAGTGCGTACGCGTCCACGACCGTGCGCGGCGCCGTGGCGAACACGTGCCCGCGCACCGCTTGCCAGGCCGCCGCCGCGCTGAGCGTCATCGACAGTGCGCAACACAGCAGAACGGCGGCGACGACGCACTGCCACACCCAGAGGGCGACGACCGGCTCACGGTCCGGCCAGTCCGCCCGGGCGAGCAGCCGTGGGGCGAGGGCAGCGGTCAGGGCGCCGAGCATGAGCAGTGCCACGGGGACCATCATGGTCAGCACCCTATGAGCGCGAGGCCGCTCAGGGGTACGTTCCCCGGCACCAAGTGACGCAATCGACGCGCGTGTTGCGCAGCCCGGCGTTCACATCGCCAGCAGCATCGTCACCATGCCGATCCCCATCGACAGCCGGCACGCCCGGGCCAGCTCGGGGCGGTCCCCCCAGCGGGCCGGCGCGGGGCCGCCGGCCGCGGCCGAGGCTGCCGCGGCGGTCGGCACCAGCCGGACGCCGGAGAGCAGCACATAGCCGGTGAAGTACAGCAGGAGCGCGCCGGTCACCGGCGGGATGCCGTTGCCGCCGTGCGCGTGGTGGGCCTCGGTGGGCGGGGACACGGCCATGGCCACCGCCATGTAGACCATCGCGGAGCTGCCCACGAGGTGGTGCAGGTGGTGCCGGCCGCTGCGCGCGGTCCACAGCGCGCGCAGCGCCCCGGCGGCGAACACGGCCGCGTACACCGGCCAGGCCCAGCGCGGCGGTGTGAACAC
Organism: Streptomyces actinomycinicus; assembly: GCF_016741775.1. Lineage (GTDB taxonomy): Bacteria > Actinomycetota > Actinomycetes > Streptomycetales > Streptomycetaceae > Streptomyces > Streptomyces actinomycinicus. The sequence continues at coordinate 183,260 of NZ_JAERRK010000005.1, read as the reverse complement.
CGCGGCCGGTACGGCCATCACGGCCATGCCGAAGCCCATCAGTGCCTCGCCGCCCGCGGCCCGGCGCTGCTCCTCGACAGCGCTGCGCATCCGCAGCAGGCAGTAGGCCCCGGTCGCCGCGCACAGTACGACCAGCAGCCAGGCTGCCGACACCGGTCCGTGCACGCGTACCTCCCTGTTCGACGGTCGGTCCAGGGATGCGATGCCCAGGGCGGGCGGGGCGCACGCGAGCGCAAGGGTGTACACGGGGTGCATGCGGGGGAGCGTGACCGGTCACCGCGCCCTCGGCCCAGCATGTATTTCACGTATATTTCACTAGTAAACTATATGCTAGATTGACGTGATGAGCAGCGCGACCTCCCCCCGTCTCCCCCTCGCCGGAGTGCTCCGCCTCGGGCGGCCCTCGGACATCTGGTTCAAGCCCGCGCTGAGCGTGGTCGCCGCGGTCGCCCCGCCCGATCTGGCGCTGCTCGCTCTCGGCCGCCTCGACCTCGCCATGTACACAATGGCCGGGTCCCTGTGCGCCCTGTACGGCCACGACCGGCCCTACCCCGCCCGGGCCCGCGCCCTGGCCTGGGTGGCGCTCGGCATGGCCGGTGGTCTCGCCGTCGCTCTGCTCGCCGCGTCACTCACCACGGACGCCGCCGTCCTGGTGACCGTCGGCGCCGTTCTCGCCACCCTGCAGAAGACGGTGTGCGACGCCACCCGGATCGGACCACCCGGCAACGTGGTCCTCACCTTCATCAGCTCCGCCTCGCTCTTCGCCCCGCAGACCCCCGGCCAGGTACCCGGCCACATCGGACTGGCCCTGGCCGCCGGGGCGTGGGCCTGGCTGGTCTGCATGGCGCCCGGGCTGCTCCGCCCGCACGGCCCCGAGCGCCGCGCCACCGCCCGGGCCCTGAACGCCGCGGCCGACTACGCCGGCACGCGTTGCACCGCCGACGGCGACGCCGGCAGCCAGGGCACCGCCGGCGGCCACGCCGGCACGCGTTGCACCGCCGACGACGACGCCGGCACGCGTGGCGTCGCCGGCGGCCACGCCCGGGCCCGTGCCGCGAGCGCCGCCGCCGTCCAGGCCGCCAGGCAGTCGCTGCTCGCCGCCGGCGCCCGTCCCGACCCGACCCGGCGCGCCCTCGGACGGCTGCTCGTCCGTGCCGAGGTCGCCCACGCCGCACCCGCGGACTCCGACCCCGCGCGGCTGCGCGCCTGGGCCCGTGAGCTGCGCGGGACCGGGCCCGTCCCGCGCGCCGAGGAGCCGAGCGAGTCCGCCGGTGCACTCCTCGGCGCGGCAGCTGAACGCGCTGAACGCGCTGAACGCGCTGAACGCGCTGAACGGGCTGAGCGGGCTGAGCGGGCTGAGCGGGCTGAACGCGCCGAACGGCGCCGGCCGCTCCGCCGCCGCCTCGCCCCCCTGGCACCGCTCGCCGCACGCACAGCGGTCGGCTGCGCCCTCGCCGGACACGCCGCCCTGGCCCTCGGTGTCGGCCGCCCCTACTGGGCGCTGGTCACGGCGGCCTCCCTCTACCAGACCAACGTCACCCTCACCTGGAGCCGGGGTGTCCAGCGCGTCGTCGGCAACCTCGCCGGTGTCCTCGTCTTCGCCGCGGTCGCCCCGCTGGCCCACCTCCACCCCGTGGCCCTGGTGCTGTGCTGCCTCGCCCTCAACTTCGGCGCCGAGGCCCTGATCGGCCGCAACTACTGGCTCGGCAGCGTCTGTGTCACGCCGATGGCCCTGCTCGTCACCGAGTTCGCACGCACCCAGGACCCGGGGGAGCTGATCACCGAGCGGGTCGCGGACACCCTCGTCGGCGCGCTGGTCGGCTTCGTCGCCGCCGTCGCCGTGACCAACCGGCGCGCGGGCGCCCGGCTCGAGCACGCGCTGAGCGCTGCGGAACGCGTCCGCGAGAACACCGCCCGCCTGCTCGCCGAGCCGCACCCGGCGCCGCTCGCCCTGGAGTCCGCCCGCCGCTCCCTGGCCGCCGCACTGGCCGAACTGCGCGCCACGGCCGACGCCGCGTCCGGCGAGTGGTGGCAGCGCGCACTGCCCCAGGAGCGGGTCGTGCTCGCCGAACAGTCCGGACACCGTACGCTCGCGGCGACGGTACGGCGTACGGGGCTCGTACCGCAGGACCGGGTCGTGGACACGGACCCGGGCCCGGACAGGACGACGGAGGAGATACGCCCATGACGGCGACGAACGGCGGACCGACGCCCGGCAGCGACGCGACCGGTGACCGGCCAGGGGCCGGCACGGACCCCGCGCGGAGCGACACCGTCGCCGTCGTCGTCCGCCAGTGGCGGGCCGTCCACCCGGAGCTGGACACCGGCCCCATGGAGATCATCGGCCGGATCAACCGCTGCGCCGCCCTGCTCCAGCAGGCCGAGGACGCTCCGCTGCGCCGGGCCGGCCTCAGCCGCCCCGAGTTCGACCTGCTCGGTGCGCTGCGCCGCACCGGACACGAGCTGACGCCGGGGGAGCTGGCCCGCGAGACGTTCTCCTCCGGGGCCGCCGTCACCAAGCGGCTCAAGCAGCTGACCGAGCGAGGCCTGGTCGAACGGCGCGGCGACACCCGCGACCGCCGCGTCGCCCACCTCCGCCTCACCGAAGCAGGCCGCGACCTCGTCGACGGCATCCTCCCCGAGCAACTCGCCTACGAGACGTCCGTGCTCTCCGCCCTGTCCTCCGAGAGCCAGGGCGAACTCGCGGGACGGCTGTCGGAGTTGCTCAGCCGCCTGGAGAGCCAGATGCACGCGCTGCGGGCGTAGGGCTCCGGCCACCGGGAGCGCGCCGGTGCGCCTGCCGGCATCCGGGCGGGGCCGAGGTCGCCGCGGCCCCGCGATCCACAGGCGGTGGCGGCCTCGCCACGAGGCCCGGGGCCCGGGAGCCCGGTGGCTACAGCACGTCGTGGACCGTGCGGCGGTAAGTGGACCGGCGGTCCTCGAGGTCCGTCCAGCGGTCGCCGTAGACGTTGCGGGTGACGGGCGGCTCCCGCAGGAACTCGTGCGGGAAGCCCAGCGGGACCGCGCTCACCTCGTCCAGCCGTGCCAGCGCGTCCGCGTCCAGCCGCACGCCCGTGCTCGCCAGGTTGTCGGTGAGCTGCTCCGGCTTCGTCGCCGCGACGATCGGTACGACGTTCCCCGGCCGGCCCTGCAACCAGGCCAGGGCCACCTGCGCCGGACTCCAGCCGCCCTGCCCGGCGATGTCCAGGACCGCACTGATGACGTCCTCCTTCCAGGACTCCGCCTGCTTCCCGGCCGCCTCCAGCCGGCCCCGTTCCCCGCGCCGGTACTTCCCGGTGAGCAGGCCCGCGGCCAGCGGGGCCCAGGCGAACACCGTGAGGTCGAAGGCCCGCGCCTGTGGCAGCAGCTCGCGCTCCGGGCTGCGCTCCAGCAGGTTGTAGCGCAGCTGCGAGCCCGCGAAAGCCGTCCAGCCGCGCAGCTCCGCAAGGGTGTTGGCCTGGGCGATCTCCCACGCCGGCCAGTCCGACACCCCCACGTACAGCACCTTGCCCGAACGCACGGCGTCGTCCAGGGCCCGCATCACCTCGTCCACCGGGGTGAAGTTGTCGCGGGCGTGCACCCACAGCACGTCGAGCCGGTCCGTGCGCAGCCGACGCAGGCTGTCCTCGACCGACTGCACGAGGCTCTTGCGGTGGTTCCCCGCCGAATTGGGGTCACCGTCGTGCGTGCCGCAGGTGTACTTGCTCGCCAGGACGAACCGGTCACGGCGCCCGGAGAGCAGTTCGCCGAGGATGGCTTCCGAGTTGCCCGCGGCGTAGATGTTCGCGGTGTCGATGAAGTTGCCGCCCGCGTCCGCGTAGGCGTCGACGATCCGGGCGCTGGTTTCCTTGCCGGAACCCCACGCCTCGTCGCCGAAGGTCATCGTGCCGAGCGCCAGCTCACTGACGCGCAGACCGGTCCGTCCGAACAGCGTGTACCGCACGTGTGTCCCCTTCCGAGCAGTTGGTGCGTACGACGCCGACGCTAGGAGCTGGAGCGCCCTCCAAGGCAAGCCGCTGCTCAGCAGCCCCCGCACAACCGCTCAGGCGCAACCCGCCTCAGCCCGCTCGTCCGGTCAGCTCAGCCCGCTCCAGCCCGCTCGCCGCTCAGCCCTCCTCGCCCGCCCGGAAACCGGCGGCTCACCGCCCGGGGCCAGGCGTACGCTGCCTGCCTGCCTGCCTGCCTGCCTACCTGCCTGGCCGGCCCGCCCCAACGTCACGCCCGCGACGCGGGCCTCTCCGGCGTCGGCACCAGAGACCGGCGTCGGGACAAGAGACCGGCGTCGGGACAAGAGACCGGCGTCGGCACCAGAGAGTCAGATGCCCGGCCGGTACCGCAGCGGATGGTCCGCCGGGACCTCCACCAGGACGATCGGGACACCGTCCGGGTCGGCGATCCACATCTCGACCAGGCCCCAGGGTTCCTTCACCGGCGGACGGACGATCTCCACGCCCTTCGCCCGCAACTCCTCCTCCGCGGCCGTCACGTCCGCGACCTGGAGCCACAGCCGCACGCCCGGCGAGGGCGGGGCCTCGGACCTGCCGGAGACCTCGAGGAAGCCACCGCCCAGGAAGTACACCGTCCCGCGCCCCGGCCCCGTACCGAACTCCCGGTACACGGCCAGGCCCAGTTGCCCGCCGTAGAAGGCCCGGGACCGCTCGGGGTCGGTGGGCTGCAGAAGTGTCCGACTGCTGAGTACCTGCACCATGCATGCGCAGCCTAGTGGCAGGGTTACCCTCATCCCTGGCTCAGCCACGCCCGAGATCGGAGACCGCGCCCATGGACACCCCCGCCACCGGACTCACCTTCCGTGACGCCACCGACGCCGACGTCGAGCCCTTGGTCGCGCTGGTCGAGTCGGCGTACCGCGGAGACTCCAGCCGGGCCGGGTGGACCACCGAGGCGGACATCCTGGAGGGGCAGCGGACCGATCCCGAGGGCGTGCTGCGGGTCATCAAGTCGCCCGACAGCCGGCTGCTGACGGCTGAGCAGGACGGCCGGATAGTCGCCTGCTGCCAGCTCGAACACCGTGGCGCCCACGCCTACTTCGGCATGTTCGCGGTCAGTCCGGTCCTGCAGGGCGCGGGCCTGGGCAAGGTCGTCATGGCGGAGGCGGAGCGTCAGGCCCGCGCGACCTGGGGCGTCACCGAGATGCACATGACGGTGATCTCGGTCCGCTCCGACCTGATCGCCTGGTACGAGCGCCGCGGCTACCGCCGTACGGGAAAGATGACGCCGTTCCCGTACGGCGACGAGCGCTTCGGCATCCCGCAGCGCGACGACCTCCAGTTCGAGCTGCTCGTCAAGAAGCTCGCCTGATCGTTTCGGCGTGGCGTCCGCGGCCGTCGGCGCGCGGCCTACGCCGTGAAGCGCCCCGTGCGCTTGATCTCCGGGTAGTCGGTCGTCGCGCCGTCCAGCTCCAGGGCCCGGACCAGGCGGAGGTGGTCCGGGGTGTTGACCACCCAGCCGATGATCCGCAGGCCGGCCGCGCGGGCGTGCTCGACGATCTCCAGGGTCAGCCGGCGGATGTTCAGGCAGACGGTCGGCGCGCCCACGGCGACGGCGCGGTCGACCACGTCGGTGCCGTAGCGGCTCGCGATCAGCGCGGTGCGCACGCCGGGCACCAGCCGCGCGATCTCCGCCACCGCCTCGTCGTGGAACGAGGACACCTCCACCCGGCCGGTCAGATCGCGCGCGTGCATCACCTCGGCCAGCGCCCGGGCCGCTGCCACATCCTTGATCTCGGCCTGCAAGGGCGTGCGCACCGCCTCCAGGACCTCCTCGAACACCGGCACCCGCTCCCCGCGCCCCGCATCCAGTGCGCGCAGCTCGGCCAGGGTCTTCTCGGCGATCGGGCCGGAGCCGTCGGTCGTGCGGTCCACGTCCGTGTCGTGCATGACGACCAGGGCGCCGTCCTTGCTCAGGTGCAGATCGAGTTCGATCAGGTCGAGGCCGGCCTGCTGCGCGGCGACGAAGGAACGGAGGGTGTTCTCGGGCTCGACGCCCATGACCCCGCGGTGACCGATGGTAAGGAAGTTCAAGGTTCAACTCGCTTCCGTCGACGGCGGCTCGGCGACGCGCGGCCCGGCGGCCCCCGTTCCGGACTTCGGTGTCCACGCGGCAGGGTCGCAGCCTAACGGCCGGACGGCGTGATGAACCCGCATGTGCGCGGGGTGCGGGGGCGCGAGTCAGGCGGCGACTGGCCGGTATCCGCCCCGCCCGTCACCCTCCCGTGGGCGCGTCCCCGCCGGCCTTGACCGAGCGGGTCGCTGCAGGGTCACGCTCGCCCGCCCTCGGCGGAAGTGAGCGTCGTCACGGTTTACCGCCGGAAAAATGTCGGTGACCAAGGCATCGGACAGAATAATTTCCCGACCGGGCTCTTGCTGAGAGAAACCGGGTATGCATACGGTGTCCATACGCGAGGTTCTCCCGTGAAGGATGGGACATGATGGAAATTCTTGAGCAGGCCGGTGCGGAGGAGCAGGTTCCTTCGCTGACCAGGGTGGTCGAGCACCCGTCCTGGCCCGTTCTCAAGGAGACGGTGGAGCGGATCCGGCCGTGGCAGTCGAAGGACGGATCGATCGACTTCGCCGCCGAGGGTGCCCCGCAGCAGGCCGACGCCCTGGCGGCGGTCGAGCGTGTCGCCGACGCGGTCGAGCAGCTCTCCCCCCTCGTCCCGCACGACGCCGCGTACCACCAGGCCCTCGTGAAGGACCTGCGCCGCTGGGCCGAGGGCGGCTTCCAGGTGCCGGACTTCCTGGACTCCCTGCTGGCCTTCCAGCCCGCCGCGAACCGGACGGACGGCCTGCAGCACCTGGTCGTCTTCCCGATGTACACGCAGAACGGCAACCTGGACCGCAACCTCGAGGCGGTCGTGCTGCGCATGGTCTGGCCGGACTGGCTGGCCGAGCTGGAGCGCACCCGCTACGACAACCCGCTGTTCTGCGGCATCACCTTCGAGGACTTCACCTCGGGCTACGACACCAACTCGGCCGTGCTCTTCCCGGAGACCATCGCCGTACGTGAGGCGCCGGAACGTTTCTCCTGGGGTGGCATCTTCTGCGACCGCGAGGCCGCCCGCTTCCGCCGGGTCACCGACGCCGCCGTCGACATCCTGGGCCTTCAGCTGCCCGAGGACATCGCCGCCATGGTCCACGACCAGAAGCGCTGCGAAGACGCCTTCGTGCTCTGGGACATGGTCCACGACCGTACCCACAGCCACGGCGACCTGCCGTTCGACCCGTTCATGATCAAGCAGCGCCAGCCGTTCTGGATGTACGGCCTGGAGGAACTGCGCTGCGACCTCACCGCCTTCAAGGAGGCCGTGAAGCTGCAGGCGGACGGTGTCCCGCAGGCTCGTGACGTGCAGTACGCGGTGCTCTTCGACCGCATGTTCCGCTTCCCGGTCACCGGCGACCGCAACCGCAACTACGACGGCCTCGGCGGTCAGCTGCTCTTCGCCTACCTGCACAAGCACGACGTCCTGAGCTGGACCGACAACAAGCTCTCCATCGACTGGGAGCGCGCCCCGCAGGTCACCAACCAGCTGTGCGCGGAGATCGAGAAGCTGTACAAGGACGGCATCGACCGCCCGAAGCTGGTGCACTGGTTCGCCGGCTACGAGCTGGTCTCCACCTACCTGGCCCCGCACCCCGGCTCGAAGTGGGCCAAGGGTCCGGACGCCCTGGACCTGACCCAGCCCCCGCGCAAGCTCGTGGACGACGTGCTTCCGGACGAGTTTCCGCTGAGCATGTTCTATGAGGCCCTGTCCAAGAAGCTGAAGAATGTGATCGCCTCGACCAAGGGCATCACGGCGGACGGCGCCGAGCGGCTCGCCGCGTGAGCGGCCGCCTCCAGAACACGGCTCAAGAGGGGAAGAACATGGTGGGGAACGGGTCTCTCAGTGGTGCGGTGATCGCGGTGGCCGGCGCGGGCGGACCCGCCGGGCACGCGACGCTGGTGCGGCTCGCGGAAGCGGGCGCGGTGGTCGTCGGAGCCGACAACAACCCGGAGCGCCTGGCGGAGGCCGTCGACGCCGCCCGCTACGCCCGCGGCGGCGCCACGGTCACCGGCGAGACGGTCGACCTGCTCGACCTGCAGTCCACCCGCGACTGGGCCGCGCGCATCGAGAAGGACCACGGCCGCGTCGACGGTCTGGTCCACCTGGTCGGCGGCTGGCGCGGCAGCGCGACCTTCGCCGAGACGGACCTGGCCGACTGGGAGCTGCTGGAGAAGCTGCTGGTCCGCACGGTCCAGCACACCTCTCTCGCCTTCTTCGACGCCCTGCAGCGCAGCGAGCGCGGACGCTACGTCCTCACCAGCGCCGCCGGCGCGCAGAAGCCGACGGCCGGGAACGCGGCGTACTCCGCGGCCAAGGCCGCCGCCGAGGCGTGGACGCTCGCCATGGCGGACGGCTTCCGCAAGGCGGGGGGCGAGGCGGGTCCGCGCTCGGCGGCTGCCATCCTGGTGGTGAAGGCGCTGGTGCACGACGCGATGCGCGCCGAACGCCCCAACGCGAAGTTCGCGGGCTTCACGGACGTCAAGGACCTGGCCGAGGCCATCGAGGGCGTCTGGAGCAAGCCCGCCGCCGAAGTGAACGGAAACCGTCTGTGGCTGACCGAGAAGCCGTGAACCCTCCCAAGACCGACGCGCGTCGCCGTCACGACCCGGAGGTCCGCGGTTTCGCCAGTGACAACTACGCCGGGGCGCACCCGGAGGTGATGGCCGCCCTGGCGCTGGCCAACGGCGGCCATCAGGTGGCGTACGGCGAGGACGACTACACCGACAACCTCCAGGGGATCGTCCGCGGCCACTTCGGGGCCACCGCGGAGGCCTTCCCGGTCTTCAACGGCACCGGCGCGAACGTGGTCGCCCTCCAGGCGGTCACCGACCGCTGGGGCGCGGTGATCTGCGCGGAGAGCGCGCACATCAACGTGGACGAGGGCGGCGCGCCCGAGCGCATGGGCGGCCTGAAGCTGCTCACCGTGCCCACGCCCGACGGCAAGCTCACGCCCGAGCTGATCGACCGGCAGGCCTGGGGCTGGGAGGACGAGCACCGCGCGATGCCGCAGGTCGTGTCGATCACCCAGAGCACGGAGCTGGGCACGCTCTACACGCCCGACGAGATCCGCGCGATCTGCGAGCACGCCCACGCGCACGGCATGAAGGTGCACCTGGACGGCTCCCGGATAGCCAACGCGGCCGCCTCCCTGAACGTGCCGATGCGGACGTTCACCAACGCGGTCGGCGTCGACATCCTCTCGCTGGGCGGGACGAAGAACGGCGCGCTGTTCGGCGAGGCCGTCGTCGTCATCAACCAGGACGCGGTGCGGAAGATGAAGCACCTGCGGAAGATGTCGATGCAGCTGGCGTCCAAGATGCGCTTCGTCTCCGTGCAGCTGGAGGCGCTGCTCGCGAAGGACCTGTGGCTGCGCAACGCCCGCCACGCCAACGAGATGGCCCAGCGGCTCGCCGAGGGAGTCCGCTCGGTGCACGGCGTGGAGATCCTCTACCCGGTGCAGGCCAACGGCGTCTTCGCCAAGCTCCCGCATGACGTGAGCGAGCGCCTGCAGAAGCGGTTCCGCTTCTACTTCTGGGACGAGGGCGCCGGGGTGGTGCGCTGGATGTGCTCCTTCGACACGACCGAGGAGGACGTCGACGCGTTCCTGGCGGCGCTCAAGGAAGAGATGGCCCGCTAACCCCACACATTGCATGGATATGCGGTCACCTGAAAAGTCATTGACGGTCGGGTGATCGCATTTCTATGCTCTGCGGGCATGGAGCTGATCCAGAACACGGACGATCTGTCCGCTTATCTGATCGCGGACGAGGTCATCGATCATCACCACCCGGTGGTGCGGGAGACGGCAGCGCGCCTGGCCGTGGATGCCGCCGACTCGTATGAGTATGCGCGCACCGCCTACGCATTCGTACGGGACACCATCCCGCACTCCGAGGACTCCGGCGAACTCCGGGTCACCTGGCGCGCCTCCGACGTGCTGCGGCTGGGCACCGGCATCTGCCACGCCAAGGCCCATGCCCTCGCCGCCCTGCTGCGGGCCGAGGACATCCCGACCGCCCTGTGCTACCAGCGCCTGACCGGCGAAGGGGGCGGCCACATGGTCCACGGCCTGGTCGCGGTCCGCTTCAACGGCGCGTGGCACCGGCAGGACCCCCGCGGGAACAAGCCGGGTGTCGACGCCCGGTTCTCGCTGGACGGCGAGCGGCTGGCCTGGGTCCCGGACCCCGCGTCGGGTGAGCGGGACTATCCGGCCCTGTACGCGGCACCGCACCCGGCCGTCCTCGCCGCGCTGCGGTCGGCTCCCGACCGGCCCGCCCTGTGGAAGACGCTCCCCGGCAGCCTGTGAGGCGATGCGGGAGCGAGGGCCACGAACGCGTGACCGGCCGCACCCTCAGCCCGCTCAGCCCACCTCGGCGGCTCGCAGCTGCTCGACCGTGGGCGCCGTGCCGCCCAGGTGGGTCGGCAGCCACCACGAGTCCTCCGGGCCCTTGGGGCGGCCGGGGTAGGCGCGCTGGGCGGCGTCCAGGAGTTCCTGGACGCGCTCGCGCAGGCGTCGGGTGATGGCGCCCGCGTACTGGTCGCGGGGGGCCTCCACCGGCTCGCCGACGCGGATGGTGACCGGCAGGTGGCTGCGCTTGAAGTTGCGCGGGTGCCCCTTCGTCCACAGCCGCTGGGTGCCCCACACGGCCATCGGCACCAGCGGGACGCCGGCCTCCTGGGCCAGTCGGGCCGCACCGGACTTGAAGCTCTTCAGGGTGAAGGACTGCGAGATCGTCGCCTCCGGGAACACCCCGATGACCTCGCCGGAGCGCAGCGAGTCCAGCGCGTGCGCGTAGGCGGCCTCGCCCTGATTGCGGTCCACCGGGATGTGCTTCATGCCGCGCATCAGCGGACCGGAGACCTTGTGCCGGAAGACGGACTCCTTCGCCATGAAGCGCACCAGGCGCTTCTGCGGGAGCGCGGCCAGGCCGTTGAAGATGAAGTCCAGGTAGCTGATGTGGTTGCTCACCAGCACGGCGCCGCCCGTGCGCGGGATGTTCTCCGAGCCCTGACAGTCGATCTTCAGATCCCAGACCTTGAACAACGTCTTGGCGAGACCGACGACGGGACGGTAGACCAGTTCTGCCATGGGCGGAACGGACCCTTTCTGCTCTGCTCGGGAAAGGGCTCCCGGCGGGAAAGTTACGCAGCCGTAGGTTTACGGCGTCTCGCAGATCGTGCCCCAAGAACGGACGGGGAGCCAGCCCTGGTGCCCCGCGGCGGCGAGATCCTCGTCACGTCGGCCTACATTCCGGCTCCTCTCGCGGTCTCCTCGCCGTCTCCTCTCTCCCCGTCTCCCCCTCGCCTGAGTCGCCGAGTCGTCCGGACCGTCCGAGTCCTGCGACCCCTCCGAGTCGTCGGCGGCGGGAATCTTTGCCGCCACGTGAACGCTTGCGTCGATGTCCTGCTCGCGACGGCGGGCGTCCATGGAGTGCCGCAGGGCGGCGGAACGGGAGAGTGCGGGTGCGCGGGCGCGAGGACGGAATGCGGCTCGGAGTGACCGAACTCGGCGGCGAACTGGGGGAGCGGGCCACGCTCGTGCAGTTCTCCAGCGCCTTCTGCGCCCCCTGCCGGGCCACCCGGCGCGTGCTCGGCGAGGTCGCCGCGATGGTCCCGGGCGTGGCGCACATCGAGATCGACGCCGAGGCCCACCTGGACCTCGTGCGCGAACTGGAGATCCTGAAGACGCCCACCGTGCTGGTCCTGGACGCCGGCGGCCGCGTGGTCAGGCGTGCCGTCGGACAGCCGCGCAGGGCGGACGTCATCGCGGCCCTGGGCGAGGCGGTGTGACGGGGCTTCAGGGCACGGTGAGACAGCTCCCAGATCCCGGAACGCACTTGACTGTGCGCGCCACCTATCGTCAGCCTGACCTTGTGCCGACCGAACTCCTTCTCCACGGGCGGGTCCATGTCGACCTGGCCCGCACCGCGAGCGCCCGCTGTCCCGGCTGCTGAGCAGCTCCGGAACCGCCCCTCATCCCGCGCAGAAGGACAACTTCATGACGGCCACGTCCCGCCTCGGCACCCCTCGGCTCGCCTCCCCCGATCTGCTCCGCTCCACCTTCCGCCGGCACGCCGCCGGTGTCGCGGTGATCACCGCACGCGGCGCCTCCGGCCCGGCCGGCTTCACCGCGACCTCCCTGACCTCCGTCTCCGCCGAGCCGCCCCTGGTCTCCTTCGGCATCGGCACGGGCGCCTCCAGCTGGCCCACGATGGCCGAGGCCGGCCACGTGGGCGTGCACCTGCTAGGTGAGCACCAGAGCGAGCTGGCCGCCACGTTCGCCCGCAGCGGCGCCGACCGCTTCGGTGCGCCCACCTCCTGGCGGGAGGGCCCGGAAGGCGTACCGGTGCTGGACGACGTGCTCGCCTGGCTGGTGTGCCGGGTCGTCGCGCGCGTCCCGGCGGGTGATCACCGGATCGTGCTCGCCGAGGTCGTCGCCGGTGACCCCGCGGGCGCCGGCCGCCCGCTCCTGTACCACCAGGGCCGCTTCACCGGCCTGCGGGATTGATCACGGCTCCCGCCCCTGCGGTGCCGTCGGATTCCGGTTACGCTGCGTTGCGAAGGTCACAGTTCAAAGCGCTTGCTTAGCGGGCAGGAACTGGGTGTACTGGCGAGTAATATTTCGGTCGGAGCGCGCCGACGCCCCGACCGGGATCGGCCGCTTGAGGCGCCTATGCTGCCTCCAAGAGGCAGCCCGAAATGACGATGCAGTAGGAGAGCCGGCGTGAGCTTGAGGATCGTTGTCACTGTGAAGTACGTGCCCGACGCCACTGGCGACCGGCACTTCGCCGATGACCTGACCGTCGACCGCGACGACGTGGACGGTCTGCTCTCCGAGCTGGACGAGTACGCGGTCGAGCAGGCGCTGCAGATCTCGGAGAACGCGGACGACGCCGAGGTCACCGTGCTGACCATCGGCCCCGAGGACGCCAAGGACGCGCTCCGCAAGGCCCTCTCGATGGGTGCCGACAAGGCCATCCACGTCGAGGACGACGACCTGCACGGCACCGACGCCATCGGCACCTCCCTGGTGCTGGCCAAGGCCATCGAGAAGGCCGGTTACGACCTGGTCATCTCCGGCATGGCCTCCACCGACGGCACCATGGGCGTCGTTCCCGCCCTGGTCGCCGAGCGCCTGGGCGTTCCGCAGGTCACCCTGCTCTCCGAGGTCTCGGTCGAGGACGGCACCGTCAAGGGCCGCCGCGACGGCGACGCGGCCTCGGAGCAGCTCGAGGCCTCGCTCCCGGCGGTCGTCTCCGTGACCGACCAGTCCGGCGAGGCCCGCTACCCGTCCTTCAAGGGCATCATGGCGGCCAAGAAGAAGCCGGTGGAGTCCTGGGACCTGTCCGACCTGGACATCGAGGCCGAAGAGGTCGGTCTGGACGGCGCGTTCACCAAGGTCGAGACCGCGACCGAGCGTCCGGCCCGTACGGCCGGCACCATCGTCAAGGACGAGGGCGAGGGCGGCAAGCAGCTCGCTGAGTTCCTCGCGGGCCAGAAGTTCATCTAAGGGCCCGCCACCCGCTGACCGCCCCTCAACTTCGTTACGCAGGAGAGCAATCCCATGGCTGAAGTCCTCGTCTACGTCGACCACGTGGACGGCGCCGTCCGCAAGCCCACCCTGGAGCTGCTGACCCTGGCCCGCCGCATCGGCGAGCCCGTCGCCGTCGCCCTCGGCAACGGCGCCGCCGACACCGCCGCCACGCTCGCCGAGCACGGCGCCGTGAAGGTCCTCACCCACGACGCGTCCGAGTACGCCGAGTACCTGGTCGTGCCGAAGGTGGACGCCCTGCAGGCCGCCCACGAGGCCGTCTCCCCGGCCGCCGTGCTGGTCCCGTCCTCCGCCGAGGGCAAGGAGATCGCCGCCCGTCTGGCGCTGCGCATCGGCTCCGGCATCATCACCGACGCCGTCGACCTCGAGGCCGGCGACGAGGGCCCGGTGGCCACCCAGTCGGTGTTCGCCGCGTCCTTCACCACCAAGTCCCGGGTCATCAAGGGCACCCCGGTCATCACGGTCAAGCCGAACTCGGCAGCCGTGGAGGCGGCCCCGGCCGCCGGTGCGGTCGAGGCCCTCGCCGTCACCTTCTCCGGCCAGGCCACCGGCACCAAGATCACCGGTCGTACGCCGCGTGAGTCGACGGGCCGCCCGGAGCTGACCGAGGCCGCGATCGTGGTCTCCGGTGGCCGCGGTGTGAACGGCGCCGAGAACTTCTCGATCATCGAGGCCCTCGCCGACCAGCTCGGTGCGGCCGTCGGTGCCTCGCGTGCCGCCGTGGACGCCGGCTGGTACCCGCACACCAACCAGGTCGGCCAGACCGGCAAGTCGGTCTCGCCGCAGCTGTACATCGCCAACGGCATCTCCGGCGCGATCCAGCACCGCGCCGGTATGCAGACCTCGAAGACCATCGTGGCCGTCAACAAGGACGCCGAGGCCCCGATCTTCGAGCTGGTCGACTTCGGTGTGGTCGGCGACCTGTTCGACGTCGTGCCGCAGCTGACCGACGAGATCAAGACCCGCAAGGGCTGAGTCCCGCCCAGGGCGCACCCGAGGCCCCGGTGACCGATGCGGTCACCGGGGCCTCGGCTCATCCCAGCGTCAGGGAAGCCTGCACGGGCAGGTGGTCGCTGGGGAACTGGCCGTCCGCCGAGAAGGTGTTGACCGAGGCCCGGTGCACCGTGACACCGGGGGTGGCGAGGATCCAGTCGATGCGGTCGCCGTCGGGCGTGAGCGGCTGGTAGCCGTGGAAGGTCGCGTAGAGCTTGCTGCGCTCCGCCGCGGTCTCCCACGTGTCGACCAGGCCGGCGCCCAGCATCGTGTCGTAGACCGGCTTCTTGTGGGCGGGGACGTTGAAGTCGCCGGTGACGAGGAGCGGGAGCGTGCGGTCGAGTCCCCAGACGCGCTGCGCGATCAGTGCGGCGGCATGCGCGCGTGCCTTCCGGCTGCGGTTGTCGAGGTGGGTGTTCAGGACGTAGAACTCCCCGCCGCCGTCCAGGTCCCGGAACCGGATCCAGGTCACCATCCGGACGCAGCTGCCGCCCCAGGTGTTGGACCCGATCACGTCCGGTGTGTCGGAGAGCCAGAAGTGGTCGTACTCCTGCGGGGCGAGCCGCCGGGTGTCGTAGAAGACCGCCGTGAACTCGCTGCGGCTGCCGCCCGCACGGCCGGTGCCGATCCAGTCGTAGGGGGCGCCGAGACCGGCCTCGATGTCGCGCAGCTGCTGGTAGAGGCCCTCCTGTGTGCCGATGACGTGGAGGCGTTCCTGGCGCAGCAGGGCGCACATCACGGGGCGGCGGGCGGCCCAGCTGTTGGGTTCGGCGGCGGAGGCGTAGCGGAGGTTGAACGACATGACCCGGAGCGGACCGCCGAAGTGCCCGCCCGCCGGGGCGGGGCCGGCGGACAGTGCTGTACTGGACAGGGGTACGGAGATCGTGGCGGCCAACGCGGTCTTCAGGCCCATGCGGCGCGTGACTCGGCTGAGGATCGGCACGGGTGCTCCTTCTGCGAGGGCTTCCGGCGAGTCGTTGCTGAGGCGCTGTGCGGTGGAACGGTGCGGTTCCCACGGTCCCAGGTGCACGTGAACGTGCCGAGATGGCGGGGTGGAGCGTACGGAATGCGGTGTTGACCAGCGGGAAGGTTGGCAGATAACTTCACTATACGGATTGTTGATTCCGTAGAGCGGAAAGCTTGGAGGGTGTGGGATGGGTCAGCAGGAGAAGGTGGCGACGAGCCTCGCGGGCGCCGTGAGCGAGGAGATCAGCGCCTCCCTCGTACCGGTCGACGCCGAGCTGGAGCGCCGCTACCCCGGGGACCCCGGCACCCGGCAGCCCGTCCACACCGTCTACGTCCCCGGCGACGCCTTCGGCGCCGACACCATCCGCAGCTGGGGCGACCAGGCCCTCGCCGCCCTCGACGCCCACGCCCCCGACGCCGCCTCCTTCGCGGCCGTCCTGGGCCTCTCGGAGGAGCTGGCCGAGCCGGTCCACTCGCGCGTCCGCGCCAAGCTGGAGCGCGAACCCGTCGAGGACCTGCGGGTCGACTTCGAGGACGGCTACGGCCCGCGCCCCGACGCCGAGGAGGACGCCACGGCGGCCCGCGCGGCCCGCCTGATCGCCGAGGCCTACGCGAACGGCACCGCCGCGCCCTACATGGGCATCCGCACGAAGTGCATGGAGGCCGCCGTACGCGACCGGGGCATCCGCACCCTCGACGTCTTCCTCACCGGTCTGATCGAGGCCGGCGGCCTGCCCGACGGCCTGGTGCTCACGCTGCCGAAGGTGACCTACCCCGAGCAGGTCAGCGCCTTCGTCCGGCTCCTGGAGGCCTTCGAGAAGGTGCACGGTCTGGACGCCGGCCGGCTCGGCTTCGAGATCCAGATCGAGACCAGCCAGTCCATCCTCGCCACCGACGGCACCGCGGCCGTCGCCCGCATGATCCAGGCCGCCGAGGGCCGCGCCACCGGGCTGCACTACGGCACCTTCGACTACAGCGCCTGCCTCGGCGTCTCCGCCGCCTACCAGGCCAGCGACCACCCGGCCGCCGACCATGCCAAGGCGGTCATGCAGGTCGCCGCGGCGGGCACCGGCGTCCGGGTCTCGGACGGCTCCACGAACGTCCTGCCGGTCGGCCCGACCGAGAAGGTCCACGACGCCTGGCGCCTGCACTACGGCCTCACCCGCCGCGCCCTGGCCCGCGCCTACTACCAGGGCTGGGACATGCACCCCGGCCACATCCCCACCCGCTACGCGGCCGTCTTCGCCTTCTACCGCGAGGGCTTCGAGCAGGCCGCGGGCCGGCTCGCCAGGTACGCCAACCGGGCCGGCGGCGACGTGATGGACGAGCCCGCCACCGCCAAGGCCCTCAGCGGTTACCTGCTGCGCGGCCTGGACTGCGGTGCCCTCGACATCGCCGAGGTGGCCCGGCTCAGCGGCCTGACCCGGGCCGACCTGGAGAGCTTCGCGACGCCCCGGCGCGGCGACCTGACAGCCTCGGCGAAGTAGCGGCGCCCCGCGGCCCGTCACCCCTGACGGCGGGCCACGCACGGGCTACGGCCGGCCGTCCGCGTACGGTTCGAGGCCCGAACCCGTCACCCAGTTCCGCTCGGCGAACAGCCGCGTGCCCCGGGCGCACAGCTCGGGGCACGCACGGGCCCGGGCACAGAACTCCTCCGGCGTGCCGCCGAACCACTCCCGCAACGAGGCGGAGCGCACCAGGAGTTCACTCAGCAGGGCATGCTGCCCGGGATGCCGGCGCGGCGCGCGGGCACCGTTGTGCAGCACCCCGTGCCGGTTGACGTACACGTACGCCCCCGGGAGCACGGAACCGTCGGGCAGTGCGATCAGGACGTCCGGCGCGGGCACCCACGCCCGGTGGAAGTTCCCGCGGGGCAGCGGCACGCCCTCGCTGGCGTCGATCACGTCCAGCTGCCGGGCGTCGAGCCAGATGACGAACAGCTCACGTAACGCGCGGGGGGACCTCACGGGCGAGGCGGAGACGTAGCCGAAGCGGCTCACGTGGGCCGAGACGCCCACGTCGATCCCGGTCACCCGGGCCCGCACCATCGGCAGCGGGGAGTCGATGCCGAACTCGGTCATCTTGTGCCGCAGCTGGCCGGGACAGGCGTTGGAGCCGATGGCGAGGACCGGCACCCGGTCGTCGTACACCAGCCGCTCCAGCGGGAGCATCCGGTCGCCGTGCAGCAGCCCGGAGTCGGCGGGCCAGGCACCGGGATACGTCAGCGGACGGTCGCGGGGCGCCACGGCGAGGCCCAGCTCCTCCAGCGTGGCCATGCTCAGTCCGCCGGTGGCAGCTCGCCCGATCCGCGGCTGATCAGCCGGGTCGGCAGCTCGATCCGCTCGGGCGCCACGAGCGTGCCGTCCAGCTGACGGAAGAGCCGCTCGGCGGCGGTACGGCCCAGGGCCGCCGCGTCCTGCGCCACCACCGTGACGCCCGGCTGCAGCAGATCGGCCAGCTCGATGTCGTCGAAGCCGACGAGCGCGACCCGGCGGGACTGCTCGGCGAGGACCCGGATCACCGTGACCGTGACCCGGTTGTTGCCGGTGAAGACGGCGGTGACGGGATCGGGCCCGGACAGCATCTCCTCGGCCGCCCGCCGCACCCGCTCGGGGTTCGTCGCACCGAGGGACATCCAGCGCTCCTCGACCGGTATCCCCGCGTCCTCCATGGCGGCCCGGTAGCCGCGCAGCCGTTCGGCGGCGGTGTGGATGCGGGGCATGTCGCCGATGAACCCGATCCGGCGGTGGCCGTGCGCGATGAGGTGGGCGACACCGCCGCGCGCGCCGCCGTAGTTGTCGGACAGGACCACGTCGGCGTCGATCCGGCCCGCCGGGCGGTCCACGAACACGGTCGCCACCCCGGCCCTGATCTCCGGCTCGAGATAGCGGTGGTCGTCCCCGGCCGGGATCACCACCAGACCGTCCACCCGGCGCGCGCACAGGGCCAGCGCCAGCTCCTGCTCGCGCTCCGGGTCCTCGGCGCTGGACCCGTTGATCAGCAGCGCCCCGTGGGCGCGGGCGACCTCCTCCACGGCACGGCTGAGCGGGCCGTAGAACGGGTCCGCGAGATCCTCCAGGACCAGCCCGATGCTGGCCGTACGGCCCTTGCGCAGCACCCGGGCGCTGTCGTTGCGGCGGAAGCCCAGCGCGTCGATGGCCTCCTGCACCCGGCGCTCGGTGTCGGGGGTGACTCCGGGCTCGCCGTTCACCACCCGCGACACCGTCTTCAGGCCCACACCGGCGCGCGCCGCCACGTCCTTCATCGTCGGGCGGTTGCCGTACCGGTTCCCGGGGAGGCGCTCTGTACGGCGGGTGGTCTCGGGCACGATGCGTCGGTCCTGTCTCTCGTCCGTATCTCTCCACGGGAGGTGGTGCGTGATCCGTGGGCTTGTATGAGGATGTGGCGTCGAGCATAGAGCCTGGACAACGTTGTCAGATGCGGGAGAGACTGTCCACCGCTGTCTCCGGCCTGCGCCCCCACCGCTTGACCGGCTGCCTTTCTTCGCTTTCAAGCTTCAACGGGGAGATCTGACTCTGATGCACACCGACCTCGTGGCGGCCCTGGACATCGGCGGTACCAAGATCGCCGGCGCGCTGGTGGACGGCGACGGACGGATACATGCCCGGACCCAGCGGGCCACGCCCGCACGGCAGGACGGCGAAACGGTCATGCGGGCGGTGGCGGAGGTGCTCGGCGACCTCGCCGGCTCGCCGCTGTGGGGACGCGCCGGCTCCGTCGGCATCGGCAGCGCCGGCCCGGTGGACGCCTCGGCGGGCACCGTCAGTCCGGTGAACGTGCCGGGCTGGCGTGACTTCCCGCTGGTCGAGCGGGTGCGCGCGGCCACCGGCGGGCTGCCGGTGGAGCTGATCGGCGACGGCGTCGCGATCACGGCGGCCGAGCACTGGCAGGGTGCCGCCCGCGGCCACGACAACGCGCTGTGCATGGTCGTTTCGACCGGGGTGGGCGGCGGCCTCGTCCTGGGCGGGCGGCTGCACCCGGGGCCGACCGGCAACGCCGGGCACATCGGCCACATCAGCGTCGACCTGGACGGCGACCCGTGCCCGTGCGGCTCGCGCGGCTGCGTGGAGCGCATCGCCAGCGGCCCCAACATCGCCCGCCGCGCGCTGGAGCAGGGCTGGCGGCCCGGGCCCGACGGCGACACCTCGGCGGCCGCGGTGGCCGCGGCCGCCCGCGCGGGCGACCCGGTGGCGGTGGCCTCCTTCGAACGGGCGGCGCGGGCACTGGCCGCCGGCATCGCCGCCACCGCGACGCTGGTCGAGATCGACATCGCCGTGATCGGCGGGGGTGTGGGCAAGGCCGGCGACATCCTCCTCACGCCGCTGCGCAAGGCCCTCTCCGACTACGCGACCCTCTCCTTCGTGCAGCGGCTCACCGTCGTGCCCGCGCAGACCGGCACCGACGCGGGGCTGGTCGGCGCCGCCGCGGCCGCGCTGGCCCGCAGGCCGGACACGACCGCGGCGAGCCTGTAGCCGCCGGCGGCCCGGCGGCGACGGCAGGTGGGCGCCCGGCGACTCGGCCGGACGCCGGCATCGCGGGCGCCGTCGGCCGTGCGGGGCGCCGGGTGCGGCGGGGCTCGGACGGGCATCGGCGGACGGGCGTCGGCCTTGTCGCCGTCAGCGACATCGGGTGCGGGCCCTGGGAGCGTCGGCGGCCGGGTGCCGGCCCTGCGGGCGTCAGCAGGTCAGGCGGGCGTCCGCCCAGTCCGCGTGGTCCGAGTCGACGCCGTCCCCGCCGTCGGTGACGACGAGCCGGACCACCTGGGCGCCGGTGACGTCGGCGGTGACCCGCTGGGCGGGCATCGCATGGGAGAGGACGCCGGTGGCGGCGGCCTCGGTGCCGTCCGCCCAGATCTCGAAGGCGACGGTGCCCTTCGTGTTCTTCTCGTCGTCCACGCCCACGTCGGCGGTGACCTTCTCGCAGGTTTTCCCGGTGTAGAAGGAGACCTCGCTGAGCGCGTGCACACCGAGCCCCTTGCCGTACACCGTCCCGCCGATGGTGATCGGACGCCCGTCGCCCGCGGCGCTCTCCCCGTTGCTGGTGTCGCGTTCCACCGGCCCCCAGCCGCTGGTCGCCGAGAGCCACGGCAGGTCGCCGAGGTACGACGTTCCGGCGGGCGGTGCCACGACGACGGACGCGGTGAGCGGGAGCGTGCTGGTCACGCGCTGACCGGCGGGCGAGCGGTAACTCGTCCGCAGGGTGAGGCCGTAGGGGCCGGCCGGGGTTCCGGCCGGAGCCGTCACGCGCCAGCCGGTGCGCAGGGACCTGCCGGTGGTGAGAGCGGTGGCCGAGGTCGCCGTGGTGGGCCTGAAAGTCCAGCCGTCGGGGCCGGTCAGGGACACCGAGACGCGGCGCGCGGGGGTGCGGCCGAGGTCGGTGACGACGCTGGTCAGCGTGGCCGGGGTGGCCGCCTCGAGCAGCGGGCTGCCGTCCAGGCCTAGGTCGACGGCGGGCGGCTGGGCGGCCCAGTCCGGATCCGCCGCGACCCGCAGCAGGACGGTGCCGTGGGCGGGGACGGTCGCGGCGATGGTGCCGGCGGTGTTGAAGCCGCGGTGCTGCCACAGGTCGCGCAGGGTGTAGGCGTCGGCGTCGGGCAGGCCGAGGGCGTTCGCGCTGGTAGTGATCCGCTGGGCGGTGCCGGATTCGTTGAAGAGGGCGACCGCGCGGCTCCCGTCCTTCATCTCCTTGGCGACGACCCAGCGTCCGCCCGCGGAGCTGACGACCGTGCCCTGTTTGCCGAGCGGGTCCTGGTCGACGGCGACGACCTCCTTGTTGCCCAGGATGTCGAAGGTCGCCGGGGTGGCCTTGCGCAGGTCGGTGCCGATGAGCAGCGGCGCCGCCATGACCGACCAGAGGGAGAAGTGCGAGCGGTACTCGGTGTCCGTCATGCCGCCGTTGCCGACCTCCAGCATGTCGGGGTCGTTCCAGTGGCCGGGGCCGGCGTACGGCGCGAGGGGGAGGTTCTGCTTCAGGATGGACAGCATGGAACTCCAGCTGTCGCTGATGTCCCCGGTGGTACGCCACAGGTGGCCGACGCCCGAGGCCCACTCCCAGGGCTTGTTCTCGCCCCATTCGCAGATGCTGTAGATCATGGGGCGTCCGGTCGCCTCGAGCGCGTCGCGCATGGTCCGGTAGCGCTGCCGGGCGTCCACGCCCATGTTGTTGCAGTTGTCGTACTTCAGGTAGTCCACGCCCCAGTCGGCGAACTGCCGCGCGTCGCTGTATTCGTGCCCCAGCGCCCCCGGGAAGCCTGCGCTGTTGCAGGTCTTGATGCCGGCGCTGGTGTAGATGCCGAGCTTGAGCCCCTTGGCGTGGACGTAGTCCGCGACCGCCTTGATCCCGCCCGGGAAGCGCACGGGGTCGGGCACCAGCTTGCCGTCGGTGTCGCGGTGCGGCAGGGCCCAGCAGTCGTCGAGGTTGACGTACCGGTAGCCCGCGTCCTTCAGGCCCTTCTCGACGAAGAGGTCCGCGATGCCCTTGACCATGGCCTCGTCGAACTCGGCACGGCAGTGCGTGGAGTTCCAGTTGTTGAAGCCCATGGGCGGGGTCGCGGCCAGACCTTCGGCCGGCCCCGGGGCCGCCTCGGCCGCGGCGGGCGCGTCGAGGACGGCGGGCGCGGCCGGAGCGGGTGCGGCGAGGGCGGGTGCGGCGAGGCCGGCCGCGCACAGCAGCCCCGCGGCGAACGCGCCGGCCACTCTCCGGCGGGTGGTGCTGGTGGTGCGGGTGTGAGGTCGACGCATCGTTGACGTTCCTCCGACTCGCGTAAGGCGGGATGACGGCATGCGACGGCCCGGCCGACGCCGAGCGACATGTACGCGTCATCGGTGCGCGCTTACGGTAGGACGTGTCGGAGTCTGTTGGAAGAGGTGCGCCTTGCCCGGTCACTACCCGTCAGAAACCTTGACACTACGGCGATTGGGCCCCGGCAGCGTGAGGCTGCGTTCGGAAGTGTTGGTTTCGGACGCCTTGGGCGGGCCGTGGCGCCGGAGTCCCGGGGCGCCTTGCGCGGGCCGTGGCGCCGGAGCCCCGCTTATCGCTCAGGCGCCCTCAGGCGCCGGCCGGAACTCGTGCACGACCTCGATGCGGCCGACGATGTGCGTGTTGAACTCGGGCAGTTCCTCCGCCGGGACCCACAGTTCCAGGATCGTCCTGCCGCCGGCCTGCTGTACCGGGTAGCGGGCGAGGAACTCGGTGTCGACCTCGAAGCGGGTCACGAAACCGGCGCCGTCGTGCCGGACGTTCCAGTCCCGGGCGATGCGGATCGCGTAGTCCTCGTTGAGTACGGGATAGAAGATCGGCTGCTCCGGGAGCCGCGGCGGCCAGGCACGCCATCCCAGGTCCCGTACCAGCTCGAGCTCCTTCGGGCCCGTCGGGCGCCAGAGCGTGGTGGTGGAGCGGGGGCGGGTCATGGCTGCGCCTTTCTGGGCGGTCACGGCGGTCGGGGTCCTGGGACGATAACCGTGCCGTGATCGTCCCCGCCAGGAGATTTCCCCGCCGGCGTGCGGACCGGCACGTGGCGGAGGCGGGGTGTAGCGGGTGCCCCGGGGCGCGGGCGGAACTGCGGTGCGCCGCGTGACCCCCGGGCCGTTCCGCAGTTGATCAGCGTATGAAGAAGCGCAGCATGCTCGCCATCGCCTCCCTCGCCACCGGATTCGTCGTGGCCGCCGTCACCCCGTCCCACGCGGCGGACGACGGCCTGCTCCCCACCCCGTCCCACGCGGCCGAAGACGGTCTGCTCGGTGACCTGCACGTCGCGGACGCCCTCGACGGGGCAGGCCGCCTCGTCAGCCAGGACAGCCTGGGCATCGACGACGACGCCGGGCAGGAGTAGACCCGCAGTCGTACGGCGTGCGTGCCGGTGCCCCCCACCGCAGGGGGCACCGGCACCCCTGTGTGTACGGACAGGCGCCCTCAACGGGACGGGGTTTCCGTGGCAGGGTGGAGCGGGCAAGCCTCAGGGGGCCAAACAGAAGAGGGGGAGTCCGTGACCGTCGTCTGGATCAACGGCGCGTTCGGTGCGGGGAAGACCACCGCCGCACGGGAACTGATCGAGCTGATCCCGAACAGCACGCTCTTCGACCCCGAGATCATCGGCGGGGGGCTCACGCACCTGCTGCCGCCCAAGCGCCTCGACGAGGTCGGCGACTTCCAGGACCTGCCGATCTGGCGCCGGCTGGTCGTCGACACCGCCGCCGCGGTGCTCGCCGAGCTGGGCGGCACTCTCGTGGTGCCCATGACCCTGCTCCGCCAGGAGTACCGCGACGAGATCTTCGGCGGCCTCGCAGCCCGCAGGATAGCGGTGCACCATCTGCTCCTCGCCCCGGCCGAAACGATCCTGCGCGAGCGGATAGCCGGGCGGGAGATCCCGCCCGAGCTGCCCGACGGCGAACTGCGGACACACCAGTGGGCCTACGACCACATCGAGCCCTACCGCGCCGCCCTCTCCACCTGGCTGACCGCCGACGCCCACCTCGTCGACACCAGCGCCCTCACCCCGTACGAGACCGCCGCCCGCATCGCCGAAGCCGTCGGCAGCGGCGCCGTACCCGCCTGCGACATCGTGCAGACCCCGGAGCCGACCGCCGAGACCCTCGCCGCCGGGGTTCTCCTCTTCGACGAGCAGGACCGGGTGCTGCTCGTCGACCCCACGTACAAGCCCGGCTGGGAGTTCCCCGGGGGCGTGGTGGAGCGGGGCGAGGCGCCGGCCCGCGCCGGGATGCGAGAGGTCGCCGAGGAGACGGGGATACGGCTGCGGGACGTACCCCGGCTGCTCGTGGTGGACTGGGAGCGGCCCGCCCCGCCCGGTTACGGCGGGCTGCGGCTGCTGTTCGACGGCGGCCGGCTGGAGTCCGGCGAGGCCTCCCGGGTGCTGCTGCCCGGCCCGGAGCTGCGTGCCTGGCGGTTCGCCACCGAGCAGGAGGCCGCCGCGATGCTGCCGCCCGTCCGCTACGAGCGGCTGCGCTGGGCGCTGCGGGCGCGCGAGCGGGGTGCCGCGCTGTACCTGGAGGCCGGAGTGCCCGTCGGCTGAGCGGTCACCGCGGTGCGCGGGTGACCGGTGGCGGTGGTCCCTCCTGCGGTGCGGGCGCCGGCGTCCGGGGCCTCGTCGCGTGGGACTCCGGGCGCCGGCGGCAGCGCGTGCCTCGCCGGCTCAGACCGCGGCCGCCAGCCCGTGCAGCGCGGTGGCGGCGCGCCCCACCACCGGCGCGCCGTGCCCGAAGCAGGCCACCTCCGCGTCGAGGTCCGCCAACCGGCCGAGCGAGCGGAGGAGTTGCTCCCGGTCCAGGTTGAACACCCCCGGTATCACCGACCCGTCCACCGGGGACGCCGCGACCGTGTCCCCGGTGAACACCACGCGCTCCTCGGGCAGGAACAGCGCGATGCTGCCGTCCGTGTGCCCGGGGACGTGGATCACCCGTGTGCCACCGCCGAAGTCCAGCACATCGCCGTCCGACAGGCCGGTGACGGCGGCCGGGGGCACCGGCGTGCCCTCGGGCAGGTGCTTGACCGCTTCCGCGTGGACGGGCAGCTCCCACTCCTCGAACCGCGGCGGCGGGCCGGGGAGTTCGCCGCGTACGAAGGGCGCGTCCAGCCGGTGGGCCAGCACCTCCGCCCCGGTCAGCGCGGCCAGCTCGCCCGCGCCGCCCACGTGGTCCTCGTGGAAGTGCGTCAGGACGATCCGCCGCAGGTCACCCGGCGCGTGCCCGAGCCGGGTGAGCGCGTCGGCGATGGTCCGGCCGGAGCCGACCGTGCCGGCGTCGATCAGTGTCAACGCCTCGTCGTCGCGCCAGAGATAGGCCTGGCCGACCGGGAAGCGCAAGAGGTGGAGGCGGGGGAGCAGTTCGATGACGTCCATGCCGCGACCGTAGGGAGGACCCCCGCCCGGGGGCGAGGGTCCTCTGCCGTGGGCAGAAGGGTTCAGCCCGCCGCGTAGTTGCGCAGGAACAGCGCCTCGGCGACCGACAGCCGCTCCAGCTCCTCGGGGGACACGCTCTCGTTGACCGCGTGGATCTGCGCCTCCGGCTCGCTGAGCCCGATGAGGAGGATCTCCGCCTGCGGGTACAGACCGGCGAGGGTGTTGCACAGCGGGATGGAGCCGCCCTGGCCGGCGTACTGCATCGTCTCGCCCGGGTAGGCGACCGCCATCGCGTCGGCCATCGCCTGGTAGGCGGGGCTGGAGGTGTCGGCGCGGAACGGCTGGCCCTGGCCGATCTGCTCGGTGGTGACCCGGGCGCCCCACGGCGTGTGGGCCTCGATGTGCGCCTGCAGCAGCTTGGTGGCCTCCGCCGCGTTCATGCCCGGCGACACCCGCAGGCTGATCAGGGCGCGGGCGCTCGACTGCACGGAGGGGGTGGCTCCGACGACCGGCGGGCAGTCGATGCCGATGACGGTGACGGCCGGGCGGGCCCAGATGCGGTCGGCGACCGACCCCTCACCGATCAGTCCCACGCCGTCCAGCACCTTGGCGTCCGTACGGAACTGCTGCTCCGTGTACTCCAGACCGTCCCACCGCGCCGTGGAGTCCAGTCCGTCGACCGTGGTCGAGCCGTCCTCGGCGCGCAGCGAGTCCAGGACCCGGATCAGCGCGGCCAGCGCGTCCGGGGCGGCGCCGCCGAACTGTCCCGAGTGCAGGTTGCCGGCCAGCGTGTCGACCTGCACCCGCACCAGGGTCATGCCGCGCAGGGTGGTCGTCACGGTCGGCAGGCCCACGCGGAAGTTGCCCGCGTCGCCGATGACGATCGTGTCGGCCGCCAGCAGCTCGGGGTGCTGCTCGGCGTACCGCTCCAGACCACCGGTGCCCTGCTCCTCCGAGCCTTCCACGATCACCTTGACGTGCACCGGCACACCGCCGTTCGCCTTGAGGGCGCGCAGCGCGAGCAGGTGCATGAGGAATCCGCCCTTGCAGTCGGCGGTCCCGCGGCCGTACCAGCGGCCGTCGCGCTCGGTCAGCTCGAACGGCGGGGTGGTCCAGCCGGCCTCGTCCAGCGGAGGCTGGACGTCGTAGTGCGCATAGAGAAGAACCGTTTTGGCACCCTCGGGGCCCGGCAGCCGGCCGTAGACGGACTGCGTGCCGTCCGGGGTGTCCAGCAGCGCGACGTCGACGAAGCCCTCCGCGCTCAGCGCGTCGGCGATCCAGCGCGCGGCACCCTCGCTCTCGCTCCTCGGGAACTGCGCGAAGTCCGCCACCGACTTGAAGGCGACCAGCTCGGCCAGCTCCGCCTTGGCCCGGGGCAGCAGCGAAGCCACGGTCTCGGCGACCGGATTCGACGACATGGGCACGCTCCTCGTGGGTGCGACGTTGTACGGGGTGAGTACACCGATCCTCCCACAGCAGCCTGCGCGGACGGCCGCCGTAGGATGCGGGGGGACACTTCGGCAGCGGTTTGATCGGAGCAGCAGACCATCGTGAGCAGCGAGAACTCTTCGGCGGACGACGTGCAGCAGGTGTGGGACGTCGTCGTGGTGGGCGCGGGACCCGCGGGGGCTTCGGCCGCCTACGCGGCGGCGGTCGCGGGGCGGCGCGTGCTGTTGCTGGAGAAGGCCGGGTTGCCCCGCTACAAGACGTGCGGCGGCGGCATCATCGGTCCGTCGCGCGATGCCCTGCCACCCGGCTTCGAGCTGCCGTTCCGGGACCGGGTGCACGCGATCACGTTCTCGAACAACGGCCGCTTCACCCGTACCCGCCGCTCCAAGCAGATGCTGTTCGGGCTGATCAACCGGCCCGAGTTCGACCAGCAGCTGGTCGAGCACGCGCAGAAGGCGGGTGTCGAGGTGCGGACGGGCGTGACGGTGCAGCGCGTCGAGCAGCACGGCTCCGCGGTGCCGGACCGCCGGACGGTCGCCGTGGTGCTCCAGGGCGGCGAGACGGTGCTGGCCCGTGCGGTCGTCGGTGCCGACGGCAGCGCCAGCCGCATAGGAGCCCACGTCGGAGTGAAGCTCGACCAGGTCGACCTCGGCCTGGAGGCGGAGATCCCGGTGCCGGAGACGGTCGCCGAGGACTGGAAGGGCCGGGTCCTGATCGACTGGGGTCCGATGCCGGGCAGTTACGGCTGGGTGTTCCCCAAGGGCGACACGCTGACCGTCGGCGTGATCTCCGCGCGCGGCGAAGGCTCCGCCACCAAGCGGTACTTGGAGGACTTCATCGCCCGGCTCGGGCTGGCCGGATTCGAGCCGGCCGTCTCCACCGGGCACCTCACCCGCTGCCGTGCCGACGACTCGCCGCTCTCCCGGGGCCGGGTGCTGGTCTGCGGGGACGCCGCGGGCCTGCTGGAGCCGTGGACCCGTGAGGGAATCTCCTTCGCGCTGCGCTCCGGCCGGCTGGCGGGGGAGTGGGCGGTGCGCATCGCCGAGGCGAACGACGCCGTGGACACCCGCCGTCAGGCCCTGAACTACGCCTTCGCGATCAAGGCGGGGCTCGGCGTCGAGATGAGCGTCGGCAAGCGGATGCTGGCCCTGTTCGAGAAGCGTCCCGGCCTCTTCCACGCGGCCCTCACCGGTTTCCGTCCGGCCTGGCGGGCGTTCCGGGAGATCACCCAGGGGTCCACGTCGCTGGGTGAGCTCGTCCGCTCGCACCCACTCGCCCAGCGCGCCCTGACCGCGCTGGACCGCGGGCCGGCCGCTCCCGCGGAGGAGCCCGTCAGCTCGTGACGGTGATGCGGAAGACCGGGTGGTCGCCGGCGCAGGCGATGATCTCCTCGTCCGAGGACTTGGCGGTCACGCCGTCGAAGTACTGGGCGACCTCCCAGCCCCACCTCTCCAGGTAGGTCCGCAGGACGGGGAGCTTCTCGGCGTCGGGGAGTTCCACCGCCGTGAAGGTGCGCACCGTGCGGCCGACGCGCAGTTCGCCGCCGCCGGCCGCGCGCATGTTCCGCACCCACTGCGAGTGACCCCGCGCCGAGACCAGGTACTGGCCGCCCTGGCAGGTGTGCGGGTTGACCGGGATGCGCTGCACCTTGCCGCTCTTGCGGCCGCGCACGGACATCTCGGCGGTGCCCGCGAGGCTGAGTCCGTGCCGGGCGAGCCAGCCGATGACCGCGTTCATCCGGACGGTCAGCGGGCTGCCCTTGAGGTAGTACGGCGAAGACGACGACATGGTGACCCCCACTGTTCGGGAGAGCGGTGCTCTCGCTCGACTCCACTATGCGGGAGACTGGCGCTCTCGCACAAGAGCAGTGCTCTCTTTTCGGGGCGCCGCTTCTGTTTGTGTGCACTGCTCTGGCGTCGTGGCACACTGGCTGGCATGAGCACCGCACAGGGCGCCCGCGCGCGGGCCAGAATCGAAGTGACGGCCGCCATCAAGGACGCAGCGCGCAGACAGCTCGCGGCGGAGGGCGCCGCCAAGCTCTCCCTGCGGGCCGTCGCCCGCGAGCTGGGGATGGTCTCCTCGGCGCTCTACCGCTACTTCCCGAGCCGCGACGACCTGCTGACCGCGCTGATCATCGACGCCTACGACTCCCTCGGCGAGGCGGCCGAGACGGCCCACGCGAAGGCGGCGGCCACGGACCATGTGCGGCGCTGGACGACCGTGTGCGAGGCGGTGCGCGCGTGGGCCCTCGCTCATCCGCACGAGTACAGCCTGATCTACGGATCGCCGGTGCCCGGCTACGCCGCCCCCGAGACCACCGTGCCGGCCGCCGCGCGCGTCGGACTGCTCCTCATCGGCATCGTCCGGGACGCCGCCCGGGACCCCGGCCTCGCCGGCCTGCCGCTGCCCGCCGAGCTGCGCCCCGAGGGCGAGCGCATGGTCCGGGACCTCGCCCCCGACCTGCCTCCCGGGGCGGCCGTGGCGCTGGTTGCGGCCTGGGCCCAGCTGTTCGGGCTGGTCGGGTTCGAGCTGTTCGGGCAGTTCCACCGGGTCGTGGAGGACCGGGAGGCGTTCTTCCGGCACGCGGCCGCCCGGCTCGCCCGGGACGTGGGGCTGGTCCACCGCTGACGGCCGTCCGCCCGGCTCGCCCAGGACCGGGGCTGGTCCACGCCCTGACGGCCGTCCGCCCGGCTCGCCCAGGACCCGGTGCTGGTCCACCCCCTGACGGTCGACCGCCTGCTCGCCCAGGGCCTGGGGCCGGTCCGCCCCTGCCGGCCGGACGCCGGGTCCGGCTGCCGGCCGCACCTACGCTTCCGGGACCAGGACGACCTTGCCGGTCACCGTGCCGGACTCGGCGAGCCGCATCGCCTCCGCGACCTCGGTGAGCGGCAGCCGGGCCGCGATCCGCGCGGTCAGCTCGCCGCGCTCCAGGGCCTGGAACACCTGGGTGAGGTCGGCGCGCAGCCGGTCCCGGAAACGGTCCCTGTTCAGGGCGCGCCCCGCCCAGACGTTGAAGAAGTACGAGTGACGGCCGTTGGGCAGCGCGTTCCACCACCACACCCGGCCGAGGATCTTCAGGACGGGCCACTGCTTCGAGCCCGAGTCGTCCCGGGTGGTGGCACTGCCGTAGGAGACGAGGGTCCCGCCGGGGGCGAGCAGCCGCCAGGAGTCGACGACACTGCGCCCGCCCAGATGGTCGAAGACGGCGTCCACCCCGCCCGGAGCGAGTTCACGGACCCGGGCCGGGACGTCCTCGGTGCGGTAGTCGACCGGGACGGCGCCCAGCTCGCGCAGCGCCTCGTGATGACGCGCGGACGCCGTGCCGATCACCTGCAGGCCCGCGGCACGGGCGAGCTGGACCAGGACCGTCCCGACGCCCCCGTTGGCGCCGTGGACCAGGACCGTGCCGCCGTCGCGCACCCGCGCCTTGCGGTGCAGCATCTGCCACGCGGTGATCCCGTTGACCACCAGCGTCTCGGCCTCGGCCGGACCGATCGCGGCCGGCACCTCCACCACGCCGGCCGCGTCGAGCACCACATGGCTGGCCCAGCCGCCGACCTTGACCAGCGCCGCGACCCGCGTGCCGACGAGCCCCGGTGCGACGCCGGCGCCGGCCGTGAGCACCGTGCCGACCAGGTCGTAGCCCGGTACGAACGGGAACGGCGGCTGGTCGTAGTAGCGGCCGCGGCGCATCTGCTGCTCGGCGAAGGACACCCCGGTCGCCTCCACCCGGACCACGATCTGCCCGGCTCCCGGCCGCGGGACGGGCCGGTGCCGCAGCTGCAGCTCCTCCGGCTCGACCGTGCCCGGCAGGACGACCTCGACGAGTTCCTTGCTGTCCATCACGACGACCTCCAGGTGGGAGAGAGCGGTGGGCGACTCCGGCTTGCGGCGAAACACCTAGAGCGCCTCGCTTGAGTTAGAAGCTATAACTAAAATGACTGTCCCTATCGACAGTGTCAAGCCTTCATCTCGCATGTCTGTTATGGCCTCTCTCGGCAGTGATAGGTTGAAACCCGACCATGAGGAGCGTGAACGCGATGACGGCAGACGCGGCCGGTCCCCGGGAGCGCTACCGCGCTCAGGTACGCGCGGAGATCAAGGCCAAGGCCTGGGAACAGATCGCCACCGCGGGCGCGTCCGGGCTGTCCCTCAACGCCATCGCCAGACAACTGGGCATGAGCGGCCCTGCGCTGTACCGGTACTTCTCCGGCCGGGACGACCTGATCACCGAGCTGGTCCGGGACGGCTACCGCAGCCTCGCGGACACCTTCCGCGCCGCGGCCGACGCGGGCGCGGACCTGCCCGGTCTGGCCCGGGCGCTGCGCGGCTGGGCGCTGGAGGACCCCCAGCGCTACTTCCTCGTCTACGGCACACCGGTTCCCGGATACCGGGCGCCGGACGACATCACGGCGATCGCCCGGGAGATCATGGCCGTCCTGCTGGACGTCTGTGCGGCCGAGCGACCGCGCGGCGCGTCACCCGACGCCTTCGAGACCCACCTCGCGGACCACCGTGCCTGGGCGGGCGATCACCCCGCCCCGCCGTCCGTGCTGCGCCGTGCCCTGGCGTTCTGGACCCGACTGCACGGCGTGCTCTCGCTGGAACTCGCCGGCCACTTCACCGGCATGGGCTTCGACGCGGAGTTGCTGTTCACCGCCGAGGCGGCGGGACCGGCGGACGGCCGCTGAGCGGACGGGCTGCCGTACTCCCCGGGGAGTACGGCCGAGCACCTCGCCCGGCCGACGTCCCGGCGGCCCACGGCGGCTAGCGTGACGGGCATGACGCAGCAGCACGGACGCGGTCCCTCGCACCTGTGGCGGTACGGGCCGCCGTGGTGGCCGCGCGCCGACGACGCGGAGCCGGCCGCCGCTCGCCTGCCCTGGCGCTCCACCGCGCTGCTCACCGCGGTCGTCCTGGTCGGCACCAACTTCGCCGCGCACGGCGAAACGCACCGCGTCGAGCTGAACGCCTACGCCCGCGTGCTCCTGCTCGTCGCCTCGCTCCTGCTGCTGTGGCGGCACCGCCACCCGGCGGCCGTGGCCTTCGGCACCGCCGCGGCGACCCTCGTCTACCTGGCCGCGGGCTTCCCCTACGGGCCGGTCTTCCTGACCGTCGCCGTCAGCTGCTTCAGCGCGGTCACGGCCGGGCACCGGCGGGCCGCCTGGGCGGCCGTCGGCCTGCTGTGGGCCGGGCACGCCCTGATCGCCCTCTGGCTGTTCCGCCGGCTCCCGCCCAAAGGCGACGAGAGCGGGAGCCTCACCCAGCAGATCGTCGCCGCCACCTGGGTGCTGGCCGTCGTCGCCCTGTCCGAACTGGCGAGGGTGCGGCGCGAGCAGTGGGCACGGGAACGCGCGGACCGCGCCCAGGCGGCGCAGCGGCGCGCGGACGAGGAACGACTGCGCATCGCCCGCGAGCTGCACGACGTCCTCGCGCACAGCATCTCCGTCATCAACGTCCAGGCCGGCATGGGGCTCGCCCTGCTCGACGGCGACCCCGAGAAGGCCCGGGCCGCGCTCACCACCATCAAGACCGCGAGCAAGGAGGCGCTCGGTGAGGTGCGCCAGGTCCTCGACACGCTGCGCGCGTCCGGTGCCGCGCCGCGTGCCCCCGCCCCCGGCCTCGACCGGCTGCCGGAACTGGTGGAGCAGGCGGCCGCGGCGGGGCTGACCGTGGAGCTGGACGGCGTGCCGCCGCAGCTGCCGCCCGGCGCCGGCCTGGCCGCCTTCCGCATCGTGCAGGAGGCCCTGACCAACGTCGTACGGCACTCCGGGTCGCGGCACGCGCGCGTGCACCTCGCGTACGACGACGGCGCCCTGCGGCTGCGGATCGACGACGACGGACCGGCGACCGGCGCGGACGCCGGCGGCAGTGGGAACGGGCTGGCCGGCATGCGGGAGCGGGCCGCCGCGCTGGGTGGCACCATCGAGGCGGGCCAGCGCCCCGACGGCGGCTTCCGGGTGCTCGCCGTCCTGCCGTCGCACCTCAGGGAGGACCGTTGATCCGGGTACTGCTCGCCGACGACCAGTCGCTGGTGCGCGCGGGATTCCGGGCGCTGCTCGACGCACAGCCGGACATCGAGGTGGCCGGTGAGGCGGCCGACGGCGAGGAGGCGCTGCGCCGGGTACGCGAACTGCGGCCGGACGTCGTCCTCATGGACATCCGCATGCCCGCCCTGGACGGCCTGGCCGCGACCAGGGGCATCACCTCCGACGCGGACCTGGGGGACGTGAAGGTGGTCATGCTCACCACCTTCGAACTCGACGAGTACGTCTTCGAGGCGATCCGCGCCGGCGCCTCCGGCTTCCTCGTGAAGGACACCGAGCCGGACGAACTCGTGCGCGCGGTACGGGCGGTGTGCGAGGGGGACGCGCTGCTGTCCCCGGGGGTCACCCGCCGTCTGATCGCCGAGTTCGCCGCGCGCTCCAAGGCGCCCGCGGCGGCCGGCGCCCTCGCCCGGCTCACCGAGCGGGAACGGGAGGTGATGGCGCTGGTCGGCATCGGCCTGTCCAACGACGAGATCGCCCGCCGGCTGGTGGTCAGCCCGCTCACGGCCAAGACCCACGTGAGCCGGACCATGGTCAAGCTGGGCGCCCGGGACCGCGCCCAACTGGTGGTCCTCGCCTACGAGTCGGGGCTGGTACGACCGGGCTGGCTGGGTTAGGCCTCCGCCGCGACTGCCTTCGCGTCCTGCCGGCCGGGCTGTCGCGGCCCCGAGGTCGTACGTCCCGTCGACTCCACGGACGTGCGCCCGGCGGAGCAAACGGCTCCGCCGGGCGCACCGGGAGGCGTTCCCCGTCAGTCGCGGACAGGTACACGGTCCGCGTCCGCCTCCTTCACCGTGGCCGGGGCGACCTCGTTCACCGTGGACCGGGCGACCACGACGGACCGTTGCGTGCGGGTCCGGCGCAGTCCGGTGAGCGACATCAGCAGGCCGGCCACCGCGATGAACGTGACCACGACCAGACCGGGCCGGTAGCTGTCGAGAACGGCCTGCGGGGTGGCCTTCTGGGGGCTGTGGGCGGTCACCACGGCCGTCACGACGGCCAGGAAGATCGCGCCGCCGACCTGCACCGAGGTGTTGAGCAGACCGGAGACCATGCCCTGCTCGTGCTCGTCCACCCCGTTCGTGGCCTGGACGTTGAGGGACGGGAAGGTCAGCGCGAAGCCCGCCCCGACCAGCAGCATGGTCGGCAGGATCACTGCCGCGTAGACCGGGTGGAGGTCGATGCG
The DNA here is from genome assembly GCF_016741775.1 of Streptomyces actinomycinicus. GTDB lineage: Bacteria > Actinomycetota > Actinomycetes > Streptomycetales > Streptomycetaceae > Streptomyces > Streptomyces actinomycinicus. The sequence goes on along the minus strand of NZ_JAERRK010000005.1, from coordinate 149,132 downwards.
CAGGAACAGCGCGTATCCGGCCGTCATGAGGACGAAGCCCAGCACGATCAGGCGGGTTGTGCCGAACCGGTCGATGACGGCCCCGACCTTGGTCGCGGACAGCGCCACCAGCGCACCGGCCGGCAGGAACGCCAGCGCGGTGTGCAGGGCGGACCAGCCGAGCACCTGCTGCATGTAGAGCGTGACCAGGAACTGGAAGCCCATGTAGCTGCCGACGAACGTCAACGCGCCGAGCTGGGCCCGGACCTGGGATCCGGAGCGCAGTACCCCGAGCCGGACCAGCGGGCTGGGGCTGCGCAGCTCGGCCAGCACGAACAGCACCAGCAGGACGGCGACGGCGAGGAAGGACAGGACCGTACGGGCCGAGGCCCAGCCCGCCTCGGGTGCCTGCACCACGGTGAAGACCAGCAGCAGCATCGAGGCCGTGCCGAGCACGGCACCCGGGATGTCGTAGCCGCCCCGGCCCCGTTCGCGCCCGGTGCGCGGCAGCAGGCGCATGCCGGCGAGCAGGGCCAGCAGGGCGACGGGCGCGGGCAGCAGCATCGTGAACCGCCAGCCGGCCTCGGTGAGCAGGCCGGAGAAGACAAGGCCGATGGAGTAGCCGGTGGCGCCGCACGTGGTATAGATCGACAGGGCCCGGTTGCGCAGCGGGCCCTCGGGGAACGTCGTGGTGATGATGGACAGGCCCGCCGGTGCCGTGAAGGCCGCGCTCAGGCCCTTGACGAAGCGGCTGGCGATCAGCAGCGGGCCCGAGTCCACGAGTCCGCCGAGCAGCGAAGCCAGGGCGAAGACGCCGAGCGCCACCAGGAACACCTGACGCCGGCCGAGCAGGTCGGCGGTCCGGCCGCCGAGCAGCAGCAGGCCGCCGTAGCCCAGGATGTAGCCGCTGACGACCCATTGCAGGGCCGACGTGGACAGATGGAGGTCGGAGCCGATGGACGGCAGGGCGACGCCGACCATGGACACGTCCAGCGCGTCCAGGAACATCGCGGCGCAGAGCACGAGCAGGGTGCCCCACAGCCGGGGGGTCCACCGTCCCTGGGACGCGGGGGTGGTGAGCGGAGAGGTCATGGCGACGACACTACATGCGCATGCATTGAATGCAAGCGCATTTAATGCCGATGCAATAGATTGCTTTCTCTGCTACGGTGCGCTCATGGCGGCGAAGAAGGCCGAACAGGCGCTCGTGGAACAGTGGCGGGACATCCTGGCCCTGCACGCCCGCACCCAGTGCGAACTGGACCGGGAGCTGCACGCGCACGGCCTGTGTGCCAGCGACTTCGAGGTCCTGGACCTGCTGGCCGGGGGCGCCCCCGCGGACGGCAGCTGTGCCTACCGGGTGCAGGAGATCTCCGACCGCGTCCATCTCAGTCAGAGTGCACTGTCCCGGCTCATCGGCCGCCTGGAGAAGGACGGCCTGGTCGAGCGGGCCATGTGTCCCGACGACCGGCGCGGGGTGCGCGTGACCCTCACGGCGAAGGGACGCGCGCTGCACGGCGCGGTACGGCCGGTGCAGCGCGCGGTGCTGGCGCGGATGCTCGAAGACGCCGGCTGACCGGGCGTCAGATCGCGGCCAGGTCCCGCCACAGGTCGGCGAGCGACGAGTCGCCGGTCACCCGCGGCACCGCCGTCCGGTTCCACAGGGCCAGGTACAACCGGTCGGCGGGGCCGGACAGTTCCGCCTCCGCCTCCCCTTCCTCGGCGCGCACGGTCAGCGGCGGTTCCGTGCTGATCCGTACGGTCCACACCGCGTCCGGACCGGCGTCCTGCGCGCGTACCCGCAACACCCGCGGCTCCTCGCTGCGCACCCGGCTCCGGGAGCGGGCGTGGAAGCCGCGCAGCAACTCGTCGATGCCGTCCGCCGCGAAGTCCGGCGCGACCGGGGACGGCGTACCGCCTCGGGCCGCCTCGGCGTCGTAGCGGTGCACGGTCGTCTCGTGCGCCTGCCGCCGGGTCCAGAACGCCAGTGGCGAGGGGCTGGGCGCGGGATGGAAGGTCCAGCACTCCAGGTCCACGGGCGCGGCGGCCAGCGTGTCCAGCAGCAGACGGTGGCTGTCCCGGTACCAGGCCACCAGCTCGGCACCGTCCAGCTCCGGCGGGTCGTCCATGGGCCGGGGCGCGGTGTGGCCGCCGGCGACGAGGGCGCCGGCCCACCGGTGCACCGCCCCGGTGTGCCGCAGCAGGTCGCGCACCTGCCACTCGGGACAGGTCGGCACCTTGGCGTCGGTCCCGGCCGCGGCGGCAGCCGCTGCCAGCAGCCGGCCTTCGCGGTCCAGGATCTCGAGGAATTCGGCAGTCTCCATGAGGGTGAGTGTGCCCGACGGGGCGCGCTCCGCGGGAGTGACCGGAGCGGCCGGCCGACGCGCTCGGCGAGCCGCGGTCCTCGGTGCCCTCAGTCCGCGAGGGCGCCCATCGGATCCCAGGCGGGCAGGACGATCGGCGGCTCGTCGAGCGCGGCGGACAGCTCCGGGGGCAGCGCGGAGCGCCGGACCGCGATCTCGAAGACGTGCTCGCCGAACCACGAGTCGTTCATGGTCCAGAAACCCTTGTCGGCCTTCTCCTCGCCCCAGCTGTTCTCCACCCGCCAGCGGCGTGGGCTGCCGTCCACCACGTCGACGCCGGTGAACAGCATCGCATGGGTCATCTGCGTGTCGTGGTGCAGCAGCCGGGCGGCCTTGTCCATGGTGAAGGGGGCGTCGTACACAGCGGCGTAGTCGAAGAGTTCGGCGTCCCAGACGCCGGCGTCCGCCCGCATCATCTTGGACACGTCACAGCCGAACCACACCGGTTCGCCCCCGACCACCGTCTCCATGGCCAGCCGCTTCAGCAGGTCGGCCGGCGCGTTGAGGTAGACCACCGGCGGGGCGTCCACCACGTTGCCCAGGTACTCGACGGTGAAGGTGCGGCCCACCGGGCTGGACTCCCGCGGGTCGTGCACCAGACAGACGTACTCGTCCAGGGGCAGCTGCACGTACGAGGCGGCGAACTCTGCCGGGGTGAGCCAGCCGTCGCGGTGGAACTGCTTGTCCTTGTCCTCCCACTGCCACAGGAACCGCCGCGGAGGCGTGCCCAGATGGATGCTGAGCACCCGGTGGACGGCGGCCAGCACCTCCCGCTTGCGCTCCCGCTGCGCCGCGACTCCCTCGCCGGCCTGCGCCCGCACATCACGTGCGCCCTGACGGAGCAGCGTCTTCAGGGCCCTGTTCATCGCCCGGGTCGAGGAGGAGCTGTCGGTCTCGGGCATGGCCGACTTGGGCACCAGGCCGTGCTTGACGACCAGCGCCACGAACATGTTCCACTGTCCGCCGTCGCCGATCGGGTCCGCCAGCAGGCACGCCACCGTGCGGTCGTCCACGTCCCGGTCCGAGGTCTCGATGACCGCCTCGAGGAAATGGTTCGCGCGCTCGAACTTGTCCCACCAGAGCAGGTAGTTCTGGGAGAACTCGAAGTCCTTGACGCCGAGTTTCCGCGCGGCGCCGACCCGCAGGAGGTTGAGTCCCGCGAACATCCAGCAGCGTCCGCTCTGCTTCTGGTTGGTGACCTTCCAGTCGTCCAGGTGGTGGGAGACCGAGTGGTCGATGCCGGTGAGGATCCGCCGGTCCAGGGCGACGTCGTCCACGGGTGTCTGGGTGACCGCGTTCTGCATCAGCCGGTTCGCCGGCCGGGCGGCGAAGTCCTTCTCGAAGGACTCGAGCTGATCCGGAGTCAGACTACGGTCCATGGCCTCGTGGGAGTCGTCGTGTCCGTAGGTCACAGCGGTCTGCCTCCAGTGCCCAGGGTCCTCGGGACGAACGCGCCCTCACCGTCGCACGGCCGTTCGGCCGGAGTCAACGGAGCAACTGCGGTGAGCTGCCCGGAAGGTGCTGCGGAACGGTGGCGCGCAGCCAGTCGCCGATCGCGGTGAAGTCGTCTTCCCCGAGGCCTTCGTCCGGGTCCACGCGGTGCAGCAGGAACGGTTCCCGGCGCTGTGCGGACACCCAGAGGCGGTCCATGGCGGTGATCTCGTCGTCGACCCAGACGAACGGGCGGCGGCCGGCCCACTCCACGAGGTGCCGCGTCTTCCAGTGCAGGCCGCGCGGCCCCTCGTCCGCACTGGTCCCCGGCCATCTGACCAGGGGCAGACCCGGCAGTCCGATCCTTGGCGCGACGACCTCGTTCGCCAGGTCCAGCCATGTGGTGGCCCACACCAGCTCGCACCCCAGAGCCGCGAGGCGCGGTCCGACGGCCGGGTCGAGCCGCCCCAGCAGCGGGTTCCCCGGGCCGGGCGATTCCCCCGCGGCGACGGCGGAAGCCGCCCGTGCGCGGCCGTGCGCCGGCCCGAAGGGGATGAGGGGCCCGTCGACGTCGAGGAAAAGGACGGGAGGAGCGACGCGTCGGCCGGGGGCGAAGCGGAAGGGGCGCCCCGGAGGGCCGGACGGGCCGGTCAGCCCCGTCACGGAGACGGGAGAGCTGGTCATGCCGCCACGATAGTGCGCCGCGGCGACCCCGGTGCCTGCGCTCCGCTCCCGACGTGCGGCGATCAGGAACGGGCGGCGCGTGCTCACGGCCCGGCCGGCGCCGGCGGGCCCGGCCCGGCAGTGCACTCCGGGCCGGCCGGCAGGGCCCGGAGCAGAAGCGTGCTCACCGGCCGGCGGGCCGCCGCGGGAGGTCAGCGGCCCAGCGCCCCGCGCGTCGACACCCCGATGACGGCGGCCACGGCGGCCAGCGCGGCCACACTGGTCAGCGCGGTGGGGAGGGAGAACCAGTCGGCCATGAAGCCGATCGCGGGCGGGCCGAGGAGCATGCCTCCGTAGCCCAGGGTGGAGGCGACGGCGACGCCGGACGGGCCGGCCAGCGCACCGGCCCGCTCCACGGCGACCGGGAAGAGGTTGGCCAGTCCGAGGCCGGTGACGGCGAAGCCGGTCAGCGCCGCCCCCACGGAAGGGGCGAGGGAGCCGAGCAGCATGCCCGCGGTCGCGACGGTGCCGCCGGCGATCACGGTACGGGCCCGGCCGAAGCGGGCCAGCAGTGTCGACCCCGTCAGCCGGCCGACGGTCATGGCCAGCGCGAAACAGGCGTACCCGGCGGCCGCGGTACCGGCGGAGGCGGCGAGGTCCTGCTGGAGATGGAGCGCGCCCCAGTCGGCCATGGCGCCTTCACCGTAGGCCGTGCACAGGGCGACGAGCCCGAGGACGACCACGAGCCCGCGCGCGGCCGGCTGCCGTGCCGTGCCGGCGGCCCGCGTCGGTGTCCGCTCCGGCGGCACGGGCGGCGCCTGCCGCAGCAGGGTGCGCCCGGCGACGGCCGTGACGAGCAGCCCGGTCACGGTGAGCCCGAGCAGATGACGGGTGGGGGACAGGACGCCGGCGGCCAGCCCGCCGAGGCCCGCCCCGACCATGCCGCCCAGGCTGAACGCGGCGTGGAAGCTCGGCATGACCGGCTTGCGCAGGGCGGCCACCAGGTCCACGGCGGCGCTGTTGAACGCCACGTTGACCCCGCCGTAGCCCGCGCCGAACAGCAGCAGGACGGCCCCCAGCGCCGGTGCCGAGTGGGTGAGCGGGGGCAGTGCGACGCTGAGTGCGAGCACCACCATGCAGACGACGGTCACGGGATGGCTGCCGTAGCGGCGGCACAGCCGGCCGGTCAGGGTCATGGTGAGGACGGCGCCGGCGGAGACTCCGAGCAGCGCCAGGCCGAGGGCACCGGCGGAGGCGTGCGTCTGGTGCTTGATGTCGGGGATACGGACGACCCACCCGGCGAAGATGAAGCCGTCCAGGGCGAAGAACGCGGTGATCGCCGCACGCAGCGGGGTGAGGCTCGGGCCCGGCACCACGCTGTGCGGACGGGTTTTGTTTATTTGCGGCACAAACTCAGGGTAGGGCGGGCCGGGCGGGTGGGGCAAACCAGTTCGTCAAGGGCCTGCCTCGCGAGTCGTCCTGCGGGGGCGCGGAGTCGTCCCGTGGGGTACCGAGTCGTCCGGTGCGGGCAGGGAGCCGTGCGTTCGCAAGGTCGCCGAGTCGTTCGTCCGTGGTGGCGCGGGGTCGTACGTCCGTGCCGGCGGCGGCCGGCGACGAGGTCAGGGCCGCTCGAAGGGGGTGTCCGGGTGGGCCCCGGACCGCGGTGTCCGCCCGCCCCTGTCCGGTGTGGGGGCAACCGCGGCCAGGGGGGCGGGCGTTCGAGGGGTGGGCATGCGTACGGGTCGTGGAACGTGCGGGGGATACAGGTCGGTTAATGCTTGCTCACGAGCTGGTTGCGAGCGGGTGAGCGCGCCATGATGGGCCCATGACGTTGGCCTCGCGCGCGCTCGCACAACTGGCGATCTGGCCGGACCTGAGACCGGCCGTGCCGAGCTGCGGTCTGGGGCGGGCGGTGAGTTCGGTCCACGGCGAGATCGCCCATTTCCACTCCGAGCGCGATGTCGACCTGCGGCTCACCGACCGGGCCGTCCGGCGGCTCGCCAAGGACCTCAAGGACTCCGGGGCGATCAGGATCGTTCCGGGCTCGCAGTGGGTGACCCTGCGCCTCGACGCCGCGAGCGACGTCGATCTGCTGCTGACCCTGGTGAGCGTGGCGCTCAAGGCCCAGCAGGCCTGGCCCGAACCGGGGGACCGGCCGGCGGCCGGCTGCAACGACCAGCGGGGTGCGGGGTTCGTGAAGGCCGACCTCGGCGCGTTCTGAAACAGTCGCCGCTCAGACCGCCAGGACCGCCACGCCCGCCTCCTCGAACCGGTGTACCGTCTCCTGCCCCACCGCCGTGTCCGTCACCAGCGTGTCCACCAGTTCGGCCCCGCAGATCCGGGCGAACGCCCGCCGGCCCAGCTTGCTGGAGTCGGCGGCGACGACCACCCGCTCGGCCCGCTCGCACAGCAGCCGGTTGATGGCGGCCTCCGCCTCGTCGTGCGCCGCCGCCCCGTGCGTGACGTCGAAGCCGACGACACCGAGCACGGCGACGTCGAGCGTGATCTGGCTCAGCACCCCGTCCGCGAGCGGACCGATGAGTTCGTACGACTGCGCACGCGCCACCCCACCCGTCACCACGATCTTGAACTGGGGCCGTACGGCCAGCTCGTTGGCGATGTTGAGGGCGTTGGTGACGACGGTCAGCGCGGGGGAGCCGGTGGACAGGTCCCCGCGCACGGCGAGCGCGCGGGCCACCTCCGTGGTCGTCGTACCGCCGGTCAGCCCCACCGCCTCGCCGGGCGCGACGAGTTCCGCCACCGCCTTGGCGATGCGCTGCTTCTCGGAGGCGCGGCGGGCGGTCTTGTAACGCAGCGGGAGTTCGTACGACACCCCGTGCACCACCGCGCCGCCCCGGGTGCGCACCAGCATCTGCTGTTCGGCGAGCTGGTCGAAGTCCCGGCGGATCGTGGCCGCGGACACCGCGAGTTCGGCCGCCGCCTCCTCGACCTCCAGCCGGCCGCGCTCGACGAGCAGTTCCAGCAGCGCCTTCCAGCGGGCGTCCCGGGACATCCGCGGCCTCCGTTCTCCGGTCGTTCCCCTGCCGACCGGGGCCAGGGCTCCGCGGCCCCGACCGGTCGGTCGTCCGACCGCTCACCGGCCGGCTCACCGACCGTTCGCCGATCATTCCGCGATCTTCCCCGGTCTCCCAGCGACCCTAGCGCACCCGCTCCTGCGCGCGAATGCTTGATTGTGCTCGAAAGCTGGCTATATCTTGCAGGAACAATCAGTAAGGGGAGGGTGTGGGCATGACCCATGTCGAGAACGAGCTGAACAGCCAGCCGGAGTGCTGGACACGGGCGGCGGAGCAGGCGGGGCGACACCGGGACGCGCTGCCCGAACCGGGGGAGCGGGTCGCCGTCGTCGGGTGCGGGACCTCGTACTTCATGGCGCAGGCGGTGGCCGCCCTGCGTGAGGGGGCGGGGCAGGGCGAGACCGACGCCTTCGCCGCCTCCGAGTTCCCGCACGGGCGGCCGTACGACCGGATCCTGGCCCTCACCCGCTCCGGCACCACCACCGAAGTGCTGGAACTGCTGGGGAGGGTGCGGGGGCGGACGCGCACCACCGCCGTCACCGCAGACCCCGCCACCCCGGTCGTGTCGGCCGCGGACGCCCTGGTGGTCCTGGACTTCGCCGACGAGCGTTCCGTCGTGCAGACCAGGTTCGCGACCACCGCGCTCACCCTCCTGCGGGCCCATCTCGGGCTGCACTCCGACACCGTCGTCGCCGACGCGCGCACCGCCCTCGCCACACCCCTGCCCGAAGGGCTCGTGGAGTGCCGGCAGTTCACCTTCCTCGGGCGCGGCTGGACCGTCGGACTCGCCAACGAAGCCGGCCTGAAGATGCGCGAGGCCTCCCTCGCCTGGACCGAGGCCTACCCGGCCATGGAGTACCGGCACGGCCCGATCAGCATCAGCACCGGGGGCACGGCCACCTGGATGCTCGGCGAGGCACCCGACGGGCTCGCCGGACAGGTCCGCGCCACCGGCGCGTCGTGGATCGACGGCGGACTCGACCCGCTCGCCGAACTCGTCCGCGTGCAGCGCCTCGCGGTGGCCGTCGCCGCCGCCCGGGGACTCGACCCCGACCGGCCCCGTCACCTCACCCGCTCGGTGATCCTCGCCCCCTGAGCCGCACCGGCTCCCGTCCCGGAAGGACGCACGTGCCCCTCGCAAACACGGGCGAACTGGTCATCCGTGCCACCGCAGCCCGCTCCGCCGTCGCCGCCTTCAACGTCATCACCCTGGAACACGTCGAGGCCGTCGTCGCCGGCGCCGAGACGGCCGGCACGCCCGTCGTCCTCCAAGTCAGTGAGAACGCCGTCAAGTTCCGCTACGGGCGGCTCCTGCCGCTGGCCCGCGCCACCGTCGCCGTCGCCGAACGGGCCACCGTACCGGTCGCGCTCCACCTGGACCACGTGCAGAGCGACGACCTGCTGCGACAGGCGCCCGACGCCGGGTTCAGCTCCGTCATGTACGACGCCGCCCGCCTGCCCTACGCCGAGAACCTCGCCGCGACCCGGGCCGCCGCAGACTGGGCGCACACCCAAGGGCTGTGGATCGAGGCCGAGTTGGGGGAGATCGGCGGCAAGGCCGGGCAGGGCGGGTGGGGGCGGACCGTCCGGGCTCCGCTGGACGCGCACGCACCCGGCGCCCGCACCGATCCCGGCGAGGCACGGGACTTCGTCGCCGACACCGGAGTCGACGCCCTGGCCGTCGCCATCGGCAGCGTCCACGCCATGACCAGCCGCACCGCCGCCCTCGACCACGGGCTGCTGGGACGGCTGTCCGCCGCGGTGACCGTTCCGCTCGTCCTGCACGGCTCCTCCGGCGTACCCGACGACGGGCTGGCCGCGGCGGTCGAGGGCGGCATCGCCAAGGTCAACGTCGGCACCGCGCTCAACGTCGCCATGACCGGCGCGATCCGGGAGTTCCTCGCCGCCCATCCGGAGGCCGTCGACTCCCGGAAGTACCTCAGCGTCGGCCGGGAGGCGATGGCCCGGGAAGTGGCCCGGATCATCGGTGTCGTCACCGGCACCGCCGCCTGATCCGGCCGCGGCACACGGCCGGGATCCGGTCGCGGCACACGGCCGGGATCCGGCCGGGACCGGGCCCCCCGCCCGGCTTCGTCAGCCCTGCTTGACGGCCCGCAGCACGACGAACTTCGGGTCACCCGCGACGAGTCGGCTGTTCCCGAACAGGCGCTTCAGCTTGACGTGGTAGCCGAGGTGGCGGTTGCCGATCACCCACAGCTCGCCACCCGGCCGCAGCGCCCGCTTCGCCCCGGTGAACATCCGCCACGCGGTCGCGTCGGTGGTCGCCTGGTGGGAGTGGAACGGCGGGTTGTTGAGGACCAGGTCCACGCTGCCGGGCGCCACCCCGGCCAGCCCGTCGCCCACCCGGAACTCGGCGTGTCCCGGCACCCCGTTCGCCTTGTACGTGGCCTCCGCCGAGGCCACCGCCTGGAACGACTCGTCCACGAACAGCACCTCGGCCGACGGATCGGCCAGCGCCACCGCCGTACCGACCACGCCGTTGCCGCACCCGAGGTCCACCACGCGCCCGGCGCCCGGGCCGGGCAGGTGCCGGAGGAAGAACCGGGTGCCGATGTCCAGCCGGTCGGCGCAGAAGACGCCCGCGTGGTTCACGACCGTGCGTCCCGACACCACTCCGGTGTCGTCGGGCAGGGCATAGCTGTGCGGCCACGGGTTCGCGGGCCGCTCCAGCGCCGGGTCCGGGGTGCAGAAGATCAGCCGCGCCTTCTGCTGCGCCAGCGAGGTCCGGGTCGGCCCGAGGATCCGCTCGAACAGCCGCAGCGTAGAGGTGTGGATCTCCTTCACCATCCCGGTGCCGATCACCACGGTGTCCGCGTGCACGGCCGGCGCCAGCCGCAACAGCTGGTCCTCCAGCAGCGCCAGGCTCTTCGGCACGCGCACCAGCAGCACGTCCACCCGCTCCGGGGGCGGGTCCTGCGTGGTGAGCAGCCGTACGGCACCCGGCTCGGCGCCGGACCGCGCCAGGTTCGCCCGGGTCGCCTCCTGGCTCAGGAAGGAGTCGGTGATCTGTGTCGGCCGCCGCTCCGCCAGCGCGGTGACCAGGGCGCCCCAGCGGTCCCCGACCACCACGACCGCACCCGTGAGCGGCACCCTCTCCTCGGCGAGGTGGCGCAGCAGGTACGCGTCGGAGGCGTCCCAGGCACGCAGCCGGTCGCGCGGATCCTCGGGGAAGCGGGTCAGCTCGGCCTCGCCCCACGGTGTCGTCATACGGTCGCTCATCGTGCGTCCAGGCTAGCGGAGCCGCAGATCAGAGGCGGTGGGGCAGGATGGGGGCATGGAGGACGAGCTGTTCCCCCGGGAGCGCACGGAGGTCGCGACGGGCGCCGTGCACGTCCCGGACTGGCTGGACGGCGAGCGGCAGCGCGCCCTGCTCGGCGCCTGCCGGGAGTGGGCACGCCCGCCGGCCGGGCTGCGCACGGTCCGCACCCCCGGCGGCGGCACGATGACCGCACGCCAGGTCTGCCTCGGCTGGCACTGGTACCCGTACGCCTACGCCCGCACGGTCGTCGACGGCGACGGCACTCCCGTGAAGCCGTTCCCGGACTGGCTCGGCGCGCTGGCCCGCCGGGCGGTGACCGATGCCCTCGGCCCGGCCGCCGTGCCCGCGGCCCCGTACGACATCGCGCTGATCAACTTCTACGACGGCGACGCACACATGGGCATGCACCGTGACGGCGACGAGAAGGCGGACGCGCCGGTCGTCTCGCTGAGCCTCGGCGACACCTGCGTGTTCCGCTTCGGCAACACCGGGACGCGCGGGCAGCCGTACACCGACGTGGAGCTGCGCAGCGGCGACCTGTTCGTCTTCGGCGGCCCCTCCCGGTTCGCCTACCACGGCGTACCGCGCGTCCGCGCCGGCACGGCGCCGGACCGGCTGGGCCTGACCGGTCGGCTCAACATCACCCTGCGGGTGAGCGGCCGGTAGCCGGCGGCGCCGGCCACCCAGGATGCGGATCATGGGAGACTCCCCCTCATGAGCGGCAAGGCGGAACCCCGCACGGCGGGGGAGAGGACCACCTCGAGGGCGCGGCTGGACCGGGGGCGCGGTGCGCTCGGACCCGCGCTGGAGCTGGTGCACACCGGGAGGGCACCGACCCGGGCCGTGCTCACCGCCGAACTCGGCGTCACCCGCGCCACGGCCGGTGCCGTGGCCGCCGAGCTGGAGGCGCTGGGCCTGATCCGGGTGGACGCCCGGCCCGGCTCGGCGGCCGGCTCCCAGGGGCGCCCCTCGCACCGGCTGGAGGTCGCCGAGGACGGGCCGGTGGCCCTCGCGGCACAGGTCCACGCCGACGGCTTCCGGGCCGCGCTGGTCGGCCTGGGCGGGCGGATCGTGGCGACCGCGCCCGGCTGCGAGACCGTCGACGCCGACCCGGCCAAGGTGCTCGGGTCCGTGGTGGAGGCGGGCGCGGAACTGCTGCGCACGACCGGGCGGCGCTGTGTCGGCGCCGGACTCGCCGTGCCGTCCGCCGTCGCCGAACCCGACGGCCTGGCGCTCAACCCCCTGCACCTGGCCTGGCCCGTAGGCGCCCCCGTCCGGCAGACGTTCGCCGAGTGCGTGCGGGCCGCCGGCCTCACCGGACCCGCCTTCGCAGGCAACGACGTGAACCTCGCCGCGCTCGCCGAACACCGGCACGGCGCGGGCCGGGGTGCGCGGGACCTGCTGTGCGTGGCGACCGGGCACCGGGGTGTCGGCGGCGCGCTCGTCCTGGACGGCCGCCTGCACACCGGCAGTTCGGGCCTCGCGCTGGAGGTCGGCCACCTCACGGTCAACCCGGAGGGCCGGCCGTGCCACTGCGGCAGCCGCGGCTGCCTGGACGTCGAGGCCGACCCGCTGGCGCTGCTCGTGGAGGCGGGCCGCGAACCCGGTCCCGAGGTGTCCCTGCTCCAGCAGGCCAACGACCTGCTGCGCACGCAGTACGGCGACCCGGCCGTGCGCACGGCCGCGGAAGCCCTCATCGACCGCCTCGGTCTCGGACTGGCCGGCCTGGTCAACATCCTCAACCCGGACCGCATCATCCTCGGCGGCCTGCACCGCACCCTGCTGGACGCGGACGCGGACCGGCTGCGCGCGGTGGTCGCCGACCGCAGCCTGTGGGGCCAGAGCGGCGGGGTGCCCATCCTCCCGTGCACCCTGGACCACAACAGCCTGGTCGGCGCGGCCGAACTCGCCTGGCAGCCGGTCCTGGACGACCCGCTGGGCGCGCTGACCCGGGGCGTCTAGAACGCGTCCCTGCGCCGCCGCCGCGGGGAGCGGCCCGGTTGCCCAGTCCTGCCGCACGCGCGCCGGATGCTGTCCACGCACCTGGACGGCGGCGGTGGTACATGATCGGATCGGCGGCATGGCTTCCTCGATCCGTCACATCACCGTCGATTCCGCCGACCCCTACACGCACGCCGGCTTCTGGGCGCAGGCCCTGGACGGCTCGCTCGCCGACGACGACTTCCCCGGGGATCCGCAGGCCCTGGTCACGTCTGCGGCCGGCACCCTGCTGTTCGTGCGGGTCGACGACCCCAAGGCCGCGAAGAACCGCGTGCACCTGGATCTCCAGCCGCAGGACCGCACCCGCGACGAAGAGGTCGAGCGCCTGCTCGCGCTCGGTGCCGAACTGCACGAGGACCACCGGCGGCCCGACGGCACCGGATGGGTGACGCTGCGCGACCCGGAGGGCAACGAGTTCTGCGTGGAACGCAGCGCCGGGGAGCTGGCGAACAGCTGACGTCCGGGTGCGGCACGGGAAGAGGTGGTCGTGCGCGTCGCGCACGCGCTGTTCCTCCGGCCGGACGCCGCCGAGGACGTACGGGCGCGGCTCACCACTGCCGCCCGCGCGGGAGCCGGTCCCGGCCGGGCGCGGACAGGTGCAGCACCTGGAAGACGTCGCCTTCGGCCTTCGGGCTGTCGCGGTCCCACAGCGAGAAGTGCACGAGTTCCCAGGTGTGCGTGTCGACGGCCGCCGCGGCGAGCACCGCGCCGTCCGCGGCCGCCAGCCGTCCGGTCTCGGCCACCGCGTCCGCCATGAAGGCCGCCAACTCCACGCCGTCCGGCACCGGTCGGCGACGGCGGACGGCGGTCGTGGGCGCGGAAGCGGTCGCGGCGCCCTCCTCGAAGGCCAGGCCGGTCCACTGCCGCACGGCCGGCCGTCCGAAGTCGCCGACGGGCCCCTGGAAGGCTCCGCCCCACAGGAATCGGTTCATGCCCTCCACGGTGTTCCAGAGGTAGAACGGGCCGTACTGATTCACCGGCGAACCGTGCACCCCCCGCTCGCGCATCACGTACGTCTTGATGCCGAGACCGTCCCAGTCGTCGAGCAGATGCCCGGCCCGGGCGACACGGGAGCGGATCCTGCCCATGTCGTAGTCGGCGGGCAGGGTGAACTCGTACTGCATGGCGTGCATCCGGGGTCCTTCCGGGCGGGTTCAGGCGGGCTGGTCGCTCACTCCGGGAGTCCGGGGCGAGAGCAGGGCGAGCAGGCCGCGGACGCCGGCGTCGAAGGCGGCGGGCGAGCCGGCGGCACGCGCGAGGACGTAGCCGCCCTGCACGGTCGCGAGGACGGCTGCGGCGATCTCCGCGCCGTCCAGCTCCGGCGCGAACTGCCCCAGCCGCTTGCCCTCTTCGACGACCCCCGCGATCCGCTCGCGGACAGCGGCGATCGTCTCGTCGACCGGCGCGCGCAGCTCCGGACTCGCGATCACGTCCGGATCCATGGTCAGCCGGCCTACCGGGCATCCCCGCAGCACGTCACGCTCGCGCAGCAGATACGCCTCGATGCGCTCGTACGGCGTGCCCGGGCCGGCGAGGACGGCCTCGGCGGTGGCCCGCAGTTCCTCCGCGGTGCGCCGGATCGCGGTCAGGGCGAGGTCGGGCTTGCCCTTGAAGTGGTGGTACATGCTGCCCTGGCCGGCGCCCGCGCGCTCCAGGATCGCCTTGGGGCTGGTCCCCACGTATCCGCGTTCCCACAGCAGCTCGCGGGTGGACTCGATCAGTCGTTCCGAGGTGCTCACGCACTCACTGTACATACTAGTAGTTACAGACTCCAGGGCGCGCGTCCGCCGGTAGCAGTCGTGCCTCGTGGCCGTACTCCCCGGGAGGTACGCGCGGTGCCGCCGGCCGCACGACGACCCGGACCCCCTCCCGGCGGGAGTCTCGGGACATCGCCCGAAGACCGAACCCGACGAGGGAGATGACCCGCGATGCAGACCCTGGCGAACTGGGACGGCGGACCCGGCCCCTGGATCCTGTTCTTCCCGCTGATCTGGGCGGCCGTCGTGCTCGGCGCCGTCACCGTCCTGCGCCGCACCGGCCGGCGCGGCCGCGGCGGGCCCTGGCGGCCCCTGGACGCCGGACGCCCGGCGGGCGACTCGCCGCTCGCGGTCCTCGGCCGGCGTTTCGCCTCCGGCGAGATCGACGAGGACGAGTACTGGCGCCGCCTGTCCGTCCTGGAGGAGCAGTTCGGCCGCGCGGCCAAGGGCGGTGCGGCGTGACCACGACGACCGAGCCGCGAGCCGCGGCCCGTGTGGTGGACGCCGTGAAGGTGTACGGCGCCGGCGACACCGCCGTACGCGCCCTCGACGGCGTCGGCCTCGCCTTCCCCGCCGGACGCTTCACGGCGATCATGGGACCGTCGGGCTCCGGCAAGTCCACCCTCATGCACTGCGCGGCCGGCCTCGACACGCTCACGTCCGGCACCGCCTGGATCGGCGACACCGAACTGGGCGCCCTGGACGACCGCCGTCTCACCCTGCTGCGCCGCGACCGGGTCGGCTTCGTCTTCCAGGCCTTCAACCTGGTGCCGACGCTGACGGTCGCGGAGAACATCACGCTGCCCCTGGACCTGGCGGGGCGGCGCGGCGACCGGGAGTGGATCGACGCGCTCGTGGACGTCGTCGGACTGCGCGACCGGCTGCACCACCGGCCTTCGGAACTCTCCGGCGGCCAGCAGCAACGCGTGGCCGTGGCCCGGGCGTTCGCCGGCCGCCCGGACGTCGTCTTCGCCGACGAGCCGACCGGCAACCTGGACTCCCGCTCCGGCGGCGAGGTCCTGGGCCTGCTCGGCCGTGCGGTACGGCAGACGGAACGCACGGTCGTCATGGTGACGCACGACCCGGTGGCCGCCGCCCACGCCGACGAGGTCGTCTTCCTGGCCGACGGACGGCTCGTCGACCGGATGGAGGCGCCGACCGCCGACAAGGTCCTCGACCGCATGAAGGCCTTCGAGGTGCGGTCGTGAACGCATCCCTGCGGCTCAGCCTCAACTCCCTTCGCGCACACCGGCGTCGCTTCGCCGGCACGTTCCTCGCCGTGTTCCTCGGGGTCGCCTTCCTGACCGGCACCCTCGTCATGGGCGACACGCTGCGCGCGAGCTTCGGCAGCATGTTCGGCGAGGCCACCAGCGGCACCGACGCCGTCGTACGCGGTGCCGACGCGATCACCGCACCCGGGGAGGCCCAGGGCGTACGGCGGCCGGTGAGCATCTCGCTGGTGCGGAGCATCGAGCGCGTCCCCGGCGTGGCGGCGGCGGCCCCCCAGATCCAGGGCGCGGGTCAACTGGTCGGCGCCGACGGCGAACCCGTCGGCGGGCAGGGGCCGCCGACCCTCGCCGGCAACTGGATCACCGACCGCGACCTCAATCCGTACCGGATCGCCGAGGGCCGCGCCCCCGCCGGTCCCGGCGAGGTCGTCGTCAACCGGGGCGCAGCGGCGAAAGGCGGCCTCGAGATCGGTGACACGACCGTCCTGCGCACCCCTGACCCGGTACGGGTGACCGTCGTCGGACTCGCCACCTTCGGCGGCCAGGACGGCATGGCGCAGGTGACCTTCACCGGGATGACCCGGGCCGATGCCGAGAAGTACCTCACCGAACGGCCCGGGCAGGCCACGAGCATCCAGGTGCGGGCGGCCGACGGCGTCTCCCAGCGGGAACTGGTGCGGCGGCTGGCTCCCGTGCTGCCCAAGGGGGTCGAGGCCATCACCGGGCAGCAGTCGGCGCGCGAGAACACCGACATGATCTCCAGCCAGTTCCTGACCGTGTTCACGGCCTTCCTGCTCGTCTTCTCCGGCGTCGCCCTGCTCGTCGCCACGTTCTCCATCCACAACACCTTCGCCATCGTGGTCGCCCAGCGCACCCGGGAGAACGCCCTGCTGAGGGCCCTCGGTGCCGCCCGTGGCCAGGTCACGGCCGCCGCGCTCGCCGAGGCCGCGGTGGTCGCGCTCACCGCCTCCGCCGCCGGACTCGCGGGCGGCACCGGTGTCGCCGCCGGGCTGCAGGCGCTCTTTCCGGCGATCGGATTTCCGTTCCCCGAGGGCGCCTTGGTCATCAGGACACCGTCGATGGTCCTGCCGCTCGCGGTGGGCCTCGTGGTCTGCCTGGGCTCCGCGCTCCTGCCGGCCGTGCGCGCGGGACGCACCGCCCCCCTGGCCGCGCTGCGGGAGACCGCCGTCGACACCTCGGGCGCCTCCCGGAGCCGCGCGATCACCGGTACCGCCCTCGCCGTCCTGGCCCTCACCGCCACCCTCTCCGGCGTCCTCGCCTCGCCGTCCCTCCGGCTCGCGGGAGCCGGCGCTCTGCTCGCCCTCGCCGCCTTCGTCGTCCTCGGCCCGGTCGTGGCCACCACCGCCGTACGGCTGCTCGGCGGCCCGCTGGACCGGCTGCGCGGAGTCACCGGCGCACTCGCCCGGCGCAATGCCCTGCGCAGCCCGAAGCGGACGGCCGCCACCGCGAGCGCGCTGATGACCGGAGTGGCCGTGGTGTCCCTCTTCACGGTGTTCGGCGCCTCGCTCAAGGCCACGATGGACCAGACCGTGTCCCGGTCCTTCGCGGGCGATGTCGCCGTCAGCACCCCGTCGTTCGGCGCCGGCGGCAGCGGACTCAGCCCCCGGCTCGCCCCCGCCCTGGCACGGCTGCCCGAGGTGGACACCGCGGTCGGGCTCGGCAAGGCAGTCGCCGAGGTCGACGGCGCCGGACGGGAGCTGACGGTCACCGACCCGGCCGCGCTCGCCCGCGCCTTCGACCTCGGAACGGTCACCGGGTCGCTGCGCGGCCTCGGCAGCGACGGCCTCGCGCTCACCCGGACGGAGGCCGACCGGCAGCACCTGCGCCCCGGCGACACGGCCCGGCTCACGTTCACCGACGGAAGGACGGACACCTTCACCGTCCGTGCGGTCTACGGCCCGTCCCAACTCGTCGGCGACTACGTCATCACCCGTTCCGCCTGGGCGCCGCACCGCACCCAGGACTCCGACCGGCTGATCGCCGTCACCTTCGGGCGGGGAGTGGGTGCCGGTGCGGGCGAGGCGGCGGTGAAACGGGCCGCCGCGCGGTACGGGAACCCCGAGGTGCAGACGCGGGAGGAGTACGCACGGTCCTCGGCGGGCGGCATCGACATGATGCTGACCCTCGTCTACGCCCTGCTCGCCCTCGCGGTCGTCATCGCCCTGCTCGGGATCGCGAACACCCTCACCCTCGCCGTGCACGAACGCACCCGGGAACTCGGCCTGCTCCGGGCCGTCGGTCAGACCCGCGCCCAGTTGCGGGCCATGGTCCGCTGGGAGTCGGTCCTGGTCGCCGCGTTCGGCACCGTGGGCGGCCTCGGTCTCGGCGCCTTCCTGGGATGGGCGCTGGTGAAGGCGTCCGACGGAGTGAGCGACTCCGCCTTCGTCTTCGCCCTCCCACCGCTCCGGCTCACCCTGGTCGCCCTCGTCGGCCTCACGGCAGGCGTCCTCGCGGCCCTCCGCCCGGCCCGCCGAGCGGCCCGGCTGGACGTGCTGCGGGCTGTCGCGGCGGAGTGAACAGCGCCCCGCGCCCCCTCAGGTGGGGGCGCGGGGTGTCAGGCCGTCGTCGAGCCGGCCCTCACGGAGGGAGCGGGAGCGGCGGCCGGTGCGGCACCCTTGGAGACCCGAGCACCGGCCCCGGCACCCGCGGGAACGGGCGCTGCCTCCGCGACGGACGCTCCCGAGGCGACGGAAGCCCCTGCGGGAAGGGACGCTCCCGCGGGAACAGGCGCTCCCGCGGGCACCGCTCCCGCGGGAACAGGTGCTCCTGCGGGCACGGCTCCCGCGGGAACAGGCGCTCCTGCGGGCACGGCCACCGCCGGGACGGGCGTTGGTGCCGGCGTCGATGACGGCATTGCGGCCGCTGCCGGCACCCCGGCCGCTGCCGGGGCCGGCGCCGCCCGCGGCGTGGGCCGTGCCGGACGACTTCGGCCGGCAGTCGTGGCCGCTGCCGTGGCCGGCAGCGTGAACCACACGACCTTGCCGTTCTCGCCGTCCGGCCGCGCGCCCCAGCTCTCGCTCACGGCGGCCACCATCGCCAGGCCCCGCCCGCAGGTGGCCAGCGGGGTGTCGTCGGCGGCGTCCGGGGCGTCGACCGGTACCGGAAGGCGCGGATCGTGGTCCCGCACCGACACGGTGAGCCGGTCCGGGAGGAGTTCCAGCTCGACGGTGCAGGACTTGTCGGGCCTGGCGTGACGGTGGACGTTGCTGAGCAGCTCCGTCACACCGAGCGCGGCTCGGTCTATCAACGGGTCCATATGCCAGTAGCGCAACTGCGCAGATACGATTCTGCGGACCTGGCCGATCCGCGACGGCAGGGCTTGGAGCTCCACCGTGCAGTGCCTGCTTGGGTGACTGATCACGGCTGCGACTCCCCGATGTGAGGTCCGGAGGAACCGGAAGAAACACGGAGAACAACGGATCCAGCAGGGTGGCTTGCGTCCAAACGTCCGCCTGCTGTCGTGGCCGGCGGGCTGGTTCGCAGCGTTATCGCCGGTAAACCCAGAGTGACGTGAGAACAGCGTGACGCAGCGGAAGCGCTCCCGCAACTCGCCGCGACGGTACGCCGTTCAGCCGCCGCGCCCCGCCGCCCGGCGGACCGCCTCGATGAACCGCCGTGCCGCGGGCGGCCCCGGCTGCTCCGGCGCGGGATCGTGCTCGCCCAGCGTCAGCAGGTACCGCGTACCGTTGACGTCGGCCAGCGCCCGGTCCTCCGGCGCGAACCACGGCTTGGACGCGCGCACCGCCTGCACCGGAGCGCTGTCGATCTCGCTGCCGTAGCTGGTGAGCAACTGCAGCCGGCCGTCGCTGATCCGGACCTGCCCGGCCCGGGTGAGCGAACGCAGCCGTTTGCCGATGCGCACGCCTGTGGCCGTGAACTCCGGCTCCGCCATGTCTCGCCGCCCCCTTGCGGTCTGCCCGTGGACCGGTGCGCCCTCGTTCGGGAGGGCGGTCCCGTCGCGTGCAGTCTGCCCCCATGCGGCGAGGAGCACCAGTACGCGCGGGACGGGTGCGACGAGGGCCCGAAGCACTTCGGCCCGTGCGCCCCCAGTCCGCTCGCACGCATGTGCCACAGCGCCTCTTTGGGCCGCCCAAAGATGCGTTTATGCAGGTGGGAAGCGGTGTGAAAGGTGCCTATGCTCGACTTGCCGGCCCGCGTGAGGCGCCGTCGGCGAAGAGCGTAAGGAGCCCTGCCGTGAGCAGCACCCCCCGAGCCGGAACCGGCGCCACCCTCGACGTCGACCGCAGCGACCCCGCCTACCGCTCCTGGCTGAAAGAAGCCGTCCGCAAGGTCCAGGCCGACGCCAACCGGTCGGCGGACACGCACCTGCTCCGCTTCCCGCTGCCCGAGCGCTGGGGCATCGACCTTTACCTCAAGGACGAGTCCACCCACCCCACCGGCAGCCTCAAGCACCGGCTCGCCCGTTCCCTGTTCCTCTACGGCCTGTGCAATGGCTGGATCCGGCCGGGCCGCCCGGTGATCGAGGCGTCGAGCGGCTCGACGGCGGTCTCGGAGGCCTACTTCGCCGGTCTGATCGGTGTGCCCTTCATCGCGGTCATGCCGCGCACGACGAGCGCCGAGAAGATCCGCCTGATCGAGTTCCACGGTGGGCAGTGCCACTTCGTGGACGACTCACGGAAGATGTACGAGGAGTCCGCACGCCTGGCGGTGGAGACCGGCGGCCACTACATGGACCAGTTCACCTACGCCGAACGCGCCACGGACTGGCGCGGGAACAACAACATCGCCGAGTCGATCTTCCGCCAGCTGCACCTGGAGCGGTTCCCTGAGCCGGCCTGGATCGTCGCCACGGCCGGCACCGGCGGCACCTCGGCGACCCTGGCGCGCTACGTCCACTACATGCAGTACGACACCCGGATCTGTGTCGCCGACCCCGACAACTCCTGTTTCTTCGAGGGCTGGACCAGCGGTGACCCGGACGTCACCTGTGACTGCGGCTCGCGGATCGAGGGCATCGGCCGGCCGCGCATGGAGCCGAGCTTCGTGCCCGGTGCGATCGACCGGATGATGAAGGTCCCGGACGCCGCCAGCGTGGCCGCCGTACGGGCCCTGGAGGGTGCCATCGGCCGCAGGGCGGGCGGTTCCACGGGCACGGGGCTGTGGAGCGCCCTGAAGATCGTCGCCGAGATGGTCGCCGAGGGCCGTACGGGCAGCGTCGTCACGCTGCTGTGCGACCCGGGCGACCGGTACCTGGACAAGTACTACTCGGACGCGTGGCTCGCGGAGCAGGGGCTGGACATCACGCCGTACGCGGCGACCATCGACTCGTTCCTGGCGACGGGCGTGTGGCCGGACTGAGCCGGCCGCGCCCTCGGGCCACCCGCCGGCCGACGGGCGGGTGACGGGGGTGTGTGGGTTTGGTGACGGCTCAATTGAGGCCCTGGGCAAGCGTGTTGTGTGGAGCTGACTGATAAGATCATCCCACTTTTCAGTGGGCTGACGGCGTGTCATGTACGCGTCTGGGGGACAGTCACAGGCACCATCGCGCGCTGATGCTCCTGGCGCGATGCGACTTGAAGAGAGTCTCATGACGTCATTGACCCGGGATCCACTGCTGTGGATCTTGCTGGTGGTGCTCGTCGCTGCGGTCGTCGCGGTGATGCGGGCCCGGAGAACCAACATGGCGCTCCGAAGAACGAGGAAGGACCTGGAGGCAGGACTGGGGGAGGCCCGCGGTGACGTCGGCCAGCTGCACACGCACATCGCCGGTCTGACGGCGCAGCATCAGCGGGACCTCGCGGACGTACGGGCCGACGCCGAGGCGGCGACCAAGGCGGTGCTGAAGTCGGCGATGGGCACGCTCCAGTCGCTCGCCGAGGAGCAGCAGGTTCTCCTGGACGGTCTGCTGAAGAAGTACGGCGACACCACGGACGTCCTGGCCGACCTGATGACGGTCGACCACACCGGCAGCCAGTTCGGCCGCCGCGCCAAGGGCATCTCCGTACTCTGCGGCGGATGGCTGGGCCGGCGCGAGGGCGCCGCCACCGTCTACGACGTCGCCCGCAGCGCCCAGGGCAGGATCAGGGACTTCGACCGGGTCGGCGTCCACTCGCAGGTCAACGTCTCCCTCATCGGCAAGGCGGTCGAGCCGGTGGCCGTCGTACTGGCCGAACTGCTCGACAACGCGACGACCTACAGCGCGCCCGGAACGCCGGTCGAGGTCAACATCCAGACCGTACCGACCGGTGTGTGTTTCATCGTGGACGACGCCGGGCTCGGCATGGACCAGGAGACCAAGGACCGGGCGGCGGCACTGCTGGCCGTCGACGGCCCCGTCGACATCACCGGCCTCGGCGACCCGCCGCGGTTCGGCTTCGCCGTGTGCGGCATGCTCGCCGCCCGCTACGGCTTCGCCGTCTCCGTCGGTTCCGTGTCCCCCTACGGCGGAGTACGTGCAGTGATCCGTGTGCCCGAAAGCCTTCTCGCGGCCGAAGTGCCTGCCCCCGCCGCCCCGCAGGACGCCGAGGGAACCGAGGCGGCCCCCCAGCGACTGGCGCCCGTGCCGGTCGTCGGCCCCTCGCACGTGGTGGGAACGACCTCGGGTGGTCTGCCCAAGCGCCGGCGCCGCAACGGCCCGGTGACGGTGGTCCCGGCCCTCGACACCGCCGGCCGGCAGGAGACGTCCGAGCCGGCCAGCGAGGTCACGGCGTCGCGGATCGGGGCGTTCGCGCGCGGCACACAGCTCGGTCGCACCACGAACACCACGGAAGGACCTGACAACAAGTGAAGATCGACCTGTCCTGGGTGCTGAACGACGTGCTCGAGGTACGCGGAGCCCGGCACGCGATCCTCGTCTCGGGTGACGGCCTGCTGCTGCAGCGCTCGGACGACATCCCCCGGGACGACGCCGAGACGAACGCCGCCGCGATGAGTTCGATGCAGTCGCTCAGCCGCGCCGTCGCAGGGTTCGTGGGAGCGGGACACGGCATCTGGAAGCAGACCCTGCTGGAGTACGACGGCGGCTGGATCTTCCTGATCGCCGCCGGCCAGGGCTCCTACCTCGCCGTCTCCGCCGCGCTGGACGTCGACATGGAGGCCATGTCGTTCCGCATGCAGAAGACGGTGTCGGGCCTCAGCAAGGCCATGAGCGTGGCACCGCGCTCGGACGGTGCCGGCGTATGACGCGGCCCGGCGAGGAAGCCTCCGTCACCAGTGACTTCGTCCGCTCCTACGTCATCACCGGCGGCCGGACCCTGCCGGCCCCGGACGACCTGGCGCTGCACACCCTCGTCACCCTGGCTCCCGAGCGGACCCCTCCGCTGGGAGCCGGCCCCGAGGTGATGGCGATCTGGGAGCTGTGCGCGGGCGGCTACCTGTCGGTCGCCGAGGTGGCCGGCCACGTGGGGCTGCCGGTGGGGGTGGCCCGGCTGCTGCTGACCGACTTATCCGAGCAGGGCCACCTCCTGCGCCGCGCCGAGCCGCCCCGGGCTCAGAACGTTGACAGAGCGACCCTCGAGAAGGTTCTGCATGGACTCCAATCCCTCATCGGCTGAGACGGCCCCTGGATCCATCTACGTCTCCAGCGCGGTGACCAACGCTGCCAAGATCCTGGTCGTCGGCCATTTCGCCGTGGGCAAGACGACCTTCATCGGCTCGCTGTCCGAGATCACCCCGCTGCGCACCGAGGAGAAGATGACGCAGGCGTCGCTCCACGTGGACGACCTGCGGGGCGTGACGGACAAGGCGACCACCACCGTCGCCCTGGACTTCGGCCGCCTGACCCTCAGCGACGAACTCGTCCTGTACCTGTTCGGCACCCCCGGACAGCAGCGCTTCATGCAGCTGTGGGAGGACATGGCCCGCGGCGCGCTCGGGGCGCTGCTCCTGGTCGACCCCGCCCGGCTGGAGGAGACCTTCCCCGTCATCGACCTCGTCGAGGGTTACGGCCTCGAGTACGCCATCGCGGTCAACAGTTTCCAGCCGGACCGGAACTACGAGGAGACGGAGGTCCGCGAGGCCCTCGACCTGCTCCCGGACACCCCCGTGGTCTACTGCGACGCCCGCGACCGGCAGTCCTCCGCCCATGCGCTCATCGCGCTCGTGCGTCATCTGCTCGCCCGAGCAGCCTGACACGCCCAACGACCCGGACCACCGGCCCGGAGCCAGCAGAAGGAACTTCATGGACCGCCAGTCAGCCCCCGCCCCCGCGGCCAGATGCCCCATGCACGACGCGGCGTTCGCCGCCGACCCCCACCACGTCTACGACCGGTTGCGCGCCCACGGTCCGGCCGGCCCGGTCGAACTCGCACCCGGCGTCGACGCCACCCTGGTCGTCGGACACGAGATGGCGCTGCGCGTGCTGCAGAACTCCACGCTGTTCGCCCGGGACTCCCGCCGCTGGAAGGCGCTGAACGAAGGGCGGATCGCGCTGGACAGCCCGGTGCTGCCGATGATGGCGTACCGGCCCAACTGCCTGTTCACCGACGGCGCCGTGCACCTGCGGCTGCGCAAGGCCGTCACGGACAGCCTCGCCCGGCTCAACATCACCCGGGTCCGCCGGGACGTCGAGCCCATCGCCGACTACCTCATCGACCGGTTCAGCGAGCGGGGCCGCGCCGACCTCCTCAACGACTACGCCAAGCTGCTGCCGCTGCTGCTGTTCAACAAGATCTTCGGCTGCCCGGCGGACATCGGTGACACCCTCACCAGCGCCATGTCGGCGATGTTCGACGGCCAGGACGCCCTGCGTGCCAGCGAGGACATCAACACCTGCCTCATGGAGCTGGTCGCCCTCAAGCGGCGCCGGCCCGGCGACGACGTCACCTCCTGGCTGATCCAGCACCCCGCGGGCCTGACCGACGAGGAACTGAGGGACCAGCTGATCATTCTGATGGGTGCCGGCGTCGAGCCGGAGCGCAACCTGATCTGCAACGCCCTGCTCCTGCTGCTGTCGCCCGGCGCCGGCGGAGGCGACTCCGGCCTGCTGATCGAGGAGGCGATCGACCACGTCCTGTGGAACCAGACGCCCATCGCCAACTACGCCACCCATTACCCGCTCCAGGACGTGGACCTCGGGGGAGTGGTGGCCGAGGCTGACACGCCGGTCGTGATCAGCTTCGCCGCAGCCAACAGCGATCCCGCGCTGGCCGACGCCCGGCGGACGCACAGCAGGGGCGCCCACCTGGCGTGGGGGGCCGGCCCGCACGCGTGCCCGGCCAAGGACCCGGCGCAGGTCATCGCCGTCACCGCGATCGAGAAGATCCTCAACGCGCTGCCCGATCTGACGCTGGCCGTCCACGAGAAGGAACTGCAATGGCGGCCGGGCCCGTTCCACCGGGCACTGGTGGCGCTGCCGGTCGCCTTCAGCCCGACGCCGGCGACCCGCACGGCCGCCGCGCTGCAGAGCCGGGGCGCCCCCACGGGGGCCGAGCAGCCGCGGCCCACGGCTACGGCCGCCGCGACGCGTCAGGAACCGGCCAGGAAAAAGGGCTTCTGGAGCACGTTCCTGGACGTCTTCCGGGTCTGACGCGCCGGAACGGGGTGATCACCGTCCCGTCAGGCGCCGGTCCAGGGTCGTCACCGCACGGCGGAAGGCGAGTCCCAGGCCCGGCCCGGCCAGACCGAGGGCGAAGCGGAACGGCGCCGGCCCGTCGGCGGCGAAGGTCCACTGCACGCGGGTGCCGGTGCCGCGCGGAGCCAGGCGCCACTCCTCCACCAGCGCCCGGGCACCCGGCGCGTTGGTGGTGTCGACGCGGTACGCGTACACCTCGGGCTCCTTCGACGCGAGCACCGTCTCCGCGAACCGCGTCCCGCCGCGGAGCCGGATCTCCCGCCCGGCACCCCCGTCGGTCGGCCGGGCGAGCGTCACCGCCGAGAACCACTCCGCCCAGCCGGGCACGTCCTCCGCGAGCGCGCGGAAGACCTGCCCGGGGGGCGCCGAGACACCCCGCGCGAAGACCAGACGCACGGGCGCGGCCTCGACGAAGTCGATGTCCACCGGGCGCAGACGACGAGCCATGGACGTAACCCCCTTGTGCCACTTCCGCGGCTGCGGTCGACCGGGCAGAGCCGGCATCGGGCGCCAGTCACCATAGCTGACTGACTGTCAGATGTCTGTGCCGTCTTCCCCGGGCTCGCCCGCCACCACCAGTCGCAGGTGCTCCGCGATCTCGGCGCGCGCCTCCACGGGCAGTCCCGCATCGGTCACCAGGGTGTCCACCTGCTCCAGCGTGGCGAACGAACTCAGCCCCACCGTGCCCCACTTGGTGTGATCGGCGACCACCACGACCCGCCGTGCCGAGTGCACGAGGCGCCGGTTGGTCTCGGCCTCCGCGAGGTTCGGCGTGGACAGACCGGCCTCCACCGATATGCCGTGCACACCGAGGAAGAGCAGATCGAAGTGGAGCGCGGCGATCGCCTGGTCGGCCACCGGACCGACCAGCGAGTCCGACGGGGTGCGCACCCCGCCGGTCAGTACCACCGTGGCCGCCCCCTGCCGCTGCCCCGAGGTCCGCTGCGCCGCGTGGAAGACGTCCGCGACCCGCACCGAGTTCGTCACCACGGTCAGATCCGGCACCTCCAGCAGGAGCTGGGCGAGCGCGTACGTCGTCGTACCGCCGGAGAGAGCGATCGCCGTACCCGGGCTGACCAGCCGGGCGGCGGCCCGCGCGATGTCCTCCTTGGCCGTCAGCTCCAGGCCCGACTTGGCCTCGAACCCCGGCTCGTGGGTGCTGGCGTCGACCACCGGCACCGCGCCGCCGTGCACCTTCTCCAGCATCCCCTGGCGGGCGAGCGCATCCAGGTCACGGCGCACGGTCATGTCCGAGACACCGAGCTTGCGGGTCAGCTCGTTGACCCGTACACCGCCCCGGCGCCGGACCTCGTCCAGGATCAGTGCGCGGCGCTGCTCCGCGAGGAGGTTCTGATTCTCACTCACGTACGCTCCGGTCCTTTCGCCGCCAACCCGTCCGACTCGCCCGGCGCACCGGCTCCGACCTCGACGTTCCGTCCGTCCGGCAGTGCGCGGGCGTCCCATCTTTTCACGGGACGCCACGGGGTGCGCCACCACCTGCCGACGCGCGCACCCGCCACGCGCGTCGTCTCCCGTCCGCCCGGCCTCACACGGTTCGGGGAGATTCCGTGACGAGGGGTGTGCGCGACCGCAGGACCGGACATCCTGGAGCCCGCACGACACAGACGTCAGCGCGTCACGGGGGAAGTGCGAGAACAGTGGAACGTGCGCAAGGACAGCCTCCGGCACAGCGGGCGGACCGGGCGCCAGGGCGGCGCGGGGAACAGGCCCCGCGGCTGCCCGGGGACCAGGCCCCGGGACGGGGTGAGGACCAGGCCCCGGGACGGGGTGCGGACCAGGCCCCGGGACGGGGTGCGGACCGGGCTCCGGTGTGGCACGCGCAGGGGGGTGCCGGGTCCGGGAACGATCTGGAGCTGCTGGTGCACGGGGTCGGCGGCACCACGCCCGAGAAGATGCTCGGCGACCCGCGCACCGTCCGGATCACCGGCGACGACACGGCCGCCGTCTTCCGGCGGGCCGGCGACGCGGGCACCGCCCCGGCCGGGACGGACCCCGGCAGCGGACCCGTCCAGGAGGCGTACGTCTGGTGCAAGCTCACCTCCGGCGACGGCAGCCGTGCCCTGTGGCTGTTGCTGCTGCCGTTCATGGTGGTCAACCTCGCTCACTGGATGCGCCCCGCCGCCCCCGGCCGGCCCCGCACCGTCCGGCTGTACGGCCTCCTGGTGCGCCTGGTCGCCCTCACCCTGACCGTGCTGCTGATCGCCGCCGCCTGCGAAGTGGCTCTGGACCTCGTGGCCTGGCAGTGCGCCGGCACCCGCACCTGCGTACGCCGCCACTCCTGGCTGGGCTTCCTCGCGCCCGCGGTACCCGGAGCGCCCACCGCGTCCGGCGGCTGGTGGAGCGCCCCCGGCCGCCGGCTCGCCCTCGCCGCGGCACTGCCCGCCGCACTGACCGGCCTGCTCTGGTACCTCTCGCACCGCACCTGGAACGCGTACGAGTCCCACCGCCCCCTCACCCTCGACCCCGAGCCGGACACCCATGCGAGCGCGCTGGCCCGGCCCGGCTTCTGGTACGGGCGCCGCCTGGTCGCCCGGCTGCGCGCCGCCCACACCGCGGCGGGCCTGCTCACGGTGGCCGCGACCGTCGCCACCCCGGCCGCCCGCTTCGACCACCGGCCGGGCGGTCCCGCGGCCCTGGACCTCCTCGGCCGGCTGCTGCCCGCGGCCCTGCTCGCCTGTGCGGCGGCGGTGGTGTCCGTGGTGTGCCGCCGGGGCCGCAGCGAGAACCGCCTCGACCAGCGCCTCGACCACCACCTGGTACGCCGCCTGCCGCTCGGCGCGCTCGCCCTGCTGCTGCTCAGCCTGCTGTACGCCGGCTGGTCCCGGCCCGGCTGGCAGTCCACCGGACGGCTGCCCGGGGACCCGGCCTTCGGCGCCCTCATGCTGGGCCAGGGCCTGCTCGTCGTCGCCCTCGGTGCCGTGGCCGCGGATCTCCACCGGCGCAGACCCGACCCGCGCGCCGCCATGCGCGGCCTCGGCGGCCCCGCGGTCGCACTGCTCGGCTGCGCGCTCGGCGGAGTGGTCTCCGGCGGGGTCGCCCAGCGCGTCGCCGACTGGCTGGACGGCACCCGCGCCCTGCTCCCCGGACCGCCCGTCCTGCTCACCTGGCAGGCCTCCGCCATCCCGCCCGTCCTCGCGGTGCTCCTGCTCCTGGCCGCCGGACTCGCGGTACGCACCGCCCGGCTCGCCCGCGCGGAGCGCGACACCGTCCGCCACGAGCACCCCGGCGAACCCGAGGACCCGGGCCGCACCCGTGCCATCGCCCACGCCCGGGCCATGGCCACCCTCACCGACCGGGCGCCCCTCGTCGTCGCCGTGCTCACCGCCACCACCCTGCTCCTGGGCACCGTGGCCCTGACCGGAGCCCTCGCCACCAGGAAGCCCCCCGCCGGGGCGGCCCGGCACGCCCACCACGTCGTCCAGGCCATGGCCGAGACCTCCCAGGCTCTGGGCTCCTGGCTGGTCGGCCTCGGCTTCCTGCTGTTCGTGACCTGGGGCAGACGCGCCTACAAGGACGCCTCCGCCCGGCGCACCATCGGCACCCTCTGGGACGTCGGGACCTTCTGGCCGCGCGCCGCCCACCCCTTCGCACCGCCCTGCTACGCCGAGCGCGCCGTACCCGACCTCACCTGGCGCATGGCGACCTGGACCCGGCACACCGGCGGCCGGCTGGTCCTGTCCGGCCACTCCCAGGGCAGCGTCCTCGCCGCCGCGGCGGCCTGGCAGCTGCCGCCGTCCGTCCGCGGACGGGTCGCCCTGCTCACCTACGGCTCCCCGCTGGAGCGCCTGTACGGCCGCTGGTTCCCGGCCCACTTCGGCCCGCCGGCCCTCGCCGCCCTGCACCAGGACGTCGCCTGCTGGCGCAACCTCTATCGCCTCACCGACCCCATCGGCGGCCCGGTGCACGTCCCCGGCGGCACCACCACCCCGGACGTCGACCACGAGCCGCTGCGTGACCCCCTCGCCTACGGCCGCACGGCCGACCACCCCCTCCCGGCGCCCGTCCTCGGTCACTCCGACTACCAGTCGGACCCGGCCTTCGCCCACGACCGCGGCCGGCTCCTGGCCCGACTGCACCCGGAGCTGCCCGGCCAACGCCCGCAGGAGCGGGCCTCGTTCGAGGAGCAGCGTGTTGCACCGGCCCCTGAAGATCGATAACGTTCGCCGTGTGACTGCCGGGTCGGCCATGGGCCATACACGAGTGGGACTCCCGGCCTCCGCGTGAGCGCGAGGCGGGCGAGAGCCCCGCCCCTCTTCTCCGTGTCTTTCCTCCCGGCGCCCGAGCGCGGCGCCCCAGCACGACGGAACAAACGACCGGAGACCTTCACCCGTGCCCCAACACCCGCAGAACACGCACGCCTCACAACTGCCTGCTGCAGCCGTTCAGTTGAACCACACCGCCGTCTACGCGAGCGACCGGAGCCTGTCCGCCGAGTTCCTCGCCGCGATCCTGGGCCTGGAGGTCGGCGCCCCCTTCGGGCCGTTCCTGCCCGTCGACCTCGGCAACGGCGTGACACTCGACTACTACGAGAAGCGGGACGAGCCGATCCAGGCCCAGCACTACGCCTTCCTCGTGCCCGACGAGCAGTTCGACGGCATGATCGCCCGCCTGGAGGCAGTCGGCGTCACCTATTACGCCGACCCCGGCCACACCGAACCCGGCAAGATCAACCGTCTGTTCGGCGGCCGCGGCGCCTACTTCGACGACCCCGACGGCCACAACATGGAGATCATGACCCGGCCCTACATCCGCCCCTGACAGCGACACGGCGCGGGCCGGCCCGGCCGAGCCTTCCGGCACCGCGTCGGCCGGCCGGCCCGGTCAGGGCAGTTCGGGCAGGTCCTCCGCGTAGAGGAGGGTCAGATCGTCGGTGGTGGGGTCGGTGAGCTGGGCGACCCGGCTCGCGTGGCGCTCCACCATCGCCTCGAACGTCTGCCGGGCGGTCCGGCCGTTGCCGAACGCCGGCCCCTTCGGGATCGTCGTGAAGTACTTCAGCAGTGCCTCGCACGCGCCCGGCGTCAACGCGTACTCGTGCTCCTCGGCCTGCTGCTCCACGATCCGCAGCAGCTCGTCGGGGCCGTAGTCGCCGAAGGTGATGGTCCGGGAGAAGCGGGAGGCGACACCCGGGTTGACGGAAAGGAAGCGCTGCATCTCCGCGGTGTACCCGGCGACGATGACCACCACCGCGTCCCGGTGGTCCTCCATCAGCTTCACCAGGGTGTCGATGGCCTCCTTGCCGAAGTCCCGCCCGGCGTCCTCCGGCGACAGCGCGTACGCCTCGTCGATGAACAGCACACCGCCGCGCGCCCGTTCGAAGGCCTCCTGGGTGCGGATCGCCGTGGAACCGATGTGCTCGCCGACCAGGTCGACCCGCGACACCTCCACCAGGTGGCCCTTCTCCAGCACGCCCAGCGAGGCGAGGATCTCGCCGTACAGCCGGGCGACCGTGGTCTTGCCGGTGCCGGGGGAGCCGGTGAAGACCAGATGCCGCTTGACGGAGGCCGCCTTCAGCCCCGCCTGCTGCCGGCGCCGGCCCACCTCGATCATGTCGGTCAGCGCCCGCACCTCACGCTTGACGCTCTCCAGACCCACCAGGGCGTCGAGTTCCCCGAGCACGTCCTTCGACGTGCGCTGCGCCTTCTCCGGCTCCGCGACGGCGACCGGCGGCTCCTGGTCCGTGGCCCGCTGCCCCGGAAGCGCTCCCAGCAGTCCGGCGGACCGCGTCGCCGTCTGTACGGCCGTCTCGAGCGCCGCCGGTGCCCGGAGACCGCCGCTCTCGTCGCTGGTGCAGTCCTCCACGACCGGCCCCGTCCCGGACCCCGCGTCCGGGCCGCCGTCGGCGAACTCGTAACCCCCGCGCGCACACCGCTCCGTACGGCATCTGCGCAGCGTCGTACGGCAGCCGTCGATCACATGGAAGCCGTATCCGCCGCTGCCGGTGACCCGGCAGTTCAGGAAGCTGCCCCGGCCGCCCGCCGAGACGTAGAAACCGGCCTCCGCGGGCGAGTCGACCGTGCAGCGCTCGATCGTCGGGTCGGCGCCCTTGGTGACGATCACCCCGGTCTGCGTGCCGTCCAGCGTGCAGTTGTTGAGCGTGCCGCCGCTGCCGTGGTCACGGAACCACGCGCCGGTGGCCGCCTCCCGGATCCGGCAGTCGTCCAGCTGAGCGGTCGCCCCGTCACTCACCGACACCGCCGTGTTCCGCACCTGGGACAGGTCGCTGTCCACGACGTCGGCACGGGAACCGCGGTCCAGCACGAACAGCGCGTCCGGCACGTCGTGCACCCGGCAGGAGTCGAGCACCGCGGTGGCGCCGTCGCTCACCCACACCGCCGGGTAGTCGCCGGTGCTGTCGAAGATCTCGCACTGGTTGGCGTCCACCCGGGTCCCCGGGTCCCACACCGACAGGCCGTTGCGGCCGAACTGACGGACCGTCGTCCGGGTCAGCGTCAGCACCGAACGGGAGCGCAGGTCGACCGCGTTCTCCGGGATGTCGTGGATGCGGCAGTCGGCGAGCGTGAGCACCGCGTCCGTGTCCATGGTGACGCCGTCGGCGGCGGTCCGGTGCACATCGCAGTCGGTCAGGTGAGCGGTGGCCCGCTGGGTCACCTGCACACCGGAGCCGCGCACCTCGTAGATCTCGCAACCCACCGCCTCCAGCGAGGAGTTCTCGCCGGTCGCGGACAACCCCGTGCCCGAGGCGTGGTGGACCCGGCAGCGCTCCAGCCGCGGATGCGCCCCGCCGCGGACCGCCACGCCCGCCTGGCCGGCCGCGACGACCTCGCACTCCTCGAACACCCCGCTCCCGCCGTCGAGTACGGCGATGCCGATACCGGCCGGGTTGTCCACGGTGCACCGGCGCACGGTCGGACGGGCGCCACCGCGCACCTCGATGCCGGCGGCGGACCGGGTGACGATCCGCACGTCCGTCAGCTCGGGCGTGCCCTCCTCGACCAGCAGCGCGGGCGCCGCCGCGTCCTGCCCCTCCACGTGCAGGTCCCGCACCACGGCCGAGGCCCGCACGGTGAGCGGCACCCCGTCCACGGGCGCGATCCGCACCGAGCCGGGGGAGCCGTCCGGCCCGCGGAGTGTCACCGCGCGCTGGACGACGAGGTTCTCCCGGTAGGTGCCGGCGGCGATCGTGAGGACGTCGCCGTCGGCGGCGGCCTCCAGGGCGGCGGCGAGCGACGCGTACTCACCCGTGCGGCGCCGCCACCGCGAAGTACCGGTGTGCGTCACCTGGACCGTGCCCTGTGCCATGGCGTTGCTGTGCCCCCACCTCGTCGTACTGATGGCTCGCTGCCCACCGGGACGCTGCCGCCGGTGCCGGGACCACGACCGTGCTCGGCCCCCGGGGCATGAGCGCGTTCGCGCTCCGGGAACCTGCACGCCCCGGGGTCCACGCACCCGCGGGTTGTCGCCGAAAGCGCTTCGGCCGGTCCACCGTAGCGTGTGCATGCACGTCGGGTTGACCAGAGCCGGAAGGCCGTCAGCTGCCGGTGCCCGCCTTGCCCCAGTCCGGACCCGCCCGGTCCCAGGCCTGGTCCCAGTGCGCGAACCGCCGGCGGACCATGCGCCACACGGTCAGGCGCCGGCCGCATTCGACCAGGACCGCGATCACCAGGGCCGCGCCGAACCCGGCGAGCACCGCGTGAGCCGTCGCCGTGGCCGAGTCCAGCGGGCGGGTGGTTATTCGGCCGTGCGGGTCGGTCCAGAGCCTGAAACGGTCGCCCCGGTGCGGGGACTTGAGGTCCGCGAGCACCGCGCCGTGCTGCCGGGTGCCGTCCGGCGCGACCCAGTGCGCGATGACACGGCTGCGGGCCTGGCTCGCGCTGCTGGTCTCCGGGTCGGACTCCGGCAGGGCCTCGCCCAGATCCCGGACCACGGTGGCGGTCACCATGTGGCGCGCGTGCTGCTGCCGGCGTACGGACTGCTGGAGGGAGTCCTGGGCAGCGGCGCCGACCAGGCAGCCGGCCACGGGTGCGGCCACGGCGATCAGCAGCAGCGCCACCAGGGCCACCCACGCCTCGGCCAGATCGGTCGCGCGGCGCAGCGGATTGTGCCGCCAGCGCCACAGCCCGTTGAGAGCCCGCATGTCCCCACCCCCCTTCCGGTCCGTCATGTCCCCCGACACCGGCGCTCACCCCCGGTCCGGATCGGGGGAGAGCGCTGTCACGCCCGCCGCGGTACCTGACGCACGCGGCTCCTCACGAATTTCTCACGCCCCTTCAACGACCGGGGTACCGCCCGCGGTTCCCGGCCGGGGAGCCGGAGTGGACCGAGGGGGTGCACCGGAGCCCGGGGCCGTCCTACTCGAGCACACGCACCGGGTCGCCCACCCGGATCGTCCCGGAGGAGACGGGCACGAGATTCAGTCCGAACAGCAGATTTCCGCCGATCCTGCGGTGGCGCGCCAGGGTGAGCAGCGGTTCCCGGCCGCGCACGGCGGTGTCCTGGTCGGTGGTCGTCACGACACACCGCCCACAGGCCTTCGGGCCCCGGAAGACGACCTCCCCGACGGAGATCCGGGTCCAGTGGTCCTCGGCCCAGGGCTCGGTGCCGGCGACGACGACGTTCGGCCGGAACCGGTTCATGGGCAGCGGGCCCTCATGGGCGTTGGGGCCCTCGGCTATCAGGGAGTTCAGGGCCTCCAGCGAAGCCACCGTGGTGACCAGCAGGGGGTAGCCGTCGGCGAAGCTCACCGTCTCGCCGGGCAGGGCGTGGTCGGGATCGATCGGGCGGCGGGTGGCCGGATCGTCCAGGTGCACCAGGCGGACCCCAGCCTGCAGATAGGCGCTGCACCAGGCGTGGGCGTCCGCGGCGGCCGGGACCGCCTCGACCTTCGTGCCGAAGATGGTCATCGGCACGGTCGCCGCCGGCTGCGGCACCTCGACCGTCAGTGGTGACCGTCCCGGTGCGGACAGACGAATGCCGCCGCCGGCCAGTGGCTCGGCGGCGGCCAGCGCGAGACGCGGCTGCTCGCGCTGTGTGACGACCTTTCCCCCGTCGTCGATCAGTGCCCAGCGTCGGTCCCCGGCCAGGCCCCAGGGCTCCACGACGGCCTCCCTGGGCGACAGCCCGCGGAACGCCTTGACCGGGTGGACGTGGATCGACTGCACTTCGGCGTTTCCCATACCGCCATCGTGCCAGGTGGCACCGACAGCCGGGATACGCCGGTCAGTAGCCGCGGTACTGCTGGTTGTTGTACGGGTCCTGGTAGGGAGCCGGCGCGGGGCGCGGGGCGGCCGGGCGCATCGCCTCGTAGCCGGTGCCCGCCGCCATCGGCCGCTGCTGCTGCGGGGCCTGCGGACCGGGGTAGGCGCGCGGGGCGCTCGCCTGCTGCGGGATGTACGCCGTGGGCGCGTGGTGCAGCGGTGCGGGCTGCTGCATCTGCGGGTAGCCGTAGCCGGGGGCCGGCTGCGAGGGGGCCGCCGGGAGGGCCGGCAGGGCCGAGGGCAGGGCGGGGAGGCTGCTGCCCGCGTCGTAGGCGGCGGGGACCCGGATCGGGGCGATCTGCGGGGTGCCCCGCTCGGCCACGAGGGAGTCGTAGATCGGGGTGTCCGGGAAGGAGGCGGAGTAGTAGCCGCCACCATAAGTGGAGCGGGGGGAGGTCATGGCACATAAGTTAAGCCCACGATGTGCTGGTTGGGGAGACCGATAAGAGGGTTGTTTTCCGTGTCGGCAGTGGCCTGGGATCCCCAATCCGAGCGAACTTGGCAAAAAGGGACGCGATTCAACGTTTGGATCACGTAAAGGCCGAGTTCCCGGCGGGTTACCGGCGGTTGACCGGCGATCTTGCGGTGCCGTTCACGGGTGCCGGACGCGCCCGGGAATAGGTTGTGCGGGTAGGGCGACCGGGTGGAACCCGGAAGCCGGGACGCTAAGGGGGCGGACATGTCAATGCCGAAAGGGTCGAACACGCCGGTGCCGACCACGGCCCTGCGCATCGAATTGGGCTGGCGGACCGCTCCGGGGGTGCCGGACGCGGACGCCTCCGCGCTGCTGCTCGCCGCGGGGAAGGTCCGGTCCGACCGGGACTTCGTCTTCTACAACCAGCCCGCCCACTCCTCCGGGGCGGTCCGCCACGCGGGCAAACGGACGACCGGCGCACACGTCACCGACACCTTGCTCGTGGACCTCGCGCGCGCGGAGGGCGCCGTGGAGCGCATCGTCCTCGTCGCGTCCGCGGACGGCGGAACGTTCGGACAGGTCCCCGGCCTCTACATCGACGTGACCGACGCGGCCTCCGGCCAGTCCGTCGCCCGCTTCGACAGCACCGGCGCGACCGTGGAGACGGCCTTCGTCCTCGGCGAGCTGTACCGCCGCCAGGGCGGCTGGAAGTTCCGCGCCGTCGGACAGGGCTACAGCAGCGGACTCGAGGGCCTGGCAACCGACTTCGGCATCACGGTGGACGAACCGCAGCACCCCGCACCACCCGCGGCAACGCCCCCGGTGACCCCGCCCCCGCCTCCCGCCGCGGCTTTCCCGGGCACACCCCCGCCTCCTGCCGCGACCCCGGCGAACACACCGCCGCGACCCGCCGCCGCTCCGGCACCGCCGCCCGCGCCCCCCGCCCAGCCCGTCCGCCTGTCCAAGGTCACCCTCACGAAGGCGGCCCCGTCCGTCTCGCTGGCCAAGCAGGGCGGCACCTCCGGTGCCATGCGGGTGAACCTGAACTGGCAGATGCGCAAACAGTTCCCGGGATGGGGCGGCCGATGGGGCGGCCAGGGCGACCTCGACCTCGACCTGTGCGCCCTCTACGAACTGGCCGACGGCCGCAAGGGAGTCGTCCAGGCCCTCGGCAACGCGTTCGGTTCGCTCCACCGGCCGCCGTACATCCACCTCGACGGCGACGACCGCACCGGCGCCGTCACGAGCGGCGAGAACCTCACCGTCAACCTCGACCGCACGCGGGACTTCCGGCGCATCCTCG
The DNA here is from genome assembly GCF_016741775.1 of Streptomyces actinomycinicus. Lineage (GTDB taxonomy): Bacteria > Actinomycetota > Actinomycetes > Streptomycetales > Streptomycetaceae > Streptomyces > Streptomyces actinomycinicus. The sequence continues at coordinate 112,887 of NZ_JAERRK010000005.1, read as the reverse complement.
TCTTCGTCACCATCTACCAAGGCGCCAGCTCCTTCGCCGACCTGCACGCCACCGTCACCCTCCAGCCGCAGCACGGCGCCCCCATCGAGTTCTCGCTCGACGAGTGCACCGTGCCCTCCCCGGTGTGCGCGCTCGCCCTGATCACGAACACGGGCGGCGACCTCGTCGTCCAGCGCGAGGCGCGGTACCTCGTGCCGGAGCGCGGATCGAGCCCGCAGCGGACCGTGGACCGCGCCTACGGCTGGGGCATGAACTGGACACCCGGCCGCAAGTGACCGGTCTCAGCCCTCGTCGGGCACGGCGCCCGGGCGGGCGTAGGTCCGGCCCTTCCAGGCGGCCCCGCGCCCGCGACAGTGCTGCACGGCCGAGTCGACCGTCATGAGGAGGTACAGGAACGCGGTGAACGGCAGGAGCGGGGCGAGCCACAGCGGCTGCCGGTAGTAACGCAGCATCGGCACGTATGTTCCGGCCATCACCGCCCACGCCGACGCGCCCGCGACCGCCGTCGCCGTACCGCCTCCGGCCGCACCCACGGCCACGGCGGCGGGCGGCACCAGATACACCAGCGCGAGCCCGGCGACCGTGCCGAGGAGCAGCAGCGGGTTGTGCCGCAGCTGTGCGTAGGCGCTGCGCGAGACCATGCGCCACAGGTCGTGCAGCCGCGGGTAGGGACGCACACTGTCGACCCGGTCGGCCAGCCCCAGCCACACCCGGCCGCCGGCGCCCTTCACCGCGCGCGCGAGCGCCACGTCGTCGATGACGGCGTGCCGGATGGAGTCAGGGATGCGTGCCGTGCCCGCCGTGCCCGCACGCAGCAGCACGCAGCCGCCTGCCGCCGCGGCCGTGCGCGATCCCGGCCGGCCGATCCACCGGAACGGATACAGCTGCGCGAAGAAGTACACGAACGCCGGCACCACGAGCCGCTCCCACAGGCTCTCCACCCGAAGCCGCGCCATCTGCGACACGACGTCGAAACCCCCGGTCCCGCCGGTGCACGCCGCCGCGACCAGTTCGCGCAGGCTGTCCGGCGCGTGCGCGATGTCCGCGTCCGTCAGCAGCAGGAACTCGGGCTCACGCGCGCGTGCCAGCGCGATGCCGTGCCGCACCGCCCACAGCTTGCCCGTCCACCCCGCGGGCGGCTCCCCGGGCGATCCGACGGTGAGCGGCAGCCCACCGTGCCGCCGGGACAGTTCCCGGGCCAGCTCCCCGGTACCGTCCGTACTCCCGTCGTCCACCAGGAAGACCTCGGCCCGCCCCGGATAGTCCTGCGCCAGCAGCGACGGCAGGCTCGCGGACAGCACGGCGGCCTCGTCACGAGCGGGTACGACCACACAGACCGACGGCCACTCGTCCGGTTCCCGGCGCCGCGGCAGCCGCACGTCCGTGCGCCAGAAGAAGCCCTGCCCCAGCAGCAGCCAGCACCACGCGGCCAGCGACACGACGGTGATCCACAGGAAGGCGCTCACGGCCGCAGTCTGCCCCACCCGACCGGCCCCCGAGGGGGCATCGTCTATCGTGGCCGGGTGAAGATCGCGCTCATGGACTCCGGAATCGGCCTGCTTCCCGCCGCTGCCGCGGTACGCCGGCTGCGCCCCGACGCGGACCTCGTGCTGTCCTGGGACCCGGACGGAATGCCCTGGGGGCCGCGTACCCCGCAGGACATCACCGAGCGCGCCATCGCCGTCGCGCAGGCCGCCGCCGCGCACGAGCCCGATGTCCTGATCGTCGCGTGCAACACCGCCTCCGTGCACTCCCTGCCGGCGATGCGCGCCCGCTTCGAGCCGGGTCTGCCGATCATCGGCACCGTTCCGGCGATCAAGCCGGCCGCCGCGGGCGGCGGTCCCGTCGCGATCTGGGCGACCCCGGCCACCACGGGCAGCGCCTACCAGCGCGGGCTGATCGATCAGTTCGCCGGGGGCGTCGCCGTGACCGAGGTGGCCTGCCCCGGTCTCGCGGACGCGGTGCACCACGCGGACGAGACGGCGATCGAGGCCGCGATCGCCTCGGCCGCCGCGCGCACCCCGGACGACGTGACCACGGTGGTCCTGGGCTGCACCAACTACGAGCTGGTCGCCGAGCGCATTCGCGCCGCAGTCCAGCGGCCCGGCCGCCCGCCCCTCGTCCTGCACGGCACCGCCGGAGCGGTGGCCGCCCAGGCCCTGCGCCGCATCGGAGTGGAGCCGGCCCCGGCCGCCGTCGCCGATACGTCCGTCACGGTGCTGCTGAGCGGCCGCGAGGCGAAGCTGCCGGACACGGCGCTGACCTATGCGGAGGGCCGCTTCCTGCAGACCGCCAGCCCGGTCCGCTGAGCGGCGGCGGAGAACCCCGACCGCGCTCCCGGCCCGCATCGCAGTGCCGGGCATCCCCGACCCCGGGCCCGTCCCGCCCGGTCCGCTGACCGCCCGGCGACGATCGGTCCCGGCCGCGCTCTGATCCACTGACCGACCGGCGATGATCGGTCCCGGCCGCGCTCTGATCCACTGACCGACCGGCGATGATCGGTCCTGGCGGCGCCCTGAAGCACTGACCGGCGGCGATCGGTCCGGCCCCGCCCCGGCCGCTGACCGACCCGTCGGCGAGCGGTCCCGGCCCCGCCCGGGCCCACTGACCGACCTTGTCGGCGAGCGGTCCCGGCCGTACGGTCCTCCGTGCTCCGCCCGGGCCAGTCACTGTGTGCCACGCCCTACCCGCGCAGCGAAACCTGAGTAACCTCGTAGACATGAGGGACCACCCCGACCTCGCCCCCGACCCCGACGCCGCACCGGATCCGGACGTCTGGACGGGACGCGCCACCAACCGGGTCCAGTGGCTGCTCGCGCTGGTCGGGGCCGCCTGCATGGCGCTCGGCATCGAGCTGGCCGTCGACTCGGCCTGGACCTCGGGCGTCGCCCCGCTGGTGATGTCCGTCGTGGGCTGCATCGCGGCCGGCCTGCTGGTCCTCTTCGGCACCCTCGCCTTCGTGCACGTCGACCTCAGGCTCGACAAGGAGTGCGTCGAAGTGCGCTGCGGGCACATCGGCCTGCCGCGCCGCCGCATCCCGCTCTCGAACGTGGCCGGCGCCGATTTCACGGCCCACGTCACGCCCCGTAACTGGGGCGGCTGGGGTTACCGCTGGCGCCCCGAGAAGGGCACGGCGGTCGTTGTACGCCGTGGTGAGGGCATCGTGCTGCGGCTGTGGGACGGCCACACGTTCACGATCACCGTGGACAACGCCGAGTCGGCGGTACGGGTCATCAGGGACCGCCTGCGGACGATCAGGCCGGGAACGGCCGGCTGAACCGGCGCGTCCGCCGCCCCCGAGCCAGTCGCCGGACACCGGGGCGCACTCAGCCCGGCGCTGCAGCGTCAGCCCGCTCGGCCCCGTCAGCCCCGTGCCGTAGCGCCCGCCTGCTCGGGCCTGTGCCGTCGTGCCCGCCCGCTCGGCCGCATGCCGTAGCGCCCGCCCGCTCGGCCCCGTGCCGTAGTGCCCGCCGTCTCAGCGCCGTGGCATAGCGTCCCCCTGCTCAGCCCCGTGCTGCCGTGGCCCTGTCCCGCACGCGTCTCCGTCGGGGGCCTGTGCCGTAGCTGCTCAGCCGTAGATGATCTGTGCCGACGGCCCGCGCCCGGGCCTCGCTCACGGGGCCGGTGTCGTCGCCGTGTCACCCGTCCACGGCCGGGCGGTGGCCCAGCCGGCCAGCAGCCCCGCGCCGGCCGTCACCGTCGTGAAGCTCAGGGCGTTGCCCACCGAGGCGAGAGCGGCCAGCGCCGTCAGGGCCGCGCCGGTGGTGAGGGCGACTGGCGTGGAGCGCGGGGTGCGCCACAGTGCGTACAGGACCCAGCAGAACACGGCGACCAGCAGGAGCACGCCGACCAGGCCCTGCTCGGCTGCCTGCTGCAGCGGTGCCGAGTGCGGTGTGCCGTCGGACAGCAGCGTGCGCGCACCGGTCCGGTCCGGCTCGGCGAACCTGCCGGGGCCGACTCCCAGACCGCCGTTGCGGCCCGCCAGCCGCAGCGCGTCCTGCCACAGCTGTACGCGATGCGGGGTGAACCGGTCCTCGAGCGGCTCGGCGACGCCGGCCGGCAGGGCCTTTGCGGCGACCGCCCAGACCGTCCCCGCCACCAGGGCCGCCGTCGCCGCCAGGCCTGCCAGCCAGGCGCCCCGGCGGCGCGCCGGGCCTGCGGCGAACGAACACAGCAGCACCGCCGCGCCGGCCACGCAGCCTGCCGCCGCCCCCACCACGGCCCCGGCGGCCACGATCACGCACGCCAGCGCTCGCAGGCCGAGTCGCAGCGCCGGGGCGGTCGTCGCCCAGGCGGCACAGCAGGCGGCTCCCGTGGCCAGCACCAGCAGCGCGGCCGTGGCACCGGCGTGTCCGAGCGTGGCGGTGTACCAGGGGCCGGGGGAGAGCCCGGGCAGCGCCACGACCAGCGCGAGCCCGGCCGCCGCACCGATGCCGGGCGCGGCCACCGGCAGCAGGGCACCGGAGACCCGGCCCGCGGCATAGCCGGCCGCCGCCGCGAGCACTGCCAGCAGCATGCCCTCGGGCCGTCCGTCGTGAGCCGCCGCGGTGATCAGCGACCACCCGGCGCAAGCCCCCAACAGGATCATGCCCGTCCCGTCGGAAACGTTTCTTCGCGTGTTGTGGGCGTCCGCACCGTACGTACCGGTCGCGGACCCCGTCCCCGTCGACCCCACCCGCCGCCCCTCGTACCCGGTCCCCCGACCTGTGGCAGCCCACGGCCGCGCGCCGGGACCGGCCGCGCTGCCGAGGCTGGGCACACCGTAACGGCTGCTGACCGGTTTGGGGACGAGCCGGGCAGGAACACCGCTGCCCCGGCCGGACCCCGGTGGCGCGCCCGGCAGGAACCGGCGGGCGGAGGCGACGTACCGCCGGGGCGGGCGAAGCGGCGCCCACCAGCGACAACTGCCGGTGCTCCGCCGCCGGACCGCACTGTCGGCGGTGACGCCGGCCGCCGTACACTCACCCGGGTGACCGTCACCGCAACTTCCGTGGACCAGCCGGACCAGCTCCAGCCGCAGCCCGCCCCCGGCGCGCGCGGCGGGCGGCTGCTCCGCCTGGTCCCGGCCGCCGCGTCCGCGCTCTGCGGCGTGCTGCTCTACGTCAGCTTCCCGCCGCGCACCCTGTGGTGGCTGGCCCTGCCCGCCTTCGCCGGCTTCGCCTGGGTGCTGCGCGGCCGGAGCTGGAAGGCCGCCCTCGGCCTCGGCTACCTCTTCGGGCTGGGCTTCCTGCTGCCGCTGCTGGTGTGGACGAGCGTGGAGGTCGGGCCCCTGCCCTGGGTGGCCCTGGTCGCCATCGAGGCGGTGTTCGTCGCCCTGGTCGGCGTGGGCGTGGCCGCGGTCTCCAAGCTGCCCGCCTGGCCGGTGTGGGCCGCCGCTCTGTGGACGGCGGGCGAAGCGGTACGCGCGCGCGTGCCCTTCAGCGGTTTCCCCTGGGGCAAGATCGCGTTCGGCCAGGCGGACGGCGTCTTCCTGCCGCTCGCCGCGGTCGGCGGCACCCCCGTCCTCGGCTTCGCGGTCGTCCTGTGCGGTTTCGGCCTCTTCGAGGCGGGCCGGCTGGTCGCCGAGCGGCGCCGGACCCGGACCGTGCGGCGGGCCGCCGCGACCGCCGCGCTGCTGAGCGTCGCCGTACCGGTGGCGGGCGCCGTCGCGGCCCGCGCGCTGGTGAGCGACAAGGCGGAGACAGGCACCGCGACCGTCGCGCTCATCCAGGGCAACGTGCCGCGTGCCGGGCTGGAGTTCAACGCCCAGCGGCGGGCCGTGCTCGACTACCACGCGCGCGAGACGCACAAGCTCGCCGCCGACGTCAGGGCGGGCAAGGCCGCCAAGCCCGACTACGTCCTGTGGCCGGAGAACTCCTCCGACATCGACCCCTTCGCCTACCCCGACGCCGCCGCCGTCATCGAGCAGGCGGCCGAGGACATAGGCGTGCCCGTGTCCGTCGGCAGTGTGGTCGAGCGGGACGACGAGCTGTTCAACGAGCAGATCCTGTGGGACCCGGCCAAGGGTCCGACGCAGACCTACGACAAGCGGCAGATCCAGCCCTTCGGCGAGTACCTCCCGCTCCGCTCGCTCGTCGGCGCGATCAACAAGAACTGGACCGACATGGCCCGCCAGGACTTCGACCGGGGCGGCAAGCCGGGCGTGTTCGACATCGGCGGTGCGAAGGTGGGGCTGGCCACCTGCTACGAGGCCGCTTTCGACTGGGCCGTACGGGACACGGTGACGCACGGCGCGCAGATGATCTCCGTGCCGAGCAACAACGCCACCTTCGACCGCAGCGAGATGACCTACCAGCAGCTCGCCATGTCCCGTATCCGCGCGGTCGAGCACAGCCGGACCGTGACCGTGCCGGTGACCAGCGGTGTCAGCGCGGTCATCATGCCGGACGGCCGGATCACCCAGAAGACGGGCATGTTCGTCCCCGCGTACCTGGTCCAGAAGGTGCCGCTGCGCACGTCCGAGACCCCCGCGACCGAGCTGGGCATCCTCCCGGAGGTCGCCCTGGTGCTGGTCGCCGCGGGCGGGATCGGCTGGGCGATCGGGTCGGGCCTGCGCGCCCGGCGCGCCGGTGACGCGTAGCCGTACGACCCCGGTACGACTTCTGAACGCGCCGGTGGGCGGCGGAGCGGCCCGTTAGGGTCGTGAACATGGCTACTCCCGAATACATCCGCACGCTCCGGGCATCCGCCGGGCAGCAGTTGCTCTGGCTCCCCGGGGTCACCGCGATCGTCTTCGACGACGAGGGCCGGGTGCTGCTCGGCCGGCGGGCCGACACGCGCAAGTGGTCGGTGATCGGCGGCATCCCGGACCCGGGCGAGCAGCCCGCGGCCTGCGCCGTGCGGGAGGTCTTCGAGGAGACGGCGGTGCACTGCGTGCCCGAGCGGATCGTGCTCGTCCAGGCGCTGGAACAGTTCGCCTATCCCAACGGTGACATCTGCCAGTACATGGACATCACCATCCGCTGCCGGGCCGTGGGCGGCGAGGCACGGGTCAACGACGACGAGTCGCTGGAGGTCGGCTGGTTCGAGGTGGACGCCCTGCCGGAACTGCATGAGTTCGGGCTCTTCCGGATCAAGCAAGCCATGTCTGACGCACCCACATGGTTTGACGCTACGTCGGTCGGCTGAAGTATGGGTGCGGACCACATGTGGTGACCGTGGGGTCCCCGCCTAGGGTCGGCACATGACCTCGCCCACCCCCCTGTCCGGCCCCGGTCCCCGGCCCCCCGCCCTCGACCTCGAAGGCCGCACCGCTCTCGTCACCGGGGCCGCCGGCGGTATCGGCCGCGCCTGCGCGCTGCGGCTGGCCGCCGCCGGCGCCGAGGTGCGCGCGGTCGACCGGGACGCGGCCGGTCTGGCCGAGCTGGTCCAGCAGGCGGAGCGGACCGGCCGCCTTACCGGCACCGTCGTACCGCAGGTCGTGGACCTCACCGACCTGGACGCCGCCGAAGGCGCCGCCGCCGGCACCGATGTGCTGGTCAACAACGCCGGACTGCAACTCGTGCGGCCCATCGAGGAGTTTCCGCCCGAGGTGTTCCGCACGGTGCTGACCGTGATGCTGGAGGCGCCGTTCCGCCTCATCCGCGGTGCCCTCCCGCACATGTACGCCCAAGGCTGGGGCCGGATCGTCAACGTGTCCTCCGTCCATGGTCTTCGAGCCTCGGCCTTCAAGTCCGCCTATGTGGCCGCCAAACATGGCCTCGAAGGCCTCTCCAAGACGGCCGCCCTGGAAGGCGCCGCCCATGGAGTCACCTCCAACTGTGTGAACCCCGCCTACGTGCGCACCCCACTGGTCGAGAAGCAGATCGCCGACCAGGCACGGGCCCACGGCATTCCCGAGGAGCGCGTCCTGTCCGAGGTCCTGCTCAAGGACAGCGCGCTGCAGCGGCTCATTGAACCCGAGGAGGTCGCCGAGGCCGTGGCCTACCTGTGCAGCCCGCAGGCGTCCTTCGTCACCGGCACCTCGCTCGTCCTGGACGGCGGGTGGACGGCCCACTGACCGGCCCGGCGGCCCCGGCACCGGGAGTTTTCCACAGGCCTGCCGTGCCGGGCGGCCGATACGGAATCCTGTGACCATGTCCCGCGATCACCTGCAGCCGGCACCCAGCGGCAGCGCCGAGGCCCCGTACCTCGGCCTGCTGGCCCGCGATGCCTCCGTGGAGGCCTACGAGCAGCCCGTGCTGCTCGCCCGCGCCGAGGGCGAGCCGGCCGGCCGGATCGCCGCGCTGGAGGAGGCCAGGGTCCTCGCCCTGCGCGTCCGAGCGGAGCTGGAGGGCCGCCGACGGCGCGAGGCGGAGCTGTCGGCGCTCTTCGAGACGGCCCACGACCTCGCCGGACTCCGCGACCTCGACGCCGTCCTGCAGGCGATCGTGCAGCGCGCCCGCTCCCTGCTCGGCACGGACGTCGCCTACCTCAGCCTCAACGACCCGGAGCGCGGCGACACCTACATGCGGGTCACCGAGGGCTCCGTCGCCGCTCGCTTCCAGCAGCTGCGCCTCGGCATGGGGGAGGGGCTGGGCGGACTCGTCGCCCAGACCGCGCGGCCGTACGTCACCGACGACTACTTCCAGGACGACCGGTTCCAGCACACCCTCACCATCGACGCCGGTGTCCGCGACGAGGGCCTGGTCGCCATCCTCGGCGTGCCACTGATGCTCGGCCCGCACGTGATCGGCGTCCTCTTCGCGGCGGACCGCCGGGCCCGCGTCTTCGAGCGCGCACAGATCGCCCTGCTCGGTTCCTTCGCCGCGCTCGCCGCGGCCGCCATCGACACCGCCAACCTGCTCACCGAGACCCGCTCGGCGCTGGCCGGCCTGGAGCGTGCCAACGAGATCATCCGGGACCGCAGCGCGGTCATCGAACGGGCCTCCGACGTCCACGACCGCCTCGCCGAACTGGTCCTGCGCGGCGGCGGTGTGCACGACGTGGCCGCCGCCGTCTCCCAGGTCCTCGCCGGAACCGTCCGCTTCACCGAGGCCGCCGCCGCCCCGGCCGAGGCCCTGGAGGCGTCCCGCGCCGAGGGCCACGCCGTCCTGCACGGCGGCGACTGGATCGCCGCGGTGGCCGCGGGCGGCGAACTCCTCGGCGCGCTGGTGCTGCACGGCCAGCCCGGCCTGGACCCGGTCGACCAGCGCACCCTGGAGCGCGCCGCGATGGTCACCTCACTGCTGCTGCTCGCCCGCCGCTCCGCCGCCGAGGCCGAACAGCGCGTGCGCGGCGAGCTGTTGGACGACCTCCTGGACGCCCGTGACCGCGACCCGCGGCTGCTGCGCGAACGCGCCGCCCGCCTGCACGCGGACCTCGACGCCACCCATGTCGTACTCGCCGCCCGCCTCGACGGCCCGGCCGCCGACGCCGACGAGGAGGCCGCGGCCCGCCGCCGGCTCTGGGCCGCCGCGTCGCACCTCGCGGCCACGCGGCAGGGCCTGGCCGCGGCCCGCGACGGCGGCACCGTCCTGCTGCTGCCCCTGGCCGCCGGCGACACCGCCACGGGGGTGGCCCGCCGCACTGCCCGCCACCTCGGCACGGCCGTCCACCAGCCCGTCACGGTCGGCGCCTCCGCCCCCGTGACCGACCTCGCCGCGGACCCCGGGGCCGTGACGGCCGGCTACGCCGAGGGCCGCCGCTGCCTGGACGCCCTGCACCTGCTGGGCCGGACCGGGGACGGAGCGGCGGCCGAGGACTTCGGCTTCCTCGGCCTGCTCCTCGCGGGCGAACGGGACATCGCCGGCTTCGTCGACCGCACCATCGGGCCCGTGGTGGCCTACGACGAGCGGCGCGGGACCGAACTGCTGCAGACCCTGGAGGCGTACTTCGCCGGCGGGATGAGCCCGGCCCGCACCAAGGACGCGCTGCACGTCCATGTGAACACGGTGGCGCAGCGGCTGGAGCGCGTGGGCCGGCTGCTCGGCGAGGACTGGCAGACCCCCGCCCGGGCCCTGGAGATCCAACTGGCCCTGAGACTGCACCGGCTGGCCGCACCGGGACGCCGCTGACCGGCCCCGCACGGAGGCCGGCCGGCGCACGGAGCACGCGAGGGCGACGGTCAGACGGTCCGCGCCGGAGCGGCCGTACTCGCCCCCGACGGCTCGCCGCTTCCCTCCTCCACCCGGGCCAGATCGCGGTGCCGCGTCTCGCGCGCGAGGGCCACGGCGACCAGGGTCAGCACGGAGGCCGCGATCACGTACAGCGCGATCGGCGTGGAGCTGTCGTAGTCGGAGAGCAGCGCGGTGGCGATGAGCGGGGCGGGCGCACCGGCCGCCACGGACGCGAACTGCGCACCGATCGACGCACCCGAGTACCGCATCCGGGTGGCGAACATCTCGGCGAAGAACGCGGCCTGGGGCGCGTACATGGCACCGTGCAGCACGAGTCCGACGGTCACCGCGAGGACCAGGTACCCGAACGACCCCGTGTCCACGAGCGCGAAGAACGGGAACATCCAGAGCCCGACACCGGCCGCGCCCAGCAGGTAGACCGGCCGCCGCCCGATCCGGTCCGACAGCGCGCCCCAGGCCGGGATGACGGCGAAGTGCACGGCGGAGCCGATGAGCACGGCGTTGAGCGCGGTCTGCTTGGAGAGGCCGGCCGAGGTGGTCGCGTACACGAGGATGAACGCGGTGATGACGTAGTAACTGATGTTCTCCGCCATCCGGGCCCCCATCGCCACGAGCACGTCCCGCCAGTGGTGGCGCAGCACGGAGACGAGCGGCAGCTTCTCGGGCTGTGCGTCCCGTCGTGCCTCGGCCCGCTCCAACGCCTCCTTGAAGACAAGCGATTCATCGACAGACAGACGAATCCACAAACCGACGACGACGAGCACGCCGGAGAGCAGGAACGGTATCCGCCAGCCCCAGGTGCCGAAGGCGCCGTCGGACAGCACGGCGGTCAGCAGCGAGAGCACGCCGGTCGCCAGCAACTGCCCGGCCGGCGCGCCGGTCTGGGGCCACGACGCCCAGAAGCCGCGGCGCTTCGCGTCGCCGTGCTCCGACACCAGCAGCACGGCACCGCCCCATTCGCCGCCGAGCGCGAATCCCTGCACCAGACGCAGCGCGGTGAGCAGCACCGGGGCGGCGCTTCCGACGGTGGCGTGCGTGGGCAGCAGGCCGATGGCGAACGTCGCCCCGCCCATCAGCACCAGGCTCAGCACCAGCAGCTTCTTGCGCCCCAGCCGGTCGCCGTAGTGCCCGAACACGAGCGCGCCCAGCGGGCGGGCCGCGAATCCCACGGCGTACGTCAGGAACGACAGCAGTGTCCCGACGAGCGGATCGGAGTCCGGAAAGAACACCTTGTTGAAGACGAGCGCGGCCGCGGAGCCGTACAGGAAGAAGTCGTACCACTCGATGGTGGTGCCGATGAGGCTGGCGGCGACGATTCTGGGGAGGCTGGCGGGGGGTGGGGGAGAAGCTGCGGGGGAGGACATCAGCACCACTTCCTGGCGTTCGGCGGGGACGGTTGTGTGTCGCCATACCGTAGGAATGCTCAGGTCAGGGTCGTATGTGGTGGGGCACCATAGTTCGGGGGGCTGGGGGTGCGCGGGGCCACATGAGACGCGCATCGGTGCTAGTTCGACGACCTCTGGGAACGGCGGCAGAGGTCTGTCCGAGTTGCGCTGTTCGACGCGTTTTGGTGCTGAATCGCGTGCTGACTCGGTGCTGACTGCGCAGTGCAGAACTCGGCATTCAGCACGGATCGTGCGGCGCAGCTCACCGATCCGGCCCAGCGGTGCGGAGTGACACCGTTCAGGGGGTTGCTGTCCCGGGCGCGCACGGCGGACCTGGCGGCCTTCCGGCTGTGGTCTCACAGTGCAGCAGCCGTGCGTTCGCGCCGCGGCCGAGGTCGAGTACACGTGCGTAGCCGCGTGGTACGGCCTCACGCAGCAACTGCTGCACCGACTCCCTACCTACGCGGTTGGAGATGGCATGAACGGAGTAAGCCAACTCGGAGACCCGTTGTGATCTCGTCGACGGCCTTCCTCGCCGGGTCCGTCAGGATCGGCGGACCCGCCGAGGAGGGAACGGTGGTCACACCAGGGCGCGACCGTGGGCGGTGTACCGACGGCCTGCTGCCCGGCGCAGGTCCGCGAGGACGTTGATCCGCCGCAGCCAGCGGTCGGTGCCGTCGTATCGTGCCGTGAAGGGCCGACGGCCGTGCACGGCACGCATGTTGTCCACGATGAGCAGATCTCCGGGGCAGAGGATCACATCGCGCAGGCTGGCGTCGAAGGCGGCGATCACCGTCTTGAGCGCCGCCGCCGCCTTGTCGTCCAGGTCCCTGGGCATGAACGCCGGATCGATCCGGAGGAACGGGGCGTCCTCGTCGCCGTACAGGACCGCCGTGCGCCGCGGGCTCTCGTTCATCTCGGCGATCTTCTCGAAGGCGTCCTCGACCCAGCTGGCCTTGTCCATGCCGGTCGTGTCGCTGTTGAAGGCTGCCGTGTGCGACTCGTCCGGCAGGATGACGAAGCGCTCCTCGAACAGCAACTCCCTTGTCCTGTCGTCCAGTTCCAGGTCCTGGAGCGGGGCGAACGTCGTGGGAACCCGATCACGGTTGCGGAGTCCGGCAAGCATGATCCAGTCGGCGCGCAGCGGGTGGAACGCGTCCTCGTTGTGCCACTCCAGATCAACAGTGGAGCTGGAGCCGAGCTGCTGGTGCTCGTGACCCTTGATCGGAAAGACATCCAGGGCCATGCGTCCGCGCTGCTGGGTGAGGTAGGAGACAGGATCGCCCAGCAGCGAACCGAGCAGCAGCAACAGTGCCGTGGCCCGGTCCGCCTCTCGACTCTCCGGCTCGCTGCCGTAGCTGGTCGGGGTGGGGCCGACGAGGGACTCGTCGATCGGCAGATTGGACAGCACCAGCCCGCCGTAGGGCCGTCCGGTCAACCGGAAGTCGGTCAACTGGGCCCGGATGCCCACCGGCACGTCATGAGCGGCGAGTGCTATCTGGTCGAGTCGCTGCTCGAGTGGAACGTCCCCGGGGTGATCGAGCAGGCTGTCCGCGAGCTCCTTGATCGCTGAGTGCTCCTCGGCGGTCAGCTCCAGACACGGCGCGCCGTCCAGCGGGCGCAGCGGAAGCTCGCCGGCGACTCGGGGGGTCGAGAGGTCCATCGAAGTGCTCTCCTAGTTGCTTCGGGTGGGTGATCGATGCTGCGCCCCCGCCTCGGCGACCCGGTGTCCGGCGGCGCGTAGCAGCTGGACGGCCAGGTCCAGCCGGCTGCCCGGGACCAGAATCAGGTCGGCGTCGTGGGTGGAGGCGACGAAGACGGGTACGCCGCCTGTCGCCAGCGGAGTGAGGAGAGCGGCGAGCATGCCTGGCACGTCCTGGCCGTGCGCGGTGTCACCGCTGTAGAGAGGCACCCATGTCTCCTGGGCGGACCCTGTCGTATCGGCCGATCGGTGCGGGTCGGCCGGATGTACCACGGTCAGGCCCTCTGGGCCGCGAACCGCGAAGAGCCAGTCTCCGGTGGGCTGTTCGTTCTCCGGGCGGAGGGTGATCACGTATCGTCCGGGGAGCGCACGAACACTCTGGGGGAGCACAGTGATGCGACCTGCCCTTCGAGGGTGCGTTCAGCCGGAATCGGATGGAGCGGACAAAAAGTGGGTGCTGCGACCGCGGTCTGCTGGATGGCGAGTATTCGGAGTGGGTTCGGCGCGGCGCGCGATGTTCGGACCCCATACCGCAAGCCCCCGTGCGGGCATGTCGACGAATACTGCTTCCCTCACCCCGCTCGTCGGCCCAGCTATCGATAGACAATGCCAGAGTGGCGATTGATCAGCAAGGTAGTAAGGAAAGGAAGTTGGGCAATTCGGAAGCAAGGGGAGAGGTTGAGTGGGGAGCCCGATACGCTCTTGACATACGTGATCATCTTTGAGCTATCGTGCGAATGGCGAGTGCCAGATGGCTCTGCCCACTGTGTCCCTGCTATTGCCCATACTTTTTCTGCGGTGCGATAGGGATTTTGGTGTCAAAATCGGCCGCCGACCGGTCCTCGGCCGTACGCCTCCATTGAGCTGAAGCGGGCGGTGCTGCCGCTTTGACGCATTGTCAGCTCTGGAGGAGCATCACATGATTCGCGAAAACGTACCTCCCACGGGCGCCGGGGTGGCGCGGGAGCTGACTCCGCTCCGGGCTCGCCTGACCGGGCCCGGAATCACTGGTCGGGCGGAGGAGTCCCTGCCGCTGACCGATGCCGCGCGCCGCGCGCTCGACCGGATCGCGGGCGGCCGGGCCGTGGAGGAGCTGGTGGTCGTGGTGGCCGCGGCCGCGGTCGTACTGGCCGCGGCGGAGGCGCAGGAGCAGGTAAGCGTCAACGTGCTCGATCCGCGGGGGCCGTTCGTCTGCACCGTGGACATCGCAGCTGCACAGTCCCCGCGTGATCTCGTGCTGGCGATCGACACCGAACTGCGGGCAGCACGTCCCGCGGATCCAGCACCGCCCGAAGCCGCGTTCGCCCTGTCCGTCGGTACGGAACGGCGGCCGGCGAAGGAGGTCGCAGGCACCGCGCTCCAGCTGACCCTGACCGGCGCTCCGGGCGGGCCGCGCACGCTGACCGCAGGTTTCTCCACCTCGTTGCTGGAGCAATGGTGGGCCGAGGTCGTGTTGCGCTCTCTGATCACCGTCCTTGAGGGCTTCAACGAGCCTGGCCGGAGCCTGACGGACGTCGAACTGATGGCCCCCCAGGACAGGGCGGCCGTCCTCGACCAGGGCTGTGGCCACTTCCAGGAATCGCACGAGGCAGGCACCCTGCTGAGCCCCTTCCTGCGACAAGCGGCTGAGAACCCCGACGCCGTCGCCGTGGTCGACGGTGACGACGAGATCAGCTACGGCATGCTGGCTCAGCAGATGGATCTCGTCGCGGGGCGGCTGCGAGAGCGGGGCGTAGCCCGCGGCGACCGGGTTGCCACCGTGCTGGGTAAGAGCGCGGACGCGGTGGCCGTGAGCCTCGGCATCCTGCGGGCGGGAGCGGCGTACGTTCCGCTGCCCGCGGATCTGCCGAAGGACCGGATCGCCTTCATCCTGGCTGACGCGGAGTGCGTCTTGGCGGTGGCCGAGGGCCCCACCGCCCTTGGCGGCACGAGTGTCCCGGTGGTGCCGCCCACCGAACTGACGGCCCCGGGAACGGTGCTGGCGCCCGCGGACGAGCCCGCCACCGACGACCTCGCGTACGTCATCTACACCTCCGGATCGACGGGCCGGCCCAAGGGAGTGCTGATCCGGCACGGAGCGATCGGCAGCTATCTGGCCTGGAAGCGGCGCTATCACGACCTGGGCCCCGAGACTCGGCTCCTTCAGGTTCCGTCGTTCGCCTTCGACAGCTCCGTCTCCGATCTGTTCTCAGTCCTGGGAAGCGGCGGACGGCTGATCCTGCTGAGCGAAGCGGACCGGCTCCAGCCGCAACGGGTGCGTGCGCTGGTGGAGCGGACCGGGGCGACGCACATCACACTGGTCCCGTCCCTCTACGCAGTGCTGATCGACGCGTTGGCCGCGCCCGGGTGCCTGCGGCTGGTCACGGTGGCCGGCGAGGCCACTCCGGCCGAACTCGTCGAGCGGCACCGCCGGCTGCTGCCCGGTACTCGCCTCGTCAACGAGTACGGGCCGACCGAGAACTCGGTCGGGGCCACCGCCTTCGACTACGACGACCGTCCGCAGCACGGGTTCCCCATCGGCCGGCCGATCGACAACACCGCGGTGTACGTGCTGGACGGGAAGGGGCGCATGGTGCCGCCCGGCTTCCCGGGCGAGATCCAGCTGGCGGGACCCGGCCTGGCCGCCGGTTATCTCAACCGGCCGGAGCTGACCGCCGAGGTCTTCGTCACGGCGGCTCAGGAGCCCGGCGGACGCAGGTACCGGACCGGCGACCGCGGATGGTGGACGCCGAACGGTCTGGAGTTCCTCGGCCGCGGCGACTCCCAAGTCAAGATCCACGGCAATCGCGTCGAGATCGGTGATGTCGAGGCAGGGCTCTGCGCCCTGCCCGGTGTGCACAGCGCCGTCGTTCTGCCCGTCACCGGGCCGGACGGCGCCCTCACCCTGGTCGGGTTCCTCACTGGCACCGTGGACGCGGGCACGGCGCGCGCAGCCGCACGGTCCGTGCTGCCGAGCTCCATGGTCCCGGGGCGCATGGAGGTCCTCGACGTGCTGCCACTCACGCGTAACGGAAAGGTGGACCGGGCCGTGCTCGCGGACCGGGCAGCGGTGGAGCTGTCCGCGCCGGCCCGTCGGCAGCCCGGACCGGCGGCGGAGCAGGAGCCGGCGGCGGCGCAGGAACCGGACGCGGCGCAGGAACCGGCTGTAGCGCAGGGGGCCGCCCTGGAGAGTCTGCAGGACACGGTGTCGCTGGTCTTCGCCGAGACCCTCGCGCTCGCCGAGGTCGGCCTCGACGACGACTTCTTCGACCTCGGTGGTCACAGCCTGATGGCCGTGATGCTCCTGACGGAGCTGGAGAGCCGGACAGGGATGCAGACGGACCTGGACGCCTTCTTCGCCGAGCCCACTGTGGCCGGTGTGTGCCGGACGATGGGCGGCGTCGTGTAGCAACGTCGTGTAGGAACACGGTACGAAAGGGGCCGACGGGAGAGATCCCGTCGGCCCCTTCGGCGTGTGGCCCGTCACCAGCTCAGCGACGCAGCTCCACCGGGAGGCTGCTGACCCCGCTGAGGAAGTTGGAGTAGAAGCGCCCCACTGGGCCGGTGAGTTCCGCCCCTGCGACCAAGGCGCGCAGCGCCTCGAACAAGGCACTCAGTTCGATCCGCCCCAGCTGGGCGCCCACGCAGAAGTGAGGGCCGAAACCGAAGCTGACATGGCGGTTCGGCCGGCGGCCGCCGTCGAAGGTCTCCGGGTTGGTGAAGACGCGCTCGTCCCAGTTGGCGGAGGTGTTCCAAAGGGTGACCACGTCCCCCTTGGTGATCTGCTGCCCGCCGAGCTCGGTGTCGCGCAGTGCCGTCCGGCCCACGTGGATCGCCGGGGTGGTCCACCGCATGACCTCCTCCACCAGCGACTCGACCGAGATCTCACCGCTCTTGAACCGGGCCCACTGCTCCGGGTGTTCCATCAGGGCCAGCAGCCCGCCGACCATGCCCAGACGGGTGGTCTCGTCGCCACCGAGGACCAGGCTGTAGCAGTTGAAGACGATCACGTCGTCGCGTAGCGGACTGCCGTCCAGTTCACTGGTCGTCAGCATGCTCAACAGGTCGTCGCCGGGATCGGCCCGCAGCCGGCGGACGTGCTGCGAGAAGTAGACGAGGATCTCGCTCTGGGCCAACTGCGCTTCCCGCGCGGTCTGCCCGGGGACGTCCGAGCCCAGGGCCGAGTTGGCCAGTTTCATGATGTATTCACTGTCGGAGTCGGCCACGCCCAGCAGTTCGCAGATCGCGGCGATCGGAATGTGGGCTGCGACGTCCTTCATGAAGTCGCAGCGGCCGCGCTCCACCGCCCGGGCCACGAGCTTGTGGGTGGCCGCGCGGGTCGATGCCCCGAGCCGGTCCAGGAGTTCGGGGGAGAACCCGCGCTGCACCAGCCGGCGCACTCCGCGGTGCTGCTCGCCGTCCGACACCGCGAGCATCCGCCCGGACGACGAGTCTCCACCGTGCAGCAGGGTGTCCATGACATTCCCCGACGCCGATCCGAAGTCCTGGGGCCGCCGGTAGGCGTCCATCACGTCGGCGTGCCGGGAGACCACCCAGAACCCGTCCTGGCCCGGGACGTGGTCGTGGCGGGCGACGGGGTTCTCTTGGCGCCTGCGGCGCCACCATTCGGTGAGATCGAACTCCGCATGCACCGAGGGGTCGGCCAGATTCACGTCCGTCCACTCAGCCGGCTGGGGACGCCGCTGTGCGGCGGGGTGCGGGACGCTCATCCGTTGCCGCCCTCACCGATCGCGGTGTCGAACCGGAAGCCGCCGAAGCCCGCCACCGTGGGGGTGTGCGGAGCGGTCGGCGTACCGAGGCCCGGCCGGGACCACGGCGCACCGGGTTCGGTGGCCAGGACCGTGAGGGCGAGCCGCCACCGGTCCAGGAACAGCAGAGCGGTGTCCTCGTCGTAGAGGTCACTGTCGTACTGGAGGATCAGGGTGAGCCCGTCACGGTGCTCGCAGCCCTGGAACGACAGATCGCACAGGCCGGAATCCAACGGGACCACCTGTCCCGAGAGTGTGAGTCCCGGGGCCGTACCCGCCTCGCTGCGGCGGTAGCACGTCACGAACACGTCGAACAGCGCGTTGCGCAAGGGGACGATCGGCATCGCCAGGCGGTCCACCACGTGGTGGAAGGGGATCCGCGCGTAGTCGATCGCCGCGTGCATCTGCTCCGCGACCTCGGCGAGCAGCTCCGCGAGGGAAGTCGGCCCCATCCGCAGGCGCAGGACCGTGGAGTTGGCTCCGTTGGTGAGGTGCTCGGACAGGCCGAGCTGACCCCGTAGATTGACCGGCGTGCCGAGGCAGATGTCCTTGTGGCCGGTGGAGCGGCTGAGCGCGACGGCGACGGCGGCCGCGAGCGGAGCAGCGAGGCCGGTACGAGCCTGCCGGGCAACCTCGCGCAGGGAGCCGGTCAGCTCGGCGCCGAACTCGACCTCGACGGTCGTCGTCCGCGCGCCGGCGGGGCGGGCGCGGGGGTTGTCCACGGGCAGCGGGAGCGCGGCCGGCGGAGGTGTGAGCACCTCACGCCAGTGGTCGAGCTGCCCGTCGAAGGCCCCCTTCGCCAACAGCTGGGACTCGGTTCGGCCGACCGCCAGCGGGTCACGTGTCAGGGGCGGCAGGGCGTCCGCCGTTCCTTCGTAGGCGGCTACCAGGTCACGCGCGAGGATGTCGATGCCCGGGCCGTCGCTGACGATGTGGTGACAGACCGTCAGCAGGCGGTGGTGGCCGCCGGGCAGGCGGAACAGAGTGGTGCGCAGAGCGGGACCGACGGCCAGGTCGATCGGCAGGTTGGCGCGCCGGCGGACGGCCTCGGCACATTCCGCCTCCGGGTCGGCCGCCTCACTCAGGTCGAGCACCTCGAGCGCCAGCTCCGGGCCGTCCAGCGAGACCTGAGGAGCACCATTGACCTCGCGCACGGTCGCTTGCAGCATCGGATGCCGCAGACGGAGGGCCTTCAGCGCCGCGCGCAGACGTTCGGTGTCGACCGCGCCGCCACAGGCGAAGAGCGTCGGCACGTTGTAGGCGGCGTCGTCCTCCGGCCGCGCCTGCCGGAGCAGCCACTGCCAGGACTGCACCGGCAGCAGACCGAGTCCGCCCTCGTCGGAGGCCGGCTCCGCGGTCGCTCCCCCGGTGGTGGCGAGGAGTTGGGCGATGCGGTGGGTGAGGGATGCGGGGGTGGGGTGTTCGAAGAGGTCGCGAGCGCGGATGTCCGTCCGGTAGTGGTCGTTGAGGCGTGCGGCGATTTCGGCGACGCCGAGGCTGTGGCCTCCAGCGGCGAAGAAGTCCTGGTCGGGGGCGATTTCGGGGACGCCGAGGACGACGGCGAAGGCGGCGCTGACCTCGGCGAGGATCTCGCGGTTCGCCGTGTGGTCGGAGCCGGTCGCAGGCCCGGAGGGCTCCGACAGCGGCCTGCGGGCCAGTACCGTACGGTCGATCTTGCCGTTGGGGGTGTACGGGATATCGGTGAGCGCCACGAAGGCGCTGGGAATCATGTAGTACGGCAGCAGATCGGCCAGTTGCTCCCGCAGGTGTGCGGGGGACGGCAGCTCGGCGCCCGGAGCCGGGATCAGGTGGGCGACCAGGAGCCGCTCCGTATCGGTCTCATGGACCACGGAGATCGCGGTGTCGATGCCCGGCAGGGCGGCGAGCACCGTCTCCACCTCGCCGAGCTCGACCCGGAAACCGCGGAGCTTGACCTGGTTGTCCTTGCGGCCACGGAAGTCGATGGCCCCGTCGGGGCGGAAACTCGCGAGGTCGCCGGTGCGGTACAGCGTGCTGTCGCCGTCGAGTTCGGGCCGTACGACGAACTTCGCCGCCGTGGCCTCCGGCAGTCCTGCATAACCTGCCCCGACTCCCAGGCCACCGATGTACAGCTCTCCCACGGCACCGGGCGCGGCAAGTCCGCCCCAGGGATCCACCAGCCACATACGCAGGTTGGTCATCGGCCGCCCGATCGAGGGAGCCGGCTCGGAGGAGCCTGCGTGACAGTAGTGCCAGGACTGCAGGGCGGTGGCCTCGGTGGGACCGAAGGCGTAGATCATGTCGCGGCCTGGCTGCCAGCGGTCGACGAGGTCCTGGCTGAACAGCTCGCCGGCTGTGATGACGGTCCGGATGCCGGGGAAGTCGGCGGGATCGAGTCTGATGAGTAGCGGTGAGAACGGGAAGAACGTGTCGGCTTCGGTCTCCCGGACACATTCGGCCAGGCCCTTTGCCGAGATCAGTTCGTCGTCGAAGGGCACTACTGCGGCACCGGCGTACAGCGGGGCGAGCAGTTCCCACACGTTGGCGTCGAATCCGGGGCTCGCCAGGCTCAACGAGCGCCGCCCCGGGCGGAGACCGAACTGCCTGGCGGAGGCGTGCATGAGGTTGCGCAAACCGATCTCACGGATTGCGACGCCCTTCGGGACACCGGTCGAACCAGAGGTGTGCATGACATAGACCACCGACTCCGGCGCGGCCGCCACCGGCCACTCGCAGTCCGGGGAGGGAGAGCCGGTCGGCAGATCCAGCACCACTGGGATGCGCCGTGCGTGAGGGATCAGTTCGTGGGTCGAGGGCACCGTCAGAACGGTCGGGGACTCGCCCTGGACGATCTGCTGGATCCGGGCCTGCGGGTAGGCGGGGTCGACCGGAACGCATACGATGCCGGCGCCGAGGGCGGCCGTCCAGGCGACCACGAGTTCGGCGGAGCGGGGGAGACAGACGTAGACCGAGTCGCCCCGTCGGATCCCTGCCCGCGCCAGCTGCCCCGCCACCGTACGCGCCAGATCCTGCAGTTCCTGGCGGCTCAGGGTGCGGTCACGGGTGATGACCGCAGGGGCGTCCGGGTCCTCGGCGGCGAGATCGGCGATGGCCTGGGCGACCGTACGCGGCGGGACTTCGGCGGTGGTGTCGTTGAGTTCGATCACCAGGCGGTTGCGCTCGTCGGTGGTCAGGAACGGCAGCCGGGACAACGAGGCATCGGCGGTGGCCGGGTCGGCGAGATGGTCGGCGACGCGCTGGATGAGCCCGCTGAGCCGCTCGGCCGTCGCGGTGCGTGCCCAGGCCGGACCGGTGGCCACGTGCACGGTCCGCTGGGCGTCGTCGAGGCGCACGAGCAGGTCGAGGTCGGCCGGCGCGGGACAGTTTCCGGTGAGGTCGACGAGCCGTCCGGCGTCGAGGGACGGTGCCGGCTCGGCGTCCAGCAGACCCGACCTCGTGGCAGCCAGAAGAGTGGCGGACACGGCGGTGGCGTCGGTGGACACACGGACCGTACGCGCGGAGCCGTTCTGCCACACCGTCAGCGTCTGGTCGGCGTCGCCGTCGAAGTGGCCCATTACGGCGATGGTCGCGGCGAGCAGGACGTCGGGCCCGGGAACGGGGCGGAGTGTTGGAGCGTGAGTCGTCGGCTCGGCAGACGTCATGGCGGGGTCCTTTCGGTGTGCTGGTGGTGCGATGGGCTGCCGGAACCGGAGGCTGCTGCGGGACCCGCTGCCTGCGGGCCCCAGCCGATCAGAAGCGGAGCCGCGGGGCGGCGCAGGTCGGCAGACTTGCGTAGATCGTGCGTGGCGTTGATCCGCTTGAGCCGGCGGTCGGTACCGTCGTGGCGCGCTGTGAAGGAGGTGCGGGAGTGCACGACCCGGTGGTTGTTGCGGAAGACCAAGTCAACGGTGGCCATCGGGCAGCGCTGCGGGACTGTTCCAGCAGCTCGTTGATGCCGGCGGAGGCACGTGCCGCCTCGCCGTCGCCGTCTACGGGAGTCACGAGCGAGGCGTCGAATCGCAGCAGGGGGGCGCGGCGGGCGCCGAACAGTACGGAGAGTGGTTCACGGTCGTTGATGATCCCCTCGACGCCGGCGACGGGCTCGGTCCGCGGTGGGATGCGCGGGGTGGTCACGGTGCCTCCTCGTCGACCGAGGCACGGTCTGTGGAGTGAAGCCCCCGGGCGTGCCCGCCTCGTGGCCGTACCCCGGTGACGATGCGGCGGAGTTCGTCGATGACGGAACGCGGATCGGCCAGGTGGTAGAGGTGGCCGCCGGGGAATGTGCGGAACGTCGTGCCCGCGGAGGAGTGGCGACTCCACCGCTGGACGCCGTCATGGGACACCCCGGGGTCGTCTGCCCCGCGCCAGACGTCGAGCGGGCAGGGAAGGGGGGGCCCGGCGGTGGGGACGTAGGCGTCGCACATGGCGAGGTCACCGCGCAGCGGTCTGGTCACGAGCCGGACCAGACGGTCGTTGCGGGCGATGTCGGCCGGTATCGCGTCCTGCTCGATCAGTTCGGCGACCAGTTCTGCGTCGTCCAGGCCGTCGATGCCGCTGAGCGGCAACGGTTCGTCGGGCGGCAGGGCGGCCGAGGCTACGAAGTGCTCGGGCCAGCGGTCGTGCCGGGTGCCGAGGACCTGGGCCAGCTGGTAGCCCAGGAGTGCACCCATGCTGTGTCCGACGACGACGTAGGGCAGTTGGAGGCGGCTGAGCAACTCCGGTACCAGTGCGTCCAGTACTTCTGCCATGTGGGTGGCCGGCGGCTCGCGCCACCTGTTCTCCCGGCCAGGCAGCTGTACGGCGAGTAGGGAGACTTCAGGGCTGAGCAACCGCTGCCAAGAGCGGAACTGGTAGGCCCCGGAGCCTGCATGTGGCACGCACACGAGGTGGACGCGTGCAGTCCGGGGCGGGTCCCAGGCGATCAGCCCGCCGGTGTCAGCGGTCAACGGAAGCACTTCCCAGCGGACGGACCGGCCGGGCACACGGTGGCCCTCATACGGGCGACGAAGGAGCTGTGTGATGCTCCAGGTCGTCGCCCTCGGCCGGCTCTTCGCCCTGGTCGGCGCCGCGGTGGCGCAGACCAGGCAGACAGAACAACGTCACAGCCATCAGACCGACACCGGCGATGGCGAGGGAGGTCCGGGGCGCCAGCGCGCTGGCGACGAATCCGCCGACGGCGTAGGCCAGAGCGCTGCCCGCGAAGGCGGCGGAGGAGAGCGCGCCACCCACACGTCCCAGCATCTCGGCCGGTACGCCCTTCTGCAGCAGGGTCTCTTCACCGATCATCGCGACGCTGTTGCCCACGCCCATCAGGGCCTGGGCCGCCACGGCCACCGCCAGGATCGGAGCCATGCTGGTGAGCGCGATACCCAGTCCGGCGATGAACCATCCTCCGGCCAGTAGGGTCACGGCCGAGAGCTTGGTCGTGGACCGGGTCAGCCAGAGTGACGCAAGGACCATCGCCGCCCCTGAACCGGTTCCGAGCAGACCGAAGCCGAACGAACCGGAGTCGAGGACGTCGCGGGCGAGGAAGACCAGGACGACATTGTCCAACGAGGCGAACATGATGCCGAAGAGCAGCACGAGGAAAATAGCCCGAGCCGTCCGGTGCCGCCATGTGAAGGCAATACCCGCGCCGACCCCCGCGAGGAATCCGGACGAGCCGGTGTCCGAGGAGCCGACGGGCTCCATTCGGGGGAGGCCGAGCAGCAGAGCGGCACCGATGAAGAAGCTGACCGCATTGACCAGCAGTGCGCCGCTGGGTTCGATCAGCGCGGCGGCCGTGCCGCCCAGGACCGGGCCGAGTGCCGCCTGGAGATTGAACGCGGTACCCATCCAGGCGTTGGCGGACACCAGCTGATCAGTGTCGACCAGCCGGGGCATGACCGTACGGCCGGCGGCATTGAAGATCGTGGACAGTGACGACGCGAGTGCGACGAGGGGCACGAGGAGAATCGTGTGCGACGGCACCAGGGCGATGGCGATGAAGACGACGCCCTGCCCGATTTCTGCCGACAGAAGAAGGCGCTTGATTTCGAAACGGTCGGGGAGCGCGCCCGCAATGGGTCCGAAGAATCTGGGTACCGCCTGAGCCAGCAACAGCGCCGCGACCCCGGTAGGGCTCGCCCCGCTGCCGGTAATCAGAAGCAACAGTGCGACGGTGGCAATGCCGTCTCCCACCAAGGAAACCGATCTGGCGGACCAGTACCGCCTGAATGCCGGATTCGCACGGAAGATGCGGAATGAACTCACACAGTTCCTTCATTCAGGGAGGAGTGCATCAAGGGTGGCCTTATTCCGCCGACCGGCGCTGATTGTTGATCCCCCGAAGTACCTTTGGCAAGAGCCTCGACCGTAAGCCGATCGCAACAAGCGACCACAACTTAGCCGCTCACGATCTTGCCTCTCAATCGAATTCTTTGTGATGCAGATCACCTTGGCTCCTGGTCGCCACCGTGGCGCACCACGTCGAACCCCGTCAGGGTCGTGCCGGGGGAGACTCCACTGACCCGCTCGCTCCAACGGCCAAGGCCATGTGCGGCTAACTCGCCGCAAATGGATCAATGTTGACGAAGTGTCCGATACCTCTTGAAGCGCGCCGGGAGGATCAGCCGAGTGGGGCCGAGCAGGCTCTCCTGGGTGAATGGGTGGGCCCCGGTCTCGGTGAAGGAGTCGCCGGCGACCCCCTCGGGCGTCAGTCCGACGGACCCTGCGGGAGACGGTCGAGGTACTGCTGTCGGGGCTTCGGCGGTCTAACTACGGAAGTGTGTGGCGGCATGGCCAATACCGCCGGCCAGGCGCTGGACTCATTCCTTCAAAACAGCGGTGGAGGCCGCGCCTGGCGACTGCCGGCGTCGACTCTCGATTGGGTGCTGTGATGCCAATCACATTGATGGTGTGCGATCATCATGATTGGATAACTTTTCAACCGTTCAATGTGAACGGGAAAGTGCCCTGCGGGAATTTTATGTGGCCGGAAACGATTAACTCGTATACAACTGATCTCCCGCCACCCAGAGCTCTTTCAGGGAGAAATCGTTGTTGGAACCCGCAGCTATCCGAGCGCACTGGGCTACCGCACTTCGGGGCATGAGCCGGGAAGACCTCTTTCCGGCGGGTGGCGCCACCGTGACCGCCCCTGGTGCTGTGGTGGTTCCACCGGCGCGGGCGGCTGTGCTGCGGCACCTCGCCGGTGACGATCCAACCGGTCTCCATCTGCTGCTCATCGCCGCCACCCGCCTCGCCATGGCTCGGTTCGGGGCCGCCAAGGACCTCGCGGTCCTCTGCCCGGCGCCCGGCATGAGCAGCGGCGAGGTGCTGCTGCGCACAGTGCTCGGTCCGGACACCAAGGTGAGCGACTTCCTCCAGGAGCTGCACCGGGATCTGGCCGAGGCGTCCGCGCTGCCGTGGCAGGACCGGGCTGCGCTGATCGCTCGGCTCGACGCGGTCGGTGAGGCCGACGGCTCCGCTGTCGCTCAACTCGCCGTCGCCTGGGGTGAGGCACAGCTCACCGCCCCCGCTGAGATGCTCGTGCACGGCCAACTGGCGGCCGACGGCGGTATCCGGCTGCAGGTGGTCGGCTCCGACGGCAAGGTTCCCGCTGTCGGAGCGGACCTGCCTCGTTGCCTCGCCGCCACCCTCGACGCCATAGCCGCTGACCCGTATCGGACGGCCGCCGAGATCGACCCGCTGAGCCCCGGGCAACGTGCCGAGCTAGAGGCGTGGAGCGGCCTGCCGCTGCTCGCAGCCTTCCCGCCCCGGACGCTGACGGACCTCGCCGATGCCTCGGCCGGCCGCTGGCCTGACCGGGTGGCGGTCGTCGAGTCCGGTCTCTCCTGGACGCACGGGGAACTCGCCACACGCTCCCACCGCGTGGCCAGGCATTTGACCGACAAGTACGGCATCCGGCCCGGTGACCGGGTCGCGGTCGCCGTGCCCCGCGGTGGCGACCTCATCCTGGCCACCCTTGCCGTGCTCAGGGCCGGCGCCGTGTACGTCCCGATCGATCCGCGGCACCCGGCCGCGCGGGTTCAGCACCTCATCGACAGCAGCGCGGCATGCCTCGTCATCGGCGACGTCACCACGGGGGACAGCCGGCTGCCGGTTCTGTCAGCCCTCGAACTGCGCGCCGCTTCCGAGGCCGCCGGGGAGCCCGCCGCGGCGTCGCCCTTGCCCGGGCCCCGGCCGCAGGACGACGCAGTCGTCTTCTTCACCTCGGGCTCAACCGGCCTGCCCAAGCCCGTCGTGCTGAGGCATGACCAGATCGCCCACCACGTGGTCATGTCAGCCGATCTGCTCGGCGTCGACGAGAGCCTGCGCTGTGCGCTGCTGTCCGCGATCTCCGCCGACCCCACCGCTTTCCAGATCTTCCTCGCCGTCGCCGTGGGCGGCGCTCTGGTCGCCATCGGCGCGCCGGACGAGCTGGATCCGCTCACCTTCTGGGACCGGATACGCGAGTACGAGGTCACGATGGTGAACTGCGTGCCCAGCCTGCTCTCCACCATGCTGGAGGTGCTCCCGCCGGACGCCGGGCTCGAACTGCCCTACCTGGTGCTGGGCAGCGACACGATTCCCCGTGGTCTGCTCGACCGCACCCGGGGGCGGCTGAGGATCGGCACGTTCGTCAACGTCTACGGGCCAACCGAGACCACTATGTCCTGCACGACGTTCCACTGCTCGGGTGGAGAGGCGGTCTCCCTGTCAGCGGTCCCCATCGGCCGTCCGAACCCCGGCTTCGGCGTGCTGGTGCTGACGTCGAGCGGCGACCTCGCGCCGGTGGGTGTACCGGGCGAGATATACGTCGTAGGCCCTGCTGTCGCGGCCGGGGGCTACCTCGGCGTGCCGGAGGCCACCGCCATGCGGTTCGTCGACTGCCCGATACCGGGTCTCGGCCGGGCCTTCCGCACCGGCGACCTGGCACGCTGGAACGTGGAAGGGACGCTGCACTTCCTCGGTCGCAACGATGACCAGGTCAAGCTGCACGGCAACCGAGTCGAGCCCGGCGAGGTCGAACAGACACTGGTCGGACTCGACGGCGTCCGCGAGGCGGTCGTCCTGCCCCGGCCGGTCGGTGTGAACGGTGTGGTCCTGGGCGCCTGGTACACCGCCGACGGCGACGTCGAGCCCGAGACCGTCCGCGCCGCGCTGGCCGAGCTCCTTCCGGCGCACATGGTGCCCAGGTTGCTGCGGCAAGTGGGCGAGCTGCCGAGGACCCCGCACGGCAAGATCGACCGGCTCGCGCTGGCTACCGAGTCCGCGCCCGAGGCGGAAGGCACCTGGATCCCCGTCGACGATGCCGACCACGCGGTGGCCGCCGCCTGGGAGACGGTGTTCGGCCACCCACCGCAGTCGGCGGATGAGGACTTCTTCGAGGCCGGCGGACACAGTCTTACCGCTGCCCAGTTGGTCGGTGTGCTCTGCACCGACCCGGCGGCCCAAGGCCTCTCGATCCGCCAGGTGTTCAGCGCCCGTTCTCCCCGCGCCCTCGCCGAGGCGCTGCGCGAGATGCCCGCCCGCGACCCCGAGCCGAACCCCACCGGCACACCGGCCCCGGCCGGCGGCAGGCCGTCCCGCTGGCCCGCGACCAACGCCCAGGCCCGCCTCTGGCTGCTGGAGTCCCTCGACGAGGAGGAGGTCCGCACCTACAACATGGTCGAGGCCTACCAGCTGACCCGGGCACTGGATCCGGCCGCGCTGGAGGCGGCAGTCGGCTACCTGACGGACCGGCACGAGGCGCTGCGCACAGTGTTCGAGATGTCCGCCGAGCAGGGGTCCAGCGAACTCTGGCAGGTGGTCCGGCCCGCCGGTCGGCTCAGAGTCCGGCCACGGCTCCAGCGTGTCTCGCCGGACACCTTCGACGAGGCCCTGGCCAAGGCCCGGGCGGAGGAGGCACGGTGGCGCTTCGACCTGGCCGCGGGCCCACTGTTCCGGCTGCGCTGCCTCACCACCACCGGCCGGCCGCCGGTGCTACTCCTCAACGTCCACCACGCGGTCAACGACGCCTGGTCATACAGCGTCCTGATGCACGACCTGCTGACCGCGGCCCGGGCCTTCGAGCGCGGCGAGCGGCCGCGTCTGCCGGAGGTGGCCGGCTACGTGGCCCATGCCGCAGCGCTGGACACCCGGCTTTCCGGCAGCCAGGGTGAGGAGCACGCCAGGTACTGGCGGGCGGCGCTGGCCGACCTCCCACCCGCTCCAGCGCTCCCCGGAGACCTGGTCCCGGGCCCGCGCCGCACCAACGCGGGCGGCTTCGCCCGCGTAGTCCTGGATGAGCGGGCGACCGAGGGCGTCCGGGCCCTCGCGGTCCGCACCGGCGCCACCCCGTTCATGGTGTACACCGCCGCCGTCAGGGCTTTGCTGTACCGGCTTACCGGTGCCGTCGACATGTCGCTGGGTACCGTCTCCGCCGGGCGCCCCACGCCCGATCTCGCTCACGAGGCGGGCCTGTTCGTCAATACCGTAGTGCTGCGCACCGTGCTCAACCCGTCCGCCGGCTTCAGCCGGCTCGTCGAAGACTGTGTGCGCACCGCACTGGACGCCCAGGAACACGAGGAGTACCCCTTCGACCGACTGGTCCGGGACCTCGGCCTGCCACGGGACCAGGGCCGCAACCCGCTCTTCGACGTACTCGTGGAAACCGTTGTCTCGGGCACTGCCGGGATGGCGCCTTCCGACGGCGGAGAGACCGTGCATCATCTGCCGGCGGACGACCAGGTCTCGGACTTCGACCTGTCGTTCAGCTTCCTGATCCCGCCGCCGGCTTCGTCCGAGTGTGCCGAGGTGTGGGTCGGCCATCGCCGCGACCTGTTCACCTGGGAATGCGCCACGCAGCTGGGCGAGCGGCTGGGGGCGCTGCTCACCGAGCTCCTGGCTGCCCCCGACGCGCCGTTGACCGCCGCGCCGTGATCGTCGGCCGGGCCGCTGGCGCCGTAAGGCCGGGGCACGCCACAACCAGGATGCACACCCATCGAGAGAAAG
Organism: Streptomyces actinomycinicus; assembly: GCF_016741775.1. Taxonomy (GTDB): domain Bacteria; phylum Actinomycetota; class Actinomycetes; order Streptomycetales; family Streptomycetaceae; genus Streptomyces; species Streptomyces actinomycinicus. The sequence continues at coordinate 84,038 of NZ_JAERRK010000005.1, read as the reverse complement.
CAGCTCAGTCCTGATGCACAATGTCGAGAAAAGCACCTTGGTTGCAGCGGACTCCGTGTCGGCGCGGGTCGGGTCCGGGCGAAGGTTCTTGCTCTGCCGACCTTCGCACTTCGATGTGACCTTCGAAATCAACCCATGGATGAACCGGGAGAACCGGCCGGACCGCGAGCGCAGCTTTTCGGAGTGGGAAGGCCTGCGCCAAGCCTTGGAAGGCTGCGGCGCCCAGACGTTCGCCCAGGATTCCGTCGAGGGCTTGAGTGACATGGTGTTCCCGGCGGACATCGCCGTGGTCAGGGGCGGCCGGTTTCTGCGGGCGAAGTTCCGCCATGAGGAACGGCGCGCCGAGGCGGCGTACGGGGCCGCTTGGTTGACCACGAATGGTTTCGCCGAGCTCGAACCGCTGACAGACGCCGAGGCGTTCCTCGAGGGCGGTGATGTGCTCGCCTTCGCCGATGCCCTTGTGGCGGGCCATGGCTTCCGGACCACGCGATCCGCGCACGAGCACATGGCCGCGGTCTTTCAGAGCGAGGTCGTGAGCATCCAGCTGCGAGACCCGCGCCTGTACCACCTGGACATGTCGTTCTGCCCCCTTGACTCCCGCACCGCGATCATGGCTCCTTCGGCATGGGACGAAAAGAGCAGGAAGCGGGTGCTCGACCTGGTCCCGGATCCACTGGTCGTGAGCGAGGCGGAGGCCATGAACTTCAGCGCCAACTCCGTTGTCATCGGGAAGAACGTCGTGATGTCCGCCTGCTCCGATGGCCTGGCCGCCGCGCTGGAAGCCCGTGGTATCACGGTGGTGGTCAGTTCGATCGGCGAGTTCCTGAAGGCGGGAGGCGGTATCCGCTGCATGACGCTCGACCTGAATCTTGGTTCCCGGTAGCCACGCCGGCGCCGGTCCCCGCGTGATGCCAAGCCGCTTTCCCTCGTCGAACCGGCCTGGCGGACCCGCTTGCGTAGCGGTTGACACCCACCCGACCTGATCGCTCCCCGTGCGGGCTGCACGCCTCGGCGCGGGGTGGTGGTCGATGAATGACACGAGCTCGAGCGTCCAGGCTCATATCTTCACTGGTCAAAGCAGCAGCTTTGAGGGCAGCTCGTGCACGACATGACGACGATCATCGATGTACGAGCCGGAGAGGCGCAAGAGGGACCGATCTGCGCCTTCCGTGCTTGCTCCTGCCATTGGGGTAGCGGTAGACATCGCAAAGTCTCCGGGCCAACTTCTCTATTGGTCCCCCGCTGGGTCTTGTCAGCGATCCCATTATTCCCTGAACGAGAAAAGAAGATATCAGTGAGTCACTATCACGGAATCCTGAACTACGAGCTCTCGGTCGAGGAAGTCTGCTCCTTGGAGCAGCTGCTGGCTGACCCGGATGTTGACTACAGCGATCCCGGGGAGCAGGTGTTCCATGACAACGCCTGGGAGCTGGTGTCGCGTGTTCCGATCGGATTGCGTAGATTCTTGGAGGAATTTCGACGTAATGACTCGGCTGCCGCCTTCCTCTTGCACGGCTTTGGCGTCGACGACAGTGCTGTCGGCCCGACGCCCCGCGACTGGGCCGAGGCCGCAGCCGCCGGACGCACCCGCCGCGAAGAGCTGTTTCTCTCACTGATCAGCAAGTGCCTCGGCGAAGTGTTCAGCTGGCCGACATTGCAATCCGGCCGCATGATCCAGAATGTGCTGCCCATCGCTGGCGAAGAAGGCCAGCAAAGTGGCCACGGCAGTGAAGTGCTGTTGGAGTGGCACACCGAGGATGCTTTTCATCCCTATCGCTGTGACTACCTCGCCCTTTTCGGCATTCGTAATCACGACCGGGTGCCGACGACCCTGGCGTCCATTCGTGACGTGCACTTGTCGGCACCCGCCCGCCAGGTGCTGTCCGAGCGGCGCTTCTACATTCTGCCCGACGACGAGCATCTGCGTCAGCTCGCCGTTGAGCGGCCCGATGACCCCGGATTGCTGCGGATGCGTGCAATGAGGGAAGACCCCGAACCGGTCGCAGTTCTCTTCGGTGCCACGGACTCACCATATCTGCGCATCGATCCTTTCTTCATGCGCTGCGCTGATGGTGATGTCGAGGCAGAATTGGCGCTCAAGGAACTGGTGACGGAACTGGAGCGGGTACAACAGGATGTGGTGGTCGATGCGGGCGCGTTGCTGGTCGTCGACAATTACCTTGCAGCCCATGGGCGTCGCGCTTTCACGGCACGCTACGACGGCACCGACCGCTGGCTGCAGAAAACGGTAATTACCCGTGATCTCCGCAAGTCGCGGGCCGCGCGGGATTGCGCCGCGGCTCGCATTGTGGTGTGATCTTGAAGTTGATCTCGGCGGGCTTGATGTTCTCTGTACTCCATAGGCACTCCACAGGCGGGTTCAGAGTGCCGGTGAGTATGTGAATGTACAGGGCACGGCGGTGTGACGATGTGCGCTGGAGCATTGCGAACGCAACGAAGCCCCGGTTGACGAGGGTGACCTCTCAAGTCGCCCTGCGGAACCGGAGTTTCGATGTACGTCAGCCCTCTCCACTGTCTGCCTGGTCAAGTCGCCGGCGGCCGGCACCGGGCGATCGGGCAGTGGGTACCGAGCGCACCGCAGGACGCAGTTGCCCAGCTCGGCGCCCGCACCGTTACGGTCTGCGCATCGCGCATGGTACGGCGACGAGTCGGCGGATGCTGAACCCTGCCTGCCCCGGCGGCCAAGACCAACGAAGTCGAGGAAAAGAAGGTCGACCGCGGGTTCACCGTGAAACGCAGCCAGAAAAACCCGCACCGCCAACTCGCCCCTCTTCCCTGGGGCGAAGGCGAGCGCGCAAGCCTACGACCGGCTACGTCGTCACGGACCTGGCCGGCCGGGAAGCCTCCCCCGAACACATCGCGAACATCGTCCGCTCACCATGGGCCATCGGTAACAGGCTCCACTTCGTCCGCGACACCACTTTCGACCGGGGACGCCTGCAAGGCCCGCAACGGACACGGCCCGGACAACATGGCCGGCTTCCGCCGACCGCTGGACCTCCTCGGCCGGCAATGTCCCTGCCCCGCTACGCACCCAACCGGCTCTACCCAACCACCGGCGCAGTCACGGAACTTGCACGAGACTTGGCCCTGCACCGGGCCGAAACCCGCGCGGCTGTCTCGAGTCATTGCACGATTCTCGTTGGAGTTCCCTGCGTTCAAAAGCGGGATTTCGCACGAACTGTGTGCAGCGGTGAACGGAGTTCTTGGCGGATGACCTGCGGTCTGGCCGACGACAGAACTCAAGAAGCGCACGAAGGACTTGTCTGTCGAAGAGGTGAATTGTGTGAGACGAGGATTGGTCAGGCTTGGGTATGGTGGGTGGGGCGACCCTTCCGACTCACACCTCGTCGTCCCCCGACCCGACCGCTCACGCCTACGAGGCAGTCAAGCACGATCTTGCTTCGGCATTCCATGTGATTCACATCGCAACCCAACTCCCTTGACATGGGACGGCGTTGGAAGTGCTTCATGTCGGTGGGCCGATCACGGCGGCGACTCAGAAATATCGTCGAGACCAGCGGACTCGCCATGTGGTAGAAATGGCCTTTCTTGCAGCTGGAGAGGTGGTGTTACGTCTCTCCCGGGGCCATCGATCCGTAATGCGTGGTCCCGCTTTCTTGCTGTCTGTCCAAGTTCATGTTGAGCGTGCGCAATGCCGCGAACTGGCGTGTCCGCATCGATCCAGACTTCATGGGGGAACCGTGTCGGCCAACCGGAGAATGTATCTCCGTCCGTCTGTGGTGGCTCAGCCGCTCCTTCACCGCTGGTACGCCTGGCCGTATCTGCTGGCGCCGCACACAGGCGCACTGAACCTGAGGGATCGCCTACTGCCGATCGTCCAGGCATACCTGATGGCACCTCACATGCATGAGTCCGTCCTGTCCGACCCCTCGCGGTACGGGGGTCCCTTCCTGAATCCGGAAGGCGCCGGTGTCGAGCAGGTTAAGGAACTCCTTGACGCCATGCTCAGTGGAGGCAGCGCCAAGCTCCAGTTGGCGGAGGACATCGACCAACTGCGGGCACTCCTCAAGGAGAAGGCCGCCGGCGGTTCGATGGAGCCGCTGTACGCCCAGGTACCCGAGTCGCTCCGCGGCCGGGTGGAGCTGGTGTACGACACAGCGCACCGCCCCTCCTTCCGCTTCTTCGAATCGCTGATGTACCGCTCGCAGGCATTCGAGCGCGAAGCCCAGACCATGACGCTGAGCGCGGCGCCCGCGGCCCAGCCTTTCGTCTACGGGAGCCCGGTCCTTCCCGGCCCGCACCGCCTCGACGTGCCGGTGCCTTTCGACTCCCCGCTGTGGGACGAGTTCTTCGCGGCCCGGCTCGCCCCGGTGGACGTCGAGGCGCTCGCCGAGCGCCTCGACGTCACCGACCTGGATGCGTTCACCGCGCTCTTCCAGGCGGATGCGCCGGAGCCGTACGAAAAGGCCGCACCCGACACGGTCCGGGTCCGCTACTTCAACCACGCGACCGTACTCATCGAGACCGAGAACACGGCGGTGCTGCTGGATCCGCTGATCGGCTACGACGGTGACGGACACGAGCACTTCACCATTGCCGATCTGCCTCCCTTCATCGACGCGGTCGTCATCAGCCACTTCCACTCCGACCACTTCTCCCTGGAGACACTGCTCCAACTGCGGTCGCGGGTAGGCGTCATCCTCGTGCCGCGGGCCTCCGGAGGTTCGCTGGCCGACCCGAGCCTGAAGACGATGCTCCAGGCGCTCGGGTTCGAGCGGGTGCAGGAGCTGGGCGAGCTGGAGAGCCACAGCATCGCGGAGCGTGTCGAGGTGACGGCACTGCCCTTCATCGGGGAACACGCCGACCTGGACATCCGCACCAAGATCGTGCCGATGGTTCGGGCACTCGGCCGCTCCTTCATGTTCGCCACCGACATCACCCCGGTGGAGCCGGCGCTGTACGACAACATCGCCGACGTCATCGGTCGGCTCGACGCGCTCTTCATCGGACTCGAGTGCGTCGGCGCCCCGCTCAAATGGCTGTACGGGCCGCTGCTCGACGAGCCGTTGTCACGCCAGCACAACGCGGAACGCCGGCTCAAGGGAAGCGATGCCGCGATGGCCGACCGGCTGGCCGCGCAACTCGGCGCCGAGCATGTGTACGCATACGCGATGGGTCTCGAGCCCTGGCTCAAGCACCTCACCGGATCCGAGTACGAGGCGGATGCCGAACCCGTACAGCAGGCGGCGCTGCTCGCCGAACTGACGGCCCGGCGCGGAGTGACCGCCGAGCTTCTGTACCGCCAGGCCGAGCGCAGCTGGCCTGCGGCCTGACGCTGCTCCGACCGCCGTCATACCCATGTGGACCGTAGTCCGGAGGACCTCCGGTACCGGTACCCCCGGGCCCGGCACTCACCAGTCCCGTAGTCCGGCAACCGCACCGATGAAGTGGCTGACATCATGACCATGCAGGAATCCGCGAGGCCGGGAAGCCCCTGGCTGATGCGTGGCGAGCGGCGCCCGGACGTCCGCCTCGCCCTCTACTGCCTGCCCCACGCGGGCGGCGGTGCCTCGGCCTACCGGGACTGGGCGCGCAGCCTGCCTGCCTGGATCGACGTGATCGCCGTTCAACTCCCCGGTCGTGAGAACCGGATCCGGGAGCCTCTGGGCATCGATCTCGACGCGATGGCCGAGGCTGTCGACGCCGACCATCAGGGCGTGCCGTACGCCCTGTTCGGTCACAGCAACGGCGCGCTTCTCGCCTTCGAACTGGCGCACCGGCTCAGCGCCACCGGAGCGGGGCCGGTCCACCTGTCGGTCTCGGGCTCTCCGCCGCCCGCGCTCGCCACCCCGAACAGAGCGGTGTCACGGTTCGACGAGGCCGGCCTGTTGGACTGGATGGTCGAACAGGGCGGGATATCCCAGCAGCTGCTGGCCCTGCCGGACCTGCTGGAGCTGGTGATCCCCGCGGTGCGGTGCGATCTCTCCTGGTTGGAGGCGTACCGCCCCGCTGTGCGACCGGCGCTCAGCTGTCCCGTCTCGGCGTTCGCCGGCGAGACGGACCCGCGCGTTCCGGGTGACGTGCTCACCGGGTGGTCAAGGGAGACCACCGCCGGCTTCACCGCCCGCCGATACCCCGGCGGACACTTCTATCTGATCGACGAACTCCCTGTCCTCCTCGGCGACCTGGCCGAGCAACTGTCCGACCTGAGACTGTGAAGGGTTCTGATGTGGACGAGGAGCAGTTGACCGGCGCCGACGAGCGGCAAGTCGCCCATGGGCAGCAGGTTTCGGCGGACCGCGCGGCGGACCTGCCGCTCGGCCGAGGTCCCGGTCCCGATGGTCCCGACGCCACCTCGGACCTGCGGGCCACCGTGGAGCGGGCGGTCGCCGAGCGGCTCACCGCGCTTGGCGGAGAGTCCGGCGGCTCACCGCTCGCGGTGACGGCCGCCGTCGTGCGTGTCCTGCTCGCACGGCTGAGCGGACAGGCGGACGTGGCGCTCGGTGTGATGGCCGGGGAACCAGGGTCCCTCCGGGTGGTGCGCCGTACGGTCGACGGTGACCGCACCCTGCGCGAACTGGCGCATGCCGAGGCGTCCGCCCTCGCCTCCGCCCACGGCCAGGTCGCGGGCCGGCCCGCCGATCACCACCTCGCCCTGGACGTCGTGGTGCGGCAGGATCCCGACGGCACCCGTGCCACCCCGGTGGGGGACCTGACCATCGCCGTGGGGCGGCCCCGGCCCGACGGCACCCTGGAGATCTCGGCCTCCCACCGTTCCGATGTGCTGGACGAGCGGGCTGTCCGGCGCATACTCGATCACCTCTGCCTGCTGCTCGGATGCCTTACGTCGGACCCGGACCAACCGGTGCGGGCGTGCCGGTCCCTCCCGCCGGAACAGCACGCGGAACTGCTCGCACTCGGCTCCGGCGGGGACAGTGACTTCGTCACCGAGGGGAATCTGCTCGCACTGGTCGAGGCCCAGGTCGCCCGGCATCCACATGCGCCCGCGGTGCGCTGCGGCGAACGGACCCTGACCTTCACTGAACTCGACGCCAGAGCTGAGGCGTTGGCCCGATGCATCGCAGCGGCCGGACCCATCGGCCCGGACCGCGTGGTGGCCTTCGCGTGCGTCCGCTCCGAACTGATGGTGGTGGCCCTCCTCGCCATCCTGAAGACCGGATCCGCCTTCCTGCCCCTGGACCCCGAGCAGCCCGAGCACCGGCTGGCCGGTCTGATCCGGGACAGCGGTGCCGTCGTCGTGGTGACGGACGGCATACCGGGCGGAGCGCTGGCCGAGTGCGGCGTACCGGTGGTCGCGGCCCGGACCTCCTCGGCCGCCGCCAGTGGCAGCGCGGCTGACTTCCCCGCCGCCGGCCCGGACGACCTCGCCTACGTGGTCTACACCTCGGGCTCCACCGGCACCCCCAAGGGCGTCATGGTGGAACATCGGGGGATCCTCAACACCGTGCTGTTCAGGATCGGTTACTACGGAATGGGGCCCGACTCCCGCGTACTCCAGGTCGATCCCCTCCATGCCGATGCCGGTATCTCCGACGTCTTCACCGCTCTGGCGTCCGGGGCCCCGCTCGTCGTCATCACTCGCGAACAGTTGCTCGACCCCGACGAGGTCGCGGCGGTCATCCAGCGGGAGGGGATCACCCATGCCCAGATGGTGCCGAGCCTCTATCAACTGCTGCTCGACTACGCCGGGTCCGCTCTGCGTTCCGTACGGCAGGTCGTGCTCGGCGGGGAACGGATCACCGAGGCGCTGGCCGCCCGGCACGCCCGACTGCTGCCCGGTTCCGATCTTTTCAACGAGTACGGCCCCAGCGAGGACAGCGTCCTGTCGACCCTGCACCGGCTCGTCCCGGGCGAGGAGGCGGTCCCCATCGGACGACCGCTGCCGGACCGGTGGGCCGACGTGCTCGACGAGGACGGCCGTCTCGTGCCCTTCGGCGCACCCGGCGAACTATGCGTCGGCGGCGTGGGCCTGGCACGCGGTTACCTCGGTTCCCCGGAACTGACCGCCCGGCGGTTCGTCGCGCACCCCGAACGGGACGGCGAACGCATGTACCGTACGGGTGACCTCGCACGTTGGCTGCCCGACGGCACACTCTGCTACCTGGGCCGGATCGACGACCAGGTCAAGATTCGCGGCAACCGGGTAGAGCCGGGCGAGACCGCCGCCGTCCTGGAACTCGCCCCCGAGGTCCGTGCCTGCGCCGTCATCGCGGCTCCCGGCGCGTCGGGCGAACTGCGGTTGGTGGCCTACGTGGTGGGCGGCGCGGCGCACTCCGGTCTGCGCGCGTTCCTGGCCGAGCGGCTGCCCGCGTTCATGGTGCCCGAGGCCTTCGTCACGGTGGACGCACTGCCGCTCTCGCCGAGCGGCAAGCTGGACCGGCGCGCCCTGCCCGACGCCCCGGCATCCGATGCCCCGGCCGCGGATGCGACCTGGACCCAGACCGAACAGCGTGTCGCGCGGCTCTGGTCGGAGCTGCTGGGCAAGCCGGTCACCGATCTCGACGCCGACCTGTTCTCCTTGGGGGGCCACAGCCTGGTCGCCGCCCGGATCGCCCAGGAACTCGGGGTGGCCGTGAAGACGGTCTTCGCCCGGCCGACTGTCCGGGCCGTGGCCCGGACAGTCGCGGACGATGCGCCAGGCACCCCGCGGCGACCGTCCGAACCGGCCGGCCCTGTGGGCAAGGGGACTGGTCCTGCAGCCGGCGCGGCGGGCCCGCTGTCGCGTGCGCAGCGCCGGGTCTGGCTGACCTCGCGCCGGCAGACACCGGGCGCGTTCATCATCTCCGACCTGGTCCACACCGGCCGTAGCATCGACGCGGACGCGCTGCGTTCGGCCCTGGACGCCGTCGTGGCCCGGCAGTCGATGCTGCGTGCCTGCGTCCGCTCCCAGGGGGCGTCGGCCGAGCTGGTCGTGCTGGACCGCCTTCCGGACGGCCCACCGCTGTCGGTTGTCGCTCTGCCCGACGCGGACCCCGGTGGGAGCGAGGTGATGGACGCGCTCCGCGAGGCCCGGCAGGTCTCCTTCGACCTGGGTCGGCCCCCGCTGCTGGAGGTCCGGCTGTTCCAGGGCACGCGTGGCGGCGACCTGCTGACCGTCACGGCGCACCACCTGGTGTACGACGGTGCCAGTGTCGAGGTGCTGCTCACCGATCTGTTCACCGCCTACGACCAGGTGGTCGCGGGTGAGCCGGCGCAACTTCCGCCGCTGCAGTACGACTACCGGGACTGGATCGCGGAGGAACACGCCTGGCTCGACAGCGAAGAGGCCCGCGAGCAGGAAGAATTCTGGCGCAAGCGGCTGGACGGTGTGGAGCAGTACGGCGATCTGGTGGACGGCACCCGGCGTGGCACCCGGCGCGGACAGGCCGGCGTGGCCCGACGCACAGTACCCGCCACTGTCCTGGACGGGGCCACGGGTACCGCGTTCGCCGTGGCCGTCACCGCGTTCACGACGCTTGTCCACCGGGCCACCGGACGCCGCGACCTGGTCGTCGGATTCCCGGCCAGCCTGCGCCGGCACGCTGACGCCGATCCACTGATCGGCTATCTGGCCAACGCGGTCCCGCTGCGCCTCGAGTTCGGGCCGCAGACCGATCTGGCCGGTCTGCTGGAGCACGTCCAGGACCGTGTCTTCGAGGCGTACGAGCAGTCGCGGCTGCCGTTCGACGTCCTCGCCGAGCGCGTTCCGCTACCTGGCGGCCCGGGCCGCAGCCTGCTGCTGGATCTGGGTGTCAGCTGGGAGAACGCGAGCATCCGCGCCGAGACCTATGCGGTCGAGGACGTACTGCCCGACCAGCTGCCCGCAAACAGTGACCTGTGGCTGTACGCGAGCCGCCGCGGTGACCTTCTGCGATTGGATCTCACCTACGACGACTGTCTGGTGACGGCTGAGGAGGCAGAGGAATTCGCCGACCAGCTGGTCCAGTTGCTGCGTGAGGTGACCACGAGTCCCGCGACTCGCGTCTCCAGCGAACGAGCCAGTGCGGAACCGGGCTTGGGTGCGACGCACTACGACTTCTGAATCCCCCGCCCACCATGTCGCACCGTCACCTCGGTGCCCTCGAGTCAGAAACTCTGGATCAGTGGAACACAACACTTCCCTCCCAGGCCAGCCGGTGTCCGGGGCGACCTTGAACGGACTGTTCCGGGAAACCGTTCTGCGACACGGCGACCGGCCCGCTGTCCGGGACGACCGGACCAACCTGAGCTACCGGCAGCTCGACCGGGCCTCCGACGCGCTCGCTGTGCGGCTGCGCGGTGCCGGTGTGCAGCGCGGCGATCGCGTTGCCTACCACCTCGAGCGCGGAGTCCAGGTGTTCGTCACCCTGCTCGCGGTCCTCAAGGCCGGCGCGGCCTACGTGCCCGTCGACACCCGGTACCCCGATGCCCGTCGCGACTTGATGATCACCCGGAGCAGGCCGGCACTTGTGGTGACCGACTCGCCCGACAGCGGACACCTGGCCGGACTCGGCGTCAAGTCGATCCGCCTCGCAGATCTCCCGGACGTCGGGGAAGGAACGGAACCGTCGTCGGGCCGGCAGGAGCCCGTCGACGCAGCCGACCCGGCCGCTCTGCTCTTCACATCGGGCTCGTCCGGCACCCCGAAGGCCGTGGTCCTGACCCACGAGAACCTGCACCAGTTCGCGTACGACGACACCTTGCCCCGACTCGGTCCGGAGGACCGGGTGGGACATGTGTCGAGCCTTTCCTTCGACGCCTTCCACTACGAGACCTGGTGCGCTTTCGCGAGTGGCGCCGAGATCGTGGTCCTGCCGACCATGCCTGACCTGGTGGGTCGCGACATCCAGCGGGAACTCCGGCGTCACCGGATCAGCGCCATGCTGGTGCCCACCATGGCCTTCAACCACGTGGTACGCGAGGACCGGGACGCGTTCTCGCCCCTGCGCATCCTGTGCACGGGCGGGGACGTCATCCTCCCGCAAGCCTGTCGTGATCTGCTGGCCGGATCGTTCTCCGGACGCCTGTTCAACCTGTACGGCCCCACCGAGGCGACCACGGCATGCGCGGCGTACGAGGTACGGGAGCTGGCACCGGACGCGGCTTCCGTCCCGATCGGCCGGCCACTGCGCGGTGCCACCCTCCGGGTGCTCGACGCCTCCTCCCGTGCCGAGGTGGGTCCGGGTGAATCCGGTGAGCTGTACGTGGCCGGCTCCGGCGTCGCGCTCGGCTATCTCGACCAGCCTGAACTCACCGACGAGCGGTTCCCGCGCGACCCGTTCGCCGCCGACGGCAGCCGGATGTACGCGACCGGTGATCTCGTCCGCCTCGACGCGGAAGGCCAGCTGCACTATCTGGGGCGTACCGACGACCAGGTCAAGATCCGTGGATACCGGGTCGAACCCCGCGAGGTCGAGCGGACACTGGCCCGGCACGGTGACATACGCGAGGTGGCTGTGCTCCCCGTGGGAGAGGGGGAGGACCGCCACCTGGTGGGGCTGGTCGTCGCCGACGGCCCTGTCTCGCTGAGCGCGCTCCGCGAGTACGCCGAGGCGGCACTGCCCGACTTCATGGTTCCCAGCGCGCTGATCAGGGTCCCGGAGATCCCCGCCACAGCCCACGGGAAGCGTGATCTGGACCAGCTGCGCCATGTCGTCGCGGAGCACCAGAGGCGCGATGCCGCGTACATCACCCCGCGTGATGAGGAGGAGCGCTACCTGGCGGCCATCTGGCAGGAACTCCTGGCGGTCGAACGGGCCGGTGCCACCGACGACTTCTTCGAGCTGGGCGGCAACTCGCTGCTGTCCTTCAGGCTCCTGCGGCGGGTCTCCAAGGAGCTGGGGGTCACGCTCAGTTCCCGGGAGGTACTGACCACCAGCCGGCTGGAGTCTCTCGCCGCTCTCATACGTGACCGGAAGGAGGCGGTGCGCCCGTGACTCGGCCCGTCGTGGACCTGACCGATCCCGATCGGTTCGTCCGGCAGGAACACCACGCGATGCTGGCGTGGCTACGTGAGAACGACCCGGTCCACTGGCACGAGACCGGTCAGGACGGCGGCTTCTGGGCTCTGACCGGGTACGAAGAGATCTCTCAGGTGTACCTCGATCACACCGGCTTCAGCTCCGAGAGCGGGCCCATGCTCGGCGGTTCGTTCCGCAGCGAGAAAGACCCCTCGGCTGGGCTGATGATGGTCGCCACGGATCTGCCCCGGCACCGGATGATTCGCCAGCAACTGCACTGGGCGTTCAGCCAGGACATGCTCCGCAGAGTCGCGGAGCAGGTCACCCGGCTGGTCACGACGGCCCTGGAGCGTGCGCTGGCCGACGGTGGCTGTGACTTCGCCACGGACGTGGCGACCGAACTTCCCGCGGGCGCGGTGATGGCCATCACCGGGGTGTCGTACCGGGACGCCCACGACCTGATCGGTATGACGCGCCGCATGATCGGCTTCCGGGACCCGCACTTCACGGACCCGGCGGAGGACGAGCGCCTGGTCCTCGCCATGACGCAGGCCGATATCTTCGAGTTCTTCGCGGAGGTCCTGCGCGCACGCCGCAAGAACCCGGGCCCCGATCTGATCAGCCGACTGCTCAAGGCGGAGATGAACGGCCGCGCCTGGACCGAGGACGAGATCCTCTACAACTGCATGAACATCGCCGTCGGCGGTAACGAGACCTCGTCGTACACGGCGTGCTCCGGACTGGAGGCACTCATCGGCCATCCGGGACAGTACGCGGAACTGCGGCAAACGCCCGGCCTGTTGGACAGCGCCGTCAACGAAATACTCCGCTGGAGCTCCACCAATCTGTATGTGCGGCGCGGTGCACTGCGGGACGTGGAGATCGGCGGGCGGATGATCCGTAGCGGCGATGTCGTCACTCTGTGGAATGCATCGGCGAACCGTGACGCCAAGCAGTTCACCGACCCCGAGACCTTCGATCTCGCCCGTACCCCCAACCGGCACCTCTCCTACGGCGCCGGCCTGCACCGGTGCATCGGGGCGATGCTCGCGCAGACCGAACTCTCGGTGCTCTTCCGCGCGATCGCCGGCCTTCCGGTGACGGCCGCCCTGTCCGGGCCGGTCCAGCGGCTCCGGTCGAACTTCATCAACGGGACCATCAGCCTGCCGGTCACCTTCCACGGCCGGAACGGAACGGGGGACCGACCGGAATGACCGCCACCTTCCTGCGCGTCGGGCCGTCGGACGCCCCCACCCGGCTGCTCGCTTTCCACCATGCCGGCGGCTCGGCAACCGCCTATCTGCCGTTCGTCCGGGGCCTGCGGGCCGAGACCGAGTCGCTGCTCTTCGGACTCCCCGGCCGCGACGAGGGCGAGGAGGCCCTCAGGCCCACGGACTTCGAGGACGCGGTGGACCGTCTCGCCCGGGATTTCCGCGCCGCGGTGGACCGGCCGTGCGTGGTCTTCGGTCACAGCCTGGGCGGCCTTCTCGCGCACCGGCTGGTCGGCACACTTCCCGACGACCGACGAGCGCTGGTCCGCACCGTCGTGGTGTCGGCCTCCGCGTCACCGCGCCGAGCCGCGGCCGCCGCCACCATGCCCGCAGCCCCGTTCGTCAGCCGCACCCGTGTGTCGGTCCTCGAGGACCTGCGCCGTTTCGGCGGCTGTCCGCCCGAACTGTTCGAGGATCCCGAACTCGTCGCGCACTTCGTCGACGTACTCGGCCACGACCTCCACCTCGCCGACACCTACACAGCCGGTGAGGGTGACCACCGGGGCGTCCCCTACGAGGTCTGGTACGGCACCGAGGACGAGACGTCGGCGCCGGACGGCCTGAGCGACTGGGCGGACTGTGGCCCGGACCCGGTCGTCGTGCGAGGTTTCCCCGGCGGTCACTTCTATCTGTTCGAGCGCCCCGACGCCGGATCCGCCCTACAGGAACTGCTGCAGAAGGCCGCTGCTCCGCGACCCTGCGCAAATGCGGCACCAGCCACGGAAGGAGAACTGTGAGCACGGATCTGGCCATCACCCATCTCATAGGCGTGACGGCGGTCATCCTGCTGATCGCCAACGGAGCGGGTGTTCTGGCGCGCAAGCTCGGACAGCCGTCCATCGTCGGTCAGTTGATCGCGGGAATCGCCCTCGGCCCGAGCCTGCTCGGTCAGCTTCCCTCCTCCGTCGGGGAGACACTCTTCCCCGCGGAGATCGCGCCGATGATGACCGGGCTGAGCCAGGTCTCCCTGGTGCTGTTCCTTTACTTCATCGGCTATGAGCTCGATCTGAACGTGCTGCGCGGGAGGTCACGGGTCACGTTGTCCGTCGCCGTCGCCGCGCTTGTGGTCCCCATGCTGGTGGGCGTGGGCGCCGCGGTGCTCTTCCACGGAACGCTGGAGAAGCTGGGCCTGCCGCGCGAGATGACGGCCAGCTCGGTCCTCTTCCTGGCCGTGGCGCTGTCGATCACGGCGGTCCCGGTGCTGATCGTCGTGGTCCGGGAGAGCGGACTCGCCGGCACGGTGTCCGGAGTGGTAGCCGTCTCGGCAGCCGGGCTGATCGACGTCGCGGGCTGGATGGTCTTGGTCGCCACCCTGATGGGCAGCGGTGACGCATCCGGTTTGCCCGTCCCCGTGCGGATCGTACTGCTCCTCCTCGCGGTGGCCGTGATGGCCTGGCCGGTGCGCCTGCTGTTGCGTCGGGTGATGCGACGCCCCGCCGTGTCCACGCATGCACGTCTCGCGGTGCTCATCGGGTTCGCCTTCACCGCCGCATGGGTGACCAGCGCTCTTGGCCTGCATGTCATCTTCGGTGCGCTCCTGGCCGGAGTGGTCACCCCGAGGGAACCGGACGGCACGCTCGACCCGGATCTCGTCCGCAGCCTGGACGCGATCGGCTCCCTGTTCCTGCCGTTCTTCTTCGTGGTCTCGGGTCGCAGTGTCTCCGTCAGCTCGATGGACGGTACCGCGGTCGCCGTCCTGATCGGTGTCACAGTGCTGGCGGTCGTGGCCAAGGTGGGGTCCGGCGCGCTGGCGGCCCGGGTCAGTGGGCTCGACGGGCGGACGTCGGTGACGATCGGAGTGTTGCTGAGCACTCGCGGACTCACCGAGCTGATCGCGCTCAACGCGGGGTTCCAGGCAGGCCTGTTGAGTGCATCTCTGTACACCGTCCTCGTGCTGATGGCGATCATCACCACGCTGCTCACCCAGCCGCTGCTGGTGCTCACACGCCGATACAAGGCGAAGGGCGCCGGTGAAACCGACTCGGCGGGTCTGCCCGAGACCGCGGACGCGCATTGACGAGGACTCAGGAACACCGTTCAGGGAGAGGGATGATCAAGTCCGGTACGCGCGATGCCACTCGAGACGGCCGTGCCAAGGCACCCGCGGCCGCGCTGGGCGCGAGGCCTCACGGGACCGGAGCCCTTCGACGTCTCGGCTCACCGGCCGCTTCTTCCCGGGACGAAGGCCGTGTCTCGCTCGTCTGCTTCCCTTATGCGGGAGGTGGTTCCACGGCGTACACCGCGTGGCGTCGCCGACTGCCGGAAGCGCTGACGCTGCACGCCCATATTCCGCCCGGGCGGGAGGAGCGAGGCAGGGAACCTTCGCTGGGTTCGGTGGACGAGCTGGTCGACGACGTGCTGCCGGACGTTCTGGCGGTTCCCGGGCCCCTGGTCCTCGTCGGGCACAGTTTCGGTGCGTTTCTGGCTCATGAGACGGCTCACCGGCTCGCACAGGCGGGCCGGCCGCCGGAACATCTCTTCGTGCTCGGGGCCGGGGCCCCTGGCCTGACACCGTTGCAGCCCGTCGGGAACGACGAGGAGATCGAGCGGTTGTGGCGGCTCCTCGGCGCAAACCCCGCCGGACTCGAACGCCCGGAGTTCCGCGCGGGCTTCTTCCCGGCTCTGCGCGCGGACCTGAGGGCGCACGCCGCCTTCCTGCCGCCGGCCGACAGGCCGGCGCTGACCCTTCCGGTCACCGCGGTGTACGGGAACGAGGATCCGGTCGCCACGGAGCAGGCCGTCTCGACCTGGCGGCACCTGTGCTCCGGACCCTTCCGGACGGTGGAGATAGCAGGTGGACATTTCTTTCCGCAGACCCGCGTTCCGGACACGATCGATGCGCTCGTCCGCGACCTCGACATCGCGGTGACGTGATTCGATTCGGATTTTATATGCGCGCTCTCGAGGGTTTGGAAGCTTCCTCTTGATCACTCGATCAGAAGAGGATACGGTACGGCAGGAAGAAAGCTAAAGGCATGGTGCAGGGGGATTTTCAGGTGGCCGATGCGGGCAACTCGTGGACCATACAGCAATTTTTCGAAGAGAGTGTCCGGAATTCCCCCGACGGTATCGCCCTCGAGTATGAGGGCGACTCCCTCAGCTATGCTGAGCTGAACCACAGGGCCAACAAGCTCGCCCACCATTTGCGTGATGTGTGCGGAGTCCGCCCCGATGACACGGTGGCGATCCTGGTGCGACATCCCCCGAGTGTGATCGTTGCTGCACTCGCGACGTTGAAGGCGGGCGGCGCCTATGTGCCACTCGATCCGGACAATCCGCCGGCGGTGACCCACCGGATCGTGGAGCACGTCGGGCCCCGTGCGATGGTGGTCGAGTCCTCGACCGCCGTCGGTGCGGCGTTCTTCAGCGGTGAATTGTTCGTCATCGACGTGATGAGCAGACTCCTCGGCACCCCGGACTCGGATCCCGTGCCGATCTCGGGTCCCGCCGACCTGGCGTATGTGATCTACACCTCGGGGACGACCGGGATGCCCAAGGGCATAGCCGTCGAACACCGCTCCATCGTGAATACGATCACCTGGCGGAATTCCTATTATGGATTCACTTCGGATGATGTGACGCTGGCGATACCTCGTCCCTCCTTCGACAGCTCCGTCGAAGACATCCTCTGCGCCCTCACGTCCGGTGCGAAACTGCTGCTGCCGCGGCCCGACCGGATTACCGACCGGCAGTATCTGGTCGATCTGATGACATGCCGGGACGTGACTCACTTCCTGATTACGCCCGGCCTTTATCGACGCCTCCTCGTCGGCATGGAAGCCGCTTCGGTGAAGGCGCTGCGCAGCGTCACCGTCGCGGGGGAATGGTTTACGACCGATCTGGTCAGAGAGCACTATGCGCGCCTCCCGGACGTTGCTCTCCTGAATGAATACGGGCCTTCAGAGAACTCTGTCTGCTCCACGGTGCACCGGCTGACGCCGACGGACCCCACGGTGCTGATCGGTAAACCGATCGACCACACCCACGCGTACGTCCTCGATGCGTCCGGAAACGTGGTGCAGCCAGGTGGTTGCGGCGAACTCCACCTGACCGGTGCGGGACTTGCCCGAGGTTACGTGGGAGATGCCGCACTGACGGCAGAGCGCTTCGTCACCCCGTCGTCGGGCCCGTTCGCCGGACGGCGCGCCTACAAGTCGGGGGACATCGTCCGGGTGCACGAGGACGGCGTTCTGGAGTTCGTGGAGCGCCGGGATCAGCAGGTGAAGGTCCGCGGTCGGCGGGTCGAACTCGGCAGCGTGGCGGAGGTCCTGGAGCGGGACAGCACCGTCGAACACGTCGCCCTGCACTGGAACGGCGCCGACACCGTGACGCCACGCCTGGTGGCCTTCGTCGTGGGCCCCACGGCGCAGGACATCGAGCGGTTGAGTGCTGCGACAAGGGACAATCTGCCGGAGTACATGGTGCCTTCGGCGGTCATCCCCATCGACGCCGTGCCGCTCACCCGGCACGGCAAGGTCGACACGGCGGCCCTGGCCGCGCGCTATGAGGAGTTCCTCGGGAGGCCCGGCGCGGCTCCCGAGCCGAGCACTCATGCTGAAGCCGTACTGCTGGACATCTGGCAGCAGATCTTCGCTCCGCTGGCCGTGGGGCTGGACGAGGACTTCTTCGACCTCGGGGGCGACTCACTCAGCGTGATGGACCTGGTGGCCGAGGTGGAGAAGCGGATGGGGGTCCAACTGGACAACTCCGACCCGTACCTGGGCAGGACCATCCAGAGCCTGGCCCGCATCATCGAGAACCTTCAGAACACCGAGACGGAAATATCTTGAGCAGGCAAGGCGGTACTCAATCCATGTTCACGGATGTCGACTACGACGTGGTCATCGCAGGTGGGGGACTGGCCGGTCTCTGTCTCGCCAAGCAGTTGAGGGACTCGCACCCCGAACTCAGCGTGCTTGTCGCCGAACGCGAGCGTTCACCGATCCCGCTGTCCGCCTTCAAGGTCGGCGAGTCGTCGGTCGAAGTGGGTGCCCACTACTTCGCCTCGGTGGTCGGGGTGCGGGACTACCTGGAGGAGCACCAGCTCGAGAAGCTCGGGCTCCGCTACTTCTACGGAAACGGTGAAGGGCTCCACCAGGAGTCCGAGTTCGGGGTCAACAGGTTCCTGCCGGCGAAGTCCTACCAGCTCAACCGTGGCTCCTTCGAGGAACATCTGCGCGTGGTCGCGGTCGAGGCGGGTGCCCTTCTCGAACAGGGCGTCCGGGTTCTGGACATCGAGATCGGTGAGCAGGACGCGCCGCACCGGGTGACCTACCAGCCCGACGGCGACGGTGAGCAGGAGCCCGTCGCCGTCACGTGTCGCTGGGTGGTCGACGCGACCGGTCGCCACCGGCTGCTCCAGCGCAAGCTCGACCTGACCAAGCGCTACCCCAAGCCGCACAACTCGGTCTGGTTCCGCCTCGAGGGGCGCCTCAACACCGACAGTGTGGTGGATGCCGAGCACACCGCCTGGCACGACCGAGCACAGGAGACCCGCTGGAACTCGACCAACCACTTCATGTTCGAGGGTGGTTGGGTATGGGCGATACCGCTGGCGCCCGACCACACCAGCGTCGGCATCGTGGTGTCCGACGAGTTGCACCCCGTGACGAAGTACAACCGGCTGGAGAAGGCCATCGACTTCGTGGTCGACCGCGTCCCCGGCTTCGCCCCCGCCATCCGTGAACTCCCGGTCCTGGACTTCCGTGTCCTGAAGAACTACAGCCACTCCTCGCACCAGGTGTTCTCGCAGGACCGCTGGGCGTGCGTCGGCGACGCCGCGGTTTTCGCCGACCCCTATTACTCGGTCGGTTCCAACCTGATCGGCTATGCCAACGGATTTGTGACCGAGATGATCGGCCGCGACAAGGAAGGCACCTTCGACGAGCCGTTTGTGCGGTACGCCAACCGCTGGTTCCTCTCGCTGGCCGAAGGCCTGACCCAGAACATCCAGGGGTCCTATGCGTTCCATGACAACGCGGTCATCATGTCTTTGAAGACCATCTGGGACTACTACGTGGGCTGGTCGTTCTCCGACCCGCAGTTCTACAACAACACCTATCTGGACGAGCCCACCAGCACCACGATCAGCGCGCTGGGGGCACATGCGGTGGCTACCCAGGGCACCATCATGAACTTGTTCAAGGAGTGGGCGCGCTCCTACCGGGGAGCATTCGAGTTCGACTACATCGACTACTACGACGACCTGCCGACGCTCGCCCGTCTGTTCGTCCAGAATCTCCCCGGTGCCGATTCGCTCGATTTCGCCTCGGTGCTCACCAGCATCCGTGACGGACTCGACCGCATCGAGGAACTGGCCCACGTGATCTTCTACCTGGCGCTGGAAGACGCACTTCCGGAGCACCTTGAGGCCGTACGGGCCCGAGGCTGGCTGAACGTCACGGCGCTGAGTCTGAACCCGGAGCGCTGGGAACAGGACGGTCTCTTCGCGCCGAAGAGCCGGCCGCGCCTGGACGAGGTCAAGGTGCTGGAAGCGGAAATGCGCGCGCTCTACCGAGCCCCGTCGACTGTCGGTAGCTGACAGCACCTCCGGGACGCCGCATGCGGACCACGCCCCTGTCTCGGGCGAGGTCCGCATGCGGCTTGTCCGTGTCGTGCCACTCGATGGTGGTGCCGATGTCGCTGGCGGCGACGATTCTGGTGAGGCTGGCGGGGTGGGGGAGCACACCGTAGAAACACGCAGGTCAGACGCACATAGCCGAGGACCGGGAGGGCCTTCGGAAGCCATTGCCTGCGGCTGAGGACCGAAATATGCCCCATATCGTAGATGCGCTGTGCGTGGCAATATGTCATGTGTGGCTTTCGGTGCTGAAGACAGGCGAGAGGAGTGCACCATGATCGCCAAGCTGCTCGGCAAGCTGTCCTTCACCCGCCACTACGGTGCGTACGGCTCCCACGAGTGGGATGCCTACGCAGGCGACTAGCAGGACTGACCGCGCTGCCGGCGGGCGCCCCTGGGCGCCCGCCAGTTCCGAGCCACGCTGCCGACGACATCGGCCTGGACAGGCACGAGCGCCAGGGACGATCTCATGGGCCGAAGGAATGAGCCGCCGCGGTTGCCCGAAGGCAGCTTCGCGGCCTGGAGCCGCGACCGGCTGGCGATGGCGCGCCGTGGTGCTGAGGAGTGCGGGGACGTCTGGCAGCTGGAGCCGGGTGTCTACGTGGCCGCTGCGGCCGGGCCGTGTGAAGCGGTCCTGCGCCGCGCCCAGGACTTCCCCAAGGCGCCCTCGCCTCTCTTCCCGCCGTTGAAGCGGTCGGGCGGAACACCGACTCCCGAGGAGCGTGCGCACGCTCACGCCGCCCGCATGCGCGGACTACGTGCGCAGGCGGTTGCGGCTCGGATCGGTGAGATCGCGCCCCGGACCGCTCGATTTGCCGACCAGTGGCCCACGGGGCAGGACGTCGAGATCCTGCCCCGGGTCCGGCACGCCCTGGCAGAGATCGGCGTGAGCTATCTCTTCTCCGAGGACGCGCCCACCCTGCTGCCTCATGCCGCACAGCTCTTCCTGGCCCGGGAGGTGCTCGTACGCCCCGCACGCTGGGTATGGCCGCGCTGGATCCCCACACCGGCCCGGCGGTTCCGCACACGGCAGCAAGTCGCCTTCACCGACGCTCTGCGGCCCATCGTCCGCCGGCGTCGTTCATCGGGCCGGCTCGGTGACGACATGCTGGGACAGATGCTCCGGCCCTCCCCCCACTACGGCCTGCTGCCGGAAGAAGCCGTCCTCGACACTCTCCCCGGGATCACCGTCGCCACCTTCGAGACTCCTTCCCGGGCAGCCGGATGGATCTTGCTCCATCTGGCCCGGCACCCCGAGGCAGCGGGCCGTGTCGCGGCGGAAGCCGCCGTGCTGCCCGCGGACCCGGCCGCGACGACCAGCACCCACCTCGGCAGCCTGCAATACACCCAGGCACTGGTGAGTGAGGTGCTCCGGCTGTATCCCCCCAGCTGGCTACTGACCCGGCGGGCCCCGCGGCAGACTCAGCTCGGCGACTACACCATCGACGCCGGGTCCACCGTTCTCGTCTGCCCCTACACCGCCCACCGTGACGCACGGGAGTATCCCGAGCCGGACCGGTTCCAGCCCGAACGCTGGCTCGATGAACCGGGCTCGCCGGCGAAGCCCGGGGTGTTCCTCTCCTTCGGTACCGGGCCGCACGGCTGCGAGGGAGCCGCTCTGGCCATGGCGATGCTGACGCTCCTGACCGCGCAGACCGCCCGCTGCCACCACCTGAGTGAGCCGCCAGGACCGGAACCCAGCTACCAGGTCACCACCCTGGAAGGTCTCGCAACCGTCGGCTTGCGCCTGCGCGCCACCCCGCGTGGCTGAGGGCAGTCCTGCTTTCGGTGACAGGACGCCTCCGCCGGCGAACAGCGAACGTCGACGGAGTTCGAGTGCCGTTCCGTACACGCCCGGATGACCAGCTCATGGTCGGCTCACCGTGTGCCGCTGATCGAATTCCTGGCTGAGCATGCCCATCAAGACGAGGTCGTGGTGCCGGCCGGCGAAGAAGACGTGTTCCCGTAAACGCCCCTCCTCGGTGAAGCCGAGCCGACGGAACAGCGCCAGAGATGCCTCGTTGTGGGCGAAGACCGCTGCCAGGCATTTGTGATAGCGCCGCTCGGCGAACATGAAACGCAGCAGCAGCACCACGGCTTCTGCCGCGTAGCCCTTGCGCCGGTGGTCGGCGCCGATCGTGACGTCACACTCGAACCAACCTGAACGAGGGCCGGTGCGGTGCGAGCCGACCGTGCCCACCAGCTCTCCTGTGGCCGTCGCCTCGACTGCCAACCGGAAGCGCTCGTCATGGCACTCGGCAACGGCTTGCTCCCTCGCCCAGGCACGGTAGCTCTCGGCGGACCGAGGCAGATCCAGCCGGCTGCCTCGCCGCCCGTCATCGTCGGCGAGGTGCATGAACGCTGTCCAGTCGTCGGGCTCGATTGCGCGTAGCCGTACCCGATTGCCAGTCCAGGACGATGCCATGCCT
This sequence comes from Streptomyces actinomycinicus, assembly GCF_016741775.1. Taxonomy (GTDB): domain Bacteria; phylum Actinomycetota; class Actinomycetes; order Streptomycetales; family Streptomycetaceae; genus Streptomyces; species Streptomyces actinomycinicus. The sequence goes on along the minus strand of NZ_JAERRK010000005.1, from coordinate 61,834 downwards.
TATTTGATCAGCTGCTGCGCGCGCGGGACCGAGAGCCACACCGAGGCAGGTGTTGCCCGCCATGCCCTGTCTCACCCCTGATCGTCGTCCAGACTGGATCGCGCCCTCCAACGCCGGCCTCGCCGGTATTGATGCCGCTGATACGCTGACTCTCTGACGGTATTCCGGCATACCGTGCCACAGGGTCCGTTCGAAACGGCGATCCGGAAGAGTGCCGCTCACGTAACCCAAATGCAGCCGCATCCAGGGATATGTACCTGATCAGGCTCCGATCGCCTTAGCCGCGATGATCAATTCTTTTCTATGGAGACCCGACGAACGCGGTGGACTCCTTCGCACTTCGCAGGGTGGGCAGCGCCTTCGCACTTCGCTTCCGATGCGAAGGGGTATGCGCAGTGCGCGTTCCTCGCTCCCGAGGCGTTCCGGATGCGGGGGAGGAAGGGCTCATGTACGACCCGAACCCCGATGACGCCCGGCGCGCCCAGGTGCCGCGCGCCGCGGCGGCCCGCCCGGTGCAGGCGATCCCGGTCGGCCGGTCGGCGACGCGGCACGCACCGGCGGAGACGGCGCCGTCATGACCGGTGCCGACGATCTGCAGGCGTTCAGGCGTGCTGGCCGCATCGTGGTCGTCGGGGCGTCACTGGCGGGACTGCGGGCGGCGGAGGCGCTGCGCGACGAGGGCTTCACCGGATCACTGACCATGATCGGCGACGAGCCGGGCGAGCCCTACGACCGGCCTCCCCTGTCCAAGCAGGTACTGGCCGGGTGGGTGCCGGCCGGAAGCACCGCTTTGCCCCGCCGGCGTGGCATCGGTGCGGAGTGGCTGCTGGGCGTGCCCGCCAGTGGTCTGGACCTCACGGCGAAGCACGTGCGACTCGCCGACGGACGTGCGGTTCCCTTCGACCGGGTGCTGATCGCCACCGGGGTACGGGCCCGGCCGTGGTTCGTCGAGTCCGAGGCGGCTCTGGACGGCGTGTTCGTCGTGCGTACGCGCGAGCATGCCGAGAGCCTGCAGCGAGCCCTCGCCGCCGGGCCGTCCCGCGTCCTGGTCATCGGTGCGGGATTCACCGGCTCCGAGATCGCCTCCGTCTGCCGGGAGCGGGACATCCCGGTGACCGTCGCCGAACTCGGGGCGGCCCCGCTGGCCGGGGCGCTCGGTGCCGTGATCGGTGAGGTCGTGGCGGATCTGCAGCGCGCTCACGGCGTCGACCTGCGTTGCGGTGTCAAGGTGACCCGGCTTGAGGGCGACGCGCAGGGACGGTTTCGCCGTGCTCACTTCGACGACGGCAGTACGGTCGACGCCGACGTGGCGGTGGTGGCACTCGGGTCCATCCGCAACACCGAGTGGCTGCGGGATTCGGGCCTGTCGGCGGACGTGTGGGGAATCACCTGCGACACGGGCTGCCGCGCCCTCGACAACAACGGCCGCGTCACCGACGACGTCTTCGCCGCGGGAGACGTGGCGCGTTGCCCGAACCCCCTCTACGAACACCGCCTCATCTCCCTGGAGCACTGGGCCAACGCCGTGGAGCAGGCCGAGGTCGCGGCACACAACATGGTCAGCGCCCAGGCGGACCACCGGTCCCACCTGTCCATCCCGCTGTTCTGGTCGATCCAGTTCGGCGTCAACATCAAGTCCGTCGGCGTGCCGAACTTCGCCGACCAGTTGGTCGTTGTCCAGGGATCGCTGGACGACCACCGGTTTGTCACCGCATACGGCTATCGAGGCCGCGTCACGGCTGCCGTGAGCTTCGACAACGCCCACTGGCTGGGTTACTACCGACGTCTGATCGAGACGGCCGCACCCTTCCCGCCCCCCTGCCCCACGCCGGACCAGCCGGCCGGCATGAAACCGGTGCCCGTCGGCTTCCCGGGCCCCAGCCTGTCCGCTCAGGGCGCCACCGTGGTCGTCTCGGGCCATGAGCCGGGGGAGCGCCGCGTCACGGCCGTGCGCCGGCACCGGCAGGAGGAAGGCCGGTCGGCCACGACCGGGAGGCCCGGCACGCTGCAACGGATCTTCGACTACTCCGCCCGGGCCGACCCGTACCCGCTGTATGCCGAGTTGCGCGAGACGCCGGTGGCCCGGCAGGAGGACGGCAGCTACGTCATCAGTACCTACCGTGAGATCACGGACACGTTGAACGACCCGCATCTCAGCTGCGACATGCGCAGTCTGTCGCGTCCGATGCCCGCGCTCGAGGAAGGGGTCAAGCCGGCGTTCATCAAGATGGACCCGCCCGAGCACGATCGCCTGCGGCGTATGGCGATGCGTCACTTCGGCCCCCCGCACAGACCGGGGCTGGTGACCGGCATGGAGAGCGACCTGACCGCCACCGTCGGCAGCCTGATCGACGATGTCGCGGGCAAGGCGCGGATCGACGTCGTCGACGACTTCGCCTCCCCGTTCCCGGTGACCGTGATCTGTCACCTGCTCGGCGTGCCACGCGAGGACGAGCCGAGGTTCCACCGCTGGGTGAACGACATCATGAACTCGATCGACTACGACCCCAAGTCCGATCCGAAGGAGAAACTGGACAAGGGCGTCCAGGCCCGCAAGGACCTGCGCCAGTGCCTCGGCGGGCTGGTGGAACAGCGCCGCAGCCGGCCGGACGACGGTCTGCTGGCCAGGCTGGCCAACGATGACGGGCCCGACGGCCGGATGACGGACGACGAGATCGTCGCCACAGCCAAACTGCTGCTCATCGCCGGCAATGAGACCGTCGTCAACCTCATCGCCAACGGCATGCTGACGCTGCTGCGCCACCCGCAGGTGCTCCGGCGACTGCGCGGCGAACCGGACCTCGTCGTGCCGCTGGTCGAGGAACTGCTGCGGTACGAGCCCGCCGTGCACATCATTCCCTGGCGGGCTGCGTACAGCGACATCACCGTCGCCGGCACCGTCATCCCCAAGGGCTCGCAGATCATGCTCATGCTGGCCTCGGGCAGCCGCGATCCGAAGCGCTTCCCCGATCCGGACCGTTTCGACCCGGACCGGCGTGACAACCAGCACCTGGGGTTCGGCAGCGGCATCCACCTGTGCTTCGGCGGCCCGTTGGCCCGGCGGGAGACCCAGATCGCACTGACCGAGCTGGTACGCCGGCTCGAACGCCCCAGGCTGGTCGCCGACCCGCCGCCGTACCGGCGCAGCCCCGTTCTCCGGGGTCCGGTCCATCTGGACATCGAGCAGGGTGACGGTTGACGCGGCAGCCGTGGCCCGCTGCACGGTCGCGCCGCGGACGGCCCGGCCGGCAGGGCATCCGAACAGAGCGAACCGGCCCGGCTGCGGTCTTCGGGGCCGGCGCAGTGGCGTGGTGTCAGGTGGTCGGGCTACCCGCGACCCACTCGCTCCACGGCATGTTCCAGTCGCTGAGGCCGTTGCCCGGGGCCAACGTGGTCTTGTCCTCGGAGTTCTTGACGATCACGACGTCACCGGTCATCGAGTTGTCGAAGAACCACGCGGCGGGCTGCCTGCCGTCGCCGCCGCCCCTGACATCCTTCAGGCCCACACAGCCGTGACTGGTGTTGACCTTGCCGAAGACGGAGTTTCCCCAGTAGTTGCCGTGGATGAACGTGCCCGAATCGGTCAGGCGCATGGCGTGCGGCACGGCCTTGATGTCGTACGAGGGCTTGCCGTCCTTCTCCGTGAGGCCGACGCTCGCACCGTTCATGTGGACCTGCCGGAACTTCTCGGAGATCACCATCTGCCCGTTGTACGTCGGGTGCTCGGGGCTGCCCGACGAGACAGGGATGGTCTTGATCGTCTTGCCGTCCCGGACGACGGTCATCTGCTTCGTCTTCGTGTCGACGGTGCTGATCTGGCTCCGGCCGATCTTGAACGTGACCGTCTTCCGGATGCCGTTGCGGGTGAGCGTGACGGTGACGGTGGAGCCGGGCTTCCAGTAGCTCTCGGGGCGGAAGTCCAGCCGGTGGTCGTTGAACCAGTGGCCGACGACCTGCTGGCCGCTGCTGGAGCTGACCTGGATCTCCGACTGCACGGCGGCCTTGTCGCCGATCGCCTTGTCGAAGCTGACCGTCACCGGCATGCCCACGCCGACGGTCGAGCCGTCCTCGGGGGAGAGGTGCCCGATGAAGTCGTTGGCCGGGGAGACGGTGGTGATCGTGGCGTTGGCGGTGGCGGAGCGGCCCTCGGCGTCCTCGGCCTCTGCGGCGATCTGGTACTTGGTGGCACGCTCCAGCCGGCCGTTCGCCTTCCAGGAGGTGCCGTCCGCGGACAGCGTGCCCGGGATCTCGGCACCGGTCGCGACGGCGGTCATGGTCACCTTGGTGAGCTTGCCGTTGCGGACGGTGACACCCACCGGTCCGTTGGTCCCGATGTTGTGGGAACCAGGCCCGGGCGTGATCTCCATCCGGGCATCGGAGGCTTCCGGGGCGGGCGCCGCCTCCTGTGCCTGCGCCTGGGGTTTCGGACGGTTCCCGGCGTCATCGTCGCTGGGGGCGGCGTTGCTCGTACCGCCGAGGGCTGTGACTGCGAGCACGCCGCCGAGTACGCCGGCCGTAGCCACGAGCCCGGTGCGTCGTTTACACAGCGTGATCAAGCGCTTCTCCATCCCACTTGGCTTTGCATTCCTGCACTGATCGCCGAGGGGGTGCAATCAGCTTCCTATCCACTTATAGGCAGGCCTGGCCCATAAATGGGTAAATTGTGGTGAAGGGCACGCATTCGACGAGGCCGACGACGATGCGACCACCGGCGGCCTGGAACAGTGCTCGGGACCCGTCGCCTGGCCTGGCTGAGGGCAGGATCGGCTGGTCCAGCCAAGGGTCCGAAGGTGCGGGCCGGCGTAGGTCGCCCGCCTCCTCGTAGCGCTGATCTCATCCGGCTCGGCAGCGAGGTGGAGCTGCCCTCAAGCCTCTGGCACGGCTGGGGCACGGGGCCGCCGGGTTGGGCGGTGTGGCTCATACCTGCCAGTCCGGGAGTTCGAGGATCTCCACCACGGCGCCGGACCAGGTGAACCCCGCCCCGACGCCGAGCAGCAGGACCAGGTCGCCGGGCAGCACCTCGCGTCGCTCGACCAGCCGGGCCAGGCCCGCGAACTGGTCACCCGCCCCGAGGTGCCCCACGGTCCGGCTCCATGGCCAGGTCGTGCGCTCCGGGGCGATCCCGAACGGCCGGAAGTAGGCCGACTCGAGCCTGCGGCGGCCGAGGTGGGGCAGTACGAACCGGGCGATGTCGCAGAGTTCGGCCTTGGCGCCGGCCAGCGCCTCGTCCACGGCGGACCGCTGCCCCCGCGCGGCCCGGTCCACGGTGGCCCGCATCCCGTGCCGGGCCAGGTACTGCTCCTTGCACTCCTCGAGGTCCACCGTCCGGACCCGCCCGTCGGCGGGCGGCCGGAACGGGTGGTCCCCCCGGTGCATGCGTTCCAGGCCCGGATCGGAGACGGTCACCAGGCTGCGCACGCGCGCGAAGCCGCCGTCCCGGGCCAGGACGAGGGCCGCGCCCCCGTCGGCGTAGACGGTACCCGGATCGGCGCGCCACCGGTCGAAGGCGGGCGGGCAGAAGACGTCGCCCGCCGTGAGCAGGGCCGCGCGGGGCCCCTCGGCCGAGGACAGGAACGCGCGGGCGAGTTCCATGGAGGCCATTCCGCCGTTGGACACCTGGCGGACCTCCACGGCGGGGCAGGCCGGCTGGCCGGTGCCGAGTGCCAGCGCCTGGACGTACGAGGCCGTGCCCCACAGGTCGTGGCCCTGGTCGTACAGCGTGGCGTGGAGCAGCAGTCCCACCTCGCGGGAGGAGAGTCCGGCGCGGCCCAGGGCGGCTCGTGCGGCCCGCGCGGCCATCGCCGGTGCCGAGTCCTCCTCGGCGGCGACCGTGACCGACTGCACGTCGGTCCTGCGGGCCTCGGCCACCGGAAACGCTCCCGATGCCACCGCGTCGGCCGCCGGAACGGGCGGCGGCAGCCAGGCGGCGCAGCCGGCGATGTACAACTCGTCGGTCATCAGGTCCTTCTTCGCTGAGGAGGTTCACTGAACAGGGACGGGTGGCAGGGACGGGTGGCCGGGCAGGTGGCACGGGCCGCGGGTCCGGGGACCGGGATTGCGGCCGAGCGCACGCCGCAGCCGCCGGGCCCGGGGTCCGGTCGCGGCTCGGCGCACGTCGCGGAGACGGCGGACCTGCCCGGGGCCCGGTTGCGGATCAGCGCACGCCGTGGATGCGGCGGACCAGCAGCGCGCCGGCGAGTGTCAGGACGGCGGTGACCGTGAACAGCGACCGGTAGCCGCCCGGGGCGCTCACCAGGGCCGCCGCCAGGAGCGGGCCCAGCACGTGCGGCAGTACGTTGGCGACGTTGATGACGCCGAGGTCCCTGCCCCGGTCGCCCGAACTCGGCAGCACGTCGGTGACCAGGGCCTGGTCGACGGAGACGTAGACGCCGTAGCCGAGCCCCAGCGCAGGAGCCGCGGCGAGGGCAGCCGTCCAGCTCGGCCACACCGCGAGCAGCAGCGCCGCGGCGGCGATGACGGTGCCGGCCACGGTGACCGGGGCACGCCGGCGCCCGTGCCGGTCGGAGTACGCCGCACCGGCGAAGGCGGCCCCCACGATGCCCAGCGCGTACAGCGACACCAGCACCGTCAGGCCCTGTTCGGCGCTGCGGCCGGGGAACCGCTGCTCGTAGTGGACCTCGTCGCGCAGGAAGTACAGCAGGTACAGCGTTCCGGTCGCGTTGCCGGACTGGATCAGAAAGCGGGTGACCCAGGCCAGCGCGAAGTCCGGGTGGCGGCGCAACGACCCCCAGGCACCCCGCAGGACGTGCCGCGGGCCGCCGGACGACGCCGGCCGGCACCCCGGCGGGGCGTCCTTGACGAGCGCCAGGAACAGGGCGGCACCCGTCACGACGGCGAGCGCCGGCACCGCGTATCCGGCGGCCGTGCCCGTCACCGCGCCGGTGACCAGGACCGTGCCCAGCAGCACCGACACCGGCTGGGCGGCACCGATCCAGGCGCTGACCCGGGCGCGCTGGGACACCGGGACCTGATCGGGGATCTCGGCGACGAGACCGGCCAGCACGGCGCCGAGCCCCAGCTGGGCCAGGCACCAGGCACCGGCCACCGCGGCCACCGTCCCCTGCTGCGACAGCAGCGCGAGACCCACGGCGGCACACAGCGCGCCGCCCGCCAGCCAGGGGCGGCGGCGGCCGAACCGGGAGGCGGTGCGGTCCGACAGCGCACCGGCCAGTGGTGTGGCCACCAGGCCGACGAGGGCCCCGGCCCCGGTGACGAGGGCGAGGGCCGTCTCCTTGCCGCCGGGGTCGATCGCCTCCAACTGCCGGGCCAGCAGTACTTGTACGGGCGTGTAGAAGGCGGTCCACAGACCCAGCGAGGCGAGCGCGAGACCGGCCACGAACGGGGCCCGGACCCGGGTCACGGGCCCGTCCGTGCTCCCTGGCCCCGCGGTGCCACCGGTCCGGTCCGTCGTGCGCTTCCCTGCCGGTGACGACGACGGGCGCCCGGCGTCGGTCATCCCCATGTGACCGGGAACTCCGTGTAGCCGCCGAGCGCCGCGAAGTCCCGCCACTTCAGGGACCGCGGGTCGACCGCGAGCCGGAGACCGGGGAAACGCTCGAAGAGCATGCGCAGCCCGATCTCCATCTCGGCCCGGGCCAGGGGCGCCCCGATGCAGTAGTGCGGACCGTGGCCGAAGAACAGCTGGGTGGACCCGGTCCGGTGGAGGTCGAAACGCTCGGGGTCCTGGAACACCGACTCGTCACGGCACGCGGAGCCGATGTGCTGCATCACCGCGGCACCCGCCGGTATGACGGTGTCGCCGAGCCGGATGTCGGTCGAGGCGCGGCGGGGTGAGATCACACCGCCGGGGTTGTCCAGACGCAGCAGCTCCTCGACCGCCGCCGGCCACAGGGAGGGGTCCTTGCGCAGCTCCGCCAGCTGCTCCGGGTGACGCAGCAGGGTCAGCACCGAACTGGCGAAGACGGTGATGCTGGTGTCGTGCCCGGCGACCAGCAGCGCCGTGCCCATGCCCACCAACTCGGCCTGGGTGAGCGGCCCTTCGTGGTCCGTGAGCGTGGTCAGGGCGCTGAGCAGGTCGTCCTGGGGATCGGCGCGCTTGCGGTCCACCAGGTCCGAGAAGTAGGCGCGCATGTCCATGTAGGCCCGGCGCACCTCCTCGGGCGGGTGGTCCCGCAGCGACATCATCCGCTCGGTCCAGCCGACGAACTGCTCCTGGTCCTCGAGGGGCACACCGAGCATCTCGCAGACGATGCGCAGTGGGATCGGCCGGCCGAAGGCCTCGTTGAGGTCGGCCGGCCGGGGGCCGGCCGCCATCTCGTCCAGCACCTCGCCGACGATCACTTCCATCCGGGGGCGCAGCTCGTCGACCCGGCGGGGCGTGAAGGCCTGGGAGGCGAACTTGCGGACCCGGGTGTGCCGGGGCGGGTCCATGTTCAGGATCACGTCCGGGGAAGGGGCGGCGGCCTGGAAACGGGGGGCGTCGGGCTCCAGCATCAGCGCCCGGCTGAACCGGCGGTCCGCGAGGACGGTGCGCACGTCGTCGTAGCGCGTGACCAGATACGCGGGGTCACCGGTCGCCAGGGTGATGGGGCACACGGGCTGCTCGCGCCGCAGCCGCGCGTACTCCTCGGGCGGCCGGGTGGGGTCGGTGCGGACCACCGGATAGGCGATCGTCGGGTGTTCCTCGGACATCGCAGCCTCCATCGTTCGGGTCGCCCGTCAGTCTGTCCGGCTCCGCTGACGGAGCACTGACCGCGGCCTGACGACGCACGAGCACGGCGAGACCGGTGGCCCCCGGCACCGGCACGCGGGCGGACGAAGAGGACGGACACGTGGGCGGACGACGAGGACGGACACGTGGGCGGAGTACAGGGGCGGGCCCGGGGGCGGACACGACGACGGCCCCGGGAGGAGTCCCGGGGCCGTCGCGCCGTCGTGCCGGCCGCTAGAGCAGCTTCTCGGCCACCTCGTGGAAGGCGGGGGTCCACGGAGTGGGCCGGAACGTCTCCGTGTCGATCCGTATGTGCACCCGGTGCCCTTCCGCGTGCACCGTCCCACCGTCCTCCGACAGCACCCGGAAGTCGTAGACCACACTCGACTCGGCCAGTTTGCTGATCCAGAAGTGGACGGCGTACGGCACGGTGCCGCGGATCGGCGCCCGGTAGCGGATGGAGAACTCGGCCACGGCCAGGAAGATGTCCGGCTGGCTGTACTTGCCCTCGGCGTAGGTGAAGCCGTTGCGCGACCAGAATCCGGTCAGTGCCCGCTCCACCATCACGGGGTACCGGCAGTTGTGGACGAATCCCATCAGGTCCAGGTCGTCGTAGTGGGCGTACCCGGGCTCCACATGCCCTTGTTCGACGACGATCCGGGGCAGGGCGGTCATCTCTGTGCCTCCCGCAGTAGGTGTCAGCCGGTGCCGGCCTCGATGATCGACAGGCTTGCGGGAGTCGGATGGATGCGCAACAGGTTCAGTCCCGCCTCTCCGAGAAGTGACGCGAATTCGTCCTTGGTCCGCTCCTTGCCCTCGAACACCGTCAGCATCAGGACGTCGGAGAGCACGATGCCCGGCGGCACGTCCTTGTCCGGCACCACGGCGTCGACGATCAGCAGCCGGGAGCCCTCGCCCATGGCCTTCCTGCAGTTGCGCAGGATGCGCAGGCAGTCGGCCCGGGACTTGTCGTGCACGATCCGCTTCAGGACGTACACGTCGGCGCCGGCGGGCACCGACTCGTAGAAATCGCCGGCCAGGGTCTCCCAGCGGCCCGCGATCGCCGGATCGTCCAGCCGGTGCCGGGCGAGCACCGGCGCGCGTTCGAACAGGACCCCGCGCAGCTTGGGGTTCCTGGCCAGCACCGTGCGCAGGAAGCCCCCGGTCCCGCCCGCGAGGTCCACCACGGTGCCGGCGGGCGGGAAGGCGTAGCTGTCGGCGATCGCGGCCTGCTCCGTCATGGACAGACTGTCCAGTGCCTCGGAGAACAGCACGGCCGGTGCGCCGTCGCCGTCGACCCGGTCGAAGACGGGTACGCCGAAGATGTCGTCGAAGACCGTGGTGCCCTCGCGGACCGTGTCCTCCAGCCGTTCCGCCGACTTCCAGTACATCTCGTCGGTGAAGAGCAGGGCCGCGGTGCGGACGGAGTAGGGGACGTCGGAGCGCAGCACCTGGGCGGCGGGGGTGAGGTGGAAGGCGCCGGTGTCGTCCTCGCGGAAGACCCCGCGGGTGGCGAGGAAGCGCAGGACGCGGTAGAGGAAGGGGGCGTGCAGCCCGGTGGCGTCGGCGAGTTGCCCGGTGGTCCGCGGGCCTGCCGCGAGGTGGTCGGGGATGCGGGCGCGGATGGCCACGCGCAGGGCGGCGGGGTAGAGGTACCCGAGCGAGTCCCCGAGGACCTGCCTGATGGCGGCCGCGATCTGCGCGGCCTGCTGAGCCTTGTCGTCCGTCATGTCAGACCGGCATCGCTTCCACGATCGAGACCGGCCCGTTCGTCGGGACGATCCTGACGAGCCTGAATCCCGTGGCGGTCAGCAGCCTGTCGAACTCCGCCTCGGTGCGCTCCATGCCGTCGAAGATCGTCATCATGGCGATGTCGTACAGCTTGCCCGGGTCGGGATCGTTGCCCCGCGGCACCACGCAATCGACGATGAGGAGCTTCGCGCCGGCGTCCATCCCCTTGCGGCAGGCGCGCAGGATGCGCAGGCAGTCCTCGTCGGACCAGTCGTGCAGGACGCGCTTGAGCAGGTAGAGGTCGCCACCGGTCGGGGTGGTCTCGAAGAAGTCGCCCTCGGCCGTCTCCCATCGGCCCGCGATCTCCGGTGCGTCCAGGATGTGCTGCTCCAGCACCTGCGCCTGCTCGTAGAGAACCCCGCGCAGACCGGGGTTCTTGGTGAGGATGGTGCGCAGGAACCCGCCGGGACCGCCGCCCACGTCGACGACCGTCCCCTCCTCGGGGAACGCGTAGCTGTCGGCCACGCGGCCCTGCTCGATCGTGGACAGGTCGGCGATGCCCGTGTGGAAGATCCGGGCGCTCTCCTCATGGGTGTTGAGGTAGTCGAAGAGCGGGGCACCGAAGATCTTGTTGAAGGCCGTGGTGCCCTCGCGGACCGTGTCCTCCAGCCGTTCCGCCGACTTCCAGTACATCTCGTCGGTCAGCAGCAGCGCGGTCGTACGGACGGAGTAGGGGACGTCGGAGCGCAGCACCTGGGCGGCGGGGGTGAGGTGGAAGGCGCCGGTGTCGTCCTCGCGGAAGACCCCGCGGGTGGCGAGGAAGCGCAGGACGCGGTAGAGGAAGGGGGCGTGCAGCCCGGTGGCCTCGGCGAGTTGCCCGGTGGTCAGCGGGCCTGCCGCGAGGTGGTCGGGGATGCCGGTGCGGATGGCCACGCGCAGGGCGGCGGGGTAGAGGTACCCGAGCGAGTCCCCGAGGACCTGCCTGATGGCGGCCGCGATCTGCGCGGCCTGCTGAGCCTTGTCGTCACTCACCGTGTGTACCTCCGGCGGTTCGTCCGATGGTCCGTCGAGGAGCAGTCTGCGGGGGCGGGCTGACCGGGCCCTGACGGTTGTCTGACCGTCTCGCGCGTGCGCTGCCGGGCCTGTTCGCAGCCCGGGCCGTCAGGCACCGGTCAGCCGCCGGTCAGCGCCTCGGCCCAGACTCGTCCGGGCGCCCGCTGCCGTGCGGGAGCCCGACGACGGGAGGCCCCATGACCGCGCTCGACGGCACGATGCACTGGGAGGGACGGCACACCTGGTACCGGGTCCTCGGCGGCCTGGAGGGCGGACGGACCCCCGTGGTGCTGCTGCACGGCGGTCCCGGCCTCACGCACGACTACCTGACGCCGCTCGCCGAGGCGCTGTCCGGGCCGGCCGGCGGCGGACGGCCCTGCGTCCTGTACGACCAGTACGGCGGCGGCCGTTCGGGACACCGCGCCGACGCGCCCGCAGGCTTCTGGACCGTGGAGCTGTTCCTGGAGGAGCTGCGGCTGCTGCTCGCCCACCTGGGCATCGAGGACGCGTTCCATCTGCTGGGCCACTCCTGGGGCGGCATGCTCGGTCTCGAACTCGCGGTCACCCGGCCCCGGGGGCTGCGCAGCCTCACCACGACCGGCGCCTTCGCCGCCTCGCGGACGTACATATCCGAGGTGCGCGGGCTGGTCGACGCCCTGCCCGAGCCGACGCGTGCGGTCATCCTGCGGCACGAGGCGGCCGGCACCACGGACTCGGCCGCCTACCAGGAGGCGATGCTGGAGTTCTACCGGCGGCACGTCATCCTGGCCCGCCCGGTGCCGGAGTGCCTGCTGCGCACGGTGGCGGCGATGCGGGAGGATCCGACGGTGTGCCGGGCCATGATGGGCGAGAGCGAGTTCAGCATGACGGGCAGCCTGCGCACGTGGGACATCCGCGACCGGCTGCATCTGGTGCAAACGCCCGTCCTGGTCGCCTCGGGACGCCACGACGAAGTGACACCGGCCGCCGCGGACGAGCTGTACGAGGCTCTGCCGTACGCCGAACGCGCCGTCCTGGAGGGGTCCAGCCACCATCCCCACCTGGACCAGCCCGCCGAATTCCTGGATCTGGTAAGGAAGTTCATCGATCACGCCGACCAGTAGCATGCCCCCATGGCACCCACCATCGGGCTCTTCTCCATGAACATGAACGCCGCGGCGGACCCGGCGACGGCCGAGCGGATCGCGCGGCTCGCCGAGCGGCTGGGCTACGACTCGCTCTGGGTCGGCGACCATGTCGTCCTGCCGTCCCCGCGCACCGAGGCGTCCCCCTTGGACCCCGGTACGCCGTTGCTGGACCCGGTGGTGGCACTCACCCATCTGGCGGCCCGCACCGAGCAGTTGCTGCTCGGAGCGGGCTGCATCGTGCTGCCCCAGCGCAACCCGCTGGTCCTGGCCAAGCAACTGGCCTCCGTGGACGTCCTCAGCTCGGGCCGGCTGCTCTTCGGGGTGGGAGTCGGCTATCTGGAGCCTGAACTGCGTGCCCTGGGCGTGGATCCACGCGACCGGGCGCGGCGGGCGGAGGAGTACCTCGAGGCCATGGAGTGCCTCTGGTACGACAAGAACCCCGCGTTCCGGGGCACCCACACGAGCTTCGAGGCGGTCGACGCCCACCCGCGCCCCGCCCAGACGCGCATCCCGGTGGTGATCGGCGGACACAGCACGGCGGCACACCGGCGCGCGGTGACCCGGGGCGACGCCTGGTTCGGCTATCTGATGGGCCTGCGCGCCACGGCACAGCACGTGGCCGGGCTGCGTGCGCTCGCCGCCGAGCACGGGCGGGACAGGCCGCTGCACATCTCCGTGGCGCCGGCCCGCCGCCTCGGTCCCGAGGTCGTCCGGTCCTACCGCGACCTCGGTGTGGACCGGCTGGTGGTGGTCCCGCCGGTCGACCTGACGGCCGACCAGCTCGCCGAGTTCGTCGAGGCGCACGCGCCGGCCCGCCTGGGCGCCGCCCCGCGCCCGTGACGCGCGCGGCGGCGGCCTTCACCCTCCGATGAAGGCCGCCGCGCGCTCGCCCACCAGCAGGGCCGGCGCGTGGGTGTTCCCGGTGGTCACCGACGGGAACACGGAGGCGTCCGCGACCCGGAGCCCGTCGACCCCGTACACCCGCAGCCGTGGGTCGACCACCGCCCCGGAGTCGACGCCCATGCGGCACGTCCCCACCGGGTGGTGGTACGTCGCGACCGTGCGCCGGATCCGGTCGAGCAGGACCGGCTCCCGCACGCCGGCCGCGGCGTCCGGCCCGGGGTACATCTCCCGCGCACCCCACTCCTTGCGCAGGGTGGGGGCCGAACCCAGTTCCCGGCACAGGGCCACCGCGGCCAGCAGCGCCGTCGTGTCGGCGGCCGTCCGCAAGGTCGCCGGGTCGATCAGCAGCTCGTCCTCGGGACCGGGACCGGTGAGCCGGACGGTGCCACGGCTGGACGGCCGTACGATGCCCGCCTGCAGCGTGAAGCCCGTCGCAGGTCCGCCCGTTCCCTGCGGATACATCGGCACCGGGAAGTGCAGCGGCTGCAGATCGGGGACGGGGAGACCGGAGCGGCTGCGCCAGAACAGATGGGTCTGGGCGGGCGACAGGCCGGCCGAAGTGCGGCCCGGGTCACGGTCCGTGGCGAACACCACGGGGGCCAGGACGTGGTCGTGCAGGTCACTGCCGACTCCGGGCAGTTCCACGACGGGCGTGACACCGACGGACCGCAGGTGCTCCGGGTCGCCGATGCCGGAGAGCATCAGCACGCGCGGTGACTCCAGCGCGCCGGCGGCCAGCACGGTCTGGGCCGCACGGGCCGTGTGGACGCGGCCGTCCTCGGCCCATTCGACGCCGGTGCAGCGTGTGCCGTCCAGCAGCAGTCTGCGGACCCGTGCGCCGGTCCGCACGGTGAGTTCCGGCCTGCCGAGGACGGGGGTGAGGTACGCGTCCGCGGCGCTGTGCCGGCGGCCGTCGGCGATGTTCAGCTGGGTCTGTGAGATCCCCTCGGGGAAGCCCGTGTTGTAGTCGTCCTGGTGGGGAACGCCGATCTCGGCCGCCGCCTCGATCAGTGCCCTGTGCACCGGGTCGGCCCGGTAGGCGGACAGCACGCGCAACGGTCCGCCGACGCCGTGGAGTTCGTCCGCACCCGAGTCGAAGTCCTCGATGGACCGGTAGACCGGCAGGACGTCCTGCCAGGACCAGCCGTCGTTGCCGAGGTACGCCCAGTGGTCGAAGTCGGCGGCGGCGCCCCGGGCGTAGATCATCGCGTTCAGGGCACTGGAGCCGCCGAGCACCTTGCCGCGGGGCCAGAACAGTCTGCGCCCGGCCGCGTGCTGCTGCCCGACGGTGCGGTAGCCCCAGTCCTGGGGGCTCAGCCACAACTCGCCGAAGCGCCGGGGGTCGTGGATCGCCGGGTTGTCGGCGGGTCCGCCCGCCTCCAGCAGGAGCACGCGTGCTCCCCGGTCGGTCATCCGGCGGGCCACGACGCAGCCCGCCGAGCCCGCCCCGACGACGATGACGTCGTGGTCGGGGGCGGGCGGCCCCGAACTGTGTGATCGCGTCACGTGTGCCGCTCTCCTTGTGAGGTCCTGGCGGAGTGAGGTGTGCCGGACGCCCTGTCGGACGTCGTGCCGGATGCCGTTTCGGGCGTCGTGCCCGGTGCCCTGTCGGATGCCGTGCCGGATGCCGTTTCGGGCGTCGTGCCCGGTGCCCTGTCGGATGCCGTGCCGGATGACGTGTCGGACGCGGTGCCGTCGGCCGTCCGTCGGCCGTCCGCCCGGCTCAGGCGGAGGTGAAGGCCAGCACGGCGTTCTGGCCGCCGAATCCGAACGAGTTGCTGACCGCGACCTCGACGGCACGCTGCCGCGGTTCACCGGCCACCACGTCCACCTCGACGGCGGGGTCGAGCGTCGACAGGTTCGCCGTCGGCGGGATCAGCGACCGCTCGACGGACAGCACGGTGAGGGCCGCCTCGATGGCGCCGGCGGCGCCGAGCGCATGGCCGAGCACACCCTTGGCCGAGGTCACCGCCGGGCCGGTGCCCAGCGCCTTGCGCAGCGCCCGGGCCTCGACGACGTCGTTCAGCGGCGTCGAGGTGCCGTGGGCGTTGACGTGGTCGACGTCCTGCGCGGTGGCGCCGGCCTGGGCCAGCGCCGCCTCCAGGGCCGCCGTCATGCCCGTGCCCTCGGGGTCGGGCGCGGTGATGTGGTGCGCGTCGGCCGAGGCCCCGTAGCCGGCGAGCAGGGCACGGGTGCGGGCGTTGCGGGCTCGTGCGTCCGCCTGCCGTTCCAGCACCAGCATGCCGCTTCCCTCACTGATGACGAAGCCGTCGCGGTCGGCGTCGAACGGGCGGGAGGCCGCCGCCGGGGCGTCGAGACGCCGCGAGGACAACGCACCCATCTGTGCGAAGCCGCTCACCATCAGCGGGACGACCCCGGATTCGGTGCCGCCGGTGAGCACGACGTCGCAGACGTCGTCGTGCAACAGGTCCAGCGCCGTCCCGATGGCCGTCGCACCGGAGGCGCAGGCGGTCGCGGTGACGAGGTTGGGCCCGCGGGCGCCGAACTCCATGGCCAGATGGCCCGCCACCATGTTGGGGATCAGCATCGGGATCAGCAGGGCCGAGACCGATCCCGGGCCGTCGTCGAGCAGGGTCCTGTACTGCTTCTCCCAGGTCGCGACACCGCCGAGGCCGCAGCCGACGACGACGCCGACCCGCGCGCCGTCCCAGCTCGCGGGATCCAGGCCGGCGTCGGCGACCGCCTCGCGCGCCGCCACGACGGCCAGCTGGGTGAAACGGTCGTGCACCAGGACACTGCGGCGCCCCACGTGCCGCCGGGCGTCGAAGCCGGGGACGGTGCAGGAGATGTCCACCGGGATGCCGGCGAGCGCGGGATCCTTGCGGGCCGTCGACACGCCGGAGCACACCCCCGACCACGTGGGTTCCACACCGATGCCCGCGGCGGTCACCAGGCCCAGGCCGGTGACGGCGACGGCCGGCCGGGTCATGACGCCGCCGCGGCGTCGGCCTGCGCGGCGATGACCTCGGCGGCCCGGCCGATGGTGTCGCGGGGCGTGGCGGCGTCGTCGTCGACCTTGACGCCCAGCTCCTTCTCCACCACCAGCAGCAGTTCGACGAGGAAGAGCGAATCCATCTCCAGGTCCTCGAAGGTGGCGTCCGGGCTGATCGCGGAGCGGTCCACCTGGAAGTGGTTGACGAGGATGTCGGCGAGCTTTTCGTACACGGCTGCTCCAAGGATGTGAGAACGACGGATCAGGGTCCGCACGTCCGGCGGCGTGCCGGCGGCCGTCGACGGACCGGGCGGTACGGCACGGTCCGCGAGGGACGCGCGGGGCTGTTCAGGCGAGGGACGTGCGGGGCTGTTCAGGCGAGGGACGTGCGGGGCTGTTCAGGCGAGGGACGTGCGGGGCTGTTCAGGCGAGGGACGTGCGGGGCTGTTCACGCGAGGGACGTGCGGCGCTGTTCACGCGAGGGACGCGGGGCTGTTCACGCGAGGGGCGCGCGGGCTGTTCAGGCGGAGCGCGACCAGGCCGGTACGGCCGGGACCGCGAGCACGGGACCGCCGGCGCGGGCGTGCGTGGGCATCAGGGTGAGCACCTGGCGCTGGGCCAGGATCTCGGTGTGCCGGGCGCGCAGCGGAGCGCTCGGTTCCAGGCCGAGTTCCCGGTCGAGGCGTTCGCGGATGCGGTGGTAGGTGTGCAGCGCCTCGCCCTGGCGTCCCAGCTGGTACAGAGCGATCATCAGCAGTTCGCAGAACCGTTCGTGCAGGGGGTGCTCCGTCTCCAGGCGGCGCAGTTCGGCCGCCGCCTGCCCGGCATCGCCCACGACGAGCCGGGCGAACGCGAGGTTCTCGCACACCGCGAGCCGGCGCTCCTCGTACAGCGCCGCACCCGCCCGGCAGCGCAGCCCGTCGCCGGCGTCCAGCAGCGCGGGGCCGCGCCACAGCCGGAGCGCGGACTCCAGCAGCCGCACCGCCCGCCGCGGATCGACCCGGAGGGCGGCGGCTCCCTGGCCCGCCAGTTCCAGGAACCGGTTGGCGTCGACACGGTCGCCGGGTACGTCCAGGACGTACCCGCCCTGCACGGTGCGCAGGACCGTCTCCCCGCCGGGCCGTCGCTTCGGCCCGTCGAGGACCTTGCGCAACCGCGCGGCGTGCGCCTGGAGGGCGTTCTGGACGTTGCCGAGGGGCTGACCCGACCACAGCTCGTCCGCCAGTTCCACGTTCGAGACCGAGCGGCCGGCGTCCAGCGCCAGGGTGGCCAGCAGAGCGCGCACCTTGTGGGCCCTGATCGGACGCTCGCGCTCGTCCACGTACACAGAGACGGTGCCAAGAATCTCTATGCGCACAGCTCTCCTAGGTAGTTCGGCGATATTCGATGGTGGTCGCCGGAAAGAAGCAGTGTCAACCGCTGCCATATCTCCCAGGGTTGAAACAGGGAAGCCGTACAGGGGCCCGGGCCGGGGGGTGACCCAGGGGGTGCCCCAGGGGGACCCCGGGATTCCCCCAATGATGTCCGGAGCGCCGGTGCGGCAAGACTTCTCGCACCGAATTCCACCTGGGTGCGAACCCTGGGCGACGGCCGATCGGAGTGAATGAGTGACGACCGGATCAGCAACGGACGGCAGGCGCCCCGTGCCCCGCCTCGATCACGTCATGGTCCTGCTGGACGAGGCGGCCTACCGTTCCGCGGCCGCCAGCGCCTTCCTCGCACGGCGCTTCGGCCGCACGAAGCGCAAGGAGGCCGACAGCTCCCTGGCAGGGCAGTACTCCACGCTCGGCGTCGCCGGCCGCAACACGCTCGTCGAGTGCTTCGGCACGGGACTGCCGAGTGCGTCGCCGATCACCGCGGGCCTCGTCTTCTCCTTCGAGGAACCCGGTTCCTCGCAGGCCGCGCGCGAACTGCTCGACGCCACCGGGACCGTGCGCCACACGTACGACCTGGTGCGACGCGCCGACGACCAGGGCGGCGAACGGCGGCCCTGGTACCACCTGATCAATGTCGTGCTGGGCGAGGCGAGTCCGGTGCTGCTCTTCCTGAACGAGGTCACGCCCGAGTACTTCACCGCGCTCGGCGCCCGGCCGGGACCCGACGGAGCACTGTGCCGCAGCGCCTACCTGGACGCTGCGCTGGGCGCCCCCGACGACGGCTCCTGGCTGCTGCGGGACATCGTGGGCGTGACCCTCGCCCTGCGGCCCGAGCGCGCCCGGGCCGTCGCCGGGGCCCTCGCCGCGTTCGGCTACACGGTCGCCACCCTGCCCGGTGGGCTGTGCGTCGAGGGGCACGGGCTGCGGCTGCACCTGGCGTTCGCGGACGGACCGGCCGAGCGTGTCACGGAAATAGAGATGGCCACGGCCGAAAACGCCGACGGGAATTCTCCGGGTGCTGCGGAATACGTTTTCGGGGACACTTCCCGATTGGTCGTGGAACCGGGCAGGGCCCGCTGGTGCTTCGACGAGCCGCGGGATTCGAAGCCGAATACGGGTGCGGCGGACGAAGCCGTCGCCGGTGCTGCGGGAACGGACCAGGGATGAATTTCTGCGAGATCTTCGAGGACGTCGTCGCGTCCGGTGCCGACGCCGTCGCCGTGGAGTACCGGGGGCAGCGCATCACCTACCGGGAGCTGGACGCCCGTTCGGCCGCGCTCGCCGCCGAGCTGACCACGCGCGGGGTCACGACCGGCAGCCTGGTCGGAGTCGCGCCGAGCGCCTCCCCGGACTTCCCGGCAGCGCTGCTCGCCGTGCTGCGGGCCGGAGCGGCCTGGCTGCCCCTGGACCCCGGCTACCCCGCCGAGCGGCTGTCCTACATGATCGATGACGCGGGGGTCCGGCTGGTGATCGCAGACCAGCCGACGGCCGCCCGGCTGCCCGCCGGGAAGGCCGAGTTCCTCGACCCGGGCGTCGCGTCCGCCGACGCCCGCCCCGGCGCCGCACCCCCGCCCCGGGTGCGCCCGGACGACCTGGCCTACGTCATCTACACCTCCGGCTCCACCGGCCGCCCCAAGGGCGTCGAACTCACCCACCGGGGCCTGGTGCACCTCGCCCGGGCACAGGCGCGGACATTCGGGACGGCGCCCGGCGACCGGGTCCTGCAGTTCGCGCCGGCCAGCTTCGACGCCTCCGTGTTCGAGGTGGTCATGGCCCTGTCGGCCGGGGCCACCCTCGTCCTCGCGGCCCGCGAGGACATACCTCCCGGGCCGGAACTGGTCCGGGCACTGCGCGACCTGCGGATCACCCGTGTCACGCTGCCGCCGTCCGTGCTGGCCACCCTGCCGGCCGCCGAGCTGCCGGACCTGACCGTGCTGATCTGCGCGGGCGAGGCGCTGCCCGGACACCTGGCCGAGCGCTGGCTGCCCGGCCGGCGCATGTTCAACGCGTACGGCCCCACCGAGACCACCGTGTGGGCCACCGTCGCCGAACTCGCGCCGGGCGGCGGCAAACCCCGCATCGGCACGCCGGTCCCGGGCGCGCACGCCCTGGTCGTCGACGACCGCCTGCGTCCACTGCCCGACGGGAAGCCCGGCGAACTCGTCGTCGGCGGCGACGGCGTGGCCCGGGGCTACCGGGGCCGCCCCGGCATGACCGCGGAGCGCTTCGTGCCGGATCCGCTCCGCCCCGGCGGACGCATCTACCGCACCGGGGACCGCGTGGTCCGGCACCCGGACGGAGCGCTGGAGTTCCTCGGCCGCATCGATCACCAGGTCAAGATCCGTGGTTTTCGCGTCGAGCCGGACGAGATCGCCCACCACCTCGCCGAGCACCCCGACGTGACGGACGCGGTGGTGACCGTCCGGGAGACCCCCGCGGGGCCCGGACTCATCGGCTACGTCACGGGCGCCGGGCCCGGCGCCGAGCGGCTGCGGGAGTACCTGGCCGGGCGCCTGCCCGCCCATCTGGTCCCCGCCGCCGTCGTCGTACTGGAGCGGATGCCGCTCACGCCGAGCGGCAAGATCGACCGGCCCCGGCTGCCCGCGCCCGGGCCCGGGCAGGCCCCGGCGAGCGCCGACCCGCCCGCCACGCCCACGGAACGGGATCTCGCCCGCATCCTCGGCGAACTGCTGGGCCAGGGCCCGGTCCCGGCCGGCGCCGACTTCTTCGCGCTCGGCGGCCACTCCCTCCTCGCCGGCCGCTTCGCCGCCCGCATCCGCGAGGAACTGGGCAGGGACCTGTCCCTGCAGACCCTCTACGAGGCCGCGACGGTGCGCGCCATGGCCCGCCACCTCGACGGGCGGTCCGACGCGCCCGGCGGGGAACCCGGTGCCGGAACACGCCGTCCGGCGCCGCCCGCACCGCCCTTCACCCCGGAGGGAGCCGCGGACGGCGAGGGGGTGCCGCTGTCCTTCCCGCAGGAACGCATCTGGTACCTGGAACAGTTGGCCCCCGGCAATCTCGCCTACAACGCGCAGGCCACCCTGCGCCTGCGCGGTCCCCTCGACGACCGCCTCCTCGCGGACACCCTCACGGAGATCGTCCGGCGCCACGACGTCTTCCGGATGGCGTACCGCGAAGTGGACGGAGTGCCCCGGCAGTTCCGGCAGCCGCCCATGCCGGTCCGGTTGCCGCTCGTCGACCTGTCGGACCTCCCCGAGGACGAGCGGGCACGGCGCACCGAACAGACCGTCCGGGACACCGTGCGGCCCGCGTTCGACCTCGACGCGCCGCCCCTCGCCCGCTGGGTGCTGATCCGGCACGCGCCCGACGACCACACCCTCGTCCACGTCGAGCACCACCTCGTCCACGACGGCTGGTCCTTCGCCGTGTTCCTCGGCGAACTGCGCGCCGTCTACACCGACCTGGCGGCCGGGCGCACCCCGGCCGTCCGCCGGGACATCCCGAGCTACGCGGACTTCGCCCTGTGGCAGCGCTCCTGGCTGTCCGGTGACGTCCTGGACGCCCACCTCGCGCACTGGACCGCCGAACTCGACGGCGTGCCACCGGCTCTGGAACTGCCCACCGACCGGCCCCGGCCCCGGGCGCAGAGCTTCACCGGCTCCGCGCTGCGCGTGGAACTGCCCGGGCGGCTCACGCGCCGGCTGCGGGCCTTCAGCCGTGCCTCGTCCGTGACCCTCTACACGACCATGCTCAGCGGCTTCGCCGCCGTGCTGAGCCGCTACAGCGGCCAGCGGGACCTGGTCGTCGGCACCGGCGTGGCCAACCGGCGGCTCACCGAGGTCGAGAACCTCATCGGCATGGTCGTCAACACCCTGCCGCTGCGCGTCGACCTGAACGCGGCACCCACATTCCGGGAACTGGTGCGCCAGGTGCACGCCACCACGGCGCGCGCCCACGAGTGGCAGGACGTGCCCCTCGACCGGCTCGTGGAAGCACTGCGCCTGCCCCGCGACACCTCGCGCAACCCCCTCTTCCAGGTCATGTTCAGCTTCCACGACTCCCACATCCCCGACCTGCGTTTCGCCGGACTGACCGGAACCGTCAGGGAGCTGCACAACGAGTCGGCGAAGACCGACCTCAACGTGGTGGTGCTGCCGCGCGCCGAACAGCGCGCCGGGCACGGCGTCCCGGGCACCGACGACGGCACCGGTGACGACTCCGTCACCCTCCTGTGGGAGTACGCCACGGACCTGTTCGACGCGGCGACCATGCGCCATCTCGTGGACCGCTACCTCACCCTGCTGGACCGCGCCCTGGACGCCCCCGACACGCCCGTCGACCGGGTCGGCCTGCTCACCCCGGCGGCCGAGGCCGAGGTCCTCGAGGCGGCACGGGGAGCACGCACCCCGTACCCCGCCGACCGGACCCTTCCCGAGCTGTTCGCGCAGTGCGCGGCCCGCCACCCCGGCGCCCCCGCGCTCGTGCACGGCGACCGCACGGTCACCTACGCGGAACTGGAGGAGCGGGCCAACCGGACGGCCCGGCTGCTGCGGGCCGCCGGCGTGGACCGTGACGTCCCCGTGGGCGTCCTCTTCGACCGCGGCGAGGAGATGCTGACGGCGCTGCTCGCGGTGGTGAAGGCGGGCGGGGCCTATGTGCCGCTCGACCCCCGGTACCCCGCGCAGCGGCTGGAGGCCATGCTGGAGGACACCGCGGCGCCCCTGGTGATCACCCGCCCCGGCCTGCGGTCCAGGCTCGGGGACGGGACGACCGCGCGGATCCTGACGTTCGACGAGGACGAGCTGGCCGCCGTGCCCCCCGTCCCGCCCGAGTCGCACGCCACCCCGGACAGTCTCGCCTACATCCTGTTCACCTCCGGCTCCACCGGGCGCCCCAAGGGCGTGATGGTGCCCCACCGCGCGGTGCTGCGGCTGGTCTGCGGCGCCGACTACGCCGACTTCGGCCCGCACGAGCGCATCGCCCAGGTGGCCGACGCCTCGTTCGACGCGCTCACCTACGAAGTCTGGGGAGCCCTGCTGCACGGCGGCTCGGTGTGTGTCGTCGAGACGGACGAACTGCTCGCCCCCGGCGGGCTGAGGCAGGCGCTGCGCCGTCACCGGATCACCGCCATGTTCCTCACCTCCGCCCTCTTCAACGAGGTGATGAGCCGGCACCCCGACACCTTCGCCGGCCTGAAGCACCTGATCGTCGGTGGTGACGCCCTGCACCCCGGGCGGGTGCGCGCCCTGCTGGAACAGGACCCGGGCCGTCGGCCCGCCGCCCTCAGCAACGGCTACGGGCCCACCGAGACCACCACCTTCGCCGTGTGCCACCGCATCGACACGGTCCCCGCCGGAGCCGCCTCGGTCCCCATCGGACGGCCCATCGCCCACACCACGGCCTACGTGCTCGACGGCCGGCTGCGTCTCGTACCGCCCGGGGTCCCGGGGGAGCTGTACATCGGGGGGCCCGGCGTGGCCCGCGGGTACGCGGCGCGGCCGGGGGCCACGGCCGGGCGCTTCCTGCCCGACCCGTTCGCCGCCGACGGCTCGCGCATGTACCGCACCGGTGACATCGTCCGCCGGCGCTCCGACGGCGCCCTGGACTTCCTCGGCCGCGCCGACGACCAGGTCAAGATCCGCGGCTACCGGGTGGAGCCCCGGGAACTGGAGGCCACGCTCACCCGCCACCCGGGCGTCGGCCAGGCCGCGGTCGTGGTCGACGACGGCCCGGCGGGACGCAGGCTGGTCGCCTACGTCGCCCCGCCGGCGGGCACCGACGCGCCGTCCGCCGCGGACCTGCGCACCTTCCTCGCGGCCGTGCTGCCGCCCTTCCTGCTGCCCTCCGCGTTCGGATTCCTGCCGTCCATGCCGCTCACCACGAGCGGCAAGATCGACCGTGCGGCGCTGCCCGCGGTCGCGCAGACCGCACCCCCGGCCGCGCAGCGGGTCGCCCCCCGCAACGGGACCGAACGCGCCGTCACCGAGCGGATGGCGGAACTGCTCGGCCACTCCGCCGTGGGCGCCACCGACGACTTCTTCGGCCTGGGCGGCAACTCGCTGCTCGCCATGCGGCTGGTGGCGGGAGTCGGCGAGCACTTCGGCGTACGCGTACCGCTCAGCCGCTTCCTCGCCGACCCCACGGCGGCCCGGCTGGCCGCCGAGGTGACCGCCGCACCCCGCGACGGCGCCCCGGCGCACGACCCCACCGACGACGAGCGGCTGCTCGCCCGGCTCGACGAACTCTCCGACGACGAAGTGGCCCGGCTCCTGCGGGACATGGCTGACAACGAGGTCGAACGATGACGCAGCATCCGACACCGCAGGACCGTCCCGGGGAATCACCCGGGACATCAGCCGGGGAAACACCCGGAGAACGGCGGGCCCGGCTGGCGGCCGGACTCCGGCAGCGGATCGCCGAGCGGCACCACCCCCTGTCGTACCCGCAGCAGCGGCTGTGGTTCCTCCACCAGCTGGACCCCGGCAGCGCCGTCTACGTGGTCCCCCTGACCTACCGGATCACCGGGCCGCTGGACCGCCCGGCCCTGGAACACGCGCTGACCGCCGTGGTCGAACGCCACGAGGTGCTGCGCTCGGTGTTCCGCCCCGTGGACGGCGTGCCCCGGCAGTTCGTCCGGCCGGCCGCGCCCGTCCCCGTCGAGCTGATCGACCTGTCCGAGGCCGCGGACCCGGAGGCCGAGGCCGACCGTCTCTGCGCCGACCAGGCCCGCACCGTGTTCGACCTGGAGTCGGACCTCCTGCTCCGGCCGGTGCTGCTCCGGCTCGCACCGCAGAAGCACCGGCTGTGCCTGACGCTGCACCACATCGCCTGCGACGGCTGGTCCCTCAACCTCCTCGCCGGGGAACTGGCCGCCTTCTACGCCGGTTTCCTGCACCCGGGCCCGCACACCGATCCGCCTGAGCCTCTCCCGGTGCAGTACCGGCACGTCGCCGCGCAGCAGGAGGAACTGCTCACCGGCGAGCCGCTGGCCGCACTGCTCGACCACTGGAGGGGCCGGCTGGCCGGTGCCCCCGCGCTCGCCACGCTGCCCACCGACCGGCCGCGGCCGCCCGTGCAGAGCCACCGCGGCGGCCATGTCGACCTCGCGCTGCCCTCCGACGCCGTCGAGCGGGCGGGGGAGCTGGCACGCGCCGGGGGGACCACCCTCTTCGCCGTCCTCCTGGCCGCGTTCGCGGCCGTCGTGCACGCGCACACCGGCGCCGAGGAGGTCATCGTCGGCTCGCCGGTCGCGGGCCGCCCGCACGCCGACTGGCAACGCCTGATAGGTCTCTTCGCCAACACCGTGGTCCTGCGGATCGGCGTCCACGACGACGCCCCCTTCCGGGAGCTGGTCGCACGGGCCGGCACCGGCACCCGGGCCGCGGTCGCCCACCAGGACCTGCCCTTCGAGCGGCTGGTCGAGGAACTGCGGCCGCAGCGCGACCCCGCGTACAACCCGCTGTTCCAGCTGATGTTCAGCTACCACGAGGAGGCCGAGACCGGACTCGTCCTGCCCGGCTGCACCGTCCGCATGGAACCGGGGGACACCGCGACGGCCAAGTTCGACCTCACCATGAGCCTGACCCGCCGAGGCGAGCGGCTGCGGGCCCGGCTGGAGTACAGCAGCGATCTCTTCGACCGGCGGACGATCGAGGCGTTCGGCACCCACTACCGCACCTTCCTCACCGCAGCGGTCGCCGACCCGGACCTGCCGGTCGGGGCGCTGCCCGTGCTCACCCCGGAAGAGGAACGGCACATCCTCACCGCGTGGAACCCCGCCCCCGGGCCGGCACCGCAGCCGGCACCCGTCCACGAACTGGTGCGCCTCCAGGCTCGCCGCACCCCGGACGCCGTCGCCGTGGAGGCCGCCGCCCAGGACGGGGGCGCACCGCTCACCTACCGCCTGCTCGACCGGCAGTCCGACGAGCTGGCGGATCGACTGCGTGCCGCCGGGGTGCGGGCCGACACCCCCGTGGGCGTCTGCCTCGACCGCTCCCCGCAGCTCGTCGTGGCGCTCCTGGCCGTGCTCAAGGCGGGTGGCGCCTACCTCCCCCTCGACCCGGCCTACCCGGCGCAGCGCCTCGCCCTCATGGTCGAGGACTCCCGGACACCGATCGTCCTGACCCGGCGCGGGCTGGTGCACCGGCTCCCCCGCACCGCGGCCGTACCGCTGCTGACGGACGACCCGGCACCGCAGGACGCGCAGGCCACGGCGGCGGACCGGGAAGACCCCGCCCCGGCGGGCGAACGGCTCGCCTACGTCATCTACACCTCGGGCTCGACCGGCCGGCCCAAGGGCGTCATGGTGACGCACGCCAACCTGTCCTGGTTCCTGTCCGCCATGGACCGGCGGCTGGGCGACGCCGGTCCCGGTGCGACCTGGCTCGCCGTCACCTCGATGTCCTTCGACATCTCCGTGCTGGAACTGCTGTGGCCGCTGACGCGAGGGCACCGGATCGTCGTGCGCGGCGACGAACCGACCGCCGTCACCGCGGGCACGGGCGGTGTGGCGGTGACCGCGGCGGACCAGACCCGGGCCGTCGGCTTCAGCCTGTTCTACTTCGGCGGAAGTCCCGACCACGCGGGGGCCTCGGCGGCCTACCGGCTGCTGCTCGAGGGCGCGCGGTTCGCCGACGCCAACGGCTTCACCGCCGTGTGGACACCCGAGCGCCACTTCCACAGCTTCGGCGGTCTCTACCCCAACCCGGCGGTCACCGCCGCCGCCGTGGCCGCCGTCACCGAGCGCGTCGCCGTCCGGGCGGGATCGGTCGTCCTGCCGCTGCACGACACCATCCGGGTGGCCGAGGAGTGGGCGGTCGTCGACCACCTCTCCGGCGGCCGGGCGGGCATCTCCGTCGCCTCCGGCTGGCAGCCGGACGACTTCGTCCTCGCCCCCGACCGCTACCGCGACCGCAAGGAGCGGATGCTGCAGGCCCTGACCGAACTGCGGTCCCTGTGGCGAGGCGGCACCGTCACCCGCCGCAACGGCATCGGCAAGGACAGCGAGGTGCGGATCTTCCCGCCGCCCCTCCAGCCCGACCTGCCGCTGTGGATCACCAGCGCACGCAGTCCCGAGACCTTCCGCCTGGCCGGTGAGGCCGGCGCCGGCCTGCTCACCCACCTGCTGGGCCACACCGCCGACCAACTGGCCGAGAAGGTCCGCCTCTACCGGGCGGCCTGGCGGGAGGCCGGGCATCCCGGTGACGGGCACGTCAGCCTGATGCTGCACACCTTCGTGGGCGCCGACACCGACGCCGTACGCGAGACGGTGCGGGCACCGCTGTGCGCGTACATCAAGTCCTCCTTCGACCTGCTCTCCGGACTCGGCGAGGCCCTGGGCCGGGAGACGGACCCCCGGCTGCTGCCCGAGGCGGAACTCGACGCCCTCGTGGAACGTGCCTTCGAGCGTTTCTTCGAGACCTCGGGACTCCTGGGCACGCCGGAGCACTGCGCCGACGTCGTCGACCGCCTCAAGGGCGTCGGCGTCGACGAGATCGCCTGCCTCATCGACTTCGGCGTGCCCCCGGACGAGGTGCTCGCGTCGCTGGCGTTCCTGCCCAGGGTGCGGGAGCTGTCCGAGGACCGCCGGCGCAGGGCCCGCGCCGACGAGCCGATCGGCCGCCAGCTCGTCCGGCACGGGGTCACCCATCTGCAGTGCACCCCTTCGCTCGCCGGCGTCCTGGCCGCCGACCCCGGGGCCCGCGACGCGCTCGCCGGACTCGACCGGCTGCTGGTGGGCGGTGAGGCCCTGGCCGGCCCGCTCGCC
This sequence comes from Streptomyces actinomycinicus, assembly GCF_016741775.1. Taxonomy (GTDB): domain Bacteria; phylum Actinomycetota; class Actinomycetes; order Streptomycetales; family Streptomycetaceae; genus Streptomyces; species Streptomyces actinomycinicus. Next base: position 34,269 of record NZ_JAERRK010000005.1, on the reverse strand, counting down.
CGGGACCTCGCCGAGCTGCTGCCGGGACGGGCGTACAACATGTACGGCCCCACCGAGGCCACGGTGTGGGCGAGTGCCGCGGCGATCGACGAAACCGGCCCGGTGACCATCGGAACCTCCCTGCCCGCAGCCCGGGCCCACGTCGTCGACGCCCGGCTGCGGCCCGCTCCGCTCGGCAGCCCGGGCGAACTGCTGCTCGGCGGCCCCGGGATCGTCCGCGGCTACCTGGGCCGGCCCGCCCTGACCGCCGAGCGCTTCCTGCCGGACCCCTTCGCCGGGGACGGCGGGCGCCTGTACCGCACGGGTGACCTGGTGCGGCGGCGCGCCGACGGCCGGCTGGAATTCCTCGGCCGGCTCGACCAGCAGGTCAAGCTGCACGGCCACCGGATCGAACCGGGCGAGATCGAGAACGTCCTGCGCGAGCACCCGGCCGTGCGCGCGGCGGCCGTCACGGTCCTCGGAGAGGGGAATCACGCCAGGCTCGTGGCCTACTGCGCCGTCGCCACCGCGGCCGGACGCACCCCGGACACCGCCGAGCTGACGGCGCACACCGCCGGCGCCCTGCCCGCCCACATGGTCCCCGCCGAGATCGTCCTGCTCGACGCGCTGCCGCTGACCCCGAACGGCAAGGTCGACAAGGCGGCCCTGCCCGCGCCCCGGCCGCGCGGCACCACGTCCGGCGAACCCCCGGGCAGCGACCTGGAGCGGCGCATCGCCGAGGTCCTCGCCGGCGTGCTCAGGGTCGAGCGGCTGGGCGTGACCGACAACTTCTTCGAGCGCGGCGGCAACTCCCTGCTCGCCGTGCAGGCCCGGACGCGGCTGCAACCGGTGCTCGGCGAGAGCCTGACGCTGGTGGACATCTTCCGCCACCCCACCGTGCGCGCGCTCGCCACGGCGTTCGCGGACGCCACGGACGGGCACGCCGGGACGCGCGAGGCCCTGCGGGACGGGGCGCGGCAGCACGCCGCGCGGCAGGCCCGGGCCCGAAGCCGCCACGGCAAGCTGCGACGGGAGCGGAGGGACACATGACCGACGGGCGACGAGACGGCGCCGACGAGGACATCGAGGCGGTGGCCCTCATCGGACTGGGCTGCCGGGTCCCCGGGGCCCGTGACGCGGACACCTTCTGGCACAACATGCGCGAGGGAGTGGAGTCCCTCACCCGGTTCGGCCGGGAGGAACTCCTGGCCGCGGGGGTCGACCCGGCGGTGGCCGACGACCCCGACCATGTGCCGGTGTCCGGGCACCTGCCCGACGCCGACCGGTTCGATGCCGCCTTCTTCGGGATCGGCCCCGCCGAGGCCGCGGCCATGGACCCCCAGCACCGGCTCTTCTGCGAGACCGCGTGGGCGGCCTTCGAGAACAGCGGCTACGACCCGGCACGCGTCAACGCGCCGGTCGGTGTCTTCGCCGGCTCGTTCATGAACAAGTACCTCACCGCGAACCTGTCCACCAACCCCCGCTTCCAGCGGTCCCCGTTGGCCGCGGCCGCACGCATCTACAACGACAAGGACTTCCTCGCCACCCGCGTCGCCCACCTCCTCGACCTGGACGGGCCCGCCTACACGGTGCAGAGCGCCTGCTCGACCTCGTTGGTCGCCACCCACGTGGCCTGCCAGTCGCTGCTGGGCCACGAGTGCGACATCGCCCTGGCCGGCGGGGTCACCGTGAACGTACCGCTGAAGGCCGGCTACCCGGTCGCGGAGAGCGGCCTGTTCAGCGCCGACGGCCACTGCCGGCCCTTCGACGCCGGGGCCCGGGGCACCGTGCCCGGCAACGGCGTCGTGGTGCTGGTCCTGCGCCGGCTGTCCGACGCGCTCGCCGCCGGCGATCACGTATACGCGGTCGTGCGGGGCTCCGCCGTCAACAACGACGGATCGCTCAAGGCGGGCTTCACCGCGCCGAGCGTGGACGGGCAGGCCAGGGTCGTCGCCACCGCGCTCGCCCTGGCCGGCGTCGACCCGGCGACCGTGGGCTACGTGGAGGCGCACGGCACGGCCACCCGGGTCGGCGACCCCATCGAGGTGACCGCCCTGGCGCAGGCGTTCGGCGACACGGGCGGACACTGCGCGCTCGGCTCGGTCAAGGCGAACATCGGGCACCTGGACGCGGCCGCGGGCGCCGCCGGCCTGATGCGCGCGGCCCTGGCCGTGCACCACGGCATCATCCCGCCCACGGTCGGATTCCATACGCCCAACCCGGAACTGCGCCTGGACCGGACGCCGTTCCACGTCCCGACGGCGGCCAGGGCCTGGCGGCCGGACGGCCCGCGACGGGCGGGAGTCAGCGCCTTCGGTGTCGGCGGCACCAACGCCCACGTCGTGCTCGAACAGGCCCCCCGGGTGCCGCGGCCCGCCGCCCCGGCACGCCCCTGGCAGCTGCTGCCGGTGTCCGGCGACACCCGGCAGGCCGTCACGTCCGGCGCGGCCGGCCTCGCCGGCCACCTGGACGGCCCCGGTGCCGGACTCCCGCTGCACGACGTGGCGTTCACCCTCCAGGAGGGCCGCAGGGCCTTCGCGGTGCGCGGGTTCGCGGTCTGCCGCGACCGCCGCGACGCCGTGGACGCCCTGCGCGGCACCGACCCGGGCCGGCTGGCCGTCCGCCCGGCGCCGGAGGGCGTCCACGAGGCCGTCTTCATGTTCCCCGGCGGCGGCATGCAGCACCCCGACATGGGGCTCGACGTCTACCGCGCCGAACCGGTCTTCCGCGAGGAGGTGGACCGGTGCGCGGACCTGCTCGGGGACCGGCTCGGCTTCGACCTCAGGCGTCTGCTGTTCCCCTCGGCCTTCCCCCCACTGGAGGGGCGCCAGCTGGTGAGCGGGGCGGCCACCATGGGGCGCGCTCAGGGCGCGGGCGCGGTCTGCGCGCTGTTCACCGTGGAGTACGCGCTGGCCCGGCAGCTCATGGCCTGGGGCGTCCGCCCGGCCGCGATGATCGGACACAGTCTCGGCGAGTACGTCGCCGCGGCCCTCTCGGGCGTCCTCACCCTGCCCGAGGCGCTCGAGATCACCCGGGCCCGCGGCGAGTTGTTCGCCGCGATGCCGCCGGGCCGGATGCTCGTCGTCGCACTCCCCGAGGAGCGGCTGCTGCCCCTGCTGGGGGACCGGCTGTCGGTCGCCGCCGTCAACGCGCCGGAACTGACCGTCGTCTCCGGGCCCGACGAGGACGTCGCCGCACTGCTGACCCGGCTGCGGGCCGAGGACGTGGACTGCCGCAAGGTCGGCGTGCCGGTGGCGAGCCACTCGTGGATGGTCGAGCCGTACCTGCCGGAGTTCACCGAGCGGCTGTCCGCCCTGCGCCCGTCGTCCCCCGGCATCCCGTTCGTGTCCGGTGTCACCGGCGACTGGATCGACGACGCGCAGGCGAAGGACCCCGGCCACTGGGCGCGGCACCTGCGGCAGCCGGTCCGTTTCGCCGACGGACTGCGTACGGTGCTCGACCGGCCCGGCCGCGTGCTGGTCGAGGTAGGCCCGGGGCGGGCACTGACCCAGCTGGCCACGGTCCAGCAGCTGGCCCCCGCCCCCGTGGCCGTGCCCACCATGGGGCTGCCCCGGGACCCGCTGCCCGACCTTGCGCACCTGGTGACCGCCGTGGGCCGGCTGTGGCAGTCCGGCGTCCCCCTGGACTGGAGGGCGTTCCACGGCGCCGCCGTACCGCGCCGCGTCCCGCTGCCCGGGCGCGAGTTCGCCGGGCCACGGCACTGGGTGGAGCACGGCGGCACCCTCCCTCGGCAGGTGCCGCCGGAGCCCACCGCCGTATCCGACTCCGACGCCGTACCCGTGTCCGCCGCCGCGCCCGAGTCCGAGGCCGTACCCGTGTCCGCCGCCTCGCCCGAGGCCCGGCCACAGGGGCGCAACGAGCCGCCGGACCGGAACGGCACACCCCGCACCGAGCGCGAACGGCAGGTGGCGCGCATCTGGTGCGACCTGCTGGGCCTGGAGGCGATCGGCGTCGACGAGGACGTCTTCGACCTCGGGGCGCACTCCCTGATGGTGACTCAGGCGACCCGTCAGCTGCGCCGCGCGGGCGCCACCGCGCTCAGCGCCCGCGACGTCCTGGGCGCCCCCACGGTCGCCTCCCTGGCGGAACTCGTGGACCGGATTCTCGCGGGCGAAGGACGACCCGCGCCCGAGGGCCCCGATCTCGACGCCGAGGTCACGCTCGACGAGGACATCACCGCCGAGGGGCTCCCGGCGCCGGACCCGCAGCGGCCGCTCCGGGCCGTCCTGCTCACCGGAGCCACCGGGTTCGTCGGAGCCTTCCTCTGCGCCGAACTGCTGCGGCAGACCCCGGCCGACGTCGTCTGCCTCGTACGTGCCCGGTCCGCCGAGGAAGGCCGCGAACGGATCCGCGCGGCCCTGGCCTCCTACGGTCTGCCAGGCGGCGACAGCCCCCGCCTGCGGGTCGTCACCGGTGACCTGGCCCGGCCACGACTCGGGCTGGACGAGGCCGCCTTCGACGAACTGGCCGACCGGATCGACGCCGTCCACCACTGCGGTGCCTGGGTGAACTTCGTGCGCCCCTACCGCGCCCTGAAAGCCGCCAACGTCCTCGGCACCCAGGAGATCCTGCGGCTCGCCACCCGCAAGCGGCTCAAGCCGGTCCACCACATCTCCACCCTCGCCGTGCTCGCCGGCGCGATGCTCGGTGACGCCGATCGCATCCGCGAGGACGACCCGCTGCCGCCGCCCGTCGGTCACGACACCGCCTACAGCCAGAGCAAATGGGTCGCCGAGGGGATCATCGGCCTCGCCCGCGAACGCGGCGTCCCCGTCTCCGTCTACCGGGCCGGCGGGGTCCTGCCCGACGCGCGCAGCGGTGCCGCCAACAGCGAGGACTACATCACCAAGGTCATCCAGGGCTGTGTGCAACTCGGCCTGGCCCCGCGGCGCCGGTACGCGCTGTCCGTCGGCACCGTCGACCACCTCGCACGGCTCGTCGTCACCCTGTCCCTGCGGCCGGGCGCCCTCGGCCGCACCTACCACACCATCGACCCCCGGCCGCTGGCCTGGGACGACATCTTCGAACACATCCGGGCCCACGGCTTCCCCGTCCGCAGCGTCGCGTTCGACGCCTGGCGCACGGCACTCGTCGAACGCGTCGAGAGCGAGGGCGACGACAACGCCCTGGCACCGCTGCTGGCCATGATCGGCGAAGTGCCCGACCGCCGGATGCCGGTGATGGACTGCGCCGGCGTCCGGGCGCACGCCGGGGCCGAACTCGACGCGGCACCCGCCCTGGACGGCCGCTACTTCACCCGGATGCTCGGCTTCTTCGTACGCCGGGGGCTGCTGCCCCCGCCCCAGGACCCGTCAGGCACCGAGGCCTCCGCCACCACGCGCCCGCGCGCAAGGGAGAACTGACATGACACTGCTGCTGACCGGAGCCACCGTCCTCGACGGTCTGGGCAACGACCCCGTCCGCGGCGGCGCGGTCCGCATCGAGGACGACCGGATCGGCGCGGTCCACGACCGCGGGCCGGTCGGTGACGCCGACGTGCTGGACCTGGGCGGACTGACCCTGCTGCCCGGTCTCATCGACGCGCACGTGCACATCGGGCACTCCAGCGAGACCCGGGCGGTGCTCAACATGGAGCTGTCCGTCGCCGAACGGGCCGCCGACATCTTCCGCACCCTGCGCCAGACCCTGGACGCCGGATTCACCGCGGTGCGCGACTGCGGCGGCATCGACCACGGCGTCCTGCGCACCGTCGGCCGGGGCCTGGTGCCGGGGCCGCGCATCTGGGCCTCGGCGTCCCCGCTGGTCCAGGGCGGCGGCCACGGGCACCTGGGGTCGCCCTTCCTGCCGCCGGACGCCACCTTCCACTTCCGGGTCCGCGGGCTCACCGCCGTGGGCCGCATCTCGGACGGCTGCGACGAGGTGCGCAAGGCCGCCAGGGAGTGCTTCCGGCAGGGGGCGTCCTTCCTCAAGATGGCCGTCACGGGAGGGGTGGTCTCCCTTTCGGACTCGTTGGACGACACACAGTTCACGGTCGAGGAGATCGCCGCCGCCGTCGCCGAGGCGCACGCCCGGCACACCTACGTCACGGTGCACGCCCACAACGTCGCCGGGGTCCGCAATGCCGTCGGCGCCGGGGTGGAGTGCGTCGAGCACGGCACCGGGATCGACGAGGCGACGGCCGCGATGATGGCCGAGCGCGGTGTGAGCCTGGTGCCGACCCTGGCCATCGCCAAGGTGCTGGAGGAGAACTTCGACCAGCACGGGCTGCCGGAGCAGATCCGCTGCCGGGTCGGCGACACCCTCCAGGGCATGACCGACGCTCTGCTCGCCGCGCGCGCCGCGGGCGTGCCCATCGGGTCGGGCTCCGATCTCATCGGGCCGAACCAGAACCGGCGCGGACTGGAGATCGCCCTCAAGGCGCGCGTCCTCGGGGCCCGCGAGGCCATCATGTCCGCCACCTCGGTCAACGCCCGCATCATGCGCGTCGCGGACCGGATCGGTTCCGTCGAGAGCGGCAAGCTCGCCGACCTGATCGCGGTGGACTTCGACCCGCTCGCCGAGCCGGAACTCTTCGACGACCCGGACCGCGTGGTCCTGGTGGTCAAGGGCGGCCGGATCGTCAAGGACACACGGAAGTAGCCAGGACCAGCCGAGGGAGACGGACATGACCGCCGAGCACACCGAACACACCGACGCCGCGGAATACGTGGTGGTCGTCAACGACGAGGAGCAGTACGCCGTCTGGGACACCGGCCTGCCGGTCCCCGGGGGCTGGCGCCGGGCCGGGTTCTCCGGTCGCCGGGCCGAGTGCCTGGAGCACATCGAGGCGGTGTGGACCGACATGCGGCCACTGAGTCTGCGCACCGCCGGCCGGTGAACGGCATCGGGACGACCACCGGGGGTGACGGGCCCCTGGTGGTGGGCGTGGGCGGCACCGGCCGGGCGGACTCCACCACCGACTGGGCGCTGTCCCTGGCCCTGCGGGGCGCCGAGGAGTCCGGTGCCCGCACGGTGAAGTTCGACGGCGCCTTCCTCGGGACGCTTCCGCTGTTCCTGCCGCACCACCGCGAACGCGGCCCCGCGGTCCGGCACATGCTGACCCTGCTGGCCCGCGCGGACGGCGTGGTCCTGGCCACCCCCAGCTACCACGGAGGAGTCGCCGCGCTGCTGAAGAACGCCCTCGACTTCCTGGAGGACCTGCGCGACGACCACCGGCCCTACCTGCACGGCAGGGCGGTGGGCTGTGTGGTCAGCTGCGACGGCTCGCAGTCCGGGGGCACCACGATGGCCGCGCTGCGCTCCATCGTGCACGCCCTGCGCGCCTGGCCGGTGCCGCTCGGCGTCGCGCTGACCGCGGAGAACGGGCGCGGTGCGCGTGCCCGGGAGCAGCTGTCCACCGTCGGGCGCATGACCACCGAATTCGCCCACGCCTTCGGCGCCCACCACGGCGCCGCCGCACAAGGAGTCCGATGAAATCCACGGAGGACGCCGGCTCCGCCGCCCGCGTCACGCTCACCCGCAGGACCACCGCGGAGCGGATCGCCGAGCTGGAGCAGCGCAAGAGCCGGGCGCGCCGACCCGGTTCGCCGCGCGCCGCCCAGCGGCAACGCATCCTCGGCCGGCTGACCGCGCGGGAACGCATCGCGCTGCTGCTGGACGCGGGCTCGTTCATGGAGACCGACGCGCTGGCCCGGCACCGCTCGACCGCCTTCGGTATCGACGCCCAGCGGCCCTACGGCGACGGCGTGATCACCGGCGTCGGCACCGTGGACGGCCGTCAGGTGTGCGTCTACGCCCAGGACGCCACCTCGTTCAACGGCAGCGTCGGCGAGGTCTTCGGGACCAAGGTGGGCAAGCTGCTCGACCTCGCCATGAGCACCGGATGCCCCGTCATCGGCATCAACGACTCCAGCGGGGCCCGGCTGCAGGAGGGCGTGCTCGCGCTGTCCGCCTACGGGCAGGTGGCCCGCCGTACGGTCGAGGCGTCGGGCATGATCCCGCAGATCTCCCTGATCATGGGCATGTGCGCCGGTGGCGCCGTCTACACGCCGGCCGCGACGGACTTCGTCGTCATGGTGGAGCGGACCTCGCACATGTTCGTCACCGGCCCGGACGTCATCAGGGCGGTGACCGGCGAGAGCGTGGGACTGGAGGAGCTGGGCGGCGCCGACGTGCACGCTCGCCGCACCGGCAGTGCCCACTACCACGCCGACGGGGAGGAGGAGGCGATCGCCTTCGTCAAGGACCTCCTGTCGTTCCTGCCGGCCAACAACGCCACCGAACCCCCGGCCTATCTGGCGCCGGCCGGCAGCGGGCGGACCGAACGCGACCGGGCCCTGGACAGGCTGATCCCGGACAGCCCCGAGGCGCCGTACGACATGCACACCGCCATCGAGACGGTGGTCGACGACGGTGATCTGCTGGAGATCCAGCAGGACTTCGCCCGCAACATCATCTGCGGCTTCGCCCGGGTGGAGGGTGCCACCGTCGGTGTCGTGGCCAACCAGCCGCTGCACCTGGCCGGTTCCCTGGACATCGACGCCTCCGAGAAGGCCGCCAGGTTCGTACGGTTCTGCGACGCCTTCAATCTGCCCCTGCTCACCTTCGTCGACGTGCCCGGTTTCCTGCCCGGCCTGGTACAGGAGCACGGCGGCATCATCCGGCGCGGGGCCAAGCTCGGCTTCGCCTACATCGAGTCCACGGTTCCCAAGGTCACGGTCATCACCCGGCGTGCGTACGGCGGCGGTTACGCCTCCATGGGTTCCAAGGAACTGGGTGCCGACATCTGCTTCGCCTGGCCGACCGCCGAGATCGGCGTCATGGGGGCGCGCGGAGGCGTGGACATGCTGTTCCACCGAGACCTGACGGCCGCCGACGACCCCGCGGAGCTGGAGGCCCGGCTGACCGAGACGTACGAGGAACAGCTGATCAGCCCGTACGTGGCGGCCGAGCGCGGGTGCATCGACGACGTGGTGGCACCGGCCGAGACCCGGATCGCGGTCGCCCGGGCACTGGCCTCGCTGCGCACCAAGAGGGTCACGGCGCTGCCCAAGAAGCACAGCAACATCCCCCTGTGACGAGGAAGGCGGCACCTGTGATCGTACCGAGGTGGGTCCTGCCGTCCACAGAGACCGAGCACGACCCCGAGGAGCAGGTCCGCGGGGAGGAGACCCCGGCCGAATCCGTCGCCGGAGCGCTCGCCCGTTTCGTCAGCGTCATCGCCGGCATCCCGCTGGGCCCCGACCCGGAGCGGTGAGCCCCCCGCTCCGGGAGGGGCGAGCCCGAACCCCGGCCGGCCGGTGCCGAAGTCCGCCGGCCGTCCGGGTCTCATGCCCGCGGGTTTCACGTCGGCCGGGTCTCATGTCGGCCTGGGCTTATGCCGGCCGGGTCTGACGCCGGCCGGATCTCATGCCGGCCGGGTCTGACGCCGGCCGGATCTCACGTCGGCCGGGTCTCACGCCGGTCTGGGCGTCGCCCACCCGGGTGGCTCCCGGGTGATCACGGCCGCCACCGCGGCCCGGTTGGACACCCCGAGCTTCGCGAAGACGCGTGACAGATGCATCTCGACGGTCTTCTCCGCGATGTGCAGCCGCCTGGCGATCAGCCGGTTGGTCAGCCCCTCACCGACGAGATCCGCGATCTGCCTTTCCCGGCTGGTCAGGGCCGGCAATATCTCCGAGCCACCGATCGGGCCCCTGGTCCGCGGGGCCCGCGCCGCGAGCCTGCGCCGCTCCTGACGGGCCGTCCGGGCCGACAGCACCGCGCCGCACTGGTCGAGGGCCGCCCCCGCGGCCTTCAGCTCCCGCGCCGCATCGTCGAAACGGTCCTGGTGCCACAGCGCGACCCCCAGCACGATCCGCGCCCGCAGCGCGTCGAGCACCCGGCCCGAGGACTCCAGCCCGGCCACGGCACGCTCGGCGGGGCCGCATGCCTGCCCGGGGTCGGTGTGCACGAGCACCTGCGCCCGGGCCAGCTCGGCCATCGCCCCGGCAGGGTCGACGGAAGCGGCCCGTGCGGCCCAGTGGGCGGCACGGGCGTACCGCTCGGCGGACAGCTCGGCGCGTGTGAGCATCTCGTACCAGACCGGACGGGAGCCGGCGTCCGCCGTCGGCAGGTCCGGGCCGCCGGCCTCGGAGACCACGGCCAGGCATCCCTCGTGATCGCCGCTCGCCAGCCGCGCCTCGGCCAGGATGCGCAGGGCCATCGCCTCCTTCCAGTTGCTCGCCGAGTGGCGGGGGTGGACGGTCGCGGCGACCGCGGCTTCGAGGGCGCGGTCCGTGCGCCCCCGGGCGACGTCGACGAGGGCCTGCATGGCACGGGCGTTGATCACACCCTCCAGGCACTCCGCGTCCGCGGTCAGGTGGACCGCGTGCTCGGCGGTGATCTGGGCCTCGGCCAGCTCGCCCCTGGCGAGCAGGGCGTAGGACTGGCCCACCAGCAGATGCGGCAGGTACAGCAGATGGCCGGTGCGGGTGGCGAAGTCGACGGCCTTGCGGAAGTGGCGCAGGGCGTCTTCCCAGGCGCAGCCCAGGATCTCGCTCCAGCCGATCCACAGTGCGGCGTCCAGGCTGCCGGCCAGCTCGTCGTCGAGCATGCCGTCCAGGATCCTGGCCGCTTCGGCGAGCCGGCCGTTCCCGGCCCGCCCGCCGCATTCGGCCGCCTCGATCAGGGCGAGCAGGCCGAGGCAGGAGGCCTGCAACGCGCGCCGGTCGGTGCGGCGCGCGACCCCCAGCGCCTCCTCGGTCCACCGGGCGGCGCTTCCGTCGTGACAGGCGGTGTAGAGCTGTCCGGCCGCCAGCTGGCACTTGAGGGCGGCGGCGACCACCTCGTCCTGCTGCGACAGACCGTCCAGCTCCCTGCGCAGCATCACCTCGGTCTCCTCGCGGGCACCGAGCATCCGCTGCACGGTGGCGGCGAGCACGACCGCCTCGGCATGCTCGGCGGCCGGTTCCCGTGGCAGCACGCGCAGCGCCTCGTGGACGAGTTCCCTCGCCTCGTGGAGACGGCCGCGGTCCGCCAGGGCACGCGCCAGCTCCGTCTGCAGCCGGGCCCTGGGCACCGCGAGGCCGGCACCGCGCGGCAGCACCCGCAGGGCGGTGCGGAACCAGGCGGCGGCCCGGGCCGGTTCGGTGGCCGCCACCGAGCGGGCGGCCGTGCACAGCAGGTCGACCCCCTCCGACTCGGCGAACCTGATGCACTGCTCCACGTGCGGGGCCCGCTCGATCGCCGACGCGCCGCGGGTGCGCAGCGCCTCCTCGGCCCGCGCGTGCATCTCCACCCGCCAGGCCAGATCGCCGGCGTCGTAGACCGCGCGGTGCACCACCGGATGCCGGAAGACGAAGTGATGGCCGGCGGCCACCGGCCGGACGATGTCGCGGTGGACCAGTTCGCCGAGCGCGGCCAGCACGGCGTTCTCGGGTTCCTCCAGCAGCCGCGTCAGCAGTTCCGTGTCGAACTCGCAGCCGATGATCGCCGCCGCCTGGACGGTACGGCGCACCGGCGGCGCCAGCGGGACCAGTTCGTCGAGGATACCGGCGCGCGCCTCGGGGGAGCGCTCGGTGAGGAGCATGCGCAGGTAACCGGGGTTGCCACCGCTGCGGCGGTACAGCTCCCTGCGGCGCAGCGCGGTGGCGTCGGCGAGCAGCAGGCCGACGTCCTGCTCGGACAGCGGCGCCAGCGGGAGGTGGTCGAGTGCGATCCGCTCGGACCGGCCGTGGACGGCCGTGCGCAGCCGCTCCGGCACCTGCCGGTCGCGGTAGCCGAGGACGGCCAGGAACCGGGCCCTGGGCGGCCGGCGCAGCAGCCCGGCGAGCAGCTCGAGGGAGTCCGGGTCGGCCAGGTGGAGGTCGTCGAGGATCAGAACGAGGCTGGGCCTGGCGAGGGCCTCGACGAGTTCGTGGACCACTCTGCGCGCCGGCTGTCCCCCGGCCGCGGTGACGTCGTGGCGTGCGTGCTCACCACGCAGGATGCGGGTCATCCGCTCGCGGCGCTCCCGCGGCCAGTCGGCCAGCACGGTGCGCACCAGTTCGCGCTGTTCGTCGAAGGCGTCGGCGAACGCGCCCAGGGACGTGCCCAGTGACGCACCGGCCCGCCCCGTGGCCACCACGGCGTCCCGGGAGCGCGCCGTGTCCGCGAACTCCCCCAGGAGCGCCGTCTTGCCCACACCCGGGTCCCCGGTCACCAGGACCACACGGGGGGTGCCGGTGGCCTGTAACTGGGTCAGGGAGTTCTCCAGGGATTCCAGCGCCGCTCTGCGGCCGGCCAATTCCCGGTTTCCCGCCGTGAAATCCTGAACGATGTGGACAGCATGATCCACCGATGCCCCTCTCGGATGATGCGGGTCATGGCTGATACGTGTCATCGAGCCCCCGTGGCAAGTGGAAAGACTGCTGTTCGTCAAGTGCGTGGGACCGTCGGCTCGTTCACAGAGACGTCACCCTAGCCGACGGCACTCGCCGCGGTGGCCGGGCGGAGATCGACGTCATCACGACAGGCGGAAACGCGAAGGTGCCCCGGGGACCGCGCGCCGGCCGGCCGGGAAACACCCAGGGATATCCCCACTGCACCCGGGGGCGCGGCTCCTCCAGACTGACCAGGCGGTCACCCCAGGAGAAGGGATTCTCGTGAGCACTCGCATCTACGCGCTGCCCGTCGAACAGACCCGGTGGCAGGTCCCCGACGGCTCCACCACGGTGTTCGACTGGGAGTACGACGAGGGGCGTGACCGGCTGCTCGGCCTGTACGAGAAGGGCAAGCAGAAGCAGTGGGACGCCAACGAGCGGATCGACTGGTCCACCGAGATCGACCTCGACGACCCGATGGGGGTGCCCGAGGAGACGATCGCGATCTACGGGACCCGGGTCTGGGAGCGGCTCGGCGCCAAGGAACGCGGCACGGTCCGCCACCACCTGGCCGCCTGGCAGTTCTCCCAGTTCCTGCACGGTGAACAGGGCGCGCTCATCTGCTCCTCGAAGATCGTGCACACGGTTCCCGACCTCGACTCGAAGTTCTACGCGGCGACCCAGGTGATGGACGAGGCCCGGCACGTCGAGGTGTATTCGCGGTACCTGCGCGAGAAGCTCCAACTGGCCTATCCCATCAATCCCGGGCTCAAGGCGCTGCTCAACGACGTCATCGCGGACTCCCGTTGGGACATGACGTATCTCGGCATGCAGGTGCTGATCGAGGGACTGGCTCTTGCGGCCTTCAGTCTGATCCGGGACCACGCCTCCGAGCCCTTGGCCAAGGCGCTCAACGCATACGTGATGCAGGACGAAGCGCGTCATGTCGCCTTCGGCAGACTGGCGTTGCGGGATTTCTATCCCGAACTGACCGAAACGGAACGGAACGAGCGCGAGGAGTTCTGTGCGGAAGCCTGCCATCTGATGCAACAGCGCTTCCTGGGCGAGGAAGTCTGGCGGAATCTCGACGTCGACGCTGACGAATGCATCAGCCACATGCGATCATCCGAGCACTACCGCATGTTCCAGACCTATCTGTTCTCGCGGATCGTGCCTACGCTCAAGGACATCGGCCTCTTCGGTACCCGTATGAGGGACACGTTCGCCGGCATGGGAATCATCGGCTTCGAGCAGCAGGACATCGACACGCTGGCCACACAGGACGAGAACATCGCGGAAGCCTTCGACAGGGAGCGTGTCGCGCAGGTCGAGCGGACCATCCGGCTGGCGTCCGGGGAGGCGTGACCGCACCACACCGGACCACTCAAGGAGTGCTCACCAGTGAAGCAGGCCGCTCCGGCTCCCGCCCCGCGTGCCTTACGCGCCCTGACGCTCACGGCGTCAGGCGGCACGTTCCTCGCGATGCTCGACTCCACCGTGACCAACCTGGCCGTACCCGACCTGCAGCGGGACTTCGCGGACGCCTCCCTGTCCGCGCTGTCCTGGGTCATCAGCGGGTACGCCGTGGTCTTCGCCGCCCTGCTCGCCTCGGCCGGCCTGCTGGCCGACGTCCTGGGGCGCCGCCGGCTCTTCGTCGGCGGCATCGTCACCTTCACCCTGGCCTCGCTGCTGTGCGCGCTCGCCCCCAGCCTGCCCGTCCTGGTCGCCATGCGCATGGTGCAGGGCGCCGGCGCCGCCGCGATGATCCCGGCCTCGCTGGCCATCCTGCTGCTCGACGGCCCCGCCGAGCACCGCGTCAGGTCGATCGGCGTGTGGAGCGCGGCGTCCGCCTTCGCCGCGGCGGTCGGCCCCAGCGTGGGCGGCCTGCTGGTCGACAGCCTCGGCTGGCGTGCGGTCTTCTACATCAACCTGCCGTTCGGCGTCCTGCTCACCGCCGCCGCGCTCACCCGGCTGCCGGCGCCCGCACCGGTCACGGTCGCGCGCCGGTTCCCCGACCCCTTCGGCACCGTGTGCCTGACGGTCGGTGTCGGCGCCCTGACCCTCGGCATCACCGAGGGTCCGGACTGGGGCTGGCTCGACCCACGGACGCTCGCCGTCTTCGCGGCGGGTGTGCTGGCCATCGGCGTGCTGGTGCCGCGCTCGCTGCGGCACCCGGCGCCTGCGGTGGAGATGTCACTGCTGGGCCACCGGCCCTTCGCGGTCACCAACGTCGTCTCGCTGCTCTACGGCATGGCGCAGTACCCGTGGCTGCTGGCCAGTGTGCTGTGTCTGACCGACGTCTGGCACTACAGCGAGCTGGAGGCCGGACTCGCCATGACGCCCGGTGCGGTCACGGCGTCCGTCGCTGCGCTCGGGATGAGCCGTCTCGCGCCCCGGCTCGGCGGGCCGCGCACCGCCGCCGTCGCCGGCATGGCGGTCTTCCTCGCCTGCGGCATCTGGCTGGTGCTGGCGCTCGGCGACCGGCCGGCCTTCTGGTCGCTGTGGTTCCCGGTGGCCTCGCTGGCCGGCATCGGGATGGGTCTGGTGACCATGGGGACGTCGGCGTCGGCCGCCTTCTCCGCGCCGCCCGCCCGGTTCGCGACGGCCAGCGGTCTCAACACCACGGCACGTCAGTTCGGTGGCGCGCTGGGGGTCGCCGCGTTCGCCGTGCTGGTCGACGGGCACCGCACGATCAGCGGCAGCGACGTGTTCACGTCCGTCTTCGTCTTCTCCACCGTGGTGGTCGCCTTCGGCCTGCTCCTGACCGTCCTGGGCCTGCGCCCGGCGCCGCCGCCCCAGTCCGCTGCCGCCGCCGCGCACAGCACTGCGGCCACGCAGGAGTCCGCGCGGCCGCAGTGAGGTGAGCCGAGAATACGGTCGGCGCCGTCCGCCGCTCATACGGGTCGGCGGACGGCGGTCGCGCCGGCCCCGTCGGTCGGCGGACGGCGGTCACGGGGCGAAGCGGCCCCAACCGGTGTCGTCCACCGGGGCCGTGCCCCAGCCCGTGTCGGCGTCGGGGGACAGCGACGGGGTCGCCGCGGCGGCCGTCGGACCCGGCGTGGGGGACACGTGGAGCGCGGTGAGGCAGCCGACGGCCAGAGCGAGGAGGAGGCCGGCTGTGGCACCTATGCCGGCCGGACGAGCTGTCATGCTTCGTTCTCCTGTCAGGAAGGCGTGGCGGTACGGACCACCGCTTGCGGGATCGACCGGCAAGCGGCCGTCGAGCATTATGTCCCAGCGGGTCGCCGGTTTTTTCGAATCGGCTCCGGCGGGATCATGACTGGCGGAAACAGGAATATGCAGCGAAGGCCTGAATGTGCGATTCCGCTCCGCCTTCCGTACCCGAGGGTGTAGGGGTCCGGAGCGGACGGTGCCTCTTCGGCCGAAAATCGCCGTGGCGGCCCCGGACATGACCGCTTCCCGGTTTCCGGTTCCGCCCCTGTCACCCTTTCTTCAGGGAGAGGGCGGAGATCGAGCCCTCCTGTTCCAGGGGGCCGTGCCGGCCTATGAGATAGCCCAGCTGGAATCTGCTGGAGGCACCGAAGCGGTTCATGATCTCCGATACGTGCCGCTGGCAGGTCCGCACGGATATCCCGAGGGCCCGCGCGGTCGTCCGGTCGTCGTGGCCCTGGACCAGGTGCTGGACGATCGAGCGTCTCGTCTGGTCGGCGATGCCCTGGACGAAGGACTTCTCCCGGGGTTTGTGGATGAGTTCGCCCGACGACCAGAGCAACTCGAAGATCTGCACCGTGAAAGCGATGAGATCAGGACTGCGGACCACCAGCGCGCCGCCGGGGCTGTCCTGTAACGGCAGGAAGAGGGCGCTGCGGTCGAAGACGATGAACCGGGCGAGGTCGCCGGTGACCGTGCGGACCTCGGCGCCCAGTCTGGTGACCTCCTCCGCGTACTTCACCGTGGGCGGATGGAAGCGTGCGGAGTGCTGGTAGAGGGTGCGCAGCCGGACGCCCCGGTGGAGCAGCTGCCGGTCCCGGTCCCGGGCGGCCAGCAGTTGGGCGGCGGGACGGGGGCCGCCGGGCTGGGCGGCGAGCACTTCCTGCGTGCATTCGTCGGCGTGCCGGTCGAGCAGCCGTGTCACGTCCTCCAGCGATGCCAGGCGTTCCAGGTGCGGCCCCGCGTGGCCGTGCTGCTGCGTGGCGTGGATCAGGGCCAGTTCGGCGAGCTGCCCCCGCACGCGCAGCAGGTCCAGCTGGGTGGCCTGGACCCGGTCCTCCCAGCGCCTGAGGAACCGGGCCGACACGTCCGCCGGGTCGGCCACGGCCAGCCGGTCCGCCCCGACGCGTCTGAGCAGCCCTGCCGCGGTGAGGACGGCGACGCTGCGCGCGAGGACCTCGCGGTTCTCGCGCGCCATGAGTTCCTGCACGTGCAGCGGACCGTGCTCGGCGAGTTCGCGGTACAGAGCCATGTCCGCCGGTGACAGCTCACCCGGGTGGGCATCGTCCCCTGCCGGGTGGTCGGACGGGATGTTCATCGGGCAACCCTCTTCCTCATGCCGGCCGCGATCGCGATGGGAACGTGGGGGAACCGCCCGGCGGCAGCTGTGGCCGGCGGCCGGCGATCGGCGCATGCGCCGATCCGCCGCAGGGGCGGGGCCGGATCAGTGACCCGTGGAGCGGGGCCGCCCGTGGCACCGGCCCCGTGGTCGGCAGGCGCCGGAGACGGGGCGCGCAGGCACGCGGCTCCCCGGCGGGCGGACCGGAGGCCGGCCGAACACCCGCGTCCGTCTCCGGGGCGGGAACCGAAGGCGGTACTCGGCCATGATGAACATCCGCTTGAACCTCCCCCGTTCGCTCCCGTAGTCGGCGGTCGCGTCGTGAAACATCGATCGCGGACATGCGCCGGTGTGTCGCCCTCACCGGTTTACACAGAAGACAACTTCAGTCAAGTGGTGGCATATGACGCTACCAGCGGCTCGGGAGAGTGGGAAGATCATGGCCGGCGGATGTCCTGAACCAGCGCCCTGACGCCCTCGTGCACATGGCCGAAAAGCCGCGGGGAAGCCTACGGCCGGCCTGCCCGCGACGACGCCCGAACGGGTGCACGCGAGGCGTCCTGTCCGTCCGTGGGGCATTGACTGACGGGAGAGCCACCAAAGGAGACTGACGGGAGAGCCACCACAGGAAGGAAGGTGTTCGCATGTCCGCACAGCAACCCCGGACGGAGCTGGACGCCCGCTACAGCTCCGCGCTCAATCCCCGCCCCGGGGCCGAGGGCGTCACCGCCACCGAGTGGGCACAGGCCCGGCGGGAACTCGCGGCAGCCGAGATCTTCTGGCTGTCCACCGTCCGCTCCGACGGCCGTCTGCACATCACGCCGGTGATCGCCGCATGGCACGACGGCGTGCTGTACTTCGCCACCGGGCCCGCCGAGCAGAAGGCGAAGAACCTGGCGCACGACGCGCACTGCGCGCTGACCACCGGCCGGAACTCGCTCACCGAGGGGCTCGACCTCGTGGTCGAGGGCACGGCGCAGCGGGTGACGGATCCCGCGGCGCTGGAACAGGTGGTCGCCGCCTACGAGGAGAAGTACGGGGACCACATCACGTCACCCGAAGGCACCTTCCACGGCATCGGGGACGCCATGCGCAAGGGCGACGCGGTGGTCTTCGCGGTGGCACCGGCGACGGCGTACGGCTTCGGCAGGCACTCAGGGGTGTTCAGCCACACGCGCTGGACCTTCGCCTAGCGAGCGGCCACAGCCCGGCCGCCGCACGCCCGCCGCCGCGCGCCCCGGGCCGGCCCCCTCGCGCAGCCGGCGTCCCGCTACTGTCATGCTCCTGCCTGCCTGCCTGCCTGCCTGCCTGCCTGCCCGCCCAGCCCCGCCCTGCCCGCTCCCGTCTCCCGCAGGAGTCACCCGTGCCCAAGCCCCGCTTCGCCGTCCTCGGCGCCGGAAGTATCGGCTGCCACCTCGGTGGCCACCTCGTCGCCGCCGGGTACGACGTGACCTTCATCGGCCGGTCCGGCGCCATGGACGTGCTGCGCGAGCGGGGACTCACCCTCAGCACCTCCGCCCGGCCGCCGGTCCACCTCACGCCGGACCGGCTGACCCTCGCCACCGGCCCCGAAGCGGCGGCCGGCGCCGACTTCGTGCTGGTCACCGTGAAGACCGCGGGCACCGGGGCCGCCGCCGAGGACCTCGCCCCGCACCTCGCCCCCGGCGCGGTCGCCGTCAGCTTCCAGAACGGGCTGCACAACCCCGCCACCCTGCGCGCCGCGCTCCCCGGACACACCGTGCTGGCCGGGATGGTGCCCTACAACGTCGTGCAGACCGAACCGGGCACCGTGCACCAGGGCATGCCCGGCAGGCTCATGACCGAGCCCGACGACACGCTCTTCGCCGCCCTCCGCGAGGCGGGCCTGGCCGTCGAGCCCCGCACCGACATGTCCGAAGTGCAGCACGCCAAGCTGCTGATGAACCTCAACAACGCCGTCAACGCCCTCTCCGGGCTACCGCTGCGCGACCAGCTCGGCCAGCGGGCGTACCGCCGCTGCCTGGCCCTGTGCCAGCGCGAGGCACTCGCCGCGTACCGCGCCGCCGGGATCACCCCCGCCCGCCTCGGCCCCACCGCGCCCGCCGTCACCCCGTACGTGCTGGGTCTGCCCGACGCCTTCTTCCGCCGGGTGGCGGCGGCAACCCTCCGGATGGACGCCCACGCCCGCTCCTCGATGTGGGAGGACCTGCAGCGGGGCCGGCGCACTGAGATCGAGTCACTCCAGGGCGAGATCGTCGCCCTCGCCGCCGCGCACGGCCGGACGGCACCCGCGAACGCGCGACTCGTCGAGCTGGTGCACCAGGCGGAGTCCGCACCGCGCACCTGGTCGGGCCCGCACCTGTACGCCGAGCTGCACGCGGCACGCTGAACGGCTCCTCGACGGGCTTCAGCCGGTGAGGCCGCCGATCGTCACGGGAAGGTGACGGGGGCCGCGCAGCACGGCGTTGGCGCGGTACGGCGGCGGGTCCTCGAGCAGGTGGAGGTCCTTGACCCGGCGGAACAGTTCGGGCAGGGCGAGCTGCGCCTCGATCCGGGCCAGCGGGGCGCCGAAGCAGTAGTGGATGCCGGTGTAGAAGCCCAGGTGCTGGTTGTCCTTCCGGTCGGGAACGAAGCTGTCGGGGTCCTCGAAGCGTCCGGGGTCCCGGTTGGCCGCGGCGATCATCAGCCAGACCGGTGAGCCCTTGGGAATGGTGGTGCCGGCGAGGTCGATGTCGGCCATGGCGGTGGCCAGCGGGACGAACTGCACCGGGGGCTCGTACCGCAGCACTTCCTCGATGAGCGGGACCGTCAACTCCGGTTCGTTCCTGAACCGTTCGAGTATGCCGGGGTGGCGCAGCAGGGTGAGCGTCGTGTTGGTGATCAGGTTGACGGTGGTCTCGTGGCCGGCGACCAGGAGCAGGATCGCGGTGGCGACCAGGTCCTCCGGTGTCATGCTGCCGCCCGGGCCCGTCTCGGGAGCGAGGGCGCTGAGCAGCCCGGGGCCGGGGTGACGGCGTTCGGCGTCGATCAGTCCGGCCAGGTAGGCGCCAAGTTCCTGGCGTGCCTGCTGGGTCTTCTCCAGGCCTTCGCCGGCCTGCTGCTGGGGATCGATGCCGGACGCCACCGCGTCGGCCAGGCTGTGGAAGCGCGGCTCGTCCTCGCGGGGAACGCCGAGGACCCGGCAGATGGCCGTGACGGGAAGCGGGTAGGAGAAGTCGTCGACGATGTCGACCCGGTCCTTGCCGTCGAAACGGTCGAGGAGTCCGGTGACGACCGAGGCCAGCTCCCCGCGCAGGCCGTCGAGGAACCTGGGGCTGTGCGGGGGGCCGAACGGCCGGTTCGCGGTGGCGCGCAACCGGTCGTGCAGGGGAGGGTCGGTGAGGATGAAGCTCGGCGGCAGCCCCGAGCCCGGCTCTTCCGGGTGCCGGATGCGACCGGGCGGCTGGTTGCGGGTGTCCTGGCTCAGCCGGGGGTCGTTGGCCAGGCTCCGCACCTCGTGGTAGGTGCTGACCAGGTAGGTGCCGTCGTCCTCCCGCATGACCGGTTGCTTGCGCAATTCCGCGTAGAGCGGGTACGGATCCGCTCGGTTGGCGGGATCGAGGATCTGCGCGGAGAGGGTACCGGTCGTCATGGTGTCTCCCTGGGGCTCCGGACGTACGGGCCCGGCGATCAGGCGTGCGGCGCAGCGAACTCGACGCGCAGCGCGGCCCGGTGAGTGACCCGTCGGCGCGACGGCGGCCCTCATCGGAAACCCGCGCACCGCGCGCTCCGCGTCAGCCACCGGCCCCGCGGCCACTGTGTGCGCGGTCCGTGCCGTCGGCGGGCAGGCCTCTTCCTCAGCATCGATCCGCCCCGGAGGGCTCGCAACGCGGGAAGGACGGGGTGCCCTGGGCTATCGCTGAGACGCCCTCGCCGGTCTCGGCGCCCGGGCGGTCAGCGCGGCCGGGGATCCGCCGGGCGCCGGCCCGGGGTCCCGGATCCCCGCCGGGCGCCTGGCCGGGGCCGCGGGCGGTCCGGCCGGGACTCTCTCACGCCGGCAGGCCCTGCTGGTCCGCCGGCGGGACGGCGGCGCCGCGCGCGAGCAGCAGGAGGGCGTCGACCAGGTCCTCCGCGGGACTTCCCGTGGCCAGACGCCGGAGTTGCAGTCCCATCACCACGGCGACCGTGGTGGCCGCCAGGCGCTCCCCGTCGGGGACGCCGAGCGCGGTGAGGATCTGGGCGGCGAGCCGGTCGTACGCCCTGAAAGCCTGCGCCGCCGCCTCCCGCAGCCGCTCGTCGCGCCCGGCGTGGAGGTACAGCTCGAAGGGGGCGAGGTGGGCGGTGTCGAGTGCCGTCCCGCACGCGACCTGGCCGGCCAGGGACGCGGCGTCCTCCACGTCGATGCCGTCGGTCCGGCACTGGTCGGCCAGTTCGGTGAAGTGACGGGCCTCTTCGCGCACGAAGTACAGCAGGCTCTCGCGCAGCAGATCGTGCTGGGTCTGGAAGTGGTACGTCACCGAGCCGAGCGACACGCCCGCTTCCCGGGCGATCCGCCTGTTGGTGACGGCCGCGACCCCGTCCTTGCCGATGATCTGCAGGACGGCGGTGATGATGCGCTGGCGCGTCGAGGCGGAGGAAGCGGCGTTCGGCATGCCATGCATTGTTCCATCAGCGGCCGCGGGCCTACGGCCTCGGGCCGAACAGGGCGTCGGGGCCCCGTCACCGGTCCGACGGGCGCCGGAAGCCGCCGGATCGGCCGCTCCAGCCTCGCGGCCCGGGTGAACAGCCGGTCCCGCCACGCCCCGGGCGGCACCGGTGGACACCCCCACCGCCCCGTCCGGGCGGCACCCGTGGACAGGCGGCCCGCCCCGTCCGGGCCGTTCCGGTGGACACGCGGCCCCGCCCTGCCTATTGTTCGTTCGAACGAACAGGACTGGGAGGGTCGTCGTGCGCATTGCAGGGGCAACTGTTCTGCTCACCGGAGTCACGGGTGGCATCGGGAGTGCGATCGCCGCGGAGATGTCGGCGCGCGGCGCGCGGCTGATCCTCAGCGGCCGGCGGAAAGAGGCGCTCGAACCCCTCGCCGACCGCTACGGCGCGCGGACGGTCCTCGCCGATCTCGCCGCCGACGACGACGTCAGGCGTCTCGCGGAGGAGGCGGCCGGTGCGGACGTCCTGATCGCCAACGCGGCCCTGCCCTCCAGCGGCGACCTGCTCGACTACACGCCGGAGCAGATCGACCGGGCGCTCGCGGTGAACCTGCGCGCGCCCGCGATGCTCGCACGACTGCTGGCTCCCGGCCTGGTCGCCCGCGGCCGCGGTCACATCTGCTTCGTCGGGTCACTGTCGGGCATGGCCGCCACCAAGTCGTCGTCCCTGTACAACGCGACGAAGTTCGGGCTGCGCGGCCTCTCCCTGGGCTTCCGCCAGGACCTGCACGGCACCGGTGTCGGCGTCTCCATCGTCCAGCCCGGCTTCGTACGCGAGCTGGGCATGTTCGCCAACACCGGCTCACCTACGCCGGGCGGCGTGCGTACCGTCTCCCCCCAGCAGGTCGTCAGGGGCGTGACGCGGGCGATCGAGCGCGATGTCGCCGAGGTCAACGTCGCCCCGCTCGAACTGCGTCTCCTGACCAAAATCGCCTCCCAGTTCCCGGGGTTCGCCGAACGGGTGCAGCGGCGCGCGGGTGCGGAGAAGACCGTGGACGCGATCGTGGCGGCGCAGCGGGCGAGCCGCTGAACCGACGGCGGCGATGACGTCGGACGCGGGCCTTGAGGAGCAGTCGGGACGACAGGTCCACGAGGTCCCGCAGGACGGGCAGGTACGTGCCGTGTCCGCCGAGTTCGTCGAGGATGCGGTGGGCCCGGCCGCGGAATCCGTCGATGCCCCTCTCGTAGGGCTCAGCATGGCTGATTCGCTCGGTCGCGCGTTCGGCCGGGAACGGCGTGCACCTGGGCACCGGCCACCCTGACGGCGCCGGTACTCGCATGTGCTCCCCGGTGGTGCGGGGAGGGCTCCCCCTCCGGGGGAAAGGGGGAGCCCGGTCCAGGGGCCGTTCGGCGGGCGGCGCCGTCGGGCCGATTTCCCTCGTGTCCCCGGACGGTGTCCGTCCGGAGCCTCAGGCGTTCTCCTTCTGGAACGTCCGCGTGCCCCACAGCAGGGCGAGTACGGCCATGAGCAGCAGCACGAGGGAGCCGGTCAGCAGCTCCGTCGAACTCATGTCCCCGCGGAAGGCGGCACGCTCGGCGTCGACCACATGGGTCAGCGGGTTGATGCGGGCCAGGTTGTACAGCCACCCGGGCGCCAGTTGTGACGTGACCGGCAGCAGCACGCCCGACAGCAGGAGGAGCGGCAGCAGTACGGCGTTCATCAGCGAGGGGAACGCCGCCTCGCTCTTGAGGACCATCGCCAGCGCGTACGACCCGGAGGACAGCGTGACGGCCAGCACCGCGGCGATCACCAGGCTCAGCAGCATGCCCGGCACCGGGGCGTCGAGGCCGAAGACCAGAAGGGTCACCAGCACGATCAGCGCGGACTGCGCGGTGGCCTGCACGGCCTGGGCCAGCACCTTGCCGAACAGCAGGGCGGACCGGCTGGCCGGCGTCCCGCGGAAGCGGTCGACCACCCCGACCCGGTACTCGGTGAGCAGTCCGACCCCGGCGAAGGAACCGCTGAACAGCGCCGTCTGCACGATCAGCGCCGGGGTGAGCACCTCCCACGCGTCGCCGGACGGGAAGCCCGGGGTGTGGTCGACCACGGTGACCATGAGCGGTCCGAACAGGAACAGATACAGCAGAGGCTGCATGATCCCGATGATCAGCCAGGTCGGGTTGCGCAGCGAGAGCCTCATGTCCCGCTGGAAGATCAGCCCGGTGTCACGCAGCACCAGCGGCCTCCATCGCCTCGGGCGCGGGCTCTGTGTCGCGCAGGGAACGCCCGGTCAGGCCGAGGAACACGTCGTCCAGGGTGGGCCGGCTGACCTTGACCGAGGCCATGGTGATCCCACGGCCGTCGAGGGTGCGCAGGAGATCCGGCAGGGCCGCGTCGCCGCGCGGCACCCGGAACCGCACTGTCTCGGCGACGACGGTCACCTCGTGCGCGCCGGGCAGCCGTCCGGCGAGTTCGGCCGCCTCCGCGGACCGGTCGGCGGCGACCTCCACGGTGATCGCGTCCCCGGCGACGCGGGCCTTGAGTTCGTCCGGGGTCCCCTCGGCGACGATCGTGCCGTGGTCGGTGACGAGGATCCGGTCGCACAGGGCGTCGGCCTCGTCGAGGTAGTGGGTGGTGAGGAAGACGGTCGTGCCCTGCTCGGCGCGCATCCGGCGGACGTGGTCCCAGAGGTTGGCCCGGCTCTGCGGGTCCAGGCCGGTGGTGGGCTCGTCCAGGAAGACCAGCGCCGGGTCGTGGACCAGTCCGAGTGCGATGTCGAGCCGACGGCGCTGGCCGCCGGAAAGCGTCTTGGCGGGCCGCTGGTCCAGGCCGGCCAGGTCGAGCCGCTCCGCCAGTGCCGCCCCCCTCCGCCGCGCCTCGGTCCGGGACAGGCCGTACAGCCGGGCCTGCAGTTCGATCTCCTCCGCGACCTTGGACTCCGGCCAGCTGGAGCCGCCCTGGGCGACGAAGCCGATCCTGCGCCGGACGCCCTGAGGGTCCGTCAGCAGATCGCACCCGGCCACGGTGCCGCTGCCGCCGGTGGGGCGGAGCAACGTGGTGAGCATCCGTAAGGTCGTGGTCTTGCCGGCGCCGTTGGGGCCGAGGAAGCCGACCAGTTCCCCGTCCGCCACGTCGAAGTCGATGCCTTTGACCGCGTCGACGCTGCGTCCGCGCAGGGTGAACCGACGGGCGAGACCTCGCACTGTGATCATGGGACCCTTCTTTCCTGCCGGCCGTCGTGCGGCCGGTTCCCCGCGGGGTCCGGCCGGCAGCCGGACCCCGCCGCGTGGCTCGTCAGGAGTTGTCATCGGCGGTGGCCTGGTACTCGGCGAGCCGCTCCTGGGCCTCGGCCATGTCCTCGGCGGTGGGTGCGTCGTCCTGGGTGAGCTTGAACCGCCAGTAGCCGCTGAACTCGATCGACCGCTTGTCCACGCCACGGTCGTCGACCAGGTGCCGGCGCAGCGCCCGTACCGCCCCCGACTCGCCGGCCAGCCAGGCGAACGCGCGTCCCGGCGGGAACTCGGCGGTGCGGACGGCCTCGGTCAGTACCTCACTGCGGCCCGCCGGAGCGCCGTCGCGGTGCAGCCAGTGGACGGTGACCTCGCCCGGCGTCTCGAAGGCCTGCTGCTCGGCGCCGTCGGCGACCTCGATGTAGGCCACCGCGGGTGTCCCCTTCGGCAGGGCCTCCAGCAGCGTGCCGATGGCGGGCAGCGCCGTCTCGTCGCCGGCCAGCAGGAGCCAGTCGGCGTCGGTGATCGCGTCGGTCAGGGAGACCGGCCGGGCGTACACCGCCGACGGGCCCACCATGCCGAGCCGGTCGCCGGGGCGGGCGGAGCCGGCCCAGCTGGTGGCCGGGCCGGTGTCGCCGTGCAGGACGAAGTCGACCTCGATGGTCCTGGTTCCGGGGACGCGCCGCCGGAGGGTGAAGCTGCGCATCCACGGCCGCTCCTCCTCCGGGATGGCCAGAAACGCCTGGTACCAGCTCGTCGCGTCGTCGGTCTGCTCCGGCAGGACGGGCACCTCCTGACCCGCCCTGGGGAAGCAGAGCTTGAGCTGCTGGTCCGGACTCAGGCCCACGGAGTCCTCGAGGTGATCAGCCTCGAAGGTCACGCGCGCCATCCGGGGAGTGATGCGCGTGATGTCGGTGACCTGGATGAACGAGACGGGGAGCGTTGCCATCGAAAACCTTCCGCGAACGTCGGGCATCCCGGGGCGGACCGGTGTCCACCTGATATCCTTACACCGTAAAGAGATGCCTCGCGTGAGGTTACTTTATGCAGTAAGGAGTTGCAAGGTGGTTGTTTTTGCCGGACAGGGAGACGCTCGCCGCTCCATGGCCCTGCTGTGGCGTACGGCCGTTTCCGGGGTCGCCAGAACCGGGCCCGGTCCCAAGCCCGGGCTCGATGTCGACACGATCGTGGCCGCGGGTGTCGCGGTGGCCGACGAGCAGGGAATGGCGGCCCTGTCGATGCGGGCGGTCGGGGCGCGGCTGAAGCGGACCGCCATGGCGCTCTACACCTATGTGCCGAGCAAGAGCGAACTGGTCGACCTCATGCACGACCGGGTGCTGGCCGAGCTGCCCACCGCCTACGACACGGGCGTGGGCTGGCGCCGGGCGATCACGGAGTGGGCCGACGACGCCTGGGCCTTCTATCTGCGCCACCCCTGGGTGCTCCAGGTGTCCCAGGCCAGACCCGTGCTCGGGCCGGGCGAGTACGCGCAGCTGGAGACGGTGGTGCGGATCCTCGACGGGGCCGGCCTGGACCCGTTGCGGCTCCGTCGTGTCATCGCCGTGCTGTTCCAGTTCGTGCGGGGCATGGCCCGGGTCGCCGCCGAGCACCGGCAGGCGGCGCCCGAGACCGGGGTGTCCGACGAGGAGTGGTGGGCGGAGCGGTCCGCTCTGCTCAAGGAGGTGGCGCCCGACTTCGCCGAGCGCTTCCCCGCTCTGGCGGCGCTGGAGGCGCGCGCGTCCCTCGCTGCCGACACCGGCGCGGAGGCGGACGCGGAGGGTGCCGCCCCCTACATGGAGCGGGAGGCCCAGGAGGCGTTCCGGGTCGGCCTGGAGGTGATCCTCGACGGCGTCGAGGCGGCGGCGGAAAAGGCGCGGTGACCGAGGATCCCCTTCCAGTGAAAGATTGCGCCGCAATCGGATCGATCACGGCCGGAAATGTTCATTGACGGCATCTTTGGCGGTGATCTACGGTTTTTTCAGCTTGACACCTTGATGACGCAAGGCCGCGACGACTGGTGCGAGATGCGTCAGTGCCTCAATCCCAGGAGAAAGCCGGTGCAGCAAATCGCCAAGCAGGACCAGCGGGCCCGTCCATTACCGGCCGGCCGCAGAGCGGAGGACGCGGCGCTTCCCCGCAGGAGCGCGGGGGGCCAGGAACGGATCATGACCACCCGGGTCGGCCTCAAGATCCCGGCCACCCTTCCGTACGACCGGTGGGAGAAGGCCGGACTGCACATCTTCCAGATCGCCGACTCCTCCGCCTGGTGTCTGGGCGACTGGCTCGTCTACGGCCAGGAGCGCTATGCCGACCGGTACCAGACCGGAGTGCAGGCCGCCGGGCTCGACTACCAGACCCTGCGCAACTACGCATGGGTGGCACGGCACTTCGAGTTCTGGCGCCGGCGCGAGGCGCTGAGCTTCGGGCACCACGCCGAGGTCGCCTCGCTGCCGCCCGCGGAGGCCGACAGCTGGCTGGACCGGGCCGAGCGGCAGGGCTGGTCCAGGAACGAACTCAGACTCCGGCTGCGGGAGAACCGCCGCGGCAACCGGACGGGGGTGCCCGCCCGCGCCAGTCTGCCCCGCATCAGCGTCCCCACCGACCGCGTCGAGCGCTGGCGCGAGGCGGCGTCCAAGGACGACCGGGACTTCGAGGAATGGATACTGCTCACGCTCGACCGGGCCGCCGCGGACGAACTCGGGCACTGACGGCCCTCACACCCGCCGGCTGACCCGGCCGGCCGACGACCACCCCGGACCGAGGGCTCCACGACGACCGTCGTGGAGCCCTCGGCGCGCGGCAACGTCCGGTGACGGGTCGTCACTTGACCGCACTGATCACGCCGTGCGGCGTCCACCTGCCGCCCGGCAGCCGCTCGGACTTCACGAAACCCGCCGCGGCGAACCACTCCTCGTACTGGTCCCACCGGTAGATGGTGCTGCTGCGGGCGGGCAGCGTCGCGAAGTACACGTTGTCCAGCGCCGCATAGAGCGGACCGTCGCCGCTGTCGTCGGACATGGCGTTGAACACCAGGACCCGCCCGCCGTCCGGCAGGGCGGCGTAGGCCTTGCGCAGCAGGCTCGTGTTCTCCTCCGGCGACCAGATCACCAGCTGGTTGGCGAACAGTACGCAGTCGTGCCCCGGCGGATACGTGTCGGCGAAGATGTCGGCCGCCCGGACGGAGATCCGGTCGCTCAGCCCGTGCTCGGCGATCCTGCGGCGGGCGATCTCGGCCGTGCCGGGAAGGTCCAGCACGGTGAACTCGACGCCCGGGTTCGCCCGGGCGAGGGCGATGGCGTTCACGCCGTCGCCGCCGCCCACGTCGAGCACCCGGCGCACCCCCTTCAGATCGGCCTTCCCCACCAGGACGGGGTTCGACAGCCGCGACCAGGACCGCATGCAGCGGTAGAAGAGCTGCTCGAGACCGGGGTCCGCGGACAGCCGGTGGTACAGGTCCGGGCCCGTCCCCTTGATCCGCCGCAGGCCGACGTTGGTGTTCTCGCGCAGGGACTGGGTGAAGTCCACCTCGGCGGGGCGGACGATCCGCTCCTCGTACTCGATCAGATCCTCGATGATCTCCCAGGTTCCGTCCGCGAACAGTGCGTCGAGCAGGCCGGCGTTGGCGTAACCCTCGCCCTGACGGGTCGTGAGCCGCAGGGCGGTGGTGCCCAGCAGCAGGATCTGTACCGGGCGCTCCGCCAGGCCGAGTTCCCGGCCGATCTCTCCGGCGGTGAGCCCGGGCTGCCGGTGGAGCAGGGCGAACAGGCCAAGGTTCCGGCCCGCGTTGAGCATCTGGAAGGCCGAGGAGCCGAACAGGATCTGGACCAGTCCGTCGGTGCTGAGCGGGGATGCGTCTGCCATGGGCACTCCGTATCGGGGTGGTCGGGGGAGATGGTGCGGGGCCGGGCCGGGGCGGTGACCGCTGGGAAACGGCGGTCAGGTCACCCGGGCCAGGTCGGCGGAGCGGGACGTGTAGGTGCGGTCGGCCGTGACGGCGCGGATCCGGTCCAGCGCGTCCCAGACCTCGGTGAACCGCGTGTACAGCGGGGACGGGCCGATCCGCAGCCGGTCCGGGACCCGGTAGTCGCACACGACCTTCGCGTCCGCGGCCAGCGTCTGGCAGATCCGCCAGGCATCGGGGTGGTACATCGACACATGGCAGCCGCGCCGCTGCGGCTCGCGGGGCGAGGCGCGCCGGAACCCCAGCGGTCTCAGCCAGGCGTCCGCCAGCTCGTCGGCCAGCCGGCCTAGCTGCAGCCCCTTCGCCCGGATCCGCGCCACACCGGCCTCCTCGACGAGCGTGAGCGCCGGATCGACCGCCGCCAGCGACAACAGCGGGGGCGTGCTCACCAGGAACCGCTCGATGCCCGGCACCGGGTCGTAGTCGGGCCCCATCCGGAACTGCTCGCGCTGCCCGAACCAGCCCCACACCGGCTGCCGCAGTCCGGCCTGCAGCTCCCGCCGCACGTACAGGAAGGCGGGTGAACCGGGGCCGCCGTTGAGGTACTTGTAGGTGCAGCCCACGGCCAGCTCCGCACCGGTCGCGGTCAGGTCGACGGGGACCGCCCCGGCCGCGTGCGACAGGTCCCACAGGACCCGCGCGCCGGCCGCCCGGGCCAGTTCGTTCACCTCCGCCATGTCCAGCAGCGCGCCGCTGCGGTAGGACACGAGCGACAGCACCACCAGCGCGACGTCCCCGTCCAGGGCGGACCGCAGCAGATCCAGGTCGAGTCCGCCGTCCGGGTCGGAGGCCAGCCGGCGCAGCCGCAGTCCCCGCTGACCGGCGAGCCCCTGCAGGACGTACCGGTTGGTCGGGAAGTCCTCGGCGTCGATCAGCACCGTGCCCCGTCCCGGGGCCGCGTCCAGGGCGGCCCCGGCCAGCTTGTACAGGTTGACCGACGTCGAGTCCGAGAGCACCACCTCGCCCGGCCGGGCACCCAGCACATGGGCCGCCAGGCGGTCGCCGAGCCGGGCGCCCCAGTCGATCCAGCCCTGCCAGGACCGCACGAGTCCGGCGCCCCAGCCGTCCTCGATCACCTCACGCAGCCGGTCCGGGGTCGCGGCGGGCAGCCGCCCCAGCGAGTTGCCGTCCAGGTAGATCAGTTCCGGATCGTCGACGACGAACCGCTCCCGGAACCCGG
This sequence comes from Streptomyces actinomycinicus, assembly GCF_016741775.1. Classification (GTDB taxonomy): domain Bacteria; phylum Actinomycetota; class Actinomycetes; order Streptomycetales; family Streptomycetaceae; genus Streptomyces; species Streptomyces actinomycinicus. Next base: position 4,478 of record NZ_JAERRK010000005.1, on the reverse strand, counting down.
CCAGCGCATCGGCCGCGTCCAGTTCCTCGGCCGCCGCGCGTGTGATCCCGCTCGTCATGGGCCCTCCTTCTCTCAAGTGGGTCGGCGGGTCAGAGCGTCGAACGCACCGACCACAGCTCCGGGAAGAAGCGGTGCTCACTGATCCGGGCCAGCCAGGCCACGCCCTCCGTGCCGCCGGTGCCCGGCTTGTCGCCGAGCATCCTCTGCACCGTCAGCAGATGCGTGTACCTCCAGCGGGCGAACTGGTCCGCGGTGTCCATCAGCGCCTCGGCCAGCAGGTGCAGGTCGTGATGGCGCGCCGGGTCCCGGTAGACCGCCCGCCATGCCTCCTCGACCTGCGGGCCGCTGCGGTACGGCTGCGCCGCGTCCCGGTTCCCGGGGCCGTCCGGCGCGAGCAGCCCGCGGCGCACCAGCAGCGCCAGCGCCGCGTCGTACAGGCTCGGCTCGTACAGCTGGGCCGTCACCGCCGCGTAGCCGGCCGTGTCCCGGTGGGGCCCGGTCATGGCCGGGTTCTTGTTGCCGAGCAGGAACTCCAGCCGCCGGTATCCGGCCGACTGGAACCCGGACGCCGATCCGAGGACGTCCCGGAACTCGGCGAACTCCACCGGTGACAGCACCGAGAACGTCTCCCAGGAGACCAGCAGCACCTGCTGCACCCGCGCGGACCGGCGCAGGGTCCACAGCGCCTCGCCGAGCCGGTCGCCCGCCAACTGGTCGCGCGCCGCCGTGAGTTCGGTGTGCAGCAGCTTGAACAGCAGCTCCTTCACCTGGCTCATGATGATGAAGCCCGGCTCGGTCCTCGCCGGACTGAGCGGATGCTGCAGCGCCAGCAGCTCGTCCATCCGCGCATAGTGTGCGTACGGCGTGGTGCCCGGCGGCGGGCCGGCGGCCAGCGGGCACCCGGACCCGGACCCGGTGCCCTCTGCGGCCCGCCGGGTGTCCTGTGCTGTCTGCTCGCTGCCTTGTGCGGTCCGCCGGGTGTCCTGTGCTGTCTGCTCGCTGCCTTGTGCGGCCCGCCCGGTGTCCCGTGCGGTCTGCTCGGTGGTCATGCGGTGGTTCCTCCCAGTCCCATGTGCGCCAGGACCGCGTCGCCCAGTCCGGTGCCACGCACCCCCAGGTCGTAGGGGAGATCGAAGTGATCGCGCCGCTCGGCGACGACCTCCCTCACCGCGGCCCGGAACCGCAGCGCCCTCACCATCCGGTCGTGCTGGCGGACGTACTCCTCGGTCTCGTTGCCGCCGCGGGCGACCACCAGAGGGGGCAGCCGGGCCGGCAGCCGATGCAGCGGGCTGTTACGACGCGCCCCCGCCTCGTCCAGCCGCAGCGCCTCGTTGACGTACGACAGCCGGACCGGCTCCAGGTCGTACATGCCGCTGAGCAGCACCGCCCCGGCGATCCGCGCGGAGACGTCGGGCCCGTCCGACGGGCCCGGCAGCAGGGCCATCGCGGCCAGGTGGGCGCCGGCCGAGGTGCCGCACAGATGCAGCCGCCGCGGATCGAACCCGAGCCCGTCCGCGTGCCCGAGCAGCCAGGCCACGCTGCGCCGCACCATGCCCGCCATCGCGTCCAGGCCGACACCGGGGGCGAGACCGTACTCGATCACCGCCACCGCCGCCCCCGCCTCGAGCAACGGCGGTACCGCGAACGCCGATTCGGACCGGCCGAGCGCCTGCCAGTTCCCGCCGTGCACGAAGACCAGCAGCGGCGGACACCCGGGACCCGCGCCGGGGAAGTAGTCGAGCAGCTCGGCCGGGTGCGGGCCGTAGGCGAGCGAGGCACGCACCGGCCGGTCCCGGCGGGCCGCCTCGCTCAGCCGCGCGTACTCGCGGAGGTAGGCGTCCAGACTCGGCACCCGGGAACTCGGCGAGTACTGCAGGTCGAGCGTGGCCCGATCCATACCCCGGTACACGGGGGCACCGGTCGTCGCCCGCCTGGCGGACCGTGGTCCGACGCTCATCCGCTCAGCTCCCCGAACCGTGGGCGGCACGGGCCCGCTCGTAGACCTCGGTCAGCAGCGGGTCGATACCGTGCCCCGAGTCGCGGTAGCGGGAGCCGAAGCGCTGCGCGTACTGCTCGAACCACTCCCGCCGGTCCGCCAGGAACAGCACGTCGTGGATCGCCATGGACCGCACCGCCATCATCGGCACCGGGGCGTAGCTCACCTCGAAGTGCGGGTTGCGGGCCGCCTTCTCGGTGCACCTCTCGTGGAACTGGGCGATCATCAGACCCCGGCGCACGGTCTCCGGTTTGAGCGCGGCGTGCGCCGCGTCCAGCAGGTGCAGGTGCTCGGGCGGCAGATCCGGCAGGACGAGCAGCAGCGAGCGCAGGTTCGGGTTGCCGGCCTTCCAGTCGACCTCGCTGAACTCGTCGAGGGCACAGCGGATCACCTCGTCGATCAGGGCCTGGCTCGGGGTCGGGCCCACCAGCCTGACCCGTATCTCCAGCGCGTCGGCGCGCTGGGCCGGTTCGACGAACGGGCAGACCGGGCCGGGGCGTCCCAATCGGGGGTGCGGTTTGCGGATGTAGTCGCTCAGCCACCCGTCCACGGCCGCCAGGGCCTTGGTCAGGTCGACGGAGAGCACGTCGGTCAGCATGTAGTCAGTCCTCGGGCGTAGGTCCCGCAGAAAGCGGACGGTGGAGTGCCTCGTGGGCGGCCTCCGCACGTCATCGGTCGCCGGCGAGCTGCTGGAGCTTGGCCGACAGGATCCGGCCGACCTCGGCCAGCGTGTCCGGCCGGGTCAGCATGGTTCCGTGCTCGCCGGGCACCACGTGGGCCTCGACGGTGCCACGGACGTACGGTTGCCAGGCTGCGGCCTCGACCGGCGGGTCCTGCTGCTCCGAGCAGGCGATCAGCAGCAGGTCGGCGTCGATCGGGCCGGGCCGGTAGTCGATGGTCAGGTGAGTGTTGTTCGCCGAGATCTCGGTGATCGTCGCGAGCCGGTCCTCCTCCAGGTTGGCCAGCACACTGCCCTGGCGGCGCAGGATGTCCCGCGCCTCGGCGAAGGTCAGCTCCGTGTCGTCGGACCGGTGGCCGTCGTCGACGAGACCCACGTGGTACAGCAGCATCACCCGGTCGTCGGGGGCCGGCACATCGGCATGGGTCAGGCCCTGCCAGTCGGGGATCACGTCGAGCACCGCGACCAGCGCCACCGGCTCGCCCCGCCGCTGGAACTCCGCGGCCAGGGCGTGCGCGCACAGCCCGCCGAACGACCAGCCGGCCACGTGGTACGGGCCGTGCGGCTGCACCGTCTGGATCTGGTCGGCATAGTCCACCGCCATCTCCTCCACGCTGGCCGGCCGCGGCTCCGGACGGGCCAGGCTGCGCGCCTGGATGCCGTACAGCGGGTACTGCGGATCGACGTGCTTGATCAGCGCGCTGTACGACCAGCTGAGGCCACCGCCCGGGTGGATGCAGAACAGCGGCGGCCGGCCGCCCCCGGTCCGCAGCGGCAGCACCACCTCGTACGAGCCGTCCGCGTCGTCGACATCCAGCCGGGCGCTGATCCCGGCCGGGGTCGGCGCCTCGAACAGGTGCCGCAGCCCCAGCTCGACACCGAACGAGGACCGCAGCCGGGCCATCAGCCGCGTGGCCAGCAGGGAGTGCCCGCCCAGGTCGAAGAAGTCCTCGTCCACCCCGACCACCGGCCGGCCCAGCACCTCGGCGAACAGCTCGCACACGACCTGCTCCTGCGGGGTGGCCGGAGCCCGGCCGACATCGGCGGGCTCCGGGGCGAAGTCCGGGAGCGCGGCACGGTCGAGCTTGCCGTTGGCGGTGAGCGGGAGCCGGTCCAGCGGCACGATCGCAGCGGGACGCATGTACTCGGGCAGCTGCCGGCGCACGTGCTCCCGCAGGGCCGTGAGCAGGGCACCGGTGTCCCGTCCGGTGGCCGGGCTGGTGGTCCACGCGGACAGCGGAGTACCGGTGTCCGCCGGGCCCGCGGGCACGTAGAGCCCGACGGGCACGCCGTCGCCGAGCAGTTCCCGCCTGAGAAAGACCACGTCGACGGAGGCCGGATCGTGGGTGCTCCAGCTGATCGCGGTCCAATAGCCGTGCGCCTCGCCCAGGCGCCGGAACTCCTCCGGCTCCACGCCGGGCGTGACCGGACCGGCCGCCGCACTCCCGGCATCCAGCGCTCGCTGTACGGCCAGGTCCTTCGAGATCCGCGCGTTGGGAACGCCGGTCACCCGCAGCCGGTCGGGCCGCGCGGACCGCAGCTGATCGGCCAGGGCGTCCAGGTCCCGGGCCCAGGGCCGCGCCGGTGCCTCGGCCAGGGACTGGCAGACGACGCCGGACTTGTAGAGGGTGACGTCGTAGCGGTAGCGGGTCAGTTCGTTGTGGGTGGCACCGTGCTTGAGCCGGACGTCGGCTCCGGCCAGTTGCGGCACGCGGTGCACGAGCGCCCCGAAGTACTCCGGATCGACGAGCAGTTCCTTCTCCAGCACCAGGCTCTGCTCCACGGCCCGGCGCACCGCGACGC
>NZ_JAERRK010000049.1 GCF_016741775.1 Streptomyces actinomycinicus | reverse complement strand
AATCGGATCGAGAAAAGATCTGATAGAGTCGGAAACGCAAGAACGAAGGGAAGCGCCCGGAGGAAAGCCCGCGAGGGTGAGTACAAAGGAAGCGACCGTTCCTTGAGAACTCAACAGCGTGCCAAAAATCAACGCCAGATATGTTGATACCCCGTCTCCGGTCATCACGATCGGGACGAGGTTCCTTTGAAAAAACACAGCGAGGACGCTGTGAACCGCCGGACTATTCCTCCGGTGGTTCCGCTCTCGTGGTGTTCATCCCGATTACGGGAAAACATTCACGGAGAGTTTGATCCTGGCTCAGGACGAACGCTGGCGGCGTGCTTAACACATGCAAGTCGAACGATGAACCACTTCGGTGGGGATTAGTGGCGAACGGGTGAGTAACACGTGGGCAATCTGCCCTGCACTCTGGGACAAGCCCTGGAAACGGGGTCTAATACCGGATATGAGCCGGAACCGCATGGTTCTGGTTGTAAAGCTCCGGCGGTGCAGGATGAGCCCGCGGCCTATCAGCTTGTTGGTGAGGTAATGGCTCACCAAGGCGACGACGGGTAGCCGGCCTGAGAGGGCGACCGGCCACACTGGGACTGAGACACGGCCCAGACTCCTACGGGAGGCAGCAGTGGGGAATATTGCACAATGGGCGAAAGCCTGATGCAGCGACGCCGCGTGAGGGATGACGGCCTTCGGGTTGTAAACCTCTTTCAGCAGGGAAGAAGCGAGAGTGACGGTACCTGCAGAAGAAGCGCCGGCTAACTACGTGCCAGCAGCCGCGGTAATACGTAGGGCGCAAGCGTTGTCCGGAATTATTGGGCGTAAAGAGCTCGTAGGCGGCTTGTCACGTCGATTGTGAAAGCCCGAGGCTTAACCTCGGGTCTGCAGTCGATACGGGCTAGCTAGAGTGTGGTAGGGGAGATCGGAATTCCTGGTGTAGCGGTGAAATGCGCAGATATCAGGAGGAACACCGGTGGCGAAGGCGGATCTCTGGGCCATTACTGACGCTGAGGAGCGAAAGCGTGGGGAGCGAACAGGATTAGATACCCTGGTAGTCCACGCCGTAAACGGTGGGAACTAGGTGTTGGCGACATTCCACGTCGTCGGTGCCGCAGCTAACGCATTAAGTTCCCCGCCTGGGGAGTACGGCCGCAAGGCTAAAACTCAAAGGAATTGACGGGGGCCCGCACAAGCGGCGGAGCATGTGGCTTAATTCGACGCAACGCGAAGAACCTTACCAAGGCTTGACATACACCGGAAACGTCTGGAGACAGGCGCCCCCTTGTGGTCGGTGTACAGGTGGTGCATGGCTGTCGTCAGCTCGTGTCGTGAGATGTTGGGTTAAGTCCCGCAACGAGCGCAACCCTTGTTCTGTGTTGCCAGCATGCCCTTCGGGGTGATGGGGACTCACAGGAGACCGCCGGGGTCAACTCGGAGGAAGGTGGGGACGACGTCAAGTCATCATGCCCCTTATGTCTTGGGCTGCACACGTGCTACAATGGCCGGTACAAAGAGCTGCGATACCGTGAGGTGGAGCGAATCTCAAAAAGCCGGTCTCAGTTCGGATTGGGGTCTGCAACTCGACCCCATGAAGTCGGAGTCGCTAGTAATCGCAGATCAGCATTGCTGCGGTGAATACGTTCCCGGGCCTTGTACACACCGCCCGTCACGTCACGAAAGTTGGTAACACCCGAAGCCGGTGGCCCAACCCCTTGTGGGAGGGAGCTGTCGAAGGTGGGACTAGCGATTGGGACGAAGTCGTAACAAGGTAGCCGTACCGGAAGGTGCGGCTGGATCACCTCCTTTCTAAGGAGCATCTAGATCTCGTAAGAGATCCAGAGCCACTACGTCGGCGAACGATCGACGGTGGTCAGCTCATGGGTGGAACGTTGATTATTCGGCCTGGATTCCGGGTCGGGGGCTGCTAGTACTGCTCGTCAGAGCGTGGAACGCATGATCTCCGGACGGGTTCTGGCCGGGCACGCTGTTGGGTGTCTGAGGGAATGATCTTCCTTCAGTCGCCGGCCCCGGTGAAGCATCGCGTGAGCGATGTGTGACGGGTGGCTGGTCGTTGTTTGAGAACTGCACAGTGGACGCGAGCATCTGTGGCCAAGTTTTTAAGGGCGCACGGTGGATGCCTTGGCACCAGGAACCGATGAAGGACGTGGGAGGCCGCGATAGTCCCCGGGGAGTCGTCAACCAGGCTTTGATCCGGGGGTTTCCGAATGGGGAAACCCGGCAGTCGTCATGGGCTGTCACCCACTGCTGAACACATAGGCAGTGTGGAGGGAACGAGGGGAAGTGAAACATCTCAGTACCCTCAGGAAGAGAAAACAACCGTGATTCCGGGAGTAGTGGCGAGCGAAACCGGATGAGGCCAAACCGTATGCGTGTGAGACCCGGCAGGGGTTGCGCATGCGGGGTTGTGGGATCTCTCTTTCACAGTCTGCCGGCTGTGAGACGAGTCAGAAACCGTTGATGTAGGCGAAGGACATGCGAAAGGTCCGGCGTAGAGGGTAAGACCCCCGTAGTCGAAACGTCAGCGGCTCGTTTGAGAGACACCCAAGTAGCACGGGGCCCGAGAAATCCCGTGTGAATCTGGCGGGACCACCCGCTAAGCCTAAATATTCCCTGGTGACCGATAGCGGATAGTACCGTGAGGGAATGGTGAAAAGTACCCCGGGAGGGGAGTGAAATAGTACCTGAAACCGTGTGCCTACAAGCCGTGGGAGCGTCGGATGCAGCTTGCTGTATCTCGTGACTGCGTGCCTTTTGAAGAATGAGCCTGCGAGTTTGCGGTGTGTTGCGAGGTTAACCCGGGTGGGGAAGCCGTAGCGAAAGCGAGTCCGAACAGGGCGATTCAGTAGCACGCTCAAGACCCGAAGCGGAGTGATCTAGCCATGGGCAGGTTGAAGCGGAGGTAAGACTTCGTGGAGGACCGAACCCACCAGGGTTGAAAACCTGGGGGATGACCTGTGGTTAGGGGTGAAAGGCCAATCAAACTCCGTGATAGCTGGTTCTCCCCGAAATGCATTTAGGTGCAGCGTCGTGTGTTTCTTGCCGGAGGTAGAGCACTGGATAGGCGATGGGCCCTACCGGGTTACTGACCTTAGCCAAACTCCGAATGCCGGTAAGTGAGAGCGCGGCAGTGAGACTGTGGGGGATAAGCTCCATGGTCGAGAGGGAAACAGCCCAGAGCATCGACTAAGGCCCCTAAGCGTACGCTAAGTGGGAAAGGATGTGGAGTCGCACAGACAACCAGGAGGTTGGCTTAGAAGCAGCCACCCTTGAAAGAGTGCGTAATAGCTCACTGGTCTAGTGATTCCGCGCCGACAATGTAGCGGGGCTCAAGCGTACCGCCGAAGTCGTGTCATTGCAGCATATAGCCCCAACGGGTGCTGTGATGGGTAGGGGAGCGTCGTCTGCCGGGTGAAGCGGCACCGGAAGGTAGTCGTGGACGGTTGACGAGTGAGAATGCAGGCATGAGTAGCGATACAAACGTGAGAAACGTTTGCGCCGATTGACTAAGGGTTCCTGGGTCAAGCTGATCTGCCCAGGGTAAGTCGGGACCTAAGGCGAGGCCGACAGGCGTAGTCGATGGATAACCGGTTGATATTCCGGTACCCGCTGTGAAGCGTCAAACATCGAGCATCGTGATGCTAAGGCCGTGAAGCCGCCCCGGAGCCTTCGGGCAAAGGGGAGTGGTGGAGCCGCCGGACCAAGCGGTTAGTAGGTGAGTGATGGGGTGACGCAGGAAGGTAGTCCATCCCGGGCGGTGGTTGTCCCGGGGTAAGGGTGTAGGACGGTGTGTAGGCAAATCCGCACATCATGTGTCTGAGACCTGATGCCGAGCCGATTGTGGTGAAGTGGATGATCCTATGCTGTCGAGAAAAGCCTCTAGCGAGTTTCATGGCGGCCCGTACCCTAAACCGACTCAGGTGGTCAGGTAGAGAATACCGAGGCGTTCGGGTGAACTATGGTTAAGGAACTCGGCAAAATGCCCCCGTAACTTCGGGAGAAGGGGGGCCATTCCTGGTGATGATCTTTACGGTCTGAGCTGGGGGTGGCCGCAGAGACCAGCGAGAAGCGACTGTTTACTAAAAACACAGGTCCGTGCGAAGCCGTAAGGCGATGTATACGGACTGACGCCTGCCCGGTGCTGGAACGTTAAGGGGACCGGTTAGCTCACTTTCGGGTGGGCGAAGCTGAGAACTTAAGCGCCAGTAAACGGCGGTGGTAACTATAACCATCCTAAGGTAGCGAAATTCCTTGTCGGGTAAGTTCCGACCTGCACGAATGGCGTAACGACTTCTCGACTGTCTCAACCATAGGCCCGGTGAAATTGCACTACGAGTAAAGATGCTCGTTTCGCGCAGCAGGACGGAAAGACCCCGGGACCTTTACTACAGTTTGATATTGGTGTTCGGTTCGGCTTGTGTAGGATAGCTGGGAGACTGTGAAGCTTGGACGCCAGTTCAGGTGGAGTCGTCGTTGAAATACCAGTCTGGTCGTGCTGGATGTCTAACCTGGGTCCGTGATCCGGATCAGGGACAGTGTCTGATGGGTAGTTTAACTGGGGCGGTTGCCTCCCAAAGGGTAACGGAGGCGCCCAAAGGTTCCCTCAGCCTGGTTGGCAATCAGGTGTTGAGTGTAAGTGCACAAGGGAGCTTGACTGTGAGACCGACGGGTCGAGCAGGGACGAAAGTCGGGACTAGTGATCCGGCGGTGGCTTGTGGAAGCGCCGTCGCTCAACGGATAAAAGGTACCCCGGGGATAACAGGCTGATCTTCCCCAAGAGTCCATATCGACGGGATGGTTTGGCACCTCGATGTCGGCTCGTCGCATCCTGGGGCTGGAGTCGGTCCCAAGGGTTGGGCTGTTCGCCCATTAAAGCGGTACGCGAGCTGGGTTTAGAACGTCGTGAGACAGTTCGGTCCCTATCCGCTGTGCGCGTAGGAGTCTTGAGAAGGGCTGTCCCTAGTACGAGAGGACCGGGACGGACGAACCTCTGGTGTGCCAGTTGTTCTGCCAAGGGCATGGCTGGTTGGCTACGTTCGGGAGGGATAACCGCTGAAAGCATCTAAGCGGGAAGCCTGCTTCGAGATGAGGACTCCCACCCACTTGATGGGGTAAGGCTCCCAGTAGACGACTGGGTTGATAGGCCAGATATGGAAGCCTGGTAACGGGTGGAGTTGACTGGTACTAATAGGCCGAGGGCTTGTCC
>NZ_JAERRK010000048.1 GCF_016741775.1 Streptomyces actinomycinicus | reverse complement strand
CCAGACGGCGACCTGGAATTCGCCGGCCGCACCGACCACCAAGTCAAAATCCGCGGCTTCCGCATCGAACCCGCCGAGATCGAAAACACCCTCCTCACCCACCCCGACATCACCCAAGCCGCCGTCATCGTCCACGACCGACAGGCCGGTACTAGCCGCCTCATCGCCTATGTCGTCGGCGACACGGCCGTCACACCGGAAGGGTTGCGGGAGTTCGTGGGGCGTCGGCTTCCGGAGTACATGGTGCCGTCCGGGTACGTCGTCCTGGAGCGGCTGCCGTTGACGGCGAACGGGAAGCTCGACCGGGCCGCGTTGCCCGACCCGGATCCGGTCGCGCAGCCGGACGGGCCGCGTCGGGAGCCGGGTTCCGCGCGGGAGCGGCTGTTGGGCGAGCTGTTCGCGCGGGCTCTCGGAGTGGACCGGGTCGGGCCCGACGACGACTTCTTCGCACTCGGCGGGGACAGCATCGTCTCGATCCGGCTGGTCAGCCTGGCACGTGCGGCGGGCGTCGTCTTCTCGGTCCGGGACGTCTTCGAGCAGCGGACGGTGGCCGGGCTGGCGGGGATCGCCGAGGAGTCGGCACAGCCGGGGCCGGACACCGGGGACTGCGGTGTGGGGATGGTGGAACCGACCCCGATCATGCGCTGGTTCGATGCGCGCGGCGGTGGAGTCGACGCCTTCTACCAGGCGATGCTCCTGGAGGTGCCGGCCGCGCTGGGCGAGGACCGCATCACCGCGGCCGTGCAGGCGCTCGTGGACCACCATGACGCGCTGCGGCTCTCGCGGACGCCGGGCGGTGCGGACGGCGGGTCCTGCACGCTGGAGGTCGGACCGGTGGGCGCCGTGCCGGCCGCCGACCTGGTGCGCCGGGTCGCCCTCCAGGACACCGATGTCGACGAGGCACTGGTCCGCACCCAGGCGCAGGCGGCGGCAGACCGGCTGTCGGCCGAGCGGGGGCGCCTGGTCCAGGTGGTCTGGTTCGACGCCGGGCCGGCCCGTCCGGGCAGGCTGCTGCTCCTCGTCAGTCACCTGGTGGTCGACGGGGTGTCGTGGCGGATCCTGCTGCCGGATCTCGTCGCCGCCTGGGAGGCGGCCGGCCTCGACGGTCCGCCGCCGCTGGACCCCGTGGGCACCTCGCTGCGCCGGTGGTCGCAACTCCTCGTGGCGGAGGCGCGGCGACCGCTCCGCGTCGCGGAGGCCGAGCTGTGGGCGGAGCTGCTCACCGCGGCCGACCCGCTGCTGACGGCTCGCCGGCCGGATCCCGTACGGGACACCGTGGGCCGGGCCCGTGAGCTGGCGCTCTCCCTGGCGCCGGAGGTCACCACCCCGCTCCTGACCACCGTGCCGACGGCCTTCCACGCGGGCGTGGACGACGTGCTGTTGACCGCGCTCGCCCTGGCCGTCGCGCAGTGGCGCCGGGGTCACGGCCGAGGCCGGCACTCCGCGTTGCTGGTGGACGTGGAGGGGCACGGGCGCGAAGAGATCGCCGGAGGGGTGGATCTGGCGCGGACCGTGGGCTGGTTCACCTCTCTGTATCCCGTGCGGATCGACCCGGGTCCGTCGGTCTGGGAGGAGGTCGCCGAGGGCGGCCCGGGCCTCGGCCAGGCGCTGAAGCGGGTCAAGGAGCAGCTGCGTTCGCTGCCCGACCGCGGGATGGGCTTCGGCCTGCTGCGCCACCTCAACCCCGAGACCGGGCAGCGGTTGGCCCGGCTTCCCGTGCCGCAGCTCGGGTTCAACTACCTCGGCCGGTTCCCGTCCGCCGGAGCCCCGCTGGTGCCCGGCGTCCCGGGGTGGAACGTGGCCGCCGAGGCCGGCCTGCTGAGCGGCGCCGACCCGGCGACCGCCCTGGCGCACGGACTGGAGGTCAACTCCATGGTCCGGGACACGCCGGACGGGCCGTGCCTGGAGGCCGTCTGGACGTGGGCTCCCGGTCTCTGGCCGGAGCAGCACGTCCGGGCCCTCGCCGAGCAGTGGTTCCAGGCGATCCGGGGCCTGGTCCGGCACGGCGACCGGGCCGGCACGGGCGGTCACACACCCTCGGACTTCCCCCTGGCCGAACTCAGCCAGCACGACATCGAACAGCTCGAAGCCGCGTGGAGGATTCAGAAATGACGTCGTCGGGCCTCGAAGACATCCTTCCCCTCTCTCCGATGCAGGAAGGCCTGCTGTTCCACTCCCGCTACGAGCAGGACGGCGCGGACGTCTACGCGGTGCAGCACGTCTTCGACATCGAAGGCACCCTGGACGGGGCGCGGCTGCGGTCGGCGGTACGCGCCCTCGTCCAGCGGCACCCGAACCTGCGCGCCGCCTTCCGGCAGGTGGACTCGGGACAGACGCTCCAGGTCGTTCCACGTCAGGTGGAGGTGCCCTGGGAGGAGTTCGACCTGTCGCCGCTGCCCGCTGCCGAGGCCGAGGCGGAACTGGCCCGGCTCGCCGCGAAGGAGCACGGCCGGCGGTTCGACCTGGCCGAGCCGCCCTTGCTGCGCTTCTGCCTGGTGCGGATGGCCGGTGCGCACCACCGTCTGGTGCTGACCACTCATCACATCCTGGTCGACGGCTGGTCGACGCCTCTCCTCGTGCGCGAGCTGAGCGCGCTGTACGACAGCCACGGCGACCCCTCCGCGCTTCCCCGGGTGACCCCGTACCGGCAGTACCTGGGCTGGCTCGCGGAGCAGGACCGGCCGGCGGCGGAGGCGGCCTGGCGTGAGGCGTTGTCCGGGCTGGAGCAGCCGACGCTGCTCACTCCGGTGGATCCCGGGCGGGCCGCGCTGATGCCGGAGCGGATCACCGTCGAGCTGGACGAGGGCCGTACGGCGGCCGTCGCGGACTGGGCACGCCGTCAGGGCGTCACGCTGAACACCGTTCTGCAGGCGGCGTGGGGGCTGGTGCTGGGCCGGTGCACCGGCCACGACGACGTGGTGTTCGGGACCGTCGTCGCCGGCCGTGACCCGCAACTGCCCGGCGTCGAAGCCATGGTGGGCCTGCTCATCACCATGGTGCCGGTGCGGGTGCCGCTGGACCCGGCGCGGTCACTGCGGTCCACCGTGGCGCGGTTGCAGGAGGCGCAGTCGGGGCTGACCGCGCACCAGCACCTGGGGCTGGCCCGCATCCAGCAACTGGCCGGCGGCGGTGACCTCTTCGACACCTCGCTGGTGTTCGAGAACTACCCCTGGGACGACCCTGCCGAGCTGCCGGACACCGGGCTGCGGATCACCCCGGACCTCGCCCGCGGGCGGGACGCCACGCACTATCCGCTCACCCTGATCGCCGCCCCGGGGCGGCGGCTGTACCTGCGCCTGGACTACCGCGACGACCTCTTCGACCGGGCGACGGCCGCCGGATTCCTCGACCGGCTGATCCGGGTGCTCGATGTGGTCCTCACTGACGCCGACCTGCCCATCGGCCGGATCGACCTGCTCAGCGCCGGGGAACGCGCCGCGCTGCTCGCGGCCCCCGACGACGTCACGGCAAGCCCTGCCGGAGCGTCCCTGCCCGGCCTGTTCGAAGCCCGGGCCGCGGCCCGGCCGCACGCCGCCGCCGTCGTCTCCGGCCGGACCACGACCACCTACGGCGAACTCAACGAACGGGCCAACCGACTCGCCCACCACCTCATCGGCCAGGGCATCGGCCCGGAAGACATCGTCGCACTCTCCCTGCCCCGCTCCACCGAGCTGGTCGTCGCCGTCCTCGCCGTCCTCAAAGCAGGGGCGGCCTACCTTCCCCTCGATCCGCAGTACCCGCCCGCCCGCCTGGCCCACATGCTCACCGACGCCCGGCCCGGCCTCCTCCTCACCACCACCGCCACCGACATCTCCACGACCGGCACCGCCACCCCCACCCCGGCCGCGCAGGTCCCCGTCGCGACCCCCACCCTCCACCTGGACACCCTCGACCTCTCGGATCACCCGGCCCACGATCCCGCCACCGCGTTCAGCCCCCACCACCCCGCCTACGTCATCTACACCTCGGGCTCCACCGGGCGGCCGAAGGGTGTCGTCATGCCGGCGGGCGCGCTGCTGAACCTGCTCGAGTGGCACCACACGGCAGTGGGCGGCGAACCGGGCGCCAGGATCGCGCAGTTCACGGCGATCAGCTTCGACGTGTCCGCGCAGGAGGTCCTGTCGGCGCTGGCCTTCGGCAAGACGCTGGTGGTCCCGGACGAGGACGTACGGCGGGACGCGGCACGGTTCGCCGAGTGGCTGGACGAGCAGCGGATCGAGGAACTGTTCGCGCCCAACCTGGTGCTGGAGGCCTTGGCGGAGGCCGCCGTCGAGCAGGGCCGTAGCCTGCCGCACCTGCGCGTGATCGCGCAGGCCGGTGAGGCGTTGACACCGAGCGGCACCGTGCGGGAGTTCCACCGGTCGACGCCGGGACGTGTGCTCCACAACCACTACGGTCCGACCGAGACACATGTGGTCACGGCACACACTCTGGGTGCCGACCCCGACGGCTGGCCGCTGTCCGCACCCATCGGCCGGCCGATCGCCCGTACCCGGGCCTACGTTCTGGGCAGCGGGCTGGAGCTGACGGCACCCGGTGTGGTGGGCGAGCTGTACATCGCGGGGGCGGGAGTCGCCCGCGGCTATCTGGGCCGGCCCGGACTGACCGCCGAACGGTTCGTCCCCGATCCGTACGCCCCCGAGCCCGGCGGGCGTATGTACCGCACCGGTGACCTGGTGCGCCGGAACGCCGACGGCGAGCTGGAGTTCGTCGGCCGCGCCGACCACCAGGTCAAGATCCGCGGCTTCCGCATCGAACCCGGCGAGATCGAGAACACCCTGACCGACCACCCCGGCCTGGCCCAGGCCGCCGTGATCACGCGCGAGGACCAGCCCGGCAGGACCCGCCTGGTGGCCTATGTGGTGGCACGGGAGGCGGCTGTCCGGGCCGAGGACGTCCGGCGGTTCGCCCGGGAGCGGCTGCCCGAGCACATGGTGCCGTCGGCCGTCGTACTCCTGGAGCGGCTTCCGTTGACGGACAACGGGAAGCTGGACCGGGCCGCGCTGCCGGCGCCCGGGTTCTCGTCGGCCGGGGCCGGGCGGGAGGCCCGTACACCGCAGGAGCAGATCCTGTGCGACCTGTTCGCCCAGGTCCTCGGGCTGCCCCGGGTCGGTGTGGACGACGACTTCTTCGACCTGGGCGGCCACTCCCTGCTGGCCACCCGGCTGATCGCCCGGATACGGGCCGCCCTGGGCGTCGAGGTCGGTCTGCGGACGCTCTTCGAGGCGCGCTCCCCGGGCGCGGTGGCGGCCCGGCTCGACACGGCGGGGCCGGCGCGGCTCGCGCTGACGAAGCAGGAGCTGCCCGAGACGGTCCCGCTGTCCTTCGCCCAGCGCCGGCTGTGGTTCCTGCACAAGATGGAAGGGCCGAGCGCCACGTACAACATCCCGCTGGTCCTGAGGCTGACGGGCGACCTGGACCGGGAGGTCCTGCGTGCGGCGCTCGGGGACGTGGTGGCGAGGCACGAGAGCCTGCGGACGGTCTTCCCGGAGGCCGACGGCACGCCCTACCAGCACGTCCTGGACGCCGTGACCGTCGAGCTGCCCGTCACCGACGTCACCGAGGCCGGACTTGCCGACGCGTTGATGTCGACGTCACGTCACCCCTTCGACCTGGCGACCGAACCTCCGTTGCACGCCGAGCTGTTCCGTCTCGCGGCCGACCGGCACGTGCTCGTCCTCGTCCTGCATCACATCGCGGGGGACGGCTGGTCACTGGGCCCGCTGGCCAGCGACCTCACCCACGCCTACACCGCCCGCACCCAGGGCCACGCCCCCGACCGGCCGCCCCTGCCCGTCCAGTACACCGACTACACCCTCTGGCAGAACGAACTCCTCGGCGACCAGAACGACCCCGACAGCCTCTTCACCACCCAGATCACCTACTGGACCCAACAACTG
>NZ_JAERRK010000047.1 GCF_016741775.1 Streptomyces actinomycinicus | reverse complement strand
CCGCGCTGACCGCGCCACACTTCGTCAAGGCTGGCAGGACGGTCGGACGCTGAGCAGCTCGGTCCGCAGCACGGGCGTGCCGTCTACAGGCGCCGGTTCTCGCGCAGTTGGTGCGATACCGCCAGCAGCGACCTTGTCGAGCGTCTCCAGGCCGGCGGCACCGACCGTGCCGAACACCGTGTAGTTCGGTCGCAGCGCGGAGTCGCCGTAGACGACGAAGAATTGTGAACCGTTCGTGTTCGGCCCGGCGTTGGCCATCGCCAGCAAGCCGCGCCCGTAGAGGCGACGGACGCCGGTCGGATCACTCGGTGCCGGGGGCAGGTCCACCGGCAGCTCGTCCTTGTACTTGTACCCCGGCCCACCTTCGCCGGTGCTGGTCGGGTCGCCACACTGCAGGACCTTCAGCGTCGGATACGCCGTCAGCCGATGGCACACCGTACGGTCGTAGAACCGGTGCTGCGCCAGATGCACGAAGCTCTGAACCGTGCACGGCGCCTTCGCCCGGTCCAGACGCAGCGGGAGCGGGCCCTGGCTGGTCCGGACAGCCATACCGACCTTGCCGTGACTGGGGGTGCGTCGTGGATCGGGCGGCAGGGGAACCGGCCGCGCCGCCGGCTCGTCCGGGGTCTGGGTGTACTGGCAAGGACCCTGCGTGGTTCGCGGCGGGGCATCGGAAGCGGAGGCGGTGGTGCTGCCCCCGGACACGACCAACGCTGCCACCGCCAATGCGGTCATGAGAGTTCGGTTCATGCTGCACGCCCTCCAAAAGATCGCCAGATTTCGGGCGGTCGCAGTCTAGGGCGCGGCATTGCGGACGAGAACCTGCCCGCAAGCCACATCGGGCCACCCTGAGTGTGGTGACCGTCAGGTCTTCGACCGCGTGATCCTCCTCCCCCGGTGAGGACCAGGCTGCGAGTGAGGACGGACGGCGGCAGAGCGACCCCGGCGTCGCGCAAGTGCCGGCCTCAGGCGGCCGCCGCCGCGGCCCACCCGCACTCCAGGCCCTGCGGTGCCTGCGCGTGGCGCCGGTGCAGCCAGCTGGCCAACTCATGGGTGAGTTGCGCGCCGTCGGTCGACGGCTCACCGAGGCGTTGGGGACCGGCACATCAACTTCCTGGGCCGCTTCCTGTTCAACATCAAAGCCAGCGGCCCCGGTCAGGGCCTGCGCCCTTCCGGGACCGGGACGCCGCCAGGACGACGAGGATGGACGGCCAGCACACCCGACCGACCAGGCGGCAGGCATCACACCAAGCCGGGTGCACTCTCCTGGGCGAGATCCTTGGACGCCGGGTCATCCGGGTCGCTGGCCGAGGCAGCGGCACGCAGCGCCGCTTCGACCCGGCGGTTGCTGGTCATGGATGCCGTGACGGCCGTCATCCCCAGGAGGAGACCGGCGGCGGCGTAGAGCGGCGTACGGATGTCGTAGGTGGTGGCCAGCCAGCCGCCGAGGAAGGCCCCGAAGGGGGCGGCGCACATGGCCAGCATGCGGGAGGTGGAGGCGACCCGACCCATGAGGTGGGCCGGGACGATCGCCTGCCGGAGGGAGGGCCCAAGCACCATCGTGGCGCCCATGCCGGCCCCGCAGACGGCGAGCGCCAGCCCGGCCACGTACGGGTTCGGGGCAGCAGCAAGGCCCAGGATGGCAAGCCCTTCGACTGCGGCCGTGCAGGTCAGGGCGGTGCCAGTGCCGAGTCGTCGGCCAAGGTGGGAGGCGATGCCTGCACCGAGCAGACCGCCGGTGGCCTCGGTCGTGAGGAGTAGGCCGAAGCCGTAGGTGTCGATGCCGAGGCGGTCGTGCGCGAAGAGGGCGAGTACGGTCTCCACAGCGAGGAAGGCGATGTTCCCGACCGCCGGACGGAGCGCGAGCCCGAGCAGCAACCGGTCCCGGAAGACGTACGAGGCGCCGGCCCGCGCCTGCCGAAGCAGCGACTCGCGGATCTCCGGCACGGGCCGGGGCATGGCGGGAAGCGACCGTACGAGCAGTGCGGAGAGGAAGAACGACACCGCGTCGGCCAGCAGCGGAACCGCCCGCCCTAGCGCGAGCAGCGCACTGCCTGCAGGCGGCCCCGCGAAGCCGGACATGGCGGTCTGGGCTCCGCGCAAGCGAGAGTTGGCCCGCTCCAGGAGTGCGGGGTCGCGGCCGAGCAGATCCGGCAGATAGGCCGTGGCGGCCGTGTCAAAGAAGAGTCCGCCGAGGCCGAGCAGGAAGGCGACGGCCGCGAGCAGCGGAATGCTCAGTACGTCGAGCGCGGCCGCTGCCGCCGGTATCGCGAGCAGCCCCGCACGTGCCGCGTCCATGACCCACACCGTGCGCCGACGGTCCCAGCGGTCCACCAGCGCACCGCCGAGCACTCCGAAGAGCAGCCACGGCAGCGTCCCGGCCGCCGTGACGACGGCGAGCGCCATCGGATCACGCGTCAACGTCAATGCGATCAGCGGCAGCGCGGCATGCGACACCCCGTCACCGAGCGAGGACACCGTCTGCGCTGTCCACAGCCGTCCGAATCCGGTCGGCAACTGTCGAACGCCTGAAGTCACTTGGTGCCCCCTTCGGCCTGGGCGCGCGGTGCCGGGTGGAACAGCGCGAAGACGAGTGACGCGTCCGGCAGCGACGGGTCGGACAGCTCCCGGTACTCGTCCGCCAGTGCCTGCAGCCGCGCTCCCAGTTGCGCGAACTGCTCCTCGGTGAGCCGCAGATGCGCCATCCGTACGTGCCGCTCGCCATCCGCCGGCGACGCCTCCAGGTCTGCCACCGCGTGCCGCATCAGCACATCCGGCCCTCCCTCGCCTGGGTCCGGCAGCACGATCGACCGTGCGGCCATCGCGTAGTACCGCTCGGTGACGCCCCGAACCTTCCGCGTCCGTACCACCTTCACCAGGCCGGCCCGCTCCAGCAGCCGCACGTGATAGCTCGAACTTCCCTTCGCAAGGCCCACCCGCTCGGCGATCTGCGTGATCGTCGCCGGCTCGAAGCGGAGCACGGCCATGATCCGGTGGCGCGTGAGGTTGGAGACGGCGCGCAGCTGCTCGTCCGTGGTGACGTGAAACGCCTCGGGAAGATCATCGGTAGGCATGTCACCAATGGTCAACGATTCTTGACCATTAAGCAAGGGGTTTCGCCGGACCTGCAGAATCTGCTGTCCGACGCGCGAGACTTGGCAACAGCTGGAGCGGCAGCTCGACGCGCTCACTGCTGCTGGGTGCCGGAAGATCTTCGCGGACAAGAGTCCGGCAAGAACGCGCTCCACCCCGAGCTGAAGGCGCGCCACGCCTTCCTCGACCCGGCGACACCCTCGTCGTCCCGATCCTGGACCGCTACGGCCGCAGCCTCCAGGACCTCATCAACATGGTCGCCCAACTGCGCGACCGCAGAATCGCCTTCACCTCGCTGCACGGAACCTGGACACCACCGTCCCCGGCGGCCGGCTCGTCTTCTACGTCTTCGCCGCCCTCGCTGAGTGCATCCGCGAACTCAGCGTCATCGGCACCGACGAAGGCCTGGCCGCCGCCCGCGAGCGCGGCCGAGTCGGCGGTCGCCCGAGTGTCGCCACCGACGAAGACATCCGCGCCGCACGCGATACTGGAGTCCAGGCGCGGGTCATGTGCCTCACCACACGGAACCGCATACAGCACGACCATGGGCAACGGCGGTGCACGACCCGTCGGATGCCTGCTGTGCGGCATGGCGTACGACAGCGTCTGAGAGGTGGTGGGCGCCTACGGCGTGGGCAGCTTTTGCGAGGCGATCAGCGAAGGCGGCGAGCCGCCCGCCTGCGAGTGCGCGGAGTATTCCACGGGAGGAGCTTGCGACGTGCCGACCCGGACGGCCGACGAGCACGACCCCGACGGGGAGGCTCAGCTCCGAGCTGAGACACCGGGCTGCAGGGGAGAGCGGATGGATTCACTGCGGTCCACGCCAACTGGGGGCGCCCGGATCCGTCGCTGGACGATCTCGGATGTGGCCGCGCCTGGGAGGACGCCCACCAGGTCAAAGGGGTGCAGCTGGCGCGCCCGGACTGGGTAGGGCTGCGGGGGCGGCCATGGCAGGTGCCGTGCCCACGCCGCGGGCGCCGAGGTCGTCGAGGGCCAGGCGGTGGAGCTTGACCCACACCCTGGCCATCGACCACTCGGACATGCGCCTATGGGCGGTCGCACCGGAGAGTCCGAACGACGCTGCAGGCAGCCGCTGCGAGGTGCTGCCCGAGGTGGCGACGACCACGGTTGCCACCACTACTTCCCGGTCGCCGTGCCGACGTCGGCCACCGCCCCGGGGCCGCGACGGCGCCTCGGGCGCCGCCCGCTGGGACATGTCGCACAACTCATACGGCACCAGCCGCTCAACGATCCCGACTACGAACTACGGCCTACCCAACCATCCAGGTGCGATGACGTTTCATGAGGCACGAGGTAGGTCACCGCTCACAGCGCACTACTTGCTCGCCGCGGCATTTGTCGGTGCCGGCCCCACCGTTCAAAAAGTCATTTCCGCCGTCGCCATGAAGGGTGTCGTCGCCGAGCTCACCGAAGAGGTCGTCATCATTCACCCCGCCCCATAGCTTGTCACGTCCGGCGTCACCTTCGATATGATCATTACCAGGCTCGCCATCGAGGGAGTCCCAGCCTTCACCACCCAGCAAAATGTCGTCGTCGGTACCTCCGCGTACCCAATCCGAGCCGGCGTCACCGTGAACGACGTCATCTTCCACGCCACCCGTCACCTGGTCGTCCCCATTTCCACCGCTCACATAGTCCTTGCCGGTTCCGCCGTCGATGGTGTCGTTGTCGTCCTCGCCGTAGCAATAATCACGGTCCTGATCGCATTCGAGCGTGTCGTTGCCGGCACCTGCGATGAGTTGGTCCTCTCCCCTGCCGCCTCGGAGGGTGTCGCCGCCTTCCTGCGCATAGAGATAGTCGTTGCCCTCTTCGCCGTTGAGGTTGTCAAGGCTTGGCCCACCGTACAGTTCGTCATCGCCCGTCCCCCCGAAAATTATGTTGTCGCCGCGCCCACCGAACAGCTTGTCGTTTCCTTCGCCGCCTGCCAAGAACCCACCGGATCCGAATTGAAGTGCGTCGTCGCCATCGTCGCCGTAGAGAGCGACGAAACCGAGAATATTCGGAGCGACTGTAACGTCGTCGTTGCCGTCCGCCGCGCGGACGACGATGCGCGCTATTCCCGTGGCAGGGCAACGTACTTCCGCTGGGAATGCCGTGCACCCGTTGCCTCCGATGAGCGCGGCTCCCGAATCGGTGACAACATAATCAGGCCCCGATGCGGTGACTTTGATGACGTTATTTGCTCCTGCTTCCGACAGGACTACCAAATTTTTGGTGCTCTGCTCCACGAACACGCTGGTGTCCGTCGCGTATGCAGTCCCGGAAAGAACGAGTAGCTGCCCGGGCATCAAGAGTGACATTGCAGCGACGCCGACCCACAATTTTCTCATGTCGAAAACTTTCGACTCGGACGCTTTCGGTTGCGCTGGATGTACCACCGCACAGCGGTCATCGAGAGGTGGCAACGCAATGACAGCTGCCGCCCATGCACGCCCCGCCGGCCGGGAGTGCTCTCCAAGACTCGCCGGGCTGAACCGGATTCACATGAGTGGTCGGTTTGTCGAGGGAGTCCCGACTGGCTTGCCACGGTGCTTTTGCCGCTACTTCAAGAGTGCTGGGCGTCCCCTGTGGAGGCAAACCGACGGCCATGACGCACGGCTGCCGGCGCGCCGCTCCGCGGGAGGGGGAACGCGATGGGGGGCGTATACGCGGGCGCAGATGTGTGTCAGGCCGGCGGTGATGTCGGCCGGCTTGCCGAGGCGCAGAACCACGCTGTCCCAGGCTGTCGGCCGTGCCCTGGCCAGCGCGGCCGCCTGGTGAAAATTCGGGACAACCTCCTGTCCCGCATCATCGAGCCGAACGCGAGGGGGCTGGGCAAGCTCGGCGAGCTGGGAGGGAGGTCAGTTTTGCCGGAGCCCAGGACACGCTCGCCCAGCTCGATGCCCAGCAAGGCCGCCCGAACACCGTCGTGGGGCTACCGGCCTCCACGACATCGGCGGCCGGGACGGCACCTCACCCCGCGGCCTGAGTGATCAGCCGCTCGTGCCGGGAGACCGGGCACAGCGACCTCTCTCTCAGGGCGCCGCCGCGTTCCTCTGCTCCGGGCGGGAAGTCCCGTCAGCTCTGGCATCCGCATCCCGAGGCCATTTTGGCCTCGGTCACGGTCACGGCCGGGTCCTGCGGGGTCTCGGCCGGACTGCAACAGGCGTTGACCCCGCAGCATGCGCTCTCCACCTGCCCGGAGGCCGACGGTGACGTGACGGTCTGCGGCTTGACGGCGCGGACGATCGCGGAGTGCAGGCCGTCAGCGACCGCGTGCGACGGGGTGATCCCGATCTCGGTGAACCCCTCGGCCTCCAGTCCCGCGCGGTACTCCGTGAAGGACAGCACACCCGCGATGCAGCCGACGAAGTCACCACGACCGGTCCGCTGTTCAGGGGTGAGGGCGTCGTCGGCGACGACGTCGAAGACGCCGATCCGGCCGCCGGGCCTCAGCACGCGGAAAGTCTCGGCGAACACGGCAAGCTTGTCGATGGACAGGCTGACCACACAGTTGGAGATCACTACGTCGATGGCGTTCCCCGGGCAACGGGACCGCCTCGATGGTGCCCTTGAGGAACTCCACGTTCGCAATGCCCGCCTTCGCGGCGCTGGCCAGGGCGACGCCGAGCATCTCGTCGGTCATGTCCAGTCCGTACGCCCTGCCGGTGGGGCCGACACGGCGGGCGGAGAGATACATCGATGCCGCCGCCGGAACCGAGGTCAAGGACCCGTTCCCCTCGCGGAGTCCGGCGACGGCGGTGCGGTTGCCGCAGCCGAGGGAAGCGGCCACCGCTTCGGCGGGCAGCGTGTCGCGGTCGTCGGCGGCGTAGAGGGTGGAGCCGAAGTTTTCGTCGACCTCGACCGGGTCGGGCCCGCAACAGGGGCTGCCGCCCTTGGTGACCTTCACGGCTGCGGCAGCGTACTGCTGGCGGGCGGTTTCGCGTAGGTCGGCGCCGTACTGCCGGCGGACGGTTTCGCGTAGGTCGGCGCTATGCGCGGCGATGGTGCAGGCCATTGGCGCGGGAGCGCACCCGGAGGTATGACCGGGTGCCCGCGGGCGGCACCTGCGCGGCGGTGCCGCCGTCCGCTACGAAGCAGCCGTGCTGGTCGCCGCCATCAAAAAGTCGCTGTGACCAGCATTCTCGCAACGCCCCCGAGGACTGCGGAGCCGTGCACTTCAGGTTCGGTTTCAGGGCCGGGGCCTCAACAGTTGGCCAGAGTGCGGCCGAGGAGGGGCAGCAGGTGGTCCCAATGTAGCTGCAGCGCCGCGGGATTGAAGGCGTCGGTGTCGGCCATGGTGAAGCCATGGACGGTGTCGGGGTAGATCTCAGAGGTGTAGTCGACACCCGCGGCGTCCAAGGTCTGGTTGAGTTCGCCGAGGCCCTCGGACGTCAGGTCGGTTTCGGCGTGGCCGAAGTGGACCTTGGCGCTGAGGCGGCGCAGGGTGTCGGGCCCGGCGGCGCCCACGGGGGCATGGAATCCGGCGACGGCGGCCACCTGGCCGGGGTGGGCCGCAGCGGTGCGCACCGCCAGCAGGCCGCCTATGCAGTAGCCGGTCACCGCGACGGGTCCGGCGCTGGTCTCGGGCTGG
>NZ_JAERRK010000046.1 GCF_016741775.1 Streptomyces actinomycinicus | reverse complement strand
TGAACTCTCCTGTCGTGGTTGATGTGTCCTGTGATCAACACGACGGAGGCGGAGCCCGCGCAGCAGCGCAAGGTCCTCGATCGAACAGCGGGCCCGCACTGGCCCGTACGGCGCTCAGAAGAGCACCGGGTCACCGATCCGTGTGCGGCGCAATGCCCTCCCGGTAGTCATCCTCACACCTTAGTCCACCGAAGATGGCCGCCGCCAAGGCCCCAGTCCACAGCGCGGCTTGCGAGAGTGATCTCGGCCAACACCTCGATCCCGGCCCCGTCGGCGCGACACCAATGCCGAGCTCGTGGCTGCACGGTACTCACCGCACTTCTGGAACACGCCCCAGCTCGCCTCCCGCCGTGCGGTCACCGCCTGCTCGTCGCACTCCCCCCGAGAACCTGCAGACTGGCGCTGATCCGGTGCATCAGCCTGCTTGCGCCACCGACGCTGTAAGAGATACGGAAAGGAAATACTTTCGAAGCTCTGAGGGGCAGTGGTACCAGCGGTGGCGGGGCGGTGGTGTGCCGGCAGCCGACGCTGCCCACGTCCCCGCAGGGCCGTAGCGACCTGATCAAAGCCGCTCAGCAGGTGCTGGTGGACCGGTGCATGACGGCGCGGGGTACTGCCGGTCCGCCGCCGCCAAGAGGTGCCACCTGACGTTGCCGCCACGCTGACGGCGGCACGGGCGGGGCGGCTCCGCGGAGCCCCGGGATCACAGGTCTCTCGGGGCTCCTGCTCGCCTCGCTCGGCCGGTGCTGACCGCCGCGATCAGGCCACGGACAGGACGATCTTCCCGGTGGTGCGTCCCTGCTCACCGATCTCGTGTGCCTTCGCGGCCTCGGCCAGCGGCAGCACGGTCTCGACCACCGGCTTCAGCATGCCCCGTTCCGCCAGGGCGGCGATCTCGCGCAGACCGAGGTGGTCGGGCTCGACCAGCATCCACACCGCCCGTGCGTGATCGGGCACGGCAGCCGGGACGTCGTCGGGGCCGGGCAGGACGACCAGCCGCCCGCCAGCCCGCAGCGCCTTCAGGGACCGCTCGGCAGTCTGGCCGCCGAGCCCGTCCAGCACCACGTCAACGTCCCCGACGACGTCCTCGAAGCGGACCGTGCGGTAGTCGATCACCTCGTCCGCGCCCAGTTCCCGCAGCAGGTCGTGCTTACCAGCGCTGGCGGTGCCGATGACGTAGGCGCCGCGAGCCTTGGCGATCTGCACTGCGAGGTGGCCCACCCCGCCGGCCGCCGCGTGCACCAGCACACGTTCACCGGCGCGCACGCCGGCGGTGTCCACCAGGGCCTGCCAGGCGGTCAGCCCGGCCAGCGGCAGTGCCGCCGCCTGGACGTGCGTGAGGTTCGCCGGCTTGGGCGCGAGGTGGCGTGCCGGGGCGACGACGTATTCGGCGTAGGCGCCGGCCTGCCGCGGGAACAGCGGCATGCCGTAGACCTCGTCCCCGGGACGGAACATGCCCACGCCCGGTCCGACGGCCTCGACGGTGCCGGACACGTCCCAGCCGACCGCCGGCACGTCGCCCCACTCGATCAGGGCCCCACTGGCCCGGGTCTTGAAGTCCACCGGGTTCACCCCGGCCGCGTGGACCCGGACGAGGACCTCGTTCAGTCCCGGCTCGGGACGAGCCACCTCCCGCTCGACCAGGGTTTCCGGTCCGCCCCACTGCTCCACGACCACCGCGCGCATGCTGTCCGCCTCACTCTTTCCGTCTCGATCGGATCTGCCGCCCGGGCTCTTCCCGGCGCGACGCAGTCCACGATCCGATATCCGCACCCTCCATGGTGTTGGCCGTCTGGCCACTATGTGACAGGATCTGGCCATGAGCAGGACGCAGTGGCCAGGCACCGACACCCACCCCCACGGGGCCGACGATGCGCCGGAACCGCACCGCATCGCGGTCCTCGCCCTGCCCGGGGTCCCGCCCTTCGAGCTCGGCATCCCTTCCCGGGTCTTCGGCAGCGTCCTGGACGCGGGCGGACGCCCGCTGTACGAGGTCACCGTCTGTACCGCCGACGGCGCCCCCGTCCTCAGCGACGCCGGGTTCACCGTGCAGCCCGCAGCCGGTCCGGAAGCCCTGACCGCCGCCGACACCGTGATCGTCCCGCCCACGCACGCCATGCCCGAGCTGGGCCTCGGCGGTCCGCTGCCGCCCGAGGTCACCGCGGCCATCGCCCGGATCCGGCCCGGCACCCGCCTGGTCTCCATCTGCACCGGCTCCTACGTGCTGGCCGCGGCCGGACTCCTCGACGGCCGGCCCGCCACCACCCACTGGAACCTCGCCCCCGAGTTCCGCCGCGCCTACCCCCGCGTCAAGGTCGACGAGGAAGTCCTCTTCGTCGACGACGGCGACGTCCTGACCTCCGCGGGCGTCGCCGCCGGCGTCGACCTGTGCCTGCACATGATCCGCCGCGACCAAGGCGCCGCCGCCGCCAACCGCGCCGCCCGTATGTGCGTCGTACCGCCCTGGCGGGACGGCGGGCAGGCCCAGTACATCGACCGCCCGGTCCCCGAACCCACCGTCGCCACCACCACCGCCACCCGCGCCTGGGCCCTGGAACACCTGGCCGAACCCCTCTCTCTGAACCGCCTTGCCGAACACGCCCGGATGAGCCTGCGCTCCTTCACCCGCCGCTTCCGCGACGAGGTCGGCATGACCCCGGTGCAGTGGCTCACCGCGCAACGCCTCGAACTGGCGAAACAGTTGCTGGAGACCACCGACCTGTCGATCGACCTGGTCGCCCACCGCTCCGGCTTCGGCTCCGCCAACTCCCTGCGCGCCCACATGAGAGCGGCCTTCGGTGTCTCACCCGCCGCCTACCGCCGCACCTTCAGCCCTCACGACCCCATGGAAACCGAGGCCTGACAGCAGGCGGGCAGCCCACCCCCAGGCACCTCCCGAGTCGGCAGGGCGCCGTCCGCTCGCCCCTCAGCTTGCCTGCCAGCCTCGCCCAGGATCGAGCCGCTGGTCCGGCTGCCCGGAGGTGTGGCGGATCGAACGGTGGGATTCCTCGTCCGCAGCGGGAACCGGTAGGCCCCGCCGATCTTGCGCTTCCGGACTCGACGCGCCCTCTCCGACCCGCGGGCAGTGGCGCGGCCGCCCGTGTGAACGGACCGGCTCGCCGTCGCCTACCGGCCCGTTTGGCAAGTCGGCGCCAAGCCCGGGCCAAGGGGAAGCGGGCACGGTTGTCGTGTCCGCTCGGTGTGGTGGGCGGGCAGGCCGACGATGTACTGCCACCAGTGCTCGGCGAGGATCCGGGCGCGTGCCGTGTCCTAGGGCCGGACTTCCTGGACCAGCTCGGCCAGCAGTCGCGACTCGCGGCGGAACACCTGGTGGATCATCGCCATCTCGCGGGTGTAGGGGTGGACGGTGGGGTCTGAAACGTTGCGCGTGGTCATGCCGTCCAGTCTTCGGAGCATGGTTGCCGAGCACTTGCACGCCACTTGCCAAGCCGGCTCCACATCGGCTCTCGACGGCGGCTGCTGGAGATCGCGACGAGCCGCTCCGGTGGCCCGGCGACACGACGGCGCCGTGAGATGCGGATGAGCCCGACGGAAGACAGGACGCCGCTGACGAGACCGGGCGGCACGATCCCGAATCGCGGCAGGGCCTGGTACGGCGCTCGGCGGCGTTCCTGCCCACCGGCAGCGAGATCCGGCAGGTGCTCATCTGCCAGAGCACGCCGAACTTCTGATTTTTCGTCATCACCTATTTCACCGGCCTGACGATGTTCTGGAATCGCAACGGAGGAACTGGTCGGCGCCCTGGCAGGCTCTGCGGCGGAGACCGTTGCCGTGATCGAGGCGAAGAAGGAAGCGGCGCCCTCGCTCGCGCCGGTACCAGGATCGACGGTGCGCGTTGGCGGGACGGGCTGTCGGTCACGGTTCTGGCGTGGCTCCTACTGGAGGCGTCGGGAGCCTTCGGGGCCGGCCGACAGCCCGTGGCCGGGCAGACGCCGATCATCCGTGTGACCATCGACCACCGGATCAGCGCCTCACTGTTCTCCGGCCGCCTCTCGGAATCCGAGCCAGGCGGCGAGCCCGGCCCCCCGCCGAGGGTGCCGCTTCTCGAGCAGGGTGAGCGCGCCCCGGACGACAAGGTCAGCGAAGACGCTGGTGGGGCGGCAGGGGGCAGCGAACGCCGGCGACGATGCCGCCGGTGGCCGTTCCGCCCGCGCGGCCCCGCCGGGCGGCCGGGGTCAGGGCGGCGCAACGCAGTGCGATCCTGCGGGACGCTGTGCTCGTCCACGCTCTCCCTGGCCGTCCGCCAAGTGGAGACGACGGCAACAAGCCCGCTCACGCTCAAGTCACCACCGGTGGACGGTCACCGCCCGGCGGGCCGGTCACCGGCATCACCGATATGGGCGGCCACCGTCCGCAGGAAAGCGGATAGTCGGCCTGGGGCGAGAGGTAAGGATTTCCCCGCTGCTTCGATTCAGGCGGCGCCATTGAGCGCCTCCAGTCCATCGAGCACCGCGCGGTGCGGCCGTTCGACTCCACAATCGGCACCGCCGGCTCGGTGCCTTGCGCCGTACCCGATCAAGCAGGCCGTCCAGGGCAAAGAAAGGAGTCAGCATGGTCACCAGCCCGGCAAGACCCACGCTCATGGCAGAGGCAGAGCGATTGCCCACGCCGCCGCTGCGCACGTCCACGGAGATCCAGGGCAATGTCCTAGCCGCGTTTCACAAGGACTACATGACGTTCCGCTACCTGCGATTCCCGGACGCAACCCGCGCACGCGGTTGGCTCTCGGTGATGCTGAACACGGTCTCGGTGACCGCCGAAGTGGAGGACTTCAACGAGGCGTTCTCCCTCTCCCGCCGCGCCTACGGCCGCGACCCTGACAAAGGCGCGACCTGGGTGGGTCTGTCCCTCACCTATCAGGGTCTGATGGAGGCCTCGGTCCAGCCCGAGCAGGTCGAGAAGGATCTGTACGCCTTCGAGGCGCTGCGGGCGGGCGCCGACGGGCGGGCCACGATCGTGGGCGACGATCCGGCTCAATGGGTGTTCGGTTCCGGTGAGAACACCGTGCACGCGGTCGTGGTGGTCGCCGCGGACACCAAAGAAGACCTGGACAACAAGCTGCAGAAGATCGCCGCGGCGGACAATGCCCACGGCATGATCCTGGTGGGCCAGGACAACGGCGAGACCCTGCCAGGCGAGCTTCGAGGGCATGAGCACTTCGGTTTCAAAGACGGCGTCTCCCAGCCCGGAATCAGTCAGTTCCACCGCGAGGACCCCAGGAAACCCGGATATCGGGAGAATCGGCTGGGGGCCGAACTCATCGCGCCCGGCGAGTTCGTCTTCGGATACCCGTGCGAGGAGGGCAGCAATAACCGCACCGGGCCGGCGTGGATGAAGGACGGCTCGTTCCAGGTGGTGCGCCGTCTCCACCAGGACGTGGCGAGCTGGCGCGCCGCCATTGCGGAGGCGGCGAAGAATTTCACTCCCGCGCTGGACTTCGACGGGCTCGCCGCCCGCGTGGTCGGCCGGAATCCGGACGGTACGCCGCTGGCCAGGCCGTCCGATCCGGTGGCCGGTATCGGTAGCGATCTCAACGGCTTCGACTACCGGAACGACCCACGCGGCCAAGACACACCCTGCGCTTCACACACGCGGAAGACCAACCCACGTCATGCCGCCCCGACCATCCACACGCGCAGTCACCGCATGCTGCGCCGCGGCATCCCGTACGGCCCACCCCTCGCACCGGGTCAGCCCGATGACGGGCAGGAGCGCGGCCTGCTGTTCGTGTGCTACGGCACATCGCTCGAGGAACAGTTCGAGCATGTTCAGGCACGATGGGCCAACGCCGCGGACTTCACCCCCGGGGAGCCCGGGGCACCCACCGGCAGAGACAACGTCTGCGGTCCCGGAGGCGAGGCACAGTTCGAATTGGGCGAGAACGGCCCGCAGGGCACCTTGGACATGCGCGGCTTCCTCAAGACCATGGGCATGGTGTACGCGTTCACTCCGTCCATGTCCACGCTGCGGCTGCTCGCCGAGGGCGCACCACTGCCCCGATAAAGCACCATGCCCTCGCCCCGCAAGGCACGAGGAGTTCCGCGCTTCGTCGGCCCCAGCTGAATCGGACAGCCGGGGCCGGAGGGCACTCCGCGTCCTGGGACGGCGACCTTCGAAATCCTGTTGCGCCGGCCGGGACGGCTAGTACTCCAGCCGGACTTCCGTATTTTTGCTGGTCAACGGCTTGGCGGTAGGGAGCGTAGCGAGGGTATGACCCGCGTGGGACGGTCTTGGGCGGGCCGTCCACCGAACGTGTGCCCGCGCCGCTTGTAATGACAGCGTCTTGCGGCTTGTGTCCACGGCAATCGTGTCGCACCGGAACACGACTGCGTTACTTCCTGTGACCCACCCTGTGGACCAGCGACCGTCTTGCGCCGCCGGAACGGGCCACCGCTCGTCCCGGTTGTCTTCCACCGTGGCCGTGGACGCCCGAGCGGGGCTGGCCGGGGGGGTCGCCTAGCGGCGTTCAGCCACACAGGGTGCGCAGGGCCGCGCGGCAGTCCGCGGCGCGGCTCTGCGGGTCGGTGTCAGTGGCGGCCCAGGCGATCCGGGCGTCCGGCCGGATCAGAACGGCGGTGACGTCCTGCCAGAGCGCATGCGTCTTTTCGGCATTGACGGCTACCGTCCACTGGTCCAGGCCGGGCGCTGAACATGGCGTCTGCGTCCCGCCGAGGTCCAGCAGCAGCGGTCGGCCGTGATGCATCAGCGGGTGGGGGGTGGGCGCGTCGGCCACATCGAGGGCGAGGCCGGCCAGTCGCGTGCCGGTCAGCGGGTGGGCGCCGGGTGCGGTGTCGGCGGGGAGCGGGTCGTCGAAGCCGGCGATCCTTCGGGCCCACGTGCGGTTGGTCCGTGGTTCGGCCAGCGCGGCGGACCAGACCTCGCGCAGCGCGATCTGCTCCGGGCTCGCCGCGGCGAACAGGGCGAGCCGCGCGCGGGTGTTGTCGATGACGGCGCGGGCGGCCGGCCTGCGCTCCGTGTCGTAGCTGTCGAGCAGTCCGTCGGGCGCCCGGCCCTGGAGGGTGGCGGCCAGCTTCCAGCCCAGGTTGGTGGCGTCCTGGATGCCGAGGTTCATGCCCTGCCCACCGGCGGGGAAGAACATGTGCGCCGCGTCCCCGGCCACCAGCACGCGTCCGGACCGGTAGTGCGCGGCCTGGCGGGTGGCGTTGCCGTAGCGCGAGAGCCACCGGGGGTTGCGGATGCCCAGGTCCCGGCCCAGCAGCGCGCGGGTCTGCTCGCGTACCTCCTCCAGGGTCAGCGGTTCGCCGGTGCCGCGGTGCATGGTGGCCGTGGACAGGCCCGCCAGCCGGTGGACGCCGTCGCCGATCGGGGCTACCAGCAGGGACCCGGCCGTCCCGGTGGCGGCGAGCGGCCCCGTGGGTGGATCGTCCAGTTCGACGTCGGCGAGCCACCCGGTCAGGGTGGTGTCCTGACCGGGGAAGCCGATGCCGGCCGCCTGGCGCACCGCGCTGCGCGTGCCGTCGCAGCCCACCACCCAGCGGGCCCGCACGGTCCGGTGGGCACCAGCGGCCCGGATCACCGCCTCGACGGCGTCCGGGCCCTGGGTGAGCGAGACAACCTCCTCCCCGCGCAGCACTCGGGCGCCCACGGCGAGTGCGTGCTCCTCCAGGAGCTGTTCGGTGACGGACTGACCGAGCGCCAGCATGAACGGGTGCACCGCCCCGACCGTGGAGAAGTCCAGCCGGGTGGTGGCCGCGCCGAAGTGGCCGGTCGGCACCGGGGTGCCGCGTTCGATGAACCGCTGCGCGAGGCCGCGGGTGGCGAAGGTGTCCAGCGTGCCGGCCTGCATGCCGACCGCGCGCGACCGTCCGTCCGGTGCCGCC
>NZ_JAERRK010000045.1 GCF_016741775.1 Streptomyces actinomycinicus | reverse complement strand
AAGGTCCTGGGTCAGGCGGGGTTCCTCAAGCCGTGACCTCGTTCCGCAAGACCGGCGCCGCGGCCGGCCCCCGCACGGGTGGGACGCGGCGCCGCCGCATCCGCGGGTGCCCCGCTCCCCCTTCGTGCCCGCGCTGATCGGCATGGCGTTTCTGGTCCTTCCGCTGATCGCGCTGCTGCTCAGGCTCCCTGGCGCAGCATGCCCGGCCTGCTGACCAGCAGCGAGGTGTGGCAGGCCCTCCGCCTGTCGCTGATCTGCGCGACAGCGGCGACCGTGCTTTGCCTGGTGTTCGGCGTCCCGCTGGCCTGGCTGCTTGCACGCATCGAGTTCCCGGGGCGTGGTCTGGTCCGGGCCCTGGTGACCCTGCCGCTCGTCCTGCCACCGGTGGTGGGCGGTGTGGCCCTACTCATGGCGCTCGGCCGCAACGGAGTCATCGGCAAGTGGCTCGACTCCTGGTTCGGCATCACCCTGCCGTTCACCACCGCGGGGGTTGTGATCGCGGAGGCGTTCGTCGCGATGCCGTTCCTGGTCATCAGCGTGGAGGGGACCCTGCGAGCCGCTGACTCCCGGTACGAGGAAGCGGCCGCCACGCTCGGCGCCTCCCGCTTCACCGCGTTCCGCCGGGTCACCCTGCCGCTCATCGCCCCTGGTATCGCGGCGGGCGCCGTGCTGGCCTGGGCCCGCGCTCGGCGAGTTCGGCGCCACGAACACCTTCGCGGGCAACTTCCCCGGCCGCACCCAGACCATGCCCCTCGCCGTCTACCTGGCCCTCCAATACGATCCGGACGCGGCGATCGCACTCAGCCTGGTCCTGCTGGCCGTGTCGATCGCGGTGCCGGCCGGGCTGCGTGATCGCTGGATGCCCGCCTCATGACCGACACCCGCAAGCCCTCACAGGACGCCGTCGCCCCCCGGGCCGGCCCCTGAGGGGCTCGATGCCCGGCTGGTGGTCGAGCGCGGTGCCTTCCGCCTCGACGTGGCACTGACCGCGGGGCCCGGTGACGTGATCGCGCTCCTGGGCCCCAACGGCCCGTGGCCGCCGGCCAACTCGACCTGCGCCCCGGGGCCAGCGTCTGGGCGACGGTCAAGGCCGCCCAGACGCACGCGTACCCCGCCTGAGCAGACGGACAGAACACGCGACCAGAACTGGCCGACCCGCGTCTGCGAGGCATCGCATGATCTTTGCCTCGCGCTTGCGACGGTGTCGCAACGGGCCACACTTCCGCCGGGACTACGGTGGGCCACGTAACAACCGAAGACAGGCAAATCACCCATACTCTGCGAGGCGTCCCCCGATGAGCCTGAGCATCCGCAACCAGATCCCCGGCACCGTCACCGCCGTCACCCCGGGCGAAGCCATGGCCACGGTCAAGGTCCGCCTCGACGGCGGCCAGGACGTCACCGCCGCGATCACCCTCGGCGCCGTCAAGGACCTCGGCCTCGCCGAAGGCTCTGCGGTGCACACCCTCGTCAAGTCAACGGAGGTTGCACTGGCAACGGGCCCGGTGGAGGGCCTGTCCATCCGCAACCGGCTGTCCGGCACCGTACGAGAAGTCGCGACGGGCGCCGCCATGGCCACCGTCAGGGTCTCGGTCCAGGGCGCCGAACTGACCGCCGCGATCACCAAGGACGCGGCCACCGACCTGGGCCTGGCCGAGGGCTCCGCCGTCACCGCCCTGTTCAAGTCGACGGAGGTCTCGCTCTCAGCCGTATGACCCCAGGTGGGTGGGGCGTCCTGCACGGTCTCCTCGGCGATGAGAGCGTTGTTCACCGCAATCGCCGTGTTCGTGGCATAGCCGACTGGCCCGGCAACGGTCAAAGACGGCTGTGCGCGGACACGACATGGCAGCCCAGCCTCTGGAGCAGGCGAGAAGCCTGATGGCGCGTGGTTGCAGCGAACAGCACCGCTCGTTGCAGCACTTCGCCGTTCGTGAATCTCATCCCGTACAGCAGACCGTCTCTTGAGACCTCCTGGTCGACCTCCTCCTCACGCGTCGCGATCCCGGCCCCCCGGGTGCCAGTTGGGTCGGTCAGTTGCTGATGAGGGCGAGGTCTGCGGTGAAGCGCCGCAGCAGCAAGAGTTGCTGCCAGGCACGGGGACCGGGCGGGCGCCAACGACCGCAAGAGGCCGGTCCTGCGTCTGCCAGCCATGGCAGAAGGGAGACGAAAAGACGTCTCCGCCCCGCAGAGGAGCCAATCCCGGCACCTCGGGCAGAAGCTGGATCGCCCCCATGGCGATCACCAAGGCGCGGGCGCGACGCATCGTCTCACTATGTGACATGCACTATCCCTCCAGACGCGAGCCCCTTCCGGCCGTCGCAACGAGCGCGCCCGCCCGGTTCGTTTCCGCGACCTGGGGATCCCCATTGTCACTACCTCCAACATCCGATACTCATCAGCGAAGTCTTTTGTGGCTTCAGCCGAGCATTTGCCAAGCGATTGTCGAACAACCGCCGCAGATGCAGGATGGCTGTTAGAAGGTGTCCTGTGGAGGAGGCAGCCCAATGGGGGACGGCGATCACGGCAGCACTGTCCGCGGGTGGCTGCGGGACATCGAGGTGTTCGCGGGGCCGCTTCCAGAGTTCGCGCCTGAGCGCGCTCCGGCCGATCCCGTACGTCTGTTCCTGTCCTGGCTGTCCGAGGCCGTGGCGGACGGTCTGCGCGATCCGCACGCGATGACCTTGTCCACGGTCGACGAGGCAGGCGACCCGGACGCACGCGTGCTGATCCTCAAGGGCGTGGACACCTCGGGCTGGCAGTTCGCCGGACACCGCTTCAGTCCAAAGGGGCGCCAGCTCGCCGTCCATGCGCGGGCCGCACTCACCTTCTACTGGCCCGAGCACGGCCGGCAGGTGCGGCTGCGCGGGCCCGTGACTCCGGCCCCGTCCCGAGACAACGCGGCCGACTTCCTCGACCGGTCGGCGACCGCCCGCGCCGAGTCCCTGCTGGGCCGTCAGAGCCAGTACCTGACGGACACCACCGAACGGGACAAGGCCCTGGAGGAGTCGCGGGCCCGGATCGACAAGGACCCCTCGCTCGTCGACTCCGCATGGACCCTCTACACCCTCGCGCCGGCCGAGGTGGAGTTCTGGCAGGCGGCGAAGAGCCGTGTGCACACCCGGCTGCGCTACGAACGTGCCGGGAACGGCTGGCAGCGGTTCCAGCTCTGGCCGTAGCGTCCCCGCGCCCCCGCACCGACCGGCACAACCGATGCGTGTGTGGGGATCCCTTCCCCCTGTTCCTGCTCACGAAGCGAGGAAAACCCCATGACCACGCGCACCCGGGACGGCAGCGCCGGCGACGTCGACTACGGCGCCATCGGCTCTGGATACTCCTCCTACCGTCGACCGGACGAACGGATCGCCCGGTTCATCGCCGAGGCCCTCGGCGACGCCCGCAGGGTGCTCAACGTCGGCGCCGGCGCCGGATCGTACGAGAACGCGGCACGTGCGGTGACGGCGGTCGAGCCCTCGGAGTCGATGCGTGCCCAGCGGCCGACGCAGCTCGCCCGGGCCATCGACGCCGTGGCCGAGGACCTGCCCTTCACCGACGGTGAGTTCGACGCGGCGATGACGCTGTTCAGCGTGCACCAGTGGTCCGACTTCAGGGCCGGCCTGCGCGAGATGCGGCGCGTGACCCGCGGGCCCCTGGTCATCCTGACCTGCGATCCCGCTCTGGTCCGGGGCTTCTGGCTGTACCGGTACGCGCCCGAGGTGCTGGAGACCGAGGCCCGCCGCTACCCACCGGTCGAGGAGCTGACCGCTGCGCTGGGCGGCACCGGCACCGTCCAGACCGTACCCATCCCCCTGGACTGCACGGACGGGTTCAACGAGGCGTACTACGGCCGCCCCGAGATGCTCCTCGACCCGGCCGCCCGCCAGGCGTGTTCGGCCTGGAGCTTTGTCGACGACCGGGTTCGCGAACGCTTCGACCGGACCTTGCGGCACGACCTGGAATCCGGCGTCTGGGACGAGGAATTCGGCCACCTGCGTGTTCGGCCGACGTGCGAAGGGTCGCTCGTGATCGTGCGCGCAACCCGCGTAAGCGGAGCATGAGGAAAAAGAGGGACGGCAAGATGGCAGGACCGGACCGGATGGACGAGCGGCTGCGGGCTCTGGGACTGGTGGAGGCACAGCGGATGGCGCAAGCCTTGTTCGCCGACGTCATGGCCCGCAACGTGATCGCACCAGGCAACAGTGAACACGAGACGGGCAACTGGATCGGGGACCTGGCCAGGCAGGTGTTCGGCACAGCCGCGCGACGCGCCGAGCCGGTCGTCCGCTCCGGCCCCCACACCGTACTCCCGTACGAACAGGAGCTACCGGACCGCGTCATCGGCGAGGACGACATCGTGGTCGCCGACCTCGGTCCGGTCCTCACCGGGTACGAAACGGATTTTGCCCGTACCCTCGCTTTCGGCAACGACCCGCACAAGCACTGCCTCATCGAGGACCTGCCGAAGATATTCGCGGCCGGCCGCGACGCGTTCTACGGGGACTCCCGCATCACGGGCAGGCAATTGTACGCCGAGGTCCAGGCTGTCGTAGCCAAGGCGGGCTGGACGCTGGGCGGATGGCATGTCGGCCGCTTGGTCGGAGCACCATCGGCCGCCAATTCCCATACGAGGCAGGTGAGTTCGTTCCTCTGCACGGACAACGACCAGCCCCTCCGCCGCAGCGGGCCAGGAGGCTGGCAGGCCCACTGGATCCTGGAGATCCACCTGGTCGACGAACACCAGGGCTTCGGCGGTTCACACAAGGGGCTCCTGGACCTTACGTGACGTCTGGTGCCATCAGCCAGGCGGCGGCGCCGGGGACACCGTCTTGCCATCGGTTAGGCCGTGGGTCGAATTGGCATCTTGAGGCGTGAATGATCTTGATTCATGGCGCGGGGAGATCTCACGACGATCAGTGGGCGGCGCTCGAGCCGTTGTCGCCAAAGGATGTGAAGACAGGTCGGCGGCCTGTCTGGCCTCGGCGGCGGCTCATCGACGACATACGGTCCGCGTCAGGGCCGGTGTTCCGTGGCGGGACGTACCCGTCGAGTACGGGCCGTGGGGCCGGATCTACGACCTGCTCCGCCGGTGGCAACGGGATGGCGCCTGGCACCGGGTCCTCGCCCAGCTCCAGTCCCTGGCCGACGCGAACGGTGCGATCACGTGGGACCTGAGCGTCGACTCCACGGTATGCCGCGCCCATCAGCATGCGGCCGGAGCCCGGAAGCGAGGTGACCTGCAGAAGGAGTCACCGGGTGGTGACTTCACCGAGCCTGCTGATCACGCGCTGGGGCGTTCACGCGGTGGGTTCACCACCAGGCTGCACCTGGCCGTCGAGCAGGGGCAGACGCCCACGTCGATCGTGGTAACAGCCGGGCAGCATGGAAACTCGCCGCAGTTCCAACCGGTGCTGGAGAAGGTTCGCGTGCCCCACATCGGGCCGGGCCGGCCACGCGTCCGCCTGATCGCGTGCGGGCCGACAAGGCGTGCGCCTTCCGTCAGAAACCGCGCCAACCTGCGCCGACGTGGCATTCGCTGCACAGTCCCGGACAAGGCCGACCAGGCCCGCAACCGCAAGAGCCTGGGCGCCCGTGGCGGCCGGCCGCCCAAGTTCGACGCCGAGGACTACAAGGCTCGGCACGCGGTCGAATGTGGCATCAATCGCTTCAAGAGTCATCGCGCCGTGGCCACGAGGTATCAAGCTCGCGGTCCGCTATGAGGCGACCGTCTTTGTCGCGGCCATCAACGAGTGGCTGTGACCACACACGCGCACCGCCTTTGCGTTAGACCGTGTCCTACGTGGTGAGGCGGACGAGTCGCTTGTAGCAGCAGATGGCTGCGGCGAGGCCGAGAAAGGCCAGGTAGTTGCGGGGATTTCGTTCGTATCGAGGGCTGAGTCGGCGGTAGCCGGACAGCCGGGACATGGTGCGTTCGATGACCAGCGGCGTCGCCCTAATCGTTCGCTGGACTCGATCCCCTTGCGGGCGATGCGTACTCCGATCCGTTTCCATCGGAGCCATCTGCGCAGGTCGGCGCGGTCATAGGCTTTGTCGGCGTGCAGGCGCTGAGGCTTGAAGTACCGGCCGTTGTGAGGGTCGTGTCTCGTTTGGTGACCCTCGATCACGGGCTTCAGCCCTTCGCTGTCGTGGGTGTTGCCGGCCGAGACGCCGACGAGGAGGGGCAGTCCGTTCGGGTCCGACAGGATGTGCATCTTGGAACCCGGCTTGCCCCGGTCCACGGGGCTCGGGCCTGTGTGTTCGCCCCCTTTTTGGCCCTCACGTGCGCCGTGTCGAGGACGACGCGGGTGACGTCGATGAGGCCGGCGTCGTCGAGCCGGTGCAGCACTGCTTCGTGGAGGCGGCCCCAGACGCCTGCTCTCGACCAGATCAGGAAGCGGCGGTGAGCCGTCGACTTCGATATGCCGAAGCACGGGGGAAGTTGAGGCCAGGCGCATCCGCTGACCAGGACGTAAATGATCGCCGGGAACAGCGTCTCGTCAGGCGTGTCCTGCGTTCCGCCGCCCTGCGGTCGCACCCGCGACGGAGGGCCGAGCTTGTTTTCGATGGTCAACGGCGAAATATGATAGGCCCCCCACGGTAGTCGAAGACCGGACGACTCAGGGGAGAACCCTTCAACATCTTGATCGTCAGCACGCTGCACCCGCCGCGTAGGGTACGTGCGCGCGGCAGAGGTCCCCGACGGGTCGATCCAGCTGGAACGATCCACCGAGCGAGAGCGCGAGAAGCTCGCGTGGTGCGCCGACGACGCGCACGAAGCCCAGTTGCGCCGCTGGCGCGAAGCCTGCGAAGCCACGCAGGCGGCTGTCACCGCACACACCGCAGCCACCGAGACCAACCGGTACGAGCTGGAGCAGGCTGCGAAGAAGGCCGTGCGGCACGCCCCGGAGGGTCCGGCCGGCGAGTAGCCGACACTGGCCCTGCCTACCCGTGCTCGGGCAGGCGGCCGGCACGTCGGAGGTCTCTTCGTCGGCCAGGATGACGTGGACCCGGGCGTGCCGCCGTACTCGCGGACCCAGCGCCGGCACCCACGAGGTCGAGCGGCAGTTCATCGACGAGCACGGGCTAGAAGCCTTCCGGAAGAGCAACCGGGAGCCCACCGACGTCCTCCGGCGCCCCGCGATCCGATCTGGCGAGGGCAGATGGCACGGTCCGAGCAGTACACCGCCGGCCTCGACGCTCCGCCCCACCGTCCAGGAGCGCCGCCGCGCTCGCGCGCGATGGTGCGGTGGATGTGCCGGGTGTGTTCGGGTGGACCGGTTGCTGCTCTGCAGTGCGTGCCGGTCTCCGGGTGGGAACCTCGCCTCGCCCGAGACCCCGTGAGAGCGCCGATGCGCGATCAGGCGTGTGGCGCGCCACCGTCCGCCGCCAGGCGCGTGAGCCACTCACGCAGCAGGTGCTGCTCGGCGTCGCTCAGTACACCGGCGTCGTCGGGGAGGGCGGCGCGAAGCGCGCGGGCCGCCGCGGCTGGAGCGGACTCCGCGGCGGGGACCGCTGGCTCGGCACGGGTGACGGCCGCGACCATGGACTCGCGCAGGACGGTCAGCAGTGCCGGATTGCGGCGGTCAGCAGGGGTGGAGTGCCAGGTGGTGACCGCGCCCTGGCCGGTTGCCTGGATGATCTGGGCGGCCAGCTCCTCGTCCACCCGCAGCCACCCCCCGGCCGCCAGCCGACGCACCCGTCCATGGAGGATTTCCAGGCCCGCGCGGTGTGCCGCGTCCGATCCCCGGCCGGTGGCCCGGTTCATCACCGCAAACAACTCGGGGCGGGAGACCCCGAACTCGACCACCATGTCCCAGCCGCGGCGCAGCTCCCCCACCGGATCCTGCGGGGTGGGGTCGAGCTGCGCGCGCTTTCTCTCCAGGAACTGCTCGTAGCCGTGCTCGGCAACGGCCTCGAGGAGCCCCTCCTTGTCGCCGAAGAGGCGGTAGATCGCCGGCGGCTGCATTCCGGCCGCGGCGGCGACCGCGCGGGTGCTCACCGCGTCAGGGCCGCCGTTCTCCAGCAGCTCGACGGCTGCCTCGACGATGCGGCGCCGAGAGCTGTCGGTTGAGTCGCGTGTGGCCATGAATCAATGATACCGAGGGTGTGGTTCCATCGGAATTTCCAGTGTTACCGTTGAAGTGATTCCATCGGAAACAGCCTTGGGAGAACCCCTTGATCATCGTTACCGGAGCCACCGGCAAGCTCGGCCGCCGCACCGTCGAGCGCCTTCTGGAGCGTGTCCCCGCCGACCGCGTCGGCGTCAGCGTCCGCGACCCCCGCAAGGCCCGGGATCTAGCCGGCCGCGGCGTCCGGGTCCGGCAGGGCAGCTTCGACGACCCCGCCTCGCTCGTGCACTCCTTCGAGGGCGCCGAGCAACTGCTCCTCGTCTCCCTCGACCGCACGGGCCCGCAGTGCGTCAGCGGCCACCGCGCCGCCATCGACGCCGCCGTGAAGGCCGGCGTCGGCCGGATCCTCTACACCAGCCAGATGGGCGCCGCCCACGACTCCCG
>NZ_JAERRK010000044.1 GCF_016741775.1 Streptomyces actinomycinicus | reverse complement strand
GGCGCCGATGGACACCGACACGCCGCAGGAGGCGCCGTCGAAGCCCTTGGCCGACGAGTCGTAGCCGATCTCGAGGATGGCGTCGCGCACCAGCTGGGCGATGGGGGCGTAGGCCTGGGTGGTCACCTCGCCGGCGATGTGCACCTGCCCCGTGGTGATCAGCGTCTCCACCGCGACGCGCGAGGACGGGTCGTCCCGCAGCAGTGCGTCGAGGATGGTGTCACTGATCCGGTCGGCGATCTTGTCGGGGTGCCCCTCGGTCACGGACTCCGAGGTGAACAGGCGGCGGGACATGTCTCTCCAGATGGTTGCAGGCCCAGGGCACGAACGGCGTCAGCGGCCGGGCGAGGTCACCCGTGCCACAGCCACGATGCAGAACGGCGAACGAGGCGCCCTCGAACAGCGGCGGAACAGGAGTGGACCGGCATCACGCGTGCGGCGCAGCACCCTGCAGCGCCCGGACGAGAGCACCGGCCCGTTCCTGCTCGTCCGTGCCCGCGCCGGCGATCACCACCCGCGGCGGGCGGCCGCCGTCCGCCGCGATCCGCCGGGCGAGGTCGCAGGCGGGGACACCGGCGCCGGAGAATCCGGCGAGCAGCAGGGGCCGGCCGGCGGCGAGCGCCTCGAGGGCGGCCCGCGCACCGTCGGCATCGGCGCCGGCGGGGAGCACGAGCAGTTCCTGGGGCCCCGGATAGCTGCCGGCGAGCAGGTCGTAGCAGGTGTCGGAAGCACCCGGCGGCGGGATCAGGCAGATCGTGCCCGCCCGCTCCCGGCGGGCGGCGCGCAGGGTGACCAGCGGGGCGGGCCGGCCCGCTTCGGCGGCCTCGGCCGGCGGCGGTGCGGCGCTTTCCGCCAGCAGTGCCAGGGCCTCTCCGACGGTGGTGGTCTCACCGGCCGACATCGGCAGCGAGCGCAGCAACAGGGCGCTCTGCGCGAGCAGTTCGGCCGCCGCGTCCTCGTCGAGCAGGGCCCGGTCGTGCACCCCGACGAGGACCAGTCCGCCCGTGCTGTCGTGGTGGGCGAGCAGCCCGATGGGCAGTACGGAGCGGGCCGGCAGGGTGTCCGGCAGCTCGGCGTGGATGCCCTGGGCGGCGAGCTGGGTCTCCAGGCCGTCCAGCGGATGCGGCGGGTCCTCGAAGACGATGACGGTGTCGGGGTCCGCGCCGCCACGGCTCCAGGCCCGGATCCAGTCGGCGGGCACCCACTCGTAGGCGGCCATGTCCAGGGCCAGGTCCCGCAGTTGCCGCAGCAGCCGGGGCACGGTGCCCGCCGGGTCCACCTCGACGGTCATCGGCAGCGGGTTGCGCAGCGGGCCGGGCATGCGGGCCACGCCTTCCAGGGCGATGCCGCGTCCCGACACGGTCACCGCGAAACAGACCGGGGCCGGCCCGGTGGCGCCGGAGGCCCGGTAGATCAGCATGGCCCACACGGCCTGCAGCACGCTGCTCTCGGCGGTGCCCCAGGTGCCCGCCCAGTGGGCGAGGCGGCTGGTCTCGGCGGGGTCCAGGCGCAGCCGGGCACGGCCGACACCGGTCAGGCCGGCCCGCGCGGCGGAGCGCACCGGCCGGGAGGCGGCGCCCTCGGGCGGCGCGCTGCGCGTCCAGAACCCGCGGGCGGGTTCGGGGTCCTGGGCGGCGGCCCAGGCGGTGTAGTCACGCAGGTCCGGGCGGCGCTCACCACCGGACAGGGAGCCGCCCGCGAGATAGGCGCGGTAGAACTCGCGCAGCAGCAGGTGCGCGCTCCAGGTGTCGAGCAGGGCCCGGTGGTAGGTGACCAGGATCCGGGTCGGCGGGGCGACGGGGTCCGCGGGCCGGGGGCGCTCCGTCTCGAGCAGGGTGAGCCGCAGCGCTCCGGGGCGGCGCAGGTCGAAGCCGCGCAACCGGTCACGCTCCAGGAACGCCGACCAGTCCGCGTCGGGAAAGGCCCGGCGGGTGATCTCGGGCACGACCCGTTCGTGTACGACGAGCAGGGGTTCGGAGCCGTCGCTGAAGGCGGTGCGCAGCACCGTCTCGCGGTCGAAGACGGACTGCCAGGAGGCCGTGAAACGGCGGAGGTCGAGGGGGCCGCGCCAGACCCAGACGAGCTGCTCGACATGGCGTCCGGTGCCGGGGCGCGCGTCGCCGCCGGTGTACAGCGCGGACTGCTGGGGGGTGGCCCGGAAGGCGCGCGGCATCGGGGCGGCCGGCACGGCGGCCAGTTCCTCCAGCAGCTCGCGCAGCAGCTGTTCCAGGGCGGCGACCGAGGTGTCGGTGATGCCGTACGCGTGGTCGCTCACCCAGTCCAGGCCGATGTGCAGCCTGCCGTCGCGGACATGGGCGCGCGCCTCGAGACGGTACGCGGACCGGCCCGGCGCGTCGGGGGAACCCGGCCGGCCGGGTGGGGCGCCGGTCAGGGGCCGGGCGGAGCCGGGCAGGGGCCCACCCGGGTCGTCGAGGCTCAGACAGGCCCAGGCGGGTGCCAGGTCGCGCAGGGTTCGGCGCAGCGCCGGATCGGGGCTCCACTCACGGCACGCCCCGAAGCCGGCGCCGCCTTCGGCACGGCCGGCGCAGACGGCCAACGGCCCCGCTAGGGCGGTCAGCTGCCCGAGGGCGTCGGGCCCGGGACCGGGACCGAGCTGGACGGGGTACGGCTCGGCGAGCCGGCCCACGCAACGCCGCAGGTCCGGCCGCGCGGCCCGCGGATCGCTGCGTACGTCGAAACAGGCCTCGTCGGTGTCCTGCCAGCGGGCGAGGGCCAGCGCGAACACCCCGGTCAGCACCTGGCCCGTGGTCAACGCCAGCCGCGGGCCCAGCTCCTGGGTGATCCGCTCGGTCGCGTCCGCGTCGAGCACGAAGCCGGTGCGCCGGACGTCGCCCGCGTCGCCTTCCGGCGCGAACCCGGTGCCCGGTGCCAGGGGGAACCCGCTGTCCCCCGCGTGTGCCGGTACGGCGGCGGGAGCATCACCCGGCCCCGCCACGCGGGCGTTCGTCCGGCTCTCGCCGTCGGCCGGCAGGGAGGCCCGCCCGGTGTCCCGGCGGGACTCCCCCGCGTACGGGGCGAACCCGTGGACACCGGCCGCCTCGGACCTGCGCTCGGCCACCAGGGCCCAGTGCTGGGCCTCCGCGGAGTCACCGGCCAGCTCGCGCAGCTCGGCGACCCAGCCGGCCAGGCCGTCCGCCACGGGCTGCGGCCGCACCGCGGGCGAGACTGCGGCCGTGCCGACGGCGGTGGTGGTACCGAGGTCGGCAGCCGTGTCTGAGCCCGCGGCCGTGCCGAGGGCGGAGGTGGTACCGAGGTCGGCAGCCGTGTCTGAGCCCGCGGCCGTGCCGACGGCGGAGGTGGCACCGAGGTCGGCAGTCGTGCCGGGGCCCCCGGTCGTGCCGAGGGCGGTGGTCAGGTCGTCGAGCAGGATGTGCCAGGACGCGGCGTCCACGGCCGCCTCGTGGGCGACCACGGCGATCCGGTCGGCGCGCCGCCCGGCCGGCCGGCGGTCCCTGGCGAGCAGGACCCGCAGCTGGACGCCGGCACGGGGGTCGAGCGTGCGGGTGACCGAGTCCACGAGCGCGGCGAAGTCGGCCTCGTCGGCGAACTCTCCTTCCGTGAAGGGGAGTTTCTCGCCGTCGGCCCCGATCCCGTCCGCCGCGTCCAACCAGCCGTCCCCGGCGTCGAGTCGGGAACGCAACTGCGGATGAACGGCGGCCAGAGCACGCACCGCCCCGCGCACGGCATCCGCGACCGCATCCGCATCCGCGTCCGTCTCCGCACCCTCACCGGCACCCGCACCGGCATCCGCCGCAGTCTCCACGTCGAGCACCACGGCGTCGTACCGCGGCTCCCCCGCCCGCGCGAGAGCCGCGCACTGCGCGGGGGTCTGCGGGCGGCCGGCCGTGTCCGGCGGGCCGGTGAGACGGTCGGCTATGCGGCCCGCTACCCACGCGGCGGGCCCTCCCTGCGGCACGGAGAACCGCAGGGTGTGATGGTCCGGGCCGTGCCGCAGCAGGCGGTGCCGCCAGCCGGGCAGGTCCGGGTCACCGGCGGTGAGTTCGTCCAGGAGCTGTTCCAGGGCGGCCTCGTCGAGCGGTCCGCGCAGTTCGAGGTCCCAGGGTGCCGGGTACGGCGGGGGACCGGGCTCGACGACCACGGACAGCGGCGCACGCGGGAAGGGGTGAACGGTCATGATGTCCGGGGGCATGCGGTCCACTGCGCGTGGCCGGGTACCCGCTCTCCTCTCTGCGGG
Source organism: Streptomyces actinomycinicus (assembly GCF_016741775.1). Taxonomy (GTDB): domain Bacteria; phylum Actinomycetota; class Actinomycetes; order Streptomycetales; family Streptomycetaceae; genus Streptomyces; species Streptomyces actinomycinicus. The sequence continues at coordinate 5,390 of NZ_JAERRK010000044.1, read as the reverse complement.
CGCCGAACGAGCATGCGGGGCTCTTCACCGGGCCGGGCGCCGCACCCGGGGGCGGCCGCCCGGACCGCGCCGTACCGCCTCTCCCCCATCACGGCCTCCTGACCTGCCTGCATCCACAACGGTCGAGATGAGCACGCTAATGGCAGTCGCGCGCAAAGTCCGTTTTCCCGAGCGGGTATGCAGCGGTGCCCGAGCAGTGCCCGAGAGCCGCGGCGCCGAGGTCGCTCACCGTGACTCCCGTACCTCCGGCGCCGAGGTCGCTCACCCGTGACTCCGGTACCGTCCGGCGCCGGAGGTGACCACCCCCGGCGTTCCCGTCGGCGGGCCCCGGTCGCGGGGCGGGTCACAGCATGCGGACGGCGCTCTCCGCGTGCTGCCTGGCCAGGTCGAGCAGGGTCAGGCTGTGCCGGCCGAGCATCGCGCGCACGTGCCGGCGGGCGTCGGCGAGGCCCGCGCCCCGGCCCAGCGCCGCGGTGATCTCCTCCTCGCGCAGCACGACCGTCTGCCTGGAGGTGACGGTCGTGCCCATCTCGTCCGGGGTGACGGACCACTCGCCGGTGTGTGCCGCCAGCAGCGGAAGGGTCGCCGTCTGCTTGTAGACGATGCGGCCCGCGTGCGGGAAGCAGATCCGTACCGCCGCGGTGGTGTGCGAGCCGCTCTCGGTCAGCCGGTCCAGGACCGTGCGCTGCACTCCGGGCGCCTCCTCGGTGAGGGCGACCCGGGCGACGTCCGGCACCAGCTCGGGCCAGTCACCGGCCCGGTACAGGAAGTCGTAGGCCAGTTCGGCCGGTCCGTGGACGCGGACGGAGTCCTCGAAGGACAGCACCAGGTCGTCCAGGCGCGTCCACCGCTCGGCGAAGCCCTTCAGCTGGTTGAGCTGCGCCCGGACGTCGAGGCCGGCGGCCTGCTTCACCCACTCCGTCTCGGGCAGGTCGTCGAGGCCGTACCGCAGCTCCAGCTCGCTGTCGTGCGGGCCCTCGGGCCGCACGCTCAGCACGCCGCGCACCGAGTCCAGCGAGGACCCGGGCAGCTTCTGCACGAACTCCAGGCGACGCTCGAGCTGATCCAGGCGCCGCCAGGTCATCCAGGACTGCACCTTGCCGCCCACGAGGGCCCACATCCGCAGGCGTTCCCGCTCACCGTCGAACTCCAGGCGCTCCACATGGACGCTCTGGGAGCAGTAGAGCGGCAGCTTCGCCCCGTCGGCGAGCACCGCGTAGACCACACCCGCGGGCGCGGACACATGGACGCGGTGTGCCGCCCTGTCGACACGCTCAGCAGACATCTGAACACCTCTCTATGCACATTGCGCCGCCCGGGCCGCTGGCACGGACCGGACGGCGGAATGAGGAAACCCGATTCCGGTGGCTCCGGAGCACGGGGAACGGCCGGCGGTCACCCGACGGGCGCGGGCTCCTTGGCGAGCCGGCGGACGACGCGGCAGACCCGGCCGAGGAGCCGGGGCAGTTCCCGGCCGCCCCGTACGAAGAAGTGACGCCCGGGGACCGTGCGCGAGCGGACCGGCCCGTCGGTCCACTGGCGCCAGCCGTCCGCCGTCGAGGGCGGGGCGAGCCGGTTCTCCTGCGAGTCGACGACCAGCACCGGGGTGGTGAGCGGGCCGGCCGGGGAGGGCCGGCCGGCGGCCTCGTGGAGGCTCTGGGCCAGCTCCAGGTCGGCGCGGAGCACCGGCAGCATGGCCTGCAGCAGGATCCGTTCGTCGCTGCCCACGGGCACGGCACCCTTGCCGCTGAGGACGTCCAGCAGTTCGGCGTCGGTGGCGTGCCGGGGGTCCGGCAGCCCGGCCGGCAGGTGCGGCGCCGACCAGGCGCCGACGGCGAGCAGTGCCGGGCCCGGCAGGCCGGCCTCGTGCAGGGCCCGCGTCACGCTGAGTGCGACCATCGCGCCGAGACCGTGCCCGTACAGGACGAACGGCCCGGGGTGCGGGTCGGTGAACAGCGGCAGTACGTCGGCGAGCAGCGCCTCGTGCGTCGTCACCCGGGCTTCACCACGCCGTGGGGCACTGCCCGGCAGAAGAACCGGGACCGGCTCCACACCGGGGCCCACGCTCGCCGCCCAGCCGTCGAAGACGGAGACGCCCTCGACGGAATGTGCGAAACAGTACAGCCGCACAGGCTGGTCGTCCGACATGGTTCCTCCTCTGTGTCCGCCCGGGCCACACGGGTGGATTTCGAGGATCGCCGCAATACCTCGAGCGGCACTCAAGAATGGGCCGAGGCCCCGAATTCCGGGGCCTTTTCCGATGGTGGCATCAGCGGTGGACCGTCAGGCCGCGTACCGGTCGAAGGTGGAGCCCCGTCGCGGCCCGGCCGTCACGTCGAGTTCCGGGTCGACGGCGAGCATGGCCTGGTGCAGGCGCTGCAGCTGCGGGGAGGGTTCCACGCCGAGTTCCTCGATCAGGCCCTCCCGCAGCTTCCGGTACATGTTCAGGGCGGCGGCCTGCCGCCCTGAGCGGTACAGGGCCACCATGGCCTGCGCGTGCAGGCCCTCGTGCTGGGGGTGACGGGCGATCAGGTCGCTGAGTTCAGCGATCAGTTCGGTGTGCCGGCCGAGCCGCAGATCCGCGTCGATCCGCCGCTCTATGGTCACCAGCCGGGACTCCTCCAGCCGAGTGACCTCGATCTCCAGCACCGGCCCGAGGCGTACGTCCACCAGGGCGGGCCCCTGCCACAGGGCGAGCGCCTGCCGGAAGCAGCGGGCGGCCCGCTCGTCCTCGCCCTCCTCGAAGGCCTCCTGGCCCTCGGCGACCAGGCGCTCGTAGGTGTGCATGTCCACGGACTCCGGCGGGATCTGCAGCAGATAGCCGCCGTGCCGGGTGGCCAGAACGTTCTTCGCGGCGCCGGGCGCGTCGGGGCCCATGGCGGTACCGAGGCAGCGGCGCAGCTGCATGATGTACGTCTGCAGCGTGGTCATCGCGCTCTGGGGCAGTTCCGTTCCCCAGATCTCCTCCATCAGCGTCGAGACGGGTACGACGCGGCCGGGATACAGCGCCAGCAGGGCGAGAACCTGTCGTGGCTTTCCGGCGGTCGGGACGATCGAGTCCCCGTTCACGGCGGCACACAGCGGACCCAAAACCTGAATCTCCATGGTTCCCTCCGTTCGTCGTCGGGCACTCCCGATGGCGGAAAGTCGTCGGCGAACCTGCACGCTAGCCGCACCCACACCGGAGGCATCGGTTCCTTCAGCGGCATTTGAGCGGTCCTCGAAGTACCGGGGGCATGCGGAGTGCTCCGGGAAACGGAGAGAAATCCAGGACGGCACGGCAGAAAGGAATTTCTTCGGCGTCCGGAATTGCTGTACGTACCGGTTGCGTGCGCCCGCGTTTCCGCGTCCCCCAAGCGCCCGGAACCCGCAGGACGGTCAGCTGGTCGGCACCGGGCGCCCCCCGTCGTCGTCCACCGTGTCGTCGAGCGCTTCCTCGGTCGCGGCCGCGAGGATCTGACGCTGTATCCGCCGGAGGTCGGCCGAGGGCTCCAGGCCCAGCTCCCGTACGAGCGTGGCCCGCAGGTTCTGGTACGTCTCCAGCGCTTCGCTGCGCCGCCCGGATCCGTGCAGGGCCAGCATGTACTGCCCGCGCAGGGTCTCGTGGGTCGGGTAGCGGCCGACGAGGACGGTGAGTTCGGCGAGCAGGTCGCGGTGCCGGCCCAGCCGCAGGTCCGCCTCGATGCGCCGGTCCAGGGCGCACAGCCGGCTCTCCTCGAGCCGCCTGGCCTCCGTCCGCAGCTGCGCTCCGGCCTGTACGTCGGCGAAGGCTGGTCCTGACCACAGGTCGAGGGCCTGCCGCAGCTGCCGCGCCGCGCCCTGGAAGTCCCCGATGGCCATGGCCTCGTAGCCCAGCGCCGTCAGCCGCTCGAACTCCCTGACGTCGCTGGTGCCACCGCCGCTGAGCAGGAGGTAGCCGCCCTGCACGGTGACCAGGACGTCCTTGGCCGTGCGCGCCCGGCCGTCCGCCGCCCGGCCCTGCTCGAGGGCGCCGCCGATGAGGTCACGCAGCTGCAGCACGTAGGTCTGCAGCGTGGTCTTGGCGCTGCGCGGCGGCGTGCTGCCCCACAGTTCGTCGGTGAGCGTCGCCACGGAGACCACCTGGTCGGCGTGGAGCGCGAGCAGGGCGAGCACCCGGCGCGGCTTCGGCGCGGTGGGTGTCACACAGACGCCGTTCTCCCTGACGTTCAGGGCGCCCAGCACCTCGATGTTCACGGGTCTCCCCTGTCTCGTGCCCGAGCGGCCTCGAACCTGCCCCAAATCAAACCGCACAGACCGTATTTATTGTGTCCGGAGTCAGAATTACCACAGGCCCGGCAGAGCCACAACCCTGGTCGGCTGTACCGGAGTTCGAGCCGGTCACCAGGGATCCTCGAAGCCGGGCACGGCTCCGGGAGGGGAAGCGAGGCCCGACGACGCAGGGCACCCGGACGTCCGCTCACGGTTCGCGGGGCGCCGTCCGCACCTGCGCCCGCGGCACCGCGACCACCGCCGTCTGCGAGCCGGAGGGCACCAGGGCGCCCGGACCGGGCCGGCCGCTGAGCAGCGGCAGCAGCAGCTCCCAGATGCGGGTGACGCTCTGCCTGGACAGCCAGGAGGCGTCCTCGCCGCCGAGCAGTTCCAGACCCGCGGTCACCGCGACGACGACCCGGGCGGCGTCCTTCCAGGAGACCCCGCCGGCGAGCGCACCGGCCCGCTCGGCCCGGCGGAGGCTGTCCTCCACCCAGCGCTGCCACTCCTGGCGCAGCGGGGACCGGGTGCCGCGCGCCATGTCACCGGCGATCTCGAAGCCGGCGCGGACCACGATGTCCTCAGCCAGGGCGCCGACGAGCGCGTGCATGGCGTCCACCACCGCCTGCAGGGAGTCCCCCTGCCGGTCCCGCGCCTCCTCGGTGAGCCGCCGTACGGCCTCGACGGCCTCCGCCTCGACCGCCTCGGCCAGCACACTCTTGTTGGCGAAGTGGAAGTGCAGCGCCCCGTTGCTGACACCGGCTCGCGCGCTGATGGCACCCAGCGACGCCGAGACGAAGCCCATCTCCGCGAACACCTCGGCCGCCGCATGGATCAGCGAACGCCGCGTGCGTGCCGCCCGCTCCTGTTTGACCATGTGTGCTGCCTCCTGGACACCGGGACATCGAAAGCCGGCAAGACGCCGACGCCTCGGGCCCCTTGCAAGGCACAGCTGTAGCGCGAGGTGATCGCGCCCGCCGAACTCCGGTCATACCGGGGCGTCCGTGCAGGAGCCGCGTTTCACAGACTAGCAAACCGCATAGGCGGTTTCATATATGGGTGACCGAACATGGCTGGTCAATGACTGAGGGGCCGCCCGGCGGGCGGCCCCTCAGCGTTCCTCACAACAGCGTCGTATACGGCGTCACTTCACGGGCTGG
>NZ_JAERRK010000043.1 GCF_016741775.1 Streptomyces actinomycinicus | reverse complement strand
CCTGGCAGGCGTACGAAGGCCCCTGCTGACCTCACGACTCCACGGCGCCCTGCGGCACACCGGACGGAAGAGGTCACTTAGCACGGGTGCTCCGCTCAGGCGTCCTGGTTCCGTGTGGTCTCCGTAAGCCTCGGGCAAAGAGACGGCAAAGCGCCGGGCTCTCTCCGCCGGCCGCTGCTCTTCCCGTGCGACCTCCGCTTCCGTCGCGAGCGCGGGGCACGTGAGCGACGGACGCATCGAGGGCGTTCCACGGTCGGCGGACGGACGGGCCGCACGGGTCCGTAACCCGCTCGTCCTTCCGCCCGAGTGGCTCGTCCAGCCTGGAAGGAGCCGTCGCTTGTCTCGGAGAAGGCGTTCCAACCGGCCACGTGGCGCTGCCGCGTCGGACGACACCGTGGAACTCGTCCCGTGGGCCGATCTGTCCGACGCGGCACTCCTGTCCATGCGGCGGGCGCCTGGTGAGGAGGCGCCGGCCCATCCGGGCCCAGCCCCGGACGCCACCGCCGAGCTGCGCCGACGGCACGTTCCCGCGATGCTCGGCTACGCCCGGCTGTGCGCCGTCGAGGAATCGGCCCGGGCGCTCGCCGACGAGGCGTTCGAGCATGCGCTGTCCGACGCGGATGCGGCGTCCGAGGTCGAATCACCGTGGCGTCACCGTCTGTTGCTCGGCGTCCACCGGACCGCCCTGGAATGGGCGGCCGCCGGCCATCTCGACCGACTGGCTCCCGACTTCCTCGCCTGGCTGGGGACACCCCACCTCGGCCCCGACCAGGCGTCCTGCGCGGGCCTCCGGCCGGAGGACGACGTCATCCTCATGGCCTTCGGCCGACTACCCGACCAGACCCGGAGTGTGCTGTGGCACGCGGTGGTCGAACAGAACACGGCGGCACAGGCCGGCCGGCTGCTCGACGTCGAGCCCGGCAGGGTCCCGGTGCTCCGGGAAGACGCCCTGAAGCACTACCGCCGCGCTTACCTGGAGACCTTCGAGGAGCGTACGGCGAAGGGACCTTGTGGGCGCTTCGCCCCCCTGCTCGACCTCGCCACCCGCCCCGACGGGGCGCGCCACAGCTGTGAACTGGAAGAACACCTCGCGCAATGTCTCGGCTGTTTCGGTGCTCGCGGCGACCTGGTGGGGCTGAACGATCACCCGGCCGTGACCCTGGCCCGCGGCCTGCTCCCGTGGGGATGCGATGCGCCCTCCGCACCCTGGCGCCGTTCCGGCACCGTGGACGCCCATGGGGAAGCAGGCGTGCCCCGGGCGCCCGCACGCACCGCTCCTTCGCCGACGCCTCGCACGTGGCGCTTCCCCACGTCCCTCGGCAGGGCCCCGCGGGCGATGATGCTGGTCCCAGCCGGGCTGCTGGTGGCCGTCGCCCTCCTCGTCCGAGTCCTGTCGAGCCCCGCGTCGCACCACTCCGCCAGTGATCGTGCCTCCGCGGTCACTCCCCGGCCAGTTGTCACCAGCCCGGGGGCGGGGCCACCCGGAAGCGGGCCCGGCGGTTCCCGGCACACGGACACGTATGCGGAACTGATCAACGCACGGTCCCATCTCTGCCTCGACGTTCACGGCCCTGAGCCCGTCCAGAACGGGGCGGGCCTCATCACGGCCGCGTGCGACGGCTCCGCTTCACAGAAATGGCTGCACACGGCGAACGGGTTCGTGCGCAACTACGCCGATCCCACCTACTGCGTGGACACCCTCGGCAGACACCAGGAGAACGCCGGGGTGGGCAAGTGCGCCTTCCTGGAGAAGGGCGCCGAGGCAGATGGACAGCTCTTCGAGCTGTGGCGGGGAGGCTCGCTGCGACCGCGCGGCAATCCCGCCTTTCCCTATCCGGACTTCGTGCTGGCTCCTTCCGCGGACGGTCCCGGCAGCCCCGTCCGCCTGCTCCACTTCCGCACAGGCGAGGGCCAGGAATGGCTCCTGGGTGCGACGGTGCTCGCCGACTCGGGACCGGTGCGCGGCTGACCGCCTCAGCCGTCGGTTCACGGGCGGTGGGAGCTTCGAGACGGCCGACGTCTCCGGGCGGACAGGGCTCTGGACCGGTGAGCAGTCGGGAACCTCTACGAACAGGGGTGGAAATGATCGACCGAAAACTGCTGCTGCTCAACATCGTGGACCGAGTGGAACGGGGAGTCGTCACCCAGGCCGAGGTTGATCTACTGCGGAAGGCAGTCGTCCTGCTCGACGACATGGCCGACGCCCTGGACGCCGTGCACCGAGCCCATGAAGAGCGCTCCGGCCCGGGGTACGGACGTGACGGCCGGGGCAGGCCAGGGGTCTGCCAGGGGTCAGCAGACGCCCAGGTCGGCCCAGGCGCCATAGGCGGTGGGGCTTCCGGGTTCGTTGTTCCGGGTCCACCATCGTGACTTCCAGGACCGGCCTGCGTGCGAGACGACGATCCCCTCGCTCGGGTACACCGTGAAACGCTCCCAGGCCGGTGCGGCGCACGAGTCATGGGCCGGACGGAGGTCGGCGGCTCCGCCGGCCGTCGAGCCCGCGCTGCTGTCCGCCGGTGCGCCGGGCGCGGCGGGGTCCGGCAGTACCGGGAGCGCTGGTGGCGCGGAGGGCGGTGGTGGTGCGGAGGGTACGGGGGAGGTCGTGGTCCCGTCGGGCGTGATCCGGTACATCACCGTGTCGTGGGAGGCGACTTCGGCGGACAGGCCGCCCGTGGTGGACGCGGTCTGCCCGGTCCACAGGTCTTTGACCGTGTACGTGGACGCTGCGTCCAGGCCGATCTGTGCCGTCGTGGCGGAGATGGTCGCGGCGTTCGGGCCTGTGTTGGTCAGCGTGACGGCGCGGGAGCCGTCGGACAGCTCCTTCGCCATGACCACCACGCCGCGGTTGACGTCGTCCGGGCCGGAGACGACTCTGCCCTGCCGGCCGGCCGCGTCCTGGTCCACGGCGATGACATCCTCGTTGCCGAGGATCTTCACGCTGTCGTCGCTCGCCTTGGCGAGATCGGTGCCGATGATCAGTGGAGCGGCCATCTCGGACCAGAGGCTGAAGTGGGTGCGGTACTCGGCCGTCGTCATGCCGCCGTTGCCCACTTCGAGCATGTCGGGATCGTTCCAGTGACCGGGACCGGCGAGCCGGGCGAGGTCCTGTCCCTTCTCCGGGTCTCCCGGTGTCCATTTTCCCGCCTCGTCCTTCGACCATCCCCAGTTCCTGCGGGCAATGTCGATCATGCTCTGCCAGCTGTCCCTGATGTCGGGGGTCGTGCGCCAGGAGTTGGCCACTTGCGGGCGCCAGGACTCGACGGGCTGCTGCGGCTCCCTGTGCATGCTGTAGAAGACGGGACGCTTGGTGCGGGCCAGGGCGGCGCGCATCTTCTCGAAGGTCGCGCGGGCGTCGAAATCCTTGGTCTTCGGATACTCGCTCGTCTTCGGGTTCTCCGAGTCGGCGCGGCACCAGTCGTACTTGAGGTAGTCCACGCCCCACGCGGCGAATGTGGCGGCGTCGATTTCCTCATGCCCGGAACTGCCCAGAGCGCCCGGGTAATGGTCCCAGATCTCGGCGCAGGTGTACTTGCCGGGGCTGGCGTATATGCCGAGCTTCAATCCCTTGTCGTGCACGTACTGGGCCAGCTTGGCGATGCCGCTCGGGAAGCGGACGGGATCGGCTCGGAGGCGGCCCCGGGAGTCTCGCTCCCCGGCCTGCCAGCAGTCGTCGATGTTGACGTATGTGTAGCCGAGTTTGTCCAGACCACGGCTCTGGATCGCGTCGGCCGCCGCCATGATCTTCTTCTCGTCTATCGCGCATCGATAGGCGTTCCAGCTGTTCCAGCCCATCTGCGGGGTCGCGCCCAGCTCCTTGCCGGGAGTCGGCGCCCATGGCGCGACGGGCGAGGCCGGCTCCTCGTCCCCCAGGGCCACGGCCACCACGGAGACGGTGAGCAGGCTGACGACGACACCCAGGCCGACGAGCCGGCTTCTTCGTGAAGGACGGTACGGCCGTCCGGCGTGATTCATGTGCGACTCCTCGGGGGGACGCCGAATGGAAACCAGATCGAACGGATTCACAAGCGTTTCCACGTGACCGTTCTGTGGAATGGCAGCGCTCCGAAGGCAGCCGAGTCAATACCTGAATTCACCACCGGCGAGAATGTGTGCCGGGGAGACAAAACAGCTTGCGCGCATACTCGTTCAGCGCACGGAACGGCTGCTGCGCCGGCGCGGCCGGCGCCTGCGCAGCGTCAGCACGGCACCGCCGATCAGCGTCAGACCGCCCGTCAGGGCGAGTGCGCGAGACAGGCCCGAGTCCGCTCCTGTCGCGGCGAGGAAGACCGGTTCCGCGCTCCGGCCGGCGGTGGGAGCGGCGTGCTGGTTCATGCTGACCGCCACCGAGGCCGCGCCATCGGAGCCTGCGGTGACCCGGATGCCGAGACCGGCGGCCTTGTCGGTCAGCCGGGTGATCGCGTCCGCGCCTGCCGTCGCCGGATCGTCCCAGCCCGTGTCCGCTTCGGAGACGTCGACGAGGGAGGCCTTGCCGTAGTCGTCGCCGCTGACGCGGTAGGCGTGCACACCCGTAAGGGAGTGGTCGAGGGGGCCGCCGGCCCGGCGGTTCTCCAGGACGAGCCGGTCACCGCCGTCACCGAGGGGGATCTCCAGGGCACGCAGTCCCCGGCCTGGCCCCTAGAGGGGTACGAGGCTGTAGGTGGCCGACTTCGTCGCAAGGGCTCGCTCGGTGTTCTTGACCCAGCCTGTGTGCAGGAGTTCCGGTGCGGTGAGGCCGCGACCGGAGCCACCGGCGCCCATGGGGGTCTTGTTGCTCCACCCGTCCTCGGTGCAGTGCCTCAGGTCGCCGTTCTCACAGGTCGCGGTTGGTGATCGAGGCCGAGGTTGTGGCCGACCTCGTGGATCAGGACGGTGGGGTCTTCCATGTCCGCGTCGCGCTGGTTCACCCATGTGTACGGGCCCGGCATGTCGCCCATTCCGCCCCAGTTACAGTCCGACTTCTCGCCGGGCAGGATGATGGAGAGGCTGTCGTAGTCGTCGCCCTGCGTCAGCCCCCGTTCCTCGAGTTCCTCCTGGGTCAGCTGACGCATGCCGTTCCAGTCGCACCCGGCGGCTTTCAGGTCGAGCGTGTACGGGCCCACTACCTTCTCGTGCACTGCGGGCGTGTACGTCATCGCCCCACCGGACACCTGCGTGTAGTACGAAGCGAGCGAGTCGATGGCGCCGAAATAGCGTTCAGCCGCGGCGGCCTTGAGCGTGCCCGGGTCGGCGTGTGCACTGTCGCTGAAATTGATCAGGACGGGAAGCATGCGGTTGGTTCCGCCCTCCTCGGCGTGGCTGCTCGCCCCCGTCGCGAGACCAGCGGCGAGCAGGACGCCACCCGTCACGATCGCCACACGGATCCGCGCAGATGACATACCAGCACTCCCTCGACGGCGACCGACAGGTCCCCGGGAGAGTGGCGGCCCTGGCAACCGTCCCGGCACTTTGCGCAGGCTTTACCTCTCGTAAGGCGGGCAGGACACGACGGAGCTTGAGCCGTGCGGCTGCCGGGGGTGCCGGCAGCCGCACGGCGTGCTACGCGGGCGTCAGCCGCTTGAACCAGGTGACCGGCGTGGTGGTGCCGGGCGCCTGGACGTACACCCGGGCCGGTACGGCCATCGTGGACTCCTGGTTGTCGCCGTCGATGTCGCGGAGCACGATGTAGCCGGTGTAGTAGGCCCCGTTCGCCCGGCCCTCCAGGAAGCCCCGCTTGTCGGCGGGCACCTCGATCTCGACGTCCGTCTCCAGCGTGTTCTGCAGCCGGGTGACGGAGGTGGAGGCGTAGCTGTACGAGAAGCTCAGCTCGGCCCCGATGTCCGCCTGGTCCTTGCTGATGAGCTTGGGCGTGATCTTGCCGCCCGCCGACCAGCCCTCCGTCACGCTCTTCTCGTCGTTCACGGACGCGGACACCTTGTAGGTCAGCTTCCCCTCACCCGCCATGGCGTGACTGGCTCCCCGAACCGGATGCTTCTCGTCGAGCTTTCCGACGAAGACGCACGGTGCCGCCTGCCCGAAGGCCGGGTGCCTGGGTGCGGTGTTGGTCATCCCGCAGTACTGCTCCGCCGTCTGTCCGCCTGAAGGGACGGTGTCGTCCCTGGTGTTGGCGCGGATGTCGGGGCGCGAGGACTTCGTCCCGCCGGGCCAGCCGTCGACGAGTTTCCGGGCGCTCGCCCTCAAGGGCTCGGGGTTCCTCTCGTCGGCCGCGTACTGCTGGGCCGCGTTCATGGCGTCCCGGATCGCCTGGTCGGGGGCGTAGGTCTTGCGCACGTCCGCCAGGTGGACGGCCTTGACGCTGCCGCTCGCGTCCCTGTCCAACCCCCTCGGGTAACCCATGACGCTCTCCGACCAGTTGAGGGGAGCCCACTTCGCCATCGCGTCGAGGACTGCCTCGTTCGTCTCGTACGTGTGGTCGGCGACGGCCGCTGCCGGCCCGCTGTCGGCGTGTGCGGGGGTGGGAGTGCCGAGCAGGGACGCACAGGTGAGTAAGCCGGTCACGACGACGGCCGTCATCGCGTCGCCGGCCCGGCGGCCGCGATCAGCCTTGGTGCACGGTGTGGCCATACGAATGTCCTTCTCTCCTTCGGTCGGGCGTCGGCCGCTCGTCGGCCGGCGCCGGTGCACACCCCTGATGACCCGTGGGGCCGGCGTCGCCCGGGCAGGCGCAGCCGACGGAGGGTCATGGGGCGAGTCCGTGGGGCGGCCTACTCGGCCGCGGAGTGCAGGCGGTGCGACGAGAACGGCATGTCCGCGAGGCGCCTTGCCCGCCCGAGGAGCGTGGCTGCGACACCGAGCGGCAGACGGCGATGAGGCGGCGCATCGACGGCGGCCTGCCCGCCCTCGTCCGGGTCGCCCGGTCCGGCACCTCCCGTGTCGGTGCCACCGATATCCAGCCCTCCCGTGGTGGCACCACCCGAGCCGGTACCCGCCGTGTCCTCGCCACCCGGGTCCGTGCCCCCGACGCCGGTACCGCCGGTGACCATGCCGCTCGAGCCCGCACCACCGACGGCCGCACCGCCCGGGTCCGAGCCACCGGTACCGGTGCCGGTGCCGCCGGCACCCGTACCCCCGGCTGCTGCGACCCCACCGGGTGACCCGCCCGAAGCCGTACCACCGCTGGGCGACGCCACCGGCGAAGCGCCTCCGGGCGGAGACACCCGCGGACGTCCCGGGCCGGGTACCGGCCCGGTGTCACTCGTCGTCCCGGGGCTTTCGGTACTCGCTGACCGGCCGGCCGCGCTGAAGCTCCCGTTCGAGTCCGTCGTGCCGCGCGGTGTCATGGACGCCAGGCCCCGGCTGTTCTGGACGGGGAGCCGGGTCGGCCCGTCCGCCGGTTCGCCCGGGCTCCGGCCGGGGGCACCGGGCCGGTCCTGGGCGCTTGGCTGGTCCGCGCTGCCCGGGGCCGGCGGGCTGCCGCCGTCGGACCACACCGTGAGCACCAGAACCGTAGCGAGCACGGTCACCAGCAGCGCACCCGCGGCCAGCGCGGCCCGGTGCCGCGCAGCGGCGTCACCGGGCCGGCGGCGGACCGCGCCGGCGTCGGCGGCTGACGAGGACGGTGCGAGTGGCAGGTGCCGTGGGGTGGACGGGCCGGCCGGCTCCTCCTGGGGGCCGTGCAGCGGGTGAGAGGCAGGGGTCTCCATGGGCGACGGGACCGGCTTCCCGGCACGGCCCTGCGGGAGGCCGCTCGTGCGCGGGCGCGGTCCGGGAGCGGCCTGGTGGGAGGCGAGGTCCGCGACCAGTGCCAGGGTGCGCCGTGCGGCGACCGTGCCACGTTCGTCGTTCAGGCTGCTGCGGAGTCCGAGAGCCCTCTCGAGGCGGGTGCGTGCCTGGTCCAACTCGCCACGGCACAGCGCCAGAATGCCGAGTTCGTGCAGGAAATACGCTTCCTGCTCGGCGTAGCGGGCCAGCCGTGCGGCCTCCAGACCCGACCGCAGCACCCGCTCCCACAGGTCCCAGTCGAGACTCGCCGCGAAGACCGGCGCCGCGGTGCGGGCCAGGAGAACGGCGGTCGTGAGGTGACTCTGGTCGTCGGCCGACGTGATCGTCGCCAGCGCTCCCAGCATCGCCTCCGCCTCCGTCACGGCCCGTGCGGGACCGACCGAGGGGATGCGGGTCCAGACGGTGTAGTGGCGGGCGGAGACGTAGGCACGGGCCGCCGACCGCCCGCCGTGCTCGTCCGCCAGCTGAGCGGCGACGGCCGCGGACAGGCGGTAGCCGGCACCGACCGGCGTCAGCAGTCCGCAGCTCACCAACTCGGCCACCGCGCCGCCTGCGTGGGCGCCCCCCAGGAGGCTCGGCAGGTGCACCTGGCCGGGTACCGCACCGCCCAGGGTCACGACGAGGCGCAGTGCCTCACGTGCGGCCTCGCTCAGCCGCGACGCGAGCGGAGCCGACAGGGCCGCACCGTGCAAGGGATGGGGCAGCCGGACCTCTCGCAGACGGTCGGGAGCGCCGGTGCCCTTCCGCCCAGGGTCCTGTGGCCGCGTGCACGACAGGTCACGCTGCCGCAGCAGCGCACCCGCCTGGACCAGCCGCAGTGGCAGGCCCTCGCACTGGAACCACACGTCCCCCGCCCACGTGGCCTCTTCGTCGGTGAGCGGCCGGTCCACGGTCCACCGCACCAACTCCAGGGCGGCGTCACGTCCGAGACCGCAGAGGAACAGCTCCTCCAGACGGGAACCGGCGGCCGGCGCCGGAACCTCCGGCGTCGCCGCGAGCAAGTAGGTGCACTCCGGTGTCGCCGAGAGCACCTCCTCGAGTGCCCCGCCGCCGAACGTCAGGTCGTCCACGACGACGACCGCGCTGACGTCACGGACCTGTGTCCGCAGGGTGGCGTCGTCGGGCCGGTAGGAAGGGGCGTCGAACACGGCCGTGAAGAGCGCGTGCAACAGCCCTTCCGGGGTCCGGCCGTGGCCGCAGACGCGTATCACCCCGTCGGGCGCGACACCGGCGCAGTCCTGGGCGACCGCCTCGAGCAGAGCCGTACGACCGGAGCCGGCCGGGCCGGTGAGCCGCACGGAGCGACCGCGTGCGAGCAGACGTCGCAGCCGTGTGCGCTCTTCCTCGCGCCCCCACAACGGCGCCGTGCGGGTCGTGGATGCGGGGTGAACCGCTGGACCGTCGGTCCCTCGCGTGCCAGGGGCCCGACGTGGCGCGGCGGGGAGCTTCGTGTCCGGGCGGCACAGCTCGATCTCGCCGCCGTCGACAGGGTTCACCGTCAGCAGGAAGCGCCCGCACACCAGCTGGGCGACGCGGTGGGGCTCGGTCGCCGCGGCCTCGGGGGCGAGCTGCGCCGGCCGTCGCCGGGCATCTCCCGGAGGAGGGCGCCTGGTGCCGCCACCGGTACCGTGCTCATCAGCTCCCCTGCCTACGGGATCCACAGTCACCTCCGTGTTCGTGGTGTGTCGTCGTCCCGGCACACGGCAGGGGCGAGGGCGGCTGGACGCCGCCGCCCGGGCCGATGCGTGGAAACAGGACGTCAGGCCGTCCGTCGTCCGGGCCCCAGGCGACGCCGAGCCCCGTCGGTGCAGCCGGCAGGGGGATTCACCGGCCTGCGCTCCACGCCCCCCGTGGCCGGGCGGCGGCGCAGGGCCCTGTCTAGCAGTGGGCAGGACCCCGATTCGGCCGGCGCCGTCGAATGTGAACCGGGATGCCGAAAAGACGGCGTCGGATCTGCTTCGGCTCACAAACTCCGGTGTCGCGGCGGCGCGGACGGTCCACCTCAGCAGTCGGCCATCGGGCCGTTTCGGCTCTTGCCCTGACGACGAGGGTTGTGCTGCCGGCAAGAGAAGTGCGCACCCGGTACGCGTCCTGGCAACAAGTCGTTGACTGTCGAACGGACTGGGCGTCTCATTCCCTATCACCTGGTAGCAGCCCCGTGCCTGGGCGTCCTTCTTCGACGGAGACCGCCAGGAGCGTGCAGCGGGCCGGCACGTGTGAGCCCAGGGACGTTCCCCTTCGAGCGGTGGTTCGCCATGTGCGTGCCGCGGGCGGCAGACCGGGCCCAAGACCAGCGCCGCCGTCTGCCCGGCCGCCGGGTGCATCTCCCCGCCGTCCGCCCGGGCGACGGATCGCCCCTCCAGGGAGGCTTGACATGAAGGTTCGTCCCGGTGGTGCCGCCGCCGTCATCGCGCTCGGTACGGCGCCGCTCGTCCTCTTCGCTCTGACCACGGGTCCGGCCGACGCGCACGGCGCCATGCAGAATCCCGCCAGCCGGGTCTCGACCTGCTACCAGGAGGGACCCGAGCACCCGCGGTCGGCCGCCTGCAAGGCAGCTGTGGCGGCGAGCGGCACGCAGGCGTTCTACGACTGGAACGCGGTCAACATCGCCGATGCCGCGGGCAGGCACCAGGAGATCATCCCGGACGGGAAGCTGTGCTCCGCGGGGCGCGAGAAGTACCGCGGCCTGGACCTGGCGCGCGCGGACTGGCCGGCCACCCAGGTCTCGCCCGGCCCCTTCACGTTCCGCTTCACGGCCACGGCCCCGCACCGGGGCCGTTTCGACCTGTACATCTCCAAGGACGGCTACGACCCGTCACAGGCGCTGAAGTGGTCCGATCTCTCGCCCGATCCGATCGCGTCGGCCGACGACCCCCAGGTCGTGGACGGCGCCTACCAATTCGAGGGTGAACTGCCGGAGCGAGAGGGCCGCCAGCTCATCTACGCCATCTGGCAGCGCTCGGACAGCGCCGAGGCGTTCTACTCGTGCTCGGACGTGGACTTCGGCGGTGGCTCCGGCAGCGGGCACACGGGTGGCGGTGCCGACGGCTCGGGGGCCGACGGCGGTGGTGACCGCGGCGGCAGCGCCGGGGGTTCCAGCTCCGCCGGGGGCCCCGGTTCCGGGGCCGGTACGGGCAGCGGCGACGGATGCGCAGGCACCGGAACGGGCCGGCCGTCCGACACGAGCCCGCGTCACCCGTCCGACGAGACGGCGCCTGACTATCCGTCCGACCAGACGGCACCGGACCACCCCTCCGACGAGACGGCGCCTGACTATCCGTCCGACGAGCAACCGGGCTATCCGGCCGACCCCGGCCCGGACCATGACCATGACCACGCCCACGACCACGGCGGGCACTCGGCCACCGATGCCTGGTAGCGAGGAGGGGCCTGCCGAACGGTCATCGCTCCGCACCCCGACAGGAAGGAATCCCCATGCCACCCCTCCGCAGAGCGCTCGTCGCCGTGGTCGCAGCCGCGAGTGCCGTGACTCTGGCGTTGACAGGAAAAGTGCTGCCGCAGGCGACAGCCGCTCCACCCGCCCCGACGTACACCGTCACGGTCGGGGCGAAGGGCACCTGGAAGTACCCGTTCGACACACCGGCCAATCCGTACATCGACAAGGACGGCACGTTCTACTTCCAGCAGGCAGCCGCGCTCTACGGCGCCGACGGCCCACGGGCCTGGCACTTCTACACCGGCACGGACTTCGACACCGCTACCGAGGACAAGGCGCTCAGCACCGCGGTGACCCCGAACAAGAAGGCGGAGTCGGAGGGCAAGGCCGACGGCAACGGCGACACGACCTGGCGGTGCAACAACAGCCCCACCGGGCGGGAGGCGACGGACCCGCCCAAGGGCTCGTCCTACTCGCAGAAGAACTTCTGTGACCTGTCCGGTGTGTGGGTCGATCCCGACACCGGTGACTGGTACGGCCTGGTGCACAACGAGTTCACCCCGCAGCCCTTCAAGGACGGCTCCCACTACGACGCGATCGACTACGCCGTGTCGAGGGACCAGGGCAGGACCTGGGACATCAAGGACCACGTCCTCACGTCCCCCTACAGCACCAAGCGCAACGACGACAAGGCGTTCCCCCAGC
>NZ_JAERRK010000042.1 GCF_016741775.1 Streptomyces actinomycinicus | reverse complement strand
GCCGGAACTCCCCTGGTCCGAGGCCGCGTTGACGGCCGGCCGGGCCGACCGTCACGCCCTGCGGGCCCGCGGCCCGCACGCCCGTCAGGAGCCCGCGCGGCGACGCGGCGGTGTGAAGGTGTACAGGTCGAGGATGTCCGGCAGGGGAGCCACACCCGGGCCGCCGGCGTGCACCCAGGTGACGATGTCCTCGGTGGCGTCGGCGTCGTTGACGAGCCCCAGCCAGACCGGCCGCGCGCCGGCGGAACGGCCGGCCGCGGAGGGCTGTACGACGATGACGTTGGCCTGCTCGCACACGTCGAGGCACTCGGAGACCCGCACCGGTACCTCCGCCCGGAGGCGTGCGGTCTGCGCGGCGTGATCGACACCGGTCACTTTGGAACTGCCGCAGCAGCAGTCCCGGCACACGACGACCCGGCACGGGGCCGGACCACCTCGTACCCCGGTCCTGTTCGCCGTCCCGGCCGTCGACGTCTTCTCCGGCGACGTCTCGTCCGCCTTCTCCGGCGACGTCTCGTCCGCCTTCTCCGGCGACGTCTCGCTCGCCTTCTCCGGCGATGTCTCGTTCGCCGACGTCTCGTTCGCCCATGTCCCGGGCATGCCGCGCCACTCCCCTCCCGGGGAGATCCGCCCCGGTGCTTCGCGAGGAGGCGACCGCGTGAGTCTCCTGGCTCCCGGGTCGCCGCTCGTCCCGCCTTCCCACCCCGGGCCGGGGCGGTGGCATGCCGGAACTCGCTCACCGGTCACAGTGGCGGGACCGCGCCGGATTCACACCGGCTTCCTCGGACCGCCGTCGCCTTATGTCGCCGGTCATCATTCCATCACCGGCGGCGAGAAACCATGTGAGGGCTCGTCAACCGGTGAGAAGGCGCAGGCAGGTACCCGAGGCGGCCCCGGGCTCCGCTTCCGGCACGCTGCTCGCGCCGCTTCCACGGTGCTCGCGCCACGTCCGGTGTGGTGCCCGCGCCGCTTCCACATCGCTCGCGCCACGTCCGGTGTTGTGCCCGCGCCGCTTCCACATCGCTCGCGCCACGTCCGGTGTGGTGCTCGCGTCACGGCGTAAACCTCCCGCCCGGTGACTTCGCCCGTTTCCCCCGGCGGAACGGCCCGCCACTCACCCGAATTGTCTAATGACGGAACGTGAACCCCTTGTGCCTACTGGCCCGTCCCCCATTCGGAGTTGCAGCCGTACGGGGGACATGAGTCCGTGGGATGCGTGTCCTGCCGGATCTCACAACCAGGAGGAGACATGGGCATGAACCATGAAGGCCGTTCGGCCGACAAGCTGAACGTCGTATTCGCGGTCCGTGTGATCGAGGGCGGCGAACAGGGATTCCTGGATCTGTACGAGCACCTCAGGAAGTCCGTGGCGAGCAGCCCCGGCCACATCGTCGAGCGGCTCGGTGAGCCCGCCGACGACTCCCGCCAGTGGGTCATCACCAGCGAGTGGGAGTCCGCCGAGCAGTTCTTCGCCTGGCAGCAGAGCGAGGAGCACCGCGAGCTGGTGGCGCCGCTGCGCGAGTGGGTCGACCAGCGGCAGTCGCTGCGGTTCCGGGTCGTCAAGGAGACCAAGGGGGTGGCGTCATGACGCCGCGCACCACCAACGGACCGGTCGCCGTGCTCGGGCTCGGCGCGATGGGTGCCGGCCTGGCCGGTCGCCTCCTCGACCAGGGAATTCAGGTCCGGGTCTGGAACCGTACCCCGGAGCGGATCGCGCCGCTTGCCGAGGCGGGCGCCCACGCCGCCGCGCACCCGGCCGAAGCCGTCGCGGGTACCACCGCCGCCCTCTGTGTCGTCGCCGACGGCGAAGCCCTCGGCGACGTGCTCCGTGGCCCGGACGGTGTGCTGTCCACGGGCCCCTACCCCGGCGTCCTGATCTGCGCCAGCACCGTCTCCCCCGACGAGGTCGTGCAGATCGCCGGGGACGTTCCCTCGGTCCTCGACGTCGGCATGCTCGGCAACCGGGACCACGCCCGCGACGGTGAGCTGCGGCTCTTCGCCGGCGGCGAGAAGACGGCGTTCGAGGCCGCCCGCCCGGTGCTGGAGATGCTGAGCAAGGAGGTCGTCCATCTGGGCGCACTCGGTTCCGGCATGCGGATGAAACTGCTCCTCAACCTGCTGATGGGTGTCGAGGTGCAGGCGCTGGCCGAGGCCAGTGAACTGGCGGCGGCCTGTGGGCTCGACCGTCAGCTGGTGCTGAAGACGATCGCGGGCAGCGGTTTCGCCTCGCCGGTCATGGCGTTCAAGTCGCGGCGGATAGCCGCCGGCCGCTTCGAGGAGCCGGACTTCCGGCTGCGGCTGATGGCGAAAGACCTCATGCTCGCTACCAAGCAGGCAGCAGCAGTCGGCCTGAGTCTGCCGCTGGCATCCGCCGCGGCGGAGACCCACGTCCGCGCCACCGAGCAAGGACTGGGCGACCAGGACTGTGCCGCGGTCGTCCGCGCACTCGCACCGAAACCGGAAACCGACACGTGATCATCGACATTCACGGGCACCTGTCCCCACCGGAGGCGGCCAAACGCTTCCCCATGCCCCCGAGCCTCACCGACGTCGACGGCATGCTCGCCGCCCGCGCCGAGGCCGGAATCGACCTCACCATCATCGGCAGCCCCGTCGGGGCCGGCGCGATGGCGCGGGTTCCGGGCGTCGACAACTACGCGCAACCACGCGACCGGCTGCGCGGCTTCCACGCCTGGATGTCAGGCCTGATCCGCAAGTTCCCGGACCAGTTGCGCGGTTACGTGTACGCCAACCCGTTCGGGGACGACGATCACCTCGAAGGGGTGCGGGAGACGCTCGCGGATCCCGCCTTCGTGGGCCTGATCACCACGTCCAGCGTCCACGGGGAGCTGCTCGGCTCACAGCGGGCCGACTCCTTCTTCGCGCTGGCCGCGGAGGCGGGGGTGCCGGTCCTGGTGCACGCGCCGGCCGAACCGGTCGGCACGGAGCGGGTCGACGAGATCGGCTTCGTCGAGCAGATCGGCCGGTTCGGTGACGTCACGATGGGCATGGCCATGATCGCGTTCGCGGGGTGGCTGGACAAGTACCCGGGTCTGCGGTTGATCGGCGCGACCGGCGGCGGCGCGATGGCGCTGCTGCCGGAGCGCCTGCAGACGGCGGCGCGTCCCCGGCACTGGTCCGGGGGCGCGCCGCCCTCCGGCCGGCCGGGGCCGGCCGGGCCGCAGACCGCCGGGCCGCAGACCGCCGGGCCACAGGCCGCCGGGCCGCGGAACGCCGGACCACAGGCCGACGGGCCGCGGAACGCCGGGAAGCCTTCGGCCGACCCGGTCGCGGCACTCCGGCGCATGTACGTCGACACGAGTCCGTTCAGCGCGGCACACCTGAGCCTGAACGCCGAGGTGCTGGGTCCCGAGCGGATGCTGTTCGGCACGGACTCCCCGCCGATGGCCGCGCCGCTGGAGGACTTCGTCCACATGATCGAGAAGCTGCCGGTCGACAAGGCGGCCCAGCAGCTCATCCTCGGCGGCAATGCCGAGGCCCTCTTCGACCTCAGGAGTCGTCCGTGACCACCACGCAAGAGGCCGTCACGGCAGCCGAGCGGTGCATTGCGGAGTTCCGGCGCGATCCTCACCCGGTCTACGCCCATCTCCGGGACGCGGCGCCCGTCTGCCCCATGAAGCCGCCGCACGGCAACGAGACCTATCTGATCACCCGGTACGAGGACGCGCGGGCCGCCCTGTCGGACCCGCGGCTGAGCAAGGACATGTACGGCGCCATGGACGCGTACCGGAGGATCTTCGGTGACTCGTCCGTGGCGCTGGACGACAACATGCTCAACTCCGACGCGCCCAAGCACACCCGGCTGCGCCGGCTGGTGAACTCGGCGTTCACCCCGCGGCGCGTCGAAGCCCTGCGGCCGCGGATCGAGGAGGTCGTCCAGAGCCTGCTCGACGCGTGCCCCACCCGGGAGCCCTTCGACCTGCTGCCGGCGTTCGCGTTCCCGCTGCCGATCACCGTGATCTGCGATCTGCTCGGCGTACCGCCCGAGGACCGGTCGCGGCTTCAGCAGCTGTCGACCACCGTGGCGCAGACGGGGTTCGGCGAGGAGTTCAAGCGGGCCCAGCAGAAGGCGGAGGAGGACCTCCACGCGTTCTTCACGGACCTCATCGCCGCCAAGCGCGCCCACCCCGGGGACGACATGCTGAGCGCGCTCACCGCGGTCCGGGACAACGACGGCGGCCTCACCGAGAACGAACTGGTCTCCACGGCGTTCCTGCTGATGTTCGCCGGTCACAAGACGACCGCCTACCTCATCGGCAACGCCGTCCACCACCTCCTCACCCATCCCGTGCAGTTGCGGGCCGTGCGGGAGAGACCGGAACTGATCCGTGCGGCGGTCGAGGAACTGGTGCGCTACGACGGCTCGGTGGAGAGCGCGACGTTCCGCTACGCGACCGAGGACGTCGAGTACAACGGGACCCGGATCCCGAAGGGTGCCCTGGTCCAGATCGCGCTCAGTTCGGCCAACCGTGATCCGCGGAAGTTCACCGCACCGGACGAGCTGGACGTGATGCGGCCCGGCAACGCGCAGGACGCCCATCTCGGGTTCGGGCACGGCAGCCACTACTGCCTGGGCGCCCCGCTGGCCAGGATGGAGACGCAGCTGGCGATCACCCGGCTGTTCGACCGGTTCCCGGGGATGGCCCTGGCCGACCCCGGCGGCGGTCCTCGGTGGCTGGAGGTTCCCTTCCCGGCCTTCCGCGGTCTCGCGGAGCTGCCGGTCGTCCTCGAGCCGGCCGGCTGACCCGCCGGTGCCCGCCGCGCCCGGGGCCTCCGGGCGCGGCGGTCCGTGCGTTCCCGCGCCGGGCCGGGCGGGGCGGGGCCGGGCGGGGCCGGGCGGTTCAGGAGCCGTAGGCCCGTTCGCCCTCGCGGTAGCGCTCCACCAGAAGCGGGTCCGTGACCGTGGAACCGGGACCGAAGAACTTGCCGAACTTCTCCTGGTACGTGCGGAACCACTGCGGCCGGCCGGAGAGGAAGAAGACGTCGTGCAGGGCTATGGCGCGGATCGCGAGGACGGGCACCGGCGCCCGGCTCACCGCGAAGCCGGGGTTGCGCGCCGCGGTCACCTCGCAGTTCTCGTGGAACTGACCGATCATCAGTCCGTGTGCCACGAAGTCGTCCTTCACCTGCTCCTGGGCCCGGTCGAGCAGTCCCGTGTCGGTGCTGCGCAGGTCGGGGAGGACGACCACCATGGACTGCAGCATCGGGTTCGTGCCCTGCCAGTCGGTCAGCTCGTACTCGCGCAGGCTGCTGCGGGCGATCTCCTCGACGAGCCCGGGGGTCGGCGCGGGCCCGACCAGCCTTAACCGGATCTCCAGAGTCCGGTTCTTGCGGGAGGGGGCGACGAACGGGCAGATCGGCCCGGTCCGGCCGATCTCCGGGTGCTTCGCGGATATGTACTCGGTCAGCCAGGTGTCGACGGTCTCCAGCGCGGAGGCGAGGTCGACGGCGGACGCCGTGGAGGTCATGACGCACCCGTCGGTTCGGCGACGCGGTCGACCGCGATCCGGGCGAGCCGGTGGATCTCCGCGTCCGAGGGGATGCGGGTGTTGACGAACGTGAGGATGTCGCCCTTCACGACGACCACCCACGCGGTCTCGATGCGGAAGTGGTCGACGGTGGACGACCAGCGCGCCGTGAAGCCCGCGTCCCCCAGCCCGACCGGCTCCAGACCTGCCTTGGTGATGTCGAGCTGCACGCCGTCGTTCAGCTCCATCCGGTACTGTGCGCAGTCACGGACGGCGTCGTGGAGTTCCCGGTACACCTGCCGGCAGGCGCCGTTGCCGAACTGCGCGACATGATGGAAGATCACCGAGCCCACGACGTTCGTGAACAGGGCGGTGGCGTGGTGCGTCGTCTCGGGGTGCGTGCCGTGCGTGAGCATGTTCGTCAGGTCGACGAGGGCCCGCCCCGACTCGTCGCCGGAGACGAAGACAGGGTCGTAGGCGGCGCTCGGCTCCTCCCCGAAGAACGACTCCTCCAGATCCTCCTCCCTCAGCAGCAGCTGCCCGAAAGCGGCGTTCTCCATCGTGTTCTCCTATCGGCGTACGAGGCTCAGCGGGCGCATGTCGGTCCAGTGCTCCTCGACGTAGGCGAGGCAGGTCTGGCGGTCGCTCTCGGCGAGCGCCACCGTCCAGCCCGCGGGCACCTCGGCGAACGCGGGCCACAGGGCGTGCTGGCCCTCGTCGTTGACGAGCACGAGGAAGGTGCCGTCGGGGTTCTCGAAGGGGTTGGTCATGATTGCTCCCTGCGTCAGGTCAGGACGGAGTTGAGGGTGGGCGGCGACTTCGTCAGCCCTCGGCCAGCACGCGGGTCAGGTACGCGTGGATGCCGTCGATCGAGGTGAACAGCGCCATGTCCTCGAACTGCGGGTCGATGACGAGGCCGTGCCGTTCCTCGAGCCCGTGCTGGAGGACGACCAGCGTGAACGAGTCGATCACCAGTTCGGCCCCGTCCGGGAGTTCGGCGGGCGGTCCGAGCCCCGCGTGCTCGCTCAGGATCGCCCTGATGTCGTCTTTCGAGATCAACGGTCCCCCTGGGGCAGCGACGACGATTCCGACAGGACCAGCCCGCGCAGCTGCGCACGGTCGCGGACGAGCTTCCCCGTCGAGTTCCGCGGCAGTTCCGGCACGACCGAGAACCGCTTGGGGATCTTCACCGGGCTGAGCCGCTCCCGGCACCAGGCGGTGAGCCGGTCCGCGGTGAGCGTCCGGTCGGCGCCCACGAAGGCCTCGATGACCTCCCCATGGGCGACCACGGCCTCGCTCACCTGGGGATGGGCCAGCAGGACGGTCTCCACTTCCGCCAGGTCGACTTTCAGTCCTCCGACGACGATCAGCGAGTCGGCCCGCCCGAGCAGGCTGAGCACGCCCGTCGCCGGCTCCTGGTGGACCCGGTCGTAGGTGCGCAGCCAGCCGTCCGCGAACCGGTCGGCGTGTGCGCCGTACAGGTAGGGCGAGCGGTCCGTCCGCACGTGGAGTTCGTCGCCCACGACCTTCACCTCGGCGCCCGGCACCGGTGGTCCCAGTTGCGGAGGCGTCGCCGCCCCGGACAGGTCACCCGCGATCAGCCCGGTCTCGGTGAGGCCGTAGACGGGGCTGACCGGCAGACCGAAGCGCGCGCGGAAACCGTCGTAGGTCTCCTGCGACAGCCGCTCGCCCCCGGACACCGCGAGCCGCAGCGCCGGCAGTCCGGGCCGGTGAGAGACCCGGGTGAGCAGGTCGTAGTGGACCGGGGTGCCGTACACGGCGGTCGCCTCCGTACGGGCCATCAGCCGCACCACCTCGGCGGGGCGGAGCGTCGGCGGCACGATCAGGGTGGCCCCGGCCGCGAGGGCGTGCAGCACACCGCTGACCAGGCCCATGTTGTGCATGACCGAGTTCAGCAACAGCATCCGGTCACCCCGGCCCGGGATGCCGGGGAGCGTGGCGTGCCGGTCGAGTTCAGACAGCACGGAGTCGGCGGACCGGCCGATCACCTTGGGCCGGCCCGTCGATCCGGAGCTGAACAGCACCAGGCGTACCCCGTCGGCTGCGGGCCGGCCGCCCGGCAGACGCTGGACCGTGAACCCGGAGTCCTGCCGGAATCCGGCCACCGGTCCGTCGGCTCCGGCCGCGACGAGGAGGTACTGCGGACGCACCAGCTCCACCAGTGGCTCGTATTCGGCCGGTTTCAGCCGGAAGTCGACCAGGGCCACCTGCGCACCGCGGCTCCAGAGGGCGAGCAACACCTGCAGAAAAGTGAAACTCGGTTTCATGCGCAGCACGACCGAGCTGCCCTCGCCGATACCATGCGCCCGAAAACACCGGCCGAGATCCTCAACCGCGGCACGCAGTTGACCACGGGTGACCGGCGCACTGGAAACAGCCCACAGGTCGTCCTCGGACCCTCGGTCCAGCAGATGACTTCCCCACCATAAATTCGCCATACATGCTTCCTTTTACGGAAAGGCTTGGGGTAAGGGGTTCGATTGCTGCATTCAATGACGGCGAAACTAACACCGCCATGAACGTCGGGCAACCACGCCCCTGACGCACCCGGGCCGTCCCCGGCCCGGGTGACGGCCCGTTCGCACCGGTCCGACGGCCGGAACGCGTCCGCGCCGCGGGCCCTACGCACGCACCCGCGCGCGCGAGCCGGCTTTTCCCCGGCAGGCTCCCCGGCGTGCCGGGGGCCGACGCCCCCGTGTCCCGCCGGCGGTACGGGGCGGGGCATGCGCGTGGCATAGCCGATTGATCTCCTTGACCCTCCACAGCACCCGGGTTAGGTTTGTCTTCGATTGCATTTCCGGGCGGTCTTGCCCCGATTCCGGTATCACGGCGCCATCTCGCGCCCGATCATCCGACGGCCGCCGTTCCTCTGTCATCCGGCCGAATTGCCGACGACTGTTTCCGGGCCGCTGCGAGCCTTTCCTTTCCTCTCCGGCAATCCGCGCGGGGAGAATTTCGGAGGTGGAGTCTTGTCCGTCAGCGCTGGCACCACGCTGCCCCTCACAGCTGCCCAGCACGAGATATGGATCGCCGAGCAGCGGCTGGAGGAGGGCAACCGGGTCTTCCGGGTGGGTGAATACCTGGAGATCCGCGGCCGGGTGGACCCGGCGCTGTTCGCACAGGCGCTGCGCCTGGTCGTCGCGGAGGCCGACGTCCTGCACGTCCGCTTCAGGGCGGAACGCGGCGAGGTCCGGCAGGTCGTCCGCGAACTCGGCGACTGGTCGCCCGCTCTGGTCGACCTCAGCGCGGCACCGGACCCCGAGCGGGCCGCCCGCACCTGGCTGGAGGCCGCGGTCTCCCGCCCTATGAACCTCGCCGAGGACCGGCTGTTCGAGTACGCGCTCCTGCGGCTGGGCCCCGACCGGTTCCACTGGTACCAGGGCTACCACCACGCCGTGATGGACGCCTTCGGGTCACTGCTGATCACGCGCCGGGTCGCCGGCGTCTACACCGCGCTGGCGCAGGGCCGGCCGGTGCCGCCCAGCCCGTTCGGCTCGCTGGCCGACCTGGTGGCCGCCGACCGGCGGTACCGCGACTCGGACCGCTTCGTCCGCGATCGTGCCTACTGGACCGGGCGTTTCGCCGACCGCCCCGAACCGGCCGGGTTGCTCGGCCGCCCGTCGACCACGCCGGATCACTACCTGCGGCACTCCACGGACCTGGGCCCCGCCGAGCTGGACGACCTGCGCGAGGCGGCCCGCGGGGCGCGCGTGCCGTGGTCGCATCTGGTCATCGCCGCCGCGGCCGTCCACCTGCACCGGACGGCCGGCGCATCGACCGTGGTGCTCGGTCTGCCGGTGACGGCGCGCCGGGACCAGGTGCAGCGCAGGACACCGGGCACGGCCTCCAACGTGCTCCCGCTCAGGCTGGCGCTCCGCCCGGACATGACGCTCCGCGAGTTGCTGGACCGGATCGGGGAGGCGGTGCTCGAACTGGGCAGCCACCAGCAGTACCGGGCCGAGGACCTCCAGCGCGACCTCGGCCTGCCGGCGAGCGTGGGGACTTGGTACGCGCCGGTCGTCAACGTCATGTCGTTCGAGTACGGGGTCGACTTCGCCGGACTGCGGACCACCCCGCACAGCCTCTCCTCGGGCCTCGTCGGCGACCTCACGCTCGCCGTGTGGGACCGCCGGGACGGCACCGGGCCCACGGTCGACCTCAACGCGCACCCCGAGATCTGTTCCGCGGCCGAGCTGGCGGGTCACCATGGGCGGCTGCTCACCGTGCTACGGGCTCTCACGGCGACGGAGACCTCCCGCCCGATCGGCCGGATCGACCTCCTCACCACCGAGGAACGCGCCACTCTGCTCGCCGCCCCCGGCGAGGTCACCCCACCCACCGAGGTCACCCTGCCCGGCCTGTTCGAGGCCCGGGCCGCGGCCCGGCCGCACACCGTCGCCGTCGTCTCCGGCCGGACCACGACCACTTACGGCGAACTCGACGAGCGGGCCAACCGGCTCGCCCACCACCTCATCGGCCAGGGCATCGGCCCGGAAGACATCGTCGCGCTCGCCCTGCCCCGCTCCGCCGAGCTGGTCGTCGCCGTCCTGGCGGTCCTGAAAGCCGGCGCGGCCTATCTTCCCCTCGATCCGCAGTACCCGCCCGCCCGCCTGGCCCACATGCTCACCGACGCCCGGCCCGGCCTCCTCCTCACCACCACCGGCACATCCGTCGCCGCGCCGAGCACGCCCGTGATCAACCTCGACACCATCGACCTCACCGGCCTCCCCGGCCACAGCCCCGCCGCCGCGCTCAGGCCCGACCACCCGGCCTACGTCATCTACACCTCCGGCTCCACCGGACGGCCCAAGGGCGTCGTCAACACCCACCGGAACGTGGTGCGGCTGTTCGACGCCACCCACAAGTGGTTCGGGTTCGGCCCGGACGACGTGTGGACGCTGTTCCACTCGTACGCCTTCGACTTCTCCGTCTGGGAGTTGTGGGGAGCGCTGTTGCACGGCGGCCGGCTGGTGGTGGTGCCCTACGAGGTCAGCCGGACGCCGAGCGCGTTCCTGGACCTCCTGCACGACGAGGGTGTCACCGTCCTCAACCAGACGCCCTCTGCCTTCTACCAGTTGGCGCAGGCCGACGCGGACGCCGCCCGTCCTGGGCGCCGGCTCGCCCTGCGTACCGTGGTGTTCGGCGGAGAGGCGCTGCAACCGTCCCGGCTCGCCGACTGGTACCGGCGCCACCCCGACGACGCACCGGTGCTGGTCAACATGTACGGCATCACCGAGACCACGGTGCACGTGACGTACCGTCCGCTGTCCCGTGAGCAGGCAGCCGCGGACGCGGCCAGCGTGATCGGTGTCGGCATCCCCGACCTGCGCACCTATGTGCTCGACGGCAGCCTGGAGTTGACGGCACCCGGTGTGGTGGGCGAGCTGTACGTGGCGGGGGCGGGAGTCGCCCGCGGGTATCTGGGCCGGCCGGGTCTGACCGCCGAACGGTTCGTCCCCGATCCGTACGCCCCCGAGCCCGGCGGCCGTATGTACCGCACCGGTGACCTGGTGCGCCGGAACGCCGACGGCGAGCTGGAGTTCGTCGGCCGCGCCGACCACCAGGTCAAGATCCGCGGCTTCCGCATCGAACCCGGCGAGATCGAAGCGGTGCTGACCGGCCACCCGGGCGTGGCCGAGGCGGCGGTGGTGGTCCGTCCGGAGGAGGCGGGTGACTCCCGTCTGGTGGCCTATGTGGTGGCGCGGGAGGAGGCTGTCCGGGCCGACGTGGTCCGCGCGTTCATGAGGGAGCGACTGCCCGAGTACATGGTGCCGGCCGTCGTCGTGCTGCTGGACCGCATGCCCCTCACCGCCAACGGCAAGCTGGACCGCACCGCGCTCCCGGAACCGGAGTTCTCGGGACCGGTGTCGGGGCGTGAGGCGCGCACCCCGCAGGAGCAGCTGGTGTGCGACCTGTTCGCCCAGGTCCTCGGGCTGCCGCGGGTCGGTGTGGACGACGGCTTCTTCGACCTGGGCGGCCACTCCCTGCTGGCCACCCGGCTGATCGCCCGGATACGGGCTACGTTCGGGGTCGAGCTGGAGCTGCGCGCGCTGTTCGAGGGGCCGACGCCGGCCGCGGTGGCGGCTCTGCTGGACACCGCGGGTCCCGCGCGTCCTGCGCTCACGGTGCGGGAGCGTCCACCGGTCGTGCCCCTCTCCTCGGCCCAGCGGCGGCTGTGGTTCCTGCACCGGCTGGAGGGTCCTGGCGCCACGTACAACATCCCGCTCGTCGTCCGGCTGTCCGGTGACCTGGACCGCGATGCGCTGCGCGCGGCGCTCGGGGACGTGGTGGCCCGGCACGAGAGTCTGCGGACGGTGTTCCCGGAGACCGAGGGCGTGCCCTGTCAGTGCGTCCTGGACACCGTGACCGTCGAGCTGCCCGTCACCCGCATCACGGAGGGCGCGCTGCCGGACGCGCTGGCGTCGGCGGCTCGTCGTCCCTTCGATCTGGCGAGCGGGATCCCGCTGCGTGCGGATCTGTTCGCGTTGTCGGCGCGGGAACACGCGCTGCTGATCGTGGTCCATCACATCGCGGGTGACGGCTGGTCGATGGGGCTGCTGTCACGCGAGCTGACGGAGGCGTACACCGCTCGTACCGAGGGCCACGCCCCCGACCGGCCGCCCCTGCCCGTCCAGTACACCGACTACACCCTCTGGCAGAACGAACTCCTCGGCGACCAGAGCGACCCCGACAGCCTCTTCACCACCCAGATCACCTACTGGACCCAGCAACTGCACAACCTCCCCGAACAACTCACCCTCCCCACCGACCGAG
>NZ_JAERRK010000041.1 GCF_016741775.1 Streptomyces actinomycinicus | reverse complement strand
CCCGGGCTCCAGCTCCAACTCTTCAGCCGACTCGCGGCTGACCATCGCCACCACCCGGAACGGTCCGGCCTGGATCTCCACCTGAGCCGACACGTCGCCGAGGATCACATCGGTGACGATGCCGGAGAACCGGTTGCGGGCCGAGGAGCCGGTGGACTCCCGCTCCGCCCGGTGCAGTTGCCGGGCGTAGGCCGCGAGGGCAGGCCCGGGGATGATCCGGCGGCCCAGCTCGTCGCGTTCGGCGGTCAGTTTCCCGCCGTCGACCAGGCGCCTCACGGTGTCGGCGCTGACGCCGAGTAAGGCGGCCGCATCTCCGATCCGGTAGGTGTGCATGCGCTTGAGCATACTGCCGCAGATGCGAGGGGAAAGTCTTCTGTAGCTTCGCATGAGCTGAATCCTGCATCTCAGGGCATGGCATATGCGTTTGTACATGCAGGGTGTCCGGGTACGGTCATCCGGGAGGTGGTAGCCCGTGAGTCAGTCCCTCGCAGCTGCCGGTACGGCCACCGGGCAGGTGGCGGAAGTCGTCCTCACCGGTGATCTGGCCCGGCCGGCCCGGTTGACGGTGCCCGACCTTCTCGCCTGGCCTCAACGCCGGGCCGAGGTCGCGTTCGAGTGCGCCACGAGCGGCATCCAGCACCACTGCTTCACCGGACCGCTCCTGCACGACGTCCTCGTGGACGCCGGTCCCGCCTTCGACCCCGGCCGCCGCAAGGACCGACTGCGCTTCCTGATCGCCGTGCGCGGCGCGGACGGCCACCACGCGGTGCTGTCCTGGGCGGAGATCGATCCGGACTTCGGCCGTGCCCCCGTCCTGCTCGGGGTCACCCTCGACGACACCCCGCTCGACCGTGTCGGCCCACAACTGGTGCTGCCCCAGGACCGCTGCGGGGCCCGGCACATCAGCGGCATCGACGCGATACGGGTGGACGGCTGCTACCCCGCGACGAACGGAGCCTGGTGAGCGGGGCACAGGCCGCCCACGTGCTGGTCCTGGAGCATGCGCCGCAGGAGGGCCCGTACGCTCTTGCCTCGGCGTTGGAGGCCGCTGGGCTGCCGGTGCGGGTGTGCCGGACGTGGGCGGGGGAGGAGGTGCCGGACACGCTCGCCGATGCGGTCGCCCTGGTGGTGATGGGCGGGCCGATGGTGGCGTACGAGGACTTTCCCGGCCGCGCGGCGGAGCCGGCGCTGCTGCGGGCGGCGCTGGAGGCCGAGGTACCGGTACTCGGCGTGTGTCTGGGTGCGCAGCTCCTGGCGTCGGCGGCGGGCGGAACAGTCCGTGCCGGCGACGGCGCTCAGATCGGCTGGGGCGAGGTCCGGGTCTCCCCGGCCGCGCACACCGACCCGCTCTTCGCCGAGGCACCCGAACGGCTCCACGCCCTGCACTGGCACTCCGACACCGTAGAACTGCCGTCCGGGGCCACCTTGCTGGCCTCCTGTGACCGCTACCCGGTCCAGGCGTTCCGGGACTGCACCCGGGACAACGCGCGCTTGACGTGGGCCGCGGCAGCGGCCGGGCCCTGTCGGCGCGACGTGCCTCGGTGGGTGACCAGGGCGTCGTCCTCGGCGCGGATTTCACCCTGGCGATGCTGACAGCCACCGCGCGCGAAGGACGCGCCGCCCTCGCACGTCTGCTGCTGGCCGACGCCTGCCGACTGCCGTTGCCGGCCGGCGCGGTGCACGGCGTCTTCAGCGCAGCACTGGTCAACCACGTCCCCGACCCCGCCACGGCACTGCGCGAGTGGGCCAGGGTGACGGCACCCGACGGCGTCCTCCTCACCCGACTGGCGGCCCGGAGAAGCAGCACCGTTGATCCTGCTGTCTCCATAGCGGTTGCGTTTCCGATCTTGAGCGGTGCCCGCCGACCGAGAGTCTGGATCGGGTGATCGCAGTAGGCGCCCGGCATGGGAACAGGGCCGCTAGGTATGCCAGAAGGCGTCTTGGCCGAACGAACTGTCCAGGAGGCCCCGCGCTGCCGCAGTTGTGCGCTACGGCCCCCGTGCGGGCCGGGACACCGAGTCGGGCACGGGCGTGATCGACTCCCAGTCGGTCAAGGCGGACGCCGTCGTCGGGTCCGACGGACGCCCCTTCGACGGTGCCAAGTGATCAACGGGCTCAAGCGGCACGTCGCTGTCGACACGTTCGGCCTGCTGCCGGCGCTGATGGCCGGGTACTGCTTCACGTGCTTGGACGGCCAGAGGGGCGTCCTGCAAGTTCAAGGTCGAATGGCCGTCGTATGTAGCATCTGCCATCCCATCCTGTGCGATTCGCCCGTAGCTGCGCTTCTGGCGGGCTGTTAATGTCCGCGTCTGCGAGCCGCGTTGAGTGTCGACTCGTACGGGTTCCGTCTCCCGCCGTCGAAGGCTCCCCAGCCGCCCTTGGACCCGTGACGGTCGCGCCCCCGAAGCGGTCGGTGCTTCTCCTGCACGGCATTTCTCCGCGCTGCCCTGCCCCGTGCGCAGCGCTGCAATCAGAGAGGAAGAGTCCGATGAAGACCACATTCCTGCCACGCCTGGTGGCCGGCAAGGCGCTGGTGATAGGCGCCCTTCTGGCCCTGGCTGTGCCCGGGGTCGCGTATGCCAACACCGTGAGCGTGACCGTGAAGACCCCTGGCGCCACCCTCGGCCCCGCCAGCACCTTCTCCGAGATCTCGACCCACGCGGACTGCAGCAGCGGTCTCGTCTCCGGTGGTGGCATCGACCAGGCCATCGGCACCGGTACGTCGTCCAACGGCAATCACGTGAACGGCACCGAGCCCAGCTCTGACGGCTCCACCGAGTACACCGGCACCGCTGGTGTCGTCGGTACCGACAACACCCACTGGCTCGGCATCGGCGGCAGCGGCGGCGCGGTGAACAGCTCGTTCTCCTCCACCCCGTACGCCGTGTGCTTCACCAGCAACCTGATCAACCACACCCAGACCGTCATGAACAAGGCCGCCGGGCCGACCAACTCGGCGGCGCCGCTCGCGGTCACGGCGACCTGCCCGGCCAACACCGCGCTGCTCGGCGGCGGCGCCCGGACCACCCCGGCCGATGTCGGCAGCCTCAAGCCGATTGCCAGCTTCCCCACGTTCAACAACTCCGCGCACGACTTCGGCCTGAAGGCCGCGGCCGACGGAGAGGCCAACCCCGACTCCTGGACGGCGGTCGGCTACAACGGCGGCGGTGGCGGCGCCACCAACACCACGTACGTGTACGCGATCTGCAGCGGCAGCGGCATCAACGTCAGCGGTGTCACCGTGAAGGTCCACTACAGCGAGGTGAGCGGCCCGACCTCGGCCACTACGGGCCAGACCGCGACCGTGGGCTGCGGCACCGACGGCAAACTGGTCAGCGGCGGCGCGGCCATCAGCGGCGGCAGTGTCACGACCACCGACTTCACCGGC
This sequence comes from Streptomyces actinomycinicus, assembly GCF_016741775.1. GTDB lineage: Bacteria > Actinomycetota > Actinomycetes > Streptomycetales > Streptomycetaceae > Streptomyces > Streptomyces actinomycinicus. Next base: position 9,777 of record NZ_JAERRK010000041.1, on the reverse strand, counting down.
CCGGGCTCGGGCGGCGATCACCTCAACGGCAGCTTCCCCAGCGACAACAGCGGCAATCCCGTCAGCGACGGGACCACCACTGCCGCGTACTGGACCGCCTACACCCACACCGGCGGAGCCAGCTCCGCCAACACCTACTCGGACGTCTGGGCGCTCTGCGCCAACGACGGCGTCTAGTCCACTGGTTGGTCCCGCTCCGCAGGCGGGCTCGGCCCGCCTGCGGAGCACCCGTCCCCCCATCTCAGCTGCCCACAGGGCCGGAGAAACAGTGTCAACACCCATGAACGACAGCAGCCCGACCTCCCGTCGAACCGTATTCAGATCCAGGATGATGACGGTGGCCGGCACCACCGGCCTCGTCGCCGCCACGATCGTGCCCCTCACCGCGGCCGCCGGCGCGGCGAGCGCGGCCGAGCCCTGCGGCACCAGCGGCGTCTTCACCACCTCCCGGCAGCCCACGTGCACCTACAACTCCGTGGGCACGGACACCTTCACCGTCCCGGACGGCGTGACCGCGGTCGACGTCGACCTGTTCGGCGGCGAGGGCGGCAGCGCGGCAGGCTACATCGACCCGCACCCGGCGATCTCCGGCGCGCCCGGCGGTCTCGGCGGCGAGACCCGTGCCACCCTGCCGGTGACCCCGGGCCAGACCCTCCAGCTCACCACCGGCGCGGCCGGCATCCCCGGTTCGTCCCGGCACGGTGAGTTCGCCCGTCCCGGCGGCACCGGCCACGGGCGCGGCGGTGGCGGCGCGCACGGTGGCGGCGGTTCGGGCGGCGGCGGCTCGGACGTACGGGTCGGTGCCTTCGGCGGCTCCGACCGCGTCCTGGTGGCCGGCGGCGGCGGTGGCGCAGGCAACGGCGGCCCGAAGCTGCAGGGCGGCGCCGGCGGCGGTCTCGTCGGCCAGGACGGTGGCCAGAGCAACGGCCCGCTGGGCTCCGGCCTGGCCGGTGGCGGCGCCACCCAGACCGCGTCAGGTCACGGCAACCCCAACACCCTGAACGGCGGCCCCGGCACCCCGGGCATCGACCTCGACCCGATCACCAGCGAGCCCAATCCCGGCAGCGGTGGCACCGGCGGCAACGGCGGTGGCGGCGGCCCCGGCGGTGGTGGCGGCGGTGGCGGCTGGCACGGCGGTGGCGGCGGCTCCGGCGGCGGCAACCCGGGCTACTTCCCGGGCGCGGGCGGTGGAGGCGGCAGCAGCTACGCGGATCCGTCGGCGACGAACGTCGCGCTCCTCCAGGGCGTCAACCACGGCAACGGAAAGGCGGTCGTCACGTTCCGGTACGGGACGTCGGTCACGCTCAGCGCGGACACAGCCACCCCGCTGTTCGGCCACGCCGTCGGCGTGACGGCCACCGTGGCCTCGGCCAACCCGGGCGCGGGCACCCCGACCGGCTCGGTCACCTTCTCGGACGGGACGACCACGCTGGCGACCGTACCGCTCAAGGGCGGAAGGGCGACCTTCACAACCAGCAAGTTCCAGCCCGGGACGCACACAATCACCGCCACCTACGGCGGCGACCCCACCTTCACAGCCGGCGCCACGGTCGCGGCCACTGACCTCACCACCGGCTTCAGCCAGCCGTGCATCACGGACCACGACGGCCCGCTGACCGTGGCCGCCGACCAGTCGCTGTGCATCGCCCCCGGCACTACGCAGAACGGCCCGGTGGAGGTGCAGCCCGGCGGAGCGCTGGCAGTGTCGGGTGCACATATCAACGGCCCGGTGGTCTCGGACGGCGCCCTCGCCGTCACCATCTGCCACTCGACCCTCGACGGGAAGGTAACCCTCGGAGGCACCAGCGGCTTCGTGCTGCTGGGCGACGGTGAGGGGACGGACTGCGCGGGGAGCGCCTTCAAGGCCCCGTTGACCCTGGACGGCAACACCGGCGGCCTGGAGGTTTCGTCCAACACGATGTCGGCGCCGGTGAGGATCAACGACAACAGCGGTAGCGGCCTGCTGTCCGAGGACCTCGTCCCGGAGTTCGAGGGCAACCAGGTCGAGGCGCCCCTGCGCTGCACGGGCAACTCACCCAGCCTGCAGCAGTCGGGTAACACCGTGAACGGGCCGCACACCGGCCAGTGCAAGTGAGCTGAGCACGGAGCCCTGACCGGCCGATCCCGCCGGACAGGGCATCGCGCTCAATTCATCAAACGACGTACAGCGGAGATCCCCACCAAGCGCGTGCCCGCCCATGACGCAAGACCGTGCGGGGTGTCGGCGTCGGAGCCTGACTAGAGTTCGCTCTGTGCCGTCGTACAGCATTGGGCAGGCCGCGAGGCTGCTGGGCGTGAGTTCGGAGACCGTCCGGAGGTGGGCGGATTCCGGACGGCTGCGCATGGACCGGGAAGGGCTGAGGAACCGCGCGATCGACGGAGTGAGCCTTGCCGCGTTCGCGAAGGAACGGGCAGCGGGTACGCACCCGTTGCGGGAAGGGCCCGCGGTCACATCCGTACGCAACGCGTTCTCCGGGATCGTGACCCGCGTGACGCTCGACGACGTCGCCGCACAGGTCGAGGTCCAGTCGGGACCCCACCGCATCGTCTCGCTCGTGACGCGGGAGTCCGTCGAGGAACTCGGCATCGAGGTGGGTGCCAGGGTCACGGCGCGCGTGAAGTCCACCGACGTGCACATCGACGCTCCTTGAGCCGGCGCTCGCCTGCCGGTGACTCACCGACACAGGAGTGCGGCGTGCAGGTCGAGTTTGTGGTCGAGGCGGGAGAGGTCCCGCCCGGTGAGTGCCTGCACGCGTTCGATGCGGTAGTGGACCGTGTTGATGTGCACGTGCAGGGCTTTTGCGGTGCGGGCCCAGGAGCAGTTGTGGGCGAAGAAGACCTCCAGGGTCTCCAGAAGAGTCTGGTGGGAGGCCGTCCCGCTGCGGGCGAGCGGGCCGAGTGTCGTGCCGCTGAAGGCTGTTCGCACGTCCGTGGGGATGCCTGCCAGGAGTGATTCCAGGGAGGCGAGTCCTTCGATCATGGCCACGCGGCCGGTCGTCGGGGAGCCGTGCCGCGCGGCCGCGAGGGCGTAGCGCGCTTGGGTGAGGGCGGCGTGGAGTCCGGAGGGCTCCGCGGCGGGGCTGCTGACCCCGGCGTACAGCGGAGTCTCCGGTCGGCAGCCGTTGAGCAGGGACCAGGGCTCGTCGAGCCGGAGGGTGTCCTCGCCTCTCACGCGTACGACAGCGACGGCTTCGGCATCCGTCGTCGTGCCCGCAGCGAAGACCGTCGCGGTGAGGTGCTCGAGCGCCTCTCTGAGCGCTTCCGCGGCGCCCCTGTCCGCGTGCCGCCCACCGGTGCTCGTGACCACGACCCGCCAGGGTCCCTCGGCGAGCGGCCCGCAGGACTCGAGCGCGTCCGCCAGCACTCCGGCGCCGGCGTCGCCCAGGTCGACGAGGGAGATCAGCTCCTGCCCGGTCCGGCGCCGGGCCGCGCACTGGCGGTGGTGATGGTGACGGTACTGGCCGATCACCTCGGCTATCTCGTGCAGCGCTCGGGGAGGCGCTCCGCCCACCTGGGGCACATGGAGATACCAGGCGTCGTACGGGGTGGTCTCCGCCTGGACGCGCAGCGTCTCTCCGGTGAGGCTGCGCAGGCTCTCCACCGCCCTCGCCGCCGACAGTTGGGGGGCCGAAGCGGTGCGGGCGATCGTGCGGCCGGTGCTGGTGAGCACGTAGCACGGCGGCGCACCGAACGGAGCGAGCGCACGACCCAGGAGTGTGTCGGCGTCGGTGCCCTGATCGACGAGGCGGCCGAGGTCGCTGCGTACGTTATCGGGCAGGGCGAAGTGGTCGGCGGGGCGGCGGCTGAGGTCGCCCCACTGGCGCCGGTACACGGCTTCTGTGATGGCCCGGAAGCTGGTGTGCGCCGGCACGGCCAGGAGCGCGATGCCGTGGGCTCGACATGCGTCGACGATGTCGCCGGGGACACTGCCGTGGGTCTCCTCGCCGGCGAGCAGTGCCGTGGCGCCGGCCTGTGCCAGTGCCGAGACGAATCGCTCGGTCCTGGCCCGGCCGTCCGCCTCTTTCCACCAGACCAGGCCACTGAGCACGATCTCGCCGGGCTGGACGAAACGTGCGGGGTCCTCCAGGTCGGTCGCGGTCACTCCGCTGATCGCCTGGCCAAGCAGGTTCTCGCCACCCCAGAGGTGGGTGAGATCGAGCCCCTCGATCTGGAGAAGGTCTCCGACGTGCATGGTGCTGACTCCTTGCGCGGCCACCGGTGGTGACGTCGACTTCTCACACCCACCAGGTGGACATGGGCCGGGCCATCGTAAATGCAAGGGTAAGGAAGGAGAATGCCTCTTGGATGATTCACCAGGACATTGCCGGTCCGGCTGGAGATTTCCCGTGCGGCGGACCAGTCGTTTTCGGCCTCCGGCGCGGCTTCACTGAGCAGGCAAGCAGTGGCCGACGGAGGTGGGGACATGGATCTGAACACGGTGCTCGACATACGTGACGCAAGCCGTCACGAGCCCTGGCGACCGGGCGACGCCTGGCTCGGCGGCGGCACGTACCTCTTCTCGGAGCCGCAGCCGCATCTGCGCCGGCTGATCGATCTGAGCCGGATGGGCTGGGAGCCGGTCCAGATCCTGCCCGACGGTTCGCTGGAGATCGCGGCCACCTGCACGATCGCGCAGCTGTCCCGGTTCGGGCGGACACTCGACGCTCAGGCCGCGCCGCTCATCGAGCAGTGCTGCCGGGCCTTCCTCGCCTCGTTCAAGATCTGGAACATGGCGACCGTCGGCGGGAACCTCTGCAACGGCCTGCCCGCCGGACCGATGATCTCCCTCACCGCCGCCCTCGACGGCGAGTGCCTGCTCCAGGCCCAGGACGGCGCGCACCGGCGGGTGAAGGTGGCCGACTTCGTCACCGGAGCCGGGCGCAAGGACCTCGCCGAGGGCGAGATGCTGCGCTCGGTCACGATTCCCGCCCGCTCGCTGCGCTGCCGTACCGCCTTCATGCAGGTGTCGCTCTACGGCCTCGGGCGCTCCGCCGCCCTCGTCATCGGGACGCTGGACCCGGCGGACGGATCATTCGCCGTGACCATCACGGCCGCGACCACCCGGCCGTTCCGTCTCTGGTTCGCCCTGCCGCCGGACCGGGCCGAACTGCGCACGGCAATCACTACGGCGGTGGGTGACGGTGACTGGTTCGACGACATCCACGGGCTGCCCGAGTGGCGGCGGCACATGGCCTTCCACCTCGCCGAGCAGGTCCGTCGGGAACTCACCCTGGACGGTGCGCGATGAGCTTCCACGTCCAGGTCAACGACCAGCCCTTCGACGCCGAGCCCCGCGCCGGGCAGTGTCTGCGCACGTACCTGCGCGAGCGCGGCTGGTTCGGGGTGAAGAAGGGATGCGACGCCGGGGACTGCGGGGCCTGCACCGTCCATGTGGACGGCGAGCCGGTGCACAGCTGCCTCTATCCCGCCGTTCGCGCCGAGGGCCGGTCGGTCACCACCGTTGAGGGCCTGGCCGCGAAGGACGGCGAACTCCACCCGGTGCAGCAGAAGTTCTTGGACGCCCAGGGCTTCCAGTGCGGATTCTGCACCGCCGGGTTCCTGATGACCACGGCCGCCCTCGAGGCGGAGCGGGGCACCGCCCACGACGACGGCAAGCTCGACGACCTGCCGCGCGCCTTCAAGGGCAACCTCTGCCGCTGCACGGGATACCGCGCCATCGCGGACGCCGTCCGTGGCGTCAAGCACACCGAACGACCCTGCGCCGGCAGAGCAGTCGGCAAGAGCCTCGGCGCCCCGGCCGGACCCCAGGTCGTGACGGGCACCGCCCGCTACACCTTCGACGTCGACGTGCCAGGGCTGCTGCACATGAAACTGCTGCGATCCCCGCACCCGCACGCCCGCATCCTCGCCATCGACACCTCCGCCGCCCTGCGAGTCCCCGGCGTGCACGCCGCCCTCACCCACGAGGACGCCCCCGCCACGCTCTACTCCAGCGCCCGGCACGAACACCCCACCGAGGACCCCGACGACACCCGCGTCCTGGACGACGTCGTCCGCTTCGTCGGCCAGCGCGTGGCCGCCGTCGTCGCGGACAGCGAGCAGGCCGCTGAGGAGGGCTGCCGGCGGATCGAGGTGACGTACGAGCAACTCCCTTATGTCACCGATCCCGAGGAAGCCATGCGCTCCGGTGCACCCGTCATCCACGCCGACAAGGGCCCACAGCAGAGGATCGCCCGCGTCGAGAACAACGTGGCCGGTGAGATCCACGGCGAGATCGGCTCCGTGGACGACGGATTCGCCGAAGCAGCGGTCGTCTACGAGGAGACCTTCCGGACCCAGCGCGTGCAGCACGCCAGCCTCGAAACCCACGGCTGTGTCGCCTACTTCGAGCCGAAGGAGGACGGCAGCGGGGAGCGGCTGACGGTGCGCTCCAGCACGCAGACCCCGTTCCTGACCCGCCGTGCGCTGTGCGCCCTCTACGACCTCGCCGAGGACGAGGTCCGGGTCGTCGCGGGCCGGGTGGGCGGCGGTTTCGGCGGCAAGCAGGAGATGCTGACCGAGGACATCGCCGTCCTGGCCGCACTCAGACTGCGCCGCCCGGTCAAGCTCGAATACACCCGCGCCGAGCAGTTCTACGGCGCGACCACCCGCCACCCGTTCACCATCCGCATCAAGCTCGGCGCCCGTGCCGACGGCACGCTCACCGCGATCCAGATGCGGGTGGTCTCCAACACCGGCGCCTACGGGAACCACGGCCCCGGTGTCATGTTCCACAGCGTCGGCGAATCCTTCGCCGTCTACCGCGCCCCGCACAAGAAGGTCGACGCCTACGCCGTCTACACCAACACCGTCCCCTCAGGAGCCTTCCGGGGCTACGGACTGGGCCAGGTCACCTTCGCCGTCGAGTCCGCCATGGACGAGGTCGCCCGACGCCTGGGCATGGACCCACTGGCCTTCCGGGAGAAGAACATCATCGGCCCCGGCGACCACATGATCACCCCGATCGGCCACGACGAGGACCTGTACATCGCCTCGTACGGCCTCGACCAGTGCCTGAGCATCGTCCGCGACGCCATCGCGCAGGACCGCAGCACCGAAGAGGTGCCGGAGGGCTGGCTCACCGGTCAGGGCGCCGCCATGGCGATGATCGCCACCGCCCCGCCGAACGGACACTACGCGGACGCCACCGTCACCCTCCTTGCCGACGGCACGTACGACCTCGCCGTCGGCACCGCCGAGTTCGGCAACGGCACCACCACGGTCCACAAGCAGATCACCGCGGGCGCCCTCCACACCACCGTGGACCGGATCGCCGTCCGCCAGTCCGACACCGACGTCGTCCGCCATGACACCGGCGCCTTCGGCTCCGCCGGCACCGTCGTGGCGGGCAAGGCGGTGATGCTCGCCGCCGACGCCCTGGCCGGACGACTGAAGACCTTCGCAGCCCGCTATACCGGAGTGCCCCGCCACCTGTGCACGCTCGACGCGGAGGCGGTCGACTGCGCGGGCCGCCAGGTCACGCTGAAGGAGTTGTACGAGGCAGCACACGTGCAGGGAACGCAGGCCGAACTCACCGCGGACGGCTACTGGGGCGGCAGCCCGCGCTCCGTGGCCTTCAACGCCCAATGGTTCCGCATCGCCGTCGACCCTCAGACGGGCGAGATGAGGATCCTGCGCAGTGTGCACGCCGCCGACGCGGGAAAAGTCATGAACCCCCTGCAGTGCCGCGGCCAGGTCGAAGGGGGAGTCGCCCAGGCACTCGGTGCGACGCTCTTCGAGACCGTACGGCTCGACGAGCGCGGCAAGGTGACGACGGCGGCCTTCCGCCAGTACCGCCTCCCGCAGTACGCCGACATGCCGCGCACCGAGGTCCACTTCATGAAGACGTCCGACTCGACCGGCCCGCTCGGAGCCAAGTCGATGAGTGAAAGCCCCTTCAACCCGGTGGCGCCCGCCTTCGCCAACGCCCTGTACGACGCCACCGGCATCCGCTTCACCGAAATGCCCGTGACCCGCGACCGCGTCTGGCTGGCGATCAACCAGCAGAAGGCACGACGGGGCGATTCCTCACCCTGACCCCGATCTTCATCGATCACTTGGCCCCGCACCCGATCGAGAGCCGGATCGGCGTGGGGAAGCCCTACCGCACCGGCCAGTCACACCATCCCACTCGACCCCTCCACACATCCCTGATTCCTCGAATCCCCCAGTGAAGGAGACCACCATGCTGGACATCGCCGAAGAACTCGACCGGTGGGCCCGACAGGGACGTGAATTCGCCGTCGCCACGGTCGTGGCCACGAACGGAAGCTCGCCCCGGCAGCCCGGTGCGGCCCTCGCCGTCGACAGTGACGGCAGGGCCATCGGTTCGGTCTCCGGCGGATGTGTGGAGGGCGCCGTCTACGAACTGTGCCGGCAGGCCCTGGCCGACGGCGAGAACACCCTGGAGAGCTTCGGCTACAGCGACGAGGACGCCTTCACCGTCGGTCTGACCTGCGGCGGTGTCATCGACATACTCGTCACGCCGGTCCTGCCCGACTCGCCCGCCCGCGCGGTGATCGCCGCGGCCTGCGCCGCCGCCGCACAGGGGTCGGCGGCGGCCCTGGTCCGCGTCACCGAAGGGCCGCCCGAACTGCTCGGCCGCGCCCTCCTGGTACACCCCGACGGCAGGTACGAGGGCGGGCTCGGCGGTTACCCCGACCTGGACCGGAGGGCAGCCGGCGAGGCCCACGCCATGTTGGACGCGGGCCGGACCGGAGGCGTCGTCATCGGCGAGGACGGCTCGCGCTGCGGGCAGCCGCTGACGCTCCTCGTCGAGTCCAGCGTCCCCGCCCCCCGCCTGATCGTTTTCGGGGCGATCGACTTCGCCTCGGCGCTCGTCAGGGTCGGGAAGTTCCTCGGCTACCACGTGACCGTGTGCGACGCCCGCCCGGTCTTCGCGACGAAGGAACGCTTCCCCGAAGCGGACGAGGTCGTCGTCGCCTGGCCGCACCGCTACCTGGAGGCGACGCAGCTCGACTCGCGGGCGGTGCTCTGCGTCCTCACCCACGACGCCAAGTTCGACGTACCCCTGCTGGAGAGGGCGCTCAAGCTGCCCGTGGCCTACATCGGCGCGATGGGTTCGCGCCGCACATACCTGCAACGCAACGAGCGGCTGAGGGAGGCCGGCGTCACAGAACTGGAACTGGCCCGCCTGCGGTCGCCCATCGGACTCGATCTCGGCGCGCGGACACCGGAGGAGACGGCGCTGTCGATCACGGCGGAGATCGTGGCCGCCCGGCGCGGCGGCTCCGGTGTGTCACTGCGAGGAGCCCACACACCGATCCACCACGACGGGGCGACGGGCCCCGCACGAAGGATCGGCGAGGTCGCCTAGAAGTCGCTTTCACCTGTATTGACGTACGGCGGTGGCATGGGATCCGGCGAACGCGGCCACGTAAGCGGCGATGGCAGTGCTGTTCACCGGCGACGGGCGCTTCGAGCCAATTCGCTCGGACGAGCGGGCTGACGTGGCTGCAAGCTGGTGCAGACGAGAACAGGTCTGCTGGACGAAATCGACCACGTTCCGAGGTGGGTCGGCCGATGGTGGTGACGGCGAAACCGGCGGCAGTGATGGCGGTCCAGGTGCCGCGGCCGGTGTGGAACTGCCCAGCAGCCGTGCGTTGTGGTCGGCCCAGCGTCGATGCAGGTGATTTCGATCGATGTGAATCGGTTCGGCCGGGCCGACCTCCGTCGGCGCGGCAGGCCCGACCCGCTTGATGCCGAGAACGCGACCCGGGCGGTGCTAAGCGGGCGGGGGTGCGCCCACCGTTGCGT
>NZ_JAERRK010000040.1 GCF_016741775.1 Streptomyces actinomycinicus | reverse complement strand
GTTCATGTTTCGACGGAAAGTGCGTGCGCCGAGCACGCATATGCACCGTACTACAGATTGCGTGCGTCGCGCACGCTATTCTTGGGTCATGCCTAACGATGTGGGACACGAGATCGCGGACGCTCTTGGAACTCTGCTCAGGCGAGGCACCCGAGCACGGCTCTACGCGCGACTGACAGACGGCCTGGGCGAGGCGGTGGACGAAACCACCTACCCCGTCCTCAGCGGGCTCGCCCGGACCGGCCCGTGCAGCGCCGCCGACCTCGCGGGCGAAATCGGCCTCGACCGCTCCGGCGTCACCCGCCGCGCCACCCGCCTGGAGGAAGCCGGCCTGCTGCGCCGCGAACCCGACCCCGACGACCGCCGCGCCACCCTGCTCGCCCTGACCGAAACCGGACAGCAGACGGTGAAGACCACCCGGCAGCGCCTCGCCGCGTTCATCGAGGCGTCCCTCGCCTCCTGGCCGCCCGAGGAGGCGCAGAGCTTCGCCCGCCAACTCCACCGCTTCGTCACCACCGGCCCATTCGCGGAATCGTGACGCCGGCACGCGAGGTACACGTGCACAATGCCCGAGCCGCGCCGACGCGGATGCTGGTGAGCGTCGCTCAACGACGAAGAACGCGCCGCTGCCGCCCTGGCTTCCACGCCTGGCAGGACCCACACCGGCAACTCCACTGCCAGGACGCGGCCGCCTTCGTGGCCGAAGTCGGGTACACCGAACCGGCGGCGCACCCGAAGCCCTCGACCAGATGTGGGCTGATGCGCCTCGCCCGCTGGCACGACCAAAACCGGCTCGAGCACTTCCCGACCCACCTGGGCGAGGGGGCAACCGCCATGCTCTTCCGCTGCACCGTCTGCGGCGCCCATCTCGCCTGCGCCGTCGCGTCCTAGGGGTCGCCTGCTCGGGTGAGCCGTCGGTAGCAGATGAGGGTGCAGGCGATGCAGGCCCGTCCGGCGGATCTTGTGGCTTTGAGTGAGCGGTTCATTGCGGTTCACCCGTTGGCTGCGCTGCCGGCCCCGTTCGCTAAGGTCCGCGGCTATGACCGAGAGCCAGACCGAAGCTTGGCCGGAACCTCCCCTTGCCGGCACCGAGGCCGCAGCACTCCTCGGCACCCTCGAGCGTCAGCGGGCTACCCTTGCCTGGAAGTGCTCCGGCCTGGACGCCGCCGGTCTCCGCGCCACGCTCGGCACGTCCGCCATCACTTTGGGCGGCCTCCTCAAGCACCTGGCGCTGGGATGGTGTGCTTGATCTGGCGTCTTCGCAGGTAGCGCTGATTGCGGCGTGAGCTGTATGCCTTGTCACGCCCAGGTGGTCCGGCCGGGTCCGAGGACGACCGCCCTGTGGGCGGGGAACGCGGATGAGTTCGAGGACCTCGATCATCTGCGGGGCGTCGCCCACTGGCCGGGTGTGAGCAGGAAAGCCAGCGGCCGGCAGCCGCCTTTGCCCGCGAGGTGGATCTTGCAGGTCAGAACGCCCCGAGACCGGCCGGGTCCTTCGTCGGGGCGGTGGTGCCGGGGCGTTGACCTCTTTTCGGGACGTGTGGCTTCTTCTTCCGGGCCCCGGCCCCGTGCTGATGGGCCCGGCAGGACGTCGAATCGACGCTGACCATGCTCCATTCGATCCGGCCCGCGAAGTCGGCGTCGGCCTGGACGGCACGCAAGATCCGGTCCCACGTGCCGTCCGCCGACCAGCGCCGATGGCGTTCATAGACGGTCTTCCCGTTGCCAAAACGCTCGGGAGGTCCCGCCACGGTATGCCCGTTCGGACCCGGAACAAGACTCCGTTGATCACTCTGCGGTGATCGTTCCACCTGCCGCCACGCTGCCCCGGCGTCGGCAAGTGCGGCTCCAGCCGGACCCGCTCGGCATTCGTCAGATCACCCCGCCCCATGCCCGACACAACGACCCACTGGTCCGACAGCCACATGATCCGCCGGACAGTTCCTGGCTCTGGCTTCGACGTGAGGTCAGGAAGTGCGCTTCAGGGTCCAGGTGTTGGGGTTGAAGCTGGGGACGGCGGAGTAGCGACAGCCGCTGGAGTAGTAGGTGCTGGTGATGGTCCAGCCGGCCGGCGGCCAGGTAGACGCGCAGGCGTTGACCTGCGTACCCACGGGATAGCCTCTCAGGTCCTTGATCTGTTTCATGTTGGGCGTGAAGCCGGAGCCGCACCCGGCGCTGTTCCACCACTGGACGTCGACCCAGCCGTCCGGGGTGAGGGCGCTGGCGCACATGTTGACCGTGTCACCGGGGGCCGCGGACGCGGAACTCGCGGTGACGGCCAGGGCGGTGACGGCCATGGTGGCCAGTGTGACGGCGAAACGGGTGCGGATCACGAGATGTTCCTTCCTCGGCAGACTGGGAATCGCCGCCGACCGTCGGCGGGTCGTGCCAGGCGCCGCACCATTGCTATCCGACCGGCCTGAACTCCAGAAAGTCACCTTTTGGGCATGTCTCGGCGATCGTTTAGAGCCGCCGTTGTGGCAGTCAGCCGATCGACTGCCGGGCCGCGGCGCGCACCCCGGGCAGGCGGCGCGGCAGAGTTTTGCGGGGCCCGCCTCCCGACTCGGTAAATGTGGTTCGCTGCACCCTTGCCACATCGGAAACCCGAGAGACCGACACCGGCCACGCGCCTGCGACCTCGCCCGAGCCTTTGCGGAACTGGTCCGTTACCGGCGCGGATACCTGCTGCGTCCTCGGGCGCAAGCAGCTGCTCGGGCATCGCCGCCTGCCGGTACCGGGCGACGGTGCATGCCCGGCCGCGCTCGGCGACGGTGGAACCGGGACTGACGCCACCGGACGTCAGGGGAGCGCGAGCACCGCGGCGATGGCGGAGCGGAGTTCCTGGTCGTCGAGGACGGCCCGGTAGTCCCGGTGGTTGGAAAGCCGCGCATCGCGGGCCCCGACGAGGCGCAGTGCCCGCCGTGCGGCCGGCGTGACCGTGCCGATGCGCAGGAACCCCCGGAGTGCCTCGGCCAGGTCGCCGTAGCGGTCGTCGTCCCCGGTGAAGCGCACGACGACCTCCTCCAACACCGCCAGAGTGGGCCCTGGATCGCCGGTGATCGCCCACAGGGCGACCGCCGCCGTCACCCTCCCGTACGCGGCGTTCTCCATGACCTCACGAACCCGTCCGGCGTGCGCCGCGGCGGCGGGACCGAAGTCGGACAGGAGGAGGACCGGTCCGTACGGCGACGCCTGCTCGTCGTGCACCGCCTCGCCCAGGAGCCGCAGGGCGGTGCCGTCGTCACCCCCCGCGATGCGCCACGCGGCCCACGCGGTCCTGTGGTGGTTGGCCGGGTGGTCGAGGACGACCGCGTCGCGCACGGCGGACGCCGTCGAGGCGGCGCCGGGACCCATCGCCAGCAGCACGTCGACCACGCGCAACGAGTACCGCGTGTCTTTCAGGAGCGGCAGGACGACCGGGAGCACGGGCAGCGCGTCCGGCCCCCACGCCTCGGCGACGTGCAGCAAGGTGGCCATGATCTCGCCGTGGTCGCCGTGCCGCTCGTGGTCCTGCCGCACCTCCTCCAGCAGCGCGGGCAGCAGGACGTCCGCGTGCTCCCTCAGCGGCGCGAGGACTTCGTGCATCTCCGGCCGGCGCGGATCGCCCGCCACCCAGCTGCGCCCGAACTGCTCCCGGTAGGGTGCCCAGAGCGACTCGACCAGACCGGGGAGGCCGCGGGGGTCGCCCAGCCGGACCAGGGCCCAGCGTGCGAAGTCGCCGACGGTCCCCTCGATCCAGGAGATTTCGTCGGTCCCGGGATCGTCGAGCAGTGCCGCCAGTCGGTCGGCGTACGGGCCGGAGTCAGGGGCGAGCATGGCGAGGAGGTGCGCGGCCTTGAGCCGCACGCAGTCGTCAGCAGAGTCCAGCAGCCGTGCCGCGAGGGGCAGCACTGTCGGTGCCGCGGAACGGCGCAGCACCAGGTGCCGCCACGCCTCGTCCAGGACGACCCGGCGCAGCCCGTCGTCCGCGGTGCGTTCCGCCGCCTCCGCCAGCCGGGTCACGAACGACAAGGCGGCCGGGGGATCATGGTCGAGGAGACCGGACACCCATGCGGCGACGTCGTCACGGGTGAAGGGGATCTCGACGTCCGGCAACCACCAGATCCGCTCGAACCGGGGCCGTACGGCCGGGTCGGCGAGGACGTCCAGTAGCAGGTCGGCATGCCGGAGGGGGGCGTCGCGATCGAGGGACGCCCGGGCGATCACGGCCGCCACCTTCATCACCGGCTCGTCGTCGCGCAGCACCCGGCTCAGGACCGCCTCCACCGCGTCGGCGAACCGGTGCCGGCCGCCTGGAGACCCGGTCTCGGGCGCGTCGGCGGTCGTCGCGCGGGTGCCCAGCGCCAGCAGGAGGGGCAGGCGTACGGCCGGTTCCGTCTCGGCGTGCCACCGTTGCAGCAGTGCGTCGTCGTCCGCGAGAAGAAGGGCGGCCCGCCGGACGCTCGGCTCGGGGTCCGCGAGGAGCGCCGTGATCTTGTCGCCCTGACGCCGCCACCCCTCCCGCCACGCTCCGAGCGTGCCCTGTTCACCGGCCTCGCGCGCCGCACCGTTCAGGGCGCCGAGCAGTTCGACGAGAGTGACTCGTGCGCCGTTGGCGGGGTCGGCGGCGAGCGCGGTGAGAAACGGCAGGGCCGCAGCCGCGGCCGACGGCAGCCCGCCTCCTGGGGCGAACAGGCAGGAGTACAGCGGGTGGCAGTCCTCCTCCGTCGCCGCCGGGCCTCGCCTGACCAGGCGACGCAGCGCCCTCGGAACCTCCTTGACCGGATGGTGCTCCGGCACGCCCGTCCGGAACCGGCTCCAGTCCACCGCGTCTACCGCCTCGACCGAAGTCCCCGCCACTGCCACCCCGTAAGTCCGCCGTACGTCGACCGACTGACATCCTGGCATCGACCCGACGGGAGGGTCACCTCGGGATCTGGGGGACCCCCGCGGTCTGCGTCGCTCCGTCGCGCAAGCTGCCGTACACACCTCACGGCCAGAGTTCAAAGACCTACTGAGGGGCTGCGGCCGCCTGGGGACGATCGGTACTACTCCCCGGTGTTCGAGGACTGCGGGGACGGCTTGGGACTGCGGTCGATCACAAGAGCACGTAAAGATCTCCCCTCATCGGCGCCCCCCGAACGCCCCCCGAACAAGGGGCCGCTCCCGTCTTCCACCGGACGTCGGCCAGACCCCGTGGTTGACGCTGCGCGGTTCGCGCCGGCCCCGCACTCCGGCCGTGCGGCATCAAGGCGGTCGCGTGGACTCATGGGTGAAGCGGCCGGACGGCGCCGCCTACGACGCTCCGCACACGGCCAACGCGGTTCGCGCCAGCCCACGCAGCCAGGCGTGGGCTTGGTCGGTGTCGTAGCGCTGATGCCACGCCAGGTATATCGGTGCAGACGGCAGTTCGAGCGGGAGGGGGAGCGTGACCAGGCCGAGGTCGGTGACCGCTGACCGTGTGGTGGCTTCGGGGACGCTGATCAGGAGATCGGAACCGCGTACGAACTCCAGCGCTGCCGCTTCCGTGGGCGCGGTCGCCACCACGCGGCGGGTGAGGCCGAGCCGCGCGAGGGCGTCGTCGAGGGCATTGCTGAGGTTTCCACGTCGCGACACGGTGACGTGCTCAGCGGCGGCGTACCGCTTTACGGTGACGGTCCTGACACGGGTGAGCGGATGCCCCTGCCTCACGACGATGACGAGGCGGGTCTCGCCCACGTTCTCGGCACGGATGTCCGGTGCGCTCGGGCGATTGGCGTTCGCCTCCAGGTCCACCTCGCCGCGCCGCAACTCGGGGGTGTCGATGCTCGATTCCGCGACGAAGCGCAATCGCACGCCCGGTGCCTCTTCACGCACGGCCGAGAGCAGTGCGGGCCCGCTCAAGGCGACCAGGGAATCGTGCCAGCGGAGTGTGAAAGTGCGCTCCAAAGTTGCCAGATCGAGTTCACGGCTCGGTGCCAGCACCCCCTGGACCTGGTGCAGCAGCTCGTGCACCTGTTCCCGGACAGCGATCGCATACGGCGTCGGGGTCATCGTGCGGCCGGTGCGCACCAGGATCTGATCCCCGGTCGTGCGCCGGATCCGGCCCAGACTCCGGCTCATCGCGGGGGCGGTGACATGCAGGCGCGCGGCCGCCCCGGCCACACTGCCCTCCTCCAGCAGCGCGTCGAGCGCGGCGAGCAGGTTCAAATCCAATTGCATGTGAGTAATCCTAGCCGTGCTTTACATGCATTTGAAGTTAATTAAGGGGCTGTATACCTTCGAGACCAGAGCGCTGAACAAAGCGCACAGCTCGGCCCGAACGGCTCCATCACCTGCTTCTGGAAAGGGAGTTCACCATGTCCGAAATGCTCAAGACCACTGACGTCGCCGCCTCCGACGCCGACCTGCTCGCCCAGACCGCGAACGCCGTGCGTGAGGCGGGTTCGGCGCTGCGCGAGCGCTTCGGCGAGGTGGTCCGCTACCGGACCCGCGAAGAGCTGATGCGCGCGCTCGCCGCCAACGACGACACGGCCCTCGACATCCTGCGCCCCCGCCTCACGCGCCTGCGCCCGGACGTCGGCTGGGTGGAGGACGAGCTGGACGGCGGGGCGCTGCCGCCCGGCGAATGGTGGGTCGTGGATCCGGCCGAAGGCAACGTCAACCACCTGCACGCGCTGCCCGAGTGGGCGGTGACCGCCACCCTCGTGCGCGACAACCAGCCCGTGCTCACTGCGGCCCACCTGCCCTTGACCGGCGAGACCTACACCGCGCTCACCGGCGCGGGCGCCTACCTCGACGGCCGGCCGCTGCACGTCTCCCCCACCGCGGACCTCGGCCTGAGCATCGTGGCCACCAGCCAGGCCCGGCCGGACGAGGACGAGAAGGTCGTGCGGCGCGTCGGCTCCTCGATCACCGCGATGCTCTTCGACGCGCTCGTCGTCCGCACCGCCGTGCCCGCGACACTGCACCTGCTGAACGTGGCCGCCGGCCGGATCGACGCCTTCTGGCAGTTCGCCGGCGCCCGCGCGGACCTGCTGCCCGGGGCGCTGCTCGTCACGGAGGCCGGCGGACAGATCTCCGACGCCGAGGGCCGCCCTTGGACCCCGCAGAGCGAGAGCTTCCTGGCCGCCGCGCCCGGCGTGCACGCCGAGGCCGTCGCCACGCTCTCCCGCTGACCGCGCACCACAATCCGCACGCACGGAAGGACCACATCGTCATGAGCACGATCGCAGTTCTCGGAAACGGCCGCGTCGGCGGCAACCTGGCCACAGCCCTCACCCGGGCAGGGCATGAGGTGACCGTGGCGGACCGCGCGCCGGGCGCCGCCGCCGACACTGCCCGGTCAGCCCAGATCGTCATCAACGCCACCCCGGGCGCCGGCTCGCTGGAACGGCTCATCACCCTGCGCGAGGAACTGCGCGACAAGATCCTCGTCGACGTCTCCAACGCCACCGTCGACGGACCGGACGGACTGCCTGCCGCCCTGGTCTACCCCGGCTCAAGCCTCGCCGAGCAACTCCAGGACGCCCTCCCCGAAACCCGCGTCGTCAAGACCCTCAACACCATGCTCTTCCCGGTGATGACCGCGCCGGCCACGCTCACCCAGACACCGACCGCGTTCCTCTCCGGCGATGACCCGCTGGCCAAGCAGACCGTCCGCGAACTGCTCATCGGCCTCGGATGGCACAAGGACTGGATCAGCGACCTCGGCGGGATCCAGACCGCCCGCGCCACAGAGGCCGCGATCCTGTTCGTCCCGCACGTCATCCGGTCCACCGGATTCACACCCTTCGCGATCTCGATCGCCCGCTGATCCGCACACGGTGCACCGCCGCCGGCGGGCCCACATCGGTGCCCTTGGTGAAGCGGCGGATGTCCTCCCCTCGCGGGCGGAGGTGAGCCGTACACCTGGTTGCTTCGGCGAGCCATGTGCGGGTCTCACCGCGCAGGCGGAGGTGAGCCGACGAGCGCGGCCATGTCGACGGTCACGCAATTCCCCACAGCGCCGGCCCGAGTCCCTTCGCCTGCAGGCAGACCGGAGAACTGCCGGCCAATGTGGGAGGCCCTCTGGAATCAGATCACCGTCCGGCTCGCCCATGACGCGGGAACAGTTCCCCGGCCCCAGGCCAACGCGATGCAGCGGGGGCTCATGAACTCACGGAACGTCCCACATCCTGCGGCAGGGGGAGAGCCTTGAGCGGCATGGCAAGGAGCGTGTGCCGGAACGGCCCGGTTCAATGCGTCAGGGCACGGGGAGCGTGAAGACCAGGAACAGTACGGTCAGCGGGGGGACCAGGGCGGTGAGGGCCGCTCAGACGCGTGCCGCCGACCAGCGGTGCCGTCGGGGAAGGGACCACGCGGCGAGCAGGTCCGCTCCGGAGAGCGGGCCGCCGATCTCGGGCATGCCGTGGATCCAGGCCAGCGCCGTCCGGCACCGCGCATGGTCGTTTCGGTCATTTCCTGAGATGACGCGCGTGCACCGGCCCCGTCGGCCTAGCCTTCGTCAGCGGCCGGCGACTCCCTCTGGCTGGTGATCGCTCTGTCGTGGCAGGCGGTCTCTCGCGTCCAGGACGACTCGTCGCTCACCAGGGGACGACGCCCTCGTCGTCGAAGAACGCGCCGGACGGGCCGTCGTCCGGCAGCGTGGCGAGCCGGATCGCCGTGGCCGCGCCCTGCTCCGGGGTGCGGTTCCCGAAGAAGCCGTTGAAGTCGGTCGCGCACAGGCCGGGGCAGGCGGCGTTGATCAGGATGTCTGTGTCGGCGAACTGCCGGGCGTACTGCACGGTCACGGCGTTGAGGAACGCCTTCGACGGCGCGTAGGCCGCCATGATCGCTCCGAGTTCGATGTCTGGGTCGGCCTGCCGGGTCATGGAGCCGACGCTGCTGGAGATGTTGACGATGCGCGGCGAGGACGAGCGGCGCAGCAGCGGGAGCATTGCGTTCGTCACCCGGATGACGCCGATGACGTTGGTCTCCACGACCGTGCGCACCAGGTCGAGGTCGAGGGTCGTCGGGTCCTGCACCCAGCCCGGACCCATATCTCCGGAGATGCCCGCGTTGTTGACCAGCACGTCCAGCCGTCCGGCCTCACGCTCGATCAGTTCTGTGGCGTCGGCGACGCTCTGGTCGGCGGTCACCTCCAGCGGCACGCCGAACGCCTCGGCCCCGGCGGCGCGCAGCTTCTCGACGGCGCTCTCCAGCCGGGCCGCGTCCCGCGCTCCGACGGCCACGCGGTATCCGAGGGCTCCGAGCCCGGAGGCGATCGCGTAGCCGATTCCCTTGTTCGCACCGGTGACCAGCGCGGTCTTCGTTTCGCTCATGCCGTCCATGCTCGCTCCCAGGCGAGCGCGCCGGCCAACACCGATCGGGTTCGCTGTGATACCCGGTAGGTATCACAGGGGTACGCTGTCACGGTGGACGTCTTGGAGACTCGCGAGCTGAAATACTTCGTGGCCGTCGCCGAGGAGCTGCACTTCGGCCGGGCCGCCGAACGCCTGGGCATGGCCCAGCCGCCGCTGTCGCGTGCGGTCCAGCAGCTCGAACGGCGTCTCGGCGTCCGCCTCCTGGAACGCAACCGCCGCGGTGTCGCGCTGACCGATGCTGGAGAGGTTCTGCTGCGCGAGGGGCGCGCGACGCTCGACGCGGCCACCGCCGCCGCACGCCGCACCCGCCGTGCAGGCGGAGCGGACAACCTGAGCGGTGAGCGCACCCGTCTGGTGCTGGCGGTGAAGACCGCCGCGGCTCACGAACTACTGCAAGAACTCCTCGACGCCTACGCGGCCGAGCCTGACGCCGCCGAGGTCGAGGTCCTGCAGTGCGGCATGTGCGACCAGGAGGCACGGCTGCGCGACGGCAGCGCCGACGTCGCGCTCATGCACGTGCCGTTCAACTCCCTCGCCGGGTTCGACAGCGAGGAGATCATGACCGAGAACCAGTTCGCCATCCTGCCCGCCGGCCACCCGCTGGCCGCGCGTGAGAACTTGTCACTGGCCGACATCAGCGACGTCCCCGGCCTCCCACCGGCGCGCTGGCCCCGTCACGGCATCTACCCGCCCGGCCCCGGCCCCGAGATCCGCGACCAGACGCAGTTGGCGCAACTGGTCGCCCTAGGACGCACCGTCGCCGCCGTGCCGGATTCCGCGCGCGCCTGGCTGTGGCCCGAGCACGCCGCCGTCCCCTTGGCCGACGCGCCCCCTGTCGTCACCCACATCGCCTGGCCCGCGCACAGCCGCTCAACAGCTCTGGCCTGCCTGGTCAGGACCGCCGTACGGCTCGCGTCCTCGCGGTAGCCGCGGGTGGGGGCGGGCGGTCCGTACCGACTGGCGCGAAGCCTGGTCGGGCCGCACTGGTCTCGTCGCGTTCGACGAGCACGCCTTTGCCGAAGCGGGCCGCGGCCCGAACGAGGGCGACCAGGTGGGGTGCGTTGACGGCGCGCCAGCGGTTTCGGGCGGACTCGATGAGCTTGTACGTCATGGCCAGGGCGGCCGAGCGGGACCCGGCGCCCCGGGTGACCCTGGTGCGCAGCCAGACGGTGGCGAACGCGGACTCGATCGGGTTCGTCGTGCGCAGGTGGATCCAGTGCTCGGGCAAGTAGTCGTAACGGTCCGGAGGCTGACCGACCAGGAGGGCCAGCAGTTACAGCGGATCGTGCGCCGTGGCAGCACCCGTTCGGTGCGCTACCGGCGGGCGATGATGCTGCTGGCGTCGGCCGGCGGGAACCGCATGCCGGTGATCGCGAAGCTGGTGCGGGCCGATGAGGTCACGGTGCGGGACATGATCCACCGGTTCAACGAGATCGGGCTGGCCTGTCTGGACCCTCGGTGGACGGGAGGCCGTCCCCGCCTGCTCAGCGATGACGACGAGGACTTCGTCATCCAGACGGCCATTACCCGCCCGCGCAAGCTCGGGCAGCCCTTCACTCGCTGGTCGATCCGCAAACTCGCCGCCTACCTGCGCAGCGCCTCACGGCCGGGTGATCCGCATCGGCCGCGAGGCGCTGCGCATACTGCTCGCCCGCCGCGGGATCACCTTCCGGCGCACCAAGACCAGGAAGGAATCCACCGACCCTGACCCCGACCGCGACGCCAAGCTCGACCGCATCGAGCACGTCCTGGAGCATTTCCCCGACCGCGTGTTCGCTTTCGACGAGTTCGGCCCGCCGGGCATCCGGCCCACCGGCGGATCCTCTAGGCCGAACTGGGCGGCCCCGACCGCATCCCGGCGACCTTCCACCGCACCCACGGCGTGACCTACTTCCGCGGCTGCTACTCCGTCGGCGACGACACCCTGTAGGGGCGTCAACCGCCGCTGCAAAGGCACCGCCAACACGCTCGCGGCCCCTGAAGACGATCCGCGCCGCCCGCCCCGACGGCGTCCCGATCTACTTCATTCTGGACAACCTCTCCGCCCACACCGGCGCAAACATCTGCCGCTGGGCGAAGAAGAACAGGCCGAACGGTGGTTCACCCCGACCAACGCCTCCTGGGCCAACCCCGTCGAGGCCCACTTCGGGCCACTGCGGCAGTTCACCCTCGCCAACTCCCACCACCCCACCACACCGTCCAGACCCGCGAACTCCACCGTTACCGGCGCTGGCGCAACGCCAACGCCCACCACCCCGACGTCCTCGCCGCGCAACGCCGTGAGCGCGCATGCATCCGCAGGGAGAAGGGCATCCGCTTCGGTGGCCGTCCCCTCGCACCCGCCGCCGCGTGACCAGGCACTCGGTGAAATGCATTGCCCGGGCTCGGAGCTAGCGGCCCTTGATGGTGCGGTCCCAACCGAATCCAGCATGATCATCCCCCTGGGAGCAGAGGCACAACCGAGAGGAACAACGCCCGTGAGTGAATGGCAGCTGGCCGAGACATTCTGCAGCACCTCCGGTGAGGTCCGCTGGGACCGCCTCGGACAACCCGGCCAGCGTCCGGTCGTCCTCCTCCATGGCACCCCCTTCTCCTCATACGTCTGGCGCGCAGTCGCCCGCTCCCTCGCCCGCCGTCACCAGGTGTTCGTCTGGGACATGCCCGGTTACGGGGCATCGGAGATGTTCTCCGGCCAGGATGTCTCCCTGGGCGCCCAGGGCAGGGTCTTCGCTGAACTGCTGGCGCACTGGGGACTGGAAGAACCCCTGGTGGTCGCCCACGACTTTGGCGGCGCCGTCTCCTTGCGGGCACATCTGCTGCACGGAGCGCGCTACCGCGCCCTCGCCTTGGTCGACCCGGTTGCGCTGGCGCCTTGGGGATCCCCGTTCTTCCGGCTCGTCGGCAAGCACTCCCAGGTCTTCGAGCAGCTGCCGCCCGCGCTGCACCACGCCCTGGTGCGCGAGTACGTGAGTTCGGCCAGCAGCCCCGGATTGCACCCGGCAGTCCTCGACAAGCTCGTCAAGCCCTGGCTCGGCGAACTCGGCCAGGCTGCCTTCTACCGGCAGATCGCCCAGGCCGACCAGTGCTACACCGACGAGGTGCAGGACCGGTACGGCGAGATCGGTATGCCGACGCTGGTGTGCTGGGGCCACGACGACACCTGGATCCCCGTGGCGAAGGGACGGGAGCTTGCCGCCCGCATTCCGGGCGCGCGACTGGAGACAATCGCCGGTGCGGGCCACCTCGTCCAAGAGGACGCACCCGCCGAACTCACAGCCGCCCTCATCACCTTCCTCCAACACCCTGTAGCCGGTAGGTCTGCCCCAGCAACCCGGTGAACCTATGGGGTCACAGCACCCAGGCACGCCACGGGACGGACAAGCCAGCGGGCTGGAGCTGCTCCACGAAACCACCGGGTCCTTTCGGGCCGTCTCCATGATGTCGCCCCAAGTCAAAAACCTCAGTAGCAGGGCCACGATGGTGAGGGGTGCCGCTGGCGGTGCGGGCAGTTGCGGGTCGCCGTGGGTTCCAGTGGATCCCGCGCGGTGGGTCTTGGAGGGGGACAGAACTCCGGTAGGGCCGGGGCCTCGCCGAGCCGACGGGCGCGCTTGTCATCGACGAGTCCGACGCGGTGGCTCCGGGGGTCTATCGGACCGGCGGTGATCAAAGCAGGGACCGTTCGGACGCCGTTCGGGGTACCGTGTCGCCCGCTCAACCGCCCCGCGGCGCAGGCCATTGCGGCGTGACCGGAGCAGGGCTGTTCGGTGGAACTCAAGGGCTCGGGGGTGGCAGTGCTGTTGGAACGCGCGGAGGTGGAGACCTTTCTTGCTCTGGCTGAGGAGCTGCACTTCGGCCGGGTCGCCGAGCGGCTCGGTCTGACGACCGGACGGGTCAGCCAGACCATCAAGAAGCTGGAACGGCGGATCGGTGCACCGCTGTTCGAGCGCACCACGCGCCAGGGTCGGCATGATCCCGCTCGGCCGCGAACTGGCCACAGACTTGGCGCCGTTGGTGGACGGCATGGATGAGGCGGTCCGCCGGGCGGTCGACCGCGCGCGTGGGACCACGGGACAGCTGCGGGCCGGATCTCTGGGGGCGGCGGCCGGGCAGCTCCTCCTCAGGACCCTCAAGGTGTTCACCGTCCGTCACCCCGACTGCAAGGTGACCATCCACGAGTGCCAGATCCATGACGCCATGGCGCGGTTGCACGGTGGTGAACTGGACGTCCTCATCACGGCCTTCTCCGTCTCCCAGGCGGTTGCCGGGCCCGTCCTGCTGTCGGAGGCGCGGGTTCTGGCCGTGCCGGCCGGGTCGTCGTGGGCGGCGCATGCGTCGGTATCGGTCGAAGTCCTCGCCGAGCAACCGGTGAACCAGTTGCCGCACGACATGCCCCAGGAGCTGCGCCACGAACGTACGCCCATCCGCACTCCTGGGGGCCGGTCCGTGCCACAGGGCCCGACAGCCGCCACCTTTCCCGAGGTCTTGGCCTTGGTAGCGTCAGGCGCGGGCGTCTTCCCGGTCGGCGAGCACGCCCGGCGATTCTACCCGCGACCCGACATCGCCTACGTGGCCTTCAACGACGCCGCCCCCGTCCAGTGGGGACCGGTCTGGCTGGAGAGCAATGTCAGCACTCGTCTGCGCGCGTTCGTCCAAGCCGCCGCCGACGCCAACGCCTGGCAGCTGGCACCTGGCACCTTCATCTCAGTGTTGGGCAGGGAGCGCGGATGACGTGGGGCTGTGGTGGGCACCTCCGGAAGAACCGGCGGGTCTGGGCAGCTCATCGGGCCCGGCCGTCGCTTCGGGGCGACCAGCGTGGGCCCTGGTGCGCTCGGCCCAGCGAACGGCCGGGCCCATGGCGATCCCCGTCGCTGCGAAGAGGACACCGAGGAGGAGCCAGCCGGGCACACCCCAGCCAAGGAGCAAGGTTGTCAGGGCCAGGGGGCCGAGCATCCTGGCGACGGCCTGCCCGGTGCCGAAGAAGCCCTGATACTGACCCTGTTTGTCGGCGGGAGCCAACCCGAAGCTGATCTCCCAGGCGCCCGAGGCGAGCATCATCTCGCCGAGGACCAGCAGAGCTGCTGCCGCCAGGAGAATGAGTCCGGCGGTCCAGGCGGAGGACGCGATCGTGGAGAGGGCGAAGACGGCGCAGGCGGCGAACATGACGAGGCCCGCGGGCCGTACGACCCGTGAGGCGCTACCGAGACCTCGCACCCGCCGTGCGACCCGGCCCTGGAAGACCACCGCACTCAGAGTGTTGAGCACCAGCAGCGCCGAGACCGTCCACGTCGGCGCCTGAGTTCGCTGCGCGATCCACAGCGGAATCCCCAGGCTGATCAGTGGCATGTAGAAGAGCATGATCGCGTTGATCACGGTGACGACCGCGTACGGACGGTCGCGCAGGACCGCGAGCCGTGCCTCCCCCGGTGCCGGCTTCGCCGGGGCGACCACCGGCAGACGGCTCAGCACGAGCGCCGCGGTCAGGAACGAGCCTGGTACCTCAACGGCGCCGACCGAACCGGCTATTCCAGCGCCGGTGCGCTCCTTACCGACGTTCGCAGTCGCCGCCGTGCTCTACGCGAGCTGCCAGTGCGGGCTCACCGCGGCCCGGCAGGCACTGCTGGCCGGGCTGGTGGAACGGGCCAGGCGCACGCAGGTGCGCGCCGTCCTGCAGTCGACGACGAACGCCGGCCTGGCCGTCGGCGCCGCACTCGGCGGGCTCGCCCTGCAGTCCGACACGCGCGAGGCCTACCTGGCCGTCTTCGCGACGGACGCCGTGAGTTTTCCTGTTCGTACTCGGCGTAGCAGCCCGCGGGCCGCGGATGGCGTGGCATCCCGAACACCTCGTCTCCGGGCGCAAGGGTCGTGACACCCGCTCCGACGGCCTCGACCACGCCCGAAACGTCCCAGCCGAGCCTGACGGAGCCGTCACCGCCCGCCAGCCCGCCGCTGGAACGGTGCCAGGCGTCCGTCGGGTTGACCCCTGCCGCCACCACCCGCACGAGCAACTCGGCGGGCCCCGCCTCAGGCCGCACCGCCTCCACGATCTTCAAGACTTCCGGACCGCCGAAAACGTCCTGACCAATCGCTCGCATCATCATGCTTCCCCCTGTTTCAGCTGGTCGGGATCACGTCTCGACCACTCAACCGCCCAGCCGCGCAGGCCATCAAGGCACGATCGGAACAAGGCTGTTTAGCGAAACTCAAGGGCTCGGTTCGCAGGTGCCGGGGCATGTTCGGCGTCAGCCGGTCAGGCGTGGCGGTGCGAGTGCTGGTTGCCGGTGCCCCTGCGGCAACCGCCCAGGCCGTGCGGGCAAAGCCGAAAGCGCGGGCACGCCCCGGTTGCCGAAGGCGGGGCTGGACCGCTACTGAGGTTTTTGGCTTGGGGTGGACGTCATGCGGGGTCGTGGTCGATCCGGTCTCGGCACGATCCCGTCGGGCAGGCCGGGTTGGTACTGCATCCGTTTCAGACGGGTACGGGCTGGCGAGGCGAGCTCGTCGATGCTGCACGGGGTCAGATGGCCCAGGCTGTTCTTCAGGTGTGCCTACACGCTCTCGGCAGGGTTGAGGTCGGGCGTGTACGAAGGGAAACGGAACACCGTCAGCCGGCTCCGGGCTGCGATCAGCTCACGCATGGCGGCGTCGACGTGATGGGTGTAGTTGTCCCACACCAACACTGCGGGCCTGCCGAGCTGCTGGTGGACCGCGTCCAGCAGGCGAGAGGAAGTCCTTCTTCCGGAAGCCCTTCCTCTCCCCCTTGCTGCCGTGGTGTACCAGCATCCGGAAGACGAGCCGGGTGCGGTGGCCGGGCCTGCGACACACCACGCCGGCGAGCGATATGCGTCCCGAGCCGGCGGCCTGGACGCTGACACGGGGCGTGTGACCGCGTCGGGACCAGGTCCGTGCTTTCGGCGGCCGGAGCACCGTCACGAAAGCCAGCGATGTCATGTCAGGCAGCAGGCGGAGCCGCAACATCACCTACCGGTGGGTTGAGGCGAGCGAAGCCTTCCTGGCGCTGGTAAGGGAAGTAAGGGTAGGCCGCTACCTTGTCGCTCGCCGCATTGAGTTTCGCCAACTGGTCGGGCGTAAGAGTCCAGCCGACGGCACCGAGATTCTGACGGAGCTGCTCCTCGTTGCGGGCGCCGATGATGACGGATGAAACGGTCGGGCGCTGGAGCAGCCAGTTGATGGCGATTTGCGGAATTTTCTTGCCGGTCTCCTGAGCGATCTCGTCGAGGGCATCGACCACGCGGTAGAGGTGTTCATCCTCGACCGGCGGGCCGTAGTCCGCGGTGTGGTGCAGTCGGCTATTGGCCGGTAGGGGCTGGCCGCGGCGGATTTTGCCGGTGAGCCGTCCCCAGCCGAGGGGGCTCCAGACGAGGGCTCCGAGGCCCTGATCCAGTCCGAGGGGCATCAGCTCCCATTCGTAGTCGCGGCCGATGAGGGAGTAGTAGACCTGATGCGCGACATAGCGCGGGTGGCCGTACCTCTCGGCGATCGAGAGGGACTTCATCGCCTGCCACCCGGAGAAGTTGGAGATGCCGAGGTAGCGGACCTTTCCTGCTCGTACGAGATCGTCGAGTGTGGACAGGACTTCCTCGATCGGTGTGCCGGCGTCGAAAGCGTGCAGTTGGAACAGGTCGAGGTAGTCGGTACCGAGCCGGCGCAGGGCGTCCTCGCATGCGGTGATCAGACGCGAACGGGAGGAGCCCGCATCGCCTGGACCGTCACCCATCGGCAGGCTGGTCTTGGTGGACACGATCACACGGTCCCTGCGGCCTTTGATCGCTTGGCCCAGCACCTCCTCAGAGGCGCCGCCGGAGTACACGTCGGCGGTGTCGAACATCGTGATCCCAGCGTCCAAGCAGATGTCAACGAGGCGGCGTGCCTCTCGCGCATCGGTGTTGCCCCAGGCTCCGAACAACGGTCCCTGCCCGCCGAAGGTGCCGGCGCCGAAGCTCAGTGCGGGGACCTTGAGGCCGGATGCACCCAGCCGCCTGTACTCCATGGCTGTTCCTCTCTCGCTGCCTGACTGGCTAATGGTTCTGCAGTTCCGTTAGTATGTTTGCTCAACCTGGCAGGCGCAAGCGATTAACGAAACTGGAGTCCCGTTATGGGGTTTGAGGGTGCGGATCCGGGGACCGTCCGTCCTGGAGGGCGCACGGCGCGGGTACGGTCGGCGGTGCTGAGAGCGGCCGGGGACGCCTTGGCAGAGCATGGCTTTGCCCACCTGGACCTCGCCGACATCGCGCGCCGTGCCGAGGTGGGCAAGACCACCGTCTACCGCCGCTGGGGAACGGTGACCAGCTTGGTGGCTGACTTGCTTGTGGACATGGCCGAGCAGTCACTGCCGCGTACCGAGACCGGCTCGCTGCTCGGCGATCTCAAGGCCAACGCCCGGCTCGTGCAGCGCACCCTGGCCGACCCGCGGCAAGGAGCGCTGTTCAAGGCAGTGGTCGCCGCCGCCACCTGCGACGCAAAAACGGCCGAGGCCCTGCACAGCTTCTACGACATCCGCGTCAAAGAGTGGGCGCCCTGCGTCCAGCAAGCCATCGAGCGGGGCGAGGTGCCTGATGGCACCGATGCCCACGAGGTCATCCGTGCCGTCTCCGCCCCCCTCTATTACCGCCTGCTGACCACGGGCGACCGTCTCGACGAAGCCGCCGCGGACCAAGCCGCCGAGGCCGCCGCAGCCGCAGCACGCGCGGGAGCATACCTGCGGGGTGAGCGAGGTCTTGCGTGACCAGCTTCTTCCATCCGTCTGAGTGCTGCTCACCGTGCGCGCGATCTTCGACACCGGTCGTCACCTGCACCAGCGGAGACCCCCGGATCACCCACGAACTGCTGAACGGCATACAGCCGGGCGACCTTCTCCGCGTCACCGGCACCCTGATCCAGCCGCCGGCACCCGCCCCCGGCTCACCGTCGACGCCCTGGAGGTCCCGGACGCCGGACTCATTCCCGTTATTGGTAACCCCGAATAGCGGAACGTGCGGAATGCCTTGGCTTCTCATCGGCCGCCGCACCGTCGAGCGCCTTCTGGAGCGTGTCCCCGCCGACCGCGTCGGCGTCAGCGTCCGCGACCCCCGCAAGGCCCGGGATCTCGCCGGCCGCGGCGTCCGGGTCCGGCAGGGCAGCTTCGACGACCCAGCCTCGCTCGTGCACTCCTTCGAGGGCGCCGAGCAACTACTCCTCCTCTTTTTCGACCGCACGGGCCCGGAGTGCGTCAGCGGCCACCGCGCAGCCATCGACGCCGCCGTGAAGGCCGGCGTCGGCCGGATCCTCTACACCAGCCAGATGGGCGCCGCCCACGACTCCCA
>NZ_JAERRK010000004.1 GCF_016741775.1 Streptomyces actinomycinicus | reverse complement strand
TGGTGCCCTCCGAGCGGGGGAAGAACTCGTACCACGAGCCGTACAGGGCCCGTTCGCGCTCCACCAGCAACGGCATCGGATCGGAGGCGGTGACCAGCTCCCGCAGCGGGTGGCGGGCCAGGACCGCCTCCACCTCCGGCGACAGAGCGACCTTCAGCCGGTCGTGCACGGACAGCGAGTCGTCGCCGAGCGTGTGCGCCGCCGTCAGGACCAGGTTCCGCTCGGGGCCCTTGGGCACTCCGGCGGCCGCCCGCCCGTACAACTCGGCGCCCTCCTCCAGCACCAGGCCGGTGTCGATGCCGGCCGGCACCTTCACGGACGCGGTGTGCCGCCAGGTCGCCAGCGGATGGCTCCAGGCCTCCACCCGGAAGGTCCAGCGGCCCGTCAGGCCGGGAGTGACGTCCGCGCCCCAGCGGTCGGTACCCGGGGCGAGTTCCCGCATCGGGGTCCAGGGGCCGCGGCGGCCCTTCGGATCGCGCAGGACCACGTTCGCGCCCACGGCGTCGTGCCCTTCACGGAACACGGTGGCCGTGACCTGGAAGGTCTCCCCGGTCACTGCCTTCGCCGGGCGCCTGCCGCACTCCACGGCCGGCCGGACGTCGCGTACCGGTACACGGCCGATGGCCGGGGTCCTGCGCATGTAACTCACCTCCGCCGTGCGCGGAGCCGGGCACCCGGCCCGGCTCCGCGATCCGAGACGGACCGACTGCTCGTCGGACCCGTGGGGGAACGCCTTGTACGGTGCCAGCTCAGGGGCTTGGCGCCGTGGAACGCCGCTCCGACGGCGGCGCTCTTCTGGCCGCGCGGCGCGGCTGCGGTCGTCCGTCCTGCTCGCGCAGGTACGTGACCAGACTGGTGCGCAGATAGCGTTCCGCGGCTTCCGCGGCCTCGCGGGCGCAGCGTTTGCCCATCAGCACGCACAGCGTGTACCCCGAGTCCTCGAAGGTGGCCCGGACCGTGCGGTCGTACGGCGAGGCGAGCATCACTCGCTCCCACGCCCGGTAACGCCGCAACTGCCGGGCCACTTCGGCCTTGGCGGGTAGCAGCATGGCCCTCTTCACCTTCCACGCTCTCGACTGGGCGCGTTCCCGACGGTCGGGTGGTGTCCGCGCAGGGGAGGGCGCGGCACCGTTACGGCGATCGAGGCTTTCACTTATGGTGCACGCGCGACGACACAGCGTCTTGTTGGATCTTCAACCATTGCGGGGAGCCGGGTGCTCGTGTTGCACGAATGGCCTAGTGCCGTCACCGTGGAGGTGACTCTGAAGCGATCTGCGCTCACGCTATGTGTCCGGGATCCCTCCCGGAAGGGGCGAGGGGAGCGAGAGCTTCGCCGGTGAGGAGCAAGCGACGATGAAGACCGCAGTGCCCTGCTACTACCACCTGGACGTGGAAGTCAGCCCGGAACGGGTGGGACAGGTCAGCCGCATCCTGGCCGCCCATCTCCGCTACTGGGACCTCGAGAACCTCGCGGACCCCGTCTGCCGCGGCGCGGAGCTGCTGTTGCGGGCGATCGACGAGCACGCGACGGACAAGCACACCTCGATCGAGATGTGGTGGAACGGCCAGCACCTCATCACCGCCTTCGGCGACGACGACCCGGATCTGCGCCCGGACCAGGACCTGCGGTCCTGCCTGGCGGACATCGCGGCCATGAGCGACGGCTGGGGCTGCTGCGCCTCCGACACCGGCAGCAAGATCATCTGGTTCTCGCAGCGCGCCCGCGCCGGCGAGCGCGTCCCGCTGGTGCCCACCGCTCCCGAGCCCACGCTGAGCACGGGCCTGAGGGTGCCACGGGAGGAACGGGTCGCTGTGCTGACGGCGCCGGTGCCCGCCGGGGACGAAGCCCTGGAGGGCAGCCGGTGACCGCCCGCAAGTCGCGCAAAGGGGTGCCCGTGTGGAGCGGGCACCCCTACCCGTTGGGTGCCGCCTTCGACGGGCAGGGCACCAACTTCGCCCTCTTCAGCGAGGTCGCCGAGCGCGTCGACCTGATCCTGGTCGACGACTCCGGCACCGAGACCCCCGTCCGGCTGCACGAGGTCGACGGCTTCGTGTGGCACGCCTACCTGCCCGGCGTCGGCCCCGGGCAGCGCTACGGCTACCGGGTGCACGGCCCCTGGCAGCCGTCCTTCGGCCACCGGTGCAACGCGGCGAAGCTGCTGCTCGACCCGTACGCCCGCGCCGTCGACGGCCAGATGGACAACCACCCGTCCCTCTACGAGCGTGCCCCCGACGGGCCCGCCCCGGCCGACAGCGCGGGCCACTCCATGCTGGGCGTGGTCACCGACCCCTACTTCGACTGGGGCGACGACCGTCCGCCCCGGACGCCGTACGCGGCCTCGGTGATCTACGAGGCCCATGTCCGCGGCCTCACCCGCACCCACCCGGACGTCCCCGAAGGGCTGCGCGGCACCTACGCCGCCCTGGCGCACCCGGCCGTGACCGAGCACCTCACCTCCCTCGGCGTGACCGCGGTGGAGCTGATGCCGGTGCACCAGTTCGTCCAGGACGGCGTGCTGCAGGACCGCGGCCTGTCCAACTACTGGGGCTACAACACCATCGGTTTCTTCGCCCCGCACAACGCCTACGCCGCCTTCGGCTCCCGCGGCCAGCAGGTCAACGAGTTCAAGGCGATGGTCAAGGCGCTGCACGCGGCCGGGCTCGAAGTCATCCTCGACGTGGTCTACAACCACACCGCCGAGGGCAACGAGATGGGCCCGACGCTGTCCTTCCGGGGTATCGACAACGCCTCGTACTACCGCCTGGTCGACGGCGACTGGGGGCACTACTACGACACCACCGGCACCGGCAACAGCCTGCTGATGCGGCACCCCTACGTGCTCCAGCTGATCATGGACTCGCTGCGGTACTGGGTGACCGAGATGCACGTCGACGGCTTCCGCTTCGACCTCGCGGCCACCCTGGCCCGGCAGTTCCACGAGGTGGACCGGCTCTCGGCGTTCTTCGACCTGATCCAGCAGGACCCCGTGATCAGCCGCGTCAAGCTCATCGCCGAACCGTGGGACGTGGGCGAGGGCGGCTACCAGGTGGGCAACTTCCCGCCGCTGTGGTCGGAGTGGAACGGCAAGTACCGGGACGCCGTACGGGACTTCTGGCGGGCCGAGCCCGGTTCGCTCGGCGAGTTCGCCTCCCGGCTCACCGGCTCCTCCGACCTGTACCAGCACAGCCGGCGCCGGCCGCGCGCGAGCGTCAACTTCGTGACCGCGCACGACGGGTTCACGCTGCGGGACCTGGTGTCGTACAACGACAAGCACAACGAGGACAACGGCGAGGACAACCGGGACGGCGAGAGCCACAACCGGTCCTGGAACTGCGGCGTCGAGGGGGACACCGACGACCCGGCCGTCCTCGAACTGCGCGCCCGGCAGCAGCGCAACCTGCTGGCCACGCTGCTGCTCTCGCAGGGCATCCCGATGCTCTGCCACGGTGACGAACTCGGCCGCACCCAGCGCGGCAACAACAACGCCTACTGCCAGGACAACGAGATCTCCTGGATCGACTGGGACCTGACCGACGAGCAGCGCGGCCTCGCCGACTTCACCCGGCGCCTGATCGCCCTGCGCGCCGCGCACCCGGTGCTGCGCCGGCGCCGCTTCTTCCGCGGTGAGACCGCCACCCGCGCCCGCCAGCCGTTGCCCGACCTGATGTGGCTGCGTCCCGACGGCCGCGAGATGGCCGACCGGGACTGGCAGCGCGACGACGCGCACTCGGTCGGCGTCTTCCTCAACGGCGACGCCATCGCCGAGCGCGACCCGTACGGCCGCCGCATGACCGACGACTCCTTCCTGCTCCTCGTCAACGGCTACTGGGAGCCCGTCGCCTTCCGGCTCCCCGGCGACTCCTTCGGCGAGCGCTGGACCACCCTCATCGACACCGCCGACCCCGACGGTGTCCCGGACGAACGCGAACGCAAGGCCGCCACGAAGCTCCGCGTGGACTCCCGCAGCCTCATCCTCCTCTCCCGCCCCTCACAAACCACCCCCTGACCCCACCCCCAGGCAGCGCGGGGACCCGCGCGACAAGCCACGACGGCCCGGCGGGCCCTGCACGGCGGGCACACCCCCAGGGGCGCGGGGAACTGCGCGACAGGCCACATCGGACCCGCGGCCGTGCACGGCGGTCCCACCCCTCAGGGGCGCGGGGAACTGCGCGACAAGCCACCACGGACCCGCGGCCGTGCACGGCGGTCCCACCCCTCAGGGGGCGCGGGGAACTGCGCGACAGGCCACAACGGACCCGCGGCCATGCACGGCGGGCACACCCCCGTCGGCTAGCACACCCCCGCCGGTCGGCACACCCCCGTCGGCTCACCGAGCGGAGCGCGACGTCACGGTGAACTGCGCCCCGTCCGCATCCCGCAAGATCGCCTCGGTCTCCCCCTCGCTCAGCACGCTGCCCCCGTGCTTCTCCGCCGCCCGCGCACAGTCCGTCACGTCGGCCACCGCGAAGTGGATCTGCCAGTGCGGCCGTACCGAGGGGTCGGGAGCCGCCTCCACCGCGCCCGAGTCGATCCGCGCCACCACGTCACCGCGACTGCGCAGCACCACCTCGCCACCCTCGTACTCGACCTCGCAGCACCCCGGCTGCCCGGACGCCCAGCCCAGGATCTCGCCGTAGAAGATCGCGGCGTCGAAGGCGTCCCGGGTGTGCAGCCGGACGAACGTCGGCGCCGCCTGCCGCCACGCCTCCCAGTTGGACACCAGCTCGCCCTGCCAGATCCCGAACGTCGCCCCGTCCCGGTCCGCGAGCAGCGCCGCCCGGCCGGGCGGGAAGGACAGCGGGCCGACCGCCGCCGTACCGCCGCGCTCCCGGGCCCGGGCCACGGCCACGTCCGCGTCCGGCACGGCGAAGTACGGCGTCCAGGCCACCGCCATCTGCCACATGGACGCCACCGCGGCGATCCCGGCCACCGGCACCCCGTTCGCCAGGGCGATGCGGAAGTGCTCGCCCAGCTTGGCGCCGCGCCAGCGCCAGCCGAGGACGGCCGCGTAGAAGTCCTGGGTGGCCTGGAGATCGCGGCTGGTGAGACTCACCCAGCACGGCGCGCCGAAGACGGAGTGGGTGGACATGACGGGCTTCCTGCGAGGTCCGCCGCCGGCGGGGGTGTCGTTGCTCATTGCGGTCGCGTCCTGCTCTCGGGGCCGGGCGGCCACCGGTCTGGCACCAGTGTCCAACCGGAAGGGGGTGGGGTGCCTGTCGAGTACCCCGGGTGGCAGGGGTCCAGCCCCCTGCCACCATGGAGGGATGGGAGACAGTGAGCCGGACCGCGTCGCCGAGCTCGAGGCGCAGGTCGACCAGTTGAAAGAGGCCGTGACCTCGCACGCGGTGGTCGATCAGGCGATCGGCATGATCGTCGCCCTGGGCCGGGTCACCCCGGACGAGGGCTGGCAGGTCCTGCGGGAGGTCTCGCAGCACACCAACATCAAGGTGCGCAACGTCGCGGAGCTGATCCTGATCTGGGGCCGGCGCGGTGACATCCCGGCGGACCTGCGCGCCGAGCTGGAGGCCACCCTGGACCGCTACGGGCCGGCCCAGGTGCCGGGGGCCGAGGAACCGTAGACCGGCGGGCCGCGAGGGGCCGCGACGGCGGCGCCGGGGGAGACGTGGCCGTAGGGGTCTGCCGGTCCGTACCGGTCCCGGGGAGGCGCGGTCAGCGGGCCTCCGCCAGCAGTTCCTCGCGCAGCCGGTCGAAGCAGCCGCTGAGCAGCCGCGACACGTGCATCTGCGAGATGCCGAGCTGCTCGGCGATCCTGCTCTGTGTCATGCCCCGGAAGAACCGCAGATAGAGGATGGTGCGTTCGCGCTCGGGCAGCGCCGCGAGGCAGGGCGTGACCGCGACCCGGTCGACCACCAGGTCGTAACCCGGGTCCGGGCTGCCGAGGGAGTCACCGAGGGCGTAGCCGTCCGTGCCGGCCACCTCGGCGTCCAGTGAGAGGGCGGAGAAGCACTCCAGTGCCTCCATGCCGGTGCGCACCTCGTCCTCGGAGAGCCGGGTGTACGCGGCGATCTCGGCCACGGTGGGTGCCCGGCCCGAGGTGGTCTGTGCCAGTTCCTTCGTGGCGGAGCGGACCCGGTTGCGCAGGTCCTGCACCCGGCGGGGGACGTGCAGGGTCCACATGTGGTCGCGGAAGTGGCGCTTGATCTCGCCGGTGATGGTGGGGACCGCGTACGCCTCGAACGCGCGGCCCCGGGACGGGTCGTAGTGGTCGACGGCCTTGACCAGGCCCAGCGCCGCGACCTGGTACAGGTCCTCCAGGGCTTCGCCACGGCCGCGGAAGCGTACGGCGATCCGCTCGGCCATGGGCAGCCAGAGCCGGACCAGATCGTCCCTGAGCGCCTGGCGCTCGGGACCGTCGGGCAGCTTCGCCAGCCGCTCGAATGACTCACCCGTGTCCGGGGCGTCGTCGTGAGGGTGGGGCTTGGTGCTGCCGCTGACAGGCATGGCGCACCTCTCTCAGCAGGTGCTGGATGGACAGACACCGTGGGAGGTGCGCTCGGACCATGAATGGACACCGGGGCTTCCGGCAGTGCCGGTCCCACGGACGTGCCTCCTGTCCGAAGCACATCTCTGCTCTTTCCCTCTGATGGACATCTCAAAACAAATCAGTACAAACAGGTCGCCTTCCTGATCTTTCCCGGAGCCGGTGACCCCCATCGGTGACACGGCCCGCTGATCTTGTGCCGGGACGTGATGTGCGGCACGCGCGCGTACCGGTCCGGAACGCGCCGTGAACGGATTCTTCCTGGGCAGCGCTTTGATCGCCGATCAAAGCGGGCGAATCCCCTGGCCACAGCGCATTCTGCTCATTTGACAGTGCACTCGGCACACAGATAGACAGCAGCTCTCGAAGGTCGAGAGGGGCACTGTGTACGAGCCGAACGTGGTCGGTGACTGGCAGGAGTACGAAGAGCATGCCGGTCTGCGGGTCCGCGTCCACCGCCTGGAGGCGGCCGAGCCGCCGCGCGGCCGGGACGACGCCGCCGCCGGTCTGACGTACTTCAGTGTCCGGGTGACCGTCGAGAACCGCGGCGCGCGGCACTACGGCATCCACCTGGAGGACGGCCAGCTCGACGTCCGGGTCGGCCCGGACGGCGAGGGCGCCTTCATCGACTGGCGCAACTCGCAGTTCATCGAGGGCTTCGACGTCTACCCGCTGCGCCGGGCCACCGCCGTGCTCTACGCCGCCGCACCCGAGGCCGCCCTGACGCACGTGGACGTGCAGGTGCAGCTGCGGGTGGACGAGGAGTGGGCCGACCGCCGGCTGTGGGCGGGCGGCATCGGCGTCCTGGAGTCGACCGCCACGGCGGCGCCCGCGGGCACCGGGCAGGGCGGCGTGGCCCACCAGGTCAGCGCCTTCCTGCGGGACCAGACGGAGCCGGGCACCGCCTGAGCCGGACAGCGCAGGCCCACCGCGCGTGGGCCGGGGCCGGACGCCGAACCGCGCTCAGTGGCCGACGCCGTACGGGGCCGGCGGGGTGCCGTACGGGACACAGCGCGGGGTGCCGTGCCCGCTCAGTGCGGGATGCCGTCGATGATCTCCCGCGCGCCCTGCCGGAGCAGGGCCACCGCGACCGAGGTCCCGAGCGTGGCCGGGTCGAGCGGGCCCGCCCACTCGTGGGCGTTCAGCCGGGTCTTGCCGTCCGGGGTGAACACACAGGCCCGCAGGGACAGTTCCCCGCTGCGGTCCACGCGCGCGTACCCGGCGATGGGGCTGTTGCAGTGCCCCTGCAGCACGTGCAGGAACATCCGCTCGGCCGTCGCCTCCCGGTGGGTGGCCGTGTCACCGAGCCCGCTCACGGCGTCGATCAGCCCGGTGTCGCCCTCCCGGCACTGCAGGGCCAGGATGCCCGCGCCGATCGGCGGCATCATCGTCTCGGCCGACAGCACCTCGCTGATCACGTCCGTCCGGCCGATCCGCTCCAGACCCGACACCGCCAGCAGCAGCGCGTCCGCCTCCCCGGCGGCCAGCTTCTCCAGCCTGCGGTTGGCGTTGCCGCGGAACGGCACGCACTCCAGCTGTGGATGCGTGGCCGCCAGCTGGGCGACCCGGCGTACCGACGAGGTGCCGATCCGGGTGCCGGCCGGCAGCTCGTCCAGGGTCAGCCCGCCCGGGTGCACCAGTGCGTCCCGGATGTCGTCCCGCTTCAGGAACGCGGCGAACACCGTCCCGGCGGGCAGCGGACGGTCGGCGGGCACGTCCTTGACGCAGTGCACCGCGAGGTCCGCCTCGCCGGCCAGCAGGGCCGCGTCCACCTCCTTGGTGAACGCCCCCTTGCCCTCGACCGCGGACAGATCACCCATCCACTTGTCACCGGTCGTCTTCACCGGCACGACCTCGGTGCGCACACCCGGGTGCAGTACGGCCAACTCGGTGCGGACCCGCTCGACCTGGGCCAACGCCATGGGCGAGTCGCGGGAGACGATTCGGATCAGTTCCGGCACAGACATGGGGACACGATAGACCCTGGAACACAGCGCTCCGGACCGGTCACAGCATGACGTGCTTGACCTGGGTGTAGTCGAGCAGGCCGGTGAGCGAGAGGTCGCTGCCGTAACCGGAGTGCCGTACGCCCCCGTGCGGCATCTCCGACACCGTGGTGCCGTGGGTGTTGACCCAGACGATGCCGGTGTGCAGCGCCCGGCTGGCGCGCATCGCCCGGTCGTGGTCCCGGGTCCAGACGCTCGCGGCGAGCCCCTGGGGAACGCCGTTCGCCAGGCGCAGCGCCTCGGCCTCGTCGGCGAAGGGCTGGACGGTGACGACCGGCCCGAACACCTCGCTGCGCACGATCTCGTCCTCCTGTCGCACCCCGGCGACGACGGTGGCCCGGTGGAAGAAACCGGGGCCGTCCGCGGCGGCCCCACCCGTGACGATCTCGGCGCGGTCCGGCAGACGGTCCAGCATCCCGCGCACGGCTGCCAGTTGGGCGGCGTGGGCCAGGGGGCCGAAGTCGGTGTCCGGGTCGTCGGGGGAGCCCGGCCGCAGCCGCCCGGCCCGGTCGGCGAACGCGGCGACGAAGGTGTCGTGGATCCGCCGGTGCACCAGGATCCTGGTGGCCGCGGTGCAGTCCTGGCCGGCGTTGTAGAAGGCCAGGGACGACAACTGCGCCACCGCGTCGTCCAGGTCCGCGTCCTCGTGGACCAGCACCGGCGCGTTCCCGCCGAGTTCGAGGTGGAGCCGTTTGAGGTCGGCTGCCGCCGCCGCGGCGATCTCCTGCCCGGCGCGGACGCTTCCGGTGACGGCCACCAGCCGGATCCCGGGGTGGGCCACCAGCAGGCGGCCGGTGCCGCGGTCGCCGCACACGACGTTCAGCACGCCCGGCGGCAGGTGCTCGGCGGCCAGCCGGGCCAGGAGCGCGGCGGAGGCGGGTGTGGTGTCGGACGGCTTCAGCACGACGGTGTTGCCGGCGGCCAGCGCGGGGGCGACCTTCCACACCGCCATCATCAGCGGATAGTTCCACGGCGTGATCTGCGCGCAGACACCGACCGGTTCACGGCGCAGCAGGGAGGTGCGGCCCGGGGTGTACTCGGCCGCGGCAGCGCCCGGCAGACTGCGGGCGGCCCCGGCGAAGTACCGCAGGACGTCGGCGATCGCGGGCAGTTCGTCCGCCAGGAACAGGGCGCGTGGCTTGCCGGTGTCGGTGACCTCCGCGGCCGCCAGGTCGCCGGCGTTCCGCTCCAGCGCGTCGGCGATCCGCAGCAGCGCGCACTGGCGTTGCTGCGGGGTGGTCGCCGACCAGGGGGCGAAGGCGTCCTCGGCGGCCCGCTGGGCCGCGTCCACGTCCTCGGCGCCGGAGAGCGGTGCGGTGCCGTGGACGCGGCCGGTGGCCGGATCGACCAGGGGCAGGGTGGCGCCGGAGGCGGCCGGTACGTCCTTGCCGCCGATGTGGTTCAGGACGGTCGTCGTGAGAGCGGTGTCAGCCACGGCGCAGGGCCTCCTCGGCGGCGGCGCGGCCGGTGCGGACGGCGCCTTCCATGTAGCCGGCGACCCACTGGTCGGAGCCGCAGACGTAGAACGGGGGCTCGTGGGTGCCGTGCAGCGGGCCGACCGCCGTCACCTCGCCCGGCGGCCACTGGGTGACGTAGCCCTGGGTCCACGGGTCGGTGCCCCACAGACGCAGATGGCAGGCGAGCGGCCGGTGGGCCTCGTCGCCGAACACGGCCGCCATCTCGGCGAGCAGCTCGGGCGTGCGCAGGTGGGCCGGGGTGCCCAGGAGCACGCCGTAGCGCTCGGGCGGTACCAGCGCGGACAGGACGCCCTCGCTCTGCGGCCAGGTGCTGCCCAGCACCCCCTCGGCCTCGGACAGGCCGTTCAGGCCGGCCGCACGCCAGAAGGGACGGTCGTAGACGGCGGCGAACTTGGCGGCGAGGGCCTGGCGCTGGCGGTGCAGGGAGGCGATCCGGGCCTCGCTGACGCCGGTGACGGACACCGACCGCAGCGGCCCGACGGGCAGCGCACTGACCACGGCGGCCGCCGTGACGACCTCACCGGTGGCCAGGCGCACCGAGCAGCGGCCGGGCCGTACGTCGACGGCGGCGACGGGCGAACCCAGGCGGATGCGCGGCTCCAGCGCACGGCCCATCACCTCGGCGAGGGTCGCCGAGCCCTCGGCGAGCCGCAGGCCCTCCCAGTCCTCGTAGTCGTAGTCGCCCGAGCCGGCACCCGGTACCGCCGCGCTCTTGCGCAGCGCGGCCAGCAGCGAGATCCGCTCGTACGAGCCGCCGGCCAGGGCCAGTTGGCCGATGTCCCACAGGCGTACGACGGCGGGGGAGGCGTGCCGGGAGCGCAGCCAGCCGGCGACGGACAGCCGGTCCAGGGCGGCGGCCTCCGGGTGCGACCAGGGGTCGTCCGGGTCGACGCTGGCGGCCAGGGCGGTGAACTCGGCCCCGAGGCGCTGGTGTTCGGCCGCGTCGCCGGGGCCGAACCAGTGCGGGGGGTCGCCGGCCGAGCACCCTTCCGGGGTGGCGCGGGAGATGCGGCCCGGCTCCTCCACGTAGCTCGGGACCAGTTTCAGGCCCAGCTCCTCGGCGAGTTGCAGGTAGGCGGTGTGGCCGCGGCCCACCACCTCGCCGCCGAGCTGGACGGTACGGCCGTCCGGTGTGCGGGTCTGTTCGACCCGGCCGCCGACGCGGTCCCGGGCCTCCAGGACGAGTACGTCGGTGCCGGCGGCGGCCAGGTCCCGGGCGGCGGCGAGCCCGGCCAGTCCGGCGCCGAGCACGATCACGTCGTGATGCATCAGCTTCGCTCTCCTCGATCGGGCGCGGTCAGGCCAGGACCAGGCAGTGCTCGGGCCGCCAGCCGAACTCGACGGTCTCGCCGCCGCTCCAGCGGTCCTCCATGCGCGCGCGGGCCGTGTTCTGCTCCAGCACCGACAGCGTCACGCCGGGGGCGATCTCGATCAGGTAGGTGGTGGTCGGGCCGCTGTAGACGGTCTCGCGGATCACGCCGCTGAGCACCGGCATCCCCGGTTCGAAGTCGGACAGCCAGATCTTCTCGGGGCGTACCGAGACGCTGACGGCGGTGCCGTCCGTGATGCCGGTCCGCCGGCCGACCGGCAGGGCGGGGCCCTGGTC
The DNA here is from genome assembly GCF_016741775.1 of Streptomyces actinomycinicus. GTDB lineage: Bacteria > Actinomycetota > Actinomycetes > Streptomycetales > Streptomycetaceae > Streptomyces > Streptomyces actinomycinicus. The sequence continues at coordinate 532,263 of NZ_JAERRK010000004.1, read as the reverse complement.
GAGGGCGACCTCACCGTCGCGGTAGGTGCCCGTCATCAGGTTGGAGGTGCCCATGAAGGAGGCGACGAAGTTGCTGGCCGGGTGCTCGTAGATGTCCTCGGGCGTGCCGCACTGCTCGACCCGGCCCGCGTTCATCACGGCGATCCGGTCGGACATGGTGAGTGCCTCGTCCTGGTCGTGGGTGACGAAGACGAAGGTGATGCCGACCTCGCGCTGGATCTGCTTCAGCTCCACCTGCATCTGCCGGCGCAGTTTCAGGTCGAGGGCGGCCAGCGGTTCGTCGAGCAGGAGCACGGCCGGGCGGTTGACGAGGGCGCGGGCCAGGGCGACGCGCTGGCGCTGGCCGCCGGAGAGGGTGCGGGGCTTACGGTCGGCGAGGCCGCCGAGCTGGACCAGTTCCAGCATCTCGCCGACGCGCCGGCGGATCTCGGTCCGCTCCACGCCCTTGCGCTTGAGGCCGAAGGCGATGTTGTCGGCGATGCTCAGGTGGTCGAACAGGGCGTAGCTCTGGAAGACGGTGTTGACGTTGCGCTTGTCGGGCGGCAGCCCGGTCACGTCCTCGCCGGCGAGCAGCACCGAGCCCTCGGTGGGGTCGGTGAACCCGCCGATCATGCGCAGCGAGGTGGTCTTGCCGCAGCCGGAGGGACCCAGCAGCGAGAAGAAGTGGCCGGCCTCGATGTCGAGGTCCAGGTCGTGGACGGCGTAGGAGCCGGCGAACTGCTTGCAGACGCCGTCGAGCCGGACGGCCGGGATCGCGTCGGTCGCGTCCATGGGGTCACTCTCCGGAGAGGATGTCGAGGCCACCGCGGCGGCCGAAGAGGCGCGGGATGAACAGCGCCAGGGCGATCAGGCAGATGGAGCCGGCGAGCATCAGGGTGCCGACGGCGTTGATGGTGGGCTGCACACCGAAGCGGATCGCCGAGTAGATCCGCACCGACAGCGGCTGGGGGTCGACGCCGGTGGTGAAGTAGGCGAGGACGAAGTCGTCGAAGACGAGCGCGAAGACCAGCACGGCGGCGGCGAGCACGGCGGGCAGCAGCGCCGGCAGGGTGACCAGGCGCAGGGCCTGCCAGCGGGTGGCACCGAGGTCCATCGCGGCCTCCTCCACCTCGGGGTTCAGCGCGGCGACCCGGGAGCGGAGGATCACCGTGACGTAGGAGATGGAGAAGGTGATCTCCGAGAGCATGACGGTGCCGGTGGACAGGGCCACGCCCAGGCCCTTGAACAGCAGCATCGAGGCGACGCCGGTGACGATCTCCGGGGTGATCAGCGGCACGAGCATCACCAGGCCGGCGAGCGAGCCGAGCCGGGTGCGGCAGCGCACCAGGCCCAGCGCGAGGGCCCCGCCGAGGACGACGGAACCGGCCGTCGCCACCAGGGAGATGCGCAGACTGGTGCCGAGGGAGGACAGGAGCACGTCGTCGTGGGCGAAGGCGTGGTACCAGCGCAGGCTGAACCCGCCGAACACGGTCAGGGACTTCCTGGAGTTGAAGGAGAACAGCGCCACGACGCCGATGGGCAGGTAGAGCAGTGCGAAGAAGACCGCCGTGACGGCCATCAGGACGCGGGGCCTGCGGTCGGCGCGGCCGCGCCGCCTGCGGGGCCGCACGGCGGGCCGGGCGGGAGCGGTGGCCGAGGGAGGACGCAGCAGGGTCATCGTCGGGCCTCCGCCTCGTCCTTGCGGGTGCGCCGCAGGTAGCCGAACATCCCGATCAGCAGCACGAGCATGAGCAGCATCGTGAGCGCGGAGCCCAGCGGCCAGTTCTGGCCCTGGAAGAACTTGTCCTGGATGAGGTTGCCGATCATGATCTGGTCCGGTCCTCCCATGAGCTGCGCACTGACGAAGTCGCCCATCGCGGGCAGGAAGACCAGGACGAGACCGGCCGCCGCGCCCTGCCGGGTGGCGGGCAGTGTGACGAACAGGAACGTGCGCACCGGGCCGCCGTACAGATCACGGCCGGCCTCGATGAGGGAGACGTCCAGCCGTTCCAGGGCCGCGTACAAGGGGATGATCATGAAGACGACGAAGCCGTAGACGAGTCCGGCGACCACGCCGGGCCCGGTGTTGAGGATCTTGGTGTCGCCGTCGGCGAGGCCGATCGCGCGCAGGGCGCGGAGCACGGGCCCGTCGTCGGACAGGACCACCGACCAGCCGTACATGCGAACCAGGTAGTTGGCGAAGAACGGCACCACGATCGCGGCGATCAGCGCGTTCTTGTACCGGCCGCCGTACAGGGCGATGGTGTACGCCACCGGGTAGGCGATCAGCAGGCAGATGAGGCAGGTGAGCAGGGCGTAGCCGAGGGAGCGGGCCAGGACCTCGGTGTAGGCGGGGTCGGTGAGGGCGCGGACGCCGGCGAGGTCGAAGCCGAAGCGGGGGTTGCCGAGTTCGTCGGTGGTGCCGACGGCGAGGACGGCGACGAGGACCAGCGAGGCGATCAGGAACCCGGTCATCCACAGTGTGCCGGGCAGCATGAACCAGGCCCACATGCGGCTGCCGTCGGCGCCGGCTCCGTGCCGCCGGGTTCGGGAGGAGGGGCGGAGCAGTGCCATGTCTCAGCCCGCCTTCACATGGGTCCAGGCGGAGTCGCGGGCGTCCTCCGCCGCGCGGCCGCCGTTGCGGAAGAACAGGTCGGCCTTCAGGTCGTCCGCGGTGACCAGGCACTCGGGGAAGGGCTCGACGAGATCGGCGTAGACCTTCTCGGAGCCGGCCACCGGCATCGGGTAGCCGATGTACTCGATGTTCTTCTTCACGTTCTCCGGCCGGAGCATGTAGTCGATGAAGAGCATCGCGGTGCCGGGGTGCGGGGCGTTCCAGGGGATGGCGTAGCAGTCGGAGTTGATCGGCGTGCCCTCCTTCGGTGCCTGGAAGCCGAACACGGAGGGGTCGTCGGCCTGGTTGAGCATGGCGGCCATGTCACCGCTCCAGGCCTGGGTGATGAGGGCGTTGCCGTTGAGCAGGTTGTTGTAGCTGTCGCTGGAGAAGCCGCGCAGCCGGGGCCGCAGGGTGCTCAGCAAGGCGGTGATGCGGCCGAGTTCACCGGTGTCGCCGGTGCTGACGGGCAGGCCGAGCTCCAGGGCGCCCATGCCGAGGACCTCGTCGCGGTCGTCCAGCAGGAACACCTTGCCGCGGGCCTTGTCGCTCCACAGGTCCTTCCAGGAGCCGGTCAGCTCACCGATCCTGTCGCGGCGCCAGCCGATGCCGGTCTTGTACGCGGTGAAGGGGACGGTGTGCGCGGACCCGGGGTCGTACCAGGGGTCGGCGAAGTAGCTGTACGTCCCGAAGACCGCGGGCGAGTTGGTGAGCTGGGAGTGGTCGATGCGGCGCAGCCGGCCGCCGCGGACCAGGCGCTGGGCCCATTTGGCGGTGGGGAAGACGATGTCGTAGCGGTTGCCGGCGTTGAGCTTGGCGACCATGCCCTCCATCGAGTCGAAGTTCGACTGGATGACCTTGACGCCGTACTCCTTCTCGAATCCGCGGAAGACGGAGGGGTCGACGTAGTCGGCCCAGTTGAAGTAGACGAGGTCTCCGTCGACGCGGGCCCGGACGGGGGCGAGGGCCTTGGCGTCGGGTCTGGCGGCGGGCATGAAGCCGCAGCCGGCGGCGGTGGCGCCCAGCAGGCCGCCGGCGCCGGCCCGGAGGAGGGCACGGCGGGACGGCGGGGTGGGTGGAGCGGGGGACATGGAGCGTCCTCTCCGTCGAGGAACGGCACAAGTCCAGGGCGGACCGGCTGGTCGGCTCGCTGCGGGCCCTGACTCCGCAGTGATGGCCGGTCTGGGGAGGATGCGAACGCGGTCAGCGGGGGAGGGATAAGCCCGGCGGAACGGGCGCCGGGCGGCGCGAGGGGCGCGGCACGGGACGGCGGTGTGGCCCGGCGGCCGTCACCGGGCGGTCCCCGTCAGGCCGTCCCGGGCGGATGCCCCCGGGTCTTGCCCGGCGCTCCCCCTCGAGCCGTCACCGGCCCGCCCTTCCAGGTCGTCCCGGACCCGGCGGGCGAACCAGCCGACGGCGGCCTCGCGGTTCGACAGCGGTCCGGGCTCGAAGCCGGGCGTGGACAGGCCGGCCTGGACGCGTTCCACCAGCTCGGCGTCCTCGTCGTTGGTGACCCAGCCGATGTGGATGTTCAGCCGGCGGGCCAGCCGGGTACGGACGCTCTCCCCGTGCTTCGTGTAGAACGCGCCGGGGATCGCCGCCCGGTCCTGGGCGGTGGGCAGGGCGGTCCACGCGAGCACGTGGTCAGGGTAGAAGTCGATGAGCGTGTTCGGATAGATCACGGCGTACCGCCATACCCGCCGGTCCGCCTCGGTCAGCCCCGGCATCGGGGTGGCCAGGCGCTGGTAGAGCCGCTCGGTCCAGTTCGAGGACGGTTTGTCGCGCAGCGGCGATTCGAACAGGACGTAGTTCTCCTGCACGTCGACGGTGTACGCCTGGTAGTCCAGCAGTCGCATCAGCGCCGGGTGGGCCACGGGGACGTGGTAGCCCTCCAGGTAGTTGTCGACGATCACCTTCCAGTTGGCGTTCTGCTCCTCGCCGCCGGCCAGGTCGTGGATGCGGTACTTGCCGACGGGCACGAGTCCGGGCCCGGCGTAGCGGCCGACGGCCTCGGCGAGGCCCTTGCAGGACTCGGCGAGGGGCGTCGCCTCCAGGTCGAGGTTGACGAAGACGAAGCCCAGGAAGGACTCGACGTTCACCGGGTGCAGTCCGAGCCGCGGCTTGTCGAGGCAGGGGATCCGGCGCGCCTCGGGTGCGCCGACCAGCCGGCCGTCCAGCTTGTAGGTCCAGCCGTGGTACGGGCAGCGGATCGCCTTGCCGGCCGGTTCCGGGCCGGTGACCAGGCGGGTGCCGCGGTGGCGGCAGACGTTCAGGTGGGCGGCCAATCCGCCGTCCTCGGTCCGGACGACCAGGACCTCCCGGTCGGCGACCCTGGCGGCCAGGCGTGCGCCCGGCCCGGGCAGGTCGGACTCGTGGCAGACGAGCTGCCAGGACCTGGTGAAGATGTGCGCGGTCTCGGCCTCCGCGACGGCCGGATCGGTGTAGTAGCGCGCGGGCAGCGCTTCCCCGGGGTGCTCGGGGGGCGGCTGCGGCGGGGCTGCGGGCGGGGCGCCGGCCCCGGTGGTCGTGGGGTGCATGAAGTCCTCCTCCGCGCCGCGGCGGCGGCGATGGGCGGTGAGGCTGCGGGCGGGACGGCAGCGCCACAGGGACCGCCGACCGGCTGACTAATTGGTTAGTCAGAGTGCGGCCGGTGCAGGGCCAAGTCAAGACTTGTGGGCTGACTAATTAGTTAGTTAGTCTCGGTGACAGGTCGGACGCGCCGGCTCCAGCAGAGGGCTGTCCGGGCGCTTCCCGTGATCGCGGCCCCGTCCGCCGCCCCGCTCCCCTCGGCCCCACCGGCACCGGAGCACCTCCCTTTCCCGCCATCGCCGCGCCGCACCGTTCCCCGCAAGCACGGGAACGGTGCGCTCCCGGAGGCACGCATGAGCGTTCGCCGAAGTCTGCTCTGGCTCGGTCTCACCCCCGAGCCCGAACAGGAGCTGCCCGCAGCGGTGGCCGCCCTGCGGGCCTCCGCGGGCGACCACCCGCTGCCGTACCTCCTCGCCGCCGAGCGACGCCGCGTCGAGCGGCTGGTGCTGCGCGGCACACAGCGCGGCTGGCTGAGCTACCTCGGCGAGGTCACCGCCCTGATCGTGGCCGCCGCGGCGGGCCCCGCGCCCGCCGACCCGCGGCCGGCCCTGATCGCCGGCGAGGTCGTCCTGGAACACCACCGCATGCTGATCGGCCTCCCCGGGACCGGCTACGCCCGCACCGCCCCGCAGCGCAGGGACCTGGAACGAGCCCTGTCCCGCCTGCGGTCCCGCACCGGCGCCCGCCCCCTCGGCCTCTCCGGACACCCCGACCCCAGGAGCACCGCATGACCGGCGTCTTCTCCCTCCTCCCCGAAGGACGGCCCGGCCTTCTCGACCCGCTGCTGTCCGGCGCCTGGCTGTCCGGCGGAAGCGAGGACGTCCCCCGCTACCTGGCCGCGGGCGGCTACGCCGCGCTCCCGGCCCCGGACCGGCTGCTCGAGCGGATCGCCGCCGCGGGCCTGCGCGGCCGTGGCGGGGCCGGCTTCCCCGCCGCGGTCAAGCTGCGAGCCGTCCGCGACGCCCCCGGCCGGGCCGTCGTCGTCGCCAACGGGGAGGAGGGCGAGCCCGGCTCCGTGAAGGACCGCTGGCTGCTGCGTCACCGCCCGCACCTCGTCCTGGACGGCATGCGGCTGGCCGCGGCCATCACCCGCGCCGACCGGGGCTGCGTCTACCTCTCCGACGCCCCCGCCGAGCGGGCCGTGCGCCGGGCCCTCGCCGAGCGGCCCGCCGAGCTGCCCGTCGACGTCGTACGGGTGCGGCACACATACGTCGCGGGGGAGGAGACCGCCGTCGTACGGCGCATCGACGGAGGCCCGGCGCTGCCCGGCGCGAAGCCCCCGCGCCCCTTCGAGAGCGGCGTCGGCGGCGCCCCCACCCTCGTCGCCAACGTCGAGACGCTGGCCCGCATCGCGCTGGTGCACACGCGCCCCGAGGCCGCGGACGCCGCCGCCGGAGCACATCTGGTGACCCTCTCGGGCACGGCCCGTGCCGGCACCGCCGCAGGCTCGTCCGCGCTGGCCGAGGTGCCCGTCGGCACCCGTCTGAAGGTCCTCGCCGACCTCACCGGGCACGGCGGGGCGGAGTCGGTGCTGCTGGGCGGTCTGTTCGGCGGCCTGCACGGCCGAGGCTGGCCGGACCTGCCCCTCGACCACGACCGGCTGCGCGAGGCCGGCGGCGCCCTCGGCTGCGGCGCGCTGCACTTCCTGCACCCGGAGGACTGCCCGGTCGCCGTGGCCGCCGAGGCCGCCGCCTACCTGGCCGCGCAGAGCGCCCGGCAGTGCGGGGTGTGCGTCTCCGGCACCGGCGCCCTGGCCGGCGCCCTCGGCGCCGTCGCCGGAGGCCGGGCGGACGCCGACACACCCGACCGGCTGCACCGCTGGTCGCAGCGGCTGCCCGGACGCGGGGCCTGCGGACTGCTCGACGCCGCCGCCCGCATCGCCGGCACCCTGCTCGCCCACTTCCCCGAGCGCGTCGACGGTCACCGCGCCGCCGCCTGCCCCGCCTGCGCGGGCCCGGCACCCGAGGACGGACGCCGGTTCACGGTCCCGGTGCCCTGAACCGCGTCCCGGCCCCCCTCCCCGACTCCCGCCGCACCGAAAGGACCGCCCGTGAAACTCCTGCTGGACGCCACCCGCTGCCAGGGCTACGGCCTGTGCCAGGAACCCGCGCCCGAGTTGATCGACCTCGACGAGTGGGGCTACGCGCAGACGCGCGCGACCGAAGTCCCGCCCGGCGGCGAGGAAGCCGCCGCTGCCGCCGTCAGTGCCTGCCCCAACTCCGCGCTGCGGCTGGTGAAGTGACATGGGACGCGAACTGTCGGCGCTCTTCGACCCCGTCTCCGTCGCCGTCGTCGGCGCCAGCGACGACCCGGCCAAGTACGGCCATGCCATCGCCGCGCAGGCCGTCCGCGCGAACGGCCGCCGCCCGCTGCACCTGGTCAACCGCCGCGGCGGCACGGTGCTCGGCCGCACCACAGCCCCCAGCCTGTCCGCGATCGGCGAGCCCGTCGACCTGGCGGTGATCTCCGTGCCCGCCGCCGGCTTCGAGGACGCCGTCGACGAGGCCCTGCGCTGCGGGGCCCGCGCGATCGTCGCGATCACCGCCGGGTTCGCCGAGACCGGTGACGCCGGCCGCGTCCGCCAGCAGGCGGTCGCCGAACGGGTCCGGGCCGCCGGTGCCGTCATGGTGGGCCCCAACTGCCTGGGCATCGCCGACAACACCACCGACCTCTTCCTCGCCTCCGACTCCTTCACCCCCGGCGGAGTCGCCCTGCTCAGCCAGAGCGGCAACCTCGCCCTCGAACTCCAGCTCCGCTTCGCCCCGCACGGCCTCGGCTTCTCCCGGTTCGTGTCACTGGGCAACCAGGCCGACGTCACCCTCGTGGACCTCCTCGCGGACTGTGCCCGGCACCAGGGCACCCGCGCGATCGCCGTCTACGCCGAGGACTTCGGAGACGGACGCGCCTTCGCCGAGGCCGCCGCGAGCGCGGGCAAGCCGGTGGTGCTGCTGACCGCGGGACGCGGTGACGCCTCCGCGCGCAGCGCCCAGTCGCACACCGGCGCGCTCACCACCTCCGCCGACGTGGTCGGCGCGGCCTGCCGGGACGCCGGCGTGGAGCTGGTCGCCAGTCCCCGCGAACTCACCGTCGTACTCGCCGCCCTGAACGGCGGACGGCGCTCGTCCGGCCGGCGGGTGGCCGTGCTCACCGACGGCGGCGGGCACGGGGTCGTGGCCGCCGACGCCGTCGAGGCCGCCGGGCTGACCGTCCCCGAACTGCCGGCAGAGACCCGGGAGCGGCTGCGCGAGGTCCTGTGGGAGCAGTCGGCCGTCGCCAACCCGGTGGACCTGGCCGGCATGGGCGAGCAGGACCCCGGATCGTACGCCGCGACCGTCGCCGCGCTGCTGGCCGCCGAGGACACCGACGCCGTCCTGCTGACCGGCTACTTCGGCGGCTACGCGGCGGCCGACGGCGGCCTGGGCGGCGGCGGCACGGCACTGGCCGCCGGGGAGCAGGAGGCCGCGCGCCTGATCGCCGCCCGGCACCGGGCCACCGCCAGACCGCTCGTGGTGCAGTCGATGTACCCGGACTCACCCAGCTGCCACACCCTCAGGGCCGCCGGCATCCCGGTGTTCGACGCCACCGAGGACGCCGCCCGCGCCGTGGCCGCCACCGCGTCCGCCACCACCGGCACCGGCCTCACCCCCCTGCCCCGGCCGGCCCCTCCCCTGACCGCGACCGGCTACCTGGACACCCGCCGCGCCCTCGAAGCGGCCGGACTCCCGTTCCCCGCCGCCCGCGAGATCCACGACGAGAGCGGACTCCTCGCCGCCACCGAGGAGTTCACTGGGCCCTACGTCCTCAAGGCCCTGCACCTGCTGCACAAGTCCGACGCCGGCGGCGTGGCCCTGAACCTCGCCGGACCCGCCGAACTCCGCGCGGCCTTCCGGGAGATGCACGCCCGGCTCGGCGCGCCCGCCTACTCCGTGGAGGCCATGGCGGACCTGTCCGACGGCATCGAGCTGATCGTCGGCGTCAACCGCGACCCCCGGTTCGGGCCGGTGGCCATGGTGGGCTTCGGCGGGGTCCTGGCGGAGGCGCTGCACGACGTCGCCTTCGGCCTCGCCCCGGTGCCCGCCGGCCGCGCCGAGCGCCTGCTGCGCGGACTGCGCGCCGCCACCCTGCTGGACGGCGTACGCGGCAGACCGGCCGTCGACATCGCCGCCGCCGCGTCCGCCGTGGAGACGATCACCGCGTTCGCCGCCGCCCACCCCGAGATCGCCGAGATCGAGGTCAACCCCCTCCTCGTACGCCCCCGCGGGGTCCTCGCCCTGGACTCCCGCGCCGTACCCGCCTGACCGGCCCCGCACCCGCCGTACCCCGACCGAAGAGGCCCCCATGGACATGCGCTACACCCCCGAACAGGCCGACCTCAAGCGCCGCGCCGCCGCATACGCCCAGCTCCTCATGCGGTACGAGGACCAGTCCGAGCAGGCCGGAGGGCCCCTGCCCGCCCAGCTCGTCGCCGAACTGACCCGGGCCGCCATGGACGCCGGCGTCTACGCCATCAACATGCCCGCCGAGTGGGGCGGTGCCGGCCTGAGCCTGCTCGACCAGGTCATCGTCGAGGAGGAGTTCGGCAAGGTCACCAACTGCCTGTGGGACATCCCCTGGCGGCCCGCCAACGTGCTGGCGTACGGCGACGAGCGGCAGCGCGAGAAGTACCTGCTGCCCGTGCTGCGCGGGGAGAAGTTCGACGCGTTCGCCGTCACCGAACCCGGCGCCGGATCCGACCCCTCCTCCGGCACCTCGACCGCCACCCGGACCGACGGCGGCTGGCTGCTGAACGGCGAGAAGTGGTTCGTCACCTGCGGGGACGTCGCAGACTTCCTGCTGGTGCAGGCGGACGCCGGCCCCGAGCGGCTGCCCACCCTGTTCTTCGTCGACAAGGCCGCGCCCGGCGTCGAGATGACCCGCCTGCCCCGCTTCATGCACTCCGCGGTCAACGGGCACCCCGAATTCACCTTCACCGACGTCTTCGTGGCCGACGAGGACGTGCTCGGCGGCGTCGGCAACGGCTACGAGCTGACCAAGGAATGGTTCACCGACGAGCGCCTGATGATCGCGGCGCGTACGGTCGGCGCGGCCGAGCGCGCCCTGCGACTGGCCCGGGACTGGGCCGTGGAACGGGAGCAGTTCGGCGCGCCGATCGCCTCGTACCAGCTGGTCCAGGGCATGCTCGCCGACTGCGCCGTCGACATCGCGGTCAACCGTGCCTACACCCACCAGGTCGCCTGGGAGGCCGACCAGCCCGGCACCGACCGCAAGACGCTGCACGCCAAGGCCTCCACCGCCAAACTCGCCGCCAGCGAGGCCGCCGGCCGGGTCGCCGACCGCTGCCTGCAGATCTTCGGCGGCCGTGGTTACGACCGCACCTACCCCGTCGAGCGCATGTACCGCGAGCTGCGCGTGGACCGGATCTGGGAGGGCACCTCCGAGATCCAGCGGCTCATCATCGCCAACGAGCTGATCAAGCGCGGCACGCGCGCCCTCGCCCTGCCCACGCACTGAGATCCGGCCCCGCGACCCACCCGCCCCGAACAGCGAGGACATCCATGGACTTCCGCCTCACCCCCCGCCAGGCACAGCTCAAGGCCGACGCGCGTGCCCTCACCGACTTCATCACCGCCTACGAGCTGGAGTGCGAGGAGAACAACGGCCTGCCCGCCGACGCGCACGCCGAGATACGCGACGCGGTGCTCGACGCCGGCCTCCAGGCGGTCAACATGCCGGCCGAATGGGGCGGCGCCGGCCTCACCATCGCCGAACAGGTCACCGTGCAGGAGGAGCTGGGCCGCCTCACGGGCGCCCTGTGGGACATGGTGTGGCGGCCCGCCAACGCCCTCCGCTTCTGCACGCCCGAGCAGCGCGAACGCTTCCTCGTCCCGGTGATCAAGGGCGAGCGGCGGGACTGCTACGCGGTCACCGAGCCCGGCGCCGGTTCGGACCCGCAGAACCTCGCGACCACCGCCACCAAGAACGACCGCGGCTGGGTGCTCGACGGCGAGAAGTGGTTCGTCACCGTCGGGGACCACGCCGACTTCATGATCGTCCTCGCCGCGGCCGGCCCGGAGCGCGCCCCGACCCTCTTCCTCGTCGACAAGGACACCCCCGGTATCGAGATGACGCGCGTCCCGCGCTTCATGCACACCTTCGTCTACGAGCACCCCGAGTTCACCTTCACCGACGTCCAGGTGGACGAGGACGCCGTGCTCGGCGGCATCGGCGAAGGCTACGACATCACCCGTTCCTGGTTCACCGAGGAACGCCTGATGATCGCGGCCCGCACCACCGGCGCGGCCGAGCGGGCGCTGGAGCTGGCCCGGGACTGGGCGGTGGAGCGGGAGCAGTTCGGCGCGCCGATCGCCTCGTACCAGCTGGTCCAGGGCATGCTCGCCGACTGCGCGGTGGACATCGCGGTCAACCGTGCCTACACCCACCAGGTCGCCTGGGAGATCGACGGGGGCACGGCCGCGGACCGCAAGCGGCTGCACGCCAAGGCGGCCATCGCCAAACTGTCGGCGAGCGAGGCGTCCGGCCGCGTGATCGACCGGTGCCTGCAGATCCACGGCGGGCGCGGCTACGACCGTTCCTACGCCGTCGAGCGCCTCTACCGCGAGCTGCGCGTGGACCGGATCTGGGAGGGCACCTCCGAGATCCAGCGGCTGATCATCGCGGGCGAACTCGTCCGCCGCGGTACCGGGGTCCTCGACCTGCCCACCGCCTGACCCGAGGACCGGCACAGACCGAAGGGAAGCTCGGATGACCGACATCGAACGCGTCGGAGTCGTCGGCTGCGGCCAGATGGGGGCGGGCATCGCGGAGGTCTGTGCGCGGGCCGGCCTGCCGGTGACCGTGGTCGAACGCGACGCGGGCGCGGCCCGGGAGGGCCGCCTGCGCATCGTCCGCTCACTCGACCGGGCCACCGCGCACGGCAGGCTCACGGCGGCGGGCCGCGAGGCCGCCGCCGGCCTGGTCACCGTGACCGACCAGATGGACGCGCTGCACGACCGTGACCTGGTGATCGAGGCCGTGGCGGAGGACGAGCGGGTGAAGACCGACGTCTTCGCCCGGCTCGACGCCGTCCTCACCGACGAACGCGCCCTCCTGGCGACCAACACCTCCTCCATCCCGGTGATCCGGCTCGCCGCCGCCACCGGCCGCCCGGAACACGTCGTCGGCGTGCACTTCTTCAACCCGGTACCGGTCCTGCGGCTGGTCGAACTCGTCCCGTCGCTGCTCACCACGGCCGACACCCTGACCCGGGCCGAGTCCTTCGTGACCGGCCGGCTCGGCAAGGAGGTGGTACGCACCCGGGACCGGGCCGGCTTCGTCGTCAACGCCCTGCTCGTGCCGTACCTGCTGGCCGCCGTCCGCATGGTGGAGGCGGGCGGCGCGAGCGTCGAGGACATCGACCGGGGCATGGTCCTCGGCTGCGCCCACCCGCTCGGCCCGCTGGCCCTGGCGGACCTGATCGGCCTGGACACCACCCGGGCCATCGCCGAGTCGCTGTACGCCGAGTTCCGCGAGCCGCTCTACTCGCCGCCGCCCCTGCTGTCCCGCATGGTGGAGGCCGGCCTGCTGGGCCGGAAGTCCGGGCGCGGCTTCCACACGTACCCGGCGCGGCCCGGGCACGGGACGGCCGTACCGGCGGAGCGGCCGTGAGGGAAAATGGTCTCGGCGTACGACCACCGAACGAGGGGAGCCGCAGGGTGTCGACCAAGGTGCGCAGCACGGCGGACACACGCGAGCGCATCCTGGCCGCGGCGTGCGAGGTGATCGCCGAGACCGGGTTCGAGAAGATCCGGATGCGCATGGTGGCCGAGCGGGCCGGGGTGTCGACCGCGCTGCTGCACTACCACTTCGACACGCGCGAGAAGCTGTTCACCGAGGCGATGACCCACTCCTTCGCCAACACCGCCGTCGACGTCGAGCAGGACGCGGACACCGCACCGGCGGCGGTCGTCCTGGCCCGTATCCTGCGCAACCTGCTGCCGACCGACCCCGAGCTGCAGCAGGACTGGCGGCTCTGGCAGGAGCTGTGGGCCCGGGCCCTGCGCGACGAGACGACCCGGGCCTTCGCCGTCGACCTGTACGCCCAGCTGCACGCCTGGGTGGCCGGCGCGGTGCGCCGCGGCATCGACTCGGGCGAGTTCACCCCGGCCGACGTGGACGACCTGAGCACGCTCGTGCTGTCCCTCAGCGACGGCTACGGCATCCGGCTGATGCTGCGGGACCCCACCGTCACCCTGGACACGGCCCTCACCGCGATCTGGCGGCACGTGGCCGCGGCGCTGGGCCTGCCGGAGACCCTGCCGGCCGGGTGATCCCGGCCGGCAGGGTGGCCGGCGGGCAGGGTGGCCGGCGGGCTCAGGCGTTCGGGTCGAACGGGATCCCGGACGGCTTCGCCGACGCCAGGTGCGAGGCGAAACTGCCGTCCTTCAGGCCGAAGTGGGCGCTGCCGAAGTCGTACGCGCTCAGCTTCTCGCGGATGCCGGCCGGGTAGCCGTTCCAGCCGACCAGGGCCGGGTACTGCCAGGTGTGCTTGTGGTTCTCCGGCGGTTCGTCGTTCGTGTTGGCGAGCCGGAAGCAGTGCGTGCTGATGCCGTCCTTGTGGTAGACGACCTTCGGGTGGGAGCCCTCGAAGCGGACCTCGGAGACGGGGTGCACGGTGAAGGAGCCGTGGTTCGACGTCGACACGTAGCGGATCTGCCCGTCCTGCACCCAGACGGCCACGTGCTCCCAGTCGTGCCGGTGCCCGCCGATGCTGCTGCCCGGCAGCGCCTGGTCCTTCTCGAAGTACAGGCCGTAGAGGTAGGCGCACCAGCCGTTGTTGCACTTGGAGCGCGAGTAGCTGTTGGTGTTGTCCAGGTCGGAGGCGTCGTGACAGCTGCCGTTGAGGGCGCCGGTCGGCTTCAGCCCGCCGTTGACCGTGCCGTCGGGCCCGATCGCGGGCGTCGGGTAGCAGCCGTCCGTGTCGTAGTCGAAGGCCGGCTGGTACGCCAGCTCGCCGGCTTCGGCGTTCTTCGGCAGCGCCGGCGGCGGGGCGGCGAACGCGGCGGCCGGGAAGGCGACGACGAGGGCGGCGGCGCCGGCCACGACGGCGGACCATCTGCCGCTCCGGGCACGGAAGGCGGACGAAGGCACGGAGTTCCTCCAACAGCGGTGGGGGGCTGGGGAGTTCAGCATCCCCGCCGTGCACCGCGCTGCCAAGAGGTCACACGCGTCGCAGGAGTGAAGCACGGCCGAACAGCTGCCGCCGGCCCGGCTTGTGGGCCGTTCCACCATGAACCACAGCTTTCCGTACGGTTCTTGTCCTTGCCGTCGGGGGGGGGGCAGGTGCCGGGCGGAGGGGCCAGGCCCAGGGTGAACGGGCCCTTCCGGCAGGGAACTTGTCAGTCGGAGCCCGGCGGCAGGTCCGCCGCCGACTCTTCCGGCGTGAGGTCCGGGCGCAGCCGCAGCCAGGACGGCTGACGCAGCATGCCGTTCCGGGTGCGGGTGCTGTAGCTGACCTCGCCCACCAGCCGGGGCAGCACCCAGCGCGCGTCCGCGATCCGGGGCGCCGGCTCGAAGGGGCACCGGTCGCTCGCCACGTCCCGGAGCAGTTGCGCCAGCTGGGCGCGTTCCGCCTCGCTCCAGCCGGTGCCGACCCCGCCGACGTACCGCAAGCGGCCCCCCGCGTCGCGCTGGCCGGCCAGCACCGCGCCGGGCAGCCCGGTCAGCCGCCCCTTGCCGGGCAGCCAGCCACCGATGATCACGTCCTCGGCCCGCATGTTCCGGATCTTGATCCAGGCGCGGGAGCGGACCCCCGGCTCGTACACGGAGTCCAGCCGCTTGCACACCAGGCCCTCCAGCCCGTGCTCCCGGGTCGCCGCCAGCGCCTCGGCGCCATGGCCGATGACGGCGCGCGGGGTCGACCAGTACGGTCCGGCCAGCTCCCGGTCCTCCAGCCGCGCCCGCCGCTGCACATAGGGCAGGCGCACCAGGGACCCGTCCAGGTACGGCGCGTCGAACAGCACCAGATGCACCGGCACCTGGGCGGCCCGGCGTGCCGCACGCGCGGGGGCGTGGGCGAGGCCCATCCGGCTCTGCAGCAACTGGAAGCTCGCCCGGCCCTCCACGTCCAGGGCCAGCACCTCACCGTCCAGCACGGCGGGCGTGGCACCCAGGGAGGTGCCGAGCGGCCGCAGCTCCGGGTAGGCGCCGGTGATGTCCTCGCCCGAGCGGGCGCGGAGCAGCACAGTGCCGTCGCCGGGCAGATAGACCATCACCCGCTGGCCGTCCTGCTTGGTCTCGTACGCCCAGCGCGCGTCCTGGGCGGCGGGTGGCAGCCGGCCGGGGGTGGCGAGCATCGGCGGGATGAACGGCAGGGTCACGGCGGTCACGGCAGAAGGTCTCGACCGGCCGCGGCGCCCTCACGCGCCTTCGCGTCCCGGTTCCCCTGAACGGGCCTTGCGGGCGGCGGCCGGGTCAGAGGTTGATCATGTGGCCGGCGAGGCCGTGCAGGGCGTCCTGGACCGCCTCGCTCAGTGTGGGATGCGCGTGGACGTTCCTGACCAGCTCGGTCACCGTGAGGTCCCATTTCTGGGCGAGGGTCAGTTCCGGTACCAGCTCCGTCACGTCCGGGCCGATCAGATGGGCGCCGAGCAGTTCGCCGTGGGGTGCGTCGCTCAGCAGCTTCACGAAACCGACGGTGTCGCCGAACCCGTGGGCCTTGGCGTTGGCGGTGAACGGGAACTTCGCCACCCGGACGTCGAAGCCCGCCGCCCGCGCCTCGCTCTCGGTCCAGCCGAAGCTGGCGATCTGGGGCCGGCAGAACGTCGCGCGGGGGATCATGCGGTAGTCCAGCTCCATCGTCTCCGCACCGGCGATGGTCTCGGCGGCGACCACACCCATCGCCTCGGCGGCGTGCGCCAGCATCAGCTTGGCCGTGACGTCGCCGATGGCGTAGATGTGCGGCTGACTGGTACGGCAGCGGCCGTCCACGTCGATGGCGCCCCGGTCGGTGAGCCGTACGCCCGCGGAGGCCAGCCCGTAGCCGGCCGTACGCGGCTGGAAACCCGTGGCCTGCAGCAACCGCTCCGCCTCCAGGACCCGCGGTCCGGCACCGTCCTGCTGGACCGTCACGCGGACCCGGTCGGCGGCCTCTTCGACGGACACGACACGGGTGGAGGCCAGCACGGTGACGCCCTGCCGCTTGAACCGCCTGGCGAGTTCGGCCGACACCTCCTCGTCCTCCAGCGGCGCGATCCGGCCGAGGAACTCGACCAGTGTGACCTCGACGCCGTAGGAGCGCAGCAGGTAGGCGAACTCGACGCCGATGGCGCCCGCTCCGGCGATGACGATGCTCGACGGAAGGCTGTCCGCGAGGATCTGCTCCTCGTACGTCACGACACGCTTGCCCAAGGTGGTGCCGGGCAGCAGTTTCACGGTGGCGCCGGTGGCGATGACGCAGGAGCGGAAGGACAGCCTCACCTCGCCGTCGCGCATGCGCACCTGCATGGTGTGCGGATCGATGAAGGCGCCCTGGCCGTCGAACTGGGCGATGCCGTTCTTGCGCATGAGGTAGCCGACGCCCTTCACCCGGCCCTCGGCCACCATCCGGCTCCGCTCGTAGGCACTGCGGTAGTCCAGGCCGACGTCCCCGCCGATCCTGACGCCGAACTTCTGCGCGTCGTGCAGGATCAACTGGGCGACCTCGGCGTTGCGCAGCAGCGCCTTCGCCGGGATGCAGCCGATGTTCAGGCAGACGCCGCCCCAGAAACGCCCCTCCACGACGGCCGTACGGAGCCCCAGCTGCGCGGCGCGGACGGCGGCCACATAGCCGCCGGGGCCCGCACCGAGGACGACGACATCGAAGTCGGTGTCCATCGCCGCCACCTCTCCCATGTGGTCGGGGGCCGCCGTTCGCGGCGCCGGCCGGCACCTTCGACACGTCGAGGTCGCCGAGCCGCCCGCCGCGCTCCCTCCGGAGAACCGGGGACTCAGTCCACCGTCTCGCATCCCCAACGGCACCGCATCACGTGCGGACCTGATCACGGCGCCTCGCCGACCGTCCACCCCGGCAAGCACGAATCCGCCGGCCTTGCGGCGGGAGCGGACGCCGAGTTTCCGCGCGGTCGTCGGGCGACGAGGAGCGGGCCTCAGGCGAGGCGGTGCGGTCTTCAGGCGGTGACACGCAGTCGCGGTGACACGCAGTCGCGGTGACGCGCAACAAACGCAGTCGCGGCGAAACGCAGGCCCGGACGACGAAAGGCAAGGAGTTCCTGCTCCTTGCCTCTCTCAACGTATAGCTCACCCGGGGCCTTGCGGCAAGGCCCCGGTCGTACCGCAGAATGTCGGGCCGAAGCCCGGAACTTGCAGAATGCAGGCATTCGGGGGATCTGTGCACATACATCGTGCTCTCATGGGGGGACATTCATGATCGACGTGATCGTCGTCGGCGGGGGACCGACCGGCCTGATGCTGGCCGGGGAACTGCGGCTGCGCGGCGTGCGCACCGTGGTGCTGGAGAAGGCGACCGAGCCGACCAAGGTCGTCCGCGCGCTCGGCCTGCACGCGCGCAGCCTCGAGGTGCTGGACCAGCGCGGTCTGGTGGACCGATTCCTCGCGCTCGGCCGGAAGCATCCGCTGGACGGCTTCTTCGCGGGCATCTACCGGCGCTCGCCCGAGCGGCTGGACACCTCGCACCCTTACGCCCTCGGCATCCCGCAGACCGTCACCGACCGGCTGCTGGCCGAGCACGCCACCCGGCTCGGCGCCGAGATCCGCCGCGGCTGCGAACTGGCCGGGCTGAGCCAGGACGAGGACGGGGTGACCGCCGAACTGGCCGACGGCACGCGGCTGCGCTCGCGCTACCTCGTCGGATGCGACGGCGGCCGCAGTGCCGTGCGCAAGCTGCTCGGCGTCGGCTTCCCCGGGGAACCCAGCAGCGTCGACACGCTGCTGGGCGAGGTCGAGCTGACCGCGTCACCGCAGACGCTGACCACCGTGGTGACCGAAGTCCGCAAGACGCAGGTGCGGTTCGGCGCCATGCCCCTCGGGGACGGGCTGTACCGCGTCGTCGTGCCCGCCGAGAAGGTGGCCGACGACCGCTCGGTCCCGCCGACGCTCGACGAGGTCAAGCGGCAGCTGCGGGCGATCGCCGGCACGGACTTCGGCGTGCACTCGCCGCGCTGGCTCTCCCGCTTCGGTGACGCCACCCGGCAGGCCGAGCGCTACCGGGTCGGCCGGGTGCTGCTGGCCGGCGACGCGGCGCACGTCCACCCGCCGATGGGCGGGCAGGGGCTCAACCTCGGTGTGCAGGACGCGTTCAACCTCGGCTGGAAGCTGGCCGCCGAGGTCTCCGGCCGGGCACCGGAGGGGCTGCTGGACAGCTACCACGCCGAACGGCACCCGGTGGCCGCCGACGTGCTGGACAACACCCGTGCGCAGATGGAGCTGGTGTCCCTGGCACCGGGGCCGCGGGCGGTGCGCCGGCTGATGACGGAGCTGATGGACTTCGAGGAGGTGAACCGGTACCTGATCGAGAAGATCATCGCCATCGGGGTCCGCTACGACTTCGGCGAGGGCCACGAGCTGCTCGGCCGGCGCATGCGGGACGTGGAACTGAAGCAGGGGCGCCTCTACGAGCTGCTGCACACCGGCCGCGGGCTGCTGCTCGACCGGACCGGCCGGCTCTCCGCGGCGGGCTGGGAGGACCGCGTCGACCACGTTGTGGACACCGGCGAGGACCTGGACGTACCCGCTGTGCTCCTGCGGCCGGACGGTCATGTGGCCTGGGCCGGTGAGGACCCGGCGGAACTGGCCGGCCCGCTGCGGAAGTGGTTCGGCGCGCCCGTCACCGCCGCCGGCTGCTAGCCGCCGCTCCTCCTGAGCTGCTCCGGCTGCGCTCTCGACCAGGGGCCGCGGTGCCCGGCCGGCTCGTCGTGCGACTGCCGCACCGCCGGCTCGAGGCGCTCCCTGACCTGCCGTGACCGCGCCCGCAACGCGTCGACGCCCCCCGGCCGGCCGGCCGATGACCTCGGCGGGTCCGGCCGGGGCGACACGGTCCGGGTCAGCGCGTGAAGGTCATCCGGTGTTCCGCCAGCGAGGCGCAGTTGGAGCCGGACACCTGCACGTACACGTTGCTGATGTTGCCGCCCCAGTCGACGCAGTGGCCCTTGCCGTAGACGCGGGCCGGGCCGGCGTACGACGTGTACGTCCCGTAGTCCTGGTCACCCTGGTCGGTGTCGGGGACGTAGACCCACGCGGACACGGCCCGGGCGGTGCCCGGGTTGGTGCGGATGGTCGCGACGCAGTTCTTGCCGTTCGCGGAGTTGTAGGTCAGGTACACGGTGCCCAGCGAGCCCACGGGCGCCGAGTTCACCGTCTTGTAGCCGCTGCCGCAGACCTTCTGCGGTGTGGTGTTCGGTGCGGCGGAGGCAGGTGCCGCCAGGGCGGTCGCGGCCCCCAGCGACAGGGCCGCCACCGCGGTGACGGCCAGGGCGGAACGGCTGAATCCCATTATTTCCCCCTTGTTGTTTTGAAGCTGTTTGCTCCTGTCTTGTGTGACCTGCCGGGAGGCCGGATGGTTGTGCCGCTGTCACTGGGAAACGGCGGGAGGGGCCGGAATCCGCCGGAACCCGTGGCCCGTCATCCGTTCGGACCGCCCGGGGCCGCGCTCGAGTGCCTGCGCGTGCGGGGACGGTGCAACGCGCGGACGCTGGAACCGGCGGGCGTCAGGACGAACGGCGAGGGGCGATGATCGTATCGGTGGTGTCGATGCCGGAGGTGGCCGTCACCCGCACGGATGTGGCGGAGGCGCGTCGCCGGCTGGCAACGGACCGTTTCGTGCTCGTCGACGTCGTGCTGCCGGGCGAGGCGCGGGAGGGACGGCCGGGTGAGCCGGTGCGGGCGCGGGAGTCAGAGCCGGCGGTGGCGCAGCCGGACGTGCCGTCCGTCGCCGACCAGCTGGGCCTGGACACCGAGGGACTGGACTGGTTCGGCAGGCCGGACGAGCCCCCGCGGGCCGAGTTTCTCGGCGACAGAGCCGGTCTCGTCGTCCCCGTGGTCCACGAGGAGCGGATCGTCCACGTGCACGTGGTGGTGACCGAGCGGTTCGTGACCAGCGTGCACCGGGGCCAGCCGGAATTCGTGAGGTCCTTCAGCGAGAGGCTGTCGCACGAGCAGCCCTCCGACCCCGTGGCGGTGCTCTTCCTCCTGCTCGGGCAGGCGCTCAGCTCCTTTCGCCGGGCGGCCGTACAGGCCCTGCTGGAGGCCGAGGAACTCGAGGACGACATGTTCGCGGCACGGCGCCCCGAGCAGGTGTTCCGCCTGTCGAACCTGCGGCGCCGCGCCGCCCTCCTGCACCACTTCCTGCGGCCCTTCCTCGAGGTGACCGACGACGTCCTCACCCGGCGGATGCTGAGTCCCGCCTTTCCGCAGGAGCGGCGTCGGCTCGCCCGGGAGTTCCAGACCAGCGGACGACTGGTGCTCGCGGACATCGAGTCGCTCCAGGAGGCCACCCGCCGGGCGTTCGCCAGCTACTCCTCGCTCATCGCCGGCGAACAGAACGGCGTGATCAACCGGCTCGCCATCGTGTCGGTGATCTTCCTGCCCCTGTCGTTCCTGACCGGGTTCTTCGGTATGAACTTCGCGTTCCTGACGGACGAACTGGAGACCAGGGACGAATTCTGGCTGCTCGCCGTGGGCTTGCAGGTGCTCGCCGTGCTCGTCTCCCTCTATCTGCTGCACCGCACCCGCATCTGGCGCAGGCTGCGCGACGACGACTAGAGCCGTCCGGCCGGACACGTGCGCAGCCGGACGGCAGGGCGGCTCGGGCGGACGGCGAGGCGGCTCGGGCGGACGGCGAGGCGGCTCGGGCGGACGGCTCTCCTGGGCCCGCGCCTTCAGCGGGGCGTCGTCGCGATGCTCACCGCGTTGGCCGTCACCACCGCCCCGATGCCCGCCCACTCCACGCCGCCGAGGCCCTGCCCCAGGATCACCCAGCCGACGACGGCCGCCAGGACCGGGTTGACACTCATGAACAACCCGAAAGCCCGCGGCGGAACATGACGCAGTGTCAGCAGATCGGTGAGATACGGGACGGCGGAGGAGAGGACCCCCGCGGCCATGGCGCCCAGAAGGGCTCCGGGCGTGGGCGGGTGGCGGAGCGCGACGGCGATGCCGACGGGAAGGAAGGCCACCGCGGACACTGCCGAGGCCGCCGCCGCGCCCTGGGCGCCGGGCACGCGCCGCCCGACGAGCCGGTTGAGCAGGATGTACGAGGCCCAGCAGCCGGCGGCGATCAGGGCGAGGCCCATCCCGGTGTAGTCGGCCGAGGGGCGCGGGCGCATCAGGACGACGACCCCGGCGCCGGCCAGTACCGCGCACCCGGCGTCCAGCCGCCGCCGGGACGCGGCCAGTGCGATCGCCAGCGGCCCCAGGAACTCCAGGGTCACGGCGAGGCCCAGGCCGATCCGGTCGACGGCGCTGTACAGGCTGAGGTTCATCGTGCCGAACACCCCGCCGAGCAGCAGCACCGGCCACCACTGCCGCCAGGTGAAGGCGCGCAGCCGGGGCCGGACGACGGCGAACAGGGCGAGGGCGGCCACGTACTGCCGCACGGCCACCACTCCCAGCGGGCCGAGGACGGGGAAGGCCAGGGCGGCGACGGCGGCGCCGGTCTGGTTGGACAGCCCGCTGAGGGCCATGGCGGCCACCCCGGCCGGCCGGCCCGGCCGGCGCAGGGGGAGGGGAGCCGCCAAGGTCCCGGCCCGGGCCGGACGTTCGAGCGTTTCGCGCATGCCGGGATCGTGCGGGCCCTCGCTGCTTGCGCAAAATGCATGAGCCGTTCGATCTATACGCTATGCGTATGCAGGACATCGACCTCCGGCAGCTGCGCTGTCTCGTCGCCATCGTCGACGAGGGCACGTTCACCGACGCGGCGATCGCCCTGGGCGTCTCCCAGGCCGCCGTCTCGCGCGCCCTCGCCTCCCTCGAACGTGCCCTAGGCGTGCGGCTCCTGCGGCGCACCTCCCGGGAGGTGACACCCACCGCGACCGGGCTGCGGGTGGTGGCACAGGCCCGGCGGGTGCTCGCCGACGTGTCCGACCTGGTGCGGGAGGCCACCTCGGGGCACACCCGGCTGCGCGTCGGCTACGCCTGGTCCGCGCTGGGCCGGCACACGGTCGCCTTCCAGCGGCGCTGGAGCACCCTCCAGGGGGACACCGACCTCCAGCTGGTGCGCGTCAACGCACCCTCCGCCGGGCTCGCCGAAGGCGCCTGCGATCTCGCGGTCGTCCGCAGACCACCGGACGACCGGCGCTTCGCCACCGCCATCGTCGGACTGGAACGGCGGCTGTGCGCGCTCGCCGCCGACGACCCGCTCGCCCGGCGCCGCTCCGTGCGGCTCGCCGACCTAGCCGACCGGGTCCTGCTGGTGGACCGCCGTACCGGCACGGCCAATCCGGAGCTGTGGCCGCCGGACACCCGCCCCGTCACCGAGGAGACGCACGACGTCGACGACTGGCTGACCGTCATCGCGGCCGGGCGCGGCATCGGGGTCACGGCCGAGTCGACCGCCCACCAGTACCGGAGACCCGGCATCGTGTACCGGCCGGTGCGCGACGCCGAACCCGTCGCCGTACGGCTCGCCTGGTGGCGCGACGATCCGCACCCGGCGCTCCAGGCGGTGCTCGAACTGCTCACCGACCTGTACCGGGCAGGCTGAGACGCCGGCAAGGGGGTCGCGGTCCCCGTCGCCGTCGCCCTGGAGGCCGCGCGACAGCGTCCGCCCGCTCCCCGGGGCCGTCGTCGGCCGGCCCCCCCCGGTGCACGGGCGTCACGGCCCGTACCGTCGAGTAATATCCGGCGGCAGGTCACCAGAGGAGGAACCGTGCCCCGGTCCGAACGTTCACCCCTGCTGCTCGCCGGCCTCCTGGCCGCCGCCGGGGTCGCCCACTTCGCCGCCCCACGTCCCTTCGACGCGACCGTCCCGCGCCGGCTGCCCGGCTCGCCCAGGGCCTGGACGTACGCCAGCGGAGCCGTGGAACTGGCCCTCGCCGCGGGTCTCGTGGCGCCCCGCACGCGCACGGCGGCCGCGAAGGCGGCGGCCGCCTTCTTCGTCGGGGTGTTCCCCGCCAACGTGCAGATGGCCGTCGACTGGCGCGACCGGCCGGCGCCGCTCAGGACGGCCGCCCTCGCCCGGCTGCCGCTCCAGGTGCCGCTCGTGCTGTGGGCCCGCGGAGTGGCCCGCAACGGGGAGCGGCGGTCATGACCGAGGGCTGCGAGACGGCCGACGTACCGGAGGGGCAGTCGTGACCGAGGGCTTCGAGACGGCCGACGTACCGGAGGGGCAGTCGTGACCGAGCGCACCGAGACGACCGACGCAGGGAAGGGACAGCCGTGAGCGAGCGCATCACCGTCGGGAGCAAGGTGGAGGACTTCGCCCTGCCCGACGAGACCGGGACGACCAGGCGGCTCACCGAGCTGCTGGCCGACGGCCCGGTCGTCCTGTTCTTCTACCCCGCCGCCCTCACCCCCGGCTGCACCGCCGAGGCCTGCCACTTCCGCGACCTCGCCGCCGAGTTCGCGGCCGTCGGCGCCCGCCCCGTCGGCATCAGCGGGGACGGCGTCGACAAGCAGCAGGAATTCGCCGGCCTGCACGGTCTCGGCATGCCGCTGCTGTCCGACGCCGACGGGACGGTCCGCGAGCGGTTCGGCGTCAAGCGCGGCTTCTCCCTCGCCCCTACCAAGCGCGTCACCTTCGTGATCGCCCAGGACCGCACCGTCCTGGAGATCGTCCGCAGCGAGCTGCGCATGAACACCCACGCCGACCGGGCCCTCGAGGCCCTGCGCGCGCGGAAGGACTGAGCCCGGCGGACCCGCCGCTTGATGCCTCGGGGCAATCGGAACATCCTGGGGCATATGAGGCATGTCGCCGCCGTGGTGATCATCGACGCGCTGGGCAGGGTGGCCGGGTGGAGCGAGGGCGCACGGCAGCTCACCGGCCACCCGGCCGGTGAGGTCGTGGGCAGGCCGGCGGCGGACCTGCTGGCGCAGCAGACTCTCGGCGAGCTGCTCACCATGGGTTCCGGAACCGTCGCACTGCGCCACCGCGACGGCCACCGGATCGAGCTGAGCGTCACCGCCTGCCCGGTCACCGGCGCCGACGGCACCCCCGCCGGCCATGTCCTCACCGCGGACCCGTCCGGCACCGCTCTGGCCGCCCAGGCCTTCCAGCAGGCCTCCATGTCCATGTCGGTCTTCGACCTCCAGCAGCGCTACCTGCGCCTCAACGACGCGGCCTGCGCGGTGATGGGCGTCGCCGAGGAGGCTTTGACGGGCCGGTTCTTCCCGGAGACCGTGGCGGACGTCGAGTACAACCGGGGCTTTCAGCACCACCTCCGCGAGGTCGCCGAGACCGGCCGGCCGGTCCGCTACGAGAGCTTCGCCGGCTCCCCCACCCTGAACCGGGAACACCACTGGAGCATCGAGATGTGGCCCCTGCGCGCCGAGTCCGGCGAGCAGACCGCGGTCGCCATGGCCGCCTTCGACAACACCGAGCAGTACTGGGCCCGGCGCCGGCTCGCCCTGCTCAACGAGGCCGCCACGAACATCGGCACCACCCTGGACGTCGTACGCACCGCCGAGGAACTCGTCGAACTCCTCGTACCGCGGTACGCCGACTTCGCCAGCGTCGACCTGCTCGACTGGGTGCTCGGCGCGGACGAGCCGCCGGCCGTCCCGGAGGGCGCGGTCGAGATGCGCCGGGTCGCCCACCGTTCCACCAGTCCGGACAACCCGGCCACGGCCGTCGCCCTAGGCCGGACCGAGGCCTACCAGCCGCCCTCACCACCCGCCCAGGCCATCCGCGAAGGCCGCGTCGTGCGCAGCCAGGCCGGCGAGCCGTCGTTCGTGCAGTGGCTCGCGGAACGCAACGCCCGCTCGCCCGGGGGCAGCCGCCACCGGGACGGCGCCCACTCCGTGATCGCGGTTCCGCTGCGGGCCCGCGGTACCACGCTGGGCGTCGCGGTCTGCATCCGCAAGACCAACCCCGACGAGTACGCCCCCGACGACGCCGTCTTCGCGGAGGAACTCGCCAGCCGCGCCGCCGTCTGCATCGACAACGCCCGTCGCTTCGCCCGCGAACGCGACACCGCCCTCGCCCTCCAGCACAGCCTGCTCCCGCAGGGCCTGCCCGGCCAGGCCGCCGTGGAGGTCGCCCACCGCTATCTGCCGAGCGGATCCCTGGCCGGGATCGGCGGCGACTGGTTCGACGTCATCCCCCTCTCCGGCGGCCGGGTCGGGCTCGTCGTCGGCGACGTGGTCGGCCACGGCATCCGGTCCTCCGCCACCATGGGCCGGCTGCGCACCGCCGTCCGCACCCTCGCCGACGTCGACCTGCCCCCCGACGAACTCCTCACCCACCTCGACGACCTGGTCACCCACCTGTCGTCCGACAACAACGGGGAGGAGGTCGCCGAACTCGGGGCGACCTGCCTGTACGCCGTCTACGACCCCGTCTCGCGCCGTCTGTCCCTCGCCGCCGCCGGCCACCCGGCCCCGGTCGTCGTCCTGCCCGGCGGCGTCGCCCAGTCCGTCCCCATGGCCGCCGGGCCACCGCTCGGCGTCGGGGGGCTGCCCTTCGAGGCGACGGAACAGGAACTGCCCGAGGGATCCGTCGTCGCCCTCTACACGGACGGCCTCGTCGAGGACCGTGACCGGGACCCGGAGGGCACCACCGACGAACTCTGCCGGGTCCTCGCCGCGTCCGCCGGTTCCCTCGAGGAGCTGTGCGACAACGTCCTGAAGGCGGTGCTCCCGGAACAGCCCGGCGACGACGTCGCCCTGCTGCTCGCCTGCACCCGCGCCCTCGGCGCCGACCGGGTCGCCACCTGGGACGTGCCACCCGACCCCGCCCAGGTCGCGGTCTTCCGCCAGGCGGCCACCGAGCAACTGGCCCTCTGGGGACTGGAGGAGACCGCGTTCGTCACCGAACTCGTCGTCAGCGAACTCGTCACCAACGCGATCCGCTACGGCGAACCGCCCATCCAGCTCCGCCTCATCCGCGACCGCGCCCTCATCTGCGAGGTCTCCGACGCCAGTTCCACCAGCCCCCACCTGCGCCGGGCGCACGCCTACGACGAGGGCGGCCGGGGCCTGCTGCTGGTCGCCCAGCTCACCCAGCGCTGGGGGAGCAGGCACACCGCCGCCGGCAAGACCATCTGGGCCGAACAGCCGCTGCCGGACACCTGAGCGCTCCGCCGGACGGGCCCACGACTGAGCGTGCCGTCCGGACCCGTCCCTCAGCCCGTGCCCTCGGCCGCCTCGACCTGCGCCAGGGTGCGCCCGGTCCGTACCGAACGGGCCCGGCGGGGGTCGGGCGTGCCGTGGCCGTCCGACCGCGCCGGTCCCTTGCGGACCAGCAGCCAGGCCTCCTCCTCGTCCGTGCCGCTGCGGAACCGCGTCAGGGCGTACTCGCCGTGCAGCTTGGTGCCGTGCAGCCGGAAGGTGGCGTGGCCGTGCTCCAGGGACTCCGCGAAGTCCACCGGGCGGCCCCTGCGGTCGTGGCTGAGCGGGGCGTACGTCCCCTGGTCCCACACGATCACCGTGCCGCCGCCGTACTCGCCCTGGGGGATGACGCCCTCGAAGTCCTCGTACTCCAGCGGATGGTCCTCGGTCGGCACCGCCAGCCGCTTGTCCGCGGGGTCGCCGGACGGTCCCCTGGGCACCGACCAGGACTTCAGGACGTCACCGACCTGGAGCCGGAAGTCGAAGTGCATCCGCCGCGCGTCATGGATCTGCACCACGAAATGCGGTTCGCCGTCCCCGGCCCGCGCCGTCCTGCCCGACGGCTCGCGGGTCCGCTCGAAGTCGCGCTTGCCGCGGTACGTCCGCAGCCGGTCCTCCGCCGACACGTCCGGCTCCTTCCGTGCGTCCGCCTCAGGGGCTCCCGGGTACCCAGGCCCGGACGGATTCAGCCCGCGACGCCGTTCAGCTCGGCCCTCGCGTCGTCCGGCAGCACCAGACCCGCGGCGCCGTTAAGCTCGGCCCTCACGCGCCGTCCGGCAGCACCAGACCCGCGGCGCCGTTAAGCTCGGCCCTCGCGCGCCGTCCGGCAGCACCGGACCCGCGGCGCCGATGTTCCTGCGCCGCGCGGAGGCGGCGGTGCTCGCCGGCATCAGCTCCGACTCCTACCTGCGGCTGGAGCAGGGCCGCGACCGCAACCCGTCGGTTCAGGCGCTCGAGGCCATCACCCCTGGTCGTCCTCCACGCCGAACCCGGCAGCCACAGCGCCGAACTGCCGGACATCCTCGACGGCCTGGCCGTGCCTGCGGCCGCCGTGGCGGAACGACGCGTCGAGGAGCCGTGAGCCGTAGCTCACCGCTCCTGCCCGGACCTGTCGGCGGGCGGGGGACGAAGCCGGGGGGAGCGGGAGTAGAACGCCGCGGCGCACACCACCAGACCGGCGACGCACAGCAGGGCGTACCCGGCGCCGAGGCGCAGGAGCAGCGCGCCGATGACGCCGCCGACGAAGACACCGAGCACGGTGGCGAGACGCCGCACCCGGGACAGCTCCGCGTCGTCCGGCGGGACCGGTCGCCGTGGAGACCGCGGACCGCCCGGCGGGGCCGGCCCCAGGGACATCCCAGCATCGCCCGGCCCGGCGGGCCCCGGAGCAATCCGGGCATCGTCGGGCGGCGCGGGCCCCGGGGGAATCCGGGCATCGTCGGGCGGGGCCGGCCCCGGGGACGTTCCCGTATCGCCCGGCGGGGCGGGCCCGGGGGACCTCCGCGTATCGCGCGGTGGGGCCGGCTTGCGGGAGAGCACGTCAACGAGCAGCTTGACCAGGGTCATCTGGATCACGGTCGTGGGCATGTCCGGGATGCGCACCTGGTACATCACGCGATTGCGCCAGCCCATCGCGGCCGCGAGCAGCACGGCGGCGACGGCCATGACGTGCTCGGCGGGCGTGCGCCGCCCGCTCGTGCCGATGACCACCAGCCCGGCGAGCACGATCAGCGCCGTCTCCACGGCGAGGGCGCGCGCGAACCAGTGCCGTCCCCGGCGATGCAGCCGCGTGACCACGACATCGGCGGCGGCCACCCCCAGCACGAAGGCGGCCAGCGCCTCGGCCGGCCGGGCGACCGGCGTTCCCGTCCGCGCCACACCGAAGCCGAGGAACAGGACGTTGCCGGTCGTCAGCGCGGCGAACGCGTGCCCGAGACCGAGGAAGGTGATGGCGTCGACGGCGCCGGCGGTCACGGTCAGCGCGAACAGGACGACCGCGATACGGACCTGCGTCCGCGTCGGTTCATCGCTCACGCTGACCACCGATCGACCGCACGGCAAGGGGCCGGCCGGCGCCCGCGACGGCCCTTCGGGACGCTGGGGAACGCGGGACGCAAGCCGCTCCCATCCTCCGGCGGTCCGCGGGCGCCCGCATCCGGTGCTGATCCGACCGGCTGCCTGCCCCGGACCGTCCCCGCCCCTGCCGCGTCGGCGGCCGACGAGGCACGGGCGGTCACCGGAGCAGCGGCAGGCCAGGCACGGGCAGTCACCGGAGCAGCGGCAGGCCAGGCACGGGCAGTCACCGGAGCGCGGCCGGCGTGGCAGGGGCGGTCACCGGAAGCAGCGGCAGGCCAGGCACGGGCAGTCACCGGTGCGCGGTCGGCGTGGCAAGGGCTTCCCGGAGCGCGTCGGCGTGGTGGGCGCTTTCCGGAGCGCGGCCGGCACGGGCGGGGTGGCCGGGCGCGGCCACCGGTGGTCCGGCAGGTCGCCGTCCGGGGGCCGGGGGTGTCACGATCGCTGCGGCAACCGATTCGCACGAGCACCGGAGGACGCATGACGGCGGACAGGGCGACCGTGGACGGAACGGAGCGGGCCGCGGGCGCGGAGGTGCACCCGGTCGCCGGGCACATCGGCGCCGAGATCACCGGCGTCGACCTCTCCGGGCCGCTGGAGGACACGGTGGTGGACCTGATCCGGCGGGCCGTGCTCCGCTGGAAGGTGGTGTTCTTCCGGGGGCAGGCTCTCGACCACGCCGGCCATGTCGCCTTCGCCCGCCGCTTCGGCGACCCGGTCGTGCTCCGGCGGCGGGGCAGTGCCTCACCCGCGGACCACCCGGAGGTGGAGACCACGGCGGACCGGCTGGAGCTGGGCGGCCGGTTCGGCATGGAGCACGAGGAATGGCTGCGGCGGCGCCGGCACACCCTGCTGCGCGGCTGGCACTGCGACCACGGCGCGCGGATCGACCCGCCGGCGGCCACCGTCCTGCGCGCCGAGACCGTACCGCCGTACGGCGGCGACACCACCTGGGCCAACCTGGCCGCCGCCTACGCGGGGCTGTCCGCCCCGGTCCGTGCCTTCGTGGACGGCCTGCGCGCCGAGCACCGGCTCGGCGTCGGCTACCAGCCCCGGCCCGGCGACGACGCCTACCTCCGCCACCTCCTGGACCACCAGGTCGCCTCCGTGCACCCCCTCGTCCGGGTGCACCCGGAGACGGGCGAGCGGGTGCTGTTCGTCAACGGCTACTACCTCGAGCAGATCGCCGGCGTCTCCCGGCCGGAGAGCGCCGCGCTGCTCGAGATGCTGCTCGAGCAGGCGGTCCGGCCGGAATACACGGTCCGCTTCCGCTGGGAGCCCGGCAGCGTCGCCTTCTGGGACAACCGGGCCACCATCCACCTCGCCCCGAGCGACAACGCGCACCTTGGCCTTCCCCGGGTGATGCACCGGGTGATGCTCGCCGGGGACGTCCCGGCCGGCGTGGACGGCAAGCCGTCCGAACCGCTCACGGGCACGGCGGTGGGCGCGTGGTGACGCGGAGGCGGGGGCCGACCGGTGGCGGCCGTGCGGCGACCCGGCGGGCGGGCTGCCGCCCGGTGCCGGGCACGGCGGCCGGCACCGGGTGCGTCAGCCGGCGGGGCGCCACCCCAGGGCCGGCCCCAGCTTCGTCGCCATGTCCGTGAGGATCTGCACGTAGTCCTCGTGCGCGAAGCTGAACGGCAGCGCGAACGCCACCTCCTCGACCTCGCGGAACGCGGCGTGCGCGTGCAGCCGTTCGGCGAGTTCGGCCGAGGTGCCGACCAGGTCCGGCGCGAACAGCAGCCGCGCGGGGCCCTGCGGGGAGGCCGTACGGGGCAGCCGCTCGGCCGCGTACTTCGCGTACCGGGCGCGCTGCTCCGGGCTCGCGGAGTCGGTGGGGATCACCACAAGCCCCTGGGAGACCCGGGCCGCGTCACCGTCGGGGTGGTGGGCGCGGAACTCGCGGATGTGGGAGAGCTGGATCCCGGCGAAATCCGGCGGCCCCTCCCCCCTCGCGCCGCCCTCCGCCTTCACGACGCTGCTGGTCAGCAGGTTCATGCCGTGCTGCCCCGCCCAGCGCGCCGAGCCCAGGCTGCCACCGCCGTACCACAGCCGCCGGCCGAGCCCCGGGGAGTGCGGCTGCACCACGTCGGCGAACACCTCGAAACCCTCCACCCCGCTGAAGTCGGTGGCGGGCTCGCCGCGCACCAGGTCCAGCAGGCGCCGCACCCTCTCATGGCTGAAGTCCTCGGCGTCGCCGGTGTCCGGGTACAGGGCGTCCTTGATCCGCGCGTAGTGCATCGGCGGGCCCACGCTGACGCCCGGGTTCAGCCGCCCGCCGGACAGCACGTCGACCGTCGCCAGGTCCTCGGCGAGCCGCAGCGGGTTCTCCCAGCCCAGCGGGATCACCGCCGTACCCAGTTCGATGCGCCGGGTGCGCTGCGAGGCGGCGGCCAGGACGGCGACGGGGGAGGAGATGCCGTACTGCAGATGCCGGTGGCGGACCCAGGCGCTGTCGAAGCCGAGCCGCTCGCCCAGCTCGATGATCTCCAGGGTGGACTCGTGGCCCCGGCCCGGGTCGGCCGGGTCGAACAGACCGATGGTCAGGAAGCCCAGCCTGCGCAGGGGGCGAGGGGTGGACGGCACGGACACCTCCAGCGGTCGTGCGTAGGCTCTGCCGGCAGCCGTGCAGCTGCTCCGCCCCGATTCTGGCAGGCGAGTGTGACAACCGTGTTGATCAGTTCGGGCGGGCCGCAGGCAGCGGGATCACGACCTCGTCCTCTACCGGCGGGTCGACTTCCTGTGCCCGGTTGCCGGTCGCGGCGAAGCACCGCAGCCGGACCGAGTCCGGGGCGACGTCCAGCCGCAGGAAGCACTTGAAGAACGGCGGGCTGTAGGTGGCCGAGGACGGCGAGAACAGCTGGGTGTAGATCTTCCGCACGGGCAGCCGGAACCGGGCGCGGCGGTCGGGCCGGCGGCCGGCCCCGAGGAGGCTCGCGACCAGGCGGGTACGGCGGGTGACCCGGGCGCCGGGTCCAGGGGCGCGGCCCGGCTCGATGCCGAGCCGTTCGGAGATCACGGCGGTCGCCTCCGCCTCGGTCAGGCTGAAGAAGCGGCGCAGCCGGAGCCGGCGGCCGTACAGGCGGCTGTAGAACGCGAGCGAGTCGCCGCGCAGCGGATAGCAGCGGAACTCGCGCTCGGTGACGCCTCCGACGGCCACCCGGGGGATGGTGTGCGTGGCGTGCATGAAGGCCCCGCCGCCGCCCGCGACGACGTACTGGACGGTGCGGCCCTCCACCTGGACCGGGTACCGCTGGTAGTTGTGGATGTCGCCGCCGATCGCGGCCACGTAGTGGTGCTCCGGGTCCCGGACGATGTCGTCGACCGTGCCGCCGCCCTCGACGGGGCACGGGTGGTGCTTGCCGTCGACGTACAGCGGGGACCCGCTGACGAGGATCTTCGGCCTGGGTCCCTTCGATATCTCCCGCAGCCAGGCGCCCTGCTCGGCGTCGACCGTGCCCAGCAGGCCGGTGTCGATGCCGACGATCCGCACCGGTCCCGCGTCGATCGCCCAGTACGGTCCCGGCTGTACGGCCTGTTGTCCCGGCGCCGGACGCAACTGCCGTGCCGAGGCCAGCCGTTGCTCGTCGGCGGGGCGGGCCCGGTGCCAGAGCAGGGAGCGCCACCAGGCACCGGTGAGCGGGCGGGGCCGCGGCTCAGGGCCGAGCGGCGGGGTGTCACCGCAGAAGACACGCATGAAGGCGCCGAGATCCTCGTACCAGTCGTGGTTGCCCGGTATCGCGTAGATCGGCGCCGGATAGTCCTGGTAGGGCCGGAAGAACTTGTCGCCGTAGTCGTCGGCGCTGCCCACGGGATAGATGACGTCGCTGGCGATGACCGCGAAGTCGGTGCCCTGACCGGCCCTCAGGAACCCCGGGACGACGGCGTACTGGGAGGCGCCCCCCTCGCCGGTGTCCCCGATGACCATGAAGGAGAACCGGTCGGGTACGTCCCGTCGGATCACCTTGTCGGCGGGCGCTCCCTCCTCCGCCCGACGGGCCACCCAGCGGCTGCGGGTACGGCCGGTCGGATCACCGAACCAGGACGCCAGCACGCCGTTGCGGGCGGCCCACAGCGTCCGGGGGTTCAGCCAGGACAGCTTTTCGACGTGGTCCGGCATCAGCCGCCTGTAGGTGCCGGGTTCGGCCGCGCCCCAGCCGGCGCCCTGTGCGGTATCGCGTGAGGAGTCAGACACGGGGTGCACGGTAACAACGCGCCGGTCAGGGACGGGAGTCCGGGGTCGCGCGCGCCCGCCGCCGCCACGGGCGCGACGCGTTCCGGGCCGGCCCGGAACGCGCCCGGGGCCGGGCGTCGCCGCCGTCGTGCCGCGCCCTGGCGGCGGCGCTCCCGATGCCCCCGGCGCGCGGAACGGGGCATCAGGGCTTACGGGCGAGTCCCCCGTGCTCGGCCACGATCTCCTGGGCGGGTGAACCGGGCTCGGGACGCCACTGGGTCACGGAGACGACGCCGGGTTCGACGAGTTGCAGGCCGTCGAAGAACCCGGTGATCGCGTCGACCGTGCGCAGGTTGTACGGGATGGCGCCGCTGTCGTTGTAGGCGTCCTGGGCCTGCTCGAAGACCGGGTCGATGCCGCGAGAGCCGTCGTTGACGGACAGGTAGCTGCCCGACGGCAGGGCGTCCATGAGCCGGTCCACGATCGAGCGGGCCCGGCCGTAGTCGGCGACGTGGCCCAGGATGTTGCTCAGGACGAGCGCGGTGGGCCGGCTGAGGTCCAGCGTCCGGGCCGCGGCCGCGAGGATCCGGTCCGGGTCCGTCACATCGGCGTCGATGTAGGCGGTCGCGCCCTCCTTGGAGGAGTACAGCAGGGCGCGGGCGTGGGCCAGGACCATCGGGTCGTTGTCGACGTAGACGATCCGGGCCTCGGGGGCGAGCCGCTGGGCCACCTCATGGGTGTTCTCGGCCGTCGGCAGGCCGGTGCCGATGTCCAGGAACTGCCGGATGCCCGCCTCGGAGACGAGGTACGCGATGTTGCGGCGCAGGAAGGCACGGCTGCTGCGGGCGATGGTGACGATCCCGGGGAAGACGGCTGTGTACGCGTCGCCGGCCGCCTCGTCGACGGGGTAGTTGTCCTTGCCGCCGAGCCAGTAGTTCCAGATGCGTGCGGAGTGCGGCACCGAGGTGTCGATCTTCTGCTGCATCGCCGGCTCGGGCGTCGTCGCCGGATCGGTCATGGGTCGTGTCCTTCTTTCCACCGGGTCATGGATCGTCCAGGGCACAACCTACGTCCGAACGTCCGCTTCCGGCCTCCCGGTTCGGGCAACGAGCGGGACGGACGGCGCCGTGGGGGACCGTCCGGTGACCGCCGAGGGGACGGAAACCGGCCGATAGGGAAAACCCTCGATTGACCCGCCCTTGGGTGACATGACTCGGTCAAAGGTGTCATTCTCCCACCGCATGGTGATCCACCCCACCAGTTCACGGATCACGCTCCCGCACAGCTCAGCTCGCCCGGGCGGCAGACCCGTCCGCCCGGTCTGTCACCGGCCGCGACCCGGCGGCCGCAGCAGGAGGAGTACGAGTGAGACCCCACAGACCCCTTCCCCACAAGCGGGCCACGGTCGGAGCCGCCCTGGTCTCCACTGCGGCCTTCCTGGCCGTAGGCCTCCAGGCGGTCCCGGCGACCGCCGCACCGGCCGCTCCCCACCCCAGCCCGCTGCGCACCGGCGGCGTGGAGGCCAAGCTCAGCCCGGCGCAGCACAGCGCGCTGATCAAGAGCGCCCGGCAGAAGACCGCCGCCACCGCCCGCACCCTCGGGCTCGGCGCCCAGGAGAAGCTGGTCGTCAGGGACGTCGTCAAGGACAACGACGGCACCCTGCACACGCGGTACGAGCGCACGTACGCCGGCCTGCCCGTGCTCGGCGGCGACCTCGTCGTGCACACCCCGCCCGCCTCGGTGGCCAAGGGGACCGTGAGCACGACGTTCAACAACAAGCGCAAGATCCAGGTGCGTTCGACCACCGCGACCTTCACCAAGGCCGCCGCCGGGGCCAAGGCGCTGAAGACCGCGAAGTCCCTGGACGCCGTGAAGCCCACCACGGACAGCGCCCGCAAGGTGATCTGGGCCGGCAGCGGCGCCCCGAAGCTCGCCTGGGAGACGGTGATCGGCGGCTTCCAGGACGACGGTACGCCCAGCCAGCTGCACGTCGTCACCGACGCCACCACCGGCAAGGAGCTGTACCGGTTCCAGGCCGTCAAGACCGGCACCGGCAACACCCAGTACAGCGGCACCGTCTCGCTGAACACGACGCTGTCGGGTTCGACGTACCAGCTGTACGACACCACGCGCGGCGGGCACAAGACGTACAACCTCAACCGGGGGACCTCCGGCACCGGCACCCTGTTCACCGACGCGGACGACGTCTGGGGCGACGGGACCGGCTCCAACACCCAGACCGCGGGCGCCGACGCCGCCTACGGTGCCCAGGAGACCTGGGACTTCTACAAGAACACCTTCGGCCGCAGCGGCATCAAGAACGACGGCGTCGCCGCCTACAGCCGTGTCCACTACAGCAGCGGCTACGTCAACGCCTTCTGGGACGACGACTGCTTCTGCATGACCTACGGCGACGGCTCGGGCAACACGCACGCCCTGACCTCGCTGGACGTGGCCGGCCACGAGATGAGCCACGGTGTCACCTCCAACACCGCCGGCCTGGAGTACAGCGGCGAGTCGGGCGGCCTGAACGAGGCCACCTCCGACATCTTCGGCACCGGTGTGGAGTTCTACGCGAACAACTCCAAGGACGTCGGTGACTACCTCATCGGCGAGAAGATCGACATCAACGGCGACGGCTCGCCGCTGCGGTACATGGACAAGCCGAGCAAGGACGGCGGCTCGGCGGACAGCTGGTACTCCGGCGTCGGCAACCTCGACGTGCACTACTCCTCGGGCCCGGCGAACCACATGTTCTACCTGCTGTCCGAGGGCAGCGGCACCAAGGTCATCAACGGCGTGACCTACAACAGCCCGACCTCTGACGGCGTCGCCGTCACCGGCATCGGCCGGGCCGCCGCGCTGCAGATCTGGTACAAGGCGCTGACGTCGTACATGACGTCCAGCACCAACTACGCGGGCGCCCGCACCGCCGCGCTGAACGCCGCCGCCGCGCTGTACGGCACCAACTCCACCCAGTACGCCGGAGTGGGCAACGCGTTCGCCGGCATCAACGTCGGCAGCCACATCAACCCGCCCGCCAACGGGGTGACGGTCACCAACCCGGGCAGCCAGTCCGCCACCGTCGGCACCGCCGTGAGCCTGCAGATCCAGGCGAGCAGCACCAACAGCGGCGCACTGAGCTACAGCGCCTCCGGTCTGCCGGCCGGTCTGTCGATCAACAGCTCGACCGGCCTGATCTCCGGCACGCCCACCACGGCGGGCTCGTCCAGCACCACCGTCACGGTGACCGACTCCACCGGCGCGACCGGCACCGCCACCTTCGGCTGGACGGTCAGCACGACCGGCGGCGGCTGCAACTCCACCCAGCTGCTGAGCAACCCGGGCTTCGAGTCCGGCAGCACCGGCTGGAGCGCGACCAGCGGCGTCATCACCACCGACAGCGGTGAGGCGTCCCACAGCGGCTCCTACAAGGCCTGGCTGGACGGCTACGGCAGCACGCACACCGACACGCTGTCCCAGTCGGTGACGATCCCCGCGGGCTGCAAGGCGACCCTGACCTTCTACCTGCACATCGACAGCGACGAGACCACCACCGGCACCCAGTACGACAAGCTGACGGTGACCGCCGGTTCGAAGACCCTGGCGACCTACTCGAACCTCAACAAGGCCTCCGGCTACAGCCAGAAGACCTTCGACCTGTCCTCGCTGGCGGGCTCGACGGTCACGCTGAAGTTCAACGGCGTGGAGGACTCCTCGCTGCAGACCAGCTTCGTCGTGGACGACACCGCCCTGACGACCGGCTGAGCCCGGCGCTGACGACCGCGGTCCCGCACCCGTTCACCGGGTGCGGGACCGTGCCGTGTCAGCTCAGCGGATCCAGCGTCAGATATGCCTGCCGCGGGCTGCCGTCGTGCACCAGTGACTCCTGGTTGCCGACGTCGTCGAAGGCGAACGCGTACGCCTTGCCGTCGGCCGTCCGCGCGTGGACCTCGCGCGCGTAGTGGTTGGTCACCGGGTCCTTGTAGAAGTCCGCCGTGGTGGTGTCCGGCTGGCTGGGGTGGACCAGCAGGGTCGAGCGGTTGAAACCGGCGCACAGCGTACGGGAGATGGGGCCGCGGACCTGGTCGTTGGGGGCGTCCAGCAGCTTGTGACAGCCGAAGATGCTGGCCGCGTCCGGCTTGCGGAAGCTGGTGACGACCGCGCCCGAGGAGTCGGTGAAGTTCATGACGTCACCCGAGACCCGGCCGTAGTACTTCGTGCCCGGCCGGTCCGCGAACGGCGTGACCGTCAGGGCCGACGTCGTGTACTTCCGCCAGACGCGGTTGACGTAGTCGTCCATCACGTTCGCGGGCAGCGCGCCGGTCTCCACGCCGTACAGCGGGGAGAGCGCACGCAGCACGGTGCCGTCGGGACGCGTCTGGATCAGGCCCGCCCAGCCGCCCGGCCGACCGCGCAGCGCGTCGAAGAAGCCGGTCCAGCCCCCGGGCTTCAGATGCCCGGTGCTGCTCACGCTGCCGTCGGCCCGCTGCACGCCGACCGCGTACGGCGCCGAGAACATGTCCACCTGGGTGCTGTTGAGCCACAGGCCGGAGTCGTTGAGCGTGTACTCCGACCAGTTGAAGAGGATGTCCCGGTTGGGGTCGGAGGGGTTCTGCACCGCCGGCTGCACGAGTCCGCCGGTGGTGAGCCGGAAGTCGAGCTTGCGGCCGTAGGAGAAGTAGATCCGGCCGGAGAACTTCGGGATGCGGATCGTCTTCGACTGTCCGGCCGCCGGACCCGGAATCGCCGCGTCCGGAGCGGGGGTCGGCGGGTTCCCGCCCGCCGGCCAGGCGTGGAAGGCGCCGTTCGCGTCCGCCCAGCCCTGCCGTCCCGAGGACAACTGGGTGCCGAGGTCGTAGACGTAGACGGGTTCGGAGCGGCCCGAACTGTTGGTGATCTTCAGCGGGACGGTGTCGGGGACGGCCGCTTGGGCGCGGCCGGGTGCACCGAGCGCGAGCAGTCCGCCGGCCAGCGCCGCGGCGGCGGCCAGGGACACTGCGGGGCGTGCGAGCGTGTGAGGCACTCTCCACCTCCGTGTGGGGGTCGGGGCCGTACGGACTTGGTCCGTACCTGTTTGAGAGCGCTCTCAGCGTCGTGCCGAGCCGAGTACATGTCAATGAGTCGAACCGGATCGGCCCGGCGCCCGCGTCCCGCGGGGCGCCGGGCCCGGGTGTCAGAACGTCCGCTTGAGCAGGTCCAGGAGGGCGGCCCAGTGCCGCTCGTCGGCGGCCCGGTCGTAGGCGGGGGTGTCCGCCTGGGTGTAGCCGTGGTGCGCCCCGGCGTACACCTCGCAGGTGTGCCGCACCCCGGCCGTCGACAGCGCCTCCTCGAACCGCGCCGCCTGTTCCGGAGGCAGCGAGGGGTCCTCGTCGGCGTGGCCGAAATACAGCTCCGCGGTGATGCGCGGGGCCTCCAGGTGCGGGCTGCCCGGGGCGTCTGTGGCGAGGCTGCCGCCGTGGAACCCGGCCGCCGCGGCCACCCGGTCCGGGTGGGCGCCCGCGGTCCACAGGGCGAGCCGGGCGCCCATGCAGTAGCCGGTCAGCGCGACCGGGCCGTCCGCCGCCTGCGGGCAGTCGGCCAGCAGCCGCAGGAAGGCGCCCGCGTCCCGCTTGACCATCTCCGGCGTCAGCGCGGCCAGCACCGGACCGAGCCGCTCCCAGATCGTGGGGTCGGCGCCCGGGTCGATGAACTCGGGCAGGTCCAGGACCGGCGCCCGGCCGAGGCGGTAGAACACGTTCGGCACCAGCACCGTGTAGCCGGCCCCGGCCAGCCGGTCGGCCATCGACCGCAGGTGCGGGCGCAGCCCGTAGGCGTCCTGGTAGAGCAGTACGGCCGGGCGGGGCCGTCCGTCGGCCGGATGGACGAGGTAGGCGTCGGCGACGCCGTCCTCGGTCGGGATGTCGACGGCGGTCGCCTGGACATCGGCCATGGGGAGAAGGCCTTTCCTCGGGGATGGGTGGCGGCCGGCGGACGGGTGCCGGCGCCACGGTCGCGGCCATGCTGTCACGCATGATCAGGAAGCCGCCGTCCGGGTGCCGCCCGCTCACTCGAAGCGGTCGGTGTCCCCGGCCCCCCTGCGGACGATCTCCGCCTCCCCGCTGGAGAAGTCGACCACGGTCGTCGGCTCGGTGCCGCAGTCGCCCGAGTCGACCACGGCGTCCACCGTGTGGTCGAGCCGGTCCTTGATCTCCCAGCCCTGGGTCATCGGCTCGTCCTCGTCCGGCAGCAGCAGTGTGCTGGACAGCAGCGGCTCGCCCAGCTCGGCCAGCAGCGCCTGGGTGACCACATGGTCGGGGATGCGCACGCCCACGGTCTTCTTCTTCGGGTGCTGCAGCATGCGCGGCACCTCACGGGTGGCGGGCAGGATGAACGTGTAGCTGCCGGGCGTCGACGCCTTCACGGCCCGGAACACGTCGTTGTCCACCCGGACGAACTGGCCGAGCTGTGCGAAGTCCCGGCACATCAGCGTGAAGTGGTGCCGGTCGTCCAGCCGGCGGATGGAGCGGATCCGGTCCATGCCGTCCCGGCTGCCGAGCCGGCAGCCGAGCGCGTAGCAGGAGTCGGTCGGGTATGCGATGAGTGCGTCCGAGCGGACCGCGTCGGCGATCTGGGCGATGCTGCGCGGCTGCGGGTTGTCGGGGTGCACGTCGAAGTACTTCGCCATCTGCCGAGCTTATGCCGTCCCGGGGCCGACGACCGGCTCGAACTGCGGTGCGTACTTGCCGGAAAGCGGGGCATCCGAGGACTGAGCCGCCCGGGGCCGTCCCCCCGTCCCGGGCGTGGCATCTCCGCCGGCGGCCTGTCCCCCCGGGCCGCCGGCGGAGCCTTGCGACGGGCCTCCCGGAAAATCCCCGGGAAAATCCTGGCCGGCGATGTCGAGAACCCGCGACCGGCTCCGTCCCCGGGGTGAGTGCGGCCACAATGGGCCACACCAGCACCGAGGAGAACCCTGATGGCCAAGTACCTGCTGCTCAAGCACTACCGCGGCGCGCCGGCCCCGGCCAACTGCGTGCCCATGGACCGGTGGACACCAAAGGAGATCTCGGCCCACGTGCAGTACATGCAGGACTTCGCCGCCCGGCTCGAGAAGACCGGCGAGTTCGTCGACGCGCAGGCGCTCGCCCCCGAGGGGACCTGGGTCCGGTACGACGGCGAGGGGCGGCCGCCGGTCACCGATGGCCCGTTCGCCGAGACCAAGGACCTCATCGCCGGCTGGATGGTGATCGACGTCGACAGCCACGAGCGCGCCGTCGAACTGGCCGGGGAGCTGTCGGCCGCCCCCGGCGCGGGCGGCGAGCCCATCCACGAGTGGCTCGAGCTGCGCCCGTTCCTGTCGGCGCCGCCCACCATCACGGAGTGACCTCGGCCATGGACGAGGCCCTCCTCAGGAGCCTCACGCCCGGCGTGATCGCCGTGCTCGTCCGCCGCGGAGCCGACTTCGCGGCGGCCGAGGACGCCGTACAGGACGCGCTGGTCGAGGCGGTCCGCGGCCGGCCGTCCGGCCCGTCCGCGGGCCCTCTGCTCCGTTCGGCCGGGGGAGACCCCGTTCGCGACGCCAAGGGCTGGCTGGTCACCGTGGCCTGGCGCAAGTTCCTCGACGCGACCCGGGCGGACGTCGCCCGCCGCCGGCGCGAGGACCTCGTCGACGCCGAGCCGGAGCCCGGCCGCGCACCCGAGGCGGACGACACGCTCCAGCTCTACTTCCTGTGCGCCCACCCCTCGCTGACACCGGCGTCCGCGGTCGCGCTCACCCTGCGCGCCGTCGGCGGCCTGACCACCCGCCAGATCGCACAGGCCTACCTGGTGCCCGAGGCCACCATGGCGCAGCGGATCAGCCGGGCCAAGCGCACGGTCTCCGGCGTGCGGTTCGACCGGCCCGGCGACGTCGCGACCGTGCTGCGCGTCCTCTACCTCGTCTTCAACGAGGGCTACTCCGGGGACGTCGACCTCGCCGCCGAGGCCATCCGGCTCACCCGGCAGCTCTCGGCCCGGGTCGACCACCCCGAGGTGGCGGGACTGCTCGCGCTCATGCTGCTCCACCACGCCCGCCGCGCCGCCCGGACCGCGCCCGACGGCAGCCTCGTACCGCTCGGCGAGCAGGACCGCGGCCGGTGGGACACCGAGGCGATCGCCGAGGGCGTCGCGATCCTGCAGGGGGCCCTCGCCCGGGACCGGCTGGGCGAGTTCCAGGCCCAGGCCGCCGTGGCGGCCCTGCACGCCGACGCGCCCACCGCCGAGGAGACCGACTGGGTGCAGATCGTCGAGTGGTACGACGAACTCGTGGGCCTGACCGGCAGCCCGGTCGTCCGGCTCAACCGCGCCGTCGCCGTGGGCGAGGCCGACGGGCCGCGGGCCGGCCTGGCGGCGCTCGCGGAACTGGATGACTCACTGCCCCGCCACACCGCGGTGGCGGCGTACCTCCACGAGCGCGACGGCGACCTGGAGACGGCGGCGCGACTGTACGCCGAGGCGGCCCACAAGGCCCCCGACCTCGCCGAGCGCGACCATCTGACGCGTCGGGCCGCCCGGCTCAACACCCGGCGCCGTCACTGACCGGCCGCACCACCGCGGCCGGTGCCGGCCCTCCGCGCGTGCCCGGACGCCGCCGACCCGGCGCCCGGACCGGAGGGTCCGTGAAGACGGTGACGAGGCGTCACCTGGCGGCCGGCTGCGCCGGCAGGTCGAACACGTGCCGTGGTGAGACGATCTGCGTGATCGCCCGGCCGAACAGGGTGCTGGGTTCCTCCCGGTCGTGGTCGATGTCGGTGTTGAGCAGCACCACGAGGGACGTCTTCGTCTCCGGGAGGTAGATCGTCAGCGATTCGTAGCCGGGCAGCGAGCCGTTGTGGCCGATCCAGCCCTGCACGTCGAAGATGCCCAGCCCGTAACCGGCCCCCGGGATCGGTGTCGCCGGGGTGATCAGGCGCTCCTTCTGCAGGGCGGGGCTGACCATCCGGCTGCCGTCCGGGAACCGCCCGGTGGCCACCGTGGGCGCCCAGGTGTGCAGGTCGTCCAGGGTGGAGATCATCGCTCCGGCCGCCCAGCCCCAGGACGGGTTCCAGCCGGCCGTGGCGGCGGTCTTCCCGTCGGCCGTCTGATCGGTGTACCCCTGCGCGTGCGGCACGGGGAATGCGCTGCCCTGCGGCAAGAGCGTGTCCTTCATGCCGGCCGGGTCGAGGACGTGCTGCTCGATGTAGTCCCCGAGGTGCTGACC
This sequence comes from Streptomyces actinomycinicus, assembly GCF_016741775.1. Lineage (GTDB taxonomy): Bacteria > Actinomycetota > Actinomycetes > Streptomycetales > Streptomycetaceae > Streptomyces > Streptomyces actinomycinicus. Next base: position 490,341 of record NZ_JAERRK010000004.1, on the reverse strand, counting down.
GCTCTGCTTCTCCACGACCAGGCCGAGCAGGATCAGGTTGGTGTTGGAGTAGGAGAACCTCTCGCCCGGCGGGAACTGCACCGGGTGTTTGAAGGCGTAGTCGAGCAGCTCCCGGGGCGTGAAGGGACGCCGGGGGTCGGAGGTGAGCGCCTTGAAGAAGGCGTCGTCGTCGGAGTAGTTGAACAGGCCGCTGCGCATGCCGGCCAGCTGCCGCAGGGTGATCTCGTCCCCGTTCGGTACGCCTTCGACGTACCTGCCGATCGGATCGTCCAGGCCGGCCTTGCCCTGCGCCACCAGTTGCAGCAGCGCGGTCACGGTGAACGTCTTGGTCTCGCTGCCGATGCGCATGAACAGGTCCGGCGCCATCGGCCGGCCGTCGGCCTTGTCGGCGACACCGAACGAGCGGACGTAACTGCCCTGTCCCGGGGTCCAGATGCCGACGGTCACACCGGGCACGTGCGCCTCGTGCATCACCCGCTGTACGGCCGTGTCGAGCTGGCGTGCCACGGCGGGGGAGAGGGGGCGGACGTCCGGGCCCGGGACCGACGGACTCGGGGAGCCTGCGGCGACCGCGCCCGGTAGGGCGGCCGGCGGGGCCGCTGCCGTGAGCGGCGCGCACAGGGTGCCCGCCAGCACGGCCACCATGGCCCCCCGGTACAGGCGTTCGGACGAAGGCGGCATGGGCTGACTCCAAGCACGTGGGACGTGACCGTGCACGGGGCGGGACGTCGGGCCCGGTGACCTACCAGCATAGGAGCGGCCGGCCGGCGTCGCCCCTCGGCCCGAGGCGCCGGCCGGCGCACCGCCGGCTGAGCCGAACGGCGACCGGCCCGCACTGCCGGCCGGGCCGAAGGGCGGCCGGCCCGTTCGGCCCGGCGGCCCGAAGGCGCTGCCCGGCGCGCCGGCGTGCGGGACCGGGCGCGCGGGATGCTTGTCCGACGGGCGGAAGACGCCGTTCGGGCGATGGCCTCACCCGACCCGGTGAGCGGGCGGGCCAGGGCGTACCAGGGGCGGCCCACGGGCGTTGCCCCGGCATGGACCGCTTGGACTGGATGGACCGGATGGAGCGCCTGGAGCGGGTGCGCCTGCTGCACCGCGTGGACCGCACCCGGGAGCCGATCTTCGCCCTGCTGGTCGCGGAGTGGCGGGCGGAGGGCCGGACCGTCCCCGCCGAGCCCGACCCGCTGTGGGCCGCCCTCTCCGGCCTCGCGCCGGGTGGGCGGACCGATCCCGGGCACCGCACCCTCTCCGGTCTCACCCGGGGCGCCCGGCCCGACCCCGAGCACCGCTGACCGGTCACCGTCCGCACAGCGGCGCGAGCACCGCCAGCGTGCCGTTGGCCTGCTGGAGGGCGTCCTCCAGGGCGCCGGGCCCGTGGAGTGTGCCGCTGCCGTCGGGCGGCACGAGCCACTCCAGATAACGGGCCGGCCGGTACGGCGGCGGCACGGCGACCCAGGATCCCCTGCTCGCACAGCGCAGGCCGGAACCCACCCAGCCCCCGGACGGGTCCGGCGGCAGAAGAAACCCGACCCGGCCCGCCGCGGTGTCCACCAGCGTCGGCCCCGGCACGGGCAGACCGGGCCGCCACAGCAGGTCCAGTGTGAGCAGCCCCAGCCGCTCGGGGACGCTCAGCACGTCCCAGAAGCGTCCCGCCTCCAGCAGTGCGACGCCCTCCCCGTGGTCCCACTCCCGTTTACAGGCGCGCGGGTCGGCCGCCGCCGCGGCCAGCCATTCCACGCCCCGCACCCACATCGTGTTCGTCATGCACTGCTCCGCGTGTCCTCGCTCACCTGCCCGAGCGCAGGGAACGGCTGTGACCGGGCACTCCGCGCCTTCGCACGCCAACCCGGCATATGCATCGTTGTAGATATTTCTACGTGGCGGAAGGGGTGGCGCGACCTGGCGTTTGAGGCAGGACGTTCGAACTCCGCTTGCCGATTCGTCAGTTGGGCGCCGGGGGCGCGTCACTCGTTCGGTGATCCACCGCTGTGCTCACGATCGATCCGATCGTCGGTACCACGGAATCATGCGTCGAGTCTTGAGATCACCGCGGAAACAGTCGTACGCTCTCGCCATTCCACTGCCGTTCCTGCCGAGGTACTCCATGGACCGCACGCGTCTGCACGCACTCCTGAACCGCGAGAGCGCGGAGGCCGAGCGCCGCAACCCGCGCTCCCGGGCGGCCTATGCGCGCGCCGACCACCTCTTCGGCAGGGTGCCGATGACCTGGATGAACAAGACCGCCGGCGGCTTCCCGCGCTATCTGGCCGGGGCGCGCGGCGCCCGCGTCACCGACGCCGACGGGCACGAGTACCTCGACTTCTGCCTCGGAGACACGGGCGCGATGGCCGGCCACTCGCCCGCCGCCGTCACCGAGGCGGTGCACCTGCGGTACGCCCGGCTGGGCGGAGCCACCGCCATGCTGCCCACGGAGGACGCCGAGTGGGTCGGCGCCGAACTGACCCGCCGCTTCGGCCTGGCCCGCTGGAGCTTCTCGCTCACCGCCACCGACGCCAACCGCTGGGCGATCCGCCTCGCCCGGGCCGTCACCGGCCGGCCGAAGATCCTGGTGAACAGCTACTGCTACCACGGCAGCGTCGACGAGTCGCTGATCGTCACCGGCCCCGACGGCACCGGCACCGCCCGCCCCGGCAACGTCGGCGCGCCCTGCGACGTGACCCTGACCAGCAGGGTCGCCGAGTTCAACGACCTCGCCGGGCTGGAACGCGAGTTGGCTCACGGTGACGTCGCCGCCGTCCTCATGGAGCCCGCCCTCACCAACATCGGCATCGTGCTGCCCGAACCCGGTTACCTCGAGGGCGTCCGTGAACTGACCCGGCGGTACGGCACCCTGCTCATCAACGACGAGACGCACACCTTCTCCGCCGGCCCCGGCGGCTGCACGGCTGCCTGGGACCTCGAGCCCGACCTGCTCACCATCGGCAAGGCCATCGGCGGTGGCATCCCGGCCGGCGCCTACGGGCTGTCCGCCGAACTCGCCGACCGGCTGCTGACCCGCACCGACCTGGACCTCGTCGACATGGGCGGCGTCGGCGGCACCCTCGCCGGCAACGCGCTGTCCGTCGCCGCCACCCGCGCCACCCTGGAACACGTCCTCACCGACGAGGCGTTCGCGCGGATGGGAGTACTCGCCGAGCGTTTCGAGGCGGGCGTCCTGGCCGGCATCGGCGCCCACCGGCTGCCGTGGTCGGTCAGCCGGCTCGGCGCCCGCACCGAGTACCGCTTCACCTCCCCGGCCCCGCGCAACGGAACCGAGTCCGCGCAGGCCGCCGACCCGGAGCTGGAGGACTTCCTCCACCTCTACCTCGCCAACCGGGGCATCCTGCTCACCCCGTTCCACAACATGGCGCTCATGTGCCCCGACACCACCGCCGCCGACGTCGACACCCACACCGAGGTCTTCGCCGCCGCGCTGGCCGAACTGGCGGGCTGAAAGGAGCCGGAGCATGGACGACATCGACCGGGCCATCCTGCGGGAACTGCAGACCGACGGCCGCATCGCCTACGCCGACCTCGGCCCGAAGGTCGGCCTGTCCGCCTCGGCGGCCCGGCAGCGGCTGCAGCGCCTCCTGGACTCCAAGGCGGCCCAGGTCGTCGGGGTCACCGACCCCATGGCCATGGGCGGGCAGGCCATGGCGCTGCTCGGCATCGGCGTCGACGGCGACCCCCGGACCGTCGCCGACGCCCTCGCCGACCGCCCCGAGGTCGTCTACTCGGTGCTCACCTCGGGCGGCTTCGACCTCTTCGCCGAAGTGGTCGCTCCCGGCCCGAAGGCGCTGCTGGACTTCGTCAACGACGTGGTGCGCCCCGTCGAGGGCGTCCGCGAGATCCGGTCCTTCCCGTACTTCGGCATCCACACCCACCGCTTCCTGTGGGACGTGGGCTGACCGCGGCGCAGGCAGAACCCGGCCGCCGGGTCATGCGGTGGCCGGGGACTCGGGCATCAGCACCAGCATGGTCACGTCGTCGCGGACGACGTAGCGCAGCCCCAGCAGCTCGGCCCACACCGCGGCGGGCAGATCGGCGGACGCGGTCCCGGCCAGGGCTTTCAGCCGCTCCGGCAGCGGATAGAAGGCGCCGGCGGCGTCCCGCGCCTCCCACACGCCGTCGGAGGCCAGGAACAGCCGGTCACCGGCACCGAGCGCCACGGTCGCCTCCTTCGGCGGATCGGCGTCCAGGAGCCCGATCCCCAGCGGCGGGCCGGGCGCGACGGCCACTTCCTGCGCCTGTCCCTCGCACAGCAGGACGGGCGCCGGATGACCACAGGCCAGCACCCGCACCGCGGCCGTGCCGGCGGCGAACTCCAGCAGCAGCGCCGTCGCGAACAGCTCCGCGTGCCGTACGTCCGCCGAGTCCACCGCCAGCCGGCGGTCCATCCGGGCCGCGACCGACTCCAGGTCCGGCTGGTCCAGGACCGCCTCCCGGAACGCTCCCAGCAGCGACACCACCGTGGCGACCGCCTGCAGCCCGTGGCCCTGCACGTCGCCCATCACCGCCCGCACCCCGTACGGCCCCTCGCGCACGTCGAAGAAGTCCCCGCCCACCAGCGTCCCGTCCTGCGCGGCCCGGTAGAACGACGCGCACCCGACCTGCCCGACCCGCTGTGGCACCGGCGGCAGCACCGCCCGCTGCACCGCCTCGCCGATCGCCCGCTCCATGCTCAGCTGGGCGTCCCGGTGACTGCGCACGTAGGAGACGAACACGCTCAGTGCCGCCACGAACACGACCGTGAGCAGATCGGTGTCACCGGGACGGTTCAGGTGCGTGGCCGGCGCGTTCAGCAACGCGATCACCCCGAGGCCGAGCACACCGGTCGCCAGCGGACCGTACGACAGCACCGCGAGCGGCGGGATCGCGCCCAGCAGGAAGCCGAGATCATGGGCCTCCGGCGTGACCATGGTGGCCGAGCCGACCGCCACGAGCAGTGCGACGGGCAGCACGCGTACCCACCACGGCGGCGGCGCGCCCCGCAGCCAGCCGCGGCCCTCCCGGTCCCCGCGGGACGACCGGCCACGTACCGATTCCACATCCCCAAGCTACGCCGCCGCCCGCCGACCGCACCCGGCGAAAACCCTTGGACGCCGGGCAGGCCGTCCGACTAGTCTGCGATCACCACGCCCGAGCCGGACGGAAGAAGGAGGCGAGCGTCATGCAGCACCCCATCACCCAGCGCTCCCCCCTCCCCGTGCCGCGGGCGTGTCACGTCTGAATCCGACCGGGAGCGCCGCACACCGTACGCATCCCGGAGGAACCCTTGACCGACGTGGTCATCCGCACGCTCGACGAGAGCAGTGCCCATCTTTTCGACACCATGCCCGACCCGCTGGGCTTCCGTGAGAAGCACCTGCGGACCCTGTTCCGGCCCGACTGGCAGCGCATCGCCGTGCGCGACGGCCGCACCGTGGCCCGCGCCGCCTGGTGGGGCAGGCCCGAGGACACCGAGCCGCTGCTGCTCAACTGGCTCGACGTCGCCGAGGGCGAGGAGGAGGCCGGAGCCGAACTCGTGCGGACCGCGCCCTGGCGCCCGGACGAGATCGACCTGGACCTGCCCGCCGGCTGGCGGGACGACCCCCGGCTGCGGGCGGCCGTCGCGACCCGCGAGGCCGTCGCGCGAAAGGCCGGCTACGAACCGCTGGTGGAGCGCTTCCTGTACCGCTGGACGCCGGACTGCGGTCTGCCCGAACGGCCCGGACGCCTCGTGTTCGAGGAGGAACCGGACGACGCCGTCTTCTTCGGTCTGCTGCGCCGCATCCACTCCGTCACCTTGGACGCCCACGCCCGCCGGGCCATCACGCAGGGCGGTGTGGACCAGGCCGCCCAGGAGGAACTCGACGTCTTCCACTGGATGCCGTCGCCGCGCAGCTGGTGGCAGATCGCCCGCACGCCGGAGGGCGAGCCGGTCGGCATCCACATCCCCGCCCGCAACCCCTCCGGACCGTGCATCGGCTTCATCGGAGTGGTGCCCGAACAACGCGGTCACGGGTACGCCTACGACCTGCTCGTCGAATGCACCCACCACCTGGTCGAACGAGGCGCCGAGCACATCGCCGCCGCGACCGACCAGGGCAACTTCCCGATGGCCGCGCACTTCACGAGGGCGGGCTACCCGGTCACCCGGGAACGCGTCAACTACTGGCTCACCCACGCCACCGAGGCCGACTGACCCGCGGGCGCGCGGGCGCGCGGGCGACCGGCGGGCGGCCGGCGACCGGAGCCCGCCGGGAACGCGGCGGTCCGGGCGCCGGCCGGGGAGGCTCTCCCGGCTCGTGCGCGCGCCACCACGTCCCCCGGCCGGCGCCCCTGGGTCGCCTACTCGGTGCGACGGGTGCCGTCCGTCAGCCGGGACTCGGCGGCGGCCAGGATCTCCGTGATCCGGAGGCCGAACCCGGCGTCGCAGGCGTGCGGGCGGCCCGTGCGGGCCGCCCGCACCAGGGCGTCGGCGGCCCGGGAGAGCGCGGGGACCGCTCCGTCCGCACTCCCGGGCATGACCGCCACGCCCGCCTCACCCCGCAGCTCCGCATCGGCCCCGGCCGCCGCGGGCGGGGCCGACAGGCTCAGCGTGAGCGTGCTCGACGCGCCGGTGGCGTGGTCGAGGACCAGATGGACGGTGTCCGCCGGTCCGTGCGCCGCCGCCACGACCTGCCGGACGTCGCCGAGGACCGGCAGCAGGACCGACAGGGCGTGCGGGCCCACGTCCCACAGCGCACCCTTCTCCCGCCGCCACGGTGAGCCCGCGAACGGGCTGTCCGTCGTGAACACCGCCCCCAGCCAGTGCGCCCGCGCCGTGAACCAGCCCGCCGTCGCGGCCTGTTCCCCGATCCACGCCTCCGGCTCCTTCTGGAAACGCGCCGTGAAGAAGACCACCGACGCCACGCCGGCCCGCTCCACCGCCTCGGTCACGGCCCGCGCCTCGCCGACCGACAGCGCGAGCGGCTTGTCCAGCAGCAGATGACGGCCCGCACGGGCCGCCCGCACCGCCAGCCCGGCCTGCACGGACGGCGGCAGGGCCACCGCCACCGCGTCCACGTCGGCCAGCAGCGCGTCCACGTCGGCGTACGCGGCGACGTCGTGCCGCTCCGCCAGCGCCGTGGCCGCCTCCGGCCGGCGCCCCCACACCCCGGCGAACTCCAGGCCGGTGTGCCCGGCGAGGGCGGGGGCGTACGAGGCCCGTGCCCACGGGCCCGTTCCCAGCAGTCCGATGCGCATGTCGCGTTCCCTTCTCCGAGCCGTACCCCGCACGCTCAAGACGCCGCGCTCCGGTCGCCCTCCGCACACCTGCGGCCGGAATCGCCGTTCCCCGCCAGCCAGTCGGCGATCGTCGCGGCGATCGGCTGGCCGGTGTCCATCTCGACGAAGCCGAACTGGCCGGACTGGTTGCACTCCAGGAACCACCAGATCCCGTCCGCGTCCTCCGCGAAGTCGAAGGCGCCGTACGCCAGTTCCGCGTCCGCCAGGTAGCGCAGCACGCTCTCGGCGACGCGCGGCGGCACGTCCACGGGCAGCCAGGGGGAGACCGACGGGGCGAAGCGGACGTCCACGTCCTCGGGACGGGCGTCCGGGTCGGCGGGCTTGCGGGCGGCCAGCAGGGTGCGGCCGACGGCGGTGAGCCGGATGTCGGCCCGCTTGGCGATCCGCCGCTGCAGCAGCGTCGGACCGAAGGCCACCGCCGTGAAATCGGTGTCCGGAGCCACCCTGCTGGTCGGCACCGCCCGCGGGGGTTCCTGCGGATGCGCACCGGAGACGGGCTTCACCACCAGGTCCGGGAAGCGTTCCGCGAACTCCCGCGCGGCCTGCGGGAACGTGGTGATCAAAGTGGCCGGCACGGGGAGGCCGCAGCGCTGGGCGAGGTGCAGCTGCCAGGGTTTGTGCCGGGCGCGGCGGGCGGCGTCCGGATGGTTCATCCAGCGGGCGTCGCTGCACCGCAGCATGCCGTACAGCGCCTGCGACGACTCCTCCGCCAGCCAGGCGGACGGGTGCGCGGCGCGGGCGGCCGGGGTTCCGGGCCTGCGGACCCAGATGGCGCGCAGGCCGTTCATGCTCACCAGGCGCCCGCCGACGGACAGATGTCCATGGCGGGCGCCGTGCACGTACTCGCCCGACAGCGCCACCCCGTTGGTCAGGTCGGCGGGGTCGAGCCGGACGACGGGCACGCCGGCCTCGCCCAGCCGGAGGACCACCATGTCCGCCGTCACGTCCTCTTCACTGGTCAGGATGAGCACGGTCATCGTCTTGGGGCCCGCGGTTCAGTCGTCGAAGTGCGTCTTGGAACCTGCGGTCGAGGTCGTGGTTCCGAGAGCTCTCAGGGTCGCGTGGTCGGTGGCGGCGATCCGCCCGTCCGGGAGGATGTTCAACTGCAGCCCGGAGTCGTACGCGTACGGAGTGGCGACGTCCAACTGCACAGCGGGCCGCGCGTAGTTGAGCGTGAACGGTTGCATGGTCTCTCCCTGATTAGGCTTTCACGTCCTTATACGATTCGAACGGGTGATTGGTTTCCTTACGCTGTGTAACCGCAGGCCGGAAACGAAACCGCCGGAACACGGTGTCGTGCCGGACGCGCCGCTCGTCGGAGGGCTGCGGGCGGCTGGTGGCCGCCGTCGGCCGGATGGTGCCGAAGTGCTGGATGTCACAGTGGATGACAGGTGTGGCGTGTGTGGCACGTGTGGTCTCCCGCTCGTCACGGTCGCCGCGTCGGTCACCGCGCCAGCGTGTCCCGGGCCACGGTCACCGTGAGAACCCGTCCCGGCCGCGGTCATCGCGCCAGCGCGTCCCGGGCCGCGCCCAGTGCCTGTTCCGCGTATCCCCGCCCGAACAGCACCACGTGCACCAGCAGCGGGAAGAGCTGGTGCAGGCTCACGCGCTCGGCCCAGCCGTCGGCCAAGGGTGCCGCCTCCTGGTAGCCGGCCAGGATCCGGTCCAGGTGCGGACAGCCGAACAGCCGGAGCATCGCCAGGTCGGTCTCCCGGTGGCCGCCGTGCGCGGCCGGATCGATGACCCGGACCTCCCCGTCGGAGCCCCACAGCACATTGCCGTTCCACAGGTCGCCGTGCAGCCGGGCGGGCGGCTCGGCGGGCCCGGCCAGGTCCGGCAGTCGCTCACAGACGCGTTCGAACACGGCGGCCTCGCCGGGGCGGAGAGTGCCCCCGTCGACCGCGGCCCGCACGTACGGCAGCACGCGGTGCCCGGCGTACCAGCAGGGCCAGTCGGCGCCGGGCGTGTTGCGCATGGGAGCCAGGCCGATGAACGCGCCCTCGGGGCCGTCGGGGGGCGCGGAGCCGAAGTGGGGTGCCCCAGCCGCATGCAGGGCGGCCAAGGCATGGCCGAAATGCAGCGCTGCCAGCGGGCCCGGACTGCCGGTCGGTACGCGCTCGGTCACCATCCAGCGCTCGTCGCACGCGAGCACCTCGGGCACCCGGACCGCCTCCGCGGCAGCCAGCCAGCGCAGCCCCGCCACCTCGGCGCGCACCGCCCCTGGGGCGCCGCCGCGCTTCACCATCACCGGAGTCCCGCCGTCCAGCAGCACCTCCGCGGGGGACCCGGAGGTGCTCCGCGTCCCGCTGACCGGGCGGCCGGTGAGCCGGGCCGCCACCTGTCCCGGATCCTCGTCTCGGTTGACCACGGGCCCAGGGTACGACCTGCAACGGTGGGCCCTGGGAGGGCAGTTCAACCATTGATACGACTGTTTTCAGCCAAACCCAGGCAGTTACTACCCGTGCTGATCTCGTACGGCTAGCGTGAGGGCGCCGCGCAGCCACACCAGGGGCACAGGGCCCCGCCGGGACTAGCGCGCGGCGGAGGATTCCCCCGTGACCACAGCATCCGTGCTGATGGCCGACGTTTTCGAAGTCCAGCCGTACACCTCCCACTGCGAGGTCATCCTGGGCGAGGGCGCGCACGCCGTGATCGGTGTGTCCCCGGGCAACAGCTACTTTTCCGCCCAACGCCTGCATGACCTGGCCCGCTGGGGGCTGGACAACTTCGACCGGGTCGATTTCGTCTACACCGACCTGTACGTCGCCGAGATGTACGAGGCCTCCGGCTATCCGCCGGACGAGGCCCGCCGCAAGGCCGTGAAGAACCTGCGAGGGGTACGCGCCAAGGTCCGTGACGCCGTGTCGGCGGCCGACCCGGACGGCACCCGGCTGGACTGGCATCCGATGTCGGAATTCCGCACCAACCCCGCCTACCAGGAGATCCATCAGCACCTCAGGGGGCGGCTCGCCTCCGACAACTCCTTCCGGGCCGTCTGCGACGCCCTCGTGACTCGTTTCCTCAGCGCGCGGGGCGAGTCGCCCACCGAACGGCAGCGCGCGGTGTGCCTGGAGTACGTCTGCGCCGAGGCCCCGCTGTTCCTGGACACCCCGGCCATCCTCAAGGTGCCCTCCTCGCTCAACTGCTACCACCAGCTCCTGCCGATGGCCGAGCTGTTGTACTCGCGCGGCGCCGGCCTGCGCGCGTCACGCAACCAGGGCCACGCCGTCGTCACCCCCGCCATGGAAGGAGCCGCGGCATGACCACCGCCCCGGACACCCGCACCGACCACCCTCCCCTGCTCGACTTCCCGTTCTCCTGGGACGGCACCCGTGTGCCCGCCGAGGTCGCCGAGCTGCGCGCCGCTTCCCCCGTACGGCGCGTGCGGACCATCGCCGGTGACGAGGCCTGGCTGGTGTCGTCGTACGAGCTGTGCGCCCAGGTGCTCAAGGACGACCGCTTCTCGCTGAAGGACACCTCCGCCCCCGGGGTGCCCCGGCAGTACGCGCTCACGATCCCGCCCGAGGTCGTGAACAACATGGGCAACATCACCGGGGCGGGGCTGCGCCGCGCGGTGATGAAGGCGCTCAATCCCAAGGCGCCGGGTCTGATGGAGTATCTGCGCACGGAGGCCCACCGGCTGGTGGACACGCTCGTCGCGGAAGGGCCGACGGCCGACCTGCGCGGGGCCTTCTGCGAGCCGTACTCGGCCGGGATGCACTGCCACATCCTCGGCATCCCGCAGGGTGAGGCCCCGGCCTTCCTGCGCAGCCTGGACATCGCCTTCATGAACTCCCCGTGCCCGGTCACCGGCGCGCGGATCAACTGGGACCGGGACATCGCCCGGATGACGGCCCTGCTCGACGACCCGGCGACGCACGGGCTGGTGGGCGAACTCGCCGCCCTGCGCGACGACCCCGACTACGCACACCTCACCGACGAGATGCTGGCCACGGTCGGCGTCACCCTGTTCGGCGCCGGAACCATCTCCACCTCGGGCTTCCTCGCCATGGCCCTGGTCTACCTGCTCACCCACCCCATCGCCCGCGACCTGCTCCGGGACCGCCCCGACCTGATCGGTCCGGGCGTGGAGGAACTGCTGCGGGTGAACCTCTCCATCGGCGACGCCCTGCCCCGCCTCGCCCTGGAGGACGTCCGGCTCGGCGACACCGACGTCCGGGCGGGTGAACTCGTCCTCGTCCTGGTCGAGGGCGCCAACCTGGACCCGGAGAAGTTCCCGGACCCGCACCGCTTCGACGTCCACCGCGACAACACCGCCGACCACCTCTCCTTCGGTGGCGGCGCCCACTACTGCCCCGCGACCGCGCTCGGCCGTACCCACGCCCGTATCGCGCTGGAGGTCCTCCTCGACCGGCTGCCGGACCTCGCGCTGGCCGTACCGGCGGGCCAACTGGTCTGGCGCACCGGGTTCATGAAGCGGATCCCCGAGCGGCTGCCGGTGACCTGGTAACCCGCGGCACTCCGTCACCCGTACGGCGTCCCCGGCCCGGCACCCCGGGCCGGGACCCGCCGCCCCGCCCGTTACGCCCCGGTTACGCCCCCCTGGTCAGCCCCACCGGATTCCCGGGCGGCAGCAGTCCCGACTCCCAGACGGTCTCCGCCAGCGGCTCCAAGTGCTCGGCCAGGCGTCCGGCGCGTTCGGCGCCCAGTGCGGTCCACGGCCCCTCGGCCGCCGCGTCGGTGAGCGCCTCGGCCTCCGCGCGCACGGCCGCCCCGGCCGGCGTGAGCGAGCCGTCCGCCGCGAGCCGGCCGGACGCGCGCAGCCGTGCCGTGGCCGACTCCCAGTCCGCTTCCGGCCACTTCCGCGTCTCGCGCAGGAACGCCCCGTCGGACTCACCGGCCGCCGCCTTCAGCACCATCGCCTCCACCGGCCCCAGCCCCAGGCTCACCAGCACCGCGACGTGCGAGTCGCCCCGGTGCTCGCGCAGGGTCGTCAGGGCCTGCCACAGACGTGCGGCGGGCCGGTCCGGGCGCTCAAGCGCCTGGTTGGCGGCGGCCAGCACCCGGCCCGTGGTGTCCGCGGCCTCCGCGGCCTCCCAGGCCAGGTCCGCGGCCTCGCCGAACGCGGCCGAGCCGACGACCCCGGACCCGAACAGCCGGGTCATCGCCGTGTCCATCGCCTCCTGACGGGCCGCCAGCACCTCCGCCGGAGCCGCGTAGCCCCAGGCGTCCGGCAGCGCCCGGGCCACCCGGGCGGGGTGGAAGACGTAGAAGCAGCTCGTCACCACGGACGGGTCCGCCGCGCCGAGCGGTGCCGCGCGCAGGGCGAAGTAGCCCATCCAGAACCCGCGCATTCCCAGTCCGTCCGCCGCCCGGTGCGCCTCCGGCGCGAAGTAGACCAGGTCGTGCACCGGCTCGTACCGCTCCCACAGGGTCCGTGCCATTCCGTCCGCCACTGCTTCCTCCCGCCGCATCGGCTCGCCTGTCGGCACCCAGCCTGCGTTATGACAGCGGTCATAACAAGGGGGCGGGCGTCACGCGATGCGGACGCGGCCGAGGGCGTTGCCCAGCAGTTCCGTGAACGACACGGCACGTCCGGGACCCGCCGTCAGACGGAAGGGCACCTTGTCGGCGCCGCCCGGCACCGCGACCGTGCTGACCACGCCGGTCGCGGTGATGCTGCCGATCCGGCCGGCCTGGTCGGCGTACCAGACCCGGCCGTCGGGCCCACGGGTGATGCCGCTCGGCAGGCTGTCCGTGCCCGGCAGCGGGAACCGGGTGACGTGCCCGGTGTAGTCGATCCGGTCGACCGAGTGCGTGCCGGACGCGGTGAACCACATCCCGCCGGGCCCCGCCACGATGCCGGCGGGGAAGGGGGCGCCGCCCGGCACCGGGAACTCGGTGATCCGGCCGGCCGTGCTGATCCGCCCGACCTTGCCGCCGCTCAGCTCCGTGAACCACAGGGCGCCGTCCCCGCCCGCCGCGATGGAGTGGGGAGAGGCGTCGGGAGTGGGGACCGGGTACTCGGTGACCCGTCCCGTGGCCGTGATGCGGCCGATCCGGTTGCCGCCGGCCTCGGTGAACCACAGGGCCCGGTCCGGACCGAGCGCGATCCCGGCCGGGCCGCCGCCGGGATCGGGCAGCGGGAACTCGGTGAGCCGGCCGGAGGCGGTGATGCGCCCGATCCGCCCGGCGGAGGTCTCCGTGAACCACAGGGCGCGGTCCCGGCCCGGCGTGATCTCGGCCGGACCGGTGTCGGCTCCGGAGGTCGGGAAGTCGGTGACGGTGCCGTCGGCCGCCATCCGGCCGATCCGTCCGGCGCCGTGCTCCGCGAACCACAGGGCACGGTCGGGCCCGGTGACGACTCCGGCGGGGGCGGCCCCGGCCGCCGTGGTGACGGGATACTCCGTCACCTCCTCCGCCCCGGCGCGGGCCGGCGCGGCAACGGCGGCCACCGCGAGCAGGGCACCGGCCGCCGCGGTGAGCAGGCGGCGCCGGACCGCCCGTCCGGCGCCCGCGGTCACCGGGGGCACCTTTCCCGGCGCGGCGCCGCCGCCGCGATGCGCCGGACGGCCGGACGGGATCCGGGCGCCTTCCGGCGTGCCGTGCCGGCTCGCGCCGATTGACCCGGACGAGGGGCCGCGAGGCAGGCGCGCTGGGGCAGACGGGTGGCGTGGTGACACGGCTGGGCGGCTCGGATGGTGGGAGTCAGGGCCCTCACTGACGGTGGTTCATGTCGGGGCCGGGTCCATCCAGCTGATGAGGTATCCGCTGCCCGGTCACGGCGGAAGGACATCATGATGCGCTCTGCCCGCACGCTCCTGGCCACGGCGGCCGCCACCGCGGCCCTCGCCCTCGCCACTCCCGGCACCGCGTTCGCCGCCCCAGCGGCCGGGCACGGCGGCGACAACGAAGACTCCTCCTACAGCAGGGAGCAAGACAGCGACTCCGAACGTGACGGCGGCAAGGGTTCCGACAGCGACTCCGACAAGGACTACGGCAACAAGCGCGGCGGCGACCGGGAACACGGCGGGCCGCGCGGCGGAATGCACACGGGTGGCGGAGCGCTCGCCGCGGTGCGCAGCGACGAATGGGGTTCCGGGGGCGACGGCGGCGACAAGAGCCGCTTCGACCCCGAGAGCTACCGGGACAAGGGAGACGACGAGGACAAGGAGGGCCGCGGGGACAAGGAAGAGCGGGGCGGCAAGGGCGGCAAGGGCGACAAGGAGGAGGGCGGCGGCCGCGGCAGCAGCGAGTGGGGTGACGACGACGAGCACGAGAAGCCGCGCGGCGGCATGCACACCGGCGGCGGCGGTCTCGCCACACCCGGTGTCACCGCGGGCGGCCTCGCCGTGCTCGGCGTAGGCGCCGCCGGCGCGTACGCGCTGCGCCGCAGGAAGGCCACCGAGCCGGCGTCCTGACGGCCGGACCGCCCAGGGGCTGCGGACGCCGCCGACGTGCCCGCCGTGTCGGCGGCCCGCGCCCCCTGCGGCCGGGCCCGTCCCGGCGCCGCACCTGCCCTGATCCCCGTGCTGCCGTGTCCGAGTGAGGTGATGTCCGATGGCAGCAGAACCGTCCCCCAAGACGTCCGCCGAACCGGGAGCGGACGAGCGGTCCTCCGGCCGCGGCGGGCGGCTGATGCTGTGGGGCGTGGCGGCCGTCGTCCTCGCCGTCAGCATGTTCGGCGGTCACCAGCAGCCGGACGGCACGCCGGTACCGCCCCGCACCTCGGGCGCGCCCGCCGACACGCCGGCCGAGACGCCGGCCGAGCCGCAGCGGTTCAGCGAGGCACTGCCCCGCTCCGCACCGGTCCGCCTGCGCATTCCGAAGATCGGCGTGGACGCGCCCTTCACCGCACTGGACCTCGCCCCCTCGGGCCAGCTCCAGCCCCCGCCGGCCGCCGACACCAACCTGGTCGGCTGGTACGCCAAGGGTGCCTCGCCCGGTGAGGACGGCACCTCGGTGATCGCCGGGCACATCGACACGGTGACCTCCCCGGCGGTCTTCGCCAACCTCGACGAACTGGCGGCCGGGGACCGGTTCTCGGTGGAGCGGGCCGACGGACGTACGGCGGAGTTCGTCGTGGACAGCGCCGAGACCTTCGCCAAGGACGACTTCCCCAGCTCACGGGTGTACGCGGACTCCGCGCGCCCCGAGGCCCGGCTCATCACCTGCGCCGGGGACTACGACCGTTCGGTGCGGGACTACACCGACAACCTGGTCGTCTTCGCCCATCTGGTGTGAGCCGCCGGTGCGGGTCAGCGGGCGCGGTCCGTGAAGGGGCCGCCCCCGGCGAACGCCAGCTCCGCGAACCGTTCGCCGATCCGGCGGTGTGCGGCTTCGTCCGGGTGCAGGCCGTCGGGCAGCGGCAGTTCAGCGAAGTCGGCCTCGCCGTACAGTTCCCGGCCGTCGAGGTGGTGCAGGTGCGGATCCCCGTCCGCCCGCTCGCGCACGATCCGCGCCAGTTCCTCCCGTACGACGCCGAGAGTGAGCTTCCCGGCGGCCCGCTCCGCCGGATCCCCGGTGGCCCGGTAGCGCACCAGCCCCTCGCCCAGCGCCGCGAGGTCCATGGCGGTCGGGCCGGGCGTGTCCTCGTGCAGGGGGCACAGGATCGGCGAGACGACGAGCAGCGGGGTGCCGGGGTGGCCTTCGCGGACGGTGTCGAGGAAACCGTGCACGGCGGGGCCGAAGGCACGCAGCCGCATGAGATCGGTGTTGACCACGTTGATGCCTAGCTTGACGCTGATCAGGTCGGCCGGCGTGTCGCGCAGCGCCCGGGCGGTGAACGGGTCGAGCAGGGCGCTGCCGGCCAGCCCGAGATTGATCAGCTCCACCCCGCCCAGGGACGCGGCGAGCGCCGGCCAGGTGGTGGTGGGGCTCGCGGCGTCGGAGCCGTGACTGATCGAGCTGCCGTGGTGCAGCCATACCCTGCGGCCCCGGTCCGGTACGGGCTCGACGGGTGCGTCGGTGCGCAGCGCGACCAGTTCGGTCCGCTCGTTGTGCGGCAGCCAGATCTCCACGTCCTTGACGCGGTCCGGCAGACCGGTGAAGCGCACGGTGCCGACCGGCCCGGGCCGGTGCTCGGCGGTGCCGGTGCCCAGGTCGATGGTGAGGGTGCTGCCGTCGGTGAGCGTGGCGCGGCCGGCCGGGCGCCCGTCCACGAGCAGGTCGTAGACGCCGTCCGGGCGCGGGGGCACGCCGGCGTAGACCCGCTTGGTCGGCAGGGTGTCCAGTTCGACGGTGGTCGCCCGGGTGCGGAAGGCCAGCCGCACTCCGGACGGCTGGGACTCGGCCAAGGCCAGCTGCGGGTCGGTGCACTGGGCGCGGGCGCGGGCGGGCAGCCGGTGCGGCAGCAGGCCGTGCGCGGTGCGCTCCAGGTCCAGGGCGCCGCGGAGCAGTCCGGCCGTCAGGGGGGTGGTGTGCATGGTGCCTGTTCTGTCCGTCTGGGGGTGGGCGGGCCGGTGGCTCTCAGGGGTGGGCCGGCCAGTTGCGCAGCAGGGAGTCGAGGCCGTCCAGGATCCGGGCCCACGATTCCCGGGAGTCGGGCGCGCTGTGGCTGAACCCGCCGGCGGCCTCCAGGCTGACGTAGCCGTGGAAGACGCTGCCGAGCAGGCGCACGGCGTGCGTCTGGTCCGGCTCGGCCAGGTCGTAGCCG
The DNA here is from genome assembly GCF_016741775.1 of Streptomyces actinomycinicus. Taxonomy (GTDB): domain Bacteria; phylum Actinomycetota; class Actinomycetes; order Streptomycetales; family Streptomycetaceae; genus Streptomyces; species Streptomyces actinomycinicus. The sequence goes on along the minus strand of NZ_JAERRK010000004.1, from coordinate 473,456 downwards.
CGCAGGATCGCCCGGGTCAGCTGGGCGATGCGGACGCCCGCGCCTGCGGTCGCCGTCTCGGTGTCCAGCGGGTGCCGGGCCGCCGTGTACCGGCCGGGGTGGGCGAGTGCGTAGTCGCGGTAGACGTTCGCGAAGGCCCCGAGGGCGTCCTTCCCGGACCGGCCGGCGAGCGCCTCCGAGGCGCGGTCGGCCAGTTCCTCCAGGGCGAGCAGCGCGATCCGGGTCTTCAGGTCCTGGGAGTTCTTCAGGTGCGAGTACAGGCTCGCGACCTTGACGTCGAACCGCCGGGCCACGGCGGACACGGTGACCTGCTCGAAGCCGACCTCGTCGGCCAGCTCCGCGCCCGCCCGGACGAGCCGCTCGGTGGTGAGGCCTGCGCGCACCATGAACTTTCTCCCTCCTGCCGTAATCGATTGTGCAGCTTCCTAAAGGTATTAGGCAAGTGGGGGTCTGCTCGTCCCAGGCTGCAGAGGGACGGCCGGCAGCACCGGGACACCCACTTTTTTGTGGGTACTTGGCAGCCTCCTCCGGCCGGGAGAGGCTGTTTCCCGAGGTCAGGGGCTGCCGGAGAACGAACGGGAGGTGACAGCCGCGGCGCGTCAGGACGCCGCTCCGCGCTCGCGGAGCCGGTCCAGACGGCGGTGGCCCCACTCGGCCAGGGGGTCCAGTGCCTCGGCCAGGTCACGGCCGAACCCGGTCAGCGAGTACACGGTCTTCGGCGGCAGCACATCGTGCACCTCCCGGTGCACCAGGCCGTCCTCCTCCATCTCGCGCAGCGCCTGGGTCAGCACCTTCTCGCTCAGCCCCGGCAGCCGGCGGCGCAGTTCGCCGGGCCGGTGCGGGCCGGACTCCAGCAGCCACAGCAGGGACGTCTTCCACTTGCCCTCGATCACGGCGATCGCGGCGGTCACTCCGCAGACGTTCGGGTCCTGTGCGCGGCTGCGCGTCATCGTCGTCCTCACCGCTTCTTCGGTTCTTCGGTTCTTCACCGGCCGTCCGGCCGACTTTCCTACTGTTTACGGGAGTTGCAACATGTTCACATCTCCGGATCTTCCTGCCGTCACGGTGCTCGGTCTCGGTCCGATGGGCCGCGAGCTGGCGGGCGCGTTCCTCGGGTCCGGCCTGCGCACCACGGTCTGGAACCGCACGCCGGGCAAGGGCCGCGAACTGGCCGAGCGTGGCGCGACGGTTGCCGGGACACCCGAACAGGCCGTGGCCGCAGGGGAGTTGATCGTCGTCTGCGTGGTGGACTACGACGCCTCCGACGCGATCCTGCGCCGTGACGAGGTCAGCCGCGCACTGAAGGGACGTACCGTCGTCAACCTGACCGCCGACACCCCGGGCCGGGCGCGGGACACCGCGGACTGGGCGGCAACCCACGGCATCGACTACCTGGACGGCGCGATCATGACCCCGGCTCCCAGCATCGGCACACCGGAGGCCGTCTTCCTGCACAGCGGCCCGCGCGATCTCTTCGAGCGGCACCGCTCCGTCCTGGAGGTGCTGGGCGGGACGCACACCCACCTGGGGGAGGACACCGGGCGCGCCGCCACCTTCGACATCGCGCTCCTCGACCTCTTCTGGACGGCGATGGCGGGCTACGCGCACGCCGTGGCGATCGCGCGGGCCGAGGGCGTCACGGCAGGCGAACTGGCGCCCTTCGCCCAGGGCATCGGTGCGATCCTGCCGCCGCTCTTCGAGCAGTTCGCGCAGGACGCCGACAGCGGCACCTACTCCGGTGAGATCAACCCCGTCACCTCCGCGGCCTCCACCATGGCCCACGTCGTGGAGGTCTCCGAGTCCCACGGCATCGACGCGGGCGTGATGCGCGCCGTGGAGGGGATGGCTCGCCGGGTGATCGGCCTCGGCCACGGAGCGGACGGGTTCATCCGGGTCGCCGAGGTACTGGGGCGTCACTGAGCCCAGCGGCCGGCGGCCACCGGCCGCCGGCCACCCGAATGTCGTTCTCGACATACGCCCGGGGCGGTGCTTCACTGGTGACATGGCATCAATTCGGCTGACCGCACCGACACTTGCGGTCATCGGCGTCCTCCTGACGTCCACCGCCGACGAGCCCGCGTGGGGACTGAAGATCTGCGAGGAGACCGGTCTCGGCTCCGGGACCGTGTACCCGATCCTGGAGCGCCTGGTCACCGCCGGCTGGGTCACCCGGTACGAGGAGACGGGGGACCACCCGGGCCGGCCCCGGCGGTACTACTACGAACTCACCGCCGCCGGCCGGCTGGCGGCCCGCCGGGCCCGCGAGCGCAAGCCCCGGTTCTTCGAGGGGCGTACAGCGGTCGAAGGGCGCCCGGCGTGAACGCGGAGGAGCAGCGCCCCCGGCTCGTCGGCCCGGAACTCGTCGGCGTGCTCGTCGTGTTGACGCCGGTGCTGTTCGGCACGGCGGCGGGGGTCTTCCTGCTGGCCGGTTACCTGCTGAAGACGCTCGCTCCCGCCCCTGCGATCGCCGGGGACATCCTCACCGCCGGCTGGGTGTTCGCCGGTGCGACGGCGTTGGTGATCCTGGCCGCCGCGGTCGTCCTGCTGGTCGTCGCCCTGCGCCGGCCCCCGGAGCCGGCCGAGGACGATCGTGCGGAGGCCGGCACCGGGCGACCGGCTCGCCCGGTGGGCAGGGTCGCGCTGCGGACCGTGGACTTCGCCTCCTTCGTCGCCGGCGGCCGCCGGGCGCACCTGCGCGAGGAGTGGGCCGCGGTCCTGGCCGGCGACCCCGGCAACGGCGTGGTCCTCTCCCCGCGGCGCAGGACGGGCTACGCCCTCGGCTTCCTCCTGGCCGCGCTCCGGATGCGGCTGAGCGATCTCGCCGCTCCGCTGTGGACGCCCGTCGACTGGCTGCTGTCGGCCGAGACCCGCACCCACGGCTTCATCGCGCTGGGCGTGGGCGCGCAGGTCGTGTACATCCAGTACGCGGACGGTGTGCACGTCCTCGTCACCGAGGGCTGGGGCTGGTGCGCCGGCTGCGGCGTCGCGCTCCGGCTGTTCGCCGGCTGGCTCCGCAGGGTCCGCGGCATCGAACTCGCGACGCGGCACGGCGGCTCCTCGGACCGATGACCGCTCTGGCGTGACGTCGACCACCTCGCCCGCGGCAGCGACCTGCCCCGGAGCGGTGTGCGGGCCGGTGCGCAGACGCTCCGGCCCGCACACCGGCCCGCGTCCGATGTGACCGGCCGCACCCTGGCGGACCTGCGACTTGTGCCGTGGAGGAGGCCGTGGAACGCTTCGGTCCGCCGGTCCCGACCAGGGCGGCGCGGCCGGCGGTCGACGCGGCCGGCGGGCGCGCTCAAGGGGTACGGCACGGAGGGCGGGCCCGTCACGCAGGGGACGCGGGCCAGGGCGCCGGACCGGGTGCGGGAGCGAACGGGGAGTGGACCGATGGAGCTGGAGCTGCGGCATCTGCGGGTGCTGTGCGCGATCGCGGACTCGGGCAGCGTGGGCCGCGCCGCCGCGCAGCTGGGCTACTCCCAGCCCGCCGTGAGCACCCAGCTGCGCCGCATCGAACGCCACCTGGGCGAGCCGCTCTTCGAACGCGGGCCGAGCGGGGTGCGGCCCACGCGGTACGGCGCCGAGGTCGTCGAGCAGGCCCGGGACGTCCTCGCCCGGGCCGCCGCCATCGGGCACCGGCCGGCCTCAGCCCGCCCGCGGCGGACCCTGCGCGTGGCCGCGACGAACTCACCCGTGCTCTCCGGCACGGTCTCGCGGGTCCGTGCCCGGCTGCCGGAGCTGTCCCTCGCGGTCACCAGCGTCTACGCGTCCTCCCGGATCGTGGAGCTGCTGGAGGAGGGTACGGTCGACGCCGCCATCGCCGCCGACTACCCGGGCATGGAGCTGCGGCACTCGAGCGCCGTACGGCATCGCGGCATCGTCACCGAGCCGACGTTCGTCGCGCTGCCCGCCCGGCACCGGCTCCGGCCGGCCGCCCAGGTACAGCTCGCCGATCTGGCCGAGGACGCCTGGTTCGTGACCCCGGACGACGGTGCCGGCTGGCCGGGGGTGTTCTACGACGCCTGTGCGGCGGCCGGCTTCGCACCGGTCACCGTCCACGAGTGGCTCGGCGACCAGGCCCAGTTGCAGAGCATGATCGCCGACGGGCTCGGGGTGTCCCTGGTGCAGCCGACGTTCCGGCCTAATCCGCACGTCGTGGTGAAACCCCTGGCCGGCTCACCGCTGTGGTGCCGCTATGTGCTGGCCTGGCGCCCGGACGCCGTCACCGACGAGGTGGTGGAAACCCTCTTCCAGTCCGCCACGGCCGCGTACCGCGATCTCGTCGCCCAGGCCCCGCACCTGCGGTCCTGGGCCTCGCGCACCTGGAACGTCGCGGGTGCGTAAGGGCGTGAAGGCGTAAGGACTTGGTGGCGCAGGTGCGTCACGGGTGTGCCGCGATGTTATGAGCGAGCGGTGCCATGTGCTATGTCACACGCCATTGTTGGGACGGGTTCCTCACTGGGACAGTGCCTCACACGCCTCAACACCCCACAGAGGCGCATTTCTTCGTGGAGGAACCCAGATGCGCTATCGCTTCGCGCTGCCCGGACGCGTCCCCAGAGGCACGGTCGGGCGTATCGCCGGTACCGCGGCCGTCTGTGTCACCGTGGCCGGCCTGCTGTCCGGCCCGGCACTGGCGGCACCCCGGCCGGGGACCGGCACGGTCGCCGCACCCCGCACGCACCTCCCCGTGCCGTCGCCCGCCGCCGCGACCACCGGTGCCACCGAGCGCCCCGCGGCCCAGGCGAAGCGCCTGATCCCGGCCCAATTGCCGCCGCGGAAACCGGCGTCCACCACACCCGCCCGGGGTGCCGCGGCGAAGGCGGCCTCCTGCACACCGGCCGACTTCGGCAGCCGTACCGGCTCCGCACTCGTCTCCTTCGTCAAGGCCGCGACCCCGGCCTGCGTCAACACGCTCTTCTCGGTCACCGGCACGGACGCGCGCGACGTCTTCCGCCAGCCCCAGATGCTGACCGTGGCGAACGCCTTCACCCGCACCGCCGGGCAGTACCGCGGCGACAACTCCGGCAGCCTGCTCCAACTGGTCCTCTTCCTGCGCGCCGGCTACTACGTGCAGTTCAACCACCCCGGGGACGTGGGCCCGTACACCTCACGGCTCACCACCGCCGTCACCGGCGGCATGGACTCCTTCTTCGCCCGCTCCCACTCCCGTGACGTCACGGCGGCCAACGGCGACATCCTCGGCGAGACCGTCATCCTCACCGACAGCGCCGACCAGCAGGGCCGCTACCTGTACGTCTACCGGCGGCTGCTGAACGCCTACGACAGCTCCTACGACTCGATCGACAGCATGACCAGGGCCGTCAACGACGTCTACACACCGCTGTGGCGCGGCAACTGGAATCCGCAGTACGTACAGGCGGTCGCGGCCGACCCGCGCATCGTCGACACCCTGTACGACTTCGCGCTGGCCAACACCGACCAGCTCGGCACCGACCTGGCCTTCCTGGACTCCAACGCCGGGATGAACCTGGCCCGTTACGTCGAGCACACCGAACTCCGGGACGACGCCGGGCCGTTGACCAAGGACGTGCTGGAGCGGACCGCGATCACCGGCCCCACGGCCGGGCTGTGGGTGGCCGTCGCGAGCCAGGCCGCCTACTACGACAGCGCCAACTGCGCCTACTACGACGTCTGCAACCTGCCGGACAAGCTCGACAAGGCCGTCCTGCCCGTCACGCACCACTGCGACGCCGACGTCACACTGCGCGCCCAGGCACTGACGGCCGCCGAACTCGACACCGCCTGCGCCAGCGTGCTCCGCCAGGACGCCTACTTCCGCTCGGTCGTACGGGCCGGCGGCGCGATACCGGGCCAGTACGCCTCCACCCTGCAACTGGTGGTCTTCGCCAGCCGCACCGACTACCAGACGTACGCCGGTCCCATGTACGGCATCAGCACCGACAACGGCGGTATGACGCTCGGCGGAGACCCGTCGAACCCGGACAACCACCCGATGTCGATCATGTACCAGAAGAACTACGACGACGGCTTCCCGGCCCGGGTCTGGAACCTCAACCACGAGTACACGCACTTCCTGGACGCCCGCGACGACATGAAGGGTGACTTCGGCCGGCAGATCTCGGTGCCGGACGTGTGGTGGATCGAGGGCATCGCGGAGTACGTCTCCTACAGCTACCGGGGCCTCGTCGACGACCAGGCGGTCCAGGAGGCCGGCAGGCACACCTACCGGCTGAGCACCCTCTTCGAGAACACCTACGACAACAGCGACGTGGTCCGCACCTACCCCTGGGGCTACCTCGCCGTGCGCTACATGATCGAGAAGCACCCCGACGACGTCCAGCGCATGCTCGCCCGCTTCCGCGTCGGTGACTACACCGGCGGATACGCCGTCTACCACGACGGCATCGGCACCCGCTACGACGCCGACTTCGACCAGTGGCTCACGGCGTGTGCCGCGGGCGCGTGCGGCAGGCCGGCCTCGGCCTGACCGCACCGCCTTCGCGAAACGGCCGCCGACCGGAACCCCGGTCGGCGGCCGTACGCGGGCGAGGCCGGGCGGATCAGACCGCCGTCGCCGGGTACGTCGGGTACTCCACGCCCGACACGTGCTGGACGACCCGCACGACCTGGCAGGAGTAGCCGAACTCGTTGTCGTACCAGAGGTACAGGATGGCGTTGTCGCCGTCGACCTTGAGCGCGCCGGCGTCCACGATCGAAGCGTGGCGCGAGCCGATGAAGTCGCTGGAGACCGCGTCGGGCGCCGTGATGAAGTCGATCTGACGCTTGAGCGGCGAGGTCAGCGACACCTCGCGCAGGTAGTCGTGGACCTCCTCGCGGGTGGCCTCGCGGGCCAGCTGCAGGTTGAGGATCGCGATCGAGACGTCCGGCACGGGCACCCGGATCGAGCTGCCGCTGATCTTCGCCTTCAGGTCGGGCAGCGCCTTGGCGACGGCCGAGGCGGCACCGGTCTCGGTGATGACCATGTTGAGCGGCGCGGACCGGCCGCGGCGCTCGGACTTGTGGTAGTTGTCCAGCAGGTTCTGGTCGTTGGTGAACGAGTGGACGGTCTCCACGTGGCCGCGCAGCACGCCGTACTCGTCGTCCATGGCCTTCAGCGGCGGGACGATCGCGTTGGTGGTGCAGGAGGCGCAGGACAGGATCTGCTCGTCCGGCTTGATCGTGTCGTGGTTCACGCCGTGCACGATGTTCGGGACGTCGCCCTTGCCCGGCGCGGTCAGCACGACCTTCTCGATACCGGGGCGCAGGTGCTTCGACAGGCCCTCGCGGTCGCGCCACTTGCCGGTGTTGTCGATGAGGATGGCGTCGCGGATGCCGTACTCGGTGTAGTCCACGTGCGACGGGTCGTCGGCGTAGATCACCTTGATCTCGTTGCCGTTGGCGACGATCGTGCTGGTGTCCTCGTCCACGGTGATCGTGCCCTGGAACTGGCCGTGGATGGAGTCGCGGCGCAGCAGCGAGGCGCGCTTGACGATGTCCTGGGCGCCGCCACCGCGCACGACGATGGCGCGCAGGCGCAGGCCGTTACCGGAGCCGGCCTTCTCGATCAGCAGGCGGGCGACGAGGCGGCCGATACGGCCGAAGCCGTACAGGACGACGTCACGCGACTCGCGGCGCTCGATCTTGTTGGCGCCGGTGGCACCGGCGACCGCCTCGGCGGTGAACTCCGCCACGCTCAGCCCGCGCTCGTCGGCCGCGTACAGGGTGGCCAGCATGCCGAGGTCGATCTGGGACGGCCCGAGGTCGAGCGCGGTCAGGGCCTCCAGGAACGGCATGGTCTCGGTGACCGACAACTCGGCGCCGGCGATCTGCCGGGCGAAGCGGTGCGTCTTGAGGATGCTGACCACCGACTTGTTCACCAGGGAGCGGCTGTGCAGCAGGACGGTCACGTCCCGCTCGCGGTGCAGCTTCCCGATGAGCGGGATCATCGACTCCGCGATCTCCTCGCGGATCTTCCAGTTGGTGAACGAGTCGTCGTTGACAGTCACAGGTCCATCTTTCGAGCTAGGCAGCGCTCATATGATAACCACACGCTCAGGAGGGTCTCGGAGGGGGTCCCCGAGAGCGGTTCGGTAGTGGATCCGGCCCCCTCCGCGATGACATGATCCGACGGAGCCCCCGACGGGGGAGGAGGCGCCGATGAGGCTGCACACGCACGAGTGGGGTACCGGCGAACGGATCGCGGTCCTCGTGCACGGCATGATGTCCGACCACCGCACCTGGCACCGGCTCGCGCCCGTCCTGGCGGACAAGGGGTACCGGGTCATCGGAGTGGACCTGCGCGGGCACGGCAGGAGCGGCCGGGGCGAGTACAGCCCCGAGCACTGGGCGGACGACCTCGTCGAAACCCTGCCCGAGGGGGCGGAGCTGGTGCTCGGCCACTCGCTCGGCGCCATGGCCCTGGCCGGGGCCGTCGAACGGCTGGCACCCAAGCGGGCCGTCTACTGCGACCCCGCGTGGGACATGCCGCAAAAGCTGGTCGAGGCCTCCGCCTACTTCGCGATCTTCAAGACCGCGACCCGCGCCATGATCAAGAGCCTCAATCCGGGCTGGGACGACACCGAAGTGGACATCGAACTGGCCACGCTCGCCGACTGGGACCCCACCACGGCCCGGGTCCTCCCCGGTATCTACTCGGTCGGACGGGCGCCGGCGCGCGCGGTCGTGCCCTCACTGGTGGTGCTGGGCGGCGCCAGCGAATTCCTGCGCCCCGGTCTGGCCGGTGAACTGGTCCAGCGGGGCTTCGAACTGCGCACCGTAGAGGGCGCCGGACACACCCTCTACCGCGACGACTTCGACGGATTCATGGGGGCGCTCGACGGCTGGGTCTGAGGGGGCTGACCGGCCCCCTGGCCCGACCGGCACGAGGTCCGACCGGCACGAGGTCCGACCGGCACGAGGTCCGACCGGCACGAGGTCCGACCGGCACAGGGCACGAAAGCCCGAGGGGGCTCACCGCCCCCCCGGGCCCGGAATTCTCGTCGGGACACCCGGCGGAGCGGTCAGCGCGGGTTGAAGACGACGCTGGCGAACCGCGCGCCCCTGGGCGCCGAACGGCCCGGGGCGAGCCGCAGCGCCGTCCCCTTGCACTTCTTCTTCGTGTAGACGACGAGCGGCTTCTTCGTCGCGTTGTGCGCGTCGCGCGCTTCCTGGGCCATGTCGAAGCACTTGTTGTCCGGTGGGTCGGAGATCGCGTACCCCTTGCCCTGGGGGCCGATCCAGGTGAACGTGCCGTCGGCGGCGAGCGCGGAGCCGGTGGTGGCCAGGACGAGGGCGAGTCCGCCGAACACGGCGGCGAGCGGACGGCGCAGGCGCATGGGCGAGTCCTTCGAACAGGTTCGAACAGGGGTGACGGGGGCGGCCCGAGGCCGCCTCAGGCAATCTCCCATCCCGCCCTTGCCCGGCCGGGTAGCCCACACGGGGAGATCCACCATCCGGGGGAACGGTGCGGGGCCCCGCTGTGCGAAGGGCCCGATTCGGGGTAGGCGGGGGGACGCGACGCCCGAGGAAAGGACCCGTCTCATGACGACCTACGTGATCAGCGTCCCCGGCACCTTCACCAGTGGCATCGGGGCCGACACCCGGACCCGGCTGGCCCAGGCGCTCCGCCCCGCGGATCCGCACGGTACGCGGATGGGCACCGCCGAGGACCTGGACGTGCTCAGCGTCAACGACGACAACACCTTCACCCTCCGCCTCACCGTCGAGGCGGACACCGGCCCGCACGCCGAGGAGGAGGCGCGCCGCCTCGCGGACGGCGCACTGCGGGACGCGGGACTGGACGAGCGGAAGGCACCGCTCGGACCTGCGGTGATCACCGGCATCGACTCCGAGGTCCGCTGACCGGAATCGGGCCCGCAGGGCGCAATTTTCCTCTTTGGGTAAAATCGAGGCGTTTGCCAATTCCCGGCGGCCCGGCCCATCGTGGGCCGCCGTCCCGGCGGAAGTGATCGATGCCCCGCAAGCGCCCCACGGACCAAGGCGACGAGCTGCTGGCGAGACTCGGCTCGCTCACCGCCCAGGCACGTCAGCGCGCGGAGCAGCAGCGGACCCAGGTCGAGCTGGCCATCGCCCTCCAGCGCGGCATGCTGCCCCGGGACCTGCCCGCCGCCCCGGGTCTGCACCTGGCGGTGCGCTACGCACCGGCCAACCTCGGCCTCAACGTCGGCGGCGACTGGTACGACGCGTTCACCCTGCCCGACGGCCGGATCGGGCTGTCGATCGGTGACGTGCAGGGGCACAACATCGAGGCCGCCGCCTTCATGGGCCAGGTCAGGGCCGGACTGCGGGCGCTCGCCTCCGTCACCGGCGAGCCGGGGGAGTTGCTGGCCCGCACCAACGACCTGCTGATCTCCCTAGGCAGCGACCTGTTCGCCACCTGCACCTTCATGCGGCTCGACCCGGCCACCGGAGTGCTGGAGAGCGCCCGGGCCGGGCACATCCCCTTCGTCTGGGCCACGGCCGACGGGAAGTCCGGAGTCGTCGACGACGAGGGCGGGCCGCCGCTCGGCATCGAGCAGGGCATGGACTACCCGGTGTCCCGGCACCGGCTCACCACCGGCGGAGTGTTCGTCCTGCTCACCGACGGTGTCGTCGAAGGGCCGTCGCTGACCGTCGAGGACGGCCTCGACCAGGTGGTCCGGCTCGCGGGCATCGCCGCCGTCGCCGGCCTCGCGGCCCACTCCCTCGCCGCGGCCGTCATCAAGGGCGCCGAGAGCGTCGGACACGAGGACGACGCCGCCGTCCTCGTCGTGGGCCTGGACGGACCGGCCGCCCAGCCGTGACCGGTGCGGCGGGCGCTGTCCGGGCGGTGCCGTATTCAGCCATAGGGCCGGAGGGGAGAGTCTCCCGCCTCGCCGACCCGGTGCCCCCGGTGTGAGATGGCTACTGTGGTGGGTATCGAGGAGCTGCGCCGGCCGGGCGGCAGAGTCGTCCAGGTGCTGGCCGTCGCCGCCTGCTACTACGCGGCCGGGCGGCTCGGCCTGCTGTGCGACCTGACCGTCGAGGGCGCCGTCGTCACCCCCATCTGGCCGCCGACCGGCGTCGCCGTCGCCGCCCTGCTGATCCTCGGCCTGGGCTGCTGGCCCGGCATCACGATCGGTGTCTTCTGCGTCATCCTCACCCTCACCGCGCCCGACGCCCACGTGCTCGGCATCCTCTTCGGCAACACCGCCGCACCCGTGTGCGCGGCGCTGCTGCTGCGCCGGGCCCGGTTCCGCACCGACCTCAGCCGGTTGCGCGACGGTGTCGCCCTGGTGTTCCTGGCCGCGCTGGCCGCCATGCTCATCAGCGCGACCATCAGCGTCGGCACCCTCGTCGTCACCGACAGGCTGGCCCCGCACGGCTTCTGGCCCGTCTGGCTCGCCTGGTGGGTCGGCGACGCGATGGGCGTGCTGATCGTCACCCCGCTGCTGCTGTTGCTGCACGGCGCCCGCACACCGCTGCCACTGGGCCGCTGGAAGGAGGCGACCGCGCTGGCCGTCGTCACCTGCGCCCTCGTACCGTTCGCGACCTACAGCCCGATCAGCACGCTCTTCCTCGTCTACCCGCTCATCATCTGGGCTGCCCTGCGGTTCCAGCTGCTCGGCAGCGTGCTCTGTGCGCTGCTGACGTCGGTGGTGGCCACCGTCGCCGCTACCGACGGCGTCGGGGCGTTCGAGGGACTGAACCGGACCGAGGTCTTGCTGAAGCTCCAGGCGTTCAACGGCGCCATGGCCCTGACCGCGCTGCTGCTCTCCGCCGTGATCATCGAGCAGCGCAACACCCGCAGCTCGGTGGAGAAGGCCTGCCAGGAACTGATGGAGGTGCTGGAACACCTCACCGCGGGCGAGCCCCCGCCGCCACGGCCGCCACCGGACGCCGACGACCGGGACGACCGGCCACCGCGGCCGACGGGGAGGCCGTGAGGAACCGGACCCGGCCCGAAGCCGAACGGTCCGGCGAGGACTGCCCCCTCGCTGGAGCGTCGGCCGGCTCCCGCGGTGGACCGTTCCCGGGTCCGCGTGGAGCGTCGGCCGGCTCCCGGTGAGCGTCAGCGCTCGGAGTGGTTCGCCCGCTCTTCGTCGTCGGTCGGCTGCGCGGCGGCGTGGAGCGTCGGCCGGCTCCGGTGAGCGTCAGCGCTCGGAGTGGTTCGCCCGCTCCTCGTCGTCGGTCGGCTGCGCGGCCGGTACGTCGTCGCCGGTGCTCCGGTGGGAACGGGCCGGTGGGTGTGCGGTGCCGCCGGCTCCTGGTTGTCCGCCGCCCGTCGCGCCGTAGCCCCAGGCGATCCCCGGAGGGGTGTCGGCGACGGCTGCCGCCTCACTGATGCGGCGCCGGGCCCGGCCCCCGGCCCGGTGTTCCGGGCACGGGTGGTCGAACGGCTCTACGGCGACGCGCTCGCGTTCCGCCTCGCGCTGCCGGCGCGCCGCCCGCTCGGCCGCCGTCCCGTCCTCGTCCTGTCGCTCGCGCTCGAGTTCGCGCTCGTGCTGCTGCTCCATCATGCGGCGCCGGGTACCCGAGCGGTGGTCGCGGCCAACGTGCGTGCGTCCCGGCGTGTCGAACGGCGGGCCGGGGGCACTGGGAGACGATGAGCGCAGCCCGTACGGGCGCAGGCCGGACCTGGAGGGACAGGGCGCGATGGAGCAGCGGCCGGTACCGGGAAGGACCGACGAGGACCCGGCATGGAGCGAGCCCGGCCCCGGTGGTCCGCACCGGCACGGTGAGGCCGGCACAGGCGGCGGCTCCGGTGGTCCGCACCGGCACGGTGAGGCCGGCACAGGCGGCGGCCCCGATGGTCCGCGCCGGCACGGTGACACTGGCGCAGGCGGTCCTGGCGGTCGGCACCGGCACGGTGAGACCGATCCGCGCCGTCGCATTCCGCGTACCGACGTGCTGCTCCGTGACCCCCGGCTGTCCGCGGCGGTGGACCGGCTGGGACCGGCCCTCGTGAAGGCCGCCGTGCGGCAGGCGCAGGAGCGGGCCCGTGCGGGCGGCATCCCGCCGGACCAGGTACCGCGGACCGCCCTGGCCCTCCTGCCCGGCACGGCGAGCGGCCTGCATCCGGTGATCAACGCCACCGGCGTGCTGCTCCACACCAATCTCGGCCGGGCCCCGCTGTCCACCGCCGCCCGGCAGGCCGTTCAGGAGGCCGCGGGGCCGACGGACGTCGAACTGGACCTCACGACCGGGGTACGGGCTCGCAGGGGCCGCTCCGCCCTCGCCGCACTGCACGAGAGGGTGCCGGCCGCCGGTGCCGCGCACGTCGTCAACAACGGCGCCGCCGCTCTGGTCCTCGCCGCCACCGCCCTCGCGGCCGGCAAGGAGATCGTCGTCAGCCGGGGTGAGATGGTGGAGATCGGCGACGGATTCCGGCTGCCCGACCTGCTCGTCTCGACCGGCGCCCGGCTCCGCGAGGTGGGGACGACCAACCGCACCGCCCCGGACGACTACGCCGACGCGATCGGCCCCGACACGGGTTTCGTGCTCAAGGTCCACCCGTCCAACTTCCGCATCACCGGCTTCACCCGGTCCGTCGAGGTCGCCGACCTCGCGGGTCTCGGCGTACCGGTCGTCGTCGACATCGGTTCCGGGCTGCTCGCCCCGCATCCGGACCTGCCCGACGAACCCGACGCCCAGACCTCGCTGCGCGCCGGTGCCGCGCTCGTGACCGCGAGCGGTGACAAACTGCTCGGCGGACCCCAGTGCGGGCTCCTGCTGGGCCGCGAGGACCTGGTCCGCGCCCTGGCCCGGCACCCGCTCGCCCGTGCCCTCCGCGTCGACAAGCTGACCCTGGCCGCCCTGGAGGCAACCCTCACCGGGCCGCCCACCCCGACGCAGCTCGCCCTCACCGCGGACCCGGCCCGGCTCGGAGCCCGCGCCGACCGGCTCGCCGCCCAGCTGGCCGCCGACGGGATCGACGTCCGAGCCGTCGAGAGCACCGCAACGGTCGGTGGCGGTGGCGCTCCTGGCGTCACCCTGCCCAGCGCGGCCCTCTCCCTGCCCGAGCCGTACGCAGCAGCCCTGCGCACCGGCCGGGTCCCGGTCGTCGGCCGCCTGGAAGCGGGGCGCTGTCTGCTGGACCTGAGGTCGGTACCGGAGATCGACGACGACCGGTTGGCCGAGGCCGTCCGGTCGGCGGCGAGGACGACGGCCGCCCGGCCGGTGAACACCGCCCGCCCGGCGCCGGAAGCGCTGCCGGCGATGGAAGCCGGCCCGGCGACCGAAGCCCCACCGACGACCCAGGCGCGACCCGCGACGGCAGCCCGACCCACGACGGAGCGCGGACGGGCACCCCGCGCCCCCGTCGAGAGGCGGTTGTGATGCGGGTTCTCGCCACCGCCGGCCATGTCGATCACGGCAAGTCCGCCCTGGTCCGGGCGCTCACCGGGATGGAGCCCGACCGGTACGAGGAGGAGCGGCGCCGGGGGCTCACCCTGGACCTGGGCTTCGTGTGGACCCGCCTCGCCGGGGAACCGCTCGCCTTCGTGGACGTACCCGGGCACGAGCGGTTCGTCGCCACCATGCTCGCCGGTGTCGGGCCGGTGCCCGCCGTACTGTTCGTGGTCGCAGCCGACCAGGGCTGGCAGCCCCAGTCGACCGAGCACCTGGCCGTCCTGGACGCGCTCGGTGTCCGGCACGCCGTCCTCGCGGTGACCCGCAGCGACCTCGCCGACCCCGAACCGGTACGCGCCGACGCCGCCGAGCGCCTGGCCGCCACCTCGCTCGGCAAAGTCGGGTCGGTCGCCGTCAGCTCGGTCACCGGCGCCGGTCTGGACGAGCTGCGCACCGAACTGGCCCGGCTGGCCGACGCGCTGCCCGCGCCCGACCCCGAAGCCGACGTACGGCTGTGGCTGGACCGGGCCTTCACCGTCCGCGGACACGGCACCGTCGTGACCGGCACCCTCGGCGCGGGCACCCTGCGGGTCGGCGACCGGCTGATCACCGGGGACGGCGGCACCCGGCTGCGGGTACGCGGCCTGCAGAGTCTGAACGAGGAGCGGACGGCCGTCGGCGCGGTGGCTCGTGTCGCGGTCAACGTGCACGGTCCCGGCGACGAGACCCTCGGCCGCGGGCAGGTGCTGCTCACCCCGGACCGCTGGCTGTGCACCGACGTGGCCGACGTGCGGATCGGCGGGGAGCCCGCTGCCGGCCTGCCCCGGGGCGTCACCCTGCACATCGGTACGGCCGCCGTGCCGGTGACCGTCCGTCCGCTCGGCGAGGACACCGCCCGGCTCTCGCTGCGCCGGGGCCTGCCCCTGCGGGTCGGCGACCGCGCGGTGCTGCGCGAACCCGGCGGCGGCCGCCTGCCCTGCGCGGTCACCGTCCTGGACGTACGACCGCCCCGGCTGACCCGGCGCGGCGCCGGCCGGGCCCGCGCGGCCGAACTGGCCGGCATGACCGGGCGCCCCGACGGCGCCGGCGAGCTGCGCCGCCGCCGGCTGGTCCGGCGTGCCGAGCTGCGGGCGATGGGCGTCCCGGCGCCCGGCGAGCCCGTCACCGGGGACTGGCTGGCCGACGCGGCACACTGGGGCGAACTGCGGGACCGGCTGGCCGCCGAGGTCCACCGCCACGCACGCGCCCACCCGATGGAGCCCGGCCTGCCCGCCGAGGCGGCCCGCAGACTGCTCGGGCTGCCCGACCGCGCCCTGGTCGACGCCCTGGCCGCGGCACAGCCCAGGATCCTCGCCCGCCAGGGCCGGTTGCACCCCGCCGGCAGCCGCGGACCCGATCTGCCCGCGCCCGTCCGTGCGGCCGTGGACGCCGTACGCCGGGATCTGTCCCGCAGCCCGTTCCGTGCCCCCGAGGCCGGACGGCTCGCCGAACTCGGCCTGGACCACAGGGCGTTGGCCGCCGCGGCGGGCGCCGGGGCCCTGCTGCGGATCGCCGACGGGATCGTGCTGCTGCCCGGCGCGGACGCCGCTGCCGCCGCCGTGCTGCGCGAACTGCCCCAGCCGTTCACGCTCAGCGAGGCCCGCCGGGCACTGGACACCACCCGCCGGGTGGCCGTACCGCTGCTGGAGTTCCTGGACGCCCGCGGGCACACCGAGCGCGTCGACGACCGGCGCAGGCGCTGTCGTCCGGAAGCGGGGAACGGAGGCGGACGGGAATCGAACCCGCCGGCCCGAGATCCTCGAGCCCCTCGGTTTTGAAGACCGGGAGGGCCACCAGGCACCCACACGCCTCCACCGTTCGTCAGGCTACTGCCCCGGGAGACCGCAGGTATGACATCGACACCGGCACGACAGGCGGCCGTACGGCTCACACAGTTCGCCCACGGCGGAGGCTGCGCCTGCAAGATCCCGCCCGGCGAACTGGAGGAGGTGGTGGCCGGGCTGACCGCACAACCGCTCACCGGCGGTGACGCCCCGCTGCTCGTCGGGCTCGCCACCGGCGACGACGCGGCCGTGGTCCGGCACGCGGGGACGGCGATCGTCTGCACCGCCGACTTCTTCACCCCGGTCGTGGACGATCCCTACGACTGGGGCCGCATCGCCGCCGCCAACGCCCTCTCCGACGTGTACGCGATGGGCGGCCGGCCGGTGCTCGCCGTCAACCTGCTGTCCTGGCCCCGCGACCGGCTCCCCTTCGACCTCGCCCGCGAGGTGCTGCGCGGCGGCCTCGACATCGCCACGGAGGCCGGCTGCCATGTCGGCGGCGGCCACAGCGTCGACGACCCCGAGCCCAAGTACGGCATGGCCGTCACCGGTGTCGCCGATCCGGAGCGGCTGCTGCGCAACGACGCCGGCCGGCCCGGGCTGCCGCTGTCGCTGACCAAGCCCCTCGGGCTCGGCGTGCTGAACAACCGCCACAAGGCCACCGGGGAGCGGTTCGAACAGGCCGTCGCCACCATGACGGCCCTCAACCGGGAGGCCTCCGCGGCCGCACTGGCCGCCGGTGCCCGCTGTGCCACAGACGTCACCGGTTTCGGCTTCCTCGGCCATCTGCACAAACTGGCCCGGGCCTCCGGCGTCACCGCCGTGGTCGACACCGCTGCCGTCCCGTACCTGGACGGCGCCCGGGACGCCGTACGGGACGGTTACGTCAGCGGCGGCACGCGGCGCAACCTGGAGTGGGTCGCGCCGCACACCGACTTCGGGGACACGGACGAGGAGACCAGGCTGCTGCTCGCCGACGCGCAGACCTCCGGCGGGCTGCTCGTCGCCGGTGAAGTGCCCGGAGCGCCGGTCGTGGGCGAACTGGTGCCCCGCGGCACGCACTCGGTCGTGCTCAGGTAGTCCGCCGGCTCACCGGACGACGGTCCCGGCCGTGAACCGGGGCCGCTCACGCCCGGGGCCCCTCACGGCTCCGTTCCCGTGTGCTCGTCGATGCCCGCCCGCGTCCGGTACGCCCGCACCAGCTCCAGGGCCGCCGGGCCCCGGGGACGCCGGCCCGGGCGGATGTCGACGGCGAACGCCTTCGTCTCCTGGATGTGCGTGTTCGGGTCCAGGGACATATGGAGCAGCTCGTTGGCCGCGTCCCCGGTGCTGTAGCCGTTGGGGCCCCAGTGGTAGGGCAGCCCCACCTGGTGAAGCCGGCGCCCCTGCACCGTCAGCGGTGCCACCCGGTCGGTGACCAGCACCCGCGCCTCGATCACACCCCGGGCGCTGACGATCGTCGCCCAGCCGGTGTGTTCGAGGCCCCGTTCGGCGGCCAGTTCCGGGGACACCTCGCAGAAGAACTCGGGTTGCAGTTCCGCCAGGTACGGCTGCCAGCGGGACATGCCGCCCGCCGTGTGGTGCTCGGTCAGCCGGTAGGTGGTCGCCACGTACGGGAAGACCTGCGCGCCGGGCTCGTCACCGCTCGGCTGGTAGCGGTTGTCGGGGTGCGGGGGCAGCAACTGGCGCACGGGATTGCGCTGCTGGTCGTAGAGAAGGTTGGGGAACGGGGAGTCCTGCGGTTCGTAGTGCGCCGGCAACGGCCCGTCGGTGAGGCCGGACGGTACGTAGAGCCAGGCCTTGCCGTCGGCCTGCATGACGAACGCGTCCGTTCCGCCCAGCGCCTCGGGTCCCGTCGCGTCCTCGGGCGGTACGTGGTCCGGCGACTTGTCCTTCTTGAAGTCGGGCACGTCGTGGCCGGTCCACTCGCCCTTCTCGGGGTCCCACCACACCAGGGCCTTGCGCTCGCTCCAGGGCCGGCCCTGCGGATCGGCCGACGCGCGGTTGTAGAGGATGCGCCGGTTCGCCGGCCAGGCCCACCCCCACTCGGCCGCCACCCAGTCCTGCTCCTCACCGGGCTTGCGGCGCGCCGCCTGGTTGACGCCGCCGGCGCGGACCCCGCAGTAGATCCAGCAGCCGCAGCTGGTCGAGCCGTCGTCCTTCAGCTCCTCGTAGGAGGACAGTGCCGTGCCCTCGGCGTCGTACCCGTTGATCTCGGCGAGGACGGCCTCGGCGTCCGGTTCGGCGTGCCGGCCCGTGGTCGGGTAGTCCCAGGTCAGGTCGAGCACCGGCTGGTCCATCTCGTCGCCGGACCCGGCCAGCCTCTCCCGCACGAGCCGGCCCAGGTGGTAGGTGAACCACAGGTCGCTGCGCGCCTCGCCGGGCGGTTCGACCGCCTTGTGGTGCCACTGCAGCAGCCGCTGGGTGTTGGTGAAGCTGCCGTCCTTCTCGGTGTGCGCGGCGGCCGGCAGGAAGAACACCTCGGTGCCGATGTCCTCCGTGCGCAGCTCGCCGGTCTCGATCTCGGGCCCGTCCTTCCACCAGGTCGCCGACTCGATGAGCGAGAAGTCCCGGACGACCAGCCAGTCCAGGTTCGCCATGCCGAGCCGCATCAGCTTCGAGTTGGCGTTGCCCACCGCGGGGTTCTCGCCGATCAGGAAGTATCCCTTGCAGACGCCGTCCAGCTGGGCCATCGTCGTCTCGTACGTCGAGTGGGAGCCGGTCAGCCGCGGCAGGTAGTCGAAGCAGTAGTCGTTCCCGGCGCTCGCCGCGTCCCCGAAGTACGCCTTGAGCAGGCTCACCAGGTACGCCCGCATGTTGCCCCAGTAGCCCTTGCGCGAGGCCTCGCCCTCGACGAAGGCGTCCAGGTCCTCGTTCTCGTGGGCGTGCGGCATCGGGATGTAGCCGGGCAGCAGGTTGAACAAGGTCGGGATGTCCGTGGACCCCTGGATGGAGGCGTGCCCGCGCAGAGCCAGGATGCCGCCGCCCGGCCGGCCGATGTTGCCGAGCAGGGTCTGCAGGACGGAGGCCGCCCGGATGTACTGCACACCGACCGTGTGCTGGGTCCAGCCGACCGCATAGGCGAAGGCCGTCGTCCGGTCGCGTCCGGAGTTCTCCGTGATCAGCTCGCACACCTGGCGGAACAGGTCCTGCGGCACCCCGCACACCTGCTCGACCAGCTCCGGCGTGTAGCGGGCGTAGTGCCGGCCGAGCACCTGGAACACACAGCGCGGGTGCGTCAGCGTCTCGTCCCGTTCCGGTTCGCCCTCGCCGATCGCCGCGCCGCCGGCACCGTGCGCCTCGCCCCGCGCGGCCTCCGTCACCGAACTGCCGCCGCCGGTGCGCACCTCGTACTCCTGGTCGCGCTCGCCGGAGGCCGCCTGCACCTCGGTGCCCTCGTACTGCCAACTGGCGTTGTCGTAGCTCCGGTTGTCGGTGTCGAGACCGGAGAAGACCCCGGCCAGGTCCTCGGTGTCCCGGAAGTCCTCGCGCAGGATCACCGGGGCGTTGCTGTAGGCCACGAGGTACTCGCGGAAGTACTTCTCGTGCCGGAGCACGTAATTGATTATTCCGCCGAGGAAGGCGATGTCCGTGCCCGCGCGCAACGGCACGTGCACGTCGGCCAGGGCGCTGGTGCGGGTGAACCGCGGGTCGACGTGGATCACCTTCGCGCCCCGCGCCTTGGCCTCCATCACCCACTGGAACCCGACCGGATGGCACTCGGCCATGTTCGAGCCCTCGATGACGATGCAGTCCGCGTTCTGCAGGTCCTGCTGGAAGGTGGTCGCGCCGCCGCGGCCGAACGAGGTTCCCAGACCGGGAACCGTGGAGGAGTGTCAAACGCGCGCCTGGTTCTCGATCTGGATCGCTCCGAGCGCGGTGAACAGCTTCTTGATCAGGTAGTTCTCTTCGTTGTCGAGCGTGGCTCCGCCGAGGCTCGCGATGCCCAGGGTGCGCCGGGTGCGGGTCTCGTCGACCTCCCACTGCCAGCCGGCCCGGCGCGCCTCGATCACCCGGTCGGCGATCATGTCCATCGCCGTGTCCAGGTCCAGCCGCTCCCAGTCGGTGCCGTGCGGGCGCCGGTAGAGCACCTGGTGCTCGCGGGCGTCGCCGGTGGTCAGCTGGAGGCTGGCCGAGCCCTTCGGGCACAGCCGGCCGCGTGAGACGGGGGAGTCCGGGTCGCCCTCGATCTGGGTGACCGCGCCGTCCTGGACGTACACGTCCTGGCCGCAGCCCACCGCGCAGTACGGGCAGACCGACTTCACCACCCGGTCGGCCGTGGCCACCCGGGGCGCGAGACGCGCGCTGCGCCCGCTCTTGGCGGCGGCCCCGCGGCCGAGCGGATCCGTGCCGGTGAGCTGGCGGTAGACCGGCCAGGAGTCGATCCAGGTGCGTACGCCCACGACTCCCTCCTCCCGCTCGGTGCCTCGATCGTCCCGCGGACCCGCGTTCTTCGCACGTCCGCCGGGTCCGGCGGCGGGGTACCCCCGCCGGGCGCCGCCAAACGGACCGCTCGGGTGCGTGCCCCGGCCCCGAGGGGTCGAGTGCAGCGTCCCGAGGGGTCGAGTGCGGCATCCCGAGGGGGGTGTCGCGTCCCCGGCGGGCGAGTGTCGCCTGTGGGGGCGAACGCCGGATCCGGGGGACGTTCTGCCTCCGGGGTGAGGAGTGCGGTGTCCCGGGGTGTGGGCGCCCCGTCCGGGGGGACTCCGCCGCTGCGGTGTGTCTGCGCCCGGACCGTGCGGGGTGCCCGTAATGTCCGGGTGGTCACGGTCCCGAGTGAGTGACGGGAGCGATCGCATGAGGATCAGGGGCCTCCGGGCGACGGCGGTGACGCGGTGAGGCAACGCCACGTCTTCGGGACCGTGTTCACGCTGGAGGCCCTCGTCGCCGGCTGTGTCTTCGTCGTCGTGCTCGCGGTGCTGGCCCGGGCCCTGGTGCGGCGCCGGGCGGGAGACGCAGAGCGGAGCGAACGGCCGCGGCTGGAGGCCTGCTACGTCGGCGCCCTCGCCGCCTTCGCCGTCTTCCTGGTGGCCTGGACCGCCTGGCAGAACCACGTGGAACACCCCGCGGCCGGCCCGAAGCCCCTGCGCGTCGACGTCACCGGTTTCCAGTGGTGCTGGACCTTCCGCTACCCGCAGTCCCCGGACCACCGCCGCGTCTCCGGCACCTGCAAGGGCGAGGACATGCCCACCCTCGTGGTCCCGACCGGCCGAACCGTCCAGCTCCGGCTGACCTCGCGGGACGTCATCCACTCCCTCTGGATCCCGGGCCTGCGCTACAAGACGGACGCCTTCCCGCACCACGTGAACACCCTCACCCTCACCCTGGACCGGGCGGGCCGCTGGCGCGGCCGGTGCGCGGAGTTCTGCGGTCAACGCCACTGGACGATGGACTTCTGGATCAAGGCGGTCCCCGCGCGGGAGTACGACCTCTGGGCTCAGGGCGGGACGGCCGCGGCATGACGGTCGTGCCGCCCACCGAGACACAGCGCGACGACGCCGGCCGGCCCGTGCCGCCGGGCAGCTGGCTCGGCTGGGTCTCCACCACCGACCACAAGCGCATCGGCCTGCTCACCGCCGGCACCTCCCTGGTGCTCATGCTGTTCATGGGCGTCCTCGCGCTCCTGATGCGCGGCCAGCTCGCCCAGCCCGAGGAGACCTTCCTCGGCGCCCAGGTGTACGACCAGCTCTTCACGATCCACGGCTCCGGCATGATCTACCTGGTCATGACGCCGTTCGCGCTGGGCCTCGGCGTCTACCTGGTCCCCCTGCAGATCGGCGCCCCCGGCATCGCCCTGCCCCGGCTGACCCTCCTCGGCTACTGGCTCTACACGCTCGGCTCGCTCACCGTCCTCGCGGGCTTCCTCACCCCCACGGGCGCGCACGCCGACGGCTGGTTCTCCTACCCGCCGATGGCCGACTCCGAGCACTCGCCGGGCGCCGGCACCGACCTCTGGATCGCCGGCGTCCTCCTGGCCGTCACCGGGTCCATCCTCCAGGGCTGGGCGGTGCTCTGGACGATCCTGCGCCGCCGCACCCTCGGCATGACCATGCTGCGGCTGCCCGTGTTCTGCTGGGCCATGATCGCCACCTGTCTGATGGTGATCGGTGCCTTCCCCGCGCTGCTCGCCGCGCTCACCCTGCTCGCCGTGGGCCGCGCCGACGCCTCGGTCTTCGCGTCCAACGTGTGGAACATCGGCTACCAGCACATCTTCTGGTTCTACGGCCACCCCGTCGTGTACGTGATGTTCTTCCCGTACCTCGCCGCCGTCGCCGAAGTGCTCGCCGTGTTCTCCGGCCGCCGCTTCTTCGGCTACCGGGGCACCGCACTGTCGCTGCTGGTGTTCGCCGCCCTGTCCATGAGCGTGTGGGGACACCACATGTTCGCCACCGGACAGGCCGCCAACGACTACTACTCGCTGACCTCCATCGCCCTGCTCGTCCCCGCGGGCGTGGAGTACTTCGGCATGCTCGGCACGATCCTCGGCGGCCGGCTGCGGCTGCGCACCCCGATGCTGTTCGCCCTGGCCTTCGTCCCGCAGTTCCTGATCGGCGGCCTCACCGGCATCATGGTCGGCACCCCGGTGATCGACTACCACGTCACCGACAGCTACTTCGTCGTGGCCCACCTGCACTACGTCCTCTTCGCGGGCAGCGCCTTCGGACTGTTCGCCGCGGTCTACTTCTGGTTCCCGAAGGTCACCGGCACCCTGCTCGACGAAGGCATGGGCCGCCTGCACTTCTGGCTGCTCGTCATCGGCACCAACCTGACCTTCCTGCCGATGTTCGCCCTCGGCTACCTCGGCATGCCGCGCCGCGTCGTCACCTACGCCGCGTTCGACGGCTTCGGCCTGCTGAACCTGCTCGCCGGTGCCGGCGCGGCCTTCCTCGCCGCCGGCATGACGGTGTTCGTCGTCAACGTGCTGCACACCCTGCGCCGCCGGCACCTCGGCCGCGCGCGACCGGCTGGTGACGACCCCTGGGAGGCCCACACCCTGGAGTGGGCCACCACCTCCCCGCCGCCACGCCTCAACTTCCCCGCCGGCCGCCCGCTCCCGCCCGTCACCAGCTTCGCCCCGCTGCTCGACCTGCGGCGCCGGGAGCAGCGGGAAGGGAGCGCCGTGTGAAACGGCACCTGTCCGCCTGGGTGGTCGCCGGCTGGGGCCTGCTGAACGGCCTGCTGCTCGCCGTCCTCGCGGTGTACGGCGAGAGCACGCTGGTCTACTGGCTGTGGGGCGCCGTCGTGCTCCTGCTCGAACTGGCCGCCCTCGTCGTGCTGTCGTCCTCGCGGTCGGCCCCCGACCAGCACGTCCGCTACCGGGTCCCGGACCGCGGAGCGGGCGCGGTCCTGCCCACCGCGATCGGCCTGCTGCTGGTCGCGCTCTGTTTCGTCTACGGCCGCTGGCTGCTCTTCGTCGCGGTACCGCTGCTGGTGCTGGCCGCGGGAATGGCGCTGCGCGGCACCACGGCACGGGAGAGGTGATGTCCGGATGGACCACTCGGCGCACATGTCCGTACCGGCGGCGGGTGCCTGCGCCCTCCTCGTCGCCGCCCTGATCCCCGCCGCGGTCCACGGCCTGCGGCGTTCGCCGCTGTGGGAGCGGATCAGCGTCCCGGCGGCCGTCGCGCTGCCCCTGCTGGTGCTGACGCACGCCTGGACGGTGCTGGGCGACGTCATGAACCTGCGGCCGCCCGGCGGAGCGCTGGTCACCCAGCCCCTCCTGGTGGTGGCGGCCGTCCTGTTCTGGCTGCCGGTGCTCGCCCCGACCCGGCACCGGCTCGACGACCCCGCCCGCTGCCTGTACCTGTTCCTCGCGGCGCCCCTGCTGGACCTGCCGGCGGTCGGCGTCGTCGCCGCCGGCCGCTCGGCGGAGGGCCTCGCCATGATCGTCGGCATGCTGCCCGTCGGCATCGCCGCGGCGGCGTCCACCTGGTCCTGGGTGAACCGCGAGGAGCGCGAGGCCCGCGGACTCGTCCTGTCCGCGGAAGGCGGTGAGTCCCTTGCCCGGTGACCACCGCGTCCACGTCCTGGTGTTCGACGTCAACGAGACGCTGACCGATCTTTCCCCGCTCGCCGGCCGCCTGGAGGAGGCCGGCCTGCCGGGCCACCTCCTTCCCGCCTGGTTCGCCGGGGTGCTGCGGGACGGGGTCGCCCTCACGCTGGCCGGCGGCCGGGCGGCCTTCGCCGCCGTCGCCCGGGACGGCCTGCGCACCCTGGCGGCGGGCACACCGGGCGTCGGCGACCCCGAGCAGGCCGCGGACCACGTCCTGGCCGCGCTGCCCACGCTGCCCCTGCACCCGGACGTACCGGGCGGTGTACGGGCCCTCACCGCCGCCGGCTTCCGCCTGGTCACCCTGACCAACGGCTCCGCCGGCACCACCCGGGCGGTCCTCGACCGGGCCGGTCTGACCGACTGCTTCGAGGTCCACCTCGATGTGGAGGCCGCGGGCCGCTGGAAGCCCGCCCGGGAGGCCTACGCGCACGCCCTGGACGCCGTGGGCGTGCCACCCGACGAGGCGGCGCTGGTGTCGGTGCACCCCTGGGACATCGACGGCGCCGCCCGCGCGGGTCTCGCCACCGCGTGGCTACGGCGCACACCCCGGCCCTACCCGGCCACGCAACTCCCCGCCGCCCTCGAGGCCACGGGCGTGGGCGACCTGGCCACCCGCCTCGGCGCCCAGCAGCGCCTCGTCGACGAGGGCGAGAACGACGACGGCGAGAACCATGACGACTCGGGCCAGGGCATCTGGCGACCCGCTCCGGGCTGACCCCGGCACCGGTTCGCGGGGCGACACCGGGCCCGCTCCGGGCTGACTCCGGCACCGGTTCGCGGGGCGACACCGGCCCCGTTCCGGGCTGACCCCGGCACCGGTTCGCGGGGCGACACCGGGACCCGCGCCCACCCGTCCGCGGCCCGGGAGCCGGGAGCCGGGAGCCGGTGCCGGGTGGCGGTGCCGGGTGGCGGTGCCGGTGCCGGGTGGCGGTGCCGGTGCCGGGTGGCGGGTGCCGCCCGTGTTCCGCTCAGGGTGTTTCGGGGCCGCGGGTGGCGAGCCTTTCCCGTTGGGGAACCACCGTGTACCGGGGGTCCTCGGCCGAGGCCACGCCCGCGTGGAACACGCCGAAGCGCAGGGCCGCCGACCCGGTGAGGAGCGCGGCGCCGGCCGTCAGGGCCACGCCACGGTGCCGGGCGGAGAAGACGGACAGTGCCGCGCCACCCGCGGTGAGCGCCTCCGCTGCCCGCAGCAACACGCGCGGCCCGCCCTGCTCGAAGGGCTCCGCGGACAGCCCCATGCGCCGCTTCATGGCCTGGAACGCGCCCAGTTCCAGCGCGGCGCCCAGCACCGCCATCCGGCGGGCGGGCCCCGCCTCGGCGGCCGGGGCCGCGGCGAGGGCGAGCCCGGACGCGGCGGTCGCGGCGGAGCCCGCGAAGACGAACGGCAGCTGCCGGTGGCCCTCGTGCCAGGACGGCACCGCCGTGTCCGAGAGCAGCACCGCGGTGTACGTGGCCACCGCCGGCCCGAGGACCGCGGAGCCCGCCGTGGCGGCCGAGCCCAGCAGCCGGTACCGGCCCGCCACCTCGGTGGCCGCGGCGGTCAGCGCCAGCGGCGCGTACCCGGCGAGCAGCCACGAGCCCACGCTCATGGGGGAGGTGGGCTTGAACACCCGGAGCATGTTCAGGAACCGGGCCGGCCGGCCCAGGTCGTGGACGAGCGCCACCAGCGACAGCGAGACCGCCCCGGCCGCGCCGAGCTTCGCCGACACCGCGAGCCACGGCCGCCCGGTGACCTGCCCCCCGGCCGCCAGCAGCGAGGACGCCCCGGCCAGCCCGCCGAGGTACAGGTAGCCGGCGATGTCCAGCGGCTTCCACGTCGGCTTGTTGAGCACGGGCTTGCCGTAGTACGAGGAGAACTCGGCGTCCGGCACCATCGGCTGCTCCCCGCGGCCGCGTCCGCGGCCCCGCCCGCGCCTCCGGCGGCCCGCACGCTCGCCGGTCCGTGCCTCCCGGCCGGGCCGCGCGCCCTCGATCCCGTCACGGGTGACGTCCGACTCGCTCATCACGTCCTCCTCGGATCACGTCCGGTGCTCAACGCGCCCCGTCGCTGTACGTCCGGTGCTCATCGTGTCCCCCGTCGCTGTACGTCCGGTGCTCACCGCGGCCTCCGTGCGAAGCTGCCCGCCGCGAGCACGGCCAGGGAGACGGCGGCCAGCGCCGCCTGCCGCCACATGCCGGGCAGGTCCCGGGTGGTGACCACCGGGTCCGGGGGCAGCCCGTACACCTCCGGATCGTCCAGCAGCAGGAAGAACGCGCCGGCGCCGCCGACCCCGTCGTCCGGGCTGTCGCCGTAGAGACGGGCGTCGGGCACACCGGCCGCACGCAGCTGCGCCACCCTCGCCCCCGCCCGCTCCCTCAGCTCATCCAGCGGCCCGAACTGGATGGAGTCCGTCGGGCAGGCCTTGGCGCAGGCGGGTTCCATGCCGGTGCCGAGCCGGTCGTAGCACAGGGTGCACTTCCACACCCGGCCGTCGTCCTTGCGCTGGTCGATGACGCCGTACGGGCAGGCCGGCACGCAGTAGCCGCAGCCGTTGCAGACGTCCTCCTGGACGACGACCGTGCCGAACTCGGTCCGGAACAGCGCGCCCGTGGGGCAGACGTCGAGGCAGGCCGCGTGCGTGCAGTGCTTGCACACGTCCGAGGACATCAGCCAGCGCAGTTCGGTGCGGCCGTCGGGGGAGAGCGGGGAGATCTGCCCGGCCGGAGCGCCCGCGGGTGCCCCGCCCGGCGGGGGAGCCGTGGCGCCGGGGCCCGGTGACGCCGCGTCGGTGCCGAGCCGGGCCGCGGCCGCGAACACGTCGACGTCGTCGTGCGCGACCCCCGGCTCCTGCCCGCCGAACGGCTTGCGCTGTTCCACGAAGGCCACGTGACGCCAGGTGTCAGCGCCGAGCCCCTGCGTGTTGTCGTAGGACATCCCGGTCAGTTCGAGGCCGTCCTCCGGGATGGCGTTCCACTCCTTGCAGGCCACCTCACAGGCCTTGCAGCCGATGCAGACCGAGGTGTCGGTGAAGAAGCCCACGCGGGGCGGGGCGTCCGGGTAGCCGGCCGCACCGGCCACGTCCGGCTGCGGGCCGTACCACTGGTTGCGGCGGTCCGTGTCGTCGCTGCTCATACCGCTCTCCTCGCTCACGACTCCTCGGCCCTCCCGGGCGGCTCACCCGGTGCGGCCCGCACGGACTCCACCCGGCGCCGCTGCCAATCGCCGACCGGCATCTCCACGCTCCGGGCGAAGTACCAGCGGCTGAGGGCGTTGCGCAGCCGGTGCCGGTGGAACCAGCGCCAGGCCTCCGTGCCCTCGGCCCGCGGCCGGGGCGTGTCGCGCACCAGGATGCGGTGGGCCTCCTCGCGGCTCAGCAGCCTGTGCGCCTCCTCGTACCCGCCGCCCGCCGTGCGCCGTACCTCCCCGGTCGCCTCCCCGTCCAGCAGCCGGCGCCGGTCGGCCGCCTGCAGGCCGAGACACGCCCGCTTGGTGGCGTGGTACGTCAGGAAGGGCACCACGAACAGCGCGGTGCGCAAGCCACGGGTGAACAGCTCCACCGGCAGGTCGAACCGGAAGGCCAGCACGTCCTGTCCGCCCGCCGTCAGCAGCACCCCGTACGCCGAGACGGCCGCCGCGCCGAGCGCCGTCCGGGTGGGCTGGTTGCGCGGCCGGTCGCACAGGTGCTGCTCCTGCCGCGGGCCGGTGATCCACCGCTCGAAGAACGGATAGCCGTAGAGGACCATGAACAGCACCGCGGGCAGCATGACACCGGGCAGGAGCACGTCCCAGGCGACCGTGTGCCCGGCGACGTCCGTCTCCGCGGCCGGCATCAGCCGCTGTGCGCCCTCCAGATAGCCCACGTACCAGTCGGGCTGCGAGTCCAGGGACACCTGGTCGGCGCGGTACGGCCCGAACGCCCACACCGGGTTGATCTGGAACAGCGCGCCCATCAGCGTCAGCACGCCCGCCAGCACGAAGAACAGGCCCGCGGACTTCGCCGTGTACTGCGGCACCAGGGGCTTGCCGACCGCGTTCCGGTTGGTGTGCCCGGGCAGCGGCCACTGGGTGTGCTTGTGCACCACGATGTACGTCAGGTGCACGGCGACCAGGGCCAGCAGGAGCCCGGGGACGAGCAGGATGTGCGTCACGTACAGCCGGGAGACGATGTCGTGCCCCGGGAACTGGCCGCCGAACACGAAGAACGACAGATACGTGCCCACCACCGGGATCGACAGCACGATGCCCTGCGCGGTGCGCAGACCGGTGCCGGAGAGCAGGTCGTCCGGGAGCGAGTAGCCGCAGAAGCCCTCCAGCAGGGCCAGCAGGAACAGCGTCACGCCCACCGTCCAGTTGACCTCCCTGGGCCGCCGGAACGCGCCGGTGAAGAAGATCCGCAGCAGGTGCACCCCGATCGCAGCGACGAACACCAGGGACGCCCAGTGGTGCACCTGCCTGACCAGCAGACCGCCGCGCACGTCGAAGCTGATGTGCAGCACCGACGCGTACGCCTCGGTGGTCAGGGTGCCGCGCAGCGGAAGGTACGAGCCGGTGTACGGCCGTTCGGCCATGTCCGGATGGAAGAAGAACGTCAGCCAGACGCCCGTCAGCACCAGCACCAGCAGGCTGTACAGCGCCAGCTCGCCCAGCAGGAACGACCAGTGGTCCGGGAACGCCTTGCGCAGGAACTCCCTGCCCGTCGAGGCGACCGGGAACCGCTGGCCGAGGGCCGTCACCACGCGTTCACCACGCCCCGACGACGGCCGTTCCTGCGACACCGCCACTGGTGCCCGCCTTCCGCGTGCTGGATCCCTCACTCTCGGTGCTCCGCTCCGAGCGTGGCACGGGTGCCCCCGCCGCGCGCGCCCGAAACGGCTCCTCGCGGAGGACGAGCGGATGCCTGCGCTCGTTTGCGCGGTCGGGGCGGGGCTACCCGGTGCTCCGGACGGGTGAGCGCCGCCCGAGGAGGTCGCCGTGGGGAACGTGTCCGAAGTGGTCGCCGCCCGGCTGCGGAACCTGGGCGTCGACCGGGTGTACGGCACACCGGGACTGGCGGTCGACCCGCTCGTCCGCGCCCTGCGCGGCGGCCCGGCGGCCCCCGGGTTCGTGCAGGCCCGCGGCGAGGAGCCGGCCGCCCTCATGGCCTGCGCCGAGGCCAAGCTCACCGGCCGCCCCGGCTGTTGTCTCGCCCCGCCCGGTGCGGGCCTGCTGCGGCTGCTCGGCGGGCTGTACGACGCGGCCGGCGACCGGACGCCGGTCCTTGCCCTCGTAGGTGCCGACCCGGCGCGCGGGGGCGACGGCAGCCGGACCATGCGTCACCTCGCCGAGGTCTGCGTGTACTGCGAGGAGGTGTCCGGGCCGGAACTGATCGGCGACGCCCTGGACCGGGCCGTGCGGGCCGCGCTGGCCGACCGCGGCGTGGCGAGCCTCGTCGTGCACCGCCGGGTCCTCGCGGCCGACGCCCCCGCACAGCTGTCCGGCGCGGACGCCGTCGCGTCCCGCTCCGGCCCGGTCCCGGCCGCCGTCGCATCGCGATTCCGTCCGGTCCCGGCCGCCGGCGCGCCCGTACAGCCCCTCGGGGCGGGCGGTGCCGCGGCCCTGGACCTGGCCCCCGCGCCCCGGCGGCCGGGCGCGGCCGAGGTACGCCGTGCCGCCGGAGCGCTCGACGGGGCCGGCCGGCCCGCGGTCGTCCTCGGCAACGCGGGCCGGCCGGCCGCCGGACCCGCGCTGGGCGTCACGCAGCTGCTGGGCGCCGGTCTCGCCACCACCGCCCTCGCCCGGGACGCGCTGCCCGACGACCTGCCCTGTCTCACCGGCGTCGTGGGCCCGCTCGGCAGCGAGGCCGCCGCGACCCTGCTGCGCGAGTGCGACACGCTCCTGCTGGCCGGCGCCGAGGACCTGGACCCCGCCCTGCTGCCCGACCCGTCCGGGTGCCGGATCGTCACGGTGGACCGGGAGCCGGCCGACTGCCCCCTGCGCGGCGAGGTCCCGGCGGTCCGGGTGAACGGTGATGTCCCGGCCTGCCTGGAAGCGCTGCTCCCGCTCCTGCACCGGACCACGGACCGCGCCTGGCGCACCCGGGTCGAACGGCTGGTGCGCGAGTGGCGGGAGGAGGGGGAGAACAAGGCGAACCGCTGGTTCGGCACGTCCGTGAACCCGCGGTCGGTCGTCGCGGAGCTGTCGGAACGGCTGCCCGACCGGGCCGTCGTCGTCACCGACTCGGGCACCGCCCTGGACTGGTGGACCCGCCACCTGCGGCTGCGGGGCGGCATGCGCTCCCTGCTCTCGGGCCGTCTGGGCATGCCCGGCGCGGCCGTCCCCTACGCCGTGGCCGCCCGGTTCGCGGCCCCCGACCGGCCGGTGATCGCCCTCGTCGGCGACGGCGCCTTCCAGAGCGGCGGCCTGAACGAACTCGTCACCGTCCGTCGCCATCTGGACCGGCTGGCCGAGCTGCCGCCGCTGGTGTTCTGCGTCCTCAACAACGGCGACCTGAACCGGCTCACCTGGCAGCGCCGCGCCGCCGCGGGCGACCCGCTCATCCCGCTCTCCGCCGAGGTCCCCGCCCTGCCGTACGCCGAGCTGGCCCGCCTGGCCGGGCTGCCCGCCGTCCGCTGCGACCGGCCGCGGCACGTCGCCTCCGTCTGGGCCGACGTGCTCGCCGGGCGCGGACCGGTGGTGCTCGAGTTCGTGGTCGACGGCGAGATCCCGCCGGACTGGGCGGCCGGAGCGGGCGCGGCGCGCGGTCCCGGCCGGAATCCTCACCGCACAACCCTGGCCAAACTGCTGCGTGTACCCGGCTGACGCCACCTCACACCCCTTCCGGGAGGGGGAAGCAGGTGATCTCCGCGGGTTGGCCGGATCCTTTGTCCGAGCCCCCGACGGTGGGTTAGCCTGCGACGTATTTTTCTCATCATGCAAATCCGTGAACTGCGGAAATGCACACACCAACGGCCGGGCCGCAGCGTGCTCCCGGCCACGGTTCCGAGCCTTGGCACAGGGCTCTGGGGAGTGGATCGAGGGTGCGCATGGCCGGCAAGGCGACCGGGACGACCGAGGCCGTCCCGGGTGACCACGAACTCAGAATGCTGCTCGCGGGACTGACCGCGGTGCGCGACGGAGACTTCGGGACCCGGTTGCCCGACGACTCCACCGGACTCATGGGCGACATCGCGACCGTCTTCAACGGCATGGTCGACCAGCTGTCCGTGTTCACCTCCGAAGTCACCCGGGTGGCCCGCGAGGTGGGCACCGAGGGAACCCTCGGCGGTCAGGCGCAGGTGCCGGGCGTCTCCGGGACCTGGGCCGACCTGACCGACTCCGTCAACGCGATGGCCGGCAACCTCACCACTCAGGTCCGCGACATCGCACAGGTCGCCACGGCCGTGGCCAGGGGCGACCTGTCCCAGAAGATCGACGTGCCCGCGCGCGGCGAGATCCTGGAGCTGAAGAGCACCATCAACACGATGGTGGACCAGCTGTCGGCGTTCGCGGACGAGGTGACCCGGGTGGCCCGTGAGGTCGGCACCGAGGGCCGGCTCGGCGGCCAGGCGGACGTCAAGGGCGTCAAGGGCACCTGGCGCGACCTGACCGACTCGGTGAACTTCATGGCCGGGAACCTGACCGCGCAGGTGCGCAACGTCGCCCAGGTGGCCACCGCGGTGGCGCAGGGCGACCTCTCCCAGAAGATCACCGTGGACGCGCGCGGCGAGATCCTCGAGCTGAAGAACACCATGAACACGATGGTGGACCAGCTGTCGGCGTTCGCGGACGAGGTGACCCGGGTGGCCCGCGAGGTGGGCACCGAGGGCCGGCTCGGCGGTCAGGCGCAGGTGCGGGGGGTCGCCGGCACCTGGAAGGACCTCACCGACAACGTCAACGTGATGGCGTCCAACCTCACCGGCCAGGTCCGCTCCATCGCCCAGGTCGCCACCGCCGTGGCCAGGGGCGACCTCTCGCAGAAGATCACCGTCGAGGCCAAGGGCGAGGTCGCCGCGCTCGCCGACGTCATCAACACCATGGTCGACACGCTGTCGGCGTTCGCGGACGAGGTGACCCGGGTGGCCCGCGAGGTGGGCACCGAGGGCCGGCTCGGCGGTCAGGCACACGTGCCCAACGTCGCCGGCACCTGGAAGGACCTCACCGACAACGTCAACTCCATGGCCAACAACCTCACCGGCCAGGTGCGCAACATCGCGCTGGTGACGACGGCCGTGGCCAAGGGCGACCTGTCGAAGAAGATCGACGTCGACGCCCGTGGCGAGATCCTCGAGCTGAAGACCACCATCAACACGATGGTGGACCAGCTGTCCGCGTTCGCCGACGAGGTCACCCGCGTCGCCCGTGAGGTCGGCACCGAGGGCCGGCTCGGCGGCCAGGCCGAGGTCGAGGGCGTCTCGGGCACCTGGAAGCGGCTCACCGAGAACGTCAACGAACTCGCCGGCAACCTCACCCGGCAGGTCCGCGCCATCGCCGACGTGGCCAGCGCGGTCGCCGAGGGCGACCTGACCCGGTCCATCACCGTCGACGCCTCCGGTGAGGTCGCCGACCTCAAGGACAACATCAACTCCATGGTGGGGTCCCTGCGCGAGACCACCCGGGCCAACCAGGAACAGGACTGGCTGAAGACCAACCTCGCCCGGATCTCCGGCCTGATGCAGGGCCACCGCGACCTGCCCGTCGTCGCCGAACTCATCATGGACGAGCTGGTGCCGCAGGTCTCGGCGCAGTACGGCGCCTTCTACCTCGCCGAGGACGACGCGTCCGGGCCCGAGCTGCGGCTCGTCGGTTCCTACGGACGGCCCGAGGAGGACACCCGGCCCGCCCGCATCCCGTTCGGCCGCTCCCTGGTCGGCCAGGCCGCGCGCAGCCGCCGCACCATCGCCGTGGACGAGCTGCCGCCCGGGTACGTCACCATCTCCTCCGGTCTGGGCCAGGTGGAGCCCACCGCGCTGCTGCTGCTGCCCATCGTCTTCGAGGAGCAGGTCCTCGGCGTCATCGAACTGGCCTCGGTCACCCGGTTCACGCCGGTCCAGCGGGACTTCCTCCAGCAGCTCGTCGACACCATCGGCATCAACGTCAACACCATCGTCGCCAACGCCCGCACCGACGAACTGCTCCAGGAGTCGCAGCGGCTGACCAGTGAACTGCAGTCCCGGTCCGCCGAGTTGCAGGCCCGGCAGGAGGAACTCCAGCGCTCCAACGCCGAACTGGAGGAGAAGGCCTCGCTGCTGGCCGACCAGAACCGGGACATCGAGGCGAAGAACCTGCAGATCGAGCAGGCCAGGCAGGAACTGGAGGCCCGCGCCCGCCAGCTGTCGCTCGCCTCCAAGTACAAGTCCGAGTTCCTCGCCAACATGAGCCACGAGCTGCGCACCCCGCTGAACAGCCTGCTCATCCTCGCCCAGCTGCTGGCCCAGAATCCCTCCCGCAACCTGACCCCGAAGCAGGTCGAGTACGCGGGCATCATCCACTCCGCCGGCTCCGACCTGCTCCAGCTGATCAACGACATCCTGGACCTGTCCAAGGTCGAGGCCGGCAAGATGGACGTCACACCTGAGCGGGTTTCGCTGCGGCAGCTGATCGAGTACGTGGAGGCCACCTTCCGGCCGATGACCTCGCAGAAGAGCCTGGACTTCGCCGTCACCACGGCGGCCGGGGCCCCGGCCGACCTGCTCACCGACGACTCCCGGCTCCGGCAGATCCTGCGCAACCTGCTGTCCAACGCGGTGAAGTTCACCGAGCAGGGCGGAGTCGAGCTGCGGGTCGAGCCCGCGGCCGACGACGAGGTCCCCGAGAGCGTGCTGCGCGGCGGCGCGATCGTCGCGTTCCGCGTCCAGGACACCGGGATCGGCATCCCGGAGCAGCAACTGGAGTCCATCTTCGGGGCGTTCCAGCAGGCGGACGGCACGACCAGCCGCAAGTACGGCGGTACCGGGCTCGGCCTGTCCATCACCCGGGAGATCGCCCACCTCCTCGGCGGCGCCGTCACCGTCGACAGCGTCCCCGGCAAGGGCAGCACCTTCACCCTCTTCCTGCCCGTGGCGCGGCCCGACTTCGAGGAGGTCCTGCGCACCGGCCGTTCCGCGCCCAAGCCGGCCGAGCAGCTGCCGGCGGACGGCACCGGCGGGCACGAGCCGGCGGGGGCACCGCTCGTCACCGCGAAGCGGCAGCGCGCGCGCCGCCTGCTCGTGGTGGAGGAGCGACCGCGCGGCCTGCTCACGCTCGTCGCCGAGAGCGTGGTCGGAGACCTCGCGCACGGCCGCGCCGACGACAGCGACATGCCCGTCGACATCATCACCGCCGTCGGCGCCCAGGAGGCGGCGGGCGCCCTCGCTGCGGAACCGTGCCACTGCGTCGTCGTCGAACTGGGCATGCCGGACGGCGAGTCCGCCCGCTTCCTCGACGCCCTGCGCGGTGACTCCGCCCTCGCCGGCGTCCCGGTCCTGGTGCACGGCTCCCAGCGCACCGATCAGCTCGTCGACGGTGCGGACGGCCGGCTCGAGCACCTGTTCAGCCTGGACGAACTGCGCGAGCGGATCGCGCTGCACCTGTCCGCCGAGGAGCCCGGAGAGGTGCTCACCCTCGTCCGCAACGAGGAGCCCCTGCGCGCGGCACCCCAGTCACCCGACGAGCACACCCGTGGCCGGACCGTCCTCGTCGTGGACGACGACGCCCGCAACCTGTTCGCGCTCAGCGGCATCCTCGAACTGCACGGCTTCCGCGTCCTGCACGCGGAGAACGGCCGCAAGGGCATCGAGACCCTGGTGCGCAACCCGGGCGTGGAACTCGTCCTGATGGACGTGATGATGCCCGAGATGGACGGATACGCGGCCACCGCGGAGATCCGCAAGATGCCGCAGTACGCCGATCTGCCGGTGATCGCCGTGACCGCCAAGGCCATGCACGGCGACCGGGAGAAGAGCCTCGCCTCCGGCGCCAGCGACTACGTGACGAAACCGGTGGACACCCATGACCTCATCGCTTGCGTCCGACGCTGGCTCCCCGCATGAGGACGGCGCACGACGCCCGCCCGCCCACCGGACGAGGAACACGGACCAGGTGAACATGCACGAACCCCCCGCCGCCCCGGACATGACGGACGGCGTCCCCGTCCGGCTTCCGGGCGCGGACCCGGCCGACGGCATTCCGGTCCCGCTCCCGGACGCGGACGTGGCGATGCCCGACGTCCCCGCGGGCTCGCCGGTCGGCCGGCTCGCCGCCACCGTCGAGCGGCTGCGCCGGGAGGTACGGGCGGCGCAGGCCGAGGCCGAGGGCCGGGCCCTGGTCGAACTGGCCAAGGGCATCCTGGTCGAACGCCTCGGCTGCGGGCCCGCCCAGGCCGCCCGCCAGCTCGCCGAGCTGACCGAGCAGGCGCAGGTGACCCCGCTGGAGTTCGCGGTGGAGGTCATCAACCAGGCCGCCCGGGACCGGGTCTCGGAGGTCACGGAAGCCTTCCTGTCCGTCACCGCGGACCGGGAGGCGCCCGTCCGGGAGTCCGCCGCCGTGCGGCTGCGCGCCGCCGAGAGCGGGGTCCTCGCCGCCCACGACACCCAGGCGATGGCCGACTCGCTGCTCGACCATGCGCTGCGCCCGCTGGGCGCGGTCGCCGTGGCCATCTGGGCGGCCGGCTCGGACGGATCGCTCACCCTGGCCGGGAGCGCCGGTTTCCCGCCCGGTGAGGCGGCCCGCTGGCGGTACGTCCCGCCCGACGTGGCCACGGTGGCCCGCAGCGGTCTGAACCGGGCCGACGGGCAGTGGCTGTCCTCGCTCGCCGGGTCCGGGCTGCCCACCATCGGCCGGCGGCAGTACGCCGACGGCGCGCGGATCGCCGTACCGGCGGGCGCGGGCGGCCGTGTCCACGGCGTCCTGGAGATCGCCTGGCCCAAGCCCGAGGACCCGTTGCCGCGCCCGGTCGTCCGGCAGGTGGAGGCCCTCGCCGAGCTGTGCGCGCACACCCTGGAGACCTTCGCGTCACCGCCGGGCACCGGGCCGGAACCCCGGCTGCTGCCCGACGTGGTGGAGCTGATGGACCTGGCGGACGGGCTGCACGACCCCGCCCTGGTGCTGGTGCCGCACCTGGACGACGCCGGCCGGCTGGTCGACTTCCGCATCCAGCACGTCAACAGCCGCTTCCTCGACCCGGCGGGCCGGCCCCGGGCCGTCGTGGGCGGCGCCCTGCTGCTGGAGGCGTACCCCATGGCCGCCGGCAACAGCGAGCTGTTCCAGCGGGTGGAGCGGGTCCACGCCACCGGCGAGCCGTTCCGCGCCCGCCGTATGCGGCTCACCGCGCTGGTCGACCAGGTGCCGCTCGCCGCCGTCGCCGACATCAGCATCACCCGGCACGGTGCCGGCGTGCTGCTGATCTGGCGCATCGAGGACGAGGCGGCCCGGCTGGCCAGCCTGCTCCAGCACGCCCAGCGGCTCGGCCGGATCGGCGGCTTCGAGGAGAACCTGCTCACCGGCGAGATCACCTGGAACGGGCAGATGTTCAGCCTGTACGGCCGCCCTCCCACCAGCCCCCCGGCCGCCCTGCAGGACCTGCCGGCCCACGCCCACCCCGACGACGCCGTCACGCTCGGCCGCTTCCTGCGCACCCTGCTGCACCACCGCAGGCCCGCCTCCGCCGCGTTCCGGCTGCTGCGCCCGGACGGCGTGACCCGGCACATGCGGGTGGTGGCCGAGCCGGTCCTGGACACCGACGGCCAGCTGCTCGGCGTCCGCGGCGCCTACCAGGACATCTCCGCCCAGCACTGGACCGAGGTCGCCCTCGCCGCCACCCGGGACCAGCTGGCGCACACCGAGCAGCAGGCCCTGGAGCGCAACCGGCTGACCCTCCAGCTCCAGCACGCCATCATGCCGCCTGCGCAGGCCCCGCTGCAGGTGCCCGGTCTCCGGGTGGCGGTGCGCTACCGGCCCGCCGAGACCGAACACCTGGTCGGCGGCGACTGGTACGACGCCGTCGTGCTGCCCTCCGGACTGGTCCTGCTGTGCGTCGGTGACGTCGCCGGGCACGGCATCGAGGCGGCGACCAGCATGGTCGTCCTGCGCAACGCGCTGCGCGGCCTCGCCGTGACCGGGGCGGGCCCGGCGCAGCTGCTGGCCTGGCTGAACATCGTCGCCCACCACCTGACCGGAGGGATCACGGCCACCGCCGTGTGCGGCCTGTACGACGGCGAGCGGCGCACCCTGCGCTGGGCGCGGGCGGGTCATCTGCCGCCGGTCCTCGTGCGCGAGACGCAGGCCACCGCGCTGCCGCCGGCCACGGGGATGCTGCTCGGCGCCGTACCCGAGGCACGCTACGAGGAGACGGAGCTGCAGCTGGCCGAGGGGGACACCCTGCTGATGTACACCGACGGCCTGATCGAGCGCCGGGACCGCTCGGTGGAGGAGTCCGTGTCGCACCTGGTGGAGACGGCGGGCGCGGTGACGAC
This sequence comes from Streptomyces actinomycinicus, assembly GCF_016741775.1. Lineage (GTDB taxonomy): Bacteria > Actinomycetota > Actinomycetes > Streptomycetales > Streptomycetaceae > Streptomyces > Streptomyces actinomycinicus. The sequence continues at coordinate 435,860 of NZ_JAERRK010000004.1, read as the reverse complement.
CACCCTGGACCAGCAATTGGACCGGCTGCTGACCTACAGCAGGTCGGACACCGACGACGACACCTGCATCGTCGGCATCAGGGTCACCTGACCCGGTCAGCAGGCTGCCGCGGGGGCGAGCGGCACCGTGGCGGTGACCCGCTTGCCGCGCGGCAGCCAGGTCACCTCCAGCTCGCGCGACAGCATCGACACGAGGAGCAGCCCGTGGCCGCCGATGCGCCCGGGATCGGGCGTGCGTCGCCGCGGTGCCTGCCGGGAGGTGTCCGTGACGGTGATGAGCAGCGTGCCGGCGCCGGGCGGCAGCTCCAGGCGCAGGGCGCAGGGGCCGGGCGCGTGTTTGGCCGCGTTGGTCACGAGTTCACTCACCACGAGCTGGGCATCCTGCACCGAGCGCCGACCGGGGGCGGGCCGTGCGCGGGCGAGCAGGGCGCCGACGGCGTCCCTCGCCTCCGCGATGCTGGATACGCCGGCGTCCCAGGTGCGGCTGTAGCGCAGGTGCGCGGGGCGGGCCTGCGTGATCGCGTGCGTCCTGAGCGGGATGTCCATACCTCGTTGCCCTTTTCCTCCGGGATGAGGGTCCCTTCGTGTGCACAGGGAGGTCCTGCCGTCCCTGCTCGGCTACCCGCTCCGGGGCCCGTCAAGGGGACGTCCGCAAGGAATCCTCCGGATGCACACGAACGGCTGGTGAGGGGTGACGCGGCGGCCGGAGCCGGCCGCCCGGTCCGGCCGGTCCGCAACTCCGGGGACACGGCCGAACGGGCCCGGAACACAGCCGAACGGGCCCGGAACACAGCGGAACGGGTCCGGAAATCCGCTTCCGCTGGATTTCCGGACCCGTTCCGCATCCGATTCGGAGCACGCCTCAGTGCTTGAAGACGTCCTTGGTCTTCTCCTTCGCCTGCCGGGCGTCTCCGCGGGCGCCTTCCATCCGGCCCTCGGCCTCCAAGCGCTCGTTCCCGACCGCCCGGCCGACGGCCTCCTTGGCCTTGCCCTTGGCCTGCTCGGCCTTGCCCTTCGCCTTCTTGCTGCCAGCCATCGCGTGTCACATCCCAATCTCGACGCGGTCTCTGGTCCACATTCGGATTTCCGCTTCGCCGCCGTCCAAACCAGTCGTCCGAATCCGGGATCCGGGAAAAAAGAAGGGGCCTGACCGAGGGATTTCCGGGAACCCGCCGGAGCGGAGGTGGATAAACATGGTCCCTTTGCTGCTGGTTCTGCTCCTGGCACTGATTCTTTTCGGCGCGGGCTTCGCGCTGAAGGCGCTGTGGTGGATCGCGGTCATCGTGCTCGTGCTGTGGCTGCTGGGCTTCGTCGTCCGCCCGGCCGGGACCGGGGGCCGACGGGGCCGCTGGTACCGCTGGTAGGCGGCGGATCCCTGCACGGCGGCGGGCCCCGGCCGGAGCCGGGGCCCGCCGCCGTGTGCCGGCTCAACCCGTGAAGGCCCGCAGCGGGTAGTGGTCCGAGAGGTTCGTGTAGGTGTACGACGTCCCCCAGCTGGTCACCGTCCAGGGCGCCGACTGCTCCTTGACGACCTCGTTGCGCCACCCGGCCGGCCGGGCGTTGCCGGACCGGGCGAGGACGTAGTCCAGGTCCTCGCGCGGATCGTCCGGGTAGCGGTAGCGGGCGATGGAGTTCTCCTGCGTGTCGAAGGAGTAGGGGTGCCCGGTGCGGGCGTCGGCCCCGACGAGGCCGGCGTCGGCGAGCATGGCCGCGTACTCGGCGCTGCGCGAGTCGACGTTCAGGTCGCCCGCGACGAGCACCTCCTCGTTCGCGGGGATGTTCTTGGCGTCCAGGAAGGCATCGATCGCCCGGAACTGACGGGCCCTCGTCTGCGCCGCCTCACCCGCGCCGCACCCGGGGTCGGTGGACTGCGCGTGCGTGCCGACGACGTGCACCCTGGTGCCGTTGACGTTCAGCACCACATAGGCGAAGCCCTTGTCGGACCACCAGTCGGCGCCGCAGGCGTCCTTGTAGACGTACTGCTCCTTGCGCAGGATCGGCCACTTGCTCAGCACCGTGACGCCGCCGTCCTCGGGCGTGGCCGACGAGTACGAGCCGCCGGTCGCGTCCCAGCCGTCACGGCTGCGGCCCACCACCGGGGTCTGGTACGGGTACTGGGCCGCCGCCTTGCTCTTCAGCGCGTCCGACGAGGAGTTGTCGAACGCCTCCTGGAGGACCACCACGTCGTTGCCCTGGAAGAAGGACGCCTCCGGTATCTCCGCGGCCCGGCGGTCCTGGCCCCAGTTGGGGTACAGGTTCTTGCTCATGAGGAAGACGTTGTACGTCAGGACCCGGAGTGCCGGAGCCGGCTCGGCGGCTGCCGCCGGTCCCGGACCGGCGAGCGCCGCCGCGGGCAGGGCGAGGGCGAGCACGGCCGCGGCGAGGGCGCGGCGCGGTGCGAAGGACGTCACTGGTTCTCCCTGTGGATGAAGGGGCTGAGTGGCGCCGCACATCAAACCATCAGGGATTACTCATAGGTAACACCCAGGAGCGCATCAGATGGCGCACAGCGGAGGAACCGGGGGATCCGCTGTGCCGCCGGGGGAGGGTTATGCGCCTGCGGCGGCCGTGCTGTCGCCGTGGCCGTCGGGCTGGCACGCGCGGCACAGCTCGTGGTCGCCGTCGCGCGTGACGACGGTTCCCCAGCCGAGGCACAGCTCGCAGTCGCGGGCGAGACCGAGATCGGGGTGGGGAGGCAGGACAGGGGTGCGGTGGGCTCCGTAGGTCATACGGTGAGCGGCTCCTCGAAATCGCGGGCGTGTCGCGAGGGCAGGGATGACAACGCTGTCCGGATGCACTCCATTATGTCCTACTTTTTCCATACGTCTGTGACGCAGGTCACATTTGGAGGGGTCAGCCGAGATTGCCGAGCCGGGCCTCCCGCCACAGGTCCACACCGCCGTCGGTCGCGAACGCGTCGATCTCGGCCAGCTCCTCGTCGCTGAAGGCCAGGTTCTCCAGCGCGGCCACGTTCTGCTCCAGCTGCTCCACCCGCGAGGCGCCGATCACCAGGGACGTGACCCGTTCGTCTCGCAGGGCCCAGGCCAGGGCCAGCTGGGCCAGCGTCTGGCCGCGCCGGGCCGCGATGCCGTTCAGGGCCCGCAGCCGGTCCCGCATGTCCTCCGTCAGCCAGGCGGCGTCCAGGGACGTCCCCCGCGCGGCCCGCGAGTCCTGCGGGACGCCCTCCAGGTAGCGGCCCGTGAGCAGCCCCTGGGCGAGCGCCGTGAACCCGATGACCCCGAAGCCCTCCTCGGCGGCCGCGTCCAGCAGGCCGTCGGTCTCGATCCAGCGGTTGAGCATGCTGTACGACGGCTGGTGGATCAGCAGCGGCGTGCCGAGGCCGCGCAGGATCGCGGCGGCCTGCCGGGTGCGCTCGGCATCGTAGGAGGAGATGCCGACGTACAGCGCCTTGCCCTGGCGGACGGCGGTGTCGAGCGCGCCCATGGTCTCCTCCAGCGGCGTGCTCGCGTCCAGCCGGTGCGAGTAGAAGATGTCCACGTAGTCGACGCCCATCCGGCTGAGCGACTGGTCCAGCGAGGCCAGCAGGTACTTGCGGGAGCCGCCGCCCTGCCCGTAGGGGCCCGGCCACATGTCCCAGCCGGCCTTGGTGGAGATCACCAGCTCGTCCCGGTACGGCGCCAGGTCCCGGCGCAGCAGCCGGCCGAAGTTGCTCTCGGCGGCGCCGTACGGCGGACCGTAGTTGTTGGCCAGGTCGTGGTGGGTGATGCCGAGGTCGAAGGCGCGCAGTGCGATCTCGCGCTGTGTCTCGAACGGGCGGTCGTCGCCGAAATTGTGCCAGTAGCCCAGGGACAGGACCGGCAGGTCCAGTCCGGAACGGCCGGTGCGCCGGTAGCGCATGGTGCCGTCGTAACGAGCGGGGTCCGCGACGTACGTCATCGGGTGTTCTCCGGTGGTGCCGTAGTAGGTGCCCCTGCACGTGCGCACGGGCTCGTCCACCCTGCGTCCTGGCGCTGCCCAAGTCCAACCGGCGTCCCCGATGGGATTGATCGGTTCCGTTTCTGAATCGGCCGACGGGGCAGGCGGTGATCAAGAGAGCGGGAGAGGGAGGCGCTCGTGAGCGATGCGACGACCGGCGGAGAGCGGCGGGCGCCCGGCGGGCCTCGGGCCCCCGGGGCCGTGGCGCGGCTGCCGCGCCAGGTCCGCGAGGAACTGGCCGGCAGACTGGTCCGCAACCGAGGGGCCTTCCGTGCGGACGACGTCCAGGTCGTCGAACCCCCGCTGCTCCGCCGGGCCGTCGGTGCCTCCGCGCTCGGCAACTGCATGGAATGGTTCGACTTCGGCGTCTACAGCTACCTCGCCGCGACCATCGGCAAGGTCTTCTTCCCGGGCGCCTCCCCGGCCGCCCAGGTGATCTCCTCGTTCGCGACGTTCGCCGCCGCCTTCGTCGTACGGCCCCTCGGCGGGCTCGTCTTCGGGCCGCTCGGCGACCGGATCGGCCGGCAGAAGGTGCTCGCCACCACCATGATCATGATGGCGGCGGGCACCTTCGCCATCGGCGTCATCCCCGGCTACGCCACCCTCGGCATCGCCGCGCCGGTGCTGCTCCTGCTGGCCCGCATGGTCCAGGGGTTCTCCACTGGCGGCGAGTACGGCGGGGCCACCACCTTCGTCGCCGAGTACTCCCCGGACCGCCGGCGCGGCTTCCTCTCCAGCTGGCTCGACTTCGGCACCTTCGCCGGCTACGCCCTCGGCTCGGCCCTGGTCACCGCGCTGAACCTGGCCCTGACGGACGGGCAGATGCTCTCCTGGGGCTGGCGCATCCCGTTCCTGGTCGCCGGACCGCTCGGGGTGATCGGCCTCTACATGCGGCTGAAGCTGGAGGAGTCCCCGGCCTTCCGGCAGCAACTCGACGACCACGAGAAGGCCCTGGCGCAGGAGTCGGCGGGCAGCGAGTTCAAGGACATCGTCCGCCATCACTGGCGGCCGCTGCTGGTCTGCATGGGCCTGGTGCTGCTCTACAACGTCACCAACTACATGGTGACCGGCTACCTGCCGACCTATCAGACCGAGACCCTGCACCGCTCCAGCGGCTCCGCGGACGTCCTGGTGCTCGTCGGCATGCTGTGGATCGTCGTGCTGATCACCTTCCTCGGCCGGCTCAGCGACCGGGTGGGCAGGCGGCCGCTGTACGCCGTCGCCGCGGCGGCGATGATCGTGCTCGCCGTGCCGGCCTTCTTGTTGATCAAGGCGCACGGCACGTGGCCGCCGATCCTCGGGGTGCTGCTCCTGTCCACCCTGCTGGCCTGCTTCGCGGCACCCAGCGCGGCCACCCTGCCCGCGCTGTTCCCCACGGCTGTGCGCTACGCGGCCATGGGCATCGGCTTCAACGTCGCGGTCGCCGCGTTCGGCGGTACCACGCCGCTGGTCACCGCCGCACTGGTCGACCTGACCGGCGACGACCTGATGCCCGCCTACTACCTCATGCTGGCCGGGGCCATCGGCCTGCTCACCGTCAGGTTCCTGCCCGAGAGTGCCCAGGTCCCGCTGAAGGGCTCGCAGCCGATGGTCGGTTCGCAGGAGGAACTGCGTGAGCTGATCTCCACGTCGAAGGAGCTGTACGCCTTCACTCGTGAGGGGGACAGGGCCCGGCGCGGCTGAGCCACGGGGGAGGGGGGAACCCAGGGTTGTTCGATCGTACGAACTTCTCGCATACCGGGTTACCGGGCCCTCCGGCATTTGATAGGAAACTTTCCTACCAGTATCGGTACGGACCAACTCCCCACCCCCCACTTCCCCTTGGAGTCCCTGTGGTGCACACGGACCGCGCAACACCTTCCGTCGCCCGGCTCTCCCGGCGCACCGTCGTGGCCGCGCTCGGCGCGGTCGCCTCCGGCGCCCTGCTCGGCGTCTCGTCCGCCGACGGGGCCCGCGCGGCCGCGCCGGGGCTGGACGACCCTGCGAAGAAGGAGATCGCCATGAAGCTGGTGTCGAGCGCGGAGAACTCCTCGCTCGACTGGAAGGCCCAGTACAAGTACATCGAGGACATCGGCGACGGGCGCGGCTACACCGCCGGCATCATCGGGTTCTGCTCCGGCACCGGCGACATGCTCGACCTCGTCCAGCTCTACAGCGACCGCAGGCCCGGCAACGTCCTCGCCGCGTACCTGCCCGCCCTGCGCAAGGTGAACGGCACGGACTCGCACGCGGGCCTCGACCCGAACTACCCCAGGGACTGGCGCAAGGCAGCCCAGGACACGGCGTTCCAGCAGGCGCAGAACGACGAGCGCGACCGCGTCTACTTCAACCCCGCGGTCGCCCGGGGCAAGACCGACGGCCTGCGCGCCCTCGGTCAGTTCGCCTACTACGACGCCCTCGTCATGCACGGCGACGGCGACGACCCGACCAGCTTCCGCAACATACGCAGGCGCGCCCTGCGCACCGCCAAGCCGCCGGTCCAGGGCGGCGACGAGACGACGTACCTCAACGCCTTCCTGGACGCCCGGGTGTGGGCCATGAAGCAGGAGGAGGCGCACAGCGACACCAGCCGCGTCGACACCGAGCAGCGGGTCTTCCTGCGCAAGGGCAACCTCGACCTGAACACCCCGCTCGACTGGAAGGTGTACGGGGACGGCTACCACATCGGCTGAATCGCACCGCGCGGTGCGCCCCGCTGGTGGGGCGCACTCGCACGGTGCGCCCCTGACGAGGGAAAATGGGCGGTGAGCGAACGATCCCACCGATGCGGAGGAACGGACTCATGCCGCACGAGCGAGCCGGCCGGCCGGCCGGTCCCGAGGACCTTGTCGACGTGGCCCGGCTGGTCACCGCGTACTACGCGCTGCACCCGGACCCTTCCGACCCCGCACAGCGGGTGGCGTTCGGCACCTCGGGCCACCGGGGTTCGTCCCTGGCGACCGCGTTCACCGAGGACCACATCGCCGCCACCAGCCAGGCCATCTGCGAGTACCGCGCGGCCCAGGGCACCGACGGCCCGCTCTTCCTGGGGGCCGACACCCACGCCCTCTCGGAGCCCGCCAGGGTCACCGCGCTGGAGGTGTTCGCCGCCAACGACGTGACCGTGCTCATCGACAGCGAGGACGGCTACACGCCCACCCCCGCCGTCTCGCACGCGATCCTCGCCCACAACCGGGACCGCGCCTCCGGCCTCGCCGACGGCGTCGTGGTCACCCCGTCGCACAATCCCCCCGCCGACGGCGGCTTCAAGTACAACCCGCCGAGCGGCGGCCCGGCGGCCTCCGACGCGACCTCCTGGATCCAGGACCGCGCCAACCAGATCATCACGGGCGGCCTGAAGGAGGTGCGCCGGCTGCCGTACGTCCGCGCACTCGCCGCCGACACCACGCGGCGGTACGACTTCCTCGGCGCCTACGTCGGCGACCTGCCGAGCGTGCTGGACCTGGAGGCCGTGCGCGCGGCCGGCGTGCGGATCGGTGCCGACCCGCTCGGCGGTGCCTCGGTCGCCTACTGGGGCCGGATCGCCGAACAGCACGGCATCGACCTGACGGTGGTCAACCCGCACACCGACCCCACCTGGCGCTTCATGACGCTGGACTGGGACGGCCAGATCCGCATGGACTGCTCCTCGCCGTACGCCATGGCCTCCCTCATCGAGCAGCGCGACCGGTTCAGCATCGCCACCGGCAACGACGCCGACGCCGACCGGCACGGCATCGTGACCCCGGACGCGGGCCTGATGAACCCCAACCACTACCTCGCGGTCGCCATCTCCTACCTCTACCGGCACCGCGAGCAGTGGCCGGACGCCGCCGGCATCGGCAAGACCCTCGTCTCCTCCACGATGATCGACCGGGTCGCCGCCGATCTCGGCCGCCGGCTGGTCGAGGTACCGGTCGGGTTCAAGTGGTTCGTGGACGGACTCGTCAGCGGCGACCTCGGGTTCGGCGGCGAGGAGTCGGCCGGCGCCTCCTTCCTGCGCCGCGACGGCTCGGTGTGGACCACCGACAAGGACGGCATCATCCTGGCCCTCCTCGCCTCCGAGATCACGGCCGTCACCGACAAGACCCCCTCGGAGCACTACGCGGACCTGACCGCACGCTTCGGCGCACCCGCCTACGCCCGCATCGACGCGCCCGCCACCCGCGAACAGAAGGCGCTGCTCGCCAAGTTGTCACCGGCGCAGGTCAGCGCGGACACGCTGGCCGGCGAGGCGGTCACGGCCGTCCTCACCGAGGCGCCCGGCAACGGCGCCGCGATCGGCGGGATCAAGGTCACCACCGAGAATGCCTGGTTCGCCGCCCGGCCTTCGGGCACCGAGGACGTCTACAAGGTGTACGCCGAGTCCTTCCTCGGCCGGGACCACCTCTCCCGGGTGCAGGAGGAGGCCCAGGCGGTGGTACTGGGAGCGCTCGGCGGCTGACCGGATCACGGGTCGGCCCCGGGAGGGGGCCGACCCGTGATCCGTCCACTGCCACGGTTCAGCCACGGACGCGGTTCAGCGGCGGACGCGGTTCAGCGGGGTCCGTCCGTGGGTCAGTCGCGGCTGTGGCCCCGGTCCAGCCGGGCCGCCACGGCCTGCGCCATCGCTGCTTCTCCCTTGGCGTTGGGGTGTGCCGGGGCCGCGGGGGAGGCCGGCTGGAGCGGCTCGATCCAGCGGTCCGCGGGCGCCTTGCACATGTCGTGGCCGACCGTGGGGCCGTAGGTGTCGACGTACTCGGCGCGGTTCACGGCGGCCACCAGGCGCAGCATCAGGTTCAGCCGCTTCTCGGTGTCGCGGAGGTAGGGGAAGTCGCCGGCCGCGAACGGGACTTGCGGGAAGCAGCCGCTGCCGTCGTCCGGCAGCAGGTCCGGATAGCCGACGACGACCACCCGGGCGTGCGGTGCGCGGGCGTGCACGGCCCGCAGCACCCGGTCGACCTTCGGCGCCGTCCGTGCGACGGCCAGGGCCAGCCGGTCGTAGCCGGAGGCCTTGTAGGAGCGTTCGCAGGGGTTGCCCGACGGGTCCTGGGCAGCGAGGCGGGCGCAGGTGCCGATGACGGAGCCGAAACCGACGTCGTTTCCGCCGATCTGCACCGTGACCAGGTCCGTGTCCCGGCCGAGGGCGTCGAGCTGGGGTCCGTTGCCGCCCTGCGGCTGCCACATCTCGGCCGTGGTGGCCCCGCCGCAGCTGACGTCGGTGAACCCGGTCACCTGCCCCCGGGCGGCCACGAGCGAGGGGTAGTTGTGGTCCGAGCGGGCACAGCCGGCGTCCACCTGCGCCGGGATGCCGGGGCCCGAGGTGTAGGAGTCGCCGAGGGCGACGTAGGAGGTCTCACGGCCGTGCCCGTGCCCGTCCGGGTGTGCCGTGGCCGGTGCCGTGCCGGCTGCGACCAGGGCCCACCCGCCCAGCACCATCCCCAGCACGGCACTCGGCCGCCGGCCGCTCACCCCGCCCGCCGGACGCCTGTCGTTCGCCATGGGTCCTCCCCCTGAGGCCGCTGCGTCGCGCGGTGACGGCACCGGAGAGCGGCCCTCGCGCGTCGGACTGGGCCTGTATACCGTCCGGTAGGTCTCGCCGACCAGAAGCGGGAAGCAACGAGTTCAGGGGGAGGCCGCGCCCAACTGCCGCGCGGACCGGGGTGCTTCAGACCGCTGACGTCCGCTCCGCCGGGGCCGGCGCCCGAAGCGTGGACGCCTGCGGTGCGGGCGCCTGGAGCACGGACGTCTGGAGCAGGGAGTCGTCCTCCGGCCGGGCACCGGAGAGGCGGTGGCGGGCGGCGATCAGAGCCATGTCGACGTCCCGGGTGCCGGTGGCCACGCACAGCGTGTACGAGATGTCCGCGAGCCGCTGCCGGGCCTGCGGGGTGCTCTCCTCGGCACCGAGCAGAGTGAGGGCCTCGTACTGCGCGATGAGGTCTTCCAGTACCGCGGGGTGAGCCATGAGCATGCGTCCGCCTCCCTGATGTGACGCCGATGTGCGAAGTCGCAGCGCGAATACCCGCGCGGACGCCACACATGCCCCGGCCGTTTCCTCGACCGCGCACCCCGCAGGGCAGGACGTGCGGCGGGGCCGGGCGGGACGGCGCCGGCGGCCGGGGCCGGCGACGGTGTGCCGGCCCGTCACCCGGTCGGGTGCTCTCCGGCGGGGATCCGCCCCATCGGGGCATGTCGCCGTGATCTTTCCGTGATCATGCCCCTGTGACTCTGCAACGTCGAAGTGCCGTGAGCCGCCGGGTCGTTCCGGCCGTGCTCGGCACCCTCAGTGTCCTGTCCCTGCTGTCCGCCCTGCCCGCCGCCGCCCAGCCGGCCCACCCCGACGACCGGCCCGCCGCGCCGCCGCCCCGGCAGGTCACGGCGGCGGAGGCGCGCACGGACGCCCACCTCCGCTCGCTGCGCGACCGGCCCGCGGCCCTGCGTGAATTCTTCCGGCAGCTGCCCAAGGGCGGAGACCTGCACAACCATCTCTCCGGCGCGGTGTCCACGGAGTACCTGATCGAGCTGGCGGCCGAGGACGGGCTGTGCATCGACACCGCGAGGCTGGCCGCCGTCCCGGCGCCCTGCGGCCCGGGCACCCGCCCGGCCGCCGACGCGCGCACCGACCGCGCCTTCCGTGACGCGGTGATCCGCGCCTGGTCCATGGAGGACTTCCCGCCCGACCGGAACGGCCACGACCACTTCTTCGACACCTTCGACAAGTTCGGCGAGGTGACCTGGCGCCACCGGGGCAAGCTGCTCGCCGAGGTCGCCGACACCGTCGTCCGCAACAACCAGTTCTACCTGGAGACGATGGTCACCCCCGCCTCCGACAGCGCGAAGAAGCTCGCCGCCCAGGTCGGCTGGGACGACGACCTCGCCGCCCTGCACCGGAAGCTGGTCGCGGACGGCAAGCTGGACAAGCTGGTGGCCGAGGCCCGTGAGGAGGCGGACGACGGCGACGCCGAGTTCCGTGCCGCCGAGCACTGCGGCACCCCGCACGCCCGGCCCGCCTGTGACCTCACCGTACGCTGGATCTCCCAGGCCTCCCGGGGCAGTTCGCCGGAGCGGGTCTTCACCCAGCTCGCCCTCGGCATGCGGCTGGCCGAGGCAGACCCGCGGTTCGTGGGCGTGAACCTCGTCCAACCGGAAGACTGGGACAGCTCCCTGCGCAACTACAGCCTCCAGATGCGCATGGTCGCCCACCTGCGCACCCAGTACCCGCGGGCCCGTGTCACCCTGCACGCCGGCGAGCTGTGGCCCGGGCTGGTCAAGCCCGAGGACCTCAGGTTCCACATCGCCGAGGCCGTGGACGCCGCCCGCACCGATCGCGTGGGACACGGCGTCGACCTCGTCCACGAGGACGACTGGCAGCGCACCGCACGCACCATGGCGGACCGCGAGGTGGCCGTGGAGGTGCCCTTCTCCAGCAACGCCCAGATCCTCGGGGTCAAGGGCGCCGACCACCCCTTCGGCACCTACCGCCGCTACGGTGTCCCGGTCGTCCTGGCCACGGACGACCCCGGGGTGTCCCGCATCGACATCAGCCACGAGTACCGGTACGCCGCCGACACCTACGGCCTCAGGTACCCCGAGCTGAAGGACCTGGCCCGCGCCTCCCTGGAGTACGGCTTCCTGACCGGCCCGAGCCTGTGGCAGGGCAACCCCACCGCCGCCGGCTACCACCCGGTCGCCGCCTGCCGAGGCGAACGCCCCGGCCTGCCCGTGCGCGGCGCGGCCTGCCGGCACCTCCTCGCGGAGAGCGCCAGGGCCCGTCTCGAATGGCGTCAGGAGGCCGCCTTCGCCGCCTTCGAGCAGGCGCACGCCCGCGCGTCGCGCTGACCGCACCCGACCGGTGCCGGGACGGCCGCCCCACGGCCCGTCCGGGCGCCGGCCGTACGCATGCTGTTAGCCGGAACGCCCGGGGCGGCTGCCCGGGACCACGAAGGTGCCCCGGGTACGCCGGCGGGCCCGCGGCCACGCCCCCACGCCCCGGCCGGAAACCGCGATCTGGCCGGAACGGAGCCCTCGCCACAACCGGTCTCCCTGATTCCGTCCGTCGCCGGGCGTCTCTTCCGCGCCAATGCCGTCGACGGCACCACCCTTCCGCACCGGCCCCCTCGCCCCTCCCGTCACCACCGTCCGGCGTGCGTGAACACAGTGAGTGACGGGTCGTCACGCTCTCTCCGCATCTTCTTCACGTGACGATCACTTTCGGCCGTTCCGGGTCCGTGCCCGATGCGGCGGTGCAGACGCCGCGGTGCGGGCGTGCCTAGCCTCCCGGGCCATGCGATCAACTCTGCTGAGACGCCTCGGGCTCACCGCCGTCCTCGCCTTCCTCCTCGCCGTCTTCGGCCTCGCGCCCAGCGCCAGCGCCGACCCCGCGCCGGCCGGCCTCACCTTCGCCACCGACACCGCAACCACCACCCCCGGCGGCACCGTGAAGCTGTCGATGACGATCACCAACAACAAGACCTACGACATCTGGTTCGTGTACCAGACCATCGACCCGACCTGGCTGACCACCCAGCGCCCGGACCTGAAGTACAGCTTCACCGGCTGCAGCCTGGCCACCGTGAGCGGCAGCACCCCCTGTTCCGGCACCGGCCCGAGCAACCTCGGCGGCAACTACGGCGCCACCATCCCGCCCGGCCAGAGCCGTACCGTCACGCTGACCCTCCAGGTCGCGGCCGACTCGGGCTGCAACGGCAACATCGGCTTCTACTCGTACTACTACGCCGAGTTCAGCGACAGCACCAACACCAGCGGCGGACCTGTCTACACGCCCGAGACGCGCGTGCTCTGCGCCTGACGGACTCCCCGGTTCCGGCGATCGGGTGACTGGATTCGGCCGCCTGGCCGGACAACCCGCGCGGAACGGACCACGACACGTCGCCCGGCGGGCCACCACGGCCCGCCGGTGCGTCGTACCAGGGCGAAACGGCCGACCCGAGCCGCCTGTCCACCGCGGCCCCCGCGCGGCGGCGACGGTAAAACGGCCTATCCGGTTGCCTCGGGACGCCGTTGGACACCTGCACTTTTCCGTCAGGTTTCGTAAGACGACCACAAAAGCTACACAGAGACATCACCATGTGACGCGACGGAAGCGTCGACGACCGGCTTCTGAGGGGGACGCCGGCGTCACGCGAGGGGGTGCGTCCGCTCCATGGAGCCGTGCTCACCCCTGCCCGGGGAGGGGACTTCACCGCATGAAGCGGACCATACGCACCACCGCGCTCACGGTGGGCGCGCTGATCGCCGCGCTCGGCCTGCAGGCCGGCCCGGCCGAGGCCGACACCACCGCACCGCGCATCGACCTCAGAGTCCTGGTGGTGAGCGACGGTGGTCCGGCCACCGACGCCATCGCCGCCGAACTCGACGCCGCCGGAACGCCGTACACGAAGGTCGACCTCACACGCTCCGACCGGCCCGCCATCGACGCCGGATTCCTCGCCGACACCGTCGACGGCCGGCCGCGCGCCAGGTTCCAGGCCGTCGTCCTGCCCAACGACAACCCGTTCGCCGCCGGCAACCCCGAGATGGCCGCGCTCGTCGCCTACGAGAAGACGTACGCCGTCCCGCAGGTCGACGCCTACACCTACGCCCGCCCGCAGGCCGGCCTGCAGGTCCCCACCTCCGGTGGTTACTCGGGCAGCATCGACGGCGTCCAGGCCCAGGTCACCGCCGCCGGCAAGGCCGGACCCTTCGGCTACCTGGACGGCACGGTGCCGTTCGAGGACAACTCGCCCACCGTCGGCGAGAGCTACGCCTACCTGTCCACCCCCGCCCCCGGCGCCGACTTCACCCCGTACGTGCAGGCCCCCGCCCCGGGCACCGGCAGGCAGGGCTCCCTCGTCGGCGAGTACCGGCACGACGGACGGCGCGAACTGGTCGTCACCTTCGTCTACAACCAGTACCAGCAGCAGTTCCGGCTGCTGGCCCGCGGCATCGTCGAGTGGATGACCGGCGGAGTGCACCTCGGCGCCTCCCGCAACTACTTCGCCGTCCACGTGGACGACGTCTTCGCCGCCGACGACCGCTGGGACACCCAGCTCAACTGCACGCCCGGCGACGTCGACTGCACCAACGGGGCCGGCACGCCCCACCCGATCCGCATGACCGCCGCGGACGTCGACCACGCCACCGCCTGGCAGAACAGCCGCCACTTCACCCTCGACCTGGTCTACAACGGCGCCGGCAGCGTCGACCAGCGCGAGGACAACAACGGCGTCGACCAGCTCGCCGACAAACTGATCGCCGACCGGAACCAGTTCCGCTGGGTCAACCACACCTACACGCACGCCTTCCTGGGCTGCGAGCAGAACGTCACCGTCGTGCCGTGGACCTGCTCGGCCAACGCCGACGGCAGCACCAAGTGGGTCAGCCGCAGCACGCTCGACCAGGAGATCGCCGCCAACCGCGCCTGGGGCCAGGCCGCCGGACTCCCCCTCCAGAACGACGAACTGGTCACCGGCGAGCACTCCGGTCTCAAACTCCTCCCGCAGCAGCCCGCCGACAACCCCAACCTGGCGCTCGCCCTCGGCGACAACTCCATCGGCTGGCTCGCCTCGGACAACTCCCGCGACCCCGTGCAGCGCCAGGTCGGCCCCGCCACCACCGTCGCCCGCTACCCGATGAACGTCTTCTACAACGCGGGCAGGGCCGCCGAGCAGGTCGACGAGTACAACTGGCTCTACACCAGCCGCGCCCAGGGCGGCAGCGGCATCTGCGAGGACAACCCCGCGACCACCACCTGCCTGCCCGCCCCGCTGAACGCCGGCAGCGGCTACGGCGACTACATCGTGCCGCTGGAGACCCGTATCGCCCTCGGACACGTGCTGGCCAACGACCCCAAGCCGCACTTCATCCACCAGTCCAACCTCGCCGAGGAGCGCATCGCCTACCCCGTCCTCGACGGCGTTCTGGACGGCTACGACGCCCTCTTCGCGGACAACACCCCCGTGGTGAACCTGCGGATGAAGGACATCGGCGTCGAACTCCAGCGCCGCGCCGCCTGGAAGACCGCCGTCCAGGCCGGCCAGGTGACCGCCTACCGCATCGGCGGCACCGTCACCGTGCAGGGCCCGGACGGCACCGCCGTACCGGCGACCCTGCCCACCGGCACCACCCGTGACGCCGCCGCCTTCGGCACCGCCTACGCGGGCGCCGCCTCCGGCTGGACCGCCTCCGACGGCAGCGCGCTGACCTTCACCCTGCCGTCCTCCGCCGCCGCACCGGCCGCCACCCCGGGCACCACCGCAGCCGCCACCCGCCCGGCCCCGCGCACCAAGGTCCCCGCAGGTGTGACCGAGCAGGTGCCGTACACCCCGGACAGCTGACCGGCGCACCGACCCGAGGGCCGGTCCGGCGACTCCCGCGCACTGCCGCGACGGGAGCCGGCCGGACGGGCCCGGGTCCCGGCCGTCCACCGACGCCCGGCACCCGCACCACCACCCCACACCTCGGCCGTGGAGCCCCATCGATGCACGTTCAGCACGGCACGCGCCGCTCCGGCGCGGCGCACGTCACCCTGCTCACCGAAGGCACCTATCCGCACAGCCATGGCGGCGTCAGCGTCTGGTGCGACCAACTCGTCCAGGGCATGCCCGACCTCGACTTCGACGTCATCGCCGTCACCGGCACCGGACGCGAACCCGTCGTCTGGGACCTGCCCCCCCACGTCCACGACGTGCTCTCCGTCCCCATGTGGGGGACCGCGCCGCAGGGCCGGCCGCCCCGGGGCCGGGCCCGCAACCAGCTCGCCGCCGCCTACGAACGCTTCCTGACCGCGCTGCTCGACCCGCACGCCGAGGACCAGTTCCCGCCGGCGCTGTACACGATGGCGCGCGCCGCCGCCGACGGCACGCTGAGCCCGTTCCTGCGCGGCGACCGGGCCATCGCCATCCTCGCCGCCGTGTGGAACCGCCCGGGACTGCCCGTCCGGGAGGCCCGGCCCACCCTGCACGACGCGGTCACCGCCACCGCCCTGCTGGAACACGCCCTGCGCCCGCTCGCCGCGCCCCCGCCCCGGCACGGCGTCGCCCACGCCGTCAGCGGCGGAGTGGCCGTGCTGCCCGGCCTCGCCGGACTGGACCGCTACGAAGTGCCGCTGCTCCTCACCGAGCACGGCGTCTACCTGCGCGAACGGTATCTCGGCTATCGCACCGCCCCCTACCGCTGGCCCGTGAAGGCTGTCGTCCTCGGTTTCTTCCGGCTGCTGGCCGAGGAGACGTACCGCCGGGCCGCGCTGATCACCCCCGGCAACCGCTACAACCGGCTCTGGGAGGAGGAGGGCGGCGCCGACCCGGAGGCCATCCGCACCGTCTACAACGGCGTGGACCCGGCCGCCTTCCCGCCCGCCGGACCCGAGCCCGGCACGCCCACGCTCAGCTGGGCCGGACGCGTCGACCCCATCAAGGACCTGGAGACGCTGATCCGCGCCTTCGCCCTGGTCCGCAAGGAGATACCCGAGGCCAGACTGCGGCTCTTCGGCGGCACACCGCGCGGCGGAGAGGCGTACCGGGAACGCTGCGAGGCCCTCGCCGCCGAACTCGGCCACGCCGACGCCGTCACCTTCGAGGGCCGGGTCGACGACATCAAGGACGCCTACGCGGCCGGGAACGTCGTGATGCTCTCCAGCATCAGCGAGGGCTTCCCGTTCACCCTCATCGAGGCCATGTCCTGCGGCCGGGCCACCGTCTCCACCGACGTGGGCGGGGTGCGCGAGGCCGTCGGCGACACCGGGCTCGTCGTCCCGCCCCGCGACCCCGGACGGATGGCGGCCGCGGCACTGGAACTGCTCGGCGACCCCGAACGGCGCGGACGCATGGGGGAGGCGGCCCGGCTGCGGGTGATCGAGCAGTTCACCCTGCGCCAGACCATCGACACCTTCCGCTCCATCTACCTCGAACTGCCCGCACACGCCCGGCCGTTCGTCACGCCGGCCGTGCACGGGCAGGGTCTGCGGGTCGCCGCGGGGAGCCTGGCCGGATGAGCGGACCCATGGCGCTCGAGCCGGGCGGCAGCGAACAGGACACCCTCGCCCTGCGGCTCGCCGGCGCACCCGCCCGCCGCGACGACCACACCCTGGCCCTGCGGCTGCCCGGCCACCGCCCCGACCCGGAGGCGGTGAGCCGGCTCGCCGCCGACCTCGCCGACCGCATCGGACCCGCCGTCCACCCCTACGAAGTGGCCGCCCTGCTGGAGGCCGAGGGCCTGACGGCCGACCAGATCAAGGAGTGGTACGGCCACCCCAGCCTCTTCTCGCTGGCCACCGCCCTCTACGAGCAGGTCCCCCGGACCTTTCCCGAGCCGGCGCCGGCGGCCGACCCGTGGCGCCCGGACACCCTCCGCTGCCTGCTGCGCGGCGTGCTGTTCGCCCTGCCGGGCCTCGCCTATCTGCTCACCGCACCCCTGTGGCACCCCGGCCGGCACGCCGCCGCCCTGATCACCGCGGGCATCTGCTCCTGGGCCTGGGGCCAGGCGCTCGGCCACCGCGCCCACCTGCGGATGACGGCCGGCCGCCGGGAGGCCGCCCGGACCCTGCTCCTCGGCGCACCCCTGGGCGCGGCCCTCGCCACCGCCGTCGCCGCGCCCTTCGCCGGCCGCGGCCCGGTGCTCCTGGCGACGGCGGCCCAGTCCCTGTACCTCGCGGCGGCCGGCGTCCTGCTCGTGCTGGCCAGGGAACGGCTGCTGCTGGCCGCGCTCACCCCGCTCGTCGCGGGCGCCGGCGTACTGCCCTGGTGGGAACCCGGTCCCGCGCTGCGCACCGGGACGGCGCTGCTGGCGCTGTCGGCCACCCTCGCCGTGACCGGCCACGTGCTGCGCGGGGCCCTGGCCACGCCGGCCGCGTCCGCCGGCGCCCGCCCCCGGCTCGTGTGGTCCCTGCCCTACGGGCTGTTCGGGCTGGCCGCGGCCGTGCTCGTGCTGCTGGAAGGGCGGCGGGAGCCGTACGCGGTGATCGTGCTGACCGTCAGCATGGGTCCCGCCGAGTGGCTGCTGTACCGCTACCGGGGCCTGTCCGTCGCCGCGCTGCGGGCCACCGCCACACCGCTCGGATTCCTGCTGCGCTCCGCCGCAGTCCTCGGCGGCTGCCTGCTCGTCTACCTCCTGCCGCTGCTGCCCGCCGCCCTGCTGACCGGCGCCGCACCGGCACCCCTGCTGCTGCTCGCGGCCACCCTGTGGACCGCGCTGCTCCTGCAGGCGTTCGGAACGGCCTGGCCACCGGCCCTGATCTGCCTGGCCGCCGCCGGAGCGTCCGGCGCGGCCGTGCTGCTCCGCCTGCCCCCCGGTCCCGCCGCCCTGCCGCTGAGCTGCGCCGCCGCCGTGGCGGCCCTGGTGGCCTGCGTCCTGCACCTGCTCGGCCGGCCCGCCCGGCACGCCTGACCCACACCGCTCACACCTGCGCAACCGACCGGAAGGACCACGAGTTGACCTCCGCACCGCTCGCCGCCGTCACCGGAGCCGAGGGCTTCATCGGCTCCCACCTCACCGAAGCCCTCGTCGCCCGCGGACACCGCGTCAGAGCCATGGCCCAGTACAACTCCTTCTCCTCCTACGGCTGGCTGGAGACCCTCGCCCCGGACGTCCTGGACCAGGTGGAGATCGTGCTGGGCGACGTCCGCGACCCCGGCTCGGTGCGCGGCCTGCTCGAAGGCGCCGACGTCGCCTACCACCTGGCCGCCCTGATCGCGATCCCGTACTCCTACCAGGCCCCGCACAGCTACGTGGAGACCAACGTCACCGGCACCCTCAACGTGCTGGAGGCCGTGCGGGCGCTGGGCACGCCCCGGCTGGTGCACACCTCCACCAGCGAGACCTACGGCACGGCGCAGACCGTGCCCATCACCGAGGACCACCCCATCAACACCCAGTCCCCGTACGCCGCTTCCAAGGCCGGCGGCGACCGGCTCGCGGACAGCTACCACGCCAGCTTCGGCACGCCGGTGGTCACCCTCCGGCCGTTCAACACCTTCGGGCCGCGCCAGTCGATGCGCGCGGTCATCCCCACCGTCATCGGCCAGGTCGCGGCGGGGGAGCGGACCATCACGCTCGGCGATCTGCGGCCCACCCGTGACTTCACCTTCGTCAAGGACACCGCGCAGGCCTTCCTCGCCGTCGGCTCCGCGCCCGCCGAGCAGGTCGTCGGACGCACCTTCAACGCCGGCACCGGCGGCGAGATCTCGGTCGGCGACCTGGTCGCGCTGATCGGCAAGGTCATGGACACCGCCCTCGACGTCCGCGAGGACTCCGCCCGGATCCGCCCCGCGGCCTCCGAGGTCATGCGGCTCGTCGCCGACGCCGGCCGGCTCGCCGCGGCCACCGGCTGGCAGCCGGCCCACAGCCTGGAGCAAGGCCTCGAGCACACCGTGGAGTTCTTCCGCGACCCGGCGAACCTGGCCCGCTACAAGACCGGCATCTACAACATCTGACCCGTCCGACCCGGCCCCCATCGACGAAGGAGGAGCCCCATGCATGCAGTGATCCTGGCGGGAGGCAAGGGCGTCCGGCTGCGGCCCTACACCACCGCACTGCCCAAGCCGCTCGTCCCGATCGGCGACCAGCACGCCATCCTGGAGATCGTGCTGCGCCAGCTGTCGGCCGCGGGCTTCACCCGCTGCACCATCGCCATCGGACACCTCGGTGAGATCATCCGCGCCTACGTCGGCGACGGCTCCCAGTGGGGGATGAGCGTCGACTACGCCACCGAGGAGAGCCCACTGGGCACCATGGGCCCGCTGCTGGGCCTCAGAGACCGGCTGCCCGAGACCTTCCTGGTGATGAACGGAGACATACTCACCGACCTCGACTACGCCGACGTGCTGCACCAGCACCGTGCCTCGGGCGCCCCGCTCACCATCGCGACCTACGCCCGCAAGGTGCACATCGACTTCGGCGTCCTCACCACCGCCGAGAGCAAGGTCGTCGCGTTCACCGAGAAGCCCAGCATGGACTACCGCGTCTCCATGGGCGTCTACGGCCTCAGCCGCTCGACCCTGGACGGATACACGCCGGGTCTGCCGCTCGGCTTCGACGAGCTGGTCCTCGACCTGCTGGGCAGCCAGAACCCGCCGCACGCCTACGAGTTCGACGGCTACTGGCTGGACATCGGCCGCCCCGACGACTACGACCGTGCCAACGCCGAGTTCACCACCCGCAAGTCCCTGCTGCTCAAGGGAGCCTGAGTACCACATGCGCATTCTCGTCCTCGGCGGCACCGGATACCTGGGCCGCCATGTGGCGGAGCGGCTGCGCGCCCTCCCGGGCGCGCACGTCCTCGCCGCCGGCCGTGACGCATCCGCCGAGTTCGCCGTCGACCTGGCCGCCGACCGGCCGGACCGGCTCGCGAACACACTGGCGGCGGCCGCCCCCGACGCCGTCGTCAACTGCGCGGGCGCCACCGGCGGCGACACCGTGACCCTGGCCGAGGTCAACGCCCGCGGCCCCGCCGTCCTGTGCACGGCGCTGCGCGAGGCGGCACCCACGGCCCGCCTGGTGCACCTCGGCTCGGCCGCCGA
Organism: Streptomyces actinomycinicus; assembly: GCF_016741775.1. GTDB lineage: Bacteria > Actinomycetota > Actinomycetes > Streptomycetales > Streptomycetaceae > Streptomyces > Streptomyces actinomycinicus. Next base: position 415,452 of record NZ_JAERRK010000004.1, on the reverse strand, counting down.
GTACGGGCCGGGCATCCGGGACGTGCCGGTCCCCGAGTCGGCGCCCGCGGGCCCGGTCACCCCTTACGGCGCCACCAAGCTGGCGGGCACGGTCGCGGTCACCTCGGCAGCCCTGGACGCGGTCGTGCTCCGGGTCGGCAACCCGGTCGGCCCCGGCGCACCCGTCGCGAGCCTGCCCGGCCGGCTGGCCGCGCTGCTCGCCACGGCCGGCCAGGACCCCGCGGCGGTGCTGCGCCTCGGGGACCTCTCCGCGCACCGCGACTTCGTCGACGTACGCGATGTCGCCCGCGCGGTCGAGTACGCCGTCACCGTCCCCGCGCCGCTGCCCCCGGTCCTCAACATCAGCAGCGGAACGGCCCTGCCGGTCCGGGAGCTGGCGCACGGACTGGCCCGGCTGGCGGGGTTCCGCGGCCGGCTCGACGAGGGCACCGCGGGTTCGGCGCGTTCCGCGCAGGTCTCGTGGCAGTGCTCGGACGTCTCCGCGGCGGCCCGGGCACTGGGGTGGCGCCCGGCCCACAGCCTGGACGAGGCCCTCGCCGCGCTCTGGGCGGCCGCCACGGAGCAGGTGCCGTGAGCCTGCTGGTGCCGCTGTACGTGCATCCGGCCGAGGACCCGGGTGCCTGGCACCGGCTGATCGGGGCGACGGAGCGCACCTACGGGGTCGTCCTGAACCCGGCGAACGGGCCCGGCACCGCTCCCGATCCCGCGTTCACCGCGGCGGCCCGGGCCCTGCGCACGGCCGGGGCCCGGCTGCTCGGCTACGTCGACACCGACTACGGCGTCCGGGACCGGGCCCGCATCGCCGAGGAGATGCGCCGGCACCAGGAGTGGTACGCGGCCGACGGCTGCTTCCTGGACCGGGTCACCGCCACCGCGCAGGGCCTGCCCGCCTGCCGCCGCCTGGTCCGGGACCTGCGGCGGCTCGGCGCCGGAACGGTCGTCCTCAACCCCGGCGTTCACCCGGACCCCGGGTACGCCCGGCTCGCCGACCTGACGGTGACGTTCGAGGGGCACTGGTCGACGTACGTCTCGGCGTTCACCCGCCCGGCCTGGACCGCCCGCCACCCGGCGGACCGGTTCTGCCACCTCGTCTACGGCGTCCCGGAGGTGCTCGTCCCGCTCGCCGTGCGCACGGCACACGAGCGGGGCGCGGCCGTGTGCGGGCCGGTGACGGGCGAACCGCCCAATCCGTGGGCCGGGTTGAGCCCGGCGCTGACCGGTGAGGAGGGTGTGGAAGGCTGAGCCGGGTCAGCGTCCGCACCGACAGGAGGCAACGACCGCATGGCCGTCATCCACCACACCACCCTCAAGCCCACCAAGCTCGAACTGCTCACCGAGTGGCTGCCGGCCCGGCCCTGGTACCGCGGGGGCGCGGACGCCCCCGTCCTCGAGAAGTCCGGCGGGTTCCGGCTGGACGACCCCGAGGGCGAGGTCGGCATCGAGTTCATGGTGGCCACCGACACCTCGGGCCCCGAGCGGACGGCCTACCTGGTGCCGCTCACCTATCGCGGGACGCCGCTGGAGGGGGCCGAGCAGGCCCTCGTCGGCACGACGGAGCACGGGGTGCTCGGCACGCGCTGGGTGTACGACGGCTGCCAGGACCCGGTCCTGGTCGCCGAACTGCTGTCGCTGGTCCAGGGCCGGGCCCAGGCCATGGCCCAGAGCATCAGCGACACCCCCGACCATGAGGTGACCCGCTCCTACGGCGGGTCCCCCTTCGCCGTCGGTGGTTCCCTCCCCGCGGCGGCCGACGACGGGGACGGCACCCGGCTCGTCACGCCCCACGGCACGACCCTGTACGTGCACCGCGTGCTGCAACCGGTCGCCGGCCGGCAGCCGTTGCCCGCCCCGGGAGCGGTCGGCCATGTCGCGGGCGGCTGGGCGGGACCCGACGGCACCCGGCTGCGGGCCGTCTTCATGACGCTGCGCTCCGCCTGACGCCGGCGCCGCCCGGCCGACGCCGGGCGGCGTTCGCGATGCCCCGGGACGAGGAACCGTCCCGGGACGCACCCCCGGAATCGGTCTGGCATGAACCGGTCAAATCTGTCACCCTTTCGGCAGTCGCCGTCCCGGCCCCACGGGGCGGCCCGCTCCCCAGCACAGCGATCGCGCAAGCACCGTCCACGGCCGCCGCCGGCACACCCCAGCCGGCCCGGCGCGGCCATCGAGCAGGCCGGGACCCCGGCCGCCGCCAAAGGAGTAGCGTGTGAGATCGACTCCCCACAAGGCCCTCGGCGCCGGTGCGGTCACCGTCGCCGCGCTGGCCGCCCTCGTCCTGCCCGGCACCCCCGCCGCCGCCCGGCCCGCCACGGCACCCGTGGCCGCCGCCTGCACTCCGGCCCAGGTGGTCACCAACGGCGGCTTCGAGAGCGGGACATCACCCTGGACCGCCTCCTCGTCCACCGTGATCACCAGCCGGTCCGGACAGACCGCCCACGGCGGCAGTTCCTACGCCTGGCTGGACGGCGTCGGCAGCACCCACACCGACACCCTCACCCAGAGCGTGACGATCCCGTCCGGCTGCAGCACGGCCACCCTCACCTTCTGGCTGCACATCGACACCACCGAGACGACCTCGTCCATCGCCTACGACAAGCTCACGGCCAAGATCGGCAGCACGACCCTGGCCACCTACTCGAACCTGGACAAGAACACCGGCTACCTCCAGAAGTCCCTCGACGTGTCCTCGTTCGCCGGCCAGACCGTCACCCTCTCCTTCACCGGGACCGAGGACTCCAGCCTCCGGACCAGCTTCGTCCTGGACGACATAGCCCTCGACACCTCCGGCGGCACCACCCCGCCGCCCACCGACTCCGTCCGCACCCCCTCGGCACCCTCGTACACGGTCGACCTGAGCAGTGACGGCAGCGGCACCGGCTGGACCGGGCACGAGAGCGTGACCTTCACCAACGCCTCCGCCACCGCGCTCGGCGAGGTGTACCTGAGACTGTGGGACAACTACCACGGCACCTGCGACGCGATGCCGATCAGGGTCAGCAACGTCACCGGCGGCACCGCCGGCGCCCTCTCCGTCGCCTGCACCGCGCTGAAGATCGACCTGCCGAGTCCGCTGGCCCAGGGCCAGAGCGCCACCATCGGCTTCGACCTCGGCATCACCGTGCCCAGCGGCGCCGACCGCTTCGGCCACGACGGCGCCTACAGCTTCATCGGCAACGCACTGCCCGTCCTCGCCGTCCGTGACGGCGCCGGCTGGCACCTGGACCCGTACACGAACAACGGCGAGTCCTTCTACTCCCTGGCCGCCGACTTCAAGGTCACCCTCGACCACCCCAGCAGCCTGCTGGTCCCGGCCACCGGCACCTCCACCGACACGCCCGGCTCCAGCGGCCGTACCGTCACCACCGCCACCGCCGCCAAGGTCCGCGACTTCGCCTGGGCCGCCGGACCCTTCACCAAGATCTCCGGCACCTCGGCCGCCGGTGTCCCGGTGAACGTCTACTCCGTCTCCGGCATCAGTTCCTCCAGCGCCCAGTCGATGCTCAGCACCGCCAAGTCCGCGGTCGACGCCCACGCCGGCCGGTTCGGCGCCTACCCGTACGGCGAGCTGGACGCCGTCATCGACAACAACTACTGGTTCGGCGGAATGGAGTACCCGGGCTTCGTCCTCGACGTGGTCAGCACCACCGCGCTCACCCACGAGATCGCCCACCAGTGGTGGTACGGCATCGTCGGCGACGACGAGTACGCAAGTCCCTGGCTGGACGAGTCGTTCACGGACTACGCCACCGACCTCGCCCAGGGCAAGACCGGAACCAACTGCTGGAGCGGCGTCTCCTGGTCCTCCAGCGCCGAGAAGCTCACCAACCCGATGGCGTACTGGGACGCGCACTCCTCCCGGTACTCCACCGTCGTCTACGGCTACGGCAAGTGCGCCCTGCACGACCTGCGGCGCGTCCTCGGGGACACCGCCATGGCCAAGCTGCTGAAGGACTACGCGACCGCGCACTGGTACGGCGTGTCCACCACGGCCGAGTTCAAGGCGGCGGCCCAGGCCGCCACGACCACCGACCTCACCTCCTTCTGGACCCAGCACCGCATCGAGGGCTGACGAGCACCCGCATGGCCCACGGACCGGCCGCGGATGGCCTCCTCGGGCGGCACCCGGAGTGCGGGACGACCCGACACCGGGTCAGATGGAACCCGTGCGAAGCCTCATATGCTCTCTCCGCGGCCGGTCCCTCCTGTGCGTCGTGGGCGCCCTGACCGGCCTCCTCCTGACCAGTTCCCCGGCCGTGCCCGAGCCGGCCGGGGACATCCCCGTACGGGGCAGCGCCTACATGGGTATCGGCGTCCTCGCCCACGACGGATCCTCCGGGACCCCGCCCCCGGCCGGCCGCGCCTCCCAGCTCGAGGGGGTGGACGTCTCCAGCCACCAGCTCGACGTCGACTGGCAGACGCTGTGGGGCAGCGGCACCAGATGGGCGTACACCAAGGCCACCGAGGGGACGTCCTACACCAACCCCTACTTCGCCCAGCAGTACGACGGTTCGTACGACGTCGGCATGACCCGTGGCGCCTACCACTTCGCCACACCGGACACGGCGGGCGGCGCCGCCCAGGCCGACTACTTCGTGGATCACGGCGGCGGCTGGTCCAAGGACGGCAAGACCCTGCCCGGCGCCCTCGACATCGAGTGGAACCCGTACGGTGACGCCTGCTACGGCAAGTCCACGAGCGCCATGGTGAGCTGGATCCGTGACTTCCTGAACCGTTACAAGTCCCGTACCGGCCGTGACGCGGTCATCTACACCGCGACCAGCTGGTGGACCGAATGCACCGGCAACTACGCCGGGTTCGGCACGACCAATCCGCTGTGGATCGCACGCTACGCCTCGACCGTGGGCACCTTGCCGGCGGGCTGGACGGTGCACACGATGTGGCAGTACACCTCGACGGGCAAGACGGTCGGCGACCACGACAGCTTCAACGGCTCCGCGGACCAGCTGAAGAGTCTGGCCACCGGCTGACCGTCCGCGCGGCGCGCTCAGTCCACGTCGACATCGGCGAACAGTGCGTGCATCGCACTGAGCACGCGCAGGCAGGTCTCCACGTCCGCGATGCTCAGATCGCCGTCCACCTGCCGCAGCAGTTCCTGCTCGCGGGCCCGCACGGCTGCGATCGTGGCCCGGCCCGGGTCGGTGAGCCGGATGAGCGAGGACCGGCGGTGTGCCGGGTTCGCGATGCTCTCCACCAGTCCCTGCCGTGCCGCGTCGTTCACCATGCGCTGGACGAACTGCCGGCTGAGCGCCTGCGCCCGGCCCATCTGCGGAACCGTCATCGGCCCCCGGGCGCGCAGCAGATCGAGCACCGCGCGCACGCCGACGGACAGCCCCTCGATGGGCGCGGCCTCCTCCACCTTGCGCTGCACCCGCCGGTAGAGCGGCCCGACCAGGTCGAAGACCTCGGTGAGGCGTTCGGCCAGCTGGTCCCGGGACGGTCCGGCGGAGTCGGGCGCGTGGGCGGTGCGGTCGTCGTTCATGGGACAAGGATGACACCTTGGTTGCCAACTTTCCAGAATGATGACACCTTGGTTGTCATGAATTTCGACTTGGCATCCCTTCCCGTCCGTTCGCTGCAGACCGCCGACGGCTGCCTCGCCTACCGGGAGGCCGGCTCCGGTGCGCCCCTCGTCCTCCTGCACGGCGGCTTCACCGACCACCGCATGTGGGCGGAGCAGATCCGGGCCTTCGCGCCGAGCCACCGGGTCATCGCCTGGGACGCCCGCGGCCACGGCGCCTCCGACAACGCGACCCGCCCCTTCCGGCAGGTCGACGACCTCGCCACGCTGCTCCGGGGCCTCGACGCCGCTCCCGCCGTGCTGGTCGGGCTGTGCATGGGCGGCGGCATAGCCGTCGACTGCGCCCTGGAGTACCCCGAGCTGGTCCGCGCGGTCGTCGTCAGCGGTTCCGGCACCAGCGAACCCGTTTTCGAGAACCCGTGGGTCCTTCAGGTCGCGGGCGCCCAGCAACAGGCGCTGGCCGCCGGCGACCTGGCAGGCTGGGCCGACGCGTACGTACGCTGGGCCGCCGGTCCGCACCGGGACGTGGCCGATGTCGACCCCGAAGTGGTGGCCCTGCTGCGGGAGACGGGCCTGGGCACCCTGCGCAAGCACAGCCCCGGCGAGCCCGACCACCACGTGCCCGTCACCGGGACCTGGGAGCGCGTGCCGGGCATCGAGGTGCCCTTCCTCGCCGTCAACGGCGACCTGGACTCCCCGGACCACCTCGCCATGGCCGCCCGCCTGGCCGGCCTGGTCCAGGACGGCCGTACCGTCGGCGTCCCGGACACCGCCCACTACCCGAACATGGAGGACCCGGCCCGCTTCAACGCGGAACTGGCCGCCTTCCTGGAGAAGCTGGCGTAGCCGGCGCGTGCCGCGGCCCCGGCCGGCTCACCCGAGTGGCTCGACGATGGTGCCTCGGCCCGGGTTCCTCGTGCGGCCGAACCCGTCCTGCGCGGCGCGGGCAGCGGTGTGAGACTGCTGGCAGGACGACCGGACCCGGGTGGGGGTGGAGAGGTGACGGCAGAAGCGAGCAGTGCGCCGCTGCAGGAGTTCCTCGCCGATCCCGGTCTGTGCACCGTCGACCTCTCGGACGCCGTCGCCCGGTGCGTGCGGCTGCTGGGCCTGCGGCACGCGGTGGTCTACCTCGCCGACCTGCAGCAGCGTCACCTCGTGCCGCTGACCGACGTGGCCCCCACCCTCCTCATCGACGCCTCGCTCGCCGGCTGGTGCTACCGCACCCAGTCCCTGCGCGTGGAGGAGTCCGAACGGGACGGGATGACGGCCTGGTTCCCGCTGCTGGACGGCGCCGAGCGGCTCGGCGCGCTCGCCGTGCACGCGCAGGTGATCAGCGCCGAGTCGCTGCGCCAGGGCCGCGCCCTCGCCGCGCTCCTCGCGATGATGATCACCTCCAAGCGCACGTACATGGACTCCTTCGTGCGGCGGACCCGCACCGAGGAGATGCACCTGCCCGCAGAGATGCTGCGGGCCTTCCTGCCGCCGCGCACCATCGGCAACAGCGACGTCGTCTCCACCGCCGTCCTCGAACCCGCCTACGACATCGGCGGCGACGCCTTCGACCACTCCCTGACCGCCACCGCCCTGCACACCGTCGTCCTGGACGCCATGGGGCACAACCTGCTCTCCGGGCTCACCAGCGCGGTGGCCCTGGCCGCCTGTCGCAACGCCCGGCGCACCGACGCCGGCCTGCGCACGCTCGTGGACGGCGTCGACGAGGCGCTCACCCGATGGCTGCCGGACCAGTTCTGCACCGGCATCATCGCCCAGCTCGACTTCGCCACCGGCGTCCTGCAGTGGAGCAACTGCGGCCATCCGGCCCCCCTGCTGATCCGCGACCAGCGGCTGGTCGCCGACGCGCTGGCCCGCGAGGCGGACCCGCCCATGGGACTGCGGTCCCTGCTCTCCGGGCGTGACCGCCGGGTGCACGAGACCCGGCTCCGGCCGGGGGACCGGGTACTGCTCTACACCGACGGTGTCATCGAGGCGCGGATGGCCGACGGGCGACTGCTCGGCCTGGAACGCTTCGCCGACTACGTCATCCGCGCGAGCGCCACCGGAGAGATCGCGCCGGAGACGCTCAGGCGCCTGATCCACTCGCTCCTGGACTCCCAGGACAGCCGCCTGCGCGACGACGCCACGATCGTCATGTTCGAGTGGAAACCCGCGCGTTGAGCACCCTGCCCGGTCCGCGTCCCGTGCGCGGTACGGTCGGCCCATGGCAGACGCTCGGCTGACCACCTCCTCCTTCCTGGTCCTCGGCATCATCGGCGAACTGGGCGAGGCCAGCCCCTACGACGTGAAGACCGAGGCCGGCCGTACCGTCGCCCCGTTCTGGTCGGTGCCGCACGCGCAGGTGTACGCCCAGTGCGACCGGCTGCTCGCGGCCGGACTCCTGGCCCAGGTGCGGCAGGAGAGCGGGCGGGGCCGCCGGGTGCTGGCCCTGACCGACCGAGGCCGGCGCGTTCTGCGCGACTGGCTCGCCGACCCCGGGTTCGTCCCCGTCGAGGCCCGGGAGCGCGGCATCCTGAAACTCTGGTTCGGCGCCCGGCCCGAGACGCTCGCCCCCGGTCAACTCGCCGAACACCGGCGGACCTTGGGGCGGCACGAGGAACTGGCGGAGGACATCGGCGAGTTGCTGACCCCCGGGCAGCGCGAGGCGCTGGAGTTCGGCATCCGGTACGAGCGGATGATGACCGAGTTCTGGGAGTGGGTCCGCCGCAGGGACCAACGCGCACAGGACCGTTGACCTGTCCGCCCGGTCGGCCCTACCGTCGGTAACGCCTCGATGGTCCAGAAGAGACTATGCGTGGGCTCGGGGACGAGGATTCCGAGCCGAGGGTGCCGAGACGAGGGTACCGGGACGAGGGCGGGCCGAACCGCCGTGGACAGGGGGTCGCCGTGCGTCCGTCGACGAGCAGCGGGTGGCGCCGGGCAGCGGCGGTGACCGTGACGGTCGTGTGCCTCTGGTACGCGCCCTTCGCGATGACCGAACTGTGGTCGTACGCCCGTCCGGGCGCCCCGGCGCCGGGGAAGTGGCTGCTGGCGCACCTCGTCTCACCGCGGTACGTCGCCGACGCGCTGGCGACCCGCGTCGCCCCGTACCGGCACAGCCTGCTCCCGCTGCTCGTGCACTCCGTCCTCGGCGGACTGCTCATGCTGCTCGGGCCGGCCCAGCTGCTGACGGCCGCGCGCCGCCGCGCACCCCTGCACCGCGCCCTCGGCGTCCTGTTCGCCGTCACCGTCTACGTCTCCATGGCCGGCGCGGGCGCCTACCTGGCCCGCACCGCGCCCCGGGACGCCTTCAGCGGCGCCGCATTCTGGATCGTCCTGGCCACGATCCTCGCCGGCACCGTCCTGAGCGTCACCTTCGGCATCCTCGCCGCCATCGGCGGCCATCCCGACCTGCACCAGCGCTGGATGCTCCTGTGCTACGGCTACCTCCTCACCGCCCCGCTGCTGCGCCTGGAGTGGGGCGCCCTGCCCACGGTGCTGCCCGGGCTGCCGATGACGGAGGTCAACCGGGTGGCGATCATGCACCTGGGCTCGCTGGTCGTGTTCGGGGCGCTGCTCGCCTCCCGCGCCCGTGACCCCCGGGACACCGTCGAGGGACTCGGCCGCTCCTGGGCCCCGCTGCCCGTGACCGCCGCGGCCCACCTGGCCGGAGCGGCCGCGCTGGTGTGGATCGTCCGTGACCTCTCCGGGTACGGCGCGGCCGGGCGCAGGCTGCTGGCCGGCTATCTGCTTCCCTACGCCGTGTCCTACGTGGTCATGGCGCTCGGCGCACGGCGCGCCGGACGTACGGGCCGGCTCTGGGCGCGAGAGGAGTGGCGCATCCATCTCACCGGCCTCTGCCTGGCGCCCGCGCTGTCCGCCGCTGCGGTGGCACTCTTCCAGCACAGCCTGGCGCTGGACCGGTTCACGGCGCTGACCGCCGGCGTCGCCATCGGCTGCGGCATGACGGCGTTCGGCGCGACGCTCGTGGTGAGCCTGCGCCTGATGTACGCCCGCGAAGTCCTCCGGCGCACCGTGCCGGCCCCGTCGCCCTCGACACCGGCGCCCACTGCGGTGCCGTGACGGGAGTGTGGCGGGCGCCCACAGCCGGCCTCTGCCGCCCGGACCGACGCCCCCGGCGTCGTGACCGGCATGCGGTGGCCCCCCACAGCCGGTCCCCGGCACTTCGGCCGGGCACCCGTTGCCGACGCGCCCGGTGCTGTGACCGGCATGCGGTGGCGCTCCACAGCCGGTCCCCGGCGCCTCGGCCGGGCACCCGGCGGATCGTCGGGCCCTTCGGCCCGTCCGCCGGTCGTCCGTCTGATGGCCGGACCCACCGACCCGCCCCCTGATCTCCCGGAAACGGAACCCGTCATGGCCCACCCGACCGACCCCGCCGCACCGGATCCCATGTCCGCGGCACCGCCCGATTCCGCTGCGGCCCGGCCCGGCGCCCGTGCCGCCGAGACCGATGACCGCGTGGCTCGAACCGATGCCTCCGTGGCACGGTCCGATGCCTCCGTGGCACGGTCCGACGCCTCCGTGGCCGGGCTCGACACCTCCGTGGCCCGGCGAGGGCGTGGCGCGGCGGCCCCGTCCGGTGTCCCCGCGCTGCCGCCGGGCCGTCCGCTCTCGGCCGGGGTGGCTCTGCTGGCCGTCGCGGTCGCCGTCGTGAATCTGCTCGTCGGCGGGGTCCTCACGGTCGTCGCGCTGACCGGGCACGTCCTCGGTGCATGGCCGTCGCCGGAGCCGCTCAGCCCCGGGCTGCTCGGGGCCGCCATGCTCGGGACCGCTCCGGCGCTGCTCGCGCTCGCCCGGTCCGCCACCTGGCAGGAGGCCCGCACCCTGGTGCTGCCGCTGGCCGTGGTGCTGGCCGGACTGTTCGCGGTCAGCCTGCTCAACGCGCACCGGCTGTACATCGCCGACGGAGGCCCGATCGTCTCCGTGCTGTTCAGCCTCGGCTGGCTGGTCACCCTGGGCCTGCTGTGCGTGGCGGCGGCCGTCTGCCTGGCCGGACAGGTCTTCACCCGGCCGGGGCCGCCCGCGCCGCGCACCACTCCGCTGCCGGGCTGGACCAAGCCGCCGCTCGCGGTGCTCGGCTCCTCCTGGCTCGGCATCGGCACCGGACTGCTCGTCCGGCCCGGCTTCTGGGCGGACTTCGTCCCCTGGCACACCAGCCGCGCCGACGCCCAGGCCCTGGGGGTCTGGGCGCTCGCCCTGGGCGTGGGCGTCCTGGGTTCCCTCGCCGAGGACGACCTCGGCCGCACCCGGCCGGCCCTGCTGTCCCTGCCCGGCACGGCCCTGGCCATGGCACTCGTCCTGGCAGCCCGGGCCTCCCACGTCGACTGGTCCTCCGGCCCCGGGCTCAGCCTGATCGTCATGGTGGCCGGTCTGCTGGCGGCCGGTGCGAGCGGCCACCTCCTGGTACGGGGCACCACCGGCGGCGAGGCGACGGGCAGCCCCGGTTAGGCTCGACCGCGTGCCGCACGTCGAAATCCTCCAGCTGCTGGTCTCCCCGGTGCACCGGCTCGCCGGCCGCCCAGGCGGCGGTCTGCCCGAACTGCCGCCCGGGGAACTGGTGACGACGGCCGAGATACGGGCGGGCCTGGGCATCGTCGGCGACCGGTACTTCAACCAGCCCGCCCACCGCAACGCGTCGATCACCCTCATGGCGGCGGAGCGGCTGCCGGCGCCGTACCCGGCCGACCTGCTCCGCACCCGGCGCAACGTCCTGCTGCGCGGGATCGACATCGACGCCTTCATCGGCTCGACGGTCTTCCTCGACTGCGGTTCCGGTCCGGTGGAACTGGAGGTCCGCCGGGCCGCCCGGCCCTGCGCATGGATGGACACCACCCTCGGGCCCGGTGCCCAGCGCGCGCTGCGCGGCGGCGGGGGAGTGCGCTGCCGGCCGCTGACCAACGGCGTCCTCACCGTGGGCCCGGCCCTCTTCGGCGTACGGGAGCCCGGCGACACCGCACCGAGCGCCTGAGTACGCCAGAGTACGACGACTCAGGCGCCGCCCCCGTGGACCGGGAAAGCTGAGGGCATGACGACGCCGACGCCCTCCCCGACGACACAGCCGACCCCTCTGTTCCCTGCCGGGCCGCCGCGGCCCGCGCCGGGCCGGCGACGGTGGCTGATCGCCGGCCTCGTGGCGCTGCTGGTCGTCGTGGCCGCGGCCGTGGCCGTCCGGTGGACGCGCGACGGGGACTCCGGGCCGCTCGCGGGCCGGCCCCGGGTCACGGACGCCCGTGCCGGACTCTCCTACGGCATCCCGGACGGCTGGAAGCACGACGCGGCCAAGGACAAGGACCTGATCGGCGCGTTCTCCTCACAGATCAGCAGTGTCCAGGCCGGCGCGACCGCCGACACCGGCGCCACCGTCCTGGCCGGCCGCGCGGGACAGGTGGTGCCCCGCGCCGACCTCGGCCGGACGACGGAGGCCGTCGCCCGCTCCAACGCCGAGTTCTTCTTCCCCGACCGGCCCGCTGCCCTGGAGGACTCGCACGACACCGTGGTCGACGGCCGGCCGGCGCACACGGCCGTGCTACGGATCAAGAGCGACGAAGGCACCGCCCGCCTGCAGTTGACCGTGGTGACCGTCGACGGCGAGCGCACCTCCTTCCTGCTCGGGCTCACGACCGGCGCGGTGGACCCGGCGGTCACCGAGGACGTGGAAGCCGTCCTCGCCGGCGCCACCGTCGACTGACCGCCGGCTTGCTCACGCGCCCGAGGCGGCCAGCTGGTCGGCCAGCCGGTGGGCCTGGGCCAGCAGCGCGCCGTACGTGGCGAACTCGTCGGGATCGTCCGTCGTCGAGCGGACCAGATCCCGGCGCAGGTCCGCGAGGGTGTCGCGGAGCTGGGCCACGGCCTCCCGCAGGTCGTCGTCGCACTCGTCGCCGAACCGGCTCTGGCTGTAGTACCGCAGCGCACGTGCGGTCTGGGACAGGAACTCCGCGTACCGCCGGGCGAGTCCGGGGTCGGGGCGGCGAGCCGGGCGGTCCCCGGCGGCGGCCTCCCGCACCGTGCGGGTCACCCCGGCGGTGTGCACGGCCGCGTAGTCGAGGACCACGAGCGCGTCGTCGTACCCCTTGCCGGGCAGCGGCGGGGCGCCGGTCCGGCCGCGCAGGTTGCCGCGCAGGCTCTCCCGGCCCCAGTCGACGGTCGAGCGCGCCTGTTCCACCAGCCGGTGCAGCCGCAGGGCCCGCTCGTGCCAGGCACCGGCCTGCTCGGCGTCCCAGCCGTCCTCGGCCAGCCCGTCTGCCACGGCCCGCAGGATGTCGTGCGCCTCCCTCGCCGCGTCCCGCAGTACGGCCCGGGTGTCGCGCAGATACAGCGGGGGGCGGACCAGCGCGTTGACCGTGATGCCGACCACCGCGCCGAACAGGGCCTCGCCGAGCCGGGCCGCGGAGGTGGCGACGGTGACGGAGTCGTCGGTGAGGACGAACAGGGCGCCGGTGGCCGCGTAGATGCCCTGGCTGCCCAGCCGCCGCCACTGACCCAGCAGCATCGCCGACGGGAGGACGACGGCCATCGCGGCCACCGTGTCGTGCAACAGCAGTCCGACCGCGGTGGCCGTCACCGTGCCGGCCGCGATCGCCGCGAGCTGTTGCAGGCCGTGCGCGACCGACCGGTACACGGTCGACTCGACCAGCACCAACGCCACCCAGGGGGCGACGAAGGCGACGGGGGCGTGCAGCCACCAGCCCGCCACCGCCCAGGCCACCCACGCGGCCAGCGCGCCCTTCACCGCCTGAACGGCCAGGTCCCGTTCCCGGCCCGGCCCCGCCCAGGCGCGGCGCGCCGCGTCCCCCGCGGCGGTCAGATCACGCCGTACGTCCTGCCAGGTCACTCGTATCCCACGCACGGCGCCCCGGGTGCCACCATGCCACGACGTCATGCCAACGGCAGTGAGAGCCGTGGGAGCACCCCACCGCTGCCGGGTGCGGGTGCATGGTGGCCGGCCGCGCAGTTCCCCGCGCCCCTTCGGTGGGTGCGCGTCTCCCTGCGTTTCCGCCTGCGGGTGCATGGTGGCCGGCCGCGCAGTTCCCCGCGCCCCCGGGTGGGTTCGCGCCGGCCTGCCCAGGGGCGCGGGGAACTGCGCGAACGGCCCCCACGGGCCCGCACCCGGCGACGGCGAGGGAATCCCGTCACGGCGGGACCGTGCGCAGGGCGCGCAGCACCGCCCAGACCACCGAGACCAGGGGAACCGCCACGACGGCGCCGATCACCCCCGCGACGATGCTGCCCGCGATCACGGACACGGCCACCACCAGCGGGTGCAGCCGCACCGCCCAGCTCATCACCAGCGGATGCAGCACATGCCCTTCCAACTGGCCGATGACGACGATGAGCACCAGTACCGCCACCGCCGTGAGCGGCCCGCGGCCGGCGAGTGCGACGACCGTGGCGACGCCGAGTGCCACCGGCGAGCCCACCAGCGGCACGAACGCCGCGAAGAACTCCAGCAGGGCCAGCGGCAGCGCGAGCGGCACCCGCAGCACGAGCAGGGCGATGCCGACCAGCACGGCGTTGGTGGCGGCCACGATGATGATGCCGCGCGTGTACCCGGCGAAGGACTGCCAGGCCGCCCGCCCCGCCCGGTCCCAGGCCGGACGGGCGCCGCTCGGCAGCAGCTGGTCACGCATCCAGCCCCACAGCCGCTCGCCGGAGTGGATGAAGAACACCGAGGCGAACAGCGCGAGCGCACCGCCCGTGACCAGCTCGACCACCCGTCCGAACTCGCTGACCGCGCTGCTGAGCAGCGCCGACCGGTGGGAGGTGACATAGCGCGTCAACTGGTCCTGGAGGGCGGAGAGCCGGTCGGCGCTCATCCGGAACGGCGGCCGTTGCAGCCAGTCCTGGATCCGGTGGACACCGCCGCGGAAGTCCCCCACCAGCCGGTCCCACTCGCCCGCCACCGCGCTGCCCACCAGGGCCAGCAGGGCCAGCACCAGCAGCACACTGCCCAACAGCGTCACGGCCACGCTCAGCGGACGCGGCAGGAACCGGGCGATCAGATCGGTGCAGGGGCGCAGTACGGACGTCATGACCAGGGCGAGGAACAGGGCCACGGCGATCAGCTGGAAGCTGCCGAGGACGCTGAAGACGCCGTAGACGGCGACGCCGACGAGGATCAGCCGCCAGGCGTAGGCGGCGGCGGTCCGCAGCCAGGGCACCGTCCACTCGGCCGGCGGCACCCGTTCGGGGCGGGACAGGGCAGCCGGCCGCACGGAGTACGAGGGCCGGCTGCCCAGCACCGTGCCCCCGGCCCGGCGTCCTCCGCCCCGCTCGGCCACCCGCCGCCGTGCCTCGCCCACCACCGATCCGGTCTCCTCTCGACCGGGACCGGCTGACGACCGGTCACCTTCACTGCACCGTAAGCGCAGGGCGGCGAAGGAGCGCGCCGAAGTCACCCGCATGTGACTCGACCGCCGACCGCCGTGCCGGTGCGAGGTGTCTGCCGGAGCTCTGCGAGGGGTCTGCGAAGGGTTTGCGAGGGGTCACAGAACCTTCACCGGCGGCGCGGGTGGACGCGCCACGACGTGGGCACTCGGCGGACGTCCTCGGCAAGGAGGGGGGAGCCTCCAGTGATCATCATCGCGCTGTTGCTGCTTCCGGTGCTCAGCGCCGTGCTGTACGGGCTCGACCAGGTCGAGGACCGCTGGGTGCTGCGGCCCCCGGCGACCCGTCGCCACCGTCACCGCCGTCGGGCGCGGGCAGGCCGTCACTGAGCGCGGCGGGCGTCCCGCGGTACCGGCGGTAGCGGGCGATCGCCTTGGCCAGCTCGGCCCGCACGGGCTCGGGAAGCGGCCCGCCCTGGGCGTAGGCCAGGACGTGCTCGGCGACCGTCCGCAGTTTGACGTTCGTCCGCTGCGAGACGTCCCGGAGCGCACGCCAGGCCTCTTCCGGGGCCAGCCGCCCGAGGACGACGACGGCACCGATGGCCTGGTCGATCACGGCGTGCGAGGACACGGCCCGTTGCAACTGATCGTTCTCCTGCTGCAACCGGTCGCTCTGCGCCGCCAGGTCGGTGGCCGAGAGCAGGGTCAGCGGTTCCTGCCGGGAGAGGGCGAAGAAGGCCATGGAGCACCTTTTCGGAGTGGGGGGCTTCAGCAGTACGCCTGCCCACGGTGAGCGCACGCACACGAAGTGAACCCACTAGCCCTGAGCCATGCGCGCTCGCCCCGTCCCGGGCCATGCGTGCTCGCCCTGCCCTGAGTCAGGCCTGGGCCGCCCCCGGTTACGCCTGCCCGCCCGGGTTCGCGCCTGGGCCGCTGTCGGTCATGTCGGGCCGCCCCGGTCACGCCTGGCCTGCCCCGGTCGCAAGCAGTCCGGCGCGGCGCGCCTGGGAAACTCCTCGCCCCTGCTCGGCCGGTCCCTCGGTGTGGCCCAAGATCAGCCGGCTCCCTCGTTCTCCCCGGTCGCGCGGCCCACCGGCAGCAGCTCGCGGATGTCCGACGGCAGAGCCAGGGCCATCCGTTCGGTCAGTTCCGGGGCGAGCGCGGCATCCAGCACCTCCAGTACGGCGGCGGCGTCCCGCAACGCCCGGTCCTCATTGGTGCCGGCCCGGGCGGCGATGCGCCCGGCGAAGGCGGTGAGCCCGAACCGTTCGCCCGCGGTTCCGGAGTCCGGCGAGCCGGACGCGTCGGCCGCCTCCCGCATGGCCGCGGCCATGTCGGGCGGCAGCTGTGCGGCCACGTGCCGGGCCAGCCCGGCCGGAAGCCGTTCGGACAGCGTGCACACGACCGCGTGCGCGGCCCGCTCGGCGGTGCCCCGGTCCGGCAGCTGGGCCAGGGCCTGCACCTTTCCGATCATCTCGTCGTGCCGCATGAGGCCGGTCCCTTCCGCGAAGTGCTGACGGTTCACCCGTCCCCGCGAACCTGGGGGCTGCCACCGAGTACCCCGCCCCCGCGCCCGGTCACCGGCGCCAGCCCCGCGCCAGTGACCCGTGCAGCCCCGCCGGTAACCCGTGCAGCCCAGGCGCGGCCAGGCACCCGAGCGGTTCAGTTCTCGGCCTGCTGCTGGGTCAGCGTCCAGGCGTACTGCAGCCAGTCCGCCACGGTGAGCGCGCCGAACCCGCCGGACACCAGCCGGGTGAACCGGGGTGCCGCCGCGTAGGAGCACATGAGGGCCCCGGCGGCCCAGGCGGCGATGCAGAACGGGCAGGAGACCAGATCGCCGACCGCCAGCCGGAGCCCGGTGCCCCGGGGTTCGTCCGTGACCTCGCTCGCCTCGCCGTCCTCCGCGCGGTGCGTGAACGGCGCCCGGAGGAAGCTGGTGATCTTGTCCTTGGCCAGCAGCCGCGACGCCTTGTAGGTCGCCGCCCCCAGCAGCACCACGTCCCAGGGCGGCACTTCGCGGGGCAGCCTCACGCCGCGCCGCCGGGCGAGCAGCGCGAAGCCGCCCGCGCCCGCCGCGAAGACGGAGGCGAGCGCGGCGTAGCCCCCGAGCGGTACGTCGCCCCGGTCGTCGTAGCGTGCGGCATCCGTCGTCATGAGACCTCCCAGACCTCCCCGGTGCGTGCTCGGCCCTGTGCCGGGCGCCCGACGAGTTCCCTCCTGGACGGCGGCGACACGCCGCACCGGCTGTCGCACCGACCGTCCGAGCCCGCACGCGCCGCGGACGCGCACATCGCCGCCGCGTGGGCACCCCGCGCCTGAAACCGCCGCTCGGACACGGGATCCGGGGCAGCCCGAAACGGACACGTGATGCGGGCAGCCCGAAGGAGTACACTATTCATCGCCTGATGAATTTACGCTCTCGCCGAGAAGGCGGACCGCCATGGAAAAGACCACATGCTGTGTCGTGGGGGGCGGCCCGGCGGGCATGGTGCTCGCCCTGCTGCTGGCCCGGGCCGGGATCGCGGTGACGGTCCTGGAGAAACACGCCGACTTCCTGCGGGACTTCCGCGGCGACACGGTCCACCCGTCCACCCTGGCCCTGCTGGACGACCTGGGGCTGGCCGAGCGCTTCGCCCGGCTGCCGCAGCGCAGGGTCCGCACCATCCAGCTGCCGCTGGGCGCCGGCCGCTCCCCGGTCACCGTCGCGGACCTCTCCGTGCTGCGCGGCCCCTACGACTACGTGGCGATGGTGCCCCAGTGGGACCTGCTGGACCTGCTCGCCGACGAGGCCCGCCGCGAGCCGTGCTTCCGGCTCCGGATGAACACGGAAGCGACCTCCTTCCTGGTCGAGTCGGGCCGGGTCGCCGGGGTGCGCTACCGCACCGCCGACGGCCGCACCGGCGAGCTGCGCGCCGTCCTCACCGTCGCCTGCGACGGACGCGGCTCACTGGCCCGCTCCCGGCCGGAACTGGCCCTGCACCGCTTCGCCTGCCCGATGGACGCCTGGTGGTTCCGCCTGCCCCGGCACGAAGGCGACCCGTCCGGGCTCTACGGCGGCGCCGGCGACGGCTTCCTGACGGCGATGATCGACCGGGGCGACTACTGGCAGTGCGCCGCGCTCATCCCCAAGGGCACCGACGCCGAGCGCCGCGCCGCCGGCCTGGACGCCTTCCGCACGGCCTTCGCCTGCGCCGTCCCCTGGATCGCCGGCCGCATGCCCGCGCTGCGCTCGTGGGACGACGTCAAGCTCCTCGACGTGCACCTGGACCGCCTGCGCCGCTGGCACCGCCCCGGTCTGCTGTGCATCGGCGACGCCGCGCACGCCATGTCCCCGGTCTTCGGCATCGGGATCAACCTCGCGGTGCAGGACGCCGTGGCCACCGCACGGTGCCTGGCCGGGCCGCTGGGCCGCGAGACCGTGCGGCTGCGCGACGTGCGCCGGGTGCAGCGCCGCCGCCGTCCCACCACGGTCGCCACGCAGGCGCTCCAGCGGGCCGCCCACGCTCGCTTCATCGCCCCGGTCCTGCGGGGCCGGCCGCCCCTCGGCAGCGCGGAGCGGGCCCGCCGGGCGGCGGGCCTGGTCGCGGGTTCACCCTGGCTGCGCAGGCTTCCCGCGTACTTCGTCGCGTACGGCGCGCTCCGGGAGCGACCCCCGGCCGGGGCGGTCCGGCGCCGGGCACCGGACACGCCCGGCAGGGCCGGCCCTCGCAAGGCGTCCGGTACGGCAGCCGGCCCCTCCTGAACCCCTGGTGCGGCGGGGGTCCGGGGCCTCCGGTGGACGGCCGTCCTTCCTGGGCCTCCGGCACGGCGGCGGTCCTTTGGAGGCGGCCGGTACGGCCGGCCGCACCGGAGCGCCGGCGGTCCTGTGCCCGGCACCACGCGCCGGCACGGCCGAGGACGAGTTCGCGCAGGCCCAGCGGGACGGTCTGACGGCCGCGGAGACCGCGGAGCGGGTGCGGGCGGCCGGCCGGGAGGCGGTCGGGGTGCGCACGCACCGGCGTCCTGCCCCAGGCGGACGGGCTTGACGTGAGCATGGTGAGGTAGTCGGCGGTCACCGTTTATGGTGGGGACGTGGCGAATTGGCACCAGCCCTTTCGACCGCCGGCGGTGGACACCGCCGGCGGCGGCATATCCGCCCCGGACCTCCGCAAGCCCGTGGGCGTGGCCGAGCTGCGCGCGGCGGCGTCGGCGATCGGTACGACGCTCGACGAGGGCACGACCTGCCTGGAGCTGACCCGTGCGGCGGTGGCACAGGCGGGCGGCGCGGCGGCGGTACTGCCCGCCGGTCGCGCGGTGGGCTCGGGGTACGAGGCCGTCAGCGGCAACCCGTGTCTGCTCCCCGAAGCCGGGCAGGCCGGGGTCGTGGTGTGCGGGTCCGGGGAGCCGGCCGAGGGCGGGGCCGTCTCCTGGAGCCCCGGCGGCGGCCGGACCGCGCTGTCCGTGCCGCTGGTCACCGGCAGCCACTCCTACGGCACGCTGGTGTGCGCCCGCGCCGAGGCGCCGTTCACCCGCGCCGAGGCGGACCACATGGCGTTCCTCGCCGAACGAGCCGCCTCCCACATCCGGCACGCCCGTGAGCACGACGCGGTGAGCAGCATCGTCGGCAAGCTGCAGCGGGCCCTGCTCGCCGAACCGGGCCGGCCGCACCCGAACCTGGACGTGGCCATCCGCTATCTGCCCGTCGGACAGAGTTCGCTGGTCGGCGGTGACTGGTGCGAGACCGTCCGGCTGCACTTCGGCCGTACGCTGCTGGTCGTCGGTGACGTCATGGGGCACGGCCTGGAAGCCGCCGTCGACATGACGGCCTACCGCTCGTCCCTGCGGTACATCGCCTCCGCCGACCTGCCCCCGCACCGGGTGCTGCGCCAGCTCGACGAGATGGCGTCCGGGGAGCCGGACCGCAGGCCCGCCACCTGTCTCCTGGCCCGGCTCGACCCCAACCGCGGCCAGGTCACGCTGGCGAGCGCCGGCCACCTGCCGCCGGTCGTGATCGACGGCGAGGGGCGTGCCTCGCTGCTGCCCGTGCCGGTCGGCCCGCCCCTCGGCACCGGACTGGGCGGCTACGAGCCGGCCACCTACCGGCTGGCCCCCGGCCAGACGCTGATGCTGTTCACCGACGGACTCGTCGAACACCGTGGCGAGGACATCGACCAGTCCCTGGACAGGCTGACCGGCGTCGGCTTCGGGACCGCTTCCGGCGTGGAGCAGGTCCTCGACACGGTGGTCGCCCGGCTGGACGTCCAGCAGGCGGAGGACGACGTCGCCGTACTGGCCGCCCGGATCCGCGACCGCCGCACGCAGGACTGAGCACCGGCCCGCTCCCGCGCCCGCCCGGAGGAGGCCTGCCACCCCGCCGTTCGGCGAAACCGCCACCGGTACCGCGCCGCCGTGGTGAAGTGGTGTTCCCGCGTGACCGTGCCTTGTGACCGTGCCTCGGGAGGCCGTCGTGTCCAGATCACCGCAGGAGATCTTCCAGAGCCACGTCCACGCCGGAATCCTGACCCGCGACGCCGACGCCCTCGCCGAGAACTTCACCGAGGGCGGCGTCCTCGAGGCGCCGCTCCTGCCCGCGGGCGCCGCCCTGCCGCAGCGGATGGAGGGGCGCGAGGAGATCCGCAGGGCCATGGCCGCGTACTGCGAGCGCAACGCACGGGACACCAGGGCGCCCAATGCGCAGAAGTCCGGTTACGTCCTGCACACCACCGCCGATCCCGACGTGTTCACCGTCGAGACCGACGCGGTCTTCGACGCAGCCGGAGACGGCGACGGGACCGGGACCGGGACGGACGAGACGATCTCGCTGGTGCAGATCTTCCGCGTCCGCGACGGGAAGATCGCCCGGCTGCGCGACTACTTCGCGCCACGGTGGGGGAACTGACGCGGCCGGACGGCGCTGATCCGGTGACCGCCGACCCCGTGGGTGGGTCACGTCACATATGACCTGTTTCGCACCCCCTCCCGGCCGTGCCCCGCCCCGGGCTACCGTGGCGTGCATCCCCTGTTCCCCAGCGCACCTCGGACGGCCCGGCTGTGCTCACTGATCTGTCCCCCCTGATAGCCGCGACGGCACGCTGGCTCACCGTCGCCTACCCGCCGAGCGGCGGCGCGCTGGCCTTGGCGCTGTGCGAGGCGCAGGCCCGGCAGGCCGTCACGGTCGCCGCCGCGCTGCGGTACCCCACCGACATCGACGCGGCCCTGGTCAGCATGGCCGGCCCGGGCGGCGCGGCCCGCCTGGACTGGATCACCGGCGCCGAGACGACCGACGGCCACCCGGCCGAGGAATGGGCCTGGCGCACCTGGGTCGACGAGGTCGTGGCCAGCTGGGCCGCCGTACTGCTCACCGACGCCGAGCTGGCCGGGACGGCCGTCGCCGCACTCACCGAGGGCGAGCACACCACGGCGACGGCGGCCGAGTTCCGGCGCCTGCTCACCCCGGACGCCGGCGACCGCCGTGCCGCGGCCCTGCTCCGCCACCCCGACCTGCTGGCCCCGGTGGCCGAACTCCACCACGGCCAGCTCCTCGACCGCCTCGCCCCCGAACGTCCCCTGGCGGCCTGACACCGCCGACGCCGTACGCCTGGCCGTGGGTACGGCCGGGGGCGTCCGCCCGCCGCGGGGAAAGGCTGGGCCATGACCTTCAAGAACCCCGTCCACCGCGGTGGTGCCCACCGCGGCCGGTTCGAGCAGTTCGCCGAGTACGCCTCCAACTTCACCAGCTCGCCGCTGTTCTTCCTGTTCTGCCTGCTGCTCGTCGGCTTCTTCCTCGGTGCCCACGTCGCCCACCTGGACCTGGAACTGCTGCTGCTCGCGGGCGAGTCCATGACGGCGGTCACCCTGCTCCTGCTGGCCCTGCTGAAGAACGCCGAGATGCGCGCCGAGCACGCCATCCAGCGCAAGCTCGACGCGATCGCCGCGGCCCTGCTGGAGGCGCACAAGGACGAGCGGTCCCGGGCCTTCGACGATCTGCGCAATGCGATCCGGATGGAGGAAGAGACCTGACCGAGGCGGGCGAAACGCCGCGGAGGTTCTTCACGGCACCCCGTACGAGGACGACGATGCCATGTCATGAACATTCTGCTCGTCGCCAGTGCGTTCAACAGCCTCTCCCAGCGCCTGTACGCGGAACTGTCCGACCACGGGCACCAGGTGGACGTCGTACTCGCCACGCACGGCCCCGACCCGGTCCGCGCGGCCGTGCACGAGCTGCGGCCGGACCTGATCGTCGCACCGATGCTCAGAACGGCCGTGCCGGACGACGTGTGGCAGCAGCACACCTGCCTGATCGTCCACCCCGGGCCGCCCGGTGACCGCGGCCCCTCCTCACTGGACTGGGCCATCGCCGGACAGGCCCCGCACTGGGGCGTGACCGTGCTCCAGGCCGAGGCGGCGATGGACGCGGGCGCGATCTGGGCGGCCGAGCCGTTCCCCGTGCCACCCGCCGGCAAGAGCGACCTCTACCGCAACGAGGCCTCCGACGCCGCCGTCACCGCCGTCCTGACGGCCGTACGCCGCTTCGCCGAAGGCTCTCACAAGCCCCTCGCGCAGACCGACGAGTCGGTCACCGTCGTCTGGCGCGACTTCTTCCGCCAGGAACGGCGGCGGATCGACTGGGACCACGACGACACCGAGACGGTCCTGCGCAAGCTGCGCGGCGCCGACTCACAGCCGGGCGTCCTCGACGAACTCCTCGGACTCGAGGTCTTCCTGCACGGCGGTCACCCCGAGGACCGGCTGCACGGCCGGCCCGGCGCTCTGCTGGCCCAACGAGCGGGCGCCGTCTGCCGGGCCACCCGGGACGGCGCGGTCTGGATCCCGGAACTGCGGCCCCGCAAGAACTCCGGCGACCCGGCGCCCTTCCGCCGGCCGGCCACCTCGGTGCTCGCCGCCCACCAGCCCGGCCTCACCCTCCCGGACGACCCCGCCCCGCTGGAACTCCCGCCCGGCCGGCGCACCTGGACCGACATCCGCTACCGGCAGCACGGCGACGTCGGCTTCCTCACCTTCGCCTTCCCGGGAGGCGCGATGAGCACCGGCCAGTGCCGCCGGCTGCTCGCCGCCTACGAGCACGCCCTCACCCGGCCCACCCGTGTCCTCGTCCTCGGCGGGATGCGCGACTTCTTCTCCAACGGCATCCACCTCAACGTGATCGAAGCGGCTCCCGACCCGGCCCAGGAGTCCTGGACCAACCTCAACGCCATCGACGACCTCGTGGAGGCCGTGCTGCGCACCACCGACCGGCTCGTGGTGGCCGCCCTCGCCGGCAACGCGGCGGCCGGCGGCGCCATGCTCGCCCTCGCCGCCGACCAGGTCTGGTGCCGCACCGGCGCCGTCCTCAACCCGCACTACCGGCGCATGGGCCTGTACGGCTCGGAGTTCTGGACCTACACCCTGCCCCGCCGCGTCGGCCCGGACCACGCCCACCGGCTGACCACCGAGGCGCTGCCGGTCAGCGCCGCCTCCGCCGAACGGCTCGGCCTCGTGGACCGGCTCGTGCCGGCGCCCCCGCAGGAGTTCGCGGCCGAGGTGGAACGGCTGGCGGCCGGACTCGCCGCCGCGCCCGGCCTGGACCGGCGGATCGAAGCCAAGGCGGCCGCCCGCGCGGCAGACGAACGGCGACGCCCCCTCAGCGCGTACCGGCAGGCCGAACTGGACCGCATGCACGCCCTCTTCTTCGACCCCGACGCCTCCTACCACGCCCTGCGCGCGGCCTTCGTCCGCAAGACCCCGGCCGGCTCCACCCGGCCCCTCACCGCACCCGCCGGTGACGCCCGGTGACGCCGCGGCTGCTGGTGGCGGGCATCGGCAACATCTTCCTCGGCGACGACTCCTTCGGCCCCGAAGTGATCCGCGCCCTGGAAGACCGCCCGCTGCCGACCGAGGTGCGCGTCCACGACTACGGCATCCGGGGCTTCGACCTCGCCTACGACCTGCTGGGCGGCTACGCCACCGCGGTCCTCGTCGACGCCGCGCCGCGCGGCCGGCTCCCCGGCACCCTCACCCTGCTCGAAGCCGGGCCTCCCGACGGCACCGCCCCGCCCGAGGCGCACGGCATGGACCCGGTGAAAGTGCTGGCACTGGCCGCACACCTGGGCGACGAGCCCCTGCCCCGCGTCCTCGTCCTGGCCTGCGAGCCCGGAGTGCTGCCGGAGCGCGAGGACGAACTGCTGCCCGGTCTCAGCGCACCGGTGCAGGAGGCCGTCGAGCGGGCCGTGGACGCGCTGCACACGCTCGTCCCGGTCCTGCTGGCGGATCCGGCCGCGCCGGCACCGGCGTTGGGCCGCCCGGTGGAATCCGCACAGCCACGTGCGGCTGCGCTGCCCGGCCTGACGACCGGCGCGGCCGAAGATCGGTGACACCCCGGGCCGCGGGACGCGGCCCGGGCTCCGCCGCCGACCCAGAGGAGCTGCGCCCATGTGCCGGTCCGACGTCCAGCAGGCCGTCCTGGCGAAGAACGACGGCCTGGCCGCCGCCCTGCGCGCCGACCTCGCCCAGCAGGGCATGAGCATGGTCAACCTGCTGTCCAGCCCCGGCAGCGGCAAGACCGAACTGCTCGGCCGGGTGCTGGCCCGCGCACGGGAGCGGGGCGTGCCGGCCGCCGCGCTGACCGCGGACCTGGCGACCGAGAACGACGCCGTCCGGCTGGCCCGGTCCGGCCTGCCCGTGAAGCAGCTGCTCACCGACGGCCTGTGCCATCTGGAGGCGCGCCAGGTCCGCGCCCGGCTGACCGACTGGCTGCCCCCGGACACCTCCGTGCTGTTCGTGGAGAACGTCGGCAACCTGGTCTGCCCGGCGGCGTACGACCTCGGGGAAACCCTGCGGATCGTGCTGATGGCGGTCACCGAGGGCGAGGACAAGCCGCTGAAGTACCCGACCGCGTTCGGCTCCGCCCACCTGGTCGTGATCACCAAGACGGACCTCGCCGGTCCGGCCGGCTTCGACGAGAGCCTCTTCCACGAGTACGTGCACCGGGTCAACCCGGGCGTGGAGATCGTACGGTCCTGCGCCCGGACCGGCGCCGGCGTCGGCACCCTGCTCGACCGCGCCCTCGCCGCCCGCGACGGACTCACCCTGCACCGTCCGCCGCTCGCCCCGCACCCGCACGGCCATCACCACGACACCCTCTCCGCCCCCGCCTCGTGACCGCGCCCGCCACCGGCCCGGTCCGCCGCCGGATCACCGTGCGCGGCACGGTGCAGGGGGTCGGCTTCCGGCCCTACGTGCACCGCCTGGCCGCCGGCCTGGCGCTGGCCGGGTTCGTCGGCAACACCGCGGACGGCGTCCTCATCGAGGTGGAGGGGCCCGCCGAGGAGGTGGACCGGTTCGCCGGCCGGCTGACCGAGCAGCCGCCCCCGCTGGCCACCGTCACCGGCGTCGGCTGCGAGGACATCGCCGCCACCGGCGCCACCGGCCCCTTCGCCATCCGGCCCAGCGAGCACACCCCCGGACGCACCCAGCTGCCCCCCGACACCGCCACCTGTACCGACTGCCTGCGCGAACTCGCCGACCCCGGCGACCGCCGGCACCGGCACCCGTTCGTCACCTGCACCCACTGCGGCCCCCGCTTCACCATCGCCACCGGCATGCCGTACGACCGGCCGGCCACCACCATGGCCGGCTTCCCGATGTGCCCCGCCTGCGCCCGCGAGTACGGCGACCCGGCCGACCGCCGCTTCCACGCCCAGCCCGTCGCCTGCCCCGACTGCGGCCCGCGCCTCACCCTGGTCCCGGCCGACGGCCTCGGCGTCCGGCCGGCCCGGGACGCGGAGGCGCTCGCCACGGCCCGGGCGCTCCTCGCCGCCGGGCGGATCGTCGCCGTGAAGGGCGTCGGCGGCTACCACCTGGCCTGCGACGCCACGGACGCCCGCGCCGTCGCCACCCTGCGCCGCCGCAAGGAGCGCGGCGGCAAGGCCTTCGCGGTGATGTGCGCCGACCTCGCCACGGCGGAGCGCATCGCGGTGCTCTCCGCCGCCGAACGGGCCGCGCTCACCAGCACCCGCCGCCCCATCGTCCTGCTGCGCCGGCGCACCCCCGCGGCCGGCCCCGGCCCGGCCGACGAGGTCTGCCCGGGCAGCCCGCACCTGGGCGTACTGCTGCCCTACACCCCCGTGCACACCCTGCTGTTCGGCCTGCCCGGCGATCCCCCCGGCCCCAGGATGCTGGTGATGACCAGCGGAAACCGCTCGGGCGAGCCCATCGTCACCGATGACGGCGAGGCGCTGATCCGGCTGGCCGGACTCGCCGACGCCTGGCTCGCCCACGACCGGCCCATCGCCTCCCCGTGCGACGACTCCCTGCTGCGCGTCCGCCCCGACGGCACCGAACAGGTCCTGCGGCGCTCCCGCGGCTACGTCCCGCGCCCCCTGCGCCTCCCGCTGCCGGTCCGCCCCACGCTCGCCGTCGGCGGCGACCTGAAGAACGCCCCGTGCCTGGGGGAGGACGACCACGCCTGGTTCGGTCCGCACATCGGCGACATGGGTGACCTGGCCGCCGTCGAGGCCGCCGAGCGTGCCGAACGGCACCTCACCCGCCTCACCCACGTCACCCCGGCCCTGGTCGCCGCCGACCGGCACCCCGGCTACCACTCGACGCGCTGGGCCCACGGGCGCGCCGCCCGGCTCGGCCCGCACCCCCCGCGGCTGGTCCAGCACCACCACGCGCACATCGCCGCGGCCATGGCCGAACACGGCCTCGACGGCACCACCCCGGTGATCGGCGTCGCCTTCGACGGCACCGGATACGGCGACGACGGCACGGTGTGGGGCGGCGAGGTCCTGCTCGCCGACTACACCGGCTACCGGCGCTACGCCCGCCTGGCCCCCGCCCCGTTGCCCGGCGGCGACGCGGGCGTGGCCAACCCCTGCCGGCTGGCCCTGGCCCGGCTGTGGGCGGCGGGACTGCCGTGGGAACCGGACCTGCCGAGCGTCAGGGCGTGCACGACGACCGAACTCTCCGTGCTGCGGCAGCAGCTGACGCGCCAGGTGGCCTGCGTGCCGACCTCCAGCATGGGCCGGCTCTTCGACGCGGTGTCGTCCCTCGCGGGGCTGTGCCAGCGCACCGGGTACGAGGCGCAGGCGGCGATGGAGCTGGAGGCGGCGGCACTGGAGGCCAGGGACGCGGACAGGATGGCGTACCCGGTCGCCCTCGCCAGGTCCCCCGGCCGCCGGGGACCGCTCCCGGGCCGCCGGCAGCCCGGCGGGCGCAGCCCGGCGGGCGGATGGGGGCCGGCGGGCGGCTGGGAGATGAACCCGGCGCCCACCCTCCGCGCACTCCTGCACGACCGGGCCCGCCGCACCCCCGTCCCCGTCGTGGCCGCCCGCTTCCACCGGGCCATGGCCCGCGCGGTGGCGCACCTCTGCCGCCGGGCCCGGGCGGAGACCGGCCTGACCACCGTCGCCCTCACCGGCGGCGTCTTCGCCAACACGCTGCTGGAGGAGGAGACCGCCGCGCTGCTCGGCACGGCCGGCTTCACGGTCCTGCGGCACGGCGAAGTACCCCCGAACGACGGCGGTCTGGCACTCGGCCAGCTGATGGTCGCGGGAACAGCAGTCAACGACGAGACGGAGTGACCCATGTGTCTGGCAGTGCCCGGCAAGGTCGTGTCCATCGACCATCGTGCCGACCCCCTCACCGGGCTGATCGACTTCGGCGGCGTGCGCAAACAGGCCTGTCTGGAATACCTGCCC
The DNA here is from genome assembly GCF_016741775.1 of Streptomyces actinomycinicus. GTDB lineage: Bacteria > Actinomycetota > Actinomycetes > Streptomycetales > Streptomycetaceae > Streptomyces > Streptomyces actinomycinicus. The sequence continues at coordinate 387,892 of NZ_JAERRK010000004.1, read as the reverse complement.
GACGTCCGGGTGGGGGAGTACGTCATCGTGCACGTCGGCTTCGCCCTGCAGCGCCTGGACGAGCAGTCGGCACGGGCGTCCCTGGAGCTGTTCGGGCAGCTGGGGTTGCTGGAGGAGGAGTTCGGCGACGCCTGGGAGCAGGCGGAGCGGCAGGAGAGCGGGAGTGAGGTCCGGTGAAGTACATCGACGAGTTCAACGACCCCGAGCTGGCCCGCCGGCTGCTGGACGAGATCCGGGCCACGGCCACCCGGCCCTGGGCCCTGATGGAGGTCTGCGGCGGCCAGACGCACTCCATCATCCGCCACGGCATCGACCAGCTCCTGCCTGAACAGGTGGAGTTGATCCACGGACCGGGCTGCCCGGTGTGTGTGACGCCGCTCGACGTCATCGACAAGGCCCTGGCGATCGCCGCCCGCCCCGACGTGATCTTCTGTTCCTTCGGGGACATGCTGCGCGTGCCCGGCACCGACCGGGACCTGTTCCGGGTCAAGGGCGAGGGCGGCGACGTACGGGTCGTCTACTCGCCGCTGGACGCGCTGGACCTGGCCCGCAAGCACCCCGGCAGGCAGGTGGTCTTCTTCGCCATCGGCTTCGAGACGACCGCCCCGGCCAACGCCATGGCCGTCCACCAGGCCCGGCGCCTCGGCGTGGACAACTTCAGCCTGCTGGTCTCCCACGTCCGGGTCCCGCCGGCGATCGAGGCCATCATGACGGCCCCCGCCTGCCGGGTGCAGGGTTTCCTCGCCGCGGGGCACGTGTGCAGCGTGATGGGCACCGCCGAGTACCCGGACCTCGCCGAGAAGCACCGCGTCCCGGTCGTCGTCACCGGCTTCGAACCGCTCGACATCCTCGAAGGCATCCGCCGTGCCGTCCACCAGCTCGAGCGCGGCGAGCACCGGGTGGAGAACGCCTACACCCGCGCCGTACGCGACCAGGGCAACCCGGCCGCCGTGCGCATGATCGAGGAGGTCTTCGAGGTCACCGACCGCAACTGGCGCGGCATCGGCCGCATCCCGGCCAGCGGCTGGCGGCTGACCGACGCCTTCCGCGCGTACGACGCCGAACACCGCTTCGACGTCACCGGGATCCGCACCGAGGAACCCGCCGTGTGCCGGGCCGGCGAGGTCCTGCAGGGACTGATCAAACCCACCGAGTGCGGGGCGTTCGGCACGTCCTGCACCCCGCGCACCCCGCTCGGGGCCACGATGGTCTCCAGCGAGGGTGCCTGCGCCGCCTACTACCTGTACCGCCGGATGAACGCCCCGGCAGCCCAGGGATCCCGGATCCCGCAGGAGGAGATGAACCCCGTTGGCTGACCTCTTCACTCCGGACGCGGCCCCCGTCGACCCGGCGAACTGGACCTGCCCCGCCCCCCTGCGCGACCAGCCCGTCGTGGTCCTGGGCCACGGCGGGGGCGGCGCCCTGTCGGCGGAACTGGTCGAGCAGGTCTTCGCGCCCGCCTACGGCAACGCCACCCTGGCGGCCCTCACCGACTCCGCCGTGCTCCACCTCGGCGGCGCCCGGCTGGCCTTCTCCACCGACTCCTACGTCGTACGCCCGCTGTTCTTCCCCGGCGGCAGTCTCGGCGACCTCGCCGTCAACGGCACCGTCAACGACCTGGCGATGAGCGGGGCCCGGCCCGCGTTCCTGTCCACCGCCTTCATCCTGGAGGAGGGCGTGGAACTGGCCGTCGTGGACCGCGTGGCACGCGCCCTCGGCGCCGCGGCCGAGGCGGCGGGCGTCACCGTGGCCACCGGCGACACCAAGGTGGTCGAGTCCGGGCACGGCGACGGCGTCTACGTCACCACGGCCGGCGTCGGTCTCGTCCCCGAAGGAGTCGACATCCGCCCGCAGCGTGCCCGGCCGGGCGACGCGGTCATCGTCAGCGGCCCCATCGGCCTGCACGGCGTGGCCGTCCTGAGCGTGCGGGAGGGCCTGGAGTTCGGCGTCGGGATCACCTCCGACACCGCGCCCCTGGCGGACCTGGTGGCGGCCATGCTGGCCGTCACCCGGGACATCCACGTGCTGCGCGACCCCACCCGGGGCGGCCTCGGCGCGTCCCTGAACGAGATCGCCCGCGCCTCCGGCACGGGGGTACTGCTGCGGGAGCGGGCCTTGCCCGTTCCCGAGGAGGTCGCGAACGCCTGTGGCTTCCTCGGTCTCGACCCCCTCTACGTCGCGAACGAGGGCCGGCTCGTCGCCTTCGTGCCCCCGCAGCACGCCGAGGCCGTCCTCGCGGCCATGCGGGCACATCCGCAGGGCGCGGGTGCCACGCTGATCGGGGAATGCGTCGCGGACCACCCGGGCATGGTCGTCGTCGCCACCGGCCTCGGCGGCACCCGGGTGCTGGACCTGCCGCTGGGCGAGCAACTGCCCCGCATCTGCTGAGCCGTCCCCCGAGCCGCCCGATGCCCTGGGCCCCCGCCGTCAGACGGGGCCCAGGGCATCGAGCGGGGGGCATCAAGCCGGGGCCGCGGCCGGTTCGACCCCTGTGATCTCCAACTCCCGCCCGCTGCGCAGCTCCTGCGAGGGCCGGTCGCAGCGCGGGCACCAGAAGAACGGCGGCATGCCGACCGCGAACTCCTCGGCGCACCCGGTGCACCAGGCCAGGGCGGTCACCTGCTCCACGACCAGCCGCGCCCCGGCGAGCGCCGTGCCGTCGCGGACCACCTCGAAGGCGAAGTGCAGCGCGTCCGGCACCACACCCGCCAGCTCGCCGACCCGGACGGTCACCGACGAGACTCCGTCGGCGCCGTCGGCCCGGGCGATCTCACCGGCCTGTTCCACGATCGCGGTCGCGATCGACAGTTCGTGCACGCCGGCCTCACGGATACCGGTGGCCGGCGCGCAGCCCACCGGTCATCCGGTAGATCCGCAGCTCGCGCACGATCCCCGGGAACTCCTTGACGAGCAGCGCCGTGGCCAGGCTGCCGACGAGGGCGGCCTGGGCCATGAGCAGCCGGCGTCCGGACATCCCGGCCCGCCTGGCCCTGCGCCTTCTCATGACGATGTGCATCGCGGTCACTTCCTGCCCTCTCATCCCGGTGAGATGTTCGGCATGTCCTTGATCAGGGCGTCATGCCGTTTCCAGTGGATACCGGTGGAGCGGCGCGCGTCGGAGCTGCCGTCCTTGTGGTGTCCGGTCTGGTGCTTGTACGGGCCCCTGTTGCCCTGGTGCAGTCCGCGCACGTGGCTGGGCGTGTCGGGCTTGGCCTGGGGCCGGCCCACTCGGATGCTGCCCATGTCGGATCTCCTTCCGGGTCGTCACGACCGCTCGGTCAGCCCCCTGAAGAACTGTTCTACGGCCGACCAGACCCGGCCGCCACCGGAGAGGCCCCGCCACTCGCGGCGGACCAGGGCGATCATCCGGTAGCAGTCGTCGACCGGCACGATCCAGTGCTCGTCGAGGCCCCGCACGGTGTTCACCAGCAGCGCCTCCACATCCGGGGCCATGGCGGCGAGCTGCGGGACCGTGGCGGCCAGCCGCTGCCAGGCCGCCGCGTCCACCTCCCACCGCATGGCCCCGGCCGGGCTCGGCCCCTGCGCGGTGACCGTGCCGTCGGAGCGCGGCACGAAGAACACGAGCCCCACCGGCACACCCAGCACCCCGGTGTCCACCGGCGGCAGGCGCAGCCGGCGCCGGGGCACGAGCCGGTAACGGCCCTCGCCCGCCCCGTCGTCGGCGAACAGCACCGAGCAGGGGCCGCACACGCACCGCACCTCGGCGGGCCCGGTGTCGTACAGGTGGGGATGGTCCTCCGCCACGCGGGCGGCGCACAGCTCGCAGGTCTCGGTCCCGGCCCGCGCCGCCCGGTCGGCGGCGGAGCGGATCACCCGGGCGAGTGCTCCGTCCACGGTCACCGTGCCTCCTGGGGCACGGCGCGGCGCTTGATGGTGCTCAGGGGTACGAACGCCGGGGCCGCCTTGCGCTCCTCGGTGACCGGCTCGACGGACTCCAGCTCCGGGGCGACCGCGAGCACGGCCGCCCGCACGGCCTCGACCACGTCGGCCGAGCCGCCGCCGCACCCGGAACCGCACCCGCCGCCGCTGCTCAGCCGCACCCGGGCCACCCGGCCGTCGACGCCGGCCCACTCCAGGTCACCGCCGCGCTCACGCACCGCCGGCCGCAGCTTCTCCACCGCACGGGCGGCCCGGTCCTCCGCGGACTCGGGGTGGATGTCGTGCAAAACCAGCAGGTGCGCGAGCAGTTCGTCGCCGGCCAGTTGCGCGCGCAGCGCCGCGTCCGCACGGTCCAGGACCCGGGCGAGGGCTTCGCCGTACACCTCGGTCAGCAGCCGTACCGCCTCCAGCGCGGGCCCGGGAGCGGTCTCCAGCGCGGCCAGCACCTCGTCGAGACGGGCGAGCCGCGCCTCCACCGCCGGGTCCGGGAGCCGTACGGCGGCGTCAGCCATGGTTGGCTCCGTAGGTCGGCGAGTGCACGGTCGTCAGCGTCTTGCCCTTGCCCATGTACATGTGGACACCGCACGGCAGGCAGGGGTCGAAGCTCCGGACGGTGCGCATGATGTCGACGCCCTTGAAGTCGTCGGGCCCGTTCTCCTCGAAGATCGGCTGGCCCTGGACGGCGTCCTCGTACGGTCCGGGGGTGCCGTAGATGTCGCGGGGACTGGCGTTCCACGGGGTCGGCGGGTACGGGTGGTAGTTGGCGATCTTCTTGTCCCGGATCACCAGGTGGTGCGAGAGGACACCGCGCACCGCCTCGTGGAAGCCGCAGCCGATCGACTCGTCCGGCACCTCGAAGTTCTCGTACACCTTCGTGTCACCGCTCCTGAGCATGCCCATGGCCTCCTCCAGGAACTGCAGGGCCATGGCGGCGGCGTAGGCGATGAAGTACGGCCGGGCGCGGTCCCGTTCGAGGGTGTTGCTCCACTTCGGGATGCGCCACTCCAGGGTCGTCTCCGGGAGCTTCTCCCCCTTGGGCAGGGTGATGCGGATGCTGCCGCCCGTCGTCTTGACGTACGGCGTGTCGACGAGGCCGCTCAGCGCGGTCGACCACAGCCGGGCCAGCGGTCCGCCGCCGGTGTCCAGGGCCAGGTGCTCCCCGGTGTCCGGGTGGTACCAGCGCGGGCTCATCACCCAGCTGTAGTTGCCCTCGAAGTCCCGCTTCTGCGGCACCGGCACCGTGGTCTGGTTCCACGGGTGGCGCATGTCGACGGGGTTGCCCAGCGGGTCGTGGGTGACGAACGGCTCCTCGTTGACCCAGTCCTCGTAGAACGAGCTGCCCAGCATGATGCGCAGGCCGAGGTTGATGTCGACGAGGTTGTTGGTGACGAGCTTGCCGTCCACGATGATGCCCGGGGTGACGTACATCGCCCGGCCCCACTCGTTCATCGTCGCGTAGCGGTAGTCGACCACGTCCGGGTTCTGGAATGCGCCCCAGCAGCCCAGCATGATGCGGCGCTTGCCGACCTCCTCGTAGCCCGGCAGCGCCTCGTAGAAGAAGTCGAAGACGTCGTCGTTCATCGCCACCGCCTTCTTGATGAAGTCGATGACCCGCATCAGGCGGCTGAGGTAGTCGGTGAAGGTGTTGGGCTGCGGCATCGTGCCGACCCCGCCCGGGTACAGCGTGGAGGGGTGCACGTGCCGCCCCTCCATCAGGCAGAACATCTCCCGGGTGATCCGGCTGACCTTCAGCGCCTCCTTGTAGACCTCGCCCTCGAACGGGTTGAACGCCTTCATGATCTCGGCGATGGTCCGGTAGCCGTGCACGTCCCCGCGGGGCGCGTCGGTGCGCTCGGCGCGGGCCAGGACACCGGGGTTGGTGGCCTTGACCATCGCCTCGCAGAAGTCCACGAAGACCAGGTTGTCCTGGAAGATCGTGTGGTCGAAGATGTACTCCGCCGCCTCGCCCAGGTTGGTGATGTGCTCGGCCAGCTTCGGCGGCTTCACGCCGTACGCCATCTGCTGGGCGTAGTTGGAGCAGGTGGTGTGGTTGTCGCCGCAGATGCCGCAGATCCGCGAGGTGATGAACCCGGCGTCACGCGGGTCCTTGCCCTTCATGAACACCGAATAGCCGCGGAACAGTGACGAGGTGCTGTGGCACTCCACGACTTCCCGGTTGGCGAAGTCGATCTTGGTGTAGATCCCCAGGTTGCCGATGATCCGGGTGATCGGATCCCAGGACATGTCCACGATCTGGGCGGGTTTGCGTCCTGACTGCCGGGACGACTCGGTGGTGGTCATCTGCGGTACTGCCCCTCGCTGTTCGGGTTCTGCGGGTCGGTGGCGGAGTGCGGGACGGGTGCGGCCGGCGGCGGTGTCATGCGCGCCAGTGCGGGTCGTAACCGCTGGTCAGCTTGCGCTTGTTGTGGCGCCACTTGGGCTCGTGGTTCACCATGTCGTTGGTCAGGCCGCGCAGCCGGCGGATGACGGCGCCGTAGGGCCTGATCACCATCGCCGACAGCGTGCCGCCCGGAGGCTCGTCCATGAAGGGCATGAAGGCGTCGGGGAAGCTCGGCATCGTGCAGCCGATGCAGATGCCGCCGACGTTCGGGCAGCCGCCGATGCCGGCCATCCAGCCGCGCTTGGGCACGTTGCAGTTGACGACCGGGCCCCAGCAGCCCACCTTCACCTGGCACTTGGGGGAGTTGTAGTCCTTCCCGAAGTCGCCCTGCTCGTAGTAGGCGGCGCGGTCGCAGCCCTCGTGGACGGTCTTGCCGAACAGCCACTGCGGACGCAGCATGTGGTCCAGCGGAGGCGGGGGAGCGGCACCGGCCGCGTGCTGGAGCACCCAGATCAGGGTCTCCATGAAGTTCTCCGGCTGGATCGGGCAGCCGGGCACGTTCACCACCGGCAGGCCCGAGCGGGCCTTGAAGTCCCAGCCCAGGTAGTCCGCGAGGCCCATGCAGCCGGTCGGGTTGCCGGCCATGGCGTGGATGCCGCCGAACGTCGCGCAGGTGCCGGCGGCGACCACCGCCCAGGCCTTGGGCGCCAGTTGGTCGATCCAGTCGTTGAGGGTCTGCGGCTGACCGGTCTCCGGGTCGTTGCCGAAGGACGTCCAGTAGCCGTCGCCCTCGATGATGTTCTGGTTCGGGATCGAGCCCTCGATGACGAGGATGAACGGCTCCAGCTCGCCCCGGGCCGCGGCCCGGTAGGGGGCCAGGAAGTCCTCGCCGCCCAGGCTCGGTGACAGCACCTTGTTGACGAGGTTCACCTTCGGCAGGCCCGGGATGAGGCCGAGCACGACGTCCTCGATGGAGGGCTGGCCGGCGGCGGTGAGCGAGACGGTGTCGCCGTCACAGCTCATGCCCTCGGAGATCCAGAGGATGGTGATCTCGTCGAACCCGTCGCGGGCCTCGGCCCTGCTGGGCTCGCCGCGTACCTCGGTGGTACCGCTCTGTGTGGTCATGTCTGCGGCCTCCGTTGCAGCCGGTCTCGGAGTCGGTCGTAGGCCGCGGCCGAGGGGGCCGCGAGGGTCGGGGCTGGGGGGTCTTCGGGGGCGTCCGCCCGGGGACGGGGCGGCACACCGTCGTCGGCCCGGCCGAGCGGAGCCGCGTCGTCGGCCCGGTCGAGCGGTGTCACCTCGGGTGGGCCGAGCGGTGTCACCTCGTCGGGCCGGAAGTAGTGGAACCGGCCGTACCAGCCGTGCAGTTCGGCGGCAGGGTCGTCGTCCACGGTGACGGCCAGGTGGACGCTGCCGTCCACGTCGTGGAAGACCGCGGCGACCTCAGCGGTCCGCCCGTCCAGGAACATGTCCTGGGCGTCGGCACCCCGGCCGCGCGGGCACAGCCGCACGCGGCTGCCGCCGCCCACCGGCACGCCGTCCACCAGCACGGTGTCCGTCGCCGGTGACAGCCCGTCGTCGCCGCCCTCCTGCCACCAGGAGGGCCGTGCGTCGGCAGTGGTCAGCGCCGGGGTCAGGGACCGGATGGTGCCGTGCAGCCGGGCGAAGACCTCCTGCGGCATGGTGTCCACCCGGTCGAGGATCTGCGCGGCCCGTGGATCGGTGGCCCGCGCCTCGGCCTTCTCCTCGTCGGTCAGCAGCATCGTGCGCAGCGTCAGGATCTCGTCGATCTCCGCGGCGTCGTGCAGGTCGCCCGGGCTCTCCGGTGCCACCTGCGGATGGTCGGGCAGGATGATCGGCGCCGAGAGCAGCATCGTGCCGGTCGCCCCGTCCCCGGCGGCGGCCTGTGCGGGTGCGCCGCCGAGCACGGGGAACGTGAAGGCGTTGCGGCAGCCGCGGGCGTGCTGCGCGAGGGCGGCGGGCGGATCGATCAGCGACACGAACTCGACCCCGTCGCCGGCGAGCAGGGTGTGCGTGGCGAGCAGCGCCTGCCCCAGCACCGCACCGCGCGGAGCCGCCGGGTCCGGGGCCTCGGCGGTGTTCTCGGTGCGCACCCGCAGCCGGTACAGCTCCGGTGCCAGCGGCTCGGCCTCGACGGTCGTCCCGGCCCGTACCTGCCGGCGCCGGCGAACCGTCCTGCCCGCTCCCGCCGGCAGCGGCTCGTACTCGGTCCCGGCGGGCGCCCCGACGGCGGTGGTCCGGCCGCCCCGCAGCAGGTCCGCCAGGGGCAGCACCAGCTCCGTCTCGCGGGGCACCGCCTCCTCGAAGGACAGATGGGTCGCCCCGTCGCCGGTCCGCAGGGACTCGACCGGGCGATGCCCGCCGCTCCCGTCGGCCGCCTCCACCTGCTTGTGCTGCATCTGCAGGTACCGCACCCGCACCCGGACGACCGCGCCGGAGTCGCGGACCCGCAGCAGACACTCGGTCTGCTGGTACCAGGAGTCCGCGGAGCCGGAGATGCCGGGCACCACCGGCTCGTCGCGCTCCACCCAGTTGCGGGGCAGCAGCACCCCGAACTGCCAGCGGACCCGGTTCTTCGCCGAGGACCGGCGGTAGGGATACAGCAGGTACCCCTCGTAGAGCACGGCGTCCGCCACGGCACTCAGCTGCGCACAGCCCTCGCCGGTTCCGTTCGCCATGCCCGCTCTCCTCGCCGTCGACGTCCGTGGGTCCTTTCCCCCACGGTCACACCCGTCACGGCCGCGCGCCCGTCCGGCGCACCGTTATTGCGCCGGACAGGGGAGGCCGCCCGGTCCTTCGGCCTTTCCGGGGTGCTCGGGCAGTCGTTCCAGCGCCACCAGCGCCGCATCGTCGCCGAGGTCGCCGTGCACGTGGCGTACGAGGTCGCGGCGCAGGCCGCTCACCAGTGCCTCCAGGGGGCGGGCTGCGTGTGCCTCGACGTGGGCGGGCAGATCGAGGAAGCGGCCCCGCGGGTCGCGGGCCTCGATGAAGCCGTCCGTGTACAGCAGCAGACGGTCGCCCGGGCCGAACGGTACGGTCTGGGCGGCCGGCGCGACGTCCAGCAGGTCGCCGAGGCCGAGCGGCGCACCCGGCGGCTCGGGCGGCAGGCACCGTACCCGGCCGGCGTGCACGAGGACGGCTCGGGGTGGCCGCAGTGCACGAGGCGGGCCACCGGTTCGCCGGGCGGGAACTCCACCAGCAGGGCGGTAGCGAACCGCTCCGTGAACAGGGCCGGGGACCCACGGCCGTCCGGGTGGTCATCGGACAGGGGCGACGATCTCCCGCCGTTCGGGTGGTCACCGGACAGGAGCGGCGGCTCCCGGCCGTCCGGACGGTCGCCGGAGAGGGCCGACGGCTCCCGGGCGTCCGGACGGTCGCCGTCCGGTGAGGCGTCCACGGCGGCGATCTGCCGCCGGGCACGTTCGTCGAGGCGCTCGGCGACCCTCGTCAACGACGCTTCCTGATGGGCGAGTTCGCGGAACGCGCCGAGCAGGGCCGCGGAGGCCCCGACGGCCGGCAGGCCCTTGCCGCGTACGTCGCCGACGAGGATCCGGATGCCGTACGGCGTCGCGAGGGCCTCGTAGAAGTCACCGCCGATCCTCGCCTCCGACTCGGCCGGCAGATACACACCGTGCAGGGCCAGCGAACCGATCCGGCCGGGCAGGGGATGCATCAGGGCCCGCTGTGCCGTCTCCGCGACGGAACGGATCCGCTGGAGCCGGCGTTCCCTGCCCCGGCGCAGGGAGCAGGCGGCGAACGAGGTCAGCCCGACCGTGAACAGGGTGAACAGGACGACGTCCGAGTCCGGATGCCCGTACTGCCCCGCGTCGGCCTGCAGCAGGGCGGTCACGGCCAGTGCGGCACACCCGAGGGCCACGGTGGCCCACGGCGTCAGCAGTACCGAGGCCAGGACGGGCACGGCGGCCATCACGGGTGACACATGGAGCCAGTCGGGGGTGAGCAGATCGGTGACGGCCACGACCGCCATGAGGAGTACCGGGGCCGCCCGCGGCAGCAGGCGGGAGCCGGCGAGGCGGCGACGGACGTCCGGAGCCGCGCGGCGAGGTGCGGCGGGCGGGCGGGCGGCGTGCCGGGATTCTGTGCGGTGCAAGGTCATCGTCGCAGGCGGGGGTGTAGGGCCCGGGAGAGCCGCCGGGCACGGGCGGGGGCCCCGGTAAGCCGCCGGGTGCGGACGGGCGGTGCGGGAGCCGGTGCGGACAGGCAGCTCAGGGCCGATTCCAGGGGGCGGATCAGGCGCCCGCCCTCGGCGGTGGCGGCCTGCCGGTCGCAGGCGGTGGCGCCGAGGCGGGTCAGGGCCTGCCGCGCGGCGGGCAGCGCGGGGTGCGGCCGGCCGCCCCGGCACGCGTAGGCGCACAGGGCGGTCGTGCGCAGCAGCCGCGCGTAGGGCTGGGCGAAGGCGGGGCCGGCGCCGGCTGCCGCGGGCTGCGCGTCGAGGAGCCGGCCGGTGGCGGTCAGCTGCCGCGCCACGTCGGACAGGGTCCGCAGCACCCGGCGGTCCAGGTGCCAGTGGCGGCGCCGGGCGGTGGGCCGTACGTTCCACCGCATGCTCTCGTGCGCCTCGTCCACCTCGGTGCGGGCGCGCTCCAGTGCCGTGTCGAGATCCTGCTCCCAGTCGGTGCCGAGCACCTCCCGGGGCGGTTCGTGCCGGACCACCGCGTCGGCGAGGCCGTCCAGGTACCGGGCGACCAGCCCCCGCAGCTCCTCCAGGGCACGCTCGGCGGACCGGACGCGCACGGCCGGGAACAGCAGCGCGCTGCACGCGAGGCCGAAGGCGATGCCCAGCACGATCTCCGCGAGGTGGGAGGCCAGCTCGCCGGGGTGGCGGCCGCGCACCAGGGCGAAGGTGATCAGGGCCGTGGTCGGCACGTGCAGCCCGTAGTGCCCGAGGAACTCGCGCCGCGCCAGCAGCACGGAGGCGAGCACGACCAGCGCCAGGCCTGCCATGGCGGGCTGGACGTACAGCGCGCCGGGCACGGCGACGAGGAGGCCGAACAGGCATCCCGAGCCGTACCGCAGGGCTGCGGACGCCGTGCGCACGACCGTCGTCTCGACGATGAGCAGGGCCGCGACGGCGCCCGCGTACGGGTCGGGGGTGTGCAGCAGGGTCGTGCAGGTCTGCCAGGTCAGCCCGGCGGCCACGGTCGCCCGCGCCGCCTCCGCGCAGTCGGTGGGTCCGATCCGCGACCGAAGGGCGGACCACCGTACGACGCGCATGCGTCTCCGCCTCCTCTCCTGAACGGTTTCCGCGGGCCCGCTCGGCCGGGCCCCGGCACAGCGGCCCAGGATAATCGGACAAATGGGGCATGAGGCAAATAAAGAATGTGTAGGGATACGGGTGTTCGAACCCCTGTCGGGCCCGTGCCCGCGCCCGTACACTGCGAACTCGCAGACATGCAGGCGCTGTTGACCGGGGGGAGCCGTCATGTCCGGAGGTCCGTACGGTCCGGGTCAGGGGTTCGGCGGGCCGCCGGCCCCGCCCCTGCCGCCCACTCCGCCGCCGATGCCGTCGGCCCCGCCGCCGGCGCCGCCGGACGCCTGGCGGGCCGCCGCGGTCGCCCTGCTCAACCTGAGCGGTCTGGGCCTCGGCTACGCCCTCCTGCGCAGATGGCTCCCGATGGCCGTCTGCTGGGCGGCGACCGGCGTCCTGCTGCTCCTCGCGCTCCCCGCGGACGCCGACGGAGTCCCCGGCGCCGCGCTCGCCGGCTACGCCGTCCTGCTGCTGGCGGCGGCCGTCCACGGCGCCCTCACCGGCCTGCGCACCCGCCTGGCCGGGCCCGGCAGGGCGCCCCTCGCGCTACTGCTGGGCGTGCTGCTGCTCGCCGTGCCGGCCGGGGGTGCCCTCTGGTACGAGGACGCCCACGACGAAGCGGTCGAGCAGGCGCTCCTGGACCGCCTGGAGCAGGCCGACGACCTGGTGGCAACGAGCGGTCGGCGGTCGTTCCGTGCCGCGGAGGACGACTACCGGACGGCCCTGGAGGTCTACCGGGACATCGCCGCAGACCACGCCGGCTCCCGTGCCGCCGGCCGGGTCCCCGCGAGCCTGCGGACCTACTACACGACGGTGGGTGCCGCCTACGGCCACCGGGACTACTGCGGTGCCGTGCAGCCCCTCGAGTATCTGCGTACCGTGCCCCGCACGATGCCGCGGGAGCAGCTCGGGGCCCTGGCCCACTGGCCCGACGACCGGCTCGCGACCGCCCTGTACGAGTGCGGCGCACAGGACCTCGCGACCGGCGGGGCCGGCTGGGTGACCCGCTTCGGCGACCTGCTCGACACCTTCCCGCGGTCGGACGCGGCGGCCAAGGTGGTGCCCGCCGTCGACGGGGCGGTGAAGAAGGCCGAGAAGGCCGTCGACGGCGACGAACCCTGCGCGGCCGTCGAGCAGTTGCACACCCTCGGCACCCGGATCGGCGACCTGTCCGAGTCGGCCGGTGACGCGGACGAGGGGCTGGCGCGGTCGGCGGCCCGGGCCGGGCGCAGCGGCGACTCGGGCACCTACGCCTGTGGCGTGGACCAGTACAAGGACGGCGACTTCGACGCGGCGCAGAAGACCATGCAGCAGTTCGCGGCCGACCACGAGCACGACCGGAACCGGGCCCGTGCCCAGAAGATCGCCATAGCCGCCGAGGTCGCCCGCACCCTGCCCGCGGCCGGCAGGAAACTGCCCACCACGGCATCCGGCGGCAGTATCTCCGTCACCGTCAAGAACGACAGCCCGGACGACATCACGGTCCTGTACACCGGCCCGGTCACGGGCAGCTTCACCCTCAAGGGCTGCGGCGGCTGCAAGGCGTACACGCTCGCCGACACGCTGTTCACCGGCTTCAAGCCCTGCCACGACAGCGGCAGGCGCTATCCGCAGCGCACCATCAGCCTGCCCGTCGGCACCACGTACTTCGTCCACAAGCCGAACGGCAGCACCGCGACGCCGGCCTCGGACACCGCCAAGCTCAGGTCCGGCTACATCTACACGGAGTGCGCCTACACCACCCGGCAACTCGGCTCCGGGTACTGACCCGTGGCCGGGCGACGGCCGGCATCGGCGCAGCGGCCGGCGCGTCAGCCGGCCGGGTTGTCGATCCGCATCCGGACCTGCTCCTCCAGCCGCCGCAGGCTGCCGTCCAGGGCGTCCTGCACCGCCTGCTCGCCGGGGTCGTGGCCGTCGTCGAAGAACGACAGGTGCACGGTCACCTCGCTGGCGCCGCTGCCGATGCCGGCGACCTGGAGCCAGCCGGTGTAGGCGCCCCGCTCCCGGGTGCCCCATTCCAGGCGCATCTGCTCCGGCCGGGACCGCAGCAGGGCGGGCATGTCCTCGCCCGAGCGGTCCTCGTGCACGGTCACGGCTGGCAGGTCCTCCGCGTCCACGTGCAGGGCGTCCGGAAGCCAGGCGTCGAGCTGGGCGACGTTGGCCGCCTGGTCGAAGACGTGCTCGGGCTGAGCCGGCATCATGCGGGAACGTTCGTACTCGGTCATGGCGGTACCGCCCCTCCGGTCCGGTCGGAAGTCGTACCCCGGCCGCGTGCCCCGTACGCGGCGACCGAAAAGCCCCGCTCGCACCATTCCGCCGGGGCCGGATCGCGCCGTGCGCCGGGGTGCCTCAGCCGTGGAAGGCCGGGTACAGCGGCAGCGGGGGCGCCTGCCAGTCGCGGGCCGGCCCGTGCAGCAGCAGCTCCATGGTCCGGGCGAACGCCGGGAACTGCGTCAGCGTGCTCGCCATCTCCCAGCGGTGGCGCAGGAGTTGCCGAACCGTCGGGACCGGCCGCCGGGTCCGGTGCAGCGGCCGGTCCGTCCCGGCGAGGGGCAGCAGGGAGACGGTCATGTGGACCGTCCAGACCGCGATGGCCCGGCGGATCCCGGCCTCCCACACCGCGTCCTCGGCCAGCTCCGGATAGACGGCCGTGACCTCCGTGCGGTAGGTCCGCTCGATGTCCCGCGCCGGCGCCGCCGGCAGCCGGAAGACGCACCAGCAGGTGGAGAACGGCATCCGGCAGTAGGCCGCCGTCAGGAAGACCGACTGGTAGTTCGCCGCTTCGAAATCGATGAGGCGCAATCCGTCAGCGGTGAGCAGGTTGTTGTCGGGGCAGGTGTCCCCGGGAGTGAAGGCGGGGTACCGGTCGTCGCCCACCGCGCCGATCGAAGCCAGCTCGTCGGCCAGGCCCGGCGGAACGGCGATGCCCGCTTCGTCCAGCAGGCGGAGCAGGCCGGCGGCTCTCCGCTCGATCCACGGGTCGTCCGCCCGGGACGGCACGCCCTGGTGGAACCGGGCCGACAGCCGGGTGAACTCGGCCCGCCCCGACACCGACCGGGCGGCCAGGCGCCCGAGTCCGCGGGCCCAGGCCAGCAGTCCGTCCGTGGCGGCCTTCGGGTCGTCGCCGAGCAGGACGTCCGCCAGTGACGGTGCGTCTCCCAGGTCCTCCATCACCAGCAGCGGCGTCCGCAGATCCACGCCGAGCAGGGCCGGTCCGGCCGTCCCGAGGGAGAGTCCGGCGGCCTCGGCGGTGAAGGACCGCAGTCCTTCCGGCTCCCTCCCGTACGCCTTCACGATCACGGTGCCGCCGTCCGCGGTGCGGCAGCGCAGGACCGTGCTACGGCGGCTTCCTCCCAGGTCGGCCGGGTCGGACAGCTCGGTTCCCAGCAGGCTTCCGGCAGCGCGCAGGATCAGATCCATCCGGGCATCCTGCCACCTTCCCCGGGTGCACGGGCCGTCCGGGCCGGGCGCCGAGGGCGCGGCGTGCCGGGACCGGCGGTGCGGGCGGCGTTCCGGTGGTCACAGGCCCAGGGCGATGGCCATACGGGTCAGCTCGGCCGTGTTGGTGATGTTGAACTTGGCGCGGATGCGGCGCAGGTAGGCGTCCACGGTGTGGGTGGACAGTCCCATGTGCCGGGCCGTCTGGAGGTACGTGCGGCCCGCGGCGATGTGCCGGAGCGTCTCCCGCTCACGCGGAGCCAGCGCGGGGGCGGGGGCTTCGACGGGCGACGGGGCGAGAGTGGCGCTCATGGTGGTTCCTCCGGCGGAGCGGCTGGGGGAGTTGTCCGATTAGGGCGGTTTGCCCTTGTTCCTCCAGACTCCGCGCCGGATTTCATGACGCTGTCCGCCCCCTGTCACAGGCGTGTCACAGGGGGCGGGGATTGGTTTGAACCACATATACGGTGGTTTGGACCAGGGCGGCAGCGGCGAGGCCGCCCGGATCCCGGCCGGGCGCGGCGCCCTGGCCTGCGCGGGCCCCGGCTGCCAGGGCCGGGCAGCGCTATTCGGCGGCTGCCCGTGCTGTGCGTTCCACGAGGGACACGCCGTCGCTCATGGACGCGCTGCCGTTCGACAGGACCGCGACCAGGCACCGGTGCCCCTTGACGGTGACCTCGCCGATGCTGTTGACGTCCCACAGGCCCGTGGTGTTGCGCTGCAGCCAGCCGTTCTTCAGCACGCGCGGGGAGCCCTTGGCGCCGGCCGCGGGGACGCCCCAGGTCTGCTCGGGGGCGACATGGCTCATGAGGCCGCGGATGTACGCGCGGGACTCGGCGTCGAGCGCGGCCGGCTCCGTGCCGCGCGTGTCGAACACGGCCCGCAGCAGCCGTATCTGATCGCCGGCGGTCGTCCGTGTCAGCCCCCACTTGGCGCCGGGGCCGCCCGTCGTCGAGGTCAGGCCCAGGCGCTTGTTGGCCTTGGCCAGCCCCGGGGCCCGGCCGATCTCCCGCCACAGGGCGTTGGCGGCCGCGTTGTCGCTGCGCCGGATCATCGGCTCGGCCCGCTTCCGCTCCTCGGCGGTGAGCGGCCGGCCCGCGTCCTGCGCCCGGAGCAGCAGCGCCGCGAGGATGTCGACCTTGACGATGCTGGCGGTGTCGTACGTCCTGTCCTCGCCGTGGATCACGGGCGTCCGGCCGCCGCCGTCCAGGTCCAGCACGGCCGCCGTGGCGTGCGCCGCGCCCGGCGCGGGAACGGGGGCGGCCGCCGCGGGCGCCGGATGCGCCAGGCCCGCGGAGAGCAGGAGGGCTGCCGAGGCCAGGAGGGTGCCGGCGGCGGCGCGTGCGGTGGGGGAGAGGTGGGACGGCATGGGTCACGAACGTAGACAAAATGTGCGCCCGGCGACGTGGCGGCCGTCACTCGGACCCCCCTCCGGCGCGGATTGTGAGAAGAGCCACCGAAGGGCGGATCCGGTTGCCCCGGTCGCGTGCGCGGCGGCGTGTACGCGCGGCGGGGGAGATCTCCTCGCTTATCGTCGGCCGGACACCGACATCCGGAGTGACGATGGAAAAAACGGATGAACTGGTTGGTGTGCCGGAGGGCGTGGCGGTCGTACCCGTCGGACCGCCGGTGCGCCGCATGCGGCCGTGGCCGCTCGGCACAGCCCTCGCGCTCGCCGCCGCAGCCACGGCCGTGCTCCTCCTGGCGGGCACCCGGTGGCTGAACGAGCCGGCCGTGCAGGCCTGGCGCACGGTGAGCCTGGCGATCACCGTCCAGGCGCTCCCCTTCCTGCTCCTCGGTACGGCCCTGTCCGGCGCCATCAACGCCTTCGTGCCGGCCGACCTCTTCACCCGGGTGCTGCCGAAGCGGCCCGCTCTCGCCGTGCCCGTCGCCGGCGTCGCCGGAGCGGTGCTGCCGGGCTGCGAATGCGCCTCCGTCCCCGTCGCGAGCAGCCTGATCCGCCGGGGCGTCCCGCCGTCCGCCGCCTTCGCCTTCCTGCTCTCCGCCCCGGCGATCAACCCCGTCGTGCTCACCGCCACCGCGGTGGCCTTCCCGGGCAGCCCGGCGATGGTCGCCGCCCGGCTGCTGGCCTCCCTCGCCACGGCGGCCGTGATGGGCTGGCTGTGGCTCTGGCTCGGCAAGGACAAGTGGCTGCGGCCCCTGCTGCGCCACCGGCACACCGGCCACCGGCACGGTCACAGCCGCCGGACCGAGTTCCGGCTCGGCTTCCAGCACGACTTCCTGCACGCCGGCGGCTTCCTCGTGCTCGGCGCCATGGCCGCCGCCACCTTCAACGTCACCATGCCGCGCTCCGTCCTCGACACCTTCTCCGGCTCGCCCTGGCTGTCGGTGCTCTTCCTCGCCGGCCTCGCCGTCCTGCTCGCCGTCTGCTCCGAGGCGGACGCCTTCGTCGCGGCGTCCCTGACCGGTTTCTCGCCGACCGCCCGGCTCGCGTTCCTGGTGGTCGGCCCGATGGTCGACCTCAAACTGATCGCCCTGCAGGCGGGGACCTTCGGCCGGGCCTTCGCCTGGCGGTTCTCCGCGGCGACCACCGTCGTGGCGGTCGTCGCGAGCGTGCTGATCGGAGGCGCCCTGCTGTGAAACGCCCCGTCCAGACCCTGCTCCTGGCGCTGACCGGGGCCGGCCTGCTGCACGCGACCCTGCTGACCGACACCTACCTGCGCTACGTCAAGGCCGGACTGCGTCCGCTGCTGATCGCCTCCGGCGCGGTCCTGCTGCTGCTCGCCCTCGCGGGAGCGGCCGGCAGGGGCGGACGGGACCGCGCGCCGCACGACCACCACGAGCCACCGCCCGGAGCCGGACACGATCACGGCCACGACCACACCGGCACCCCGCGCATCGCCTGGCTGCTGTTCCTCCCGGCGGTCAGCCTGGTCTTCTACGCCCCGCCCGCACTCGGCGCGTACACCGCGGCCCGCGCCGGCAGCAAGCCGGTCGCCGTACAGAGCGGGTTCGCCCCGCTCCCCGCCACCTCACCCCTGCCGCTGACCCTCACGGACTTCACCAAGCGCGTCCAGCAGGACCGCAGCCGGGCCGTCCGGAGCCGTACCGTCCGGCTGACGGGCTTCGTCACCCCGGCCGGCGACGACGACGGCTGGTACCTGACCCGCATCATCTTCTCGTGCTGTGCGGCCGACTCCCAGACGGTCAAGGTGCGCATGTACGGCACCGAGGTGCCCCCCGCCGACACCTGGCTGGAGGTGACCGGGACCTGGCACGCGCGGGGCACCCTCGGCACGGCCACCGCGGAGGCGGCGCTCGACGTCGAGGAGGCCCGGCCCGTCGCCCGGCCGGTGAACGCCTTCACCGACGATCTGCCGCTGCGGCCCTCCTGACCTGCGGCCGAGCCACCGCCGAGCGGGTGCGCGGTGGTCCCCGCACCTCTCCGCGACGTCTCCGCAACCATCTCCGTGACCGTGTCAGCGACCGTCTCCATGACGCAGAAGACGCCGTGCTCCGGGTTGAGGTGCAGGATGGTGTCGTGACGCTCGGCGGCCGGGTCCACGAGACCGCACGAGAGGAGGCGGTGACCATGACGCGGACACCTCCTGCGACGGTCAACCGGGTGCGGCTGTGGCGGTGGCGACGCAACCCGCTCCGGCGGCACAGTGACGCCGTGGAGGCCTGGGTCGTCCTCCTCACCTGGGTGCTCGTCCTGGCCGGCGGGGCTTTCGCGGGCCTGCTCGCGGCCCACACCTCCCAGTCGGCGTTCGCCGCGCGGCAGTCCGAGGTACAGGCCGTGTCCGCCGTACTCACCGACGACGCGGCCGGCCCCCCGGCCGCCGGGACCGGCTACGACGACGGGCGCGTGTGGGCCGGAGTGCGCTGGACTGACCCCGACGGCTCGGTGCACACCGACCGGGCGAAGGTCGTCCCCGGCGCCCCGGCCGGCAGCCATGTGACGGTGTGGACGAACCAGGCGGACCGGGTGGTGGCCGCGCCCGTGACCGGTTCGGCGGCCGACCTGCAGGCGGCCCTCACCGGCGTCCTGGTCGCCCCGTCGGCCGGCGCGATGATCTGGGCCGCGGGCTGGGTGGTCCGGGGCCGGCTCATCCGGCGGCGCATGGCCGAGTGGGACGAGGAGTGGAAGCAGATCGGCCCCCGCTGGGGAAACCTCAGCGGAGGCAGGGGCTGAGCACACCGCACCCCGCCCACGACCGGCCCCCCGGCGGTCGTCCCGGAGAAGCGGCCGGGCTCCGACGGGGCTTGAGCTGGCCCAGGCGGGATACCCGCCGGATATGGCGAAGCTGCACGTACCAAGGCGACACCGCCCGCAGACCGGCGACGACACCCCGGCGCCGCGGATCCCGGCGCCGGACGAGGCTGGGCCCGACCAGGACGTCGAGCGACGGGCCCCGGACAATCCCGCGAAACTTCCCCGGCACGCCTGGGCGGCGGCGTTCAAGGGCTCCCTGCGCGAGTTCCAGGACGACGAACTGACCGACCGGGCCGCGGCACTCACCTACTACGCCGTCCTGTCCCTCTTCCCCGCCCTGCTGGTGCTGGTCTCCCTGCTGGCCGTCGCGGGCAGGTCCGTCACCGACCGGGTCCTCGCCAACCTCAAGGACCTCGCCCCCGGTCCCGCCCGCGACATCGTCACCCGGGCCGTGGAACAGTTGCAGAACGGCGCCGGCACCGGCTCGGTCGTGGCACTCGTCGGCATCGTGCTGGCCGTGTGGTCGGCGTCCGGCTACGTGGCCGCGTTCATGCGCGCCGCCAACGCCGTCTACGACATGCCCGAGGGCCGCCCGGTGTGGAAGCTGCTCCCGGTACGCGTCGGCGTCACGGTCGTCCTCATGGTGCTCGCCGTGGCCAGCGCGCTCATCGTCGTCTTCACCGGCGGCCTCGCCCGCCGCGCCGGACAGGCGCTCGGGATCGGCGACACGGCGCTCACCGTCTGGTCGGTCGCGAAATGGCCGGTGCTGGTCCTGCTCGTCACCCTGATGATCGCGATCCTGTACTGGGCGACCCCCAACGCCAAGGTCAAGGGCTTCACCTGGCTCACCCCCGGCAGCTTCCTCGCCCTGCTCATCTGGATGGCCGCCTCCGCAGGATTCGCCTTCTACGTCGCCAACTTCGCCTCCTACAACAAGACGTACGGCACCATGGCCGGCGTCATCGTCTTCCTGGTCTGGCTGTGGATCACCAATCTGGCCATCCTGCTCGGCCTGGAGTTCGACGCGGAGACCGTACGACAGCGGGCCATCGCCGGCGGCCACCCGCCGCGGGCCGAGCCCTACACCCGGCCCCGCGACACCAGGAAGTGGGACGAGGAGGACGTACGCCGCCTGGACGAGACCTGACGGCGTACGCCCCCGCTCCCGTCAGGCCCCGTACCCGCCGTCCACCGAGAACTCCGCGCCCGTCACGTACGCGGCGTCCGGGCCGGCCAGGAACGCCACCATGGACGCCACTTCCTCGGCCGTGCCGTAGCGGCCCAGGGCGGTCATGGCCGCCTGGTGGGCCGCGTACGGGCCGTCCGCCGGGTTCATGTCGGTGTCGGTCGGGCCCGGATGCACGACGTTCGCCGTGATGCCACGCCCGGCCAGCTCCCGGGCCAGCGCCGTCGTCAGCCCGACCACGGCCGACTTGCTCATCGCGTACAACGTGGCCCCGGGGCCCGGCACGCGTGAGGTGATGCAGCTGCCGACGGTGACGATCCGCCCGCCGGCCCCCATGAGGGCGGCGGCCGACTGCGCGGCCAGGAACGCCCCGCGCACGTTCACGGACAGGACCCGGTCGACGTCGTCGAGGGACAGGTTCTCCAGCGGTTCCATCACGCCGACGGCCGCGTTGTTCACCAGCACGTCCAGTCCGCCCAGCGCCTCCGCCGCGCGGTGCGCCGCGCCCGCCGCCTGCGCCGCGTCCGCGCAGTCCGCGCGCAGGGCCACCGCCCGCCGCCCCGAGGACCTCGACGTCCCGCACCACCTCCTCGGCCGCGTCCTTGCCGTTCACATAGGTCAGAGCGATGTCGGCGCCTTCCCGGGCCAGTCGCCGTGCCGTCGCCGCGCCGATGCCCCGGCTGCCGCCGGTGACCAGTACCTTCTTGCCCTGCAGGGCCGCTCGTGAAGTCATGACTCCATCCCACCCGAACGCCGGGGGTATCACCGGCGGTGAACGGACACCGTCCTGCGCGGCCGCGGCGGACGGCGCGCGGTCAGGGCCGGCCGGCCCCGCCCGGGCTGACGAGTCCGCTCTCGTAGGCGAGGATCGTCACCTGGACCCGGTCACGCAGGCCGAGTTTGGACAGCAGGGCGTTCACATGACTCTTGACCGTGCCCGTGGTGACGCCGAGTTCGGCGCCGATCTCGGCATTGGTCAGCCCCGAGGCGATCTTCAGCAGCACTTCCCGCTCCCGCAGCGTCAGCTGCTCGAGCACTCCGGACGCCGGGGGCGGGGGCGGGGCGCCGCGGGCGAAGGCGTCGATGAGCCGGCGGGTCACGGCGGGCGCCAGGATGCCTTCGCCGGCTGCCACGACCCGGATCGCGGACAGCAGTTCCTCGGGCAGCGCGTCCTTCAGCAGGAACCCCGAGGCGCCGGCGCGCAGCGCCTCGTACACGTACTCGTCCAGGTCGAAGGTGGTGAGCACCAGTACCCGTGGCCCGCCCTCGACGGCGGTGATCAGCCGGGTCGCGGTGAGTCCGTCCATCCCCGGCATCCGGATGTCCATCAGGACGAGGTCGGCCCCCTCCGCGGCGGCGAGGGACACCGCCGTCGCCCCGTCACCGGCCTCGGCCACCACGGTCAGATCGGGTTCGGCGTCCACGATGGCGGCGAACCCGGCCCGGACCACGGCCTGGTCGTCCACGACGATCACGCGTACGGCGACGGGGACACCTCCTGGACGGGAGCCGGAACGGCTCCGGCCGGCAACGACACCCGTAGGGTACCGGCCGGCTCGCACAGGATCCGGCCCTCACCCGCGGCAACCTGCACCCGCAGGCGCTCGGCGACCGGACCCGCGACGGCCAGCCGCACCCCCGTCACCGTGATCCGCAGGGTGCCGCGGCGCCGCCGCAGGGTCACCCGCGCCGGCCCGAGGTCGCCCGCACCGAGCGCGGCCTCGACGATCCGGTACACCGAGACCTGCACGGACGGCGGCAGATCCCGGGCCGCCTCGGCCAGCCCCCGCAGCCGTACGTCCCGGCCGGCGGAACACAGCGTCCGGCACAGCGTTTCGAGGTCGGCGGCGGTCGGCGAGGGACTGAGCCGGCCGGCGGGGCCCTCGTCCTCGCCGTGACCGAGGCCGTGCAGCATCTCGCGCATCGCGCCCAGCGCCCCCCTGGCCGCGCCGGCCACCTCGTCCAGGTCACCTCGCCGGGCCGCGCCGACGAGCGCCCGGGTCCGCTCCAGCACCGCATCGCGCAACGAGGCGGCCAGCCGCTGCCGCTCGGCCTCGGCCGCCCGGCCCGCCTGCCACATCGAGCTGGCCCACGCGAACTCGTCGTAGGCCAGGGCCCGCAGCCGGCGGCGCCGCACGAGCAGACCGGCACCCCAGACGGCGGCGAACAGCGGGGCCAGCAGGGCGCAGAGGAAGAAGGGCAGCAGGACGAAGTCGGCCGGGCCCGCCGGCTCGCCCCCCACCGAGCCGTCGGCGCACGCCACCGCCGTCACGGCACAGGCCGCCCCGAGCGCGCTCACGGCCGGCGCGGGCCATGTGCGCCCGGGCCCCTGCCCGTACGCGGCGACCGCATACACCGCCAGGACCTCCACCAGCGTCCCGCACAGGAGGAACTCCGCCACCTGGGACGGCAGCCGCAGCGCGACGACGGCCGACGGCCCCAGCCAGGCCGTCGCCATGACCGCGAGGAACACGGACCACGGGGCACGCCTGCGCCACACCAGCGGCAGCGCGTGCACCGCCAGCAGCGCGGTCACGGCGAGCAGCGCAGGCAGCGCGGCGTGCCGGGCACCGGGCGACCAGTCCTCGGCGACGGCCAGCGCGCACGACAGCGGCAGGACCCACGCGGCCGACGCCAGCGCGGGATCGGCGAACCGCTGCTCCCGCAGGACGTCACGCCGCCAGGCGTCCTCCAGCTGCCGCTGCGGCTCGGCCCCGTCCGGCAGCGTCGCACGGACCCGCCAGCCGCCCTCCGGCGTGGGCCCGGCGGTCAGCTCGCCACCGGCCGCCGCGGCCCGTTCCCGCATCCCCGTCACCCCGCGTCCCGCGCCGAGACCACCGGCACCCTGCGGCGCGCTGCGCGGCGGCGCGTTCTCCACGGTCAGTTCGAGCAGCCCGTTCACCCGCCGCACCAGCACCTCGGCGGCGGCGCCGGGCGCGTACCGCAACGCGTTCGTCAGGGCCTCACGGACGATCCCCTGGATCGCCTCGGCCGACGGACCGGCCAGGTCGTCCGGGAGCCGCGCGGTCACCGGCCGGCCCAACCGGCCGAAGCCCGCCACCAGTTCCTCGATCCGGCCGCTCATCGGCCGGTGGTCGGGCCGGTCGGCGTCCCGCAGCAGTCCGACGAGCCGTTGCAACGCCGTCAGGGTCTCGGTACCCGTGCGCTCCGCGAACGACAGGGCCTCGGCGGCCAGGGCGGGCCTGGAGTCGCCGAGCCGGCGCGCGGCGTCCACGGTCACCACGACCGACGTGAGGTGATGGGCACTCACGTCGTGCAGCTCCCGGGCCAGCCGGCGGCGCTCCTGGTCGCCCGCCAGCCGCCGGGCGTGCTCCGCGCCGGCCAGCCGCCGGGTCGCCGAGAGCCGGCCCGCCAGCCACTGCCGCCGCGCCTCACCGAGCCCCGCGCACAGCAGGTACGTGCCGAGGCTGATCAGCATGAGGGACAGCAGCGAGGCGCGCAGGCCCTCCTGCACGGCGGCCAGCAGCCACTCGACGCCCACGGTGGCGGCGAGCGCCCGCACCGTCACCGGCAGCGGGCAGCGGACCGCGACGGAGTACAGCGCGATCAGCGGTCCCAGGCCGACATAGCCGTCCTGCCAGGCGAGTCCGCCGAGGACCACGGCGGCCAGGGTCGCGGCCAGCACCCGCACGGGGGCCGTCCGGCGCCGCCCCAGCGCGACCGTCTCGACGGCCAGCGCGCACAGTACGCCGGCGAGGGCAGCCCCGCCGGGTGTGCCGTCCGGGCCCAACCCGGGCCACAGCAGGATGCCCTGCGCGGCCACCAGCAGCAGGGGCAGCAGCCAGTTGCGTATCGTCTCCATGTCGCCGACGAGCCTAGAGCCGGCCCGGACGGCAGGCACCGGCCCCGGGGGCGAGATCCGTCCCCCACCGGAGACAGAGGGCGGCCCGGCCGGCGAGGCAGACGCCCCAACCAGAGGTAGAGACACCGCTCATGCCGGGGGCGGATGGCGTGCGGGGGCGTCGTTGGGCAGGCTGACGGCATGACACAGCCACCGCTCGACGAGCAGCTCCCGTACCACCGTCTGGCCCGCCTCGCACCGCAGTACCGGTGGTGGCGCCCGCTGCTCGGCACCCTGGTCGTGGCGGTGGGGTACGTGGTGACCCTGGTCCTCTTCATGATCGTCTGCGCGGCCCTGGGCGCCGCGCTGGGGTACTCGCAGGACGCCGACGGCTGGCCGGAGTTCGGCCCCGCCCCGGACACCGCCCTGGACCTGCTCAGCCTCGCGCTGGGGATACCGGTCGTGCTGCTGGTCGTGCGGTGGACCGGCGGGCGTCCGGCCGGCTCGGTCTCCTCCGTGACCGGGCGGCTTCGATGGCGCTGGCTGACGCTGTGCGTGCTGACCGCACTGCCGATCGTGGCCCTGGCGATGGGCGGCATGTTCCTGCTGCCCGGGGACGGCGAGCCGCAGAGCCAGTGGGTGGGCTGGCCGGCCTTCGGGCGGGCCGTCGCCATGCTGCTGGTGCTGGTGCCGTTCCAGGCCGCCGCCGAGGAGTACGTCTTCCGTGGCTGGCTGACCCAGACCGCCGGGGCGTTCCTGCGCTCGCCGTGGGCCGCGCTCCTGCCCCAGGCCGTTCTGTTCGCCGCCGCCCACGGCTGGGGTACGCCCTGGGGCTTCGCCGATCTGGTGGTGTTCGGGGCGTGCGCGGGCTGGCTCACCTGGCGGACGGGCGGACTCGAGGCGTCCATCGCACTGCACACGGTCAACAACCTCTTCGCCTTCGGCGTCTCGGCCGCCGTCGTCGACGGGCTGGCGAGCGACGAGACCGCGGCCGACGCGCCCTGGCAGGTGGTCGTGCTCGACGTGCTGAGCATCCTGCTGTACACGGCGGCCGTGACGTGGTGGCTGCGCCGCCGCCGGCTGGAGCGGACGGCCCCGGCACCGAAGCCGACGGCCACCGCCTGGCCGTATCCGTACGCCTACGGCCACCCCGTGCCGCCGCCGTGGCCGGGACACCCGGCAGCCGGCGCACCCGTACCGCCCGTGTGGGCCGGCCGGCCGGGGCCGGGTGCGGGCGTCGGGCCGGTGTGGGCCGGTCACTTGGGGCAGGGAGCCGGGGGCGAGGTGCCGGGGCACGGTGCGGTCGTCGCCGTTTTCCCGGCGGGACAGCCCGGCCCGGCCACCTCCGTTCCGCCGGTCCGGCCCGAGCGGCCCGAGTCCGGTTCGGACCTTCCGGCGACGTCGCCGGGCGAGGCGGACGACGGCGCGGGCCGTACGTGAGCCGTCGACGTCCACGACGTCGGTGCGAGCGGGTTCCGAGGATGTCCGGGGCGCTCGTGCGACGGCACGGCGGAGGAGCGCCACGACGTTTCGCACGCCCGACGGGTGGAAGATCTTTCCCGGTGGACGGTCCGCATTCCCTCGGGGGACGCGGGCCGGGCGGCCCGCCGGCGAACCCGAGATCCGAACACCACCAGCCGGTGCCGGCCGGCCGGGCCCGACGCCGCTCCGACCGGACCGCCGGCCGGTGCCGTTCCACCAGCGGTGTGCCCCGCGTCCCGCGGGGCACGCCCGGCCCCCGAGCCCCCGCACCCGTCAGGAAGTTGACGTCATGACCGACAGACTCACCGTGAGCGTCCTGGGCACCGGCATCATGGGCGCCGCGATGGCCCGCAACCTCCTGCGGGCCGGACACTCCGTACGCGCCTGGAACCGCACCCGCGCCAAGGCCGAACCGCTCGCCGCCGACGGCGCGCACGTCGCGGGCACGCCCGCCGAGGCCGTCGAGGGCGCGGACGTCGTGCTCACCATGCTCTACGACGGTCCGGCCGCCCTGGACGTGATGCGCGAGGCCGCCCCCGCGCTGCGCGTCGGCGCCGTCTGGGTGCAGTCCACGACGGCCGGCCTCGAAGGCCTCGAAGACCTGGCCGCGTTCGCCCGCGAGCACGGCCTGGTGTTCTTCGACGCGCCGGTGCTGGGCACCCGCCAGCCCGCCGAGGCCGGCCGGCTCGTCGTGCTGGCCGCGGGGCCGGGCGAGCACCGTGACACCGTGCGTCCGGTGTTCGAGGCGGTCGGTGACCGGACCGTGTGGACCGGCGAGGACGGCGCGGCCGGCACCGCGACCCGCCTGAAGCTCGTCGCCAACAGCTGGGTCATCGCGGCCACCGCGGCGACCGGAGAGGTCCTGGCCCTGGCCCGGGCGCTCGGCGTCGACCCGCAGAACTTCTTCGACGTGATCGACGGCGGCGCGCTGGACATGGCGTACCTGCGCGCCAAGTCGGGACTGATCCTCGAGGACCGGCTGTCCCCGGCGCAGTTCGCGGTGGACACGGCCGCCAAGGACGCCCGGCTCATCGTCCGGGCGGCCGAGCGGTACGGGGTGCGCCTGGACGTGGCCGCCGCCAGTGCGGAGCGCCTGGAACGTGCCGCCGCGCAGGGCCACGCCGACGAGGACATGGCAGCCGCCTACTTCGCCAGTTTCGGCCCCGCCGGCCCGCCCTCCGCCTGAGCACGAGGGCAGTTCCGGGGCGGTACGAGGCGCTACACGGGGATGAAACCGGGCCACCAGGGCGGGACGTTGCCCGGGCACACCGGGGCGGGGTAGGAGTCCGCCATGCCGAGCCATGTCACCAGGAACCACGTGAACCACACGGTGAAGGCGAGCCCCGCGGTGAGCGCCGCCCTGGGGTGACGTCGTCCCAGAGTGCCGTGCAGGACGACCCACGGCACGGCTGCGGCGACCCATATGACAGGGGCGAGGAAGAGCAGGGTCGCGCTGTCGGCCCCCGCGCCGGCGCCGATGTCGCACGCCGCCCAGACCCTCCCGATGGTGGCGGTGGAGGCCACCGACGCCAGGCCCCCGGCGAGGACCCCGGACAGCATTCCTCTGGACCAGGGTCTCGGAGGGCTCGGCGGCCCCGCTTCCACCATCGGTCGTCTCCCGTCGTCGCAGAGGCGGAGACTACCAACGCCCTGCGCCCGGTTCCCGACGCCCGCGCTCGGAGGACGCTCCGGCCGCCGGCGGGTGCCCTCGGCCTCCGGAGGGACCCGCTGTCGTGCCGTACGGCCGTCAGCCGGCGGTCCGCAGGAGCAGCTTGCCCGTGGAGGTGCGCCCGCCCAGCAGGCGGTGTGCCGCGGCCGCCTCCGTCAGCGGGAACTCCGCGGTCACCGGGAGACGTACGGTGCCGTCGGCGGCGGTGCGGAAGGCGCGCTCGGCGAGCGAGCGCAGCGCCTCGGGTGCCGTCCCGGCGAGGGTCAGGATCGAGAAGCCCGCGACGGAGCGGCCCTGCGGGTACAGCTCGGGCTGTCCGACGTGCCACGGTTCGGCCGCGCTCGCGTTGCCGAAGGACACCAGGCGTCCGAAGACGGCCAGTGCGTCGAGGCCGCGGCGGAGGGTCTCGCCGCCGATCGGGTCCAGCACCAGGTCGACGCCCCGGCCGCCGGTGGCGCGGCGGGCGTCGTCGGCGAAGGAGTCCGTGGTGAACACCTCGTCGTAACCGTGCCGGCGGACGTAGTCGGCCTTGTCCGGTGAGGAGACCACGCCGTACACGGCACCGGCGCCCGCAGCCCGGGCCAGCTGCCCGGTGACCGTGCCGACTCCGCCGGCCGCGCCGTGCACCAGGACGGTCTCGCCCGCGCGCAGCCGGCCCACCTCGTGGAGCAGGGCGTGGGCCGTGGGCAGGACGGTGGGCAGCGCGGCGGCCGTGCGCAGGTCCAGGCCTTCGGGAACGGGGAAGACGGTGGCCGCACCGGCGAGCACCACCTCCGCGTAGGCGCCGCTGTCGACGAGCGCGACCACCTCCTGCCCCGGTCGCAGCTCCTCGCCCCCCGTGCCGACGGCCCGGATCCGTCCGGAGACCTCCAGGCCCGGCCGGAAGGGCAGCGCCGTCACCCGGTACCCCTCGGCGCGCGCCTTGAGATCCGCGAAGTTCACGCCCGTGTAGGCCACGTCGATGGTCACCTGCCCAGGACCGGGCTCGGGGACCTCGGCCGTCACGACCTTCAGCACCTCGGGACCGCCGTACTCGTGGAACTCGACCGCACGCATCAGCAGCACGCGCCCTTCCGCAGTGTGTCCGGGACTGAGCCGGAGTGTTCAATGAAAAGCGAACACCATGAACTGTATGATGCCCATCGAACACTTGGCAAGCGACCGGAGCGCTGCGGGGCGATCCCGCCGGGCCCGGGCAGGACGAGGAGAGGGTCATGCCGAAGCAGGCCGAGCACGGCGGTCACCGCGCGGCGCCGGTCCACACGGACCCCGCGCAGGTGTCCGTCCTGACCGCGCTGTCCGCCGTCGCCGACCCGGTGCGCCTCCAGCTGATCCGTGAGCTGGCCGGCTCCGCCGACTGGACGCGCAGCTGCGGCAGTTTCGACGTACCGGTCGGCAAGGCGGCGCTCAGCCACCACTTCGCGGTCCTGCGCGGTGCGGGCCTGGTCGAGCAGCGTGACGAGGGTGCCCGGCGGGTGAACCGCCTGCGCCGCGAGGAGTTCGACGCCCGCTTCCCGGGGCTGCTCGACCTCCTGCTGCGGGCCGACGGCGACACCGGCTGAGCACGGACTGCCGGTGCGGTCGCGGCGCGGGCGCCGAGCCGGCCCCTCCACCGCACCGCGCGGCGCGCACAACCGCCGGACGGCTCAACCGGGGACGAGTGGGAGCCTTGCGGCGAGTCGGCCCAGTCCGGCCCGCTCGGCGTCGGTCGGGGCGCGTCGTCCCGTGCCGACCCGCAGGACGTCCTGGTCCGGCCACGAGCCCAGGAAGTCGGAGGGCGGGTTATGGATGTACGGACGTCAGGTCCGCGTCCCGGTGGGCGTGCGCGCCGGTGCCCGCGGGCGGGCGGCGCCTGCGGTGGTTGATCAGGACCACGCCGGCCACGACGACGGCACCGCCGAGCAGTTCGACCGCGTGCGGCACCTCGCCGAGCCAGACGAACGCCACCAGCAGCGCCACGGGCGGCACCAGGTACAGGGCGGCGGTGGACGCGGCCAGCGGCAGTCGCGCGACGGCGTAGCCCCAGATCACGAAGCCCAGGGCGGAAGGCAGCAGACCCAGGAAGGCGACCGCGAGCAGTGCGCCCGCCGGGGCGTCGCCCACGGTGCGGAAGGTCGCCGGGGCGAGCGGCAGCGCGAACACGGTCCCGGCTGCCATGGCGTAGGTGGCGACCTCCAGGCCGGTGTACCGCCGGAGCAGCGGCTTCGACGCGGTGTGGTAGACGCCCTGCACGACAGCCGCGGCCAGGACGACCAGGGAGGCGGCCGTGAAGCCGGACACTCCGCCGGCCAGGGTGACGACGGCGGTTCCCGCGAGGGCGATGACGCTGCCCGCCACGACGTTCCGTGTGAGGGGCTCGGTCAGGAAGGCACTGCCGAGGAGGATGCTGAACACGGGGGCGACGGCGATCAGGAGGCTCGCGGTGCCGGCCTCGACATGGATCTCACCCCAGTTCAGCAGGACCTGGTAGGCCGTCATGCCGGTGAGGCCGCACAGGGCGATCTGCGGCAGGTCCCTTCGGCGCGGCATCCGCACCCGGGCGAACGGCGCCACGGCGACCAGGGCGACGGCGGCGATGGCCAGCCGCAGGAGCGAGAGGGCCGCCAGACCGAGCCCGTCGACGGCCACCCGGATCGCCGGGAACGCGGACGCCCACAGCACGACCGTGCCGGCCAGAGCCAGGAAACGGGGGGACAGGAAGTAGGGGGAAACGAACCTTGTCTGCACCCCTCCACGATGCCCAGAGCAAAAGCGAAAGGTCCAGTTAGCTTTTATTGGCGCTTACAACAATGGATCTTAATAATCGTGGGTCCTGACAGTACTAAGGAAAAGGCCACCTTGATTGTGACCGGAGGAAACCTAAGCTGGAGTAATGCTTGATGTGCGCAGGCTCCGGATCCTGCAGTACCTGGCCACCTACGGCACCGTGGCCGCTGCCGCCGAGGCGCTGCATCTGACCGCCCCCGCCGTCTCCCAGCAGCTCGCCGTGCTGGAGCGGGAGGCCGGGCTGCCCGTCGTGGAGAGGCACGGGCGCACGCTGCGCCTGACCGCGGCCGGGGAATTGCTGGTGGTGCACGCGGAAGTGGTCCTCGGCGACCTTGCCGCGGCGGAGTCCGACCTCGCCGCCCTGCGCGGGGGCCGGCGCGGACAGGTGCGGGTGGCCGCGTTCGCCTCGGCGGCTCGCACGCTGCTGCCGGCCGTGTACCGGGCGCTCGGCCCGGCACGCGAGGACCCGGCGCCCCCGCTCACGATCCACCTCGCCGTGCTGGAGCCCGAGGAGGCGCTGGAAGCACTGCGCAAGCGGGAGGCCGACGCGGCCGTCGTGCACGGCTACACGGTGCTGCCACGGAACTTCCCCTCCGGCAGCGAACAGGAGGTCCTCATGGAGGACCCCGTCGTGGCCGTCCTGCACCCCGGTCGTGCGGAGCGGCTGGGACTGGCTCCCGGGAAGCCGGCCGACCTCGCCGATCTCGCCCGTGACCCGTGGCTGACGCCCGGGCCGGAGACCTCCTGCTACGAGATGATCCAGCGCACCTGCGGAGCGGCGGGCTTCGTCCCCGACATCCGGGTGCGCAGCAGCGACTTCGCCGTCCTGACGGCACTCGTGGCCGCAGGCGCCGGCGTCGCGCTGGCTCCCCGGCTCGCCGTCCCCGAAGGCTCGGACGGCGTCAGTCTGCATCCGCTGGTCGTGCCGGTCAGCAGGACGGTCTTCACCGTGAGCCGCTCCGGCACCGCCCGCAGGCCCGACATCCACCACCTCACTTCGCTGCTGAGGGACGCGGCGGAGGGCTGGACCGCCGGCCCGCCCTGACCCCGCGCGGCGCCGTGTCCGGTTGCCATCAACGCGGGGACCCCGGGCAGGGCCGTCGGTCCTGCCCCTGTCGTCGGCGCCGCGACGGCGGGCGACTACTGCTTCGGGGCGCTCGCCGGCGCGCAGCACCGGGTCCGCGGCCAGGCGCGCGGCCTCCTGCCGGAGGCCGTCCGCCTCGTACGGGCCGAACAGGCCATCCGGGCCATGGTGATGGCCGCGGTCGGCGAAACCCGTGACCTCGCCGTGGCCGAGCGGGCCGTCCGCCGGGTCGCCCCACACCACGGGATCGGGACGGGGCGTCTTGACCGCGGGAGCCGCGTCCGCTTCCCGGCCGGCCGCGCCTCCTCGCGGCGGCGGCCCACGCTGAGCGCGCGGCGTCACGCCTTGCTCCACCGTGCCACACGCGGCCCCCGCACCAGGACCCCTTAACCCCTGCCGGGGGCCCCTGGGGGCTGTAGGGGTGTCCTGCGTCATCGCGCCCTGCCTAGCCTCCGACAGCGGAGGGGAAGCGGACCGGAAACCGTCCGGTGGCTGTCCGCACGACCGAGGCCCTCACGTCGATCTCGATCGGATGGCGCGCTGGTGACCAACGAAGAGCAACTGCTCGACTATCTCAGGCGGACGACCGCGGACCTGCGGGAGGCGCGGCGACGGCTGCGCGAGAACGAGCAACGCGCCCACGGCCCGGTCGCCGTCGTCGGCATCGGGTGCCGCTACCCGGGCGGCGTCACCACCCCCGAGGAACTGTGGGAGCTGGTCGCCTCGGGCACCGACGCCGTGTCGGAGTTCCCCGCCGACCGCGGCTGGGACGTGGACGCCCTCTACGACCCCGACCCGGCGCGGCCCGGCAGGACCTACGCCCGCACCGGTGGATTCCTGCACGACGCCGCCGACTTCGACCCCGACTTCTTCGGCATCGGCCGCCGCGAGGCCCTCGCCATGGACCCGCAGCAGCGGCTGCTCCTGGAGACCTCCCACGAGGCCTTCGAGCGGGCCGGCATCGTCCCGGCCTCCCTGCGCGGCAGCCGGACCGGCGTGTTCGCCGGCGTGATGTACAACGACTACGCCACCCGCCTCACCTCCGTACCCGACGGCCTCGACGGCTACCTCGCCAACGGAAGCGCCGCCAGCATCGCCTCCGGACGCGTCGCCTACACCTTCGGTCTCGAAGGCCCGGCCGTCACCGTCGACACCGCCTGCTCCTCCTCGCTGGTCGCCCTGCACTGGGCGGTGCGGGCCCTGCAGTCGGGCGAGTGCTCGCTCGCCCTGGCCGGCGGTGTCACCGTGATGTCCACACCGGAGACGTTCGTCGACTTCAGCCGGCAGCGCGGGCTCGCACCGGACGGGCGCTGCAAGGCGTTCGCGGCGGCGGCCGACGGCACCGGCTGGGGCGAGGGCGCCGGCATGCTGCTCCTCGAACGGCTCGCCGACGCCCGGCGAGCCGGCCGTCCGGTGCTCGCCGTCATCCGGGGCAGCGCGGTCAACTCCGACGGTGCCAGCAGCCGTCTCACCGCGCCCAACGGCCCCTCCCAGCAGCGGGTCGTCCGGCAGGCGCTGGCCGGCGCCGGGCTCACCGCCGCCGACGTCGACGTGGTCGAGGCGCACGGCACCGGCACCGCGCTCGGCGACCCCATCGAGGCCCAGGCGCTCCTCGGGACGTACGGGAGGGAACGCCCCGCCGACCGGCCGTTGCTGCTGGGCTCCGTCAAGTCCAACCTCGGGCACACCCAGGCCGCCGCGGGCGTCGCCGGCGTCATCAAGATGGTGCTGGCCATGCAGCACGGCGAGGTCCCGCCCACCCTGCACGTCGACGCCCCCACCGAACAGGTCGACTGGAGCGCGGGAGCCGTCGAACTGGCCCTGGAGCGGCGCCCGTGGCCCGACGCGGCACGGCCCCGCCGCGCCGCCGTCTCCTCTTTCGGCATCAGCGGCACCAACGCCCACGTCGTCCTGGAACAGGCGCCCGCGGCGGAGGACGGGGACGACGAGGGGAACGGGGAGAACGAGAACAACGGGGCGAGCAGGGCGAGCAGGGAGGACGAGAAGAGCGGGGAGAGCAGGGAGAGCAGGGAGAGCAGGGAGAACGGGAAGAGCGGGGGGAACGAGGACGACGCGTCGGTGACGGACAGGGGTTACGTGCCCTGGACGGTGTCCGGTCGTAGCCCGCGGGCCCTCGCCGGGCAGATCGCGCGTCTGCGCGCCCACCTCGACGCGCACCCCGGCGCCCGCCCGGCCGACATCGGCCTGTCACTGGCCACCACCCGCGCCCTCTTCGAGCACCGCGCCGTGGCCGTCGGCCGGACCACCGGCGAACTGCTCGACCGGCTCACCGCCGCGACCCCGCTCACCCGGGCCGGGGGCAAGACGGCCTTCCTGTTCACCGGGCAGGGAGCACAACGGCTCGGCATGGGCCGGGCCCTGCACCGCGCCTTCCCGGTCTACGCCGAGGCGTTCGACGCGGTGTGCGCGCTCGCCGACCGGAGCCTGGAGCGTCCGCTCGCCGAGGTGATCGACAGGGACGCCGAGCTGCTGACCCGCACC
Source organism: Streptomyces actinomycinicus (assembly GCF_016741775.1). Lineage (GTDB taxonomy): Bacteria > Actinomycetota > Actinomycetes > Streptomycetales > Streptomycetaceae > Streptomyces > Streptomyces actinomycinicus. Next base: position 354,258 of record NZ_JAERRK010000004.1, on the reverse strand, counting down.
GACTACGCGCAGACCGCGCTCTTCGCCACCGAAGTGGCCCTGTACCGCCTGCTGGAGTCCTGGGGGACGACCCCCGACTACCTCGCCGGGCACTCCGTCGGTGAACTGGCCGCCGCCCATGTCGCCGGCGTGCTGTCGCTGCCGGACGCGGTCCGCCTCGTCGTGGCGCGTGGCACCCTGATGGCCGCCCTGCCCCCTGGCGGCGCCATGGCCGCACTCCGGGCCACCGAGGAGGAGGTCGCCCCCCACCTGGACGAGCGGGTCGGCCTCGCCGCCGTCAACGGGCCCCGGTCGGTGGTCGTCTCGGGCGCCGCCGACGCGGTCGACGCCCTCGCCGCCCGCTTCGGCAAGAGCAAGCGGCTGAAGGTCTCGCACGCCTTCCACTCGCCGCTGATGGAGCCGATGCTGGCCGACTTCGCCGAGGCCGCCGCCGCGTGCTCCTTCGAGTCCGCACGCATCCCGGTCGTCTCCACACTCACCGGCGCCCTCGCCGATCCCGGGCAACTGGCCACGGCGAGCTACTGGGTCGAGCACGTGCGACGGCCCGTCCGCTTCGCCCCAGCCCTGAACGTCCTGCACGGCCTGGGCGTCCGGGCGTACCTCGAAGTCGGCCCGGACGCGGCCCTCACCGCGCTGGCCGGGGACTCCCTGCCCGGGGACAGCGTGACCGTCGCCGGGCTGCGCCGCGAGGGCGACGAGGAACGCGACCTGGTCACGGCCGTGGCCCGGCTGCACGCGGCCGGCGCCGCCGTGGACTGGGCCGCGTTCTTCGCCCCGCACGGCGCCCGGACGACCGCCCTGCCCACCTACGCCTTCCAGCGTGAACGCCTCTGGCTGGAGGCCGGCGCGGGCGGCAGCGGCGACGCCGACGGCCTCGGCCAGAGCGCCACCGGTCACCCGCTGCTGACCGCCGCGACCGACCTCCCCGACACCGGGGGAGCGGTCCTCACCGGACGGCTCTCCCTGACCTCCCACCCGTGGCTCGCCGACCACGCCGTGCACGGAACCGTCCTGCTGCCCGGCACCGGCTTCGTCGAGATGGCCCTGCAGGCGGCGGAGCGTGCCGGCTGCGACACCATCGAGGAACTCACGCTGCACGCCCCGCTGATCCTGCCCGAGCAAGGCGCCCTGGCCGTCCAGGCCGCCGTCGGCGGCGAGCGGGACGGGCGACGGGAGCTGACCGTCTGGTCCCGCCGCGCCGACACCCCCGACGCCCCGTGGACCCGCAACGCCGCCGGTGTCGTGACCCGTACGAACGCCGGGGACCCCGCCGGCCTGACCGACTGGCCGCCCGCCGACGCCGAACCCGTCGACCTGGACGGCCTCTACCCCGGCCTGGCCCGCACCGGCTACGGCTACGGCGGAGCCTTCCAGGGGCTGCGCGCCATGTGGCGCCGCGGGGACGAGCTGTTCGCCGAGGCGGCCCTGCCCGAGAGCGCCCGTGCGACCGCCGCCGCCTTCGGTGTGCACCCGGCGCTCCTCGACGCCGCCTTGCACGTCAACCTGCTGGACCTGCCCGGCGGTCAGGCCGTGCTGCCGTTCGCCTGGGGAGGTGTCACCCTGCACACGGCCGGCACCGACACCCTCCGCCTGCACCTGGCCCCGTCCGGCCCCGAGACCGTCACCCTCACCCTCGCCGACGCCGCAGGCGCCCCCGTCGCGACCGTGCGCAGCCTCGTGGCCCGCCCGGTCTCCGCCGACCAGCTCGCCGGGGACGGTGACGACCCGCTCCACCGGATCGACCTCGTCCCGGCGCCCGGCCCGGCGGCCTCCGACCTGCCCGCGCTCGCCGTGTGCGGCGACGACGACGCCGGGCTCGGCGCCCCCCGGTACACGGATCCGGCCGCCCTCACCGCCACGGGCCCGGTACCCGACCTGGTCGTCCTGGCCGTACCGGCCGCGCCGGATCCCGCGCCGGACCTTCCCGCCCTGGTACGGGAGCGGGTGAACGCCACCCTGGACACGCTGCGCGCCTGGCCGGCCGACGAGCACTGCGCCGGCCGCCGGCTCGCCGTGCTCCTGCGCAGCGGCGACCTCACCCACACCGCCCTCCACGGGCTCGTCCGTGCCGCCCAGGCCGAGCACCCCGGCCGGTTCCTGCTGATCGACAGCGACGGCAGCGCCACCCCGGCCGCCGCCCTCGCGACCGCCCTCGCCACCGGCGAACCGGAAGTCGCGGTCCGGGACGGCGAGGTACGGGTGCCGCGGCTCGCCCGCGCCAAGCCCGGCGGCCCGCCCGCCTGGGACCCGGACGGCACCGTCCTGATCACCGGCGGCACCGGCGGTCTGGGCGCCCTGATCGCCCGGCACCTGGTCGCCGAGCACGGCGTACGCCGCCTGCTGCTGGCCGGCCGGCGCGGCGCGGACGCCCCCGGCGCCACCGGCCTGCGCGACGAACTGGCCGCGTCGGGCGCCGAGGCGATCCTCGCCCGCTGCGACGCCGCCGACCGCGCCGGCCTGGCCGCGCTGCTCGCCGGGCACGACGTGCGGGCCGTGGTGCACGCCGCCGGCGTCGTCGACAACGGCGTGCTGGCCTCCCTCGACGCGGACAAGGTCGACCGCGTCCTGCGGCCCAAGGTGGACGCCGCCTGGAACCTGCACGAACTGACCCGCGACAAGGACCTGTCGGCGTTCGTCCTGCTGTCCTCCACCGCGGGTCTGCTGGTCGGCGGCGGCCAGGCCAACTACGCCGCCGCCAACACGTTCCTGGACGGCCTCGCCGCCCACCGCCGCGCGCTCGGCCTGCCCGCCGTCTCCCTCGCCTACGGCCTGTGGTCCGGCTCCGGCGGCATGAGCGCCGGCATCGACGCCGCCGACCTGGAACGACTGCGCCGGCTCGGCCTGCCGCCGCTGACCCCCGCCCAGGGGCTGCGCACGTTCGACGCCGGACTCGGCGCCGAGGACGCCGTACTGGTGCCCGTGCGACTGGACGCCGCCGCGGTGCGCGCCCGGCCGGACGGCGTACCCGCGCTGCTGCGCGGCCTGGTGCGGCCCGCCCGCCGGCGCAGCGCCGACCAGGCCCCGGGCACCTCCGCCGGATCCTGGCGCGAGCGGCTGGCGCCGCTGCCGGACACCGAACGGGACCGCGCCCTGCTCGAACTGGTCCGCACGCACGTCGCCGGTGTGCTCGGCCACCCCTCGCCCGAATCGGTGGACCCGGGACGCGCCTTCCAGGAGATGGGCTTCGACTCGCTCGCCGCCGTCGAACTGCGCAACCTCCTCGCCGGCGCCACCGGTCTCACGCTGCCCGCGACGCTGGTCTTCGACCAGCCGAGCCCCCTCACCCTCGCCACCCACCTCAAGACCGCGCTCGTGCCCGGCCCTGCCGACCTCACCCGGTCCGCGCTGGCCGAGCTGGACCGCCTGGACACCGCGCTGCACGGCCTGCCCGACCAGGACGGCAGCCACGCCCGCGTCACCGCGCGTCTCGAAGCGCTGCTGCGCACCTGGCAGGACACCCACGGACGCCACGGCGCGGCCGTGCCGCCGGAGGACTTCGGCGAGGCCAGCGACGACGAACTCTTCGCCAGGATCGACAACGAACTGGGAGCCCAGTGATGGAAGACTCGGCCACGGCCGGCAAGCTCCGCGACTACCTCAAGCGGGCCACGACCGAGCTGGAGCGCAGCCGCCGCCGCGTACGGGAGCTGGAGGAGCAGGACCGCGAGCCCGTCGCCGTCATCGGCATGGGCTGCCGCTACCCCGGCGGCGTACGCACCCCGGAAGACCTGTGGCGGATCGTCGACGAGGGCATCGACGTCGTCACCGAGTTCCCCACCGACCGCGGCTGGGACGTCGAGGCCATCTACGACCCCGAGCCCGGCGCCCCCGGCAAGTCCTACGTCCGCCACGGCGGCTTCCTGCACGACGCGGCCGAGTGCGACCCGGCCTTCTTCGGCATCAGCCCCAAGGACGCGCCGGGCACCGACCCGCAGCAGCGGCTCCTGCTGGAGGTCACCTGGGAGGCCTTCGAACGGGCCGGCATCGACCCCACCACCATGAAGGGCACCCCGACCGGCGTCTTCGTCGGTCTGATGCACCACGACTACACCGGCGGCACCATCTCCGGCAGCATCGTCTCCGGCCGGATCGCCTACACCCTGGGCCTGGAGGGCCCGGCGGTCACCATGGACACCGCCTGCTCCTCCTCCCTGGTGGCGCTGCACTCGGCGATCCAGTCGCTGCGCAAGGGCGAGTGCTCCCTGGCGCTGGCGGGCGGCGCCGCCGTCATGGCCAGCCCCGAGATGTTCATCGAGTTCAGCGAGCGGCGCGCGCTGTCCCCCGACGGCCGCTGTCACTCCTTCTCCGACGACGCCGCGGGCGCCGCCTGGGCCGAGGGCGCGGGCATGCTGCTGGTGGAGCGCCTGTCCGACGCCCTGCGCAACGGCCACGAGGTGCTCGCCGTCGTCCGCGGCTCCGCCGTCAACCAGGACGGCGCCTCCAACGGCCTCACCGCGCCCAGCGGTCCCGCCCAGATCCGCGTGATCCAGCAGGCCCTCGCCGACGCGCAGCTCGCCCCGCACCACATCGACGCGGTCGAGGCGCACGGCACCGGCACCACGCTCGGCGACCCCATCGAGGCCCAGGCCGTCATCGCCGCCTACGGGCAGGACCGGCCCGAGAACCGGCCGGTCTGGCTCGGCTCCATCAAGTCCAACATGGGCCACCCGCAGGCCGCCGCCGGCGTCGGCGCCGTCATCAAGATGGTCATGGCCATGCGCCACGGCATCCTGCCCCGCACCCTCCACGTCCAGCGGCCCTCCACCGCCGTCGACTGGAACGCGGGCGACATCCGCCTGCTCACCGAACCGCAGACCTGGGACACCCCCGGGGGACGCCCCCGGCGGGCCGGCGTGTCCTCCTTCGGGATCTCCGGCACCAACGCGCACACCATCCTGGAGCAGGCACCGCCCGCCGAGACCGGGGGCCCCGCCCCGCAGCGCGCCGCGCTGCCCGTCGTCCCGTGGGTCCTCTCCGGCAAGGGCGCCGACGCCGTCCAGCGGCAGGCGGAACGGCTGCTCGCCGTCGCCGCCGGCCTCGACCCGTACGACGTCGGCCACTCGCTGGCCACCACGCGTGCCGTCTTCCCGCACCGGGCCGCGGTCACCGGCCGTGACCGGGACGAACTGCTGGCCGGTCTGCGGGCCGTCGCCGACGGCAGCCGGGCCGCCGTGGCGGCCCCCGAACCCGGCCGGCTCGCCATGCTGTTCTCCGGCCAGGGCTCCCAGCGCCCCGGCATGGGCCGCACCCTGCACGCCGCCTTCCCGGTCTTCGCCGCCGCCCTGGACGAGATCTGCGCCGCCTTCGACGCCCACCTGGACCGGCCGCTGCGCGAGGTGATGTTCGAGGAGCCCGCCGACCCGGCCGCGTCCCCGCTGCACCGGACCGTCTACACACAGGCGGCCCTGTTCGCCTTCGAAACCGCCCTGTACCGCCTGCTGGAGCACTGGGGCATCCGCCCGGACCTGCTCGCCGGGCACTCCATCGGCGAGATCGTCGCCGCGCACGTCGCCGGCGTCCTGGACCTGAAGGACGCGGTCGCTCTGGTCGCCGCCCGCGGCCGGCTGATGCAGGAGCTGCCGGCCGACGGCGCGATGGTGTCGCTGCTGGCCTCCGAGGCCGAGGTCACGCCGCTGCTCACCGACGGCGTCGACATCGCGGCCGTCAACGGCCCGCGCTCGGTGGTCGTCTCCGGCGACGAGGAGGCCGTGCTCGCCGTCGCCGCGCAGGTGGAGAAGTCCACCCGGCTGAAGGTCTCGCACGCCTTCCACTCCCACCGCATGGACCCCATGCTCGACGCGTTCCGCGAGGTCCTGGCGGGCCTCACCTTCCACGAGCCCGCCCTGCCGGTCGTCTCCAACGTCACCGGCCGCCCGGACGGCGAACTCACCTCCCCCGACTACTGGGTGCGGCACGTCCGCCGGGCCGTCCGCTTCCACGACGGCGTCACCGCGCTGGCCGCCGAGGGCGCCACCCGCTTCCTCGAGGTCGGCCCCGACTCGGTGCTCACCAACATGGCGCAGGACGTCGTACCCGACGTCATCGGCGCCCAGCGCCGCGACCGGGCCGAGGACGCCGCCCTCGTCGACGCCCTCTGCCGGCTGCACCTGACCGGCTCCGGACCCGACTGGGCGGCCGTGTTCGCCGGAGGGCGCAAGGTCGACCTGCCCACCTACCCGTTCCGCCGCGACCGGCACTGGGAGGACGCCCCCATCCTGCAGGCCGAGCGCTCCGCGGCGGCCCGTGCGGGCGGTGACGCGGCCGATCCGTTCTGGGAACTGGTCCGCGACCAGGACGTGCCCGCCGTCGCCGCCACCCTCGGGGTCGCCGACGAGACGTCCGTCGCCGCCGTCGTACCGGCCCTGGCCGCCTGGCACGAGCAGCGGCAGGCCAACGCCGCCGTGGACGGCTGGCGTCACCGCGTCGCCTGGGAGCCGCTGGCCCCCGCCGCCACCCCGGCACTCGGCGGCCACTGGCTGGCCGTGGTCCCCGCCGGCGACGACCCCTGGACGGCCGCCGTCCTGACCGGGCTCGGCGACCGCGGCCTCACCGTCGACACCCTCACCGTGGCGGACACCGCCGACCGCGCGGAGCTGGCCGGGCTGCTCGCCGGCCGGGGCGGCGTCGACGGTGTGCTGTCCCTGCTGGCGCCCGTCACCGAACCGACCGCCACCGCCGCCCTCGTGCAGGCCCTCGGGGACGCCGGGATCACCGCCCCCCTGTGGTGCGCCACGCGCGACGCCGTCGCCCACGGGCCCGCCGCCGCCGTCACCGGTTTCGCCCAGGCCCGGGTGTGGGGCCTCGGCCGGGTCGCCGCCCTGGAACACCCCGACCGGTGGGGCGGACTGGTCGACCTGCCCGCCGAGATCGGCCCGCAGACCGTCGCCCGGCTGGCCGCGCTGCTCGGCGACGCCGGCGGCGAGGACCAGGTCGTCGTCCGCGAGTCGGGCGCCTACGGCCGGCGCCTGGAGCACGCCCCGGCCCGGCCCGGCACCCCCTGGAAGCCGTCCGGCACCGTACTGGTCACCGGCGCCACCGGCGCGGTCGGCGCGGCCGTCGCCCGGTGGCTCGCCGCCGAAGGTGCCGATCACCTGCTGCTGGCCTCCCGCCGCGGCACCGACGCGCCCGGCGCCGCCGGCCTCGTCCGCGAACTCACCGGCCACGGCACCGCGGTGACCCTCGCCGCCTGCGACGTCTCCGACCGCCGGGCGCTGGCCGCGCTGCTGGACTCCGTACCGGACGAGCACCCCCTCACGGCCGTGCTGCACCTGGCCGGCGTCCTCGACGACGGCGTCCTGGACGCCCTCACCCCCGACCGGTTCGCCGGCGTCCTCGCGGCCAAGGCCGAATCCGCCCGCCACCTGCACGAACTGACCGCGAACCGCGACCTGTCGGCGTTCGTGCTGTTCTCCTCCCTGACCGCCACCGTCGGCGGTGCCGGACAGGCCAACTACGCCGCCGCCAACGCCTACCTCGACGCCCTCGCCGAGCACCGGCGCGCGGCCGGACTGCCCGCCACCTCGGTGGCCTGGGGACCGTGGGGCGGCGACGGCATGGCCGCGCACGGCACCGTCCGCTCGGCCGCCCGCGCGATGGGCATGTCCCTCCTCGACCCCGGCCGCGCCCTCACCGCACTGCACCGCGCCCTGGACGGCGGCGACACCACCGTCACCGTCGCCGACGTCGACTGGTCGGTGTTCGTGCCCGCGTTCACGTCGAGCCGGCCCAGCGCCCTGCTGTCCTCGCTGCCCGAGGCACGGCGCGGCACGGGCGGCGGCGCCGAGCAGGGCACGGCCGACGGGTTCGCCGAGAAGCTCGCCGGTCTCACCGGCGGCGAACGCGACCGTGCCCTCCAGGAGTTGGTGTGCGGCCAGGCCGCGGCGGTCCTCGGCTACGGCGGTGCCGACGCGGTCGAGCCCACCACCGCCTTCCGAGACCTAGGCTTCGACTCGCTCACCTCCGTCGACCTGCGCAACCGGATCAGCGGCGCCGCCGGGGTACCGCTGCCGGCCACGCTCATCTTCGACTACGCCACCCCCGCCGCCCTCGCCAAGCACCTGGGCACCGAACTCGCGGGCGCCGACACCTCCGTGGACTCGGTCGTCGCCGAACTCGAACGGGTCGCGGCCCGGCTCGGCGACCTCACCGCCGAGGATCTCGAGCAGGGCCGGATCACCACCCGCCTGCAGACGCTGCTCGGCGACCTGAACAAGACCCTCGGCCAGGACGCCGGCACCGTCGCCGGACGGCTGGAGGACGCCTCCGCCGACGACGTCTTCGCCTTCATCGACAACGAACTCGGCTCGGCGTGACCCCACCCTCCCACGACACCCCGGCCGCACCGCAGCCCACCTCTTCGCACAGGAGTGGCGACACCCGATGACCAACGACGAAAAGCTGCTCTCCTACCTCAAGCGGGTCTCCACCGATCTGGCCCAGACCCGCCAGCGGCTGCGTGAGGTGGAGACCCAGGACCGGGAACCCATCGCCATCGTCGGGATGAGCTGCCGCTTCCCCGGCGGCGTCAGCACCCCGGAGGAGTTCTGGCGGCTCGTCCACGACGGCACCGACGCCATCGGTGACTTCCCCGACGACCGAGGCTGGGACGTCGAGGGGCTGTACGACCCGGACCCGGACGCCACCGGCCGGACCTACCTCAAGAAGGGCGGGTTCCTCGCCGACGCGGCCGGCTTCGAACCGGACTTCTTCGGCATCAGCCCCCGCGAGGCGGTCGCGATGGACCCCCAGCAGCGACTGCTGCTGGAGGTGTCGTGGGAGGCCCTGGAACGGGCCCGGATCGCCCCCGACTCGGCGCACGGCGCCCGGATCGGGGTGTTCGCCGGTACCAACGGCCAGGACTACAAGGACCTGCTGGCGCGGACACAGGACAGCGAGACGGCGCTCGGCACCGGCGTGCTGGCCGCCGTGCTGTCCGGCCGCATCTCCTACACCCTGGGCCTGGAGGGCCCCGCCGTCACCATCGACACCGCCTGCTCCTCGGCGCTCGTCGCGGTGCACCTGGCCGTACAGGCGCTGCGCGACAAGGAATGCACCCTCGCCCTGGCGGGCGGCGCGACCGTGATGTCCACGCCGGGCAACTTCATCGCCTTCTCCCGGCAACGGGGCCTCGCCCTGGACGGCCGCTGCAAATCCTTCGCGGACGCGGCGGACGGCACCGGCTGGAGCGAGGGCGCCGGCATGCTCGTGCTCGAGCGGCTCTCCGACGCGCGCCGCAACGGGCACGAGGTGCTGGCCGTCGTCCGTGGCTCCGCCGTCAACCAGGACGGCGCCTCCAACGGCCTGACCGCGCCGAACGGGCCGTCCCAGCAGCGCGTCATCCGGGCCGCACTGGCCGCCGCGCACCTCGGCCCGGCCGACGTGGACCTGCTGGAGGCACACGGCACCGGCACCACCCTCGGCGACCCGATCGAGGCCCAGGCGCTGCTCGCCACCTACGGACAGGACCGGCCCGCCGACACCCCGCTGTGGCTCGGATCGGTCAAGTCCAACATCGGGCACACCCAGGCCGCGGCCGGTGTCGCCGGCATCATCAAGGCGGTCATGGCGATCCGGCACCGGGTCCTGCCCAAGACGCTGTTCGCCGACGAGCCGTCCTCCAAGGTCGACTGGGGCCAGGGCCAGGTCCGCCTGCTGACCGGCAACCGGCCCTGGACCGACCCCGGCCGGCCCCGCCGGGCCGCGGTCTCCTCCTTCGGCGCCAGCGGCACCAACGCACACACCATCCTCGAGGAGGCCCCGGCCGGGGAACCGGCCGAACCCGGCCCCCGTACGGCGCCGCCGCTGGTGCCATGGGTGGTCTCCGGCCGGACCGGGCACGCCCTGCGCGAGCAGGCCGCCCGCCTGGCCGCCGCCGCGGGCGAGCTGGACCCGGTGGACGTGGCGCACTCGCTGGCGGCCACCCGCACCGCCCACCAGTACCGGGCCGTGGTCCTCGGCACCGACCGCGCCGCGCTCCTCACCGCCATGACCGGGGTCGCCGAAGGCGGACCGGGTGCCGCCTCGGGCCGCGTCCGCAAGGGACAGACCGCGTTCCTGTTCACCGGACAGGGCTCCCAGCGCGCCGGCATGGGCCGGGAACTCCACGCGCACTTCCCGGTGTTCGCCCGCACCTTCGACGAGATCTGCGCGCTCTCCGGCGACGGCGAGCTGCGCGCCCTCGTCCTCGGTGACGACCCAGGGCCGCTGGACCGGACGGCCCGCACCCAGACCGCGCTGTTCGCCTTCGAGGTCGCCCTGTACCGGCTCGTGGAGTCCTGGGGCGTCAGGCCGGACTACCTGGCCGGCCACTCCGTCGGCGAGATCGCCGCCGCCCACGTCGCGGGCGTCCTCGACCTGAAGGACGCGACCACACTGGTGGCCGCGCGCGGCCGGCTCATGCAGGCCCTGCCCGAGGGCGGCGCGATGATCGCCGTACGCGCCACCGAGGACGAGGTCCGCCCGCTGCTCACCGAGCGGGTCGGCATCGCCGCCGTCAACGGCCCCGGCTCCGTGGTCATCTCCGGTGACGCCGCCGAGGCCGAGGCGGTGGCCGCCCGCTTCGGCAAGAGCCGCCGGCTGACGGTCTCCCACGCCTTCCACTCCCCGCTCATGGAACCGATGCTGGCCGGGTTCCGGTCGGTCCTGGAGTCCCTGACCTTCCACCGGGCCACCGTCCCGGTCGTCTCCAACGTCACCGGCGCCCTCGCCACCCACGACATCGCCACCCCCGACTACTGGGTGCGGCACGTGCGCGAAGCCGTCCGTTTCCACGACGGGATACGCTCCCTCGCCGCCGCGGGCGTCACCCGCTTCCTCGAACTCGGCCCGGACGCCGTCCTGACGGCCATGGCCCGCGAATGCCTGGCCGCCGACGGCACGGACACCGACGCCGTACTGGCCGCCGCCACCCGCCGCGAGCGCGACGAGACCGAGACCCTGCTCACCGCCCTGGCCCAGCTGTACGCGGGCGGGGCCGCCGTGGACTGGACGGCGCTGTTCACCGGGGCCCGCACCGTCGACCTGCCGACCACCGCCTTCCAGCGCGACCGGTTCTGGCCCGAGACGGCCGCACCGGTCGGAGACGTCGGCTCCGCCGGCCTGGACTCCGCCGACCACCCGCTGCTCGGCGCGGCCACCGTGCTGGCCGGCTCCGACGGCGCCGTGCTCACCGGCCGGCTCTCGGTGCGCACCCACGCCTGGCTCGCGGACCACGTCGTCGGCGGCCGAGTCGTCGTCCCGGGCACCGCCATGGTCGAGCTGGCCGTCCGCGCCGGCGACCAGGTCGGCTGCGCCCGCCTGGAGGAACTCGCCCTGGAGGCACCGCTGGTGCTGCCACCGGACGACGGCACGCGCGTCCAGGTCGCCGTCGGCGCCCCCGACCCGTCCGGCACCCGCACGCTGCACGTGTACGCCCGCGCCGAGAGCCTGCCCGCCGACGAGCCCTGGACCCTGCACGCCTCCGGCCTCCTCGCCGCAGGCACCGACACCCCGGGCACCCGCCTGGACGACTGGCCCCCCGAGGACGCCGAACCCCTCGACACCACCGGCCTGTACGAGCGGCACGCCGCCGCCGGACTGGAGTACGGACCCGTCTTCCAGGCCCTGACGGCCGCCTGGCGGCGCGGCGACGAGGTGTTCGCCGAGGTACGGCTGCCCGAGCGGCCCGCCGCCGACGCGCCCCGCTTCGGCCTGCACCCCGCCGCCTTCGACGCGGCCCTGCACTCCCTGGCCCTGCTCGGCGACGGATCCGCCGACGACACCGCCCGGCTGCCCTTCGCCTTCGAGGGCGTCACCCTGCACGCGGTCGGCGCCTCCGTGCTGCGGGCCCGGCTGGTGCCCGCGGGCCCGCACGCCGTCGCCGTCGACCTGGCCGACGCCACCGGCACGCCCGTCGCCACGGTCACCTCGCTCGCCTCCCGGCCCCTCACCAACCTGCGTGCCGCGCGGGACACCAGCGCCGACGCCCTGTTCACGCTGGACTGGCAGCCGCTGCCCCTGGACGCCGACGCCCCGGACACCGGCCACCGGGTGCTGCACAGCGCACCGGGCACGGACGCCACCGCGGTGCGGGAGGCCCTGCACAGCGCGCTCGCCGCCCTCCAGGACGACGACCCCCGCCCGCTGGTCGTCGTCACACAGGGCGCGGTGAGTGCCGCGGGGGAGGACGTCCGCGATCTGGCGGGCGCCGCCGTGTGGGGTCTGGTGCGGTCCGCGCAGTCGGAGAACCCGGACCGGTTCGTGCTGCTCGACGCCGAACCCGGCGCGGACGCCGCCGCCGTACTCCCGGCCGTACTCGCCACCGGGGAACCACAGATCGCGCTGCGCTCCGGCGCCGCACGCGCCGCCCGCCTGGTGCGCGCCGAACTCCCCGCACAGGCACCGGAGCCGGCCTTCGATCCCGAGGGCACCGTCCTGCTGACCGGTGCCACCGGCGGCCTCGGCCCGGTGTTCGCCCGGCACCTGGTCACCGCGTACGGCGTCCGGCACCTCGCGCTGCTCAGCCGCTCGGGCCGGGCGGACGACCTGATCGCCGAACTCGCCCGGCTCGGCGCGACCGCGACCGCCCACGCCTGCGACGTCGCCGACCGGGACGCGCTCGCCGCCGTCCTGGCCGGCATCCCCGCCGAGCACCCGCTCACCGCCGTCGTCCACGCCGCAGGCGTCCTGGACGACGGCGTGGTCTCCTCGCTCACCCCCGAGCGGATCGACGCGGTCCTCGCGCCCAAGGCGCTGGGCGCCCTGCACCTGCACGAGCTGACCGCCGGCCTCGCGGCGTTCGTGCTGTTCTCGTCCGTCGCCGGCACCGTCGGCGCCCCCGGCCAGGGCAACTACGCCGCCGCCAACGCCTTCCTGGACGCCCTCGCCGCCCACCGCCACGCCCACGGCAGCCCGGCACTGTCGCTGGCCTGGGGGCCGTGGGCCCCGTCCGGCGGCATGACCGGCTCCCTGGACGAGGCCGACCGGGCCAGGATGGCGCGCGCGGGCATGACCGCCCTGTCCGCCGCGGAGGGCACCGCGCTGTTCGACCGGGCGGTGCGGGCCGGCCGCCCCGCCCTGGCGCCGGTGCGGCTCAGCCCGCCCGCGCTGCGCGCCCAGGGCAGCGGACTCGCGCCCGTCCTCCGCGCGCTGGCCGGCCGGCCGGTACGCCGGGCCGCGGCGGCCGAGGGCGCCGACGGCACCTTCGCCGAGCGGATGGCCGCACTCGGGGACGAGGAGCGCGCCGAGGCACTGCTGCACACGGTCCGCGCCCACGTCGCCGCCGTGCTCGGGCACACGGACCCGGCCGGAGTGGAGACCGACCGGGCCTTCAGGGACCTCGGGTTCGACTCGCTGGCCGCGATCGAACTGCGTAACTCCCTCTCCGCCGAACTGGACCAGCGGCTCGCCGCCACCCTCGTCTTCGACCACCCCTCGCCCGAGGCGCTCGCCGCCCACCTCGGCACCCTGGTCGGCGGCGCCCGGACCGGGGTCCGCCGGGGCAGCCGGCGCGGCGGCACGGGCCGCGCCGACGAGCCGCTGGCGATCGTGGGTCTGGCCTGCCGCTACCCGGGCGACGTCCGCACCCCCGAGGACCTGTGGCGGCTCGTCGCCGACGGCACCGATGCGATCAGCCCGTTCCCCGCCGACCGGGGCTGGGACGTGGACCGTGTCGTCGACCCCACCCGCCGGCGGCCCGACACCTCCTACGTCGGCGAGGGCGGATTCCTGCACGGCGCGGGCGAGTTCGACGCCGCCTTCTTCGGCATCAGCCCCAAGGAAGCCCTCGTCATGGACCCGCAGCAGCGGCTGCTGCTGGAGACCTCCTGGGAGGCCCTGGAGAGTGCGGGCATCGACCCGCACACCCTCAAGGGCAGCCGCACCGGCGTGTTCGCCGGCGTCCAGTACCACGACTACTTCGGCAGCTTCGGCTCCGGCAGCATCATCTCCGGCCGCATCGCCTACACCCTGGGCCTGGAGGGCCCCTCGCTGTCCGTCGACACCGCCTGCTCCTCCTCGCTGGTGGCGCTGCACCTGGCCGCCCAGTCGCTCCGGCAGGGCGAGTCCGCCCTCGCGCTGGTCGGCGGCGTCGCCGTCATGGCCACCCCGGAGACGTTCATCGAGTTCAGCCGGCAGGGCGCGCTCGCACCCGACGCACGCACCCGCGCCTTCGCCGACGCGGCGGGCGGCACCGTCTGGGGCGAGGGCGTCGGCGTCCTGGTCGTGGAACGCCTCTCCGACGCCCGCCGCAACGGGCACGAGGTGCTGGCCCTCGTCCGCGGGACGGCCGTCAACCAGGACGGCGCCTCCAACGGCCTCACCGCCCCCAACGGCCCCTCCCAGGAACGCGTCATCCTCGAAGCCCTGGAGAACGCCCGCCTCACCACCGCCGACGTGGACGTGGTGGAGGCCCACGGCACGGGCACGACGCTGGGCGACCCGATCGAGGCGCAGGCCCTGCTGGCCACCTACGGGCAGGAGCGCGACCAGCCGCTGTGGCTGGGATCGGTCAAGTCGAACATCGGACACACACAGGCCGCCGCCGGTGTCGCGGGCGTCATCAAGATGGTGATGGCGATGCGCAACGGCGTCCTCCCCAAGACCCTGCACGTCGACAGGCCGTCCACGAAGATCGACTGGGAGGCCGGTGAGGTACGGCTGCTCACCGAGCAACGGGACTGGCCGCAGCAGCGCCGGCCGCGCCGGGCCGGTGTCTCCTCGTTCGGCATCTCCGGCACCAACGCCCACGTCATCCTCGAACAGGCCCCGCCCGTCCCCGCCCAGCCCGGACGCACCGCCCCGCCCGTCCCCGCCGAGCCCGGAGGCACCGCCCCCCAGGGCCTCGCCGTGCCGTGGCTGCTCACCGCCAAGACGCCCGCCGCGCTCGCCGGCCAGGCCGCCGCACTCCTCGGCCACCTCGACACGCACCCCGGACTCGACCCGTCCGACATCGGCTGGTCCCTGGCCACCACCCGGGCCCGCTTCGCGCACCGCGCCTCGATCACCGGGGCCGACCCGGCCGAGCTGCGCGGCGCCCTGGCCGCGCTGGCCGACGGCACCACCGCCCGCAACCTCGCCGAAGGCACCGCGCCCGGCCGCGCCCGGCCCGTGTTCGTCTTCCCCGGCCAGGGCTCCCAGTGGCCCGGCATGGCCACCGCACTCCTCGAAGAGTGCCCGGCGTTCGCCGCCCGCATGACCGAGTGCGCCACTGCCCTGGCACCGCACACCGACTGGGACTTCCCCACCGAGCTGCGCGGCGATCTCGACCGCGTCGACGTCGTCCAGCCGCTGCTGTGGGCCGTCATGGTCTCCCTGGCGCACACCTGGAGCACCTACGGCGTCACCCCGGCCGCCGTCATCGGCCACTCGCAGGGCGAGATCGCCGCGGCCTGCGCGGTCGGCGCCCTGTCGCTGGAGGACGGTGCCCGCGTCGTCGCCCTGCGCTCCCGGGCCATCGCCGAGCTGCTGTCCGGCTCGGGCGGCATGATGTCCGTCGGTGAGGGCGCCGACGCGGTCCGCGCCCGGCTCGCCGCCTGGGACGGCCGGCTGTCGGTCGCCGCCGTCAACGGCGCCGCCTCCACGGTGGTGTCCGGCGACTCCGACGCCCTGGACGAACTCCTCGCACGGCTCCGTAAGGAGAAGGTCCGTGCCAAGCGCCTGCCCGTGGACTACGCCTCCCACAGCGCCCACGTCGAGACCCTGCGCGAACGCCTGGCGGACGTCCTCGACGGCATCGAGCCGCGCAGCACCCGGGTGCCGTTCTACTCGACGGTCACCGGCGGCCCGGTCGACACCGCGGAACTCGGCGCCGGATACTGGTACACCAACCTGCGCGGAACCGTGCTGTTCGAGCAGGCCGTACGGGCCGCCGTCGCCGACGGACACCACCTGTTCGTCGAGTCCAGCCCGCACCCCGTGCTGACCGTCGGCATCCAGGAGACCGACGACGCCGTGGCCGCCGTCGGCTCCCTGCGCCGCGACGAGGGCGGCCGGGGCCGGCTGCTGACCTCCCTGGGCGAGGCCTTCACCCAGGGCGCCACGGTCGACTGGACCGCCGTCGCCGAGGGCCGCCGGCCGCGCCGCGTCCCGCTGCCCGGGTACGCCTTCCAGCACGAGCGGTACTGGCTCGACAGCACCGCGAGCGGCGCCGACGTCACCTCCGCCGGCCTCGCCCCCACCGACCACGCCCTGCTCGGCGCCGCGATGGTACGGGCCGACAGCGAGGGCGCCGTCCTCACCGGCCGCCTCTCCCCGGGCACCCAGCCGTGGCTGGCGGACCACCGGGTCGGCGGCCGGCTGCTCTTCCCCGGCACCGGCCACCTGGAACTCGCGCTGCGCGCAGGCGACCAGGTCGGCTGCGGCGACATCGCCGAACTCACCCTGCACGCACCGCTGGTCCTGCCCGACCACGGCGCCGTCCAGCTCCAGGTCGTCGTCGGCCCGCCCGAGGGCGAGACCCGCCCGGTCGCCATCTGGTCGCGTCCGGAGGACCCCGACGAGGACCTGCCGTGGACCCGGCACGCCGACGGCCTGCTCGCCCCGACCGGCACCCTCCCGGACACCGGCGCCCCGGCCACCGGCGACCCCGCCACCGCATGGCCCCCGCAGGGCGCCGAACCCGTACCGCTGGACGGCCTGTACGACGAACTCGCCGCCCTCGGTCTCGGCTACGGCCCGCTGTTCCAGGGCCTGCACGCCGCCTGGCGCGACGCCGACGGCCTGTACGCGGAGGTCGCCACCGACGCCGTACCCGACGGCTTCGGACTGCACCCGGCCCTGTCGGACGCCGCCCTGCACACCGTCGGCCTCACCGGCGCAGCGGGCGACGAGGCCCTGCTGCCCTTCGCCTGGTCCGGGGTGCGGCTGTACGCCACCGGCGCGACCGCGCTGCGCGTCCGCGTCCGGCCCACCGGCGAGGGCACGGTCTCGCTCACCCTCGCCGACCCCACGGGCGCACCCGTCGCCACCGTCGACTCGCTGACCCTGCGCCCCCTCAGGACCGAGGCGCTGGAGGCCGCGGCCCGTTCGGCCCGCGCCGGCGCGCTGTACCGCGTCGACTGGACACCGGCCCCGGCAGCGACCGTGGGCACGCCGGCACCGGAGGTGGTCCGCGCCCCGGCCGGTGTGACGGCCGCCGAGACCCGGGCCGCCGTCGGCACCGTCCTGGACGAGCTGCGCACCCGGCTCGCGGACGACGCCGCGGCGGGGGGAGCCCCGGTGCCGGGCACCGCCCTCGTGGTCGTCACCGGCACCGACCCGGCCGGCGCCGCGGTCGGCGGCCTGGTCCGCTCGGCCCAGTCGGAGAACCCCGGCCGCATCGTGCTGGTCGAGTCCGCACAGGAGCTGCACGCCGAGGAACTGGCCGAGGCGGTGGCCACCGGCGAGCCGCATCTGGCGTACCGGGACGGCGGCTGGCTTGCGCCCCGGCTGGCCCGCGCCACCACGGACGAGCCGGATGCGGCCCCCGGCGCCGGAGCACCAGGTGCCGGGACCGTCCTGCTCACCGGCGCCACCGGTGCCCTCGGCCGGATCCTCGCCCGGCACCTGGTCGCCGAGCGGGACGTCCGGCACCTGCTGCTGCTCAGCCGCAGCGGTGCCACCGACGACCTGGTGGCCGAACTCACCGCCCTGGGCACCGAGGTGACGAGCGTCGCCTGCGACGTCGCCGACCGGGCCGCGCTCGCCGCCGTGCTGGACGCCGTACCGGCCGACCGGCCGCTGACCGCCGTGATCCACGCGGCCGGCGTCCTCGCCGACGGCGTGCTCGGCTCACTGACCCCGGAGCGCATCGACACCGTGTTCCGGCCGAAGGTCGACGCCGCCTGGAACCTGCACGAACTCACCGCGGACCTGGACCTGTCGGCGTTCGTGCTGTTCTCCTCGTCCGCCGCCACGCTCGGCTCGCCGGGCCAGGCGAACTACGCCGCCGCAAACGCCTACCTGGACGCGCTCGCCGTGCACCGCCGGGCCCTCGGACTGCCCGCGCACTCCCTGGCCTGGGGGCTGTGGGCACAGGCCGGCGGCATGACCGGCACCCTCGGCGAGACCGACCTCACGCGCATCGCCCGCGGCGGTGTCGCCCCCCTGGAGACCGCTGAGGGCGTCGCCCTCTTCGACGCCGCCCTGCGCGGCGACGACCCCGCCGTCCTGCCGGTGAAGCTGGACCTGGCCTCCCTGCGCGCCCAGGGCGACGGCCTGGCCCCGCTGTTCCGCGCCCTCGTGCCCGTGCGGCGGGCCGGTGCGGCCACCGGCCGGAGCGCGGCCGGCGGCGCCGACGCCCTGCGGGAGCGGCTCGCCGGGCTGCTGGAAGGCGAACGCGAACCGTTCCTCACCGAACTCGTGCAGAGCCACGTCGCGACCATCCTCGGCTACCGCTCCGCCCAGGACATCGGCCGCACCCTCGCCTTCCGGGAACTCGGCTTCGACTCCCTGGCGGCCGTGGAACTGCGCAACCGGCTCAACGCGGCCACCGGCCTCCGCCTGCCCGCCACCCTCGTCTTCGACCACCCGACCCCGGCCGAACTGGCGAGGCACCTGCACGGCGAACTCACCGGCACCCTCGCCGACGTCACCGCCCGCACCGCACCGCGGGACGCCGCCGCCGGCGAACCGATCGCCGTCATCGGCATGGCCTGCCGCTTCCCCGGCGGCATCGGCTCGCCCGAGGAGCTGTGGCGGATGGTGGCCGAAGGCCGCGACGCCGTCGGCGAGTTCCCTGCCGACCGCGGCTGGGACGTCGAGAACCTGTACGACCCGACACTGGACCGACCCGGCACCAGCTACACCCGGCACGGCGCCTTCCTCTACGACGCCGCCGACTTCGACCCGGCGTTCTTCGCCATGGACGACGAAGAAGCCCTCGTCACCGACCCCCAGCAGCGACTGCTGCTGGAGACCTCCTGGGAGGCACTGGAACGCGCCTCCATCGACCCCGCGAGCCTGCGCGGCTCCGACACCGGCGTGTTCGCGGGCGTGATGTACCACGACTACTTCGGCAGCTTCGGCTCCGGCAGCGTGGTCTCCGGCCGCGTCGCCTACACCCTCGGCCTTCAGGGACCGACCCTGTCCGTCGACACGGCCTGCTCGTCGTCGCTGGTGGCGCTGCACCTGGCCGCCCAGTCGCTCCGGCAGGGCGACTGCTCGCTGGCACTGGCCGGCGGAGTGACCGTCATGGCCACTCCGGGCACCTTCGTGGAGTTCAGCCGGCACCGCGGCCTGTCCCGGGACGGCCGCTGCAAGCCCTTCGCGGACGCCGCCGACGGCACCGGATTCGGTGAGGGCGCCGGCGTACTCCTGCTGGAGCGGCTCTCCGACGCCCGCCGCAACGGCCGCAGGATCCTCGCCGTGCTGCGCGGCACCGCCGTCAACCAGGACGGCGCCTCCAACGGCATCAGCGCCCCCAACGGCCCCGCCCAGCAGCGCGTCATCCGCCGCGCCCTGCACGCGGCCGGCGTCGGGGCGGGCGAGGTCGACGTGGTCGAGGCCCACGGCACCGGCACCACCCTCGGCGACCCCATCGAAGCCCAGGCGCTGATCGCCACCTACGGCGCCGAGCACACCGAGGACCGCCCGCTGTGGCTCGGCTCAGTCAAGTCCAACCTGGGCCACACCCAGGCCGCCGCAGGCGTCGCCGGCGTCATCAAGATGGTCGAGGCCATCCGCAACGAGACCCTGCCCGCCAGCCTCGGCATCGACCGGCCCTCGCGGCACGTGGAGTGGGAGGGCGGCAACGTCCGGCTGCTCGCCGAGTCCCGCCCCTGGCCCGACCCGGGCCGCCCGCGCCGCGCCGGCGTCTCCTCCTTCGGAATCTCCGGCACCAACGCCCACGTGATCATCGAGGCCGCACCAGCCGAGGAGCCGGCCCCGGAGCCCGCCCGCCCGGCCACCGGCACCGTGCCGTGGCTGCTCTCCGGGCACACCCCGGACGCCCTGCGCGCCCAGGCCGGCCGCCTGCTGGAGCACCTGTCCACCGTCCCGGACGCCGACCCGCACCACCTGGCCGGCGCGCTCGCCCACACCCGTACCCGGCTCGGCCACCGGGCCGCCGTCCTCGGCCGCACCCGGGACGAACTGACCGCCGGCGTCCGGGCCGTCGCGGAGGGCCGCACGCCCCAGGCCGGCGTCCTCGGTACCGCCGGCGACGGCCGGCTCGCCTTCCTCTTCTCCGGCCAGGGCTCCCAGCTGCCCGGCATGGGCACCCGCCTCGCCGCGTCCTTCCCCGCCTTCGCCGCCGCGTTCGACGAGGTCAGGGCCCACCTGGACCCACTCCTCGACCGGCCCCTCACCGACGTCCTGGACTCCGCCGAGCTGCTGGAACGCACCGCGTACACCCAGCCCGCGCTGTTCGCCGTGGAAGTGGCCCTGTACCGGCTGCTGGAGTCGTTCGGCGTGCGGCCCGACCTGCTCGCCGGGCACTCCGTCGGCGAGTTCGCCGCCGCCCATGCCGCCGGCGTGCTCGGCCTCGAGGACGCCTGCACGCTCGTCGCCGCCCGGGGACGCCTCATGCAGGCCCTGCCCGAGGGCGGCGCGATGATCGCCGTGCGCGCCACCGAGGAGGAGATCGCGCCCCTGCTGGGCGACGGCGTGGCGATGGCCGCCGTCAACGGGCCCGCGTCCGTCGTCGTCTCCGGCCCCGCCGGACCGGCCCGCGCCCTGGCCGCCCGCTTCGAGCACACCAGGGAGCTGACCGTCAGCCACGCCTTCCACTCCGCCCTGATGGACCCGATGCTGGAGGAGTTCCGCGAGATCGCCGCGTCCCTGTCGTACGGCACGCCGCGCATCCCGCTGGTGTCCACCCTCACCGGCGAACCGGCGTCCGGCGGCGAACTCGCCGGCCCCGACCACTGGGTGCGGCACGCCCGCGAGACCGTACGCTTCGCCGACGCCGTCACCGCACTGCACGGGGCCGGCGCCCGGCACTTCGCGGAGGTCGGCCCCGGCGGCGCGCTGACCGCGGCGGCGCGCGAGTGCCTGCCCGACGGGACGGCCGTCGTACCCCTGCTGCGCAAGGACCGCGAGGAGACCGAGGCCCTGCTCGCCGGGCTCGCCGCGCTGCACGTGCACGGCGCCGCCGTCGACTGGGCGGCCCTGCTGCCCCACCGCGACGGCTCGGACCTGCCCACCTACGCCTTCCGGCGCAGCCGCTACTGGATGACCGGTGACGTCGGCCTGCCGCGTCCGGCCGCCGACCACCCGCTGCTCGGCACCGCCGTCGAACTCGCCGGCGCCGACGGCACCCTGTACACGGGCCGGCTGTCCCTCGCCGACCAGCCGTGGCTGGCGGACCACGCCGTCGGGGGAGTGCCGCTGCTGCCGGGCACCGCCTTCGTCGAGATGGCCCTCGCCGCCGGCGCCCGCGTCGGCTGCGGCACGGTGGAGGACCTGACCGTCACCGAACCGCTCCTCCTGCCCGAGGACGGCGCCGTACGCCTGCAGTGCACGGTCGGCGAGCCCGACGCGACCGGCGCCCGCCCCTTCCACGTGTACGCCGCCGCGGCAGACGGCGACCCGTGGACCACCCACGCCACTGGCACCCTGCGGCCCGCCGGGGTAGAGCCCGCGCACGGCCTCACCGCCTGGCCGCCGCCGGGCGCCGAACCCGTCGCCCTGGACGGCGTCTACGACCGGCTGGCGGAGCTGGGCGCCGGCTACGGGCCCCGCTTCCAGGGCCTGCGATCGGCCTGGCGGCGTGGTGACGAGGCGTACGCCGAGGTCGCCGTCCCCGCCGACACCGCCGCGTTCGGCCTGCACCCCGCGCTGTTCGACACCGCCCTGCACACGATCGGGCTGCGCGCCGGAGCCGGGGCACGCATGACGCTGCCCTTCGCCTGGAACGGGGTCGAGCTGTACGCCCGCGGCGCGACCGCCCTGCGGGTGCGCATCGCCCCGGCCGGCACGGGCGCGGTGCGCATCGAGGCCGCCGACGAGACCGGCCGGCCGGTGCTGCGGGTGGCGTCCCTGTCGCTGCGCGAGGTGGACCCCGAGCGGATCGCCGCTGCCGCCGCGGGCGGACACGAGGACCTCTTCGCCCTCGACTGGGTGCCCGTCCCCGTGCCCGCCGCCCCCCAGGCCGGACACTGGACGGTGCTCGGCCCCGGCCGGCACGAACTGGCCGGCGCGCTGGCCGGGGAGGTCGCCGAGGCCGACGTCGCCGACGGCCTCGCCGAGGCCGCCGGACAGGCACCCGACACCCTGGTCCTGCTCCACACCGGGGGTCACGGACCGGACGGGACCAGGGCCGGTGCCGGGCAGTTGCTCGCCCTGGTGCAGGACTGGCTGGGCGACGCCCGCTTCGCCGGCACCACGCTGGTCGTGGCGACGCGCGGAGCCGCCGGCCCCGGGGACGTCACCGATCCCGGCGCCGCCGCCGCGTGGGGCCTCGTCCGCTCCGCCCAGGCCGAGCACCCCGACCGGCTGGTCCTCGCCGACCTGGACGACACGGACGCCTCCCGCCGCCTGCTGCCCTCCGCGGTCGCGACCGGCGAACCCCAACTGGCCCTGCGATCAGGAGAGTTGAGCGTGCCCCGGCTGGTGCGCGCTCCGCGCCAGGCCCAGCCCGCCCCGGCCGACTGGTCCGGCGGGGTCCTCGTCACCGGCGGCACCGGCGCCCTGGGCCGGCTGGTCGCCCGGCACCTGGTGACCGCGCACGGCGCGGAGCGGCTGGTGCTGCTCAGCCGCGGCGGGCCCGAGGCGCCCGGCGCGGCCGGGCTCGCCGAGGAACTGGGCGCGCTCGGCGCCCGCGTCACCGTCGTCGCCTGCGACGCCGCCGACCGCGCCGCCCTCGCCCGGGCCCTGGACGAGTACCCGGTCTCCGCGGTCGTCCACACCGCGGGCGTCGTCGCCGACGCCGTCCTGACCTCGCTCACGCCCGAGCGGCTGGACGCGGTGCTGCGGCCGAAGCTGGACGCCGCCTGGCACCTGCACGAGCTGACCAGGGAGCGGCCGCTGACGGCGTTCGTGCTGTTCTCCTCCGCGGCCGGCCTGCTGGGCAGCCCCGGCCAGTCCGGCTACGCCGCCGGCAACACCTTCCTCGACGCCCTCGCCGCCCACCGCCGCTCGCTGGGCCTGCCCGCGGTCTCGCTCGCCTGGGGTGCCTGGGCGGGCAGCGGCGGCATGGCCGACCGGCTCGCCGGCACCGACGCCCGCCGCATCGCCTCCGGCGGTGTGCAGGCCCTCGACGCCCAGGCGGGACTCGCCCTGTTCGACACGGCGGTGGGCCGCGCCGAACCGGTCCTGCTGCCGGCCCGCCTGGACCTCGCCCCGCGCGAGGCCGCCCGCGTCGCCCCGCTGCTGCGCTCCCTGGTCCGGGCACCGCGCCCGACCGGCCCCGCGGCGCCGGCCGCCTCGTCGGCGCTGCGCCGCGAACTGTCCGGACTCACCCCCGAGGAGCGGTCCGAACGGCTGCTGCGGCTGGTGCAGGACGAGGCCCAGGCGGTGCTCGGCATCGAGGAGTTCGACGCCGGCCTGCCCTTCAAGGACCTCGGCTTCGATTCGCTGACCGCCGTGGAGTTCCGTAACCGGCTCAACGAGGCCACCGGCCTGAGGCTGACCGCCACGCTGGTCTTCGACCACCCCAGCCCGGCCGCGCTCACCGGCCACCTCGCAGCCGAGCTGGCCCCGCGCACCACGGACGGCCCGCGCGACGAGGAGGGCACCGTGCGGGCGGCGCTCGCCGCCATCCCGGTGGGACGGCTACGCGAGGCCGGCCTGCTGGACAGCCTGCTCGAACTGGCCGGACTGCGGGCCGTGCCGGAGCCGGCCGCAACCGGCGGACCCAGCCGCGCGTCGATCGACGCGATGGACGCGGAGAGCCTGATCGGCATGGCGCTCGACGGTCTCGTCGGGGACGACGACGCCCTGTGACGACGCCTGCGACCCTGCGACAAGGAAGAGGACCATGGCCGAGGCCGAGAAGCCGGACACCAGGATGGTCGAGGCACTGCGCGCCTCGCTGAAGGAGATCGAGCGGCTGCGGGAACGCAACCGTGAGCTGACCGCGGCGGCCCGGGAGCCCGTCGCCATCGTCGGCATGGCCTGCCGCTACCCGGGCGGCGTCCGGTCCCCCGAGGATCTGTGGCGTCTGGTCGCGGACGGCCGCGAGGGCATCACCCCGTTCCCCGACGACCGCGGCTGGGACCCCGGCCTGTACGACCCGGTACCGGGCGTGCCCGGCCGCTCCTACACCCGCGAGGGCGGATTCCTGCACGACGCGGGCGACTTCGACGCGGCCTTCTTCGGCATCGCCCCGAACGAGGCCCTCGTCATGGACCCGCAGCAGCGGCTGCTGCTGGAGGGCTCCTGGGAGGCACTGGAGCACGCCGGCATCGACCCCGTGACGCTCCGCGGCAGCCGCACCGGCGTCTTCGCGGGCGTCATGTACCACGACTACTTCGGCAGCTTCGGCTCCGGCAGCATCGTCTCCGGCCGGGTCGCCTACACCCTGGGCCTGGAGGGCCCGACGCTCACCGTCGACACGGCCTGCTCCTCCTCGCTGGTCACCCTGCACCTGGCCGCCCAGGCGCTGCGCCAGGGCGAGTGCACCCTGGCGCTGGCCGGGGGAGTGACGGTGATGGCCTCGCCGGGCACGTACGTGGAGTTCAGCCGGCAGGGCGCCCTCTCCGCGGACGGGCGGTGCCGCTCCTTCGCCGACGACGCGTCCGGCACCGGATTCTCCGAGGGGCTGGGCGTCCTGGTGCTGGAGCGGTTGTCGGATGCCCGGCGCAACGGGCACGAGGTGCTGGCCGTCGTGCGTGGTTCCGCGGTGAACCAGGACGGTGCCTCGAACGGGCTGACGGCACCGAACGGGCCTTCGCAGCAGCGGGTGATCCGGCAGGCGCTGGCGGCGGCCCGGCTGTCGGCCGCCGATGTGGACGTGGTGGAGGCGCACGGTACCGGTACGACGCTGGGTGACCCGATCGAGGCACAGGCGCTGCTGGCGACCTATGGCCAGGACCGGCCCGCCGGTGTCCCGCTGTGGCTGGGGTCGGTGAAGTCCAACATCGGGCACACCCAGGCCGCGGCCGGTGTCGCGGGCGTCATCAAGATGGTGCTGGCGATGCGTCACGGCGTGCTGCCGCGGACCCTGCACGTCGACCAGCCGTCCACCAAGGTCGACTGGGACGCCGGCGACGTGCGCCTGCTGACGGAACAGCGCCAGTGGCCCCGGACGGACCGCCCGCGCCGGGCCGGCATCTCCTCGTTCGGGATCAGCGGCACCAACGCCCACACCGTCATCGAGGAACCGGACCTGGAGGACCGTACGGACCCCGAGCCGGACCCCGAGCCGGACGCCCCGGCCGTCGTATGGCCTCTGTCCGCCCGTTCCGCGGCGGCCCTCCCGGCTCAGGCGGAGCGTCTGCACGCCTTCCTGGAGCAGCGGCCAGGACTGCACCCGGCGGCCGTTGCCCGGGCGCTCGGCACCCGGCGCACCGCGTTCGCCCACCGTGCGGCCGTCACCGGTGCCGACCGGGGCCGGCTCCTGAACGGCCTGCGTTCCCTCGCCGCCGGTGCGCCCGCCCCGACGGTAGCGACGGGCAGGGCACGGACGGGGACCCGCACGGCGTTCCTGTTCAGCGGACAGGGCGCCCAGCGCCTCGGAATGGGTCTCGAACTGCGCGCCCACTACCCGGTGTTCGCCGACGCGTTCGACGCCGTCGACGCCCGGCTCGGCCTGGACCTCGCCGGGCTGCTGGCGGGCTCCGACGCCGACGCCGTCCACCGCACGCAGTACGCGCAGACGGCGCTGTTCGCCTTCGAGGTCGCCCTGTTCCGGCTGCTGGAGTCCCTCGGCGTACGGCCCGACCTCCTGGCCGGGCACTCCGTCGGGGAACTCGCCGCCGCCCATGTGGCCGGCGTCGTCGACCTGGACGACGCCTGCACCCTGGTCGCCGCCCGCGGCCGGCTCATGCAGGCGCTGCCGGAAGGCGGCGCGATGGTCGCCGTGCAGGCCACCGAGGACGAGGTACGGCCGCTGCTCGGCCCCCGCGTCGGGCTCGCCGCCGTCAACGGCCCCGACTCCGTGGTCCTCTCGGGCGACGAGAAGGCGGTGCTCGCAGCCGCCGGGGGCTTCGCCAGGACCAAGCGCCTCGCCGTGTCGCACGCCTTCCACTCACCCCTGATGGACGGCATGCTCGACGAGTTCCGGGCAGTGGCGGAGAAGCTGACCTATCACCGGCCGGGCGTCCCGGTGGTGTCGGCCCTCACCGGCCGGCCCGCCGGCCCCGAGGAGCTGTGCGACCCCGGGTACTGGGTGCGGCACGTGCGGGAGACGGTACGGTTCGCCGATGCCGTGGCCGCGCTCACCGCCGCGGGGGCCGGCCGCTTCGTGGAACTCGGCCCCGACGCCGTGCTGACCGGCCTCGCCCGCGAGTGCGCGGAAGCCGACGGTACCGTCTTCGTCGCCCTCGGCAGGCGCCACGGGAGCGAGCCGGCGGCCCTCGTGTCCGGCCTGGCCCGCCTCCACACCGACGGTCTCACCCCCGACTGGGCGGCGCTCTTCCCCGGCACGGCACGCGCCGACCTGCCCACGTACGCCTTCCGGCACGAGCGGTACTGGCTCGACTCGGAGGTGGCCCTCACCGCAGCCCCGCTCGAGGACGCGGCCCGGACCGCCGCCCCACTGACGGACGCGGCCCGGACCGCCGCCCCACTGACGGACGCGGCTCGGACCGCCGCCCCACTGACGGACGCGGCTCGGACCGCCGCCCCACTGACGGACGCGGCCCGGACCGCCGCCCCACTGACGGACGCGGCTCGGACCGCCGGCTCGCTCGCGGACGTGGCCCGGACCGCCGGCTCGCTCGCGGACGTGGCCCGGACCGCCGGCTCGCTCGCGGACGTGGCCCGGACCGCCGGCTCGCTCGCGGACGTGGCCCGCTCCGCCGGCCCGGCGCCCGGCGCAGCCGCCCGGAGCGTGGCACCGTTGCGGCAGCGGCTGGCCGGCATTCCGGCCGCCGAGCAGGAGGCGCTGCTGACCGAGACGGTACGGGCCCTGGCCGCCGCGGTCCTCGGCCACGCGGGACCGGAGGCCGTCGAGCCCGATGCCGTCTTCCTGGAGATCGGCATGGACTCCGTCTCCGCGGCCGAGCTGCGCAACGCCCTCGGCGACACCCTCGGCTTCACCCTGCCCGCCGGCTCGGTCTTCGACCACCGCACACCGGCCGCCCTCGCCGCCGCCCTGCGCGGGCACCTGGCCGCCGGCGGGCCGGAACCGGACGACGGCGCGGGCGACCTCGAATCGGTCAGCGGGCTGGTGCGCCGCGCGGCGGCCGGCGGGCGCATGCCGCAGGCCATCGAACTGCTGCGTACCGTCGCGGAGATCCTGCCCGGCTTCGACTCCCTGACCGAACTCGGTGCCGTCGCCGACCCGGTCCGGCTGGCCGTCGCCGACCCGGTCCGGCTGGCCGTCGCCGACCCGGTCCGGCCGGCCGGCGGCGACGACGGCGGCGACGACGGCACACGGCTGGTCTGCCTGCCGTCGCCGATGGCCCTCGGCGGTGCCCACCAGTACGCGCGTTTCGCCCGGCACTTCCAGGGCCGCCGTGACGTCCTGGTGCCCACCGTGCCGGGCTTCGCCCCCGGCGAGGCGCTGCCGCGCTCGGTGGACGCGGTGGTGGAGGTGGTCGTCGAGGGCATCCGCCGGGCCTGCCCCGGCGAGCGGCCGTACGTCCTCGTCGGCTACTCCTCCGGCGGCCAGTTCGCCCACGCGGCGGCCGAGTTCATGGAGCGGGCCGGACGCCCGGCCTCCGGCGTGGTGCTGCTCGACACCTACCTGCCGGGGGACGACGGCAAGGACGAACTGTGGCGGCAGATGTTCGACGGCATGCTGGACCGCGAGTCGTCCCTCGGCGGCTTCGGCACCGCCCGGCTCGCCGCGATGAGCCGCTACAGCGATCTCATCCAGCACTGCATGCCGGGCGACCTGGCGGCGCCGGTGCTCTTCGTACGGCCCGAGGAATCCTTCGCCACCGGCACCGGTACCGACGACTGGCGGGCGACCTGGCCCGCCGCGCACCGGCCGGCCGACGTGCCCGGCACGCACTTCACGATCCTGGAGGATTTCGCCGACGCCACCGCCGCCGCCGTCGAGAAGTGGCTGACGAGCACGGTGACCGGCTGACCGGGACCCACGGGAAAACAACTCCCCGTATCCCACCGGAAACCGGTGACGGCCCCGCCCGGCCGGCGGAGGCCGGAGATGCCGCAAGGGCGCGATGGTCGAAAGGTCGTCCGCGCCCTGCGGCTTCTTCACTTGCCGGCTTGGCGGAAATGTGCCAGCCAGGCCTCGATATCACAGCGGATACTGTCCGGGTCCACGCCTAATTGCACGGCGATTTCATCCGCAGCCAATTCCGGCTGCCAGCCGCTGCGCTGGAGCGCCAGCCACATCGTCGTGCCGCGTGGGCCGCACCGGTGCCGCTTCCCGGTGCGCCGGGAGAGCAGCTCCAGATATCCGTCGGGCCGGACCTGCGCGGTCAGCTCGTGGTCAGGCCTCCTGGCCATGGGACTTCCCATCTTTCGTGGATTTCTGCGGACGGCTTCGAAGGTACCCGCCGACGCGCCGCGGGACACGGGCATCAACCGGCCCTTTCCCAGGGCAGCCAGATATGCGGACCAGGGTGGTGACACCCCGGCACAAAACTGCGGACACCGCGGCACAAAGCTGGCGGGTGCCTGCCGGTACCTGTCGTACCGAGGTAGAGAAACCTCTACCTCGAACCGGCCGGAGAATGCCAATGTGCCGGCGGCTCACCGTTCCTAATCTTGACCTCAGACACCGCGTGACAAGCGCGATATCTCATAGGGGAGCCCCAGTGCACACTTCACACGACCTCCGCCGGGCGGAGGCGGTACGGCTGGACGCCGTGTCGAAGACGTACGGCCGAGGAGACAGCCAGGTGGCCGCACTCCGGGGGCTCACCATGAGCTTCGCCGACGGCACCTTCACCGCCGTCATGGGGCCCTCCGGGTCCGGCAAGAGCACCTTCCTGCACTGCGCCGCGGGCCTGGTCCGGCCCACCTCCGGCACGGTCACCGTCGGCGGCACCGACCTCGCGGGGCTGGACGACACCCGGCTGACCAAGCTGCGCCGCGACCGGATCGGCTTCATCTTCCAGTCCTTCAACCTGCTGCCCGCGCTGACGGTCATGCAGAACATCACGCTGCCGCTGCAACTGGCCGGGCAGCGGCCCGACAAGGCCCTGATCCGCAACGTCGTACAGCGCGTCGGCCTGGCCGAGCGGCTCGGCCACCTGCCGTCCCAGCTGTCCGGCGGCCAGCAGCAGCGCGTCGCCATCGCCCGCGCCCTGGTGACCCGCCCCGCCGTCGTCTTCGCCGACGAACCCACCGGCGCCCTCGACACCCGCACCGCCGCCACTGTGCTGGCCCTGCTGCGCGAGTCCGTCGACACCACCCGCCAGACGCTGGTCATGGTCACCCACGACCCGGTGGCCGCCTCCTACGCCGACCGCGTCGTCTTCCTGGCCGACGGCACCTTCGCCGGCGAACTGCACCGGCCCACGGCCGACGCCGTCGCGGCCCGCATGACCAGGCTCGGCGCCTGGGAGGACGACACCCACCGGCAGGCCTCGGCCCAGCCCTCCGGGGGTCGGTACTGATGTGGCGACTGGCACTGCGCACCCTGAAGTTCCGCAGGACGAGCTTCGTCGCGACCTTCCTCGCCATGTTCCTCGGCGCCGCGATCGTCATCGGCTGCGGCGGCCTGATGGAGACGGGCGTCCGCATGGCCGCCGACCCGCAGCGCCTCCAGGGCGCCCCGGTCGTCGTCACCGGACGGCAGACCCACGAGTCGTCCGCCCTGACCGAACGTCACCGCATCGACCCCGCACTGGTCGGCGAGGTGGCCGAGGCCCACGGCGTACGCAGGGCCGTCGGCGACGTGTCGTTCCCGGCCACCGTCCTCAAGGACGGCAAGCCGCTGACCGGCAAGTCCGGCTCGTACGGCCACGGCTGGGCCGCGGCGCGGCTCACCCCCTATGCACTCGCCGCCGGTAAACCCCCCGTCGCCGGCGGCGAGGTAGTTCTCGACGCGGACCTCGCCCGGCGGGCCGGCGCCCGCGCGGGGTCCACGGTCGACGTCGTCGTCCAGGGCACCACCCGCAGGCTCCGGGTCAGCGGCGTCGCCGAACAGCACGGCGACGGCAACCCCGACGCCGCCGTGTTCTTCACGGACGACGAGGCACGCGCCCTCGCCGGTGGCCGGATCGACTCCATCGGCGTCCTGCCCGAGCCGGGCACCGGCACCGCCGCCGTCGCGGACGCCGTACGCACCGCCGTCGGCGACCGCGCCGAGGTGCTCACCGGCGAGCGCCGAGGCCTGGCCGAACTGCCCGGCACCCTCGCCGGCCGGCGCACCGTCGTCATCCTCGCCGCCGTCTTCGGCTCGTCGGTGGTGCTGATCGTCATGTTCGGCGTCGCCTCCACGCTCGGCCTCTCCCTCCAGCAGCGCGCCCGCGAGATGGCCCTGCTGCGCGCCGTCGGCTCCACCCCGCAGCAGCTGCGCCGCATGATCCTCACCGAGACGGCGGTGCTGTCGGCGGGATCCGTGCTGCTCGCCCTGGCACCCGGATACGCCATCGGCCGGCTGCTGTTCGGGGTGCTGACCTCCAGCGCAGTGGTGTCACCGGAGATCGTCTACCACGCCGGCTGGATCCCGATGGCCGTCGGAGCGGTCGTCACCGTGCTCGCCGCGGCCGGCGCCACCCGGTTCGCCGGACGGCGGGCCGCCCGCACCGAACCGGTCGCCGCGCTGGCCGAATCCACCGCCGGCACCCGCTGGTTCAGCGTGCCCCGGCTGCTGCTCGCGCTGTTCTTCCTCGCCAACGGCATCGGCCTGGCGATCGCCACCGCCACCGTGATGGAGGACGGCCCCACCCTGGCCAGCACCGCCGGACCCGCCTCCGTACTGTTCGGCATCGGTGTCGCCCTGCTCGCGCCGGGCATCACCAAGGCCATGGTGGCGCTGCTGCGGCTTCCGGTGCGCGCCCTGTCCGGGCTGTCCGGGCAGCTCGCACTGCGCAACGCCGCCACCGCCAACGTCCGCATGGCGGGCGCCGTGGCGCCGATCGTCCTGCTCATCGGCATCGCCACCGGCACCCTGTACATGCAGTCCACCGAGGACCACGTCTCCCGGACCTCCTACGACCGGAACATCCTCGCCGACTACGTACTCGACTCCACGACGGGCGGATTCGCCCCCGGCACCGTCGACCGGGTGCGCGCCGTACCCGGTGTGGCCGCGGCCTCGGAGTTCGTCACCAGCCGCGGCTTCGTGGACCGCCCCGGCCGCCCGGCCGACGTCGACCTGCGCGGGGTCTCCGCGGACGGCGTGCGGCAGAGCCTCGACCTGCCCGTGATCGCCGGCTCCCTGACCGGCCTGCGCGGCGACACCGTGGCCCTGTCCGACAAGAAGGCCCGCGAGTACGGCGTGCGGGTCGGCGACCGGCTGCCGATGCACCTCGGCGACGGCACCGCGGTGCGCCCCACCGTCGTGGCCCTCTACACCGACAACCCCAAGCAGGAGTACCTGACGCTGCCCGCGCAGGCGCTCGCCCCGCACACCGGGGACGGGCTGCCGCACCAGATCCTGGTCCGCACCGCACCCGGCGCCGGCGCCGGGGTCCACGGCCGCCTGGCGGCGCTGGCCTCCTCGGTGCCCGGCACCGAACTGGACGACAGCTCCTCACTGGCCGGCCGGAACAACCAGATCCAGCAGATCCTGGTGTCCGCCAACTACACGATCGTCGCCATGATCGTGGGGTACGCCGCGATCACCGTCGTCAACACCCTCGTGTCCGTGACCCGGAAACGGCGCGCGGAGTTCGGACTCCAGCAGCTCACCGGCGCCACCCGCGCCCAGGTGCTCGGCATGCTGACCGTCGAGGGTGTGCTGATCGGCGTCATCGCCACCGTCCTCGGCACCATCGCCTCCGCGACGACCATCGTCCCCTACAGCCTCGTCAAGAGCGACTCGTACCTGCCCTCCGGCTCCATCGGCACCTACCTCGTCATCGTCGGCGGCTCACTGCTGCTGGTGTTCGGCGCCACGCTGCTGCCCTCGTGGCGGGGGATGCGCACCCCCGCGGTGGAGACGGTGAAGGCCGCGTGACCCACCCCCTGACCGGGCCGTCCCCGCTCCCCCCGGGCGGGGACGGCCCCTCCATGACCGCGGGGCGGGGATGGGAGCATGAGGGCATGACGTCTGTGGCGGTCCCCTGGCGCGGCCGGCTCGGCCGCGCCGCCCTGGACACCCTGGTCGGCGTGGCGGTGGCCACCGGAGCCCTGCTCTCGGTCGTCCTCTTCGTCACCACCGCCTACTTCATCATCCTGTGCCTGATCGGTATCGGCTTTCTCGCGCTGCCCTACCTGACCCGGGCGGTGCGCCGGCTGTGCGACCTCAACCGGCGCGTGGCCGCCCGCTCCGGTGTCCCGGTCGAACGGCCCTACCGGCCCGAACCGGAGGAGATCGAGAAGGACATCGTCGGCTGGATGCGCCGCTGCAAGTGGATCCTCGCCGACCCGGCCACCTGGCGGGACCTGCTGTGGCTGCTGCTCAACTGTGCCGTCGGCCTGCTCGGTTTCGTGCCGGCCGGCCTGCTCTACTACGCGGGGGAGGGGCTGGTCCTGGCCGGCGGCCTGTGGCAGCCCCTCGCGGAGGACGGCCAGGGCCGCTGGTACGCCTCCGTCACCGTCGACAGCTGGCCGGCCGCGACGGCCGCCGGTCTGCTGGCACTCGCCGTACTGACCGGCTGGCTCTTCCTCGGGCCGCTGGTGCTCAAGGGGTACGCCTACTTCGTCCGCCTCCTGCTCGGCCCGACCCGGCAGGCTCAACTCGCCTCCCGCGTCCAGCACTTGTCCGAGACCCGGTCCGGTGCCCTGGACATCCAGGCCGCCGAGCTGCGCCGCATCGAGCGCGACCTGCACGACGGGGCGCAGGCCCGGCTCGTCAGCCTCGGCCTGCAACTCGGCGCCGTCGACCGGAAGATGAACCAGGACCCCGACGAGGCGCGGCGGCTGCTGCGGCAGGCGCGCACCTCGTCGGTGCAGGCCCTGCGTGAACTGCGCGACCTGGTGCACGGCATCCACCCGCCGGTCCTCGCCGAACGCGGCCTGGCCGACGCGCTGCGCGCCCTCGGCCTGGCCAGCCCCCTGCAGGTCACCACCGTGGTCGACCTGCCCGGCGGACTGCCCGACCCGGTCGAGTCCGCGGTCTACTTCGCGGTCTCGGAACTGCTCACCAACGCCCTCAAGCACGCCGACGCGCAGCGCGTGGAGATCGTCGCCTGGCACGCCGACGGCACCCTGCACGCCCGCGTCAGCGACGACGGCCGGGGTGGCGCGGACCTGTCGGCCGGGAGCGGTCTGGAGGGCATCCGGCGGCGGCTGGCATCCTTTGACGGGATCCTGGAGACCGACAGTCCCCCGGGCGGTCCGACCGTGATGAAGATGGAGCTACCGTGCGCGTTGTCCTCGCCGAAGACCTCTTCCTCCTGAGGCAGGGGATCATCCAGCTGCTGGAGGCGTACGAGTTCGAGGTGGTAGCCGCCGTCGACAACGGCACGGACCTCGCCGCCGCGATCGCCGAGCACCGGCCCGACGTGGCCGTCGTCGACGTACGGCTGCCCCCCACCTTCACCACCGAGGGCCTCCAGGCGGCCCTGCGCGCCCGCCGTGACCAGCCCGGCCTGCCGATCCTCGTGCTCTCCCAGCACGTCGAGCAGATGTACGCCCGCGAGCTGCTCGCCGACGGCACCGGCGGCATCGGCTACCTGCTCAAGGACAGCGTCCTGGACGACGAGCAGTTCATCGACGCCGTACGACGGGTCGCCGCCGGCGGAACGGCCATGGACGCCGCCGTGGTCGCCCAGCTGATGACCAGTCACTCCCGGGACGAACCGCTCGCCGCGCTCACCGCACGCGAGCGCGAGGTACTGGAACTCATGGCCGAGGGCTGCTCGAACACGGCGATCGCCCAGCGGCTCACCGTCACCGAGGGCGCCGCGGCCAAGCACATCTCCAACATCTTCACCAAGCTGATGCTGCCGCCGTCGAGCGACAGCAACCGACGCGTGCTCGCGGTGCTGGCCTACCTCAACGCCTGAGCACGCACGCCGGGGACGGCGGGGCGTTCCGGCGTCCGGGACCGGGCGCGCGCGGGGGCGGCGGGGGTCGGTGTCCGGGCCGGGCGCACGCCGGGGCGGCGGGGGTCGGTGTCAAAGCCGCGCGCGCCGGGGCGGCCGCGGGGGGGGGGGGGGCGGTGTCCGGAACCCGGGCGGACCCGTTGGGGCCGGTAGGGGTGTCCGGCCGGGGCCGGGGCGCACCAGACTGCTGGGGCATCTCCCGTGCCGTGCACGGCAGTCACCGCCCCGAAGGGAACACCCGCCCCATGACCACGCTCACCGAGCACGACCGCTTGTGGATCCGCCGCTACCACCCCCGACCGGACGCGGCGGCCAGGCTCGTGTGCCTGCCGCACGCGGGCGGCTCGGCGAGCTTCTACCACCGGGTGTCGGCGGGCATGCCGCCTTTCGTGGACGTGCTCGCCGTGCAGTACCCGGGCCGCCAGGACCGGCGGGGCGAACCGTGCGCCGCGAGCATCGGCGAACTCGCCGAGCAGGTCACCTCCGTACTGCTGCCGTGGACCGACCGCCCCCTGCTCCTCTTCGGCCACAGCATGGGCGCGACCCTGGGCTTCGAGGTGGCCCGCAGGCTGCAACGCGACCACGGCGTCGTCCCGCGGGCGCTGTTCGCCTCCGCCCGCCGCGCCCCGTCCTGCCCCCGCGACGAGAGCGTCCATCTGCGCGACGACGACGGACTGGTCGCGGAGATGCGGCTGCTGAGCGGCACGGACTCGGCCATCCTCGACGACGAGGAGCTGATCCGGATGGCCCTGCCCGCGATCCGTGCCGACTACCGGGCCGCCGAGACCTACGTCTACGAGCCGGGCCCGAACCTGCGCTGCCCCGTCGTCGGCCTGGTCGGCGACGACGACCCCAAGGTCACCGTGGACGAGGCACGCGCCTGGTCCCGCCACACCGACGCGTCCTTCGGCTTCCACGTCTTCAAGGGCGGGCACTTCTACCTGACGGCCCACCAGGACGCGGTCCTCGGACTCCTGGCGAAGCAGGCGGTGCGGGCATGAGGGCGGTCCTCGTCACCGGTTGCAGCAGCGGCATCGGCCTGGAGACGGCGCTGGCGTTCGCACGGCGGGGAGACCGCGTGCACGCCTGCGTACGCAACCCCGCCGGCGCCGGGGAACTGCTGCGCCGTGCCCACGCCGAGAACCTCACCCTCGACGTCCCCCGGCTGGACGTCACCGACGACGCCTCCGTCACCGCCGCCGTCGCCGCGGTGCAGGACCGGCACGGACCGGTCGACGTCCTGGTCAACAACGCCGGGATCGACGTCACCGGACCCGTGGAGACCCTGCCCCTCGACCGGGCCCGCGACCTCGTGGAGACCAACTTCTGGGGCCCGCTGCGCATGGCCCGCGCCGTGCTGCCAGGGATGCGCGCCCGCGGCAGCGGTGTCGTCGTCAACGTCTCCTCGCTCGCGGGGCGGACGTTCGCCGTGCCCCACGGCGGCTTCTACGCGGCGAGCAAGGCCGCCCTGGGCGCCCTCAGCGAGGCCCTGCACGCGGAGGTCCAGCCCTTCGGCATCCGTGTGGTCTGCCTCGAGCCGGGCAGCTTCGCCTCCGCCATCCAGCGCAGGTCCGCCGCTCCGCAGCCCTCTGCGTCCGACCCCTACGCCGCGGACCACGCCTGGCTGGCCCGGTTCCTCGCCCGCGTGGCGGAGGGCGCCGCGGACTGCAGCGAGGCGGCCGGGGCGGTCGTCGCCGCCGCCGACGACCCCGGCACGCCCCTGCACACGGTGGTCGGCAAGGACGCGGAGGAGGCGCTGCAGTTGCTGACGGGCCTCTCCCACGAGCAGTGGCTGCCCCGGTTCCTGGAGCATGCGGAGTCCCTCGCGGGCCCGCGCCCCCACCGGCCCTGAACGGCACCCGCCCCACGGGCCTGAACGGCTCCCGCTCCAGCGGCTCTGAACAGCTCCCGCTCCACAGGCCTGAACGGCGCCCGCTCCAGCGGCTCTGAACAGCTCCCGCTCCACAGGCCTGAACGGCGCCCGCTCCGCCGGCCGTGGCCCGGCCCCGCCGGTCAGGCCGCCGGTGACCGGTCCGCGTTCGCGGCCCGGTAACGCCCGGGCGTCGTGCCGAACTCCCGCTCGAAGGCGTGCGAGAGCGCGTAGGGGCTGCCGTAGCCGACTCGGCCGGCGATGGTGGCCAGCGTCTCCTGGGAGTCCCGGAGCAGGGCGGCGGCGAGCGTCAGACGCCACCACGTGAGGTACGTCATCGGCGGACGGCCGACGAGGGCGGTGAACCGGCGCGCCAGGGTGGGGCGGGACACGCCCGCCTCCGCGGCCAGGCGGTCGTTGGTCCACCCGGCGGCCGGGTCCGAGTGCAGCGCCCGCAGGGCCGCGGCCGTCACCGGATCGCCCAGCACACCGGGCCAGGTTCCGCTGGTGGCCTCGGTCATCCAGGAGCGGATCATGTAGACGAGGAGCAGATCGAGCAGGCTGGGGAGCGCGATGCAGGAGCCGGGCCGCCTGGCGTCCAGTTCGCCGGCGAGCAGGTCGATCGCCGCGCGGAGTTCCACGTGGCGGCCCACGCGCTGGGGAAGGTGGACGGCATCGGGCAGTTCAGCCATGAGCGGGTGCAGCCGGCTGCGGTCGAGCCGGTACTTGCCGCACAGCAGCTCCGTCCCGCCCTGATCGGACCTGGCCCGCGGTTCCGTCCCCGCCCGCCAGCGCTCGAACGGCACCGCCTTCTCCACAGCGGCCGCGTCGGCCGGTGAATCGGCGATCACATGGCCGGCGCCGTGGGGCAGCAGCACCGCGTCCCCCACGCCGAGGGACACCGGCTCGGCGCCGTCGGGCAGCAGCCAGCAGCTGCCCTTCAGGACGACGTGGAAGCCCGCGCCGGCGT
Organism: Streptomyces actinomycinicus; assembly: GCF_016741775.1. Lineage (GTDB taxonomy): Bacteria > Actinomycetota > Actinomycetes > Streptomycetales > Streptomycetaceae > Streptomyces > Streptomyces actinomycinicus. The sequence continues at coordinate 317,285 of NZ_JAERRK010000004.1, read as the reverse complement.
ACGGGGCCAGCCGGGCACACCAACTCCCGGTCACCCGCACCCGGTGGGACGAGGGCTGCCCCAGGCGCACGGCGGAGATCGCGTCACTCACCACATCCATCCCCGCAGGATATCCACCACATCCGTGGTGAGACGCACGCGTATTCCGTTGAGCCGGATGCGCATTGAGGAGATCGTCCGGTGTGCCTAGGGTCGAACGCATGACGAACGAGAACGTGCAGCGCATGGTGCTGGGGGACGTCGAGGTCATCCGGGTCGTCGAGTGGCAGGGCCCGTTCGCGCCCACGTCCGGCCTGGTCCCGGACGTCACTGCCGATGTGTGGAAGGACAACGAGGTCTGGCTGGCGCCGGACCACTGGGACCCGGTCGGCGACCGTGCGACGGTCGCGCTGCAGACCTGGGTCCTGCGCAGCGGTGGGCGCACCGTCCTGGTCGACACCGGCGTGGGCAACGGGCGCGAGCGACCCGGTTCCCCGGGATTCCACCACTGGCAAGGGGACTTCCTCGGCCTCCTGGCGAAGACGGGTGTCCGCCCGCAGGATGTCGACGTCGTCGTCAACACCCACATCCACGGAGATCACGTCGGCTGGAACACCATGGACGTCGACGGGGAATGGGTGCCGACCTTCCCGCACGCCGAGTACCTCCTCCCGGCGGCCGACGACTTCCACTTCGGTCCGGACAACGCGTACGGCAACGGGCTCCGGGTGGACGACCGGCTGATCTACGAGGACAGCATCGCGCCGGTCCACCGCAGCGGCCAGGCGGTGCTGTGGGACGGCCTCCACCGCATCGACGAGCACCTCACGCTGGAGTCCGCGCCCGGTCACACCCCCGGCTCGTCCGTGCTGAGACTCGCCTCGGGGACCGACCGGGCCGTCTTCGTCGGAGACCTGCTGCACAGCCCGGTGCAGATCCTGCGGCCCTCCTGCAACAGCTGCTTCTGCATGGCCCCGGAACAGGCGGCCGCCAGTCGCCGGCGGATCCTCGGGCGGGCCGCCGACGACCGGGAGCTGGTCGTGCCCGCGCACTTCGGTGGCGCGGGTGCGGTGGAAGTCCGGCGCGGGGCCGACGGGTTCACCCTCGGCCCCTGGGCGACGGACCGCCCCGCGCGGTGAGCCGGACGAGCAGCGTGCCCGGAACGCACCGAGGCACCGCATCCTGGTGCGGCCGGCGCGCTCCCGGGTCAGCGCCTTCTGCGCCCGGCTGACCGGGCTGACGCAGGCCGAGGTGGCGGGCGGGGTCCCGTTCGCCGAGGCATGCCGGACGCTCGTCGAGGAGTACGACGCCCGCCGCCGCCCCTGGGCGAGCTGGGGCGACTACGACCGGCGTCAGTTCGAGCGCCAGTGCCGGGCCGCCGCGGTGGCCTATCCGTTCGGGCGTCCGGCGGAGGCGGGGCACACCAACGCCAAGGTGGTGTTCACCGAGGCGTACGGGCTCCGCAAGCGCCCCGGCATGGACGGCGCACTGTGCATCGCCGGTCTGCCGCTGGAAGGCCGGCACCACCGCGGTGAGGACGACGCGTGGAACATCGCCGCCCTCGTCCTCGATCTCGCCCGGCGCGGTGCCTGGGCGTAGACCGGCCGGCCGGCGGGCGACGGCCGGTGCGGCACCAGGCGGCACGGGGACCGGCGCGCGCCGCCTCCCAGGGGCTGCCGGCCGCCATGAGGGCCCGCCGGGCACGCAGGCCCCGGGGAGGCACGCCCGCGGCGAGCACGCCGGTGATCCGGTCGCCGGTGCGGTAGGCGACGAGGACCCGCTTCCTGACGCGGTCACCCGCACACCTTCTCCAGGTTCTCAGTCGTGCACGCGGATGGTGCGGGACGGGCACAGGTCGACGGCCTGGAGGACCTCCCCGCGCAGTTCCTCGGCCGGACTCTCCCGCAGCACGACGACGAGTCCGTCGGCGTCCTGGTCGAACACCTCGGGGCTGAGCAGCGCGCACTGGCCGGAGCCCACGCACCGGTCGCGATCGGTGCTGACACGCATGGGAGGGACTCCTTCGGTTCGGCCGTCACCAGGTGACGGGGAGTGCGTAGACGCCGTACACCATGGCGTCGTCCTTGAAGCGCAGTTCGTCCGGCTCGGCCGCCAGACGCAGACCGGGGATACGGCGCAGCAGCGTGCCGTAGACGGCCTCCAGCTCCACCCGCGCCAGGTTGGCGCCGATGCACTGGTGGATGCCGTAGCCGAACGCGAGGTGACTGCGGGCCTCCTTGCGATGGATGTCGAGGGTGCCCGGGTCCGGGAAGACCGACTCGTCGTGGTCGGCGGCGTTGTTCAGGGCGAGGATGCCCTCACCTGCCCGGATGGTCACGTCACCGACCTCGATGTCCGCCACCGCCACCCGCGCCGTGCCGGAGTCGGAGATGGAGAAGACGCGGAGCAACTCCTCGACGGCGTTCGGGAGGAGAGCGGGGTCCGCCCGCAGCTCGGCCAGCTGCTCCGGGTGCCGCAGCAGCGCCAGCACACCCAGGGCGATCATGTTGGCCGTCGTCTCGTGGCCGCCGACCAGCATCAGGCGCGCCATCGTCACCACGTCGACGTGGTCGGCGACCTGCTCGGTGCGGTTCTTCTCCAGGAAACGGCTGATGAGGTCGTCGCCCGGCTCCTTCTCCTTGAGGGTGACGAGCTTGTCCAGGTACATGTCCAGGGCCTGCACCGCCGCCCCGTACTCCGCCGGGCTCAGCTCGTGGTTCATCATCGCCGCCGACCACTCCTCGAACCGGGCGTGGTCCTCGTACGGCACCCCGAGCAGCTCGCAGATCACCAGCGAGGGCACCGGCAGCGCGAGCGCGGTGACCAGGTCCACCGGGCCGCCCGCGGCCAGCATGGCGTCCACACGCTCGTCGACGATCTCCTGGATGCGCGGGCGCATCTCCCTGACCCGCCGGGCGGTGAACTCCGGGATCAGCATGCGCCGGTGCGCCGAGTGCTCGGGCGGGTCCATGTTCAGCATCATCAGCCGGACCTGCGCCAGCATCTCCTCCGGGATGTGGAACTGGTGCGGGTAGCCCGGCAGCTTCAGGTTGGAACTGACCCGGCCGTCGCCCAGCACCTGCCGGACGTGCTCGTGCCGGGTGACCAGCCAGGTCGGCTTGCCGTTGACCTTCAGCGCGGCGCGCGAGACGGGGTCCTCGGCACGCATCGCGGCGTACTCGCGCGGCTCGCTGAACGGACAGGTGCGCCGCATCGGGAACTGCGGAAGCGGCGGCCCGGCCTCGGGCACGGCGTCGGCGGACTGGGTCATGGCTGCCTTTCGGGAAGGGGGCGGTGACGGAACGGTGCGGTGCGGGGTGTCCGCCGTCACCAGGTGACGGGCAGCTCGTACAGGCCGTAGACGATGGCGTCGTCCTTGAACCGCAGCTCCTGCACCGGGGTGGCCAGGCGCAGGGTCGGGACGCGCCGCAGCAGCGTCGTGTAGACGACGTCCAGCTCCATGCGCGCCAGGTTCTGGCCGATGCACTGGTGGACGCCGTAGCCGAAGGCGAGGTGGCTGCGGGCCTCGCGCCGCACGTCCAGGCGGTCGGGGTCGGGGAAGACCCGCTCGTCGTGGTTGGCGGCGTTGTTGAGCGGCAGGATGCCGTCGCCGGCCCGGATGGTGACCCCGCCCAGTTCGATGTCCTCCAGGGCGACCCGGGCGGTGCCCGCGTCGGAGATGGAGAAGAAGCGCAGCAGTTCCTCGACCGCCTTCGGCATCAGCTCCGGCTCCGCGCGGACGGCGGCGAGCTGCCCGGGGTGCTCCAGCAGGGCCAGCACACCCAGCGCGATCATGTTCGCGGTGGTCTCGTGCCCGGTCACCAGCATCAGCTTGGCCATGCTGACGATGTCGGAGTGCTCCACCGCGGGCGCGTGCCGGTTGAACTCGATCAGCCGGCTGATCATGTCGTCGCCCGGCTCGCTCTCCTTGGCGGTGACCAGGCCGTCCACGTACCGGTCGAGTTCGTAGTGCGCGCGGCCCCGGTCCTCGTCGCTGATGTCGTGGTTCATGATGGCCCACGCCCACTCCTCGAACCGGCCGTGGTCTTCGTAGGGGACGCCGAGCAGTTCGCAGATCACCAGCGAGGGCACCGGCAGCGCGAGGGCGGTGACCAGGTCCACCGGGGACTCGGTGCCCATGGCGAGCATCAGGTCGGTCTGCTGGTCCACGATCTGCTGCACCCGGCCGCGCAGCTCCCGCATCCGGCGGACGCTGAACTCCGGTGCCAGCATGCGCCGCTGGACGGTGTGGTCCGGCGGGTCCATGGACAGGAAGGTGAGCGGCACCGACTGGAGGACCTCGTCCGGCACCGGCACCTGCAGGGGATACCCGGGCAGCTTCAGGTTCGCGCTGACCCGCGCGTCCCCCAGCAGCCTCTTGTACAGGTCGTGCCGGGTGACCAGCCAGGTCCGCTTGCCGTTGACCTTGAGCCGCGCCCGGGAGACCGGCTCGGTCCCGCGCAGCTCGGCGTAGGCGGCCGGCGGGCTGAAGGGACAGGCCCGCCGCATCGGGAACTCCGGCAGCGCGGCGTCGTCGGCCGGTTCGGCAGGTGCAGTCATCATGTCCTCTTCGCACGGGAGGGAACGGGACGCGCCGGTGCCGGAGCGGGTCCGGTCTCGGCGCCGGTGCGGCGCTGTCGGCCGTCTCCCGCACGCTAGGCAGGCCCGGCCGGGAGCCCCAACCCCTAGGCGCCCCTAGGGCTTCGGGGCACGTCGCCGGACCGCCACCGGCCCCCGGGGCCCCCAGTCCGCCCGCACAGCGCCTAGGGGCGGTTAGGGGTCTGGTGGCGGCGCGGGCCCGGTTAGCGTCGGCAGCGGACCACGGCAGATGTGCGGAGTGCTCTCGGCCCCGGCTCGCCGGTCCCGGCCGGCGTCTCTTCCCCGGCCGCCGCCGCGTTCCGCAGCCGAGCAGAGGTGATCAGCGTGTCCCCGGAAGCCAGTGCGAAGGGCACCGTCCCCTTCGGGGAGTACCGGACCTGGTACCGGGTGACCGGTGAACTGCGCGCGGGACGGCCCGCGGTCGTCGCCGTGCACGGAGGGCCCGGCAGCACCCACGACTACCTGCTGCCGCTCGCCCGCCTCGCGGAGGACGGCTGGCCCGTCGTCCACTACGACCAGCTCGGCAACGGCGGCTCCACCCACCTGCCCGGCAAGGACGCCGGGTTCTGGACCGTCGAGCTGTTCGAGGCCGAACTGGACAACCTCGTCCGGCAGCTGGGGATCGCCGACGACTACGTGCTGTTCGGCCAGTCCTGGGGCGGCCCGCTGTGCGCCCGGCACGCCATGACCCGCCCGGCCGGACTGCGCGGACTGGTTCTCGCCAACGCGCCGGCCTCCTACCCGCTGTGGCTCAAGGAGATGTCACGGCTGCGCGCCGAGCTGCCGCCTGGCGTGGACGAGACGCTACGGCGCCACGAGGCGGCGGGCACGTACGACAGCGAGGAGTACCTGGCCGCGATGCGGGTCTTCTACGACCGCCACGTGTGCCGGATGACGCCCTGGCCGCGCGACTTCCTCTCCTCCTTCATGGAGATCTACAACGACCCGACCGTCTACTACGCGATGAACGGGCCCAACGAGTTCCATGTCGTCGGCTCCCTGAAGGACTGGTCGATCGTCGGCGAACTGCACCGGATCCGCACCCCGACCCTGATCGTCAGCGGCCGTCACGACGAGGCCACCCCGGCCGTCGTCCAGCCCTACCACGACAGGATCCCCGGGGCCCGCTGGGAGATCTTCGAGGACTCCAGCCACCTTCCCCACCTGGAGGAACCCGAGCGGTTCCGCGAGGTGATGACCGATTTCCTCAAGAGCCTGTGACGCGCGGGAACCCGCGCCGGGCACCAGCCGCCGACGTCCGAGATCCTCTGGAAGGGGGCGGGGACCCCGCCATGGCACACGACACCGCTCTCGTCTTCCCCGGCATGGGCCCCGTCCCCTTCGCCGAGGTGGGCAGGTTCATGGTGGCCGACCCCATCGCCCGGGACCTGGTCGCCGTCGCCGACGAGGCGCTCGGCTACTCGCTCGTGGACGCCTTCCGGACCTCCCCGGGCGACTACTCGGAAGCCGCCCAGGTCGCCTTCTTCGTCAACTGCCTGGCCTGCGCCCACTGGGCCCGTGACCACCTCGGCGTGGAACCGGACATCGTCGCCGGCCCCAGCTTCGGCGAGAAGGCCGCCCTCGCCTACACCGGCGCCCTGGAACTGCCCGACGCGGTCCGCCTGACCGCCGAGATCGCCCGCTGCCTGGAGGAGTACTTCGCCGGGGAGCACAAGGACATCGTCACGCTGTCCTTCGTCCGTGCCCCGCGCGACGGGCTCGACGCGATCCTCGCCGACCTGGACGAGGCGGGGGAGTGGCACGAGATCTCCTGCCACATCGACGACGGCTTCTACATGATCTCCCTCCCCGAGCACCGCGTGCAGTGGACGCAGGAGCGACTGCGCGCCATCGGCAGCCTCCCGCTCTACACCATGCGGCCCCCCATGCACGCCTCGGCGTTCCGCCCGCTGCGCGAGAAGGCCGAACGCGAAGTGGTCTCCCGCTACTCCTTCGCCGACCCCGCCCTGCCCGTCGTCGCCGACCAGGACGGCCGGCTGCTGCGCACCGGCGAGGAGCTGCGCACCATGCTGCTCGACGGCTTCGACCACCCGATGAACTGGCCGAGCGTCACCACGGCCCTGAAGGACGCCGGCGCCCGCCGCCTGTGCGTCGCCGGGCCCGACAGCCTCTTCGGCCGGGTGCCCTGCGCCACCCGCAACTTCGACGTCGTCGCCGCACACCCGCGGCTGGCGATGACCCCGCGACGCCGCTCGCGCGCCGCCTGACCCCGACCGACCCCGACCGACCCGTTGGAGGCCCACGTGTTTGACGACCGGTTCGAACAGATACTCCGCCCCTACCTGCCGTTCCTGCCGCCCCAGGAGGAACTGACACCCGGATCCGACCTGAAGGACCTCGGCCTGGACTCGCTCGGCACCGTCCAGCTCCTCGGCACCCTGGAGGAGGACTACCAGGTCCGCTTCCGCGACAGCGCGCTGACCATGGACACCTTCCGCACCGCCGGGGTGCTGTGGGACACCGTGCAGAGCATGCTGCACCCCGCCGCGAGCTGACGGAGCGGCCACCGTGGATCCCACCATGGACGGCACGCTGTCCGGCCGGTTCCTGCGCGGCCTGGCCCTCGCCCCGGACCGGCCCGCGGTACGCGCCGACGGCGTCGACGTCACCTACCGCGAACTGCACGAACGCGCCCTGGTCCTGGCCGGCTCCCTGCTCGCCGGGCTGCCCGGCCGCACCCACGCCGTGGGCGTGCCGGCCGGCAAGGGACCCACGGCGTACGCGGCCCTGCTGGCCGGACTGTACAGCGGCGTCACCGTCGTACCCCTCCAGCCAGCCTTCCCCGCCGCCCGTACCCGGCAGATGATCGAGGCCGCCGGCGTCGGCGCGCTGCTCGCCGACGACGACGCCCTGCCCGCCCTGACCGCGCTGCACGCCGCCGGCGTCACCCTGCCGACGCTGTTCGCGCCCGGCGGGCAGCCGATGCCGGCGCTCGCCGTCGACGCGGACAGCGCCCTGAAGGCGCCCATGCCGGCCCGGCCCTCCGACACCGCCTACGTGCTGTTCACCTCCGGCTCCACCGGCCGGCCCAAAGGCGTACCGGTCACCCACGCCAACACCGCGCACTACTTCCACCTGCTCGACGGGCGCTACGACTTCGGCCCGCACGACGTCTTCTCGCAGACCTTCGACCTCAACTTCGACTGCGCGATGTTCGACCTGTTCTGCGCCTGGGGCGCCGGCGCCGCGGTCGTACCGGTGCCGGCCCGGGCCTACGCACGCCTGCCGGAGTTCGTGGCCGAGCAGAACATGTCCGTGTGGTTCTCCACGCCCAGCGCGATCACCCTGGTGCGCCGCACCGGCGGGCTCGCCCCGGGCGCGCTGCCGTCGCTGCGGTGGAGCTTCTTCGCGGGGGAGGCGCTCAGCTGCAAGGACGCCGAGGACTGGGCCGCCGCCGCGCCGGGCGCGACCCTGGAGAACCTGTACGGCCCGACCGAGCTGACCATCACCGTCACCGCGCAGCGCTGGGCACCGGGACGGTACCTCAACGACATGGTGCCCATCGGCGCCGTGCACCCCGGCCACGAGACGCTGCTGCTGGACACCTCCGGCACGCCCACCGACGGTGACGAGGGCGAACTCTGCATCGCCGGGCCCCAGTCGACGCCCGGCTACCTCGACCCGGCCGACGACACCGGACGGTTCCTGGAACACGACGGCCGGCGCTTCTACCGCACCGGCGACCGCGTCCGGCGCGCCGGCGACGGCGGCTGGCTCTACCTGGGCCGCCAGGACGCGCAGGTCCAGGTGCACGGGATCCGCGTGGAACTGGCCGAGGTGGACGCCGCCGCACGCACCTGCCCCGGCGTCGAGGACGCCGTCACCGTGGCGGTGCCGGTGGACGGCACGGTGGAGCTGGCCGTCTTCCACACCGGCGAACCCGTACCGCCCGCCCGGCTCGCCCGGCACCTGCGCGAACTGCTGCCGGCCCCGGTCGTCCCGCGCGCCTACCACCACCTGGACGCGCTCCCGCTCAACTCCAACCGCAAGACCGACCGCAGGAAGCTCGCCTCCCGGGCCACGGTCATGCGGCAGCCCACCGGGGCGGGGACCACACACGAAAGGCGGCAGGAGTCGCAGTGAACGGTCAACCGACAGCGCAGGCCCGCACCGCCGCCGCGCACGACACCCGTGCCGCCGCCCGGGTGCGCGGCGCCCGCACCGGCGCCCGCGTGCACGACCTGCTGGACGAGGCCACCGCCGAGCACCCCGACGCCCCGGCGGTCACCGACGGCACGGGTCGCTGGACGTACCGGGAACTGGCCGCCCACAGCCACGCCGCCGACGCCTGGCTGGAAGGGCGCGGCATCGGCCACGGCGACCGGGTCCTGGTCCAACTGCCCAGCACCCGCGAACTGGTCGCCCTGATGTACGGCGCCGCGCGCCGCGGCGCCGTCCTGGTCCCCGTCAACACCGGCATGAAGGACTTCCACCTGCGGGCGGTCGTCGAGAACGCCGGGCCCGCACTGATCGTGGTCACCGACCCCGCCGTGCACCGGATCGCCGCCCTCGCCCAGGGCGTGCCCGTCCTCGGCCTCGGCGGGGTCTGGCAGGCGATCACCGCCCTGCGTGCGCAGGGGGCCCGGTCCGGCGGGGCCGGCGTCGGCCCCGAGGACCTCGCCGTCCTCGTCTACACCTCCGGTTCGACCGCTGCCCCCAAGGCGGTGATCTGCCCGCACGGCCGCATGGTCTTCGCCACCGAGGCGATCAACCAGGAACTCGGCTACCGCGCCGACGACGTGGTGTTCTGCCGTTTCCCCATCTCCTGGGACTACGGCCTGTACAAGGTGCTCCTCACCGCGGCCGGCCGCAGCGAACTCGTGCTGGCCGACGGCGAGTCGGACCTGGTGCTGCTGCGCCGCATCCGGGAGACCGGCGCCACCGTCGTCCCGATCGTGCCGTCCCTGGCCACCATGATCGTCGCCCTGGCCGAACGCGAACCGAGCCGCGAGTCACGGGTGCGCATGTTCACCAACACCGGCGCCGCACTGCCCAAGTCCACCGCCGACGGGCTGCGTTCGGCGTTCCCCGGCGCCGAGGTGATCATCCAGTTCGGGCAGACGGAGTGCAAGCGCGTGTCCGTGCTGCCGGCCGCCGACCAGAACGCCAAGCCCGACTCGGTCGGCCGCCCGCTGCCCGGCACCCGCGCGTTCGTCGTCGACGACGACGGCAACGCACTGCCGCCCTGGGAGACCGGCGAGATCGTCGTCGAGGGACCGCACGTCATGCCCGGCTACTGGCGCGCACCCGAACAGACCGCACGCGCCTTCCGCCCCGCCCCCGACGGCGGACTGCGCCTGCACACCGGCGACTTCGGCCACGTCGACGAGGACGGCTACCTCTACTACGAGGGCCGCCGCGACGACATGTTCAAGCACAAGGGCGTCCGCATGAGCACCACCGAGATCGAGAGCGCCGCCACCGACATCCCCGGCGTCCGTGCCGCCGCCGTCCTGCCCCCCGCCGACGGCCGCGCGCTCGCGGTGTTCGCCGAGGGTGACATCGACCCGCACGCCCTGCTCAAGGAGCTGTCGCTGCGGCTGGAACCCGCCAAGGTGCCCGCCGTCGGCCGCATCGTCGCCGAGCTGCCGCTGACCCCCCACGGCAAGCACGACCGCAAGCAGCTCGCCCGCCTCCTGGAAGGAACCACCCCGTGACCGGCCCCACCGAGCTGGCCGAACGCTTCGGCACCCCGTCCTACATCTACGACCTGGACCGGGTGGCGGCGGCCCGCGACGACCTGTTCGCCGCCCTGCCCGACGAGGTCGAGGTGTTCTACGCCGCCAAGGCCAACCCCCACCCGGAACTGCTGCGCGAGCTGCGCTCCGGCGGCACCCGCGGCTGCCGCGCCGAGATCAGCTCCGTCGGCGAACTCGACGCCGCCCTGCAGGCCGGCTTCCCCGGCGACCGGATCCTCTACACGGGCCCCGGCAAGACCACCGGGGAACTGACCGAGGCCCTGACCCGCGGCGTACGCCTCTTCTCCACCGAGTCCCACGGCGACCTGCGCCGCGTCGGCGAGACCGCCCAGAAGCTCGGCGTCACCGCCGACTGCCTGATCCGGGTCAACAACGCCACCGGCGCCGCGGCCACCAGCATCCGGATGACGGGCGTGCCCTCGCAGTTCGGCTTCGACAGCGAGACCCTGCCAGGCCTCGCCGCCGACCTGCGCGAGGTGCCCGGCACCCGCATCGCCGGACTGCACTTCTTCCCGCTGAGCAACGCCAAGGACGAGGCGAGCCTGATCGCCGAGTTCCGCCACACCGTCGCCACCGCCGCCGCCCTCCAGGACGCCCTCGGCGTCACGTTCCGCATCGTCGACATCGGCGGCGGCTTCGCCGCGCCCTACGCCGTGCAGGGACGGCGGCCGGTCTACCGCGCACTGCGCGAGGCCCTCACCGAGACGCTGGACGAACACTTCCCCGGCTGGCGTGCGGGCGCCCCGCGGATCGCGTGCGAGTCGGGCCGCTACCTGGTCGCCGACAGCGGCACCCTGCTCACCTCCGTCGTCAACGTCAAGGACAGCCGCGGGCAGCGCTACGTCGTCCTCGACGCCGGCATCAACACCTTCGGCGGCATGTCCGGCCTCGGCCGCATCCTGCCCGTCCGCGTCGAACCGCACGAGTCGGTGGGCACGGACGGCACCCCCGCCAACCTCGCCGGACCACTGTGCACCCCCGGAGACCTGCTCGGCCGGAACGTCCCGCTGCCCGACCCGGCACCGGGCGACCTGCTGACCGTGCCCAACGCCGGCTCCTACGGCCCCACCGCCAGCCTGCTGATGTTCCTCGGCAGGCCCGCCCCGGCCGAGATCGTCGTCCGCGGCGACGACCTCGTCTCCGTCTCCCGCATCGAGCACAGCCGCACCTTCGAACCCCTCACCCACGGACAGGCCCTGCGATGAGCCCCTACCCGACCACCCCCACCCCGGGCGAGCAGCCCGTGCTCGTGGCGGGCGGCATATCCGACTCCCACACCTGGAACCTCGTCTACCTCCAGCTCCTCCTCGAGGAGCACGGGCACCGCGTGGTCAACCTCGGACCCTGCGTCCCCGAGGACCTGCTGATCGCCGAGGCACTCGCCCACCGCCCGGCCCTCATCGTGGTCAGCAGCGTCAACGGCCACGGCTACCACGACGGCATGCGCACCGTCACCCGGCTGCGCGAACACCCCGGACTCACCGGCGTGCCCGCCGTCATCGGCGGCAAGCTCGGCATCGCCGGACCCTGCGGCGGCGAGGAGGTGGCCGCGCTGCGGGCCGCCGGCTACGACGCGGTGTTCGACGACAGTGCCGAAGGCGTCGCCGACTTCCGGCGGATGCTCCAGGCGCTGCCACAGCGGGCCCTGGTGTGACCGGCGTCGGGTTCGGCGCGTTCGTGCGCCGGGCTCACGACGCCGGCCACCTGGTGGTCCAGCCCCGGATGGGAATGAGCAGCCCGCACCGGATGCGGGCCGGGCTGCTCGCCACCCGGAACGCCGCGGCGACGACCGTCGGCACGATCACCCTGGACAGCTACACCCGGGTCGGAGACCTGGAGTCGGCCGAGCTGGCCGTCCTGGAGGACGTCGCCCTCAACGGCTACCCCATCGTCAGTCACGACAGGGCCACCACCCTGAAGGTGCTCGACGGGATCCACGGCCCCGACTTCCCCGTCCAGGTCCGGCACGGCTCGGCCGCCCCCCAGGACATCTTCCGGGCGCTGACGGCCGTCGGGCTGGACGCGTCCGAGGGCGGACCGGTCTCCTACTGCCTGCCCTACGGCCGCGTCCCGCTGCGCGAGTCCGTCGCCCACTGGGCCGCGTCCTGCGAACTGCTCGCCGGCCTGCGCGCATCGGGCGCGGAACCGCACCTGGAGACCTTCGGCGGCTGCGTCCTCGGCCAGCTCTGCCCGCCCAGCCTGCTCGTCGCCGTCAGTGTCCTGGAGGCGATGTTCTTCCACCGCCACGGCATCCGCAGCATTTCGGTGAGCTACGCCCAGCAGACCGCTCCGCGCCAGGACGCCGAAGCTGTGGCCGCGTTGCGCAGCCTGTGCGCGCATTTCCTGCCGGACACCGATTGGCACGTCGTCGTCTACGCCTACATGGGACTGTTCCCGGAAACCGAGGAAGGCGCCTACCGGTTGCTCGGAAAAGCGGCCGAACTGGCCGCCGCCAGCGGCTCGGAACGGCTGATCGTGAAAACCGTCGCGGAATCCCGCCGCATTCCGACCGTGGCAGAGAACGTCACCGCCCTCGAACACGCGGCACGGATCGCCGCACGCACCCCCCGCGCCCCGCTGGAGGGAACCGGCACCCAGCTGTACGCCGAGGCGTCGGCACTGGTGAACAGGGTGCTGGAGCTGGACGACGACCTCGGCTCAGCGCTCCTGACGGCGTTCACGAGGGGCTTTCTCGACGTTCCCTACTGTCTGCATCCGGACAACGCGGGATGCAGCCGGAGTTACATCGACGCGGACGGCCGGCTCGGCTGGGCCGACATCGGAAAGATGCCGCTGAAAGGTATCGCCGACGTGCGCCCGGCGCAGGCCATCACCTCCGCGGGACTGCTCGACTCCCTGTCGTACGTACGCCGTTCGTACGACCGGTACGACCCCGGGGAAGCCCGGCCGGTCACTGTGCCCGCCCCTAGGGGTGCTTAAGGGTGTGGCCTTGCGGAGGCCGTCACTAGCGTGTGGAAAAAGGTGAGGAAAACCGGTGTCGGCCGAAAGTGGAGATGCGTGGATGAACGGGCCCGGATCCGATTCAGCTCTGGCACGACGGCTCGCCACGGCCGTACCGTCCCAGCACCGCCGGCTGGTGACCGAACTCGTGCGCACGGCCGTGACGGAGGCGATCGAGGCGGCCCGGCCGGGCACGCCGGACGCACTCGACCCGGCCGCCCCGTTCGCCGCGCAGGGACTGGACTCGCTCGCCGCGGTCGACCTGCACCGGCGGCTGACCGAGCGGACCGGCCTCGACCTGCCGGTCGGCCTCGCCTACGACAGCCCCACGGTGCACGACCTGGCCGCCCGGCTGCTCGCCGAGGTCCACGGCACGACCGGCGAACCCGCCGAACCGGCGGCCGGTGACGGCACCGCCGACGAGCCCGTCGCGGTCGTCGGCATCGGCTGCCGCTTCCCCGGCGGCGTCTCCTCGCCCGCCGGCCTGTGGCGTCTGCTGGCCGAGGGCGGCGAAGTCCTCTCGGGCTTCCCGCAGGACCGCGGCTGGGACCTGGACGCCCTCTTCGACGAGGACCCCGAGGTGCCGGGCAGCGCCTACGTCCGCAGCGGCGGATTCCTCGACACCGCCACCGAGTTCGACGCCGAGTTCTTCGGCATCAGCCCGCGCGAGGCGCTCGGCATGGACCCGCAGCAGCGGCTGGTCCTGGAGACCTCCTGGCAAGCCCTGGAGGACGCCGGCATCGACCCCACGGCGCTGCGCGGCACCCGAGCCGGCACCTTCTTCGGCGCCGAGGTGCAGGAGTACGGGCCGCGCCTGCACGACGCCCCGGACGGCCTCGACGCCTACCTGCTCGCCGGCAACGCCTCCAGCGTCATCTCCGGTCGCGTCGCCTACGTCCTCGGCACCGAAGGACCGGCGGTCACCGTCGACACCGCCTGCTCCGCCTCCCTCGTCGCCGTCCACCTCGCGTGCCGCTCGCTGCGCCAGGGCGAGTCCTCGCTCGCCCTCGCCGGAGGCGTGGCCGTCATGGGCGGCCCCGGCGTGTTCACCGCCTTCAGCAGGCAGCGCGGTCTCGCGCCCGACGGCCGCTGCAAGGCGTTCGCCGCCGCCGCGGACGGCACCGGCTTCGCCGAGGGCGTCGGCGTGCTCGTCCTGGAGCGGCTCTCCGACGCCCGCCGCCACGGCCACCGCGTCCTGGCCGTCGTCCGCGGCTCCGCCGTCAACCAGGACGGCGCCTCCAACGGCCTGACCGCGCCCAACGGCACCTCCCAGCAGCGGCTGATCCGCCGCGCCCTCGCCGACGCCGGCCTCACCGCCGCCGACGTCGACGTGGTCGAGGCGCACGGCACCGGAACCCGGCTCGGCGACCCCATCGAGGCCACCGCGCTCCTCGCCACCTACGGCCAGGGCCGCCCCGCCGACGCGCCGCTGCTGCTCGGCTCAGTCAAGTCCAACCTCGGCCACACCCAGGCCGCCGCGGGCGCCGCGGGCATGATCAAGACGATCCTCGCCATGCGGCACGGACGGATACCGGCGACCCTGCACGTCGACACGCCCACCCCGCACGTCAACTGGTCCTCCGGAGCGGTCCGCCTCGTCACCGAAGACCTGGCGTGGCCCGACACCGGCCGCGCACGCCGGGCCGGTGTGTCGTCGTTCGGCGTCAGCGGAACCAACGCCCACGTCATCCTGGAGCAGCCGGAGCCCGCGGAATCCCCCACAAACGCCCACCCGGCCGCGCCGAAGCCGGAGAAGCCCCCTACGGCCGCTCCTTCAGGTCGGCCGGAGCCCGGGAAGTCCGGGGCGGACGCCGTCCAGGCCCCGTCAGAGTCCGGAGACTCCCCGGCAACTGCTCGTTCGGGTCGGCCGGAGTCCGGGAAGCCGGCTGGGGACGCGCTGCGGGCCGAGTCGGGGTCCGGGAAGCCGGCTGGGGACGCCGGACCGGCTCAGCCCTCCGCGGCACCCCTGCCCTTCGCCCTGTCCGCCCGCGGCGAAGCCGCGCTCCGCGCCCGTGCGGCTGACCTGTTGCCGCTGGTGGACGAGGCGGACCCGCTCGACCTCGCCCACTCGCTGGCCACCACCCGGGCCGCCCTGCACGACCGGGCCGTCATCGTCGCCGCCGACCGCACCGAACTGCGCGCCGCCCTGCTCGACGTGGCCTCCGGTGCCACGCCCCCCGGCGAGCGGGCCGACGGCGAACTCGGCTTCCTGTTCACCGGGCAGGGCAGCCAGCGCATCGGCATGGGACGCGAACTCGCCGCCGTCCACCCGGTGTTCGCCGCCGCCCTCGACGACGTCTGCGCGCACTTCGACCTCCAGCTCGCCCGGCCGCTGCAGGACGTCCTGTTCGCCGAGCCCGGCACCCCCGACGCGGAGCTGCTGCACCGTACCGAGTACGCGCAGCCCGCCCTGTTCGCCGTCGAGGTCGCCCTCCACCGGCTGCTGGAGAGCTGGGGCCTGGCCCCGGACCAGCTCGCCGGGCACTCCGTCGGCGAGATCGCCGCCGCCCACGTGGCCGGCGTGCTCACCCTGCAGGACGCCACGATCCTGGTCGCCGCCCGCGGCCGGCTCATGCAGCGGCTCCCCGAGGGCGGCGCCATGGTCGCCGTACGGGCCGCCGAGGACGAGGTGGCGCCGCTGCTCACCCCGCGCACCGGTATCGCGGCCGTCAACGGACCCGCCGCCGTGGTCGTCTCCGGCGACGCCGCCGACGTCGAGCGCATCGCCGCCGAACTCGCCGCGCGCGGACACGACACCAAGCGCCTGCGGGTCAGCCACGCCTTCCACTCGCCGCTGATGGAACCCATGCTGGCCGAGTTCCGGCGCGTCGTGCACGTCCTGGACTACGCCGAGCCGAAGCTGGCGGTCGTCTCGACCGTCACCGGCGCCCCCGTCACCTCCGAACTGTGCGACCCCGAGTACTGGGTGGAGCACGTCCGTGCCCGGGTCCGCTTCCACGACGCCGTCCGCACGCTCGCCGACTGCGGGGTCCGCACGTTCCTGGAGATCGGACCCGACGCCGTGCTCTCCGCCATGGGCCCGGACTGCACCGACGTACCGGGCACCGCCTTCCTCCCGGTGCTGCGGCGCGAGCGGTCCGAGGCCCGGGAAGCCGTCACCGCCCTCGCCGCCGCCCACGCCCGGGGCGTTCCCGTCGACTGGGCCAGGCACTTCGCAGGGCTGGGCGGCCGCCGCATCGACCTGCCCGGCTACCCCTTCCAGCGGCGGCGGTTCTGGCTGGAGCAGAGCAGCGGCACCGACGCCGCCGGCCTCGGCCAGCTTCCCGCCGGCCACCCGCTGCTGGCGGCGGTGGTCGCCGTCGGCGCCGAGGGCGTCGTACTGACCGGACGGCTGTCCACCCGCACCCAGCCCTGGCTCGCCGACCACGTCATCGCCGGCCGGGTGCTGTTCCCCGGCACCGCCTTCGTGGAACTCGCCCTGCGCGCGGGTGACCACGTCGGCGCGGCCGGCCTGGAGGAGCTGACCCTCGGCACACCGCTCGTGCTGCGTGCCGACGAGGACGTCGCGGTCCAGGTCGCCGTGGGGGAGCCCGACGACGCCGGGCGCCGCGGCGTCACGGTCCACACGCGCGCCGACGACGCGGCGCCCTGGACCCCCCACGCAACCGGTGTCCTCACCACGGCCGCGGCGGCCGCCACGACCGACCTGACCGTCTGGCCGCCGCCGGATGCCCGGCCGCTCGACACGGCCGGTGTCTACGCGGACCTCGCCGGGCAGGGCTACGGCTACGGGCCCGCCTTCCAGGGGCTGCGCGCCGCCTGGCGGCACGGCGACGACGTCTACGCCGAAGTGGCCCTGCCCGCGGAAGCCGCCGCCGACGCACCCGGGTTCGGCCTGCACCCCGCGCTGCTGGACGCCGCGCTGCACGCAGCCGACCTCGACGCCCCGCCGCGCTCCGCGGTACTGGTGCCGTTCGCCTGGACCGGCGTCACCCTGCACGCCGCCGGCGCAGCCGCCCTCCGCGTGAAGATCACCCGTAGTGGCGCCGACACCCTTGCCCTGCACCTCGCCGACGCCACCGGCGCCCCGGTGGCCGACATCGAGGCCCTCACCTCCCGCCCCGTACCGGACAACGACGTCCTGTACGCCGTGCGGTGGTCGCCGTACCCCCGGCCGGCGACCACCGCACCCCTCCGCACCGCCGTCCTCGAGATCCCCCTCGAAGCCCAGCGCGCCGCTCCAGGCCCGGACCGGGTGGATGCTGTGCGTGCCGCTCCTGTGCGGGCTGCGGTGGACGCCCTGCGTGAGGGTCCCGCCCCGGACCCCCTGGCCGCCCTGCGTGAGGGCCCCGTCCCGGACCCCCTGACCGCGCTGGGTGAGGGCCGCGTCCCGGACCCCCTGGACGCCTTGCTCGACGGACCCGCCCCGGACGCCGTCGTGCACCTCGTGCCCGGCCCGGCGGGCGCCGACGCCGCCGAGGCGCGCGGCCACGTCCACCACGTACTGCGGCTGCTGCACACCTGGCAGGCCGACGAGCGCCTCGCCGGGACCCGGCTCGTCCTCGTCACCCCGCCCGCGAGCCCCGCCCACGCGGCCGTCCGCGGACTGGTCCGCTCCGCCCAGGCGGAGAACCCCGGCCGGTACGTCCTGGTCGAGCACGACACGCTGCCCTCCGACACGGACCTGCGACAAGTCCTGGCCACCGGGGAACCCGAACTCTCCCTGGCCGAGGGCCGGTTCAGCGTGCCGCGGCTGGCCGTCCAGCCCGCCGGCGAGGAGACCGGCGCCGACTGGGGCACCGTCCTCGTCACCGGCGGCACCGGCGGCCTCGGCGCGCTGCTCGCCCGGCACCTGGTCCGCGCGCACGGCGTACACCGTCTGGTGCTCGCCGGCCGCCGCGGTACGGCACCGGAACTGAGCGCCGAACTCACCGCCCTCGGCGCCGAGGTGACCGTCACCGCCTGCGACGCCGGCGACCGGGAGGCCCTGCGCCGCCTCCTCACCGAACACCCCGTCGACTCCGTGGTCCACGCGGCCGGCACCGTCCGCGACGGCGTCGTGGACACCCTCACCGACGAGATGGTGGACGAGGTCTTCCACGCCAAGGCACTCGGCGCCTGGCACCTGCACGAGCTGACCCGGGACCGCGACCTCGCCCACTTCGTGCTCTTCTCCTCGCTCGCCGCCGTCCTGGACGGCCCGGGCCAGGGCAACTACGCCGCGGCCAACGCCTATCTCGACGCCCTCGCCGAGCACCGCGCCGCCCTCGGCCTGCCGGCCACCGCCCTCGCGTGGGGCCTGTGGGACACCGACCGGGGCATGGGCGCCGCACTGGACGACACCGCCCGGGAGCGCATCGCCGCCTACGGCATCCCCGGCCTGTCCGCCGAACGCTCCCTGGAGCTGTTCGACGCCGCCGTCCGCTCCCGGGCGCCCCGTACGGTGCCCGTGGAGATCGACGCCACCGCGGTACGCCGCCGCCCCGACGGCATACCGCCCCTGCTGTCCGGCCTCGTCCGCCCGGTCACCCACCGGGCCGCGGCGAACAGCGGTGCCCCCGCCACGGCCACGGACGGCCGGCTGGCCGCGCTGCCCGCCGCCGACCGCGACCGCGCGCTGCTGGACCTGGTGCGCACCGAGGTGGCGGCGGTGCTCCGGCACGAGGGGCCGTCCGCCATCGACCCCGGCCGGGCCTTCACGGACCTCGGCTTCGACTCGCTGGCCTCCGTCGAGCTGCGCAACCGGCTCAACGGCGCCACGGGCCTGCGGCTGCCCGCCACCCTCGTCTTCGACCACCCCACCTCGCGCATCCTCGCCGACCACATCCGCGACACGCTGTTCGGCACCAGTACAGGCACGGGCGCAGGCTCTGGCCCTGGCACCGGAGTCGGCGATCAGCGGACCGCAGACCCCTCCGCCCGCACCACCGCTGCCGCCGGCGACGACCCGATCGTCATCGTCGGCATGAGCTGCCGCTACCCCGGCGGGGTCCGCTCCCCGGAGGACCTCTGGCGGCTCGTCGCCGACGGTGCCGACGCGGTGGGCGGGTTCCCGGAGGACCGCGGCTGGGACACCGAGGCGCTGTACGACCCCGAGCCGGGCACCCCCGGCCGCACCTACACCCGCGAGGGCTCCTTCCTCTACGGCGCCGCCGAGTTCGACCCGGGCTTCTTCGGCATCAGCCCGCGCGAGGCCACCGCCATGGACCCGCAGCAGCGGCTGCTGCTCGAGGTGTCCTGGGAGGCGCTGGAGCGCTCCGCGATCGACCCGCACCGCCTGCGCGGCTCCCGTACCGGTGTGTTCGCGGGCGTCATGTACCACGACTACGGCACCTGGCTGGCCGACGTGCCCGAGGACCTCGCCGCCTACCTCGGCAACGGCAGCCTCGGCAGCGTCGTCTCCGGCCGCGTCGCCTACGCCCTCGGTCTGGAGGGGCCGGCCGTCACCGTCGACACCGCCTGCTCCTCCTCGCTGGTCACCCTGCACCTCGCGGCCCAGGCCCTGCGGCAGGGCGAGTGCGACCTCGCCCTGGTGGGCGGTGTCACCGTCATGTCGACACCGGACACCTTCATCGACTTCGCCCGGCAGCGCGGCCTGGCCGCCGACGGCCGCTGCAAGTCCTTCGCCGCCGCGGCCGACGGCACCGGCTGGGGCGAGGGTGCCGGCGTGCTCGTCGTCGAACGCCTCTCCGACGCGCGCCGCAACGGCCACCGCGTGCTCGCGCTGGTCCGCGGCTCCGCCGTCAACTCCGACGGCGCCTCCAACGGCCTGACCGCCCCCAACGGCCCCTCCCAGCAACGCGTCATACGCGCCGCCCTCGCCGCCGCCGGGCTCACCCCGGCCGACGTAGACGCCGTCGAGGCGCACGGCACCGGGACCACCCTCGGCGACCCGATCGAGGCGCAGGCGCTGCTCGCCACCTACGGCCAGGACCGGCCCCTGGACGCGCCGCTGTGGCTGGGCTCCGTCAAGTCCAACATGGGGCACACCCAGGCCGCGGCCGGTGTCGCCGGTGTCATCAAGATGGTGATGGCGATGCGCCACGGGGTGCTGCCGCAGACGCTGCACGTCGACGCGCCGTCCCACCAGGTCGACTGGAGCACCGGCGCCGTGGCGCTCCTCACCGAGCAGCGTCCGTGGCGGACCCCGGACCGGCCGCGCCGCGCCGGGGTGTCCTCGTTCGGGATCAGCGGCACCAACGCCCATGTGATCCTGGAGGAGTTCACCGAGCCCGAGCCCACGCGGCCGGACCCCGCCACGGCCCCGCCGGTGCTCGCCCTCCCGGTCTCCGCCCGCTCGCCCGAGGCCCTGCGCGGCCAGGCCCGCCGCCTGCTGGAGCCGGCCGGCGCCGCCGCCCCCGCCGACCTCGGCCTGGCCCTGGCCACCACCCGCGGCACCCACCCCCACCGCGCCGTGCTCCTCACGACCGGTGACGGCCCGGACCACCGCGGGCAGATCGCCGCCGCACTGGACGCCCTGGCACGCGGCACCGACGCGCCCGGGCTGCTCGTGACCGGCTCCGCCACGGACGGTTCACTGGCCTACCTGTTCTCCGGCCAGGGGGCCCAACGCCCCGGCATGGGCCGCGACTGGTACGACGCCTTCCCCGTCTACGCCGAGCACTTCGACCGCGCCGCCGCGCTCTTCGACAAACACCTGGAGAGGCCCCTCGCCGGCGTCGTCTTCGGCGACGACGCCGAGACCCTGGAGCGGACCGAGTACACCCAGGCCGCCCTGTTCACCACCCAGGTCGCGCTCTACCGGCTGCTGGAGTCCTTCGGACTGCGCCCGGACCTGCTGGCCGGCCACTCCGTCGGCGAGTTCGCCGCCGCGCACGTGGCCGGCGTGTGGTCGCTGCAGGACGCCGTCACCGCGGTCGCCGCCCGGGGCCGGCTCATGCAGGCGCTGCCCGAAGGCGGCGCCATGATCGCCGTACAGGCGTCCGAGGAGGAGGTCACACCGCTGGTGGACACGGAGCGGTGCTCGATCGCCGCCGTCAACGGCCCCCGTGCCGTGGCCGTCTCCGGCGACGAGGACGCCGTGGCCGAGGTCGCCGCCCACTTCACGACCACTCGCAGGCTGCGCGTGTCGCACGCCTTCCACTCGCCCCGCATGGAGCCCATGCTGGCCGGCTTCCGCGCGGTCATGCGGTCCGTCGAGACGGCGGAACCGACCGTGCCGATCGTCTCCACCCTCACCGGCGCCCCGGCCGGCGCCGCCGAACTGGGCTCCGCCGACTACTGGGTACGGCACGTGCGGGAGACCGTACGCTTCGCCGACGCCGTCACCACGCTGGCCGCACAGGGCGCCGACACCTTCCTCGAACTCGGCGCCGCACCCGTCCTCACCGCCATGGGCCCCGACTGCCTGCCGGACGCCGAGGACACCGTCTTCGTCCCCACCGCCCGCAAGGACACCGCCCCCCTGCCGGGCCTGCTCGCCGCCCTGGCCGCCGTCCACACCCGCGGCTCGGACGTCGACTGGGCGGTGCTGTACGAGACCTACCAGGGGAGCCGCGTCGAGCTGCCCACCTACGCCTTCGACCACCGCCGGTACTGGCTGCCCACGCCCGCCGTCACCGCCGGCGACGCCACCGGGCACGGGCTCGCCGCCGCAGACCACCCACTGGTCAGCGCCCGCCTCGACCTGCCCGGCGACGGCGGACTGCTGCTCACCGGACGGATCTCCACCGCCACCCACCCGGTCCTCGCCGAGCACGCGGTGCTGGGCACGGTCCTGGTGCCCGGCGCCGCACTGGCCGACCTCGCCCTGCACGCCGGACGCCTCACCGGACGCCCCGTCCTGGACGAACTCACCCTGCAGACCCCGCTGGTGCTGCCCGCGGACACCGCCGTACGCCTCCAGGTCGCCGCCCGCTCCGACGGAACCGTCGAGATCCACTCGCGTGCCGAGAACGCCCCCGCCGACGAAGCCTGGACCCGGCACGCCACCGGCACCCTCACCGGGCCCGCCCCCGCGGCGCCGCCCGCGACCGGTGCCTGGCCGCCGCCCGGCGCGACCCCGCTCGACGTCACCGGCCTCTACCCGCGTCTGCACGCCGAGGGCTACGACTACGGCCCCGTCTTCCGCGGCGTACGGGCCGCCTGGCGGCACGGCGACACCCTCCTCGCCGAACTGGAACTGCCCGCCGACGCCCGGCAGGACGCCGCCCGGTACGCCCTGCACCCGGCACTGCTCGACTCCGCCCTGCACGTCACCTCCCTGCTGGACGGCGAGCCCGAGCCCGGCGCACCGGGCACCCTCGCCCTGCCCTTCTCCTGGACCGGCGTCACCCTGCACGCCCAGGCCTCCCTCACCGCCCGTGTCCGCGTCACCCGCGGCGCCGACGGCACCCGCATCGAACTGACGGACGCCGACGGCGGGGCCCTCGCCACTGTCGAGGCGTACGCCACCCGGCCCGTCACCGCCGACCGGCTCGCCCGCCGGCAGCGGCACCTGTACGCCGTCACCGACACACCGCTGCCCGAGGCCGCCGGGCGCCCCGACCGCCGTACCTGGGCGGTCCTCGGCGACGAGGGCCTCGGCCTCGGCGCCCCGGTGCACGCCGGCCTGCACACACTCGGCGCCACCGTGCCGGACGTGGTGATCCTCCCGGTCACCGCCCCGCACGCCGAGGGCGAACAGCTGCCCGGCGCCGTGCGCGCCGTCCTGGGCCGCATCCTGGAGACCCTGCGGGCCTGGGCGGCCGACGACCGCTACGCCGGTTCGGCGCTCGTGGTCCTCACCGGCGGCGGCCTCGCCGATGCCGCGGTGCACGGCCTGGTACGGGCCGCGCAGGCCGAGGACCCCGGCCGGATCCTCCTCGTCGCACGGACCGGCTCCGACGGACCCGTACCGGACCGGGCCGCGCTGGCCGCCCTGCTCGACTCCGGTGAACCGGAGGTGCGGTGGCGGGACGGCCGGGCGCACGCGCCACGCCTGGTACGCGCCGACGACTCCCCGGCGCCGGACCGCCCGTGGGGCACCGTCCTCGTCACCGGTGGCACCGGCGGACTCGGCGCCCTGGTGGCCCGCCACCTCGCCGAGCGGCACGGCGTCACCCGCCTGGTGCTCACCAGCCGCCGCGGACCCGACGCGCCCGGCGCCGCCGGACTGCTGGCGGATCTGACGGACTCGGGCGCCGAGGCGGAGATCGTCGCCTGCGACGTGTCCGACCGGGCCGCGCTCGCCGCCCTGCTCACCGCGCACCCCGTCGACAGCGTCGTGCACACCGCGGGCGTCCTGGACGACGGCCTGGTCGCCTCCCTCACCCCGGCACGGCTGGACACCGTGCTGCGGCCCAAGGCGGACGCCGCCTGGCACCTGCACGAACTCACCTCGCAACGGGAGCTGTCCCACTTCGTGCTGTTCTCCTCGGCCGCAGGCACCCTCGACGCCTCGGGCCAGGGCAACTACGCCGCCGCCAACGTCTTCCTCGACGCGCTGGCCGCCCACCGCGCCGCCCACGGCCTGCCCGCCACCTCCCTCGCCTGGGGCCTGTGGTCCGGCGGCGGCATGGGCGCCGGGCTCGACGCGGCCGAGGTCCAGCGCATCGAACGCTCCGGCATCGGTGCGCTCGAACCGGACGAGGCACTGGGCCTGTTCGACACCGCCGTGGCCTCCGGCAGCCCCGCCCTGGTGCCCGTACGACTGGACACCGCGGCCCTGCGCCGCCGGGGCGACGACGTCCCGGCCGTGCTGCGGACCCTCGCCGGTCTCACCCTCCGCGCGGACCACGGCGACCGGGCGCGCACCCTGGGCGAGCGCCTGGCCGGACTCCCGGCCGCCGACCACGAGCACACCGTGCTGGAAGCGGTCCGCACCGAGGTCGCCGCCGTCCTCGGCCACGCCGGCCCGGCCGCCGTCGAACCCCGCCGCGCCTTCACCGAGCTGGGCTTCGACTCGCTGGCCGCGGTCGAACTGCGCAACCGCCTGGGCGCGGTCTGCGGAGTGCGGCTGCCGTCCACGCTGATCTTCGACTACGCCACCCCGGCGGCCCTCGCGGGCCACCTCCTCGAACGGCTCCTCCCGGACGCGGCGGACCCCGGGCCCGCCGGGACCCCGCACGGCGACGACGAACTGCGGGCCCTGATCTCCCGCATCCCCGTCGACCGCATCCGGGAAGCCGGCCTGCTCGACGGCCTGCTGAAGCTGTCCGAGCCGGCCGCCGCCCCCGCCTCCGCCGACCGGGCCCTGGACATCAAGTCCATGGCCGTGGCCGACCTCGTGCGCGCCGCGCTCGACCGCAGCAGCACCCACTGAACCCCTCCCGTGCCGGACGACGCGCCGCGTCCGGCACCGGGCCACTGTTCCCGGCGCGCCCTCCGCCGCGTCACCAGCGCCGCCGAGCCAGCAGGGAGCGACACCGACCGTGGACACATCCGTCGAGCAGATCGTCGAGGCGCTGCGCGAGTCATTGCTCGAGAACGAGCGGCTGCGCCGGCAGAACGACCGGATCACCGAGGCGGCGCTCGAACCCGTAGCGATCGTCGCGATGAGCTGCCGCTACCCCGGCGGCGTCACCACCCCCGAGCAGCTGTGGCACCTGGTCGACTCCGGCACGGACGCCGTCGGGGACTTCCCGGAGGACCGCGGCTGGGACGTCGAGGGCATCTACGACCCCGACCCCGACGCCCCCGGCAGGACCCACGTCCGCGAGGGCGGGTTCCTGTACGACGCGGCGCAGTTCGACCCCGGCTTCTTCGGCATCAGCCCGCGCGAGGCACTCGCCATGGACCCCCAGCAGCGGCTGCTGCTGGAGACCGCCTGGGAGGCGTTCGAACGCGCCGGCATCGACCCGCACACCCTCAAGGGCAGCCGCACCGGTATCTACGCGGGCGTGATGTACCACGACTACGGCAGCTGGCTCACCGAGGCACCGGAGGGCGTCGAGGGCTACCTCGGCAACGGCAACCTGGGCAGCGTCGCCTCCGGGCGCGTGTCCTACATCCTCGGCCTGGAGGGGCCGGCCGTCACCGTCGACACCGCCTGCTCCTCCTCGCTCGTCGCCCTCCACCTCGCCGTGCAGGCGCTGCGCACCGGCGAGTGCAGCCTCGCCCTCGCGGGCGGTGTGACCGTGATGTCCACGCCCGACACGTTCATCGACTTCTCCCGCCAGCGGGGCCTCGCCGAGGACGGCCGCTGCAAGTCCTTCGCGGAGGGCGCCGACGGCACCGGCTGGGGCGAGGGCGCCGGCCTGCTCCTGCTGGAACGGCTCTCCGACGCCCGGCGCAACGGCCACAAGGTGCTGGCCGTGGT
This sequence comes from Streptomyces actinomycinicus, assembly GCF_016741775.1. Taxonomy (GTDB): domain Bacteria; phylum Actinomycetota; class Actinomycetes; order Streptomycetales; family Streptomycetaceae; genus Streptomyces; species Streptomyces actinomycinicus. The sequence goes on along the minus strand of NZ_JAERRK010000004.1, from coordinate 291,806 downwards.
GCGCGGCACCGCCGTCAACCAGGACGGCGCCTCGAACGGGCTCACCGCCCCCAACGGCCCCTCCCAGCAGCGTGTCATCCGCGCGGCCCTCGCCAACGCCCGCCTGGAACCCCGCCAGGTGCACGCCGTCGAGGCCCACGGCACCGGCACGCCGCTCGGCGACCCGATCGAGGCACAGGCGCTGCTGGCCACCTACGGCCAGGACCGGGCCCCGGGTGCCCCGCTGTGGCTGGGCTCGGTGAAGTCCAACATCGGGCACACGCAGGCCGCCGCCGGTGTCGCGGGCGTCATCAAGACGGTGATGGCCATGCGGCACGGCCGGCTGCCCAGGACCCTGCACGCAGAGCGGCCGACCTCCCAGGTCGACTGGACGGCCGGCGCCGTCGAGCTGCTCGCCGAGGCCCGCGACTGGCCGGCCGACGGCGAGCCCCGCCGCGCCGCCGTGTCGTCGTTCGGCATCAGCGGCACCAACGCCCACGTCATCGTCGAGGCCGCGCCCGAGGAGGACCCCCGCGCGCAGGAGCCGTCCTGGACCGGCCCGCTGCCGCTGGTGCTGTCCGGCAGGACCGAGCAGGGCCTCGCCGCCCAGGCGCGCCGCCTCCTCGACCACCTCGCCACCGGCACCGACCCCGTCCCCGACGTCGCCCACACCCTGGCCACCGGGCGTGCCGCACTCGACGAGCGGGCGGTCGTCACCGGCGCCGACCTGCCCGCCCTCACCGCCGGACTGACCGCACTCGCCGAGGGCGCCACCGCGCCGAACACGGTCCGCGGACGGCCGGCGGGTGAGTCCCGGATCGCCTTCGTCTTCCCCGGCCAGGGCTCCCAGTGGACCGGCATGGCCGCCGAACTCCTCGAGACCTCACCGGTGTTCGCCGCGCGCATGGCCGACTGCGCCGCGGCCCTCGGGCCCGTCACCGACTGGGACCTCCTCGAGGCCGTACGGGCCCGGCAGCCGCTGGAGCGGGTGGACGTCGTCCAGCCCGTGCTGTGGGCGATCATGGTGTCGCTCGCCGAGGTGTGGCGCGCCCACGGGGTCCGGCCGGCGGCCGTGATCGGCCACTCCCAGGGCGAGATCGCCGCCGCCTGCGTGGCCGGCGCGCTCTCCCTCGCCGACGGCGCCCGCGTCGTGGCCCTGCGCAGCCGGGCCATCGCACGCGAACTGTCCGGCCGCGGCGGCATGATGTCCGTGGCCCTGCCCGAGGCCCGGGTGCGCGACCTCGTCGCCGCGTACGACGGCCGCGTCTCGGTGGCCGCGGTCAACGGCACCTCCTCCGTGGTGCTGTCCGGTGACGCCGACGCACTGGACGAGATCCGCGAGACCGTGGTGGCCGGCGGCGACCGTGCCAAGCGGCTCCCGGTGGACTACGCCTCGCACAGCGCGCACGTCGAGTCGATCCGGGAACGCCTGCTCAACGACCTGGCAGGGGTTCGGGCCCGGCCCGCCGAGGTGCCGTTCTACTCCACCGTCACCGGCGCCCGGCTCGACACCACCGGCCTCGACGCCGGCTACTGGTACACCAACCTGCGGCAGAGCGTGCTGTTCGAGCAGACCACGCGCACCCTGCTCGACGCCCGGTACGGGGTCTTCGTCGAGTGCAGTCCGCACCCCGTGCTCCTGCACAGCATCGCGGAGACCGCCGACGCGGCGGACGCCGACATCACGGGCCTCGGCTCGCTGCAGCGCGACGACGGCGGCCCGGAACGCGTCCTGGCCGCCCTGGGCGAAGCCTTCGTCGCCGGCGTCCCGGTCGACTGGTCGGCCGTGTTCGACGGCATGCCGGTACGCTCCGCCGACCTGCCCACCTACGCCTTCCAGCGCGAGCGGTACTGGCTCGGCCGGTCCGGCTCCACCGGCGACGTCACCGCCGCCGGGCTGCGGGCCACCGGCCACCCGCTGCTGGGGGCCGCCGTCCCGGTCGCCGAGGGCGGCACCCTGTTCACCGGCCGCCTCACCACCGTCACCGCCCCCTGGCTCGCCGACCACGCCGTGTCCGGCACCACCCTGCTGCCCGGCACCGCCCTCGTGGAGCTGGCGCTCGGCGCCGGTCACGACCTCGGCTGCGGGCACCTCGCCGAACTCACCCTCCAGGTGCCGCTGGTGCTCCCGGACCGGGGCGCGGTCCAGCTGCAACTGCACGTGGCCGCCCCCGACGACACCGGCCACCGCGCGCTGACCGTCCACTCCCGCCCCGAGGGTGCCGACGACACCCCCTGGATCCTGCACGCCACCGGCCTGCTCGCCCCGCAGACCGCACCGCCCGCCTTCGACCTGTCGGCCTGGCCGCCCCCGGGCTCCGAACCCGTACCGGCCGACGACGCCTACGCCCACCTGGCCGGCCTCGGCTACGACTACGGGCCCGCTTTCCAGGGGCTGCGCGCGGTCTGGCGGCGCGGCGACGAGACCTTCGCCGAGGTCGAACTCCCCGCAGGCACCGACGCCGGTGCCTTCGCCCTGCACCCGGCCCTGTTCGACGCCGCCCTGCACGCCGACGGCCTCGGCACGCGCGGGGCCGCCACAGACGGGGCGGTCACGGACGGGGCCGCCACGGACGGGCCGGTCACGGACGGAGCCGGTACCGACGGCCAGGACACCGCCCGGCTGCCGTTCGCCTGGACCGGCGTCTCGCTCTACGCGGCCGGGGCCACCGCCCTGCGGGTCCGGCTGCACGACGGGGGAACGCCGGCCCTCCAGCTGGCCGACCCCACGGGCGCCCCCGTCGCCGAGGTCGAGGCCCTGGTCTCACGGCCCGTCGACCCCGCCGCCCTCACCGCGAGCGTCCGCACCGACGACCTGTACCACCTGGACTGGCCGGTGCTGCCGGTGCCCGAGGCGCCCGCACCCGGACACGCCGTCCTGGACGAACGGGGCCCGGCGGCGCTCGCCACCCTGCCCGCGTGGGCGGTGCTGCGGGCCGGCGGCGACGGCCCCGACCCGCGCCCGGCGGCCCGGCGGGCCCTGGCCGCCGTACAGGCATGGCTGGCCGACGAACGCACCGCCTCCGCCACGCTGCTGGTGCTCACCCGGGGCGCCGCGGCCGTGGGGGAGGAGGACGTCACCGACCTGGCGGGTGCCGCCGTGTGGGGCCTGGTCCGGGCCGCGCAGGGCGAGCACCCCGGGCGGTTCGTGCTCGTGGACGCCGACGGCGACGACGCCGCTGCCGCGGTGGCCGCCGCCGCGGCGAGCGACGAGCCCCAACTCGCCCTGCGCGAGGGCACCGTGCACGTGCCCCGGCTGGCCCGCACCACCCCGCAGGGCCTGGCGCCGGCCCTCGACCCGGACGGCACCGTACTGATCACCGGCGGCACCGGAGTGCTGGGCGCCCTGGTCGCCCGCCACCTGGTCCGCGAGCACGGAGTCCGCCGCCTGGTGCTGGCCGGGCGCAGCGGCACCGCCGCCGACGACTTCGCCGACCTGGACGCGGAGACCGTCGTGGCCCGCTGCGACGCCGCCGACCGGGACCAGCTGGCCCGGCTCCTCGCCGAGACACCGCCCGACCGCCCGCTGACCGCGGTCGTCCACCTCGCCGGCGTCCTCGACGACGGGCTGGTGACCGACCAGACGCCCGAACGCCTGGACGCCGTGCTGCGCCCCAAGGCGGACGCCGCCCGGCACCTGCACGAGCTGACCCGCGACCTCGGCCTCGCCGCGTTCGTCCTGTTCTCCTCCGCCGCCGGAACGGTCGACGGCGCCGGACAGTCCGGCTACGCCGCCGCCAACGCCTACCTCGACGCCCTGGCCGCCCACCGCAGGCACCACGGCCTCCCCGCCCACTCCCTGGCCTGGGGCTTCTGGGAGCAGCGGACCGGCATGACCGCCCACCTCACCGACGCCGACGTGGCCCGCATGGGGCGCGCCGGCATCCGCCCCCTCCCCACCGAACAGGGCCTGCGCCTGCTCGACGCCGCCCTGGCCGCCGACGAGCCGCTGCTGCTCCCCGTCGGCCTGGACCTGACCGCGCTGCGCCGCGCCACCGGTGTTCCGCCGGTGCTGCGCGGCCTGGTACCGGCCCCCGTTCGCCGTACGGCGGCCTCCCGCACGGACTCCTCGTCGCTCGCCGACCGGCTGGCGGCCCTCGGTCCCGCCGAACGCGACGCGGCCCTCATGGAACTGATCCGCACGCAGGTCGCCGCCGTGCTCGGCCACGGCAGCGACATGACGCTCGACCCGCGCCGCTCCTTCCGCGAGGTGGGCTTCGACTCGCTGACCGCGGTGGAACTGCGCAACCGCCTCGGCGAGGCCGTCGGCCTGCGCCTGCCCGCCACCCTCGTCTTCGACTACCCCGACGCCGGCGCGCTCGTGGCCCACCTGCGGACGGAACTCCTCGGCACGCAGGCCGAGTCCGTCGCCGAAGTCACCGTCCAGGGGCCGGACGAGCCGGTCGCCATCGTCGCCATGGCCTGCCGTTACCCGGGCGGCGTCAGCACCCCCGAGGAACTGTGGCGGCTGCTGGCCGACGGCGGCGACGGCATCGGCGCCTTCCCCGCCGACCGCGGCTGGGACCTGGACGGCCTGTACGACCCGGAGCCCGGCAAGGCCGGCCACTCCTCCACCCGGGCGGGCGGATTCCTGTACGACGCCGCCGACTTCGACCCCGAGTTCTTCGGCATCGGACCCCGTGAGGCCCTGGCCATGGATCCGCAGCAGCGGCTGCTGCTGGAGACGTCCTGGGAGGCGCTGGAGCGGGCCGGCATCGACCCCCACTCCGTGCGCGGCAGTCGCACCGGCGTCTTCGCGGGCGTCATGTACCACGACTACGGCAGCCGCCTGCGGCGCGTCCCCGACTCCGTGCGCGACTACCTCGGCAACGGCAGCCTCGGCAGCGTGGCCTCCGGCCGGGTCGCCTACGCCCTGGGCCTGGAGGGCCCGACGCTCACCGTCGACACGGCCTGCTCCTCGTCCCTGGTGGCGCTGCACCTGGCCGCCCAGGCGCTGCGGCAGGGCGAGTGCACCCTGGCGCTGGCCGGCGGTGTGTCCGTGATGTCGACCGTCGACACGTTCGTGGACTTCAGCAGGCAGCGCAACCTCGCCGCCGACGGCCACGCCAAGTCCTTCGCCGACGCCGCGGACGGCACGGCCCTGTCCGAGGGCGCCGGGGTGCTCGTGCTGGAGCGGTTGTCGGATGCCCGGCGCAACGGGCACGAGGTGCTGGCCGTCGTGCGTGGTTCCGCGGTGAACCAGGACGGTGCCTCGAACGGGCTGACGGCACCGAACGGGCCTTCGCAGCAGCGGGTGATCCGGCAGGCGCTGGCGGCGGCCCGGCTGTCGGCCGCCGATGTGGACGTGGTGGAGGCGCACGGTACCGGTACGACGCTGGGCGACCCGATCGAGGCACAGGCGCTGCTGGCGACCTACGGCCAGGACCGGCCCGCCGGTGTCCCGCTGTGGCTGGGGTCGGTGAAGTCCAACATCGGGCACACCCAGGCCGCGGCCGGTGTCGCGGGCGTCATCAAGATGGTGCTGGCGATGCGTCACGGCGTGCTGCCGCGGACCCTGCACGTCGACCAGCCGTCCACCAAGGTCGACTGGGACGCCGGCGACGTGCGCCTGCTGACCGAGGAGCGTGACTGGCCGGCGACGGACCGCCCGCGCCGCGCCGGCGTGTCGTCCTTCGGCATCAGCGGCACCAACGTGCACGCGATCCTCGAGGAGGCACCGGCCGGGGTCCCCGCACCGGCCGGGGTCCCCGCACCGGCCGGGGTCCCCGCACCGGCCGGGGTCTCCGCACCGGCCGGGGTCCCCGCACCGGCCGGGGTCCCCGCACCGGCCGGGGTCCCCGCACCGGCCGAGGTCCCCGCACCGGCCGAGGTCCCCGCACCGGCCGGGGAACCGGTGCGGACCCCCGTCCTGCCCCTCGTGCTCTCCGGCGCGAGCGAGGAGGCGCTTGCCGCCCAGGCCGCACGGCTGCGTACGGTCTCCGACCGGCCCCTGCCCGACCTCGCCCACTCCCTGGCCACCGGCCGGGCCGCCCTCACCCACCGCGGCGCCGTCGTCGCCCGCGACCGGGACGAACTCCTCGCGGGTCTCACCGCGCTGGCCGACGGATCCGCCGCCGACGGCGTGCTCCGTGGCCGGCCCGCCGACGGAAAGGCCGCCTTCCTCTTCACCGGCCAGGGTGCCCAGCGCGCGGGCATGGGCCGCGGCCTGTACGCCGCCCACCCCGCCTTCCGGCAGGCCCTCGACGCCGCCTGCCAGGCACTCGACACCCACCTCGACCGCCCGCTGAAGGACGTGATGTGGGCCGGGCCCGGCACCGAGGAGGCCGGCCTGCTCGACCGGACCCTCTACACGCAGTGCGCCCTGTTCGCCGTGGAGACCGCCCTGTACCGGCTGCTCGAGTTCCACGGCGTCCGCCCGGACTGGCTGGCAGGCCACTCCATCGGCGAACTCACCGCCGCGCACGTCGCCGGCGTCTGGGACCTGGCGGACGCCGCCCGGCTGGTCGCCGCGCGCGGCCGGCTGATGCAGGCGCTGCCCGCCGGGGGAGCGATGCTCGCCCTCGACGCCACCGAGGACGAGGTGCTGCCCCACCTCGGCCCCGACGTGTCCGTCGCCGCCGTCAACGGCCCCCGCGCCGTCGTCGTCTCCGGCACCGGGACCGCCGTGGACGCCGTGGCCAAGGCCTTCCCCGGACGCCGTACCAAGCGGCTGCGGGTCAGCCACGCCTTCCACTCCCCGCTGATGGACCCGATGCTGACGGAGTTCGAGAAGACGGCCCGTGAACTGCGGTACGCGCCGCCCGCGATCGCCCTCGTCTCCAACGTGACCGGAGCGCGGGCCGGCGCGGACCAGGTGTGCGACCCCGCGTACTGGGTCCGGCACGTCCGCGAGGCCGTCCGCTTCGGCGACGGCGTCCGCACACTGGAGGCCGACGGCGTGCGCACCTTCCTCGAACTCGGCCCCGACGCCGTCCTGACCGCCCTGGGCGCACACGCCGTCATCGACACCGACCGGACGGCGTTCGTCCCCGCCCTGCGCCGCGACCGCGACGAGCAGCAGACCTTCGCGACGCTGCTCGGCACCGCCTACGTCCGCGGGCTGGGCGTCGCCTGGCAGCAGGTGTTCGCCGGCACCGGCGCCCGCCGCACCGACCTGCCGACCTACGCCTTCCAGCGCCGGCGGCTGTGGCTGGACGACGAGCCCGGCGCCGCCACCGACGCGGCCGGTCTCGGCCAGGCCCCGGCCGGGCACCCCATGCTCGGCGCCGCCGTGGAGCTGGCCGGAGACGACCGGACGGCCCTGACCGGACGACTGTCCCTGGCCACCCACCCCTGGCTCGCCGACCACGCCGTGGCGGGCGTCGTCCTCGTCCCGGGCAGCGCCTTCGTGGAACTGGCCGTCCGGGCCGGCGACCGCACCGGATGCCCGCAGGTCGACGAACTCACCCTCGAACGGCCACTCGCCCTGCCCGAGCACGGCGCCGTCCACCTCCAGGTGGCCGCCGGGGCCCCCGACGCCGACGGCCGCCGGCAACTGACCGTGCACGCCCGCCCGGAGAGCGCGGACGGCGAGTGGACCCGGCACGCCACCGGCGTTCTCGCCCCGCGCACCGCACCCGAACCGCCCGCCGAGACCGCCTGGCCCCCCGCCGGAGCCGTCCCCGTCGACGTCACCGGCACCTACGGCCACCTGGCCGGACAGGGCTACCACTACGGCCCGTCGTTCCGTTGCCTGCGCGGCGCCTGGCGGCTCGGCGAGGAGATCTGCGCCGAACTCGCCCTGCCGGACCCGGACGCGGCCGACGGCTTCGGACTGCACCCGGCGCTGCTCGACTCCACCCTGCACGCCATCGACCTGCTCGACGGCCAGGACCCGACGGTGATGACCCTGCCCTTCTCCTGGGAAGGCGTCACCCTGTACGCGACCGGGGCCACGGCGGTACGGCTGCGCCTGACCCCGCACGGTACCGACCACATGACCCTGCGCCTGTACGACGGCGCCGGGGAACCCGTGGCCGAGGTGACGTCCCTGCGCATCCGCCAGGTGACCGCCGAGCAGCTCGACGCGGCGACGCCCGCACCCGGCGACCTGTTCGGGGTGCGCTGGACCGCGCAGGCGGTCAGCGCCGACGCCACGGCACCCGAACCCCGCACCTTGACCGTGCCCGCCGACACCGGCACGGCGCCTGAACCCGGCGCCGTGACCGCCGACGCCGGCGACGGCACGGGGCCCGAACCCCGCACCCTGACCGTGACCGCCGACAGCGCAGACGACACGGCGCCCGGGCCCGGCACCCTCACCGTGCCCGCCGGCACCGGCGACGGCACCGAACCGCCCGCGGTGGCCCGCCGTACCGCCGTTCAGGCACTCACCGCACTGCGCCGGCACCTCGCCGACGCCCCGGACACAGAGCCGCTGGTGGTCCTCACCCGGTCCGCGGTCGCGGTCCACGCCGGCGCCGCGCCCGACCCCGCCCAGGCCGTGCTCTGGGGCCTGGTGCGGGCGGCGGCGGTCGAGCACCCCGGCCGCTTCGTGCTCGTCGACACCGACGACGACCCGGCCTCGGCCGCCGTGCTTCCGGCGGCCGTCGCCACCGGCGCACCCGAACTCGCCCTGCGGGCGGGCACGGTGTACGTGCCCGAACTCGCCCGGACGCCCGACGCGGAGCAGGACGGATCGCCCGGCCTGGACCCGGGCGGCACCGTCCTCGTCACCGGAGGCACCGGCAGCCTCGGCCGGCTCCTCGCCCGGCACCTGGTCACCCGGCACGGCGTACGCCGTCTGCTGCTGGCCGCCCGCGGCGGACGCCTCCCCGAGCCCGGCGCCCTGGACGACCTGGCCGCCCTGGGCGCGACGGTGACCGTCGCCGCCTGCGACGTCACCGACCGGGCAGCGCTCGCCGCACTGCTCGCCTCCGTGCCGGCCGAGCACCCGCTGACCGCCGTGGTGCACGCCGCGGGCGTCTTGGACGACGGACTGCTCACCGACCTCACGCCACAGCGGCTGGAGGCGGTGATGCGGCCCAAGGCCGACGCCGCCTGGCACCTGCACGAGCTGACCCGGGACCTCGGCCTCGCCGCCTTCGTCCTGTTCTCCTCCGCGGCCGGCACCCTGGGCGCCGCGGGTCAGGCCAACTACGCGGCGGGGAACGCCTTCCTGGACGCCCTCGCCGCGCTGCGCCGCACCGAGGGGCTCCCTGCCCTCTCGCTCGGCTGGGGGCTGTGGGACACCGGGGACGGCATGGCGGCCGGGCTCGGTGAGACCGAGCTGCGCCGGCTGGCCCGCGACGGAATCCTGCCGCTGCCCGCGGACCGGGCACTGGCCCTGTTCGACCGTGCGCTGACCGCTGCCGGCAGCCCGGACGCCGGCCCCGCTCTACTGCTGCCGGTCCACGTCCAGGTCACCGAGGACGCTCCCGCCCTGGTCCGGGGCCTCGCCCCGGCGGCCGTACGCCGCACCGCCCGGGCGGCGGCCACCGGGGCACCGGCCCCCGCCGAGTCGCTGCCCGAGCGGCTGGCCCGGCTGGCGTCCGCCGACGCGCTGCGGCTGCTGGTGGAGACGGTGTGCGGTCATGTCGCCGACGTCCTCGGACACGGCTCCGGCGGCGCCGTCGACCCCCAGCGCTCCCTGGGCGACCTGGGCGTGGACTCGCTCGCCGCCCTGGAACTGCGCAACCGGCTCGGCGCCGACACCGGTCTGCGGCTGTCCACCACGCTCACCTTCGACCACCCGACCTCCGACGCCCTCGCCCGGTACCTCTTCGAGGAACTCGGCGGGGACCCCTCCGGCGACCTCGTCGACATCGAGGCCGAAGTGGTGCGGCTGGAGGCGGTACTGGGCGACGCGCTGGCTGCTGCCGCGCCGGACCAGGAGCAGCGGGCCCGGGTGGCCGCCCGGCTCCGCGCCCTCAGCGCACGCTGGGACGGCACCGGGGAATGGCGGGACGAGGGGGCCGGTCCCACAGGCGGCGCGGGACTGGAGACCGCCACCGCCGACGAGCTGTTCGGCATCCTGGACGACGAACTCGGCAGCTTCAGCTGAGGACCGTGTCCCGGCGCCGTGCTCCGCGGCCCCACCGGTGGTGTCACCGGTGGGGCCGCGGCCCGCTGCCCGCACGGACGACAGGGAGGGGCCCTTGGCCCGTGCACGGGAGGGACGGGCGGAAGCGCTCTGCGGCCGTGCGCGAGAAGGAGGAGAGGGAGCGCTCTCAGACCGTGCAGGAGGAGAGGGAGCGCTCTCAGAGCGTGCGCAAAAAGGAGGGGTGGGTGCTCTCAGCCCGTGGACGAGTGGGTGCTGGCCCAGCGGTCCGACAGCTTCGGGATGCGGTGCTCCAGCATCTTCGACGGCAGTTCGGAACGGCTGGCCACGTTCAGCTTGCGGTAGACACGGGTGAGGTGCTGCTCGACCGTGCTGATCGTGACGTGCAGCCGGGTGCTGATCTCACGATTGGTGTACCCGAGCGCGGCCAGTCCGGCGACCCGGCACTCCGCGTCGCTCAGGATGGCGGGGCCGGCCTCCGTCTCGGCGCTGTCGGACCGTACCGGATCCTCCAGCAGGTGCGCGTCGACCGGCGACTCGATGCGGCAGGCCTCGGCCTCCCGCGCCGCCTGCCGCGCCACCAGCCGGGCCCGGGCGTACTCGCCCAGTTCGTAGTGCGCCGCGGACAGATCGGCGTACGCCTGGGCCAGCGCGTACCGGTCCCCGCACGCCTTGAGCAGGTCGATCGACTCGCGCAGCAGCGAGGCCCGGCGGTGCGGCTTGCTGGTGGCCGCCAGCAGGCGCAGCGCCATGGCCCGGGCCCGGGAACTGTGGCCGCCCGGCAGCCGCAGCTGCTCCTCCGCCCACTCCCGGGCCGTCCGGGCCTTGCCGATCCGCAGGTTGGCCAGGGCCAGGTCGGACCGCCACGGTATGCCCTTCTGCAGGCTGGGGTTGCCTTCCCGCAGCAGCCGCCCGCAGGCCTCGAAGTCGTTGAGCGCGGCGAAGGGCCGGTCGGTGACGAGGTAGTGATGCCCACGCGCACGCAGATACTGGATGCCGAACACGGTACGGAACATCGGCTCGGGCACGTCGTGCTTGAGCAGTTCCTCGGCCTCCGGGTAGGAGCCCATCGCGGTGAGCGCGGAGATCGCCGTCGACAGCGGGAGGCCGATGAGCACCCCCCAGCTCTGGGCGCGCAGTGTGCCGAGCGCGGCGAGGGCGCCCTGCGCGGCGGCGGTCACGTCCCCCTGGAGCAGGGCGATCTCCGCCCGGATGCCGCCGAGCAGGGCCTGCCAGGTCGTCGCCCGGCGTTGCACCGCGCACTCCAGCAGCGCATCACAGGCCTCGGCGGCGACCGCGGGCCGGTCCGCGTGGGCGATGGCCAGCAGCGACATGGCGACCAACTCAAGGTTGAGGTGGTCCAGTTGATGCCCTTGCAGAGCCTGCGCGACGGCCGCGGCGGACTCGTCGGTGGCCTCACCGCCGATGAGGGCCGCCACCCGGGCGGCCAGGCCGCAGGTCGCGGCGAGCGCCTGCCGGCGGCGCGGGTCGAGGCCGCTCGGCGGGGCGCCCTTGCCGGGCAGCGCGACGCCGTAGAACCACTGCCGTACGAACTCCACCTCGGCGATGATCTGGGCGTCGGCGGTCGACTGGGCGCGGACGAGCGTGGCCACGGCCTGGGCGGCCAGTTCGGTGTCGCCACGCCACAGCATGTACCGCAGGACGGTGGCGGTGTCCCGCATGGTCAGCTCGCCGGCCAGCGCGGACGCGCGCAGCGGTTCCAGGTGCGGAGCGGCCGCCGCCGGATTGGTGCGCCACTCCACGCGGGCGAGCGCCACCGAGAGGGCGTGCCGTTCGTGCTCGTCGGAGCAGTCGCGCAGGACCAGGCCGAGGTAGTCGGTGCAGCGCTCCATGTCGTCCGCCGCGAGGGCCTGTTCGGCGGCGGCGCGCAGGATCCCCGCGCCCCATCCCTCCGGGACGAGGTCCGCGGCACGGAGGTGCCGTGCCACCTCGACGGCGGGGGCGCCGGAACGATACAGCATGTGGGCGATCCGGCCGTGCAGACGGGATCGTGCGGCGGCGTCCATGTCCTCCAGGACCGCGTCGGCGGCGGTCGGGTGCCGGAAGGCGTGACCGTCCAGCAGTCCCGAGGAGTTGAGCACGTCGACGGCTTCCTGGGTGCCGGCCGGTGTGGTCCCGGTCAGCTCTCCGACGGGTACCGTTTCGGCGAGGGCGCCGAGCGCGGCCAGGGCCCGGGCCACCCGGACGTGGTCCGCTTCGCCGCGGTGCAGCAGCGACAGCACGGCCTGGCGATAGGCGGCGCCGGCGACGGGGCTGCCTATCTCGGCGCCGAAGCGGGTGCTGTCGTCCAGCAGGGCGTGCACCAGGAGGGGGCTGCCCGCGGTCGCCCCGTGGTAGGCGCTGCGAACGCTGCCGGACAGGGCCTGTCCGGCCTGCGCGGCCAGGAGTTCGCCGATGCTCGCCTCCGACAGCGGAGCCAGGCGTACGCGTCGGTGCGGCTGGCGGAGCAGATCGGTGTGGGCCGGCGAGCGCATCGCGCCGAGGTGGCCCGAAGTCGCGCACACCACGAGCAGCCGCCGGGAGCGGCTGCGGTGCAGCAGGCTGACGATCGTGCGCAGGGAGGCCCGGTCCATGGCGTGGGCGTCGTCCACGGCGATGACCAGGGGGCGCTCGTCGCGGGCGAGGCGCAGAAGGGCGTCGGCCGTGGCGTGCCCGCTGGATGTGTGGGCGGCTCGGTGCCCCGGCTCCGTGGACGGGCGGTTCTCCGCCGGCGAGTTCACGGGCGGGGCGTGGTACGAGACGGTGAACTCCGTATCGGCGTTGCGTAGTAATTGCCCCGCCAGACTCATTGGCTGATTTCTTTCGGACGGGCAGGCGGTACCGGTCAGTATGCGGGCGCCGGTGTTGTTCAGCGTCATGAGAAATTCATGTACAAGCTGCGTCTTGCCGGAACCGGGGCCGCCCGTGATGATCACGAGCCGGCCGTGTCCCCGGGCGCTTTCGGTGAACGCTTCACCCAGGATCTGAAGTTCTCTCGTTCGGCCGAAAAAGTGCATCGTGGCTCCCCCCTTGAATATCTTTCCGAGTGAGGTGGTGCCCCGTTCCCCCGAGACGAGGCTGCGTCGTACAACGGTGCGTGGGAATTCTGCGAGGGCGACCGCACCGCCGCAAAGGCGGCGCGCCGGGGGAGGGTGCACGGCCATGGCGTCCGGCCGGCGTCCCGCATGCTCTGCGTCCGTCCACCGATGTGATCCGGACCTGCACCGCGCAAGGGATGTGGCATCCTCCGGTCCCCCGATGTGCATCTGTCGCGTACCACGGGTGGACCTCAATGCTACGTCCTCATTGATGCGTCGATTCTTACCGCTGGTTCAACCACGAGGTGGCTCGAAATCCATGGAGCGAAGGGTTTCGGCCATTTTCTGGCCGACTTCGATTAGATCGTCCGCGGGTTAGTCGGTCGGGTGCCGAATAAAGATTAGATGCGCATAGCAGACAGAAAGGCTATCTGTCCAGGCCAACGCTGTCAACTGCCGTCCTGTTCACGCCTCTTGCCTACTCTCCGGACGGTCCGCCGAGGCGTCCTTTTACAGTCTGTTGATTTACCGGACGGTTAAAGGAAGGGACCGGGCATCGCGAATCGTGACATCGGTCACGGGAAAGCGCTTCCGGTGCCCGTTCGGGCAACCGTCATTGCCCCGCGCGCTTCTCAATCTTCGGGCTCTTTCCGGAATGCCGCCACCTCGCCGGGCTCCGCCGGCCCGGGAGGGGGGAGCCGTTCGCCGCAGGTGGTGCCTGCTGCCGGCCCGAAGGACACCGCCGGCCATGGCCGCTGCGTCCGCAGTGGCCCGGGAACCATGAAGCCGCCCGCGTACCAGTCCACCTGAGCTGCGGTCCTTGTAGGAATGCACAAACTCCGGATCACTCGGGCCGCCCAGGTTTCATGGTTTCAACGCCTGTCTGAAACAAGCCTGTTGACGATCTACTCCTCGGGCAAGCACGAACCAACGAACGGGGAAAGTCTTGTCCGAGAAGCTGCCTGGCCGTCAGATCGAGATCTCCTGGCCCGACCTCGGCATCACGGTCGCCGCCGACCTCGACGACCGCAACCCGGCACTCGCCGACGCCCTGTGGGAGTCCCTGCCCTACCAGAGCCTCCAGGGACACGCCCTCATCGCGGGCGAGCACCTCTACCACGTGGCTCCGATACCCGCCCTGCTGCACACCCCCCACGCCACCCGTATCCCCGACCGGCGCGAGGCGCCCGACGGCACCGTGTTCTGCTCCGGCTTGCAGCACCTGGGCATCAAGTACGGCACCCTGACCGAGCCGATGCCCGCCACCCCCGTCGGCCGGATCCGGGAGGCGGACATGCCTGCCCTGCTGGAAGCCGGGGCGGCGATATGGGACGCCGTCTACTCCACGAAGAAGCAGATCCTCGCCGAGGTCCGCCGCGCGGGCGAGCCGGGCGGCCACCGCATCCCGGTGCTCCACGCCACCAACACGGACGCCCGCCGCCTGATCGCCGACATCGCCGCAGAGACCGAGAAGACCTGGCTCGTGCCGCCGGCCGAGCTGGAAGACCTCCACCAGGGCGTCATCCCCTCCCGGGCCGGCAACTTCGGCACGGTCCTCCCCACCCTGCTGTTCGTCAACGGCGAGACCCGGCCCCTGGGTTACGCCGCCTACGGGGGACTCGTCCGCGCCGCCGTCCAGGACATGCCCATGCCCTCCCTGGTCCACATGACCCGCCTCCTGGTCGGGGTCCCCGCCGAGTTCCTGGGGTACTGCGGCCTGGAGCAGCTGTGGGCGTTCACCCAGCGCTTCCTCGACGTCCTCGACGCCCTCGACCGTGACGACTTCTACGCCGTCACCAGCCAGATGGCCCTCTACATCAACTGTCTCGGCGGCTGGAACCTCCAGCTGTACCCGTGGGAGACCGGCGACCACCTGCGCCAGCAGGGCGCCGCGGAATGCGCGTAGCCATGCCCCGAGCGGAGCCCGCCGAGGAGATGACGACACCGGTGCTCATCCCCGCCATGAATCCCGCACCACAGGAGAAGGAAGACCTTGAGCGCCCTGCCTGCCCGCGCTGACGCCGTCGTCATCGGCGGGGGAGTGATCGGAACCTCCGCCGCCTACCACCTCGCCGAAGCCGGCGTGGACACCGTCCTGCTGGAACGCGGAAGCCTCGGCGGCGGTGCATCCGCGCACACGGCGGGCATGATCCGCACCTACTTCCCCGGCGACCCCGGCACCGGCCGGATGGCCGTACGCAGCCTGAACGCCTATCACGACCTGGCCCGCCACACCGCGGCCCCCCTCGCCCTGAAGCGGCTCGGGCTCATGGTGCTGTTCACCGACGAACAGCAGATCGCCGCATTCGAGGCCGGCCTCGAGGCCCAGCAGGCCGCCGGTGTCCAGGTCGGCCTGATCAGTGCCCGCGAAGCGTGGGGACTCAACCCGTTGATCGACGAGCGCGCCGTCCTGGCCGCCGCCTGGTCCCCCGAGGCCTACCACGTGGACGGCCTCGACATCGTCCGCGGCTACGCCGCCGGCGCCCGCAGGCACGGCGCCCGGCTGTTCACCCACACACCCGTCACACACATCGACGACGACAACACCCTCCACACCCCGCAGGGCAGCATCAAGGCGGAGAGCATCGTGTGCACGGCCGGCCCCTGGTCCGGCGAGGTGGCATCCATGGCGTCGCTCGACCTGCCGATGGCTCCCCGTGGGATCGAGATGCTGTTCACCGACGTCCCGCAGTCGCCGCACCGCGAGATGCCCATGACGATGCACGCCACATCCGGCCTGCGGATCCGATCGTGGAAGGACCGCATTCTCCTCGCCATGGGCGTGCCCAAGGCCGGCGAATCGCGCGAGGCCTGGCTCGGCCGCATCGCCGGCCAGCTCGGCACCCTGTTCCCCGCACTGGAGGGCACCGGCCTCCATCACGCGTGGGCCGGCGACTTCGACGCCGGCCCCGACAACCGTGCCCTGATCGGCGAACACCCCACCCGCCGCTTCCTGTACGCGGCCGGATTCACCGGCGCGGGCCTGTGCCAGGCACCCGCGGCCGGCGAACAGCTCCGCGACCTGCTGATCGCCAAGTAGCCCCATGACCGGAAAGAATGCTGTGATTGTTCTCGGATGTAATGGTTTCAGCCGGGTGTCGGAGTTCTTCTCCGAACGCTTCGGTGCGACCGGCATCAACAAGCACTACCTCCTGGGCCACGACGCCGCCGCCGCGCTCCTGATCGACGGCCGCCTGGTCGCCGCGGTGGAGGAAGAACGCCTCAACCGGGAGAAGAAGACCACCGACTTCCCCGCGAACGCGATCGACTGGTGCCTGGAGGAAGCCGGGATCACGTTCGACGACGTGGACCTGTTCGCCTTCCCCTGGAACTGGTCCACCGGGATCCTGAACGAGATCCTCGACGGCATCCGCACCTCGCCGATGCCCCAGCCGGCCAAGTCCGGCCTCATGGCCGACATGGCCGACCTGTTCGACCAGGTCGTCAGCCACGAAGCGATCCTCGCGGACTTCGAGGCCCGCACCGGACACCGCCCCGACCCGGCGAAGGTCCGCTTCGTTCCGCACCACCTGGCCCACGCCACGACCGGCTACTACCTCGCCGGCATGAAGGACGCCGCCTTCCTCGTCAGTGACGGCCGCGCCGAACGCTTCTCGACCTTGGCGGGCGAGATCCGCGGCGGCCGGATCACCGTCTTCGACGACACGGTCACCGGCTCCGAGTACTCCATGGGCACCCTGTTCTCCGCCCTCACCCGTTTCCTCGGCTTCGTCCCCAACAATGACGAGTACAAGGTGATGGGCCTGGCCGGATACACCGCGCCCCCGGCTCCGAACCCGTTCGTCGAGCGCCTGCTGACGCTGCACGACGACGGCCGCTACACCTTCACCGAGCCGCTTCGGACCGACGACCCCCACAGCCACGACGCCCTGTTCGAGGAGTACTTCGGCCCCTTCGAGGACACCCTCGCCTACAAGGCCCGCGTCGCCGCCGCCGCGCAGCAGATGCTGAACGTCGCCACCGCCCACCAGGTCAGCCACCTGGAGAGGAGGACGGATCTCGGCCGGCTGCTCTTCGAAGGCGGCGTCGCCCTGAACTGCCTGAACAACACCCCGTTGTTCGAAGGCTCCCGCTTCGAGGACATGCAGGTCAGCTTCGGCGCCTCCGACACCGGCATCACCATCGGAGCGGCAGCCCACGCCTGGCTCAACCACCCCGGCACCGATCCGGCGGACATCCTCGCCGCCTCCGCGCCCGTCACCCCCTACCTGGGCCCGGCCTACGACGACGCCGCGATCGAGCAGGCCGTCGAGGGCTTCACCGGCCGCGTCGTCGTCACGCGCCTCGACGACGACGAGGTCGTCGAGCACGTGGCGAAGCTGCTGACGGAGAAGGTCGTCATCGGCTGGTTCGAGGGCCGCATCGAGCACGGGCCACGCGCACTGGGGCACCGCAGCATCCTCGCCAACCCCGGATTCACCGACATCAAGGACATCATCAACACCCGGGTCAAGCACCGCGAACCCTTCCGCCCGTTCGCTCCCCTCGTCCTCGAGGAGCAGGCGCCGCAGATCTTCGACATGGGGCGCAAGACCAGCTCCCCCTACATGACGTTCGTCTTCCCCGTCCGTGACGAGTACAAGGACCGCATCCCGGGTGCCGTACACGTGGACGGCACCTCCCGCATCCAGACTCTGACGGACGAGGGCACCCCACGGCTCACGGCACTGCTGCGGAAGTTCATCGAACTCACCGGCACCCCCTGCCTGATCAACACCTCGTTCAACGTCGCCGGCGAACCCATCGTCTGCACCCCCACCGACGCCCTGAACTGCTTCATGGGCACCGAGATCGACTACCTGGTCCTCGGAAACCACCTGATCGCCAAGAGCGAGTCCCCGCGGCCCACGCGATAGCCGCGAGGGCGGCCGCACCGAACCGTCCGACGCGTGGGTCACCCGGACCGACCGCGTCACCTACCAGAAGAAGGAACACCCCGTGCCGATCCAGCGCAAGCACACCATGTACCACTCCACCATCCTCGAGGCCGACCCGGACACCGTGTGGGGGACGGTCCGTGACGCCATGCAGATTCTCGAGATCGTCTCCCCGGGCGACCTGGACATCCACACCGACGTCACCTGGACGGAGGGCGGCTCGGTCGACACCGTCCCGGCCCGCTACGACTTCAGGCTCACGCTCAACGGCGGCCTGGTCCAGCAGGAGATCGCCGCCCGGGACGAGATCAACAAGACCCAGTCCTACCGGGCCGTCGCCCCCACCAGCGGGGTCCAGAGCTACGAGGCCACCATCCGCGTGCGCCCCATCACCAACGACCCGGCCCGCAGCTTCTTCGAGTGGTCCCGGATCCTGGAGATCGCCGAGGACGCCGACCTGAACGTGGTCGAGGCCATCATCGACGTGATGGAGAAGCAGACCGACGCCGTCCGGGACCACTTCGCGAAGAACGCGAAGTGAGGGACGTGACGACGCTCGTACTGCTGCGGCACGGCGAAACCCTGCTCACCCCGCAACGGCGGCTCTCCGGCAGCGGAGGATCCGACCCGGGACTCTCCCCGGTCGGACGCGACCAGGCCCGGGCGGCAGCGGACGCCCTCGCCCGCCGCGGCGGCATCGACGCGGTCGTCACGTCACCGATGCGGCGCTGCCGGGAGACCGCCGGTTCCGTGGCCGCGCGCCTCGGCCTGGGCGTCCAGGTCGACCGGGACCTGCGGGAAGCGGACTTCGGCGGCTGGGAGGGCCTGACCTTCGCCGAAGTCCGCGAACGCCACCCGGACGACCTGAACGCATGGTTCGCCTCGCCCGACAGTCCCCCCTCGGGCGGGGGCGAGACCATGCGACAGGTCACCCGCCGGGTCACCGCGGTGAGAGACGGCCTCATGGCCCGGTACGCCGGCGCCACGGTTCTGGTCGTCTCCCACGTCGGACCGCTCAGAACCCTGATCCGCCTCGCCCTCCAGGCCCCGGCGCACAGCTTGTTCCGCATGGAAGTCGCGGCGGCCTCCCTGTCGACGGTGACGTACGACGAGGACGGCACCGCCACGGTGCAGACCCTCAACGACACCCACCACTTGACCTGACCCGCACGCCGAGGGGCCCGGCCCGCACCACACGCGCCCGGCCCCTCGGCACGCCCGGCCAGGCGCGGGGGCTGAGGCCCACCAGTGGATGCGCGCGCTCGACGGCCGGCTCGACGCATGCACAGCCGGGGGCCGCGAACGGACGGCCACCGGGATCGTGTTCCGGCTGACGAAGCGTGCGGGGACGTGAACACGGTCAGGGAAGGATCGAGTCGATGTAACCGCCGTCGACCCGAAGCGCACCGCCGGTCGTGGCGGATGCCTGCTCGGAGCTGAGGTAGACCACCATGTGCGCGATCTCCTCCGGCTCGATCAGCCGCTGCAGCAGCGACTGCGGGCGGTGTTCCCGCATGAACACCCGCTGCGCCTCCTCCCAGGGCAGCTCCCGGTCCACGAGGCCGTACACGAAGTCCTCGACGCCACCGGTGTGCGTGGGCCCCGCGATGACGGAGTTCACCGTCACGCCCGTGCCCGCCGCCTTCTTGGCGAACCCCCGGCTCACCGCCAGCAGCGCCGTCTTCGACATCCCGTAGTGGATCATCTCCGCGGGGATGGCGACCGCCGAGTCGCTGGCGACGTACTGCACCCGCCCCCAGCCCCGCTCCGTCATCCGCGGCAGGTACAGCCGGGTCAGCCGTACGGCGGCGAGGACGTTCACCTCGAAGTAGCGCCGCCACTCCTCGTCGGTGATCTCCAACGGGTCGGCGGCGCCGAAGACGCCCAGGTTGTTGACGAGGATGTCCACCTGCGGCAGCGCCTCCGCCACCCGGGCCACGCCCTCGTCGCCCGCCACGTCGGCGGCCACCGGCACCAGTTGCCCGCCGGGAGCCTCGCGGGCCAGCGCCGCGACACTCTCGGCCACCCGCTTCTCGTCACGCCCGTTGACGCCCACGCGGGCCCCGGCCCGGGCGAGGGCGACGGCGATGGCCGCGCCGATGCCCTGCGTGGAGCCGGTGACCAGTGCGGTGCGTCCTGTCAGATCGATGTGCATGGGCGGGCTGGTTCCCTTCGAGCGCAAGCGGATGCCACGGCCCGACAAGTCTGACCGCCGGGCCCGCCGAACCCGCGAACGGCGCGGCACCGCTGGGCCGTTCGGGCCCGCCCCGGACGAGGCACCGACCCCACCGCCGTTCCGCGGCTCCGCAGCCCCCACCGCCAGGCACCGACCCTCACCGCCAGGTGCCGGCCACAGGGCCCGCCACCGTCCCCATGCCCGCCGCGGCCCCCGGCCGGTTGCCCACGCCCTCCCGCTCCTCCTGCTCAGCCACGGTTTCCCACCCGGGCAGGGCGATGGGCGACGGGAAACCCGTCGACCGCGGCGGGGCGCGGCCGCAACGCTGGTGCCGTCAGCACCGAGCACGACCTGCGACGACGCAGAAGAACTGCAAGGGGGAACCATGCGCAAGACGATTCGCGGGGCTGCCGCGTTCGCCACCGCCGCTGCCGCCGTGATGGCCATGACCGGCGCGGCGCACGCCAAGCCGGCGGCCGACCCGTGGGCCGGCTGCCCGGACGGCGCCGTGTGCGTCTACCCGCAGAACCAGAACCCGGCCCAGTCGCCGAGCCTGGTCTTCTACAGCTACGGCCCGCACAACCTCAGCAACCAGTTCGGCCGCCACTGGGTCCTGAACAACCAGTACGGCGGTGCCACCGCGAGCCTGTGCACGGGCTACAACGGTGCCGGCTGCGGCGCCCCCATCGCCGAGGGCACGGGCGTCTACGCCGACCTCACTCCGATCAACTCCATCACCCTCAACCGGCCGTAACCCCACCTTCGGCCGGCGGAGGGGCCACGGGGGGAGCTTCCGGAACCGCAGCCGCGGTTCCGGAAGCTCGTTTTCGGTCACTCCCCACCCTTGGCTGGGCCACGTGTCCCACCCCGGCAGTAACCTGGGCTCCCGCCGTCTCACGGCCTGGGCAACGCTTTGCCATGGGGGACGCCTTGGGGGAGCCGCAACAGGGAGCCGACACCGGCGACCGCAACGAGAACGACGGGGAACGGACGGCGCCGACCACGCCGTCCTTCCCCGCACAACTACGACGACTGAGGCAGCAGCGCGGCCTGTCGCTCGCCGACCTGGCCAGACAGACCCACTACAGCAAGGGCTATCTGAGCAAGATCGAGACCGGTGCGAAACGGGCCACCCTCGACGTGGCCCGCCGCTGCGACCAGATCCTGCGGGCCGAGGGCGCGTTGCTGCGGCTGGTCGCACCGCCGCGCCCGGCCGAACCGGACGACGGCAACGATGTCACCGGCCCCGCCTGCCCGTATCCGGGACTGTCCGCGTTCACCACACAGGACGCCGGCCGGTTCTTCGGCCGGGAACGGGCCACGGCCGCGCTCGTGGAACGGCTCTTCGGCCGGATCGGCGAAGGGCCGCTGCTGCTCGTCGGCCCCTCGGGCGCAGGCAAGTCGTCCCTGCTCAACGCCGGTCTCGTGCCCGCACTCCGGCGCCCCGGCGGCTTCCCGATGGCCGGCGCCGGCCGGTGGCCGGTCGTCACCCTCACACCGACCGCGCACCCGCTGGACGAGCTGCTGGAACGCACCGCCAAGGCCCTCGGCGGCGACCTGGATCTCACCGCCGCCCAGCTGGGCGAACAGCCCGAGGCCCTCCTGACGGCCGTACGGACCCGCACGGAGCCGACGCCGGCCGGGCAGCGGCCACCACCACCGCCCCGGCTCGTCCTGCTCGTCGACCAGTTCGAGGAACTCTTCACCCTCTGCGCCGACGACACCGAACGGCGCACCTTCGCCCGCGTGCTGTGCACCCTGGCCGCCCCACCGCCGTCACCCGCCCACGACCCCGCGGCGGTCGTCCTCGGCGTACGCGCGGACTTCTCCGGCCGCTGTCTCGAACTGCCGGAACTCGCCCCCGTCTTCACCGACGGCCTCTACGTACTGCCCCCGATGACCACCGCGGAGCTACGGGAATCCGTCACCCGGCCGGCCGAACTGGCCGGCGTCACCCTCGACCCCGGCCTGCTCCCGGTGCTGCTGCGGGACGCCGGGCTGACCGCGGAACCCGGCGCGCAGACCGTTCCCTCCGGCGCGCTCCCGCTGGTCTCCCACGCACTGCTGGCCACCTGGCGCCACCGCGAGTCCGGGGCGCTGACCGTCGCGGGGTACGAGAGCACCGGCGGCATCCAGGGCGCCGTGGCACGCACCGCCGAGGACGCCTTCGCCCAGCTGTACCCCGCCGAGCAGCAGACCATCCGGCGCATCCTGTCCCGGCTCGTGCAGGTCTCCGACGGAGCCGGCGCGACCCGGCGCCGGGTCGGCCGTACCGCCCTCATGACACAGCTCGCCGACGCGGAGGGCGCCGGCACCGCGCTCGACGTCTTGGTCCGCGCCCGGCTCGTCACCGTCGACAGCGACAGCGTCGAGATCACCCATGAGGCCCTGCTGCACAGCTGGCCCCGCCTGCGCACCTGGATCAGCGCCGACCGGGCGGGCCTCCTCGCCCGTCAGCAGCTCGCCCACGCGGCAGCCGCCTGGGAACGCGAGGGCCGCGACCCGTCGGCGCTCTACCGGGGCGCCCGGCTGGACACCGTGCGCACCTGGGCCGGGGACGCGGACGGCCTCGGCCCGCTCGGTCCCGTCGAGGACGCGTTCCTGCGCGCCAGCCAGGCGGAGGAGGAGACCCGGCAGCGCCTGGCCCGTCGTCAGTCCCGGCTGCGACAGGCGATGGTGGCCACCCTCGTCGTTCTGCTCGGCTGCGCCCTGGCCGCCGGCGCTCTCGCCTACCGGCAGCGGGCCGACGCGCTCGCCCAGGAGCGCCTCGCCCGCTCCCAGGCACTCGCCGTCCGGTCGACCCTGCTGGCCGGGGGCCGCCCCGAGGCATCCATGCTGCTCGCCGCCGCGGCCTACCGCACCGAACCGACCGCCACGGCCCGCGGCGCCCTGCTCAGCACCCAGGCGGAGCCCTTCGCGGCCCGGCTCGGCGGACACCGCGGGCCGGTCAACGCGGTCGCCTTCGCGCCGGGCGGCCGGCTGCTGGCCACCGGCAGCTCGGACGGCACGGTCCGGCTGCGCCGGCTGACCGACCACCGGACCACCGCGACGCTCACCGTCCCCGGCCGGATCCGCGCCGTCGCCTTCAGCCCGGACGGCCGTACCCTCGCCGTCACCTCGTCCCTGGGACCCGTACGGCTGTGGTCCCCCGGCCGCTCCGCCCGCGCCACCCCCCTGCCGGCGGCGGACACCGGTGGCGCCCGCGCCGTCGCCTTCACCCCCCACGGCCACACCCTCGCCGTCGCCACCACCGACGGAGCCGTCCAGCTCTGGGACACGGCCGGCACCCCCCGGCGGAAGGCCCGCCTCACCGGCCACTCCGGTCAGGTCGACGCACTCGCGTTCGCCCCCGACGGCAAGCTGCTGGCCTCGGCCGGCGCCGACCGGACCGTACGGCTGTGGGACCCGCGCCGGGCCGAGCAGGTGGCCGTCCTGCACGGTCACACCGACGAGGTGCTCGGCCTGGCGTTCGCGCCCGACGGCCGGAGCCTGGCCAGCGGGGGAGTGGACCGTACGGTACGACTGTGGGACGTCGACGGGCGGCGGGCGGCCGCCGTGCTCACCGGGCACAGCGACGACGTCAACGCCGTGGCCTACACCCCCGACGGCACCACCGTGATCAGCTCGAGCGGCGACAGTACGACCAGACTCTGGGACGTCCGCAGCGGACGGCTCGTCACCACCCTCACCGGACACACCGACTACGTGATGTCCGTCGCCGTCGACCCCACCGGCACGCTCCTGGCCACCGGCGGGTTCGACCAGTCCGTGGTCCTGTGGGACCTGCGCGGCAGGAGCCTGGCCGCACACCCGTTCACCGAGGTCTCCGCCGTCACCTACCGCCCGGACGGGCGGCTGCTGGCCACCGCCGACGCCGACCACACCGTACGCCTGTGGGACCCCGCCCGGCGCGACACTACGACGACCCTGGAGAGCCGGCAGGGAAGCGTCACCACGGTCGCCTTCGCGCCGGACGGTCGCACCCTCGCCTCGGCCGGCTCCGACGGGACGGTGGTCCTCTGGGACCTCGCGGCCCATCGTCCGAGCGCCGTGCTGCACGGCCACCACGGAGCCGTGTTCGCGGTGGCGTTCGCGCCGGACGGCCGCACCCTCGCCTCCGCCGGTGCCGACCGCACCCTTCGCCTCTGGGACGTCACCGGCCACCACCCGCTCGCCGTCCTCACCGGCCACGCCGACTACGTCAACGCCGTCGCCTTCAGCCCCGACGGCCGGACACTGGCCAGCGCCGGCGACGACCTGACGGTGCGTCTGTGGGACGCGCGGACGCACCGGCCGCTGGCCACGCTGACCGGCCACACCGGCGCGGTCCGGGGCGTCGCCTTCGACCCCGGCGGCCGCACCCTGGCCAGCTGCGGCAACGACGGCACCGTACGCCTGTGGGACGTCCCACGGCACCGCCCCCTCGGCTCGCTGACCGGCCACACCGGCTCGGTGCGCGGACTCGCCTTCTCCCCGGACGGACGGCTTCTCGCCAGCAGCGGCAACGACCGGACGGTACGCCTGTGGGACGTGCCCGGCCGGCGGCCCTGGGCCACGCTCACCGGTCACACCAACGCGGTGTGGGGCGTGGCCTTCGCACCCGACGGCCGGACCGTGGCGAGCAGCAGCAACGACGGCACGGTCCGCATGTGGAGCCTGGACGTCGGGGCGCGGCTGGCGGACGTCTGCCGCATGGACAGAACCATGGACCCGGCCACCCGCCACACCCTGCTCCCCGGCGAGCCGGCCCTCCACACCTCCGCATGCCCGCGCCACTGAACGACCGTGCTGCGTCGGCACGTCAGCGCCACTGAACGACCGTGCTGCGTCGGCACGTCAGCGCCACTGAACGACCGTGCTGCGTCGGCACGTCAGCGCCACTGAACGACCGTGCTGCGTCGGCACGTCAGCGCCACTGAACGACCGCGCTGCGTCGGCACGTCCGCGCCACTGAACGTCCTGCGCACGTACGCACGTACGCACCGCCGGGCGTCCCGCCGGCGGTCTCCGCACGCCCCTGCCGCCGGACGGCCGCCCTGCCGGGCCGGGGTTTCCCGAGGGTTTCCCGTTGCCCGTCCCGGGAGGTCCGCCCGGCGGTCTCGACCGGCGCACCCCGGCCGGGAAGCCTGTGCACCAGACCGTCTCGACCCACCCCGACCGCAACGACCAGACCAGGAAACGGGGGTCCCGGCATGCTCAGGCGAACCGGAGCCATCGCCACACTCATCACCCTGCTCACCGCGCTGTTCCTCACCCCGTCCGCGATCGCCGCACACGGGCCGGCCAGGACGGCGGCCGGCGACTGCGGCGTCCTCGCGCCGGGCGCCTCCACGGCGGCCGAACGGGCCGTCGACGCAGCCTGCGCACAGGTCGCAGCCGGTACCTGGTACACCTGGGGCGGCGGCCACGGGGCCCGGCCCGGCCCCACCTACGGCACGGTGGACCCCACCGACCCGGCAAGCGAACACGACCCCGAACGCCTCGGCTTCGACTGCTCCGGCCTGGTCCGGTACGCCTACGCCCAGGCCACCGGCGCCGACATCCTCAACGGGGACGCGAGCACCCAGTACTACACCTACCGCACCGCCGACCGCTTCACCGCGGCGGACGGCCTCGCCCCGCTGCGCCCCGGCGACCTGCTCGCCTACGGCACCTCCGCGGACCTGCACCACATCGCCCTCTACCTCGGCGCCGGCAAGATGGTGGAGGCCCGGCAGTCCGGAACCAAGCTGATGGTCAGTGACGTCCGCCTCGGCGGAGACTACTTCGGGGCCGTCCGCATCAACACCGCGACCGTGGAAGGCCCGGTCTTCCGCACCTGGGGCACCGGTGTCTGGACCAAGGCGGAGCCCTCCCTGCGGGCCGCCCGCGTCTACGCCTTCCCCGGTCCGACCACCATCCGCGTCGCCTGCCAGAAGCACGCCGAGGTCGTCACCGCCGAGGGCTACACCAACGACGCCTGGTCCTACCTCCCCGACTACCACGCCTGGGTCACCAACATCTACATCCAGGGCCCGGCCTGGCTGGACGGCGTCCCGACCTGCACGTCCGAGTGACGAGCACCCTCCCGCCCGGGACCGGAGGAGGACCGGGCAGGGAGGCCGCCGTCAGCAGCTGGTGAGGACGACCAGTTGCCGGGTCGCCCGGGTCATCGCGACATAGCGGTCCACCGCCCCTTCGACGCCCTCGCCGAACTTCTGCGGATCGACGAGGACGACCAGGTCGAACTCGAGGCCCTTGCACAGTTCCGGGGGCAGTGACCGGACACGGGGCACGGCCCGGAAGGCGGGGTCGCCGATGACGCAGGCGGTACCGTCGGCATGCGTGGCGAGCCAGCCGTCGACGACCGCGCGGAGGTCGGAGACGGAGCCGTGGACCACGGGCACGCCGTTGCTGCGGATGGAGGCCGGCACGTTGGCGTCCGGGAGCACGGCGCGGATGACCGGCTCGGCCTCCGCCATGATCTCCTCCGGCGTGCGGTAGTTGACCGTCAGCGAGGCCTGGTCGATCCGGCCGAACCCTGCTCGCCCGAGCCTTTCCCGCCAGGACTCCGTGAACCCGTGCCGGGCCTGGGCCCGGTCCCCGACGATGGTGAAGCTCCGGGACGGGCAGCGCAGCAGCAGCATCTGCCACTCCGCGTCGGTCAGTTCCTGGGCCTCGTCCACGACGATGTGCGCGAACGGCCCGGCGAGCAGGTCCGGTTCCGCGCCGGGCAGCGCGGCCTCGTCGACCAGGGTGTCCTTCAGATCCTGCCCGAGCAGCATGGTCACCGCTCCCTCCCCGTCGTCGTCGGCCGCGAGCACGTCGTCGATCACCCTCGCCATGCGCGCGCGTTCGGCGGCGACGGACGCCCTGCGCCGCCGCTCACGCGCCTCCGCCGTCGGATCGCCGAGCCGGTGCCGGGCCGCGTCCAGCAGCGGCAGGTCCGACACCGTCCAGGCCTGCGCGTCCGCGCGCTGCAGTCTGCGGACCTCGTCGGGACCGAGCCAGGGGGCACACATCCGCAGGTAGGCGGGGACCGACCACAGGTCCGAGACGAGGTCGGCCGCTTCGAGTAGCGGCCAGGCCCGGTTGAGGGTCCCGACCAGCTCCTTGTCCTGCCGCAGCGTCCTGCGGAACTGCTCGGGCGGGATGTCGTCGCCGTCGTACCTGTCCCGCACGATCGCGACCAGCTTCTCCCAGATCTGGTCACGCGCCTCGTTGTGCGGAGTGCCTGGTTCCGGCGCCTCGAACGCCTCCGCCCAGTCGTCGGCGGTCAGCCGGACGTCGGTCCAGTCGACGGTGACCGTCAACCCCTCGGCGGGCGGCTCCTCGTAGAACCGTACGGCGGTCTCGATCGCCTTCACCATCCGCGCGGACGACTTCAGCCGGGCCACCTCGGGATCGGCCTCGGCCGCCGCGCCGGCCCCCTCGGCGACCAGGTCCCGCAGGGTGCAGGTCTGCACGCCCTCCTCGCCGAGGCTGGGCAGGACGTCGGCGACGTAGGCCAGGTAGGGCCGGTGCGGACCGACGAACAGCACACCGCCCCGGCGGTGACCGAGACGCGGGTCCGCGTACAGCAGGTAGGCGGTGCGGTGCAGTGCTACGACGGTCTTGCCCGTGCCCGGACCGCCGTCGACCACGAGCGCCCCACGGGATCCGGCGCGGATGATGGCGTCCTGGTCGGCCTGGATGGTGCCGAGCACGTCACGCATCCGCGGCGACCGGCTGCTGTTCAGGCCGGCGATGAAGGCGGACTGGTCATCGAGCGCGGCGTGCCCGGCGAACCCGTCCGCGGTGAACACCTCGTCCCAGTAGTCGCTGATCCGGCCGCCGATCCAGCGGTACCTGCGGCGGCTCGCCAGCCCCATCGGATCGGCGTGGGTGGCGCCGAAGAACGGCTCGGCGGCGGGGGAGCGCCAGTCGATCAGCAGCCGGCGCCCCGTACTGTCGGTCAGGCCCAGCCGTCCCACGTACACGGGCTCGGCGTCGTCCACGCCGACCATGCGGCCCAGGCACAGGTCCAGTCCGTGCCGGCGCAGCGTGCGCAGCCGGCCGGTCAGCCGGTGCACCTCCACGTCCCGGTCCATCGCGGCCCGGCCGACCCCACCGGGCGCCCTGAGCTGGGCCTCGAGGCGTTCGGACACGTCCGCGATCGCCTGCTGCAGGCATGCCGCGACGGCCGCGAAATGCTGCTCGTCGCCGGCGATCAGCGCCGGGTCGGCCTTCGCGGCGAGTCGGCCGGGAAGGTCGAATGCACTGGTGGTCAAGGTGTTCATGAAGGCGGCTCCGTAGTGGGGTGACGTGCGACCGTCGGGTGCGGCGGGGCGGTTCACGCGGAAGGACGACCTGCCGGCGCCGCTTCGGTCAGGGCGCGCGCCGACGGGCCGGCCGGCACCAGCGCCACGCCGACCCCGGCCAGCCGCTGTGCGAAGTCCTCGTCGGGCGGCGCACAGACGCGGACCTCCGCGCCCAGCTCCCGCAGCCGCACGGCGAGTCCCGCCGGCGGTTCCACATCCCCGCGTGACCCATATGTCGACAAAAGCGCACGCATGGTTCGAACACCCCGTTTCCACAGCTTCCTGGCCTCGGCCGGCAATTCTGCGGGACGACGGGGGCCTTGCCGCAAGCCCCCGGGTGCGCTATAAGTTGATAGTGGCAAGGAGCGGATGAACTCCTTGCCATCGCTGTTTCCTGGCCCAGTGCCCGAAGTTGCCGGGCCATCGTCGAGGACCGGTTCGCGGAGCCGAAATCACATGTCCGTGCCCATCGGGCCGCTGTAGCGTGTCGGAGTGACGGCTGACGACGTGTACCGGGAACTGGGCGAGGCCGCCTGGTCATGGGTAATGGACCAGGTCCGTGAGGACGAAGGCCCCTGGCTGCCGGTGGAGGTTCCTGAGGACGGCCCCGGCACATCACCCGCGGAGGACCGCGACACGCTGTACGCGGGGATCGCGGGCCTGGCTCCGGTGCTGGCGGAGATCGCACAGTACCGGGAGCTGAGCGAGGGCGAACAGGCGCTGGCGGCGGGGATCGTGGCCAGGCTCTCGACGCAGGCGGAACGCCGGGTCGAACCGTCCCTGTACGACGGTCTGGCGGGCGACGCCACGGCGCTGAAGCTGCTCGCCCCGGGCCAGGAGTCGGTCCCTCTGCGACGACTGGCCGAGCTGGCGACCCCCGAAGGCTGGAAGACCACCCTCGAGTTCGAAGCGGGTTCCGACAGGCCGATCAACGACCTCGTCATGGGCACGGCCGGCGTGGTGCTCACGGCGATCTGGGCGGGCGGCGAGTTGGCGGAGCAGATCGCCACGACGGGCTGCGAGGCCCTGCTCGGGGTGGCGGACCGGACCACGGCGGGCCTGGACTGGGGGATCGTGCCCGGCTCCGAGTCGCGGAGCCCGAACTACTCGCACGGCACGGCCGGGGTCGCCGCGGCGCTGGCCGTGACGGGTGCGGCGCTCGGCCGCGAGGACTTCGTCGAGGCCGCGGTCCAGGGAGCCCGGCACGTCCTGTCCGTGGGCTCCCTGGCGGACGGCGGCTTCACCGTCCCGCACACGATCCCGCCGTCGACACGGGACGTGGAACCGGTGACGTACACCTGGTGCCACGGCCCGGCAGGCACCTCGCACCTGTTCACGGCGCTGTCCCACGCGGGTGTGTCCGAGGTGTCGGGCATCCCGGTCGGCGATCTGCGGGACCGCAGCCTGGCCTCGATCCTGGCCTCGGGAGTCCCGCAGCGGCTGCGCCCCGGCTTCTGGGACAACGACGGCCGCTGCTGCGGCACGGCGGGCGTGGGCGACGTCTTCCTGGACGCTGCGCAGGACTGCGCCGGCTCGGCACGAGCGGAGACCTTCCGGCAGGCGGCGCGCACGATGGGCGACGCACTGGTCGCACGGGCGGTCAGGGACGAGGCGGGCGCCCGCTGGCGCTTCCTGGAGCACCGCAGGAACCCACCGCTGCTCCCGCCGGCCACCACCTGGATGCAAGGCGCCGCCGGCATCGCCGCCTACCTCCTCCGCCTCACCCGCGTCCTCGGCACCGGCCCGAGCGCTCCGGTCGTGGACCGCCCGGACCAGTGGTGGGCGGTGCCGGTCCAGGTGCGCAGTACCGTGTCGTGACCGACCCTGAACCGCCGCGAGCGCGCCCGCAGCACCGGCCGGCCCCGGCGGGCACGGACGGTGCTGCGGGGGCTTCGGGAGTCGCCCGCCGCGACCCTACGCATCAGGAGCCGGGCCGGTCACACGGCCGGTCCCGCGCCCCCGGGACGGATGCGGCCGCGCCAGCTGCCGGACTCCGCGCCGCGTTCCTCGATGAACTGCTTGAACCGCTTCATGTCGCCCTTGACACGCCGGTCGATGGTGCCGATCACGTCGGCGACCTTCTCCGCCGCCCCCCTGGGCTCGATGTCCATCACCAGCTCCACCCTCGTGTGGGTCTCGTCCAGGGGCTCGAAGCGGACCGTGCCCTTCTGGTCGGTGTCGCCGCTGGTGGTGCGCCAGGTGATGCGCTCGTCGGGGAGCTGGTCGACGATCTCGGTGTCGAACTCGCGCCGTACTCCGCCGATCTTCGTCGTCCAGTGGTTGTGCCGGTCGTCCAGCTGGATGACCTCCTCGACGCCTTCCATGAAGTTCGGGAACTGCTCGAACTGCGTCCACTGGTTGTAGGCGGTGTGCAGCGGAACGTCGACGTCCACCGCTTCCTTGACCTTGCTCATCTGTGTGCCTCCGTTGTCACGTTCGACTGTCCGAAGGCCCGTCGGCCCGTCCGGCGGGCCGGGACCCGGAACCGCCGAGTACCCGGGCAGCGGATGGTCATGACCACTGGACCACGCAAGCCGCGTCGAGAGTCAGATCCAGCCACCTGCCTCACAATCCGGCCACCGCCCTGACGTGGTGTTTTACTGTGTCTGCCATCAGTTCCGGCGACAGGACCTGTGAGGTGTTCGCGAACATGCCGACCGAGACGTTTGAGTTTCAAGTAGAGGCCCGTCAGCTGCTTCAGCTGATGATCCACTCCGTCTACTCGAACAAGGATGTCTTCCTGCGGGAGCTCGTCTCCAACGCATCCGACGCACTGGACAAGCTGCGCCTGGAGAAGCTGTGGGACGACTCGCTCGACGCCGATGTCTCCGATCTGCACATCGAGATCGACGTCGACAAGGAGGCCCGCACCCTGACCGTGCGGGACAACGGCATCGGGATGTCGTACGACGAGGTGGGCCGGCTCATCGGCACGATCGCCAACTCGGGCACGGCGAAGTTCCTCCAGGAGCTGCGGGAGGCCAAGGACGCGGCCGGGGAAGAGGGGCTCATCGGCCAGTTCGGCGTGGGCTTCTACTCCGGCTTCATGGTCGCGGACGAGGTCACCCTGCTGACCCGCCGGGCCGGTGAGTCGCACGGCACGCGCTGGTCGTCGCGCGGCGAGGGCACGTACACGCTGGAGACGGCGGACGACGCGCCGCAGGGGACGTCGGTCACGCTGCACCTGAAGCCGGCCGACCCCGAGAACCAGCTCCACGACTACACCTCCCCGTGGAAGATCAAGGAGATCGTCAAGCGGTACTCGGACTTCATCACCTGGCCCATCCGGATGCTGCCGGAAGGGCCCGCCGCTGCCGGCGAGAGCGACGAGGCGCCCGCGCCCGAGACGCTCAACTCCATGAAGGCGCTCTGGGCGCGGGCGCGTGACGAGGTGTCCGAGGACGAGTACCACGAGCTGTACAAGCACATCGGCCACGACTGGCGCGACCCGCTGGAGACCATCAGGCTCCAGGCCGAGGGCACCTTCGAGTACCAGGCCCTGCTGTTCCTGCCCGCGCACGCCCCCCACGACCTGTTCACGCGGGACTTCAAGCGGGGTGTGCAGCTGTACGTCAAGCGCGTGTTCATCATGGACGACTGCGAGGCGCTGCTGCCGCCGTACCTCCGCTTCGTCAAGGGTGTCGTGGACGCGGCGGATCTGTCGCTCAACGTCTCGCGCGAGATCCTCCAGCAGGACCGCCACATCGAGATGATGCGCCGACGGCTGACGAAGAAGGTGCTGTCCACGGTCAAGGAGATGATGGCCAAGGACCAGGAGCGGTACGGCACGTTCTGGCGGGAGTTCGGCACCGTCCTGAAGGAGGGGCTGGTCACCGACTCCGAGAACCGCGACGCCATCCTCGCCGTCGCCTCGTTCGCCAGCACGCACCACGACACCGAGCCGACCACGCTGAAGAGCTACGTCGAGCGGATGAAGGACGGTCAGGAGGACATCTACTACCTGACCGGCGAGTCCCGGCAGAGCATCGAGAACTCGCCGCACATGGAGGCGTTCCGGGAACGGGGCATCGAGGTGCTGCTGCTCACCGACGCCGTCGACGAGGTGTGGGCCGACGCCGTCGGTGAGTACGAGGGCAAGACGCTGCGCTCCGTCGCCAAGGGCCGGATCGACCTCGGCGCCGAGGACGAGGACACCTCCGACGGCGAACGCGAGAAGCAGAACGAGGAGTACGCCGGGCTGCTCGGCTGGATGAAGGAACAGCTGGACGAGGACATCAAGGAAGTACGCCTGTCCTCCCGCCTCACCGTCTCCCCGGCCTGCGTCGTCTCCGACGCGCACGACCTGACCCCGGCCCTGGAGAACATGTATCGCGCGATGGGCCAGGAAGTGCCCAGGGCCAAGCGGATCCTGGAACTCAACCCGGACCACCAGCTCGTGAAGGGCCTCAACCAGGCGTACAAGGAGCGCGAGGACCACACGGAACTCGCCGAGACCGCCGAAGTCCTGCACGGCCTGGCGGTGCTCGCCGAGGGCGGACAGCCGAAGGAACCGGCCCGGTTCGTCAAGCTGATGGCGGACCGCCTGGAACGCGCGCTGTAGACCGGCTCCATCCCCTGGGTGCGGTGCACGACCCGACGAGGGCCGGCGCCTGCACCGCACCCGGTGACTCCGGTGGCTCTCCTCGCACGCGCACCCCGCCTGAACGGCACGCGGGCACCGCACGACTCGACGCCCGCGTGCCGTACGCGCCCGAGTCCGCGCCCTCCGGCGTCCAGCGCAAGATCACCGGCCTCGGCTTCAGCAGGGCCGGCAAGGCCGACAGGGTGGGGCGCAGCGCTGGTCCAGGAACGAGCCGAGTTCCTCGGGGAGGTCCCGCCGGACGCGATGGTCCCGAGCGTGCCGCGGTGATCGGCTCGGCGCCGTCCTCGGACCGGATCGGCCGGCATGAGCGGCTCGATCCGGTGGTTTTCCCCATTTTTCAGGTGTCGGCGATGGTGTTCGGGGATCCTGTCGACGTACCTGTGGAAACCACTGCAAGGAGACCCCAGTGCGCCGCCCGACCCGGAAAGCCTTCGCCGCCCTCGTCGCCGCAGCCGGCCTCGCCCTCCCCCTCCTCACCCCCGCAACCGCCTCGGCTGCCACCGCCACCAGCCGCTTCGCGAACTACCGCTACGGTGACTGCCTGCGCGAGAACTCCGAGACCGGCCTCAAGGGCGACCGCTGCAGCACCGGACGCGGCAGCCTCCTGTGGCAGTGGAACGGCCGCCTCAACACGAGCACCACTCTCAAGAACAACTTCTGGGGCCGTTGCCTCGACAGCAATGACCGGGGCGACGTCTACCCCCTGCGCTGTAACGGCGGCTCATACCAGAAGTGGCGCACCGCCCAGCCCGCCGCCCGCAGCGCCATCATGCTCCAAAGCGTCGGCACGGGCCGCTGCCTCTACCAGCAGGACAACGGCTACTACCGCACTGCCCGCTGCGACCGAGGCGCCCAGAACCAGCGCTTCACCATCGGCTGAACGGATCTCGCGACCGCTTCAGGACGCCGCCGGGCGAGCAGCTCTCGCCCACTGGGCGGTGTCTTCAAATGATCTCCAGCGGTGGATCACGGCCGAGTGACACGTCGCCATGAACCGTCGAGACAACTCCTGGTGGGCGGACCGGCTGGGGCTGCTGGTGTGGCAGCGTGCGGTCGGTTCGCCGTGGCGGCGTGCCCGGCGAGGGTGAGTGTGGCGGTGACGGGCCCGTCGGAAGTGTCGTCGCACCAGCCGTCGTTGTTGCCGAACGAGGCCAGCGGGGCGTTGAACGGTGCGGCGGAGTGCCCCCTGCCGCCGAGGACGACCAGCCGGCCCTGCGCGTCGGTGTGCATCGAGCCGAGCGGTACGTCGAGGGCATCGAGGAACCTGCCGCCGCTGAAGTCGACGGTCGCGGTGCTCGCTGCGTCGAGCACCTTGCGGCCCGGGTCGATGACCAGCTTGCGGCGGTCGACGCCCTTGTTGCGGCGGGCGACGCTCTTGCCGGCCATGGCGGGGATGTCCAGCGCGAGCCGGAACTGGTACCAGGCCGCCTTCCGGTTGGCCACGTGCACCGCCCACTCGATGCGTACCTCGGGGTCGGCCGTGGTCAGTTCCCGTACCACCCTGCCGTCGGCGGTGTAGCCGTAGATTGCGGTGGCGGCGCGCCGCCGGGGCTGCCACCTGGCAGGGCTGCACGGGGGAGGCGCGGACGGTCGGGATCGAGTCGAACTGCGGTGCGAGAAGCCGGGGCCGCCGGCCGGGCGGCGGATGCGGCTGGGGCGGGCGGATGCGGGGCGGACGGATGCGAGGCGGGTGACGACCGGCCGGCCGTGCACGCCCCGGCCGGTCCGCGTGCCGTTGCTCCGGAGCTGTTCCCGGCCGGGCCCGCTGCCGCGAAGCGTCGGGCGGGACCGGCGTCGCGGCAGGTTCCGGCTGGCCGGTGCCGCGAGGGGCACCGCGGCCGGGGTACGGCGCTCGGGGCGGCGTCCCTTGCGTCACGGCCGGATCGGTGCGCTCGGGGACGGCGGGCGGGGCGCCCCCGGACGGTCCTCTGTGCCGTGTGTGCCGGGTGTACGCGACCGGCCTGAACGATGCGGTGAGCGGTGGCGCCGGGTGTACGGCCGGGGAGTAGGAGGCATGCATGGGTCCGTCGTGTGCGCCGCGGAGAGGAAGGACTCAGGGTGACCGTCGGACCGGTGGCGTTCGGCTGTGCCTCGGCGTCGAAGGAGCCGGAGGCGCCCCCACCTGAACGGAACGGGCGGGAGGCCTGCTCGTCGCCCGCCCGCCACGCCGCCGGCCGCGGCCTTCGGCTCGCCCCGCCGTCCGTGCCGGTGGCGTGGTGACCGCTCGCAGTGTCCGTGCCGAGCCCGGGACATGAGGATGTCGGTGTCCCTCGTCTTCTGAAGGGGCTGGACGTGCCAGAGCCGTTTGAAGAGGTGACCCCTGCCGCCGCCGGCAGGCCCGCGTACCCGACGGAGGTGACCGCACCGCCGACCGTGGGCGTGGAGGAGGAGTTCATTCTGGCCGACCGGCGCAGCCGGACGGCCGTGCATCGCGCACCGGCCGTGCTGCGTGCCGCCCGGGGTCTGCTGGGCGCGCCGCACACCACGGCGGAGATCTCGCAGTGCCAGGTCGAGACCGTCAGCGCGGTGTGCCGTACGGCCGCCGAACTGGAGGCGGAGATCGTGCGGCTGCGCCGCGGTGCGGCTCTCGCCGCGGCCGAGTACGACTGCCTCCTGGTGCCCGGCGGCACCGCGATCCTCGGCACCCCCGGCCCGCCGCCCGTCCTGGACCAGCCCCGGTACCACGCTCTCATCCACCACTTCGGTGCCGTCGCCCACGACCAGGGCGTGAACGCCTGCCACGTGCACGTCGGAGTGTCCGACCGCGAGGAGGCCGTACAGGCGGTCAACCACCTGCGGAGCTGGATGCCGCTGCTGCTCGCCCTCACCGTCAACTCCCCCTTCTACGACGGGTCGGACACCGGTTACGAGAGCTGGCGCACCGCCGTCTGGAGCCGCTGGCCCTCGGCGGGACCCCCGCCCCACCTGCGCAGCGCTGCCCACTACGACCGGCTCGTCGACCAGCTCGTGGCCACCGGAGCGGCGATGGACCAGGGCATGATCTACTGGCACGTCCGGCCCTCGGTCCACGTTCCCACCATCGAGGTGCGCATCGCCGACGTGATGCCGGAGCCCACCGTCACGGCCTCGTACGCGCTGCTCGTACGCGCTCTGGTCGCACACGCCGTGGAGGCGGTGCGGGCCGGCGAACCCGCGCCCGAGACCCCGGACCTGCTGCTCAGGGCCGCCTGCTGGCAAGCCGCCCGGTACGGGCCGGCCGCTGCCCTGCCCGCCGCCCACGCGCGCGACTGCTCGCCCTCGCCCGTGGCACGCCAGGTGGACGAGCTGTGGAAACGGGTCGAACCGCAGCTCAGCCGCTACGGCGACGACCGGCTCGTCAGCGACTGGCTGAGCGACGTCCAGCATCGCGGGACCGGCTCCACGCGCCAGCGACATGTCGCGGCACAGCACGGAGGCCGCCTCCAGGCCGTGGTGGACGATCTCGCGGTCACCCTTCCCTGACCTGCCTCGGATAGCCGTACCGGACCCGCGCCGCGTGCGCTGCGCCACGGGGCCGGAGCGCGGGCGGCGCGGATCGCCCGCGCCGGCCGCGTCAGGCGCCCCGACGCCCGGCCGGAGGCGTGCGGCGAGTCACTGGTCCGTCTCGCGCTCCAGGACCCGGCGGGCCGCCTCGGCCTCCGCCGCCGGCGGGGACAGCTCGTCCAGGGTGTCCAGTTCGTCGTCCGATTCCAGTTCCCGTTCCCAGGCCGCCGCGAGCTGCTCCTGCTCCGTGCGCGGCTTCGCGCCGACGGTCTCCCGGTGGCCGGGGTCCAGCGCCGCCAGGAATCGTTCCACCGGGTCCGTCGACATGCATGCTCCTTGTCGCCGCTGAGGGGCCGCTCCCGGCCCAGCATGGCCAACCCCGCCCGCCCCGGCCCGCCCGACACGGCCCGGGACCACCCTGATGGCCCTGCGGCCCTCCCGCGGTTCCCGGCAGACCGTTCCCGGCCCGCGCGGGCCGGGTCGGGAGACACGACATGACCTGCTCCGGGGCGAGACCGGCGCCGAACCCGGCCGGTTGCGGACGGTGTGCCGGCGGCGCGCGTCCGGCGGCTCAGGTCTGCCGGGAGTGCACCGGGTCGTTGGCGACCTCCTCCGGGCACTTGCGGTGGGGGCGGCCCCGCGGGCGGTCGCGGTGCCAGTCGAACAGCGCGAGCGCCAGGGACGCGAGCATGCCGACAAGACCGGCGACCAGGGCGGTGACCAGTGCGCCGCGGTAGTCGTGGCTCCTGCCCAGGACCAGGTAGAACAGGCCGGGCAGCGCCGCCGTCCCGAGTGCCGCCCCGAGCCGTTGGCCGGTCTGCAGGGCGCCGCCCGCCGCGCCCGCCATGCTCACCGGCACGTCCCGCAGGGTCATCGTGATGTTGGGGGAGACCACGAAGCCGCCGCCGATGCCGCCGAGGAACAGGGCCGGGGCCGCGACCCAGGGAGCGACGGGGAGCGGGGCGAAGCGGAGCAGCAGCGCGGTGCCGCCCAGGCCGGCGATCACCCCCGCGAGACCGCACACGGTGAGCACGCGGCCGAGCCGTTCCACCAGCCGGCCGGCGATCACCGCCGCGCTCGCCGTGCCCAGGGCGAAGGGCGTCACGGCGAGGCCGGACCGCAGCGGCGAGAAGCCGAGGCCGCGTTGGTAGAAGAGGGCGAAGACCAGCCAGATCCCGCTGAAGCCGATGAAGTAGAGCGTGCCGATGCCGGCGCCGACGGCATAGCCGCGCACGCTGGTGAAGAGCCGCGGGTCGAGCAACGGCTGGGTCCCCCGGGCGACGAGGCGGTGTTGCCACCGGACGAAGACGGCGAGGATCACGGCACCGGCGGGGAACAGCCACCACAGCCGCCTGAGGCCCCCGGACTCCGCCTGGACCAGCGGATACATCAGGGCGAGGACGCCGAGCCCGAGGAGCAGCACGCCGGGCACGTCCACCTGGCCTCGCCCGCGGGTCGCGGTGCGGGGCAGCAGACGGCGGCCGAGCAGTACGGCGAGGATGCCGATGGGGACGTTGACGTAGAAGATCCACCGCCAGCCCTGGGGACCGGAGGCGAGGGCGAGGATGGCGCCGCCGGCGATCGGGCCGGCGGCGGAGCTGATGCCGACCGTGGAACCGAAGAGCCCGAAGGCGCGGCCCCGTTCGGCACCGCGGAACAGCTGCTGGATGAGCGCGGAGTTCTGCGGTGCCATGAACCCGGCCGCCAGGCCCTGCGCGAGCCGGGCCGCCACCAGCAGCCCGATGTCCGGGGCCGCACCGCAGGCCGCACTGAAGATCACGAAGCCGCTGAGGGACAGCAGGAAGATACGGCGCCGGTCCAGGGCGTCGCCGAGGCGGCCGGCGGTGACGAGGGCGAGGGCGAAGGTCAGGGCGTATCCGGAGACCACCCACTGCACCTGCGCCGGGGAGGCGTGCAGGTCGCGCTGGACGGTGGGCAGTGCGACCGCCACGATCGTCACGTCGAGAAGGCTCATGAAGCCGGCCACCAGGGTGACCCAGAGAGCACGCCACCGGTTCGGGTCCGGCTCGTACCCGGCCTCCTGAGCGCCCGCGTCCCGATCCCCTGAGGCCGACGCCGACGCTGTCACCCGGACTCCTCTCTCCTGGCGGACCAGGGCGAGTCAAGTTCCCTCGCCGGCCACGGGAACACATACCTCACGGCCCGCCACGGCAACCCCTGGCGACAGTGCCGGCCGGCGGCCGTCGCGCGCTCCGAAGCCCGGATGCCCGGCATCGCGGACACGGAACAGTCATCGACCTAAATTGTTGATATGAGCACACATCGTGCTGCACGGGCTCCGCAGCGTAGGCGCCCGGCGCCCCGTGCACGGCCCGTACGGCAGGGGCCGCCGGACCGGGACAGGCGCCGAGGCCCGGGACGGCGGGCAGCGCCGATTTGCCTTCGAGTGGACTCCAGCGTCCACACTGATCGCGACGGACTCCCCGGCGAGGACAGAAACGGTGGCAGCAGATGACGACGACGAGCAGGGCGGGGCATCCGCTGCCGTACGACACCTACCGTGAGGCGGTCGAGCAGGAGACCCGCCGCTTCGCCGAGGTGGTGAAGGGCGCCGACCCCGCGAGCACCGTGCCCTCCTGCCCCGACTGGACACTGGCCGACCTCACCCGGCACGTGGGCTCGCTGCAGCGCTGGTTCTGCGCTCTGCTGACCCAGCGGGTGCAGGAGCCTCCCCGCAGCCGCGATGTGGATCTGGGCCTGCCCGAACACGCGCAGGACTACGCCGACTGGCTGGTGGCGGGGATCCCCGCCGTGGCGGCCGTCCTGCGCGACACCGATCCCGGCGCGCCCATGTGGGTCTGGGGCGAGGACCGGCACGCCCGGTTCTGGGCCCGCCGGATGCTCTTCGAAACGCTGGTCCACCGCGTGGACGCCGAGCGTGCCGTCGGCCGGGCATCGGACCTCGACCCTGCCCTGGCGGCGGACGGCGTGGACGAGTTCCTGGTCAACCTGCCCTATGCGGGGCTCTTCGCACCCGGTGTGACCAAGCTGCGCGGCGGCGGCGAGACCGTCGCGTTCCGGTGCACGGACGTCGCTGGCGCGGCCGGCGAGGAGTGGCGGGTGCGGCTGGAGCCGGACGGCCTGCGCGTGCTGCCGCCCACCGGCGGCGACGCGGAGTCCGGGCCGCCCACGGCGGCGGTGCAGGGGCCGGCCGCGGACCTCCTGCTGCTGCTCTACGGCCGTCGCTCCCGCCATGAGGCCCCCTTCGACAGCTCCGGGGACGACTCGGTCCTCGACCGCTGGTTCACCCACACCGCCTTCTGACGCCGCCCCGCCGGCCCGGCTGTGGGCTCACCCGCCCGGCGACGCGGGCGGCGCGGACCGCCTGGCGGCCGGGAGGCAGACGGCGAGTGCCGCGATGTCGTCCTCCAGCCGGCCGCCGCTGTGGGCCAGCAGGTCGTCGTGGAGCTGGTGCAGCAGTTCCCGGGGCGGCAGGGTGCGCCAGGAACGCAGCCGCTGGAGAAGGGGATAGAAGGCGCCGGCCGCATCGCGTGTCTCCGTGATGCCGTCCGTGTACAGCAGGAGCTGGTCACCGGGCCGCAACGCGTAGGCGTCGACGTGGTACGGCTCCCCGACCAGCATGCCGAGGTTCAACGGCGGAGCCGAGCGGCCGTTGTCGAGTTCACGCACCTCCGTGGAGCGGATGAGGACCGGGGGCGGGTGGCCGCAGTTGACGACGCGGATCACCCGGGCCTCGGTGGTGATCTCGGCGAAGACGGCCGTGACGAACCGTTCGCCCACCTCGCTTCCGCCCAGCAGCATCGCCCGGCGGTTCATGCTCGTCTCCACCCGGTCGGCCAGGGCGGGCAGCGTCGGCTCGTCGTGCGCCGCCTCGCGGAACGCGCCGAGCAGGGCCGCCGCGGTCTCCACCGCCAGCAGCCCCTTGCCCCGCACGTCGCCGATGAGCAGCCGGACCCCGTAGCCGGTGGGGACGGCCTCGTAGAGGTCACCTCCGATGCGTGCCTCCGCGGCGGCCGATAGGTACAGGCTCTCCAGGAGCAGACTGCCGATCTGGTGGGGGACCGGCCTCAGCAGGACCCGCTGTGCGATGTCGGCCACGAAGCGCACGTCGGCCAGGGTGCGCTCGCGATGGGTGCGATGTGCGGCCAGGATCGTGCCGAGGACGCCGACCAGGGCGGTGCAGATGTAGGAGGCCACGTAGTGGCGTTCCCACAGGTAGCCGACCGCACGGCCGGCACAGCACGGGGTGCCGGCCAGAATCCCTTCCAGGAGGATGGCGAACGCCGTGGCGCCGGCCACGACGACGGGCCCGTGGGCGAAAGCGGTCACCAGCGGCACCGCGATGAGCGCGAAGCTCACCGGCCAGTCCACCGGAGTCATCGGCTCCAGCAGGAGAAGCGCCACGACGTAGAACACCGGCAGCCACCGCATCCACGCCGGCGGCGCCGGCAACTGTGTCCGCGTACCGGCGCCGGACTCCGGATCCCGACCGGTATGTCCGGGCTGCGGCATACGTGGTCTTCGCACACGGACTCCTGAAACAGGAACTCGACAAGACTTCCAGCCTGGTGTGCCGGGCCGCGCCGCGCCCGGCATTGCTCCACTCAACGGCATGTTCCGGCAAGGCCATTGACTCCCCGGCCGTCGATTGGTTGAGTGGCTCAGCCACTGAACCACTGTGTCGTTGGAGGCCGGGGTGGAAGCACTGCCACGCGAGACGATCGTCGACGTACTGGAGAGGAAGCTGCGCGAGGACATCCTCGCCGGGCGCCACCCGGCCGGAAGCTATCTGCCCCCCGAACGCGAACTCGCCGACGGATTCGGGGTCACCCGCACCACGCTCAAGCACGCCTTCGGCCGGCTGGTCCAGTCCGGTCTGCTGGAGACACGCCACGGAGTGGGCACCCGCGTACGGGACTTCCTGCGCCTGGGCGGCACCGATCTGCTGCCCATGCTCGTGCGCCACAGCCCCGACTGGATCGGCGAGATCTTCGAAGTCCGGCGCAGCATCGGCGCGCTGATCGCGGAACGCGCCGCGGCCAACGCCACCGCGGCACACGTGACCGAACTGCGCCGGCTGCTCCGGGCACTCGGCGAGGCCGCCGGCGGCGACCCGGCCCAGCTCGCTGACGCCGAGGTGCACCGGGCCCTCGCCCGTGCCACGGGCAACCGGGTGTACGTCCTGCTGACCAACACCCTGTTCAACGCCTACATGCCGGTACGGGCCGCGCTGGCCGGCCCCTTCGAGGACGCCCGGACCGCACACGACCGTCTGGCACCCGTGGTCGAAGCGGTGGCGGCCGGCGACCGGGAAGCCGCACGCACTGCCGCCGGACACTACCTGTCGGTGACGGAACGGATCATGCTGGAAGGCCTGGCGCGCTCCGCCGGACACCGGGGGGACGCCCGGTGACCGCACGCGGAACGACGTTCAAGGAGACGATGCTGGGCCGGGTCCGCCTGGCCGGCGACGAGGCCGACCGCCCGGTGCGGCTCGACCTCCTGGCCCGTGCCGACAGCGTGCTGCTGCCCCACCGCACGACCACGGCGCGGCTGACGGGACGCATCCGGATAGCCGGGCGCGCCGACGACCCCGGGGCCCAGGGCGAGTTGGAGATCTCGCCGCTGGCACACCGCAGGATCCGCTACCGGCTCGCCTTCGAACTGGAAGGCAGGCGCCTGCACCTGGACGGCTGGAAGTCGGTCTCGTTCAAACGTCCCGTGACCTCGATGACCGTACTGCCCTACACCCTCTACGAGGACGGCGAACAAGTCGGCGAGGGCACCCTGCGTTTCCCCCTCGCCACCGGCCTGCTGCCCTTCCTCACCGGCTTCCGGTTCCCGCGGGCGACGCAGGCCGCCGCCGGCCGGCACCTCGCGCCCCGCTGGGACGGCACACCGGGGCGGACGGAGGTCTGGTACACCACCCTGACCGATCCGGCGACGGGCAGCGGCCTCTGGCTGCACCACGAGGTCGTCGCCCCGAGCGACGGCGCACCCGCCTACGCGCACGGCTGGATCGCCCTGTTCCCCAAGGACGGGCCGGCCGAGCACGCCCGCTTCGGCCCCGCCCCCTGGACGGCTGGGCCCGACGGTTTCACCGCGGCGGACACCAGTGCCACCACCGGCCGGCTCACCGGCTCGGCCGGGCCGTTCGGCTGGGCGCTCACCGAGAAGGACCAAGGCCCCCCGCTGCACACCTTCCCGCGCTGGTCCTGGCGCCGCCCCTGGCTGCCCGCCTCGCACATGCTGCCCGCCACCCGCGCCCGCTACAGCGGGACCGTCCGCCACGCCACCGGCGAGCTACGGCTCGCGGAGGCACCCGGCGCCAGCGCACGCATCTACGGCCACGGCAACGCCCGCCGCTGGGCCTGGCTCCACGCCGACCTCGGCGGCGGCGACGTCCTGGAGATCGTCGCCGCGGTCTCGATGCGCCGCGGACTCGACCGGCTGCCACCCCTGGTGTTCCTGCGCCTGCACCGCGAGGGCCGCACATGGCCCCGGCGCCCGGAACGGACCGCCGTGGGCTGGGCGGGCATCGGCCGGTTCCGCGCGGACATCGGTCTGCCGCGGTGGCGGGTCGAGGGCCGCGCGGGCCTGCGCCGCATCACGGTGACCGTGACCCAGCCACCGGAAGGAACCCTCACCCTCGACTACACCGACCCCGACGGATCCGCGGCGGTGTGCCGCAACAGCGAGCGGGCGGACGCGGAGGTGCGTCTGGAGCGCTGGTGGGGCCGCTGGCGTCCGGAGGCGACCTGGCGACTGGCCGGCACGGCACACGCGGAGGTCGGCGACCGGTGACCACATCTCCCCAGGCCCTGACGGGACTTGTGGCCGCGGTCCTCGCCGACGACGGGACGGCCGAGTGGACCGGGGCCGTGCCCCGGCGCGTCGCCGCGCTGCTCGACGCCATGCCGGCACCGGCACGCACCGCGGTACGCGGGGCGGCCGCCGCGATCGACGCCTACGCCGTCGCCCGGACGGGCAGGCGGCTGGCCGCGCTCGGCACGGCGGAACGCGAGCACGTCCTGACGTCGCTCGCCGCCCGCCGAACCCTGCTGCCGCTGCTGGACGCGGTCAAGATGCCGCTCCTGCTGGCCGCCGGCACCGAACGCATGCTGCACCACGGGCCCCGGCCCGCGGTGTCCGCCCCCGCGGACCCACCGCTGGACTGCACGCCCTCCCCCCACTGGCCCACGCGCTCCACCGCGGACGCGGTCGTCGTCGGCTCGGGCGCCGGCGGCGCCATGGCCGCCCGGA
The DNA here is from genome assembly GCF_016741775.1 of Streptomyces actinomycinicus. Classification (GTDB taxonomy): domain Bacteria; phylum Actinomycetota; class Actinomycetes; order Streptomycetales; family Streptomycetaceae; genus Streptomyces; species Streptomyces actinomycinicus. Next base: position 248,105 of record NZ_JAERRK010000004.1, on the reverse strand, counting down.
CGCTCGCCGCCGCGGGGCTGCGCGTCGTCGTACTCGAAGAAGGACAGCACCACACCACCGAGTCGTTCGGGCGACGGGCCCCGCTCGACCGCTTCACCGACCTCTACCGTGACGGCGGCGCGACGGTCGCGCTGGGCAACCCTCCCCTGGTCCTGCCCGTGGGCCGCGCCGTCGGCGGCACCACCGTCGTCAACTCCGGCACCTGCTACCGCACTCCGGACCACGTCCTCGCCCGCTGGCTGAACCACCACGGATTCGCCGCCGCCGAGGGCTTCGCCACACATCTCGACGAGGTCGAACGCGCCCTCCGCGTGGCACGGCAGCCGCTCGACGTCCTCGGCGACAACGGGCTGCTCGCACTGGCCGGCGCCAGGGAACTCGGCTGGGCCGCGGCGCCCCTGCGCCGCAACGCCCCCGGCTGCCGGGGGTCCTGCCAGTGCGTCGTCGGATGCCCCACCGGCGCCAAACAGAGCGTCCAGCTGTCCGTGCTGCCCGACGCCTGCGCCGCGGGCGCCCGTATCGTGACCGGCGCGCGCGTACGGCGGATCCTCACCGACCGCGACCGGCCGGGCGGCCCACGAGCCGCCGGAGTCGTGGCCGCCCGTCCGGACGGCAGCGAACTGGAGATCCTCAGCCCCCTGGTCGTGGTCGCCGCCGGAGCGCTCCACACCCCGCCGCTGCTGCGCCGCTCCGGGCTCGGCGGGCACCCGCGGCTCGGCCGCAACCTCAGCGTGCACCCCGCCATCAGCCTCGCGGGCCGCTTCGCCCGCCCGGTCACCGGCTGGAAGGGCGTCCTGCAGAGCGTCGGGGTGGAGGAGCTGCACACCGACGGCATCCTGATCGAGGCCACCGCGGCGCCCCCGGGCATGAGTTCCTTCGTGCTGCCGGGTGTCGGCCGTGAACTGCGCATGGAACTCGAGCGGACGGACCACCTGGCCACCCTCGGTGCCATGATCGCCGACCGCCCCTCGGGCCGGGTCCTCGGCCGCGAGCGCCCGCTCCTGCGCTACGACCTCGCGGCACGGGACGCCGGCCGGCTGCTCGGCGCCCAACGCGCCATGGGACGGCTGCTGTTCGCCGCCGGCGCCGAGGAGGTCCTGACGGGAGTTCCCCGGGCCCCGCGCGCCCGCACCCCGGAACACCTGGAGGCGCTGCTCGACACGGTGAGCGCACGCCACCTCCACGTCTCCGCGTTCCACCCGACCGGCACGGCCGCGGCCGGCACCGACCCGGACAGGTCACCGGCCGACCCGGAGGGACAGCTGCGGGGCGTGCACGGTGTACTGATCGCCGACGGCTCCGTGCTGCCGAGCTGTCCGGAGGTGAACCCGCAGCTCAGCATCATGGCCGCCGCCCTCGGTGTCGCCGGGCGGTACGTGGCACGGGCCCGGTGAGGGAGGCCGGTGCGCGGCTTCAGACCGTGTCGGGCAGCGCGAAGACGGCGCAGGTGGCCGTTCCGTGCGCGTACAGCTTGCCGTCGGCCGCCCCGACGATCCGGGCTTCCGCGGTCGCCGTCGTACGGCCGACATGGACGGCCCGCCCCTCGCAGCGCAGCGTCGGAGTGGCGGCGAACACCGGCCGGACCAGGTTCACGCCGAGCTGGACGGTGGTGTAGGCGCGGCCGGCCGGCAGGGCGGTGAGCACGGCCGTACCGAGCGCGGAGTCGAGGAGGGTGGCCATGTAGCCTCCGTGCACCGTGCCCATGGGGTTGAACAGGTGCTCCCCGGGCTCGCCCTCGAAGACGGCCGTTCCCTCCTCGGCCGCCACGAGCCGGAAGCCGAGGGTCCCGCAGATCGGTGCTTCGGGCAGGGTGCCGTCCAGGCTCATGCGGGCCAGCTGGAGGCCCGTACGGCCACCGGCGGACGCGTAGCCGGCCGGGGGTTCCCAGGTGTGGGTGCGTGTGCGGGTACCCGCGGCTGCTTCGGGGGTGAGGGTCAAGTCCTGCGCCATGCTGCTGTCCGTTCTGCCACGGCCCTCTCGGGGCCTGTGTGTGCGGGGGCCGGGCGGCCGCGCGGGATGCGCGTGCCGCCCGGCGGTGGGACGGGGGGCCTGCCCGTTCGATCAGGGGAGCTTGACCGCCAGGAGGTCGACCGGACGGATGTCCGGGGCCTCGCTGAGCATGGTCGTGGCGGCCTCCGTCAGCGCGGCGGCGATCCTGCCCTGGAGGTGGCCCTGACGGCCCTGCTCGTCGTCGAAGGTGTCGAAGACGCCGAAGGTGGTGGCGCTCTGCCGGAACGCGAACCAGGTGACCGTGTGGTCCTCCTGCTGCGCGAGCCGCAGCGCGTCGCTCAGCAGGGCCTCCACCTTGTCGGCGTACTCGGGCTTCGCCTCGATGCGGGCCAGCAGTCCGAGCTTCGTCATGTCGCACTCCCGTGGGTGGTTCTTCGTGGAAGAGAATTCGTGGAAGAGAAGTGGAAGAGAAAGGGGTCGGTGCCGGTACCGGGCACCGGGTCTCGTCCGGACACCGAGAAATCTAGGCCGCAGGGATCACCCCTCCCAGTGCCGGAAGCGACGCGTGTCATACCGTTTCCGACAGCCCGCTGTCGCGGGTCACCTACGCGTCGGTGCGGCCGTCCCGGGGCTCGCCGGAACGGCGGCGCCGCCCGCCCGCCGCCCGCCCGCCACCCGCGCGGGTGCCGCCCGCGCGGGCGGCACCCGCACGGGTGCTCCGGATGCCGGCCGTTCCCGGCGCGGAACGGAAACCCCAGGTCGCGCAGGTGCCCGAGGAGGAGGGCGGGCACGGCGTGCCGCAGCCGCCCCGCGCAGCGATCACACCGGTCGCCGACCGGGGAGTTCCAGTGCTAGAAAAGGGAGATGAGCGGACGTTTTCGCTGGCCATGGGTGCGAGCGGCGCCGCCGCCCGGCTCCCGCGGGTCAGACGGTCCGTCCCGTCGCCGGAGGCCTTGGCCGTCACGCGGACTCCGCCGTTTCTCACCGTCCCTGAGCGTGGGCACGCTGGCCGCCCAGGTCTTTCTGCTGCAGGCGCTGATCATGCTGGTGCTGGTCGCGGTGGCGGCCGCCGCCCTGCTGATCCAGGGCCGGTACGACGCCGAGCGCAGTGCCCGGGACCGCTCGCTGGCCGCGGCCGAGGCGTTCGCGCACGCACCCGGTACGGCACTCGCACTGCGCTCACAGGATCCGACAGCTCGGCTGCAGATGGCGGCGGAGCAGGCGAGGAAAGGTTCCGGCGTCGATTTCGTCAGCGTCCTCGACGCCCACGGCGTCCGGCTGACCGACTCCGACCCCGCCCTGATCGGCACGAAGGCCGAGGGGGTCGGCCGGGCCGCCGCCGGTGAGACGTTCACGGAGACCTTCCACGGGCAGCCGACCGACGCGGTGCGCGCGGTCGTCCCCGTCACGGACGCGAGCAGACGCGTGGTCGGCATGGTCACCGCCGGTATCCAGTACGCCAACATCGGCGCTGTGCTGAACCGGCAGCTGCCGCTGCTGCTCGGCGCGGCGGCTGGGACCCTCGTGCTGGCGACCGGCGGCGCGGCCCTGGTCAGCCGCCGGCTGCTGCGGCAGACGCACGGACTGGGCCCGGCCGAGATGACCCGGATGTACGAGCACCACGACGCCGTCCTGCACGCCGTCCGTGAGGGAGTCCTGATCGTCGGCGGCGACGGCCGGGTGCTCCTGGCCAACGACGAGGCACACCGGCTGCTGGAGCTGCCCGAGGACGCCGACCAGCGGCACGTGCGGGAACTGGCGCTCGGCCCGGGGCTCACGCGGCTGCTGGACTCGGGCGAGACGGCGTCCGACGAGGTCATCCGGGCGGGGGACCGGCTGCTGGCCGTGAACATCCGGCCGACCGCCCCGTACGGCGGTGCCCAGGGCCTGGTCGCCACCTTCCGCGACACCACGGACCTGCGCGCCCTGTCCGGCCAGGCCGAGCTGGCACGGGGCCGGCTGTCGTTCCTGTACGAGGCGGGCATGCGGATCGGCACCACGCTCGACATACGGCGCACGGCCGAGGAACTGTCCGAGATGGCGGTCCCGCGCCTGGCCGACTTCGCCACGGTGGAACTCCTCGACGCCGTGCTGCGCGGTGAGGAGCCCACGAGTGCCGTGCACGAGATGCGCCGTACCGCACTGTGCGCATCGCAGGCCGGGCACCCCCTGCAGCCCGTGGGCGAGGTGATCCGGTTCGTGATGGCCGACACCCCGATGGTGGCGGCACTGCGACGCGGCAAAGCCGCCCTCGTACCCGATCTGCACGCGGCCGGGGACTGGCGGGCCCAGGATCCGGAAGGGGCGCGGCAGGCGCTGGCCTACGGCCTCCACTCCCTGATCACGGTGCCGCTGCGGGCGCGCGGGGTGGTCCTCGGCATGGCCAACTTCTGGCGCGGCGGGGACGCTCCCCGCTTCGAGGAGGAGGACGTCGCCGTCGCCGAGGAACTGGTGGCCCGTGCGGCCGTCGCGATCGACAACGCGCGCCGGTACTCGCGCGAGCACACGATGGCCGTGACGCTCCAGCGCAACCTGCTGCCGCTGGGCCTGCCGGATCAGGACGCCCTGGAGATCGCCTCCCGCTATCTGCCGGCGCAGTCCGGTGTGGGCGGCGACTGGTTCGACGTCATTCCGCTGCCCGGCTTCCGGGTGGCACTGGTCGTCGGTGACATCGTCGGGCACGGGATGCAGGCCGCGGTGACCATGGGACGGCTGCGCACGGCCGTACTGAACTTCTCCTCGCTGGACCTGGCCCCGGACGAACTGCTCGGACACCTGGACGAGATGGTGTCCCGGCTGGACACGCAGACTGCGACCGCCGACGACGACCGTGTCCCGCTCACCGGCGCCACCCTGCTGTACGCCATCTACGATCCGGTCGGCGGCCACTGCACCCTCTCCCGCGCCGGGCACCTCGCGCCCGCGGTGGTGGACCCGGAGGGCAGGGTGACCATGCCCGACCTCCCCCTGTCCCCGCCGCTGGGAGTGGGCGGGCACCCCTTCGAGGCCGGCGAGCTGGAGCTGCCCGAGGGCAGCCGGCTCGTCCTGTTCACCGACGGCCTCATCGAGAACCGCTCGCGGGACATCGACGAGGGCCTGCACCTGCTCTGCTCGACCGTCGCCGGGGCGGACCGCACGCCGGAGGAGACCTGCCGCGCCCTCGTGGAGGCGATGCTGCCCGGGCACCCCAGTGACGACGTGGCACTGCTGGTCGCCCGGACCCGGCTGCTGGCCCCTGCGTGCGTCGCCACCTGGGACGTCCCCTTCGACGTCACGGCGGTGCCCCGGGTGCGCAACGAGGTGAGCCGGCGCCTCGCCGACTGGCAGCTGGAGGAAGCGGCCTTCGCCACGGAACTGATCCTCAGCGAACTCCTCACCAACGCCCTCCGCTACGGTGCTCCGCCCGTACGGGTGAGGCTGCTGCTGGGCCGCACCCTGGTGTGCGAGGTGTCGGACGGCAGCAGCACCTCGCCCCGTCTGCGACGGGCGGCCACCACCGACGAAGGTGGCCGCGGCCTGTTCCTCGTCTCCCAGTTCGCGGACATGTGGGGCGTCCGGTACGCCTCGCGGGGAAAGGTCATCTGGGCCGAGCAGACGCTGGACCGCGTGGTGGAACCCGATCCGACGGCCCTGTTCGACCTCCTGGACTTCTGAGCGTCCGCGCTCCGCCGCTCTCACCTAACCACTGTTATGCCATTGACAGGTTAGCCCTGCGGTGCTTGACTCATGGCTAACCCCTTAAATTGCACAAGCTGGTTAGAGATCGGCCGTGGCCGGCCGGTCCGGCATCGCAGGGAGCAGACATGACGCAGATCCACCACCGTTACGCCACGGTCCGCGGGCAGCGGCTGTTCTACCGGGAGGCGGGGCCGGCGGACGGGCCGGCAGTGGTCCTGCTGCACGGCTTCCCCACCAGCTCGTTCATGTTCCGCCACCTGATCCCGCTGCTCGCCGACCGGTACCACGTGATCGCCCCGGACCACCTGGGCTTCGGTCTGTCGGACGCACCGCCGGCGGACGAGTTCGACTACACCTTCGACGCCCTGGCGGACCTGACGTCGGACCTGCTCGCGCGGCTCGGCGTCACCCGGTACGCGCTGTACGTCCAGGACTACGGGGCGCCGGTCGGCTGGCGGCTCGCCCTCGCCGCCCCGGACGCGGTCACGGCGATCATCACCCAGAACGGCAACGCCTACGAGGCCGGGTTCGGGGAGGAGTTCTGGAAGCCGGTCCGGGAGTACTGGCAGGAGCGGAACCCGCGGACCGAGGCCGCCATGCGCCAGGCGCTGACCCTGGAGGCCACGCAGTGGCAGTACCTGCACGGCGTACCGGACGAGAGCCTGGTCAGCCCCGACACCTGGCACCACGACTTCGCCCTGCTGTCCCGGCCCGGGAACGACCTCGTGCAGCTGGACCTGTTCGCCGACTACGCCGGCAACGTTCCGCTGTACCCGAAGCTGCACGCCTACCTGCGCGACAGCCGGGTCCCGGTGCTGGCCGTCTGGGGCCGCAACGACGAGATCTTCCGCCCAGGGGGCGCGCTCGCCTTCGCCGATGACGCGCCCGGCGCCGAGATCTGCCTCCTCGACGGCGGGCACTTCCTCCTGGAGAGCCACCTGGACGACGTGGCGAGCACCGTCCGGCGCTTCCTCCACCGGACACTGCCGTGACGCGAGACCTGCCGCCACTCGGGGTGTGACCGAGATACCCGCCAAAGGGGCAACGAGATGATCTTGAAGCCCCCGGCACTTCCGGCGCCCCGAGGCCGGCGACCTGACGCTGGTCATCGAGGTCGTGCGGTTCGGCGACGACGGCCAGCGGATGACGGTCTGTCAGGCCGGGCCCGGCAGCGCCGACGTGGCGGCGCTCGGGATGCTCGTCGCGCGCTGACCGGGTCCACCGATGCCGCCGTCATCGGATGACCGGCCGCCCGAGCGAGCCAACAACCCCGCCCAAGGGCTGTCGCCGAGAGTGACCAGCACGAAGCGTTCGCGCGGCGGGTCGGACACGAACGGTCGCCATGCCATCCCGGCATCCGCCGTGACGGCGGTCCGGGCTCGCAGGGTGACCAGGTTCTGGCTGTTGCGCAGGTGGTGGCGGTACAAGGCCCGACTGTGCGCGTCGGCGGTACGCAGCCGTGGCGACCAGCCGTGGGCGGCGAGGTGGGCCAGGAGGCCTTCGGTGAAGTGGGGGTTACGCTCGGCCGGGAACCACAGCAGTTCCTGGCCCGCGAGGTCGGCCCAGGACAGGGCCGCGTGGTCGGCTAGCGGGTGGTCGGGGCGCAGCAGTACGCCGAGCGGCTCGTCGGCCAGGGTCAGCGTGGCCAGGTCGTCGATGTCGTGTAAGACGCGCATCACCCCGAAGGCCAGGGTGCCGGTCCGCAACAGGTCGAGCTGCTGCGGGGAGTCGGCCTCGGTGAACTCGACGTCCAGGGGTCCGTCTTCGGCCAGGACCCGCTCGACCCGCGCCAGCAGGTGCTCCGGAACGGTGCCGCAGACCCCTACGTGCACCGGACAGCGCGCGTCGCGCGCCTGCACCAGCGAAGACTCGATCTCGGCCAGGGTACGACTGGCGCTCGCGTACAGGATCCGGCCGCCCTCGGTCAACTCCATCCCCTTGGGCCTGCGGTGGAACAGCTTGGCCCCGACTCGGCGTTCCAGGGCGCTGATCTGCTGGCTCAGGCTGGGCTGCGCGATCCGCAGCACCCGTGCGGCCTCCGTCATCGTGCCCTCCTCGGCGACGGCGACGAAGTAGCGAAGATGACGAAGTTCGACGCCTTGATGGTCGTGCATGTCCGCTCCTTGCTCTCGCTATAGGTCCGAGCCTATGGGGTGGCCTCGCGGGGCTATTGGCGTGGACCGGATCGCGGAGGTTTCACTGGGCCGAACCATCGATCCGGTCCTGTTGAACGGAGCAACACGTCGTGGACGAATCCTTTTCCCACGCCGGCGTCGGGATCGTTGCCGCCGCTACCCGCTATGACGTCGTCGTCCTCGGTGCCGGACCTGGCAGCTGTACCGCGGCCATCCGCGCGACACAGCCGCGGCTGCGCACTGCGGTGGTCGAGGCCAAGTACTGGGGCGGCGCGTGCCTCACAGCACACGAGATCGCCAGGAACATCCATGCCCGGCCGACGCTCTGGGAAGCCGTCAGGAAGCCGTCCACGGCCTCGTCGGTCCGTTGACCAATCTCTGAGAGCTGAGGAACCACCCATGAAGATCGCCGATTTCCCCGCGGCGGCAGCGCGGGCCAGTGTGGCCGCCGCCTTGGCGGAGGACAGGGCCGCCGACGACATCACCACCTTGTGGAGCGTCCCGGCCGATCTGATCGCCACCGCCGAGATCAGCACCCGCCAGCCCGGTGTCGCCGCAGGAATCCCCGTGGTCCACGAAGTCTTCGCCCAGGCCGACCCGGAGGTCGAGGTCGAGACTCTGGTCGCGGACGGCGAGCGGGTGCAGGCCGGGGACGTCCTGGTGCGGCTGACCGGATCGGCTCGCAGCCTGATCACCGCCGAGCGCACGGCGCTGAACTTCCTGCAGCGCCTGTGCGGCATCGCCACTGTCACCGACGGCTTCGTCCAAGCCGTGGCCGGAACCCGGGCGCGGATCCTGGACACCCGCAAGACCGCCCCGGGGCTGCGGGCGCTGGACAAGTACGCCGTCACCGCGGGCGGCGGCAGCAACCACCGGCTCACCCTGGCGGCGATGGTCCTGCTGAAGGAGAACCACATCACCGCGGCGGGCGGGGTGACCGCGGCGATCAATGCGGTCCGGAAGGGAATGGCCGATTCCGGGACGAGCGTACCGATCGACGTCGAAGTGCAGACCGTCGCTCAGGCCCGCGAAGCCATGGAAGCGGGAGCTGGCTGGCTCATGCTCGACAACATGGAGGTGGCCGACATCCAAGAAGTGATGCGAATGACGGCCGGCCGTTCCGGCGGTTCGGAGATTCTCCTGGAGGCATCCGGCAACGTCACCCTGGACCGGGTTCGCGCCATTGCCGATGCCGGCGTCGACCTCGTCTCGATCGGCGCCCTGACGCACAGCGCGCCCGCGCTCGACCTGACGATGCTGATCACGATGGACGCGGCGCCATGCCCGAGGTGACGATCGTCGACGCGTGCCGGCGGCAGGGCCAGGGCGGCAGGGCGCAGCGAGAACACGACGACCTGACGGCTACTTTCGACCCGGGCCCGATCAGCCCGCGGGACGCCGGGGAACCCGAACTCCGGGCGATCGCGACCCCCCTCGGCCTGATGAGCGAAGCCCTTCCCGACGGCGCCTGCGTGGCCTCACCCGGCCGGCCACGGTCCTGTTGCCCGTGCGATCGCGCACCGTGCTGGCCGGACTCCGTCCGGACTTCACGGCACTGCGCCATGCCTGTGACCGCTACGGACTGCTGGGCTGCTACGCCTACTCGATCCCCGATGCGGACGGTCGGGCGGCGGCCCGGATGTTCGCCCCGTCGATCGGCGTCCCCGAGGATGTCGCCAACGCCAACAGCACCGCATGTCTGGCCGCGTATCTCGCGGATCAGGGCGTCACCGGCATCGCGGTCGACATGGGCGATCACCTCGGCCATCCGTCCACGATCATCGCCAACGCACGACGCAGCGCGTCCGGCACCCTGATCCGCCTGGGCGGCGCCGCGGGAATCGCGCGCGCCGTCCGCCTTCCCCGGCTCGGCTGACACGAAGGCGACTCGCGGTGGTCAGCAGACCAACAAGGACGGCCGCCGCCACTCGTCCGAGACCAAGCCGTAAGCCGGATGCACTCACCCCGACACTGGAGGTTCCATGCCCAAGGGCTACTGGGTCAGCGTCTACCGCACCATTTCAGACCCTGAGAAGCTGGCTGCTTACAACAAGCTGGCCGGTCCGGCCGTCAGGGCCGGAGGCGGTCGGGTTCTTGCCCGTGGCGGTCGGGTCGTGGCGCATGACGCCGGAATCGCCGAGCGCACCGTCCTGATCGAGTTCGACAGCTTCGAGCGGGCCGTCGCGGCGCACGAGAGTGCGGCCTACCAGGAGGCGCTGGTCGCCCTCTCCGACGGCGTCGAGCGCGACTTCCGCATCGTCGAAGGCATCGACTGACCGAGGTCCAGCCGGATCTTCACTGAAGCAGCAGGATTCTGGGGTACACCGGCCCGCTCCCGTGAAGGGCGCCACCAGCTGGTTCCCTCACGGCTCAGGCAGCCTGGATCAAGAGCATCCCGGTGCCCCTTCGGCGCGTACCTCGGTCACACCCCCACTTCAGCCGGGCAGGACGAACTGGTTCCGCGCGGCGCCGGCGAAGCCGGGGGCGGCCGCGTCACGCGTGGGTCGTCAGGACCATGTAGGGCGCGATCCGGCACTCCGCGGGCGCCTCTCCCGGGGGTCCCTCGGCAGGAAGGGTGGGCAGGTCCACGGCGGGGGAGGGGAAGCCGGCGTCGGTCAGGAAGGACCGGTACCGGTCGAGGGAACGGTAGTGGGTCGCGCCGGCCATCATGCTGCCGTCACGCAGGCGCAGCATCGTGGCCACGGTGTCGCCGTCGGAGTACACGACTCCGGGCTCGCCGTGCCGCAAGGTGGAGAAGGCGACACCGGTCGCCGCCGGGTTGAGGTCGGCGAGGAGGTACGGGGCGCCGGGGCGCAGGACGCGGCGGATCTCGGCGGTGAGGCCGGCCAGCCGGCCGTCGTCGGGGTCGGTGCAGTACACCAGGCAGCACACGGCGGCATCGACGCTGCCGTCGGCGAGCCAGTCCAGGGAGCGGCCGTCGAACTGCCGGTAGGCGATGCGAGGGTGGGGGCGGTCGGCGCGGGCGATGCCGAGCATGTCCGCCGACGGGTCGAGAGCCTGGACCGTCCACTGCCCGGTACCCACGAGCCGCGCCGCGACCGCGCCCGTGCCGCATCCGACGTCCAGCGCCAGCCGCCTGGGGCCGGAGCCGCCGCCGAGCCGTTCCAGCACCGCCGGGAAGATCAGCTGCTCGGCCAGCCGCATGTCACGGCCCCGGTAGGCGTCGGCAGCCGCGGAGGTCTCCCAGCCGAGGGGGTCTTCGTGGGCCGTCAAGGTCGCTGCCTCCTGCGCTGAACCGGGCCCGGACACCGAACCGGGGCGTTCGACGGCAGCCTGGCACACGGCAAGCGTGCCGGCGTCCCCGGCGCGGGGAGATTCCCCCGACGGCGCGCCTCGCACGCGGACCGTTGACGCGGAACGTGCGAGCCCCCTGCGCGGCCCTCTCGGGTCCGGCGGTCACCGCGTGTCGGCCACGGCGTCCTTCTGCAGCTGGACCGCCGCCAGGAGACTCAGCCGGGGCTCCGCCTGACGCAGGGCCCGCACCGCCGCCACGGAGGCGATGTCTCCGGTGAAGCCGACGGCGGCCAGCCGGGAACGGACCCAATGGGCGCGCAGCTGGACGTCGCTGGCGGCGGCCGTGGACTCGACGAGCGCGGCGGCACGCTCCAGTCCCGCGCGCTCTTCCGGCGGAGCCTCGGCCAGGGCCCGGCGCAGGGACGCCGTCGTCAGCTCCGAGTCCCGGATGACCAGCACGTAGTCGAGTTTCTTGTTCAGCCCTGAGAATCCCCTCATGTGGATCATCGTGGCTGCCGGGTCCTGCCGGTGCCAAGCGACTTGAGGAGGCTCAGAGCCTCGGCCCGGGACGAGGGTTCACCGTCGTGCCCGACAGCGGTACGGACCGCGGATCGGCGCCGCGGTCCGTACCGTCGTCGTGGGCGGGTCAGGCCGGCGTGGGGGGCCGGCCCGGCTCGGTCAGCGGGTAGAGCCCGCCCTGTTCAGCTGCGCGACGGCCTTGGCGAGGCCGTTGACCCAGAGCTGGTTGACCCGGGAGCGTTCGGTGGCGTTCGGGTACCGGTTGGTGCAGGACGGGCCGGGACCGCCCCCCGACATCAGCTCGCTGCACGGGCCGCTGTAGTGGTCGGGCAGCCCCAGCACGTGGCCGGTCTCGTGGGCGGCGACCCGTATCGAGTCGTACTGCCGGTTCTGCGCGTAGTCCAGGAAGATGTAGCCGCTGCCGTGGCCGTTGGTGGAGGCGTACGATCCGCGCGGGTCGTTGCCCTCGTAGTACGCGAAGTCGGCGCTGCCCGTGGTCGCCTGGAGCTTGACGTTCGACACGGAGCTGTTCCAGATGGACGCGGCGCTGGATATCTGGGAGCGGAAGCTCGGGGCCTGGGAGGCGTTGTAGTAGACGGTCACCACCTTCAGGGAGGGCTGGGCGGCCTGCCGCTCGGCGACCGACTTCAGGACGGCGTCGAAGAACGCCTTGTTCCCGGCGTTCTCGGCCGTGCCCACGTAGCCGGCGGCGGTGGCGGGGGAGGGTACTGCTGCGGTGTTCTCGGCGCTCGCGGGGCTCGCGGTGCCCAGCGCGGCGGAGGCCAGGCCGAGGCCGAGCGCCAGGGCCGCGAGTCTCCGGGAGTTCTTCGATCCGTTGCGGGTACGGAACGACACCATGTGGGGGCTCCTACTCGTTCTGTGGGGTTGAACGATCGGTTGCCAGTGAGTCTCGGGGAGACCAACGGGACCGGGGATGATGGCAACTGGGGATAACGCGAAGCTATCGGCGGCCAACTCCTCCACATTCGTTGGAACTTGAACAGCTGGTGCGGCATGCGGCACCGCCTTACGCTCCCCCCATGGAGCTCGAGGTGAGGCATCTGCGCGTTCTCTGCGCCATCGCCGACACCGGCAGCCTGCACAAAGCGGCACGCCGACTCGGCCTGGCGCAGCCCTCGTTGAGCACTCAGCTGCGGCGCATCGAACGCGCCCTCGGTGCTCAGCTCTTCCTGCGCGACCGGACCGGCTGCCGGCCCACTCCGCTGGGGCTGGCGGTGCTGAGCCGGGCCAGGCCGCTGGTGGCGGAGTTCGCCGCGATCGTCACCGAGACCAGGGCGGCGGCCGCCCGGGCCGCCGGTGGCTTCCACCTCCGCATCGGCGCCACCGCGAGCCGGGCCATCCCGGGCTGGCTGCGGCTGCTGAGGACGCGCGTGCCGCGGATCGAACCGACGCTGCAGATGAACGTGTCCGCCAACGCCCTGCTGGCCATGGTCGCCGCGGGACGGCTGGACATGGCGTTCGTGCACGAGGTGGAGGGCTGCCCGCTGCGCATTCCCGCGGGCCTGTGCCTGCGCGTGCTCGTCGCGCGCGAACCGCAGTTCGTCACGCTCGCCGCGGACCATCCGGCGGCGGCACGGACGGAGGTGAGCCTGGCCGACCTCGCCGGGGACCGCTGGATGGTCGACGCCACGGTCGACGGCGAGTGGGACGCACTGTGCCGGGTGCTGCGGGCCGCCGGCCTCGACTCCGAGATGCTGCACGGCGACTACCTCACCGCTTACTCACTGGCCGCCACCGGCGAGGTGGTCACGGTCAGCCAGCCCACCGCCCACCCCCGCCCCGACCTCGCGATCCGCCCTCTGCAGGGCGACCCGATAGGAGTACGCCTGCTGCTCGCGGCCCGCACGGAAAGCGAACTGGACGGTGCCTACCCGGAGTTGGAGCAGGCCTACTGGGCGGTGGCCCATGAGGCGCCGGTCTACCGGAGGTGGCTGGAACGAGCGCGCCCACCCGGAACCCCGGCCCTGCCCGGCGCGGGCGGGCAAGCGCACGCGCTGCCGGTTCCCCGGCGGCACCACGGCATGCCGGAGGCCAGGCGCCCGCAGGTGAACGGCGGCCCCTGAAAGCCGGTCAGCGGCCCGTCTCGCCCTCGCCCCGAGGCCGCTGCCCCCAGGCCGTCACCATTCCGGGCCCCAGCTCCGCCAATCGGGGCGAGGCCAGGTAGTCGAGTGCTTCGTCGACGGCTGCCGCGTCCACCAGACCGGTTTCCTCCAGGGCGGGGCGCATCCGGCTCCACGTCTCGGACCAGAACCGGACCAGGGGGCTGCCCGCGACGAGCGGTGGCGCGAAGAGTTCCGCACCCACGTCGTGCAGGCCTTCCTCCCGCAGGAAGTGCGGGTACGCCGGGACCGAGGAGGTGTCGGTGCCGATCGTGGACCGCAGCGCCTGCCACATGGCGTCCATGGTCCGCCGGTACGCGGAGGAGGCGTCCAGCGGGTTCGGCACCTCCAGGGCGTCGCCCAGCACCAGCCACCCTCCGGGATTCAGCCACCCGGCGAGCCGGGTGATGAGCCGGCGGCGCTGGGGGAGGTGCATGAGGACGAACCTCGCATGGACGAGGTCGAAGCCGCCGGGCCGCAGTGACTCGTCGGTGAGGTCGGCGGTGAGCACGCGCAGGCGCCGGCCCGCGAGGGGTTCCAGGCCGCTGGTGTCCCGGTCCAGGGCGACCACCTCGTCGACGCCCGCCTCTTCCAGCAGCCAGCGTGCCACGGTCCCGGTCCCGGCGCCCACCTCCAGGCAGCGGCTGCCCGGCCCGGCGCCGATAGCCCGCAGACGGCGGGTGGTCACGGGGTCGTAGACCAGTGCGGCGGCGTCGATCCGCCCCGCTTCCCCGGGGCGTTCCGGTTCGAACAGGTCCTCGCCGTAGTGGCCGTCTCCGGCGGCCCGTCCTGGCGGCGGAGAAGTGGTCATGACCGGACCTCCTGGGCAGCGAAGGGGCGAGAAAGGGTGAGAAGGGGCGAGAGGCGAAGGGAGGAAAGGGGCGAGGAGACGGGGGAGGGGAGATACCCGAACATAGAGGATGCAACGGGTGTTTCCGATCGACGCGCGCACGTCCCCCGACTCGCGTGCGGAAGGGGCCTCGACTTCCGGGGCCGTCCGGCGCCCAGGCCGTGCGCTCGCTGTCGGCAGGGGCAACTAAGCTCCCCCGCATGAGCGAAGCGGGCAGCGACAACAGCGGCAGACGAGTTGTCGACGGGCGGTTCGAGCTGGAGAAACGGCTCGGCGGTGGCGGTATGGGCATGGTGTGGCTGGCCCGGGATCTGGTGTTGCACCGGAACGTGGCCGTCAAGGAGGTCCGGCCGCCCGATCCGGACCTCGCCGAGTACGACCCGGAAGCCGCGCGGATGCTCCGCGAGCGCGTCCTGCGGGAGGCCCGCGCCCTGGCCCGGGTGGACCACCCCAACGTGGTGACCATCCACCACATCGTGGACGGCGGCCCCGGCACCTACCCCTGGCTCGTCATGGAACTCGTCACCGGGGGCTCCCTGGCCGACCGGCTCGCCCGTGGGCCCATGGATCCGCCGGAAGCCGCGCTGATCGGCCGGGAGGTGCTGGCCGCGCTGCGTGCGGCGCACGAGGTCGGCATCCAGCACCGTGACGTGAAACCGGCCAACGTACTGCTGCGCCCGGACGGACGTCCGGTGCTCACGGACTTCGGCATCGCGGCGATCCGCGAGTCGACCGCCCTCACCGCCACCGGGTCGATCATCGGCACCGCCGATTACATGGCTCCGGAACGGGTCTCGGGTCAGGACGGCGGCCCTGCCTCGGACCTGTGGTCGCTCGGCATGATGCTCTACGCCGCCGTGGAGGGCCGTCACCCGCTGCGCCGGGGCACGACCCTGGCGACGCTCGCCGCCGTTCTGAGCGAAGAGATCCCGCCACCGGTCCGGGCGGGCGCACTGACCGACGTGCTGCAGCGGCTCCTCGTCCGTGACCCCGCGGCACGACCCGGTGCGACGGAACTCGAGCGGATGCTCGACACGGCGGCCCAGGCGGCCGGGACCACCCCCACCTCCTACCCGCTCCAGCCCCCGCCCGCCGCACCGGCTCCCGGCTCCGCCGCACCGGGGCCGGCCCTCGGCGCGACGGCTCCGGGCTTCGGTCCGCCGCCCGCGATGCCCACGGGACCGTACGACGCCCGTCCCGCGCACACCATGCCGGCGGGGCCCGAGGACGCGCGTCCCCCGGCCATGACCGCGCCCGTGCCCGTGCGGCCCGGTCCGCGCCGGCGCCGGGTGCTGGTGGGCCTGCCCATCGCCGGGGTGGCTCTCGCCGGCGCGCTCATAGGGACGCTGTGGCCCGAAGGCGACGCGGAGGTCTCCAGCTCCTCCGGGCGCCCGAAGTCCGCCGGCACCTCCAGCCGTTCACCGTCGCACGACGCGACGGCTCACTCCGCCGCACCCGCGGGCAAGGAGCAGACGGACACCGGGGAGACGGACACCGGGGAGGCCGACAAGGGCGGGACGGGCAAGGGAGACCTGCTCACCCCGGCCGGGGTCCGTACCGCCGTGGCGGCCCTGAAGAAGGAGTCCGGCCGGGACCGTTTCGGCAGCCTCACGGTGTATCCGCAGTACGCCATCGCCGAGATGATGGTCGACGGCAGCGACACCAAGTACGACACGTACACCTACCGCGTCGGCCAGGGCGTGGAGAAGGGCATCATCAGCGGGAAGCTGCCGAGCACCGAATCACCCGTCAGCCTGGACGGGTTCGACTGGAACGCGGTACCGGCGCTGCTGAGCGAGGCCGAGAAGAAGCTCAACGTCGACCACGTGACCACCCGGTACCTGGTGCTGAACACGCCGGACCCGGTCTTCGGCGACCCCGCGGGCATGTCCGTGTACCTCAGCAACGCCTACAGCGAGACCGGATACCTGGAGGCGGATCCCAAGGGCAAGGTACGGAAGGTCATGCCGAACGACGGCTGAGGACAGCGCGCGAAGCGAAGGCCGGCGAAGGCCGACGAAGAGCGGGGGCGCCCCCCGATTCGAGGCGCCCCGATCCGGGGCACGCCCCGATCCGAGGGAGGCCCCCGATCCGAGGGAGGCCCCCGGTCCGAGGGAGGCCCCCGGTCCTAGGGAGGCCCCCGGTCCAAGGGAGGCCCCCGGTCCAAGGGAGGCCCCCGACCCGAGGGACGCCTCGACCCGAGGCACGCCCCGACCCGAGGCACGCCGCGATCCAGGCACGTCCTGGCTCGATGCGCGCCCCGGGTGGCCGGGGCAGATCCTGGGGGGCGTCCCGACCCCGATGGCCGGTGGGACGGGGGCGCCCCGACCGGAACCCGGCGGAGTCCGGGCTGCGGTCAGCCCAGCAGCAGCGGATCGGGCAGGGAAGCCGACCGGTGCATGCCCAGCAGGGTGTGGACGACGCCCGCGAGCCCGGACATCAGGCTGGGGGAGAAGGCCTCGCGGGCCAGGCCGCCGACAGGGCCGCGCTGTTCCAGCCCGGTGAGGATCTCCCCGTCGAGATCGTCCCGGTCGCCGAAGCCCAGGGTGGTGAGGAACTGCCAGAGGCCGAGGTCACCGTGGCACAGCGTGTGGCTCCAGCCGAACCCCTCGGCGGCGCAGGCGCGGGCGGCCCGGTGGGCCATGTCGAGGTGGGCGGGATCGCCCGCGCGGCGATGGAGATCCAGCATGCCGAGGCCCACCCCGGTACTGCCGTGGCACCAGCTGGTGAAGAAGTCCTCCTCGGCGCCGATGCGGACGTCGAGCCAGTTGCCCTGGCCGGGCTGCCACAGGGACTCCTGGAAGGCGAAGGCCCGCCCGGCGAGATGCTGCCAGGCGTCTCGCTCGGCCGCGGTCCCCGCCGCGCTGAGCGCGAGCCGGGCCAGTGCCCAGCCGATGCCGGTGGCGCCGTGTGCGAAGCCGCCGATGCCCTCGGGGTTGAGCCGGGTCGTCCAGCGGGCTCCCTGTGCGTCGACGGTGGCCAGCCGTTCCAGCCGGCGGCCGATGTGCGCGGCGGCGGCGAGCCAGCGGTCCTGTCCGGTCGCCTCGGCCAGGCCGAGCAGCGGGACGATGCCACCGGCCGCCCCGTTGAGGAGGTCCACTTCGATGTCGTCGTCCACGAGCGGGCCTTCGAGCAGCGCGGCCCGCTCGGCGGCCCGGGCGAGCGGCCACTGCTCCCCGAGCACCCGGTGCAGCGCCAGCCACGTCCACACCTGCGACGCGGCCCCGCTGAACGCCCCTGCCGACGGTGTGGGTGTCTGCTCCTCGGTACCGGTCAGCACGCGCAGCGCGCCGTCGAAGGTCTCCGCGACGCCCGGCACCTCGTCCGCCCGGCCGGCCCGGACCTCGCGCACGTACTCCGCGAGCACCAGGGCCACCCCGCCCTGCCCGGTGTACAGGTCGGCGGGCAGGACCCTGATGGACCAGCCGGCCGGGGTGAAGACGGGGCTGATCCACGTGGCCGTGCCGTCCGTTCCGCGCACCGCCCCCGCGCACAGCCGGCCCACCAGCTGTGCGGCCAGCCGCCGCCGGCGCCGCTCGCGGTCCCGGGCGTGCGGCCGGTCCGCCGCGGCCTGCACCCGGGCGGGCAGGGAACGTTCGTTGAGGTAGGCGCCCACCAGGGCGTCCTGGATCACCGACTCCTCCAGCGCGAAGTCGGCGGTGCGCCAGTCCTCGACCGTCCTGCGCACGGCCTCCGTGTCGACGGTGAAGCCGAACATCGGCACGTCACCCGCCAGCAGGTCGGCGATCTCGCCGTCGATGGTCTCGCGGTCCGTCGGCGCCCCCGGCAGCACGTCCGCGTTGCGCCGCAGGATGTCCCGGGCCCGCTCCACGGCCGCGGCCTCGTCGTGCAGCGACGCCGGGTGCCAGAGCATGCGGCCGATGTCGACGTACGCCTGGGTCGGCCGCAGGATCCGCCGGGCGCGGGCCCCTTCGAAACGGCGCAGCAGCTGCGCGGGGTCCGTGCCGGGCCGGCGCAGGTGCGCGGTCATCTCGCGGAAGCCGGCCAGGATCCGGTCCCAGTACGCGCTGAGCACCGGGGTGGGGCTGGGGTGGTTGCCGGCGGTCGGCATCGCCACCAGGTCCACCTCGAACCGGGCCGCTGCGGTGCCGCCGCCCGCGATCACCGGGTTCGGGATCAGCGGCTGCTGGCCGGGGAGCGCGCCCACACCGGAGATGTCGACGCCGCCGAGCGCGAATCCGGTGCCGCGCACGGGCAGCAGACCAGTGCGCAGGACCGTACGGCGGATGGCCGCTGCCGCCACGTCCACCGCGTCCCCCCGGCCACTGGGCGGGAAGGGGGCGGGTGCGTCGAAGAGCGTCTCGGCGTCCACGACGACCGGCACCGGGCCGGACGCGATCATGTTCTCCGCGTGCATGTCGGTGCCTCCGGCGAAGCGGAGGACGGCCAGCCAGTGGCCCATGTTGCGGTAGAAGGCGGCGAGTTCCGAGCCGTCCGAGCAGTAGCGGTGGTGGACGAACTCGGCCCAGCCGTAGCCTTCGCGGGCCAGGGTGCGGGGCACCCGGATCCGTTCCTGCGGTGCCGGGGCACCGGGGAAGTCCGCGAACAGCTCGTCCAGCAGCGCGCCGAGGGCGACGTCCGCCTCGGACGGACGTGGCTTGTACATGACGGTCCCGCCGGCGAGGTCGAGCCGGCTGACGGTCAGTCCGCCGCCGTGGCTGTCCCCCGCCCCGAACGTCACGGCGCGGATCCGGCCGGCGGGCGCACCGAGCAGCGGTGCCAGCAGGTGCCGGTCGGCGGCGAGTCGCTCCGCGAGACCGGCCGTGGCCGCCACGGACATGCGGGCCACCGCGGCGATCCGCCGGCCGAGGGTCGGATAGCGGTCCGCGAGCTTGTCGAGGTAGCCCTCCTCGCAGGCCTGCTCGATGAACGCGGCCCAGGTGCGCGTGTCCCCTTCGGGTCCTGCCGGTTCGGCCGCAGCGCCGGCGCCCCGCGCCAGGCGCAGGGCGTGGAGTTCCAGCAGGAACAGCCGGGAGAGCTTGGCGTGCAGCGACCTGAGCAGCGCGGTGTGCCCGGCCTCCAGCAGCACGTCCCGCTCCGGCCGGTCCAGCGCGCGCACGGCCGCGAGACGCCGGGCCAGGTCCTCCCGCCACGGGCTCGCGATGCCGCGTAGGGGCTCGGAGAACCACTCCACCTGCTCGTCACCGTCCGGCGCCGACCCGCTCACCCTTCACCCTCCCTGCCTCGGTACGGCGCGCCCGCTCGGGCACGCCCGGAAAAGACGCGGGGAACAGCGCGGGCACGCCCTGCCGGTTCCGCGTCCGGCGTGCGGGGCGGACCTGTCGGGCGTGCCGCGCGGTTCCCCGCGGGGCCTGGCCGGGCCGCGGACGATCAGCGGCACGGTTCAGGAAGTGAGCGGTCAGCAGCACCAGCTGCCGCGCGAGCCGCTCGGGCTGGAACAGAAGCCGTACAGGGAGTCGCTCGGGTCGGTGAGCGCGGCCTCCGCGGCGGCACCGCCGACGTACAGCGGACCGGCCGGGTTGAGCTGGCCGTACGCACTCTCCGCACCGGACAGCCAGGCTTCGAGGACTGCGGTGGTGTGAACGCTGGTCTGAGACATCGGTGGCCTCCGAAGACGCGAGTGGGGGGCGAATTGCCCAGGCCGAGTATCGCCGTGTTCGACGGCCCGTCAGATGTCAATTCCAGCCACACTCCCGGGTGATCCGGCCAGCCGACTCCTGTGGCCGAGGCTTCGGGCGTGCCAGGCGGGACGGGTGGGTCAGCCGGTGCCCAGCGCGGTGAGGAGGCGGGCACAGCGGGCCGTCATCGCGGCCGCGCTCTGCTCCGGGTGCTCGGACCACCAGCGCATGACGGCCGTCACGGCGTACTGCCAGACGCCGTTGAGGAGTTCGTGGTCGAGGGGATCGTCGTGCCCGGCACGGGTCAGGAGCCCCGCGGCGCCCGCCGCGCCCATGGCGGCGAGCCGCCCGCGGTACAGGCTCACGGCGTCGCGCACCTCACCGGACGGCGGCAGGGCGGGGTCGTAGAGGACCGACCAGGCGTGCCGGCAGTGCTCGACCGCGGTGAAGATCGCGGAGAGGGTGTCCAGTGCGTGACCGGTCGATCCGCGGCGCGACCCGGCACCGGCCACGGCGTCGGCCAGCAGCGCGCCGACCCGGTGGACGCAGGCGAGGAACAGGCCGTCCTTGGAGTCGAAGTAGCTGTAGACCAGAGGCTTGGAGATGCCCGCGCGCCGCGCGACCGCGGCGACGGACACACTCGCGTACCCGTGCCGCCCGAACTCCTCCACGGCCACGTCGACGATCTGCCGCTCCCGGTCGGTGCGGGAGACGCCCTTGGTACCGGCCTTGCCCATGGGTTCACTGTAGCCCACGATATGACCCGAAGGTAATTTACCCGAAGGTCAATTCGCGAGGGCGGAGAGTCATGGCGCGGTCGTGGTGGGGATGGGGCAATGACGAGGACGCGGTGCGCGGCGCCGAACTGAATGAACTGCTGGGGCGCGTGCGGGCGTTGATGCCGGGCGAGCTGACCGATCACCGGCCGCCGGACATCGCCTCGCTGGGGCTGCCCGAGCCCCGGGTGACCGCACCGGCCTCGCTCGCCGGACTGTGCTCCGCTGAACCGGCCGACCGCGCCGCCCACGCGCACGGCAAGGCGTACCGGGACGTCGTACGCAACCTGCAGGGCGACCTGCGTCATGTGCCGGACCTCGTCGCCCGGCCCCGCGACGAGCGCGAGGTGACCGACCTCCTGGACTGGTGCACCCGCGAGGGCATCGCCGTGGTCCCGTACGGCGGCGGCAGCTCGGTGGTCGGTGGTGTCGAACCGCGCTGTGACGGCCGCCCCGGCGCGGTCACCCTGGACATGGGACGCATGGACCGGGTCCTGGAGATCGACCGGACGAGCCGGGCCGCGCGCGTACAGGCCGGCGTGTTCGGGCCGCACCTGGAGAGCCGGCTGAGGCCGCACGGGCTGACCTTGCGTCATTTCCCGCAGTCGTTCGAGTTCTCCACGCTCGGCGGCTGGCTCGCCACGCGTGCCGGCGGCCACTACGCCACCCTGTACACGCACATCGACGACCTGGTGGAGTCGATGCGCGTGGTCACACCGAGCGGCGTCAGCGCCTCGCGGCGGCTGCCCGGCTCCGGCGCGGGGCCGTCACCGGACCGGCTCTTCCTGGGCAGCGAGGGAACACTCGGCGTCATCACCGAGGCGTGGATGCGCCTGCAGGAGCGCCCCCGGCGGCGCGCCGGGGCGTCGGTGCGGTTCGCGGACTACGCGGCCGCGGTGGCCGCCACCCGTGCCATCGCCCAGAGCGGGCTGAACCCGGCGAACTGCCGCCTCCTGGACGCGGCCGAGTCGCTGCTGAACGCGGGCGTGAGCGTGGGCGGGGGCGTGCTCGTCCTCGCATTCGAGTCCGCCGACCACCCGGTGCACCACAGCCTGGCACGCGCCGTGGAACTCTGCCGCGACCACGGCGGGGAACCGTCCGCCGACGCCACGGGGGAGCCGGGCGGGACCTCCGGCACGGAGTCCGGGGCCGCGCGGGCCGCGGAGACCTGGCGCTCGTCGTTCCTGCGCATGCCCTACCAGCGCGACGTGCTGGCCCGCCACGCGGTGATCGCCGAGACGTTCGAGACGGCGTGCACCTGGGACAAGTTCGAAGCGCTCCACCGGGCCGTCACGGAGGCCGCGCGTCAGGCCATGAGCGAGGTCACCGGGACCGGTGTGATCACATGCCGGTTCACCCACGTCTACCCGGACGGGCCGGCACCGTACTTCGGTGTGTACGCGCCCGGCCGCTGGGGCAGCACCGTGGCCCAGTGGGACCACATCAAGGCCGCGGTGTCCGAGGCGATCGAGGCGTCCGGCGGCACCATCACGCACCATCACGCCGTGGGGCGCGATCACCGCCCCTGGTACGACCGTCAGCGTCCCGAGCCCTTCGCCGCCGCGCTGGCGGCGGCCAAGGCCGCTCTGGACCCGGCCGGCGTCCTCAATCCGGGGGTGCTCCTTCCGGCACCCTGAAGGTCCGGCCGGGGCTTCCTCGTACACCCTCCCCGAATGAGCAAGCGCTTAGTAACATGAGGGTGAAGCGTCCGCGTCAACAGGAGGACAGCCATGCCGGTGCCGGAAGCCGAAGCCTTCTACCAGCGGGAGGCCCCCGACCGGTTCCTCCCCACGGCCTACACCCGGGGCCCCTGGGACGCGGACTCCCAGCACGCCGGCCCGCCGGCCGCGCTGCTCGGCCTGGCCGTCGAGCAGCGGCCGGACGCCCGGCCGGACATGCGGACCGTCCGGCTCACGTACGAGATCATGCGCCCGGTCCCGATACGGCCGCTGACCGTGTCCACGCGCGTCCTGCGCGCCGGGCGCAGTGTCGAACTGGTGGAGGCCTCCCTGGTCCCCGACGGCGGCAAGGAAGCGATGCGGGTGACGGCGCTGCTGATGAAGACCGCCCCGGACTCGGTCCCGCAGGTGTCGCAGGCGCGGCAGCTGCCCGGCCCCGAGGCCGTGCCCGCGAAGTCCTTCTTCCCGGTTCCGTGGGAGCAGGGCTACCACACCGCCATGGACCTGCGGTTCGCCGCCGGTTCCTTCCTCGAGCCGGGCCCGGCCACGGCGTGGATGCGCATGCGGGTGCCCTTGGTCGCGGGCGAGGAGATCACGCCGCTCAGCCGGGTCCTCACGGCGGCCGATTCGGGCAACGGCGTCAGCGCCGAGCTGGACTTCCACCGCTACGTCTTCATCAACGCCGACCTCACCGTCGGCCTGCACCGCCACCCCGAAGGGGAATGGGTCTGCCTGGACGCCCGGACCACGGTGGACGGCGCCGGCATCGGCCTCGCGGAATCCGCCCTGTACGACGAGAAGGGTCCCCTGGGCCGCAGCACGCAGAGCCTGTACATCGCCGCGCGGCCCTGAGACGGCGCCTCTGAGCCCCGGCACCCCTGAGCCCGTCGCCGCCCGGCGGGGCCCACCCGAACGGCGGGAGCACCGACAGGTCGGCGGCCACACCCGCGGCTTATGATCGTGTATGTGGCAGACATCCCCGATGGGCTGATCGAGCTGGAGCGGGCCGCCGAGGAGGCACGCGCCCGTCTCGCGGGTCTGACCGGCGATCAGTACGACGCCCAGGAGCGCCGCTGGTGCGAGGCGGCGGGCGCCCTGCGGGCCGCCGTCACCGAGTACGCGGAGGCCACCGGGTCGAGCCGGCAGGACGTGGAGCGTGCGGTGAGGCGGGCCCTGCACTGCGCACAGGAGGACCCGGCCGTCGAATAGCGGGTACGGCGCCTCACGCCGCCACGAGATCGGCCCAGCGGCTGACCGCACCGGCATGGACGCGAACCCCGTGACGGGCCGCCAGCGCGCGCACGATCTCCTCGCCGCGCCCGCACTCCTCGGGGTCCAGCCCCAGGCGCGACTCGCCCGCCGGAAACGCGGGCCCCATGTCGGTGACCTCGATGCGCAGGGTGCCCGTCCCGTCGTGCCGTACCCACGACAGCCGCAGCACGGCCGGTGGCAGAGCATGCAGCAGCGCGTTCGTGACCAGCTCCGTCACCACCAGTAGCGCGTCCTCCACGATGTCGGGGGACACGTTCCAGTCGGAGAGGACTCCGCGCACGCGTCGGCGAACGGCCGAGACGGCCCCGGCGACGGGCGGCAGCGGACAAACGTGTTCGCATGCCTCCCGAACCAGCGTGTTGAGCTGTACCGCCATGTTGTCTCCTGGGATGATCACCGCCCCGCCGGGGGCGCCTGGGCCGGGCACGATGCCGGCCTTATGCACGCTATGGAGTGCGGTCGGCGCGGTCAATGAACGATGGTCGGCATTACCGAACGCCGCAGATGGGCGCCGAAACAACAGCCGTCACCTGCACGAACGGCGAACACTTCGGGGCGGTAATAGGCTCGCCTCATGGCCGGCCCGGTCCAGTCGATCGAACGGGCGGCGGCGATCCTGCGCCTGCTCGCCGCCGGCCCCCGACGACTCGGGCTCGGCGAGGTGGCGGCCTCGCTCGGACTGGCGAAGGGGACCGCCTACGGCATCCTGCGCACGCTCCAGCACGTGGACTTCGTGGAGCGGGACACCGCGACCGGGAAATACCAGCTCGGCGCCGCCCTCCTGCACCTCGGCACGAGCTACCTGGACGTCAACGAGCTGCGCTCCCGCTCGATCAACTGGGCCGACGCCCTGGCCGCCCGCAGCGGGGAGGCCGTCCGCCTGGGCACCCCGCTGGAGGGCAGGGTCCTCGTCATCCACCACGTCTTCCGGCCGGACGACACGCTCCAGACCCTCGACGTCGGCGCACTGCTGCCCCTGCACGCCTCCTCGCTCGGCAAGGTGCTGCTCGCCTACGGAACCGCCGCCCTGGAGCCCGCCACGGGACCGGAACTGGAGGCCTACACCCGGCACACCCTGGCCACCGTGGAGCAGCTCGACCGGGCGCTCGCCGAGGTCCGGGACCTCGGCTGGGCCGCCGAGATCCAGGAGATGAGCATGGGGGAGGCGGGGGTCGCCGCGCCGATCCGAGGGCACGGCGGCCTGGTCGTCGGCGCCATCGGCCTGTCCGGACCGGTGGAGCGGATCTGTGACAGCCAGGGGCACCCGCGGCCGAGTCTGATCACCCTGCTCCGCGAGGCCGCGCGGGCGGTCTCCAGAGAACTGGGCGCCGGCCGCTGGTAGGCCCGGCCCGCGCTCCCGCACCCCGGGGAAGGCAGAACGATCATGGTGGAACGGTACGTAATGTCCATCGACCAGGGCACCAATTCCACCCGATGCATTCTGTTCGACCACCGGGGGCGCCTGGTCTCGGTGGCCCAGCACGAGCACGAGCAGCACTTCCCGCGGCCGGGCTGGGTCGAGCACGACGCCGCCGAGATATGGCACAACCTCCAGCGCGTGGTGCCCGAGGCCCTGTCCGTCGCCGGCGTCGACGCCGACCGGATCGCCGCCGTGGGCATCGCCAACCAGCGGGAGACGACCGTCCTCTGGGACCGGCGGACGGGCGCACCCGTCACCCGGGCCATCGTCTGGCAGGACACGCGGACCGCCCCGCTCGTCGACGAACTCAGACGCCGGCCCGGCGAGGAGTTCTTCCTGGAGCGCTGCAGCCTGGGGCCCTCGACCTACTTCTCGGCGCTCAAGCTCCGCTGGATGCTCGACAACGTCAAAGGACTGAAGCAGCGCGCCCAGGACGGCGAGGTGCTGTTCGGGACGATGGAGAGCTGGCTCATCTGGAACCTCACCGGGGGCCCGGACGGGGGCCTGCACCTCACCGACCCCACCAACGCCAGCCGCACCATGCTGATGAACATCCGCACCCTCACCTGGGACGACGAACTGCTGGCCCTGTTCGGCGTGCCCCGCCCGGTCCTCCCCGAGATCAGGCCCTCCGCGGAACCGTACGGCGAGGCCCGCGCCGTCCTCCCCGGCGTCCGCATCACCGCGGCCCTCGGCGACCAGCAGGCCGCCCTCTTCGGCCAGACCTGCTTCTCACCGGGCGAGGCGAAGTGCACGTACGGAACCGGCAGCTTCCTGCTGCTCAACACCGGAACCGAACTCGTACGCTCCCGCCACGGACTCCTCACGACCGTGGCCTACAAGATCGGGGACCAGGAACCGGTCTACGCCCTGGAGGGATCGATAGCGGTCACCGGCTCGCTGGTCCAGTGGTTCCGCGACCGCCTCGGGCTGATCAGCAGCGCACCCGAGATCGAGACGCTGGCCCGGACGGTCGAGGACAACGGGGGCTGCTACATCGTTCCCGCCTTCTCCGGCCTGTTCGCACCGCGCTGGCGCAGCGACGCGCGCGGGGTCATCGTCGGCCTGACCTCGTACATCACCAAGGGGCACCTGGCCCGTGCCGTCCTCGAGGCCACCGGGTGGCAGACGCGCGAGGTCGTCGACGCCATGAACGCCGACTCCTCCGTCGCCCTGAAACAGCTCAAGGTGGACGGCGGGATGACGGCCGACAACCTGCTCATGCAGTTCGTGGCCGACGTGCTCGACGTCCCCGTGGTCCGGCCCATGGTCATCGAGACGGTCTCCCTCGGAGCCGCCTACGCCGCAGGCCTCGCCGCCGGCTACTGGTCCGATCTCGAGGTCCTGCGCCGCAACTGGCACCGCGCCGGCCAGTGGCTGCCCGCCATGGACCCCGAGCGCCGCGCGTCGGAGTACGAGAACTGGCAGCGAGCCGTGGAACGGTCCCTGGGCTGGGCCCGAGCGCCCCGGTCCGGGGAGGCGGACTGAGCCGCGCCCGGACCTCGCGGCGGGCGCTGGCCGGAAGTCGTCAGCAGCCCGTCCGCGCGTTCTAGTCTCGGCTGCGCTGGATGATCTCGCTGAAGGGACTGACTGCAGTGGCGGACAAGAGGGTTGTCGTCGTGACCGGCGGAGGGACGGGCATCGGGGAGGCCACGGCCCGGCTGCTGCGCGAGGGCGGGCACGAGGTGGTCGTCTCCGGCCGGCGGGCCGAACCACTGCGGCGTCTGGAGCGGGAGACCGGCGCGCTCGCCCACCCGTCCGACGTGGGGGATCCCGCCGCGGCCGAGGGACTGGTCCGGGCGGCACTGGCCGCCCACGGCCGGATCGACGGGCTGGTGCTGAACGCGGGCATCGGACGCGGGGGCGCGGTGGGGGACATGTCGCTGCAGGACTGGGACGAGGTGATGCGCACCAACGTCACCGGCCCGCTCCTGCTGCTGCGGGCGGCGATACCGCACCTGCTGGAGTCCAGGGGCTCGGTGGTCGCCGTGGCCTCGGTCTCCGCCCTGCGCAACGGCACCGGCAACGCCCCGTACGCCACGTCCAAGGCCGCCCTGCTCCAGCTGTGCCGTTCCGTCGCCGTCGACTACGGGCCTCAGGGGGTGCGGGCCAACATCGTGTGTCCCGGGTGGGTGCGGACCGAGATGGCCGACCGGCGCATGACCCGCTTCGCGCAGGAGGCGGACCTGGGGGAGGACGGGGGCGTGGACGCCGCGTACGCGGAGGCGACCCGGGCGCTGCCCCTGGGCCGGCCGGGAGAGCCCCGCGAGATCGCGGAGGTGATCGGCTGGCTGCTGTCGCCCGCGGCGTCGTACGTCAACGGCGCGGTGCTCACGGCCGACGGCGGGGCCACGGCCCTCGACCCGGGAACGCTCGGCTTCGACTTCCGGCTGACCCCGCGCGGCCAGGACTCAGCCCCGGCGCGCTGAGGCCAGTCGCGCGGCGGCGTCGTCCAGCAAGGTGTCCAGGACGACCGGATAGGCGCTGTGGGGCATCCGGGCGGCCAGCAGACGGGCGGTCGCGGCGATGTGGGGGTAGGACTCGGCGGGGAGCCGGGCGTACGTGGAGGTCCACATCTCCTCGTCCGTCGCCCGGGCCTCCTCGGTCAGCGCCAGCGCCCCGGCGTCGAGGGCGGCGAAGGCCAGGCTCAGGTCGATGAAGGCGTGGTACAGGCGGACCGCGGCGGCGTCCGGGAAGCCGGCGGTGCGCAGGATGCCGAGGATCGTCTCGTCGACCGCGATCTCGCGGGGACGACCGGTGACCCGGCTCGCGGTCAGGGCGGCGGCCTGCGGATGCGCGAGATACGAGGAGTGGATCGCGAGCCCGAGGGCCCGCAGGTCGGCCCGCCACTCTCCCGTCGCCGACCAGCTGTCCAGCGCCTGTCCCATCAGCTCCTCGCCGATGGCCCGGGTCAGGTCGTCCATGCCCGCGAAGTACCGGTAGAGCGTGCTGGGATCCGCGCCGAGGGCGGTGCCCAGCCGGCGCGCGGTGAGGCCGGTACTGCCGTGCTCCCGCAGCACCCGCAGCGCGGTGTGCACGATCAGCCGCTCGGACAGCACCGTGCCCTGCTGCGTCGGCCGGCGCCTGCGCCGCGCCGACTCGGGCACCACCTGCTTGGCCATGCGCACCACTCCGCCCTACCGCCGTTACGGCGACTCTTATGCCAACGCCGTTGACTCTACCGGGGCCCGTCCCGTTGCATCAGGGGCATCCCGCAGGGCCCCGGCCCTGTGTGCGTCCTTGCGTGCGCACCTGCGCGTGCTTCCAGAAAGAGGTCTGTGACATGCGAGTACTTCTCGTCGGCGCGGGCGGTGTGGGGACCGCCGTCACCCGGATCGCGGCCCGCCGCGGGTTCCTGGCCCACATGGTCGTGGCCGACTACGACCTGACCCGGGCCGAGGCCGCCGTGGCGGCGCTGAAGGAGCACGGGGACCGGTTCAGTGCCCGGCGCCTCGACGCCTCCGACGAGGACGCCGTACGCCGGCTGCTCACGGAGGAGCGCTGCGACGTCCTGCTGAACGCGACCGATCCGCGGTTCGTGATGCCCCTGTACCGCGCGGCCCTCGCGGCCGGCGCGCACTACATGGACATGGCGATGTCGCTGTCCGCGCCGCACGCCGAGCGCCCCTACGAGGAGTGCGGCGTCAAGCTCGGCGACGGCCAGTTCGAGCTGGCCGACCGCTGGGCGGCCGCGGGCCGGCTGGCCCTGGTCGGCATGGGCGTGGAACCCGGTCTGTCCGACGTCTTCGCCCGGTACGCCGCCGACGAGCTGTTCGACGAGATCGAGGAGATCGGCGTGCGCGACGGGGCGAACCTCACGGTGGAGGGCTACGACTTCGCCCCCTCCTTCAGCATCTGGACCACCATCGAGGAGTGCCTGAACCCTCCTGTGGTCTACGAGAAGGACCGCGGCTGGTTCACCACCGCGCCGTTCAGCGAGCCGGAGGTCTTCGACTTCCCCGAGGGCATCGGCCCGGTCGAGTGCGTGAACGTGGAGCACGAGGAGGTGCTGCTGATCCCGCGCTGGGTGGACGCCCGCCGGGTGACGTTCAAGTACGGCCTGGGCGACGACTTCATCGCCAAGCTGAAGACCCTGCACGAGCTGGGCCTGGACGCCACCGCGAAGGTCACCGTCCCCGGTGCGGACGGTCCCGTGAGCGTGTCGCCGCGGGACGTCGTCGCCGCCTGCCTGCCCGACCCGGCCGGCCTGGGCGAGCGGATGACCGGCAAGACCTGCGCGGGCACCTGGGTGAAGGGCACGAAGGACGGTGCTCCGCGCGAGGTGTACCTCTACCACGTCGTCGACAACCAGTGGTCCATGAGCGAGTACGGCTCCCAGGCCGTGGTCTGGCAGACCGCCGTCAACCCGGTCGTGGCCCTGGAACTCCTGGCCACCGGCGTCTGGCAGGGCACGGGCGTCCTGGGTCCCGAGGCGCTCCCGCCCCGCCCGTTCCTCGATCTGCTCACCGAGTACGGCTCACCGTGGGGCCTGCGCGAGCAGGGCTGAGCGGGCAGGGCGCCGGACCGGGTGCACCAGGGCGCCCGGTCCGGCCCGCCGGGGCGACGGCGCCGGGGGCCGGCCCACCGGCGGCCTACCGCGACGACCGGCGTGGCCCGGTGGCCGGCTCCTGCGCCAGCTTCTCCTTCTCGGCCTTGAGCTTGCGCCACACCGTGCCGAGTGCCGCCAGGTCCTGTTCGTCGAGGAGATCGGTGAAGACCGGCGCCAGGACCTCACGGCGAGTGGCGTCCGCCTCCTCGAAGAGCCGACGGCCCTCGGCGGTGAGCGACACCTCGACCGACCGCGCGTCACGCGCCGAGGGCGTGCGCGCCACCAGGCCCCGTGCCTGGAGGGCGTCCACGACCCGGGAGACCTGGCTGCGACTGAGCATGGTGCTGTTGCCGAGGACGGAGGCGGGCACGGGCTCGGGGCTGGACGCCAGCCAGAGCATGACCTCGAACCAGGAGACCGGGAGGTCGTGTGCCTTGACCAGGGCCCGGTCGACGCGCTCGGTCATCACCGTGCCCGCCCACACCAGCCCGTAGAAGGCGTAGTCGGCGGCGGGCATCTCGGCCTGGGGGAGCTTCTTCGGCATGGACACGAGTATAGGCGGGTTGCGTGTGCACACACACAAAGCTATGTTGTGTGTGCACGCACATAAAAGCCGTGTCCGTGAACCCGAAAGGCTCCGCCATGTCCACCAGCCCCCGCACCGTCCTCATCACCGGCACCTCCTCCGGCATCGGCCTCGCCGCAGCCGTCGCCGCCGCCCGGGCCGGCTGGCGCACCGTCGCCACCCTCCGTGACACCTCCCGGGCCGACGCGCTGCGCAAGGCCGCCGCCGAAGCGGGCGTGGACCTCGACATCCGCCGGCTCGACGTGACCGACGAAGCCTCCGTCACCACCGCAGTCGAAGGGGTGATCGCCGACTACGGCCGCCTGGACGCCGTCGTCAACAACGCGGGCGCCGGCCACCTGGGCACCCTCGAGAACGACGCCATGGACGACATCCGCAAGGTGATGGAGGTCAACTTCTTCGGCGTGCTCAACGTCTCCAAGGCCGCCATGGCGCACCTGCGCGCCTCCGGAGGCCGCCTGATCACCGTCACCAGCGTCGGCGGTGTCATCGGCCAGCCGTTCAACGAGGCCTACTGCGCAGCCAAGTTCGCCGTCGAGGGCTACATGGAGAGCCTGGCCCCGGTCGCGCGGACCCTGGGCGTGAGCGTGTCCGTCGTGGAACCCGGCGCCGTCGCCACCGAGTTCGTGAACAACATCGGCTTCGACCTCGAGGCGGGCATCGACGCGGGCCCGTACTCCGGCGCCCTGCGCCGCTACATCGACCGCACCGTCGAGCAGTTCCTGGACGGCAGTGCCCAGACCCCGGGCGGAGCGGCGGAGGCGGTCATGGAGGCCCTCGACGCCGACCGGCCCGCCTTCCGGATCCAGACCACCGACTGGGCCCGCGGCTTCGTCGGCACCAAGCTGGCCGACGCCGACGGTTCCGCGGTCCAGGCTCTCACCGGCGCCTGGGTCGCCTGACCGGCCCGCGACCCCGGGGAACCGGCGCCGGGGGAGCCGGCGTCCATGGATGCACAAGATCATCGAAGGACGCGGAGGAGTTCCCCATGACCGGCTCAGCCACCCGCTACCTCTATCTCGTCCGGCACGGCGAGGCACTGCCGGACGAGAGCGGACTGACGGAGACCGGCCGCACACAGGCCACGTTGCTCGGTGAACGCCTCCGCGGCGTCCCCCTCACGGTCGTGCACCACGGCCCGCTGGCCCGGGCGGAGCAGACCGCACGCCTGATCGGGGAGCAGCTGAAGGACGTGCCCCTCCAGGTCTCGGACGTGGCCGGGGACTACGTCCCCCACGTGCCGGCGAGGGAGGAACTCCCGGAGGAATCAGCGGACTTCTTCCTCCGCTTCCTCTCCGCCACCACGGAGGAAGAGGGGCGGGAAGGGGCCGTACTGGCCCAGCGTGCGCTGGAGCTGTTCACCGGGCCGGTGGACGGTGAGGAGGACCGGCACGAGCTGGTCGTCACGCACAACTTCCTGGTCGCCTGGCTGGTCCGAGATGCCATGTACGCGCCGAAGTGGCGGTGGCTGGGCCTCAATCACGCCAACGCGGCCCTGACGGTCATCCGGTACGCACCCGGCCGGCCGGCCTCCGTCCTCGTGTCCAACGACATGCGCCACCTGCCCGCCGAACTGCGCTGGACCGGCTTCCCGCCCGAGACGCATGTCTGAAACTCGAGTTCACGCCGAGCGGCGCAAAGGCCTTGAGGGCGGTGCCGTGCAGCGGGCTCCGGCTCCGCATGTCCCGGCCGGCGACCATGACTTGGCGGGTAATCGCCGCCGACGCGCAGCCGTGCCACGATCATCGGAGTACGGAGCCCGATCGACCGGAAGGACACCATGACCGCCTACGCCATAGCGCACTTGCAGGAGGCCACTCCCACCCTGAGATCGCCGACTACATCGAGCGCATCACCGCCACCTTCGAGCCGTACGGCGGCCGCTTCCTCGTCCACGGCACGCAGCACGAGGTGAAGGAGGGCCGCTGGCCCGGGCACGTCGTCGTGATCGCGTTCCCCTCCATGACCGACGCACGGACCTGGTGGGACTCGCCCGCGTACCAGGAGATCGCCCCGCTGCGCTCGCGGCACATCGACGGCGACATCATCCTGGTCCCGGGCGTCCCCGAGAACTACGACCCGGCCGGCACCGCGAAGGCGATGCGCGAGGCCATGTCCGGCGGATGACCCTCCGCCCGCCCCGCCCCGCCCCGGCCCGGCTCGCGGGACGCCGATTCGCTTCGACGGACACCGGCGGACGCCCCGCCGGACCCGGTGCGTCAAGCCCACACCGGCGAGACAGGGTGGCCGGCGAATCTGTGACGGCCGGCGAATCTGTGACGGCCGGCGACCGGGGCGGGGGGCTGGCGTCAGAGGCGGTTCATTCGTTCGGCCAGAGGATGAAGAAGGAGTGCGAGCTTCGGCCGGGCCGGTCGCCGGCCTCCTTGATCGCCGCCTGGATCTCGTGCAGATGGCCGGTGGCCATCTCCAGCGGAGGTTCGTCGGGCTGGTAGGTCGTGCGGATCGGGTAGTCCACCCCGGGCTCCCTGGTCATCTCGATGTGACAGCCGAGCACGTGGGTGACCGGTCGGCGGTCGGAGAAGTCGATCAGACGGTCGATCGTCCGGGCGAAGGCGCGCCAGTCCTGGACGTAGAGCCGGCCGGGATACACGGTGTCACCGGTGAGCAGGAAGCCGGTCCAGGGGTCGTAGAACGTGACCGCCGTCTCGTGGTGCCCCGGGGTGGCCAGGCACTCCAGCACGCGGCCGCCCAGGTCGACACGCGCCACCGTGTCCGGATCCGCGTCGAAACCGAAGTACTTCCAGGCGGTGGCCAGATCGGCGCCGACCACGGTGGTGTGGGGGCGGTCGGTGAACTGGCCGTCCCCTGCCACGTGGTCGCCGTGCGCGTGGGTGTGGAGCACCAGCAGGCGGTACGCGTCGCGGGGGTGGCGGGCGAGCCAGCCGGTGACGAGTTCGTCGACCACCCGGCGCAGCGGGAAGAACTCGGCGGACGCGGTGGCGCCGGTGTCGATCAGCACCGCCTGGGCGTTCCCGAACATCAGGAACAGGAAGGGCGCCTCGTAGTTGACCGCCTTGTTCTGCCGCAGGATGAAGGTGTGCTCGTCGTACCGGTACACCTGGATGTCCGGATCGGTGTTGTGCTTGGCCGACGGCGAGCCGTGGATCCACCGGACGTCCAGCGCACGGGGCCGGGGAGGCGCCGCGGTGAAGTCGATCAGGTGCGTGCCCGCGTCCATGACGTCTCCTTCGAGTGCGTCGTCTTGGCAGGCCGGGTACGGCGCACATCTCGTCCGGGGCTAGCACCTGTGCGCTGCCACGGCGAAGCTACCACGGCCCCGGACACGGCTCGTGGGCCCTCCGGAAAGGGCCCATCGAGGTTCCGTGGCCAGGGGCTCGGCTGTGGCCAGAGGCTCAGCTGTCGTCGGACTCCGAGTCGTCGTCCGCCACCTGGATGCTCTGCACGAGGTGATCGAAATCGGCCTGCATGGCGTCCACCTGGTCGTCCGTGCCCAGCACGCTGAACTCGAGCACGTGGTCCCCGACGACCACGTAGGTGACGTGGCCGTAGGTGCCGTCATCGGAGGTCAGGTCCGCGTCGAGGCGGGGAGTGCCGTCGTCCGTGACACTCGCCTGGACGTTCCCGCTGCTGAGCGCCTCCTCGGGGGACTCCGCGGACTGGTTGTAGCCGTCCACGGTTTCCTCGAGGAGGCCCTGGAGATCGGCGTCGTCCTCGTCGATGACCGCGAAACCGATGGTTCCGTAGTCGGTCTCCACGTCGTACGCGCGGCCGTCGTGCCCGTCGAGCGCCGCGGTCTCCGCCTGCCCGGGCAGCTCGGCCGAGATGCCGCTGTCCTCGTCGGTGGTCGGCATCCACTGTGCCGTGGAGTCGGCGCTGTCCGCTTCGGTGCTGTCGGCCTGTGCCGTGGAGTCGGCGCTGTCCTCGTCCCCGCCGTCGGTCTGGGCCGCGGCGGCGACCGGCGGGGCCGGCGGGGCCGCGAAGGCCGTGGTGGGAAGCAGCACGCCTCCGGTGACCACCGTGGTGGAAGCGGCGATGAGGGCGAGGCGCTGGTAGGCGGGACGAAGAGCCATGGTCATACACATCCTGGTGAGTGGGGGTGGGCGGGTGCCTTGCATCCATTGGGGCCCACCCCGGGCCCTCGGGTCATGCCAGGAGAATTCGTGGCTTGACCGATCCCCTTGCCGTCCGGCACACTCCGCCGGCCCCCGCGGACGCCCTGTCCGCCCGGCCCCGGGACGAGGAGGCCCTGTCCGCCGGGGACGCCACGGGAGCCGGGGACCCGGGACGAGGAGGCCCTGTCCGCCGGGGACGCCGGGGGGCGAGGAAGCCTCGTCCGCCCGGGACGCCGGAGAACAGGGCGTCCTCTCACCGGATCAGCGGCCGAGCAGTCGCTTCAGCTTCTTGCCCTTGGCGGACTCGCCCAGCGTGTCCCAGAGCTTCGCCGAGCCGGTGTACGTGTACACGCCCGGGGCCCCCTGGGCCGCGCAGCCGTCGCCGTACGACACGATGCCGATCTGGTAGACGCCGCGGCGGCCCGGCAGCTTGCGGAACAGCGGTCCGCCGCTGTCGCCCTGGCAGGAGTCCTTGCCCTCGACGCCCGCGCAGACGTTGACCTTCTTGTCGTAGCCCGGGTACGACGCCTTGCACTCGATGTGCGACACGATCGGGACGTCGACGGCACGCAGCCGGTCGGGGTAGTCCGGGATCTCCGTGTCGGTGTTGCCCCACCCGATGACCGTGGCCTTGGCGCCGGGGCGGATGAGCGCGTCCGTGCCGGCGGTCGGCAGGTTGACCGGCGCGGTGCCGGTCACGGGCTTGTCCAGCAGCAGGAACGCGACGTCGTACGCCTCCTGGCCCCTGGCGTAGCGGGGGTGCACGACGACGTCGAGGACGTTGCGCAGCTGGCCCTGGTTCTTCTTGGACAGCACGGTACGGCCGACGACCGTCTCGAGTTCCTTGGGCTGCACGTCGACGACGCAGTGCGCGGCCGTCATGACGACGTTCGAGTCCAGCAGGCTGCCACCGCAGAACTGCCGGTCGTGCGGGTTGCCGCGGCCCTTGGACAGCAGTGCCGCCATGAACGGATACGAGCCGACGGGCTTCTCGGAGCCGCCGATGACGGGACGGTCCGCACGGGAGGGGTGCGCCGGCGTCGCCGCGTCGGCCGCCCCGGTGGACGTACCGACGAGCCCGAGCACCGCGCCGGCGGCGATCGCCACGGAGGCGATCCGCCGGGGCGCGGTTCTGTGGGCGCTGGAATGACGCATGGGGGGTGTCTCCAATCTCCGATGGACCACCACGACGGAGCCGCCCGAGGCGCTCAACCGGGCCGAGCGAGGAAGGACTTGGCCGCCGGTGGTGGCATGCCGCCCTGCTAGACGGGATCTTGCCGAGGAAGGTTCCCCCATGTGCTCGACGCCGTACGGAGAGTGCCCGACTCGCACGCATCGCGTCCCCGGCCCTCGTCGGGTGCGCCGACGGCCTCACCGCCGGCCGGCAGGCGCTGCCGTCGCGGAACACCTTCCCCTGCGTGACGCCGCCGACGCCGTGATGGCCCTGCTCACCGTCCACCACTGGACCGACCCGGCGGCCGGGATCGGTGAACTGCGCCGGGTCGCCCGGCGCCGCGTCGTCATCCTGACGTGGGACCAGCACGTCTTCCGCGAGCGGTTCTGGCTCGTCAGGGACGACCTCCCGGAGGCAGCCGCATTCGACGACACCCGTGCCATGCCCACGGACCGACTGGCCGACCTGCTCGGCGGAGCACGTCAGGAACCCGTCCTGATCCCCCACGACTGCGTGGACGGATTCGCGGCCGCCTACTGGCGCCGCCCGGACGCCTGCCTCGACCCCCGGGTACGCGCGGGAATCTCCCTGCTCTCCCAACCCGGCGAGGACGCCCTCGCCCCCGGCCTGGCCAGGCTCGCGGACGACCTGGACACGGGCCGCTGGCACGCGCGGCACCCCGAGCTGCTCACGCGCGGCACCATGGATGTCGGGTACCGGCTGCTCGTCGCCGACCTCTGACCCGCGTACACGACAACACGGACGCCGGGGACCGGCTGCTCGTCGCCGACCTCCGACCCGCGTACCGCACGAACGGACGAGCTAGACCCCGCCCGGCTCGGGCACCAGGTCCGCCATCACCGCCGGCGGGAGCGACGGGTTGGCGGCAGCGGCTTCCACCACCCGCCGGTCGTCGTCGCCGAGCAGTTCGACGATGACTCGCGCGGGCATGGCCGGATGGCCGGCGGCCGTCGGCCGTATCCGCGCGTCCGCCAGGCACGCGAGCAGGGCCGGGCCCGTCGCACAGGGGTGCCGGGCGACCTCACGCAGTACCTTCCGGACCGGTGGTACGAGCCCGGCCAGCTCCTCCAGCAGTGCCGGTGGCGCATCCGGGTTCGCCGCCACCCTTGCTGCGACCTGGACCCCATGACGTGCGAGCATGGCCCGCAGCGCGGCCTCCGAGAGGCCCGGATGCGGTGCGATGGACCTGACCACCTTCGCGTCGGGGTCGGCGGCGAGCGCGTCCCGGATCCCCGCCGGAAGATCACGGCGCTCGGCCAGCAGCATCCGTACGACCGGCTGCGACGACCTGGACAGCTCATCGACCTCGGACGGGGAGACGGTTGCGATCCGCGGCAGCAGCGTCGGGCCGATCTTCACGGCGGCGGCCAGACCCGAGAGCACGTCGAGCGGCACGCGGGGGTTGTGCGCGAGCCTGCGCCGGACGTCGTGGCCGTGGTCGGCGGCCAGCCCACGCATCAGGGCCTCGTCGATCGCGGGGTTCTCGGCGAGTTCGGCCCGAACGCCCGGAACGGGATCACCGGCGAGCCGCACGGCCACCTCCGGCGGCAGGTCGGGGCGGGCGGCGAGTCCGCAGCGCAGCAGCATCGACGGGTGGTCGGCGAACCGGATGAGCACCCCGACGGGCGTGGCGGGATTTCCGAGTGCCCGCTGCGCCGTCTCGTGCAGGGTGGACTGGTGGGAGCCGTCGCACGCGGCGCCGGGCGGCAGGTCGCAGTCGAGCCGCGGACACTCCCGATCATGCGTGTACGGCGTCGCCACGCTGTCGCAGACCAGGCACCGCTCGGCCGGCGGCAGCCCCTCGCCGGTGACCAGCATCGCCAGCACCTCCGGGGGCGTCGCCTCGTTGGCCGCCACCGCGCTGCGGACCTCGGCATGCGGATGGCGCGCAAGACGGCTCGCCAGCTCCGCCGTGGTCCACAGGGCGAGTTCCGCGACGACTCGTACGTCCGGGTCCGCGGCGAGCCGCTCCTGCACGTCGGCCGGGAGCCCGGGGCAGCCCGCCAGCTTCTCCCTGCGCCCGGCATCCGCGTCACCGGCGAACAGACGGGCCCACCGCGGGTCGCCCGCACCCTCGTCGAGCAGGGCGAGGGCGGCCTCGGGCTGTGTGACGGGGTCGACGTCGGCGGCGGTCAGTACGCCCCCGTACGCGAGCCGCACAGCGCTCTCCCCGATCCGCGCGGCCAGGCCGACCGCCTGATCACGGCTGAGGTCGGTGCGCAGGGTGAGGCCCTCGGCGATGTCCGCGTCCGCGACCGCGATCAGGCGCCAGACCAGCCCGGAGGGAAGCGCCGGATTCGCGGCGAGGCCGCACAGAAGATCGTTCACAGGAGGACATCCTGGCCGGATCACGGCGGAACGGCCCGCGATTTTCGCAGCTCCACCACACTTCAGTACCAAACTCGCGAATGTGGGTATAACTCCGAAAATGCCAGCAACGGTGCGTGCGCGACGGGCGGCGGACGTGTGCACGGAGGCGGTGCCCGTCCCGGGAGGCATGATGAGCCAGCAGCCAGTCCTTCTGCCCTACTCCGACCCGGCCTTCCTGGCGGACCCCTTCCCGCTCTACCGGCGTCTGCGCGAGGACGGCCCGGTCCGGCGCGCGGTCATCGCCGGCGGCGTGGAAGCCTGGCTGGTGACACGGTACGAGGACGGGCTCGCCGCCCTGTCCGACCCCCGGCTCAGCAGCGATGTCCGTGACGCCTCGGACCCCCGCCTCATCGCGCAGCTGCCCGAGTTCGAGCGGGAGTCGATGATGAGCAACATGCTGCGGTCCGACCCGCCCGACCACACCCGGCTGCGCCGCCTGGTGTCGAAGGCGTTCACCGCACGCCGGGTCAACGGCCTGCGGCCGCGCGTGCAGGCCATCACCGACCGGCTGCTCGACTCGGTCGTGCCCGAAGGACGGGCCGAACTCGTGGCGGACCTCGCGCTGCCCCTGCCGGTCACCGTCATCGGTGAACTGCTCGGCGTACCGGTGGACGACCGGCACGACTTCCAGCGGTGGACCGACGCCCTTCTCGTACAGGGCGAGGAGATGACCGATCCCGCCGTCGTCGACGAAGCGTGGCAGCACATGCGGGCGTACGTGACGAAGCACCTCGAGACCAAACGGGCCCGGCCGGGCGACGATCTCCTCAGCGCGCTGATCAGCGCCCACGACCAGGAGCAGCGGCTGAACCACGACGAGCTGATCGCCACGACCTTCCTGCTGCTGGTGGCCGGGTACATCACGACGGTCAACCTCATCGGCAGCGGTATCGCGGCACTGCTCGCCCACCCCGACCAGCTCACCCTGCTGCGGGAGCGGCCGGAACTGCTGCCCGGCGCGGTCGAGGAATTCCTCCGCTACGACGGCCCGGTCAGCCCGGGCATCGCCCGGTTCGCCCGCGAGGACGTCGAGATCGCGGGCGTCACCGTCCCGCGCGGCGCGACCGTGCTCATCGCCTCCGCGATCGCCGACCGTGATCCGGACAGGTTCCCCGACCCGGACAGCCTCGACGTCACCCGGCCCGACAACGGCCACCTGGCCTTCGGTCACGGCATCCACTACTGCCTGGGCGCGCCGCTCGCCCGGCTGGAGGGCCAGATCGCCATCGGGACGGTCCTGCGCCGGCTCCCCGACCTGACCCTGGCCGTGCCGCCCTCGGAACTGGGCTGGCGCCCCGGTGGCCTCCGAGGTCCGTCCCGGCTTCCCGTGACCTTCGCCCCGGAGGACGGGACCCGCTGAGAACGGCACGTCCGTGCGCGGCGGCTGCTTCGCGCGCCGTGGGTGGGTCAGCGGCTGCCCGTCCAGTTGTGGGCCACATCGACCACGAGGTGGTCGGACAGCTGGATCACCCGGAACGGGAGCCGGGCGCGAACGCCGAGGCCGATCTGTGTCTCTCCTTCGAAGCTGCCTGCGAACCTGGTGTCCCTGAAGGTGCGGTACCCGCTGACGCTGACGCCGGGAAGGGCGTGGCCCACCTGTCCGGGATACGTGGGCGCACCGGTCTCCGGGTCGTAACTGGGCGCACCGACATGGACGTCGAGCACGGCTCCGCCGCTGACCGGTATGTAGCGTCCGCTGGCGCTCGCGGTGAGCCGGTCGACGTACTTGACGGAGTACTCGACGGAACCGCCGCCGGGCACGTCGAAGACCATGCGGTCGAAGCAGTCGTGCCGACCGGTCCTGATGTCCTTCAGCGGAACGGCGCCCGTGGCGGTACCGCCCTTGTCGCCACTGCCCCAGCCCGTCGGACAGGCCGTCGCGCGGGGACCGGCCGCGGTCGCCGCGTCCGCGGCGCTCGCCGTCACTCCCAGCCCGGCCGCCGCCATGACCAGCGCCGCCGCCACCGCCCCTGATCGTCGCATGATGTCCCCCTTGGTCGAGTGTCATGCTGCTATCGGGTGAGACACGCGGATTGCGCCGATGGTTGCACCGCTGTTCC
The DNA here is from genome assembly GCF_016741775.1 of Streptomyces actinomycinicus. Classification (GTDB taxonomy): domain Bacteria; phylum Actinomycetota; class Actinomycetes; order Streptomycetales; family Streptomycetaceae; genus Streptomyces; species Streptomyces actinomycinicus. The sequence goes on along the minus strand of NZ_JAERRK010000004.1, from coordinate 207,997 downwards.
GCCGACGCACGGATGCGGTCCCCGCTGCCTCCCGCGACCAGGCCGCCCGGCCGTGCGCCCGCCACGAGGTTCCACCGGCCGGCTCGGAGCCGTATTCGGCCGGGCACGGCAAGTGATCGGTAACGATCTCGGCTCAGCCCTTGTGCGCAGTGTGATCCGTTTTAGCCTCCGCCCATGGGATTTCTTTCAAGCCGCCGCAATCGGGTCCGCATCGCCCCGGAACTGGACGACCAGGAGCTGGGCAGGCTGCTGAAGTCCCTGCGGGCGACCACCCGGACCGGCACGATCGCCACCACCGACCTGTGCGCCGCGCAGATGTCCCGTCTCCTGGACCAGGAGCCGGGCGACTGGGACCGCCGTACCCACCGCATCAGCGTCCTGGCGGACTTCCTCGCCGCGTCCCATCTGCCGCGTTCGTGGGCCGCCCGCGAGCCCGGAAACCCGGACGCCCTGGTGCTGCACGCCTGGTCCGAGGTGGCGCAGGCTCGCGCCGAGGACCGCCGGGGCGACATGGCCGACGCCGTGGACGGCTGTCTGCGCGCCGCCGAACTCGCGCCGGACGATCCCGCCCCGTGGGTGGCCCTGCTCAGGGTGGCGCGCTGGGAACGCTGGCGGCAGCCCCAGGTCTTCGGGGTGTGGAACGAGGTCCTCGCGCGTGACCGCTGGAACCGCGAGGCGTACCTGACCATGCTGGCCTATCTCGCCCCCGAGGAATCGGGTTCCCGGCTCCAGGTCCTGGACTTCGTGGACGCGCTCGGGGCCCGCATGCCCGCCAACGCGCCCTGCGTGGGCACGGAACTCACCGCCCAGATCCTCCAGTACCACGCCATCCTGGACCGGGGTGGCTACGAAGCACTGGTCGCCCGGAACCACTGGTCCCAGGGAACGGCCGCCCATGCGCTCGAACGCGTGATGCACACCTGGGGGCAGCCGGGATTCCTCCGTCACGCCAAGGCACTCGCCGACCTGAACCTCCTCGCCTACGCACTGGTGGCCGGCGACCGGCGCGCCGAGGCACGTACGGTGTTCGAGGCCGTCGGGGGAGTGGTCACCGCCTGGCCCTGGCAGAAGGGCGGCGACCCCCTCACCGAGTTCGAGCAGGCGCAGCGCAGAGCCTTCATCGGGGCGTGACCGGACGCTCCGGCCAGTCGCCCGGGCCACCGTGGCGCCCTCGGACCTCCGGCAGGCCGGAGGCGGGTTGCACCACCTGCCCCGCGGGCGTTACCTGGAAGTACCGGCGGTGAAGCGAGCGCACAGGCCACGGCACGGACCGAGGGCCTCGCCTTCGTGTGCGGCCCCGGGCACGGCCGGCTCTCGCTGCCGTCTTCCAGCGCTCGACGCGGAGGTGACAGAGGTGAAGGCCGTCGTCTACGAGAAGCCCTTCAGCGTCACGGTGAGGGACGTCGAGGACCCGCAGATCCAGCATCCCAACGACGTGCTCGTCCGGGTCACGTCGTCCGCGATCTGCGGATCCGACCTGCACATGTACGAAGGCCGCACCGCGGCCGAACCGGGCATCGTCTTCGGACACGAGAACCTGGGTGTCGTGGAGGAGGTCGGCGGTGGTGTGGCCTCCCTGTCCGTGGGGGACCGCGTCGTGATGCCCTTCAACGTCGCCTGCGGATTCTGCAAGAACTGCCTCGCCGGCGAGACGGGATTCTGCCTGACGGTCAATCCGGGATTCGCCGGTGGCGCCTACGGCTACGTGGCCATGGGCCCCTACAAGGGCGGTCAGGCGGAGCGGCTCCGGGTGCCCTTCGCCGACTTCAACTGCCTGAAACTGCCGCCGGGCGAGGAGTTCGAGACCGACTTCGTGTTGCTCGCGGACATCTTCCCGACCGGGTACCACGGCTGCGAACTCGCCCAGGTGTCGCCCGGCGAGACCGTGGCCGTCTACGGCGCCGGACCGGTGGGCCTGATGGCCGCCTACTCGGCGCTGCTGCGAGGCGCGGCGAAGGTGTTCTCGGTCGACAGAGTGCCCGAACGACTCGCCAAGGCGGAGGAGATCGGGGCCATCCCCGTCGACTTCACCCAAGGGAACCCGGCCGAGCAGATCAAGGCACAGATGAACGGGGAAGGAACCGACAAGGGAGTGGACGCGGTCGGCTACCAGGCCCAGGCGCACGACGCCAGCCACGAGGAACCCGCCATCGTCCTCAACGAACTGGTGGAGACGGTACGGGCGACCGGCAGGCTCGGCGTTCCCGGCCTGTACGTGCCCTCCGACCCGGGCGGCCCCGACGAGCACGCCAAGCACGGCCAGCTCCTGGTCTCGATCGGCAGGATGTTCGAGAAGGGCCAGAAGGTGGGCACCGGCCAGTGCAACGTCAAGCGGTACAACCGCCAGCTGCGCGATCTGATCATCGCCGGGCGCGCCAAGCCCAGCTTCGTGGTCTCCCACGAGCTGCCGCTGGAGCAGGCTCCGCAGGCGTACGAGAAGTTCGACAAGCGCATCGAGGGCTACACCAAGGTCGTTCTGCACCCCGGCCACGCTCTCGCCGCGTGAGGACGCGTGAGGCGACGGGTCCGGGCACCGTGCGTGTCCGGACCCGTCGCCGTATCGTCACCGCTCCGCCTCTGACCCGGACGCGCCCGGTTGCCCGGACCCGGACGCGCCTGGTTGTCCGGACCCGGGCGCGCCTCAGAACTGGACGTGCAGATGCCGGGGCCCGCGGAGCATGGCGTTCTGCCGGTAGGGGGGCGGGTCCTGGACGAGGCCGGCGGTGCCGAGGTGGGGGAGCAGCGCGCCCAGCGCGGCCTGGGCCTCGAGGCGGGCGAGGGGCGCGCCGTAGCACAGGTGGATGCCACCGCCGAAGCCGAGATGCTGGTTGTCGGGCCGGGCAGGATCGAACCGGTCGGGCTCGTGGAACCGCTTGGGATCGCGGTTGCCCGAAGCAAGGGCCAGGACGACGGACGTGCCCCGGGGGATGGTGGTGCCGGCGATGTCGATGTCGGCGTGCGGGATGCGCTCACGCATGTGAACCGGTGGTTCGTAGCGCAGCAGTTCCTCCACCGCGCTCGGCAGCAGGTGCGGTTCGCGGCGCAGGAGGTCGAGCGAGTCGGGCCGGCGGAGCAGGGTCAGCACACCGTTGGTGATGAGGTTGACCGTCGTCTCGTGTCCGGCGATGAGCAGGAGCACGGCCGTCTCCGCGAGTTCCTCCTGGGTGAGCCGCAGGGCCGGGTCGGGCTCGTTCACGAAGGCGCCGAGCATGTCCTCGCTCGGCTTGCCGCGCCGCCGTTCGGCGAGCTCCAGCAGGTACCCGCCCATCTCGATCCGGGCCTGGTCGCCGGCCTTGTCCGACTCGGTGCTGTCCGCGTCGGGCCTGACGTCGGCGGCGGTGACGAGGACGTCGGACCAGGCCCTGAAGAGGGGCTCGTCCTCGTGCGGCACACCGAGCAGACGGCAGATGACCGTGACGGGCAGCGGATAGGCGAAGTCGTCGACGATGTCGACCTGCCGGCCCGGCTCGAACGAGGTCATCAGTTCCTCGGTGATCCGGCGGATCTCACCGCGCATCCCGTCCACTCTGCCGGGGCTGTGCGGCGGCCCGAAGGGCCGCATGGCCAGGTTCCGCAGTCTGTGGTGCTCGGGATCGTCCAGCCGCAGGAACGGCGGCTTGTGGCCCAGCTCGCCGCCGGTGCGCGGGTCGGCACTCATCCGCGGGTCGTGCAGCAGGGCGGCGACGTGGTGGTAACCGCCGATCAGGCAGTTGCCGCCTGCCTGCCACACCACGGGCCCGGCCTCGCGGAGTTCCGCGTACAGCGGGTAGGGGTCGGGACGGCTGGCGTAGTCGGTGATGCGAGCCAGCAAGGTCTCGGAGTCCATGACGGCTCCTGCTCGTCGTACGGGAAACAGATCAGACCACCGTCAGCCGGCGGTCGGGGAGGTGGCCGGTGAGCGCGACGGTCGGGCCGTGGGACAGCACCGACGGGTCCGGTACGTCGGACGGAACCGGGACGTCGGCCGCGATCGGCCGGTCGGCCGCGCCCGGCGGGGGCGGGAACGGGGCGCCCGTCTCGATCAGGTGCCGGTAGTAATCGAGCGACTTGGCCATGTCGACGGTGACCGCGGCGGTGACCCGGCCCTTGAAGCCGTAGACCATCGCCAGACGGCGCGCCTCCAGGGAGCCCTGGGCGATGACGAGGTGGTCGGAGTAGGTGGGCACGCCCACCGACTTGATGTTGAGGCCGAACTGGGTCGACCAGAACACCGGGACGGCCAGGTGCGGGCGCCGCAGCGGCCCCGGGTTGACCATGTTGTGAGCGGCCACCTCGGCCTGTTCGACGGCATTGCCCCAGTGCTCCAGGGAGAGCATCTGGTAGCCGAACAGCGGGTGCGGGAAGCGGGAGACGTCGCCGGCCACGAAGACGTCGTCCGTGACGATCCCGTACATGTTGAAGGCCCGGCACCCGGCGTCGCAGGCGATACCGCGCGGGTCCGCCGCGAGCCCGGAGTCGGCCAGCCATTCCACGTTGCGGACCGCGCCCAGCGCCACCACGCACACGTCGGCCTCGACGCGGCTGCCGTCGGACAGCTGCGCGCCGGTGAAGGCGCCGTTGCCGTTCAGGGCGGTGACGGTGACCCCGGTACGCAGGTCGACGCCGTGGTTGCGGTGCATGACGGCCGCGAGCTTCGACAAGGTGCCGCCCAGCGCGCCCACCAGGGGCGCAGGGCCGCGTTCGGCGACAGTGACCTCCAGCCCCCGCTCCCGGCAGGCGGAGGCGATCTCCGAGCCGGTGAAGCCGGCGCCGATCACCAGCACCCGCTCCGGTCCCGCGGACAGCCGCTCGCTCAGTCCCGCCGCGTCCTCGCGCGTGCGCAGGGTGAACACCCCGGCCAGCCCGGCTTCCTCCGGATTCGGCCAGGGCCGTGCACGGGTTCCCGTGGTGATCAGCAGCCGGTCGTACGGCAACGACTCCCCGTCGGCCAGCAGCACCCGTTTCGCCGTGAGGTCCACACCGGTGGCGCGCACGCCCAGCCGCCACTCGGCGTCCGCATTCCGGCGCACCGGCAGCTCGGTGGTGTCCGCCGTAGCCTGGCCCAGCAGCACCTGCTTCGACAGCGGCGGCCGGTCGTAGGGCACGTGCGGTTCGTCGCCGACCACGGTCAGTGAGCCGGTGAACCCCTCTTCGCGCAGTTTCTCCGCGGCCCGCAGCCCGGCCAGCGACGCGCCGACGACGACGATCCGGCCGCTCTTGAGGTCATCGGCCATCGGGGCTCACCTCTTCCCCGAGGAGGATCGCCTGCACCGGGCATGCCGCGGCGGCCTGGCGTACGCGTTCCACCTGATCGTCGGGAACCGCCGTGGCGTACAGCAGCCCCTCCTCCCCGTGCAGCTCGAACATCTCCGGCGCGAGGAACACGCACTGTGCATAGCCCTGGCACCGCGTGAGGTCGACAACGGTCCGCATCGTCACCACTTCCTCCTGCGTCACCCGTCTTTTCCAGCATGAGCGGAGACACGAACGCGCGCACGGCGACGGCCGGGGGACACCCCCGGCCCGACGCCGGCCGGGTGCGAGTGGGGGGGAACGGGAACTCCGGGAAGACAACGCGGGGAACGGAGAACTCCGCGAAGAAAACGCGGGGAACGGGGAACTCCGGGAAGACAACGCGGGGAACGGGGAACTCCGGGGACAACGCGGCTGACCGTCTCCGGGACGTGGTCCGGTTCCACGCCCACGCGGGCGGCCCGGGCGGAGTTGAGCGGCCTCGGCCGGCATCGCCTGGAAACCCGGGGGAGTTCGTCGGACCGTCGGGCGGGGCGAACGCGCGGCCGGCACCTCGGCCGGCCCCGTGGGCAGGGCCGGGACGGGCGGGAGAATGCGCGCAGGAGAGCGGGTGGAGAACGCGTGCTCCCCACCCGCTCCCGGAGGTACGCCGAGGGGTCAGTGCCCGTTCGTCGACCAGTGGTTGGGGTCGTCCTCCGGCGGCGACGAGTAGTGGATCACGCCGTAGCTGCGGCCCACCGAGATGAGTTTGGTGTTCAGCCCGGTGTGCGGCGTGGTCGAGATCGTCACCCGGTGACCGCCGTGATCCGTGACGGTGATGCTGCGCGCCGACCAGGTGGTCGTCATGTCGATGGCGAGCCCCTGCGTGTGCAAGGTGGTCAGGGAGGGGGCCACCCTCAGGTTCGGGTCGATTCCGAAGGCCGTGACGAGGCGCTGTGCCGCGGCCACGGAGGCGGCCGAGTCGAAGGTGCCGTCCGCCTTGGTGTGCTGCCAGCAGATGTCCACCGGTGCCTGCCCGGCGGCCGGCTTGAACGGCGGCACCTTGTCGGCGGACGTCTTCTTCTTCGCGATCAGCCAGGCGTAGTGCATCATGTACGCCCGCTGCGGCGGCCGGAGCGTGGCGCGCGGCACCACCGTGATGCCACCGCTCCTCATGGCCCTGACGAACGAGGTGACCTGTTCCCGGAAACCGTCCTTCAGATCCTCGAACCGGGTGCTGGTCGGGAAGCGGGCGGCCCAGGCGGGACCGCTCAGCGAGCTGGACGTGCAGGTACGGGCGAAGCTGAGCTTGTCCGAACTGGGGCGGCAGTTGCTGCCCGACCGGACGGTGACCGACCAGGTGACGGCGTAGGTCTTCGGCGCGACGAAGGGCTTCGGCTTGGTGTACGTGTGCTTCACCGGCGTCAGAAGGGTCCCGTCCGGACCCCCGCTGAAGTCGAGAGTGCCGCCGGCGCCGTCGCCCCAGGTGGTGCTCAGGGTGAAGGAGCAGGCACTGGTGTCGCCCCGGCTGACGAGCTGGAACGACACCGCCGGGTCCGAACTCGCGCAGTTCGGGTAGGACTTCTTGAAGCAGGACGTGTCCGCCGCGGTGAGGTGCAGGTTGCGGGTGGACAGGGTGACGGTTCCGGGCTCGGCGCCCGGGCGCACCTCGGCGGACGCGGTCCCGGCGGTGACGGTGACGACGGCCACCGCAAGCGCCGCGGCCCACCGGCGCCACGCGGCGCGACCCCGTCTGCGGTGTTCGCGACGCAAGGACAAACGCATGATCAAAGGAACCCCCCAAGGTTTCGCGGAGCCCGGACGCCCGGACGCCGAGGCGTTCGGGCGCGCGGCCGCACGGACAGCTCCGGCATTTCCCCAACGGCGACGAAAACCGGTCGGCCGGAGCCCGCGGGAAGCGTAGTGGCCGTGTCCGCCCCCGCGTGGCCGCCGACGGGAACCCGGCGCACCCGGGGCCCGTCCGGCCGGAGCGCCGACGGACGCCGCGCGCTGCCCGAACCCGCCCGCGCGGGACGGCACCTCGCCGGTTCCGGTGGCGGAAACCGCTGATGAGCGAACCGCATCCGACTGCTCCGGCCTGCCGTCCGGGCCCGCTCTCCGGCCCCCGCACACAGGGTGCCTCGCCCCTCGGCACGAGCCTCGTCCGCGTGAACGGACAGCGCCGCCTACGCCGATGAAGGGACCACCGGAGAGCCGCGGGCGCTGCCCCGCCCCCGTGCGCGTCCACGCCCCACTGCGCCGATGCACCAGCCGCACCCCGGGCCACTGGCCAACGATTGTCCGTGGCCCCTTAGAAGGGTTCGAAGGGTTGTCCGTGGCCCCTCGGAGCGCGCACCGGGCCCGGTGCCCACGCCTCCGCAACCGGGCACCCGGTCTGCGGGGCGCCCGGGACGGCTGCTCCGCCGGCGGCACCGGGGGCGTTGTCAGTGGCCCCCGATAACGTGACACCAATCTGATCAAGCGAGCGATCCCGCCTGGGGGTCGGCGGAGGAGGGGCTGTGCCGCGCACGGAGTTGGCCGCGGGAGATTCGGTGAAGGGGGAGGCCGGGGGAGAGGCTCCCGCGGCCGGCGGACAGACGGCAACGGAGCACGGGCCGGTCCCGCTGCCCGACGAGGAGACCTTCCGGATGCCGGCCGCCTGGCGGAGGCTGGTGCATCCACGCCGCGGCGGGATCGAGCGGTGCATCCCCGAACTGCCCCCCGAGGCCGAGCGGCGGACGACCTCCCGGCTGCACGAGTACGCCGACTGGATCGAGGCACTGCTCGCCTCCCCGAAGAGCGATCCACGGATCGTCGAGGCCACCCGGGCTCACCTGAACGGCAGCCACAACCCGTTGGGCGCCGCCGCGCTGGCATCGCTGACCTTCCAATGGGACGACCCGGACGGCGAAGCCGTCGACGCCTGGGTCCGCGCGCACGGCCTGACGTTCGCCGCGCAGGCGGTGGTGGACTACTTCGACCTCGAGCCGCACTACCAGCAGCACGGCTCCCGCCGCGAAGACCTCTGGCTAGGCTTCCGCGCCGACACGGCTTCGGGCGAACACCGGACGCGACCGAAGTTCGCCCACCGGCTGCGCGCCCTGCTCTCCGTGACCGACGAGGACACCTACCGGGAGACGGTCGCCGCACTGGCCGGCCGCCGGACCCGCGTACGCTCCCGGTTCCTCGTGTCCTACCTGCTGCCCACGGAGCGCGAGTGGGCCGACGAGTGCTGCGCCGAGTTGCCGCAGGCCGACGCGCACCTGAATGAGACGCTGCTGTACTCGGTGAACTCCCCTGAGCAGCTGCGGCACTTCGGCCGTCGTCCGGGCCTCGGCTGGAACAGCTGGACGATGGCGCTCGTCGCCACCCTCGCCGAAGGCACCGGCAAGGCGTTCGCCCCCTTCCTCGACGAAGCCCTCGACCGCGCCCGCAACTCCGAGCACATCAGGACCCTGGCGAACGCAGTGGTCGAACTGCCGACGGACGAGGCGTTCCGCCTGCTCCTGGACCGCATCGACGACAAGCGCGTCCGCCCGAGCCTCCTGGAGGCGCTGCGCCGGTACCCGGTCCGCGCCCTGCGCCTGCTGGGCGCGGCGGCCACCGGCTCCGGCGAGAACGGGCAGATGGCCGGCCGGCTGCTCATCGCGCACGTCCACGCACACGCCGGACTGACCGCGACCGTCCTGCCCGAACTGCCCGCCCAGGTAGCCGAGTTCGTGACGCCGCACCTCACCCGCGACCGGGCGGCCGAGGCCCCTGCCGACAAGCTTCCCGCGCTGCTGACCGCCCCGCCGTGGGCGGGGGCACGCAAGGCCCGCAAGCCGCGAGTGGCCGCCGCAGCACCCGCGGCCCCCGCACCGCAGGTGGTGTGGAAGGAGGGCGAGCAGGACACCTGGGCCAAGCTCGACGCCCGCTACGGCAGCTGGCGCGCCGACTACGACTGGTCCCGCGAGATCGAGTACCTGACACAGACCGGGCGGCTCGGGAGCGCCTGGGACGTACGCCTGTTCATCCACGGCCCCGAGGACGTCGTGCGTCCGCTGCTCGCCGACTGCGCCCCCGAGTACCACTGGGGCGGCGCGGCAGAGCTGAAACCGGTCGCCGCCCGGCACGGCCTGGCCGCGCTGCCGCTGGTGCGACGAGCCGCGGCCCGGCATCCGAGCACGCTGAGCGAGCTGCTGCTGCCCTACCGGGACGCCGAGGTGACCACCCTGGTGTGCGAGTGGCTGGCACGGGCGAAGTCCGCCGAGTCCACCGCCCGCGCCTGGCTGAACCGGCACGGCCTGGACGCGGTGCCCTTCCTCGTCCCCCACGCGGTGGGTCCGGTCGGCACGGTCCGGCGCGGTGCGGAGAGGGCGCTGCGGCTGCTGGCGGACGCCCACGGCGACACGGCACTCACGGCAGCCGTCGCCGGTTGCGGTGCGGAGGCCGCGGGCATCGTCCAGGAGACGCTGGCCGTCGACCCGCTGGTCAGCGCCCTGCCCGCGCGTGTGCCGACGGTCGGCGCCTGGGCGGACCCGGCGCTGCTGCCGCAGATCCTGCTCCGCGAGGGCGGCGCCCTGCCCACGGAGGCGGTCCGCAACGTCCTCACACTGATCGCCCTGTCCAAGCCCGGCGAGGTCTACCCGGGGCTCCCGGTGGTGAGCGCGCACTGCACCGCCGACTCGCTCGCCGAGTTCGCCTGGGGTGTGTTCGAGCAGTGGCGGCTGGCGGGGATGCCGCCCAAGGACAGCTGGGCGCTGTACGCCCTCGGCTGGCTCGGCGACGACGGGACCGTGCGCCGGCTCACCCCCGTCGTACGCGCCTGGCCCGGCGAAGGCGGCCACCACCGTGCCGTGGAGGGCCTGACCGTGCTCGCGACGATCGGCACCGACGTGGCCCTGATGCACCTGCACGGCATCTCCCAGCGCGTGCCCTTCAAGGCGCTCAAGCAGCGCGCCCAGGAGAAGATCGCCGAGGTCGCCGAGGGCCTCGGCCTGACCGGCGAGCAGCTGGGGGACCGGCTGGTGCCCGACTTCGGCCTCGGCTCCGACGGCAGTACCGTCATCGACTACGGCCCCCGCCGGTTCACCGTCGGCTTCGACGAGCAACTGCGCCCCTACGTCCGGGACGCCGACGGCAAACAGCGCAAGGCACTGCCCGCGCCCGGCGTCAAGGACGACCCGGAACTGGCCCCGGCCGAGCGCAAGCGGTTCGCCGCACTGAAGAAGGACGTCCGCACCGTCGCCACCGACCAGGTGCGGCGCCTGGAGGCGGCCATGGTGACCCAACGCTCCTGGACGGCTGCGGAGTTCCAGGAACTGTTCGTCGCCCACCCCCTGGTGTGGCACCTGGTCCGCCGCCTGGTCTGGCTCGCCGACACCGCAGGTACGGTGACCGCCTTCCGGGTGGCGGAGGACCGCACCTTCGCCGATGTCCACGACGACGAGCTGACACTGCCCGCGCACGCCACGGTCCGTGTGGCGCACCCGCTGCACCTGGCCGACGACCTCACCGCGTGGTCGGACCTGTTCGCCGACTACGAGATCCTCCAGCCCTTCCCCCAGCTGGGCCGGACCGTGCACGCGCTGACCGAGGAGGAGGCCGCCGGGCACCGGCTCACGCGGTTCGAGGGCGCGAAGGTGCCGGTCGGCAAGCTCCTCGGCCTCACCAAGCGGGGCTGGGAGCGCGGCGAGCCACAGGACGCGGGCGTGGAGCGCTGGTTCCATCGGCGGATCGACGACAGCCGGCACCTCGTCATCGCACTCGACGAGGGCATCGCCGTCGGCGCGCTGGACTTCTTCCCGGACCAGACCTTCGAGTACGTCTGGCTCGACACCGCTCCGGGCGACTACTGGACCAGGGACGAGCACCCGCTGCGCTTCGGTGACCTGGGCCCGGTCATGGCCTCCGAGATCCTCGCCGACCTCACCGAGGTGACGGCCCAGTGACGGTCACCGCCGGATTCGGCGAGGCCGGTGAGGCGGGCGAGGCGATGTTCCAGCGCCCGCCCGCCGAGGTCCGCCACGCCGACGAACTCGCCGCCCTGCGTGCCGACGACGACGATCCCCGGCCGCCCGGCTGGAAGCTGAGCCTGCGAGCGGCCCGCCGCTTCATCGTCGGCGACGAACAGGCCGGCATCAGCCGCAAGTTCGTCGGCAACGTCTCCCTCGTGGAGCGCGCCCTGGTGACGCTGGCCACCAACCGCGGCCTGATGCTCGTGGGCGAGCCGGGCACCGCCAAGTCGCTGCTGTCGGAGCTGATCGCCGCGGCCGTCAGCGGCAGCAGCGCCCTCACCGTGCAGGGCGGCGCGGCCACCACCGAGGACCAGATCAAGTACTCCTGGAACTACGCGCTGCTGGTCTCCGAGGGCCCCTCCGCACGCTCCCTGGTACCCGCGCCGATGCTGCGCGGAATGGCGGAAGGCCGGATCGTACGGTTCGAGGAGATCACCCGCTGCCCCCTGGAGGTGCAGGACTGCCTGCTCTCGCTGCTCTCCGACCGGGTCATCACCGTCCCCGAACTGCACGGGCCGCAGGGCCTGGTATTCGCCCGGCAGGGCTTCAACGTCATCGCCACCGCCAACACCCGCGACCGGGGCGTCAACGAGATGAGCGCCGCCCTGAAACGCCGCTTCAACTTCGAGACCGTGTTCCCCATCGCCGATTTCGAGACCGAACTGGACCTGGTGGAGGCCGAGTCCGCGACGCTGCTGCGGCAGTCCGGCGTGGAGCCGCCGCCCCGCCGCGACGTGCTGGAGGTGCTGGTCGGCACCTTCCGCGAACTGCGGGGCACCGCGGCACAGGGCGAACGGATGTCGACGGTGATGAGCACCGCGGAAGCCGTCTCGGTGGCCCACGCGGTGGGCGTGCGGGCCTGGTTCCTGCGTGGCGAGCCGGGCGCGGCCGCCGACGTGGTGGCCTGCCTGGCGGGCACGGCCGCGAAGGACAGCCCGGAAGACCTGGCCCGGCTGCGCCGCTTCCTGGAACAGGAGGCGCGGCGCCGCCCAGGCCCGCAATGGCAGGCCCTCCACGAGGCCCGTCACCTGCTGGCGGACTGATGCCGGCCTCGCTCCCGGACCGGCCGGCGGGACAGTCGCGCCCGGCGCCGGCGACCCCGCCGGCGCCCGCCGTCTTCCTCGGCGTACGCCATCACTCACCCGCCTGCGCACGCCTGGTCGCCCACACCATCCGGACGCTGCGGCCGGCGTTCGTGCTGGTGGAAGGCCCGGCGGACATGAACGACCGGCTGGACGAGCTGTTGCTCGCACACACGCTGCCCATCGCCGTGTTCAGCCACTACCGCGACGCCGAGCGCGTCGCCACGTCCTGGGCGCCGCTGTGCGACTACTCCCCGGAGTGGATCGCACTGCGGGAGGGCCACGCGGCCGGCGCCGAGGTACGGTTCGTCGACCTGCCCGCCTGGCACCCGGCCGTCGCCGGCCACACCGAGCGGTACGCCAACCGTTACGCGGACGCCGAGGCGCGGTACGCCGAAGCCACGCGCAGGTTGTGCGAGCACTTCGCCGTCGACACCGTGGACGCCTTGTGGGACGGCCTGTTCGAGGTCCTGGGGCCGGATGCCGACCCGGAGGAGCTGCGCACCCGGCTCGACACCTACTTCGGCCTGGTGCGCGGCGACGCGGAGGCGGACGCGGCGGACCGGGCGCGCGAGGAGTACATGGCCTCCTGGGTGCACGCCGCGCTGGCCCGTGCGGGTGACCGCCCGGTGCTCGTGGTCACCGGCGGCTTCCACCAGCCGGCCCTGCGGACACTGTCCGCACGGTACGCGCAGGCCGCGGCCCCGGCCGACTGGCCCGCGGTGCCGGCACCGCCCGACGGGGCGCTCGGCGGCAGCTTCCTGGTGCCGTACTCCTTCCGGCAACTGGACGCCTTCGCCGGCTACCAGTCCGGCATGCCCTCGCCCGGCTACTACCAACGGCTGTGGGAGACGGACCCGCAGGGCGCCGGACAGGGCTTGCTGCGCGCGGTCACCGAGCGGCTGCGCGCCCGCGGGATCCCGCTGTCCACGGCCGGCCTGATCGCCGCCCGCTCCCTGTCCCAGGGCCTGGCCCGGCTGCGTGGCCACCCGTACGAGACGCGGGTGGACGTCCTCGACGGCCTGGCCGGCGCGCTGATCGCCGACGACCTGGACCGCCCGCTGCCATGGACGACCGGGGGTACCCTCGGCGCGGGCAACCACCCGGTGGTGGTGGAGATGGTCGCCGCCTGCACCGGCGACGCCGTGGGCCGGCTGCACCCCGGCACACCGCTGCCCCCGCTGGTGCACGACGTGGCCGCCCGCCTCGCCGGTCTGGGACTGGCCGACACCGACGCGCCGGTCACCCTGGACCTGACCGAGGAGGAGGACCGCTCCCGCAGCCGCGCCCTCCACCGGCTGCGCGTCCTGGGCGTCCCGGGCTTCACCCGTGTCTCGGGGCCGGCCGACGGGACGGACCCGGTGTTCACCGAGGTGTGGGAGCCCCGGCCGGCGGCAGGCGGGCGGGAGGCCGCCCTGATCGAGGCCGGGGCCTACGGCGCACGCCTGGACGAGGCGGCAGCGGCGCGGCTCGGTGAACGCATGAGTGCGGCGGGCCCGGAGGCCGGGGCGCCGGCCGACCTGCTGTTCGACGCCGTGCAGTGCGGGGCCGGCGCGCTCTGCGCCGACCTCCTGACGGCGTTCGCGGCCCGGGTCGGACAGGTCGGCGACCTCGGCCGGCTCGGCGAGATGTTGTCGGCGACGCTGAGCCTGTGGCGGCACGACAGGGTGTACGGCGTGGCCCGGGACCAGCTGCTGGGCGGGGTGGTGCGCAGCGCCGTCGACCGGGTGATCTGGCTGGCGGAGGGGCTGCACGGAGGCCCCGGGGTGGACCTGGCCGCGCTGCGCGCGCTCGAGGCCGCACGGGACGCCCTTCGGTACGCGCCCGGCCTGCTGTCCGTCACCCCCCGCACCGCCGCCGAGGCCGCCGCCCGCATCAGCCGCGACCCGCGCGCTCCGGCCGGTCTGCGCGGCGCCGCCTTCGGCCTGCGCTGGGCTCTGGGCGTACCGGACGACCCCGGACCGGTGGTCCAGGCACTCGCCGCGACCGCGGCGGACGCACTCGGAGACTGGCTGACCGGCCTGTTCGCGGTGGCGCGCGAGGAGGTCGCCCATGACACCGGGGCCGAGGAGCACTCTCTGATCGACGTCGTCGACGGTGTCGTGTCGGCGCTACCGGAGCCGGATTTCCTCGTCGGACTGCCTGCCCTGCGCCAGGCCTTCGCCTTCTTCCCGCCGCGAGAACGCGAGCGCATCGCCGAGCGCCTGCTGGAGCGCCGCCGGCTGCGCGGCTCGGCCCGCTCCCTGCTGCGCACCCCCGCCGACCCCCTGCTGCTGGCCCGTGCCAGAGCCCTGGAGGAGAACGTGACCCGCCTGCTCGACCGCCACGGGCTGGGGCCCTCGCCCGCGGACCGGGCAGCGCCCGCACCGCACCCGGAGCCGACCCGATGAACCCAGCACCCCAGGATCCAACGCCGGCCCTCGCCCCGGCTCCGGCACCTGCCGACACCCAGCCGGCCTTCGCCCCGGCTCCGGCACCTGCCGGCACCCAGCCGGCCTTCGCCCCGGCTCCGGCACCTGCCGGCACCCAGCCGGCCTTCGCCCCGACCCTGGCTGCCCCGGGTGCGCCCCCGATACTTCCTCCGGCTCCGGCTCCGGCTCCGGCTCCGGTGCCGCCCGGCGCCCCACCGGTCCCCGATCCGGGGCTGGAGCGCTGGCGGCTCGTGCTCGGCGCCCCCGCGGAACGCTGCACCGGCCCGCTGGACGGCGCGTCCGCGGGCCGGGACGCCGCACTCGACTGGCTGTACGGCCGCGACGAGGACCTGCACCGACGCGGCGTGCGCCGCGGCTCGACCGAATCCCGCACGGGCGGAAGCGGACCGTCCGCACTGACCGCCGTGGACTGGCTCGACGACATCCACCGCCTCTTCCCGAAGGAGACCGTGGAGCGGCTGGAACGGGACGCGGTGGAGCAGTACGAGATCCACGAGATCGTCACCGACCCCGACGTCCTCGCCCGCGTCGAGCCCAACCAGACCCTGCTGCGGGCCGTCCTGCGCACCAAGCACCTGATGAACCCCCAGGTGCTGGCCGCGGCCCGGCGGATCGTCGAGACGGTCGTACGGCAACTCATGGAACGACTTCGGCCGGAGGTACGCCGCGCCTTCACCGGCTCCCGGTCCCGCCGCCCCAGCCGGCTGCCGCTCGCCCGCGACTTCGACTTCCGCACCACCATCCGCGCCAACCTCGCCCACTACCAGCCCGATGAACGCCGCATCCTCATCCAGCGCCCGCACTTCCACTCCCGCACCCGCCGGCACCTGGAGCAGTGGCAGCTCGTGCTGCTGGTGGACCAGTCGGGCTCCATGGCCGGGTCGGTGATCCACTCGGCGGTCACGGCCGCCTGCCTGTGGAGCCTGCCGGGGCTGAAGACGCATCTGGTGGCCTTCGACACCGCGGTGGTGGACCTCACCTCCGACGTGACCGACCCGGTCGAGCTGCTCATGCGGGTGCAGCTCGGCGGCGGCACCGACATCGCCCGCGCCGTCGACTACGGCGCCTCGCTCGTGGAGAACCCGCGGCGCACCGTCGTCGCCCTCATCTCCGACTTCTACGAGGGCGGCGACCCGTTCCGCCTGGTGCGCACCGTGCGGGAACTGGTCGAGCAGGGCACCACCGTGCTGTGCCTGGCCGCCCTGGACGAGGCCGCAGATCCGGTCTACGACCGGGATCTGGCCGGCCAGCTGGCCGCGGTGGGCGCCCCGGTGGGGGCGATGACACCGGGCCGGCTCGCCGAGTTCGTCGCGGAACGGATCGGCCGGGGAGGGGAAACCCGGTGACCCGAGCCGACCTGCTGGCGCTGACACCCGACACGCTCGCCTCACTCGCCAACCGAGGCCTGGTCAAACGCGCCCAGAAGGACCTGGCGGCCGGCTGCGGCCCGATGGTGACCACCGGCGACGAGGGCACCGTGCGCGGCACCTTCCCGGACGGCACCGAGACCGCGCTGCCCCCGGGCCGCGGCCTGGACGCGGCCGAGTGCACCTGCGCGGCGGCGGGGCCGTGCCGGCACAGGATCACGCTGGTCCTGGCGTACCAGAGCGTCGCACCGACCCGCCCCAGGACCACCGACGCACCGACCGGGCCCCTGACCGAGGCACCGACCGCCGCACCGACCGGGCTCCAGACCGCCGCACCGGCCGACGCACCGGCCGGGCTCCAGACCGCCGCACCGGCCGACGCACCGGCCGGGCTCCAGACCGCCGCACCGGCCGACGCACCGGCCGGGCTCCAGACCGCCGCACCGGCCGACGCACCGGCCGAGCCCCAGATCGCCGCACCGAACCACGCGCAGGCAGCCGACGCGCTGACGGCCGACGCGCAGACCGCCGATGCGGTGACGGCCGAGTCGATGACGGCCGACGCGCCGAGGGCCGACGCGCCGGCGGCCGGAGTGGCATTCGTGGACTGGTCGCCCGGCGGGTTCGACGACGACGCGTTGTCCGCAGCCCTGGGCCGCGCCGCCCTGACCGCCGCCCAGCGCACCCGCGCCCGCGGCTACTCGGCCCGCGTTCACCGCCCCACCGCCGCGGACCCGGCGCCCCGGGTGGAGCTGCCCACCTGCACCGTCCGCTTCCCCGTCCCGCGTGAGCTGGGCTACGCCCTCACCGACGCCGCCACGGCCCTGCGCGGCGAGGTCATCACCCTGGCGGTGTGGGCCTTCCGCGCCGCGGACGCCGGGCAGTCGACGGAGGTGTCGGTAGGCGGCCGTCCGACCGCGCAGAGGCCCGCCGCCGACGAGGCGCGGCGCGTGGCCGTGGCACTGGCCGGCGAACTGCTCCTGGACGGCGTGCAACAGGCGGGCCCGGTGTTCACCGGATCGCTCCGCCGGGCCGCCCGGGCGTTGACCGCAACCTCTCAGCACTGGCCCGCGGGCGCGCTGGCCGACCTCCAGGACCAGCTCGACGCGTACTCGGCCCGTACCACGCGCTACGCCCCCGAACGCCTGGCCCTGCTCCTCGCCGAGCTGCACGCCCGCGACCGCGCCGCCGGCCACGACCCCGCCGGCGTGCTGGGTACGGCGGAGGCGCTCACGACACCGCTGCGCCGGGTACGACTGGTGGCGCTCGGCTGCCGGGTCGGCGGCACCACACACGACCGTACGGCCGAGACGTACTTCGCACACGCCGACGCCGGTATCGCCCTGGTCCTGCGCACGCGCTGGAACCTGACGGGGGATCAGGCACCCACGGGCCACGACCTGGCCACGCGCCGCCTGCTCGGTTCCCCGCTGGGCGCCCTGGCCACCGCGAACGTGGTCAGCGAGCACACCACACGCGCCGCCGACCGCACGGTCACCCTCTCCCGCGGCCGGATCGCCGCGACGAGCATCACGCCGGTCGGATCGGCCTGGACGGAACTCCCCGGGAGCCTGCTGCTGCGGGACACCGCCGCACACCTGCGGTCGGCCGGCGAGCGCCCACCGCGGCTGATCCGCCCGCGGGTCGAGGCGGACACCGTACGGGTGGTCATGGTGGACGCGGTCGACGAGATCGGCTACGACCCCGCCGCACAGCGACTCGAAGCACTTCTCCGCGACCCGGCGGGCAACGGCGTCCGGCTCCGGGCCGAGTACAACCCGCTGTGCCCCGGAGGCCTCGACGCGCTGGCCGCCGCGCTGGCCGACGACGGTATCCGTGCCGTCAGCGGCATGCTGGCCCGGGCCGGGGGCCGTACCGTGCTCGACCCGCTGGCCGTACTCACCGGCGAAGGCGTGACCGTGCCGGACCTGGCCCCCGGCGTCGGCGACGGTGCGTTCCCGGCGGCCGTGCACCGCCCGGCCGATCCGGTCACGGCAGCCCTGGAGTCGGCCCTCACGGCCCTGGCCGACGCAGCCCATCAGGGCCTGCGCCGCGCGACCCCCGCGACCCGCACCGCCCTCACCACCAGCGCGGCCCGCCTCCGCCGCACCGGCCTGCACTCCGCGGCCCACCACCTGGACGACCTCGTCCGCACCCTGCACGACCAGGGCGCTCCGGCGGCCGCCCCGTATTGGGTGACGGCCCACATCCACCTGACGACGAGCCTGGACCTGCACGAGGAGGACGGCTAGGACGCGTGCCCGGAGCGGATCACCGTGCCGCCCTGTTCGACCCGCGTCCCGGCGCCCGCCCGGCGCGCGGGGGTGGTCGGTACCGCCGGCTCGGCGTCCACGCACCCTTGACGGCGGCCGGGGGAGTGGCTCGTCCCCCGCCCTCGCGCGCAGCGGGCGCGGACCGGCAGAAGGAGAATCTCCCTCCTCCCGGCGTCAGAGGGTTGCTATATGCGTCCGCTGGACGCATAGTCGCGGGGTGAAAGCCGGATCAGCGGGATGGTGGAAGGCGCGCTACGCGGCGCTCGCGCGGCAGCGGCCGCGGGCCGGCGGGCTCGAACTGGGGCGTATCACCGAGGTGGCGTTGCGGATCGTGGACGGCGAAGGGCTCGCCGCGCTCACCATGCGCAGGGTGGCGGAGGAGATGGGGGTACGGCACACCTCGCTGTACCGGCACGTGGCCAGCAGGGACGAACTGCTCGTGGAACTCGTCGACCATGTTCTGGGGGAGGTGAGGCCCGCGGAGAGCGGCAAGGGATGGCGGGCCGACGCGGAACAGTCCGCCTGGGACTTCAGACGCGTTCTCCTCGGCCACCCCGCGATCGTGCCGCTGCTGACGGCGGGCCAACTCCTCGGTCCCAACGCCCTGCGGGCCCGCGAGACCGGCCTCGGCCTGCTGATCAGCGCCGGATGGAAACCGTCACAGGCCGTGCAGATCTACCTGACCGTCACGCACTTCGTCATCGGCACCGCACTGCTCGGCACCGGCGGCGCGGCGCGCGGCGCCGGAGAACGGACCGCGATGACGGACCTGTTCGCCGGCCTGCCGCAGTACCCGCTGGTACGGGAACTCGCGGTACCGCTCAACCTCCCCGACGGCGACCAGGAGTTCCGCTTCGGCCTGACCGCCCTCCTCGACGGAATCGGAGATCCCCGATGAACCTTGCCGACTGGATCGCAGGCGGCGACACGGTGCGGGTGAACGGGCACCGCCTCTTCCTGCGCCGAGACGGTGAGGGGGTACCGGTGACGCTCGTGCACGGCTTCCCCACCTCCTCACACGACTGGGCACCGGCCGTCCCGGCCCTCGTGGCGGCCGGATGCGAGGTGACCACCCTCGACCTGCTCGGCTTCGGGGAGAGCGACAAGCCGCCCCGCCACCGCTACTCCATCCATGAGCAGGCGGACCTCGTGGAAGCCGTCTGGCAGCACCTGGCCGTCGGCGAGACCTCGCTGGTCGCCCACGACTACGGTGTCTCCGTCGCACAGGAGCTGCTGGCCCGCGACCCGCGCCGGATCACCCGCGCCGCCTTTCTGAACGGCGGCCTCTATGCCGACCTGCACCGCCCGATCCTGCTCCAGCGCCTCCTGCACAGCCCCGTCGGCCCGCTCCTCGCCCGCCTCGCCGACGAGAAGAAGTTCACCGCGGGCCTGCGCAGCGTTCTGGCCAGACCCGTCCCCGACGAACTGCTGCACGACATGTGGACCTCGATGGCCCGCGGCAACGGCCACCACCTGGCCCCGCGCCTGCTCCGGTACATCGACGACCGCCGCGTCCACTTCCACCGGTGGACCAGCGCCCTGGAACACTACGAGGGCCCGCTCCTGTTCGTGTGGGGTCCCGAAGACCCCGTCAGCGGGGCCCACGTCCTGGACCGGCTGCGTCGCCGGCGCCCCGACGCCGCATTCACCGTCCTGGACGGCGTCGGCCACTATCCGCAGGTCGAAGCACCCGAGAGGACAGCGGAGGCGCTGGCCGCCTTCCTCACCGGATGAAAGCCGGGCTGCTCACGCCCGGATATGGCTCTTGACGGGGAACCGCCGCTGACTGAGCATCAGGCGCAGACAGCACCCGCACAGCTCTGGCACCACCGAACCAGGCACCGTTCGACTCCCCACATCGACGAGAAAGTGCGGCTCCCCACATGACGCATCCCAGGTCCAGGCTGCCCCGCGCCAACTCCCGGGCAGTCGCCGCCATGGCTCTGACGGCCGCGGCGGCCCTGCTGGCCGGAACACCCGCTGCCTCGGCGACGCCCGGCCGGACCGGCCCCGCCGCAGCGGGCGCCGAGTCCCTGGCGGCACCCGACATCCCGATCGGCAACGTCAAGGCACACCTCGCGCAGCTGCAGTCGATCGCCACCGCCAACGGCGGGAACCGGGCTCACGGCCGTACCGGTTACAAGGCCTCGATCGACTACGTGAAAGCCAGACTCGACGCAGCCGGCTTCACCACCACCCTCCAGCAGTTCACCAGCTCGGGCAGTACGGGGTACAACCTCGTCGCCGACTGGCCCGGCGGCGACCCGAACCAGGTCCTCATGACCGGCGCACACCTCGACTCGGTCTCCGCGGGCCCCGGGATCAACGACAACGGCTCCGGCTCCGCAGCCGTGCTCGAGACGGCCCTCGCCGTCTCCCGCGCGCAGCTCCAGCCCACGAAACACCTGCGATTCGCCTGGTGGGGCGCCGAGGAACTGGGGATGGTCGGCAGCAAGTACTACGTGAACAACCTGCCGGCCACCGACCGCGCCAAGATCACCGGGTACCTCAACCTCGACATGGCCGGCTCCCCGAACCCGGGCTACTTCGTCTACGACGACGATCCGGCGCTCGAGAAGGTCTTCAAGGACTGGTACGCGGGCATCGGCGTGCCCACCGAACCGGAGACGGAGGGCGACGGCCGCTCCGATCACGCGTCCTTCAAGAACGTCGGCATACCGGTCGGCGGCCTGTTCACGGGCGCCGGCCGCACGAAGACGGCCGCGCAGGTCACCAAGTGGGGTGGCACCTCCGGTCAGGCCTTCGACCGGTGCTACCACTCCTCCTGCGACACGACGGCCAACATCGACGACACCGCGCTGGACCGCAACAGCGACGCCCTCGCACACGCGATATGGACGCTGGGGACGGAGTCCTCGCCGCCCGGCGAGTCGTACGAGAACACCGCCGACGTCGCCGTCCCCGACAACGGGGCCGCGGTCACCTCGTCCATCACCGTCTCCGGCCGTACGGGAAACGCGCCGGCCACGCTCAAGGTCGGGGTGGACATCAAGCACACCTGGCGGGGTGACCTGGTCATCGACCTGCTGGCGCCGGACGGTACGGCCTACCGGCTGAAGAACTCCAGCGGCTCGGACTCCGCGGACGACGTCATCGCCACCTACACCGTCGACGCGTCCGGTGAGACGGCGAACGGAACGTGGCGGCTGCGGGTGCAGGACGTCGCCGCGCAGGACACCGGCTTCATCGACAGCTGGAAACTCACCTTCTGACCGACGGCCCGCGTGTGCCGGCCCCCACCGGCACACGCGGCCGGGCGGCTCTCCACCGCCTGCCCGGGTCGGCTCCTGCGGCCGCCGGACGCGTGTCATGTGGCGGATACGTCAAGAAGATCATCCGTTCATCTTCGCTTTGCCAACGCCTGGTGATCTGGCTTGCGTTGGTGCTCGCACCGTCCCACGGGACGCCTCAAGGAGTCATTTCATGCACAGACCCACCCGCCGTCACCTCACGATCGCGACCGCTCTGGTCGCCGCGACCACGGCCGCCGTGGCCGTCACCACCGCCGCCGGTGCCTTCGACAACGCGCAGCAGGCCAAGGACGCGATCAAGGGCGGGAAGGCGAAGAACGTCATCCTGCTCATCGGTGACGGCATGGGCGACTCGGAGATCACCCTCGCCCGTGACTACACCGTCGGTGCCAACGGCCGCCTGAACATGGACAAGTTCCCGCTCACCGGCGCCTACACGACGTACGCGGTCCACGCCGACGGCACGCCCGACTATGTCACCGACTCCGCCGCCAGCGGCACCGGCTGGGCCACCGGCGTGAAGACGGTCAACGGCCGCATCTCCAAGACGCCCGGCACCGACAAGCCGGTGAAGACCCTCCTGGAGCTGGCGCAGAAGAACGGTTACGCGACCGGCGACGTCACCACCGCCGAGCTGACCGACGCCACCCCGGCCGTCCTCGCCTCGCACGCCACCGACCGCTCCTGCCAGGGCCCGGCCGACATGGCCAAGTGCCCCGCCGACACGATCGCGGCGGGCGGCCCCGGCTCGATCGCCGAGCAGGAGGTCAACCACAAGGTCGACGTCCTCATCGGCGGCGGCAAGCAGCGCTTCGACCAGAAGGTCACCGACGGCAAGTACAAGGGCCTCACGGTCACCGAGCAGGCGAAGAAGCTCGGCTACCAGGTCGTCACCGACAAGGCGGGCCTGAAGGGCGTGAAGTCCGGCAAGCCGGTGCTCGGCCTGTTCGCCAACGGCAACGTGCCGGTGGAGTGGACCGGCAAGGCGGCGGCCGTCGGCGGCACGGACGCGCAGCGGTGCGTGACCTCCAACCCGAACCGCCCGTCGACCACGCCGAGCCTCGCGGACTCCGCCTCCAAGGCGATCCAGCTGCTCGAGGCCAAGCAGAAGCAGAAGCACTCCAAGCAGGGCTTCTTCCTGCAGATCGAGGGCGCCTCGATCGACAAGCAGGACCACGCCGCCGACCCCTGCGGCCAGATCGGCGAGACCGCGGCGTTCGACCGCGCGGTGAAGATCGCCCGTGATTACGCGGCCAAGCACCCCGACACCCTCGTGGTCACCACCGCCGACCACGGCCACACCAGCCAGATCGTCCCGCTGGAGGCCACCCCGCCCGGCCTGTCCTCGACGCTCGTCACCAACGAGGGCCAGCAGCTGAAGGTCAACTACTCGACCAACACCCCGGGTCAGTCCCAGGAGCACACCGGCACCCAGGTGCGCATCGCCGCCCAGGGCCCGGAGGCGTACCGCGTTCTCGGTCTCACCAACCAGACCGACCTGTTCACCACGATCCGCCAGGCCCTGCGCATGCGCTGATCCCGCGAGGGCGAACAACGGAACGGCCGCCACCGTCCGCGCTCCAGCACCCACGCGAGAGCGTGCCGCCCGGCCCGGGCGGCACGCTCTCGCCGCGTTCCCGGGCCCGGCGGCCCACCGGCCGCGGCCGATGGCGACCGGGCACGGCGGACATGGGCGTGATCAGTCGGGTCCGGCGTTCACGTGGTCCGGTCGGGGGCGAGCAGGCTGCGGAGGTCGATGACACGGTAACCGCGGCCGGTGACCGCATCGAGGATCCGTGGCAGGGCCTGTGCGTCGATCACCTCGGTGCGGCCCTCGGGAGCGCCGACGTGCAGTTGCAGGATCGCCCCCGGGCGCAGCGCCTCCAGAGCCCGGCGCACGGCGTGGTCCACGGTCATACCGCCCTCGGTACCCATCCAGCCGTTGGTGTCGGTGGTGAATTCGATGTCCGCGAAGCCCAGCCCGTTGACCTCTCTGATGCGGGTGGGGTCGGTCTCGCTGTAGGGGAACCGGAAGAACGGGGTCAGCGCGCCGCCCGCCCCGGCCATACGCAGGGCCCGGTCCGCCGCCCGGACCTCGCGGCGGCTGTCGGCCGCATTCAGCTGGGTGAAACAGGCGTGGCTGTAGGAGTGGTTGCCCAGTCCATGGCCGGCGGCCGCGATCTTCCTCACCGCAGCAGGGTGCCGGTCGGCGAAGTCGCCGGTCAGGAAGAACGTGGCAGGCACGTGCCGGTGTGCGAGGCCGGCGAGGATGCGGTCCAGGCCGGCATCGTTCCAGGCGGCGTTGAAGGTCACGGCCACGACGTGCTCGCGCGTGCCGATCACACGGTTCTCCGACCCGAACAGCGCCCGCAGGGCCTTCGAGTCCGCGGCTCCCGCCGGGTGCGACGAGAACGCCCCGGCCGTCACCGCCGGCACCACGGACAGTACCCACAGGACGGTGCAGAGCGCCGCAGCGGCCCCCAGCAGGCGGCGGTTCATGCGAAGGCGTGCGGCGAGGAAGGATCTCGTCTCCATGTCACCGCCATCGGCCACCCGCTGCGCACCCTTGAGCGCCGCCCGGCTCGGCGCCCGACGCCAGGACACGCTCCCGCACGCCGGCCCACTGCGAATGAATCATGGGCACAGCGTAGGCGTCTCTTGGTGGTGGAAGTGCGGTCGGTGGTGCGGCCGGTGGGGATCCGCCGGCGAGTAATGGCTCAGCGGCCTGCCCGTCCTCCCGCGTCTCACCTCCCACCTCACCATGAAGACCGTGAAGGCGGACGGCTGAGTCCGGTGGGCTGCGGTGCGCCGGGTCGGGGGCCGGCTGCTCTCCGCCGGCACACCCGCTATGCTAGGTAGACCGACCTACCTAGTTTGGGAACCTGATGGGCGAGACCGACGTGAATTCGACGGCCGGCGCGAGTGGGACGGGCGGCCGGAGGCGGCGCCCGGCCCGTGAACGCCTGCTCCAGGCGGCGGCCCGGCGCTTCTACGCCGACGGTGTGGCCGCGACCGGCATCGACACGATCACCGCCGAGGCCGGCGTGGCGAAGATGAGCCTCTACAACAACTTCTCCTCCAAGGCGGACCTGATCCGGGCCTATCTGGACGCTCGGCACGAGGAGTGGCTCGGCCTGTACCGGGCCCGACTGGCGCGGGCCCAAGGACCACGCGAGGGCGTGCTGGCGGTGTTCGACGCCTACGCGGACCACGCCGCCTTCGCCTACGAGCACGGGTTCCGCGGCTGCGGACTGCTCAACGCCGCCGCCGAGCTGCCGGCCGGAGACGAGGGCCGAGACGTGGTCCGCGCCCACAAGGAGGAGGTCGAGCACCTGATCGCCGGACATCTGGCGGACCTGCTGCCCGGCCGCCCCGACGAGGCGCGCACGACGGCCGAGCACTTGGCCTTCCTCCTGGAAGGCGCGATGGCCCGCGCAGGCCTGGAGGGCGGCGGCGACCGTCTCCAGCGCGCCCGCTCACTCGCCGCCGCCCTGCTGGACCGGCTGTGAGGAGAGCCGGCCGCGGCGGGTCCGCGGCGACCGGGGCGCTGTGCGTGCTGGCGGCCTCCGTCCTGTGGGGCACGACGGGGACGGCCGCCACCTTCGCCCCGGAGGTGGGCCCGCTGGCCATCGGCGCCCTCGCCATGGGCCTGGGCGGACTGCTCCAGGCGCTCGCCGCGGTGGGGCCGATCACCCGTCATGCGCGGCGTATACGCGCCCAGCGCCGCACCGTACTGCTCGGCGCCGCCTCGGTGGCCGTCTATCCCCTGGCGTTCTACACCTCCATGCACCTGGCCGGGGTCGCCGTGGGCACGGTGGTGTCCCTCGGCACCGCTCCTGTGGCCTCTGCAGTCATCGAACGGGTCGTCGACGGTCGCCGGCTCACGCGTCGCTGGATACTCGCCGCCTCGCTGGGCCTGCTCGGAACTGTCCTGCTGTGCCTGGCGGAAGCCACCCACGCCGCCGACGGTGCGGGGCGGTCGCCCGTGGCGGACACGCTGCTCGGCGTCGGCCTCGGACTCGTCGCGGCCACCACGTACGCCCTCTACTCCTGGGCCGCACACCGGCTGATCACCCAGGGGATCCCCTCACGCGCGGCTATGGGTGCCGTCTTCGGAGCCGGCGGTCTCCTCCTCGTACCCGTCCTGCCGGCGACCGGCGCCCCGCTCGTCGGGTCCTGGTCCAACGCGGCCGTGGGCATCTACATGGCGCTGATCCCGATGTTCGCCGGCTACGCCCTGTTCGGCTGGGGCCTCGCGCACGTGCCCGCCAGCACGGCCACCACCCTCTCCCTCCTCGAACCGGCCGTCGCGGCCGTCCTCGCCGTGCTGGTCGTCGGCGAACGCCTCCCCGCCCTCGGCTGGACCGGCGTCGCCCTCGTCATCCTGTGCCTCGCCGTCCTCACCACCCCGGCCGGCGACGCCGCCCGCCCCGCGCGCACCACCGGGCGGGACCACGCCGGCGATGCGGCGCAGGACGACGGCGCGCGTGACGCATCCCTCACGCGCCCCTTGCGATGAGGGGTGGACCGGCCCCTCGGCCCGGGCCGATCGTGGGCGGCATGAACGATCACCGTGCCGCACCCGTCGATCCTGCCGACTCCTCACGACCGGCCGCTGTCCACGGCTCCTGCTGCACCGCCGGGATGCCGGAACCGGACGCGGCCTCCGGCTCCAGCCGGGCCACGGGCGCGGCGTCCCCGGGTGAAGAGGGCGAAGAGGTACGTCGTTTCTGGCAGCGGCTCGGTCTCCCCGGCCTCGTCGACGTCCACACCCACTTCATGCCCGAGCGCGTCCTGCGCAAGGTCTGGGACTACTTCGACGCACAAGGACCACTGACCGCCGGGCTGGAGTGGCCGATCGCCTATCGACAGGAGGAAGCCGAACGGGTGGCCCTGCTCGGCGAGTTCGGCGTCCGGGCCTTCACCGCGATGCTCTACCCGCACAAGCCGGGCATGGCCCGGTGGCTGAACGGGTGGGCGGCCGACTTCGCCCGCCGCACCCCCGGCTGTCTGCACACCGCCACGCTCTACCCGGAACCCGGCGTCGAGACGTACGTCCGCGAGGCCGTCGAAGCGGGCGCGCGCGTGTTCAAAGCGCATGTCCAGGTGGGGGCGTACGACCCGGCCGACGAACTGCTCCAGCAGGCCTGGGGGCTGCTGGCCGAGGCCGGAGTACCCGTGGTGATCCACTGCGGCTCCGGGCCGGCACCGGGCAAGCACACCGGGCCCGGGCCGATCGCACGGGTGCTGGCGCGGCACCCCCGGCTACGGCTGATCGTCGCGCATCTGGGGATGCCCGAGTACGAGGAATTCCTCGGCCTCGCCGAGCGGTACGGCGAGGTGCGGCTGGACACGACGATGGCGTTCACGGACTTCACCGAGAAGCTCATGCCCTTCCCGCCCCGGGCCCTGCCCCGGCTGGCCGAACTCGGCGACCGCATCCTGCTCGGCTCCGACTTCCCCAACATTCCCTACCCCTACGTCCACCAACTCGCCGCCCTGGAACGGCTGGACCTCGGCCCGGAATGGCTGCGGTCCGTGTGCCACGACAACGCCACCAGGCTGTTCGGCCTGTGAGAGCGCGGGAGGCCGACAGGTCGGAAAAGGCTAAGCGCCGGCGAGACGGGCGAGGGCGCCCGCACCGGATCTACCGGACGTCCTTGACGAACACGAGACCGTCGCTGTGGCTCAAGTGGGCCGGGTCGAACGGGGCGTAGCCGAACCACGGGGACTCGCGGGGCGTGGGCCGCGTGCCGCCGAGGGCGGTGGCCAGGCGGGGAGCGTCGATGACGCAGCGGTCTTCCGGGAGCGCGTGGAGGAGGCCTTCGAGGGTGTCCGGCGGCGGCGTGTCCACTCCCCGGTGCCGGATCGTGCCCAGGGCCGTGGGCAGGAAGGCGTACCTCTCGCCCAGCCGGGCACTCACCAGCGCGCCTGCGCTCCACCACTGCAGCGGCTTCCCGCTCATCCGCATGGAACTCTTCTCCCGCTGCAGACGGGAGTTGTGGGCGAAGACGAGGGCAGGACCCCGGTCGGCGACGGCGAGGAGGTTGGCGGCCATCATGTGGTCCCGCACGCTCACCAGCCGGGTCATGCGGGCCGGTGAGGTGTCGGCCATCCAGTAGTGGTACCGCAGCAGGCCCGTGGCGGTGCGGCCGTAGAGGTGCGCCCGGTCCCGGTCGTCGGGCGACGCGGTCGCGAGCAGGTGCGGGGTCCGCTCCTCGAGCAGGGCCGTCAAGTCGTCGGCGATCAGCCGCAGTTCCCCGGCCTCGGGCGACCGTCCCACGGACTCGGCCGGGTCCGTCATCGCCGCGGGCTCGGTCCACCGTGCGTCGCTGCCGAGCAAGCGGTCGAGTGTTTCCGCGGTGCACGGCAGCAGGTCCGGGTCCACCCGGGCCGACAGGAAGTCGTGGAGTGCCGTCAGGGCCTGCCGGGGGCTCGCGGCGCCGGTGATCTCCAGCGGGCCGTCGGCACCGGCGAAGCGGAGCTGCTCGGACGCGGGCCGGCCGTCGTTGTACGCGCGCATCCAGCGCACGAGTTCACGGTTGCCCTCGAAGCCGCCCCAGCCGTGATTGATTCCGCGCTCCATGACCTCGTCGAGCGTTCCCGAGCCCGAGGTGACGTGGTCGTCCACGACCAGCCCCATCAAGCAGTCGGTCTCGAGGGCGATCGTCCGGTAGCCCTCCTGCTCGACCAGTTGCCGGAACAGTCCGTTGCGCAGGTCGAGCAGGGCTTCCTCGCCGTGAGTGGGCTCGCCCAGGGCCAGCAGGCGTGGCCGGCCCGGGAGCAGCCCCATCACCGCGGCGGCCTCGACGGCACGGGCGGTTTCCTTGATGTCGGTAGCCATGCCTTCAACCGTATCGTTGAACCTTCGGTTGAAACTTGGCGGTGACATCGCCGCGATATCCTCGGATTCATGGGGCGGAACCTTCAAAGCGCCGAGCGACTTCGGCCGGTTGATCTGGCGCGCGGGCACGGTCTGTCGACGCAGGCGATCAGGAACTACGAGGAGGCCGGCATCCTTCCGGCCGCCGCTCGCACGCCCCACGGCTACCGCACCTACTCTTCGCTGCACGCGGCGGCCCTGCGCGCGTTTCTCGCCCTGGTGCCCGGCCACGGCCACCGGACCGCTGCGTCGATCATGCGGGCCGTGCACCAGGACGCGATGGACGACGCGTTCCGTCTCATCGACGGCAGCCATGCCCAGCTCCTCGACGACCGGCGGACCCTCCAGGCCGTGGAGAGCGCCCTCCGCGACCTGGAGTCCACCCCGGCCCCCGAGCCCGGCGCGCACCCCGGGCCGGCGGTGGCCCACGGGCGCGGTGCGGAGCACAAGCCGGCCGCGGCATCCGGGTACGGCCCCGGACGAGGCCCGGCCGCGGCATCCGGGTACGGCGGCACGTTCATCGGCCCGCTCGCGGACCAACTGGGCATCCGGCCCGCGACGCTGCGCAAATGGGAGCGCGCCGGGCTGGTGCGCCCGACCCGCGATCCGCTCACCGGCTACCGCGTCTACGACGAGGCCGCCGTACGGGACGCCCGGCTGGCCCATCAGCTCAGGCGGGGCGGCTACCTGCTGGAGCAGATCGCCCCGCTGATCGCCCAGGTACGGGCGGCCGGCGGTCTGGAGCCGCTGCAGGCCACGCTGGACGACTGGCACGGCCGGCTGTCCGCCCGCGGGCGGGCGCTGCTGACCGGAGCCGCAGAGCTGGAGGCGTACCTCCGCGCGCGGCCCGCGGGGTACGGCGGGGCCGTGGTTGAGCCCCTGGTTCCCGGGCACTCGGTGACCCCGACAGGCACAGCGGCACCCTGAGACACATGCGGCCGGGTACGAGCCGTACCGGCCTCGTGCCAGGCACCCAGCTCCAGGACGGCGCCCATGCAGACCTTCCTGCCCGACCCCGACTTCCGGCGCTCCGCGCTGCTCCTGGACCGTCGCCGGCTGGGCAAGCAGCGGGTCGAGGCGCTCCAGGTCCTGCGCGGTCTCACCGTTCCCGGCTACGGCTGGCGCAGGCACCCGGCGGTGCGGATGTGGCACGGGTACGAGGAGGCCCTGGTCCGCTACGGTCTCGAGATCTGCCGGGTCTGGCGGGAGCAGGGCCACCAGGACAGCTGCGCCGCGTCCCTGATCGCCGGATACGCCGCGAGCCGTCCGGGAGCCCGTGTACGGGACCAGGCCGCTCTGGCCGCCGCCGGGGAACTGCCGCCGTGGCTCGGTGACGAGGCCTTCCACCGCAGCCACCAGTCCGCGCTGGTCCGCAAGGACCACGAGACGTACGCGCACGCCTTCCCCGGTGTTCCCGACGATCTGCCCTACGAGTGGCCGGATTCCGGCCGGGAGGCGGCGCCGGCGTGACCGGTCAGGGCGTGAATTCCTCCTCCAGGCGGTCGATCGCCCCGTCGGCGCCGAGGTGGTAGGTGAAGACCAGTCCGCTGTCCGGGTGCGCTTCGAGCCAGTCGAGGAACTCCTGCACTCCTATGTGCTGGTTCTCGGTGCTCTCCACGACGGGGTCGGTGACGGTGACGTACGCCGCCTGATCCAGGGGAAGGTACGTCTCCTTGCCCACCGTCTCGAAAGGCGCGCCGTCGGAGTCCGCGGGGGCACAGCCCCAGTTGCCGTGCTTGACGATGAGGCTCAGCGAGCCGCCCTCGGGGGTGTAGCGGTAGACCGCGATCTCGTCGGGGGAGATGGGCATCTTGTGGTCGCAGCCCGTGCCGTCGCCCGCGCTGCCGGGCGTGGCCGTTGCGGCCGGCGCCGGTGCCGTGGGGGCGGGCGAGGTGGCCGCGGCGGGGGCCGAGGTGCCCGCTCCCGGCTTGCCGGCCGGCTCGGCCCCGGTCGTCGGGGTGCCGGTTCCCGCAGCGCCTCCGCTCGGCTGTGCCGTCGCCGTGTCGGCGGCGGTGGGAGCTGCCGTGGGGGCTCCGTCTCCGTTGCAGGCCGTGAGTGTCGCCGCCAGCACGGCGACGGCCGCGCTCGTCACGGTCGTACGGAGCACGGTGCCGGGTCTGAGACGGCTGGTCTGGCGGGAGTTCGGCATGGCGAATCCTGTCGGTCGAGGAGGAGCGGCCCGTGTATGCCGCAGGGGCGAACGGTTTTCAGCCCATCATCGTTTGCGCCGGCCGGTCATCGACGCCCTTGGCGGGATGCCGTTGCGGCCTCGTGACCTGCGGCGTCGGAGGGTCGGGAACTCCACCGGCAGATCGTCGATGATCTGCCTGTCGACGCTTCCGGCCGTCCGTCGCGGCCGGTGAAGGCCCGCACGCGCGCCCTGCTCAGCTTCTGTGCCACGGACTCCGTGGCCGCTCCTCTCCCAAGTCCCGTCGATGTAAAGGGACTTCGGAGGTGCGGCCGTTGTGCCGGGTGACGGTGGCGGTGTGGCGGTCGCCGCACCGCAGCCCGTCGCGCAGTCCGTCGTGGACCTCCACGGGCAGCGCGGTGCCGCGGCGATCGCGGCCGACGGCAGAAAGCCACTGGCAGGACACTGGGGCGGACGTCGACCGTGGACACGGCGGTCCGACCGGCCGGGCACCGCGCCGGCGGGCCCCGTCAACGCGCGATGCGGTGTTTCTTGCCTCCCCGGCGGAAGCGCATGGCGCCGAAGACGAGATCGGCGACGAGTACGACGGCGCCGATGATCAGCAGGTAGAACAGGCCGTGCACGGCGAAGCCGATGATGCCCAGGACGACGGCCACGAGGATCAGGAACAGGAACACGCTCATCGTTTCTCCCGGCGGCTTCGGTACGTCAACGGCGGCCCAGGCGCCGCTCGCCGCCGGCGCCCGGCGTGTAGGTCAGTTCGTAGTGGGCGAAGACCCCCGGCTCCTCGGCGGCGGGCAGCTCTCCGTCGGTGTCGATCGACGGCGCCTTCTTGACCCGGTCCTTGTCGTGCACCACCTTCAGGTACCCAGGACCGACGGTTGCACCGGCCAGGGGTACGAACACCAGGCGGCGCCGGGTGGGCAGGCCCACGGTCACAGTGGCGAAGAAGGGCTGGTCGGTGGACGTGTCCACATAGACCGACTCCAGCGTGCCGATCTTGTGCCCGTCCTTGTCGACGACGTCGTGCCCTCGCCATTCGCGGATATCGGATGCCTCGAACATCGCAACCTCCTCTGCGGGGAGGTACCCACGTGCAGGCCGGTGATGTGGCGGCGGGCGTCCGAAGCCCTCAGAAGGCGTAGCGGATGCGCAGCCAGGGGGCGTGGGACGCCACGAGTCCGCGCAGGGCCTGCACGGCCTCCGCCTTGACCCGGTTGGTGTAGCGGACGTTCAGCGCACCGTTCTCGGAGCGCTTGCCCTGCTGCAGGGCGGGCTGCCACAGCACCTCCTCGGCACGGGGGTGCCAGCCCAGGTTGACCTCGTGCAGTTCCCGGTTGTGGGTGAGCATGATCACTTCGCCGGCGGCCTGCCGTTTGACCCGGTCGGGCAGGACGTCGTCGAGATGCCGGAGCACCTCCGTCCACGCTTCCTGCCAGCCTGGGCGCAGCACCACGGGGGAGAGGTTGAAGTGCACCTCGTACCCCGCCTCCAGGAAGTCCGCGGCGGCGGCGATCCGGTCGTCCACCGGTGACGTCCTGATGTCCAGCAGCCGCGAGTCCGCCGCGGGCATCAGCGAGAAGCGGATGCGGGTCCTGCCCCGCGGGTCCAGGGCCAGCAGATCGGGGTTGACGAACTTGGTGGCGAACGACGCCTTCGCCGAGGGCCGCCGGCGGAAGAACCGGACGAGGTCGGCGGTGTTGTCGCTGATCAGCGCGTCCACCGAGCAGTCGCCGTTCTCGCCGATGTCGTAGACCCAGGCCGACTCGTCGCACTGGTTGGGCTCGGGCTTGCGGCCCTGACGGGCGATGTGCCGGGCCAGATGGGCGATGATGGCGTCGATGTTGGTGAAGACGGTGATGGGGTTGGCGTATCCCTTGCGGCGCGGCACGTAACAGTACGCGCAGGCCATGGCGCATCCATTGGACGCACCGGGGGCGATCCAGTCGGCGGAGCGCCCGTTGGGCCGTGTGGTCAGCGTCTTCCGCTCGCCCAGGACCAGCGTCTCCCCCTTCACCCGCACCCACCGCTCGACGTTCCCCTCGTTCCCGTGCAGCCCCGGGATGCGCCAGTGGGAGTCCACCTCGGTCACTTCGGCGTCCGGGAAGCGGGCGAGGATCTCACGGCCGCGCGCGGATGCGGCGGAGCCGGGTTCCGCGTAGACGGTCCGCACGGGCAGGAGGCGGCGGGCCGTGGGCGAGTCGCGGAAGGAGGAGCGGTCCTCCGCTGCGGGCCCGCGGACGCCGTCGTGGCCGGCCGAGCCGCACTCGTCCGGCGGCGCGCCGGTGTCCAGCGCGTCCAGACCGAACAAGGCGTCGACGTCGGCGGCCGGCGTGGCGGAGGGGTGCTTCATGGCTGCTCCGCTCGGCTGGTCAGGACTGGGGGCGCATTCCACTGTAGGCGTCCGCAAAGGTGCGAATGCCTCCGTTCAGCCGTCGTCGAGCGGATCGTGGCCCCAGTTCATCAGCGAGTGGCGCCACCGGGTGTCCCGCGGGTCCCCGGAGGGGCGCTGTGCGAGGTGGCGGCGGATGTAGCCGATCACCTTGCGCATGTGCGCGTAGTCCGCGTCCGAGAGGTCGTCCTTCTTCTTGCGCAGGATCGTGACGATCGCGCGTCCGGAGGCGTGACCGGTGGACTCGCCCCCGTCCTTGTGCTGTCCGGCGGCCCGGGAGTCCTCCGTCGCCAGCCATTTCTCCAGGGCGGAGGGGGTCATGTTCACCAGTTCCCGGAAGGCGTCCCAGGTCTCGCGGTGCTGGTCGGTGCTGGTCACGCCGGTCTACTTCTTCTTCTTGAGGGCCGAGGGCTTGTGCACGGCCGTGCGGCCGGACTTGTCGCTGCGCACCTCGTACTGCGGGTCGTCGGGCGAGGCGTCCACGGTGCGTCCCGCCGCCTCGGTGCGTTTGGTGATCTTTCTTTCGACGCTGCCCGTGGTCTCGGTTCCGTGGCTGCGCCACGCCACCTTGTCGCCCTTGGAAGGCTGGTCCTTCCCCGGCGTGCCCTTCGCCTTCGCCATGGTCGACCTCCTGCTGGGGAACGTGTGTACGGCTCTCCCACCTTGCAGCCGGGGGGCGAGTGCCGCACCCTCAGGGAGCCGGTGTCCGACGCCCCGCACGAGCACGGGTCCCCCGATTGCTCATCCGTGATGCAGATGTCTCCGTTGAGCGGTCCTGGTTAGCAACGGGGAAGCTGGGAAGTCGGAGATGCACAGCCAGCGCCCGCCGAGCGTCCCTCCTTCACCTTTAGGAGCGCCGTGACAATTCGCATCGGAGTGGAAGAGGAGTTCCATATCGTCGAGGTGGAGACGGGCCTGCTCGTACCGCGAGCCGACACGGTGCTGGAGAAGCTGCCCCGCCCCACTTTCACGACCGAGCTGCAACAGGCCACCGTCGAGTCGAACAGTGGCGTGCACACGTCACTGGACGACCTGTACGGCGACGTGACCAGCACCCGGCGCCGGCTGGACGCCGCGGCGACCAGTCACGGGCTTGCCGTCGTGTCCGCCGGGACGGTACCGCTGGCCCGCACCGCGGACATGCATCCCACGGCCGGCCGTCGCTATCGCCACATGATCGACGAGTACCGCATGGTCGCCGACGAACAGCTGATCTGCGGAACCCATGTCCACGTCGACGCCACCGACCGCGACCTCGCGGTACGCGTCATGTGCGACGTGTCGCCGTGGCTGCACGTCCTGCTTGCCCTGTCCGCAAGCTCGCCCTTCTGGCTGGGCACCGACACCGGCTACGCCAGCTGGCGGACGATGGTCTGGCAGCGCTGGCCCACCGCGGGCCCGGTCGGCTGCTACGCGAACGCCGCCGAGTACGACGCGGCCGTGCAGGCCCTGATCGACTCGGGCGTCATCAGCGACGCGGGGATGATCTACAACGACATACGCCCCTCGGCCCACCAGAAGACCCTCGAACTGCGCATCTGCGACGCCTGCCCGCGCGCGGCCACGGTCGTACTGGTCACCGGGCTCTTCCGGGCCCTGGTGACCGAGGCCGGTGAGCGGCTGGAAGGGGCGCGGGCCCCCGCCTGCGGCGGGCACCACGAATGGCTGCGCGCCGCGTCCTGGCGGGCGGCACGCTCCGGCCTCGAGGGATCCCTGGTCGACCCCCGCACCCGTCACGAGGCGCCCGCGGCCGAGGTCGTCCGCGGCCTCCTGGCGCACGTCCGCCCGGCACTGGAGGCGGCCGGGGACTGGCAGACGGTCCGGGACCTGGCGGAGAAGGCGCTCACGGACGGCAGCGCCGCCCACCGCATGCGCCGCACCGCGGCGGAGGAGGACCTGCTGGCCTGCACGGACCTGGCGATCGCGGAGACCAGGGGAGACGAGGACCGGCGCCGCCGGCCCGTCGCGAGCCGCACCGGGCGCCCCACCACCGTGGAGCTGCCCTCCGAAAACCGCCCGGTGTCCGCCGAAGGCGGCTCCGGTTCCCGTCCGGTGCCCGTCGAAGACGCATCCGGCTCCCGTCCTGCAAGGATCGCGGGCCGCTGACGCGAGACCGGGGGACACTGCCGAATCCGAATCCCGTACTGCACGAGTTCCGAAGGAGACGCACCACCATGTCCACCAACCCGGACCACACACCGGCGGACGGGACGGAGCACGCCATGCCGCCGCTCCGCCCGGAGACGCGCAGGGGAGGTGGTGCGTGATGTGCGGTCTGAGCGGAGAGATGCGCTTCGACGGCGGGCCGCCCGACCTGGCGGCCGTGGCCCGGATGAGCGACCGGCTCGCGGCCCGCGGCCCCGACGGCCAGGGGATCTGGTCGCAGGGCGCGGTGGCACTGGGGCACCGCCGCCTGAAGATCATCGATCTCTCCGAGCGCGGCGCCCAGCCCATGACGGACCCCGGGCAGGAGGTCACCGGCGTCTTCAACGGGTGCATCTACAACTACAAGGAGCTGCGCAGCGAGCTGCAGGCCCTCGGCCACCGGTTCCGCTCCACCTCCGACACCGAGGTGGTCCTGAAGGCGTACCGGCAGTGGGGCACCGCCTGCGTCGACCGATTCCTCGGCATGTTCGCCTTCGCGCTCGTCGAGCACCGCACCGGCCGCCTGATCCTGGTCCGCGACCGGCTCGGCATCAAACCCCTGTACCTGGCGCAGAGCCCCGGCCGGCTGCGTTTCGCGTCGTCCCTGCCGGCCCTCCTCGCGGCCGGGGGCGTCGACACCTCGCTGGATCCGGTCGCCGTCCACCAGTACCTCAGCTGGCACGCGACCGTGGCTTCACCCCGCACCGTCCTGGCCGGGGTGCGCAAGCTCCCGCCGGCCACCGTGCGGATCGTCGAGCCCGACGGCACCCACCAGGAGCACTGCTACTGGCAGCCGTCGTACACGCGCCGTCCCGAGCACGCGGGCATGAGCCCGAGCGAATGGCGGGACGCGGTGCTCGACGCCCTGCGCACCGCCGTGCGCCGGCGGATGGTCGCCGACGTGCCCGTCGGCGTCCTGCTCTCGGGCGGCCTGGACTCCAGCCTGATCGTGGCGCTCCTGGCCGACGAGGGACAGCGGGACCTGGCGACGTTCAGCGTGGGGTTCGAGTCCGAGGGCGGCGACGACGGCGACGAGTTCGCGTACTCCGACCTGATCGCCGGGGAGTTCGGCACCGATCACCACCAGCTGGTCGTTCCCTCGGAGCGGGTGTCGACGGCCCTGGACGGGGCGGTCGCGGCGATGAGCGAGCCGATGATGAGCCACGACGTGGTCGCGTTCCACCTGCTGTCCGAGCAGGTGTCCAAGAACGTGAAGGTCGTCCAGAGCGGGCAGGGCGCGGACGAGGTCTTCGCCGGGTACCGCTGGTACCCGAGACTGGCCTCCGTCGCCCGCGAGGACGAACCCGCAAGGTACGCCGACACCTACTTCGACCGGTCGCACGCCGACCTCGCCGCGATGCTCCAGCCGCACATGCTGCCCGCCGACGACGTCTCGGGCCGGTTCGTGCGGGAGCACATGGCGGCGCCCGGCGCCGAGACCGCACTCGACGCGGCCCTGCGGCTCGACACCCACGTCATGCTCGTGGACGATCCCGTGAAACGCGTCGACAACATGACCATGGACTGGGGCCTGGAGGCCCGGGTGCCCTTCCTGGACCATGAGCTGGTGGAACTCGCAGCCGCCTGTCCGCCCGAGCTGAAGCTGGCCGACGGCGGCAAGGGCGTCCTGAAGGAAGCCGGCCGCAAGCTGCTGCCCCACGAGGTGGTCGACCGTCCCAAGGGCTACTTCCCGGTCCCCGCGATCACCCACATGGCCGGACCCGTCCTGGAACGAGTGCGCGAGGCGCTCCACGCTCCCGAGGCCAAACGGCGCGGCCTCTTCAAGGACTCGTACCTCGACGGACTCCTGGCGGCCCCCGACCGACACCGCACCAGGCGCGGAGCCAACGCGCTGTGGCAAGTGGCTTTGCTGGAGATATGGCTGCAGACGCACGGAATCTGACCGAGAGGCGCACCACGGAGGCTGTGGCCTGCCCGGTCACGGCGACGGCCACCCCCGGGCAGGCCGTGGCCGCGCACCCGCCGTCCGGCGCCGACGGGGTTCCGCCGGCGCCGGACGGCGGTCCCGCGGCCTTCGCCGCCCCCGCCCGCATCCCGCTGCCGGACGCCTCCGGGCCGCGCGACGCGACGACGCGGCTCATCGCGCACGGCTGCTGGTACCCCTCCGCCGACCCCGCGGGACTCCGCGTCGCCTTCATCTGCGACCGCGGCGGAGTCCCCCAGCTGTGGGTCGGGCCCCCCGACGGCGACGAAGTGCACCTGCTCGACGCCGAACCGGACCCCGTGCAGGAGGTGTCCTGGTCGCCCGACGGCCGCTGGATCGCCTACACCACGGCCCCCGGCGGCGGTGAACTCACGCGGGTGCTGTGCGTACGCCCCGACGGCACCGACCGCCACATCCTCGCCGGAGCCGAACCCGGCAGCTCGGCCTACCTGGGCTGCTGGGCGCACGACGGCTCGGCCGTCGCCGTCACCGTCGCGGTGCCCACCGCCGCACCCACCGCCGTACTCTCGCCCCCGCACGCCGAGGCGGAGCCCGCTGCGGCCGGCTGGCCGCACCTGACCGGCGACGCCGTACTCCTCGGCGCGGCCCCCCGCACGGACAGCGCCCACGGCCCGGCGTCACCCACCGGGACCGGCGCCCTGACGGCTTCCGCCGGCCCACAGGACCGGCACACCGCCCCTGCGGCCGGCTTCGGCGACGGACTGTCGGCCTACCTGATCGACCCCGACGGTGTGACCGCGCCGGTGCTGCTCGCCGCCGAGAAGGACACGGCGACCCTGCGCGTGTGCGATCTCAGCCGCGACGGAGAACTGGCGGTGCTGCGCCGGGGGCCCCGCGGACGGCGCGAGGCGGTGGTGGTGCGCACCACCGACCGCTCGACGACCTGTGTGGTGCCCGTCGCCGACGGCGACCCGTGGATCGGCCGGTTCTCGCCCCGCGCGGACACCCTGTGGCTGCGCAGCGACGCCCACCGCGAGTTCGCGGTGCTGCTCGCCGCCGGACTCGACCCGGAAGGCCGGCCGCGCAGCTGGTCGGTCACCGCCGAGCGGGCGGACAGCGACCTCGAGCTGCTGCACATGACCCACGACGGCGGCGCCGCCGTCCTGGCCTGGAACGCGCGGGGCATGAGCGAGGTGGAGATCCGCGACACGGACCCGTCCGACACGGCCGGAGCCGCCACCGGCCCGCCCCGGAAAGTGGCCCTGCCTCACGAGGTGGTCACCCGCATCGTCGACGCCGGTGCGCGACGGCTGTTCCTGGCCCTGTCCGGATCCCAGCGCCGGCCCGGCCTGTGGTGGCTCCCCGAGAGCGTCGCGCCGGTGCGCACGCCCTGGTCGTCCCGCGACGAGGACTCCGTCCCCCCGGGCCGCCCGCCGGTGCGGCCGGTTCAGCTGAGCCTGACCGCACGGGACGGACTGCCGTTGCACGGCTGGTACTACCGGGCCCCGGGCCGCGGTCCCGGCGAACCGGCGCCCTGCGTCATCCACCTCCACGGTGGTCCGGAGGAACAGGAACGGCCCGTCCTCAACCCGCTGTACCACGAGATCCTGGGACGAGGCCTGGACATCTTCGCCCCCGACGTCCGTGGATCGTCCGGATACGGCAAGTCGTTCGTCGACGCGGACCTGGGCCGGGGCCGGTTCGCGGCGCTGGACGACGTGGCCGACTGCGCCGGGCACGCGGTGCTGGCCGGCCCCGCCGACCCCGCCCGGCTGGCCGTCATGGGCCGCTCCTACGGCGGTTACCTCACGTTCGCCTCCCTGGTCTGGCACCCGGATCTCTTCCGCACCGGGGTGGCGGTCTGCGGCATGTCGGACTTCGCGACGTTCTTCGAAGGGACCGAGCCGTGGATCGCCCAGTCGGCGGCGCACAAGTACGGCCACCCCGAGCACGACCGTGAACTGCTGCACGCCCTCTCACCGATGAGCCGGATCGACGCGCTGCGCGCGCCCGTGCTCGCCGTGCACGGTGAGCACGACACGAACGTGCCGCCGGGGGAGTCGGAGCAGTTCGTACGCGCCGCCCGGGAACGGGGCCTGAGCGCCGAAGTGCTCACGCTGCGCGAGGAGGGCCACGAGTTCCTCCG
Organism: Streptomyces actinomycinicus; assembly: GCF_016741775.1. Lineage (GTDB taxonomy): Bacteria > Actinomycetota > Actinomycetes > Streptomycetales > Streptomycetaceae > Streptomyces > Streptomyces actinomycinicus. Next base: position 168,740 of record NZ_JAERRK010000004.1, on the reverse strand, counting down.
CGCCGACAACCGCCGGCTCTTCCGCCGGGCCGCCGCCGACTGGCTGCAACGGCACCTGAGCGGCTGACCGGGCGCCTGACGAGCCGGCCGACCGCGGTCCGCGCGGTCCTCGCCGGCGGGAGGGCCGTCATGGTGCGGGGCAGGGCGGGTCGAAGCCGACCGAGGGGAAGTGGCGTTCCCACTCGGCCCTGGTGATCCGCGGGTATGCGGTGTCGCAGATGCGGGCGGTGACCCGGTCCAGGCCGGTGTCCCACAACCGCACCGTGAAGTCGTTGCCGCCGGTGGCCAAGGTGTCGCCGTGCGGGCCGAACGCCACGGCCGGCACCGGATTCGGATGGCCGGCGAGGACGGCGGGACCAGCCGCACCGTGCACGTCCCACAGCAGGACCCTGCCGTCCCCGGTGCCGGCGGCCAGCCGGCGGCCGTCCGCGGAGTAGGCCAGCGCGTACAGCCAGGCCCCGGACGTCTGCAGCTGCGTCACCCTCACCGGGCGACGGATGTCGCCGACGTCGATGAGCCAGATCGTCGCGTCCGTCCGGTGGACGGCGGCCAGGCTCCGGCCGTCGGGGCTGAACACGCCCTGGGCCAGCGGGTCGGACCGGAACCGGAACGGGAGTTCCCGAGGGCGGCGCGGCTCGCTGACGTTCCAGAACCGTAGCGACCCGGACTCGCCCGTGCTCGTCACCAGCGTGCGGCCGTCCGGCCGGAACGACGCCATCGTCACGTCCGGCCCGCCCCGGGCGATCCGGCTCAGCGGCCGGGGACGGCCCGGGTCCGTCAGGTCCCACAGGCCGGCTCCGTGTTGCGCCCACACCACCAGCAGCCGGCCGCCCGGCCCGAAACCGGCTCCGCCGACCTCCCCGGCGTCGGGGGTGAGGACCGACCTGAGCCGCGGTCTGCGCGGATCCGACACGTCCCAGACGCGGACGGTGGTGTCCTCGCTCGCGGTCACCAGGGTGCGCCCGTCCGGGCCGAACGCCACCGACCGGACGAACCTGGTGTGCCCGCGCAGCACCGACAGCGGCCACAGGGCGCGGCCATCGGTGACCTGCCACAGCCGGGCGGTGCCGTCCCAGCTGGCGCTGGCCAGCACATGGCCGCCAGGGGCGAACGCCAGGGACGTGACCACGTCCTCGTGGTTACCGAGCGACAGGTCCCGCAGGTCCAGCAGACGGTCGGAGGCGGCGAACAGGCGGCCGTCCGGGCTGAACGCGGCCTGGTAGGCGCCACTCGGGATCGTGCTGACGCGCTTCGGGTGCGCCGGATCGGCGACGTCCCAGAACAGCGTGGGCCCGCCGACCGAGGCGAGTGTCCGGCCGTCCGGGCTGAACGCCACCGACCAGACGATCGTGGTGTGGCCGGCCAGGACGGCCGGCGGCCGCGTCCGCGAGCCGCCGCCGATGCGCCAGACCCGCGCGGTGTGGTCCCAGCCACCGGTCGCCACGGTCCGGCCGTCGGGGCCGAACGCCACCGAGGTCACCGTGTCGGTGTGGCCGCGCAGCACCTCGCGGTGGCGCGGATGCGCGGGGTCGGTGACGTCCCACAGCCTGGCGGTGGTGCCGCCGGTGGTCGCCAGCATGTGGCCGTCCGGGCTGAACGCCATCGAGGTGACCGCGCTGCGGTGACCCGGGAGCGTGGCCAGCAGCCTCGGACGCCCGGGATCCGTCACGTCCCACAGCCGCGCCGCGCCGTCGGCGTGGCCGGTGGCGAGCACACCGCCGCCGGCCGGGAAGGCCACCCATGTCGGCGCCGCCCGCTGATCCGGCAGGGTGGTCAGTTCGGTGGGCGCCCGGCGGTCCGTCACGTCCCACAGCCGCACCGACCGTTCGCTCGCCGCCGCCAGGACCCGGCCGCCCCGCCCGAAGGCGACCGCCAGCAACCGCCAGGGCTGGTGCAGGACCGCGAGCTGGACGGGGCGGTGGGCGTCCCCGACGTTCCACAGCCGGACCGTGCGGTCCCAGCTGGCGGTGGCCACCACCGTGCTCTCCGGGGCGAAGGAGAGCGAGACCACGTCGGAGGTGTGACCGGTGAGCCGGCTCGTGTACGGCGTCGCGAACGTGCTCATCAGCTGATCGCGGACGTCGTCGGTGGGCGCCAGCCGGTACGCGGCCAGATCGAGCTGCGCGGCGAGCGCCGGGTTCTGCTTCCGCACCTCGGCGGCGTCCGCGGCGGCCTTCCGGGCGACGGCCACGTTCCGCTGCCGTACGGCCGAGTTGCGCGAGCCGATCGCCAGCGCACCCGCGGTGGCCGCGACGACCACCAACACGGTGAGCAGCGTGACCAGCTGCCGCAGGCGGACCGTCCGCCGTCTGACCGCCGCCAGCTCACCGGCCTGTCCGTCCCTGCTCGCGTCCAGGAAACTGCGTTCCCTGGTCGTCAGCCGGGTACCGTCCGCGGCGGCCAGGTCGAGTGCCGCGGCGAGCCGGGCACCCCGGTACAGGGCGTGCGGGTCACGGTCGTGCGCCTCCCAGCTCGCGGTCGCGTCGGTGAGCTGCCGGTGCAGGAGCAGCCGTTCCCGGTCCTCGGTGAGCCAGCCACGCAGCCTCGGCCAGCACCGGATGATCGCCTCGTGGGTGATCTCGATGCTCTGCTCGTCCAGCGTCACCAGACGTTGCCGGGCGAGGGCCTCGAGCACGAAGGCGGTGTCGGGGCCCGGGTCCAGCTCGTCCCGGGTGATCCGGCGCCGGGTGTCCTCGGTGCCGTCACCCAGCGCGGTCAGCCGGAGGAACAGCGACCTGGCGATGCCCTGCTGCACCGGCGACAAAGCCCGGTGAGCGGCCTCGGCGGTCTGCGCGAGAGCGTGCTGGATGCCACCGGCCGCCAGGTACCCCTCCAGGGTCAGGCGGCTGCCGCTGCGGCGGCGCCACGTCTCGACCATCGCGTGCGAGACCAGCGGCAGCGCACCCGGCTGACCGGTCGCGTCCGCGACCACGGCCGCCAGCAGCGGTCCGGTCACCGTGCAGCCGGCGAGCCTGGCCGGCCGGGTGACGGCCTCGCGCAGCTCCTGGCTGCTCATCGGACCGACCGCGAACTGCGCGTCCCGCATCGCCTCGGCCAGCAGGGGATCCCGGACGCAATGGCCGTAGAAATCGGCGCGCACGCCCAGTACCACCCGGGTCCGGCCGGCCGGCGCGGTGGCGGCGGCGACCAGCATCGCGATGAACGCGTCCCGTTCGTCCCGGTCGCGGCAGAGGGTGAAGACCTCTTCGAACTGGTCGGCCACGATCAGCATGTCGATGTCCGGCGAGCGGTCCGTCATGGCCTGCCGGATCCTCAGGTGCAGCGCCGCAGGATCCTCGCGCAGCTCGGTCATCAGTGCGCCGGGTGACTCCGACGTCGTCGCGGCCAGGTGGACCGCGCACTCCTCCACCGGGTGGGGCCCCGGCGTGAAGAGCATCACCGGCCGGCCCGACGCCCGTACGCGGGCGACGAGTCCTGCCCGTAACAGCGAGGACTTGCCCGATCCGGACGGCCCGAAGACCGCCAGGAACCGGCGTTCACGCACCTTCGTCAGCATCTCGCCGGTCAGCCGCTCGCGCCCGAAGAAGCGGTCGGCGTCGTCCGGCTGGAACGCCGACAGCCCGGCGTACGGTGTGCCCTGCCCGCCGGCCTCCCCCGGTTCCTCCTGCTCCTCGCCCTGTGCGCCCGCCGCGATCTCGGCGGCGACCGCGTGCCACCGGGACTCCCAGGCGCGCCGGTCACCCCCGCAGGCCTCCACGTACGCGAGGGTGACGCTCAGGCTCGGCAGCGTGCGCCCGGCAGCGGCGTCCGACAGCGTCGTGGACGAGTAGTGCGCCTTCTGGGCCAGCGCCCGGTACGGCGGCCGCCCCGCCGCCTCGCGCAGCTTCCGCAGGTCCGCCGCGAACCGTGTCAGCGGACCGGTGTCCAGGTCGAGCGGGCGTTCGCCGCGTGGCATGGCCTTCCCTTCCGGGCTTTCCGCAGCCCCGATGCGCGGCCATTGTCCGGCTGTTGATGTCCGGCGTCCAAGTCCCGGCGCCGGACAACCCGCGGCGGCTAGTCATGGGCCAGCGCAATCGCGCACCGGCCACAGGGAGAGAATCCATGAAGACGACGAAGCGACTGGTGCCGCTGCTGGCGGCCGTCGGGCTCACCATCGGCGCTGCCTCGGCGGGGCAGCCGGCGTACGCCGCGGCGCCGCTGCTCAGGTCCAACCTGAACGGAAGGTGTGCCGACATCTTCATGTTCCACCAGGAGAACGGAGCTTCCACCGTGACGTGGGACTGCACCGGCAACACCAATCAGCAGTGGCGCTGGGACGGTGAGCAGATCCGTTCCGGCCTCAACGGGAAGTGCCTGGAGATCTACGCGTACAACCAGGGCGACCAGGGGTCGGTGAGCATGTGGGACTGCACCGGCGGCAGCAACCAGCGGTGGTACCGCAACGGCAGCGAGATCCGTAGCCGGATGAACGGCAAGTGTCTCGACATCCTGGCCGGCCGGCCGGAGAACGGCCAGCTCCTGGTGAGCTGGAGCTGCAACGGAGCGCGGAGCCAGAGCTGGGACTTCTGACCGACGGCCCGGCCCGGCACCCGGTGTGCCGGGCCGGGCCACCGTACAGAAGCGGAAGAAGGCAGCCGGGCCCGGCACCGGGCACCGGCCGCAAGGTGACGGCCCGTCAGTCCGTCCACGGCTGCCAGTCGTTCTCGTCGTCCCGCCGCCACAGGCCGATACCGCGGTCGCGCAGCGCCCTGGGCATGGTGCTCGGCCTGTACGGCCTGCTCTACCTGGACGTGGCCCTGCGCCCTGCCGAAGGCCTGCCGGTCGCCGCGGTCGGTCTGGCCGGAAAGGTCCTCGGGCCGCTCGGCTGGCTGTGGCTCGCACTCAGCGGCGAGTGGCCCTGGCCTCCGGTGTCATCCTCGTGACCAACGACCTGATCTGGTGGGTCCCCTTCGCGCTGTACCTCCGTGACTGCCTGCCGCAAAGGCGGGCCCGCCACCTGGCCGCAGAGCGGCGATGACAGCCGGCCGCATCCCCCGTACCGCGGCCGCCGCATCCGCTGGCGCATCGCAGGAGGACATATGCGGGGTCGCGGGGGAGTGGCGTCCGGTGTCCGTTTCGTCACGGGGCGGTCCCAAGTGGTGCGGTCCCGGCGGCATGTCGCCGCGACCCCAGGACAATCGAACTGTTCGGTGCCGGGGGAGAGGGGACGGAAGCCGTGCCTGACGTGAGCGAGAGCTTCGAGTACAGGATCGTGCACATCGTCACAGCGCAGGGCGACGAGAGGATGAGGCGGTCGGTCGCCCTCACCAATGACGCCGTCAGGCGTCTGCCGCGCTACGCCGAGCAGGGGAACACGGCCCATGAGGCCTGCGACCACTGCGAAGCGCAACTCCGCGTCGAGCTGCCGTCGTTCGCCGACGTACGCCGTGAGCGGCGTCTGCACAGGACGCTGTGGAAGGTGTGGGCCGTGGCGACGGTCCTCAGCGGCTACGGCTTCGTCCACGTGGCCCGCACCTCCAGGGATACCGGGTACGGGCCCGAGATCGCCTTCGTGGTGACCGTGTGCGGCACGCTCTTCTTCGGGTACCGGACGCTGGTCAGCGGCATGATCTCGCGCAGCAACGGAGCACCCGCGGTCACTCGGGTCGACCGCCGGGAACGGGGGAACGTCCGGCACAGCTGGGCGTTCCCGCCGGAACCCGAAGCCCCCTGAGGGACCCTGACGTCCCCTCGGCCCACGCCCGGCTCCAGCGGACACAAGCCGTACGACGCGACGGAAGCCTCCCCCGCGCTGCAACAGGGCATCGGCGGCCACACCGGGCCCGCGGCTGCCCCGGCGGCTTCGGTCATCCGGGCGGGCGAGCCGCCGGGATCAGGAACCGATGACGCTCTCGCGGTCAGGGTGGATGGTGAAGACCTCGTCGAGGCCGACCATGCGCAGGACGCGCAGCGTATGGGCGGGTACGGCGGCGAGTGCGATGTCCGCGCCGGCGGCGTGGGCGTGGCTACGCGCGGCAAGCAGGGCGGTGATGCCGCTCGAGTCGCAGAACTCCATCCCGCCCAGATCCAGGACGAGGCGCAGGCCTGGTCGCAGGGTGATCGTGGCTGTCAGCTCGCGCAGCTCGGGGGCGCTGGTGTAGTCGAGTTCGCCGGTCACTTCCAGGACGGGACCGGCGGCAGTCTCTCGGACGGTGGTCTTCAGCGGGCTCATCATCAGTCGGGGGTCGCAGGGTCGCAGGGCGCGGGGCCGGTGGCGGGGACGCCGATGGCGAGGAGGGCGGTGTCGTCGTCGAGGCCGTCGCCGAAACCGTGCAGCAGACCGGTGAGGGCCTGGACGACGGCGTCCGGGGGCCGGCCGGCGTGGCGCACGGCGAAGCCACGCAGGGCCTCGTCACCGTACCGGTCGCTCTGGTCGTCGCCGGTGCGGGCTTCGGTGAGACCGTCGGTGTAGAGCAGGAGCGTGTCGCCCGGGGTGAGGACGGTCGTGGCAGTGGTGAATCGCGCCCCGGGCACGACTCCCACGAGCAGGCCACCGGGGGTGGGCAGGAAGTCGGCCGTGCCGTCGGCCCGCAGCACCAGGACGGGAGGGTGGCCGCCCGAGGCGAGCTGGACGGCGACGTGCCCGGTCGTGGGATCGGGGCCGAGTGTGCCGAAGACGGCGGTGCAGTAGCGCGGGTCGCCGCTGTCGGCATAGCGCTCGTGGAGCACCGTGTTCAGGGTCGACAGAGCCGAGACGGGATCGGGGTCGTGCAGGGCGGCGGCGCGCAAGGTGTAGCGGGTCAGTGAGGTGACTGCCGCGGCCTGCGGTCCCTTGCCGCACACGTCACCGAGGAAGAAGGCGAACCGCTTGCCGTCGAGCGGGAAGACGTCGTAGAAATCGCCGCCGAGCCGGTCGGGCGAGGCGGTGTGGTAGTGGGCCGCCGTCTCGACGCCCGGTATCGGCGGCAAGGTGTCGGGCAGCAGGGACTGCTGGAGTACCGCGAGGGCCTCCTGCAGCCGCGCACGGTCGGCCTCCGCCTGTTTGCGCGCCTCTTCGGCCGCATCACGGCGGCGCAGGAGTTCCTCCTCGTAGGCGCGGCGGTCCCGGGCGTCGAACACCGTGGTGCGCGTCAGCAGTGGCTGCCCGGTACTGCCGTACTTGACGGCGGCCGAGACCAGCACCGGCATCCGGCCGCCGGCGCTCTGCTTGATGTCCAGGGCGATACCGCTGATCTCGCCCTGCATCCGCAGCAACGGCGCGAAGTGCGTCTCGTGGTACAGCTTTCCGCCCACGGTGAGCAGGTCGGTGAACCGCATCCGGCCCACCACCGCCTCCCGGTCCAGGCTGAGCCAGCCGAGCAGCGTGGAGTTGATCTTCGCGATGGTGCCGTCCATCAGTGCGGACAGGTATCCGCACGGAGCGCTCTCGTAGAGTTCATCGGCGCTGTCCTCCAGCAGGGCGGCGAACAACACGTCCGTCGCGTCGCCGCCGGTGTCCTGGGGGTCGGGCTGCTCGGCGGAGCGGCACATCATCGCAGGCCTGCCAGGAAGTCCGTGATCGCCGCGTTGGTGGCTTCGGGAGCGGACAGGTGCGGGCAGTGGCCGGTGGCGTCGAGGGTGACCAGCGTCGAGCCCGGGACCGTCCGATGGACGAAGGCGCCGACCTCGCGCGGGGCGATGACGTCCTGGGTGCATTCCAGTACGAGCGTCGGCACCGCCACGCTCTTGAGATCGTCCCGCGAATCCGACAGGAAGGTGGTCCGGGCGAAGACACGCGCCATGTCCGGATCGGTGGCGCAGAAGCTGTTCTTCAGCTCCTGGTCCAGCTCCGGCCGGTCGGGGTTGCCCATGATCATCGGAGCCATCGCCGCCGACCAGCCGAGATAATTGGACTCCAGGGACGCCAGCAGCTCGTCGATGTCGTCGGCGCTGAAGCCGCCCCGGTAGCCGTCGTCGTCGACGTACCGTGGGGACGGGGCGACCATCACCAGCGCGCCGATCCGCTCCGGAGCCATGCCGAGGGCCACGACCCCGATCATCGCGCTGACCGAGTGCCCCACGAACGCCGCGTCGCGCAGATCGAGTGCCTCGCACACCTCGACCACGTCCCGGGCGTAGCCGCTCAGGGAGGAGTACCGCTTCTCCGAGAAGGCGGACGGTTCCGCACGGCCGGAACCGACGTAGTCGAAGAGGACCACGCGGTAGTCCTCGACGAGCGCGGGAACCGTCAACCGCCACATGTTCTGGTCACAGCCGAAGCCATGTGCGAGCACGACGGCAGGACCCTCGGGGTTGCCGACGACGGTCACATTGTTCCTGCGCACAACGTCCATGCTGAACAGTCTCTCAGGCCGCGCCGATCGTCCCGTCGCCAGGCTGGGATGCCGGCGCCGATCCTCCCGGTCACACGGCCGAGGTGCCGGCCCGGAGCGGCCGAAGGCGCGAGGCGCCCGGCTCAGACCGAGCAGGGACCGCGGGGGCCGATCGGGCCCGCATCGCCGCGGACCGGCCCGGCACGGGCGAAGCGGCCGACGACGGGCTCAGACGGAGCAGGGACCGCCGGGGCCGATCGGGCCCGCATCGGCGCGGACCGGCCACCGGCCCGGCACGGGCGAAGCGGCCGACGACGCGGCTCACGGCCGCCGCTCGGAAGCCGCCACGATCCCGTAGGTCGTCAGCCCGTACATCAGGTGCGGCACCACGTCCGACACCCAGTCCTTCGCCGACCAGCCGGTCGGATCGCTCACACCCAGCCGGGCCATCGGCAGATCGGTGGCCGCCATGGCGAGGGCACCCGTGAACACACCGCCGAGCCACCAGGGCATACGGATGCCGGCCCCGCGCAGCAGGGCGACAGCCACACCGGTGCCGCAGCCGACGGCGATGCCCGACAGTGCTCCCAGGCCGGAGAGCCGGTTGTCCCGGATCTCTCCCGACCCGGGAACCGGATGTCCGGTGTCTTCGGCCAGTTTGTCCACGGTCCGGGCCGGCGCCTGGCTCGAGGGCCTGCCCCGCCACGCCATGTCGGCGTAGGTCACGGCGTTCAGTACGGTCGTCCCCGCGGCGCCTGCCGCGCCGCCGCGCACCATGCTCTGCATCATGCCCGGCCGAGTTCCCCCACCGCTCCGACACGAATCGGCCGCGCACCCTCGATCTCAGGGGTGCCCTCGCCTGGGTCACCGGCGCGCTGCGCCGCTCCGACCAGGCGCGACCTCCGTACGCAGGGGGAGGGCGACGAGCCGTGCGAGCGCGACGAGGACTCCGCTCGTCCACAGGGCCCCAGGTCCCCGGCCCCGAAGCGGAGGGCGGTCGCGGCGATGAGCGGTCCGACGGCGGCACCGACGTCGAACGCTGCGGTCGAGTAGGACCGGCAATGGTGGGGGCTCCTGCCGCCTCGTGGAGGACCCGGGTGATCGGAGCGCTGCCCAGCGCGATGTGCGCCGTTCCCGACCGAGCACCGCCGGCCGGCGGTAACGCTGGCACAGCACTTTCCTCAGGTGCCGTTCCCGACCGCGGGCCGCCGGGCGGCGGAAACCGGTGGTCCGCCGCCGTTCCCGACCGCGGGCCGCCGGGCGGCGGAAACCGGTGGTCCGCCTGGAGGACTGCTCGGTACGGTCACCCGGTGTGCTACTACGCCATGACCCACTACAAGCTCCACTACGCGTGCGTCTCGTGCCGTGTCAGCTTCAAGCGGCACCCTGCTGGTCCGCAGCGTCGGCACCTGTGCCCGAACTGCGCGCGTCCCCTCAGGTGCGCCGGCCACGACTTCGCCCCGCCCCCCAGACGGGACGTCCGCGGATGGTCCGTGGTGGCCGTGGTGCTGGGCGAGGGGCTGCGCTACGAAGGGCGATCGGCCTGCGGATGCGGCAAGGAGCCCAAGTACCGCCCGCGGACACGTGCGGAACTGAGGGTGCGTCGGATCGTTGCCGCGCGGGACGGGACGCCGCTGTCCGAGGTGTTGTCCCGCCCGGACGCGCCGACCCCACCGGCCGACTGACCGCACGCCTCAGCGTGTCAGGCGGCATCTGCTGACGAGGATCACCCCCGCGAACGGCCCCTGCCCGCGATGCGCAGCTGCCGCCGGCCTGGTGGAGCGGAAACGGAGCGGGGAACCTGGCATGGAACGTCACAGCGGTGTGCCTGCGCCAGGCCCTCGTGCCGGCCGAACTGCTGGGGCGTGTCGGCATGGCCTACCAGATGGTCATCGGTGGTGGCACGACGCTCGGCGCCGCCACGGCGGGCTTCACCGCCGACTCCTTCGGGCTTCGTGCCCCCTTCCACGCCGGAGCCGTTCATCTGATCGCCGCCAGTGTGATCAGCGTGCGATCCGCGGCGAAGGGCACGGCGTCCGGAAGGGCGACCACGCAGTCCAGCGCCCAGGGCGGCAAGGCTCGCGGCACCGGGCAACCACCGGCAGGCGAAACGGAGAACCCAGGAGCCTCACGCAGCACAGGCCCAGTCACCGTGATCCCCGTCCCGCCCGACGGCCGACGCGCGCACTCCTCCGGTCCGGCGGAAACGTTCGCCCTGTTGACCACTCCGCCCAGCCGTCCGTCAGCGGCGTGCTTGTTCCGCCAGATGACGTAGCGGCGGAACATGCTGCCCTGCGCCGTGTGACCGGCACGGCCGGCCCCGCGTGGTTCATGGCCGGAACGCAACAGGCCGTCGGTCAGAGCGGAGGCGTCCTCCGCCCAGACGAACCAGTCGATGTCCACATGGTCACGCGTGACCTCCCCGATGAAGAAGTCCACAGCGTCCACGCTATGCGGCATCCCCGGCCGCGGCAGTTCGATTGCCCTCCGCGGGAACGGGCGGCGTCTCCCTGTTCAACGCGGCCTCCATGGAACGCAGCCGCCGGTGCTGCACGTTGCTGTTATGGATGCTCCACCCGACGCAGAGCACGGCGAACACCCCGAAGGCGACGGCCTGCAGCGGGCTGCCGGTGAGCACCGTCAGCAGCGTGCCGGCGGTGAAGAGGAACGCCAGCAGGACGAGAGCCGGAACGCGGTGGCGCATGCGGTGCAGACGTTGTGCCACGAGGGCCCGCATGGCCCTGCGCTCGTCCGGAGCGGAAGGGACCTCTCCTCGGCGCAGTTTGAGGCCTAGTGCCACGACGTCGTCCACCGAGCCGCCGGCGGCACGCCTCTCCCTGCGCCGCTGAGCGAGTACCACGGCGACCGCTCCTACGGACGTGATGGTGGTGCGCACCAGAACCGACAGGACCGAACGCCCGGGAAACAGCAGCATGATCAGAGCGCTGGCAGCCAGGATCGAGAGGACCAGCTGCACCCCCACATGCCGGGCGAGAAAGACGCGGATCCGCAGCATCATCAGCCTCCTCCTTCTGGCGTCCGTGCGGTGCCTGGGCTGTGCGCGTACCCCTGTGCATGCCCGGCAAGCCACCCAAAGCGCCGTCCTCGGACGGAAGTTGAGGTTCCGGCTGAAGGCGACGGCAGTGGTGTGAACTCCTGGCGTCGGTGTGCCGGCCCGTAGCTGCGCAGCCGTCCCCCAGGGGCGCTTGTTCGGCCGAGTGCCGGTACCCTGCTGGTCGTTCGAACGAACGAGGCGCTTCCGTGTTCCTGATCGCCGGCGAGCGGATACCGCAGCCGGCCGGTGTCCAGACTGACAGGTGCATGACTTTCGGAGGTTTGCTGTGCCGAGTGAACTCGGATCCGACAGACACGGAGAACAGCACGCGGCCACCCCGGTGCACCGCCGTGACGTGCTCCGACTGGGCACACTGCTCGCGACGGGCGGTCTCGCGGCCATGGTGCCCGCCGGCATCGCCGGGGCGGCCACGCGCAGCGACGGCAACCAGGTGACCAAGACGTACCGGGGGCATTCGTCCCCCGGCTTCGACCAGTGGGCCTACATCGACTTCGACGTCCCTCCCGGCGTGAACCGGATCTCCGTCACCTCGAGCTTCGAGCCCTTCGTGCTCGTCCCGGGCGTCATGTCCAACGTGCTCGACATAGGAATCTTCGGCCCGTCCGGTTTCCGCGGGTGGTCGGGCGGGGCCCGGCGCGACTTCACGCTCTCCGCGGCGGACGCGACTCCCGGCTACGTCCCCGGACCGATCGGGGCGGGCAAGTGGTCCGTCGCCCTCGGCCCCATCGTCTACAAGGCGTCCGGGATGGACTGGCAGGTCGGCGTCACCCTGGACTACGGACCCCCGCTCCAGCCGGTCCCGTACGACACCCTGCCCGACTCGATCCGCGGCCGGGCCGACGACTGGTACCGCGGTGACCTGCACCTGCACAGCGTCCACTCCGACGGCGCGCGGACCGTGGACCGGATGGTCGCCGACGCCCGCGAGAGTCAGCTGGACTTCATCGCCACCTCGGACCACAACACCAGTTCCACCGGCGTCTCCTGGCACGGCAACGTCCCCACGGACCTCCTCGTGATCAACGCGGAAGAGGTCACCACCCGCCACGGCCACTGGCTGGCCGTCGGATTACCCCAGGGGGAGTGGGTGGACTGGCGCTACGCCCCCGGCGACCCGGGCGCACTGGACGGGCACGTCCAGCGGGTCCACAGCCTGGGCGGACTCGTGGTCGCCGCACACCCCATGACCCCGGGTCCCGGGTCCTTCTGGGAATTCGGCCTCGACCACGTCGACGCCATGGAGGTCTGGAACGGCCCCTGGACGCTCGACGACGCGGCCAACGTCGCCGTCTGGCACGCCGCGCTGAGCCTGGGAAAACGCATCCCGGGCCTGGGCAACAGCGACGCGCACGCGACGACGGACACCATCGGCCTGCCGCACAACGTCGTCCACGCCTCCGCACTGTCCGCCACAGCGATTCTGGCCGCCCTGCGGCAGGGCAGGTCCTACGCCGCGGAATCCGCCGCCGTCACCGTGGACCTCACCGCCAGTGGCGCCGGCCGCACCGCCGGACCGGGTGAGGAACTCCCGCTGGGCCTCTTCGATCCGGTCGACGTCACAGCCTCCGTGTCCGGCGCCCCCGACACCGTCGTCACCCTGTACACGGAGTGGGGAACCATGGCGTCGACGGCCGTCGGCGCCGGCGGATCCGGCCGACTGCACTGGCGCGGCTGGGGCAAGGCCTCCCTGTTCGCACGAGCCGAAGTACGACGCCTGCGGCCCGGCTCCAGCACGCTCGACCAGATGGTGGCCCTCACCAACCCCGTCTGGTTCTACGGCGCCGACCGCCCGCCGTACGCCGTCGAAAGACGCGTCCTCTTCCAGAGCACCCGCAGGGCGGACGGCACCTGGACCAGCATGAGGCCGCTGCCCGGCACGGACGTCGACCCCACGTTCGCCGGCGTACAGGTCTCCGCCGCCGGCATGCCCGACGGGACCGTGCAGATCCTGGGCCTGAAACCCGACAACAGCCTCTGGACCGCGACTCTGAACGGTTCCGCCCTCTCCCGGCCGTGGCAGCGTCTGGACGGCCCCGGCCGGCAGCAGGACTTCACCGCGCGCGAGGCGGCCGTCACGGCTCTGCCCGACGGAACCAGCCAGCTCCTGGCCACGGGCATGGACGGCACGCTGTACCACCAGCAGCGTCGCACCGACGGCACACTGACCGGCTTCCGCTCGGTGCCCGGCTTCACGCCGAACAGCACCTGGGGTGCCACGAAGATCTCCCTCGCGGGTATGCCCGACGGCTCGGCCCACGTCCTCGCCTACCACACCGACGGTGCCATGTACGCGTGCATGCGCCGCAAGGACGGATCCTGGACCGCCTGGACGAGGCCGGCCGGCTTCGGCGGCGCTCCCACCTTCGCCGGTCCGGCGCTCGCCGTCGCGGGTCTGCCCGACGGTTCCTCGCAAGTCGTCGCCGTCGGCCTCGACGGATGCGTCTACCACCAGGTGCGCCGCCCCGACGGACGGTGGGACGGCTTCGCACCGCTCGCGGGAGTCGACTCGAGCAGGATGGGCGCCAGCAGCACCGACATCGCGGGCATGCCCGACGGGTCGGCGCAGGTGGTCGTCGTCGGCCGCGACGGCAACGTCTGGCACAACATCAGGAAGGACGACTTCTCCTGGACGGGCTTCGCCCGGATCGCCGGCCCGAGCGGAATCGACCCGTTCCCCGCCGGCCAGGTCCGCATCACGGCCCTGGCCGACGGCACCGCACGAGTCCTGGGCATCAGCGCCGCGTAGGTGCCGGTCAGAACCAGTGCAGGCAGTGCGGGGGACGCTCGGCGCGGAAGAGGGCGTCGGCGAGGGCGGCGGCGCCCGGGCGGTGGGCCCGGATGTGTCCGGCACGCACGAGAGTGCTCGGGGCGGTGCCGCCCAGGTAGACCGAGCCCAGGTCGCTCACGTCCAGGGACAGGCCAGGATCCCGGTCCGTCGGGGCGCACGTGGCCTTGCCGTCCCGGACGGTCAGCAGATAGCGGCCGTGTTCGCCGAGGAACGGGTCGTCGACGTCGAGGACCAGCTCACCGTCCGTGAACCAGCCGCGTGCGGTCAGCGCACGCGGCACGTCCAGCAGCCGTACCCAGAGCCAGTCGGTGTCGCCGCTCACCTGCCCGGCGCGGAAGTCCGCGAGCTGCCAGCGCAGCGGGTGCTCAGGCGGGAAGTGCCGGAACTCGACCTGCTTGACCAGGTCGTGGCCGAGCACGAACCGGGCCAGGGCGGTGAAGACCGCGTCGTCGGTGGCGATGGTCTCGTCCACCGTCAGGGTGTCGTCGCCGACCGCATAGCTGGCGTATCCGTCCGGGACGCCGTCGGCGTCCCGGTGGACGGCGACGTACCGCGGCTTGGGAGACACCGGGGGCTGCCCCGCGCCCAGGGCCCACCAGCGGTGGGGCCGGGACAGCGCGCCGGGCTGTGCGCGGCGGTACCGGTCGTAGACCTCCTCCAGGATCTCGCCGCACTCGGCACGGCGCAGCACCTCGACCGTGCCGGTGTCCGGGCCGGCCGACGGGGCGTCGGCCGTTCCCCGGGCCCGGGGGAGGCCGAGGGCGGCCCGGTGCCGTGGCACGGTCAGCCGTTGCGTGTAGGTCGCCGGCCCGTAGCCGAACCTGCGGTAGATCAGGGCCTCCGAGGCCAGCAGGACGGAGAGGAACTCCCCGCGCCTGCGCAGCTCGCCGAGCTGATGGCGCATCATCGCACTGAGCACGCCCCGGCGCCGGTGCGAGGGCACGACGCCGACGGCGGTCACCCCGGCGGCCGGGGCGAGTACCTCGCCGGGCAGGGTCAGCTCGAAGCTGTACGCACCGGCGGTACCGACGGGCCGCCCGTCCGCCGCCACGGCGAACACGTTGCGGTCCGTCTCGAGCGCCGACCACCAGACTCCGCCGCCGCCTTCCTCCGGAGTTTCCGGGAAGCGTCCGAACGCGGCATGGAGTGTGCCGACGAAGACGTCGAGTTCCTCGTCCGTCGTGGAACGAATCTCCCATGCCACTGCTGCCTCCCCGGGATACCGGCACCACGGCTCGTGATGCCACGCCACCATGCGGCGTCGACCCACGGCCGGGTCAAGCGAATTACGGCCGGACCCAGGGGCGGCCACGGCGCACCCGCTCCGGTCCTGGGCGGCCTCGGGTCACAGGCCGGGGATGTCGCGCAGCCGGCGCAGCGGGGAGCAGGCGATCGGCAGCCAGGTGAGGGCCAGGCCGAGGGCGCCCGTCCAGAGCGCGGCCCGCACCGAGAAGACCTCACCCAGGAAACCGGCCAGCGCGGCACCGGCGGCGAGCGAGCCGGTCAGGACCAGGCGCATGGTGGCGTTCATGCGGCCGAGCAGCCGGTCGGGGGTGACGCTCTGCCGGAAACTGACCTTCAGGACGTTGTCCACGCCCACCTTGAACGTGGTGACCAGCCACCCCGCGCAAGCCACCCAGAGGGCAGGGCCACGGTCGACCAGGGCCACGGTGATGCCGAAGGGCGCGATCGCCACGCCCAGCAGCACCAGGGTCCGTCCGGCACCGAGGAGACGGGCCAGCCGACGGGCCGAGAGCGAGCCGAGCAGGACACCGACGCCGCCGGTCGCGAAGAACAGACCGATGGCGAAGCCGGGAAGGGCGAGATCGCGGGCGAGCAGCAGAGGCAGCATCGTCTGGCAGAGCTGGATCGACAGGTTGGTGCAGGCGCCCGCGACCGCCACGGCCCGCAGCCCCGGGTGACCCGAGACGAAGCGCACGCCCTCGCGGATCTCATCGAGCAGTTTGCCGCGTTCGGTGGTCCGGGGCATCGGCTCCGGGCGGCGGATCCGCAGCAGGCACAGCGCGGACCAGACGTAGCTGGTGGCGTCGATGACGACGGCCACGGGAGCGGACAACACCGTGACGAGGATTCCGCCGGCGCTACGGCCGCCGATCTGGGCGGCGGCATCGACGGTGACCAGCAGGGAGTTGGCCCGGGCGAGGTGCTCCCGGCCGACCAGCTGGGGCAGGTGACTCTGCGCGGCGACGTCGTAGAAGACCGTCGCCGCTCCCGACAGCAGTACGACGACGTACAGTTGACCGATCGTCAGAATGCCCAGCGGCCAGGCGATCGGCACGGAGAGCAGGAGAGCCGCCCGCATCAGGTCGGCGGTGATCATGACGGGGCGCCGGCGCATCCGGTCGACCCAGGCCCCGGACGGCAGTCCGATCACCAGGAAAGCCAGGGTGCTCAGCGTCGTCAGCAGGCCCACCTGGGCCGCGGAGCTGTCCAGGGCCACCACGGCGACCAGGGGAAGCGCCAGATAGCTGACCGAACTGCCGAATTTGCTCACCGCCGTCGCGGTGATGAGCAGGCGGTAGCCGTGGTCGCGGATCAGTGGAGGGCCGGTCGGGGCCGGGCGTGCGCCGATGTTGGTCGTGGTCATGCCGGGAGCCTGGCCGCCGCCCCGGAGCCGCGGCCATGAATTTAGTCTGTACTGAATCCCCGGGAGGGCCGAGGACGGGGCAAGCGGAGGACAGCCGTGCTGGAACTGGAGTTCACGACCCGAGACCTGGCACGGACCAGGCTCGCCCTGTCCCCCCTGTGGGAGGCCGTGGCCAGCGTCCGCATCCTGAAGAACCCACGGGAGTACGGCCTCTTCCGGCCCTGGATCGAACAGGCGGGGCACCGGCTGGAGGCCGACGGCCTGGACTGGGGGCTGCTCGCCGATCTCGTACCCGCCCCGCCCCGGGCGATACCCCTCTTCGTCGCCCCACCGCCCACGACTCCGCTTGCCGATCTCGGAATCGAACTGGCCGTGCTGCGGGCCACCCCCGTGGAGGAGGTCCGCGCCGGACTCGGTGGGAAGCTGTCGCCGCGGTCAGGGCGAGTGGACGCGCTGCTCGCGGATCCGCGACGCGGCCTCGCGGAGCTTGCCGACCTCGTGGCGGCGTACTGGGAGCTGGCACTTGCGCCGTACTGGCCACGGATGCGCTCGCTGCTGGAAGGCGACGTGCTCCACCGGGCGCGGCTGCTGGCCGAAGGCGGTGCCGACCGCCTCCTCGGCGACCTGGACCCCGCCGTCGGCTGGGACTCCGAAACCCTCCGCGTCCGGCACCTGTTCGCACGAGGCACCCGACGGCTCGAAGGGCGCGGCCTGCTGCTCGTACCCTCCGTGTTCGCCTGGCCGCGGGTCTTCTCGATCACCGCGCCCGGCCGGCAGCCGACCCTCCGCTACCCGCCGCGCGGTGTGGCCACGCTGTGGGAGCGGCGGACCGAGGTCGCCGAGCCGCTCGCGTCCGTCATCGGCCGCGCCAGAGCCCGGTTGCTGGCCGAGCTGGACACCCCCGCCTCGACGACCGAACTGGCCGGTCGTACGGGCCTCACACCCGGCGGCGTCTCCCAGCACCTGAGCGTGCTCCGCGCGGCGGGTCTGGTCGTCGGCCACCGCACCGGCCGCTACGTGCTGTACGGCCGCACCGAGGCCGCGGAGACCCTGCTGGCCGCACCACACCGCACCTGACGCGGAGCCGCGCCTGACGCCGAGCCGCGCCTGACGCCGAGCCGCGCCTGGCGCAGAGCTGCGCCTGACACAGAGCTGCGCCTGGCGCCCCTTGGCCCGCAAGAACCCCCATGGCCTCAGCCGATACGGGCTCCCGTGCCGCTGACACGGATGCGCCGGTCGCCCGCGCGCAACGTCACCGTGAGTTCTCCGGGGCGGCCCAGATCCGCGCCCTGGTGCAGCGTGAGGACGGTGTCCTCGGGGACAAGACCCAGCTCACGGGCGTACGCACCGAAAGCGGCCGCCGCGGCTCCGGTCGCCGGGTCCTCGACGACGCCGCCGACGGGGAACGGGTCACGGACGTGGAAGACGGTGGCCGACTCCCGCCAGACCAACTGGATCGTGGTCAGGTCCAATCGGTGCATCAGGGCTTCGAGCCGCGCGAAGTCGTAGGCGAGATCCGCGAGGCGCTCACGCGTCGCCGCGGCGAGTACGAGATGCCGGGCACCGGCGAACGCGACGCGGGGCGGGAAGTCCGGGTCGAGATCGGCGGCCGGCCAGTCGAGCGCGGCGAGCGCCTCCGCGAGATCGGCGTCGGCGACCTCCTCGATGTGCGGCTCGACGCTGGTGAGCGTGGCCCGGAACGTCCCGCCCTCCTCGACCACCTCCACCGGCACGGTGCCGGCACGCGTCGCGAAGACCAGCTCGCCGGGGCCGATCCGCTCGGCGAGTGCGATGGCGGTCGCGACGGTGGCGTGTCCGCAGAAGGGCACCTCGGCCTTGGGGCTGAAGTAGCGGATGCCGTACGCCCTGCCCGGCCGGCTGCCCGAGTCCTCCGGGGGCCCGGTCAGGAACGCGGACTCCGAGTACCCGAGGTCGGCGGCGATGGCCAGCATGTCGCTGTCACGGAGGGCGGTGGCGTCCAGGACGACGCCGGCGGGGTTTCCGCCGGCGGGGTCGGTGGAGAAGGCGGTGTATCGCAGCACCTCGGGCCGCGGAGCACTGGTTGTCATGCTTGCAGCAACCGGGGGATGGTCCCTCGCTATTCCTGGGGCGCATGGGGCCGGAATTCCTGGGGCCGCATGAGGGGCGGGGACCGGATCGGACCGCCCGGCGGGACGGACCGTTCCACGGCCCCGTGAACGACGACCGGCCCCACTCGTAACCAGAGAACATCCGATATGTGCCGATATGCTGTGTTTTATGCTCTGGACTGGGTGGATGCGCATCCGTCATCCCCTCCGCCAACGGTGGAGTCCCGCCCTGCTCTCACCGGTGATCTTGACCGTGATCGTCACGGCCCTGGCGTTCTCCACTCCGCGGAAGATCGCATTCAGCCGCCTTCTGACCGCCGCTCCGGCCCTCGCAGCCTCCATCTGGCCCGTACTGCCCACCGTCCTGCTGGGAGTGGCCTGTGTCGTGATCATGATCGCGCTGAGCCTGGTGTATCCCGATCTGGGCACCTGGTTCACCGTGGGAGCCATCGCCGCGGTCACGGTGGCTGCGGCGTACGCCTGCAGCGTCCGGATCAAGCGGGAACAGGATTTCGTCCAGCTACGCCTCGTCGCCGACGCGGCACAGAAGGTGCTCCTGCGTCCTCTGCCCCGCAACGTGGGGTTGCTGGAGGTCGCCTCGATGTACCTCGCGGCCGCCGCGCAGGCTCGCATCGGCGGTGATTTCTACGAGGCGGTCACCACGCCGCACGGGGTGCGACTGATCATCGGGGACGTGCGGGGCAAGGGCCTGCCCGCCGTGGGTTCCGCCGCGGCGGTGGTCAACTGCTTCAGGGAGGCCGCGTACGACGAGCCCGATCTGGAAGGCATCGTCCGCCGCCTGGACATCAGCAGCACCCGGCACAGCTGCACGTTCCCCACCGGGGACCTGCTGGAGCAGTTCACCACGGTGGTGCTCGCCGAGTTCCCGGATCACGGCGGCCACATCAAGATCCTCAACTGCGGGCATCCTCCCCCACTGCTCCTGCATCAGGGCAAGCTCCAGGTCCTGGACCCCACGGCAGCCTCGCCGATTCTCAGCCTCGCGACGCTCATCGACACCCCGTACATCACCGACATCGTCGCCTGTGCACCGGGTGACCTGGTGCTTTTCTACACCGACGGGATCATTGAGAGCCGGAACCACCGTGGCGAGTTCTTCCCCCTGCACGACTGGATGAGCGGGCGGACCCCGGCCGGGCCCAGGGCCCTGCTCGACGGTCTCCACCGGGAACTCCTCCAGCACAGCGGCGGGGAACTCGACGACGACATCGCAGCCCTCGCGGTACGGCTCGGCGACCCGGACGACGACGGGCGCGGACGGCACTGAACCGGTCCGGCGGCGCGAGGCACCCCGTGACTCCCTCGCCGTACCTGAGGCCGCTGTCCGGCTCCCTGGCCGTACCTGAGGCGGCTGTCCGGCCGTGCCTCAGGCGGCCGTGTGGCCGTCGAAGGGGATGCCCAGTCGCCCGGCCACGGTGGTGAGAGCCGTTCCCAGCGGGAGCGCGACCCGGGTCAGGGCGTGCCGGTCGCCCCGGGTGGGGTCGCGGTTGACGATCAGCACGGGCGTCCCGGCCCGGGCCGCCTGGCGGACGAACCGGAGGCCTGACATCACGGTCAGCGAGGATCCCAGGACCAGCAACGAGGCCGCCTCACGGACCAGCTCGCGGCAGTGCTCGACCCGCTGGGGCGGAACGGCTTCGCCGAAGAACACCACGTCCGGTTTCAGGATGCCGCCGCAGAGCGTGCAGGGGGCCACGCGGAAGTCCCCGACCTGTGCATCGGTGAGATCGGCGTCGCCGTCCGGGTTGATTCCCGCCGCCACCGGCTCGAAACCGGGATTGGCCTCCTCCAGCCGCCCGGCGAGTTCGCGGCGCGGGCTGAACGCGCCACAGGACAGGCAGACGACCCGGTCCAGGCTGCCGTGGAGTTCCACCACGCCCTCACTGCCGGCGGCCTGGTGCAGGCCGTCCACGTTCTGGGTGATCACAGCCGAGAGCAGGCCGTGCAGCCCGAACGCCGCCACCGCCCTGTGTCCGGCGTTGGGGCGGGCACGGCCGAACGTGCGCCAGCCGAGGTGGCTGCGCGCCCAGTAGCGGCGCCGGGCCTGGGCGCTGGAGGTGAAGTCCTGATACGTCATGGGGGTGTGCCGGCTCAGGCTCCCGCCCTCGCCCCGGTAGTCGGGGATACCGGACTCCGTGGAGATGCCCGCCCCGCTGAGTACCACCACACCGCCGGCCCGCAGTGCGTCCGTGACCGGCGCGAGATCCGTCGTGCCTGGTGGCAGGTCCTCGGTGGGGGTCCAGCTCAACGTGGGGCGCATGCGCATGCCGCAAGGGTACGGAACGGGCTCCGCGGGCCGCCGCTCCGTGGTCCGGTGCCGGCAGGATCCGTGGGTCACCGCTGGTGGGACAGGCCGTCCCTCGGGTACCCGGCATGCGGAGGAACGAAGAACGAACCGAAGGGAGACGCCATGACGCAGCATGTGCGTGACATCATGACCAGCCGGCTGGTGACGGTGGAACCGCAGACGTCGGTGACGGCGGTGGCCCAGAGGATGCGCGACGAGGACATCGGGGCCGTTCTGGTCACCGAGGGGGATGATCTGCGCGGCCTGGTCAGCGACCGGGACCTCGTGGTGCGTGCGCTTGCAGAGGGCGGAGACCTGGAACACAGGACCGTTGCCGCCGCCTGCAGCGGCGATCTCATCACGGTGACCCCCGACGAGGATCTCGACCATGCGGTCGAGCTCATGCGCGAGCACTCCGTCCGACGTCTGCCGGTGGTCGAAGAGGGACATCCCGTCGGGATCCTGTCGCTCGGCGACCTGGCGATCGAGCGGGACCCGGGATCGGCGCTGGGCGACATCAGCGCATCGAAGTCGAACCGGTAGGGAGGACTCCTGGGGACCTCGGGGTCCTGACCGCCAGGGGGACCCCGGGGGCACCGAGGCGGAGCGGTTCGGGGAGTATGGCGCCGAGCGATGGTGGCGCGCGGCCCTCGCCCTGAAGGTCCGCCGCCAGGCTCATAGGTGATCAAGGTCGATGACGAGGGGGCCCGCGGTGCGCGGAAGGGTTACGGCGGTCAGCAGCAACGGGGAGTATGCGTTCACCAAGCCGAACCGGGACAGCATCACACTGCTCGCCGGACTCGGTGTGGAGGGGGACGTGCACGCGGGCGTGACGGTCAGGCACCGCTCGCGCGTCGCGCAGGATCCCACCCAGCCCAATCTGCGCCAAGTCCACCTCATCCATGAAGAGCTGTTCGCCGAGGTCGGCGCAGCAGGGTTCGAGGTGACGCCCGGCGACCTCGGTGAGAACATCACCACGCTCGGCATCGATCTGCTCGGTCTGCCGGTCGGCGCGGTACTGCGCATCGGCGGCTCCGCGGTCCTGGAGGTGACCGGCCTCCGCAATCCCTGCCTGCAGATCGACAACTTCCGGGACGGGCTGCTGAAGCAAGTCGTCGGCCGCGACGAGACGGGCAACATCGTGCGCAAAGCCGGGATCATGAGCGTCGTGAGGGACGGGGGCGTGGTGCGCCCCGGCGACCCGATCGAAGTGGAACTCCCCGCCGGTCCGCACCGTCCCCTGGAGCGAGTCTGACCGCCCGCGACCGTGGCCCTGTTCATGGCCTGGCGCCACGGAAACCCTGCGCGCCGCTGTACCGGCGAGAGGCGTCCCGGATCTCGTAGACGAGGGTGAGGCTGGTGACTCGTCCGTCCGCGACTGTGTCGGCGCGGAGGGTCCAGGTGCGGGCCCCGGCCGTGCCGCGGAACGTGCCCTTCGTGGTGCGGCGGAGGGTGACGGCGGGGAGGTCGGCGAAGCCGGTCATGCGGAGCGTGCAGTCCGTGGCGGTGCACGCGGAGCGCAAGGTCAGCTCGTGGTCGCCGCGGTAGAAGCCGGCCAGGAAGTCGAGGTCCTGCTGCAAGGGGTGGGTCTGCGCCGGCGCCTCCGGCCGGAAGGCCGCCCGGGTCGCATCGCCGTCCAGTACGAGGGTGTAGCGCCCGGCGTACCGGGCGGCGCTCGCCGGGCCGACCGGTGAGCGCGAGGGGCCGGGGGACTCCAAGGGGCCGGGCGGTGGGAAGCTCGCGGCGGAGGGGAGGACTCGCGCCCCGGACGGCGGATCGCCGCAGACCTGACGGAACTCGGCGCCGGGGGCGTACCGTTCCCACTCCGCCCGGGTCATGGGCCGTCCGGCCGCGGCGCAGACCGCGCCGAGGAGGTCGTCGGGCTCGGCCACCCGCCACACGTCGAGGGTGGGGACGTCGGTGATCGCGGCAAGGGCTCCCCGGCCGGGCAGGAAGGCCAGGGCGCGCACCGCTTTGAACGGGCCGGTGAACGGCACGCCGAGCGGGGTCCGGGTCGAGGTGTCCCAGAGCCGGACGGTACCGTCGCGGCCGGCCGAGGCGAGGGTGCGGCCGTCGCCGCTGAACGCGACGGCGGACACCTCGTCGGAGTGGCCGTCCAGCGGGCGGCCGAGGGGCCGCCGGCGGGTGGTGTCCCACAAGCGCACGGTGCCGTCGGCGCCGGTCGCGGCGAGGAGGCGGCCGTCGGGACTGAACGCGACGGCGTCGACCCGGCCGTTCTCCCCTCGCATCGCCTCACCGGCGGGACGGCCGTGGCCCAGCTCCCAGAGCCGCACGGACTGCCCCTCGCCGACCGTGGCGAGGGTGCGCAGATCGGGGCTGAACGTGAGGTGGCCCAGGGATTCCAGCGAGTCGCCCGGAGCCACGTCGGCCGTGAGCCTGCGCAGCAGGCGGCCGGTGCGCGCGTCCCAGCGCCGCACGGTGAAGCCGGCCTCGCTCGCCGCCGCGGACAGCGACCGTCCGTCGGCGGACCAGGCGAGTGCCTGGACCGGCCCGGCCCCGGCGAGGGTGGTCAACTGCCGGCCGCTTCCGGTGTACCAGATGCGGATGCGGTCGTCGGCCGCGCCCGCCACGGTGTGACCGTCAGGGCTGAAGGCGAGCGCGCCGGTCCAGTCGCTCAGCCCGCCGAGTGCGGTGTTCCGGCCGGTGGCGACGTCCCACAGCCGGACGCGCCAGTCGCCGTTGCCGGGCGCGCCCGCGGCGACGTACCGTCCGTCGGGTGAGGCCGCGACGGGCCCGTCCCGGTCTTCGAGCGAGGTCACGAGTGGATCGCCGACTCTCCACAGCCGTACCTCCGGGCCGCCGTCCCCGGCGGAGGCCAGCGCCGAGCCGTCGGGGCTGAAGGAGAGGGCGTCGACCCGGCCGGCGTGACCGCGCAGCGGACCGCCGAGCAGCCGGCGGCCGGACAGGCTCCACAGGGTGACCGAGCCGTCCCCGCAGCCGACTGCGATCGTCGTACCGGCCGGGGCGACGGCGAGTGCGCTCGGCGCGGTGCCCTCGCGGCATCCCGGCCGGTCGCCGATCCACTGCCGGCCGGCCAGGTCACGGAGCCGGAGGCCCCCTGACGCCGCCGCGACGACGAGGTACTTGCCGTCGGGCGTGAAGGCGAGCGGGCCGGAGGCGCCCGTGAGGACGGGTCCGGCCCGGCGCTGCACGGCGGTGTCCCACACCCGTACGTGCCGTGCGCCGTCGGCCGTGGCGAGCAGCCGGCCGTCGCTGCTGAAGGCGGCACCGCTCACCGGTGTGTCCAGCGGGTCGCCCCGGGGCTTGCCAGAGGCGGTGTCCCACAGCCGCGTGCCGCTGAAGAAGCTGCTGCCGCCCGGCCCGAGCACGATCGGGCCGGTGTCCCCGACAGCGATGGCCGAGCCGGCCCGGGCCCGAGACCGGCCACCCCGGAGGTCCCAGCGCCGTACGGTGTGGTCGTCGCCCGCGCCGGTCAGGGTGCGGCCGTCCGGGCTGAACGCGAGTGAGGTCACGGTGCCGGCGGGCCCGGCGAGCGGTTTGCCGACCGGGCGGTGCGAGGCCGCGTCCCAGAGCCTGATCAAGGAGTCCGTGCCGCCGGTGGCGATCGTCCGGCCGTCGGGGCTGTGGGCGATCGCGGTCACCGCACCGCGGCCGGTGAGGGTACCGCGCAGCGGGCCCGCGAGAACGGCGCGCAGGCCGTGGCGGGCCTCGTCGGTCGGAGCCACCCGCCAGGCCGCGGCCGCGAGCAGCGCAGCCTCCACCGGGTCGGCGTCCTGCGCGCTGCTCCTCGCGAGCTGCCGGGACAGCTCCGCGTCGCGTTCGCTGCCGAGCCTGCCGCCCGCCACGGCGGCGAGGACACCGAAGACCACCGCCAGGACCACCGCCACGGCCGCCGCGGCGGTCAGCCTGCGGCGGCGGCGCACCCGTACGGTCTCGGCGCTGGAGCAGGCCTCCAGGAATTCCCGCTGCCGCCCCTCCGGCGTGGGGAACCGGCCGGGGTCGGCACGCCATCGCCGCTCCGCCTCGCGCATCGTCGCGAGCAGCGGCCCCTGATAGAGGTGGGCCGGGTTCCGTCCGTCCTCCGACCAGCGTTCGGCGTCCTGGGCGAGGCGGCTGTGCAGACGCCATTCCCGGATGTCGGTGCCGAGCCACTCGCGCAGCCTGGGCCATGCCTGGAGCAGCGTCTGATGAGCGGGCTGCGCGAAGTCGTCGCCGACCACGACGAGTCGCCGCTCGGCGAACTTCAGCAGCACCGGCGGTGCTTCCTCGGGCAGGTCCTGCAACGGGACCCGGCGGCTGACGGCGGGCGTGTCCGGGCCGATGAGGGCGAGCCTGCGCAGGGCGTCCGCGGCGACGGCCTGCTCGTGCGGGCTCAGGGCCGCGTACACGCGCTCCGCGCTCGTCTCGACGGCGCCGCGCACCCCACCCGACAGTTCGTACCCGTGGTCGGTGAGCCGGTTCCCGTCGAGGCGCCCCCAGGTGAGCAGCATCGCCTGGGACAGCAGCGGCAGCGCACCGGCGCCGAAGCCGCCGTCCGGCACGGAGTGTTCGAGGGTCCGCAGTTCGGTCAGGATCCTCTCCACGAGCCGCGGTTCCACCTCGAGCCCGGCGGCTTCCGCCTGGTCGACGATGACCCGGCGCAGGTCCGGCTCCTCCATGGGACCCAGGATGAACTGGTTCCGCTGGAGGGCCTGGCGCAGCACCTCGTAGCGCGAGCAGTTGCCCTGCTGGTCCCCTCGCATGCCGATCACCACCAGCGCCGGCGGCTTGCCGTGTCCCGCGGCCGGGGTCGTGGCGGAGCGCAGGGCGGTGACGAACGCCGCGGCCTGGCGGGTGTCGGGGGTGCCCACCCCGAACAGTTCCTCGAACTGGTCGACGACGAGGACGAGTCGCAACCCGTCGGCGGGCGCGCCGGCCTGCCGGCGGTCGAGCCGCTCGGTGAGCAGCGCCTGCCGTACGTACCTCCCCATGCTCTCGGGATCAGCCGTCAACCGGTCGCGCAGGGTGCGCTGGTCGCCCCCGCGGAGGACGGGCGCGAGGTGGAGGGCGAGGGTGCCCAGCGGATCGCCGAACTCCCTGGGGGTCATGACGATCTGCGGCCACCGTGCCGTCTCCGGTGGCAGCCCCTCGGCCCCCGCTGCCAGGGCGGGCAGCAGCCCGGCCCGCAGCAGCGAGGACTTGCCGACGCCGGAGTCGCCGGTGAGCATCACCATGGCGGGGCCGGGGTGTTCGTCGGCGAGCACCAGGGAGGTGATCCCGGCCAGTTCCTCGATCGCCCGCGCCCGGCCGTGGAACAGCTCGGCGTCCTCCTCACGGAACGCCGCAAGGCCGCGGTACGGGCAGTCGCCCACCCAGCGGGGCCGGGGCGCCGGGGCCCGGGTCTGCGGGGGGCCGCCGCTCAGGGCGGCGGCTATGTACCCGGTGACTCTCTCGGTGGTGGCCTCCTGCCGGCGCACCGCGTCCATGACCCGTTCGTACTGCGCGCTGTTCCGGTCGACGCTGCTCCGCAAGCCGTCCAGGGCGGGGCCGAGTTCACCGAGCAGGAAGCGGAACTCTGCGAACTGGGTGGTGAGTTCGGTGAGGCCGACGATCAGTTCCGGGCCCGCTCCGCCGCCTGTTCCCGGCCCGCTTCCCGATTCCTCCCGGAGGAGTTCACCGATGGCTCCGCTGTCCCGCAGCACCCGGGCGACGGCCGCGCGGAGCACCGCCGCGCGGTCGCCGCCCTCGGCGAGCACCTCCTCGATCCGCCGCTGGAGTTCGTCCTCGGCCTCCTCGCGCGAGGCATCGGGCCGCAGGTGGTCCACGGCCGAGGTGACGAGGTCGGTGAGGACGTTCCCGCCGACCGAGCTGAGGACGCCGATGCTGGTCGGCAGGAGTGCCGCGTCGGGCCCCAGCAGCGCGCCGAACGCCCCGGCCGCCAGGGCGGCCAGCAGCAGGCGCGGGGTCCAGCGCCGCACCCCCGGCGTGGACGCCTCCGTGTACCGGCGGAGCCTGCCGCGCATGCCGGCCAGCATCAGCCGGCGTGGTTCGTCCTGTCCGGCGCCTGCCTGGTCGTCGTTCACCGCCCGGCCCCGTCAGCTGAACGGTTCGTCGGGACGCGCCGCCTGGTGCGGGCCGGGACGGAAACCGGACGGGGCGGTGGCGGGCAGGCGGGCGTATCCCTGGGCCACCCACTCGCATTCGACGGAGTCATGCGGCTGGTTGTCGTCCAGGCACAGCGCCGTCCCCTCCGCAAC
Source organism: Streptomyces actinomycinicus (assembly GCF_016741775.1). GTDB lineage: Bacteria > Actinomycetota > Actinomycetes > Streptomycetales > Streptomycetaceae > Streptomyces > Streptomyces actinomycinicus. The sequence goes on along the minus strand of NZ_JAERRK010000004.1, from coordinate 141,400 downwards.
GGTCACCGTGCAGGTCACGGTGCGGGACGTCTCGGACCAGACGCCGTGGGGGCAGAGGGTGAGCCGCACCCCTTCGTCGGAGATCACCAGGCTGGGATGCTCGGCCCGCACCTTCGCGGTGAGCTTGACCACGGTGCCGCGGGGTACGACGAACCGGCAGGAAACGGCTGTACGGGGCTGGGGCTTGCCCCTCTCCCGGATGTCCGGGCAGAACTTCTGACCGGGGATGTCGGAGCCGATCCCGGAACTCCACGCGGAGGACATCAGTACCGCAACGGGTACTCCACCCGCACCGGACCGGGAGGACGCGGACGCCGAAGTGCCCGGGGCCGCGCCCTCGTGGCCGGGGCCTGCGCCGTCGTCGTGCTGCGGGCCGGACGACGTGCATCCGGCCGCGAGGAGCAGGACCACCGGGAGGAGGCATCGCGCAAGGCGGCCGGTCATGGCGTCTCCGTCCTGCGGTAGGCGAGGCATGCCCGCGCGGACTTCTGCTCGAACTCGTCCCCGGTGGACACGCAGACGGTTGATTTCCCAGCCGACCCGAAGACCGCGCAGGTGATCGAGTCGCCGTGTCCCAAGCCGCTGTTGCAGCCCTCGTACTGGACGTACATGTAGGAGAATCCCGGCTTCCGGGCGGGGTGCGCGTACGGATCGTCCGCCGAGGCGGGCTGGGCGCGCAGGTAATAGATCTTTCCTTGCTTGACAGGTATTTCGCACTTCTTTCCGAGGGTGCCGTCGCTGCCGCAGGACTCCTTGAAATTGCCGAACAGATCGATCTTCCATTTGGTCTGGAAGATCACGGTCAGCTTTCCCGGTCCGCCGGCCGCCGGCCGCGCGGCCTTGTTCCCGCACGCCTTGCGGGCCACGTCGACGGGTCCGGTCGTGGTCACGCAGATGGTGGCGTCGCGGTCCTGGCGAACCGTGCAAGCGGACGAGCCGGGGCCCTCCCGGCAACCCCAGTAGGCCAGTCGAACCCCTTCCGGCAGCGCGTCCCGAGCGGTCACCAGGACCTTTCTGACCTCGCCGTTCTTCTCCACCCGAAGGACCGACCGGCACACGCTCGCATCCGCTTCGCACGTCCCGTCCGGATCCCCCGGCAGTGCCAGCGCGGACAGTCGGCTGTCCGCGACGAGCGCGAACCGGACCGAATCCGCCGACTCGTCGGGCCGCAACAGTAAATAGGCCGAGCCCGCGGCGACGATCAGCAACACGACAGCGACGACCGCCGCCCTGACACCAAGGCGCTGCATCACGTACTCCCCCCGATCCGAACCGGCGCACGGCCGCTTGGGCTCCCCTGCCATTTCGACCGGACAGCCAGGATCATCAGCAGATTAGCGAAGCACCGGGTGGCCTGTAAGTGAGTTCACCGAGATGCATATATGCACACCGCGAATAAACGGCCCCGGACCCATTCACGCCCCGCAATTCCCACCCGACGCGCGTGGCCCACGGGACGTACCCCGGCAACGGGTAGAGGTATCGGCGTCGGTTCCGGACACGGCGCTCATCGTCGCTGGTCGACGGCGGCGGCACGGGTGGTGGGGTGCCTGCAGGCGACGTACGTGCCGGGACTCGGCGAGGGCGGCGCCGAGCGCGCCCTGGTCGGGGCGGTCCGCATGCGCGCCGACCGGCGTGGGGACTGGCGGGCCGGAGCGGAGTCGGCGGAGCCGCGCGCCTCGAAGGGGTCGAGTCTATTATGAGGTAGGGCAAGGCTTTCAGCCCGAGAAGGGCAGGTCATCATGCACTGCTTTGACTGCGTTCTCGAGAGCCGGGCCGGGCTGACCGTGCCGAGCCCGGCTGTTGCTGCCGGTGTCTGCGCGCGGTGCGGAGCCGGAATCTGCGGCAGGCATGCACATGTCACCAGTACTTCGGTGTCGAACCCGTCCGGTTCCTCCAGCCCAGGACCGGAGGCCAGGCGGCTGACGTGCGGCACCTGCTTCGAGGCTGAGAGTGCTGCCGCCGGTAGGGCGGAATGAGAATGGCGACGGCGTCCTCCGGTGCGGCAGGAATCCAGGAGCGGCAGCGGTAAGCCCCGCACACCTGCACCGGCCGATCAGATCACCGGTGGTCCCGCCTCGATGCGGCGGAGCAGCGGAGACAGGCGGTCCAGGTCGGGGCCGGTCTGCACCTGCCGCCCGTCCCACCAGGTGGCGCCGGCGTCGTGCAGCGGACCGATCACGTCCTTGGCCTTGGCCTTGGCCGCGTCCGCGGGCGTGGCACCGCCGAGCACGAACTCGAAGGGCAGCCGGCCCCGGCCGTACGATGTTTGCGCACGTAGCCGACGAGGTCCCGTACTTCGGCCAGGTCGGGTACATGCCCGTGCCGGGCCGTCTCGAACAGCGGCACCGCGCCGTCCCACCGCGCCGCCCGACGCATGGGCGGACGGCGCGGCCAGAATCCACCGATCCACACCGGTGGGCACGGGCGTTGCACCGGGGCGGGCAACAGCGTCACGTCCCGGTCCTCGTAGTGCCGGCCCCGGTGGTTCACCTGCTCGCCGGACCAGAGGTGCCTCAACAGCTCCAGCCCCTCGTCCAGACGCTCGGCGAGGAGGCGCGGCTCGGCCTCGTCACCGAAGCTGCGGTACTCGTCCTCGACCGGACCGCCCAGACCTGCCGCGAAGATCACCCGGCCCCCGCTGAGGTGGTCCAGGGTGGCCACCTGGCGGGCGAGTTGCTGCGGCCGGTAACGGGGAACCGGCGTCAACATGGTGCCCAGTCGTATGCGGGAGGTCGCCAACGCGGCCGCGGTCAGCAGCATCCAGGGATCGCCGAAGGGGCGGCCCTGGAATTGACGATGGAGTACGTGGTCCCAGACGAAGAGCCCGTCCCAGACCGCCTGTTCCGCGGCAGCCGCCGCGGTGGCGACGTTACGGGGGGCGGCGAAGTCACCGAAGTCGGGGACGTTGACGGAGAAGCCCATCCGAGCAGGATGCGCCGGCGGCCGCGAACGTGCAGTGAGATTGCCGGGCAGGCGGTTTCACGGGAGGTCCGTCGACTGCGGGATCACGGCTGCTGACCAACCGCAGGACGAGAAACTCGGTGGCGAACCCGGGCCGTCCCGGATCACCATGCAGCGCATGACCGGCCAACCCGAGCGATGGACCCAGGCGACCGTCTACCCCGACATGTGGGCCGATCCGGCCGACGACCCCCGCGACAACGGGGACAGTCCCGAGGGCGAGTTCGCGACACTGCTGGACTTCCTGACGAACTACCGCATGACCCTGCGGATGAAGTGCGAGGGTCTCGACCCGGAGCAGCTGGCCCGAAGGTCGGTTCCACCGTCGACGATGTCGCTGCTCGGCCTGCTCCGGCACCTTGCCGAGGTGGAGCGCGACTGGCGCAACTGGATCACCGACGGCGACGCGCTGCCGAAGCTGTACGGCCGCAAGGACGCGGATTTCGACGGAGCTGTCGCCGAACAGGCCGTGGTCGACGCCGCGTACGCCGATCTCGAACGCGAGCAGGCCGCGACCGACGCCGCACTGGCCGGGTACCCGGACCTGGGGGAGCGGGTGGGAAGGGAGCGGATCGCCATCAGGGAGCTGATGGTGCACCGGGTCGAGGAGTACGCCCGTCACTGCGGGCACGCCGACCTGCTGCGCGAATGCGTCGACGGAAGAGTGGGCCAGTGAAGAGCCGGCCGGTGAAGAGCCGGCCGGTGAAGAGCCGGCCAGTGGAGAGCCGGCCGGTGAAGAGCCAGTGGAGAGCCGGTCCGCGACTCCGTGCGGACGGGTGGCGCCTGACCCTTCCGCTTCAGGACAAGCGGACCGACTTCTCAGGAGAAGTCGGCCGACCCCTCAGGAGAAGTAGACCGATCGAAGCTTCAGGCGCTCGCTTCCGTACCCGGTCTGCGGGCGCAGTGTGAATGCGTCTCCCGTGCAGTCCGGCTCGGTGAACACCGTGGCCCGCTCGTCGGTCCGGTTGCGCGGAGAATGGGCCGGAGAGCTGGATCCGGGGTCCGCGACCTCTGGGAGCGTGATGCACTCCAGGCTTTCCGGGTCATCCAGAACGGCGATCTGAGGGCGTCCGTCCGGACCGGTGTAGGTGTACTGGAACTGTCCCTCCGCGGCGGAAGCGGAGGCGGGAACGGTCAGGACCAGGGCGAGCGCGCCGAAGGCGGCGACCGCAGCGTTGCGCAGACACATGGAGAAGGTGGTCCCTTCGTGAGGAGAGGAGCGGCTACGTGCGGGAGTCACCCTTTCCACGGCCATGCCCACCAGGCGTCCGTCGCCCGCCGAATCGATCCACCCTCACCCGAACGAGTCAGCTCCCTGCCACGGATCCTTCCGCTCGGAGCGTGTTGCCCCCCCCGGCCCTCCCTTCGGTACCGGCGACGGCCCTCCTAGGGTTGAGCCGTGACATGGAGTGAGGCGGAGTACCTCGACTATCTGCATTCCGAGCGGCGTGGCTACGCATGGGTGATGGAGCACCATGGCGGGTTGACGCCGGCGGAAGCCTGGCAAGCCGCCCTGGAGCACTACCCGTACGAGCCGGAGGATGCCCCGTACCGCTGCCTCGTCTTTCACGACGAGGCCTGGCATTGGGCGATGCTCACGATCCACGGCGACCGTTACGTGGTGGAACACCCCGAACTGGTCCATCCGTCCCCTGAGTACGAGGCCCTCGGGTGACCAGAGAGCGTGACGGGGCGGGCGTCGGCGCATTCAGGGCTGCGGCCGCGCCTCGGCCTGCCGGTCACGTGCCGCCGGCGCCAGGGCGCTCAGCATCAGCACACCCGTCAGCGCGAACCCCCAGCCGTACCCTGTGTGTGCCGCGAGGAGGCCGAAACCCACGGCGCCCACGCCCATGCCGCCGTCGTAGGCGATGTTCCACAGGGCGGTGACCGTACCGTACGACGGGCGTGAGACGCGGCTGTACATGAGGCTGAGCGTGGCATTCTGGGCGATGCCGAAGCCGGCGCCGAAGACTGCCGCGCCGGCCAGCACGGCGACCGAGCCGGACGTCACGGACAGGGCCGACAGACCGGCGGCCGACACCAGCAGCCCGGGCACGACCAGCCGCGCCGGTCCCCGGCGGTCGCCGTAGCGCCCCGCCGCCCAGCGGGCCGCGGTCGAGGTGGTGCTCTGCACCAGCAGAGCCACCGTCGCAGTGCCGGAACCCTGCCGGACCGCCAGTGGCAGAAAGGTCACCAGGATGCCGGCGGCGACTGCGGTGGCCGCGAACACCAAGGCCGGCCGACGCAGGCCGCCGGCCCGCAGACCGCCCAGGACCCCGACATCCCTTCCCCGATCGCCGCACGAATCCGGCTCCCGAGCCGGCACCGGCGTCTGCACCGGGCCCGGCGTCTGGACCGGCACCGGTGCCTGGACCGGCACCGGTGCCTGGACCGGCACCGGCGTCTGGACCGGCACCGGTGTCTGCACCGGGCCCGCCATCTGGACTGGGCCCGGTGTCTGGACCGGCACCGGCGTCTGGACCTGGCCCGGCGTCTGGACCGGCGCCGCACGGTTCGCGGTGCTTCTCGGAACGGGTCCGCGGTGCCGCCGCTCACCCCCCTGCACGCGCGCGGGAACCTCCTGCTCCCGCAGTCCCGGCACCGTCGGGATCGCCGCGAGGGACGCCAGGGCAGCGACCGTGGTGACCGGGGTGTAGCCGATGTGGCCGGACATCCAGACGCCCAAGGGCAGTGCGGCCAGGGCCGGTACGCCTCCGACCACCCCGACCAGCGCGAGGCCCTCGCCCCTGCGCTCCGCTGGTATCAGGGCCGCCGTCAGGGCGCCGCCCGCGACCATCGTCAGGCCGAAGCCCAGGCCGCGCACTGCGCACACCGCCGCTGTCCAGGCCGGACCGTCGGCCAGGGGCAGGGCGAGCGCCGGGGCGCCCAGCAGGAAGAGACCGGCCGCCAACGGGCCCAAGGTGTCGTACCGGCCGAGGATCCGCGGTCCGGCCAGCTCGCCGAGCACCGTGGCCAGCATCAGCGAGCCGGTCGCGAGGCCTGCCCCGGCCCGGCCGACGTGCGCGGGCACTGCTGACAGCAGCAGGAAGAAGCTCACCGTCGACCCCACGACGCTCACGAAGCGCAGCAACAGGGCACGGGTCAGCAAGGGCGGCCGGGCGGTCGAAATCCGGGGCCGTGTCAGGGGATTCGTCATGCCGACGACGCTAGGTCCCGACCGGCACACCGGTAAGCTCCAATTCCATGGCTGTACAGTGGGCCGGTCTCTCGCCCGAACTGCTGCTGACCGTCGACCGGAGCAGCGGCGAACAACTCCGTGCCCAGCTGGAGCGACAGCTGCGGGACGCCATCCGCACCGGACGGCTGCGCGAGGACGAGCGACTGCCCTCCTCGCGCGAACTCGCCCGCACGCTCGGCCTTTCCCGGGGACTGGTCCAGGACTGCTACGCCCAACTCCAGGCCGAGGGCTACCTGGTCGGCCGCATCGGCTCGGCCACCCGCGTGGCCCCCTGCACACGGGCCACCGAGCCACCACGCGCGGAGGAACCGGACGGCCGGCTCCCGCGCCTGATCGCCGACTTCCGGCACGGTGTTCCGGACCTCGCCTCCTTCCCCCTGACCGACTGGCTCGCGGCGGTCCGGGAAGCGGCCCGGACCATGCCGACCGCCGACCTCGACTACGGCGACCCGCGCGGCAGCCGGGTCCTGCGCGAGGTGCTCGCCGCCTATCTGCGCCGGGTCCGTGCGGCCGTGGCCGATCCCGCGCACACCCTCGTCTGCTCCGGTTACGCCCAGGGGCTCGCCCTCACCCTCCAGGCCCTGGCCGGCGAAGGCGTCGAGGCCGTCGCCCATGAGGACCCGGGCGGCCCGGCCTCCAGCACCGCGTCCATCGGCACGGCCGGCCTCACCCCGGTCCCCGTCCCGGTCGACGCGCACGGCATCGACGTCACCGCCCTGGACGCGTCCGGCGCTCGAGCCGTCATCGTCACCCCCGCCCACCAGTGGCCCACCGGAGTCGTCCTCGCCCCGGAACGCCGGCACGCGCTGCTCGCCTGGGCCCGGCGCCGCGACGGGTACATCATCGAGGACGACTACGACGCCGAGTTCCGTTACGACAGGCAGCCGGTCGGCGCGCTGCAGGGCCTGGCGCCCGACCGTGTGGTGTCGATCGGCACCGTCAGCAAGTCCCTCGCCCCTGCCCTGCGCACCGGCTGGCTGCTGTCCCCGCCCGCGCTCACCGCACCCCTCACCGAGCTGAAGAGGATCGCCGACCGTGGCACCCCCACGCTCGACCAGCTCGCCCTCGCCCGGCTCATCGAGTCCGGCCGCCACGACCGTCATCTGCGCCGTATGCGCACCCTGTACGCGGCCCGCTGCACGACCCTGCGCACCGCCCTCGCCGTCCACGCCCCCGCCGTCCGCCTGACCGGCCTCGCGGCGGGCTTCCACGCCGTGGCTCACCTGCCGGCCGGGACGGACGAACAGGCGGTGGTCTCCGCGGCCCGGGCCCGCAGTGTCGGTCTCTACGGCATGAGTGCCCACCGCACCTCCGGGGCGGCCGACCCGCCCCAGCTCGTCCTGGGCTTCGGAGACCTGCCCGAGCGGTCCATCGCCGAGGGCATCGCGGAGGTGGGGGACCTGCTGGACGGACGAGCGGCGCCCTGACGAGACGCGAGCCCGAGCGAAGCCGAGCCCGGCCGGTGGGACGAGGCAGCGGCCGCACCCCAGCTCGCGGACCCGACGACGCGGCGGACGGTCGTGGCGGAGCAGCCCACCCCGCCGTGATCGACGCCACGGTGCCGTGGAGGCCGGCCCGCGCCACCGGCGCCGCGCGGACTTGCTATGCAACGAGTTGCATAGCAGGATCGGGGGGCATGGCGCTCGAACACGCGATCCTCGTGTCGCTTCTGGAGAAGCCGGGGTCCGGCTATGAACTCGCCCGGCGTTTCGAGCGGTCCATCGGCTACTTCTGGACCGCGACCCACCAGCAGATCTACCGCGTGCTCAAGCGCATGGAGGTCGACGGTTGGGTCGACGTCCGGGACATCCCTCAGCAGGGCCGGCCGGACAAGAAGGAGTACTCCGTCGCCGACCTCGGCCGGGCCGCGCTGTCCTCCTGGCTGCACGACCCGATCGAGCCGGAGAGCGTCCGCCACGACCTGGCCGTGAAGATCCGGGGCGCCGCCTTCGACGACCCGACCGCTCTGATCCGTGAGGTGGAGCGGCACCGGCAGGCGCACCAGGACCGGCTGGCGCACTACCTGGCGGGAGAGGTACGGGACTTCACGGGCCCCGGGAGTCCCGGGGCGAGCCCGGCCGCTCCGCAGGCGCCGCTCGACGCCGAACGAGAGCTCCAGCACGTCGTCCTGCGGGGTGGCATCGCGTACGAGCGGATGATGATCGACTGGCTGGACGACGTGCTCGCCACGCTGGCCGGGTTCGGGCCCAGCCACTGACCTGCCGCCACGCCGGCCGGGTTCGGTCCCAGCCACTGACCTGCCGCCACGCCGGCCGGGTTCGGGCCCAGCCACTGACCTGCCGCCACGCAACCGTCAGACCTCCCCCTTCCCACCCGTCCACCAGCCGAAAGGCGTCATCTCCATGACTGACCAGCTGCTGTTCAACCCGCGCACGTACGACCCCGCGCACTTCGACCCCGAGACGCGCCGCCTGCTGCGTGCCACCGTCGAGTGGTTCGAGGAGCGCGGGAGGACGCGGCTGACCGAGGACTACCGCAACCGTGCGTGGCTCGGCGACTTCCTCGCCTTCGCGGCGAAGGAGAACCTGTTCGCCACCTTCCTGACGCCGTCCTCCGCCGCGGGGGAGACAGAGCCGGACAAGCGGTGGGACACCGCCCGGATCGCCGCGCTCAACGAGATACTCGGCTTCTACGGCCTCGACTACTGGTACGCCTGGCAGGTCACGATCCTCGGCCTCGGCCCGGTCTGGCAGAGCGACAACGCCGCCGCCCGTGCCCGCGCCGCGGAACTCCTCGCCCAGGGAGAGGTGTTCGCGTTCGGCCTGTCCGAGAAGACCCACGGCGCCGATATCTACTCCACCGACATGCTGCTCGAGCCCGACGGCGACGGCGGCTTCCGCGCCACCGGCTCCAAGTACTACATCGGCAACGGCAACGCCGCCGGACTGGTCTCCGTCTTCGGCCGTCGTACCGACGTAGAGGGCCCCGACGGCTACGTGTTCTTCGCCGCCGACAGCCGTCACCCGGCCTACCGCCTGGTCAAGAACGTCGTCGACTCCTCGAAGTTCGTCAGCGAGTTCCGCCTCGAGGACTACCCCGTGGCGGCCGAGGACGTCCTGCACACCGGCCGCGCCGCCTTCGACGCCGCCCTCAACACCGTCAACGTCGGCAAGTTCAACCTGTGCACCGCCTCGATCGGCATCTGCGAGCACGCGATGTACGAGGCCGTCACCCACGCCCACAACCGCATCCTCTACGGCCGCCCCGTCACCGCCTTCCCGCACGTGCGTCGCGAGCTGACGGATGCGTACGTCAGGCTCGTCGGCATGAAGTCCTTCAGTGACCGTGCTGTCGACTACTTCCGCTCCGCCGGCCCGGACGACCGCCGCTACCTGCTCTTCAACCCGATGACGAAGATGAAGGTGACGACCGAGGGCGAGAAGGTCATCGACCTGATGTGGGACGTCATCGCGGCCAAGGGCTTCGAGAAGGACAACTACTTCGGTCAGGCGGCCGTGGAGATCCGCGGTCTGCCGAAGCTCGAGGGCACGGTCCACGTCAACCTGGCGCTGATCCTGAAGTTCATGCGCAGCCACCTCCTCGACCCGGTCGCCTACCCCGCCGTGCCGACGCGCCTCGACGCGGCCGACGACGACTTCCTCTTCCGGCAGGGGCCGGCCCGCGGTCTCGGCTCGGTGCGCTTCCACGACTGGCGGCCCGCCTTCGACGCCTACGGGCACCTGCCCAATGTGGCCCGCTTCCGCGAACAGGCCGACGCGCTCTGCGAGTTCGTCGCCACGGCCGCCCCCGACGCCGAGCAGAGCCGCGACCTCGACCTCCTCCTCGCGGTCGGCCAGCTCTTCGCCCTCGTCGTGCACGGCCAGCTCGTCCTGGAACAGGCCGCCCTGACCGGGCTCGACGAGGACGTCCTCGACGAACTCTTCGCCGTCCTCGTCCGGGACTTCTCCGCCCACGCCGTCGAACTGCACGGCAAGGACTCGGCGACCGTACAGCAGCAGGACTGGGCGCTGGCCGCGGTACGGCGGCCGGTCGTCGACGAGGCGCGCACGGGGCGCGTCTGGCAGCGGGTCGAGGCCTTGTCCGGCGCGTACGAGATGGCCTCGTAACCGCCCCGTCCGTACGCCACCGGTGGGCGCGCCCGCGCGAGCCCGCCCACCGGCCGGTCCGGGCAGCTCCCGGATGCCCGTGCAGCCCGGTGCGCCGTACGCCGGGGGCCCGTGCCGTCCGTGCTCCGACCGTGACGCAACCGGGTTCGAACGCAGGGGCGACGGCCGCTATGATCTTCGCGGCGAGGCTGTAGCGCAGAGGTCGTCGCGCCCAAGCACCGAGCTGGAGGACGTCGGTTCGAATCCGACCGGCCTTGCCACCCTTGTCGTGGAGGAAAGTCGATTGGCGTCGGTCCGTCCCGGGCGGGCGGAGGGCGATGCCGCCCTCGGCGCGCCGGGCACCGGCGATGGACCGGTGGAGTGGTGATGACGCAGCCGACACCCGTGCGCTGCCCCGCGATCGAGCACCCGGACATCCCGATCGGCGACCCCGCCGCTCTGGCGCCGTTGCTCGCACGGCTGCGGTCCGCACAGCCGGTCGACGCCGACGAGACCTTCCCGCTCGGTACCCTGCGCGCGGACGGCCGCGTCGACCTGTGCAAGCAGGGCCTCGGAGCGGTCGGCGCCGCCCGGCTCATGCCCGTCGCCGCCGCCTCTTTGCACGCCACGCACGTCCTGCTCGGCACCAACGCCGTCGGCGACGAGGGAGCCCGTACGGTGGCCGGCGCGCTCGCCGGCGGCCACGGCCTGCACACCCTCTACCTCGGCTGCAACCGCATCGGCCCCGAAGGCGTCACCGCGCTCGCGGGCGCGCTGACGACGGACCGCACCGTCCGCGCCCTGTGGCTCAAGCGCAACCCGGTGGGCGACGCCGGCGTCCGGGCGCTCGCCACCATGCTGCGCCGCAACACCGCCCTGCGCACCCTCGACCTGGTCAACACCGGTCTGACCACCGGCGGTCTGCGGGCCCTGCTCGACGCCCTCACCGGCCGGGCCGGCCCGGTCGAACGCCTCTTCCTGGGCGGCAACGGCCTGACCGCCGACGCCGCCCCCCTGCTGGCCGCCCTGATCCGGGATGCCGGCGTGCGCGAGTTGTACCTCCCCGCCAACCATCTCGGAGACGAAGGCGCCGCGATCCTCGCCGCCGCGGCCGACCCCGCACGCCCGGTCCGCCTCGGCCTGGGCGGCAACGGAATCGGTCCCGCCGGTGCCCGGGCCCTCGCCGGCTCCCTCGGCGGGATCGAGGCGCTCGACCTGGGCCGGCCGATGTCGGAACGCAGCCTCGGCGCCCCCGCCAACACCCCCGGCGACGCAGGCGCCCACGCCCTGGCCGCCGCCCTGCCGGGCAGCCCGCTGCGCCGGCTGGAGCTGTGCCACACCGGCCTGACCGGCCGGGGCGCGAAGACACTGCTGGCGGCGGTGCCCGACGACTCGCCGCTGGAGTACGTCGGTCTGGGTCCCGGGCTGCCCCGCAAGGTGAAGCGGTCCTTCACCTCGCGCCTGCGGCCCGTCGGCAGGCCGCATCCCGACCTGCGTGCGATAGGGAGTGTCTACCGTTGAGCGCTCGAGGCGAACTCCGCTGCTTCCCTCCGGACGAGGCGGCGAGCCGGCGCCGTGTCCGCCGCTACGCGGTGCCCGGCTGGATGATCGAGCGCGCGACCGAACGCCGTCTGGCCGGTGACTGGAGGGGCGCGTGCGCGGCGGCGAACGTCGACGTCGCCTTCGACCTGGCCGAAGTCGCCGGCCACTGCGGCGACGACGTCGCCACCGCCCTGGAGAACGACCTCCGCCACTTCGCCCCCGACCTGCTGCGCTGGCACCTGCCGCGCATGCTCGGCGGACGGACGACACTCGCCACGGACACGACGGTCGTCCTCGCCCGCTACCGGCCCAAGTCCACGGACGAACGCCCCCGGACCACGCCCTACCTGCACGTCACCACGCCCGCGATGAGCGACGGACCACAGCGGCTCACCCTGCGGTTCAGGACGGTCGAGGAGGAGCGGGCCGCGGGAGTCTTCGGACGGTCCACGCACGACTGGCGGTCCGCACGGCACCTCTGGGACGTACGGCACGCCACCGAACTGCGCGAACGGTGCGGGGGCGGCACGGACAGGCCGCCGTTCTTCCACGCCGACGCCACCCCGCGCGGTACGGACGCACTGCCGACGGCCGATCCCGGCCACGGCGACCCGGCGGCCCGGGCCGAATGGGCCACGCTGCTGCACCAGGACGGCGACACGGCCGCCGCCTTCGCCGCCGCCGGCCTCGAACTGGACCTGGCAGCCCCGCAGACGTCGGGTTACTACCGCACGGACCCCGAGGCGCTGCTGGGGGGGATCGCACTCAACCACACCCGCCTGGAGCCGGAGATCCGCCGGCTGGCGGCCGAGGGCGCAGGCGACCGCTTCCTCGTCGCCGTGCACTGGCGCACCTACTTCCTGCTGGAGCCCGCGCACTCCGGCGGGCTGCGGGTGCGCGTCGTCGACCGGGACGACGCCAAGGACGTGCCCTTCCTGGCCGAGGCCCTGTGGCGCAGGCTCCCCGACCTCGACCTGATGCGGATCGGGGGCGTCGCGGCGCAGCACCTGCACCCGCTCGTCCGGCAGTCGCTGTTCCCCGCCCTCCAGACGGCGGAGGGCCCGGCCGGGCCGCCCGGGCCGACGGCTCCCGCACCCGTGCGGGTCAGGTGCCGCGGGGACTGGCACGAGGTCTCCTTCCGGCCCGGCGGCCTGCTGCGCATGCCCCACAGCGACGAGGAGCAGCAGCGCGAGCGCGCGATGCGCGCCTTCGGCGGAGCCGTCGCCGGATGCTTCGCCGTGGAGCAGACCTGGACCTCCGGGGAAGGACGCCTGCCCAAGGCGCTGCGGGCGCAGCGCAACGAACTCTTCCAGCGCGCCCAGCACGGGGACACCCCCGGGGTGCTGGAACTCCTGGACGCGGGTGTCGATCCCCGCGTCCGTGACGGCAACGGGCGCACCCTGCTGCACGTACTGAACCTCCTCGACCACGAGACGCTGCTGCCGCGGCTCCTGGCGGAAGGACTGGACCTCGAGGCCCGCGACCGGCGGGAGCGCACGCCGCTGTTCGTGGCGGTCAACGACCTCGGTTCGAAGGCGCTCGTCGAGGCGCTCGTCGCCGCCGGGGCGCGGCTCGACACGGTCGACCAGTTCGAGATGTCGCTCGCCCAGCTCGTCCGCCGCTACAAGCGACCCGACCTGGCATTCCTCCGGCAACGCGTGGAGGAGGAGCATCCCGGCATCGGCGCCGAGTGGTGGGACGAACGGATCGCCGAGCAGGAGCAGTACGACGAGGACCCCGACGACGAGGAAGAGCTGCCCTCTTGAGCACCGACCGCCCCGACCGTACCGACAGCACCGCGCCCGGCGCGCCGGGCGGCCCGCTGGCGGCCGCGGACGACCTCAACCGCAGACTGCGTACGCGACGCACCGAGCCCTCCGCGAACCCGCAGCTGGAGGCGCTCGCCCTCGCCGTGACGGCCAATCAGCCCGTGCTGCTGTGGGGAGAGCCCGGCATCGGCAAGTCGGCCGGCCTGGAGCAGCTCGCCGCCGGACTCGGCCTGCCGCTGGAGACGGTCATCGCCAGCGTGCACGAACCGTCCGACTTCGCCGGACTGCCCATCGTCGGGGACGACCCCGCCGTGACCGGTGTGCCGATGGCCCCGCCGGACTGGGCGGTCCGCCTCGCCCGGGCCGGCCAGGGCCTGCTCTTCTTCGACGAACTGTCCTCCGCACCGCCGGCCGTGCAGGCGGCGCTGCTGCGGGTGGTCCTCGAACGACGGGTCGGCAGCCTGGTCCTGCCGGAGGCGGTGCGGATCGTCGCCGCCGCCAACCCGCCGTCCAGCGCGGCGGACGGCTGGCATCTCAGCCCGCCGCTCGCCAACCGGTTCGTCCACCTCGAATGGACCCACGACCCCCGGACCGTCGCCCGCGGCATGGCCGGCACCTGGCCGGAGGTGACCGTGCCCGTCGTCGGCGCCGCCAAGGTGCCCGGCGCGGTCGCCCGGGCCCGGGGCGCGATCTCCGGTTTCCTCACGGCCAGGCCCGGCCTGGTCCACCACATCCCGGCCGACGCCGAGAGCCGGGGCCGGTCCTGGCCGTCCCCCCGGACCTGGGAGATGGCGCTCAAGCTGCTCGCCACCGGGTACGCGGCCGGCGTCGGCCGAGAGGCGCTCGCCGCCGCGCTGACCGGTGCCGTCGGGGACGGCGCGGGCATCGAACTGCTGTCCTACCTCGAACACCTCGATCTGCCCGACCCCGACCGGGTCCTCGCCGATCCGGACGCCTTCGCCCTGCCCGAACGCGGCGACCGGCAACTGGCGTTCCTGATCGCGGTGGTCGCCGCCATCCAGAGCGACCTCACCCGGCCGCGCTGGGAGGCCGGCTGGGCGGTGCTGGCCAAGGCCGTGGACGCGGGAGTCCCGGACGTGGCCGCCCGGGCAGCCACCGACCTGGCGGCGATGCGGCACCTCGACTGGCCCGTGCCGCCGGGCATCGACCGGTTCCTGGACCTGCTGCAGATGTCCGGGGCGCTGCCCGGCTCCGGCCGGTGAGGTGTGCGGGGATGACGGAGGACGCCCGCCGCGCCCTGGACATGACCAAGCTGCTCGCCGCACGCTACCGGGCGGCGAGCGACCGGCCGTACCTGGCGTCGGCCCTGTACGCCCTGACCGTCGTCGCGAGCGCGGAGGTGCGGACGATGGGCGTGGACCGGCACTGGCGCTGCTATGTGTCCCCCGGCTTCGTCGACGCGACGCCGGTGGCCGAGCTGGCGGGCGTCTGGGTGCACGAGGCGGCGCACCTGCTGCGCGACCACCACGGGCGGGCGGACCGGCTCCCCGCCGCCGCCCAGCGCGACTGGCACCGTGTCAACGTCGCGCAGGACTGCGAGATCAACGACGACCTGCTCGCCGACGGCCTGCGTCTGCCCGAGGGGCGGATGGAACCCCGCCTCTTCGGCCTCCCCGAGGGCCAGTTGTTCGAGGTGTACGTCGATCAGCTGCCGCCGCACGTGCGGACTCCGGACTGCGGATCGGGTGCCCACGGCCGGCCCGCGCCCTGGGAACTCCCCGAGTCCGCCGGCCCCGCACGACTCGGCGAGGTCGAGGCGCAGGCCCTGCGGCGGCAGACCGCCGATGCGATGCGCGCCCATCAGCGCAGCCGGGGGTCCCTGCCCGCGGGCTGGCAGCGCTGGGCGGAGGAGGTCCTGGAGCCCACGGTGGACTGGCGGCGGGCGCTGTCCGGCGCCGTTCGGGAAGCCGTCGCGTGGGCGGGGGGAGCGGTCGACTACACCTACCGCCGGCCCTCGCGCCGTACCCCTGCGCTGCGCGGCGTCGTCCTGCCGAGCCTGCGCCGCCCGCTGCCGCGGGTGGCCGTCGTCATCGACACCTCCGGCTCCATGGGGGACGCCGAACTGGCGGCAGCTCTGGCGGAGGTGACGGGTGTGCTGCGCGAGGTGGGCGTACGGGGCAACCGTGTGACCGTGCTCGCGTGCGACGCCGACGTGCACGCCGTGTCCAGGGTGACGGCCACCGAGCAGGTCACGCTGGGCGGCGGTGGCGGCACGGACATGCGCGTGGGCATCGAAGCGGCGCTCGCGGCGCCGGACCGCCCGAGCATCGTCGTCGTCCTCACCGACGGGTTCACCCCCTGGCCGGACGAGAACCCACCCTGCCGGATCATCGCGGCGCTGATCGGGTCCGCCGCACCACAGCCCCCGGGCTGGGTGGAGACGGTACGCGTTCCCGCCGACCAGATCCGACACACCTGACGGACCCGACAGCCCTGGCTCTCAGGCCGTGGCGTCCTCGAACTGGCCGAGGAAGCGGAACCGGCCGCCGGACACCTGGAAGAGGTACAGCGCCTTCTCGGTGTAGCCGGTGCTGGAGGACGTGTAGTGCAACCGTTTGGTGATCCCGCGGTACTCGGTGTCGCGCAGCCGTCCCGCGATCGCGCCGCGTTCCGCGCGCGAGGCGCCCAGCGTCGTCATCGCGCTGCCGACGAACAGCGCCGCGTCGTAGGCCTCGGCGGAGTACCAGGGCGGGGTGGTGCCGAAGCGTTCGCGGTAGGCGGTGACGAAGGGCTTCGCGGCCCTCACCCGCGCCGGATCGAGGAAGGCGGTGGCGAAGACCCAGCCCTCGGCGGCGTCGCCCGCCGTGGTGAGGAAGAGCGGGCCGAGAGCCCGCTGAGTGGCCAGTCTCGCTCCCGAGTAGCCGGCGTCCCGCAGCGCGAGCGCCAGTTTCGCGGCGCGCGCCTGTCCACCGGCGAACACCACCGCGTCCGCCCCCGCGTCGGTCACCGACCCGGCCAGGGCACGGTAGTCGCCGGCCGTGTCGTCATCGGCGGCGAGGGTACGCCGGCTCGTCGGGTGCCGCCCGGCGGGCATGGCCTCACTCACCGATGCGCAGATGTTCCAGCTGAAGTCTCCCTCGGCCGCGTCGTCGACCAGCAGTGTCTTCCGCGCCCGGGCGGTGCGGACGAGGTAGGCGACCAGCGGCGCCGCCAGGCTGCCGTCCGGGGGCCGGGTGGCTGCGTACGTCCGGTACTTGGCGGCTCCGTCGAGCCCGACCGATACGGAGACCACGGGCAGCAGCGCCTTCTGGTACTCGGCGAGGACGGCTTCGGCACAGGCGTCGGTGGTCGGACCGATCACCGCGCGGACTTGGCCGTCGGCCGCGAGCTGCCGCGCGATCCGTTGCGCCCGGGGCGGGCTCCCCGCGTCGTCGTGCACCTGGAGCGCGAGGTCGAAGCCGCGGTCCGTACGGGCGTTGAGACGGTCGACGGCGAGCCGGACCCCGTGTTCCTGGGCGAGTCCCGCCGTCTTGTGTCCTCCCGTCAGATCCGCCTGGAGGGCCACGACCAGCCGCGGGAGCCGGGTGCCGCCGCCCCGCGTCGACGCCCGGCCCGGTCGGTCCGCCGTCCACCTGGCCGCCGTCACGCCCGCCGCCAGGATCCCGGCGGCCGAGCCCAGCACCAGGAGGCGTCGTCGTGTCCCGCTCCTGGACGGCTCCTGCGATCCGGGGGCGGTGGCGACGCCGGGCGCGGCGCCGGACACCACGGTCGCCTCGACGGCGGGCAGGGCGAGGGCGGCCGTCGAACGGCGCGCGAGCAGCCGGGTGGCCGGCTCGGGCAACCAGCCCCCGTTGCCCCGGTCGTGGGGCTCCGCCCCGTCCAGGGTGCCGCGGATCTCGGCCACCGTGGGCCGGTCGCCGGGCTCCTTCGCCAGGCAGTCCCGCAGCAACGGCAGCAAGGGCGCCGGTACACCGGCCAGGTCCGGTTCGTCACGGACCGTACGCACCAGCACCTCGGCAGCGGAGCCACGGCCGAAGGGGCGTCCGCCCGAGGCGGCGAAGGCCAGCAGGCAGCCGAGCGAGAAGACGTCACTGGCCGGGCCGATCTCCCTGCCCCGCCCCTGGGCCTGTTCGGGGGAGAGGAACCCGGGGGAGCCGACCACCATCCCGCTGGCCGTGAGAGCGGTGTCCTCCGGCATCCGGGCGATGCCGAAGTCGATCACCCGCGGCCCGTCGACCGCGAGCAGCACGTTGCCCGGCTTCACGTCCCGGTGCACCAGACCCGCCCCGTGCACGGCCTCCAGCGCCTCCGCGAGGCGGGCCCCCAGGAACCGCACCGAGCGGTACGGCAGTGGCCCGCACTCCTCGACCGCCTCCCCGAGCGAGGGACCCGGCACGAACGCCGTGGCGAGCCACGGCGACTCCGCGTCCGGATCCGCTTCGAGCAGCGGTACGACCCAGGGGCTGGCGACCCGGCCCGCCGTCTCCACCTCACGGCGGAAACGGGCCCGGAAGCCCGGGTCGTCCGCGTGCGCGGCGCGGATCACCTTCAACGCGACCAGGGAGCCCGGCCGGGAGCGGGCCAGGTAGACCACACCCATGCCGCCGGCGCCCAGCCGGCGCAGCACCCGGTAGCCCGCGATCCCGGCCGGGTCGGCGCCGCGCAACGGTTCCATCAGTGCCTCATCAGCCGGACACCCGGAGCGGGGCCGCACCCTCGTACCGGAACCGTCCGCCGTCGACCTTCCACAGGTAGACGCCGCGGGCGTCGATGACCAGGGACCCGGTCTTCTTGTCGAAGGCGAAGTTCTTCGTGATCCCCTGGTACGAGGCCGCGCGCAGCGCAGCCGTCAGGCTCTGCCGGGTCACGCGCCCGGCGGCCGGTCCGCTCAGCGTCCGCACGATCAGCCGGGCCACGTCGTAGGCCTCCACGGCGTACCGCTCGGGCGCGGCATGGAAACGCCTGCGGTACGCGGAGGCGAACGCCTTGGCCTCGGGGGCCACTGATGCGTCCATGACGGGAGCGACGATCACCCAGCCGTCGGCCGCGTCCCCGGCGGCGGACAGGAACCGGTCGTCGAGCACCCCTTGGGCGGCGGCCCGGGCGCCCGGGAAGCCACGATGCTTCAGTTCCCGGGCGAGCAGCGCCGCGCGGTCGTGGTATCCGGCGAAGACCACGGAGTCGGCTCCGCCGTCGAGCAGGGCGTCGAGCGTCGGTCCGAAGTCCTTCCGCAACGCGCTGACCACCTTGGGCACCACCGGCTGCCGGTCCTGGTGCAGCGTGCGGGACAGCGAGCTGCTGATCTCCCAGGCGTACGCGTCCGCCGCCCGGTCGTCGACGATCCCGATCGTGCGGGACTTCGCGGCACCGAGCAGATAGGCCTTGAGATAGAACGGCAGGACCGTGTCCGTCACGCGGGCGTGGAGGAAGGACCGGCTGCCCATCACACTCAGCACGGTGGCGCCGGGCGACACCGCGACGAGGGGCAGCGACGCGGCGTCGTACGTCGCCAGCGCGGCCCGGGCGGTGTCGTCCGTGGTGGGGCCGATCACTGCCAGCACGGAAGGGTCGGCGACCAGCCGTTCGGCCGCGGCGTCGGCCCTCGCCGGGTCCCCGCCGTCGTCCACGGTCCGCACGGCGAGCGTGAACGGCCTGGCCGCACGGGAGTTGAACTCGTCCACCGCGAGACGCAGCCCCCGCTCCTGAGCCCGGCCCGCCGTCCGGTGGTCACCGCTGAGGTCGGCGTGCAGGCCGATCGTGTGCACGGGCCCGGTCGCCGTCGGGGCGGCGGAGCCGTTCCCCCCGCCGTCACCGCCGAGCGCCGCCCAGGCGGCCAGGCCGCCCGCGGCCGTGACGGTCACCGCGCCACCGGTGACGACGAGGAAACGGCGTCGCGCGACGGCACGGTCCGAGGGCTGTCCGGCAGGTTCGTCCGGCGTGGTGGCGCCGGACGGCTCGGAGTCCACCTCGGTGTCGTCGACGGCGGGCAGAGTGAGCCCGGCGGCCGACCGTTCGGCGATGAGCCGGATCAACGGCTCGGGCAGCCAGGCCTCGTCGCCGGGTTCCGCGTCCCCCGGGGCCGGAGGGCGTACCGCCCGGAGGATCTCCCGCGGGTCGGCGGGCTCGGCCGCCAGGGTCTGCGACAACGCCTCGGCGGTGGGCCGCAGCCGCGGATCCTTCTCCAGACAGCGGCGCACCACCTCGGCCAGCTGTTGCGGAACACCGTCCAGGTCCGGGGCGTCGTGCACCGTGCGGTACAGCAGCGCGTCGAGGGAGCCGGTACCGAACGGAGGGCGGCCGGCGGCCGCGTGGGCCAGCACGCAGCCCAGTGAGAAGACGTCGCCGGCCGGGCCCGCCTCCCGCTCGCCCCGGGCCTGCTCCGGTGCCAGGAAGCCGGGGGTGCCGACGACGACCCCCGTCGACGTGAGCGAGGTGTCCTGCGGGTCGCGCGCCACACCGAAGTCGATCAGGCGGGGACCGTCCAGGGCCAGCAGCACATTGCCCGGCTTGACGTCCCGGTGCACGAGCCCGACCGCGTGGAGGTCCCGCAGCGCCTCGGCGAGCCGGGCGCCCAGCACCCGCAGGCTCCGCAGGGGCAGCGGTCCGTGAGCGGCGACGGCCTCGCCCAGGGAGGGCCCGGGCACGAACGCGGTGGCCAGCCACGGCTGTACCGCCTCGGGGTCCGCGTCCACCAGGGCCGCCACCCACGGGCTGGTCATCCGGCGGGCCGTCTCCGCCTCCCGCCGGAACCGCTCCCGGAATCCGGCGTCCTCGGCGTACTCCGCCTGGATCACCTTCAGCGCGACCAGTGCACCGCCGGCCGAGCGGGCCAGGTACACCACACCCATGCCACCCGCGCCGAGCCGCCCGAGCAGCCGATGGCCCGCCAGTCTCGACGGGTCCGAGGTACGCAACGGCTCCATCACTTCTCCTTGAGCTGCTGCTGGACGCGTACGAGCATCTTCGCCAGGGCGTTGCTGCCCAGCGGCAGGAGTTCCTCCTGGGTGTGCCCCTTGCCGCCGGTCACCGAGACGGCCACGACGACCGTGCCCGACCGGGCGACCATCCACAGGTACGGCTGGGCGGTGCCGCCCTTCCCGACGTACTGGCCGGCCTCCAGCACCGAGTCGTCGGCGTACTCCTGCTCGCGAGCGCCGAAGGGGGTGCCGAGCGAGTTCAGGCCCGTGATCCGCTCGCCGGACCGTGGCTGTTGCTCGGGGCAGCGCAGGGCTTCTTCCAGGGTGGTGCTGAGCTGCTCGTCGGCGCCGAGGGCGGCGGAGTGGACGGTGGCCGCGGCCGTCACCTTCACTTCACCCTTGCCTCCGCCGGCGGGCTGCCTGCTGTAGCGGGACAGGCTGGCCAGCACGCCCCGGGGGAGCTTCTGCCGCTCCCAGCGGCAGTCGCGGTCCAGGGCCGGCCAGGTGCCCTGGGCGCTTGCGGCCGGGTCCTGCGCGACGTAGCCCCGGCCCCAGTCGCGCGGAGCGAACACCACGGAGTCGGCCAGCTCCCGCCCGTCCTTCGCGGTCCTCGGGACGAGGTCGGCGTCGGGGGTGAAGGCCGGGGCGGCGGAAGAGCCGCCCGACGGGGGCGCCGCAGCCTTCGGCGAGTCGGTGTGCGCGGGTGACGCGGTCCGCCGGGAGGAGCCGTCGTCCGCCCCCTTCGCCGAACACCCGGCCAGCAGGCTCCCCGCCAGCACCAGCGTCACCCAACTTCCCCGTACACCGTGGGCGTTGCCTCTCACACAGTCCCCTCTGCACCGCTCCAGCCGTCCGACTGCCGACCGTAGACGGCCGCGGCGGAGGACACCTCGGTGAAAACACGTAACCCTCCACGTGCTTCGACGCGTACCCGGTGCCGGGACCGGCGGTGCGGTGCTGAGTGCTTTCACGGATGCGGCCGCGCACGCCGCCCGGCACACTGCCACGGGTGCCACGGGGGAGAGGGAAGCCAAAGCCGGTCCTGCCGAGGAGCAGGGCGCAGGCCGTGGCTCTGCAGCGTGCGCGCGGGGTGCCGTACGGGCACCGCTCAGGTTCCGGCTCCCAGCCCGACGCGGGTCATGAGTCCGGCCAGGGCCGCGCGGGACGGCACCGACGCCTTCCGGTAGATCGCGGACAGGTGTGTTTCGACGGTGCGCCGGCTGAGGTGGAGCCGGGCGGCGATGTCCTGGTTGCTCAGTCCCCGCGCCACCAGCCCCGCCACCTCCAGCTCACGGGCCGTCAGCTCCGCCAGCTGCGCCGGCACCGCCGGCGCCTCCTGCATCACCTGGGGGCGGATCAGCTCGGCGAGGTCCACCAGCAGGCGTGCGCCGCCGCCGGCGGCGATCCGGTGGGCCCGGTGCCACATCGCGGCGGCGCGCGCTCCTTGCCCGGTGCGCTGCACCAGGGGCGCAGCACGCAGCAGGGAGTACGCCTCCCACAGGGACTGGCCGCAGCGGACGTACTGCTGTGCCGCGGCGTCGAGGAGCTGTACTGCCCGGGCGGTCTCGCCCCGGTGCTCGGCCAGGGTGGCCTGGCCACGCAGGGCAGCCGCGCGCTGACCGTCGAGGCCGAGCCGGCCGGCCTCGCGGACCGCCTGGGCGACCCAGCGGCCGGCCGCGTCGACGTCACCGGCGGCGAGGGCCGCGGCGGCGAGGGTGTCGAGCTGGCCCGGCCGGATCGAGGGTTGCAGCAAGGGCAGTCCGGGGCCACCGCCTGCGGTCGTGATGGCCTCCTGCGCACGATGGGGATCGCCGCTCACGAAGGCCGCGTGCCCGAGCATGCACCAGGCCAGGGACGACCACCAGCCCCTGCTCCGGCCTGCCGCGGCGACGGCCTCCTCGCCCGTGGACAGGGCGCTGCCGTCCCCCAGCGGACGTATCAGCAGCAGCACCAGCGTCTTGATGGCCAGGGTGAAGCCCAGGAGCTCGTCGCTGCCCGCGGCCCGTGCGATGGATTCCGCTTCCTCGGCGGCCTCCAGCGCGGACGGCAGCCGGCAGGTGGTGAGGTGGATGAAGGCCCGGCTCGTCAACAGGTGCGGCAGGACGTGGAGTTGTCCGGTGCGGCGGGCGATGTGGAGCCCCCGGGTGAGGTGCCGCTCGGCGTCGCCGTAGCGCTCCAGCAGGGTTTCGGCCCAGGCCAGCCAGACCAGTGCCTCGCACAGGTCCGCCAGACCGGGATCGGTCAGCGCGTCCGTGAGCGAACCGGCGGCATCGGCGAAACGGGCCGCCGTCTCCGTCTCACCCTCGTACGCCTCGCCCAGGGACGCCAGGGCCAGCGCCGCCGCCTCACCGGTGGCGTGGCCGTCGGCCCGCGCGACGGCCACGGCCCGTACGACGTCCTCGCGTGCCTCCGGGTAGGACGCGGTCAGCAGGGCGGACATCCCGAGGGCGAGTTGCAGGGAGACGGCCTGGGCGGGGGACGGGCCCGGATCGTGGGACAGCTCCCGGCGCAGCAGGGCGGTGGCCTCGGGGGAGTGGCCGAGGTGCCGCTCGGTCACGGCACACTGGGCGACGGCCCGGGTGCGCAGTTCGGGATGGTCCTTGCCGGACGTCTCGATCAGGGTGTGCAGCAGGTCCCGGCTCTCCCGGAGGTTTCCGCTGACGCCGAGCGCGCGGGCACGTGCCAGGACCAGTTCCCCGCGCTGCCGGAAACGGTCAGGAGTGTCGGGCATGTGGCCGAGGACGACGCCCAGCAGATGGGCGGCCGTAGCCGGCGCGGTCGACGCGAACCGTGCGGCGGCCTCGGTGAGGACCTCTGCGGCCTCGGGGTCCCAGCCCGTCAGCGACCGTTCGACGTGGCGGGCCCGCTCGGTGGCCGCGGCGCCGCCACGGGCCAGTTCGCGCGCGGCACGGCGGTGGACCTCGGCCCGCCACCTTGGCGCCATGCCCTCGTAGACCAGGGCCCGGAGCAGAGGATGACGCAACGCCCACCGGCCGCCGGGCCCGGCGCGCAGCAGGTCCCGCACCACCAGGCCACCGGTCCCGTCGTCGACGTCCTCGGGGGACAGCCCGGTCGCCACGGTCAGCATGGCGGACGTCGCGTGATCGCCGAGCGCCGCCACCGCCTCCACGAGCCGGCGCTGAGACCCGGTCAGCGTGGCCAGCTCGTCGAGCAGCAGCGCCGCGAGCCCGGCGGGCAGACCCGCCGGGTCCACGGCGTCGCCGTGCGGGCCGGGTACGAGGCCCTGCGCCGGCCCTCCTGCCCGGTACGCGTGCACCAGGGCGAACAGGTACAGGGGGTTGCCCTCGCTGGCGGCGTGCAGCTGCCTGGCCCGGTCCTCGGGGACGTCGGGAGCCAGCGCCAGGACGGATTCCTGCTCGGAGAGCGGCTCCAGGGCGAGCTGGAGCACGGTTCCGCCGACCGCGCCCCGCGTCAGCGCGGCGGTCAGGGACGTCGGCGTCTGCCGGATGCGCCGGGCCGTCACCAGCAGGACGCGCCCGCGCGCAGGGTGCCGGATCAAGTGGTCCACCAGCTCGCGGGAGGCGGGATCCGCCCAGTGCAGATCGTCCAGCGCCAGCACCAGACCCTGCCCGCCCAGGTGCGGCAGGAAGGCGGCGATCTCCCGGTGCAGCCCGAACCGGGCGGAAGGGCCGTCAGGGGAACCGTCACCCGGTACCTTCCGGATCCCCTGCATCACCGCACGCGCTTCGGCGAGTGCGGGGCCGGCATCCTGTGGGCCGGCGTCGGCGAGGGCGTCGGTGAACAGCTGGTAGGGGACGTGCTGTTCGTACTCCGTGGCCCGGCCCCGCAGTACGGTGAACCCGGCACCGCGGGCCCGCGTGCACACTTCGTCGAGCAACCTGCTCTTCCCGATGCCGGGTTCACCGACGATGTCGACCACGTCCGGCGCACCGGCCAGGCCGGCTCCCGCCAGCAGGGCGTCCAGCCGCGCGAGTTCCGACGACCTGCCCACCAGTCCTGCCACGCTCGCATCCCCCCAGCCGGTGACCCGCTCACCGGCGTAGATCTTCGTCCCCCACAGCTCACCCTAAGGGGCCGCACAGCCGGCACCTCCAGGGCTGGACGCATGGCAGCACCTGCGGCTCGGCGCGACCGCCACCTGCGTCAGCCCCTCGGCGGGGCGCGAAACCGGTCGGAGCGGCCGGCCGCAGAACCCGCCCGGCCGCAGCACCCGCCCGGCCGAGACGGATCTCGCTGTGGCCAGCTCCCTCGTCGGGAAGGAGAACCGTTGACGCGGCTGGAGCGTGGAGCGACCGGGTTCCGGGGTCACGGGGACGAACCGCTTCCGGAGACGGAAGCAGCGCTCTTCCGCAGCGTCTGCTGGGCAGCGGCGATACGGATCGGTGGCCGTGTCGGCGAGCCGGCCGTCGCCGTGGCGTCCAGCTTCCACGCGCTCACGATCACCGGCCGAGCGGAGGCGTACGCCGTTTCACTGTCCGGCCGATGCCCCTTCGTCCATCAGGCCGATTCGGTACCCTGCCTCCGTTTTCCGGAGTGGAGCCGGCAAGGAAGCGGAACCGAGGTTCTGATGGTTTCCCGGCCCCACTGCAGGCGCCGGCCAGGTCACTGTGAACGGCGAGCCCGGGGTACTCGGTCTCCCTCTCCCGCTCGAGGAGGTCCGACATGCACCTGACCAGGATGACGGCGTCAGTGGGGATCGCGGGTGCCGCCGCCCTCTGCCTCGCTCTGCCGGCCCAGGTGTCCGCCGACACCGGTCCGCCGGTGAACGGCCACTGCGGCACGGACCAGGCGTCGGGCCTGGGGGTGTCGGCCGGCAAGAACGTGCCCTGCGCCACCGCATTGCAGGTCGCCGCCGCCTACACCGGGGGCCGGCCCGGCACTGCCGACGCTCCCGTCCCCGTACGCGCAGCCGGCAGCGTCTGGAAGTGCCACGAGGAACAGGGTGATCCCAACCCCTACCAGCGGTGCGTGGACACGCAGGACGACACCCGCCTGGTCATGCTGTCGTCCTGACCCTCTCCCGTGCCGAGGAGCCGCCGGGCGGCGCTGCGGCCCACGGCCGTCCCACGCGCGTCGCCCGTATGCCCCGTGTGGATCTGCGATAGGGCCACGAAGGGCGACGTCGTGCGGGTGTCGCGGCCGTCAAAGGTCCTCCGCCCTGTGATCATGGGCTTTGACTGCAAGTGATCGACGGGGAGTCCCATGCCGCCAGGGGCCGACGTGCCGCCGGCGTGGGGCGCCCACGGGAACGCGCTGTAGGTGATACGGTGAACTGGTTGACCTCGCTGCCGGCGGCGGCGCTGGTGGTGGGCGGGCTTTTCCTCGCCCTGCTGGTCGCGGGTGTCGCCCGGGTCGCCGTCCGCGCGCTCGTACCGGTCGGGGAACACGATCGGGTGCCGCAGATCGCCACCCCCCTGATGCCGACGCTCGGCGCGGCCTTCGCGATCTTCGCGGCGCTCTCCCTGGCCAGCGAGGCCGGCTACCTGCGCGCGGCAGAGGGGCTGGTCAGCGACGAGGCGGCCGCCGCCTCCCGCCTGGCGTGGGCCGCGACGAGTCCGCGAGTCCAGCCGGAGCCGATCCACACGGCGCTCCTGGACTACCTGCAGACCACCCGTGCCAAGGAATGGAAGGGTGCGGCTGCGGCGTCCGGCGACGACCCGGCCACCGCTCTCTCGATCGCCCGGCTGGAGCGCAACGTCCGCGCCGAGGCGGCCCGCCCCGAGGTGGGGAACCCGACCGGGACGGAGCTGCTGGCCGCCCTGGACGGTGTCACCAGTAGCCGTCGCGCCCGCGTCGCGGCCGCCTCGCGCGACGTGCCCGCGCTCTACGTCGTCACGCTGGCGGTCAGCGGACTGGCCCTGATCGTGAACTCCGGCGCCCTGGTCTTCCGCAGCAGCCTGCGCACGTCCTTGCTCATCGTGGGTGTGGCCAGCGTGGTCGGACTCAGCCTGGCGCTGCTGTTCGCGCTGAGTGCGTCCTGGAGCGGCCCGTTCATCGTCAGCGGGCATCCACTCGACACCATCGTCGGCGACCTCAAGTCAGGCTTCTTCGCCGGCCGGCCGTAGACCTGTCATCCCTCCGCCCGGGGCGCCCAGCCGGGCGGACCGAACAGGTAGCCGGCGCGGTCACGCCAGCGCCGTGCCGTACGGACGTCACGCCAGGCGGCGGCGAACTCGTGGAAGGCCACGCGCAGCGGGTTGTGGGTCCCGATGTTCTTGGTGAGGCCGTACACCACCCGCTCGCCCTCGGGTTCGAACGTCCGGAACAGCCGGTCCCACACGATGAGGATGCCGCCGTAGTTGCGGTCCAGGTAGACGTTGTTCGAGCCGTGGTGGACGCGGTGGTGGGAGGGGGTGTTGAAGAACGCTTCCACCGGCCGCCAGAGCTTGTCCACGCGCTCGGTGTGCAGGAAGAACTGGTAGGCGAGGCTGACGGCCTGTTCGAGCAGGATCATCCACGGCGGAATGCCGAGGAGCGCCAGCGGCAGCCAGAACGGCAGGCCCGTCATCGGTGTCCAGCTCTGCCGCAGGGCGGTCGAGAGGTTGAACCGGACGCTGGAGTGGTGGACCACATGGCTCGCCCACAGCACCCGCACCCGGTGGTGGGCACGGTGGAAGGCGTAGTACGCCAGGTCCTCGGCGAAGAACAGCAGCACCCAGGTCCATCCCGACGACGGAGACAGGTGCCAGGGGGCGACGGTGAAGGCAGCCGCGTAGACGAGGACCGTCACCACCTTCCACGGCGCCGCGATGACCTGGCTGCCGGCGCCCATGGACATGCTGGTCACGGTGTCACGCAGTGCGTAGCCACGTTCGTCGTCGTCCGGGAGGAAGCGGTACGAGAGAGCCTCGACGGCGACCAGGAGCACGAACGCCGGTATCGCGTAGACCACGGCCGGGATCACGTCAGCGCACCGCCTTCCGTGGCGCCGAGGGCACACTGAGGGACAGCAGGGCGCGCGCCAGCTGCTCGACGGCGCCGGCCTCGCGTGCCGCGATGTGCGACGCGAGCCGCTGATGGGCCTCGACGTCGAGGAGTTCCGCGGTCCGCAGGTCGTCCGGCACCTCGGCGACCGGGAGCGTGCCGTCCAGCAGGCTGTTGAAGGACAGCAGGTAAGCGAGGTTGCCGGAGCCCTCCACGATGAGCCGCCACCAGGCGATGTCCGCCTCCGCCAGCTCGGTGAGGTCGGGGCCGGTGCGCGCGTAGCGGTCCGCCGCCTCCACGATCTGCGCGGCTGCTGCCTCGGAGCACCGGATCGCGCACAGCCGGGCCGCGTCGGCACCGACGCACGCCCGCATCTCCATGGCGTCCCGGGTGAGGTCCTCCACCGAGGGGCCGCCGTCGGACGCGGCGATGCCCAGGGCGAGGTCGAGGCCGGCACTGCGCCGCCAGTTCAGGACGAGTGTGCGGCCGCCGTGGCTGACCTCGACCAACCGCGCCTGCTGAAGCCGTTTGACGGCCTCACGGACCGCATGCCGGTTCACACCGAACTCGGCCGCGAGGTCCCGTTCGGCGGTGAGGGGCGAGCCGGGCGGCAGTTCCCCGCCGAGGATCCTGTCGCGGAGCACGGCGAAGAGCTGGTCGGAGACAGCCTCACGCCGGATGGGTCCCTGAGTCATGGCGATCAGAGTGGACGCACCCCATCGACTGGTCAACTGGTTGGACCAGCCTTTCTGCCATGGGCATCACACACCCTCTGCCGGGAGGGACTGCTCCGCGGGTTCACGCAGGCGCACGGCCAGCGCGGCGATGTCGTCATCGAGGCGTCCCTTGCTGTAGCGCAGGAGGTCGCGGTGGAGAGCGGCGAGCAGCTCATGGGGCGGCGCCGGGGTCTGCTGGCGCATCCAGGCCGCCAGGGGGAAGAACTCACCGTCGCGGGCACGGGCTTCGGTGACCCCGTCGGTGTAGAGGAGCAGTAGGTCACCGGGTGTGAAGTCGTAGGCGTCGACGCTGTACTGATCGCCTATCAGCTCCGCGAGGTTGAGCAGGGGTGAGGGGGCGGTGGGTTCGAGGGAGCGGAGTCCCGCGTGGTTCAGGAGCAGTGGCGGGGGGTGTCCGCAGTTGAGGATCTCGATACGCTTGCCCCCGTCCGGGATGTTGACGAGAAGGGCCGTGGCGAAGCGCTCCGTCGGCCCCTCCGGGGGAAACGCGACGTTGTAACGGGTGCTGGCTGCGTCCAGCCGGCGCGCGACGCTGATCATGTCCGCCTCGGCGTAGGCGGCCTCCCGGAATGCGTTGACGATCGCCGCGGCCGCCCCCACCGCCGGCAGGCCCTTGCCCCGCACGTCACCGATGAGCAGCCTGATCCCGAAACGCGTCTCCACCACCTCGTAGAAGTCCCCGCCGATGCGGGCCTCGGCAGCGGCCGCGAGGTACAGCGACTCGATCTCGACACTCTTGAAGCGGCGCGGCACAGGGCTCATCACCACCTGTTGCGCCGCGTCGGCGACGAGCCGCACCTGAAAGAGGGTCCGCTCCTGCTGGAGCCGTACATGACTGCCGTATGCGGCCGCCACGGTGACGGCGATGATCCCCGCGGCCGTCCACCACGTCCCCAGGCCCGGGAACACGATGCTGAGGCCGATCATCAGGAAGAGGCAGACCGTCCCCAGCAGGACGGTGGGGAGTACCGGCCACATGGCGGCCGCGAGAGCCGGTGCCGCGGGCAGGAGGCGGCTGAACGCCACCTCCGGGGGAGTGGCGTACGCCAGGCTGGCGATGACGGCGGTCAGGATGACCGGCGACAACCGCACGAGCCTCCCCAGGCCGTGGTGGCGTCGGAGCCGCGGCCGTCCAGACTCGATCACACCTCACAGAGTATCTACGCAATGAGGACATAGCGCTCTGGCGAGCCGGAGCCGGCCGCCGCCCGCGGGACCGGCCCGCCGACCGCCCTGCGCCGGCGGCGTACGCACGAGTGCCGAGGTCAAGCGCCCTGCCCCGGTCAACTCCACGCTCGCCCGCCCCACGCCGGCCGCCTGCCGTGTCACAGCTCGCCCTGAATTCGAACAAGTGTCTGTTCGCGGGCGGGCCGGGCGACGGCGCAGGCGCTCGGGCCCGCGGGCTGCCCTCGGCGAGCGCCTACGCTCCCGGCACGCGATACGAGCGAGAGCTGCGCGACACTCGGCCGGTTGAGTGGTTCGAGCAGCCCGGACGGCGGAACCGGCGCCGGACTCCGCTGCGGCCATCCGGGTGGGGCAAGCGCTCACGCCGAGTGCGGTACGCCGAGTGCCGCACCACGATCAAGGGATGCATGACCATCACCTGCTGCGCATGAGTCTGCTCGCTCCTCGGCCGGCCGGTTTCGGCCGGCCCCCGTGGCGGCGGGAGAGGGCGCGGTCGTCGCGCGTCGGTGCGTGGTGTCCCGTCACGTCCAGCGCATCCCGATCGCGGACAGGCGCTCCACCCGTTCCGGCGACAGCCTCGCGGCCCTGCTCCGCTGGTTGCTCACCCATGCCCCGAGCCGGAGTTCCCGTTCGTCCTGGTCCTCGCCGATGAGCCGCTCCACATGCGTGCGGGGCACCCAGAGGTGCCCTTCGCGCTCGTAGAACTGTCGGGCCGCGGTGTAGTTGAGGGCCCACTTGTCGGCCTGGGAACGCCGCGGCTTCGGCTTCTCGTCCTCGCCGGCGGGTTCGATGCCGAGGACGTGTTCGCACATCCACTGCTGGGCGGTGGTGAGCCCGTCCCAGCCGAGCCGCACCGACCGCACCCACCGTCCCAGGTCCTCACCCTGGTGCACGACGTCACCCGGCGCCGCGGGCAGCGTGCCGCCGGCCTCGAGACGCTGCCGGACGAGGTGGAAGCACCGTTGCCATTCCACCGACCAGGCCGGGCACCAGGCGGGGTCGATGTCCTCCAGCTGTTCACGCCGATCGTCGGACAGGGCTCCGGCCGCCCACCGGACGGGCAGCCCCTGTGCACGCCTGTGCTCGTTCTCCTGCGCGCGCCGGGCGGCGGCGCGGGCGTTCTTCAGGAAGATCCCCACCCGGTACCCCCCGTGGGTGGCGTCCG
Organism: Streptomyces actinomycinicus; assembly: GCF_016741775.1. Taxonomy (GTDB): domain Bacteria; phylum Actinomycetota; class Actinomycetes; order Streptomycetales; family Streptomycetaceae; genus Streptomyces; species Streptomyces actinomycinicus. The sequence continues at coordinate 110,988 of NZ_JAERRK010000004.1, read as the reverse complement.
CCGGCGCCGAAAGGTGCCCGGCCCCGGCCGCCCAGCCCCGTGCCGCGGCGAGGCCCTCTTCCCAGGCGACGTCGTGGTGCGACCAGACCATGCCGAGCCGATCCAGTTGCGTGACCCGGTCCGGGTCCATGTCACCGCGGCCACGGAACCTCCGGGCGTCGGCCACCCATTGCCCCAGCGGAAACGCGGCGAGGGACGCGGGCCACCCCTCGTCCTGCGCACCCTCGATGTCGCCGGTCGCGGGGACGCGGAACGTGAACGGAACCCTCAGATCGCCGTGGAGGCGTCGGTAGACGGCCGCGGCCTCGATGCCGCGCCGCCAGTGCCGATGCTCGGGGTTGAGAACCCGCAGGCTGATGAACGCGGCCAGTTGTGCGGGGTCGCGGGGAGCGGAGAACTTCAGCAGCGCCTGTGCCGGCACCGACAGCCGGTCGGTCCGGTCGCGCCCGGCCCCCTCACTCCCCGTCCCGCTGCGGCTCTGAACGCCCCTGACCCGGCTCGGGGCCTGTGGCTGCGCCAGTGCTTCCACGACGCGGGCGTCATGTGCCCTGAGCGCCTCCAAGAGCCTCGCGAGGCCCCCGTACGCCCGGGACGTGAGCATGTTGTCCGCGGTCTCCCCGGGGCCGAGCAGGACCGGCACCACGAGTGAGGCCGTCTTGCCTTCACCGGGCCGCATGCGCAGTGCGCGGCCGACGGCCTGGACGAGGTCGGGCATGGAACCGCGTACGTCCGCGAAGTACACGGAGTCGCACTCCCGGATGTCCACGCCCTCACCGAGGACCTTCACCGACCCCAGAAAGCACTTGTCCACGACCGTTCCGTCGGTGGCGGTGCCGTCGGCGAACCCGCTGAGCACACGCCGGCGGTGGACCGGTTGGTGGTCGCCGCACAGCCAGTCGGCCCAGACCGTGCGCGGGTACCGCTCCGGGGCGTCCGAGTGCAGCCGCGCGGCGACCTCCGGAAGACCGGCCGCGAAGGCCTCCGCCTCCTTGACCAGGTGGTGGAAGACCAGCGTGCGCCGGAAGTCCTGCTCGGCCGACGCCTTCACCAGCGCCGTTTGCAGAGCGGCGAGCCGGGCCCCGCGGACCTGGTCCGAACGGGCCTCCGCCCCCAGGAGCTGCGCGGTCTGGAGCCGGGTGTCGGTGATGTCGAGGCACACGACCTGGTAGGGCGCGCAGATGCCCCGGTCGATCGCCTCGGACAGCGTCAGGGTGTAGCAGCGAGCCCCGAAGGGACCGTGCGGGTCGTCCTCCATCGACGCCACCAGCTCACCCGGCACGCCCGGCTCCTGGTCGTCGTCCAGCTGCCACAGCCGCGGTGTGGCGGTCATGTACAGGCGGCGCAGGGCCGGGATGCGGGTGTTGTCGTGGACGACCGCCCACGGCTTGCCGATCCTGCCCGACGTCCGGTGCGCCTCGTCGACCACGATCAGGTCCCAGCCGGGGAGGCCGGCCCGGTGCGCGCGTTCCAGGGTGCCCAGTCCGAGCGACGCGTACGTGGCGAACACCGTCACCTTGTCGAAAGGGCGCACCCAGGCGACCAGCTCGCCCACGTCCGTGGTGTTGGGGAAGGCGGCCTCGCCGCCGCGCAGGGACGAGACACCGATCACCGGGCCGCCCCGGCCGGCCTCACGCCACGCGGCCTCGGTCTGGGCGAGCAGATCCAACGAGGGGACGAGGACCAGGACACGGCCCGCGCGAAGCTCGTCCGCGCTCCGTGCGGCCACGAGGGTCTTGCCGGTCCCGGTCGCCATGATCACCTGAGTCCGGAGTCCCGGTCCGGGGACGGTGTGGTCCGCCGGCAGCTCGAGGGCGCGCAGCACCGCGTCAACGGCTTCGCGCTGGTGGGCGCGGAGAGTCTTCGTCACGCTGCGTTCCTCCGGAGTCATGGGGCGGCCGGGGGTCCCGGACGATCCACTCGCCGTCGGCTCGTGCTCCGGGCGGGGGCCGCGGCTCCGGTGCGAGCACAGGAGCCCGGGGCCAGAGCGTGGGGCGAGGGCGCGGGCCTGCGTACGCCGCCTTGAGGAGAGCATATCGAGGCGGGGGCACCACGAAGAAAGACGAGAACGTACCACGGGACCTGCGGCGCCCACCCGGGTGCTCGAAGCCCTGGCCGAGGGCCGCATACGCGTCACGCTGACCTGAAACGGGCGTCCGCCGTGCCGCGGCGGAAACTCCGGCCCCCGCCCACCCGTCCCGCCCTGTCGGACCGCGGTGGTCCCCCAACGCGCCTTCCATACCAGGATTTTCGGAACGCCTCCGGCGCACTCGGATCGCCTGCGGCCCGCGCCGCCCGTGGCGCAAAATAGTCAGGTCCATGATCGGTGGACTGTGATAGACATGGAAGTCCGCGAGGCGGGGCCCGGTCACAGACACACCTCATCACAGGCGGCACGCCATCAGCGCACACCAGTGCGCGGACGTATCCCCGGGACCAGGCCACCCGTCCGACCGCCCGCCACTCACCGCCTTCTCCACCTCACCCGTCCAGGCCGAGCCGCGCACCGGGCAGCACACGCGCCTGTCCACCTCTCGAGGGAGCACCGTGCCAGCACATCAGACGCCCGCTGCCGCACCACGGGTACGTGAGGTCGCGGCTGCTGGCACCAGACACCGGCAGGTGCCACCCCGGAGACCGTGACCCGCGAGCCGTACCGCGCTGTCCGTGCCGCACACGCCGCCCATGGCAGCGGCCGGCACCGGCCTCCGTCACGAACCGGACACGCCTCACGCAGCAACTCGTCGAGGATCCCCTTGGGTGGTGTGCACATGCAGAACAACTCCGGTCGCAGCAGCGTGTCTCTGCACCGCTTCGGCCCGCCGGGCGACGCGGCAGCCGCGGCCCGTCGGGCCACGCTCGTCTGCTTTCCGCACGCCGGAGGAGGGGCGACGGCCTACGCCTCCTGGCGACGGGCACTCCCCGAGCGGATCGAACTGCACGCCCACGTCCCGCCCGGGCGGGAGGCGCGCGGACGCGAGGCCCCGCTGGACTCGGTGGCCGATCTGGCCGCCGACGTCCTGCCGGCCCTCCTGGCGCTGCCGGCGCCGCTGGTACTGGCCGGGCACAGCTTCGGAGCCTGCCTGGCCTACGAGTTGACGCACCAGCTGACGCAGCGGGGGCGCCCGCCCGCCCACCTCTTCGTCCTCGCGGCAGGAGCACCCGGACCGGCGACACCCCAGGCCCCCAGGGACGACCACGAGATCGAACTGCTGTGGAAGCGGCTCGGCGCGAACACCGCGGGGCTCGACCGCCCCGGCTTCAGGGAACGGTTCTTCCCGGTGCTGCGCGCGGACCTCGCCGCCCACGCCGCGTTCCGTCCCCCGCCCGGCCGGCCGCCCCTGACCGTGCCGGTCACCGCGATGTACGGGGACGAGGACCCCGAGGTGACGGCCGACGTGGCGGTCACGTGGGCCGCGCTGTGCCGAGGCCCCTTCGGCCTCGCCGCGATACCGGGAGGGCACTTCTTTCCGCAGAATTCGGCGACCGCGGCGACGGGCGCACTCGTCCGCGCCCTCGAGGTGTAATCCGGCGCACGCCGGGGAAAGGCCGGACCCATCCGCCGGCGCAGTCCGGAATGCGGGAAAGTTGACCCTTGAGTGTTCGATTGACGACGGATAGGCTGCCGGGGTCGAGGATTCACGGTAATCGCACAGGGGGAACGTGTGTCGATCGCACCCGATAAACCGGGGACCCTGCACCAGTTTTTCGAGGAATGCGTCCGGAAAGCACCCGATAATATAGCCCTCGAGTACGAGGGCGAATGCATCAGCTACGGCGAACTGAACCGCAGAGCCAATCAGCTGGCGCATTACCTGCGGGACAGCGTCGGCGTCGTCCCGGACGACCGCGTGGCGATCCTCGTACGGCACCCACCGACCGTGATCGCCGGCATGCTCGCCGTGCTCAAGGCCGGTGGCGCCTATGTCGCACTGGATCCCGACAACCCACCGGCCGTGACGCACCGCAGCATCGAGAACGTGTCACCCAAGGCGCTGCTCGTGGAGTCCTCGGCCGCGGCGGGCGCGGCGTTCTTCACCGGTGAACTCTTCGTGACGGACGTCATGAGCGCCACCCTCGACACCCCGGACACCGACCCGGCCCCCGCGTCGGCGCCCACGGACCTCGCCTATGTGATCCACACCTCAGGGACGACCGGGGCGCCCAAGGCGACGGCAGTCGAGCACCACTCCATCGTCAAGACGCTCCGCTGGCGCAACGCCTATTACGGCTTCGGCCCGGACGACACGACGCTGGCAATGCCACGACCGTCGTTCGACAGTTCCGTGGCGGACACCTTCTGCGCCCTCACCTCGGGCGCGCGACTCCTTCTTCCCGCCCGGGACCGCATCACCGACCGGCGGTATCTCACCGGCCTCATGGAACATCGGGAAGTCTCCCACTTCCTCATCACCCCGGCGCTGTACAGCCGCCTCCTCAGAGGCATGAGCACCCAGTCGACCAAGGCGTTGCGAAGTATCACCATCGCGGGGGAATGGTTCACTTCCAGCCTCGTCCGGGAGCATTTTTCCCGCCTTCCGGATGTAAAACTCTTCAACGAGTACGGACCCTCCGAGAATTCGGTGTGCTCCACCGTCCATCCGCTGGGCGCGTCGGACCCGCACGTGCTCATCGGACGGCCGGTCGACGACACCGAGGTGTTCGTCCTGGACGACGACGGCGAACCCGTCGGACCGGGCGGCACGGGCGAGCTGTACCTGGGGGGCGGCCGGCTCGCCCGGGGCTACCTGGGCAATCCCGAACTGACCGCGGAGAAGTTCTTCCGGCCCCCGGCCCCGCTGTTCGGCGGGCAGCGGGTCTACCGCACCGGGGACATCGTCCGGGTGCACGCGGACGGCAACCTGCAGTTCGTGGAACGCCGCGACCAGCAGATCAAGATCCGGGGCCGGCGCGTCGACCTGGGCGACGTGGCCGAGGTCCTCACCAGGGACGACTCGGTCGACCACGTCTTCCTGCTGCGTCGCGACACCGCCTCGGCGGCGCCCCGCCTGATCGCCTTCGTCGTGGGCCCGACGGCCACGGACGTCGAACGGCTGCGCGCAACGGCGAAGGAGAGCCTGCCGGACTACATGGTCCCGTCGGCGATCATCCCGGTCGACACCGTGCCCGTCACGCCGCACGGCAAGGTCGACGAAGCGGCCCTGGACGCCCTGTACTCCGACGCCACCACGCCCGAGGGGCCGGCACCCGAGCCGGCGACACCCGTCGAATCCGCGCTCCTCGCGATCTGGCGGAAGCTCTTCGCGCCCCTCGCCGTCGGCCTGGACGACGACTTCTTCGAACTCGGCGGCGACTCCCTCGGCGTGATGGATCTCGTCGCCGACGTGGAGGAGCACCTGGGCGTCCAGCTGGACAACTCAGACCCCTACACGGGCAGGACCATACGGAGCCTGGCCCTCATCATCGAGGACCGGCAGAGCACGGAGGCGGGTACAGCGTGAGCGGACAGGGCGGCACTCACACCACGTTCACAGGCGTCGACTACGACGTCGTCATCGCCGGCGGCGGCCTGGCCGGGCTCTGCCTCGCCAAGCAGCTCAAGGACGCCCATCCCACGCTGAGCGTGCTCGTGTGCGAACGCGAGCGGTCCCCCGTCCCCCTCTCGGCGTTCAAGGTGGGCGAGTCCACGGTCGAGGTGGGTGCACACTACTTCGCCTCCGTCATCGGTCTGCGGGACTACCTGGAGGAACAGCAGCTGGAGAAGCTGGGACTCCGCTACTTCTACGGCGACCGCCCCGACTTCCACCGGGAGTCCGAGTTCGGCGTCAACCGGTTCCTGCCCGCGAAGTCCTACCAGCTCAACCGGGGCTCCCTGGAGGAGCACCTGCGGGTGGTCGCGGCCGGGGCCGGCGCCGAACTCGTCCAGGGCGTACGGGTCACCGACATCGAGCTGGGCGAGCGTGACGCACCGCACCGGGTCACCTACCAGGGCGACGACGAGGGCAGCGGGGAGACGGCCGTCAGCTGCCGCTGGGTCGTCGACGCCACCGGGCGGCACCGCCTCCTGCAGCGCAAGCTCGGGCTCACCAAGCGGTACCCCAAGCCGCACAACTCGGTCTGGTTCCGGCTCGAAGGGCGCCTGGACACCGACGAGCTGGTCGCTCCCGGCGAGACGACCTGGCACGACCGTGTGCACGAGCCGCGGTGGAACTCCACCAACCACTTCATGTTCGAAGGGGGCTGGGTGTGGGCCATCCCGCTGGCACCGGACCACACCAGCGTCGGCATCGTGGTGAGCGACGACCTCCACCCGGTCACGAAGTTCAACCGCATCGAGAAGGCCATCGACTTCGTGGTCGAGCGCGTCCCCGGCTTCGACCCCGCCATCCGCGAACTCCCGGTGCTCGACTTCCGGGTCCTGAAGAACTACAGCCACTCCTCCCAGCAGGTGTTCTCCCACGACCGCTGGGCGTGCGTCGGCGACGCCGCGGTGTTCGCGGACCCCTACTACTCGGTGGGCTCGAACCTCATCGGCTACGCCAACAGCTTCGTGACCGAGATGATCGGCCGGGACCGGGCGGAATCCTTCGAGCCGGACTTCGTCCGCTACGCCAACCGCTGGTTCCTCTCCCTGGCCGAGGGACTCACGCAGAACATCCAGGGCTCGTACGCCTTCCACCACAACCCCGTGATCATGTCCCTGAAGACGATCTGGGACTACTACGTCGGGTGGGCCTTCTCCGACCCGCAGTTCTACGGCCGGACGTACCTGGACGAGTCCGCGAGCACGACGCTCAGCGCGCTCGGCGCGCCCGTCGTGGCGACCCAGGGCTCCATGATGAACCTGCTGAAGGACTGGTCGCGCAGCTACCGGGGCGTCTTCGAGTTCGACTACATCGACTACTACGACGACCTGCCCACCCTCGCCCGCCTGTTCGTCCAGAACCTGCCCGGCGACGACGACGCCACACCGGCGTTCGGACAGGTCCTGGCGAGCATCCGCGACGGCATCGACCGCATAGAGGAACTCGCCCACGTCGTCTTCTACCTGGCCCTGGAGGACGCGCTGCCCGAGCACCTCGACTCCGTTCGCGCCCGGGGCTGGCTGAACGTGTCGGCGCTCAGCCTCGACCCGGAACGCTGGGAGAGGGACGGCCTGTTCGCGCCCAAGAGCCGACCGCGCCTGGACGAGGTCAAGAAGCTCGAAGAAGAGCTGCGCAGGCTCTACCGCGTCTCGTCCCCCGTCGCGCAGTAGGCGCCCGGCCACGCCCAGCGGGTCCACCTCCCGGAGGTGGGCCCGCTGCCTCCGTGCGCTGCCGGATCACCCGACGCGCAGGCCGCTCCCGGCAGGAGACCCGGGCACGGCCTGCGCACCCTCCGTCGCCCTCAACGGCCGCCCGGGGACGCCGCGGACACCGGGTCGGCGGAGGTCTGCGGGTCGGGGTCAGCCGCCCGCACACGGCGGCACAGCACCAGCAGGGGCTGCGTGAGCAGGGTGGTGGCGATCGCCATCAGCACGAACACGGTGTAGAGCGTCCCGCTCAACAACCCCGCCTCGAGGCCTGCGTTCAGGGCGATCAGCTCGGTGAGCCCGCGGGTGCTCAGGAGCACCCCGACCGTGAGCGACGTACGGGTGTCCAGCCGGCAGGCACGCGCCGCGAGTGCCCCGGAGCCCACCTTGGTGACGACGGCGAGCAGCGTGATGCCCACCAGCACGGCCACGGCCGAGGCGCCCAGGGCGCCGACGGCGACACTGCGTCCCGACACCACGAAGAAGAACGGCAGCAGCAGCGAGCTCAACCCGTCCAGGGAACGCACCAGGTCCGGGTCGAGGGTCCCGTCCGGCTCCCTCGGCGTGACCACCCCGGCGAGCAGCGCACCGAAGATCACGTGCAGGCCGAGCGCGCTGGTGACCCAGGCGGCCGTGAACGCGAACCCGATGAGCAGGGCCAGCCGGGACTGGGTGGAGACGCCGGGAATGCGCATGAGCCGCCGCAGCAGGAGCCGGGCCGGCCAGACCATCACGGCGACGAAGACGCCGAGCAGGATCAGGCGTACCGGCAGGGACATCCCGGACCCGTCGCCGCCGTCCATGAGGGTGCCGAGCAGAACCGCCCAGCCGACCACGTCGATCAGCCCGGCGGCCGACACGGCTATGACGCCCGGAACGGTTCCGGCGAGCGAGTTCTCCCGGACCACGACGATGAGCACCGGCACGGCCGTGATCGACAGGGCGACGGCCAGGAAGAGTACCGAGCGCACCGGCATGCCGGGCAGCGCCCCCAGGTCCTCCAGGGTGCCGCGGAACAGCAGAGCGGCGCCCGCACCCGTCAGCATCGGTACGCCGAACGCCGCGGCGGCCACGGCCAGCGTGGTCCTGGACCTGCCGCGCAGCAGGCTCAGGTCCAGTTCGTAGCCGACGACGAACAGGAAGATCACGAGCGAGACCTGGCTCAGCGCGGTGAGCATCGGCGCGATGGCCTGGGGGAACAGGGTGTCGCCCACGCCTGCCGGGAGCTGGTCCAGGAGGCTGGGGCCGAGGGCGATGCCGGCGATCAACTGGCCTACGATGGAGGGCTGTCCGAGTCTCCGGGACAGCCATCCGCCCACCTGGGCGGCCACCAGGATCACCGCCGACGCTCCCACGAGATGGGTGACGGCCAGATCAGGGCTCACAGGTTTCCTCCGTTGTCGGTGCCTCGTACCGCCGGTGCGGCGGGCGGGGCGATGCGGTCCGGGAGCGGGCCCCGGGGTTTGGCGAAGCAGCCGAGCGCCTGGTCGAGCCGGTGGCGCAGTGCCTCGGCCGTCCGCTGCCCGGTTTCCTCCGTGTCCCACTCCAGGCGCAGCACGCGCCGGCCGGCGTCGGTCGCCCGGAGGAGGGTCGCGCTCAACGTCGCCCGGCCGGCGGGCGGGGCGATGGTCTCCGAGGCCACCAGCACCCGGGGCGGGTCCTGGGCCGGTGCAGCGGTCCGGACCGCCCGGTCCACCGCCATGACCAGGTCGGCCGGGGTGGCCGCGGTCGTGACGTCCACCGGGCAGCGCACCTGCGCCGACGCACGCTGCACCCGCAGCTCGGGTGTGCCGTCGATGTCCGCCGTCGCCAGCGCCACCGCGGCCGTCAGCACCACGAGTTCCTCGGCCGCCCGCCCGCCGCTGATGCGGGCGAGGGCGTGCACGGCGTTCTCGGACAGGACCAGGTCGGTCGTGGTGCGCGCCGGTCCGGTGCGGTCGTCGGGCGTGGTGGCGAGGAGTGCGCCGAGCGGTGCGTCGGGCTCGCGCAGCACGGCCTCCAGGACATCCCGCAGCTGCTCGCCGATGCGTACGGCACTGTGCGCGGTGTACCGGTCGAGGCGGTGGCCGACCCTGATCTCCGCGTGCCGGGCGGCGCCTGCCTCGGGCAGCAGGAAGCCGAACGACAGGTCGAAGTCGCCGACCTGCGGCGGCTCGTCCAGGTGACGGGCCGTGCGGCTGCCGTCGCCCCCGCCGGCCGTGACGGTCGGCGACATCACCGTCTCCACCAGCACGTCGAACAGCGGATTGCGGCCCGCCGTCCGCTCCACCGCGAGGTCCTCCACGATCCGGTCGAACGGGTACTCCTCGTGTTCCTGCACGTCGAGGGCGGTGCGACGGACCCGCTCCAGCAGGTCGGCGAAGGTGCCCGCCGGATCCATGGCGGTACGCAGGACCACCGTGTTGGCGAACAGCCCGACCTCCTCGGCCAGTCCGGGTGCCGAGCGGCCGGCGACCACCGTGCCGAGCGGCAGGTCCACGAGACCCGTGAGCCGGTGCAGCAGTACACGGCTTGCGGCGACGCACACCATGAACGGGGTGGCGGTGGCCCGTACGGCCAACGCCCGCAGCGCATCGGTCAGTTCCCCGTCCAGGGTCACCCGGGCCTGCCCGCCCGCGCTCCCGCGCACGGCGCCCGGAACGTGGTCGCCGGGCAGCGGGGGCAGCGGGGGCAGATCGCCGAGTGTCCGCCGCCAGTACGCCGAGTGGACTGCGCCGCTCCCCGCTGCCAGCCGGTCCGCCAGCGCCCGCGTGTGCGCACGGTAGCCCGGGAGCGCGCCCAGCGCGGGCGCCCGCCCCGCCTCGAACGCGCCGGCCGCCGTGAGCAGATCGCGCAGCAGCACGGAGTACGACCAGCCGTCGTTGACGGAGTGGTGGACGTTGAACAGCAGAACGGGCCGTCGGCCCTCGGCGCTCAGGTACCGCAGCCGGAACAGCGGGCCGGCGGCCAGGTCGAAGCGCCACCGGGTCTCCTCGTCCCGGGCCGCGGCGAGCGCGGCTTCCAGGCGCTCGGGTGCCACCCGCTGGACCTGCGGGGCGAGGTCCATGTCGCCGATGTCGTGCACGACCTGCCGCAGTACCGCCCCGGCACCGTCGCGGGGCAGCTCGAAGGTGGTGCGCAGCGACTCGTGCCGCACCGCCACCGCGTGCACCCCGGCGCGCAGCGCCTCCTCGGACAGCGGACGGTCCAGCTCGTACGCCTCCACCATGTTGTAGGCACGCAAGGCGCCCTCGTCCAGGGCCTCGAGGAGCCACATGCGGCGCTGCGCGTTGCTCGCCTCGGCCGGGCCGGCGGCGGCCGGTCCGGAGGGTGCCTGGGGCGCGGCGGCGGCAGCGGGCGCGCCCGTGGACGGCCGCGGGGCGCGCAGCCCCTGCCGTACCGCCTCGGCCAGTGCCTCGGGGGTCCGTGCGATGAAGATCTGCCGTACGGCGACCCCGCACTCCGGTTCCGCGGCGCACAGGGCGCTGACGAGCTGGGCGGCGGTGAGGCTGTGGCCGCCGGCCTCGAAGAAGTCGTCGTCGCCGGAGCGCGGAGGCTGCCCGAACACGGCCTCCCAGGCGTCGGCGACCGTGCGCGAGGCGGCGTCGTACGGCGTCCAGACGTCCTCGGCACGGCGGTCGGGGGAGGCCGCGAGGGCGGTCCGGTCGATCTTCCCGTGCGGGGTACGGGGGAGGGCGGGCAGCTGGGTGAGGAGGCGGGGCACCATGTGCGCGGGCAGCTCTGAGGCCAGCAGGGAGCGGACGACGCCCGGCTCGAGGGGAGCGTCGGCCGTGTACCAGGCGGCCAGTGTCACCGAGTCGCGGCCGGCCGGCCGGGGCAGTACCACCGCCTCGCGGACACCGGCCAGCCGTACCAGCGCCTGCTCCACCTCGCCCGGTTCCACCCGCTGGCCGTGCAGCTGGACCTGTCCGTCGATGCGGCCCAGGAACTCCAGGGTGCCGTCCGCGTTCCAGCGCGCCAGGTCACCTGTGCGGAAGCTGTGCCCGGCGTCTGCGGCCGGGCAGGGCACGAACCGTTCCGCCGTGGCCTCGGGCGCGTTCAGGTAGCCGGCCGCCACGCCGGGACCGGCGACGTAGATCTCCCCGGGCACCCCGACGGGCGCGAGGGTGCCCCATTCCGTCACGAGCAGTACCCCGAAGCCCGGGGAGGGGGAGCCGATGGGCACCGACATCAGCTCGGCGGCCCGGTCGCCGGGGCACACGTACGAGACGCACTCGACGGTCGCCTCGCACGGGCCGTAGAGGTTGACCAGTCTGCCGATGCGCAGCCGGCCCCTGGTGCGGGCCATCAGGCCCCGTGGCACCGCGTCGCCGCCGAGGATCAGATGGGGCAGGGGCAGCCCCGCCGTCGGCGGGAGCGCTTCGAGCATGGCCGACAGCAGGCCCGGGACACAGTTGAGCAGGCTGACCCGTTCCGTGCGGATGCGTTCCCAGAAGGTGACCGGATCCAGTTCGTCGGGGGCTCCCATCGCGACCAGGGTGCCGCCGACGCCGAGCGTCACGAAGATCTGGTACGCCGTCGCGTCCGAGGTGAGCGCGGAGAGCAGGGCGCAGCGGACGTCGGCGTCGATCCCGAGCTGTGCCGCGGAGCTGACCGCCTTGTGACACATCTGGTCGTGCCGGATGCTCACCGGCCGCGGCAGTCCGGTCGACCCGGAGGTGAAGAACAGCACGGCCTCGTCCTCGGGGCGCACGTGCGGTGCGGGGCCCCGGGCGGCCTCGGCCCCCGTCCGGGAGGCGAGGACCCGGTCGGAGGGCACCGCCGGCAAGGTCGTGCCGGCGGGGGGCCGGTCGCCGATGAGGAGCGTGGCCCCGCTCAGCCGGAGGAGGTGGCTGATGCGTTGCTCGGGGTGCGCGGGGTCCACGGGGACGTAGGCGGCGCCCGCCCGCAGTACGGCCAGTACGGCCACGACGAGGCTCGCGCCGCGCGGCAGCAGGACGGCGACCCGGTCGCCGCGGCCGACGCCGTGCCGGGTGCGCAGCTCGTCGGCCAGGGCCGCCGTGTGCCGCATGAGGTCGTCGTACGTCAGGCGGGTGGTGCCGTCGACGACGGCGATCCGGTCCCCGCCGCGTGCGGCCGTCGCATCGACCAGGTCCAGGAGCGACAGGGCGGGACAGGCGTCGGGCAGCGGCAGTCCGCTCCAGCGCTCCACCTCTGCGCGCTGCTGTGGCCCGAGCACGTCCAGCTCCCGGGCGGGGCGCCGGGGATCCCGTCCGAGGTCGGACAGGGCGGCCGCGATGCACCGGGGCAGGTTCTGTACGGCCACCGGAACCCGCCCGTGCGGGGACAGGACCCGCACCCGCAGGGTGCCGTCCTCCTCCAGCCGACCGCGCACCTCGACCGCGGCGCACGGGAGCCGGCCGGGGGAGCCGGACGCCTCCCACCGGACGGCCAGTTGGGCCAGGGCGTCACTCTCGGCCGCGCCCGCGGTTTCCAGCTGTGCCGCCAGCGAGGCACGGTGGCGCCAGGCGAACGGGGTGGCGGCGAGCAGGTCGGCGTGGGCCGAGGTGAGGAATCCGGTCATCGGCGTGTCCTGATCGAGCCGTGTCCGCAGGGCGAGTTCGGCGTCGGGGTCGCCGGGGGAGGGGCACAGCACGGGCATGTCCCGGGCCGCTCCGAACGCGCTCAGGCACAGGCGCGTGGCGGCCAGGAGCAGCAGGTGGAGGCCCACCTGATCGTCTCCCGCGATGCGCCGCAGCGCCGCGGCCGGCCCGGCCGGCACGAACGCGGCCTCCGGTACCGGCGCGGTCGGCCCGCCCGGCTCCAGCAGGGGCTCCCGCCGGATGCCCTGGAGCACCGCGAGCCAATGAGCGCGCACGGCCGCGGAGTCCCTTTTCGCGCCATGGCCGGAAAGAGCGGTTCCGGGCGAGGAGTACGTTGGCCCGGGGGCGGGGTCGTGGACTTTCGACAACAGTGACACCTCGACTTGAAAAGGGCAGGGGAAAGGAGTGTGGCAGGAAATGCAACCGGCAGTCCCGAGTGGACGTGCAATGCCTGACTGTCCGTCACTGCATTGCATATCCAGGGGAGTTGGCGGTGAATGCGTCCGGCGTAGAGTGATGCGGCTCACATTGTCAGCCGTTGGGGGAATGTGTCTGGTGAGACTAGGCTCTATCCAGTCTTTTCCGGCGGCACGGGGATGAGAGTCGGTGGACGGAATCGGGGGAAGGGGGCTCTCGACGGTGTTCCCGGGATGCCGGTCGAGAAAATCGAGACCACCCGGAATTTCCCCGGATTTTAGGCCGGAAAAGGTTTGCCCCCGCCTGGACCGTTATGTGTCCGAAATCTCTCGTGAGGGTCCGTCTGTCCCGAATATCGCCTGAGTACAGAAAAGGAAAGCACACCTCATGAACCTCAGAGGAGCTCTTCCCGTCGCGGAACTCCCGCTGCGAGCCGACGACGACATGCCCTGCCTGGAACTGACCGACGCCGAGCGGGCCGACCTGCACGACCTGGCGGAGGCGGTCCTGGACGGCAGCCACGAACAGCCGCTCGACCAGCGGCTCGACCAACTGGCTCTGCTCGCACACGAGATACCCCTGCGCATCCGGTCCCATCTCGTGCGCTTCCGGCTCACCGGACGCCCGTACGGCGGACTGGTCCTGGCCAACCTGCCCGTCTCCGAAGCCCTGGCCGGACCGACCCCCACCGACTACGTCCACGAGCCGGTCAGCGAAGAGGCCGAGCGGGCCACCGCCCTGCTGCTCCTGTTCGGCTCGCTGCTCGGCGACCCGGTCTCCTTCGTGACCCAGCAGCGGGGCCGTCTGGTGCTGGACCTGTTCCCGATCAAGGGTCACGAGGCCGAACAGCTCGGCTCCAGCTCCACCACGACCCTGGAGTGGCACAACGAGGACGCCTTCCACCCGCTGCGCGCCGACTGGATCATGCTGGCGGGGATCCGCAACCACGACCGGGTACCGACCACCTTCGCCACCGTCCAGGACATCCAACTGGAGGACCGGGTGCGGGAGGTGCTCTTCGAGGAGCGCTTCGTCATCATGCCGGACGAGTCGCACACCGCCTCCTTCAACAGCAAGACCACCGGCCTCGACGACGAGAGCTGGGTCGCCCAGGCGTTCCGCGACATCGCCGACCAGCAGTCGGCGCCCCGGCGGACGGCGATCCTGTCCGGCGACCGCGAAGCTCCCTACATCCGGATCGACCCGGCCTTCATGCCGCGGTCCCTGGACGGTGAAGCGCTGGAGGCGCTCGACGCGGTGATCGCGGCCATCGACAAGGGTCTGCGCGATGTCGTGGTCGGGCCCGGCGAACTGCTCATCGTGGACAACAAGCGTGCCGTCCACGGGCGCAGGCCGTTCGGCGCCCGCTACGACGGCACCGACCGGTGGCTGCGCCGGATCAACGTGCTCGCCGACCTGCGCCTGGCCAGCGGACGGCGGTACGCGCCGCACCGCCGGGCCCTGGTCTGAACGACCGTCACGCCGGCGGCCCGTGCCCACGGGCCGCCGGGTGACCGGCCGTGCCGCCTGCGCGGGCTCCGTGGCCGGGCGCTGGGCAGCCGGGGCGGCCCGTGTGACCGGGCGTAGCACCACCGGAGCAGGCCGCGGGGTCAGAAGTCGTAACTCGTCGCGCTCCACACGTCCTCCTCCTCTTCCCGGACGTCCCCGGGCGCGCCCACCGGCGTGTGCGGCTCGGTCACCACGGCGGACACCAGCCGTACGAGGTCGTCCGCGAAACCGGCCGCCTCGTGCTCCGTCACCAGCTGCCGGTCGTAGGTGAGATCGAGGTGCAGCAGGTCACCGCGGACACTCGCGTACAGCCACATGTCGCTGTCGGCGGGCAACTCCTCGGCCAGCACGTCCTCGACCTGCCAACCGGCCGTGGCGACGGTCGCGTTCTCCCAGCTCACGCCCAGGTCGAGCAGGACGCTACGGCCCGGCTGCGCACCGATGCCGAGACGCTCGACCAGGGCGTCGAAGGGGAGCCTGCCGTGCTCGTACGCCTCCACCACCCGCGCGCCCACATGCCCCAGCAGGTCGCCCAGGCCGTCCCGCTGGGCGAACTCCAGGCGCAGCGGCACCGCGTTGGCGAAGTATCCGATCAGTGCGTCGTCGGCCCGGCTGTGCCGCAGGCTCGCCGGGAAGCCCAGTACCACATCGGTCACCCCGGTCACCCGGTGGACCAGAGCGGTGAAGGCGGTGACGACGACGGCGTAGGGCGTCGCCGGGGTGCCGTGCAGCGACCCGGCCGGGAGCGTGCGCCGCACCAGGCCGGACAGTCCACGGCGCCGGCCCCGGCGCGTGGAGTCCACCA
Source organism: Streptomyces actinomycinicus (assembly GCF_016741775.1). Lineage (GTDB taxonomy): Bacteria > Actinomycetota > Actinomycetes > Streptomycetales > Streptomycetaceae > Streptomyces > Streptomyces actinomycinicus. The sequence goes on along the minus strand of NZ_JAERRK010000004.1, from coordinate 95,465 downwards.
GGTCCGGGACGGGCCGCACCCCCTGCAGCCGCTCCTTCCAGAACGCCTCCTGCCGCGTGGCCTCCTCCGAGACCAGCCAGGCCCGCTCCTCCGCTGCCCAGTCGCGGTACTGGTGCTCGAGTGGGGGAAGGGCGGCGGCGCCCTGCCGCTCGACAGCCTCGTACGCGGCGAACAGGTCGTCGAGCAGCACGTTCACGCTCGCGCCGTCGTAGATCAGATGGTGGGCGCTGACCGTGAGCAGGTCGCCGCCGACCGGGCCCCGGATCAGGCACACCTCGAACAACGGCGCCCGTTCCAGGTCGAAGGTCACCGAACGGGCCCCGCGCAGCGCCTCGCGGACATCCGGTCCGTCCGGGTCGGCACCCGGCAGCTCGGTCACGCGCAGCGGTACGCCGCCGGGGAGCCCGTCCAGCACGGTCAGGGAGGCGGACGCTCCCTCGGGCAACACCTGGGCCCGCAGCAGTTCCTGACGCTCCACGACGGCCGTGAGCGCCGTGCGCAGCGTGTCGGGGCGCAGCGAGCGGCCCGTGCGGACCAGGTCCGAGATGATGAACCGGTCCGCGTGGGTGCGGCGCGAGGTCAGCCAGACGCGGCGCTGTGCCCGGGACAGCGGGAAGGCTCCCGGGTCCGCCGGAGCCGGGGCAGCGGGCGCCGCGGGCTCGGGCCCGCCGTCCGGGACGGCGCCGGCGAGCAGCCGTACCGTCGGGTTGGCGAACACCGTACTGACCGCCACGCCCAGCTCCTTGGCGATGCGGGCCGCGGTCAGGCTGTGGCCGCCCAGCGCGAACAGGTCGGCGTCCGGTTGCCGCACGCGATGGCCGAGCACCGCCGACCACACCTCGGCGACCCGGAGCTGGGCGGCGGTCAGCTCCACCTCCGCACTCTCCTCGGACACTTCCCCGGGCTCGGGCGGAGCCGGCAGCGCCGAGCGGTCCAGCTTGCCGATGGACGTCACCGGGAGTGCCGTCACCGGAACGTAGGCGTCGGGAACCATGTGGGCAGGCAGCCGGTCGGCGAGGTGAGCCCGCAGCAGCGCGGGCTCGTGCTCGCCCACGACATAGGCGACGAGACGGTGCGAGCCGTCCGCGCCCGGCCATGCCACCACTGCCGCACTGCGTACTCCCGGTGCCTTGGCCAGGACCTCGGTGACCTCCCCGGGCTCCACCCGGTGACCGCGGATCTGCACCTGGTCGTCGATGCGGCCCAGGCAGACCAGACTGCCGTCGGGCAGCCACCGCCCCAGGTCGCCGGTACGGTACATCCGCTGCCCCGGGCGCACCGGGTTCGCGACGAACCGTGCCTCGGTCTGCTGCCGGTTGCCGAGGTAGCCGCGGGCGAGCCCGACGCCGCCGATGCAGATCTCCCCCAGGGCGCCGAGGGGCACCAGGGCGCCGTGCTCGTCCAGCAGGTCGACCGTCTTGTTGGGGAACAGCTTGCCCACGGGCGGCTCTTCGCTGCCGGGCTCGACTTTGACGAGCGTGGTGGCGACGCTGTCCTCCGAGGGGCCGTACTCGTTGAACAGGTCGGCGTCCGGCAGCAGTTGGTGGTGGCGTGCGGCCAGTGCCGCGGTCAGCCGCTCGCCGCCCAGCACCACCTGGCGCAGGGAGGGCAGCCGGTCCCCGGCGTAGTCCAGGATCAGCTGGTACAGGCTCGGGACGGTCTGCACATGGGTCACGTCCTCCCGGCGGATGACGGCCGCGACCTCGTCGGGGTCGATGAGCTGCTCGCGCTCCAGCACCACCAGGGGCGCCCCGGAGCACAGGGCGGAGAGCACGTCGGAGATGCCGGCGTCGGCGTGCACCGGGTCGACCTGCAGGACGCGCGAGCCCGGCCCCAGGCCGTAGTACGCGATGCGGTAGCGGACGGTGTTCAGGATGCCCAGGTGTTCGACCATGACGCCCTTGGGGGCGCCGGTGGAGCCGGAGGTGTAGACGACGTACGCCAGATCCGCGGGGCCCGCCCGGCGCAGCGGCGGCTCGGGCGGTTCGGCGGCGGTGTCCCGGCCGAGGGTCACGACCGGCTGAGGCGCGCCGGACAGCGACCCGGACCGGGAGGCGTCGGCGAGCACCGCCACCGCCCCGCTGTCGGCCAGGAGTTCACGCAGCCTCAGAGCGGGCTGCTCGGGGTCCAGCGGCAGGAAGGCGGACCCCGTCTTGAGGATGGCGAGGAGGGACACCAGCATCCACTCCGTGCGCGCGCACAGCAGGGCGACGACCCGTTCGGGCCCGGTCGGCGCCGCAGCGGCCAGCCGCGCGGCCAACCGGTCCGCCATGCCGTCCAGTTCGGCGTAGCTGTAGGTGCGGTCGCCGCACACGGCGGCGGGGGCACCGGGGTGTGCGGCCACCTGCTCGGTGAACAGGTCGAGGACGGTGCGCTCCGCCGGGAGGTCCTGGTGCGGGCCGGTGCCGAGCGCGAGCAGGCCGTCCCACTGCCGGGGCGGCAGGACGGGGAGGCGGCCCGTCGGCGCGTCCGGAGCGGCGCACACCTCCCGTGCCAGCCGGGCGAGTTGACCCGCGGTGCGCCGGGCGTCGCGGGCGTCGGCGGTGTCGCTCCGCACGGTCACCGAGAGCGGTCCGGCGTCCGGCACCCGGTCGGCGGTGACGGCGTGCGGACCGAGTCCGTCCGCGGTGAGCGCGACGCCGGCGAGCGGCTCGCGGCCGACGGCCGCCTCGACGGCGTGCTGTTCGGCACGCAGGCACGCACGGAAGCCGGCGTCCGGATCGAGGGACGCGGTCAACTGCACGTCACGGCCCGGGAGTCCGGCCCGCACGGGGACGTCCTTGCCCTGGGTCAGCCGGTGCAGCAGGACACGCAGCAACGCGAGGACCGCCGTCGGTGTCTGTGCGCCCGCCGAGGCGCACAGCGCGCGCAGCGCGGCACTCGTCTCGTCGTCGAGCGCGACGGTCACCCGTGCTCGGCCTTCCGCAACGGTCATCAGGTCTCCTCTGCCAGGGGCGCCTCGGCCGAGAACGCCGGAGGGGGTACGCCGACCGCGGCACCGGTGTCGGCGGCGGGTTCACGGCCGGCAGGGCGGCCGGCGCCGGCGGGCCGCCGCCGGGACGGTCTCCGGGGACGGGCGCGGCCTGGCCAGGCGGACCGGCGGGCCCGGTGCCGGCGGCAGCTCGGCTGGAATGGCGTGAAATCAGCTATGGGGACGGTGGTTCAGGGTGCCACGACGGGCGCGGCTGCGCGGGCGGGCCCCGGTGCGGGACCGGCTGGTCCGCTGCAGCTCAGTGGTGCGGGCCCCGCCACCGTCCGTCCCGGCCGAATGGAGACAACGCCTCGATCGCGGGGGTCATCGACGTGCGGTCCTTTCGTCATTCCTTCGTGACCTGCCCTGTCGAGCGTGCCATAGTGGCGAGTGTCAGCCAAGCTTTTTCTGGGAAAATTTGACGAGGGTCGCCGGGCCCGGCCAGCACTTTCTGAAGATCCGTTCCGCTGCTATGCTCGGTCCCCGAACGCTTGGGGATATAAGAGGGGTGAACGAGGAAAATGCGACATGCGGGGGGCAGTATGCCATGTCGGCCGGTACTCGCCTCACACCTCGCTGACCTGCGAAGACGATAGTCCGTTCCGAGTGTGCGGAGCGGTGGGCGGCGAAAAGGAAAACGCCGCTCTCGGGCGTCGGACCGGGAATCGGTCACTTCGGTTTCCGGTCACATGGAATCCGAATCCAGGCTGCCCGTCGTTATTGCTCGCAGAGGGTAAACCGCACCCGAAACGAGAAACGGCGCGGCCGGCAAAACGGCGTGACCCCGTGCGGTGCACCTCGCAACCAAGCCCCCGTTCCTCCCGCCGGGATCTCCGGCCCCCAGTACCCTGTCCGATTCCGTATGCCAGGCACAAGACCGTTCTGAGCCTCGGAGACAGCCGCGCCCCCGTGGGCCTGCGAGGCGAACCCGCCCCGTGCGGGGCCCGGCTCCGATCCCCTTGAGGACCCGCCATGAGCTCTGAAAACGCACCCAGGACCACCCCGGCACCGACGCCGACTCCCTTGCGGGCCAGGCTGACCGAAGCCGGGCGCAGTGGACGCGCCGAACTCCTCGAGGAGTTGACGCCCGCCGCACGACAGGGCCTGCACCGGGTGGCCGGAGACCGCCCCCTGGAGGAACTCGTCGTCCTCACGGCGGCGGCCGCCCTGGTCCTGCGTGCGGCCGAGGACGCAACCGAGCCGGTGCTCGCCGTCGCCGGGCCGCGCGGAACGACCGTGTGTCCCGTGCCCACCCCCGAGGACGCGGCCCTGCGCGACCTGGTGCTCGCCGTCGACACCGCACTGCGGCGGGCGGACGCTCCGGCCGCCGACGACCCCGCCCTGCCGTTCGCCCTGCTGCTCCGGTCCGACCGGCTGCCGCCCGTCCCGTACGCCGAGACGGCCCTCGTGGTGAGCCTGCGTCAGACGTCCGACGGCGGCCGCGCCCTGCACGCCGCGTTCGACACCCGACGGCTGGACGCCTGGTGGGCCGCCGTGGTGCTGCGCTCCCTGGTGACCGTCCTGGCCGCGTTCGGCGAACCCGGCACCGCCTGCGCGGACGTGGAACTGTCGGCGCCCGACGACCGTGCCCAGGTGGCCCGTTGGGAACGCGCAGGATTCGTGCCGGAGCCTTCCGCGGGCACCCTGCTGGAGCCGGTCCTGGAGCGGATGCGCACGACCCCGGACGCCGTCGCCGTGATCGACCGCGACGAGCCCGTCAGCTACGCCGAGCTGGCGGCCGGCGCCGAGACGGTGGCCCGCCGGCTCGTCGAGGCCGGGGTGCGGCCCGGCGACCGGGTGGCGACCGCCCTGCCCAAGAGCACAGCCGCCGTGACCGTGATCCTCGGCATCCTGCGTGCCGCGGCCGCCTACGTACCCCTGGACCCCGGGCTGCCGCCCGAGCGCCTCCGGTTCATCCTCGACGACGCGGCCTGCGCGGCCGTGGTCACCGGCGACCCCGGGCCGCTCGCCGGAAGCCCGGTCCCGGTACTGACGGCCGACGCGCTCACCGGGGCGACCGCGACCGGCGCACCGGCCGACCTGCCGGCGCCGCCCGGCCCCGACGACCTCGCCTACGTCATCTACACCTCCGGCTCCACGGGAACCCCGAAGGGCGTCGCCGTCCGGCACTCCGCCATCGCGGGATACCTGGCCTGGAAACGGCGCTACCACGCCCTGGACGCCGAGACCCGGCTCGTCCAGGTGCCCTCGTTCTCCTTCGACAGCTCCGTCTCCGACCTGTTCTCCGTCCTGGGCGCGGGCGGCACCCTCCTGCTGCTGCCGGAGTCCGACCGGCTGGTGCCGCAGCGCGTCGGGAACCTGGTGCGCAGGCACCGCGCCACACACATCACCCTGGTCCCGTCCCTGTACCGGGTCCTGCTCGAAGCGCTGGCCGCGCCGGGCTGTCTGCGCCTGGTCACCGTCGCCGGCGAGGCCTGCCCCGCCGAGCTGGTCGCACACCACTTCCGGCAACTGCCCGGCGTCCGGCTCGTCAACGAGTACGGGCCGACGGAGAACTCGGTCGGCGCCACCGCCTACGACTGCACCGACGAGCCCCGGCACGGGTTCCCCGTGGGCCGGCCCATCGACACCACCGTCCTGGAAGTGCTCGACGAGCGGGGCCGCCCGCTCCCGCCCGGCTTCCCCGGGGAGATCAACCTGGCGGGCCCGGCCCTGGCCGAGGGCTACGTGAACGACCCCGACCTCACGGAACGGCTCTTCGTCAAGGCGCCCCGGCTGCCCGGCGGACGCCGCTACCGCACGGGCGACCGCGGCTGGTGGACGCCCGCCGGAGTGGAGTTCCTGGGCCGCGGCGACAGCCAGGTCAAGATCCGCGGCCACCGCGTCGAACTCGGCGACGTGGAAGCGGGACTCTGCTCGCTGCCCGGCGTCGCCTCCGCGGTCGCCGTCGCCGCCCCGGGCGCGGACGGCTCGCTGGTGCTCGTCGGCTTCCTCGACGGCGACGCCGACCCGGACGAGGTACGCGCGCAGGCCCGGCGTATCCTGCCCGGCCACATGGTGCCGGCCCGCGTCGAGCGGCTCGACGGCATGCCGCTCACCCGCAACGGCAAGGTCGACCGGGCCGCTCTCGCGCGCCGCTCCGAGGAACTGCTGCGGGGACCCGCTCCGCAGGACGCGCATGAATCCTCCCTTCCCGGAGCCCAGGAAGCCACCGACGCTCCGGACGCCCAGGCGTCTGCCGACGGTCTCGCCCCCCAGGCATCTGCTGACGGTCCTGCCGCCCCGGCCGGCGCCGGCGACCCTGCCCCCGACGCCGCGGCCGGCGGCCTGGCCACCCGCGTCGCGGGGCTCTTCGCCGAGGTGCTCGGAGTGAGCGCGGTGGGTCCCCAGGACGACTTCTTCGACCTGGGCGGACACAGCCTCGCCGCCGCGCTCCTCATCGTCGAGCTGGAGAACCGGTTCGGGCTGCAGGTAGAGCTGGACGACTTCTTCGACGAGCCCACGGTGGCCGCCGTGTGCCGGGCCGCCGCGGCGGCCCGGTCCTGACACCAGGGGCCGGGCGCGCGGCGCCCGGCCCCCCGCGTCAGCCGATGAGGCGCGCACCGACCGAGCGCCGCAGGCTACGCGACTTGCGCAGGTCGTGGGTGACGTTGACCCGCTTGAGCCAGCGGTCCGTGCCGTCGTAGCGGGCCGTGAAGGAACTGCGTCCGTGCACGACACGGTGGTTGTTCAGGAAGACGAACGTACCGGCGTCCAGCGCGCACGGCCGGGTGTTGTGGGTGAGCAGCTCGTGGGCCGCGGCGAAGGCGCGGACCGCCTCGGGGTCGTCATCGGGCGGCGACATGTGCGTGGCGTCGAAGCACAGCAGCGGGTCCGTCCGGGAGCCGAAGAGCACCGGCACCAGACCGAGGCCGCTGATCAACCGGGAGATGTTGTCGAAGATCCGCCGGTCCTCCGCCGTGCTGACCGTGTTGTTGTGCGGCAGGTGCGAGTCGTCGGAGATGATCCGGAAGCGGTGCTCGAAGAGGACGTCCAGCACGTCCTCCGGCAGCGAGGTGAAGTCCGCCTCCGCCACCACCACCGGTACCCGGTCCGGATTGCGCAGCGAGGCCAGGATGATGTAGTCCGCGCGGTAGGGGTGGAAGGCGTCCTCCGTGTGCAGGGTCAGGGCCGTCCTGCTGCCCGTGCCGAGCAGCAGGGTCTCGTACTCCTTGACGGGGAACACGTCGTTGACCAGGTGGCCGTCCTGCTGCGTCGCCCAGCCGAACGGCTCGCCGAGCAGCGATGCGTACAGCAACACCAGGATCTCCTCGGGCAGTTCGCGATGGACGCGCTGCTCGTCCCGCCAGTGCGCCGGAGTGGGGCCGATCCTGCCGTCGTCCACCAGGTGCCCGCTGATCGTGCAGTACCCGCCCGCCTGGTCCAGCTGGAAGGCACGCAGGAACCTGCGGACCCGCTCCGGCAGCCGGGCGGCCAGCAGGGGGAGGTCCTGGAGCAGGCTCCCGCTGTCCGCGGAGGGGTACTCCCGGGCGAGTTCCAGTGCCAACCGGGCGGTCTCGGCCGCCTCGTCTGGCGACAGGCGCAGTTCGGTCAACGGAAGCGTGGACGGGGTCGTGGTCATGGCGTCTCCTGATTCACTCAGCGAAGGTCGGGACAAGTCACGCGTCGAAGCGGAAACCCTGGAAGGCGGGGGCGGGCGAGTCGTTCGGCGGCTGCCCGGGCGCCTCGGGTTCCCCGGCGAGCCGGTCGAGTTCGGCGAGGACCCGGGCGGCGATCTGCTCGGCCGTGTCCCGTGCGTAGCGCGAGATGTCGTACTGCAGGCACAGGCGCAGGCCCCGCTCCTCCTCGACGAACTGGAACGACAGCTCGAACATGCCCCGACGCTGCAGGAACGGGCCGCCCCGCAGTCCGATGGCCCCCGGTTCCGCGGGGCCGGTGTCGATGCGCGGGAACAGGGCCACCCACACGTCGAAGAACGGGCCGCGGCCCTCGCTCCGCGGCGGGTCCAAGGTCGCCACCAGTTCGTCGAAGGCGACCTCGCCGTGGTCGAGGGCGTCCGCCGTCCGCGCCGCCACATGGCGCACCAGTCCGGCCGGATCGCCGTGGCCGGACAGGTCCAGCCGCAAGGGGACCGTCGCGACGTGGAAGCCCACGGCATCGTCCAGGCCGAGAAGTGAGCGGCGGTCCACGGGTGTGCCGAGGCAGACGTCGTCGGTGCGGGTGAGACCGCCCAGCCCGCTCGCGACGGCCGCGGCGAGCGGCGCGAAGAGGCCGGCGTGCGCGGTCGCCGCCAGGGTCCGGACGCGGTCGGTGACCCGGGGGTCGATGCCGAGGGCCACCGTGTCCGTCACGGCGCCCGCCGGACCGCTGCGACGCTGGTCCACGGGAAGGAGCAGCGGGGCCGGCGGGGGAGTGAGCAGGCCCCGCCAGTACGCCAGCGACTTCTCCCGCGAGTCCGCGGCCGGTCGAGTGCCCTGGGCCGGCTCCGCCGACGGAGCGCCGTCCGGGCGGCCGACCGCCGGTCGGGCGCCCTGGGCCGGCCCCGCCGACGGGGTGCCGTCCCTGCCGTAGGCGTCCACCAGTTCGTCCGCCAGGATCGCGAGCGAACGTCCGTCGCACACCAGGTGATCGGCGGTGGACAGCAGCGACCAGGCGCCGCCCGCCCGCAGGAAGAGCGTCGACCGGAAGAGCGGACCCTCCGTCAGGTCGAAGGGGACCTCGACGCGGTCCTGGACGAGCGCCTCGAAGCCGTCCTCGGTCAGGGGCGTGTCGCGCAGGTCCACCACGTCCAGCGGGGCGACCCGGTCCGTGACCACGGCCCGGGGACTGCCCTGCCGTTCCACGAAGACGGTCCGCAGCGCCGGATGGCGGGCGGGCAGCGTGGCGACGGCCGCGGCGAGGCGGTCGACGTCCAGCTCCCCCTCACCCCGCAGCAGACACGGCACGGTGTACGCCCCGCCGCCGTGGCTGCCCTGGCGCGCCAGCCACAGCCAGCGCACGGACTCCGGTACCGTCCCGTCCTCGGCCCGCCGAGGCTCCCCGGCGGCCTGCGGAGCCGGGTCCGGAGCGCCGGCCCGCGCCTCGGCCAGACGTGCGGCCAGCAGCTTCGGGGTGGCGCACTCGAGGATGTCGCGCACCCGGACCGGGACCCCGGTCGCCCCCTCCACGGACACGGCGAGGGCCAGCGCCGACAGACTGTGCCCGCCCGCGAGGTAGAAGTCCGTGTCGTCCGTCACGTACTCGAGTTCCAGTGCCCGCGCGAACAACCGGCACAGCTCCTGGATGAGGTCAGTCATCGGTCCCCTCCGTGACGGCACATTCTCCGAGGAAAAAACCCTGCACAAGTACTCCAGATCTTGTCAATAACTCTCTGTGGGGCGGAGATTGGCGTCATTGCCCTCGTATCCCCGGCGGGTTATGGTGGCGAGCGTAAGGCGCCGGCATGTGTTCAGCGCGTCAAATCACCGATCGGTGCAGGGGGATTGCCTTGCTCAAGTCGCAGCGACTTGCGGTATTGCCCATCGACTCCTACGACCTGGAACCCGAACTCGCCCTCGTGGACGAGCACGACGCCGGAGGCGAGTACGACGCCTTCACCTTCGGATCGTGGTCGGCCCACGTGCTGGCCAACGGCAGCGGCGCCGAGTCCGACACCGCCTTCCGCCCCCACGGCGACAACCTGACCCTCACCGAGCTGGGCAGGAAACTGCCCGGCATCATGTCCCTGGTGACCGAGCACTTCCCGCTGGACAGACTGCAGTGGGTGCGTATCTTCAGCCTCGCCGACGGAATTCTCGCCCCGCACGTGGACTTTCTCGAATTCACCGAACCCGGGACCAGGGTGCAGATTCCGCTGCGCACCGACGAGGAATCCCTGCATTCCGAGAACGACCTCGTCTACCACCTCCGCCGCGGTGAGGTCTGGAAAATCCACACCACCCATCCACATTCGGCACGCAGCGCCGCCGGACCCGCCCGGCTTTCCCTCTGCCTCGACTTCGCGGACGCCGAGGAGCCGGTCGAGATCCGCAACGACGTCCCCGCCGGGGAACCCGTGCGCATCCTCGACCTCCCCGAGGTGACCGAGGCCGACCTCGAGCAGCTCATCGGCTCCGGCCCCCGGCTGACCCGGGCGACCATGCGTGACTCCTTCCGCCGCTTCGCCGCGCTCCACTTCGAGCGGCGGGCGCAGGTGACCGCGGCCTTCGACTGGTATGTCGAGGCCGCACGGCGTACCGGGGACGACGTCATGGTCGCCAAGGCCAGGGCGTTCCGCACGTACTGCATCGAGAAGCGCGGCTACCGGGAGACGTTCGACTGGTGAGGGACGACGGCGAGCTGTCTCGCCCCCGGCCCCGGCAGGGCCCTGCGGTCCAGCTTGCCGTTGGCCGAGTACGGCAGCTCGTCCGTCACCCACCAGCGCACCGGCACCATGTAGTCCGGCAGCGCCGCGAGCAGGGCGCGGCGCAGCTCCTGGGGCGGCGGCGGATCACCGGTCAGCGCCGCGTGCAGATCCGTGCCGCCGTCGGCCCGTGCCACACCGAACACCGCGGCGTCCTTCACCCCGGGCAGCCCGGTCAGCCGGGACTCGGGCTCCCGGGGCTCCACCGCGTTGCCCCGGATCTTGATCAGGTCGTCGATCCGTCCCAGGAGCTGGAGCGTCCCGTCGGCCCGCCAGACACCCCGGTCCCGGGTGCGGTACAGGCGGGCACCCGGCCGGAACGGGTCCGCGACGAAGACGGTCCGGGTGAGTTCCGGATCCGTGTAACCGCGCGCCACCCCCACCCCGCCGATGTAGACCTCGCCGACCTCCCCGTCGGGCACCGGCACCTGGTCCTCGTCCAGGATCCGGATGTAGGTGTTCCACACCAGTGACCCGACCGGCGGGCGGGGCTCCAGGTTCCCCCGCTCCACGCTCATCGAGTGACTCGTCACCATGTGGTTCTCGGCGGGCCCGTAGTGGTTGTGCAGTGTGATCTCGGGGCGCGAGGTGAGCAGTTCCTCCAGCGCCGGGGTGACCCGGACCGTCTCGCCGGCGCTGATGACGTGGCGCAGCGCCGGAGCATGCGCGAGCGTCGTGGGCAGCGACATGAGGATGTCGATGAGGGACTGCGGGAAGTCCACGACCTCGACCTGCTCGTCGATGATGAACGCGATCAGGTCGCGCGGGTCCCGCCGTACCTCGGGGTCCGGGACGTACAGGCAGCCGCCCGAGGCCAGGGTGTAGAAGATCTCCTGCACGGAGACGTCGAAGGTGAGCGGCGCGCACTGCAGCACCCTGCGCCCGCGTCCCAGACCCGATCCGTCCGCCTGCCAGGCGGCCAGGTTGGCCAGACACCGGTGCGTCTGCACGATGCCCTTGGGCGCGCCCGTCGAACCGGAGCTGAAGATCACGTAGGCGGCGTCCCCGGGACCGAGGCGGGGGCGCGGCGGCGGTGGGTCCGGATACTCCGCGAGCAGCCGGGTGAGCGTGGTCGTCGCCGTGTCCGGCCGTTCGGCGGCCGGGCCGGGCACGCCCTCGTCCAGCACCGTCAGCCGGGCGCTGCTGGAGCCGAGGATCTGCTCGATGCGCTCGCGCGGATAGGTCATGTCGACGGGCAGATAGGCCGCGCCGGCCCGCAGGGTGCCGAGCACCACCGCGGTGAAGTCCACCCCGGCCCGCGCGGCGATCAGCACGGTGTCCCCGTGACCGATCCCGAACTCTCCGGCCAGGTGGGCGGCCACGGTGTCCGCGAGCCGGTCCAGCTCCGCGTACGACACCGGCGGCCGGCCCTGCTCGCGGACTGCCCAGGCGTCCGGCCGGGCCGCCGTCTCGCGGTCGACCAGGTCCAGGACCGTGGCGGCGCCGATGTCCACGACCGGCCCCCGGTGCGCCGCGGGGTCCTCGTCGGGCGGGTCCCGGTGGTCGATGGGCCCTGACATGCGCTCACACCTCCCACGCGGGCCACGGCGCCCGCGAGACGGATTCGGGCAGGAACGAGTAGGGGTCCTGCGGGTCGTGCGCGGTCGCCTCGATCACGAGCCGGTGTCCCGCCCCCACCTCGAGGGCCAGTTCCTCCAGCAGCTCGACCATCACGAGGTCCTGGAGCGCCAGCCCGGTCGAGTCGTAGACCGTGCGCACCGTCCGCAAGTCGTCGCGCGGCGCGGGACCGGCCAGCAACTCCGTGAGGGAGGGCCCGATCTGCTCCGGGCCCAACCGCTGGCACTCGCCCTCCGCCATGGCCTGCTCCCGGTGGTCCGGGACCACCACGGCCTCGTGGAGCAGCTCCAGGGGCAGCTCCGTCTTGCCGGGCATGTCCGAGCCGACCGCGTTGACGTGCACCCACGGCCGCAGGGCCGTGCCCCGCAGCACCGGCCCCTGGTCGGGGGCGACGGAGGTCGCCGTGCACAGGATGTCCGCGCGTTCCTCGACCTCCGCCGGTTCGGCCACCCGGACCAGCCCCTCGGGCATGCGCGCCCGGGCCGCGAAGGAGTTCTCCGCCCGTATGTCGGTGTCGCACACCAGGACCTCGGTGAGCGGGAAGGCCCGGGCGAGGGCGTGCAGTTGTGTCACCGCCTGGGCGCCGCAGCCGACGAGCCCGAGCACGCTGCTGTCGGACCGGGCCAGCACGCGGGAGGCCAGCGCGGACGCGGCGCCCGTCCGGATCGCCGTCGCGAACGTGCCGTCCACGATCGCGCGCAGGTGACCGGACTCGACGTCGAAGGCGAGCAGGGTCGAGAGGATGGTGGGGAGCTGGTTCTTGACGGGGTTGTGCGGGTTGTAGCCCACCAGCTTCATCGACACGGTCGATCCGTGCCGGACGGCCGGCATCCATTCCAGCAGGCCGAGCCTGGGAGTGGTGAGCAGGAACCCGTCGCGCGCCTTCATCTCGGTGGTGGCGCCGGTCGCAGTGAGTACCTCGGTCAGCCGCTCGATCGCCAGGTCGTACAGCCGGCCGAGACCGACCTTGCTGACGACCGCGGCGACCGCCTCGGCATCGACGATGTGGGTGGAGTCCGGTTTCACGTCACGCTCCTGATCCGGTTGGGGTCCCGCTTCCGGAGGGGTTCGATGTGGTCATTCGTGAGGGTGCTCATGTGCGGGGGTGTCGGGGGCGCGGCCGTGCCAGGAGTCCCACAGAGCGGCGTACACGCCGCCGGCGGCGACCAGTTCCTCGTGGCCGCCCTGCTCCGTGATCCGGCCGCCCTCCATGACGACGACCGTGTCGGCGTCGTGCGCGGTGTGCAGCCGGTGGGCGATGGCGATGACGGTACGGCCGTCCAGCACGGCGGCCAGGGAACGCTCCAGGTGCCTGGCCGCGCGGGGATCCAGCAGGGAGGTGGCCTCGTCGAGCACCAGGGTGTGCGGATCGGCGAGGACGAGCCGGGCGAGCGCCAGTTGCTGGGCCTGGGCGGGGGAGACCTCGTGGCCCCCGGGACCGACCGCGGTGTCGAGCCCCTCGGGCAGCGCCCGCACCCAGGTGCCGGCGTCGACCGCGTCGAGCGCGGCCGTCACCTGCGCGTCCGTCGCCTCGGGAACCGCCAGCGTCACGTTGTCCCGCACCGTCCCGAGGAACACGTGGTGCTCCTGCGTGACCAGCGCGACGTGCCGGCGCAGCTCTTCCAGAGGCAGTTCGTCCACCGGCACGTCCCCGATGGTGACCGTTCCGGTGCGGGGCGGGTGGACGCCCGCGAGGATGCGGCCGAACGTCGACTTGCCCGCCCCCGAGGGACCGACCACGGCCACTCGTTCGCCGGGCCGTACCGTCAGGGTCACCTCGCTCACGACGTCGTGGCCCTCCCGGTAGGCGTAGCTGACCTTCTCGGCGGCCAGCCGGTGGTCCTGCGGGCGGCGCTCGCAGCCGGCGGTCGCGGGCACGGCGGCGCCCACCCCGATGAGGCGGGCCAGCGAGGCGTCACCCACCTGCAACTCGTCCAGCCAGCCGAGCAGTTCGTCCAGCGGATCGATGACGGTGCGGGTGTAGAGCGTCGCCGCCGTGACCTCCCCCAGACTCACCCACCCGTGGATGAAGAAGAGTCCGCCGACCAGCAGGGTGGAGGCCACCGGCAGGATGTAGCCGAAGTCCATCAGCGGGAACCACACGCTGCGCAGGAAGAGCGTGCGACGCTCGGCCGCGGCGGAGCGCAGCACGTCCTGGTCGGTACGGCGGATCCGCCGCCGGCCGAGGCCCAGGGCCTCGGCGGTGCGGGCGCCCGTCACGGTCTCGGACAGCCCCTGCGTCAGGTCCGAGTACCCGGCCGCCTCCGTCAGATAGGCGGACCGCGCACGCTTGAGGTACCAGCGCGTCGAACCGACGATCACCGGCAGCGCCACCAGGCACGGCAGCGCCAGCAGCGGACTCGTCACCAGCAGCGCGACGAAGGTGAGCAGCACGGACAGGCCCGCCACCAGGATGGACGGGGCACCCATGCGCACGGCCTTGGACAGCGAGTCCACGTCCCGGGTGCTGCGGGTGAGCAGATCCCCGGTACCCGCCTTCTCCACGGCGGACAGCGGCAGCGCCAGTACCCGTCGGACGAATCCCTCGCGGATGTCCGCCAGCACCTGCTCGCCGAGCCGGGCACCGAGCAGCCGCGCCGTCCTGGTGAACACGCTCTGCAGCAGCAGAAGTCCGGCGATCAGCGCGACGACGATGTCCACCTGGGTGGTGGAGACGCCCTTCTGCACCTGTTCCACGAGGTGGCCGAGCAGTGCGGGGACGGTGAGCCCGCACGCGGTGGCGAGGACGAACCAGAGCATCGTCCGGCCGAGCAGGCCAGCATGGCCCTTGACCAGTCCGCGGACATGGCGGCGCACCGTCGGCGCGTCGGCGACCGGGAGACTCACGGGGCGCTCCTTCGCGGGACGGAGATCGATGGCAGGGGCGGGCGGCCGGTCATGTTCCGTCCCGCAGGACGGTGGCGGCGTACCGGGGCTCGCGGGTCAGGAGTTCGCGGTGCGTGCCGGTGCGGACCACCTTGCCGCCGGCGACGAAGGCGACGTCGTCGGCACGGTCCAGGATCAGCGGACTCGCGCTCATCACCACCGTGGTCCGCCCCGCGCGTGCCCGCTGCAGGCGCTCGGCGACGGACGCCTCGGTGTGGGCGTCCACCGCGCTGGTCGGGTCGACCAGGACGAGTACGGGCGGCCGGGAGGCCAGGGCCCGGGCCAGCCGAAGCCGCTGCCGCTGCCCGCCCGAAAGGGTGGCGCCCTGCTCCGCGAGGACGGTGTACACCCCGTTGGGCAGCGCTGCCACGACGTCCTCGGCGCCGGCGGCGTGCAGCGCGGCGGCCAGTTCCTCGTCGGTGCTGTCGGCGGCCAGTTCGTCGCGGAGCACTCCCGAGAAGAGGGTGTCGCTGTTCTGCACGAGCAGGATGTCCCGGCGGACCTGTTCCACCGGGAGGGTCTCCAGCGGAACCGCGCCCAGGGTCACCGCGCCCGCGCGGTAGCGGCCGAGCCGCTCGGCGATCGCCGTGCTCTCCTCCGGGGAGGCGGACACGACGGCGGTGAGCCTGCCGTGCCGGGCGGTCAGCCCGGTGGCGGCGTCGACGAGGTCGGGCGCGTCCGGCAGTTCGACCGGTGCCCCGCCGGTCGTGGGGTCGGGTGCGACGGCGAGCACCCGCACCACGCGCGCGGCGGCCACGTTGGCGGCGACGAGCACCTGCACGGCCGAGGTCACGGTGCGCATGGGAAGCATCAGGAACGCCGCGTAGCCGTAGGCGGCCACGAGGTCGCCCGCGGAGATGTCACCGGAGACGGCGAGCCGGGCGCCGACCCAGACGACGGCCACCACGAGCACCCCGGGCAGCAGGACCTCGGCGGCGGGCAGGACCGACTCGACCCTGGCGACCTCCACGCCGGCCCGCCGCAGCCGCTGGGAGTCCGTGCGGTACCGCTCCCCGAAGGCCTGCTCACCGCCGATGCCGCGCAGCACCCGCAGCCCGGCCACGATGTCCGCGGCCCGCACGGTCAGTTCGCCCTCCAGGTGGCGGTAGTGACCGACGCGCCGGTGCAGGGGACGCAGCAGCGGACCCGTCACGGCGAGCAGGACCGGCACGCCGAGCAGCACCAGCAGCCCCAGGGCGAGCGAGGTGGACAGCAGGACGACGGCCACGACCACGATGGTGACCGCGCTGCCCGCGCCCCGGGCGACCGCGCCGGGCAGTGCCCCGATCCGTGAGATGTCGGCGGTCCCGACGGTCACCATGTCGCCGTCGGTGACCCGCTCGCGCAGCCTGGCCCCCAGCCTGACCGCCTGCCGGGCGACGAGACGGATCGTCAGGTAGGTCGCCTTGAGCCGCCCGACGGTGTCGCACCGGTGCCGCAGCACGCTGCCCGCCGTGGTCACCAGGGCGAGCCCCAGGATGGCACCGGCCCAGACGGCGAGCCGTCCGGTGTCCTTCCCCGCGATCGCGTCGACGGCCCGCCCGACCGCCAGCGGGGTGAGTCCGAGGCCGGCCATCCACAGGCAGCCCCAGAACACCCCGAGCGAAGCGGTGCCGGCCTGCCGGCGCAACAGCCAGAGCAGGTAACTCCTGGGCGACCGCAGATCGGGTTCACCGATGTCGGGCAGCGGGTCGTTCCTGGGCAACGCGTTTCCTTCTCGAGTGTCTCGGGGGTCTCGGGGACCGGGACGCGGGCCGGCCGGGGCCGGTGGCTGACGGGCGGCGGGCTACTCCTTCACGCCGGCACGGGCGTCCTCGCCGAGCCGGCGGAGCGCGTCCACCACCTCGTGCGGGCGGTCGAGGTGATAGAGGTGCCCGCCGTCGAACCGGCGCACCCCGGCCGGCGCGGCGGACCAGGCGGCCCACTGCCGTGCGTGCTCGTCCGTGACCCCGAGGTCGTCCCTGCCCCGCCAGACGTGCACCGGGCAGGGCAGCACGGTGTCCGTGGCCGGCGGGACATAGCGGTCGCACAGTGCGAGGTCGGCGCGCAGCGGGCGGGCGACGACAGACACCAGCTTCTCGTTCGCGGCCACGTAGTCCGGTACGGCACCCTGCGCGGCCAGGTCGGCCACCAGTTCCCGGTCGGTCAGCGCATCGGCGCCGGTCGGCTCGCCCTGCGCGTCCGGTGCCCGGCAGGCGGACGCGACGAACTCCTCGGGCCACAGGCCGTACCGGAGGCCGAGGGCGCGCGCCACCTCGTAGCCGAGCAGGGCGCCCATGCTGTGCCCGAACACCACGTAGGGCAGGTCGAGCCGGGCCGCCAGTGCCGGGGCCAGTTCCTCGACCACTTCCTCGGAGCGGGTCAGCGGCTCCTCGCGCCACCGGTTCTCCCGCCCCGGCAACTGTACGGCGACCACGGCGATCCGGGGGCCGGCCAGCTCCTGCCACGGCCGGAACTGAAAGGCCCCCGCGCCCGCGTGGGGCAGGCACACCAGGACGAGCCGCGCCGTGCCCGGCGGCCGCCAGTCGGTGAGCCAGCGCTGCGCTTCCCCGCTCATCGGGCCACCCCGGGCGCGCCCAGTGCGTCGGCGAGATCGTCCGCCAGGTCCCGGCACACCAGCGGCAGTTGCCCGTCCGCGTAGAAGTGGCCGCTGGGGTAGCGGCGCACGGTGGCCGTGTCGTCCGTCTCGCGGGCCCAGGCCTGCAGACCCGGCAGCGCGACGTGGTCGTCCCGCTCGCCGGCGAACGCCGAGATTGGGCAGCCCAGTCGGGGCGCCGGGCGGGCGGTGTAGCCCTCCAGCCAGGCGAGATCGCTGCGCAGCACGGGGAGCAGCAGTTCCAGAAGCTCCGGGGTGGCGAGCGCCTGGGCGGGTGATCCGCCCAGTCCGGCGACCCAGGCGAGCAACTCGGCCTCGGGCAGCCGGGACAGGGCCGGCCGGGGCCGTCCGGAGCTGGGGTGTTCCATCGCCGAGACGGCCAGCAGAGCGGGGTTGCGCACCTGGTCGTCGGCCGACAGCGTCCGAGCCACTTCCAGGGCGAGCAGGGCGCCCATGCTGTGTCCGAGCACGGCGTAGGGCCGGGAGTGCGCCCTGACGTCGGCCCGGACGCAGTCCGCGATCCGGGCCGGGTCCACGCCGGGGGGCTCGGTGATGCGGTGCTCGCGCCCCGGGAGCTGTACGGCCACGAACTCCACCCAGTCGGGCAGCGCCGAGGGCCACTCCCGGTAGGCCGAGGCCGCGCCTCCGGCGTGCGGCAGGCAGTACACGACGGCGGTGGCCTCGGGCCTGGGCAGGGGGCGCACCAGTTCGCGCGCGGCGAGCGGGCGTACGGCGGCTGAAGTGGGCTTCATCGTAGCGGGGTTCCGGTCGCTCAGGAGCGGGTCCCGGCGGCCGGCCACACGCGTTCGGCCTGCCGGTACAGCAACTCCGAGCCGACCGAGCGCTGCCGGCACAGTTCCTCCAGCAGGTGGCTCTGCCGCACCGGTTCGGACTCGGCGTCGAAGTCGGAGCCGGTGAGGTGCTTCAGCCACGGTTCGAGGCCCATGGCGTACGCGTACACGTGCCGGGCGCCCACCTGCCGGGCCAGCCGGTCCGCCATGGCCGCGTCCGACCCCTTCAGGCGCCGCGTCTGGTTCTGCTCGCGCGTCAGCTTGGCTTCCATGAGCGGACCGTAGAGCCAGCCCAGGGACGCGCCGACGCACTCGAGTCCGACGAAGAGCGCGTCCACCTCACCGACCACGTCCCGTACCCGGTCGTAGAGGGCCGGCTCGACGGGTGTGATGTCGGTGGCGAACATGAAGGAGCGGCCGAGGGCGCGCACCAGCGGGACCATCTTGGTGCGGATGTCGAGGTCGGCGTGCTCCCCGATGAACGGGAGCCCCACGACGTCGAGCCCCTCGGCGACCTGATGGGTGTCCAGCTCGCCCATTTCCACCACCCGGCGGAAGCCGAGGGCCTCCAGCATCACCTTGAGGCTGGGGTCCTGGAGCGTGCCGCCCGAGGCACGGGGGACCACGATCGTGCCGATGCGGGTGCGCAGCTGGAGGAGCGTCTCCAGCGAGAAGTGGTCCGAGTGGAAGTGGCTGATCACCACCGCGTCGATGTGGTGCGGCAGGTCCGCGATGCCGAAGTGCTCGTGACCGTCGTCGGAGTAGCCGACCAGCGGGTCCAGCAGGACACAGCCGGCCGCGGTCTCCACCAGGACGGTCGCGTGGCCGAAGTAGCGCATCCGCACCTGGCCGTCGGGGACCAGGTCGTGGGGTCGGGGGGCCTCGTCGTGGAAGAGCGCGTCGAAATCGCCGGTCGCGCCGGCGTCCAGTCCGAGCCGCTCGGCCAGTTCGCGCGTGTCCACGGGCTGGAGGCGCGCGGCGAACAGGTCGTCCCACACCCCGGCCGAGAAGGGTACGCCGATGTCGAGCCGGCCGGGGGAGGGCAGCACCGGGCTGCCGTACACGAAGGCCTGGTCGCGCGGCGGGACGGCGGTCAGTGAGAGGACCTGGCTGTGCTCCTCGAACGCGGGGGAGCGGTACAGCAGGGGCTCGAAGAAGCGGAAGGAGGGCCGGTTCGCCGTGTCGTAGACCAACTCGACGCAGCCGCGCAGGGATTCGGGGACCTCGGGGTACAGGGACTCCAAGGGGCCGCCCGTGGCCCGCTCGGCCAGCAGCGCCCGCAACCGGTCGATGTCGTCCGCGAGGGTGAGGCGCGCACGCGCGTCCCGCAGGACCGTCTCCAGCCATGCCTCCACCTCGGCGGTGCTCGCGCTGCCCGGGTCGAGGAACGGACCGCCGTAACGGGACGGGTCCGCAAGGGCGTTGCGGTGCAGGGCCGGGGACATGACGTAGTTGCGGACGATGGGAAGCAGTCTCTCCCGCAGGTTCAGTGCCCCGGTGTGCGGTGCGATGAGGTACGGCCAGGCGTACCAGCGGTGCAGCAGCGGCTGTGCGACGACGGACGCGCGGAGGTGGCGTTTCTGGATGACGGGCACTCTGCGTTCCCTTGCGAGTGGAGGCCGGCGGTCGACGGAGGTCGGCTCAGGTGAGGTGGTCGAAATCCGGATCGGGTCCCGCAGTGAAGGGGCGGCACAGGCCCGAGGGGGAGATTCCCAGTGCGCCACCTAAAAGGTGGGCCGGCATGCTCCCCCGTTTCCCCGCGAGGCTTTCATTCCGGCGTTCGGGGCTGTATTTCCGCCCCTTTTCGCCTCTGGATTTCGCGCTGTAGTGCTGGGACTTAGCTTTCGACTCTAGTCATGATCTCCAAGGCCCTGCCACAGATTTCACATGTGACGTGCGTCACATAGCGGCCTTGTGTACGGCCGTGCTTGACTGGCAAGAAGTTACCGGCGGCATGCAACGAAGCACTTCACTTCCTTTACCGGGGAGTTTGAATCCACTTCCGGGGACCGGCGCGCGGGGAACCCGCTATACCCGGTCCTGGGTCTGCACCCTTGACTCGGGGTTCAGGCCTGAAGCGAGAACCTGCGACCTGATGCAGGGGGAACGAGAGGGATATGTCGGATGGTCGGGAGCCTCGCGGCACCGCGTTAGTTTCTGGCGCCTCGTCCGGGTTCGGTGCGCGCATCGCGCAGGTGTTGTCTTCCAGAGGGTACGCAGTCATTGCCCTCGCCCGCCGCGCCGAACGGCTCAAAACACTCGCCGAAGAGGATCCATTTCGAGCCATTCTCCCCGTGGTCGCCGACGTGCGGGACCCCGACTCCCTCGAACGAGCCCTGTCGGAGCTGCCGGTCGAATACCGTGACATTTCCGTGCTCGTGAACAACGCGGGCCTGTCGAAGGGGTTCGGTCCCCTGCAGCAGGGCAGTCCGCCGCACTGGCGTGAAATGATCGATACGAACGTCACGGGCCTGCTGAATCTGACCGAGATCGTGCTGCCCCGGCTCGTCGCCCGCGGCTCAGGGCATGTGGTCAACGTCGGATCCATCGCCGCGGAGTACCCCTACATGGGCGGGAACGTCTACGCCGCCACCAAGGCGTTCGTGCATCAGCTCTCCCTCAACATGCGCGTCGACCTGCAGGGCACCGGTGTCCGGGTCAGCTGCGTCGCGCCCGGCATGGCCCGGACGGAGTTCGCCCAGGTCCGCTACGAGGGGGACGCCGAACGCGCGGAGGCCCTCTACGCCGACGTCACCCCGCTCACGGCCGATGACGTGGCGCAAGGCGTCGCCTGGTGCCTGGACCGGCCACCGCACGTCAACGTCAACATGATCGAGCTGATGCCCGCGGACCAGCCCTTCGGCCTCGGCTTCGCGGGGAGCCGGAACAGCGGCGCAGGCGCCCCTGACGAGCACGATGCTTCGTGAGCCGCAGGTCGGCGCCCACGGCCGGGCGAGGGCCGGCGGAGCCCGGACCGGTGCCCGGCCGGCCGGGCGGGCGGCCTCGGTCCGGCCGGCGCGCCCCGAGGACGCCGGTGAGCTGGCCCGGATCTCCGCGCCCTTCGCCGCCGCCGACCGGTTGCTCAGCCGCTCGCCGGACGCGTTCGCACAACGCATCGACGATTTCCTCGTGGCGGTGCACGGGAACACCCTCGCCGGCTGTATGGGACTGCTGCCGGTGCCGCATTGCCTGGTCATATACAACCTCTGCGTCTCGCAGGAGTTCCAGGGCAGAGGAATCGGACAGATCCTGGTCCGCCAGGCCGTCCGCAGGGCCGGCGAGAACGGATACGTTTTCGTTCTCGCGGCCTCCAAGCACGGTGGTGCGTGGTTCGCACGCCAGGGCTTTCACGAAGTCGACACAGAATCCGCTCCGGAAGAGTGGCGGCGGCTGTCACCGCCCGGCCGCAACTCCGCTCTCTATTGTCTGCGACTCGAAGACCGATGAACCCGGGCCATTGCCCCGAGGTGATCAGGGAGTGAAAAAGTTTTGATTATCTGCGGACTCAAGCTCACGCACGACGGAGCCGTGGCCCTGCTGGACGACGATCGCCTCGTTTTCAGTGTCGAGATGGAAAAAATAGGCAACGGCCTGCGGTACAGCACCGTCTCCGACTTCAGCCAGATTCCGGGAATTCTCGCCGACTTCGGGTACAAGGCCCAGGACGTCGACGAATGGGTCGTCGACGGCTGGGACGGCGACGTCTCGGGAGTGGTTTCCCTGCTGAGTTCCTCGGCCCCGGTGGAACTCGTCGTCGGACCCTACCGGGAATCCGCGGCCTGCCCCGATCTGGCCAGGCCGGGAGCAGCGGGTGAGTTCCCGATGGACGGCCGCTCCTACCCCTACACCAGCTACGCGCACGCTGCCGGACACCTGGCCAGCGCCTACTGCTCCAGCCCCTTCGCCCGCCGCGGCGAGCCGTCCTTCGTCCTCATCTGGGACGGTGGCCTCTTCCCGCGGCTCTACTGGGTCGACCCCGAGACCGGCGTGGAAAACCTCGGTGAACTGTTCCCGCTGCTCGGCCACGCCTACGCCATCGCCGGCCACCACTTCGGCCCGTTCCGCCGCACGCTCCAGTCACCGACGGTGGACGACCTCTCGGTGGCCGGCAAGCTGATGGCGTACATCGCGCTCGGGCAGCCGGACGAGCGCGTACTGACCGCGCTGCGGGAGGAGTTCCACCGGGTCTTCGAGAGCGACCTGCCGGAGTCGGTCGAGTACCGCGCGGCGGTCGGCGGCTTCGGCAGCCTCTTCGAACCGTCGGTGCCCCCGGTGCACACCTTCTTCCAGTCCGTGCGCGACCGGGTGGAGCCCCAGGGCATCTCCGACGAGACCGTCCTGGCCAGCGTCCACGTCTTCTTCCAGGAACTGCTGCTGGAGCGCATCACCCGCAAGGTCCGTGAGGCGCGCGGCTCCGGCCCGTGGAACCTCTGCTTCGCCGGCGGCTGCGCCCTGAACATCAAGTGGAACAACGCCCTGCGCGCCCTGCCGGAGTTCGCCGACGTCTGGGTACCGCCGTTCCCCAACGACTCCGGGTCGGCGATCGGCGCCGCCGTGCTCGGCAGGGCCCAGCACGAAGGCCTGCGCCCCATCGACTGGAACGTACGCCTCGGCCCGGCCCTGCAGCCCACCGCCCAGACGCCGGACGACTGGACCGCGACGCCCTGCACCCCCGCCCAACTCGCCCAGGAACTCCATGAGTCGGGCGAACCGGTGGTCGTACTCCACGGGCGCGCCGAACTGGGGCCGCGAGCCCTGGGAGGCCGCAGCATCCTGGCCGCTCCCACCCAGGCGGCGATGAAGGACGAACTCAACCGGATCAAGGGCCGTGAGTCCTACCGCCCGGTCGCCCCGATATGCCTCGTCGAGGAGGCCCCGGCCCTCTTCGATCCCGGCACCCCGGACCCGTACATGCTGTTCGAACACGACGTGCGCCCCGAATGGCTCGACAGGATCCCGGCGGTCGTCCATCTCGACGGCACCGCCCGCCTGCAGACCGTATCCGGGGACGACGACCCGTTCCTCGCCGAGGTGCTGACGGCCTATCACCGTCTCAGCGGTGTCCCCGTCCTGTGCAACACCAGCGCCAACCTCAACGGGCACGGCTTCTTCCCGGACGTCGCCTCGGCCATGGCCTGGGGCAAGGTGGACCGGATCTGGAGCGACGGGGTGCTGCACCGCCGGAGGGGCGCCTGATCCGGTACCCGTCCGCGGCCGGCCCGGCGGCGCAGGGCGAGGCACTCGGCAGGTCGGCGCAGGACGAGGCGCTCGGCACGGCGCGCGCACTCGTGGGTGCCCTGCCGGCGATCAGGCGTCTCCACGGCACCGTCGTGGTCGTCGTCGCCGGCCGTGCCGTGCTCGCTCCCGGTGCGCTCGGCGAGGCGTTCGCCGAGGACCTGGCGTTCTTGCGGTACGGAGGGGCCCGGCCGGTCGTCGTGCACGATGCCGGCCCCGAGCAGGTCCGCCGGGCCCCGGACGAGGACGAGGGCACCGCGCTGCGCAGGGTCGCCGCGGGCCTGGTGCAGCGCCGCCTCGTCGGCCTCGTCAACGCCCACGGTCCGCTGGCCGTGGGCATCACGGGCGAGGACGGGCACACACTCACCCGTTCGCCCTCCGGCAACCTGGTGGCCGACCCGGGCGTGCTGCTCACGCTGCTCACCGACGGCCGCATCCCCGTGGTCGCCGCCGTCGCCCACGGACCCGACGGGGTCCACCCCGCCGAGACGGTCACCACGGCCCGGCTGCTTGCCGCCCGTCTCTCCGCCCGTCACCTCCTGCTGCCCGCGGGGACGGTGGCCGAGACGGAGACGCAGAGTGCGGCGCGGACGGAGACGGGGGCGGCATCGAAGGAGGGGAGACCGGCAACGACCGGAACGAGACCGATCGACACGGCCGTACCGCATGCTCTGCTACGGACGTTGTACGGGCTGGAGGCGACGTGACCGAGCAGTCGCCTCCTGTACGGGAGCACGTCCACCGTGGGGGCGCCGTCGTGCGGGGGTGATGCACGGCGCAGTCCGCTCGCGCGGACGCAGCGGCCTCGAACCGTACGGATGGTCCGGTGGCCCGGCGGCCGGCCGGCGGCGACCGCGCGCTGGCCCGCCCCCGCGGGCGACCCCCGCACCACCGTCGCGGTTCGGCCGCACGCTTGCCCGCTTCGGCTGCGCCGGTTCGCAGCCGTCCTCGCCTGTCGGGTGTCCTGCCGTCAGCCGCCCTCGGGGGATTTGGGCAGTGCGCGGTGTGCGAGCCACGCCCGGCGAGCCTGGTCGCGTGTGCCGCCCGGGTTCTGACGGTGCCAGGCGCTGGTGAAGCGGTTGTACTCGAACTGCTCGCCGATCTCGCGGGGCCGGGCCGCGTCGGGCCGGGTGGCGTGCCAGTGGGCGACGGCGTCGGCGAGGGTGCGGCCGGGATTCTGTGCGATGAAGTCGCGCATGAAGGCGTCGAAGTGGAAGCCGGGACCGATCGCCTCGACGAAGTACCTCCGCAGGACCTGGCTGCACCGCTGGCCGGCCGGAATCACGGTGTCACCGTCGACGGGTTCGGCCAGCTGCGCCGTGGCCGGCCGGCGGCGGTCCGGGGCCGCCGGCAGCGGCAGGCCGTCCAGGGCCGCCGCGAGCCGGGCGGTGAGCGCCGCCTTGCCACCGTGCCGTGCGACGTTCATCGCGCGGGCGAGAGCGGTGAGCTCGTCCAGCGTCCAGTACCAGCGCAGCAGCTCGGCACCGGTGAGACCGGGTGTCAGCGGCGGCCGGATCTCGGCTGCGGTCGTACTGGTGTTCTGGTTCTCGTTCATGGCGACCATTCTGGCGCGTGCGACGGCCTGCTTGGCCCGGGGATCCGGGCCGGTCGCTGTTACTCACTTTCGGGTGACTTGGCCGGCAGCGGTGGATGCGGTGCCGCTTGGTCGGTCGTGGGGGTTGACCCGTGCTTTCAAGGATTCCGCATCCAAGCCCCCAGCTCATGCAGCGCATTCGTGTGATTGATGGCCTTTACAGGTGAGTGTCACAGAAATGTCCAGAATCTGTCATGCCGACCGGATTTCCCCCGAAGGTCTGGTGGTCGGCTGCAGGGTGTGGGTGTGCGGCCGGCCGGCCGCACACCAGCACAACGCACCGCGCTGGACCGGGACTTTGCTGCCCGGGTCCGGCTTGGTGTGCCCGTCCTGAAGGGGGACCTCTGTGTCCGTTTCTTCTTCCGTCCGCCGTATGACCGCCGTCGCCGGTGTGGCTGCCGCTGTGGTGGGGGCGGTGGCGTTGCCGGCGTCGGCCGCCGACCACGACGGCCGCTCGCACCGTCCGAGGGTGTACATCAGCGATGTGCAGTACCGCCCCTCGGTCCGGGACGACCGCTCCTTCCGTTCGCTGAACGGCGAGTGGGTGGAGATCACCAACGATTCGTGGCGGGCGGTGAATCTGGACGGCTGGACCCTCGCCGACGAGGACGGCCACACCTACACCTTCCGCCACTACCGGCTGGACGGCCGTGCCACGGTCCGCGTTCACACCGGCTACGGGCGTGACACCCGGGAGGACCTGTACCAGGACCGGCGGGCGGGGGTGTGGGACAACTCCGACACCGCGACCCTGCGCACCGACCGCGGCCGGCTCGTCGACGAGACCTCCTGGGGCTGGCACCGCGACCACCGTGGCCAGGACCGGCGTCACGGCGGTGACCACCGCGGCGGACACCGCCACTGACCCCGTGCGTGCCATCGGCAGGTGACACCGAGTCATCGGCCGTCGTCAGAAGGGTGGGCCGCCTTCGGGAGGCCCACCCTCCGGGCAACGCGACACCTGAGTACGCGTACTCATGCGGCACCTCGATCCCACCGCTCACAGTGGACCTGAGCACGGGAAGGGGTGGAACAGGTGGGGGACCGACGGCATACCAGAGCCGTTCTGGGCCTGGCGTGCAGTGTGGCGCTACTGGCGGTGTCCGCATGCGCGCAGGACGGTGCCACCAGCCCGGAGACCGTCCGCAAACTCGCCGGCAGCGCCGAGGCGGTCAGGGCCCGCAAGCAGACGGAGCAGCGGATGCGGGAGGCGATCGCCCACTGGGACGCGCACACCCCGCTCACGCTCGGTCGGATCGGTGTGGATGACAGGTGCGTGGGCGGGCAGGCCGAGGACTTGTTCTTCCAGGACGGGGGCGACCAGTACAAGATCCGTTGCACGATGTCCGTGGACGCCTACTTCGGCGCCGACCCGCGCCGCGTGTCCGACACGATCGACGGCGTCCTCACCGCGGGCGACCCCGACGGCTCCCCGATCCCCTTCGGCCACGACTTCTTCTACGCGACCAAGGTCGTCGACTACTACCGGGGCAGGACGGGAGACCCGCAGGGCCCGGGGACCGGTGAACCGCACGACCTGTTCAGCGCGGGGGAGCTCACGCTCGAGTGGGA
The DNA here is from genome assembly GCF_016741775.1 of Streptomyces actinomycinicus. GTDB lineage: Bacteria > Actinomycetota > Actinomycetes > Streptomycetales > Streptomycetaceae > Streptomyces > Streptomyces actinomycinicus. The sequence continues at coordinate 68,879 of NZ_JAERRK010000004.1, read as the reverse complement.
CCAGGTCCGCCAGAAGGGGAAGCGTGAGCTGATCGAGGAGCAGGCGGTGTGCACCCCCGGCGATCCGCCCGTCGAGCGGTGCCTGCGCGAGCCCTCCTCCGCGAGCGTCGCCGACCTGCGCCGGAAGTACGGCATGGTGTTCAGGGTCTCCTTCTCCTCCAGCAACTACTTCACCGTGTACAAGGACGGCCGGACCGCCACGTAGGGCGACTGCGGAACCCGTCGCTCTGCCGGCGTCATCCGGTCAGGCTGCGGGTGAGTCTCATCAGGCGCTCACGGGCCTCGGCGTCGTACGTCTGCTCATGAGCCCGTGCATCCCTGAACTGGTCGAAGTAGCGCCCTGTGGTGGTGGCGAGTTCCGGGTCGAGCAGGAGACGGACGGTCGGCCGGACGCCCTCTTCCGTGCTGGTGAGGGGGGTGAGGCCGTACTCACGGACGCCGTCGGTGTCCATGAGGTGCGCCGGGTGGAGCGCGTTCACGGTGACACCGCTGCCGCGCAGCTCGGCGGCCAGCTCGAAGGTCGCCATGATCATGGCGACCTTGCTCCGGCAGTACGCGCGCAGCCCCTCATAGCCCTGCTCCAGCATGACGTCGTCGAAGTCGATGGCGTCCTGGCCGATCGAGGCGACGTTGATCACTCGGGCCGGTGCCGAGGAGATGAGCAGGGGCAGCAGGTCCCGGGTCAGGGCGTAGGGCGCGAGGTGGTTGACGGCGAAGCGGAGTTCGTGGCCCTGACGGCTCAGTTCGCGTTTGAGTGGTTCGACGCCGCCACCCGCCACCGCGTTGTTGATCAGGCCGTCGAGATGCGGTTCCGCCCCGCGAATCCGATCGGCCATCGCATGTACCTGTTCCAGGTCGGACAGGTCGGCGAGGTAGGTACGGACGGTGGTGTCCGGGGCGGCGTCGCGTGCCGCAGCCGCCACGGCCTCCAGCCGGTCGGGGTTCCGGCCGTGCAGCAGGAGGGTGCCACCGCGCGGCGCCAGATCGAGTGCGAGGGCCCGGCCCATGCCCTGGGTGGCGCCGGTGATCAAAGTGGTGCGTCGGGTCATGACAGCCACCCTGGCAGTGCGGGACGAGAAGACGGTAGTACGTGCCGGGCCTGGTGTTGCCACCACCAGCCGCAGCCGCAGCGGCAACCGCAGTGGCATCCGCAGTGGCAGCCGCAGTCGCAGCGGCAGCCCCAGCCGCAGCGGCAGCCGTAGGCCGGCGAGGTGGTGAGGGCCTCAGCCGGGTCGGCCGCGGTTCATTCCGGCCAACGGAAACTGGTGACCCGGCCGTGGATGCGGTCCTGGGACAGCGCGTCGGCCTGCGACGGCATCCGGGCCCGCAGCAGGCGGGACGGTGGAAAACCGGTCATCCGCCGTATCTCCCGGCTCATGTGCGCCTGGTCGGAGAAACCGCAGGACAGGGCGGTCTGCGCGGCGGTGTCGCCCTCGCCGAGCAGGCGCAGGGCCCGTTGCAGGCGCATGATGCGGGCGACGGCCTTGGGGGCGAGGCCGATCTGCAGACGGAAACGGACGTCGAACTGCCGCCACCCCCATCCGGTTCGCTCCGCCAACCGCCCGATGGGCACCGACCCCCCGGTCCGCCGAAGTTCGCGCCATGCCCACAGCACCCGAGGGGAACAGGGGCGGCCCTGCTCCCACCACTGTCCCAGCATCGTGTCCAGCAGCCGGAACCGCTGCTCCCAGTGCGGCAGACAGGCCAGGGCCTCGGTCAGCAACTCGACGCGGCGCCCGGCGACTTCGGACGGACAGAGGATGCGCTCGGGCCGCTCGTGCATGGTGTCGCCGAAGAGTGTGTACGCCGCCCATGGCTCGAGGATCACCTCCATGCCGTGCAGGTGACCACTGTGTTCACCGAGCGTCGGTCCGGTGCGCAACGGTGCGATGAGGGAGGTGCGGTCCTCACTCGTGCCGGTGGTCAGGTCGGTGGTGCGCAGCTCGTTCTCGAAACCGAGCACCAAGGTCACGGCACCGTCGGGTATTTCGAGTCGTCTGCGCGGCTCCGCCAGGGAAAGCCGGTATCCCCGGTACTCCATGACCCCTGGGCGTAATCGGCGGTCGGGCCGTTTCCAGGCCAGCTCACAGCCGTTCTCCGGATCCGAGAAGTGGTGCACGGGTCGCCTCTCACCTCCACACCGAACAGGGCGGCAACATCCTCCAACCTCACGCGCGAGACGGACAGATCACAACAAGCCGTACTCAAAGCTGCGTTGCCCGGCCATACCTGACGGAGACAGTCCCAGACCTCCGGGCGCTCCGCCGTACAGTGATCCCCGTCCTGCGGGCGGCCCTCTCGAACGTGGAACCGCCGGGAGGGCAGCGACGGGACGAGGCCGTTGTGCCGGTACGGCGACCGCTGCGAGGATGATCCACATGCGGAACATCGTCATCGTCGACGCCCCTTCCAACCTCGGCCTCCGGCCTCCCGCGCCCGGCACCGTCCCCGGGTGCTACAAACTCGCCGGCGCACTGCGCGAGAACAGGATCATGCAGCGCCTCGGAGCCGCCGAGGGTGGCGTCGTGGTGCCGCCCCGCTACGACCGGGGCGACTGGCAGGAGGGCGACGGTGTCTTCAACGCCCCGGCCATCGCCGCGTACACGGTCCGGCTCGCCGACCGCATCGAACACCACGTGCGCAAGGGGGACTTCGCGCTCGTGCTCGGCGGCGACTGCTCCATCCAGCTGGGCGCCTCGCTCGCCCTGCGCAGGCTGGGTCGCTACGGGCTCGCCTCGGTCGACGCCTCTCCCGACTTCCGCGGCCCGGACAACTCCGACGGGATCGGTGCGGCCGGCGGTGAGGAACTCGCCCTGGCCACGGGCCGCGGCCAGGACCTGCTCACCGACCTGGAGGGACGCCGCCCCTACCTGCGTGACGAGGACGTACGGATCCTCGGCACCCGAGACGCCTACGCCGACGACCCCGAAGTCGTCCAGTTGCACGACCTCGCCGTCCCCGTCGTCACCGTGTCCGACATGCGCCGGCGGAGCCCCGAGGACGTCGGCAAGGCGACCGCACACAGCCTGGAGAAACCGGCACTCGACGGCTACTGGGTCCATCTGGATGCCGACGTGCTCGACCCCACCGTCATGCCGGCGGTCGACAGTCCCGACCCGGACGGCCTCCTGCCGGAGGAAGCGATCGCTCTGCTACGGCCACTGGTCCGATCCCCACGCTGCGTCGGACTCAACGTCACCATCTACGACCCCGACCTCGACCCCGACGGCACCGCCGGCGCGCTCCTCACCGACCTCGTCGTCGCAGCCTTCACCGATGACTGACACACCGGCGGCCCAGGCTCGCGGGTGGCCTTCCGCAGCCGGCGGGAACCGGTCAGTTTCAAAGAAGCGCCCGTCATAGGGTGGCCCCTACCGTCGAAGGCATGAACTCCATCGACGCCGTCATCCTGGAAGTGGCCGACCTCCCGGCCGCCACCCGCTTCTACTCCACCCTCCTCGGGCCCGACGCGCCGCACCTGCGCCTGCGCTCATCCGGGGACCCCGCGGCGGGGTTCCGCGGGTTCACGCTGTCGCTGGTGGTGTCCCAGCCGGGCAACGTGGACGCCCTCACCGGTGCTGCCCTCGACGCGGGCGCCCGCTCCCTCAAGGCCGCCTCGAAGTCGCTGTGGGGCTACGGCGGGGTCGTCCAGGCCCCGGACGGCACGATACTGAAGATCGCGACGTCGGCGAAGAAGGACACCCGCCCGGCCGCCCTGGACGTCGACGACTTCGTGCTCCTGCTGGGCGTCGAGGACGTGAAGGCCAGCAAGCGGTTCTACGCCGATCGGGGCCTCGGCGTGGGCAGGAGCTTCGGTGGCAAGTACGTCGAGTTCGCCGCGGACCCGGGCCACGTCAAGCTCGCTCTGTACAAGCGCCGCGCTCTGGCCAAGGACGCGGGCGTGTCCGCCGAAGGCACCGGATCACACCGACTCGTACTGTCCGGCACCGCGGGACCCTGCACGGACCCGGACGGCTTCACCTGGGAAGCCGCTGCGACTGCCGGTTCCGGCGCCGGTGCGGGTGTCGGCGTCCGGCCGGTGAATGCAACGGCCTGAGCGGAACGAGGACTTCGCGTCCAGGGGAAAGGCGCCGGAGCGCATCACCGACGGGCGACAGCCAGTCAGGCCGGGCTTCCGCGGCTCCGGCCACGTGGTCAGGGCGCGACGCAGGGGGGACCACACGTACTACTTGGGTGCCGGCCCTGCATCCCTTGTCCGACACCGGCACCGCGCTGACCGTCATTCCGCTTCCACCGCCGTCCCGGTACGTGAGAGCCGGCACCCGTCACCGTCATGGACGCGGCAGGACCCACCCGTACCCTTCGGCATCGTTCTCGGTTGACCTCAAGTCTGGTTGAGGTTCTAGGTTCGAGTGCACCGATGCTGACGTACCAGGGAGGAACGGCCATGAGGACGCTGGTTCTGGGAAGGACGCCCGCCAGGGTGGCGGAGGTACTGGCAACGCTGCGGGCGGACGGCTTTGACGCGGAGGGAGTGAGCACCGACGAGGAGGCCCGGAAGCTGTTGGAGACCGAAGAGTTCGGCGTGCTGATCGTCGGCGGGGGTGTGGAGCCGGACTCCCGCGCGGCGATCAAGGAGTTTGCGGCGCGGCACCGGGTGCGGCGGGTGGTCGACGGCGCGCTGACGGAGCCGTTCGACGCCTACGTCCGGGCGGAGTTCGAGCCGCGGATCCGGGAGACCGCCTCCCAGGCGCACCGGCACCACGTGGGGCAGGGGCAGGATGCAGGGCACCTGACTGAGGGCGGCTGACGGGTCGGTCTGATCCCCCGCTTCCGGCAGATGGCGGTGCGTTCGTCGTCGGCCGTGACCTCACCGACGACGAACGCAGCGGCCTGGCCGGGGGGCGTGCCGACCGAAGTCCGCCCGACCCGCCGCCACGGGTGCTGGGCGGGGGGCCGTCCCTCGGGCGGGACTGTGCCTGAGGGCGGCGTCGCGCCTCAGGTTCGGACCGGGCGCACCGGGAGCGCTTCGACGCTGTTGCCGATGAAGCTGCGCTGGCGCGGCAGTTCGGCCTCGGGGGCGGCGAGGTCGAGGTCCGGGAAGCGGGTGAAGAGCCGCTCCAGGGCGACCGTGGCCTCGAGGCGGGCGAGCGGGGCGCCCACGCAGTAGTGCACGCCCTGCCCGAAGGAGAGGTGCCGGGCCGCGCCGGGCCGGGTGACGTCGAAGCGGTCGGCGTCCGGGCCGTGGAAGGCCTCGTCGCGTCCGGCGGCGGTGTAGCCGGCGAGGACCGGGGTGCCCTGCGGAATCACGGTGCCGCCCAGGGCCAGGTCGCTGGTGGGGTAGCGGAAGGGGAACCAGCTGACCGGCCCGTCCCAGCGCAGCGTCTCGTCCACCACGTCCGACCAGGTGGCCCGGCCCTCCAGAACCAGCGCCAGTTGGTCACGGTGGGTGCACAGTGCCCGTACGGCATTGCTGATCAGGTTGAGGGCGGTCTCGTGGCCGGCGACCAGCATCAGGCGCATCGTGCCGATGAGTTCGGCCTCGCTGAGCCGGTCGCCGTCGTCGTCGCGGACGGCTATCAGGGCGCTGGTCAGATCGTCGCCGGGGGAGTTGCGGCGGGCGGCCGCGATCGTGCCGAGCAGCTCGACCAGCTCGCGTACGGCGGCCATCACCTCCGCCGAGGTGGCGTCGGTGGCGATGACCATCGTGTAGCTGAGGTCGTGCAGACGGCCGCGGTGCTCGGGGTCCACGCCGAGCAGCTCACAGATGACGCTCATCGGGAGCGGGAGTGCGAAGTGGGTGCGCAGGTCGGCGACGCCGTCCGGGTCGTCGGCGGCGGCCCGGCCGAGGTCGTCGAGGAAGCCGGCGGTCAGCTCCTCGATGCGCGGCCGCAGCCGCTCCACCTGGCGGGCGGTGAAGGCGTTGCCGACGAGGGAGCGCAGCCGGCGGTGGTCGGCTCCGTCGGCGGTGTGCATGCCCTGGGCGTTGGCGAAGACCCGCAGTGGCCAGTCCGCGGGAATCGTGCCGTCGTGCAGGGCCGGGCAGTGGCGGGCGTCCTTGGCCACGTCGGGGTGGGAGAGGAACTCCTTGAGCGTGTCGTGCCCCAGGACGACCGCTGCGGGCACCCCGCCGGGCAGGACGATGTCCGCGACGGGCCCCCGAGCCCGCAGGGCGGCGTTCAGAGCGTGCGGGCAGCCGCCGGCGGGGTCGACGACGTGGGCGGGCGCGGGGGTGTGGGAGGACAAGCCGGGACTCCTGACCGTATGCGAATATGAGCCAACAGTGCGGTGTCGGGGACCGGTTGTACAAGTCGGCCCCACCGGCGCGGCGCCCGGGAGCCGCCAGGCTGCGCATCAGGAAGCCCGCGCCCCGTGTGGCGCGCGGGTCACCTCGGGCAGCGGGTCGGCCCGGCGGGCCACCTCCAGCAGGGCGTGCAGGCACCGCTCGGCCGGACCCAGCCGCGGCCGCCACTGGGCGACGATGCTGACCGGGCGGATCCGCTCGGTCAGCCGCAGCTCGATCAGCTCCCCTTCCTGCAGTTCCCGGGACACGGCCAGCTCCGGCAGCAGCGACACCCCGTGCCCATGCCCGGTCAGTCGCAGCAGCGCCGACAAAGAACCCTGCACCAGCGCCAGTTCCGCCCCGGCCAGCAGATCCCGGCCCAAGCGGTCCACCAGCATCTCCGAGGTGCAGCCGGGCTCCGCCACCAGGAAGTCGTGCTGCAGCAACTCCTCGGGCGTCACGGCCTCCTCGCGGGCCAGCGGATGGCTCGGCGCCGCCACCAGCACCGTCCGGTCGTGCCCGACGACCGCGTGCGGTCCGAGCGCCCGGACGCCGTTGTCGTACTGGAACACCAGGTCCAACTCGCCGTTCTCGAACGCCCGTTCCAGCGCCCGCCGGTTGGCGACCGTCAGCTCCACGTCCGCACCGCGGCCCGTGCCGCCCGCCCCGTACTCCAGCGCGGCCAGCACCTCCGGCATCCACACGTGCGCCAGTGACTCCTGTGCCCCGATCCGCAACCGCGGCCGGTCGCCGTGGACCGCCCGGCGCATCCGCTCCTCCAACTCCAGAGCCTCGCGGGCGTGCGGCAGCAGCCGGGTGCCGGCCTCGGCGAGCACCGCCCCGGTGCCCGCACGCACCAGCAGACTCACCCCGAGATCGGCCTCCAGCCGCTTGATCTGGGCGCTCAGGCTGGACTGGGCGTATCCCAGGGCCTGGGCGGCGGCGGAGATACCGCCATGGTCGGCGACCGCGACGAATGCACGCAGATAGCGATGGTCCACGTCAGCAGGATAAAGTCCATCGGACTTTCCGATGGGGGTATCGGATTCACGACGTCGCAGGTGCCGGGGTCATTGGGACACGCTCCAGGTCATGACTACAGCCGACCCGCTCGCCCGTCCCGCCAACGCCGCTGTGCCGGAGGTGCCCACCGAGCCGCCCGCAGCGTCCACCTCCCTCTCCAAGCCGAGGTTCGCCGGCATCGCCGCCGGCAACCTGCTCGTCCTGCTCGACACCTCGATCCTCAACGTGGCCGTGCCCGATGTGCAGAAGTCCTTGCACCCGGCCGCCGCCGCGCTGCCCTGGGCCGTCGACGCCTACACCGTCGTCTTCGCCGGGCTGCTGCTCGCCGGCGGCGTCATCGCCGACCGGTGGGGTGCCCGGCGCGTGTACGCCACCGCGCTCGGCCTGTTCGCCGTCCTGTCGGTGGTGTGCGCCCTCGCACCCGGTGTCGGCGCCCTGATCGCCGGCCGTGCCCTGCTCGGCGCCGCCGGCGCCGGCCTGGTCCCTGCCTCACTTGCGCTGCTGATCCACCTGAACCCCGACCCCGCCCGTCGTACCCGCGCCATCGGCGCCTGGACCGCGCTGAGCGGTCTGGGAGCCGCCGCCGGCCCCGTACTCGGCGGCGCCCTCGTCGAACTCGGCGGCTGGCGGCTGGTGTTCCTCGTCAACCCGCCGATCGCGCTGGCCGCGCTGCTTCTCGCTCGCCGGCTGCCCGCGCCGCCGGTCCGTGCCGGCCGTGCCCTGGACCGGCCGGGCCTCGCCCTGTCCACCGGCGGGCTCGGTCTGCTCACCTTCGGACTGGTCGAGGCCGGCATCGAGGGCTGGGACTCGCCGCAGGCCCTGGTCCCCGTCGCAGTCGCGCTGGTCTGCTTCGTCGCCCTCGCCGTCGCGGAGCGCCGGGTGGCCTCCCCGGTCCTGCCGCCGGCGCTGCTGGGCCTGCCGAAGGTACGGGCCGCCATGGTCGCCGCCGCGGTGTCCTGCTTCGCCTACTTCGGCGGGATGTACATGTTCGCGCTGTGGCTGCAGCACACCTACCACCTGACCCCGTTCAAGGCCGGTCTCGCCGCACTGCCGATCGTCTTCCCCGTCTGTGTGATGCCGTTCTTCACCGGCCGGCTCGTCGCCCGTTACGGCCCCCGCCCCATCCTGCTGACGGGCATGTCGGCCTCGGTCGTCTCCGGCGTGCTGCTGGCCTTCGCGGTGGGCCAGCACCCGCCGCTGCCGCTGATCCTCGCCGCCGAGCTGACCCTCGCCGCGACCGGCACCCTCTCCATTCCCGGCGCCGCGGCCGTGATGGCCGTGTCCGCCCCGCCGGAGTACGCCGCCACCGGCCAGGGCGCGCTCAACGGCATCCGCCAGGCCGGCTCGGCCCTCGGTGTCGCCGTGCTCGGCACTCTCGGCGCGCTCACCACCTCGGGTTACGTCCTCATCGGCATCGGCCTGGTGGCCGTGCTGGTGGTGGCACGTGCGACGACGAAACCAAGCACCTGACAGGCCCCGGGGGGAGGGGGAGGAATGCGCGCCCCGGCCGGCCGACCGCGTGGACGTGACGCATCTGCCCCCGCGAGGCTTCGGCCAAGGCGATCGAGGCCAGTGGCGAACCGGGTGAGAGCCTGGACTCGAGTATCCCTCGAGTACCCGGCGGGACGGTTAATACATGTGATGTGCAATTGCATAACAGCCGCATTAGCTGTCCTGTCCGTTTCGCTCGGGAGTTGATCGCATGAGTGATCTCGTTGTCCTGCCAGGTGAGGGCCGCAAGTTGACCACCAAGGCGCAGGAGGTGACGTTCAAGGCCACCGGCGCCCAGGGATCTGCCGTGTCCATCTTCGAAGTGGTGGTGCCGCCGGGATTCGACACCGGTGCGCACTTTCACGAGCACTCGCAGGAGTTCTTCTTCATCCTGGAGGGCGAGTTGGAGCTGATGGCGTTCGAGCCGACCGAGCGTACGGGGGATGACTGGCTGGGCTGGGAGTCGGCGGACGGCGAACGCGTGGTCCGGGCCGGCCGCGGCAGCGCGATGTTCGTTCCGCCGCACACCCCGCATGCGTTCCGCAACGCCACCAGCGAGCCGGTGCGCATGCTGTTCCAGTGCTATCCCTCACCCGAGCACGAGCTGTACTTCGAGGAGATCGCGGAGATCTGGTCGACCGGTAGGGCCGTGGATCCCGAGGCGGTGGAGGAGATGCGCCGCCGCTACGACGTCAAGCAGATCACGCCGATGCGGTTCGAGCCCCCCGCCGCACAGCCGGCCCACTGACGCCGTCACACCGGCCCGCCGTCCGTTGCGGCGGGCCGGCCACGCTCACGGCGCGGTCCTTCACGGAGCGCCAACGATCCCCACGCTCACGGCGCGGTCATTCGCGGAGCGCGAACGATGCCCGCTCCCGCCAGGCCACCCCGTCATGCACCATGAGGTCAACCGCTGCCACCCGGGACGCGAAGGGGAGACTGCCGAGCAGGCCGGCCTCGATCTCGTCCAACACCGCATCGTCCTGACCGTCAGCGACGGTCAGGTGGGGCACGATCTCGGTGAACTGACCGCCATAGGGAGGGGCTTCGGGCCACCGCTCTGCGATCACCTCAGTGAGCCGTCGCAACTGCCCGTCCGGCTCGGGAGCGAGATAGAGCACTCCCGGAAACCGCCCACAGCTGACGAACCGTAGGTCGAAGGCACGATGACTGCCGATTACGGCAGCGAGAGCCGAGCAGACACGCGCGTCTGTCCGGCTCGCGTCGAGGAACGGGAACAGCACGGTCACATGCGCTGGTACTCCCGCTCGGGCTGACGGGTCGAACCGTTGACGCCAAGCGCGGACGGCCGGCTCCGCCTCCGGGATCCTCACGATGAGTCCCGTCTGACCTGCCAGGAACCTGCTGGTGTCGTGGTCTGCCATGCCACCACATGCTGCCACTTCGGCAGCCGACGAGAGCACTCGGAACAAGGCTCCGCTCTCGGCGTGCCGGAAGGCGCCGGCGCGCCGTAGGCTCCCGCCATGATCACAACGAACAGGCGGCTGTCGGTCCTGCCGTCCCCCTTCGTCATCGAGCACCTTGCCGACCGGTCCGCGCCCGTCGACGACTCCTGGTTCGCGGCTGTCCGGGCTCCCGAGGGTCTGACCGTCATACGCGAGGCGCCCCCGGCCGTCGTCGACGGGCAGGAGCGCTGGATCGGGCTGTACGGCGACGACCCCCACGAGCTGGATCTACCCGGCATGCTGGCGGCCGTCGTGGGGCCGCTCGGAGCGGCAGGGGTCCCCGTGTTCGTCACCTCGACCTTCCACTCGGATCTCGTGCTCGTTCCGCAGCAACGGTTCACGGACGCGGCCGCCGTACTGCGGACAGCGGGGCACACACTGGTCGAGACCCGGTGACGCTCAGGGGGCGAACCGCGGGGTGGGTTCGCGGCCGAAACGAGTGCCGTCTCGACTGAGCTTCCGCTTCGGGTGGCGCACAAGCTGCCCATTCCGCGGCTGCCGGTGGTGTTCGGGGTTGCGTCGCGTGAACCAGTGCCTCACGGTCCGAGCGCGAGCCGGACGCCGAAGGCGGCGATGACCGCACCGGTCACCCGGTCGAAGCGGCGGCGAACCGAGGGCCGTTGCAGGCGGTCCCGGAACACCCGCGCGAAGGTGATCAGCGTGCACGCCCAGACGACGGCCAGCAGAATGTGCACACCGGCCAGGAGGACGCCCACACCGAGGTGCGAGGCGCCGTCGGGGATGAACTGCGGGAGCACCGCGACGTAGAACGCGCCCATCTTCGGGTTGAGCAGATTGGTCACGACCCCCTGCCGCCAGCCGCCGAACAGGGCATTGCCGGCACCCGTACCGGCTTCGGTCCCGGCCCCGGACACGGTCGCGCGTCCGGCCCCCGCGGTCCGGGGACCCCCGCTCGCCGAGGGGCGCCAGGTGGTCCACAGCAGCCTGCCGCCCATCCACACCAGGTACGCCGCTCCGGCCCAGCGAAGAGCTTCGTAGGCGAGATGAGAAGCGGTCAGCAGCGCCGTCACCCCGAGCGAGGTGAGCACGCCCCAGACCAGCGTGCCGCTCTGGATGCCGAGGACCACGCCCCAGGCGCGACGGTGGTGCCCGAGTGCCGCGGTGCGCAGGATCAGTGCGGTGTCCAGTCCGGGAGTGAGCGTGAGAAGTCCGACTATCAGGGTGAAAGTCCCCAGTGCGTCCAGGGTGATCATGAGCGCTCACCCTAGGTTCGCCAGTCGTGGAACGTCTACTTTTCTGCCCGGAATCGGACCTGGAGGCCCTGCTCGAGCAGAGGAACGGCGTCCTCGTGACCGCCGGCGCCTCCGAGCAGGGCCTCCCGGACGGGCATGGGGGATCAGCGCAGTCCGGCGAAGAGGTCGTTCTCGGGCACGGCCGCGCCGGTGGTGTCCTGGACGCGTACGAAGGTCTCGACGCCCATCAACTCGGTGAACCTCTGCTGACCCATCTTGAGGAAGAAGATGTTCTCGCCCTGGCTGGCGTGCGCGGCCAGCGCATCGAACTTCTGACCGCCGAACGCCGTGGTGTCCACCCAGGTGGTGATCTCCTCGTCGGGGAGCCCGATCTCGGCCAGCGCGGCGGCCTCGGCGGGATCCGGCTCCTGCCAGTCCGCACCGAACTCGCGCATGGCCTCCCCGAACCGCTGCATCATCGAGCGGGGCGCCGTCGTCCAGTACACCTTCGGGGTCAGCCCGGTCATCGCCAGCGCCGCCATCGTGATGCGGTTTGCCTGAATGTGGTCCGGGTGGCCGTAGAAGCCGTTCTCGTCGTAGGTGACGACCACATCGGGTCGGTAGCGGCGCAAGAGTTCCGCGAGCCGGGCGGCGCCCTCCTCGACGGGCGTCTGCCAGAAGGACCCCGGGGCGTCGTTGGCCGGCCAGCCCATCATCCCGGAGTCGGCGTAGCCCAGCATCTCCAGGTGGCTGACCTTCAGGATCTCGCAGCTCGCCTCGAGTTCTCGACGCCGCATCAAGGCGACGGCCGCCGGATCGTGCCCGGGATCACCCGGTTTGACACCCTCCGGTCCGTCACCGCAACCACCGTCGGTACACGTCACGAGGACCGTGCGGATGCCTTCCGCCGCGTACCGCGCGAGGACACCTCCCGTTCCGGTGGCCTCGTCGTCGGGGTGGGCGTGCACTGCCATCAGCGTCAAGGGCCGGTCGGTCATGAAACAGTCCTCCAGTGTGAAAAAGCCTTGGTACGAGGTCGCGACAGGCCAGGCGGAACATGCGGTCGCCCCGAGAAGTCCGGTGACCGCGCCTGCCGCAGACCGGGGCCGGATCGCGCAGGGGCGGACGAACACGGGATCTCCCTGTTTCCCGCCCACGCCGCGCCGGTCCCTGCCGGTGCAACAGTTCCGGCCGGGCCGCCTGTTCCCGCCCCGCACGGCAACTCTCCCGGTCTTGGCGCTCGCCTCCGCGCACTTCCCTCCCGGAGTTGCCCGTGAGCCTCACAAGTGGCACCGCCCGGCTCACCGGGGCACGAGGCACCACGCCTGCGCAGTGGGCGGAGCCGGCCTCGCGCAGCGGGCGGAGCCGGCCGGATTCGAACCGGCGTCCTCGCGGCTTTGGAGACCGCGCGCGTCGACCTCTGCGCTACGGCTCCGCTCGCCCGGCAGTATAGGTGCCGTGCCGGCCGCCACTCGGTCCGGCGACCGGAGAAGGAGGGCGGAAGGCTCGGCCTTCTCCGAGGTGCAAGCCCACGAACCGGTGCGGTGCCACTCACACCGGCTCGGGTTGCGGTGCTGGTTGCAGTGCCGGGGCGGATTCCGGATCCCAGGTTCTGACGGCCCGTACGTAGCTGTGGATCACGGAAGCCATCGCCAGGAGGAGAAGCGGGCCGGCGATCCACGGATGTGTGGCCATCCCCATCGCCAGATAGCGGTAGGAGAGCAGGAGCGCGACGAAGACCGTCGTGCCCTGGATGAGCAGATGGATCCCCTGCCGGTCCCAGCCGCGGTCGAACGAGCGCAGGGCAGCCTCGATCGTGAGCGCGAACACCACGCCGGCAATGAGATCGGTGCCGTAGTGGTAGCCGAAGCCCAATGTCGCACCGAGTGTGGCAACCAGCCAGAAAGTACCCGCGCATCGCAGAACACGTGGCCCCTTGCGGGAGTGGATGAAGATCGCGGTGGCCCACGCCGTGTGCAGGCTGGGCATGCAATTCCGCGGGGTGATGTCGTCGTACGTCATCGGGTGCGGGGCACTGATCGGCGGCGGCGTGTCCGGCCACAGGTTGGCCACCGCCCACTGCACGCCGCCGGTGCCGGAGGCGCCCGGGCCGTAGGCGAAGACCGGCCCGACCACGGGGAAGAGCATGTAGACGGCCGGTCCGAGGAGGCCGATCAACAGAAAGGGGCGTATCAGATGATGGCGCGGGAAGCGACGCTCGGCCCCGACGTTGCGCAGCTGGTACAGCGCGACGACGACCGCGGCCACCGCGAGCTGGGCGTAGACCCAGCCGAGGAGATGGGTGCCGATCGGGCCGGTGGCCTGGAGGAGCCGGCCCGCCAGCCACGACGGGTTGCCCAGTGCCTGATCGGCGGTCGCCGCGTACTGGTCGAGTACCGACGGGCGGGTCTTCGCCGTGATGAGCAGCCAGGTGTCCCCCGTCTTGCGGCCGGCCACCAGCAGCAGGCCCAGCCCGACGCCCTTCAGGAGCAGGACGCGTTCCCGGCCGCTGCGGCGTGTGAGAGCGGTGACCCCGTGGCCCAGAATCACGCACAAGGCGCCGGTGCCGAAGAAACTGCCGTCGGTCGTGCCGGTGTCGGTCGCCAACCGGGCCAGCACGGAGAGGGCGTCGATGCCGACGGCGACACCGGCCGCGACGAACCGCTGCCGCCAGGTGAGCACGACCATCATCAACGCCATGCCGGCGTACAACGGCCCCGGCTTGGGAGTGAGGATCACCTCTTTCGCCTGACTGCTCACCAGTGCCGGCACGCCACCGTAATGACGCGCTGCGATCCCCAGCGTGATGAGCAACCCGAGGACCGCCACGCTTGCCGCGGCCCACAGGATCGCCCGTGGTTGACGTCGCACGGCGAACGCTATTTTCTCGTTTATTCGCGAAAACATCCGCGATGTCATAAATGTCAACGGACTGACCGATTTTGTATTAGGTGGACCAGGCCACTACTCCCGCTGTGTGGCATGGCTTCCCGGTGATGGACCGAGGGGCGATCGTGATGAGTTCGAACATGCTAGCGGAGCGGTGAAGGCGGGTTCGGCTGGTCATGGGCGGCACGAAGGCAGGGGTGGCCGGCGCCTCACGGCCGGAACCAGTCGTCGTCGCCGGTTCGGAGTGCACGGCCGAGGTAGTCCAGCAGGTCGTTCGCCACCCACCGACGACTGTCGCTCTCGTGCTCCCAGACGAAGATGTCCGGACGCTCGGGCTGCCGGACGAAGGCGAACTGATCGCCGCCTCCGTTGTCCCCGAAGAAGAGGAAGGCGTCGAACGGCATGTACAACTGGGTGAACGCCTCGTCGGACCGGAAGAGAAGGTTCGTCTCGACGATCCGGTCGATGGGCCAGACGGTGTCCACGTGAAAGTGTCCCGTCACGCCGTCGCTTTCGAGGAGCAATTGCCGCAGCTCTGCAGGGAGTCTTCGCCCGAGCCGCGTCTCCGCGGCGACGAGGCCGGATGCCTCGGCCGGATCCCGGAAGCCCACGCCAGGAAATACTTCTGTCGCTGCCTGTCTCCACATGATCGAGAGCTTAATCAATGGTCTCCGGGGCGCCGCCGGCGCAGCCGCGGTGGCAGATGAGGGTGCCGGCGACGGCGGGAAAGGCGTCAGGGCTGGTAGCCGTTGGCCTGGACGGTGAAGAGCCGGGCGTACGTACCGTCCGCGTCGAGCAGTTCGGCGTGGGAGCCTTCCTCGGTGATCCGGCCGTCGGCCAGCACGACGATCCTGTCCGCGTCCCTGACCGCCCCGAGCCGGTGCGAGATCAGCAGACTGGTGCGGTCCGCCCGGTACCGCCTAAGCCGCAGATGGATGTCGTACTCGGCCTCCGCGTCGAGACCCGAGCTGGGCTCGTCCAGGATGAGCAGGTCCGGCTCGGTTCGCAGAAACGCCCGGGCGAGGGCGAGGCGCTGCCACTGGCCCCCGGAGAGCAGAGCCCCCGTGTCGTCATCGGCGTCGCCGGCGGCGAAGAGCCGGCTCAGCATGGTGTCGTACCCGTGCGGCAGCTTCGCCACCACGTCGTGCACGCCCGCCTCCCGCGCGGCGGTGGCCAGCTTCGCCGGATCGCCGAGCGCCCGCACGTCACCGACGGCGATGTTCTCGCCGGCCGTCAGGTCGTAGTTCATGTAGTCCTGGAACACCGCCCCGAGCCGACGACGCAGCTCGTGTACCGGTACCCGGCGGATGTCCACCCCGTCCCAGAGGATCTCGCCCCGCGTCGGGTCGTAGAACCGGCACAGCAGCTTGACCAGCGTGCTCTTGCCGGCACCGTTGTGACCGACCAGGGCGACGGCCGCGCCGCGGGGGAGGAACAGATTCACACCGCGCAGCACCCAGGGACAGCCGTCGCCGTACCGGAACCAGACGTCCCGCAGCTCGATACCCCGGCGCAGCGCGGGCAGCGTGTCAAGGTGGACGAGTCCGGCCGGCGGCGGGAGGTCCGGTCCGGCCCCCAGTACCGCCATGTAGTGGTTGAGCAGCAGGAGCTGATGGTGCCCGTCGGCCAGGGAGCCGACCAGGCCGGACATCGCGCCCTGCACCCCGACGACGGCAGCCACGAACATGGAGACGTCACCGACCGACAACCGGCCCTGCCTCGCCGCCAGTACGGCCCACACCAGCCCCCCTCCGGAGACGAGCGCGCTGAGCACCGCGAGGCCCGACTGGGTGACGAGTTCCCTGCGCTCCACCAGCCGGCGCTCGGCATCGGCGGCACGCCGTTCGTCGAGCATGCGGTGCTTGAAGAAGTCACCGGCCGCGAACAGCCGGATCTCCTTCGCCGCGTCCAGACTCGACAGCAGGGACTGGTAGAAGAACTCCCTGCGCTGCGCGGAGCTGATGCGCCAGGCGCTCCTCGCCCGGAGCCGGGACAGCCGGAACTCGGCAGCCAGCGCGGGCACGGCAGCTGCGACGACGAGACCCGTCATCACCGGGCTGATGACGAAGAGCGCGATGACGAAACCGACGACGCCCAGGCCCCCTCCGGCGATTCTCAGCCCGGTCTCCACCACGCGGCCGACGGTCTGGCTGCCCGCGGACTGAGCCATCCGCAGACGGTCCTGGAAGCGCGGGTCTTCGAACCTGGCGAGGCCGCCGAAGGAGTTGACGACCGTGAAGAGCCGGTTCACCGCCCGCAACCCCGCCGCCCGGTTGAGCCGTGTGCCCAGGTACTGGCCGAGGTGTGGCAGCAGCGCCGCCACCAGCCCCAGCAGGGCGACGCCCAGGGCCAGCCCGAGCAGAGCCGTCCCGCTCACACCGGTCAGCCGGTCCAGGACGAGCCGTGTGAGCCAGGCGACTCCCACGGGTACCCCGGCACCGGCGACGGCGACGACCACGAGGCCCGTCATGTGCGCCGGCGCCGACCGCCAGGCGAGCGAGACGGCACTGCGGGCGGCGACGAACGCGGCGCGCGGCGTGAGCTGTTCGTTCCCGCTGCCCGTACGGCGGCCCGGATCCTCGCTCCTGTTCCCCTTCATGCACCGGCCCTCACGGAATGCGCAACCCGCAGCAGGGCACGGCCACGGGCCGCGACCCGGCCCTCGGGACCGATACGGACGGCGGTCGGCAGGCCCTTGATCTCGAAGGCCCGGGTCAGCTCACCCCCGAGACGTGTCACGGCGACCGTCGCCACCGGCGACAGGGCGGCCACGAAGGCGTCGGGTCGTGCCCCGTCGTCCCCGTCCACCACCACGGCGGCCAGCACCTGCCCGGGGCCCGCCGTGCGGGCCAATTCCACGACACCCGGCAGGAGTTCCTCGCAGGGGAGGCAGCCGGGGGAGAGGAAGGCCACGAGCATTCCCTCGCGCAGACTGTCACGGGTCACCGGCCTGCCCTCGGTGTCGTGCACGGAGAAGCTGCCGACGGGCTCCCCGACGGTGAGTCCCGAGCCCTGGAACGGGTCGCCCTCGGCGGCGGGCGTGGACCCGTCCTCCTGGGTGCGCAACCGTCGGACGACACCAAACGTCAGTATCAGGTTGACGATGCTCATCAGACCGAACAGCGTCACGACGGCGGTCAGGTACGCCATGCTGAGTGGGTCCTTCCTGGGACGGCCCGGCCGCGGCCGGGCGACGAAGGGATACGGCCGGCACCGGCAGCCGAGCGCGGGATCCGGCGGACGACGACGCCGAGCAGTTGGCCGGAGGCGAAGTAGCCCAAGTGGCGGGAGTCCAGGCTTCTGTTCGGGTTGTCTCCGAGCAGCACGAGCCGTCCGTCCGGCACGCGCTCCCCGTCCGGCGCTCCCAGTGCCGGCCCTGCGTCCTTCGGTACCCGGTCCCCGGGGACGGCGACGGCGCGCTTGATCAGCCACTCGGGCAGTGGGAGGCGGTCCCACCGCTCACCGGTAGGCGGCCCGGCCACCACCAGCTGGCCACTGCGTACGGCGGCGAGCCCGGTGCGGCGGACCACGACCCGGTCACCCGCGACGAGGGTGGGAGTCATGCTCTCGCCCTCGACGGTGACGACGACGTACCGGCGCCGGAGCAGGGCCACAGCGGTGGCCACCGCGCAGATCCCGCCGAGTGCCGTGCGAGCGGCGGTGTCGCGCGTCACGCCCCGGCCTCGTCTCTGTTCACCGGGCCGAACAGGTGAGCCAGCGTGTCGAGGGCCACCGTGAACAGCGCGAGGAGCGCCCCGACGCCGACGGCCAGGAGCAGTCCAGCCGACGACCCGACCGCCGCCCCGGCAGTGGCGGGCCGTCCCGCCAGTCCGGCGAGGGCCACGCCGATCAGCAGCACGTTGCGCACGACGTGCCGCGGGGCGACGGGTTCAGAGCCGCCGAAGCAGTGGCAGGCGGCGCTCTCCTTGCGCCGCAACACCCCGATCAGGGCCATGGAGAACCCGGCGAGCAGGCACGCGGCCGCCGCGAAGCCCACTTTGACGGACGCGGGGAGGACGAGCGCCATGAGCACGGCAGCCTCGGCGGTGATCACCAAGGGCGCCACGGCCTTCGTCCTGCGCCGTAGGGGCGGGGCGAGTCGCGCCACCGAGACCCGGAAGGCGCGGTACGCCTCCGCGGAGCGGACCTTTCCGGCGACCGAGCACAAGAAGACGAGGCCGAGCAGGACCCGGCCGCTGACGAGCACGTAGTTCATCGGAGCCAAACCCTCCAGCCGGCGAAGCGCACGGCGTTGCAGCCCGGTCGCCGCAGCCCGGTCGCCGGAGACCGTTTGCCGGATCCGGGCCGTCGGAGCCGGGCCGTCGAAGATCGGCCATAAGGAACAGGCCGTTGGAGACCGGTGGTTGGAGACCGGTGGTTGGAGACTGGTGGTTGGAGACTGGTGGTTGGAGACTGGTGGTTGGAGACCGGTGGTTGGAGACCGGCTCCGCCCGGCGTGGCCGGGGCGGAGCCGGTGTTTCGGAGATGCGTGCTACGCAGGGAGACGACGCCCGTTACATGCGGCAGCCGCAGTAACCGACCTTCTGGTAGTCCCTGCAGACCTCGTACCACATCAGCGTCGTGGTGCGCCCCTCGCAGCGGCGGTAGATGCACTCGCTCTGCCAGCAGCCGCTCGCCGACGCACTCGCTTTCGGGGCCACCTTGTCGAGCAGACGATCGGGGATCGTCCGCAGTTGCATGCGCATACCCGTCCTCCGGTTTCTTCGTGGGTTTCCTGGGATGCCCGGCTCGGTTCCGGTCCGCGCACGGCGCGGCACCGGTCGGTGTGCGGACCTTGATCCGGTCGCGTCCGGCGGGCTGATCCGAGCTTGGGGTGCGGAAGCCGGCCGCTGCAACGGCATGGTCTGTCTCGGACAAGACGGTCCTTGTCCGGGCTGGTCAGAGGCCTGTCCGGATCCTGTCCGGACAGGCGGCGGAGGACCGAAACGAGCGTTGTCCACGGGCGGTGGGGCGGTTCACGATGGCCGCATGGCGAATGCGGGGGAAGTACGGCCGCAGCAGGCGGCCGGCGTGGGCGAGTTCGCGGCAGCCATGCGGCAGCTGAAGGAACGCTCGGGGTTGACCTACCGTCAGCTGGAGGAGCGTGCGGCCGGCCAAGGAGAGGTGCTGGCCCGCAGCACGCTGGCGGACGTCCTCGGCGGGAAGGCCACGCCGCGTCCCGAACTGGTGGCCGCGTTCGTACGGGCCTGCGGGGACGAACAGCGGGTGCACGAGTGGCTGGCGGCCCGGGAAAGGGCCGTCAGCGGCGGCACGGGCCGGAACGGCGGTGAAGACGAGGGCGAGGCCGGGGACGAGCCGAGGACAGCGGGCCGGCGCATCCTCCGGCGGCTGAGCCGGCGCCGGGTGCCCGCGTTGCTGCTGGGGCTCACCGTGCTGTCCTGCGTGGCCGCCGCCGTCTGGGCCGTAGGCCCGTCCGGGGGTGACGGAGCGGGTGGGCCCGGGTCCTCAGGAACCCGGACCGTCCTGCCGCACGGGCCCGTGGAGATTCGTCCGGTCCTGGCGGACGGTCTGTGCCTGACCGATGGGCATGCCGAAGGGTACGACTCGCTGGTGGCCGTGCAGCGTCCGTGCGGGGACGTCGCACCACAGGAGACCGAGCTGGTGCCCGCGGGGGAAGACACGATCCGCGTGCAGTGGTACCACCCTGACCACGGCAAGGGCTGCCTGAAGGCGATCAGTGTGCGCACGGGTGCCGCCCTGCTGGAGCCCTGGGACGACTGCGCGAAGACCAGCAGGTTCCGTGTCGAGCGATCGGGTTCCGGTGGCGGCGCTCAGTACGTGCTCCGCGTGGTGGGCGGTGGGTGCGTGGGCATCAGCGGGTCGAGGAACTCCGCCGGGGCACCGGCGGTGACGCAGCCCTGCGACGGCAGCGGAAGCCAGACCTTCTCCATCACACCTGCGCACTAGGCGTGTTGGCCCCCGCCGATGCGGTCGCGGCGTCGTAGGCGGCGCGGGCGGCGGTGATGTCGGCTCGGTGGCGCTCTGCCCAGCCGACGAGCCCGGTGAGGCTCGCGTGCAGTTCGCGTGCCATCGGGGTGAGGCTGTATTCCACCTTGGGCGGCACGGTGGGGTGGACGGTCCGGACAAGCAGGCCGTCGCGTTCCAGCTTGCGCAGGTTCAAGGTGAGCATGCGCCGGCTGATGCCGGTGATGGTGCGTTCCAACTCGGTGAACCGGATGGGTCCGTGCGCGGCGGCGACGAGGATGCCGATGCTCCATTTGCCTGCTACGTGGTCGAGGACCTCGGTGAGCGGGCATGCCTCGTTGCTGACCTGGTCGGACACATCGGTGTGACTGTGTGACATGAAAGTTCCTCCTTCCGCAGCGCGTCATGGTTACAGAAGATGACCGCTGTAACAAGTCGTGCACCATAGGAAGGGGGGCTCACATGCGGAGAATCAGCACATCGGCAGGGACGTCACGTTGGCCGGCTCTGGCCGTGCTCTGCGCCGGGCAGTTGATGGTCATCCTGGACGGGACCGTCGTGAGCGTGGCGCTGCCGTCCATCCAGCAGAACCTCGGGTTCTCCTCGTCGGGCCTGGCATGGGTCGTCAACGCCTACTTGGTCCCCTTCGGCGGTCTGCTGCTGCTCGCCGGGCGGCTCGGCGACCTCATCGGGCGCAAGCGCGTCTTCATCACCGGTCTGAGCATCTTCACGGCTGCCTCACTGCTGTGCGGTGTGTCCCAGGATCCAGGGATGTTGCTCGCCTCCCGGTTCCTCCAGGGCACCGGCGGCGCGGTGACCTCCGCCGTCACTCTCGGCATGGTCGTGACCCTTTTCCCGCAGCCGAAAGAGCGGGCCAAGGCCATCGGCGTCTACAGCTTCGTCCAGTCGGCCGGCGGCTCGACGGGACTCCTCGCCGGCGGCGTCCTGACGCAGACCATCAGCTGGCACTGGATCTTCTTCGTCAACGTCCCGATCGGCATCGTGGCCGTGCTGTGGGCCTGGCGCGTGCTCACGTCGGAGGAGGGTGTCGGTCTCCGCGAGGGGACCGACGTCGTGGGCGCGCTCCTGGTCACCTGCGCACTGATGCTCGGCGTCTACACGATCGTCGGGACCACGGACCACGGCTGGACTTCCGCACACGCGCTGAGCTGCGGAGCCGTGGCACTCGCCCTGCTGCCGGCATTCGTCGCGCGCCAGGCGACGGCGCCCCATCCGCTCCTGCCGCTTCGTGTGTTCCGTTCGCGCAACGTCTCGGGAGCGATGGGCATCCAGGCCCTCATGGTGGCCGGCATGTTCAGCTTCCAGTTCCTCGGCGTCCTCTACCTGCGGAAGGTGCTCGGTTTCGACGAGATCCACACCGGCCTGGGCATCTTCCCGGTCTCGGTCGCGATCGGCGCGCTGTCCCTCGGCTTCTCGCCCAAGCTGATCGCCCGCTACGGTCCCCGTGCGGTACTCCTTCCCGGACTCTTCCTGATCGCGGCAGGTCTCGGCGCGCTCAGCCGCGTACCTGCGGGCGGGAGCTACGCCGTGGACGTCCTGCCCGCGCTGCTGCCGCTCGGCATCGGCTTCGGGCTCGCGATGCCGTCGCTGGCCACGCTCGCGATGTCAGCGGCCACGCCCCAGGACTCGGGGATCGCCTCCGGGATGTTCAACACCATGCAGCAGATCGGCGCCGCCTTCGGCCTCGCGGTCCTCAGCACGCTCGCCACCTCGCACACCGATGCCCTGCTGGCCGACGGGGCGAGCACCGCCTCGGCACTCACGGGTGGCTACCAGTTCGCCTTCCGCATCGGCGCCTGCCTGGTGGCCCTCTCCCTCCTCCTCGCCGCCACCCTGCTCCGATCGCCCGCCCCGGCACGACAAACGACGATCGAGGAAGTGCCGGGCGCCGAGAACGCCGCTCCCTGACCAGGCGGCGACGCCGCCGAGGCGCCGCAACTCGTCGGCTTCGGACCGCCCGGTGCCCTCGCGCAGGCCGGCCAGGTGGCCGACGCGGAGTGCCCCTGATGCGCGCCCGCAGAGGAACGCGCAACCGCGAGACCGGGGACGCCGAACCGGCCCACGGCACGGTTCACCACCGGGCGTCCGACTCGCCGGCCTGGTGGTCTCACGCCCGCGGCTGCCCGCTCCGGTCCGGGCCGGTGCGGGCCTGTGAGCGGAAGGTGCGGCGGTAGGTGTCCGGCGGCACCCCGACCGTCCGGTTGAAATGGCGGCGCAGTGTTGTGGCGCTGCCCATGCCGGTGGCCGCCGCGATGGTGTCGACCGTGTCGTCGGTGGTCTCCAGCAACTCCTGGGCACGGCGTATCCGTTGGGTGAGGAGCCATTGCAGTGGAGTGGTGCCCGTCACCGATCTGAAGTGGCGGCCCAGGTGGCGCGAGCTCATCCGCGCCTGGCGGGCCAGGTCCTCGACGGTGAGTGCCTGGTCCAGTCGTTGGACCACCCAGGGGATGAGCGCGGCCAGCGGGTGGTTGCCCGGCTCGGGGAGCGGCGTGGTGACGAACTGAGCCTGGCCGCCGTCGCGGTGCGGGGGTACGACCAGGCGACGAGCGAGCGTGTTGGCGATCGACGAGCCGTGGTCCGCGCGGACCAGGTGCAGGCACAGGTCCATGGCCGCGGCCTTGCCGGCCGAGGTGAGCACACTGCCGTTGTCCACGTAGAGGACGTCCGGGTCCACGGTCACGTGCGGGTAGCGCTCGGCCAGCTCCCGGGTGTGTGCCCAGTGCGTCGTCGCGCGCCTGCCGTCCAGCAGGCCGGCAGCCGCCAGCACGAAGGCACCCGTGCACAGTGAGGCCACCCGTGCGCCCGCCTCGTGAGCCGCGCGCACCGCGTCGATCAGCTCCGCCGGCGGGTCCCGGTCGATGTCGGCCCAGCCGGGCACGATGACGGTGTCGGCGAGGGGGAGCCGGTCCAGTCCGTGTTCGGGCTCCAGGCGGAATCGGCCGACCCGCACCGTGCCCGGCCCGCAGAGCGAGAAGCGGTACCAGGGGTCCGCCAGGCCGGTCGGTTCGGCGCCGAAGACCTCGCACGCGAGGGACAGTTCGAAGTGCAGCATGCCGTCAGTGACGGCCAGCGCAACCGCAGTCATGTCCGGAATTCTACGTGCCATGTCGTTCCGGACAGTCGCGGGCAGTTGTCGGGCCTCGCCAGGATGCCGGTGACAGATCGAAGCGGATCATTCGAGCGCAGGGGGAACCGATGGGATCGGGCCAGACGGTGGTGGTGTTCGGCGCGTACGGGCACACCGGGCGGTTCGTGGTGGCGGAGCTGGGGGAGCGCGGATACAGCCCGGTCCTCGCCGGCCGTGCCCCGGACAAGCTGAAGGCGATGGCACACGAAACCGGGCTGGACGCCCGCACCGCATCCGTCGACGACCCTGCCTCACTCGACCGCGCGCTGGCCGGTGCGGCGGCCGTGATCAACTGCGCCGGACCCTTTGCCGTGACGGCCGGCCCCGTCATCGAGGCGGCCCTGCGAGCAGGGATCCCGTACCTGGACGTGGCGGCCGAAATCGAGGCCAACGCCGACACCTTCGCGCACTACGCCGACCGGGCGCGCGACGCGGGCGCGGTGATCGTCCCGGCGATGGCCTTCTTCGGCGGCTTCGGCGACCTGCTGGCCACGGCGGCGATGGGCGACTGGACCGCCGCCGACGAGGCGCACATCGCGTACGGGCTGAGCAGTTGGCACCCCACGAACGGGACACGCACGTCGGGGGCGGTGTCCCGGCAACGGCGGGACGGCCGGCGCGTCCGCTACACCAACGGTCGCCTGGAGCACCGTCATGACGCAGCGCCGACGCTTCAGTGGCCCTTCCCTGACCCGATGGGCCCCCGCTCCGTGATCGGGGAGTTCACCATGGCCGACGTCGTCACCATTCCCAGCCACCTGCCCATCCCCGAAGTGTGCACCTACATGACCGTGGAGGCGGCCTCGGACCTCGCCGCCCCGGACACCCCGGCGCCGGCCGCGGTCGACGAGCGGGGGCGGTCCGAGCAGACCTTCCTCGTCGACGTCGTCGTACGCTCGGCTGGCGCCGAACGACGCGCCGTGGCCCGCGGCCAGGACATCTACGCCATCACCGCGCCGCTGGTGGTGGAAGCGGTCGACCGCATCCTCACGGGGCGGACCCGGGCGCGCGGAGTCGCATCCGCAGGAGAGATCTTCGACGCGCGCGACTTCCTCCACGCGCTGTCCTCACACATCACCCTGGAACTGCGTCCGTAGCGGATCGACTGTCCAAGCGCCGTGCGGGACCGACCGCCGAAGCGTCGTGCGGGACCGACCGCCGAAGCGTCGTGGGGGATCGACCGGCCGGGCGTCGTGCGTACCCGTCGTCGAAGCGGCGTGCGGGGCTTGCTCAAGTCGTGGTGACGCCGCCGCCCATCAGCGTCGCCGCCGCCAACCAGCATCGCAGCCGTCAACCAGCGCCGCCGCCGTCATTCCAGTGGGTGCTCTGCGGCCCGGCGCAGCGACTCTTCGGCGACGGCGGCCACCGCTGACGGATCCACGCGGGCCAGGACCTCGATCACCGCGGGCCAGTCACCCACGGCGAGCGCCGGCGCGGCAAGCCTGCGAGCGTCGGTCTCGCCTGCATGGGACGCGACCACCGCCAGTGCCCGCGCTCGCCGGCTCGCCCCTTGGATCCGACCGGCCAGATCCTCCGCCCGGGCCGTCAGACCTCCCTCGGCCAGGCACGTGACGACGCGGTGCAGTGCCTCGGCGCGCAGGTCCGGATCGCCGAGACGAAGAGCGAAGGCTTCTGCCCGCTCCAGGTCACCGGCGCCGGCCAGTGCCTCGGCCACGGCCGCCTGAGCTTCGACGCGCAGCGCGGGCACGGCGATGGACCGGGTCCACGCTTCGGCACGGTCGGCAGCCCCCACGGCGGCCCAGGCCTCGGCCACCGCGATGACCGGCCCCGCGTGCACCATCTCGTCCGCCCCGGCGAGCGACTCACCCAAGGCGGCGATCGTCTCCCGGTCCCCGGCAGCGGCAGCGGCATCGGCCACCGACGCCAACGCGGCTGCCCGATGACCGGGATGCTTCACGGAGCGTGCCAGCCGTTCGGCGCGGCCCACCTCGCCGCACTGCGCGAGCGCCCTCACAGTCGCCGCGGTTGCCTTGGCACGGTCCGCCCGCTCGCGCACCCTCTTCAAGAGGGCGTCCACCCGCTCGTACTCTCCGAGGCCGATCGAGGCCTGAAGCAAGGGCACCAGTGCGGGAGTGTCGCTCAGCGTGCCCTTTTCCTGCCGATCGCCGGTGCGTCCGCCACGCAGTGCTTCCCGGGCGGCGCTCTCACTGCGGGCGATGCCTTCGAGCCGAGCGACCGACGCCAGAGCCCTGTCGTGATCGCCGGCGAGCTGTGCTGCGCGGATCAGAACGGGCAGCGCGGGCAGCGTCCAGGCGTCGTGGACCCGCTCGGTCTGTTCCGCTCGGTCAAGGAATTCGGGTGCCCACTCGGGATCGCCGGCTTCAGCGGCAACCTCGGCCAGCACGGCCCAGGTCTGGAGGCGGTCGTGGGGATAGGGGATCGACTCCGCGAGCGACCGGGCACCCTCGTACTGCCCGTTCTCAGCGCGGACCCGCGCGAGCAGGCCTACGGCTTTCGCCGCCCACGGCCGGTTGCCGACTGCATCCTTCAGCGACAGGGCAGTGTCGAAGTCACCGTCGGCGGCGGTCCTGCGTATGACAGCGAGCCATGCCCGCCCTCGCTCGTCGCCCGCGGGGAGCAGGCGGACGACGCGTGCTGCCGATCGAGGTCTCGAGACGCGAGCCAGCGCCGTTGCCAGAGCGACGACGTCAGTGGGGCGTTCCTCACCCGCCGGCCGAGCGCGCGCGGCATCCCGAGCCAGAGCGACCAGATCCGTGGAACGGGAGGAGTGACACGGCTCCTTCGTGTCAGGCGCACTGCCGGAGCCGATGCCGGCAGCCCTGACAGCCACCCTCATGGTCCGGATGTCCCGGCTCACCAAGCGCCCCCCGTCAGCTGCGCGGGCCTTGCCTGTTCGACCCTCGCGTGCCGCCAGTATGCCTGCTCAGGACGGACGCGCCCGCGGAGAGCCGCAACTCGAGCCGCGGGCTGTCACGTCGATGACGTGCCGACCCCTGCGCCCGCAACTGCGATTGGTCGGAAGCCACTTGTAACGTTCGGCGCGCGAGCCGCACTGACGAGTATGAGCCATGACGATGTGATCGCCACCAGGGTGTGGCAGGACATGACCGAGCCGTCGACGACCTCACCAACAGGAAGACCACGTTGACCATCGGTCGCAATCGTGCGCCGGGCGCCGGTTCGACTTCGGGAATCCCGAACCGCTGAGCGCCGGCACCACCAGATCCAAGCATCACCGAGCCGGGACACCACCGAGCCGGGACACCACCGAGCCGGAATACCACCGAGCCCAAGCACCGCCGAACGCGAATACGGCTAGGGCCGGAACAAGGCAATGTCCGACCACCGAGAACTCCTCAGCGATGAAAGGCCGAACATGACTGTCCAGTCCGTCGAGACCCACCCCACCTGCGCCTACCCGGGCTGTACGAATCCGCCCGAGGCGCACGCCCCCGACGTGCAGGGGACGGCGCCCCGCTATTGCGGGCACCCTGAGCACAACGCGCTCGGCGCTTTCCGCAAGTTCCGTGCCAAGCGGCAGCAGCGCAAGGACGACAGGCGGGTGGCAGCCGAGGCGAAGAAGACGGCCAAGGAGGAGGCCAAGAACGCGGCCAAGCAGGACGCCAAGCAGGACGCCAAGGAGGAGGCCAAGGGGGCCCGGACACCTGTCGCCGAGGTGGTGCCACCGCAGCCCGGACAGGATCCGGCCCCCGAGCCCTGCGCCCAGGCGCCCGCAGAGGAAGCAGTGCCCAGCGAAATGACCGCAATCGCTGCGACGCCGATCGCCGACGGCGACCATGCCGCTCAGTCACGCGACGCCCTGGTCACGCTCATCGAGCGGCTCGCCGCCGATCTGCCCGGCTACATCGAGGAGTTGGCGATCATCACGGACTCAGCGGCGGCCGAGGCCCGCATCGAGACGGTCACCCGTGCCTCCGCGCAGCGCATCCTGGCCGCTGAGGAGCGCGCCGCACTCGCCGAGGAAGCGGGTGACATGGCCGTTGCCGCGCTCGACGCCGCGGAGGAGAAATTCGCGCAGGAGACAGCCGCCATCCGCGAGGAGACGGCCCGCCAGGTGGCGGACGCCGAATTCGTCCGAGCCGAACTGGAACGCTACCGCGAGCGCGTCAGCATGCTCGAGACGCGGCTCGACGCCGTCCGCGACGAGGCCGACGAGCTGCGCCGCGAAAGGGCCGCGCGCTCCACCACCGAACAAGAGCGGCCGTGACCCGCTGAGCAGGAGGGCCGAACGGCCCCATGCTGCCGGGAAATCTCGTCCCCCGGCGCCACGCTCGGGCACCGGCCCGGCGTGAGCATCCAAAAGAAACGGAAACTCTCATGAGCCGAAACAAGCGGCCTGTCCTGTGGATCGCCACCGCCGTCGTCGTCGTTGTGGCGGCCGTCGGGCTCTATCTCTTCCAGCCCTGGCGGCTGTTCACCACGCACCGCGTGGATGAAGCGGCGCCCGTGGCCACCGGCCGGCAGGGGGCTGTTGCGGCCAAGCCGCTGGCGTCCGGCAGTTTCATCTCCCACGAGCACGAGACCAGTGGCTCCGTGGAGATCCAGCCGCTCACGGCCGGGCAGTCAAACCTACGCCTGACGAACCTGCGTACCTCTGACGGCCCGGCCCTGCACGTGTGGCTCAGCGACCAGCCGGTCGAGCAGGACGGCGGCGGCAACCTCGATGACGGCAAGCACATCGACCTCGGCAGCCTCAAGGGCAACGAGGGCAACCAGAACTACGCGATCCCGGCGGGCACCGACGTGAACAAGTTCTCCACGGTGACGATCTGGTGTGAACGCTTCAGCGTGTCGTTCGGCGCGGCCGAGCTGAAGCAGCGCGCCTGACGGACCAGGCCGCGCGAACAGACAGGGGAGTGGGTGGGCTGTCGCCACCCGCTCCCCTGCACCTGCGTCTGCATTGGGGAGCCCGTGTGCACCGGCCGTCCCAGCCGTACAGGTCATCAAGGCACGGGAAGCCGGGGCCCAGGCCTTACCGGGTCCAGGGCATCACTGCTGCCGCCAGTCCCGGAACGCGGTGAGCAGTTGCTGCCTGGCGTCCGGTGAGATGCGGTCCGGGGTCAGCTCGCCCGTTGCGGCGATCGTCTGACGGAACTGATCGAGGTAACGCTCGCACCCGGAGCACTCCGCCAGGTGTTCGATGAAGCGCAGCTCGTCGGCATCCGGCAGGGCGCCCTCAAGGAAATCGGTCACCAGCTCTACGAAGTCAACGCAGTCCACGCTCGTCCCCTCCTACCGCGACGTCTTGGGCACCGGACAGGTAGTCCTCCAGTTTACGGCGCAGGGAGGCCCTGGCCCGATGGAGGAGGACGCGCTGGTTACCGGGCGAGATCTCGAGCAGGGAGCACACTTCCTCCGAGCCGTACCCTGCGACATCGCGAAGGGTGATCACCGTGCGGAGCCGCGGCGGGAGTTCGTCGAGCGCCTGCGCTATCACCTCGCGGACTTCGCCGCGCAGCACATGGTCCTCGGGAATGTGCCAGTCACGCGGTTCCTGATCGACGGCCCAGTGTCCGGCGTGCTGCTCGCCGGGGGGACGGAACCGTTCGGCGTCCACCGTCGGCCCTTCCTCCTCCGGCACCAGGCTGGCGAAGGGGACGGTCCTGCTCTCCTTCGTACCGCGAGCCTTGGCCGTGTTGACAAGGATCCGGTACACCCATGTCTTCAGGGACGAACGGCCCTCGAAGTCGCTGATCCCCTTGAAGACCGCCAGCCATGTGTCCTGCACGACCTCCTCGGCGGAGGCCTTGGTCGACACGAACGACATGGCCAGCCGGAGCATGCCGCCGGACCAGGTGTCCAGCACCAGGACGAACGTCTCTTCGTCACCGTCACGCAGCCGCTGGACCAGGACCTCGTCCGGCGGCAGGTCGCGTGCGCCCGCCATTCGTCTGTCTCCTTGCCCGCGGTCGACCGAGGGTGTCAGCTTAGGGCAGCCGCGAGAGGGATCGTCTTCCGGTGCCTCTTCGTTCATCTCCCGGCAGGGGCATCGACCGCCGTGCGGGCGGGGCTGCCACCGCCCGTTGACGGTAGTGCGGCATCGACCGTGCTGCGGCTGTTGAGCATCACTGCGGGGGCCGTCTGAGTACGCGCACTCAGGCCTCGGCCGCCCGCTGCGACGAGAGTGGGAACAGTCCGAACGAACAGGAGACGATCGTGTCCATGCCCCGCTGGTCCAGCCGCCCCGCCGCATTCCGACCTGGCAAGTTGGGGGCCGTAGGCGCTGTACTTGCCGGCGCAGCCGCGCTGGTGGTGCTCACCGGGTGTTCCGGCCTGGAGTACAAGGAGGACGTCTGCAGTAGTGGCGAGTACCCCGTCCTCACGGTGAACGGCACCGGTTCCGCATGTGTGTCCGACGGTGACAAGCCGTCACCGGGATTCGTGCGGTACCCCAAGGGAAAGGTGCCGCAGCAGGTCGACGACAAGTGGGACGTGTACTGGCGTACCCACACGCTCGACAAGGACGGCAACATCATCGACGCGCCGGCCGGATCCTGACGGATGCGACGCATGCGCCAGGCACGGAAGGCGCTTCACTCCGCACAGCACGAGAACAAGGCCTTGAGCGCCACCAGTTCACGGCAAGGGCCATGTGCTCATGCGGCGTACTCGTCGTCCCTGGTCATGTCGTACTCGTCGACGTCGAGTTCCGCTCCGGTGGCGCTGAGGAAGTCCAGGACGCTGCGGTCCACATGCCATCCGAAGAGGC
This sequence comes from Streptomyces actinomycinicus, assembly GCF_016741775.1. Classification (GTDB taxonomy): domain Bacteria; phylum Actinomycetota; class Actinomycetes; order Streptomycetales; family Streptomycetaceae; genus Streptomyces; species Streptomyces actinomycinicus. The sequence continues at coordinate 38,767 of NZ_JAERRK010000004.1, read as the reverse complement.
TGGGGGCATCTGCGGCCTTCGGCTTGTCCTGATCGGTGTCGTCGAAGTAGCGGACGACTTGGAGCACCGCTCCACCGCCGTTCCCGGTCAGGCCGCGGGCGACGGCGGCGATACGGTCCGTGTGGGGCTGGAGCCTGCCGAGGATGCTCGCGATCTGCTCGTCGACGCGTAGACCCGGGTCCCGGCAGACGATCTTCCAGCAATGGCTGACCGGAATCGGTCTCGGCTCGGTGAACCGGCTGCCGCGAACGGAGACTTCGTCAGGAGCGATGCCCAGGTGCAGCGTCATTTCGTCTGCCGTGGTGTGCTGGCTGAACAACGCGAAGTAGGCGTACTGGTGAAGAGGCATTGCGAGCAGGATAGCCGCGCGGCAGGTGAGCTGAGCGACGTCGCTCGAGCGGGACACCGTACGATCGCTGGGACGTGAAGTTCGGGCAGACGGACGAAGTGGGCGGGTGCTTCGATGAAGCAGTTGTCGGAGATGAGCGAACGCGAGTACTTCGCCTGCGTCGGACAACGGCCCGGCATGTTCGTCGGCAGGACGAGCTTCCACATGCTGACTTCCTTCCTGATCGGCTACGACCAGCATGCGATGCGGCACGGGGGCGCCGGACTGGCCGGTTGGCACGAGTGGCTCGTCGCCCGCCGCGGCCATGGCTGCAACCACGCCTGGCCGGGTCAGGTCCTGCACATCGCCCTCCCTGACGGCTGGGAGAACATGGGGGATCTGCCGCCCGAGGACGAGACGCGCGCGATCGACGTCCTGTTTCAGCTCCTCGACGAGTTCGCCGCGGAGCGCGAAAGCCAAGGGCAGCACGGCGAACTCGGGAAGACCGTCAGGAGTGGCGAACTCGGCCAGTCCGTCAGGAGTGGCGAACTCGGCCAGTCCGTCAGGAGTGGCGAACTCGGTCCGTCCGTGAGGAGTGGCGAACTCGGTCCGTCCGTCAGGAGGTGAGGATGGAGATGCCGTCTCCGAGCAGCTTCGCCCCGAGGACGAGGAACAGGACGGCCATCACCGCGACGTTGTGCTGAGCTGCCCACTCCTTCCAATTGCCGAGCGTGGTCCTGGCTCGCTCTCCGCCGAGGAGGAAGACCGTCAGCGGAGCCAGCAGGCCGAGCGTGGCGATGACGACGAAGATCGCCAGCGATGCGATCTGCTGTCCGACCGGCAGCCCTGCCGAGCCGATCGCGGCGCCCGCGGCGATGGTCAGCGGGGCGTTCTTTGCGTTGAGCGCCGCCAGGGCCGCCCCGAGTGCGAAGACCTTGACCGGTGTGAGGCGGTCGATCGCGCCCATCCACTTCGGCAGCTGGGCTTGCGAGGGATCCCTCGGGCGCCGGTGCCACTGCCGGGCACCGAAGACGACGAGGAACACGCCCAGCGCGAGCTTGAGCGCTCCCACCCACGCGGCCGGGTGTTTGTGAGCGGAAGCATCCGCCGGGGAGGCGATCGCCAGCATCACCGCGCCCAGTACCGCGAGTCCCAGGATCCAGCCGACGGTGAACAGGACGCCGTTGAGCCGACCTCGGGGCGTGGCGAGTATGAGGATGACGGCGATGATCGGGAGCGGACTGACCGCGACGGCCGCCGCGAATCCCAGGACGTCACCGAGAACTGCGCCCATGGTTGCCTCCGGAAGGCGGTCCAGTGAAGTGGGCCCGGCGGAAGAGGGTGATCCGACCGGCGGTGTGACGCAGCGGCTCGTCCTGTTGTCGGCTGCACCGTCGTCTTCGGGGGAGTGCGCAAGGGCTGCCCGACAGACGGCGACGACGGCGCACTCAGCACATCTCCGCCGCTTCCATCTTCCTGCGACCGGCCGGATCTGTCCTCGGGAGCCTCCGGGGGTCCGACAGCTCCGGGACGGGCCTGCCGCGCCCACGCCGCCGGCGTCCCGGGATCCGCCGGAAGGCCGGCACCGGGGGCCGCTTCTCCTCCTCCGCACCGTGAGAGGGGCGCGGCACGCCGTGTAATCGTCGCTGGTGGAGGGGGTGTGAAGTGATCAGTGTCGCCACGCCGGTCCCGAAGCTCTCCGGGAAACCGGCCCACGTGATCGCGTCGACCAGGGCTGGAGGTGCGAGCTGGTGCATCCGTGCCCAGGATGAGGATATGGGGGCGCTCTACGAACAGCCCTGCACGGTGCCGCGCAGCGCCTACGAGGTACTCGGCCCGGTGATGAAGCCGGCCGGTACGCGGTTCACGTCCCGGCCCCCACCCGCGTCCGGGGCGCCTTGCTGATCCGCCGGGGGCCGCCGAGCTGTGCTACGATTCTCGAGTTGCAGTTGTGGTACCCATGAAGCTATGTGCGCCTGACGGGAATGTTTCTCCTTCGGGCGCATTATTTGTTTTCCGGCATTCTCCGGATGGGGCCTCTGCCTACCGAAGGAGAAGGTCATGGCACAGGGAACCGTGAAGTGGTTCAACGCCGAAAAGGGTTTCGGCTTCATTCAGCAGGACGGCGGCGGCCCCGACGTCTTCGCTCACTACTCGAACATCGCGACCCAGGGCTTCCGTGAGCTCCAGGAAGGCCAGCGGGTCTCCTTCGATGTCACGCAGGGCCAGAAGGGCCCGCAGGCGGAGAACATCGTCCCCGCCTGATCGCCGGACGCGTATCCGCTCACCGGGGTCCGCACCATTCACGGTGCGGACCCCGGTTTGTGCTGTTTCCAGGAAGGCTGACAACCGCATGTCCCGCAGGTCCCAGAAGTCGAACCGGCGCCCCCCGTCGCCCCGGACGTCCACGCCGTCACCGCATGAGTTCCGGCTGCCGGAAAGTACGACACCCGCAGCGCCCGCCGTCGAGGACTTCGCCAGCATGGACATGCCCGCAGGGCTGCTGAAGACCCTCACCGCGCAAGGCGTGACCACCCCCTTCCCCATCCAGGCCGCCACGCTGCCGAACTCGCTGGCCGGCCGTGACCTGCTGGGACGGGGGCGCACCGGCTCCGGCAAGACCCTCGCGTTCGGGCTGGCGCTGCTGGCCCGCACTGCCGGGCTGCGCGCGGAGCCCAAGGCGCCTCTCGCCCTCGTGCTGGTGCCCACCCGTGAACTCGCCCAGCAGGTCACGGACGCGCTGACTCCCTACGCGACGGCGGTCAACCTCCGCCTGGCCACCGTGGTCGGCGGGCTGTCCATCACCAAGCAGGCCGCCGTGCTCCGCCGCGGCGCCGAGGTCGTCGTGGCAACTCCCGGCAGGCTGAACGACCTCGTGGAACGCGGGGACTGCGTGCTCGGCGGCGTACGCATCACGGTGCTGGACGAAGCCGACCAGATGACCGACATGGGTTTTCTGCCGCAGATCACCAAGCTGATCCAGCAAGTGCGGTCCGACGGACAGCGGATGCTCTTCTCGGCCACCCTGGACCGCAACATCGACCGCCTGGTGCAGCGGTTCCTGACCGACCCCGTGGTGCACTCCGTGGACCCGTCCGCGGGAGCGGTCACCACCATGGAGCACCACGTCCTCCACGTCCAGGACGAGACCGACAAGAAGGCCGTCACGATGCGTATCGGCGCCCGTGACGGCCGGGTCATCCTCTTCCTCGACACCAAGAGGTCCGCCGACCGGCTCGCCAAGCAGCTCCTGGCCGTTGGCGTCCGCGCGGCAGCACTGCACGGAGGCCGCTCCCAGCCGCAGCGCAACCGCACCCTGGAGCAGTTCAAGAGCGGCCATGTCACCGCGCTGGTGGCGACGAACGTCGCGGCCCGGGGCATACACGTCGACGACCTCGACCTCGTCGTGAACGTCGATCCCCCCACCGACCACAAGGACTACCTCCACCGGGGCGGCCGCACGGCCCGCGCCGGCGGCTCCGGCAGCGTGGTCACGCTGGTCCTGCCCGAGCAGAAGCGGGACATCACCCGGCTGATGTCGGACGCCGGTGTCCGCCCCCGTACGGCCCGCATCAAGTCCAGCGACGCGGAACTGGCCGTCATCACCGGGGCCCGCGAGCCTTCCGGCGTGCCCGTCACCATCGAGGCCCCCCAGCCGACGGCACCGGCGGCGTCCCGCCCGGACCGGAAGAGCGGCACCAAGCCCGGCAAGCGATCCGCTCGCCGGCGCCGCATCGACGGCGGGGCCGACGCGGCGCCGGGCGCAGGCGCCAGGTCGGCGGGGCGGGGCTCCGACCACCGGGCGGCAGCCCGCGGCACCACGGGCGGCACCGTCCGCGCGGGCGGCCGCAGTTCCGGCCGCCGCGGTGGCCGCAGCGCCTGACGCCAGACAGGGCCTTCAGGCGTGGGGGGGCGGCCCTGGTACCAGGGCCGCCCCCCCACGCCTGAAGGCGCTCCGCGCCCCTCAGGGCCGGCCGGTGTCCTTGAGCGACTCCTTGGCCTCCCGGGCGTTGCCCGCGGCCTCGGCCGCGTGGCCCTTGGCGATGAGCGTCTGATTGCCGGTGGCTCGTCCGGCGGCCTGAGCGGCCTTGCCGACGACCTGCTCGGCCTTGGCGCGGACCTTCTCGCTGGCGGCCATGCTGTTCACCCTCCTCAGTGCTGGTTTCAGGGGCTGGCAGTGCGCATGACCCCGCACCGCGGCGGCAAACCTGAGCCTGAGCACCACATCGAGTGACCGGCTACGCGACGGCCGCCGTGCATGAGACGAGGGAGAAGGGGAATCACGCAGGGCGCGCGTGCCCTCCACGCCGTAGAAGTAACTCATATTTTGAGTGCTTGTATGGCCGATGTAAGGGCATTCGACGGCCAGGAGGTTGATAACGATGGTTCCCCTGCTTCTGGTTCTTCTTCTCGCCCTGATCCTCTTCGGCGCGGGCTTCGCGCTGAAGGCACTGTGGTGGATCGCGGTGATCGTGCTCATCGTGTGGCTGCTGGGCTTCGTCGTGCGGTCCACAGGCAGCGGCGGCCGACGGAGCCGTTGGTACCGCTGGTAGCGGCGGGTGAGCAGCCGAAAAATCTGAGCGCGCAGAGCGTGCCACGCGCGAAGAAGCGGGGCCCGGCCGACACGGCCGGGCCCCGCACGCGTGACGAGACCTCGCCCGGACCGACTGTGAAGAGACCGGGCATACTGGACGCCCCGCAGGGTACGTGTGTGATGCACCGGCCCCGCAGGGGCAGCAGTGGGACCTGCGCCTCCGTAACCCTGCGGGGCCGCTGCGCCGGACCTGGCGCCCCGGTCCGCGACGAAACCGGCGGCTCCCCGATATCGGCGCAGGTCAGAGCCGGACCGCGGTCCATCCCCGCAGCATGTCGTCGAAGTAGTGCTTGGGACGGGTGTACGTCCCGCTGGGCAGGGACCTGAACTGGGCCGCGATCCGGCTCGCACCGTCTCCAGAATGGTCAGCCGGGAGCGGCCGGGTTCGCCTGACCCGCGACAGACCGGACAGCGTCGCACTAGGCTTGCCGTGTCTTTGCGGGGCAGCACCGAGAGGAAGCGACGAACGCGAACTCATGGCGGACATAACGGAGTTCCTGGCGAGTGACGGTTCGCTTCTGCGCGTGGAGGTCGACGAGACCGACAGTCCCGCACCGCTCGACGGTGACGCCTACGAGCCGGTGAGCAGACGTCGCGGCAACGCCTCGGTGGCCGCGGCCGACACCCTGCGCCAGGCAGTCGACCGTGTCCGTCCCGCGGTCCAGGACGTCCTCACCTCGCTGCGGGCCATGCCTCAAGCTCCCGACCGTGTCTGCCTGGAGTTCGGCGTGAAACTCAGCGCGGACGCCGGCGTCGTCCTGGCCCGCGCCGCCACCGAGGCACACTTCAAGGTGGCCCTGGAGTGGGAGCGCCGACCCGGTGGCACCGGCCGGGCCGACGCGGACGACGCCCCGGCACCGGACGACGCCCCGGCACCGGACCACGAGCCGACCCCGGACGCGGAGCCCGCCCTTGGCGGCGACTGACCCCCGCCACCCGGCGGCCCCGCCGGAGGGAACGCAGTTCGAGCAGGGACTGGCCCGGCTCTTCGACGACCGGGGTCACCTCCTGGGCGCCGGGTTCCTCCTGACCCGTGACCTGGTGTGCACGTGTGCACATGTGGTCGCCGACGAAGACAGCCGCGACAACGGCCGGCCTGCCGAACCCCCGCACGTGGACTTCCCGCTGGCGCCCGGAGCACCTCGGGAGCGGGTCACGGCCTCCGTCGTCGCCTGGCACCCGGCCGAGGACATCGCGGTCCTCCGGCTCGGACACGAGGTCGCCGGGACCGCACCGCTTCCCCTGTCCGGCCCAGGTGCTCCGCTCTACGGCCGCGAGGCGCGCCTGTACGGCTTTCCCGAGAGCACCGACACGGGTGTGAACGCACACGGCACGCTGCGCGGCGGGCAGGGCGCGGGACTCCTGCAACTGGACGCGGGGCACGGCAGCGTCGCGATCGCGCCCGGGTTCAGCGGCAGCCCGGTCTGGGACGTCGGGGCCGGCCACGTGGTCGGCATGCTCGCCACCCGAGGCCGCGGCAGCCTCGGCGGCACCGCCTACCTGATCCCCGCCTCACGTCTGGCCGCGCGGGCGCCGCACGACGCCGAGGACCCCGGCCCGTTCAAGGGCCTGTTGCGCTTCGAGGAGCGCGACGCCCACCTGTTCCTGGGGCGCGGCAAAGAGACGGAGACTCTCAGCAGGGCGGTACGCGGTCAGCCACTGACCCTGCTGACCGGGCAGTCGGGCACGGGCAAGTCATCCTTGCTGCACGCCGGCCTGCTGCCACGGCTGCGCGCGGCGCGGGCCGTCGTCGTGGTGCGCACGCCGCACGAGGCGGACGGTCTGGCCGCGGCACTCGGCGAGGCGGTGCTCGCGCTGTGGAAGACGGCCGTTCCCGGGGGCGACACCGGTTCCCGTCTGGCGGCCGTACGGGAGGCACTGACCGGGGACGAGGTCGCACTGGCCCATCTGCGGGAGGAGTTACGGGCCGCGTTCCAGGACCGGCTCGGTGTGCTCGTTCTCGATCAGTTCGAGGAGTACGCCGCCGCTGCGCCGTCCGCCGCCCGGCAGGTGGTGACCTGGTGGCGGCAGCTGACCGCCGGTGCCGCGCCGGACCGGGGACTCCGGGCAGTCCTGACCGCCCGGCATGCCACGCTGGACGTGCTGTCCGCCGTACTGCCGGCCCGGGAGCGCGCCCGGGCGGTGGTGTCCCTGGACCCGCTGACCGAAGAGGCTCTGAGCGAGGTGATATCCGCACGGCTGGCCCCGATCCCCGGAGCCGGCCTCCAGGACGGTCTCAGGGACCTGCTCCTGCGCGACGCCCGGGACGCCCAGTTCAGCCGAGGCGAGAGCAACGCCCTGCCGCTGCTGGAATTCACGCTGACCGAGTTGTGGCGGCGGCGCTCCGGGGGGCTCCTGACCCTCGCCGCCTACCAGGAACTGGGCGGTCTGTCCGGCGCGTTGGCCCAGCACGCACAGCGCACCCTGGACGCGGCCGTCGCGGAGGGGGTCGCGGACGAGCAGGCCGCACGCCGGCTGTTCCAGCGTCTTGCCCGTCCCGACGGGCTCGGCCGGTTCCTGCCGGACAGCGTGCCGGTGGGCGAACTGGACGAGGAGCAGCAGCGGCTGGCCCGCCGTATGGCACAGCAGAAACTGCTCGCCTGGATGCGGCCGCGGCCGGGTCATCCGCTCGAGGAGTCCCTGGGCATGGCTCATGAAGCTCTGCTGCGGGAGTGGGAGTGGCTGCGTACCTGTCTGCGCGAGGGTGCGGAATTCCGCGCCTGGCAGGCCGAACTCGCCGGACCGGCGGCCGCCTGGGAGGCGGAGGGCCGCCGTCCGTTCGCGTCCGTCCCCCGGAAGCTGCTCGCAGCCGCAGACAGATGGGAGGCGGAACGCGGCCGGGACATCACCCCCGCGCAGCTCGCCTACCTGGCCGCCGGCCGGCGTCATGTGAGGCGGGGCGCGTACCTCCTGCGCGGGTTCACAGCCTTCGTCACGGTCCTCACGCTGATAGCCGCCTGGTTGGCCTGGGACGCGAACCGCAAGCGCGACGTGATCGAGGCACAACTGCGCACGGCGGCCTCCGAGCAGCTGGCCGAGCTGGCGCGGCGTCGGTCCGCCACCGACTTCGGGCTCTCCGTGCAGATGGCGATGGGTGCCTGGGCGACGTCGGCCACGGACACGGCACACTCACAGCTGTTCCGGCAGTACCTGAGGATGCGGGACGTGGAACGCGTGCACGCCGGGTTGTGGCCGGGAAGCGTGGACCATGTGACCGCAGCCTCGGGGACCGACGTGGTCGCGGTGACGACGGAGCCGGCTCAGGGCAGCAGGACGGTCTCCGTCGTCACGGGAGCGACCTCGGACCACCCCCGGGTCCGTCGTCTCGGCGGGGTGCCCACACAGGATTCGTGGGACACGATCAGCGACGACGGGCGCTGGTACGCCATGGCGTCGGCGGACGGTTCGGTGCGGCTCTGGGAGATCGGCAAGGATCCCGAGCCGCGGCTGCTCACCGGGGCGCGGCCGGCTTCCGGCCGCGAGCTGAACCCCTCACTGGACTTCTCCGACGACTCCGCCCGCCTGCTGTGCCTGCACGTTCCTTTCACGAAACGGCGCGCGCGCGGCTTCGAGCAGCACGCCGGGCTGGACGTGTGGGACGTGGCTTCCGGACACCAGGTGCCGGGTACGGAACGGGTGATCAGGAGCCGGGCGATCGCGGGCCGTGATCTGAACGGGGCCGCCTTCGCGGACGGCCGTGACGACGTGACGCTCCAGTGGATCCGCGTCTCGTCCGGCGACTTCCTGACGTCGGCGGGTGTCTTCTCGCTGCGGGACGGGAGGGAGCAACGGCGGCTTGCCACGGACGTCGGAGCAGAGGACGACTTCATGGCGCGCGGCAAGGTGCTTTCCCTGCACAGGAGCGGGCCCGGCCCGGACGCCCGGTTCCTGAACGTGGACGGCAGCGCCGCGGCCCGGGTGACTCCCCGGTACTTCGACGGTCTCGACGCCACGGGTTACTACCGTACGAACTTCCGCCCGGCCGAAGCAGCGGGTGACGGGCCGGAGTACGGCGTCCTCTCCGCCGTGGGTGTCGTCCGCGGTGACACGTGGACGGCGGTCGTTCCCGGCGACGGAACGTCGGATCAGGACGCACGAGCGGTGATCTGGCCCGGCAAGTCGTCCGGACGCCCGCCGGCGGTGGCGGCGGTCGGTGACGGACTGGTACGGCTCCGCCTCAGCAGGGACATCGAGCCGTTGCCGTCCGAGGACACCGCCGCCGAGCACACCGTGGCGCTCGATCCGCACAAGGACCGTTTCGCGACGCTGGACGACGGACGGCTCTACCTCAGCCGCGCGGGGGGCCCGACGCGCAGCGTGGCCCTGCCGGGCATCGCCGCGAACCGCACGTGGACACCGCACTGGGTGAGTTCGAAGGAGGGCGAGAGGGTGGCCGTGGCGGACGGCAACAGTCTCACGCTGTTGTTGATCGCGGCCGATGACCTCGGCAGCCGTACCGAAGTCGATCTCGCCGGGCACCTGCGCGGAGCAGCCCGGAAGTCCCGCATCACGTCGGTGGCCCAGCTGGGCAACGGCGAACTCGCCGTACTGCTGACGTCCGGTGACGTACTCCGTGTGGACCCCGCGACGGGCGCGGTCGTCGCCTCCGCGCAGCGTGTGGGACTGCCCGAGTCGGACGTCCCCGATCAGCTCGTCCCCCGTCCCGGCCACCCGGACGAGGCCCTGATCGTCAGTGGCTCCGGGCGCCTGCTCTCACGGCTGACGACCTGGGATCTCGTCAAGAACAGACGTGTCGCCGGCTGGACCTCGCCCACGGGCGTGGCGGGGGCCTTGGAGGACGGCATCCCCACCGCGGCCTTCAGCCCGGACGGCAAGGTGGTGGCCCTCGGCCACTACGACAGGAAGCTGCGCTTCTACGACGCCGCGACCGGCCGCCGGACCGGCGGCGTCGTCACCTACCCTTCCGCGGCACGTGTCCTCGCCTTCATCGGCGACAGGGTCTTCGCCTCGCTGACGCTCGACGAGGGCATACGGCTCCACGACGTCCCGACCGGCGACGCACTCGGGCAGGGACCAGCCACTGTGGGCCCGTACAACTTCTCCGCGGTCGTCTCCGGCAACCGCCTCCGGCTCACCGCCCGAGGGCAGTTGCAGAGCCTGGACGTCGACCCGGACATCTGGTGGCACCACCTCTGCCGGGTGGCCGACCGCCCGTACACGGCAGCCGAACGCAAACTGCTGCCGGTCGGCGCGCCGACCGGCCGCCCGTGCGCCCAGCGGTCATGAGTGGACCACCAGGCGGCCAGGCCGACCACCGGGGACGCCGGAGCCGGCCACGACAGCCACCGGTGCGCCGGTCCCGACGACCGCGACGGCCGCAAGGCGGCCGATCCCGGCCGTCTGCCGCGACACCGCCGCCTGCGACACTTGCGACGAGCAGGCCGGCGGTCAGGCGGACGCCGCGTCGGCCAGGGCGGTCTCCAGGGCCTGACGGACGTCCTCCGCCAGGCGCTCGCTGTGCACCCAGCCGACGATCTGTTCCGCGATGTCCCGCAGCTTGGTGTTGGTGCGCTGGGACACCGTCCGCAGAACCTCGAAGCCCTGGTCGGGACGGAGGCCGCCGAGCGAGATGACCACCCCGATGGCCTGGTCGATCACCGCGTGCGAGACCACGGCTTCCTGGAGCTGGGCGATCTCCCGCTGCAGCTGGTCGATTCTGAGCGCAAGATCTCCCTGCCCGTGCAGCGGGTGACCGTCGACCCGGGCCGAGTGCCTTTCCTTTCCGATCTCCATCGCGATCACATTCCGGTGTAGTCGGTGGTGTCCGTGCAGTGGCGTATCCGATGGTCCCTGGGGCCATCTGCCCGTGCGCCGTGCGGTGAGGCCGGCGGGCAGGACGGTCTCGTCGGGAGGTGACCGGCGAGGGCGGACCTGTGGGTCGCCCGTCACCGGCCCGGTCCCCGCACGCCGCGCTCTCCGGCTCGCGCCCGCGCCGTGTCCCGAAGATGCCCTGGCAGCGCCCCGGCAGCAGGCGGTCGGTCTCCGACCCGCCGGCTTCACCGAGGCGCGGCCGGGTCAGCGGGAGGGGCCGTCGGCCGGGGCGGCGGACTCGGTGAGGGAGTCGATCCGGGCGGCGAGGTCGGGGTGCAGATCCGTCAGGTGCGGGCGGGTCGCGTACAGGGGGTGGACGAGGGCGGCGGGATCGTCCTGGGCGAGGGCGGCGTCGAGTTGGCTGACGGGGTGGCGGGCGGCGGGGGGAAGATCCGTGAGGGTGGTGATCTGGCCGGCGATGCGACGCAGGTCGGCGGCATTGTGCCGGGCCCAGGCGGCGGCGGTGCGGTCGGCGGCCCGGCGTTCGCGGGTGGCCTGGACGCGTTGTTCGCCGGTGCTCCCGGCGGGACCGGGCCGATTGCGCAGGTAGCGGCGTTCGGCCGCTTGGCGGCTGGCGACGCCGAGCGGGCGGGCGAGGTCGGCCCAGCTGGCTCCCGCGTCGCGGGCGGTCTCGATCAGGCCGGTCTCCCATCCGGCAAGCTGCTCGCGGACCTGCCGCAGCAGCAACAACGAGGCCAGGGCCTGCTCCGCCCCGACGCCGGGCGCTCCTGAAACATCAGGGGCTTGCCGTCGGGCGTCCTGCAGGGCGCCGTCTATGGCCTCGAGGGCGGTCACGGCGGCGAGAAAGGACGCCGGACTCCCGGGGACCGCACCCGAAGGGTCTGCTCGCCGCACTGCCGTCATGGGCACCTCCTTCCCGCATGTCGTCCATTCGGCGACATCGCGTTTGTCATCCATCGGATGACATGTTACAACAGTTTCCGTGAGGCGCATTGGCAGCAACTGCCCGACCCCTCTGGAGGTGTTTCCCGATGTTGATGCGCACTGACCCCTTCCGTGAGCTCGACCGGCTGGCTCAGCAACTGATGGGCTCCGGCACGGGTACCTGGTCGCGGCCGTCCGCGATGGCGATGGACGCCTACCGCGAGGGCGACGAGTACGTGGTGGCCTTCGACCTCCCCGGTGTCAGCCCCGAGGCGATCGACATCGACGTCGAGCGGAACATGCTGACCGTCAGGGCCGAGCGCCGTCCGGTGACGAAGGCCGATGACGTGCAGATGGAACTGTCGGAGCGGCCGCTGGGTGTCTTCTCCCGCCAGATCGTGCTGGCCGACACCCTCGACACCGAGCACATCAAGGCCGACTACGACGCCGGGGTGCTCACCTTGCGCATCCCGATCGCCGAGCGCGCCAAGCCCCGCAAGATCACCGTCAGCGGAGAGTCCACCCGCAAGGAGATCTCCGGCTGACCCCGGCGTCCCGGGCCGACACGGCGGAGGACGGGCACCTGATCTCCCCCTCGTCCGCCCTCCGCCCCACCATGCTGAGCATCTGAAGAAGGGGGCGGCCGACGTGACCCTGCGATCTGAAGCATTCCTCGACGAGGTGAAGGAGCGCGGCGAGTACGGGAGCCGGCCGGAAGCACAGCGCGCCGCCCGTGTGGTGCTCGCCCTGCTGGGCGCACACCTGGTCGGCGAAGTGCGCGCCGGGCTGGCCGCGCGCCTGCCGGAGGACTTCGCCCTGATCCTGCTCAACCCGCTGCAAAGTGCCGAACCCCTGTCCTCGGAGCGGTTCGTGCGGGCGACGGCGGCATGGATCGAGGGCGCCACCGAGCAGACAGCGGCCTGGGACGTCAGCGCCGTGCTCAGTACGGTCGCCGACGCCGCCGGCGACGAACTCCTCGCACAGATACTGCTCCAGCTCCCCGCAGGCTACGACCTGCTCTTCGGCCACCCCCAGCCCATCTGACCCCGCACACCCGGTGCCCGCACCCCCCGCCGGGCACCGGCATCACTCCCTCGGCGACAGAAAGGCGACCACCGCAGTGATGTCCGATCAGCGTGCACCCCTTCGGCATCTGCCGGCGATGACCTACGAGCAGCTGCTGGAGAAGGTCCGCCACGAAGGCGCATACCCCACCCGGGCCCGGGCCCAGGAGGCCGTCGACCTGGTCCTGGCGGGACTTGGACGCCAGCTGACCGGCGACGAACGCGTGGAACTGGCCGCCCGCCTGCCCCTCGAAGCCGCACGCATCCTCACCCAGCAACTCCCCGACACCCAGCCCCGCACCGGCTGGGCATTCGTCGAGGACCTCGCCGCCCGCACCGGTGCCACCCCGGCCGCTGCTCGCTGGGACGCCGGATCCGTCCTCGCCACCGTCGCCGCCCTGACCGACCCGGAACTGCTCACCCGTATCCTGCGTCAACTCCCCTCCGGCTACGCTCTTCTGTTCGGCCGTGCCGAACTCACACAGGCTGCGTGACAACGACGAGGCCTCCGTCGCCCGAGGCATGCAACAGACCGTCAACGGCTGGACGGTGGGCCACCTCCCCGGACCTGCCTGTCCAAGTACTCGATCAGCCCAGATTCGCTTCGCTCGAGACGTTCCCGCTGATCACGGGGCAGCGACGCCAGGGCATCAACGAGGACTCGCTTCCGGGGAACGTGCACCATCGAGCCGGAGTAGACACGGCAGCCGGAGCACCAGGCGAACCCGACGCACCGCTCGAACATGGAGGACTCAGGCGGATAGAAACGGTACTGGTATGAGCGGACGGGCGTCCCGCAGGCCGCGCAGATCCGCCGGTCACCATCGGGGACCGTCTCCCAAGTCCCGACCTTGAGCCAACGCTGCCGCTCGCCAGGCGCTCTTCAAATCGTCATGCCGACCATTCTTCCCCAAGGCAAGCCGCCCTGGCATCCCCAAAACCCAAGCCCCTGCAGACGGCTCCGCAGACCGTGGTGGCCGATGATGCGGTCGGCGGCCGACTTCGACACCCCGAACAGCGGTGTCAGCTGCCGCAGCGTGAGGTTGGTGCGCCAGTACACGGCGACCAGCAGGACCCGGTCCTCCAACGACAGACTCCACGGCCGGCCCCTGCGCTCCGAGTCCGCGCCTTCACACCCCAACGCGCCAATGCAATTGCCGAATTGACGTGCGTCAGCCCGATGAACAGGGCTATCCAGGAAGGCTCCGACGCCGTGATCACATCAGCCATCTGAAGATCGTCGCATCCAACGCCAGCCGCGCCATCGCCCGCTTGTCCGGCTACATGCAGTTCATGATGGCTCTGATGGCACTGGTCGGTCTCGGCATGGCCTGCGCGGGACTTGGGTTCACGTCCCACGAATTCGTCGTCGCGTTGCACCGATGACGACGCCTGATCCATTGGGGGACAGCCGCTAGCGGTTCCATGGTTGGCGGCAGTCAGCGATCCGGGCGTTCGGAGCCCGCAGCGGTCCACCGGCGCGGGCTCGCACCGGCCGAAGACACGTGAGCGGAGAACCCGGAGCGGTACTTCCAACCCTGGCTGCCACCGCCCCGGCCGCGCGGCCCCCGCATGACCCCAACCCTCCTCGTCCGTGCGAGGCACGGTTGGGGGGCGGTCAGTTGGTGAGGGCTTGGCGGAGGGTTTCGCGGCAGTCGATGACAGCGTCGACGCCGACGATGCTGAGCGTGCGCATCACGGATTGGCCGGGGGCGGCCAGGCGCAGCCAGCCACCGGCCTCGGCGAGAGCACGGTGGGCGGCGATGAGGATGTTGATGCCGCTGGAGTCCATGAAGGTGACCTGGTGCAGGTCGACCACGATACGGGGGCGGGGAGTGTCGCAGGCGTCCAGGGCCTGGCGAAGTGTCTCACTGGTGTGATGATCGATTTCCCCGGCCACCGTCAGCACGCGGATACCGTCGGTCGCGGTGGTTGCGACCGACAGGCGACCGGGCTCCTTGGTGTGTTCAGTGCCCGTCATCTCTCCCTCAGACATGGCGGTGATCCTGGCACACTCGGAGCCTCGAGCGCAGTGCGCCCGAGGTCCGGGCCGGCCACGGTGTGCCCGGCCCGCAGACGTCTCGCGGCAACGATCGCGGCACAGGTCAGCGTGGCCGGAGCCCGTCGAAGACCACCTCGAAGATCCGTTCGCGGGCCGCGGGGTCTGCTGTGAGCTGCTCCGTCGCGGTGCCGGTGCCGACGATCAGCGCGATCAGTTCCGGGAGGCCCACCTCGCAGCGGACCGCCCCGGCCTGCTGCGCCGCTGACAGGAGTTCGGCCAGCTGTGCTCGGATGACCGTGGTCGACTCCTGCAAGGACGCGTGCATGTCCACCCCGGCCGCGGCGAGCGCCCGGGTGAACTCCTCCTTGCCGGCGGACTGGTCCACCACCAGGCGGAAGCAGGCGAAGAAGGCCTCGGCGGGCTCGGCCTCGGCAGCCAGTTGCGCGGTCCTGGCGGTGATCGTCTCCAGCCTGCGCACCACCACCGCCTCCAGCAGCGCCTCCTTGGTCGGGAAGTGCCGGAAGAGAGTGCCGACCCCGAGACCGGCGGCATGGGCGATCTCCTCCGTCGGTACGCCGATGCCACGGGTGGTGAACACCTGCGTGGCGACGTCCAGCAGCTTGGCCCGGTTACGGGCCGCGTCCGCCCGCAACGGTCGCTCCGAAGCGCCGCTCACCCTCATCCCCTCCATTCCGAGCCGGACGCATCCTCGACAACCGGAGTGCCCAGTCCGTATCGTTCAACCGGAGTCGCTAGTCCGATTCTAGTGGCCCACTCCGATGGGGGTTGATCATGTCCGAAAAGGTGTCGCCGCGCGAGGTCTTCCTCAAGCTGTTGGAGGGCATCACCACGGGGCGGTTCTCGGAGCTGGCCGGGCTCTATGCCGAAGACGCCGTGGTGGAGACCGTCTTCGAGCCGGTCGGGCCGCGCCGCATCGAGGGGCGCGGCGCGCTCAAGGAGCGGTTCGCGGAAGTCGCCGCGCATTCGCCCTTTGAACTGGCCGCGAAGGACGTGGTGATCCGGGAGACCGATGATCCCGAAGTGGTCGTCGCCGAGTGGGACTACCAGGTGCACCAACGGGACACCGGCCGGACCTCCGAGTCCGCCAACATCCAGGTGCTGCGTGTCCGCGACGGCTTGATCGTCCACAGCCGGGACTTCCACGACCACTTGGCGCTCATCGTGGCCCGCGGCGCCCTGCCTCAGCTTGTGACGGCGCTGGAAGGCCGGTAGCGACCACGGCTGCCTGGCCGTCACCACCGGCCAGGCAGCCCAGGCAGGGTCCGGGCGGCGAGGGACAGAGGTCCGCCGACGTGGCGGCGCGCTGGTCCGGCGCCGGTTCCGACCGCGGAGGCAGGGCCGGTGCCCCGGCCGGTTCACCGCCGTGGGTCAGTCAGCGGGCCAGCAGGATTGCGGCAGCCGTCATGACGAGCACGGATACCCCGCAGAACGCGAGGTGCGTGCGCGGGTAGTCGTACCGCTCGCGTGTCTCTCCCTGATTGATCTCGTGCGCCCACTCCGTGAACAGCTTGCGAGTCGGGTACATGCCGATCGTCAATCCGATGAGCGCGAACGAGCACACGGCGAGCATGTTCTCCAGAGCGAAGCCGCGCCACTGGCCGTACGCCACGGCCCCGGTGCCGCACACCACCCAGATGAAGGGGTACACCGTCCAGAAGCGCTGGATCGGCACCCATTTCGCCATGGCCGAGCAATGGACCACGAGTGCTGCGATGGCCAACAGCCACGGCCACTCCGTGGCAACCGAGGTGAACACGACTTCCCCCTGAGTCATTGGAACCCGCAGAGAGTAACAGCGAGTGAGGGTCAGCCCATTGGCAGGGTCCCCCTGCCTGCCCCGCCGAGCACCACGGGATCGCACCTGGTCCGGCCGTGAACGACTCGGCCGGCTGCGGGTGCGCGGCGACGCCCCGGTCCCGCACGCCATGCGTCGGCCGGGAACGACTTGCCTTGGTGTTCGTCCCCCTCGCTCCTCTCTCCCCGCCCACCTGCCTGCGCCCTTTCTCTTCGCCCTGGGCCATCGCACCTGAGCGCTTGTCACCGGAGCCTGGGCTCAGACCTCGGCGGTGTGGTTGGGCAGGAGCAGGAGCAGGGCGATGTCGTCGGTGTGCTGTCCGGCCTGTCCAGCGCGATGGATGAGGCTGTCCACGAGTTGGTGCAGGGAAGGCCGCTCCATTCGCCGAGGCGGTCCGCGAGGTGGGCGATGGTCTGGGCGATGTCGATGTCGATGTCGGAGATCTCTACGTCGCCGTCACCGAGCGGGAAGCACCGGGAGGGTGTCCGGCCCTACCCGGAGGTGGCCCTGACGGCGCATGCGCGGACGACGGTGCCGTACCTCTGGCACCCCTTGGTCTACGGGGAGTTCACGTCGGCCTCTGACGACCATCCACTGTGTAGCGAGGACTTCCAGGAAGCCCTGTGGAACATCGGAGCGAGTGTCCACCAGGCCGGCGGTCATGCGGACCCGGACCCGGACCCGGACCAGGACGAGGTCGAGACCGAGGTCGCCCACGGCGCCCTGGGCTGCCCGCCGTGGAACGACCCGTGTGTCCGGGAGGAAGCACTGTGCTGGGTGCTGCTCGCCCAGTTCGCTTCGGACGAGCACGCGGGCATGATGTGGGGTGACTGCGGCACGCTCTACTGGCTCATCCGGCCGGAAGTCCTGGCCGAACGTCGTTTCGACCGTGCGATGTTCACCTGTCAGTGCAGCTGACGCCCCCGGCCCGCGACCGGCCGACGCCGCCCGCGACGAGCATCAGGCGGATCATCGCGGCCTTGACCGACTCCGGCGACATCGGAGTCGGCCCGCACGCTGAGTCTCCGCCGTTGGACAGGGGGAGTGGCACCATGGCGCACATGTTGAACTACAACCTCGCCGTCCCCGATGCAGACGACGCCGGAGTCCTGTCCGCGCTGGTGGCTGAGGGTGACGAACTCGACGCCCTGGTCAGGGCAGTGGACGACTGGTCCGTATCGACACCGGCACCGGGCTGGACGGTCGCCCACCAGATAGCCCACCTCGCGTGGGCGGACGCGAACGCACTCAGCGCCTTACGCACTCCGGACGCGTTCGGCGCCGAGCTCAGCCGGGCGGAAGCCGAAGGCAGCGGGTACGCAGACAAGGCCGCCGCCGCGGGAGCGGCCAAACCGCGGTCGGTACTTCTGGACGAGTGGCGGGCCGGTCGAGCGGAACTGGCGGCGGCACTGGGCGACACACCATGGGACCACGCTTTCCCCTGGTACATGTCGAAGGTGACCCCGGCCCTGATGGTGCCCCTTCGTCTGATGGAAACCTGGGCACACGGGCAGGACGTCTTCGATGCTGTGGGCGTGGCACACCGCCCGACGGATCGACTGCGGCACGTGGCGTCACTGGGGGTGCTGGGACGGGCGCTGTCCTTCGCCGCCGTCGGACTGCCTGAGCCGGCGGACCCCTTCCGCGTCGAGCTGACAGCACCTGACGGACGGACCTGGGTGTGGGGCCCCGAGGCTGCCGCGCAACGGGTGCAGGGCGGCGCTCTCGACTTCTGCCTGTGCGTCACCCGGCGGCGCCCGTGGTCCGAGACCAACATGACGGCGACCGGCGAGGACGCCCAGAAGTGGCTGGAGGTGGCACGCGTCTTCCTCTGACGCGCGGTCGAAGCCCGAAGGGGCGCAGGACCTCGGTCTCGGTGCTTCCGGTCCGGGGCGGCGGAGTGTCGCGGCGGCGGTTGCGGTGCGTGGTGCTGGAAACCGTGGTCTCCCTTGCGCGGCCGAGCGCAGGACCGTTGCCCGGGCCATGTCGAAGGGGGGTGCAGGTAGTGGGCGCAGACCAGGTCGAATCAATCGATGCCCAAGGGGTGACCGGTCGAGTGCCGGTGCTCCTCGATCAGGTCGAGCGAGAGGAGACCCCGGAGATCTGGGAGGAACTCTGGGACCGTCTGTGCCTGCACGGTCAGACGGTCTCCCCGGCGAGCTTCCGTGCTCTCCCGCGCTTGGCAAGCCTGGCCCCCTCGAGTGCCCAGGCGCTTGAACTGGCCAGTGCCATCGTGCGCGGCACCTTGCAGCACCCTGACGGCGAAGCCCTGCTCGCGGGCTGCGCGGCTGCGATCGCCGGACTGCGGGAACTTGTGGATCAGCAGCTCCGGACGCGTCCGGCCAATTACGCCCAGATCTTCGGCGATCTGCTCGCGCTGGAAGGGCAGTACCACTGGAGCGCCGTCCAGGGGGACTTCACCGACGACTTCTACACCCTGTCCTGCCCGCACTGCGCAGCGCAGGTGACCATCGCCATCGGGGAATACGGCCGCTACTCGGCCATCCGCGACTGGGAACTGGGCGACACCGAGCGGCGGGCGCTGCGGCCCGCCCCGGCCGGAGAGCTTCGTGACCCGGGCCGATGGATGCACGCCACAGCCGTTCGGGACGGGCAGCAGGGACTCGCCGCGGGAATCAGGCACGTCTTTGGCCGGGCGGAGTGCCCGGCGTGCGCGAGCGTGTTCAGCATCGCGGACGCGTACACGAGCGCCAACCTCCCTCCCCCCCCCGCGAGGCGCCCTGACCTGTAACAGCATGGGACCCCCCACCAAGGAACTTCTGTGCGGCAATGGCCGGTGTTGACGACGCCGAGGTTGTTCTGACCTGGGCTGACTGCGGGAAGCGAGTTCTGACGTGGCGCGGCGGGATATCGACACGAGTTCGGCTCACGATTCCACCGGGGACGCTCGCTTGATGCGTCTCGGCAGTATTCTCTTCCGCACCAGGATTCGTACTGGGTGGCCGGGTGAATGATCGTACGGCGGCAATCAGAATCAGAGGACAGCGTCTTCAGTGCTGATGCGGTACCAGCTGGTGTGCTGACAATATCTGTTTTTGGTGATAACTGGCCTTTCCTGTGAGAGATGCCAGATGCTGGTTTTACGGGCGGGGCGGTGGCCTGCTGCGGCGCCACGGAGAAGCCGCCGAGAAGCCGCCTTCCTCGTCGGCGCCCGGTCCGGTGACGCTCGCCCAGGACCGGCTCCGCTGCTCCCAGGACCTACCGGTAGGCGGCGCAGTGACCTGGCGGCAACACGGCCGAGGACAGTCACTCACACGGGAAACCGGCTTCGCTCGCCTGGCTGTGCCAGCTCGTGTCGTACGGTGCCAGCCCCTCCCCGTCAGGCAGCACGTGATCTCATCCGTACCCACGCCACAGGCCCATGAGCCTGCCCTTCCCTGGACCGGCGTAACGGCCCGTGATCGCTCGCGCCACCGTGGCTCCCGCTCAAGCCGTTGCACATGCCTCCCTCCCCGGGCCTTCTCGCCACCTTCGCGAGAGTGATCGGGAGCTGCACGGCACACGGGCTCGATTTGCCCGCCGTTCAGCTGTGCGATACCTGTGTAGAGGGGGCTCTCAATGATCGCCGGGGAACCCCGCTGGCCGTCCTGGAAGAAGCAGCTCTATGACAGGAGCGCATGAGGCCGCTGGCCGCGTGATCGCCGGGCGTTACCGGCTGGTGCGCCAGCTCGGCTCCGGAGGCATGGGCCGCGTATGGCTCGCCTACGACCAGGAACTGGCGTGCGAGGTCGCCCTCAAAGAGATCGCCCTGCCGCCGGGCCTCACGGATTCGGAGGTGAGCAGCCGGATCGCCCGGGCCCGCGGCGAGGCCCGTCACGCCGCGCGGCTGCGGGACCATCCCCATGTCGTCACCGTGCACGACCTCGTCGAGGACGGTGGCCTGCCCTGGATCGTCATGGCGTTCGTCCCCGGCGCGATCGACCTGGAGGCGGTGGTGCGCGAGAACGGGCCGCTGGCACCCCCCGAGGTCGCGCGGATCGGGCTGGCGGTCCTGGATGCCCTGAGGGAAGGCCACCGGCTCGGCGTCCTGCACCGGGACGTCAAGCCCGCGAACATCCTCCTGACCTGCCCTGGGCCGGAGCCCGGGCAGCACACCGAGGGCGGCAGGGTCCTGCTGGCCGATTACGGCATCGCACTGGAACCGAGCTCCGGAGAGCCACGCCTGACCACCACCTCGGGGATCATCGGGACTCCGCCCTACATGGCACCGGAACGAGCACGCGGCGAGGAGCCCACCCCCGCCTCCGATCTCTTCGCGCTTGGTTCGACCATGTATTTCGCGGTGGAAGGGACCGGCCCCTTCGAGCGCGGCTCGGACTACGCCACGCTGACCGCGCTGCTCTTCGAGGACCCCACTCCGCCGCAGCGGGCAGCAGCTCTGACACCGGTGCTCCTCGGCCTGCTGGCCAAGGATCCCCTTCAGCGGATGGACGGCGAGGAGGCCTCACGGCGGCTCGCCCCCATCGCCGCCAAGCCTCGCCCGGCTCGACAAACGGCTCCGACGACATGGTCGTCGCAGCTCGAGCACCCGCCTGCGGCGAGGCCGACGACCCCTCAAGTATCGGTCCCGTCCACAGTGTCGGTCCCGCCCCCGGGTCCGGCTCCCGGTCCTCCGCCCGCCTCCGCCAGCCCAGGTCCGCGTCCCGAATCATCCTCGTGGCGCTCTCGGCGAAAGCTTCTTCCTGTCATCATCGCGGCAGCCGTGGTGCTGGCGCTGGCGCTCGGCTTGGTCGTACTTCGAGGCGGCACCAGAAATCCATCGGGCGGGACTACTTCGCCGTCCCCCCGCGACAGCGCAGCCGCAACCGCAGAGGCGCACAGGATCGCATCGGCAGTGGCCCTTTCACCCGAGGACTGGGGCCCCGACTTCGTTCGCAATGACCCGTACGAGGAGGACCCGGCCTCGGAAGGCGCGATCCGAGGTAATTGCGAGCTGTCCCAGAAGCCCCCGCGGGCGGGCACGCTGTCAGCGATTAGCCGAACAGTGAAGGACGATCAAAATGGATTCTCCGGCATCTCCGAAGTGGTGGTTTATGCGGATGAAGACACGGCACGGAAATCCATCTCTGATGATAGGGATACGATCCACCAGTGCACAATTCAGCACAGCGGAAAAATTCGCTGGGACGATGTGCACGAAGCGATCGCTCCGAAACTGTCTGGTTTTGATGAAGTGGTAGCCGAAGAAGGGACGTTGGCCACCTACGAGGACGGAAGCAAGGCGAACTTGCCGTACACCGAACTAACGGGTCGGATAGGTAGAACCACGCTGTCCGCTTACCTGGTCGGCTCCACGAAAAAGGAAGAGGTTCGCAAGAAATCCACTGATTCCCTGCTCCTGATGCGCAGACGTCTTTCCGAGCAGTCAACGGCCGCAAGCGACCGATGACCCCCGCGCCGGCCTCACGGAGCGGCTGGCGGGACATGGAGGCCGGCGGGTACGGGGAGGGAAGGTGCGTCGCCCCCGGCGATCAGTGTGTCCGAGCACGATGTCGCTGAGCTGCCTGAGGACATCCTCGATGGCCATTGAGCTGCCCTCCGGCTGCCTCGCGGAGATGCGGATCGCGAGGCAGCCGGACGCCGATCGCTGGATCAGCCGTGCACGACGAACGTGTTGGCCGTACCGGAGCCGCTGGAGCAGGACCGCTTCTCCTCAGCGGTCATCTTCCTGGACTTGACGACCACCGCGTTGTTCTGGCCGTCCGTCCCGTTCGGTGCAGGCCCGGTGACGACGTCGGGGACGAACCAGAAGTAGTGCCCCCACTTCCGGTCGTCGTAGTGGGTCTGCCATGTGCCGGACACGGTCTGCATCACCTGTGCACGGGAGATCCAGCCGACCTCGCCGGGTTTCACCGTCATGTTGACGGAGCTGGTCTCCGAGTGCGTGCTCGACCAGGTGTGGTTGTAAGTCGCCGTCACGCTGAGGTCGATGATTCCGGCTATCTTGCCGCCGGCGGTCACGGATACACCGGCCGAGTCCGTCGAGCCGACCGTGTCGGACCAGGTCATCGACTGGGTGGCAGGCGATGTGCTGCAGTTGTAGAGCGAGTCGGAAACCCGGTGGAAGTTTCCAAGATACGCCTTGCCCAACTGCGGTTCGTTGAAAGTGCACTTCCCTTCACCCGACGCGCAGTCGGTCATGAGCTGTGCCCGCGTGGGTTGGTCATCGGCCGAAGCCGGAGCGGCCATCGCCGCCACGATGCCCACCGCAGCCGCTGAGAGCGCCAGCGTTCGTCCGCCGTAGCGCATCCTGCGGTTGTTCGCCATACGTGTTGCCTTTCGCTGTGCATGAGGGGGGCCGGCGATCGCAGGAAGCTCGACTGAAGTTGCCGCGATCACCGCCTGTCGCGATCTAGAAGGCGCAACAACTGACTTAACTACAGCATCAGTTGGCGAAATCCCAGGCCTGGCCCGCCTTCTGCCTGTAAATGATCGGTGTGGCCCACTTCGCCTACGTGATGACGCGCCACTCTCCTCGGCGTCTCCTCGGCGGCGATGCGGTTCTCAGCAGGTGGGATACTGACAAGGAAGCTCCGGCGTCCCGGCCCGGGGACGGAGACGCCGCGACTGATCGGCGCGTACGGCTTCGAGGAGTTGGGGCTGCACCGCACCTCGCTGGAGGCCGACTCCGGGGCAAGGGCAGGTCCATCAGATTCGAGGGCTCCTACCCGACGCGGCCAGGAGTTGTCCGGCCGATCACACGATCGCGCGCTGAGCAGGGCCACGAGGCACCGGATCTAAATGGTGCGGCTGGTCGTAGGCTGCGCCCCGTGAGCCGGTGGTACGTCGTGCCGGACAGCGAACGACAGCAGTGGTCCTTCGACCCCTTCGTGGCGTGAGCCCGCTGCGGGCGTCGTCAGACAGCCGCGATGCGCCTCCACCGCACCGCCCTCCGACAACACCTGCTACGGACTCAGTCCGCACGAGGCATCAGCTGCGCGCGGTAGCGCCCGCGCGGGCGTTCGCCGGCGCCACCTGGACAGGGAGGGTGCACGGCACACTTACTGAGGTGCACCTGAAGCTCTGCGCCGCAGTCGATCAGTGCTTGTGCGGCGGGTCTGATGATGGGCTGCGTGGCTTGCACGTTCGCGCCGACGGACGGCACCGGTCGGCAGGGTGCCCTTCGAGTTGGTGCAGTGGCTGGTCGGCAGGGTGTCCTTCGAGTTGGTGCAGTGGCTGGTCGGCGGGGTGTCCTTCGAGTGGGTGCAGTGGCTGGTCGACCGTGCCGAGAGCCGGGCACTCCTCACGAGCCTCCCCCCCCCCGAGCCCGGAGCAGAGGCCGGGATGCTGACCCCTCGGGTAGGTGCTGTGCGTGCAGCGGGCCGGTGATCAGTTGGTCACGCGTCCTGCCTGTCTGCCTGCCCGCCACTGCCATGGACGACCTCCACCACCATCTGCTGAGGGAAGCCTGGGCAAGATTCCTGAGTCAGCCGAGCGCTCGGCGAGGTGCCCGCCGCCCTCGACCACGCCGTGATCGTAGGCCGGGGCCATGGCTACACCCTCCGCATCAACGCCCTCGCTTCCGTGCACCGGGGCTCCTCGCTTGCTGCCGACCCTCCACAGCGCCCAGGGCACACCGGTCGTCCCGGGCCGGCGGCGAAGGCCGGCCTCGCTTGCGACAGCCGTGTCAACGCCATCACGGCAGACCCGGAGCGACTCGGCTCAGTGTGCCTGCCAGCTCGCAGGCTCCGCCTCTGCCCCTTACGGCGCCGAGACGACGGGCATGTCCAGGCCGCGGGCCGCGACGAGACGTGCGCTGCCGTCGGCCAGGTTGTAGCACAGGCCCACCACAGCGGCCCGACCGGCGGCGACCCGCTCGGCCAGGAGGCGGGAGCGGTCCAGCAGGAGGTCGACGGTGTGCCCTATGTGCTCCGCGAGGATCTCTTCCGCGCTCACGCGTCCCGCCGCCTTCGCCGCCAGCACGCTGGGAGTGACGCGCTCGACGACGTCCCGGATGTATCCGGCCGGCGCCATGCCGTCCTCCAGGGCGGCGCACGCCGCGCCGACCGCACCGCATGAGTCGTGGCCGAGGACCACGACCAGGGGGCAGTCGAGCACGTCGACGCCGTACTCGATGCTGCCGATCACTTCCGGGCCCATGACGTGGCCGGCAGTGCGCACCACGAAGAGATCGCCCAGACCGCGATCGAAGATGATCTCGGCGGCCAGGCGGGAGTCGGAGCACCCGAACAGCACCGCGAACGGGCGCTGAGACGGAGCGACCTCGGCGCGTCGGGTGGCGTCCTGGTTCGGGTGCGCCGGGGCGCCCGCGATGAACCGTTGGTTACCGTCCAGTAGTAGGTCGAAGGCTTCACGGGGGGTTGCGGCCTGGATCTCTGTCATGGCCGCAGGGTACGGCCGACCCGGCCGGAGCGCACGGCCGGGCCGCGCTCGGCAGCCTCCGTGTCTGCCTGCTCGGCACGCATGGACACGGCCGATGCAGATCTCGATCCGCCTCCTCAGCGCGCTGCACAACTGTCCGGCCCACCACCCGCGAGCGCTCGGCGGGCGCGGGAGCTGGACCTTTCGTAGATTTGATGAGCGGGGGACTGGCAGGGATACGTGTGACACCGAAGATCGACTACTCAGGGGTGTTCGCCGCCCTTCCGAGCCCGTGCCTGGTGCTTGGCACGGACCTGGTGATCGCCGACGCCAACCCGGCCTTCTGCCAGGTGACCGGACGCAGCCGGGCCGAACTGCTCGGGCAGTACCTCTTCGATGCCTTCCCGGACAATCCCACCGATCCGGAGGCCGACGGGGTGGAGACGCTGAAGGACTCACTGCACCGTGTCCTGTCCACCGGCCAGACGGACCACATGGCGCTGCAGAAGTACGACATCCCGGTCCCCGGGAACCCCGCCGTGTTCAAAGAGCGGTGGTGGACCGCCATCAACGTGCCCGTCCTCGACCCGGACGGAAAGGTCGTCTGGATCATTCACCGGTCCGAGGACATGACCGACGTCGTGCGGGCCCGCCGCACGGAGCCCCTGCCGTCGGTCAGTCCCGGCCGGGAAGCGGCCATGGAAGCCGAGCTGTACGCCCGGGCGCGGCAACTGCAGCAGCTCAACGAGGAACTGCGACAAGCCCACGCGCGTGAACGGCGCATCGCCGTTGCCCTGCAAGAAGCCATGCTCCACTCCCCGGACCTGGCCCGGCACCCGAACATCGCCGTGCGCTACCTCCCCGCGACCGGATCACTGAACGTGTGCGGCGACTGGTACGACGCGGTCGACCTGCCCGCGGACCGCTTCACGGTCACGGTCGGGGACGTGGTCGGCCACGGGCTGATGGCAGCCACCGTCATGGGCCGTCTCCGCAGCGCCCTCAGCGCCGCCACCCGGACCGTCCACGGCCCGGCCCAAGCGCTGGAGGTCCTCGGGCTGTACGCCCGCTCGGTGGACGGAGCACTGGCGGCCACCGCCGTCCAGGTCCTCGTCGACTGTCACAGCCAACTGCTGATCTACAGCAGCGCCGGCCATCCTCCGCCTGTCCTCCTGCACCCGGACGGCTCCTGCGACCTGCTCGACCAGGCCACAGACCCACCCCTGGGGGCCCGCCCCGAACACGTCCCCCGCCCCCAGGCCAATGCCACCTACACCCCTGGCGACACCCTCGTCCTCTACACCGACGGCCTGATCGAACGCCGCGACGAGGACATCGACGCCGGCCTGGCCCGCCTGACCTCCACGCTCGCCACCTGCACCGGGTTCGGCGCGGAACACCTGGCCGACGCGCTCCTCGCCCGCCTCGGCCTGGCCAGCGGCGCCGACGACGACATCGCCATCGTCGTCGTCCGCCTGGACCGCACGACCCGACCGTACTGATCTGGCCGACGCCGACCTCCGATCTATGCGGACCGTAGTTCTCCCAGGTCGTGCTCCGATCCACGTGGACCGTAGTTCTCCCGGCCCGCACCTTCGCGACGGGCGCCTGGCCGCGACGTGCCGGAAGACACATCCGCGGCGCGTACTGAGTGGCAACGACAGATGCAGTTCCCCAAGGACGGCAGCTGAGGTCAGCCGTCGATGCCGGTGGCGCTGTGAGAGGCGCACGCGAAGGGCGTCCCACGGACCACCGACAGCGAATGAGCAGGCGGCAGGGCACGCTCACCGCAGGCGTAGGAGGCCTGTGGTTTCCGTGACCGTGGCGAAAGATTGGGGGTCTGCTGGACTGATGCTGTCGTTTGCTGACCGGGCTCTGGAGGGCGGGTTTCTAAGGTCGTGCTCGTCCCCCGGTGGTCCAGCGGCACGGACCACCGCACCCCGAAATCGTTCTGGAGATTCCGCATGCGTGCTTTGCCTGCCCGTGCCCTGCTCGCCGTCCCCGCGGCCGTGCTGATGTTCGCGCTGGTCGCCTGCGGTGGCGGGTCAGACTCCGGCTCCAGCGCGAGCACCTCGGACACTCAGCAGTCTGCGCAGAACGCCGGCGGTGCCCAGGAGGGTGCGGCCGAGGACGAGGCCGGTGAGGAGAAGGAGACGCCGCTGACGGGTGAGGTCAAGCAGAAGGCCGAGGCGGCTGCACTGGCCAAGTACCCGGGCACCGTCGTGAAGTCGGAGGAGGACAGGGAGAAGCCCGGCATGCTCGCGGTGGAGGTCAAGGAGTCGGACGGCACGTCGGTTGAGGTCTACCTGGACAAGAGCTACAAAGTCACCGGCACCAAGCGGGAGGGCACCGAGGAGAACGAGGGCTGACGGCCCGGACGACGGCTGACACCCCCGTCCCTGTCGTCGCGCGCCGTTGAGATGCTGTCGCTCGGCCGACCACACTCCCGCATTCGACGGCCGGTGGCACCTTCTCCCTCGCTCTGCCGGATCCGTCCCGTCGTCTTTCTCTGATCCCAGCAGGTTGTGATGAACGCTCCAGGCACTGCTGCGCAACTGTGCGAGCCTGTCGCCATGCGGCTGCTGTTGATAGAAGACGACGACCGGATCTCCGGCCCCCTCACCGAAGGACTCGGCCGGTACGGGTTCACTGTGGACCGGGTACGCACCGGTGCCGCCGGCCTCGCCAACCCCCTTCAGGCTCACGATCTGGTCCTGCTCGATCTCGGGCTGCCGGACATGGACGGCCTGGACGTCTGCCGTACTCTGCGCGCCCGGTCCGCGATCCCCATCATCATGATCACCGCCCGGGGTGAAGAAGCCGACCGGGTCGTCGGACTCGAACTGGGCGCGGACGATTACCTGGCCAAGCCGTTCGGTGTGCGGGAGTTGGTGGCCCGGATCCGGGCGGTCACCCGCCGTACCGGCACGCAGCAGGCGTGGCCGCAGGCAGCGCACACTCCGGCTCCCGAGGAGGTGCGGGCAACCGCAGCGCAGCGGCTGGGTCCGCTGGAGATCGACCGCCGGACCCGGCAGGTCCACCTGGGGGGACGCGAGATCGCGCTGTCTCCACGGGAGTTCGACCTGCTCGCCCACCTCGCCGACGATCCCGGCGCAGTGCACTCCCGCCAGCAGATCATGGACACCGTGTGGGACCCGCACTTCTTCGGCCCCACCAAGACCCTTGACGCGCACGTCGCCGCACTGCGCCGCAAGCTGGGCGATCCCGCCTGGATCATCACCGCGCGCGGCGTGGGCTTCCGTCTCACCGTGCCCGGTGAGGCGGGGCCGGCCGAGGCGGCGTCGTGACCCGACGCCTCATACTCAGCTACCTCGCACTGGCGCTGCTCGTACTGGTGGGGCTGGAGATCCCGCTCGGCTACCTCTACGCCCGCGGCGAGGAATCCCGGTTCTCCCGGAGCGTCGAACGCGACGCCTCGATGCTGGCCGAGGTCGCCGAGGAAAACATCGAGAAGGGCAACCTGACGGCTCTGCCCGAACTCGCCAGCGAGTACGCCGAGGCCAACACCGGCGCCCGCGTCGTGATCGTAGACCGCACCGGCCACGTGCTCACCGACTCCACCGGTACCACCGCCCCCGGGACCACGCTGGCCGACGAGCCGGACATCGCCGCCGCCCTGCGCAACCAGCCCACGGTCGCCACCCGCACCGGCACCGACGGCATCGATGTTCTGGCCACCACGATGCCCGGCGCCTCCGGCACGACCATCCGCGGTGCCCTGCGGGTGACCTACCCGATAACTGCGGTCACCGTCCGGGAACACCGCATCTGGACCGCCCTCGCCGTGGCCGGCGCGTCCATTCTGGCCGCCGTCGCGCTCGTGGCGTTCACCCTGGCCCGCTGGATCACCCGGCCCCTGCGCGCCCTGGAACGAGCCACCACCCAGCTCGCCGCCGGCCGTCTGGACGACCCACCCGACTCCGGCAACGGACCACCCGAACTACGCCGCCTGGCCGCCTCGTTCACCCACACCGCAACCCGCCTGCAACACCTGCTCCAAGCCCAGCACGGCTTCGCCTCGGAAGCCTCCCACCAGCTCAAGACCCCGCTGACCTCACTGCGGCTGCGGCTGGAGAACCTCGAGCCCCACCTGGATCCACGCGCCCAGCCCAACTTGGAAGAGACCATCGGGGAGGTAGAACGCCTCAGCCGCATGGTCCACGGCCTGCTCGCCCTGGCCCGCCTCGAAAACACCGCCACCACCCCCGAAACCGTCGACGCGGACGCCGTCCTCGCCGAACGGGAAGCCATGTGGGAGCCACTCGCCGCCGAGCAACACGTCACCATCACGGTTTCCGGAGCGCCGGCCGGACAGGTGTGGGCGATCCCCGGGGCACTGGAACAGATCATCGACAACCTGGTCGCCAACGCGCTGCGTGTCTCCCCACCCGGCACGACCATCACCCTGGTTCGCGCCCCTGGGGTCGATCTCCACGTCATCGACCAGGGCCCCGGCATGCCGGCGGCCGACCGGGAGAGGGCCTTCGACCGCTTCTGGCGTGCTTCCGACTCCCCTCACGACGGCAGCGGCCTGGGCCTGCCCATCGTCCGTCACCTCGTGCACGCCTCGGGCGGAGAAATCACACTGCAAGCGGCCCCCGGCGGCGGCCTGGACGCGCACGTCCGGCTGCGCCCCGCCGGCCGCGAACGCCGGATCCCGGCAACCGCCTTGCCCGCACGCGGTCCGCGCCGTTCACCCCGGCACGCCGAGCGCACATGACCAGCCGTCAGCACGGATCGAGCCGGTGGAGGAGGCTCTGAACCAGGCCGATCACCAATGGGTGACCGGAGGCCCGGCGTTGGGGATGCCGCCGGCCACCTGCGACCCGTCCTTGGAGAGATCGCAACTCCATCACTACTCGGTGAAGACCCTGCGCTGATCACGGCGTCGGCGCCCGGGGCCGGCCGGACCACCTGGCGCAGCCCGGAGCGGGCCACCGCCGTAGCCGACGAGGCGGCCCACCCATCTTTCCTCGCCCAGTGCTTGCGGGGCCGCGGGTCGCGGAAACCCGAAGGCGTGCCCCCCGATGAAGAACCTGGCCAACTCGTTGCAGCGGTTGCGCAGGCGCGCCCAGGAGGCGGGAAGGCCGGATTCACGGACCGCGGAGCTGTTCGGTCCCGGCGTGAGAAGAGCCTGCTTCTCGCGGCGCAGGTGCCGCTCAAGTGGTGGTGGGGGAGTAAGGGATGCAGACAGGCCAGTACCCGGAACGTCCGGCCGGTCCGAGGGCGAGTGTGACCGAGTGGCCCGGCTGGTCTGCCTGAACCGAGTGTGCAGGGGGAGGGGGATGCGTTCCATGCTGCTGGCCGCGCCGGGGGGGGGAGTGCGCTTGACCTTCCACTCGAGTCGAAGGTCTACCGTCGGCGGTGTGACGACCTACCGCATTTCGCAGCTGGCCGAGCGCTCAGGAGTTCCCGCCACGACGCTCCGCTTCTACGAGGACGCCGGTCTGCTCGCCGCCGACCGGACGCCCTCCGGGTACCGGCTGTACGGCGACGACGCGGTGGAGCGCCTGGCCTTCATCTCCTCGGCCAAGCTCCTGGGCCTGACCCTGGAAGAGATCCGCGAACTCCTCGACGTCCGCGAGGAAGGGGTGTGCGCCTCGGTCCGGGCGCGGATGCTGCCGCTGCTCGCGGACCGGATCGCCGAGACGGACGGCCGGATCGCCGAGCTACGCGCGTTCTCCGCCCACCTGGCCGCTGTCCGCGCCGATCTGTCCGGCCCGGCGCCCGCGGGGGCCTGCGGGCCCGACTGCGGCTGCACCACGGCCGGCTCGGCGACGGCGAAGCCCGTGCCGATCACGCTGTCGCCGACCCGCTTCTCTCCGGCTGCCGAGCCGTGGCGGGACGCCCCGGTGGCCTGCACCCTCGGCGGCGCCGAGTTGGGTGAGCGCATCGCCCAGTGGCAGCAGCTGGCCGGCAAGGCTGTGGGGCGCGAGGAGATCCCCGACGGCGTACGCCTGATCTTCCCCGCCAGCGCACGGCTTGCCGGGGAGCTCGCGGCCCTCGCCGCGGCCGAGCAGGGCTGTTGCGCGTTCTTCGACTTTGCCCTGCACCTGACCCCGTCCGCGCTCCAGCTGGAGGCGCGGGCACCCGAGTCCGCCGCCGGGATGCTGGCCGACCTCTTCGGAGTGACCGCATGAGCGCCCCCTCTCCCCGTCCGTCCCGGCCCTGGCGCACGCTCGGCGCCGGCACGGCCGCGCTCGTTGCCTGTGCGGTGTGCTGCGCGGGCCCGCTCATGGCCGTTCTCGGCGGCCTCGGCGTCGCTTCCGCGATCGGGGCGCTCTGGATGCCTGCCCTGGCGGTCCTGATCGTTGCCGCCGGACTCGCAGCCCTGGTTGTACGGCACCGGCGCCGCACGACGTCCTGCCACAGGGCACCGGCCCCGGTCGACCTCGGCATGCCCACCGCGGGCCCGCGACCTGGGGCGGAAGGCAGCGACGCCACTCGCTGAGCGCGGGCCACAGGCACAGGCCGAGCACGCCGGCCTGTGCGGATGAGGGCGCGAAGCCGCCGTGGCGTGGCTGGCAGAGCACCAGGGAGCGGTCTGGGTGTCGCACAGCAGGGACCGCAGAGCCTGGTCGAGCGAATGGAACACCACCAGGACGCGACGGGTGAGTTATCGGGACTCGTTGCCGGTGTTTTCGGGTCGGTGCCGCGACGGAAGAAGCGGCGGTGGGGTGAGTGTTGTCTGTGGGGTCTGATGCCGGCGGGGTCTGATGCCGGGACGTCGGGCGGCCGCCGATCCAGCCGGTGACCGAGCGGGTTCCTGACGGGAATCTGCAGGCGGCTTGCGGCGGTTCGGGCCCGGCCCCGGGGGAGCGTTCATGGTCGATGTTCTGGCTTTGGTACTGGTCGCTGTGACTTTGGCGCTGGTCGCTGCGAGTGCGCGGGTGTCCGCCCGGAGTGTGCTGCTTTGTCAGCGTGAACGTCAGGCGCCGGCTGTCCCGTCCGGAGAAGGCGGGCTGCCAGGCCGCAACGACCGGCGCACCGGATGGACACCGCCCAGCTCAGCGAGGGCCAAACTGGAGCGACTACCCGGTTCCACGGGTGCAGTCCACCCATTCCAGTCGAATCATCGGCATGTGTATCACCACCCTCAGGCGAGCCAGCCGAAACATTTCCTGGGCGGACTTTCGGCTGGGCAGGTTCTTGCGGTCCTGGGCCCTCGACCGACGAAGAGGAAGGAGATCTTCCGCAGTTGAACGGTGTATGTCCCGGTCAGGTTGTCTCTTTCACACGGGTCCGCATTCAGCGCACCTCCGGTAGGGCGCGCAACGCTGCCACCATGTGGCGGCAGCGGGCACCCCGTTGTTCCCGTCGCAGACAGAAACGTTCCTGCCGCGGTCCTGGCACCGCGGCGACCGGACGATAGGACCCTCAGTGGAACACACCACTCGACGTAAAGCCCTGCTCACCGGCACGATGGCGGTCGCCGGCGCGGCCCTTGTGAGTCGGACGGACGTAGCAGCGGCAAACTCTGAAGAGCACGGCACGGGCAGGCCGCCCCATGCGGAGCGGGCCGATGGAGCCAAGGGCAGCTCCATGGACGAGCCGGAAGCGTTCGACGAAATCTATCTGGGCCGACACATCGAAGGCAGGCCCGCCCCTGACGAGCACACCTCACACCCCGGACGCCGGAGCCGTCACCCGGACGACGGGCAGTCCCCTGTCACGGAGTTCGTCGTGCGCATCGACGACAGGGACCTCCACGTCATGAGGAGCATGGACGGAACCTGGCTCAGTGTCGTCAACCACTACCAGAAGCAGCGCACTCCCCTAGAGGTCGCCCGCGCGGCCGTACGGGACCTGGACGGTGCCTCTCTCGTACCCCTCATGGCCTGACAGGCCCCCGCAAACGCACCACCACACGTGAAGGAAGAACACCGTGGGAGAACGCAAGGACCAGGCCGACCTGTCGGCCACCGAGAAGCGCGACTTCGTCCATGCCATCCTCGAGCTCAAGCGGCAGGGACGGTACGACGAGTTCGTGACGACACACAATGCATTCATCATGAGTGACACGGACGACGGAGAACGAACCGGCCACCGGTCTCCCTCCTTCCTGCCCTGGCACCGCCGCTTCCTGCTGCAGTTCGAACGCGCGTTGCAGAGCATCACATCCTCGGTCAGCCTGCCCTACTGGGACTGGACCAAAGACCGATCACCCAGCAGCTCACTGTGGTCGGACACCTTCCTCGGTGGGACCGGCCGCGCCGGCGACGACCGGGTGACCTCCGGACCGTTCGCCTTCACGCAAGGCAGCTGGCCGGTCAACGTCCGTGTCGACGGCCGGACCTTCTTACGGCGTAACCTCGGCGCCAACGTCCGCGCGCTGCCCACCCGACAGGAGGTGGACACCGTCCTGGCCATGCCGACCTATGACGCCCCACCGTGGAACAGCGAGTCCGAAAGCTTCCGCAACCATCTCGAGGGTTGGCAGGGCCCCAACCTGCACAACCGGGTTCATGTCTGGGTCGGCGGCCAGATGCTCAGCGGCGCCTCACCGAATGACCCCGTCTTCTGGCTCCACCACTGCTTCATCGACAAACTCTGGGCAGACTGGCAGGCCAAGCACCCGTCTTCCGGATACGTGCCGGTGACCGCGCCTGAAGGTGTCATAGGCCTGCGCGACACGATGAAGCCGTGGAACGACGTGACGCCCCAGGACATGCTCGACCACACGAAGTTCTACACCTACCGCTGAACTGCGCACCACGCACAGGTCCGCTGACTGGGACGCAGTCCTTCGACCGTCCGCGACCGTCCGGACCGGGCCGCCGAGGAAGATCCCGCTTCCGGTAAGCATGCTGATGTACAGGGGCCGGAGGTGCCTCCGGGTGAACACTCTGGCGGTCTCGGGATGATCGGGCAGAAAGACGACCGGGAAGTGGTTCCAAGGTCCAGCCCCAGCCCCGTCCCCGTGGCCACGGGCGTGAACCTGACGGGCCGGCCGTGCCGGTCGGTCAACTCGATGACGGGGGTCAGGTTGTCGTCCGCCGGCGCCAGGTACCGGTCCACCACCACCCCCTCGGCGTGGTCGCCGTACCGATGCAGCCGCGCTCGCTGCCGCGCCTCCCGCGCACCGCCCAGCAGGCACGCCAGGCTTGCCAGGGCCGCCAGCACGACACAGAACACGTCGCGTGCCGTCATCTGTCCCCCTGCTCTCCCTCGGCCGGCGCCACCCGGTACGGACCGCGTACCAGGATGACGCGGCACCCGGCCTGATGGTTCACGAGGGTGCCCGGCCAACGAGTCAGTGCAGTCGCCCGACCGCGCACGACAGCTCGCTGGCCCACCGGACACGCCCCAGTCGCAGGGGCGGATCGGCGTAAGCCGCAAGCCGCCAACCACATACTCGGGCCACGAACTCAGTTCAGGTCGTTCATAGCGCCTATCAGAAGGGTGAGCGCCGTTGTTCCGTGTACCAAAATTCCGACAGTCGCCTGGATCTTGACCGCCTTGCTCAGCCGCCCGCTGCGCCGGGCGACGGCCGAGCACGACAGCCACAGTCCCAGCACCGGTGCGACGAACAGCCCGAGCCCCGCCAGCAGCCTGGTGCTCTCCGTGCCGGACTGCAATGGCATAACCATCAGCCATGTCAGAGGGATGAGCGCGAGGGCGAGGAGCAGTCGGACAGCGCGGGACACCGGGCCTCGGGGGGACCGGCTCAGCGGGGGCCGGCGCGGTCGCGGCGGCACGAACGGGGTGTGGTGCGGCGGCTCGAAACCGGGTTCCTGTGGTGGCCCGAAGCCAGGTGGTGCTGGCGGCGTCGTGGGCGGTTGGGGCTGCGGCTTTGCGGAGGCCTCAGCGGCTTCGGCGGCATCGCGGGCGAGAACGGAGTGGTCGGCGTCAGGCAGGGCGGAGCGGGTCGGTGCTGGTCTGCGGTCGCGGGCGAGGGTGTCGCGTAATGCGGTGGTGCGGTCGGCCAGGGCTTGCCGGTAGTCGGCGATGGGGGTTCTGGAGTCGGTGAGATAGGCGGCGGCCTGGGACAGGGCCAGCGGCAGGTGTCCGAGATCCTCAGCGAGGCTGGCGAGCTGCCCGTCCGTCCTGGCGTGGGTGGGCAGGGCGGTGGTGAGGTAGGCGAGGGATTCGGCGGGGGTGAAGACGCCGACGGGGACGCGGTGGCGGCCGGTGGTGAGGGCGGCGTCCTGGCGGCGGGTGGTGACCAGGGTCCGGCCCGTGGGGCTGGCCGGCGGCCACAGGCCAGTGAGGTCCGCCGGATCGGCGACGTCGTCCAGGACCACTAGCCAGCGGCACGGTCGCTGCCCGGCCTTCGGCTCCAGCCATGCCAGGAACGTGGTGGCGGCACGCTGGTCGGCGGGGTCGACGCCGAGCAGTTCAGAGGCGGCCTGGGCGTAGCCGGTGGTGATGCTCTGGGCGGTGGTCGCGGTGATCCACACCAGCACGTCGAGGTCGCCGGCTTGCCAGGCGGTGCGGGCGTAGTGGGCGGCGAGCTGGGTCTTGCCGACCCCGCTCAGGCCCGGCCCCAACCCCGCACGCGCAGGCTGCGACGTGATGACCACGGTGCCGCTCCTGGCAAGGAACGCGGTGAGACGGCCGGCCTCGGCGCGGTTCTGGAAACAGACGGCGGAGGGAGGGATGGCCCCGACCTGGTGCGGCCACGAAGCAGGTGGCCGGCCGGCGACGACCTTGGCTATCACGGTGCCGTGAAAGGTGCCGCCGCGGAAATCCACATGGTCCCCGCCCACGCCGTGGGCTTCCGCGATGCTTTCATCGGGCTCCCTGTGCTCCACGCCCCCGCTCCTATCAGCCCCGTACGGCACCCCGACCATACCCACGTGTCGTCTTCAACTCCGGCCGATGTCCGAGCCGTTACCGTGGCTTTGTACGCGAGAACGGTGGTTGTTCTCGAACGGCTTCGGGAGTGACGGCTTGGCTCCGTTGTTTGACCAATGTCGATGAGTTGTTGATGAGTTCGGGAGTCACTCATGGCCCGGCGGACGGTTGTGGGGCCGGCCCTCTGCGAAGGACCTGAGTTTCGTGGCGCGGGTTGGGTCCAGGGCGTTCTCCGAGCGGTCTGGTTGTTGCCGCCTCTGCTCTTGTGCTTCTGGGAGAATCACAGGTGGTGCCGCCTCTACCGGCCCCCGGCAGCCGGTTGCAGGCGATCAGCCGGCCCTCCAGCACCACGTGTGCCATCCTCGTGCGCGGCTGAGTTCCAACGCCTCGTGCAGATCAGGAGCTTGGCTGCCAGCACACCGATGCCCTCACGGAAGTAGCGGTAGCCGGTGGTCTGCGAGGTCCCGGCGTCCCGGGCCAGGCAGTGCACGCAGCGAGGCCGCCGGGGTCGGTGTCAGTGGACCGGTTCGAGGGGGTCGACGGCCGGGCGTCCGGCGCTCAGGTGGGCGGTGAGGAAGCGGGCGGCGCGGTCGAGTGCGGCGTCCGCCTCGTCGAGACGGCCGTAGTGGTGTTGGAAGACGTGGGGGAGGCCGGGACCGACTTCGAGCGTGACCTCGACGCCGTCGGCGCCCGCGCGGCCGGCCAGCCGCACCGCGTCGTCGAGGAGCAGCTCGTTCGCCCCGACCTGCACGAGGAGTGGGGGCAGTCCGGTGAGGTCGGCGAACACCGGACTGGCCAGGGGATGCGCCCTGTCGCCTGCGCCGACGTAGAGATCGGCGTAGGCGCGCAGGTCGGCCTCTGTGAAGATGGGGTCGGCGCTCTCCTTGGAGCGGATGCTTCCTCCGGTGAGGGTGAGGTCGGCCCAGGGGGAGAAGACGACCACGGCGGCTGGTTGCGGCAGCCCCGCCTCCCGGGCGGCGAGCAGCGTGGCGATGCTCAGACCGCCACCGGCGGAGTCACCGGCCATGACGAGGTCCCGTGGGTCGGTGCCCGACGCCAGCAGCTCGCGGTAGGCCGCGAGTCCGTCGTCGACAGCCGCGGGGAAAGGGTGCTCGGGCGCCAGCCGGTAGTCGACCGACGTCGCGCGCAGCCCGGCGCGGCGGGCCAGTTCACCGACCAGCCCTGCATGGGTGTCCGGTGAGCCGATGACGTAGCCGCCGCCGTGCAAGTAGAGCAGTCGGCCGCGGCCGGAGGCTTCGGCCGGCTCCAGCTCCAGTGCCGGCCGCCCGCCCAGGACGGCCCTGTGGGTGACCACGTCCTCCGGTGCGGGGCGGGTGACAGCCGCGGCGAAACCGCTGCGCTGCTCCTCGGGAGTGGGCCGGACCTCGCTGCGAGGGGCGGAACGGAGTATGGCGTCCAGGGCGTCACGCTGCTGTCGGGACATACGGGGCCTCCATAGGTCGGGGTGCGAGGATGGATTCCTTGGAATCCATCTGCCTTGCCTCAACCGGATTCCAAGGAAGATGATTCCCAGGAATCTACTGGAGGTAATGTGAGCCACGTCACGCCAGTCTTCACTGATCTGGTCCGCGTCGAGACCCGGCTGTACAACGCGGTGAGTGCCCGGTTGCGCGCCGAACAGGGGCTGGGACTGGGACAGTTCGAGCTGCTGGAGATCATCGACCGTGTGCCGGGGTGCCGCGTGCTCGACATCGTCGGCGAACTGGCGATCACCGTGGGGGCCGTCAGTAAGGCGGTCGACCGGCTGGTGGCTGCGGGCTGGTGCCTGCGGGTCGCGCATCCTGAGGACCGCCGCTCGTCCATTCTCCGCCTCACATCCGCGGGTGAGGAGCGGCTGTCCGCTTCGCGCCCCATTGTCGAAAGTGAGCTGATCTCGCTGACCGCGGCGGTCTCTCCCGACGACCTCGCCCGCATCGCCTCCACGCTGGCCACCCTTCGTGCAACTCTCGAGGCGGGCGCCCACGGCCGGCCGGGATGAGGAGACGCGTCCGGCGACTGGCATCCGACCCCACAGTCGAGTGACGCTGCTCGGCCCCGCAAGACCCGCGTTGCGAAGGCCGCCGTCGGTGGGGTCACAGTCATCGCGGACGGCGGCTGTAGGGGGCACCGGCCTGGGATCGACGTCCGCTGCGAAGAACTGGACGAACTGCTGGCGCAGTCCCGTCAGGCGCCGGACGGCGCGCGTCGGCTCGTGGGAGAGCTTCCCGAAAGATCCTTCGTGACCGCCGCCTGAAAAGCGAAGGCGTTCATACCGCCGTGCTCGGCATCGCCCGGCTGCACAACCTCGCCCTCACCGCGTAACTCCCGCCCGGTACGGGAACCAGAGAGGCCCGGGGGAGGCGGCTCTCTGCCTCCCCCGGCTCGGAGAATGCTCAGTCCAGGCAGAATTCGTTGCCCTCGATGTCCAGCATCGGGATGCACGACTCGTTTTCCTCATCGGCGTACAGCGTTTGTACGTGAGTCGCACCGAGCGCAACCAGTCGAGCGCACTCGGCCTCGAGCACGGCGAGGCGCTCGTCCCCCACGAGCCCGGTGCCCACCCGGACGTCGAGATGCACCCGGTTCTTGACGACCTTGCCTTCGGGGACGCGCTGGAAGTACAGGCGCGGGCCCACACCTGAGGGATCACTGCAGGCGAACCATGAACCCCGCTTCTCAGGGGGCAGTGTGCGGTTGAAATCCTCCCAGGTGGTGAACCCCTCGGGTGGCGGCGGTGTGACGTACCCCAACACCTCGCACCAAAAGCGAGCGAGGCGTTCCGGATCTGCGCAGTCAAAGGTGACTTGGAACTTCTTGATCGCTGACATCGGCGCACCGTACCGCGTACAAGGGGGCCCTGCCGCTCAATTTCTCAGGCGGAACCGCCCGGTAGCCCTCGCCCCCCAGGGCACCTTGGACGCCAAGTGATCAAAACGGACAGTACCCGGAGCGAGACGAGGGCGGGGTTCTACGGGCCTACGTGTGCACCGGCCTCCAGCGCTGCCGAGCGGCTCGAGTCCCCTGCGAGCACCTCACGCGCACCTCTCCCCGGCCTGCTGGAGGTCGAGTCGCGCCGCTAGGTTCT
>NZ_JAERRK010000039.1 GCF_016741775.1 Streptomyces actinomycinicus | reverse complement strand
CTCTCACTCGGCCCGGCCGCGGCCTGCGCACGGATCGCATGCAGCTCCGCCACGTGACCGCGTATGTCGCCCGACCCTGTCACGGTCGGCGCCGGGGCAGTCGTCATCGCCATCTCTGGTCCCTTTCTGAGACCGAGGAGATCACGCCTCGGTTCGATCGAAGGAAATGCAAACCGCATCTGCGGTCAGCTTTTGCCGGGGTGGAGGACGCCTCGAGCGGCGGTCGGCTCACCGCCAGCTGTCGGGAGACGCGTAGCCGCTCGGCCGCTCCCACCAGTTCCAGCCAGGCGACGGCGGCTGCTCGGGCTCCTCCGGCTCGCCGGCCCGCAGGGCGAGCAGCACCACCGCGATGGCGGCCAGCTCCTCGTCATCGGCCTGGCCGCGCTCCACCCGAAGTACGGTTTCCATGCTTTCCATAGGGCGTTTCCCCCTCTCACAGCCTTGGCCATGGTTGATCAGGCGACTCGAGAGGTGCTGAGGAATCGCTCGAGGGCCCGCTCGGGACGCACTCCGACGACAGTCGGGAGCCGGACGACGAACCCCACAGGGGGGCTGTACCCGGCCAACGGCGTCGTGCGAGGTCCAACCGGCCGGGACCGCCCGCAGCCGGCCGTGAGGAGGGCTGCCGCACTCCTTTCCGAAACCCGATTTGGAAGCAGCCGCTCCAGAAGTTGTAGGGGCGGAGTCCCTCCTACCGCTAGAAAGTAAACCGGTTGGTATGTATCTTCGGTGGCCAGCGAAGCCCTTACCCACACGCCAACGACGCTCAGGGGGAACAGGCATGTCTGTGAGCACGTTCCGTGTCGAGTCCGCCACGCCTTCCGTCGGCTACGCGAAGAGCGGCCTCAGCACTCTGGAGTGGCTCGCCGAGCCTCGTCACACGTCCTTCACCACCACGGTCCCGAAGGAGTTCGTCCATCGCGCCAGCATCGCCGAGGTGATGCTGACCGACTGGGAGCGCCTGGACGAACAGCACTTCACGGTGAGCGCCCAGTGGCCTCGCCTGCACGGCTTCTTCGCCACCCTCGACGGCTACCACGACCCGCTGCTGGTCGCCGAAACGATCCGTCAGGCCGGACTGCTGGTCGCTCACACGGAGTTCGGGGTCCCGCTCGGCCACAACTTCCTGATGTGGGACCTCTCGGTCGATCTCGAGACCGACCAGCTGCGCATCGGTGCCGCGCCGGCCTCCGTGGACGTCCGGATGGCCTGCTCGAACATCAGGCGCCGTGGCAAGAACCTCGCGGGGCTCCACTTCGACGCCGTCATCCACCGCGACGGCCGGCCGGCCGGGACCGCGTCGGCGACCTTCACCTGTGCCTCTCCGGCCGTCTACGAGCGCCTCCGGGCGGCCCGGATCGGCACCGGAGCGGCGCCGATCCCGCTGACGAGCCCGGTGGCACCGCAGCACGTCGGCCGTCTGTCGCCCGTGAACGTCGTGCTGTCCCCCACGCCGGCGCCCGACTGCTGGCAGCTGCGCGTGGACACCCGCCACCCGGTGCTCTTCGACCACCCCGTCGACCATGTGCCGGGCATGGTGCTGCTGGAGGCCGCCCGCCAGGCCACCATCGCATTCCTGGGGCGTGACTGCCTGCCGGTGGGCATCACCAGCGAGTTCACCCGCTACGTGGAACTGAACGCCCCGTGCCTGATCGAGGTGTGTGCCCTGCCCCCGTGTGCACGGGGCAGGGAGCGCGTGATCGTGACGGGGCGTCAGGACGGCGCCGTGGTCTTCACCTCGACCGTCGCGGTGGCACCGGGCACGGCATGAGGGGTGCGGCGCCCGGTCCGTGGCCGCCGCACGCCGAACCCGTACACCGGTCGGGCACCCACCCGGTTCAGCGGTACCGCGCAAGCGGTCGACAGCGACTCGAGGAGACCCCGGCCTTGAGTCGCTTCAGTCGCTTCCGGTGCCGCCCGTGCCACGTCATGCCTGCGCAGCGCGCCGGTGACACCGGCGCGCTGCGGTTGCTGTGGTCGCTGTGGTGAGCCTCAGGCCGGAACCGGCACCTGAACCGCTTCGCGCAGGATGCGGGCCCCACGGTCCGGGGCCACGTCCAGGCGCATCAGGACCGGGGCCGAGGCGATGGACGGCAGCAGATGCTTGAGCAGCACCGAGACGCGGTACTCCACATCTTCCAGGTCGGTCTCCAACTGGGCGTACAGCTGCACCCCGTTGAAGGAGCTGACCACCAGCTCGGCGACCTCGCGCGGCACGACGTGCGCCAGGGTCTCCCCGCGCTGGTGGGCAACGGTCAGGATGTCGGTGAGCACGTCGACCCACAGCGGCCAGGCGCTGCCGTAGTGGCGGCGGCCCATGGGGTCCGCCGAGAGCCGGGCGCCGGCCCGCAGCAGGGGCTCGTGCACCAGCCGGTGCGCCACCGACATCGCGACGTCGATCAGCTCCTGCAGCTTGATCTCCTGCTCGGGGAGCGCCATGTCCGTCTGGAGTTCGAGCACGCCCTTGGCGAGGGCTTCCTTGGAGTCGAAGTGAAAGTACAGGGCGCCCTTGGTCACCCCGGCGGTCTTGAGAATGTCGGCGACCGTCGCCGCCGTGTACCCGTGTTCCGCGAACACTGTCGCTGCAGCCTCGAGTACGGCGCGACGGGTCCTGACCGCACGTTCCTGCTGGGCCACTGGACCTCCCTTTCCTGAACCGCGCCCGAGCCGCGCGAGCCGGAGACCCACACCAGAGCACAGAACAAACAAACCGTCCAGGAGGTACCTTATCCTCAAGCTCGGGCAAAGGACAGACCCGAGACCCCCCTTGTTTGCCCACGCCTCGTGGTGGTTCCCCGCGCCCGGCACCTCGGCCGAGCGAAACCCTGCTGGTCAGGCCGGACTCGCTGGATCTACCCGAAGTAACGACGTCCTAGACCTGAGTCGGCACGGCCATCCCCGTCGGAACCCTCCACCGACTCAGAAACCATCCATCGTGCTGGTTTTGCGTATTCCCTCTGTACTGCTCCGGTTCACTCAGGCGCCGGCCGTGACCGGCCCGGAGCCCGCGGCGACCACCGTCCCGGCGGTCCACAGGCGGCCTTCGGCGGCTTCCGTGTCCACGGTGCGTACCAGTGCCTCGTCGATGTCGTCCAGCGAGCCCACCATGTGCCGCACCCCGGCCTGGCGCATCAACTGCCGCTGGAAGCTGTGCCGGAAGGAGGTCGGGTGCCCGATGAAGGCCGCCCCCAGCTCCCGGGCGGTCTCGGCCACGCGGGCCACGTCGTCGATGAACAGCACCTGGTCCCGGCGGAGCCCGAAGACGTCCTCGGCGATCTCCCGGACACCGGGCCGGAAGGCGTCGGTGCACACGTAACGCGGCCCGTCGAAGTACCGGACGTACGGGGCCAGGTGCTCGTCGAAGTGGCTGCGCCCGAGACCGCCGTAACAGACCAGCTGCGCACTGGTGCCCCGCAGGCGACGCAGGAGCGCGCCGGCCCCGTCCAGGACCCGGACCGGATGGTCCGCGAGATAGGCGCTGCGCTCCCGGAAGTACGCGTCCACCACTTCCTGCGGCGACCCGGGCACTCCCAGCGCCGCCGCCGCCCGCAGCTGCGGCTGCGACAGCACCGCCCGCTCCAGCTCGGCGGTGTAGACGCCTCCGTTGCGCACCACCATCCGGTGGATGACCGGGCTGAAGGTGTCGTTCAGCAAGACGCCGTCGATGTTGACCGCGATCAGACGCAGATGCCGTAAGGCCACAGCTGAACCTGCCTAACCTCGAGCCGCGCACGAATGTCGCAGGAAGACTAAACCGGGTGAGCGGTTTTTACAACAGCGTATGCTCGTCGCGCGAGTTGCCGGTGCGCTCACAACTGGGGGGAACCATGGGCACGTTGACAGGACGGCTGACGGGCAGAACGGCGCTGGTCACCGGTGCGGGGCGGGGCATCGGCCGTGCCATCGCCCGCCGGCTGGCGGCGGACGGCGCGCTCGTCGCCGTGCACTACGGCAGCGATGAGTCCTCGGCCCGCGAGACCGTCGCACTGATCACCGAGGACGGCGGCCGCGCCTTCCCGCTGCACGGCCCGCTCGGCGTGCCCGACGACGTCCGGACGGTCTACGACCGGCTCGACACCGGCCTGCGTGAACTGGGCGAGCCGGCCACGCTGGACATCCTGGTCAACAACGCCGGCTTCAACGTGCGGGGCACAGTCGCCGAGGTGACCGGGCAGGACTTCGACCGGCTCATGGCCGTCCACGCCAGGGCGCCGCTGTTCCTGGTGCAGGCCGGGTTGTCGCGGCTGCGGGAGGGTGGCCGCATCGTCAACATCAGCTCCGCGGCCACCCGGGTCGCCCTGCCGTCCTCGCTCGCCTACTCCATGGCGAAGGGCGCCCTGGAGGCCCTCACCCGCACGCTGGCCAAGGAACTGGGGCCCCGGGAGATCACGGTGAACACCGTGGCACCGGGATTCGTCATGACGGACCTGAACCGAAGCCGCTGGGCCACGCCCGAGGCGGAGGCCGAGCACGCCGCGTACTCGGTGTTCGGCAGGATGGGCCGGCCTTCCGACATCGCGGACGTCGTCGCCTTCCTCGCCTCTGCGGACTCCCGCTGGGTGACCGGCCAGTGCATCGACGCCTCCGGCGGAACGGGCTTGTAGCGCCCGGCGGGTGATTACGCCGTAATCACCCGCACCACGGGACCGGTGGCCGCACCCGGGCCCCGCACCACCCCGCGGGTGATTACGCCGTAATCACCCGCACCGCCCGGCCGATGGCCACGCCCCCGCTCCCTGCGC
Source organism: Streptomyces actinomycinicus (assembly GCF_016741775.1). GTDB lineage: Bacteria > Actinomycetota > Actinomycetes > Streptomycetales > Streptomycetaceae > Streptomyces > Streptomyces actinomycinicus. Next base: position 22,226 of record NZ_JAERRK010000039.1, on the reverse strand, counting down.
CACCCGGTGGGTGATTACGGCGTAATCACCTCAGGCCGCGGCCCCGGCGCCAACGCTGGGGCCGGGGGCGTCCGCCGGGTCACAGGGGCAGCGTGAGGCCCAGCCGTTGGTCGGCGGACGACGCCGGCCCGCCTCCTGAACGCTCCGTCTTGCGTCCCTTGGTGCCCGGGGCGAGCGTGCGTGGGTCCACGGCCTCCGCGGGCGCCCCGGTGGCGTAGAGCCCGTCGGGGTCGGTGTCACGGTCGTGAGGGAGCAGCCAGAACACGCGGCGGCGGAACGTGCCCGAGGAACGGGAGGGCTTGGCCTCGGGCCCGAGCAGCGCGTAGCCCACCATCCGGCCGTCCCGGTGGTAGGCGGGCCGGCTGCGCCGGGTCGGCAGCCGGTCGAGGCTCTGGCGCACATAGTCCAGCTTGCCGATGTCCTCGAGCCAGACGAAGTCGACCTCGTGGACGATCTCGTCCTCTGCGATGAGGGCACTCATGCTGTCTCCTCGTCGGCGACCAGTCCGATGCCCGGGTAGTACTTGCGCTGGTTGGACAGGACCATCTCCTTGGGCGACGCGAGCCCCACCACCTCGCGAACCCGTGCCGCGAACGCCCGGGACGACACCGCCTGGGCCCCCTCATTCTGACACCACGTCTTGTATGCCGCGTAGAGCCTGGCTTGTTCCGCTCTCATATCGGGCTCCATCCGGCAGCTCTCGCTGAGGAACCGCCCGGTGTAGTCCTCGGTCTCGGCATAGGCGTTCGTGGCGATCCGCACCCGCTCCGGCCCGGTCAGCTGCTTCTCCCCCGAGAGATAGCGGCGTGCACCCGTGATCAGCCAGTTGAGGATGCCGGGGCCCTCCTCGTTGACAAGGATGTCGGCCAGGTTGTCGATCTTGCGGTCGTCGGAGACGACACGCTCGAACGGGATCAGCCGCATCCGCCGCCAGAACGCGAAGCCGCCGGTGCCCACTTCGGGCCGGTGATTGCCCAGGAGCCAGAGCTTGTGCGTGGGCCGGAAGCTGAAGAAGTCCTGCCGCATCCGGCGGGCCTTGATCCGGTCCCCGCCGGTCAGCAGCTTGACCCTGGCCTCGTCGAAACGGTCGCCCGGCTTGACCTCGTTGCACACGATGACCCGGCGCCCGTGCAGCTCGGCGAGGTCGGTGGGGTGGCCCTCGTAGGGGCGGGCCATCAGGAAGCCGGGCGGTGCGGCGTCGGCGTAGTCACCGATCAGCTTCATCACCACGTCCAGCAGTACCGACTTGCCGTTCTTGCCGGAACCGAACAGGAACGGCAGCACCTGGGCGCCGACGTCGCCGGTGATGGAGTAGCCCAGCAGCAGATGCAGGAACCCGGTCATCTCCCGGCCCTCGGTGTCGTCCCCGAAGGTGTCGGCGAGGAACCGGTCCCAGCGGGGCGTCGGCATCGGCTCCGGGGCCACGGTGGTGGAACGGGAGTGGAAGTCCCGGTTCGGCTCGGGGCGGTGGAGCCGGCCGGTGGTGAGGTCGACGACCCCGGCCGGTGTGCACAGCGCGTAGGGGTCGGCGTCGAGCTGCGCGGCGTTGAGCACCATGCCCGGTGCGGATCTCGCCTGGGTGAGCAGCGCGTTGATGCCGTTGGTGCTCAGTGCCCGGCGGCGGTGCTGCTGCAACGCGGCGGTGCTGTGCACACCGTTCGGATCGGTGGTGGCGATGGACTCCGCGAGGTCCCCGGCCGCCCACAGCACGGTCTCGTCCTCGTCGATCTGCCAGCGGGTGCCGTCCCACCGGTACCAGCCGAGCCCGGGAACGTGCCGGTACCGGTCGGAGTAGAACTTGACGAAGAGCTTGGCGTTGCCCCGGTCGCTGAGCGTGTCGGGCAGGAGGCCCTCGGCCGTGGCCGCGCCGCCGGCCTCCCGCAGGGCGGGCGGGGGAACGGGCTGGGCGAGGATCTGTGCGGCGGCGGCCTGGGCGTCGAAGCGGAAGAGGGCCTGCTCGTCGGTGGTCATCGCCGGCCTCCCCCGCGCCCCGGCCGTGCCGTGCGCACGGGACCGCCGTGGCCTGCCAGAGGTCCGCGATCGCGGGCAGGGTCGAGTGAGGCCCGCAGCTCAGGAGCCATGCGCAACCCCCCGTCAGCGACCGAAGCGACTGAGCGACCGACACAGAGTAGCGAAGCCTGAGCGCGGCAAAGTGGCCTGTGGGAAAGAATTTTCGACGCCCTGACCGCTCCGCCGCTTGTACGCGAAAACGGGCCAGCGACCGGAGCCCACGCCCGGTCCGGCCCACTCACCGGACAACATTGCAGGTCACTGCGTATGTGAGGACGGGATAGCGACTGAAGCGACTCAAGGTCCCTATCTATGACGCACACACGCACACGCTATGCACTCATATACCCGACCCTTGGGTCGCTTCGGTCGCTATCTTGCTCAACTACCCGCTCTGACCTGCGTTTTCTTCTTCGAGACCGGCAGCGACCGAGGCTGTCGCGGGTCGCTGTTCTTCCGTCGCTGTCCCTCGGACCGCTCGGTCGCAGCGACCGAAAAGCGACCGAAGGGCGATGGCACCCCTCAGGCCCGGGCCCGGGAGGCCTCGAGCGGCTCTGCAGCGCCCTTCCAGTCGCGCCCCGGCGAGAAGCCCCCCGGGGGGGCCTGGCAGCAGGCTCCTGAAGATCTGAGAAGAGCTAAGGGGAAGCCCCGGAGCCCTCACCCGGGAACGCTGGAGCCTTAACGGGAAGCCTGCGTGCCCGCCACCGCGGCGGGCCCCCGCTGGGAGCGGGGGGTTTTCTCGCCGACCTTCCTGACGTCGACGGTGCGGGGATCGACGGCCTCTCCGGGTGCGCCTTCCTGGTACAGGCCGTCGGGCCGGGTGTCGCGGTCGTGCGGGAGGAGGAAGAAGACACGGCGGCGGTACAGGCCGCTGTCCGGGTCCGCCTCGGCGTGGTCGTCCAGTTCGGCGTAGCCGACCATGCGGCCGTCACGGGCGTAGCGGGGCTTGTTACGGCGACGGGGGGTCTTGTCGAGGGCCTGCCGGACGTAGTCGAGGTTGTCCGGGTCCTCCAGCCACACCACGTGTGCCTCGTGCGTGAGATCGCCCTCGGTCAGTAGCGAGCTCATGGCCGCCGCTCCTCCTGTGTGTGCCGGGCTGGACGGCGGGCCGCTCCGAAGCGGGGCCGGCCGTCCGCTGTGCAGCCAGGCGCTGCCGCTCGATCGTAGGCCTGACGGCGGGAAGCCGGTAGGGGCGCCGGGGCGTCCTGGGAGCGCCTGCGCCTGCGGGGGCCGAGGCTGATTACGCCGAGGGTGATTACGCCGTAATCACCCTCGGCCGGCTCGGGGGGCTGTACTGCGGGTGGGTTCATGAGTGCGTGTCCAGCAGGGCGAGGCGGGGGTAGTACTTGCGGCCGTTGGATTTGATCATGTCGGCTGGTGAGGCGAGGCCGACTTCCTGCCGTACCCGTGTGGCGAAGGCCCGGGCACCGGCGGGGCGGATCCCCTCACCGGCGCTGCACCAGGCGACGTACGCGGTGTAGAGCAGGCCCTGTTCGACGCGCAGGTCGGGCTGGGCCTCGAGGTCGCGGGTGCAGCACTCGGTGAGGAACCGGCCGATGTGGTCCTCGGTGTTGGCGTAGGCGGTGGTGGCGATCCGCACCCGGTCAGGGCCCTCGAGGCTGTCGCGGGTGGTGAGGTAGCGGCAGGCGCCGTCGATGAGCCACTGCAGGATGCCCGGCCCTTCGTCCCGGACGAGTTCGAAGGCCAGGTTGTCGATCTTGCGGTGCTCGGGCACCGTGCGCTCGAAGGGCAGCAGGCGGATGCGGCGCCAGAACGCGAAGCCGCCCGTGGTGACTTCGGGCCGGTGGTTGCCCAGCAGCCACAGGTGGTGGGTCGGGGTGAAGGAGAAGTAGTCCTGCCGCATGCGGCGCGCCTTGATCTTGTCGCCACCGGTCAGCAGCCGCACCCGGGCCTCGTCGAACTTGTCGTTCGGCTTCAGCTCACTGCACACGATGAGCCGGCGCCCGTGCAGTTCGGTGAGTTCGGTGGAGTGCTCGGAGAAGGCTCCCCGGTCCATGAGGAAGCCGGGCGGCGCCGCGTCCGCGTAGTCGCCCAGGATCTGGATCATGGTGTCGAGCAGGACGCTCTTGCCGTTCTTGCCGTGGCCGTGGAGGAACGGCAGCACCTGGGCGCCGACGTCGCCGGTGATGGAGTACCCCAGCAGCAGATGCAGGAAGTCGATCATCTCCCGGCCCTCGGCGTCGTCCCCGAAGGTGTCGGCGAGGAACCGGTGCCAGCGGGGCGTCTCGCCGTGCTGGGGAGCGACGCTGGTGGCACGGGAGTGGAAGTCCCGCGTGGGATCGGGCTTGCGCAGCAGGCCGGTGTTGAGGTCGACGATCCCGGCCGGCGTGCACAGCGCGTACGGGTCACCGTCGAGGGTGTCGGGGTCGACGGAGAGGTGCGGGGAGGCCTTCGCCTGGGTGAGGAGGGCCTTCATACCGGTGGTGGACAGGGTCCGCCTCTTGTGCCGGTGCAGCTCGCGGTCGTTGAACAGTCCCCGTGGGTCGCTGTCCGGCAGTTGCTCGGCCATCTCCCCCGCCGCCCACAGAGCGGCCTTCTCTCCCCCGGCTCGCTTCCACCGGTAACCGTCCCAGGCGTACCAGCCCAGGCCCTCGACGTGACGGAACTGGTCCCGGTAGAGCTCGACGAACAGCTTGGCGTTCCCACGGTCACTCAGGCTGCTGGGCAGCGGCACGGACAACGCCGGGGTGATTACGGCGTAATCACCCCCAGGGCCCGCTGCCCCGGCACCTCCGGTGATTACGGCGTAATCACCCGGCGACTGCACACCCGGGGACCGCTGCGGCTGTGAGGAAGTGATTACGCCGTAATCACCTGCCGCCCGGCCCTCCCGGGCCGACGGGGGCAGAGGGGACTGAGTGGAGGTGATTACGCCGTAATCACCCGTGGGCTGACCGCCCGGGGGCGACTGCGGCAGCGGCAGCGGCTGCTGCTGCGGTTGAGCGGAGGTGATTACGCCGTAATCACCTGACGGCTGACCTGCCGGAGGCGACTGGGGCAGCGGCTGCTGCTGCGGGGAGGTGATTACGGCGTAATCACCCGACGGCTGCCCGGCCGGGGACGCCTGTGCCTGCGCCGGCAGGGCCGCCGCGCGGGCGGTCGCCCGGTCGAGGTCCAGCATCTGCCGAGCGGCGGCGCTGGCGTCGAAGCGCGGGGTCTCGGCGCTGCTCATGAACGTCCTTTGAGGTGAAGCGGGCGGGCCGACCCTGCGGCGAGGCCGTCGTCGATGACGCGTTCGTTGCGGGTCCGCTGGCGGGGCCGCGCGCTGTCGGCGGCCGCCCGGAGCAGTGCGCGCACGTCGTCCTCGTCCAGGTGCCCGGCGGCGGCGAGCCCGCCGGCGGTGTAGGCCGCCTTGTTGAGCTTCTCGGTGAAGGCCGCGCCCTCGGGGGTGCCGGCGCACGCGGCGACGTCCGCCAGCAGCGGCTCGAGGACCCGGTGCCCGCCCCCGGTGGGGGCGCCCGTCCGTGGGGCCCGCAGGGCGGCGGCTGGGGGACGGAAGGCCGACCGGGGCCGGATCGCGTGACCGGTCCGTACGAGTTCCTCACCGAGCCACTCCGGCAGCGGGGCGGGCAGCCGGGCCGGCCCCTCGGCCCGGTAAGTGCCCTGGGCGGTACGGGTGCCGGGGGCGACGATGTAGCCGCCTTCGGCCCGCACGTCGACCTGCCAGGCCAGTGCCACCTTGGTGCTGGACCCGGTGGAACAGCGCAGGCGTCCGGTGGACCCCAGACCGCGGTACCAGATGTGCAGGCCCCCGGAAGGGGTGCGCACGCGCAGGGTGCCGGTGTCCTCGGCCGGGCTGGGCTGCCCGCGCAGCGCGGCGAGGAGCGCGAGGGTGTCGAAGCCGGACGCGAGGCCCCGCAGGTTCACGGAGTCGTGGATGGGAATGCCGGGAAGCAGCCGGTTGCGGTCCGGGACCGGCGCACTGTGCGCGTCCACGTCGATGACGACCAGGTTCGCTCCCCCGCACGCGATGCCGACACCCCGGGCCGGAGTGTGCGACCACCAGCTGTCGATGAGCCTCACGTCGGTGGTCGCGGCATGGAACCCGTGGCACGGACGGCCGACGGGCAGGCAGGCGCAGTCGGCGGGCTGGTGCGCCCGCTCCCTGCAGCTGGGGCAGTTCGCCACCGGCGTCTTACGGCCCGGCGCCAGGGGGTGAACCGGCCAGGCCTGCTCCGCGCACCAGCGGGCCACCGCATGGGGGGACGCGGGCCGCACTGGGGCGGCGGACTCTCTCGTCACAGCGGGGCCGGGCAAGCGTCCGTCCTTCTGCCGGTTTCCGATCCCGCCGGCCCTGTCGACCAGTCAGCGGGGTTTCGTCTGCTGGAGCGAGGTATCGGAGGGACTGTAGGGACTGTATTTCGAAACACTCTAGGACCCAGGCTCGCCGCAGGGGGAACAGCTTTCCCGCGTGGCGGGGGATCAGCGCCCCCGCTCCTAGCGCCTCTTGAGCCCGGCTCGAGTGACCCGGCGAGGGGCGGGCGAGGGACCAAACGCTTCAGTCCCTGCTTCGGACCCTCTGTTCAGTCCCTGGGTGTTTACGCAGGTCAGAGGGCCAATCAAGCCCCCTCCAGGGACTGAAGGGACTCAAAGCGCCAATTATGAGCTAGTTATGTTTATTAAGCTGACTATACGCACGCGTGCATACGCGTGCGCACGCTAAAGGCTTATAACTGGGAAGTTGAGTCCCTACAGTCCCTGCCTGGCCACTGACATCGCTCTGACCTGCGGCTTTTCCAGGGACTGAGGCCCAGGGACCGAACCACGTCCAGACACTGTGTTCCGGTCCCTCCCCCAGGCGCCCCCAGAGACCCGGTTCCTGGTCAGTCGGTGAAGGCCTCGGGTCCGAAGCGGCCCCACACGATGAACACGGCGAGTGCGAGGTAGACCAGATTCAGCATCACGAGCGAGACCTCACCGCGCCGTCCGTGTGTGATCATCGCTCCGACCATCAGCAGGACCCAGCAGACAGCGGTCACCGGAACGACGACCGGGGCGATGCCCAGCGCGGCAGGCAGGATCAGCCCTGCCACAGCCAGCAGTTCGAGCACACCCAAGGTCTTCACGAAGCCGGCACTGGCATCCGCCGTCCAACCGCCGCCGTGGACCAGGGCCAGTCTCTCCTTGGGCACGAACGTTTTACTGACACCACCGGTCAGGGCCACCGCTGCCAGCAGCCCGGCAGCGATCCACAGCGCGAGGTTCATGATCTGCTCCTTGATCGGATTGCCTGCGCCCCGTACAACAGGCGGCAACCCCGGGCAGACATGTCCGAACACTCGTATGCGGCACGCCGACGCGCGCCCCGGGTCCGCTGCCCGCCGTGCGGCGGAGGACCGGGGCGCGCGAACCGGTCACTGGTCCCGCGTCGTCGCCTGTTCGGCCAGGGACCGGGCCAGGGCGACGAGCCGGTCCGCATCCCGCTCCAGGCCCTTCCGGCCGAGGAAGCGCAGCAGATCGAAGAAGGTCTCGTCCGATGTGATCTTCGTGTCCAGCAGCATCGCGAGCGAACCGGGCTCGTCGTAGGGCAGCTTGCGCAGCCGTTGTTCCGGGAGGCCGGTCTTCTCCCCCGCCGCCGAGGTCTCGTGGACCCGGAGTTCGGGGATCGCCTCGGAAGCCCCGCCCGCGGCCGTCTCACCGGCCTCCAGAGGCTCGCCGGTTTCCGAACCCCGCCCGGCTTCGGCGCTCTGTGGGATCTGCGGGGACGGCGCGGTCTGTGGAGTCTGCGCACGACTCCCGCCCTCCGCGGTCCCCGCGCCGTCCCCGACGGGGCTGGTGATTACGCCGTAATCACCAGCGGTCTCCCCGTCCGCTCCGGCCCGGGGGGTGATTACGGCGTAATCACCCTCGCCCCGCGGCGAGCCCGCCGTACCCGCCCTGTCCTCCGCCTCCCGCCGGGCCCGCTCGGCCTTCAGCTCCGCCAAGGCCGCCTCCTGCTGCTCGGCAGGCTTGTTGCCGACCGCACGCAGCAGGTCGATGGGCTCCTGCCCGATGCGCGCCTGGAGTTCGGGCGTCAGGCCGAGCAGGGCCAGGCGCTGCGACACCCAGCCCTGGGAGCGGTGCAGGCGCCTGGCCAGGGTCCGCTGACTGCCGTGGATGGCCAGCAGCCGCTGCAGCGCGCGGGCTTCGTCGATCTCCTCGAGGTCCTGTCGATGGATGTTGGCGACGAGCGCCGACTCGAGCAGTTCCTCGGACGTGGCCCCCTGGTCGTCGCTGACCATCACCTTGATGGTGGCCAGTCCCGCCTCGCGGGCGGCGGCGAGGCGACTGCTGCCGTCGACGACGACATGGGTGGTGTCCGCCTCGAGGGCGCTTTCCTGGCCGGGGTTGGCCTTGAGGTAGGCGTCACGGTTCATGACGGTGATCGCCTGCTTCTGCCCGTGCGTCCTCAGGCTGCCGGCGAGGTCGGTCAGGTCACCCAGGGTGGAGCGCGGGTTGTCGGGGTTGGGGCTGATGCGGTGGACGGGAAGCTCCGAGGGGGCCGCGACGCCCTCGGTGGGCACCCCGGTCGCGGCGGCCACGGCCTGGCGGCGGGCACTGACCGGGCGCACCGCACCGCCGAAGCGGCCGGTTCCCAGCTTGTCGGCCTTGCTCACAGCACCTCCCGCGCCAGTGCACGCATGCCCACCGCCTGCTGGGACTTCGGCGCGTACGACAGCAGCGGCCGCTTCACCCGGACGGCTTCCTTCTGCTCCTTGAGGTCACCGATGAGACCGACGACCCGCGGATCCTTTATGTCGACCCACCCCTGGAGGGAAGAGGTGGCGATGTAACCGCGCCGGGAGTCGTAGAGGTTCACGACGATGCCCAGGTAGTCGATGTCGACCTGGAGGTCCCCGCGCAGGTCGTCGATCTGGGTGGTCAGCAGCTCGTAGGCGTCCGCCGAACTGTCCTCGGCCTGTACGACGATCAGCGCGCCCGACTGCCCCGCACGCTCCCCGTCGCGCCTGCGGCCGTAGTACGCGGCGGCGTCCATGCTCAGACCGAGGCTCGGCGGACAGTCGACGATGATTACGTCGTAATCACCCTCGAGCGGGGCCAGCGCCCGCTCCAGAGCCGCTTCCCTGGCCCGCACCGCGGAGAGCCGCACGTCGAGCAGGAAGGCGTCGTTGCAGGCGGGCAGCAGGTGCAGCCGGCCGCCGAAGGCCTCCTCGTCGATGGAGACGATGAGGTCGCGCAGGTCTCCCTTGGGGTCGCCCGCCATATGGTTGGTGAGGCTGTCACCGCTCATGGGCAGCGGGGTGGCGCCCAGTTGGTTGGTGAGGTGGCACTGCGGGTCGAAGTCGACCAGCAACACCTTCAGCCCCGGCCCGGGCAGGTTCTCGATGTCGAGCGGGTCTTCCACCGGCTCCGTCTCGCCCGCCTCGCTCTCACTCGCCCGCAGGGCCTTGGTGAGTGCCTTCGCCACGCGGACCGGGTGCAGGGCGTCGGAGTCCTCCGCCAGCGCTTCCCCCAGACCCGCCGTGATCGCCGTCTTGCCGACCCCGCCCTTCTGGTTGCAGACGATGACGCGACGGGTGATCTCCGGCCGCTCCACGTCGGGGGCCGGGTTGGCGTCCAGCCACAACTGGACGGACTGGGCGAGGCCCTGGATGAGCGACACCCGTCGGTCGGTCGCGCTCTGCCGGAAGTCGTCCCACTGCCCCGGAGGCAGGAAGGTCGAGAAGGAGTCGGCACCGGAGGTGTCGACGGGCTGCCCGGTGGAGGCCAGGCTGCACCAGTCCCTGATGCCCTGCTCGACCGCGGTCTGGATGTCGATGCCGTGCTGGGCGGCCCTGACTTTGAGGTTCTGCCGGAGCCATCCCGGCAGTTTGGAGACGACCTTCTCGCGGTCGCTGGAGGAGGCTGGAGAACTCATGGAGGCACCATACTAACGTTCCTGATCGTTTGTGAGCCCGACACGTTAGCTATGAGTCATTCTCGAGGCGTCAGAGAGCCACAGGGCCCCGGGAGTCTGCAGGGGCCCCGACCGAGCCACGAGGTGATTACGTCGTAATCACCAGGCCCTCAGCCGGCAGGTCCTGAGCCGACCGCCCCGGGAGTGATTACGCCGTAATCACCCGCGACCGCTGGCCGGAGCCGGCCGCGGGCGGCGTCTCCTGCCGGGTGCCGACCGGACCTCGGGTGCGGGCCGCCCCCCACCGGGCGGACACGGCACGTCGTGACGGGACCTTGCGCCAAGTTCGCCCTCCCCCGGGTGGCTTGGCAGCGTGGTACCAGGGGCCTTCGCCGGCCCCTGGACCCCGCTGCCCCTCCACTTCCCGGCGCGCATCCGCATCGTCGTGGCGCGGACCGTGCGCGCCGGGAAGCGGAGGGTTCGTGTGGCGGAGGCAGGCACCCGGCGGACGCACCGTCCCTCCCGCACCGGTCCGCCGTCGCCTCCCGGTGGCAGCCGGGCACATGTCCGGGGGCTCCGGTGTGCGCGTTCCGGAGGGCAGATCCACAGCGTATGGAGGGCAACCACGACGGACCTGTTCCTGAGTAAAGAGAGCGCAGCCGCCAGATGCCGTCTGACCTGCAGGAATGCCTGGGGAGACCCAGTTCCTAGGAACTGCCAGGCAGTTCCTAGGAACTGGGTAGATTGACGTGGAGTACATGTCTCCATCGCCGAAATGCCCCAGTTCACCTGGCGCGGACGCTGAACGGGACGGCACGCGACACGGCTGACGAGCAGACCTGATTGACTTCCTGCTCATGTACGTTAGGTTCATTTGGTCGGCCTCAGCGCCGTCCCTCATGTACCACGAACGCATCAACCCCCCCTTGCACGGAGGGTCCGTTGGGAGCAGTACGCAAGCTGATCGACGCCGACACGGGCGAGCCGATCCCCTATGCGCCGTACGCCTTCTCAGGCAGGCATACGCAGGTGGACAAGGCGCGCGTCGAGGCGATCAGCGAGTCCAGGGCGTTCACGCCCAGTCAGAAGTTCCTCGTCCTATGGTGGATCGGAGTGTCACCCGAGGGCATGGAGCCGCTGAGAGCCACAGGTGCGGACATCGCCAAACGAGTGGGTATGTCCACCGATGCCGTGGGAAAGATCAACCGGAAGCTGACCAAACACCGCATCCTCATCGTCCGAGGACGCATCGGCAGCTACAACCTCTACCGAATCAGCCCCTACATCGCCTTTCACGGCACCGGGATCGAGCAGCGCAAAGCCGTCAAGACGTGCAACCCGCCGGACATTCCCGGATTCGACGACAATCTTCCTGCACGGTGGGAGGTCCAGTGATCAGTAACGGTGACAAGCAGAAGAATCTCGACCTGCTCGAGAAGACGGCCGGCATGAGCGCCAACCAGCGTCTCGTCGTCATGCTCTACGCCCTGCACCCGACCGACCGGTCCGGCGCGGTCCTGGAGACCGCGGCCAACCTGGCCAAACTCGTCGGCATGGCACCGCCGGTCTTCTCCCGCACCCGCAAGCAGGTCATCGAGGCCGGCTGGCTCGAGGAGACCGAACGCATCGGGCACATCAAGTACTACCGCCTGGACCCCAGGCGCATGGGCGAGAAGGTCGTGGTCCCGCTGCGCCGCGCGACCTGACGTCCCGAGGAGCGGACCTCATTGACGTCAGGTACATGAGGCACGCTCCCAGGAACGTTCCGCTTGACCTCTGGTGCAGAAGGCCGACCCTTCTGCACCCTGCCCTCACCTGCCCGCCGGCCTGGTTGACGTCGTGCCACCGTCAGACCAGCGCCATTCCGGAGTGGAGGGTACGCGTGGTGCGCATCGGACCGGTCGGCAGCAAGTCGGTCCGATGCCGGTGCTCGTGCCGGCATCGGACCACAGCGGCGCTGTACGGCAGCTATACGGACGATCCACCGAGGGAGCTGCGGCAGCCCTCACCGAGGGTCACGGCCGCCCTCCCTCGCTGCTGACCAAGCGCGCCCGATCCCCCCAGGCAACCGAACCGACTTCGCGACTCCATGAGCGTTCGAATGCGCGATCCAATGTGCGGTTGGTGTAGGTTGTTTCGGGAGGTGAACTCTGTGCCCAGTGAGAATGCACTCTTCGACGCGGTCGACGCTCTCCTCGAGCAAGTCGCCCAGGACGATCTCCCCGCGCCCGTCGAACGCAAGCGGCTGCGCGAAGCGGCCGGCCTGAGCCAGGACCAAGTGGCCAAAGCCCTGAACACCCGCCGCGAAGCAGTAGGTAACTGGGAAGCGGGTAAGACCGAGCCGCGGCCACCGAAGCGGGCTGCCTACGCCCGGCTGCTGGAAGGCCTCGCCGCGCGGTTCCCCGCCCCCCACACCGAACCGGACACCGGGCCCGCCTCCGAGACCGGACCCGGCCTCCGCGCCGAGCCCGCCTCAAACGCCCCACCCACCCCCGAAACCGAACCGGCCGCCGACGCCGAACCGGCTCCGGCGGAGGCGCTGGTGCCGAAGGCGTTCGGCGGGCCCGCGCCGGTCCCTGCCCCGGCGGTCGAAGCGCCGACTGCGCCGGCCCCCGCTGTCCGTCATGCACCCACCGCACGGCCCATCACCCGCCCCACCACTCGGCCCACCCGGCCCTCCCAACGCCCGAGTCCCCCGAAGGAGACCAGGCGGCCTGCCGCGCCGGCGGCTGCCGACCGGCGGTTCGAGAACGGCCCGCTCGCCGTGATCGACACGGACGCGGACGGCGGTGGCCAGGTCCTCGCGTACTGTGTCGGCGGTCTGGTCCTGGACGTGCCCGCCAAGTCCCTGCCCGCGCTGATCGAGTGGACGCTGACCGAGGCCCGGCTCGGGCAAGCGCGCCTGCACCGCAACGGCCGTGACGCCGACCCGGTCCTGGTCCTGACCCCGGCCGCGCTCGAGCGCTACGGCCTGCCCGTCGCCCTGTCGGAGGAGGAGCGGCGCGCCGGACGGCTCCCGGACAGCCACAAGGCGGTCAAGCAGCTCGCCAGGGCAGACTGGCAGCTGACCCGGCGCGGCTTCGGGCCGTGGGCGCGGATCTACCGCCCGGCCGAGGGCTCCAGGCGCAACTGCGTCCAACTGTGCATCCCGGCCTGGAATGCCCTGGACGTGCGCGAGTGGGACCGGAAGGACGAACCGCAGCTGCCGGGCATGCACCCGGCCGACCTCGCCCGCTACCTGGGCGCGTACGCCCAGCGGGTCATGACGCCGCGCGGCACCACGGCGGTCACGGGCCTGGAACTGATGGTCGCGCTGCGCCCGCCGACCCGTGCGGAGAAGGACGAGGCCACCGGCGAGTACAAGCAGGCCTTCAACGACGACGCGCTCACCGCGGTGTACGACGTGGTGGAGTGCGAGGTCCCGGACGAACATCCGCTGCTGAAGGGCAAGTTCCCCCGGCACCACCTGCGCACGCCGGCCGAGATGCTGATGGAGGAGCCCTACGACTGGTGCCGGCCGCTGACCGACGAGGAATGCATGAACCAGTTCCTGGTCGCGGTCGACATCAACATGTCGTTCGCCGCGGCCGCCAACGGGCTCACCGTCGGCCTGAACGGGCCGACCCACCTGACCGGCAACCCGGAGTTCGACGCGTCGCTGCCCGGCTCGTGGCTGGTCGACCTGAGCCATGTGGACCTGTCCCGCGTGGACGTCGGCGGCCGTACGGTCGACGGCGACCGACTCCCGAGCCCGTTCACTCCGAAGGGCGACCGCCCCACCGGCCCGGCCTGGTACGCCACGCCCACCCTCGCCTACGCGCTGGAACTGGGCTTCGAGGTCGCGCCGATCGAGGCGTACGTGCGCACGCGCACGGCCCGCTACCTGGACGGCTGGTACAAGCGGCTGCGCGACGCGTACGTCGAGACGATGGCCGACCTCGGCGTCACCACCGACATGGGCGGTGCCGAGTTCTTGCAGGCGATGGCCCGCTCCAAGCACGTCGACCCGACGATGGCGCTGCTGGCGGGCGCGATCAAGGCGACCGCGAAGGGCGGCATCGGCAAACTGCGCCAGCGCAACCGGGGCCAGGTGCCGTACTACGAGCCGTGGCCGGCGCTCGCGAGGGAGACGTGGCGCCCCGACATCCGGGCTGCCGTGCTCGCCAACCAGCGGATCGGCCTGCACCGCAAGCTGATGAAGACCGCCGCGGCAGCCGGCCTGTACCCGGTCGCGATCGGCACCGACGCCATCGTCTACCCCTCGCCCGGCCCGTCCCCGCTGGACGTCCTGCCGTTCACACCCGAGGGCAAGCCGGTGCCGGGCACGTTCCGGCTCGGCATCTCACCGGGGATGGTGAAGCACCAGGGCACAAAGACGGTTCTGTGGGCCGAGGAGCAGTTCGAGGAGCACGGCGGCGTGTTCAACGTCTCCAACCTGATCAAGAACGACCCGACAGCAGGAGAGGGGGAGTAACAGATCATGGCGGACTCGGTCGGGGACGGCCTGGACCGTGCGCTGGAAGGGGCCTTCACCCGGCCCATCCCCAAGAGCGCCCAGGCTCAGATGAAGTACCTGGTCAAACAGCTCAAGGGCACCAGGCCGGTCGCGGAGTTGCTGGGGGTGTCGCAGCGCACAGTCGAGCGGTACGTGAAGGGACAGCTCAAGCGGCCCCGCCGGGACCTCGCCATGCGCATGGAGCGTGAGGTCAAGAAGCGGTGGCAGCCGCAAGTGCGGGCCCGAGCAAGGCAGAAGGCGGCGTCCACGGACGGCCTGGTCGTCTCCACTCGCGCCCGCTTCGGGTTCACCGCCGCACCGGGCACCACCGACGACGCCCGGATCCGCGACATCACCCAGGCCCTCCCGCCCGTCTACGCCGACCGGCTCTTCACCGCCCGGGAGCAGGGCGCCACCGAGCGCCAGCTCCAGCAGATCGCCGCCGAGGGCCTCGCGCAGATGTACTTCCGCGCCAACGACACCCGGGCGCAGGGCCTGGGTGTCGAGTTCACCGACGTGGAACAGATCGAGATCGAGCTGTGAGCACGCTCGTCGTATGCCGGCTTGAGACGTCCGGACGACGGAATGCAGAACTTCCGCATCCCCCGACGCGCACGTGGTGCCGACCGTGAGCTGACGACGGCGTGCTGCGCCACGGTCAGTTCTCAGGGGTGGCCGGGGAGGCGGCCTGGGCCTTGCTGTGAAGGACCTCGCGGCCTTGTTCCGCGGCGCGGATGAGGCCTTCGCTGACGAAGTCGAGGAAGCGGGCGGCGTTTTCGAGCCGGGTGGCGGCGGGTGTGTCGCGGCCGAGGACGGCGACGCCTTGGCGTGCGGTTTCGATGAACTGGTCGTTGGCGCGGGCGCTGCGGATCATGGACTGGTACCAGAGGTCGTCGTCGACGACATAGCGCTCGCGGCGGCGTTCGTCGCGTGTGCGGCGGACGAGGTCGAGGCCCTCGAGGAAGGTGATGGCCTTCGAGATGGACGCGGGGCTGACCTGGAGGCGCTGGGCGAGTTCGGAGGCGGTGAGGCTGCCGGCGTCTGTGGTGTAGAGACAGCCCAGTACGCGGGCCATCATCTTGGGCAGGCCGGAGGTCATGAGGACGGTCGTGAGTGTTTCCTGGTAGTCGCGTACGGCTTCGGCGTCGCGCCCGTAGGGCTGGGGGAGTGCCTGGGGCTCGTTCGGCGCCGTCTGCCTGCGCCGGTGAGTCCGCTGTTGGGTGGCGCGGTGGGCCAGGTCGGGGCGGTAGGTGGTGGGACCGCCATTGCGCATCACCTCGCGGGTGATGGTGGAGGTCGGACGGTCGAGACGCCGGGCGATCTCGGCGTAGGCCAGGCCGTCGGCCAGTCCTGCCGCGATCTGATGGCGCTCTTGCTGACTGAGCCTGCCTCCCGGCATCACGGATCCCTTTCGTGTCTCACACGTGTGGTGAGTGCTGTCTCGATGCCTTCATCTTAGCGTTCACTGCCACAGCATTGCAACGCTCACCTTCCTTGCGTTGCATTAATTCGAAGTGCGTTGCAATGATTAACCGAGTCTGACCTGCACTAACGGTCTACCTACGCAAAGATGTGATTGCTGCAAGATGGAAAGCAACGTAGTGTTTCCATCATCAGGAAACAGCGAGCCGCAAGTGTGAGGGAGAGCACCATGCAGAAGTTCGACACCCCCGCCCCGATCCAGACCGTCCTGGAAATCCCCGCGGGACGCGTCCAGTTCATCGCTGCAGACAGGGCCGACACCACGGTGGAAGTCGTGCCTGCGGACGCGACGAAGGGACGCGATGTGAAGGCGGTGGAACACACCACGGTCGAGTACGCCGATGGGGTCCTGCGGATCACGAACACGGCGAAGAACCAGCACTTCGGTCCCACCGGATCCGTCGAGGTGAAGGTCGAACTGCCCTCCGGTTCCCGCGTCGAGGCCCGAACGGCCAGTGCGGAGCTGCGCACCGTCGGCCGGCTGGGAGAGGTGGCCTTCGAGGGCGCGTACCGTCAGATCAAGCTGGACGAGGCTGCGACCGTGCGTCTCACCGCGGTCGACGGTGACGTCGAGATCGGCCGACTGGGCGGGGCCGCGGAGATCAGCACCGCGAGGGGCGACATCCGGATCGCGGAGGCAATGAGCGGCACGGTCGTGGTGCACACCCAGTCCGGGAACATCTCGGTGACCGCCGCCGCCGATGTCTCGGCCGCCTTGGACGCCCGTACCGAATACGGCCGCGTCAGCAACGCCCTCAGGAACAACGGCACCACCGACCTCGAAATCCGCGCCACGACCTCCCAGGGCGACATCACCGCCCGCAGCCTCTGACACAGCCAAGAATTCAGCCCGCACCCCCTCAACCCGCGCTGCACCCGCTGCCGATCCCCCTTCGAGACCAGCGGCTTTGAGCCTCGGGTAGTGCCGACCGTGACGAGACAAGCAACAGCCAGGCGGGCGTGCTGGGGGTCACCGAGGGCTCCGCCGGCCCGACGGCCGAGCGGCTCCGGTACCTCCACACGCCTGAATTTCAGCTTTCTGATACCTGAGCTACCGTCTCTAGCTCAGGTCATCAGCTCCCCCACTCGTGACTCCTCGCGTAGTGGAAGGAACGAATCGCGCCGCTGACGGCTTTTCAAAGTGGGCGCACCAGCCCAGGAATCCGTAACAGCTGTCCCGTAAATGCTCTACGGCATGAAGCTCGACCAGTGACGCTGCGCCCCATTCGGCGTGGGTGAGGTCGTGCAGGAGAGCCATGCTGAGCACGTGGTGGTGAACGCCTTCGCCGTTGAAGCGGCAGTCAGGGAGGACCTTGCAGAGAACGGAGGGGTGTTGTTGTGACTGCGTGTCAGCGGGGGATGCTCTGTCCCGCTTCGGTGAGGGTCAGCGTGAGGCACCCCAGCCACGTACCGGATCGCGGGTACTCCCAGTTCTCTGCGTCCGCCAGAACTGCGGGGAGGTCCTGCCTGGGGATGGGGGGACCGGGCTGCTCACCGAGCGAGCCGTTCGGCGCTGTCCAGGGAACGAGCCGGCACACTTCGATCCACCCTTTGTCGACGAGGGGAAGGAGGATCGGGACAAGAGCGGAGGCAGGGCCTGAGCGCAGCGGCTCGTCGAGATCGCCCCAGACACCGGGGAGGATGTCTATCTCGGTGGCGTTGATCATAAAGGCGCGTTCGGCGGAGGACAGCTGGTCGGTCGCGGTATAGCTCACACGCAGAGTGTCGCAGCTCAGGAGAGCGGCCAGCGAGCGCCTCCGGTGGCTCTCTGAAGAAGTGGTCGCATGGACGAGATGATCTCGATGTGACTGGTGTGAACACGGCGTCGGAGCCGTCCTGGATAGTCCCGTTCTCCGGGCTGAGCCCGCGTGCCTTCGGGAAGCTGGTGACGGTGTTGCGTCACGCAGGCGCAGGCGCAGGCGCAGGCGCAGGCGCAGGCGCAGGCGCAGGCGCAGGCGCAGGCGCAGGCGCGGACGCGGACGCGGTCCGCAAGGGCCGGCCGTGGAGCCTTCCGCTGGAGGACCGGGCCCTGCTGGTCGCGTCATACTGGCGCCCGAACCTCACCATGCGGCAGCTCGCCCCAGCTGTTCGGGGTCTCGACATCAAAGGCGTGGGAGGAGTCCGGTGCCAAGGCCGCGGTCGGCAAGACCCTCACGATCGCCGACGGCGGCTACCCGGGTACCGAACTCGTCATCCCTCACCGTCGCAATCGCGGCCAGGCCGAAATCCCACCCTGGAAAAGACGAGCACAACAAGTCCCACAAGCAGGTCCGGTCCCGGGTCGAGCACGTCTTCGCCCGTATGAAGACCTGGAAGATCCTCCGAGACTGCCGCTTGAAGGGCGATGGTGTCGACCACACCATGCTCGGCATCGCACGGTTGCACAAGCTCTCCCTGCCGGATAGCCCAGCGGCCGCACGGCGGCTCACCATGCCAAACGCGACTCTTAGATCATTTACAGGACAGCTCTTAGAGCCTGTCTTACGGGTCGAGGATGTTGAGGGTGTCTGCCGCGCCTGGTGGCGTCAGATGCCGCGTTCGATCATGTCGATGACGTGCTGGCCGGCATCGTGGGCCTGGGTGGGGTGGAGGCCGCGCAGGGGGCCGTCGATGAGGAGAACGGCGAGCCCGTGGACGGCGGACCAAGCGAGGAACTCGGCTCCGGGGCGCCGGTCCTCGGCCAGGAGACCGGCATCCACGAGGCCGTCGAGGGCCTCACCGAGCAGCTCGAAGGGGGTCTTGCCGGTGGCGCCCGCGGCGGTGTCATCGGCGGCGTGGCTCATGTCGCCGGGGACGTGGAAGGCGGCGCGGAACAGGCCGGGTTCCTCCTGGGCGTAGCGGAGGTAGCCGGTGCCGACGGCACGGAATCGGGCCCGGGCTCCGGCCACCGGGTCCTCGGTCGGCGACACGGCGGCCTGCTCAGCCTCCATGGTGCGGGCGACCTGGGCCATGGCCGCCTGGGAGACGGCGTGCAGCAGAGCGTCACGGTCGGCGAAGTGGCGGTAGGCGGCGTTGGGGACGACCCCGGCCTGCCGGGTGGCGGCACGCAGCACGACGGCCTCCGGGCCGCCCTGGCGGGCGAGTTCGAGGGCGGCCTCGATCAGGGCGTTACGCAGGTCGCCGTGGCGGTAGGTATCCCGTTTGGGCTGTGGGTTCTCGGCCGCCGCCATGGCCGCCACCTCCAATGTGGACAGCATCCACTTAAGTCGTCTAGGCTCTGACATGATCACTCGGGGGTGCGGATTGTCGCACTCTGCGAATGTGGACATTGTACACAAGGGCGGTCGACGGCCGTCCCGACGCCTGTCGCCAGGGGGACCCACTACTCATGGGCAAGATCACGCACTTCGTGCACCAGTCACTGGACGGCTTCATCGAGGGCCCCAACGGGGAGTTCGACTGGCCCTGCATGGACGGCGAACTGTCCGCTTATTCGCAGGCCCTTACCGACAGCGCCGACATCTTCCTGTACGGCCGCGTGGCGTGGGACATGATGTCCGGGTTCTGGCCCCGCGCCGAGGAGTTCTCCACCCACGAGCACGACCTCGCGTTCGCCCCCGTCTGGCGCAAGGCGCCCAAGGTCGTCGTCTCCTCGACGCTGACCGAGGCCGACTGGAACACCCGGGTCATCAACACCGACGTCATCGAGCAGCTGACCGCCCTCAAGGAGAGCGGTGCGCACCTGCTGCTGTTCGGCGGCTCCGCGCTGGCCGGATTCCTGACCGAGCACCGGCTGATCGACGAGTACCAGATCTTCGTCCATCCCGTCGTCCTCGGCGGCGGCAAGCCTGTCTTCACCACCCCGCAGCAGCGGTTCGATCTGACGCTGGCCGAGTCCAGGACCTTCGACTCCCAAGTGGTCCTCCTCCGTCATGAACGGATCAACTAGGCCGTTTCACACTGCCCGGCGGCCGGGCAACGAGCGATGAGCTTCTTTTCGCTCAGCAGTCAGAGAACACAGTCGGTACACCGCACAAGCGAGTGGATCGAAGCGCGTACCCACCGCACCGGCATGGATCCGGGCATGAGATACCGAGGAACCTGAATATGCGCACCCTGATCAGCACTGCGTTCATCTCGCTCGACGGCGTCGTGGAGGCCCCGGGCGGTGAGCCCGGTTACCGGAACTCCGGATGGACCTTCAAGCACACGGAGTTCCTTCCCGAGGCGTTCGAGATCAAGGGCCGGGAGCAGAAGGAAGCCACCGCGATGCTGATGGGCCGGGTCAGCTACGAGGCGTTCAGCCCGGTGTGGCCGGACATGGCGGACTTCACCGACTACAAGGTGATGCCGAAGTACGTCGTCTCCACCACCCTCACCGAGGGCGACCTGGTGTCCAACTGGGGCGAGACCACCATCCTGCGCTCCCTCGACGAGGTCGCCGCGCTGAAGGAGACCGAGGGCGGCCCGATCATCGTCCACGGCAGCGCCTCGCTCAACCAGAGCCTCTCGGACGCCGGCCTGATCGACCGCTACCACCTCCTCGTCTTCCCGCTTCTGCTCGGCGCGGGCAAGCGGCTGTTCAGCACCACCGACAAGGACACCCAGAAGCTGAAGCTGGTCGAGCACGAGGCGTACACCAACGGCCTGCAGAAGAACGTCTTCGACGTCATCCGCTGACAGCACTCCCGCACTCGAAGTACGTCACCGGCAGCACACGAATGGAAGGACGGAACCCCGACATGACCGCCGCAGTCAAAGGCCCTGCCAGCTACTTCCCCTCCATTGAGAAGAAGTACGGCCGCCCGATCGCCGATTGGAAGGACCTCATCCGCACCTCGCCGTTGACCAAGCACATGGAACTCGTCGGCTGGCTCAAGACCGAACACGGCCTGGGCCACGGCCACGCCAACGCCCTGGTCGCCCACACCCTCGCCGAGTCAAGCGGCAAGTGAACCTCACCCCGAAGACCGCGGGGGGCGCGGCGGTCAGCTCCGAAGCCAGAGCCGGATCGCCGCAACGGCGACAGTGCCGTGAAAGACGTACGCCCGCTTCTCGTATCGGGTGGCCACGGCCCGGAACCCCTTGAGTGCCAAGATCGTGTGCTCAACCTCGTTTCTGCGGCGGTAGGCCGGCCGGTCAAACCCGCAGGGCCGGCCGCCCGCACTGCCGCGACGCCGGCGGTTCGCCCGCTGGTTCTTCGGCTCGCGAATGGTGTGCTTGATCTGCCGCCGACGCAGGTAGCGGCGGTTGCGGCGTGAGCTGTAGGCCCGGTCCGCGCACAAGCGGTCCGGCCGAGTACGCGCACGGCCACCACCCGGGCGGGGAACGCGGACGCGCTCCAAGACCTCGACCATCTGCGGGGCATCACCCCACTGCCCAGGGGTCAGGAGGAACGCCAGGGGACGCCGTCCGCCTTCGCTCGCCAGGTGAATCTTGCAGGACAAGCCGCCCCGGGAGCGCCCCAGTGCCTCATCCGGGCGGTGCTGAGCCGGTGGGCGGCGTAGGCCAGGAAATCGTGGGGCGCGCTTCTGGGCCCCTGCCGCATGCTGATGAGCCCGGCAGACCGTGGAGTCCACGCTCACCAGGGACCAACCGATCCGCCGGGTCTGCGGCTGCCTGGACGGCGCGCAAGATCTTCTCCCAGGTGCCGTCCGCCGCCCACCTGCGATGGCGGGAGTAGACCGTCTGCCATTTCCCGAACCGGGGCGGAAGATCCCGCCACGGGATACCAGTCCGCAGACGGAACAAAATCCCGTTGATCACACGACGGTGACACTTCCACCGCCCACCCCGGCCCACGCTCTGGGGCAGGTGCGGCTCCAGCCGAGCCCACTCGTCATCTCGCAGATCACCCCGCCCCACATCGACCAGAACGACTTGATCTCCCGACCGTCACTGAACCGTCAGACAGGCCCTAGTGGTGCTGCCATCTGAGTCCATAGGCTATCTGGATATCAAAGTGAAGCATTCCAAACCTCCAAGGCCCATCACCCGCGACTTCACCCATGGCGGATTCCCCGATAGGTACCTGGCTCTCTGTCACTCCCAGGTGTAAGTAACTCAGTTCAGCCCTCCATCTCGGTACTACCTGTCACCCTCCGCCCCCACAAGGACAGAGGCATTCTCGCTGCCAGCCCCTCTCGCGCAGCGCGCGAGTTTCAGCGGTTCGTAGCGCAGCGGAGAACCGTCCCGGGCGAAGTCCGGGCAGGCCGCGCAGCGGCTTTGTCTTGAGCCGCGCAGCGGCGCTGTCTTGGCTGCGTAGCAGCCTCGCTCCCGTAGCGCAGCGGAGGGAGCGTCAATCTTCTGGGCGAAGCCCAGAAGATTGTGCGGGGAGCACAGCGAGGCGCTGGCGCTCACGCGGAGCGGGAGCGCAACCCCCGCGCGCAGCGCGGGGGTTCGCTGGCTTCGGGCGCAGCCCGAAGGGACCCGCTCCGCGCA
>NZ_JAERRK010000038.1 GCF_016741775.1 Streptomyces actinomycinicus | reverse complement strand
ACACTCGCCCGCGAAGACGAGCGGCGGATACGACTCGAGGTCCGCGATCACTGCGCGCAGAGCCTCGGCGTCGGGGTACTCGGGCTGCTGCGCCGCGGGCAGGTCTCGCCAGGCGTGCCTCGCGCGCGCGGCCCGCCCCGTGACCGGGACGGCCGGATCGGGGAGTCCGGCCGGTGCACGGTCGAGCACACGGGGGGTCACCGTGAGTCCTCCGCCGCCTGGAAGAGGTGGTGCCGTTCCCCGATGGCGACGACCCTGGGCAGGTCCTCGGCCTCGGGCGGCGGGGGCGGCGTGCCCGGCACCGGGGGCGTGCCCGCCTCCAGGAAGAAGCGGTCCACCCCGGAGGGGCTGAACAGCAGCAACTGGCGTGCGGTGTGGATGCCGTTGTTGCGGAACCGGTGGGCGGTGCCCTTCGGGATGAACACGAAGTCCCCGGGGCGTACGGCGTAGGTGCGCTCCCGGGCCGTGATGTCCAGCTCGCCGGAGAGCAGGTAGAAGGCCTCGTCCGCGTCGGCGTGGATGTGCAGCGGCGGTCCGCCGCCGGGCGGCACGGAGGCCTCCAGGAGGGTCAGCGATCCGCCGGACTCCTCGTGGGTCAGCTTGACGGTGTAGGCGTCCCCGCTCAGCCACACGTGCCGGCCCTCGCCCGCCGGAACGTGCAGGACGTCCCGGGTCGGCCGGTGCGCGTGTTCGTGGTCGGGTGCGTCGTGGCTGTGCGCGTGGGAGGTCGTGCTCTGCGACACTGTGTTGTCCTCGGAAACTAGGTGGACGGCTGCCCCGCACCCCCGGCTCAGGGGGGCGAGCGCCTTCGGGAGACGGTGGGCGAGCGGGCCCTTCGGACGAGCGGGCCCCTCGGGCGACAGTGGGTGAGAAGGCCCCTCGAGCGACCGTGGCTGAGGAAGGCACCTCGAGCGACGGTGGGCGAGTGGGCCCTTCGGACGAGCGGGCCCCTCGAGCGACCGTGGCTGAGGAAGGCACCTCGAGCGACGGTGGGTGAGCGGGTCCTCTAGAAGAACGGGCTGCGGGACTCGCCGCCCAGCAGCACCTGACCGGTCAGCTCGAGGACCGAGTCCTGGGCCACCGCGTGCTGGCACATGGTGTGGGCGTCGCGCAGCCAGCGGTCCAGCGGGGACGACCCGCGGTAGACGGACGAACCGCCGACGAGGTCGAACAGCGCGGAGACGATCGAGCGGCCGGTGCGGAAGGCGTGGTAGCGGGCGAGGGCGGTGGCGGTGCGCTGCGCGGCCGTGGTCTCGTCGCCCCGTTCGAGGGCCGCCCACTGTTCCTCCAGGCTGGAGTAGACGGCGGCGCGGGCCGCGGCCAGCTCCATCTCGGCCCGGGCCACGGCCGACCGGACCCGTGCGTTCTCCGCCCAGGGCGTACCGCTCTCCCGGTCCACACGGGTGCCGGCGAGGTCGCGCACGTGGTCGATGGCGGCGCGGGCCATGCCCAGGGGGACGCCGGACATCTTGCGCAGGATGGCGTCGGGCGTGGCGTGCAACGGGCCGGTGCGGCGCGGTACCCGGAACGAGAAGGAGTGCTCCTCCGGCACGAACAGTCCGGTCACCTCGTAGTCGCAGGAGCCGCTGCCGGCCAGGCCCGTGGTGTGCCAGGTGTCGAGGATCTCGTACTGGCCGGGACGCGCCACCATGACGCGCCAGTGCACGGGGTCGCCGGTGACGGGGTCGGCCTCCGGCTCGCCGTCCGCGAAGACCCGGCAGCCGGCGACGAGCACGGCGCAGTGCGTGGAGCCGCTGCCGAACCGCCAGCGCCCGGTGACGCGGTAGCCGCCCGGCACGCGTTCGGCGCGGCCCTGCGGGTGGATCCAGCCGGAGTTGGGGGTGTCCAGGTCGTCGTAGAACTCCCGGACGGCGGCCTCCTCCAGGTAGCCGGCGTAGATGCCCGAGTCCATGCCGATCATGGCGCACCAGGCGGTCGAGACGTCGCCGCGGGCCAGGGTCTCGATCAGCAGGGTCTGTTCCATGGACGTCAGTTCCGGGCCGCCGCGGTCCTTGGCGGCGGCGGCCCGGAAGACGCCGCCGCGGCGGAGCAGGGTGACCACGTCCTCGGGCAGCCTGCGGACCGCCTCGATGCCGGCGGCCCGCTCCCGCAGGAACGGCACGGCCTCCCGGGCGTGGCGGAGGATCTCCTCCGGGGTGTTCGGTACCCGGGCGGAGTCGTCCGTCCGGTGCGGTTCGGTGAGGGTCACGTCGTCCTCCGTGGGGGGTGTCAGGCGTACCGGCCGGGTGCGATGACCTGCCGCGGGTCGATGGTCTGCTTGAGCCGGCGGACGAGGTCCCGTGCGCCGGGGTCGGCGGAGAGCCGGTCGACCCACTGGTGGTGGTCGGAGTCGAGGCGGTACGGGTGGAAGCCGGCCTCGGCGAACAGCTCGTACGTCCGGTCGAGCGCACGGTGTGCCCGGGCGGCGCCGGCTTCGGTCCGCGCGAAGCGGAACGAGACCACGAGGTCGATCACGTCCGGGTCCAGGGCGTTGACGGTGGAGCCGGCCAGGACACCGGTCTCGGCGTGGACCCGGGCGAGGAGTTCCTGGGAGCGGGCGACCGCGCGGCCGGTGAAGGGGATCAGCGGCAGGAAGAACAACCAGCCGCCGCCCTTGGCGTCGACCAGCTCGGCCTCCTCGCCGACGGCCGACCTGAGCATGGTCTCGTTGCGTGACGGGTCGCCCGCGTAGAGCCGCTCCAGGGCGCGCGCGACCAGGTCGTCGGGGGCGGGGGGCTGCTCGTCCGAGCGCAGGACGCGGGTGAACAGCCCGCTGCGGGCGGCCTCTTCCTCGACGACCCGGGTGACCGCGGCGACGGACCGTTCGGTGCCGTCGACACACAGATGGGCCAGGTACTCGTCGCCGTGGCCGCCGTAGGACCGGGTGGAGACGGTGTCGTAGACCTTGAGCACCCCGGAGACCAGGCCCTGGGCGGTCCACCGGCGCAGTTCGTCGACGGCTTCGGTCAGCCGGTCGCGGCCGAAGCCGAGGCGCAGGACGCACTGGGCCTCGGGGCGGGGCAGCAGTCGTACCACGCCTGCCGTGATGATGCCGAGGTCGGACTGGGTGAACAGGGCCAGCGGCGAGGGGCCGAGGCCCTGCGGGTTGACCGCGCCGGGCCGCTCGCCCTGCGGCCACCAGCCCACCCGGATCAACTCGCCGTCAGGCAGCACCACTTCGAGACCGGCGAGGTCCAGGGTGCGCTGCCGGCGCAGGCCGACACCGCGGTCGGCGATGTTGCCCAGCACGCTGGTGTGGCCGGAGGACGCGGTGACGTTCAGCATCCGGTCCGTGTCGGCGAGCAGTTCGGCCAGACGCAGTTGGGTGACGCCGGGCTCGACGATCGCCCAGCCCCCTTCGACGTCCAGGTCACGTACCGCGTCCAGGGCCTGGAGTTCGAGGGTCACCACCGCGTCGCGGGCCGGTTCCCGTGACCCGAGGCCCCAGTTGCGCCCGGTGCTCAGGGCCTGCAGCCGGGGGCCGCCCTCGGCCCGGGCGAACGCCCGCACCACGGTGCGCACTTCCTCGGCCGAGCGGGGCCGTACGACGCCGTAGACGTCACGGGGGCTGAACATGCTGACGTTGGTGCCGGGCGGCAGGGGCCGCGACTGCTCGCCGACCGCCCGTATCGCTTCTGCGGGAATGCCCGCGGGAAGGACAGACAAAGGACACCTCACTGACGTTTGGATCCGAGGGTTCCGCGATGGAAGAGGAGCGGCTCGCCGCTTTCCGCGCCGTGTCCGACGGACTCCACGCGGCTCAGGAACAGGCTGTGGTCGCCGCCCCGGAAGACCTGCTCGACGGAGCACCGCAGCGTGGCGAGGGCCGCCGGCCGCACCTCCCGCTCGACCAGGGTTTCCAGCTCCGCGCCGCGCGGCTTGTCCCGGGAGGCGAACAGGCCGGCGGTGGCGGCCTGCCGGTCGCTGAGGAGATGGACGGTGTAGGAGCCGCTGTCGCACAGCACCGGGTGGGCGCGGGCCGTGTCCAGGACGCTGACCAGGATGCGGGGCGGCGTCAGGGACACGGACATCAGCGCGTTGATCGTCATGCCGACGGCCCGCTCGCCGTTGCCCGCGCACAGCAGTGCGACACCGGTCGGGAACAGGCGCATGGCCGAGCGCAGATCCACGGCGCGGGCCGCCGGATCCGGGACATCCATTCGGGGGGAATTCTGGTGGACCGTCGTGGACACGGGTCCTCGATTCATTCGGTAGCCGGACCGGAGAACTCTCGGGATTCTCCTGCTGTCGGCCGGTTCACGATTCATTCGGAAAGCTCTGGGAAACAACCTAGTCAGGGGTCGTCGGCGTGGCCACTGATAACTTGGGTAATTCATGGGCTACTTGGCCTACTCGTCTGAGTAGAGGCCGAGTTGCCGGGCCGGGAATGCGGGTCGGCACACGAAAAGGCGCGCCGCCGGACAGGCCGGCGGCGCGCTGGGAACGGGGGAGGGGAGAGGACGTCAGGACAGGGTCAGCACCGCCTTGCCGCGGACGCGGCGGGCGACGATGTCCTCCGCCACCTCCCCGGCCGACCGCCAGTCGGCCACCCGGCCCGTGCTCACCCGCAGCCGCTCCTCGGCCACGAGCCGGGCCAGATGGGCGAGATCGGCCGCGGTACGGCCGCCGGCCTGGATGCCGACCAGGGTCAGCCGCTTCTCCACCAGCCGGTAGGGCGCGAGCGGCGTCTCCAGGCCCGACGCCGCCCCGACGGAGACGACCGTCCCGTCGTCGGACGTGCGCTCCAGCAGCCGGGCGAGCAGCGGGCCGCCGACCTGGTCGAGGACGACGTCGACCGGATTCCGGATCTCCGCCGGGTCGGTCACCACCTGCCCCGCCCCCAGCCCGGCCAGTCCCGCACCCCGTGCGCGGTCCCCCACCAGGGCCACCACCTCGGCACCCTGGAGGCGGGCGAGCTGCACCGCGAAGTGCCCCACACCGCCCGACGCACCCGTGACGGCGACCCGGTGGCCCGGCGTGACCCCGGCCCGGCGCAGCGCGCGCAGGGCGGTGAGGCCGGCCACGGGGAGCGCGGCGGCGCGCACGGAGTCGACCTCGTCCGGCAGGACCGCCAGCTCACCGACGTGCACCGCGCGCAACTCCGCCCAGCCGCCGGACCAGCCCCAGGTGACCACGCGGGCACCTGTGCCGGGCCCGGCGCCCGAGGCGGCCGGCCGCTCCACGAGGCCCGCCGCGTCCCAGCCCGGGACCGTGCCCTCCTCGGCGGCGGCGCTGCCGGTCCGGGGCAGCTCCCCGTGGTTGAGGGAGGTCGCCGCGACCCGGACCAGGACCTCGTCGGGGCCGGGCACGGGATCGGGGACCTCGGCGAGGCGGAGCCCGCCGCGGGCGGTGTGATCGATGACGAGAGCACGCATGGTGTGACCCACTTCTGTCGCGGGGCGTCGAGGTACGTCTTCCGGGGGAGTGCGGTCCGGGGCCGCAGGGGCTGGGCCGCGGCGCAGACGTCCGGACCGCGGCCCGGAGCCGGAACCACGTCTCGGAGGCTGTGGCGGCGCCCCGGCGGCTGGAGCCTTCGGCTCAGAGGTTGGAGCCGCCGTCCACCGCCACCGACGCTCCGGTGACGAACGCGGCCTCGGGTGAGACGAGGTGGGCCACGGTGTGGGCGATCTCCTCGGCGCTGCCGTAGCGGCCGAAGACGTTCTGCGAGCGCTGGTAGTCGGCCGAGGGGCCGTCCGCCGGGTTCATGTCGGTGTCGACGGAGCCCGGCGCGACCTCGTTGACGGTGATGCCGCGCGGCCCCAGGTCGCGGGCCAGACCGAGGGTGAGCCCCCGTACCGCGGCCTTGCTCATGGCGTACGCCGTCATGCCCGGGCCGGGGACGTGGGCCGCCAGGCAGCTGCTGATGTTGACGATCCGGCCGCCCTCGCCCATGTGCCGGGCCGCGGCCTGAGCGGTGAGGAACGCGCCGCGGGCGTTGACGTCGAGCGTGCGGTCCAGGACCTCCAGGGAGGTGTCCGTCACCCCGGGCATCGACATGTCCATGTAGCCGGCGTTGTTGACCAGGATGTCGATGCGCCCGAACTCGCGGGCCACCGCGTCCACCGCCGCACGCAGGGCCTCCGGGTCGGTGGCGTCCGCGGCGACGGCGAGCGCCCGGACGCCCCCGGCCCGGCCGATCTCCTCGGCGACGGCCTCCGCCTGCTCCTTGTTCCGGCCGAAGGTCAGCGCGACATCGGCACCCTGCGCGGCGAGCCGACGGGATATCGCCGCTCCGATGCCCCGGTTTCCTCCGGTGACCAGAGCGGCCTTGCCAACGAGATTCCTGACGATGTCCATGCGCTCAGACCCGTTCCCTTGAAGTGTCGGGGGCGAATGTGAAAAACACCGGGGCGGGGGGACCCCGGTGCGTTCCGACCATAGGAGCGGCCCGGAGAAACCCTCAAGGAAATGCGGCCGTGCGCGGCTTTTTCTACCCGACCTGGTAGGAGTGAGTAGCGGGCGACTACTCACGTCATCAGTGGAATTCGGGCCAGGACGGTTCTAGCGTCTTCCCGTGCCCCGTCCGGCCGCCGTTCATGCGCGGCCCGCTCTTCGGACCAGGGCCCCAGCTTCCCTCCAGCCATGAGGTGGAACCATGTCATCTGCACGTCCCGGCCGCCGGTCCGTTCTGGCGGGCGGTGCCGCCGCGGTCGGTACCGCGGCACTGACGGCCACCGCACCGCCCGCCGCGGCGGGTCCGGCGACCGGCACCGCCGCCGGCGCCAAGGTGCGTGCCACAGACCCCCGTTACGAGATGCTGACCACAGGCATCAACAAGCGCTTCGTGGCCCGCCCCGAGTACGTCAAGATGATCCGCTCCCCGGCGGACGCGGCGAGAGCCCTGCGCGAGGCGTTCCGTGACGGAAAGCGCGTGTCGGTGCGCAGCGGCGGCCACTGCGTCGCGGACTTCACCTGCAATCCGGAGGTGGAGGTCATCCTGGACTTCTCCGAGATGACCGACGTCGGCTACGACGCGAGGTTCCGCGCCTTCTACGTCGACGCCGGCGCCCGGCTCTACAACGTGTACGAGGCCCTCTACAAGGGCTGGGGCGTCACCCTTCCGGGCGGCGTGTGCCACAGCGTGGGCGCCGGCGGCCACGTGTCGGGCGGCGGCTACGGGATGCTGTCCCGGGCCTACGGCCTGGTCGTCGACCACCTCTACGCGGTGGAGGTCGTCGTCGTGGACGCGCGCGGCAAGGTGCGTACGGTGGTCGCCACCCGGGAGGAGGACGACCCGCACCGCGACCTGTGGTGGGCGCACACCGGGGGTGGCGGCGGCAACTTCGGCCTGGTGACCCGGTACTGGTTCCGCTCGCCGGACGCCACCGGCAGCCGGCCCGGCGATCAGCTGGTCAACCCGCCCGCCCGGGTGTGGGCGAGCGCCCTCGACTTCCCTTGGGAGCAGCTCGACGAGGCCTCCTTCACCCGGCTGCTGAAGAACTTCGGCTCCTGGCACGAGCGGCACGGGGGACCGGACGACGAGTACCGCCACCTGAGCAGCCTGTTCAACGTCAACGCCAAGGCCTTCGGCCGGCTCAGCCTCTTCACGCAGATCGACGCGACGATCCCCCGCTCCCGCGCGCTGCTCGACGCCTATCTCGCGGAACTGCTCGACGGGACCGGTATCGAGCCGGTGCCGATGGAGCGGCCCAGCGGTGAACTCGCCGCCATGCCAGGGCAGTTCCGTCCGATGGAGCTGCCGTGGCTGGCCGCGGCACGGATGCTGGGCGCACCGGACCCGGTGGGCGCCAACCCGGTTGCCCGGGTGGGGCTGAAGTCGGCCTACTTCCGCAAGAACTTCACCGGCCACCAGGTCGCCTCGCTGTACCGGTTCCTGGCCGGTCCGGAGCTGGACAACCCGGACACCACGCTGGTGCTGCTGTCCTTCGGCGGCCGGATCAACTCGGTGCGGCCGCACGAGACGGCCAGCGCACAGCGTGACTCCGTGTTCAAAGTGATCTTCCAGAACATCTGGTCGGACCCGAAGGACGACGACCGGTACATGCGGTGGATCCGGGATTGGTACCAGGACGTCTTCGCCGAGACCAAGGGCGTCCCGGGGACCGACGGCGTGACCGACGGCTGCTACATCAACTACCCCGACCCGGACCTCGCCGACCCCCGCCACAACCGCTCCGGGGTGCCCTGGCACGCGCTCTTCTACAAGGGCAACTACCGCAGGCTCCAGCGGATCAAGGGCCACTGGGACCCGTCGGACTATTTCCGCCATTCGCTCTCCGTCACCACAGGGCGTTGACGCATCGCAGGTGAGGGGCGCGGCCCACGACGGCCGGGCCGCCTCGCCCGCGGCGACCGGAGGTTGAGCAGCAATGACCGATTCAGCGGTGATCGACATACGTACCGTCACCGACGACGACCTTCCCGCCTGGACCCGCACCTGGGGGAACGGCTACCTGCGCTCCTACACCGAGAGCAGCGTCGACACCATCCGGTCGACGGCGGGCCGGGACCGGCTCATCGGTGCCTTCGACCTGGACCGGTGCGTCGGCACGTACCGCAGCTCCGCCCAGGAGCTGACCGTGCCCGGCGGTGCCGTCCTGCCCGTGTCGGCGATCTCCAAGGTCAGCGTCGCCGGCACGCACCGCCGGCGCGGCCTGCTGAGCCGGATGGTGGCGATGGACCTCCAGGGCGCCTTCGAGCGTGGTGAGCCGCTCGCCGTGCTGGACGCCGCCCAGTACCCGCTCTACGGCCGCTACGGCTTCGGCCCGGCCACGGCGATGGCCTGGTTCGAGATCGACGTGCACCGGGCAAGGCTGGATCCGCGGCGCACCGCCGATGTCTCCGGGGTGCTGCTGGTGGACGCCCGGGAGTACCTGAAGACGGCGCCCGCCGTGTACGAGCGGCTGCGTGCCGTCCAGCCGGGCGCGCTGCGCCGGGACGAGCAGTGGTGGCTGGACGCCACCGGGCAGCGTCCGGCCGGTCCGCCCGACCGTCCCGAGCCGTTCTTCGCGCTGTACCTGGACCCGGAGACCGGCGAGGCCGACGGACTGCTGACCTTCACCGCGGAGGAGACCTGGGGGAGCATGCTGCCCCGCTCGCCGCTGTGGATCCGGGACCTGATCGCGGTGTCGCCGCGGGCGGAGTCCGCCCTGCTGCGCTACGCCGTGACGGTCGACTGGGTCACCACCGTTCACCTGCCCTACCGTGCCCCGGACACCCTGCTGCCGCTGTGCCTCGGCGATCCCAGGGCGGCCCGGATCAGCGCGCTGAGCGACTACATGTGGCTGCGGATCCTCGACACGCCCCGGGCGCTCTCGGCCCGCACCTACGGCGTCGACGGCGCTCTGGTGCTGGAGGTGACCGACCCGGCCGGTCATGCGGCGGGCGTCTGGTCGCTGGAGGGCGGGCCGGACGGGGCGTCCTGCACCCGTACCGGGCGCGGGCCGGATCTGCGGCTCGGCGTCCGGGACCTGGCCTCGCTCTACCTGGGGGACGACTCGGCCACCAGGCTGGCGGCGCTCGGCGGCACCGAGGAGGTGCGGCCCGGCGCGCTCGCGCGGGCGGACGCGATGTTCCGCACCGGGCGGCGTCCGTGGTCGCCGCGCGCGGTCCTGGGCCCGCGCTACCAGGCGGGGGCTCCGTGACCGGCTCCAGGACATTTATTGGATCGACCCATCCAAAACCTGTGCTACGCTCGGGGCATGGCCCGACCGAGGACCTTCGACGAGGAACGGGCCCTGGACGCGGCGATGCGCACGTTCTGGGAGAAGGGCTACGAGGCCACCTCCACGCAGGACCTGTGCGACGCCA
The DNA here is from genome assembly GCF_016741775.1 of Streptomyces actinomycinicus. Classification (GTDB taxonomy): domain Bacteria; phylum Actinomycetota; class Actinomycetes; order Streptomycetales; family Streptomycetaceae; genus Streptomyces; species Streptomyces actinomycinicus. The sequence goes on along the minus strand of NZ_JAERRK010000038.1, from coordinate 17,463 downwards.
CGGGGCTGGGGCGCAGCAGCATCTACAACACCTTCAAGAGCAAGCACGACCTCTTCGAGCGTGCGCTGGCCCGCTACATCGACTCCATGACGAGTGCGCAGCTGGCCGTCCTGGAGGACCGGCGGCTCAGCGCCGCCGATCGCATCCGCACCCTGCTCGCCACGGTCGTCGACGGCGAGACGGAACACCGGGCGGGCGGCCGCAGTCTCGGCTGCCTGACCGTCAACACCACGGTGGAGCTGGCCGCCCGGGACGCCCGGGCGGCGGGGATGCTGGAGCGCGACACGGCGCGCCGCCTGGCCGCCCTGCGCGCGGTGCTCGAGGAGGGCCGGCGCGACGGCAGCATCACCTCCGCCCGGGATCCCGGAGCGCTCGCCCGCTTCCTGAACGCGGCGATCGGCGGCATGCGGATCTCCAGCCAGGGCGGCGCCGACCGTGCCGCGCTGGAGTCGATCGCCGACGTCACCCTGGACGCCCTGACCGCCTGACGGACAGCGCCGCCCGACCGGGGCGGTGCATCCGCACACCCAAGTTTTGAACTGACCGATCCATAACCTACGCGCCCCGGCCCGCCGCGGCCGGCCGGCGCCGCCCCCCAAGGAGACCGAACCGTGCCTCGCGCCGTATACGTTCTGGCACTCGGCATCTTCGCCATGGTGACCAGCGAGTTCGTGGTCGCCGGACTGATGCCGCAGATGGCCGACGGCCTGAACGCGACCATCCCGCAGATCGGATACCTCATCACCGCCTTCGCGGTGGCCATGGCGGCCGGCGGGCCGTTCCTGACCGTGGCCGTCATGAAACTCCCGCCGCGCACCGCCCTCATGGTGCTGTTCGTCATCTTCCTGGCGGGCAACGTGCTGGCCGCCACCGCGACCGGCTACGCCACGATGATGACCGCCCGCATCGTCACCGGCATCGCCTCCCAGGCCTTCTTCGGTGTGGGCATCTCCCTGTGCGCCCAGATCACCCGTCCCGAGGTACGCGGCCGCGCGATCGCGGTGGCGATGAACGGCCTGATGCTCGGCACCCTGCTGGGTCTGCCCATCTCCACGCTCGTCGGCGAGAACTTCGGCTGGCGCGCGGCGTTCTGGACCATCACCTTGATCACGGTGCTCGCCGCGGTGGCCACCTTGTTCGGGGTGCCGCGCACCGAGCGGGCCCAGGGCGGTGGCACCTTCCGTGAGGAGGTCGGCGTCTTCCGCAAGCCCAAGCTGTGGCTGGTGCTGTCCACCAGCACGCTCATCATCGGCGCCACCTTCTCCGCCTTCAGCTACTTCAACCCGATCCTCACCGACGTGACCGGCTTCTCGACCGGCACCGTCCCCCTGCTGCTGATCGCCTACGGCGCCGCCACCGTCATCGGCAACAACGTCGTCGGCCGCTTCGCCGACGGGCACACAGTGCCGGTGCTCGCCGTCGGCCTGGTGCTCAACACCGTCTTCCTGGCCGGCTTCGCCCTGCTCGCCGACCTGCCCGCCCCGGCGATCGTCTGCATGATGGGCATCGGCCTGGTCGGTGTCACCATGAACCCGGCCATGGCCACCCGGGTGCAGCGCACCGGCAACGCCGGCCCGCTGGTCAACACCGTGCACTCCTCCTTCATCACCCTCGGCATCATCCTCGGCTCCTCCATCGGCGCCGTCGTGATCGACGCCTGGGGCCTGCGCGCCCCGCTCTGGCTGGGTGCCGCCATGGCCGTCGCCGGTCTGGCCACCGTCCTGCCCGACCTGGCCCGGCGTGGCGCAGCCCCGAAGGAGGCCGCGGCCGTCGCGGAGGTGCCCGCGCCCGTCAAGCAGGCCGAACAGGTCTGAGCCGCACGGCGAACGGGGCGGCCGGCCGGCCGCCCCGTTCGCCGTGCGACCGGCCGTCGGATGCCGCCCCCGCCGAGGCATCCGACGGCCGTCACCGGTGGCCGGGCCCGGTCTCGTCCAGCGTGACCGAGCAGGAGAACACCTCGTGGCCGTTCTGAGTGCCGGTCACGGACAGCCGCGCACGCCCCACCGTGTCGGCGCCGGTGCGCCTGGCCTCGATCCAGGCGGGGGCATCGAGTTCCGTGTAGCGGTGGAACCGGGTGTCCATCGCCGTCACCCGACCCGCAGGGCGGCCGCAGACGGCTCGGGCCGCCTGTTGGGCGGCTTCCAGCAGCAGCATGCCGGGAACGTGGTCGACGGGGTGGTCGAAGAGCACGGAGTGCCTGGTGTCGACCCGCAGTCGCCAGCGGTGCGGCGTGCCGGCGGGTGCCAGGACGACGTCGTGCGGGTCGGCGCGGCCCACCTCGGCCGCGGACACGGGCTGCGGCACGGGTGCCGGACGGATCGCGGCCTGGTCGGCGTGGTCGCCGCGCAACCGCCGGTAGACGGCCGGGGCCTGGATGGTGAACCGGCTGCTCGCGGCAGCCAGGGGTATGCCGTCCCGCGCCACCTCGTAGGTGAGCGAGAGTAACGCCACGACACCCCGGCGGCGCACCACCTCCCGTGCCCGCACGCGCAGTTCGAGGCCGGCCTCCGAGCCGTCCGCGCGCAGCACCGCGGGTTCCAGGCACCAGGCGTAGGTGTCCCAGACCAGATGGTGGCCGAAAGGGACCTCGTACGCCTCGTGCGCCAGCAGGGGGAAGGTCTGCCGGACGGTTTCGCTGAGCAGAAGAGGATCGTGCCGGAGGGCGCGCACGGCATAGAAGGCGTGGTCCCCCGGCCAGCGTGCGGTGACCACGAAGCGGTCGTCCCCGGTGCGCCGCCAGCCGGTCAGCAGGACCTCGTCGGCATTGCGTTTGTGGACGGACTGCTTCGCCACCCTGGGCGGTGCCTGGACGGCGGGGTCGATGGTCGGCGGCTTGGACAACGTCACTCCCATAGAGCAGAAGGTGACCGAGCGAGGATCGCTGCGGCCGTCACTGGACTGCGGGGGTCAGTCGCAGGTAAACGTAAAGGACGTTCTTTTTGTTGTCGAGGATGGCTGAGACGAGGCGATGACCCCACCGACCCAGGAAAGAGCCCTGCGCACCCGTGAGGCGCTGCTGTGGGCAGGAGCCGAGGTGTTCGACGAGTTCGGCTACGCGGGCGCGGGCATCTCCCGCATCCTCGAGCGCGCGAAGGTCACCGCCGGCGCCCTCTACTTCCACTTCAAGTCCAAGGAGGGGCTGGCACTTGCCGTGATGAGCGCCCAACCCCAGGTGATAGAGCCCAGGTTGCACTCCCACGGACTGCAGCGCCTGGTGGACATCACCCTGGTGTGGGCCTGGGAGCTACAGGTGAATCCGCTGCTGCGCGCAGGTGTCCGGCTCTCGGTGGAACAGGGCAGCTTCGGGATGCAGGACGCCTCCTCCTACCTCGGCTGGACGGAGATAATGGCCGACTGCCTGCGCACGGCCGTCGAGGAGGGCGAACTGCTGCCCGGTACCGCACCGGAGGACATCGCGGAGTTCCTGGTGGGAGCGTGTACCGGCGTCCAGCTGTACGCGCAGCTGGTGAGCAACCGTGCGGACCTGCCCCGGCGCACCGTCCTCATGTGGCGGATGCTCCTGCCCGGCATCGCCCGGCCGGAGACCGTCGCCCGGATCGACCTCGACGTCTCGAGGGGCAACGCCGCATGAGTCCGCGCATCGCGGTCGCGGGGGCCACCGGAACCGTCGGACGCCACCTGGCCCGGCTGCTGGCCGGCACGCACGACGTACGAGCGCTCACCAGGTCACCGGAACGGGCCGCCCGCAGCGGGGTCGGCGGCCGCCCGGTCCGTGCGGACTTCGGGCGCCGGGCCGGCCTGGAACGCGCACTGGAAGGGGCCGACGCCCTGTTCGTCGCCACCTTCGACCCCGGTGCACCCTGTCATGACGAGCATCTCGCCGCCGCGGCCGAGGCGGCGGGCGTGCGCCATGTCGTCAAGCTGTCCGCGCTCGCCGTCCTCGACACCGGCGCACAGGACCTGATCACCCGCTGGCAGCGCGACTGCGAGCAGCTCTGGCAGTCCTCGGGCCTGACCTGCACACTGCTGCGGGCGCGTGCCTTCATGTCCAACGCCCTCGGGTGGGCCGGCGCCGTACGGGCCGGCGAACCGGTGCGCACGCTGCACGGCGACACCCGCAACGCCTGCGTCGACCCCGCGGACGTGGCCGGGGTCGCGGCCCGCGCCCTGACCGTACCCGGGCACCAGGGCCGCGCCCACGCGCTGACCGGACCGCACGCGCTCTCGGCGCGGGACCAGGTGGCCCAGCTGTCCGGACTGCTGCGACGACCCCTGGTGCACGCCGAGTTGAGCGAACGCGAAGCCCTGGACCGCTGGCGCGCCCGGTATCCGGAGCCCGTCGCACAGGCCATGCTGGAGCGGGTCGGGCGCCAGGTCGCCGGGGCCAAGGAGACCGTCACCCAGGACGTGCTGCGGGTGACCGGCCGTCCTCCGGCCACCTTCGGGGCATGGGCCCGCAGACATCTGGCCGACTTCCGCTGAGCACACCGGCCGATCACACCCGACACATCCCCGGAGGGGACGACAGCTCATGCTTCTGCACGGCAAGACCATCATGATCACCGGCTGCTCCAGCGGCATCGGGGCCGCGGCGGCCCGGCTGTTCGCCGCGGAGGGAGCCGGCGTCGTCCTGATGGCCCGGCGCGAGCGGCACCTGCGCGAACTGGAGGAGGAGATCACGAAGAACGGCGGATCGGCCCTGGCCGCGCCGGGTGACGTCACCGACGAGCAGGACGTGGCCCGCGTCGTCGACACGGCGGTCGAGCGGTTCGGCCGGCTGGACGGGGCGTTCAACAACGCCGGCTGGGCGTCCGTCGGGAAGCTGCTGCACGAGACCGACCAGGCGGACTACGACCGTGTCATGGACGTGAACGTGCGCGGCGTGTGGAACTGCCTGCGCCGGCAGATCCCCGCGATGCTGGCCGACGGGCAGGGCGGCTCGATCGTGAACACCTCCAGCGTGGCGGGCGTGCTGGCCCCCGGCTCGGGCGCGCCGTACGTGGCCGCGAAGCACGCGGTGCTGGGCCTGACGCGCGCGGCGGCGGCCGACTACGGCGAGCAGCGCGTCCGGGTCAACGCCCTGGTGGTCGGCAGCGTCCGGACCGAGCTGATGGACGAAGTGCTCGCGGACAACCCGGGGTTGGAGGAGCCGTGGGTGCGGCGCGCACCCCAGAAACGCATGGCGGCGCCCCGCGAGGTCGCCGAGGCGGCGGCCTGGCTCCTCGGCGACCGGTCGTCCTTCGTCACCGGCACCGCCATGGCGGTCGACGGCGGCTGGACCGCCGCCTGACCCCCCACCCGGCCCGCGTCTCGTCCACCCACACCCACCGCAGCCGCCCCGCCCGGTGCGCCGCCGGCACCACCGCGAAGGCGCCCGGCACGGTTCACCCGGTCTCGCCACGGCCGCGGCGGACCCCGTACGGTTCGCCGGTGCCCGGTGCCCGGTGCGCCCGGACCGTCAGGCGCTCAGCCGTGCGGCCGTACCGGCGGGGTAGAGGCGCCGGTAGGCGTAGGCGGCCGACACCATCGTCATGTGATGGTGCCAGCCGGGGAAGGAACGCCCTTCGAAGTCCATGAGACCGTAGCTCTCTCCCAGCGTCTCCAGGGTGTCCCGGACCAGCTGCTGACGGCGCATCAGGGAGCACACGTACCCCATTCCCCGTCGGTGCAGTGTGCTGAGCCAGAACTGCGGCTGCCCGGTCTCGTCGGTGGCGTCGAGGGCGAAGAGCCGGTACCGGCGCGGGGGCCGGCCGGGTTCGCGCTGCCCGGGCAACTGCACCAGCGCCGAGCGGACCTCCGCCGGTCCCGTCCCGTCGTCGTACCGGGACAGCGCCACCCGTGAGTGCGCCCCGCCCTCCCTGATCACGTGCTCGGCCGTCGACAAGGCCGCGGAGAGGGGCTGCGCCGCACCGGAGGAGTGCTCCAGCACGGGGTGGTCGGGGCGGATGCGGACGAGGAACTCCGCGCGGGCGGAGGCGAGTACGCCGGTGATGCGGGCCAGGTCGCCGGTCACCGTCAGGTCGGCGACGAGCGGTGGGCGCTGCACCCGGGGTGCCCCGGCCGCGTCGGCCACCATGTCCAGCGCGCACTCCCAGGCCGAGCGGCCGTCGGCGGTGTCCGGGATCCGTGCCCGCCGGCGCAGCGCCCCGTCCTCCCGCCACCCGCCGTCCAGCACCAGGCTCCAGTCCACCGGGACCGCCTCGGTCGTCGACACCAGGAACAGGCCCACCCCGACCTGGCAGTTGACGGTGGCTCCCAGACCGGGCACGAAGCGGCGCCCCACGCCGACCGACCGGCCCCCGCGCTTCTCGGCCACGAAGGTCCCGGCGACCCACACGTGGTCCGGGAGGCGGCGGGCCGCCAGGCGGGCGAGGGCCGCCCGGGGCTCGTGCCAGTCCCAGGGGCTGGACGTGATGAACTGCTGGAGCGCCTGCCCGGCGCTCGGTGAGCCGCACATCTGCCCGGCCAGGCGCTTCATCGTCTTGCGGCCCGGCGTGCTGAGCAGTCCGCGCAAGTACACATCGGCCCAGCGCCGTTGATCGGCGCGGGGCAGGCTTCCGAAGACGGTGCGGACGAACTCGGTCAGCGGCCACCCGGAGCGCGCGATCGGCGGGCCCGCAAGGCAGGTGGTGACCATGTTGTGCTCCCCCTTGGTGCGTCGGCTGATAACCTCGACCCGCCGAAAAACATAGCAGACGTTCTCTTTGTTTCAGGGGCCGGATCCGGCCGGTCATCTGCCCTGCGGCCGGGCGCACTTGCCTGGACTGCCTGGATGATGGATGGTTTGTCTCAGGATGCGGACCGGCGCCATGTGTCGTCCAGCCGTTCGTCCAGGGGCATGCAGTGTGGGAGAAGGCCGGGGTGAAGCAGGTACGGGCCGTGCGGACACGGCGCCTCATCGTGCAGGCCGCCGCCGACGAGTTCGACCGGCACGGGTACGCGGGCACCCCCCTGATCTGCGTCACCAAGGCCGCCGGCATCTCCATGGGCGCGCTGACCTTCCACTTCCCCACGAAGCCGGACCTCGCGGACGCCGTCCAGGCATCCGGTACCGGGCTCACCCGGGAGGTCGTGGCGCGCGTGGGCGGGCTGTCTGTCCCCCCGGTGAGCCGTGCGCGCGCACTGGTGCTGTCGATCGCCCGGCTCCTGTCCGAGTGCACAGCGGTCCGGGCGGCCGCACGCCTCAGCCGTGAACGCTCCACGGCGGGCGTATGGGCGGACGCGTGGCTGGCCTGCCTGACCGAACTGCTGCGCAGTGCGCACGAGGAAGGGCGGCTGCGCAGCCAGGTCGCACCGGAGGCGTTCGCCGAGTCGGTGCAGTTCCTCATCACGGGCATCGAGGAGTACACGCGCTGCGCCGGCCCCGGCGCGGACGCCGACCCCGCCGCCGTCCGCCGTGTCGCCCGCGCCTGGGACCTCCTCCTGTACGGAGCGTCCCGGCCGGCGCCGTAGCCCGGACGACGACTTGACCAAGTAGGCGCGAGTTGAACGATCATCCTTGCGCCGGACCCGGCCGCGGGTGACTGTTTATGCCGGGTGACGGTTCAATCGGCAACGACGCCGGTGCACGCCTGTCCATGGCCCCGTCCCCGCGCGCAGCGACTGCCCGGCCCGCCTCGACCGCCCCGGAGCCGGGGCCCTGCCGCCCACACGTCCCCCTCCGCTTTCCCATCCCTGCCGACAGAAGGTGACAGAAAGTGAACACAGTGCTGGAGGCCGGAACTCATCCGCTGCACGGCCGGGCCACGGAAGTACAGGCGCTCCGTCAGGCGATCCACTCCGCGCACCGGACCGGATGTCTCCACGTCTCGATCGAGGGGGGACCGGGCACGGGCAAGTCCCGACTGCTCGCCGAGGCCGCGTCGATGGCCGGGGCGGCCGGTGCGACGGTGCTGAAAGGTCTCCAGGAAGAGCCCGGCGGTCCCTGCGACCGCACCCTCGTGGTCCTGCTGGACGACACCCACTGCTCGGACCCGGCGGACGTCAAGGCACTGGCGCGACTGCGGCTGGAGGCTGCCGGGAGGCCCGTCGTCTGGTGCACGAGCCGGCGCTGGGGCCGGCCCAACAGCCCCCTGGACATCGCGCTCGGATCCCTGGCCCTGCCCCACCGGATGTTCCGGCTGCGCCCGCTGGACGACCGGGCGGCCCAGCGGATGGCCCGCGACATCCTGGGCGCCGAACCGGACGAGGAGCTGGCCCGGACGGTGTCCGCGGTGTCCGGGCACCCGAAGGCGCTGCGGGCCCTGCTCGAGGGGCTCATGGACGAGGGCAGGGTGGACGTCGGTGCGACCGCCCGGCTGAACGGCGCCTGCCTGCCCGAGAGGTTCAAGGGACTGGTGCGGCTGTATCTGCAGAGCTGCTCCCCGTCCACCACGCACCTGATCCTCGTCGCCGCGGTGCTGGGCACCCACCTGATCTTCGGCGAGCTGACCGAGGTGCTCGGGCTGAAGGCTTCGCAGCTGCTGCCGGACATCCAGGAGGCCGTCACGGCCGGACTGCTGAGCCAGGACGGTGACGACGTGCGCTTCGCCAACCCGCTGTTCCGGCGCGTGGTCATGGACTCCATGGCCGCCTCGGCCCAGGTGGCCGTACGGGAGCAGGCGGACGAGTACCGGGCCCGGCAGTTCGGCGCCGCCCTCGACTGGTCCGGCCGGGACGCCGGCGCGGACGCGACGGTCGTACCCCTGCGGCGGCCGGCGGCGGCGCCGGCACCGCCGCCGGCCGCCGCCGAGTGGGCGCACCTGACGGAGAAGCAGGTGGTCATCGCACGGCTCACCGTCCAGGGACTCACCAACAAGGAGATCGCCGAGCGCCTCTACCTGTCACCGCACACGGTGAACTACCACCTGCGCAAGATCTTCCAGGCCCTGTCGATCCGCTCCCGCACCGACCTCGTGCGTCTCGCGCACACCGCCGCCGCGGGCGGAACCGGAGCCTCCGGCGCCGCGGAACGGCGCATCGGAGGTCACGCGCAAGCCTGAACCTTCCTGGCGTGGGCGTTCGAATCGGACGCTCGATTTTCAGCCGTCCTCGGCGGCCCATCGGTGCATTAACCACCTTCTTCCCCCGCACCGAAGGAGCCGCCGAGGCGGTGGCCTGGCTGCGGCGGAAGCCGCCACTCAGCTACTCAACCGGGGTGTCTCCGCGTAAAGTTCACGCCAAGTGCAGCGAATCATCACACTGACGCGGGGGAATCAGTGATCCGAGTCTTGCTCGCGGAAGACATGATCATGCTCCGCCGGGCCCTGGCCTCGCTCCTCGAGCTGGAGTCGGACATCGAGGTGGTGGCCGAGACGGGCAACGGCGACCAGGTGCTGCCGCTGGCGCTGGCGCACCGGCCCGACGTGGCGGTGCTCGACATCGACATGCCGGGCATCGACGGTATCGAGGCGGCGGCCCTGCTGCACCGGGAACTCCCCGCCTGCCGGACCGCGATCCTGACCACCCTCGGCCGGCCGGGCAACCTGCGCCGGGCCCTCGAGGCACACGCCTCGGGGTTCCTGCTGAAGGACACCGAGCCCGCGCGGCTCGCGGCGGCGATCCGGGAGGTGGCCGCCGGCGGGCGGGCGGTCGACCCGGAGCTGGCCCTCAGTGCCCTGCAGGCGGGGGACAGCCCGCTGAGCGCCCGGGAGACCGAAGTCCTGCGGCTGGCCGCGGAGGGGGAGGAGGTGCCGGAGATCGCCCGCGCGCTGTTCCTCTCGGCGGGCACCGTGCGCAACTACCTGACCGCCGCGGTGACCCGGCTGAACGCCCGAAACCGGATGGACGCCGTACGCATCGCCCGGGATTCCGGCTGGCTGTGACCGCGCCGGTGCGGATTGCCGGGGTTCCGGGCCGGCGGTGAACCGTACCCGTGCGGAAGCGCTAGGGGTGCCGGCCGGTCGTGAGTGCGTCCTCGCCGTCCTGCCCGGTGGCCTGCGCGGGCAGGTCGACGGCCAGCCTGAACCATCCGTCGGGGCGCTCACCGGAGTCGAGCCGGCCGCCGATGGCCGCGGCGCGCGCCGCCAGGCTGCTCAGCCCGTTCCCGCCCGCCGAGGCGACACCCGACGCCTCCGGGAAATGCGCTGAACGCGCGTCCCGCAGACCGTCGTTGGCGATGACGAGGTGGACCCGGCCGGCCCCGTGGGCGGCCTCGATCACACAGTTCTGGGCCTTGCTGTGACGCAGCATGTTGGTGACGCCCTCGCGCAGCACCGTGGCCAGCACCACGTCCACCGCCGGTGACACCGGACCCGTCGCCACCCGCACCTCGGCATGGATGCCGACCGCGCGCAACAGGGAGGAGGCGGCCTCGAGTTCCCGTTCCAGGCTCATCCGCAGATAGCTGCTGGCCACCGAACGCACCTCGGCGGACGCCTGCCGGGTCGCCTGCACGATCTCGGTGATCTCGCTCTCGGCCCGCTCGGGGTCGACCCGGACCAGGCGGTGCGCGAGTTCGCACTTGAGCGTGATGGTGGAGAGGCTGAAGCCCAGCAGGTCGTGCAGGTCACGGGCGAACCGCACCCGTTCCTGGGCCAGCGTCACCCGCACCAGCTCGTCACGGGCGGCCTGCACCTCGGCGATGACCCCGGTCAGCCGGCTCAGCCCGTACACCACGAGTCCGGTGAGGACGGTCGCCACCGTGTTGTACGGCAACTGGGCCACGCCGTAGCCGACCAGGAACTGCACGGCCCCCGTCGCCACGACGGCCAGGCCGAAGGCGGCCCAGGCGAGCGCCGGCCGCAGCACCAGCAGGCAGGAGGAGCAGAGGAATCCGGGCATGCCCAGCCAGGCCGCGCCGAAGAAGACGAACGGCGCGAAGGTCAGCACCGTCTGCAGGGCCAGGGTCAGCCCCCGCTGCCGGGCCCAGCGGGGCGCCCGGGCCGGGAACGAGTGGCAGAACTGCAGGCCGAGCAGCATCAGCATCAGGACACCGAACACCGCCAGCTTCAGCGCGCCGAAGCCTCCGCTCACCGCGTAGGTCAGCGCCACCCCGAAGAAGCAGAGGATGACGACGGTGGTGACGGCGGAGGCCATCCTGGGGGCCAGTTCGACGTTGCTGACCGGTCTGTGCCGCAGCGGGCGCGCCGAGACCAGCGGCCGGAACCATCGCATTGAAACCCCCACTCGAATGCGAATTCGGTAGGGGGTACAGCATAGGTCGAGATCCGGGATCCTGACCGGTTACCGGCGAGCACGCCCGACTGTGTCCCGTTCGTGCCGGTCGGACCGTCAACGTCCCACCCGTGCAAGCGACTTGGCGCCCCCGGCGCGGGTCGTGCACCACCCTGCGGCCGGTGCGTCGGCCATCATGAGGCATGCGCACCGACGACTGGCACCTCACCGGAGACGTCGACCACTTCCTCGCCCGGGCCGGGGCGTTCCTGCGCTCCCGCCCCGATCTGCACACCATGCTGCTGACCCTGACCGAGAAACTGCGCACGGGCGGAACGGCCGCTCGCGGTGCCCGATTCCCCGTGTTCGGCCGGCTGGAGCGAGGCGGCGAGGTGCATGCCGTCTTCTTCCAGCGCAGCCCGTCCGGACCGCTGAGCCTCACGCCGCTCACCCGCGAGCAGGCCGACGTGCTCGCCGCTCGCCTGGCCGGCCTCGGACACCCCGTCCCCGGCGTCAGCGGGGACCACGACACCGCCACCGTCCTGGCCGAGGCGTGGCAGCGGCACACGGGCGCGGCGCCCAGGCTCGGCACACGGATCCGCCTCTACCGGCTCGGCACCCTCACCCCGCCGGACCCGCTCCCCGAGGGCCGGGGCCGTGCCGTGGGCGAGCGGGACCACGGGCACGTCGTGCGCTGGTGCGGCGAATTCGTCGACACCGTCGGAGAGGTCCCGGCCGTGGACGCCCGCTCCTGGGCCGGCTCGCGTTTCGCCGACCGGCACTTCACGTTCTGGGAGACACCGGACGGCACCCCTGTCTCCATGGCCGCCGTGACGTCGATGGTCGCCGGGATGGTCCGGGTCGACCCCGTGTACACCCCGGCCCGCCTGCGCGGCCGCGGCTACGCGGGCGCCGTGACGGCCGAGGTGAGCCGTGCCGCGCTGGCCGCCGGCGCGACGCATGTCGTGCTCTTCGCGGACCCGGCCAACCTCACCAGCAACGCCCTCTACCAGCGCATCGGATACGTCCCGGTCACCGAATGGTCCGTGTACGACTTCTCCCCGCCGGGGTAGCGTCGGGCTCCCTGACGCCCCGGTGGGCCCGGTCCGTGCCGGTCAGGCCGTCAGCGTCCCGGCGGCCGGGCCCGGAAAGGCCGAGACCACGAACTCGCCCACCCCGGGCTCGGCACGCCAGTCGAGCCCGAAGGCGCGGGCCGCCGTCTCGGTGTCGCCGAAGGCCAGCGCGCACGGGCCGAGTCCCATGGCCGTGGCCACCAGGTAGAACGTCTGCTGGAGCGCTCCCACCTCTTTGAGGAGGGCGCTGTAGGCCGTGCCCCGGTACGCGCCGGCCGTACGGTGGTAGCGCGCCGTCATGCTGATCAGCACCGACGGTTCCTGGCTCAGCCCGGCGTTCCCGGCGGCCTCGTCGAGCAGCCGGTCCACCAGGTCCGGCGCCGTGTCCAGCGCCGTCAGCAGATGGCCGTGCGGGTCGTAGTGGTACACCCCGCGCTTGAGATCGCCGCCCCCGGCGACGGTGATGTACAGCTCCAGCGGATAGCGCGCCCCGAGACTCGGGTACGGCCGTCCGCCGGCCGGCCGCTCGGCGGCGGAGCGGTGCAGCAGTTCACCGAGCTGGTCCAGTGTCAGCGGCCTGCCGCCGTCGACCCGTTCCGAGCGGCGGGACGCGAGGACCTCGCTCAGACCGGGCTCGTGCAAGCCCGCACCGCCGCGCCCGGGCACCGGCAGGGCGATGCCGGCGCCACCGTCACCGGACCCGTTCCGGCCACCGTCACCGTCTTCGGAGCCGTCCGGCTTACCGTCACCGGCACCGTCACCGGACCGGTTCCGGCCGCCGTCACCGTCTTCGGACCCGTCCGGCTCACCGTCACCGACACCGGTTCCGGTCCGCTCACCGTCACGGGACCCGGTTCGCGCGTCGTCACGGGGCCCGGTTCGCGTGTCGTCGCCGGGGCCGCTCCGGCCGTCGCCGGCCGGGCGGGGTCCGTCGGCCCGGCCCACCGTCTCGTCGTGCGCCCCCGGTCTGCTGCGCTGGTGCACGAGCAGCTCCCGCGCCGACCACGGGGCCAGGGCGGTGTCCCGGTCCTCGGCGAAGGAGAAGAAGCCGTCCGCGCCGTCCTCCTGCGGGACACCGGGCACCAGCATTCCGGCGGCCTCGAGGTAGCCGACCGCGAGGGCCGTCTCCTCCACGGGCAGCCGGAGCAGCCCGGCGGCCCGGCGCACCGTGATGGGCCGCGCGTAGCAGCCCACCAGCCACCCGGCCTGCGGCGTGTGCAGCAGCACCCGGTGCACGGCCAGCGGCGACTCCGCCACCCAGCCGTCGGACCCGGTCCGCAGGGTGACGAACCTGGACAGCCGGTGCACGGCGTCCGCGGCGGGCCGGGCCGGGGAGAACCGGGCCCGCCGGGCGATCGGCACCACGGACAGGTGGTGGGTGCCCCGGGTGCCGGCGAGGGTGCGCACCACCACGTGCTGCAACTGCCCGAGGACGGCGTCCAGGGCCTCGTGCCGGGTCCGGTCACCGGCCTGCCAGGTGCCCTGGGTGAAACCGGGCAGCACGTTGTCGAGGGAGACCGGGCCGTACGTCATGCGCTCCAGCGCCCGGCCGACCGCGGTGGTCCCCGCGTCGAGGCGGATCTCGCCCCAGGGGGTGCTGACGACGCCGGCGCCCGGAACACCCGGCTCGGGCCGGAATCCGCAGTCCTCACGCAGCGACCACAGCGGCTTCAGGGAGGGGGTGGGGGGATTCATGGGCGAGACCTCGAAGGACGGTGTGACGCTGTCACAGGAAGAGCGGGACCGGATTGAGGTCCTCGTATCGGATCGGAGTGGACCGGCGGCCGAGCCGTACCGGAACGTCGTAGAGGCGGCCGGGGCCGAAGCGGGCCCAGAAGGGACGCAGCCCGGGGACCACCGTCTTGACCACCGGCAGGCCGGTGTCCGGCCGGGTCTGGTCGAGCACCAGCAGCTCGCTGCCGAGTCCGCGGGCGAGTTCCGCCGCGAACGCGACGTCGTCGGCGAGGTCGGTGCGCGGGAGGTACCCGAAGTCCCCGGGGCCGTGCGCCCGCCGGTCCGGGCCGGGCAGCAGGTAGGGCTGGTTCGCGGTGGTGGCGGTCCGCCACCAGGACAGTACGGCGGGATCGTCGCAGCTGTACCCGTTGCCGTCGGGTCCGGCCCCGGCGACCGGCGGGAGCATCTGGTTCAACTCCGCCACCGCCCGGCGCAGGGCGATCCCGGGGTCGAAGTGCGCGCCGAAGCCGAGGGTGATGTCCTGGGCCGGCTTGTCGGTCCGTGCGGACAGCGCGGCGAAGACCGGGACACCGAGGTCGCTGGTGAGGTCGAGGACCCACAGCCGGCGGGCGAGGCCCCGGTGCTCCTCGCGGACGCGCCGGACCCAGGTGTCGTCGAAGGCGTCGAGGTCCACTCCCGGCTGGCGGGTGCGGTTGTACCACCACAGGGCCACCGCGTCGCGTTCGACGAGTTCCAGGAACCCCTGCACGACCGCGTCCTCGCGGGAGCTGCCGGCCGCCGAGCCGTTGGAGTTCGCGGCGAACGGCCCTTTTCCGCCGGGCGCGTTGTAGTAGAGCATCGCGGTGGGCACCAGGCGGTGCCGCCCGCCGGTCAGGGACCACATCGGCGTCCAGTCGACCGGAGTCTGCTCGTCGAAGGGGTCGCACACGCGGTGCGCCGGGCCGTGCGCGGCGTTCCACCGGGCGCGGCCGGCGTACTGGCGGGGGTGGAACAGCTGGATCGTGTCCGGGTGCACCGCCTGGCCGGCGACGTCCCGGTAGGCGGCCCGCACGGTCGGCTCGTCCCCCTGGAACCAGCCGCTGTGCCGCTCGACGGCCTCGCACAGGGCGCTCACCTTCGCCTGTGTCTCGGTGGTGCCCTTGCCCGAGCTGTGGCTGCGCAGTCCGCTGCGCACCTGGGCGAGTCCGGTGGGTGCGGCGGCCGGATTGTGCCCGGAGTGGAAGCAGTTGAGGAACCCGGGGCCGCGGCGGTCGCGGCGGATCTCCTTGACCACTCCGGTCAGGTCGTCCACCAGATGCCCGTACTTCCGCAGCATCTCCTCCGCGGTCAGCGACCGCTCGCCGGTGCCGGTAGCGGTCTTGGGCCGGCTGACACACACGAAGGGGGCGTGGACCTGATGCGCCATCGACTTGGGGTCGCCGCAGGCCGGGCACTGCGGCCGCCGCCGTACTCCGTGGTGACAGCTCGTCAGGTCCAGCGGGTTCAGCGTCCACAGTGCGTTCTGGCCGGGGTGGCGCTGCCCGGCCAGCCACTTGACCGCCTCCAGGCAGGCCAGGTGCAGCCCGGCCGCGCGGCCCGCGGCGAGCGCGGAGGGCGGGGTGCGGACCGGGCGGCCGAGTGCCTGGCCGAGGAAAGCCTCGGCCGGGCGGTTACGGCGCAGCGGCTCGGCCAGACAGTGCCAGCAGGGGCCGTCGTCCGGCCGGAACACCGGCCCGATCCAGGGCTGTTCGCTCATGAGCCGGACCAGCAGCCACGGTGTTCCCGCGGACCGGTACGCGGCGTCCAGGTCCGCGAGTTCCGGGTCGAGGTAGCTGTCGCAGAGCACCACGGCGAGGCTCGGGGGAGCGGTGTCCTCGCCGGGGCGGTGCAGCCGCAGACCGTTGTCGGTGAGCGCGGCGGCCATCTCGGCGACGACCGCCCGGGCGTACGTTCCGGCCGAGGCGACCGCGACCGTGGAGACCTCGGTGCGCCGGGTCGCGGTCGGCCCGTCCAGGCCCGCCAGCTCCCAGAACGCCTCACTGGGGGAGGCGGGGGCGGCCGGCGGCCGGCAGGTGAGCAGCCCCGAGTCGAGCAGCCTGCCGACGACCTGCCGCACCTGTGCCGGGAAGAGCCCGCCGGGCGCCTCCGCGGCGAGCTGGTCCAGTGTCCGGCTGCCGTCCAGGAGCGGCGCCAGCTCGGTGACACCGGTGCCCCTCAGCACCGTCACCCCGCGTTCGGACACGAGGAACACCCCTTCTCCCGGTACCACTTCGGCCGTCAGGTGGTGCTTGAAGGCCAGTCTCGGTTCCGCGTCCTGTGCTTGCGTCACTGTGGTCCCCCGTTCCCCTGTGCGTCGGCTGCGGTGTGGTCGGCTGCCCTGCGTGGTGTGTCACTCCCCGAGGGCGGAACCCTCCGACCAGCAGATGCAGGTGGCCGGCTGGAACGGCTCGGCCGCCGAG
Organism: Streptomyces actinomycinicus; assembly: GCF_016741775.1. Taxonomy (GTDB): domain Bacteria; phylum Actinomycetota; class Actinomycetes; order Streptomycetales; family Streptomycetaceae; genus Streptomyces; species Streptomyces actinomycinicus. The sequence continues at coordinate 1,202 of NZ_JAERRK010000038.1, read as the reverse complement.
GCGGCGAGATCCTCGATGACCAGGCCGTCCACGGCCGGGACGTCGGCGACAGGGCGAACGGTGCTGACTGCGGTGAGGTTCATGTCGGCCCTTCCCTCGGAATTCGCGGTGCGTTCGATGGGAAAGAGTGTTCCCGGACGAGGGCGGGGCCGACAGTGCCGGTGTCACCGGCTCGGCATGACGATCTCATGATCGTCAAGGGTGGCCGTCACGCTCCTTCCGGGACGTCGGCCATGCCCGCGGTGAGGGTGCTGCCGTCGTCCGGGTCGATGAGCAGGAACGAGCCGGTGCGCCGCAGTTCGGCGTAGCCGTCCAGGGCGAGCGGCTCGGCGGTGCGCACCGTGATCCGGCCGATGTCGTTGGCCTCGAGCGCGTCCGGCCGCGGGCGCTCGGTCAGGTCCCGCAGGTCGAGCCGGGAGCCGATCTCCTCGACCCGGGCCCGGACGGTCCGCGTGGTGTGCTTGACCAGCACCCGCTGACCGGCGCGCAACGGGCGTTCGGCCAGGTGGCAGGCGGTGGCGTGGAGCAGCCGGCGGGTGCGGGGCGCAGCGGTGACCGGGGCCAGCAGGTCGCCGCGGGCTATGTCGACGTCGTCGGCGAGGCGCACGGTCACCGACTGCGGCGCCCAGGCCGCCGGGACCGGGCCCGCCGGGGTGTCGATCGCCGCCACGACACTGGTGCGGCCGGACGGCAGCACGGCGACGGGGTCGCCGACCCGCAGCAGCCCGGAGGCGAGCTGACCGGCGTAGCCGCGGTAGTCGCGGTGCCCGGCGGTCTGCGGCCGGATGACGTACTGCACCGGCAGCCGGGTGGGTTCCGTGCGCGGATCGGCCCCGGCGGGCACGGTCTCCAGGTGCTCCAGCACGGTGGGACCCGCGTACCAGTCCATCAGGCCCGACGGCCGTACGACGTTGTCGCCGTCCAGTGCCGAGACCGGGACGGCGGTGACGTGCGGGATGCCGAGGGTGCCGGCGCACTCCGCGAACTCGGCGACGGTACCGGCGAAGACCTCTTCCGAACGGCCCACCAGATCCATCTTGTTGACGACGACCGTCACCCGGGGGATGCGCAGCAGCGCGGCCACGGCGAGATGGCGGCGGGTCTGCTCCACCACCCCGTGCCGGGCGTCCACCAGGACCAGGGCGAGGTCGGCGGTGGAGGCGCCGGTGACCATGTTGCGGGTGTACTGCACGTGGCCCGGT
>NZ_JAERRK010000037.1 GCF_016741775.1 Streptomyces actinomycinicus | reverse complement strand
GTCACGATGGAGTTCCAGAACGTCTCGGAGCCGGCCATCGACCTGCCGGGGATCTCGGCACGACCGTACGAAGTGCCCTTGGACGCCGCGAAGTTCGACCTGTCCTTCGTGTTCGACGAGCGGCAGGCCGAGGGCGACGACGAGACCGGCACCACGCTGTCCGGCGCGGTCGGCTACAGCCTGGACCTGTTCGACCGGGCCACGGTCGAGGCGCTCGCCCAGCGACTGCTCCTCGTCCTTCGGGCCATGGTCGCCGACCCCGCAGCCCGCATGAGCACCATCGACGTACCGGAGATCGAAGGACGGCCCGCGCGTCTCGCCTCGCCGGAGGCCGAAGCCCCCGACGCGCAGGGCGCCGCCGGCCCGGTGGCGGACCGGCCGATCCGCAACGCGAAGGAAGAGCTGCTCCGTGCTCTGTTCGCCGAGGCACTGGGCATGCCGAGCGTGGGAGTGCACGAGAACTTCTTCGACCTCGGCGGCCACTCGCTGATGATCGTCAAGATGCTGGCGAAGGTACGGTCCGTCTTCGGGGTACGCCTGCCGATCCGGACGCTGTTCGAGGCGCCCACCGTGGCGGAGCTGGCCCTGAAACTGGACGGCGACGACGAGGGCGGCGCCTTCGACGCACTGCTGCCGCTGCGCACCGCGGGCGCCGGGGCACCCCTGTTCTGCGTGCACCCGGTGACCGGCCTCGGCTGGTCCTACGCCGGGCTGCTGCGGGAGATCCCGGCCGACCACCCGGTGTACGCGCTGCAGGCGCGCGGGATGGACGGCGACGGGGAACTCCCGCGGACGCTGGACGACATGGCGGCCGACTATGTGGCCCGCATCCGCGAGGTCCAGCCGTCCGGGCCGTACCACCTGCTCGGCTGGTCCTTCGGCGGAGTCGTCGCGCACGCCATGGCCGTACAACTGCGGAATGCGGGCGAGGAGGTGGAGCTGCTCGCCATGCTCGACTCCTACCCGGCCGATGCCGGCGAGACGTCCACCGTGCCCTCGGACGAGCAGCTGTTCGGCGAGCTGCTGAAATACGCCGGAGCCGAGTCCGCCCCGGCCGCCGGTCCGCTGACCGCGAGCAGCACCGCCGAACTCCTCGGCGAGCGGGGCGGGCTGTTCGGGAACTTCGACGCCGAGACGCTGGCGCGGGTGGGACAGGTGACCCGCAACAACATGGTCATCGACGCTGCGCACGCGCCCGGCCGCTTCGACGGAGAGGCGCTGTTCTTCAGGGCGGTACGCGGACGCACGCCGTCCGCACCGGAAGTCGAGCTGTGGATGCCGTACCTCACGGAGAAGATGGACGTCCGCGAGCTGGACTGCACGCACGACGAGCTGGTGGGGCCCGAGGCCCTCAGGCTGATCGGGGAGGCCGTCGGCGAGAAGCTGGCGCGTCGGGCCTCCGAAGAGTGAGCGAGCCCGCGGGGAGACGGGCGGTCCCGGCCGGCAACGGCCGCAGGCCGCCTCCCCGCGGGTCCCCGCGTACCTGACCGCCCGCGGTTCGGGGACTGTTGGCAGGAAGGTGGCACATCCCGGTTCCGGAGAACGGCACCGCGTCGCGGCCGTCCCCGCACGGCACGCCCCGGTACCGCTCGACCACTGCATGTAGCTGACAGATCCCTCGGAACACGCGGGCGCCCTGCCTAGGGTGGCGCGCGACATACCGAGGGAGTGTCTTCATGCCCGTACAGACCGCCGCCGCCATGGCCGGTCCCGCTCTGCCGTTCGTCATCGTGCTGACGACCGTGGTCACCCTCGGCGGCGTCTACCTCGGCGTGCGGGCGGTGTCCAGGAAACTGCTCGGCATCACGATCGGCCCGCTGCGCGCGCTCTTCGCCTGCTTGGTGGCCCTCGGCACCCTGTCCGCCTTCGGGCAGATGGTGCCGGAGCAGGAGAACCGCGGCATGCTCGCGGCGGTCCAGATCGCACTGTCGCTGTTCGCCGCGCTGATCGCCATAGCGCTCGCCGACGTCTTCGTGCCGCGCGGCAGCTGGGCCCTGCCCCTGCAACTGCTGCGCGGGGCCGGCGCCCGGATCGGCCGGGCCCGCCGCTACTCGCAGATCAGCCGCATCTTTATGCGCAACGGCCTGGGCCGCCTCCTGCGCAGCCGCTCCCGTCTCGAGCAGGCCCTGAGCCCCGGGGAGTACGGCCAGCAGTCTGCCAGGGCGCTGCGCACCGCACTCGAGGAATGCGGTGGCGTGTTCATCAAGCTCGGTCAGGTCCTGTCCACCCGGCGTGACCTCCTGCCACCCCACTTCACCGACGAGCTGAGCCTGCTACAGAGCAGCGCGCCCCCGGCGCCCTGGACCGAGGTGGAAGCGCTGCTCCGAGAGGAGCTGGGCAAACCGGTGGCGGACGTCTTCGAGTGGATCGAGCACGTGCCGCTCGCCGCCGCCTCCATCGCCCAGGTGCACCGCGCGCGGCTGCAAGGCGGCCCCACCGTCGCCGTCAAGGTGCAGCGCCCGGGCGTCCGCCAGACCGTCGAGCGCGACCTCGACATCGTGCTCGTCGTCAGCCAGAGCATCCAGGCCAGGGCCCGCTCCGCGCGCGCCCTGGGCCTGCGCGAACTGGGCGACGGCTTCGCCCAGTCGCTCCGTGAGGAGCTGGACTTCCGCATCGAGGCCCGTAACTCGCAGGCCGTCGCGCGGGCCTGCGGCGGATTCGAGGCCGACGCGGCTGTGCGCATCCCACGGGTGTACGACGAGTACACCTCGCCCCGGGTCCTCGTGCAGGAGTGGCTCGAAGGGGTCACGCTCGACCGGGCCCCGGCGGTCGCCCGGAGAAAGGACCTCGACCGGACGGCGCTGGCCAGGACCGTACTTGCGGCCGTGCTCCAGCAGATCCTGCGGGCAGGGGTCTTCCACGCCGACCCGCACCCGGGCAACACCCTGCTGCTCGAGGACGGCCGGATCGGAATGATCGACTTCGGCTCGGTGGGCAGGATCGGCCCGCCGGCGCGCTTCGCCATCCAGGAACTCCTCGTCGCCGTCGACCGCGGGGACCCGGCCCGGCTGCACGACGCCCTGGTCGCCCTGCTGGGTACGCGGGCCACGACGAACGAGGAGCTACAGCCGGACCCCCTGGTCCTGGAGCGGGAGCTGGGCCGGTTCATGGCCCGGCACCTGGGGGCGGGCGCCGCGCCGGACTCGGAGGCGTACACCGCCCTCTTCCGGATGCTGTCCCGGTTCGGCCTCGCCGTGCCACCGGAGGTCGCCGCGGTCTTCCGTGCCCTGGCCACCGTGGAGGGCACGCTCACCCAGCTCGCCCCCGGTTTCGACCTGCTCGCTGAATCGCGGGGCTTCGCCGTCGAGATGCTCACCGAGGAACTGCGCTTCCGCAGGCGCGGCGCCGGGACCGACGGCGGCGGCGCCGACGAGGCCGGGTTCGCGCTGCCGGGGTTCCCGTCCTTCGCGCAGAGCGCGGCCCACGAGTTCCTCTCCGTGCTGCCGATGCTGCGCCGCCTGCCCCGGAGGGCCGAACGCATCAGCGCCGCCCTGGAGGAGGGCCGCCTGGGCGTGCGGGTGCGCGTGTTCGCGGACGACCGTGAGCGACGCTTCGTCACCGGCCTGCTGCACCAGCTGACCGTCACCCTGCTGGCCGCCTGCACCGGTCTGATGGGGGTGATGCTCGCGGTCTTAGGCACCAGACGGGGACCGCACGTCACCGCGCAGCTGGAGCTGTACCCGCTGCTCGGCTACCACCTGCTCGCGGTGAGCGCGATCCTCATGCTGCGGGCGCTGTACACGGCGATGCGCCGCATACCGTGAATTCCCGCCCGTGGAATTCTCTGACGGCCGCAAGCTGCCAGTCGCCGACGTTCGTTTCGTGAGGTTCTCAGGAAGGTACGGGAAAAAGTCGAAATACGGGTGACCGGATGACAGACGGCTGCCAACAATTCAGGTCAACAGCCCTGCGCAGCACTGGTGTCGGACAATGCGTACGGCGGTCGTGAGCCACCCGGGGCATCTTCGATTCTTCTCTTTCAATTATTCGAAGTGCGTGGCGGTGGCCGGGCCGGTGTCGCGCAGAATCCGGAGGGGAAGAACGCGAGACCCGAACTCGGAGGGCTCGCCGGCCGGCGGAGCCCGACGGCGTCCGCCGGCACCACGGACGGCGGGCCCTTCGAGTTCGGCAGGCCGACGACCCGTCGTACCCCTGCCGTCTCGATTCCCGGATGCCTGACATCTCGATTCCGAGATCCCCGGCGCCCCGGTTCCCGGATCCCTGCCGACCGGCCTCACAGGAGAGAGCGATGACGATCACTGGAGCACCTCAGCGGCTGATTCCGCGGTGGGCTGCGCCGGGTGGTGTTCCCGAGGGAGCACCGGAGCGGGCCGAGGTGACCCGGCAGGTCCCCGTCCGTCTCGCCGCCCGGACCCGACTGCTGGCCAGGCGGTGCGCGGTCGGCTGGGAGGCGGCCGCAGTCGCCGCCCACACCGCGGTCCTGTCCGCGCTCAGCGGCGAGCGCGCCCTGGTGACCGGCTACCTTCCGCCGGCCTCCACCCAGGGGAGCGCGCCCCAGCCCCGCGCCCTCGCCCATCAGGACGAGACGTGGCGCGAGCTGCTCACCGCGTCCGAGCGAGCCGCCGGGACGCCCGCCGACGCCGCCTTCGAGGCCGTCCTCGACCTGAGCCACCCGGACGGTGTCCCGGCGCGGCCCGCCCCGGACACGGTCCTGACCGCGAGCCTGCGGTACGGGCCGGACGCACCGGCGGTCGTCCTGAGCTACCGGACGGACGTACTGGACGCCGAAGCGGCCGACCGTGTCGCGGGGTACTACGTCACGGCACTGGAGCAGATGGTGGCCGCGCCCGACGCGCCGAGCCGCGGCCGGACGCTCCTCTCCGAAACCGAGTACCGCCGGCAGATCCACGAACTGTCCGGACCGGCCAGGGAGATACCGGACCGCCGCTTCCACCAGCTGTTCGAGGAGCAGGTCGCGGTCCGGCCCACGGACACCGCCGCCGTGCAGGGCGACGTGAGCCTGACCTACGCGGAGCTGAACGCGCGCGCCAACCGCGTCGCCCACGCCCTGCTCGGCCGGGGACTTGCGGCCGAGTCGGTGGTGGCCGTGGTCACCGAGCGCAACCTGGACTGGCTCGCGGCGGTCATCGGCGTCTTCAAGGCGGGGGCGGCGTACCTGCCCATGGAGCCACAGGCACCGGTCGACCGGATGGCCAGGACGCTGGAGCGCAGCGGCTGCGCACTCGTCCTCACCGAGAGCGCCGCCCTCGCCGAGGGCGGCGGCCCCGGGCACCTGGAGCGGGCGGCACCGGCCGGCCTCGAACTCCTCACCGTCGCCGACGCGTACGCCGAGGGCCGCGCCGACAGCAACCCCGCCGTGCCCGTCGCGGCGGACCAGCTGGCCTACCTGTACTTCACCTCGGGCTCGACCGGCGAGCCCAAGGGTGCGATGTGCGAGCACGCGGGCTTCGTCAACCACCTGTACGCCAAGATCGACGACCAGGGCATCGAAGCGGGACAGGTGGTGGCCCAGACCGCCCCCCAGTCCTTCGACATCTCGCTGTGGCAGCTCGTCGCCGCCCTGGTCGTCGGCGGGCGGACGCTGATCGTCGAGCAGGAGGCGATCCTCGACGTCGACCGCTACCTCGACGTCGTCGAAAGGGGCGGGGTGGCCGTCCTCCAGGCCGTTCCCTCCTATCTCGAGGTCGTCCTCGCCCGCCTGGAGGACCACCCCAGGGAACTGCCCGCCCTGCGCTGCGTCTCGGTCACCGGAGAGGCGCTGAAGAAGGAACTGACCGTGCGCTGGTTCGCGCGGTTCCCGCACATCGCCCTGATGAACGCCTACGGCCTGACCGAGACCTGCGACGACACCAACCACGAGGTGATGACCTCGGTGCCGGTCCGGGAGTCCGTCCCGCTGGGCCCGCCCGTCGGCAACGTCACGGTGTACGTCGTCGACGAGGAACTGCGGCCGGTGCCGCTCGGAGCGCCCGGCGAGATCGTCTTCTCAGGTGTGTGCGTGGGCCGCGGCTACGTCAACGACCCGGAGCGCACCGCCCAGGCGTTCGGCGAGGACCCGCACCGGCCCGGCCAACGGCTCTACAGGTCCGGTGACTTCGGCCGGTGGCTGCCGGAGGGCTCGCTGGAGTACCTCGGACGCCGGGACGCACAGGTCAAGATCCGCGGCTTCCGGATCGAGATCGGGGAGATCGAGAACCAGCTGCTGCGGCTGCCCGGGGTCCGCGACGGCGCCGTCGTGGTCGTGGAGAGCCCCGACGACGGCCGGCACCTGGTCGGCTTCCAGACCGGCTCCGAACAGCCCGCCGAGGCGCTGCGCGAACGGCTCGCGCGGGCCCTGCCCGCCTACATGGTGCCGCGCCGCCTCGAACGCCTGACGTCGCTGCCGCTGACCCCCAACGGGAAGACCGACAAGCGCGCCCTGGTCGCCCTGGCGGCGGAGCTGGCCGCGCGGGCCGGTGAGAAGCGGCACGAAGAGCCCCGCACGGACGCGGAGCGGCTTCTGGCCGAGGCATGGGAGGAGGTCCTGCGGCTGCCCGCGGGACGGATCGGACGCACCGACAACTTCTTCGACCACGGCGGCACGTCGCTCTCGGTGGTGCAGCTCGTCGTACGGATGGAGCGGGCGTTCACGCTGCGCGACGTGCACCAGAACCCCCGGCTCGCCGACCTCGCCGGACTCCTGTCACCGGCCGACAAGACCCCCGAGCCCGCGAAGTGACCGCGCGCAGGTCCCCGGGGCCCGCGGGGTGACCGCGAACAAGTCCCGCGAGCCCGCGGGGTGACCGCGGACAGGTCTCGCGGGCCCCGCGAAGTGACCACGGATCGATTCCCGAAGCAACGACAAGGAAGTGGCCGCACGATGGACGTGACGTCGGAGACGACGCAGACCGCCCCCTTCGAAGTGATCAGGACCGAGGGCGGCCCGGCCGTGCACCACCTCGACGGCCCGGCACCCGCCGACCCCGCCGCCTGGATCGCCGAGCACCGCTCGCGCCTGCGCGCCACCGTGACCGAGCACGGGGCCCTCCTGGTCCGGGGCCTGGGCCTGCGCGACGCGGACGCCGTCGCCCGGGTGGGGCGCGCCTACCTGGACCGGATCGTCACCGAGCGCGAGGGCTTCGCACCGCGGCAGGTACTGGCCGACGGCGTCCACTCCTCCTCCGAGTGGCCGGCGCACCAGCCGATGTGCATGCACCACGAGCTGAGCTACGCCCGTGAAGTGCCCGGCACCCTGCTCTTCGCCTGCCTGAAGGCGCCCGGGACCGGCGGCGTGACCGGCCTCGCGGACTCCCAGGCCGTCCTGGAGGCACTACCCGCCGGCCTGGTCGCCCGCTTCGAGCAGGAGGGCTGGCAGCTCACCCGCGCCTACCAGGACACCGTCGGAGTCGGCCTGGCCGACTCGTTCGGCACCGCGGACCGGGCAGCCGTAGAGGCGTACTGCGACGCCAACGGCATCACGTACGAGTGGCGCGGCGACGGCGAGCTGCGCACACGGCAGCGGGCCGCCGCCGTGCTCCGCCACCCCGGCAACGGGCGCCGGGGCTGGTTCAACCAGATCGCCTTCCTCAACGAGTGGACCCTGGACCCGGCGATCAGGGAGTACCTGACGTTCGAGTTCGGGGCGGACGGGCTGCCGTTCAACAGCGTGCACGGCGACGGCGCGCGCCTCGACGAGGAGACGGTGCTCACCATCAACGACGTCTACGAGAAGCACACCCTCCGTGAGCCCTGGTGCGACGGCGACCTGCTGATCGTGGACAACCTGCGGATGGCTCACAGCAGGGAGCCGTACGAGGGGGAGCGCGAGATCGCGGTCGTCCTCGGCGACCCGGTCACCGACCTTCCGCTGCCCCAGGGCCACTGACCGCCGCCCGCCGCCCGCGGAGCGGCCCGCAGACACGAGACAGGAGTCGCTGCCATGGACACGCCGGTCGTCCTGATCACCGAAGAACTCTCCCCCGCCACCGTCACCGCCCTCGGGCCCGGCACCGAGGTCCGGCGCTGCGCGGGCACCGACCGGGCCGCCCTGCTCGAGGCACTGCCCGAGGCGGACGCCGTACTCGTCCGCAGCGCCACACGGATGGACGCCGAGGCGATCGCGGCCGGAACCCGGCTCAAGGTGATCGGACGGGCCGGGGTGGGCCTGGACAACGTGGACGTGCCCGCCGCCACCCGGGCGGGCGTCATGGTGGTCAACGCGCCCACGGCCAACGTCGTCAGCGCCGCCGAACTCACCGTCGGCCTGCTGCTCGCGGTGGCACGCAACATCCCGCAGGCCGGAGCCGCCCTCCGGGAAGGCCACTGGCAGCGCAGCCGGTTCACCGGCGTCGAGCTGTCCGGCAAGACCCTCGGCATCATCGGCCTGGGCCGTATCGGAACCCTGGTGGCCCAGCGGATGCGGCACTTCGACATGCGGCTGCTCGCGTACGACCCGTACGTCCAGCCGGGACACGCGGCACGGACCGGTGTGCACATGACCGGGCTCGACGAACTCCTCGCCGAATCGGACTTCCTGACGGTGCACCTGCCCAGGATGGCCGAGACGGCGGGCCTGATCGGGTTCGAGGCGCTACAGCGGGTCAAGCCCGGAGTGCGCCTGGTCAACGCCGCCAGGGGAGGGATCGTCGACGAGGCCGAGCTGTACGCCGCGCTCAAGGAGGGCCGGGTCGCGGGTGCGGCCCTCGACGTGTTCGCCGCCGAGCCGTGCACCGATTCGCCCCTCCTCGAGCTGGACAACGTGATCGCCACCCCCCACCTGGGGGCGGGGACCACCGAGGCACAGGCCCGCGCCGGGGTGGCCGTGGCGCAGTCCGTACGGCAGGCCCTGGCGGGGCGGTGCGTTCCCGAGGCGGTCAACCTGCGCACGGGCACGGTCGACGGCGAACTGGACCCTTGGCTGGCCTTCACCGAGCAGCTGGGGCGGCTGTTCACCGCGACCGCCGCGGGCCTGCGCGGAAAGCTCCTGGTGAAGGTGGCCGGGGAGATCACCGGGCATGACACCACCGCGCTGGAGCTGGCCGCGCTCAAGGGCGCCCTCGGCAGTGTGGTCGAGGGCGGGGTCTCCTACGTGAACGCTCCGCTGCTCGCCCGGGAGCGCGGCCTCGGCACGGAGCTGGTCACCGCTCACGACGCCGTGTCGCACCGCAGCCTCGTCACCGTGTCCGGGGCGCTGCCCTCCGGTGAGGTGGTCTCCGTGTCGGGAACGCTGGACGGGCCGGGGCCGGCCGGGCGTCTGGTGGAGGTGTGCGGCTTCGCGGTGGACCTGGCGCTCGGCGGGAGCATGGCGTTCCTCCGCGCCCCGGCCGGGCCGGGACTGGTCGGCGCGGTCGGCGCGGCACTCGGCGGGGTGCCCGTCGACGCCCTCCAGATCGCGCACGGCGCCCCGGCGGCGAACACCGGTGACGAGGTCCTGCTCGCGCTGAACGTGGGCCGTCCCGTCCCGCGGGAACTCCTGGACGATGCGGCCCTCAGGATCGACGCGACGCGCAGCTGGTCGCTGGACCGGGCCGCGTGAACGGTGAGCCGGGCCGCGCGCGCAACAGAAACCGATGAGGTGGGGACGAATGGGTGACAGCGTGCGGACGACCGTCGGCAGCGACCGCTGGTTCCGCAGGTACGGGGTGTTCGGGGAGGCGGCGCGCCGCCGGCTGGTGGTCCTGCCGCACGCGGGCGGCTCCGCGAGCTTCTACCACGCCTGGGGCGGCGCCTTCGGCGAGGGCACGGAGGTCCTCGTGACACGGTACCCGGGACGCCACGACCGGCTGGCCGACCCGTGCGTCGACAGCATGGACGCCCTCGCCGACCACGTCACCGCCGCGCTGCTGCCGTCGGCGGACGTACCGGTGACGCTGTTCGGCCACAGCATGGGTGCCTCGCTCGCCTACGAGGTGGCGCTGCGGCTGCAGCGAGAGCACGGCGTACGGCCCGCCGCCCTCCACGTCTCCAGCCGCAAGGCCCCGCACCGGCTGACCCCGCGCCGCCTCCACGAACAGGGGGACGAGGCACTGGTCGCCGAACTGCAGCGGCTCGGCGGAACCGACACCCGGCTGCTCGACGACCCGGACCTGCGCGAACTCGTCCTGCCCGCGATCCGGGCGGACTTCACCGTGGTGGGCACCTACGGACCGCGCGACCCCGCCCCGGTCGACTGCCCCGTCCACGCGTACGTCGGCGACGGTGACCCGTCCATGTCCGCCCACGACATGGCGTCCTGGGCCGACGTGACCCCCCGGGAGTTCCAGCTACGGGTCTTCCCCGGCGGTCACTTCTACCTGGTCGACCAGCACGAAGCGCTGACACGCGCGATCAAGGAACAACTGACGGCCGCCGGTTGACGACCACATCTCCGCCCGGCCCCGGGGAGACGGCACACCTGCCGGGCCCGTCTCAGCTGCCGGGCGGCGGGGGCGGGACAGCCGGGCCGAGGTTCCCGACCGGGTACGGCGCCGGCTCGGTGACCCAGCCCGCCATCAGCACGAGACGGGACTCGCGGTCGGCCGCGAGGAAGCCGAAGGGACGGTCGAAGGCGACGCGGACGACGGTGGTCTCGTAGCGGTACTCCGGGACCCCGCCGGCCGCCACGGGCATGGCCGCCGTGACCGCCGCCGCCCGGAAGCCCCGCGCCCCGAACTGGGCCACGGCCGACTGGCGGGCCTCCCCGACGGCCAGCGGGTAGGCGCTCACGCCCGGGAAGTGGGCGGCCTGGACGTCCGCCGCCGACGTGAGGCCGAAGAGGCCCGGCAGGGCGAGCAGATCGTGGTCGGCCCGTACCTCGTACGCCACCGTCTGCACCTCCAGCGTCGTCGGCTCGGGCGCGACGGCCGGCTGCTGCTGGACGTGCAGGCCGGGACCCACATGCCCGTGCGACAGCGTGCCGCCCCCGGACAGCGGCAGACTGCGCTCCACGACCCCGACACCGGCCGCCAGCACCTGACCGGGCGTCATCCGCTCCTCGCCCAGCACCAGATGGACGTCGATGCCGTTGTCACCGGGCACCGTCAGCGCGGTGACGAAGCCGTCCGGGGTGCCCGTGACCCCCACCCGGTCCGGCCGTACGCTGCGCCGGTGCAGTCCGCGGAGGCTACGGCCCTGCCAGGGGCCGGAGTCGGGCCACAGCGGCAGTTCGCTGAAGGGCTGCCGCCACTCGGTGCGCAGCGCGAGGGCGGTGGCGAGCACCATCCGGGCATCGCGGGTGAGTGTCACCGGCATGCGCTCGACCAGCCCGCCGGTCCGCTCGGCAGCCCAGGCGTCCAGCCGTTCCTGCGCGGTGACGAGGTCGTCCCCGAACACCCCGTGGGTTCCGGCGGGCAGACCGGCCCGCCACTCCTCGCGCAGCGGCAGCCCGTGGTACGTCCACAGGCCGAGTGCCGCATCCAGCCCGGACACCGACGCCAGTCCCGCCAGCAGCTCCCGTGCGGCACCGGCCGCCTGCTCGGCGGGCACCCCCAGGGCGCCGGCCAGCTCCGCGCGCGCGGGTCCCGCCGCACCGTCGGCCAGGAAGGCCAGCAGGGGCCAGACGCCCGGCGCCGAGAACGCCGCGCCCTCGGACAGGGCGTGTGCCCAGCGGGCCGTCAGCCCGTTCACGCGCCGGACGGACTCCTCGGTCACCTTGCTCACTCGTTGCCCTCTCCGGAGGCCTTGGTCATGTCTTGCTCATCCCCGTTCACAATTCGCTGACTGCGCCGCGCTCTCCCATACGCGCAGTGCCGGCCGCGCGGCTCATCCCCGCAGCACCGTACCGGTGTCCACGCCCCCTGCTCCGAGCCCTCACCAGCGACAAGGGCCGTTCCAGCCACCCGAGTCGGGGCCTTCCCCCGGCTCCGTCCACGGGCTCGGCCGCCGCGGGCGTCACCGTTCGCCGTGGGTGGCCCCCCGGACGTGTGCACCTCGGCGTGAGCACCCCTATACGGGGAAGAAAGTGCCTGGGTAAAGCCTTCCCCACCCGCATGCATCACATCGAGTGATTCTCTGGCCTTTGCTTGCATGGCACAACCCACGGTTGCCAGGCTGTTGCTGTCTGTACAAACTGATGGGAGCGGCCAGTGACTTTCGGTGAGCAGCCGGCGTACCTGCGCGTCGCGGGTGATCTCCGCAAGAAGATCGTCGACGGTTCACTCCCACCCCACACCCGGCTCCCTTCCCAGGCCCGCATCCGCGAGGAGTACGGCGTCTCGGACACGGTCGCCCTCGAGGCCCGCAAGGTGCTGATGGCCGAGGGACTGGTCGAGGGCCGCTCCGGGTCGGGGACGTACGTGCGTGAGCGGCCGGTGCCCAGGCGGGTGGCCCGCTCCGGATTCCGTCCGTCCGGCGGCGCGACCCCCTTCCGGCAGGAGCAGGCCGACGCCGCCGTCCGTGGCACCTGGGAGTCCAGCAGCGAGCAGACGGAGGCCGGCGCGGCCATCGCCGAGCGGCTCGCGATCCAGGCCGGTGACCGGGTCATGCGCACCAAGTACCTGTTCCGGGACGGCGGCGAGCCCATGATGCTCTCCACCTCCTGGGAACCCCTCGCCGTCACCGGCCGCAGTCCGGTGATGCTGCCGGAGGAAGGGCCGCTCGGCGGGATGGGTGTGGTCGAGCGCATGGGGGCCATCGACGTCGTCGTGGACAACGTCACGGAGGAGGTCGGTGCCCGCCCCGGCCTCGCCGAGGAACTGCACCTGCTCGGCGGCGTCCCCGGCCACGTGGTCCTGGTCGTCCAGCGCACGTACTTCGCCTCCGGCCGCCCGGTGGAGACCGCCGACGTGGTGATCCCGGCCGATCGCTACCGCGTCGCCTACCACCTGCCCGTGAAGTGACGCGGGCACCGGCCCGGCCGCCGCTGCCGCGCCGCCCGCCGGCCGCCCGTACGGTGACCGCGGCACAGGCCCCGGCGGCCGATGTGCGGCGACCGCGGCACAGGTCCCGGCGGCCGGTCTGCGGCCCTGGCGGGAGTCGGACGTGCGTTCACACGTCCCCCGCGTGAGGTAGCGCACACCCCTGCGCGCCCGCAGGGGTGGACAGCACGGTTTCCCGCCCGTCGCCGGCACCCGGCGGGCCGCAGTAATCAGGCCGTTCTCCCAGGTGATCCCGGGTTGGCCGGTATGTCCTCGACCCGAGGCAGCGGAGTTCACGACGGCGCATTCGGCCCCGTGCGCCCCCGGCGTTCTGGCTGGTTGCGTACCTCTTTGTGAAAAGGCGTATTCGCTGCGTGAAGGTTGGGCGTACGCTCGGGCATATGCGGATTGCGGTTTCCTCAGGCGGGGCGCGACGGGGGCCCGGGAAGGGAGACGGGTGAGGTGGTGCGAGAAGGACCGCGGGCGGTGGGGGACATGAGTGAGGGCACGGTCTCCCTGCCCTGGATCGTGATACGGCAGGACGACAACGGCAATCGCTACCGCGTCGGCCGGTACGCGACCCGCGCAGAGGCGCAGAAGATCGCCGACAGCCTCGACGACCGCGGACACAAGCAGCTGTACTGGGTCGAGCGCATCGGCCAGAACGGGGACGGCTCGCGGAACTGACCAGCCGCGCCCTCCCGTAGGCTCCCCTCCATGACGCGTACGACGCCCGAAGCGGAACGCATCGTGGTGGTGGGAGCCGCCCTGCTCGACGGCAGCCGCCTGCTCGCCGCCCGCCGCAGCGCGCCCGCCGACCTGGCCGGCCGCTGGGAACTGCCCGGCGGCAAGGTCGAGGCCGGCGAGCGGCCCGAGGACGCGCTCGTGCGCGAACTGCGCGAGGAACTCGGCGTCGACGCCGAAACGATCGCCCGCGTGCCGGGGGAGTGGCAGCTGCGCGCGCCGTACGTGCTCCAGGTGTGGACCGCCCGGCTGCGTCCCGGTTCGCCCGCGCCCCGGCCCCTGGAGGACCACGACGCGCTGCGCTGGCTCGACGCCGGGGAACTCTGGGACGTGCCCTGGCTCGACCAGGACGTACCGGCGGTGCGAGAGCTGGCCGAGCTGCCGCCGCTCGGTCCGGCGTAGTCCGCTGACCGGCCGAGCGTAGTCCCGCGCACCGGCCGAAGAGAGGGCCGCCGATGCCCCGGCGCTCCTCTCGGTCCGGAGCCCCCTCGAGATGACTGCGCCGACCACTCGATCCGGCGCTCGCCACCCGCCGGGAAGCGCCTCGTACGCCGTTCGTGCCACAGTGCGCCCTCTTACGCGGTACTGCCCGCGGGATATCGGGTATGTGCCCATTAACCCCATGAAACCGGACATGGGTGGGCTCACTGGCCTGGGAAGTGATCGGCGTGATCGACACCGATGGCGACTGCGCCGAGTGGACCTTTCCCGCGGAACCGGGTGCCGTGCGCACCGCCCGCGCCGCGGTCCGCCGCCAGTTGCACGGCTGGCACCTCGACTGCCTCGCCGACCTGGCCGCGCTGCTCGTCAGCGAACTGGTCACCAACTCCCTGCGGCATGCCACCGGGCCCATCGGGGTACGGCTCGTCCGACCCGCCGGCCTCGACGGCGCGCTGCGGGTCGAGGTCTCCGACCCGCTCCCGGACCCGCCCCGCGAGCGGGCCGCGCACCCCGAGGACGAGAGCGGACGCGGCCTCCAGCTGGTCGCCGGGTCCTCGCGCCGCTGGGGCACCCGGCCCGGACCGACCGGAAAGACCGTCTGGTTCGAGCTGGCGGTGCCGGGCTGAGGCCGGAGCATCCGCCGGAGCGGGGGGTGTACGACCGCCGGTGCGCCGTCCGCCGTGCGCGCCGGGGGCGCACGCGGTCCGTGACTGGGTGATTCGGCGGTGTGTTCCCTGGTTAGAAGAGTGGAAGTGTTGTCACGGACCGGTCCGAAAAACACCTGGACCGAGCTGTGATCGTGAACACCGTGTCGTGCGGCGCCGTAGTGCTGGATACTGCGGGCAGCCGCCCCCGGTGACCGGTGCCGGGTGCGGTGAGCTGGAGGGGACGGTTCGCGTGAGCGAGATACCAGCGAAGGCCACGGAGTCCGAGGACCCGTCGGACGGCGCGAGGAGTCAGGCCGCGGAGGATGCCGCGGCACCCGGCGACGCCATGTGGCAGAGCAGTCCGCCCGGTTCGATCTACGACTACATCAGGGTCGCCTCCTTCTCCATCAGCCCCGGCGGGCTCGTCGACCAATGGAGTCTGCGCGCCGAGCAGCTCTTCGGCATCCCCGCAGAACACGCCGTCGGCATGGACCCCATAGAGGCCTTCGTCGACCCCGACCTCCGGGTGCGCGGCCAGCGGAAGATGGCCGAAATCCTCGACGGGCGCGAGTGGACCGGCGTGGTGCCCTTCCGGATGCCGGACCGGCCGGACGGCATCCGCGGCGAAGAGGGCCTGGCCGAGGTCTACGTCATGCCGACCCGCACGGCCGAGGGTGAGAAGGCCGCCGTCTGCATCGTCGTGGACGTCCGCACGCTGCGCAGCATCGAGACCGATCTCGCCGCCTCGCAGGCGATTTTCGGTCAATCCCCCTTCGGCTTCCTGTTGATCGACCTCGACCTCCGGATCCGTCGCGCCAACATGCGATTCGCCTCCATCTTCGGAGGATCCCCGGACGACCACCGCGGCAAGGGAGTTCACGACTATCTCCCGCGCCCCGAGGCCGAGCGGGTTTCGGCCACCCTGCGGCGGGTGCTGGAGTCCGGCGATTCCATCACCGACATGCACGTCACCGGTTACGTCCCCGGCTCCGAGGAACGCCGGCACTGGTCCGTCAACCTCTACCGCGTGCACAGCGGCAGCGGCCGGCCCATCGGCATCGCCTGGCTCGGCACTGACATCACCGCCCGGCGCGCCGCCGCCCGCGAGGCGGCCGCGGCCCGGCGCAACCTGGCCCTGCTCAACGAGGCAGGCGCCCGCATAGGGAACTCGCTCGACCTGGAGACCACGGCCCGCGAACTCCTCGACGTGGTCGTCCCCGGCTTCTGCGACCTCGCCACCGTCGACCTCTACCAGGGTCTGCTGGCCGGCGACGAGACCCCGCCCGGCCTCGCCGACGGCAGCGCCGAACTCCGCCGCGTCGCCTTCGCCAGCGCCGTCTCCGGCGCCCCGTTCAGCGGCTCCGGGGAACCCGTCGAGGTCGGCGCGGTCCACCACTTCCCGTTCAACTCGCCCTGCGCGGACGCCCTGCGCACCGCCCGCCCGCAGCACGTGCCCCCCGAGGAGGGCGGTCTCGTGCAGTCCTCGCTGGCCGTGCCGATGGTCGCCCACGACACGGTCGTAGGACTCGCGCAGTTCGCCCGGACGAAGGGCAGCGAACCGTTCGGCGACCGCGACCGGGACCTCGCCGTGGAGCTGGCCGCCCGCGCGGCGGTCTGCATCGACAACGCCCGCCTCTACCGCCGCGAGCACGAACGGGCGTTGATACTGCAACGGTCCCTGCTCCCGCCCGGCGACCCCGAGGCGTCCGGCCTGGACATCGCCTGCCGCTACCTGCCGGGCAACGCGGCGACCGAGGTCGGCGGCGACTGGTTCGACGTCATCGAACTGCCCGGTCACCGTACGGCTCTGGTCGTCGGGGACGTCATGGGCCGGGGCCTGCGAGCGGCCGTCGCGATGGGTGAACTCCGGACGGCCGTGAGGACCTTGGCCCTGCTCGACCTCGAACCGGCGGAGGTGCTCTCGGCGCTGGACGAGATCGCACGCGGACTCGGCACGCCCGGCGGGGTCCAGCAGGCCACCCGCACCGCCCGGCAGCCCCGCGACGTCGAC
Source organism: Streptomyces actinomycinicus (assembly GCF_016741775.1). Lineage (GTDB taxonomy): Bacteria > Actinomycetota > Actinomycetes > Streptomycetales > Streptomycetaceae > Streptomyces > Streptomyces actinomycinicus. The sequence goes on along the minus strand of NZ_JAERRK010000037.1, from coordinate 18,831 downwards.
CTCTCCGAGGTGTACCTCGCGACCTGCGTGTACGCCGTGTACGACGCCGTGACCAGACGATGTACGTTCGCCAACGCCGGCCACCTCCCGCCGGTGCTGGTCGAACCCGGCGAGTCGGCGCTGATGCTCGACGTGCCGCCCGGCATGCCGCTCGGGGTGGGCGGCGAGCCGTTCGAGGAGGTGGAGGTCGAACTCCCGGAGGGCGCGCTGCTGGCGCTCTACACGGACGGACTGGTCGAGTCCCGCGACCATCCGCTGGACGAGGGGCTCCAGGCCTTCGTGGGCGCGCTGACGGACCCCACCCGGCCCCTGGAGGACGTCTGCGACCACGTCCTCAACACCCTCGACACGCACCACGGCGAGGACGACATCGCCCTGCTGATGGCCCGGGTGCAGGGCCTGCCCGCCGACTCCGTGGGGGACTGGACCCTGCCCCGTGAGCCGCGCAGCGTGGGCCGGGCCCGCGAGTACGCCCGCGGCCAGCTGCTGTCCTGGGACCTGGAGCCCTTGGTCGACACGGCGGAACTCCTGGTCAGCGAGCTGGTGACGAACGCGCTGCGGTACGGCGAGGGAGACATCCGGCTACGGCTGCTGCTGGACCGCACGCTGGTCTGCGAGGTCTGGGACTCCGGACTGGTCCAGCCACGGCGTCGGCGGGCCCGGGACACCGACGAGGGGGGACGCGGTCTGCAGTTGGTCGGACTGCTCAGCGCGGCGTGGGGCTCCCGCAGGACCCCTCGCGGCAAGACGGTGTGGTTCGAACTGCCCCTCCCGGGCGGAGAGGGTAGCCTCACGGACCCGGCCGAGGCCCTGTTGAGCCTGTTCTGACCCCGCGCCCGGCCGGCTCGTCCGGGGGCGGGCGGGGTGCCAGGGGCTGACCGCTCCACCGCGCCCCGGCGCCCCGCCCGGCCCTGCCGGCCCGCCCGGCCCTGCCGCCCCGCCCGGACCGGCCAGCTCGACCGGGCCGGTCGGCCCTGTCGGTTCATCCGGCCCTGTCCGCTCGTCCGGCCCTGTCGGCCCGTCCCCTCCTGCCGGTCCTGTCGCTCGTCCCCTCCCTGCCGGTCCTGTCGACTCGTCCCCTCCTGTCGGTCCTGTCGGCTCGTCCCCTCCCTGTCGGTCCTGTCGGCTCGTCCCCTCCTGTCGGTCCTGTCGGCTCGTCCCCCTCCTGCTGGCCCCGTCGGTCCTGTCGGCTCCGGTGGGTGGCTGTGGGGGCGAAGGCCGGCAGCCCGGTCACGGGGTGGTGCGCAGGTGGTGGCGGGAGCGGGTGCCGGGGCCGCCGAAGCCGGCCGGGGGGCCGCCGTCCGGGTCCTCGGCCAGGAGGATCCCGCCGAGTACCGCGCCCGCCAGTCCGGCCGCGTCCCCTCCGGCACCGGCGTACGGCGTGCCGTGCGCCCGTACGTCCCGTTCGGCCAGCTCCCTCGCCTCCCCGGCCGCCGAGTCGGCCCGGCCGGCGCTCCCCTCACCCAGCTCACGTGCCGCCTCCGCCAGCCGGGCCCGGGCCTCCGCACCCACCGCTCCCCGGTGCACCGCGACGAACTCCTCAGCCGCCGCGACCGCGCTCCGCGCCACGAGCAGTTCCGCGGCGTCCAGCACACCCGGCCGCGTCCCCGCCACCCGCTCGACGGCCCGGGCCGTCCGGCGCAGCGCGTCCAGCGGGTCGTACGGTCCCCCGGTCAGTTCCTCGCGGACCGCCGCCAGCACGCCGTCCGCGTAGGCCAGGCGGGCATGCAGCTCACCCGTGGTCAGCGCGGTCCGCGCCCCCTCCCCCCGGGCCGCCGCCAGCTCCGCCTCCGCGCCGGTCAACGCGGCCGGTACCAGTCCCGCCGCCTCCCGCAGCTGCGCCGCCAGCCGTTCCACCCCGGCCACGAGGATCTCGGCCTGTGCCACCGCGCCCTCGCCCGCGCGCAGTTGCCGGGCCGCCCGCGGACCGTCACCGGCGTCGGCGGCCTGCCGGGCCTCGTTGAGCCGGGCGGTGGCGAACAGCAACCGGTCCTTGGCCTGTTCGACGTACCCGGTGACCGATCCGGCCGCCGAGTGCGCATACCGCTCCCGGAGCGCACCCAGGGTCTCCTGCGCGGTCACCGTCCGCACCGCAACGTCCCGGAACCGTCCCTCGGCAACCTCCAGCGAGACCCCGGCACCCCGCGCCTCGCCCTCGGGCCCGCCCACGCCCTGCCCGTCGACCCCCTGCTCGCCCGACCCCCGCAACCGGTCCAGCGCCCCTGCCTCGGCGTCCAGCCGGCGCCCCGCCTCCGCGCAGCGGCCGATCACGCCCACCAGCGCCTGGCGCCGGGCGCTCGCGTCCTCCGGGAGGCCCTCCTCGTACCGCCGCCAGATCGCGAACGCCGCCGACAGCTCGGTCTCGGCCGCTCGCAGCGCATGGGTGAACGGTTCCGCCGGCTTCTCCCCGAACCCCTCCCGAACGAAGGACAGTTCGTCCCGGCTGGTGCGCACGCAGTCGTCGGCCAGGCGCAGCGCCGCCCGGGCCTGGCGTTCGGAGTCGGCCGGGGTGGGCGCGGGCGGCCGGGCCGAGATGATGCCCGGCGTCGTCCGGGTGCGGGCCCGCCGGGTGCGGCGCAGATAGCCGTATCCGGCCAGGGTCACGGCCGCGGTGCCCGCGACGAGCGGCAGTACCAGGTCGGCCGTGGACGTCTCGTCCTGCTGCGGGTCGGCGCTGCTCGCGGCCGTGCCGACGGGGGCCACGGGAACCGGATCACGCGTGTTCACCGTCATCACCGGCAACACCAGCCACCCGGCACCGGCCAGGACACCCAGCACGGCATGCACCACCCGCGCCCGTATGTGCGCGGTGGAGCCACGGGGCCGGGCCCGGATCGGGGAGGACGTCACATTTCGGAGAGTATGGGCAGGTAGGCGGCTTCGCGAGCGGGACGGATACGGGTGGGGGACCAGGCCGACAGGGGGACGGGATGGAAGAAATTCGGACGGGCGAAAACCGGACGGACAAGAACCGGAGGAACCCCCACCGCCCAGACGATCACACGACAGACGCGCCCGCGACAGAGGAGCCCGCGACAGACGTGCCCGCGGCAGACGTGCCCGCGGCAGGCGAGCCCGCGGCAGGCGAGCCCGCGGCAGGCGAACAACCTGCGGACGGGCAGTCGGCGGACGAGCCCGCGCGGGGACTCGGCGAGGGGAGCCGGACGCCGGCGGGGTCGAGCCCCCCGTCCCCGTCTGGGCGCCGCTCCCGTCGGCGGCGTATCGTCCGCGGACTTCTCCTCGCCGTCGCTCTCCTCACGCTCCCCCTCCTCACCGCCGAGACGGCTCTGCGCATCAACTACACCGGCGATCCGGCCCCCGGCACCCGCACCCGGCACCAGGACGCCCTCTGGCTGGGCCATGCCTGGGTGGACGGGCGCAAGACCGACGAGGACGTCGAGGCGCTGGCCGCACGGCTGCGGGGTACCGGGATCCGGGATCTGTACGTCCACGCGGGGCCGCTGGAGCACGACGGGACGCTGCCCCGCTCGGCCTGGCCGCGGGCCCGCTGGCTGATCGGTGCCGTGCACCGGGAACTGCCCGGGGTGCGTGTGCAGGCGTGGCTCGGCGACAAGCTGGCCAGTGAGGGCCCGGAGGGGCTGCGTCTGGAGCGCGCGGACACCCGCGCGGCGGTCGTGACCTCCGCCCGCCAGATCCTCGACGCCGGCTTCGAGGGCACCCACTTCGATCTGGAGCCCCTGCACTCCGGCGACCGCGACTACCTCTCCCTGCTCGACGACCTGCACACCCTCACCCGGACCCGCCACGCCGTCCTGTCCGTCGCTGCCCACCAGATCGACCCGGTGCCCGCGTTCCACTCCTTCTGGGGCACGACCACCGGGCACCCGAAGTGGTGGTCGCAGGCGTACTTCGGCCAGGTGGCCCGCCGGGTGGACCAGATCGCCGTGATGTCGTACGACACCATGCAGCCGCTGCAGAGCCTGTACGGCGGCTACGTGGCCCAGCAGACCAGCCTCGCTCTGGAGGTCACCCCGCAGTCCACGGACCTCCTCATGGGCCTGCCCTTCTACCACGAGAACCGGTTCGGACACTGGGCGCACGCAGAGACGGTCCCGGCGGCCGTCCGCGGTGTCCGGCTGGGCCTGTCCCGCACCGACGCCGACCGCGCCCGCTTCGGCGTGGCCCTGTACGTCGACTTCGCGGCGACGGAGGACGACTGGCGGGCCTACGAGGAGGACTGGGTCCGGTGACCGGGGCCGCCGGGCGCGAACGGCGACGCCCGGCCCCGGACCGACGGCTGCGCGGTGGCACGGCGTACGAACGGGCTCAGGCGCCGTCCCTCACGGCGTCCGCCTCCTGATCTTCGAGCCCAGCCACACCAGCGGGTCGTACTTGCGGTCCACGGCGCGTTCCTTCAGGGGGATCAGGGCGTTGTCGGTGATCTTGATGCCCTCGGGGCAGACCTCCGTGCAGCACTTGGTGATGTTGCAGTAGCCGAGGCCGTGCTCGTCCTGGGCCGTCCGTTTGCGGTCCAGGCCGGTCTCCGCGGCGGCGTCCAGCGGGTGCATGTCCAGTTCGGCCACCCGCATCAGGAAACGCGGCCCGGCGAACGCCGGCTTGTTCTCCTCGTGGTCGCGGACCACGTGGCAGGTGTCCTGGCACAGGAAGCACTCGATGCACTTGCGGAACTCCTGCGAGCGGTCCACGTCCTCCTGCATCATGCGGTACTCGCCGGGACCCACACCGGCGGGCGGCACGAAGGCCGGGACCTCCCTCGCCTTCTGGTAGTTGAAGCCGACGTTCGTCACCAGGTCACGGACCACAGGGAACGCGCGGAGCGGAGTGATCGTGATCGTCTCCGTACGGTCGAAGACCGACATGCGGGTCATGCACAGCAGCCGCGGGCGGCCGTTGATCTCCGCCGAGCACGAACCGCACTTGCCTGCCTTGCAGTTCCAGCGCACGGCCAGATCGGGCGCCTGGGTGGCCTGGATGCGGTGGACGATGTCCAGGACCACTTCGCCGTCGTTCACCTCCACCGTGAAGTCCTTCAGGCCGCCGCCCTGTCCGTCGCCCCGCCACACCTTGAAACGGGCCTCGTAGCTGCTCACTCGTACAGCTCCTCTTCGGCGAGGTACTTGACCAGCTCCTCCTTCTCGAAGAGGGCGAGCAGGTCCGGGCGGATGGGATCGGTGGTCTCCCGGGCGAGGCGGATCTGGCCCCGGGCGGGGTCGGTCGCCGCGAGCCCGCCGGTGGGGTCGGCCAGGGTGCAGAGCAGGTTCACGTTGCGCCAGGCGCGGTCCATCGTCGGATGGTCCTCGCGGGTGTGGCCGCCGCGCGACTCGGTGCGCTCCAGCGCCGCCCGGGCCACACACTCGCTGACCAGCAGCATGTTCCTGAGGTCGAGGGCGAGGTGCCAGCCGGGGTTGAACTGGCGGTGGCCCTCGACGCCGGCCCGCCGGGCCCGCTCCCGCAGCTCGGCCAGTCTGTGCAGGGCCTGCTCCATCTCGCCCTCGCGGCGGATGATGCCGACCAGGTCGTTCATGGTCTGCTGGAGCTCCTGGTGCAGGGTGTACGCGTTCTCCGGCGGGCCCGCCTCGCCCTCGGCCTCCGCCGAGAAGGGGCGCAGGGCCTCCGCCGCGGCCGTGTCGACCTGGGCGTCGTCGACCGGCGGGCGCCGGTGGGCCAGCCCCTGCGCGTACTCGGCCGCGTGCCAGCCCGCGCGGCGGCCGAAGACCAGCAGGTCGGACAGCGAGTTGCCGCCGAGCCGGTTGGAGCCGTGCATGCCGCCGGCCACCTCGCCGGCCGCGTACAGTCCCGGCACCCCGCGGGCCGCCGCCGTGTCGGAGTCCACCGCGATGCCGCCCATGACGTAGTGGCAGGTCGGCCCGACCTCCATCGCCTCGGCCGTGATGTCGACGTCCGCCAGCTCCTTGAACTGGTGGTACATCGACGGCAGCCGGCGCCGGATCACCTCGGCGGGCATGCGGGTGGAGACGTCGAGGAAGACCCCGCCGTGCGGTGAGCCGCGGCCCGCCTTCACCTCGGCGTTGATGGCCCGCGCCACCTCGTCGCGGGGGAGCAGCTCGGGAGGGCGCCGGTTGTTGTCCGGGTCCTCGTACCACCGGTCGCCCTCGTCCTCCGACTCGGCGTACTTCTCCTTGAAGACGTCCGGGATGTAGTCGAACATGAACCGCTTGCCGTCGGAGTTCCGCAGCACTCCGCCGTCCCCGCGTACCGACTCGGTGACGAGGATGCCCTTCACCGACGGCGGCCAGACCATGCCGGTCGGGTGGAACTGCACGAACTCCATGTTCAGCAGCGGGGCACCGGCCAGGAGGGCCAGCGCGTGGCCGTCGCCCGTGTACTCCCAGGAGTTCGAGGTGACCTTGAAGGACTTGCCGATCCCGCCGGTCGCGACGACCACGGCGGGTGCCTCCAGGACGAAGAAGCGGCCGGACTCCCGCTCGTAGGCGAAGACCCCGGACACCTGCGGCCCGTCCTTCAGGACCCGGGTGACCGTGCACTCCTGGAAGACCTTCAGCCGGGACTCGTAGTCCCCGGTCTCCTTGAAGTCCTCCTGCTGGAGGGCCACGATCTTCTGCTGGAGCGTGCGGATCAGCTCCAGCCCCGTACGGTCGCCGACGTGGGCCAGGCGGGGGTACTCGTGCCCGCCGAAGTTGCGCTGCGAGATACGGCCGTCCTTCGTACGGTCGAACAGCGCGCCCCAGGTCTCCAGCTCCCACACCCGGTCCGGTGCCTCCTGCGCGTGCAGCTCGGCCATCCGCCACTGGTTGAGGAACTTGCCGCCGCGCATGGTGTCGCGGAAGTGGACCTGCCAGTTGTCGTGCTCGTTGGCATTGGCCATCGCCGCCGCGATGCCGCCCTCCGCCATCACCGTGTGCGCCTTGCCGAACAGCGACTTGCAGATCACCGCCGTACGGGCACCCCGCTCGCGCGCCTCGATCGCGGCCCGCAGCCCGGCGCCGCCGGCACCGACCACGACGACGTCCCACTCCTGCCGGTCCACCACGGACATCAGTCAGTCCCTCACTGGAATCTCTAGAAGAAGCGCGGATCGTCGAAGACCCCGGACGCGACGAGGTAGACGTAGAAGTCGGCGAGCGCCACGCTCAGCAGCGAGGCCCAGGCCAGCTGCATGTGGCGGGCGTTGAGCTTCCCGATGAACTGCCACGTCCGGTACCGCACGGGGTGCTTCGAGAAGTGCTTGAGCTTGCCGCCGACGATGTGCCGGCACGAGTGGCAGGACAGCGTGTACGCCCAGATCAGCACGATGTTGGCCAGGAAGACGAGGGTGCCCAGGCCCATGTGGCCCCAGCGGTAGTGCGGGTCCCGGAAGGCCAGCACGGTGTCGTAGGTGAGCACGGCCGCGACCAGGAGTGCGGCGTAGAAGAAGTACCGGTGCAGGTTCTGCAGGATCAGCGGGAAGCGGGTCTCACCGGTGTACTTCCTGTGCGGCTCGGCCACCGCGCAGGCGGGCGGGGACGCCCAGAAGGCGCGGTAGTACGCCTTGCGGTAGTAGTAGCAGGTCAGCCGGAAGCCGAGCGGGAAGATCAGGATGATGATCGCGGGCGAGATGGCCCACCAGGCCCCGAAGAGGTCGGCGTTCGGCCCGGCGCCCATGGTCCGGCAGTTCTCCGCCAGGCAGGGCGAGTAGAACGGCGAGACGTACGGCGCCGCGTAGTAGTGCGTGTTGGCGAAGGCCCGCCAGGTCGAATAGACCACGAAGGCCAGCAGACCGGCCGCGGTGACGGCGGGCGCCAGCCACCAGCGGTCGGTCCGCAGGTGCGGGGCGGTGATCGCGGCGCGCGTACGGGTCCGTACGCCGCCGCTGTTCTGCTGGGGTTCCGTACCAGTGGCCAAAGGGGACTCCGGTCGGTAGCGGGATCAGGGGGCGCGACGGTCGCGGGCGCCCAGGCCCTCGTCGTCCGAGTCCGTCCACAGGCTGATGTCGTAGGGCGTGTCGGAGATGGTGACGAGGTCGGGACGGCGTGCCGTGTCCGGGGCGGCGGCAGCCTCCCGCAGCAGGGCCACGCTCTCCCGCAGATGGTCGGCGTCCAGCCTGACCCGGCGCATCTCCAGGCCGCCGCTGCCGAGCTGGTGCTCCAGGCGCCCCAGCGACCGGTACATGTCGTCCAGGGAACGCTGGACCGAGGTGATGTCGTCGTGCACGGACATGGCTTGCCCTCACTTTCGTGGGTCCGGTGGGCCCTGAGCGGCAACGTTCATGCGCCTTGGAGTGTTGCGCGCCACACATGCCGGTGTGAAGGCATGTGCAGCGATTGGCGGAGGCGCGTGGATGCATCCAGGGGGGTGTTGCGCCGCACGGGTGGGGTTACCGCCCGCTGTCGCCGTGTCGCCCACGGTGGCCGGACCCTTTCCTCTTCAGTGGCCGCATAGATCTGATCAGCTCCATATACCGCCAAAAGTGATCAGCTCCAGATACCGACAAATGTGAGCATAAGGCCCGCGGCTTCACGGAGGTAGCAGGATGTCCTACGACGGCGTCGGTCCGCGCGCGGTCATGCGCTCGGTCGCCTTCCTCACCGCGGGAGCGCTCGCGGTGCCGCTCCTCGCCGGCTGCGGCTCCGACGAGGACGAGGCCGGCAAACCCCTCGCCGGGCAGGACATCGCACCGGCCGCCCGGGAGCTGGTCGCCGACGGCGGCACCCTCAAGTGGGCCGTCGACGCGGTGCCCGAGACCCTCAACACCTTCCAGGCCGACGCCGACGCCGCCACCGGCCGGGTCGCCCAGGCCGTGCTGCCGTCGATGTTCCGCCTGGACGCGTCCGGCCGCCCGGTGGCCAATCCCGCCTACCTGGAATCCGCCAAGGTCATCGAGACCGAGCCGCGCCAGGTCGTGCTCTACAAGCTGAACCAGCAGGCCGTCTGGAGCGACGGCCGCGAGATCGGCGCCGCCGACTTCGTCGCCCAGTGGCGGGCCCTGTCCGGCAAGAACAGCGCCTACTGGACCGCCCGCAACGCCGGGTACGACCGGATCGCGAAGATCGAGCGCGGCGCCAACGACCTCCAGGTCCGGGTCACCTTCGACCGCCCCTACGCCGACTGGCGGTCGCTGTTCTCACCGCTGTACCCGAAGGACGTCATGGGCACCCCGGACGCCTTCAACGACGGCGCCCGCCGCAAGCTGAACGTCACCGCCGGCCCCTTCAAGGTGGAGAAGGTCGACACCGCCAAGAAGGACGTCGTCCTCACCCGCAACCCGCGCTGGTGGGGCAAGCCGGCCAAGCTGAACCAGATCGTGCTGCACGCCGTCGCCCGCGACAAGCGGGCCGCCGCGCTCGCCGACGGCAGCGTGGACCTCGCCGAGGTCGACACCGCCGAGGCGCAGCGCATCGGCCTCGCCACCCGGGAGAAGGGCACCGGCACCCCGCTGCAGGGTTCCGGGAAGACCTCCGCGAAGAAGCTGCGCTCCTGGGCGCTCGCCCACGGCTTCGACTCCGACGAGGTGCACGCCGGCGACAAGAAGCTGCGCAAGGCGATCACCCGGTACCTGGACCAGCAGCAGGCGCTGCGCGACTTCGAGGTCCGCAAGTCCCTGGAGCCCGCCTACACCCAGCTCGCCCTGAACGGCTCGACGGGCCCCCTCGCCGACGAGCGGGTCCGCCGGGCCGTCGCCCGCGCCCTGGACCGCGAGGAGCTGGCCCGGCTGGTGCTCGCCCCGCTGGGCCTGCCCGCCGTTCCGGTCGGCAGCCACCTGGCCCTGGCGGGACAGGCCGCCTATGCCGACAACAGCGGCGCGATCGGCGACCAGGACACCAAGGAGGCGCAGGCGCTGATCGCCGACGCGGGCTGGGTGCGCGGCGGCCCGGTCAAGGAGCCGAAGAAGCCCGAGAAGGCGGCCGGCCCCGAGCGTAAGTCCGAGGACACGTCGGAGGGCGGCAGCGACGGCGAGTACATCGTCGGCGAGGACGACAAGAACCAGGACGACAAGAACCGGGACGACGGGCAGGACGAGGCGCAGGAGGACGGCCCGGACGAGGTACAGGAGGAGGAGGCCCGGAGCGCGGCGCGGTACGAGGGGCGGGACGCGTCGCGGGACGACCGGCGCGGCGACGGCAAGGGCAAGCACCACGAGTCCGCCGACGACAAGCGCGAGCACGGCGACCACCTCGCCCGCGAGAGCCGGCACGGCGGCGCGCCCGGCGCGTACGCCCCCCAGGGCACGGCCGCCCCGGCCGCCGCCCCGGCCGGACCGTTCGCCAAGAACGGCAAGGCCCTCGCGCTCCGCTTCGTCCTGCCCTCCGGCCCCGGCTCGGACACGCTGAACACGGTCGCCGAGCGCATCTCCACGATGCTGGAACAGGTCGGCATCCGTACGACGATCACCAAGGTCTCGGACGAGAGCTACTTCAAGGACCACATCGCCGCCGGCGACTACGACCTCGCCCTGTACTCCTGGCCGTCCTCCGCCTTCCCCGCGACGGACGCCCGGCCGGTCTACGCCAAGCCGCTGCCGGCGGCGGACGGCTCGGTGAACGTCGAGCAGAACTACACGCGGGTCGGTACGGACCAGGTCGACCAGCTCTTCGACCAGGCCGCGACCACGCTGGACGAGGACGAGGCGAAGGACCTGATCCGCAAGGCCGACGCCAGGATCTGGGCCGCGGCCGGATCCGTCCCCCTCTACCAGCGGCCCCAGCTGGTGGGAGCGCGGAAGAACCTGGTCAACGCGGGGGCCTTCGGTTTCCAGACGCCGGTCTACGAGGACATGGGCTACCTGAAGAAGGGGGCGAAGGTCTCGCCGAGCCCGTCCGTCAAGTGAGACCCATGTGGCCCTGAGGAGGCCTACCCCCTCAGGGCCACGTAACATGGGGTGAGGCCGTGGCATGTCAAGCCCGGCAGGGCCCGCGTCACACGGACGTACGCAGAGGGCCTTCCTCACACCCCGGGAGTACGTCGCAATATGGCCACGCGCCACGACATCCGCAACGTCGCCATCGTCGCCCACGTCGACCACGGCAAGACCACCATCGTCGACGGCATGCTGAAGCAGGCCGGCGCGTTCGCCGCCCACCAGCTCGACCAGGTCGACGACCGAGTCATGGACTCGAACGACCTGGAGCGTGAGAAGGGCATCACGATCCTCGCCAAGAACACGGCGGTCAAGTACCACCCGAAGGACGGCGGGGACCCGATCACGATCAACATCATCGACACCCCCGGCCACGCCGACTTCGGCGGCGAGGTCGAGCGCGGTCTGTCGATGGTCGACGGTGTCGTGCTGCTGGTGGACGCCTCCGAGGGCCCGCTGCCGCAGACCCGGTTCGTGCTGCGCAAGGCCCTCCAGCAGCGCCTGCCCGTCATCCTGTGCATCAACAAGACGGACCGCCCGGACTCCCGCATCGACGAGGTCGTCAACGAGACCTACGACCTGTTCCTGGACCTGGACGCGGACGAGGACCAGATCGAGTTCCCGATCGTCTACGCCTGCGGCCGTGACGGCGTCGCCTCGCTGACCAAGCCGGACGACGGCACGGTCCCGGCCGACAGCGACAGCCTGGAGCCGTTCTTCTCCACGATCCTCGAGCACATCCCGGCCCCGACGTACGAGGAGGACGCGCCGCTCCAGGCCCACGTCACCAACCTCGACGCCGACAACTTCCTCGGCCGTATCGCGCTGCTCCGCGTCGAGCAGGGCGAGCTGCGCAAGGGCCAGACGGTCGCCTGGATCAAGCGCGACGGCTCGGTGAGCAACGTCCGCATCTCCGAGCTGATGATGACCGAGGCGCTCACCCGCAAGCCGGCGGAGATGGCCGGCCCCGGTGACATCTGCGCCGTCGCCGGTATCCCGGACATCATGATCGGCGAGACCCTCGCCGACACCGAGAACCCGGTCCCGCTCCCGCTGATCACGGTGGACGAGCCCGCGATCTCCATGGTCATCGGCACCAACACCTCCCCGCTGGTCGGCCGCGGCGGCACCGGCAAGGGCGCGGACGCGAAGGCGGCCGTCAAGGACCGCAAGGTCACCGCCCGCCAGGTCAAGGACCGCCTGGACCGCGAGCTGATCGGTAACGTCTCGCTGCGCGTGCTGGAGACCGACCGCCCGGACGCCTGGGAGGTCCAGGGCCGTGGTGAACTGGCGCTCGCCATCCTGGTCGAGCAGATGCGCCGCGAGGGCTTCGAGCTGACCATCGGCAAGCCCCAGGTCGTCACCAAGGACGTCGACGGCAAGGTCTACGAGCCCGTCGAGCGCATGACGATCGACGTGCCCGAGGAGCACATGGGCGCCGTCACGCAGCTCATGGGCGTCCGCAAGGGCCGTATGGACAACATGTCCAACCACGGCTCGGGCTGGGTCCGCATGGAGTTCGTGGTGCCCTCCCGCGGCCTCATCGGCTTCCGCACCGAGTTCCTGACCCAGACCCGCGGCACCGGTATCGGCCACTCGATCCACGAGGGCCACGAGCCCTGGTTCGGCACGCTGCAGACCCGCAACAACGGTTCGCTCGTCGCCGACCGCTCCGGTGCCGTCACCGCGTTCGCGATGACGAACCTTCAGGAGCGCGGCGTGCTCTTCGTGGAGCCGGGCACCGAGGTGTACGAGGGCATGATCGTCGGCGAGAACTCCCGCTCCGACGACATGGACGTCAACATCACCAAGGAGAAGAAGCTCACCAACATGCGGTCCTCGACGGCCGATGTGGCCGAGTCGATCGTGCCGCCGCGCAAGCTGTCGCTGGAGCAGTCGCTGGAGTTCTGCCGCGACGACGAGTGTGTCGAGGTGACCCCGGAGGCCGTTCGCATCCGCAAGGTCGTGCTCGACCAGCGTGACCGTGCCCGCGCCGCGAGCCGCGCCAAGCACGGCTGATCCGCCCGCACTTGAGCCCGGGTGTCCCCATGATGGGGGCACCCGGGCTTTTTGCAACCCGTTTTCCGGCGGCCGGCGGGTGAACACGGGGTCAGTGGTGTCCGGATTGCGGAGATCCCCGACCGATACCCATGTAACACGTCCGTTTCGCGGCCTTCTCCCGGCGAACAGTTTGTCCAGTTTTTGGAAGTTCTTCGCGTCAGCTGTGACTGAATTGAGATTTAAAGACAGTGGTCGCCACCTGCCTCATGGCAGATAGTTAGCCGCGTAGCGCTCGGGTCAATGGGTCTCGCGCTGTGGGGACAGCGCCGACTCACGAGCACCAGGGGGTGTCTGACCCTCCGTCAGGGGTGTCGGAGGGAAGACGGTAACCCTCTCCTGTTGGTGAACACGTGAAGTCATGAGGAGGAACCCCCATGCGTGGTGTCACGAACACCAAGTGGGTCGGTCCGTCACGTCCATCGGTGTGATCCGTCTGTAGAACTACGCGCGTCCGGCTGCGGATTAGCGCGTCCTCGGAGTACCCGGGTACCACTCACACTTATACCTGTGGAACGGACGAACCGTGACAAGTCCTATCGACATTGAGGGCGGCGGAGCTTCGGTCGTCGTCGACGGCGAACCAGGGCCGGAGACGAAGAGCGAAGCCGTCAAGCTCGAAGGCCGGTCACCCGGCCAGCTGATGTGGATGCGCTTCAAGCGCGACCGCACCGGCGTGATCTCGGCCTACGTCGTGGGCTTCTTCTTCCTGATCGGACTGCTCGCCCCGCTCATCTCCAAGCTGTACGGCAAGGACCCGTACACCGTGTACGCGGACGAGCGCCCCGAACTCTTCGACAGCGCCGGCGTGCCGGTGCAGCCCAACGGCGGTATCAGCAGCGAGTTCTGGTTCGGCCTCGAACCGGGCAACGGCTACGACGTCTTCACCAAGCTGATCTACGGCATCCGCACCTCGCTGATGATCTCGGTCGCCGTGACGGTCGCGGTCGTCGTGACCGGCATCCTGCTCGGCGTCACGGCCGGCTACCTGGGCGGCAAGGCCGACTACATCATCGGCCGGGTCATCGACTTCCTGCTCGCCTTCCCGGCCCAGCTGTTCTTCATCGCGAGCATGCCCGTCGTCGTCTCCCTGTTCGTCAGCCCACGCGACGAGACACCCACGTACGTCCGGGTGGTGGCGCTGATCCTCGTCCAGTGGTTCCTGGGCTGGATGGGCCTGGGCCGCATCCTGCGCGGCACCGCACTCGCCCTGCGGGAACGGGAGTTCATCGAGGCGGCCAAGGTCAGCGGTGCGTCACCCTGGCGGATCATCCGCAAGGAGATCCTGCCGAACATCGTCACCCCGCTGCTGGTGCAGTCGACGTATCTGCTGCCCGGTTTCGTGACCGCCGAGGCCGGTCTGTCCTTCCTCGGTGTGGGCATCGTCGAACCGACGCCGGACTGGGGACAGATGTTCTCCAAGGCGTCCACCGAACTGGTGATGCAGAACGACATCACCTACATGTTCTTCCCCGGCATCTCGATGATCATTTTCGTCGTCGCGTTCAACCTGCTCGGGGACTCGGTCAGAGACGCATTCGATCCCAAGACCGCGCGCTGACCTTTAGCACGTTCTCTTTCGCACTGGTGACACACAGATCGCACTGGTGACACACAGATGGGTGGGAATCTTCGTGATGAGTAGGGGCGGACGCCACGCCTACGGCACACTCTCCGTGCTCGCGGCCGGGGCTCTTGTGCTCACCGGTTGCAGCAAGGGCGGCAGCGACGGCGGCAGCGACGGCAAGAAGGACCAGCAGAACGCCAAGCGGCAGCAGGCGTCCATCAAGTTCGGTGACGCGGCGGCCTCCACGGGCCCGGCCGCGGAGGTACCCGGCGCCAAGTCCGGCGGCACGATGGAGGTGCTGCAGCGTGACAGCTACGCCCACCTCGACCCGGCGCAGATCTACGTCTCCGACGAGGGCTCGCTGGCCTCGCTGCTCCACCGCGGCCTGACCGGTTACAAGGCCACGAGCGACGACGGCAGCAAGCACGAGGTGGTCGGCGACCTCGCCACCGACTCCGGCACCACCACCGACGGCGGCAAGACCTGGAAGTACACCCTCAAGGACGGCGTGAAGTTCCAGGACGGTTCCCCGATCACGTCCAAGGACGTCCGGCACAGCGTCGAGCGGCTCTTCGCGCCGTTCATCAACCAGGGCCCCACCTACCTCCAGCAGTGGCTGGCCGACAAGCCGGGCACGGAGTACCGCAAGCTGCTCAAGGACGGCCCTTACAAGGGCAAGCACCTGCCCGACTCGGTCCTGGAGACCCCGGACGACAAGACGATCGTCTTCCACTTCAAGACCCCGCACCCCGACCTCCCCTACGCCCTGGCGATGGCGGGTTACGCGCTGGTCTCGGAGAAGGGCGACACCAAGGAGAAGTACGACAAGGCGCCGGTCGTGACCGGCCCGTACAAGATCGAGTCCTTCAAGTCCGGCAAGTCGATGGTGCTGGTCAAGAACACCAACTGGGACCCGAAGACGGACCCGATCCGCCACCAGTACGTGGACCAGTTCAACATCACGTTCAACCAGCAGTACGAGACGTCCACCAAGGCCCTGCTCGCCGACAGCGGCGCGGACCAGGCCGGCGTCAGCTTCAACAACCAGGTCGACGCGGGCAACCTCTCCCAGGTGCTGCGCGACCCGAAGATGAAGGCCCGCACGGTCTCCGGCTACCAGCCGTACGTGGGCCAGATGAACATCAACATGAGCCACCCGGCCATGAAGGACAAGACGATCCGCGAGGCCATCGCCTACGCCCTGCCGGTCACCCCGTTCGTGCGCGCCTACGGCGGCACCGACGCCATGGAGGTCGCGGGCGGCCTGATCTCCCCGACCGTCTCCGGCTACGACGCGGCGTTCGACCCGTGGGGCAAGAAGAAGAAGCCCGCCGGTGACCCGGCCAAGGCCAAGGAGCTGCTGCAGAAGGCCGGCAAGCTCAACATGAAGCTGACCTTCGGCTACATCAACACCCCCGAGGGCCAGCAGTACTCCACCGCCATGGCGGCGGGCCTGAAGAAGGCCGGCTTCAACGTCCAGCGCCAGGAGATCCCGGCCGAGACCTTCTACGACCAGGTCTCCAAGCTGAACAACAACTACGACATCTTCCACACCGCGTGGGGTGCCGACTGGCCGTCCGCCTCGACCGTGATGCCGCCGCTGTACGACGGCCGCGTGATCGCCGACGGCGCGCAGAACTACTCGCAGATCAACGACCCGAAGATCAACAGCGAGATCGACCGGATCAACCAGATCACCGACCCGGTCAAGTCCGCGGCCGAGTGGGAGAAGCTCGACCAGTACATCGTCAAGGACGTCGTCAACGTCGTCCCGACGGCGTACTACAAGCAGACCCAGATCGCCGGCTCCAAGGTCGGCGGCCTCGTCTACGACGACGTGCTCGGCGGGGTCGACCCGCGTCGCCTCTACATCAAGTAACCGTCCCCTGCCGGTACCCGGCGCGCCCGCACAGTCGCGGGGCGCCGGGTACCGCCCGGACCGCCGACGTCAGAGAGCTGCCTCTGCCATGCTGCGCTTCCTCGTGCGCCGGACCCTCGGTGCCGTCGTCATCCTTTTCCTGCTGAGCATCGTCGCGTTCCTGCTGTTCTTCGGGGTGCCCCGTGACCCGGCACTGCTGATGTGCGGCAAGACCTGCAACCCGGACAGCATCGCGAACATCCACCATGTGCTCGGCCTGGACAAGTCCATCCCCGAGCAGTACTGGATCTTCCTGCACAACCTCGTCCTGGGCAGCGACCAGTTCGCCCAGGGCCCCTGCCCGGCCCCGTGCTTCGGCTACTCGTACCACACCAACGAGCAGGTCTGGGAAACCCTGATGGACCGCCTGCCCACCACCTTCTCGCTCACCCTCGGCGGGGCCGTCTGCTTCCTGATCGTCGGCCTCGGCACGGGCCTGCTCGCCGCCTGGCGGCGCGGCACGCTGATCGACAAGGCGGCGACCGGCGGCGCGATGGTGCTCAGTTCGATGCAGATCTACTTCCTGGGCCCGCTGGCGCTTGCCGTCCTCGTCTACCAGACGCACTGGTTCGACAAGCCGGCCTACAACGAGTTCACCCAGGACCCGGCCTCCTGGTTCACCGGTCTGATCATCCCCTGGGTGGTCCTCTCCACGATCTTCGCCGCGCAGTACACCCGTATGGCGCGGTCCTCGATGATCGAACAGCTCCAGGAGGAGCACGTCCGCACCGCCCGCGCCAAGGGCATGTCACGGCGCTACGTCTTCTTCCGCTACGCCTGGCGCGGCTCGCTGATCCCCATCGTCACCATCTTCGGCATCGACCTCGGCTCGCTGCTCGGCGGCGCCATCATCACCGAGACCACCTTCAGCCTGCCCGGTCTCGGTCAGCTCGCCGTCCAGTCCGTGTTCTTCAGCGATCTGCCGCTGCTGCTCGGCGTGATGCTGTTCTCCGCCACCATGATCCTGCTCTTCAACATCATCGTCGACGCCGCCTACGCCTTCATCGACCCGCGCGTACGGCTGTCCTAGGAGCACTGTCGTGACCACTCTGACCAAGGAAGCCGGTGCTCCCGACCCGGCCGGCACCGGTCCTCTGCTCTCGGTGCGGGACCTGCACGTCAGCTTCAAGACCGAGGACGGCGTCGTACGGGCCGTGGACGGACTCTCCTTCGACGTGGAGCGCGGCAGGACGCTCGGCATCGTGGGGGAGTCCGGCTCGGGCAAGTCGGTGACGAACCTGACCATCCTCGGCCTGCACAACCCCATGTTCACCACCGTCGAGGGCGAGATCCTGCTGGACGGGCGGGAGCTGACCACGGCCCGCGAGTCGGAGCTGGAGAAGCTGCGCGGCAACAAGGTCGCCATGATCTTCCAGGACCCGCTCACCGCGCTCTCCCCGTACTACACCGTCGGCCGGCAGATCGCCGAGCCGTACATGAAGCACAACGGCGCCTCCAAGAAGGCCGCCTGGGAGCGGGCCGTGGAGATGCTCGGCAAGGTCGGCATCCCCAACCCCCGGGCACGGGCGGCGGACTACCCGCACCAGTTCTCCGGCGGTATGCGCCAGCGCGCGATGATCGCCATGGCGCTGGTCTGCGACCCCGACCTGCTGATCGCCGACGAGCCGACGACGGCCCTGGACGTCACGGTCCAGGCGCAGATCCTGGACCTGCTCAAGGACCTCCAGCAGGAGTTCGGTTCCGGCATCATCTTCATCACCCACGACCTGGGCGTGATCGCCGACATGGCCGACGACATCATGGTGATGTACGCGGGCGGCGCGGTGGAGCGGGGCACGACCGAGGAGGTGCTCCGCGCACCCCAGCACCCGTACACCTGGGGCCTGCTGAACTCGATGCCGCGCCTCGACTCCGACCTCGGCGCCCAGCTCTCCCCGATCCCCGGCGCCCCGCCCTCGCTGCTGCACCCGCCGTCCGGCTGCCGCTTCCACCCGCGCTGCACCTTCCAGGACCGGGTCGAGGGGGCGGGCCGCTGCGTGAACGAACGCCCGCTGCTGGCCCCGGACCGGGCGTCGGCCTGCCACCTGACCGCCGACCAGAAGCGGACCATCTTCATCGAGGAGATCAAGCCCCGACTGGGCTAGGTCATAGGAGGACACCGTCATGAAAGAGGACCTGGTCCTCCCGGTCCCGCGGGAGAAGAGCACCGGCGCGGACGGGGAGCCGCTGCTCAAGGTCGCGGGGCTGACCAAGCACTTCCCGGTCAAGGGCGGCTTCCCGATCCGCCGTACGGTCGGCTCGGTGCAGGCCGTGGACGGCATCGACCTGACCGTGCACGCAGGCGAGAGCTTCGGCCTGGTCGGCGAGTCGGGCTGCGGCAAGTCGACCACGGGCCGGCTCATCACCCGCCTGATGGAGCCGACGAGCGGCACGATCACCTACCGGGGCAGGGACATCAGCCGCGCGACGCGCAAGCAACTCGCGCCGATCCGGTCCGAGATCCAGATGATCTTCCAGGACCCGTACTCG
>NZ_JAERRK010000036.1 GCF_016741775.1 Streptomyces actinomycinicus | reverse complement strand
CACCTCACCCCTGTTCGTCATGAACATCGCCTACGACGCCTATCTCGGCCGCTACATCGGCACACCGCAGGCCGTCGACCAGAGCGGCAAGGCAGCCCAGCAGCTCTACGTCACCGACGACCTGAGCACCCAGAAATGGCGCCTGCTCGGCGACACCGGCGACTACACCACCGCCTCCTGGTACCGCTGGCTCCTCGACGGCGGGAACAGGACGGACAGCATGATCATCGGCAAGAACTTCCGCTCCTACTGCTCGTTCGGCTGTTCCAAGGGCTCCTTGGGCGAGTACGTGGACATCACCGTGGACTCCTCCGAGCCCGCCGCCGCTCCCGTCGAGCCGGACAAGCCGTACCGGATCGGCAACGGAGCCGGCCGCCTCCTCGCCCAGGTCTCCGGCGGCTCCGCCACCACCTCGGTGGCATCCGTCTCCGGGAACGACCTGACGTCATGGGCCTTCTCCCCCAACGGCGACGGCTCGTTCCGCATCGCCAACGCCTCCACCCACCAACTGCTGGGCGTCGACTCCACGTCCACCACCGGCCGCAAGTGGGGCACGAAGCCGGTCGTCAACGCCGCGGGGGCCCATGGCCCCACTGTCGGACAGCAGTGGTTCATCGTCCCCAGCGCCTCCGGCAAGGGCACGCAGGCCACGACATTCCGGCTGGTCAACCGCTACAGCGGCCTGGTGCTCGGCATGTCCTCGGACACCGGCCGGCTCGCCGAGACGACGCCCGCCCGGCACTGGACGAACGCCACCGGCAACGCCGTCGGCGGCTCACGCACCGCGGGCGAACAGACCCTGACCTTCACCCCGTCCGCCTCCGCCTCGCGGCCGGCGCCTTCCAGCAGCAGCACGTCAGACATCCCCCCGCGTACGCCGCCCTCGGGATCCCCGTCGGCCGGCACGACCTCGAGCGACGCGGCGACCGGTGCCGGCAGCTGCACCGATCCCGCCTGGGACAGCACGACGATCTACACCGGCGGAGAGACCGTCTCCTACCGGCACGGGCGGTGGAAGGCCCGGTGGTGGACCCGGAACAACGAACCCGGAGGCCCCACGAACTGGGGGCAGTGGGAAGAGGCCGGCGTCTGCTGAAACCCACGGCCCACCGTGTCGGCACCGTCATGGCGGCCCGGGCCTCCAGGGATCTCACGACTACCCAGTCGCCCGATTGCGTAGGCGACTGGGTAGTCCTCCGGATATTTCTTTGCCCGGTTTTCCCCGACATTCGGATATATCGCTTCCACGACACCGGAAGGGTCTCAGGAGATGATCACGAACGTCGCAACACGCAGCAGCCGCGTGGAATGCACGCGACTCCAGATCACCACTCCGAATGCCGGTCCCGCTGCGGTCCACGATCTGCGCCACCGCTTGGAGCTGACACTGAGCGCCTGGGGTCTCGAGCCCCTGATGGACACCGCCGCCCTGCTCGCCTCGGAGGTGCTGAGCAACGCCGTCGAGCACGCTCGCGACACGGAGCACGACGGTGCGGCCCCCACTCTCCGCCTGACGGTCTCCCGCAGATGCGGCACTCTCCTCGTCGAGGTCGGGGACCCCGACGAGCATCTGCCCTGCATGCGCGAGGCCGCCGACGACGACGAGAACGGCCGCGGTATGGCACTGCTGCAGGCCCTCGCCGACAAGTGGGGCGCCGAATCCGTGCAAGGCGGCAAGAAGGTCTGGTTCACGCTGAGAGTACCCAGGTAGAAAGCCGTGTCCATACGACGGAATCACCGGATTCAGCAGCACCGAATATCGCAACATACGCCATCGGCACACCACCATTACACTTTCGACTGGATTTCGCGAATGAATTCTTTTACCCGCAACGCTCGCAGCCCACCTGGTTGCCGGACACCGACGGCGGAACCACCGCCCCGCAACTTCTCGCCTCACCGGCCCCACCTTCTTTCCCGAACCGGAGGAGCACCCGATGCACGACCGCATTCCTGACCACGACACCGCCGCCGTATCGCAGAGTGCTGCGGGCTAGACGTGACGTGACCAGTGAGCCGGCGATGCCGCTCTCGCCGGCGCCTGAAGGGCGAGGGCCTTCCGGGACGGATGTGGACGCGACGACCACAGCCGGCCGGGAGGCCCTCGCACTCACGGGGAGACCTTGTCCGCAGGGGCGTTCCATGAAGGAGGACCGCCAGTGGCGACAGAGCAGTGCACCACGTGCGGTGCAGTCCTCGACCCCCACCGCACGCACTTCTGCCCGGCGCTAGACCCGCAGGAGGCGGTACGGACAGCCTTCGAGACCCTGCTCCAAAGGCTGGGCCCGGACGTCCTGAGCACGGAAGACGACCCCGAGCCCGACCCCGCCGCGGGCGCCCCGTGGCCGGAGCCGCGGGCGAGCGGCACGGTCCGGCGAGAGGACGACGCCGTGCACCGTGACAGCGGACCTCCGCCGGACGACGCGGCGGCACCGCCCCCCGTCTTCGAACTGCCGGACGCGATGTCCGGTCACGCCGTACCGGACGACGCAGCGACACCGCACAGCGTCACCGGTCCGCCGGACGCGATGCCCGATCACGTCGTGGATCACGGCCCGGACGTTCCCCTTCGCCTCCGCCGCCGTCCGTGGGTCAGGAGCAGAGGGCCGGCCGTCGCCGCCCTCGCGCTGGCCGGTGCGAGTCTCCTCGTCGTCTACGGCCTCGACGGCTTCGAGGACACCTGTGGCGGCGCTCCGAGCGGCACGGCGCCGGCCGGCCCTGCCGCCTCGCCCGTGCCCGGGACGGACGTTCCCCCCGCGCTGCCGAGCGGACCGCCGCTGCGGTCCCGGGTCACCTCGGCCGAGGAGATACCGGGCCGGCCGCCGCGCAGCACCTCCTCCGCCGCCGGGGACCGGACGAGCGGGGACGGACCCACCCCGTACCGCGCGGCGAAGGACTACGCGGTGTCCGCGCCGCCCTCCGCAGCGACCGAAACGCCCGGCGACACGAGCCGCCCGCGACACGAGAGCCCGGGAGTCCCCGTGCTGCGTGAGGGCGACAGCGGCCCGGACGTGGAGGACCTGCAACGTCGCCTCAAGCGGTCCCTGTGCCTGTGCTACCTGCTGGGTGCCGTGGACGGTGTGTACGACCGCGACGTCACCCGAGCGGTCGCGTCGTACCAGGCCGGCCACAACGTGCAGGGCGACCCGACGGGTGTCTACGGGATCAACACGCGGCGCGCCCTGGAGGCCGAGACCTCCTGAGGCCGGCTCCCCGCCCAGCGCCGCCGCTTCGCGCTCCACGCCGGGCTCTCTTCCCCCGGCCCCCTGGTAAAGGGAACGCAAAACAGCAGGCTCTTCTCGTGCACGTCCCCTCCTCCACGATGTCCGTTGCGAGGAACGACACAGGGGGTGCACGCCAGTCAGACCCGGTCGCGTCTGCAGCTCAGGCCCGCACCGGTCATCTCTGTCCGCGCCCTTCAGCTATCTCATCCACGAGTGGGACGGTGCCCGCCGTCCGCGATACCAGGGCCGGCTCCTCGACGGCCGGTCCTTTGGAGATGGGCAAGTTGAGACACAGACGTGAAAGAGAGAAGAGAGAGAAGAGACGAACCGGTGCCCTGGTCGCGGCCGGCGCTCTCGCCGTCGGCGCGGCATCCGTCGCGCTCCCCGCCGCCATGGCCGACACGGACTCCACGGCGGGCCCCAGAACGTTCAGCCTCCCGGTGGCCACCCAGTTCGCCGCGTCGCTGGTGGGTCAACTCGGAGCGGACAAGTCGGCCGGCTGGTACTACGAGCACTCGGGCGGCAAGGTCGTCGTCAACGTGACTGACCAGGACTCCGCGGACAGGGTCACCCGTGACGGGGCCGTAGCCAGAGTGGTGACCTACAGTGCGGCTCAACTCGACATTGTGCAGAGGAAGTTGGGAGACACGGCGACGATTCCGGGCACCTCCTGGCACGTCGACCCCAGGACGGACAAGGTTTCGGTCACCGCGGACAGGACGGTCGTGGGGCGGAAGTGGGATCAGCTTACGGCGGCGACCCGGGCGTTGGGGGGTGCCGTCACCGTCAAGCGGTCGGCGGGGAAGCTGAAGGAGTTCGCGGGCAACGGTGGTGACTCGATCAACAGTGGCAGCGCCATCTGTTCCCTCGGATTCAACGTCATCTACCAGGGTGCGCCGGCCTTCCTCACCGCGGGCCACTGCGGTGAGGGACCGTGGGACACGGGGCTGGGCCAAGGCACGGTCGTGAGCAGTGGCTATCCACGCAGCGACTACGAACTCGTGAAGTACGACGCCGTACAGGCGCAGCCACCCAGCGCGGTGAACCTCTACAACGGCAGCACACAGCCGATCACCCAAGCAGTCGAAGCCACCGTCGGCATGAAGGTGCAGCGCAGCGGACAGACGTCCGGCCTGCACGGGGGCACCGTGATCGGGCTGAACGCCACTGCGAACTACGAGAGCGGGTCCATCAGCGGGCTGATCGACACGGACGTGTGCGCCGAAGACGGTGACAGCGGCGGCGCTCTGTTCTCCGGCAATGCCGCGGTCGGCCTGACCTCCGGTGGCGGCGGCGATTGCAGCTCGGGGGGCGAGACGTTCTTCCAGCCGGTCACCGCCGCGCTGCAGGCCACGGGTGCCCAGCTCGGCTCGGGTGGCGGCAGCACGACCGGCGGGGCCGCGGGCAGCACGGTGTCCCCCAGCCCCGCGCCCCCGACCGGCGGCGGAGCGGGCGGCTCCGGCGGGGCGGCCGGCGCGGGCGCGGCCGGCAGCGGAGGCAGCGCGATCGGAGACACTCCGGACTGCCCCGGGGACGCCATCGGAGTGGCCGCGAACGGTTCCGCCGCCTACGGCGGTGGAAGCAACGGCAGCGCCGTCAATCCCCCGGGTTACGACGACGCAGCGGACTGGAGCGACTACCCGTCGGGTTACGGCGACGGCTCGGTCTCCGGCGACTACCCGTCGGGGTACGCCGACGGCTCGGACCGGAGCGGCTACTCGCCGGGATACGACGACGGATCCGCACAGGACCCCTACGCCTCCGCATACGGCGACGGGCCCGCCCAGGGTTCATATCCGTCGGGTTACGACGACGGGCCCGTGTCCGGCCCGGCCGCCTATTGACGGGGCGGGCGATGGCAGGAGGTCGCGGTCGAGGCCGTGGCCTCCCCCGACCCGGGCGGGCAGTGTCCGGGCACAGACGAAAGGGAGGCGGCGCAGTGTCCCGGAGAAGGCGGTCCGGCGGGTCTCGATCCCCCTCCGCGTCCCCTCACCCGCCCGGTGGGGCACCGGGGCTCGTTCCCTGGGCGGAGTTGCCCGACGCCGTGCTCCTGTCCGTACGGCGTGCGTCGGCCGCCGGCACCGCGGCCCGGCAGGGCCATGCCAGGGCCGCCACCGCGGAACTGCGCCGGCGGCACTTCCCCGCGATGCTCGCCTACGCCCGGTTGTGCGCGGACCAGACCTTCGCCCGGGTCCTCGCCGCCGAGGCCCTCGAGCAGGCCCTCCTCGAGCCGGGCGTCCCGTTCCAGCGGGCGCCCTGGCAGCACCATCTGCTGACCCTCGTCCACCGGACCGCTGTCGAATGGGCCCGGGCCGGTCACACCGACCGGCTGTCCTGCGGCCTGCTGTCCTGGCTGGCCGCGCACCACGCGCTGGGCCCGGTGTCCGGCGGGGGCGTCCCGGAGCACGACGGTGCCCTCCTCGCTGCGTTCCGTCGGCTTCCCGAGACGACACGGGCAGCGGTGTGGCACACGGTGGTCCTGCCGGGCGACACGGTGTGCGGGGGCCGGCCGTCCGGCGGCCGGCAGGCCTCCGTGCCGGTACTCCGGGACAGGGCTCTGGAGGACTTCCGTCGCACGTACCTCGACGTGTTCGCCGACCGCGTCGGAGACGGCCCCTGCCGCCTCCTCGTCCCTCTGATCGACCTCGCGACCCGCGGGGACGGCACGCCGCACAGCTGCGACCTCGAAGAACACATCGCTCACTGTCCCGACTGCTGCCGGGCCCGGCGCGATCTCCTCGCCCTGACCGAGCACCCCGCCAGGACCCTGGCCGACGGCCTGCTGCCCTGGGGCGGCACCACTCTGGTCTCCCCCGAGCGGGGTGACGGCGCCCCGGTTCCGCCCGGCACGACACCGGCCGCCCGGCGGATCAGCACCTTCGCCCGGAAGCTCACCACGCCTGACGTGCTGGCTCCCGCGGGTCTGCTGATCGTCATCCTGCTCATCAGGGCCCTGCCCATGCCCGCAACCCTCTACTCCACGACCGACCCCGCGCCCACGCACCCTCCCAGTTCGGCCACCGCGGCCCCGAACCCGGATCCGCTTCCCCCGGCGGGGACGAGCACGCCTCCTGCGACGCCGGGAACACCTGTGCATCCGTCTGCGAGATAAAGATCTCATAAACCCCCAGGACCTCAGGGCCCCTACTCCCTCTTCAGCGACACGGAACGGCCACCGCCGTCGGCAGTGGCCCTCCGCGGGGCATCCAGCCCGGCCGTCCGCCGAGCGGCCCGGACAGAAGGTGGGGATCGAATGGGGCGTACACGAAGCACCGGTGGCGTCTTCCGCACGGTGTTGCTGCTGACCGTCGGCGCCGTGTGGGGCGTCGCCGCGCTCACGGGGACCGCACGGGCCGACGACAACGGCGCAGCGGCCACTCTGGGCGACTTCGTCCACGCGGACGAGGTGGAGATACAGGGCGAGGACGGCTACGAACTCACGGCCGGGACGAGTTCCCTGACGCTCGACGGCCAGGAACTCCAGGTGTACTGCATCGACCTGTATCACGGAGCCGTCGACGGAGCGGCGTACACGGAAACCGACTGGAGCAACTCGACTCTCTCGGGGAATCCGGACGCCGGCAAGATCGGTTGGATCCTCGGCCACTCCTTCCCGAACCTGAGCCCGGAGCAGGTGGCGCAGAGCGCGGGTATCGACTCGCTGGACGAGGACACGGCAGCAGCGGGGACCCAGGCCGCCATCTGGCACTTCTCCGACAAGGTGGATGCCGTACCGCACGATCAGGCGGCCGCGCGGCTCACCGAGTGGCTCACGTCCCATGCCGAGGACGCCGGCGAGCCGAAACCCACGCTGCAGCTGTCCGCGTCGACCCTCGCCGGGAACAGCAACGAGAGGATCGGCCCCGTCACCGTGACCACCAGCGCCGACACGATCGGACTGACGCTGGACGACTCCCCCGACGGGGTGCGGATCGTCGACGGTCAGGGCCACCCGGTCACCTCGGCCGGCAACGGGGACCAGCTCTACTTCTCCGTGCCGCCGGGGGCGGCCTCGGGCAGAGCGCGGCTGACTGCGACCGCCGTGAGCCCGCCCACCGTGGGGCGTGCGTTCAAGGCGGTGGACGGCTCCAGTCAGACCCTCATCCTCGGCGGTTCCGCTCCCGTTTCCGTCACGGCCGAAGTGAGCGTGAACTGGGCCGAAGGGTCGCACGACGTGATTCCGGCGGCCAATGCCGAGGAACACTGCGACAAGGGCGGGGTGCTCGTCACGCTGCAGAACTCGGGTGACGAACCGTGGTCCACCACGGTCGCCGGCCAAGAGGCCGTCGTGAAACCGGGAGGCAGCGCGGACGTCCTGGTGAAGGTGCGCGAGGGTGACGCGTACGACATAGAGGTCACCGGGCCGGGCGGGTTCTCCAAGAGGTTCCAGGGCGCACTGAAGTGCACCAGCTCGACCTTCCGGCCCACGCCGCCCGCTGCCGCACCGGGCACGAGCGGGTCCTCCGGCGGCGGGGGCCTCGCCCGGACGGGCGGCGGCTCCGCACCCGTCGTCATGGGCCTGGTCGGCGTCGCCGCGGCACTCACGGGCATCCTGCTCCTGGTGGTACACCACCGCGGTTTCCGTACGTCCAGGGCCGGCCAGTCGCGGAAGTCGCGCAGGCACTGACCCGACTCCGCGCGGAGGGCGGGGCCACCGGTACCGGTGGCCCCGCCCTCCATGCCCCGTCAGGCGTCCATGCGGAAGCCGAATGACGGGGCGTCGACGTACATGTGGCTGGTACCGATGGTGTCGCCGGGCGTGCCGTCGCTGTCCGACCAGTCGTCCAGGATGAGGTACATCTCGTCGGTCTCGTCGATGAAGTTCACGCCGTCGTCCGACGACTCGTCGCACTGCAGCCACACCTGACTGCCGTCGTCGGGGTCACAGGGCCGCTGCTCCACCGGGGAGTCGTCCTCGGTCGCGCCCGAGCTGGTGAGGCAGAGCCCGCTCGCGACGTTGCGCAGGCGGGTCCCGCCGTAGTAGTTCCCGGCGTCGGCCGACACCAGGTCCCACAGCTGGGCCGGGGTGCCGTCACACGCGGCCTGGCGAGGCCGGGCTCCCTCCGCCGTGGTGCCGCCCGCGATCTCCATGCAGGTGTCCGTCGGCGCGATGCGCAGGCGTGTGCGCGCGTCGGCCTCCGGCGCCCACGAGGGTGCCGGAGCGGGACTCGCCTGGGGGCTGGGCCGTTGCCGGGCCCGGGGCGGCCTGGTGGGCGCCGGTTTCGGCGTGGGGGAGGCCGATCGGCGCTTCGCGGACGCCGACGGCGACGCGGACGGCGATGTGACGAGCGAGGACATGACGGCCGACGGGCCGCTCGGCGGCGGCGCCGCGTGACCCTTGCCGTCCTCCGGCCCGGGCAGGAGCGAGCCGATGGTGACGGCGAGGGCGATCGCAGCGGCCGCGGCTCCGGCACCGAGGCCGGCCGCCTTGGCCCTGGCCGTCAGACCGGTGGGCCCGCCGGTCGCCGGAACGGCCTGCTGCGCCGTCAACGCGGCGGTCGCGTGGGTTCCGCCCGCGCGTGCGGTGACGTAGGCGGCACCGCCCCACAGCAGCACGCCCGCGGTCAGCGCGGAGGGCAACTGCGTGTTGAGCCGCCTGAGATCGGCCATCGCGCGGGTGCAGCGTTCGCAGCCGGCGAGGTGGCGCTGGAGGCTCTTGCTCGTCCGGCGTCCCGTGCCGCGGACCGCTGCGGCGAGCAGACCGCTGTAGTGCAGACACTCGCCTTCCGTGCCGAATCCGGCGATCACGGCGAGGTACGCCTCGCGGAGACCTTCCCGGGCACGCGCGGCCAGTGAGGCGACTCCGCTGGGGCTCAGTCCCAGCAGTGCGCCGACCTCGGCCGTGCTCTCGCCCTCCACGAGCGTGTGCCACAGCACCCCTTGCCACCGCTCCGGCAGTGAACGGAAGGCCTGCAGCACGAGGTTGCCGTCCTCGAGGCGCAGCAGCCGCTCCTCGCCCGTTTCGACGGGGTCGCAACCGGGCACTTCCGTGAGCCAGTTCTCGAAGTCGGGGGAGAGATCGGTGCGGCGCGACGTCGCGCTCCAGTCGGCGGCGACGCGCCGGACCACGGCCAAGAGGTAAGGGCGCCAGGCCTGTTCGGGGCCATGTCCGCCACGTACCGCCTGGATGGTCCGCGTGAAAGCCTCCGCGGTGAGTTCCTCGGCGGTGTGCCACTCCCGGCAGCAGGTGCGGGCGTAGGACGACACGGCCACGCGGTGACGTCTGTACAGTTCGGAGAGTTCGGCGTCCGCCGCCGATGTGCGTACCCGCGCCGTCAGTTCCGCGTCGGACCGGGACGCGAGGTCCTCCTGCTCGCTGGGTGGCACAGCGTCTCCCCTCCGCCTCGGACAGATCCGCCGACGACGGACGCGGCCCGTCTGCGGGCCGGTGTCCCGTCGAAACCTGGTGTCCGTCGCCGGCCGCCGGCCGCTTCACCGCTCCTGCACGCCGGCGCTTCGAGCGGACCCCCACGCGTGGCGGCCGGTACATGGCCGGCGCGGACGGAGCTGTAGAGCGAACCCCTACCGACACATCCCGCCCCGTTACCCGAACGTTACGTTCCGGTCTGGGCGGCCCAGCCGGGGCCGGGGCGGCACTCCCCGCCGCGCGCAGGGCTTCCGCCGCGCACCCGCACCGTCCCCCTAGGTCTCGGCAGAGGGAAATAGGGGTGACCCCGCATTGCTCCGGACGCGCGCGCGATCTTCCGTGGACAGGGAAGCAACGACTCCCCCGGGAGGACCCCGCCATGCCCCACCGATTCCGCCCGTCGAGCAGCCCGGGCGACGCCCGGCTGCTCCTCTGCCCCCTGTGCGACGAAGGGCGCGTCCCCGCCCGCACGGCACGGCCGGCACCGCTCGTCACGCTGCCGGCCCCGGTCCACCGGCCGGCGATCCGCTGCACGCACCACTGCTCCACGGCCTCCCCCCTGGGCCCTCGGCTGCGGCGCAGGACCGGCTCGGGTCCGGGGGACACCGGCGCGGCCCGCTCGAGCGGAAACGTCATGCAGCGCGAGAACGCCGTCGCGAGTCCCCCGCGGTCGCAGAGCCTGCGGGCGGCCGGACGGGCGCGGCGAAACGTCCGCATCGGTTACGGCGGCTACCTGTACCGGCGCCTGGCCCGGCTGCTGACCTGCTGCCGACGCCTCATGATCACCGCGACGAGAGTCCTGTGAGCCGGTGCGGCATGCCGAGCGGGTCGCCTGTGCGCGTCATGCGCTGCGGAATCCGCGTATCCGCGTCCCGGAAGGGGATCGTCGTTGACAGCGTTCGAGCCGCAGGACGTGCGGCCGCTCGATCAGTGCATGAACGAGCTGGTCGGCCTCGTCAAGGGAATCCGCCACGCCGTCCTGATCTCCCGCGACGCCCGGTTGATCGCCGCCTCGAGCGGGCTGTCGGGCGGCGATGCCGAGAACCTGGCCTCCGCCGCACACGGCATGCGCACCGTGGCCGACGAGCTGGGACGCCTCTCCCGGGCCGGAGCCGTCCTGCACGCCATGGTCGAGACGGAGCACGCGTTCCTCTCCCTCGCCGCCGTTCCCTACGGACGCTCGCTGGCTGTGATCAGCGACGCGGGCGCGGACATCGGCCGCATCGGATACGAGATGACCTTGCTGGTGAAGCGTGTCGCGGCGCCGTACGAAATCCCGGGACAACGCATCTCCCGGGACGAATGAGCAGGCCAAGGCACATGCCCGGTCGTGGACCGGCACCGGATACGACCCGCCGGCCGGGCTTGGCCCACCAGACCGGTCGGCCCCGGGAAGCCGCGCCGAGGAGGGAAAATGAGCTGGACAGCCGAAGTCCTGAGCCCGCGACCACCGTGGCCCGCCCCCGGTACGCCCCTGCCGGGGCAGCGCGCCGGCACGGCTCACGCCGCCTGGCCCTGGGCCACGGAACACTCCCGTCCCGTGATCGGGGTGAGCGGCTACCCCGACAGGAGCGTGGACCGCAGGGAACGGCCGGCGGCGTCGGTGGCCCTGCGGCCGTACCTCGACGGTCTCGCGCGTGCCGGGGCAGCAGCGGCCCTGCTTCAGCCCTGGGGGCACAGCGCGTGGTCCGCGCTCGACGCCATCGACGGCCTGCTGATCCCCGCGGGCCCCGATGTGGACCCACTGCGCTACGGCGCCGAGGCCCACCCGATGACCGGGTGCCCGGACCGCGCCCAGGACGCCTGGGAGTTCGCCCTCCTG
Organism: Streptomyces actinomycinicus; assembly: GCF_016741775.1. Taxonomy (GTDB): domain Bacteria; phylum Actinomycetota; class Actinomycetes; order Streptomycetales; family Streptomycetaceae; genus Streptomyces; species Streptomyces actinomycinicus. The sequence goes on along the minus strand of NZ_JAERRK010000036.1, from coordinate 24,096 downwards.
CGCGAGGCCCTGATGCGGGACCTGCCGGTACTCGGCGTGTCCCGGGGCATGCACCTGCTCAACATCACCTTCGGTGGCACGCTCCTGCAGCATCTGCCCGACCGGTTGGGCAGCCGTCATCGGCCGGAGCAGGGGTTCTCCGCCCATCACATGGTGCGCGTCGGGAAGTGGAGTCTGCTGAGCAAGATCCTCAGCAGCGCTACGCCCGTGCGGTGCTTCCACCATCAAGGGGTGGCTCGGCTGGGAGCCGGACTGCTTCCCGCCGCCTGGAGCCAGGACGAACTGGTCGAGGCCATAGAGCTGCCCGACCGCCGGTGCGTCCTCGGAGTGCAGTGGCGGCCGGACGCCGACCCGCAGGACAGCCGTCTGTTCGAGGCGTTCGTCGCGGCCAGCGCCCGACGGTGACATGCCGGCGATGCAACGTTCGACGGACAGCGCCCACGGCGGCGGGGCAGCCCCGCGCCGTTTCGGTCCCCGCCCCCTACCGCTACCCAGAGACCGGCACCGCCGCCCGGCGATTTCCTGTCGGTCCGTCCCGCATTGTTACGCCCTCACCGCCGGGGCTTGTCTGGAGATGCCGCGCCGACGGCGCCGCACCGCAGGTCATCCCGGTGATCCAGGAGGAGATCATGCAGCTCGATGACACCACTCCCAGCGACATCGGCGTCGGCGCGTACCTGTGCTGCTCTCCGTCCCGCTGGTGGGGATGGGACCTGCACCGTTTCGCCCTCCGTGACTACGCCCGCCGGCACGGCCTGAGACCGCCCGACGTCTACGCCGACGACGGCTGCTGTTCCGAGGGAGCGCTTCCGGAACTGGAGCGGTTGGTACGGGCCGTCGAGGCCGGGGACTACCAGGTGATCCTGCTGTCCGGCCGGTGCGTGCCCTCCGTCTGTTCGGCGGACGCGGAACTCATGGCACGCATCCGGGGTGCGTCCGGCTGCGACATCGTCGAAGTGCCCCCGCTCTTTCCCGGCCCGTCACGAGCCGTGCCGGCAACCTGTGCAGAGAGGCCCGGCCTGTGAGACACCAGAACGATCCCGCGTGGCAGACCTGGGTGGGTCACATGGTGACCCTGGACACGGGGATGGTGGGACGCGTGTCGTCCGCCGCCACCTCGCACCGTTGCGAAGTCCTCAGCGTCATGAACCAGCGCGGCACCCTCATCCACACCACGTCCCGTCACGTCGTGGCGTGCGAGAAGCTCGGCATCCGCCTGGAGCCGCGCCCCGACCCCGTACTGATGCGCCGGCGGGTGCGGACCCTGCACCTGCCTCCCGGACATTGACCCCGTCACGGCCGACCGGCCCGACGGCCCACCTGTCTCCGCGAGGACCACGAGGGCGTTCCATGGTTCCTAAGCAAGGCTCCGCGCAGCACTGGGAGTCCGCGTCCGATGCCGAGCTCGGGCGTGCGATCAGGGCCGGCATCTCCGCCGGACTGCACTCCCTCATCGATCAGCAGGCAGGCGAACACAAGGGCGTCGACCTGAAGGCCGTGGGCCGCAAGGCCAGGGGCCTGCGCCTGCCCCGTACGAAGGCCGCTCACCGGGCCGCCGACGAGGCGTTCGCCGAGATGTACCGCCGCCACCAGGGGGCGGTGCTGGCGTACGCACGCACCTGCTGCCGCGACCCCCACACGGCCGAGGACCTGGCGGCCGAGTCGTTCACCCAGACGCTCCGGGCCGTCCGGGCCGGAACCGGGCCCGACGCCGCATGGCGGCCCTACCTGCTGAGCGTCGTCCGGCACACGGCCGCCCAGTGGATGTCCACCAGCCGCCGCGTGCAGTTGTCGCAGGACTTCCACGCCTGGGCCGAACACCTGTCGGCGCCCGGCAGCGATGTGGAACAGGCCATGCTCGAATCCGAGGACCGTTCCCTGGTCATCCGCGCGTTCCAGTCCCTGCCCGAGCGCTGGCAACTCGTCCTGTGGCACACGGAGGTCGAACGCGAGCCGGCCGACGCCGTGGGAATCATGCTCGGGATCACGCCCTCCGGGGTCTCCTCCCTGGCCCAGCGGGCGCGCGAGGGCCTGCGCGAGGCGTACCTGCAAGCGCACCTGGCCCGCATGGACAACGAGATCTGCCGGCCCTACGCCGGTCTGCTGGCCGCCACGGTGCGGCGCAGCGGGGCCCGCCGCAGCAAGGCGTTCGAACGGCACATCGCCGAGTGCTCCCCCTGCGCGACCGCGCAGGCCGAGCTGACCGGCATCAACGAGCGGCTGGGGTCGGCGCTTCCCGCCGGGCTGTCGCTGTGGGGTCCGGCCTGCACTTCCTCGCGCGGCCAGGAGGCGACGACGCCCGGTATCGCGGTGCCGGAGGGAGCCGACGACCTGCCGCGGGGCGACCGTGCCGACCAGGACGGCCGCCCGGGCACCCACCCCGACGATCCCGACGCCGGCGCCGGGGCACTCGGGGAATCCCGCCCCTCCGTACCCGGACCCCGGAAAGCGCCGGCCACGACGTCCCGCGCGGCGGCGGCCGGGGTCGCCGGACTCCTCACGACCGCGATCCTCACCTGCGGTGTGCTCCTCACCTCCAGCCGCCCCTCCGATGTCACCGTCACCCCGGACCTACCCCGCCGCACCACCCGCACAGACGCGGCGGACGACCCCACGGCATCGCCGCTCCCCCTCGCCATGGCCAACGGCGAGATGCCACTGCCGCCGGGCGTGCAGGCCGCGAGCCCCGCCCCGCTGCTTCTCCCCCGGGCCCCACGGCCCCCTGGTCCGGACCCGGTACCCTCGCCACCGCACCCGGAGCCCCCGGACAGCACTGCTCCCGGGACCCCGCGTCACACGGACCCGCCCCCGTCCGCCCGGCCCGCTGCCTCCTCCCCCGCCTCGCCGGTGTCCCCCGCACCGGGGACACCCGGACCGTTGCTCCCCATCCCCAAAGGGAACTGGTCCCTGCTGTACGCCGACAGCGAGGAGCTGTACGGCGAGTCCGGCCGGGCGGCCAACGCCTTCGACGGTGATCCGAACACCTTCTGGCACACCGCCTGGTACTACTCCTCGGACGATCTGCCACACGAGATCCGGATCGACCTGGGCGCCACGTACGTGCTGGAGGGCCTCGCCTACCTGCCGCGCCAGGACGGCGGGACCAACGGCACGATCGGCGACTACAAGATCTACGTCTCCGCCTCGCCCGGCGCATGGGGCAAGCCGGTGGCCAGGGGCACGTTCGCCGACTCCACCGCGGAGCACTTCACCGTCTTCGGCGCCAAGACCGGGCGCTACGTGCGGCTGGTCGCCCTCAGCGAAGCGGGCTCGCGGGGGCCGTGGACGAGCGCGGCCGAAATCTCCCTGACCGGCAGGACTCCGGCCGACCGGTGACGCACGGCTCCGCCGGCAGACGGCCCGGGGAGGCCGGACACACCGATCCCGACGATTCCGCAGCCAGCCCATGACACGTCGGCACCGCTTGCCGCACCCGACCAGCGAGGAGAGCCGGAAATGAAATCGACCACAGCACGGAACGGCCGAATCGCCGCCGTCTACCTGCGTTACTACCCCCAGGACCAGTACCGGCCCAACATCGACCGCCGGAGAATACGTCGCTGGGCCAACAAGCTGGGACTGCCCGAACTCGTCTTCTACGTGGACAACGGATGCCCGTCGGGCACCCCCCGGCCGGAGCTGACCCGCCTCGTCCGGCATGCGCAGAGCGGCGTCTACAAGGTCATCTTCATCCCGGCCATGGACGCGCTGTCCACCTGCGCGGCCGAGGCCCAGGACCTGTCCGCGCGGCTGAGCATGCGCGGCTGCCAGGTACGCACCTTCGCTCCGTCCGGACAACGGGCGAAGACGAAGACGCCGAAGACGAAGAGCCGCCGCCGCTGACGCCCGGTGTCACGCGTCGTAGCCGGCCAGGACCGACCGCACGGCCTTGCGATCGGTGATGCCCAGCTTCCTGAGGACACTGGCCACATGGTGTTCGACGGTGCGCGGCGACAGGAACAACGCCTGCGCGATGTCACGGTTGCCGGCCCCGCCGGCGAGAAGCTGGGCGACCTCGCGTTCACGCGGGGAGAGTTGCCCACCGTATCCCCGCCGCCCCCGGGACGAGGGCTGGGCGAGCCCGAGCGACCGCAGAGCCTGCTGGCAGCGTGCGGCGTCCGACGTGGCGGTGAGCCGGGTGTACCTCTCGGCCGCGCTCATCAGTTCCCGGCCGGCCTCCTCGGGATCGACGGTGATCAGGGCGACGGCGGCACGTTCCGCGGCCCGGGTCATCAGGTAGGGGCGGCCGATGTGTTCGTACAGGGCCGCGGTGAAGCCGAACTCCTCCTGTGCCAGCAGGGGTTCGACGTCGAGCGCCAGCAGGCCGCGGCACACGTGCAGTTCCGCGGTGGCGGCGGGTGCGTCGCGGCCGACGAGGCCCTGTTCGGCCTCCGCGGTGAGCGCCTCGGCCTCGGCCCGCCGGCCCAGTGCCACCGCCGCCTCGACAGCCGCGGGCACCAGCCCGGTGCCCCAGGTCCAGCGGCCGCCGCGGCGCAGGACTTCCAGGGCGGGTCCGACCGCGGACCATGCTGCCCGCGGGTCGCCCTGGGCCAGCCGGACCCGGGCGCCGCCCGCCGCTCCGAGGTAGAGCCACAGCACCTCGTGGCCCTTCTTCCAGGCCGAGACGACGGACGTGTAGGCGTCCCACGCCTGCGCGAGCCTGCCTCGGGCCGCCATGATGCCCCCGTCGACGTACGCCTCCAGAGCCTGGGCCTGAGGCATGTCGGGGAACTCCGCGACCAGCGACGCGAAGCGCTCGTCCAGGGCCTCCCACCGGCCCGCGAGCCACTCGGCGACCAGCAGGTAGAGCCGGGTGAGGCAGTCCAGGAACGGGCTGTCCGCGAGATTGGCCATCTGCGCGCCCTCTTTCAGCAGCGCGACCGCCCGTTGATCGTGTCCGAGCCGTAGCCCGTACATACCGCAGTTGAACAGCGCCCGGCTGGTCTGCCGGAGGATCTCGGGGTCCTCGGCGTGACGGGGCAGGGCGTCCAGCAGCGCCCACACCCTGCCGTCGGCGATGTCCGCCATGACGGTGAGCCGGTTCGTGCGGATCGCCGCGCGGGCGGCCTCGTCCGTGCTGCGGGCGACGGTCCGCTCGGCACGGTCCATCCACCGCAGCGCCTCGGTCATCGGACGGTCGTCCTCCACCATGGCCAGGGCCGCCATGCCACGCGCGGCGAGTTCGGGGCGCTCCGCCTCCAGCTCCGGGATCGCCTTCTCGATCTCCTGGTGGCCCGACATGTCGAGGCCCTGATTGCGCAGGATGAGACCGAGGTTCAGACGGATCTCGCCACGGGTGACGGGGGGGAGCTGGGGATCGGCGAGGATCTTGCGCAACGTCGCCACCGTGGAGCTGTACTCGATCCGGTTGTAGGCGATCCGGCTGAGGCTCAGCGCGGCCCACGACCGCAGGCGGGCCTCCAGACGGGGCTCGGCGAACATCTCGTGGAGGATGCCGGCGGCAGTGCCGTCGTCCCCCCGCCCGATGGCCTGGTCCGCCGCCGCCTGCGCCTGGTGCAGCCACGCGGTCCGGTCTCCCGTCGCCCCGGTGTGGTGAGCGATCTGTACCAGCGGGGGGACCGGCTGGGACCACAGCGCCTGGACGGCCCGCCGGTGCAGATGGTTGCGCTGCGGCCCCAGCAGATCGGCGTAGACCACCTGCTGGGCCAGTGCGTGCCGGAACCCGTACAGATCCGGGCCGCTTTCGCGCAGGACACTGGCGTGCAGCGCGTCCACCAGGCCCGCTTCGGCCTCTTCGGCCTCCAGACCGGCCACCTCCCGCAGCAGTGAGCACGAGGACGGGACCGCCAGTACGGCGGCCGCCTCCACCAGGGCGACCCCCGGCGCGCCCAGGCCCCCGACCCGCTCCAGCACCGCGTCGCGCAGACCGCGCGGGATCTCCGCCTGCTCCAGGGCCAGGGACCAGTCGCCGTCGGAACCGACCGTCGCGGGCCCGCTGCGCTGCCCCCTGTGCCCCAGGGTGATCAGGTCCTCCTCGACGAGGAGGGGCAAACCGCTGCTGCGCTCGTGCAGCACTCGTCCCAGGCGGCGACAGGCCCCTGTTCCCAGGGCGGCTTCCGCAAGGCTGCACACATCCGTCTCGCTCAGCGGCCGGAGCGAGATCTCGGCGCCCGATACACCGGGAGGCCGCTGATAGGGCGCCCCGAGGATCGGCGTGCCCTCCGGCAGATCTTCCAGACGATAGGTGGCGACGAGCGCCGTGTCCGCCGGGAGATCCCGAGCGAGGGTGAGCAGCAGCTCGCGGGTGCCCTCATCGGCCCACTGGAGGTCCTCGACCACGAGCACAGCCGATGCCACGGCCTGCAGCACGGCGCGCACTCCCTGCACCATGCGGTAGCCGTCAGGTCTGCTCTGCGCCGCCTCCGGCGCGACCGGTGGCAGTACGTCCGCGAGTTCCGGCAGCCATCCCCTCAGCACGCCCGCGGAGGGCCCGACCTCGGCTGTCAGCCCGGCTCGTATGCCGCGCAGCGCTTCGAGAACGGGGCCATAGGGCATCGGCTCCCGCAGGGGATGACAGACGCCCCACAGGACGGTCATGCCTTCCTGGGACGCCCGCGCCGTGGCTTCGGCCAGGAGGCGCGACTTTCCGATTCCCGATTCGCCCTCGACGAAGACCACGGACGGTCTGCGCCGTACTGCACTGAGGAGTGTCTCCAGCTCCGATTGGCGTCCCACCAGGGGAAAGGCGGTGATGGACGGGAGAACTCCGCGCTCATCCAGGGTCATGGGCAGGCCTCACTCGCGTCAGCTCGTGGGTTGCGAACCCTCGTTCCATGCTAGACCGGACCCTCGGCGGTTGCTTTGCCCGGGCTCGCGAGCGGAGATAGCGTGGAGTGGCTCCGCCGGGATCCGGCGAAGCGTTGCGTTGGTCCGAGCTACCGCGAGGCGGCGAGAACGGCAGGGCGCCATGATGTGGCCTCTCAGTGACGAAGCTGCTGTTCCTGGCAGTGGATTCCTCTTCGTGGGACGAGGCCCCGAGTTGGAGATCCTCGGCGGCGCGCTGCGCCGCAGGCCCGCCGTGATCATGGTCGAGGGCGAGGCGGGGATCGGGAAGTCCCGACTGCTGCGGGAGACGGCAGCGGCCGAGGCCGCCCGGGGGAGTCGGACCCTGATGACGGCGTGCCACCCTCTGCGTGCCCCGTTTCCCTTCGGACCGGTCCTGGACGCACTGCGACGCACCGGCGACTGGCTGCCCCCGCCGGACGAGCTGAACCCGGTCACCGGTGAGCTGCTGCCCCTCCTGCCCGAGCTGACAGGGCACCTGCCCATGCCGAGTGCCGGCGCGGCGGACCCTCGCACCGAGCGGGTCTGGTGCATGCAGGCGGTACGTGCGCTCCTGGAGGCCGCCGGCCCCGTGACGCTGATGGTGGAAGACCTGCAGTGGGCGGACGAGGCCACCCGCGACCTCCTTCTGATGCTCGCCCGTGACCCGCCGAACGGACTGGCCCTGGTGCTCACCTACCGGCGGGACAAGCGCCGCCGGGGTGTACCCGTCCTGGGGACGGCCTACCGGCGGCCTCCCGGGATCAGTGGGGCGGAGATCCAGCTGAAGCCGCTCACCGAGAGCGACATGCAGCAGATGGCCACCGCGGCACTCGGTCCACGGGCCACGCCTCGTCTGGTCCGTGTGCTCTTCGAACGCAGCGCCGGGTTGCCGTTGGTCGCCGAGGAGGATCTCATCACGCTGTACGAGCGTGGGCGGTCCAGCGCCCTGTTCAACGGCGCACCGAGCGACGACGACGATGTGGCCGGGCTGGAGAGTTCGGAGGTGCCGCGCGGGCTGCGGGAGGCCGTGTCGGAGCGCGTCGCGGGGCTCTCGGAAGCCGGGATGGCGGTGGTCCAGGCCGCGGCCGTGCTGGCGGTGCCGGCCCCGGAGGCTCTGCTCGCCGAGGTGGCCGACCTGGATCCCGAGAAGGGAACACAGGGACTGCTGGAGAGCCTGCGGTCGGCGGTGCTGATCGAGTCCTCCCCCACGCTCTACGGCTTCCGGCACGCGTTGGACCAGCAGGCGGTCTACCGGGGGACGGTGGGCCCGCGCCGGCTGGAGCTGCACCGAAGGGCCATCAAGGCGCTCTGGGCGCAGAACATTCCCCCGCTGGTCGAGATCGCGCACCACACACGGGCGCTCGGCGACCGCCAGGCCTGGCTCGAGCAGGCGCACGCGGCTTCGGACCAGGCCATTGCCCTCGGTGACGAAGGCACGGCAGCCGGCATACTGCGGGAGATGCTCGCCGAACGGAGCCTGGACCCCCAGCTCCGCTCGCGCGCGGCCCTGGATCTCAGCCGTATCGCGGTCAACAGCGTCGACTACGCGGCGACGGTGACGGCGTTGCGGCAGATAGTGGCCGACCCCCAGCTGCACCCTGCCACGCGCGGCGAGATCCGCCTGAATCTGGGCCTGCTCATGTACAACCAGGCCACCGACCCCTACGGCCTCCACGAGGTGGAGCAGGCCGTCACGGAGCTGGAGCAGCAGCGGCCGGAGCTGGCGGCCCGCGCCATGGCGGCGCTGGCCGTGCGCGAGGGGGACGAGCCCGTCGCCGAGGCCCTGGCCTGGCTGGAGCGGGCCGAGCGGATCATGGCGGTGAGCGGGAGCCGAGGCGCCCGGGCGGCGGTGCACGCGAGCAGGATCTCCCTGGATGCGTACCTGGGTGACCCGGAGGTATGGCAGCGCCTGGACGCGCTGCCCCGGGATGACGACGACCTGGAGGTCGTCCGGCAGACGGCCCGGGCCCTGTACAACGCTGCCGAGGGGGCGCTGCTGGTGGGGCACGACGAGCGGGCCGCAGCGCTGCTCGGGGACTGCGGGAGACTCGCTCGGCGGGTGGGGAGCCTGCTTCTCGACTGCTACTCCCGCAGCACCCTTTTGGTACACGCCTACCTGGCCGGAGAATGGGCGGGCCTCGAAGAGAAATATTCGGCGCTGCGCACGGAATTTCCGGACATGCCTTTCCTGGAAACGCAGCGGGCTCTGGTCTGCGGCCGACTGGCGGCTGCGCGTGGACAGCTGGCCAGGGCCACGGAGGAATTCACCTCCGTGGCGGAGAGCTGGAGCAAGCGTGGCGGTGTCTACATGTGCATCACGTTGACGGGACTGGCCCGGGCCAGACTCACCGACGGTGACGCCGAGGCCGCGTGGTCGGTGACCGCTTCGGCTCGGCATGTCGTACGACAGAAACAGGCCTGGGTGTGGGCGGTCAACCTGCTGCCCGTATCGGTGGAGGCCGCTGTCACGTGCGGCCGTCATCGCGAGGCCGTCGAACTGACCGACGAGATGGAACGGGGACTGGCGGGGCGGGACGCACCCGCGGCCGTGGCCGAGCTGCACCTGTGCCGGGGAATCCTCCGGCGTGAAGCCGATCCGGCCGCGGCCGCCGAGCACTTCGACCAGGCCGCCGCGATCTACCGGTCCATCGGCCGGCCGTACGAGGAGGCGGGCGCCGTCGAGTCCACCGCACACGTGCTGACCGGGACGGATCCCGGCCGAGCGGCTTCCGGGCTCACCGCGGCGGCCGATCTGTACGCACGGCTCGGCGCCGCCTTCGACGCCGCCCGCTGCCAGGAGCGGCTGCGGGCCCTGGGACTGAGCCGGCCTTCGGCACGCGGGCGCCCCGGCTACGGGGACGCCCTCTCCCCCCGCGAGCACGAGGTCGCCCAGCTCTTGGCGCGCGGCGCCAGCAACAAGGAGATCGCCCAGGCGCTCTTCCTTTCACCGCGCACCGTCGAACACCACGTGGCCCATACATTGACCAAGCTGGGCGTGAAATCGCGTGACGCGGTCCGAGGTGCGCTCGACAGGAAGAGCCGTGAGCCCCGGACACCGGTGAATGAAAGGTGACTGCATCGTGGCCGCAACTTCGCACCGCTCACGCGAATCACTGTTCCGGCTCAATTGAGCGAACCTTGCGCCCTAGTGATGGTGAAACTACCGTGGAATTCATGGACCCTGTGATCGATGTATTGGAGCTCTCGGAGGAGCTCCGGGGACCAGCTCCGCCGACGCTGGTGGAGGTGCGCTGGGTCCGTGAGGACCCGCCCGGCAATTCCAGGGGTCACATCCCCGGGGCCTACGTGGTCGACCTCGAGACCGAACTGGCCGGTCCGGCTGGACTGGGCGGCCGGCATCCGCTTCCGTCGCCGTGTGGTTTCGAGGAGACAATGCGCCGCGCAGGCGTCTCGATGGATCGCCCCGTCGTGGTGTACGACGCAGGGAACGCGGCGATGATCGCGGCGGCGCGCGCCTGGTGGATGCTGCGCTGGGCGGGACACGGCAACGTGCGGGTGCTCGACGGCGGCATGCTCAACTGGAGCGTGGCCGGACACCTCGTCGTACCCGAGCCCGAGCCGGCCTGGGGTCCGGGCGACTTCATCGTCCGTCCCGGCGCGATGAGGGTGCTGGACGCGGACCAGGCGGCCGTGGTGGCCCGCGCCGGTCTGCTCCTGGACGCCCGCGCACCGGAGCGGTACCGGGGTGACTTCGAGCCGTACGACGCCATGGGCGGGCACATCCCGGGCGCCGTCAGCGCACCCGCGGCGCAGAATGTCGACGAGAAGGGCCGGTTCCTGACCGCTTCGGCGCTGCGTGACCGCTTCGCTTCGCTGGGTGCCGAGACGGCTCCCGAGGTGGCCACGTACTGCGGATCCGGTGTCCGCGCCTCCCAGCAGGTCCTGGCCCTCGAACGAGCCGGTATCCCGTCGGGGCTGTACGTGGGTTCCTGGAGCGACTGGAGTGCCGACCCGACACGCCCCGTGGCGACCGGTTTCCGGCCGTGCTGACGCTATGGGCGGGACTGGTCGCGCATCTGGTACCTGCTCGCGGTGCGCGGACGGGCGGCCCGCGGGGTGCCGCGTCTGCGCCGCGCCTCCATCGCGGCGAACAGTTCCTGCGCCCGTAGCACGACTTCCAGCTCGAAGCGGACGTCCGGGTCACGCAGCGCCGACCCGAACAGGTCCTCGATCTGACGCAGCCGGTAGCGCACGGTCTGCGGATGCACGCTGATCTTCCGTGCGGCCTCGATGGTGTTGCCCGAGCACTGCAGCCAGGCCAGCAGGGTGCGGGTGACGCGTTCGTGCTGTTTCGGTGTCAGGTGCGCGAGCGGCGCGAGCCGCCGTGCCGTCAGCGTGCGGATGAGGACCTCGTCCTGAAGCAGCATCAGCGGCATGAGGTTGTCGGCGCAGTACATGACGGTGTCCGTACCGCCCAGCCCGCGGGCCCCCAACGCCAGCAGTCTGCGCGCCCAGCGCAGCGACACCGCCGCGTGCTCCAGCGCCACCGGCGGCCCCACCACGGCCGCCCGTCCGTCCAGGTACTTCTCCAGGGCCGGGCGGTGCTGGGGGCCCGGCTCCGGTATCAGCAGCAGCGGATCGGGCCCGCTGAAGTCGGCCAGCGCGTCGACGCTCTCGAGCACCGGCGCCGGGGCCGCCGTACGCCGCCCGTGCCTGGCCGGCGAGAATGCCACCACCTGAACGGTCTGTGGCAGCCTCCAGGCGGCGGCGAGCGCCAGTTCGGTCACCGTCTGCAGGGGTGCGGGCGTGTCTGCGGTGAGTATCTGCAGGAGGCGTTGCCGTCTCAGCCTCAGTTCGCCGGCCGCGTGCAACTGAGCCTGGGAAAAGCCCTCCGCGCAGTGCGCGGCGAGTTCGTCGATGTAGGCGAACAGGCTTTCCGCCACCGGGTACAACAGGCCCGGTTCGATGCCCATGCGGCTGCCGGTGTCGATGCACCGGCGCCAGGCGAGCCTGGCCGCCAGCCGGAACGCGGCCTGCAGGGCCTCCAGGTTTCCTCCCCTGCGCATCTCGTTCCTGCCCAGCTCCCGGCAGTCGTCCGCCGTCTCCTCCCCCAGCCGCGCCGGTCCCCCCGAGAGCCGGTTCAGGAACTCCCGCAGTGCCCGCTCCACGCCTGCCTGTATCTGCGCTCTGCAGGGGTCCTCCAGGGCGGGTACGAGCGCCGGTATCCGGGCGCGCACGGCGCGGACGGTCTCCTCGGCGAGCGAGGGCAGCTCCTTCTCCATCGAGAGCACCAGTTCGCCGGGGAGGAAATGCCTCGGGGTCTCGATCGCCGGAGTGTGGGAGTTGACCCTCCTGACGTACATGGGTTGATGGTCCTTCCATGTCTGGTCAGCCGTTGGGGGGAGAGGAGTGACGAACTCCGTCGGGCCGCTGTTCTCCGGCGCATCCGCTCCCTGCGCCCGTGTGCCGCCACGAGGGGGGCGCCGGCCCGTGTCCTCGGTGCCGGCCGTCGGCACCGAGATCACGGGCATCCATGCGGGTAACGAGCCGTACGTCGCCCCCGGAGCCCGCCTCTTTGCCTCTTGTTTACCTGCATGGCTCCCGTTGCGGGACCCGCCCGAGCCGGGCCGGCCCCAGCCAGGCGGCCCGGCCGGTGAGCGCCAGCACCGCCGGCACCAGCAGGGCCCGCACGACGAAGGCGTCCGCCAGGACGGCGACGGCAACCCCCGTGCCCAGCATCTTCGCGCCCACCGTCCGCGAGGTGGCCACGCTCAGCAACACGACGGCGAGGATCAGCACGGCCGCGGTGATGATCCCTCCTGTTCTCCGCATCCCCTCGACCACGCCCGTCCGGTGGTCGCCCGCCCGGAGCACTTCCTCTCGCACGCGGGAGAGGAGGAACACCCCGTAGTCCATGGACAGTCCGAAGGCAAGGAAGGCCATGAGCACGGGCAGTGTCGTCTCGATCACCCCGGTCGGGGTGAAGCCGAGCAGACCGGCCATGTGCCCTTCCTGGAAGACCCACACGAGGGTTCCGAACATCGCCGTCAGACTGAGCGCGTTGAGCACCAGGGCCTGCAGCGGCACCAGGTAGCTGCCGGTGAGCAGCAGGAGCAGCGACAGGGTGGCCGCGGTGACCAGTACGCCCGCCACGGGAAGCCGGGCCAGCACGGCGGCGCGGCTGTCCAGCGACTCGGCGGTCGGCCCGGTGACGTACGTGCGGAAGGGCACCTCGACGTCCCGCACGGAGCGGACCAGGCGTTCGGCCGCGGCAGGCGTGGCGTCGGCGCGGGTGACCACGGAGAGCCAGGAGTCGCCGGTCCGGGCCCGCGTCGGGTCCGGCGGCCCCGTCCGGGCGCCCGCCGTGTAGGTGCCGGTCGGTCCGTCGACGCGCTCGGCCCCCGACAGCCGGGACAACCGAGCGGCGTACGGGGCCAGCCCGGCGGACGTGGCACCGCGGACCAGGATCTCCGGGCCCGCCCCGCCGCCCGTGCTGAAGCCCTCGCGGATGTGCTGCTGTACGACACGGGCCTCGGCGCCGGCGGGGAGCTGGCGGTCGTCCGGATGCCCGAAGCGCACGTTCAGGAACGGCAGCCCGAGCAGCAGCAGGAGGCCGGTGGTGCCGACGGTGAAGAGCGGTGCCCGCCGCATCACCGTGCCGGTGACCCGGACCCACCCCGCACCGTACCGGGGAGCCGCGTGCCGCCCCGCACGGCGCCGGGGACGTATCAGCGTCCGGACGTCCCAGGCGTCGATGCGCGGTCCCATCAGGCGGAGCAGGGCCGGGAGGACGACGAGGGCCGCGCCCGCGGACAGCACCACCACGCTGATGCCGGCGTAGGCCATCGAGCGCAGAAAGCGGTGGGGGAACACCAGCATCGTCGCGAGGGACAGCGCCACCGTGACGGAGGAGAACAGCACCGTCCGGCCCGCGGTGTCCAAGGTGGTGCCGATGGCGGCGCAGCGGTCGGCTCCGCCGGTGAGTTCCTCCCGGTAGCGGCGGACGATCAGGAGTGCGTAGTCGACGGCCAGCCCGAGACCCAGCGCCGTCGTGAGGTTGAGGGCGAACAGCGAGATGTCGGTCGCGGCGGCCAGTGCGCGCAGCACCGCCTGCGATCCCACGATGGCGACCATGCCGACGCAGACCGGCAGCAGGGCGGCGGCCACGCTGCCGAAGACGAACACCAGGATCAGCAGGGTGGCGGGAACGGACATGGCCTCGGCGCGGGTCAGGTCCTCGGTGACCATGGTCTGCGCCTCGCGCCGGACCGCCGCAGCGCCACCGATGCGCATGCGCAGGGCACCCCGGGTTCCCCGGTAGCGCGGCGCGATCCGGTCCACGGCTCGCTGCACGGCTCTCGTGTCACCGCTCAGCCGGGCCGTGATCAGCGCGTACCGCCCGTCGCGCGAGCGCAGTGCGGGCGAACGGGTCGTCCAGTAGGAGGCGACACCCGCGACGCCGTGCTCCTTGACGAGCCGGGCGGCCAGGGCGCGCCCCTGCCGTGCGGCGAGAGGCCGGTCCACGCCGTTCCGGGTGCCGGCCAGGAGGATCAGGTCGGGACGGCCGCCGGGGAAGTCCCGGTCCAGGATGCGGGTGGCGTACGAGGATTCGGAACCCGGGTCCTCGTCCCCGCCGTTGCGCAGGTGGACGGCGACACCGTGACCGAGGAAGCCGGCCATCCCCAGTAACAGGGCTGTGGCCGTGAGGACGATCCCAGGACGCTCGTTCACCAGATGGGCAACCCACCGGAAGCCGCCCCGGACCGTGCGTGCACGGCGATGACCTGACATGCGTTCGCCCCCGTCGTCCTTCGAAGTTCTGCACAATCAGGAGGCGGGATTCTTTCTTTTCCCGTGCAATGACGGGTTTCGCGGATCCGCTCCTGTTTCACGCGGCGTCTTACTTAACCGCAGAACCGAAGGTGTGCTCGACCGGGCGACCGTCTGGCAAGCGGAAGTACGTACCGCGGTGACAAATACTCAACTCCCGCTTCTTTCCCGGGTCACAGCATGCGCCGCGGACGTCGGACGCGGAGCTACGGTGCCGGGGCGTGACCGCCTCACCGCCACATGTGCGGTGAGGGACGACTGTGCGTCCGCTTCGCTCATGCCGCGCGGCACTGCGGTCGCCCACCACTGACTTTTCCGGTCAGCAGGTGAATGACATCCAAATACAGGTATGGAGGAGCAGAGGTGTGCTGTGCCACTGGCAAGGGTTGTCGCTGCAATGCGAACACCGTTCACGATGATGCGGGCTTTGGCATGGAGCAGCGTCATCAAAGCCGTGGGCGTCAGCTCGCCGGGAACCACCGGGCCCTGTCGGACGCCGCTCTGATCCGGTGTCTGCGCTCCGCGGCCCCGGACCGGCCGGACGCGCCGCCGGGCGAAGCGGTCGACGCGCCGCAGGTCCTCCAGGAGCTGCGGCGGCGGCATCTGTCCGCGATGGCCTCGTACGCCGGGCTGTGGGTCCAGGGCTCACATGCCCAGATCCTGGCGGCCGAGGCGTTCCGGCACTCCGAACGTGGCATCGGCGCCTTCGAGCCCGAGGACGCCCTGCGGCTGCAGTTGTTGCTGACCGTGGCACAGACCGCCGAGCGCTGGGCCTTCACAGGGCGTCGTGCCGTCCTGGAGCCGGGTTTCCTCCGGTGGCTCGACCACCGGGCCCTGGACGACCGCCGGGAGACGGAGGGCGCCGGGTATCCGCCGAAGGCGTCGGCCGATTCGGGGAGCAGCCTGGCCCGGTGGGCCGTGTACACACTGCCGCCGCGCATACGGTCCTTGCTGTGGTACACCGTCATCGAGCCGGCGGACACCGAAGACACGGCAGCCGTCCTGGGCCTGACGGCCGTTCATCCCGCGGCCAGACGCGAGGACTTGCTGCATCGTGTACGCGGCGCGTATCTCGTCCACTACACGGCTCAGGCGGGCGAGGCCTGCCGGAACCTGATCAAATTGCTGGAGGCGACCACCCGCCCGGGCACGTCGGCCCACCGCAGCGACTACCTGGACCGGCACCTGGCCCGGTGTCCGGACTGCTCGGCCGCCCATCACGACCTGACCCGGCTCTTCCAACAACCCGACGTCCTGTTGGCGGAGGCGCTGCTGCCCTGGGCGGCCACGGCCTATCTCCGGGCCCGCAGGACCGTTCGCACCGCCCCCCGGCCTCCGGTCCGGCCGGCCCGCACCGCTCCACCGACCCGCCGTGGCTCCCGCGAGGAGCCGCGGCGGTCGGCTCGCCACGCCCGCCCGGCGACGGCTCACTCGTCCGCCAGGACGACCGTGACGATCACCGCGATGGCGCTGCTTGCGGTCGGCGCGGCTGCCGCCCTGACCCTCGCGCAGCAGCCCGCCGGTACCGGGACGCCTCCCCCGGTGTCCCCCTCGCCGATGCGCGGCGAGACGGACCCCCCGGCCGGCGGCCAGGGAGGCCTCAGCGACGCGACCGCATGCGTTTCCGGCTGAGCAGGATGCCTGCGGTCAGCAGGAGTACGGCGGCTCCCGTCAGCCACCCGATGAGGGGACTCGCCCCGGTTTCGGGCAGCCCCGGTTCCGTCGGGGCGCCGGACGGCGGTGGTGTCTGCGTACCGGGCACCGGTGTGCTCGTACCGGACTGGATCGCTCCGCCGGGCGCCGGTAGGTCCGTCGGGGCGGAGGTGCTCGGCGGTGGGGCGACCGGAGTTCCGCTTGAACCTGGCGTGGTGACCGGGGCTGTCGACGGAGGCGGGGGCGGCGGTTCGCCGGGCGCGTTCCAGATACCGGTCACGGCAGAGGCGTCGGCGGCCGCCCCGGCGTGGTCGGTGCCGGACATGTCCTCCAGGGTACGGAGCAGGTTGTAGTGCGTGTAGCTGGTGCCGGTGGTGCTGCCCGCTCTCACGGGCTGGCCGTAGAGGACGGTCGGTATCTGGTTGTCGGCGTTGCGGTTGTCCTCGTCGAACGTGACGACGAGCAGACTGTTGTGTGTCTTCGCCCAAGTGGCGTACGCGCCGAGGGTCTTCTTCAGCCAGGCGTCACCGGTGGAGACCGAGCAGTCGTGCATCGAGTTGCACAGGTCGGGGACGACGAAGGAGACGTCGGGCAACCGGCTGTAGTCGGAGGGGAACTGGTCGAGTGTACGAGCGGTGTCGGTCGGGACGTTGCTGAAGGCGAACCAGGGGTTGTGCTTCCTGGCGTACCGCCCCTCGGTACAGCTGGTGCTGCCCTGACCGGGCAGCCCCTCGTTGTAACTGGCCCATGTCTTCCCCTTGGCGATGAGTTCGGACGCGAGGTTGGGTCCGTTGCTGAACCCCGCCCGGTAGCATTCGTCGCCGGTGACACCCTGAATGCCGCCGGAGAACAGGGCGAGGTAGTTCGGCTGGCTGGGGTGGGTGATTCCGTACGATGCGGTGAGCCGGGCGCCGCCTGCCGCGAGTTCGTCGAAATAGGGCGCCTCGCCGCTGCCGAGGATCTGCGCAGCGGAATGGTTTTCGAAGACCGCGACGACGACGTGGTCGGGGGTGGGCAGCTCGCCCGGCGCGGGAGGATCTCCATTGGCCGGCCTCGTGAGGAGACCGGACAACACACCGGTGAGTACGGCGATGGTGAGGACGGCGCGTTTGCGCATGCTCCGCTCCCGGATGACAACTGCACATCAGGAATCGGCTACTGGCCTCGGCCGGAAGCCGACATGAGGCGGGCATTCGTGCACCGGGATGCGCGGGCCCCGCCCTCGACCGGGAAACTGCGGGCCTTGTGACCTTTCCGGTCCGGCAAGGCACGTGCTTTCTGTCCGCGAAGCGGACACTTCAGGCGTTGGCTGAAGTCGCATTGATGTGTGGCTCACCCGTGTGTACCAGCGCCGCGGAGCGCCGGTCAAGGAATCCTGACCGCGGTTGCGATGCCGTGAATCCCCGCCTGCGCATGACCGCAGATATTGACTCGGGCCGGCCCCCTGATGTTTTCCTTCCCCCCTGCGTAGCAGCGCAAGGGGGATCCGGCCACGGAATCCCCGACCTCTACGGCCAGGACTTGTACATGAGCACGAAGAACCAAGACGTGACGGACGAGGGCGTGCGCGACGGGCGCGTGATCCGCAAGTGCCGCCTGCCGGTCCTGATCGTCTGCATTCTGTTGCTGGCTGCGGTCGCCGGTTACTCCGTGCGCAGGGCCGCCGAGCGCACGAGCCGGCTGGACCGCCCGGCACAGGGCGGGCCGGCGGTCCTCCCCGGCCCGGTGACGCTGGCCGGGGACGCCGGACGGAGGGTCGTCTTCCGCAACATGGTGTGGGGACCCCACCGCGACGAACTGGCTTCCGTGCCGGCGGACAAGCCGACGGGGCCGCGCGTCGCCTCGGGGGTGAAGTGCCTGCGTTTCTCCGCCGCGGCCGGGACCGGCATCTGTCTGCAGGGCGAGCACGGGGTGGTGCGCGATACGTACCGCGCGGTGGTCCTGGACCAGGAGCTGCGTGAACGGCGCACGTTCCCGTTGGCGGGCACCCCGACCAGGGCACGCGTCTCGCCGTCCGGACGGACGGTGGCATGGACGGTGTTCGTCAGCGGTGACTCCTACACGGGGACGGGATTCTCCACGCGCACCTCGCTCCTGGACACCGAGGGCTGGGTGCTGCGGGACAACCTCGAGACGTACACCGTGATCAAAGAAGGGCGGCCGTACAAGGCCGCTGATGTGAACGTCTGGGGAGTGACGTTCGCCGACGACCGCACCTTCTACGTCACGGTGGCCACGGGCGGACAGACCTATCTCGCGGCCGGGGACGTCGCTTCCCGCGAACTCACCCTCATCCACGGCAATGCGGAGTGTCCCTCGCTCTCCCCCACCGGTGACCGGGTCGCCTACAAGAAGCGCGTGCCCGGGCTCCCGGCGGACGCCCCCTGGCGGCTGTACGTCCTGGACCTGCGCACCATGAAGGAGACACCGACCGCCGAACAGCGGAACGTCGACGACCAAGCGGTGTGGACCGGCGACGGGTCCCTCGTCTACAGCCTGGCGGGCGACCAGGGCACCGATCTGTGGACCGTACGAGCCGACGGCAAGGGCGCCCCGCGGAGGCTTCTCGAGGGCGCCCTGGCCCCCGCGGTCCTCGGCCGCTGACAGCTGGGAAGGCGGCAGCCGATGTACCTTGCCGACAGTCGCAACGGCTCAGGGCGACCCGAGGGCGACGGTGCCCGGTGGCGGACGAGGGGAGTCCCCGGGACGGTCTTCGCGCTCGGTGCCGTCAGCCTCATCACGGACGTGTCCGCGGAGATGGTCACCGCCGTGCTCCCTCTCTACCTGGCCGTCGGGCTCGGACTCCCCCCGGTCGCCTACGGCCTGCTGGACGGGACCCAGAACGGAGTCGCCGCCCTGGTACGGCTGTTGGGCGGCCACCTGGCGGACCGCGGTGGCGGACGGCACAAGGCGGTCGCCGCCGTCGGGTACACGCTGTCCGCGCTCTGCAAACCACTGCTGCTCATCGCGCACACCGTGCCCGCCGTCGTCGCGACGATCGCCGTCGACCGGACCGGGAAGGGCCTGCGCACGGCGCCGCGGGACGCGATGATCTCCCTTGCCGCCGGGCCCGGACGCCGCGCGAGAGCCTTCGGGGTACACCGGGCCATGGACACCGCCGGGGCCCTGATCGGTCCACTGGCGGCGTTCGGCATCCTGCAGGCCACCCGAGCACCGCTCTCCACCACGGGCTCGACATCGGCGTACGAGGCGGTGTTCGTGGTCAGCAGCTGTGCGGCCGCTCTCGGAGTGGTCGTACTCCTCCTCTTCGTTCCCCGTGCCCGCAGACCGGCCGGCCCCGTGGAACGGCTCGCCCGGGAGCCCCGCCTGCGGGACTTCGCGGGCTTGCTGAAGCAGCGGGACATGGCCCGGCTGACCTGCTGCTCCGCGCTCCTGGGACTCACCGCGACGAGCGACGGATTCCTGTACCTCCTGATCCAGCGCAGATTCGAGCTGCCGAACCAGTGGTTCCCGCTGCTGCCGTTGGCCACCGCCGCCGCGTTCCTGCTGCTCGCGATACCCGTCGGGGCGCTCGCCGACCGCGTGGGACGAAGAGCCACCTTCCTGGCCGGACACATGGCCCTGCTCGCCGTGTACGGTCTGCTGGCGGCGACGCCCGCCACCACGGTCGCGGTGGTACCGGCCGTCCTGATCTTGCACGGCCTCTTCTACGCGGGCACCGACGGAGTGCTGGCCGCCGCCGCGGGCGAGGCCGTGCCGACCGTCCAGCAGGGCTCCGGAATCGCCGTCGTGGGCAGTGGACAGGCCCTGGCCCGGATCGTCGGCTCGCTGGGGTTCGGCGCGGCCTGGTCCTCGTGGGGCGAACGCACCGCCGTCGTGCTGGCCGCGGCCGGGCTGTGCCTGTCGCTCGCCGTGTGCCGCGTCCTCCTCAGCCCGCGCACCGCGCCGGTGCGGACGCGGCCGCCCGGCTCACCGTGATGGCGAGAGCGGCTTGGTCGTCGTCGACCCCTCCGGGCCCGGTGAAGCCGCGCACCGCGCCGGTCAGTTCGACGATGACGTCCTGGGCGGTGTACCCGTCGCGCAGCCGCCCGGTCAGTGTGCCGGTGAGGCGCTCCTCGCCGAACTGGTCGCCTGCGTCGTTGCGGGCCTCGGTGATGCCGTCGGTGTAGAGAACCAGGCTCTCGGAGGGGCGCAGGCGGATGTGATGGGCGGTCAGCTCGGGTTCCTCGCAGATACCGAGCAGCAGGCCCTCCGACTCGACGGTACGGGCGACGTGCCGGGCGTCGATGAGGACGGGGAAGGTGTGACCGGCCCGCACGAACGTGACGTCGAGACCGTCGTGCGCAGGGCTGAGGTGCCCGTAGACAAGACTCACGAAGCCGGTGCCGTGGCTGGCGGGACGCTCGAGCAGGGCCTTGTTGATGGCCCGGACGACGCTGACGGTCCGGGGCAGCAGAGGGGCCACGGCACGGGCGGTGTGCCGGACCAGTCCGGTGGTCGTCGCGGCGATGGCACCACGACCGCACACGTCGCCGAGCAGGAACGCCCAGGTGCCGTCCGGCAGCGGGAAGACGTCGTAGAAGTCGCCGCCGATGTCGAGTCCTTCACCGGCGGGATGGTAGAAGGTGGCGGCCGTGGCGGCCGGCAGGGTGGGCACCTCGGACACCAGCAGGCCGGCTTGCAGGTCGCGGGCGAGAGCGACGCGCTCGGTGTACTGGCGGGCATTGAGTGCGGCGGACGCCGCGCGGCGGGCCAGTTCCTCGGCCAGCGCGATGCTGTGGTCGTCGAACGTGCCCGCGCCGTTGGTCAGTGCGGTGAGCGTCCCGAAGGGCCGCCCCCGCTCAAGCAGCGGGACGCACAGGTAGCCGGTCACTCCCAGATCGCGCCAGAGCCCGGGATTCCGGGGGGCGCGGCGCACGATCTCGCTGGCCCCGGAGGCCAGGACCCGGGCGATCGCGTCGTCGTCGGCGTCGTAGACGGGCGTCTGGGAGGCGAGGCGTTCTTCCTCCGCGTCGGTCGCCGCGGCGGTGGCGATGCGGCGTACCCGGCCGCCTTCGAGGACGTCTATCGCGCACAACGGTGCCACGCCCCCTACGCAGCACCTGGCCAGGCGCTGCAAGGTCTGCGTGTAGTCCAGGCCGGACGACAGCGAGGTACTCGCCTCCAGCAGGAAGGCCAGATCGTCGCGGGCGTGCTTCTCCCGCGTCTCGGCGGCGACGCGGGCTTGCTCGACCTGGTGACGTTCGATGGCCAGCGCGGCGGTGTCGGCGAACAGACGGACGAGGGTGAGATCGAATTCCTGCGGTGCGCGGGGCGAGGGGTGGTACATCGCGAACGTGCCGAGGAGGGTCCCGTCCCTGGCCAGGACGGGGGTGGACCAGCAGGCCGCCACGCCGGCGGAGTCGGCCAGGTCCCGGTAGGGCTCCCAGTACAGATTCGTGGCGATCTCGTCCACGATGACCATCTGCCGCCGGTGTGCCGCGGTGCCGCAGGAACCGACGCCGTCACCGATGGTGATGCCGTCGATCGCCCGGTTGTAGAACTCGGGGAGGCTGGGCCCCGCGCCGTGCCGCAGATGCCGGCCGTCGCCGTCCGCGAGCAGTATGGAGACGAAGACCTTCTCCGGTGACAGTTCCTCGATGGTGCGTGCCATGCCCTCCAGGACCTGTTCCAGAGGGGCCTGCCGGGCGATCTGCTCCAGCAGGGCACGGTGCTCGGCCGTCAGCCGCTGCGCCTGCTTGACCTGCGTGGTCTCGATCCCGATCAGATGCACGCCGGTGACGTTGCCGTCCTGGTCGGTCCTGGGTTCGTAGGTGAAGTCGAAGAACGCCTCACGCGCCCTGGCGCCGCTGCCCAGCAGGAACCTCGCGTCCGAGCCGGTGTGCCGCTCACCGGTCCGGTAGACCTGGTCCAGCGAGGTCAGGATGCCCTGCTCCTCGGCTTCGGGCAGCAGGACACCGAGCGGCATGCCGGTCCGGACAGGCGCTTCGCCGCCGATCACGGCGGCGAAAGCGGCGTTCGCGGCCTCCAGCACGTGCTTCGGTCCGGCGAGCGAGGCGAAGACGGCCGTCGACTGTCCGAACAGAGCCCGCAGGTCCTGATCAACGCCATGATCGGCACCCGTAGCCCGCGGCGATGACGCGGTGTCTTCCACGCGTAGCAGTTCGTACGCGCCTTCCGGCTCTCCGGACCGGACCCGCACCGCAGCGTCGTCGGCCTCGTCGAAGGGCTCCCGATGGACAACGGCGTTCATGGCGCTCAGCTTCTTCATGGTGCGGCCAGGTGTGGAGGAAGCGGCCCCCCGCAGCCACGCGAAGTTCAGGGGGCGTGCGTCCTACGGGCTGACAACAGCGTCTGCGACCCCTCGGCGCCCGAGTCGGCGCCGTCCGCGACAGGACCGGCCTCGTCTCCGGCCTATGGGTATGCTAACTCGGCCCCGCCGGATACGAACCTGGGGCGCGGGGGCGCCGGCACCGCTGCGGACCGGCCTGTGGCGGGACTGCGCCGCACATGTATGCATTCCCGCGCATGGCTTCGGCGGTTCGGGCGGGCCAGACAGGCCTCGGCGCGCGATCAAAGTGACCGGCAGCACGACCGGCGCTACGGAAACAGCCGGCAGACCGACCGGCGAAACGACCGGTCAAGAGGCCGGCAGCCCGACCGGCGAAACGACCGGGCAAGCGGGCGGTAAGAAAACCTGGCCCCGCGCCTGCGGCGGAAGGTAGCGTTCGCCGTCCTCCCCCACTTCCCTGCTGTTCTCTCCATGTTTCCTGAATGGAGGTCGTCATGGGCAAGAGCTCCAAAAGGCGCCGATCGGAAATGACCCCCGCCGAACGGGAGCAGGCGCGACGCCATGAGAAACATCGTGCCTACCAGCGCAGGCAGGGGATCACGATGCGTATCGACCCCGCGCCGGCCGTGCGGCGTGCGCAGGAGCTGTTCGCCGAGGGCATGGCGCCCAAGGACATGGCACGTCAGGCGGGCGTCTCGGTCACGACCGTCCGCGATCTGATCCGCGGCTGCCGCAGCGTCGGGCGGAACCACGCGCCGTTGGTGGCGATGAACCGGAGCGTGGTGCGAGCGGTGGCCGCGCTGGAGTACCGCCCACCGGACTTCACCTCCGGCTTCGGGCCCCTGAGCGCTTCGACCGGTACGAAGCGGCGACTGCAAGGTCTGTGGGCGGACGGATATCCGGGCCCGTGGCTGGCCGCGTCGTTGGGGGTCGCCGCACCCCGGGTGCACGAGATCATGCACCGGGAGCGGCTCCTCAGCGCGCGCACCGTCGACAGAGTCGCTCGCCTCCACGAGAAGTACGCCGGTGTCCCCCCTGAGAACCTCGGTCTGAACGCCCAGGCCGTCACCGCCGCCCGGAGGGCTGCCGCCAGGAAGTCGTACGTGCCCACGCGGTGCTGGGACGACGACACCATCGACGATCCGAACGCCGCGCCCGAGTGGACGGGCCGATGCGGTACGGCCGAGGGCTACGAGATCCATGAGCGCGAAGCCATCCCTCCCTGCCCCGCGTGCGAGGAGGCTGTCCGGATGCCGGTCCTGAACGGGGCGCGGCTACGGGAGCGACGGCTCGCGACGGGCATGACGGTCAGTGCCCTGGCCCGCGGGGCGCGCATGGATCCGCGTACCGTCCAGGGCTACGAGTCGGGGCACCGCATACCGCAGCCGCATCGCCTGCGCGCCCTGGCCACGGTCCTCGGTGTCGGTCCGGATGATCTGTGCACGGTCGAACTCGTGCCGCCGCCGAGGAGGGCGTCCCGCGCCCGCGCCGTGGCGCGCGTACTCGACGGGCGTGGGACGGAGCCACGTCGAGGAGAGCGAAGAGTCCCGGCGCAGAACCCCCGGTGACGAGCCCGCCGTGAGGTCAGCAGGGGCCTTCGTACGCCTGCCAGA
>NZ_JAERRK010000035.1 GCF_016741775.1 Streptomyces actinomycinicus | reverse complement strand
GCTTGCTCCGGGCGCAGCCCGGAGGGACCCGCTCCGCGTGAGCGCTGGCGGCTCGCTGCGCTCCCCGCGTCAACCTGACCGCTGCGCGGTCAGGTTGACGCTCCTTCCGCTGTGCTCCAGGAGCGGAGCCGCTACGCGGCTCGGCCTGGCAAAGCCAGGCCGGTTGCGGCCGCCGCTGCGCTCCGGCCGCAGCGCCTCGCACTGCGTGCGAGGCAACGGGCCACGCTCCGCGCGGCCCTGACGCAGCAGCAAGAGGGGCGGGGGGCGGTTGAAGCAGCGCAGCAGTCCTCGACGGGGTGCAGCGCTCATGGATGCTTCAAACTGGAGTAATGGATAGAGACTGGACTGAGGCCCGGCCACTCCTGCAATACAAAAAAGGGAGGCCCCTTTTCAGGGCCTCCCCACAATAGCGGTCTTCGCTATTTCGTGAATGAGTGCAGACGGTCGATCTCTTCGAATCCTGACGACTCGTAAAGAGCTTTCGCGGCGGTTCGGTCTCGGTCGTCGCCAGCAGGCGCGTCGTCGTCCACGAACAGGATCACGTCCGTGGCGCCCATGCGGTGGAGCGCGTCCAGGGCAGTGCCGAGAAGGGCACGGCCGAGTCCCCGGCCGCGTGCGGCGGGCTCGACACCGATCCACCACAGAACCCCGGTGCCCTGTACGGGCGTTCCGATGGTGGCGTCGGCGAGGGTCTTGCCGTCCTCGGTGACGAGGAGTCGGCGGGTGTCAGGGGTGGCGGGCTCGGTGTCGTGGTGGGTGAGGCGGGGCAGTTCGGGGGCAGGGAGGGTGCGGTGCATGTAGCGCCACAGGTCGGTTCCCCTGTACCCGGCGGCGGTGAGGGCGGCGTGGGTGGCGGGGCGGTGGCGGACGGGGAGGGCTTCCAGGCCCAGGGTGAGGGCGCTGGTGAAGTGGAAGGCCTCCAGGGGGCGGGGGCCCAGCTCAGTGGCGGCGTGGTCGAGCAGGGCGCGGGCCACGGTCTCGTTCTCCCGGCAGTGCAGCCACAGGATCACGCCGTGGGCGTCCTTCGGGCGCAGCGCGTAGGAGACGACGCCGAGGACGGCTCCGGCGGCGTCCGTGGCCACGGACGTGACGGGACGGTCGAGTTCGGCCCACCAGCCGGCATCCACCCCCGAGCGGCCCGCCAGCGCCTCAGCGAGCATGGCCGGGGTGGTGAGGGGCTGCCCGGACAACCGATCGGCGTTGATCAGGCCCAGGACCGCCGTCCGGTCGGCCGGGGCGTAGGGGCGCAGGCTCACACCCAGTACAGGGCTCACGTACACGACCATGCGCGATGCTCCTCTCTGTGTCCAGGAGGTGAGGCCGGACGGGAGGGGACTCCCGTCCGGCAGGTGGGTGTTTCAGGTGCGGATGTATCCGCGCTCGGCGGCTCCTTGGAGCCACTGTTCGGCGGCGGCCACGGCAAGCAGGACGGAGGGGTCCCGCTCGCGGGCGAGGCGGCCGGGGTCGATCAGGCCGAGGTCGGCGGCGAGCAGCGGCGGCCGGAGGGTGATGGCTGCCGCCTGCCGGGCCAGGGCCTGGGTGTAGTACTGCTTGCGTCGTGGCAGGGCCCGCACCGCGCTGCGGGGCATCAGGTTGATCACCTGTGCTTTGCACCGCCAGTAGGCGGTAGGCAGGTGTGGGCCGTAGCGGTCGGCCAGGGGCAGGGCCCACGCGGCCGACAGGAACGTCTCGGTGAGGTACGGAGAGGCCTCGGGCACGTCGCCTGCGGCGGGGAGCAGGTCGTGGGGGTAGAACGCGTCGTGCGCGTCGGCCTGCGCCCAGGAGCGGCCTGCTTCAGCGTGCTGGGCGATGCGGTCGGCGACCCACGCGCGGGCCCACGCCGTGGCCCTGGACCGGTACGGCTCGGCCAGGACGGGCGTGGCTTGGGGGTCGGCCCACTCCGGCCAGTTCACCGCCCAATAGGCCGCTGCCTGCCGCTCGGGGCGCAGCAGACGCGATCCTGCGGCCAGGACTTCGCCCGTCACGCCGGGCCCGGAGCGGGCCACGTCGGCGGCGACGCGAGAAGACCCTTACCGCCCTACAACGGTTGAAAGGTTAAAGAACAAGCTCAGCGCCGGTATCGCCACTCCTCTTAGTACACATCAACAGGGAGCGCACTGGCGAACCGTTCCACCTGGGCAGACGGCTGAACTCTGGAAAGGACCGTACGCAGGTGGACAGGAGCAGGAGGGGTCAGGCGGAAGACGGCGGCGATTCTTCGTCCGAGCGGCCGCCGGCGTCCAGCGTGCGCCGCGGCGCTGAGGCCGTACCGGGCGGGGGCCGAGCACACCGCGACCCCGCAGCTCGTCCAGGTCGGGAAGACGCACGCTGGGGAGGTCGCCGAGAAGTCGGCCTGGGCGGCGCCGATACCGTGCGCTGCCCGGGGTCCTGCGCCAAGGGTGCGGCGGATGGTCACACGCTCAGCGTACGGGCAGTGCTCTTGATCAATGGTTGCGGAGGAGTTGGTCCAGTTGCGCGTCCAGCGCACGCAGGTCGGGGTGGCTGCGGATCTTGGTGAGGACGGTTCGCCGCATCTCGCCGATGTAGGCGGTCGTGATGTCCTGGGGTGTGACGCCGAGGGCGTCGGCGAGGCTTGCGGTCATGGTGGCGTCCAGGCCGTCGGACAGGGCAATGCCCGTCAGCAGGAGGATCGTCATCTGGGTTTGGATGGCGGTGGTGTCGCAGCCGGCGAGGCGGCTGTGATGCACGAGCCAGCGGGCGAAGCGGCTCTTGCTGAGTTCGTCATCGAAAGGCATGGCTGTTTCCCCGGGGGTCGATTCGGCCGTCGTGCGGCCGCAAGGCTGTGGCTGGTTGAGGGTGCGTTTGATGAGCGCGCGGGGGGTGATCCGGCCGGTTCCCCGGTGACAAGGTGGGGGCCGCGCTGGGCGGGAGGCTCCGGGCTACGCAGGGCGGGGCTGGCCGGGGACGTGCTACAGATGCTGCTGGAGCCACCAGGACGCCAGGCCGGCGATGCCGGTGCCGGCGCCGTAGCACAAGCCGCGCAGCAACTGGCCGGTGGCGGTGCGGCGGTGGCTGCGCAGACGGGCCAGCATGCCGGTCTTGGTGCCGCTTTCGTGTGGGTGCGGGCCGGTTGTGGTAGCCGTAGCGGGGGGGGCGTGGGCCTACGCTGCATGTGGGAGCTCCTTGATGGGGCGTTGCGAGAGAGCCTGTCGGTGGTCGGTGGCCTCGGAACCTGTGACCATCCGGTGGGCTCTTCTCGTGCTTTTGCGGGTGGTGTCAGTGCTGGTTGGTGCAGTCCTGCAGGCGGTCGGCGAGTTCGCGTTCGGGTAGCACCAGGACGTCGCCGCTGGGGCGGGTGGCGAGGCGTTCGACTTCCTCGGTCAGACCGGGCACGGGTGTGGCGGTGCAGTGCCGGCGGACGTATCCGGCGAAGTGTTCAATGATGTTGAGGAAGACGTCGTCGGGGCCGTCGATGTCCTGCTGGAGCTGTTTGCGCCACTGGCGTGCTTCCTTGAGTTCGCCGAGTTCCAGGTGGTGCAGGTACAGGCAGTAGGCGGCGACGCGGTGGCCTGCTCCGGCGGCCAGCTGCCACCAGAAGCAGGCACTCTCGGGGTGACCGGCGAGGTAGAGCATGCAGGCGAAGACCTGGGCGCCGTCGACGTCGAGGTCCTCCGTCGATGCCTCGTGCAGGGCGACGGTGTCCTCGTCGCCGATCTCCTCAGCCAAGCGCTGGACGTGGTCGGCGGCCTGGGGCTGCTTGAGGGCCCAGCGGGCGACGACGGTCAGCTGGTGACCGGCTCGGGGGCCGGGGGGATGCCGCCGTCGGCGGCGCTGCTGCGGCGGGTGCGCTGGCGGGGGGCGGGGCGGGCGGTGGCGGTGTAGCCGGCTTCGCGGGCCAGGCGGTGCAGGCCGGCTCCGACGTCGAAGGGACGTCGGGTCTCCTGCAGTGCCTTGCCGGCTGCCTTGAGGCGTTCTTCCACGCTGCTCACGTACGGTCCCCATCCTTCTTCAGGTACGACGCGACGGCTTGCTGCAGGCGGTCCTTGGCCTTGCGGCCGTGGTAGTCGACCGTGCTGGGGGTGACCCCCATGTACCAGCTGATCTTCTTGGTGTCGTAGCCCAGGACGTGGCGCAGCACGATGACGTCGAACTGGCGCGGGGGCAGGCTGGACATGGCCTTGAACAGGCCGATGTCGCTGCGCAGAAGGGAGAGCTTGCGGCGGAAGCCCTCCAGGGCTTGCGATATGACGACGCGGCGCAGGATCGCCCAGGCCTGCTGCTGGAGGTTGCTCTCCTCCAGCAGTGCGCTCCAGTGGTTGAGAATCTCCAGTTAGGCCCGGTGGACGGCCTCTTCGGCGGCGTCGTTGCCGCCCAGGTAGAACAGGGCGTAGTCGTGGAACGCCTCCTGGTTGGCCACGTAGAGAGCTTCGAACTCCAGTGGCAGAGGCAGTACCGCGTCGGCGTCGGCGACTCGCCCGCCGCCGTCGTCCGCGCGTACGTCTTCGTTGATGAGTCCTCTTCGCTGAGGGCTGGGAGCGAAGGGCGGGAACAACACGGTTGGTCCCGCCCGCTGGTGAGGACCACTCAAGCGGGCAAAGGCGCCGAACACGCATGCTCCCGACGTCGAAAATCACTCAGCGAACAGCCACGAACGCCGTGCGTGATCAACGCGACGGCGTCTATAGGCCATGAACTGCTCTTTTATGCCGCTCCCCGCAGGGCGCACGCCCGGCGCAACGCGCCTCCTGTGGCGCACGTCACTCCCCCGGTCTTGGCAGGTGCACGCCGGTGCACTACACGAACGGGTGACATCTACTCGAAACACCCACCGCAGGAGATGCCCGAGCGCTTCACCGGCACGCTACCCACGCGTCAACAACGGCCGGATCACACCACCTCACGCCCAACACTCAGAAACCGGACAACCCCCAGCCCTGCCTCACGCAGCCGCCATCGAGCGCCTCACACGCCGCACCCACCCGGCGCAGCGCGCTATATCCGACGCCGCCCGCCGCACCCGGCGGTTCAGCGGGCCGACGTGACGGTGACGGGAACATTCGGGCAGTTGCTCAGCACGTCTGCGAGGCGGTGCGTTCGTCAGCGTCGATGCTCAGGCCCCAGCGTGGGGCAGGATAGCTTCATGGCACAGCAGATCTTGCCCCCGTCGGAATCCTGGCGCCGGATCGACGCCTGGCTGGCGACCTACGCGGTGTCCGATTTCGCCCTGCTCAATCCGCCTGCGACACGGGACGACATCCAGCAGGCGGAGCGGCTTCTCGGCATCCCACTGCCTGGTGATCTTGCTGAGTCTCTGCACTGCCACGACGGGGTGAGCGCCTGGGCGACCTTCCTGCCGGAGCAGTCACCGCTCCCGGTGAGCAGCATCGTGGACCATTGGCAGACCTGCATGGATGCCGCGGCGGAGAACGACGGGCTAACCCGTCGGCCCTGGGACGACGAGCCGTGGTGGCACCCGCTCTGGGTTCCCTGGGCCGAGAGCGCCGATGGCGGGGCGCAGGTGATCGACCAACGTCCTGGCCCGGACGCGGGCCGTCTCGGTTGGGCGGGCCACAGTGGTGGCGGCGACTTCACCGATTCCTGGCCTGATCTTGCGAGCCTTCTCCACGCGGTCGCCCATGTGCTCCACGAAGGCGGTGACGTGCGCGGGCTGCATCCCTACCTCACCACCAAAGGCGAGCTTTGGTGGGACGACGCTGGCTGCGAGGAACTCAACGGTCAACCGCTGAGGTCCGCACCGATCGGACTGCCCTAACTACCAGCCTCGCAGACGTGCCGCCGAGCCGACACGAACCACGCGACTGCTCTTACTTCTCGCGAACATTTCCGAGGCATCTACCCGTCGTCGTTCTCGAAACCCACCGACAAGTGCTCTCCGCTGTCACCTACGCAGCCACCCCTCGGCGAATGGCTCAACCGACAGCGCGAACTCGCGAAGAAACGCAGCAACCCCTCCCCCACCCAACAAGCATTCGCCACGATCGACCCCTGGTGGAACCCTCCCTGGCCCATCCTGTGGCAACGCACCTACCACCACGCACACACCCACCCCCGCCACCCAGCAGCCCACCACTGGCTCCGGCGGAGGCTCCGGGACGGCAGGCCGCCTTCCACGCCGACCTGGGCCGGTCGCTGGCCCATCTGCGAGGCCGCGAGGCCCAGGCGGTCGCGGCCCTGCTGACCGCCGAGGAAATCGCACCACAGCGCATCCACGCCAACGCACCGGTGAGGAACCCCGTCGCGTTCCTCACCGACCGGCAGCTGCCCGCCCACGCAGCCCGGGACCTGCGGGGCCTGGCCCACCGCATCGGCTTGCCTCTCTGATCAGCGGCGTCTCCCCGCTCCGGCTGAGCACATCAGTCCGTACGCGACTGGGGACGGTCGATACGTGACTTCTGCACAGGCGCCGTACGCGGTTGAGCACGTTGGTCTGTACGCAACTCCTCGCACCCGAGTTGGCGTTCCTCGCTGTCCGTCCCTGATCCGGGCTGGGGGATCACGGGGTTCACCGTCGTGAACACCTCTGCGTGCTGGGGCTCTTACCTTCGGTCATGGTCCGGGCGGCTGACGCCCGGAGAGAGGGTGAGCCCCCGTGATGTCCAGCACTGTGATGCGCCACGACTTCCAGGTGGTCTCCGAGGCCCAGTACGTCCCGCTGGCCCGCCGCGAGACCGCCAAGGTCCTTACCGACTGGGGCATGTTCGAGGACGTCGTGGACACCGCCTGCCTGATCATCAGCGAGCTGGTGGCGAACGTGGTGCGGCACGCGACCGTACTCTCGCCCACTGCCGCTGTCACCCTCGCTGTCGAGGAGCAGGCCGCGCTGGTGCTGGCCGTCGCGGATGCCCACCCGCTCAAGCCGAAGCCCCTGCCCGCCGCCCACGACCTCGGCGGCCGCGGCCTGCTCCTGGTCGACGCCCCGGTGAGGGAAGTCCACGGCAGAGCCGAGGTCCTCCCGGAGACCACCACGGGCGGCAAGCGGATCATCATCCGCCTTCCCCTGGCTCCCGTTGCGGCCTGATCCATCCCCGAGGCCCCACGCCCCGGCGAGCCCCACTCGCTGTCGGACCGCCTTCGGCGCCCGGACGACAGCAGCACGCGAACGACACCCCGAAAACCCAAGAGAGAAGGAAGCACCGCGTGTTCATCGACATCCCGAGCGAACTCGAAGCTGCTCTGATCGACCTTCCTCTCCCGACATGGGAGCTGGAGGGCTCGTTCCTGGCGAAGTCCACCATGGAGCGGTTCCGGACCGAGCTGACGGCCACCCCGCAGTTCGAGGAGACCGCCGTGACGCTGCGCCACGCGCTGACCAGGGAGGACGGCGGATATGCCGTACTGCGTCTGGGGAACCTCGCCAAGGCGCTGGGGACCGGCAACCGGTTCCGGCGGCTGGTGACGGGCTTAGCGGCCGAGGTGGCGGTCCCCTTCTCGCCCTTCCCACGGTGGCCCCTGTGGAAGGACATCGGAGTCAAGATCGACAAGGACCCCGGCAAGTCCAGCGGCATCGGGTACAACGCCTTCCATATGGACCTGGTGAACGCGAGCCTGCCCCCGGACTACACCACACTCCTGTGCGTTCGCCCCGATCCGCTCGGCGGCGGCCTCAGCATCCTCTCCGACGCGCACGCGGCGGTGGCGCGGCTGTCGGAGAACTGCCGCGCCCTGCTGGCTGAGTCGGCTTACCACTACGGGACCTCCTTCGACCTGTTCGGTGTGGGCGAGGAGTACGGCCCGTTTCCGGTCCTGGACGGCTCCGACCCGGGCGAGGGGTTCGTCCGGTTCACCGCCAAGATGCTGGACAGGTCCGAACTCTGCCAGGCGCACGCCGAATCCGCCAGGGAACTCGCCGAGGAACTTGTCCGGGGGCAGGTCTCCTTCATGCTCCAGCCCGGGGACTACCTCATCCTGAACCAGCGCCGTTTCCTGCACGGCCGGGAAGCGCTCCACAGCGGTCAGGAGACCATCCCGGCCGCCGACCGCCGGTTGCTCCTCCAGTTGTTCCTGCGCGCGGCTGCCGGCGACGGCTCGGCCGCCTAGCAGGTCGACGGCACCGGTGACCCACCGAGTCACGTTCCCGGGTCCAGCCCCAGAGCAAGCGGCACGATTACGGGGCGGGGCCTGGTCGGGCACACCCGGAAACGGCTGTGCACCGGGCTCCCCGGGCTCGCGCGCGTTAGATGCGCGAGTTGCGCAGCGACTGCCACACAGCGCCGGCCAGCGCCCGCGTCGCCTGCGGGACCGACAGATCCTCGTGCTCGCGATACAGCGACCAGTTGTACTTGACCAAGGACAGCTTGTTGGAAGACAGCGATCCCGTCTGGCCTGCTCGGTACACGGCGAGCGGTTCAGCCAGACCGCGGGCGTCGGCGCCGTCTCGCATGATGCTCAGCCACAACGCGTAGTCCTGGCGCTTGCGCATCTCCGGCATCAGTCGGGTGCCCAGGGCGTTGCGGTCGTACATGGCGGTGAGGGCGCCGATGTAGTCCCGACGCAGCATCGCGCGGTAGTCCACATGCCCGCGCGCGCGGATCACCCGCCCGTTGGGGACCCAGTCCGTGCTCTCGCCGGCGTAGTCGGCGTCCATCTTGAAGTACGAGGTGAACGTCAGCGGCGCATCGCCCTCGGCAGCGAAGGCGACCTGCTTCTCGGTCTTTTCCGGCAGCCACAGGTCGTCGGAGTCGAGGAACGCGACGTAGTCCCCGCGGGCCCGCTCGATCGCGAGGTTGCGGGCCCGGCCCGCACCGCCCCGCTCGGGCGCTGTCTTGGGCAGTACGCGCTCGTCCTGGGCGGCGAACTCCATCAGCAGGTCCATGGAGCTGTCGGAGGACTGGTCGTCGGTGACCAGCAGCTCTACGTCAGCGTGCGTCTGCGTGAGCACCGATCGGACGGCCGCGCCGAGGGTGGCTGCGGAATTGTAGACGGGCATCACGACAGACACCAGGGGCACAGCACTTCTCCTTGCCAGACCAGGAACGACGGTCCATTCAAACACCGCAATCGAGTAGGAGCTGCCATGCAGATAGTTGTCGCTGGTCAGGGCTACGTAGGGCTTCCCCTCGCCGTACGCGCCGCAGAGGTGGGGCACCGTGTCGTCGGCTACGACGTGGACCCGCACCGCGTCCAGCAGCTCGCCGCCGGCCAGTCCTACGTGCGGGACGTGGACTCCACGCGACTGCGCGCAGTGCTGGACTCCGGGGCCTACTCCGCGACCGCCGACGCCGCCGCGCTGGCCGGCTTCGACATCGCGGTGATCACCGTGCCGACCCCGCTGCGGGACGGCGTGCCCGACCTGACCTACATCGAGTCCTGCGCGCGGACACTGGGTGAGCACCTGCGCCCCGGCGCGACGGTGGTCCTGGAGTCCACGAGCTATCCCGGCACCACCGAGGAGCTGCTGCTGCCGATTCTGGAAGAGACCTCGGGCCTCAAGGGCGGGGCGGACTTCCTGGCCGGCTTCAGTCCCGAGCGGATCGGAAACAAGCGGTGGTCGTTCGACGGGACGCCGAAGCTGGTGTCCGGAATCGACGCCAAATCGCTCGACGTGGTCAAGAACTTCTATGACGGCATCTTCCAGACCACGGTGCCGGTGTCAGGGCCGAAGGTCGCTGAGCTGGCCAAGCTGCTGGAGAACACCTTCCGGTTCGTCAACATCTCCATGATCAACGAGATGGCGATGCTGGCCGATGCCCTCGGCGTGAATATCTGGGAGGCGATCGACGCCGCCGCGACCAAGCCGTTCGGATTCACGAAGTTCACTCCGGGGCCGGGGGTCGGCGGGCACTGCCTGCCCGTCGACCCGATGTTCCTCTCATGGAAGGCCCAGCAGGAGCTTGGCATCCCGTTCCGGTTCGCGGAACTCGCCGCCGACGTGAACCGGCACATGCCCGACTACGTAGTCCGACGCCTCGTGGAAGCACTCAGCAAGCGCGGCATACCGGTCAGCGGATCTCAGATTCTGCTGCTCGGCCTGACCTATAAGTACGACGCCACCGACCTTCGCAATTCCCCGTCGGCACGTGTCGCTGAACTCCTCATCGGCCTCGGCGCCGAGGTCCGCGGCGCCGAACCCAACATCCCGGGCGGCGACGACACCGAGCTGAACGTGCCCCGGGTCGATGCGTCCCCGGAAGAGGTTGCCGCCGCTGATGCGGTGGTTCTTCTCATGGATCATCCGCGATTCGACCTCGCGATGATCGAGAAGCGCGCGCCGTACGTGTTCGACTGCCGAAACCGCCTGTCCGGAGCGAACGTCGAGACCCTGTAGCTCCCGAACCCCTGACCCGCTGCTGACTTCAACCCCCAGGAGTTCCCTTGCGTGACGAATGGGAGCGCGTCCACACGGACTACACCCGGCCCGCGCAGCGCCCCGCCCCTGCCTCGTTGGCCGAAAGCGAGGGCGACTGGCGCCGCTACCTGGAAGGTGACACCCCCAACGGCTGGCTCATCCAGCACAGCGCGATGACCGAAGCGCTCGTCAGCGGCCAGCCCATGTACCTGCTGCACACCACCAAGGACATCACTGCGATCCGCACCAGCGGCGAACTTCACGTCTCCACCGGATGCCTGGTCGGAGCCCTGTACTGCTCCCCTCTCGTCCGTCAGCGTGAGGGACTGCGTCCGCACAATCTCGGCGCCTACCTGATGCAGACGAAGCCCGACACCACGCCCATGATCTTCGAGGTCATCCCGGACGCTCCGGTCCCCACCAAGGGTGTGGATTATCTGCACCTCGGTGCTATCCACCTGCGTACCTACCTGCGTTACCGGAGCCTTCTCACCCTGGCTGAGAACGACCAGCTCGACCATGTCGTGCTCGCCGGGCTGGGCGCCGCGGCCGGATTCCTCGACACGGCCCTGCACAACGCAGTCGGCCGCGCCACGGCGGCCCACGAGTTCATCGACCAGCTGGCCGCTGTCGTGCCCGCCGTACCGTTTCTCGGCTACCTGTACTTCGAGGTGCTGTCCGAGTACCTGATGCTCCACTCCACGACTCCGGAGACCAAGGGCTACGCCCAGGTCGGAGAGCTGAACAACTGGCTGTACAAGCGACTCGCGTTCGCCGCCGTGGACGGCATGCATCGATTGTTCGACCTGGCCCGCTTCCATCCGCGCCACCAGCAGCTCGTCCAGCTCATCGCCGGCGTGGAACCCGCGCTCGCTCCGGGAGCCGCCGAGTACGTGCGGCGACGGCTGTCCCATCTGTTCGCCCGGATCGCGCTGCACCCGTCCCAGGACGCGGCCACGGTGACCTTCCGAGGCATTGATCTCAGCGCGCTCCGGTACATCGCGCCGGGACTGATCGGGCAGATGATCTTCCGTGAGATCCGGTACATGCCACGCTATCGGCAGCTCTACCACTGCTTCGAGAAGGCCAAGGCGCTGGAGGCTTGGGACTACTGGAACCACGAGGGCATCCCCACGCCCTTCAACGGCGTCCTCCCCAAGGGCGAGATCGGGATACACCCCGTCTACCCCCCGGTCGGCAGTCAGGGCGTGGACGGCAAAGCGGGACAGCAGAGGCTTCCTGCACCCAGCCCAGGAGATCACCGCTGTCCTCACGCCGCACCTGGCGTCGTGGTGGGCGCCACCTCGCAACCGCGGACGGATGATCACCACTGATCCGCAGGTCATGGTGGACCGTAGTGCCCCGTCCTCGGTTCCCGCCCACCGGTCATCTATCGAGGGGATCTCCGCGTGACCACGAAACCCTTGACTATCCTCACCGGCATCAACCGCACGTCCGAGCCTTCGTCCGGCAGCATGATCCTCGTCGGCGACCTCTACCACGCCATGCCCAACACCCATACGACCTTCCTCGGCCGGACACCGGTCCATCAGGTGTGGAAGACCGCGTTCGATCACCTGATCCCCCTCTCCGCGACGAAGCAACCCCAGGGCCCTGGCTGACACCTACGTGGACGAGCTGACGCAAGAGGTAGGGAAGCTCATCGAGCAGATCCGGCCGGACGCCATCCACGCCCAGAACGTCGGGTTCGCACTCAGCCTCGCGCTCAGTCGCACCGCCGGCACGATCCCGATCATCTCCATCGCTCACGGCCCCGAAGTGATGGCGGCCGAGCGCAACATGGCGGAGCACGAGGCTGTGCTCGAAGTCGCCGGTGCCAGCGCCGCGATCGTCACCCCGACCTCGGTCCTCGCCGACCGCATCGATCGCCTCACCGGGCGCCGGTTCACCGACCGCATCGTCATCATCCCGTGGGGCATCCGTCTGGCCGATGCCCATGTACGCGATCAGCCGTCCGCAGGGTCCGGTCCCCTGTCTCTGGTACACGCCGGTCGCCTGGACGACAACAAATCTACGATCACCGCCGTCGAATCCCTCGCATTGACCGATCAGCCGCACCACTTGACCGTGATCGGCAACGGACCCCTACGGGAGCATCTGGAACAGCGGACTATCGAACTCGGCCTGCGGGATCGAGTCCATTTTTATCCGTTCCTGCCCGCGCCGAACTGTGGCGCCGCCTGCCGAACTTCGACGCCTTCGTCTTCACGACCAAGGGTCTGGAGGCTTTCGGGCTCGTCCTCATTGAGGCCCAAGCCCACGGACTTCCGGTTGTCTACTCCGATCTTCCCGGTGTGAGGGAAATCCTCGGGAGCGCTGGTGTTCCGTACACTCCCGGCGACCCGTGCTCGCTGGCCGTGGCCCTAGACGAGATGGGCCGAGACTTCCATCGGCGGAAGGCCCTGATCAAGGCGGCTCTACATAACGCGCGCCGATACGACATCACTGCCACCGGCCGCCAGCTTCACGACTTGACGCTCCGGGTTACCTCCTAACTCGGTGTTTCGATACCGGCCTCGGGACTGGTGAGGTCGCGTCCTGTGATGATTCACGATGCCAGGACGTAGATAAGCTGTGAGACACCTCGGCGTTGAGACAGTTTGACAGATCGCATAACGGCGGGCGACATCCACGAGCACCATGCGGGGGTGTCGCCCGTGTCCCCGGCGTCGAGCAGGCGTTCTGCCGTATTCAGGGAGCGCAGGGTGGCGCTGCGGTCGCAGAGCGCGGCTTGGGCGCGTGCCAGTCGCAAGTGCAGCAGAGAGCTGGCCACGGGGTGGGTGGTGCGGCTGAGGGCCTTGGTGAGGATGCCGGCGGCGGTGGCGGGGTCGTCCCGCCAGGAGGCCTGGTAGGCGAGGTCGCTGAGGAGGGCCGCTCCCATGTCTCGGTCGTCCCCGGCGTGAGCGTCGTGCAGCCCGGCGATCTAGGGTCCGTCTTCAAAGATCATCTCGTGATGGATCACGGTGGGCGTGATACGCCGCCATGAACTCACCGAAAGTGGGAGTTGCTCGCTCCACTGATACCCCGAGCCGTGACGGGCCGACCTCGCGTCGAGGACCGGAAGATCATCAACGGCATGGTCTACAAAATCCGCACCGGGATCTCCTGGCGCGACCTGCCAGCCCGTTACGGCTCGTGGAAGACGGTGTACACCCGCTTCCGCCGGTACGCCCTGGACGGTGTGCTCACCCCGGCCCTGCAGCAGATCCAGGCCCAAGCCGACGCAGCCGGCGACATCGACTGGCTGGTCCAGATCGACTCCACCGTCGTCCGCGCCCACCAGCACGCCGCCGCCACCGGCCGAAAAGGGGGCAGCAACGGGCGGACGAACCGGACGATCACGCCCTCGGCCGATCCCGAGGAGGACTGACCACCAAAATCCACCTCGCCTGCGACGGCAAAGGACGCCCGCTCGCCATCTTCGTGACACCGGGCCAACGCCACGACAGCATCTGCGCACGCCCTCTGCTGGAACGAATCCGCGTTCCCCGCATCGGCCCAGGCCGACCGCGCTGCAAACCCGACCACGTCGTTGCAGACAAGGCCTACAGCTCCCGCGGCTTCCCCTCCTACCTGCGTAAACGTGGCATCGCGCACGTCATCCCCGAGAAGACCGACCAGCGACGACACCGCCACAACCGCGGCCGCCACGGCGGCAGATCGCCAGGATTCAACCGGGAGACCTACCGCCGACGCAACATCATCGAGCGCTGCTTCAACCGGCTCAAAGGCTTCCGCGGCATCGCCACCAGATACGAGAAGACCGCCACCTCCTACGAAGCGGCGGTCGCACTCGCTTCATTCCTGCTCTGGGCAGGATCCGTTTGAAGACGGACCCTAGTACCGGCTGGCTGCGTCGTGCTGGCCGTGGTCGAAACGGATCCAGGCGACTGTCTGGGAGAGGCTGGCGGCGAGCTTGTGCAGGCGTACTCCCAGGGGACGGGTGTAGCGCTGTTCGTCGATCAGGTCGATCGACGCTGCCCGTCGCCGCAGCGAGTACACACGCTCCAGAGCGATCCAGGCACTACGCGAGTTCGACACTGCCGGGGAACCGGTCACGTTCGAGGCCGTCGCGTAACGAGCGGGCGTTTCCCGCTCCTGGCTCTACGGCCAGCCGGACCTGCGGACCGAGGTCGAACGCCTACGGGCAGCACGCCGCCGAGCACCCTCGTCACAACTCCCGGCTGGTCAGCGCACGTCCGACGCTTCCCTCCTGCGGCGCCTCGAAGTGGCCAACACTCGCGTTCGGAAACTGACAGAGGAGAACCGTCGCCTCCGGGACCAGCTGGCCCTCGCACTCGGCGAACAACGAGCCGACAGAATCACTACGGATCGAGTGAGAGGAACATGATGGGGACCACTGACGAGCAAGAACGACTCCTGCACGGGCCCAGAAGGGATCTCGACCGAGCCCGGCGGGACCCGGCGACGTGGAACGACCTCGTCTTCCGCGCGGAGCACACCGGGGAAGGCCGCGTGACCGACCGCAACGGGGCCGCTCGCTTCGGGGTTCTGTGGGCATTGCAATACGATCGCCGCCCCGAGGACCTACCGCTTTTGCGCTTCCTTCTTCAGGAGCAAGCCACCTTCTATCGGGAAGCCGTCCCGATGGGGCTGGCCCCCGACCTGACGCTGGCCGGGTTCCTGGTCGCCGAGCACCGCCAGGTGGAGGACGTGTGGCTGCACTGGACCGCCAAGAACATCAGCTTCGACACGGCTCTTGGCTACCACCTCTACCACCTGCTCACGGGAGGCATCGCAGCCACCGTCGAGGTGGTACGGGCCAGCTCCCACCCTGAGCGTGATCGCCTTCTCAAGGACATTACCCCGTCCCGCCATACCGATACCGCCGTCGAGGAATGGCTGGAAGAGCAACGCAGGATATTTCCCGCCGACCCGGCTGAGGAGAGCCTGAAGACCTGGGCCTACCACGCCGCGCGCCTCGGCGAGCGCGAGGCGTCTCGCCTGTTCATGACCGAATGGGCAGCCGGTGGGCCCCGCACCGACGACACGCTCAACACCCTGCAGTTCCACCTGGCCCATCTCGGCTACCTCACCGAAGCGGTGGCGGTCCAGAAGGAGGCCGTGGCGATCTGCCAGAGCCCACCGGAGTCGAGCCTGAAGGCCAGCAAACTGTTGCAGCTGGTCAAACTGGAACGACAGGCCGGCAACTTCGCAGGCGCGCTGCAATCCCTGGAGGCAGCCGGACAAGCCCTCTCGGCGGTCCCGGACTGGCCGTGGATGGGCATGTGGATCGCTGTCGTCAAGGAGTACTTCCTCCTTGTTCCGGTTGCGCCCGACAAGAACACCAGCCGACGGCTACTCGCGGAGGCTGACGAGCAACTTCGAGGCGTCCCGCAGAAGTGGCTAAATGGAGTAATCGACCCGGCGATAACGGCAGCCGAGCACCTCAACGACACCGACAAGCGCAGCCGCTACCAGTCCCTCCAGGCCGCAGGCCGTCATCAGCAAGACCAGCAGCGCTCGCCGGGACCGGCGGCGACATCGTGAGGTGCCGACCTACGCCCGTACCGCGCAACCATTCAAGCGAACTGCTCTCCCAACGGCGCCGACTGCCGTCTCGTCACGATAACGATCAAGCCGGCCTCAGAGAGCCGACGATCACCACAACCTGTTCGTCGAGCACATCGTCCACAACGCAACAGCCCACGTCAGGGCTCTGGCGGGTGATGCGACTCAAGATAATCCAGCAGCAGGTTGGCCACTCCCACCGCTCGACGACAGCCATCTACATGGGTGTCTCCGACGAGTACCGCAACCACCTGCTGGAGGCTTCGCTGAAGCGCCGGATCGGCGACGACTGGGACCTTACGTGATCAAGAAAATGGGCTACGAGTGGCGGCTGCGGCAGATCATGGCCGAGCAGGAGATGTTCCACACCTCGGGACCTCGTGCCGCTGCTCGCGGAGCGCGGGGTGAGCCTGTCGCGTGAGCAGGTCTACCGGCTGGTGACGCAGCCCCCGCAGCGGATGAGCATGGACACATTGGTCGCGCTGTGTGACATCTTCGGCTGTACACCGAACGACCTCATCAAGCCGATGGTCGTCAACGCGCAGGTGAAGAAGGCCGCGGGCGGCGAGGAGGAACCGCTGTCGCTGACGGAGCGCAGGACCACGATCCGGCGTCCCGGTGCGCCGTGAGGAAGTACCTGACCGCGGACTAGGTACGGCGAGGATCTGGCCGGGGCCCGTGACCGGATCGTCGTCCTGCTGAACCTGGCCGTCGGGGAGTACCTCGGGATGGAGCAGGCGCAGGAGTTCGTCGAGAAGCCGCGGGCGCGGAGCGGTCCGAACGCCTTCCGTCTGCTGCGCTACCTGGCGTCCAGATCTGACGCGCTGAGTGCGCCGACGCCGGACTGCCCGCCCTGCGGGGTACGGCTGATCGCACTGCTGATCGCCGGCGGCCACGGCGAGAACGTGGGCCTTGTGCCCTGCGCCGACTGCGGACGGACGAACCCGTTGCCGGCGTACGCCGGTCCCGAAGGGCGATTGTGCCACGGCTGCTCCAGCCGGCGCCTGGCGGTCGCGTGCGCGCGGTGCGGCAAGCTCGCGAAGGCAGTGGCACGACGTCCGGACGGACGGATCTGCCAAGTGTGCAAGGAGAAGGAGCCGGGCTCGCGCAAGGAGTGCGTCAGCTGCCTTCGGATGATGATTCCCACCCGGCGCCTGCCCGACGGCACCTACCTGGGCCAGACCTGCGCCCCCAAGAAGCTCCAGATGTGCTGCCGCTGTGGCCGCCGGCGGCGGGCGAACGCGCTGCCCGTCGACGGGCCCGTCTGCGGGAACTGCTACGCGAGCTCTGCGCGCCGGTGTGGCGTCTGCGAGCAGGTGGGGCCCATCAGGGTGCGGGCCAAAGGCGAGGTTCCTGACATCTGCTACCGCTGCTACGTGCGGCCGGAGAAGCTCTGCACCGTATGCGGGCGGATCCGTCGCGGCCACCACATCGACCACGGCAATGGACCGTTCCACTGCGATGGGTGCGTCCCGTGCGAGGCCCGCAAGCGGCAGCTGCACATGTGCGCTCTGTGCGTCCAGGAGCGGAAGGTGGGCGTGTTCTGGCCGGTAGGGCCAGTCTGCCCCCCGTGCTACCGGACTGCTCTGACGCAGCCGGAATCGTGCACGAGGTGCGGCCGGCAGCGCATTCTCGTGGGCCGCACCCCGGGCAGCGGCCGGATCTGTAAGGCGTGCTCCCTCCCCGACGAGCGGCCCGATTACTGCACGTCCTGCCAGCAGCCGGCTGACCTCCTGCCGGGACGCCGCTGTCCACGCTGCACCCTCCTCGCCAAGGTGACCAGCCTGCTCTCACGCGACGGAACCACCCTCGACGCCTCTCTGCGGCCTACCCCGTCCTGGCCTGGCTGCGCCGAAGCCCCGCCGCGCGTCTTCTGGGCCAGCTGGTGACCGCGCCCGACGAACTCGACCACGCGGCCCTGGACGCGCTGCCCCAAGGACACGCCACCTCCTACGTCCGCATCCTGCTCACCACCGCAGGCTTACTTCCGCCACGCGATGAGAACCTCGCCCTGCTCATCAACTGGACGGACCGCACGCTGGCCAAGTTGCCGGGACATCAGGCGACCCTGATCCGTCCGTCGCCGAGTAGCACATCATCCGCGACGCTCGTCGGCGCTCGGCGCTCGGCGCGCGGCCGCTACACCTACACCGCCCACAAGGGCGACTGCGCCAACATCCGCGCCGCCATCGACTTCCTCACCTGGCTGGATACCCAGCAACACACCCTCCAGAGCCTCACACAGGAAGACCTGGACATCTGGGCGCCCACCCTGCGAGCCCGCTCCATCCCTTTCATCCGCTGGGCCGGCGCCCGCCACCTCACCCGGGCCGGCCTGACCATCGGCCACCCGCCCTCCCAGCTCCCCGGCCAGTTCCAGATCGAAGAAGACCACTACGAGGAACTACGCCGGTGCCTGACCGACCCCACGCTTCCGTCGGACGTTCGCATCGCCGCAGCCCTCATCCGCCTCTACGCCCTCCCTCTGACCCGCATCGTCGAACTCACCACCGACCACCTCCACCACGACGCGGTTCACACCTACCTGACGATCACCCGCCACCCCGTCGTCCTTCCACCGAAGCTCGCCCGCCTCATCGACGACCACCTCGAAGACGGATCCCGGCACGGCAACGAAGCCACCAGGTACCTGGTGCCGGGCCGAGCCACCGGGCGCCCCCGCAACCCTGCGGGACTGTCCGACAAACTCAAGCGCTACGGCCTGCCCGCCCGCGCAGCCCGGAACGCGGCCATGATGCAAGCGCTCGCCGACCTGCCACCCGTCGTGCTCTCCGACTTGATCGGCATCCAGCCGAGAACCGCGGAACGCTTCGCAGCCATGACCGGCGAGAACTGGTCCGACTACCTGGCCGCGGCTCGCCCGCACCCGCACCAAACGAGTTGATGGGGTGTGTTCATCAGGCAACGATAGGACGCCCGGCGGGATCGGTGATGATCTGCACGTTCATGCCGTGCTTTTCATGCTTCCCAGAGCAGAAGGGCCGGTCGGCCGCGATTCAGTCGATCGGCAGCAGCGTGCCGTCCAGGATTACGAATGCCTTGGTGGAGGCGGTGCAGCCCGCGGTCCGCAGGTCCGAAGCCAGCGCGGCGAGGACCGCACCCACAGCAACCGCCTCAAGCGCTGAACACTTCGCGAAGAACCCGCTGCAGGCGGTCGCGAGCCAGCAGGTCGGCAACGCAACGACGCAAAGCGGATCAGGGCGCCGGCTCAGACGTGCCTTGCGCCTGATCGCGGCCGGCGACCACCAGGTATCCATCGCTCTCAGGGTCGAAGGTGGTGGACTGCACCGTGAGCCCGACACTCCGCAACTGCGCCACGAGATCCTCGTACCGGTAGGGCCAGATGGACAACCGCTCCGAGCAAGCTCGCACTACCCCATCCGGCTCGATCTGGGCGACCACGATCTCAAGGAAGTGTTCCTGCTCCCAGCACTGCTCGATCTGCCAGTAGTAGCTGACGACCGCATCGCGGTCGTCGCGGCGGATGAGTCGATCGCGGACGTCTACCCGTGAGCCGGCAGAGCGCACGAGCTCCCAGTTGCGTGAGTGGAGCACAAGGCGTCCGCCCGGATTCAGCAGCCGCGACATCGCTTCCAGTGCGGTCAGGCGCCCGGCTGCGCCCTCGGCGTGCCCGAGCGAGTTGCCGACGCAGAACACCAGATCGAACGTGGAGTCCTCCAGGTGGTCGGGCAGCTCGTCCCAGCTCGCGCGGAGGGCTCGAAGCGAGACACCCTGCTCGTCGGCGGCCTTCTCGGTCCGGCGAACCATCCCATCGCTGGCGTCTGCGGCGACCACGTCAAGGCCAAGACTCGCGAGACCGACGGCGAGCTGGCCGGTTCCACACGCGCAGTCGAGGACGCGCGCGTTGGGCGGCAGAGAGCCCACGACACCGCTGTAGTAAACCGCAGCTGCCTTGGCGGGGGTCAACCTGTCGTCCCCGATCAGCCACTCGTATACGTCGGAAAGCGCCCTATAACCAGCCACCGCAATAACCTCCATCACTCGACGACACGCGGGGCTAGACCGCGCCTGCGATTCGGACCTTGCCCCTCGCACTGTGCCGGGCCGTGTCAGCGCAGCATTGAGCAGGACCCAACCACTTCCGGCCGCTGAGACTCCACCGGATTTCGTGGGAAACCACGACACGCCGGACCGGCGCAGGTCCCCACTCCACCGGCGCCCCATCGGCCGCAATGGGGACCGCGGTCGGCAAGCGCGCGTTCACTGCGGAGCGCTTTAGGCACAGCGGCTACG
The DNA here is from genome assembly GCF_016741775.1 of Streptomyces actinomycinicus. Taxonomy (GTDB): domain Bacteria; phylum Actinomycetota; class Actinomycetes; order Streptomycetales; family Streptomycetaceae; genus Streptomyces; species Streptomyces actinomycinicus. The sequence continues at coordinate 26,340 of NZ_JAERRK010000035.1, read as the reverse complement.
TCCATCTCGCCGACTTCGCCGGATACAGGTTCTCCTACGACGCACCAGAGGGCGGATGACCGGTGCCCCGGACAACGGCCTCGGAAGGCTCGTCAGTAGCTCCCGCATCGGCGATACGGCGGGCTTTGCGCACCATCTGACGCAATAGACCTGCCCTCCTGCCGCCGAGGGAGGGGCTCAGGTGAGGTGGCAGGGTTGCTCAGGCACCTGACGTCATCTCACCTGGGCGACCTCGACGTCTCCAGCAGCCTCGACGCGCTACTCCGGGCCAGTGACCGACGGCAGCGCCTCGACAACGAAGAACAGGAAGCAGGGCTTGGTCGAAAGGTCGTCGAAGCCGTCGGGGAACAGGGCCCGGGCGACTGGGTCAGGCTGCGGCTCGCTGATGACGGACAGGCCAAAGCCCGCAGTCGTGAAAGCGTCGATCATTGCGTGCAACGGCTTTCGCCAGAGTCGCATCGGGGTGGACTGCCCGCCGAGCATCCAGTCGAAGGTGTAGCTCGTGGTCGCGAAGTAGTCGGGCCGAGGGTCCCGGAACGTGTACGCCGTGACCGGGTGATCCACGGACACGATCAGCCGGCCGCCGGGCCTGAGTACTCGCCGAAACTCGGCCAGCGTCGGCCCCCAGTTCTCCAGGTAGTGCAGGACCAGCGACGCGACCACGTCGTCGAACGCGCCGTCCTTGAACGGCAGGCGCTCGCCCAGGTCGGCCACGTGCAGGGCTACGTCATCACCGAGCCTCTGCCTGGCCAGTGCGAGCATCCCCGCGCTGGCGTCGATCCCGGTGGCGACCGCGCCGCGGTCGCGCAGTGCGGCGGCCAGTGGGCCCGAGCCGCAGCCAGCGTCCAGAACTCGGTGGCCAGTCACGTCCCCGGTGAGGGCTAACATCGCGGGCCGTTCGTAGTACGCGTTCACGAGGTTGTTCTCGTTCTCCGCCGCATACGCGTCGGCGAAACTGTCGTAGTCGTTCACCCGGGCCGGTTCCGCAGCATCAGGGAAGCTCTCGGGTATGCCGGTTGCGCGTTCCATCGTCGCAGCCTAGAGCCAGGCGGGCCCGCCGCACTGAATAGTGCAAGGTCGGAACACTGCCTCTTCACCAGTAGGGCGTGCCGTCGCCGAACACTTCCAGCTCGGTGACGCCGGTCTCTTCAGCGATCTCGCGCCGGACGGCCTGCCCGAGCGTGCCGTCCGCATCCTCCGGGTGTCCACCAGGCTGGATCCAGCGGCCGGAGGCGAGGTGGTGGATGAGCAGGGCGTCGTCGGCGTCGTTGATGACGACGCCCGAGGTGGTGACGTGGCCGTCGAACTCCCGCCTGTCGGTCACGTTGGCGCCGGCGGTGAGACGGTCCAGGAGGGGCTGGAGCAGCGGCTGTTCGTCGGGGTGCCCGCGCAGGTAGCCGGTGACGAGGTCCTGGAGGTGCTGGGCAGGGATGGTCATGGCTCTCCTGGTGACCTCGGGCGCGGCGCAGCTCCACAGGGGGTGCAGCGGGGGGCGGCGCGTTCGAACGTAGCCATGTGGGCTTCGCTCGCCGGTCTGGTCCTCGCCGGGGCCATGACGACCGCGATCGCGGGCACCGCGGTCGTTGCCTCGCAGGCCGGCTCCGCGGTTGTCTCATATCTCCTAGGAGCAGGTTCGCATCCAGCGGCCTGAGGTCAGGCCTGGCGCGGACCAGGATGCTCTGGCCGAACAACAAGGTGCCCCACACGTATGTGGCCTGGTTACTCGTCGTCAGCTTGTCCATGGGTGTAAGAGGCCCTAGACCGTCCAGTGCTGGCCCCAATTGCGTGTGGCCTACAAGGTCGAGTGTGGCCTTGGGAGGGCTCCAGCGGAGCAAATCGTTGCCGGCGGCGCGCCCCGATGCACGCCACGTACACCGCACACCCGGCCGGACCGGTCACGCCCTGGACTGCCCCGGGGCGCCTGTCCCGGCGCGCAGCCGTCGAAGGTGGCCTCTGCGCCTGACCAGCAGATGCCTTAGGGCACCGCAGTCTCTCCATGGTGTTACAGCGCAAGGCCCGCAGCAGGTGCCCCGGCCGTCGTCGTGCCCCGGGATCTTTCTTCCGGGCCGCTGCTGTCCGGGTCCCGGTTTCCGGCCTTACGGGGCAATGCCACCCGCCAGACGCCGGGCCCACCCGCGCCGATCGCCACTACGTTGAATGCGCCACCCTGGGCCGGGGCCGAGACCCTACGGGGCGCTCTCAAGCAGAGAGCCGGAGGACCTCCGACCGCGAGGCGCGCACCACCCCACGCGGAGACGACACCGCAACACGTGTCCGCTGTCCCGGGTTCCTCTGCTCAAGGAAGCAGCCTCATGCCCCGCAGGCTGAGCTCTGCTACGACTTACGCTTCTGAATGAGGCTCGTCACGATGATGACAGCACCTGCCGCTATACCAGCGTAAAACAGCAGCTGCAGCATTCCGCCACCGATGTTTGGCCCTCCCCATTGATCGGGGAATGCATTACGCGCCCACAAGTTCACTGCCGCGCCACATAGACTCGCGGCGAGACTAGCCAAGCCAACTTTCAAGAGTCGGGACACTTCGATGCCTCCTAGGATACGGCAGGTAGATATCTTGCATGCCATACTGAGATCAGACCGGTCGGAAGACAGCAGCTTCCAGCTCGGCTGTCACATCCGGTTCACTCCGATATTTTTCTCTGGCTGGGCCGGCTCGCGAACATCGGTGACGGAGTAGGTAACTTGCGTCTCCGACAGGAAACCGCAAAAGGTACCTACTGGCCGTCACCGAAAGCAGTGACGGCGTCGCAGTACGTTGCGGCAACAGTCAGACATTCGCAGCGCAGGGGATTCCACGAGCCGTAAGCGTACTCGCAGTTATGAGCGAGGTTAACGAAAAGGTTGGCGTCGCACGCCTTTTTATGGTCTCCCTTCTTCCCGTAACACATGTCGCGCCGGGCGCACGGCCCGCGGAAGTCGGCCTTGCCCCAAGTGTCGGGCGAGCTGGTGCAATAGTCGTGCAGGCTACCCTTTCTGGGGTTGTAGACATAGTTGGACGGTACGGTGACCTTTCCGCTTGAGGCTGCGACGAGCCCGGCATCATCACCGTCAGAAGCGGGACCATCAGCAGTGACCGCAGAGTAGAGCGGACGGTTGAGAGCCGCCGGGAATTTGGTACCCGCTCTGGGCTTGACGGTTTCGATAAGGTCCGAGCCTTCAATGCGATAGCTCGCGGGGACTGGATGGTTGTCCGCATCGAACGCCCAGGGGGCGTCGTAGCCGCCAAGAAAATTGCCGGACTCGTCTGTCACCACCACGTCACTCGTTACTTCGCCGCCGGCAGGGGTCTCTGAGGGCACGAGACTCCCGTGTGCGGGTGTAACCGTGGTGAACCGGTAGGTGGGTGAGATGCCGTGGCATCCAATGACAATGGTTTTCCGGATCTGCGATCTGCGTCGACATTCCGACGCTGCTTGCGTCGGCCGCGGCGACGGTTCGACCGGCGACGGCGTCGCCGTCATCCGCATGGGCGGGAACACCGGTACACATGCCAATTGCCACAGCGGCGACGAGGCCGGAAGCCATGGAACCGTACAGGTGGAGCTTTCTCACATTTTCCCCGTAGACTCAGTGAATGAATTAATCGAATAACCAAGGCATGACGGAACCACACGAGAAGGACAACGGGAGATGCGCCGCTGATACGAATCAGTAAAAGGCACCAGAGCAACAGGTCAAAGATAATACGCATCCCTGCCGGGACTACGTATCAGACTGAGCGGCTCGGGCTGGAAACATGTTCCTGCGCAGTTTGGACACAGACGCCTTTGCCTCGACTTGCTGCTCTTCTCTCACCGTCAGATACACCGCCTTCGAAGCATGAAGCAAGCCACCTGGTCAGGGTAGCCGTTGCATGTTCGAAAGAGGTCCTATCCGTGGACCGAGACGCCAGCGGCAGTCAGCTGTGGTCAGCCCTAAGCCGCTTGGGAATGAATGGATCACCCTGACGCACAGGATATATGAATCCCGCGCGATGACAGGTTTGCGTCATGCGATTGTCCCCCTTGATATGGCAAGCAGCTCCTGGTCCGGGAACTGCCCGTGCGCTTCGCTTGGCCCGTCCGCAGCCCAGCGGCGCACCCCCAGGGCAATTGCTACATGCCTCCGGCGATCTTCGCAAGCGGGCGAGTCGCTCGAAGCACTAAATGAGCGGCATGCGGGCAGAGTCGGCCGCCTGGACGGGAAGAATCAAGCGGGACAAAAGGAGTCATTTTAACATACCACTCTGACCGTGGGTGGTGAATTCTCAGCATTACCTCAAATCAAGCAACTATGCAAAGATATGGCAAAGTCGCCGCAGCGGTTAGGGAACGCAGCGAGCAACGGCCTGACATGAGTACGCCTACTCATGCGCATCCGCTTAGGCGGCGGCACGCTGGAGGCATGTACATGAGCGACCGCCCACTCCCCCAGGCAGCCGATGAGCCGGCGACGGAGCCGTGAGGGTCAGAGGCCGACCGCGCGGAAGATGGCGTGACGGAAGACCCGGCGTGGTGCGGACGGCGGTGATCGGCCATGGGCGCCCAAAGCGCATCCGGTAGAGCGGACTTTGAACTACTTCCAAGCGCTCTAGATGGGTGGCGGTGCCGCTGTCGCCGGGCGGGCGGAAGCGGACCCGGAGCCGGCGCTCGTCCTGCTGCGGCTGGCCGAGGACATCGAATGGCCCGTCACGGCCGTGGACGGGAGCGGCATCATCCGGTTCACGGCGAACGTCGTCCCGGACACCGCCAACGCCCTGCAGGCGATGCGCAACGAGCGCCTGGTGCTGGCGCACGCCGTGCACCCCGCAGCCGGCCCCCCGGCAGCCGCACCACCGTAGGGTGAATGCGCACCGGTGCGGTGGTGCGCATCCGCCCGGTACGCAGCGACTCCAGCCGCAGCGGTGCCGTTGACTGAACTAAGCAAGGAATATTCGCTGGTCAGAGGCCCTATGTGCTAGCTTCCCGGCCATGTTTGAGACGGACGATGCTGCCCGGGACTTAGCGGGCTTCGTGCTGCCGGAGGCTGGTGCACTGATCGAGACGGCGGACCCGCTGTGGCCATGTGTCCTGCTCGATGCGGAAGGCGCGATCGTCGCCCCGGTAGAGACGTTCATCGCGGAGCTCAAGCCAACGCGCGTCCGGCTACCACGATCCGCTTCTACGGCATGGACATGCTGCGATGGTGGCGGTTCCTGTCCGGATGGGGCGTCGCGTGGGATCGGGCGAGCCGCCGAGATGCGCGGGACTTCGCCCGGTGGATGCAGATCACGCCGAAGGTTTCCCGCGTGCATTGGCGCCGCCAGGCCTCCGGCGAGGGGCTATCGGAGCGGTGACACGGCCCGCGGCAGGCGTGCGCGCAGGCCAAGGGCCTGCAAGGCCTGAGCGAGAAGCAGCAGCGGCGGGTCCTGCACACGGCCTGCGCCCATTCCGGAGCCGGGTTGCCACTGGCAGCCCTGATCACCACCAGCAGCGGAATGCCGCACCCGCACTACCAGCACCTCGTCCGGCAGCCGGACGCCGGCCCGGCAGCCTGGCATCAGACAGTGGCAGACGTCCACGCCTCCTACCGGCCAGGCCCTCTCACACCCGGCGCCCGCCCCACAACGACATAACAGGGGTGCCGCGCCCCGGCCTCGACCGGCTTCCACTCGCATCTGCACTCGCCCCACCGGGAGGGTCAAGGCGGCGCTGGCACCACCGGCCCGTGCGATCACGGAGCAGTCGCGTGCGGTGATGGGGATTCGAAGTTTGCAAGAATGGCCATCAGTGTGCTGCGGCAGTGGACGTGCCGCAACTCCCCCGCCCGGCTGTACGGCGGCGGCCCACGGGCCGACGCGGAGATCTTGCTCAACGAAGCCGGGCGGGATGTGCTCGGCGAGCTGTGCGGGGTCGAGCCGACGGTGCTGGCCCGGCCCTGGCCGCGTTTCACCGTGGATGACCCCAAGATCAGCACCGGTAGGGAGGCCGGCCTGGCGCAGGCGCGGTGGTGGGAGAAGCGGCGTTCGCGGTGCCGGTTGTGCACCGCGCGGCGCACCGGGCAGACGGTGCGGGCGGTGCGGTATCTGCTGCGCTGGCAGCAGGTGTGTGTCCGGCACCGGCGCTACCGATCGGGTCGCGGTCGCCCTCTGTCACCCAGCCCCGGCGACCTGCTCTGACTCCAGCTGGTGCGCGGCGGCCAGGATGCAGTCGCGTGGCACCAGGACCACGGACTCGTCCTCGCCGATGGAGGCGCCCGCGTCGTTCATCCGCTCCGTCTCCGGTGCGGTCAGGAGGCGGAGCTTGCCGATGACGAGGAAGTCGCCGTCCTCCAGCTCCAAGACGTCCGGGCAGTTGTTGTTCGCTCCGCACCCGCGCTGGGCGGACGTCGATCCGATGCGGCGCATGCGGCTCCTTGAGGTGACAGGATCGGTGTTATGAACACCAATACGGACTGGGCGTTCCGGGTGTTCGAGCCGCACGGCTCCGAGGGATGGCGCCCCTACGGCGACCCCGACCGGTGGGTGGGCTCCATCACCGCCGCCGACACGGAGGAGGGCGCCAGGCATGCCATCGGCCGCATCGTCGCCGACCTGATGACCGAGTGGGAGAGGACCGGCCTCCACCACGCGATGCACGTGCGGGTCTTCCTCTGGCACGACGAGGAGGGCGACACGACGGACGCGGACTTCGTCGTCGAGGTCCGGCCCCGGTCGGACTTCGACACAGCGTGACCAGGCTCGGCCGGCGTACCTTCTTCACCCGCATACTCACGACGGCCGAGCAGGCGCTTGGGCCCGGGCAGTTCCTGCTGCGCCGCCAGGCGCTCTACTTAGCGGGCTATGACCGGGAGGCGGACACCGGGCAGTGGCTGGCCCACCAGCAGCGCAGCCAGCGCCCCGACGACTGGCTGACGGCCTGGCTCACCAACCGGCCAGTGGCCGCGGTCGCCGCCCGACACCGGCGACCGGGACCGCATGGAGTACTTCATCCGCACCGCCCTGGCGGACGACGCCGGCGAGGCGGCCAGCCTCGTGTACTGGGCGTACTGGGTCGGGGAGTCGCCCGTCCCGCAGGTGTCCGACGCTCTTCAGCGCTGGCCCGACGGGCTCTGCGGCCGAGGCTCCACAACCGCGACCTCCCATCCGAAGCCCACCACCAGCCCGCCACCAGGGTGCCAGGCCAGAGCGCCAACCGGTTGCGGGAACACCGTGGCAGCACCCCACTGCCCGCCTGTGTGCAGGTCCCAGACCCGCACCGTGGCATCGTGGAGGCTGGCGATGACGACGGACCTGTCCTCCACCGCTGCGATGGCCATCGCGCTTACCCAGTCGGTGCCGGGGCCTCCCGCCGGGCCGGTGCTGATGGGCCGACCGAGTTGCTCGCCCGTATGCAGATCCCAGACCCGCATTGTGGTGTCCAGGCTACCGGTGACGGCCACCGGCCGGCCGTCCAGCGTTCCCGTCGCCACGGCTCGCACCCAGGCGGTGTGGCCCTGAAGCGACTGCTCAAGCTGCTCGCCTGTGTGCAGGTCCCACATCCGCACGATGCAATCCTCGTTGCCGACGAGGAGGACCGACCTGCCGTCCACCACTGTGGTCGCCACTGCCTTCGCTTCGTCGGCATGGCCGGGCAGCGGCCCACCGCGCAGCGCCCTGGTGTGCAGATCCCAGATCCGCACGGTGCCGTCGTCGCTGCTGGTGACGGCTACCGCTCGGCCGTCAACGACGGTGGCCGTCAGCGCTTGCACCATGCCCTCGTGGCACGCGAACTGGTCCAGCGGTGCACCGGTGCCCAGGTCCCAGACCCAGACCGTGCCGCAATCGCCGTCGGTGACGCCCACCGGCCGGCCGTCCAGGACGGTGGTGGCCACCGCCTGCATCCCGCCTTCCTCACCGCTGGTAAACGGCTGGCCCACCGGTACACCGGTGTGGAGGTCCCAGATCCGTACGGTGCCGTCGCTGCTGCCGGAGACGGCCACAGGCCGGCCCTCCAGCACTGCCGTGGTGACCGCTCTGACGCAGTCACTGTGACCGCGCACGGGGTTGCCGAGTCGTGGGCTGAGCGCCAGGTCCCAGATCCGTACGGTGTCATAGTCCGCGCCGGTGACGGCGAGCGGCTGATCGTCCATCGTGCCGATCGCCACCTTCCGCACCGGCTGGGTATGACCGGCCAGCGGCTCGCCCAGCGGTGCGCCGGTGAGGATGTCCCAGACCCGTACGGTGCAGTCATCACCGCCGGTGACGGCAACGGGCCGATCGTCCAGCAGTGCGGTGGCTACCGCCCGCACCCCGCCGTCGTGGCCGGTGAGAGTCCGGCTCAGCTGCCCAGTGCCCAGATCCCAGACCTGCACGGTGCCATCGCCACGGCCAGTGATGGCCGCCGGACGGCCCTGCAGCATGCACGCGGCCAACGCGGTCACCCACTCGGCGCAGAGCGCGTCATTTCCGGGATAGTCCCGCTGCTCGCCGGTGGACATGTCCCAGACCCGCAGCGTCTCATCGCTGCTGGTGACAGCGATTGGCCGGCTGTCCAGCACCGTTGTCACGGCCCAGCCCACGTCTTCCACGCCGTCGTCCCAGAACGGGTGCTCCAATGGGCGGCCCAGCAGCACATTGCCGCGCAGGTCCCAGATTCGCACGATGCCGTCGTCGCTGCCGGTGACCGCGACCGGACGGCCTTCCACCATTGCCGTCGCCACGGCTGTCACCGGACTGTTCTGACCGGCCAGCGGATTACCCAGCGGTGTGCCGCTGCGCAGATCCCAGATCCGCGCCGTCTCATCGCTACTGCCGGTGATGGCCACCGGTCGGCCGTCGAGCTCGGCAGTGGTAATGGCCTCCACCGTGCCGTCGTGACCGGTAAGGGGCGGCCCCAGGGGCGCGTCGGAGTGCAGATCCCAAAGCCGTACGGAGCCGTCGTCGTGGCCGGTTACGGCGATCGGACGGCCTTCCACCATTGCCGTCGCCACCGCCGTCATCGGGCTGGTGTGACCGGTGAGGAAGCCTCGCAATCGGGGGCTGGTCTGGGATCCCGTGGCCCAACGCACGCGCCATGGGAAGAGGCATGAAGGCGCGTCCAGGGGCCGGGCCAGATCCGCGGCCAGCACCCAGGCACCCCAACGGACTGCGTCCAGACTGAGCAGCCACCGCCGCTGGTCCGGCCCGGCCCCGGCGTGCCGCGGCAGGGAGGTGCGATACACCGCCGCAGCCAAGCGGGCTGGTGCACTGCGCGCATGTGCCAGCAGGGGCAGCAGTCCTTGCGCTTCGGCACAGACCAAAAACTCCGTGTCGGTCAGCAACTCATCGAGCTTCCCGGTCTCGGCGGCCTGACGGGCGATGCCTGTCAGCACGGCCGGCTCCAGCCGGGACCAGGGCGGTGGGGAGGACTGCTTGCTCAACAAGTACCTCCGGCTTGGCCGTCCCGGCCCGTAGACGCCCGCCGGCGGCACGGCGCCGGATCGCAGCCAGTATGCGGGATCCGACCGGCAGGTGCACCGCCCCCCGCGGGCCCGGCGGCCTCACGATCCCGGGCTCCCCCACATAAAGGTGCCGGCCTGTCGGGCAGGGGGTAGGGGCCGGCGAGGCGCCCGGGACGTGGGCGGCGGCGAACAACGCGGAGATCGCCTCATCTGGCCCCCATGCCGCCAGTGGCTTCGCCGCACGCAGCCCGTCGGGACCATCCCCGGCGGGCGTGAGGAGCATCCGGATTCCCGATCGAACCCAGCAAGCGGCTCGGGACCATCCCCGCGGGCGCGGGAAGCACTCCACCTGCCGCCACGGCAAGTTCCGCAAGGTACGGCTCAGCCTTGCGGCCGGTAGGTCCATCCCTTGATCTCGTCCGCGACTTCCCGCACATCAAGCCCGTCCCGTGCGATCCGCTCGGCCAGGTCCGCGGCCTGCTTGTGATCCACCGTCACCATCGCGCCGGACGCCGACAGATACGCGGCCGCGACAATCGCGCCGAAGAGTTCGTTGGCGTACTCCAGAGCCGGCACCCGGATCAGCTGGTGCATGAGCGCGGCCGCACGGTGGTGGATCTGCGCGTACACGGGCCGGTCCATCACCTTGTCGGCGTGCCGGGCCACCGCGGCCTGAAGCGTGCCGAAGTCGAGCACGTCCGGGTCGCCTGGCACGCTGCGGTGCGCGAGGTCCAGCAGCCAGGCACGGTCGATGTGCAGGATCACGCAGCCCGCCCATGCGTCTTGTCCTTGGCCTCCGGGGCCGGGTGGCCGAACCGCTCAGCGAAGTGCGGGCCCCACTCCTGCGCGAAGTGCTCGGCCGCACCAAGGAACCGGTGCCGCAGGTCGTTGCCCTCGTCAGCCAGCACCCGACGGGCGTACTCGGACACGTCCATGCCGGCCGCCGCCGCCCGCTCCGCAATCACGTCGTACTCGTCCTGGTCTACACGGACATTGATCTGCTTCTTCCCCATACCCGCCAGCGTAGCGGCCCGTACACACCGCTACAGCCGAATCCACACCTCCCCCCGATAACGGCACTCGGCGCCGAGAAACAGACACCCCAATGGGAACGGGTGCCAGGGGCCCATCCCCGCGGACGCGAGGAGCACGAAGCCCTGGGCCACTCGCTCACCTGGCAGCGGACCATCCCGGCGCGTGGGGGGATGGTCCCGGGTCCCACAGGATGCGGGGCGCCATTCCCCGGTGCTCCCCGCGCATGCGGGGATGATCCCCACGACGACCGCTCGCGTGCACGTCTGACTGCCGCAGTGGCCGACAATGCGTCGCTGCTGGTGGTGGTGCGCGGGGAGTCGTGCACCGGCAAGACCTGCACCGCGGTCGAGGCCCCTCACGGCGGTGCCGAACGACTTCCAACTGTTCTTCCCCACGGACGCCGACAGCCTCCTGGCCATGCTGGCCGCGGACGCCCTCGGCCCGCGCACCGTGCTGTGGCTGAATGAGGCCCAGCACTACCTGGACGGCTCCGCCGACGAGGCTGCCGCAGCCGCACTGCTACGCCGCCTCGACGCCGATGGCCCGTTCGTCGCGCTCGCCACCCTGTGGCCCGACCACGACAAGGCCCTCACCACCGCCTCCACTTCCAGCGACGACCCTCACCGGCAGGCCCGGGCGCTGCTGTCTCAGGCCCACTACGTCCACCTTCCCAGTTCCTTCGCCGAACACCTGGACGCCGTCCGTCACGCCGTCAGCCATGACGCGTCCCTTGCCAGCGCCCTCAATGCCGGAGGCGCCGACATCGCCCAGGTCCTGGCCGCCGGACCCCAGCTGGTGGACCACTACGAAGCCCCGCACAGCTTGTATGGCATCTACGGCAAGGCCCTAATCAGCGCAGCAATGGACGCCCACCGCCCCGGCATCATCGGGCCGTTGCCGCTGACCTTCCTGCACGATGCGGCGCAGGGCTACCTCACCGGGAGCGAACGTGCCGCTGCCGACCCCAACACCTGGTTCGCTGGCGCCCTCACTCACGCCCCAATCCTGATCAAACAGATCACTAGGCCACTTCAGGACGTGCCCTGCCCCTCCGGTATGGGTGCGCTGGCCGGCGTGGTCAGCCTCGCCGACTATCTCCAACACCACGACCGTCGCACCCGCTGGTTCCTCTGCCCGCCCGCCACCTTCTGGAACGCCGCCACCCGCCATCTACAAAGTCCCGATGCCCTTGCGGGGCTTGCCTACGCCGCCCCCGTGCGGCACCGGCTCCGCCACGCCGCACACCTGTATTGCGTCGCCGCCGAAGCTGGAGACCCCTCGGCGCTGACGCGTCTGGCAGAAATGCGGGAGGGAGATGGGGACCAGGAGGAGGCTGAACCGCTGTACGTCGCCGCCTGCGCCGGAGAGCCCTCAGGGCTGGCGTGGCTGGCCGAGAGGCGGGAGGAGGCCGGGGACCAGGAGGCCCAGCGGCTGTACGTCGCCGCCGCCGACGCGGGAAGCACCTCCTCCTCGAAGCGGCTGGCGGAAAGGCGGGGCGGGGCTGGTGACTGGGAGGTAGCCGAGCGGCTCGCCCGTCACGCTGGAGACTCCTCCGGCGGGCTGTTTGCGAGGAACGGCTCATCCGCCCTGACGTGGCTGGCGGAGATGCGGGAGGAGGCCGGGGACCAGGAGGAGGCCGAACGGCTGTACCGCGCCGCCGCCGACGCCGGAGACATCGCCCTACCTCAGCGAACGGCCTTGAAGCAGAGGGAGCGGCCGCCGAGCCATGGGTATGGCCGGAACCATGCACGGCTTCCAGGAGCAAACCGTAAACGCACCATCCCATGGCACGCATGGTCTCGTACCGCGTGGAGTCGATCATGTGCTGGGAGAGGGTGGTGTAGAGGACCTGCTGCTTGGGACCGAGTTCCCCGTAGACGTACCGGAGGCAATCGCCCTGGGCCTCGCCGTGCAGGCTGGTGCCCGCTTCGTCCAGCAGGACGATGACGCGCTCGTCAATGTCGCGGTAGGCGCTGAATGCGGCGAGGGAGGAGAAGTTGGCCAACGCCTGGCGCCCCGGCGCGGACGAGTGGGGGGCACCACGCTGCACCAGAAGTTCGCCAACGACCTCATCGAACCCCAGCTGATCGCGGTCTCCGCCTCCAGCAACCGGGCCAAGGGCGACCAGTCCCCCGACCAGTGGGCCCCGCCCCTGCACTCCTACTGGTGCACTTACAGCGAGGCCTGGACCTACGTGAAGTACGTGTACCACCTCAACACCACCGAGGCGGAGGAGAACAAACTGAACGAGATGCTGGACACGTGCGAGTCACGAGCGACGACGCGAACCCCGCCTGGTACCAGGACGAAGTCACGGCTGGGCCGGGCGGAGTAATGACCGATGACGTCGATGTCATCACCGGGGACCTCACCGTCCGCACCACTCCCGGCCGTGACGTGCGCAGCACGTGCGTCACCGTCCAGTACACGGGCGCCGACGAGTGGTACATCCTGATTCTATGTCTCCTCGGCGAACATCCGGTCCAGGAAGCGGTCAGGGTGGTTGATGAACGCGCGGGTCAAAGCGACGGGCTCGGCCTGCTCATATTCCACCTGTTCGATGGTGCCGTCGCTTTCGATCTGCAGAATTCGTGCGCCGGGCATGGCGAGCAGGATCGGCGAATGCGTGGCCACCACGAACTGGCATCCTTGTTGGAGGAGTTCCCGGATGCGGACCATCATCGCCAGGCATCCCTGCACCGACAGGACTGCCTCCGGCTCGTCCAGTACGTAGAGACCATTCGGGCCGAAACGGTGGTGCACCAAGTCGAGGAACGACTGGCCGTGGGAGCGTTCGTGCAGGGACCGGCCGCCGTAGGCGTGTAGCAGTTCCCCCGAGCCTTCGTCCAGCCGCTCGATCTCGGTAGCCACGTTGTAGAAGCTCTCCGCACGCAGGAAGAAACCCGTGCGAGGTCTACGGTTCCAGCACACAGTCAGGTGATCGCCCAGATCGGACTCGGTGGCCCGGCTGGTGAACCGGAAGGACCGGGAACCGCCCTCGGCGTTGAACCCGGCGGCCGTGGCGAGCGCCTCGATCAAGGTGGACTTGCCCGAGCCGTTGTCGCCGGTAAGGAACGTCACCGCCGGGTCCAGATCGAGCCTGTCCAGGCAGGCGAGAGTGGTGACGACCGGCAGGCTGAAGGGGTACCGGTCGGTGTCCACGCGCGAATCGAGTGCGACATAACGGATAAAACCCTCGCCGTGGCGGGTCATCGGCTCCCCGTTCCCGTCCGGTCCGATGCAGCAGGGTCTGTCGAAGTCATGCTCTGACCATAGATCCAGGCACTGACAACCTCCGGACTAATGGGAGCGGCTACCACGCCACGACCACCCGCGCCGTGGTCTGTGACCTTCACGATTGCTGGTGGGCGTGATCCAGTGGTCCCGCAGGTCGCCGGGGGCTGTTCACCGCTGTCGGCGGGTCCTGTTCGCGTTAGATGGAGGTTTGGTGACGTGGGTCGGGTGTGAGCACTTTCGGGCGCAGGATGTGCGCCGCGTCGACCAGGCTGGCTCCCCAGCCGACGAGTGCGGCGACTCGCCGCCCATGCCGGGCGAAGCCTTGCCGGACATCGCTATGTAGAGGGAGTGTGCGGGGAGGTTTCGGAGGTATACGCCGTGGTCAAGAACCGGCGCTTCGGAAGGTGAGGGGGACTGCATGAACCCCGCTGGGCAAGATGAGGGCCAGCAGCCGCTCGTGGACTGACCCATATCGGTCTCGGCTGCTTTCGAGGGCAGTGAGGAGATCGGTCAGGCCCGTGACCTGGCCCGCTCCTTCCTGACCGACGTGCAGGCCGTGCACGGCTTCCCGGCGTCCGCCCGGGCAATGGGCATGGTGCAGCTGGCCGTCAGCGAGATGGTCACCAACACCCGTACGTACGCCCCCGGTCCGTGCCTGCTGACTCTGAAGATGGCTTCGTTCATCGCCAGGAACAGCGATTGTCGACCGATTTCGCAGTCAGCTGTCGATCAGCCAGCTCGCGAGTGTCGAAGAGAAATGACGGCACTGCCAAGTGAGTGAAGGGAACACGGGACGGCCAGCCGTCGATAAAGGGGCCCCGGCCGGCGAGCCGGACCATCATGCCCTCGGACGGTCCCGGGGCGGACTGACCACGAAGATCCATCTCGCTGCGGGCAGCCGCTGCCGCCCGCTCGCATTCGTCATCACGCCCGGCCAGGCAGGTGAGGAATGCCTGGGCGGCGGTGACGAGGGTGACGTGGTGGTGCCAGCCGCGCCAGGTGCGGCCCTCGGAGTGGTCCAGTCCCAGGCCGTGTTTGAGTTCGCGGTAGTCGTGCTCGATCCGCCAGCGCATCTTGGCCCACCGCACCAGATCGCGGGCCGGTGTGGTGGCGGGCAGGTTCGATATCCAGAACTCCGTCGGGGTGTCCTGGCCGTCCGGCCATTCGACCAGGAGTGTCTGGACGGGCAGGACGCCGTCCCACCGGTTGCGGCCGCCGCCCGCCTCCTGAGCCGCAGCCATGGCCTGCTTGCCCGCGGGCCGCACTGCCAGCACCGCGAACCGTGAGGTCATCACGCCTTTGCTGCCCTGCCTCCAGGTCACCTCGGTGAACCGCTGCGCACCCGCCTCCGCCGCCAGGACGCAGACGGCTCGAGGTGGGGTGCGGTAGCGGGGAAGGGTGGGTGGTCCGAGCCCGCCACAAGCAGGCCGGTGAGACTCGGCATCCTCCGGGTGGGCGACTTCCTTCCCGTTCAGGGCCAGGACACAGGACAGCCCTCGCTCCTCGAGACCGAGCCGGAACGGGGTGCTGACGCCGTAGCCGGCGTCGGCGACCACGACCGGCGCCTTCAACTGCCATTCGGTGAGTGTGTCCAGGATGCCGAGCGCGAGACGCCACTTCTCCCGGTGCACTACGTCGTCGGGGACTCCTGCCCTGCGGCATCGGTCCGGCTCGTCCGTCCACTCACGCGACAGATACAACCGCCACTCCAATGGGCACGAGGCGGTGTCGGTGACGGCATGGACACTGACCGCGACCTGGCAGTTCGCCCGTTTGCCGACCGCTGCGCAGTACTGGCGGGCCACACCGACCGACGCCTTGCCGCACTTGGGGAACGACACGTCGTCGATCACCCATACCTCGGGCCCGACAACTGCGGACAGCCGCTCGGCGATCCGCCGCCTGACCGGCAGCGGATCCCACGGCGACTGGTTCACGAACTGCTGCAGGGCCTGCATGTTCCCGTCCGGCAGACGCTCGGCCATCGGCTGGATCGACTTGCGCCGGCCGTCGAGCATCAGGCCCCGCAGACAGCACTCGCCCCACCGCCGCTGATCCCGCCGCGGAAACGACCCGAACACGTCGGCAACGTACTCGACCAAGTCGCCCCGGAGCCGGTCCACTTCCCCCAACCTCATTCCGGAAAGCTGCCCACGATCAGCCGAGATTACTCAACGTAACGAAGCACTACTAGGAGACCTCGATCGGGGTGGACTGGCTGCCCTGGCTCCCTACTTGGAACGTCAGGGACGTGCGCCCGGCGGTGGTCGCGTCGGTGGCCTTCACCGCCACCCAGACCGTGGACCTGGACCCCCTGGCCAGAAGGAACAGATCGACTTTCTCGAAAGTGAGCGTCTGCCCGTCCCTCGACAACTGCCCTTGGTAGGACTTCACAGTGCCGTCGGCGTCCTGGACGGTCAACTGGTAGCCCGGGTTGCCCTCCTCGGCGAACTGCAGCCCCATACCCTGGGGCAGAGTGACCCGGACGGACTGCAGAGGTACGGGGCCGTCCTGGGCCTCCAGCCGCACCCCCGGATAGCCGACGGAATGGTCGCTGTCCAGCCTCACGTCCGGCGGACCGCCCGGCCTCACCGAGAATCCCGCGCCGTGAGGGGCGGTGTAGCGGTAGTAGACACTGCCGACCTGGAAGGCGTCTTCGGGCTTGCTCGGGTCCCAGCTGGTCGCGCTCGCCTCGCCACTGGAGTCAGTGGCCTGCGGCCACACCAGGAAGCGGTAGTACCCCGGCTTGTCACCTGCCTCGCGAAGGTCGATGACACCCAGTGTCTGCTTGCGGCCGGTCCCGGCATCGGCGTGCCCCTCCACCTTCAGCATGCGTGGGGTGGCGGTGAGGCGGGACGGGGTGCCGTCCTCGTGTACCAGCTGGTAGTAGACGAAGTCGCTGTGGCTGCCAGGGACGTCCCTGCCCTGGCGCGGGTTGACCAGGTCGACGATGAGCTTGTCACCGGGGATGTAGCCGCTGTCCGCGACGTAGCCGAACCCGGCTTGGCTGTTGGGATTTCCGCCCCAGACATAGTCCCAGGGCAGGCGGACGAAGGGGCGCCCGATCCTGCCTTGGTCCGGAATGTATTCGGGCCAGAGCACCTCCACCTGCGGGCTGGCCGTGCGAGTCTCGCCGTTGCTGAGGTCGACCTTCACCAGGATCGGGTACGTCTTGCTGTACTGGCCCTTGTCGGGCGCTGCGTCGACGTTGAGGTCGCCTCGCAGGGTGAAGGTGATGACGTCGGAGTCCGCCAGGAACGTCAGGTCGATGACCTCGTACTGCTGGTCCACACCCATGCTGCCACGCAGAAGTTGGACTGCCTCCGTCTCAGCTTTGTCGTTGCCGAGGTATGCGTAGCGAACCCTGGTGATCTTCACGCCCACCGGGACGCGCAGACGGCCGTCGTAGCGGAACTCGGAGTCCCAGACGGCGAACCGGTTCGCGCAGCCCAGTGTCTCGATCCCGTTCCTTAGCGCTTCCAGCGCTGAGGTGGCGTCTTCGCGTGTCGCTGTATCGATCATGCTGATCTCCTTTGCTGGAAAGCCCTGATTGAGCGTGCGAGGCTCAGACCAGGACGTAATTGGCGGGATGCAGGGACGAGTCGTCTCTCCACCCGTCGGCCGCTGCCGGGTTTGTGCTGGCGCATCGGCAGCGCCGGCGACGCCACCCGTAGGTGGCCCGCGCGGTCGGCGACCGGCTGAATCCGTCCTCACCGCCCGTGCGGTCTGCTTCCGTGGCAACGCTTGGGATGCCTTCGCGGTCCTCAGATGATTTCGATGGCGGTGGAGGGTGAAGTGCGGTCGCCGATGGTGAAGTCCACGTGGGTGTTGCCCACCGGTGCGTCGTCGTCGGCACTGACGCAGACCCACATGACTGCGCGGGATCCGTTGTCGGGGATGGCAAGGTCGATGTCGGTGAAGGCCAGTGCCTGGCCGTCCTCGCCGACGGTTCCGTCGTAGGCAATGGTGTTGGCGCCGGCGTCCATGACGGTCAGCTGGTGGTCGGGGTTGGCCGGTGTGCCGAACCGCAGGGCCGCGTCGGCGGGCAGGGCCACGGTGACGGTCTGCAGCGGGATGTCCTGCGATCCCGGGTTGCGTACTTCGACGCCCGGGTAGCGGGGCGATCCGCCTCGTTCCGCGGTCACCGGGCTGCCGCCCGGTGAGGCGGTGAAGGCGGGTGTGACGACGATGGTGGTGGAGGGGGAGGGCTTTCCTCCGATGGTGAAGGTGAGGCCGGTGGCTCCGAGCGGGGCGCCGTGGTCGGCACTGACGGAGACCCACATCACCGTCCTCCCGGGCAGCTGAAGGTCGACGTCCGAGAAGACCAGCGTTGATCCGTCCGGTGACAGTTCTCCCATGTAGGGAGTGGGTTCCTGGCCGGCGCTGTGGACGGTGAGCTGGTGGTCGGCGAGCGTCTGGGATCCGAACAGCAGATCGTGGTCGGCGGGCAGGGCGACGGTCACCGACACGGGGTGGAAGGCGGCGTCGGATTCAACACGTACGCCGGGGTATCCGGCTGGTCCGCCGCGGGTCAGTTCCACGTCGGGCGGCCCGCCCGGGGTCACCGTGTACTCGGTCCACTGCAGGACCACTTGGCCGTGGTTGCCCGCGTCACCGACGGGGGACTGGTAGACGGGATCGTCCTTGCCTCCGGCTTGGGTGCCCTGGCCGGGCAGGGTGGATCCCTCCGTGACGCCGGGGCCGTTCACGAAGCTGCTGCCGCCCCCGGCGCCGCTGACAAAGGCGCGCTCCGAAGAGGCGTAGGCGAAGCCTCCACCGCCGCCCGCGTAGCCGGCCCCTCCGCCCAGGGAGCCAGGGTTACCATTCCCAGTTCCCCCGCCTCCCCCCATACCCGGGATCGGGATCTGGCCCCCGCTCCCTCCGCCAGAAGCGGGACCGCCGTTCTGGCCGGTGTTCCCGCCGTGTCCTCCGCGGTTCCCGGTCGCGCTGGTCGCGCCGGAGCCGCCCGTCGAACCTGATGCTCCGCGCGCAGCCGTCCCTGTCGGCCCACCTCGCGAGTAGGTCCGGCCGTCGGACCCGCTGACGCCGCCGCCCGCACCGCCACGGGCATCGGGTGCATCCGTCACGATGCATGCTCCGCCTCCTGCGGCGATCAGTAGTGGCTGTCCCAGCCGCTGGCTGTACAGGCCGCTCATTCCGCCCCCGCTGCTATTGCCTCCGCCCAGGTCGACCACGACGCGGAGGATCTCGCCCGGGACGACGGCGATGTTCCCGGTGGCGAAACCACCCCCGCCTCCTTGTGTGGCCCCACCGCCTCCGCCGCCCCAGCAGCGGGCGTTGATCGTCGTGACACCGGGAGGGACGGTGAAGTTCTCGACGCCGCCGGAATGGTTGAAGCGGCGAATGTGGGTGCAGGGAGCAACGGGTGCGCTCGCCGTCTCCGCGACGGCCGTACGGGGCTCGACAGCGGCGGCGGGTTGGGGCGCGGCGCTGAGGGTGCCTTGCGTCATGGCGGCATCCTTTTCGTAGCGGATTGATGGATTCAGTGCTGGTTCACTGGTGTTGCGCAGCATGGTCAGGGATGCGGGTGCACTCCGGGTCCCGGTGGCACGGCGTCGGCTGCAGGGGTGCGGCCCGGTTCGATGGGGTCGCCGGGCGTGCCGGTCGGTTGCCTGTGCGGGCCTGCTATCGGGCGGCGTCAGACCAGAGTTCCGAAGCCGCCGGTCCGCCTCACGCCACCGCACCTGCCGCTGGCCTGCGCCCGGCCGGCCTTCCGACAGCACTGCCGTCCGTGCTGGCCCGTAGACCTTCGACGCTCGCGTAGGGCAGGGCCGTCTGCTTGCGGGAAAGGCGTGAGCGGGGGTCAGACGACGTCGATAGTGGTGGAGGGTGAGGTGCGGTCGCCGATGGTGAACTGGACGTTGGTGGGGCCCGGGGGTGTGTCATCGGAGGCGCTCACGCAGACATACATCACGGACCGAGATCCGTCGTCGAGGATGGCCAGGTCGACCTCGGAGAAGGTCAGCATCTGTCCGTCGTCGGCGATGCTCCCCGGATAGGCCCTGGAGCTGGCGCCGTCCATGACCGTGAGCTGGTGATCGGGATTGCCGTGCGTCCCGAAGCGCATGGCGGAGTCGGCAGGCAGAGCTGCAGTGACCGTCTGCAGCGGGATGTCCTGCGACCCTCGGTTGCGTACTTCGACGCCCGGATACCTGGGCGATCCTGCCCTCTCCGCAGTCACCGGGCCGCCACTGGGCGCGACAGTGAAGGCCGGTGTGACGATGACAGTGGTGGAAGGGGAGGGTTTTCCGCCGACGGCGAAGGTGAGACTGGTGGCTCCGAGCGGGGCGTCGTGGTCGGCACTGACGGCGACCCACATCACGGTGGTTCCGGGCAGTTGAAGGTGGACGTCCGAGAAGACGAGCGTGGTTCCGTCCGGTGACAGTTCTCCCGGGTAGGGGGTGGGTTCCTGGCCGGTGCTGTGGACTGTGAGCTGGTGGTCGGCGAGCGTCTGGGATCCGAACAGCAGGTCGTGATCGGCAGGGAGGGCGACGGTCACGGACACGGGGTGGAAGGCGGCGTCGGATTCAACACGTACGCCGGGGTATCCGGCTGGCCCGCCGCGGGTCAGTTCCACGTCGGGCGGCCCGCCGCGGGTCACCGTGTACTCCATCCACTGCAGCACTACTTGGCCGTGGTGGCCTGCGTCGCCGACGGGTGACCGGTAGACAGGATCGTCCTTGCCTCCCGCTTGCGTGCCCTGGCCGGGCAGAGTGACTCCCTCCGTGACGCCGGGGCCGTCCACGAAGCTGCTGCCGCCCCCGCCGCCGCTGAAAAAGCCGCTTGCGGACGAGCCGATGCTGAGGCCCCCGCCGCCACCGGCGTAGCCGGCTCCCCCTGCCGAGGCGTCGCCAACCCCGATCCCAGATCCCCCGCCTCCCCCCATACCCGGGACCGGGATCTGGCCGCCGGAACCGGAGCCGCCGTTGTGGCCGGTGTTGCCGCCGCGGGCCGCCTGCTGCCCGCCCCCGGACGCACCGGCACCGCCCGTCGAACCCGATGCCCCATGCGCAGCCGTCCCCGTCCGCCCCCCTCGCGAGGAGATCCGGCCGGCGGAGCCGCTGATGCCGCCGCCCGCACCACCGCGGATATCGGGGGCATTCGCCGCGCTGCCCCCTCCACCTCCACCGGCGATCAGCAGCGTCTGTCCCAGCCGCTGGCTGTACAAGCCGCTCATACCGCCACCGCCTTTGAAGCCTCCTCCCAGGTCGACCACGACCCGCAGCGTTTCCCCCGGCACGACAGCGATGTTCCCGGTGGCGTATCCGCCTGCGCCCCCGGTATCAGCTCCTGCGCCTCCGCCGCCCCAGCAGCGGGCGTTGATGGTCGTGACACCCGGGGGGACGGTGAAGTTCTCGACACCGCCGGAATGGTTGAAGCGGCGAATGTGGGTGTACGGGGCGATGGGTGCGCTGGCCGTCTCCGCGATGGCCGTACCGGATTCGACAGCGACGGGTTGGGGGGCGGAGGGAAGGAGGGTTTCCTGGGTCATGGTGTGCGTCCCTTCGTTGCAGCTGGACTGGAATGGCCATGCCTCGCAGTGCAGGCGGACAGCTCTGCAGGAAAGTCCTGGCGCCTGCCAGGACTTTCTTCCGGGCTGTTGCCGTGCTCTTCGATGTCGTTGCCTGCGGTGGTGAGGCCGTGGTCCGTTTGTGCTGTGCCTTACCGTCAGGGGCAGGTGCGTCGTTCGGCTGCCGGATCCGCGATGCCGTCCCCGGGGCTGGGGCGCATGTCGGTGGCGTCGACGAGCGTGCCGATGGCCCGTCTGCGCCCTCCGTGTCCGTGGCGTCGGCTCGTCCTGCCCAGTGCTTCGACGGCGTCGCACCACAGGTCGAGGTCGGGCGCCGCGCTCAGTTCGATGGAGCGGGCCCTAGCCCGGCGGGAAGCCCGGGCCCAGTTGTCAGGGTCCCGCAGGGACGAGAGAGCATGGATCCAGGCATGGAGGTCGTCGCGGTAGGCGAAGATCCCGGCCTCGCCCAACGATTCGACGAGCCCGGGGGTCGGGTGGGCGACGACCGGGATGCCCGACGCGAACGCCTCCACCGCCACCCGCCCCCAGGACTCGTACAGGCTCGGCATGAGCACGACGCGCGAGCGGCTGTAGACGTGCTCGCGCATCCGCTGCCCGGGCACCCCGTCGACCACTTCGCAGTTGGGCAGCCGCGGCGGCGGCATGACCTGCTGCCCGTAGGCGCCGCGGACACCGAGAAAATTCCACTCCGGGGTCCATGCGGCGATCTGCCAGAACACCTCGCCGCCCTTGTCAGCATTGAGGTTGACCAGGGTCGCACGGTCACCGGGTTCCGTACGGTATTCCTCCGCGAGCACCGGCGGCCTCACCACGATGCTGTTCCTGGGCAGGAATTCCCGGGGGTAACGGGCGTAGAAGATCTCACCGTCCCGTCTGATCCACTCGCTGTTGTAGACGACGAGGTCGGCTCCCGCCGCGTTGTGGAAGCTCACGGCGAAGTTGTCGTGGCAGATCACCGCCAGGGGGATCAGCCGGTCTCTAGCGAGCCCTGCCACCAGGGGCACGTTCTCGAAGTGGGACAACAGCACGTCGGCTTTCTGGGCGTGAGCGGCGAAGTCCATGCCTTCCTGGTAGGGGACGACCTGCACCCCGTCGACCTCGTAGCTCTTCTCGATCCTCCCGGGGTGCGACAGCCACACCTCCACCCGGTGACCGCGCTCGGCCAGAGGACGGAGCATCGAGTGCAGCATCCACTCGGATCCGGCGTTGTGGTCCGGTGGATATCCGTACACCCGGGCCACAATGGACATGCACCGCCCCCTGGGCGTCGTGGTCAGCCGGTACGGGCGGGACATCACAGTGTCCACCAGCAAGAACTCCCTCCAAAGGGGTCAAAAAGACGCCGCGGCCGAGCCAGAGGGCCGTGAATGCCTTGTGACGATGGCGAGCCGCACGACTCCCGTGCCGTGACGAGAACGCCGACGTCCCACTCAACTACCCTTCGTGTCTGGAGGAATGCGGAGCGTGTCCATCGTGTGAGGGAGCGTGCGGAAGCACTAACGGTGCACCTACACAAGCCACTTGACCGCCGGAGCGACTGGTCCGGGCGCCTCAGAGGTCGTTCTCTTTCCGAACCTCGTGTGCGGATTCCGTTGGTCAGACATGGGATTGCGGCTGCCACGGAAGCCTCGACTCGTTGCTGACCGAGTTGTCGTGGGGGTGTCGGATGCCGTCGATGCGGGCGGTCCTGGGAGCGCGGCGGAAGGCCGCGATGGTGCGGGTGGAGGAACTCGAAGCCGAACTCGAGTGGGGGCGGGAGGACTTGGCGGACGCCGAGGAGGTCCTCAGACGGCGGGTGATCGGGCTCGAGCAGTATCTGGAGGCACTGGCCGAGGAGGACGCACCCGCCATGGCGGTCGGCGGTCCGTCGCGGCGGAAGCCGGTAGCCCGCGCCGTGCGGTGCCGCATCGCAAGAACGCGGCCGGGGTCGAGGACCTGTCGCTCGACTACCAGGCGGTGATCCGCCGCGGCAGAGGCCGGAGACGACGGGCTGGGCGCCCGGCGGGCGGCCGTGGTACTCGGCTGGGACAGTGCCTCCGCCTGGCGGGTCGAGGGTGCGAGAGCACGGTTGAAGAGGCTGGTGGAACGTGGCTGGCTGGTGGAGGCAAAGCCCGGAAGGTTCACCCTGCCGGCAGGGCAGCAGGCCGATGAGGTCGTGCGGCCAGGCGGCGGTTCATGAGTGCGATCATCGACCACCGGATGACGGCTTCGCTGGTGTCGGCGCGTCGTTCGTAGTCCCGGACCAGGCGCCGACTGCGCACAAGCCAGGCGAAGGACCACTCGACGACCCAGCGGCGGGGCAGTGCCTGGAAGCCTCTGACGTCCTTGCCCCGGCGGACGATATCGAGGACGAGCCCGAGATGCTGGCTGGTCCAGCCGGTGAGGTGACCGGTGTAGCCGCCGTCGGCCCAGACCCGCGCCAGCCTCCGGAAGCGGCCGGTTGCCGGCGGCAGGAGGATCCGGGCGCCGTCCCGGTCGGTCACGGACGCCGGTGTGACCTGCACGGCCAGGAGAAGCCCGTGCGTGTCGGTCAGCAGGTGCCGCTTGCGTCCGTTGATCTTGTTGCCTGCGTCGAACCCTCGTGAGACGTGGGCAACGGTCGCGTCCGCCTTCACCGACTGCGAGTCCACCACAGCCCCACTCGGCTCCGGGTCACGGCCTTCCGCCTGGCGGACCGCCTGGTGCAGCCGGTCGTGCAATTCGGCCGTCAGCCCGGTGTCCCGCCAGCGGGCGAAGAAGGCGTAGACCCGCGGCCAGGGCGGGAAGTGGGAAGGCATCGCCCGCCACTTGATGCCGTTGTCGACGAGGTAGCGCACCGCGTCGATCATCTGCCGGTGGCAGTAGCCCTCCGGCCGTCCGCCGCGACCCGCCAGCCATCCGGGAACCGGCAGCAGATTCTTCACCACAGCCCACTGCGCGTCGCTCATGTCCGAGCCGTCGCGGAGCCGGCGATCTGCCCGGTCGACCGCGTTACCGAACCTGTGAGCGAGGCAGTCACACCCCCGAGTGGACGAACTGGACCCGGCAACCACGACCACGCGACACTTCGACAACAGGTCTTCTTGCTTCTCGCTGGAATCAACAACCGCGAGCTACCAAGAGGCCCTTCTTCCATGCACGCGGACCGGCCAACTCACTCGAACCACGACGCTGTTCGAACCCGATCGACCACGCGAGCGGACAGAGAACAGGCAGTTATACCAAGGTCATTGGCCACCGACCGGCGCGAGTGCCCCACTCGTCATTCACACCAGACCCGCGACCTGCGGCTTCGCGATGCACACCGCTCATTGGTGATCAAGATCAGTCATACGCCCATGCTGGCGCCTTACTTCGTACCACTCCACACCACCTGTCCAACTCCAATACAGCGAAGCGAGGACAGAAATTGATCACCCAAGCAGTGGATGAACAAAAGTCACGGTATGAGTGACCTCTCCACTCTCCGAAACCTCCTCAGAGAACACGAACCTACCGTGCATGCTGCCGTCCACTGCCGGCGATGAAGGGGCATCTTCCACCTTTGCCCTTCGATCGAATCCAGGGGCCTTCTGGGTGGCAATTTCATCAATCATCGCGCGGAGGTCCAAGGAGGGAGCACTGTCGACCCAGGTCTCAGTCCACCCTCCTTGAGGGAAGTCTCTCGGATCTCCGGGGCGTAGGTGCTGGCGCATCGACTCCAATATGCAATCCTCAACAGTGCGAGCAGCCTCCCGATTCGGAACGAGGCACTGATCAATCGGGACACCGCCCCGAGAGATGTGGGCAGCGACGCGGTCATACACCCTCGGCTCGCTATGCGTGATTCCGACCTTGATCAGCCCAAGGGAGGGAAAGTGGATCAGATATACCCAGTGAGGGAGATGCGGGTCGATCCCCTCTGCGCACCGCAAGCAAGGAGGGGCGCCAGCAGCGAGCGCGCAGATGGAGACCTTCCTGCTCGCACCACAGTCGGGCTCAGCACAGTGCGCAGAGACTGGATCCGATGGCTTCGCATACCCGTCGTGCTCTCGAATCAATCCGAACTTGCTATAGAACTCACTTTGCCAACCAGCGAACTTTGACGTGAAACATGCATAGCACTGCGTCCATGGCTTACTCGAACTCGAAAGCATGCGGACGGCGTTGAAGGTGTTCGGGGCAGCACAGAGTACACACATGACATCGATCGACTCCCAAACTTCCCCGATGCGGCTGACCATTTGACTCTCGGCAAGTGTCATCCCAGACCCATCCACCATCTCAAAACCTGCTTCGCGGACCATTCGGGCCACGTCGCTCTGGTCCATCAGCCAGTGCTCTGGGTCCCGCGCCAGACCATCCTCATACATGCGGCGACCGACGCACCAGTCGCAGAGTTCAATACTTCGCGACTGGATCTCCTTGTACGAAACCGCCCCAGGCCTGCCACAGGTCTGGCACCGGTAGTTCCTCGGCGCCCCAGGAGATACAAACGTCCCCTCTGGATCTACCTTGAGTGCACGGTAGATCGCATCGATACACTCAACACAGCGTCCTGGCTTGCCTTTGCGGTTGGCACTCTCATTCTTGCCGCACCTGGAACAGGGTCGGACTGCCATGGGGCCCCCTTCAGCACGACTCCCTCTTCGAGGCTACGGGCGGGCACTGACAACTGGCCGGGGTAGCCATCCTCACCTCTCGCGATCCCTTCACCGGGCGCGGTCAGCTCACAGGGGGCATCGCGGACGGATGACCTTGTCGGTGGACTACCGCCCCGGACCATCTGACGTGCATTTTTCATGATGCACAGGGCCCAATGTAGCTGCAGCGCCGCGGGATTGAAGGCGTCGGTGTCGGCCATGGTGAAGCCATGGACGGTGTCGGGGTAGATCTCAGAGGTGTAGTCGACACCCGCGGCGGCCAAGGTCTGGTTGAGTTCGCCGAGGCCCTCGGACGTCAGGTCGGTTTCGGCGTGGCCGAAGTGGACCTTGGCGCCGAGGCGGCGCAGGGTGTCGGGCCCGGCGGCGCCCACGGGGGCATGGAATCCGGCGACGGCGGCCACTTGGCCGGGGTGGGCCGCAGCGGTGCGCACCGCCAGCAGGCCGCCTAGGCAGTAGCCGGTCACCGCGACGGGTCCGGCGCTGGTCTCGGGCTGT
>NZ_JAERRK010000034.1 GCF_016741775.1 Streptomyces actinomycinicus | reverse complement strand
CCACCAGCCACCCCCCCCCCACCCCCCCCCCCCCCCCCCCCCCCCCCCCCCCCCCCCCCCCCCCCCCCCCCCCCCCCCCCCCCCGGACCCGCGGCGCCCCGGAACCCACGGCGCCCCCGGGACCCGGCCTACGCGCAGAGTCTCAGCCCCTCCGGGGTCCAGCACGGCACGTGCCCGTGGGTGCGGACGACGTCCTGGCCGTTCCCCCGGGACAGGTACGTCAGGAAGCTGGAGGCCAGGGAGTCGGCGGGAGGGCTGCCGTAGGTGTAGGCGTACTCGATCTCCCGGTACGGATAGTCACTGTGCCCGTGCTCGATCGCGTCGACCGACGGCGCGCTGCCGTTCAGCGAGACGACGCGCAGCCCCTCGGCCCGCGTGGCCAGGTTCAGCTCGCTGTAGCCGACCGCGCCGGGCAGCTCGGCCACCTTCGCCAGCACCTGGTCGGTCGAGTCCAGCTCGCAGCGGGTGACCGGCGCCGCCGGATAGTCCTTGTGGACGCAGTCGACGGACGAGTTGGCCATCTCGCCGCGCCCCAGCACCCGCCGCTGGAAGACCTGCCGGGTGCCGGAGTTGGCGTCCCGGCTGACCAGGTGCACCGGCAGCGACCGCCCGCCGAGCTGCGACCAGTCGGTGACCTCGCCCTGGTACAGCCGGCGCACGTCCGCCGTGGACAGGTTCCGTACGCCCACGTCGTCGTTGACGACGAGCGCGAACGCGGACAACGCCACGCGGGTCTCGCGCAGTTCGGGCATGTCACCCGGCTTGGGCCCGTCGGAGAGGGCGACGACCGCCGGGGAGCCCTTCCCCTTCGCGGCCCGCCCGGCCGCGGCCAGCTCCCGTATCCCGGCGGTCGACCCGTGCACGTCGACCGCGACGGCCGACCCCGCGCAGTCCTCCTCGTACTTCTTCGCCACCTCCCGGATCACCGGTGCGAAGGCGGTGGAGCCGATCACGGTCAGCGCCCCCTTCTCGCAGCCGATCGGCGGCGGAGCCTCGTCGCGGGCCACGACGATCCCGGCCAGGGTCACCACGCACACCGTGAGCATGATGGTGATGAGCCGGGAGGCACGGCTGAACACGGGCGGCGTCTCGTCGGGCGTGGCGCTGCGGTTGGGGTGGACCTCGCCTTCCCGGATGCCGCCGATGAGCCGGATCTCCCGGCCCACGTCGCCGCCCGACAGCAGCACGAGCAGCTTGAAGTGGTCGCCCCTGTTGAGCGGGACGCGCGGGATGCGCAGGGTGTTGCCCTCGTAGCCGAAGCCGCGGTCGGCGGTGAAGTGGTCCATCAGATGGTCGGTGTCCGTCGGCTGGGTCACCGAGACTCCCCGGATGGTCCGGTCGGTGAACACCGCGGTGAGCCCGTGCCGTCCGGGGCTCGTGTAGTCGTCGCGGTCGATGCCCTGCGAGCCGTCGTTCTCGATGCGCAGCAGGACGAGCGTGGCGTCCTCCATGCCCGGCGCCTCGAGGAAGAGCCCGAGCCGCCGGTTGACGCGCCCCGAGCGCACGTCGTCGCCTATGGGGTTGTCCATCTGCACGCGGTACCCGATCCGCTTGCGCCGCGGCACCCGGCGCTCGTACCAGACCATGCCCGCGGACGCGACGATGCCCAGGACCGCCGTACCCACGGCGATGACGTTCTCCGCGCTCAGCCACTCCATGTGGGTGCCCCCGCCACTCCCCGGAGCCGGATGATGGTGGAGTCACGGTACGCGTCCGGACCGGCCCGGACGGGACCCGCCCACGGAAGTTCGCCCGACGTTCAACGGCCGCACGTGCAAGCCGAGTCGGCTTCCCGCACGGTCACCCCTTGCTGTACGTCAGGCTCTCTCCGCCGCTCGTCTTCGCCCGCTTCAGCCGGCCGTCCGGCAACAGGGTGACCTCGGTGGCCTCACCCGGGGTGCAGGAGGAGGCGGGCTCACCGGTGGTGACGGTGGACGGCCCGATCTCCAACGGTCCGCTTTCGCCGGGCTGTTGGGCCAGCTCGGCCGTGAAGACGCAGTGGTACGACCCGCCGCCCTCGGCAGGGCCGTCCGCCACCAGGGTCAGCACGGTCGCCCCGACCTCGCCTTGGCGGATGGTGAGTTCGCGGGTGTTGGTGCCGTTGGCGTTGTCGATGGTGGTCCGCCAGGTGCCCAGGTAAGCGTCCGGGATCGCCCCCGCCGCGGAGGCGGACGCGGACGGCGCGGAGGTGGCCGGGGTGGGCGCCGCCGGGGTGGCGGGCGGCGCGGAGCCGGTCTCGGGCGCCGGGCTGACGGTGCCGGTGCCCTTGTCGTCCGTACCGCCGCCGTTCTTCATCAGCGCGTACACCGAGCCGCCCGCGCCCAGCGCGACGACGACCGCGATCACGACGAGCAGCGCGGTGGACCGCCCGTTGCGCCGCTCCGGTTCCTGCGGCGAGCCGAGGGCCGGCGGGCCGTACGGCGGGGTCGACCCGAGCCCGCCGGCGTAGGGGTTGTACTGCGGCTGCGCCCCGCCCCAGCCCCCCGCGCCGGGTTGCGGCGGGTACGCGTACGCGGCGTGCTGGGGGTGCTGCTGCGGCGGCTGCGGATGCTGCTGGGGATGCGGAGTCCCGTACGCCCCCGGCACGGCCCCGTACCCGGGCGGCACCGGCGGCGGAGCCTGCGCCGAAACGGTGGGCAGGTGATTGACCCCGCCCCCCGGCACGCCGCCCGGAGCCGGCACCCCGTCGGACACGGCCGCATGCTCGGGCGACCCGGCACCGGCACCCCCGGCCCCGCCGCCCGCACCCACACCCGCGCCGGCCCCCGCACCAGCACCAGCACCAGCACCAGCACCAGCACCAGCACCAGCACCAGCACCAGCACCAGCACCAGCACCAGAGAACGACCCAGGGCCCGCGCCCGAGGACGAACCCGCAGCCGGGCCCGAGGACGAACCCGCACCCCCCGCCGGCGACTGCCCCTCACCGGGGCCGCCCGTGCCGGCAGGCGCACCGCCGCCGGCACCTGACGGCGCGCCTCCCGCCGTGCCGCCCTCCGGGTTCTCCACCTCCAGCAGCTGCACGGCGTGCCGCCCGAGCTGCGCGACCAGTGAGCTGGGCAGCCACGGATCGCGGGACCGCCCCCCGGCCACCGTGTCCTCCGCCCCGGTCCGCTCCAGGATCGCGTCCAGCGAGGGCCTGCTCCCCGGGTCCTTGCGCAGGCAGTCCCGCACGAGGTCGGCGATCCCCTCCGGCACCCCCGTCAGGTCCGGTTCCTCCTGGGCGATCCGGAACATCAGCGCGTGCACCCCGCTGTTGGCGGTGCCGAACGGCAGCACTCCGGTCGCCGCGTACGCCAGCACGGATCCGAGGCAGAAGACGTCGCAGGCCGACGTGATCCGGTCGCCGCGCACCTGCTCGGGCGCCATGAACCCGGGTGACCCGACGAGCGACCCGGTCCGGGTCAGTCCCTCGCCGCCGGCCGTGGTCGTCTCCAGCGCCCGCGCGATCCCGAAGTCGATCACGCGTGGTCCGTCGATGGTCACCAGCACGTTCGAGGGCTTGAGGTCGCGGTGCACGATCCCGGCCGCGTGGATGTCCTTCAGCGCGTGCGCGAGGCCCGCCGCCAGGATCCGCACCGACCGCTCGGGCAGCGCGCCGTGGTCGTGCCCGACCACCTGCTGCAGGCTCGGTCCGGCCACGTACCCGGTCGCCACCCACGGCACGGCCGCCTCGGTGTCCGCGTCCAGCACGGGCGCGGTCCAGTACCCGCCGACCCGGCGCGCGGCCTGCACCTCCTGCCGGAACCGCGCCCGGAACTCCTCCTGCTCGGCCAGTTCCTCGCGGACGAGTTTCACGGCGACGGTACGGCCCCGGTCCGAGCGGGCCAGATACACGTGGCCCATCCCGCCCGCGCCGAGCCGCGCCAGCAGCCGGTAGGCCCCGATCCGCTGCGGATCCCCCGGTCCCAGCTTCTCCATCCCCGCGCCGCCTTCCCCCCATAGGTATGCAACGAACGAGAATAGTGCGGCCGTACGGCGCCGGAGCCCGGACCGCTGTCTACGGTTCCGTAACAGGCTGGGCCCCGGCCGTCGACAACCTGTCGTGCTTTGACCCTGCCCACGGAACAAGACGCCGATGTCGCTTCCGCATCGCGGACATTTACCCTCGGCCGCATGACCCCTCAGCCCAGCCCCGAAACCGGCGCCGCAGTGAAGGCCGCGGACCGTGCGCACGTCTTCCACTCCTGGTCCGCCCAGGACCTCATCGACCCGCTCGCCGTCGCCGGCGCCGAAGGGTCGTACTTCTGGGACTACGACGGCACGCGGTACCTGGACTTCACCAGCGGGCTCGTCTTCACCAACATCGGCTACCAGCACCCCAAGGTCGTCGCGGCGGTCCAGGAGCAGGCCGCGAAGATGACGACGTTCGCCCCCGCGTTCGCCGTCGAGGCGCGCTCGGAGGCGGCCCGGCTGATCGCCGAGCGGACCCCCGGCGACCTGGACAAGATCTTCTTCACCAACGGCGGCGCGGACGCCGTCGAGCACGCGGTGCGCATGGCCCGGCTGCACACGGGCCGCCCGAAGGTGCTCTCCGCCTACCGCTCGTACCACGGCGGCACCCAGCAGGCCATCAACCTCACCGGCGACCCGCGCCGCTGGGCCTCCGACAGCGCCGGCGCCGGTGTCGTCCACTTCTGGGCCCCCTTCCTCTACCGCTCCCGCTTCTACGCCGAGACCGAGGAGCAGGAGTGCGCCCGGGCGCTGGAGCACCTGGAGACGACGATCGCCTTCGAGGGGCCGGGGACGGTCGCCGCGATCATCCTGGAGACCGTGCCCGGCACCGCCGGGATCATGGTGCCGCCGCCGGGCTACCTGGCCGGCGTCCGCGAGCTGTGCGACAAGTACGGGATCGTCTTCATCCTGGACGAGGTGATGGCCGGGTTCGGCCGGACCGGCGAGTGGTTCGCGGCCGACCTGTTCGGTGTCGTGCCCGACCTGATGACCTTCGCCAAGGGCGTGAACTCGGGTTACGTGCCGCTCGGCGGCGTGGCCATCTCGCAGAAGATCGCCGAGACCTTCGGCAAGCGTCCCTACCCGGGTGGTCTCACCTACTCCGGGCACCCGCTGGCCTGCGCCGCCGCCGTCGCCACGATCAACGTGATGGCGGAGGAGGGCGTCGTCGAGAACGCCAAGCGGCTCGGCGAGAGCGTCGTCGGACCGGCCCTCGCCGAGCTGGCCGAGCGGCACCCGAGCGTCGGCGAGGTGCGTGGCGTCGGCATGTTCTGGGCGCTGGACCTGGTGAGGAACCGGGAGACCCGCGAGCCGCTGGTGCCGTACAACGCGGCCGGCGAGGCGAACGCCCCCATGGCCGCCTTCGCCGCTGCCGCCAAGCAGCGCGGTCTGTGGCCCTTCGTGAACATGAACCGCACGCACGTGGTCCCGCCCTGCAACACGACCGAGGCCGAGCTGAAGGAGGGCCTGGCCGCGCTCGACGCCGCCCTGAGCGTCGCCGACGAACACACCGTGTGACCGTACCGCGCCTGCCGCCGGGCCGATCCGAACGCGTAAGGTGACGTGCTCGTAAGACGTCGTAGGACAGTGACGTCACAGGACACTCACGAGCACGTAGGAGAGGCCCGGACCATGCCCGGCAACGGCGCCGTGACGCGCAGCACCCTGCGTCAGCAGATCGCGGACGCGCTCCGTGACGAGGTGCTGGCCGGGCGGCTGCGTCCGGGCCGGGCGTTCACGGTCAGGGAGATCGCCGACCAGTACGGCGTCTCCGCCACCCCGGTCCGCGAGGCGCTGGTCGACCTGTCCGCACAGGGCATCCTGGAGGCCGACCAGCACCGCGGTTTCCGTGTGCCCGAGTACTCGGTCGCCGACTACCGGAACATGATCGAGGCTCGCGGCCTGGTCACCGACGGCATGTTCCAGGCCCTCGCCGAAGGCCACCCCGCCTTCCACACCCCGCCCGAGGACCCGCGCACGGCCGCGGCCCTGACCACCGTGCGGCGACGCGGCGAGGAGGCCCAGCGGGCCGCGGCCGCCGGTGACCTCACCATCCTGATCGGCTACGACCTGCGGTTCTGGCGCGAGCTGAGCGCCCTGTTCGGCAACCCCTACCTCGCCGACTTCCTGCACCGCCTGCGCGTCCAGTCCTGGGTCTGCGCGGTGCAGTACCTGCTCCGCCTGCCCGACCTGCGCGGCCGGCTCTGGGCCGGGCACACCGAACTGGTCGACGCGCTGGCCCGCCGCGACGCCGAGACCGCCCGGACGATCGTCGCCGCCTCCAACACCCAGACGCTGACACTGCTGGAACACCTGACCAACGGGTAAGTGACCGGTACGGTCCGCACGGGGGAGCCGCTCCGGGGCCGTACGGACTACCCTGCCCTGACCACCTGCTGCCGTGCGTGACCGTGCGCCCGCCGATGCGAGGAGCCCTCTTTTGGCCTGTGACCTGTGGCTGGTACCGCTCGTGGACGTGTTGTGCCACACCCCGGACAACCCCTTCGCCGAGGAACTCGCGCAGTACAACAAGGCACTGACCGACGCCGGCCTGCCGCTGGTGCCGGTGTACCAGTACATGCCGGGCCTGTCCGGTGACGTCGCCCCGGTCGCCGGTTTCGACTACGACGCCCTGCACTTCCTGCGCCGGGCCTACCTGCTCCAGGTCTGCGGCCTGCCGGTGACCCCGGTGGACGAACTGGGCGGCGACTACGAGCAGTTGCTGGAGATGTTCGAGTCCACGGCGCAGCAGTCCCACCTGGTGTGGCACTACGACCACGCGGGCGCGTACGTCCCGGTCGACTTCCCGCACCCTTTGTCGAACGAGGATCTCCTCGCGGGCGGCGGCCCCCTGGGCAGTGCCCAGACCCTGCTCCGGGAACTGCAGTACGTGGCTCCGACGATCGGCATCGACCCGGCGAACCCCCCGGCGGCCCCGGCCCCGCCGACGGCCCCGACCGAGCTGGAGGAACCGGCCGTCCCGGCCCCCTACGACCCCAGCCCCTTCGCCCGCGAACGCCATGTGTGGCTCGGCCTGCACGCGGCCGCCACCCGGTCCCTGGCGCAGGGCTCGATGATCGTGTTCAGCTGACCGCCGGGCCGGCCCCGGTCACGGCTCGCCCCGAACCGGGCCGTGCCGCGGCAGCCGCGCCGCCGCCGCGGGCCGCTACGGCCTGAGGCCGGTCACGCGGCCGATGAGCCTGATCTCAGGGGGCCACAGCACCCCGCTCGCCATCAGCAGCGCCGGGCCGAGGTGCACCGGGCACACCGGCAGCGGAGGCCTGCCGTGCCGGGCCACCTCGAAGATCGCCGGGTCGGAGCAGCCCGTCCCGCCGGCCGCGGCGCCTTCGCCGCCGTACGGTCCCCGGCACAGTGCGCTCCGGTGGACGCTCATGGGTCCATTGTCCACCGGGTCCCCGGGAAAGAACCGCCCGCCGGTCACGCCCCGGGAAGGGCGGACCGGCGGGCGGCACCGCTGTGCTGCGGCTGCGGCTGCGGCCTACAGGAACGAGTTGATCTCGATGGTCTCGTCCCGGCCCGGGCCCACGCCGATCGCGGAGATCGGGGCGCCGGACATCTCCTCCAGCGCCTTGACGTACGCCTGGGCGTTCTTCGGCAGGTCGGAGAAGGTCTTCGCCTTGCTGATGTCCTCGCTCCAGCCCGGCAGCATCTCGTACACCGGCTTCGCGTGGTGGAAGTCGGTCTGCGAGTACGGCAGCTCCTCGACGCGCTTGCCGTCGATCTCGTACGCCACGCACACCGGGATCTGCTCCCAGCCGGTCAGCACGTCCAGCTTGGTGAGGAAGAAGTCGGTCAGGCCGTTGACGCGGGTCGCGTAGCGGGCGATGACCGCGTCGAACCAGCCGCAGCGGCGGTCACGGCCGGTGGTCACGCCCCGCTCGCCGCCGATCCGGCGCAGCGCCTCGCCGTCCTCGTCGAACAGCTCGGTCGGGAACGGGCCGGCGCCGACCCGGGTCGTGTACGCCTTGAGGATGCCGATGACCCGGCTGATCTTCGTCGGACCCACGCCGGCGCCCGTGCAGGCACCGCCCGCGGTCGGGTTGCTGGAGGTGACGAAGGGGTACGTGCCGTGGTCGATGTCCAGGAGCGTGCCCTGGCCGCCCTCGAACAGCACGACCTTGTCGTCCTCCAGCGCCTGGTTCAGGATCAGGACGGTGTCGGCGACGTACGGCTCGATCTGCTCGGCGTAGCCCAGCAGCTCCTCGACCACCTGGTCGGCGGTGATGGCCCGCCGGTTGTACAGCTTGGTGAGGACCTGGTTCTTGACGTCGAGAGCGGCCTCCACCTTCTGCTGGAGGATCGACTCGTCGTACAGGTCCTGCACCCGGATGCCCACGCGGTTGATCTTGTCCGCGTAGGTCGGGCCGATGCCGCGGCCGGTCGTACCGATCTTGCGCTTGCCGAGGAAGCGTTCCGTCACCTTGTCGACGGTCACGTTGTACGGCGTGATGATGTGCGCGTTACCGCTGATCAGGAGCTTGGACGTGTCGACGCCACGCTCGTTCAGACCGCTCAGCTCGGAGAGCAGGACCGACGGGTCGACGACGACACCGTTGCCGATGACCGGCGTACAGCCGGGCGAGAGGATTCCGGAAGGGAGCAGGTGCAGTGCGTACTTCTGGTCACCGACGACGACCGTGTGGCCGGCGTTGTTGCCGCCCTGGTAACGCACCACGTAGTCGACGGATCCACCGAGGAGATCCGTCGCCTTTCCCTTGCCTTCGTCACCCCACTGAGCACCGAGCAGCACAAGTGCGGGCACGCGCGTACACCCCTTCCGGGCGGGGCATGTCCAAGGTCGGGGGCGTGGGCGTAAGGTTCACCGCCGCGTACCACCGCGACCGCCGTTGGTCGCACAACCGTCGGACCGGATGCCCCGGAATAGACGAAGCCCCTGGCGCAATAGCGCAAGGGGCTCTTGCACAAAGATGCTACCCGAGGAAGCGAGGCAGGACCGAGGTGGCGACTTTCGCGACGTCCGATCAGCTGCTGGTGATCATCGATCCGGCGGCACGGCAACTGGACGGGGAGTCCGTAAGGATCGCGAAAGACGTGCTCAGCGCGGGTGCTGCGGCCAAGGTGTGCCTCCCGGAAGGGCCGGAGGAATTCGCCCGGGCGCTGGGCCGGAGGGGGTCCCGGCGGCCGGTGGTGATCGGCGACGGACGGGCCCTGGTGCAGACCGTGACCCTGCTGCACCGGCAGCGGGAGCTGGCCGGATGCGCGCTGTCGGTGGTGCCGGTGGGCGACACGGCGCTGGCCGAGTCGCTCGGCGTGCCAGGCGGCGCGGTGGCGGCGGCACGGGCCGTGCTGGACGGGGCCGAGCGGCGCCTGGACCTGCTGGTCGACGACAGCGACGGGGTGGTGCTGGGCGCCCTGGGCATCCCGCCGGCTCCGGTGCGGGCGGCCGCCCGGCAGCCGGTACCGGTCTCCTCGGGCCGGCTCTGGTACCGCTCCCTGGTCCGCACCCTCGCCCCGCGCCCGACGCGGCTGCCCGCGGTGCCCGCCCCCGGGCCCACGCGGCTGCGCGTGGAGGTCGACGGGGAGCCGGTGGTGGATCTGGACCAGCCGGTCGAGGCGGTGTCGGTGACGCCGGGCACGGGCGGCACGGCCTCGGTGGAGGTACGGCCCCTGTCCGTGGGCGCGGAGGCGACCCCCCTGCTGGCCTCCGGCCGGGCGGTGACGGTCACCGGGCCGGACTTCCGCTACCGGGCGGACGCGACGGTCTCCGGACCGGTGCGCAGACGGACGTGGCGGGTGGCGGAGTCGGCCTGGGGGCTGGTGCTCCCCTCGGTGCGAGACGGGGCCCGCACACCCCTCTAATGGTCTGGTGACAAATATTTAACCTGCCCGACCCCTTCCCGTGGGCCTCCCTGATCCACCATCCTGCTCCATCAGGACCCGCGGACAGGACACGGAAGGGGCCACCCATGGCTGTGGACGAGGGCGTCGCCCCGGCGACCAGGAGCGGTGACGACGGAACGGTGCACCGACTGAAACCCAATGCAGTCGGCCTGCTCGGCGTGGTGTTCATGGCGGTCGCCACCGCCGCGCCGATCACCGCGATGACCGGCAACGTGCCCTTCATGGTGTCGTCCGGCAATGGCGTCGGAGCGCCCGCGAGCTATCTCGTCGCAATGGTCGTCCTGGCAATCTTTTCCGTCGGTTTTACGTCGATGGCGAAGCACATCACGTCGACCGGCGCCTTCTACGGCTTCATCTCCTACGGGCTCGGCCGCACCGTCGGCCTCGCCTCCGGCCTGCTCGCGACCTTCGCGTACGTGGTCTTCGAGCCGGCCCTGATCGGCATCTTCTCGACCTTCGCGACGACCACGCTGAACGACCAGACCGGGCTCGACGTGCCCTGGTGGGCCTTCGCGCTGCTGATGCTGGCCGTCAACGCCACCGGCACCTGGTTCGGGGTGAGCGTCGCCGAGAAGCTGCTGGTGGTGCTGCTGGCGACCGAGGTCACCGTGCTGGCGGCCATGGCGGTGTCCGTGGCCTTCCACGGCGGCGGGCCGCACGGGTTCACCTTCGCGCCGGTCAACCCCGTCAACGCGTTCAAGGGCACCTCCGCCGGCCTCGGGCTGTTCTTCGCCTTCTGGTCGTGGGTCGGCTTCGAGTCGACGGCGATGTACGGCGAGGAGTCCCGCGACCCGAAGAAGATCATCCCGAAGGCGACGATGATCAGCGTGCTCGGCGTCGGCGTCTTCTACGTCCTCGTCTCCTGGATGGCCATCACCGGCAACGGCGAGGCGGAGGCCGTGCGGGCCGCTTCGTCCGCCAACCCGCTCGCGATGTTCTTCGACCCGACCGAGCGCTACGTGGGCCACTGGGCCGTCGACGTCATGCAATGGCTGATGATCACCGGCTCGCTGGCCTGCGGAATGGCCTTCCACAACTGCGCCGCCCGCTATCTGTACGCCCTGGGGCGGGAGGGTGTCCTGCCGTCGCTGCGGAACACGATCGGGCGCACCCACGCCCGGCACGGCTCCCCGCACATCGCGGGCCTGGTGCAGACGGTCGTCAGCGCGGTGCTGATCGGCGCGTTCTGGGCCGCGGGCAAGGACCCGTACACCGGCACGTACGTGCTGCTCGCCATCCTCGGCACCATGGCGATCCTCGTCGTCCAGGCCGTCTGCTCGTTCGCGGTCCTGGTGTACTTCCGCTCCCACCACCCCGAGAGCCGCCACTGGTTCCGCACCTTCACCGCGCCCCTCGTGGGCGGCATCGCGATGCTCGCGGTCGTGGTGCTGCTGGTGTCCAACATGAGCGTGGCCGCCGGCCCCGAGTCCGGCTCACTGGTGCTGAGGGCCACGCCGTGGCTGGTGGCGCTGGTCGCGGGCACGGGGATCGGCTGTGCGCAGTACCTCAAGCGCCGGTCCCCTGAGCGGTACGCGCTGCTGGGGCGGACGGTGCTTGAGGAGACCAAGGAGCGGTGACCTCGCGCTCCGCGGGGTGCGCGGGGGCGGCGGTGCGGCGATGCGCCGGGGCGCTGGACGCCGGCGTCCGGCTGCCGCATCGTCGTGGCCGGTCGCGCCGTTCCCCGCCCCCCTCACGCGGCGCGTCGGGGCCGGGCGCGGATCACCCCGTTTCGACGTGGAGGGCGGTCAGGCCGCGGATGACGAAGTTCGGCTTGCGGGTCGGGGCCGTCTTCAGGCTCAGGGTCGGGGCCTGTTCCAGGAGGGCCGTCATGGAGGCGGCCAGTTCGATGCGGGCCAGCGGGGCGCCGATGCAGTAGTGGATGCCCGCGCTGAAGGAGATGTGCGGGTTGTCGGTGCGGGCGAGGTCCAGACGCCCGGGCCGGTCGAAGACCGCGGGATCGTGGTTGGCGGAGCCGAAGAGCATGGCGATCTCCGCGCCCCGGGGGATCGTCGTGCCGTCGATCTCGATGTCCTCCAGGACCCACCGCTCGAAGAGCTGGAGCGGGGTGTCGTAGCGCATCAGCTCTTCGATCGCGGAGGGGACCAGGGAGTGGTCGGCGCGCAGCTCGGCGAGCCGGCCGGGGTTGCGGAACAGGGCGTACCAGCCGTTGACCGTGGCGTTGACGGTCGCCTCGTGGCCGGCGTTGAGCAGCAGGACGGCCGTGGAGACCATCTCCTGCTCGGTGAGCCGGTCGCCCTCGTCGTGCGCGGCGATGAGCCCGGAGATCAGGTCGTCGCCCGGCTCCTTGCGGCGCTCGGCGATCAGCCCGCGGAGGTAGTCCGAGAACTCGGCCGACGCGCGCACCGCCTTGCCCGCCGTCTCCTCGGACGGGTTCAGCTCGTACATCCCGCAGATGTCGGCCGACCACGGCCGCAGCTGTGCCCGGTCCGCCTCGGGGATGCCGAGCATCTCGGCGATCACGGCCACGGGCAGCGGCTCCGCCACGTCCGTCAGCAGATCCCCGCCGCCGGCCTCCACCAGCTTCCCCACCAGCTCGTTCGCCAGCCCGTGCACGTACGGCTTCAGCCGCTCCACCGTGCGCGGGGTGAACGCCTTCGACACCAGACGCCGGATCCGGGTGTGGTCCGGCGGTTCCAGGTCGAGCATGCCGTGGTCGTTGAGGGTGTGGAACGGCTCGTGCTCGGGCGGCGGCGGGGTACGGCCGAAGTCCTCGTGCGTGAACCGGTGCCGGTAGGTGCGGCCGAGGCGGCGGTCGCGCAGCAGCGCCGAGACGTCCGCGTGACGCGGGACCAGCCACTGGTCCGTCGGCTCGTACCGGATCACCCGGCCGCGTGCCCGCAGCTCGGCGTAGGCGGGGTAGGGGTCCGCGAGGAACTCCGGGTCCCAGGGGTCGAAAGCGAGGTCGTCAGGGCCTGCCATGCCGGGACGCTAACGCGTGCGCCGGCGTCTGACCAGGGGTCACGGGCCCCCCGCCGCGCTCGGCGCGGCCGATCGGGCACCGGGTCCACGACGCGTCCCTCAGATCCGGTCCGCGAGGAGGACGTAGTCGTAGTGGAGGGGGGTGCCGTCCTCGCCCACCGGGTGTTCGTGGCTGCTCCGGTTCGCGAGGATCACCTTCAGCTCCGGCAGGGCGTCGAAGCCGAGGTCGTTCTCCTCGATGGTGTGGCCCCGCTGCGCGAGCTGCTCGAAGAGGTCCTCGCTCGGCGTGCGGAAGACGTCGAGTCCGTCGAGCGTCACCCGTACGCCGGCGTCCTCGTGCAGGAACCGGAACAGCTCCACCCCGCTCAGTGCGCCCCCGGTGAAGCCGAGCACGATGTTCAGCCGGGACTCGTCGTGCGTGAGGACGATCTGGCCCGGCTGCGCGTCGCCCGACACGGTCCGGACGACACCCCACTCCTCCACCGCGGCCCGCGCCGCCGCGACCGGCATGCCGAGCCGGAAGGGCCCCACACCGACGTGCGGCCGGATGTCGGCGTCCATGTGCACTCCTCGCTCGGTCGGCCGACCGCTCGCTCTCCGGTCCTCGACCAGAGCGTAACCGTGGCACGGGTGGTCGCCCGCTCGACCACCGAGGCCGGCGAGAGGGGCGGACGCCTCGGCCCGGCCGGTCGTCAGCCGGGTGTCACCAGGCGGGCCTCGTAGGCGAAGACCGCCGCCTGGGTGCGGTCGCGGAGGCCGAGCTTCACCAGGACGCGGCTCACATGGGTTTTGATCGTCGACTCGGCCACCACCAGCTGCCCGGCGATCTCCGCGTTGGACAGGCCTTGCGCGATGAGGACCAGCACCTCCGTCTCACGTTCCGTGAGTTCGCCGTACGCCGCCTGGGCCGCCGGCACCAGCCGGGGCGTCTGGGACAGCCGCGAGAACTCCGTGATCAGGCGCTTGGTGACCGAGGGCGCGAGCAGGGCCTCGCCGGACGCCACCACTCTGACACCGTCGGCCAGCTGGCGGGCCGAGGCGTCCTTGAGCAGGAAACCGGAGGCTCCCGCGCGCAGCGCCTGGTAGACGTACTCGTCCAGGTCGAACGTCGTGAGCACCAGCACCTTCGCCGCCGCGTCCGCCGCGACGATCTCCCGGGTCGCCTCGAGCCCGTTCAGCTCCGGCATGCGGATGTCCATGAGCACGACGTCCGGGTTCAGTTCACGCACCCGTTCGACTGCCTCCCGGCCGTTGACGGCCTCGCCGACGACCTCGATGTCCGGCATCGCGTTCAGCAGGACCGAGAAGCCTTCGCGCACCATCATCTGGTCGTCCGCTATCAGTACGCGGATCGTCATGCCTCATCCTCGCTCACGGCCGGGACCGGCAGGAACACCGCCACCTCGTAGCCCGCGTCGGCCGTCGGGCCCGCCGTCATCTCACCGTTCAGCATCGACACGCGTTCCCGCATCCCGGTCACCCCGTGCCCGGCGCCGGGCGACGGCTTGATCAGGTACGGGGCCGGCGGCGCGCCGTTGACGACCCGCAGGCCCAGGCCACCGAGGACGTAGCCGATCTCGACCCGGGCGGTCGCGCCGGGCGCGTGCCGCAGCGTGTTGCTCAGCGCCTCCTGCACGATCCGGTACGCCGACAGCTCCACACCCTGCGGCAGCTCCCGCACCGCACCGGTCACCACCTTCTCCACCTCCAGTCCGGCCTCGCGCACGTTGGCGAGCAGACCGTCGAGGTCGGCCAGGGTGGGCTGCGGGGCGTCCGGGGCCGCGTAGTCCTCCGCCCGCACCACCCCCAGGACCCGGCGCAGCTCGGTCAGGGCGGCCACCGCGTTCTCCCGGATGGTGGCGAACGCCTTCTCCAGCTCCGGCGGCGGGTTCTCCACCCGGTAGGGCGCGGCCTCCGCCTGGATGGCGACCACCGACATGTGGTGGGCGACCACGTCGTGCAGCTCCCGGGCGATCGTCGTGCGCTCCTCCAGCAGGGTGCGCCGCGAACGCTCGTGCTCGGTCACCGTCTGCTGGGCGGTCACCTCCTTCTCCGCCTGCCGGCGTGTGTGCCGGACCGTCACGACCAGCAGGATCAGCGCGGACAGCATCAGCATGGCGGGGGTGTCGGTCCCGTAGTGCCCGGCGCCGAA
The DNA here is from genome assembly GCF_016741775.1 of Streptomyces actinomycinicus. Taxonomy (GTDB): domain Bacteria; phylum Actinomycetota; class Actinomycetes; order Streptomycetales; family Streptomycetaceae; genus Streptomyces; species Streptomyces actinomycinicus. Next base: position 33,892 of record NZ_JAERRK010000034.1, on the reverse strand, counting down.
CGCGGTCTCGGCCAGGAAGCCGTACAGCGCGGTCAGCAGCCACATCCAGGCCGCCGTGCGCGGCCGGGTGCGTATCGCCACGATGGTGAGCACCAGCAGGTGGGAGACGAAGCTGCCTTCCAGCCAGGGCCAGCTGCCCCAGCTGCTGCCGACGACCGCGGTGGCCGCCGTCGCCGCGAGCGACAGCCAGAACGCGCCGACCGGACGCGCCAGGGTCAGCAGCACCGGGGCCAGCGCGAGCAGCCCGCCCAGCAGGGAGGACTCGTCGGGCCGCGTGGACGTCACGCCGACGAGCAGCGCCACGGCTCCGCCGGCCACCACCACCGCGTGGGGGGTCCAGGCGGCGTAGCCCCGCATCCGCTCCGGGAGACGACGGGTGAGGGGGCCGTTCACGGCCGTCCTGGGCAGCGGGCGGTAGGCGAAAGCCTGGTGGAACAGGTCCTTCCGCAGCGTGCGCAGGGCGTCCGCGGCCAGCCGGAACTCGGGGCTGCGCGGCCGGCCGGTCCGTCCCGGCGGCGTGGTCTGCGTGTGCGTCGTCTCGGTCACGTGCCACACGGTAGGCGGCGACGGGCGGTGCGGTCGTCCCCTTGGAGGGGGGTCCTCGCCGGTCCGCCTCAGGTACTACGCGTGTGACCTGGTCCGGGGCGGCGGGCCCCCGTCCGGGGCGGCGGGGCGGGGGGAGCCGGCGCCGGACCGGGGGGCGGAGGCGGTGCCGGCCGTGCCGCCGGGATGGTGGCGGTGCAGGATGCGGGGCCCCCGGTCGCCGGGACGGCGGCGGACCTGTTCGTGGTGGCGGAAGGCGGCCCAGCACACGGCGAGGACCAGGGCGAACACCGGAAGCCAGGCGATCCGGTACGCCACCCAGGTCAGCGAGCCGGGTGGCGTGTGCAGGCCCGGCAGGCGGCCGGCCAGCAGGCCCGTGGCCGTGGTCGCCATCATGGCCGTCTGGTGCCAGAGGTAGATCGTCATCGCCGACAGGTTGGCCACGGCCACCGCCGCCCAGACCGCCGGGCGGGCCGTCGCACGGCGCAGACGGTCGCGGAGCAGAAGTGCCAGGCCGCACTGGGCCAGGCCGAACGTGACCGCGGCCAGGGTGGGCGGGTTCAGGTTGGAGATCCTGCTGCCGGGCACGCCGACCATCGACGCCGGATAGCCGGCCCAGGTCACCAGGGCCGCCGTGGCCGCCGTACCGCCGAGGAGCAGGGACCAGGCCGAGAGGCGGCTGCGCAGCTCGCCCCGCGCCCAGGCCGCGCCCAGGGTGTAGGGAACCAGCCAGCCGGCGCCGAGGTTCACCCAGCCGAGCCAGGCCGGTCCCTGGTGCAGGCCGAACCGGAACAGGTCCACGTGCAGGACGACCACGAGCGGCCAGAGCGGGTTGAGGCGGGCGACGAGCGGAGTGGCAGCCGTCAGCGCGGCGAAGACCAGCAGGAACCACAGCGGCGACAGCGCCAGGCTGAGCAACGCGTGGACCGTGGGCAGCGACGCGCCGGTGAGCAGCAGGGCGGTGGCGGCCACCGCCCACAGCACCAGGAGTGCGGCCACCGGGCGCAGCAGGCGGGTCAGACGGGAACGCAGCCAGACCGCGTACGAGTCGCCCCTCGCGCGGGCCGTGGCGCGGCTGTGGGCCGCCACGTGTCCGCCGACCAGGAAGAACACGGCCAGCGTCTGGAACAGCCAGGAGACGGGGGCCAGCCGGGGCATGTGCTGCAGCGGGCTCGTCGTGTGCAGACCGCCGTCCGCCGCCACCAGCGCCGTCACCAGCCAGTGCCCGAGGACGACACCGAGGATCGCGAAGGCACGCAGCGCGTCGACCGCACGGTCCCGCGAGGCGGGGGTGGCGGCGTGCAGACGGTGGGCGGCCCGGTGGAACGCGCGCAGGACGTGCCGTGGGTGGAGCGCGTGCGGGACGGGTGGCGGGGCCGGCCGAGGGGTGGAAGGCCCGGAGCCGGCATCGGCGGAGGCCGTGCACACGACGCCGTGGCCGAAGTCGGCCTCGCTGCAGGCTGGTTGAGGGGTGCGGTGGGACGGGCGGGGTGCGGGACGGGCCCGGGTGGGGGCGGGTGGGTGGGCGGTGTCGGCGGGGGCTTGGGGTGTGGGGTCGGCCGTGCGCCGGGACGGTTCAGGCACGGGTCACCTCCGAGAGGTCGTCCAGGACGATCCGGGACAGGTTGGTGAGGGAGGCCGAGCCCGGGGCGAAGTAACCGCTGTGGCCGGCGTCGGCCGCGTCGAAGACCCGGGCGCCGAAGGCCGGCGCGACCGGGTCGGTGCCGAAGCCGACGGTGGTGCCGAAGAGGTCGGCTCGCAGGTGCGGTACGTGTGCCACCCAGTCGTCGCTGCCGCGCGCCGCCCAGACCCGGGCGCGGGTGCGCAGGGCGGCGGCGGTGTCCGCGCCGGTGCCGGGGCTGCCGACCAGGGCGATGTCGTCCGCGTCGAGGCCCCGGGCGGCCCGGCCGCAGACCACGGAGCCGTACGAGTGGCAGACCAGGGAGACGTGCGCCTGCGGCGGGGCCACCGCGTGCAGCCCGCGTGTGAAGGCGCGCAGGTGCGGGGCGGCTTCGTCGGCGCGGGTGGTCGTGGTCACCGTGGTGCTGACCGTCGCCGGGGTCTCGTAGCCGAGCCAGGCGATCACGGCGACGCGGGTGCCGGGAGCCGCCCGGTGGACGAGGTCCGCGTACAGCGCCGCGGCCGCCGCGTGGAAGCGGGCGTAGGTGTCCAGCGAGGTGTCCGAGCCGGGGACCAGGACCGCGATGTGGTCGGCGTGGGCGAAGTCGCCGAGGACCTCCGTGGCCTGGCCGGCGCCCCGGCCGTCGAAGGCGAGGAGCCGGCGGGAGGCGGCGGCCAGCGCGCGGTCCGCTGAGGCGCGGTGACCGTCACCGTGGGCGGCGGCCATCCGCGCGGCCTCGGCGGCGTCGGCCCTGTTGGCGGCATAGGCGGTCGGCAGCGTCGCCGCGGTGAGCGGGGGCAGGGCTGCCGGGGCGGGCGCGGGGATCTCGGGACGGGCCGCGGCCGAGAGGGGGGCCGCGATGGCCGTGGCGAGGAGGACGGCGAGGAAACCGCGACGCCAGGCGCGGAACCCGCGGCGACGGATCCAGAAAGGGAAACGGCGAAAGCCGGACCGGTCACCGAAACCGTGGCGGCGGGGCCGATGACGGAAACGGTGGAAGCGGGGGCGGCGGCGGAAAAGGCGATGGCGATGATGAGGGCGAGGGGAGCCGGCGCTGTTCCGGCCGGTGCCGGCCGTATCCGCACCCCGCGGGACCCCGCCGCACGCCACGTCCTTCGATCGCCAGAGCCCCACGGTCGGCTTCCCTCCAGTGCGCCCGGCCATCGGGCTCGACTGAGAAGGAAGTTAGGGATCGGCAGCTGTCGCCGGCGTCCCACCAGAGGGCTGTTCCGGCGCGTACACCTCAGGTACTACGGGTACCACCGGGTCGGCCCCTTCAGGGCTGGCCGCGGCCTTGCAACGAGCCTTGCTACCAGGCCAGTTGGGCGATCTCCTCGGCCACGACCGCGCAGGCGTCCGCCGCCGGGTCGATCAGCGGGAAGTGACCGACGTCCTCCAGGAGCGTCAGCCCGACCATCTCCCCCGCCTTGGCCGCGGCCTCCGCGTACGACTCGGCGACCGCCTGAGGCACGTCCAGGTCGTTACGGCCCTGGACGACGGTCGTGGCGATGCCCGTCGGCAGGAGCAGCACGGGATCGGCGTACGGCCGGCGTTCGGCGAAACCGTCCTGCCCGCCCAGGAGTTGCAGGGACGCGTGTCCGCAGACCTCCAGCTTCTCCGCCGTCTCGAAGTCCGCGATGGGCGCCAGCGCGACGACACCGCGGAGCGGCGCCGGGCCGCCGGTGCGCCAGCGGGCGTCGGCCGGGAGGACGTGCCGGGCCGCCGCCCACAGGGCGAGGTGGCCGCCCGCCGAATGCCCGGTCAGCACCGTACGGCGCGGGTCCGCCTGCGGCAGCGCCTCGCGGACCAGGCCGGGAAGGGCGTCCAGGGCCGCCGCGACGTCGTCGAAGGTGTCGGGCCAGCGGCCGGCGAGAGGCGTCCTACCGGCCACGGCCCCTGCCGTCCCGCTCTCCCCCGCACTCTGTCCCGGAATCAGCGGTTCACCCCCGCGCCTGTACTCCACGTTGGCCACCGCGAAGCCCCTGCGGGCCAGGAAGCCGGCGAAGGGAGTGATGTGGCGGCGGTCGTAGGGCGCCCGCCAGGCACCGCCGTGCAGGACGACGACCAGGGGGGCGAGGGCGTCGGCGGCGCAGTCCGGGCCCGGGCGGGGGGCGTAGAAGTCGATCACCTGGTCGGGGTGGTCGCCGTAGGCAGCGGTGACGTCGGGGTCGACCGGGGGGTGCGAGAAGGCCGACTCCTCTTCGGCGGCGGCGCGGGCTGCTGCGGCGTCGTCCGGCATGCTCCAACCTCTCAGCGACAGAACGTGTTCAGGCGTGTGGCGGACCAGGTGGGGATTGTGCGCCGGCCGTGCTGCGCAGGCCGTTGGCGGGGACGGTACCAGGCCGGTGACGTGCGCGGACACGGGGATGTCACGCACGGTGAGGCCAACCGGTCCCGTGGGGCGGGCCGGGCGGGACGCGGGCTCGTACCCCGCGTCCCGTCCGGCCCGGCGAGGGCTCGTACCCCGCGTCCCGTCCGGCCCGGCGAGGGCTCCTACGCCGCCTCCCGCCCGGCCCGGCCCGTCCCCGGCGCCACGCCTAGGCCACGACCTCCCCCAGTACGCGGGCCGCCCGCTCGACGTCCCGGAATCCCACGTACAGCGGGGTGAAGCCGAAGCGCAGCACGTCGGGGTGGCGGAAGTCGCCCACGACACCCCGGGCGATCAGCCGTTTCATGATCTCGCCGGCGTCCGCGCAGCGCAGGGCGATCTGGCTGCCCCGCTCCTCGTGACGTTCGGGCGTCACGCACTCCAGCCGGCCCGGCTCGGTGTACTCGGACACGCAGCGCAGGAAGAAGTCCGTCAGGGCGAGGGACTTCGCGCGGACCGCGGCCAGGGACACTCCGTCCCAGACCTCCAGGGCCGCCTCCAGGGCGAGCATGGAGAGGATGTCCGGTGTGCCGACCCGGCCGCGGAGCGCGCCCGGTGCCGGAGCGTAGGACGGGTCCATGCCGAACGGGTCGGCGTGGGAGTTCCAGCCGGGCAGCGGGGAGTCGAAGCGGTCCTGCAACTCGTGGCGGACGTAGAGGTACGCCGGTGAACCGGGGCCGCCGTTGAGGTACTTGTAGGTGCAGCCGACCGCCAGGTCGACCCCGTGCTCGTCGAGTCCCACGGGCAGGGCGCCCGCGCTGTGGCACAGGTCCCAGACCGCGAGGGCGCCGCCGGCGTGGATCGCGGCGGTGAGCGCGGGCAGGTCGTGGAGGCGGCCGGTGCGGTAGTCGACGTGGTTCAGCAGGACGGCCGCGGTGCGGCCGGTCAGCGCGCCCGGCAGTTCCGTGGGGGTGACCGCGCGCAGCGCCCGTCCGGTGAGACGGGCCGCCGACTCGGCGATGTAGCCGTCGGTGGGGAAGGTCGTGGCGTCGACGAGGAGTTCGTCCCGGTCGTCGTCCGCCATGCGGATCGCCGCCACCAGGGCCTTGAAGACGTTGACGCTCGTCGAGTCGCCCACGACGATCTGGCCCGGTGCCGCGCCCACCAGCGGGGCGATCCGGTCGCCGATCCGTTCGGGCGCCGTCCACCAGCCGCTCTCGTCCCAGGAGCGGATGCGCAGCTCGCCCCACTGGCGGCGGACGACGTCCGCCACCCGGTCGGGCACGTGGGCGGGCAGCGCGCCCAGGGAGTTTCCGTCCAGGTAGATGCCCTCGGCGTCGGCCGGGTCGTCGGACGCGGGGCCGAGGACGAAGCGGGAACGCACCGGGGCCAGTTCGTCCGCCGCGTCGAGCTTCTCGGCGAGCAGGGTCAGGTCAGACATGGGACCTCGCCGTCCACAGCTCGGGGAAGACGTTCTTGCGGGCGCGCTTCTCCAGCCAGGCCACGCCGGCGGAGCCGCCCGTGCCGGTCTTGGCGCCCATGGCGCGCCGGGTGGCCACCAGGTGGTCGTTGCGCCAGCGCCAGACCAGCTCGGCCACGTCGGTCAGCGCCTCGCCGAGCCGGGCGAGCGCGTCGCTCTCGTCGCCGGCGTAGACGGCGGTCCAGGCGGCCTCCACGGCCTGTGACGGCTCGTGCCGCAGGGAGACGTCCCGGTTCAGCACGGAGTCGGGGATGGCGTACCCGCGGCGGGCGAGGAGCCGTACCACCTCGTCGTACAGGCTCGGCTCCTGCAGCGCCTTCTCCAGTTCCGCGTGGGCGCGGGGGGCGCCGCGGTGCGGTACGAGCATGGACGAGGACTTCTCGCCGAGCAGGAACTCCAGGCGCCGGTACATCGCCGACTGGAAGCCGGAGCCCTCGCCGAGTGCGCTGCGGTAGGAGTTGAACTGCGCGGGGGTCAGCTGGCCGAGCGGCTTCCAGGAGGCGTTGAGGGCTTCCAGTTCCCGTACGGACCGCTTCAGCGCGGCGATGGCCGTGGGGACGTCGTCCGCGCGCAGGGCCCGCGCGGCCGTCTCCCACTCGTGCACGATGACCGTGAACCACAGCTCCATGACCTGGGTGGTGACCAGGAAGACCATCTCTCCGGGGTCGTCGGAGAGGGTGTGCTGGAGATGGGTGAGCACATCGGCCCGGACGTAGTCCTCGTACGGCGTCGTCCCCGCGAAGTCGAGGTTCGGGGTGTCTTGCTCAGCGGCCTCGTAAGGGGGGTGACCCTGTTGGGACATCGCTGTCTCCTGTGTTACTCCGGGTAGCGGTCCGCCCCTGCCGATGCCGGCACGGGGGCCCCGGTCCCCATCCCGCATCCTGCGCAATCAACCGCCTCCGCCGCAAGGCACGGCCGGTGACCTCGTCGGCCGCGCCTGGCGGGGACTGCATGCGTCAGGGGCCCCGGCGGGCGGCCCCTGACGCGTGCGGCGGTCAGCCCAGCGTCTGGGCCGCCGTCGGCGAGGAGTCCTTCAGGAACTGCGCGCAGCGCTCGTACTCCTCCTGCTCGCCGATCGACTGCGCGGCGCGGGCGAGCGCGTGCAGGGCGCGGAGGAAGCCGCGGTTCGGCTCGTGCTCCCACGGCACCGGCCCGTGGCCCTTCCAGCCGTTGCGGCGCAGGGCGTCCAGCCCCCGGTGGTAGCCCGTACGGGCATAGGCGTACGACTCCACGACCGCACCGCGCTCGAACGCGTCGTCGGCCAGCTGGGCCCAGGCGAGCGAAGAGGTCGGGTACTTGGCGGCGACGTCCGCGGGCGCGGCGCCCTGGGCGAGCAGCTCGCGCGGCTCCGGGTCGTCGGGGAGGTGGGTCGGAGGGGGACCGCCGAGGAGGTTCTCGTGAATCGTCATGCCCCCAGTTTCCCGCACACCCCCGAGACCACCCCGCAAGGGGCGCGGGGAACTGCGCGATCACCCCCACCGGCCCGCACACTCCCCGTACAGAACCGACGACCGCCCCGCAAGGGGCGCGGGGAACTGCGCGATCGCCCCCACCGACCCGCAGCCGGGGAACCGCCGCAGCCACGTCACTGCCGGCCCTCCGCCTCCAGCGGCGGGGACGTCACACAGCCGTGAGTCCTGCATTCCGGGTGGCGGCAGTTCGGCGGCGGTCGTCGGACCAGCGTGAAGGCCAGGACCGAGCCGACCACGAGCACCCCCGCGCAGATCGGCATCGCACGGTCGAAGGACGCGTCGAACGCGGTCGCCGACCGGTACGCCTCCGGCCCCATCCCGGCCAGCAGCGGAAGCGCGGCCACGGCCACCAGACCCGCCGCACGCGCCGCCGCGTTGTTGATGCCGCTGGCCAGGCCCGCCTGCGCGGTGTCCACGGAGGCCAGCACCGTGGCGGTCAGCGGGGCGACCACGGTGACCAGACCGGCGCCCATGACCAGCACGGCGGGCAGGACGTCCGTCAGGTAGTTCGCGTGCGGCCCCACCCGCAGCATCAGCAGCATCGCCGCGGCGCAGAGCAGCGGGCCGACGGTCAGCGGCAGCCGGGGACCCGTGCGGTCGGCCAGCGCGCCGGAGCGGGCCGAGAACAGCAGCATGAGGGCCGTCGTCGGGAGCAGGGCCGTGCCGGCCTGCAGGGCGGAGTAGCCGGCCACCACCTGGAGCTGGAGCGCGGTGAGGAAGAAGAACCCGCTGAAGGCCGCGTAGACGGTCAGCGTGACCAGGTTGACCGCCGTGAACTGGCGCGAGGCGAAGATGCCCGGCGGGAGCATCGGGTCGGGGTGGTGCTTCTCGACGTGGACGAAGCCGACGGCCGCGGCCACACCCGCCGCCGCGGCCGTCGCCACCGGCAGGGCGCTGCCGCCGGCCTCGATCAGGGCGTACGTCAGCAGGGCCAGCGCGAGGGCGCCCGACGCGGCGCCGAGGACGTCGAAGCGGCCGTGGGCACGGCTGTCGGACGACTCGGGGACGTGCCGGAGCGCGACGGGGACGCACAGCAGGGCCAGCGGCACGTTGAGCAGGAACACCCAGCGCCAGCCGGGGCCGTCCACCAGCCAGCCGCCCACGAACGGGCCGACGGCCGCCCCGATCCCGCCGAAACCGGACCAGAGACCGACCGCCCGGCTGCGGTCGTCGGGGTGGAAGGAGGCCTGGATGAGCGCGAGCGAGCCGGGGGTCAGGAGTGCCCCGCCGACGCCCTGGAAGGCACGGGCGGCGATGAGGACCCCGGGGGTCGGGGCCAGGCCGCACAGCAGTGAGGCGGCGGCGAACCAGACCACGCCCAGCACGAAGATCCTGCGGCGGCCGTAGCGGTCTCCCAGCGAGCCGCCGAGCAGGATCAGCCCGGCCAGCGTGACCATGTACGCGTTGACCGTCCACTGCAGCGCGGCGAGGCTCGCGTCCAGGTCGCGGCCGATGCGCGGGAGTGCCACGTTGACGACGGTCGAGTCCAGCAGGGCCATGCTGGAGCCGAGGACCGTGGTCAGCAGGATCCACTTGCCCCGGGGCGACGCCAGCCGGACATCGGGCATGACCCCAGATATACAGCGGGCCCGGCGCTGTGGACAGCCGCCGGGCCCGGTGGAGCACCGCTCACCCGATCCGTTTACTTGATCCGGTTGCCCGCCGAGCGCAGGTTCTGCGTGGCCTGGACGACGCGCTGGGCCATGGAGGCCTCGGCCAGCTTGCCCCAGGTGCGCGGGTCGTAGGCCTTCTTGTTGCCGACCTCGCCGTCGACCTTCAGGACGCCGTCGTAGTTCGTGAACATGTGGGCGGCGACCGGGCGGGTGAAGGCGTACTGGGTGTCCGTGTCGATGTTCATCTTCACGACGCCGTTCTCCAGCGCGGTGTGGATCTCCTCCTCGGAGGAGCCGGAGCCGCCGTGGAAGACGAAGTCGAACGGGGACTCCTTGCCGAACCGGGCGGCGACGCCCTCGTTCAGCTCCTTCAGCAGCTCGGGGCGCAGGACGACGTTGCCCGGCTTGTACACGCCGTGCACGTTGCCGAAGGAGGCGGCCAGCAGGTAGCGGCCCTTCTCGCCCAGGCCCAGGGCCTCTGCGGTGCGGATCGCGTCCTCGACGGTGGTGTAGAGGGAGTCGTTGATCTCGTGCGAGACACCGTCCTCCTCGCCACCGGTCGGGGTGATCTCGACCTCGAGGATGATCTTCGCGGCGCGGGCCTGCTCCAGCAGCTCCTGCGCGATCTCCAGGTTGTCGGCGAGGGTCTCGGCGGAGCCGTCCCACATGTGCGACTGGAACAGCGGGGCGAGACCGGCGTCGACGCGCTTCTTGGAGAGCGCGAGCAGCGGACGCACGTACCCGTCGAGCTTGTCCTTCGGGCAGTGGTCGGTGTGCAGCGCGATGTTGACCGGGTACTTCTCGGCGATGATGTGGGCGTACTCGGCGAGCGCGACCGCGCCGGTGACCATGTCCTTGCTGTACTGGCCGCCGAGGAACTCGGCCCCACCGGTCGAGATCTGGACGATGCCGTCGCTCTCCGCCTCCGCGAAGCCGCGCAGCGCCGCGTTCAGGGTCTGGCTGGAGGTGACGTTGATGGCCGGGTAGGCGAACTTCCCTGCCTTCGCCCGGTCGAGCATCTCGCTGTAGACCTCGGGGGTTGCGATGGGCATCTGTCCGCTCCTTGAGTGTGCGGGTTGGCGTTCTGCGTTACGGCCCTGACCTAGACCTGGGGTGTGACGTCATCGTCGGCCCCATCTTTCCAGACATGAACCGATGGTCCATGCGCCGGTCAAGTCCAGGTCAATCCGCGTCGTCAGTCCAGGCCCAGTTCATCCTGCGAGAAGGCGAAACGGTACGGAACGCCCGCGCCGGCCTCGATCTTCTCGGCGGCGCCGGTCGCGCGGTCCACGATGGTCGCGACGGCGACGACCTCGGCACCGGCCTCGCGCACGGCCTCCACGGCGGTCAGCGGGGAGCCGCCCGTGGTGGAGGTGTCCTCGACCACCAGGACCCGGCGGCCCGCGATCTCCGGCCCCTCCACCCGGCGCTGCAGCCCGTGGGCCTTCGCCGCCTTGCGGACGACGAACGCGTCCAGCTTCTTCCCGCGCGCGGCGGCGGCGTGCAGCATGGCCGCGGCGACCGGGTCGGCGCCCATGGTGAGCCCGCCCACCGCGTCGAACTCCAGGTCCGCGGTCAGATCCAGCAGCACCTGTCCGACCAGCGGGGCGGCCTCGCCGTCGAGGGTGATGCGGCGCAGGTCGACGTAGTAGTCGGCCTCCAGACCGGAGGAGAGCGTCACCTTGCCGTGCACCACGGCCTTGTCCTTGATCTGCTGCAGCAGCGCGCCGCGTACGTCCGTCATGCCGACCAGCTTAGAGCCGCCGCCAGCTCCAGGTGGTCGTCGCCTCCAGCGGTTCCAGCGGGGTGACCAGGCGCGGGAGGGTGTTGAGTCCGTTCGGCGGGCCGGTCTGCGGCTCCACGCAGACGGCCTCGGCCTGCTCGTCGTAGACGACCACCCACTCCTCGCGGCTGGTCACCTTCAGCTCCAGTTGCCCGGGCCAGGTCAGGGTGACGTCGACGCCGCCGGGCATGCCGAAGCAGTCGTCCCAGGGTCCGGGCTTGCGGTCGATGCGGTTGCCGGTCGGCAGGTGGTCGGCGCCGCGCTCCTCCTGCCAGGCCGGCTCGAAGTCCAGCCGGGCGTCCTCGCCGCCCAGGTTGCGGCGGAACCACGGGTGCCAGCCGAGCTGCGCCGGGAAGGAGTCGTCGTACGTCTCCACGGACATCGTCAGCGTCAGGGCGTCCTCGGCGAGCGTGACGATCTGGGTGACACGGCCGGAGTGCGGCCAGGGGTCGGTCAGCTCGTACGTGAGCACCGCCTCGTTCCCGGAGACCCGCGCGGTGCGCCAGGCCCCGTCGCGTGCGGTGCCGTGGATGGCGTGCGGCGGGGAGTTGAGCGGCATCTGGCGGACGGTGCCGCCGTCCAGGAAGCGGCCCTCCCGGATCCGGCCGCACCAGGGCACCATAGGGAAGCAGCCGTAGCGCTCGCCCTGCCGCAGCAGCTGCACGCCGCCGGTCCGGAGTCCACCGATGCGGCCGCCGTCGCCGGGCCGCACGCTCACTTCCGCGTCGCCCGCGGTCAGCGTGATCTCTTCGTCACTCACGGAACCGACCCTACTGGGGTGATCAAGAGGGCGCTCGGGACGGCGCTCCGCTCGGGTCAGCGGCGCTTGCGCAGGACGCGGGTGACCACGATCGCCGAGGCGAGTGCCAGCGCCGCGGCGGGGGCCGCCCAGCGCAGGACGGGGCTGCCGACGACGGTCTGGGGGGCCGGTACGGGGGCGTAACGGCCGCGCGGCGGGGCGTGGTCGACCTCCTCGGCGCTGCGGCCGATCATCGTCCGGCGCGCGTGCGCGGCCTCGGCGGGCGGTGCGCCGGTGTCGGCGAAGTCCCCGGTGAGCCGGTCGGAACAACCGGCGTCGACGTCCTCGTCCACGTCCTCGTCCACGTCCGCGCCCTCGTCCAGGTCCTCCGCCACGTCCACGTCCTCCGCCACGTCCCGGTCCGCGTCCGGGTCAAGGGAGGGCGGGGGGACGGCGGTGTCGAAGACGGAGGCCCGAGCGGACTCGCCGGCCGGGGCCGGCTCGGATCCGGTGTCCGCGGGCTTCTGCTCGCCGTTCGGTTCGCTGTCGGGCTCCGGCTGCCGGTCCGTCGTCAGGGACTCCAGGCAGCGGTCCAGCAGCCTCGTCGCCGCCGCGGTGACCGTGTCCGCCGGCAGTTCCGTGATGCGGCCGGACGCGTCCGCCGTGCCTTCGACCGTGACCGTGGTGCCGCCCTCGGTGGCGGTCAGGCGCAGGGTCAGGGCGAGAGTGACCGTGCCGGCGCCGCGGGCCTCGGTGGCCTCGCCCTCGACGGCGTACGTGCCGTCCGTGCGGGGCAGCACGCGGAGTGTGCCGCGGTAGGTGACGGAGTGGCCGCCGACGCGCAGTTTCAGGCGGCCGGTGATCGGTTCGGCACCGGCGTCCTGCTGCAGGCCGGGGATCGCGCGGACGACGCGGGCGGGGTCGGCCAGCGCCGCGGTGAGCCTCTCGGTGGGGGCCGGGACGAAGACCTGGTGCTCCATGGTCGGTGAGCCTACCCAGTCATGGCCGGAACTCACCCGGGCGTGCTGGGGGCTTCGCCCCCAGACCCCCGTTTGCCCACCCACCCGACCAGCGCCCCCGAGCAGCGGCCCCCAAGCCCTTCTCCCCGCCCCGGCGCCCCCAGCCCACCCGACTCGGTCGACGGAGAGGGCGACGCTGGGCGCTCGCCAGCCGCCGGCACGCCTCACCGACCGCCCCGCCGGCCGTCGCACTCCCCACCCGGCCCGCGCGAAACAAGCCTCAAGACCCTCTCCCCACCCCTGCCCCCAGCCCACTCGATCCCCCGAGAAACAAGCCTCAAGCTCGTCTTACGACCCCGCACCCGACCCGCCCCCACTCCCCCCGAGAGGTGGGCCGGAGGGTTCGGTGGTGGGCAGCCGGGCGGGAGGAACAAGCCTCACGCTCGTCTTCCCGCCCCCGCACCCCACCCGCCCCCACTCCCCCCGAGACGTGCGCCGGAGGGGCTCGGGGGGGCGGTCGGGGATCAGTAGCGGGGGTGTACCAGTGTCGAGGGCGGCAAGTCGGTGATGCGGGTTCGGCGGGCTGCTCTCTCGTCCGCGTTCAAGGCGGCCCGCGTCAGGGTGTGCAGGGCGGGGAGGCCCGGGCGCAGGGGTGGGGGGGTGTGGCCCGGGGCGGCCAGGAGGAAGCCCCAGTCGTGGGGGGCGCCGGACGTGTCGGCCGCTCGGTCGGGGCCCGTGGCGAAGCCGGAGTCCTGACCGAGGACCCGGTAGGGGGTGGGGGCGAGTCCGGCCGTGCGGAGGGTCGCGGCGACCGTCCAGAAGGCGCGGGGCCGGGTGGTGACCGGCCCGGCGTGCACGACCAGGCGGCCGTGCGGGGCCAGCACGCGGCGGGCCAGACCGTAGAACTCCTGGGAGTACAGCTTGGTGCTGGCGGTGATCCCGGGGTCGGGGAGGTCGGCGATCAGGACGTCGTACGCCGGTCCGCGTGTCCCCCGCAGCCAGGTGAGCGCGTCGGCGGTGGTGACGTGGACGCGCGGGTCGGCGAGGGCGTGGCCGTTGGCGGCGGTCAGGCCGGGGTCGCTGCGGGCCAGGCGCACCAGTGCGGGGTCGAGTTCGACGACGTCGACGCGGCGCACGCCGCGGTGGCGCAGCACCTCGCGGGCGGCCAGGCCGTCGCCGCCGCCGAGGACCAGGACGCGGGCGTGGGGGCCGGCCAGGGCGGGGTGGACCAGGGCCTCGTGGTAGCGGTACTGGTCCCGGCCGCCGACGCGGAGGCGCCCGTCGAGGAAGAGGTCGAGGGGACGGCCGTGGGTGCCGCCGGCCAGGACGATCTCCTGGACGCCGGTCTGCACGGCCACCCGGACGTCCGTGCCGTACACGGCGTGCCGGGCGGCCCGTTCGAAGTCGTCGGCGAGGGCGGCGGCGGAGGCGAGGACGCTGAGCACGCCGAGGCCGGCGAGCAGGAGGGTCCAGCGGGCGCGGCGGGTGAGGTCGCGGCGGAAGAGGCCGAGGACCAGGGCGCCGCCGGCGACCACGTTGACCGCCCCGGTGACCAGCGCTCCGGTCAACTGGCCGAGGAACGGCAGGAGCAGGAAGGGAAAGGCGAGACCGCCGACCAGGGCGCCCACGTAGTCCGCCGCGAACAGGTCGGCGACGGCGCCGCCCGCGTCCTGCCGGCGGATCCGCTGGATCAGCTCCATCAGCAGCGGCACCTCGGCGCCGATGAGCAGGCCGATGGCGAGGGAGAAGGCGACCAGGAGGCAGCGGGGCCCGGCGGCCCACACCCCGCCCCAGCCGCCGGTCCACGCGAACACGGCGTACAGGGCCATCGCGCTGCACCCGCCGACCAGCGCGAGGACCGTCTCGACCGCACCGAAACCGGCCGCCGCGTGCCAGCGCAGCCGCTTGGCGCCGAGGGAGCCGATGCCCATCGCGAACACCATGACGGACAGCACCACGGAGGCCTGGGTGACCGAGTCGCCGATCAAGTACGAGGCGAACGCGACGAGTTCGAGTTCGTACACCAGTCCGCAGGCCGCGCAGACGAAGACGCACACGAGGACCAGGAACCGCCCGGTGCCGGGTCGGACGGGCAGCCGTGCGGGGCCCGTCCAGGAGGGCGGGACACCCGGGGGTGCGGGGGCGTGCGGCTCGATCACGCTGCGACGTTACGTTACGCACTCGGGACGCTTCGTCACCCACACGTGTGGATCTGCGGGCAGTTGACGCCGTGCGGGTTTATGGCGCCGCCCATCGATCAACCCGGCTGCGGCGCCGCCACCCGCGCTCCGACCCGGGTCCGGGTGGCCACCAGCTGCCCGTCCTGCGGGTAGGAGTGCCAGGTGCGCCAGTGCACCTGGCCCTCGTGCCGCTGGGCGAGCATCGCCGTGAAGGCGTGCGGGCTGCCGGGGAAGACGCCGGCGAGGCCGTGCGGATGGTCGGAGACGAGGGCCAGTAGTTCCTGGGCGCGGCCCGCGAAGGAGCCCGGGCTGAGCACCTCGACGCGGGCGGCGAACTCGTACTCCCAGTCGCCGACGCGCTTGGCCACGCCCAGCGGCAGCGGGGTGCTGGAACCGGGGAGGCAGGCGACCGTCTCCGAACAGTCACCGCGCTCCTCCTCCAGGATCACCTGGTGGGACGCGCCGAGCAGTCTCAACTGTAGTTTCGCTCCGGTGAGTTCGAGGTCGAGTGTGGCGAGGGCGGGCAGCGGCTCGCGCCCCAGTGCCCAGGCCAGGTCGGCGGCGCGGGTATCGGTGTAGGAGGTGTTCAGGGTCGTGAGCATGGATCGGCTCCGCTAACACGCAAGGAGGGAGAGATCGGCCATGTCAGCCCAGCCGGCCCGGCCGGGTGGGGAGTCTTCAGGGACGTCCGAGGGGCTGTGTTGGCGATTTAGAGGGAATCATGAACAGTGGCTACGCCACAGCGTTTTTACCCAAGTTCGTGGGGTTTCCATCCCTCAGAGGGCCTCACTGCTCAATTGTTCAACCATGGCGTACGCCGGGCGCGGAAAGGGGAACAGCCGAGCGCCCGCCGGATGTTCGCCCCCGACGGGCGCTCAGGTGCGGTGCGGATGCGGTTCCCCCTGTTCCGGAAGCTCAGCTGCCCCGTGTCAGCTGCCTCCCCCGCATCCGCCTCCCCCACCGCACGACGAACCCCCGCCGCAGGAAGAGCTGCCACCGCAGGAGGAGCTGCCGCCGCAGGAGGAGCTGCCGCCGCAGGAGTGGCCGCCGTGGTGGCCCCCGTGGTGGCCGCCGCCGTGGCCCCCCGAAGAACCGGAGTCGCCGCCGCCCACCCACCAGCTGCTGTTCCCGCCGTCCGCATACGTCGAGGACGACGAGGACGAGCCGTACGACCGGCCCCGCCGGCCCTTGCCGAGCGAGACCCGGTTCCGCCGCTTGAGGCGGGCCTGGCTCGCCCCGACGACCACTACGACGGCCACCGCCAGGATGATGCCCTCGATCGCGTTGTCGCTCATGGCGTCACCCTCCTTCCTTCCCCCGAAGCGGCCCCCCGTGGGCGCCTCGCGTACTTCCGCGTCTGCCGCGGTGACGGGGGGATGCCCGGCCGCTTCGACGCCCAAAGCAGAGTTGAGGAACTCCAGAGCTTGGGCGCAGGATGGCCCATGACCTCCAGCGCACGCCCCCACCTCAACCGCCGGCTCGCCGAGTTCGGGACGACGATCTTCGCCGAGATGTCGGCGCTCGCCGTGGCGACCGGGTCGATCAACCTGGGCCAGGGTTTCCCGGACACCGACGGCCCCGAGGAGATCCGGGAGGCCGCCGTTCGGGCCCTGCGCGACGGCCGCGGCAACCAGTACCCGCCGGGCCCCGGGATCCCCGAGCTGCGTACCGCCGTCGCCGGGCACCAGCGGCGCCGCTACGGACTGTCGTACGACCCCGACACCGAGGTGCTGGTCACGGCGGGCGCCACGGAGGCGATCGCCGCCGCGCTGCTGGCGCTGGTCGAGCCCGGTGACGAGGTCGTGGCCCTGGAGCCGTACTACGACTCGTACGCGGCGAGCATCGCCATGGCGGGCGGCCGGCGGGTGCCGGTGACGCTCCGGCCGCACTCCGGTGACGTGGCCCGCTTCCGGCTGGACCTGGACGAGCTGCGGGCGGCCGTCACCGAACGCACCCGGCTGCTGCTGATCAACACCCCGCACAACCCGACCGGTACGGTCCTCACGCGCGAGGAGCTGACCGCGATCGCCGAGCTGGCGGTGGAGCGGGATCTGCTGGTGGTGACGGACGAGGTGTACGAGCACCTGGTCTTCGACGCGGCCGGGCACGTGCCGCTCGCCACGTTCCCGGGGATGCGGGAGCGGACGGTGACCATCGGCTCGGCCGGCAAGACGTTCTCGTTCACCGGCTGGAAGGTCGGCTGGGTGACGGCGGCGCCGGAGCTGGTCGGCGCGGTCCGCACGGCGAAGCAGTTCCTGACCTACGTGTCCTCGGGACCGTTCCAGTACGCGGTGGCCGAGGCACTGGCCCTGCCCGACTCCTACTTCGAGGAGTTCCGCCGGGGCATGCTGGCCCGCCGGGACATCCTGGCCGAGGGGCTGAGGGCGGCGGGCTTCGAGGTGTTCGAGCCGGCCGGCACCTACTTCATCACCACCGACATCCGCCCCCTCGGCGAGAAGGACGGCTTCGCCTTCTGCCGTGCGCTGCCGGAACGCGCGGGCGTGGTGGCCATCCCCAACGCGGTCTTCTACGACGACCGGGAGGCCGGGGCCCCGTTCGTGCGGTTCGCGTTCTGCAAGCGGGAAGAGGTGCTCCGGGAGGCGGCGCAGCGGCTGCGGAGCATGTGAGGGCCGGGGCCCGGGGGCGCCGGCCCCCGGGCCTCAGCGGCGGCGGAGGATCACTCCTCGTCCTCGCCCCGCTCCTCGGACGCCTCGGCGTCCTCCTCGAGACCGAGCTGCTCGATCAGCCACTTGTCGAACTCGATCGCGGCCCGCACCCAGCTGACCGTGGAGGAGACGAAGTGGTTGATGTCGACGCCCGTGCCGATCAGCATCTGGGCCTCGCCGATCAGGCGGACGCTGCCGTCGTCGTGGGTGTGGGTGTACACCTTCGGCCACAGCGTGCGGCGGTTCCAGTCGTCGACGGACTCCAGCAGCTGCTGCTTCTCGTCGATCGTGTGGGGGCGGTCGTAGAAGGTCCGCACCGAGAAGACCGCCTGCTCGGCCTCTCCCCGGAACATGAAGTAGGTGCGGAACTGCTCCCACGGCGCCGCGAGGTCACCCTCCTCGTCGACGATGTACTTCAGCTCCATCTGGTCGAGAAGCTGCTTCACCAGGTCCTGATCCGGGAGGACGGGGCCCGCCGGTCCTTGGGGCTGCGGTTCGGGCTGGCCCCCGAAATTCGGAATCGAGGACGGGTCGATGCTCACCGTGTTTTTCCCTTCATGCGGATGCCGCCATCCTCCCCCATGCGGGGAGGGGCGTGGCAAGCCCCGACGGGGCCTGTCAGCCGTCGGCTGACATGATCCGTCCGGTCGGGTGGGGAGCCCGCGGCCGAGGGGGCCGGTACGGCGGCGCGAGGGCGGACGAGACGGGGGTTCTTCGCGGCGGTCGCGGCACTGGTTCCGGGAGGGCACCGAGGACTGCGCCGGGCTGGTCCCGGGCGCGGCCGAGCCGGGGTCCGGCGCGTGCGCCGCGAACGTCGCCGAGAGCCGTACGAGGGCCCGCTGCGGGCCCTCGTACGGCTCGGCGATCAGTATCCGGGCGTCACAGCGTCTTGCCCGTGTCCGGGCCGACCAGCAGGCCCTCGCCGACGCGGTCGACGCGGACCGTGTCGCCGTCCTTGACCTCGCCGGACAGGATCTCCTTGGCGAGCCGGTCGCCGATGGAGGTCTGCACCAGGCGGCGCAGCGGGCGGGCGCCGTAGGCCGGGTCCAGGCCCTCCTCGGCGAGCCATGCCAGCGCCGCGGGGGTGACGTCCAGCGTGAGCCGCCGCTCGGCCAGCCTCCTGGCCAGGCGGTCGATCTGCAGCCGGGCGATCCGCTCCAGCTCGGGCTTGGTGAGGGCGGTGAAGACGACGAGGTCGTCGAGCCGGTTGAGGAACTCCGGCTTGAAGGAGGTCCGGACGACCTCCAGCACCTGTTCCCTCTTCTCCGCCTCGCTGGTGACCGGGTCGACCAGGAACTGGCTGCCCAGGTTGGAGGTGAGCACCAGGATGGTGTTGCGGAAGTCGACCGTACGGCCCTGTCCGTCCGTCAGGCGGCCGTCGTCCAGCACCTGGAGCAGGACGTCGAAGACCTCCGGGTGGGCCTTCTCCACCTCGTCCAGCAGGACGACGCTGTACGGGCGCCGCCGCACGGCCTCGGTCAGCTGGCCGCCCTCCTCGTAGCCGACGTACCCGGGGGGCGCGCCGACCAGCCGGGCCACGCTGTGCTTCTCGCCGTACTCCGACATGTCGATGCGGACCATGGCCCGCTCGTCGTCGAAGAGGAAGTCGGCGAGGGCCTTGGCGAGTTCGGTCTTGCCGACACCGGTGGGGCCGAGGAAGAGGAAGGACCCGGTGGGCCGGTCGGGGTCGGCGATACCGGCCCGGGAGCGCCGTACGGCGTCGCTCACGGCCCGTACGGCCTCGCTCTGCCCGATGAGCCGCCTGCCCAGCTCCTCCTCCATGCGCAGCAGCTTCTGCGTCTCGCCCTCCATGAGGCGGCCGGCCGGGATGCCGGTCCAGGCGGCGACGACGTCGGCGATGTCGTCGGAGCCGACCTCGTCCTTGACCATCGTGTCCCTGGCGGCCTCCTCCTCGGCCTGGGAGGCGGCCTCGAGTTCCTTCTCGAGCTGCGGGATCTCGCCGTACAGCAGCTTGGCGGCGGTGTCGAAGTCACCGTCGCGCTGGGCGCGTTCGGCCTGTCCGCGCAGGTCGTCCAGCTTCTCCTTCAGCTCACCGACCCGGTTGAGGGACTGCTTCTCCTTCTCCCAGCGGGCGGTCAGGCCGCGCAGCTCCTCCTCCTTGTCGGCGAGGTCGCGGCGCAGCTTCTCCAGCCGCTCGCGGGAGGCCGGATCGGTCTCCTTGCCGATCGCCAGCTCCTCCATCTTCAGCCGGTCGACGGCGCGCTGGAGTTCGTCGATCTCGACGGGCGAGGAGTCGATCTCCATGCGCAGCCGGGAGGCGGCCTCGTCCACGAGGTCGATGGCCTTGTCGGGCAGGAAGCGGGAGGTGATGTACCGGTCGGACAGGGCGGCGGCGGCCACCAGTGCGCTGTCCGCGATCTGCACCTTGTGGTGCGCCTCGTACCGTCCCTTGAGTCCGCGCAGGATGGCGATGGTGTCCTCGACGGTGGGCTCGGCGACCAGCACCTGCTGGAACCGCCGTTCCAGGGCGGGGTCCTTCTCGATCCGCTCGCGGTACTCGTCCAGGGTCGTGGCGCCCACCATCCGCAGCTCACCGCGCGCGAGCATGGGCTTGAGCATGTTGCCCGCGTCCATGGCGGAGTCACCGCCCGCGCCGGCGCCCACGACCGTGTGCAGCTCGTCGATGAAGGTGATGATCTGCCCGTCGGAGCCCTTGATCTCGGCGAGTACGGCCTTCAGCCGTTCCTCGAACTCGCCGCGGTACTTCGCCCCGGCGACCATGGCCCCGAGGTCGAGCGCGACGAGCCGCTTGTCCTTCAGCGACTCGGGCACGTCGCCCTTCACGATCCGCTGGGCGAGCCCCTCGACGACGGCGGTCTTGCCGACGCCGGGCTCGCCGATGAGGACGGGGTTGTTCTTCGTCCTCCGGCTGAGCACCTGCACGACCCGCCGGATCTCCTGGTCCCGTCCGATGACCGGGTCCAGCCGGCCCTCGCGGGCGGCGGCGGTGAAGTCGGTGCCGAACTTCTCCAGGGCCTTGTACTGGCCCTCGGGGTCGGCGGTGGTCACGCGGCGTCCTCCCCTGGACTTCTGGAAGGCGTCCTGCAGCTTCTTCGCGTCGGCGCCCTGTCCCTTGAGCACCTCGCCGGCCGGACCGCCCGTCGCGGCGATGCCGATGAGCAGGTGCTCGGTGGAGAGGTACTCGTCGCCGAGGTCCTTCGCGCGCTCGCCGGCGTCGGCGATCACGGCCAGCATCTCGCGGTTGGGCTGCGGCGGCGCGACGGTGGACCCGGTCACGCTGGGCAGCCCGGCGAGGATGCGCTCGGCGCCGGAGCGCACGGCCGCCTGGTCGGCCTCCACGGCCGCGAGCAGGTCGGTGATGTTCTCGTTGTCCTGGCCCTGGAGCAGAGCCAGCAGCAGGTGAGCGGGGGTGAGGTCCGGGTGCCCCTCGGTCACGGCGCGATTGCTCGCCGCGTTGATCGCGTCCCGGCTCCTGTTGGTCAGCTCGGCGTCCACGTCGTCCGTTCTCCTCCTCGGGCACACTCTTCCACTGCTGACTTAACCAGCGTACACAAAGTTGAGTCTATTCCACTCAACGTTCGCCGGGGAGGGTTCCGGCGCTAGGTTGCGCGCATGACGAGGCAGACGAGGCACTCCGTGGATCCGGTTTCCCCCGACGAGCCGTACCTCGCCTTCTGGCGCGAGCGGCATCTGTGCACCCTGACGACCCTGCGCCCGGACGGCAGCCCGCACGTCGTGCCGGTGGGGGTGACGTACGACGCCGGGGCCCGGCTGGCCAGGGTGATCACCAGCGGCACGAGCGCGAAGGTGAGGCACGTGCGGGCGGCCGGGCCGGAGGGCGCGCGGGTGGCGGTGTGCCAGGTGGACGGCCGGCGGTGGGCGACGCTGGAAGGGCGGGCGCGCGTGCGGACCGAGCCGGACCGGGTGGCGGAGGCGGTACGGCGCTACGCCGAGCGCTACGAGCGGACACCGGGGCCGAACCCGGCGCGTGTGGTGATCGAGATCGAGGTCGAGCGGGCGCTGGGCCACGGATGACCGTTTCCAGCCACCGCGAAACCCCGCCCGAACCGCGAAATGTCCCCACAAAACTGCAGCGGCGTCACCGTGTTCAGGTCACGGTGACGCCGCTGCGGGGGGAAGCACCTGAGCGATGTGTTACGACGGGGGAATCGCGTCAGGCACTGCGGGGGGTGGCCGAGATGGTCCTCAGGTCGGACTCCGCCGGCTCGCACAGCCGGTGGTCCCGCTGGTCCAGGTTCACAAAGATCATTCCGTACCGGATGGCACATCGCACCGGCTGCGGCGCCCCGCGCGGCTTGCGCAGGCACCGGAACGCCCGTACGTCACCGTCCTCGTCCCGCGTGACGACGACCGGCTCCCCGAACACGGTCACCATCAGCGAGTCACCGCTGTGGGGGATGGCGGTGACCAGGTCGATGAAGTGCCAGCCGGACCGGTAGGCGGTGGCCATTTCGCGACGGAAGGAGCGGTCGTCAGGCGGGGTAGTCACGTCAGCTCCTCACGCCGTCCTTGGGATGCACCGGCCAACTGGTATCGATTGCGGCCACCGTGGTCGCAGTCACCGCCGGCCAGCTGGTGTCCGCTCGAACGTCGCCGTTCACACTCGCCAGGCCGCCCAGTGCTCCCGCGGCCACGACAACGGAGAAGGCGGCGGCAAGTATCGAGCGAAGCAGTCTCTTGCCCATAGTCGGCTTCGTCCTCACTTGAAGGTCCCCTCTTCCCCCGTCGAGTACGACGATGGCTCATTCGGGCATGTCGTGGCCACATAATCAATGCATCATGTTCCTGCATGTTCAGGACCCTGGGGGGTGGAGATTTGGCAACGAATCGGACTAAAGCCGTACATCCCCATGCGGTGACCGAGATGTGCGAGGAAGGGGGACGCCTCTACGCCGATGCGCTGCGCGCCGGACGCATCGCTCGCGCCGAGGTGGAATGCGCCCCCTGCCTGCTGGAGTTCGCCCTCCTGCACCCGGACCCGGACGATCCGGAATGGCTGCGTCCCGTTCCGGCACCGGTGGCCCTGGCACAGCGGCTCAACCCCATAGAACGGGAGATCACCGAGCGCAGGCGGCTGTCGATCCGGCTGGCCGACGTCTTCGAGCCATTCATGGCCCTGAGCAGCCACATGACGGCCACCACCGATTCCATCACAGTATTGGAGGGCGGGGACCGCATCAACGCGGCGCTGAACCTGGCCACTTCCCAGTGCCAGACCGAGGTGCTCACGGTCCAGCCGAGCGACCGCTACTCCGAACGCAGCCTCCTGCGGGGCCTGGAACGCGACAGACCGCTCATCGAGCGCGGTGTACGGATCCGGACGCTCTACCAGCACACAGCGCGGTACAACCCCGAGAAGCTGGCCTACGTGGCCCAGCTCGCCAACGGCAAGGTGGAGTACCGCACCATCGACGAACTGGTGGAGCGCCTCATCATCTGCGACGAGGCCGTCGCCTTCCTGCCCGTCCGGGACGACCAGCAGGTCGCCCTCGAGCTGCGCCACCCGGGTCTCGTCCGCTACCTGATCAAGGTGTTCGAGTTCATGTGGGGCCGAGCCGTCCCGCTGAGCGCCGGCGCCCCCTACGAGACCGCCCCCGACGGCATCACCGAGATCCAGCACTCCATCGCCAAGCTCCTGGTCGAAGGCCACGTGGACGAGGCCATCGCCCGCCGCCTGGGCATGAACGTCCGCACCTGCCGGGCCCATATCGCCAAGCTGGCCCAGGCCCTGGGCAGCGGCAGCCGCGCCCAGCTCGGCTATCTCATCGCACAGTCCGGCATCCTGGACCGGGAGCAGTGAGACGGGGGACGAGCCGGCACCGGGCGCGGTCCGGCCGTCTCACCGGACGGTCGGGGATTTAGGATCGAGGCCGCTGAGCGCGGTGGGGCGGGGATGACCGTCCAGGCCGACCTGGGCGATGCGGACGCCGAGCTGGGTACGGCTGGCCGCGCCCAGGGTCTCCGAGAGGCGGGCGATGTGCGCGCGGCAGGTGCGCACGCTGATGCCCAGGCGCTCGGCGATCACCGCGTCCTGGTGGCCCTCGGCGAGCAGCGCGGCGATGGACTGTTCGCGGTGCGAGATGCCCTCGATGCCGGTGTCGGGGAGGGGCGCGGTCAGCGGGATCGCCAGGCGCCAGAGGCGCTCGAAGACCGTCAGCAGGTACTCGACCAGCGCCGGGTGGCGTAGTTCGAGCGCCATCGTGCGGTCCGCGTTGGCGGGGATGAAGGCCACCGTGCGGTCGAACAGGATGAGCCGGTCGATGACCTCGTCCAGGGTGCGGGCCTCGACCGCGTCGCCCATCAGCTCGAGGTAGTTGAGCAGGCCCTGGCCGTGCCGGGCCACATGCGTGTAGAGGTCGCGCATGCGCACGCCCCGGCCGCGCAGCGCGAGCGCCCGGTGCAGGCCCTCGGTGAGTTCCGCCTCGCGCCGGATGCCGCCGGGCTGCACCGTGAGCACCTCGGTGGTGCACGCCTCGGTCGCCTCGTCCATCGCCGCCTGGATGCGCGAGAGGCCGTCCAGGACCCGGATGGCGCTGCCCTCGGCCGGTGCCGCCAGGGCGTTCAGCTGCCGGCCCAGGCCCGCGTACCACTCGAAGGCGGCCACCGCCGAGCCCACGCGCCGCTGACTCGCGCTGACCTCGTCGTAGACCCCGCGCAGCAGCCGGGTCATGACCTCCTGCGGTGAGGTCGGCACCAGCCAGTCCATGTCGTCGGGGTCCGGGTGCAGCAGGGCCAGTTCCAGCAGGCAGGGCACCGTCTCGGCGTCCGTGCGCGCCACCCGTCCCCGGCGTACGGCCCGGGAGTACACCCGATCACCGGCTGCGCACAGCCGGTCGGCACCGTGAGGATGTTCCTCCGTCCCGTACCCGGCCATCGCCCATTCCACCCCCGGTGTGCTGCCACTTCCGCAGCGCAACTATGCGCGGCGCCGTCCGGGTCCGCAACACGGCTCTTCGCTCGACGGCCATCGAAAACCGCCGCTATGCCCGCTTTTGGGCAGCGCTCCGCCGTACGCCTTGCAACAAGCTGAAGGTGCTGGGACCGGTGGTCACCCGGCATCGTGGTGGTCGCTTCCCCGGGTGCCGCCGGCACCCGGGGCGGCCCCGGCCGGGCTTCTCCGCCTCGCCGGGGCCGCGTGAGCGCGCCGTGGGAGCGGCGCGGCGGACCTACTTCAGACCGGCCGCGGCGCAGGCCGCCTTGTACTTGGCGGTGCAGATGTCCTCGACGGGGTAGATGCCGTCGGCGACGACCGTGTCCTTGACGGTGCTCTTGGTCAGCGCGCTCACCTGGACCAGCCTGGAGGGGATGTCCTTGGCGGTGGGGCTGTCGACCTTGTCCTGGGTGAGGGCGTCGAACTGGATGTCCTTGCCCTGGACCTTGGTGACGGCCATCTGCGCGGCGGCCTCGGCCTCGTCCGGGTAGGACTTGTAGACACTCATGTACTGCTCGCCGGCGAGGACCCGCTGGACCGCGTCGAGTTCGGCGTCCTGGCCGGTGATCGGGGGCAGCGTGGTGACGCCGGCCGCCTTGAGGGCCTTGATGACGCCGCCGGCCATACCGTCGTTGGCGGAGTAGACGCCGGCGATGTTGCTCTTGCCGATCTGCGCGATCGCCTTGGCCATGTTGGCCTCGGCGTTCTCCGGCTTCCAGTCGGTGGTGTCGTACGTCGCCGCGATCGTCACCTTGCCGTTCAGCTCGGAGAGCGCGCCCTCCTTGAACTGCTTGGCGTTCGGGTCGGTGAGCGAGCCGTTCATCATGACGATCTTGTCGGAGGTGTCGGTGTCCGGCCCGAGCGCCTCCAGCAGGGTGCGGCCCTGCACCTCACCGACGAGTTCGTTGTCGAAGGAGATGTACGCGTCGATCGGACCCTCGGCCAGCCGGTCGTAGGCGATGACCGGGATGCCCGCGTCCTTGGCCTTCTCGACCTCGTCGGCGATGCCGTGCGCGTCGACCGCGTCGAGCAGGATGACGTCGACCTTGTTGTCGATCAGGTTCTGCATCTGCTCGGACTGCCGGGCGGCACTCGCGTCGGCGTTGGCGTACTCGACCTTGCCCTGCTTCTTGGTGAGTTCGGCCACCTTGTCCCGGATGATGGGGAAGTCGAACTTGTCGTAGCGGGAGTTCGCCTTCTCGGGCAGCAGCAGACCCACGGTGATGTCGTTGCCCTTCGTCGGGCTCGCGCTTGCGCCGTCCCCTGTCGCGTTCAGCACGCCACAGCCGGCGAGCGAGAGGGTCATCGTGGACGCGGCCACGGATATGGCGATACGACGCATTCGGGGGCTCACTTCAGGTGCGTTCCGGACGTGGGCGCTGCTATACGACCCAGGTGTCTGAAAAGACAACGCGGGCGCCGCACCCGGCGTCAAGAAGAATCACTTAACGAGTCCGCAACACCACGCTCAGCTGCACCTGTGAAGGTCACGCGAAACATCCTTCAAAGGGCCTTTACGGACTGCACATCCCAAGGGAGTCCATGGGACCGGCAAAGACCCGTACAACCAATCCGGCCCGTTCCGAGTCGGAGTCACGGCTGCCCCGAGCCGTCCCACTCGATCAGAGGAACGAATGATCCCAGCCAGACGTACGACCGCCACGGCCGTCGTACTCGCCGCCTCCGCCGCCCTGCTGAGCGTGGTCGCGCCGCCCGCGTCCGCCGCTCCGGCCTGCGCCTCGCCGGTCTACACCCGGCAGTTCTTCGCGAACACCACATTCTCGGGCACACCGAAGAAGACGGACTGCGACAGCGGCATCTACGAGCAGTGGGGCACGGGCGCCCCGGCCACCGGCCTGCCGAAGGACAACTTCGGCGTCCGCTGGACCCTCACCCGCGACTTCGGCTCCGGCGGGCCCTTCTCCCTCGCCGCGAGCGCCCAGGACGGCATCCGGGTCTACCTCGACGGCACCCGCAAGGTCGACCTGTGGAAGAACGTCTCCCGCACGCAGTCGAAGACGGTCGCCGTCACCGTCCCGCCCGGCAGGCACACCCTGCGCATCGACTACGTCAACTGGACCGGCGGCGCCGACGTCTCCTTCGGCTACGCCCCGCGCACCGGCGCCGACGTCGACAAGGTCAAGCCCCTGGTGCCGGCCGGGGTGTCGGTGACGTACGACAAGGCGACCGGTCAGGCCAGGCTGGGCTGGGCGAAGAACAAGGAGATGGACCTCGCCGGCTACCGCGTCTACCGGCGCCTGAAGGGCAAGCCGTTCGGCGCCGAGCCGCTCGCGACCCGCACGGTCACCTCGTACACCGACACCGCCCTGCCGCAGACCGGCGAGACGTACTACTACGAGGTCCGTGCCTTCGACCGGTCCGGCAACGAGTCGGCCGGCACGGCGGACCAGCCGGTCACCACCGTCGACCGGACCGCGCCCGCCGTGCCCGTCATCACCGGGGCGACCGGCGAAGTGACCGCCGAGGGCGGCACCGGCGGGCTCGAGGTCGCCTGGGACGGGGTCACGGGCGCGGTGTCCTACCGCGTCTTCCGCTCCCCCGCCGAGAACGGCACGTACACCCCGCTGGGCAGCACGGACAAGCTCTCCTACCTGGACACCTCGGCCGCCGAGAGCGCCGTGTACTACTACCGGGTCTCGGCCGTCGACGCGGCCGGGAACGAGTCCGCCCGCTCCGCGCCGCAGCGGGGGAAGATCTGGGACAACGACCCGCCCGCGCTCGTCACCGGCCTGACGGCCACCCCGGCCGAGTACGGCTTCCACCTGAACTGGGACAAGAACCCGGCCACGGACCTGAAGTACTACACGGTCCACCGGGGCGAACTGGTCGGGGACGACGGCGAGCAGGTCTGCTACGGCGTCTCGACGCAGTACGTCTCCCCCACGGAGACCTCCTACACGTACCTCATGCGCCCCGAGGGCGAGGAGGTCTGCTTCTTCGTGGACGCCGTCGACGACGACGGCAACTCGGCGATCCGGTGGAACGGGCCGGCCCCGGCCGTGATCACGACCGAGCTGGACATGACCCCGGGCGTCCCCACGCCCGAGAACTCGCCGGTCCGGCTGAACGCGACCGCCGGGGAGGAGGGCGCGGGACCGGTCGCCCTGGGCTGGAACGCGGTGCCCGGCGCCACCGGCTACCGGATCTACCGCTGGAACCCCGGGACCGGGGCCTACGAGAAGCTGACGGACACGACCGGGACGTCCTACGAGGACGGCGGCGCCCCCAAGGGCACCACCCACTTCTACTGGGTGACCGCCCTGCAGGCGGACGGCACGGAGTCCGCGGCGGGCGGCGACTGGGCCGTCCTGGCGCCCTGACCGCACGAGGAAGGGGCCGGCAGGATCGCTCCTGCCGGCCCCTTCGCGAGTGATGGGGTGTCAGTCCGGGGACTGCTGCCGCTTCGGACGCCACACCACCAGCGCGCTGGTCTGCTGGACCTCCTGGTACGGCACCAGGTCACGGCGGTAGGAGGCGTGCACGGCGGCCTCGCGCTGCTGCATCGCCGCCGCAGCACCGTCCAGGGCCGCCTCCAGCTCCACGACCCGGGACTGGAGTGCGGCGACCTGGTTCTCCAGTTCGATGATCCGCTTGATGCCGGCCAGGTTGATGCCCTCGTCCTGCGACAACTGCTGCACCTGACGGAGCAGTTCGATGTCACGGGCCGAGTAACGGCGGCCCCGGCCCGCGGTGCGGTCCGGGGAGACCAGGCCCAGGCGGTCGTACTGACGCAGCGTCTGCGGGTGGAGTCCGGAGAGCTGGGCCGCCACCGAGATGACGTAGACCGGGGTTTCCTCGGTCAGTTCATACGGGTTGCGCCGACGGCCGTCCATCACTCTCAAGCTCCCTTCGCAGCCTCGAACAGCTCCGCCCGCGGGTCCTCGCCCGCGGTCGCCTCGCGATACGCCTCCAGTGCGTCACGAGCCTTCCCCGACAGGTCCTGGGGAACACTCACCTCGACGGTGACCAGCAGGTCGCCGCGGGTGCCGTCCTTACGGACCGCGCCCTTGCCCCGCGCCCGCATCGTGCGGCCGTTCGGGGTGCCGGGCGGCAGCTTCAGGGTGACGGCGGGGCCGCCCAGGGTCGGTACGCGCACCTCACCGCCGAGGGCCGCCTCGGCGAACGTCACCGGCACGGTGACGGTGAGGTTGTCGTCCTTGCGGCCGAACACCGGGTGTTCGCCGACGTGGACGACCACGTACAGGTCGCCGGCCGGGCCGCCCCGTTCACCGGGCGCGCCCTTGCCGCGCAGCCGGATCCGCTGCCCGTCGGTCACGCCGGCCGGGATGCGGACCTGCATCGTCCGCGAGGACTTCGCGCGGCCGCTGCCCTTGCACTCCAGGCAGGGGTGCTCGGCGATCAGGCCACGGCCCTTGCAGTCGGGGCAGGGGTCGGTGAGTGAGAAGCCGCCACCGGAACCCCGAGCGACCTGCCCGGTGCCGACGCAGGTCGGGCACACACGCGGCGTGCCGTTCTTGTCGCCGGTGCCCGAGCAGGCCTTGCAGGGCGCCTGGGAGGACATCCTGAGGGGCACCGTGGCGCCCTCGATGGCCTCCGTGAAGCTCAGCGTGACCTCGGTGTCGACGTCCTGGCCGCGCCGCGGCTGGGTACGTGTCGGACCCGCGCCGCCGCCGCGGTTGAACAGGCCGCCGAAGACGTCGCCGATGCCGCCGCCGAAGCCGCCGCCCTGGGCGTTGCCCCCGAAGAGGTCGCCCAGGTCGAAGTTGAAGGAGCCGCCGGCCGCGCCCGGCCCGGGACGGAAGCCGCCGTTGCCGAACAGGGCGCGTGCCTCGTCGTACTCCTTGCGCTTCTTCGGGTCGCCGAGGACGTCGTTCGCCTCGGAGATCTCCTTGAAGCGCTCCTCGGCCTTGACGTTGCCCTTGTTGGCGTCCGGGTGGAACTCGCGGGCGAGCTTCCGGTACGCCTTCTTGATCTCGGCCTCGGTGGCGTCCTTGGGGACGCCGAGGACCTTGTAGTAGTCCTTCTCGATGAAGTCCTTGGTGCTCATCCTCGACGTACCCCCTTCCGCGGCCTTCCCTCAGTTCTCACGTCAGCCCTCTTCCGGGCCACCGCTCTCCTTGTCGTCGGCCGCGGGAGCCTCTTCGGCGCCCTCCGCCTTGACCGTCTGCGCGCCGGGCTGCGGCTCGGCGACGGCCACCCGCGCGGGGCGGATGGTGCGCTCGCCGATGCGGTACCCGGGCTGCAGGATCGCCACGCAGGTCGTCTCGGTGACGTCCGGCGCGTAGGAGTGCATCAGGGCCTCGTGGATCGTCGGGTCGAAGGGCTCGCCCTCCTTGCCGAACTGCTGCAGGCCCATCTTGGCCGCGACCGTCTCCAGCGACTCGGCCACCGACTTGAAGCCGCCGACCAGTTCACCGTGTTCGCGCGCGCGGCCGATGTCGTCGAGCACGGGCAGCAGCTCGGTCAGGAGGTTCGCGATGGCGATCTCCCGGACCGCGACCCGGTCACGCTCGACACGGCGGCGGTAGTTCTGGTACTCGGCCTGGAGGCGCTGGAGGTCCGCCGTGCGCTCGCCGAGCGCGGTGCGCACCTGGTCCAGCTGGGCCACCAGGCCCGCGTCTGCACTTCCGTCCCCGGCCGGGGCCGCCCCCTCCTCGGGGGCGGCCTTCGACTCGGCGTCTTCGGGGGTCGCGCCGGAGGGGACGTCGGGCTTCTCCTCGAAACCCGGGGTCTCCTCCGTCACGCGGCACCGTCCTTGCGCTCGTCGTCCACGATCTCGGCGTCGACGACGTCGTCATCGGCCTTGGCCTCGCCGGCACCGGCGGACGCGCCGTCCGCGGCCTGCGCGCCCTGGGCGTCGGCGTACATGGCCTGGCCCAGCTTCTGCGAGACGGCCGCGACCTTCTCGGTGGCGGAGCGGATCTCGGCGGTGTCCTCGCCCTTGAGCTTCTCCTTCAGCTCGGCGACGGCGGCCTCGACCTCGGTCTTGATCTCGCCGGGGACCTTGTCCTCATTGTCCTTGAGGAACTTCTCGGTCTGGTAGACGAGCTGCTCGCCCTGGTTGCGGGACTCGGCGGCCTCGCGGCGCTTGTGGTCCTCCTCCGCGTAGCGCTCGGCCTCCTCGCGCATGCGGTCGACCTCGTCCTTCGGGAGCGAAGAACCGCCGGTGACGGTCATCTTCTGCTCCTTGCCGGTGCCGAGGTCCTTCGCCGTGACGTGCATGATGCCGTTGGCGTCGATGTCGAAGGAGACCTCGATCTGCGGGACGCCACGCGGCGCCGGCGGCAGACCGGTCAGCTCGAACATGCCGAGCTTCTTGTTGTACGCGGCGATCTCGCGCTCGCCCTGGTAGACCTGGATCTGCACGGACGGCTGGTTGTCCTCGGCCGTCGTGAAGATCTCGGAGCGCTTGGTCGGGATCGTGGTGTTGCGCTCGATCAGCTTGGTCATGATGCCGCCCTTGGTCTCGATACCGAGGGACAGCGGGGTGACGTCGAGCAGCAGGACGTCCTTGACCTCGCCCTTGAGGACACCGGCCTGGAGCGAGGCGCCGATGGCGACGACCTCGTCCGGGTTGACACCCTTGTTGGCCTCCTTGCCGCCGGTCAGCTCCTTGACCAGTTCGGCGACGGCGGGCATACGGGTGGAGCCGCCGACGAGGACCACGTGGTCGATCTCGCCGAGCTGGATGCCGGCGTCCTTGATGACGTTGTGGAACGGCGTCTTGCAGCGCTCCAGCAGGTCCGCGGTCAGCTGCTGGAACTGGGCGCGGGTCAGCTTCTCGTCGAGGTGCAGGGGGCCCTCGGCGGAGGCGGTGATGTAGGGCAGGTTGATCGAGGTCTCGGTGGAGGAGGACAGCTCGATCTTGGCCTTCTCGGCGGCCTC
The DNA here is from genome assembly GCF_016741775.1 of Streptomyces actinomycinicus. Classification (GTDB taxonomy): domain Bacteria; phylum Actinomycetota; class Actinomycetes; order Streptomycetales; family Streptomycetaceae; genus Streptomyces; species Streptomyces actinomycinicus. Next base: position 2,727 of record NZ_JAERRK010000034.1, on the reverse strand, counting down.
GCGGAGGCGCTGCAGGGCCATCTTGTCCTTGGACAGGTCCACGCCGTGGCCGGACTGGAACTGCTTGACCAGGTAGTCGACGACGCGCTGGTCCCAGTCGTCACCACCGAGGTGGTTGTCACCGTTGGTGGCCTTCACCTCGACGACGCCGTCGCCGATCTCCAGCAGGGACACGTCGAAGGTGCCGCCACCGAGGTCGAAGACGAGGATCGTCTGGTCGTCCTTGTCGAGGCCGTAGGCGAGCGCGGCCGCGGTCGGCTCGTTGACGATGCGCAGGACGTTCAGACCGGCGATCTCGCCGGCCTCCTTCGTGGCCTGACGCTCGGAGTCGTTGAAGTAGGCCGGGACGGTGATGACCGCGTCCGTGACCTTCTCGCCCAGGTAGGACTCGGCGTCCCGCTTCAGCTTCTGCAGGATGAACGCGGAGATCTGCTGCGGGTTGAAGTCCTTGCCGTCGAGCTGGATCTTCCAGTCGGTGCCCATGTGGCGCTTCACCGAGCGGATGGTCCGGTCCACGTTCGTGACCGCCTGGCGCTTGGCGACCTCGCCGACGAGCACCTCACCGTTCTTCGCGAAGGCGACGACGGACGGCGTGGTCCTGGCACCCTCGGCGTTGGTGATGACGGTGGGCTCGCCGCCCTCCAGAACGCTGACGACGGAGTTAGTCGTGCCCAGGTCGATGCCGACCGCACGTGCCATGGTTGATTCCTCCAGCTGACTTGAGTGGAACAGGCTCAAGTGTGCACGAGCGGATCGCCGGGGTCAACAGACCTGAGTCAGCCCGGCTCAACTCTTATCCGTTCCTTACACGCAAGTGGCCGCTGACCTGCGTCGATGGTGGACGCCGCCCCTGCTGGACAGGCACCCGAACGAGTACGAGCACGGCCACGGCGAGGGCCACCCCGCCGGCCACCCAGAGGGCCGCCCCCTCCCCGGTCCAGCCGGTGTGCACCAGCACCCCCACCAGCACCGAGGAGAAGGCGCCGGCCCCGAGCAGCACGACCGCCCCCGGCGGGGCCAGCCCCGGACGGCGCAGCCGGTGCGCCAGGTGGTCGGGTCCCCGCCTCAGCAGCGGACGCCGGGCAACCGAGCGGGCGATGACCACGAGGAGGGCGTCGGCGACGGCGACCGCGGCGAGGCAGAACACCACCGCCGCGCTCGGCCCCAGTTCGTATCCCGCGCGCGTGAAGACGACGGCGGAGGACAGCAGGAACCCCGTGAACACCGAGCCGCAGGCGCCGAGACCGATCCGCGCGGGATGCCAGTTGTGCATCAGGAAGCCGGTGAGGGCCGCGGCGACCACGCTCAGCAGCACCGCCAGGCCGTCCATGACCTCGGCGGCGGCACAGACACCCGCCCCGAAGGCGGTGATCACGCCGACGGTCCCGGCGAGTCCGTCGGCGTGGTCCAGCCCCTTGAAGGCGAGGGTCGCCAGGACGATCCAGGCCACGGCCAGCAGCCCGCCCGGCACACCCGTCTCGTCGTACGGCACCACCCAGGCCGCCGCCACGGCCGTACCCGCGACGAGCACCCGCGCGCGCAGCCGCCACACGTCGGCCACCAGGCCCAGGCCGGCGATACCGGCGGCGACCGCCAGCAGCCGCCCGACCCCCTCGCCGAGCGGCGCGACCCGGGTCCATTCCCCCGTCCAGGCGACGAGACAGGTGACGATCACGACGGCGAGGCCGCCGAGCAGCGGGAGCGGCCGCTGACGGCGGGGGTCCAGGATCCCCGCCCTCAGCGCGGGCAGCCGGAGCGCCGCCGCGAGCACGGCGGTGAGGAGCAGGGCGGCGGTGGCGGCTGCGATCCCGTAGAGCACGGCTCTAAGGTAGGGGCGAAAGTATCAATTCGGTACGAATAACACGATCTGATTGCCTGCAAGTGGAGGACACAGGGCACCCTCAGCGACCCAGATCACCCCGCGCCCGGCTGCATCCCGGCGGAAGATGGAGGTAGTCTCAAACGGACTGCATAAGTTACCGCTTAGTAATATCGATCAGCTCGGACAGCTCGATCGGACCGAGGCCGCCTCAGGAGCCCCAATGCAACTCGCCGCGATCATCGTGTCGCTGGTCCTGATCGTGGTCGGCGTGGCACTGTTCGGCCGCGCCCTCCTGCAGATCTTCAACTTCATGCGGCTGGGCCAGCCGGTCCCCGCCGGCACGCGGACCAACGACCCCACACAGCGCACCGTCACCGTGGTCAAGGAGTTCCTCGGCCACACCCGGATGAACCGCTGGGGCATCGTCGGCGTGGCGCACTGGTTCGTGGCGGTCGGCTTCTTCACCCTGCTGCTGACGATCGTCAACGCCACCGGCCAGCTGTTCGAGGCGGACTGGATCCTGCCGATCATCGGCGACTGGGCGCCCTACAACGTGTACGTCGAGTTCATCGGCACGATGACGATCCTCGGCATCCTCGTCCTGATCGCCATCCGCCAGCTGAGCCACCCCCGCAAGCCGGGCCGCAAGTCCCGCTTCGCCGGCTCCAACTTCGGCCAGGCCTACTTCGTCGAGACCGTCATCCTCGTCGTCGGCGTCTGCATCTTCATGCTGCACGCCCTCGAAGGGGCCCAGCACCACGTGGACGGCTACGAGGCCTCCTTCTTCATCTCGTACCCGGTCGTCGCCTGGCTGCGGGACATGGACGTCTCCACGCTCCAGAACCTCACCTACTTCTTCGCCGGCCTGAAGATCGCGACCTCGTTCATCTGGATGATCACGGTCG
>NZ_JAERRK010000033.1 GCF_016741775.1 Streptomyces actinomycinicus | reverse complement strand
GGGTCCCGCCAGGGCGACCCGCCGGCGGAACTCGACCGCGTGCTCGGGGCGTACGCCTCCCGGGTGATGACGCCGCGCGGCTCCACCGCCGTCACCGGCCTTGAGCTGATGACCGCTCTGCACCCGCCGACCCGCGCCTCCGAGCCCGACGCCAACGGCCGCCGACACTCCGAGCACAACCCCGGCTCGCTGGGCAAGGACCCGGTGGACTGCGCCCCGTGCGAGGCCCCGGACGGGCACCCGCTGCTGAAGGACCTACCGGCGTTCCACGTCCGTGGCCCCGGAGAGAAGCTGTTCGAGGAGGCGTACGACTGGGCGCGGCCGATGACGGATGCCGAGTGCACCCTGCGGCACCTGGTCGGCATCGACGTGAACATGGCCTTCGCCGCCGGCGCCAGCGGCCTGACCGTCGGCCTCGGCGCGCCCACGCACGTCACGAACCCGGCGTTCGACCCGAAGCTGCCCGGCTCGTGGCTGGTCGGCCTCTCCCACGTCGACCAGTCGAAGGTGAAGGTCGGCAAGGAGTGGGTGGAGCTGGACGGCAGCCTGTTGCCCTCCCCGTTCACGCCGAAGGGTGACTGCCCGGAGGGGCCGGATTGGTACGCGACGCCTACCGTCGCCTACGCGGTGGAGCTCGGCTACGAGGTGCGGCCGATCGAGGCGTGGGTGCGCTACGAGAACGGCCGCTACCTGGACGGCTGGTACAACCGGCTCCGTGACGCCTTCCTCGCCACGATGGCCGACCTCGGCGTCGACGCCGACCTGGCTCCGGCCGACTTCCTCGCGGCGATGGACGGCTACAAGGAGCGTGACCCCGAGCTGGCGATCGTCGTCTCGGCGATCAAGGCGACGGTCAAGGGCGGCCTGGGCAAGCTGCGCGAGCGCCCGCGCGGGAAGGGCTGGCGGCCGGGCGAGCCGTGGCGCGCCCTGTCCCGCCCGACGTGGCGTCCGGACATCCGGGCGGCGGTCATTTCCCGCACCCGGATCAACCTGCACCGCAAGATCGTCAAGCACGCGTCGTTCACCGGGCAGTACCCGATCGCGATCCTGTCCGACTGCGTCGTCTACGCCTTCAACGGGCCGAGCCCGCTGGACTTCCTGCCCTATCGGGAGGGCAAGCCGCTGCCCGGCGGCTTCAAGCTCGGCATCAACCCGGGCCTGGTCAAGCATGAGGGCACCCAGGATGTCCTGTGGGGCGAAGAGGTCCGCGAGCGGTTCAACGCGCCGGAGCTCAACCTCGCCCGCTACATCAAGGACGGCACCGTCACCGACGTCGACAGCGGAGAGTAGGAGAGGGCGATGAGCCTGTTCGGGGACGGCCTGGACGCCGCGGTGCAGAAGGCGTTCACCCGCCCGGCGCCCAAGAGCGCGGGCGCGCAGATGCGGTACCTGGTCAAGCAACTCAAGGGCACCAAGCCGGTCGCCCAGATGCTGCGCATCTCCCAGCGCACCGTCGAACGGTACGTGAAAGACCAGATCAAGAAGCCGCGCCCGGACCTCGCCGCGCGCCTGGAGCGCGAGGTGAAGAAGCGGTGGCAGCCGCAGATCCGCGCCAAGGCCCGGAAGCAGGCGGCGACCACCGGCGGCATCGTCATCGACACCCGGGCCCGGATCGGCTACACCGCGCCGATCGGCTCCACCGACGAAGACCGCCTCCGCCATCTCACGGTGGCGCTGCCTCCGCAGTACGCCGCCCGCCTCTTCGAGGCCCAGGAGCAGGGCGCCACCGAGCAGCGTCTGCGGGAGATCGCCGCCGAAGGGCTCAAGGAGGTCTACTTCCAGGTCAGCGGCCGCCGGGCCGGCCAGCTCGAGGAGGTCCGCTTCACCGACATCGAGCACCTGGAGTTCGACTTGTAGCTCTCCCAGCAGCAAGGGTCCGAACTGCCTTCTGGTTGAGCCGAAGCGCGATAGTTGTCACAAAGGCAGGTGTATCGTCACCAGGGCTGCAGGACAGGGCGTGGTCTTGCGGTTCTTGCAGGGGCCTGCCAGCCGTGCCTGTCGGACCCTGTCGGTAGCGTCAGGTCATGGATCACCTCAGAGCCCTAACCGCCGACCAGTGGACGATCATCGTTGCCGTCGTCGCCGCCCTCATCGCCGCCTGGCAGGCATCTATCGCCCGCATGGCCGCCAGAGAGCAACTGGCCCTGTCAAAACGCATTCACCGGGAGCAGAACGAGCCGTACGTCATCGTCGATATCCAGCCCGATACCAACCACGGGTCGCTTCTGTTGGTCATCGAGAACACCGGTCCGACCGTAGCCCGCAACGTCCGCATCTCCTGCAACCCGCCCCTCGAGTCCGGGTGGGAACCCAGACCAGGTGAGCCGGATCTCACCCAGGTCATGCAGGAGATTCTGGCCCGGCCCATCCCTATCCTGCCGCCGCGCCGCCGCCTGACCTTCCTCTTGGACAACCAGGAGCGGTTCCAGAACGCTCACCTGCCCCGCGTCTACACCTTCACGGTGGACGCAAACGGTCCTGAAGGGAAGGTGGAGACGGCCCAGTACACCGCCGACCTCGACGCGGTGAAGTGGGTCATGCTCGAAGACCGGCCCACCAAGCATCTGGAAGACAAGCTGGTCAAGATTGAGAAAGCGGTACACGCGCTGGGCCCGGGCAATCGTCGGTCGTTCCCTCCAAGGACAGTACCTGCGCCCGTGCGGCAGCAGCGATTGGGCTCTGGCGACACAGAGTGAGATGGGCCTAGGCCGAGCAGTCAAGCGCTGCAGCCCGCGCCAGCGTCTTGTCCATCCGCGCACACTGCCTGCTCACCGGCCTCCAGAGGGCGGGCTCGTTGCGCACCTGACGCACAACCTGTAAGTACCCGTTGCCCGCCGCCAACCCGCTCCGTCGTTCCGGGCGCTGCTGGTGACAGATGGCGCGCCGCCCTGGTGACAAGCATCGTGCTTTGCCTGGTTGAAGCCGCAGGTCAGTGGAAGCCGATGGTGACAACTATCGCGCTTCGGCTCACTGGTTCGGGCCCTTGCTGCTGCTCCTGGCTTTGCCGAGCCTGTGAGACGGGGGAGTGTCAGACTCCGCTCCTAGGATGCGGCCCGTGGATCGAGACTGGATGCGACAGCGGCTTGAGGCGTTCGACGACCTGGCCCTGCGCTACGAACGAAGTAGACGGCCCGGCGACTACATAGGCGATGCAGCGTTGTATGAGCAGCTGCACCGCGCAGAGCCCACGGTCAAGCAGATCCTGCGGCTTCTGGAGGCAGCTTGCCGAAAAGATCAATCTCGATCAGATGGCAGGCGAAGACATGGCCCGCAACGAGGTTCATCGAGGCCTGGGCATTCTGGCCGACATGGACGAATGGGCCGCCCGGCTCGTACCCGATGCTCCCACCCTGCCCGCCGACCAGTTCCACCCCTGGGTGTGGGAGCCGGCCGCCCCACTGTGGGGCGCAGAGGCCCGGCAGGACGCCGTCCTGGCTGCCGCCCGCACCGTGAACCGCCGACTCCAGCAGAAGCTGGGACGCCACGACATCGGTGAGACGGACTTGTGCATGCAGGCCTTCGACATGAAGGAACCTGTCGCAGGGAAACCGCGCCTGCGGTTCGACGGCGACCGCAACACACCTACGTGGCGCGCCCGCCAAGAAGGCGCCAAGTACCTCGCGGCCGGCGCCTTCCTCGCCCTGCGGAACGTTGCCGCTCACGAGGATGAGGTGACCTGGACCGAACAGGAGGCGTTGGAGCACCTGGCGACCTTGAGCGTCCTCGCCCGCTGGATCGAGCAGTGCACTGTGGAGCGCGCCACCTAGACCCAGATCTCGTGTTCGTTGCGGTAGTGCGGCCATGGTCGCCCGGCCTGCCGGGCGGCGAGGACGTGCTTGATGCCCGCAACCCACGAGCCCGGCCGCAGCAGCTCAATCAGATAGCGGTCCAGCTCGGAGCGGCGCATCTGCAGCGTCCAGCTCGGCGTCATCGTCAGGCCCCCCGGCAGTGCCACGGCCCGCAGCTCCTCCTGCTGGTGGATCTCCATGATGACCTCGCCCTGCTGCAGGTCCGCCTTCCCCGGCGGGCGTACCCAGCGTGCGTCCAGGCCGGCCACCTGGAGCAGGCGGGCCAGTAGAGGACCGGAGGTCTCCACGGTGGCCACGGCGTAGTCGCCGATCAGGCGGGCGCAGGCCACGGGATGCAGCGGGTAGTTCGCCCAGGGCACCCGCAGCGGGTCGCGGGCCGTACTGTCGAGGCTGGTGACCTGGATGTTGTGGTCCTCGCGGCCGGCTGCGATCCCTGCCCGTTGCAAGGCCGTGTCGACGCTCTGCCGAAGGCGCTCGTTGAACTCCTTCGAGGACAGTCCTTGCTGGACACATCCGTACTGGTCGATGACGTACAAGACCCGGCTGCCAGGAACGTCGGTGGCGTATACGCCCTCGTTTGCGGCCCGCTCCAGGGCCTCGCGCAGCACGTCCAGGTGTGTGCGCAGCGGCAGGTTCAGGTCGTAGAGGAGCTCTGAGGCGTTGTCCCCCGGCAGCGGGCCGCCGTTCAGCACCGCCTCGCGGGCCTGGTTGATGCGCCGTAGCTGAGCGCTCTTGGTGTTGTTCGGGTTGGTCTTGATCTCTTCCGTGCGGGGCGGGTGTACGCCGTCCCAGACCGTGATGTCGCCGATGCGCAGGCAGTTGGTCAGGTCGTGCAGGAGCGCGAAAGCACCATCCTCCTTGAAGGCCCTCTCGACACGTTCGCGTTCCGCCTGCAGCCCTGCCTTGCCGTACATCAGGCCGGGCGAGTCGTTGCGGCACAGAGCGAGGATGAACGGGCGGTGGAAGCCGAAGACGCGCCAGGCCAGCGCATCACCCACCGAGCGCAGCTGGCGGGCCAGCCGGTCGCACACGTCCTGCTCGAACCGCCAGGTCGCCACGTCGGCGAGATCACGGCCCGACTGGGGCTCTGGCGCCTCCGGCTGCGGGCCCTTGCCGCTGCGCATTCGCTTGGCGGCACGCTTGAACCCGGCGCGGTCCTTCTCCACCTCCAGCAGGCGGTCGAGCAGGTCCCGTTGGAACTCGACGCCGGCCTCCTCCGTCTCGCATTCGCGGAGCTGCTGAATGAGCTGAGCCAAGACCGGCTGCATCGCCTGATGGCGAGGGTGCACCATCATGTCGTCGGGATCGTAGGCGTCGGCGTCGAACAGGCTCATCCCGCCAGTGTGACGATCACGACGGTTCCCTACTGCCGTTTTCCGCACCGCCGAAGCCATGTTCGAAGCCCTTGAGCACGGGGTCGAGTTCGGCCGCCGCACTACACAAGGAGCACAGCCGGGTGCCGGGGTGCTCCGCCGCGTCCAGCGCCTTGTCCAGGGTCAGCACCGGCGTCCCGGTGGGTGCTTCCTCGCAGTCGACGGCATGGATGATGCCGCGGCCGCGCTCCAGCTTCTGCAGCACCCAGCCCGAGGGCCGACGCGGACCGAGGATCTCGCGCTCCGCCGACGGCGGAGGCAGTCGGGTGGTGGGGACGTCGTCGTAGGAGACGCCGGGCACGGGCTTCACGTGGTCGGGGGCCTTCACCCACACCACGTACCAGGCGGGCTCCACCCGGCCTTCAGGCGTGTTCTGCCAGGCCGGGACGGCCACCTTGTACAGCCAGGCGTCCAGGACTTGCTGGCGCTCCTGGAGGCGGCCGGTGACCTCCTGGCCATCGGGAAGGACCACGGTGATGGGCGGCGGCTTCACGCACCAGACGCCGGCGAGGACCCGCAACCAGCACCGTTTGAATCCGGCTCGGCAGTGATGCGCGCGAGGGCGTCCCGGAGCTGGCGGACGGCGTCTTCCGCCTCTGTGTATTCCTCAGGACTCGGAAGGACGGTGCCGAAGGTGCCGCCACGGTCGGCGGACAGGGCCCGCCAGCGCAGGACCGGTCCGAGTGCGTTGACAGTGCCGGAGAGAAACCAGGCCAGGCGTCCGTGCGTGCGTGCGAGGGAGATCGCGAGGACAGCGAGCGTTTCCCGCAGGTGTTCGAGCCGCTTGATCTGCGGCAGTGCCTCCTGGACATCCGGAGGTCCGACAGCGTCACGCAGCCCGGCCTCAGCCTCCACAGCGAGTGCCCGATCGCTCGGCGTCAGCTTCCACGTCTGGTCTTGGATCTGCTGCTCGGCTTCCTCGGCCAGCACCGCGACGGCTCTCCGCATGTCCATGCGGCTCACTCTAATGAGCTCCCATGCCAGCCCGGCACACTTCGTTCGGGCTCCTGACCTGGACAGATGCACCTCGAGGTTCACACGCCCGCAACCGCCGACCAGGCCAGCGACAGCCGACCAGCGCCGCCGCTCACCTGTCAGCGTTCGGCGAAGCACCGTCCGCAGGCGCGGTCACCGACCGGCGTTGGCGCAGACGCCTCAACGCGGCGTCCAGTTCGTCCCGCACAGGCCGCACCAGCTCGCGGCTCTGGGCCCAGTCGACGATGGCCTCGGCAACGACGCGCAATTTGATGTTGGTGTGCTGGGAGACCTCACGCAGTACATCCCCGCCGTCGGAGGGCGGTATACGGTCCAGGGCGATCAAGACACCGATGGCCTGGTCGACGACCGCGTGCGAGTCGATGGCCTCCCGTAGCTGGGCGTTCTCCCTCATCAGACGCTCGACCTGTCCCGCGGGGCTGCCGTCCGGCGGCCACGACTGCGGGGTGGGTCTCTGCGCATCATGGGAAGTCATAGCCAGTCCTACAACGGCGGGGGCAGGGCGCTGTGGTTCCGCTTGCCCGCTCAGTGTTCCCCCAGACCTTCCACCGTTCCATCCGTGGAAGGTCACGCGCGATCACCGGCCTCGGATCAAGGGGCGGTGCCACGGCTCATCTCCGAACCGCAGCACCTCGCGGCCGGTTCCACAGAGCCGGCCGCTTGCCCACGAAGTTCCCAAAAACCTGCAAGCAACGCCCACGCCTCCAGCGCTTCCCGCAACCCTCTCGAAGCGGCACTCAGCACTGTTGACGCTTCCTGAAAACTGACCCCCAGGCAGTCCGCGAATTTTGACCCCCTCCCGACTCTTGGAGGGTGCTGAAAGTGGAGGACTGGGCAGAGATACGCCGGTTGCATCGGGCGGAGGGGGTGCCGATCAAGGAGATCGCGCGGCGGCTGGGGGTGGCCCGGAACACGGTACGGGGCGCGTTGAACTCGGACCGGCCGCCGAAGTACGAACGCGAGCCCCGAGGCCAGGTCGCGGACGCCCACGAACCCCAGATTCGGGCCCTGCTGCAGGAATGGCCGAGGACGCCGGCCCCGGTGATCGCCGAACGGATCGGCTGGCCCTACTCGCTGCCGCCGCTGCGCAAGCGCCTCGCGCTGATTCGGTCCGAGTACGTCGGCATCGACCCGGTCGACCGCGTCGTCTACGAACCCGGGCAGGTCGCCCAGTGTGATCTGTGGTTCCCGGAGACGAAGGTGCAGGCGGGGCCGGTCAGCAGCGGGTGCTTCCAGTGCTGGTCATGACGCTGGGCTTCTCCCGCCCTTCGGGCGCTGGGAAGAGACCTTCTCCGACGACGTGGTCGCGGCCGCGATGATCGACCGCCTGGTTCACCATGCCGGGGTCCTCACCCTCACTGGCGACTCCTACCGCACCCGCCAGCGGCGCGAACTGCTCGGCAAGGACAACGGCGCCGGACGCCGGTGAGTTACAGAGCCCACCAGCAATACAGCTGCTGGCCGGAGGTGCGAGCGCGCTGAGCCAGACCGGCCAGGGCTTCCAGGACACCAGCCGCGAACTCGACGCTGATACCGTCTGCCGGAGTTCGTCCGTCTTCGACCACGGTTCGGCAAAGCGGACGAGGTCGTCCTGCGATGCCGAGGCGAGGGCAGCGGTCAAGGTGTCCGTCAGGCTGACCACGAACGCCCCGCCTTCCTCCGGGTCGGACAGCAGTTGCCCGGACCGCGGACGACCGCTGGCCTCGTCATAGCTGCAGCCCGTCATGATCGCTTCGAGCTGGGCGATCGCGACGACCGGGTCAATGTTCTTGAGAAAGACCACGTCGAGGTCCGCCTGACCCGGCCCTCCCGGAGTCTGGAGGACAGCGACAGCAGCCTGATCGTCAGCGGCAGAGAAGTAATCGCACAGTGGCATGCCGAGGATTCTGGCACCCACGGCTGACAGCCTTGGCTGGCACAAGCAGGGCGCTTGCTGACAACCACGCCGGGGGTCAGATTTCCGAGACTGGTCGGGGGTCAAATTTCGGAGAGCGTTGACACAGCACATCGTGCGGGCGGTCCCGACCACAGCGACCCGCGTCCACGCCGCTCAAGCGGCAGCGACGTCGGCTGTATCGGCAGGGCCGGCGACCAGCAGGTCATAGGCGCCGGTCAGGCGCAGTACCTGGGCGGGCTGGTCCTGCAGGCCGACGACGACCAGCTGCCCGCCCTCGGCAAGGAGGCGTTGGCGCAGCTGGAGCAGGAGATTCAGGCCGCTGGAATCCATGAAGGACACGCCCGACATCTCCAGGTGCAGCGCTGTGCCGCCCCGCGGGACGGCGCCGGCGGCCTTCGCCAGGGCCGGACAGGTGTGGAGATCTATCTCTCCAGCAACAGTGATCACCGTGCGGTCGGTGTACTGCTGGGTGGTCACGGTGAGATCGTTCACGGTTCGCCCCTCCCATCAGGGGGTCGAGCCCATCACACCCCCTTTACACGGCGGGGGCATCAAGTGCGCGGCTACATGAGGGCCGCCCACAGCCAAGCAAGACCACCCGCACCGCGCCCCGGCCGCCGTGGCGACCTGTAAGGGCGATGCGGGGTCTCCTACCAGACCAGGCAGGTCGTCCGACCAGCCTCGCACACCCCGACCCGACCCCACCAGAACGGGCACCAACACGAGAGGTCCTTAAACGTGGCCCCTGGGCCTCGTCCAGCAGCTCGGTGAAGCGGTCGATGGCCTCGTGGCCGACGTCGGTCATCGACACGATGATGTCGGCAACGGCCGCCAGGACCCGTCGTCGGGCTTGGCCGCCTGGACGGGCTTCCTGCTCCAGCGGCATCTTCGGGGCGGTTATCGGCGGCCGCCCTTGCGCGGGGTGATCCAGGTGATAACGAGGGCAGCGGCGACGCCGACCGCTCGAGGTACAGCCTGGTCGACGCTGCGCCTTGAGGAGATCGTCGGGATCGGCGTACGTCGTCACGGCCCAAGTAGTTCGACCCTCCGACAGCGCCGTCCGTACGACGCGGGGGTGTGCTCGCCGTCATCTGTCCACTGGAGACGGCTGAACACCTCGGCCAGCGTGGCCAGTTCAGAGGGGCCCGTGGGTGGACATGGCGCGGCTACGTCCTCGAAGTGGCGCGAGAGGACGCTGATCAGGGAAGAGTGCACGCGGACACGGCTCCAGATCGATCTTCGGTCTCAGCGACCTTGATCATCTGACGTCGCGTCCGTCGCTTCCACTCGGGTATGCCACCCACGCCACGGGCCAGAGGGTCTTTGCTGCCATGCACCCCGTGGGACAGTCCCGCGGGTGCGCGTGTCCGCACCGGAAGGGTGGGAGAGGTCAGCTCTGGGCGGTGGGCCGGACGACGATGTCGTTCACGTCAACCGCGGCAGGCTGTTCGATCGCGAAAGCGATGGCCCGGGCGATTGCGTCGGGCGGGATCGCGATGTCGTCCCGCATCTTCGTGATCTCTGCTCTGACCCGGCTGTTGGTTGACGCCTCGGCGAAGTCAGTCGCAGTCGCACCAGGTGAGACGGTGGTCACCCGCAAGGAGTCGCCGGCTTCCTGGCGCAGTCCTTCGCAGATGGCCCGGACGGCGAACTTGGTGCCGGCGTAAACGGCCATGGTCGGCACGATGCGAAACGCGGCCGTGGAGGCGGTGGTGATGAAGTGGCCGGTTCCCTGCGCCCGGAAGACGGGCAGCGCGGCGCCGATCCCGTGCAGCACGCCCTTCACGTTGACGTCGACCATGTGGTCCCACTCCTCGACGCGCAGATCGTCGAGAGGCGAGATGGTGCCGACTCCGGCATTGCTGACGAGTACGTCGAGTCGGCCGAAGCACTCACTGGCCAGCGCGACCAGGGCCTGCACGTCGTCCCGCCGGGTCACGTCGGTGCGGATCTGCACGGCCGTGCCACCTGCTTCCTCGATCCGGGCCACCAGTTCCGCCAGGCGTTCGGATCGGCGTGCGCCGAGGACGAGTCGCGCGCCGCGTTCGGCGAGCAGCAGCGCGGTCGCTTCGCCGATGCCGCTGCTGGCTCCCGTGATCGCCACCACCTTGCCCTTGATTCCGGACATACGTTGCCCTCTCCATCTTCGGCACCGGGGCCGGAGTACCGAGCGGCAGCAAGTCCTGGAGGAGTGTCCGCCAAGCCGTTGCGCACTGGACGGCCGGATGCCGGTGTGACCGTGTGAGGCCGTCGGTCATGCCGCGGCCGTGCTCCACACCAGTCTCCGAGGAGCTTAGTCTGGTATCCAGACCGTATTTATTCTGGAACTGAAGGTGCCATCCGCCATGCCCACGCAGCCGGACCAACGCCGTCAGCTCAGTGAATTCCTCCGCAGCCGGAGAGAGCGCCTGACCCCTGACGAGGTGGGCCTGCCCCAGACAAGCCGCCGCCGGACTCCGGGACTTCGCCGAGAGGAACTGGCACTGCTGGCCGGGATCAGCGCCACCTGGTACACCTACCTGGAGCAGGGGCGAAAGATCCGTGTCTCCGAACAGGTGCTCAACGCCCTCGCCGCGGCGCTGCGGCTCGACCGGCACGAGCGCGATCATCTGCTCCAGCTTGCCGGTCATGCGCCTGCGGCCGAAGCCGAGGGACGCGAGCCGCTCCCGGCCGAGGCGGGTGCGATCCCCCTGTTGCTCCAGCCGAATCCGGCGTACATCATCGGCGGCAACTATGACGTCCTCAGTCACAACCAGGCAGCCCACGAGTTGTTCCCGAGGCTCATCACGGAGGCGGACCGGCCCGCCAACTTCGCCCGCTGGGTGTTCCTCGAGCCGGTGGCCCGGGACATCCTGGTCGACTGGGAACCCGAAGCACGCGGACTGCTCGGCCGACTTCGGACGCTAGCGGCACGCCACTCCGGCGACCCGCGGTACACCCGACTGATCCAGGACCTGAACGAGAACAGCCCAGAGGTGCGGAACTGGTGGCCGCAGTACGAGGTACAGGCCCGGCACAGCGGTCGCAAACGGCTACGACACCCACAACGGGGAGCGATCGATTATGCGTACACCGCTTTTCACCTGGCTGAACAGCCGGAACAGACGCTGGTCGTCTATGTCGACAGCAGCGAACGGCCCGACGGGAGCGTAACGGTGACCGGCGAATGACGGAGGAGGCCGACGGCAGTACCAGGCATCACGGTACGGCGGCGGAGGCCAGCGGCCACGCGCCGGCAACTGCTGAAGATAGGGGACCGTCTCACCACGGGTGACGCGTGGGGGCCCAGCCTGTTGCGCGACGCGCTGGATGAGCATGACGGCGTCACTGTTGTTGATGACGTGGTGTTGTGAGAGAACCCCTGCGGCCGCAGGCCGCAGGGGTTCTTGGTGCTCACGGTGTCGGCTTCTTGTTCAGGGTGTCGCTGTCGACAGTGATGGCCGATGGCTTGAGGTCCGGAAGGGAGTCGGTGTCCTGGCCCAGGCGGGCAGATGGAAGACTGGACGCCTGTGACACATTCCGATCTTGCTCGCCGTATCCATGCCGTCTCCCATCTGACCGGGCAGTTCACGCTCCGGTCCGGACGTACTGCCACGGAGTACTTCGACAAGTACCGGTTCGAGGGGGATCCGGTCCTGCTGGATGACATGGCACGGCAGATGGCTCCGCTGGTGCCCTCTGGCACCGAGGTCCTGGCCGGGCTGGAGATGGGCGGCATCCCGGTGGTGACCGCGCTCGGCCGACACACGGGTCTGCCTTGCGCGTTCGTGCGCAAGCAGGCCAAGCCGTATGGCACCTGCCGTCTCGCCGAAGGCGCCGACATCCAGGGACGCCGTGTGCTGGTCGTTGAGGATGTGGTCACCAGCGGAGGACAGATCGTGCTGTCGACCGCGGACCTGCGTGGTCTGGGGGCTGAGGTGCATGAGGCTCTGTGCGTGATCGACCGGGAGCAAGGCGGTGCCGATGCCCTCGCGGCCGAGGGCATCGCACTGTTGTCGCTGCTGACGGCAGCGGACCTGCGGGCCGCTGCCGCCTGACCGGCGAGGAGTGGCGGTCACTCTGGCGCGTGCGTCTCGGTGATGGCGATGCGGGTGGAGGACTCGTCGACGATGCCCTTCTCCTCGGTGAAGGCGGCGATGAGGGACTGCCAGGCGATGTTGTTGACCGAACGGGGCAGGCCGCGGCTGGTGAGATGGATCAGCTGGACGGCGTCGTCGGAGAACAATGTGTCCCCCCGTCCGGCGATCGTGATGTGGTGCTTGATGTAGCTGGCGGTCTCCTCCTTCGTCATCGTGGGCATCTGGTAGCTGATCGCGATCCGCTGGTCGAGGGCGGCCAGGACGCCGTGCTTCATCCGCTTCCGCAGCGTGGGCTGGCCGATCAGCAACACCGCGAAAGGCGTCGTGGAGTCCATCTCGTAGTTGGTGAGCATGCGGATCGCATCGAGTTCGTGGTGGTCGAGCAGGTGCGACTCGTCGATCACGACGGCCGGAGTCCGACCGCGTTCGTCGACCTCGGCGGCCAGCGCCGAGGACGCTTGAGCTGCCAAGGCGGCGAGGTGGAACTTGGGGGTGCCGCCCAGGCTCGTGACGATGCGGTCATAGAGACCGCGCATGCCGACCTCCGGGTTGGGCTGGTAGATCACCGTGAACCGGGCCGGATCGAGCGAGGAGACGGCGCCCTTGAGGGCGACGGTCTTGCCGGAGCCGACCTCGCCGGTGACCACGCCGATCGCCCGGTTGTTGATGCACCACGCGATGCGGGCCGCGGCCTCCCGGTGTGAGTGGTGCTGGTGCAACATCGAGGGGGCCAGGTCCCGGCCGAAGGGGATGCGGGTGAAACCGAAGAACCCCTGAACGCGGTCGATCATCGCTGTCCCCGCCTGTCGTCCAGCAGGGACGAGTAGTTGATGCCCTTCGCGGTGTTCGCCGCGTGCGTCTCGTCCAGGATCTTCAGGTAGTCGATCCCGGTCGACGGTGCCGGCTTCGCCGGCGTCTCCGGGCTCGCCTTCGGGTGCGTGTGACGGCCCACCCGGTGCGGAACCGCCTTCATCGCCGTCTTCCCCGACGCCCTGACCTCGATCTCCGTCAGGTCGAACGGGTCGAACGCCAGCTCCACCCTCATCCCGCTCAGCATCGGGTCGACCTCGTAGGTGTTGCCGTGCAGGCTGACCGTCGCGGTCTTCGTCACCGTCCGGAACTCCGACCACAGAAATGCCTCCCGAAGATCAGCGGGACTGGGCAGCGGCAGCGGCTTGGGAATCGAACCCAGCCAGCGTTCGATCGGAGGCTGCCCCGTCTCCGAGTGCACCGTGCGGTGATAGGCCGTCTCCACCCAGGCGGTGAACAGCCTGTTCAGCTCGCTGAGATGCTCGATCTGACCGACACGTTCCTCGTCGAGCTCGACCAGGAACTGATCGCGAACAGTGCGGAAGAACCGTTCGATTTTCCCCCGGCCCTGCGGGCGACCGGGCTTGGAGTGGGTCAGCCGGATCGCGAGGCTCGCGCAGGCCCGCAGCAACCAGGTGTCGACGAAGGCACTCCCGTTATCGACGTAGATCGATTCCGGGACACCGCGGGCGGACAGCGCCGGCCGCAGGGCGGCGGCCAGGCGGACGGTGTCCTCGGCGAATCCGAACCGGTGCCCCACGATCGCCCGGGAGTGGTCGTCGATGAAGGCGAACAAGTACGATTTCCTGCCGCCGATCTTCGGTCCGTGCAGGCGTCCCCGGTCCACAACTCATTGCCCCGGGTGGCCTCGAACCGGCCGAACACGCTTTTCTCCTCGCAGCCTGCCCCGGTCAGTCCGGCCGCGACGAAGTGCCGCTGCAGCGTCCGCTCGGTCGGTGACCAGCCCTGCGTAGTCCGCAGGATCCGCTGGATCTGTGCGGCCGTGCGGCCGGGGTTCTCCCGCTTCAACACAACCGCCAGTTCCAGCACCTCCGGCGGCGTCCTGGGGACCGCCTTGCGCGGCTCGGGAACCAGCGCCGGGAACCCGCCGTCGCGGTAGTCGCGGGTCCAGCGGTCGATCGTGCCCCTGGACACCTTCACCCGCCGGCCGAACGGATCGGTGTGCTCCTTCTGCGCCAACTCCCGTGCCAGACGGCCGGGTTCCCGGGACGTCAGACTCACGTCCAGCAGGTCCTGGATCAGGGAATAGCGGAACAGACCGACCTGCCGGGCCTTCTCCGCCCGGCGGCGGTCCTCGTCCTCGCTTGATGCCACGCGCGGACTCTCCTCGCATCTCGATCAGTGTCCGCCCCTGTCGCGGACGGACACGATCAAGACTTCCGGCGCCTCCCTTCACCGCCCAGGGGCGGCCCGTGTTGATCAACTAGCTGAAGCAGTGCAGGTCAGGACCCGGCCGTCTATGACGCGGCCGGCGAAGGCCCACCGCGACACGGTGTTCATCTGAGGCCACTTGATCACGGCCGCCCGATGGGCGGCCGCGATGACCGAGACCGCGTCCGCCAGCGGACAGGCGGCCGGCTCGGGCATCAGCGGATCGTCCGCGAGGGCGACCAGGGCGATGGTGAAGTACCGGCGCACGGCCTCCGACCTCCGGCGAAAGCGACGGATCCAGCCGCGGACGGTGTCCTCCGCCAGCCCCAGATGAGCGGCGACCCGGCGGTGCCCCATGCCCAGGGCGGCTAACTCCAGTCCGACCCCGATGACCTCGGCCGCATCCATCCGCCGCGGCCACAGCATCTCTGGCAGCAGCACGTGCGTGACACCGCAATCGGTACAGCGAGAGCGGCGAGGACGTACGAACAGTCGGGACCCGAGATCACCGCGGACTTCGTGGCCGGCCGTGTCCCCACGGTGCGAGCGCGGCCCCGCACGACGGGCACGTCAGTTCGCCCGCCCGCAGTTGGCGTTCCACGAGCACGACATCGGCGTCGACGATGAGCACCCTGCACCTCCAGCTCGTGCACACCGTGTCGTCGTGCACGAAGCAGGATCAGACTGCCCACCAAGATCACCACTCATGTCCACCGCGACTGTCGCTGGCCCCCGCCTTCGTGCTCATACAGAGAGTCGTCCAACAGCTGGGACCGCGCGGCAGTCCAAGTGTGCGCCGCCGCTGCGGTCGTCGACCGCAGCAGCAACCTGTGTCAACCGCCCCGGCGACCCGAAGGTGGCCTGGCGCACCAGCACAGTGGGAACCCTGGTGAGTTCGGGCGGGTCCCACGGCTCGGGCACAGCGCACAGTGACGTCTTGTACGTGCCCTGCGCGTAGGGGAGCCTTGGAAGGCTGCGTAGGTCTGTCGGCGCTCGGCCGCGGGTGTTCCACTCGCCGGAGAGAGGAACCACTGTGACCTCGGATCCCGACACGCTATGGCGTCGCTGCGCTCACCTGGGCCGTGTCCTGCTGCCGCTGGTGGACCAGGAGCCAGGGCGGAAGGCTGACCGGCACGAGAACCTGCGGACCTGGGGCATCGACACCGTGGTGGGCGAGCGGCTGATGGAGATTTTCGCAGCCCTGGCCGCCCATGCCGTCGTCATCGACTCCTCGGTGCCGACCGCGCAATTCGACGCTCTGCCTGTGAGGACGGTGGCTGAGGCGGCGACCAGCAAACGGGACTTCGAGCTGCTCGCTGGGCTCCCGGACAGCTTCGCCGATGTCCGCGACGAACAGGCCGTCCAGCTCTTCCGCCTGTCCGCCTATGAAGGCGGGCAGGCCAGCCGCCGGCTCTTCCAGCTGAGCAGAGAAGTACGTCACTCGTTGATCGTTCTCGCCGAACACCCGCTGCTCCCGTGTCCTACGTGTGCGGACGTCCTCCGCCGTGCAACCGAAGCCAATCTGCCTAAGTGATCAACGGGCGGGCCGGCGGGTGCAGGTACCGGAGCCCCTCGCCTTACTGGCCTGTGCAGCCGTCGGCCCTCCCGTGGGGAGGCCGGGAGGGACGGCGCGGCCCGCGCCGGGGTGACCTGGGTGAGCCAGGGCGGCGCCCCCCGAGGATCGAGGATCACCGCTGGCGGCAGCATTGCACTGGTTCCAGCCACGCAACAGGCTCCTGACTGGATTCGACGCCGCACCTAGTATGGGTACGGGTACGTACCCGTACCCTGAGCGTGTGGATGGGAGCCGATGATGCCTGACGCCAATGTGCGCATTCCCGAGGAAGCGCGTGACCGGCTCGCGGCCATAGCGGCGGCGGAGGGCATGTCGCTGCGCGCCTACCTGGCTCGGCTCGCCGAGACCCTGCTCACCCCGGACGAGCGTGCCGCGCGGGCGGAGCAGGCCCGGGCCGCGTTGAAGGAGTGGAACGGCTACGCGCCGACCTCCGCTGAGGAGCAGGACCTCGACAGTGAGCTGGACCGCCGCCTGGCCCAGGCGGCCGCCCGGTGAGCGACGCCATGCACATCGTCCTG
The DNA here is from genome assembly GCF_016741775.1 of Streptomyces actinomycinicus. GTDB lineage: Bacteria > Actinomycetota > Actinomycetes > Streptomycetales > Streptomycetaceae > Streptomyces > Streptomyces actinomycinicus. The sequence continues at coordinate 37,611 of NZ_JAERRK010000033.1, read as the reverse complement.
GACGAGACCGCTATGGCCGCGGCCGGCCAGGGCAACGTTCTCGCCTCGCGCCTCATCCACCGCGCCCACGCCCAGGCCGGCTGGTACCTGTTCGGCCCCGCGTGCGCGCTGGTCGAAGCCGACCGTGCCCGGCCGGGCGCGGCGGAACACCTCGCCGCGCTGCCGGGCATCACGGTGCTCGACCTGGACCTCCCGGCCGCCTTGGCCGTGGCCCGGCACGACACCTGGGCGGCGGCGCACTGCCAGTACGCAGCCCAGCCGACTCCGGACCGCCCCGATGGGGCGATCATCGCCACCACCGCCCCCGAACGGTGGATCGGTGAGCCGGTCCGGGTCCTCGACCTGACGCCCTGACACTGACGTCCGGCTACCCGCGGGAGCCAAATTTCAAAGAGCGTTGACACACCAAGACCGGACGGTCCTGGGGCACGGCGCTCGCTGGTGGCCGCAGGCAGGATTACGCGCCCCAGGGCGTCCTCGCTCTCGCGGGCCGGGAGCACGGTGCAGGGGGCCAGGTCTTCCACGGGGCTTCCAGCCTCATCCGCTTCCACGCTCGCTTGGCAGACGACAGCCGCAATGAGCAATCCATGTGAAATTCAGTGCTAAATCCAGTGTGCGATTGAGGGTAGTGTGTGGCATGGAGGTGAGTTCTGTGCCAACTGAGGACGAGCTGTTCAGCGCCGTCGATGCGCTGTTGACAGAGGTCGCCCAGGACGATCTCCCCTCGCCCGCGGAACGCAAGCGCCTGCGCGAAGCTGCCGGACTGAGCCAGGAACAGGTCGCGAAGGCCCTGAGGAGCCGACGGGAGACCATCGGGAACTGGGAGTCGGGCGTGACCGAGCCGCGGCCGCCAAAGCGCGCCGCGTACGCCCGGCTCCTCGAGGGCCTCGCTGCCCGCTTCCCTGCTCCGACTGCCGACGCGCCCGCGGCCCCGGCGCCAGCGGTCCCGGAGGTGTTCACCGGCCCGGCCCCGGAGCCTGTCCCGGCTCCCGCTAGCGCCGCAGCCCCGCCGTCCCGCCCGAAGGCGGCGAGCAGCACCACCCGGCCCGATGCGTCGTTGCGGCATCTGGGAGCGAAGAAGGCGGCGGCGAAGAAGACCACGGTGGCGGCCGCCGCCGACCCGCGCTTCGAGAATGGGCCGCTCGCGGTGATCGATTGCGAGGGCGGGCAGGTGTCGGCGTATTGCGTCGGCGGCCTGATCTTGGACGTGCCCGCCAAGAGCATCCCGGCGCTGGTCGACTGGACGCTGGCCGAGGCCCGCCTCGGGCAGGCCCGGTTGCACCGCAACGGCCGCGACGCCGACCCGATCCTCGTCCTCACCGCGTCTGCGCTGGAGCGCTACGGCCTGCCCGCCGCTCTGTCGCAGGAGGAGCAGCGCGCGGGCCGACTGGCGGCCGGCCACAAGGTGGTCAAGCAGATCGAGCGGGCCGGACTCCAGCTCACCCAGCGCGGCTTCGGACCGTGGGCCCGGGTCTACCGCGACCCGGAGGGCTCGAGGCGGCGCTGCGTCCAGCTGTGCATCCTGCCCTGGAACGCGCTGGACGCCCGCGAGTGGGACAAGAAGGACGACCCGCAGCTGCCGACGATGCACCCGGCCGACCTCGCCCGGTATCTCGGCCTGTACGCGGCCAGGGTGACGACGCCGCGGGGCAGCACCGCGACGACCGGCCTGGAGCTGATGACCGCGCTGCGCCCGCCGACCCGCGCTGAGAAGGACCCGGACACCGGCGAGTTCAAGCGAACCTTCAACGACGACGCGCTCACCCAGCTCTACCCCATGGTGGAGTGCGAGGTCCCCGACGAACACCCGATCCTCAAGGGCAAGTTCGCCCGGCACCACCTGCGCACCCCGGCCGAGATGCTGATGGAGGAGCCCTACGACTGGTGCCGGCCGCTGACCGATGAGGAGTGCGCGAACCCGTACCTGGTCGTCGTCGACCTCAACATGAGCTTCGCCGCCGCCCGAACGGACTCACCGTCGGACTGAACGGACCCACCCACCTGACGGGCACCCCGCAGTTCGACGCGGCGCTGCCCGGCTCGTGGCTGGTCGACCTGTCCCACGTTGACCTGTCCCGGGTCCAGATCAACGGCCGCACCGTCGACGCAGACCGGCTCCCGAGCCCGTTCACGCCGAAGGGCGAGAGGCCCGAGGGCCCGGCCTGGTACGCCACGCCCACCGTCGCCTACGCGGTGGAGCTCGGCTTCGACGTCGCTCCGATCGAGGCGTACGTGCGCAGCCAGGCCGGCCGCTACCTGGACCCCTGGTACAAGCGGCTGCGCGACGCGTACGTGGAGACGATGGCGGACATGGGCGTCACCACCGACCTCGCCGGCCAGGAGTTCCTCGAGGCGATGGCGCGGCGCAAGCAGGTCGACCCGACGATGGCGCTGCTAGAGACCGCGATCAAGGCGACGGCGAAGGGTGCCATCGGGAAGTTGCGCCAGCGCAGCCGGGGCCAGGTGCCGTACTACGAGCCCTACCCGGCGCTGAAGCGGGAGACGTGGCGCCCCGACATCCGGGCCGCCGTGCTCGCGACCCAACGCGTCGGTCTGCACCGCAAGCTGATGAAGACGGCGGCCGCCGCCGACCTGTACCCGGTCGCGATCGGCACCGACGCCATCGTCTACCCCTCGCCCGGACCGTCCCCGTTGGACGTCCTGCCGCACTCGCCCGGGGGCAAGCCCGTGCCCGGCACATTCCGGCTCGGGGTCTCGCCCGGCATGGTCAAGCACCAGGGCACCCAGACCGTCCTGTGGGCGGAGCAGATGTTCGAGGAGCGCGGCGAGGTCTTCAACATCGCCAACCTCATCAAGACCGACCAGAGCGCCGGAGAAGGGGAGTAGCAGGTCATGGCCGACTCGATCGGGGACAGCCTTGATGCCGCGCTGGAGGGGTCGTTCACCCTATCCCGCAGAGCGCTCAGGCGCAGATGAAGTACCTGGTCAAGTAGCTCAAGGGCACCAAGGCCGCCGCGGATGCCCTCGGGGTGTCCCGGCGCACCGTGGAGCGGTACGTCGCGGGCAAGTTCAAGCGGCCCCGACGCGACCTGCGCGAGCGTATGAAGCGTGAGGTCAAGTGGTGGTGGCAGCCGCAGAACCGCGCGAAGGCGAAGAAGCGGGCCGCGTCCACGGGCGGCCTGGTCGTCTACACCCGCGCGCGGTTCGGGTTCACGGCCACGCCGGGTACCACCAACGACGCCCGGATCCGCGACATCACTCAGGCCCTGCCGCTTGAGTTAGCGGACCGCTCGTTCACCGCCCGGGGGCAGGGCGCCACCGAGAAGCAGCTCCAGCAGATCGCGGCCGAGGGCCTCGCGCAGATGTACTTCCGCGCCAACAACGCCCGCCCACGGCTGGGCGTGGGAGTTCACCGACATCGAGGACATCGGCATCGAACTGTGGCTTCTGGGAACGTCTTGGCCTCGCCATCAGTCACATACGGATGGCGGGGCCAAGACGCTTTTCGCGGAGACTGTTCCGGCCGCAGCGCGTGAATTCAAGCCAACATGCACCAATAAGCGGAATTGTCATGTCCAATTCACTCATTGGTCATCTGTTGTCGTGAGTCTCGCTCGAACCCGTCGATCACCGGGAAGGCAGTTCAATTTCGAAAAGGAGTACACGTGCGAAGACGTCATGCGTACCGGGGGTTAGTCGCGGGGGCGGTCGGCGGGGTTCTCATCCTGACCACCATGACCGCCGCCCAAGCAGTCCCGGCACCGCTGACCGATCCCGCCAAGGCGGCGGCGATCGCGAATCAGTTGGGTAGCAAGCGCACAGCCGGCATTTACTACCGGAACGACCGACTCGTTGTCGCCGTTACCGATCAGGCCGCGGCAGAAACCGTGCGAAGCGCTGGGGCGGTAGCGGAGGTCGTCCCGCACAGCACGGCCGAGCTCAGCTCTGCCAAGGCGAAACTGGATCAACTGACGCGGATACCCGACACTGCCTGGAGTATCGACCCAAGCAGCAACCGGGTGGAAGTAAAGATCTACGCCGGGGTTTCCGACGCCGACAGGTCTCGAATTGAGAAGGCCGTTTCCGGATACGGAGACGCGGTCGACATAACCGAACACGCTGGCAAGATCGAATCGACCGCCTACACCATGCGCGGCGGCGTGGGTATCACATCGGAATACACCTCGGGCGGGACGGACTGGATCACCACCTGCACCGCAGGGTTCAACGTGCAGAATGCCAGCGGCAAGAAGTACATGCTCACCGCCGGCCACTGCATGGGAGACGGCGCTGTCACCTGGCACCGCCGCAGCGGAGACATTCCCCTCGGAAGGGCCGCCGACTGGGTCTACGGGAATGACACGAACCAGTCCGACTACGGGGTGGTGGAGTACACCAACAGCAACGTCACGCCGTACGGGACGATCCAGTACAAGGACGGCTCGGAAGGGCAGATCTCGCGCGCCGCCGGTGCGTTCGAGGGGGAGAAGGTGAAGCGCGTGGGGACCATGAGCCAGGACCTGGTGGGCATGGTGTTGGCAACCGACGCGACGGTCACCTACACCGACGGCATCACGCTTCACCACATGATCGAGGCGAGTAACTGCTCGGTGCATGGTGACAGCGGAGGACCTCTCTTCAGCGATGAGACGGCTCTGGGCATCCTGTCCGGCGGCAGCTATGCCGACCGGCCCTGCGGGGATACCGACAGCCAAGCGGACCGTTCCAGCTTTTACGAGCCGGTATACAAGGTGCTCTCCTGGGAAGGCCTGAAGATCTACTAGGCCACGCACCATTTCTCGCCGCCTGCGGCAGGGACAGGGATGCAGCAGGCGGCGAGGAAGACCGTGAGTGAACCCGGCGGCGCCCCTCCGCGTCGAAGGTGTGGAGCGGGATCAGTGCTGGGCGCTGAAGAATCCCCGCGCCACACTCCCCATCGGAATCCGCCGTCGACCGCACTAAAGAGGACTCCATGCACACGCACGCGAAGCGCCTCGCCGGCCTGCTGCTGGCACCGCTCCTGAGCACCTGCCTCCTTGCCGGCTGCGGCAACGACCAGCGCACCGACGATGGTCATGTGAACGATCAATCGCTGCGCAAGCAGGAGGAACGCGCCCGACAAGTAGCCGACGCATGGCGCGCATCTGCGGCCGCCGCTGCCTGGAACCAGGGTTACTACCCGATGGCCGACGTGATGCAGAAGCCGGAATCCGGCTGGCACAGCAAGCCAGACGAGCACGCCTACGAGACGAAGAACTTCGTCCTACGCGGCAACCTGCCCAGCACCGCCGCCGCCCACGGGAAGGTGGACTGGGGAACCGGAAGGCCTCTCACCCGCCCACTGGTCGATGCCAAGAAGGCGTACCAGTCGTTCGCCCTCAATCGCAGTGATGGTCCCCGGCTGACCGTGACGGGGGCACGGCTCGGCACAACAACGATCGTGACGAGTCGAGGCAAGGCAACGGTGCCCGCATGGCTGTTCACGCTGGAGAGCTACGACACCCCGCTCAAACGGGTCGCCGTCACCCCGTCAAAGCTTCCCAGGCCGCCGATCGGAGAGACTCGGCAAGGCTCTGCCGACGGCCTCAGGAGCGTCGCCCGGCTGGCCGGGACGGCGGCAGACGGCCGATCCATCACCGTGAAGGCCACACACGGATCCTGCGACGACGGCCCCGTCGTCAAGGCGCTGGAGACTGACCAGAGCGTAGTGCTGTATGCATCCGTCGCCGGCGCCCGAAGCGGCCCGTGCACCGCCGAAATGATCGAACAGAGCATGAAGGTGGAGCTGCGGAAGCCGCTCGCTGGCCGCCTCCTCCTGGACGCCTTCACTGGCCGGCCAGTGCCGTACGGAGACCCTAACGGACTGTCCCCGAGCTGGACATGAGCACACCTGGGTGGATGCGCGGTCTGTAGTCGTCGGGGCTGTCGGAGGAGGCCACGGGCAATTCTCGTGCAGGTCGTCCATCGGGCTACGCACCATCACGCCTGAGCTGCCGGATCGCGTCCAGCGCGAGAAGCCCTGTGCCGAGTGGTGCGAGGGGCGTCCCCGGCCGGGGCCGCCGCTGTGAAGAGACACATAGTGGCTGCGGAGGTCATCTCCAAGAACGGTTGTTTGCGGCTTCCGGGAACGTTCCACGATCACCGGCGTTCGGAATGCCGGCGAGAAATAGGACACCCGCCACGGAGCGCACGAGTGCCGTAGGGCGTATGGGACCGGCACGACTGGGCGGCCAGGATGCGGCAGTGAGGCTTTTCCAACCTGCGTTTGGAGGACGGCAGTTGGGCTGAGAACGTGGTGAAGCCCCTGGTAGATGGGTTTTCGACCAAGAGAACCGTCTCCACCAGAGGCTTCCGTGCTTGTCTACCCGTCGGGCATCGACGTGTCCAGCTCTGCCCTCCGCTTCCTCACGCAGCAGTTGCGGCGGCACCGCCGCACGATCGGCTCCCGGTGGCGGCGCCTGACCGCCGGCCGCCAGGCCCTGCTCACCCTCGCCGGACACACGTATGCCCAGCTCGCCGCCGGGTTCGACGTCGGCACCACGACGGCCTACCGCTATGTCACCGGGGGGTCGAGCTCCTGGCCGCTCTCGCCCCCAGCCTCACCGAGACGGTGCGGACCGCATCGGTGAAGGCGTACCTGACCCTGGACGGCACGCTCCTGCCGATCGACCGCATTGCCGCGGACCGGCCGTTCTACTCCGGCAAGCACAAGAAGCACGGGATGAACGCGCAGGTCATCACCAGCCTCGTCCAAGCCGTCCTCACCCTTCATCTGACCAGCTCAGAGTGAGGGTGGAAAAGGCTCATTCTCCGTCTGGAGCCCTGCGTCCTCACCCACTCAGACGCCGTTTCAGTTGGTGATTCGGCGGTGCCTGATGAGGGCTGCGGCGATGCCGACGAAGGCCAGGGAGTGCTCCGCCTTTCGCTCGTAGCGACGGTGCAGCTTCGGCATCCGGTCAGCCAGGAGACCGTTCTCTCGACAACCCAGCGGTGTCGGCCGAGCCGCGTGGACGACTCGATGCCCTTGCGGGCGATGCGGTGGCGGATGCGACGCTCGCGAAGCCATTTCCGCAGGTGGTCGTAGTCGTACCCCTTGTCTGCATGGAGCTTGGCCGGACGCCGGCGGCGCGGTCCGCGGCGGGAGCGGATTCTTTGGGGTGTCGCCGAGATAAGCGCCAAACCCGTCAGTGGTCTCGGCGGTCAGCCGGGCGGGCTGCGGCGGGTGCGCAGCGTCAGTACCAGGCAGACCGTGGTCGCGGCGATGGCGAGTGAGGCGGGCAGACGTGCCCATGAGGTGCTTGCGACCGGCGCTTGGGCGGTGAGCAGTACCACTGCGGTCGCGGCGGCGGCCGCCAGTGCGGGTGTCGCCTGCGGGGGGCCGGGTGGGGCGGTGACACCAGTTGTCCAGGCGTCGGTTACGAGCAGGTAGGCAAGCAGCAGGGTGGCGATGCAGACGACCAGCCAGACCGCGGGGTCGGTGGCCGCGGCGACCCCGATCGCCGCGGCTGGCAGCACGGTCGTCCTGCGGCGGGCCGCGAGGGTCCGCCAGCGCATGGAGGTCAAGACGGGGCGCGCGTCGACCATCGGAGCGGCCCACCACGCTGCTGTCGCCGCCCCCAGGACCAGCACCCTGACCAGCAGTGGTGCGTGCAGGGCGGCCGGCGGGTTGCAGGCGGCGAGGGCCAGGGCCGTTCCGAGCAGGCGGTCGGTGATGCGGGAGGTGAGACGTGCGATGAGCCGGGCGGCTCGGCTCCCGGCGGGGCGCGGGCCTGGCCGGGCGATCCGGGCGGGGGTGGTGGTCATCGGGTCCCTCCGTGGATGCGGGTGCGCAGCAGCGGCGCAAGGGCGAGGTCGAGGGTCTCGCCGGGCCGGTGGGCGACGACCGCGATGCCGCGTTCCATCAGGGCGAAGCGCATGGCGTTGCGGTCAGCCCGCCACAGCCGCAGCGCGAGTTCACCTTCGATGTCGCCGGGTTCCAGGACCGGCTCGCCGGTGGGGATCTCGACCACGACCATCGGGTTGGCCCGTCCGCGCACCTGGTGCAGGATGTCGAAAATCCGCTGGTCGGTCAGCGGCGTGATGACGTACACCAGCGCGCCTTCGGGCAACGCGGGCGGTGGAAGCAGGCTGAGTCCCTCCGTACGGTACGCGCGGTCCTTGCGGACCTCCAGCACACTCTCGGCGATGCGGTAGAAGTACCCCTGGCCGCTGGCCGGTTGCAGCCAGCGAGTCGCTCCACCGACCGACACGACGCCGACCCGGTCGTGGGTACGCAGGTAGGCGCGGACCAGCCCGGCAGCGGCCCGGAAGGTCTCGTCGAGCGAGGACGCGCCGGTCACCGGATCGACCACGTCGGCGAGTGCGTCCAGCAGCACCACGGTGTCGGCGGTGCGCTCCGTGGCGAACTGGTGGACCTGCAGGGTGCCGCGGCGGGTGGTGGCCGGCCAGTGAATCCGCCGCTGCCGTTCGCCGCGCACATAGGGGTGCACGCCGGTGACCTCGACGCCCTCGCCGCGCTGCACGGTGGTGTGCTCGCCCAGCCGTTGCGGCAGCCGGACCGGGATCGGCGTGAGGCCGGCGTGTCCGGGCAGCGGAAAGACGGCGATCTCACCGAGATCGGCCCGCACGGTGCGCCGGGCCAGCCCGCCGCGGTCGTAGACGTCGACGTCGACCGTGCCGAGCGTCCAGCGGCCCCAGCGCTGCACGGTCAGGACGAGATCGACGCGGTGCGGGCCGACCGCGAGGTGGTCGAGCCGAACCCCGTGACCGAGGGTGACGCCGGGGTCCAGGCGGCCGGGCTCACCGTCGTAAGCCACCGCAATCCGCACCGTCACCTGCTCGCCCTCGAAACAGCGCCGCGGCTCCACCTCGGCCTCGGCCGTCACCACCTCCGGGCGCGGCCCGCTTCGCAGGGCGAGGGCGAGCAGCACCAGGGGCGCGGTGCCGAGAGCAAACACCCAGGGTCGCCCGGTGACCAGCGCGGCGACCAGCGCGACGACGGCCAACGTGCCCAGCCGCAATGCACGTTCACCCGCGCGCCAGCCGGGCGGAGATGGCGGCGGGGGTTCGGCGGTCACGTCTTGGCGGCCGTCCAGGGCCCGTTGAACGGCGGCGGCCGCTCTGCGGGCCGGCACAGGCTCCCTCATGACGCGATCGGCGTGCGCGGCAAAGTCTGCGGGGCGCGCACGGATTGCACGATCTCGCGCATCACGTCGTCGCCGTCGATCTGCCGGACCCACAGCTCTGGCTTGAGGGTGACGCGGTGCGCGAGGGCAGGCACCGCCACGGACTTGACGTCCTCCGGGGTCACGTAGTCCCGCAGGTCCAGGACAGCACGGGCACGGGCGAGCTGCACCAGGGCCAGTCCGCCGCGCGGAGAGGCGCCGACCTGAATATGCGGGTGGGCTCGGGTGGCGCGGACCAGCGCGACGACGTACTCCAGCAGGTCGTCGTCCACCTCGACGCGTTCGACGGCGGCCCGCATGGCCAGCACCTCGCCCGGACCGCTGAGCGTGCGCAGCACAGCCTCGGGCGCCACCCGATCGACACGCGCGCGTAGCATGCCTGCCTCCTCGGATGCCTCCAGATAGCCCATACGAACCCGCAGCAGGAACCGGTCGAGCTGGGCCTCGGGCAGGGTGTACGTGCCCTCGTACTCGATGGGGTTGGCGGTGGCGACGACCACGAAGGGCTTCGGCAGCGACCGGGTACTTCCGTCGATGGACACCTGGGACTCGGCCATCGCCTCCAGCAGCGCGGCCTGGGTCTTGGGCGGGGTACGGTTGATCTCGTCAGCGAGCAGCAGGTGGGTGAAGACCGGTCCGGGCCGGAAGACCATGTCGGCGGTCCGTTGGTCGTAGAACGGAGCTCCGGTGACGTCGGAGGGCAACAGGTCCGGGGTGAACTGGATGCGGCGGAAGTCCAGGCCGAGAGTGGTGGCGAAGGAGCGTGCCAGCAGTGTCTTCCCGAGTCCCGGCAGGTCCTCGATGAGGACGTGGCCGCCGGCGAGGATGCCGAGCATCACCAGCGCCAGCGGTTCCGCCTTGCCGACCACGGCCGTACGGATCTCGTCGAGCACGGCCGCGGCCCTTTCGCCCGCCTGTCGGGGAGTCAGGGTGTCGTGGTCCGGAGCGGGTTGCGGGCTGGTCACGGTCGATTCCTCACAGGATGGGGTCGGGATGCGCGGGCTGCGGGGTCGGCCGCAGCGCCACCGGTCACAGGGCTTCCAAGCGGTCGAGCAGGGAGCGTAGGACGGGCTCGCCGAGAGTGGGCTGCGGAGCTGTCGCCTCGGGATCGATCCACGGCCACAGGTCGACTCCGACCAACGCCCGGGCCCGCTGCGGGTTCCGGTACATCGCCACGCCGTGCCGTTCGGCCAGCCGGGCGGCGAACAGCCGCTGCAACTGCGGCCGCATGACGGTGTCGAAGTGCGCTTCGCCGTCGTCCGCGAGGGTCTTGGCCACGATGCGCTGCCACCCGCCGAGCGCCGGGGCCCGGCTGTCCAGCAGGCGCACCGGCCTGCGATAGCCGCTGTCCTGGGCGGCGCCGCCCGCGGCGTAGCGCCCCAGGGCCAGACCGACTGCGGTGATGAGGGCGAGGCCGGTGGCGGCCGCGGCGGCACCGTCGGCCAGGGCGAGCAGCACTTCGGCCGCGACCACGACGGTGCCCAGAACGGCCAGCGAGTGGCGTACCGAACCGGGCGTCTTGAGCACGGAGTTGACGATGGCGCGGATCCGGGTAGGCGTCTTCACGAGGTACCGGTCACGGCTTCGGGTCCAGACGTCCGCGAGCGCAGGCCGTCGGCTATCTCGGCGAGCGCGGCCGCGGCCCGGCCGCGGTGGCTGCCGTCCATCGGGTGCGTGGAGTAACGGGCCTCGCGGAACAGGGCGGTGAGCGCGGCGGCGGCCGCCTCCGTGGGCAGGCCGCCGGCGACGGCCCGCTCCAGCAACTCCCGCGGGCTGTCCGAGGCGCGCCGGGTTACGCCGGAGGCGGCGAGCGACTCCTCCATGGCGGCATAGCAGGCGATGACGGCTGCGCGGGCGTCGGTTCCGTCCAGCAGGGCACGGCGCCCAATGTTTACGGCCTGGGCCAGGCGTTCCTGCTCGTCGTCGAGCGTCGCGTACTTCGCCGGGGCCTCGGGCGCCGGCGGCCGGGCCAGATGCCGCCACAGATGCAGCCCGGCGATCACGACGACCACGACAAGGAGGGCGATGCCGAGACCGGGCAGGATGCGCGTCAGCCCGAAGTGCGTACTGTCGCCAGCGTGCCCGGAATGCTGTGCAGGTGGCAGGGTGGGTACCGGGTCTAGCCGCGGGCTGGGAAGCGGTAACGACTCGTGCCCGCTCCCGTGGCTGCTGCCGGACGAACCGAAGTGGTGCAGGACCAGGACGAGCAACGGGACGACCAGCGGCGCGCCCAGCAGGACGCGGCTCACGCCGTCAACCAACCGCTGTTCCACCGGGTTGAGTTCCCGGGCAGCGCCGACCTGCTCCCGGTACTTCTCGCGCAGCCCCAAGCCGCCAAGGAGCGACAGCAGGGCGAGGCCGACCACGAGGACGGGATTGCCGCCGAGCGGCCCGCGGCCCTTGGCTAACAGACCCGTGTCGGGGTGCAGCAGCAGCGCTCCCAGGGCCACTCCGCCCACCACCAACACCGTCAACGCGGCCTGGGTGGCGCCGATCGTGCTGTGCCGCCGTCGCCCGCCCGCCGTACGCTCCCGCCCCACTGCCGCACCCCTCCCTTGTGATCAGCAGCTTCGCACACCGGTCGACGGCGTGTCAGCAGGGGGTCACGTTGCGTCCGTGCTGGCCCGAGACGCTCGTCCATGACCCGGAGATGGCCGGCTGTGCCCTGCGGGAGATCGTCGAGGTGCTGCGGTGATTGGGCGGGCTCGTGAGAAGGCGGACATGGCACTGGCCCGCTCGTACGTGCTGGCAGCCGAACTCGCCATCAAGCAGCACTCGGACGCGGCGTGGGTGGCGGCCGACCGGGCGCTGGCGGCCGCTCGCTGCAGCGGCATCCCTGTGGCCGTCGGGGAGGCGTCCCGGCAGCTGGATATCGCCATGCGCCGCTCGGGCCGGTCCACGGCCGCAGTGCACCTGCTGACCAAGGAGGCCGCGGACCTGGACGCTGCCCGTGACCACACCGGTGCCGTGCGTACGACGCTGCTGCTGACCGGTGCGTACTCGGCGGCGACCAGCCGGGACCGGACAACGGCTCTGTCACTGCTGGAGGAAGCCGAGCAGGAGACGAGCAGGCATCCAGCGGTGCCGGGCCTGTTCACGATGGAGGCCACCCGTACGCAGGTCGACGCCTACCGGATCAGCCTGCTGAACGCACTCGGGACTCCGGACAGGGCGGTCGAGGTCGCCGCCCGGCTGAATGTGGACCGGATGCCGACGGCGGAGCGGCGGGCGCGGGCGTGGACTGACGTCGCCCGGATGTGGAACGCACTCGGCGACAGCAAACAGACGTTCGCTGCGCTGCGCAGGGTCGAGCAGGAGGCGCCGCAGGAGGTGAGGCGGCCCGCTCTGCGGACGCTGACCGCTGGTCTGCTGTACGGGCCGACCCGCATCGAAGGTCTGCGCGAGTTCGCGGACCGCACCGGCGCCTTGGTCGCCTGACAGACGTACCCATCTGGACTGGTCGGGACAAGGCGCTGAGGATCTCGCCCAGCACGAGTGGGCCGCAGCCGGGGCGGAACGGGCGGTGCTGCTGCACTGCGACCAGTTCGCCCGTAATCGCGCCCTGTACCTACCGGGCCCTGGCACGCGACGACGCCTTCTGCAGCGGGGCATGGCAGCCCGGACGTGGTCGGGGATCTTCGGGCAGTAGTGTGGCAGCCGGTGAGTGTCGTGGCTTCGGTCAGGACGCCAGGTCGCCGGTTACCTTCTCCATGCCGAGCGTGTGGATCCCTCATCGGGCACCTTCAGACACCGCGTTGGTGCAGAGAAGGTCGAGCGTCGATCGCGAATATCCAGCGCCGGGTTGGCAGACTCAACGAGCAGCCCAGATCGGCCCCACTGAGGGCTCGTGTCAGGACGAACGCAAACTCGTCGACCTGCCTCGGCCAGATGCTGGCCGATGGCAACAGGGCGTTGCCCCCTGTCGGGTCGGTGCGGCTGCGGCGGCAGGTTCCTGCAGCATGGCGTAGAAAGCGGGCTTCAAGGCGTTCGTCGTCCCGGTCGCGGCAGCCTGCTCGATCCCGCGTGCGTTCAGTCTCCGATGCATCGACCGAGCTTTTTTCAGGACGTTTTCATCTTGGTCCCGCACACTGCTGCCATGCCACGCGGAACCTGAACGGTGCGGCCTCGTAGGCTCGCAGGTCGCTGAGACCGGACGGCTGACATGATGTAGCGGCCGTCTCTGACTGGCAAGGACTGAGAACCAGGGGGACCGACTGAAATGAGAAATGTGTTTCGGCGTTTGAGTCTCCGGTTGAGGCTTGGCCTGGCTGCTGGCATATCCGTGGCAGTGGCTATTAGTGCTGTCGCCGTCGCCTCGTGGTTGATCACCAGGCAGCAGCTGACCGACCAACTGGATAGCAGCCTGCAGAACGTTGAGGCTTCGCCGCGTTACGTTCAACAGCTTTTGAGTCTGTGCGGTAGGGATCTACCTGAGACGGGACAGCGTAATGAGACACCTACGTCATACATTGTCCAGGTCGTCACTGCCGATGGAACGGTCTGCGTCGCTCCTGGCAGCCAAAAGTTCGGTGTCGCCGAAAGTGACATTGCTGTTGCCCGCGGCGTACTTGAGTCAGCATTGCATGATGCCAGCAGTTCAGACGGTCAGAAGATGCGGGTTTGGACGACACACCCCGATATGCCTTCAGGTGTGTCGGGGCAATATTCGATTTCCATCGCACAATCATTGAGCGCCGTCGAAGAACCTTTGAACAACCTCGCGCTATTTCTTCTCGTTGTTGCTGGGGTTGGGGTCGTCGGCGCTGCCACGGCAGGGTTCTGGATCAGCCGGGCTGGACTGCGTCCAGTGCAAGATCTTACTAGTGTCGCCGAACACATCGCACGTACCCAGGACCTCACCGTACGGATTCCTGTTCAAGCGCGAGACGAGATCGCCCGGCTTTCCAAGAGTTTCAACGAGATGACCGAAGCGCTGGCTATCTCGCGAGAGCGCCAACAGCAGCTCATCGCTGACGCCGGGCACGAGTTGCGTACCCCCCTTACCTCCCTGCGAGCGAACGTCCAACTTCTGATCCGGAGCCACACTTCAGGCCGGAAGATTCCTGAAGGAGCGATGAATGACCTGCTTCGCTCCGTTGACTCTCAAGTGGGAGAACTTGCCGCCCTGATTGCTGATCTGCAGGAACTTTCTCGGCCTGACACCAAACCCAGTGAGGCGCCCCTTCCTGTTGTCGCCCTGCACGAGGTGGCCCAACGTGCCCTAGAGCGGGCGAAACTGCGAGGGGGCGGGCTTGAGATCATCAGCGAGCTCGAGGAATGGTACGTCTCATCCGATCCCGCTGCTCTCGAGCGAGCCGTGGTAAACCTGTTGGACAACGCTGTAAAGTTCTCGCCCTCAGGGGCCACGGTTAGTCTTCAGATCCGCGACGGTCGACTCACTGTACGCGATCAAGGGCCGGGAATTCCCGCCGACGAACTGCCGCATGTGTTCGACCGCTTCTGGCGCTCACCGACGGCCCGCAGCCTGCCCGGTAGCGGCCTCGGCCTGGCCATTGTGGCGAAGGCTGTTCAACAAGCCGGCGGCACGGTAACACTGCAGGCCGCCGAGGGCCAGGGGACCGAGGCAGTCATGCGCATCCCGGGCACTCGAACCCCTCCGACGGCAAAGTACCCTGATGCGGCGACTGAAGCAGGAACTGTGTGACCGAGCGGGGCAGGTGGCAGCAGGCGGCTCTCCAGATGTCTCGTACCGCTCACAACAAACGAGCCCGACCACCAGGCCCCCTCGACAGCGTACGCACCGCTATAGGCCCGTAGCGGCACCTGCTCGACGCGCGCCTCGCCGGCCGCGTCCCAGCCCTTGGGATAGTGGCGGGGCTTGGCCGGTGACTCTTCGACGGCCACGTGGTCAGGGTTCGCGCAGACCGCTTCGGGGTCGGGCACTCAGCGGGGCCGTGGGCTGCTTCGCCTCTCACGCGACGCGACAATAAGCCGCTCCCTCCTCTCGGCCCCACCCAGAAACCAGCAAGTGTGATTAGGTGACAATTCGGGTCATAGTATGGCCGAATTCACGCTAGTGCACCGCAGTCTGAGGCAAGAAGATCATCTCGCTGATGATCTCCTTTTCGGGCTGCGGAGGATAACTTGAAGCGTCAACTGGCAAGAATCATCGCCACGGGCATCATGGCGATAGCGACCACTGCCATCCCCCTCGCTGCGCATGCCGATGCCGGTACGCCGAGTGTTACGTGCCCTCCTTCCGGTGACATGTTCAACATCGGCTCCTACGGATACGGCTACTGGAACCAGGATCCGGGTTCCTGCTCCCCCGGCGACTCCGTCCTCATCTGCGACAACAAGGCCGACGGTTGGGGCATCGAAGTCTATGAATACCTCTCGGACGGCTCACCGTTGGACCCCTTCGGTCCGGGAGCAACGACCCGAGGACATGGCGCGCCCTACTGCTCGCCCTGGTCCACGCATAACCTGGCTGAGGGGACACAGGTCTACCTTGACTTCTATGCCGTGAAGGGTGACAGCAAAAAGTACATCGGGCGGACGTGGGCTTCTGCGTAAGTAAACCCCCTATGCCGGCGACTTGCCCGAGCACGTGTCGCTCTATTGATCAATTCCTTCCTGTAACACGCCGCGTCTTCGTTGATCGCCGCGCTCGCCCGGGCCGTATCGGAGGCGCAGTGATTGACCGAGGGCATGAGAACGAGGGGCCTGGAGGGACCGGCTGGGCTAAGGGGCGAGCCGACCGACTGACGAGGAAACCTTCCGTGGGTTGCGAAGCGCCTCGTCCCCGGCAGATGGAATGCCGGGGACGAGGCGTTTGTGCTGGCCGAGCCTACAGTTCGATCTCGATGGGCTGCAGCCGGTGAACTCCACGCCCAGGCCGTGTGCGCGGCTAGTTCGCGCGAAAGTACCTTCGTGTCGTCGTCGGCCGCGATCTGCTGGAGTGCTGCTTGGTGGCACCTGTTCCCAGGCGGTGAACAGCTGGTCGGTGTACTTGGACGGTCCGGCCTGGGTGATGCCGCGGATGCCGGCGTCGTTGGTCGTGCCCGGAGCAGAGGGAACTCGAACCGGGCGGGGGTAGAGACGGCCAGGCCGATGGTGGAGGCAGCCTTCTGCCTCGCTTTCGTCTTCCCGCGCCTGCGGCTGCCAGCGCCTTTTGACTATGCCTGTGCCGCTCGCACGTCTCGCCGGCGGGGCCGCTTCAGCTCCCCACCACTTACCGTTTACCATGCGCTCGGAGATTCCGAGCGCCTGCGCGGGCTCAGAGGCGTTCACGGGCGCTCCCGTGCGGGGCCTCCGAGCCCGTGCGGCTAGCCGGTTAGCGGCCGACCGTGATTGCCCATCGGACGGTGGATGGTGCGGTCACGCTTACCGTCCCCTGTTCCCGTGGTTTCTTCAGGTCCAGCTGGTTGTATGTACTGCTGACTTCTCCGGCAGCGCATTCAAGCGGGAAGCTCATTCCAACCGGTTTGACCTCAACGGTCAACTTACCGTGGCCCTTGCAGTTCACAAGAATTGCAAGCGGGCCGCTCTTGAGACCGCCTTTGACGTCCATCTCCCGGTTGCCACTGGCGTTCACGGCTTGAGCGACGACTTCGCCGTCCGGCAGCACCGGTGCCTTGGTCACCGTTTCACCGGGGATGTGTTCGGCGCGGCCATTGGTCGGCGCGTGCGCCGACGAGGACGAGGGGCGAGGTGAGGTCTTGTGGCTGGTGCCGGATGCGTGGCCGTCATCGCTGCTGCAGCCGGCAGCGAGAATTGCTACGGCGGTCAAGGCGGTCGCGGATGCGAGAGGGGTCAGCTTTCCCACAGGTACCAGCCTACGCGGAAGGGCGAGTAGCTGGTCACGGTGTGCTCGGGTGTGGTGGTGCAGTTGGCGTGAAGCCAGTAGCTCTTGCCGGTGTGCTTGAGCCGCCAGACGCCGTACGTCGCGTGGGTGGTCTTGTGGGACGGCGTGTCCACTGAGATGGAGTTCCCCAGCTTGGCCGTCAGCTTGGCCGACACACTTACCTCGTACTTGGCCTTGACCTTGGCGAGCAGCGTACCCACGGATGTCTCCAGCTTGCCGGTGACGGCGACACCGACCTCGCCTGTGACCTCCGACGTGAACGTCGACTTGGCGGTCCTGGACGTGTTGTTGTAGTTCGAGTTGGTCGGGCCCACCGCCCGGTGGTACTTGCGACCCTGCTTGGTAGGAATGTAAACACCGTGAGCCGGAGCGCAGTCGACAGCCGCCGGCAGATCCCCGGGAAGCGGGGGCTTGGCCTCGGACGCGGGCTCTTCCGGCTGCTTGTCCACCTCATCAGCAGGGACCTCGGTGAGGTCTTCCTCAGGCTGCTCCGGCGGAGAGGTGTTGAGGACGTCGTCATCGGCGGGTGTCGATACCGACGAAGATGCGGGCGGCGGTGTCTCGTCGTCGGCTAAGGCGGGTCCGGCTACGGCTGCGGACAGCAGGAACGCTGCCGCAGGAACAAGTATGGTGCGGCGTGCTGAGATTCTCACGGGCCACCTAACCAATGGGGCCGCTCCGTAAGCGGCCGGTTACGCTGACCGTATGTCAGGGCCATGTCTGATTCGAAGGTTCCGTGGATCTTCTGAGGAAGAGCTGAGGTTCCGCCGCCTGATGGGCGCGGCGGTCACTGAGCAGGGCCCAGACGATGGTGATTTCGGGGTGCATCAGCCGCAGCCGGAAGAGGACCTCCTTGGCCGCGTTGCGGTCGGTCATGTCGGCCGGGGTGACCATGACCAACAGCGGCAGGCCCTTGGTGTCCACGACCAGGTGCCGCTTGCGGCCGTTGATCTTCTTCCCGGCGTCGTAGCCGCGGGAGTCCTTGCCGACGGTCTCGGCGGCCTTGATCGACTGGAGTCGATGACGGTCGCGACCGCGCCGGGTGCCTTGCCCATCTCCCGTCGGATCATTGCGGAGCTGGTCACGGATCTGTCCGACGACGCCGACAGCCGCCCAGCGGGCCAGGAACCCGTAGCACGTGCGCCAGGGCGGGAAGTCCCTTCCGAACGGCGGCGGGCCCGGTCGTCGCACTCGGCCATCAGCAGCTCGGCGAGGAAGCCGCGATAGGTCAGCTGGTCCTTCACCGCCCGGTCGGCGATGTCGGCGAACTCCTTGCGGATCGACGGCAGCCGCAGCAGACGGCAAGCGGTGTCGATGGCGGTGGTAGCGGCCTGCTCGGTCAATCCTCGCTGGCGGGGCAGGGTCACTGGGCTTCTTCCTCTCGGTGGGCGCCGTCGTCGGCGCGACGGCGGCGGAGCAGCTGGTCATAGGGGGTCACCGAGGGCAGCGGCCTGGTGTCCGGCGGAAGGTGGGACAGCTTCCACTCGTGCAGAAACGTCACGGTCCCCGACGGCTGTCCCGCTCCGATGCCCGACGGGCCAAGGCCAGCAGGTTCGTCCTCGGCCTGGGCGGCCTTGCGGGCCTCCAGGGCGACCGCGTCCGCGGTCAGAGTCCCGGCCCGCAGGGCGGTGGCCAGCCCGGCGACCAGGTACTCGTGTGGGATATGCCGGCCCAGCAACAGCACCTCGATCAGGGCCCGGGTGCCGTCCCGCTCGCCGTGGACCTTCTGGGCCTGGGTCCACCAAGCGTAATGGACCGGGGTGAACCTGCCCGCAGAGCGGGCCTGTTCGAGAGCGGTGGCGCCGGGGAAAGCGCCCGGCTTGCGGATCAGGGCCTCCAGGTAGTGGTCCAGATCCAGGCGGCAGCCGCCCTTGGCGATCAGCCGCTCATGCCGTGCCACTTCCACGTTGTTCAGGGCGCCGCAGGAGCGCGATGGGCCGGTGTTCCGCTGCCCGCCCGATGGTCCGGGTGCGTGGCTTGCCTCGCCTGACCACTACACCGCCATACCGCTCGCCGTGCCGCTGCCGTACGTCAGCGAGCGCCCACAAGCCGTCGCACGGGCCAAGACCGAGAAGGCGGGCTCGCCGCCCTGCAGGCGCTCCTTGACGCTCCTGCCGTCGAGGGACACGTTCACCGAGTGATCCGGGAGTCCTGCGCTCTCCGGGACACGATCGCGTGCGCGCCGGCCAGTGCTCCGAGAAGGCTGCGCTGATCTATGGGCGCGCACGGACACCACGAAAGTCCCCGTTCTCGCATCCCCGCAGCCAACCGGCCCTCCCGAACGAGCACTTACGAGGCTTTCGTCTGCGTCAACGTGCAACCTTTCGGCCCCACTACTGGTCTCCTGTTGGCGGACCCCACGCGTCACTCGGGAGACTTTCAGTGAACGACGTGGGGCCCGCGAACCAGCGGCCACGCACCCCGTGCGCCCGCCGATTGAGCCCCCCGGCCTGCCCGATCACAAGGAGCCCCGACACTCATGCCCGTCCGCACAACGGCTACGCTCGCCACCTTCGTGGTAGCGGGCCTCATCCCCCTCACTCTGCCCACTGCGGCAGCGAGCGCCGCGCCCGCGCGGCACGGCGACGACTTCAACGGCGACGGGTACCGCGACTACGCGTACTCGAGCTTCAGCGCAAGAGGGGGCGGCGGGGTCACCGTGGTCTTCGGCACTGCCACCGGGCCCGGCCCCAAGCAGCAGCGCATCACTCAGGCGAGCCCTGGCGTGCCCGGATCCGACGAGGCCGACGACATGTTCGGCGAGGTGCGGGCCGCCGCGGATTTCGACGGCGACGGTTACGGCGACCTCGCGGTGGCAGCGACCGGCGAGAACCATTTTCAGGGCGCCGTGACGATCCTGTGGGGGTCCCCCTCCGGCCTGTCCACGGGTACGGCACTGCCGAACAAGAACCCGGGTCGCAACAACTACATGGGCAAGGACCTGGCGACCGGCGACTTCAACGGGGACGGCAAGCAGGACCTGGCCGTCATCAATGAGTCCATGACCTACGTCTACCGCGGCCCCTTCAAGCGCACCGGTACCACCGGTACCGTGACCAAGCTCGACAAGACGTCGTCGTTCTACGCCACCGCGCTGATCTCCGGCAAGGTCAACGGCGACAAGAAAACCGACCTCGCGATCATCGGTGACGTGGTCAGCCGCGAATACATCGCGTCCGACGTCTGGTTCATCAAGGGTGGTGCGAGGTCACTCACCCCGGGCAAGAGCCTCCGCCTGGAGTCGGAATCCGGCAACGGTGGCAGCTCCGAACGCGGCGGCGACGGTGTCATCGCCGACTTCAACAAGGACGGTTACGGCGACATCGCCGTCGGCACACCCCTGTACTCGAAGCACAAAGGCCGAGTCAGCGTCTGGTACGGCTCGTCCGCCGGCCCGTCCCGGAGTACCCGCCTCACCCAGTCGACCAGTGGCGTCACCGGATCTCCGGAGAACCGGGACGAATTCGGCTCATCGATTTCGGCGGGTGACGTCAACGGCGACGGCTACGCGGATCTCGCAGTCGGCGTGCCGGGCGAGGAGATCGATGACCACGACTACGCGGGTGGCGTGCACATCTTCAAGGGGCGGGCGGGCGGCCTGTCCGGTGCCGGCTCACAGTGGTTCGCCCGCAACACCCCAAACGTTCCCGGTGCGTTGACGGCCGACGAGCAGTTCGGCGGCCTGGTACGGCTGCGCGACACGGACGGTGACGGAACGGCCGACCTGTACGTGAGCGGTGCCGACGCTCTGCGGCTGCCCGGCTCAGCCAGCGGCATCACCACCGCGGGCGCGACGGAATACCACGCCGCACCCATCGACAGCTTCCTGCAGTGATGTGGCGCAGCTGACTCCTGTGGCTGCACCAGCTGCTCCCGGGTCTCGCTGATCAACTGCTCGATCCGGGAGCGGAGCGTCCAGCGTGGCTCGCCACCGGGTGCCCGAGCCGCCCGTCTGCTGCTCGGCCGCCGTGACGCGCAACTGGCCGGCCAGCATGGCGGGCTGCTGCTCCCGCGTCAGCCGCCACTGATCGCCCTATCCCGGCGGCCCGGGCTCGCGGCGGCGGGCGCGCACCAGCGCTCCGTGAAGTCGTGCAGCGGGCTGAGCGGGGATGTGGCCGATGGCTCCGGGGGCTTCGGATATCCGGGGGATCGGATATCTGCAGTTCAGCCCGGTGTGTCAGTGGCGTGTGTTATCTGCTGTTGCGACGGATTCACCGCGCTGCGCGCTAGATTCCCGGGGGTCACGAGGCCGTGCCGTTCACCGCGCTGCACCCAGAGGCCGGCCGATTGGATGCCACCCAGCCTGATCTCGGGTGCGCGATGGGCTGGGCTCAGGTCTACAAGGTGCGGCCCCGCGTTCCCCTGGCCTGCCCCGGATGCGGGTGGGCCGTGCATGCCAAGCACTCCCCGCAAGGGGTGCGGTTCTTCTGCCACGATCCGGGCCGCGAAGGCACCTGCGAACTGGGCGGCGAATCGTGGGAACACCACATGCTCAAGCTCGAGCTGGCCTCGGCGGTCCGCAGCGCCGGATGGCATGCCGCCCTCGAGGTGGCGGGAGGTGACGGCGCATGGCGCGCGGATGTGATGGCGTCCTCACCCGACGGCAGCAGGCGCATCGCCTGGGAAGCGCAGCTCTCACCGATCACCGACCGGGACATCCTGGCCCGCACCGCCCGCTACGCAGCCGAGGGCATCGGCGTGTGCTGGGTGTCCCCGGGTCCCCAGGCACCCCCGTGGATCGACGTGGTCCCGGCCGTACTGGTCAGCGCCCCCGACCAGCACGGGCAGTGTTGGAGGGTGGTCGACGGACTGGGAGGATTCGACGCCGCCGCCGGGACGTGGGAGTTCAAACCGCAGGACCTGGGGCGGTTCGTGAGATGGGTGCTGTCCGGCAGCGTCACCCCCGTTGCCAGCCTGCCGCACTACACGTCCGTACCACGCGGCTCCGGCCTCGGCCGCTACGTGCAGCGTCGCCTGTGGTGGACCTCCGCCCAGTCCGAGCGCGCGCAGAACGAGCACGACCGCAGACGCCAGGAGCAGGCCGAACGGGCCGAACGGGCCGACAGAGTCCGTCGGGAAGCCGCAGACCGCCGCGCCGCACGCTGGCAGCAAGAGCTCCAGCGCAGGCAGCAACTCCAGCGGCGCCGCAAGAGTCAGCCCGTGCCGGCTCCCGAAGATGAAGAGACCCGCCGCGCCCAGGCACAGGAGCGGCGGCGCTTGGAGCAGGCATGGCGGCGGCAGCGCGAGCAGGAGGCCGCGAAGCTACAGGAGCTGGCCGGTCGGGCGGGGGAGGTGGCGCGGGCGTGGTGGCAGGACGTGCAACCACGGCAGCGGGCCGAGCTGTTCGCTGCGGTCGCCGAACGGGCCTGGCACGACGAAGAGGTACGGGTGGAGATCCCCGAGAGGCCGCAGGTGTCCGAGAGCTTCGCATACGGCATCCCGCTCTTCACGACGGGGCAGCTGCGCGTCCTGTACGGGATCGTGCGTCCCTGCCCCGAACTGGTTTGTCTGTCACCGCAGCTGGAGTTCCAGCACATTGTGGTGCGTGATGAGCAGGAAGCCCGTCAGCTGGCCGGCGTGATGTCGCCACGAGCCCGGATCACGAACCTCTGCCTCTCCAGCGACGCCACGGGCAGGCCCGGGTAGACAGCCTGCCATGCCCGTCCGGCGCAGCCGGGTGGCCGGGGAGGCGCGCGACCGTCATCCCCGCAGCCGGCGCAAAATTCCTGCGGCGACAGCAGGCCGAGCACGGCGTGTCCAGCGTGGTGGCTGCACCACCGCTCGGCGAGGGCGCGGTCGGTGAACGTGCGCCGCTGGTGGGGAGGACGGCGGAACGCCCCGGTCGGTGCGGCAGCCTTACGGCCCCGGCGTCAGGTGAGGGCGTTGCGGAGGTAAGCGGGCAGCGCCTGGCAGACGGCCGGGTCGGCTTCCCAGCCGGGGTCGGTGAGTTGGTCGGCCGTGATGACGACATGGTTGCCGTGGTCGGTGCGGACGACGACGCGGAACGTTTCGCCCCGGCTGTCCCGGCCGGCGAGGTAGGCGGCCAGGACGGCCCGGCCCAGCTCGGCAAGGTCCGCAGCAGTGGTCGTGCGGCCGAGGTCTTTGCAGGTCCACACGTCGCTGAACCGTTCGTGCATCAGGATCTCCCACCGCACGCAAGCGGGCACGTCGTCGCGTAACACAACCGCGATCATGCCCCCACCAGACGGCCTCACGTACCGCTACTGCGAGTACTGGCCAGAAAGCGCGCCTCGCCCACCCGGACGAGCGGCTGGCACCAGCCCAGCTCTCGCCCGCACGCCCGGCCCCGGGGGCGTCAAAACGGCTACCTCGCGCGGGCGTTGCGTTCTACCGTTGCCGGGCATGAGCACGCAGGCCTTCCAGGGCGCCTACCTTCTGCCGCTGTTCCACGCGATCGAGCAGGCCCGCGGTGAGGACGCCTACCAGCAGCTGCCCGCACCAGCACCGGCCAGCAGCCTGGCCGCCGACGATGCCCCGCTGGGCGTGTACTGCGCCGCGCACCTGATCCGCAGCTCCTACACCGCCGGCCTGGCCCACGCCGACGCGCTGCGCCGCCTGACGGCGGCCGGCGAGGTCGATCCGACCAGCCCCTGGACGCTGCTGCGCGGCGCCCTGGAGAATTTCGCCACCGCCCTGTGGCTCCTCGACGGCACCGGACGCAGCGAGCGCCGGCGCCGCGCCCTGTCGCTGTGGGACGAGGACATGCGCAACCGGCATCAGCACGAGACGGACACCGGATACCTCCCGTCCGGCGGCGGCATGAGCGGTGCGCAGCGCCGGGCCGAGATCCGCGCCATCGCCGACCAGCTCGGCCTGGCCCCGCTGACCGCGCCCAGGACCCACCAGATCCTGCTCACCGCCGCACCGGCCGCAGGCCTGCCCGCGGTGAAGGTGTGCGCCGTCTGGCGGGCAGCCTCCGGGTTCGCGCACGGCCGCTACTGGCCCAACCTGCGCGCGTCCCAGCCCCGCGCGGCCATGGCGGAAACCGGCGGCGTCCACACCATCGCCTTCGTCATAGACGAGGACCAGCACCGGCCGCTGGCGGAGTACTGCCACACCATGCTGAGCCGGCTGCAGGAGCACTACGCCGCGCGCGCCCAGGCCCACGGACAGCGATCCGACTGGCCCGGCCGCCGAAAGAAGACCCTCGGGCCGCTGGGCCACCACCGGGTGCTGCACATCGACGGGAGAGCAGAGGAGGGGTGAGGTGTCCGGCAACGCAGAGACCAACGTACGTATCGCGCCCAGCGCCCTTGAGGCATTGACACAGATCATGGCCCGGCACGGGACGTCACGGGACGCGACGATCCGCCGGCTGCTCACCGAGCACGTCGCCTTGCAGGAACAGAGACATCCCGAGGACCGGATGACCCACATCTCCACCGTGCTGCGCTACCCGCCGCCCCCGCGTTGGCGAGGCGACCCCAGACACGACGTCCCTTTGCGGGTGCGCGCGCCCGCCAGCCTGCTGGTGCGGGCCCGCGCCGTCTCCCTGCAGCTACCCGGACAGCACCCGCGCGCCCACCGGGACTACCAGAGCCGCCTGCTCACGGATGCGGTGACGACCGCCATCGCCCAGGCCGAACCCTTCACCGACCCCTTCCTCACCGGCCTGCTCCCCCTGCTGCGCCATGGCGCCGCACTCGGCCTGTGGCGACTGGCGGTGGCCGCAAGCTCCACCGCCCCGGAGAAGGCCTGGCTGAAGGAGGCAGAAGTGGTGCGAGCCGGCCACCGGCTGTCCAGCACCCCCCAAGATCCCGACGACCAGCACCTCCTGCGTGTCGCGGAAGCCCTGGAACTCAACGAGGCATGGCATGCGACGAAGCGGTTCCGGATGGCAACTGCCGCAGCCCGCCGCTTTCTCACCGGCCCCGGCGCCGAGGACGTCGAGCAGGCCCTGTACGAGCAGGGCGACGCCTGGAACACGGTGTACAAGGAATGGCTCAAGACCGACTGGGAAGGCAGACCGTTCCGGCGGCGGCACGGGATCACGAGTTACGACTGGACCGGCCGGGGCGGGGCAGCGGTCTGGCGCGCCGAGCGCCGAGTGAACCTCGAATACTTCGAGGACTGGCTGGTCGGGCGTACGAAAGGCGACCCAGCCGCCGGCGTGATGGAAGAGTCAGGGACTCCCCTGTGGCTGCTGCGCACACCGGCCGCCTGGTGTGCTCGCGCCCCCCGCAGCGCCTCCCGGCACGCCTGTGAACTGTATGCCTCGTGGGTCGCAGACGGCAGCCTGCTGGCCTTCCCCTACCGAAGCCGGCAGGCCTTCTGGCCGCTCCAGCGCCAGCAGGGCACGTCCGGGTTCGAACCCGTTCCCGGCTTCGAACCCGTGGCCGCCGCAGCCGCCGGGCTGCACCCCGACAAGGTCACCGGCTTCATCGAGGCCGTCCTCATCGACTGGAACCACACTTTCGCCGAGGAGCCCTCCGTGCGGGTCGCTCTGGACCTCCCCGCTGACCGGGCACGCCGCTTCGGCTTCATCACCGCCGAGGAACAGCATCGGGCCATGGCCGAAGCGCGCGCCACGACTCTGAAGGTCATGGACGACGTCATCGCCTGGGCCGCAGGGAAGGAGGCCAGTCCGCTTCACCTGCTGAAGCTGAAGGACGCGCGTGGCAACGCCCCTGAGTTCCACCGCCTCACCCGGAACTACCCCCGGCACAAGAGGCCCAAGTTCCACGTGGCCCGGGCCACGTGGACATGGCCCGGGGGATCGGTGGCCGCCGAACTCGCCGCCGGCACCCCGCCCGACCTCGTCCAGTGGCTAGCCACTGCGGCCCACAGCCGAAGCTCCCTGATCCTTGAGCAGGCGATGGAGCAGGCCTGGCACCGCGCCTTCGATCAGTACGGATTCCGCATGTGACGATACACAGAAGGCCCCTCTCTCCTATGAGTGGATGCACGCTCGGCACACAATCCGGGCACGGCATTCGCGCACCGCCACGGCGCGCCCGTCTGAATGGGGGAGACCTCGCAATGCACCGACCGCTGATCTCGTGCCTGGCCACCGGCGTCACCGGCACAGCGGTAGCGCTGACCGGTGCACCGTGGTGGTTGGCCGTTGCGGCCTTCGGCTGCCTCGGGCTGGGCCTGCTCGTCGTCGCGCTTCAGTCAGTCTTTCCCCAGGAGTCCGCTCACCGGCTCGCCTGGTGGCGTGACCGCCGCCGGTAGAGCTCGGCTCGTTCACGGGGGGACGCCGGGTGCACGGCGAAGCACCAGCCGCCCCCCGGGACAGTCAGGAGCGGGTACCGCCGCCGGAGCAACGCGACGATCGATTTGCCGCCGGGGCGGCTGGCGGTTACTGGTCGGGGTGGACGACTTCGACGCCGGTGCCGGCGTAGGCCTTGGGTGTGAGGGTGAGGAGGTACCGGCCGGTGGGGTGGGCGGGGGAGGGGCGGGCGGCGTGGATGGCGTGGACGGCGGCCCACGAGTGCCCGAAGCGCAGGAGTTCGGTGGCGGTGACCGCGGCGTCGGTGTCGAAGGCCTCGATCCGGATGAACCGCAGCCCCTTGATGTAGCCGAGCAGCCCGGGCCGCTCCGTGTCGCCGGCCGTCAACGACAGCACCGGTGCGTACAGGTCACCGAGTCCGCCGGAGGCCTGAACGTAGAAGGCGGCGACGGCCTCGTTGAACGGGTCCTTCGGGTCGTACAGCGCCCCCGCGGTCGTGTGGTCCAGGACGACGGCGATGCCCGCCACTACGCGGCCGCCCGCGGGCCGTGCGCGGCGCCGCCCAGGCGCTCCAGCAGCGCCCGAGCCTTCTCCTCCGCCTCAGGGCTCGGCGCGCTGCCGAGGGCGGAGGCGAGCTCGGCGCGGGCCAGCTCGGCACGCTCGGCGTACTCGGCCTGCGTCGGCGTGCTCTGCGCGAGGTCTTCCACCAGGCTGCGGATCGTGGTGCCGTGCTCGGCCGCCAGCTGGGCGAGCCGGTCCCGAGCTGCCGTGCTCACCTTGATGCTCGTCTCGTCTGCTGCCATACCCCCACTCTACCGCCCCCCTCTACCGGGGGTAGAGGATCTGAGCTGGCGGCATGTTCCCGTTAGGCGCGCCCCGCGTGCGCGCACGCCCATGCCAGGCGAGGGCACGCCGCCTGCTTGCAATCGGTACGCGAAATGTGCGCCTCAACGTGGAGTGGCGGAAGCCGCGGTCGGGGTCGCGGGCCCTGGCCGGGGCGGAAGGGCACGAAACCAGTCCCGTCGGCGAGGTTGGCAAGTCCGAGGGCCTTCCCTGACGGAAAACCGAGGCACACCTTCGACGGCATGCGCATGTACCGTGCAACCATTTGGGCCCCTCGCGAGTCGCATCACGCGAACTATCAGCACCACCTGGGGACCACATGAACCGCGCCACCATGACCACGCTCGCCGCCCTCGCCCTGGCCGCCACGCTCACCGCGTGCGGCAGCAGCGACGACGGCAGCACCAAGCCCGCCAAGACGCCGACCCCTTCGGCCACCGCGTCCAAGGCCTCGCCCACCGCGTCCAAGGCGTCCGACCCGGTCGCCGTCGCCGGCATTCCGGCCGCGCCCACCGGCCAGGCCCGTACCGACCTGCTGGCCGCACTGCGCAAGGTGAACCCCGCCCTGGTCGCTGACCCCGACAAGGCCATCGATAACACCCGTAACCAGTGCTCCGCCCTCAACGGCAAGTCGCCGAAGGTTGACGACGTCGCGCAGGCCCGGTTCAGCAACAGCGCGCACACTGTGAGCCCGGCCGAGGCCAAGCAGATCAACGCCGCCATCGGCGCGTACTGCAAGACCGCATAGCGTCCACCGTCAACGCCCCGCCACGCTCCCGCGCGGCGGGGCGTCAGGACCTTGGGCCCGTAGCCGGATTGAGGAGGGCGTGGGCAATGTCGATTCCGCTCGCCACGACGGTTCAGCCGCGCCCGCGTCGTTTGCTGCGCCGGGACCCGCGGACCTTCAGGGACCGGGAAGACGGCTCGGGGTAGGCAAACGTCATCTGCACGAGCTGTACGGAGCCGTCGCCGGACACGAGGATCCCGTCGAGCCCGGTGTCGGGGGCGAGACCGTTGCGCCGTGCGGAGCCGAACAGGTTCTTGTGCAGGTCGGCGAGCTTGGCAGTGCTTCCAGGCGGGCAGTTTGATCCGCCGGTTGGCGATGCGCCAGCAGGTCCCGAGGGGAAGCAGGAACACCTCGCTCTCATAGGCAACCCCCGCGGGCTGCGGGACAGTCCCGGCGCGCTGCTGGACGGTGCGCAGCGGCGGGGCACCGGCGCTCTCGTAGACGGCCGCGAGCGCGGCGGTGAACTCCCGGCGGGAGCGGATGTTGTGTACCGCGGGCGGGTGGAGCTGGCGCAGGATCCCGCGGTCCTTGGCCCTCGCTCGCGCCCACAGACGCAATGCCCTGCGCTCCTCCTCCGGCGTGGCGCCGCAGCCGCGTGCGTAGGCCACGACGGTGGTCTGCTTCGGCAGGGTGCGGCAGCCGGCCGCACGCTTGAGCGTCGCGGCCGAGACGGCCAAGGCCGGGTCGCCGAGCGCCGTGGTGCGCTCGGCGAGTTCGGCAAAGGTGAGCCCGGCCCGCTGCCGGAACTCGTGAAGGCGGTGCGCCAGCGCGGCGTGGTGCGGGCCAGCGGGGGCGGTCTTCACCGGACGCATCTCACCAGCCCCTCTCACTTGCGGGCGGCGGCGGTCACGGCGGCCGCGAAGGCCTCCAGCAGCCGCCGGCCACCCCCGCCGACCGCGTACACGGCGGCACCGATCGCTCCGCACCCGGCGAGGAGGACGAGCACCTCGCGCACCGGCATACCGGCGAGGGCGAGCCCCGCGCCGAGCAGCGGGAAGACACTGACGCCGCATGCCTGCGCGGCGCTGACCGGTGCCCGGCCGGGCCGGGCGCGGTCGGGGACGGGCGCCAGCGCGCCCTCACGGATGCTGGACATGACGAAGTACCTCCCTGGCATACGGGCGGACCGCCGGCCACGGAGACGCCGGCAGCCCGCACGGTGATGTGCTACTGGCCGCAAAAACCGGTGGGTGCACGGAAGTTGACGGCTTCCGTGCCCGGTGACGAGCAGCATGCCACGGTCCACACCCCCCGTGCGGGCCCTCGGCTCACCCGCGTTCCAGGAACCGCTGAGGGACCAAGAACAGTCTGCTTCGAGCAGTCCTACGCCGCCGGCCATGCTTGTTGCCCGCGCCATGGAGCCAGACGGCGGGGCCCCGGCTCACGGGTGTTCAAGGTTGCCTTGCCAGGGCGTAGTCAAAGAGGGAAAGCTGGCCAACAACCAGCCCCGAGCGTCGGGGCGGTGTGGGGGGAACCAAGCGTGCCGCTTGGTTCCCCCCCCACACCGCCCCGGCCCTCGGGCCTCCCTGACACGCTACTGGCCGCAAACCGAAGCAACGCAGGGACACCCCAGACCCGTTGACACCGGGCCTGTACCGGTCGGGACCGGTCCCCAGCGGACCGGTCCCGCCGCATACCCTCTCCCGGCGCCTGGGCTGCTGGCACGACGGTTCTCACCGGCTGTCCGTGAACAGCAGTGGTCCCGCTCAGCGGGTGAATGAGCTTCGCCTCCACGGCACAGCCCCACAGCGAGATGACACCGATCTACAAGGCCGGTTTCTGGTGCCGGGCGAGGAGTTCGGTGAAGAAGTCCTGCACCAGCTGTCCGGCGTGGGGCTTGGTGAGTTCCCAGCCGCCGAAGCGGTAGATCTCGTATCCGGCCAGCCGCAGCCGGCGGTCTTCGGCGACCATCTCCGCGTACAGCCGCGGTGCGGCGGTGTGCGTGATCCGCCCCTTGTCGTCGGGCGGGTTGGGGCGGCCGTAGTGCTGGACGCCGTCGACCTCGATGACGACGCGGGCCCGGTCCGGGGCCAGGAGCAGGAAGTCCATGCGCTGGCGGGGCAGCGCGCCGGACTGCTTGCCGCTGCGGCGGGTGTAGGGGTCGTAGTGGAGGTAGACCTGCGGGATCAGCGCGGGCAGGTCGAAGCCGCCGTCCTCGGCGTAGCGGGCGCAGTACGTGCGCATCACCAGCTGTTCGGGCACGGAGTCCAGCGACCGGTACAGACGCCGATACAGACCGCTCGCGGCGGTCTTATCATCGGTGTCCGGCTGGTGGTTCTTCTTCCACCAGGCGACCATCTGCCGCCAGGTAAGGCCCTGCGGGGGCAGCGGATCGGTGAACACCAGGCACGTGTGCGCGTTGCGGACGATCTCCACGTCGTTGTTCACCGCGTCCCGCAGCACCATCTCGGGCTTCTCACCGTCGGCGGCGAAGATCAGGTTCTTGAAGCTGCCCGCCGGACCGTTGCGGAACCGGCTCTCGTACTCCACCTCCTGCAGTTCCTCCAGCGCGTCCCTGGTCGGGCCGAGGATCTCCTCCACGCAGTCCCGGCGGGCTTTCCAGCTGCCGCTCATATCGTGGTCGCGCCAGTACGAACCGAAACCGCGCGGGCCGTCGAATGTCCTGAACGGCCACGCTGGCGGCCTGAGAGCGAGACGCTCGATCACGGCGCGGTGGGCCTTGATGACGACAGGCACGGTGTCGTTGTTCAAACGCCTGTCCCGGCCGTCGGTCCCGTAGGAGACGAAGTCGTTGTACAGCAGCCGGGTCAGCGCGATCGCGACGTCCAGGTCGGTGTGACCGTCCGGAGGCCCGAACCGCAGCGACTCCATCAGCCCGACGTCGAGCACCCACGACTCGGCCCAACCGTCACCGCTGCTGAAGAACGCCCCGAGTTCCACGCTCCACCCCCGTCTGTGGTTCCTCCCAGACATCGTCGACCGCAGCCCGCACGGCCACCAGATGGCGTACCGGCGCCGTGCCTCCAGGCGTAGCGCGGATACCGGCTCAGCGCTGCGCCGTGCTCAACCCGGCTACGCCGGGCGCCGGGAGATCTGGCACGTGGCGGGTGTCTCGTCGCGCCCCTCGACGGGCATCTCAGCCACGGCCGGCGGAGTCAGCCGCGGACCGCTCCTCCTGCGCCCAACTCGGGCCGCAGCTCACCGGCGCGCAGGCCGAGGCCTGGCGGATCCCCCTGTCCACGCGGCCACCTTGCCCGGCTACCTCCACCTGCGCCCCGGCCCGGGCCCGCAACTCGGTGTCAGGCTGGGCGGTCAAGTTGTTGTGGTGCAGAACTGGTGGGCGCCGCGCAGTGTGGTGCGGAGGTTCCGCTGGGTGGCTCGGCTGTCGAGGCGTACGTCGAGGGCGCCGGGAAGGGTGCTGTGGGAGCGCAGGCCCGTGGGCAGCCGGGAGGCGTCCAGGCCGTCTCGTCTGGCGATGAGGATGCCGAGTTCGTGACGGCTCACAGGGTCGGGCCCTGCGAGGTGGTGGACGCCGGCCGCGTCGCCGGACGCCAGTTCCAGGAGGGCGGCGGCCAGGTCGGCGACGTGCACCGGGCAGCGGATGTCGTCGGTGAACAGGACGCCCTCGCGGGTGCCGGCGGCCAGTTCGTGCACGAGGCGCTCGTGCACGGAACCGCCGTCGCCGACGATCAGCGACGTGCGGGCGACGACGGCCTGCGGATGCACGAGGAGGATTCCGGTCTCCGCTGCCGCCTTTGCCGCACCGTACGGGGTGACGGGGTCAGGCAGGCACGACTCGTCGTAATGAACTCGGGCGCCGGAGAACACCGCGTCGCTGGACACGTGGACCAGGCGGCTCCCGTACCTCGCCGCCGCCATCGCCAGCCGGACAGGCCCCTGCGCCGTCACCGCCCAGTCGGCGTCGCCGCTCGATGCGTTGATGACGAGATCCGCGCCGACTTCTGCCATGACGGCGTCCACGCCGCCAGGATCCCGCAGGTCGAGTGGGTACCAGGCGGCGTTGGAAGCGGTGCCCGGCCTGGTCGCGTAGGTCGCGGCCGTTGCGCGCCCGGCCATGGCTGCCTTGCGGATCAACTCGGTGCCCAAGAAGCCGCTTCCGCCGATGATCAAGACCGTCATGGCGTGACACGGTAGACCGTCTCGGCTGATGTCGGACACGGCACCACACAGGGGGAGGGCAACCCGCGTCGGAGCGCTGGCGCCCTTCGGAGCACCGCGTCCGCGCGGACCGGACCGCTCCGCAGCAGCACCGGAAGAACTGTGACCCACATCACTCGCGATCGCGGACGGCTTCCGGATCACCCTGGGGCCGCCGATTACCCCGACCCGCTGACCAGCAACTCTATAGATAACCCTCTAGAGAATGAGGACCTCGAATAGGCGCTCCACGACCCGGGGCCCCTGGAAAATTACGAAGGATTGTTGGAGTGAGACCGCCCGCGCTGTCACCGAGCGAACAACTCGACTGCGGGACTGCGGTAACGTGATCCTTCCCTGACGGATCACCGCCGATTGGCGGTCCGGATACCAGAAGGGAGGTAATGACGCATGTCCGAGCCTGCTCCCCAGGGCAGGCCGGCGAGGACCAAGCTGCTTCGCCGCATCCGGCGGGTCATCGCCCGCATGCGGCCCGTGGCCACTGTCCTGCGGGTCGTCTACTACGCGCTGCGCGTGGTGGACGAACTGACGGACTGAGCTGCGGAGAAGTGGGGAGGGCCCATCCCGCGGCAACGGGAGGGGCCCTCAGTCCACGTCGTGCCATTGTGGGCCTCGACGGATTCCAAGGTGCGAGGCCCACACCCATGTGTGGACTGCTAACCGATACGTTAGCACGTCTCCAAAACGAATTGGCGACCAAAGCTGACTCCCCGACTTTGCGGCCCGCAGTCATTGATTTACCCAATGATGCAAAACCGATCCGGCTGCATGTTGACTCGGCAATCCAAATCAGCATTAGTCGGCGATTTGCCGCGCGCCTGCCGCCGCGAAATCATTACCGGGCAATCATCATTAGGCAGACAGCTTTACGACAGCTGTCGCCCCGCAACCATTGCGCGCGCTGCCGGCCACTTCGCTGCAGCCGGTGGTGCCCGACGTATCGCCTGCTCAGACGCAGGCAGGTCGCGGGACGGGTACCGCAAGCCATGGGGACACCCGCCTCGACGGGATGCCTGTCGCAGGCGCGCCAAGCACCTCCATGAGATGACCGTCAACTGCCCATGTCTGACTGGCGGTGAAGCGCCCCCGTCGTGTGAACCACGCTCCTGAGCGTCCGTCGGGACCATGTGTCGGCGGACCCGAAAACGCCTCCCGAGTCGTTCTCCGAGGCAGCAACGGCCACTGGTTCCCATGATTTCGTGCTGCCCGAAAATGCGTTAAACCCCCTCTGACCTGCACAGACGCGCAACACCCGTTGCCCTAGAGTGGAGCGGCGGTACACAAGTCGCAGCGCGTTGCCGGCACGGTGACAGACGGAGGACGAACGCGCCGGCAGGGATGAGGGAGGCAGCCCGTGGGCAACGCCCAGCGCCCGAACGGCCGTCTCGCCGCCGGTACCCGAGCACCGCGCCACCACTCTGAAGCCGACGCCAGCTGACTTCACGTACATGCGGCGGTAGCCACGCAGGTGATCACGGCAGCACCTCGTGGTCTCCATCCCGGCGCCCGGCACCCGGCACCCGAAGCCGGCCGCCGCGTTGCGGACCCTCCCCGGCGGGAGGAATCACCCGCCCGGATCGCGCCCACCAGTCGTGCTGCACCCATCCACGAGAAGGCACGCAGCCGCTATCACAGAGGCTGCGGCAGGGTCAGGTCATCCGGTCTGCACCCACGCCCCTTCAACAGGGTCGTGGTCTGCGCCGCCGCTCGCCGCCTGCCGGCGACCGTTGGTCAGCTCCTCCATGGAGCGCATCCACCTCTCCCCGAAGCCGACGGCCCCCGTGTCGTCGCCGGGGATGCTGAAGATGTCCGGGTCCCGCGCGAACTGGTCCATCAGCGTCTCGTACAGGTTGTCGAAGAACGGCTCGAGGAAGACCGTGAGGGACTCGGCGAACTGCCTGGGGGAGGGGTTGATGACGATGACGTGGTCCAGGAACGGGAACATGCCCCACTCGTCGATCCGCTGCCGCAGCGCGGCCTGGGCCGGGGTGTCCGGCAGGAGCAGTCCGTGCAGCACGTACAGCGCGTAGAACACACGCAGGCCGACCAGCACCTCTCGTGCGCGCACCAGCTCCTCGTCACTCGCCCGCTGCACCTGAGCCACCATGTCCGCGTTCTGCTGGAGCAGGCCCCAGTCCACCTCGGGTCCCTCGCCGCGCTCCGCGGCACCCAGCATCTGCGCCCAGTCGTCAGCTGTCAGCCCGAACATGCCGAACGCGGCGAACGCTTCGGCCAGGGCGTCCGCCCCGACCTCCTGCGCTCCCAGGCCGATCGCGGCGGCTACATGCAACATGCTCCTGCCATCCGGCCCCTCGGCCTCGGCCGGCACGTCCCCGCCGGCTTCGAGTGCTGCGCGCACCAGGGCGGGGTTTGCCCGCCCGCGGTATGGCCCCATGAGCCGGCCGGCGGCCGCGTACAGTGCGTCCTGTCCTTCCTCGCCCGCTCCGGCCGCGCTGCGCACGAACTCCACCAGCCGCTGCGACGCCGAGCGTTGTAGCACCCACACCAGGGCCTCGCGCACGGCTGCCACCGGCGGCTCCGGCATCGGGACCGTCCCCGGCGCCGTCTGCGGTGTGCCGGCCTCGGCGAACCACTCCAGCACGGCCAGCCGCCGGTCACGTCCCTGCCGTAGATGCCGGGCCAGCGCCGCCGCGCTCTCGACCACCAGCGGATCGACCGCGTCGACGACCGATCCCCGGCCCCGCCCGAGCCCCCGGCGCCGGTGCCGGGGCAGCAGCCCCGTCCGCCGCCAGCTCTCCAGCTGGCTTGCCGTCACCGTCAGATCCCGCGCGGCAAGTGCACGGATCACCCGTTGATCCGCAGGGCTCGCAGTTCCTCGTGTCATGCCCGCCATTAGAACCCCGAGAAGTGCCTTTTTTGCGGGGTTCCGTCTCTGGCTCACTGGTCTGCGACAGCACCGGCAGCACGTCAACTCCGAGGAACCAAACCGACAATGACCTCACGTCACCCTTCCCGCGTCCGCACCCAAGCGGCCACCGCCCTCACCACCGTGCTCCTGACCGGCGCCATCACGGCCGGCCTGCACCACCCCGGCCACCTGGTGCGCCTCCTGGTCATCCTCGCGGCCGTACTGGGCGCTCTCACCGCCACGCTCGCCCTTGCCGCGGTCTTCGCCCCCACCGCCACCACCCGCACGGCCGCCCGCACTACCCTCGACCTCCTGCTGCGCCTGGTGCCCTGGTACACCCCGAAGAGCTGACACTTGAGCGCTGTCTGCGCAGATCGGCGACTCCTGGCGCCAGGGCCCCGCTCCTGGCCAGAGGCCGGGCAGGTCCTACCCCCGCCTCGACCCGGGAGCGGCGGCAGGCCCGCTGCTTCAAGGACACCGCGGTGCTGCGGCGGCCGGTGGCACCCGGAACCTCCTTCTACGACCAGGGCGGCGACTCCCTCGGCGCGGCCCGTGTACTGGCGCTGCTGCGGAAGGCGCTCGACGTCCCCGTGGACATGTCCGACTTCGTGGCCGCGCCCAGCGTCCGTGAGCTGGCGGGCCGGCTGGCGGCACTGCCCGGCGTGGAAGCTGCGGCACGCGCCGCCGTACGCGCGGCGACGGAACGGCGGGACGGCGCACCGCCGACCGGGCTCGCCCGGGGGCTGCTGGCGCCCTGGCCGGCGACGGCGCCCCCGGGCCAGGGGTGAGCAGGGCCGGGGACCGGGCGGGGAGAAGGACCATGACGATGAGCAGCCGGGCGGACAGCGCCTCCGCGGCCGGCGGGTACGGGATCGTACAGGCGTGGCGGGCAGTGCGGGCGGTGCCGGAGATCGGTCCGTCCTCCGACAAGGAGAGCTTTTTCGAGGCGGGCCGCAACTTCATCCTGCTCGTGGTATTGCAGCGGGAACTGGCGAGGGAATTCGGCGTCCGGTTCCCGATGTGCGAGCTGGCCGAGCACCCGACCGTGGCCGGGCTGCTCGCGCTGCACGGAGCGTCCGCCGCACAGACGCCCCAGCGCGCCGCCGCAGTGGAGTTCTCGCCGTCCGCAAGGGGATCGGCACCGCTGTCCCACGCGCAGGAGCGGCTCTGGCTCGCCGAGCAGTTCGGCTCCGGGCACCACGACGGCACCATGGGCGCTCAACGGGTCGTCCGTGTCGACGGCGACCAGGGAACCCGGGGGTGCGTGCCCGCTGATCGACTCCGACAGTACGGCGGCCGGCTCGGCGAACTGCTGGTCGGAGCAGACGCGTTCACCGATGGCGGCAGCACCCGCGGAGTCCGGTCGGCCTGTTCGTGCACGAGGTCTCAGATGGTGCACGCCATGCTTGCCTCTGCTCAGCGGACCGGTGCCGTGGCGGTACTCGGAGCGGGAACCACGATAGTGACCAACTCGGCGATGAGTAGGGCGATTCGACGTTTCACAGGTTGGTGCGCCGGACGGCGACCACCGCGCTGAGGTCGGCCGCCAGCGGCAGGTCTACGGTGTGCAGGGCCGGATGTGCCAGCCAGTGCAACCGGGCGGTGTCGGTGCGTCCGGCGTATGAGGGCGGCCACGTGCGAGAGGGTGTGAAGTCGTCGACGACGAGGACGCCGCCGGGCTCCAGCAGCCGTTCGGGGTCGGCCGCGCCGTTCCCCTTGGCCTGACCGCCGCCGTCGAGGACGAGTAGATCGTAGGGCGCGTGGGCGTAGATCTCGGTCCAGTCCGCGCACAGCACCCGCACCTGCGGCACATCGGCGAAGACGTCGGCCGCCACCTTCGCCCGCGCGGGATCCTGCTCCACGCTGAGGAGTTCGACGCCGGGTCCTGCCCCGTCGGCCAGCCAGGCGAGGCCCACCCCGCATTCTGTGCCGGTTTCGGCGATGCGCCGGCGGGCTCCGCCTGCCAGCAACTGCAGCAGTCGGCCTTGCTCGGGTCGGCAGGAGTGGGCGAAGCCGTGCCCTCGCGCGGCCGAGACAGCGCGCTCGACGAGCGGAGGAAGTGTTCCGGCACGGGTGCGGTGGGCCGCGGTTCCGTCGATCGACATACGCCTCAGTATGAGCCGACCGGGAACCGCCGGGGCCGGATCCGCCTGGCTTCGCGGCGATGTCATCCGCAGTTCGGCTGGCGAGCGTTGGCCGACCACCGTGCCCCGTACGCCTGTTCTGCGGTTCCTCGTCCGGCTGCCGGGGTAGCCTGGCGACGTGTTCGTGGCGTTCCCTCCGCGCCGCCTGCGGCGGGGCGCCACGCATACGACCGGCCATGGCGAACCGTGCACTGTCGTAGATGACGCGATCGTGATGACGTTCCAGTGACGCGGCGCGGATGTCATCGGTGGGGGCGAGGAGCCCTAGATCCAGTTTAGATCCAGGATTAATTTTGAAGCAGGCCGAGTTGCCTTCCCCGCGTCCATGCCCCTCATCCACCTGAGGGCCTGTCATCTCGCCGACGCGGCATCAAGCCATCAAACCCGCAGAAGCCAATCGAAGAGAGCACCCCACCACCCGCCCTGCCGTCGCCCGGGCCGCGCGGAGCGCGGCACGCCTGATGGCGCGAAGCGTCACGGTGGCTGGAGCGCAGCGGAGGCCACCAGGACAGCCGAAGGCCGGCCGCGTCCCGCAACGCGGGACGCCCGCTCCCGAAGCGCAGCGAAGGGAGCGTCAATGAGCCTGCGAAGCAGGCTCATTGAGTGGGGAGCGAAGCGAGCCACCAGCGCTCACGCGGAGCGGGAGCGCAACCCCCGCGCG
>NZ_JAERRK010000032.1 GCF_016741775.1 Streptomyces actinomycinicus | reverse complement strand
GCGCGCGGGGGTTGCGCTCCCGCTCCGCGTGAGCGCCAGCGGCTCGCTGCGCTCCCCGCACAATCTCTGTGCTTCGCACAGAGATTGACGCTCCCTCCGCTGCGCTACGGGAGCGAGGCTGCTGCGCAGCCAAGACAGCGCAGCTGCGCGGCCTGCCCGGGCTTCGCCCGGGACGGTTCTCCGCTGCGCTACGAACCGCTGAACTCGCGCGCCGCGCGCCAAGGGCTGGCAGCGAGAACACCTGTCCCTGCAGGGGCGGTGGGGGTCTCTCCGGCTGGCCTCTGCGGCCTCTTGGGCGGGTTTTAGGGATTGATGCCGGGTCAGCATCGTCTACGGGAACAAGCATTTCCGATTTCCTGCAACATGCAGAGCCAATGCGGTCAGCCTCAAGAGCATGACGTTGACAGACGAGAATGTGTGATTAGTGCTGACCTCCGCCGCGTTGATAAGGAACGCGATGAAGAACAGCACTGTCGCGGCTATGCCGAAGGTCAAGCGCGTATGCCCCGCTGTCGCTCCCGCAGGCGCTGGGGGGCCGGGCCGTTCGTCAGCGGTACGTCAGGCATGCGTAAATGGCGTGGCCGGGTCGCCCGCCGTGGTGGGCGGGCTCGGCCGAGCCTGCGGAATGGGCACGCTGGAGCCATGTGGAGGATGTGAGCAGCAGGCCGGTGAAGTTGGCCAGAGGAGGACGGATACCCACATCTGCCGTCTTCCGGGGGTCTGTCAGCCGGTCCAGGCGGTCGATGCCGCCCACTACCAGGGCGCCTACCGCGTAGAAGGTGCGGACCCGGCGCGCTTGCCGGCTTCACGGGATACCCAGCCCGGGGTGGATCGCCGGCCGGCCTAGCAATGGGTCAGATCTGCTGGACCAGCATCCAGGTGGCGACCGCCAGGAAAAGCGCCCCTGTCACCCGCTGCATCGCATACCCCTTGCCGGTGGGCTCGGTCCCCTCAGGGTTTTTCACCCAGCCCCGCTGCAAACGGCTGTTCAGCCGCCACAGCAGCTGAGGGCGGATGACCTGGACCAGGCCCATGATCAGGAACAGGCAGAGGAGCGAGATCAGGACAGGGCTGGAGCCGCCGCTTTCGGAGGCGGTTCGCACTATCGCACTGTGATCCATGAAGCCCGGATGCCCTGACACCCCCTCAACAAACGGCCGAACAGAACCGAGCCCTCGCATGGTTCAATTTTGCGTCCAGATAGATTCTGGAGTGGGATCGGGG
Source organism: Streptomyces actinomycinicus (assembly GCF_016741775.1). Lineage (GTDB taxonomy): Bacteria > Actinomycetota > Actinomycetes > Streptomycetales > Streptomycetaceae > Streptomyces > Streptomyces actinomycinicus. The sequence continues at coordinate 59,343 of NZ_JAERRK010000032.1, read as the reverse complement.
CGCGGCATTTTTAAGTGTGTAGCCGTTCATCGCTCTCGGGGATCAGCGGCACCGCGCAGTACTCAACCAACCTGCGCAGCCAGACCCAAGATCGGCCCTCCCTGACAGGCCAACAGTTGCTCTCAGGAGAGTCTGATGGTCTGTCGGTTGGGGTTGAGGGGTGTGGAGATGGTCAGTCCCACTGCTGGGCAGTGGGACTGACCTGCTGGGGCTTGCCGATGACGGCCAGGGCGTCCTGCCGGGAGGAGGGGATATTCCGGTGGGTTTCCGGCGGCCCCTCTCAGTGGCGCGCGTACCACTTCGCGTTCGTGGCGATGGTCTCCAGTTGCTGCATCGTGAGCGCGGGGGTGCTGCGGGTTGCGGCGGTGTTCTGGGCGCCGGAGTTGAAGGCGCTGATCACCACGCGGTAGCCGTCGGGGCGGATCGTGTCGACCGTCCACCAGACGACCCCTTCGCCGCCCTTCTCACCGGGCCGCTGATGGGTGACGACCTTCATGCCGTTCGGGAGGGTCTTCGTGCCGGCGCCGAAGAGTTCGTTCTCGACGTCGGACTGGTCGCCCTGGACGTTGACCTGTACCAGGCTCGCGCCCTTGCCGTCATCGAGGACGGCATACCCGAACCCGGCGTCCGCACTGCTCTTCGAGACGACCCTGACCCCCTTGGGCAGCAGCGAGACGAGCGTCGACGACACCGAGCCGCCCGGGACGCCCCGCGCCGGGGACGGATCGGCTGCGGCGGGCGGCACGAGGACGGCGTCCAGAGCGGTACGCCACTGCCGCGCGGTGGCCAGCTGCGACAGCTGCTCGGCGGTGAGGGGAGGCAGTGCCCGGGTGACGGGAGCGTCCTTCTCGGCGGCGGCGTTCCACTCCTGCACGCTCACGTGCTGCCCGGTGCGCGAGACGTATTCCGCGGTCCACAGCTTGGTGCCGGAACGGCTGTTCGGGTACTCGTACCCCTTGAGGATCATGAGTTTGGAGCCGTCGTCCAGCGTGGTCGTGCGGCAGGTGTCGAAGGCGATGAACACCTTGTCGGGACACTCAGTGGTCTGACGGGCCTCCTGGCCGCCGGGCCGGAGGCGGGAGAAGGAGACGGCGACGGCCGCTTTGCCGTTGCCGTCGTCGTACACGACCTTGGCGAAAGGCGGCAGCGGGTCGCCTGTTCCCCGTGCCTCCTCGTCGCTGAATTCGCCTTTGGGCAGCAGTTTTTCGAGGGTGTGTACGAGCGCGTCGCCGCTGACGGAGGTCGTGGCGGCCGATGTGGCGGGCGGGACGGACGGGGACGACGCGCCGGTGGACGACGAGTGGCTGCCGACCGCCTGGCCGCCGGGAAGCATCAGCGCCCCGCCCACGCCGATGAGGGCGACCGTCGTCACGCCGCCGAGCACGGCGGCCTGGCGGCGAAACGCGCGCCGTCTGCCGCGTGCCTCACCGCGCGCGGCCAGGTCCTGCCGGGGGGGCTCGAAGCCGCTTCCGGCCTGGTGCAGGGCCTCGGTGAAGCGGACCTCGAAGGCGTCGTTCGGGTCGTTGTCGTCAACGGGCATGGCAGGACCGCCGTTTCTGGATGGGGTATGGCTGAGGGTGGGGCCGCGGGCGGGTGGGTCAGGGTCTGGCGTACTCGACGAGGCTGTCGCCGAGCAGGGAACGCAACCGGGCCAGGGCGCGGACGCAGCGGGTGCGCACGGCGGCGGAGCTCGTGTTCATGGCCACTGCCGTCTGCTCGATGCTGCGGTCTTCCCAGTACCGAAGTACGACCACCGTCCGGTCCTTCGCGGGCAGCCGTCCGAGAGCCTCGACGAGGGTGAGCCGCAACGGGGCGTCGCCGGTCGGGCCCGGCCCGGCGGTGTCGGGAAGCGATGCGGTGGAGTGCTCCTTGCGGCTGCTGTGCCGCCGCTGGTGGGCCAGGTAGGTGCGGGTGAGGACGGTCTGGGCGTATGCGGCGGGGTTGTCCGCCCGGGAGACGCGCCCCCAGCGGACGTAGACCTTGCCGAGGGTCTCCTGGACGAGGTCCTCAGCGAGGTGTGTGTCCCCGCCGGTGAGCAGGCAGGCGGACCGGTACAGATGCCCAGCACGCGCGGCGGCGAACTCCTGGTATTCGTCACTGCGTCCCGGTCTCATCGATCCCCCGTGTCCTGTACCGCCGCCTGCCGCTCTCACCCCTTTCGATGCGCCGGGCCCACCGGAATGTTTCAAACTTTCTCAGGAGTCCGGGCGGGACGGCCGCCGGGCCTGTGTACGGCCGGCCGGCTGGCGGGCCGGCCGGCCGACTGTCTAGTGCGGGTGTGCCGGCCCCGTGGGGCCGTTGCCGTGCCCTGCGTGTCCAGGCTCGTTTACGGACGTCGGCTAGGTACGAGTGCTCAGGCAGGCCGCCCGGGGACGGTTCTAGCGTGCGTCCCATGCACATAGACCATGCTGCTCGCGGTTCGTCGCCACGGGTGGGCATCACCGCGGTGGCGTCCTGTCTGCCCGGCCGCGAGATGACCTCCCGGCACCTTCAGGAGCAGGTCGCCGCGGCCTCGGGGCTGAATCTGCCGCCTCGGATGCTGGAGCGGGTGACCGGCATCTCCTCGCGCCGGGTCGTGGCGGACGGTGAGTACGCCTCGACGCTCGCGGTGCGGGCGGCGCGGACCGCGCTGGGGCGGGCCGGGCTGCTCCCGTGCGACATCGACCTGTTGGTGTTCGCCTCCGCCACCCGGGACGTCGCCGAGCCGGCGACCGCACACATCGTCCAGGCCGAACTGGGCTCCCGGGCGCACGCGCTGGACGTGACGAACGCGTGCAACAGCTTCGTCAACGGGGTCGACACGGCACGGGCGATGGTGGTGGCCGGCCGGGCGCGGCGGGCTCTCGTGGTCACCGGGGAGACCCCGAGTCGGGCGGTGCGGTACGCCCCGGCAGGTCCCGGGCAGTTCCGGGACGGTTTCGCGGGCTACACCTTCGGGGACGCGGGGGCCGCGGTCGTGCTGGAGGCGGTGGAGCGGGGCGGCATCCTCGACGTGGACGCCGAGACGCACTCGGAGCACTGGCGGGTGGGCGGGATCTTCGGCGGCGGCTCGCGTCACCCTCGCGGGGACGAGCACACGTACTTCCGGGGTGACGGGTCGGAGTTGCGGGAGGTGTTCGAGAAGGTCGGCACCTCGGTCCTCGACCGGATGCGGCAGCGCACGGGGTTCGGCTGGGACGACTTCCGGCACATCCTCGTGCACCAGGTCACCGTGCCGTACCTGGAGCGGTTCGTGGAGCTGACGGGCGTGCCCCGGGACCGGCTGGTCGTCACCGTGCCCGAGCTGGGGAACATGGCCAGCGCCACGCTCGGCGTACAGCTCGATCTCGTGCACGGCGGGCTGCGGGCGGGTGACCGGGTGCTGTTCGTGGGCCTGGGGGGTGGCGTGAGCCTGATGACGATGGTGTGGGAGAAGGCGTGAGCGCGTTGTGGGTGGTGGTGCCCGCGCACCAGGAGCAGGCGCGGATCGGCGCCACGCTGGATGCGCTCGCGGCCCAGCGGGACCGGGACTTCACGCTGGTGGTGGTGGACAACGCCTCGACCGACGGCACCGCGGACCTCGTCCGGGCCTTCGCCCGCCGGGCGCCGTTCCCGGTGCATGTGCTGCGGGAAGGGGAGAAGGGCGTGGGCTGCGCGGTGGACACGGGCTTCCGGTACGCGATCGGCTGCGGTGCGACGCTGCTGGCGCGGACCGACGCGGACTGTCTGCCGCACCCCGGGTGGACGAAAGCCGCCCGCGACGCCTTTGGGGGCGGCGCCGGGCTGGTGTGCGGGCGGATCGAGGCGCGTCGCGACGAGCACGGGCCGGTCGGGCGGGCCGTGTTCCGTGCGCTGGTGCGCCTCGCGGCCTTCTTCGGCCGGGTCCGCCCGGCGCACCGGCTCCGGCACGGCTACCTGGCCCCGTACCGGATGCACGCCGGGAACAACATGGCTGTCACGGCCGCGCTGTACGAGGCAGTGGGCGGCATGCCCCGCCGCCCCTCTCCCACCGACCGGCTCTTCCTGAACCGGGTGCGCCGGCACACCTCCGCGATCGTGCACGCCCGCGCGATGGTGGTGGAGAACTCCACCCGGCGGTTGCGTGCCTACGGTCTGCTGGGCACCGCCCGCTGGTACCTCGACCGGGGTCCGGGCCGGCACGCGGAGGATCCACGCTGATGTCCCACGCCGTGCTCGATGCGCTCGCCCGAGACCTGCGGCGGCGCGACACCCATCAACCCGCCGTCCTGGGAGCCGACCGTGCCGGGGCCGCCCGTGTCCTGGCCACCCGGGGTGATCTCGCCGACCTCGCCGACCGCTACGCCGCCGCCCTGCACGCCCGTGGCATCGGGCCCGGCGGTACCGTCGGCGTCGCGGTACGGCCCGGTCCCCGGGCCCTGGCCGTGATGCTGGCCGTGCACCGGCTCGGGGCGCGGGCCGCCGTGCTCGATCCGGGGGCCGGACCGGACGTGCTGCGCGCCCGGCTGGCCGTGGCCCGGCCCGAGGTCGTGCTCGCCGACGCCACCGCCCAGGCCGTGGCCGGATGGGCACGGCCGCTGGCACGCCGGGCCCGGCTCGCGCTGCCGGACCTCGCAGAGCTGGGACCCGTGGCAACGATCGGCCCCCGCCTACCCGGCTGCGCACCCGCGCTGGACGCCGGAGTGCGATCGGTGATACCGCCCCGCCCCATGGACGGGGACGGCGACGCGGTCATCGTGTTCACCTCGGGCACCACCTCGCGGCCGCGTGCGGTGGTGCACACCCGCGCCTCGCTGGCCGCCGGCATGGCTGCGGTGGCCGGCCTGGTCGCGCCGGAGGCGGGGCGGCCGGTGCTGGGCGGGACGTTCTTCGTCCTCGCCCCGTCCCTGGCGAGCGGCGCTCCGGTGGCCCTGCCCGCCCGCTCCCCGCGTGTCCTGGCCCGGCAGTTGGTGCGGCTCGCGCCGCAGGCGACGTATCTGACGCCGCCGCAGCTGCGGGCGGTGCTGGCGCAGGGGGGCCGTTTCTCGGGGCGGGTGTGGACGGGTTCGGCGCCGGCGAGCGCCGGGCTGCTCGGCCGCGTCAAGGAAAGGGGAGCCGTGCAGGCGTGGGGAGTGTACGCGCTGACCGAGTTGTTCCCGGCCGCGGCTGTGGAGCACGCCGACAAGGCCGCGTTCACGGGGGAGGGTGATCTGGTGGGGGCTCCGCTGCCGGGGGTCGTGGCCCGGACGGACTCGTCCGGCGAGCTGCTGCTGTCCGGGCCGGCGGCCCGCGACCGCTACCTGGGCGAGGAGCCCGATCCGTGGGTCGCGACCGGCGACCGGGCCCGGTTGTGTGACGGCCGGATCGTGCTGGCGGGCCGTGCCAAGGACATGGTGCTGCGGCAGGCGGAGAACATCTACCCGGGGCTGTACGAACCTGCGCTGCACGTGCCCGGTGTCGAGGTGGCCCTGCTGGTGGGTGTGCCGGCCGGGGACGGCGACGAGCGTGTGGTGGCCGTGGTGGAGCCGGTCCGGGGTACGGACCGGGCGGCGCTGCGGGCCGCGTTGGCCCGTCCGCTGGAGCGGATGGGAGCCGCCCGGCCGGACGCGGTGCTCCTGGCCGAGATCCCGTTGTCCGGGCGTTCCCGCAAGCCTGACCGGGCGGCTACGGCCCGCCTGGCGGCCCGGATCCTGGCCGGCCACGCGGAGGGGGGCCGCGCCGAGAGAGGCCGCGTCAAGGGGGGCCGCGTCAAAGGGGACCGGGCCAAGGGTAGCCGGGCGTGACGGGGATGTGGTGGAGGGTGGTGCCCGGAGCGGATGGGGGGCGGGCGGACCGTGCGCCCGCGGACGGTGGGCGGGCGGCCAGTGAGTGGGCGGCCGATGCAGGCGCGGCTGGTACGCCCGCGAACGGTGGCTCGGCGGCCAGTGGACGGGCGAACGGTGGCCGGGCGGACCGGGCGCCCACGACCGGTGAGCGGGTGGCCAGTGGACGGGCGGAGCGTGCGCCCGCGGACGGTGGGCGGGTGGCTCGGCGTCGGGATCGGCGTGTGTACACCCGGGCCCATCCCGTGCTGTTCGCGCTGCTCGCCGTCACCCGCCGCTCCGCCGTGGCCCGGCTCGGGCGTGGCACGGTGCTGGTGCACGGCGGTGACGCGTACCGGCACGCCCTCACCCGGGTGCCGCTGGACCGGGCCGCGGCCGGGACGACCGGGGGCGCCGCCCGTGAACTGTCCGCCGGAGGTGCGCTGTTCGACCAGGACGGCGCAGGCCACCGCACCGCCCGGCGCGTGGTCGCCGACGGCCTCGGGGCGGCCGGAGTGGAGCGGCTGCGCCCGGTGTGGCAGGAGGTCCTCGACCGGCGCCTGGCCCCGCTCGGCGCGGGGCACGACGTGGACCTCGTACTGGTGGCCCGCGAGATGGCCGGGGCCACGGTGCGCGCGCTGCTGGGCGTGACCGCGGATCCGGAGCGGATCGCCGGGGCCGCCGCCCGCGCCGCGGCGGCCGCTGTGCGCGACCATGTGCCCGGGCCCCGGCCGCCCGGCACCGCCCGTGCCGCTGCCGCGGCGACGGCTCGGCTGGAAGCTCTGCTCGCTCCGGCCGCGCCGGGCGGGGAATCTGCTCTGCGGGCGATGCTGGCGGTCGCCGCCGTCAACACCACCGTGGCGGCCCTCCCGCGCGCCGCCGCCTGGTGCGCGGACGCCGCGCTGTGGGAGCAGGCCGCCGACGACCGGCTGCGGCCGGCCCTGGTCGCTGAGCTGCTGCGGGTGACCGCGCCCTCACCGCTGCTGCCGCGCGTCGCTGCGGCCGACGCGGACCTCGACGGCTGTCCGGTACGGGCCGGTGACCGGCTGATCCTGGTGGCGCGGCACGCCGCGCGGGCCCACGTCGATCCCCCGGACGCCCATCGGCCCGCTCCGTCCGCCGTGAGCCGGCTCGTCTTCGGCGCCGGGCCCCACACCTGTCCCGGCGCCCGCCTCGCCCACGCTCAACTGGACGACGTCCTCGCCGCGTTGGCCCCGTACCGTCCTACCGTCGTCCGCGCCCGGGTGGACCGGCGCGCCGCACTGCCCAGCTGGCGGACGCTCACCGTGCGTGCCGCGTGGGCGCCCCAGGAGGAACGATGACCACCATCGCCGTCACCGGCGCCAGCGGCTTCTGTGGATCGCACGTCGCCGGCACCGCCGCGGCCCGTGGGTATGAGGTGCTGTGCGTCGGGCGGCGGCCCGGGCCGGTCGGCCGGCACGTGCCGTGGGACGCCACCCGTGAGGCACCGGACCTGTCCGGCGCCGACCTCGTCGTGCACTGCGCCGCGGCGGTCGGTGATCCGCCGCCCGGCTCGCGCGCCGAGGCCGCGATGCGTGCCGTCAACATCGACGGCACGGCACGGCTGATGGAGGCGGCCGGGGACCGGCCTGTGGTGTGGGTGAGCAGTGCCAGCGTCTACGAACCGGGGCCGGGCCGCTCGTACATCACGGAGGAACATCCGGTGCGCGGCCAGTTGAACGCGTACGGCCGCACCAAGGCCGCCGGGGAGGCCGTTGCGCTGTCCGGGGGCGCCGTCGTCCTGCGGCCGCGGGCGGTCTACGGCGCCGGGGACCCGCACCTGGTGCCCCGGCTGCTCTCCCGTGTCCGGCGCGGGCTGCTCCTGCTGCCGGGGCCCAGTGTCCGCCTCAGTCTGACGGCCGTGGAGAACCTCACCGACGCCTGCCTCGCCGCCGGCGGGTGGCCTCCCGGGGCGTACAACATCGCGGATCCGGCGCCGTACGACCGGGACCGGGCCGTTCGGGCGGTGCTGGAGGCCCACGGCGTGCGAGCGCGGATACGTCACGTTCCGCCGGCCGTCGCCCGTGCGGTGGCCGGAGCGGCCCAGCTGGCCGGACGCCTGCGGCCCGGCACGGAGCCGTTTCTCACGCCGTACGCGGTCGACCAACTGGCCGGCTCGGTCGTACTGGACGTGTCCAAGGCCGAGGCGCAGGGCTGGAGGGCGCGTCGTGCGCTGGCCGACTACACCACGGCGTCGTCCGCAGGTGCTGTCCTGGCTCAGGACTCGCCGTAGGAGAGCGGGGGCGGTTGCTCATCGCCGCGTGGGCCTGGGTGACCCGGCCGACTCGTCGGATTCGCGGCCCGGGACGGCGGGCCGTGAGGGTGGTGCGGAGGTGCGGATCCGCGGAGGTGCCTGTCTGCGGATCTGTGGAGGGCGGCCTCGCGGTGGGGCGGGGCGGGGCGGTCCCGGGTGTCACGAGCGATGGGTGATGCCGGGAGGGTCAGGTGAGGTGAGGTCAGGTCTGGTCTGGTCTGGTCTGGTCTGGTCTGGTCTGGTTCGTGAGTTACTGGCGTACGACGATCGCGTTGAGGCGGACCGCGAACGGTGTGGTGTCGGTGAGGCTCAGGGTCCCCGCACGGGTCTTGTCGAGGCCGATGGTCACGTCGGTGCAGAAGGCGACGGCGTACAGGTGCGCGCCGGCCTCCTCGTCCTGGAGGGCGAAGAACAGGTCGCGGTAGTAGCTCGTGTGGTCCGGACCCTCCGCGTAGTAGACCAGTCCCGGCTGGCCCTCCTGCGCGGCGAGACCGGTGAAGGCATCCACGAGTTCGCGCTCGATGGTGTCCCAGAACGAGGCCTGAGCCGCCTCGGGCGGGAGCGCCTGGCGGACCGCCTCTTTGAGGGAGAGCACCATCACCAGGAGCGGCGCCTCCTCCTGGAGCCCCCATCCGCGGACCATCTTGACGATGTCGCTGTCGGGAAGCAGGGCGGCGGCGTCCCTGATGTGTCCGAAGTCGTAGTTGACGGTGGCGGGCGCGATCGCCTCCTGGAAGGCGCGTACGAGGGCCTCCGCCTGGGCGAGGTGAGCCTCTTCCACCTCGGTGATGGTCCTGAAACTGGCTGCCAACTCCCCCTCCTTAAACATTTTGTTGCAGGGTGGGGCGTCAGTATGCCGTAGCGGCGCGCCGTCGCGGCCCGCGGGGCGCTATCCGGCGGCCACCACCTGGCCGGCTGTGATTTGGGGTGGGTTGGGGAACAGCGACGCGAGGTGCTCCCGTACGAAGTCCGCCGCCCTCTTGACGGACTCCTCGGCCCCGTCCCGGCCCTCGAAGACGCTGGTGGAGACCATCACCCCGTCCCCGGCGTCCACCCAGTAGTAGGCCACGAATCCGGGGACCTGCCGCAGGAGAGGCACGAATTCCTCGTCCACTCGGCGCCCTGCCTCGGCAGGATCGGTCACCCCTTCGTACCGCCGGACCACTGCGTACATCGCCCATCTCCTCACTGATTCCGAGGTCGCCTCGCGCGAATCGACATACCCCCCAGCGGGTGCGTCTCGCTCGCGGGTCGTGCGGAAGGCACTCGGACAGGCGCATCGGTGCGGACAGCGGTGCGCCGGCGTGCCCGACAGATCTTCTTGATCACGAACCCTTCGAGATCGGCCTGCAGGAGGAGGTGGTGCGGGCCGTGGGGGCGCGGCGGCCTGTCGCGTCGGCCGCTCGCGTCGGCCTGTCGCATCGGTCGGTTCGTGTCCGCCGGGTTGTGTCCGTCGGGTCGTGCCCGTCGGGCCCGGGCTCGTCGGGGCGGGGTTCGTTACGCCGGCACCATTTCGGCGGTGGGGGTCGGGGCGTGGAGCATGGGGTGCTCGTCCATGACGCCCTGCAGGACGGCGAAGGCCTCGGTGAGGTGGAGGGCGTACGGGAGGAGGGCCTCGATCAGGGTCTCTTCCGTGTCGGGCAGCTGGTGGACGTGGTCGGGGGTGATGTGGCCGGCGGCCAGCAGGTCGCCGCTGTGCGCCTTCAGCTGGCGCAGGGCGAACAGGCGGTGCAGTTGCCCGAGGACCGCGCGGGTACGGGGGTCGGAGGCCTTGCCGGCGGCTTCCAGGAGCGCCTTCGCGGCGAGGCGGTGGACGTGTGCCTCGACGAGTTGGAGGGCCGGCGTCACGGTTCCGTTCCACCGTGCGAGGGGGTCGCCGCGGCGGCCGTTCCGCAGGCGGCTGCGGGCCCTGCCGTGCCAGATGCGCTCGATGTCCGCGAGCAGTTCCTGAAGGCAGTCCGAGTCGTCCAGTGAACGGCCGGACGCGGGCGTCTCGGAGGGGGGCGTCGGGGTGAATCCGCCCATGAGCATCTCCCCGGCCGCCTTCACCCAGATGACGCGGTTGTCGCCCTCGGCGGTCACGGTTCCCTCGTTCGCCGCCAGCTGGTAGGCGATGCCGTTCGAAAGCAGCAGGCCCTGTGCCCCGCAGCGCTCACGGCATTCGGTCATGACCGACCTGGCCTGCCAGGTGATCCAGGCCTTGGTCACGGCCGCGAGGCGTTCGGTCTCCTCGCGGCCGGTCTCGCCGCCTGCCGTCCAGCGCCGTACCACCTCGCGGTGCAGCAGGGTCGCGGCGTAGGTGGTGGCGACCGCGGAGAGGAGGGGGGCGTGGTGGCTGCGGTGCTCGATGAGGGAGACCTTGCGGCCGGTCGTCATTCCGGAGGTGAGCCGCCGGTGGGAGTGCCGCATGGCGACGGCCAGGGCGTGGCGGGTCACGCCGAGGCTGTAGGCGCTCATGCAGAGTTTGCCGGTGTGGACGCGTCGGACCGACCTGAGGAATCGCTTGCGCGGATTGCCCAGCGTGCTGGTGAAGGTGCCGTCGCGGGAGAGGCGTCCGTGGTCCCCCTGCAGCATGGCTTCGAAGGGCAGTCGTACGCCGTGGAAGGACGTGGCGCAGTGGTCGACAGGCGCGCTGGCGGTCTGCGGGAGGGGCCGTACCTCCACGCCCGGGTGGTGCAGGCCCGCACTGTCGGTGATCGGGGTGAGGAAGAGGAAGACGCCGTGGTCGCAATCGCCCACCAGTAGGCGGGCGGCCACGACGGCGGTCTTCGCGCCGCCGGTGCCGGAGGTGTTCGGCATCCATTTGCAGGCGCCGGGAGTGGGGGTGTCGAGGACGAAGCCGCTCGTCTCCGGGTCGAAGGTGGCGGTCGTCTCCAAGGAGGCGGCGTCGTTGCCGTGGTCCAGCTCCGTGCACAGGAAAGTACCGACGCTCTCCATGCGGGCGTAGGGGTAGAGGTCCCGGGAGCGGGGGTCGTGGTCCAGGAGGCTGCCGATGTGCAGGTTCCAGTGGATGCTCGCGATCGTCGCCATACCGGGGTCCACGACTCCGGCCCATTCGTGCATCGCCGTGAGGGATTCGATGTCCGACGCCAGCCCGACCGGGTCCGGCACCGCCTCGTTGACGAAATGGAGGCGCTCGTACGAAAGCGCCGTCCGCTCCTGTGGGCCGAGGCCCTCCTGGAAGGCGAACCGGGGGCCGTCGAACAGGCGCCTCCAGGGCTCGTGGATCTGCTCTGCGCGCGAACCGAACAAGATATGGGTTAAATCCGCGGATATCCCTTGCATGTACGGAACTTGAGAGGCAGTCACGAACGGAGAAGATAGTGGAATCGATCACTTCCATACAGCGTGATGATCAACACGATTGGCGGCGGGCCATGGGTGGAAGCGGTTGTGCGTTGAACGACGCCTAGGGACCCCCGACGGGGCGACCGGGGCCGGCCGACTACGCGCGCACCATGCCCTCCCCCCGCCTGCGCCGCCGCCCAGCACCGACCAACACCGTCCGCGCTGCCCGCGCTGTCCGCACCGTCCAGGGACGAAGGAAGAGGCTCAGTGAGTACGTACGAGGCCGCGTTTCACAAGATCAAGATCCGCGTCGCGGCTGTGGTGTTCGACGGCGACGACATTGCGTTGATCCGGCGGGTCGACGATCACGGCGTGGCCCTGTACACCGTGCCGGGCGGCAACGTCGAAGCGGCCGAGCCGCTGCCGCATGCGCTGCGGCGGGAGCTGCTGGAGGAACTGGGGCTCGACCTGGAACGTGTCGAACGGCCGCCGAGCTTCACGTGGCTCCTGGACGCCATGCTGACCCGCCCGGGCAGTACGCCTCCGCGGAAGCTGCACTGCGTCTACCGGGTGCACATCGGTGCCGGGGTGCGACGAGGGCTGCGGCGCTTCGAGGAGGACGACGCCGTCGGGAACGGCGAGGTGGTGTGGCTTCCCTACCGTGCGACCGCAGGGCTGAACCTGTTTCCCCCCGTACCGGTGGCGGAGTTGAGCAGTCCTACGGCCCCTGTCGACGCGGCCGCGGGGATGCTCGCGGGGGTGGACGACGGTAATCATCGGTGGATCTGACTCTGTGGCCGTTGCGACGGCACCGGGAAAGACCCGAGCCGGTCGGTCCCGTTGCGGATTCGGCCTGGTCGGCCTAGTTGCCTGCTGCGGAGTTCCTTTGTGATCGCGGTTCGGGCGGTGACCCGACGGGCGAGCACGCGGGAGGGCTGGGACCCGGCGAGTGGGTGAGGGGGTGGGCGGGGACCTGGCGGGTGGGTGAGTGGGTGGGCGGGGACCTGGCGGGTGGGTGGGTGGGCGGGGGATGGGGGCCGGGGGTGGGGGTTCGGTTTTCCGTACCTGGGGGCGGGGGGTGAGCATGATCGATTGGACGGCCCGGGGTGCCCAGGATGAGGGCATGGCTGAAATGGCGACAGGAACAGGAACTGGTGTGGGAGCCGCCGCGCGGGCGGAGGGACTGCACCGTGAGTACGGGCGGGGTGCTGCCGCCGTGCGGGCGTTGCGCGGGGTGTCGGTGGCCCTCGCGCCCGGGACGTTCACGGCGGTGATGGGCCCGTCGGGGTCCGGCAAGACGACCCTGCTGCACTGCCTCGCGGGTATGGACCGGCCCACCCGGGGCTCCGTGTGGTGGGGCGGTACGGAGGTGTCCCGGCTGTCCGAGCGGCGGCTGGCGGAACTGCGGCGCAGCCGGGTCGGGTTCGTGTTCCAGGCGTTCAATCTGATGCCGGCGATGACGGTCGCGCAGAACGTCGAACTGCCCGGGCGGCTGGCCGGGCGGCGGCCCGACCGGCACCGGGTGCTGGAGGCGCTCGACCGGGTGGGCCTGGCCGGGCGTGAGCGGCACCGGCCCGGACAGCTCTCCGGTGGGCAGCAGCAGCGGGTGGCGATCGCCCGGGCGCTGGTCTCCCGGCCCGAGGTGCTGTTCGCCGACGAGCCGACCGGCGCGCTCGACCGCGCCACCGGCCACGAGATACTCGCCCTGCTGCGCTCCGGGGTGGACCGGGGCGGGCAGACCTGCGTGATGGTGACCCACGACCCGGTTGCCGCCGGGTACGCGGACCGGGTGCTGCTGCTCGCCGACGGCCTGGTGGTGGACGAGCTGCACCGGCCGACCGCGGCCGAGGTCGGCGAGCGGCTGAGCCGGCTGGGCGGGTGAGCACGATGGTGCCGATCGCCCTCGGGCAGATGCGCCGGCGTCCGGCCGCCTTCGTCGGGCTGGCCGTCGCGCTGTTCCTGGCCATGGCCACCGTGACGATGTTCGGTTCGCTGTTCGCCGCCGATCTCGCCGCCCCTGCGGCCGTCCGGAAGGGGGCCGACGGACCCGGTCTGAAGGTGATCGCCGGTGCCTTCGGGGAGATCGCCGTGCTGGTCGCGTTCTTCGTGGTGGTCAATGCGCTGGGCTTCGCACTGCGCCAGCAGCATCGCGAGCTGGCGCTGCTGCGCACCGTCGCGGCGACACCCCGTCAGGCGCGGCGGCTGGTGCGCGGCCAGGTCGTCGCGACCACGTTGCTGACGGCCGTGCCGGGCTGGGTGGCCGGGGCGGTGGCGGCCCGGCGCTTCCTCGCCGAGCTGCAGCACCGGGGGATGGCGGCGCCCGGGGTACGGATCCCGGGGACGCCGGTGCCGATGCTGGTCGCGTCGGCCGCGGCGCTCGCCGTCGGTCTGACCGCCTCGGCCCTCGCGGCCCGGCGGATCTCCCGGATCGCACCCGCGGCCGCCCTCACCGCGAGTGCGACCGAGCAGGGCCGGACAGGTGCGGCGCGGCTGGTCGCCGGGGCCGGTGCGCTGGTGGGCGGCGGTCTGCTGCTGCGGCTGGCCGCGACGCGGCCGGCGCAGGAACTGGACAAGGCGGGGCAGGCGGCGTTGCTCGGTTCGCTGGTGCTGCTGGTCGCGGTCGCCCTGGCCGGGCCGCTGGCGGCGCGCGTCCTGGCGGCCGTACTGGGTGTGCCCGTACGGGTTCTGACGCCCGGCGCGGGGTGGCTGGCCGACGCCAACCTGCGCGGGTACGCGCGGCGACTGTCGTCCGCCGTGGTGCCGGTCGCGCTGCTCGTGGGGCTGTCGGGCACCATGACGATCATGACCGCCACTGCCGGGCACCGCCCTTCTGGTGCGACGGCGACCGGTGTCACCTCCGCCACGGACGTCTGGCTCCGCCAGGCCGAGCTGGCGCTGCTGATCTGCTTCGCCGCCGTCTCCACCCTCAACACCCTGGTCGCCGTGACCGCCGAGCGGCGCCGTGAGTTCGCGCTGCTGCGGCTCGTCGGTGCGACTCGTGCGCAGCTGGTGCGGATGCTGAGCGTGGAAGCGGTGCTGACCGCGGTGGTGGGTGTGCTGCTGGGCGCGGCGGTCGCGGGTGCCGCGTCCGCGGCGTTCAGCAGGGCGGCGACCGGCTCGGCGGTGCCGACCGTCCCGGTGGCCGCCTGCGGGTGGATCGTCGTGGGCGCGGCGGTGCTGACCGTGCCGGGCATCCTGGCCACCGGCCTGCGGGCGGTACGCGGCCCGGCGGCGGAGCTGGTGAGCGGCGGCGGTGAGTGAGCGGGGGCGAGGAATGCCGGTACGGGGTGGGAGTGGCTGTGGATGAGCAGGGGCCGGTACGGGGTGGGAGTGGCCGTGGCTGAGCGGGGGCGGCGGGGGCCGGTACGAGGTCAGGGTGGCCGTGGCTGAGCAGGGGCCGGTACGAGGCAGGAGCGGCCGTGGCTGAGCAGGGGCCGGTACGAGGCGGGAGCGGCCGTGGCTGAGCGGGGGCGAGGAATGCCGGTACGGGGTGGGGGTGGCCGGCGGGGGCTGGGCTTTCGGGGCGGTGAATGGGTCTTTGCCGTCGTCGGGTTGCCGTTCGCGCTGGTCGGCGGTGGGTACGCGCTCGCCGTCCTGTATGCGGGGGCACTGCTCTCGCTCACCGTGCTCGGGTTGCCGTTCGTGGTGGCCGCGCTGCTGGGCGCGCGTGGTCTGGGGGCGCTGCACCGGCGGCTGGTCGGCCGGTTGCTCGGCGAGCGGGTGGAGGCGCCGGCCGAGCTGTCCCGCCCGGCCGGCCTGGTGGCCCGGGGCCGTACCGTGCTGACCGATCCGGTGGCCTGGCGGACGCTGCTCTATCTGGTGCTGCGGTTGCCGCTCGGGGTGCTCGGGTTCGTGGCGGCCGTGGCGCTTCCCCTGGGCTGCGGCTGGCTGATCGGTTTTCCGCTCTGGGGCCGCCTGCTGGAGCCGGGCGCGCGGCCGGCGGCCCTGCTGGATGCGGCCTGTGTCCTGCTGGGCCTGCTGCTGCTGTGCACGGTGCCCGGCGCGGTCCGGTCGCTGAGCGGGGCGAACCGGTGGCTCGCCCGGATGCTGCTCGGTCCGGCCGGTGCGCAGCGGCGCGTACGGGAGTTGGAGACGGCCCGCGCCACCCTGCTCGCGGAGAACACCGACCAGCTCCGTCGTCTGGAGCGCGACCTGCACGACGGCACCCAGGCCCGGCTGGTCGCCCTGGCCATCACGCTCTCGCTGGCCGAGGACGCGCTCGCGCCCACCGCCGGACCGGACCTCGGGCGGCTGCGCGGCCTGGTGGGCCGTGCCCGCGGTCAGACCGACGACACCATCGCCGAACTGCGGCGGCTCACCCGGGGCATTCACCCGGTGGCACTGGACGGCGGCCTCGGCGAGGCGCTGCCGGTACTCACCACCACCTCGCCGGTGCCCGTCACCGTCCGCCTTGATCTGCGGGAACGCCCGGACCAGGCGGTCGAGCGGGCCGTCTACTTCTGCGCGGCCGAGCTGCTCACCAATGTCGCCAAGCACAGCGGTGCCGGCTCGGCCGAGCTGACGGCGAGCGCGGCCGGCGGCCGTGTCCGCCTCGTCGTGCGCGACGACGGCCGCGGCGGTGCGGCACTCGGCGTCGGCACGGGGCTGACCGGTCTGGCCGAGCGGCTCGCGGCGGTGGACGGCGTACTCGGTATCGACAGCCCGTCCGGCGGGCCCACCGTGGTCACCGCCGAGCTGCCGGCCCGGCTGTGACGGGGACTGCCGGCCCGGCTGTGACGGGGGCTCAGGCTCCGCTCTCGGCCAGGAAGGCGAGGACGGCCTTCACCCGCCGGTTGTCGGCGTCCGTCGCCCGCAGTCCGAACTTGGTGAAGACGGCGGCGACGTGCTTCTCCACCGCCCGCTCCGAGACCGCCAGCAGCCCGGCGATGGAGCGGTTGGAGTGGCCCTGTGCCATCAGCTCCAGCACCTCGCGCTCGCGCGGTGACAGGGTGTCCACCCGGCTGCGCCGGCCGCCGCGCATCAGCTGGGTGACGAACTCCGGGTCGAGGGCCGCGCCCCCGTCGGCGACCCGGTGCAGCGCCTCCACGAACTCGCTGGTGCGGGCGACGCGTTCCTTCAGCAGGTAGCCGATGCCGCTCGCGCCGTGCGCGAACAGCCGGGAGGCCCAAGTGGTCTCGACGTGCTGCGAGAAGACCAGGATGCCGGTCCCGGGTGCCGTTGCCCGGATCTCGACGGCGGCGCGGATGCCCTCGTCGGTGTGCGTGGGCGGCATGCGGATGTCCACCACGGCCACGTCGGGGCGGTGCTCGGCGACCGCGGCGAGCAGTTCGGGTGCCGTCCCGACGGCGGCGGCCACCTCGCATCCGCGGGCGCGAAGCAGCTCGACCATGCCGTCCCGGAGCACGACGGAGTCCTCGGCCAGTACCACGCGCAAGTGCCTGTTGATCACGACGTCATTGTCCGGGGCGGTCGGTGCTCCCCGAGGCCGGGGGGCCGGGGGGCCGGGGGGCCGGGGGGCCGGGTGAAAGGGGCGCCGGGGGGCCGGGGTGCAAGGGTGCCCGGATGCAAGGGTGCCCGGATGCAAGGGTGCCCGGGTGTGGGCGCCGGGGTGTGGGCGCCGGGGCGAAAAGTGTGCCCGGCCCGGATGGAGGGGCCGGTTCGGGCACGGTCGGGCCGGGGCGGGGCCGGAAACACGGAAACGGCCCCGGCCAGCGGGGGCGCTGGCCGGGGCCGTCATCGTGCGTTCGGGGTGGTCGGAGCCGCGGCGACGGCTCACCGGCCGTGGGCGGGCACGCGCCCGGCGGGAGCCGGCCGGCGGGTGGTCACGGACGCTCGGCTCGAGCCGAACGACGGGTGGTCACGGACATTCGGCTCAAGCCGAACGACGGGTGGTCACGGACATTCGGCTCAAGCCGAACGACGGGTGGTCACGGACGCTCGGCTCAAGCCGAACGGCGGGTGGTCACGGACGTTCGGCTGGAGTCGGCCGGCGGGTGGTCACGGACGTTCGGCGGTGGCGGGAGTCGCGAGGGGGCGGGGGGCGGGGTGGGGCTGGGGGGCGGGTGTCCGGCTTCGGGACTGCAGGGCGAGTGCGGCCACGATGCACAGTGCGACGGGCACGGCGAGGACGAGGAGGACCGTTCCCAGGGTCCAGCCCGCCTTCACCATCAGACCGCCGAGCAGGCCGCAGACCACGGGACCCACCTTGCCCATGCTGCTCGCCCAGCTCATTCCGGTGGCGCGGGCGGAGGGCGGGTAGGCGACCGCGGCGATCGCCTGCAGGGCGGCGTTGGCCGCCGGGAGGCAGAAGCCGAGGACGAACGCCGCGGCGAGCAGAGCGGCGAACTGCACGGCCCACAGCCCGGCCGCCACCAGAGCGAGCACGCTCAGGCCCCACAGGGCCGTCAGCACCCGGAACCGGTCGAAGCGCTTGAGGGCGAAGGACACCGAGAGCTGTCCGGCCAGGCCGCCCCACCCGAACAGGGCGACGGCGATTCCGGCCTGGGCGGAGGAGAGGCCCATGCGCTCGGTCAGCAGGGGCAGGTAGCTGAGGATCACGAAGACGACGCCCAGGCCCACGAAGAAGCACAGCCACAGCAGGACGGTGACGGGGGCGATGCCCCGGGCCAGGATGACCCGCAGGGAGGGCTTCGGTTCCTTGCGCAGTGCGGGCCGGGTGACGGCGACGGCGGACAGGTCCTGGTCCGGGACGACTTCGCTCAGCGCCCGGCGCACGTCCGCGGCGGGCCGGCCGCGCCCGGTGAGCACGCTGACGGACTCCGGCACGAAGCGTACGACGGCCGGAAGGAGCAGGAGCGGGGCCAGTCCGCACACGACCAGGAGGGTGCGCCAGCCGAGCGTGGAGACGAGGGCCGAGGAGAGGACTCCGCCGAGGGTGGTGCCGGCCGTGACGCCGGTGAAGGACAGTGCGACCATCTGGCCTCTGCGCCGGGCCGGTGTCCAGTCCGCGACCAGCGCCATCACGCCGGGCAGGACGGCGCCGAGTCCGAGGCAGGCCACGATCCGCAGCCCGGCGAGGGGGCCGATGCCCTGGGTGAGCCCCATGCCGGCCGTGGCCAGACCGAAGACGGCGATGCCCGTGACGGTGATGACCTTGCGCCCGTGCCGGTCGGCGAGCGGGCCGACGGCCACACCGCCGACGACCATCGCCAGGATTCCCAGGGTGACGGTGGCGGTCACCGCGTCGAGATCGGTGCCCCAGTCCTTGACGATGACGGGGTAGACGAAGGCGGCGATGGTCGCGTCGAGGCCTTCGGCCACCATCATGAGCAGGCCCAGGATCACGATGAGCCACTGCCGGCGGCTCATCTGCCCGCGGTCGATGAACTCCTGCGGACTCAGCTGCAGCGGAGTGTCCGTGGTCATGGCGGAACCTTTCGTGCGAACGAACGGGAAAGTGCCCAGGCGTGAGGGCGCGGCCCTGGACAGGGCGGGGGCGCTGCAGTGCGGGAGAGGGGCGCGGCTTTCCGGCGTACCTCTGTCTCTTTCGCCTGTCCGGCTGGTGTCTCCGCGGCCGTTCGGGTGCGTCGTGTGCCGTTCGGGTGCGCCGTGTGCCGGTCAGGCGCGTCGCGTGCCGCTGTGCGAGGTTCGGGCCGGCGCGCGGGCGGGCTCGGGGCGCGACGGGACGGCGGGGACGTCGGGGGCGGGGACGTCGGGGGCGGGGACGTCGGGGGCCTTGCGGAGGACGATCGTGAGCAGTGGGCCGGTCAAAGCCGTGGTGAGTACGGCCATGGCGACCATCAGGGAGTACAGCGTGCCGTCCAGCAGGCCCAGTTGCAGGCCGACACCGAGGATGATCAGTTCGGTCAGTCCCCGGGTGTTCATCAGGGAGGCCAGGGCGGCCGCGGGCCGGCCCGGCATGCCCTGGCTGCGCGCGCCCAGGTAGGTGCCCGCGAATTTGCCGGCCACGGCGACGGTGAGGATCGCGGCGAGGTCCGCCAGTTCGTCCGGGCCGAGCCCGCCGAGGTCGACGTCGAGGCCGCTCACCACGAAGTAGACCGGCATCAGGAAGCCGGTGATCTGGGTGGTGCGCTCGTGGATCGTGGCGCGCAGTGCCGCCGCCACGGCGTCGCGGGGCACGACCACGCCCAGCAGGAACGCTCCGAAGATGTAGTGCAGGTTCATCGCCTCGGTGGCCGCCCCGCACAGCAGCGCCGCGGTGAGCACCACGACGAGCCGGCCGGGCCCGAGCGGCACCACCCGGCCGCCGGGCAGCAGCACGCGTCGCAGCAGCGGGCGGACCAGCAGGACGAGGGCCGCGGTGAAGGGCACGACCAGGGCGACCCGCCAGTGCTCCGAGCCGCCGCCCGCCACCGCCTGGACGGCGGCGAGAGCGACCCAGGCGACCACGTCGACCACGGCGGCGGTGGCCAGCGCCACATTGCCCACGGAGGTGGTGGACAGGCGCCGGTCGGCGAGGATCCTCGCCAGCACGGGGAAGGCGGTCACGGACACCGAGAGCCCGACGAACACGGTGAACACGGCGGTGTCGCCGCCGGCGTGGTCCCGGAGCAGACCGGCGGCCATGCCGATGCCCAGCAGGAACGGCAGCACGGTGGAGCCGATCGCGGCGCCGGCGGTGAGTCTTCCGGCGCCGCGCAGCGCCTGGTGTTCGATCTCGAGGCCGATGGTGAACATGAACAGGGCTACCCCGACGGAGGCCAGCGCGGTGAGCAGGGGCTTCACGTCGGAGGGGAACAGCGCTTCGGCGAGGTCTCCGTCGAGGAGCGTGGGCCCCAGCACGATGCCCGCGACGATCTCGCCCACCACGGGTGGTTGACCTATCCGTGCGGCCAGCGTGCCGAGTCCACGGGCGAGCAGGAGTATCAGCGCGAGGTCGAGGAAGAGCAGCTCGATCTGATGGCTTGGCATGACACCCCCGTAACGCGGCGGCAGCCCCCGTCTCCGGAGGCTGCCGCGTTTTCGTTGTTCTTCCGGGCCGTCCGCCCCGGCCCTTCCGATCGTCCGGGCCGTCAGTCGCCCGAGACCGCCGGCTTGGTGGCGTCCGCGATGAGGTCGTCGAATTCGAGGTTGAACAGGGCGTGCTTTCCGCTGAGACCGGAGACCAGCTTGACGAAGTCCACCTCGTCCCGGTTCTCCTTCTCGGGGTCGGTGATGTCCTGCGCCAGGCTCCAGTAGAAGCCCTTCGTCTTGGAGCGGTCGTAGAACTGCTCGACGAAGTAGCGGATGTCGCCGAAGAAGTCGCGGTAGGCGGTGGCGTACCGGTCGAGTGCCTTCTCCTCGATCTCCGGGTGCTCGAGGATCTTGTCGACGATCTTCGACAGGGTGCTGCCGGCCATGGTCGCGAGTGCGACGCCGGTGGAGAACAGCGGGTCCACGAAGGCGGCGGCGTCGCCGACCAGGACCCAGCCGTTCCCGTAGAAGCGCTCGTTGGTGTAGGACCAGTCGCGCGCGGTGCGGAAGCCGGAGGTCTGGTGGGCGTCCTTGAGGAGTTCCTTGAGCTTGGTGGTGCGCGCCAGCTCCGAGGCGAAGAGGTCTTCCATCGACTCGTCGGAGGCGCTGGCGGTGGCCGAGCGCGTGACGTAGCCGACGCTGAAGACTCCCTTGTCGATCGGGATGCCCCAGAACCAGCCGTCCTTGATGCCCTCGATGAGGATGTTGCTCCACTCGTCACCGGGGAGGCGGTGGCAGTTGTCGAAGTACGTCCAGACGGCGACGTTCTGCAGCTGGTCGTGCCAGTTGACCTCGGTGTACTTCCGGCCGATGACCCGGGCCTGCCCGGAGGCGTCGATGACCAGGGACGCCCTGGCCTCCTGGGTGCCGTTGAGACCGCGCAGGGCGTACTTGACGCCGACGACGCGCCCGTCCTCCTCGATGGTGTCCTTGACCGTCGCCTCTTCCACGACGGTGACGCCCAGTTCGCGCGCCCGGTCCAGGATCATCGTGTCCAGGTCGGCGCGGCGGGTGTGGTACGAGTACGGGATTCGGCCGCCCGTGGAGAAGTCGAAGCTCCACGGGATTTCATTGTTGCCCCAGATCAGCGTGCCGCCGTACTTGCGCTCGAAGCCACGTGCCTCCATGCGCTCGGTCAGGCCGAGTTCCTCCATGGGCAGCATGAATCCGGGAATGAGGGATTCCCCGACGTGGTAGCGCGGGAATCGCTCACGGTCGAGCACGAGAACACGGCGGCCGCGCTGGGCCAGGAGCCCTGCGGTGGTGGCACCGGCGGGTCCGCCGCCGATGACGATGACGTCGAAATCGCCAGAAATTCCGTAGGTGGTGGACGACATACGAGACCTTCCCCAGTCCGATTCGGCGGCACTCGCGAGTCGCGTGAGGACTTTCTCCGCCCGCAGAGCGCGTTCTCGAACCAGGGTGCGGGTGGGTGTCAGGTCATGTCATCGCTCATATTGCTCAATGGAAATCCCGGGACGGTTCCGGCCGGTTCCGAGAATTTCCCGAGCACGGTACGGGAGCCGGCCTCAGGTCGTCGACCGGCGGGCCCGGTTGGCCTCGCGGTTGACCGCCCAGGCGTCCGCGACCGGCCCGAGGTGGCCGAGCTTGTCGGGGTTGCTCACCGAGCGGATCGTCTGGATCTGTCCGTCGAGTACGTCGAGTGTCCAGGTGTTGAGCACCTTGCCGTCCCGGTCGCGGAAGATGGCGCCGGGCTGGCCGTTCACCTCACACGGTTCGAGGGTCACGTCCACCTTCGCCAGCACGGGGAGGTAGGAGGCGAGCAACCGGGCCACGTTGTCGGCGCCGACCACGACCCGGGCCAGCTGCGGCGCCTTGCCGCCGCCGTCCCCGACGATCTGCGCGTCGGCGGCGAGCAGCTCGCGCAGGCACTGGACGTCGCCCTCGCGGACGGCGAAGAAGAAGCGCTCGGCGAGTTCCTCGCGCTCCTGCCGGTCGGCCTCGAAGCGGGGGCGTCCGGCGTCCATGTGCCGGCGGGCGCGCACCGCGAGCTGGCGGCAGGCGGCCTCCGAGCGGCCCAGCGCCGATGCGATCTCCGGGAAGCCGAAGGAGAACACCTCCCGCAGGACGAACACCGCCCGCTCGAGGGGGCTGAGCCGCTCCAGCAGCAGCAGGACGGCCATCGACAGGGAGTCGGCCAGTTCCGCGGACCGCTCCGGATCCTCGTAGGGGTCGGTGAGCAGGGGTTCGGGCAGCCACTGTCCGACGTACACCTCGCGTCGGGCGCGGGCCGAGCGCAGCACGTCGATGGAGATCCTGGTCACCGTGGTGGAGAGGAAGGCCTTGGCCGACCTCGGCTCGGTCGTGGATGCGGCGAAGCGCAGCCAGGTCTCCTGGACGGCGTCCTCGGCCTCGCTGACGCTGCCCAGGATCCGGTAGGCGATCGAGAAGAGCAGGGGCCGCAGTTCCTCGAATTCCTCGGTCCTGCTCATGCCGGCTCCTCCTCGAAACCCTGGCGCCACGGGCGGGTTCGCTCCGCTGCCGGGGGCCCGTCCGGCCTCGGCGGCTGCACGGTGTGTCCACGGGGTGGAGTCGGTGCCCGCCGTGGGGTGCGGCATCGCCTCCGCCGTCGCGCCTGCCGTTCTCTCGTCGGAGCGTAGCCGGTCGGTGCCGGCGGACCGGCGGTCAAGGTGCTGCATATCGGCCTTCTTGGCGGTGTGGTCGTCGTCGCTGGATGTCTCCGGAAGGGGAGACGAGGTATCCCGGCCGCCTGTGACATGGCCGGTGCACCGGCCCTCTGCGGTCACCGGGGTTCAGGGGCTGCGCCGGCCGACCAGGCCGGCTTCGTAGGCGAAGCCGACGAGTTGGGCGCGGCTGCGGGCGTGGAGCTTGGTCTTGGCCCGGTCGATGTGCGTCTTGGCGGTCAGCGGGCTGATGACCATGCGGTCGGCTATCTGGTCGGTGGACAGTCCTCGCGCGACCAGGGCGACGGCCTCGCGTTCCCTGCTGGTCAGCTCGTTCAGGCCGGTCACCCGGGGGGTGCGCAGCGGCTGGGTGACGAGCCTGCTGATCACCGTGCGGGTGACGGACGGCGCGAGCAGGGCGTCGCCGCGGGCGATGACACGTACGGCGCGCAGGAGTTCCTCGGCGGTGGTGTCCTTGAGGAGGATGCCCGCGGCGCCGGCGCGCAGCGCGTCGAAGACGTGGGTGTCGAAGACGTGGCTGGTCAGGATGGCGACACGGACCCGGGCCAGCGCGGGGTCCGCGACGATGCGGCGGGTCATCTCGATGCCGTCGACGGCCGGCGGCCGGATGTCGGTGAGCACGACATCGGGCACGTGGGTCCGTGTCATCCGCAGGGCCTGTGTGCCGTCGGCGGCCTCGCCCACGACCTGGACGTCGTCGTGGCCGTCGAGGAGCGCGCGCAGTCCCTTGCGCGGCAGTGGCTGGTCGTCGACCAGCAGGACGCGGATCATGACGCCTGATCCGGGACGGGCCGGGCGTGCGCGGCGGGTGGCAGGCTGACCCAGCGGATCGTCTGGATCCGCCCGTCGAGGAAGTCGAGCGTCAGGGCGCTGAGGGCCGTGCCGTGGCGGTCGCGGAAGACGGCGCCCGGCCGGGAGTGCACGTGCTGCGGCTCCATCGTGACGCCGATGCCGAGCAGCGCCGGCACGATGGCGGCCAGCACCCGGGCCACCTGTCCGGAGCCGACGACGACGTCCGGCCAGGGCGGTGCCGCGCCGTCGCCGTCGCTCGCCCGGGTCACGGCGTCGGCGAGCTGGTGGCATGCCGTGCGCGAGCAGCCCACGGCCGCGGCGATCCGTGACATGTCGCAGCCGAAGATCTCCCGCAGGACGAAGAAGGCCCGCTCCAGCGGGGACAGGCGTTCCAGCAGCAGTACGGCCGCCGTCGACAGCGACTCGGCGAGGTCCGCCGGCTGGTCCAGGTCCTGGAAGGGGTCGCTGAGCAGTGGCTCGGGGGGCCACGGGCCGGGGTACTTCTCGCGTGGGGAGCGGGCCGCGCGCAGCACGTCCGTCGAGATACGGGTGACCAGGGCCGGGAGGTACGACGTGGCCGTGGCCGCCGGGACGGGACCGGCGTCGTAGCGCCGCCGGGCCTCGCGCACCGCGTACTCGGCGTCGCTCTCGTCGCCCAGGATCCGGTAGGCGATCGAGAACAGCAGCGGCCGTAACGTCTCGAACTCCTCGATCCGGCTCATGCAAGCCCCTCCTCGCGTCCAAGCTCGCATCCAAGCCGTGGGGACGGGCCTCGCAGCCGGCGCCCGGCTCGGCCACCGCCTCACCGGACGTGTCGCGGCCGGCAGTGCCTCCCCGTCTCGGAATTCGCTGTCTGCCCTGAGACGAGACAGTCCGGCCGGCAGTGACACGGCAGGTGGGGACCGTCGCGGACGAGAGGCCGGGGCGGGCCGTCCGGCCGTGCGGATACGTCGCGCCCGCCCGCCAACGGGGGGATGGAGCAGGCGGGCGCGACGACCGCGGGTCCACCCTAGGGTCGGTTCCCGTGTGAGTCCCGCGCGTGCGGGGGAACCCCGAGCGCGCTTCGAGCGCGGGTCGAGTTCATGCCGCCGCGCCGAGGTCCCGTGCCTCGCGCTGTTCGTCCCGGCCGGCGTACACGGTGAGGAAGAGGGCCAGTTGGCGGGCTCCGGCGTCCGGTCCCAGCACGGTGAGCGGGATGTGCTGCCCGAGGCCCGCGGACAGTGCGCTGTGTGCCCGCAGTGCGGCGGCCGTGATCTCGCCGCGCGGGCGGCGGGCGGGGCCGGCACCGGTCATGGAGAGGGCCTCGGTCCAGGCCCGGGACGCGATCTCGGCGCGGCGGGCGTGCGGCTCGGGGGGAGGCGGGGCAGCACTCATCGGTCTCTTCTTCCGTCGGTTCCGGTGGTCTCCTGCTGCGGTGTGCGGTGGGTGCCGAAACGGAGCCGCCGCCTGCTCGTGCAGGCGGCGGCGTGTGCTGTCCGGCCGGGGTCAGTCCTGGACGTCGCCGTTGACGTGCCGCTGTACGAAGTCGTAGGCACGGTCGCCGAACTGGGTGCCGAAGTGCAGGGAGCGCTCGGTGGTCGTCCGGAAGTGCACGCCGGCCCACACGCGGCTGCGGGCGCACTCCTCGGCGAAGTCGGTCCAGGTGGCGTAGTGCAGCTCGACGTCCTTCTCGGGGGTGTGTCCGGGCTCCGTCAGCGTCGAGCCGGCGGGGACCGTGTGCGTCCAGTCCAGGACGTCGTCGCCGAGGAAGCGGCGCGCCGCCTGCCCCTCGGCGGCGCACAGGGTGGTGGTGCCGCAGGGGTACTCGGGGGTGTCCCCGGGCGGCAGGTAGCCGGTCCACTGGTCGGCGGGCAGGTCCTGCACCGTTCCGTTGCCGGGTCCGCCCCAGGCGGTCACCTGCTTGCTGCCGTACACGTGGCTGATGGCGCTGAACGGCCGGACGGCGTCGTAGGCGTGCTTGTGGTGCCAGGCGGCTATCAGGGCGTCGAGCTGCGCCACGGAGCTGGTGAAGAGCAGCTGGACCCAGCCGTCCAGGTCGAGTTCGTGGGCGAGTCCGGCGGCCTTCGTGGACTGCAGGACGCTCAGGTAGGTGTTGTCGAAGAACTCCGTCGTCACCTTCTGCTCGTCGGTGAGTCCGGCCGACGCCGACAGGACCTCGTCCACGGAGCGCTGGTAGGCGAGCGGGTCGGTGTGGTCGGAGTGCTCGGGCCGGGCCAGCTCGAACCGGGCCGGGTCCTCGTAGGTGAAGGGTTTGGTCAGCCGCAGCTGCGGGGTGACGAACTGCTGGACGAGGAAGGCGCCCTTGTCGCCCGGTCCGCCGCCGGTGCGGCGGCGGTGGGGGCGCAGGGCGGGCTGCCAGCGCGAGGGGTCGGTCAGTTCGTAGGCGGTGTTGACGGGCCGGTAGCCGGTGTAGTCCTCGAAGGGCCGGCCGTTGTAGGTGCGGCCCTCGTCGCCGAGGAAGTTCATGCCGTCGCGGGTGTGGGCGTCGACGGCGGCCTTGCCGGCGATGGTGCCGATGCCGGCCGGGGTGGTCGGGTCCTCGGCCGTGTCGTCGGGGTCCAGGCCGAGCATGGTCATCATCTTCCGCATGACGTGCTCGCGCTCGGGATACACGGCGTTGGCCACGTAGGACGAGGCGTACAGGGCGGCGATGTTCTTGTTGCGGTTGGTGGCGCGCTCCTCGGCGGGGCGGCGGTCGATCCGGGAGTGCACCCCGACGGCGGTCGGGTGGTACGGCGCCAGCGCGTCGAAGCGTGCGGCCCACATGACCGCCTGGACCCAGACGATGAGGGACACGTCCTGCGGGCCGATGGCCTGCTGCTGCCCGGACGAGTCGCCCGCCGCGGCGATCAGGTCCCGGTAGAAGTTTCCGTTGTCGAAGTCGAAGGCGAAGCCGGCGGGAGAACTTCCGGACGTCGTCATGGTGGGTGTCCTCATCCCTTGAATGACAGGGCGGCTGCGGTGGGGTCTCGGTGTGGGCCGCGCCGGCGGGCGGGTGCACGGGCACCGGCCCCCGGCGCGACGGGTGATGCCCGCTCTCCGCGGGCATCACCGGTTCCCGGGCCGCTCGGGCCCGGGCACGGTGCACGTCAGGAACGTGCGGCTTCGCTCTTCTCGGCCGGCTTGGCGGCCGGGACGCCCTGAGGTGCGGGCAGCGGGCCGCTGCGCAGCATCAGGCCGGAGATGAGGGCGCCGACCAGGAAGATGGCGGTGCACCACCAGAACACCGTGGTGTATCCGTCGATGGACGCCAGGTGGATCTGCTCGGCCGACGGCTTGCCCTTCACGTGGCTGTCCAGCCAGTTGCCGGTCGCGGTGGCGGCGATCGTGTTGAGCAGCGCGGTGCCGATGGCGCCCCCGAGCTGCTGGCCGGTGTTGACGCACGCCGAGGCGATGCCGGTGTCCTGCAGTGCCACGCCGGCGGTGCCGGTGCGCAGGGCCGCGCCGTAGATGAGGCCGAGGCCGGCGCCGACGGCGCTGACGGGGCCCAGCAGGTGCGTGGCGTAGCCGGAGTCGATGCCGATCCCGGTCAGCCAGGCCATGCCGGCCGCACTGAGCAGCAGACCGACGGTGACCAGCGGCCTCGGGCCGTACTTCGGCAGCAGCTTGGCGGCGCTGACGTTGGCGGCGACGGCGGTGAAGACGAGCATCGGCAGCAGCGCGACCCCGGAGGTGATGGCCGAGTAGCCCAGGTCGGTCTGCATGTAGTAGACGAGGAACAGCATCACGCCGAACATGCCGGTTCCGACGAACAGCGTGGTGAGGTAGGCACCGCCGCGGTTGCGGTCGAGGACGACCCGGGGCGGCAGCAGCGGGTTCGCCGTGCGCGTCTGCCAGGCCGAGAAGACGATCAGCAGCACCGCGCCGAGGGCGAGGACCCCCCACGTGGAGGGGGTGCTCCAGCTGTGCTCCGCGGCGTTGGAGAAGCCGTAGACCACGCAGAACATGCCGGCCGACGCCAGCAGCACACCCGGTACGTCCATCCGGGCGCCCGTCTTGGGCTGCTTGCTCAGCAGCATGAGACCGCCGATGAGCGAGACGCCGGCGAAGAGCAGGTTGATGTACAGGCACCAGCGCCAGTTGAGGCCGGAGGTGAGCGCACCGCCGAGGATCAGTCCGAGACCGGTGCCGGCGGCCGCGACGGCGCTGAAGATGCCGAAGGCCTTGCCCTTCTCCTTCGGGTCGGTGAACGTGGTGGCCAGCAGGGCCAGGGCGGCCGGTGCGAGCATCGCCGCGAAGGCGCCCTGGGCGGCACGGGCCGTGACCAGCGTCTCGAAGTTGGTCGCCGCGCCACCGACGGCGGAGGCGACCGCGAAGCCCGACAGGCCGATGAGGAAGGTCTGCTTACGGCCGATCAGGTCGGACAGCCGCCCGCAGAACAGCAGCAGGCTGCCGAACGGGAGCGCGTAGGCGGTCACGATCCACTGCCGGTCGGCGTCCGTGAAGTCGAGCGCCTCCTGCGCCGACGGAAGCGCGAGGTTCACCACGGTCAGGTCGACACCGACCATGAGGTAGGCGGTGCAGATGACGGCGAGGATCAGCCATCGCCGTGAGTCCCCGGCTGCTGTCCCCGAGCTCGGCCCGGCCGCAGGGGCCGCGCTCCGTGTCTCCATGATCTTCTCCTTGTTCCATGTTCCATCGAACGGACTTGAGGCGTCACCCATAAGACGGGGCACGGCGGCCGGGCTGTGACACGGTTCTTCGGACCGGTCCCCCGGTGTGCCGTGGGGTGCCGGCCCGCCTGCCGCCGGGGCGGGGGGAAGCGGCGAGCCAGGTGCGTCCTCGGGACTACGCCTGTTCTTTGTGGGTTTCCATCAGCCGGACAGGTTCGTACGCCGCGGAGACCTGGTAGTACGAACAGACCTCAAGGAATTCTCCGGTGGGGAGCCACTTGACGGCGAAAAGGTTCATGCGCTCGCCGGCGTAAGCACGCGGAGCAGTTGTCGCGAATCGTTCGATGTGTGGTTCCACGCGTGCCGGAACCTCGGAAAGATTCAACCCGGTGCCCAGCGGAGGTGCGAAGGCGACCCGAGCGATCTTCGTGGAGTCCCAGCTCAGGGTGAAATTCGCCCTGAACGCCTTGTGAGCGAACTCGAGCATCGGCTCGCTCGGTTCCGGCAGTCCGATGTCGCGCAGCATCGACCGCAGGGTTTCCGGTTCGGGGCGGGTTTCCGGCGTGAACTGGAAATACAGGCTGATCGTCCGGCTCTTGTAGTCGATGCCGATCATCGCCACGTCGTCCAACCCGTAGCGGTCGAAAAGAGCGAGGTTCTCCGCCACCGCGCGCGGCATGGCCGGAAGGTCCGCAAGTTTCGACACCTTCTGCAGGTCACGGGGGAAGTGCGCGTAGATCTTCTTGAAGCCGTTGACGGCCGAACAGTCGGTGAAGTGTTCGCTGACTTCCCAGCCCTGCGCATGGATGTCCGAGAGCAGCGAGCCGACCGGGTGGCCGGTCTCGGTGACGAGTCCGTTCGCCAGCGCATGGGCGTAGGGATCGCCGATCTCCGGAGGGATCGTCAAACAGTAGTCGAGGTGCCCCGCGTGCCGCTCTCCGGTCAGCACGCTGAAAACGACCATGGCGTTCTCGCGTGCTCCACCGAAGGTGGTCAGAACCGGCCACACCTTTTCGCGTGAGCAGGCCGCACCCACCAGACGGGCCGCTTCCTCGATGGCTGAGTACAGCTTTTCTGCCTCAGTGTCTTGGTACATCAAAACTCCAAGTAGTCGGCATCAGCCATTGATTCCACTGGAATCCCGCACTCCGTCGCCCCCCGACGATAACGCGGGCCCGCTCAAGACCCGCTCGAGAATTCAGCCGCACCGGTCGCCCCGGCACGGCCGTCAGGAAACCGGGGACTGGGCGGCCGTTTCCACGCGTGCCGCCGCCTGCTCGGGCGCCCTGGCCGGCTCCGGCCGGCCGTCGTCGGTGGGCCGCCCGATGAGCCAGCTGAGCAGCGGGCCCGCCATCGCGGTCGTGACGACCGCCATGACGACCATGAGCGAGTACAGCTCCTGGCCGAGGAAGCCGAGTTGCAGACCCACGTTGAGGACGATGAGTTCGGTCAGGCCGCGGGTGTTCATCAGGGTGGCGAGCGCGGCGGACTGCCGTACCGGCATCCGGTTCAGCCGGGCGGCGAGGAAGGCGCCGGTGAACTTGCCGCCGACGGCCACGAGCAGGATCAGCCCCAGCGTCCCCAGCCCGTCGGCGTCGAGGCCGGACAGGTCGACCTGGAGGCCGGCGACCAGGAAGAACACCGGCAGCAGCAGGGTGCCGCTCAGCTGGCCGATGCGGTCGTGCACGTCCGTACGCAGCTGCTCGCTGCCGGTGCGCGGCAGGATCGCGCCGAAGAGGAAGGCGCCGAAGATGTAGTGCAGGCCGACCCACTCGGTGGCGGTGGCCGACAGCAGCAGGCCCACCAGAACGCTCGCGAGCACGGTGGGGGTGAGTTTCAGGCCGGGCCGGCGGGCCACGAACCGGGCCAGCAGCGGGCGTACGACGAAGAGCATGCCCAGCAGGTAGGGCACGGCGAGCAGGATGTGCCACTGGTCGGCGCCGGCCGAGCCGCTGATGGCGACCACGGCGGCGAGCAGGGACCAGGCGAGGACGTCGTCGATGGAGGCGCAGGCCAGAGCCACCACGCCGAGCGGTGAGCGCGTCATGCCCCGGTCGGTGAGGATCCGGGCCAGGACCGGGAACGCGGTGATGGACATGGCGATGCCCATGAAGAGCATGAACGCCGTCTCGTCGCCGGTGCCGTAGTCGTCCGTCAGGTACAGCGCGAGGACCGCTCCGAGGCCGAACGGCAGCAGGATGGAGCTGAACGACACGGTCGCGGCCAGGCTTCCGCTGCCGCGGATCATCGCCGCGTCCCATTCCAGACCGACGATGAACATGAAGAGCACGACGCCGACCGCGGCCAGGGCGCTGAGCAGGGGCCGGATGCCGCCGGGGAACAGGGCGTCGGAGACCGCCCCGTGGAACAGGGTGGGTCCGAGCGCGATGCCGGCGAGGACTTCGCCGATCACCGCCGGCTGGTTGAACCGCCGGAACAGGGCGCCCAGGACGCGGGCCAGGAGCACGATCGCCGCGAGAGCGAGGAGCAGTGAGGTGGTCTGGTGGGTGTTCATGACGGTGGGTCTCCGTATGGGGGTGCGGCCCGTCGGCCGGGTGGCTGCGTCCGACGCACCATGCGAAAACGGCACGGGAACCCCGGTGACCTTGCGGCGGTCACCGGGGTTCGTGGCGGTTCGTGGCGGGGCCCGCCCGGTCGGGGACGGGTGCTCAGACCGGGTAGGCGCCGTAGCGCCGGTCCCGGCCGCGGAGGTCCCGCAGAGCGGCGTCGAACTCCTCACGCGTGATGTCGGGCATCAGGGCGTCGGAGAAGTGCAGCTCGGCGAACGGGGACATCAGCGGGTAGAAGTTCGACAGCCGCACGTGGCCCCCGGTGCGCAGGACGTAGTCGACCGGTTCGGGGACGTAGGCGTGGGCCGCGAGGATGTCCTCGGTCAGCTCCGGGATCTTGCCGTTGAGCTTGTTGAAGATGCCGATGATCTCCTGGGACAGGGACATGCCCAGGACGAAGTGCAGCGTGAAGCCGGATTCCTTGTCCGACTTGTCCCGCAGCTCCTCCAGCTCGGTGCGGTAGGTCTCCGGCACGAGGTCGAGCAGTCCGGAGAACTCGAAGTTCAGATCGCCGTGGACGCGTCGCGCCACGTCGTTGAACGCGCCGAGGAACGTGGTCACCGCGGATTCGGGACGGGTGTAGTTCTGGGCGGAGTTGGTCGCGATGTAGAAGTTGGTGAAGCCTTCCTCCCGGACCCAGCCGGTGAACTCGACGATCTTGTCCGCCATCGCCTGGTAGCTCTCCTGGAGGGACACCCCCTGCTGCTGGGACCAGCGACGCATCCCGTCCGGCAACAGCATGAAGTTGGACACCGTGATCTCCTTCGGTTACGTGGTCTGTGCTTGCGCGGTGATCAGCCGGAGCACCTCGACGACGATCGCGTCGGCTCCGTCGGGGGGCTCCTGCTCGGCGTCATCCATGACGTCGGCGGTCGCCGTGGTCACCTCGGCCCCCGCGGCCTCGGCAGCGGCTCGGGCGGGGTTCGCCGGTACGTTGGTGTGCGGCCCGCCGCGAGGGCAGGCAGTGCCGGTGGTGGGCGGTGCGCCCACCGGTTGGTCTCCTCGGTGCGCGGGGGCACTTCATGCGCGTGCCGGGGCCCGCACGGTCCCTGTCCCGGAGTCCCGCCGACCCTCCTGCGTCTTCATGGGTCCTCCAGCCCCGGCAGTGCCTTGCCGGCCGCAAGGCACTGCCGTACACGGCGACGGTCGCGAGAAGTGGGCGACGTCCTCGCCTCAGCCGGTCACGCGACCTTCGTCGCGGTCAGGATGGCCTGGACCGGGATGACGTCCGGCGGGATCTCGGAGGCGTTCTTGGTGATCGCCTTCGTCACCTTGAAACCGCACTCCTCCAGCCACCGCTCGTAGGTCGACAGCTTCTGCGGGCCGCCCTGGCCCATGGTGCAGCCGATGAAGAAGGCCGGGAAGAAGTCGACGTTGTAGTTGTCGGTGTCCTTGATGTCCTCGGGGTAGACCGGAACCAGGATGTTGACCTGCCCGCCGACCTCCAGGGACTTGCTGACGCCCTCGAGGATCCGGATCACGTCGCTCTTGTCGAACATGTCCAGGAAGTGCTTGATCAGTACGACGTCGAAGCCCTTGGGGATCTCGTCGAAGACGTTCCCGCCGATGAAGGACAGGTGCTCCTCGAGGCCCTCGGCCTTGAAGTTGGCCAGCGCCTCGGTCTCCTTGTCCGGCAGGTCGAAGGTGGTCACCTTCAGCCCCGGGGAGGACTTGTAGCGGTAGGTGTGGATCGCGCCGAGGCCGGTGTTGCCGGCGACGTCGAGCACCCGGGAGCCGGCCGGTACGTCGATGTTGTCGAAGAACCAGGGGTCGATGTTGGCGGTGACGTTGTTCATCAGCTTCAGCCAGGAGTCGTTCAGGTCCTGGTGGTCGGCGACCGCGTCGTACAGGGTGCCCTCGGCGCCGTACAGCTCCTTCAGACCGACGACCGTGCCGGTCCGCGCGCTCTCGGTGAGGTAGAACAGCTGCCGCAGCGCCGTGACCTTGATCAGGTCCATGTAGGCGAGCGCCCGGTTGAGATCGCTCACGGGAACGTCGGCGAGCGCGTCCAGGCGGTAGGTCCCCGCGGCTTCGTCGTGGGCGACGAAGCCTTCCTTGACCAGCAGGAACAGCAGCTGCTCCACCACGTCGGGCTTGGTTCCGGCGGCCTCTCCGAGCTGCTCCGCCGTCAGGCCGGGGGTCTCCCGCAGCTTGTCGACGATGCCGAGTTCGAAGCTGGAGAGCAGGCTCATGAACCGCGAGGGTCCCACCATGTACTCGCGGAATCGGGCGAGCGTGGCTTCGGGTGTCAAGGCTTTGGCCCCTTTCAAGTGGTGTGTGTGCATCGCCGTGGTGGTGTGCTTTTCGCGGGTCACGCCCGCTCCTGAAGTTGCTTCTCGAACCGGCGGGCCAGCGCGAGCCGCTGCACCTTCAAGGTGGCCGTCCTGGGCAGTTCGGCCTGCGGGATCTGGACGGGGTCGGCGAGCTGCGGGAAGTCGGCGACGGCGGTCCGCCAGCGGGCGAGGTCCAGCGGTTCGTCGTCGACGGTGCAGATCACCGGGACGGCTTCCGAGTTCGGGCCCTGGACCACGACCAGCTCGGCCAGCTCGTCCAGCTTGCCGAGGACCACGTCCTCGATCTCCAGGGAGCTGCGCACCCCGGGGATCATGTCGACCTCGCGGTCGAGCATGTGCAGGCAGCCGAACTTGGTGAAGTAGCCGACGTCGCCGGTCCCCCACCACTCGCCCTTGCGGTTGCCGTCGTAGCGTTCCTGCTCGCCGTAGTACGTCTTGGCCAGCGCGGGCCAGGCGACCTCGATGCGCCCGGGGTTCTGTTCGGTCGGGCGCTTGCCGTCTCGGCTGACGACGCGTACCTTCGCCGCCCCGAACGGCATGGCCCAGCCGACACAGCGCCCGTTCGCCTTGTGGGCGGAGTGGCGGAAGTAGGCGCGGCCGACGGCCGGGCCGACCTCGCTCTGCCCGTAGATCTGGAAGAACAGCGCCCCGCGCCGGGCGGAGGCGCCCAGCAGCTTGCCCATGGTCGCGGGGTGGATCGCGTCGAAGGTGCTGCTGAAGACCTTCACCGACGCGAACGGCATCCGCGGGTCCTCGGTGAGCCCCTCCCACTCCATCAGCGAGTTGGGCAGGGCTTCGACCAGGGCCGGCCGGTGCCTGAGGAAGTGTTCGGCGACGACGGCGGGGTCCGTCTCGCGCAGCAGCAGGACCGGGTACTCCCGCAGCAGCGCCAGCGACATCGCGGCGACCATCCGTGAGTGCACGAACGGCACGTGGATGGCGACGGTCTCCTTCTTCCGCATCAGGGACAGCAGGCGCCACTGGGGGATGAGGCGCAGGCCCTGCGTGCGCGCGGTGTGCACCACCAGCTTGGGAATCCCGGTGGTGCCCGAGGTGTGGGTGATGACGGCGGCCTCGTCGATCGGCCGCACCACCGGCCTGACCCGCGGCGCGCCGGCGAGTTCGGCCAGGGAGACGGTCCCGGGCCGGTCGTCGGCCGAGGTGATCACCCGTCGGGTGAGGTCCGCAAGGGGCACCTCGGTGAGGAGGTCGAGCTTCGTCCCGTCGGTGAGCAGCGTCGGCTGGTCGACCCGCTGGAGCAGGACGCCCACCGTGGCGGCGTCCAGGGCCGGCGACAGGTTGACGACGACCGCGCCGATGCGGGAGACCGCGGCGGCGAGCATCCAGTGGTCGGCGTTGGCCGTCTTGTAGATGACGACCCGCTCGTCGGGCCGGACCCCGGCCGCCCACAGGCGGGCGGCGAGGTCGTCCACGTGTTCGGCGTACTGGGCGACCGTCAGGCGCCGTCCGGCCTCGGGCAGGACGTCCAGGTCGTGGTCCAGGACGATCGGCGTCGACGGGTTCACGGCCGCGGCCATCTCCGGCAGGAGGCCGATGTGCAGACCGCGCTTCAGTATGGATCTGTAGGCTGTTGAGCCCTTCATGGGGAATGTCTCTCCTTCGGTGCACGCTGCGAGGTCGGCGACGCGCTGTGCGGGAGCCGTGGCACGTGGTGGGCCGTACGTGCGTCAGGCGGCGCGCCGGCCGGTGCTCGCGTGGGTGCGCACGGCGCTGCGCAGCGCCTGGGCGACCCGTGCGACCTGGTCCTGGGTCAGCTCGGCGTGCATGGGTATGGCGAGCTGCCGCGCGGCGAGGTCCGCGGAGACGGGGCACTTCTGCTTCGCCTCGAACACGGGCTGGATGTGGCCCGCGAAGGTGCCGTGCCCGCAGCCGATGCCCTGTCCGCGCAGTTCGGTGGCGACCGCGCCGCGGTCCACGCCCGCGTCCAGCGTCACCATGTAGGTCTGCCAGGCGTGGGTGCGGTCGTTCGGCACGTACGGCACCGACAGCAGGTCGTCGTCGGCGAGCAGCTCGGCGTACTGGCGGGCGACCGTGTCACGGCGCTGGAGCAGTTCGTCGATGCGGCCGAGCTGCACCTGGAGGATCGCCGAGGCGATGTCGGACAGCTTGAAGTTGTAGCCGATCTCGGTGAACGTCGGGATCGGCAGGCCGACGACCTCCCCCATGTCGAAGATGCTGCCGATGCCGAAGGAGGAGCGCAGCCGCGCGTCCGCCCCGATCTTCGGGTCGGCGGCGAGCAGGGCACCGCCCTCACCGCTGCTGGCGCCCTTGCGTCCGTGGAAGGACAGGCAGCCCACCTCGGCGAGCGCACCGGCCTGGCGGCCCTGGTAGGTGGCGCCGACGGCACATGCGGCGTCCTCCACCAGGAACAGCCCGTGCCGGTCGGCGACGGCCTGCAGTTCGGCGTAGTCGGCGGGCATGCCGACGGTGTCCACCGCGATGATGCCCACGGTGCGCTCGGTGACCAGGTCGGCCACGGCCTGCGGGTCGACGGTGTAGGTGTCGGGTCGTACGTCGGCGAAGACCGGGGTGGCGCCGACGTAGAGCGCGGCCTGTGCGGGCGCCGGGAAGCCGTAGTCGGCGACGATGACCTCGTCGCCCGGCTTGACCCCGAACGCGAGCATGGCCAGGTGCAGGGCGGCGCCGCAGTTGCTCACCGCGACCGCGTCGGCGACCCCGTACTTCTGGGCCAGCTGGGCCTCCAGGGCCTTGCCCCGGGGGCCCTGGCCGGCCGGCCAGCCGGAGGCGAAGACCTCGGCGACGGCGGCCAGTTCCTGCTCACCCAGGCTCGCGTGAACCAGGGGAATCGAATCCATCGTGCTCATCTCCGTCATGCCTCGTGCTCTGTCGCCGACTGGGCAGGGATAAGGGTCGGGGGTTCGAAGCGCAGGGGGGTGAGCTGACTGACGTCGTAGCGCCTGCGCATCTCCTCCACGGCCGCGGCGTCCACCGTGGTGCCGCGCGACCAGATCTCCGCGATCTCCTCGAAGTAGTCCTCGTGGTCGGGCGAGGGGAGGCACTGGAAGAGCATCTTCGCCGGCTTGTCCGTGGCGTTGCGGAATGCGTGCGGGGTGCCGGGCGGCACGAACATGCAGCTGCCCTCGCCCGCCCGGACGACGCGGTCGCCCTTCGGGGACTCCCAGCGGTGCCAGGCCTCCTTCGTGCGTTCGGTCGGCTCGAAGCACAGCAGGTCCAGCTCGCCGTCCAGGACGTAGAAGAACTCCTGGGAGTGGTCGTGCACGTGTGCCCCGACGTCGAAGCCGGGCGGAACGACCACCTCGAAGATCGACACGGAGGATCCCATCTCCGCCGTGGCCTTGAAGGTCACCTCCTGCGCCGGAGTGATCAGCTTCCGCCCTGCGCCCGCCGGGAGGATGAGGTCAGTCATACTCGTCGCTTCCTTGGTCCGGGACGGCTCAGTCGATGGTCTGCGGGTCGTACTCGGCCCAGGTGCCGAGCCCCATCTCCGCGGTGATGCCGGGACCGAAGCCCGCGATCAGACCGGTCGCGCCGGGCGCCGGGGTGTCCTCCTCGAACAGCCGGCGGGCGGCTTCGAGCACGACGGCGCTGGCGATGTTCCCGTACTCGCTCAGGGTCGACCAGCTGTGGCGGAACACCTTGCGGTCGACCTCGAGGAACTTGGCGAGGTCGTCCAGGATGCGCGGACCGCCGGCGTGGACGATGTAGAAGTCGAGGTTGCCGGCGTCCCAGCTGTGGTCCTTGGCGAACTCGCGCAGCACCGGGGCCAGCGGCTCCATCGTGCCGGGCACCCGGCGGTCGAGCTGGAAGTGGAAGCCGGTGTCGCGCACGGCGTAGGAGATCCAGTCCTCGGTGTGCGGGATGAGGTACGAGGCGTTGCGCTCCAGCTCGATGCCGACGCCGCCGTTGCCGCGCACCACGGCGGCGGCGACCGCGTCACCGAACAGGCCGTCGGACAGCAGCGAGCCGATGTCGTCCATGTCCGGCTGGTAGCACAGCGAGCAGAACTCGGCCGAGACGATCAGGACGTTGCTCCCGGGGTGGGCCACGCAGAAGTCGTGGGCGCGGTTGATCGCCGCACCGCCCGCCGCGCAGCCGAGCTGGGCGATGGGTATCTGCCGGGTGTCGGGGCGGAAGCCCATCGTGTTGATGAGCCAGGCGGTCAGCGACGGCATCAGGAAGCCGGTGCACGACACGTAGATGATGGCGTCGACGTCACGGGCCGCCACGCCCGCGTTCTTCAGGGCCTCCTCGACGACCGCGGGGGTCCGCTTCTTGGATTCGGCCTCGTAGATGCGGTTGCGTTCCGTCAGACCCGGGTGGCGCAGCGTCTTCTCGATGGGCTGGACGATATGACGCTTCTGCACGCCCGTATTACGGATCAGGCGAAGCGCCAGCGGCAGCTGCGGTTTTCCTTGGTGGACCCGCTGGGCGAAATCCAGCGTCTCTTCCATCGTGATGACGTTTTCCGGCGCCTGAACCGCGGGCTTGCATAGCCTGGGCATATCTGGATCCACTTTCTCTAGAGTCTGCCTTGGGTAGGTGCTGGTGCGCACAGCCGACGGCCGGGGTCACGCCGCCATCGGCTGTGGTTCGAGGTCCATGAGGGCCGAGAGGATCGGCGGCCGGGTCCAGTCCTGCGGGGAGAGGGTGATGTCGAGGCGGTGTGCCGTCTCGCCCTTCACCCGTACCGGGCCCAGGGTGGCCGTCAGCGGGGTGGGTTCCGTCCCGGCGGGGCTGTCGGGGTGCCGGCCCTGGGCCACCGCGTGGACGTACCACGTGCCCGCGGCGATGCGGGGCAGCGTGAAGCGGCCCGGTGCGCAGGCGTTGGTCCAGGAGACGGGGGTGCCCTGGAGCATGTTGCTGTCGAAGACTCCGACGTAGACGGGGGAGAGCACGGTCCCGGTGCTGCGCAGGACCCCCGTCACCGAACCGGTGGTGCGGGCCGCCGGTGGGGGCGGGTTGTCGGCGGGGGCCGCTTCGGGCGGCGCGGGCTCGGGCTTGTCGCCGGGTACGGCGAGGGAGAGCTTGCGGTACTGCGTGGGGGACAGCCCCACCCATTCGGTGAAGCGGCGGGTGAAACTGCCCGTGCTGCTGTACCCGACCCGTACCGAGATGTCGGCGACCGTGAGCGAGGTGCTCAGGAGCAGGCGCTTGGCCTCTTGCAGTCGCACCGCGCACAGGAAGCGTCCCGGGGTGACGCCGGTGACCCGCGTGAACAGGCGCAGGAAGTAGTACTTGCTGACCATCGCGCTCCGCGCCAGCTCGTCGAGGGTCAGCGGTTCCCAGAAGCGTTCGCGGATCGTGGTGACGGCATGTTGCACTAGGTGCTCCATGAAGGGCTCCTGATGGCGATCACGAGGCCGGTACCGGAGCCCGCCGAGGCGTGAGGGCCGCTGGTCCGGGAAGTGGGCCGGCGCGGGCCCGCCCGGTCTCCGGTTCGGGAGGGGAGGCACGCCTTGGGGCCGGCCGGTGCCGCGTGGGGGGCAGGCCGTGGGTGGGGTCACGGCCGTGGCCGGCGCCGGCGGGGCTGCCGTAAAGGGATGAGCGCCCGTATCGGGCACGGACCGGGTCTTACCGGTGCCGGCTCGGGGGCGCGTCGCTCAATCCACTGCCGTGCAACTGTTTTTGGGCAGGGGAGGCGTGCCGAAATAGTGACACGGTCGGCAACCTCGCGCCAAGAGCGCCTTCGAGTGACCTGGGTCACGTCAATTGCGGGAAGTCCCGCGGAAGTTGATATGTCGCACCGCGTGCATCACGCAATCCGTACCCGACCGATTCTGTAGCGCCCTGCTGCCACCATCGGCGTCAGACCCGTACGCATGGACACGGAGGGCGAATGTCTCGCGCCGAGGAAGCCACCGTCAGGAGCAAACGAATCCCGAGGCCACCGGCGCGTGGCAGCTTTGCCGTCGACCTGAAGAAACTGCGCCGGACCGGTTTTCTCATCACCTTCATGCTCGGCGCGCTGTCCGCGGTGCCGCCGCTGTCGATGGACATGTACCTCCCGGCCCTGCCGGACGTCACACACACCCTGGGCTCCTCCGCGACGAGCGGCCAGCTGACCCTCACCGCCTGCCTGACCGGCATGGCTCTCGGGCAGCTCGTGGTCGGTCCGATGAGCGACCGGTGGGGGCGGCGCAAGCCGCTGCTGGTCGGACTGCTCGTCTACATCGTCGCCTCCGCCAGCTGCGCCGTCGCGCCCAACGTCGAGTCGCTGATCGGCTTCCGGCTGCTGCAGGGCCTGGCGGGCGCGGCCGGCATCGTCATCGCCCGCGCGGTCGTGCGTGACCTCTACGACGGCCTGGAGATGGCCCGGTTCTTCTCCACGCTGCTGCTGGTCTCGAGCCTCGCTCCGGTCGTCGCGCCCATCCTCGGCGGGCAGGTGCTGCGGTTCACCGCCTGGCGCGGCGTCTTCCTGGTCCTCGCCGCGATCGGCGTCGCGCTGACCGCGGTCGTCTGGCGCCGGCTGCCCGAGACCCTGCCGCCCGAGCAGCGCCGGGGCGGTGGCGTGCTCGGTGCCCTGTTCACCATGCGCGGACTGGTCGCCGACCGGGTCTTCGGCGGGTACGTGATGGTGAACGGCTTCGCCTACGGTGCGCTGTTCTCGTACATCGCCGCCTCGCCGTTCGTCATCCAGGAGATCTACGGGGCGTCCCCGCAGACCTTCTCCCTGCTGTACGGCCTCAACTCGCTCGGGATGATGGTCGTCGGCCGGATCAACGGCAAGCTCCTCGTGGGCCGGGTCCGCCTGGACAAGGCGCTGGGCGTCGGACTCGCCGTGATCGCCCTCGCCGGAACGGTGCTGCTGCTGGTGGCGGGGGGCGCCTTCGGACACGTGGGCACGGTCCCGGTCGCGTCCTGCCTGTTCGTCATGATCTCGGCGCTGGGGCTGGTGCTGCCGAACACCAACGCGCTGGCGCTGATGCGCACTCCGCACGCCGCCGGCTCGGCCTCGGCGCTGGTCGGTACCTCGTGCTTCGCCACGGGGGCGTTCGCCACGCTGCTCGTGGGCATCGCGGGCAAGGGCACGGCGGTGCCCATGGCCGCCGTCCAGACCGGCGGCGCGCTGGCCGCGATCGCCTCACTCCTGTTCATGTGCCGCCCCTGGCAGAACCAGCCGGCCCAGGAGACCAAGTCCTGAGCAAGCCCCCGCAGGATGTGCCTCGCCCCTACGGCTCCCGCCGGTCGCCCAGCGATCCGCGGGAGCCGTTCCGTGTTCCCCGGCGCCCGTGCGGACGGTTCAGCCGGGGCTGTTGCCTTCCGGCGGCAGGATCAGGGTGGGTTCGAGGACCACGCGGGTGGCGGGCGGCTCCTCCCTGACCCACACCACCGCGTGCCGGGCGCCCCGCTGCTGGCGCCAGTGGGCCTGCGCGGCCACCACGGCGACGTAGGGGATGACGACCGCGCCGACCAGGGCGCCGACCGCGACGACGGGCCAGCGGCTCCAGGTGGCGGCCATCAGGACCACACAGGCGCTGCGCACCAGCATGGCCATGAGATAGCGGCGCTGGCGGCCCCGCAGGTCACGCGTCAGGCCGGTGCGCGCCCCGGTGATGGACTCGGCCCGGGGTGCGTCCCGGCGCCAGGGGGTTGTACTCATCGGGCCTCCGTGGACACTCCGGCCCGAAGGCCGGACAACCGGATGGGAAGCGGGACCTCGCGCCGGGCCGGCCCGGCGGTCCCGCGTTGCGTGGCGGTGTACCTGCCTGGGCCGGGCACCGGCGAGGCGGCCGCACCTCGTGCGACGCCCGCGCGGCCGGCTCACGGTGCACGGTGCGGCGGCACGGCGGTGGCGGACCGTGGCGGACGGGTGGGTGGGGCGGAGGCGACGGAACGACGGCAGTGGAACGGCAGCGGCGGAACGACAGCGGCGGTACGTCGGCGACGGAACAACGGCCGTGGCACGACGGCGACGGAACAACGGCGGAACGGCGGCCGTGGAACGACGGCGGCGCGGGTGACCGTCCCCTGATCACCCGCGCCGCCCTCACTGACCCGGTCCCCTGCGATGTGCCGGGTCAGAGCAGTTCCTGGTCCGGCTCCCGTCCGTCGGCGGGGCGCTCGGCGCCGGTTTCCAGGTGTCCGTCGGGTGACCCGTGCCCGTTGGCGGAGCCGTGCCCGTCGGCCGAGCCGTGGCCGTCGGCCGACCCGTGCCCGTTGGCCGACCCGTGCCCGTTGGGCGAGCCGTGGCCGTTGAGCGCGGCGTGGCCGCCCTCCGCGTGGCCGAAGTGCGCCAGGGCCTCCCGCATCTCCTGCGGGGTCGGCTTCGGGATCTGGCCGCCGAACAGCCAGCGGCTGAGCCGGTAGCGCAGCATCTCCTTGCGCAGCCTCGGGTTGGGCACGCCGTCCCGCTCCGGCGACGGCGCGGGCAGCGGCTCGTAGGACTTGCGGGCCAGCAGCGCGTACTCCCGGTGCCGGTCCAGACGCTCGTGCACCTCGACGAACTCACCGTGCGGCAGGCGCCTGATCCGTCCGGTCTCACGGCCGTGCAGGAGCTTGTCGCGCTCCCGCAGCAGCAGACCCAGGCAGATCCGCCGGGTCACGACGTACGCCACCGCCGGCACCGCGAAGACGCCGATCCGCACCGCCCAGGTGATCTGGTTCAGGGACAGGTGGAACATCTCGGCCAGGACGTCGTTGGCGCCGCCGAAGAACAGCACCAGGTACAGGGAGACGAACGCGACGCCGAACGCGGTCCGTGTGGGGTGGTCGCGCGGCCGGTCGAGGAGGTGGTGCTCACGCCGGTCCCCGGTGACCCAGGCCTCCAGGAACGGCCAGAGGGCGATCACGGCCATCATCAGCGTGGGCAGGATGACGGCGGGGATCAGGACGCCGAGGTTGACGGTGTGGCCCGCGACCGCGAACTCCCAGGAGGGCATGGCGCGCAGCGCGCCCTCGAGGAAGCCCATGTACCAGTCGGGCTGGGAGCCCTGGGAGATCTGGTCGGCCCGGTAGGGACCGTACGTCCACACCGGGTTGATCTGGGCGATGCCCGCCAGCAGCGAGAGCACACCGGCGATGAGGAAGAAGAAGCCGCCGGCCTTGGCCGTGTAGTGCGGGAACAGGGGCTGGCCCACGACGTTCTGCTCGGTGCGGGCGGGACCCCGGAACTGGGTGTGCTTGTGGTAGAAGACCAGGATCAGGTGCACCGTGAGCAGCGCCACGATGATCCCCGGGATCAGCAGGATGTGGAAGCTGTAGAACCGGCCGATCACGTTGTGGCCCGGGAACTCGCCGCCGAACAGGAACATCGACAGGTACGTTCCGACGAGCGGGATGGCGAGCGTGACGCCCTCGGCGATGCGCAGGCCGGTGCCCGAGAGCAGGTCGTCGGGGAGCGAGTACCCGACGAAGCCCTCGAGGGTGACCAGCACCAGGAGCACGAAGCCGATCAGCCAGTTGACCTCGCGCGGCTTGCGGAACGAGCCGGTGAGGAAGTGCCGCAGCGTGTGGCAGCACAGCGCGCCGATCATGGTCAGGGCCGACCAGTGGTGCAGCTGGCGGATGAACAGGCCTCCGCGCACCTCGAAGCTGATGTGGACGGTCGAGGAGTAGGCCTGCGACATCCGCACGCCCTGCAGCGCGGTGTACGGCCCCTTGTAAACCGTCTCGGACATGCTCGGGTCGAAGAAGAGCGTCAGCCAGATGCCGGTCAGCAGCAGGACGACGAAGCTGTAGAGCGCTATCTCGCCGAACATGAACGACCAGTGTTCGGGGAACACCTTGCGGATCAGGAATCTGAAGTTGTAGATCCCGAGCCGCCCGTCCATCCAGTCGGCGACGCGCTCGCCTTTCGGTGTCTCGGTGCGGGCACTCGGTGGCGCCGTTTCGGTCGTGCTCATACCCGCGCACCCTCCCCTCGCCGCTCGGCTGTCACCGGCACATCCGGTCCGTCCGGCAAGCGGCCGGCGGCCGGGGTGGCCTGCTGCGGCGCAAGCAGGCCCGTGCCTTCGAGCAGCTGGAACGCTATCGACGCCGCAGGCGGCTCGACAACCGTTCTCGAGTGTAAGTACAGGCCCAACTCAAGTGATTCTTGAGCGAGTTTCGAGTGAGCGGCGTGTGAATTGATCTTCTTCTGTCTCAACTGGGCGGGTTTTGCAGGCTTGTTACGTGCGCCATACAGCCACGTGCCTTGCAACTCGACTCCCGCAGATGCCAGTTGATCTGCCTTTGTCATGCGTGAAGCGTATGACCGCTCCCCATTTCGTGCGCGGCCGGGTACGCCTTGCCGGCCGGTGCCGGAACCCGGTGTTTCACGGCAGCCGCCGGTCGCCGACGGGGGCCGCGGCCGGCCACTGGGCGGACGAGCCGGTGCCGGGCCGCCAGCGGGCGGAACCGGTGGAGACCCCGATGGCGGGCCGGTCCGGCGCGACCGCGCGGCGCCGTCGCGCGTCGGACCCGTGGGTGGTGCTGGGCGGGGCCGCCGGAACCGGGCCGCGCGGGCCGCGCAGCGCGGCGCGCAGTACCGACGGGCGCAGCGGCGCGGTGGGTGCGGCCGCCGACTGCAGCAGG
The DNA here is from genome assembly GCF_016741775.1 of Streptomyces actinomycinicus. Classification (GTDB taxonomy): domain Bacteria; phylum Actinomycetota; class Actinomycetes; order Streptomycetales; family Streptomycetaceae; genus Streptomyces; species Streptomyces actinomycinicus. The sequence goes on along the minus strand of NZ_JAERRK010000032.1, from coordinate 15,697 downwards.
TCCAGCAGCAGCGCGGCCGCGGGTGCCTCGGTGGTCGCGGCGGCCGCGATCCGGGCCGCGTACCGTCTGCCGAGCCGCTCGCGCAGGCCGGCCCGCGGGTCCCGGCCGTCCTGCACGGCGCGCAGACCGAAGGCGCTCGCGCGCCAGACCGGAGCCAGCCGGTGGGCGAGGGCACGGCGTAACCGGTGGCCGAGGCCGACCGCGGTGCCGTGGCAGGTCAGCAGGTGGTCGAGGGCCAGGGCGCACTCCACCGCGACCGTCATGCCCTGGCCGTGGGCCGGGTCGAGGGCAGCGTAGGCGTCACCGACGACGAGGAACTGGCCGGGGAAGCGGCGCAGCCTCTCGTAGTGGCGCCAGCGGTTGCCGGTGGCCGCGCAGCCGTAGACGGGACCGAGCGGTGTGGCGGCCTCGAGGACCTCGCGCAGCAGCGGGTGGCGCAGGGCTCCGGCGGCGCGCAGCAGCCCCGCGTGGTCGGCGGGCGGGCGGCTGCCGTCGCCGGTGCAGACCGACACCGACCAGCGGCCGCCCTCGATGGGGTGCAGCATGCCCTGGGCCGGCTGGCCGGGCGCGGGCATGAGCAGCAGGCTCTTCCAGTCGGCGACATGGCCGATGGCCGGCGCGTACACGGCGGTGGCGACGGCGGTGCGGGGGTCGCCGACCGTCTCGCCGGGCGGGGTGTAGCCGAGTTCGGCGAGCCATTGGGGGGCGCGTGAGCCGCGTCCGCTGGCGTCCACGACGAAGTCGGCCGGTATCAGGCGGCGGCCGGCCCACCCCTCGGGTGCCTTGCGGTCCCGCCCGCGCACCCAGACGCCGGCGACGCTGTCGTTGCGGCCGGGCTCCAGGGAGACGGCCTCGTGTTCCTGCAGGAAGGTCACCTTGGGCTCGGCGCGCAGCCGGTCGCGTATCACGGCGTCGATCAGGTCGCGGCCGGCGCTCAGCACCGACAGGCCGGAGCCGGTCCGGGGCAGCCAGCCGCCCGGACCGAGCAGCAGCATGTCCTCGGGCATCCGCACGCGCACCGCTCCGGCGGCGGTCAGGTCCTTGCCGATGCCCGGGAACAGCTCTTCCAGGCCCTGCTGGGCGGCCGGCATCAGGGTGTGGGTGTGCCGTGCCTGGGGCACGCCCCGGCGCCGCCCCGGTCCGCGGGGCAGCCAGTCACGCTCGATCACGGTGACCTGGTCCATGAAGTAGGCCAGGGCCCGCGCCGCGGTGAGCCCGGCGAGACTCGAGCCGATGACCACGGCGTGGCCGTGGCCGCCGCCACGACCGCCGGCAACCTGCGCGTGCAGAGTCAACTTGGCTGCCCTCCCTGTGCGTTGTCCTTGCATCATGCGCAAAGGGGCCGTCCGGGGGGCAGGGGTTCGGGCGGTCCGGAACCGGGGCTCGAGGGGGGCTCGAGCGGGTCCCGAGGCCGTCTCGAGCGGGCGGGTGCACGGGGAGCCGTCAGGGCGCCCCGGTGGGCGTGCGGTCCGGTGCGGTGAGCGCCCGGTCCACCAGGGGGCCGGCGACACCGGTGTAGCGGTCCGGGTCGAGCAGGGCGGCCGCCTCGCCGCGGCTCAGTACGCCGGCCAGCTGCGGGAGTTCGGCCAGTACGGCGGCCAGCGGGCGGCCGGTCGTGGCGGCCAGCAACGAGGCCCTGGTGAGCAGTTCCTTGGCGGCCGTCCTGCCGATCCGCGGGGCCAGGACGGCCGAGACCCGCTCGGACACCAGCTGCCCCCCGGTCGCCGCGAGGTTGGCGCGCATCCGTGCCGGGTGCACCGTCAGCCCCCGCACGAGTTCGACCGCCGTGTGCGCGGCGCCGCCGGTGAGCCGCAGGGCCTCGCGCAGCGGCTGCCACTCGGCGTGCCAGACGCCGGCCGAACGCTCGTCCTCGGTGGGCAGGCACTGCATCAGGACGGTCGCCAGCGCGGGCACCTGGAGGGCGGCGGAGCGGATGAGGGTGGCGAGCACCGGGTTGCGTTTGTGCGGCATCGCCGAGGAGGCTCCCCGCCCGGCGACCGAGGGCTCGGCCACCTCCGCGATCTCGGTGCGGGTGAGCACCAGCACGTCCGCGGCGATCTTGCCGAGGGCTCCGGTCGTGTGGGCGAGGGCGGCCCCCAGGTCGGCGACGGGGGTGCGCAGTGCGTGCCAGGGCAGTACGGGGGCGGCCAGGCCGGTCTCGGCGGCGAAGGCGGCGCCGAGTTCGCCGAGCACGGCCGCGGGGTCGGCGCCCTCCCCCGCGTACTGCAGATAGCCGGCCAGGGTGCCGGCCGCGCCGCCGAGCGCCACCGGGAGCCCCCCGTCGGCGATGCGCTCGAGGCGCTCGGCCGCGTCGAGGACAAGTTGCCGCCAGCCGGCCGCCTTCAGCCCGAAGGTCGTGGGGACGGCGTGCAGGGCGAGGGTGCGGCCCGCCATCACGGTGTCCCGGTGGGTGGCCGCGAGACCGCCCAGGGCCTCGGCGACGTCCCGCAGGTCCGCGACGATCAGGCGCAGCGCGCGGGCGGCCACCAGCATCGCCCCGGTGTCGAAGACGTCCTGGCTGGTGGAGCCGCGGTGGACGTACTCGGCGGCGGCCGGGGCGCGCTCGGCGACCACCGTGGTCAGCGCCTTGACCAGGCCGACCACCGGGTTGGCGGTCTCCCGTGCGGCCAGGGCCACTTCCCGTACGTCCAGCAGTTCGGCGCGGGCGGCGGCCGTGATGGCCTCGGCCGCGTGGGCCGGCACGGTGCCGCACCGGGCCTGGGCTCGGGCCAGGGCCGCCTCGGCGTCGAGCATCGCCTGCAGCCATGCGCTGTCGCCGACGGCCGCCTCGACGGGGGTGCCCGCGCGTACGGGCGAGAGCAGTCCGGCGTCGAGGTGGCCGGGGAGGGCTGCGGGCCGTGGAGGTTCCTGCGGGGAGGTCATGCGCCTGCCTTCGCGGTGGTGAGCGGGACGGTGGCCGCGGGCAGCGCCGCGGCGGCGGCCGGGGGCGGCGGTGCGGTCGCCCCGGGCACGGCGAGGACCGCCGCCGCGATGGCGTCGGAGTCCTCGAGGGTGACCGAGCCGACGCCGGGGCGGATGCCCGCGGCGGTCACCCAGTGCACGGATTCGGTGGGCACCCCGTAGGCGAAGCGCCGGGGGTGCGGTTCGTCCCGGGCGTCGATCAGGTGGTAGGGCCGCTCGGTCACGGCGAGCCCTCCGGTCTCGTAGTCCGCGCCGGTGCCGGCGGTGCCGCCGGGGATGCGGTACGGGCGGCACTGCCCGGTGCGCAGCAGCTGGGCCATCAGCGGGTCGGCGGTGCGCCGCAGGTCGATCTCGGGCAGGCGGGCCTCGATGAGGACCGTGGCCCGTATCCGTACGTCCGCTATCGCGCCGGAGGTGCCGATGAAGCAGGGGCCGAGCGGGTCGTTGGGTTCGGCGGTGACGGACAGGTCGGGTCCGGTGACGTCGAGGATCCCGGCGTCGATGAGCGCGGCCATCTCCTCGATGCGGGACGTCGGCGGGCCGATGGACAGATAGGCGTTGAGCGGTGTGTACCAGCGGTCGAGGTAGTCGCGGTGGGAGTCGGCGGTCAGGCCGCCGTGGTCGACGGCGAGCCGCAGCTCGTTGCGCAGGTCCCGCAGGATGTCGAGGGCGGCCTTGACCGGTCCGCTGACGTTGCCCTGGCGGGCCAGCCGGACGTCGTCGTCGAGGTGGCCGCGCAGCCAGCGGCGGAAGGCGGCGAGGTCGTCGAAGGAGCGGCTGCCGTAGGGGCGGGCGACGCGCTCCCAGTCCCAGCGTTCGGCCGTGCCGATGCCGGCTGCGTCGAGGAGCGAGTCCTCGGCCGGGCCCGGCTCGGCGTCCAGGTACCGCTGGGTGAACTCCTCCGTCACGGGGCCCGGTTCGCCGCGCTGGGCGAGCAGGGCCGCGTAGTAGACGGCGCACACCTCCTTGGAGATGAGCGGCCACAGGTCGGCCGCGAAGTCGATGGCCCCGCTGCGGGTGTCCCGGGCGCGCAGCGACGCGATGTACCCGGCGGTGAGCAGCCGGGGGAAGTAGCGGCCGTGGGCGCCCTTCTGGTTCTCGCCGCGCGCCTGGTAGGGCACCCCGCGCCGGGAGCCGGCGTACAGGCGTGGTTCGCGGCCCGAGGGACGGTAGACCAGCCGGCCGTCCACCCGGGTGAAGACACCGCCCCGGCCGCGGGTGAACAGCGCCATGTAGTCGAAGAAGTTGAGGCCGAGCCCGCGCAGCAGCACGCTCTGGCCGGGGCGGATGCCCGACAGGTCCACGTCCGCCGGGTTGGCGGGGGGCAGGTAGGTCAGTCCGTGCCGGGCGGCGAAGCCGGTCAGCCGCCGCTCGGTGTCCGAGGCGCGGACCGGCACGTGGCCCTGGGCGAGGACGACCGCGGAGAGGCCGCTCAGCCGGGTGCCGTCCTCGAGGGTGACGGTCTGCGGGCCCGCGGGCCCGGCCACGGCGTCGGCGTCCTCGAGGGCGACGGCGCGTACGGCGTGGGTGCGCACCCTCACGTGTGCGGCGGCGTGCGCCACGACCCGCTGGAAGGCCCAGGTCAGGTAGGAGCCGTAGAGGGCGCGCGTGGGATAGGTGTCGGGGCCCAGTGCGCGTGCCTCGGCGACGATCTGCTCGCCGTAGCCGCCCTCCGGGACGTCCTCGAGGGTTCCCGTCTCCAGGGCCTTGGCCCACTGGTGCAGGCTCGGCCCCTCCTCCAGCGGACCGTCGATGCGGACGCTGGCGTCGGTGTAGACCGTCACCTGGGAGGCCACGGTGTTCATCAGCAGGTGCCGGGACTGGGTGGGGCGCCACACCCGTCCCGAGCCCGGCGGATCCGGGTCGACGACGTGCACGGTGACGGTGTCCCAGCGGGGCGACTTCCGTTCCTGCGCGCAGAGCCGTTCCAGTACGGAAAGGCCCCGGGGGCCGGCGCCGACGAGGCACACCTCCAGGTGTGCCGCCGTGCCGTTCCCGGCCGGTTCGGCGGATGCGCGGGCGGTGCCTGGTGCTCCGGGGGGAAGAGCCTCACCCGGGCGAAACTGAGTGGCCGTCATGACGAGCGGCCTTGCGGGGAGTTCGACGCTCACTGCGCGTTCGCCTCCGTGCGTACCGTCCACAGTTCCTCCTTCCTCCGGCCACCGTCCGTGCAGGGGCTCAACCGAAGCTCGGTTCCGGGTGGAAACGGCCTTGAGAGGCGGTCCGGGGCAGTTCACCGGGCAGGTTTCCGAACGATGCTGTATCGGGACTCGAGTCGCCCGTCGGGTAATGGGAGCGTTCGCCGGGGCGGGGCGCACCAGTGTCACCGGACCGGAGCACGGAAACGACTGCCGCAATCGGCACGGGATATCCCAGGTGAAGCACAGCGGTTGCGGGGCCGAGACGCCTCGTGAAGGAGCCTCGATGAAGTCTCAGCCATGTCCCAGGAACCACACTCAGGAAAACCACGCCGCCGCCGGATCCGTCCTCTGCGTTCCCTGCATCAAGACGGTGGAGCACAACCTGCACGCGCTCCCCGGCCTCTACCAGGAATGCCTCTACCAGGTGTCTCCGACGGGCCGTCGGACGAACCCGACCAAGGTCTCGGGGAGCCGCAGGAAGGACCATCTGGACGTCTCCGTGCTGGACGCCCGCCACAACATCGTGACCATTCTCGAGTCGTGGTCGGGAATGGTCGTGGAAAAGCTCGGGGCCACTGCACCGCCGCGTACCGTGCTTTCCTTGGCGCGTTTTCTCATCCTGAACCTCCAGTGGCTGGCCGGCCAGGCGCCGGCGGTCGACTTCGCGGACGAGATCGAGGGCCTGGTCGCCGAGCTGCGCCGGACCATCGACCCCGAGCCCCGAGAGCTGCACACGCCCGTCCGGCACTGCGTCGTGGACGACTGCCCGGGCACGATCAGCGCCTCCCCGCAGCGCGGCGCGGGTGCGGGCAGCAGCATCACCTGCTCTTCAGGACATTCATGGGAAGTGTGCGAGTGGCTGAGTCTCAGGAAGCTCATGGAGCGGCAGCGAAAGGGTGTCAACGCATGATCAAGCCCCCGAGCCACCGGCTCGTCCCCACGAAGGTGGCCGCACTCGCCGTGGGGGTGTCCGAGGCGACGATCCGCAAGTGGGTGAGCCGCGGGAAGATCACGCGCTACGGCGCGCCGCACCGCCGCTCGGAGTTCGACATCGAGGAACTCACCGAGATCGCCCTGCAGCGCCGGCACTGACCCGGTCCCGGGCCCCTCCCCCGGGCCCCTTCCCCGGCACGCGGTCCCCCTGCGTGCCCCCTGCCGCCCCGGATGTCCGGGGCGGCTTCCGGTCTTCTGCGCCCATGGCCCCGCGCGCCGGCCGCAGTGCCGCGATTCCCGGTCCCCGCCCGCCTCCGGTGTCTTCGACCGTGAGACTCTCGGTACCGGCTCGAATTCCCTTGGAATTTCGCTCGATTGCGCGTCCCGAGCTTATGTGCCAGCACTTTCCGTGCGGGTGACCCAGGTCACTCCGGCGCGGTGTTGGCGTGGAGTCCGACCCGTGTCACTATCTACCCACGTCTACCCTGCCCAAAAATAGCCATGGGGCAGTGGATCGCGTGCCGTGCCCGCCCGTTCAGCGCCCTGCGGACCGGATTCCCGCGCGCACGGCACCCGCTTTCTTCCGCATCCGATCAATCGCCTTCTGGGTGCTGCCGCGACGTCCTGCCTCATTCCATCCGAGAACTTTGGACGATCGATCCCCATGACCATGCGATCACCATGCAGAAAAGAAAAAGGGAGCTGAGTGCGTTGACTCTACCGACCTCAGCGGAGGGGGTGTCAGAAAGCCACCGGGCTCGCTCGGTCGGCATCGGCCGCGCCCACGCCAAGGCCATCCTGCTGGGGGAACACGCGGTCGTCTACGGAGCTCCGGCGCTCGCACTTCCGATCCCGCAGCTCACGGTGACGGCCAGCGCCGGGTGGTCCTTCCACACCTCCGACGGCCAGAGCGACCTGTCGTACACGATGACCGGCTCACCCGCACGGGCGCTGGTCACCCAGGCCTCGGACGGCCTGCGCCGGCTGACCGCGGAGTTCAAGGCGCGCATGGGCGTGACCGGCAGGACACACCTCGACGTGATCCTCGACGGCGCGATCCCGCACGGCCGGGGCCTCGGCTCGAGCGCGGCCAGCTCGCGCGCGATCGCCTTCGCCCTCGCCGACCTGTTCGGCCGTGAACTGACCGAGACGGCGGCGTTCGAACTGGTGCAGACGGCCGAGAACATGGCGCACGGCAAGGCCAGCGGCGTCGATGCGATGACCGTCGGGGCGAGCCGTCCGCTGCTGTTCCGGCCCGGACGGACCGAGGAACTCAGGCTCGGCTGCGAGGGCTTGTTCATCGTCGCGGACAGCGGCGACCTGGGCAGCACCAAGGAAGCGGTCGAGCTGCTGCGGGACGGGTTCCGCCGTCATGCCGGTGCGCAGGAGAGGTTCGTGGACCGGGCCTCGGAGCTGACCGAGGCGGCCCGGCAGGCCCTCGCCGACGGCAAACCCGAGGAACTCGGCACGCGGATGACGGACTACCACGCACTGCTGCGTGCGGCCCGGCTCAGCACGGACCGGATCGACGCGCTGGTCGACGCCGCGCTCGACGCCGGCAGCCTCGGCGCCAAGATCACCGGTGGTGGGCTCGGCGGCTGCCTGATCGCACTGACCCTGCCCGAACGGGCCCGGGAGGTCACCCGGCGTCTGCACGAGGCCGGCGCCGTACAGACCTGGTTGGTACCGCTGAAGGGGCTCGACAACCATGCTCCGTGACCGATCGACCACCGTGCCGCGACCGTCGGGACAGACCGCGACAGGCGCCACCGCGGTCGCGCACCCGAACATCGCGCTGATCAAGTACTGGGGCAAGCGCGACGAACGCCTGATCCTGCCCTGCACCGACAGCCTGTCGATGACTCTGGACGTCTTCCCGACGACCACCCGGGTCCGGCTCGACCCCGATGCCGAGCAGGACGAGGTGACACTCAACGGCGACCGGGCGACCGGTGAGGCGGGCCGCCGCATCACCACGTTCCTCGAACTGGTGCGGGAGCTGTCCGGGCTGGAGCACCGGGCCGTCGTCGACACCCGCAACACCGTGCCCACCGGCGCGGGCCTGGCCTCCTCCGCCAGCGGGTTCGCCGCCCTGGCCGTCGCCGCCGCCGCCGCGTACGGGATCGACCTCGACGCCACCGCGCTGTCCCGCCTGGCCCGCCGCGGTTCCGGGTCGGCCTCGCGGTCGGTGTTCGGCGGCTTCGCCGTCTGGCACGCCGGCCCGGACACCGGTACGGCGGCGGAGGCGGACCTCGGCTCCTACGCCGAGCCGGTGCCCACGGCGGACATCGACCCCGCGCTGGTCATCGCCGTGGTCAACGCCGGTCCCAAGGCCGTCTCGAGCCGCGAGGCCATGCGGCGCACGGTCGACACCTCGCCGCTGTACCGGCCGTGGGCCGACTCCAGCAAGCAGGATCTGGCCGACATGCGCACCGCGCTGGGCCGCGGCGACCTCGAGGCGGTCGGCGAGATCGCCGAACGCAACGCGCTCGGCATGCACGCCACCATGCTGGCGGCGCGTCCCGCGGTGCGGTACCTGTCACCGGCCACGGTCGCCGTGCTCGACCGTGTGCTCCAGCTCAGGCAGGACTCCGTGCCGGCCTACGCGACCATGGACGCCGGTCCCAACGTGAAGGTGCTGTGCCGTCGCGCGGACGCGCCGCGGGTCGCCGACGCCGTCCGCGACGCCGTACCGGACGGCACGGTGCTCGTCGCCGGGCCCGGGCGCGGCGCCCACCTGCTGGGCGGGGACGGATGATGACGCCGCAGCGCACGGTTGCCCGGCAGGCGCCGGGCAAGTTGTTCGTCGCGGGCGAGTACGCGGTGGTGGACCCGGGCAACCCCGCGATCCTGGTGGCGGTCGACCGGCACATCACGGTCACCGTCTCCGACGCCGGCTCCGACGCCGGCTCCGACGCCGGTGGGGCCGATGTCGTGATCTCCTCCGACCTCGGCCCCGGGGCGGTGCCCTGGCGCTGGCACGACGGCCGGCTCGTCGTGCGCGGCGCGGACGACGGGGGGCGGGCGCGCGGCGGGCTGACCCACGTGGTGTCGGCCATCGAGACCGTGGGCCGGCTGCTGACCGAACGCGGAATGTCCCAGCCCACGCCACTGGGCGTCTCGGTCAGCAGCCGGCTCCACGACAACGGCAGGAAGTACGGGCTGGGCTCCAGCGGCGCGGTGACCGTGGCGACCGTCGACGCGGTGGCCGCGTTCGCCGGTCTGAAGCTGTCGGACGACGAACGCTACCGGCTGGCCCTGCTCGCCACGGCGCGGGTCGACCCCAAGGCCTCCGGCGGTGACCTCGCCGCGAGCACCTGGGGCGGCTGGATCGCCTACCAGGCACCCGACCGGGCCTTCGTGCTGGACCTGGCCCGCCGCGTCGGGGTCGACCGGACGATCGGCGCACCCTGGCCGGGGCATTCGGTGCGCCGGCTGCCGTCGCCCGCGGGACTGTCGCTGGAGGTCGGCTGGACCGGGGAGCCCGCCTCCACCGCGTCCCTCGTGTCCGGCCTGCACCGCAAGCCATGGCGGGGCACCGCCTCGCACGAGAGGTTCGTCGAGACCACCAACGGCTGTGTGCGCGCGGCGACCGCCGCGCTCGAGGCCGGTGACGGCGAGGGCCTGCTGCGGCAGATCCGCGCGGCCCGGCAGGAACTGGCCCGCCTGGACGACGAGGTCGGGCTCGGCATCTTCACGGACAGACTGACGCGGCTGTGCGACGCCGCCGAGGCGGTCGGCGGCGCGGCCAAGCCCTCCGGGGCGGGAGGCGGCGACTGCGGTATCGCCCTGCTGGACGCCGAGGCGTCACGGGACATCTCACAAGTACGGCAACGGTGGGCCACGGCCGGGGTGCTGCCCCTGCCCATCCGTCCCGCCCTGGAAGGGATCGAGGAATGAGCGCTCAACGCAAGGACGACCACGTCCGGCTCGCCATCGAGCAGCAGGACACCCCCCGCGGGATCAACCAGTTCGACGAGGTGTCGTTCGTACACCACGCCCTGGCCGGCATCGACCGCCCGGACGTGTCCCTGGCCACGTCCTTCGCGGGCATCTCCTGGCCGGTGCCGATCTACATCAATGCGATGACCGGCGGCAGCGCCAAGACCGGTGTCATCAACCGGGACCTGGCCGTCGCCGCCCGGGAGACCGGGGTGCCGATCGCCTCGGGATCCATGAACGCCTACTTCAAGGACCCGTCGTGCGCGGGCACGTTCAGCGTGCTGCGCGAGAACAACCCGGACGGGTTCGTCATGGCCAACGTCAACGCGACGGCGACGGTCGAGAACGTGTGGCGCGCCATCGAGCTGATCCGGGCCGACGCCCTGCAGATCCACGTCAACACCGCGCAGGAGACGGCGATGCCGGAGGGCGACCGCTCGTTCTCCGCCTGGGTCGGGCAGATCGAGAAGATCGCGGCGGCCGTCGACGTCCCCGTGATCGTCAAGGAGGTCGGCAACGGTCTGAGCCGGCAGACCGTGGAGACGCTGAAGGACCTCGGTGTGGCCGTGGCCGACGTCAGCGGCCGGGGCGGCACGGACTTCGCCCGCATCGAGAACGGCCGGCGGGAGCTGGGCGAGTACGCCTTCCTGCACGGCTGGGGCCAGTCGGCACCGGCCTGCCTGCTGGACGCGCAGGGCGCCGGCCTGCCCCTGCTCGCCTCCGGCGGCGTCCGCAGCCCGCTCGACGTCGCCCGCGCCCTGGCGCTCGGCGCCAACGGTGTCGGCGCGTCCGGAGGATTCCTGCGGACCCTGCTCGACGGGGGCGTGGACGCGCTGATCTCCCAGCTGACCACCTGGCTGGACCAGCTGGCCGCGCTGCAGACGATGCTCGGCGCGCGCACCCCCGCCGACCTGCGCCGCTGTGACGTGCTGATCCAGGGCTCGCTGCGGTCCTTCTGCGCCGACCGCGGCATCGAGACGGGTCCGCTGGCCCGGCGCTCCAGCTCCACCGAGACCCTCCACGAGACGACGGGAAGCACGCGATGACCGAGACGCACGCCATAGCCGGGGTCCCGATGCGCTGGGTGGGACCCGTCCGCATCTCCGGGAACGTCGCCCAGACCGAGACGCATGTTCCGCTCGCCACCTACGAGTCGCCGCTGTGGCCGTCCGTGGGCCGCGGCGCGAAGGTCTCGATGCTGGCCGAGAACGGCATCGTCGCCACCCTCGTGGACGAGCGGATGACGCGCTCGGTCCTGGTCGAGGCGACGGACGCACAGACCGCGTACACCGCGGCGCAGGCCATCGAGGCGCGCATCGAGGAGCTGCGCGAGGTGGTGCGCGGCTGCAGCAGGTTCGCCCAGCTGATCAACATCCGGCACGAGATCAACGCCAACCTGCTGTTCATCCGCTTCGAGTTCTCCACCGGCGACGCCTCCGGGCACAACATGGCCACCCTCGCCTCCGACGTGCTCCTCAAGCACCTGCTGGAGACGGTCCCGGGCATCTCCTACGGCTCGATCTCCGGCAACTACTGCACGGACAAGAAGGCCACCGCGATCAACGGCATCCTCGGCCGCGGCAAGAACGTGGTCACGGAACTGCTCGTGCCGCGCGAGGTGGTCGAGAAGGTCCTGCACACGACGGCGGCCAAGGTCGTCGAACTGAACATCCGCAAGAACATGCTCGGCACCCTGCTCGCCGGCGGCATCCGCTCGGCCAACGCCCACTTCGCCAACATGCTGCTGGGCTTCTACCTGGCCACCGGCCAGGACGCCGCCAACATCGTCGAGGGCTCCCAGGGCGTCGTGATGGCCGAGGACCGCGACGGCGACCTCTACTTCGCCTGCACCCTGCCGAACCTGATCGTGGGCACGGTGGGCAACGGCAAGGGCCTCGGCTTCGTGGAGACGAACCTGAACCGGCTCGGCTGCCGGGCCGACCGCGCCCCCGGGGAGAACGCCCGCCGGCTCGCCGTCATCGCCGCGGCGACGGTGCTGTGCGGTGAACTCTCCCTGCTCGCGGCACAGACGAACCCCGGCGAACTCATGCGCGCGCACGTCCAGCTGGAACGCGACAACAAGACCGCAAAGGTTGGTGCATAGGGCATGTCCATCTCCATAGGAATCCACGATCTGTCGATAGCGACCACCGAGTACGTCCTGCCGCACACCGCGCTCGCCGCGTACAACGGCACCGACATCGGCAAGTACCACGTGGGCATCGGCCAGGAGTCGATGAGCGTGCCCGCCGCCGACGAGGACATCGTCACCCTGGGTGCCACGGCCGCCGCGCCGATCGTCGCCCGGCACGGCACCGACCGGATCCGCACGGTCGTCTTCGCGACGGAGTCGTCGATCGACCAGGCCAAGGCGGCCGGCATCTACGTCCACTCGCTGATCGGGCTGTCGTCCGCCACCCGGGTCGTCGAGCTGAAGCAGGCCTGCTACGGCGCCACCGCGGCCCTGCAGTTCGCCATCGGCCTGGTCCGGCGCGACCCCGCCCAGCAGGTCCTCGTGATCGCCAGTGACGTCTCCAAGTACGAGCTGGACAGCCCGGGCGAGGCCACGCAGGGCGCGGCGGCGGTGGCCATGCTGGTCGGCGTGGACCCGGCGCTGGTGCGCATCGAGGACCCCTCCGGCCTGTTCACCGCGGACGTCATGGACTTCTGGCGGCCGAACTACCGGGACGCGGCCCTGGTCGACGGGCACGAGTCCATCGGCGCCTACCTGCAGGCCGTCGAGGGCAGCTGGAAGGACTACCAGGAGCAGGGCGGCCGCTCGCTGGATGAGTTCGCCGCGTTCTGCTACCACCAGCCGTTCACCAAGATGGCCTACAAGGCCCACCGCCACCTGCTGAACTACTGCGGCTACGACACGGACAAGGACGTCATCGCGGCCGCCCTGGGGCAGACCACCGCCTACAACACCGTGATCGGGAACAGCTACACCGCGTCGGTGTACCTGGGTCTCGCCGCGCTGCTCGACCAGGCCGACGACCTGACCGGCCGTCCCATCGGCTTCCTCAGCTACGGCTCCGGCTCCGTCGCCGAGTTCTTCGCCGGGACCGTCGTCGCCGGGTACCGGGAGCACCTGCGCACCGAGGCCAACCGCGAGGCGATCGACCGGCGCAAGACCGTCGACCACGCCGAGTACCGGACGCTGCACGAGCACAAGCTCCCGGCCGACGGCGGTGACCACTCCAACCCCGCGCAGACCACCGGTCCCTACCGGCTGGCCGGGATCAGCGGCCACAAGCGCATCTACCAGAAGCGCTGAACGCTCCGCGGGAAGCGCCGCGACGGCCCGCCGGCCGTTCGCGGCACCCCGCGGCCCGTCGCGCAGTCGTCCGCGCCCCGTCGGGGCGCTGCCGGGCCCGTGTCAGGCGGGCGGCCCCGCACGGGCCGGCCGCCCGCGGGCCCGCCCCGGCCGGCCACCCGCCGGCCGTGCAGCTGTTTTCACAGACCATGTGAGGGGAGGGCATCCGCATGGACGACGCAACGATCCTCCGTACGGGCAGCCCCATACGGGACGTCAGGATCGTCGGCACGGGAGCCTTCGTGCCGGACCGGATCGTCTCGAACGACGAAGTCGGTGCGCCTGCCGGTGTCGACGACGCCTGGATCACCCGCAAGACGGCGATCCGCGAACGCCGCTGGGCCGCCTCCGACCAGGCCACGTCGGACCTGGCCACGGCCGCGGCCCGGGCCGCGATGAGGTCGGCCGGCATCACCGCGGAGCAGTTGTCCGTGATCGCGGTCGCCACGTCCACGCCGGACCGGCCGCAGCCGCCGACGGCGGCCTACGTCCAGCAGAACCTCGGTGCGTCCGGCACCGCGGCCTTCGACATCAACGCGGTGTGTTCCGGCACCGTGTTCGCGCTCTCCGCGGTCGGCAGCGTGATCCTGCGCCGCGGCGGCTACGCGCTGGTCATCGGCGCGGACGTGTACTCGCGCATCCTGGACCCCGCGGACCGCAGGACGGTCGTGCTGTTCGGGGACGGCGCCGGTGCGATGGTGCTCGGCACGACCGACCAGGGGCCGGTCGTGCGGCATGTCGCGCTGCACACGTTCGGCGAACTGTCGGGCCTGATCCGGGTGCCCGCGGGCGGCAGCCGGCAGCCCCTGGAGCAGGCCGGCCTCGACGCGGGGCTGCAGTACTTCGCGATGGAGGGGCGCGAGGTGCGCCGGTTCGTCGTGGAGCAGCTTCCGCAGCTGGTCAAGAGCTTCCTCCACGAGGCCGGTGTCGAGCCCCAGGACATCGACCACTTCATCCCGCACCAGGCCAACGGCGTCATGCTCGACGAGGTCTTCACCGACCTGGGCCTGCCGCACGCCACCATGCACCGGACCGTGACGCACTACGGCAACACGGGAGCCGCCTCCATCCCGATCACCCTGGACGCGGCCGTCCGCGCGGGCGGCATCCGCCCGGGCGAGCTGGTCCTCATGGCCGGCTTCGGCGGCGGCATGGCCGCGAGTTTCGCCCTGGTCCAGTGGTGAAGGGCCGGCCACGGGGACCGCTTCACCAGCCGACGACCACTTCCACCGAAAAGGTTTCACCCATGTCACTCGTCCTCGACCCCACGGCCCAGGACCTGCTGTTCCGCGAGGCCCGCACCCCTCAGACCTTCACCGAGGAGCCGGTCACCGACGAGCAGGTCCAGGCGATCCACGACCTGGTCAAGTACGGTCCGACCGCGTTCAACCAGTGCCCGCTGCGCATCACCCTGGTCCGCTCGGCCGAGGCCCGTGAGCGCCTGGTGAAGCACATGGCCCCGGCCAACCAGGCCAAGACCGCCGCCGCCCCGCTGGTGGCGATCCTGTCCACGGACAACGAGTTCCACGAGGAGCTGCCCAGGCTGCTCCCGGTGTTCCCGCAGGCCAAGGATGTCGTCTTCGCCTCGCGGGAGGTCCGGGAGCGGTCCGCCCGGCTCAACGGCGTCCTGCAGGCCGCGTATTTCATCATCGGCGTCCGTGCGGCCGGCCTGGCCGCCGGGCCGATGGACGGATTCGACTTCCCTGGCGTGCAGGCGGAGTTCCTGGACGACGACCACACCCCGCTGCTGGTCGTCAACATCGGCAGGCCGGGTCCCGGCGCCTGGGGCGAGCGTGCTCCCCGCTTCGGCTTCGAGGAGGTCTTCACGACCGTCTGACACCGGTCGGTGCCGGCTGCTGCCGGCACCTCACCTGCTGTCGGTGGCGCGGTGTTCGGCGTAGTACGCCGGCCACACCTCGCGCAGGATCCGCAGCTCCTCCTTGGAGAGCGGAACGTCCTCGCGCAGTCGCTCGGGGTGGGCGAGCGGTGGCCCTCCGGGCCGCTGCCGCGGCGGCTGCTCTTCTCCGGCGTGGTGCACGAAGGGGTCGTGTGCGGCCCCGAAGGCCACCAGGGACTGCCAGAGTCGTCGCACGACGTAGTCCGCCAGTGCCCGACGACCACCCCGAAGCAACCGTTTCATGCCCGCCCCCTTTTGTCCCTTCGCTCGTGATCTCCTCCATAGATTCGCAAGGTCCGCTCGTGGATCAGTGGAGAACGACCGCTGTCGCGCTGCCGGTCCGGTACGTCAGTCGATGCCGCGCACGACGTGGGGCTCCCACCACTCGTCGTCGTCGGTCCCGGCGAGCCGCAGGGGCGGTGTGGAGGGTGAAGGGTCCGTCAGTTCGTCCGACAGCCTGCCGGCCTCCTCTTTGGTGTCGTACACGTGCTCCTCCTGCTGGTTGGCGTCAGTAGCGGTAGTGGTCGGGCTTGTACGGGCCGTCGG
>NZ_JAERRK010000031.1 GCF_016741775.1 Streptomyces actinomycinicus | reverse complement strand
GCAGCGGATCCGGAGCCGCTCAGTCCGCGGAGGCCCACAGACCGCGGACGTGTCCCAGGTGCCGCGTCATGACCGCCCGTACGGCCTTCTCGTCCCGCTCCAGCAGGGCGTCCAGCAGCTCCAGGTGCTCCTCGGCGGAGGCGAGCAGCCGGCCGGCCTGCACCAGCGCGGTCAGGCCGTACAGGCGGGAGCGGCCGCGCAGGTCGGCGACCACCTCGACCAGGTGGGCGTTGCCGGCCAGCGCGAGCAGACCGAGGTGGAAACGGGTGTCGGCCTCGACGTAGGCGATCAGGTCGCCCGCCACCGCGGCGGTGACGATCTCCCGGGCCGCCGGGCGCAGCGCCTCCAGCGAGACGCGGTCGGCCGTGCGGGCCAGCTCCACCACGGTGGGGATCTCGATGAGCGAGCGGATGTGCGTGTACTCGTCCAGCTGGGCGTCGGAGACGGCGGTGACCCGGAAGCCCTTGTTGGGTACCGTGTCGACCAGCCCTTCCTTGGCCAGGTCCAGCATCGCCTCCCGCACCGGCGTCGCCGAGACGCCGAACCGGGCGGCGAGCGAGGGCGCCGAGTACACCTCGCCGGGGCGCAGCTCGCCCGCGATCAGCGCGGCGCGCAGCGCGTCGGCGACCCGCTCGCGGTAGCTGCTCCGCCGGCCGCCCAGCCGGGGGAGTGCGGGCAGGTCGGCGCCCTGCCGGTCCGGTGCCATGTCACGCATCACCCGGCGAGTCTAGAGGACGAATCCTTCCGGGAACGGGTCGGTGGGGTCCAGCAGGTACTGAGCGGTGCCGGTGACCCAGGCGCGGCCGGTGAAACTGGGCAGCACGGCCGGCATCCCGGCGACCTCCGTCGTCCCCAGCAGCCGCCCGGTGAACCGGGTCCCGATGAACGACTCGTTCACGAACTCGGTGTGCAGCGGGAGTTCACCGCGCGCGTGCAACTGCGCCATGCGTGCGCTCGTCCCCGTGCCGCACGGGGAGCGGTCGAACCAGCCCGGATGGATGGCCATGGCATGGCGGGAGTGCCGGGCCGTGGCGCCGGGCGCGTACAGGTGCACGTGGTGGCAGCCGCGGATCGACGGATCCTCCGGATGCACGGGCTCCGCCTGCTCGTTGATCGCCCGCATCAGCGTCAGGCCCGCCGCCAGGATGTCGTCCTTGCGGGCACGGTCGAAGGGCAGCCCGAAGGCGTCCAGCGGGAGGACGGCGTAGAAGTTGCCGCCGTAGGCGAGGTCGTAGGTGACCGTGCGGCCGTCGGGAAGGGTGATCTCGCGGTCCAGGCCGGCGGCGAACGAGGGCACGTTGCTCAGCGTCACGTTCCGCGCGGCGCCGTTCTCCACCGCCACCTCGGCGACCACCACTCCTGCCGGGGTGTCCAGCCGGATCGTGGTCACCGGCTCCACGACCTCCACCATGCCGGTCTCGACCAGCACGGTCGCCACCCCGATCGTGCCGTGCCCGCACATCGGCAGGTAGCCGGAGACCTCGATGAAGATGACGCCCCAGTCGCAGTCGGGGCGGGCCGGCGGCTGCAGGATCGCGCCGCTCATCGCGGAGTGGCCGCGCGGCTCGTTCATCAGCAACTGCTTGATGTGGTCGCGGTGCTCGCGGAAGTACAGGCGCCGTTCGTTCATCGTGGCACCGGGGACGGTGCCGATCCCGCCGGTGATCACGCGGGTCGGCATGCCCTCGGTGTGCGAGCCGACGGCGTGCAGGACGAGTGTGCTGCGCATCGGTCCCGCCCCCTTATCCGAGGCCCGCGGCGACGGCCTTCTCGGTGGCCGCACGGACCACGGCCGCCTGCTCGGGCAGCAGGGGGACACGTGGCGGGCGCACCGGGCCGCCGTACTGTCCGACGACGTCCATGGACAGCTTGATCGCCTGCACGAACTCGACCTTCGAATCCCAGCGCAGCAGCGGGTGCAGCTGCCGGTAGAGGGGGAGGGCGCTGGTGAGGTCACCGGCCACCGCGGCACGGTACAGCTCCGCCGAGGCCCGGGGGAGCGCATTGGGGTACCCGGCCACCCAGCCCTTGGCGCCGGCCGCCGCCAGCTCCAGCAGCACGTCGTCGGCGCCGGCCAACAGGTCCAGCTCCGGGGCGAGTTCGGCGATGCGGTAGGCGCGGCGTACGTCGCCGGAGAACTCCTTGACGGCGTGGATCAGTCCCTCGCCGTGCAGCCGGGCGAGAAGTTCGGGCACCAGGTCGACCTTGGTGTCGATCGGGTTGTTGTACGCCACCACCGGCAGGCCCGCCTCGGCGACCTCGGTGTAGTGGGCGAGCACGGACCGGTCGTCGGCGCGGTAGGCGTTGGGAGGCAGCAGCATCACCGACGCGCAGCCGGCCTCGCCCGCCTGCTCGGCCCAGCGGCGGGCCTCGGCGGAGCCGTACGCGGCGACGCCCGGCATCACCCGTTCCCCGCCGACCGCGCTCACGGCGGTCTCCACCACCCGGGCGCGCTCCTCGGGCGTGAGTACCTGGTACTCCCCGAGCGAGCCGTTCGGTACGACACCGTCGCAGCCGTTCGCGACGAGCCAGGCGCAGTGTGCGGCGTAGCGGTCGTGGTCGACGGAGAGGTCGTCGCGGAGCGGGAGGGCGGTGGCGACGAGGATGCCGCGCCAGGGACGGACCTGCGGGTGTGCCATGGGTGATCCCCCATCCAATGAGGTGTGACATATTACAGGGCGGACTCGACTCGGGCCGTCGATCGGGCCGGCAGCCGGGTCGGGGCCGATCAGTCCGGGCCGTTTCGGTCCGGGCCGGTTCCGTCGGCGTCGGGCAGGGCGGCCAGGACTCCCAGGGGGACCGGCCGCGCGAACGGCCGGCGGCCCGGGGTGAGCGGACAGCCGGTCAGACCCGCGACCGCGGGCGCGCACATCCGGCCCTGGCACCAGCCCATCCCGGCCCGGGTCAGCAGCTTCACGGTGCGCAGATCGCCCGCGCCGAGCGGGCCGGCGGCCACGCGGACCTCCCCGGCGGTGACCTCCTCGCAGCGGCACACCACCGTGTCGTCCGTGACCCCCGCGGCCCAGCCCGCTGGCGGCGCGTACACCGCGTCGAGGGCCGCGGCGAACTTCCTCAGCCGGTCCCGGGTCCGGGCGGCGGCGGCCCACCGGCCCGGGTCGGGGACGGTGCCGTGCAGACGGGCGGCGACCGAGCGGCCGGCGATGTGTCCCTCGGCGAGCGCGAGGGCCGCGCCGCCGACACCGGTGGCCTCCCCGGCGGCCCAGACACCGGGCACGTCGGTGCGCTGTTCGCCGTCGACCCGTACGGCAGGGCCGGACAGGGTGCAGCCGAGGGTTTCGGCGAGGTCGGTGTGCGGCAGCATGCCGTGACCGACGGCGAGGGTGTCGCAGGGCACGCGCCGGGTGCCGCCGGGCCGGATCTGACCGGTCCGGTCGAGCGCGGCCACCGTGACCGCCTCCAGCCGGTCCGTGCCGTGCGCCGCCACGACGGTGTGCCGGACCAGGGCGGGTACACCGTGCCGGAGCAACCGGGCCGCGTACCCGGCGCCTTCGGCGAGTTTGCCTGGCTGGGCGGCCAGCGCGGGCGCCCGGCGCAGCAGCGCGGCGGGGCCGGCGGACTCGACCAGCGCCGCCACCCGGGCGCCGGCCGCGGCGAGCCCGGTGGCCACCGGCAGCAGGAGCGGGCCCGTTCCGGCGACCACGGCCGTGCGGCCGGGCAGCACCAGGCCGCCCTTGAGCATGGCCTGCGCGCCGCCCGCCGTGACGACCCCGGGCAGGGTCCAGCCGGGGAAGGGCAGTACCCGCTCATAACCACCCGTGGCCAGCAGGACGGCGTCGGCGTCGACCGTACCGCCCTCCTCCTGCGCGGGCCCGAGCAGCGCGTGCACGCGGAAGCGCCCGGAAGCGCAGTCCCGTTCCACGCACCACACATGATGATCCGTCCGGTGGGTGATCCGGCCGGACGTGCGGTGTCGGTCGAGGCCGTCCCGCAGTCGTACCCAGGTGCGCCACTGATGGTGCAGGGCCTGCGGGCGGCGGGCGCCGAGGGCCGGCGCGGGCTGCCGGTAGAACTGCCCGCCGGCCTGGCCGGCCGCGTCGACGAGGGTCACGCGGATGCCTCGTGCGGCCGCCGCCAGGGCCCCGGCGAGGCCCGCCGGACCCGCGCCGACGACGGCGAGGTGCGGTCGCCCGGTCCCGGTCCGGTTCTGCTTCTCGCCGGCGGAGGCGAGGTGCGGTGGCTCAGTCACGGGCCGGCCCCGCTTCCCCCGGTCGCGCATCGTCCTGTCCCGTGCCCTCCTGTGTGCGGATCTCATCGCCCGGGTGCACGGGGACGAGGCAGGCGCGCTGGTTCGGGCGGCCGTCCACGGTGACCAGGCAGTCGAAGCACACCCCGATCCCACAGAAGACGCCGCGGGGCCGGCCCGCGCCGCGGGTGCTGCGCCAGGCCGTCACACCCGCGGCCCACAGGGCCGCGGCGACCGTCTGCCCGGGCAGGGCCGCCACGGGCCGGCCGTCGAAGGTGACGGTGAAGGGCTCTCCGGGCCTGGCCCGGGTCAACTCCAGTGGATTCACGAGGTGCCGCCTCCGTCGGTGTCGAACCGTTCCGGTGGGCCGGCGTCGGACCGTTCCGGTCGGTCGGTGTCGAACCGTTCCGGTCGGAACGGCGCGAGGTCCAGCTCCGGCGTCCCGCCGGTGAGCGCCTGCGCGATCAACTGCCCGGTGGCCGGGGCGAGTCCGATGCCCGCGCCCTCGTGCCCGCAGGCGTGGAACAGCCCGGGCACTCGGGGGTCGGCGCCGATCGCGGGCAGATGGTCGGGCAGGTACGGCCGGAATCCCGCGTAGGCGCGCAGCGCGCGGACCCGCTCCAGGAACGGGAACAGTCCGATCGCCCCGGCCGCCAGCGCGCGTACCGCGGGGAGCGACAACGAGCGGTCGAAGCCCACCCGTTCGCGGGTCGCGCCGATCAGCACCGGACCGGCCGCCGTGCCCTCCACGACCGGTGAGGTGCGCAGGGCGGCGGAGTCGCTCGCCACGTCGGCCACGTAGTCGGCGGCGTACACCTTGTGCCGGACCATATGCGGCAGCGGCTCCGTGACCAGCACGAAACCGCGCCGGGGGAGCACCGGCAGCCGTACGCCCGCGAGCGCGGCGAGGTCGCCGCCCCAGGTGCCGGCCGCGTTCACCACCGCCGGCGCGTGGATGTCGCCCCGGTCGGTGCGCACGCCGAGCACGGCGCCGTCGGGCGTGCGCAGCACCCCGGTCACGGTGCGGCCCAGGTGCGGCCGGGCGCGGGAGACACGGATCAGGTGGGCGGCGGCCAGCGCCGGCATCACCTGGGCGTCCTGGGGGTAGTGCACCCCGCCCGCCATGCCGGGTGCCATGTGCGGTTCCAGGTCGTGGAGTCGGTCCGCCTCGACCGGTACTGCCGCGACCCCGGCGGACCGCTGGCCCGCGGCGAAGTCCGCCAGCGCGGCCAGGGTGCCGGGCGTGGCGGCGACCACGAGACCGCCCTTGGGCTCGTACTCGACCGGGGCCCCGAGTTCCGCCGCGAGCCCGTCCCACAACCGGGCCGACAGCAGGGCGAGTTCGAGTTCCGGGCCGGGTTCCTTGTCGGAGACGAGCAGGTTGCCCTCGCCCGCACCGGTGGTGCCGCCGGCCACCGGACCCCGGTCGACCAGCCGTACGTCGACGCCGGCGCGTGCGGCGTACAGCGCACAGGCCGCGCCCACCATTCCCGCCCCCACGACCACGACGTCGCAGACCAGTCGCTTCGTCACGCGCAGTACTATGTCACATGTTTCTGACACTGAGGAGACCCCGGAGTCCCTTCGGGGAGGTCCTCGGTCTGCCCGGCCGGGCAGACCCCGATTCCCGGGCGTGGACGCCCCCTTGACGTCGCAGGAGTCCGGCTCGACACTCGCGGTAGGAATCCTAGTGAATGGGTAGGGAATGACGGTGCGGCTGAAGACGGTCGGTGGCCGGGCGGGCCGGGCGCCGTCGTGTGCACCGCCGTGGTGCGCCCCCCTGCTGACCTCCCGCCGTCACATCGACCTGCTGCGCGTCTGCAGCGCCATCGGCCCGCGCCGCTGAGCGCGGCCCCTCGCACCCGCGCCCACCGACCGGCCACGCCGATGCCGGCCGGCCCGTCCGCACGCCCACCACCAGGGGAGACGCATGTCCATCGCTCCGCTCGCCGCCGTACCGTCCGCCCACCGCGCCGCGCCCGTGTTCCGGGGCCGGATCGGCCCGGACGCGCGCAGCGGCCACTACGCCGTGCCGCACCGCTACCGGCTCCATCTCTCGACGGCCTGTCCCGACGGGCTGCGCCTCGCCGTCGGACACAGCGTGCTCGGCCTGGAGACCTGCTGTCCGGTCACCCTGCTGCCGGCCGTCCCGGACCGTCCCGACGGCGGCCACACGGCACTGCGCCCCCTGTACCGGGCGAGCGCCCACCACTACACCGGCCCGGCGCTCGGGCCCGTCCTCGGCGACGACTGGTCCGGACGGATCGTCAGCACCCATGCTCCCGACATCCTGCGTGACCTGGACCGGTTCCGGCAGGACGGCCGTGCCTGCCTGTACCCCGCCGGCCTGGAGTCCGTCGTAGAAGCCGTCGAACGGATGTGTGCCGAAGGCATCGGGGAGGCCGCACAGCGCGCGGGACGGGCCGGGTCCGGCCCGGATGAGCAGGCCGCGGCCCTGGAGACGCTGCTGGACACCCTGGGCCGGCTGGAACGGGGCCTCGGATCGGGGGAGTACCTGGTCGGCGACCGGCTCACCGCCGCCGACATCGGACTGTGGGTGTCCCTGGTGCAGCTGGACACCGTGCACCGATGCCACCTCGACGCCAGCGCCGTGCACCGCATCGCCGGCCACCGCGCCCTGTGGGCGTTTGCCCGCCGGCTGGCCGCACGCCCGGAGTTCGGCCACCACCTCGACCTCGACGGCATCGCCCGCCGCCACCACGGACGCTGCCAGGGCCTGGAGGCCGCCGGAGCCGCCGTCCAGATCCTGGACTGGGCAGGGCACGCGGCGGACGGATCCGACGCTTCTCGCAGGTGAGAGGGGTAGCCCGGCCGTCCGCCAAACGGACGGCCGTTGACATTCGAATGAGCAACTGCCTTACTTGTGGCCCAGAACGGTCAAGAGCGTCAGCGCCAAGCCCTGGCTCGCTGACCGGCAACCCTCGCACCGCGGTGGGGTGCCCCAGGTGACGACCGGACCGGACGACGTATTCGGTAAGCGCGAGGCCTCACGGGGCCGGAACAGTGACAGGTGACGCCATGCACGCAGCTCCCAGGACGGCCGCGAGCCGCCCCCAGGGTCGCGTGCCGTCGTCCACCGGCCTCCTCGTCGCCGACCGCGCCGTCGATCTGCTCCGCGTGAACAGCGCGCTGTGTACCGCACCGGGCTCTGCCCGCCGCCGGGGCTGACCCCTCCTCCCAGCCCCCGCGTTCCGCCAGCCTCGCATTCCTGCCGCACACCGTCTCCGCCGTGTGCCGCTGCCCGCCCGAGCCCCTGGTTTCCGCGCGTGCCCGTGCGTCGCCCCGTGCCGTAGTGCCGACGCGTCCGCACCCGTCCGTCCGCGGTCCCGGGGTGACCCCATTCCGCCGGAGCCCGCCATGAGCGAATCCTCAGGCGCCGCCGTCTCCCTCGCCGGGGCGCCGCCTGCCGACACACCGTCAAAGTCTCCTTCCGCACAACGAGTTCGGCCGCTGCGCCGCCCCGGCCGGTGGATCGCCGGAGCCCTGGTGCTCGTCCTGGCCGCACAGGTCCTGCACGGGCTGGCCACCAACCCCTTCTACCAGTGGGACCGCTTCCGGTACTGGTTCCTGCGTCCCACCCTCCTCGACGGGCTCCTCGTCACCCTCGAAGTGACCGCCCTCAGCGCGGTGCTGGGCCTCCTCGGCGGCGTCCTGCTGGCCCTCGCCCGGCAGTCCGGCAGCCCCGTGCTGCGCGCCGTGAGCTGGACCTACACCTGGCTGTTCCGCTCGGTGCCGCTCATCGTCGTCCTGATCTTCCTCTACAACTTCAGCGCCCTGTACAAGACGGTGAGCCTGGGCATCCCCTT
Organism: Streptomyces actinomycinicus; assembly: GCF_016741775.1. Taxonomy (GTDB): domain Bacteria; phylum Actinomycetota; class Actinomycetes; order Streptomycetales; family Streptomycetaceae; genus Streptomyces; species Streptomyces actinomycinicus. The sequence continues at coordinate 69,481 of NZ_JAERRK010000031.1, read as the reverse complement.
CGGCCCCGCCTTCGTCACCTTCGACGAGTCGGAACTGGCCTCGGACATGGCGGTCGCCGTCCTCGGGCTCAGCCTCAACGAGGCGGCCTACGCCTCCGAGGTGGTCCGCGGCGGCATCCTCTCCGTCGACCAGGGCCAGCACGAGGCCGCGGCTGCCCTCGGACTGCCCAGGCGCTACCAGTTCACCCGGATCGTCCTCCCGCAGGCTCTGCGGTCCATCACCCCGAACTACGTCAACCAGCTCATCGGCCTGGTCAAGAGCACGTCCCTGGTGTTCTACGTGTCGCTGCTCGACCTGTTCGGCACCGTCCAGACCATGGGCAGCACCTACCCCGGCGACATCGTGCCGCTGCTGCTCGTCGCCACCGTCTGGTACCTGATCCTCACCAGCGCCGTGTCCGTCGTCCAGTTCTACGTCGAGCGGTACTTCGCGCGGGGCGCCACCCGCAGCCTGCCGCCGACCCCGCTGCAGCGGGCGCGGGCCGCCCTCACCGGCCTGCGGGCCCGGCTGCGCAGGGAGGCCGCCGTATGACCAGCACCCACACCCACACCCACACCCACGCCCCGGAGCCGGCCCCGGCCGCCCTGGAGGTGCACGACGTCCACAAGTGGTACGGCACCCACCGGGTCCTCGACGGCATCGACCTGACCGTGCGCCCCGGCGAGGTCACCGTCGTCATCGGCCCCTCCGGCTCCGGCAAGTCCACCCTGCTCCGGGTCGTCAACCATCTGGAGAAACCCGAGATCGGCCACGTCAGCGTCGGCGGTGAACTGATCGGCGTGCGACGCGGCAGCGGCGGCCGGCTCAAGGAGCTGAGCGAGCGCGCCATCCTCGCCCAGCGCAGCCGGATCGGCTTCGTCTTCCAGAACTTCAACCTCTTCCCGCACCTGACCGTCCTGGACAACGTCGCCGCCGCACCCGTCGCCACCGGCCGGCTCCCCAGGACCGAGGCCCGCGCACTCGCCCGGGAACTGCTCACCCGGGTCGGTCTCGAGGACCGCACCGACGCCTATCCGCGACAGTTGTCCGGCGGCCAGCAGCAGCGGGTCGCCATCGCCCGCGCGCTCGCCCTGCGCCCCGGCATCATCCTCTTCGACGAACCGACCTCCGCCCTCGACCCGGAACTGGTCGGCGAGGTGCTCTCCGTCATCAAGGACCTCGCGAGCAGCGGCACCACCCTGCTGATCGTCACCCACGAGATCGGCTTCGCCCGCGAGGTCGCCGACCGGATCGTCTTCATCGACGGCGGACGGATCGTCGAACAGGGCCCGCCCGCCGAGGTGCTGGACCACCCCCGGCACGAGCGCACCCGTGACTTCCTCGGCAAGGTCCTCTGACGCCCGCCCCCCCGCTCCCCGCTTACCGAACCTCCCCGAACGACAAGGACAGCCATGCCCACCCAGTTCTCCCGACGCGGCCTGCTCCGCGGCCTCACCGCGCTGACCGTCGCCGCCTCACTCGCCGCCGGGCTCACCGCCTGCGGCGGCGACAGCGACGCCGCCGTCACCACCGACTCCGCCGGCACGGTGACCGTGGGCCGGGTGTCCAACGGCGCGGCGCGGGAGACCACGCTGAAGGTCTCCGAGGTGAAGTCCATCAGCGCCGAACTGCCCGCCTCGGTCCGCAGGCGCGGCACCCTGAAGATCGTGGTGGGTGCCCTGCCCGACGGCTTCCCGCCGCTCGCCTACGTCGGCGGTGACCAGAAGACCCTCACCGGCGCCGAACCCGACTTCGGCCGCCTGGTCGCCGCGGTCCTCGGCCTCGAACCCGAACTGTCCAACGCGACCTGGGAGAACATGTTCGTCGGGATCGACAGCGGCAGGGCCGACGTCGGCTTCGCCAACATCACCGACACCGAGGAACGCAAGAAGAAGTACGACTTCGCCTCCTACCGCAAGGACGAGGTCGGCTTCGAGGTGCTGAAGAAGAGCACCTGGAACTTCGACGGCGACTACCGCGACCTCGCCGGCCTGACCGTCGCCGTCGACAACGGCACCAACCAGGAGAAGATCCTGCTGGAGTGGCAGGCGAAACTGAGGAAGCAGGGCAAGACCCTCACCGTCAAGCACTACCCGAGCAAGAACGCCACCCACCTGGCGCTGACCGGCGGCAAGATCGACGCCTACCTCGCCGCCAACCCCGGGGTCGCCTACCACATCGCCCAGAGCGCCGGCTCCCCGAACGCCACCCGCAGCGCGGGCACCTACTCCGGCGCCGGCGCGAGCCTCCAGGGCCTCATCGCGGCCACCACCAAGAAGGACAGCGGGCTGGCCGAGCCCATCGCGGACGCCGTCAACCACCTCATCGAGAACGGGCAGTACGCCAAGTGGCTGGCCGCCTACCACCTCTCCGCCGAAGCCGTGGCCAAGTCCCAGGTCAACCCGCCCGGTCTGCCGCTGACCAACTCCTGAGGCGTCCGGCCCCCGGGGCGACACACCCGAGCGCCCCGGGCCGCCGACGCCCGCCCACACCGGGACCGCCGCGCGAGCCGGTGTCTCCCGCACGGACATCAAGGAAGGCACCGACGTGTCCTCGACTCCTCCCGCGCACCTGCACCTCGCCGTCGCCCTGGACGGCACCGGCTGGCACCCCGCGTCCTGGCGCGAGCCGGCCGCCCGCCCCCGGGACCTGTTCACCGCCGGCTACTGGACCGATCTGATCACCGAGGCCGAACGCGGCCTGCTCGACTTCGTCACCATCGAGGACGGGCTCGGCCCGCAGTCCGACCACCCGTGGGCGGCCGACGAGCGCACCGACCGGGTCCGCGGCCGGCTCGACGCGGTCCTCATCGCCTCCCGGGTCGCGCCGCTCACCCGGCACATAGGCCTGGTCCCGACCGTGGTTGCCACGCACACAGAGCCGTTCCACATCTCCAAGGCGATCGCCACCCTCGACCACATCAGCGGGGGACGCGCGGGGCTGCGCGTGCGGATCACCGCCCGCCAGGACGAGGCCGCGCACTTCGGCCGCCGTACCATCCGCAGGATCGACAGCCTCGGCACCCCGTACGCCCAAGAGGTGATCACCGAGTTGTTCGACGAGGCCGCCGACCACGTGGAAGTGGTGCGCCGGCTCTGGGACAGCTGGGAGGACGACGCCGAGATCCGGGACGCGGCGACCGGCCGCTTCATCGACCGGGACAAGCTGCACCACATCGGCTTCGAGGGCCGCTTCTTCAGCGTCAAGGGTCCCTCGATCACGCCCCGGCCGCCGCAGGGCCAGCCGCCGGTCACCGCACTCGCCCACGGGACCGTCCCCTACCGGCTCCTGGCCCGCCAGGCCGACATCGGCTACGTCACCCCGCACGACACGGCACAGGCCCGCGCGATCGTCGCCGAGATCCGCGCCGAGCAGCAGGCGGCGGGCCGGGCCGGGCAGACCCTGCACGTCTTCGGGGACCTCCTGGTCCTCCTCGACGACAGCCGGGCGGAGGCGGAGGCCCGCCGCGACCGCCTCGACGCGCTCGCGGGCGAGCCGTACACCGGCGACGCCCCGGTCTTCACCGGCACCGCCCGGCAACTCGCCGACGTGCTCGAGGAGTCGGCCGAGCAGGGGCTGAGCGGGTTCCGGCTCCGGCCCGCCGTCGCCGGCCACGACCTGCCCCGGATCACCCGGGACCTGGTCCCCGAACTCCAGCGCCGCCGCCGCTTCCGGGACGCCTACGGATCCGGCACCCTGCGCGGCCTCCTCGGCCTCGCCCGCCCCGCCAACCGCTACTCCGCAGCCGTCGCCTGAGCCGGGAGGACCGCACGACCATGAGCAAGCCGCTGAAGCAGATCCACCTGGCCGCCCACTTCCCCGGCGTCAACAACACCACCGTGTGGAGCGACCCGGCCGCCGGCAGCCACATCGAGTTCAGCTCCTTCGTGCACTTCGCCCGGACCGCCGAACGGGCCAAGTTCGACTTCCTGTTCCTCGCCGAGGGACTCAGGCTGCGCGAACAGGGCGGCACCGTCTACGACCTGGACGTGGTCGGCCGCCCGGACACCTTCACCGTGCTGGCCGCGCTCGCCGCCGTCACCGACCGGCTCGGACTGACCGGCACCATCAACTCCACCTTCAACGAGCCCTACGAGGTCGCCCGGCAGTTCGCGAGCCTCGACCACCTCTCCGGCGGCCGGTCCGCGTGGAACGTCGTCACCTCCTGGGACGCCTTCACCGGCGAGAACTTCCGCCGAGGCGGCTTCCTGCCCCAGGAGGAGCGCTACAGCCGCGCCCGGGAGTTCCTCGCCACCGCCCACGAACTCTTCGACTCCTGGCGCGGTGACGAGATACTCGCGGACCGCGCCACCGGCACCTTCCTGCGGGACGCCCGGGCCGGCGCCTTCGTGCACCGCGGGCAGCACTTCGACATCCACGGCCGGTTCGACGTCCCGCGCTCCCCGCAGGGCCGCCCGGTCATCTTCCAGGCGGGCGACTCCGAGGAGGGCCGTGACTTCGCGGCGTCCGACGCGGACGCGATCTTCAGCCGCCACTCCACGCTGAAGGAGGGCCAGGCCTTCTACACCGACGTCAAGTCCCGCCTCGCCACGTACGGCCGCCGCCCCGACCAGCTCCTCATCCTGCCCGCCGCCACCTTCGTCCTCGGCGACACCGACCAGGAGGCCGCCGAACTCGCCCGCGAGGTGCGCAGGCAGCAGGTCAGTGGCGCGACCGCCATCAAACACCTGGAGTTCGTCTGGAACCGGGACCTGTCGGCCTACGACCCGGAGGGCCCGCTGCCCGACGTCGACCCGGTGGTGAGCGAGGAGCACATCTCCCGGGGCCGCGCCCAGGTGCGGATGTACCGCGACCCGGTCGCCGTCGCCCGCGAGTGGCGGCAGCTCGCCGAGGCCAACAAGTGGTCCATCCGGGACCTGGTCATCAACACCGGCAACCGGCAGACCTTCGTCGGCTCCCCGGCCACCGTGGCCCGTGACATCAACGACTTCGTGCAGGCGGACGCCGCCGACGGCTTCATCCTGGTCCCGCACATCACGCCCGGCGGACTCGACCCGTTCGCCGACCAGGTGGTCCCGCTCCTGCAGGAGCGGGGCGTGTTCCGCACCGACTACGAGGGCACGACCCTCCGTGACCACCTGGGCCTCGCCCACCCCGGCCACCGGCCCGACCGCAGGACCGCCGGCTCCGCGGAGCGCGCCGCGTCGTGAGTCCGGTGCTGTCGGACGGTGCCGCGCAGGGCCTCGGGGCACTCGATCGCGGGCGGACAGCGGTGTGGATCACCGGACGACGGGCCGGGAACGGCGTGGACCACCCGGTGACGGGCAGGGAACGGCGTGGGCGCGGACGTCACCTCCCCCGTAGGTGACGTCCGCGCCCGTTCCCCCGGTGCCGGACTGTGGCTCCGTGCCGTCGGTGCGCCGTCCATGTGCCGTCACCAGCACATGACCGCCGTCTCTCCAGACCCCCACGTGGAGTACAGGCGGACCCGGACGGCATAGCGGCGGCCCTTGACGAGCCGGACCCGGACGGCGGCGTTGTCCGGCGTGCCGCCGTCGTCGTGTCCCGCGAGGAAGCGCGGTTCCCCGTCGCGCTCCTCGAAGAGGACCAGCACGGTGTCGGCGTCACCGAAGGTGCCCACGGTGTAGTCGCGGGTCTCCGGCGGCTCGACGGTGAAGTCGGCCTGCTCGCCCGGTCCGAGCCCGAGCGGCGCGGACCGGAACGGCACCAGCGCGGCCGGCCCGCCGGCCCCGGCGGGCGGGTACCAGCGGAGCACGAACTCCTTGTCGGCCGGGGAAGGGGTGCCGGGCGGACGCAGTCCCCCGCGGTACTGCTCCGGCTCCAGCACCAGCCCCGGCCCGAACGGCAGCGTCATCACCGACTGCGGATCCCACACCGAGCCGCCCGCCTCACAGGCGTCCAACTGGCGCAGCACGTTCGCGTACGTCGTCTCCCTGTTCCAGTGGTTCGGCGGGCCCGCCAGCTCGGCGTACACGGCCTCGTCGTCCCAGTGGAGCCCGGCGTGCGGACTCTGGTGCTCGTGCACCATGCCGAGCGCATGCCCGATCTGGTGCAGGACGGTCCCGCGCTCCCCGGGCGCGGTCACGTCCCAGCCGAGGTTCATGGTGCGCTCGCCCCGGCCGACCGACAGTGCGTCCCGGCCGATCGCCGACCAGGACCCGGCACCGGTCTGGAACCCGATCCGCAGCTCCGCCTCGTGCCGGTCGCCGACCTCGGTGAACGTCACACCGATGCCGAGGTCCTGCCACTCGCGCAAGCACGCCCGGACCACGTCCCGCTGCTCCTCGCCGCCGGCCCACGGCACCCGGCGCAGTTCGCCGGTCCCCGGGACCGGGATCGCCGAGGCGTCGCAGGGGGCGTCGAGGAAGCAGTAGTGCAGGACGGTGCCGTCGACCCACATCCGCCGCCCGGCGAGCAGCGCACCGAGCCGCTCGGCCGTCAGCCCCGGTGCGAAGCAGGGGGCCGGCTGCCGCGGAAGCGAGCAGAGGCGTCGGGTCATGCGCCAAGACTGCCCGCCCGGCGCCGCCGGCACCTGAGTCGGAGGCTACTCAAGTCGCCCTGTATCAAACCTGAGTAGCCGCGCTCTGGATGATGTGAGCACTTACGGACAGGACGCGAAAGCCCTGGAAATGCCCTGGCCGTTCACCGGCCGGGCGGGCGAACTGGAACTGGTGCGCGGTGCCCAGGCCGCCGGCCGGCCCGGCATCGTGGTGACCGGCCCGGCGGGCCGCGGCAAGACCCGGCTGATCACGGAGGCGGTCCGGGGCACGGACCACGTCCGGGTGACGGGCACCCCAGAGGCCCGGGACCTCCCCCTCGCGGCGTTCGCGCACCTGCTGCCCGACACCGTCTCGCTGCACCGCGCGGTCCGGATGCTGTCCGGCGTACGGCTCCTCGTCGTGGACGACGCGCAGCTGCTGGACGAGACGTCCGCCGCCCTGGTGCACCAGCTGGCCGTCCACGGGCACACACGCCTGATGGTGGCCGCGGCGGACGGTGTACCCGCGCCGGGCGCGGTGTCCCGGCTGTGGACGGGCGAGCTGCTGCCCCGTCTCGCGCTCGACCCGCTGACCCGCGAGGACACCGCCCGGATGCTCGCCGGAGCCGGTCTCGAACCGCTCACCGTGCGCCGGCTGCACCAGGCCTGCCGGGGCGATCTGCGGCTGCTGCGCGACCTGGTGACGGCGCTCGCCGGGTCCGGCCGGCTGACGGCCGTCCCGGGCACCGGCGAACTGGCCTGGCGGGGTCCGCTGCCGCTCACCCCGGCCGTCCGCGAGCGCCTCGCCCCGGTGCTGGAGCGGTCCGGCCCCGGCGAACGCGCCGTCCTGGAACGCCTCGCGTTCGCCGAGCCGCTGCCGGTGCCCCTGGACGAGCTGCACCTGGACGTCCTCGAGGGCCTGGAGGCGGACGGCCTGGTCCACGTCGACGAGCAGGGCACCGTCACCCTCGCCCACCCGCTGCACGGCCCCGCGCTGCGCGCCACGGCCGGCAGGCTGCGGGCCCGGCGCCTCGGCCGCGCCGCCGACGCCCACGGCCCCGCCCTCGCGGCCGAACAGCACGGCCTGCTGCGGCGGATGGAGCAGTTCGACGTCCGGCCGGTGCCGACGCCGGTGGGGGAGTGGCTGGTGGCACAGGGCGGCCCGCTGCCGGCCGGGTACGCCGAGGTCCGCGCCCGGTTCGCCCGGCTGCGGGGCGAACTGCGGGAGGCGGCGGCGTGGGCCCGGGAGGGGCTGCGGGCGACTCCGGCGGATCCCGGGTGCCGCCGAGAACTCCGGCTGGCGGACGGCGGGTCGGGCGAGGCGGCCGAACCGGACGGTGTCCACGGGGTCTACGGCGCCGTACGCGCGGGTGCGCCCGAGCGGGCGGTCGGCCGGTTGCCGGCCGGCAGCGTGCTCGCCCGGCACGCCGACGCGCTCGCCCGGGGCGACGCCGCCGCGCTGGACCGGGCCGCGGAAGCCCTGGCCGAACGGGGCTTCCTGCTGTACGCGGCGGAGGCCCACGCACAGGCCGTACGCGTCCACCGGGACCCACGGGCCGCGCGGCTGTCCCGTACCCGGGCGGTCGCGCTGGCCCGGCGTTGCCAGGGCGCCCGCACACCCGCCCTCACCGGGCTCTTCCTCGGCGAACTCACCGCGCGGCAACGGCAGATCGTCGCTCTCGCGGCGCAGGGACTGAGCAATCGCGAGATCGCGGAGAAGCTGACCCTGTCGGTGCGGACCGTGGGAAACCACCTGTACAGCGCGTACACGCGGCTCGGTAACGGGGACCGGGGGGCGCTGCCCTGGCTGGTCGACGTGCCCGAGACGGAACCGGCGTAGCGGCCGCGGCGGCTGTGGGACACCGAGCCCGTCGGGGCTGTGGCGGGTGTGGGATGCCGGGGTCCGTCGGGGCGGTGGCGGCTGTGGGACACCGGGGTCCGTCGGGGCGGTGGCGGCTGTGGGACACCGGGGCCCGTCGGTGCTGCGGCGGCTGTGGGGCGTCCGGGGCCGGTCGGCCGGTTCCGTGTGTCCCTCGCCCCGTTTTCACAGCCCGCCGGGTCGCCCCGTTTTCGCAGCCCGCCGGGTCGCCCCGTTTTCGTAGCCCGCCGGGTCGCCCGGTTGTCGCAGCCCGCCGGGGAACCGTCTCACGCGGCTCCGAACGCCGCGAACGCCCAGCCCGTCGCCTGGTGCACCGCGTCCCCGGGCAGGGCCGCGCGGGCGTCGCGCAGGGCCTCGGCCAGGGAGAGGCCCGCATCCAGGCCCTTGTGCAGGGCGAGCATCAGCGTGACCACCGCCGCGTCGTTGACCGGCGCGCTGCTCGCCACCACACCGGCGGTGCCCAGCGGCAGCAACGCCGTGACCACGCCGAGGAGTTCGTCCGCGCCGACCGAGGCCAGCCGGGCGGTGTCGCAGCTGGACAGGATGATCCGGTACGGGCTGCGGGCCAGGCGCTCGAAGTCGTGGACGATCAGCGGACCGTCGGCCATCCGCAGCGCCGAGAACAGGGGACTGTCGGCGCGGAACGTGCCGTGCGCCGCGAGGTGCGCGAGACCCGCGCCGTCCAGCTCCGCCAGGACACGGGGCACCTGGGCCTCGTCGCCCTCAAGGACCGTCGCCGTGCCGTACCGGTCCGCCAGTTCGGGCACCTCCGCGCCGCCCGTCGCCAGGCCGGGACCACGCACCAGCACCGGCCGCCCCTCCGGCGGCGGCGCCGTCTCCCGGGCGCGCAGCCAGCTGCCCGCCGACGGCGACACGCTGAGCACCCGCTCCCGCAACGCCGGCAGCAGCGCCCACGGCACCCGCTGCAGTGCCCCCGGCGGCACGATCACCACCGGCCCCGGGCCGAGCTGCGCCGCGGCCCCGGCCAGAAGCAGTTCCTGCAGCCGCCGCCCGGCCGCCTCCACGAGCGGCAGCCGTGCCTCGGCCCCCGGGTGCGCTAGCCGGCGCAGCCCCGCCTGCACATGCTCGGCCTCCGCCACCGCCTCCGCCAACGAGCCGCCCGCGAACCGCCGTACCTTCCCCTGCCCGCACAGCAGGACGTGCACCCGGCCGTCGACCACGGCCAGTTCGACCAGCCGCGCGTCACCGAGCCGGTCCAGCAGCCGGGCCGCGTCGAACCGGTCACCGGCGTCGGCGGCGGCACCGCCCATGTGGCGGGTGCGGGAGCGGATCTCGCGTTCCAGACGCCGCTGTTCACGCTCCAGCGCCGGCACCGGACGGCCTTCCATCCGGGCGGCCTCCGCACGGGCGGCGATCTCCCGGTACGCCGTCAGTCCGCTCAGCAGCGCCGGATCGTCCGGCGGCCGGGTCGGCGGCGCGGACAGCACGGTCGCCCGCCACCGCTCGCTCCACGCCAGCAGCCGCCGCGGGCCGCCCTGGGCGAGCGTCACTTCCTGTGCCAGCGCGGCCAGTTCGGCGCCCTGCGCGGTCGCGTGGGCGCGTAGCTCCGAGGCGCCCAGTGTCATCCGGTGGTCGTCCAGCACGTCCAGGCCGCGCCGGCAGGCCTCCAGCACACCCCTCTGCGAGCCGGCCGCCCGCGCCCGCAGCGCCTGTGCCGCCCAGCCCGTCATCCGGGCGGGCGGCGGCCCGCCGTGCCGGCTGCGCGCGGCCACCGCCAGGTGCCGTTCCGCGTCCGCCGTCCAGCCCAGCGCCAGCGCGATCCGGCCCGCGAGCAGCGAGGCCTCGGGGGCCGCGGGAGAGCCGAAGGAGGCCAGCTTCTCGGCGACCGCCGCCGCGTCCGCGACCATCCGGCCCGACCGGCGCCCGGCCGCCACCCGCGCCTCGATCAGCACCAGCCGGGCGTGCGTCTCCCACCACGTGCGGCGTTGCGCCGCGAACAGCCGTACGGCGAGGGCCGCACGCGCTATCGCGGTGTGCGCGTCCCCGGCCGAGCGGGCGGCCCGTGCGGCGGCGTGCAGCAGCTCGGCCTTGCGGGTGGACTGCCCGCCGATCCGGTCCAGCAGCGCGATCGCCGCGTCCGCCTCGGCCAGCGCCTCCGGGGCGAGCCCCGCCGCCATCAGCACCTCGCAGCGCCGGGTCGACAGGTTGTAGGTCGGGGTGCCCAGCTTGGCGTAGCGCTCCTCGGCCTCGTCCAGCAGCCGCAGTGCCGCAGGGATGTCCCCGGACCGGAACGCGGCCAGCCCGCGGCTCTCCACCGCGTCCGCCTTGTCGTGTTCCTGGCCGGTGGTGTCCCACAGCCGCTCCGCCGCCGTGAAGTCCGCGACCGCCCGGTCCACCGCACCGAGCGCCAGGTGCACCGTCGCCCGCAGGGTCAGCGCCCGCGCGGTCCAGATGTCGTCGGCGACCTGCCGCAGCACCGGCAGCGCCCGCCGTACGTCCTCCAGCGCCTCCCGGTGATGCCCCAGCACCCACCACACGTACGCCCTCCGGTACAGCACCCGGGCCCGGGTGTGCCCGGAGCCCCGGGCGACCCCCCGGTCGAAGGAGGCGAGACCCTGCCGCGTGCGCCCCGCGTGCACCAGTGCGACCCCCAGCGTGGCGAGGACATCGGCCTCCCGGTCGGCCGACTCGGCGCGCGCGGCCAGGTCCCGGGCCCGCCGCAGATGCCGGAGCGCGATCCGCAGATCGCCGAAGTCCCGCTGCCAGATGCCGAGGACCTGATGGGCCACGCTGGCGTACAAGGGCGCCGGACCCGCGCGCAGGACGTGTTCGGCACGGGCCCGGGCCTCGCCCGGGTCGGCGAACACCATGGGCAGCAGTTCGAGGACCGACTCGCTTCCCGCTGTCACGTCTCGCATGGTAGTGGCCTGCTGTATCAGACGGTGGCCCCCCGACTCTCACTGTCGGACACCGTCTCGAGGGGGAGGACACCACATGGCACCACAGCGATTCCACGAGCAGTTCCACCACATCCAGCGCTCCCTGCCCGACGTTCCCCTGACCATGGGGCCGGACGACTCCGCGGGGCTGCTCTACGAGAAGGGCGTCGTCCTCGTCCGGGACGGGGAGGAGGCCCGCTTCGTCGAGGACGCCGTGCGCACGCACTTCACCGCGACCGCGGGTCTCGTCCCCGACCACGTGCGCCGCATGGGCCCGCAGGCCGGCCGTACCGGTGTCACCCGCATCCGGGTCGGCGACCCGGCCGAGGGCGAGGACACCGTGCCGCACGCCCTGCGCGCGGTGCGCGAGGCCGAGGGGCGCCGGGGCCGGCGGCTGGCCGGCCGCAACCATGTGGTGCACATCGCCGTCAACGCCTGCCCAGGCGACGAGCCGGTGCCCGTCGCGCGTACCGGGCCCGCCAACCCGGCGGCAGCCGAGGGCAGTTACGACCCGGCCACCGCGGTCGGCGTCCTCGTGGTGGACACCGGTCTGGTGCACGACCACCTCTCCTACCCGCTGCTCGCGCACACCAGCGGCGACGCCCAGCTGACCGAGACCGACGGCGACGGCGTGCTCCACCAGTACGTCGGACACGGCACGTTCATCGCCGGCATCCTCGCCGCCGTGGCGCCCAACACCGACATCACCGTCCGCGGCACGCTCGAGGACGCCGGCGCCGTCCTCGAGTCCGACTTCGCAGGCAAGCTCTTCGAAGCGGTCGACCGGGACGGCTGGCCCGACATCATCAGCCTCTCCGCGGGCGCCGCCAGCGAGGACACCGACGGGCTGATCGGCCTGGACGCCTTCATGCGGGAACTGAGCGCCCAGCGCACGCTGCTGGTGGCCGCCGCCGGCAACAACGGCAGCGACATCCCGTTCTGGCCCGCCGCCTACGCCGCCCTGCCCGAGTACGCCGACACCGTCCTGTCGGTGGGCGCCCTGCGCACGGACGGCGAGTCCGAGGCCTGCTTCAGCAACCACGGCCCCTGGGTGCGCGTCCACGCCCCCGGTGAGCGCCTCACCAGCGCCCTCACCGGCTTCACCGGCCCCGTGCCGTACGTCTACCAGCACTCAAGCTACGACAGCTGCCGGTTCGGCGCCGACTACGCCTGCACCTGCCAGTACCCGCGGCACACCGGCGTGCTGAGCGAGGGCCGCGAGAGCACCGGCGCCAAGCCGGACCAGGTGATGTTCGACGGCCTCGCCCAGTGGAGCGGCACGTCCTTCGCCACCCCGGTCGCCGCCGGACTCGTCGCCGCCCGGATGACGGCGTACGGGGAGCGCGACCCGCGCACCGCCGGCGCCCGGCTGCTCGCGGCCACCACGGACCGGGCCCAGGTGCGCGGGGCGCACGTCCCGGCGCTCTTTCCACCGACCTGGCGCCCCGTCCCGGTCGTGGTCCCGGCTCTGCCCGCATGAGGGCCGGAACCCTCCGCTCCACGGCGTACGATGACGTGCCGTACACGAGGGGTGGAACCGTGGACCGAACAGAGGTCGGCGCGTTGGTCCAGTCCGCCGTCGACGGGGACGCGGCGGCCTGGAAGGCGCTGGTGGAAGGGATGAGTCCGCTGGTGTGGTCGGTGGTGCGCGCCCACCGGCTGTCGGACGCCGACGGGCACGAGGTCTTCCAGACCGTGTGGTTCCGCTTCGCCCAGCACCTGGGCCGGATCCGGGAACCCGACAAGGCCGGTGCCTGGCTGGCCAGTACGGCCCGCCACGAGTGCCTGAAGGTGCTCAGAGGACTGGCGCGGCTGACCCTGACCGACGATCCGCAGGTGCTCGACCGGGCCAGCCAGGAGCGGACGCCGGAAGAGACGCTGATCGAGTCGGAGGAGGCGGCGGACCGGGCCGAGCGGGTCCGCCGGCTCTGGCAGGAGCTGGACGGACTGGGCGAGCGCTGCCGGCAGCTGCTGCGCGTGCTCATGGCGTCGCCGCCGCCCAGTTACGGGGAGATCTCGGCCGCGCTCGGCATCGCGGTCGGCAGTATCGGTCCGCTGCGCCAGCGCTGTCTGCGCCGGCTGCGGGCCCGGATGGATGCGCGGGGTGCGCTGTGAACGACGAGAACCCGGTGCCCGGCCGGCCCGGTACGGACCCGGACGCGTTCGCGGACGCGCTGCTGGAGGAGGAGCTGCGCCAGGCCGCCGCCGTCCTCGACCCCGTACCGGCCGAACTGCTGCAATCGGCTCTGGAGGCCTTCGCGTTGCATGATCTGGACGCCCGGCTCGCCGAGCTGACCTTCGACTCGCTCGTGGACGCCCTGCCGGTCAGGGGCGTCGTGGACGTGTCGCGCATGCTGACGTTCCGCGCGGGCGAGACGACCGTCGACGTGGAGGTCACCCCGGACGGGCTGATCGGCCAGGTGCTGCCGCCGCAGCCGGCGCGGATCGAGGTGCTCGGCGGCCCGCAGAGCGTCCGCCCGGTCACCGCCGACACCCTCGGCCGGTTCACCAGCGAGACCCCGCCGGCCGGCCCGTTCGCCCTGCGGCTCAGCACCGGCGCGGAGGTGATCGTCACGGAGTGGCTGCGGGCCTGAGACCCGTCCCCCGCCGGCCACTTCCGGGTACAGCGAGGGGACCGGCCCGCGCCACGAGGCAGGCGCGGGCCGCGTACCCGCGCCTGGACCCTGCGGACGATGCGTGCCGTCCGGCCCGGGGCCGGCGCCCGCCCGGACGGCCGCACGCACACGTGACCGCCGCGCGCCCGGGGCTCCCGGGCCGGCCGGCCCGGCCCTACACCGCGTCGACGAGCGCGGCCAGCGCGCCGGCCAGCCGGTCCAGTCCCGCTCCGGCGGGTCCGCCCGGCTCGGACATGTAGGTGTCCCGGCGGATCTCCACCATCAGCGCCCGGACCCTGGCGTCCGTGCCGTAGAACTCCAGCGGCACGTAGGTGCCCGCGAAGGGGCTGTCCAGCCCCGTCTCCCCGCACCCCGCGAACGCCTTGCGGGCGGCCTCGGTCAGCTCCGGCGGGGTGTGGAAGGCGTCCGTGCCCAGACACACCGGCGGACGCGGCCCGGACCCGTGCAGCTCGTAGGGGAGCGGCTCGGAGGGGTACGAATGCACGTCGATGATCACGGCGCGCCCGGTCGCGGCCAGCCGTCCGGCCACCGCCTCCCTCATGGCGGCGGCGTACGGACGGAACCAGCGGGCCAGCAGCGGTTCGGGGTCGGTGCCCGCGCGCCGCAGCGCGTCGCGGTGCGTGGTCCGCGTGTACACGGCCCCCATGCCGACGGCCGCCATCTCCTCCCGCTCGTCCGGGAACCGCTCGGGGTCCACGACCAGCCGCGACAGCCGGTTCACGAACCGCCACGGGGCGAGCGCCGCCCGCTCGGTGGCCCGCAGGGCCATCTCGGCGGTGTGTGCGTCCGTGATGTGGTCCAGCTCCCGCTCCAGCGCCGCGTCGTCCAGCACGATGCCGTCCCGGACGTCCGCGGGTACGGCCCGCGACGAGTGCGGCACGTGCAGCAGTACGGGCGACTCGGCGGCACCGGGGAGGAGTTCGAAGGAGACGGCGGGCTCGGTCACGGGCTGCTCCACAGGTGTCGTCGGTGGCGGCGTACGCGATCAAGGTGTCATACCGCGCTGACAAGGTGGCATACGGCACTGACAAGGCGTCGTACCGCACCGACAGGTGTCATACGGCACTGACGACGGGGCTCCCGCCCGGCACCGCACGAGCGGCACGGCGGGAACGACCGCGCCCCGGCCGGGCAGTGCCGACCGGGGCGGAGTCGTCGGGGACCGTCGGGTCGCGGGGACCGTCGGGGCCGCGGGCGTCAGCTCAGGGAGCCGAGGACCTCGTTCCAGGTGGCCGACGGGCGCATGACCGCGTCCGCCTTGGCCTTGTCGACCTGGTAGTAGCCGCCGATGTCGGCCGGCTTGCCCTGGACGGCGATCAGCTCGTCCACGATCTTCTGCTCGTTCGCGGCGAGCGTCTCGGCGAACGGCGCGAACGCCTTCGCCAGGTCGGCGTCGTCGGTCTGCCCCGCCAGCTCCTGCGCCCAGTACAGGGACAGGTAGAAGTGGCTGCCGCGGTTGTCGATGCCGCCGACACGGCGGGTCGGGGACTTGTCCTCGTTGAGGAAGGTCGCCGTGGCGCGGTCCAGGGTGTCGGCGAGGACCTTGGCGCGGGTGTTGCCGGTGGCCGCCGCGTACTGCTCGAAGGACGGGACGAGCGCGAAGAACTCACCGAGGGAGTCCCAGCGCAGGTAGTTCTCCTTGACCAGCTGCTGGACGTGCTTCGGCGCGGAGCCGCCGGCGCCCGTCTCGAACAGGCCGCCGCCCGCCATCAGCGGGACGACCGACAGCATCTTGGCGCTGGTGCCCAGCTCCAGGATGGGGAACAGGTCGGTGAGGTAGTCACGCAGCACGTTGCCGGTCACCGAGATGGTGTTCTCGCCGCGGCGGATGCGCTCCACCGACAGCTTGGTGGCCTCGACCGGGGACAGGATCCTGATGTCCAGGCCCTCGGTGTCGTGCTCCGGCAGGTACTGCCGGACCTTGGCGATGAGCTGCGCGTCGTGGGCGCGGTTCTCGTCCAGCCAGAACACCGCCGGGTCGCCGGTGGCGCGGGCGCGGGTGACGGCCAGCTTGACCCAGTCGCGGATCGGGTCGTCCTTGGTCTGGCAGGCGCGGAAGATGTCACCGGCGGCGACCGGCTGCTCGATCAGCACGTTGCCCGCGGCGTCGACCACCCGGACGGTGCCGGCCGTGGCCAGCTCGAAGGTCTTGTCGTGGGAGCCGTACTCCTCGGCCTTCTGCGCCATGAG
Source organism: Streptomyces actinomycinicus (assembly GCF_016741775.1). Lineage (GTDB taxonomy): Bacteria > Actinomycetota > Actinomycetes > Streptomycetales > Streptomycetaceae > Streptomyces > Streptomyces actinomycinicus. The sequence continues at coordinate 53,436 of NZ_JAERRK010000031.1, read as the reverse complement.
GCCGACGTTCGGGACGGAGCCCATGGTCGACGGGTCGTAGGCGCCGTTGGCCCGGCAGTCGTCGATGACGGCCTGGTAGACACCGGCGTAGGAGGAGTCCGGGATCACCGCGAGGGCGTCGTGCTCCTGGCCGTCCGGGCCCCACATGTGGCCGGAGGTGCGGATCATCGCCGGCATCGAGGCGTCGATGATGACGTCCGACGGGACGTGCAGGTTGGTGATGCCCTTGTCGGAGTCGACCATGGCGAGGGCCGGGCCCTCGGCGATCTCGGCGTCGAAGGAGGCCTTGATCTCGGCGCCCTCGGGCAGGCCCTCCAGGCCCTTGAGGATGCCGCCGAGGCCGTCGTTCGGGGTGAGGCCGGCCGCCTTGAGCGTCTGGCCGTACTTCGCGAACGTCTTCGGGAAGAAGGCGCGCACCACGTGACCGAAGATGATCGGGTCGGAGACCTTCATCATCGTGGCCTTCAGGTGCACGGAGAACAGGACGCCCTCCTGCTTGGCCCGGGCGACCTGCGCGGCGAGGAACTGCTCCAGCTCGGCGACGTGCATGACGGAGGCGTCGACGACCTCGCCCGCGAGGACCGGTACCGACTCCTTCAGCACGGTGGTGGTGCCGTCCTCGGCGACCAGCTCGATCTTCAGCTTGCCGGCCTCGGAGATCACCACGGACTTCTCGGTGGAGCGGAAGTCGTTCTCACCCATGGTCGCCACGTCGGTCTTGGACTCGGAGGTCCAGGCGCCCATGCGGTGCGGGTGGGTCTTGGCGTAGTTCTTCACCGACGCCGGGGCCCGGCGGTCGGAGTTGCCCTCGCGCAGCACCGGGTTGACGGCGGAGCCCTTGACCTTGTCGTAGCGGGCGCGGATCTCGCGCTCCTCGTCGGTCTTCGGGTCGTCCGGGTAGTCCGGCAGCGCGTAGCCCTTGGCCTGCAGCTCGGCGACGGCGGCCTTCAGCTGCGGGATGGACGCCGAGATGTTCGGCAGCTTGATGATGTTGGCCGCGGGGGTCTTGGCCAGCTCGCCCAGCTCGGTCAGCGCGTCCGGGATGCGCTGGTCCTCGTTCAGGTACTCCGGGAAGACGGCGATGATGCGCCCGGCCAGCGAGATGTCCCGGGTCGTCACGGGCACACCGGCCTGCGAGGCGTACGCCTGGATCACCGGCAGGAACGAATGCGTCGCCAGGGCCGGGGCCTCGTCTGTGTAGGTGTAGATGATGGTCGAGTCAGTCACCGGGTGCTCCGCTCCACGTCTGCAACATTGCTCGACATCAAGATATCTCGTGACCGGGGTCTGCTCGACAGGGGTCCTGGCCGGAAAACGTGCCGTCCGTCATGCCGCCCGCTCCCGCACGCCGGACCGGTGGAGCCGGGTGCGGTGATCCGGGGCACGGCGCGGGACCTTCGGCCGGGCCGGCCCGTCCCGTGCGGACTGCGCCGGGCCCGGAAGACTGGGATCCTGAGCGAGTGGAGTCCCTTCCACGTACGAGTGGAATCCTTCCACCGAGCCGATGGACAGGGTGGTGGTGACCCTGTGGCAGAGAAGCCCGGAAGCACGCGGGAGCCGGCCGTCATGGACCTGGACCCCCGGGGAGAACCCTTCCTGCGGACCAGATTCGCGCTGCCGGCCAGACCGGCCACCTTCCTGCTCCGCCCTCGGCTCGCCGCGCACCTCGACCAGGCCCTCTCGACCCGGCTGACCCTGGTCGACGGCTGCGCCGGTGCGGGCAAGACGCTGCTGGTCGCGGACTGGGCCGCCCGGCTCGGACAACCGGTCGCCTGGTTCACGGCCGAGTCCGGGGACCAGGGCTGCGGAATGTTCTGGGCCCATGTGCTCCAAGCCCTGCGTTCCGCCGGCGTACCGCTCTCGCCCGCGGTCGGCTGCCCCGGCGACCCCCGAAGCGTGGACCGCAGGCTGCTGGCCCGTCTCGCCGGCGAACTGAACGGGCGTGAGCGGCCCGTCCTCCTCGTGCTGGACGAGTTCGACCGGGTGGCCTCCGCGCGGATCACCGAGCAGCTGGAGTTCGTCCTGCACCACGCAGGACAGGGTCTGCACCTGATCCTCGTCGCCCGCACCGAACCGCTGCTGCCGCTGCACCGCTACCGGGCGGCCGGGATCATGACCGAGATCCGGGACGCCGAGCTGGCCTTCACCGCCGACGAGACCGCGGCACTGCTGGAGCTGCACGGACTGCGGCTGCCCACGGAGGCCGTCCGTGCCCTGGTGGAACGCACCCGGGGCTGGGCCGCCGGGCTGCGCCTGTGCGCGCTGGCCGCCCAGCAGAGCCCCGACCCCGAGGCGTACCTGAAGGACTTCGAGGCGGGCCGGAGCACGATCGCGGACTTCCTCCTCGCCGAGGTCCTGAAACGCCAGCCCGCCCGCTCGCAGGACCTCCTGCTGCGCGTGAGCGTCGTCGAGCGGTTCTGTCCCGGCCTGGCGGCTGAGCTGACCGGCCGCGGCGGTGCCGAACCGCTCCTCGCCGCACTGCACGGCCAGAACGCGTTCGTGGAGGACCTCGGGCACTCCTGGTACCGGCTGCACCCGCTGTTCCGGGAGATCCTCCGGGCCCATCTGCGGATCCGTTCGCCGGGGCTAGAACCGGAACTCCACCGCTGCGCCGCACGGTGGCTGCACGCCTCCGGCTGCCTGCCCGAGGCGCTGGCCCACGGCGCCGCCGCCGGGGACTGGGACTTCACCGCCCGGGCTCTCGTCGACGACCTGGCGATCGGCCGGCTCTTCACCGGTCTGCGCGCGAGCGACCTCGCCGGGCTGTTCGCACCGATGGGGCCCGAGGCCACCGGCCCGGCGGCGGACCTGGTGCGCTCCGCCCGCGACCTGGCCGAGCGGGACGTGGAACGCGGCCTGTTCCACCTGCGCCGGGCAGAGGACCGGCTGGCCGCGCAGCCGCCCCCCGCCGCGGTCCGGCTGAGCTGTCTGCTGCTGGAGTCCCTGGCGGCCCGGCTGTCCGGTGCGCCGGGCATGGCCGAGCGGGCCGTGGCAGCGGCCGGGGAACCGCTGGGCAAGGTCTCGGCAGAGTTGCTGGAGAAACACCCCGAACTGACCGCCCTGATGCTGACCCACCTGGGGGCGGCACGGCTGTGGGCCGGCCGTTTCGACGACGCCCGCGCCGCTCTGTCCCAGGTCACCGCATGTCCGAGCGGCGTCCTGACCGCGCCGCCGCGGGAGGACTCCCTCGGCCAGCTGGCGCTGATCGACTACCTGGACGGCCGGCTCTGCCGGGCGGAGCGCACAGCGCTGGCGGCCCTGGGCGAAACGGAGAAGTACGGTGTGGGCGGCCGTCGCTCGGCCGGCGCGGAGCTGGGCCGGCTGGTGCTGGCGGCCGTGGCCGTCGACCGCGGCGAACTCGGGCGGGCCCAGGCACTCCTCGACGAGGCGGCCGCTTCCGGGGCGCCCGGCGACCCGGTGACGGCCGCCGGCCGGTCCCTCGTGACGGCACGGCTGCTGCTGGCGCGGGGCGATCCGCGCGCCGCCGCGGCGGCCGCCGAACCGGCCCTGCCGGCCGTGGTGGCCTCTCCATGGGCGCGGACCCAGGCGGCGCTCGCCGGATCCGCGGCCCGTCTCGCCGAAGGCCGCCCGGACAGCGCCGCGCAGGTGCTCGGCGCCGTCACCTGCGCGGAAGAGCCCGCGTGCGCGGCGGAGCTGGCCTGGGCCCGGCTCGCCGCCGGGAACCGGGAGGCGGCGATCGAACTGCTCGACCACATGCGGACCGGGACCCGCTGCGGCCCGCGGGCGACCGTCCGTGCCGCGCTGGTGCGTGCCCGGGCCGCCCAGGAGGCGGGGGACGTCGCCGAGGCCCGCAGACTGCTCGCCCGTGCCCTGGTGGAGGCCCGGCGCGAGCGGCTGCGGTCGCCCTTCCTGGAAGCCGGGCCCGGCATCGGACACCTCCTGCGCACGCCCTTCCTGCAGGGCCTGGCCGCCGACTGGCTCAGCCCGGACTCCCGGCGCGGCGGCCCCCCGAGCACGGCCGCGGACCCCTCGCCGCCGGTCGTGGAGGAACTGAGCGGCCGCGAGCGCGACGTCGTGGCCGGCCTGGCCGACATGATGACCACGGAGGAGATCGCCGCCGACCTGTACGTCTCGGTCAACACGGTGAAGACACACCTCAAGAGCATCTACCGCAAACTCGGCGTGAACGGGCGCGCCGAGGCGGTGCGCCGGGCCCGCGACCACGGACTGCTCCGGTCCCGCGAGCACGGACTGCCCTGACCTCCGTCCGGACGGCTCGCCCGTGACGGGTGAGGCGGGCACCGGGCTCCGGCGCTGCCATGGAGGTGGCGCAGGCCCGGCCGCCGGCGGACCGTGCGGGCGCCCGGCGAACTCGGCGAGGTGAGCACCATGGGGCACTGGCGGGCACTGGCGGTGCTCGGGGCGGCTCAGTTCCTCATGGTGCTGGACACCTCCGTCATGAACGTCTCCATCAGCCAACTGGTCGAGGACTTCCACACCGAGGTCACCGCCATCCAGGCCGTCATCACGCTGTACGCGCTGGTCATGGCGGCATTCATGATCATCGGGGGCCGGCTCGGCGACATCCACGGCCGCCGCCGTCTGTTCCTGACCGGCCTGGTGGTCTACGGAGCCGGTTCGGCCGTGACCGCCCTGGCGCCCACGCTGTGGATGCTCGCGCTGGGCTGGTCCGCCATCGAGGGACTCGGCGCCGCGATGGTGCTGCCCGCCATGGCGGCCCTGGTCGCCGAGATGTACCAGGGCAGGGACCGGGCGGTCGCCTACGGTGTCATCGGCGGGCTGGCCGGAGCGGGCATCGCGGTCGGTCCGCTGCTGGGCGGCTGGGTCACGGCCTACCTGACCTGGCGGCTCGTCTTCGCCGGCGAGGTCGTGGCCGTCGTCGTCATCCTCTGCTGCCACCGGGTGATCAGAGAGCCCGCGCGGACCGGACCGCCGCCCCGGCTGGACACGGTCGGCGCGGTGCTCTCGGCCGCCGGGCTGGGCCTGGGCGTGCTCGGGGTGCTCCAGAGCAGCACCTGGGGCTGGGTGCAACCGCGCAACCCGCCCTTCACCGTCCTCGGCTTCGCGCCCACCCTGTTCGTCGTCGGTGCCGGGCTGGCAGTCCTGGCCCTCTTCGGCCACTGGGACCGCAGACGCGAGGAGGCGGGCGCCGACCCCCTCGTGCACATGTCCCTGTTCGCCCTGCCACCCCTGCGGTCCGGACTGCTCACCCTGCTGAGCCAGAACATGATCCTCCTGGGACTGTTCTTCACCATCCCGCTCTACCTCCAGGTGGTGCAGGGGTTCGACGCCTTCCAGACGGGCCTGCGGCTGCTGCCGGTGTCCGTCACCATGCTGCTCACCTCCCTGACCGCCGCCGGAGCGGGCCGCAGACTCGGGCCGCGCCGGGTCGTCCGCCTGGCCCTGGTGGCGCTGACCGGAGCCGTCGTGTGGCTGCTGGCCACCATCGACCCGGCCATCGACGACGCCCAGTTCGCCGGGGCCATGGCGGTGCTCGGCATCGGCATGGGGCTGCTCGCCTCCCAACTGGGCAACGTCGTCCAGTCCAGCGTGGGCGACGAGGAGCGCAGCGAGGCCGGCGGCCTGCAGTACACGGCGCAGAACCTGGGCTCGGCGCTGGGTACCGCGCTCATCGGCTCGATACTCATCGGCGCGCTGGCGCATGCGTTCACCGCTCAGGTGGAGGACGACCCGCGCATCTCGGACCAGGCCCGGAAGCAGACCGGGGTGGCGCTGCAAGCCGGGATCAGCTTCGTGCCGACCGACCAGGTGCGCTCCGCGGCACGAAGCGCAGGACTGCCGCCGGCCGAGGTCGACGCCCTCACGGACTCGTACGCGTCGGCACAGCTCGACGGCCTGAAGGCGGCGATCCTGGCGACCGGCGGGATCACCGTGGCGAGCTTCCTCGTCACCCCCGGCCTGCCGGCCGGGCCGACGCTCCGCGACCGGCCGGGGACGGCGCGCCGGCCGGCCCGGCCGATGCCGCACGGCGAGTGACGCGGAAGGCGCGACGATGCCTGCGAGCGGTCGGGCCAGGGCCCGGGAGCGCCGGACCGAGCGTCGCGCCCACGCCGACTACACGGGCGCCGTGTACGGCTCGATGCTCGCCGCGTCGGTGGTGGTCGGCGCGTCCGGCCTGGGTGAGCACCCCCGCCTCGAGCTGGTGCTCCTGCTGTTGCTCACCTCCCTCGTCTTCTGGATCGGGCACGTTCACGCCAAGCTGTTCGGGGCCCACCTCGCCGAGCGGCGACCGGACCCGTCGGCCGTCCTGCGGGTGTGCCGCGAGGAGTGGCCGATCGTCGAGGCGGCCGTTCCGCCGGCCCTCGCCGTCGCCGTCAGTCCGCTGCTCGGACTGGGCGTCGTGGGCGCCGGCTGGCTGGCGGTCGCGGTGGCCGTGGCCGGCCAGGTGGGCTGGTCCGCGGTCGGGGCACGGCAGGCGGGGGCCCCGGCCCGGGTAGTGGCGGGCAGCGCCGCGGTCAATGCGCTGCTCGGTCTGGCGATCATCTCGTTCAAAGCGGTCGTGTCGCACTGATGCCGGGTGCCGGATCACCTGCGCCGGGTGAGGCCCCGGGCGGCGGGCCGGAGCAGTATCGCGAGCGAGACCGCAGCAGGCCCGCGGCGGGAGAACGGCCGATGCGCTACGAGATCCGTGTCGACGGACACATGTCGGAGACGCTGACCGAGGCGTTCCCGGAGCTGGAGCACGTGATCATGTCCGGACAGACGGTGCTGTTCGGCCCCGTCATCGACGAGGCGCACCTGTACGGGCTGCTCAACCGCTGCCAGTCCCTTGGCCTACGGGTCGTGGAGCTGCGGCAGCTCCCGGAGTGACCGCCCGAGTAGCCGGTGCCGCCCCACCGGCCGCGCCGGGCGCGGGCATCACCCGCGGCGGGTGATCCGGCGCCTCGACCGTGCTGGGAGGGTGTCGTGACGAGGGGTCGCGTGCCGCCCCGCCGGCGGTCCGCGAGCGGTCTGGTCCCCTCACGCGAGGAGGAGCCATGACCGAGCCGCGTGGACAGGCGCCGCAGGCCGGACCGTCGTACCCGACCGGCGGGGCGGCCCCCGGCCCCGTGGGGACCGTGACCGCGATCGCACGCTCCTGGACCTGGATCCTGGGGTCGGCGCTCGTGACCCTGGCGGCGGGCCTGCTGATCCTCGTCTGGCCGGACGAGACCCTGCACGTCCTCGCGGTCCTCGTCGGCCTCTACCTGCTGCTCGCCGGCGCGCTCCGGTTCGTCACCGCGTTCGCGCGGGAGAGCCACGGCGAACGGCTGCCCGCACTGCTCATCGCCGTGCTCTACGTCCTGGCCGGCGTGCTGTGCCTGCGCAACCCGGTGCAGACGGTCGCCGCGCTGTCCCTGATCGTGGGGCTGACGTGGCTGGTGTCCGGCCTCCTCACGCTGTACACGGCCCTGGCGGCCGGGGACCTGCCGCACCGCGCCGTGGTCCTGGGCGCCGCGCTGCTCGGCATCGTCGCCGGGATCGTCGTACTGGCGCTGCCCACCGAGTCGGCCCGGGTCCTGACCCGGCTGCTGGGTCTGTGGCTGGTGCTGCTCGGGCTGGTCGAGCTGGGCGTCGCCTTCGCCTGGCGGGCCGCGCTGCGCGGGAGCGGTCCGCAGTCCCGCGGACCGGGTCCCACGGTCTGACCCGGGCGCAGGCTCACCCGCACCGGGTGAGGACGACCCGCCTCCGGCGTGCGCATGGTGACTGGGGCAGAGTCCGGCTCGCCGAATCCGGCGGGCCGGTACCCGGACGGAGGAGAGAGATGAGCGCGCAGACCTACCTCGCGTACGACTACCCGCTGCTGAGCGTGTTCTGGAGCATGCTGGTCTTCTTCCTGTGGATCCTGTGGTTCGTCCTGCTGTTCCGGATCATCGTCGACATCTTCCGCGACGACGACCTGAGCGGCTGGGCCAAGGCCGGCTGGACGCTCTTCGTCGTCGTGCTGCCCTTCCTGGGCGTCTTCGTCTACCTGATCGCCCGCGGGAAGGGCATGGGGAAGCGGGAGGTGGCGGAGGCGCGTGCCCGCCAGGAGGCGTTCGACTCCTACATCAGGCAGACCGCGGTCAGCGGCCCGGCCAGGCCCAGCAGCGCCGAGGAACTCGCCAAGCTGTCCGACATGCGCTCCCGCGGTGACATCACCGACGACGAGTTCCGCAGGGCGAAGGCCCTGGTCCTCGCTGAGACCGGGCCGGCCGATCGTTCCGACCTGCACAGCGCCACCGGCAGCTGAGCCGTGCCCTCCGACCCGTGAATCGAGGCTCTCGTATGTCCGCGACACACTCCACCCACCCCAGCTCCGCCCAACAGCAGTGGACGGGCGGCCTGACGGCCTTCGCCGGCGTGATGCTGCTCGTCGCCGGGATCCTCGGCGTGTTCCGGGGCATCATGGCGATCGCCCACGACGACGTCTTCGTCACGACGCCCAACTACGTCTTCAAGTTCGACCTCACCAGCTGGGGCTGGATCCACCTGGTCCTGGGCGTGATCGCCGTGATCGTCGGCTGCGGCCTGTTCTCGCTGGCGATGTGGGCTCGCGTCGCCGGTGTGGGCATCGCCGCACTAGTCATCATCGCCAACTTCCTCTCCCTGCCGTACTACCCGGTGTGGTCGGTCGTGATGATCGCGTTGTCCGGCTTCATCATCTGGGCCCTGTGCGTGGTCCAGCCGGACGAGGCCGTCGAGGGTCCGTGACGGGTGAGCCGGAGCCGGGCCCAGAGCACTGCCCGGCAGCGGCCGGCGCTAGTCGGCCCGGGTGGGTTCCGGCGCCACGTCCTCACCGCTGCGCTGATGCGGGATCACCACCGAGCCCTGCTGCAGGGCCACCGTGCGGGTGGGGGCCGGGATGCGGATGCCCTCCTCGCGGTAGCGGCGGTGCAGGCGCTTGATGAACTCGTGCTTGATCCGGTACTGGTCGCTGAACTCGCCCACGCCGAGGATCACCGTGAAGCCGATCCGGGAGTCGCCGAAGGTGTGGAAACGGATGGCCGGCTCGTGCTCAGGGACGGCGCCGGTGACGTCCGTCATGACGTCCGTGACCACGTCCGCGGTCACCCGCTCGACGTGCTCCAGGTCCGAGTCGTAGCTCACGCCGACCTGCACCAGCACGGTCAGCTCCTGCTCGGGCCGCGTGTAGTTGGTCATGTTTGCCTTGGCGAGCTGGCCGTTGGGGATGACCACCAGGTTGTTGGAGAGCTGACGGACCGTCGTCTGGCGCCAGTTGATGTCGACGACATAGCCCTCCTCACCGCTGCTCAGCCGGATGTAGTCGCCCGGCTGGACCGTCTTGGAGGCGAGGATGTGGACGCCCGCGAAGAGGTTGGCGAGCGTGTCCTGCAGGGCGAGGGCCACGGCCAGACCGCCGACGCCCAGGGCGGTGAGCAGCGGCGCTATGGAGATGCCGAGGGTCTGCAGGACGACCAGGAAGCCGATCGCCAGGACCAGGACGCGGGTGATGTTGACGAAGATGGTCGCCGAGCCCGCGACGCCCGAGCGGGACTGGGTGACCGTGCGGACCAGGCCGGCGACGACCCGGGCCGCGGAGAACGTCACCACGACGATCAGCCAGACCTGGAGCACCTGGTTGACGTGGTGCTGGACGGACCGGGTGAGCGGCAGCACGGCCGCTGCCGCCGACGCGCCGCCCGCGATCGCCGCCCAGGGGACGACCGAGCGCAGTGCGTCCACGATGACGTCGTCGCCGCTCCAGCGGGTCCGCTTGGCGTGCTTGGCCAGCCAGCGCAGCAGGGTGCGCGACATGAGGGCGAGGACCAGGCCCGCCGCCAGGGCGATACCGGCGAGGACCAGGTCGTCCAGGGTCAGGGCGCGGTTCACCGGTCACCTCCGGGGTGCGGAACTGCCGCGGAGAGCCAGTTGTGAAGTCTCGTCACGTTGCCACCTGCTCGATGTCCGGGATGTGCGACCGCGCCGGCCCCGGAACTCCGGCGACCGGCGCGCTCGTTCATCCTGCCGTATCCGGCACTCCAGTTCGTACCGGGACCGGCGTTCCGCGGACGGCTCAGACGATGCCCTCGGCGAATTCGGCCTGGTCGCGGTCGCTGCCGTAGGCCGCGGTGGTGGGAGTTCCGTACGACCGGCGGGCGACGTACCACCAGACGCTGGCGAGGACCAGGACCACGGCGAGTGCCACCGACGCGTAGTTCATGGTGTCGACGGTGACCGGTGACGCCTGCGGCAGGCAGAACAGGACCGTCACGCAGGCCACCCACACGACCGCGATCCAGCCGATCGGCTTGCTCCAGCGGCCCAGTTGCCACGGTCCCGGCTGGAACCGGTCACCCGCGCGCAGCCGCAGGTACACGGGGATGGCGTAGGCGGGCGTGATGCCGATGACGTTGATGGCGGTCACCGCGTTGTACGCCGTCGCCGAGTACAGCGACGGCAGGGCGAGGACACAGGCCACCACGACGGACAGCCAGACGGCGGCGACCGGGGTCTGGGTACGGCCGCTCACCTTGCGCCACAGGTGCGAGCCGGGCAGCGCCCCGTCCCGGCTGAACGCGAACACCATCCGGCTGGCGGCGGCGACCTCGGCGTTCCCGCAGAACAGCTGAGCGGTGATCACGACGAGCAGCAGCGCGCTCGCGGCGTCGGTGCCGAGACCGTCGAGCAGGATCTGGGCGGGCGGTACGTTGGTGCCTGTGGTGCGCGTGGCGTCGTAGTCCTGGATGGCGAAGGTCAGGCCGGCCAGCAGCACGAAGCCGGCGAGCCAGGACACCCAGATGGCGCGGACGATGCCGCGGGAGGCGGCCACCGAGGCGTGCGAGGTCTCCTCGGACAGGTGGGCCGAGGCGTCGTAGCCGGAGAAGGTGTACTGCGCGAGGAGCAGGCCGATCGCCGCCACGTACAGCGGATTGTCCCAGCCGGTCTCGTTGACGAACTCGGTGAACACGAAGGACGGCGACTGGTGGTGGTCGGGGACGATCGCCAGCGCGCCGACGATCAGCGCGACGCCCGCCAGGTGCCACCACACGCTGATCGAGTTGAGCACGCTGACCAGGCGGACCCCGAACAGGTTCAGCACCGCGTGCAGCAGCAGGATCGCGCAGAAGATCAGCATGGTCTTGCCGGGCGTCGGCTCGAAGCCCCACTGGAGGTTGGCGAACGCGCCGGTGAACAGGGCCGCGCCGTAGTCGATGCCGGCGATAGCGCCGAGCAGACCGAGCAGGTTCAGCCAGCCCGTGTACCAGCCCCAGCGCCGGCCACCGAGCCGGTCGGCCATGTAGTACAGGGCACCGGACGTCGGGTAGGCGCTGGTGACCTCGGCGAGCGCGAGACCGACGCACAGCACGAACAGGCCGACGCCCGCCCAGCCCCACAGCATCACGGCGGGACCGCCGGTGTTCAGGCCGAAGCCGTACAGGGTCATGCAGCCGGACAGGATCGAGATCACCGAGAAGCTGATCGCGAAGTTGCCGAACCCGCCCATGCGGCGGGCCAGCACCGGCCGGTAACCGAGTTCGCGCAGACGCTGCTCCTCGTCCTGCTGCGGCATCCCCGGCGCGGGGGCGATCGAGGGATCGGGGGTGGGGGACACGTGGAGACCTCCGGGATCAACGGGTTGTCGAACGGGCACGTTCAGGGGTGGTGCGGAGGGCCGTGCGGGGTGCGGGTGGTGCCGGGGGGCGTGCGGGTGGAACCAGGCGGTGCGCAGGGTGTCGCACAGGGTGGTCCGGGGTGGCGGTCGTGCGGGGGTGGCGCGGAGGGCCGGTCGGGTGGCTGCGGGCGGGGGAATTCCGGGCCGGGGCCGGGACGGTCAGGTATGTGAGCCCTCCCCGGCTGCCCGGCAGCGTTCCCGGGCCTGGACGAAGACCGCCACAGCGCGGTCCCGGTCCGGGGTGCGGTACATCCAGGGCGGCGGTGTGAAGTACGGGCCGATCGCCTCGAAGACCCGGGCCGCGTCGGGGAACTGGAGCGACCCCCACAGGGCGTGGGCCAGGTGGTTGAGGTCCAGCACGGAGCGTTCGGCGCCCTGCGTGTGCGCGAACCACGAGTGCAGGGCGCGCCGCGCCTCGCGGGCCGCCTCCTCCACCACCCAGTGCAGGTCCAGCGCCGCGTCGTGCCCGCTCTCCCGGCGGTAGCGCTCCACCCGGACGTACAGCGGGAGCAGGTGCAGCGCGGACCCGGGCGGGGCCTGACCGGCGGCCCACTGCGCGTACCCGGCCGCCTCCGCCAGCCGGCCCGAACCGCCACGCGCGTAGAGGAACTGCAGCATCCGGTGGTGGGCCTCGCGGTTGAACGGGTCCCGCTTGCCCGCCTCGGCCAGCAGCCCCCAGGGCCCCGGCGGCAGCATCGGCTCCGGCGCCGCCGCCCGGTGCTCCTCCCAGCGCTGCTCCGGATCGAGCTGCGCGAGCGCCAGCAGGCACACCCAGGGCACGGGATCGTGCGGGGCGGCCGCCGTGGCGGACTGGGCGACGTCCCACGCCTCGATCCACAACTCGTGCGTCCGGCGGTGCCGTTCGCGCCGGGCCCGCAGCGCCCGTTCCACGCCGACCCGGGCGTGCATCACCGTCGCGTGCGCGTTCCCCGGTTCCTCGGCGAGCCAGGCCCGCACCACGTCGGTGCCGGCCGCGGCCGCCGCGAGCACCTGGGTGCGCTGGGTCCACTGCCCCCGGTCCGTGGTGTCCGCGAGCAGGGTGCGCATGGCCATCCAGCGACCGGTACGCAGGTCCTGGAGGGCGGCGCGCAGCGCGTGGTCGGGACCGGCGGGGTCGTAGGAGGGACGGGCTCCGTCTCTGGCCATCAGCCGCCCGCCCCGGTCCACGGGCGCAGGGGCGTGCTGGCGGGGTGACGTGGCAACAGCCCTCCCCTGGGCGGTCATGGAGATCTCGCGTGTGGTCGGCGGACACTATAGAGGTGGAGGTACCGACGTACCATTGTTGCCAAGTCAACCATCCGCGGCGCGAGTTGGCCGACCACCGGAGGACCTTGACGCCGGGCCCGGTGCGGCGGCAGGCTGGCGCGGTGATCTTCAGGTCCGGAGCGGAGGACGCACGATGACGGGGCCGGTGCTCGCCGTCGACCAGGGCACGTCCGGCACCAAGGCACTCGTCGTCTGCCCGGAACGCGGCGTCATCGGCACCGGGTTCGCCGAGGTCAGGCCGCGGTACCTGCCCGGTGGGCTGGTCGAGGTCGACCCGGCCGCACTGTACGGCTCGGTGGTCGAGGCCGGAGGCCGCGCGCTCGCCGAGGCCGGTGCGGAGGTCGTCGCGCTCGGCCTGGCCAACCAGGGCGAGACCGTCCTGGCCTGGGACCCCGCCACCGGACGGCCGCTCACCGACGCCCTGGTCTGGCAGGACCGGCGCGCCGAGACCGTCTGCGCCGAACTCGGCGACCACGCCGAGGAGTTGAGGCAGCTGACCGGGCTGCCCCTCGATCCGTACTTCGCCGCGCCCAAGATGGCCTGGATTCGCCGTCACCGCACCGGCGAGGGAGTCGTCACCACCTCCGACGCCTGGCTGGTCCACCGCCTCACCGGTGCCTTCGTCACCGACGCCGCCACCGCGGGCCGTACCCAGCTGCTGGACCTGGACCGCGTCGAGTGGTCCCCGCGCGCCCTCGACCTGTACGGACTGGCCGGCGAGCGACTCCCCGAGGTGACCGACGCGGCCCAACCCGTCGGCACGACGAAGGCGTTCGGCCGCGAGATCCCGGTGACCGGGCTGATCGTCGACCAGCAGGCCGCCCTGTTCGCGCAGCGCGTCACCGGACCCGGCGCCGCCAAGTGCACCTACGGCACGGGTGCGTTCCTGCTCGCTCACTCCGGCGACCGTCCCCGGCGCAGCACCTCTGGCCTGGTCGGCTGTGTGGCCTGGCGGCTCGCCGGACGCACCGGCTACTGCCTGGACGGGCAGGTATACACCGCCGCCTCAGCCGTCCGCTGGCTCACCGACCTGGGCGTCATCTCCTCCGCCGCCGACTTCGATCCCGTCGGCGGAGCCGTCCCCGACAGCGGCGGCGTCACCTTCGTGCCGGCCCTCGCCGGTCTCGCGGCCCCCTGGTGGCGCGGCGACCTGCGCGGCTCCCTCACCGGACTGGGCCTCGACACCACCGCCGGACACCTGGTGCGCGCGCTGTGCGAGGGCATAGCCGCGCAGGTCGCCGAACTCGCCGAGGCCGCCGCCACCGACCTCGGCACCCCCCTGGACACGCTCCGCGTCGACGGCGGCCTCACCCGCTCCGCGCTCCTCATGCAGACCCAGGCCGACCTGCTGCAACGCCCGGTCGAGGTCTCCGCGCTGCCCGACGCCACCGCGCTCGGCGCCGCCGCCCTGGCCCGCCTCGGCGCCGATCCCGGCCTGGGCGTCGAAGCGGCCCTGCCCCACTGGGCACCCGCCGCCGTGTACGAGCCCCGCATCCCGGCCGACCTGGCCGCCGAGCGCCGTGCCGGCTTCCGCAGCGCCGTCACGGCTCTCCTCGGCCCGTGACGGTCACGGCGGACGGCCCGCTCCCGGAGCAGACGTACGACGTGGCGATCGTCGGCGCCGGCGTGGTCGGCTGCGCCATCGCCCGCGAACTCGCCCGCCACCCACGGCTGAGCGTGGCTCTCGTCGAGGCCCAGGACGACGTCGGCCAGGGCACCTCCAAGGCCAACACCGCGATCCTGCACACCGGATTCGACGCGACCCCCGGCACCCAGGAGGCCCGGCTGGTCCGCGAGGGGTACCGACTGCTCGGCGCCTACGCCGCCGAGACCGGCATCCCCGTGGAACGGGTCGGAGCACTGCTGGTCGCCTGGGACGAGGAACAGCTCGCCGCGCTGCCCGGGCTGGCCGCGAAGGCCGGGCACAACGGGTACACCGAGACCCGCCTGCTGGGCACCGCGGAACTGTACGCCCGCGAACCGCACCTGGGTGCCGGCGCGCGCGGCGCCCTGCACATCCCCGGCGAGAGCATCATCTGCCCCTGGACGACCACCCTGGCCTACGCCACCCAGGCGGTCCGCGCCGGCGCCGACCTGCATCTCAACACGGCGGTGCGGCACGTGGCACGGGCGGACGGGCACCGGCTGAGCACGAGCCGCGGCACCCTGCACGCCCGCCGGCTCGTCAACGCGGCCGGACTGCACGCCGACACCCTGGACCGCGTCCTCGGTCACCGGGACTTCACCGTGACACCGCGGCGCGGCCAGCTCCTCGTTCACGACAAGCTCGCCCGCCCGCTCGTGCGGCACATCCTGCTGCCCGTGCCGACCGCCCTCGGCAAGGGCGTGCTGGTCGCCCCCACCGTCTACGGCAACGTCCTGCTCGGCCCCACCGCCGAGGACCTGCACGACAAGCGGGCCACCGGCTCCACCGCCGAAGGACTCGCCGCGCTGCGGGAGCAGGGCCGGCGCATCCTGCCCGCCCTGCTGGACGAGGACGTCACCGCCGTCTACGCCGGGCTGCGGGCGGCCACCGAGCACGAGGACTACCGGATCGCCGCTCACCCCGGGCAGGCGTACGTCACCGTCGGCGGCATCCGCTCCACCGGCCTCACCGCGTCCCTGGCCATCGCCGCCCACGTCACCCGACTCCTCGCCGGCACCGGCCTCGACCTCGGCCCGGCGGCGGACCTGGATCCGCTGACCATGCCCAACCTCGGCGAGGCCTTCCCACGCCCCTACCAACGGCCCGACCTCATCGCCGCCGACCCCGCGTACGGCACCCTGGTCTGCCACTGCGAGCGCGTCTCCCGCGGGGAGATCCGCGACGCCCTGCGCAGTACGGTCCCGCCCCGCACCCTGGACGGCCTGCGCCGCCGAACCCGCGCCCGGGCCGGCCGCTGCCAGGGCTTCTACTGCGGGGCGGCCGTGCGCGAGCTGTTCGAGCGGGGGCAGACCGGAGGGGACACGCCATGACGACAGTGCGCCGCACCGACGTCCTCGTCGTCGGTGCCGGACCCGCCGGGCTCGCCGCAGCCGCGCGGCTGGCCGCCGCCGGTGCCGGACGCGTGGAGGTGCTGGAGCGGGAGACGCAGCCCGGCGGAGTGCCCCGGCACTGCGCGCACGGCGGCTTCGGCACCTGGACCCGCCCGCTCACCGGTCCCGGCTACGCCGCCCTGCTCACGGACGCCGCCGAACGGGCGGGCGCCACGCTGCGGACCGGGACGACAGCGCTGGACTGGGGCACCGGGCCCGTGCTCACCGCCGTCGGCCCCGGCGGTCCGGAGACGATCGAGGCCCGTGCGGTCGTCCTCGCCACCGGTGCCCGCGAGCGCCCGCGCACCGCCCGGCTGGTGCCCGGCACCCGCCCCGCCGGCGTCTGCACCACCGGCGAACTCCAGCAGGCGGTCCACCTGTTCGGGCAGCACATCGGCACCCGTGTGGTCGTCGCCGGGGCGGAGGACGTCTCCTATGCCGCAGCCGGCACCGTCCGCGCCGCCGGCGCCGAGGTCGTCGCCCTGGTCACGGAGCACCCGCGGGCCCAGACCGGCCGCACCAGAGCCCAGGCGGCCCGGCTGGTCCACGGCATCCCGCTGCTGACCGGCACCACGGTCACCGAACTGCTCGGCAGGGCCAGGCTGTCCGGGGTCCGTGTCCGCCACCGGGACGGCCGTACGGCCGTGCTGTCCTGCGACACCGTGGTGTTCACCGGCGACTTCGTCCCCGACCACGAACTCGCCCGGCGCGGCGGCCTCACCCTGGACCCCGGCACCCGCGGACCCGCCGTCGCCGGCTCCCTGCACACCTCGCGGCCCGGCGTCTTCGCCGCCGGCAACCTCCTGCACGCCGTGGAGCCCGCCGGCACCGCGGCCCACGAGGGTGCCCGGGCGGCCCGTGCCGTCCTGGACTTCCTGGCGGGCGCGCCCTGGCCCGGCCCCGGCGTACCCGTCACCGTCGAGGCGCCGCTGCGCTGGATCGCCCCGAACCGCGTCACACCCGGGGCCCGGGCCACCCGCCACGTCCTGCGCACCGGCACTCCGCTGACCCGCCCGGTCCTGTACGTCCGCCAGGACGGCCGTCTGCTGCACCGCGAGCGGCCGCGCCCCGCAACGGTCCTCCCCAACCGCCCCCTCCCGCTCTCCGCCCGCTGGCACGACCATGTCGACCCCGAGGGCGGAGAGATCCGGGTGAGCACCACCTGACCCGCGCGGCCACGGAGGTCCGGGGGAAGCGGCGGCGAAGGCACCGCGGGGGCCCCGAGCGGCTCACAGGCCGGTGAACGAGCCGTGGCGTCCAGAGCCCGCGGCGAAGCGGGCGGCGCCCTCCGCGCTCGCGGCCAGCACGCCCGCCCCGTGCCGGAGTTCACCGAGCAGTGCCGCCTCCTCCGTGAGCCCCTCCTGGTCGAGGACCGACGCACGGTCACTGCGCAGGCAGGCCTGCGGGAAGCGGGCGATCTGCGCCGCGAGCGCCTCGGCCTCGGCACGGGCGCGCCCGCTCGGCACCAGACGGTTGACGAGGCCCATCCCGTAGGCCTCCGGGGCCGGGACCGGGCGGCCGGTGAGGATCATGTCCATGGCCCGGCTGCCGCCGATCAGCCGGGGCAGCCGTACCGTGCCGCCGTCGATCAGGGGCACGCCCCAGCGACGGCAGAACACCCCGAAGACCGCGTCCTCCTCGGCGACCCGCAGATCGCACCAGAGGGCGAGTTCGAGGCCGCCCGCGACCGCGTGCCCGGACACCGCCGCGATCACCGGCTTGGACAGCCGCATCCGCGTCGGCCCCATCGGTCCGTCGCCGTCCTCCGCCACCCGGTTGCCGCGTTCCGTGCCGATGGCCTTCAGGTCCGCGCCCGCGCAGAACGTGCCGCCCTCGCCCCACAGGACCGCCACGCGGGCGTCGTCGTCCGCCTCGAACGCCCGGAACGCGGCGGCGAGACCGGCGGCCGTGGGGCCGTCCACCGCGTTGCGGGCCTCCGGCCGGGAGAGGACGACCGTGGTGACGTACTCCTGGCGTTCCACGCGGACCGGCACGGTGCGTGCTCCTTCTCGGGCGGCGGCTCGAAGGCCCCACTCTGCCTCAGATGACCTTCAGCCGCACCAGCGCCCCCAGCGTCAGCGCCCCCGGCACGAGCGGCACCCACACGGTGATGATCCGGTACGCCAGGACCACCGCCGTGGCCACCGCGGCGGGGCCGCCCACCGCGACCAGCGTCACGATCAGCGCCGCCTCCACGGACCCCAGCCCGCCCGGCGTGGGCACCAGGGCCACCGCCACCGTCGCGGCGAGGTAGGCCAGCACCATGTGCGCGGGCGGCACCGGCAGCCGCAGCGCCTGCCCGACCGCGACGAGCCCCGCCGCCTGGAGCGCCGGGAAGGCCAGCGAGCCGCCCCACAGGGCCAGGGCGCGAGCCGGCCGGGTGTGCACCGACCGCGCCTCGCCGAGGGCGTCCCGCAGGAACGCGACCACGCGCGTGCGCAGCCGTCGTACGAGCGCCACCACGGCCACCGCCGCGACCAGCAGGCCGGCCGCGCCGAGCAGCAGCGGGAGCACCGAGCCGTCCGGCAGCAGGGGCCCGAGCCGCAGCGCGTCCGGGAAGACGATCAGCAGGGCCGCGAGCAGGCCGAGCCGGCCCACGCACTCGGCCAGCAGGTACAGGGCCAGCGCGGCCGAGGAACGGGCGAGCGGTACCCCGCACACGGTCATGAAGCGCAGGTTCACGGCGCCCGCGCCGAGACCGGTCGGCAGCAGATGGTTGGCCGCACCGGCGGCGAACTGGGTGGCCAGCAGCCGCGCCTTCGGCAGTGGCTGCACGACCGCTCCCTGCCGGGTGAACGCGGCGGCCACCCAGGTCAGGCAGGTGGCCCCGGCCGCGGCGAGCAGCCAGGGCCAGGAAGCGGTGCGCAGCTGGCCGAAGCCCTCGGCGAGCACCGAGCGGTGCCGCAGGGCGGCCACGGCCACGAGCACGAGCGGCACCAGGCAGAGCACCTGGCGGACCGGGACGCGACGGGGGAGTCGCCGGGGAAGGCGTCCGCGGGGAAACGGGGGGAGCGGGACGGCGGTCACATCGGCACAGGGTCGCCGGGCCGCGCCAACCGCAGGTGACGGAATCGGGGACGGCGGCTTACAGAGTGAGGTCATCGGGGCCTTCGGGCGGAGTGGCGCCGGTGCGGACGAAGCCGGTGCGGGTGAAATGGCGCGGACATTGACCTCAACGAAGCTTGAGGTTCTACGTTCTGTCGCATGAGCATGGAAACCACCGCATGGATGCAGCTGCACAGCGTCATGAACGCGCAGTCCGAGCACCGCCCCTTCGCGCGCGCCACGCTGCGCCGCATCGCCGCCTTCGCCCGCCCCCACCGCTCCGGCCTCCTCCGGTTCGTGCTGCTCGGGGTGGTGACGGCCCTGCTCGCCGTGGCGACCCCGGTGCTCGCCGGCCGCGTCGTCGACGCGATCGTGGCGGGGCACGACACCGGCGCAGTGGTCCGGCTCTCCCTGCTCATCGCGCTGGTCGCCCTCGTGGAGGCAGGGCTCGGCGTCCTCGCCCGGCGCCTGTCGGCGACGCTCGGGGAGGGACTCATCCTCGACCTCAGAACGGCTGTGTTCGATCATGTGCAGCGCATGCCTGTCGCGTTCTTCACACGTACGCGTACGGGCGCGCTGGTCAGCCGGCTCAACAACGACGTGATCGGCGCCCAGCGGGCCTTCGCCAACACCCTCTCCGGAGTCGTCAGCAACCTGGTCACCCTGCTGCTCACCCTCGCCGTGATGCTCACCCTGTCCTGGCAGATCACCCTGCTCGCACTGGTCCTGCTGCCGGTGTTCGTGCTGCCCGCCCGACGGATGGGCAGCCGGATGGCCGGTATGCAGCGGGAGGCGGCGGCGCTGAACGCGGCCATGGGCACCCGTATGACCGAGCGCTTCTCCGCTCCCGGCGCCACCCTGGTCAAGCTGTTCGGCCGGCCGGAGGAGGAGTCCGCGGAGTTCGCGGCACGGGCCGCCCGGGTGCGGGACATCGGCGTGCGCACGGCCACCGCCCAGTCGGTCTTCATCACCTCCCTCACCCTGGTCTCCGCCCTCGCCCTGGCCCTCGTCTACGGCCTCGGCGGCTGGTTCGCCCTGCGCGGCAGCCTGGAGCCCGGTGCCGTGGTCGCCCTGGCCCTGCTGCTGACCCGCCTGTACGCCCCGCTGACCGCGCTCGCCGGCGCCCGGGTCGAGGTGATGAGCGCGCTCGTCAGCTTCGAGCGGGTCTTCGAGGTGCTGGACCTGAAGCCGCTCATCGAGCAGAAGCCGGACGCCCGCGAGGTCCCCGAGGGTCCGGTGGCCGTGGAGTTCGACGGCGTCCGCTTCGCCTACCCCTCCGCCGACCAGGTCTCGCTCGCCTCCCTGGAGGAGGTCGCCGCGCTCGACACCCGCGGAGGCACCGAGGTGCTGCACGGCATCTCCTTCCGCGCCGAACCCGGCCAGACCGTCGCCCTCGTCGGCTCCTCCGGCGCCGGCAAGTCGACCATCGCGCAACTCCTGCCGCGCCTGTACGACGTCGACGAGGGTGCGGTGCGCATCGGCGGCGTCGACGTCCGGGAGCTGACCGCCGCGTCCCTGCGGGCCACCCTCGGCATGGTCACCCAGGACGGCCACCTGTTCCACGACACCGTGCGCGCCAACCTGCTGCTGGCCCGGCCCGAGGCCTCGGACGAGGAGCTGTGGGACGTCCTGGGCCGCGCCCGCCTCGCCGAGGTCGTGCGGTCCCTGCCCGACGGCCTGGACACGGTCGTCGGCGAGCGCGGCTACCGGCTCTCCGGCGGCGAGCGTCAGCGCATGACCATCGCCCGGCTGCTGCTGGCCCGCCAGCGCGTCGTCATCCTGGACGAGGCCACCGCCCACCTGGACAACACCTCCGAGGCGGCCGTCCAGGAGGCGCTGACCGAGGCCCTGGCGGGCCGTACCGCCGTGGTGATCGCCCACCGGCTGTCCACGGTCCGTGCCGCCGACCAGATCCTGGTCGTGGAGGCCGGCCGGATCGTGGAGAGGGGCACGCACGAGGAGCTCCTGGCGGCGGCCGGCCGGTACGCCGAGCTGCACCGGACCCAGTTCGCCCAGCGGGACGGCGCGGCACCCGGGCCGGTGCCGGCGGACGCGGCGGCGGGGTGAGGGCCGCCCGCCGCATCTGTGCCGGCGGACGCGGCGGCGGGGTGAGGGCCGCCCGCCGCATCTGTGCCCCGGCTCGTCCGCTTTCCTCCCGCGCCTCTTGACGCCAGTGGTCCGGACCTTTAGTTTCACGCCTTAAACAAAGCCTCGCGGGCCCAACGGCCGTCGATCCCCCGGCCGTTGGGCCCGCGCCCACCCCCCACGTGAAAGGCCACCCGCGTCCATGGCCAGACCCCTCCCCGCCGCGGGCTCGCTCGCCGCGCTGTCCCTCGCCGCCGCGCTGCTCACGGCGGCCCCCGCGCCCGCCGCCACCGCTGCCACCGTCCTGCCCACGGGCCTCGCCACCGTTGTCGACGCCGCGAGCGGCAAGTGCCTGGACGCCAGGGGCGCCGCCACCGCCAACGGCACCGTCGTGCAGCAGTACACGTGCAACGGCACCACGGCCCAGCAGTGGAGCTTCACCGACGCGGGCGGCGGTTACGTCCGCATCAACAGCCGCAACGACACCGACCAGGTGGCCGACGTCGCCGACGTGTCCACGGCCGACAACGCCCCGGTCCACCTGTGGACCTACGGCGGCGGCGCCAACCAGCAGTGGCTCCCCGTCGACGAGGGCGGCGGTGCCTTCCACTTCGTCAACCGGGGCAGCGGCAAGTGCCTGGACGACCCCGGCGCCTCGACGGCCGACAGCGTGCAGTTCGTGCAGTACACCTGCAACGGCACCGCCGCCCAGCGCTTCCAGGTGACCCCGGTGTCCCAGAATCCCGACGACCCGGACCTCGGCCCGAACGTGCTCCTGCTCGACCCGTCGATGTCCTCCGCCACCGTCCAGAGCAGACTGGACTCGGTCTTCAGGCAGCAGGAGACCAACCAGTTCGGCTCCCAGCGCTACGCCGTGCTGTTCAAGCCCGGCACCTACAACGCCGACGTCAACGTCGGCTTCTACACCCAGGTCCTCGGCCTCGGCCTGACCCCGGACGCCGTCAACGTCAACGGGGCGGTGCACGCGGAGGCCGACTGGTTCCAGGGCAACGCCACCCAGAACTTCTGGCGCGGCGCCGAGAACCTGTCCGTCACCCCGAAGAACGGCGGCGACCGCTGGGCGGTCTCGCAGGCGGCGGCGTACCGGCGCATGCACCTGCGCGGCAACCTCGCCCTCGACGACGGCGGCTGGTCCTCCGGCGGCTACCTCGCCGACAGCAGGATCGACGGACAGGTGAACTCGGGCAGCCAGCAGCAGTGGCTGACCCGCAACTCCCAGCTCGGCAGCTGGACCGGCTCGAACTGGAACATGGTCTTCGTCGGCAGCCAGGGCGTCCCTGCCACCAGCTTCCCGAACCCGCCGCACACCACCGTCGCGAAGAGCCCGGTCAGCCGGGAGAAGCCGTTCCTGTACATCGACGGCTCCGGGAAGTACCAGGTGTTCGTGCCGGGCACCCGCACCGACTCCACGGGCACCAGCTGGGCGAACGGCACCCCGGCCGGCACCTCGCTGCCGCTGAGCCGGTTCTACGTCGTCAAGCCGGGTGCCACCGCCGCCCAGATCAACGCCGCCCTCGCGGCCGGGCAGAACCTGCTCGTCACCCCCGGCGTCTACCACCTGGACCAGACCCTGAAGGTGACCCGCCCCGACACGGTCGTCCTCGGTCTCGGCCTCGCCACCTTCGTCCCGGACAACGGCGTCACCGCGATGACCGTCGCCGACGTCGACGGCGTCAAGGTCGCGGGCGTGCTCTTCGACGCCGGCACCACCAGCTCGAAGACCCTCGTCGAGGTCGGGCCGGCCGGCTCCACCGCCTCCCACGCGGCCGACCCGACCTCCCTGCACGACGTCTACTTCCGCGTCGGCGGCGCCGGCGTCGGCAAGGCGGCCACCGGCCTCGTCGTCAACAGCAAGAACGTCATCGGCGACCACATGTGGATCTGGCGCGCCGACCACGGCAGCGGCGTCGGCTGGACCAGCAACACCGCGGACACCGGCCTCGTGGTCAACGGGGACGACGTGACCATGTACGGGCTGTTCGTGGAGCACTTCCAGAAGTACCAGACCGTCTGGAACGGCAACGGCGGCCGTACCTACTTCTTCCAGAACGAGATGCCCTACGACCCGCCCAGCCAGTCCTCCTGGATGAACGGCTCCACCCGCGGCTACGCCGCCTACAAGGTCGCCGACTCGGTCACCAGCCACCAGGCGTACGGCCTCGGCAGCTACTGCTACTTCAACGTCAACCCGAGCGTCACCGCCGACCGCGCCCTGGAGGCACCGGACAATCCGAACGTCCGCTTCACCAGCATGGTCACCGTCTCCCTCGGCGGCACCGGCACCATCAGTCACGTCGTCAACAACACCGGAGGCCCCTCGAACGCGACGACCAACGTCGCGAACCTGGTCCGCTACCCGTGAGCCCGGGGGATGACCTCCCGGACGTGTGAGCCGTGCCGACCTGGATACGCGGTCAGCACGGCAGCACCGCCCGTCCGGAAGGTCATCCCTGCCATGACCAGCGCACACGAACCCGGCCAGCACTCCGAGGTCACCCTCCGGGTCAACGGCAAACCCCACACCCTGCTCGTCGACCACCGGCGCGTCCTGCTGGACCTGCTGCGTGAGGACCTGGACCTCACCGGGTCCAAGAAGGGCTGCGACCACGGCCAGTGCGGTGCCTGCACCGTGCTGGTCGACGGGCGCCGCCTCAACAGCTGTCTGCTGCTCGCGGTCACCCTCGACGGCAGCGAGATCACCACCGTCGAGGGCCTCGGCGGGGACGGCGAGGAGCCGCACCCGCTCCAGCGGGCCTTCCTGGACCGCGACGCCTTCCAGTGCGGCTACTGCACCCCGGGCCAGCTCTGCTCCGCCGTGGGCATGCTCGCCGAGGCCGCGGCCGGCCACCCCTCGCACGTCACCGACCCCGCGGCACCCTCCGGCCGGCCCGTGGCCCTGGACCGGCCCGAGATCCGCGAGCGGATGAGCGGCAACCTGTGCCGCTGCGGCGCCTACCCGCGCATCGTCGAGGCGATCGAGGACGTGATCTGAGTGAACGGCTTCGGATACCTCAGGCCCGGCAGCGTCCAGGAGGCCGCCGAGGCGTACGCCGCCCACCCCGGCGCCCGCTACCTCGCCGGCGGCACCAACCTGGTCGACCTGATGAAACTCGGCGTGGAGCGCCCCGCCCTGCTGATCGACATCGGCCGGCTGCCCCTGGACGCCCTGGAGGAGCTGCCCGACGGCTCCCTGCGGGTCGGCGCGACCGTCCGCAACAGCGACCTCGCCGCCGACCCGCGCGTCCGCGACCGCTGGCCGGCCCTCTCCCAGGCGCTGCTGTCCGGCGCCTCCGCGCAACTGCGCAACGCCGCCACCACCGGCGGCAACCTCCTCCAGCGCACCCGCTGCCCCTACTTCCAGGACGTGGACAAACCCTGCAACAAACGGGAGCCGGGCACCGGCTGCGCCGCCCGGGCGGGCGTCCACCGCGACCACGCCGTCCTCGGCCACTCCGAGCAGTGCATCGCCACCCACCCCTCCGACATGGCCGTCGCCCTCGCCGCCCTGGACGCCAGGGTCGAGCTGTACGGCACCGAGGGCACCCGGAGCATGCCGGTGGCCGACTTCCACCGGCTGCCGGGCGAGCACCCCGACCGGGACACCTGGATCCGCCCCGGCGAGCTGATCACCGGGGTGCTGCTCCCGGCCGCCACCGCCAGAGTGCCGTCCGCCTACCGCAAGGCCCGCGACCGGGCCTCGTACGCCTTCGCCCTCGCCTCCGTGGCCGTCGCCCTGCGGGTCACGGACGGCATCGTCGACCAGGTCGGAATAGCCTTCGGCGGGCTCGCCCACCGCCCCTGGCGGGCCCGGCACACCGAGCTGGCCCTGCTCGGCGGCCCAGCCGGCCCCGACGCCTTCGAAGGCGCCGTGGCGCTCGAACTCGCCCACGCCGAGCCACTGCGGGACAACGCCTACAAGGTGTCCCTCGCCCGCAACCTCGCCCTCGACGTCCTGAACCGCCTCGCCCCGGCCCCCGCACCGGCCTGAGCCGCCACAGGAGGACCCATGACCGGCACCACGACCGGCACCGCCCTGGGCGCACCCGCCGAGCGCCGGGAAGGCCGCCAGAAGGTCACCGGCGCCGCCCGCTACGCCGCCGAGTACGCACTGCCCGGCCGCACCCACGCCTGGCCCGTTCCCGCCGCCGTCGCCCGCGGCCGGATCACCGCCGTCGACACCTCGGCGGCCCTCGCCCTGCCCGGCGTCCTCGCCGTCCTCACCCACACCGACGCGCCCCGGCTCGCCGAGCCCGAGGACGGCACCCTCGCCGTCCTGCAGGGCCCCGCCGTACCGCACCGCGGCTGGTGCGCCGCCCTGGCCGTCGCCGAGACCCCGGAGCAGGCCCGCGCCGCCGCCCGGGCCGTCCGGGTCACGTACGACACCGCACCCCACGACGCCGAACTCACCGAGGACCACCCGGCCGGCTACGAGCCGGAGCAGGCCGGCGGCCAGCCCGGCCGCGCCGAGTACGGCGACCCGGTGGCCGCCTTCGCCGGGGCCGAGGTCCGCGTCGACGTCACCTACCGGATCCCGCCGCTGCACAACCACGCCATGGAGCCGCACGCCACCACGGCCCAGTGGGACGGGGACCGGCTGACCCTGTACACCTCCACCCAGGGCGGAACGACCGTGCGGTCCGTGCTCGCCCGGCTGTTCCGGCTGCCCGAGGAGGACGTCACCGTCGTCGCCGAGCACGTCGGCGGCGGCTTCGGCTCGAAGGGCACCCCGCGCTCCGACGTCGTGCTCGCCGCGATGGCCGCCCGGCACACCGGCCGGCCCGTCACCCTGGCCCACCCCCGCCGGTCACTGCCCACCGTCGTCGGCCACCGCGCCCCCACCGTGCAGCGGCTGCGGCTCGGCGCACACCCGGACGGCCGGCTCACCGCCCTGCTGCACGAGGTGACCACCCACACCTCGCGCGTGAAGGAGTACGTCGAGCACGCCGCGGGTGTCTCCCGGGTCATGTACGCCACCCCGAACCTGCTCAGCTCCCACCACGTGGTGCCGCTGGACGTGCCCACCCCGTCCTGGATGCGGGCACCCGGCCACGCGTCCGGCATGTACGCCCTGGAGTCCGCCGTGGACGAACTCGCCCACGCGCTCGGCATGGACCCGGTGGAGCTGCGTCTGCGCAACGAACCGGAACGGGAACCGGTCAGCGGCAGACCGTTCAGCAGCCGGCACGTCGTGGAGTGCCTGCGCGAGGGCGCCCGCCGCTTCGGCTGGGCCGGCCGCGACCCGAGCCCCGGCGTCCGCCGCGAGGGCCCGCTGCTGATCGGCACCGGCGTGGCCGCCGCCACCTACCCGGCCATGGTCTCCCCGTCCACCGCCAGCGCCGAGGCCCGGCCCGACGGCACCTTCGTCGTCCGGGTCAACGCGGCCGACATCGGCACCGGGGCGCGTACCGTCCTCGCACAGATCGCCGCCGACGCCCTCGGCGTGCCCCTGGACCGGGTGCGCACCGAGGTCGGTCACACCGATCTGCCGCCCGCGCCGATGGCCGCGGACTCCTCCGGCACCGCCTCCTGGGGCTGGGCCGTGCACGAGGCGTGCACCCGGCTCGCCGCCCACCCCGAAGAGGGCCCGACGGTCCGCGCGGACACCACCGGAAAGGCCGACGCCGACAGCCCCTACGCACGGCACGCGTTCGGCGCGCACTTCGCCGAGGCCGCCGTCGACACCGTCACCGGCGAGATCCGGGTCCGCCGGCTCCTCGGGATCTTCGCCGCCGGCCGGATCCTCAACGCCCGCACCGCACACTCCCAGTTCACCGGCGCCATGATCATGGGCCTCGGCATGGCCCTCACCGAGAGCAGCACCCTGGACCCCGCGTTCGGCGACTTCCCCGAGGCCGACCTCGCCTCCTACCACGTGCCCGTCCACGCCGACATCCCGGACATCGAGGCCGACTGGATCGACGAGCACGACACCCACCTCAACCCCATGGGCAGCAAGGGCATCGGCGAGATCGGCATCGTCGGCACCGCGGCCGCCCTCGGCAACGCCGTCCACCACGCCACCGGCATCCGCTTCCGGGAACTCCCCCTCACCCCCGACCGGATCCTCGCCGGCCTGCTGTCCGAGAGACGACGGTGACCGGACCCACCTGGGAGTACGACGGCTACCGGCCCGCCGAGGAACGCCTGCGGGAGTCCCTGTGCACCCTGGGCAACGGCTACTTCGCCACACGCGGGGCGCTGCCCGAGTGCACCGCCGACGACGTCCACTACCCGGGCACCTACGCGGCCGGCGGCTACAACCGGCTCACCTCCGAGGTCGCCGGACGCCGGGTCGAGAACGAGGACAACGTCAACCTGCCCAACTGGCTGCCGCTGCGCTTCCGGACCGCCGGCGGGGACTGGCTCACCCCGGACACCACCGCCGTCACCGAGCACCACCAGATCCTCCACCTCGACCCCGGACTGCTGGAGCGCCGTACCCGCTACCCACTCGGCGACGGCACACTCCTCGTCCGGCAGCTGCGCCTCGTCCACCTGGACGACCCCCACCTCGCCGCGCTGCGCACCGAGTTCACCGCTCCGGACCACCCGGTCGACCTGGAGGTGGAGGCCGCCCTCGACGGCACCGTCACCAACTCGGGAGTGGCCCGCTACCGGGACCTGGACGGCAGGCACCTCATCCACGTGCACACCGGCACCGCCGCGCCCGGCACGGTGTGGCTGCGCTGCCGTACCCGCACCTCCGACCTCAGCCTCGGCCTGGCCGCCCGGCTCACCGCGGAGGGCACGCTGACGCACGCCAACGAGACCCACCGCGCCGTACAGCGCCTGCGCCTGCACCTGCCGCCCGGCGGGACCGTCACCGTCGACAAGACCGTCGCCCTGCACACCTCCCGCGACCCGGCCATCAGCGACCCGCTGCGCGCCGCAGTCGACCGGGTCCGCGCCGCACCCGGATTCGACGAGCTGCTCCGGACACACCACGCTGCCTGGGAACAGCTGTGGCGGCGCACCGCGCTCGAGGTGCCCGGCGAGGCGGGCAGCATCCTGCGCCTGCACCTCTTCCACGTGCTGCAGACCCTCTCGCCGCACACCGCCGACCTGGACGTCGGCGTCCCCGCCCGCGGACTGCACGGCGAGGCCTACCGGGGCCACGTCTTCTGGGACGAACTGTTCGTCCTGCCCTACCTCAACCTGCACCTGCCCGAGGTCTCCCGCGCCCTGCTCCGCTACCGCCACCGCCGCCTGGACGCCGCCTGCCACGCCGCCCACGGCATGGGCCGGCGCGGCGCGCTCTACCCCTGGCAGAGCGGCAGCGACGGCCGCGAGGAGACCCAGCAGCTGCACCTCAACCCGCGCTCCGGCCGCTGGCTGCCTGATCACACCCGGCTCCAGCACCACGTCGGCTCGGCCGTGGCGTACAACGTCTGGGAGTACTGCGAGGCGACCGGCGACACCGAGTTCCGGCACGGCGAGGGCGCCGAGATGCTCCTGCAGATCGCCCGCTTCTGGGCCGACTCGGCGGTCTGGGACGACCACCTCGGCCGGTACCGCATCCGGGGCGTGGTCGGCCCCGACGAGTACCACGACGCCTACCCCGGCGCCGCCCTGCCGGGCCTGGACGACAACGCGTACACCAACGTCACCGCCGCCTGGGTGCTCAGCCGCACCCTGGAACTGATGGACAGTCTGCCCGAGCCGCGACGCCGCGAACTCACCGAGCACACCGGCCTGGCGGAGGACGAGCCCGCCCGCTGGGAGGAGGTCTCCCGCAAGCTGCACATCCCCTTCCACGACGGGGTGATCAGCCAGTTCGACGGCTACGGCGACCTCGCCGAGCTGAACTGGAAGGGCTACCGCGAGCGGTACGACGACATCCGGCGCCTGGACCGGATCCTGGAGGCCGAGGGCGACACCGTCAACCGGTACAAGGCGTCCAAGCAGGCCGACGTACTGATGCTCGGCTACCTCTTCTCGCCCTACGAACTGCGTCGTCTGTTCGAGCAGCTGGGTCATCCGCTCGACGAGCACACCTGGTCCGCGACCGTGGACCACTACCTCCACCGCACCAGCCACGGCTCCACCCTCAGCGGCCTGGTCCACGGCTGGATCCTGACCCGCGCCCGCCGCGCGGACGCCTGGGCCTTCGTCCAGGAGGCGCTGCGCGGCGACATCGCCGACCTCCAGGGCGGCACCACCGGCGAGGGGATCCACCTCGGCGCGATGGCCGGCACCCTCGACCTCGTCCAGCGCGGACTGACCGGTCTGGAGGCCCGGGGCGGCGGCCTGTGCTTCGACCCGGTCCCGCTGCCGGAACTCTCCTCCTACGGCTTCTCCCTGCGCTACCACGGCCACTGGGGCGTCCACCTGCGCCTGCGCAGCGGCCTGCTGGAGATCGCCGTACCGGACTCCGACCAGCCGCCCATCGACGTGCGGCTGCGGGACCGTGTGGTGCCGGTGCGGCCGGGGGAGACGGCCCGGCTGGTGCTGCCGGACTGACGCGAGGGCGCCCCGGGGCGTCGTCACTTCAGGCCGCTGAGCATGACCCCGCGGACGTAGTGCTTCTGCAGCAGCAGGAAGAGGACCAGCACCGGCAGGATGCTCAGCACGAGGCCGGCCATGACGACGGGCATGGTGCGCGCCGGGTCGACGTAGTCCTGCAGGAGCTGGATGCCGACGGGCAGGGTCATCACGTCCGGGTCGGCAGTCGAGACGAGCAGCGCCCAGATGTACTCGTTCCAGGCGTCGACGAAGGTGAGCAGCCCGAGTGTCACCAGCACCGGCTTGGTCTGCGGCACCACGATCCGCCACCACACGGTGAACTCGCCGGCCCCGTCGATGCGGGCGGCCTCCAGGACCTCGTCGGGGATCGCGACCACGAACTGGCGCATCAGGAAGATCCCGAAACCGCTGACGAGGAACGGCATGGTGAGGGCCACGATGCTGACGGTCAGTCCGGCGCCGCCGCGCCCGAACAGGTCGTTGCCGCCGGCCAGCGGCCAGTGCACCAGGATCAGGAAGTGCGGCACGAAGAACAGGAACGGCGGGAACATCATCGTCGACAGCACGAGACGGAAGACGAAGTCCCGCCCCCGGAAGCGGAGTTTGGCGAGGGCGTAGCCGGCGAGGGACGACGTCAGCAGCACCGACCCGGTGATCAGGGCGGTGGCGACGAGGCTGTTGCGGAAGAGCACCGGCAGGTTCAGCTGGCCGATCGCCGCACGGTAGTTGGCCAGGCCGAAGGCCTCGGGCAGGAACCGGTAGGGCAGCCTGCCGGCCTCGCCCGGCCCCTTGAAGGACGTCATCACCATGTCGAGGAACGGCACCACCGTGAGCACGGCACCGGCCACGACCACCAGGTACGAGACCCACGGGAACCGGCGGCGCCTCACGCGTCCTCCCCCTTGCGACGGAAGATCCACAACTGCACGAGGGTGACCGCGAGGACCACCACGAACAGCACGAACGCGGCAGCGCTCGCCGTGCCCCAGTCGCCGTAGCTGAACGCCTGCCGGTACATCTCCAGCGCGGCCACGTCGGTCGCGTCCCCCGGGCCGCCCTTGGTCATCACGACGATCAGCGCGAACGACTGGAGCCCGGTGAGGAACTGGGTGATGCACACGAACAGCAGGGACGGCCGCAGCAACGGCAGCGTGATCCTGACGAAGACGGTGAGGGGCCCGGCGCCGTCGAGCGCGGCGGCCTCGTAGTACGACCCGGGGACCGACTTCAGCCCGGCGGTCAGGATGAGGACGGCGGAGCCGACGGAGGCCCAGGCCTGTACGACCACGACCGCGGGCAGCGCCGTGTCCGGATCCTGGAGGAAGGCCACGGAACCGAGACCGGCGGCGTTGAGGACCCCGTTGACGAGTCCGCCCGGCTCGTACATGTACTTCCACACGTTGCCGACGGCGACGACGGTGGTGACGATCGGCAGGAAGTACAGGGTGCGCCACAGCCCCTGGAACCGCAGTTTGTCGATGCAGGTGGCGACCAGCAGCGAGCCGGCGAGCGCGAGGGCCACGGTGCCCAGGGCGAACAGCAGCGTGTTGGTGAGGACCGGCGCCAGGAACGTCGATCCGTCCGCGAAGAGGCGGGCGAAGTTGTCCAGGCCGACCGGGTCGATGCCGCCCAGGTCGAACCCGGCCCAGCGGGACATCGACAGCAGCAGGGCGAAGCCGAGCGGCAGCACCAGGAACACCGCGAAGAACAGCAGTGCCGGCGCCAGGAAGAGGTAGGCGACGACCGCCTGGCGGCGCCGTGCCCTGCCGCGCGCGTCGGCCGCGCGGCGTCCGGCGGTCTCCGGGGCGCGGGCCCGTCCGGTCGTCCCCGGCGCCAGCACGTTCACCATGAGCGCGACACCTCCTGGTCGACCTGGCGGCGGGTGGTGCGCAGGGCTTCCTCGACCGACCGCTGCCCGGTCCACACGGCCTCGATGTTCTTGCGCAGCAGCGACTTGGCCTGCTGCGCGCCCGGTACGTTCGGCTCCGGCACGGCGTACGCCAGCGCCTCCAGGAACGGACGCAGGTTGGGATCGCCGCCCCTGCCCAGCAGCGTCCGCATGTCGTCGGCGCGGCCGGTCAGGGTGCCCACCGACACCTGGAGGCGGCTCATCCGGGTCGCCTTCGCGCCCCGGGCGCCCGTCTTCTCGGTGTTGAGCCAGCGCAGGAACTCCCACGCCTCGCGCGGGTGCCGGCTGGCCGTGCCGACCCCCAGCATGAAACCGGTGGAGAGGGTGGCGGGCTCGTCGTCCGTCTCGGGGACGGGCACGGGCGCGACGCCGACCTCGCGGTAGTCGCCGCCCATCAGGGACTTCAGGCTCCCGGTCCACCAGCCGGCGCTCACCACCATGGCCACCTGCCCGGACGGGAACGCCCGGTAGACGTTGACGCCTGGGGCGCTGGCACCCGCGGTGACGAGACGCCGTTCCAGGTCGAACACGGCCCGCCCGGCCGGCGAGTCGATGGCGGTGCTCCTGCCGTCCGCGGAGACGAACCGTCCGCCGGCGGCGTTCAGCAGGGCCAGTGTCTGACCGACGGTGGTGGAGTCGTCGTAGGTCGACAGCCCGAACCCCTGGACCAGCGTGTTGCCGTACCGGTCCCGCTTGCTGGTGCGGTACGCCGCCTCCTCCAGCTCCCGCCAGGTCCGCGGAGGTCCGGGGAAGCCCGTCTCGCGCAGCAGCCGCTTGTTGTAGTAGAGGGCGTACGTCTGCACCTCGGTGGGATAGCCGTACACCGTGCCGCCCACCGACGCGGCGCGCACCGCGGCCTCGCTGTAGCCGCGCCGGATCTCCTCGGCGTGCTCGGGAGGAGCGGGCCGCAGGACGCCGGCCCGGACGAGCTGGCCGTTCCACAGGCAGTACGGGTGGATGATGTCGGCGCCCAGGCCGGCGGCCTGCCGGACCATGAAGGTGGTGAGCAGGTCGGAGAACTCCACGGCCTTCGTCCGCACCTTCACCCGGTCGTGGGCGGCGTTCCACTCGTCCACCGGGCCCTGCAGGGCGGCCTTGAGTTCCCCGCTCGCGTAGTGCGAGAGCAGGGTGAGGACGATCGGGTCCCCGGGCCGCCCGGTGCCCTGGTGCGGTGCGGCGCACCCGGAGGCGAGCAGGGCGGAGGGCAGCGCGAGGGTGAAGCGGCGGCGGCTCAGCGGCCCCTCGTGGCGGTGGCCGTCGCGGACCGTGCGGCGGGCCGGCGTCACCGGGCGGCCTCCCGGCGCAGGACGCGGAACACCCGGGTCGTGCTGAAACCGGCCTTGCGGTACAGGTGGCCCGCGGGAGAGCGCTCGCCGGTCCACAGGAACCACGCGGAGTGCGCCCCGCGGGCCCTCATCCGCTCCAGGACCAGGTGCAGCAGGACCTTCCCGAGCCCGGTGCCGCGCATCTCCTCCAGCACGCCGAACGGGCCGAACCGCTCGACCGCCGACTCGTACGCGCCGTGCATCGCCCAGCCGACCAGACGGCCCGATGGTGCCCGGGCGACGACGATACGGTCGAGCGGCGTGCCCGCGGTCAGACACTCCCGGATCGCGCGCGCCCAGTCCGGGGTGAAGTGGTTCCCGGCGAGCGCGACGAGGTCCACGAGGTCGTCGTCGGTCGGCGTGCCGAACCGGTGACCCTGCGCCGCCAGTTCGTCCCTCCGGCACGCGACGTCGTCCGGGAAGCGGTAGCCGACCAGGCCGCGGTCCATCGCCGCCGCCTCGTACAGCGTGCGGAAGCCCAGGGAACCGAGGAGCGCGGCAGCCTCCGGGTAGGCCGCGGCGTCCAGGCCGGGAAGGAGGTAGTTCGGGGTGTACGAGGAGAAGTCCACCCGGGTGCGGCCGTGGCCGTGCAGCCAGTCGAGGGCGTCGGTCAGCAGCCGGCGCCCCAGACCGCGCCCGCGGGCGGCCGGGTCGACGAAGAAGAACGGGAGCCAGCCCTGCTCCGGTTCCAGGTCGGTGCCCGTGACCGGGGTCAGCCGCCGCACCGCGTAGGCGGCGCCGACGACGCGGCCGGCGTCGACGGCGACCCGCAGGCCCTCCGGATCGAAATTGGCGTCGAGCAGCACCAGGGAGCGGAAGCGGTCCGCGCTGATCGGGTCGGCCGGTGCACTCCGCCGCCACGCCTCCACCAGCTGCGGGCCGTCGCCCGGGCGGAAGCCACGCACCGCTGCCCGGGACGTCGTCGTGGTGCGCTCGGTCATCGACGCGGTCGTCCTTCCATGCGCGGACCACGCGGCCCGGCGGTCTCAGCGGTAGAGCAGCACGTCGTCGCCGGCCCACCGGCCGGGCGGCGCCGGGGGAGCGCACAGCGGCAGCGGGTCGTCGCCCGCGTCGAGTGTGCGCCGCAACCGGTCGGAGCCCCACAGCAGGTCGATGAAGTGCCGGTGGCCGGTTCCCTCCGCTCCGCCGTCACCGGTGTGCCAGGCGAAGTCGTCCGGGTAGAGGCGCCGTAGCGTGGCGAGCATCGCGACGGCGGTGCGTACGGGAGCGAACGCCGTGCGGTCGGTGACGTGGAGCTGGACTCCGCGCAGCGGCCGTCCGGCGTGCTTGTGGAAGGTAGGTACGTACCGCAGATCACGGAAGTGCACTCCGGGCAGGGCGAGTTCGGTGAGGGCGGGCACGAACCGCGCGTCGATGTAGGGGGCCCCGACGATCTCGAAGGGCTGCGTGGTGCCACGGCCCTCCGACAGATCGGTGCCCTCGAACAGGCAGGTGCCGGGGTAGACGGCGGCCGTGGCCGGTGTCGGGATGTTCGGCGAGGGCGCGACCCAGGGCAGGCCGGTGGCGTGCGCGTCCATCGCGCGCCGCCAGCCGACGGCTTCGACGACCGTCAACTCGGCGGGTGTGTCCGCGACGTGGGGAACGGCCGTGGAGTTGAGGTGCCGGGCGAGTTCACCGCAGGTGAGGCCGTGCCGGACGGGGATCGGGGCACGCCCGACGAAGCTGGCCCACGCCGGGTCGAGCAGCGGGCCCTCGCTGACGAGCCCACCGAGGGGATTGGGCCGGTCGGCGACCACGAACCGTACGCCGGTGCGAGCCGCGGAGGCCATCAGGTCGAACATGGTCCACACGTAGGTGTAGAACCTGGCCCCGATGTCCTGGAGGTCGTACACCAGCGCGTCGACACCGCTGTCGATCAGCAGTTTGTCGAGGCGTTCGCCGCTGATCCGGTAGGTGTCGTGGACCGGCAGGCCGGTGGCGGGGTCGGCCCGAGCGGCCTCGCTCTCACCGGCCTGGCCGGTGCCGTGCAGCCCGTGTTCCGGGCCGAACAGGGCGACCAGCCGCGCACCGGCCTCCAGCAGCGCGGGCGCGGCCGGACGCAGGTCGGGGAGGACGCCGGTGTGGTTGGTCACCAGCCCGAGCCGGCCGGGCCCGGCGAGCCCGGGCGACGCGTGCAGCCGCGCGATACCGGTCGTCACCGCGACGCGGTCGTCCGTGCTCATCCGTGGGGCCCCGTCTGCCGGTGACATCTCGAAGCGAAGCGATTGCCCGAAATTTACTGGCATGTCGCGGAATTTAGCAATGACCTGCCGACGGGGTGCGCCGCGGCGTGTGCCATGACTCTCCAGCACAGGGCATGGACATGATGGCCCGCACCTGTGAAGATCCTCTGGACTTTGTCGAGCATGTGTAATGTCGCGTACGTGTAAATCGGGGTTCCTGTACATGAAGAAGGCGTCGGCTCCGGCCCTGTCCGTGGTCGCGGTGCTCGTCCTGGCGGCCTCGGCGCTCGTCTGGTGGCTGCTGCGCGTCCCCGCTCCCTACGCGCTGAGCCGGACTCCGGAGGTCGAGGTCACCGTGCGCCCCGTGAAGTCCCGCTATCCCGAGGCCGGGGAGGTCGCCGGCCAGGTCGACCTGCTCCTCAAGGTGTACGTCCAGCGTCTGGAGGCGGGTGACACCGCCGAGCTGTCCGAGCTGGGCGCTCCCTGGTACACCGGACGGGACGCGGCCGCACGGAAGCTGATCACCCGTTACGGCGCGCACGCGGGCGACGCGGTCCAGGCGGTCGTGCAGGACCCCGCCGTGCCGAACCTGGCCAGCGTCGAGCTGCGCTTCGGCGACGGGCAGCGGCAGACGCTCGGGCTCAGCCGCGATCACGACGACGTGTGGTGGCTGCAACTGGGGGACGGCGACCCGGTGGCGCCGTAGGCGGTCGCCTCGGAGCTGCCTGACGAGCCCTCGCGGCTTCCCGGCCGGCCGACGCGACGGGCCCCGGCGTCCGGACGGCCGGTCGGTGTGCGGCTCTTGCCCGGATCCCCGCGTCGCCCGCACAGTGATGATCCCGCCGTCCCCCCGCACCGCGCCCGGGGCGGGGGAGCGGCCGAGGGCGAGAGGAGCTGCCGGACATGGGGGTGACCGACGTGCCCTTGCGCGTCCTGGCCGTGGACGACGAGGAGCCCGCGCTCGAAGAGCTGCTGTACCTGCTGGGCGAGGACCCGCGCGTCGGTACCGTCGTGCCCGCCCAGGAGGCCACCGAGGCGCTGCGCAGGCTGAGCCGGGCCATGGAGGAGCGCCCGGACGGCACTGAGGGTTTCGACGTCGTCTTCCTCGACATCAACATGCCCGGGCTCAGCGGCCTCGAACTGGCCCGGCTGCTGGGCGGGTTCGCCGACCCGCCCCTGATCGTCTTCGTCACCGCCCACGAGGACTTCGCCGTACGCGCCTTCGACCTCAAGGCCGTCGACTACCTCCTCAAGCCCCTCCGCAAGGAGCGCTTCGCCGAGGCCGTACGACGGGTCGCCGAGCTGGTCAGGGCCGGGCAGGGGCCCCGCCCGGCCGCCACCGCGGCGGCCGGGCCCGCCGTGGTGCCCGTCCACGGCGACCAAGTCCCGGTGGAACTGGGCGGGGTGACCCGGTTCGTCCCCGTCGCCGACATCACCTACGTCGAGGCACAGGGCGACTATGCGCGGCTGCACACCGGCCGGGGAAGCCACCTGGTGCGCATCCCGCTGTCCACCCTGGAGGAGCAGTGGCGCTCGCGCGGCTTCGTACGGATCCACCGCAGCCGTCTCGTCGCCCTCGGCAGGATCGAGGAACTCCGCGTGGACGGAGGCAATCTGACCGTCCGGATCGGCGACCGGATCCTTGCCGTCAGCCGCCGCAACGCCCGCGAACTGCGCGACCTGCTGGCCGTCCGCGCGGGCCGCTCCTGAACCCCAACCGGCTTGCACACGGCCTGTGTTACGTTGAGCCCATGGACGCTGCTGGTCGCGCCACCCAGTCGGAATCCGGGGAAACGGGTCAGGCACGGGCCGTGGAACCCGGACAGGCGGTAACCGGGGAACCCGGGCAGGCGGCAGCTGCGGAAGCCGGGTCGGCGCACCTCACGGGAGCCGGTGGGGCTGCGCACCCCACGGGAGCCGGAGGGGCGGAAGCCGCGGGCGCCGGAGGGGCCACGGGCGGTCCTGCCGGTCACGCCGTGCCGCCCGTGCTGCACGGCTCCTTCTCGCTCGGCCGGGACTTCACGGTGCCGCGGGCCCAGGTCTTCCGGGGCTTCGCCGACCCGGCCCTGCGCCGGCGCTGGTTCCGGCTCCCCGGCAGCTCCGCCCGCGCCGAGCACGAGCTGGACTTCCGGGTCGGCGGTGGCGAGACCGCCCGCAACGTGTTCGTATCCGGTGAGACCGAGGAGCGCCTCGCCTACCGGTCCCGGTTCCTCGACATCGTGCCGGACACCCGGATCGTCCACGTCTACGAGGCGGAGGTCGACGGACGCCGCCGCTGGATCTCCCTCGTCACCGTCGACCTGGCCGACGAGGCCGCAGGATCCCGGCTGACCTGGACCGAGCAGTACACCTGGCTGGTGCCCACCGGCGACGGCAGCCAGGACCTCGACCACCTGCGCGGCGGCACCCGGCTCCTGCTCAACGGCCTGACCACCGTGGTCGACCCCGACCGCTACCGCGTCCCGCGCCGGGAACCGGCACCGGCCGCCGGCCGGCAAGGGCGGTGACCGGCGCCCCTCGAGGCCGTACGGTCCGGCCGGCCCGTGCCCGGGCGGGTGCGGGGCGCTAACCGGCCGTGCGGGTCGCGGTCGGCGGGCGTGGCTGCGGGGCGCCAACCGGCCGTGCGGGTCGCGGTCGGCGGGTGTGGCTGCGGGGCGCTAACCGGCCGTGCGGGTCCCGGTGACGACCGTGCAGTACACGTCCTCGTCCGTCGACACGCGCGGCACGAGTCCGTGGTCCGCCATCGCCCGCGCGGTGAGCGGTGCCTGCTCCTCGCTGGTCTCGATGAGCAGGCTGCCGCCCGGCGCCAGCCACTCCGGTGCGCCGGCGGCGACCCGCCGGTGCACCTCGACACCGTCCGCGCCGCCGTCGAGCGCATGCTTCGGTTCGTGGTCGCGGGCCTCCGGCGGCATCATCGCCATCTCGTCCGTCGGCACGTACGGGGCGTTGACGACCAGGACGTCCACACGGCCGCGCAGCGCGTCCGGCAGTGCGTCGTACAGGTCGCCCTTGTAGACCTGCGCGTCGGGACCGACGTTCAGCCGGGCGCAGCGGACCGCGGCCGGGTCGACGTCGGCGCACGACAGCTCGATCCCGGGGACCCGTGCGGCGACGGCGGCGCCGATCGCCCCGGTACCGCAGCACAGGTCGACGACGACGGCGCCCGGCCGGGCCAGCTCCGCCGCCAGGCCGACCAGGAAGCGGGTGCGCTGACGCGGCACGAAGACACCGGCGTCCACACGGACTCGCAGGCCGCAGAACTCGGCCCAGCCGAGGATGACCTCCAGGGGTTCGCCGGCGACGCGGCGGTGCACCAGCGCGGCCAGCTCAGCGGGTGACGCGGCGGCGTCGAGGAGCAGTCGCGCCTCTTCCTCGGCGAACACGCATCCGGCGCCGCGCAGTGTGGTCACCGTGCGCGACAGCACCTCATCGGCGGGAGAGCCGGCGGGGAAGATCGACATCGGAGCCTTTCGGGGGAGGAACCCCGGCCGGCCGGGCCGGTCCGCCGGCCGCGGACGGTCCGGTCACCCTAGCGGACGACCGCGTGGCGGCCGGGTGATTCCGAGCGTTCCGTGGCTCGATCCGGCGCGCGGGACCCGTGGGGCCGTCACCCGCGAGGTGTTCCCGCTGTCCATGGGGTGCCGGTACCTGATAGTCATCCCCGAGACACTTCGCCGACACCACTCCGATAGCATGTTCGATCTCGCGATGATCACCTCATCGCCGTCTCCACCGGAATACCGTCCAGCACAACAGTGACCTGGTCAGCTAAATAAAACACATCGGCCAAAAAATTGACATCTATAGCATCGCGGGTTTTTTCGCGAACAAAGGAAAAAATCGCATCGATTGCCTGGCGTGAACCGCGGGTGATTCTGTGGGGCGCGGCGGGTGTGGTGACCCTGGGATTCCTCGTCGCGCTGGAGATCGCAGCACGGCGGTACGGACTGCCGGGCCCGATCACCAACCAGGCGAAAGAGGTGATTTTTGCTCCTAAATCAGGACCACTGCTGTACGCCAGCATGGCGCTGATGATGGTGGTGCTCACCTGGAGACAGAGATTCATCGCGATCGGCGTCGCGATCGGCATCGACCTCGTGTTCGCGGCCGTGCGATGGGCGGTCGACGCCAAGATCCCGCACGGCTACGGCCACCCCTTCGGCAACGGCGCGTTGTGGGTGCTGCTGGGCTGCGCGGTCATCGCCGTCACGCGCCGCACCGGCCGGGAGCGCATCCTGCTCCTCAAGGGCGTCGGGCTGGGCCTGCTGCTGGTGGCCGGCCGCAAGACCGGCGACACCTGGCTGCTCATCACCTCGAGGACCCGCCCCACGGTGCTCGACCAGTACGTGGCGACCGCCGACCACGCGCTGGGCAACCCGTCGTGGATCGCGGGGCGCATCGTCCGGGCCACCGGTTCCGTCGGCGCCCATGTGCTGGACTACGTCTACATCCAGCTCGCGGTGGCCGCGGTGGTCATCGCGCTGTACCAGCTGCGCGACGTGGCCGTGGAGCGCCGGTTCCCGCGCCACCACCTGGTGCGCACCTTCCTCGTGATCGGCCTGCTCGGGCCGGGAATCTACATGATCTTCCCGGTGGTCGGGCCGATCTTCGCCTACGGCGCCGACGGCGGGCACTGGGCGGTGGCCGACCTGTGGCCGAACACCCCGCCGGGCACCGTTCCGCACTCCATGCCGTTCGACGAGATCACCCCGCGCAACTGCATGCCCAGCCTGCACACGGCGTGGGCCACCGCGATATTCGTCCATTCCCGCAGGGGCCCCCGCGCTCTGCGTTACCTGGGTACGTTCTGGCTGATCGCCACGCTCGGCGCGACGCTGGGCTTCGGCTATCACTACGGCGCGGACATCGTCGCCGGCGTGGTGTTCACGCTCACGATCGAAGGCGCTCTGCGTGCGCAGGCACGCGGCTGGGACCGGTCCGGAATGCAGTTGGTCGCTCACGGCGCGACGGTCTTCGTGGCGCTCCTGGTGTCGTACCGCTTTCTGCCGGTGCGGATGGCCGCATATCCGTGGCTGTTCGGACCGCTCGTCATTCTGGCGATGGCCTCGGTGATCCACGCCTACGTACGGACCACCAGAACGTGGGAACCCAGGACCGCGCTCGTGCCGCAGCCGGAGCCGCAGCCCGAGCTGGTTTGAGCCATGTTGCGCCACGGGGCGGCCCGGATTCCTCCCGGCAGGCCCCGTGGCGCGGCCGTCCGTGCCGCGTGACCCGAACGGATCCCTCCTGCTCGCGCCCCCGCCCGACTGCCGGTCCGCTGGCAGAAGGAGCGGATCGACGCGGGAGGCACGAGTGGCGGACGGCAACGCACGCGGGGACGACCCCACGGACCGGTCCGAACTGCACGAACTCCGGGCACGGGTGGCAGCCCTCGAGAGCGGGCGCCCCGGACCGCCCCGGCATCACGTCAGATCCTTCGTCGCCGCGGTGCTCATCGTCATCGGATGCGTCCTCGCCCCGCTCTCCGTGATCGCCGCCTGGGCGGCCGACCAGATCGACGACACGGACCGCTACGTGGCCACCGTCGCCCCGCTCGCCTCCGACCCGGCCGTGCAGGACGCGGTCGCGAACCGGGCCACGGACGCGCTCATGGCCCACATCGACCTGCCTGCCCTGCTCGCGGACCTGGCACCGCACGACCGGCCGGGTCTGCAGCAGGCCCTGGGCGGCAGGCTGGGCGACGCCCTCGAAGGTGCCGTACGCAGCTTCGTGCACGACCAGGCGCGGAAGATCGCCGCGTCGGACGCCTTCAAGACCGTCTGGACCGACGCCAACCGGCAGATCCACAGCTCCCTGGACAAGGCCCTCACCGGCAGTGGCGGCGGCGCCGTGCAGCTGAACAACGACTCGGTGACCCTGGACATCGGCCCTCTCGTGGACCGGGTCAAGCAGCGCCTCGTGGACTCGGGCATGACCGTCGCCGAGCGCATCCCCTCGGTCCACACCGACTTCACCCTGGTCAGATCGGACGAGATCGGCAAGGTCAAGACGTACGTCCGGCTGCTGCAGCTCGCCGGGAACTGGCTGCCGGTGCTGGCCGTGCTGCTGATCGCCGCGGGTGTGCTCCTGTCCGTCCGCCGGCGCCGGGCCCTGGTCGCCGGCTGTCTCGGAGTCGCCTTCGCCGTCGGCGTCCTCGGCATCGGACTGCGCGTGTTCCGCGCCCTGTACCTCGACCGGCTGCCCGCCGACGTCTCCCCGGCCGCGGCCGGCGCCGTCTACTCCGCCCTCACCCACTTCCTGGTGACCAGCGTGCGCATGGTCGTCGCCCTCGGCGTCGTCATCGCCCTCGGCGCCTGGCTCAGCGGCCCGGGCCGGCACGCCGGGCTCGTACGGCACCTGTGGGCCTCGGGCATCGGCGCGGTCCGCGGCACCGCCGACCGCGCCGGCCTGCGCACCGGCCCGGTCGGCCCCTTCGTACGCCGCCGGCGTACCTGGATCACCTGGATCCTCGTGCTCCTGTCCCTGCTGGTCTACCTGCTGTGGTCGTACCCCACCGGCTGGGTGGTCGTGGGCATCGCCCTGTGTCTGCTGTTCCTGCTGGCGGTGGTGGAGTTCCTGGCGGCGGACCCGTCGACCGGCGAGGCGGCCACGGTCCGCACCCCGCCCTGAGCGGGGGAGGCGGTACGCGCGGCCGGCCACAGTGCCGCCCCGTTCGCCAGTCCGGCCGGGTCCAGGCCCAGCGACACGGCGGCCGTGGCGCCCACGTCGGCCAGGCCGGCCGCGTCGGGCAGGAACTCCGGGCCGGCGCACTCCGGGCGGTGCATCAGCACGGGCACGAACTCGCGCGTGTGGTGGGCGTGCCCGATGGTGGGATCGTTGCCGTGGTCACCCGTGACGAGGAGGCGGTCACCGGGGCGGTCGAGGAGGGCGAGGAGTTCCCCCAGTCCCGTGTCGGCCTGTTCCAGGACGGCACCGTAGCGCGCGGCGTCCTGCTGGTGTCCCGCCAGGTCCGTCTCCTGGACGTTGGCGACGACCAGGGCGTCCCCGGTGGCGCGGGCGGCGCCGAGGGTGTGCGCGAGCACGTCGGCGGTGGTCACCGCCGGGCGGCGCACCGCCGCCTCGCAGGCGAGGATGTCCGCGGCCTTGCCGACCAGGGTGACGGGCACCCCGGCGCGGGCGGCCACGTCCGGCAGCTGCCGGGTGTGGTCGAGCGGCGCGCCCAGGTGGCGCACCTCCAGGCCGCCGTTGCGGTAGAAGCCGGACGCGGGGGTGTCGAGTCCGACGGTTCCGCCGTCCCCGGAACGCACGAAGGCGGTCAGCGGGCCATCCGTGCGGCCTCCGACCGCGATGACCCGCGCGACGGGGGCGACGGCCCGTACCGTCCGGGCGACGGCCAGGATCCGGTGGAAGGGCACGTCCTCCAGGCGGCCCGAGACGTTCCAGTTGACACCGGGGTCGGCCTCCAGGTTGTCGTGGACGAGTGCTGCTCCGTCCACCAGCAGCAGCGGCTCGCCGTCCAGCGGCTCCACCGAGTGCCCGGCGGCACGCAGGGCACCGGCGACCTCGTCGAGATGCTGACTCAGCGGGGCCACGGTCACCTCGCTGAGGTCGGCCCCCATCATGGTCTGATGGCCGGCGTAGGTGTCGGCGCCCGGGTAGCCGAGGGGAGCGAGGCCCACGGCCACGGGCAGACCGGTCCGGTCCGGAAGATCCGGGTGGGGGTGGATCAGGCCGAGCCCGAGGGCACCGAACGCCGGCAGCCGCAGGGGGCGGCCGTTCGCGCTCCGGCAGTGGCCGAGGACGTGCCCGCAGGTGTCGGCTCCCTGATCGCCCGGGCGCAGGGTGCCCGCGTCGGGCATGGCGCCGACGCCGAAGCCGTCGACGACGACGATGACGGTCCTGGTCATGAAGCGTGCTCCTCAGACGGCCCGGCCGAGCGCGTCGTACAGGCCGACGGTCCGCGGGCTGCCGTGGGACAGTCCGGACACGACGGCGACGTGGCTGCGCGTGACGAACATCTGGGTACGGAAGGCGAGGACGGCGGTGTCGCCCAGCCGTGCCTCCCGGGGGTCCGCGGGGGCGCCGAGCGTCCGGTAGTAGTCGATGTTCCCGGGGGGCGCGGCCTGCACGGGCAACCGCACGCCCGTACGGGGGATCAGGGCGTCCTTGACGCCGGACCGGGCGTAGAAGCCGCCGCCGTGCAGGGCCGGGCGGCCGTCGGCGAGGGTGTGGGCGACCTCGCTGACGTAGACGTACGCCGGCTGCTCCGGCTGCCCCTGGTCCACCGCGTGCAGGGGCGTGGTGCCGGTGAGACTGTGGCCGGGTTCCGCGTGGGTGGCGCCGAGCCGTGCGAGCAGCGGCAGGGAGGCCATCGACGTCGCGCTGGGGGCGCTGAGCTTGAGGCGGGTGTGGCCGCGGGCGGCGAGCAGTTCGCGGGCGGTCAGCGCGAGGTCGAAGTTGGGCGTGGGCCGTGGGACGCCTGAGGCCGGGTCGCACAGCAGGCAGGGAAACGCGGTGACACCGGCGATGCGCACGCCGGGCATCCGTTCCACCTCCGCGGCGAAGGCGGTCAGCCCGCTCAGCGGGACTCCGCCTTCCTGCCCGGGGTGGACCACCCCGGGGGAGCCCTCCAGGCGGACGAGCACGTCCTGGACGATGCCGAGCCGCCCGGCCGCCGCGGACACGGCGCGGGCGTTGGCCGCGTCGTAGACCGTGACGGCCTCCGGACGCCATGCGAGGACCTCGTCCAGGGCGCGGCCCGGGATCTGGACCAGGTGGCCGACGTTCCCGGCCGCCGCCCCGGCCGCGTGCAGCACACGTGCCTCCGGGGGGTCGATGGCCGCGTACTTGGGGATGTGCCGGGCGACGGCCTTGATCAGTTCGGGGTTGCGTCCGACGTGCTTGACCACGAACCACAGGGTCAGACCCAGCCGTCCGGCCTCCGCGGCGAGCAGGCGCGCGTTGGCTTCGACGGCGTCGAGGTCGATGACGTACGTGTTCGGCGGGATCGTGCCACGCCGGTGCAGCGCGGCTGCGGTGCGGACGAGCCGGGGGTTGCGGCTGAGTACGGTGTCGAGGAACACGGTCAGTCGTCCTTGCCCTGGTGCAGGTCGGTCAGTGAGCGGCGGAGGATGTCCAGGACCAGGTCGGCGCCGGCCCGCATGGGGTTGATCCGCACGGTCGTGTCGGCGAGTGCCGGGGCGTCGTCGAGCACGGAACCGGACAGCCGGTAGAACAGCGGGGCCACCTCGTAGCGGGAGTTGGAGCCGACCGGATAGGGCGCCGCACCGTAGCGGGCCGCGGTCGCGGGAAGGCGACGGGCGACGGGCCGGTCGAGGCGTACGAGCAGGCAGCGGTCCTGCGCGTTGGCGATGCGGACCTCGGCGACGCCCGGCACTTCGCCCGCGG
The DNA here is from genome assembly GCF_016741775.1 of Streptomyces actinomycinicus. GTDB lineage: Bacteria > Actinomycetota > Actinomycetes > Streptomycetales > Streptomycetaceae > Streptomyces > Streptomyces actinomycinicus. Next base: position 9,135 of record NZ_JAERRK010000031.1, on the reverse strand, counting down.
CCAGCCGCCGCGCGGCATCGGTGACGACCTGGGACTGCACCGACCACAGGACGGGGACGTGGGTGAGCGCCCGCAGAGCGTCGAGTGCCTGGTGGCCCTGGACCTGTCCGCCCCCGGAGTAGTTGTCGGCGCGGACCCGGTCGACGACGTCCTGGGCGCCGGCCACCACGCCGATGCCCTCCGGGCCGTGCAGCTTGAAGAGCGAGAAGCACGAGACGTCGGCGCCGAGTTCGACACCGCAGGCGGGAACCCGCAGCACCGCGTAGTTGTCGTCGACGACGGTCCGCACGCCCCTCGTCCGGCAGGCGGCCAGCACCGCGGCCGGATCGTAGGAGTCGGCCAGGCGCTGACGCGTGTGCTGGACGTACGCCCAGGAGAACCGCGCCGAAGCGAGGGCCGCGGTCAGCGCCTGCCGGTCGTTGAAGTCGACCTCGACCGTCTCCACGCCCAGCCCGCGGAGCGTGACCCCGGTACTGCGGTAGACCGGTGCGCGGTGGACGAGCAGCGGATCCCCGGGCCGGACCGCGGCGCCGAGGGCGGCGCGGATGGCACCGGTGCCGGCGCCCTGGACGAGGGCCGCCGCATCGCAGCGGAAGAAATCGGCCAGGACGGCTTCCACCTTCGCGGTGGTGCGGGGCCGGCCCAGACCCGGTACCACGCCCGAGTCGGCCGCGAAGAGCTGCTGTCCCTCGAAGTGGCGTGCGGTGCATTCCAGCAGCCGGAACTGTGTGGCCGTCGCGTCCGGCAACGGCACCGTGGGCAGGGGGGAGGTCTGCGGCAGACCGACGTGGGTGCGCTGCATCCCAGCTCTGTCCGTCCCTCGTGTCAGCTCGTCCGCGTCCACCGGATCAGGCACCTCCCTTCGCCGCGCCGGTCAGGAAGCGCAGCGGATTGCGGCGGGTCATCAGGTCGATCAGCTCGTCGTCCACGCCTCTCGCGCGCAGAGCGGGCAGGAAGGAGCGGAACAGGTGCCCGTACCCGTGGCCTCCTTCGTTCAGGAGGTAGCGGTGCCGGGAGATGTCGCAGCTGAGCAGCACCCGGTCGGCGTGCCCGGCCTCCAGCAGGGCGAGCACCAGCCGGAGCCGGGTCTCGTCGCTCCGGTAGGTCCGCTTCCCGATGGTGTCGAAGGCGACGTAGGCGCCGGAGGCTGCCAATCGGCGGTGGACGCAGGGGTCGTCGAGCAGGTCCTGGTGTCCGATGCTCACCCGGTGGGCGGGCAGACCCGCGCCGATGAGCAGCTCGAGCTGGCCCGGACCGCCCACGCCCAGTTGCGCGTGGGTGGCCACCGACAGCCCCGTCGACACGGCAGCGCGGGCAGCCGCGACGAGGACCCGCGCCTCGCCCGCGGCGGGCCGTTCGCCGTGGCTGCCGACCTCGCCGATGACGCCGGGCCGGACGGCGAGCGGCCCGATCCCGTGCTCGATGTCCCGCACCAGCACGTCGGTGAGTTCCCCGACGCCGGCACGGCCGAGACCGTCCGGGTGGAACCGTCCGTAGTACCAGCCGGTGCCGGCGACCACCGCGACTCCCGACGCGGCGGACATCCGGGCCAGTGCGCGCGCGTCGCGCCCCATGCCCCGGCAGGTCAGCTCGATGACGAGGGCGAGGCCGAACTCCTCCCGGAGTGCCGCGAGTTCGGCGACGACGTGCGGGCCGTGCGTGGCGGGGAGCAGCACCGCGTCCGGGTCGGTGTCGCGGCCGAGGTCGAGGGCCAGGTGTTCGTGCGCGAGCACCGGGCCGCGGATGCGGGACAGGGGGACCGGTCCGGTGACGGTACGGACGTGGCCGGTGGAGGGGCGTCCCCGTGCCGTCGTGGGGTGGAGGTTCTCGGTGGCCGGCATCCCTCAGCCCTTGAGCGGCGTGAACAGGTGGGACCAGTACGCGACGTTGAGGAGGAGTCCCGTGCAGATGACGGCGACGGGCGCGGCGGCCAGCCGGATCACGGGCCGGCCCATGGCCTCGTTCAGTACGTACATGCCTCCGACCAGGGCGATCCCCGTCCCTCCGGCCATCCGCATCCCCGCGAGGACCGAGCCGAACAGAATCCCCAGCTCCAGCACCTGGTTGATCGCATGGCGGATGTGGTCGGCGGCGTCCTGGACCGAGGGAACGTGGGCGAAGAGCTTTCCCAGCTGCGTCAGGGCCAGCACTTCGACGGTGAAGACGGCGGCTCCGGCCAGCGCGGCGACGGCCACGTTCGGTGCGATGTACCCCACGGCGTACACGAAGTTGACGCCATTGGTCGCGAAGGTACCGGAGGCGAGGGAGGTCAGGCCGATCAGCGGGACGAAGCCGAACGTGCGGTAGAAGTCGACCTGGGCCGCATTGACCATGTCACCGTGCTGCACGAGGTAGCTGGTGGCCTCACCGCCCGCGAAAGCGCCGGTCGCGCACAGTGTTCCGACCAGCCCGCCCAGCGCCATCAGCCAGGGCAGGTGGGTGCGCAGGCGTTTGGCGTTGGCGCCGAAGAGGGAGTCGGCGGACGTGTCCGGAACCGGCGGCCGAGCGCCCCGGGCCCGTGCCTCCTCGCGTGCCGCGCGCCGCTTCACCAGGTCGTGGTGGAGGGCGAGGCCCACGAGCAGCAGCATCCCGACGGCCATGGAGAGCGCACCGGGGAAGACACCCTTCCAGACGTGCGCGGAGGCGAGCATGAGAACGCCCTCGACGGCGAAGGCGATCGCCCCACGCGCCCTGCCGAACTGGTAGGCGACGGCGACCGCCGGGAAGAACGCGAACAGGTACATCACCGGGTCGGACAGCGACTGCATCGCCGTGAGGAAATCCACGGGCAGTGACTGCGCCGCCTGCGTCGCTCGGGAGAGACCGAACACCACCAGCAACGCCCACACCGCGCCCAGCACGACTGCCAGCCATCGCCTGGCCGCCAGCAGGCCGAGGACGTCGGTGGGAAGGAAGAGGATCCACGGGTTGAGCACGCCGGTGGAGAAGGCCATCGGCGCACCGAGGCCGAAGACGAACCCCGCGGAGAGACTGAACGCCAGGGGGGTGATCTCCCGCCGCTTCATCCGCCCTTGCCGGTGGTCGAGCATGAAGGGGCGCACGCCGTCGTGGAACACGGCGACCGCCATGTTGACCAGCAGCGCGGACAGGGCGCAGACCGCGACGACGAGCGCGATCTGAAGCGGCGTGAGGTGGAGGGAACCGGGGCCGCCGGTGACGGGGGACGCCGATGGGTGCACGGTGACGGGCCTTCGTGAGGGGTGTGCGCCCGTGGGCGGCTATGCGGTCCTCGCCGCGATGGCGTGGATGAGGACGGGCGCGATCAGATCGATCTGGTCCACGGCGAACCCGAAGACCTTCTTGCCGCCGGCGAGCAGGTCCTGCACCTCGTCGGCGGTGGGGACGGAGCGCCCGAAGGTGTGGCAGGTCTGCTGGCCCATGAGGCCGACGAGCACACCCAAGGAGGCGCCGGCTCCGGTGTGGCAGGTCCCGAGGAAGTAGTCGGCCTGGCCGGAGCGCAGCTTCACGGCCGCGTCCATGTCGTTGGAGACGCTGACTTCGACGCCACCCAGGGCCAGCTCATGGGCGGTCCGGGCGACCTCGACCTTGCCGACGCCACCGGTGAGGATCTTCGCCATGGTGTGTCCTGTTCTCGTGCGCTGAAGCGGATGGGGAGAGGGTGGGGCGGGGACGGGATGCGGAGGGCCCTCAGGAAGCGGGCGAGTGCTGCGCCAGGACGGCGAGGTGCATGCCCAGGAAGTTGATCTCGGTTTCCGGGAGCGCGGCGCCGAGCGTGAGCTTCGCCCGTTCCGACACGGAGCGGGCGCGGGAGGCCGCCTCGGGGTGACGGTCCAGCTCGGCGGCGACCTGCCGGTCGGTGGGGAACCGCTCGACCGGCCGGCCGTCCAGCAACCGGGTGAGGGCCATCATGAGATGGCTGGTCAGCATGCCGGCGGTGTCCTCGGTGACGGTGGCACCCTCGGCCGCCAGCGCCTCAAGCTCGGTGGTGACGAAGTCGGCCACCTGCGGGCTTACTTGACCGGTGTCCCGGAACGTCCGGATCCGGAGGGCGAGCCTGGCATCCATGACCTGTCCTTTCTGGGCACCGCCACCGAAACGGCCGTGATCAGGATTGTGGCTCCTCGCATCGTGGAATCCCCGCCGCCGCACGGGTACTCAGCCCAAGGCAGTACAGAGGCGGGCAACTGGAGGCAGGTGCCGTGCGGCGGCGGACCGGTCCCGGCCCGATGACACGCCGGAACGGCCGGCCCCCCGTCAGCGCAGGCTCTGCGGAGGGCCGGCCGCCAGCGCAGGCTCTGCGGAGGGCCGGCCGTCAGCGCAGGTACTGCGGAGGGCCGGCCGTCAGCGCAGGTACTGCGGAGGGCCGGCCGGATCGTCGGGCTCAGGCGAGGTCGAACCGGTCGAGATTCATCACCTTGTCCCACGCCCCCACGAAGTCGCGTACGAACTTCTCTCCCGCGTCCTGGGACGCGTAGACCTCCGAGACGGCTCGGAGCTGGGAGTGCGCACCGAAGATCAGGTCGACGGCGGTGGCGGTCCACCTGACCTCTCCGGTGGCGCGGTCCCGGCCTTCGAACACGTTCTCGTCCGTGGCCGACGCCTTCCACTCCGTGCTCATGTCGAGCAGGTTGACGAAGAAGTCGTTGGTCAAGGTGCCCGGCCGGTGCGTGAGGAGACCGTGCGGGGACCCCTTGAAGCCGGTGTTCAGGGCCCGCATCCCGCCGATCAGCACGGTCATCTCGGGAGCGGTCAGCGTGAGAAGGTTGGCGCGGTCCAGCATCAGGGTCTCCGGTGACAGCTTCTCGCCCCCGGGAAGGTAGTTGCGGAAGGCGTCCGCCTTGGGCTCCAGCACGGCGAACGACTCCGGGTCGGTCTGCTCCTGCGAGGCGTCCGTACGCCCCGGTGCGAAGGGGACCGCGACGTCGTGCCCGGCGGTCCTCGCGGCCTGCTCGACGGCCGCGCACCCGCCGAGGACGATCAGGTCGGCGAGGGAGACCCTTGTCCCGCCGGCCTGGGACTGGTTGAAGTCCTGCTGGATCCGCTCGAGCGTGCCCAGTACCTCGCTCACCTCGGGGAGGGCGTTGAGTTCCCAGTCCTTCTGCGGTGCGAGCCGGATCCGTGCCCCGTTCGCCCCGCCGCGCTTGTCGGTGCCGCGGAAGCTCGCCGCCGACGCCCAGGCGGTGGTGACCAGCTGGGAGACGGAGAGGCCCGAGGCGAGGATCGTGGACTTGAGGGCGGCGATGTCCTCCTCCCCGACCAGTTCGTGCTCGACGGCGGGGACGGGATCCTGCCACAGCTGTGGCTCGGGGATCCACGGGCCGAGGTAACGCGAGAGGGGTCCCATGTCGCGGTGCAGCAGTTTGTACCACGCCTTGGCGAACGCCACCGCCAGCTCGTCCGGGTTCTCGTGGAACCTCTTCGTGATCGGGCCGTAGACCGGGTCCACCTTCAGCGCGAGGTCCGTCGTCAGCATCATGGGGGCGTGCCGTTTCGACGGATCATGGGCGTCGGGCACGGAGTTCCTGGCCGCCGGGTCCGAGGGCGTCCACTGGTGGGCGCCGGCGGGACTGGTCGTCAGCTCCCACTCGTACCCGTAGAGGTTGTCCAGGTAGCCGTTGTCCCAGCGGGTCGGCTCGGTGGTCCATGCGCCCTCCAGACCACTGGTGAGCGCGTGCGGGCCCACGCCGCTGCCGTACGTGTTCCGCCAGCCGAGGCCCTGCTGCTCGATGGAGGCGGCCTCGGGTTCCGGGCCGATGTAACTGGCGTCGACCGCGCCGTGACACTTGCCGAAGGTGTGGCCGCCGACGATGAGTGCGACCGTCTCCTCGTCGTTCATCGCCATGCGCCCGAACGTCTCACGAATGTCCCGCGCGGCGGCCAACGGGTCCGGGTTTCCGTTGGGCCCCTCCGGATTGACGTAGATCAGTCCCATCTGGACGGCGCCGAAAGGACCGGTGAGTTCCCTGTCGCCGCTGTAGCGCTCATCTCCGAGCCATGTGTCCTCGGGCCCCCAGAAGATCTCCTCGGGTTCCCAGATGTCCTCCCGCCCGAAACCGAATCCGAACGTCTTGAACCCCATGGATTCCATGGCGCAGTTTCCGGCGAAGACCAGGAGATCGGCCCAGGAGATCTTCCGTCCGTACTTCTGTTTGACCGGCCAGAGCAGACGGCGCGCCTTGTCCAGGCTCGCGTTGTCCGGCCAGCTGTTGAGGGGGGCGAAGCGCTGAGCGCCGCTGCCGCCACCGCCGCGGCCGTCCGCGATGCGGTACGTTCCCGCAGCGTGCCAGCTCATCCGGATGAAGAGCGGCCCGTAGTGGCCGTAGTCGGCAGGCCACCAGTCCTGGGACGCCGTCATCACCTCGAAGACGTCACGCTTGAGCGCGTCGACGTCGAGGGTCGCGAACTCTTTCGCGTAGTCGAAGTCCTCGTCCATCGGGTTGGACTGTGGCGAGTGCTGGTGGAGAACCTGGAGGTCCAGCTGATTCGGCCACCAGTCCCGGTTCGTCCTGGGCCGCCGAGCCGGCGTGGGCGTCGGTGAAGGGATTGCTGGGTTCTCGCTTTCACTGCCGGACATGCCCGTCCTTCTTCCTGTCTCGGTTTTCCTGTGTCTCGGTGTTCCTTCTGCCGCTTCCGTATGGTCGCGCACCGCGGACCACACCTCCGCGAAACACGCAGAACACCCCGCATGACGGACCTGGGCGAAAGGACGGCTTCCTTATGACGGACCTGCGGGAAGGGACGGCTTCCTTATGACGGACCCGGGGGAAGGGACGGTTTCCTTTTCCGGTACGGCTCTCGGCCCGGCAGGCACGGACGATCCGCTGCCTGCCGGGCCGAGGTGCCGGCGGTGATCAGGTGCTGAGCAGCCGGTTGAAGAAGGAGCGGTAGCGGCGCAGTGCCCCGCGCAGTGCCTCCGTGTCCACCTGCTCGCCCTGGCTCCACTGGCCCTCGAGGTCCTTCTTGTGCTGGGCGAAGGTGGCGGCCAAGGTCTGCATGACGTCCGCCACGAGGGCGTCGGCGTCGTGAACGGCCTCACGGGGGTCGTCCACGAACTTGCTCTGTGTGTTCTGCCAGCGCTCGCGGAAGGACTGCTCCTCCTCGTCCGTCAGCAACTGTGGGACTTCGTCGTCCGAGGTGGCGGGAGTGCCCTCGGCGGCCTCCGGCTCTGTGCTCTCACCGGGGTAGACGGGGGCTCTGGGGGAGTCCGCCTCCGCCGGCGCGCCGGTGCCGGCCGGTTGTGCCAGGTCCTCGGTGGACAGACCGCCGGTCGTGCGGTCCGCGTCCTCGTTCGTGTGCATGGCGTTCCTCTGCCGGTCGTGATCGCGGTCAGGTGCGGGCGGGCCGTGCCCGGCCGCCGCCGTCGGCGATCAATTCTTCGAACAGGGCGCGGTAGTGCACCATGGCACCCCGCAGCTGTTCGGTGGTCGCCTGTGTGCGGGTGGAGAGGGTCTCCACCTCGTGCGCGGCCCGGTAGTGCTCCAGCGTGGCGCCGTGTTCCACCGAGAGGTCCTTCATCTGCTGCTCGTACCCCTCGGTGGGGTAGCCGCGCTCGTGCATCAGGGAGGTCACCAGCCGGTCCGCGTCATGCACCGCATCCTCCGGCCGGTCGACGAACTCTTCCTGGACGCTGCTCCACTCGCGCGTGTAGCGGTCCCGGGAGACGGGGGGCAGTGGTTTGATGTCCAGCGAGTCGTGACGCTTCTCGCGTTCCCTCAGCTCACGCTCGGCGGCGAGCCGGCTGTCGGATCCCTCGACCGTCCGTTCGTACTCCGGTCCGAAGCGTTCACGGAGGCGACGGCGTCGCGTCAGCATGAAGACCGCCACAGCGGCAAGAGCGATCACCACCACGACGGGAATGATGATCGCCAGAAGCGTTCCCGTGCTCATGGGCGCACGCTCCTCGGGGAGTAGTGATGTGCGCCCCCCCGAGTGCCCCTCCCTGTGTGGTTTATCCCTTTTGACACGCCTGGCCATGGGTGAAGGATGCCATCGGACGCTTGCCAGTCATTAATACGATTCCGTAATATCCGAAACCGTGAAGTCCGAATCCGTATCACCTGACCGGTCCGTGCTGCTGACCTTGCAGCGTGCCACCCATGCCACCTTGCAGCTGATCGCCGCCGAACTCGTCGACCTCGATCTGACCGCGTCCGAGATCAACGCACTGGCCAACCTCGCTGACGGCAAGGGCCGTACCGTGTCCCAGCTGGGCGCCGCCGTGGGCGCCCGCCCCACCACACTCACCGGCGTGCTGGACCGGTTGGAGCGACGCGGTCACATCACCCGGGGCGCGCGCATCGGCGACCGCCGCTCGGTGCTGATCCAGCTCACCGACTCCGGACGCGCCACAGCGGCCCTGATCCGGCAGGCGCTGGCCGATCTCGAGAGCCGCGCGCTGGCCGGACTGCCCGCCGGAGCGATCGCGGGCTTCCACGCCGTACTGGACGCGCTGATCGAGGAGGGCGCATGAGCGGGAACGAACACGACGCGCATGAGCAGACTCCGGAGTTCACGGGGCTGATGGAGGAGGTGATGGCCGCTGCCGAACGCTTCGGGCACCGCCAGCACGTCCACCTGACCTGGCTGGCCGTTGGGCGCTACGGGACCGGCGCGGCGGTGAACCTGATCGCCGACGGCATCCGGCGCACCGCCCGCTACGCAGGCGTCCCGCAGAAGTACAACGCCACGGTCAGCCGGGCATGGGTCGAGCTGGTGGGCCACCACGCGGCCGAGGGGGACACCGCCGACTTCGACGCCTTCGCCGACCAGCACCCTGCGCTGCTCGACAAGAGGCTGCTCACTCGCTTCTACCGGCCCTCGACACTGGCCGGCGCCCCGGCCAGGACCGGCTGGGTCGAGCCCGACCTCGCACCATTCCCCTGGCAGCACGCCGACGGCCGGGACTGAAACTCCCCGGCGAAAGGCGTCACGCGAAATTCAGGAGCCCCTTGTGCGAACCGCCGAAGCCCCCGGTGTTCGTCCACCAGGTGGATCTCCAGGAGCCAACGTCCCGCACCTCGGCGTGCAACTGAGCGCCCGTTGACACCGGAGCCCGCGGGCGACGCCGCGGCCCACCCGTGCGGGGGCCGGCCGCGGCGTCGGTCCTGCGGACGGAGGTCACGGCTTGAGGAACCCCGCCTGACCCAGGACCTC
>NZ_JAERRK010000030.1 GCF_016741775.1 Streptomyces actinomycinicus | reverse complement strand
TGCGGCACCGGACGGACGGTCGCGCGCGGTCGGCATGCAGGCCGGCACGCTGGACACCTTACCCACCCGCGGCCTCGCGCAGCGGTTCATCGAACGCGGCACCCCGGTGCCGACCGGCCACTTCGGCGCGGCCACCACCCGGCTGGATCTCTCCACGGTCGGGGCGGTGCACCCGTTCATGCTGGCGCTCGGTCAGTCCGTCACCGAACAGCTCCTGGAGGAGCACGCACTCGCCGTGGGCGCCCGAGTGCTGCGCGGGGAGGAGGTTGCCTCGCTCACCGAGGGTCCGGACACCGTCGGGGCGGTGATCCGGGCCGCCGGTCCCGGCAATCTCCATCCGTTCGGTGATCGAATCGAAAGCCCCTGGTCCAAAGGGTCCGGGCAATTGAGTGTTATCGCTGACAGCTTCGTCTCCGGTGGCATGGCAGCCCCGGCCCGGTCGGAGACTCTCGCGACTCCACACTCTTGAAGGCCGGCGCGCCCCCGTTGTGGCCGCGACCGGGATGAGTGCAGGCGTGCCGCCAAGAGAAGAGCCTGCCCCAGCCGGCAGGTCGGGCCGTCGCGGCGACGTCGATGCCTAGGACAACGAACAGCCAGCCGGTCGCCGACTGCCAACGATGGCAGGTCTTCGGAGGAGCCAGGAGCGTGCGCAGCCGTGCGGCCGCGGGGACCAGGACAAGCCAATGTACGACGCCGATCAGGATGCCCAAGGCCGCTGGAAGGAAGGCCTGCTGGGCCGTCGAGGCGCTCCCGTTGACGGACTGCGGCAGGACGTTCAGGAAGAACAGCGCTGCCTCAGGGTTGAGTACGTTGATGAAGAAGCCCTGGGCGAACCCGGACCGCCACCAGCCGCGGGCTGCCTCCTCTCCGACCGGAGCCAGCCGGGTGGCGAGGCCTACGGGGCCGCCGGTCTCCTCCCGCGCCGCGGTCCGCTCCACGCGCGGAGCGCCGAGTGGCCACCACCGCCCGGACCCCCGGGGTAGACGAGACAGGCCGCGCCCAGCGGTTTGATGGCGTCGTAGACCACGGGGGAGGGGGGCGGCGATCAGCGACATTCCGACGGCGGCAGCGAGCATGCGCCGTTCGAGAGCAGGTGAAGAAGGAAGTCGGAGTCGGCGGCTACGGTGCCGCTCGCACCGGCAGACGCTTCCCGCGCCGGCGCTGGTGACCTGAGGACGTCTCCCAGGACTGGAGAGCGATCGCCCGGCAATGAGCAAGGGGTGACACGCATAGCAATCGTCGTCCTGACCCTTGTCGCAGGCGTACTGGCGTCCCTGGCAGCGGCCTGGACCTCCGCCTGGTGGTTGCTCGTCGCGGTACCGGCGATGCTGCTGGGTCTGACGGGCGCCTGGGATCTGCTGCAACGCCGGCACTCGGTGCTGCGCAACTATCCCGTCCTCGGCCACGCCCGTTTCCTCATGGAGCGCATACGCCCGGAGCTGCAGCAGTACTTCATCGAGCGGAACTACGACGGGCGCCCCTTCGACCGGGACGTGCGCAACATCGTCTACGAGCGCGCCAAAGGCACCGACGCGGAGGAGCCGTTCGGCACCGAACGGGACGTGTACCAGCCCGGCTACGAGTCCCTGGTCCCGTCGATGGCGCCGTGCCCGGTGCCCACGAACCCACCGCGCGTACGGATCGGTGGCCCCGAGTGCGGCCGTCCGTACGACATGGCGCTGCTGAACGTGTCGGCGATGAGCTTCGGCTCGCTGTCGGCCAACGCCGTCCTCGCGCTCAACGGAGGTGCCGCGGCCGGGGGTTTCGCCCAGGACACCGGTGAGGGCGGGCTGTCCGAGTATCACCTCCGTCCGGGAGGTGACCTCGTCTGGGAGATCGGCACCGGTTACTTCGGGTGCCGCACCGCAGAAGGTGATTTCGACGCCGCCGAGTTCGCCGACAAGGCCGCACACGACCACGTCAAGTGCGTGTCCCTGAAACTGTCGCAGGGGGCGAAGCCCGGCATCGGCGGTGTTCTGCCGGGAACCAAGGTGAACGCCGAGATCGCCCGGGTCCGGGACGTACCCGAGGGACAGACGGTCGTCTCCCCGCCGTACCACCGGGTGTTCTCCACCCCGCGCGAACTCGTGCGCTTCATCGCCCGCATCCGTGAGCTGTCCGGCGGCAAACCCGCCGGGTTCAAACTGTGTGTGGGCTCGCGCCGGCAGTTCCTCGCCGTGTGCAAGGCCATGCTGGAGGAGGGCACGGCGCCCGATTTCATCGTGGTGGACGGCGCCGAGGGCGGGACCGGAGCGGCGCCGCTGGAGTTCGCCGACCACGTGGGCACCCCGCTCACCGAGGGGTTGCTCACCGTGCACAACGCCCTCGTGGGCGCGGGATTGCGCGACCGGATCAAGATCGGGGCGAGCGGCAAGATCGCCACTGGCACCGACCTGGTCAAACGCCTGGTGCAGGGCGCCGACTACGCAAACGCCGCACGGGCGATGATGTTCGCCGTCGGCTGCATCCAGGCACAGCGGTGCCATACGAACACCTGCCCCACCGGTGTCACGACCCAGGACCCGCGTCGTGCCCGGGCCCTCGACGTCCCCGACAAGACGGCGCGTGTGCAGCGTTTCCAGGAAGCGACCGTGGCCAGCGCTTTGCAGATCATGGCGTCCATGGGTGTCACCGATCCCGCCCAGCTGCGCCCGCACATGCTCCGCCGACGCGTCGACCCCTGCACCGAGCGTTCCTACGAGGACCTGTACGAGTGGCTGGCGCCTGGGCAGTTGCTCGCCGAGCCGCCGGCGTCCTGGGCGGCCGACTGGCAGGCCGCCGACCCCGACCGTTTCACCGTGTGACCCGGAGGACCCAATGACCCGTACCGTTGCCCGCGTCATCGTGGACGCGCTGAGCGAACTCGGCGTGCGCCAGGTGTTCGGCGTCGTGGGAGACGCCCTCAATCCCCTGACCGACGCCATCCGCACCACCGACAGCCTGGAGTGGGTGGGCTGTCGGCACGAGGAGGCGGCGGCGTTCGCCGCGAGCGCCCAGTCCCAGCTCACCGGAACCCTCGGCGTGTGCATGGGGACGGTCGGACCCGGTTCCGTCCACCTCCTCAACGGGCTGTACGACGCGGCCAAGAGCCACGCCCCCGTCCTGGCCATCGCCGGTCAGGTGCCGCTCGCCGAACTCGGCAGCGACTACTTCCAAGAAGTCGACAACGACGCCCTCTTCAGCGACGTGGCCGTCTTCCGCGCGACAATCACCTCTCCCGACCAGCTCCCCCAGATGCTGGAGACGGCCGTGCGCCACGCGCTGGGCCGCAAGGGCGTCGCCGTCCTCACCGTGCCCGGCGACCTGGGCGAGCGGGAACTGACCGCCGACCGGACGCCCCGGTTCTCCCTGAACCCTCCGGTGAGCCGGCCCGAGGAGGCGGCCGTCCGCCGCGCCGCAGAACTCCTCGACCGCTCCGAACGCCTCACCCTGCTCGTCGGGGAGGGGGCGAGCGCCGCCCGCGAGGACGTTCTCACCCTCGCCGACCGTCTGGCCGCACCGATGGTGCTCACCCTGAAGGCCAAGGCCGGCTTCGAGGGTGACACCAACCCCTTCCAGGTCGGCCAGACGGGACTGATCGGCAACCCCGCCGCCGCGTCGGCCCTGCAGGATGCGGACACGATCCTCCTGCTCGGCACCGACTTCCCGTACCGGGACTGGTATCCCGAGGACCGGACCGTGATCCAGGTCGACACCGAGGCCACCCACATCGGACGCCGGGTACCGGTCGACGTCGGGCTCGTGGGGGACACCGGCGCCACCGTGCGCGACCTTCTCAGCCACCTCGAGGCCGGCCCCGGTTCGAGCGGCGGACGCGACCGCTCGCATGTGGAGAAGGCGCGGGAACGCTTCGACCAGTGGCGGGCCGGTCAGGCACGGCTCGCCGACCCGTCACACGACAAGGGCCTCATCGGCCGAGTCCGCTCCGCGCTGGACAACCGCGGACACGACATCCGCCCGGAGGCGCTCGCCGCGGCCATCGACCGGGTGGCGGCCGAGGATGCCGTCTTCACCTCCGACACGGGCATGGCCACGGTCTGGCTCTCGCGCTTCGTCGAGATGCGCGGCGAGCGTCGCCTCATCGGCTCATACAACCTGGGCTCGATGGCCAACGCCATGCCTCAGGCGCTGGGCGCCCAGTGCCTGGACCGTCATCGGCAGGTCGTGGCCTTCTGCGGTGACGGCGGACTGAGCATGCTCCTCGGCGACCTCATGACCCTCAAGACCTACCGTCTCCCCGTCAAGCTCGTCGTCTTCGACAACCGTCGCCTGGGCATGGTGAAACTCGAACAGGAGCAGTCCGGCCTCCCTGAGTTCGGCACCGTGCTCGACAACCCCGACTTCGCCGCCGTGGCGGAGGCCATGGGCATCACCGGCATCCGCGTCACCGACCCGGCCGACGTGGAGACCGCCGTGCGACGCGCCTTCCGCAGCCCGGGCCCGGTCCTGCTCGACGTCCTCACCAACCCCGACGAGATCGCCGTTCCGGCCAAGCCGACGGTCGAGCAGGGCTGGGGCTTCGCGGTGGCCAAGGTGAAGGAGGTCGTGCGGAGCCACGGAGAGCCGAGCGGGTCCTGACGACACCCGGGGAATGCCGGTCGGCGGTGTTCCCCGCTCTCCGACCCGACCACCCCACCGAGTAGCCCCGACTTACCCCGCAATCGACGGGGGACGGTCCTACCCGGTCGGCCTGAGGACGTGCCCGCAGACGGCGCAGGCCAACCCTAGGATCAGGAGGGTCCAGGAGTAGGTGACGAGACTGGCGGCCTGAAGCAGGAGGCCCAGCCCCCATAGCCGGGGGTTGCGCACGATGCGGCGCAGCGGTCGGCCGGGCACACGGTTGCGAATGAAGGCATACATGCCCAACGAGCCGACACACACCGAGGCAGTGACGACCAGGCCCAGGCTGAGCAGGAGGAATGAACCGAATCCCATGACACCTCACCTTCCGGCCCGGATAGTCCTGCACACGACGTTAAGCCTTCTCGGAAATGCTTCGTCCGCCGGGGTCGGCATCCTGCACTCCTGCACAAACTCGGTGGAGGTCCTCGACGTGAAGGTCGTCTTCGTGCGTTGCTGCATCCCGGAACGGCAGGTTTCGTATGCGCGGGTCGGGCGCCGGTGGGGCATGAGCCGTCTTTTGGTCCGCTCGACCGCACACCTTTTCGGTATGACCTTGGCGGCCACTACCCTCATGACCCGCCGCCTGGCCCGAGAAGGCGCCACCCTCAGCCGGCCGGGGAAGCCGGCGCTGGCAGTCGGCTGACCGGACTCTGGGCGCCGAACCGGGCAGGACCGACTCAAGGCAGGTCGGAAATGCTGGTGCCCGAGGGAAGCCGCAGTCCCGAGGGCAGCACCTGCAGGCCGAATCTCGGGGGGTGGCTGAAGTCGGCTACTTGGGAGAAGTCGACGGTGCCGCCGCTGAAGCGGGCGGGCGGCACCGTTCGGTAGATGGAAGGGAGGTGGTGTTCACCGAAGTTGACGGTGGTGCCGGTGAAGGTCGCGCCGGTGAAGTCGATGGTGCCGGCGGAGAACTCGGCACTCTCGAAAGGGACTTCTCCCCTTGTGAAGGCAGCGTCGCGGAAGTTCACACGAGCGCCGGTGAAGTGGGCACCGTCGAAGGTGATCCAGCCGCCGCTGAAGGTGGCACGGTTGAAGCGGACGGTGCCACTTCGGAATTCGGCGAGCCGGAAGTAGACGTGGGCGCCGTCGGCGAAGTCGGCTTCGTCGAAGACGAACTGGTCCGTTCCGTGGCCGGCGAAGAGGGTCTTGACGAAGAGGACGTGGCCGCCGGTGAAGCGGGCGCCACGGAAGTCGGCCTTATCGAGGACGGCACCGGTGAAGTCGAGGTCGTAGCCCTGCCATGACGCAGGCGCACCATCGCGCAGGTGGGCGGCCATGAGTCCCAGAACAGTCGCGCGTACTTCCCGCTCGCGCTGCCACGACGCCAGCACCTGTTCGTCGGTGGGTGGATCGGGAGCATGCGGCATCCTCAGATATCCGCATAGCACGTCGATGCACATCTGCCGCTCCTGCGGCCATTCATCGGCAAGCCGTGCCATCGCGTAAGCGCCGGCCATACGTACGGCCGGCCGGTCGGCTCCGAGTTGTTCGGCCGCGGCGCCGAACCGTTCGATCAGTGCCTTGTCATACTCACGGAGTTCTGTCGCTTCACTGAGATGCTGGCGTCGATAGGCGACCACGAGTGCCACGACCCCGCCGACTCCCGCGACCACGGCCAATGCGATCTTGATGGCGTCGTAGGTGTCACCGGGCTTGAGCGGTCCAGACGCCTGGACGCGCGGCTGCCCCAGAATCAGCCATAGAAGTCCCAGGACCGTGAGCGCTGTGGCCACGGCCAGCAGTAGTACCGCGACGATGTGCAGGCCCAATGGCCAGCGCATGACACCGTGGGGAGCCCGCCTCGAACGCCGCTCAGCCGCGGTCAAGCTCGATCCCCGGGCCGGACAGCCTCGTCGGCGATCACGCAGTCGACGACGACCGCATGGTCATCGCCGCAAGCGAACGACCTCATCACGCCCCCCTGATCCTGCCGGTGACCAGCGTGGCGCACCTTCAGCACGCGCACCAGATGGCCGGCACCCTCGGCCCCACCCCCAGTGGCTATCCCCTCCCCAGCGAAGATTCTGGCATCGAAACCAGGTACCAGGCGCGTCCGCGGTGTGACTCCGCCTTGAGGGGCCGTCCCGGCGGGACGAGGGTTCAGTGCCGGCAGGTGCTGTCGTGGGAGGGCAGGACACCGGTGGCGAGGTAGTGGTTGACCGCCTCGTCGATGCAGGCGTTCTTCGGGGCGAAGAGACCTGCGTAGACGGTGTGCCGGAAGGCGCCGGGCTCGGCGATGAGCCGCCGGTAGTTCGGGCACTGGGTGACGTCCTCGTACTCGCAGTGCAGACCGCCCTCGATGAGCTCCAATGAGGCCTGGGCCGCGGCGATTCTCGACCGGAGCTCTTCGGCCGCGGGATGCAGGATTCCGTGCCGGGTGGCGCGGTCGGCCTGTGCGGACAGGATCCTGATGGTGTTCAGGCCGAGGCCGGCCTCCTTCAGGATGAGGATCGTCGCCACGCGGGTGAGGTCGTCCGCACGGTAGCGGCGGCGCCCGCCGGCGTCCCGTTCTGGGTGCAGCAGGCCCATCGCCTCCCAGTGCCGCAGCACGTGCGTGGCCAGGCCGAACCGAGCCGCTAGGGCACCGATGCCCAACGTGCCGACGCCACCGTCTCCGCTTGACTTCATGTCGACATTAAGTCGCAGCATGGCGTCCATGTCCAAGAGTCAGGAAGCGGTGGAAGAGCACCGCGACACCGAAGCCCTGCTGGCCGCGCTCGACGCTGCCGACCAGGTGCCGAGCACCACTCAGCTGCGAACCCGCTCCTACGAGCTGCTGTCCCTCGCCCCGGGCTCGACCGTCGTGGACGTCGGCTGTGGCGCCGGACGAGCCGTCGCCGAGCTGGCCGAACGCGGCGTCCAGGCGATGGGCGTGCACCCCAGCTCGGAGATGCTGGCCGCGGCCCGGGAGCGGTGGCCGGAGGCCGAATTCCTGGAGGCGGGGGCGGAGGATCTGCCGTTCGCCGACGGAAGCCTGCGCGGCTACCGTGCCGACAAGGTCTTCCACGAACTTCAGGAGCCAGGGCGCGCGGTCGCGGAGGCACGACGGGTCCTTTGCCCAGGCGGCAGGATTGTTCTGATAGGTCAGGACTGGGACTCCATCATGATCGACTCGGATGACGCAGCGCTCACGCGCACGATCGTGCACGCCCGCGCCGACCTCCTGGGAACGCCCCGCGCCGGCCGCCAGTACCGTAGCCTGCTTCTGTCCGGCGGCTTCGCCGATGTCACGGTCGAGGTCCACACCAGTGTCTTCACCGACCCCGCGATGCTGTGGCTGCTCACGAGGCTCGTGGAGCCGGCCTGGGCCAGCGGCGCCGTCGGCCGTGACCAGGCGGACGAGTGGCTCGACGAGCAGCGCCGACGCGCCGAGGTGGGCCGCTTCCTCACCGCCATTCCGTTTTTCGTGGCCGCCGCTTCCGCCCCGTAGAGGTTTTCGACGGCTGGTCAGGGCCGTTGGAGTCGGAGCAAGTCGCACCCGTATCACGGACGTGGCCGGACGCACCCGCCGGTACGACCGGCCGGATCACCTGAGTCGAGGAAACGAGTCGTCAGCGGTACGCTCGAACGGGAACGGCAACATGAGAACGCCCGAGTCGAGAGGCGGGCATCATGGACCGAAGAAGAGCTACCGAGGGTCCTGACCCTGGTCGCCGTATGGGCGGTACCAGCACTGCCTGCGATGCCCGCAGACGCGGCAATTCCTCTCGTAACCCGGCTGTCGGCCCCTATGCAACTGGCCTGCACGACGTGACCGACGCGAACTTCCACGAAGTCGTCCTGAAGAGCAAGAAGGCAGTAGCCGTGCTCTTCTAGGCGGCTTGGTGTGGACCTCGCAGGCAAGTAGCACCTTCCATCGAAGGCATTGCCCAGCAGCATCCTGAGATCGATGGCGTGAAGCTCAACTGGACGAGAACCCCCTGTCAAGCACCAAGTCTGATGTTCAGACCATCCCGACGATTCTGGTCTTCCAGAAGGGCAACGTCGCGAAAATCATCATTGAAGCGAAGCCGAGGACCGCGCTCGAGAAGGACTTTGCCAAGTTCCTGACGAAGGGGCGGTAGTTGCGTGCCGCATCTCCCGCTGCCCCACTCGTGCTCATCCCTGGCCAAGGCATGTCCGCGACACAGGTAACAAGGGCGTGCAGCCGCCTCGCCGAACGGGGGGCGGGCCCCTGCTCGGCGAGGCGGGCTGGCACTGTCCGGCAGATCATGTCATCACCGAGGTCACGGGGCGCTTGACGACCCGTTCGACCAGGCGCTCATGCGGCGCGTCATGGACGCCCTGGGGTACATCCCTATCGGAAAGGCCCTGGAGCACCGGCTCGACCTCTGGCGTTCGACACCCACAGGTCGTACACGACCACGTATGTCTTCCCGGCGGTCAGGCCGCCACGAGTCCCTCGGCGACGAATCGTTCCACGAACTCCCGTGCACGCAGGTCGAGATCGGCGTACTGCGCCTCTCGCTCAGCGCCCGCGACCGCTTCGCCGATCAGGAGGTTGCCTTCGGTGTCGACGCGCTGCGGGCGCTCCTCCGCGTCGGTGAGCAGGCCGACGGAGGAATGGGAGAAGCCGCAGTAGTAGGCGATGCCTTCGCTCAGATTGGTCTCGAGGACGCTTTGCATCCCCTCCACGATGGGGTCGTCAGCAGTGGCGCCGGCGAGGCCCAGCCACAGCATGCGCTTGCCGGCGAGGCGGGGCTTGCTGCGGCCGTAGGCGAACCCGTAGTTCCATACACGGTCGACCCAGCCCTTGAGGATTGCGGGCACGCTCTGCCAGTACACCGGGAAGACGGCGACGACGACATCGGAGTCGAGGATGCGCTGCATATGAGCGTGCGCTTCGTCCGAGTACACCTTCTCCCTGTTGCCCCAGTCCGGCTGGTCCGATGTGTTCATCCGCGGGTCGAACCCCTCGGCGTGCAGGTCGAGCAGGTCAATGCGGTATCCGGCGGCTTCGAGCCGGGCGGCGGCACGGCGGGCCGTGTGCGCGGTGAGGGAATCGGTGCGGTGGTGTGCGACGACCACGAGGGCTGTCCTGGCATGGTTGTCGTGCTGCGTCACGGTGTCTCCCAGCTGAGAACTCGGTCGATTCGATGAATCCAGTACAGCCGCGATCGCATAGAGGATCCATGGGAAAAACGCTCTGGAACATAGGAGATCGTCTATTATGATGCGTCCCGTGGATCCCTTGAGTTCGTTACTGAGTGGCATCCGAGCCGAGGGCTCCGTCGTCAGCCATGCCGTACTGACGGCGCCCTGGACCATCCGCTTCACCGACGACGCACCGCTCACCATGATCAGCGTGCTGCGCGGCGGGGGCACCCTGCTACTGCCCGACGGGGCCGAGCGGGCGGTCGGCGTGGGCGATACCGCCATCGTGCGCGGCCTCGCACCGTTCCGTCTCGCGGATCATCCCGCCACTGTCCACAGCTCCCATGCCGCGTACGAGATCGCCTGCTTCACCACGGACGCCGAGTGCACCGACCAGCAACTCGGCGGTATCCACTGGGGCACCGACTCGGAGGAGGCGACCGCGCTGATCGTGGGCGCCTACCGCGCCTCGGGCCACCGCCACGAGCGGCTCCTGCGTGCCCTGCCGCCCGTCCTGGTGATCAAGGAGGACGTCGAGGTTTGTGCCTGGCTTGAGACGGCCGCCGCCGACGCCGCCCGTCTCTCGGCCGGTTCGCAGGCGCTGATGGACCGGCTCCTCGACTGGGCTCTGGTGTGCACGTTGCGCACCTGGTTCGACCAGGCGGGCGCCGACGCGCCCAGCTGGTACCGGGGCCTCGCCGACCCGGTCCTCGCTCCCGCCCTGCAGGCCTTCCACGACCGGCCCGCCGATGCCTGGACGGTGGCGTCGCTGGCCACTCGAGCCGGTGTCTCCCGGGCGCTGTTCGCCAAGCGCTTCACCAAGCTGATGGGCCGCCCGCCCCTCGCCTACCTCACGGAATGCCGCATGGACGAGGCCGCGGCGCTTCTGACCGACACCGACCTCAGCATTGCGCAGATCGGAAGGTCGGTCGGCTATGCCGACGCTTTTGGCTTCAGTGCCGCGTTCAAACGCCACAAGGGCCTGAGCCCCAGTAGGTTCCGCGCCGCAGCGGCCTGAGTTTCCGTCCCGGCGACCAGCGGTGCTCTTCTCAGGTGTGTCGCTCTGCGTGTTGTCCTTCCCGTTCTCGTGGTTTACGTAGAAGGCGCGATGCACCCCGCCTCCGCAGCAGTGCCGGCCTGCGTCCGATCGGCCCCGGAGCGCAGCTCGCGTAGCCGTAGCCCGAACGCCCCCACGGCGTGCCACGACATCGGGAGTGGAAACCGGGGCGGCCGCTGAGTGCCGGTCTCGGCGGCCGCATGGTTCTCGTACCACGCTCGGACCGGTGCTCGCTGGTACCGAGGAGCAGGGAGATGCGGTCAGCCCGGCGACGTCGAGCGCGCCGGGTACCTGGCGGTGTTCGCGGCGGCATGCCTGGGCGAGGAAGTCCTCGCCCAGGCATGCCGCGATCGCCCGGCCGCACGGCAGCCAAGTTCCTCGCTCAGGACGGCGTCGTACTGTTCGACAACCCCGAGGCGCTTGATCTGCGCGTTCAAGCGCGAGAACGCGCTCTGCGAACCCGACCCTGGAGCAACCGTCCCGAGGCAGTACGACTGCCGACCGGGCTGCGGCAACACCGTCCGCACCGACACGCATGCTCGCCTCCTGCGCGAGCGAACCGACGACATCGACAAGCTGGCCGCCCACGCGCCACAACCCATCGCGAAGCGCCTACGAACCAACGCACATACCGTCAGGTCGCTGGGTCCTGCCCTCGGTCCGCGTCGGCTCCAGACCTTCTCGGGACGCGGTGGCGTGCGGAATCATGTTGCGCCACGGAATGACCGCCATGACGGCCGCTATGGTGACGGCCCTGCGGTCAGAGCTGCCGCCGTGAGGCCGTCGGCGAACGCCTGCCGTGTAGCCGGGAAAGGCGGCAGTACCCCGGTTGGAGCGGTCAGGGAGCCCAAGGAGCCCAAGCGGTCGGTGACGACCGTGCTGAGGACGGAGCCCTGGACGGCGACGGCGAGGGAGGCGCCGACTTGGCGGGTGGCATCATTCACCGCCGATCCCAGTCCGGCGCGGGACGGTGGTACCGCATTCATGACGGTTTCGGTGCCCGCTGCAGCGCCCAGTCCGGCGCCCAGTCCGGCGATGACTTCGAAGATCAGCAGGTGCGCGTAGCCAGAGGTGGCCTTGGTGTGGGCCAGGATGGCGAACGCCGCGACTACGAGGGCGAGCCCGGCCGCGATTGGCGTTCGTTCACCGAGCCGGGCCAGGAGCCGTGGTGCTGTGAGCGAGCCCGCGGCAAGGGCTGCTGCCAGGGGCAGCGTGCGTAGGCCGGCCTGCCAGGGGGTGTAGCCCAATCCCCTGACGACCTGGCCACTGGCCCATCTCTACGAGCAGGCGGGCCGCAGTGTCTGGGCGCCCACGCTGGTGCATACCGCGATTGACACCTTCAAGCTCGTCACCGTGCCGTCCGAGGCGACCGCGCCGTTCTCCCTCGCTCTCTCCGCGATGGCACTCGTGGTGCCGCTCGCCGTCTTCCCGCTCACCCGCGTCGCGGCATACCGCCGACGCGGCCCCGACCCTGCCGGTGACCTGCGCGCTCACTCTCAGGACAGACAGGCATCGCCGTAGCCGGCGCCGAGAAGAGTTCACGGTACTCATCATGCGTTTTCTCTTGCTGACCGCGGGAAGCCGCGGCGACGTCGAGCCCTTTCTCGCCCTGGCTCGGCGTATCACCGACGAGGGTCATGAGGTCCGTCTCGCGGTGCGGAGGAGTTCGTCTCCAAGGTCCGGGCCGCCGGCATCGAGACAGCTCTCCGAGCCCGCTCTCCCGCGACTTCACCTCCCAGCACGTGTCAGCCGCGCTCTCGGACATCGGCAGCCACCGCGCTGCCGCGGCCAGGGCCGCCCGGCTCATGCAGACCGAGGACGGCACCGGCCAAGCGCTACGCCTGCTGACCGCTTTCTCGTGACCGTCCCTGCCTCGCCGTGAACGTGCCCTCGGCCCGGACAGATGCCGGCGCGTGCTGACGGTGAGGCGACACGCCGGCGGCGGGTCTTGTGACCTGATCATGGCAAAGAAGCTCCTCCGGGAACGAATCGTCGCGCCTGGCCCGATGCTCCACAGCTCCGTAGGTCGACAGCCCTTCCAGCGGTCTGGCACGACGGTTCGCCCTGTGCGTCCTAAGCGGGCAGGCTGAAACCCTTGTAGAGGTCGTCCAGTGCCCGGAAGGCGATGAACGGGGGCGTGGCGCGGGCAGCGAGGTTGCGAGCCGCGAGGGCCAAGGGATGGCTCAGCCCGGCCACCCGGCCGGCCTTGCGGGAGCGCAGGCGGATGGCGTCGGTCCGGGCCCAGCGGGCCGTGGAGTACGCGGCCAGGCCTTCCGGGATGCCGTCAGGACGGCTCTTGTGCAACAGGTGAGCAAGGACGACGGCGTCCTCGATCGCCTGACAGCCGCCCTGACCGAGGTTGGGCGTCATGGCGTGTGCGGCGTCGCCGATCCAGGCGATCTTGCCGTGATGGAGGCGGGGAAGCGGACCCGCGAGGTCGAACAGGTCGTGCTGGAGCAGGGTCGCGGGGTCCAGCCGCTCGAGCATGGCAGGGACCGGGGCGTGCCACCGTCCGAACCGTCGGATCAGCTCGGCCTTCGCATCAGCCGGCCGGGTGCCTTGCGGCACGAAGGCACTGGCGTAGACGTACACGCGCCCGTCGGCCAACGGCACGATCCCGAAGCGCTCGCGGCGCCCCCAGGTCTCCGAACACACGAGGTCCGGCAGTCCCTCGGCGGAGATGACTGTTCGCCAGGCGGTCTCGCCGCTGTAGTGGAGGGCGCAGTGAGCGGGGAAGTACTGCCGGCGCAGCGGGCTGTGGATTCCGTCGGCCGCTATCACCACGTCGGCCTGTACGTCTCCTTCATCGGTACGCACGAAGGGAGTGTCTGCGGCGTCGAGCACTTCCCGTACGGACGTTCCGAAGCGAAGTGCCCCCGCCGGCAGTTCCGCGGCGAGCCCTTGGGCCAGGGCCGCACGATGGACGGCCAATGGCGGGCTGCCGTAGCGCTCGGCCATCGCCCCCATGCCGGCCTTGTGGAGCCACTGGCCGTTCGGCAGACGCACGCCCATGGCGGCGGGCACCGCGCTGCCGGTCGCCTGCTCGACGTCGAATCCGATCGCGCCGAGAGCACGCAAGGCATTGGGCGCGAGCACGATGCCGGCACCGAGTCCTTGTTCCGCGGCCCGCTCGAAGACGGTGACCTCCCAGCCGTGCCTGTACAACGCTACGGCCGCGGTCAGCCCACTGATCCCAGCTCCCACGACTACTGCTCGGCGATCAGACATGTGTGCTCCTGCCACAGGCCTCTACGGATGTAGAGGATCAACCTGGAGGACACTCTACACATGTAGAGTGTCGGTATGTCCACATCAGGTCGCAGAACACTCATCACCGACGCCGCCATTGCGACGGTCGCCCGAGCAGGCCTGCGCGGTCTCACCCACCGGGCGGTGGATGTCGCCGCCGGTCTGCCGGCGGGAAGCACCTCGTACTACTTCCGGACGCGGGCGTCGTTGATCGAGGCCTGCTACCTGCGCCTGGCAGAGCTCGACCTGGCCGACGTGGACCAAGGCGTGCTTGAGCAGCTCCCCCCGCACCCAGGTGCGCTCAGTCGCAACGAGGTGGCGATCGCCCTCGCGGAAACCCTGCACCGCTGGCTCACCACGGGCCGCGAGCGCCAGCTGGCCCGCTTCGAACTCATCTTGGAAGCGGCTCGCAATCCGGACCTGCGCCCCCGTCTTCATGAGGCGGGCATGGGGGCTCGTGCCCGCGCGTCCAAGATCATTGCGGGCCTCGGAGCCACCCGTCCCGAGGAGTCCGCCGAGCTCCTCGTCGCGTGGACCGAGGGCCTGCTCTTCGACTACTTGGCCGGAGCCCTTGCCGACACCCGGTCCATCCCCACCCTCCCTGCTCTGACCGCCACTGCCCGTCGCATGCTGGACGCAGCATTGGCCGAGGAGTGGGACGGATACCCAAGGCGTGGAGATTGAGCGGTCGGGAAACGACCACGGCCCTCTTCCCCTTCCCCGAACCGGCAAACGCTCACGGCGACCGCATCGCGAACACATCCGAGTCGTAGCACGCCATGGGGTGACTGCGGTTTCCTCATGCACGCATCTCCAACCCGCACGGTGTTGGGAGACTTCATGCGCCGTGGAGTCTTTGGTCTGCCCGCAATCGCATTACTCCTAATCGGTGCCGGCTCGGCTCCCGCCTTGGCCGATTCGCCCCCGCCGCCGTCGACGGCGATCGCCTGGAGCTGGCCGCGCTTACCGTGGACGCCCCGCACTCGTTGGACGGCTACGCCCGGGCCGAGTTCGGCATCTGGTCCATCCAGCCGGACGGCTGTACCTCCCGGCAGACGGCCCTGGCCCGCGACGGCAAGACGTGGAGGACAAGCGACATCCCAGACGGCGGTGGTCACAAGATCATGGACCGCCGCCAGGCGATGGACGAGGAATGCGCCGCCACCAACCGACGCCGCAGCTGCCATCCGGTGATCGGTTACTCGTTCATCCCCTCCGCCGTCGTCGACCACTTCCGCCTGGCCCACAGCGAGGTCCTCACCGGCGAGCGCAAGGAAACCGCCGCCGGCTTCTGGCAGCGGCGAACGCCTTCTCCGCCGCCCACGGCATCACCGTGGAACGGGTCCTGACCGAGACCGGCTCCTGCTGCAAGTCCAGACTGTTCACCCAGACACTCGCCATCGGCCGGCATCACAACGACACGCCTTGGAGTCCGGGCACCTATCTGGTCGCGCTAGATCGTCCTCCAGGCATGACGCATCCGAGCCCCGCAGCGCCCCCGTGGCCACACTGTGGCCACGGCCCAAGCCCGGAAGATCCGGTTGGCTGCCGCGGCATCCATGTCCCCGGCCACACCGCATGCCTCGCACACCTTGCCGACGCCGATCGCGACGCCTACTTGGCCGGGGTGGTCCCCGGCACTGACATCGACCACCGCGGCACATCCTTCACTACCCCGCTTCTCGACGCCCACCTCGCCGCCCTCCGCGACCCGGCAACTGGACACCCCCGCATGGGCCCGCGCCCGGTTTGAGTTGGCGACCTTCAAGCATGCCGGGTTCAGGTCGGCAACCTTCGAGGACGACGCCGTGTTCGCGTTGGCGACCTTCCAACGCAACACCTGGTTCGGGTCGGCGACCTTCCAGCGCAGCGCCGATTTTTCGTGGGCGACCTTCGAGGGCGTCGCTCACTTCGGGTCGGTGACCTTCGAGCGCGACGTCGGGTTCGAGTCGGTAGTTTTCGAGCGGGCGCCCAGCCTCGAGCCGTTGGTGTGCGCCGGACGGGTGGGGCTGTCGGAGGCGGTGTTCAACGGCCCGGTGACCCTCTCGCTTGCTGCCAGCCGATTGGAGTGCCAGCGGACCCGCTGGTCGTCAACGGCCGAGGTGCGTCTGCGCTATGCCACCGTGGACTTTTCCCACGCGGTCTTCGAATACCCCCTCACGATCGCCTCGGAAGCCGTCCTTTTCGCGCTCCCCGACGGCCGGCTGGTGGAAGAGCAGGCGCTTACGAGCGCTCCCGATGCCAAGGTGCGTATGGCTTCGCTGCGCGGGGTGGACGCGGCCCATCTGGTCCTCGCCGACGTCGACCTTTCGGCGTGCCTGTTCACCGGGACCGTGCACCTGGACCAACTGCGCCTGGAAAGCACCTGCCCCTTCGGCGAGGTCCCGTCGGGCACACACTGGCCGCACTGGGACGCTTCACGGCGTGGACTACGGATGCTCCGTGAAGGCGCTGCCCCAGTCGGTGACGGGAGGCCGTCCCGGGACGAGAGGGTGCCCCTGGGCGGGGTGCCCGGCGATCTGGAACGGGTATCCGTCGGCTGTTCGGGCACACGAGACGTCATGCACGGACAACATGCGCGTTCCGCCAGCAGCAGTCTCATGGGTCAGGCCTCCACAGCCGAGACATCGCCGCCCGGTCACAACGGCGCCAAGCACTCACGCCGAGGCCGGCGCACCGGCCGCCTGCGCCGCCGCATCCTCGCCTACCGGGCCATCGATTTCCTGTCCACGCACATCCCGGACGACCCCGGCCCAGGCGACGAATGCCTGCTCCTCGTGCACACCCGCCAGGTCGTCGGCCAGGTCCGGTACCGGATCTGCACTCCCTGCGCCCAGGGCGTCATCACCGCCGTCGTCATCGACGAGCGCTTCCACAGCACCGGCCTGGGCACCCGTGCGCTGTCACACCTACGGTCCCGCCACCCAGGACTGACCTGGCGCAGCACGCTGCGCAAGCGCACCACCCGTGATCTCCTGCGCCGGATGCGCATTCCCACAACCACTTCTGCCACGCCCTGCCCCCACGCTCACCGGACACTCTCTGCCCCGGCCGGCCCGATACTCGCCAGCGGCTGACCCCAACGCTCAGCGGTCACAGCGCACGGTGCCGAGGGCACCCCCCTCATCCCGGGCCTGCCTTTGAGTGCGGTATGTGAGCCAATGCCTGTTTCGGGGCGCAGCTGAGGCTGAGCGACCGGTCGCGATGGCGTGCCTGACGCATTGACGTTGGTAGCCAGGCAGCGCCTTTCCGATCATTCGTTCGTTGGGGTGATCGTGAGGGATAGGAGATAACTGACGCCGCCTGGGCGGCGATCGAGCCGGTGTTGCCGCCTGCGGGTCATGCCCGTGGCAGGTGGCGGGATCACCGCAAGGTGCTCGAGGGCGTCGTGTTCAAGTTCCGCACTGGGGTGCCCTGGAGGCATCTGCCGGAGCGGTTCGGGCCCTGGCAGACCGTGCACGGACGGTTCGCCCGCTGGGCCGGCGACGGCACCTTCGACCGCATCCTGGCCGCGGCCCAGGGGCGGGCGAGGTGGACAGGCTGGTCGCGCTGGACTCCACGATCGTCCGGGCCCACCAGCCCACCGCTACCGAAGGGGCCTCGACTAGCGCGGGCTGGGGCGCTCCCGCGGCGGGCTGACCAGCAAGATTCACCTGGCCTGCGACGCACGCGGCCGCCGCTGGCCTTCACGGTCACGGCCTGCACCCGCAACGACTGCGCCCAGGCCGAAGCGGTCATCCACAAGATCCGTGTCCTGCGGCCCGGGTCGGGACGCCCCCGCACGCCGCGCGGCGGAGCCGGCATGGGCGACGGGTGGCAGGGCATCCGAGGTGAAGGGATGGGCTGACCGCGCCTTCGGCGCCGCCCGTCGACGTCAAGAGCCTCTTAGGGGTGAGAAGGTGAAGGGCTTCCGCAGTTTCATCCTGCGCGGCAACGTGGTCGACCTGGCCGTCGGCATCGTCATCGGGGCAGCGTTCACCGCCGTGGTGAACGGCTTCGTCAGCGCCTTCCTGACACCACTCGTCGGGCTTGCCACCGGCGCCACCGGCGACATGAGCCGCAAGACCTTCACCGCAGGCGCCATCAAGTTCCCCTACGGCGCCTTCGTCAACGCGGCGATCAGTTTCCTCCTCATCGCCAGCGCCCTGTACTTCCTGGTCGTGCTCCCGATCAACAAGCTCCACGAACGCCTCGCCCCGCACCAAGACGTCCAGGCCCCCAAACGCGACTGCCCCGAATGCCTCAGCCCTGTACCCGACCAGGCCCGACGCTGCGCCTCCTGCACCGTCTCCCTGCCCGCCGTACCCGCTCAGGCCGGGGAGACCACCCAGCGCGCCGGGTGACCCGACCTTCCTGTCCGTAGGCGCAGTCGCCCGTCACCCAGGCGATCGGGAGGGGGCGAAGCAAGAGCCCGCAGGAGCATCGCTCGGGCCAGTTCTCCCTTGGTCGCGAAGCCACGCCTGTCAGGGACTTTCACTGCCCGGCACCGGTCCGCCTCCGCGGTCCAGGACTTGGGCAGGGGCGGTCCACTCCGAACCAGCAGGCCAGCACGTCATGGGTGGTGCCGTGGCGCAAGTTCACCAGCGTGCCCAGCAGTCGGTCGACGAAGACCATCCCGTGCTTTGCCCCGGCTCCTACCGCTCGTCGTCGCGGCCGAGCCGCGAGACGACCCTGATGACGCTCGTGCCGCAACGGACCCACTTCGGCGATGAGTTCACCGGTCACATCAGGCGACAGCCCAGCTGTTGTACCTGTGTGGTGAGCAGCTTTCCGTTGTGAGGTGCCGGGTGCATGCGGTGGAAGTTCAGATGCCGTATGCGGCGTTCAGCGGGTGGATGTGGCCGCAGGTTCGGCGCGCACCTGGCGTGGCTGGTGTCATCACGGCCTCAGGAGTTCGACAACTGTGTTGGTGTCCTTTGACTGACCCCGTCTCCCACGCCCTCCGGACAGATTCGAGCGGCCCAGGCGAAGGAGGCGGACACGGACATGAGACTGACTGCTGCGGTCGCTATACCGAGGAGGTTGGTTGTGAGGGGTGAGCTGCTTGCGCCGATTCCGGCGATGGTCGGCCACGCCAGGAACGCGAGGCCGCCGAGCACGATGCTTCTGCTGGGCGGTATGAACATCAGCATTCGTACGCCGGAGACGCGTCGGGTGAAACCGTAGAAGGCGAAACCCACCAGCGTACAGGCTGCAGGATGGGCGATCAGTCAAACCCACGGAACCGAGAGCAGCCGGAACGGCTGACTGCGCTGGTGGGTGAGAACGTTCGTGTGGATCAGGATGGCCTGGAATGCTGCCACAGCGGCGACGAGACCGGCGAATGTTGCCCAGAGGCTGCGTATTGGACGCGGCCGGTCAAGCGCGATGAACGCGAGGCACGTGCAGGTCGTGCTCAGGCTCGCGTTGGTGGCGCCGGTTGCCGGGCGGGCACGGTGCGTGGTCCTATCTCGTCATGAGCAGAGCCGCGGACGTCATCGTGCTGGCCCCTTACTGTGACGACGTGATGGAACCGCTGACCCGAGAGGAACCCGGGCGCAGCTGGCGGGGGCGGTTCGAACCCATACAGGCCCAGGACGGCGGCTTCGGCTACGGCTGGGCGATCGAGTTCGACAAGGTGCGGGGACGGGCCGGGCTCCTCAAGGATCTGGAGTCGCTGCCTTGGCCGCATCCGGGCGGGGTGCAGGTGCTGATCCGTGACCAGGACGACGACTGCTTCGGCCTATGGATGCTGCACGACGGCAAGCTGGCGGAGGTGGCGTTGCCGCGCACGGAGCGGTTCCACCAGCCTGCACCGCGGACCGAGCAGTTCCCGCCGGACCCCGGGATGCTGCTGCGCACTGACATTGGCCAGCAACTGCCCGAGCAGACCCCGCCGGAACTCCGGGATCCCCGCCGGGCCTGGTAAGGCATCGCTCCCTTTGGTCCGTTGGGTCGTGTCCTGCGCATGGCAGGCTTGATCGAGCGGTTGGTGCCGGAGGAGTTGTGGGTGTTGTTTCCGCCGGGTGGTGCCGGAGAAGAGCGTCATACGCCCGCAGGGCGGCGGGCGGCCCGGGGCGGGGGAGCGTGAGGTGCTGGCGGCGGTCGTGTTGGTGGCGATGACCGGATGCGTTGGCGGCAGTTGCCGCCGGCGTTCGGCAAGCCGACTCCTGCCCCGGACACCACACCATCCGTCTCGGCAAGCACGACCAACAGGACAGCCTCATCCGCACCAATACATCAGGGGGTGCAATAGCGGAAAATACCGCCGCACTAAAGGCTTGTCTTTGTTGGTGGTCTGGCCTGCACTGATCAGTTTGTGGTGCGTCGGTGGGTGGGGGATTGCAGCGCGCCCATAGCTGCAGTGATGTGTGGGCGCTGTTGATGTAGCAGGGCCTGGCCTGCGGATTTGTCAGTTAGCTGGCTGGGTGATCAGGTCGTGTCATCTGTGCTGCGCACGGCTTCAGGTTCAGTGGTCGCTCGTAAGCGGCGGCGCTGGACGAGCCACCTGGTTGAACTGGAGTGCGACCGCCCAGAAGCTGACCTCTTTCAAACCTTCAGCTCGCTCGTGGCGTCGCCCTGCCAACGCTGCTGCCCCTGTGCCCGCGGCGACCCAGGCTGATCAGGTTGTCGTCTCAGCCGGGATCGGGATCGGGATCGGGATCCGGGTCGGGCGACGTAAGTGGATAGCCCGGTTCGTAGACTGCGCCACCGACGCGGCGATGGGAGGGGTGGTGACACCGGGCTATCCGTCGCGGGAGTCGGTGTGGCCGCGTGGCGCGCGGCGATGGTGTGGGGCGGGCGTCGGCGATCCGCTGTCTCAGCGGGGAGTGGGCTGTAGGGCCTCTTCCGCAGGTGTCAGAGGATCGTCGGGCCGGATACGAGCGGGCTGACGTCACATTCGCATTGTTCGTGTCGCGGCGATACATGGAAGAGCGGGTGACGTTACATCATCGCCCGTGTCACTGTGCGCCGATGATGGGCAGGCCATGCGGGAAGCGGCCTCGAGGGGCTCGGGATCGGATGGAGATCGAGCTGTCCTCAGCTGGTGCCGGCGGTCCGCGCGGTGTGCGGGCCCGGGCCGGCGAGGCGGAGAAGTACGAAGATCATGCCCGCCTCGCGGACCGGTCGGACCGGCTATGCCCGGCGGAGCGACCTACTGGGCTCTGAGGAGCACGTCTTGGCCCAGCCCGCGGAGACAGAGCCTCCTTGAGGTCGAGCGATGCGGACGTCCGTCGATTCGGTTCTTCGCCGGCTTCCTGCGCCGCTGGGCGGGATGGCGTCGTGGCTTGCCGTTGCTTGTTGGGCTGCGTCGGTCTCCCGTGGGCGTGAGCCGGTCGGGTTGAGGGCCTTGGCAACAATCCTGAGTCGGTCGCGGTGACCCCTTCTTTCTTTGGTCGGGTAGGTGGTGTGCTGGGAGGTTAGTAGAGGAGAGGGGACAGGTGTGTTTGAGTGGGGGGCGCGCCGGCGGGCGAGGAAACTGCTGGCAGCGTTGGCGTACGAGGCGAAGGTTGCCACCTTCGGGCCTAGTGGCCGCGGGGTCGTCAGTGGGCGTGATCTGACTCCGGACGGTGCGAACGAGACGGCGAAGCTTCTGTTCGATCAAGGGGACCGCAAGACGGCTGTGGCCCTGTGGCGGCTGTCGGCCGAGTGCGGCGATGCCGCGGCCGCTGCGAACATGCTGATCGAATGCTGTGCTGACGGGCGCTTTGATGAGGCTCTGGGCTGGTGGCGCCAGGCCACGCGGAAGCGTTTGAAGATTCCCCCGCACGAGCCTGGTCTGCGTTTGCGCAGCATGGGTCCGGAACGGGCAGGGGCGGCGGAGGGCTGGTGGAGGATCACGGCCGAAAAGCTCAGCGACGACCGCAGTTGCGAGTACCTGGGCATCGCGCTGCGCGAGCGTGGTGAGGAAGAGGAAGCCGGTAGGTGGCTGCGGCAGGGGGCCGAGCGCGGTGATGCGGCCTGCGCCCGGGAGTTGGCCGCACTGGCCATCTTGCGGATGGAGCGTGAGACCGGCCCGGTGAAACGCGCAGTGGCCGCACAGGAGGCTTTGCAGTGGACCAGACGTGCGGCTTTGGGAGGTGATCAGCGGGCGCAGGTGATGCTGAACTCCTTGGACGCTGGGAGTGAGTCGTAGTGTGTCAAAAGGTGAAATAGAAACCGGCCTCTGCGCCTGTGGTCGAGTGCCGACAGGGACAGGTCACAGGCACTGTGCCTGATGTGATCTGGCAAGCAATAGGGTCTGGCTATGCCTCCTTGTAGCGGCTGTATTGCGTGTGTGGCCAGAGCGCCCAACGCCTGACCTGGTGTTCGTCCAGTCCGGCCGGGCCCCTTGGCCGGACTGCAAGGTCTCCCGGAGGATGTGTCTTCGTGTGGCGACGCGCACCGGGGTGGGCAGCCGCGCCGGGGCGGCTGAGTAGCAGCGGTAGACGGCGGGTTCGCCGGGCCGTCGGTTGGGGCGGGGCGGGCAACTGGTGGGCGCCGGGCCGGTTGTCGGCCCGCTCGGCCTGGGCCCAGCCGCGGTGTCCCTTGGCTCCGGCGCCGGCGGAGAGTTTCTGTCAGGCTCGCTGTGCCAGCTTCTTGATCAGGGCGTCGGCGTGGAACGGTTGCCCGCGGCGGGTGGTGATGTGGTGGTGAGGGGCGACGGCGAGTACGTGGCCGGCCTGCCGTTGCTTTCGGGGTTGCGCGGGTGCGGGTTGGCTTCGAAGACCTCGTCGCCTGCGGCGAGAAGGGCCGTGTCCACAGCGGCAGCCGTGAGCGGTGCACCCGCCGTACGGCGCCGAGCCCGTTGCCGGTCGCCACTTCCTGCAGACGCCGGCGCGTGCGTGTCACCGGCCCCCATCGCCACCTCTTCGGTGTGTCGCTTCCCAGTCGTTTCGCGCCTTACTTTGAGACTCCGTGTCTGTCACGCTGTGTCCTCCTCTGAGCGCCGGACCCATGTGAGGGCCGTGAGGAGTCGATGGAGAGCGGCCTGACGTCGACGGACCGTCAAGGCAGGTCCCTGCTGCGCCGGCCGGAAGTCGCAGTGAGCACAAGCGGCGTGCAGTTGGACCGGCTTCTGCCCTGCAGCCGCCGTACGTTCTCGACGTGTCGTGTTCTCGGACCTGATTTGGCCATCGCCGCCCATGGTGGCTGACACGGCATGCGTCTGAGGCGGCACTACATCCGCGCCCTGTCGTCGGGTCCGCCCCCCCCCCGCGGCCCGAGAAACCCCGGGTCCGCCGTCCGCCGAAGAATCCCCGGTCCGCCCTCCGGCCCAAGAAAACCCCGGGTCCGCCTCAGGCTCAAGAAGCCGTGGGCCGACCCGGTTCAGGGACGCCGCAGGCCCGTGCGGCCGTTCCTTCGTGGTCTTGCACGGGGCTCTGGATCCGGGACGCGCGCAGCATCCCGGTCCCCAGCAGGATCAGCCACAGGCTCCAGAGCACGTAGCCGGCGAAATTCGCCTGGTCGGCGCCGGGTACGCCGAAGGGCACCAGCAGACCGGCGAGGATCAGCGGTACGCAGGTCAGGGCCAGCGCGGCGACCGGGCGGCTGATGAGAGAGCGGCGACGCAATGCCGTCACGATCAGCAGGGTCCAGGCCGCGGTGAGCACATAGCCGAGGGTTTCGCCGACGATCTGCCCCAGCATGCGGTTCAGCGTTTCGAACAGTTCCACCGCCTCGGCCCGTTGGGCGGCCGAGCTGTCGGGGTCGGCGACGCGGCCGGCCAGCGGCGGGACGAGCAGGGGCCAGCGCATCAGTCCTGCCACCTGCACGGCCGCGGCGGCTACGCCTGTGGTGGCCGCGGCGGTGCTCGTACGCCCGCCCGCGGCCATCCGTGCGGTGCGCAGGGCGATCGGTGCGAGCGTGGCTGCCCCGAGGGCGAGCAGGGTGAACAGGGTGCCGATCAGCAGGGCGTGGGTGTGAAAGCGCAGCAGCACCTCCTCGGTCGGCTGCCGGAGCACGTCAGGGTAGTCGAAGGTTCCGCTCAGCAGCGCAAACGCGGCATTGACGAGCACGGCTCCGCCGATGAGCAGTGCCCCGGTGACGGTATGGGCGGACCTCGCTGGCATGAGGAACCCCTCTCTCATATCTCTGTACGGCGTACAGATTGGACGATGTACAGAGATTGTGGACGGCGTACAGTGTTCGGGTCAAGAGGAGGTAGGGATGACGACGGCCCAGCGCGGACGGCCCGGCCCGCGGCGCACGCTGACCGACGAAGCGATCGTGACGGCGGCCCTTGAGCTGCTCGACCGGCGTGGCGCCGACGCGGTGTCGATCCGGGGCATCGCCGCCGAACTCGGGGTCGCCCCCAACGCGCTCTACACGTACTTTCCCGACAAGGCAGCCGTCCTGCGGGCCGTGGCGGACCGCCTCATCGGGGAGTACGACCTGGGCGCACTGGCCAATCCGGCCCGGCCCTGGCGGCAGCGCCTGCACGACCTCGCCCTGAGCCTGCGGTCCCGGCTGCTGGACCACCCGGGTGCCACCGCCATGCTCCTGGGCGCCCCCATGGACGGCCCCCGCGCACTGGCCCTGGGCGAGGCACTGCTCGCCGTCGTCGGCGAGGCCGGACTCGACGAACGTGACGCCGCCCGCGCTTCCTACCTGCTGATCGTCTACGTCCTCGGCTCGATCGCGCTGGAGGCCGCGGAAGTCGAACCCACCCGCCCCGCCCCGCCCGAGGCCCAGCGTGTCGCGGCCCGCAAGGCGGCCTTCGACGCGGTCCCTGCCACGACGTACCCGCTCACGGCGGCCAGCGCGGACGTGATGTCCCGCTACATCACCACCGAACAGTTCCGCTGGGGTCTGGACCGGGTCATCGACGGCTTCGCCGGGCCGGCTGCTGCGGCGCACCAGTAGCCCGTCGCACGGCGTAGAACGCGGCAAGTGCGGCCTTTGGAGGCCGGCTCGTAGGCCGGCCGACGGCACATGGCGGCCCATCCCCACGGCCTGGCCTGTCGCAAGGCAGGCCGTGGGGATGGGCACCCCCGGTTTCGCCTTCGCTTGGCTGTGCGGCGTCCACACCGCCCTGCACTGGTGGCATGAAGACGCCGTCCGCGGCCCCGGCCTTCCATGGCGCAGCGGCCGCCACTTCACCCCGACACTTCTGGGCAGGCCCTCGCTGATCAGGTCGGAGGTAACCAATCGAGGAAAGACCCGTTCCTCCCGCACGCCCTGGCGGTCCCGACCGGTTCACCTCCGCTCGCGCGGAGAGGTTCCCCCGCTCCTCGGACGGGCCCGACGAGGTGGCGCGGTTCGCCTCCGCTCGCGCGCAGAGCACGTCAGCTGCTCAATGCGCTTGGCCCGTTCCTTCATCCCGCCTCCGCTGGCGCCCTGACCGGAAGTGGTCACCAAAGTGGCGCTGATCGTCCTCGCGCCGACTGGAGGTGACGACGCATCTGTTCGGGGCGGGGAGGGGAAAGCCTGCCGGCCGCGTGCAGCGCTGGGCATGGCCGCGCTCCGCGGCGACCGCATTCGGGTAGGCGGTGATGCGCCGAGGGCGACAGGCTCGAGACCCCAGCGTGACCACCTGCGTCGGCCCGGTGCTTCTGGTGGACCGTCAATCCCGGCGTGTGTGGCAAGATCCGTCCGATGAGCCATGCAATTGCCTATCCGGTCTTGGAAACGAGGGACCTGACCGAGGCCCTGGACGGCGCCCGGCGGCTGCTGCGGATCGCGGATCTGGAGCAGGCTGAAATCTGGGCGTACGCGAGATTGACCACCGCCGACGAAGTGCGGCGGATGCGAGAGGCAATCCCGGCAGCCTGGTACGCACGCCAGTTCGACGCCGCGCAGGTCGCCGGGGAGGAAACCTGCTTCGTCGAGGGCCCGGACCTTCCCATCGACACCGCCGGCCTGGCCGGACTGCTGCCGTTGGAGGCGGCCGTGGAAGAGATGCCGCTTCGCGACATCCCTGAGGGCTTCGAGGAAACGTTCCTGTCCGCAATGGGCGCGGGCCCCGGTTCCCTGGCCTGGTGGTGGACCACCTGGCCGGCCGTACCCGCACTCGGTCTGCCGCCGGATGCGAAGCACGGCGAGGTGCAGATCGCGGTCAATAGCGCGGACCTGTACAGGCAAGTCCCCGCCGATTCCCACACTCTGTTCGTTCACGTCAGGTCGAGCCAGCCCGAGCGCGCCGAGTGGCTCGCGGCACAAGCCGGCCTTCAAATCATCGGCCCCGGCATCTGGGACGGCTGAAGCACTCCGCCGGTTTTTCCTGTCGGCAGGGGTTCGTCCTGAACGCCGGCCGAGATACGCGAGGTTTCCAGGTCGCTGACCGACGCCTGCGCCAGGCAGGGTGACAACTGGGCTGACGATCGGCGGTGGTGACGCCGCGCGAGCACCCGAGGCCGTGGCCGTCCGGCTCGACGGTGAGACCGCTGGGCGGCTCGGGGCTCGGCGCCTGCGGCCGTCGGGCCCGCCGCACCTTCGCGCAGACCACCCGGCTCCTGGAGGTCTGCCTCCTTCGCGAAGGCCGCATCCGCGCGGCGACGCCGGAGGGACTGGAACGAGGCCGGCGTGTGGCAACGGCTCCACGAGGTCCTGCTGGCCGAACTGAACGCAGCCTCCCGGCTGGACGGGTCCCGCTGCGTGGTCGGCCCTTCCCACGTCCGAGCGCTGAAAGGGGGATCCACACGGGCCCTTCGCCGGTTGACCGGCGCCGGGCCGGCTCGAAACGCCACCTCATCACCGACGGACACGGCACCCCGCCCGCCGTTCTGCTGACCGGCGGCAACCGCGATGACGTCACCCAGCTCCTGCCCTTGCTCGATGCGATCCCGCCGGTCCGCGGCCGGGTAGGGCGACCGCGCCGCGAACACGACTCCCTTTTCGCCGACCGCGGCTACGACCACGACATCTACCGCGATCACGTCCGAGAACGTGGCCCCGTGCCAGCCATCGCCCGCCGTGGAACACGGCACGGCACCGCCTGGGCACCTACCGCTGGGTGATCGAGAGAAGCCTCGCGTGGCTGCACGGCTTCCGACGCCTGCGGATCCGATGGGAACGCAGAGCCGACATCCACGAAGCGTTCCTCAAACCCGCCTGTTGCCTGAGCACACACCGACAACTCAGCTCACTGCGTCAGCCGTCGTAAAGGAGACGGGAGTGGCTACGCTGGAGGCAGCGCGCGCTCCCTGCGGTTGCGCTTCTCCATAGCCGCGCCCACCCAGATGCACCAGGCGACGCAGCTGGCCAGGAGGAGGAAATAGGTCATGAATCCGATGCCGTCGCCGACGAGCGACAGCACCAGTGCGGGGGGCCCGAAAACGATCAGCGGGCCGATGACCCACCAGGTCAGATATGTGCGCAGGATCTCCCCACCGACGAGTGGCGTCTCCTCGTGCACCGCGTAGTGGGTGACCGAGGTACTGCCGTTCCCGTACTGTGTGTAGGACGAGTCGCCGACGGTCAGGCGATGCCGACGCAAGGGGATCACCGGCAGAAAAAGCAGCACGGCCCACTCGGTGGCGTGGTGGCTGCCGTCACGATTCGGGTAGCTGAAGCCCCGATATGTGGTGCCGAATCCGTTCCACGTGGACATCCTTCGCATCCTCCTCGCCGTCTCCGGCCTGAACTGTCTCACGTGTGGTGGGACTTTGGGATCGGACCAGACGTGATCTGTACGTCGTAGGACCTGTCCAAGACCCCTCTGGAGACCCACGGGAAGGCCAAGTACGCCGGCGGATCGCGTCGAGCAGGGGCAGCAGTTGGGTGACGTCCGGTGCGGTTGCCGCCGGTCAGGAGGATCGCGAACGGGCTGCGTCCGGCAACGGCGTGCGGCCCGGACACCGGAAACAGCGCTCACGCTGCGGCAGCAGCGGCTCCAGGCGGTCCCACAGCGCATCCGAGACGATCCACGGCGACGTCCCCACATCGAGCCGAACGCTCAACTCCTGCCACAGACACGCCAACCAGCGCCGATCCACCTCATTGTGTTAGCCGTTGTACGGGCTTGCCGGGAAACAAGTCGTGGGTTCGGGCTCCGGGGATCGTTGTCGTGGTATGGGGAGACTGGAGGGGATCGAGGCGGTCCTGGCCGCGAAGTTCCAGGCGCTGTTCCCGCATCTGGGCGAGCGTCAGCGTCGGCTGGCCATAGGGGCGGAGGCTCGGTCGTTGGGGGCATGGCGGGAACAGGCCCGTCGCCGCTGAGGCCGGGGTCCGGGAGGGCATTGTCTCGCGCGGAGTTGCTGAACTGGACTGTGGCCAGGCCCTGTTGGGGCGGGTCCGCCGTCCCGGGCGAAGGTCGGAAGATGGCGCCTGAGCTGGACGAAGGGCTGCCGCCGGCGCTGCTGGCGTTGGGCGAGCCGACGAACGGGGCGACCCCATGTCGCCGCTTCGCTGGACGACGAAGTCGACGCGGAAGCTGGCAGCAGAGCTGACCCGGCAGGGCCACCGGGTCTCCGGCTGACACGGTCGCTGGCCTGCTGTGGGAGGGCCAGCCGGACTCGATGAGCACCAGGTCCGCCGCTACCCCTCCTGGACCCGCTGGGTCACCCTCGCCATGCTCGCCCACGCTTTCCTCGCCGTCGTCCGCGCCGACAACACGCCCACCACCCCGGGCCAGGTGAGCTGAGCCCACTCACCTGCAACGAGATCCAGCGCCTGTTCTTCACGCTCGTCGTCCAGCCCGTCCACGACGCGGATCACCGGCTCAAATGGTCTCACTGACGACGTCGTCACCAGGACCGATTACGTGTCCTTCGGCGGCTGGAGAATCTCGGCACCGGCTGCTTCTGCTCGCTCCGCCAGGCTGTCGACGTCCGGCACGAAGACATGCAGCGTGACGGACGTGCCTCCGCCGAGCGAGGTCGGCGCGGCGAAGGAGGCGGCTTCCGCCTCGTCCACGCTGGCGTCGCCCAACATCAGGGTCGACCGTCCTATGGTGATCTCGGCGTGCAGAATGCCGCCGCCCGGAGCGTCGATCCTGAAGTCCTCACGGGCACCGAACGCCCGCTGTAGAAATCGATCGCCGCGGCGGCGTCGTGCACCATGATGTGCGGGATCACGGCATAGCGGTAGCGGTCGGGGATCTCGATGCGGGCTGTGCGCTCGGTCACGGCGAACCACCTTGAAAAGGCACCGCTGGTTGGTTCCTGCGGCTCTGGGAGGAACCTAAAAGCTCAAGTTTGGTTGAGGTCAAGCGTCGATGTGGCCCTGCAAGTGCCTACCTGCAGGGCGCCTGCAGGCCCTGCCAATCGGAAGGCGCAGCCCGCCGACTCAGCCGTTCATCCGCCAACAGAAGCGTTGAGTCACATCAGGCATGAAGATCACGATCTACAGCTTGAGTACTAGGCAGCGGGCCGGGGACCTCGTGCAGTTGGGCAACGCCGGGGAGGCAGCGCCGCCCAGACCGTAGTTGAGTTCCCCGTCTCCCCAATCGTCTTCGCACCTCGCGGACCACCGACTGGGACGACGACTTCAGCCCTCTCCACGCCGCGGGTTGCTGACGCGTAGCGGGCCCGGAGTGGTCACGCTGCGTCGAAGCCGGACCGAGGCCGGACCTCCACGACGAAGTCGGCATCCTTCAGCTCGCCCGCCTCGTCGTGCCAGAGGAAGACCCGCGCGTGCATTGCTCGGCTCAGGCTGGCCCGCTCCCACTCGGTCATGAGGTCGCTGACGATCAGGCCGATGGCGTGCTTGGCGCCCTCGGCCGTGTCGGGAACGGTGATCGCGCCCTGCCACCGTCCGGGGTCGCTGCCGTACGGGCGCCAGCCCTCGGACCCGTGGGGCTCGAACACCCCATACGTCCAGTCCGTATTGGTGTCCATAACATCGATCGCGTCACCGCAAGGAGTCTCATGCGCCGCATCGGATCGACGCCCGCCGAGCGCGGGTCCGTCGGAGCGAACAACTGCCCTGACGTCCTGGAAATGGAGAACGGTGACTTCCTCGTCATCGGCAAGCGCCACTTCCTGACCGCACAGGAGGTGGAGCGGATGAACGAGGTGGGCGCCTCGATCGGCGAGGACGAGTCAGTGGTCATGATGCCCCGCGACTGCATCCTGGCCGCCGTGAAGCAGCTGGAGTCAGAGGGGGTCGCCGGCTGACCAGCGCCGATCGGGCCCTTTCGGCGTCCTCACATCCGCATCGCCCTCCTGAACTGACCGCCCCCCGGCGCCAGAGCCCCGGCACCCGCGCGAAGGACGCGGCCCGGGGCACCCCGGGCGTCGCCGGCGAGCGCAAAGGGCACCGCTCGCCGAGCCCACCTACAGGTCTAGGTGGGCGGTGCCCGACGTCGACGCCGCACGCCGAGCACGCCACGGCACCCGGGACTGCAGTACCTCCAGGGCGCCGAATACGTCCAGCTTGCACGCGTCTCGCTCGCCGGGGCACGCACGAGGCGTCAGCTGGTGCTCTTCGAGGAAGTCACCGACGCGTACATCACCGCCGAGCAGGCCACGCGCATCCAGGACCGGAACAGCATCCTGGTCCGCGACTACCAGCTTCCCAGCACCAGCCACCGCCGCGCCCCGGCTCGCCGGGCGGAGCGCGAGCACCGCGTCCACAATGCCACCGGCCTGGACCGGCTGCACGAGGTCCTGCTCGCCGAGCCCAACGCCGCCTCGCGGCTGGACCGGTCCCGCTGTGCAGTCGACTCCTCCCACGTGAGGGCCTAAAAGGGGGCAGCTCACAGGCCCCTCGCCGGTCGGCCGGGGCCGGGCTGGCTCCGAGCACCACCTGATCACCGATGGGCACGGCACCCCGCTCGCGGTCCTGCTGGCCGACGGCAATCGCAACGACGTCACCCAGCTGCTGGCCCTGTTCGGCGCGGTCCCACCGGTCCGCGGCCGCGTCGGCCGGCCCCGCCGCAGACCGACTCACTCTTCGCCGACCGCGGCTACGCCCACGACAGCTACTGCGACCAGGTCCGCGCCCGAGGCATCGTCCCGGCGATCGCCCGCCGCGGGACCCGGCACGGCACCGGCCCGGGCACCTACCGCTGGGTGATCGAGCGGACCTTCGCCTGGCTCCACGGCTTCCGCCGCCTCCGCATCCGCTGGGAACGCAGGACCGACATGCACGAAGCGTTCCTCAAACTCGCCTGCTGCCTGATCACGCACCGACAACTCAGCTCATTGTAGTGGCCGTTGTTATAGGAACTCGTCTCCCATACTCCGGCAGGGCACCCGGCCCCCACCCACTGCACCACCGAGAGCCGCCGCTCATTGACCCGCCGTTCCAACGGCCCGTCTTCGACTCGAAGTGACGTACGACGGCGGTATGGTGCCAGTCCTGCTCGTCGGCGACGGGCGGGTCGTGTCAATCGCTCGAACGAGCGGCCTGACGTGACTGCAAGCCGGTTGGACGGAGAACACCGGCACCAGCCTCGTGCTCGCTCACCATGACGACATCACGCTTTGAAAGTCAGTAAGGTGTCTGTGGCCACAAACCTCCGAGATCCTACTATCACGCTATCTCCTGGGCTTTCTTCTCGCGCGCAGTGTCAGAGCAGGGCTCTGCTAGAGCGGGGCCCCCACTGTGATGAGCACCCGTCGAGCGCAGTACGACGAAGCACAGACGGAGGGTTCGGACAGCGTCCCTGCCGAGGCCCGTAGCATGAGCGGCAAGATCGGTGCCCTCGGCACGCTAAGCGACCACTGCTGCTCTGTCCTTCGAGCTGCAGCTTCACCACTATCTTCATCGGCCACTCACCTCAGCTCCCATCCCGTACGCCGTCGACCCACACACCGTGGAGCAGGCGTGGTTCATGGCGTCCAGGTGGAGCGCGCCACTGTACGAAAGACCTGGACGCCATGGGCCGCGTCTGCTCGGCTCTGCTGGGTTGATGGTGTGCGGGGTGGGAGCCCCCAGCTTCCGCCACGACGGACCCGCAGTCGGCGACGGCGCCCCCTCAGTCCGCCGCGTACGGGGCCGCAAGAGGCGGCGACAGGGCAGGGATGCGGGAGCTGACGGGGGAGGCCGCCGCCATCGCCGCGAAGCTCGGTGGCACGACCGTCCTGCGCGATCACGGTGGCGGCTTCAGCCCGGCCACTGTCCAGCTCCATCGCATCTCTGCCGAGTTCTCCACCGGCGACTTCTGCGCGACTTTGGCTGCCGCCCGTGCCCTGCCGCCGCGGAGTCTGCCCAGCCTGGAACGCCGGGCGCGGTACTACACCGACGTGGCGGCCGCGCTGGCGCAACGCGGACGCAGGGACGACTGTGTGCGTGCGCTTTTGGCCGCCGAGCACCAGGCGCCTCAGGAGACGCACTCCCGCCCTGCGGTGAGGTCTCTCATCTCCAGGTTGCTGCTGTCCGGCCGCACCACACCGGAACTCCGGGCCCTCGCCGCCCGGGCCGGCCCTTTTCTGACCGAGCCGTGACCTGGTGGGGGGGGCGGGCGCTGCGGCCGCAGCCGCGGGAGCGGAGCTGACGGGGGCGAGCGACGCGGTGACCGCCGCGGTGACCAGGGCAAGCTTCGAGTGGGACGGATGCAAGCGCTCATCTCTCTCGATCGGCAACGAAGCTGACCAAGGCAGGTAGCGGCTCTAACGCGCCGGTGCGGGCGTACCGTCAGCGGCATCACTGGGATGGCGGGTGGAGGTTCACCGGAGAAACGAACCACCCACGGCCCGCCACTGCTTGGGGCGACTGCTCGCCCGCAGGGAGCGGTGGCGTCACTCACTTCCGCGAGCGTGATTGATTCACAGCGCCGTGCTGGCCCCATGCGCGTCGCTCACGGTCTTGCCTGGCGCCTGTTCAGCTCCTGGTCGGGCGGTGGCGCTGTTCGACCCTGAGCTTGGCCTTTTCGGTGGCGGTCGTGCGGCTGAGTCCCCTTGGTCACCGGTCACCGGTCGCCGGTGGCCGGTCTTGGGTATCGGCTGTACGCGCGCCCCCGCAATGGTCCCGACCAACCCAAGGCCAGGGCATAGCTTTGAGTGATACATGCTGCGTGTCTGCGGTGCGTGAGGTGCGAGACAGGGGGGAACCGTCCATGACGTGCGGCGCGCCTATGCCCCTCATTTCATGGAAGTAACTCATGTTCTGTGTGCTTGTATGGCTGAAGTAAGGGCATGCGGTGGCCAGGAGGTTGATAACGATGGTTCCCCTGCTTCTGGTTCTTCTGCTGGCTCTGATCCTCTTCGGTGCGGGCTTCGCACTGAAGGCACTGTGGTGGATCGCGGTGATCGTGCTCATCGTGTGGCTGCTCGGCTTCGTCGTCCGCTCCGCGGACAGCGCAGGGCGCAAGGGTCGCTGGTACCGCTGGTAGACGAAAGACACCCGGCGCGAGGAGGCGCCACGCGCGAGCAATGAGTGGGCCCGGCCGACACGGCCGGGCCCACTCGCGTGAAATGGAAGCTTCCTTGCGGCGGTTGGGAGGGATCGGGCTTATCGGACGCACCGCAGGGTAGGTGAGCCTTGCACCTGTCCCGCAGACGCAGCAGTGGAACCCTGCTCCTCCTGTCTGCGGGGCAGGTGCGTATCGGGCGTGCATCCGGTTCGGGGTGGTCAGGCCACCCAGTTCGGTCCCGGCAACCGCTCCACAGACAACACGCCCTCCATCTCAAGCGCGGTAATGCCGGCGGCCCGCAGCCAGGGCACGGCTGCGGGCCCGGACACGGCGGCTTGGTCAGCAGCCGCCGCACCGCCTTCCTCATCTGCCGGGGTCCGCGACCGTACCGAGCGACTCAGCTTCCCTGTCGTGCATTTCAGCGTGAGAGGGCTGGCACTCAGAGCTTTTCGACCTGGCCATGATCCTGGCGGGCATGCCGGACGCCCTGGCCCAAGCCGGCGAGGACCTGTACGCCGTCATCATCAACGTTGCCGTCACGCATGGATGGCTAGCCGCATCCACGGAGAGGACGGCTGCGAGGGATGCCACGGCAGCCGCGGCCCCCGCCGGCCACGACTGGGAGGCCTGCATGCGCACCCTCACACAGATGCCAGCCCGACATCACCAAGTGGTTCGACCGAGACGTGTGGACCAGCGTCTTGAACAGCACTGGCTTCACCCGGAACGCGCCTGCCGCGCACCCCGCGCGCTGCGCACGGCACGCGAGGCGCGCGTGCCCTTTTCTTGGTCAGGCGACAGGCGGAAGCCGAAGAGCGCCTGAGGTGCGGCAGGCGTAGGGGTATCCCCCACCCGCCCGAAGCGTTAGATGACGCGCCTGCCGCACCCATGAGCCTGTCTACGCGCCGGCGGCGTTCTCGGCAGCGGGTCACGGCACTCGGACAGCGCTGCCCCCGTGGCAGCACCGAGGTCTACTTGATGTCCGTCTTCACGACGTACGGGGTGTCCTCCTCCAGGGTGTGGAACGCGAAATCGCATCCACGTTGGCTCTGTTGAGGCCGTACTGGATCAGCTACTCCGGCGCCGGCCGACGACGCTCCTCACCCTGCCGCCGCTCAGTCTCGCGGCGTTCCTCGTCGGCGATCCACTGGTCGATAGCAGCGAGCTGGCGGACGGTGTGCTCGGCGACGACGCGTCGGGCGAAGCGGAGTGCGTCGAGCCACGAGAGCTGTTGATCTTCCATATGCCTGTGTCTGGCTACCCGACCACACGGCTGCGGTGACGGGGCTCTCTGGTTCACCCGACGTAGATTCGGATGTTGGAACGGCTCCGTCAGATGCATCGATCCCTCGACTGACCCTGCATCGGCAGCGATCATGCTCGGCTGCAGGCCCGATCAGATCGGCCCATCCGCACGGTGCCAGGGACTCACTGTTCGAGCAAAGGAGCAGCCGGCCACCTGGCCGCGCGTCGATGCCAGCGTCGAGGGGCGCGGCGTACGGGTCCTCGGCGACCGGTGGGCTGCGCCGTCGGCCGGGGCCGACCGGCCCGCCGAGGTAGTTGCTTCCTTAGTGGGCTCCACCGTTGCCTGGACAGTAGGCTGCACCGTTGCACCGAGAGTTGCAGCACCCTCCGCGCACTTCCCGCGTTCGCCCAGCCCACCCTCCATGGGCAAGCCCTCCACCCTTCCCGACACCTCTTTCTCCGCGTGAGTCGGAGGAAGAGGACGTGGTTCAGCACGGGCCAGCCGAGCCCAGAGCTCAGCCCATCCCGGCTCCGTCCGGCCATCCCGCGGGCGCTCGGCCGGCTGCGGCTCCGCTGGGCCCGCCGCCGACCAGCCCAGGGGCGCTGCGGGCGGCGGCGCGCACTCGCGCGCGTGGCGTCGCGCGAGCCGCTGACCAGCGGAGAGCGCGGGTCGCTCCGGCGCCCGCACCCGATGACGGTGAACGAGACGGTCATCGCGCTGATCCGTCCGAAGCCGAACCTGGACCTGGTCGCGGGGGAGCCGGCCGAAGCGGTCGCGGCCGCGCGGGCCGCCGTCGACGCACCCGACGGGATCGGCACCCTCGCCTCCTACGCCACCGAGGTTGCGCTCCCGGTGAAGGGCACCTGGAAGAACCCCGCGATCGGCAGTGCCCGCGCCGACGTCGT
This sequence comes from Streptomyces actinomycinicus, assembly GCF_016741775.1. GTDB lineage: Bacteria > Actinomycetota > Actinomycetes > Streptomycetales > Streptomycetaceae > Streptomyces > Streptomyces actinomycinicus. The sequence continues at coordinate 42,228 of NZ_JAERRK010000030.1, read as the reverse complement.
CCTGACCGCCCCGGAAGCCGGGGTGCCGCTGCTGTTCATCGAGGTCGACAACTGCACCGAGGAAGCCTCGGTCAGGTCGAGGGCCCGGGCCGCCCCGACGGCGGCCTGTCGGCCGTTGATCTCTACAGCACCGTAGAAACTGGCGGCGAGACGGATAAGTTCCGGGCATTTCGCAGAGGTTCGCCGACGGAGCAGCCGCCGCGCGTCTGGCGGCCCGGACCCGGCCCGGAAAGATCAGCTCCTAGGATCTTCGGTATGGCGAAACGGAAGGTGCACCGGCGGGCGCGCAAGATCCTGGACGAGGAGCCGTCGGCCCTTGTCTGGTGCGGCCTGCACAAGGACATCCCTCAGCCGCCCAAGGAGGTTCACCGGGCGGCGGGCAAGGGGCGGCTGAAGCCGGGCCGGCACTGGCTGTACTACATGGGCCTGGTCCTGGCGGCGGTGATCATCATCCCGTGGTTCCTGGTTGACAAGCTCGACGAGCTGCTGACCTCCAAGCGCGCACGTCAGGACCTGATCGGCCGGCGTGCCGACCGTGAGCCGACGACGCAGCGCGCCGACGGTGACCGCCACCGCCCCCTGGAGCCGTCCGACGACGTCTTCGACGGCGACTGGAGCCTCACCGCCGGCCAGGTGTTGCTGCGCTGGTACGGGCAGTCACCCAACCCCAGGCGCCTGTTGCTGCTCACCCGCGACCGCATCTGCCTGGCCGCCTCGCCGGGGCGGCGTCTGTCGCCGACCAAGGCCGACGACTTCGACATCGTCACGGAGTTCACGCACGGCGAGGCCCGGATCCACCGGGAGCCGGGCCAACGCCACTTCTTCCTGCGCTTCACGGACGGTTCGTGGCTCAACCTGGGGCGGCTGGCCGACAGCGAGGATGCCGACCACTTCCTGAAGACGGTCAGCTCCTGACGCACCGGCCGCCCGCTGGGATCAGCCCTCGTCGTCCTCGTCGTCCTCGAAGAAGTCGCCGATCTCGGCCACGACTTCGGCCGCGACCATGCCGCCCACGACGCCGACGGCGAGCCCGGCCGCTGTAAGACGCAGGTTGCGTGATGACCCTTCGGGGTGCTCAAGCCGGTCGCGGGCGGCGGCCTGGACCTCGGGGACGCGCACGGCCTGGACGAGGCTGCGGGCATCCTCCCCGCGCTTCCACACGAGGCCCGCCATCGCGCCGAGCGCGGTGCACAAGTCGCCCTTGATGCCCAGGTCGCCGGAGACCCAGGCGCGGGCGAGCCCCAGCTCGCCCGGTTTGCACAGCATGCGGCGCAGCGCCCCGCGGTTGCGCACGACGAGCGCCGGGACACCCGGCGGCCCGGCCTGTGAACCGTCCCAGGCCCGCACCCGTAGCTGCCGCCGGGCCCAGCGCTTCCAGCGAGACGCGGTCGGCCGTGCGGGCCAGTCCCGCATGCCCGAGGGACGGCGCAGTGTGCGCGAGGCACGGCCGGTGGTCAAGTCCCGAGATCTCCCGGCATGACCCCCCTTGAGGAACCTAGCCCTAATGGATGCAAGGCACTCGCCGACACCCCCGGCTTCTACTTCTCAGGATGTGCATCACCATGACTCGTCTCCAGCGCCTGGCTCTGCTCGCCGCCTCGACCACCGTGATCACCGGTGGCGCACTGCTTCCCACGGCCGCGTTCGCCGCCCCGTCGGGCCCGCCCGCCGCAGCCACCGTGATAGACCCCAGCGGCGGCGATACCGGCACCGTCGGTGCCTCCGGCAGCGACGCGGGCACCGCCGCACAGTGGACCCCGACCACCGATGAGGAGAGCGGTATCTCGATCGCGCTGCCCGGGGAGGCTACCGCCCAGTCGGACCCGCTGGACGGCCGCGAGTATGCAGTGCAGACCGAATACGGCGCCGTCGGTTTCGTCGTCTACGACGGTGCGGGCATCGATCCGCAGGAGCTGCTCACGCGGCAGCTCGAACTCATCAACCAGGAAGCCTCGTCTTCCGGGGCCCAAGCCAGTGCCACCAACGCCACCGAGACCGCCACGGACGAGGGCACCCAGCTCGACGTGGACCTCGTCGGCGGCAACCTCTACGGCCATCTGATCTACGCCCCCGTCGACGGCCACATGCTCATGATCTATGCGGTCGGCTCACCAGACACGAAGGACGCCATCCAGGCCGACCTCGAACAGCTCATCGACACGGTCCAGGCACCGACGGGCGGAGCCGGCACGACGGACGACGCGCCCGCCACGGCGAACGACTCGGACACGGCTTTCGACACGCAGAGCACCTGATGGAAGAGCGCCTGATGGAAGAGCGTCCCGGGGCCCGATCCTCAGTGGATCGGGCCCTGTCCGCTGTTCACAGGCGGCTCAGCATGAGCGAGAGGGCGTTCAGCGCTTCCTGGCGATTCTGCCCCGGGGAAGAAGCGCGCTGCACGATCGTCTGCAGCAGGAACTGCCCTTTGCGGCCGATGACACTCGTGTAGTAACTGTCCAGTTTCTCTCCGGTGGGGCCGCTCACCGTATGGCCTTCCTCGGCGGATACGACACCGTCGAACCCCTTCACCGTGGAAATGTCGATCTGCCGGATGCCCTCCCAGCGCAGCTTGGAGTTGGCTTTCGTCTCCTTTTCGCAGTGCTTCGCGTCCGACCGGTACCGGGCGGCATCGGCCTGGGCGGAGCCGGCATCCCGGTAGACGACGACCTTGGACGTGGCAGACACGGTCTTGTTCGCCTTGTCGACGTTGCGGTCCAGGTCGGCCAGCATGTTGACGCCTTCTTGGGTCACCAGCTGGCAGTCATCGTCGGCGAACTGCACCGACTTGTCCTCGCCCTCGTACTGGCTGCTGCTCCGTACGTAATCGGGTCCCCAGTCCACAGGCGTCAGCGCCACTCGCCTGGCTACCTCCCGGGCCTTCGTAGGCGTATCGACGGCCGGTGTGCCCTCCCCGCCGCGCCGCGTCAGCACCAGCGTGACCAGCACCGCCGCGACGACCGCCACCGCTGCCGCGCCGACCAGTACGTCGGACCTGCGCCACCAGGGGCACCCAGCAGGTGCCGAGGCCACGGTGGGCGGCCCCAGCGGGCCGGAAGGAGGGCCCGACGGGGGGCCGGGCGGCGGTTGGATGCTCACGTGCGTCGTCTACCACCCGCCGTCACACCGCCACTGACGGCGGGCACGGAGATCACCCTCAGACGAAAGGGGTTGGTCGTGATGGCCGACCGATGCCTTCCGGCAGGCCCGCGGCGAGGCCGTGAGCGGCAGGGCGACCGGTCCGCGCGCCTACGCAGGCTGAGACGCCCAGGTCCCCAGACCGAGAACATCGTCCGCGGCTGACGCTCCGCTGGCCCAGAAAGCCCCTGTAGAGTGGCACCACCGACGCGGGGTGGAGCAGCTCGGTAGCTCGCTGGGCTCATAACCCAGAGGTCGCAGGTTCAAATCCTGTCCCCGCTACGAAAGTCAGGGGGCCCGGCACCAGGCGGGCCCCTGACGCATATCCCGCCATGGCGAACCCCGCGCCGCCGTCAGCCCGGGGATGATGATGCACCAGGTGGCTTGGCCCTTCATCCCGCTATCGGGGACCTGGACGAGTTCATCAGCCGGTGGGCCGACTGGTTCGCCCAGGCGGTGACCGGCCGACTCGCCCACCCCAGCCGCATGCCCGAACGCCACCCCAGGGCTCCTGGAAGCGATGACCCCGCGAGGCCGCCTGGCGTCGGCCCCATTCGGCGCGGATGTGGTTGTACGGAGCGAGTGTGAGCGGGGATGTGAGGGCGACTGGGCAGGGGAGGGGTTGGGTGACAGCCTCTCGGGCTCTTCGCCGACCGTGGCCGGTGAGGAGCCCCTCCCTGCACTGCGTGTGATCTTCGCGTCGCGCTGAGGGCGTCTCGCCGTGCCGGTGCGGGCAGGCGTACTGGGTACCTCGCCCCTCCATGGAGACCAGTCATGACGACCTCCCGCGAACAGCGGCCCCAGGCCGATGGAACGCGTGATGCCACGGTGGCCCGTCTTGAGCAGGAGAACGCCCAGCTGCGACATGCGGTCGACTCCCATGCGACGGTCGACCAGGCCATCGGCGTCCTCGTCGCGACCCACCGGCTCCCGCCGACGGCAGGGTTCGAGGTGCTGCGCGAGGTCTCCCAGCACACCAACATCAAACTGCACGCGGTCGCGAAAATCCTGATCGCCTGGGCGCTGGGGCAGCCGCTGCCGGAGCCGGTGGGCCAGGAGCTGGACGCGGCGGTGCGGCGGCGCTCACCTCGAGGAGAAGCCGGGGCCCAGCCCGAGTAGCGCGGTCAGGCGTTCAGGGCCTGCTCGATGGTGGGATGGCAAGGGATGACGGTGTCGACGCCGACCAGCTGCAGAACGCGCAGGACGGAGTCCTGGGCGCCGGCTATGCGCAGCCAGCCCTGCGCTTCACTCACCTGCTGGTAGGCGGCGACGAAGACGTTGATGCCGCTGGAGTCCATGAAGGTCACACCGCTGAGGTCCACCACGATCCGCGGCGCCACCGTGCTGTCCTCGGACAGCAGGGCTGCGCTGAGGACGTCCTTGACGTCGTGGTCGATCTCACCCTGCATGGTTACGACGCGGACGCCGTCGACCACTTCGGGCTCGACGGAGAGCCGGTCGGGCCGGTCGGCCTTCTGGTTGTCGGTCACCGTCTCCTCGACTGCGCTCAGGCTTGCCCGGGCAGGGCGTGCGCGGACGATTCTGCCCCACTGCCCTGGCGGGATGCACCCAGGTGGATGTGCCGAACGACACCCGTGTGGCATGCATGATGACGTTGCGGGTACTGGCGCGCGTGAACGGGGGAATGAGGGCGACACGTGGGATCCCATACCGATGGTGACGGCTGTACGGGGCCGGGCGAGCACCTGATGCGCGCCGGCTACGCCCTGGACGGAGACGACGGCTGCATAGCCGACGCCCGCCACCACGCCGTCGCCTTCCTCGACCAGGCCCACGCCGACCATCACCTGCCCGTGGCCGCACGCGTCAGGGACCTCACCCGGCTGGTGGTCAGCGAGCTGGTCACCAACGCCCTCAAGTACGCCCCCGGCCCCGTCCTGATGGAACTGCGCATCAACGCCCACGCCGTGGACATCGTCGTGTGGGACAGCGACCCCACCGTGCCCGCGGCCCGGGCCGCCGATCCCGGCAGGATCGGCCAGCACGGCCTGGAGATCGTCAAGGCCGTCACCGAAGTCATGTTCGTCGAGCAAGAGCCGGTCGGTAAACGCATCACGGCCCGCATCGCCCTGTCCGACACACCCAGCAGCAGCGCCGCCGCCGCCCGCAGTCCGACGTAACGGCCATCTGGGAGCAGCCCCGTACCTACAACAGAGGCCGGGCACGTCGAAGGTGGAGGAGCATGTCGGGCAGACCAAGATCTCTCATTGCCCTGTCGATCGTGGACTTCATCGGGTTGCCCACGAGCAGTGGGCTGATCGCCGCTGCTGCCTGGAGCAGAGCCACCGGGATCCACAGCCGCTCCACGGTGATGTCCGCTTCGCCGCCCTTGGGCTCCGTGGTGAGCTTCAGCCTGCCCTCGTCCGTGATCAGGAACGCGTCGGCGGTCGCACCCGTGGTGTGCGAGTAGGCGGACTGATGACGGTAGACCGGATACACATCAGCGGTGCCGTACGCCTTGACCATGTTGTCGAAGTTTTCCAGCTCTCCCGTCAGTCTCTTATGGATTTGCTCGCTCTCGTCGTTGGCGAACACCAGCGGCTCGGACGACGGCGCATCGACCGGCTCCGGCAGGCTCCAGGCGCTGCGCCCTGAGCGGCGGGGAGTGGTACTCGCCCTACGACGACCGCTACCTCAACGGCGCCCGCGGCTTGGACATCGACCACCTGGTGACGGCACCGCCCACGGCGGCAGGCCGGCCTCGGCAGCCTCGTCCCACGCGTCGGGCAGCAGGTCGAGGACGGCGATGAGCAGCATGATCCCGGACGCGGCGGCCGGCACGAGCACGGTAGGGCCTGGTGCTCGCCGCGCCGCCCAGGCTCCTGCCACCGTGGCCAGAGCCACCAGCGATGCGGCCACCAGCACGCGGCGGGAGGCAGCTGCCCGGCCGAATTGCCGGCGGGGTGCGTGCCGGCCGCTTCGAAGGCGCACAGGATGGTTTCTCCCTGGTCAGCGGCGGGCGGCGTACTAGCACCGGCGCCGACCCGGACGTAGTCACCGGCCCTGGGGTCAGCGGCGGTAGCAGTAGGAGTCGGAGGAGGCGTCGCCGCCCTGCAGGCGTGTCTGGTGCACGCGCCGGCCGGCGAAGTCCTCGCCGTGGGGGAAGAAGCGGCCGTCCACCGACAGCCCGCCGCGTGAGGTGTCGGCGTCCAGCTTGACCATCCACGGCTCGATGCCCGCGGGGTAGAACTGCTCGTCCCAGGCGGCGTACAGGGAGTTGGTCAGGTAGACGCGCTGCCCGTCGCGGCTGACCTCGACCATCTGGGCCCCGCCTGTCAGAGGCACGTCGGGCGCGGCGGGGTGCGGCCGGCGGGCGGTGATGCCGCCGAGCCGCACGGCCGCGGTCCGCCTGGGTTGCCGCGGGTCGCTGACGTCGTACTGGATGAGGTCGCCGGTGCCCCACGCAGACACGTACAGCCACTGGTCGTCCACCGAGAGGTCGATGTCGGTGATCAGCGGGGGCACGGCGCCGAACGGCTTGAGTGCCGGGGGCAGGTCCTCGGTCGGGGCGGGCTCGGCGGGGAGGGTGATCACCTTGGTGACGTGGAAGTCCTCGCCGTCGCGGTGCCAACGCCACACCGAGGCCGACAGGTCCTCGACGTCGACGACGGTGTTGGTGAATCCCCAGGTGGCCTCGGGGTCGTGCGCGGGACGCAGTTCCAGCACCATCTGGTGGGCGTCGCCCAGGTCGACCTGCTGCAGGTGCCGGCCGGTGTCGAGTTCCCAGAAGTGCAGGCAGTGGCCGTAGCGGCGCTCCAGCAGCAGGTCGGGGACGAGACCGTCCTCGATCATGGAAGGGGTTCCCCACTCGCTGGTCACGGCCATGTTCTGGGCCAGGTGCCACCAGATGTCGTAGGCGAGGTGCTGCGGCCCGCGCTCGCTTTCCCAGCCGCGCAGCACGTCGAAGCTCTCGTGGTCCAGCAGCGCCACGCCGCCGGGGCCGTCCGCGCCGTCCGCGCCGCCCAGGCAGGAGAGGAAGACGCCGTCGGGGCCGCAGTGCAGGGTGTGGGGGCGCGAGTACCCGGCTTTGGCGGCCAGTTCGCCGGGCTCGACCGTCTTGACCAGGCGGGGGCGGGCGGGATCGGGGGCGGTGTCGAAGACGTGCAGCCTGGAGGAACGCAGTCCGGGGACGATGAGATAGCGGCGCGCGGCGTGGTGGTGGCCGGCATGGGCCAGCGCGCTCGAGCAGGCGTTCCAGCCAAAGTGGTGCAGTTCGTTGCCCACGCCAGGCACCTCGGCGCGGGCGATGACCCGGCCGTACGCCGCGGAGCCGGGGTCGGTGCCGACGGTGAACAACACGTCCGGGCACACTCCGGCCGGGTCGAACCCGACGACGTAGGCGAGTTCCTCCCCAGGCGCGGCGACGGCGTCCGCCGGGGTGCGGTACAGGGTCGGATCCTGGTGGCCGTCGTCGTGGTGCGGGTGCTCGGTCGTCGTCATTGTGTGTTCCTCACTCGGCGAACACAGGGGCCAGGGAGCGGGTGAACCCCCGTCACGGACGGGCCGGCTCTCTCGTCCGCCGTCGACGTGCGGTGAAGGACGGATATGCCACTGTTTCCGAGCGTTTCACGTCCCCGGGGCTCTGCCACGGCGCCCGGCCGCGGCCAGCGCTGCCGGCCACCGACGACCAGGGCCGATGATCCGGGTGCCGGCGCACTCTCTGGTGTCGACGCGGCCGCCGGTGCCCTCCTCGCGGCCTTTCCCCGCCCTGCGATGCCGCACCGTTTCGGCCCCGGCACCCGTGAAACCCGGACCTGGCCCCTGCAGGGGGTTCGGCTCTCGGCAGGGCCGGTGCGTCAGGTCGGGCTACGGTCAGGGCCTGCTCGTATGCGTTCACGCAATGTACGGACGGCGTTCGGGAAGCGCACGCGGCTCAGCCGGACAGTCACGTCCCAGGCCTACCCCCACTCCACCCCGAGCTTCCGCGGTGCGTCGTGTCCGGTGGCGGTTTTTCTGATCAGGGGTGGGTGGGCTGGCCTGCGTTGATCAGTTTGGCGTGCTGGTGTGGTCGGGGATGTGGGCGTTTCGGCGGGGGCACGGGTGGGGTGCAGGCTCGCTGTGTGGGTCTGGTCTGCGGCTTTGTCAGACAGCGGGCTGGGCGATCAGGACGTGTCACTTACGCTGAGTGGTTGTTGGTATGAGGCGCCGTTCTACGTGTGGTGCGGCAGAGGGGCAGGCTTTGCGGCTTCGGGGGCCGTAACGATGGATGGGGTGGCGCAGAGTATGCATGGTCCGATAGCCACCGGCTTGCCGACGCCGCCGTCGTCACCGGCGGCCTCCGACACACACCGGCCGGGCCCACCCTGGCGGCGCCCTCGCACCAGCCCTGGACATACACCACCGGCGGCGGGGTCGAGTCGTCGCCGGCGGTCGTGGAGGGCACCGTCTACATCGGCAGCCACGTCGAGAAGGAGTACGCGTTGGACGCGGCCACCGGTCAGGACGGTGCCCCATGACCGGGTCAGTCGGCTGTCTGGGAGGACCCGTTCCGTGCGACAGCCCCCGTCTCCAGCACGCCGAGCAGGGCGTGCATCTTCCACTGGTCGACCACTTCGAGGTAGCCGGCGAGCACCTTGGGGTGCGGGGCCCATCCGCCCTGCTTGGCGATGACGATGTTCTGGTGCGCCCATGCCTCTCCGTGGGGAGCCGCATCCCCAGGGAGAGGCGTGGCGCTGGCCCGCGTTGGTGCTGGGGTGTTTGGGAGGAACGGCAAGGCCGTGCCCTTCCACCACGGGGGAGTGGATGAGCGGGGCCGTCGGGGGTCCGCCTTTGGCCGTACAGCTACTGCTAGCCGTGCGGCGTTAGGGCGCTGGCCCGGTTGAGGCGGCCGTACAGGCCTGCGGCCGGGTACTCGCAGAGCGCCCACAGTGCCGGTCGATCCAGGCGGCTCCGAGGGAGGCCCATCCCCAGTCCACGAGCAGGGCGCCGTGGCCGGTGATGAGGACGTTGTGTGGGTTCCACTCGGTGTGCAGCAGGCTGTTCCCGGCGAACCAGGACAGCTCTTGCGGGTCGTCCACGAACGTCCGCAGACGGTGCGGCATCGTCTTCAGCTCGAAGCCGGGCGCGGGGACGTCGGCGAGGCGGCTCATGGTGGGCAGGTCGGGGGAGCCGGGCGTGTAGTCGGCGTGGCCGCCTTCCACGTACTCGAAGCCCAGCAGGCTCCAGCCGTCCTCTTCGATGTGCCACAGCTGCCGCGTGACTTCCCGGACGACCTGGAGATGCGCGTGACACACGAGACGATCTACCAGGCGTTATACGTCCAAGGCCACGGAGAACTCCGCAGAGAACTCGTTCGGGCTCTGCGAACGGGACGAACCCGCCGCAAACCCCAACGGCACGCAGCCAGGCGTCAACCACGCTTCGCGACACCGATGGTGATGATCAGCGAGCGGCCGGCGGAGGCCGCTGACCGGGCAGGCTGCCTCCGACAGCGTCAGCGTGTAGCAGCGCGTCCGAACGGGCCCTGCGGGTCGTCCTCCATCGAGGAGCTCGCACGGCACATGTTGTAGAGCGGAAGGTCCGTCCCGTGTCACAGTGGCCAGGTGCTGCCTGAGAGAGGCTCACGGCCAACCGGCCGGCGTGGAAGGCCACATGCGGTGTGTCTCGCCCTGCTGTGCGCTCTGGTCGCGGGTGCCGTCGCGTTGGTGTTGTGGGTGCCGGAGTTGTCCGCCCTGGGCTGGGCGGCCGTGGCCGCAGGGCTCACCGCGGCGATCGCCGGAGTAGTGCAGGCGCTGGTTACGTCGGGACTCGGCAAGGGGAGGGAACTGGTCCTGGGCGGCGTGTCTCCGATCGTCGTCCAAGCGGTCTCCACTCACCAGGAACTCAACCTGGCAGGGCAGGACGGCCCGGCACGCCAGGTGCACTGCGGTTACGTCAGGATGAGCGTTGAGGCGCTCGTGCCCCATGCGGTCGTGTTGCGGCGGCTCGAGGTAGTCGTGGACGGTCGGCGTCCCGCGCTAGACCCACTGTCCACCGTGCACGTCGGGACCCCGCATCTCGCACCCCTGATCCACGACGGTCGGCCGCGGGGGAGGACGAGCCGTGGCGGGCGCGCGCGGACGCAGCGTCGACGCTGTCGCCGGGTGAGCATGCAGCGGGTGGAGGGCTGTCCGTGCTACGTCGGCGCAGCACCGGCCTTGTGCAGCTCCGCCGGCAACTGCGGCCGGATTGCGGCGAAGCCGGGGTGCGGGCGCGGACCGACGGTCTGCGTGCTGGGTACTTCCCCTGCCGAGACCGGCGTACGTACGGGCTGTGCCACGGCTGACAAGTCGGCGACGGTCGGTCCACCCGTGACCTCTGGGAGGATCAACCCGTGCATCTCGACGTGGTGTTCTGCGAGGACAGCATTCATTTCCCGCCCCATCACCTCACCCGGGCCGGCGTCCCCGGCGACGGCACCATCGGCCCCGCGCTGATCCGCGACGCCGACCCGCAGGCAACGCCGCCGGAAATCCGCACCCATCAGGGGCAGACCCTCCTCATATCCGCCAACCAAGGCGCGCGGCTGGAAGACTTCTGCCGCGCTCACGTCATCCGGGTCCGCCCCCGCCGACCCGATGTGTGGGGCGACCTGCTCGGGCCCTTTCTCGTCCCTGTAGCACCCCGCGACGAGGCGGCAGCCCTCGCCCGCTTGCGCCGGACAGGACTGACCACCATCGACGTCGGTCGGATCAGGGACAGGGTGGGGCCGTTGATGAGCGCGTACAACGCCTTCTTCCAGGACGATTTCCACCTGGGTCTCGCCGACCTCCTGAACGCGGCGGCCTGCAGCGAGTCCACCGCGCACCTGCGTAGTGGCCTGGGCCCCCACGCCGAGTTCTACGCCTGGGCGATGAAGATCGCAGACCTAGGCGCCTGCACCTGAACCACGACCGGTACCGGCAGCACTCCGGCAAGCCGGTCCGGGCACGGAAAGCCACAGCTAGCGTGCTCGAGTCCGTCGGGGGCGGGAGGTGACTGCGTGGACAAGGCAAAGATGCAGGTCGTGCAGTCGACGGTGATGCATGTGCGCTGCCCGGACCGACTGCCGCAAGAGTCCTACCGGCAGGTGCTCGAGCTCCTGGCCGGGCTGTCCCCGACCGTCCAGGCGCTGCCGCCGACGTGTGCCCTGGTGGAGCTTAAGGGGGCGCTGCGCTACCACGGCACCGATGCGGCACGTCTGGGCGAGATGCTGCGGGTGCGGTCGTGCGGTCCATCTCCCGTCTCGGAGGCGATGTCCGGGTCGGCATCGGCCCCACGATCACGGTCGCCGCGACCGCCTCAGGTCAGGTCCCCGGTCCCGGAGGCGCCCTCGCCGTGGCCTCTGAGCAGATCACCGAACGGCTCGGGCCGCTGCCGGTCGAGGCCCTGCACGGCATCGGCCCCGCCAAGCCGCCGTGCTGCGCGAGTACGGCATCCACAGTGTCGGCCTGCACGTCACCGTCTCACCAGCCACCGTGCAGCGGCTGCTCGGCAAGAAGTCCGGCCGCCTCGCCGCCGACCGCGCCCGCGGTATCGACCCCCGCTCAGTCGTCTCCCGCGCGCTGCCCGCCTCCGCCTCCGTACGACACCGCTTCCCCCAGCACACCCTTGACGGCGCCACCGTGCGCGCCGCGCTGCTGGACCTGGTCATCCAGCTCGGGCACCTGCTGCGCCGCCGGGACCAGGCCGCCCAAGCCCTGACCGTGACCTTGAAGTTCGCAGGCGGCAGCAGCTGGGAGAAGACCCGCCGCCTGCCCGAATCCTCTGCCCATGACGAGGGCCTGCGCATCATCGCCTACCAGCTGATGGACGCCGCCGGCCTGCAGCGCGCCCGCCTGACAGGCATCGTTCCCCGGAGCAAGGACCTGATCGGCGCCCGTCAAGTAGCCCAACAGAGCAGCCTCGACGCCGCCCGCGAGTCCCACCTCGGACCGGTGCAGCACGGATGGTGGGGCCGCGAGGAGGTCGCGCGGGACAAGTTCCGCCGCTGGGTGGGGGAGTACGGGTCCATGCCCGGAGCCCGCGTCACCCAGGCGGTTTTTAGCCCCTGATTTAGCCTCCTCAAGCCTTCTCGCCCGCTACACGGCCGGGGCGCTCGGTCGGGCGTCCGTCAATCGGCGGTCTGTGCCGTGGCCTAGACCACCTTCGACGGGGGCGCTGCCGAAGCCGCCTCTCTGCTGCCCGAAGCATCTCTCGAAGCGTTGGCCTTCACTTCAAGATCAGTTACGATTAGCGCCGTCTTGTGTTCGACCCGACTTTCTGGGTCTATAGGGGGATCGTATGAAGTCCGGTAGCTCTCGAATCGGTCGGCGAGCCATTTCCGTGTTGGCTTTCGCCGCCACGGCGACGGCCCTGGCGTCTTCACCGGCCTCTGCCTCTGGGGTGGGTAACATCATCAACATGAACAGCGGCAAATGTCTTGAGGTCGCTGACTGGAGTCAGAACAACGGCGCTGCTGTTCGCCAGTGGACGTGTGGCAACTTCCAGGCGAATCAGGTGTGGTACGAGGAGGTGAATATCGATGGCACCATCCAGATCGTGAATCAGAACAGCGGCAAGTGCCTTGAGATCGCGGACTGGAGCCAGGCCGACGGTGCCATTGCGCGCCAGTGGACCTGCACGGGTGGCGATAATCAGAAATGGGTCGCTGAATGGTACAACACTGGAAAAGTTTACGTAAACGCCAACAGTAGCAGGGTCCTGGAGATTGCCGACTGGAGTAAAGCCAACGGCGCTATCGCCAGGCAGTGGGCGCCGGGCTGGCAGCCGAATGACGGGATTCAGAAGAATCAGGCCTGGGGGATGGTCGGGCGGTAAGTCTTACCTCTTCTCCCGTGGTAGGCCAGTCGGGAATCCTGCGAGCATCAGCGTATCCGAAGCTTAGTACTCCAGCAGCGGTTCGTGTCCTGATCTGCGTCTTTTGTAGTGGCAGCGGCGGGCGATGGCCTGGCGGTGTCTTCTCCAGGCCGACCATGCCAGTGCGTGGGCGGCGGGGTCGTGGATGGCTCGGGGACGGGGCAGGAGAGCGTCCAGGAGTCGCCGGATCTCCGCCACGGTGAGCGGGATGAGGGCTGATGCGTTTCTGCAGCCCCCTTTGTGCCGTTGCTGGCCTGGGCTGCAAGTGCGGTCAGGACTGCGTGGGCGAGCATGGCCAGGGTGATGTGCTGGTACCAGCCCACGTATCGGCGAACCTCGTACTCGTCCATGCCGCACTCGTTCTTCGCGGCCTGGAAGCACTCTTCGATTGCCCAGCGGCTGCCAGCGACGCGGGCCAGATCGGTGATCTCGACGTCGCCGGGTGCGTCGGCCAGGTAGTAGGCGATCTCGCCGGGGTCGGACAGGCTGCGCCGGGCCATCACCCAGCGGTGATGGGTCGGCGGGTCGGGATCGAAGATGATGTTGGCAGGGAGTTTGGCCGCGGCCCAGTCGTAGACTCGCGGGCCCTTCGCCCCTTCCCCGCAGGACAGCCGCTGCCAGGCATCAGCAGGAGCATCCTCGATGAGCTGGTCGATGCGCCAGATCCCGGCCAGGGATTTGATCTGCTGGGACTTGGGCACCGCCACCACGTAGCCGACGCCGAGCTGCTCGAGCAGCCGGCGGAAGTGCCAGTCCTGTCCGTAGGCCTCGTCCGCGGTGACCCACGCGGCGGGCAGGCCGGCGGCCAGGCAGCGGCGGACAATGTCCCGGCCCAGCTCGCCCTTCGTTGCGAACGTCCGCTCGTCAGGAATCTTCGCGGCCCGGCACCGCTCTCGGTCGGAGGTCCAGGACTTGGGCAGGTAGAGCTCCCGGTCGACCAGAGCCCGGCCTGAGCCGGTGGCGTAGGCGGCGAACACCCCGATCTGGCGGTTGTCGATCTTCCCGGAGGTGCCGGTGTATTGTCGACCGACCCCGGCCGAGGTGGTGCCCTTCTTGATGACCCGGTGTCGTCGATGATCAGCACCCCGTCGGGTCCCAGCCGTTCCGCCACATGATCGCGGACGTCGTCACGCAGGGCGTCCGCGTCCCAGACGCTGCTGTTCAGCAGCCGCTGGAAGCCATCCGGAGTGCGGTGACCTGCCCATTCCGCGAGCTGCCAGCCGTTCTTGCGTGTCGCCCGCCCCAGCAGACCACGGACGTAGTCCCACATCCGCCACCGCAGATCCGCCCTGACGAACCTGCCCGCTACCCGAGCGAACACCGACTCCAACTCACCAGCCCAGACCGCGACTTCAGTCATCCCCTCCATACCAAGACAACGACAACTGCCAGCTCAAGACGCGAACCGCTGCTGGAGTACTAGCCCCTGGCACCCTCCTAGTGGCTGTGGGCCCCGACAAGGTCCAACGGTGGGCAGAACACCGGGACGCTGCCCCTGCCCGTGGCAGTGCAGCGTCATTTGCCGTACGAACCAAACGGGTCCCACCACGGCATCCAGCAGACGAGCACGGCAACTACTCCCACCACGACAAGGGACCATTGGACCCACCCTGCGAACTTGTTTGCCCTCGTGCGCAGGGGCGCATCCAACAGTCCTACGTCCTCGTACATCTTGGCGAGTGACTCGACGGAGAGGGCACCGACTACAACAAGCAGGAGCCCTGTGGCGACCGCCCCAGGTGGCCCGGCAAACCAACTCAGCACAGGCCCGGCTTCTCCCGCCAGGGCCAGCAGAGCGGCTACTTCCAAGAAGACGAGACCCGCAAGGGTCAGAACTTGATTCTTCAGGTTCCTCAGGATCGTTGCATCTACGGAGGGCGCTGGAGGCCGCGACGCCGCGTCGATGACTGCCTTGTGTACAGCCCTGGCCTCCACCGCTACGGCGAGGATGGCCACGGGGATGACCTGGGCCAGTACACCAGCGAATGTTTGCGCATCGGTCACTTTGTCATCCTGACGGTCTCACATTCTGCCCGATAGCTGCCAATTGCGAGCAATGCTCGGTTCCACTCATTTGCGGGTATGGTCCGCGGGTAGCTCTAACCGGCACACCCGCTCCAGCTAGTGCTGGGTTCCTCTTTCGGTGGGCATAGCTGCTGGTAGCGGGGCAGTTGCGGGTGCTCGGGGGCGGGTGCTGGGTCATGGTGCTGAGGGCACGGCCGGGACGTGACGAGGGCGAGCAGGCGGTGGTCCACCGCCTGGCGTCGGCCAGAAAGGCGCCGAAGGATGTGGTGGAGCGGTGCCGGATGGTGGAGCTGAGCTGGGACGGGTGGCTGGTCCCGCAGATCGCCGACGAGCTGCGGTGTGGTCAGAAGACGGTGCGCCGCTGGCTGCACCGCTTCAACCGCTCGGGGCTGGAGGGCCTGGAGGACCCGGGCGGGCAGGGCCGCAAGCGAAGGATCGCCGAAGCCGAACGCTCGAGGATCGTCGGCCTGGTCAAGCAGACCCGCCCGGGCGGCTCGAGGTGCAGCCGTCGAACGACATGTGGGCCGCGGACGAGTCAGGGCCCTCGGAAAACCCTGGACACGCTGGCCGCCGGGGCCCGGGACCGGGGCATCGAGGTCAGCCGCTCCCAGGTGCGCCGGATCCTGCTGGCCGAGGGCGTGCGCTGGCGGCGCACACGCTCATGGACGCCCTCGAGAGATGCGGACTTCGAGGGAAAAGGACGCGGATCGTCGAGCTCTACACCAGCCCGCCCGTCGGCGCGACGGTCGTCTGCACCGACGAGCTCGGCCCGGTGATCCCCCGCACCTTCCCGCCGGCGCCGGGCTGGTCACCGGACGGACACCGCATCAAGAACGAGATCGACTACTCCCGCGGACCGGAGAAAACCTGGGTCTACGGCGCCTTACGCGTCCGCGACGGCCAGGAACTCACGATGACCGCCACCTCCCGCAACAGCGCCTTCTATCAGCAGTTCCTTCAGCTGGTCGAGGACGCCAACCCCGTCGGGGACATCTACGTGATCACCGACAATCTGTCCTCGCACAACAGCGTGTCCACCCGGACCTGGCTCGAGGACCACCCCCGCATCAGGCACGTCTTCATCCCGGTCGGCGCCTGCTGGCTCAACCTCCAAGAGGGCTGGTGGCGCATCTTCCGCAAGACCGCCCTGGCCGGACGCTCCTTCGGCGACCCAGGCCACATCACCCACGCCACCGAAGTGGCCACAGCCCAGCTCAACGCCCGTGCACGACCCTGGCGTTGGGGCAGACCCGCACGGCCCACCAGGCACTTACGCCGCCGCTATGTGTACATCCTTTGAGGAACCCAGCACTAGGACAACGCTTGGCTCGTGCCGCGTACGGCCGTGATGAAGCCAGTGCTGGACGGATTGGCTGTTGGCCGGCCGTAGTGGTCAGCGACGGCGTCCAGTGGATGGATCCGGGTGTGCCAGCCGTGGTCGCCCAGCCAGTCTGCGGTTTTCGAACCCAGGCCTCCCTTCCACAGCGAGGTGATGTGCGCGACCGACGGATCGTCGAGAACAGTTCGCCAGCTGCGTCCCCGCTCCAAGACGAGCCGGCTGACAGGGGCGGACAGTTCACCGACCGTGGTGAGCAGCCCGGCCGCCTCCTCTGCGGTGAGATAGACCAGCAGGCTTTCGACACCCAGGCGGTTGGCTGCGCCGGGTTGAACCCCGCGTCGATCAGCCGATCGGCCCAGTCGGTATGCAGCAGGTCCAGGGGAAGGGCCGTTCTGTCGCAGCGCGCTACGGCGGACTCCGCCGCCAGCACACGGTGCTAGAACTCGAAGACCGGTTGCAGGTCGAGCTCGTACAAGCGGATCCCACAAGGCCAGGGGAGACGGTAGGCGCGGGTGTCCAGCCCGGCTGCGAGCAGGACCACCTGGTTGCAGCCGGAATGCAGAAGCTGGTCGTCGTAGAAGCGGGTCCGGATCACCGTCTGGGCCCTCAGGACCTTCGCCAGCGGACCGGGGCTGTGCGGTCGTATCGGCTCTCCCGACGCGGCCAGAAAGGCTGCGCATACGGGTCATTGAACAAGGCGTTGCTGGCTGCGCTCTCGTCAGCGCGGACCTGGGCCACGGCCAGCGCCGTTTTCGACACGGTGCTCAGCAGCTGCCACTTCGTCATGATGCCCCACCGTGCAGCCCTGTCGATACATCTGTGGCGAACCATTGGGGCATTGGCGGAACGCAGCCGCCAGACTCGGCGAGCACCTGACCGAGCTGAGCCGCAAACCCCCTGCTCGGGATCCGCGACGGAAGTGCGGGAGGCCCCCGGCGGAGGGCACCAGTAGGTGTCCCAGTTCCGGAAGCCCTCACGCAGGTGATCAAGGAGCTGTATGACCGCCTCCTTGATCAGGAGGCGGGTGTAGTGGTCGGGCAGGGGCTGGTTGGTGGGCTCCCGGATCCCGTCCACCGGTGTCGCAGGTCGGGAAGCGTACGCGTGGGGTGCCCGGGCTGTGGAGTGGGGGCGTGCGGATCGGGTTCGCGGTGCCGGGGGAGGCCGGCACGTGCCGGTGTCCGTTGCTCAACGCTGGTAGTCCCGCGCTCTACGCCGACGCCGTGACCACCGAGGTATCAGCCAAGGTGCTGTTGGAAGAAGGCGGCTGCCTCCTTGCCGACCCGAACGCGGACAGTCGGGTCGGCAGGTTCCGGGGCGAAGAAGTCGTCGTGGCGGACATTGGGGCCGGCCGAGCCACCACTCGCTGTGGGAATGTGCTCCAGGTACGGCTTGGTGTCGATGCCGTACGGGTTGACCGTGTCTGCTCCACCCCAGCGGATGCCCACAGGCACTCGCACGCTTGCCAGGCTTTCCGGCGTCACGAGACTGCCCACTCCGGGGGCTACCTGGAAGACCGCTCGCACTCGGGGATCCGAGAGGTCTGCTGCGGCGGCATCCAGCACACGTCGTGACGACTCGTCCAGTGGATACTTCTTCCGCAGCGCCTCTAGCGCGCTGGGAAACTCGGGAATCACCGGTAGAGGGATCGTTCCCGTCAGTACAGCCCGCAGGTTCTGCGGATCGATACGGGCCCCGGCAAGGGCCGCCGACGTGTAACCGCCGAGGGAGAAACCCGCCACACCGACCGGACCAAGGAGCTGTTCCCGTGCGAGTGTATCGAGGGCGAAGGAGACGTCCCGGGGCCGTTCCCATACATGGAGAAAGCCCTCCGGCTCGTAACCGTCGACGTAGTTGTTGCCGTGGTGATCAAGGGCAACAACCCGGAAACCCGCCTCGTGCAGCGGTCGTACCAGCCACTCCATGTTGCTGCCCGAACCTCCGGTGCCGTGAGAGACGACGACAAGCGGAGCGGGTGCACCCTGTGGGCGGCTCGGCTCCCACAGGTAAAGACGGACAGGGCGCGGACGCGTCGGATCCCGCAGGTCGCGTCGGGACTCGTCATGCAGGACACGTATCAACGGCTGTTCCTGATCAGAGATCATCATGGCGACATCGTAGGGAGGCAGCCTGTCCTGAGTGCTGGTCTTCCAGCCCGTCGAGGTCTCTCCGGCTTCGTGGTCGGGTTGTGGGCCCAGCGGCCTGGCTGCGCAGTGCCGCGTTTGACGCGGGTCCTCAGTAGCGGCCATCGGTTCGGCTTCTTGATCGCGCGCGGGCAGTTCCGATTGCGCCGGGCCGGGAGGAGACGCACGCGTGCCTCTCGGCCCGGCCTCGGTGAAGGACCGATGCAGTCAAAAGCGAATGCCGTCAATTGCTGCAGCCGTCCTCACTCTGGAGCTGCAACGCTGAAAGAGCTCAGTGAGCCTCTTCCATCGTGTGCTGCAGGTGTTAAATGGGCTGGTCAGTAGGGGTGGTGACATGACGGAGCCCCTCGTCGTTGGCGTGGTGATCTCACTCATCACACCGGCGACCAAGGGGCTCCGTTGGTTCCGTATCCTTCCATGCTCGATGTCCGTATGAGCTGGTTGAGCATGTCTCCTGGCTCATCTACGCCCGAAGGCGTGAACACAACTCGCGTTGGCGCAAGGTCGGTTGCTTTCAGCAAGCCCTGCTGACGCTGGCGCATCTACGGAAGAACGAGACGTTCGCGCAGACCGGGGCCGGGTTCGGGGTATCAGCGGCGACGGCCTGGCGCTACGTGGACGAGACCCTCGAGGTGCTGGCCGCCTGGGCTCCCGGCCTGCACGAGGCGCTGGTGGGCCTGGGCGAGGGCGACCACGTGATCGTCGACGGCACCCTCATCCCTACTGACGGCATTGCCGCAGACCAGCCGTACTACTCGCAAAAACACCGGAAGCATGGCATGAACGTCCAGGTCATCGCACGTGCAGACGGCACACCCTTGTGGTTCTCGCGCGCGACGCCGGGACGCACCCACGATCTGACCGCCGCCTGTGCCCACGGCATCGTCCAAGCCTTCCTCACGAGACAGATCCTCATCCTCGCCGACCGCGCCTACCAGGGCGCCGGCGCCACCGTCCGCACCCCCTACTACAACCACCGCGAACTGCCCGAGCACTACCAGCAGTACAACCGCGACCATGCCCGCCTGAGCGCACCCGGCGAACGCGCCTTCGTCCAGCCCCCGGTCCTTCACCCTTCAGGACCCTGCCAGGGAAGCGGTGGGCTCCTCACCCGACTGAGCCTGCCGAAGACGCGTGGCCTCCATCCGGGCCAGGGTCAGCAACATCTGCGGATCAGCCTCGTCCTGGTGCGTGTAGGTCATAGCCACGACCACCGTCCCGACCCGCATCTCAAGCCCGGTGTACTGATCACCGGAGTGGGCGTTCACCCCAGAACGCGCGACGCTCGCATCGCCGACCCTTGGCATCGCGATTTCACGATCTCCCCTGCTTGCCCACGAAGCACTGCGGTCCTTGTACCAGCTCCGGGCAGCCTCAACATCCTCGAACGAAGACGTATCGATGAAGACGTTCCCAGTGCTCTTAGTGTTGTCGTACTGCACGATCGCGTGACTGATCATCCCCGCACAGACGTGCCCAGGCTTGCGACACTCATCACCCCCGGGCACATCCCGACCGGCGAGTTCCTGGACGCCGACCTTCCACCCCGGGGGCATGCTCTGCAGATCGAGAACCTGCTTGAGCTGGGCAATTCTGAGATGAGAATGCTCGAGCGGCACCGTCCCCTCGGGGGCTGCCGGGCTTGCCCCGTCGGACTTCGCCCCGCTGCCTCCGCAAGCACCCCCAGCCAGCACCAGGACGACCACCGTCGCCGCCACCCGCACACCCGTCACTAACCGTCTGCGGTGCACCCGCCGCCCCTCCCGTACATGACCGGACCCCAGAGCATAAACGCGACCCCCGCGACGGTGGGGAACGATCACCCGCCAGGCGGGGAACGATCTCCAACACCTCCGAAAGCGTGCAGATCAAAGGCTCTCGTGAACACCCCCGACAGCGCCGCCTGGACGCCCCCGCCCGCTCGCCGCCGCCGATACCGCGATCCTCGCCAACTCCCGTCTGGTCGCCGAAGGCGTCGACATCCCCCAGCGTGGACGCGATCGTCTTCGCCGACCCCACCCGCAGCGTCCGCTGCGTCCAGGCCCCCGGCCGCGCCCTGCGCCTGGACGTCTCCGGTAAGACCGCCTCCCTGATCGTCCCCGTCTACATCCCGCCCGGCGCCGACGGCGAGAACATCCTGGGCACCGCCTACGAAACCGGCGTGGGCTCCGATGCCGGCCTGCGCACCCCCGGCCGGCTGCCGCCATCACGGCGTCAGTGGACGGGCCTTCGCCGGGCGTAGCCCGGCTACCGCGCCGTGATGACCGAGGCCCCCGGCCCCAACCAACACCGAGGACCGGATCGGGTGACGGCGGGCCGGTGTGCAGCCCAAGCCGAGTTGGCCCAGAGTGAGTCACCCTTTCGCTACTCGGTTCAAGCACCGGCGGAGTCGAGGAGAGCCTGCCCAGAGTTGCTGAGGGCGTGACGGACGCACTTCCCGTCCCGGGTGAGCACAGTGAGCCCTGCACTGCGCAGAACACTCGCATGTTCACTGGCGCTCGCGGGGGAGATGCCGACCAGTGCGGCCAGTTGGGTCGTGGTGCATCCGACGTGCTCGGCTATCGCCCACAGGACGGTGGACCGGGTCCGGCCGAGCAGCGCGCGAAGAGAGGCGGGGGGATCACTGAGGACGCCGGCCGTGACGGCGGCAGGGGCCATGGGCGCATGCGCGCTGCCGCGGACAGGGAATGTGATCCAGGGCTGCCCGTCGTCCGGGTGGTCGAAGGCGGGGTAGTGGGCGCCGAACACGCTCGGGATGAGGAGCAGTCCACGTCCCGCGAGGTGAACATCGCCATCGCGGTTGGAGGCAGTGGTCAGGTGCAGCACCGGAGAGGCCCAGGTGATGTAGCGCGGGTTGAGCTCTCTCAGTAGGCGTTCGACGCCGTGCTCAGCCAACTGTTGCAGGCGCAGCGTCCGGTCCGATCCGGCAAGCTGCTCGATCTTGGGCCAGTACGGGGCGATGAAGAACTCGTGCGCTTCGTGCACGGCACTGGCCAGGTGGCGGACGAGCAACGGGTCATCCCGGAGCTGCCGTGCCGCTTTGGGTATATGTCGAAGCCCGGCTGCCCATCGGTCCAAGTCCTCGATGATCTGCTGCCTCGGAGCTGCGGCGAGCATCTCCCGGAAGGCGTCCGGTGCCTCAGGGCCGCTCATGTCCAAGAATCCCACGGACGCCCCCAGCGCGGGGATGAAGTCGAACAGCGGCAGCATGCGAGGACGCAGACCTGCCGCGGCCCGACGCCGCCAGGCATCGAAGCGCACCGGATGACTGCGCTCCTGCAGCAGCCGGATGCCTATTCCCAGCTCCAACAGCGGTCGCACCCCCGACGCCAGGCGGGTGCGGGCCAGGTCCTCAGCCGTGAAGTGAATCCGCAAGGTCACCGTCGCAGTCTTGCGAGTGACTCTCGTTTCGGCCCAGCCCGAAACGAGACGACCTGTCTGCCTCTCCCGAGCAACCTGGTTGCACAGCACCGCAGCAACCGCGGTGCTCAGCCCGCGGACCCGAAGGCCCACGCGTAGGCAGCCATCCTGCGTGCCGGCTCGGCATGAGAGCCGCAGCGGGCTGCCCCTCGCCCGAACGGCAGGCCGGTGACGGCACATCCAGCAACAGAAGGAGAGTGAACCTAGTGTCTGGTTCCCTGCAAGCGATGCGAAGGAGCGCTATGAGGAGCCTTGGTGTCGCCATCGCCAGCTCCGCGCTGGTGATCGGTATCGCCAGTGTGTCGAGCGCGCACACCGCAGGACGGGGCGCCGAGCAGGCCGCCCCCAGCGGCTGCCGGACCTTCTCGAACGCCATCACCGGGGCCTCGGTCTCCGGCCGGCTCTGCTGGAACGAATGGGCCGAGCCCACCCCGGAGAACTACTTCCCCGACACCGCTGGTGAAACCCTGCTGAAGGACACCGCCAGGGACAAGCGCCGGGTCGAACTGTTCAGCTACACCCCTGGCTACAACCGCTGGCAACTCATAGCGACCGTCACCACGGGCTACGGCTCATACGGGGACCTCGCCGGCTTCTCGTGGGGCGTCGTGAACGGCAAGACATCGAAGACCAGCCTCAAGCTGTGCACCAGTAAGGCAGGGGCCGACCGCGACTGCAGTGGCGTCTTCTGACACACAAATCCACGCGACACGGACCGCCCTCGAACACAGCCGTCGCGCATGAGGAGGGCCGACCCCGACAACCGCTGTTGCCCCCGCGCGGGGGGGCGGGGTCAACAGCGGTCACGTATTACTGAGCGTTTTCAGCGTCCCCCTCCAGGGTGATGAGGGCTTTGGTGATGACGCTCATGCGGTTGGGGCTGATGCGGGATCTACGGAAGATCTGCCAGGACTTCAGCCGCGCCACGCCTCGTTCGACAGGTGCCCGGGCCGCGGACAGGGCCCGGTTCTCGGTCCGCTCGGTGAGGGTGAGCTCGCCGCGGGGCGGGCGGCGCTTGGCGGTGGTGACCCAGTCGCCCGCACCGATGTAGGCCATGTCGGCGAGGATCGGAACGCCCTGGCGCGCGCAGATCCGGAGGATCTTGTGAGTGCGGGCGGCCGTGAGGTCGTGGGTCCGGCCCGGTAACGCCGGCGACAACCACAGAATCTCGCCGGCTGGGTCCGTGACGACCTGTACGTTCACTCCATGGCGCTGGTGTTTTGGTAGTCGGCTTTCCCGTCGCCGACGCGGTCGCACTCTGCGAGCGTGCCGTCCAGGAGGACGAAGTCCGGGTCGTGTGCGCGCAGTGTCTTCAGCAGGCCCGGCGCCTGCTCGGCGAGCAGAGCGGTGACCGCGGTGACGTAGGCGTGGGCAGTGCCGACGGATATCCCGAAGGCCGCGGCGATACGGGCGAGGGTGTCGTGGCGGCGCAGGTACACGAGAACGACCAGCGCACGGCGGTGCGGTGGAAGGTTGCACCGCCGGTCACCCTCACGGGTGGCGATGAGCATCGTGACCCACTCGACCAGGGCGTGGGGCAGGTCGAGTGCGGCAGGATACGGAACCAACAGGGCTCCCGTGCTACTAAATTGAGACGTCGAACGCCTCCCTCAACGGCACGGGAGCCCTGTCCGTTGCGCACCCCGACCCCGCACAGCCCCGTCACCCGGTCAGTGGCCACGCTGAAAACGCTCAGTGCCTGGGCCATGGGCGAACGACTTCGCAAACTCGGCATCCGGCTCGCGGAAGCCCGCTCGACCGCGCTGTTCCAGCTCGCCACCGAGCTGCCCGCCGCCGTCCTCGCCCGCACCCTCGGCATCGACATCACCGTCGCCGTCAAATGGCAGCGAGCCGCCGCCGGAGACTGGGCCGCCTACGCAGCCGACGTCAGCCGCCGGAACTCGAAAAACTGACCCATCCCGATGTCAGACCGCGCTGACATGCTGCTTTTCATGACACACGCAAGTAAGCCCGATCTCGTCCAGATCACCGACGCCCGCGAGATCACTCCCGACCTCCGACGCCAGCTGATCGACTGCTGGATCGCGGTCACCAACTCAGGCGGCGCCGCCGGATTCCCCTTCGCGCCGGTCCGAGACGACGACGTCGCACCCGTCACGGACAAGCTCCTCGGCCGTCTTCATCCGCAGCACAGCCGACTCATCACCGCCAGATTCGGTGACGGTCTTGCCGGGTGGGTCGTCCTCAACCGTGATCCCTACCGGCTCGTCGAGCACTGGGGCACGGTTCGCCACCTTCAGACCCACCCCGAATTCCGCGGCCGTGGTGTCGGATCCGCTCTCATGCGTGAGCTGCGGAAGATCGCCCGTGACGAACTGGGACTCGAACAGCTCCATCTCGCGGCCCGAGGAGAAGCAGGGCTGGAGAGCTTCTACAGCCGACTCGGATGGCGTGAGATCGGTCGCTGGCCCGGAGCCCTTCGCCTTGCGCCCGACGACACCCGGGACGAGGTCCTGATGCTCCTCGATCCCCTCTGATCACGGGGGTATTCCGAGAGTTCCAATACCCGAGCACACCATTAACTCCCCGCAAGGAAGAGGTGATCCGGCGGCTGCTGGTCCACCACGCCGAACACACGCGGCAGGCCGCGGCTCGCACAACGCCCGGCCCCGCGTCCGGCTATCGGTCCGAATCGCTGGATGTGCTGTTCGGGGCGGCCCGCTGATGGCCACCGCGCTGGACGCCGCACCATGCGCGGTCATCCCGCTGCCTTCGCAGAAAACGTACGCGCGGGGAAGAGCGCGTGAAGAGTCCTGGCCCGTCACGGTGCAGGTCCGAGACGCGGTCTGGGCGCGAGTGACTACCGCGCCGTTCCTCGTGGGCTGCGACAGCAGCGGCCATAAGGCGGCCCTCGGGCTGCTGCTGGGCTGGCTCGAAGACCAGCCCGGCGCCACCTGGTAGGACAGGTGGCTGGCCAGCGGAGCCGATGCCGACCACGCGAACGGCAGCTGGCGTGAGATTCCGCTGCAGTGGCTCTCCGATCGAGGCCACACCGCTGGCTTTCGTCAGGACGCGTTCTTCCGGGCGGTGAATGTCGCCCTCGCCGCCGACCTCTTCCGTCCCTCACTGACGTGGCTGGTCACCTCTTCGCTTCGCCGCGGGGCCCTGCCCCGGGCGATGGTGGAGTACCGGGACAGCGTCGGCTTTGCCCGGCTGCGGGAGCGATGCGGCGAGGATACGAGTGTCTCCACGACCTCCGCGACCCGCGTCGCCTACCGCACCGCCCAGATCCTCGCCGCCAAGGGCGGCGTCATCTCCGACATCACCCCCGGCGACGTCCTGGAGCTGCTGGAGGTCGAGGCCGAACTGCGGGGCACCTCGGTCGGCGCGACCCACTTGTTCAATCGGGTCCTGCACGACCTGGGCGTGTTCGGAGACCCGGCCCCAGCGACGCTGCGTGAGCTGAGGAGTGCTGGTCAGCGCACGCCGGAGGAGTTGATCGACCGCTACGGCGTCGCCTGCCGTCCCATCCGCGACCTGTTCGTCGACTACCTGCGCGAGTGCCAGCCCGCGTTGGACTACAACAGCCTGGAGGCGCTGTCGTATTACCTCGTGAAGCTCTTCTGGTCCGACCTGGAACGGCACCACCCAGGCATCGACAGCCTTCACCTGCCGACCGAGGTCGCCGACGCATGGAAGCAGCGACTTCGCACCGTGGACAAGACGGTCCGCACTCCCGACGGCCGGCGAATCACCACCCAGGCACCTCGCATCAACTACTGCGAGTGCCTCACCCCGGTACGGGCCTTCTACCTGGACCTGGCGCACTGGGCCGTCGAGGAGCCCTCGCGCTGGGCCCGGTGGGTCACGCCCTGCCCGGTGGGCAGCGAAGAGATCAACCGCAAGAAGGACAAGCGGCGCCGCAAGTCCCGGATGGATGCCCGCACCCGGGAACGGCTTCCCGTGCTGCCGGTCCCGGTCCGCAGCGTCGACCGGCGCCGCAAAGACGCCGCCGCCCTGCTGTTGGCCGCCCGCGACTCGGCACCGGGAGAGACGTTCAGCGCGGCCGGGCAGACACTGGTACGCGTCACCCCAGGCCGCTCGGCCGCTGCCAAGATCCTGGCCGAGGACCCCGCGACCGGACAACGGCGGGATCTCGGCCGCGAGGAGGATCACGCCTTTTGGGCCTTCGCCGTCGTCGAGGTCCTGCGGGCCACCGGCATCCGCGTCGAGGAACTCACCCAGCTCTTCCACCACAGCCTGATCCAATACCGGCTGCCCACCACCGGCGAGCTCATCCCACTGCTGCAGATCATCCCGTCGAAGACGGACATTGAGAGGCTGCTGGTTGTCAGGCCCGAACTCGCCGATGTGCTGTCCACGATCATCTGCCGAATCCGTGACACGAACGGGAAAGTCCCTCGGGTTCCCGCCTACGACCACTACGAACGCACGTGGCTGCCGCCTTCGCCCCTGCTGTTCCAGCGGCACCGAGGCGGGGAGTACCGGGCGATCAGCTCCGGTGCCATCCGGAAGTTGCTGACAACCGCGCTCGCGCACACCGGGCTGGCCGACTCGGTCACCGTCGGCCCCCTGCACTTCACTCCGCACGATTTCCGCAGGGTGTTCATCACCGACGCCGTCCTGAGCGGCCTGCCGCCGCACATCGCCCAGGTCATCGCCGGGCACCAGGACATCAACGTCACTCTCGGCTACAAGGCGATGTATCCGGACGAAGCCGTCCAGGCCCACCTGGCCTTCCTCGCCCGCAGGCGAGCCATGCGCCCCAGCGACGAGTACCGCGTCCCCACCGACGAGGAGTGGACCGAGTTCCTCGGCCACTTCGAACGTCGCAAGGTCTGCACCGGAACCTGCGGCCGCTCGTTCGGCACTCCGTGCATCCACGAACACGCCTGCGTGCGCTGCCCGATGCTCTGGTCCGACCCTGCTCAGCGCGACCGGCTGGTTGAGATCCGCGACGATCTCATCGCCCGAATCGCCGAGGCTGAGCGCGAGGGGTGGCTTGGCGAAGTCGAAGGTCTGCGTGTCAGCCTTGCGGGAGCCAAGGACAAGCTCACCCAGATTGACCGGCGTCCCCACAAGGGAGCCGACGTCGACCTCGGCATGCCCACCATCAGGAACGAGGACTTTTGAACGCCGACGCCAATCACGAAAACCCAAGCCGCGACCTCAGCACCTGGACGATCGAGCGTCTCCAGTCGTTCGCTGAGGACGCTCAAGGCCAGCAGCTTGAGGCGGTACGTGTCGTCGCTCAGGGCCATGCCTATTTCGCCGACGAACCCCGCGAAGCCCGCAAGCAGTGGGCCAAGCTGTCATTGCAGGCCAACCAGCGTCTGCATGGCGACAGTCTCTGGGATCGAGCACGAGCGGCTCAGCAGAACTTCTTGCTCCGGATGTGGGTGATCGACCAGTTCGGCCCTGACGACGAGGATCATGACTGGAGCCCCGAGAGGTTGGCGGCCGACACTGTCACCGCGCTTGCTCTGACCCCTTCTGAGGCCCGTGCTCTCGCCGATCACTGGCGCGAACTCGCGGTTGAGCAAATAGGCGAGCTGCGGCGGCACAAGAACCTGACGGCCCATCTGGACAGGCTTGTCGACCACCTGCAACCCAGCCCAATACGGGATCAACTCCTCGCCTGGATAGAGACTCGCCAACACCTGCCCTGACCGATGCCGCGAGTTCACACCATTCTCGACGCCGATCTCAGAGTTCAGAGAATACGGCTTCGATGCCTTCTACTGCCGCTCTGGCCAGGAGGGCGCCCACGAGAAGGGCGGCGTCGAGCATGAGGGCGGCCGGTTCCGCCGTTCCCACCTGGTCCCTGTTCCCGAGGTCGACACGCTGGCGGACCTCAACGAGCAGATCGAGCAGATCGAGGATTTCGAGGACGCCCGGCACATCGACAACCGCCCTACGTCGGTCGGTTTCGATTTCCAGCACGAGGTACCTCTGCTGGCACCGCTGCCGCTGGAGGAGTTCGACGTCGGCTTGACCTTGACCCCGAAGGTCGACAAGACCTCCCGGATCACCGTCCGCCAGAACCGCTACTCGGTCCCGGCCCGCTTCATCGGCCAGAACGTCCGTGTCTCTCTGCGGGCCGATGAGGTCTGGGTGTTCGAACGCCAAGAGATCGTCGTCCGGCACCCGCGGCTGGCCGGCCGATACGGCTTCAGGGACCTGCTCGATCACTACCTGGAGATCCTGCGCTACATGCCCGGAGCCCTGGAGAACTCCACCGGCCTGGCAGCCGCTCGGGAAAGCGGTCAGTTCACCCCCGTCCACGCGTTCTGGGCAGCCGCCCGCGAGGCCAGAGGCCGTGCGGAGGGCACCCGAGCCCTCATTGACGTCCTGCTGCTGCACCGGCACCTGCCCCACGAGGCGGTCGTTGCCGGCATAAGCGCCGTCCTGGCCGCCGGATCGGTCTCCCCAGACCTGGTGGCAATCGAGGCCCGCAAGGCCCTGGCCGCGGCCGGCGGGCCGCCTCCGGTCGTTATCACCCCGCCCTCGCCGCCGGCCGAGGACGCCCCTGAAGACCAGGACACCGGATCCGCACGGGTGATCTCCCTGCCCGCCAGGCGCCCTGTCCTGCCGCCGGACACCCGGCCGGAACCGTCGCTGGCCGCCTACGGCCAGCTGCTTTCTCAGACACCGAAAGGCTCAGCATGACGCAGAGCACCACCCCCGCCCCCACGACGCAGGGGCGATGGGGCTCCTTCGGCCTGCCCGCACAGCGCGGGGCCGAACCGGCGGCCACGATCGAAGCGGCCTGCCGCAGTCTGGGCCTGGCCACCATCCGCGAGCGTTGGGAGGAGTTCGCCGCTCAGGCCCTGCGCGCGCATGCCTCCTACGCGGACTTCCTCGCGGAGCTGCTGGAAGGCGAAGGCGAGGACCGTGACCAGCGGCGCAAGGTCCGCCGGGTCAAGGAAGCGACTTCCCCCGGATCAAGCGGATCGAGGACTTCGACTTCTCGAAGGACCCCAACATTCCGCAGGAGGTCATCAACACCCTCACCCAGCCCGGCTGGGTCCAGGCCGGCCAGCCGCTCTGCCTGATCGGCGACTTAGGCACCGGCAAATCCCACCTGCTGATCGGCCTGGGAACAGCGATCGCCGAGGCAGACGGCCGAGTCCGCTACACGACCGCCGCGAACCTGGTCAACGAACTGGCCGAAGCGGCCAGCGACAAGCAACTGGGCCGCACGATTAAGAAGTACGGACGAGTGGACGTGCTCTGCCTGTACGAACTCAGCTACGTCAAACTCGACCGGCACGGAGCCGAGCTGCTGTTCCAGATCTTCACCGAGCGCGAGGAACGGCACGCCATCGTCATCGCCTCCAACAGGCCGTTCACCAAAGCGCACATGTTCCGGCGAACACGTGCAAGGTTGTGCCTGAACAGCACGGGTTCAAATTGGAGTGGCAGTCCACCGGTTCGTACGTATGCTGCGGGCTGTGACATCGGTATATGTGCTGGACGGCACACAGGTCAGGACGCTGGAGGAATTCTGGCGGGTCATCGGCGAGGCGATCAACGGTCCTGGCGGCAACTTCGGCCGAAACCTGGATGCCTTCGCCGATTGTCTCAGCGGGGGCTTCGGGACACCCGACGATGACGACTACGTGGTGGAGTGGCGGGACCACGCGACGTCCCGCGAGTATCTGGGCCACGCCGAGACGGCTCGGCAGCTGGAGCGTCGCCTCTCGCGCTGCCACCCCACGAACCGTCCGGCTGTCAGCGCGGACCTGGTCGCCGCTCGTGAAGGGCATGGGGAAACTGTCTTCGACTGGCTGCTTGAAATCTTCGAAGACCGGGCTCCTGGTGTCCTGCGGCTTCAGTGAGGAGTGAGGTCGGACTGCTCACCTCCTGGCAGCCGGCCCTCGTCAACGTGGTCGGCGAGATAGATGAGGGTGGCCTGCGGGTCCATGCCGAAGGCGGCGGCGACGAGCTTGGGGTCCATGGTGTTCACCAGGTTGAGGAGGCGGGTGCAGCGGATCGTCCGGGGCGGGTATCCGCAGTCGTCAAGGGCGTGGGAAAGATAGGCAGTTGAGGCCGGACTTCGCCCGGCCTTCGTTCCTTTGGTGACCATCACGTGCGGGTTGGCCGTCGGCCATGCCTCGCGGTGGGCCAGGCATCGTTGCAGCACGCTCCAGGAGGCGGGGTCAAGTGGGACGGGATGGGGTCGCTTGCCGAGCCGGACGGTCTGGGCTGCCGCGTCGATGTCGGTGATCTGCAGCATCCGGACCTCGGTGCTGGAGGCGCCGTGCAGCAGGGCGAGCATGCCGAGCAGAGCCTCGTGCGGGTGGACGTGTTCGTCGGTGGTCCAGCGGCGGCAAGCTCGCGCTGCTGATCGAGTGTGAGAGTGCGGCCGCGGAAGCCGTTCCGTTCCTTCACGATCAGCGTGCGGGTCGGGTCGATCAGCACGATGTGCTTGGAACGGGCGAAGCGGAAGAACTGCCGCAGCACCACCAGTCGGCGCTTGCGGGCCTTGGGCAAGGTGGTCAGGAAGGCTTCGACGTCGTGCATGTCGACCAGAGCCCAGTCGTCCTTGCCGCGGTGCTCGGGGAGGAAGCGGGCCAGGTCGCGCAGGATGCTCAGGGCGGTTTCCAGGGTGTGGTCGCTGCGGGGGCGGGTGCCGGCCCGGCGGGCCCGGTCTTGGGCCCGCATCCGGGAGGCGTCGAAGGCGACCACGGCTGGCCGGAGCAGCTCGGGGACGGCGTCGATGCGGCGCTTGCGCCGCCCGGCGGCGAGACGTTCGGCCTGGTCGGTAGGCAGGGCCAGGCCGTGGAGGGTGAAGAAGTCCTCCAGCCAGGCGGGCGGGTCGGCGAGCTGGTCGCGGAGGTGTTCGCCGCGGATGAAGGGTCGGCCGGGGTGCCGTTGCCAGCAGGACGAGCACAGGCCCAGTCCGGCATGCCGTCGCAGTTGCCCGCACTCGCTGCAGGTCCGCGGGGGCTGCTTGTCCTGTCGGGGCCGGGAGCAATGTCCGCACCAGCCCGTCTCCTCGCGGAGATATCCCGGCTTGCCGCAGCGAGGGCAGGGCCGCTGGTCGGCGAGCCGGTCGGCCTTTTGCCGGCAGACTCCGCAGAGCCGGTTGTCGGTCACAGCTCGGCCATCTGCCGCCCGAGGTCGCTGTCGCCCTGACCTGGCAGGGCGACGTCCAGGCGCCGCCGCGCCGTTCCCGCCGTCGTGCCGGCGGCAACTAGTCCCGCACCGAGCCCTTGGAGGCGCCGCTGTACCCCGAATTCCCGCCCGACCCGTCCGCCCCGCCTGGCGGCCAGCCTGCGTTCTGGGTCGGTTCCCGGCATCTGGCCGGTGACGATGGGCGCCTCTACGACGCCGTCGCCGACACGCTCGCCGGCCTGGGCTGGACGAGCCTGACGATCGTCCGCGGACGGCACGAGCCGGACGAGGTACCGGAGGACCGCCAGGTTCTGCGCAGCACCGTCCTGCACATCAGCCCCGATGCCCTCTGCTGGGCTCAGTGGAGCCTGGCGGACGAGCCGTTTCAGTTGGGCGCCCTGCCGATCGCCTGGCAGATTTCGGCCCGAGCGGACAGGAGCGGTCCGCTCGCGTCGTGGTCGTCCTACTTCACCCCCGACGTCCCCGGCGAGGCCGTGACCGACTTCCTCGTCGCGCTCGACGCCCGGGACGAGCCCACCGTGCCGCTCGCCGGACCCGAGCCGGTACTCGACGCCGTCGCCGCAAATGGATGGCTTCGCGACATCGACCAGCCCCACGCGGCAGCGACGGACTCGACGTTCACCTCGCACATCAGCCTCGGCGAGGTGCCGCCCCTCATCCAGGACGGCGACCCCCGCGCCCTGACGATGGAGGCAGATGGGGCAGGGTTCGGATGGCAGGCATGGGCGGAGCCCGCGCTCGACGCGCCTTGCCTGTGGGCCGCCTCCATCAGTTCCAGCGTCCCGCACGACCTCGTGGCAGCCTTCGCCGCCTCCCCCAGTTCGACGGCACCGGTCCTGCGCCGGGTGCTGCCCGTGGCCACACAGGATCGATTGCTGCGGGCGCCGGCCTAGCGATCGACCAATTCCTTCGCGTCGGTCAGCTGGCTGCCGTGGCCTTGGCGAGGGCTTTGTCGAGGTGGCGGTCGACAGGGGCCGGGGAGCCGGAGTTGATTAGCAGCAGGCTGCCGTCGCGGATCAGGTCTGCTTGACCACGGTGCTCCGGCTTCCTGCGCTGAACATCAGGAGCTGGCTCCACCCCTCGTCACCGAGGGCGTGGGGTGCGGGCAGCTTCTGCGAGGCAACGTCGATTGAGGTGCCGCCTGCCCGGTCTCGGCGGCCGGGTGAGCACGTGCAGGTGAATGATCGCCCCTGTGTGCGGCTTGGGTTGTAGGGCTCCGCGCGTGCGGTTGCCCTGCGGGCGCATTCCAGCGGGCGCTCGACCGCGATAACGGGAGGCGCCGGTGCACCGGGTGCGGTCACTCCAGTAGCGGCGGTGTTCGCGGCCCCTGAACACCGCCGCTATGAGCCCCCACCTGGCCCGCCGCCTCACTCGAGCCACAAGCGCTTGAGACGGTGCCCATCACTCCTGTCGCTTATTTTCCGCGCTGGTCACTTGGCGGGTCAGCCCGCGTCTGGAGTTGCTGCCAGCAGTGATGGACGTGCTGTTCAGCCTCCCGGACGACGCAGGCTGCAGCGTCGTCAGCCAGCGTGACGGCGCCCGGCGTGGCCATGTCCGCGCTGGGTGTAACACGACTGTGCGCTCGGTGGGTAAGACAGGCGACTCGGCCACTGTGGTGGAGGACGACTGCCCGGGCAACCAGGACCGTAGCGATGACTGCTGCCGCGATCACAGCGGCGGTCGCGTGCTGGTCGGACATGGCGATGAGGGTCCTTCGCGTGTGCTCTCGTCGGGAGAGGGAGGGTCCGGATCTGGATCGGGATCCGTCTCGTGTCCCCTCCCGCCTTCTTTGTATGCGTCAGCCGGGCCAGGTCCCGGTCAGGCGGCGGGTAGCGGTGGCGCCGGCGCGGTCGACGGCCGCTTTGACCCCGGCGAAGATCGCGCCTTGCAGCGTGGCGGCGAGCAGGACCTCGCGCCAGGAGCGGTCTTCGTCGGTGGCGTCCGGGGCGTCCTCATCGTGACCGAGCATCTTCCACGCCTGCTTGAACAGCGCTCCCGCGGCCATGCCGCTGACGGCCCCGAGCACCAGACCGACCGGCTTGTAGGCGATCTTGGATGCCAGTTCAGCCCTTCCGGCGGCGGCAGGCCAGCCACACCACGGCAGCTACGCCCGCTGCCGCCAGCAGCACCTTTCGGTTGCCCCTCGCCAGCTGCGGACCTTGGGCCGTCTTCTGCCGCAACGGCTCGGGTGCCTTGTCCTCCCAGACCTGACTGGCCTGGGCCGCCTTCGCCCGGGCCTGCTCCGCTACCTGAGCAGCCTTGTCCCTGACCGGGTCAGGCAGCCTGTCGTGCGCCTGGTGCGCCAGGTCTGCGGCCCTTGCCTTCAGTTCCCCGGCCTTGAGCGCGGCCTGTTCCTTCAGCTCACCGGCCTTCGCGGCGGCCTGTCCCCTCACCTCGGCGGCCTTCTCCTGGGCACGCGCCTTGACGTCGGTCTTCGCCGCGAGCGCCTCGACCGTCTCACCGAGTTCTTCGCGGGTCTGCTCGACCTGCTCTCGCAGTTCCGCGGGGCTGGCGGCAGTGGGTTCATCATGAGGCGGCTGGGTCATCGGTGCGCACTCTCCTTGATCTCGGCCACGTCGGCCTTCACGTTCTCGACCGTCTGCTCGGGCGCGGGCGGCGCGGCCTGGTCGACCTGCTTCTTTCCATCCATGGCCATCACCGCGGCGATCACACCCAGCACCGCGGTCACGATCAGCGCCGCCGCCCACACCGGCAACGCCACCGCCAGCGCGGCGATCGCAGTGGCGACCAGTGCCTGCGCCATCAGGAAGCCGACCACGCCGGCGCCACCGAACAGGCCACCGCCCTTGCCGTAGCGCTTGCCCTTCTCCTTCATCTCCGCCTGCGCCAGGCGCAGCTCGCCGCGCACCAGCTCGGTCAGCTGCTGCGAGGCCCGCTGCACCAGCTCGCCCACCGGCTCCTGGCCCAAGCGGTCCGTGCTCTGGCCGGACCCGGCATGGTGCGGCTGCGTGTTCGACACGACGGTCACCTCCCGTCCTCACAAGTTCCTGCAGGCCGGACTGCGTCATGCGCCCGACCGTCCGATGAGGGCGCGAGTACCCCGAGTAAGCGAGTTCAGGGCCGAAGGCGTGGCCTGATCACAGCCCCGGACAGATGCGGTGCTTGGGGGTGGACCCGCTCATACGTGCGCTTGGACGGAATTGGAGACCCCCGCGACCGGTACGCGTGCTACGCCAGGGCGAGTTGGCCGCAATCGTCAGCCCCCGATCAGCTGCGGCCCAAGCACCGCGATCTACTCGCCCACCAGCATGTACTTCAGACAGCCGGAGCCCTGACGATGCGGCTCGGCGGCACCTGTGGGAACGACGACACGGTGGCCGCGGCTTCCGGATGCTCGGTCTGTAGATCGTGGAGATGCGACCGCGCCGCTCAGCATTCAGAGCCAGTGGCGCAGCATCAGGCGTGGAGCGCGGTGGGTGAGCCAGGCGCTGGCCAGGCCGATGGCGGCGCCGACGGCGACGTTGCTGGGGTAATGGGCACCGCTCTGCACGCGCTCGAGCGCCACCAGGGCGGCGGGCACCGCGCAGGCTGCTCCGGCGGCCGGCCACGCGGGTGCGACGGCGGCGGTGAAGGCCACCGCGGCGGCGGTGTGTCCGGAGGGAAAGGAGGAGGAGTCGGGGCGGTCGTCGACCTCGTCGTGGGGGAACCACTCCTTCGGTGGCCGGGGCCGGTCGGCCAGCTGCTTGCACAGGCCGTTCGAGGTCAGCTGGGCGATGACAAGGGCGGTCAGGCCGGTGGCCGCTGCTTTACGGCCGCGCCACCCGCCCAGCCACGCCATCGCGGCGGCGGCGCCGCACCACAGTTTCGTGCTCTCGGCGGTCTCCTCCACTGCCGAGAGTACTTTGCCGATGCGGGGCGGGATGCGGGAGGCCGCGTGTTTGGTCAGCGACCGATCAGCGTCGTGCAACCCTGCCAGAAGCCTCATGGAGAGCAGATATCCCGCAGGTCATCGACGTACGCCCAAGGTCGGTCAGCCCTCGCCCAGGCGGCGTCGGTCGTCCTCGTCCCATTTGCCGGTGTCGCGGGGCTGGGTGTAGGGCTCGGTATCCGGTGGCAGGCTGCCCGCGATGGATCGCTGGCGTACGGTCTCGGCGTCGAACTCCAGGCCCAGCAGGATGGCCAGGTTGGTGGTCCACAGCCACAGGAGGAAGACGATGACGCCGGCCACGGTGCCGTAGGTCTTGTTGTAGGAGGCGAAGTTGGCCACGTAAAACGCGAAGGCGGCGGAGGCGATCATCCAGATCGCCAGGGCGAGGAAGCTGCCCGGGGTGATCCACCTGAAGCCCTTCACCTTCGCGTTCGGGCTCGCCCAGTACAAAATCACGATCATGACGGTAACCAGGACCACGAGAACGGGCCACTTGGCGATCGACCACACCGTCAGCGCGGTGTCGCCGATGCCCAGCGCGGTGCCGGCCTGGCGGGCCAGGCTGCCGGTGAACACCACGATCAGCGCGCTGACCACGGCCAGCACCATCAGCACGACCGTCACGCCCAGCCGTACGGGAAGGATCTTCCATACCGGGCGGCCTTCGGGCATGTCGTAGACGGCGTTCGCGGCACGGATGAACGCGGCCACATAGCCGGAAGCCGACCACACCGCCAGCACGATGCCGACGATCGCCATGACGAAGCCGACGCCGGCGTTGCTCTGCAACTGCTCCACAGCCCGGGTGATGATGTCCCGGGCCGAGCCTGGGGCGAACTTCTTGATGTTGGCCAGCACCGAGTCGGTGGCCGACCTGCCGGTGATGCCCAGCAGTGACACCAGCACCAGCAGGGCCGGGAACAGCGACAGCACTCCGTAGTACGTCAAGGCCGCCGCGCGGTCGGTCAGCTCATCGTCCTTGAACTCGCGCAGCGCACCCTTGAACACGGCGCCCCAGGCCCGTTTGGGCAGCTTCGTCGGGGCGTCCGGCGCCCGGCGCTCCACCTCGGGCCCCGGCCCGACCTCCTCGGACGCGGGCATCGCGCGTTCCTGCGCCTCGCCGCTCCCGTGATCAGCTTTCCGTCCTGGAAGGTGCAGCTTCGCCATAGCCCACGAGTAACCCTCCAGGGCCCCGCCTACCCCGGCGAGAGCGGGCGCTGCGTAGGCAGCATCCCTCCGTGCGGCAGCACGTGACCGGGTTTCCCTGCGCGCCTCGGCCAGCAGCCATCTCGTGTGAAGGTCTCGTGGCGACCAGCATGTAGTGGCATGGCCTGCGTTCTTGCGGGCAAGCGGCTCTGGTGTCATGCACCCCTGCAGAGTTGGTCCTGCAGGTGAGCTCTGCCCTAAGCCGGGCCGGCTTTCATGTGCTGGGTGAGGCGGACACCGGTGTTTCGGGGCTGCGTGTGCTCGAAGTGGCCGCAGGGGCCGTGGTCAGCTGGGCGGCCTCGGACGGGTTCACATCACTGGCTCGTGAGCGAGCCGGCCGCGCTGCGGGCGACGACAGCTTGCAGGTGATCGTGCAGGCCGCAGTAACCGGGGTGCTGCTCCAGCTTGGACACACCGTCACAGCAACGCACGACGGAAGTGATCTCCTTGTCCTCGCCGATCGGTGGCTGCCGCTTAACCCGCGGATCCGGACCGGGCCGGTATTTGTGTGCGCACAACGCGCTGTTGGCTGTTCCCTGGCAACCGGGACGGGCCTCGGCTGGTGAGAGGCGGAGTCGCTGCTTGAAAACTGCTCCTCGATTCCGGCGAAGGGTTTGCCACCCTGTGACGTAAGCCTGCAGGATGCAGCAATGCACCTCAGCCCCGGTGTCTTTCTTGCCCTCGTCCTTGGCGTGGCCGTGATCGTCGCGCTGAAGTTCCGTTCACGCCGTAAGCGCACAGCCGCCCTCGCGGCACAGTGGCAGGCGTTCCAACGGCACCGGAGTGCAGGCCGAGGAGATCTTCTTCAAATCACGCGGGTCTACCAGCGCAGACGCCGGCGGTCCAAGGCCGTTGTGACCTGGTGCGACACCGGTCGTCAACAGGACGCCTGGTTCTGGAACTGGCACGTCCCCGCGGGCGCGTACCTGCTCGTCAGTGCCTCCAGCGGCTATGGCCCCCGCAACCACAATCCGAACGTGCTCTACGTACAGCCCGGCCAGGTCCAAGCCTGGGTCCCCGTTCAGGCGGCGCGCGCTGCTCAGCGCGTCGGCTGACGCGCTGCTATCCCGACCACCTCCATGGTCGGGGGCAGCGGCATGACCGGGCAGGTCAGCCGGTTGCGGTGGCCTTGGCGAGGGCCTTGCCGAGGTGGCGGTCGACGAGGGCCGGGGAGCCGGAGACGATCAGCAGGAGATTGCCGTTGTGGATCGCGGTCTGCTTGACCACGGTGCTCCGCCCTGCGGTGGAGAAGGTCAGGAGCTGGCTCCACTGCTGATCCCCGAGTCGTCGGGGCGCGGGCAGCTTCTGCGTGGTTATGTCGATCGCGGTGCCGCCCGCGACGACCTGGTAGGTGGGGCAGCCGGTCATGGCGTCGAAGATCCGTCCGATGCCGGCGGACAGCTTGTTCGCCGTGTCGCTGTACAGCTCCTCGGAGATCTCCGAGGAGCTGTCGCCGTAGGTGAAGGCCGCCTTCGCCTTGTGCGGGAAGGTGAGCGTGCCGCCGGTCGCCGCGTCGCCGCCCAGCTCGCTCAGGGCCGGGCAGCCGATGACGGTGACGTCGTCGTGCCGGGCAGGACGCTCCGGCTTGGGCAGGTAGCCGCTGCCGAGGTCGCTCTGGTCGAGCAGGCGGGACTCGAGCGCGGCCGACGAGAGCGCGGCTGGCTTGTGGACCGCATTGGAAGGCTCTTCGGTCCGGGCGGAGAAGGGCGTCTGATGCGTGGCCCCGGTGGTGTTGGTGGAACAGGCGGGCAGGGCGAGGAGGGTGGCGGTGATGCCGAGGGCGGTGGTGGCGACGCGAACGCGCATGACGGAACTGACCCCTTGGTGCTAGGCGACGGGTGGTCAGTACGAGCCCGAGGGCCCAGTGCGGTCGTAGGGGTGGTGGTCAGTGGCCGTGGTGGCGCAGGCAATCCTCGAACGTGTCGAAGGTCGCCTCCGCGGGACCGGTGTGCCGGTTGTACCAGGCGGTGTCGAGACGCGCCTCCTGCTGCTGGTGGCCCGCCCGGCAGCGCAGCCACACCTGGTCTCGGGTGGAGAGGATGAGCCAGTCCCGGTACGCGCCGCACTCGGCGCAGGCGACGATCTCGCCGTCGATGACGAGCGGTTGCTTCCAGGACGTCATCCGGCCGCCGATCTGGTCGTGGCTCGGAACCCGCAGGTCCGGAGGCAGAAAATCGTCCACCAAGGGCGCGGTCGCAGCGAGCGTGAGTTCCGCCCGCATCCGCTCGACCTCCGGCGGCACCAGGCCCTCCATCTGCGCCGCCCGCTCCAAGAACCGGCGCTGCGCCTTGCTCGGCTGTGCCACCCTGCGGCGTATGCGGTGAAACACCCTGACGTCCTCCTTCGCCTCACCCTGCACGCGCCTTGATCGTCTCCTACGTCGCGGACAGCTTCAATTCACAAAGTTCACAGTCACGCTCAGCGGGGAAGGGAGGCGGTCCCACGCGCCGAGTCCCGGTCAGGTTCCGCTCTTCGGCTGCTTCGTACGTTCCATGTCAGTGGCCTCTGATTGGCTGATGCCCATGATCGGACTCGCTTCTCCCCGGCCGGGCACCGACCCACAAACGGCCCGGCAGCCCTCCCTGTGCGAGGTGCTGCTGTGGATCGCCGGCGACACGTTCCACTGGCTGCACAACGGCCATCACCACTACCCTCCTGCACCCGGTGAGGAAAGCTTCACCGACGGGAACATCCGGCACCTGCGCCAGTTCGCCGCGGACCGTGTCAAGGTGTTCCAGTTCACCAAGGGCCAGGAACGACAGAACGGCGCCGACTGGGAAATGTGGATCCACAACCGCACTCACGGAGTCGGCCTGCGGATCCAGGCCAAGAAGGCGTCGAAGCCGCAGCGGTACCCCTTCGACCACACGGTCGCGGGCGAGTTCCAGTGTGACCTGCTCGTCCAGAACGCGTCGGCCGTCGGGTGCGTGCCCGTCTACTTGCTCTACAACCACTGGGATTGGGTCGGCGGGAGCGAGGAGGAAGCAGCTCAGGCAGGGCTTCTGTGTGATCACGTCGCTGCTGATGGGTCACATCATGGATGCACGCTGCTGTCGGCGTATCGCGTGCAGAGCGAGGTCGGCCGGAAGGCAAGCGGGCGCAATGTGCGCCACACAGCGCTGTGGAAGGGGTCGCTGCCTTGGAACAGGGTGCTGTGCGACCGGCGGCGTTCCGCCAACGCATCGCCCTCCCGTTCCAGCAGCGAAATCCTTGGCGACGTATTCACTGCCGTCAAGCAGCTGACACTCGTGGGCCTGGGCCTGTCGCCGACGTACTCGGCGGGAGCTCCCCACAATGGCACCCAGGAGGATGCTGCGTACGGCCAGATTTCGAACGGGGATGGTGACGACGACGCTCCCGAGATCTTGCGAGGTGGTCCGCACCGGTTGCCGCCCCATGTCCGCCGGCTCCTCCAAGCCCATGAGGCAGAACCGCCGGCACCGCCGGTTCCCACGGTGGCGACCGTGTTGGTGGACGTCAGCGACGACCGAGCGCAGACGCCCCCCAACTGGTTCGAAGGGTGCATCCTCTACCGGTAGCGGTACAGCGTCCAATCTCTGTCGTAGGCCGGTCCTCATAGTGTGTTGCCTGCTGCCTCCTCGCCCCGGGGCCAGTTAGGTGCCGTGGCACGGGACACCACACGGCGGACCCCGGAGGGACGCTTCACCGTGCCGTGCTTGAACGTTGCGGTGCTGTCGGCAGGCAGCTCGGCCAGACGTCGCAGCCGCCAGACGAGCACGTCGCTGACGGTTCCCGCCGTGGCGAGTTCTCTGCGGCCGGCGGCGTCGGCTAGCAGTGCGGTGGTGTCGTGGCCGGCGGCTGAAGCGTCGGCGAGGGTCGCCGCTAGTGCGTACCAGCCGGGCTCGGCCAGGATCTGCTCGGCCAGCTCGGGCACGGCCTCGCGCAGCACGGTCGTCTGCCGTTGGAGGAGCGGGTGGTCCAGGCGCCGACCGCGCTGGTAGAGGGCGCCCAGCGGCTGGGCGGCGGCGGCCTGCTGGGCGTGGCCCTTCTTCGCGTGCCAGTGGAGGGCGGCGGTGACGAGGAAGAACAGCATGTCGATCGCCATGGCGGTGGTCGCCCCGTCCTCCCCGCGGCCGAGCGCGGGACCACTGCGGACGAGGTCGCGGGCGGCCTGCCGCAGCGCACGGTCGTGGCCGCGTACGGCGCGGACGTGGGAGCGTGAGGCACGCTCGAAGAGCGCTGCCGCATCGCGTAGTTCGCGGCGGGTGTGGGCAGCGGACGTCTTCGCGAGGGCGTCCAGGACCTCACCGGCCGCCGCGATGTGGGCAGCGGCGACCGCGTCGTCGCCGTGCTCGACGACGAGCACGGCCTGCCACGCGGCCGATGCCGTCTGGCGGCGGGCAGCGGCTGGAGCGCCCAGACCATTGCCGACCGGATCTTCCTGCTGGGGAGCGGGGCTGTCCTGGGCGTCGCCGGACCAGCGCTCCCGGATGCGGGGCAACGATAGGTCGGGGGCGAGGCGCGCACCGGGGTAGAACACCGGCTCGCCGTCCTTGTTCCGGTCGTCGGGCAGCGCGACCTTGTATCCGAGGAGGTCGCCGGAGGGTGCGGCGCGTTTGCGGATCAGGAGGTCGGCGCCAGCGAGCCGATCGAAGAACTCCTCCTCACTTCTCGCGCCGGCCACTGCCCGCCGCACCGTCTCGCGTAGTTCCTCGCGGGCGGTGCGCTCGCGGCCCTGGCGCGCGGCCTTGTGACGTTCGGCGCTGGTGGGCCGCTGTGCGGCGGTGCCGTCGCCCGGCGCGATCTCGTGAAGGCCGAGTTCCTTCTCGATGAGGCGGGCTTCGGCCTGGGCACGGGCGCCGGAGCGGTAGTCGTCCGGGCGGTGCCCGTCCTCGGTCACGAGGGTGGCGACGATGTGGATGTGGTCGTCCGACGAGCTGACGGAGGTGGCCGTGCCCGAGATCTGGGCCGGGGTGGACATCGGCAAAACGCATCACCACTGCGTGGTGATCAACTCTGAGGGCGAACGGCTGCTGTCCCGGCGGATCCAGAATGACGAGACCGAGCTGCTGACGCTTATCGGTGATGTCCGGCAATGTCCACGGACGCGCTGTGGGCCATCGACATGAATCATGGCGGCGCTGCCCTTGATCGGGCTGCTGCTCAGCCATGACCAGCCCATGGCCTACATCACCGGCCTGGCTGTTCACCGAGCCTCGGTCACCTACCGAGGTGAGGGCAAGACCGATGCCAAGGACGCCTTTGTCATCGCCGACCAGGCCCGCGTCCGCCGCGATATCGGCCTGCTGCGGCCGGGTGACGAGATCGCCGTTGACCTGCGCACGCTGACCGGCCGCCGCATCGATGTGGTCTTCGACCGCACCCGGCAGATCAACCGCCTGCGGGCCCAACTCCTCGAGGTCTTCCCGGCACTGGAACGAGCCCTGGACCTGACCCAAAAGGGTCCGGTCATGTTGCTGACGGGCTACCAGACACCGGCGGCGATCCGTCGCGCCGGCCTGAAGCGGATTGAGACTTGGCTCAAGAACCGGAAGATTCGCGGCGCCGCCGCGCTGGCCCGCACGGTCGTGGAGGCAGCTGAGACACAACACACTGCGCTTCCCGGCGAGAAGCTGGCCGCCGCGATGGTGGTCCGCCTCGCGAAGGGGGTGAGGGCCTTCGACGAGGAGATCGCAGAACTCGACTCCATGATCGAGGCCCGTTTTGGCCAGCATCCGCATGCCGAGGTGATTCTCAGCCTGCCCGGCATGGGCGTCATGCTTGGCGCCGAATTCATCGCCGCCACGGGAGGCGACATGGACACCTTCGGCAGCGCCGACCGACTCGCTGGCTACGCTGGCCTGGCACCAGCACCACGGGACTCCGGCCGGGTCAGCGGCAACTTGCGCAGGCCCCGGCGTTACCACCGTGGTCTGCTTCGGAGTATGTACCTGTCCGCGATGTTCAGCCTGAAGAACTGCCCGGCCTCCAGGGCGTATTACCAGCGCAAGCGTGATGAAGGAAAAGGCCACAAGCAGGCTGTCCTGGCCCTGGCCCGGCGGCGCCTCAACGTCCTGTGGGCCATGATCCGTGACGGGCAGAGCTACCACGCTTCACCGCCCCTCGCCGTCAGTTGACATCAGCATTGGGAA
>NZ_JAERRK010000003.1 GCF_016741775.1 Streptomyces actinomycinicus | reverse complement strand
GAGATCGGCGACCTTGAAGTCCTGTCGGTTGTCGACAGTCGTCATTGCGAGCTGCTCCTCGGGGTTGGGGCGAGGTGGGTACGGCTGGTCTGCGCGGCGGCGGACACAGGGGTGCCCGAAAAAGAGGACACAGGCATGCCCACGTGCGCGCAGCGCAGTCCGTCGGAGGCCCTCTCTCCCTCGGTCGGTCCGCGTCGGACCGCCCGACCGCCATCAGCAGCGACGTCTGGCTCTGTCCCAAGCTACACCGGACGCCCCGGTCGACCCCAGTCCGCCTCCGCATACTTCGGGCCGTTCGGCGGGTGGTTCG
Organism: Streptomyces actinomycinicus; assembly: GCF_016741775.1. Lineage (GTDB taxonomy): Bacteria > Actinomycetota > Actinomycetes > Streptomycetales > Streptomycetaceae > Streptomyces > Streptomyces actinomycinicus. Next base: position 604,454 of record NZ_JAERRK010000003.1, on the reverse strand, counting down.
AGCGGCCGGAGCGGAGGGCGGTGGTTGTGCGGAAACCGTGGAACCAGGGGCGACAGACCGGCTTGAACTGGGATTTTTATGCCTTCGAGACGAGGGTGAGGTGGTGCAGGATGCTGGGGGACCGGGAGTTCCGGTTCCGTTCGCGGGGTGTCAGGACGGCGCCGCGCACGGCGAAACGTGAGGAGACCGACGTGACCAGTCCGGCCGGCCCACCCGCCACGGGTGGCCGCGATGACGAGGGGCAACGGCTGCGGCTGCTGGCGGTGACCGCCTGCCCGACCGGCATCGCGCACACGTACATGGCCGCGGAGAAGCTCGCGCAGGCCGCCGCCAGTCGCGGCATCGAGATGAAGGTGGAGACGCAGGGATCCATCGGGGCCGAGAACATCCTGGATGACAACGATGTCAGACATGCGGACGGCGTCATCGTCGCGGCCGACAAGGACGTCGACCTGAGTCGCTTCGTGGGCAAGCGGGTGCTGACGGTCGGAGTCGCCGAGGGCATCCGGCACCCCGAGGAGCTGCTCGAGCGGGTGCGGTCGGCGCCCGTGCACGGGGCGGACGCAGCCGGCGGCCGGCCGGCGGGGCCGCCGCCGGACGCCGGCAGGGAGCGGGGCCCGGTGTACAAGGCGCTGATGAACGGCGTGTCGTACATGATCCCGTTCGTCGTCGTCGGCGGTCTGCTGATCGCGGTCTCGCTCGCGCTCGGCGGCCACGCCACGGCCAAGGGCTATGTGATCCCGGACGGCACGTTCTGGGCGCACGTCAACGCGATCGGCGGTATCGGCTTCCAGCTGATGGTCCCGGTCCTGTCGGGCTACATCGCGTATGCGATCGCGGACCGGCCCGCGCTGGTGCCGGGCATGATCGGTGGCTGGATCGCGAACACAGGGGCCCTCTACGACTCCGAGGCCGGCGCGGGCTTCATCGGGGCGATCGTGACCGGATTCCTCGCCGGGTATCTGGTGCTGGGAATCAAGAAGGTCCGGGTGCCGAGGTTCGTGCAGCCGATCATGCCGATCATCGTCATCCCGATCGTGGCGACGACGGCGCTCGGGCTGTTCTTCGTCTACGTCATCGGCAAGCCGATCTCCTGGGTCTTCGAGCATCTGACGAGCTGGCTCGGCGGGATGACCGGTACGAGCGCGGTACTGCTCGGCGCGATCCTCGGCCTGATGATCGCGTTCGACATGGGCGGGCCGGTCAACAAGACGGCGTTCCTGTTCGGGGCGGGGCTCATCGCGAGCGGCAACCAGACGGTGATGGGCATGTGCGCGGCGGCGATCCCGGTGATGCCGCTCGGTCAGGGCCTGGCCACGCTGGTCCGGCGGGGGCTCTACACCGGGCAGGAGCGCGAGACGGGTCTGGCGGCGCTGTTCATGGGGTGCTTCGGCATCTCCGAGGGCGCGATCCCGTTCGCCGCGGCGCGACCGGCCCAGGTCATCCCGGCGAACATGCTCGGCGGCGCGGTGGCCGGCGCGGTGGCGGGACTGGCCGGGGTGAAGGACGCGGTGCCGCACGGGGGGCCGATCGTGGCGGTGCTGGGTGCGGTGAGCGGGGTGCCGATGTTCTTCGTGGCCGTGGCGATCGGCACGGTGGTGACCGCGCTGGCGACGGTGGCACTGGTCGACGTGAGCGGGCGCCGGGGTCGCACGGAGGGTGCGGGAGCTGTTTCCGGTACGGCGGGGCCGGCGCCGGCCGTCGCGGTCGTACCCGACCCGGCACGGCGGGACCTCTCACCGGTCGGCGCCGTCGCGGCCGGGGCCGCGGTGGCCGGGGCCGGGATGGTGCAGGGCGCGAGTGCGGGGAGTACGGCCGGCGAGGCGGGGACCGTGGCGGAAGAAGCCCCGCAGGACGCGCGCGAGGCGAAGACCGTTGCGGTGGACGTGCCGGAGGGGGAGACGGCCTCCATGGACATTCCCGCGGCAGCGTCGGAGACGGACCCGACGGACATTCCCGCGGCAGCCTCGGAGACGGACCCGACGGACATTCCCGCGGCAGCCTCGGAGACGGATGCGAGGGATATTCCGGCGACGGCGGTGGAGGCTGACGCGGCTGCGCATGGGCCCGAGGTGTTGTCCGGTGGGCCCGAGGTGTTGTCCGGGCACCTGACCGGGCGGACGGTGCGCGTGACGCTCGGTGCGGTGGCGAAGGAGGCCGCGATCCGGGAGATGGCGGAGCTGCTGGCGCGCAGTGGCCGGGTGGCCGATGCGGAAGAGCTGGTGGCGGCCGCCCTGCGGCGCGAGGAGCAGGGGACCACCGGGCTCGGCGAGGAGATAGCGATCCCGCACGCCAAGACGGATGCGGTGACCGCGCCGGTCGTCGGCTTCGCGCGGTCGGCTGAGGGCGTCGAGTGGGGGTCGCCGGACGGTACGAAGGCCCGGCTGATCTTCATGATTGCGGTACCGGAGGCAGCCGCGGGTGACGAGCATCTGCGCATCCTCTCGCTGCTGTCCCGGAAGCTGATGGACGCAGGGTTCCGGGAGCGGCTGCGGGCGGCACGGGACGAGCGCGCGGTGCTCAGCGTGCTCGCCGAGGTGGGGTGAGCGGAGCCGAGGGGGGCGAGAGCGAGCCGAGCTGCGGTGAGAGGAGCCAAGGGGTGAAAGCGAGCCGAGCTGCGGTGACGGGAGCCAAGGGGGTGTGAGAGAGCCGAGGCGCAGTGCCCCGAGCCGAGGTGCGGTGCCCGGAGCCGAGGTGGGGGGGGTGAGCGGACCGGCCTCGCGCCACCGCCCCGGGCCGCCGGGACGACCCGTACCGAGCGTTCACGGGGAGCCGCTATTCTCCGCGCCGCGGACGGGCCGCATGGGGAGGGTGTGACATGGCGCGTAGAGGGCGGGGACTGGGGATCGCGGCGCTCGTGGTGGGGCTGCTCGGGGTGCTGCTGGCCGGCGGTGGCGCCCTGTACGGGCGCAGCGAGTACGGCAGGGGCACCGTGCCCAGCCAGAGCATGGCGCCGACGTACGAGCGGGGCGACCACATCATCTGGCAGCGGCTGGACGGGAGCGAGGTGCGGCGGGGTGACGTCGTGCTGTTCTCGATGCCGGGGCGTTACGGCAGTAGCGGTGTCGTCATGCAGCGGGTCATCGGCGTGGGCGGTGACCGCGTGGCCTGCTGCACGACCGTCGGCACCGAGCAGCGGGTCACGCTGAACGGGAAGCCGGTCGAGGAGCCCTACGTCTTCGGGGGCGATGCCGACGGCATGCGCCGGCCGTACGACGTGAAGGTGCCGAAGGGCCGGCTGTTCCTGATGGGCGACCACCGGGCCGACTCGGTGGACTCCCGTGTCTTCGACGAGGGTCACGGTGGGACCGTCCCCGTGGATGCCGTGCAGGGACGGGTGACGGACGACCGTACCGGTCCGGCCCTGCTGGGTACGGCCCTGCTGCTCGGCGGGGCGATGGTCCTCACCGGTGCCGGGCTGGGGATCGGCTTCCTGGTGGTACGGCGGCGGAAGGCGGCGGTGCCACCCGCGCCCTGGCCGACCCAGCCGGTCTGAGGGCGGTCGGCGTACCGGACGACGCCCTGCCGCACCGGGCCCTGCCGGACACCGCCGTACCGGGCAGGGCTCTGTCGAGCAGGGCCGGGTCGGAGCGTCAGTGGGCGGCCGGGTGGGGGTTCGGGCCGCCGGGGGTGGCCGCCGGGTCCGGGCCCTTGGCGGCCTCGGCCTCGTCGTAGATGTCCGGCTCGAGGTAGATGACGCGGGCGATGGGGACCGCCGCGCGGATGCGGGCCTCGGCGGCGTTGATGGCGCTCGCCACCTCGGCGGCGGTGTCGTCGTGCTGCACGGCGATCTTGGCGGCGATCAGCAGTTCCTCGGGGCCGAGGTGCAGGGTGCGCATGTGGATGATGCGGGTGACGTCCCGGCCGTCGACGATCGCGGCCTCGATCTTCTTCACGTCCTCGAGGCCGGCGGCCTCGCCGAGCAGCAGCGACTTGGTCTCGGCGGCCAGGACCAGGGCGATGAGGACGAGCAGGACACCGATGCATACCGTGCCGATGCCGTCCCAGACGCCGTCGCCGGTGAGCAGGGCGACACCGACGCCGAAGAGGGCGAGGACCAGACCGATGAGTGCGCCGAAGTCCTCCAGCAGGACGACGGGCAGCTCGGGCGCCTTGGCGCGGCGGATGAACTGCGACCAGGACAGCTTGCCCCGCAGTTCGTTCGACTCCTTGATGGCCGTGCGGAAGGAGAAGCCCTCGGCGATGATCGCGAAGACGAGGACGCCCACCGGCCAGTACCAGTGCTCGACCTCGTGCGGGTGGACGATCTTCTCGTAGCCCTCGTAGATGGCGAACATGCCGCCGACGGAGAACAGGACGATGGAGACCAGGAAGGCGTAGATGTAACGCTCGCGGCCGTACCCGAAGGGGTGCTGCGGGGTGGCTTCGCGCTGGGCCTTCTTGCCGCCGACGAGGAGCAGGAACTGGTTGCCGGAGTCGGCGAGCGAGTGGACGCCCTCGGCGAGCATCGACGAGGAGCCGCTGAACGCGAACGCCACGAATTTCGATGCCGCGATCGCGAGGTTGGCGCCGAGTGCCGCCACGATCGCCTTGGTACCGCCTGACGCGCTCATGTGTCCGCGTTGTCCCTTCGCCTCTGTCACCGTCGTACGTCCACGCCGTCCACGCGTGTACCCGGCTTTGCCCGGCCTTTGCCGGTGGGCCATTCTTGCAGCCCGGCCGGGCAGCGGCGCGTCAGGTGTCCACAACCCCGGTCATATGATCACCGGCTGTCCACAGCCCGGGTCATACGATCACGGTGGCGCGGAAGACCGTGCCCGCGCCCGAGATCTCCGCCTTCTCGCCGGCCGGGACGAAGACCGACTGTCCGGCGCCCAGTTCCTGCTCGCCGGCCCGGACGGAGCCGGCCGTGCAGAGCAGGATCTGCGGGGTGCCGAGGGTGACGTCGTGGGCGCTGCCGCCCTCGGGGAGGACGTACCGGGAGAGCCGGAACTCGTCGATCGGCGTCTCGTAGACCTCCTCGCCGTCCGGGGAGGCCTCGGGGCGCAGCACGCCCGGGTCACTCGCCTCGAAGCGGACGACGCGCAGGAGTTCGGGGACGTCGACGTGCTTGGGGGTCAGGCCGCAGCGCAGGACGTTGTCGGAGTTGGCCATGATCTCGACGCCGAGGCCGCTGAGGTAGGCGTGCGGGATGCCGGCGCCGAGGAACAGGGCCTCGCCGGGCTGGAGGCGGACGTGGTTGAGCAGCATGGCCGCGATGACGCCGGGGTCGCCCGGGTAGTGGTGGGCGATGTCGGCGTAGGGGGCGTAGGCGCCGCCGAGGCGGGTGCAGGCGGCGGTGGCCTCGGCGACCGTGTGGGCCATCTCCTCGGGGTCGGCGCTGAGGATCGCGGTGAGGACCTCGCGCAGGGCCGCGTCCTCGGGGTGGGCGTGCAGCAGGTCGACGTACGGCTTGAGGGAGTCGACGCCGAGGCCGGCGAGCAGGTCGGCGCTCTGGACGGGGTCGCGGAAGCCGCACAGCCCGTCGAACTCGGTGAGGGCGCAGATCAGTTCGGGCTTGTGGTTGGCGTCCTTGTAGTTGCGGTGCGGGGCGGCGACCGGGATGCCGCGGCGCTCCTCGTCGGCGTATCCCTGCTTGGCCTGCTGCAGATCGGGGTGCACCTGGAGGGAGAGGGGTGCGCCGGCGGCGAGGATCTTGAGCAGGAACGGCAGGTGCGGGCCGAACTTGGCGACCGCGCCGGCACCTAGTTCCTGCTCCGGGTGGGCCTCGATGACCTCGACGAGGGTTCCGCGCGCGGTGCGCGAGGGTGCGCCGGGGTGGGCTCCCATCCACATCTCCGCCTGCGGTTCGCCGGTCGGCTCCGTTCCGAGGAGGTGCGGGATGGCGGTGGGGGAACCCCAGGCGTAGGGGCGGACGGTGTTGTCGAGGCGGTCCATGTGTCTTCTCTGTCTCCGTACGTACGCGGCTCAGCCGGCGCTGTCGCTTCTTCTCGCGCCGCCGGTGGGCGGCGCGGTCGGTCGGCCAGGAGTCAGATCAGGCCCCCGAAGCGAGCGCCAGGTAAACGGCGGCGAAATCCGTGACGGCGATCAGTTCCGCGAGGGTTTCCAGTTCGCCGCCCTCCTCGGGTTCGAGTTCGCTGATCGGGGTGTCGTGGCTGAGGGCCAGGTCGCGGGCGGCGGGGGCGGCGGTGAGGCCGCTGAGCGGGCGGTCGCGGAGCAGCACCACGCGCGCGTGCAGCGCGGGTGCCTCCTCGACGCGGTCGCGGAAGAAGTCGTCCGGGTCGGCGCTGGCGGCGAGCGGGCCTGCCAGCAGGGCGTTGTGCGCGGCCAGGGCCTCGGGGAGTTCGGCGACCAGGGCGGGGCGGCCGGCGAGTTCGGCGAGGGCGGCGGCGAAGCGGCGGCCCGCCGGGCCGGCGGAGGCGCCTTCCGTCCACAGCACGGGCAGCGCGTCGGCGAGTTCGGCGGCGAGGGTCTTGGCCGGGTTGCTGTAGGTCGCGATGGCCGGGCCGCAGCCCTCCGCGACGTGGTCCAGGCGGTCGGCGATCTTCTCCAGGGCCTCCGGCGGGGCGTCGATCAGGCCGATCCGGTCCAGGAGCGCCAGCAGCGGGGTCAGCAGCGCCCAGAAGACGCCCGAGGAGGACGCGGCGAGCGGTTCCGCCTGGTCGTACGGGGCCGTCGCCATCGGTACGAAGAGGCCGTGAGCGCCGGCGACCGCCTCGGCGAGCGGGGTGCCGGGCGGGGCCACGGCGACGAGCGAGCAGCCCCGGCGGTAGGACTGGTCGGCGAGGAGGGAGAGGCTCGGCTCGGTGCCGTCGGGGGTGGCGATCAGCAGCAGGTCCACCGACCCGGCCCAGCCCGGGAGGTCCCAGCGCAGGGCTCCGGCGGCGGGGGCGACTCCGTTCGGGGGCAGCCGCACGAAGGGGCTGCCCGCGCCGGCCAGGGTGCCGAGGAGGTCGGCGGTGTGGGCGGCGGCGGCGCCCGGGCCCGCGATCAGGACGGCGCGGGGGCGGCCGTCGGGCTTGAGGCTGTCGAGGCCGGCCTCGACGGCGTGCCGGGCGGCGGTGCGGACGCGGGCGCCCGCCTCCGCCGCGCCGCGCAGCAGGCCGCGGCGGTCGGCCTCGGCGAGGCCCTCCGGGGTGTCGAGCAGCGATTCGTCCAGCATGGGCGGGGCCTCCGATCGCCGGGTGTCCTGGGGTCCTACGAGGTGACGGGCCTCGTCACTGCGGGCGGCGGGCCTCGTCGACGAGCAGGACCGGGATGCCGTCGCGGACCGGGTAGGCGAGGCCGCAGTCCTGGCCGGTGCAGATCAGCTCGGTGTCCTGCTCCTTCAGGGGGGCGTGGCAGGCCGGGCAGGCGAGGATCTCCAGGAGGCCGGCTTCGAGCGGCATGAGGTGTCCCTTCGGCGGGTTGATTGTCTAGCCGCTGGTCAGCGTACCGCCGGCGGCGGCGTGGGGCTGGGGTTCGGGGGCGCTCAGCGGCGTCGGGCTCAGCTCCTGATGATCGCCAGGGCTTCGTCCCTGATCTTCGTCATGGTCGCCTCGTCCTTGGCCTCGGCGTTCAGGCGCAGGAGCGGCTCGGTGTTGGAGGGCCGGACGTTGAACCACCAGTCGGCGGCGGCGACCGTGAGGCCGTCGAGGTCGTCCAGGGTGACGTCGGCGCGGTCCTCGTACGCGGCGCGGATCGCGGCGAGGCGGGCGGTCTGGTCGGCGACGGTGGAGTTGATCTCGCCGGAGCCCGCGTAGCGGTCGTACTGCGCGACGAGCGCGGACAGCGGGCCGTCCTGGCCGCCGAGGGCGGCGAGGACGTGCAGGGCGGCCAGCATGCCCGTGTCGGCGTTCCAGAAGTCCTTGAAGTAGTAGTGGGCGGAGTGCTCGCCGCCGAAGATGGCGCCGGTGCGGGCCATCTCCGCCTTGATGAAGGAGTGGCCGACCCGGGTGCGGGCCGGGGAGCCGCCGTTCTCCCGGACGACCTCGGGGACCGTGCGGGACGTGATCAGGTTGTGGATGACCGTGCCCGTGCCGCCGTTGCGGGCCAGTTCGCGGGCGGCGACCAGGGCGGTGATCGCGGACGGCGAGACCGGGTCGCCGTTCTCGTCCACGACGAAGCAGCGGTCGGCGTCGCCGTCGAAGGCGATGCCGAGGTCGGCGCCCTCGGCCGGGACGCGCTTCTGCAGGTCCACGAGGTTGGCCGGGTCGAGCGGGTTGGCCTCGTGGTTGGGGAAGGTGCCGTCCAGTTCGAAGTACATCGGGACGAGGGTCAGAGGCAGGCCGGCGAAGACGGAGGGGACCGTGTGGCCGCCCATGCCGTTGCCGGCGTCGACGACGACCTTCAGCGGGCGGACGGAGGTCAGGTCGACCAGCGAGCGCAGGTACGCCGCGTAGTCCTCCAGCGTCTCGCGGGAGGAGAGGGTTCCCGGCCGGCCCACCGGCTCCGGGGCGCCCTCCGCCAGCCAGCGCTCGGCCAGCTCGCGGATCTGCGCCAGGCCCGTGTCCTGGCCGACGGGGGCGGCGCCCGCACGGCACATCTTGATGCCGTTGTACTGGGCCGGGTTGTGCGAGGCGGTGAACATCGCGCCGGGCAGGTTCAGCGCGCCCGAGGCGTAGTACAGCTGGTCCGTGGAGCACAGGCCGATCTCGGTGACGTCCACGCCGCGGTCCGCCGCGCCGCGTGCGAAGGCGCGGGAGAGGGCCGGGGAGGAGGGCCGCATGTCGTGGCCGACGACGATGGCCGCCGCTCCCGTCACCTCCGCGAAGGCTGCGCCGAAGAGCCCGGCCAGTGCCTCGTCCCACTGGTCCGGGACCACTCCGCGTACGTCGTACGCCTTCACGATCTGCGACAGATCAGCAGCCACGGCCAACCCTCCTGAAAGTCCTATGGGTGCCCACAAACTACCCGTCCGGGGTAAGGGCGCGGTGCGCGGACACCGGCTGGACACTCGGTGGGTCCCCAGCCGTAACGCGTGGGCGGGGCGAATCGTCACGCCTGGCGGGGGTGGCGTCGGGTGGCGCTCCTGGGGCGGGCCTGCGTGCTCCGAAGGGTGCGGGTCCCTCCGTCGTCCGGGAGCGCGGGTCTGTCAGTTGTCCGGTGAGCGCAGGACCCTCAGGTGGCCGCGACGGGCCACCTCCATGGGGTCCGCCCCCCGGCCTCCGCCGCCGGCCTCGGCGGCGCGCTCCTGCGGGCGGGCCGCCTCGCGCACGGCGTTGGCGAGCGCTTCCAGGTCGTCCCCGCTGGGCCGGGCCGGCGCGGAGCCGTCGAGGAGGCGGACGACCTCCCACCCGCGCGGGGCGGTGAGGCGCTCGGAGTGCTCGGCGCACAGGTCGTAGCAGTGGGGTTCGGCGTAGGTGGCGAGCGGGCCGAGGACCGCGGTCGAGTCGGCGTAGACGTACGTCAGCGTCGCGACGGCGGGTCGGCCGCAGGCGGTGCGCGAACAGCGACGTACAGGGCTCACGACGATGGACGGTACCGCACTCTTGAGCGGGCCGCGACGACTCTCCACCAGGTCACTCCACTGTGTCGGGCTGTGAAACGCCCCACACACTCTTTCGAGTGGGCCTCACTGACCTGCGGTGACGGCCATTCGGGGGCTTCCGGGCCCCATCGCGTCGGGTCACGAGTCGGTACAAACAACGTCAATTGCCTTGTGTTCGGCGGTCTTGGAGGGTTACGGAAACGAGCCAGACCTTGGCCGGAATGGTCAACCTGCGACACGGGGGTACGTACGGCCGGTTGCCGCGCGGGGGACGGACGGGCGGAGGGTGCGGGGACTACGCTTCACCAGTGATGGACAACCGTGTACCGCCCCGTGCCGCCGCACCGGGGCCTCGTCGTCGTGATCGCCACGGGCGGGGCATGCGAGGGCCGATCGCGCCTCCGCAGGTGCCGCTGGCGGCCAGCCGTGCCGAGGTGTTCGCGGACCTGGTGCAGGACTCCGTGGAGCGTCTCGAACGGCGGTGGCCGCAGCTGGCCGACATCGATTTCCAGGTGCTGGAGGTGCCGCGGCTGGAGGGCCGCGGCGATCAGGTGGTGGCGTGGGGGGACGAGGCCGTACCGCTCGGGGGGATCGTCCCCGCGCGTGACGGGCGGCCGGCCCGGGTGGTCGTGTACCGGCGGCCGGTGGAGATCCGGACCAAGGGGCGGGACGAGCGGGCCGCCCTGGTGCACGAGGTCGTCGTGGAGCAGGTGGCCGAGTTGCTCGGGCTGACGCCGGAGACGGTGGATCCGCGCTACGGGGAGGACTAGGCCGGTTTCCGGCGCCCTGGGTTCGTGGGTGCCGTGGCCCGTCCCCCGACGTCTACTTCTGAAGTATCGACAGGTCCTCGTCCGTCTCCGGTACCGCCACCATTCCGTGGTCGTCCGGCAGGGTCTGGATGGTGAAGGCCGGGACGGCGCCCTCGGTGGCGGCGAGGGTGCGGGAGGCGTAGACGGGGCCGCCGGAGACGGGCTCGACGGTGAGCGCGTAGGTGCCCTTCGGACCCGACGGGACCGGGGCGGCGATGTTCTGGGTGGTGCCGGACTTGATCGTGTAGGTCTTGGTCACCGGGCTTCCGCCCTCGCTGCCCGCCGACGCGGTGACCTTGACCGTGGCGGTGGCGGTGGGGGCCGTCAGGGCCAGGGTCGAGCCCTTCGCGCTGTTGTCGGCCGAGGTCGCGCGCGCACCGACGGCCGAGGTGGCCGGGATGAACGCCGTCTCCTGCTTGTCGCCCTTGCCCCGGACGACCCGCAGGGCCGCGACGACCGGGACGGTCCGGTCACTGGGGGTGAGCACGAGGGAGCCGGCCTCGCCGCGGGTGACGTCGCCGAGGTCGACGGCCGTGGTCATACGGGACTTGACGTGCAGGGTCTCGTTGCCGGCCGGGGTGATCAGGCCGTCGGGCGAGGCCAGCCGGATCTTCAGGTCGGCGTCGTCGTCGGCGGGCGTGAAGGCGATCAGGCGGACGTCGGTGGCGTCCTTCGGGATGCCGGGCAGGACCAGGCTGCCGGCCGGGTCGGTGGCAGCGGCCAGCCAGTCGCCGCCCGTTCTGGCGTCCAGGGCCTGCACGGCCGCACCGACCCGCCCGCTGCGCACGGTGACGTGCACGGTGAGGTCGGCCTGCCGTTCGTCGGTGAGCGTGGAGAGCAGGACCGGCTCGCTCGCGTGCGGGTCGACGGTCAGGTTCTCGCCCAGCGAGGACTTGACGGGGCCGTCCTTGCCGTACAGCTCGATGTCGACGACGGCGGCGGAGTCGTCGGGGTTGGTCAGGTGGACGTAGTCGGTGCGGCCGGTGGCCGTACTGGCGCCCGGGAACCAGAACTCGGTGTCCGCGCCGGTGCAGTTGACGCCCTGGAGGCCACGGCCGGTGCCGACGGCGACCTCGGTGGTCTCCTGGACGGTCCAGCCGGGCGCGAACCTGCCGTCCGCGGTGCCGACGAGAGCGGGGGCGTCGGCGCCGGAGGTGTCACCGGTGACCGGCGTGCCCGGAGCCTTCGGGGTCAGCACCGGCCGGCCGGCCTTCTTCTTGTCCTTCCCGCCCTTGGCGTCCCCGTCCTGCCGGCCGGCTCCCTCCGCCGACGGTGCCGTGGCCGCGTCCAGCCGGGCCTTGCCGCTGCTCGCGGCGCCCTTGGTGACGGGCGTGAACGACGTGTACGAGGTGTCGGCGATGTCCGAGGTGCTCGGCGCCGGGCACAGCAGGCTGGTGCGCTCGACGGGCAGCTGGGCGGCCGCCTCGGGGGCGGCACCGGACGCGGACGGTGTGTCGAACGCGGCGAACGCGGTGACGGCGGCCAGCGCGGTGGTGCCGGCGATCAGGGACAGGGTGGTGCGGTTCACTGCTGGCTCCCGTCGGGGCGCTCACTGCCGGTGCCGTGGGGGTGCTGGGCCGGGTCGTAGCCCTGGTGGGCGGGGTCGTACGCCGGGTCGTAGCCCTGCTGCTGGTAGGCCGCCGGGTCGTAGGGCAGCTGGTCGGTGGTGCCGGTGTACACGTACGGGTCGTACTGGGCCGTCTGGTACGGATCCTGCTGGTACGTCTGCTGGTCGTAGCCCGACGGCGCGGCCTGGTACGGGTCCGCGTCGTAACCGGCGTACCCCGCCTGCGCGTACGCCGCCGGGTCGGTCCCCCAGTCCTGGGCTGCCTCCGCATGGGCGGCCCCCGCGTCGTACGACTGCTGCTGCGGTACGCCCGCCGGGGACTGCTCGGGGAGCGGCGGGGTGCCGGGCCGGTCCTCGGGGGACGGTTCCTCGGCCTGGGCGCGCAGGCGGCGGGCGCGGCGGCCCTCGCCGGCGGTGGCCTGGGCGGGCACGGCCTGCTCCTCGGGGAGGTCGTCGTCGACGTCCCGGCGCCGGCCGGGCAGGGCGAGGACGACCAGGACGACGGCGAGCGCGCCCTGGGCCCAGAGCCATGCGGTGCGGACGAGGGGAGTGTCGTAGGTGACGTCGAGCCTGCCGCCCGTGGAAGGCAGCCGGAAACCCTGGGCCCAGCCGTCGACCGTGGTGCGGGTGAGCGGCTTGCCGTCGAGGGTGGCGGTCCAGCCGTCGGCGGCGCTGTCGGCGAGCCGCAGGACGCGGCTGCCCGGGCCGGACGGGATCGTGGTGTGGATCTCCACCGGGCCCGCGGCCACCGGCCGGGCCTTGCCGGAGCCCGAGGCGGGCACGATGGCCGCGCGGGAGACCTCCTGGTCGACGCGCCACAGGGCGCTGCCGTGCTGCTGGCTGAGCCGGCTCAGGCCGGGGGTGGCGTCGAGGATGCGGGTGATGTCGCGGGGGGCGCCCTGGTGGATGAGGACGTAGCGCACGGCGAAGTCACCGAGTTCGCCCGCCTGGTCGGCGCCGGAGCCGGCGACGAGGTGGGCGACGACTTGGTCCAGGCGGCTGTTGTCACCGTCGGCGACGGCGAGTTCGGCGTCTCCCAGGCGGGCTCCGGAGCCGCGGACCAGGGAGTAGCGCACGCGCGCGGTGGAGTCGCTGTCGAGGACCAGGGTGCGGGCCTGGTCGCCGCCGATGGAGTCCTCGGCGACGAACGCGGGCACCTGGGCCGGGTCACGGCGCTCCAGGGGGCCGTCGGCGCCGCGGATCATCCAGCCGGCGGCGACGAGCAGCGGGCCGGCGGCCGCGGCGAAGGCGATCAGGGCGGCGACGGGCTGGCGCCAGCCGAAGCTCTGCTCGGCCACGCGCGCGCGTGCCCCGTCGGCGCCGAGCGCGGCGGCGGACAGCAGGGCGATGCCGTAGACGAGGGTGGCCGGTCCGGCCCAGGCGGACTTGTTGGACAGGACCGCGAAGACGAGGCCGGCGAGGGCGACGGCCCAGGCGGTGCGGATGCCGAGCTGCCGTTCCGAGCGCAGCAGGGCGGCGAGCGCGGCGAGCACGATGCCGATGAGCATCAGACCGTGCACGGTTCCGGGACCGCCGGGTGCGGCGCCGAGCAGGTCGAGGGCGGAGGCGGCCGAGGTGCCGTACTCCAGGCCGGCTTCCCGGAAGAAACCGGTCGGCAGCAGGGTCAGCGACCAGGGGGCGAGGACCAGCAGCGGGGTGCCGAGCTGGGCGAGGAAGCGCAGGCCGTGGGCGATGAGGTCGCCGCGGCGCAGCACGAGGACCCCGAGGCCGAGCAGCAGCGCGAGGGGCCAGACGATCGGCGTGAACGCGGTGGCGATCGTCAGCAGCAGCGCGTACGCCCAGGCGGCGCGCCAGCTGCCGCGGGCGCCGGTGCGGTTCGCGAGGCCGCTCGCGGCGATGCCCGCGCGCGCGATGAGCGGCAGCAGGACGGCGAGGGCGGCAGTGCCGATGCGGCCGCCGGCCAGGGCGCCGGTGGTCGCGGGCAGGAAGGCGTACGCGACGGCCGCCCAGGCGCGCAGCAGCCGGGAGGTGACGAGGGGCCGGGAGGCGAAGTAGGCGGTGCAGCCGGCGAGCGGCACCGAGCAGACCAGCAGGACGGTGACGGCGAGGCCGGTGGAGCCGAACAGGAGCGAGGCGAGGGCCGCGACGATCGCCAGGTAGGGCGGTGCGGCAGCGGTGCCGCCGGCGCCCACGGAGTGCCAGGCGTCCAGGTAGCGGGACCACAGGTCGCCGGCGCCGGCCGGGGCGGGCAGCAGGGCGCCGCCGGCGAGGGCGCCGCCGGCGAGCAGGGCGCGGCAGGCGACGAGGGAGATGAGCAGCAGGGCGAGGAAGAGCACCGGCCCGGGTTTGCGGGCGATCCGCTTGAGCCGGGCGAACTGCTCGACTTCCAGGAAGTCGGCGTCGTCGCCGCCGGGCCCGGACTCCACGGCGCCGCCGTGCCGGCCGGCCGAGGAGGTGTCGGTGTCGGTGCCGCTGGTGAAGTTGCCGGCGAACTGTTCCACGGTGGCCCGGACGGTGGCGCCGGGCGGCGGGAACAGCTGGCGCAGTTCGCCCTTGTCGACCTGGGCGGGGCCGCGGCGGCGCCGGGCGGCGAAGATCCGCTCGGGCCGCAGCAAGGTGCTGAGCAGGCCGCGGATCTCGTCGACGGCCTGGCCGGGGACCTTGCCGACGAGGTAGGCGAGGGTGCGCAGGACGGTGCCGAGGACGAGCCGCAGCAGCACCCAGGGCAGCGCGGCGGTACGCGTGTTGACGAGCAGGGTGTAGACGGCGCCGGCCTTGTCGACCTTGTGCGGGGAGGCGCTGGTGCGGCCGGCGCAGTCGACCGTGCGGCGCTCACGGGAGGCGGCCTCGGCGTGCCGGACGACGGCGTCGGGGGCGACCAGCACCCGGTGGCCGGCCGTGTGGGCGCGCCAGCACAGGTCGACGTCGTCGCGCATCAGGGGCAGCCGGCGGTCGAAGCCGCCGAGCTGTTCGAAGACGTCGCGGCGGATGAGCATGCCGGCGGTGGAGACGGACAGCACGGTGCGGACGTGGTCGTGCTGGCCCTGGTCCTGTTCGCGGCGGTCCAGGCCGGTCCAGCGGCGGCCGGAGTTGGCGATGGAGACGCCGACCTCCAGCAGCTGGCGGCGGTCGTACCAGCCGCGGAGCTTGGGGCCGACGACGGCCACATCGTCCCGGCCGAGTTCGAGTTCGTTGTCGACGACCCGGAGCATCTGGGCGAGGGCGTCGGGTTCGGGGGCGCAGTCGTCGTGCAGCAGCCAGAGCCACTGGACGGGCTCGCCGTGCGGCAGTTCGGGCAGGTCGTACGCGTCGTCGCGCCAGGTGCGCGTGACGGGGTCCCAGCCGCTGGGGCGCTTGAGGTACGGCAGGTCGTCCGGGGTGAGGACGGGCGCGGTGCGGCTCGCCTCCTCCACGGCCTGGCCGAAGCCGGTGCGCCGGGCGAGGTGCAGCACGGCCGCGTCGCCGAGGGCGTCGCTGAGCAGCTGGGCGGAGTCGTCCGCGCTGCCGGTGTCGGCGGCCACCGCGCACTGGACAGGGCGCTCCTGGCCGAGCAGCCCGGCGATCGCGTCGGGCAGCCAGCGGGCGCCGTCGTGGGAGACGAGGACCGCGGTCACCACATGACGCGGGAACTCAGGTGTGGCAGCGCTGTGCTGGGCCGCCGTATGGCTGTGCACGGACATCGAGGTACGGGCCCCGGTTCGATGGACTGCGGTGGACGCCTGTGTCCCCTCGTACGTCGAACGCGTCGAGCGCGTCGAGGGGGCAGCGGGGCGTCTCGGACGAGCGCCCACACTATCGGCTGGCCATGACGACGGCCCGCCGCCTGTGGACAACCCACGGCGCCGGGCCGTTCGTGACGTTTTCGTGTTCGTGCTGAACGCGCGCGCGTGCCCGCGCGTGTAACGGCGTGTACGCGCGTGGACCCGTGCGTGCGCGGCCGTGGCGGTCTTCTCAGACGGCGGCCTTCTTGAGCCTGCGGCGTTCGCGCTCGGACAGGCCGCCCCAGATGCCGAAGCGCTCGTCGTTGGCGAGGGCGTACTCGAGGCACTCGGAGCGGACCTCACAGGCGAGGCAGACCTTCTTGGCCTCTCTGGTGGAGCCGCCCTTCTCGGGGAAGAAGGACTCGGGGTCGGTCTGGGCGCACAGCGCGCGCTCCTGCCAGCCGAGTTCCTCGTCCGCGTCGTCGACCAGCAGTTGCTGCACCAGCTCGGTCATGTGCGCCCCTCGTCTGTCTTTCACGTCCCCGTGCGTAGCCGTTACCGATCCGGCTGAACGACACGAGTGAAATTACAAGTGTGCTGCTCCGGGCGAGTCAAGCCGAGATCTGCTATTGAGCCCGTTATTCACTCTGCGGAACCAAGGCCGTGCGGAAAGTGTTCAAATCGCCATAAACCTCGACACGCAGCCGGACCGACGCGGGGCGGTCGAACCTCGTACAGATCTCTGTACGGGGAAAGACGCCTCCGCGTTCGATCGCGTTCCGCGAGCCCCGAGCGCTCGGATGTGCCCCATGTGTCCCGGCACCCGGGTGAACAAACCTTTCACCTGACAGATGAACCGGATGAGGTGAAACATGTCCCACATACCGGGCACCGAGTTGACAGTGCGGGTGTGAGCCGATGTCCTAGTGGGCATGCTCGCGAACTCGGCACTCACCTCGACCCGCACCGCCGGGTCCCACGGTGCTGCCCGCGCGCGCTGTTGCTGTTGTTGCTGTTCCAGCTGTTGAGCCAAGCCCGCTCCGGCTGTTCCCGAGTCCGTACCGGCTCGGTCGCGTCTCCCCTTCGGTGAACCCTCACCCAGGGCGCCCCGCCCGCCCGTGACCCGGGCGGACCGCACGCGTCGTTCCAGCTTCAGCCCCCCACTCTCCCGCCGAGGACCACCGCACCCCGATGAACAGCGACAACGACCTCCAGATCGCCGGCGACATCCTCGAAGTACCGCACCTGCTCCAGCCGCCGCGCGAACACCCGGTCACCGTGGCCGAGTTCGTGGGTCTCGCCCGCGAGATCGCCGCCGACCGCTCCCAGTGGGCGCACCTCGTCCGCTACGACGCCACCGCCCGCTGGTACCACCGGCTGCGCACCGGGCCGGGCTACGAGGTGTGGCTGCTGTCCTGGGTGCCCGGGCAGGGCAGCGGACGGCACGACCACGGCCGCTCCTCCGGAGTCCTCACCGTCCTGGAGGGCACGCTCACCGAACACACGGAGCGTGGCACGCGCACGCTGGACGCCGGGGCGCAGAAGGTGTTCGCGCCCGGGTACGTCCACGAGGTCGTGAACGACGCGCTGGAGCCGGCGGTCAGCCTGCACGTGTACCACCCCGGCCTGACCGAGATGCCGATGCACACCTCGCCGCGCTGCGAGGCGCGTCCGGTGACTGCCTGACGCGTTGTCGGCCCCGCCTGCAAGACTTGGGGCCATGCGCATTGTGGTTCTGGCAGGCGGCATCGGCGGTGCCCGTTTCCTGCGTGGTCTGAAGCGGGCCGTGCCGGACGCGGACGTCACGGTCATCGGCAACACCGGCGACGACATCCACCTCTTCGGGCTGAAGGTCTGCCCGGACCTGGACACGGTCATGTACACGCTGGGCGGCGGCATCAACGAGGAGCAGGGCTGGGGGCGGGCCGACGAGACCTTCCGCCTGAAGGAGGAGCTGGCCGCCTACGGGGTCGGGCCGGAGTGGTTCGGCCTCGGCGACCGGGACTTCGCCACGCACATCGTGCGGACGCAGATGCTCGGCGCCGGATACCCGCTGAGCGCGGTCACCGAGGCACTGTGCGACCGCTGGAAGCCGGGCGTGAAGCTGATCCCGATGACCGACGACCGCGTCGAGACGCACGTGGCCGTCGAACTGGACGGCGAGCGCAGGGCGGTGCACTTCCAGGAGTACTGGGTGAAGCTGCGCGCCTCCGTCCCGGCGCACGCGGTCGTCCCGGTCGGCGCCGAGCAGGCCAAGCCGGCCCCGGGCGTCCTGGAGGCCATCGCCGAGGCGGACGTCGTCCTCTTCCCGCCGTCCAATCCGGTCGTGTCCATCGGCACGATCCTCGCCGTCCCCGGCGTCCGCGCGGCCGTCGCCGAGGCGGGCGTGCCCGTGATCGGCCTGTCCCCGATCGTCGGGGACGCGCCCGTGCGCGGGATGGCCGACAAGGTGCTCGCCGCGGTCGGCGTGGAGTCCACGGCCGCCGCGGTCGCCGAACACTACGGCTCCGGACTCCTGGACGGCTGGCTGGTCGACACGGTGGACGCCGGCGCGGTCGAGCGGATCGAGGCGGACGGCATCCGCTGCCGGGCCGTACCGCTGATGATGTCCGATCTGGACGCGACCGCGCAGATGGCGCGGGAGGCACTGGCCCTGGCCGAGGAGGTGCGCGGAGCATGAGCGAGAAGCGCCCGCAGTACACCGCCTGGGCCCTGCCGGGCATCCCCGAGGTGCAGCCGGGCGACGACCTCGCCAAGCTGATCGCCGCCGCCGAGCCGGGCCTGGCCGATGGGGACGTGCTGCTCGTCACCTCCAAGATCGTGTCCAAGGCGGAGGGCCGGATCGTCCGGGCGGCCGACCGGGAGGCCGCGATCGACGCCGAGACGGTCCGGGTCGTGGCCCGCCGCGGCACGCTCCGCATCGTCGAGAACCGGCAGGGCCTGGTCATGGCCGCGGCCGGCGTCGACGCCTCCAACACCCCGGCCGGGACCGTGCTGTTGCTGCCCGAGGATCCCGACGCGTCCGCCCGCGCGATCCGCGCCGGCCTGCGCGCCGCCCTCGGCGTCAACGTCGGTGTCGTCGTCACCGACACCTTCGGGCGACCCTGGCGCGCGGGGCTCACGGACGTGGCGATCGGCGCCGCCGGAGTGCGCGTACTGGACGACCTGCGCGGGGGCACGGACGCGTACGGCAACCCGCTCAGCGCCACCGTCGTCGCCACGGCGGACGAGCTGGCCGCCGCGGGAGACCTGGTCAAGGGCAAGGCGGCGGGCCGTCCGGTGGCCGTACTGCGCGGCCTCGCCCACGTGGTGCACCCCGAAACCGGCACGCCCGACGGAGCCGCCGAGGCGCAGCACGGCGGGGCGGGGGAACACGGCGGGGTCGCGGAACGCAATGGGACCTGGAAACCCGGCGAGGGCGCGGAACGCACCGGGGCCGGGGAGTACGGCGAGGGCTCGGAGCGCGGCGGGGCCGGGGAGTACGGCGACGGTGTGAAACGCGGCCAGGCCGGGCGGCCGAGCGGGGCCGTGGTGCGCGACGAGGGTGCGCGGGTGCTGGTGCGCAGAGCGGCCGACGACATGTTCCGGCTCGGCACCTCCGAGGCGGTCCGGGAGGCGGTGACCCAGCGCCGCACCGTGCGGGCCTTCACCGAGGACCCGGTGGACCCCGGCGCCGTCCGCCGCGCGGTGGCCGCAGCGGTGACCGCACCCGCACCGCACCACACCACACCGTGGCGGTTCGTCCTGCTGGAGTCGGAGGAGTCGCGGCTACGGCTGCTCGACGCGATGCGCGACGCCTGGATCGCCGACCTGCGCCGGGACGGCAAGTCCGAGGAGTCCATCGCGAAGCGGATCCGCCGCGGCGACGTACTGCGCAACGCGCCGTACCTGATCGTGCCCTGCCTCGTCATGGACGGTGCGCACACCTACGGGGACGCCCGGCGGGACGGCGCCGAACGGGAGATGTTCGTGGTCGCCATGGGCGCGGGCGTCCAGAACCTGCTGGTCGCGCTCGCCGGGGAGCGGCTCGGCTCGGCGTGGGTGTCGTCCACGATGTTCTGCCGGGACGTGGTCCGCGAGGTGCTGGAGCTGCCGGCGGACTGGGACCCCATGGGCGCGGTGGCGGTCGGCCGCCCGGCGGAGGACCCGCGACCGAGGCCGGGGCGGGACACGGAGACGTTCGTGGCAGTGCGGTGAGAGGTAGTGCGGTGAGAGCGGACCCCGAGAGGGGCGGCCCGGGGGCCGGCCGGAGCGAGCGGGGCCCGGCCAGGGCGAACGGGGCCGGGCCGGGGTGAGCGAGGCCGGGCCAGGGCGAGCGGAGCCGGGGCGAACGGGGCCGGGCCGGGCCGGGGCGAACGGGACCGGCGGCTGCTCGTCCGGGGCACCTGGTCGCCTTGACCGCCTAGTCTCGTAGGACGGCATCGAAACCCCTAGGACTCATCCGTGGCAGGACGTTTTCCCCAGCGGCCCACGCGTACGACCGTGCGCGGCGGGCACGTCGCCGTACCCGCGGGGGCCGCGGCCGGGATACCCCGGCAGGCGGCGGCACCCGCGCGGGTACGGCGATGGGTGCCGGACGGGCCGCTCGACCTCGGGCTGGTTCTCGGTCCACTGCGGCGCGGACCCGGGGACCCGACGTTCCGGGCCACGGCGGACGGCTCCGTGTGGCGTGCCTGCCGTACGCCCGCCGGGCCGGGCACGCTGCGGGTGCGCGTGTACGGCGGTGAGCTGCTCGGCGAGGCGTGGGGGCCGGGGGCCGAGTGGCTGCTGGAGCAGTTGCCGGACCTGCTCGGTGCCGCCGACGATCCCGGGGCGTTCGTACCGCGGCACCGGGTGGTGGCGCTGGCGTGGCACCGGCGGCCGGGGCTGCGGCTGACGCGGACCGGGCTGGTGCTGGAGTCGTTGATCCCGTCGGTGCTGGAGCAGAAGGTCACCGCCGACGAGGCGTACCGGGCGTGGCGGCGGCTCGTACGGAAGTTCGGGGAGCGTGCGCCGGGGCCCGCGGGGGTCGGTGAACGGCCGATGTGGGTGATGCCGGAGCCGCGGACCTGGGCGCTGGTTCCCTCCTGGGAGTGGCACCGGGCCGGGGTCGACGACAAGCGGGCGTCCACGATCCTGCGGGCCGTGCGGGTCGCTGCGCGGCTGGAGCAGGCGGTGGGGATGCCGGCGGCCGAGGCGCGGGCGCGGTTGGAGGTCGTGCCGGGGGTGGGGCCGTGGACGTCGACGGAGGTCGTGCAGCGGAGTCACGGGGCGGCGGACGAGGTGACGGTGGGGGATCTGCACCTGCCGGGGATCGTGGGGTGGGCGTTGGCGGGGGACCGGGACGCCGACGACACGGAGATGCTGCGCTTGCTGGAGCCGTATGCCGGGCAGCGGCATCGGGCGGCTCGGTTGATCCTGCTGAGTGGGAGCGTGCCGGGGCGGAGGGCGCCGAAAATGCGGCGCGTGGACATCGGGTTGCTCTGAGAGCGGGGCGCTTCGCGGAGCAGGCCGGAACGCTCACCGGCGTCCGCCGGGTCCGTGGCGCTTCGCTGAACGACGGGTGGGGACGCTCACCGGCGCCGGCCGGGTGCGCGGCGCTTCGCGGAGCAGCGGGCAGGAACGCTCACCGGCGCCGGCCGGGTGCCGCTGCGCCCACCCGTGCCGCCCCAGCGGCACGACTGCCCGCAGCTAGGTAAGTAGCGGCCGGGGCGTGGGCGCCAGCGGCGTGGCGGCTACTGGTCGGAGGAGAAGCGGACCGCGCCCGCCGGGATGCGGGCGTCGCACCACACACGTACGCCCGCGCGAAGCTCATTGTCGGCGCCCACGATCGCGCCGTCGCCGATGACCGTGCCGGTGAGCACGGAGCGTTCGCCAACGCGGGCGCCGGTGCCGATCAGGGAGTCGGTGATGACGGCGCCGGGTTCGATGACGGCGCCGGGCAGGATGGTCGAGCCGAAGACGCGCGCGCCCTTCGCCACGAACGCGCCCTCACCTACCACCGTGCCGCCGGTCAGCTTGGCGTCCGGCGCCACCGTGGCCGTGGGAAGCACTAGGCGGTCACCGCAGCGGCCCGGGACGGCCGGGGACGGCGCGCGGCCGAGCACCAGGTCGGCGGAGCCGCGGACGAACGCGGCCGGGGTGCCGAGGTCCAGCCAGTAGGTGGAGTCCACCATGCCCTGCAGATGGGCCCCGGCCTCGAGCAGCCCCGGGAACGTCTCCCGTTCGACCGAGACCGGGCGGCCCGCCGGGATGGCGTCGATGACCGAGCGGCGGAAGACGTACGCCCCGGCGTTGATCTGGTCGGTGACGATCTCCTCCGGCGTCTGCGGCTTCTCCAGGAAGGCCAGGACGCGGCCGCTGTCGTCGGTGGGGACGAGACCGTAGGCGCGCGGGTCCGTCACCTTCGTCAGGTGGAGCGACACATCGGCGCCCGTGGACTCGTGGGTGTCGACCAGCGCCCTGATGTCCAGCCCCGTCAGGATGTCGCCGTTGAAGACCAGCACCGGCTCGTCGGGGCCGGAGTGCAGGCGCGAGGCGACGTTGCGGATGGCGCCGCCCGTGCCGAGGGGCTCCTCCTCCGTCACGTACTCCAGGTGCAGGCCCAGCGCGGACCCGTCGCCGAAGTACGGCTCGAAGACCTCGGCCAGATAGCTGGTGGCGAGGACGATGTGCTCGACGCCCGCCGCCCGCGCCCGCGCCAGCTGGTGGGTCAGGAACGGCACCCCGGCGGCCGGGACCATCGGCTTGGGTGTGTGCACCGTGAGCGGCCGCAGCCGGGTGCCTTTGCCGCCGACCAGGAGGATCGCTTCTGTCACCTGTCGTCTCTGCTTCCTGCCGGGACCGGCCGAACCACTGTGGACTCTCGTTTCGGCCGGTCAGTGTATGCAGACCGTGCGACGACGCCTTCGATGGCCGCGCGGTGTCCCGCGAGATCGGCACGCGGTTTCCCCCGACCGCCCCGGAACCGGCCCCCCGGCCGGCTCCGCCCGTCCCCCCGAGCCGTCCCACCCGTCCCCCGACGGCGGTGCACGCGGCCCCCGGCCTCAGCGCCCCTGATAACGCGCCGCGGTGGAACGGACCGTACCCAACTTGGCGTAGATCCGCTTTCCGGGGCACTCGGTGGCAAACCCGTCCCGATGGCCGGAGATCACGTTCAGTCGTACGTTCTTCCCCTTGGGGTAGAGATTGCCACCGCCCGACGTGAGATATGTCTTTCCTTTCGGATCGGCCCCGAAGAGCCCGAGCTTCCACGCGGTGAGTTGGGCGACGGCCTTCACCGCGGCGCTCGACGGCTTGGTCGAGCTGTACGTGCCGATCACGGCGATACCCATGCTGTTGGTGTTGAAGCCGAGCGTGTGCGCGCCGAGCACAGCCTTGGTCACGCCACCGGCGCGCCCCTCGTAGATGGTTCCGCATTTGTCGACGAGGAAGTTGTAGCCGACGTCCCGCCAGCCCATGCTCTTGACGTGGTAGCGGTAGATACTGCGGATGACGGAGGGGGCCTGGGCGCAGGTGTATTTGTTGCCCGATGCCGTGTGGTGGACGAAGGCCGCCTTGACCTTCTTCGTGTAGACGAAGCCGCGTTCGCGCAGTGACTCGTCCGCGCCCCAGCCCCGGCGCGTGACGATCCGCGGACGCGGTCCGATGTACGGCTTCACCCGCGCGGCCCCCTCGAGACGGGCCAGTTCCAGTTCGGTGTCCCGCTGGCTCAGCGCGGGGATCGCGGTGGCGCCGAAGACGGAGATGTCGGAGTTGGCGGCCGAAGCGGCGATCGCTGCTTCCGTGTCCAGCGCGGTAAGGGGCTCGTCGGCCGGCGTGTCCTGCGGCGGCGACTCGCCCGCCGCGGCCCCGGCCGCGCCGGATCCGTCGCCCTTCCCCGCCTCACCGGCCGCGTCGCCCGTGCCGGCCTGCGCCTCGCCGGACCCGTCGTCCTCCTCCGGCTCGTCCCCGGGATCCACCAGCTCCACCCGCAGCCCCGACGGCAGGGCGGACCACGTCTCCCCCGCACCACCGCCTCCGACGCCCGTGCGCCCCGCACCACCGCCCCCGCCGCCCGTGCGCCCCGCACCACCGGTACGCCCCGCGCCGTCCGCGCCGCCCTGCCCCGCCGCACCACTGCCGCTCCCCGCCCGCACCCGTACGTCCACGCCGTCCGACTCGCCCACCCACAGGGGCGCGGTGGCCCCGCGTAGCCGGCGCGACGAGCGCTCCGCCGTGCCGTGGTCGGCACCGTGGTCGGCGTTGTGCGTCTCGACGTCCTGCCAGCCGGACCACTCCCCCGTCGCGGCGGACCGGGTGCGCACCTGTACCTGCCCGTGCAGCTCGGCGTCCGGGTCGTCCCAGACCACACCGACCAGCGCGAAACGGCCGAGGTCCGCGCGGTACAGCCCCTGCTGCGGAGCCACGCCACCGACGCGCTCGCGGGACAGCGGGACCAGCGGGAGGGACCGGGTGCTGCCCGCCACCGCGTCCTCGGCCGCCGCAGGAGCCGCCGGGACGAGCGTGACGACCGCTGCACAGGCGACACCGATCGAGCAGGCCGCGAGCCGGGAGACGCCAGGGGAGGAAGTCAGGAATCCACGCATGTGCATGATCTTTGACATAGTCGTACAAATCTGTCCATCGGGGAACTGACGGCCCGTCGGCAGCCGTTCCGCCGAACCGGTGGCCGCACCGCCCGGTACGCGGGCCCGCCCGCGCGTACCCTTTCCCGGGTGAACGCCACCGATCGCACCCCTGCCGACCTGCTGACTTCCGCGCTCGCCGCGGACCCCGGCCGCCCGCTGGTGACCTTCTACGACGACGCCACGGGCGAGCGCGTCGAACTGTCCGTGGCCACCTTCGCCAATTGGGTGGCCAAGACCGCCAACCTCCTGCAGGGCGACCTGTCCGTGGAGCCCGGTGACCGGGTCGCGCTGCTGCTGCCGGCGCACTGGCAGACGGCGGTGTGGCTGCTGGCCTGTTCCTCGGTGGGTGCGGTCGCCGACGTCGCCGGGGACCCGGCCGCGGCCGACGTCGTCGTCAGCGGGCCGGACTCGCTCGACGCCGCGCTCGCCTGCACCGGTGAGCGAGTGGCCCTGGCGCTGCGGCCGTTGGGCGGGCGTTTCCCGCAGACCCCGGCCGGGTTCGTCGACTACGCCGTGGAGGTGCCGGGGCAGGGCGACCGGTTCGCGCCGTTCGCCCCCGTGGACCCCGAGGGTCCCGCGCTGATCGTCGCCGGGCGGGAGTTCAGCGCGGCGGAGGTGGTCGAGCGGGCGGGGGCGGAGGCATCCGCGCTGGATCTGACGGGACCCGGCTCGAGGCTGCTGTCGGGGCTGTCGTACGACACCTGGGAGGGGCTGAGCGCGGGGTTGTTCTCGCCGCTGGCCGTCGGCGGTTCCGTGGTGCTGTGCCGGAATCTGGAACGGCTGGACGAGGAGGGCCTGGCCAAGCGGATCGAGAGCGAGCGTGTGACCGCGGTGAGGCGGTAGGACCGCCCACACGGCCCACCCCCGGGCGGCCGTCCCGCAGCCACCCGCACGGCAGCCGTCCCACGGACACCCCGGCGGCAGCCGTCCCACGGACACCCCGGCGGCAGCCGTCCCACGGCCACCCCCGCGGCAGCCGTCCCACGGCCACCCCCGGGGGCGGCCGTGGTCCGTGCGGCCGGCCCGCCGGCGGCGGTGCGGCCGGTCCCGCCGTTCACTCCGACGGAGTAACACAGGGCGCCGCCCGGCTCCCGCCCCGCCATGGTCGTAGGAGCAGGACGTGACGCTCGTACGCCATGGAGGGGTGGACCGGACGTGCGCGACACCGCAGGCAACCCCCTGGGCACCGGTGCCGGATCCTCGGCCACCGGGGAAGGGCTCGTACGCCGGCGGCGTCGGCGGTGGGCCAGAGGTACGGCGCTGGCGGCGGCCGGGCTCCTCGTCGTGGCCTCCGGGGCCGGCTGGGCCGTCTACGCCAAACTCAGCGCCAACATCACCGCCGACGAGGCCGCGGCCGCCGAACTCGCCCGGTACGAGCGGGAGCGGCCCACCGCGCTGGTGCGGGACGCACAGAACATCCTGCTGATCGGCTCCGACACCCGGGCCGGGGACGGCAACCGCAAGTACGGCAAGGACCTCGGCAGCGAGCGGTCGGACACGGCGATCCTGCTGCACCTGGCCGCCGACCGGCGCAGCGCCACCGCCGTCTCGCTGCCCCGGGACCTGATGGTGGACATCCCGGACTGCCGGCAGGCGGACGGCAGACGCAGCGACCCGGTGTTCGCGATGTTCAACCACGCCTTCCAGGTGGGCGGTTCGGCGTGCACGATCCGGACCGTCGAGAAGCTGACGGACATCCGCGTCGACCACCACATGGTCGTGGACTTCAGCGGGTTCAAGGAGATGGTGGACGCCGTCGACGGCGTCGAGATCTGCCTGAAGGAGCCCGTCGACGACAAAGCGGCGAAACTGAAGCTGCCCGCGGGAAAGGTCACCCTCGACGGGGAGCAGGCGCTCGGGTACGTGCGGGCGCGCAAGTCGCTCGGCAACGGCAGCGACACCGAACGCATGGAGCGGCAGCAGCGGTTCCTCGGCGCGCTCGTCAACAAGGTGCAGAGCAACGACGTCCTGCTGAACCCGGTGAAGCTGTATCCGGTGCTGGACGCGGCGACCTCCTCGCTGACCACCGATCCGGAACTGGCGAGTCTGGGCGGCTTGTACCAGTTGGTGCGCGGGCTGCGTGACATCCCCACGGAACATGTGCAGTTCCTGACGGTGCCGAGGGAGTCGTACGTCTACGACGCCAACCGTGACCAACTCGTGGAACCCGAGGCCGAGAAGCTGTTCGCCCGGTTGCGGGCCGACCAGCCGGTGGCGGTGACCCGGGACACCCGGGACGTCCGGGAGGACCAGCAGACGGCGGAGAGCCGGGGCACCCAGGAGAATTCACAGGAAGTTCCGGGGAACGACACAGGAGGGGGCGGCACGGGCGAGCCCTCGCCGGCCCCCACGTTCAGCGGGAACACCGCCGCCGAACACACCTGTGAGTAAAGGACACGGTAAGTACGGCGAAGTTCGTTCAGAATATGAGGCGGATTGCCCGGTTGTAGGCACATCGAATTTGTCACCGGCGTCGCTCAAGGCTGAACTGGGCGGATAGTGTGAGCGATCCGGTGCACCTGGCCGCGAGGTCCCACCTGGGGTCGTGCACTGTTTCACCGAGACCCGAGCGCCTTGGAGGGGGAAGGCGCCGCGTGGCCCCGACGGAGGATTCGGACAACCGTGGACGCGCAAGGCCGTGGGCGGGCGGACAACATCGACCCCGCAGACCAGTGGGTACTCAATCCGAACACCGGCGAATACGAACTGCGACTGAGCCCTTCCACAGCGCAGCCGCCGGTACCCGGACCGCGCAGACCGTCCCCCGGGGACGGCGCTCGCGCGTCGGGCGGGCGTGCCCGGCAGACGACCGGGGAGACCCGGCAGACGGTCGGGGAGACCCGGCGGACAGCGGGGGAAGCCCGTCGGACGGCGGGGGCAGCCCGCCGGACGTCCGGGGAGACCCGGCAGGCGGCCGGGGAAGGCCGACAGGCGTCCCGGGCGCGCGGCGCCGACGTGCCGCCGCCGCGCTCGGCCCGGCGCCGGGGCGGCGAGCCGGAGACGGCCCAGGGACGGCGTGCGTCCCGGCGCCCGGTGAAGAAGAAGTCCCGGGCGAAGAAGGTGCTGCTGTGGACCGGCGGGTCCATGGCCTTCGTGCTGGTCGCCGTCACGGCCGCCGGCTACCTGTACATCAAGCACCTGAACGACAACATCACCTCCGTGTCCGACGACGGCGCCGGCACCGGCGGCTTCCGCAAGGACGAGGCGATCAACATCCTGCTGATCGGCACCGACAAGCGCACCGGGAAGGGCAACGAGGGCTACGGCGACTCGGGCAGCGTCGGGCACGCCGACACCACGATCCTGCTGCACCTCTCCAAGGACCGGTCCAACGCCACCGCGCTGAGCATCCCGCGCGACATGATCGTGGACGTCCCGGACTGCCCGACCACGCAGGAGGACGGCAGCCAGAAGGTCATCCCGGGCTCCCGCGGCGCCCGCTTCAACACGAGCCTCGGGCAGGACGACCGCACGCCGAGCTGCACGATGCGCACGGTCACCGCGCTGACCGGGATCACGCCGGACGACTTCATGGTCGCCGACTTCAACGCGGTCAAGACGCTGACCGAGGCGGTCGACGGCGTCGACGTCTGCCTGGCCAAGGACATCGACGACCCGGACTCCCACCTGAAGCTGTCCAAGGGCACGCACAAGATCTCCGGTGAACAGGCGCTCGCGTTCGTGCGCACCCGGCACTCCGTCGGCTTCGGCGGCGACCTGAGCCGGATCGGGCTGCAGCAGCAGTTCCTGGGTGCGCTGATGCGCAAGCTGAAGGGCAACGCCACGCTCACCAGCCCGACCAAGATGCTGAAGCTGGCCGAGGCGGGCACCAAGGCGCTGACCGTGGACGACAAGCTCGACGACATCGGCAAGCTGAAGGACCTCGGTCTGGAGCTGGGCAAGCTCAACCCGAAGAACCTGACCTTCACGACGGTGCCGGTCAAGGACAACCCGGCGGAGAAGGTCAAGGCCACCGTGGTCCTGGACGAGGCGAAGGCGCCCGCGGTCTTCGACGCCATCCGGAACGACGTCTCCTTCAGTGAGGTGAAGAAGAGGCAGAAGGCGGCGAAGGACGCCCAGGCCGCCCGGCTGAAGGGCCCCCAGGCACCGGCCTCCGAGGTGCGGGTGCGCATCCTCAATGGCGGGGCCGCGTCCGGCAGCGCGCAGGGGGAGCTGAACTGGCTGCAGAACAACCAGGGCGTGACCAAGTCGGAGAACGACGGCAACGCGCCGGCCGAACTGGCCAGGACCACGTTGGAGTACGCGCCCGACCAGGCGGCCCAGGCCCGTCGGCTGGCCGCGATCATGGGCCTGTCCGGGGCCGCGCTGAAACCGGGCAAGAGCGTGACGAACTCCCAGGGGCTGCCGGCGATGACGCTGACCCTGGGCAAGGACTTCAAGGGAGCGGGGATCTCCCTGAAGGCTCCGGCGAAGGCGCCGGACGTCGACAAGTCCACGGCAGACAAGGTGAAGTGCGCCTCGTAGGTAACCCGACGGGCCCGTCGTGCGTCTAACCGGACGCGGGACGGGGCTCGTAGGTAACCCGACGGGCCCGTCGTGCGTCTAACCGGACGCGGGACGGGCCCGTTGCTTGGCGCAAGGGTGGGGAGGGCAGGAGTTTGGCGCAGAGCGAGGTGCGCGGGGAGGCACCGGCGGTCGAGGACACGATGTCCCTCACGCCGAAGGTTTCGGAGCCGCCGACGCGTTCCGGCGGGCGTGCGGGCCGGCGCGGCGGCGCACGGCGGGCAGGCGGTGCGAAGACCGACCGGCGGCGGCGCAGACGGCGCGCGTTGCGCTGGTCGGCGACCGTGCTGGCGGTGGTGATACTGGGCACCGCGGGCGCCGGATACCTGTACTACCAGCATCTCAACGGCAACATCCAGAAGGGTGCGCGCGCCAACGGCGACGACTCCAAGGCGCACCGGACCGCGCCGAACGCGGCCGGCCAGACCCCGCTGAACATCCTGCTGATCGGCTCCGACAGCCGGAACTCCAAGGAGAACCTGAAGCTCGGCGGCAGCAGGGACCACGTCGGCGACCCGCCGCTGGCGGACGTGCAGATGCTCATCCACCTCTCGGCGGACCGCAAGAGCGCCGCCATGGTCAGCATCCCCCGGGACACCCGGGTGCACATCCCCGAGTGCAAGGACCCCGAGACCGGCAAGACGTATCCGCAGACGAACGACATCATCAACGTCACCCTGGCCCGCGGCGGAGCCGGCTGCACCCTGCTCACCTGGGAGAACCTCACCGGGGTCTACATCGACCACTGGATGACGATCGACTTCGCGGGCGTGGTGCGCATGGCGGACGCCATCGGCGGCGTGGACGTCTGCGTGAACCAGAACGTGTGGGACCACCCGACGCCCAGCGTGCCCGGCGGCTCGGGGCTGAAGCTGAAGAAGGGCACCACCAACGTGAAGGGCGAGCAGGCGCTGCAGTGGCTGCGCACCCGGCACGCCTGGGGCGACGACCTGATGCGGGCCCGCGCCCAGCACATGTACCTGAACTCGATGATCCGTACGCTGAAGAAGCAGAACGTGTTCACCGACACCGGCCGGCTGATGGACCTGGCCGAGGCGGCCACCAAGTCGCTGAAGGTGTCCGAGGAGATCGGCACCGTCAAGAAGCTCTACGACCTGGGCATGCAGATGAAGTCGGTGCCGGCGGACCGCATCACCTCGGTGACCATGCCCAACGTCAAGGACCCGCAGAACGGCAACCACGTCGTGCCGGACGAGGCCAACGCCGACAAGATGTGGCAGATGCTCCAGGACGACGTGCCGTTCGACAAGAACGGCGGGAAGCCGGGGGCGAAGAAGGACGCGGGCAAGGACAAGCCGGCCAAGAAGCCCTCGCTCGACCCGGCCCGGCTCGGGGTGCTGGTGCAGAACGCCACCCGCACTTCCACCGAGGCCGCGGTGCCGCAGCGGGCGTCGGCGGTCGGGCAGGTCCTCCTGCAGAAGGGCTACGCCCGGGCGCAGGCCGACACCTCGGGGAGCCTGGCCGAGGACAAGACGGTGGTGCGGTACCCGAGCGCGGACCTGGCGGGTGACGCCCAGGCCGTCGCCGAGGCGCTGGGCATCCCGATGAGCCAGGTGCAGCAGTCGACCGGTGTCTCGGGGGTCACGCTCGTGGTCGGCGCGGACTGGCGCACCGGCGCGAAGTACCCGAAGAAGTCCGAGCCGAAGGCCGGCGACCTGCCCGCCAACGCCGACGCCGTCAACGGCTCGGACACCACGAAGTGCATGGACGTGTACAGCGTCTACCGGTGGTAGTCCGGTAGCCCGCACGGAAAGGGCCCCTCCTCGCGTCGAGGAGGGGCCCTTCGGGCTTCCGCGGGCGGAGTCAACGCCCGTTCTCCGTCAGGCGGCGCCCGTGACCGTCACCGTCAGACGGCGCCCTTGACCGTCACCGTCAGACGGCGCCCGTGACCTTCACCGTCAGACGGCGCCCTTGACCTTCATCGTCAGGCGGCGTCCGTGACCTTCATCGTCAGGCGGCGTCCGTGACCGCCGGCCGGCGGGAGGCGATGACCCGCTTCGCCAGCGACTTCGGGCTGGTCAGGAAGCCCCAGCCCCAGGACATGTGCATGGTGGTGAGGGCCACCGGTATCCGCAGTCGCGCCTTCAGCGGCAGGCCCTTCCCGGCCGGGACGGAGCCCGCGACGATCGCGGCCAGGTAGCCGCCCGGGACCACCAGGCCCCACGGGGTCAGCACCGCGCCGACGACGAGCCCCGCCGCCATCGCGCACACCGCCGTCGGCGGGGCGAGGTAGCGCAGGTTGATGGAGCCGGAGTGGTAGCGGGCGACGACGTGCCGCCAGCGGCCGTAGTCCTTGTACTGCTTGGCGAGGGCCCGCACGCTCGGCCGCGGCCGGTACGACACCTTCAGCTCCGGCGAGAACCAGATGAGCCCGCCGGCCTCCCGGATCCGGAAGTTCAGCTCCCAGTCCTGGGCGCGGATGAACTCCTCGTTGTAGCCGCCCTGCTGCTCCAGCGCCTCCCGGCGGAAGACGCCCAGGTAGACCGTCTCGGCGGGGCCGGCCTGACCGCCGGTGTGGAAGGCCGCGTTGCCGACGCCGATCTTGGAGGTCATCGCGGCGGCCACCGCGTGTTCCCAGTCGTTCTCGCCCTCGGCGTGCATGATGCCGCCGACGTTCTGCGCGCCGGTCTCCTCCAGGAGCCGGACGGCGGTCGCGATGTAGTTCGGCGACAGCATGCCGTGACCGTCGACGCGGACCACGACGGGGTGCCGGGACGCCTTGATGGCCGCGTTCAGCGCGGCGGGCGTGCGGCCGGTCGGGTTGGGGACGGTGTGCACGCGCGGGTCTTCACGGACCAGCTCGGCGGCGATCTCGTCCGTGCGGTCCGTGGACGGACCGAGGGCGATCACGACCTCCATCTCGCCGGCGTACTCCTGCGCGAGGATCGCTTGGACGGCCCCGCGCAGATGCCGTTCCTCATTGAGGACGGGCATGATCACGGATACAGCGGGGAGCCGCACGTCGGGCTTGGCGTTCATAGGGGCCTCACGTTACCGCGAACGGGGGACACGGGTGCGCGCCGCCAGGCCTGCGGCGCGGGCTGGAGATCGTATCGGCCTACTGTGCTCACGGATCCCACGTACGGCCTCGTCCGGAGGTGTCCTCCTTGCCCAGCCCGCCTCGGTCTCCCTCCCCCACTGCCAGAAGCGTGGGAGGAGCCCCCAGTCCGCAGCGCCGTCCGCAGCCGCCCCGCCGAGTGCCGCGTCCGCCCGCGCGGCCCGTGCGGTCCGTCCGGCCGCCGCGCCGGCCACGCTGGGCCATGCGGGCGGTCACCACCCTGTCGGTCGTGGTGCTCGCCTCCGCCGGGATCGGGCACGCGGTCGTCAGCAGTCTGGACGCGGGCATCACCAGGGTCGACGCCTTCAAGGACATGAAGAACCGGCCCGTGGCCGGCCACGGCATGAACGTCCTGCTGGTCGGCACCGACGGACGCGACGAGATCAGCGAGCAGGACCGGCGCACCTACCGGCTGGGCGGGCAGCCCTGCCACTGCACCGACACGATGATGATCGTGCACATCGCGGAGGACCGGGACCGGGCCAGCGTGGTGAGCCTGCCGCGCGACTCGTACGCCGAGATGCCCGCACACGTCGACCAGAACTCCGGCCGGCGGCACGGCCCGCACCCGGTCAAGCTCAACGCGGCCTACGCCGAGGGCGGGCCCCAGCTGACCATCCGCACGGTCGAGAACATGACCCATGTGAAGATCGACCACTATCTCGAGGTCGACTTCACCAGCTTCATGAAGACCGTCGACGTGCTCGGCGGGGTGACGGTGTGCACACCGACACCGCTGAAGGACCGGTACACCGGGCTCGACCTCGCGCCCGGCACGCACACCCTCAAGGGCGGCCAGGCGCTGCAGTACGTGCGTGCCCGGCACCTCGACGGAGCCAGCGACCTGGGCCGGATGAAGCGGCAGCAGCGGTTCCTGGCCGCGCTGATCGAGAAGGCGACCTCCTCGGGGGTGCTGCTGAACCCGATGCGGTTCCGGGACGTCACCCGGGCGGTGCTCGGCTCGGTCCGGGCCGACGCGGGCTTCGGGACCGACGAGCTGCTCGACCTCGGACGCGCGATGCGGACCTTCTCGCCGTCGTCCTCCGAGTTCGCCACCGTCCCCGTAGGGCAGATGAACTACCAGGTCAAGGGCATCGGCTCGACCCTGAAGTGGGACCAGACGAGGGCGGCAGGACTCTTCCAGGCGCTGCGCGACGACAAGCCGCTCACCGAGGACCGCCCGCGCCGCGCCCCGGCAGCGGTGCCGGTGGAGGTGGCCCCGGACCAGATCCGGGTCCAGGTGGAGAACGGCAGCGGCACGGCGGGGCTGGCCAAGCGGCTCGACGCGGCGCTCGCCGCGACCGGCTTCGCCACCACGCACCAGCCGACGACCGCCCCCGTCCGGGTCGCGCACACGGTGATCTCCTACGACCCCCGCTGGGACCGCTCCGCCCGTTCCCTGGCGGCGGCCCTCCCGGGCAGCGAACTGCGCGCGGTGCCGGGCCAGGGGCCGCTGCTGAGGGTGACCGCCGGGCCCGGCCTCAAGGACGTCAAGAAGGTGCGCTTCGAGGATCCGGCGCAGCCGGAGCAGAGCGCGGTGCGGGGCAACGAGGTGGTCTGCTCGGAGACCGCGTGAGAAGTGGTCTGTTCGGAGACCGTGTGAGAACTGGTCTGCTCGGAGACCGCGTGAGAAGACGCACCGGCCGGCCCGGGCCCCCCTCCCCCGGTCCTGTCAGTCCTCGAACCCCTCCGCGATCCGCTTCTCGCGCAGCTCGCGGATGGCCCGGCGGCGGGCCAGCCGGTGGGTGCGGCGGATCTGCGCCTCCTGGTAGCGGCGGCGGTCACGGTCGGTCTCCGGGACCACCGGCGGCACACGGCGCGGCTTGCCGTCGGCGTCCACCGCCGCGAACACCAGATAGGCGGAGCCGACCTGGGTGGCCGGGGCCGACTCGTTCCAGCGCTCGGCGAGCACCCGGACGCCGACCTCCATGGAGGTCCGTCCGGTCCAGTTCACCTGCGCCTTGACGTGGACCAGGTCACCGACGCGGACCGGCTCCAGGAACGCCATCTCGTCCATGGAGGCGGTGACGGCAGGGCCGCCGGAGTGCCGCCCGGCCACCGCGCCCGCCGCGTCGTCGACCAGCTTCATGATCACCCCGCCGTGCACCGTGCCCAGCAGGTTGGTGTCGTTGTGGGTCATGATGTGGCTGAGAGTGGTGCGCGAGGCGGACGTGGGCTTGCCCGGGATGTCCGGCTCCATGTCCGGATCCATGTCCGTGGCCTGATCTGTCATGCCCCCCACCTTATGCCGTGGTGACAATCACGGAATTTGTGTCGGCTTCGCAACAGCGGCGCTCTGATTTTCCGACACCCCTTGTAAGGCCCACCGCGCTGCCCTGCACACTGGGGCGCATGAATGACTGGCCCGAGGGATGGTCCGACAACAACCGCGATCCGCGCTACGGACGCGGCAGTGCCGGCGCACAGCCGGAGGGGGCGCGTGTGATGCGCCAGGTGCGGCGCGGCCCGGCGGTTCCGCCCGGACCGCGCTCGGCGTACGGTGACCCCGGCCCGGCGGCCCCTCCGTACGGGGCCGGTGTGCCGCAGCAGCCGTCGTACGTCGACGGGCGGGGCCACGACGACGGTGCCGGTTACGACGACTACGACAGCGGCTACAACACCGGACAGGTCTACGGCGCCCCCGGCGGCCGGGGTCCGGGCGGCCCGGCTGGTGCGCCGGGCCGTGGCACGCGTCCCGCGCCGAACTGGCGGCGCCGGATAAAGTGGACGGCCATCACCCTGGCGACGGTGCTGGTCGTCACCTCGGTCGCGACCTACTTCTGGGCCGACTCCAAGCTGCGCCGCGAGGTGGACCTCTCCACGGTCATCGACCGGCCGGAGGCGGGTGAGGGTACGAACTACCTGATCGTCGGTTCGGACAGCCGCGAGGGCATGTCCAAGGAGGACGAGAAGAAGCTCCACACCGGCGGCGCCGAGGGCAAGCGCACGGACTCGATGATGATCCTGCACGTCGGCGACAGCGGCGACACGCTGATCTCGCTGCCGCGTGACTCGAACGTCACCATCCCGACGTTCCGCGGCTCGGAGTCCGGCAAGGTCAAGGGCCCGCTGGGCCAGAACAAGCTGAACGCGGCGTACGCGTTCGACGGCCCGACCCTGCTGGTCCGCACGGTCGAGTACAACACCGGTCTGCACATCGACCACTACGTCGAGATCGGCTTCCAGGGCTTCGCCAACATCGTGGACGCGGTGGGCGGCGTCGACATCGACATCGACAAGGGTTTCAAGGACAAGTGGTCCGGCGCCGACTTCAAGGCCGGTAAGCAGACCCTGAACGGCCAGCAGGCCCTCGCCTTCGTCCGCACCCGGCACGCGTTCGCCGCGTCCGACCTGCAGCGCACCAAGAACCAGCAGAAGTTCCTGGCCGCCCTGGCCCACCAGGTGGCGACCCCCTCGACGGTCCTCAACCCGTTCAAGTTCTACCCGACCATGGGCGCCGGCCTGGACTCCCTGATCGTCGACAAGGACATGTCCCTGTGGGACCTGGCCTCGATGTTCTGGGCGATGAAGGGCGTCAGCGGCGGTGACGGCAAGTCCATGAACATGCCGATCTCCGGCTCCGCCGGCGGCAACCTCGTCTGGGACAAGGCGAAGGTGAAGACCCTGGTGAACGAGCTGAACAACGACGAGCCCGTGACGGTGACCAGCGGCAACTGACGGTCGCCGCGGTCACGGCCGAGGGCACCCGCGAGGGTGCCCTCGGCCGTTTCCGGCAGGGCCGGACTCACATGGCCGCGCCCGCCATCGCCCGGCAGGTCTCCGCGCAGCGGCGACACGCCTCGGCGCAGCGCATCATCATCTGGTCGTCCGGCATGGACATACACGCCTCCGCGCACATCTGACAGACCTTGGCGCAGAGCATGCACATGTCGCCGGCCATCGGGGAGCGCCGCATCATCATGTCGGCGCACATGCGGGTCGTCTCGGAGCAGTCCATGACGGCGCGCATGACCTGCATCTGTGCCTGGCCGCCCTGCTGCATGCAGGAGCTCATGGTCTCCTCGCAGATGTTGTGGCAGTCCATGCAGGCCTCGATGCAGTCCTGCATCTGCTGGGTGAGGGCAGGCATCATTCCGGACTGGGTCATGGCTCCTCCTCGGAGGCGATGGGACCCGGGGCGGGCCCCGTGTGCTTCCGTCCTACGTCCCGGAGTGCCGCCCCGCATGTCGGCCTACGGCTTCCGGACCACCCCGGACAGCGAAGAAGGCGCCCCGAAGGACGCCTTCCGAGAGCCGCGGGAGCGCGGTGCCTTACGGCAGGTTGCGCGCCATGACGATCCGCTGAACTTGATTCGTGCCCTCATAAATCTGAGTGCTTTACAGGTCATACGGCTCTGACCTGCATGAACACCCCTCACAGAAAGGGCCTCCCCAGCATTTCCCCATGATCGTCAACAGTCTGCGCAGGCAGGAGTCGCGCTGGAGGCACCACCAATCGCGCAGTAGACGAGCAGGCTCGGCGCCCTTCGAGGCTGTGTCATGCCCACCTGCTGCTTCTGCCCATCCCCGGCCCCTGTTGGTCATGCGTTGGTCACGTGTCCAACCGGTCCAGCTCAGGGGAGGCGTGCTTCGTTGAGAGGAGTGCTCTGGGCGCCTCAGTGGCAACCAGCATCTGAGGTGACTCGGCCCCTCCCCGCACGGGGGCCGGATCCCACAGGTGATGACGCAGGGCTACTGAGAGACCTGCTTCGTAGCCTCGATGAACCGGCTCCAGGAAGCCGGATTGAGACTCAGGTGACCAAATTCCCGCCGCTTGGTGTCTCGCACCATGACACGAGCGGGGTCGTTGTCTGCGACTTCGACGCAGCTGTCAGATTTCGTGTAGGAACTCGTGCGCCAATTCGGGTTCATGGCCAAGGTCCCGCCTCCTAATCGGTCGACATCCTGTCGTAGTGATGAATTGCAGCGAAAATGAGGTCTCGTACAGCGGTTCCGTAGACAGCTGACTGTTTCAATAGGGCGAATGCTTTAGCGTATAGCTCGATTTCTCGTGGCTGTGTGACGGAAAATTCCGCCGAGAAGGTCTCAACTAGTACGAGCTTGTCATCGAACATCGAGAAGGAGTTGCCAGGCCAGATGCGGAGGGGCGCAGACCTGGGAACGATGCCTAGGCTCATCCTGGCCAGCCCCATGACCGACAACAAGCGGTCGAGTTGCCCCTTCATCACCTCCTTCCCTCCAAAGTTGCTGTACAGCGCCTGCTCGCCGAGCAAAACGTTAAAGATTCGATCGCCTCGGTATAGGTACTGCTGACGTTCAAGCCGCTTAGCCGTGGCGGCTTCGGTGTCGTCGGGAATCTCGTAATAGTTGACGACCTGCTTGAAGGTCTCTGCGGCGTACTCAGAGGTTTGGAGCGTCCCCCATACGAGCGTCGGATGCCAGATTCGAAATACCTTAGTTTTTGAGTAGACCGGTATTGCGGCCTGCTGTCTCTTCTCTGCCCCAGTCGCCAACTGCCGGCGCCACTCAAGCCACAGCTCGTCAATGTGCCGGACCGTGGCAATCAGGTCTTCGATCTGCTCGGATCTGTTGGTCGTCGTGCACCAGACGCGGATGTCGTCCTCGCTGGCGTTCTGCTTCCCGTTCTCGATCCGGGAGACCTTCGACTCCTGCCATCCTGTGGCCAGCGCGAATGCCCGGCCGCTCGCGAAGCCCGCATCCTTGCGGAACCCGCGAAGCCGGGCACCCAACGCCTCTCGTGCTTCTTGTGCTTGGTTGCTCACTGATGGGTCAGGGCTTGTACTCGGCGTGAGGGATGGCGACAGCCCAGAGCAGGTCTCGCAGACGGATGCACTCGGCCACGGTGTCAGGGTCTTCCACGATCTCTGACCCGAGAACTCGGCCTTCAGGATCGAAGTGCCCCACGGCAAGAAGGCGATCGTCGTACAGCCACCAGTCGTTCCCTCCCACGGGGAAGGCAACCCCTTCCGGCAGCCGGTGCCTCGGAAGCCATCGGATGTCCTCGCCCATCTCGATGTTGAGGTGCGTGAGCGAGTGCTCCCAAGTGACGTACCGGCTGTGGGGCTCTGTGACCACGCGAACGCGACGGACCGTCTTGCCCTCACCCGTGACGCGCTTCATCAACCTCGTCCAGTCATCGAGCCATGAGTAGTCGTCGGGTTCGCCACGCTTCCATCGGGCGTACGGCGTGTCCTCGATGGGAGACCCGTAGTCGTCTCGCAGCTCCAGATGGAAGGCATCACGCTCGAACTGGTTGAACAGCTCGTCACGCTGCGCGGGGCTGATCAGGTCCACCGTCTTCCTCCAGTAGGGCCGTGATCGAGGACTTGGGGACCTCGATGCAGGTCTCATAGTCGGGCATGCGCATCTGGCTCAGGGCTTCAGCGTCGTGCATTTCCGGGCCTTGAACGACGCAGGTCCCCTGTTCAGTGACGATCTTGATCGGGTCGCTGTACTTCTTGATCTCGCCAGTGGGGAGTCCGTCCTTGGTCAGGTGCTCGAACAGCTCGGTCGGCACCTCGATGACGGTCTGACCGTCCGGCACATCGAGACGCATGAGGAGTTCGTTCGCATACACCTTCCAGCCTTGGATGACGTAGGTGTCCTGGTCGCTGGCGTACAGGGTGGGGCTGTCTCCCGGGGTGGAGTTCTTCCCAAGGAACCGTAGCTGCATGGTTGCTCTCCCGTCCGCTTCCTTGCGCCGGATTGCGCGACAAGACGATGGTCGCGAGGTCGTTCGAGCCCGTCAATCGGCTTGCTGCAAACTGGCGCAATCTCCTTGGGACTTGGGCACCAGCCGCTCTACGTTCGTCTTCGGACCCAACCTGCTGAGGCAGCGCCGAGGGGAGAATCGTGGTGGCCAGCGTGATCCGAGAGCCTGAGACGACCAGAGAACACCTCGAAGTTGACTGGTTCAGGGACACCATCACCGTGATTCAGCTCATGGACCTCTCCCGGTCGACACGAGCGGACATCGACGCTCGGACGAACGAGTGCATCCAGCACCTGGAAGAACTGTTGGCCGTAGACCTGGGCGCGGACCAGGACGACGAGGTGATGGAGCTGTTCCGCCGGGCTTACAGGCACCTGGACCTGTCCAGCCGTCCGACGCCGGCCACCCCCGCCTACGAGGCATTTGCCTATATGCGAGACACGGCGACTGTCACCTTCGAACTGCTGAAGGTCTACGTGACGAAGAACGAGGGCCAGGACCAGTGAGCGTCAAAGCCGTACTCCGCTTCGTGAAGTACGAGATCACACGAGACCCCGACGGAGAGAGGACCTGGCGGGCCCGCTGCGTCTCGGGTGACGAAGAGGAGTGCGGCGCCGAATCCATGGTGCTCGGGAGCGAACAGGCCCCAACCGACTGGATGGCTGAGCACGCCAAGGAAACGGGCCACACACGCTTCGAGCGCACCTACAAGGATTACGCCCTGGTGGAGAAGGCGGAGTAGTGGCAAGCCGACCGAGCAGGCCGATGAGTTGGGGCTGGTGCGTCCTCGGCCGGCACTGGGCGATGGTCGTTTTCATAGGCCCGGTCGAGTCGGACGGCATGCAAGCCCCGTACACGCCTGTGAAGGCTGCTGCGCCTACATGCGGAACTTCGTCCGCAACTACAACAGGCGTCGAGACAGGCAACCGGCCTAAAAGCTCCCGCCCATCTGCCTCCCCCGACGGATGGGCGGGGTTCAACGCCCACCCCCGGCCTGGGACGTCACGGTCGGGGCCTGGGGTGGGTCAGCAAGTGCACATCAGATCAGAGGAAGAGAGGACTTCCGAATGACTGTGGCACCTGAAAGGCCCGTCTCCCTGCTCCAGGGCAGGGACCTGGTGTCGCCCGAGCTGTTCGCGCGCCTGGTGGACTTCTGCGCCGAGGAGTACGGGCACGAGCGGTCGATGGCCGACCGCATCATGAACGAGGCCCTGGCGTTCATCGACGTCATGGGCAAGACCGGTGAGGGCATGTCGCCCTCTCAGGTCGTGGACCCCGGCTGGCACACCTTCATGCTCCACACGGAGGAGTACGCCGCCTTCTGCACCGAGCGGTACGGCCGGTTCATCCACCACGCCCCGAAGAGCCGCTACCGGGACAAGGCCACGATGGTCGACGTCGTGGCCAAGATCCGCGCCCACGGCTACGAGGTGGACGAGTCCCTGTGGGGCACCAAGGCCGACTGCAACGAACCGACGTGCTGCGGCGACGGCCCGTGCTGCTGATGAGGGCCGCTGTCAGTACCAGCCGCTAGAGTCCGGCCCTCACGATCCGGGACTCTAGGTACAAAAGGGGAGTTTTCATGGCAACTGCCGAAGGGACGAAGGGTCGGGGCCGTTTCACGGCCTTCTCCATGTTCGGACCCGTCTTCGGCTACGCGAGCACTCTTGTAGATGACCAACAGGTTGCCTACGTCGGTCCCCTGACCCCCGGAATCGAGTGGCGCCTGCTCTGGCGAGTGGCAGAGAGGTGCTGTCGGGCGGGAGAAGGGGAAGTGGCACACGCCCGGTGGATCATCACCCAGGCGAACCGCGCGTTCATCTGCGGCAGTGACGTCGTCGTAAAGCTCTCCGACTCCGATTGGGAGATGGAGCCTGGTGGTCGACTCGTGGAACTCAGCGCCCCCTGGTGCAACCAGGACGTTTTGGTCACCGGCAATCTCACGGTGCCGGAACTCACCGCCGAGCAGATCGCCCCGAAGTTCACCTACTACCCGCAGTACGCGGGATGACGCCCCGACCACTCTCGCTCTCGCAAAGGTCAAGTGGCCGAGGCGCCTGGCTCCCCACCACCATCAGATGAAGGGAACTCACCTATGAGGGTAGACCTCCCCGGCGACAACGCCGGGGCCTGATCCGCCGGGCGGTCCGGCCGGACCGCAAAGTACCCGGCACAAGCCCCGCTGAGCCGCCCTCTGGGCATCAGCCTCGGAAGGAGTGAATTAGGCTCCATGACTGCCAACGGGACGCCGCCGTGTCCCGGAGGCCAGAAACCCCCCGCAGTTCGGATGCGGGGGGTTTCTCCATCGTGACGCCTGCCAGAAGTCAGGAACGCTTTGCTTGCTAGAGCAGTGCGCGGAACGGGTTCTCTTCGAGGGGTTTGGGCCGCTCGGTCACGGAAACCGGCGTGCGAACCAACCTCTTCGGTTCTGGCGCTGGCTCCGGGACCTGCGTCGGTTCCGGACGATAGGCGTCCAGACGGACAACCGTTGCGCGGTTCTGTTCACGCTCCGCGCTGGCCGGCTGCGGCTCAGCGTGACGGGAAGTGTCCCGGTTCCTGTTGCTGTCCGTGCTGGCCGGCTGTGCCGCAGAGTCATCGGAACTGTCACCGCGGAGTGAGAAAACGGTGGCCGGTCGGCCCGTCCTCCCCGACCGCTCCACAGTCACGACGATTCCCGGCAGCGCCTTGACATCAGCGGCCGTTGCCCCGACGAACGGGAGAACCTGAGAGGACGTGGCCCGACCGCCGTGCATCTCGATTCGGGCCCGGACCTTGTCCGCGAGACTGAGCGGCTGACGCTTCACCTTCGGTGAGGTGGCTCCCTTCGTGATCCGTACGGCGTCCTGCACGGAACGTCGAACCAGAGTGAACGCGGCAGACAGCATCTCTGCCGTAATCGTCTCGGAGCACTCAGAAGCGGCGAGACAGGCCGCAACCCTCAGCGTCTGTTCTGCCGTCCGTTCGATGAATACGGCCTGAGCTTCGGGCAGTGCCTCACCGAGGATGCGCGCATAGCGCCGTACGATCCACCACAAGGGCCGGGCGTCCTCCCCGAGCGTGATCACACGGGGCCGTGCAGTGGCCCAGCCGTAGGCGTCGGACAGCTCCCGCCCGTCCACCTTCGGCAGGGTT
Organism: Streptomyces actinomycinicus; assembly: GCF_016741775.1. Classification (GTDB taxonomy): domain Bacteria; phylum Actinomycetota; class Actinomycetes; order Streptomycetales; family Streptomycetaceae; genus Streptomyces; species Streptomyces actinomycinicus. Next base: position 562,949 of record NZ_JAERRK010000003.1, on the reverse strand, counting down.
ACCCGGTCGTCATCGAGCATCGGCACGGAGCCGAGCAGGAACGGCAGGATGCGGTTGTACGAGCCTCCGGCCGCTTCCGACTCGCCCACGTACTTGGCCCAGTCGGACGGGGTGATGTGCGCGTGCAGGACCATGGCGGGATCGCGGACTTCCTGGGCCTCATCCTTGGTGGTGTTGCGGAGAGTTGCGCCGTCCCAGGCAGTGCGGAGCTTGGTCGTGAACGAGGGGTCACGCTTGACCCGCTTCAGAATCTCGGTCCACTCCTCCTCGCAAACGAACGTCCTCACGTCCCGACCGTGTTCAGTCTCGGAAGTGGCTTCCTGCTGGTCCCACAGGTGTTGCACGAGACTCGCCCCGGAAGTGATCCCGCTGGTTGTGTTGGTGGTCAAGAACCGGCCCAGCGCCTTGTCTACGACGTGATGCGCGGCCCGCAGCGCAGTTCCCTTACCCCTACCCGTCCCGGCCACCAGGGCGGACCACAGCAGCACGGGGCGGGCGTTTCCACGGGATGACACCTTGACTGTGCCACCGATGGCGGCCGACCAAAACGACAGGGCGGCCACATACACCCCCAAGGGGTCCGCTTCCAGAAACGGGGCGATCCTGCGAACCGCGCGCCCGATCGGACCGTACATAACGGGGGTGCTCATGCTGCCTGCGCTTTCTGGGAGTTGGTTTGGTTGCGGAGGGAGACGACGGGTCGCCACCGTCCCCCGTCCTTGGTCTGAAAGTTCGGTTCCTTGGCTGACTTCCGCAGCAGGGGAAGCGCGTCTCCCCCGTCCGCCGGAACGATCACAGAGGTACAGCGGGACACCTTGTCCATCGGGACATGGCGGCGTACAGCGGCCACCGACAGCGGGTCGTTGCTCACGACGCCGGTACGGCGCTTGCCCTTGGGCGTGGTCCAGGTGACCCAGGAACCAGGCGTGCAGTCGCCCTTGGAAGGCTTGCTCCCTGCCCCGTATCCCGTGGCGCTCTTCCACACGCTCAGATCAGTAGGCCGGGGGTGACGGCCGCAGTCAGCGGCCGTCACAGTGGGCGCGGCGCTTACGCCGCCGCCGCTTTTCCCTCCGACGCGTCCCTGTGCGTCAGTTCGTAGGCGTGCCGCACGTGCATGGGGATGCGTCCCTTCGTAGGGACTACGTAGCCGTTCTCTCGTGCCCACGCGCGTACGGCCCGGTTGCGCTCACGCTCGCTCATTCCGGAACGGTCGACCCTGGCAGGCTCCGGAAGCGCGTCGCCACCGACCAGCTCACCGGCCCGAATCGCGTCACGGAACCGGCCCGGCTTCCGCGCGTCCATCACAGGGATGGCATGCTCGGAAGCGTCGCGCAGCTTGGTCGCATTCCGGTCGCCACCGTCACCAATGATGAGCAGGACCGTGCCCTCATCGCCCCGTCCCACTACCTCATAGCCCATGCGGCGAACGGCTTCGCGGGCATCCGTCCAGTCATATCCCGGAATCTCTCCCGCGATCATCACGGACGGGACCGGCTCAGGGTAGGACTCCACCACAGGCGCCGCTTCCGGCTCCGGCTCCGGCTCCGGCTCCGGCTCCGAGACAGGCTCAACCGGCACGGGCTCAGGCTCAGTCGGCGTGACCTCATTCTCAGGAGCGCCCAGCGCGTCACAGAGGTACCTGCCGAACGAGACATCATGTTCAAGGCAGAGATGCCACGTGTCCTTGCCCAGCGTCAGCGATGACGTGGCCTCAACCTCTGACCCGTCACGAGCGATATGGGCGTCACAGAACATCTTGGTAACGGGGACAAGAACCGTTTTACGCATAGCTCTGCATTCCTTCGGTAGGGCGGAAGTCTCAGCGGGTGTCCGGAGCCTTGCTCTGACGGCTTTCCCGCTTGCCTCTATTCTTCCGTACCCCTATCACGGAACGGTAACTGCCAGATATCTGACACATTACTCAATTGTTTATCACCGTGGGGGTAATACCTAAATTCATTCAGAAAGGACCCACCGGGGGTGCCAGCCTTCGACCACGTTTGCCAATCAAAATGTGGGGCTTGATGTGCTAGATTTGCCAAAGAAGGCATCCATGATGTCATCGAAGTCACTCGATGGTCGAGTCCAACGGATTGGATCCGTGGTGAAGTCTCGACTGTGAGCTTCTCGGAGCTGATCGGCGTATGACAGCCGCAAATCACGAATTTGCTCTCGATTGTCGGGGGCGCGCTTACCCGGGAAGGATTGGACAAACCATCGGCGGCGTTCCGGAGTGGCCAGCTCTTGGCAGACGGCTTCAACGCGCCGAATGGTCCTGACACACTCCTAGTGTGCGTCCTGGTAGCTCTCCAGAAGCCGTATCTCTCCGAGCGGAGTTCCCCTCCAGTAGGTGATCTTCTGAAACTCCCTACGCATGATCCATTGTGGGAGGGGGCATCTGACTTGCTCTGGTTGCAGTCGTCGCAGGCTGGCACGAGGTTCTGCGTGCTGTGCATGCCCCCGCCTGCGAGCGGGATCACATGGTCCATCACTTCGGACTCTGCGCCGCAGTAGACACAGCGGCCGTTGTGGGCTGTGAGAACCATCATGTGTACCCAGAGATAGAACGACTTCCGTGCCACTTTTCCCCTCCCACGATCTCGGAGCGGACCCTATCTCTGGGCACTGACACTCAGTTGGCTACTCCCTCTGACACTCGAAGCACCGAGAGGGCGCGTGGTGATGGTCGTCGTCCCACGGGCGGTGCTTGCCGGTCGCCAGCCAGGCGATGTGCACGGAGAACTCCAGGAGGCAGCTAGGGCACTGAGGGTCGTCCCAAGGGCACTGGACACCGGGCTTGTGCTGGCCGTCGTGCGCGGTGGCTGCCCCAGCCTTGGTGGCTCGCCGGGCACTCACTGGGCATCTCCCTCGAAGGCCCAGCCGAGGCGCTTCATGCCCTCTGCGGTGAGGCCCAGGGCCCCGGCAAGGTGACGGAACTCCATCTGATGAGTGCTGGTGGCAGTGCCATCAAGGATCTTGCCGAAGTAGGTGAGCATCACGGCCACGGTCGGGATGAACGACTCGTCCCACATGGCGGCTTGCGGAGACTCCCACCACTGCTGCCACTGATCCCGTTCAGCCTCCGTCCAGTCCCGGACGGCCGGCATGTCCGGCATGGGAAGCCCGTGGTCGGAGGGCAGCTCCACCACACCCCTATATCTGGAATGGGGACTATTCGGGTTTCGGAACTTCGGCATCTCATCACCTCTCAAGCAAAACAATGGCCCCCTGCTACGTGCAGGGGGCCGGTTCGACAGCGGTTGTCAGACGGCATCTTCCTCAGGCGGTGCGACGAAGTCTCCGAACTCAGCCCGGTTGCCTCGGTACTGGTCGATCAGGCCCAGGTCCTTGGCGCTGTCGAAAGTGAGTCGGCCATCCGAAGTGGTCCGCCAGGCGTTCACCTCTTCGCCCAGGGCGCCAGAGAATCCGCGCCACTTGGGCCGGGTCAGCTCTCCCCCGGTTGTAGCCCACAGGAAGCGGCTGACGCTGCCTGCCAACTGGGCGCGTGCCGCTTCTGCCTTGGCGATTACGGCCCGGTACTGCTTCAGTGCACGCTCAGACTGCTCGAACCCCTGGCGGGCCAGCTCCGGCAACTCCTTCACGATGGAGTCTGTTACTGCGGACTCGGCCTGCTCCACAGCACGGGCTAGGGCAGGCTCTACCCGCTCATACTCCTTGACTCTCGAACGGACCTCGGCCAGATACTCATCCCGATCAGCAAGCGGTCGGCCGTCGGCTACGGCCTGCATCTCCTGCTCCCTGAGTTCCTTATCTGCCTTGCGCAATGCGGGAACGTAGTAATCACGTGACGCGCGGCCGTGGCTGTCATCGATGTACTGGCGAGCACAGTCCGCGTTCTCCATCCTGTACTTGCGGTGGCGCTCCTCCAGCTCGTCACGCTTGCGAATCAGTTCCAGAGTCTCATCAGAGAGCTGGAATGCATTCAGGTCAAATCCATTATGAACGATGGGCATAGGGTCTCCTCGGATTTCAGTTACGGCCGAACATCAGGTCGTCAAAATGGCCAGCCCGTCGGGCATGGGCTATCTGCTCCGGCGACATGTGCTCGAGATCGGCCCGCGTGTACTGCGCGGGCCTGGCCTCCTGCATGGCCTTCAGGATTTCGTCGCGGATCATTGCGCGCATCGGGTCATCGTTCATCGTTCTTCTCCTTGGCTATGCGGTGAATCTCGGCAAGCTGAATCGCTCGCGCGGAGTTCTCATCCCCTCCGGCTTGTTCGACCAGGGAAGCGATCGGAATCCCGAGGTGATGGGCAATGACCACGAACGTAGTCAGGCTCGGCCTACGTTCGCCACGCTCCCACTGGTAGACAGCCTGTGTGCTGCACCCGATTCGATCGGCTAGCTCCTTGACGGTAATCCCCAGACTCAGGCGTCGAGCTTTCCCCTTCTCAGGGTCATACATGATTCCTCCAAGCATTCGAGTGAGTAACAGGAAGAGCAAAAGAGCGGGGCCCTGGCCGGCTGGGAGGTGAAGAAAGTCAGAACCATGGCAGAGGAATGCTTGTCAGTCGGATCAACGACTATCCCTCTACTGGGTCTGAGGTTCTGCTTATTGACTGAGAATTCTTCAGTGAAGAGGGCCGCTTTGGGGCGGCCCTACACCTCACAAGAGGACAACGTAAGAGAAGACACTGCCCCCCTTACCCCCCACTGTGAATTGGATCAGCAGGAAGCAAGAGGAGGAGTGTTTCTCTACGTTGTTATCTCACAGGGAGGTTTCCGCAGAGCCCCGTAACGACTTGGGAACTGCCCGGCCGCTAGGCCGTGCCAGAGGCACACCGCCGAGTGTGCATGGCCCCAGAGGATCGCTCCTCCACTGTTCTGAATAAATGCGACACAAACGGGGGCCGCCCTGGTGCGGCCCCCTGCTGTCACCTTCGGGTGGTGTTCATCCGGCCCCACAGCTCCTGGTAACCGGATAGGTCCTGCTCCTCCAAGCCGTCAAAGTCGTACACAAGGTTCCTGTTTTTCCCCACTTGGATTCCCGCATACCGCAAACGACGTGTACGGGCCTTGGCGGCCTTCTGGTGAACCTGGCAGTACCTACGTGGGCGCCCGCGCTTTCGTGGCGCCTGAGAGGCGTACAGCGGCTCTCGGCATCCGGGCCATTGACAGGAATCAGGGGGATCGTTCCGGCGCTCCACAGTGAAGCCTGAACCGTATTGTGCACCGGCCTCCTCGGCTTGGGAGAGAAGTGAGAGCAGTTCGCCGTAGTGGTCGGGTTCCTCCGCGCCTGGGCGTTCCTGCATGAGGAATTCCAGGTCTCGACGTTTCAGCTCTGGGTCGAAGGTGGGCAATGCCGCGACCACGGGAGCCCACCGCAAAGGAACCGTCCCTATATGCGCCGCCGCTATTCGCTCAAGCTCTGTTTCCTCCCGCTGGCGCCAGGGTGTCGGCCACGCCCCCCAGTTCTCATCTCCGGCCGCTTCCAGAAGTGCGTCCGCCTGACTCTCCAGTTTCCGTCTGCCCGACTCGTTATTTGGCGGGATTGTTCTGGTCACGTAGTCCTCTCAGCAAACAAAAGGCCCCCGAATTACCTCGGGGGCGTTCGCATATTGCAGCTCTTCAGTTCTGATCGTCCAGCCATTTTTCCAAGTCGGCCGGACGGCAGCGGAGGGACTGGCCCACCTTGCGGAACGGGATCTGTTCATCCTTCCAGTTCCCGTACACCCAGGAACGGGGCTTGTTCAGATAGTCAGCTACTTCGTCAACGGTCATCAGCTTGGCTAGCGCCATCCGTCCTCCAAGAAACAAGAAAGCCCCCGAAGACCCTCGGGGGCTCATGCGTATGAAGTGCTAGGTAATTCAGCCGCCTTGGCTACCTGCTTCAGCCATTTCCTCAAGTACTGCTTTGGCCTTGTCCGTCAACTCTCCACCCGCCTTACCGGCAATTGTGGTCAGGAATCCGTCCCTTCTGGCCCGCTTCAGATGATCCTTCACCGTCTCAGGTCGGCGGCCGATGAGCCGTGCCAGCCACGGAATGGGCGCAGGAGCCCCAAAATCCGCCATGGCGGTGTACGTGGCAACAAGCAAGGCCAAGTACCGCTCTGAGACGCCCTCGCCCTCCAGGGCGAGCCCCGCCGCCTCTCCCATCCCATTTAGCTTCCCTGCCACCTCCTCCAACGTCCGCTGGGCTTCGGGAGCCTGCTTGGCCAACTCCAGGGCTGCGGCTACATCGAGCCTGCGCAGGACAGTGGTCGAGATGCCCCGCGCCACCTCACGAGCAGGGGCATCTTCGGCCGGCTCGATGGTGATCCGTTGTGGTCCCCCGTTGATCGGCCCCACGGGCCACCACATGCGGACCACCCAGGCGCCTTGCTGCTGAGTGATCTCGAACCCACTGTCATCCGCTTCCATATCACTCAACTTAGCACACCCAGGGGGTTCCACCCCGTGTTGACAACCCTGGGTGGTCAGTGCGCAAACTTGAAACGCCGGGGAGTGACCGGCGCGACGGCGGGGTGGGCCCGTACGTCGACAGCAGCAGGAGGGGGCCGCTTCAGTGGCAAGGGCATGGGTCGCGCGGTCAAAGGACGACCCGAAGAAGTGGACGACGTTCTGGTATGACCCGGACGGCAAGCAGCGACAGAAGACGTTCGAGACCAAGAAGCGGGCTGACGACCAGCGCAAGCGCAAGGAGCAGGAACTCGACGCCGGGACCTACCTGGACGACCGCTTGGGCAAGCAGCCCGTGACGGCCGTGTGGGAGCAGTGGACCAATCAAAGGAAGCTGGAGAACAGCACCAAGAAGCAGTACCGGTCCATCCTCAACACGACCATTGAGCCGTTCTTCAAGGCCCGTTCCATCGTGTCCCTGAAGGTCGCAGACGTTGAGCAGTGGCTCTTGTGGATGGAGCAGGACCGGAAGCTCTCCGCCCGCACACGCCGTCAGCGGTTCTCGTTCTTCTCCGGGATGATGGACTGGGCTGTCGTCAACGAGATCATCGGCCGGAACCCGTGCAAAAAGGTCAAGGGCGCGGGCAGTCGCGCCAAGGAGATCCGGGAGCAGAAGAGCACCGCAAGGCGACTCACGACGAGGGAAGTTCTGGCGATGCTGGATGCCGCTCCTCCGCGATACCGCGCGATGCTGTGGCTCATGGCCGGGTGCGGCCTGCGGCTGGGTGAGGCCATGGCGGTGTCCCGCGATCAGATCGACTTCAAGGCCGAGACGCTTCGGGTCGACTTCCAGATTGCGGAGGACGGAGACACCGAGTCGGGCAAGAACAGCGCCATCCAGCGTCGGCACATCAAGGCTCGTGACGAAGGCGAGCCAGGGCGTTCCGTCCCCCTCCCGCCGAACGTCGCCTTCGAGCTTCGGCGGCACATCAAGAACCACGGCGTATGGGGGCCGGAGCGGCTTCTCTTCCCCAACGTGACGCGGACCGGCTACCTCTACGCGTCGTACTTCTACCCGAAGATTTGGATGGAGGCTCTGGGCAAGGGACAGGTGAAGTACTGCAAGGCCCACTCACTCCGGCACTACTACGGATCGCGGCTGCTGTACGCCGGAGTCCCCGAGAACGATGTGGCCGACTGGATGGGCCACAGCAGTACGGACGTGCTGAGGGAGCACTACCACTACATCTTCGAAGGGGCCGAGCAGCGCGGTCGGGCCGCCATCGCGACGATGTTGACGCCCGGCGCCGACGACCCGACGGAGGCATCAGAGGTCGCCTGATACGCGTACGACGACAGCCCCCGGCGTCGCGCCGGGGGCTGTGTTGTTTGTGCAGGTCAGTGGCTGTTTGCAGTCCGGCTTCCGCCCAGGATTCCCCCAGTATGATGCCCAGGAACGCCCCTGATCGGGCCGCAACGGGCAGAAAGCCGAAGGTGTCCCTGCGGACCCTCTAAACAGCTCCTGACCTGCAAAAACCCTGCTAGGGAAGGTTCCTTGCCATCACGATCCGCTGAACTTGGTTCGTGCCTTCATAAATCTGGGTGATCTTGGCGTCGCGCATCATGCGCTCGACCGGGTAGTCGCGGGTGTAGCCGTAGCCGCCGAGGAGCTGGACGGCGTCGGTGGTGACCTCCATCGCGATGTCCGAGGCGAAGCACTTGGCGGCGGCGCCCAGGTAGGTGAGGTCGGCGTCGCCGCGCTCGGAGGCGGCGGCGGCCTGGTAGGTGAGGGCGCGGGCCGCCGAGATCTTCATGGACATGTCGGCGAGCATGAACTGGATGCCCTGGAAGTCGGCGATCGGCTTGCCGAACTGCTTGCGCTCCTGCACGTAGCCCTTGGCGTAGTCGAAGGCGCCCTGGGCGACGCCGAGGGCCTGGGCGGCGATGGTGATGCGGGTGTGGTCCAGGGTCTTCATGGCCGTCATGAAGCCGGTGCCCTCGGCGCCGATCATGCGGTCGGCGGGGATGCGGACGTTGTCGAAGTAGACCTCGCGGGTCGGGGAGCCCTTGATGCCGAGCTTCTTCTCCGGAGCGCCGAAGGACACACCCTCGTCCGACTTCTCGACGACGAAGGCGGAGATGCCCTTGGTGCGCTTCTCCGGGTCCGTGACGGCCATGACCGTGTAGTACTCGGAGACGCCGGCGTTGGTGATCCAGCGCTTGACGCCGTTGAGGACCCAGTGGTCGCCGTCGCGGACCGCCTTCGTCTTCATGCCGCCCGCGTCCGAGCCCGCCTCCGGCTCGGAGAGGCAGTACGAGAACATCCCCTCGCCCTTGGCGAGCGGGCCCAGGTACTTCTTCTTCAGCTCCTCGGAGCCGGAGAGGATCACCGGGAGCGAGCCGAGCTTGTTCACGGCCGGGATGAGGGAGGAGGAGACGCAGGCGCGGGCCACCTCCTCGATCACGATGACCGTGGCGAGCGCGTCGGCGCCGGCGCCGCCGTACTCCTCGGGGACGTGCACGGCGTGCAGGTCGTTGGCGACGAGGGCGTCGTGGGCCTCCTGCGGGAAGCGGGCCTCCTCGTCCACCGCCGCGGCGTGCGGCGCGATCTTCGCCTCGACCAGGGAGCGGACGGCGTCACGGAGCATGTCGTGCTCCTCGGACGGGCGGTACAGGTCGAAGTCAGCCGATCCGGCCACGGTCTCTCACGCTCCAAAGACGCAGTGATACTGACGCTAATTACCGTTAAGTAACTCAAATTTTAGAGGCCCGGCCCGAGCACGCCTACGTGAGGTACGCGACAGCGGGAAAGTTGCCCGGCGAAGGGCCCGACTATGCTCGGGCTCCGCATGACCGAGCACCGTCGACGGACCCCGAGCTGGAGCACACCCATGAGCCTGAAGATCACCGTGATCGGCACCGGCTACCTCGGCGCCACACACGCCGCGGCCATGGCCGAGCTGGGCTTCGAGGTGCTGGGCCTGGACGTGGTGCCGGAGAAGATCGCCATGCTGGAGCGCGGCGAGACCCCGATGTACGAGCCGGGTCTGGAGGAGCTGCTGCGCAGGCACGTGGCCGGCATCGAGGGGTCCTCGGGGCGGCTGCGGTTCACCACGGACTTCGCCGAGGTCGGCGCCTTCGGCGATGTGCACTTCGTGTGTGTGAACACCCCGCAGAAGCACGGTGAGTACGCGTGCGACATGTCGTACGTCAATGCCGCGATCGCCTCGCTCGCCCCGCATCTGCGCGGTCCGGCCCTTGTCGTGGGCAAGTCGACCGTGCCGGTGGGCTCGGCCGACCGGCTGGCCGCGTACCTCGCCGAGCACTCCCCGGCCGGCGGGGACGCCGAGCTGGCCTGGAACCCGGAGTTCCTGCGGGAGGGCTTCGCCGTCCAGGACACCCTGCGCCCGGACCGGATCGTGGTCGGGGTGCGCAGCGAGCGTGCTGAGAAGCTGCTGCGCGAGGTGTACGCGACCCCGGTCGGCGACGGCACGCCGTTCGTGGTCACCGACTTCCCGACCGCCGAGCTGGTGAAGACGGCCGCGAACTCCTTCCTCGCCACGAAGATCTCCTTCATCAACGCGATGGCGGAGGTGTGCGAGGCCGCCGGCGGTGACGTGGCGAAGCTCGCGGAGGCCATCGGGTACGACGACCGGATCGGCCGCAAGTTCCTGCGCGCGGGAATCGGCTTCGGCGGCGGCTGCCTGCCCAAGGACATCCGGGCGTTCATGGCCCGGGCCGGCGAGCTGGGCGCCGACCAGGCGCTCACCTTCCTGCGCGAGATCGACTCCATCAACATGCGCCGGCGCGGCCAGATGGTCGAGATGACCCGGGAGGCGCTGGGCGGCGGCTCCTTCCTCGGCAAGCGGGTAGCGGTGCTGGGCGCCACCTTCAAGCCCGACTCGGACGACGTCCGTGACTCGCCCGCACTGAACGTGGCCGGCCAGATCCACCTGCAGGGCGGCCAGGTGACCGTGTACGACCCGAAGGGCATGGACAACGCCCGCAGGGTCTTCCCGACCCTGGGCTACGCCGACTCGGCACTGGACGCCGTGCGGGGCGCCGACGCGGTGCTGCACCTCACCGAGTGGCGCGAGTTCCGCGAGCTGGACCCGGCGGTGCTCGGCGAGGTGGCGGCCGCCCGGCTGGTGCTGGACGGCCGTAACGCCCTCGACCCGGAGGTGTGGCGGCGGGCGGGCTGGACGTACCGGGCGATGGGCCGGCCCACCGCCTAGGGGGAGCACGCTCCGCTGCGGAGGAGCAGACGCCCGCGCAGGAGGAACGCGGGCGGAAGGCATACGGGCGGGAGACCACGCGGGCGGGAGACGCGTGGGCGGAAGGCACGCGGGCGGAAGGCACGCGGGCGGAAGGCACGCGGGCGGAAGCGAACGGTGACGCCGGTTCGGCCGAGGCTCAGTCGGCCGAACCGGCGTCATCCCGCATTGTGCACCACGGCGGGCCGGGTCACGTCCCCTTCGCCCGGTAACGGCGCATCCCGGCGCGGGCCCCGCACACCTGGAGCCGGGCGCACGGCCGCTGGACGCGCCGGGATGCTCGCGCTTCCTCCGTGTCTACGCCGCCCCGGCGGGGCACCCGTTCTGCCTCTGTGCCGGCCGACCCGCTCCGAGGAGGACACCATGGCGTCCGTCGCCCGTTTCCGTTCCGTCGTGCTCGACTGTCCCGACCCGCGGGCGCTGGCCGCCTTCTACGCGGCGGTGGCCGGCGGCAGCCCGCAGGCCGAGGACGACGACTGGGTCGTCCTGCAGGTGCCGGGAGGGCCGCGGCTGGCGTTCCAGCGGGCCGCGGGGCACACCCCGCCGGAGTGGCCGCGCGCGGACCGCAACGGCCAGCAGTTCCATCTGGACTTCGACGCGGGCCGGACCTGGGCGGAGGTCGACGCGGCGCACGAGCGGGTGCTCGCGCTCGGCGCCCGCCCGCTGGATCTGGAGGACCGCGACAAGAAGGACTTCCAGGTGTACGCCGATCCGGCCGGGCACCCGTTCTGCCTGTGCCGGATCGAGCAGCCGTGACGCACGGAGGGGAACGGCCCGCGAGGCGGCCGGCTGCCGGGAAGCCGGGCTGCCAGCGTGCCGTCGCAGCCGGGCTGCCGGGTGGCCGGGTGGCCAGCGTGCCGTCGCAGCCGGGCTGCCGGGCTGCCAGGTGGCCGGGCGTCGGGCTAGGGCGCGTCCAGGTCGGTGATGCGTGCCGTCGAGGCCTCCCGGCGCTGCTGTGCGGCCCTGGCCATGAAGTCCGCGCTGCGCAGTACGCGCTGCACGTTGCCCCAGGTCAGCAGGGACAGCTCGGTCTCGGACCAGCCGCGCCGGAGCAGTTCGGCGATCAGGTGGGGATAGCGGGAGGCGTCGGTGAGTTCGCGGGGGTGGACGGCGCCGGAGTCGTACGTGCCGGACAGGCCGACGCACTCGGGGCCGGCGACGTCCCGGACGTGGTCGAGGTGGTCGGCGACGTCCGGGACGGTCGGGCCGGTCTGCTCCGCGGTCAGCGGGACCATGCACAGGCCCTTGGCCGCGCCCAGCGCGGCGAGCAGGTCGTCGGGCAGGTTGGCCGGGTGCGGCCGCAGGTCCCGGGCGGCCGAGCGGGTGCAGAGCACCGGCGTCCTGGACAGGACGAGGGTCCGCTCCGCGGTGGCCGGCGAGGCTCCGGAGAGGTCGGCGAGTACACCGAGCCGGTTCATCTCGCGGACCACCTCCTCGCCGAACCGGCTGAGGCCGGACAGGCCGGCCCAGGTGGTGCCCGCGAGGGTCAGGACGCGCAGGCCGAGGGCGTGCAGGATGCGCAGGATGCCGAGGGAGTCGTCGAGGGCGGCGGCGTGCGCGGGGCCGAGCACCACGGCGACCCGGCCGCAGTTGTGGGAGTCGACGACCTGTCCGGAGGTGCGCACCAGACGCAGCCCCTCCTGGTGGTTCTCGATGACCGTACGGGCCGTGTCGAGCTGTTCCAGGGTCGCCGCCGTCGTGCGCCCGTCCTGCGCCTTGTCGGGCAGGTGCAGCGACCAGAACAGCGCGCCGACGTGGCCCTGGCGCATCCGGGGCAGGTCCGTGTCGACGGCGGCCTCGCCCAGCTCCAGGTCGTACCAGGGCAGATTGCCCAGGGCCCAGGGCAGGCCGCTGTAGCCGTCGGCGACCGGGTGGGCGGCGAGGAGGGTGTGCGCCCGCTCCAGGAGTTCGCCCGGGGGTTCGTACCCCCGGTCGAACGGCGCCGGTACGGGGGGAGAGCCGTCCCGCAGGCCGTCGTCCTCGCCGACCTCGGTCGTCGGGGGGATGTGGTCCTGGAGGTCGGCCATGGCGGGCTCCGTACGTCGTCGTGGGCTACGTCGGTCGTGAGCTACGGCGGGCTGTGGCTGGCGTACCGAAAACGTTCGCACGGAGCGGGGGACGGTTCCTGGTGAACGGTGCGTTCGGGGTACACCGGTCAGGGCCGGCGGGCGGTGCGGATCACCTCGTCCAGCGTGTCCCGGGAACGCACGAGATCGGCGATCATGCGGTCGATGCGGTCGCGTTCGGCGGCGAGCACGTCGACGAGCCGGGGGGTGGCGATCGCGGAGGGGCCGCCGTCCTGGTCCCGCATGCAGGGCAGCAACTGGCGGATCCGGTCGCTGTTGAGCCCGGCCGCGTACAGTTCCTGGATCCGGACGACCCGGTCGACGGCCGCTTCGGGGTAGTCGCGGTGTCCGCCGGGGGTGCGGTCGCTGGTCAGCAGCCCTTGCGTCTCGTAGTAGCGCAGGGAGCGCTCGCTGACGGCGGTGCGCCGGGCCAGTTCACCGATTCTCATGCGACCTCCGGAGTTGAATCCGACACCGGGGTCACGTTCTACCGTACGGACATGACGGGGCGACGACCGCCGGCCTCACCGCCGGCGGTCGTCGCCCCGGGGGGCGTGGGGCCCGCGGTGTGCCCGGTACGTGGGCGGGGCGCACTACGGCTGCCACGTGGGCGGGCGTCGTGCCGTTCGCGGGGCTGCCACCTGGGCGGGGCGCCGTGCCGTTCGCGGGGCTGCTGCGTGGGCGGGGCGTACGGCTGAGCCGGGCACCCCGCCCCCGTTGATCAGCCGTCGAGTGCCTCGATGGTGGCGAGGGACGGGGCGCGGGTGGCCTGGAGGTCCCGGGCCACGTCCTCCGCGGCGCCCAGCACCCGTACCGCGTTCTGCCAGGTCAGCTTGGCCAGGTCGGTCCTGGACCAGCCGCGGTCGAGCAGCTCGGCGAGGAGGTTGGGGTAGCCGGAGACGTCGTTCAGGCCGTCCGGGGTGAACGCGGTGCCGTCGTAGTCGCCGCCTATGCCCAGGTGGTCGATGCCGGCCGCCTCGCGCATGTGGTCCAGGTGGTCCGCGACCGTGGACACCGTGGCGACGGGGCGCGGGGTGCGCTCCTCGAAGGCCCGGTGGATCTTCATGGCCTCGGGGCTGGTGTCCAGGTGGTGCAGGCCGTGGGCGCGCATGTTCTCGTCCGCCGCGGCCGTCCACTCCACCGCCGCCTGGAGCACGAACTTCGGCACGAACGTCACCATCGCGACGCCGCCGTTGGCGGGCAGCCGCTCCAGGACGTCGTCGGGGATGTTGCGGGGGTGGTCGCACACCGCCCGCGCGGAGGAGTGCGAGAAGATCACCGGCGCGGAGGTGGCGTCCAGCGCGTCCCGCATCGTCGTGGCCGCCACGTGCGAGAGGTCGACGAGCATGCCGAGGCGGTTCATCTCCGCCACGACCTCGCGGCCGAAGGCGGACAGGCCGCCCGTGCTCGGCTCGTCGGTCGCGGAGTCGGCCCAGTCCACGTTGGAGTTGTGGGTGAGCGTCATGTAGCGCACGCCGAGCGCGTGCAGGCCGCGCAGGGTGCCGAGGGAGTTGGCGATGGAGTGGCCGCCCTCGGCGCCCATCAGGGAGGCGATGCGGCCGTCCCGGCGGGCCGCCTCCATGCCGGCGGCGGTCAGGGCGGGCGCCAGGTCCGCGGCGTAGCGGGTCAGCAGCCGCCGGACGCAGTCGATCTGTTCCAGGGTGGCCGCGACCGGATCCGGCTGCTCGCAGGGCACGTACACCGACCAGTACTGGGCGCCCACGCCGCCCTCGCGCAGGCGCGGGATGTCGGTGTGCAGGTGCTCGTGCCGGTCCCCGGCGATGTCCAGCGCGTCCAGGTCGTAGCCGGCCTGCTTGCGCAGCGCCCAGGGCAGGTCGTTGTGCCCGTCGACCACCGGGAACTCGCGCAGCAGTGCGCGTGCTTCGTCCAGGTCGGCCACGGCGGTCACTTCCCGAAGCCGAAGCCGCTGCCCGCGCCCTCGACCTTGGAGCGCAGCCGCTTGCCCTTCTCGGTGGCCTGGTCGTTGAGGTCCTGCAGGAAGTCGCGCATCCGGTGCGACAGGTCCTCGTCGTGCGCGGCGAGCATCCGGGCCGCGAGGAGACCTGCGTTGCGGGCGCCGGCGACGGAGACCGTGGCGACCGGGACGCCGGCCGGCATCTGCACGATCGACAGCAGGGAGTCCATGCCGTCGAGGTACTTCAGCGGCACGGGCACGCCGATGACGGGCAGCGGGGTGACGGAGGCGAGCATGCCGGGCAGGTGGGCGGCGCCGCCCGCACCGGCGATGATCACCTTCAGGCCGCGGTCGGCGGCCTGCTCCCCGTACGTGATCATCTCGCGCGGCATGCGGTGCGCGGAGACGACGTCGACCTCGTAGGGGATCTCGAACTCGTCCAGGGCCTTGGCGGCGGCCTCCATGACGGGCCAGTCGGAGTCCGACCCCATGACGATGCCAACAACAGGGCTCATTCGGTGATCGTGCCTCTCAGGTAGCCGGCTGCGTGACGGGCGCGCTCCAGCACGTCGTCCAGGTCGTCGCCGTAGGTGTTGACGTGTCCGACCTTGCGGCCGGGCTTGACGTCCTTGCCATACATGTGGATCTTGAGCTTGGGGTCGCGGGCCATGCAGTGCAAGTAGGCGGAGTACATGTCCGGGTAGTCGCCGCCGAGGACGTTCACCATGACGGTCCACCTGGCGCGCGGGCGCGGGTCGCCCAGGGGCAGGTCCAGGACCGCGCGGACGTGGTTGGCGAACTGCGAGGTGATCGCGCCGTCCATGGTCCAGTGGCCGGAGTTGTGCGGGCGCATCGCCAGCTCGTTGACGAGGACGCGGCCGTCGCGGGTCTGGAACAGCTCCACGGCGAGGTGGCCGACGACGCCCAGTTCCTTGGCGATGGTCAGGGCCATCTGCTCGGCGTGCAGGGCCAGGTCCTCGGAGAGTCCGGGCGCGGGGGCTATCACGGTGTCGCAGACGCCGCCGACCTGCTGGGACTCGACCACCGGGTAGGCGACGGCCTGGCCGTGCGGGGAGCGTACGACGTTGGCCGCCAGCTCGCGGACGTAGTCGACCTTCTCCTCGGCGAGGACCGGGACGCCCGCCCTGAACGGCTCGGCGGCCTCCTCGACGGATTCGACGACCCAGACGCCCTTGCCGTCGTAGCCGCCGCGGACGGTCTTGAGGACGACCGGGAAGCCCTCGCCCTCGGCCGCGAACGCGGCGACGTCCTGCGGATCGGCGACGATCCGGTGCCGCGGGCACGGGATGCCGATCGCGTCGAGCTTCGCCCGCATCACGCCCTTGTCCTGGGCGTGCACCAGGGCGTCGGGCCCGGGACGGACGGGGATGCCGTCCGCTTCCAGAGCCCTGAGGTGCTCGGTGGGTACATGTTCGTGATCGAAGGTGATCACATCGCAACCGCGCGCGAATTCACGCAGCGTGTCCAGATCGCGATAGTCGCCGATGACGACATCGCTCACGACCTGCGCCGCGGAATCCTGAGGGGTGTCACTGAGGAGCTTGAACCTGATGCCCAACGGGATGCCCGCTTCGTGCGTCATACGCGCGAGCTGCCCCCCGCCGACCATGCCGACTACCGGGAACGTCACACCCCTAGCGTATCGGCCACGCCGGGGCGGCCGGATCGCCGCCCTCTCGCACTCTCTTACCCAGCGCTTTCCCGGCTCTTTCCGACCCGTTTCCCGGCCGTGGCCAGGTCCACAGGCAGCGGCGGCCCGGCGCGGCTAGCATGGCGGGGTTGACGGAAACCTACCGACGGGAGCTGCACAGCCATGGAACCTCGTTCCTCGGGGCTGCAACGGCTCGTTCGCGAGGTGGCCAAATTCGGAGCCGTCGGCGGCGCGGGCGTCCTCGTCAATCTCGGCGTGTTCAACCTGGTCCGGCACGTCTCCGACCTGCCGGTGGTGCGCGCCAGCATCATCGCGACCGTCGTGGCCATCGTCTTCAACTACGTCGGCTTCCGTTACTGGACGTACCGGGACCGCGACAAGAGCGGGCGCACCAAGGAACTCACGCTGTTCCTGCTGTTCAGCGCGGTCGGTCTGGTGATCGAGAACGGTGTGCTGTACCTGGCGACCTACGGCTTCGGCTGGGACAGCCCGCTGCAGAGCAACGTCTTCAAGTTCGTCGGCATCGGCGTCGCGACCCTGTTCCGGTTCTGGTCGTACCGCAGCTGGGTGTTCCGGGCGCTGCCCGCCCGGGAGGCGGAGTCGATCCTCGCGGCCGAGGCGAAGAAGCCGGAGCGGAAGCAGCCGGAGCGCAAGCAGCCGGCGCCGAAGCAGCGCGTGCCCTGACCTGCCGGTTCCGGCCCACCGGTCCTGACCCTGCCCGTCCCGGCCCCACCGGTTCTGCCCCTGCCGGTCCCACCCCGCCAGTCCCCTTCCCGCCGGTCCCGCACCGGGCGGCCGGTCGGTCGGAACCGGGCCGGGCCGGGCGCTCAGCGGACCGTCGGCCGGCTCTCGTCCGACTTGCGGGCCGGGGCCGTGCGCGAGAGGAACAGGCCGAAGACCGGGGGCTGGGCCTGGAGCAGTTCCAGCCGGCCGCCGTCGGCCTCCGCGAGGTCACGGGCGACGGCCAGGCCGATGCCCGTGGAGTTCCGTCCGCTGATCGTGCGCTCGAAGATCCGCGCACCGAGGTCGGCCGGCACCCCGGCGCCCTCGTCGGTGACCTCGATCACGGCCTGGTTGCCGGTGACCCGGGTGCGCAGGGCGACGGTGCCGCCGCCGTGCATGAGCGAGTTCTCGATCAGCGCGGCCAGCACCTGGGCGACCGCGCCCGGCGTGCCCACGGCCGTCAGGTGCCGTTTGCCGGAGCTGACGATCGCCCGGCCGACGTTGCGGTAGGCGGGCCGCCACTCGGCGAGCTGCTGCTGGATGACCTCGTCGAGGTCGAAGGTGACGGCGGAGCCGGTGCGCGGGTCGCGGGAGTTGGTCAGCAGCCGCTGCACGACGTCCGTCAGCCGCTCGACCTGCGTCAGCGCGATGGTCGCCTCCTCCTTCACCGTGTCCGGGTCGTCGGTGAGGGTGATCTCCTCCAGCCGCATGGACAGCGCGGTCAGCGGCGTGCGCAGCTGGTGGGAGGCGTCGGCCGCGAGGCGCCGCTCGGCGGTCAGCATGCGGCCGATCCGCTCGGCCGAGGAGTCCAGCACGTCGGCGACCCGGTCCAGCTCGGGTACGCCGTACCGCTTGTGCCGCGGGCGCGGGTCGCCTGAGCCGAGCCGCTCCGCGGTCTCCGCGAGGTCGGTCAGCGGGGAGGCCAGGCGGTTGGCCTGCCGTACGGCGAGCAGCACGGCGGCGACCACGGCGAGCAGGGCCACCAGGCCGATGATCAGCAGGGTGCGGCCGACCTCGCGGGTCACCGCGGAGCGGGGCTCCTGCACGGTGACGGTCTCACCCTCCTCGCCCCTCTGGGTGGCGTGGATGACGTCGCCCTCCGGCTTGGAGCCGATCTCGATGGGGGCGCGGCCGGGCATGCGGATCACCGCGTACTGATCCTTGCTGACCGGGTTGCGCAGCACGTCCGCGTTGACGTTCTCGGCGGCGATGATCCGGCTGTCCACGATGCTGGCCAGCCGCACCGCCTCGGAATCCACCCGTTCCTGGGCGCTGTTGCTGATCGTCCGTGACTCGACGATCACCAGGGAGACGCCGAAGACGGCGATCACCACGAGGACGACGGCGAGGGTGGACTGGATGAGACGTCGGCGCATGGGTTGTTACCTGAGGTGCGTGCCGGGAGCCGGACTCAGCTCTTCTCGAAGCGGAAGCCCACGCCGCGTACCGTCGCGATGTACCGGGGGTTCGCCGCGTCGTCGCCCAGCTTCTTGCGGAGCCAGGAGATGTGCATGTCGAGGGTCTTGGTCGACGACCACCATGTGGTGTCCCAGACCTCGCGCATCAGCTGGTCCCGGGTCACCACACGGCCGGCGTCCCGCACCAGCACCCGCAGCAGGTCGAACTCCTTGGCCGTGAGCTGGAGTTCCTCGTCGCCCATCCAGGCCCGGTGCGACTCGACGTCGATCCGCACCCCGTGGGTGGCCGGCGGCTGCTGCGGCTCCGCGGCGCCGCGCCGGAGCAGGGCCCGGACCCGGGCGAGCAGTTCGGCGAGCCGGAAGGGCTTGGTGACGTAGTCGTCGGCGCCCGCGTCCAGACCGACGACGGTGTCCACCTCGTCGGCCCGCGCGGTCAGGATGAGGATCGGCACGGTGTGGCCGTCGGCACGCAGCCGGCGGGCGACCTCCAGGCCGTCCATGCCGGGCAGGCCCAGGTCCAGCACGACCAGATCGACGCCGCCCTGCATTCCGGCGTCGAGCGCGGCGGGTCCGTCCTCGCGCACCTCGACCTCGTAACCTTCGCGGCGCAGGGCGCGGGCCAGCGGCTCCGAGATGGACGCGTCGTCCTCGGCGAGCAGTACACGGGTCATGAGGTGATGGTAGTCCGCCCGTGCGCGGTGCCGGGGTGTGATCGGTTGCGCGGATTCTTACCTTCGCCCCTGCTGGTACGAACCATTGACCTGGGGATGCGATCGTAGGGGGGACCTTCGAATCCCGTTGCGCGGTTCCCGCGACACCTGTGATCCCCGTCTCAAGTCCTTCCATATCCGGCAGTGTCCTGCCGTATGGTGACCTGAACGCCTGTAGTACACCGGGGACCTTTGGCGGGCAGTGGACGCTGAAGGTCTCTTTTGTGTGCGGGCTGACCAAGATCAGCCTTGAAAGGAATGACCTCTGGCCGGGCTCCGGACGCAGTGACGCGTCCTGGGCGTGGATCCCGGTGGTCGCCGTCCACCGCTCCGCGATCCGGAGCGGACTCCCCCTGGGCGTGGGGTGGACGACCGACCTTGCCGGTGCCGGCCGCACCCCCACCGGGCGCGCGACGCTCCAACCGCGCGTCCCGACCAGCAAGGAACGACCATGGCGTCCAGCCTGACGAAGGCCTCGGTCCGCCCGGGCACCCCCGGTTCCGAGAAGTCCTTCTTCGGCCACCCCCGCGGACTGGCCACCCTCTTCATGACGGAGATGTGGGAGCGGTTCTCCTACTACGGCATGAAGGCCCTGCTCACCGTCTACCTGCTCTCCGGTGGCCCTGACGCCGGCAAGCACAGCATGGGCGGCGGCCTGGCCATGGACGTGGCCACCACCACGGTGATCGTCTCCGTCTACTCGGCGATGGTGTACCTGCTCGCCATGCCCGGCGGCTGGCTCGGCGACCGTGTCTGGGGCCCGCGCAAGACGGTGGCCATCGCGGCCGTCACGATCATGTCCGGTCACGTCGTGCTGGCGCTGCCCGGCGGCCAGGCGCCGTTCTTCGCCGGTCTCGCGCTGGTCGCGGCCGGTTCGGGTCTGCTGAAGGCCAACATCTCCACGATGGTCGGCCACCTGTACGACGGTCCGGACGACCCGCGCCGTGACGGTGGCTTCACGATCTTCTACATGGGCATCAACGCGGGTGCCTTCTTCGCCCCGCTGGCCATCGGCACCGTCGGCCAGAAGGTCAACTGGCACCTCGGCTTCGGCATGGCCGCGGTCGGCATGGCGATCGGCCTCGCCGCGTTCCTGCTCGGCACCCGCCACCTGAACCCGAAGAGCGACGTCGTCCCCAAGCCGCTGACGGCCGAGGAGCGCACCTCCTGGCTGCGCAAGGGCCTGACCTGGCTGATCATCGCCACCGTCTTCTACGGTGTCGTCGGTGCCACCGGCCACTTCACCCTGAACTGGGCGATGATCCCGCTGACCGTCATCGGTCTGGTCATCCCGGCGGGCGTGCTGCTGCGCATCAAGCGGGACAAGGACCTGTCGGACACCGAGCAGTCGAAGATGACCGGCTACATCTGGTTCTTCGTCGCGGCCGCCGTGTTCTGGATGATCTACGACCAGGGCGCGTCCACGGTCCAGGCGTTCGGTGAGGGCAAGGCCGCCCACACGATGCTCGGCTTCGACTTCCCGACCTCCTGGTACCAGTCGCTGAACCCGCTGTTCATCATGGCGCTGGCGCCGGTCTTCGCCTGGGTCTGGGTGTGGCTGAACCGCAAGGGCAAGGAGCCCAGCACCATCGTGAAGTTCTCGATGGGCCTGGTCCTGATCGGTGTGTCGTTCTTCTTCTTCCTGGTCCCGCTGGCCATGGCGGCGAACGGCACCGCGGTCAGCCCGATGTGGCTGGTCGGCATCTACTTCATCCAGACCGTCGGTGAGCTGTGCCTGTCGCCGGTCGGCCTGTCGGTGACGACGAAGATGGCCCCGGCCAAGTACGCCAGCCAGATGATGGGCGTGTGGTTCCTCGCGGTCACCGCGGGCGACTCCGTCACCAGCCTGCTGTCCAACCCGGCCGTCGCCGGTGTCGACCTCGGTGGCAAGGGCGCCGTCTTCGGTGAGGCGCTGCTCGCGGCCCTCGCCGGATTCGCGGTGTGGATGTACCGCCGGAAGGTCAAGTCGCTGATGGGCGACGTCCACTAATCGCTTAAACGTCCGACGTCCGCTGGTCGCTCGGCGTCCGCTGATTGCCCGACGTCCGCCGGTCGTTCGGCCTCAGCCGGGCGCTCGGCCTCAGCCTCGGCCGGAAGAGGGCCGCCGCACCCACACGGGTGCGGCGGCCCTCTCGTCGTGTGCGGCGGGGCTCGCCGGGGGCGGGGTGACTCGCCGGGGGCGAGGTGCCCCGCCGGGGGCGAGGTGCCCCGCCGGGGGCGGGGGTCCGATGTGTGCGAGACGGCACCGGAGACCGCCGCCCCCGCGCGCGTGGGCCGGCTACCGCGTCCTGCGTCCCGGCAGGAACGTGAACACCGCGCCGCCCAGCAGGATCGCCGTGCCCGCCACCAGGCCCAGGGCCTTCAGCGCTCCGTGGCCGCTCGCGCCGGTCTCGGCGAGGCCACCGTCGTCACCGGTGGTACCGGAGGTCCCGGACGCCGAACCGCCGGACGCCGAACCGCCGGAGGTCGAGGTGCCGCCCGCCGCGCCGCCGGGCTGCTCCGTGGTGTCCAGGGTGAGCGAGACCTCCGTCTTCACCGGCGTGCAGGTCGTGGTCGTGCCGAGCGCCTTGACCGTCAGCACGCCCGGGGACAGCGTCGAGGAGCCGCTCGCACCGGGCTTGTAGGTACCGGTGAGGTCGGGGATCTCGATCGGGTCGCCTGCCTTGACGGGGCTCGCGTTCGCCGGACCCTCCACGTGCACGGTGCCCTTGTCGGCGCCGCCCAGCGCCACCTCCATGGACGGCTTCACGGAGTCCTTGGGGATCTCGGCGGGGCTGTCCATCACGGACTTCTTGAACTGCACGGTCAGGCCGTAACTCCCGCCGGTCTTCCTCGCGTTGATCTGCACCGGCGAGGTGGCGTTCTTGTCGCCGATCGGGGTCTTGCAGGCGTACGGGATCTGCACCTCCTTGCCGGTGAAGTCGGTCTGGCCGGTGCCGCCGGTCGCGGTGGGGGTCGCCGTGTGCGTCGGGGTCGCCGTACGGGTCGGGGTGGGAGTGGGCGTGGGCGTGGACGTGCCGCCGCCGGCCGTCACCTGGATCGTGGCCGCCTTCTGCACGGTCTCCTTGGGCGTGCACTTGGTGTCGGTCGACATCGCGTTGACGGTGTACGCGTCCGGTGTGAGCGTCACCTCGCCGGCCGTCGTCAGCTTCAGGCTGCCCTTCATGTCGGACAGCACCATGGCCCCGCCCTTGGGGATCGCGGGGTTCTCCCGCGGGCCCCGCAACGCGACGTCGGCGGTCTGCGCGCCGGCCGCCCTCAGCACGCCGGAGGGCTGGACCGAGTTCGCGGGCAGGTCGATGATGTCCGGGTTCTTCGAGGCGGCCTGGACGAACTTCCAGACGATGTCCACGGTGTCGCCGACCTTCGCCGTGGCCGGCGCGGTGATCTCCACCTTGGTGGTGCCGTCGACGGGGTCGATGCCCGCGGGCGGCACGCAGTGGGTGGCGTACGACACCTCGGCCGCCTGCGCGGGTGCCGCGGCCAGGCCCAGCACAACGCCCGCACCGCTCAGCACCAGCGCGGCCCCCGCGGCCGCCAGTCTGCGTCCCCCGGCCGCTGTGCCTCTCCTTCGCATGCTCACGTGGGTCCCTTCGTGGTGGGAGTCGTAGGACTCGTCGGGCTGTCGTCGTGCGGTGCGGAGGACCGGCCGGCCGAGGCGTCCGGAGCGGAGTCCGGGCTGAACCACGGCAGGGTCGGAGTCGTGGTGGCCGGGCCGGCCGCGGGGGCCGGGGGCCCGGCGGTGCGGGAGCGCGGCAGGGGCAGGCGCAGCACGGGCCGGGCCAGGCGCAGCACCGGCCGGGGCAGCCGCAACACCGGCCGGGGCAGCCGCCGGTGGGCCGCCGCGGCGGGCCGGCGGGGCCGGACCCGGTCCACCACCGCCATGCCGGTGCGGAACAGGGCGGACGGGACGACCAGGCAGAGCAGGATCCAGAACAGCGTCACGCCCCACGGGCGGCCCACGCCCCAGGGCTGCTCGGCGAGCACCCGGCCGGCGTGCTTCAGCGTCACGGTGTACTCCCCATGGGCTCCCGCCGACAGTTCGACCGGCAGTTTGATCTGCGCCTTCTTGCCGGGCGCGAGGGTGCCGTGCCACTGCTGCTCGTCCCACTGGGGGGCGAAGACGCCGTGCGCGGTGCCCACCTGGAACACCGGGTTCTCGATCGGGCTCGTGCCGGTGTTGCCGACGGTGAGGACGAGCGTGCGGCTGGGTGGCGCCCCGAACCAGGTCAGCAGACCGCCCGAGCCCGTGAGCCGGGTGTCGGAGAGCACCGCGAGACGGCCGGCGGAGCGCTCGGCGGGCAACGGGGACACGGGATGCCCGGCGACCTTCAGGGCGGCGTCCGCCTCGGCCCGGGCACCGGTGACGGTGGCGACGTGCACCACGCAGGGACAGGGCACGGGCGGTTCGGCGACCGGCAGCGCGCGGCTGAAGGCGCCGCCCGAGTCGGTGGTCACCGCCCGCCCGTCGCCGTTGGCACAGGAGTTGGTGCCGCCGATGACACCGCGGGCCGGGGTGGCCCGCCCGCACACCAGCATCATGAGCAGCGTGCGGGGCCGCCAGCCGGTGCCGCTGACCGTGACGGACCCTCCGGTGCCGGCCTCGGACACCGACAGCTTCACGACCGGCCCGTCGACCGCCCCGGCCGGCCCGGCAAGAACCGCCAACAACACGACGGCCACCGCCAACACACCCCGCCTCACGCCCCCGCTCCCGTCGACTCGACCAGGACCGGCGCGCGGGTGCCCGCGGCGGATGCGGGCGTTGTCCGGCGGGTATGGCGCCGGCGGAGAAAGGTGGCCATGCCCACCGCCGCTCCCCTCGACTCGACCAGGACCGGCGCGCGGGTGGCCGGGGCGGATGCGGGCGTTGTCCGGCGGGTGCGGCGCCGGCGGAGAAAGGTGTCCATGCCCACCGCCGCTCCCCTCGACTCGACCAGGACCGGCGCGCGGGTGGCCGGGGCGGATGCGGGCGTTGTCCGGCGGGTGTGGCGCCGGCGGAGAAGGGTGGCCGTGCCCGCCGCCGCTGCGGTCGCCGCTGCCAGGGCTCCCCATGGCACGTACGCGGCGGAGGTGGCCGCGGTGTCGTGCGCGCCGCCGGCCGCCGTCACCGTCAGCCGTATCCGCACCTCGTCCAGGACCGGCCGGTCGGACCACGGCTCGCTGAGGGTGCGCCGGGCGCCCGGCGGCAGCCGGACCGGCAAGGTGCGCGGGCCGCGGTCCAGGACCCGCCCGAAGAGCCCGTCGGCACGCACCGCGAGCCTCGGCACGAGCACCGTCGTACCGCGGTTGACCAGCTCGTACGTGATCCGGTCGGCGTGCACGGCGAGGTGTTCGACGGTCAGCGCGGCCAGTGCCGGACCGCGCACGCGCAGCCGGACCGGCACGGAGGCGGTACGGCCGTGTGCGTCCCGCGCGACGATCGCACCGGAGCGGTCGCCGGGCGGGGTTCCCCGCGGCACGGTCACCGTGAACGGCACCTCGGCCCGGGTGCGGGCGGGGACGGTGAGGGCGGTGCGGGCGAGGGTGGCCTGCACGCCGGTGCCGTGCAGGCGGACCGCGAGAGGGCTCCGGCCCCGGTTGGTGACGGACACCGTGTCCTGCAGCACCGCCCCGGGTGCGCCCTCGGCGTAGAACGCGGGGCGCCCGCCACCCACGGGCGCGAGAGCCCAGCCGGCGGAGCCCGCGGAGGTCGTGCGGGCCGAGGGCTGTCCGGCGGGGTGGGTGGAGGGGCGGGCGGAAAACTGTCCGGCGAAGCGAACGGCGGGCTGACCAGCGAGGCGGACGCCGGACTGACCAGCAAGGCGGACGCCGGACTGGCCGGCAAGGCGGACGGCGGGCTGTGCGGAGACGTGGGCGGAGACGTGGGCGG
The DNA here is from genome assembly GCF_016741775.1 of Streptomyces actinomycinicus. GTDB lineage: Bacteria > Actinomycetota > Actinomycetes > Streptomycetales > Streptomycetaceae > Streptomyces > Streptomyces actinomycinicus. The sequence continues at coordinate 537,939 of NZ_JAERRK010000003.1, read as the reverse complement.
AGGGGTGGGCGGCGGGCTGGGTGACCGGGTGTGCGGCGGCCGCGGGGGCGGCGGTCAGCAGCAGGAGCGGCAGGAGCAGGGTGACCGCTGCGAGCGGTGCGAGCGGGAGACGTGGGCTCGGTCCGGGGACGGGTGCGGATGCGGCGGGCGGCATGGGCGGCTCCAGCGGTGGTGGCCGGACGGCGGTTCGGTCAGCGGCGCACGGTCTGGCCGCGCCGGGTCAGCCACAGGACACCCGCCGCACCGGCGAGGAGCACCGTGCCGCCGAGCGTGCCGAGGGCCACGGCGGAGTCCTCGGGGCCGGTCTGCGGAAGCTGCCCGCCGGAGGTGGAACCGCCCGAGGACCCCGAGGACGACGACGAGCCGCCCGAGGACCCCGAGGACGACGAGCCGCCCGACGACGAGGAACCGCCGGTGGACGAACCGCCGGCCGCCGTCACGTCCAGAGTCAGGGACGGCTTGGGGCTGTTGGTCGGCGAGCAGGTCGTCGTCGTACCGAGCGCCTTGATGGTGAGCGTGCCCGGTGTGAAGGTCACCTTGCCGGCCTTCCCCGGCGTGTAGGTGCCGCTCAAGTCGCTGATCTTGATGGGGGTGTTGGCGGGGATCGCGGCGGCGTTCGCGGGACCGCTGACCGCGAGCGTGCCGCTGTCGGCACCGCCCAGCCTGATGGTGGCGCTCGGGCTCATCGCCCCCTTGCCCAGCTCGACCGGGCTGGAGGAGACGCCCTTCTGCCACGACATGGTGATCTTGTAGCCGCTGCCGCTCTTGACGCCCTTGATGTCGATGGGCGAAACGGCGCTCTTGACGCCGATCGGTGTCTGACAGCGGTAGTTGACGTCGACGACCTCTGCGTGGGCCGCCGGCGCGGTCAGCAGCACCGCCGAGCCGGCCAGGGCCGCGGCGGACGCGAGCGCGGCGGTTCGTTTCGGGTACGACACGGTCGGTCCACCCCATTCGTTCACGGCTTCGGTATCGGGGAGTTTCCTGACGGCACATCAGATTCGGCCGTCAAGGTACGCCCGGGGTCGTGAGGAAGGAAGACGCGTCACACGCCGGAGTTGTGTCGATCCGGCGCGTGCGACGGGGGGCCGGAGTGGAGACGGGGGCTCGGGAGGCTCCGCCGGACGGGCCGTACGGGCACGGGGAGACGGAAGGCCGTACCGGCACAGGAGGGACGAGCGGGCCCTGCCGACACAGGAGGGACGAACGGCCCTGCCGGCACAGGAGGGACGAACGGCCCTGCCGACACAGGAGGGACGAACAGCCCTGCCGGCACAGGAAAGACGAACGGCCCTGCGGCGTGGCAAGGCGGACCGTCGCGCGGCGGGGCCCGGCGGGTTACGCCGGTGCGCCCAGTTCCGCCCAGACCGTCTTGCCCGGGGTGCCGGTGGCGCGGACGACGCCCCAGTCCAGGCAGAGCCGCTGCACGATGAACATGCCGTGTCCGCCGGGGCGGCCGGCGCGGTGCGGGGTGCGCGGGGCCGGCTGGCCGGCGCCCCGGTCGGAGACCTCGAGCCGGATCACCTTGTTGTCGCAGGCGAGGATCAGTTCGTCGGGGCCCTCGGCGTGCAGGCAGGCGTTGGTGACCAGTTCGGAGACGACGAGCAGCACGTCCTCGGCCGCCGCCCGCTGGTCGGCGGAGGCGGCGGGCAGCCAGCCCCATGCGTACAGCGCCTGGCGGGTGAAGTCACGGGCCAGCGGGACGACCCCGCTCTCGCCTTCCAGGCGGAGTCTGCGTACCTGCCGGCCCCGGGCCTGCCGGGTTCCCTCGGGCGGGCCGGACGGCACGGACGGCACGGACGGCACGGCTGCCCCCGCGGCTGCGCCGGGAGCCGGCGCACCCCCTCCGGACGCCCCGGAAGCGCCGCTCGGCTCCGGGCCGCGGTCGCCCGGCGAGTAAGGCCGGGTGGTGCTCATCAGCGCTTCACCTCACCGATTCACCAGTTCACGATTCAAAAGGTCGGTCGGACGGTCGGGCCGCCGACGCCGGCCGGCCGCTGTGCCGTCCGGCCGTCGTCCGCCGTCGTCCGTGCGGGGTCCCGTGCCCGCCCGTCCGCCGGGGATGCGTCCCGTCCAGGAGGTCCACCGGTCCCGGGAGGCCGGGCGGCCGGCAGGTCGCCTCCTGCTTCTTCTGCCCTCCTGCCCGACCGATCCGGCGGAACACCCCCGTGTTCGGCGTGACGGATGCAACGTCCGCAACCGAGGGCGGGGGCGCCGGGCGGGGCAGGGCCAGGGCGATGGTCAGTCGGCACCTTCGGCCAGGGCCGCCTCCACGGAGTCGTGGATGGTGAAGACCGCCTCGGCCCCCGTGATCTCGAACACACGGGCCACCACCGGCTGCATTCCGGCCAGATGGACCCCGCCACCGGCGGCCTCCGCCTTGAGCCGGGCCCCGAGCAGGACGTTCAGCCCCGTGGAGTCGCAGAACTCCAGGCGCGAACAGTCCACCACGAGCCGCGAGAAGCCCTTGGCGAGCAGGTCGTCGAGGGGCTCGCGCAGTAGATCGGCGGTGTGGTGGTCCAGCTCACCCGCGGGTGTCACAACGGCGCTGGAGCCCTCTTCCCGCACCTCCACCAGAAGCCGGCCCGACTGTGCGCTGCCGACCGTCCCGTGGTCCATGCCGTCTCTCTCCCGAGGTCGTGGCTGCCTGATGCCCTCGAACATTACGCCTTCCTTGCGCACTCCGACACCCGAACAACCGCACACAAACGGACATAGCGGCACATAACGCACTTGCCACTCCGTCGGTACAGCGGGTAGGGCTAGTAGGACACACATCCCTACACGCCGGCTTCGGAGGCGCCGCACACCGCTGTGCACGTACTGGCTTCGGCAGCCATATGCCGAGAACGATGGAGGACACCCATGTCACCCCGGCTCGACGCATCGCATACCCCGATCGCGACGTCGACACCCCCACCGGAAAAACTGGATCATCCCATCGACGCCCTCGACCTGTTCGAGGGACTCCCGGAGATCCCCCCGTACGACGAGATCGGCCCGGTAGACGCGCGGGCTCTGTCCAAGACCCTCTTCGAGCGCCTGGAGTCGCTGGAGGAAGGGACGCACGAGTACTCGTACGTCCGCAACACCCTCGTCGAGCTGAACCTCGCGCTCGTCAAGTTCGCCGCCTCCCGCTTCCGCTCCCGCAGCGAGCCGATGGAGGACATCATCCAGGTCGGCACGATCGGCCTGATCAAGGCGATCGACCGCTTCGAACTGACCCGCGGCGTCGAGTTCCCCACCTTCGCGATGCCGACGATCATCGGCGAGATCAAGCGCTTCTTCCGTGACACCTCGTGGTCCGTGCGCGTCCCGCGCCGGCTGCAGGAGCTGCGCCTGGACCTCGCGAAGGCCGGGGACGAGCTGGCCCAGAAGCTGGACCGCGCCCCCACGGTCGCGGAACTCGCCGAGCGGCTCGGCATCTCGAAGGACGAGGTCGTCGAGGGCATGGCCGCCTCGAACGCCTACACCGCCTCCTCGCTGGACGCCCAGCCGGAGGAGGACGAGACCGAGGGCGCCCTCGCGGACCGCATCGGGTACGAGGACCACGGGCTCGAGGGCATCGAGTACATCGAGTCGCTCAAGCCCCTGATCGCCGAACTCCCGCCGCGGGACCGGAAGATCCTTTCACTGCGGTTCGTGGCCAACATGACCCAGTCGGAGATCGGCGAGGAACTGGGCATCTCCCAGATGCACGTGTCCCGGCTGCTCTCGCGCACGCTGGTGCGGCTGCGCAAGGGGCTGACCCTGGAGGAGTGACCTCCGCCCGTACTTGCGGTGAGCGGCCCGGCCCATGGCTCGGGCCGCTTCGCCGCATCCGGGGACCTGCCACTCCGACTGGTGGGTACCCGACACCCCAACCGTTATCCTGTTACCGGCGGAAACACCTTTCCCCGGCCCACCCTCTCCTCCACTATGAGCCCCCGTACCGGCTGGTATGCCGACCGGTTGCCGGGGACGGAGGATGTCACATGGCTCAGGGGGACCGGTCCGGGACGGCCGGGGACCATGAGGACGAGCCGGACGCACGGTTGACCGAACTGCTGCGCCTGTCCACGTCGAAGGCGTATCCGGCGCTGCAGGAACTGCGCCGCCGGCACCACCCCGCGGTCCTCGCCTACGCCCGGCTGTGCGCGGCGAGCGAGCCCGTGGCCCGCCGGCTGGCGGCGGAGGCGATCACCGCGGCCGCCCGCGAGACCGCCCGCGGCATCGACCCCGCCGTCCCGCTGCGGCACCGGCTGCTGCTGCTCACCGCGCGGCTGGCGGCCGACTGGTCGCTCGACGGGCGCTCCGCGGGCGTCGACCCGGGCCTGCTGCTGGTGCTGAACGCGGCCGGCCTGCCCGAGGGCCCGACCCCGCCCATGCTCCCCGCGTTCCAGTCGCTGCCGTCCCGCACCCAGGGGCTGCTCTGGTACGGCGTCCTCGACGAGGAACCCGTCGAACGGACCGCCGCCTTCCTCGGCCTGAGCCGCGCGGACGTCGCCTACGGCACCCCGCAGGCCCTGAAGGCACTGGCCCAGGCCTGCCTGGGCAGCCGGCTGGCCGCCTCCGACGACCCGCGCTGCGCCGACTTCCGGCGGCTGATCGAGGAAGCGGTACGGCCGGACGGCCCGCGCTACAGCACCGACCTGGACGCCCACATGACTCGCTGCCCGCACTGCACGGCCGCCTTCGAGGATCTGCGGGCGCTGCGGGACGCGCCGCGGCAGACCCTGGCCGAGGGGCTGCTGCCCTGGCAGGGCACGGCGTACCTGCGCCAGGAGGAGCCGCCCGCCCGGCCCTTCCTGCCGGCGAGCGCGGCGGAGAAGGCCGGCCCGCCGTCCGGGCGCCGGCTGGTGCTGGGCTCGGCGGCCCTGGGCGTGGCCCTCACGCCGCTGCTGGTGTTCCTGCTCCTGCCGGGGCACGGCGACGACCGGCAGCCGGCGGCGGCCACCCCCGCGCCCCCCGCGGTGACGGTGACGGCCACGGTCTCCGTCGCGCCCTCGCACTCCGCCTCGCCGTCCCCGTCACGGACGTCCACGCCCCCCTCGCCCTCGCCCTCGGCGACGTCGCACCGTCCTGCGAGCCCGTCGCCGCGCCCGTCCCGCCGGCCCACCGCGAAGCCCGCTCCCCCGCCGCCCGTCCCCCCGGGCACCTCCTTCGCGCAGGTGGTGAACCTCGCCACGGGCCGCTGCCTGGACATCCGCGACGGCGACCTGTACCAGGGCAACGATGTCGTCACCGCCCCCTGTTCCTCCTCCGCCACCCAGCGCTGGCGCGTCGACACCTACCTCGGCGTGCTGCGCTCGGCGGCCGACGACGACTTCTGCCTGGACAGCCGCGGGTCGGTGGAGCGTGGGGTGGGCATCTGGGAGTGCGACGCGGTGTACAGCCGCAACGGCGAGAACCTCCGTTTCGACGTGGATCCCGACGGCACGATCCGCCCGCACATCGCCATCGAGACGGCGGTGACCCCGGACGGCCGCTACGGGGTGTCCCTGCGGCCGCTGGACGACGATCAGGACCAGCGGTGGCGGGCGGGAGCCGCCTGATCTGACCGGGCGGCCGGCAGCGGGGCGCGCGGTGGCGGGCGCGCAGACGGCGGGCGCGGGGGCGTCCGGGTCCGGGGGCGGCGGGCGCAGGGACGGCGGGCACGGGGGCGTCCGGGTCCGGGGGCGGCGGGCACGGGGGCGTCCGGGTCCGGTCATGGCCGGGCTCGGACGGCGGGAAAGCATTGTCCGGGGCGGTGCCGGACGAGAAGTCTGCTGCCCGTGACCACAACAGAGGCTGCGAAGACCGCACCGTCCCCGCTCGTCCGTTCCTTCGCCCAGCTCGCGAACCTGGACCCCGACCGCCCGGTCGTGACGCTGTTCAGCGGCGGGCTGGACAGCTCGTACCTGCTGCTCCGGCTGCGCCGCATGGGCCTGCGGGAGGTGCACGCCGTGAGCGTGGACATCGGCGAGGACGAGTCGGGCCCCTACAAACGCCAGGTGGCCGAGGCGCTCGGCGCACGGATCCATCTCCTCGACCGCCGCGAGGAGTTCGCCGACCGCTTCGTCGCGCCGGCCATCGCCGCCCAGGCCGAGTACCTGGGCATCCACCCCGTCAGCTCCACGCTCAGCCGCCCGCTCATCGCCGAGTCGGCCGTACGGCTGGCCCGCTCGCTCGGCGCGCAGGCCGTCCTGCACACCGCCAACCGCTCGCAGAACACCCTGCGCCGGCTCAACGGAGCGCTGGCGCTGCTCGATTACGAGGGGGCGTACGGCAGCCCGTACGACCTCGACCCCGTGACCCGCGACGACAAGCTGGCCGCCCTGCGCGCCGCCGGTGTCGACCTGCTCGCCGGACGGATCGTGAGCGGCGACTCCAACCTGTGGTGCCGGGAGTTCGAGTCGGGGATCCTCGACGACCCCGAACGGCACGAGGTGCCCGAGGAGATGTACAGCTGGAGCCGGCCCACCGCCGCGCCCGGTGCGGAGGACCTGCTGACGGTCACCGTCGAGAACGGCCGCCCGGTCGCGCTGGACGGCACCCGGATGCCGCTCACCGAGCTGATCGACCGGCTCAACCGGCGCGTCGGTGCGTACGGACTGGGCCGCTACTCGGGCCTGGAGCACCTGGACCACGGCGAGAAGGTCCTGGAGATCCGCGAGATGCCGGCCGCCTGGCTCCTGCTGCGCACCTACCGGCACATCGAGAGCGCCTGCCTCGACGCCGAACTCGTCCGCGAGAAGCGGCACCTGGAGCAGATCTGGGTGCGCGAGGCGCTGGAGGGCCGGTGGTTCGGCGAACTGCGGCTGGCGGTCCAGTCGTTCGTCGACAACTGCGCGGCGCGGACCAGCGGCACCGTCGCCTGGCGGCTGCGCACGGGTGGCGCCGACACCCGCGCCATCACCGCCGTCCGGCCGCTGTACCTGCGGGACCGGGAGGACTGGGAGGAGCGGGCCATCGCCGCCGAGTCGGCGCCGTTCACACCGTCCACCGTCCCCGCCCTGCTGCCCGCCGCCGCCTGACCCCGACCACCCACGAGACCCACGGAGCCACCCATGACCACCGCACTCGCCCACCCGGCCGCCGTCGACGCCGTCACCGCCCTGTCCGGCCCCGGCGGGCACCTGCTGCCGTCGGCCGCGCTGTCCTCGCTGCTCGGCGTCGGTGCCGCCGACTGGGCACGGTTCGCCGCGCACTGGGACGAGCTGACGCTGGACACCTGCATGGCGGACGGGGGCACGTACCGCTACCGCCGCTACGGCCAGTTCGACCTGGACCCGGCCGCCGGGGAGGCGACCCTGCTGCCGCACGCGCCGTACCGGCAGGAGACCGAGGTCAACCCGCTCAACGGCGGCGTGGAGCGGGTCTTCGAACCGCTGACGGAGTCGTTCGTGAACGACCCGCTGCTGCGCGCGGTGCTCGTCGCGCTCGGCCGGATCTTCAGCGAGGTCGACGGCACCCCGCGGTGGAACGTCAAGCTGCACCCGTACCGCATCCATGCCTCCGCCGACCAGGAGGGCCAGCCGGCTCCCGAGGGCCGGCACCGCGACGGGGTCACCTTCATCACCTCGCTGCTGATCGGCCGCACCAACGTCAGCGGCGGCGAGAGCGGGGTGTACACCGACGCGGGCGGCCACCTGCTGACGACTACGCTGTCCGAGCCCGGTGACCTGCTGCTGGGCGACGACCGCCGCACGCTGCACTCGGTGACCCCGGTGCGCCCGGTGGACCCCGCACTGCCCGCGCACCGTGACGTCCTGGTGATCGCGTACACGGCGGCCTGACCACCGGCCGTCGGCTCGTCCTGCCCGCCTTCCGTCCGTCTCCCCGTGCGTACGGGTCCCTCCGCGCGTACGTCTCCTTCTGCGCGTCCGCTTCCGTACGCCTGCTTCCGTGCACCCCCGAGGAGTGTCCATGACTGTCACCGCGGCCCGCAGCGGCCGGCTGACCGATCTTCCCGTTCTGCTGGTCGCGGTGGTCTGGGGCTCCAGTTACCTGGCCGCCAAGGGCGTCACCACGGAACGGACCGTGCTGGCCGTGCTGGTGCTGCGGTTCGCCGTGGCGCTGCCGGTGCTGATAGCCGCGGGGTGGCGGCGGCTGCGTGCGCTGAGCGCCGTGCAGCTGCGCGGCGCCGGACTGCTGGGGCTGATCCTCGCCGGGATCTTCCTGCTGGAGACGTACGGGGTGGTGCACACCTCGGCGACGAACGCGGGGCTGATCATCAGCCTCACGATGGTGTTCACCCCGCTCGCCGAGAGCAGGGTGCGCGGCACCCGGCTGCCCGGGTCCTTCATGGCGGCGGCCGGACTGTCGGTGCTGGGCGTGGCCCTGCTGACCCAGGGCGCCGGGTTCACCGCCCCGACCGGCGGCGACCTGCTGATGCTCGGCGCCGCCGTGGCCCGTACCGTGCACGTCCTCGCCATGTCCCGCATGGAGTCGGTGCGCGGGGCGGACGCGCTGTCGCTGACCACCGTGCAACTGGGCGGCGCGGTGCTGGTGTTCGCCGTTCTGGTGGCGCTGCCGGGCACCGGCGCCTCGCCCTGGTCGGCCGCGGCCGGCTTCGGCGCCGGGGACTGGCTGGGGCTGGTGTACCTGTCCGCGTTCTGCACGCTGTTCGCGTTCTTCGTGCAGATGTGGGCGGTCCGCCGTACCTCCCCGTCCCGGGTCAGCCTGCTGCTCGGCACCGAGCCGGTGTGGGCCGCGGCCGTCGGCATCGCCGTGGGCGGCGACCGCCCGGGGGTGCTCGGGCTGCTCGGCGCGGTCCTGGTGCTCGCGGGCACGGCGTGGGGACGGACGGTGGCGGACCGGGGCCGGGACACGGACCGGGACCGGCACGCGGACCGGGACCGGCACACGGCTCCGGCCGAGGGCACCGCCGGCTCCGGGGACACCGGCGGAAACGGTCCTGCTCCGGCCGGGGGCGCGGACGGTGAGGCCTCCGGTCCGGTTGAGGGCACCGCTGTCGCCGATGTGGCCGCTCCCGCAGGGGACCCGGTGCCGGAACGCGCGGGGGCCGAAGGGGCCTGAGCGCGGGCAGGCGTGGCGTCAGCCGTCGAGCCAGCCGAGCCGCTGGGCGCAGGCGCCGGCCTGGAAGCGGCTGGCGGCGCCGAGGCGCTCGGTCAGCTCGGAGACGAGACGGCGGACCGTGCGCTCGGAGACCCCCAGCTTGCGGGCCATGGCCTCGTCGGTGAGCCCGCCCGCGAGCATCCGCAGCAGTTCCAGATGGCGTCCTTCGGGGCGCCATTCCCCGTCCGGCCCGGCCACCGCGTCGGTCAGCACGTTCGCCGCCGCCCAGCAGTGCTCGAAGATCTCCCGGAACACCCCGACCAGCGTCTCGCCCCGCAGGATCACCGCCGTGATCTCGCCGATCGCCGACGGCGGCGCCGGCACCAGCGCGGTCGAGCTGTCCACCACGATCATCCGCAGCGGCAGCGTGTGCGCGGTGCGCACCTGCGCCCCGGCCGCGCTCAGCCGGCGCAGGTACGACGCCATGTGCGGGACGGCCGCCGCCGAGCCGAGATGGATGGTGCGCATCCGCACCCCGCGCCCGATCACCGCGAGGTCCCGGTCCAGGCCCGCCTCGACCATCACGGCAGGCAGCGCGCGCCCGGGGTGCAGCGACAGCACCTCGTCCTCCACGCGCCGCGAGACGTCCTCCAGTGCCGCTGACACGTTCGCGGCGCCGGTCACCACCTCCATCCGCACCGGCAGCAACTCCCGTGCGTGCACCGGCTGGAAGTCCGTGAGGATCCGGGTCAGCGCGGACCGCGTGCGCTGTACGGAACTGAGCAGCGCGGACGTGTGCTGCTCCTCCTCCAGCAGGAGGTTGCGCAGCGCGGTGTCCGGCGACAGTGCCGTCCAGCCGTTCCCGCTGTCCGGGGCGGGCACGAACAGCCTTAGCCGGGTGAGGAGTTGGAGCGCGTCGGCGAACTCCCCGTCGCTCCAGCCGTGTTCGCCGAGCACGCTCGCCGGGTGCCAGGCCGCGTCCTCGAGCGCGATGCGGTACAGCTCCTGGGCACGCTCTTTCACGTCCATCGGGCCTCCTCATGTCGTCCCCCCGGCGCGACCGCCAGTCGCACCCGACGCCGTCCGGATCTTAGGAACGCCCAGCTCAGCTGGCCAGGCAAGGTCCGGCATGCGGACGCGGCGGGTGCTGTGGCGAGCCGTCCGGGCCTGGCCATGGCCGGTCCCGGAACCACCGCAGCGGTAGCCGTGGGTGAACGCACCGGCACATGCTGACGACCTGCCACGCACCCCTTCCGCACCTTTCCCGGAGGTTCACCATGCCGCTCCACCCCGCCTTCCCGACCGGGCCCGCCTTCTCCCCCGAGCCCGCCTTCCCGGCCACCGCCGTCTTCTCCGCCGAGCCCGCCTTCCCGGCCGGCAGCGCCTTCTCCGCCGAGTCCGCCTTCTCCGTCGCGTCCGTCTCGGCCGGTGCTTCGGTCGCTCACGCCGAGCCCGCCGGGCCCGTGCGGCGTCCGGCCCGGCGGTTCGCGTCCGCCGTCGCGCTCACCGCGCTGCTGGCGGCCGGTGCGGCCGTGCCGGCCGTCGCCGCCGCCGCGCCGGCGGGCGGGGACACGGCCGTGGCCGCCGGCTCCGACTCCCTCATCTGGGGCTGACCGCCGTGCCGGTACCGGCCGTCGCCGTCGTCGCCCCGCTCACGGGACCGGGTACGGCGGCGGGCACGGTCCTGCTCGCCGAGGTGAACCGGATCCGCACCGGTACGCCGTGGGCGGCCGACTGGCAGGTCTTCCACGAGGCCCGCGGTGTCGCGCGGTCCGTGGTGGCCGGAGACTTCGCTGCGGTCGTCGGGCATACCGACCCGGTGGTCACCGAGGGGGCGTTGGAGGTCTACCGGCAGGCCGGTCTCACCTGTCTGCTGCCACTGCTGCCGGGCCGCCCGCCCGCCGTGAGCTGGGCACCCGACGACACCGGCCTGGCCCGTGCGCTGGCCGAGAGCGCGCTCGCGCTCGGCGCCGCCGCGCTGACGGTGGTGTACGACGACGCCCACGGCGGTGCCGCCGGGCTCACCGGAGTGGCCGGGCGGGGCTGGTCCGAAGTGGCCGGGCGGGGCTGGTCCGGAGTGACCGGGCGGGGCTGGTCCGCTGGGCTGGTCGGGGAGGTCGTGGAGGAGGCCCGGGCGGCGGGGCTGGCGGCGTGTACGCGGGCGGTGGGTGCGGGCGGGTGGCCCTCCGTGCCGTCGCCGGCACGGCCCGGTGTGCTCGCCCTGCTCGCGCCGCAGCACCGGCTGCCGGCGCTGCTGGGCGTCCTGGGCCGGGCGGGCGGCGCCGACACGGGTTCCTGGCAGGCCGTACTGGTCGTGGCGGACTGCGGACTGCCCTCGTTCGACGCGCTGGCGGAGGCGGCGGGGCTGCCGGTGTGGGCCGTCCATCCGGAGCTGTGCCTGGTCCGCCGTACCCGGTCGGCCGTGACCTCGCTGACCGCCGCCCTGGCCGAGGATCCCGCGTTGCGGGGCGCACGGCTCGCCGCGCGCGTCACGTCCCGCTCGGGGCTGCTGCTCGGCGGGGGCGGCGGGGTGCTCGGCGAGGGACGGCGGGTGTCCCGGCTGGACGCGGTGTGCCCGGTCCGGGCCGCGGCCCGGGAGGACACGCCGGACAGCGCGCCCGCCCACGCCCTCTGACGAGACCGGACAGGCGCCCGCCCAAGCCGTCTGACGAGACCGGACTGCACGCCTGACCACGCCCCCTGACGAGGCCTGACAGCGCGCCCCGCCCACGCCCTCTGACGAGACCGGACAGGCGCCCGACCACGCCCCCTGACGAGACCGGACTGCACGCCTGACCACGCCCCCTGACGAGGCCGGACAGCGCGCCCGCCCACGCCTTCTGACGAGGCTTCGGACGGCCCGTGCGTGACCTCAGACGACCCGTACGCCCCTGCGCCACACTCCGCTGACCAGCGGCACGCCGGGCCGGTAGGCCAGGTGGACGTGGCTCGGGGCGTCCAGGAGCGTCAGGTCCGCGTAGCTGCCCGGGGTGAGACGGCCGATGTCGGTGCGGCGCAGGGCGGCGGCGCCGCCGGCCGTGGCCGACCAGACCGCCTCGTCGGGGGTCATCCGCATGTCCCGGACGGCGAGCGCGATGCAGAACGGCACGGACGAGGTGAACGACGAGCCCGGGTTGCAGTCCGTGGAGAGGGCGACCGTGACGCCCGCGTCCAGCAGCCGGCGGGCGTCCGGCCACTCCGCCCGGGTGGAGAACTCGGCACCGGGGAGCAGGGTGGCGACCGTGTTGCCGCCGGCCAGGGCGTCCACGTCCGCGTCCGTGAGGTGGGTGCAGTGGTCGGCGCTGGCCGCGTCCAGCTCGACGGCCAGCTGGACGCCGGGGCCGTAGGAGAGCTGGTTGGCGTGGACGCGCGGGTGCAGGCCCTTCGCCTTGCCCGCCGTGAGGATCGCGCGGGCCTGGTCGCCGTCGAAGGCGCCCTTCTCGCAGAAGACGTCGATCCAGCGGGCGTGCGGCGCACAGGCGTCCAGCATCTCGCCGGTGACCAGGGCGACATAGGCCGCCGGGTCGTCGGCGTGGTCCGGCGGGACGATGTGCGCACCGAGGTAGGTCACCTCGTCGGTGTGCTGTGCCGCGATGCGCAGGGCGCGGGACTCGTCCCCGACGGTGAGGCCGTAGCCCGACTTGGTCTCGAAGGTGGTCGTGCCCTGGCGGAGCGCCTCGGCGAGGTAACGGGTGAGGTTCGCCTCCAGTTCCGCGTCGCTCGCGGCCCGGGTCGCCGCGACCGTGGTGCGGATGCCGCCGGCGGTGTAGGAGCGGCCGGACATGCGGGCGTTGAACTCCTGCGTCCGGTCGCCCGCGAACACCAGGTGGGAGTGGGAGTCCACGAAGCCCGGCAGCACCGCCCGGCCGCCCGCGTCGACCCGGTTGTCAGTGGCGGGTGCTTTGCTGGATTCACCGGTCCACGCGATGCGGTCGCCGTCGACGACGACGGCCGCGTCCTGGATCAGACCGAGGGGGGAGCCGTCACCCAGGGAGGGGTCGTTGGTGACCAGTGCGGCGATGTTGGTGATGAGTGTGCTGCTGCTCATGGTGTCGTCCTCGTGGGGGTCGGCGTTCGTCAGCCGCGCAGGGCTTCTACTGCGGCGGCCAGCGCCTGCGGCACATCGGGTACGAGCGTGTGCACGCCGTCGCGTACGACGTGCCGGCCGCCCACGACCGTGTGCCGTACGTCCGCCGCGCTCGCCGCGAATACGGCTGTCTCGGCGCCCAGCCTGGGCAGTGTCCCTGCCGTCCTGACCGAGTCCAGGGCGACGGTGGTCAGATCGGCGAGCGCACCGGACTCGATGGTTCCGGCCTCGTCCCAGCCGAGGGCGGCGTGGCCGTCGGCGCCGGCGGCCCGCAGCAGTGCGGCGGCCGTCCAGTGACCGCGGGTGCGGGTGCGCAGCCGTTCGTTCAGCTCCATGGCGCGGGCCTCTTCGAGCAGGTCGATGACGGCGTGGCTGTCGGAGCCGAGGGACAGCGGGGAGCCCGCCCGCTGCAGGGCGACGGCCGGGCCGATGCCGTCGGCCAGGTCGCGTTCGGTGGTGGGGCACATGCAGGTGCCGGTGCCCGAGTCGCCGAGCAGGGCGATGTCCTCGTCGGTGAGGTGGGTGCTGTGCACGCCGGTGCTGCGCGGTCCGAGGACACCGTGGTCGGCGAGCAGCCGGGTGGGCGTGCAGCCGTGCGCGGCGAGGCAGGCCTCGTTCTCGGCGGTCTGCTCGGACAGGTGCACGTGAAGGGGGGCCCGGCGTTCCTCGGCCCACCCCGCCACGGTGGCCAGTTGCCCGGCAGGCACGGCCCGTACGGAGTGGATGGCCGCCCCGATCCGTGCGTGATCCCGTTCCTTGAGAACTGCACAGCGTTCGGCCCAGGCCTCCGCGCTGCCGTCGGAGAACCGAAGCTGGTGGGCGTTGGGCGGCTCGCCGAAGCCGGAGGAGAGGTAGCAGGTGTCGAGGAGGGTGATCCGGATGCCGGCCTCGGCCGCGGCGGCGATCAGCGCCTCGCCCATGGCGTTGGGGTCGGCGTAGCGGGTGCCGCCGGGGGCGTGGTGCACGTAGTGGAACTCGCCGACGCAGGTGACGCCGGCGAGCGCCATCTCGGCGTACACCGCGCGGGCCAGGGCGTGGTAGGTCTCCGGGGTCAGGTGGTCGGCGACGGAGTACATCACCTCGCGCCAGGTCCAGAAGGTGCCGCTGCCGACCTGGACGGTGCCGCGCAGTGCGCGGTGGAAGGCGTGGGAGTGGGCGTTGGCCAGGCCCGGCAGGGTGAGGCCGCGCAGCACCTCGGCACCGGGCGGCGGAGTGGGTACGTCGGTGCGGACGGCGGTGATCCGGCCGTCCTCCGTGGTGACGGCCACGCCCGGCTCGACGGTCGGGTCGAGCCAGGCGTACTCCAGCCAGTAGGTCCGTGTGGTCACCTGCAGGCCAGCCCTTCCAGTACGTCGGCGAGTGCGTGCACACCGGCCACGCAGTCGTCCTCGGCCGCGAACTCGGCCGGGGAGTGCGAGACACCGGTGGGGTTGCGTACGAACAGCATGGCGGTCGGGATGCTCCCGGACAGGATCCCGGCGTCGTGTCCGGCACCGGTGCCGAGGACGGGCACCGTCAGGCCGGTGTCCCGGCCCAGGATGCGGCCGAGTTCGTCGCGCAGCGCGTGGTCGAACTCGACGACCGGGGTGAAGGACTCCCGGACGACGTCGAGGTCGACGCCGTGGGCGTCCGCGTACTCCCGTGCCGCCTTCTCGATGCCGCCGACGACCGTGTCCAGGGTGTCCTGGTCGGCCGCGCGGGAGTCGAGCCAGCCGCGCACCAGCGAGGGGATCGCGTTGACGCCGTTCGGCTCGACGGAGATCTTGCCGAAGGTGGCGACCGCACCGGCGAGTTCGGCCTCGCGGCGGGCGGCGAGTACGGTCTCGGCGTACGACAGCATCGGGTCGCGCCGGTCCACCAGCCGGGTGGTGCCGGCGTGGTTGGCCTCGCCCCGGAAGTCGAACCGCCACCGCCCGTGCGGCCAGATGGCGCTGGCGATGCCGACCCGGTCGCCGGACAGGTCCAGCGCGCGGCCCTGTTCGACGTGCAGCTCCACGAAGGCTCCGATGCGGGCCAGCCGCTCGGGGTCGGGGCCGATGGCGTCGGGGTCGTACCCGGCGGCCTCCATGGCCCGGGGCAGGCTGATCCCGTCGCCGTCGGTGAGCCGGTGGGCCTGCTCGACGGTCAGCTGCCCCGCGGTGAGCCGGGAGCCGACGCAGGCGAGCCCGAAGCGGGCGCCCTCCTCGTCGCCGAAGTTGACGATGGCGAGGGGCTTGTCCGGCTGTACGCCCCTGCTGCGCAGTTCGTCCAGCGCGGCGAAGGACGACACGACGCCGAGGGGGCCGTCGAAGGCGCCGCCGTCCGGCACGGAGTCCAGGTGCGAGCCGGTGACGACGGCGTCGCCGGCGGCCGGGTCGCCGAGCCAGGCCCACTGGTTGCCGTTGCGGTCGACCTCGTGGGCGAGCCCGCGCGCCTCGGCCTGCTCCCGGAACCAGGCCCGGCAGTCGGCGTCGGCGCCGGTCCAGGCGTAACGGCGGTAGCCGCCGGAGGCGGAGCTGCGGCCGATCGGCAGCAGCTCCGCCCACATGCTGTGGAAGGTCACGCCTGGTCACCCTCGCGCATGGGCACCCGGACCCCGCGTTCCTGCGCGACGGACTCGGCGATGTCGTAGCCGGCGTCCACGTGCCGGATGACGCCCATGCCGGGGTCGTTGGTGAGGACGCGCCGGATCTTCTCGCCGCCCAGCTTGGTGCCGTCGGCCACGGTCACCTGGCCGGCGTGGATGGAACGGCCCATGCCGACGCCGCCGCCGTGGTGGAGGGAGACCCACGACGCGCCGGAGGCCACGTTGACCATGGCGTTCAGCAGCGGCCAGTCGGCGATCGCGTCGGAGCCGTCCAGCATGGCCTCGGTCTCGCGGTACGGGGAGGCGACGGAGCCGCAGTCGAGGTGGTCACGGCCGATGGCCAGCGGAGCCGCCAGCTCGCCGGAGGCCACCATGTCGTTGAAGCGCTCGCCGGCCTTGTCGCGCTCGCCGTATCCGAGCCAGCAGATGCGGGCGGGCAGGCCCTGGAAGTGGACGCGCTCGCCGGCCATCTTGATCCAGCGGGCGAGGGACTCGTTCTCCGGGAACAGCTCCAGGATCGCCTTGTCGGTCTTGGCGATGTCGGCCGGGTCGCCGGACAGGGCCGCCCAGCGGAAGGGGCCCTTGCCCTCGCAGAAGAGGGGGCGGATGTAGGCCGGGACGAAGCCGGGGAAGGCGAACGCGCGGTCGTAGCCGGCCAGCTGGGCCTCGCCGCGGATGGAGTTGCCGTAGTCGAAGACCTCGGCGCCGGCGTCCATGAAGCCGACCATGGCCTCGACGTGCCTGGCCATGGACTCGCGGGCGCGGGTGGTGAAGCCGGCCGGGTCCTTGGCGGCCGCGTCGGCCATGTCCTCGAAGGCGACGCCGACGGGCAGGTACGCCAGCGGGTCGTGCGCGGAGGTCTGGTCGGTGACGATGTCGATGGGCGCGTTCATCGCCAGCAGCTGCGGGACCAGCTCGGCGGCGTTGCCGAGGACGCCGATGGACAGCGGCTTGCGCTGGTCGCGGGCCTCGGTGGCGAGCTGGAGCGCGTGGTCGAGCGAGTCGGCCTTCACATCCAGGTAGCGGTGCTCGATGCGGCGCTCGATGGCGCGCGGGTCGCAGTCGATGCAGATGGCGACGCCGTCGTTCATGGTGACGGCGAGCGGCTGGGCGCCGCCCATGCCGCCGAGGCCGGCCGTCAGGGTGATCGTCCCGGCGAGGGTGCCGTTGAACTTCTTCGCGGCGACGGCGGCGAAGGTCTCGTAGGTGCCCTGGAGGATGCCCTGGGTGCCGATGTAGATCCAGGAGCCGGCGGTCATCTGACCGTACATGGTCAGGCCGAGGGCCTCCAGGCGGCGGAACTCCTCCCAGTTGGCCCAGTCGCCGACCAGGTTGGAGTTGGCGATGAGGACGCGCGGGGCCCATTCGTGGGTCTGCATCACGCCGACCGGGCGGCCGGACTGGACCAGCATGGTCTCGTCCTGCTTGAGGGTGCGCAGGGTGCGGACCATGGCGTCGAAGGAGCGCCAGTCACGGGCCGCCTTGCCGGTGCCGCCGTAGACGACGAGCTTGTCCGGGTGCTCGGCGACCTCGGGGTCGAGGTTGTTCTGGAGCATCCGCAGGGCGGCTTCCTGCTGCCATCCCAGGGTGCTCAGTTCCGTGCCGCGCGGTGCTCGTACGGGGCGGGGTCCCGACATCGTCTGCCTCCTCCTGTGCCTACGTCTATTCACATCCTGTCTTCCTGAATAGAACTAGTCAATACATCGGGAGACCCACGTCGGCGCGCGACGGGTGTTTGGCTGGAAGGACCGGGAGCCGAGACAGGACGGGGACGCCGTGGACCACGACATCGACAGCGGGGCACAGGCCCGCGCCGCCCGGCGCGACCTGGCGGTGCGGGCAGCGGTCGAGCAGGGCCTGCTGGGGCCGGACGCGGCCGTGCTGGGCCTGCTGGACGTCACCGGCATCCGGGAGTCGGCCGCGGCCCTCCGGGCGGCGTTCGAGGCGGTGCTGCCCGCCGGCACACCGGTGCTGCACGCCTTCGCCGTGAAGGCGACCCCACTGGTGCCGGTGCTGCGGCTGCTGCACGAGGCGGGCATCGGCGCGGAGGTGGCCAGCCCCGGGGAGCTGGCACTGGCCCGGGCGGCGGGTGTGCCGGCCGGCCGGACGGTGCTGGACGCCCCGGCGAAGACCCCGGCCGAGCTGCGCGAGGCGCTGGACCTGGGCATCGCCCTGAACGCCGACAACCCGCAGGAGCTGGAGCGCCTGGACGCCCTGGTCGGCTCCACGGCCCCCCGGTCCCCGCTGGGCCTCCGGGTGAACCCGCAGATCGGCGGCGGCACCATCGGGGCGACCTCGACGGCCACGGCGACCTCGAAGTTCGGGGTGGCGCTGCGGGACGAGGGGGCGCGCGCCTGGGTGGTACGGGCGTACGCGGAGCGGCCGTGGCTGACCCGGCTGCACGCCCACACCGGTTCGCAGGGCATCCCGCTGTCCCTGCTGGTCCAGGGCGTGGCGGAGGCGTACGGACTGGCGGAGGAGATCAACGAACGGGCCGGGCGGCGCCAGGTCGACACCGTGGACATCGGCGGGGGGCTGCCGGTGAACTTCGCGTCCGAGGAGACGACACCGTCGTACGCGCAGTACGCGCGGCTACTGGCGGCCGAGGTACCGGGGCTGTTCGACGGGCGGTACGGGCTGGTGACCGAGTTCGGGCGGTCGCTGCTGGCCAAGCACGGGACGGTGGTGGCCCGGGTGGAGTACGCCAAGAGCGCGGGCGGGCGGCGGATCGCGGTGACGCACGCGGGCGTGCAGGTGGCGACCCGGACGGTGTACGCGCCGGGGGCGTGGCCGCTGCGGATCGCGGCGTACGACGCCGAGGGGCGGCCCAAGCCGGGGCCGGACGTGGTGCAGGACGTGGCCGGCCCGGCCTGTTTCTCGGGCGACCTGCTGGCCGAGGGCCGTGCGCTGCCGCTGCTGGAGCAGGGCGACTACGCGGCGGCGCTGGACACGGGCGCGTACTACTTCGCCCACCACTACGCCTACAACTCCCTGGTCCGGCCCGGCATCTACGGCTTCGCGCCGGACGCCGGCGGCGGCACGGCCTTCGCGACCGTGCGCCGGCCGCAGACGGTCGCCGAGGTCGTGGCGGAATCCGGAGGGGCGCAGGCCTCGGCGCTCACCACCCTGCGCGCACCCGGGAGCCGTTGACACACCCCCGCAGACTCTCGAACAAATGGATCAACGGGCGTGCGGGACACGTCAGTTGACCCACACTAGTACGCCGGACGCACGTTCCACCGGAAAATGCCAAAGGCCTCACCTCCCGCGCACACGATGCGTAGTGTCGGCGTCACTCAACCGGAGTCCCAGGCGCGGGAGGGGAGCCACGGTGCCCGGAATAGACGAGTGCCTACTCGAAGCGATGCGGCTGCCCGGTGCCCGGGGAGCCGCGCTGGTGGACTGGACGAGCGGACTGGCCCTCGGCACGGTCGGCGATGCGCCGGGCGGCGACCACGAGACGACCGCCGCCGAGGCCGCCGAACTGGCCCGGATGGCCGCCGAGCACGGCACCTTCGCGGCCCGCGGGGACGAACTGCCGCCGGTGGAGGATCTGATCGTCAGCAACGGCGACAGCTACCACCTGCTGCGCTTCGTGGACACGTCCTTCGACAGCAGCGTGTTCCTGCACCTGTGGCTCGGCCGCGAGGAGGGCAACCTCGCGCTCGCCCGGATCCGGCTCGGTGAGATGGCCGCCAGGCTGGTGCTGGGATGACCGTGGTCGACACGCCTCCGCCGGCCCTGCCCGTGCGGGACAAGCGGGCCACCCGCGCCCTGTCCCCGATGCTGACCCGCCTCGCCGAGGAGCGGGCCACCGGGGTCCTGATACGCGAGCACGGCACCCTGCACCTCGCCGAGGGCCGGGTGGTGCACGCCGAGAGCCCCCTCGCCCCCGGCCTCGACGTGCTCCTCACGGCCCACGGCACGCTCGCGGGCGCCGCCTGGCGGCGGGCCGCGGTCCGGACCCCGGGCCCGCTGCACGCCGCCGAACTCCTGCTGCACTCCGGGGTGCTGCCCACCGGAGCGCTGGAACTGTGCCACCTGGACGCGCTGTACGACGCCGGGTACTTCGCGCTGGCGCCGAGCAGCACCCCGGGCCGGTTCCGGTACGACAACACGCCCCGGCTCGGTCCGCTCCCCTCCGTCCCGGTGGTCGCACTGGAACGCGAGACGCTGCGCCGCAGACTCCTGCTGCACCGGCTCTGGTCCGACCCGGCCGCCGACAGCACCCCGCTGATCCGTGCGGACCCCGCCGGACCGGCCGGCGCGGCGCCGGTCACGCCCCGGCAGCGGGCCGTCCTGGACCGCGTGGACGGCGTCCGCACGGCCACCGACATCGCCCGGGACCTGGGCCGGCAGGCGTTCCACACGCTGGTCGACATCCGCCGGCTCGCCGCGGCCGGGCACGTCATGCCGGTGCCCCCGGCCCCGGCCCCGCCACCCCCGGCCCACCAGGTCACCACCGACCCCGACATCGCGCTGCTGAAGAGGCTCAGGGATGCGCTGGAGGCGCTTTGAACGGCACCGCCCCGCCGAGAGGAGAGAACTGATGGTGCCCGAACAGGACCTGGAGGCCGTCCTGGACGAGCTGCGCCGGCTGCGCACCCGCGTGCCACAGCTCACCGGCGCCCTCGCGGCCGGCGTCGACGGTCTCGTCGTCGCCCACGACACCCCCGGTGTCGATCCGGAGGGCCTCGCCGCCCTCACCGCCGCCGAACTCGGCGTGGCCGTGCGGGTCACGGACGCCACCGGGCACGGTGGCTTCCGGGAGCTGCTGGTGCGCGGCGAGCGCGGCTACATCGCCACCTACGCGGCAGGCCGCACCGCCGTGCTGACCCTGCTCGCGCAGGACCGGGTCAACGTCGGCCGGCTGCACCTGGAGGGCCGCCGGGCCGGCGCCCGCATCGGGGAGCTGCTGGACGCCGCCGAGGCCGCCGCCCGGGCCGTCCGGCCCGCCCCACGCCCCCTGGGCTCCGTCAGTACGGCGCCCCCCGTCCGACCCCGCACGCCCCGCACGACGAGTGCCGAAGCGCGCACCGTAACCGACAGCTGAGAGGACCACCATGGCCAACACCGAGACCGCACTGAAGGAAGCCCTCACCTCCATCGAGGGTGCCACCGGCGTCGCGCTCGTCGACTACACCAGCGGGATGGCGCTGGGCACGATGGGCGGCAGCAAGAGCTTCGACCTGAACGTGGCCGCCGCCGGCAACACGGACGTGATCCGCGCCAAGATGCGCACGATGGAGATGCTGGGGCTCAAAGCAGGCATCGAGGACATCCTCATCACCCTGTCCGACCAGTACCACCTGATCCGCCTGCTCAGCAGCCGTGGCGGCAACGGCCTCTTCCTCTACCTGGTCCTGGACGCGAGCCGGGCCAACCTGGCGATGGCCCGGCACCAGCTGAAGAAGATCGAGGCGGAGCTGGAGGTCTGACGGGACCACCCCGGCGCCGCGGTACGGCGACGCGGCCCCGGCCCGGGGCCGCGTCGCCGGCCGCGAGCAGGGGCAGTCGGTGCGGCGGATGCGGGATCGGCGGGCGCGTCCTGGAGGGTCACTCCACGAACAGCCCGCGGGCCGCCGCGTGCGTGTCGAACTCCTCCAGCCGGGCCTGCGCGTCCGGCAGGTCGTCGCAGACGGCCTCCAGCAGCACCCGGCCGAGCAGCATCGGCGCGCACGCGGTGTCGAAGGCCAGGCCGGTGCCGACGGCGGCGGGCAGCAGCAGGTCGGAGTACTTGGCGACCGGCGCGAACGCGGAATCGGCGACCGTGACAACGGTCAGGCCCGCGTCCTTGGCGTAGGCGAGGGTGTCCACGACCTCGCGGGGATGCCGGGGCAGGGCGAAGCAGAGCAGGGCGGTGGCGCCCGCACGGACGGCGGCGTCGATGCGGTCGTGGATCATCGTGCCGCCCTCGTTCAGCAGCCGGACGTCCGGGTGGACCTTGGCGGCGAAGTAGGCGAAGCCGTACGCCTGGGAGGCCGCGGCCCGCAGGCCGAGCACCGGCAGCGGACGGGAGGCGGCGAGTATCCGGCCGGCCTTCTGCACCGGGCGCGGGTCGGCCAGCAGCTCGGCGAGGTGCCTGAGGTTCTCGATCTCGGCCTCGACGGCCTGCTGGTACTCGTTGAACGCCCCGGCCCCGGCGGCCGGCTCGGCGGGGACGACCTCGCGCAGGTGCTTGCGCAGGGCGGGGTAGCCGTCGAAGCCGAGGGCGACCGCGAACCGGGTCACCGACGGCTGGCTGACCCCCGCCAGCTCGGCCAGCTCCACGCTGGACAGGAAGGGCACGTCGGCGGCCCGGCGCACCATGCTGTGCGCGATCCGGCGCTGGGTCGGCGTGAGCCGGTGGCCTTCGAACAGCGTCTGCAGCCGGTTGGCCGGGCTGTCGGTCACGCTCATGACGTACTCCCCCTCTGCGAGTGCTCGACGCCCCGGGAGAGTACAGCGCCGAGGCATGGACCGACACGGGCCGCCTATTCAGGAGGCGCGTACCTGCATACCGTTATACAACCGGGTGCGGGTACGGCTCCACGTGCCGGCCTGGCGGCGGCGGTCCGGGCGGGGGCCGCGGGGACACCGCCCGCGGCCCGTCCGGATCAGAAGTGGGGCGAGGCGGGATCGCCGCCGAGCCGCAGGTCCCCGACCCCGTCGAGGATCTTCTCCGAGGACGCGACATGACGGCCGGCGGTGATGATGTCGCGCAGACACCGGTCGAGCGGGGTCTGCTCGGTGTAGACCGCGGACGCTCCCACGGCGTCGTACAGCATCTGGACCGCCTCCCGGCAGGCCCGGTGCGCGAACTGGCGGGCCAGCGCGGCCGTCCCGCGTTCGGGCTCCAGGCCCGCCGCCTGTGCCGCCCAGGCGTCCTGCAGCGTCGAGTACACGTAGGCGTCCGCAGCCCCGATCAGCGACTCGGCGTGCGCGAGGTCCGCCGGGACGCCCGGCCGGGGCAGCGCGGAACGCCTGGCGGCGAGGATCTCCTTGGCGGCGTTCAGCGCGGACCTGCCGATGCCCAGCGGCACGCCCGCCATCTTGAGGGCGAGGTTGTCGGCGCGCAGGTGGAGCGGCTCCTGCCGGGTGCCGGACGGCACGAGCGCGAACGTGTGCCGCTGCGGGACGAACAGATCGGCGACCTCGAAGTCGTGGGAACCGGTGCCGCGCAGCCCGGTGGTGTGCCAGGTGTCGAGCACCCGCACGTGGGCGGCGTCGAAGACGGCGATCCGCGGGGTGCCCTCCGGGGTCTGGAACCCGGCCATCACCCGGTCGGCGTGGGCGATCCCGCTGCCGTACGTCCAGCGACCCGACAGGAGGTAGCCGCCGTCCCGCCGGACCGCCCGCCCGGCCGGCGGCAGCACCGTCGCGGTGATCAGGTCCGGGTCCGGGAACAGCTCGGTGAACACCTCCCCGGGCAGCGAGACCACGGCCAGCGCGGCGTTCAGCGCGACCGCCGCGCACCAGGCGACCGAGGCGTCTGCCTGCGCCAGCAGATCGACGGCACGCGTGATCTCCGGGACGGTCATCTCGACGCCGCCCAGCGCCGGCGGCAGGGCGGCACGCAGCAGCCCGGTGGCCTTCAGGCCGTCGAGGACCTCACCGGGGATCCGGCCCGTCCGCTCGATCTCCGGCGCGTACGCCGGGAGGCCCGCGGCGTACACCCGTACCCGGTCCATGACCGAGGCGGCGGTGCGGTCCGCCCCGGCCCGGGCGGGCAGTTCCATGACGGTCATCCGGTCCTCCTGGTACCGCTGTTTCTGTCGGTACGGCTGTTTCTGTCGGTACGGCTGTTTCTGTCGGTACCGCTGCTTCTGTCGGTACTTCTGGTTCTGTCGGTACGGCTGCTTCTTCTGATGCCGCTGCTATGGCCGGCGCGACTCGTGCGACTCGTGCCGCCCGGGCGGCCCTGGCGGCCCTGGCGGCCCGGGTGGCGGGTTCGGCGGGGTCGGGTCACAGGTCTTCCAGCGCCTTGCCCAGTTCGGCGGCCAGCGTCCGAAGGTGCGGGGAGCGCATGACGCTGTAGTGGTCGCCGGGTACGTCGATGCTCTCGGCCTGGTCGCCGAGCAGCTCCAGCCACTGCCGGGTGGTCGAGGCGGTGGCCCCGTCCATGGCCCGCAGGAGCCGGACCCTGCCCTCGTACGCGACGGGCTCGTGGTCGGCCAGTGCGCGGCTGAGGCGCAGGAAGCGGTCGGCGAGTCGTTCCAGGGTCGCGGCGTCGATGTCGTCCGGCAGGACGGCGGCGAGCCGGGCGCGCGTCAGCAGTTCCCCGATCGGGGACCGGTCTCCCGTGGGCTCGAACTCGGCCGGCGCGGGGTTCCAGTCGCTTCCCGCCAGCCCGGCCAGGTCGCGGGCGAACCGGGCCAGCAGCGCCGCGTCGGAGGGGGGTGCGGTGCGGGCGGGCGGTTCGAGCAGGTCCACGGCCGCGACGAGTTCGACGGTCTTGCCCCGCCCGGCGAGCAGGCGCGCGGTCTCCAGCGCGATCACGCCGCCCATGGACCAGCCGCCGAGCCGGTACGGGCCGTCCGGGAACCGTGCGGTGATCGCGTCGGCGTAGTGCGCGGCCAGGTCGGGCACGGTCCGCGGCGCCGGTTCGGTGTCGGGGTACTGCAGGGCGTGCAGCGGCTGGTCGTCGTCCAGCAGGGCGGCGAGCCCGGCGTAGCAGAGCACGTCGCCGCCGACCGGGTGGACGAGGAACAGCGGGGGCCGGGTCCCGGTGTCCCGGAGCGTGACCAGGGCCGCGCGGCCCTCGTCACCGGGCCGGTCGCGCAGCACCTCGGCGAGCGAGGCGACGGTCGGCCGGGCGAGCAGCGTGGCCACGGGCAGCGACCGGCCGGTGCGCTGCCGGATCCGGGCCATCAGCCGCACCGCGAGCATCGAGTCGCCGCCGAGGTCGAAGAAGTTCGCGGTGACGTCGACGGGGCCGCCGGAGGGCTCGAAGAACTCGGCCCAGATCCCGGCGAGGAGCCGTTCGGTCGCATCGCGCGGGGCCACCGCCGCGGCGGAGCGCGGGGCCGTCTCCCCGGGGGACGGCAGGCGACGGCGGTCCACCTTGCCGTTGTCGGTCAGCGGCAGCTCGTCCAGCAGGACGATGCGGGCGGGCACCATGTACCCGGGCAGTTCCCGGCCGAGGGCCTCGCGCAGCTCGGCCTCCGGGGTACCCGACACGGCGTACCCGACGAGCCGCCTGGGGCCGCCCCGCTCGCCCTCGGCGACCGCGGCCGCCGCCCGGACGTCCGGCCGGTGCAGCAGTGCCGCCTCGACCTCGCCCAGCTCGATGCGGTGCCCCTGGATCTTCACCTGGGAGTCCTCGCGTCCCAGGAACTCGATGTCGCCGTCCGGCAGGTACCGCCCGAGGTCGCCGGTCCGGTAGAGCCGCTCTCCCGTCATCGGGTGGCGCAGGAACGCAGCGCGGGTCTTCGCCTCGTCGCCGAGGTAACCGCGGGCCAGGCCGGCGCCGGCGATGTACAGGTCGCCGGGGACCCAGGTCGGACAGGGCCGCATCGCCCGGTCCAGCACGTGGAAACGCTGGTTCCGCATCGGCCTGCCGTACGGGATGCTCGTCCAGTCCGGGTCCACGCCGGTGATCGGGTACCCGATCGACCAGATGGACGCCTCGGTCGCGCCGCCCAGGCTCCAGACCTGGGCGTCCGGCAGGGCCGCGGCGATGGCTCCGGGAAGGGTGACCGGGATCCAGTCGCCGCTCATCATCACCACCCGCAGCGACGGCGGTCCGCCGAGGGCCCGGACGTGTTCGACGAACATGTCCATCAGCGCGGGGACGCTGTTCCAGATCGTCACCCGGTGCCGGCTCACCAAGTTCAGCCAGGCGGCCGGTTCGCGCTGCGTCGACGCGTCGGGCAGGACCAGGGCTCCGCCGGCCGAGAGCAGGCCGAACACGTCGTAGACCGAGAGGTCGAAGTTGAGCGCGGACAGGGCCAGGACGCGGTCGCGTGCGGTCACGCCGAACCGGTCGTTGACGTCCTGGATCGTGTTGACCGCGCCGGCGTGCTCGATCATCACGCCCTTCGGGACGCCGGTGGACCCGGAGGTGAAGATGACGTAGGCGAGGTCGTCGGGCCGGGCCGGCGAGGGCGGCAGGGGGCCGCTCGCACCGGTGTCCTCCGGCTCGGTGTCGACGTGCAGCGAGCGGGTGCCCGCCGGCAGGTCGAGTTCGCCGGCGACCGCCGACCGGGTGAGCACCAGGTCGATGCCCGCGGTCTCCATGATCATCCGGAGTCGGCGGCCGGGCACGGCGGCGTCCACCGGCACGTAGGCGGCACCGGTCTTGAGGATGCCCAGCGCGGCGACCACCTGCTCCCAGCTCTTGTCCATCACGATGCCGACGAGCACGCCGGGGCCCGCCCCGCGGTCGAGCAGCCACCGGGCGATCCGGTCGGAGCGGCGGTCCACCTCGCCGTAGTCGAGGGTCCGGGCGGCGGTGATCACGGCGGGCGCGTCCGGCCGGCTGCCGACCCGGCGCAGGAAGCCGTCGTGCAGCAGCTCGGTGGGGACGGGGGCGCCGGTGGCGTTGACCGCGTGCCGGACCGCCAGGTCGGCCTCCGGCGGGAGCACGGACGGCGGGCGACGCCACGCCTCCTCGCCGCACAGGTCCCGCACCAGGTCCAGGTAGGCGTCCCACATCCCGTCGACGACGCCGTCGGGGAACACCTCTTCCACCACGTCCCAGTTGAGGACCAGTTCGCCGTCCTCCTCCAGGGCCTGGTGGTCGAGCCACACCTGCGGCGTCCGTACCGAGCTGGACGCCAGCCTGCCGGCGGCGCCCAGCGTGGTCAGGGCCGTCAGCGCGCCGCGTTCGTCCTCGCCCTGCCCCGAGAAACCGATCGTGCTGGTGAACACCACGGGCATGCTCGCCAGGCCGGTCCCGCCCCGGGCACGGTTCAGCTCACGCAGCACCTCGACACCGCTGACGTGTCCGTGTTCGAGGTCGGCCAGCAGCTGGTTCTGCAAGCGCGTGGCGCCCGAGGTGAAGTTCTCGGCGGGGGCGGCGTCGACCTCCAGCAGGGTGGTCGCGCTGAGGTTTCCGACGATCCTGCCTACGTCGTCGTGCAGCGGCCGCCGGTTGAACGCCAGCAGGTTGAGCGTGAAGCGCGGCGAGGCGCTCCAGGCGCCCAGCACCTGCGCGTACGCGGTGCACAGGGCCGCCGAGGGCGAGACGCCCGCCGCGGCGGCCCGGTCCTTGAAGCGCTGCCACGCCCCGGGCTCGATCCGGCCGGTGCGGTGGGTGAACACCGGCTGCCGCGGCGCGGGTCCCGGTCGCAGCGGCAGGCGCGGCGCGGGTGGCAGTGAGGGCACGCGTGCCTGCCAGTAGGCGAGCGACTTCGCGCGCTGCGCGGTGTCCGTGCGGGCTGCGGCGAGTACGTAGTCGCGGTACGTGACGGCGGGGGCGGGCGCCGTGGGTGTCCCGTGGCGGTAGGCCTGTGCCCATTCCCGGAACAGCAGCCCGGAGCTGCGGCCGTCCACGATCAGCGCGTCGAAGTTGAGGTGCAGGCGGGTGGTGCGGGCGTCGAGCAGGGTGGCCCGGACGTCGAACAGCGGCCAGGCCTCGGTGTCGAAGACCTGGTGCCGCATCTCCTCGTGGATCTCCGCGAGGCGGCGGGCCCGTTCGGCGTCGTCGCACGTCCGCAGGTCGACCGTGGCGATCCGGTAGGCGGGGACCTCGGCGAGCACCCGCTGGTGCCCGTCCCTGGACACGACCGCGCGGAGCATGTCGTGCCGGCCGACGAGGTGCCGGAAGGAGGCGGTGAGCCGGTCGAGGTCGGTCTCCTCGAGGTCGATCTCGACGAGGAAGGAGGTGGAGACGTTGCCGAGTTCGAAGGCGTCGGTCCGGCCGACCAGGTAGGCCTGCTGGAGGTCGGTGAGCGGGAACGGCTCGTGGCGGGCGGCCGGGTCGGCGACCAGCGTCGCCCCGGGCTCCCCGGTCCGGTCCGCGCCGCCGCGGGCCGCCCGGACGGTGCGCGCGATCTCGGCGGTGCTCCGGCCGTCCAGCAGGTCCGGCAGCGGGACGTCGACGCCGAGCCGCCGGGCGAGGGTCTGCCGGATGTCCATCGCGATCAGCGAGTCGATGCCGAGGCCGCGCAGCGGCAGGTGCAGGTCGTCACCGACGACGGCCGCGCCACGCGCCCGGCCGACGATCCCCACCACCAGCTCGGCGGCGTCCTCGGTTCCGGGGGCGGTGGGCGCGTGTGCTCCGGGGGCGCCGGGCACCGCGGCGAAGGGGGCGGTGGGTGCTTGTGCTCCGGGGGCGCCGGGCACCGCGGCGAAGGGGGCGGTGGGTGCTTGCGGTGTGGGTGCGGTGGTCGCTCCGGCGAAGGGGGCGCCGGCCACCGCGCTGAAGGGGGCGGTGGGCGCCTGTGCTCCGGGGGCGGCGGGTGCTCCGGGGAGGAGTGCGGGGGGCGCTTGCGGTACGGGTGCGGTGGACGCTCCGGCGAGGGGGGTGGCGGGCGCTTGCGGTACGGGTGCGGTGGACGCTCCGGCGAGGGGGGTGGCGGAGGCGTGCGGTACGGGTTCGACGGGCGGCGCGCTGAGGGGTGCGGCGGTCCCGGCGGTGACGGGCGCCGGTTCCAGGCGTACGCCGTCGGCCTGCGCCACGGGCGTGCCGTCGGCGCTGACCAGCCGTACCTGCGCGACCAGCGAACCGCCGTGCGCCGGTGCCTGTTCCCTGCGGGGGGCTCCCGTCCAGAGCCAGTAGCGCTCGCGCTGGAACGGGTATCCGGGCAGCGGGACGGGCGGCCCGGCGGGCTCGCCGTGCACACGGGCCCAGTCGATCCGGGCGCCTCGGGTGTAGAGCGCGCCGAGGCTGTCGAGCAGCGTGCGGCGGGGGTCCTCCCCCTCGCGCAGCGACGGCAGGAACGCGGTGTGCTCGGTCGTCCGGAGGTGGTCGAGGAGCGGCGAGGCGGGCCCGATCTCCACGAAGGTCCGGTGTCCGTCGCGCAGCAGCGCGGCGACCTCGCCGGTGAACCGCTCCGGCCCGGCGGCGTCCGCCGGCGTCCGTGCCGCCGCCCGCAGCGCGTCCTCCAGGGGCATGGTGCCGGCGAGGCACGCGGCCACCGACTCGCCGGTGCCGTGGCCGAGTACGGCGGCGGGCTCCACGCCCCACGACCGCCACAGCTCGGCGAACGCGTACGCCACGGCGAACGCCGAGAGCCGGCCGTCGGCCACCTCGGCGCACCGGTCCAGGGCGGCGCGGAAGACCGGCCCGGAGCCGGCCGGTTCCGTGCCCGCCTCGACCCACTGGTCCGAGGCGCGGCGGAAGACGGGATCCGACTCGGCCAGTTCGTCGGCCGCCTCGGCACACCGGTCCAGGGCGGCGCGGAAGACCGGTTCGGATGCGGCTAGTTCGGCGGCCGCGTCGATGTACCGCGCGTCCGGGCGGCCGGTACAGAGGAACACCGGGCCCCGGGTGGTCTGCGGGGTCCGGGCGCCGACGCGGACGCCGGGCGGCGGCGCCTCGCCCTGCCGCGTCCGGGTGAGGAGGTCCCGCAGTTCGGCGCTCGATGACGCGACGGCCGTGAGCCGGTGCGTGAAGTGCGCCCGTCCGAGGCTCGTGGTCCGGCAGATCGACGCGAGCGGGGCGCCGCCGGCACCCTCGGCACCGTCGGCGAGCAACTCGGCGTAGCGCGCGGTGAGGTCGGCGAGCGCGGCCGGTGTCTTGGCCGACAGGGTCAGCAGACGGGGGCCGCCCTGCCCGGCGGACCGGAACTCCCCACCGGACGAAGCACCTTCGAGCACGGCCGGGGTCGCTCCACCGACGGCCGGGGCCAGCGGAGCCGCACCACCGACGGCCGCAGCCGCACCGCCAACCACCGCAGCCGCACCACCGACGACCGAGGTCGCTCCACCGACGGCCGGGGCCAGCGGAGCCGCTCCACCGGCGGCCGCAGCCGCTCCGTCAACCGCCGCAGCCGCACCACCGACGACCGCAGCCGCTCCACCGACGGCCGGGGTCCCTGTAAGCACGGCCGGGGCTCCTGTGTGCGTGGCCGGGGGCTTTTCGAGGTCGGCCGGGGCCTCTTCGATGATCACGTGTGCGTTGGTGCCGCTGATGCCCTGTGAGGACACCGCGGCGCGCTTCGGCCCTGGCGTCCTCGGCCACACGGCCGGCGCGGCGACCAGCTCGACCGCGCCCGCCGTCCAGTCGACGTGCGGGGTGGGCTCGTTCACGTGCAGGGTCGCGGGGAGCCGGCCGTGCCGCATCGACAGCACCGTCTTGATGACCCCGGCGACACCCGCCGCCGCCTGGGAGTGACCGATGTTGGGCTTCAGCGAGCCGAGCCGCAGCGGCTGCTCCCGGTCACCCCCGTACGCGGCGAGCAGGGCACGCGCCTCGATCGGGTCGCCGAGCGGGGTCCCGGTGCTGCTCGCCTCCACCACCTGGATGTCACCGGGCGACAGCCGCGCGTCCTTCAGCGCCTGCCGGATGACCCGCTGTTGTGCGGATCCGCTCGGTGCGGTGAAGCCGTTGCTGGTGCCGTCCTGGTTGACCGCGCTGCCACGCACCACCGCCAGCACGGGGTGGCCGAGCCGCCTCGCGTCCGACAGCCGTTCCACCAGCAGCAGGCCCACACCCTCGGAGAACCCGCTGCCCGCGGCGGCGGCCGAGAACGGCCGGCACCGGCCGTCCGGCGACACGCCCTGCATGCGGGTGAACTCGGTGAACAGCTGCGGCGTGGCCATGATCGTCGCGCCGCCGGCCAGCGCCATCGTGCACTCGCCGCGACGCAGCGACTGGACGGCCAGGTGCAGCGCGACCAGCGAGGACGAGCAGGCCGTCTCCACGGTGAGCGCCGGGCCGCGCAGGCCGAACGTGTAGGAGATCCGGCCGGACGCGACGCCGCCCGCCGTCCCGGTCGTCAGGAAGCCCTCGGCTTCCTCCGGCACCTCGCCGCTCCCCAGCCCGTAGTCGTTGCAGGACAGCCCGGTGAACACGCCGGTCTCGGTGTCGCGCACCGACTCCGGGTCGATCCCGGCGTCCTCGAAGGCCCGCCAGGCGGTCTCCAGCAGCAGCCGCTGCTGCGGGTCCATGGCCAGGGCCTCGCGCGGGCTGATACCGAAGAAGCCCGCGTCGAAGTCGGCCGCGTCGTAGAGGAAGCCGCCGGAGCCCGTCACGCTGCGGCCGCCGCTCCCGGGCTCGTACAGGCCGTCGTCCCAGCCCCGGTCGCGGGGGAACGGGCCGACCGTCTCCCCGCCCGCGTCGAGCAGCCGCCACAGCGCGTCCGGTGAGTCGATCCCGCCGGGATACCGGCAGGCCATGCCGACGATCGCGATCGGCTCGCGGTCACCGTCCTCCAGTTCGCGCAGGCGCTCGCGGGCCTGGTGCAGGTCGAGGGTGAGCCGCTTGAGGTATCCGAGCAGCTTCTCGTTCGTTTCTGATCCCATGACGGATCGTTCCTCCGTAGGCGGGTCAGGAGCCCGAGAGCTCGCGGTCGATGAAGTCGAGCAGTTCCTCGGCGGTCGCGGCCTCGACGAGCGCCGTCACGTCCGCCTCGATGTCCCGGAAGGAGGTCTCCGGGGCGTCCCCGAAGGGGGGTTCCGGGGCGTCCCCGAAGGAGGGTTCCGGGGCGACCCCGAAGGGGGGCTCCGGGGCGGCCGGTGCCTCCTCGGGCGGTACGAGTCCGGTGTCCAGGACGGTGACCAGCTCGGGCAGCACCGGTGCCTCGAACAGCAGGGTGAGGGGGAGTTTGAGGCCCGTCGCCGTGTTGAGGCGGTTGCGGAACTCGACCGAGGTGAGCGAGTCGAACCCCAGCTCGCCGAACGGCCTGTCGTCAGGGATCGCCTCGGGCCGGGAGCCCAGTACGGCCGCCATGTGGGTCCGGATCAGGTCGGCCAGGATCGAGGCGCGTTCACCGGCGCTCCGCCCGGTGAGTTCCTCGCGCAGCGGCCGGTGCGTGCGCTGTCCGTGGACGTTTCCGGGCCGACCCGTTCCTGCGGCCGCCACGACCTCGCGGAGGACCGGCGGGAGGTCCGTGCCGAGGTCGCGCAGGGCCTCCCGGTCGAGCCGGGCGGGCACCAGGACGGCGTGCGGTGACGGCAATGCCGCCTCGAGCAGGGCCAGGCCGTGCTCGGGGGCGATCTCCACGAGGCCGGCCCGGGCGAAGCGGGCGCGGTCGGCTGCGGTGAGGCCGCCGATCATGCCGTCCGGGTCGTCCCACAGGCCCCAGGCCAGCGCGAGGGCGGGCAGTCCCTGCGCGCGGCGGTGCCGGGCGAGCGCGTCGAGGAACGCGTTGGCGGCGGTGTAGCCGCCCTGCCCGGCGCCGCCGAGCGTGCCCATGACCGAGGAGACCAGGACGAACGCGGTGAGCGGGTGGCCCGCGGTCAGCTCGTGCAGGTGCCAGGCGCCGTCGGCCTTCGCACGCATGACCCGGTCGATCTGTCCGGCGGTGAGCGAGGTGACGGGTGCGTCGTCGACCACGCCCGCGGCGTGGATCACGGCGGTCAGAGGATGCCGGGTGGGGACGTCGTCGATCATCGCGGCGACGGCGTCCCGGTCGGCCACGTCCACGGCAGCGAAGCTCACCTCGGCGCCGAGCCCGTGCAGTTCGGACGCCAGCGCGGCCGATCCGGGCGCGTCACCGCCGCGGCGTCCGGCCAGCAGCAGCCGTCGTGCGCCGTGTTCGGTGACCAGGTGCCGGGCGAGGGCCCGGCCGATGGCGCCGGTGCCGCCGGTGATCAGGACGGTTCCGTCCGGGTCGAGGAGCGGCGGGACGGTGAGCACGACCTTGCCGACGTGGGTTCCCTGGCGCAGCAGCCCGAAGGCTTCGGGTGCGTGCCGGACGTCCAGGTCGGTGACGGCGGGCCAGCCGAACGCACCCTCGGCGAACAGCTCGACCACGCGGTTCAGGAGGCGGGCGAGGTGCTCGGGCGGCAACTGGAGGAGGTTGGACGCCTGGTAGCGGGCGCCGGGACGGACGGCGGCCACCTCGGCCGGATCGCGCGGGTCGGTCCTGCCCAGTTCGACGAGGAGCCCGCCGGGACGCAGCAGCCGCAGCGACTCGTCGACGAGTTCACCGGTCAGCGAGTTCAGGACGAGCGCCATGCGCCGGCCGTCCGCGCCGAAACGGTTCCCGAAGCCGGGCTCGCGGGACGAGGCGAGGTGGGCGTCGTCGATGCCGAGGGCACGCAGTGTGGGCCACTTGGCGGGACTCGCGGTCGCGTAGACCTCCGCGCCCAGGTACCGGGCCAGCTGGACGGCGGCCATGCCGACGCCGCCCGCCCCGGCGTGGACCAGGACGGGGTCGCCCGGGCGGACGCCGCCCAGCTCGGTCAGCGCGTGCAGGGCGGTCATGTGGGCGACCGGTACGGCGGCGGCCCGGGTGTACGACCAGCCGTCGGGGATCTTGACGAGGGTGCGGTGGTCGGCGTGGGCCACGGTGCCGAACGCGGCGGGGAACAGGCCCATCACCCGGTCGCCGACGGCCAGGCCGGTGACACCGGGTCCGGTCGCGGTGACCACGCCGGCGCCTTCCAGGCCGAGCGGTCCGGGATCGCCCGGGTGCATGTCGAGGGCGCCCAGGACGTCGTGGAAGTTCAGGCCGGCGGCGCGCACCGCGATCCGGACCCGGCCGGGGCCGGGTGCGGCGGCGGCCTCGTGGCAGGGCCGGATCTCCAGGGCGCTGAGGGTGCCGCGTTCGGGGATGTCCAGGCGCCAGGCGGTCGCGTCCTCGGGGACCCGGAGCGCCGGGTCGCCCACCGCGGGCACGAGGCGGGGCACCAGGACGGTACCGCCACGCACCGCCGCCTGGTTCTCGTCCGACGCCAGTGCCGCGGCCGGCACCTCGGTGGTGTCGGGGGCGTCGGGGGCGAGGTCGACCAGGGCGAACCGGCCCGGGTGCTCGACCTGTGCCGTCCGCACCAGGCCCCAGACCGCCGCCTGGGCAAGGTCCCGGACGGTCTCGCCGGGCCGTACGGCAACGGCTCCGCGGGTCACCAGCACCAGCCGGGTCCCGGCGAGCCGGTCCTCGGCGAGCCACCGGCCGAGCAGGTCCCGGGTCCGGCAGACCGCGCTCCTGGCCGCCGTCGCCGCATCGGTTCCGTCCTCACCGGCCGGGCAGAAGACGACGGCGGGGCCGGAGACGACGGCAGGACCAGAGACGACGGCAGGACCAGAGACGACGGCGGGGTCGGAGACGACGGCGGGGTCGGAGACAACGGTGGGGTCGGAGACGACGGTGTGCGTGGGTGCCTCGGCCGCCGTGAGCAGCGTGTCCGGGCGGAAGGCGTCCCACGGCACGGGCACCTGTCCGGCCGGCGATCCGGTCGGCGCCCCGGCCGGCGATCCGGTCAGCGCTCCAGTCGGCGGCTCGGACAGTGGTTCCCAGTCCAGCGCGAACAGGGAACCGCGTGCCGCGACCGCGGGATCGGCCGGGCGGCCCGCCCCGACCGGGCACAGCTCCAGCGACTCGACGAGCCCCGCCGGGGCTCCCGAGGAGTCGAGCAGGGTCAGGGCGAGACCTCCGTCCACGGCGGGCGCCGCGTGCAGGCGCAGGGCTGCCCGGCCGCCCGTGCCGGAAAGGGACACGCCGCGCCAGCGCAGCGGCTGCACGCGCTGCCCGCCACGGCCGCTGGCGTCGGCGATCAGACCGTGCAGGGACGCGTCGAGCAGGGCGGGGTGCAGGTGGTAGGCCCCGGCGTTCGCGGCCTCCGGTTCGGGCAGGGCGGCCTCGGTGAACTGCTCGGAGTCGCGTCGCCAGGCGGCGCGCAGCCCCTGGAACACCGGCCCGTGCTCGTATCCGTGCAGACCGAGGTCCTCGTACGTGCGGGCCGGCGACACCGGCGTCGCGCCGGCCGGCGGCCAGTCCGAGGGGACCGGCCCGGCATCGGCCGACGACCGGACCGGGGCGGCCGGCACCACGTCGGCCGACAGCCGGTCCGAGGCAGCTGGCGTCGGGCCGGCCGGCAGAAGGCCGGCCGGCGGCCGGGCAGCCGGCGTCAGGGCGGCCGGCGGCCGGGGCGCGGCGGCCGGGGCCGGGTCGGGGCCGAGGGTGCCGGTGGCGTGCTCGATCCACTCCCCGCCGGTCGCCCGGCCCGATATCCGGCAGGTCCGCTGCCCGTTGCCGTCCTCGCCCGAGACCCGGACGCGCAGGTCGACGGCGCCGTCCTCCGGGAGTTCCATCGGCGTGGAGACCGTCAGTTCCTCGATCCGTGCCGTACCGGCCTTCGTACCCGCGTGCAGTGCGATCTCCAGGAACGCGGTGCCAGGTACGACGACCGTCCCCGAGAGGGCGTGGTCGGCCAGCCAGGGGTGGGTACGGGTGGAGAGCCGCCCGGTGAAGACCGTCTCGCCGTCGCCGAGATCGACGGCCGCGCCGAGCAGGGGGTGCCCGGCCGGGGCCTGGCCGAGGTCGGCCGTGCCGGACGGCCCGGCCGTGCCCGTGAGCCAGTAGCGCTGCCGGCGGAAGGGGTACGTGGGCAGGTCGACATGGCCGGTGGCCGTGCCGGTGAGCCGGTCCCACGCGAGGGGCAGGCCCCGTACGTATGCCTCGGCGGCGGAGGTGAGGAACCGCCGCAGGCCTCCCTCGTCGCGGCGCAGGGAGCCGGTCACGATCCCGTCGGCGCCGATTCCCTCGAGGATCTGGCCGATGCTGCCGGTCAGCACCGGATGCGGGCCGACCTCGACGAACGTGGTGTGGCCGGA
The DNA here is from genome assembly GCF_016741775.1 of Streptomyces actinomycinicus. Lineage (GTDB taxonomy): Bacteria > Actinomycetota > Actinomycetes > Streptomycetales > Streptomycetaceae > Streptomyces > Streptomyces actinomycinicus. The sequence continues at coordinate 502,662 of NZ_JAERRK010000003.1, read as the reverse complement.
CGCGACGAGCGCTTCGACCGCCTCCTGGAAGCGCACCGTGTGCCGCAGGTTCCGGTACCAGTAGGAGGCGTCCAGTTCGCCGCCGTCCTGCCAGTCGGCGGTCACCGAGGACATCAGCGGTATCGCGCCGGCGCGCGGGGTCAGGGATGCCAGCCCGGCCAGTATCCGCTCGCGGAGGGGTTCGACGGACGGGGAGTGCGAGGCGAAGGCGGCCGGGACCACGCGGGCGTTGACGCCCTCGGCCTGGTAGGCGGCGACGAGTTCGGCGATCGTGTCCGCTGCGCCGGCCACGACGGTGGTGGCCGGTCCGTTCACCGCGGCGACGCTCAGCGTGCCGAGCCGTTCCCGTATCCGCTCCGCGGGGAGCGGGATCACGGCCATCGCCCCCGTGCCCATCAGGTCGAGGGCCATCCTGCTGCGCGACGCGATGGCACGGGCGCCGTCGTCGAGGGAGAGCGCCCCGGCCACGACGGCGGCGGCGATCTCGCCCTGGGAGTGGCCGACCACGGCGTCCGGGACGACCCCGGCGTACCGCCACAGCTCGGCCAGCGACACCATCACGGCCCACAGGGCGGGCTGTACGACGTCGATCCGGTCGAGCAGGGGCGCCCCGTCGAGGACGTCGGCCAGCGACCAGTCGATGTGGGGCGCGAGCGCGCGCTCGCACTCGGCCAGGCGGGCGGCGAAGACGGGGCTCTCGGCGGCGAGCGCCGATGCCATGCCCCGCCACTGGCCGCCCTGTCCGGGGAAGACCAGAACGGTCCGGCCGGGTTCGCCCGCGCGGCCGGTGACGACGTCGGGGGCGTCCTCGGTACGGGACAGCGCGTCCAGGGCCCGGCCGGCCTCCTGCCCGTCCCGGGCGATCACCACGGCCCGCTCGTCGAGGGACGCCCTGGCGGTCAGGGCCGGTGCCGCGACGACCGGGTCGAGTGGTCCGGCGGCCAGTGCCCGGGCCCGTTCCCGCAGCGCCTCGGGGCAACGGGCCGACAGGACGACCGGCACCACGGGCGGCCGTACCGGCTCCTCCGCGGGTCCGGTCCCGGCCGGCGGCTCCGCGAGGATCACGTGCGCGTTGGTGCCGCTGATCCCGAACGAGGAGACGCCACCACGCCGGGGCTCGCCGGTTCGCGGCCAGGGACGTGCCTCCTGCAGCAGGGCCACCGACCCGGCCGCCCAGTCCACGTGCGGGGACGGCTCGTCGGCGTGCAGCGTGGCGGGCAGGGTCGCGTAGCGGATGGCCTGGACCATCTTGATGACGCCGCCGACGCCCGCCGCAGCCTGCGCGTGTCCGATGTTGGACTTGAGGGACCCCAGCCACAGCGGCCGGTCCCGGTCCTGCCCGTAGGCGGCCAGCAGGGCGCCCGCCTCGATCGGGTCGCCGAGTGCGGTGCCCGTCCCGTGCGCCTCCACGGCGTCGACCTGCCGCGGGGTGAGCCCGGCGTCGGCGAGTGCGTCCGCGATGACGCGCTGCTGGGCCTGACCGCTCGGCGCGGACAGCCCGTTGGAGGCGCCGTCGGAGTTGATGGCGCTGCCGGCGACGACCGCCAGTACGCCGTGGCCGTGGCGGCGGGCGTCCGAGAGCCGTTCGACGACGAGCATGCCCGCGCCCTCGCCCCATCCGGTGCCGTCCGCCTGGGCGGAGAAGGCCTTGCAGCGGCCGTCGGCGGCCAGCACCCGCTGCCGGGAGAGTTCCACGAACATGCCCGGGGTCGCCATGACCGTGACCCCGCCGGCCAGGGCGAGGGAGCATTCTCCGGCCCGCACGGACCGCACCGCCTGGTGCAGCGCGACGAGCGAGGCCGAGCAGGCGGTGTCGACGGTCAGCGCGGGCCCGTTCAGGCCGAGGACGTAGGCGATCCGCCCGGAGATGACGCTCGCGCTGGTGCCGGTCAGCAGGTGTCCGGCGACGCCGTGTCCGGCGGCCTCCATGGTCGGCCCGTAGCCGGAGTGCATCGCCCCGGCGAACACGCCGGTCCGGCTGCCCTCCAGGGTGACCGGGTCGATCCCAGCGTGCTCCAGCGCCTCCCATGCGACTTCCAGGAGGAGCCGTTGCTGCGGGTCCATGGCGAGGGATTCGCGTGGGCTGATCCCGAAGAACTCCGCGTCGAAGTCCGTCACGTCCCGCACGAAGCCGCCGCGGCGGACGTAGGAGGTGCCGGTCCGTTCCGGATCCGGGTGGTGGAGCGTCGCCAGGTCCCAGCCGCGGTCGTCGGGGAAGTCACCGGTGGCGTCGGTTCGGCTGTCGACCAGGCGCCACAGGTCCTCGGGCGAGCGCACTCCGCCGGGGTACCGGCAGGCCATGCCGACGATGACCACGGGGTCGTCGTCGGCGTCGTCGGCGGCGTCGTCGGCGTCGTCGGGCCGCGCAGGCTCCCGCACGGCCGTCGGGGAGCCGCCGGTGGCCATGCCCGCCTGGAGTTCGGCGATCGCGGCGGCCAGGGCGGCCGGGCTCGGACGGTCGTACAGGAGGGTGCTCTCCAGGTTCAGACCCGTGGCGGCCGACAGCCGGTCGCGCAATTCGAGGGTCATGGCCGAGTCCAGGCCCATCTCGCGGAAGGTCCGGCCGGGCCGGACGTCGCCGGCCGCCCCGACGCCCAGCACGACCGCCGTGTGACTCCGCACCAACTCCAGCACCGCTCCCCGACCCGCGGCGGGGGCGGAAGCCGCGGTGGAGGCCGCGGCGGGGGCGGAAGCCGCGGTGGAGGCCGGGGCGGGGGTGGGGGCCGCGGTGGAGGCCGGGGCGGGGGTGGGGGCCGCGGTGGAGGCCGGGGCGGGGGTGGGGGCCGCAGTCTCGGGCGGGGCCGGGGTCGGAGTCATGGCGGCGCCCAGGGCCGGGATCGGGGTCTCGGACGGAGTCGGGGCGGGGGCCGGGGCGGAGGCCGTGGTCTCGGACGGGGGCGGGGTCTCGGCCTGGGTCAGGGTGGGGGCCGGGGCGGGGGTCGTGGTCTCGGGTGGGGGCGGGGTTGATGTCGTGTCAGGGTGCTGCTCGGGGGCTCCGGGCATCCCGGGCGGCCAGCAGGAGCGGCGTTGGAACGGGTACGTCGGCAGGTCGGTCAGCGGTGCGTGGCCGGGCAGCAGCGCCGCCCAGTCCACCGCGACGCCGTGCACGAAGGCCTCGGCCGCCGCCGTGAGGAACCGCCGGCGGTCGCCGTGGCCGCGCCGCAGCGTGCTCAGCGCGGTGCCGTCACCGCCGCGGCTCTCGATCGTCTGCCGGATGCCCATCGTCAGCACCGGATGGGGGCTGACCTCGAGGAACGTCGAGTGGCCCGAGTTCAGCAGCTCCTCGACGGCCGGGTGGAACCGCACCGGCTCGCGCAGGTTGCGGAACCAGTAGCCGGCGTCCAGCCCGGCGGTGTCGAACGGTCCGGCGGTGACGGTCGAGTGGAACGGCACGTCGACGGAGCGCGGGGTGATCCCCGCGAAGGCGGTGAGCAGCTCCTCTCGCAGTTCCTCGACCCCCGCGCTGTGCGAGGCGTAGTCGATCCGGAGACGCCGGGTCCGCACGGCCTGCCCGTAGTGGGCGGCGAGCGCCTCGAGCGCGGCGCCCGGACCCGCGACCACCGTGTGCGCGGGGCCGTTGACCGCCGCGACCGACAGCGAGTCCGCCACCGTCGCGAGGTCCCGCCGCACCTGTCCGGCCGGTAGTTCCACCGACAGCAGTCCGCCGCGGCCCGCGATCCGGTTCAGCACGCTGCTGCGCAGGGCCACGATCCGCGCGCCGTCCTCGAGCGAGAGGGCGCCCGTGGCGGTGGCGGCGGCGATCTCGCCCTGCGAGTGGGCCACCACGGCGGCGGGCTCGACCCCGGCCGAGCGCCACAGCGCGGCCAGTGACACCATCACCGCCCACAGCGCGGGCTGGATCACCTCGTCGGTCTCCAGCGGCGGCGCACCGGGGACACCGCGCAGGACATCGGGCAGCGACCAGTCGACGTGCGGGCGCAGCGCGTCGGCGCAGTCGCCGATCCGCCCGGCGAAGACAGGGGAGGTGTCGAGCAGCTCCGCCGCCATGCCCGTCCACTGCGAGCCCTGGCCGGGGAAGACGAAGACCGGCTGGACCGGCGGCCCTTCGTGCCGGCCCTCCACCACGGCCGCCGACGGCTGCCCGGCCGACCGTGCGGCGAGTCCGGCGAGGAGGCCGTCCCGGTCGTCCGCGACTACGACGGCACGGTGTTCGAAAGTGGTGCGCGTGACGGCCAGCGACCGGGCCACCGAGGCCACACCGAGTCCGGGACGCGCCTGGACGTGGGCGCGCAGCCGGGCGGCCTGGTCCCGCAGCGCGGGTTCGTCACGCCCCGACAGAATCCAGGGCAGCGCCCCGCCTCCACCCGCACCACCAGCACACTCCACGCCCCGGGAGAACAACCCGGCTTCACCCGCACCGCCGGCGATCTCCGCGTCCTGCCAGTCCGAGAGGACGACGTGGCAGTTGGTGCCGCCGATCCCGAACGAGCTGACTCCGGCGACCAGCAGCCCGTCCGGCGCCGGCCAGGACCGGGTCTCGGTGTTCACCCGCAGACGGAGTTCGTCGAGCGGGATCCGGTCACCGGGACCGGCGTGGTTCAGGCTCGGAACGAGTTCGCGTGCGGCGACGCACAGGACGGCCTTGATGAACCCGGCGATGCCGGCCGCGCCCTCCAGATGACCGATGTTCGTCTTCACCGAACCGACCAGGAGCGGTGCCTCCGCCGTGCGGGCCGCGCCCAGCGTCGCCCCGAGCGCGGCGGCCTCGACCGGGTCCCCGACCCGGGTCCCCGACCCGTGCAGCTCGACGTACCGGACCTCGCCCGGCTCGACGCCCGCGTCGGCACAGGCGGCGAGAAGCACCCGCTCCTGCGACGCACGGCCGGGTGTCGGCAGCGTCGCGGTCGCGCCGTCGTTGTTCAGGGCACTGCCGCGGATCACGGCATGGATGCGGTCGCCGTCCCGTACGGCGGCTTCCAGGAGTTTGAGTACGACGACCCCGCCGCCCTCGCCCCGGACGTAACCGTCGGCCCGGGCGTCGAAGGTGAAGCAGCGCCCCGCGGCCGACAGGGTCCCGGCCCGCTCCAGCGCCAGGGTGCTCTCCGGGGCGAGGATCAGGTTCACACCGCCGGCCAGGGCCAGGTCGGACTCGCCGGACCGCAGGCTCGCGCACGCCAGGTGCACGGCGGCCAGCGAAGACGACTGCCCGCAGTCCACCACGAGACTCGGCCCGTTCAGGCCCAGCGCGTAGGAGATCCGGTTGGCGATCACACCGCGCTGCAGTCCGGTCAGCGTGTGCCCGGTCACCGCGTCGGGACCGAGGCGGTGCAGCAGCGTCGCGAAGTCGTCGGCGATCGCACCGAGGAACACACCCGTCCGGCTGCCGGCGAGGCCGCCCGGCAGGGTCCTGGCGTCCTCGAGGGCCTCCCAGGCCAGTTCGAGGGCCAGCCGCTGCTGCGGGTCCATGGCCGTGGCTTCACGCTGTGAGATGCCGAAGAAGTCGGGGTCGAAGGCGTCGACCCGGTCGAGGAACCCGCCGCGCGCCGGGCCCCGGCCGCCCTGCCGGCCGGTGATCGCCTCACCGCCGCCGCGCAGCAGCCGCCAGAACGCGCCCGGTCCGTCGGCCTGCGGGAACCGGCAGCCGATCCCGACGACCGCGACCGCGTGCGAAGGGAGATCACGCCTGCCGTGACCAGCATTTTCCATCGTTGATGCACCCCAGTGTCCGTGCCGAATCGGTGGTTCCCGCGACGGGGTGGGGGCCGTCGCCGTATGCGGCCCCCGTCCCGGCGCCCTGTCGTCTGCCGCTGCGCGCCGCTCGCCGGCTACCGCGCGCTGCTCACCGGGCTGCTCGGGTGCACCTCGCGCTCGATGCGCGGCATGATCTCCCGCAGGTAGATCTTCTGGATGGCGTCGCCGGAGTCGTGCGCCTCCCAGTGGGCGCGGCTCGCCCAGCGCTCGACGAGGACGAAGCGGCCCGGGTCGTCCTGCGACTGGTACGCCTCCCAGCTGACGCAGCCGTCCTCGGTGAGACACAGGGGTCGCATCCGGGCCAGGGCGTCGGCCACCGGCGCGATGTCGTCGGACTCGGGGACCCGGACGATGACGATGAGGTCGAACATCACTGCTCCTTGGGGTGGGGGGTGTCGGTGGGGCCGGCCGCGGCGGCACGGGCGACCGCGGGAAGCCACTGGGCGATCGGGGTGAAGCGGTAACCCAGGGCAGCCGCCCGGTCGTTCGCCATGCCGAAGTCGGCCGGGCAGGAGAACGGGGACAGGCCGGGGTCGCCGGCGGGGTCTTCCTTCTCGATCACGTCGGCCGTGAACCCGGTGGCGCTCTCCACGGCGGCGCAGACGTCGTAGACGTCTGCGGTGTCCGGAGAGGCGACGTTGACCGCTCCGGTGGCGTCGGACTGGGCCGCCCAGGCGAGGAAGCCGGCGGCCTCCTCGGCCTGTACCAGCGACGTCCGGCCGGGCGCCGCGTGGGCGACGACGGGCTGTCCGGCCGTGACACGGTCGAGGTGGAACTGGAGCCGGCCGGTGAAGTCGCCCTGCGCGGCCAGGACGTGGGCGACCCGGGCCAGCAGCACCGGCACCTTCGCGCAGCGGGTCAGCGCGGCCTCGGCCTGGCGCTTCCCCTCGCCGTAGTGGGCGTCCAGGTAGCCGTCCGCGTACCAGGGCAGGGTGGTGTCGAAGTCGTAGTCCGCCGGGTCGAGTTCCTCCTCGCGGGCGCGGGTGCTGAACTCCGGGGCCGGGAACCGCCAGCGGAAGGTGTCCTTGTTGTACACCTCGATGGTGCTGGTCATGATGATCTTCCCGGCCCGCTCGCCGAACGCCTCGCAGGCCTCCACGGCGGCGTTCGGCGTGTAGCACATCTGGTGGATCACCGCGTCGAACCGTTCCCCCGCGACCGCGGCGGCCAGCTCTCCGGGGACGTGGACGTCGGCGCGCAACCGCCGCACCGCGTCACCGAACGGGTCGGGGGTCTGCCCGCGGTTGACCAGGGTGACCCGGTGACCGTCGCCCAGGAGCCGTTGCACCAGCACCTTGCCGAAGAACCGGGTGCCCCCGATGACGCAAATGTCAGACATTTTCCCTCACTGCTTCTTCACTCTGCGTGACATCGTTCTCGGTGACGTCGACCCCGGCGGCGTCGGTCCCGGTGGCCGTGCCGGAGTGCCGGCCGCTCAGGCAGGCGAGTGCGCAGCCCGCCGCCAGCAGGGCCGCGACGTACCAGTTGCCGCCCGCCACACCGAGGGAGCGCGACAGGTCGAACAGGATTCCCGCGGCCAGGGAGCCGGCCATGTTCCCGGCGCTGCGGAAGAAGTGCATCGCGCCCATGGCCCGGGCCAGCCGGTCCTCGGGGACCCTGCGGGCGATCCAGAGGTCGAACGACGGCACGAAGAGGATCTCGCCGAGCACCACCGTCAGACAGCCGACCACCACCCAGGGGGCGGTGCGCCCGGCCCCGAAGGCGAGGAACGCGACGGTCATCCCGGCCAGGCCGACGGCCATGACCGCGCCCGGGCTGAACCGCTTGTTGAACAGCTTGAACAGCGGGTACTGGAGCACCAGGATGCTGAGGCCGGTGATCCAGAACGGCGCGGACGGCGCCCACCCCGGGACGTACTCGTCCATGTGCAGCGGGATGCCGACCACGAAGCCCAGGGACAGGAACCAGAACGCCGCGGACAGCAGGAAGTAGCGGGTGGCTCCGCGCACCTCGATGCCCTTGAACGCCGTCAGGCTGAACAGCGGCACACGGCCGTCCGCCGCGTCCGGCGCGCCGCCAAAACCGCCTCGGGGGATCAGCGCCGAGGTGATCAGGCAGAAGCCGGTGAAGAACACGAACACCACGGTGAAGAGGGTCCGCAGCTCCACGTCCGCCAGTACGGCGCCCAGCAGTGCGCCGCCGAAGAGACCGACCTGGCCCGCCATCTGGAACGCCGAGAACGCCTTGGGCCGTTCGTCCTCCGGGAAGGAGACCAGGACGTTCTTCAGCCCCGGGAAGGAGGTTCCCGAGCCGAAGCCGATGAAGAACGCGAGCACGCTGTAGGCGAGCACGCCGTCGGTGAAGCCCATGAGCCCGAGCGCCACGGCCTCCAGAGCGGTGCCGAGGAACACGCCGCCGCGGACCCCGGCGCGTGCCGCGACCCCCTCGTAGCAGAAGGTGGCCAGCAGCCGGCCGACGTACGTCATACACATGACGACGCCCGCCCAGAACCCGCTGTCGGACCCGCCCAGGGTGGCGACGAGCACGGGGAACCAGATGTAACTGCCCGTGTTGGCGAGGAGGATGCCGCCGACCACGCCGACGAGTGCGCGCTTGCGCTCCCTGATCAAAGTTCCCCCTCCGGGTCCGTCCCCGCGGCACGCAGCCCGGCGATGGTGCGCGCGACGGCCTGCCGGTCGATCGGCACGCCCCGGACGACGGTCTGCAGCGGAAGGGCGGACAGCGGCCGGCCCGGGGCGTGCAGGTTGTAGGTGGCGGTCTCGCCGGCGCTCAGCGGATGGGCGTCCCGGGTGTCGCCGCTCAGTTCGTCGAAGTAGCGGCGGCCCCCGATCGTCGCCTGGTGGCGCAGCCGCTCCTCCAGCGAGGCGTCGTCGCCGCGCAGCAGGTCGAGTTCGCTCAGGAACGAGTAGCCGTGGTAAGCGCCCGTGTTGCCCGAGTCGGTTCCGATCAGCAGCTTGCCCTCGCGCAGGGTGGCCAGCGCGTTGCGGCGCATGTCGGCCAGCGCCGCCGTGCGGGTCTCCTGGCAGCCGAACTCGATGCCGTACGGCTTCTCGATGCCCTGGGCGAACTCCAGGTTGCGGATGTCCTGGGTCTCGGCGAAGCCCTCGCGCCCGTACTCGGCCCGGAACTCCTCCCCCGTCATGATCATGGGGCGCAGGCCGGCCAGTGTGGAGACGAAGCGGGCACCCTCGAACTCCTTCCAGTCGGCCGCGTCGAGCGTCCGGTCGCGCACGCTGTGGGCGAAGAGGCGGAAGCCGCACTCGTACGCCCAGCGGGTCTCCTGGAGGGTGTTGCAGTCGATGACCGCGGTGATGCCGCGCTCGGCGGCGATCCGGGCGGAGAACTCGAGCACCCGGCGGGACAGCCGGGAGAACTTCACCGGGCTGTCCGGCTGTTCGGTGCCGTCGGTGAACATCACCTTGAGGAAGGTGCCGCCGCGCTCGACGTTGGAACGGATCGCGTGTTCCAGGTCGGTCTCGGTGGCGATCATGTGCACCGGGGCCGGGAACTCGACTCCGTGGCCGGTCAGGCCGGCCGCGTTCGTCATCGCGGTGACCGCGTAGCCGCAGTGGACGATCTCGGGGTACGGCACCGTGGAGGCCTCGCGGCCGGCCGCCCAGGCATCGGCCACCAGCGGGAAGCCGAACATGTCCACCACATGGGTGACGCCGTGGTAGACGTACTGCAGCGCGACGATCCGCGGGTCGTCGGCGGTGTCGTCCCAGTTGGCGGGCAGTGAGACGTGGGCGTGGGTCTCGGTGTAGCCGGGCCACAGCTCCGTCTCGCCGCCGCTGCGGCCGCCCGAGGGCTCGATGCGGGAGAAGACGCCGTCCTCGACGGTGACGTCGAACACGGTCCCGGCGTCGAGGGAGGGGATCGCCACCCCGTGCAGGTGCTGACGCCGCGGATCCGCGGTCACCGGGCCACCTCGACCTTCATCCGCAGGTCGATCCGGTCCAGGGCCTCCACGCAGCGCTTGTTGACCTCGGTGCGGTCGGCGCCGGTGAAGATGGTGTGCCCGATCCAGTCGAAGTTGCTCTTGGAGAGCCGGTTCACCTCGGTGCCGGGCTTCTTGTAGGCGAGGGCGCTGTGGAAGCCGGGCAGCTCCTTCAGGCCGTCGAAGCCGATGGACTCGACGGTCCCGCCGATCGGGGCGCCGAACCAGCGGCCGCCGGCGGTGGTCTCGCCGGGGCGGGGCAGCTCGGGGCGCTCGCCGAGCGCCTGCCGGATGACCTCCAGGTACGGGTCGACGCCGGAGGACAGCTCCATCAGGCTCGGCACGATGCCGCCGACCAGCCGGCCGTTGACCTCGCACAGCACCGGGCCGTCGGGGCCGAGGAGGAACTCGGTGTGGATGAAGCCGAAGTCCACGCCCAGTTCGTTCAGCAGGCGCGTGGTCAGGTCGAACAGCTCGTCCTGGAGCGGGTGTCCGCTGAAGTAGGTGGCGCCCATCTCGATGAAGTACGGGAAGCCGCTCAGCGGGCGGTCGGTGAGGCCGAGGTTGACCACCTCGCCCTTGCCGAGGACGCAGGACTCCACCGAGATCAGCTCGCCGGTGACGAACTCCTCGATCAGCAGGTCCGGCACGCGGACCACGCCGCGGCCGTAGTCGGCCACGTCGGCGAGTTCCGCGAGGTAGGCGCGCAGGTCCTCCTCGTCCTTGAGGTGCAGGACGTGCAGGCTGGCCGTGCCGTCGGACGGCTTGACCACGCAGGGGAAGCCGATCTCGCGCACGGCCGCCTCGACGTCCTTCGGGTCGGCCACGTGGACGAAGCGGGGCTGGCGGACGCCCTTGCCGTCCAGGGTGAGCCGGGTCAGGTGCTTGTGGCGGGCGTTGCGGGCGCCGTCCACGCTCATGCCCGGCAGCCCCAGTGCCTCCGCGACCGCCGCCGTGTGCACGGTGTGGTACTCGCTGTAGGTGGTCACGCCGTGGATCGGCTTCTCGGAGTGCAGCTTGCGGGCCAGGGCGGTCAGCTCGTCGATGAAGAAGGCCTGGGCGCTCTTGACCACCTGGCAGTTCGGGTGGGCGTAGGCCGCCTCGGCCAGCGGCGAGGCGGCGAGGTAGAAGTCGGGGTCCACCGACACCAGCGTGACGTCGTGGCCCAGGTCCAGGGCATTGGCGATGCCGGCGATGCCGTTGGGGTTGCATTCGATCATCAGGATGTGCATGTTCAGCGCTCCGTCTTCCTGGAGTTGGATGAGAAGGTGCCCGGGACGGTGGTCTCAGCGGACGCAGGCGTGGGCGTGCCCGGCCGCGGCCGTGGGCCGGCCGTCGCGCGCCCTGGCCACGGCCGCGAGCACGGCGGGCAGATCGAGGCCGAGCGCCGCCATGACCTCCTGGTGGTCGCCACCGGTGGAGGGCCATTCCTGGCCGGCCCCCACGCCCGTGACCTCGCACCGGGGCAGCAGCAGCGCGAGCGCCTCGGCCACTCCGCCCTGGCTGCGGTGCTCCTCGACGACGACGAACCGGGTGTGCCGCCCCGCCAGTTCCGCGGCCGCCGCGGAGAGGTGCTCGTGGTCCAGGTGGACCAGGTGCGCGTGCGAGGCGCCGGTGGCGGCGCGGGCGGCCAGCGCCAGGCGGGTGCCCTCCTCGCCCACCGAGACCAGGCAGACGTCCTCGGGGTCCGCCTGGTACTCCCAGTTCACCAGGGGCAGTTCGCCGTCCGGCAGCGGGAGCGACTCGTAGGTGGCGTTCCGGCCGGTGCGGATGTAGTGCGGCCTGCCGCTGCGTGCCGCGTTGCGGACCACGGCACGCATCTCGGCCTCGCCGTAGGGGGCCGCGATGGTCACGCCGGGGACGCTGCGGAGCACCGCGAGGTCCTCCAGGCAGTGGTGGGTGGTGCCGAACCAGGCGCCGGACACCCCCGCGTACGGAGCCACGACGGTGACCCCGGCGTTGAGGTAGCCCAGTGTCAGCTTCAGGCTCTCCGCGGCCCGCAGCGCCGCGAAGGGGGCGAAGGTGCTGACGAAGGGCTTGTAGCCGCCGGCGGCCAGTCCGGCCGCCATGTCGACCATGGCGCCCTCGGCGATGCCGACGTTGAAGAACCGGTCCGGGTGCGCGGTCTGGAACGGGTGGTTCTTGCCGCCCAGGTCCGCCTCGAGGCAGACGAGGGTGGGGTCCTCCGCGGCGAGGGAGGTCAGCTCGTCGCGGTAGGCGTCACGGCCGGAGAGAGTCATCGGATCGCTCGCTTCCACTTCGCGGCGCGCGTGGCGTCGATGGTCACGTAGTGGGAACCCGCCTTGCCTTCCACGGCCGGCACCCCCTTGCCCTTGACGGTGTGGGCGACGACGGCGAGCGGACGGCGTGCGGCCGACCGGTCCCTGGCGAACAGCCCGGTGAGCGCGGCCAGATCGTGCCCGTCGGTCTCCGCGACCTCGAACCCGAAGGCGGCGAACCGCTCGGTGAGAGCGGGCAGCGGCGAGATGTCCGCGACGAGCCCGTCGTTCTGGCCGCCGTTGCGGTCCACGACGAGCACGAAGTTGCCCAGTTCCTGCGCCGCAGCCACCTGGCAGGTCTCCCAGACCAGCCCTTCCTGGAGTTCGCCGTCGCCCGCGACCGCGATGCCCAGACCGCTCTGCCCGCCGATCCGGCGGGACAGGGCCCAGCCCGCCGCGTACGGGACGCCGTGCCCGAGGCTGCCGGTGGGGAACCGGACCCCGGGCACCTTGGGGCCCGGGTGACCGGTGTAGGGCTGGCCCGCCCGGCCGTACAGCGGCGCGGGGTTCTGCGGCAGCATGCCGCTGACGTACAGCGCGGCGTACAGGCCCGCTGCGGCGTGCCCCTTGCTCAGCACGACCTCCGTGCCGTCCCCGGCGGAGGCCCGGTCCAGCGCGGCGATCAGGATGTCGAGCACCGACAGGCTGCCGCCCAGGTGGCAGCCGCGTTCCGACGCCGCCATGTCGACCACCAGCCGGCGGGCCTGCACGGCCCGCTCGGCCAGCGGGGACGCCGGTGCCTCGGCGCTCGTGGGACCTTCGAGCACGGCGGTCATCGGCGGCTCCCTTCCGCGAGGGCGAACCAGCGGTTCACCGCGTCGGCGAGCAGCGCGCGGGCGGCGCGGTACTCCTCGCCCCCGATGCGCTCCTCGTCGGTGTGGTCGAGGGCGGAGTCGCCCGGCCCGTACGCCACCATCGGCACGTCGTGCCAGGTGGTCGCCAGGGTGTTCATGTCCGACGTCCCCTTCTTCACCACGAAGCGGGGCCTGATCCCGGCCCCGGCGAAGGCGCGGACGAAGGCCGTGGCCAGCGGGCCCGAACGGCCGCCCTGGTGGCCCGGGGTGGCGCGCAGCGCCTCGATGCCGACACCGTCACCGGCGTGCCGGAGCGCGGCGGTGCGCAGCGCCTCCAGGTCGGCGCCCGGCGGCACCCGGAAGTTGAGGGTCCCGTGCGCCCGGTCGCGCTCCCGGCCGCGCTCGCACCGGATGTCGATGACCGCGCTGAGCGCCTCGGGCGCCTGCTCGAGCACCGACGCGCGGATCTCGCCGAGGACCCGGATCAGCCGGTCCGGGGCCGACACCGCGTCCATGCCGGCCGAGTGGCCGGTGGGCACCGAGGCGGTCACCGCGAGCTTGAAGAGACCGAAGTAGCCGAGGGTCAGCTTCCCCGAGCCGCTGGGTTCGCCGATGACGACGGCGTCGGCCGGGTAGTTGTCCCGTACGTGGAACGCGCCCTTCGAGGAGGAGATCTCCTCCTCGACCGCGCCGACCACGACCAGTTGGCCGTCCTCCGGTACCGCCGCGTCCGCCAGCACCTCGAGGAAGGCGGCGAGGCTGCCCTTGGCGTCCACGCTGCCGCGTCCCCACAGCTCGCCTCCGCGCCACTCGACGGGCCAGCGGTGCGGGACCGTGTCGAGGTGGCCCAGGAGCAGCAGCCGGCGGGAACCGGTGCCGCGGGAGGCCACGAGGTTGCCGGCCGGGTCGATGCGGGCCTCGATGCCCCGTTCCCGGCACCATTCGGCGAGGCAGGAGGCGAGTTCCGCCTCGTCGCCGGAGACCGAGGACACCGAGACGGCGCGGGTCAGCAGGTCGAGGTCCTCGGCGGGGCCCCTGGTGCGCCAGAACCGGGTCCATCCCGAGGGCTCGCTCATGGTGTGCGGGCCGGTGATGGCCACGTCGGCGCCGCTGCCCGCCAGGGCGATCTCGGCCGCGCGCACCTTCTGGCGCATGCGTCCGCCGGCGTAGCGCGCACCGTCGCCCGGGTAGGCGTCGCGCAGCGTCGAGTCCGGGTCGGCCGGATCGGTCAGCAGTCCCGCGGTGCCGGTGACCAGCCGGAGGTGGTCGGCGTCCAGGGCGACCGCGAGGACCGCGGCCAGTACGTCGGCGTCCACGTTCAGCGGGGCGCCGCCGTCCCGGTCCGCGACCGGCGGGGACAGGCAGACCACGTCGTACGCGTCGAGCAGGGCGTTCAGCGCCTCGGTGTCGGCGTCGGCGGGCACGCCCGCCCGGTGGTCGCGTACCACGACGGGGCGGCCTTCGGCCGACAGCGCCTTCAGCGGGCGGTTGGCCCGGCCGACGACCAGGCCGCTGCGCGCGGCGACGGCCGTGAACGTCCGCAGGCCCTGGGCGCGCAGGCCGTGTTCCACGGCGGGCAGGGTGACCCGCTCGTAGGCGTCGACGAGGTGGTCCATCTCCTCGGGAGGGCAGTAGCGCACCACGTCGCCGTTGGCCAGCCGGAGCGTGGGGACCGGGCGGTCGATCGCCGCGTAGTGGCGTTCGATGCCGGTGGCCCCGCCCGCCACCAGGAGCACCCGGGCGCCGCGGGCGACGACGTCTGCGATCTCCTTGTGGATGGCCTCGCGGTCGAGCGTCGCGCTGCCGACCTTGATGACGTACAGCGGTCGGCTCATGGGGACACCGCCGTGATCGGCAGCCCGGCCGCCTCGTCGAAGCCGTGGATGAGGTTCATGGCCTGGATGGCCTGGCCCGCCGCACCCTTGATCAGGTTGTCGAGGGCGGCCACCGTGACGCACTGGCCGTCGCGGACGGACACCGCCACCTCGGCGACGTTGGAGCCGGTGACGGCCTTGAGCATGGGGAAGTCCTGCGGCGCCTTGGGCGCCGGGCGGACCCGTACGAAGGGCTTGCCGACGTACGCCTTGGCGTAGGCGCGCTTGACGTCGAGGGCGGTGACCCCGGGCCGCAGCTCGGAGTAGGCGGTCACCATGATGCCGCGCGACACGTCCAGGCTGTGCGTGGAGAACCGCAGGTCGACGGCGGCGCCCGTGAAGTCGGCGATGGCCTGCTGGACCTCCGGCGCGTGCCGGTGGCCGTGCAGCTTGTGCACCCGGAAGTTGCCGCTGCGCTCGGCCGGCTGCTCGTCGCTGCCGCGGCCGCCGCCGGTGGAGCCGGTCTTGGCGTCGACGACCACCCGGTCGGCGACCAGCGGGCCGTCGCCGGCGAACAGCGGGTACAGGGCGTAGATCGTGGTGACGGCCATGCACCCGGGCAGGCTGACGAACCGGCTGTCGGGGATGTTGGGGCTCAGCTCCGGGACGTAGTAGGCGAACTCGTCCAGCGGCGGGTGGGCCGCGGTCCCCGGGTAGTGCCGGCTGACCTCCTTCTCGTCGCGCAGCCGGAAGTCGCCGCCCAGGTTCAGCACGCGCTTGGCCCGGTCGGCGACCAGCGGCAGCTGCTCGGGCAGGGCTCCGGTGGGCAGGCAGCCGAAGGCGACGTCGACGGTGTCGGCGTCGGCGAGTTCGGCCAGCGGCCGGAACGTGAGGCCGGACGCCTTGGGGTGGTTGCGCAGCCAGGGGTGGCTGTTGCCGACGGCGGTGCCCGCGGCGCGCTCCGCCGAGAGGAACGCGAGTTCCACCTGCGGGTGCTCCAGGAGCAGCCGGATCACCTCGCCGCCGGTGTAGCCGCTGGCTCCGAGGACGGCGACGCGTATCTTCTCGTTCACTGCGTCAGCCAAGGCGGGCCGCCTTGTCGTAGGGACGGCGGTAGTCGCGGGTCTCGACGAGCTTGCGGATGGCGTCCGGCCGGCGGGCGACCTTCCGGAAGGCGTCGGCGTAGCGCAGGATGCGCTCGTACTCCACCGGGGAGCGCAGCTCGCGGCAGAGGACGAGGGTGCTGTCGAGCATGCCGAGGGTGACCGGGAAGTCCTCGGGCCGGTGGTCGCGCACGGCACCGGGGTTGAGGGTGAACGGGTAGCCGTTCCCGAAGCCGTCCCGGTGCTGGAAGGGCAGGTGGCACGGGATCGGGGTGTTCTGCCACTCGCGGGCCGGGACGCCCTCGGCGACCAGCAGCTCGTGCACGGCTTCCTTGACCGCGAACACCGGGATGTCGCCCAGGCCGACGGCCTCGGGGTGCAGGGTGATGCGGTACATGTTGTACGCGTGGACGTGCCCGTCGGGGACGTGCGGCGGGGTGAACAGGCCGGTGCCGTGCAGGGCCTCGCCGAGCAGCGCGGCATTGCGGGCCCGGATCTCGTCGTAGTACGGCAGCCGCTTGAGCTGGCTGGCGCCGAAGGCCGCCGCGACCCAGGACATGCCGTAGTCGATGGCGTGCCGCTCCAGGTAGGCGCGGGCCCGGTCGTAGCTCTCCTCGGTGGCGAAGAACGCGATGCCGCCCTCGCCGCCGAGGGGGAAGTTCTTGTCGGCCATCAGGCTCTGGCCGGCGGCGTCCCCGAGGGAGCCGGCCACCTGCTCGCCGACCTTCGCGGAATGGGCGTGCGAGGCGTCCTCGACGAGGGCGATGCCGTGCCGGTCGGCGAGGGCGCGCAGGGCGGACACGTCGGCGGGCAGGCCGTGCACGTGCACGGGCATCAGCGCGCGGGTGCGATCGGTGATCGCGGCGGCCGCGGCCTGGGGGTCCATGCAGTACGTGACCGGGTCGATGTCGACGAACACGGGGATCGCGTGCGCGGCGACGACGGCCTGCGCGGTCGCGATGAAGGTGAACGCCGGCACGATGACCTCGTCACCGGGCCGCACACCGGCGCCGACGAGGGCCATGTGCAGGCTGGAGGTGCCGCTGGCGGTGGGCAGCGCGTGCGCCGCACCGACGTAGGAGCGGTAGGCCTCGGCGAAGTCGGCGACGACCTTCTCGGGCGCCTGACGCTGGGCGAGCATCAGGTTGAAGACGTCTTCCTTGGTGATGACCGGGAAGAGCGTGCGACGCGCCGCCTTGGGAATCATGGCCCCGCCGCCGAGCGCGGCGAGTTCGGAGTCGAGTTCGGCGGGGTCGGGCAGGGGCAGCGGGGTTGCCGGGAAATCGGTGATCATGAGCGCGCTCCGGTGGGAGTGGCGGGACGTGCCGCCTGGGTCAGGGCCATCCGCACGCAGGCGGCCACGAGGGGGCTGAGCCGGTAGTTGAACTGGACCCCGGGCACCAGGGAGGCGTCGGCCTCCTCCTGCGTCCACATGGTGCGCAGGTCGTAGGCGCCGAAGATCTTCAGTCGCTCGGCACGGGCCCAGACGGCGTCGTCGTCGGTGAGGACGGCGGCGGCCGGCCCGAAGCCGAGTCCGGTGAGGTCCACGACGAGGGCGGGGGCGGTGGCGGTCCGGGTCAGCTCGCCCAGCCGGTCGGCGTTGGCGGAGTCCAGGGACACGTAGTCGTACGCGGCCCGGCCCTGCTCCTCGACGCCGACGCCGAGCCAGTCGAGGAAGCGGCCGGTCGCCGCGTCCGGCTCGGACAGGGCGATGGTGTCGCCGTGCCCGATGCCCTGGCCGGCGAGCGCCGCGTGGACGGCGGCGGTACGGCTGTTGACGAGGACGGCCCGCGCGCGTCCGGTCTGCTTGGTGAGCAGTCGTTCGAGGCCGGGCAGTTCCCGGTCGCTCTTCTCGATGCTCATGACCACGCCCGTGGTGAGGACGCGGGCGAGCACCGTTGCGGTGTCGAACAGTTCCATGGATCTTCTCCGTGTCACACGGCCGAGGCCGTGAGGGTCTCCGCGACGTAGGCGGCGAGGTGGCCGGCCACGTTCACTCCGTGCTGGGCGGAGGAACGGGCGAATTCCGGGTTGGCGTTCACTTCGAGCACGAGCAGCTCGCCCGTGGACCGGTCCTCGACCAGGTCCACCCCGTAGAAGCCGGGGCCGAGGACGTCGACGACCTGCCCGCAGAGCTTCTCCATCTCCGTGGAGACCTCGACGCGCCGCACCTCGGCACCCAGGTGGGTGTTGGTGCGCCAGTCGTCCGACACCCGCTGGATGGCCACCACCGGGGTCCGGCCGACGACCACGACCCGCAGATCGTGACCGGGCTTGTCGATGTACTCCTGCACGACGACGGGGAACTGCTTGCCCGTCACGTCGGCGGACTCGCGGCCCGCGGCCCACGCCTCCACGCAGTCGGCGTGGGTCATCTTGCTGACCCCGCGTCCCCAGGAGCCGCTGACCGGCTTGACCACGGCGGGCATGCCCAGGTCGGCGACGGTCCTGCGGACCTGGTCGAAGCTGAAGGCGTGCCGGGTGGTGGGGTGGGGGATGCCGTGCCGCGCGAAGAGCAGCGCCTGCAGTCCCTTGTCGTTGCAGGTCTCGATCGTCGCCGCACGGTTGAGGGTGGGGACTCCGGCGTGTTCCAGGCGACGGGAGACGTTGATCGCGTCCCGGTGGGAGAGGTTCCTGATCAGGGCGAGAGCGGGCGGGCCGGAGTGGCCCGCCACGATCTCGGCCAGATCCTCCATGAGCAGCGGTCGCGCCGTCAGACCCTCGTCACGCAGTGCGCCGAGGAGCAGCTTCTCCTCGGGGCGCAGCATCGTGACCGAGAGCAGGACCTGGTCGGAGGCCGTCACTCGCCCCAGTCCTCTTCCACCTCGGGGGCGAGGTCCAGGCGTACGCCGGCAGCGGACTTCTCGACGACCTCGTGCTCCTGGCCGCAGGCCCCGCACTCGGTGATCTCGCCCTTCTCCCAGTCCTCGCGCACCTCGAATTCGGTGTCGCATACGAGACAGCTGGCGACAGTTGCCGCAAGTGTCATGATCATGGCTCCTTTACGTGGAATGGCGTCGCGGGATTTGCCGACACCGTTACGTGCGCCGGGATTTCGGCCCGAGCGCATTCCGGGTCCGCCTCCTGCGGGCACCTGTGGATGCCCCGGGGGAAACGGAACCGCGGCCCCCTTTCGGTGGCTGGAAGGAGCCTGCCTGGCGGTGATACCACTCACCTACCGGTCCGGTACCGCTCGCCGCGGTAGTCGCCTAGGCTGTGCCCTTACGCGTTTGACCTGGTATTTTGCGGGGAGCACACGGGGGGGTGCGCATGACGGGTACAGAAAATCGCGGGCTGCGGTTCAACGTTCTTGGTTCTCTGGAATGCCTGGCCGACGGCGATCGGATCAAGCTCGGGGGACCGCTTCAGGACCGCATTCTGACGTCACTGCTCCTGGAGTCCGGGCGGACGGTGCCCATCGAGCGCCTCATCGAGACGGCCTGGGGGGAATCCTCGCCGGATACCGCCAAGCAGCAAGTACGCAAAGCCATTGCCGACCTCCGGCGGCGCATACCCGACGGTCCGGCGCTGATCGTGACCGAGGACGCCGGGTACCGCGTGTCCGTGCAGCCGCTCCAGGTCGACCTGCACCTCTTCTCGCACCACGTCCAGGCGGCCGCGTCCGGCCGCTCCGCGGGTCAGCTCTCGGCGGCGGCCGGGGAACTGCGCAAGGCCCTCGCGCTGTGGCGGGGCCCGGTGCTGAACGGAACCGGCGGGCCGGTCCTCGACGCGGCCTCCACCGTGCTGGAGGAACGGCGCCTGGCCGCGGTGGAGGAACTCTTCGCGCTGCGGCTCCAGTTGGGCGAGGACAGCGACATCGTCAGCGAGATACGCGAGTTCGCCGACGCCTACCCGCTGCGCGAAGGGCTGCGGGCCCAGCTGATGCTCGCCCTGTACCGCGCCGGCCGGCAGGCCGAGGCACTCCACGAGTACGCCGCCGTGCGCGAGTTGCTGGCGGAGGAACTCGGGATCAGCCCCTGCCCCGACCTGACCAACCTGTTCGAGAAGATCCTCCGGGCCAGCCCGGAACTGGACGCGCCCGCGCCGGCGCCCGCGGCCCCCGCCCTGCGGCCGTCCGAAGGGGCGCGGGCCGCCGAGAACGCCCCGTGCACCCTGCCGTACGAACTTCCGGACTTCACCGGCCGTCACCAGGAACTCGGCTACCTGCTCGACCGGGGGCAGCCGGGCGACGGCGTGCGGATCATCGCCGTCGACGGGATGGGCGGCGCCGGCAAGACCACCCTCATCGTGCGCGCGGCACACCGCCTGGCCGCCTCGTACCCGGACGGTCAGCTCTACCTCGACCTGCGCGGCTTCACCCCGGGGGAACACCCGCTCGCACCCGAGGAGGCGACGCGCATCCTGCTGCGCGCCCTCGGGACACCCGACAACGCCATCCCCGACGACACCGAGAGCCGGCTCGCGATGTGGGGGGCCGCCTCCGCCTCGCGGCGACTGCTCCTCGTCCTCGACAACGCGGCCGACGCCGCTCAGATCCGCCCGCTCCTGCCCGTTACGTCCGAGTGCCTGGTCCTCGTGGCGAGCCGTGGCCGGCTGCTCGACCTCGACGGGGCGCACTGGATATCACTGGGCACCCTGGCGCCGCAGGAGAGCGCGGCACTGCTCGCCCGGACCCTCGGCGAAGACCGCGTGGCCGCCGACCCCGAAGCCGCCAGGTCACTGGCCACGCTCTGCGGGCACCTGCCGCTCGCCCTGCGCATCGCCACCGCCCGGCTCCACAACCGCCCCCGCTGGACGCTGCAGTACTTCGTCGACCGGCTCCGCGAGGAGGACGCCCTGCTCACGGAGCTGCGCTCCACCGAACGCAGCGTCGCCACGACCATCCAGCTCTCCTACGAGGCCCTGGGCGAGGAGCACCGCCGGGCGTTCATGCTCCTCGGCGTGCACCCCGGGCCGAACTTCGACCCGCACGCGGCCGCGGCGCTCACGGACATGACGCCCAGGAACGCCGAGCAGATGCTGGAGGACCTGCTCGACTCGCAGCTGCTGCAGCAGCACGAGGCGGGGCGGTACTCCTTCCACGACCTCATCCGCAGCTTCGCCCGCAGCCTCTGGGACGACTCCGTCAGGCACCAGAAGGACACGGCGGTCGGCAGACTGCTCAACCACTACCTGGGTGCGACCAACGAGGCGTGCCGGATCCTGTTTCCCGGACTGCGCCAGTGGGCGTCCGCTCCGACCGGCAACGCCACGGGGCTGCCCGCGTTCGGCGACGCCCAGACCGCCCGCCGCTGGTACGACCGGGAGAGCAGGGCTCTCCAGGCCACCGTCCGGCTGGCCCAGAGACACGACTTCCACCGCCTGGCCAGCTATCTGGCCAGGAACACGGTGCTCCACCTGCATGCGCAGGGAGCCATCCGGGACTTCCGGGAGCTGGCGGAGGTCGCCGTGACCGCGGCCCGCCGGGCGGCGGACACCCAGGCCCTGTGCCTGAGCCTGGCCAACCTGGCCTCCGCCCACCAGATACTCGGCGAGTTCCGGTCGGCGACGGAGGCGGCGGAGGAAGGCCTGAGGGTGTCCCGCTCGCACGGGGACTCCGTCAGCGAGGCGGCCTTCCTCGACCTGCTCGGCTGGGCCCACATCGTGCTCGGCAGCCTGTCCGAGGGATACGACCTCCTGCTGCGCGGCATCGGGCTGCACCGCGAGTTCGGGAACCTCAGGCGGGAATCCATCGCGCTGTGCAACCTCAGCACCCTGCACCTGTGGCAGGGCCGGACCACGGAGGCGATCGCCGCCGCCGAACGGGCCGTCATGCTCTGCCGGGAGGTCGGGGAGCAGGAGCACGAGGTGGCCGCCCTCAACGACCTGGTCATCGCGCACCTGGACGCCGGCGACGACGCGTCGGCGCAGAGGTACCTCGACCGGGCGCTGGCGCTCGGCGAGGACTCGGCGATGCCAAGGAACCGGGCCGTGTCGCTGGCTCTGCGAGCCGTCGTCCACCAGCGGAACGGACAGAGCGACGAGGTGATGACGTACATCGACCAGGCACTCGCGCTGGTCAGCCCGCTGGGTACCGTGACCTGGCAGTGCGAGGTCGAGAACATCGCGGGACTGGTCCACCGGCACGGCGGTAATCACGACAAGGCGCTCGAGCTGCACCGCAGTGCCCATCAACGGGCACTGGGCATCGGATACCGCATGGGTATGGCGCACGGACTGCACGGCATGGCAAAAGCCGAGCAGTCACTGGGAAAGCAGGAAGCCGCCCGGGAGCACTTGCGCAATGCGGAAGAACTGTTCACCGCGATGAACATCCCCCGGGCCATTCTCAACTCGCCCGACCGTGCGTCCGTGTGCTGCACCCTCGGTTCCTTCTGCTGCAGCACACAGACTCCGGACATTGGCCGGTAGCCGGACCGTTATACGTGGCTGAAACCCGGCCCTTCATTGGTGGCCAGCGTGTGCACACCCTTCCCGGGCCCGTCGGCCCCGAGGTTGTGCACCGCCACTCCGGTACCGAAAGCAATGGCCAGAGCGACAATACCGATCAGGCCTGCCAGCTTACTGCGCATGATTCCCCCTCAATCCGCAAGATCTTCTCAGACACGAGCGATCTTCGAGCAGGCTTGGTCCGTTTCTGTTCCGTCTGGATACCTGTGCGTTACCTCAGGCCGCCGGCCTCAGGAGAGGACCGTCTCGGGGGAAGGCCACGGCGGTGCGCGGCTCCTGCGCCGCTCGCGGGGTCCAGGGCTCTGACCGGGGGGTTAGCCCCAGTGCACCGGGGCCGGGTACTTTCTAGGCTGACCGGCATGAACACACTCGATCCACGTGACGCCGACCTCGGGAAGGACCTGGACGCCACGGTGCGGGCCCGCAGGGAGCTGGGCGAGGACTACGACTCCGCCCTCGTGGACTCCTTCCTGGAGAAGGTCGAGCGGCGGATCGACGACGCGGTGGACCGCGGGGTGCGGCGCCGGCTGGCCGAGCAGCAGATGGCGGCCGTGCGCGGGTCCCGGCAGCCGAAGCCGGCCGACTCCTGGGCCGAGCGCTACGGCTTCGCCCTGATCACGCTGGTGCTGGCGATCCCGCTGTCCTCGATCGCCGCGGCCCTCACCGGACTGTCCGGGATGGTGGTCACCTGGCTCGGCATCGTCGGCGTCAACGCGATGCAGGCGATCAGGCTCAACCCGGAGCTGCTCGCCGGCCGCCGCGGCCGTGACCGGCCCACCTCCGACGGCTGACGCGACCACCACGACGACCGGCCCGAGCGCCGCGACGACCGCCCGGCCCTCCGCGGCCGACAGGACGGCCGTGCCGGCCGGACAGGTTCTCGCCACCCCTCGGGCGGTCGTGCGGCGTTCGTGGGCGCCCGTACCGGCGGGGAAGAATGCGCGGGGACCGCCGCACCCCCGGAGACCGGGGGGCGGGACGACGGCGGTCCCCGCGAGGGACGCGGGCCGGGTCAGGGCCGGGCTGGCGCGTCCGTGGCGTCCATGGAGGTCCGGGAGCCGCTCCGGAGGTCCTTGGCGCCGATCGGGGCCGGCCTGGGCGGGGAGCCTCCCTGCGTGCGTGACGCCCGGGAGGTGCCTCCATCGCCCTGCCGACACCCACCAATCTGCCGGACCCGTGTTAAGCGGGTGCTGCGCGCACGTGACACGCTCGTACCACTTCCGCGAACCCCGTCCCACCTCAAGTTCGCTGCGGTCACGGGCGGTTCACCCGGCGTTCGCTACTTGTTGCCGCCCTTGGCCAGGAAGGCCAGCAGGTCCTGCCGGCTGACCACACCGGTCGGCTTGCCCTCGACCAGGACGATCGCCGCGTCGGCGGTGCCCAGCACCTGCATCAGGTCGCCGACGGGCTCGCCGGAGCCGACCTGGGGCAGCGGGGCGCACATGTGCTTCTCCAGCGGGTCCTCCAGCGAGGCGCGCTTGCTGAACAGGGCGTCCAGCAGCTCGCGTTCCACCACGGACCCGACGACCTCGGCGGCCATGACGTCCGGGTGACCGGCGCCCGGCTTGACGACGGGCATCTGCGAGACGCCGTACTCGCGCAGCACCTCGATGGCCTGGCCGACGGTCTCCTCGGGGTGCATGTGCACCAGGGACGGGATGGAGCCGCCCGCCTTGTCCTCGAGGACGTCACCGACGCGGGCGCTGGGGCCCTCGTCCTCGAGGAAGCCGTAGTCGGCCATCCACTCGTCGTTGAAGATCTTGCTGAGGTAGCCGCGGCCGCTGTCCGGCAGCAGGACCACCACGACGTCGTCCGGGCCGAGCCGTTCGGCGACCTCCAGGGCGGCGACGACGGCCATGCCGCAGGAGCCGCCCACCAGCAGGCCCTCCTCCTTGGCCAGCCGGCGGGTCATCTGGAAGGCGTCCTTGTCGGAGACGGCCACGATCTCGTCCGCCACGGTGCGGTCGTAGGCGGTCGGCCAGAAGTCCTCGCCGACGCCCTCGATCAGG
Organism: Streptomyces actinomycinicus; assembly: GCF_016741775.1. Classification (GTDB taxonomy): domain Bacteria; phylum Actinomycetota; class Actinomycetes; order Streptomycetales; family Streptomycetaceae; genus Streptomyces; species Streptomyces actinomycinicus. The sequence goes on along the minus strand of NZ_JAERRK010000003.1, from coordinate 478,621 downwards.
TACGGCCGCCCGGAACCGCCGGAGTACACCGAGCCCTCGGGGTCGGCGCCGATGACCTTGACCTGGCCCTTGCTGGCGTCCTTCAGGTAGCGGCCGGTGCCGGAGATGGTTCCGCCGGTGCCGACGCCCGCCACGAAGTGGGTGATCTTCCCCTCGGTCTGCTCCCACAGCTCGGGGCCGGTCGAGTGATAGTGCGAGAGCGGGTTGTTGGGGTTGGAGTACTGGTCGGGCTTCCAGGCGCCGGGGGTCTCGCGGACGAGCCGGTCGGAGACGTTGTAGTAGGAGTCCGGGTGCTCCGGATCCACGGCGGTCGGGCAGACCACGACCTCAGCGCCGTACGCCCGCAGCACGTTGATCTTGTCCGTGCTCACCTTGTCAGGGCAGACGAAGATGCACTTGTAGCCCTTCTGCTGGGCGACGATGGCCAGACCCACACCGGTGTTCCCACTGGTCGGCTCGACGATCGTGCCGCCCGGCTTCAGCGCGCCGCTCTCCTCGGCGGCCTCGATCATGCGCAGGGCGATGCGGTCCTTGACGGAGCCGCCCGGGTTGAAGTACTCGACCTTGGCCAGGACGGTGGCCTGGATGCCCTTGGTCACGCTGTTGAGCCTCACCAGCGGGGTGTTGCCGACGAGGCTGATCATCGAGTCGTGGAATTGCACCGTTGTCTCCGGTCGCTGCAAAAGGTGTGTTCGTAGTGGTGCCGCCAGCCTAAGGCCACCCGTGCGACCGGCGTGGCCGTTCACTCCCCGTTGAGATTGACGCACGGGCTGTACGGGGCAATGAGTGGGTGTACGGCTACGAGGAGGTGGCGGCGACGCATGACGAGCATGTCGAGGGCGAGAGTGGCCCGGCGCATCGCGGCCGGAGCGGCGTACGGGGGTGGCGGGGCCGGGCTGGTCGGCGCCGCCGCCGTGGGTCTGCTGCTGGCGGAGGTACGGCTGGCGAGGCGCCACGTGGGCAACGGCAGCGGCGGCCGGGTGCCGATGGCCGACGGGGTGTACGGCCACGCGTACGACATCCCCGGGGAGCCGCCCCTGCGCCTGACCATGCTCGGCGACTCCACGGCCGCGGGGCAGGGCGTGCACCGGGCGGGCCAGACACCGGGCGCCCTGCTGGCGTCGGGGCTGGCCGCGGTGGCGGAACGGCCGGTGGAGCTGCGGAACGTGGCGCTGCCCGGGGCCCAGTCCGACGACCTGGACCGCCAGGTGGCCCTGGTGCTGTCCGGGGCGGCCCCCGTGCCCGACGTGTGCGTGATCATGATCGGCGCGAACGACGTGACGCACCGGATGCCGCCGACGCGCTCCGTACGGCATCTGTCCGCGGCGGTACGGCGGTTGCGCACGGCCGGTGCCGAGGTGGTGGTCGGCACGTGTCCCGACCTCGGCACCATCGAGCCGGTGCAGCAGCCGCTGCGCTGGCTGGCCCGGCGGGCCTCGCGGCAGCTGGCGGCGGCGCAGACGATCGGGGTGGTGGAGCAGGGCGGGCGCACGGTGTCGCTGGGCGACCTGCTGGGGCCGGAGTTCGAGGCGAATCCGCGGGAGCTGTTCGGCCCGGACAACTACCACCCCTCGGCGGAGGGGTACGCCACGGCGGCCATGGCCGTGCTGCCCACGGTGTGCGCGGCGCTGGGCCTGTGGCCGGCGGAGGAGGAACGGCCGGACGTGTCACGGCGCGAGGGTTTCCTGCCGGTGGCGCGGGCTGCCGCGGAGGCCGCGTCCGAGGCGGGCACGGAGGTCACGGCGGCGATGCCGACGGGGCCGCGGGGACCGTGGGCCCTGCTGAAACGCCGGCGCCGCCGCCGGGTCCCGGAAGCGGAACCGGCAACCCCCGCCCTCTGACGACCCCACCGGCCGCCCGCCGCCCCCGGACGAGAGACGGGAGAGGGGGCGGAGGACGCGCGCGCCTGCGAGAGGCCGTGGTTTCGGACCGGGCTTTTCGGCCTACCGGGTCGGAGGTGGGTGAGCCGGCCGGCGCGGGCCAAGCAAGCGCTTAGACAATTGCGGTCAGTGTCACACCCCGACACCGGTGACCTCTCCACTACGGCCGGGTAACTTCCGTCGTGCCCTGCCCGAAAACTTCCGCCACTGGAGCCGTGATGCCCGAAGCCGTCATCGTCTCGACCGCCCGCTCCCCCATCGGACGCGCCGGCAAGGGTTCCCTCAAGGACCTGCGCCCCGACGACCTGACCGCCACGATCGTCCAGGCCGCACTCGCCAAGGTCCCCGAGCTGGACCCCAAGGACATCGACGACCTGATGCTCGGCTGCGGCCTCCCCGGCGGCGAGCAGGGCCACAACCTCGGCCGGATCGTCGCCGTGCAGATGGGAATGGACCACCTGCCGGGCTGCACGGTCACCCGGTACTGCTCCTCCTCCCTGCAGACCTCCCGCATGGCCCTGCACGCCATCAAGGCCGGCGAGGGCGACGTCTTCATCTCGGCCGGCGTCGAGACGGTCTCCCGTTTCAGCAAGGGCAGCTCCGACGGTCTCCCGGACACGCACAACCCCCTCTTCGCCGAGGCCGAGGCCCGCACCGCCGCCGTCGCCCAGCAGGAGGGCACCACGTGGCACGACCCGCGTGAGGACGGCCTGGTCCCGGACGCGTACATCGCGATGGGCCAGACCGCCGAGAACCTGGCCCGCTGGAAGGGCGTCACCCGCCAGGCGATGGACGAGTTCGGCGTCCGCTCCCAGAACCTCGCCGAGGAAGCCATCAAGAACGGCTTCTGGGAGCGCGAGATCACCCCGGTGACCCTCCCCGACGGCACGGTGGTCAGCAAGGACGACGGCCCGCGCGCCGGCGTCACCCTGGAGGGCGTCCAGGGCCTCAAGCCGGTCTTCCGCCCCGACGGTCTCGTCACCGCCGGCAACTGCTGCCCGCTCAACGACGGCGCCGCCGCACTCGTCATCATGTCCGACACCAAGGCCCGCGAGCTGGGCCTCACCCCGCTCGCCCGGATCGTGTCCACCGGCGTCTCCGGGCTCTCCCCCGAGATCATGGGTCTCGGCCCGGTCGAGGCGAGCAGGCAGGCGCTGCGGCGCGCGGGTCTGACCATCGACGACATCGACCTGGTCGAGATCAACGAGGCCTTCGCCGCCCAGGTGATCCCCTCCTACCGGGACCTCGGCATCGACATCGACAAGCTGAACGTCAACGGCGGCGCCATCGCCGTCGGCCACCCCTTCGGCATGACCGGCGCCCGCATCACCGGCACGCTGATCAACTCCCTGCAGTGGCACGACAAGCAGTTCGGCCTGGAGACCATGTGCGTCGGCGGCGGCCAGGGCATGGCGATGGTCATCGAGCGCCTCAGCTGAGCCACCGTCCGTAGCGAGCCACACACGGTACGTCGCACGAAGGCCCGGAACCGAGGGGAATCCAAGGTTCTGGGCCTTTCCGTGATCCAATCTCCCCCAGGATGTGACCTATCTCGCTCGCCGGACACATCGGCGCAGGTCAGCCCAGGTCAGCACGGTGCGACACGAAAGCGCAAGGACAAAGTCCTGTCCGTTTCGTGACGTTACGCACTGACAGCTGGTTAGTCCGCCCTTCAAGCTGATGTAGGAAGTCGGGGGTCGACTTTGAACCGGGAGTATGTCAGTGAGCGCCATGCCGATCGCCCTGCTGCTCACCACGGCTGCCACGGGCGCCGTGGGCGTCGCCGTCCTGCGCACCGTCCTCAAGCTGCGCCGCCAGCTCACCGAGTTGCAGCGCCAGCTCGGCGAGAACCAGGCGGCGACCACGCGCGCCCTGCTGCCCCACGCCCGCACCCACGCGGACGCCGAGCAGATACGTGCGGCCGTGGCCGAGGCGCTCGCCGAGGAGCGGGAGCGGGAGCTGGCCGAGGCCCGTGCCTTCTGGGCCGCGCAGGAGGCCCGTGACGCCTCCGACGCACCGACCCTGCTGGGCCTGCCGGAGGCCGATCTGTTCCTGCCCCGGCAGACCGACTTCGTGGGTCTGGAGCCGCTGGAGCCGGTGTCCGAGCCGGCCGCCGAGGCCGAGGAGTTCTCCGCGAAGGACTTCGTCCAGGGCAGCGCCCCCACGGAGTCGCCGGAGCTGGCCGCGGCCCGCCGCCGGCATCCCTCGCACCCCGACTTCGTCCCGGTGCAGTCCCCGGCCGTGAACGACCACGAGCGTACGGTCGACGCCCTGGAGCAGCTGACCGCCGAGCGCGTGGCACTCTCCGACGTCCGCCCGGGTCCGCTCGGCACGCTCGACGTCTACGTCTTCGCCGACGGCACCACCCTGTGCATGACCCCGGGCCACCGCGAGACGGCGGAACGCCTTGCCGCGGCCCTGGAGTCCGGTGAGACCGCGTACCTGCTGGGCGGTTCGGGTGTCTCCGGCGCGTACACCCTGACCTTCGCCTGCGGCGACGACATGGTCTACATCCTGGCCGACCGGGTCATCGCGTCCCTGTAGCGCGGCGCCCGCCTCACACCCCCGCCCGCGCCCGCGCCTCCTCCACCAACCGCACGGCCTCGGCGACCTGATCGTCGCTCTGCAGCACCACGGCGAGGTCGTGCGCGGCCACGAGGATCTGGTCGGCCGCGGCGAACATCCCCGCGTCCGGCATCTCCCGGGGCTCGCCCGCGGGTTCCTCCATCAGCTGGGCCCGCCGGGAGAGTTCCCGCGCCACGGCCAAGGCCTCCGCGGCAGCGCCTCGTTGGAGCCGGCTCTGCGGAGCGGCCCGCAACCGGTCGGCGAAGTGATCCACTGCTCGGGTCAAGGGCGTCGTATCAACCACGCGCCGAGCGTAACGTGCCGCACTGTTGCCAATACGCGAACGCTCAGGCACGGTGACGTGAAGGACCGGCTTACATCCCCTTTGCGTTCGGAGGCGCCGATGTCCCACGTCTTCTCCGAGGAGACCCACCGCAATCTGCTCGCCCGCATTCCGCAGTGCACCGGTCGTGAAGTCTCCGACTGGCTGCGCACCGTCGAGGACGGTCCCGCCCTCTTCCGCTTCGAGGAGAAGGTCAGCTGGCTCCGGCACGAGTACGACCTGGCGTACGGCCACGCCAAGGCGCTCGTGCACGAGTACGACCTGCGCAGGGCGGCCCGCAAGCTGCTCTAGCCGGTGTGCAGCACCCGGCGAAGAAGACGACGAAGGGCCCCGGAACGCATCCGGGACCCTTCGTGCGATCAGGCGTCGTGCTAGTCGTTGCTGCTGAAGATCGCCACCAGCCGCAGCATCTCCACGTAGATCCACACCAGGGTCATGGTGAGGCCGAACGCGGCGAGCCAGGACTCGTTGCGCGGGGCGCCGTAGGCGATGCCGTCCTCGATCTGCTTGAAGTCGAGGGTCAGGAAGAACGCGCCGAGCAGGATCGCGAAGATACCGACGATCGCGCCGAGCGGGCCGAAGCTGCGCAGTCCGCCGTTCTCGGCGACGCCGAAGACGACCAGCAGCAGGTTGACCGCCGTGACGACGAGGAAGGCCATCGCGATGGCGAGACCGATGCGGGCGTAGCGGGCGGTGACGCGGATCCAGCCGGCCTTGTAGACCAGCAGGGTCGCGCCCGAGACCGCCATGGTGCCGAGCACCGCCTGGAACGGGGCGCCGCTCCACCTGGCGTTGAACATCTCGCTGAAGACGCCGAGGAAGACGCCCTCGAAGGCCGCGTACCCGAGGATCAGCGCGGGCGACGGGGTCCGCTTGAAGCTCTGGACCATCGCGAGGACGAACGCGATCAGCGCGGAGCCGACCGCCAGGCCGTAGCTGGTACCCGAGACCGGCAGCAACGCCCAGGCGAGGACGGCGCCGACGGCGACGGTGCCGAGCGTGAGGGCCGAACGGACGACGACGTCGTCCATGGTCATCCGGTCGGTGGTGGCCGGGGCCTGGGGCGGTGCGCCGTACTGCAGGTCGCCCTGCGCGTACGGGTTCTGGGCGTACGGATTCTGCGCGTAGGGGTTGCCCTGTGCGTACCCGGCCTGCGGTGCGGTGTTGAAGCCGGCGTAGCCGTTGTCGCGGCTGAACCCCCGTCGCGAGAAGACCGGGTTGCTGCTCCTCATTTCACTCCTCCATGGCTGCCGTGCGCAGCCTTGGCCTCAAGGGTAATGGATTGGCAAAGGATCGACCATGCTACTTGAGGAGGATCTTTCCCCTGCCGTGCTGCGCAACACGCTACGCGCAGCACTCATTCCCGGCCACGGAGGAACGCCTTCACTGACGAAGCCGGTACAGGGTCGAGACCTGGTCCTCACCCGGAGGAAACCCGGTGTGCGCCTCCGCCAGGCCGGTCCCGGCCGCGCGCGAGGAGGCGATGCGTTCCAGCCGGGCCCGCTGGAGGCGGGCATCGAAGGGGGTGGCGTCCGGGGCGCGGTGCCGCATCGGCTCGTGCACGAAGGAACGCCTCGGCGTGACCGACTTCTGGGTGACCGGCCCGCGCTCCAGCCGCCAGCCGTCGCCGGTCGTACGGGTACGACCGCTCGAACACGCGCGAGGACGCGGCCGGGAAGGCCGTTCGGGTCATGCCCCGGAAGCCGTCGCAGCCCACGACGTAGTCGCACTCCAGCAGGTCCGTACGCCCCTGGTGCCGGAAGGTGATGCGCGGGCGGTCGCTCTCGGCTCCCTCCACGGCCAGCGCCCGCACCCCGAACAGCAGCGGCCCGCCCTCCTTCAGCTGGAGGGCGATGGGCAGCAGCCGGGCGAGCAGCCGGCCGGCCCGGCTCCGACGACCCCGGCGGTGGTCCGCATCGGCGGCCCCCTCCCCTGGCTCCGCGGCGGTGGCACGCGGCTCCCGGCGATGGTGCCGCTGTTCTCGCGGTGAAGTTTCCTTCACCACGAGCTGCGCGCGAGTCTCCGACCGCACGGACCCGCTGTCGACGGTCGCACGGCGGAGCCGAGGGGGCGTCAGAGACGAAGAGGTGCCCGGAGCCGGACTTGAACCGGCACGCCCGCGAAGGGGCAGCGAGGTTTAAGCTCGCCGTGTCTGCATTCCACCATCCGGGCAGGCCATGGGCTCCGCTTCGAGGATCCGAGCCTATCGGGACCCATCCCCCGAACAGCGGAACGGCGGACTGATGTTGTCTTATTTTATTGACGTCTGAGGGTGCATCAGCCCACGGAACACGCCATCCGCACTTGCCATCAGCGTGACGTGACACGTGTGCGCGCGTCCGCGAAATGACGGAATTTCACCGTCTGAACGAGGGCGTTCCACCTGTTCTCGACTCAGGGTCGCCCGTCCACCCCAGGTATGACATGACGGCCGTCCGTCCGACCCGAGTCGGCCCCCGGAACCGGAGCAGCGACTGACTACACGCGCGCCCCGCGCCGAGACGATGGAGCAGTCCCCCGAAGACACGTCGTCCCGACAGGAGCACCGCCCCGTGACCACCACACCCTCCCCCGAACTTCGTCCGGGAGTGCCCCCGGCCGGCCGGACCACCGCCGTGGCCGCACGCGCCACGGAGTTGTCGAAGATCTACGGGCAGGGCGAGACCCGGGTGGTCGCCCTGGACCGGGTCTCGGTCGACTTCCGGCAGGCCGAGTTCACCGCGATCATGGGGCCGTCCGGCTCCGGCAAGTCCACTCTGATGCACTGCGTGGCCGGGCTGGACACCTTCTCCTCCGGGTCGGTGCGCATCGGCGACACCGAGCTGGGCTCCCTCAAGGACAGGCAGCTCACCCGGTTGCGCCGGGACAAGATCGGCTTCATCTTCCAGGCGTTCAACCTGCTGCCGACGCTGACCGCGCTGGAGAACATCACCCTCCCGATGGACATCGCGGGCCGGAAGGCCGACAGGACGTGGGTGGACCACGTCATCCGGATGGTCGGGCTGTCCGAGCGGCTGAGCCACCGGCCCTCCCAGCTCTCCGGCGGCCAGCAGCAGCGCGTGGCCGTCGCCCGTGCCCTCGCCTCCAAGCCCGAGATCATCTTCGGCGACGAACCGACCGGCAACCTGGACTCGCGCTCCGGCGCCGAGGTCCTCGGCTTCCTGCGCAACTCCGTGCGCGAGCTGGGCCAGACGGTGGTCATGGTGACCCACGACCCGGTGGCCGCCGCCTACGCGGACCGGGTGATCTTCCTCGCCGACGGCCGGATCGTCGACGAGATGTACGACCCCACCGCCGACTCCGTGCTCGACCTCATGCGCAGTTTCCCCGGGGGCAACCCCCAGACCCCCGGGTTCGACGCGAAGGGTCGTACCAGCTGATGTTCCGCACAGCCCTGCGTAACGTCCTCGCGCACAAGGCCCGGCTCCTGATGACCGTGCTCGCCGTCATGCTCGGCGTGGCGTTCGTCTCCGGCACCCTGGTCTTCACCAACACCGTCTCCGACGCCCTCCAGAAGAGTTCCGCCAAGGGCTTCGAACGGGTCGACGTCGCCGTACGGCCCGAGTACCAGGACTCCGAGGGGAACGAGGTCGGCAAGACCCCCGAGCTGACCCAGGCCCTGCTCGACAAGGCCGCCCGGGTCCCCGGGGCCGCCTCCGCCACCGGTGTCCTCTCCGGCTTCACCGCCGTCGCCGACAAGGACGGCAAGCTCGTCGGCGGCGACTGGCAGTCCGCCGGCGGCAACTACTGGGGCACCAAGGACCCCCGCTACCCGCTGGTCAGCGGCCACGCACCGCGCGGCAAGGGCGAGGTGCTGATCGACTCCGGGACCGCGAAGCGCGCCGGCTACCGGGTCGGCGACACCGTGCGCCTCTCCGTCGACGGCCCGGTCCTCACGCCGACCGTCAGCGGCATCTTCACCACCGACGACGGCAACGTCGCCGCGGGCGGCAGCCTCACCCTGTTCGACACGCCCACCGCGCAGGCCCTGTTCGGCAAGAAGGGCACGTACGACGAGATCGACGTGCAGGCCGAGGCCGGCACCGGCCAGAGCACGCTCAAGGCCGCGCTCGACAAGGCCCTGCCCGCGAAGCTCGTCGAGACCACCACCGGCAAGCAGCTCGCCGACGACCAGGCGAGGATGATCTCCGCGTCGATGAGCGGCCTGAAGCAGGGCCTGCTGGTCTTCGCCGGCATCGCGCTCTTCGTCGGCACCTTCATCATCGCCAACACCTTCACCATGCTGGTCGCCCAGCGCACCAGGGAACTCGCCCTGCTGCGTGCGGTCGGCGCCTCCCGCCGCCAGGTCACCCGCTCGGTGCTCATCGAGGCGTTCGCGGTCGGCACGGTCGCCGGCGTCACCGGTCTGGCCGCCGGCATCGGCATCGGTGCGGGCCTGCGCTCCCTGCTCAGCTCCTTCGGCGCGACCCTGCCCGGCGGGCCGCTCGTGATCAGCCCCGGCACGGTGGCGACCGCCCTGGCCGTGGGCATCGTCATCACCATGCTGGCCGCCTGGCTGCCCGGCCGCCGGGCCGCGAAGATCCCGCCGGTGGCCGCGATGAGCAGCGTCCACGCCAAGGCCACCACCAGGTCCCTGGTCCTGCGCAACACGCTCGGCGCCCTGCTCACGGCGGCCGGCATCACGGTGATCCTCGCGGCCACGAGGATGAACGCCGACACCGGCCAGGGTCTGATGGGCATCGGCGCGGTCCTGCTCATCGTCGGTGTGTTCGTCCTGACCCCGCTGCTGTCCCGCCCGCTGATCGCCGCCGCCTCCCCGGTGCTGCGCGTCTTCGGTGTGTCGGGCAAGCTGGCCCGCCAGAACTCGCTGCGCAACCCGCGCCGTACGGCGGCCACCGCCTCGGCGCTGATGATCGGCCTGACCCTGATCACCGGCATGACCGTGATGGCGGCCAGCCTGCAGATGTCCATCGACAAGATGGCCAGCGCGGCGATCCGCGCGGACTACGTCGTCTCGATGGCCAACCGCGGCCCGCTCTCCCCCGATGTGGCGCGGAAGGTCGCGTCCGCCGACGGGGTCACGCTCAGCAGCCCGCTGCGCAACGGCGAGTCCCGCATCGACGGCGACACCGAGTTCCTGACCGGCGTCGACGGCTCCGCGATCGGCGAGCTGACCGACCTCAAGGTGACCGACGGCTCCTTCACGGTGGACGGCACGCGGATCGTCGTGGACGAGGACCGGGCCGAGGAGCACGGCTGGAAGGCCGGCTCGCAGTTCACCGCGCACTTCGAGGACGGCAAGGCGCAGCGGCTGACGGTCGCCGGGGTGTACGAGGGCAACGACATGCTCAACGGGATCATCCTCGACGACAAGGTCCTCACCCCGCACCTGTCCGACCCCGCCGACATGCAGGTCATGGTCAAGACCGCGGACGGCGCGTCCGAGACGGCCAAGCACACGCTGGAGAAGGCGCTCGGCACCAACCCCGCGATCAAGATCCAGGACAAGCAGGACGTCTCCGACGAGATCGGGAAGATGTTCACGCAGGTGCTGAACATGGTCTACGGCCTGCTCGGCATGGCGGTGATCGTCGCCGTGCTCGGTGTCATCAACACGCTGGCCATGTCCGTCTTCGAGCGGGCGCAGGAGATCGGCATGCTCCGGGCGATCGGCCTGGACCGCAGGGCGGTCAAGCGGATGGTCCGCCTGGAGTCGCTGGTGATCTCGCTGTTCGGCGGGGTGCTCGGCATCGGCCTGGGCGTGTTCTTCGGCTGGGCGGCCGGCGAGCTGCTCGGCACGAAGATGCCGACCTACGAACTGGTCCTGCCCTGGGGCCGGATGACGGTCTTCCTGCTGCTGGCTGGCACCGTCGGCGTCCTGGCCGCCCTGTGGCCGGCCCGCCGCGCGGCCCGGCTGAACATGCTGTCGGCCATCAAGGCCGAGTAGCGCCGCGCCGCGAAGGGCCCCGCTCTGCCTGGTGCAGGGCGGGGCCCTCGCCGTGTCAGCCGTGCCAGGTGCGGGCGCGCAGCGGGAGCCCGGACGTGCCGGACTCGGGGGTGCGGACGGCCAGGACCTGGTTCACGCCGATGCGGTTGCGTTCGAAGGCGAGCGCGGAGGCGGCCATGTACAGCTGCCAGACGCGGGCACGGCCCGGGCTGGTGAGCCGGACCGCCCGGTCCCAGTCGGCCTCCAGGTTCGTGACCCAGCGGCGCAGGGTGCGGGCGTAGTGCTCGCGGATCGACTCCACGTCCCGGACCTCGAAACCGGCCCGCTCCAGCTGGGTGACGGTGGTGCCGAGGGGGGCCAGCTCGCCGTCGGGGAAGACGTAGGCGTCGATGAACTCGTCCACCCGGTATTCCGACTCGTCCCGGTGCGGGCGGCGGGCGATCTGGTGGTTGAGCAGCCGGCCGCCGGGCTTGAGCAGGGCGTGCAGCTGACGGGCGTACTCCAGGTACCGCTCGGCACCGACGTGCTCGGCCATGCCGATGGAGGAGACCGCGTCGAAGGGACCGTCCGTGACGTCCCGGTAGTCCTGGACCCTGATCTCCACCCGGTCGGTCAGGCCCTCCTCGGCGACCCGCTTGCGGGTGTACGCCGCCTGCTCCTGCGACAGCGTGACGCCGACGACGCCCACCCCGTGCTCGCGGGCCGCGTGGATGGCCAGGGAGCCCCAGCCGCAGCCGACGTCCAGCAGCCGCTGACCCTCCCTCAGGCCCAGTTTGACGCAGACGAGTTCGAGCTTGTCGCGCTGCGCGGACTCCAGGGTGCCGCCCTCCTCCCAGTAGGCGCAGGAGTACACCATGGAGGGGCCGAGGACGATCTCGTAGAAGTCGTTGCCGACGTCGTAGTGGTGGCTGATGGCGCGCCTGTCGGTGTGCCGGGTGTGCAGGCGCCGGCGCGGTCGGCGGACCTCCTCGCGCGGCGGGGCGGGCGGGATCGGCGGGCCCGCCAGTTTCAGCAGGTCCACCGCGGCGGCCCGGACCTTCGGGTCGCGCAGGGCCTCGGCGAGGCCCCGGCCGTCCTCGCCGCGCTCCCAGACGAGGCCCGCCATCGCGTCGAGCGCGGTGTACAGGTCCCCCTCGATGCCCAGGTCGCCGGAGACCCAGGCGCGGGCGAGGCCCAGCTCGCCCGGCTTGAACAGCATGCGGCGCAGGGCCCGGCGGTTGTGCACGACGAGCGCCGGCGCGCCCGGCGGCCCGGCCGTCGAACCGTCCCAGGCCCGCACCCGTAGCGTGAGCGGGGCTCCCAGCATCTGCTCGGCAAGACTCCTCAGCCGCGACGCGGCGTCGGCCATGGCGCACACCTCCGTGAAGGTAGATCGGCCCGAACCGTCTGCTTCCGTGCTTGCGGGAAAACGATCGCGCACACCGACGTCATTCCCCGCCACGCGGCCCGCCCGACACGCAGCCGGCACCCCACCCGAACGAGGGACCCGCCGGAACCGGCGCAGTGTGCGCGAGGCACTGCCGCCGGTCAAGTCCCGAAATCTCCTGGCATGACCTGATACCTGGGCCGGGCCCTAATGGATGCAAGGCACTCGCCCACACCCCCTACTTCCTACTTCTCAGGATGTGCATCACCATGACCCGTCTCCAGCGCCTGGCCCTGCTCGCCGCCTCGACCACCGTGATCACCGGAGGCGCGCTGCTTCCCACGGCCGCCTTCGCCGCCCCGCCGGCCCCGCCCGCCGCGGCCGCCGCGGCCGCCTCCGCGATAGACCCCAACGGCGCCGACACCGGTGGCGCCGATGCCGGCGGCGACGACGGCGGCGCCGACTCCAACGGCATCGACCCCGGCGGCGCTGATACCAGCACCAGCAACAGCAGCAACACCAGCAACACGGACACCTCGGGCACCGACTCCGTGGGCTCCACGGCGCAGTGGACCACGGCCACCGATGAGGAGAGCGGCATCTCGATGGACCTGCCCGGGCAGGCCGAGACGCAGGTCGACCAGCTCGACGGCCGCGACCACTGGGTGGAGACCGACTACGGGAGCATCGGCTTCGCGGTCTACGACGGCGACGACCTCGATCCCGAGGAGATGCTCCAGCAGCACCTGCAGCTCCTGAACGAGAACGCCCAGTCCGCCGACCAGCAGTTCAGCACCAGCAACGTCAATCAGACCCGCACGAACGACGGCGCCCAGCTCGAGGCGGACCTGACGGCGGACGACGGGACCTACGGTCACGTCCTGTACGCCACCGTCGACGGTCACCTGCTCATGATCGCGCTGTTCGGCACGGAGGACCAGACGGACGCCATGCAGGCCGACTTCGATCAGCTCATGGAGAGCATCCAGGTGCCGGGCGGCTCCACGACCGGGAGCGGCGACACCCAGTCCGGCGACAGCCAGGCCGGCGACAGCCAGTCCGCCGACGGCCAGTCCGGCGACAGCCAGTCCGCCGACGCGGCCCCGGCCTACGGCGAGCAGGCCACCTGACCCAGGAGCGATCCGGGGCCCGGTCCACGCGGTGGACCGGGCCCGACCGCTGTCTACAGGCGGCTCAGCATGAGGGAGAGGGCGTTCAGCGCGTCCTCCCGGTTCTGCCCCGCGGACGACTTGCGCTGCACGGACGCCAGCAGCACGAACTGTCCTTTGCGGCCCATGACGGTCGTGTAGTAGCTGTCCGCCTTCTGCCCGGTCGTACTGGTGACCGTGTGCCCCTCCTCGGCGGACACCGTGTCGTCGAAGCCCTTCACCGACGTGATGTCGGTCTGCCGGATGTCCTCCCACTGCACTTTGCTGTTCGCCTTGGTCTCCTTCTCGCACCGTTGCGCGTCCGACTGGAACCGGGCGGCGTCGGCCTGGGCGGAGCCGTCGTTGCGGTAGACGATGACCGTGGAGGTGGCGTACACCGACTTCTCCGGGGTGTGGACGGTGCGGTCCAGGTAGGCCAGCATGTTGACGCCCGGCTGACGTACCAGCTGGCAGTCGGCGTCGGCGAACAGCACCGACTTGTCGTCGTCCTCGTACGGGCTGCTGCGGACGTAGTCGGTCCCCCAGTCCGGGGGCGTCAGCGCCACCCGCTTGGCGACCTCACGGGCCTGGGAGGCCGTGTCGACGGCCGGGGTGCTCTCCCCGCCGCGCCGCGTCAGCACCAGCGCGACCACCACCGCCGCCACGACCGCCGCCGCTGCCGCGCCGATGAGCACGCCGGGCCTGCGCCACCAGGGGCGCCGGGGGGACGGCGAGACGACGGTGGGCGGTCCGAGCGGGCCGGACGGCGGACCGGACGGCTGGCCGGGTGGCGGTGGGATGCTCACGTGCGTCGTCTACCACCCGGCGTCGCACCGCCATGGCGGCGGGCACGGAGATCACCCTCACGACGGCGAAATCCGTCTGCTCGGGCGCCCGGCCGGGATCCGTCCGCACGGGGACCGCCCACGATCCGTCCGGCCGGGCGCCCGCACACGCCGAAGGGGCCGCCCGCACCACGGATGGCAGGCGGCCCCTTCGGGCTGTGCTGAGGCGACTCGGGTCAGGAGGCCTTGGCCTTCTCCTCGGTCTTCGGCGCGGCGGCGACCGGCGCCGGCTTGGCGGCCTCGTAGAACTCGTCGCGCGGGTTCTCCATGGCGCCGAGGGAGACGACCTCGCGCTTGAGGAACATGGCGAGGGTCCAGTCGGCGAAGACGCGGATCTTGCGGTTCCAGGTCGGCATCGCCATGCCGTGGTAGCCACGGTGCATGTACCAGGCGAGGCGGCCCTTGAGCTTGATCTTCATCTTGCCCATGACGATCATCGCCACGCCCTTGTGCAGGCCGAGACCGGCGACCGCACCCTTGTTGGCGTGCTCGTACTCCTTCTGCGGGAAGCCCCGCATGCCGGAGATGACGTTGTCGCCGAGGACCTTGGCCTGGCGCAGCGCGTGCTGGGCGTTCGGCGGGCACCAGGCGTTCTCGTTGCCCGCCTTGCGGCCGACGAGGTCCGGGACCTGGGCGTTGTCGCCGGCGGCCCAGATGTAGTCCGTGCCCTTGACCTGGAGGGTCGGCTCGCAGTCGACGTGACCGCGGGGGCCGAGCGGCAGGCCGAAGCGGGCGAGGGCCGGGTTCGGCTTGACGCCGGCGGTCCACACGATGGTGTTGGAGTCGACCTCGAGGCCGTTCTTCAGCACGACGTGGCCGTCGACGCAGGAGTCCATGGAGGTGGAGAGGTAGATCTCCACGCCCCGGCTCTCCAGGTGCTCCTTGCCGTACTGGCCGAGCTTCGGGCCGACCTCGGGGAGGATCTTGTCGGCGGCGTCGACGAGGACGAAGCGCATGTCCTCGCGGGACACGTTCTTGTAGTACTTCGCCGCGTCACGGGCCATGTCCTCGACCTCGCCGATGGTCTCCGCACCCGCGAAGCCACCGCCGATGAAGACGAAGGTGAGCGCCCTGCGGCGGATCTCCTCGTCGGTCGTGGAGTCGGCCTTGTCCAGCTGCTCCAGGACGTGGTTGCGCAGGCCGATGGACTCCTCGATGCCCTTCATGCCGATGCCCTGCTCGGCGAGGCCGGGGATCGGGAAGGTGCGGGAGACCGCGCCCATGGCGATGACCAGGTAGTCGAAGGGCAGCTCGTACGCCTCGCCGACCAGCGGGGCGATCGTGGCGACCTTGCGGTCCTGGTCGATGGTGGTGACCCGACCGGTGAGAACCTCCGCCTTCGGCAGCACGCGTCGCAGCGGGACGACGACGTGGCGAGGGGAGATGCTGCCGGCGGCGGCTTCGGGGAGGAAGGGCTGGTAGGTCATGTACGACCGGGGGTCGACGACCGTGACGGTCGCCTCGCCGTAGCGCATCTTCTTGAGAATGCGCCGAGCTGCGTACAGGCCTACGTACCCACCGCCTACTACGAGGATCCTGGGACGCTCCGTGGTGCTCATGCCATCGAGTATCCACCTGCCGCAGGGGGGCTGCTCGTGCGCCCCTTCACAAGCTCCGGCAGGGCCTGTGTTAAACTCCGCGGCCCGCGTGACGCAGGTCATGGAACCGGGACGGAACCCCGAGGCGGTACGACCCGTTGTCAAGGCCGCGTGAGCTGCCTCTCCGGGTCGGCGGGGCGTCGGTGAGGGCGCCGTGACACCCCCGGAACACCCCGCTTCAGGGGCCCTTTGCACTCCCCATCTGAACATGTTCAAACGGCCCTTGGGCCCCGGGAAGGGCCAACCGGTCCCCTTCAGAGTGCCCTCGCGGGGCAATTCCTTGTGAAGAACTTCACGAACTTTTCCACCCGCTCGCGAACGAGGGCCCCTCAAGGGGCCCTCGAAGCACGCTCAGACGTTATCCAACCTGCTCAGCAGATGGCTACCGATGAGTAACCAAAGAGAGCTACGCCACCGACCACGCGATGCCGTCGAGGATGTCGTGCTCGCTCACCACGACCTCCTCGGCGCCGATCCGCTCCATGATCGCCAGCAGCACGAGGGCGCCCGCGCCGATGACGTCGACCCGGCCCGGGTGCATGGAGGGCACCGCCGCCCGCTCGGCGTGCGTGGAGCGCAGCAGCCAGTCGGTGATCTCGCGGACGCGGTCGTGCGAGATCACCGAGTGGTGGATGCGCGCGGAGTCGTACTCGGGCAGCTCCTGGGCGATCGCGGAGACCGTGGTGACGGACCCGGCCAGGCCCACCAGGGTGTGCGCCTCCCGCAGCGGGACCGTCTGCTCGGCGAGGTCCAGGGCGGCCTCGACGTCGGCCCGTATGGCGGCGATCTGCTCCTCGGTGGGCGGGTCGCTCACCGTGCCGTCGTGCACCAGGTGCCGCTCGGTCATCCGCACGCAGCCGACGTCCACGGACCGCGCCGCGCGCACGTGGTCGTCGCCGACGACGAACTCGGTGGAGCCGCCGCCGATGTCCACCACCAGGTAGGGCCCGGTGAGGTCGTCCCGGCCGGTCAGCTCCCTGGTGGCGCCGGTGAAGGAGAACTCGGCCTCCTGGTCGCCGGTGATGACCTCCGGCTCGACGCCGAGGATGTCCAGGACGCCCCGGACGAAGTCGTCCCGGTTCTCCGCGTCGCGGGAGGCGGAGGTGGCCACGAAGCGGAGCCGCTCGGCGCCGTGCCTCTTGATGATCTCCGCGTACTCACGGCAGGCGGCGAAGGTGCGCTCCAGCGCCTCGGGGGCGAGCCGGCCGGTCCGGTCGACGCCCTGGCCGAGCCGCACGATCGTCATCCGCCGGTCCAGATCGGTGAGTTCGCCGGTGTCCGGGTCGGCGTCGGCGACCAGCAGACGGATGGAGTTGGTACCGCAGTCGATGGCGGCGACCCGGGTCACTGCTCCTCCCCCTCGCTGTCGTCGAGCGTCACGCAGGCGCCCTTGCGCCACCACTCCGGCAGCATCGCCAGGGCCTCGTCGCCGAGCGGGTTCACGCCCGGTCCGGCGGCCAGGGAGTGGGCGACCAGCACGTGCAGGCACTTCACCCGGTCCGGCATGCCGCCCGCGCTCGGGAAGCCCTGCAGGACCTCGATCTCGTCCCGGCGCCGGACGTAGTCCTCGTGCGCGGCCCGGTAGGCGGCGGCCAGTTCGGGGTCGCTCTGCAGCCGCTCGGTCATCTCCTTCATCACGCCGTTCGCCTCCAGCGTGCCGATGGCCGAGGACGCCTTCGGGCACGTCAGGTAGTACAGCGTCGGGAAGGGCGTGCCGTCGGGCAGGCGCGGTGCCGTCTCCACGACATCCGGCTGACCGCACGGGCAGCGGTGCGCGATGGCCCTCAGGCCCCGCGGCGGGCGGCCCAGCTGTTGCTTGAAGGCCTCGACGTCCGCGTCGGTGGGCTCGGTGCGCGGAGTGTGCGGCGGAGGGGTTTCCATGACTGCTTTCAGGGTGGCTTTCTCTGGGTTCACTGGTCGGAGGCGTCGGACTTGTCGACGCCGTCCCAGACGTTCGCGTACCAGGGCCGGTGGGCGGCCCTGACATCGGCGCGGGCCTGCTTGGCCGCGCCCGGGTCGACGACGACGTACCCCGTCTCGCCGGGCTTGACGTAGTGCAGCCGGCGGCGGATCTGCTGCTCGGCGTAGGCGTCGTCCTGCCAGCGCGCCTTGAGGTCACGCAGCTGTTCGACGCGTTCGCGGGCCTGCTTCTGCCGGCGCTGGACGTCGGCGATCTCCGCGCGCTGGGACACGTACTGCCGCATGGGATAGGCGAGGGCCACCACGAGCGAGCACAGCACCAGCGCGAGCAGCGCCGCCCGGCCGGTGAGCCGGGAGCGGCGGGCCTGCCGTCTGGTCTGGGAACGGTAGACCCGGGCCGCCGTCTGCTCGCCGAGCAGCCGCAGCCTGGTCGCGGTGGAGAAACGGTCCCGGCCGCTCACGGCATCCCACCTCGCCTCGCAGTTCCGGTCAGCCGTCCCGCCGGCCGGGGGTCCGGGGGGCGCCCCCCGGGAAAGCACAGCACGGCCATCTGGCTCTCCGCCTCCCCTTTCAACGTGCGTACGTCCCCGGACACGGTACGGGACCGAGTACGGGGACGTACGTACGACTGGCTAGGACTTAGCCCGGGAAGGCTCAGCCCTTGGAGACCTCGCCGTGGCCGCGGAAGCGCGGGAAGGCGCTGCGGCCGGCGTACACCGCCGCGTCGTCGAGGATCTCCTCGATGCGCAGCAGCTGGTTGTACTTGGCGACGCGCTCGGAGCGGGCCGGGGCGCCGGTCTTGATCTGGCCGCAGTTGGTGGCGACGGCCAGGTCGGCGATGGTGACGTCCTCGGTCTCGCCGGAGCGGTGGGACATCATGCACTTGAAGCCGCTGCGCTGGGCCAGCTCGACGGCGTCCAGGGTCTCGGTCAGCGAGCCGATCTGGTTGACCTTGACCAGCAGGGCGTTGGCGGCGCCGTCCTCGATGCCGCGGGCCAGGCGCTCGGGGTTGGTGACGAACAGGTCGTCGCCGACCAGCTGGACCTTGTCGCCGAGCTTGTCGGTGATGACCTTCCAGCCGGCCCAGTCGTCCTCGAACAGCGGGTCCTCGATGGAGACGAGCGGGTAGGCCGCGACCAGCTCCTCGTAGTACTCCGTCATCTCGGCGGCGGAGCGCTCCTTGCCCTCGAAGAGGTACTTGCCGTCCTTGTAGAACTCGGAGGCGGCGACGTCGAGCGCGAGGGCGATCTGCTCGCCGGGCGTGTAGCCGGCTTCCTTGATCGCTTCCAGGATGAGGTCGAGGGCCTCACGGTTGGAGCCGAGGTTCGGGGCGAAGCCGCCCTCGTCGCCGAGGCCGGTGGACAGGCCCTTGTTCTTCAGGACCTTCTTCAGCGTGTGGTAGACCTCGGTGCCCCAGCGCAGGGCCTCGGAGAAGGACTCCGCGCCGATCGGGGCGATCATGAACTCCTGGATGTCCACGTTGGAGTCGGCGTGCGAGCCGCCGTTCAGGATGTTCATCATCGGCACCGGCAGCAGGTGCGCGTTGGGGCCGCCCAGGTAGCGGAAGAGGGGGAGGTCGCTGGCCTCGGAGGCGGCGTGGGCGACGGCGAGCGAGACACCGAGGATGGCGTTGGCGCCGAGGGAGCCCTTGTTGTCGGTGGCGTCCAGGTCGAACATGGCCTGGTCGATCAGGCGCTGCTCGGTGGCGTCGTAGCCGACCAGCTCCGGGCCGATCTGCTCGATGACGGCGAGGACGGCCTTCTCGACACCCTTGCCCTGGTAGCGGTTCGGGTCGCCGTCACGCAGCTCGATGGCCTCGAAGGCGCCGGTCGAGGCGCCGGACGGAACGGCGGCACGACCCGTGCTGCCGTCGTCGAGGCCGACCTCGACCTCGACCGTGGGGTTGCCTCGGGAGTCCAGGATTTCCCGGGCTACGACGACGTCGATGGACGGCACGAGCATCTCCTTCTTGGATGTGACGCTGGAAGTGCGGGGCGGTGTGCCTTACGGCTGTGCCTTGCGACTAGAGCCTAACCGTCCCGGGGGCGTCGGCCACCGACCGACCGTCCCGTGGACACGCCGACGGTACCTTTTGTTTTCGACCGAAACAAAGACCGGTGGTGACCGCACGGAAAAAACCCCGCCCCGGTGCGTACGGGGGAACACGCACCGGGGCGGGGAGCCCGTGGGGACGGGGGGTGGCCCTCACGAGGTCGTGGGTACGACCCCTGGGGATGCGAGGGCGCTGTGGTCCTGCTCGGGGCCGGACGTCACTTCAGGTGGAGCTGCTGGCCCGGGTAGATGAGGTTCGCGTCCTCGACGACGTCCTTGTTCAGCTCGAACAGCTTCTGCCAGCCACCCGCGACCTTGTGCTTCTCGGCGATGGTGCTGAGGGTGTCGCCCGCGACGACCTTGTACTCGCCGTCGCCCTTCTTGACCTTCTTGCCGGTCGGGGTGGTGACGGTCTTGCTCGTGCTCTTGCTCGTGGACGCGGCCGGGCGCTCGGCGGAGCGGGAGGCGGCCTGCTGGTCGGTGGAGCGGGTGGTGGTGCTGCCCGAGTCCGAGGGGGTGCTCGGGGCGGCGCCGCCGTAGGGGGTGCTGGACAGGCCCGTGCCGCAGACCGGCCAGGCGCCCTTGCCCTGCGCGGCGAGGACCTTCTCGGCGACGGCGATCTGCTGCGCCTTGCCGGCCTGGTTGGCCTGCGGGGCGTAGGCGGTGCCGCCGTACGCGGCCCAGGTGGAGGCGGAGAACTGCAGGCCGCCGTAGTAGCCGTTGCCGGTGTTGATGGACCAGTTGCCGCCGGACTCGCACTGGGCGACCGCGTCCCACTCGGAGGCGGTGGCGGCGGAGGCGTTGCCGGCCGCCATCAGCGGGGCGGCGACGGCGGCGCCGGTGACACCGGCGAGCGTGATGGCGCGGACGGCCTTGGACGGACGGCGGTGCTTGCCCTTGCCGGTAAACAGCATGGATCGATCCCCTCACCGACGCCTGCGAGGTGAGCTGTCGGGTTCGGGCCGGTTGAGTTGCCCGGCCGCATCTCCCGCTGTGCGCGAGACGCGGCTCCACCCCAAGCCAGGTCCGGCATCAACTGCCGGGCCCGGCACTTACCTTGGGTCCCCCGCTCCTGCCTACGGCGCTTGACGCGACGACTGTTCCCGGGCAACCGCTGGCAGGATTCGGCGTTGCGACTGCCGGGGCTCGTGGTGACGAGCGGCCTCGACCGTAGACACGCGGCCGGCGGAATTTCAAAGACGATCAGGGCTTCTGAGACTCATCCCACACTTTCGCCAAACCGGACATTAGGGCGTTAAGTGGGGCGCCAACTCCCGCTAGTCGACGTCCGTTTCGTCCCCGACTTCCAGGGTCTGACCGGCAGTGATGTGGTTCGGGTCGGCCCCGATCGCCTTCTTGTTGCCGGCGTAGAGCGCACGCCATCCGCCGTCGACCTCAAGGGAGTCGGCGATGGAGGCGAGGGAGTCGCCGTCGCGGACGGTGTAGGTGCCCGGCTCCCGGGAGGCGTGCCGGCCGGAGGCGGCACCCTGACCGCTCGCCGCGCTCTCGTCCGCACTCGCCCCGCGGTGACGTCCGCCACCGCCGAGGGTGCCGGTGTCGACCAGACTCCAAGAACCCGCGGCCTGCTGGGGGTTGTCCTCACGGCCGGGCTCCGGGGCGACCGTGGCGGAGTCGTCGGCGCCCTGCGTGCTCCCCGGCTCCGGCGAGACGGACTTGTCGGACTTGGGAGTGTCGGTCCCGCCGGAGCCGGCCGCCTCGCCGTCGTGCTCGCCGTGGCCCGCGCCCGGCTTCCCGGCCGGCCCGGCGTCCTTGCCGGAGGAGGAGCCGGCGCCGGAGCCGGAGTTGCCGTCGGAGCCGGCGTCATCCGAGTGCGACGAATCCGGCAGACCGGACGAGTCGGAGCTGTCGGAGTTTCCGGAATCATCGGAACTCCCGGTCGAACCGGACGTGTCGCCCGAGCCATCGGTGTCCCCGGACCCGCCGACACCCGTGTCGACGTCCGCCGAGCCCGAGTCCGAGGTCAGCCCGGACAGCAGGGCACAGGTGGCCCAGGGGGCGGTGCCCTTGTCCGCGAGGATCTTCTCGGCGACGGCGATCTGCTGGGAGCGGCTGGCCTGGTCGGCGCTGGCCGCGTACTGGGTCCCGCCGTACGCGGCCCAGTCCGCCTGCGAGATCTGCAGGCCGCCGTAGTAGCCGTTGCCGGGGTCGGCGCTCCAGGAACCCCCGCTCTCGCACTCGGCCACCTTGTCCCAAGTGGTGCCGTCCGCCGCGTTGGCGCTCGCGGCCCCGAGGAGCGGGATGGCGATGGCCGAGCCGGTCACTCCGGCCGCTACGAGGAGAGCCGGAGCCTGACGGGGGCGACGGTGTCGACCGTTCCCGGAGAGCATGCAGAAGCCTTTCGAGCGACAGCAGTACCGGCGCGGCACAGGAAACCCTTCGCCACGCTGATGGGTGAACGTATAGGCAGACGATCACTTGTCACAAGTTCATGCCGCGCAGATCACGTGAAGATCACAGAATGAAGGTCCGTCAGGTCCCGCTGCCGGAAGTGTGTTCAGGCCGTGGGCGTGAACTCCACGGGCAGGGTGCGCAGGCCTCGCATGATGAGTCCGCCGCGCCAGCGCAGCTCGGCCGGGTCCGCGGCCAGCCTCAGGTCGGGCAGGCGGGTGAGCAGCGTGGCGAGCGCGGTCTGGCCCTCCAGCCGGGCGAGCGGCGCGCCGAGGCAGTAGTGGATGCCGTGGCCGTAGCCGAGGTGCTGGTTGTCCCGGCGGGTGAGGTCGAGGACGTCCGGCTCGGCGAACCGCTCCGGGTCCCGGTCCGCCGCGGCGAGCACGACGAGCACCGGATCGCCCGGCGCGATGTCCTGCCCGCCGATGGTGAGCGGCTCGGTGGCGAACCGCCAGGTGGCCAGCTCCACGGGGCCGTCGTAGCGGAGGAGTTCCTCCACACCCGTCCCCAGGAGGTCCCGCTCCCCGCGCGCCACGGACTCCTGCAGCCGCCGGCGCTGCTCGGGGTGGGTCAGCAGGGCGTAGATGCCGTTGCCGATGAGGTTGACCGTCGTCTCGAAACCGGCGAAGAGGAGGATGAAGGCCATTGCGGCGGCCTCGTTCTCGGTGAGGTGCTCGCCGTGGTCGGAGGCGCGGATCAGGCCCGAGATCAGGTCCTCGCCGGGCTCGGGCGCGGCGGGCAGCGCCTCGCGCTTCTTGTGGATCAGCTCGGCGAGGTAGCCGCGCATCTTCTTCACCGACCGGGCGACCCCGCCGCGGGGGCCTCCGCCGTGCCGGATCATCATGCCCGCCCAGTCCCGGAAGTCGTCCTGGTCCTCGCGCGGGACACCGAGCAGGTCGCAGATGGCGTAGATGGGCAGCGGGAACGCGAACTCGTGGATGAGGTCGGCGGATCCGCGCTCGGCGAACCGGTCGATGAGCCGGTCGGTCAGCTCCTGCACCCGGGGCGCGAACTCGGCGACCCGGCGCGGTGTGAAGGCCTTGCTCACCAGGCGGCGCAGCCGGGTGTGGTCCGGCGGGTCGATGTTGAGCAGGTGCGTCATCAGATCGGCCTTGCGTTCGCCCGGGATGCCGGTCTTGCCCTTGGCGTGCGCGGGCTCGTCGTGATGCGCCGGGTTCTTGCTCAGCCGCTGGTCGGCCAGGGCCTGCCGGGCATCGGCGTACCGGGTGACCAGCCAGGCCTCGACCCCGCTCGGCAACCGTGTCCGGTGCACGGGCGCGTGCTCGCGCAGCCAGGCGTAGGCGGGGTAGGGGTCGGTGGCGAACTCCCAGGTGAAGAGTGCGGGAGCGGGGGCCGGGGCCGTCGGGGGGTGGGGCTGGTCGGTCACTCCTCGACGGTATCCGGAGGGGTGGGGGGCGTGACGTGGGGCGGGGGCGTCCCGGGCGCGGGGCGGGCAGCCGCGGCCGGGGGCGGCGTGGCCGCAGGGGACGTGTCCGCAGGGGACGTGTCCGCAGGGGACGTGTCCGCAGGGGACGTGACGGGAGGGGGTGGCGGGAGCGTTCCGGGGAGGCCGCGCGGGTCCGCGACGGCCGCCTTGCGCTCCCATTCCTCGGCCTCCGCCACCTCGCCCTGCTTGCGCAGCAGCCGGGCCAGGTGCCGCTCCGCGTAGGGGGCCGCGCACTCGTGCCCCTTGAGGTACCAGGAACGCGCCTCCTCGTTACGGCCGAGGTGCTCCAGCGTGATGCCGAGGTTGATCATCGCCGAGGTGTCGCCACCCTCCGCCGCCCGCCGGTACAGGGCCTCCGTCTCGGCCTCGGTGGCTTTCCTCGCCTGCTCCAGGAAGAGGCCGAACTCGTTCGTGGCGCGCGGGTCACCCCATGCGGTCCCGTAACGCAGCCACTCCTCCGCCTCCGCCTCGTTCCAGTTGGCCAGGAGGGTGCCGAGGCTGCCCGCGACCTCGCGGTGGCCCGCGGCCGCGGCCTTGCGGTACCACCGCAACGCCTCCCCGTCCCGTCCGGGTCCCACCAGCATGTCGCCCAGCTCGTGCGCCGCCGCGCCGTCCCCCGCCTCCGCGGCCTTGCGCAGCCAGCGTTCGGCGTGGGCCCGGTGCACACGGCCGAGTTCCCGCGCCGCCCAGGCGTACCCCTGTTCCGCAGCCGCCTCCAGGTACGGCAGCGCCTCCTCCTCGTTCCCCTTCCTCGACAACGTCAGGGCCATCGCGGCCGTCGCCCCCGCGTGCCCCGCGTCGGCCGCGCGGCGCAGCAGGGCCTCGCTCTCCTCGCCTTCCGTGCGCAGTGCGAGACCGAACATCAGCTCGGTGTCCCCCGCCTCGACGCGTGCGCTCAGCGCCGCACGGGCCGCGCCGAGAATCGCCCCGTGGTCCAGCGCCGCGGACTCCGCCGCGTCCAGCAGCGTCCACCACACCCCGTCCGGCACCGGTTCCAGGTCCTCCGACGCCAGCGCCTCGGCGACCAGCGCGCCGTACGCCCGCCAGGTGCCCCTTTCCTCCCCCTCCACGAGCAGCCCCGAGACGCCGAACATGGGCGCGGTGGCCCAGGTGATCGCCTCCTCGTACGACTCCGTGCGCAGCGCCTCGTCGCGCTCTTGCCCGTACTGGTCCAGCACCTTCACGAACAGTTCGTCCGGTATCCCCGCCGTGACCCCGGAACGCGCCACGTCGACCGCCGTCCGCACCAGCAACCCCCCGAGCGGATGGTCCTGCCGCGTCCCCGGCCGGCGCCACTCGTCGAACAGCAGGTGTCCGACCGCGAAGTACGAGGCCACCCCCTCGGTGCCGCTCCACATGTAGGCCGGGTAGGCCCGTGGGTCGTCGCACGCCGACAGCCGGGCCAGCTCGGCCTTGCTCCAGTCCCGCGGCAGCGTCACCGTGCGGGCGGCGGCGACGACCCGGTCGCCCGGAGCGGTCCCGGTACGGCGCCGGTAGTACTCGGCGGGACTCATCGTGGCCAGCACGACGGCACCGAGGTCGGCCAGCCGTCCCAGCAGCGGCAGGTCGAGCCCGCCCGGACCGAGGTGGCCGGTCAGGTCGTCCAGCCATACGACGTACCGGCCCCGGTTGCCCCTGAGCGCGGCGGCCAGGGGCCGCAGGTCCTCGCCCGGCACCGGGATGTACACCCGGTGGCCGTCCAGGCAGTGCACGGCGTGCCACGCGGTGTACGACGTCCCCGCGAGCCGTTCGCCCAGGATCAGGACAAGGCTGGTGCGGGCCAGCCTGGCGCTCAGGTCGGCGTCGCAGTCACGCGGCACGTACGGCGGCACGTCGGGCAGCCCTGGCACGGGCCGGGTCGGCTGCACGCCGAACTCCAGCGGCCGTACGGAACCGGCCGGCCGCCAGTCCGCGGGCGCGGGAACGTTGCCGTAGTGGAGGTGCTGCACCGCCACCACCTGGTCGAGGAAGGTGCCGTCCCGCAGGTCGACATGGTCACCGGCGACCCGGGGTTCAGCGGCAGGGGGTTCGGCGGCAGAGGGTTCAGCGGCAGGGGCCTCGGCGACAGGGAGTTCGGTGGCAAGGGCTTCGGCGACACCCGGTTCAGCGGCAGGGGGTTCGGCGACACCTGCTTCGGCGGCAGGAGGTTCGGTGGTACGGGCTTTGGCGA
Organism: Streptomyces actinomycinicus; assembly: GCF_016741775.1. Classification (GTDB taxonomy): domain Bacteria; phylum Actinomycetota; class Actinomycetes; order Streptomycetales; family Streptomycetaceae; genus Streptomyces; species Streptomyces actinomycinicus. Next base: position 452,970 of record NZ_JAERRK010000003.1, on the reverse strand, counting down.
CACCCGCTTCGGCGACACCCGGTTCGCCGGCACGGGGTTCGGCGGCAGGAGGTTCCGTGGGGCGAGCAGGGTGGTGGCCCGGTTCGGTGCCGCCCGGGCCGCCCGCCTTCGCGGAGCCCGGACCGCCGGCCGCGCGACCCGTGCCGACCCGGCCTCGGTCGCCGGGGCTCGTGCCGGCGGAGGCGGTGGCGCCGTGGCCGGTCGGGGCGGGACTGGTGTCGGCCCGGCGGGGTGTCCACGTGGTCGCGGCGACCCGCTCGAGGTCGGCGAACTCCGCCGGGTGTTCGACCCGTAACAGCACCAGGGAAGCGAGCTGGTGATCGCTCGTGGAGCGGTTGCCGTTCAACTTGGTCCAAGCCAGCGCCGCGTACGGCATGCCCGTCCGCGACAGCACCTCCGCCACCCGCTGTGCCGCGGTCGGCGAGCTGTGGATCGCCCGCAGCAGCGCTTCCCGCAGCTCCTCCAACTCCCTTGCCACGTCGGCCCCCACGCCTCGCACCCGCCCGTCGGGGCAACGGTACTAAGCGGACAGGCCCTCAGCAGCCCGTATCGCGTCCCGGTACACCCGGGCCGCTGCGCGCAGCGCCGCCTCCGGGTCGACGCCGTCCGCCTCGGCGCGGGCCGCCAGCGCCAGCAGCTCGTACCCGATGCCCTCGCCCTGCGGCAGGGGTACGTCCAGACCGGCCGTGCGGGTGCGGGAGGCGAGCTTGGCGGCGAGGGCCAGGCCGGGCTGGCCGAGCGGGACGCCCTCCGTGACCGACGTGCGCCGCTTCTCCTCAGCCTTGGTGCGCAGCCAGTGCTCCTTGACGTCCTCCGGGGTCTCGGCCCGCTCGTCGCCGAAGACGTGCGGGTGCCGGTGGATGAGCTTGGCGACGATGCCGCCGGCCACGTCGTCGACGGAGAACGGCTCCTCCGGGTCCTCCTCGGCGATCCGGGAGTGGAACACGACCTGGAGGAGGACGTCGCCCAGTTCCTCGCGCAGTTCCGTGCGGTCGCCGGCCTCGATCGCCTCGACCAGTTCGTAGGCCTCCTCGATGCCGTACTTCGCGAGACCCTCGTGGGTCTGCCGGGAGGACCACGGGCACTCGGCGCGGATGCGGTCCATGACCTGCACCAGGTCCAGCAGGCGGGCCCCGGGCAGGTCGTAGGAGGCGGGCAGCAGTTCCAGTTCGGGCATGGCCACCCGGCCGGAGCCGGCCAGCCGGGCCAGGCCGTCGGTGAGGGCGGGCTCGCCCTCACCGGTGGCGACGACCACCACCGTCCGTCCGCCGGCGCAGGCGTCGACCAGGTCCTGCGCGGTGGGGGACGCCTCCGCCACCGTTATGCCGGCCTCCCGCAGATAGGGCAGCTGCGGATGCGCGCCGTCCGCGCACAGCACGGCGTCGGCGGCACGCAGGGCCTGCCAGGCGGGCCAGGAGAGCAGGCCGGGGGCGACGCGGTGGCTGGTGGTGAGCAGGACGATGCGGCCGGGCGCGGCACCGGCCTCGGGGCCGGTTCCGGGACGGGACTCGGGACTGGTTTCGTTCACGATCCGAACGTAACCCACGGCGCGAGAGAGCGGATTCCGTTGTCCACAGGACGAGGTGGTCGTGTGATCGTATGACCGATAGGTCGTTGCCGTACCGTTCCGCCACCGCCACGCACCGTCGGCCCGCGCCCCGTCTCTCGGCCCGCGCCCTCGGCCGCGCTACGCCGTCGCCGGCTGTCCGCCCGCCGCCGTGACTTCCCGCACCCACGGTGTGCCGGCGTCCACCCGGCTGCTCTTCTGCACGTCCCAGGCTCCGTAGCGCGGGTTGAGGTCGACGTGGAGTTCCTCCGAGGCCTTGGACAGGGCCTTCCAGAAGGCGGGCTGGCTGGTGTCGGTGCCCAGCTTCTCGGCGAGCTTCTGTGCCTCCAGCTGCAGCCGGAGGTTGTCGTCCAGGTGGGCCGGCGCGATGCCGTACTTCTGCAGCCAGGCCGTCTGCAGGCCCTTGCTGCCGCCGGCCTGCTGCTCCAGGCCCTCGCGCATCTGCTGGATCTCGTTGCGGGTGACCGAAATGCCCTGGTCCCGTGCGGCGCGGTGCAGCACCCGGTCCAGGACCATGTTGTGCAGGGTGTCGCGGGTGAGGCTGCTGGTGGAGGAGACCACCTGCTGGTACTGGGTCTCGTCCGGCACCGCGGCCCGCTGCGCCCGGCGGACCTCGTTGACCCTGTCCTCCAGCTGGGTGACGGTGATCCGCTGCCCGCCGACGACGGCCGCGGCGCCCGGGTGCGCATCGTTTCCGCAGGCGGTCAGCAGGGGTGCCGCGGCGGCGATCGCGGCGGTGAGGACGAGCGCGGTGCGACGGCGGCGGTGCAAGGAGACCTCCAAGGGAGATTGTGCGACGGTGCACAAGGTCTTGCGGTGATCGATGGTAGGCAGTGGGCAGGCTGTGGCCAACCCATTCGACCAACGATTCGCGCGTCCTTCGGGCACCGTCGCCACCCCGGCGGGGGCCACCGGGACCAGCCCACGGCCGAACAGCGCGATCAGCCCACGACCGAACGGTGCGATCAGCCCACGACTGAGCGGCGCGATCAGCCCAGGACTGAGCGGCGCGATCAGCCCAGGACTGAGCGGCGCGATCAGCCCAGGACTGAGCGGCGCGATCAGCCCAGGACTGAGCGGCGGGATCAGCCCACCGCTCAGCGGCGGGATCTAGCCGCGCACCTGTCCCAGCCACTGCAGGGTCCGCCGGACCTCCACGGCCAGCGGATGGCCGGGGCCGTGCAGCCGCTCCACGTCCATGACCAGCCGCGCGAGCATGTCGTGGGCGGCCGGCCGGTCGCCGAGGGCGAGCAGCAGATGGCCGATGCGCCGGCGCACCTCGTGGGCGAGCTGCGGGTCCCCCGAGACGTACTGGTTCTCGTAGTACGGCAGCAGCGCGCGGTACTCGGCGAGCGCCGCGGCCGGTTCGCCCAGCTGTTCCAGGCACTGCGCGGCCTCGTAGCGGTAGCGCAGGGACTGTGGGTCGGCCTGGCCGGCCTCGGTGGCGCGTTCGTCGGCGAGCCGGCGCAGTTCGGGCAGGGCACGCCGGTACTGGCCGTCGTCCATGAGGGTGGCCGCGTACTGCTTGCGCAGCGTGCGGACGACCGGGGAGTGCTCGCCGTGCTGTTCGGCGGCGGCCGGCAGGATCGCGCCGAGGATGTCGACGGCCTGCGTGATCCGGCCCTCGCCCAGCAGCCGTTTGACCTCGTCCACCGCGGCGGCCACGTCCGGCTTCCCGGCCACCGGCGGCGCCGGCGCGACGGGCGCCGGCTGAGGCGCGGGGGTCCGCGCGCGGTCCGGCCAGGGGGCGTGCGGACGCAGGAAGGGCCGTGTGGGATCCAGCGGCGCCCCGCTGGGCGTCCCGCGCGCGGGCAGCAGCAGCGCCAGTTCCTCGTACACCTCCTGCGCGGACGCCGGCCGGTGCTGCGGGTCCTTGGCGAGCAGCCGCAGCACCAGGGTCTCCAGCGCCTCCGGGACCTCGGGGCGGATCCGGCGCACCGGCAGCGGGGGCTCGTACAGGTGCCGGTGCAGCACCCCGAGGGCCGTGGAGCCGGCGAACGGCACCTCGCCGCTGAGCAGTTCGTGCATCAGCACGCCCAGCGCGTACAGGTCCGTGTACGGGCCGACCGCGCCGCCCATCGCCTGCTCGGGCGCCATGTAGGCGGGCGAGCCTATCGGCGAGCCGGTGTGGGTGAGGCGGGTGGTGTCGGTGTCCATGACCGAGGCCACGCCCAGGTCGAGGACGGTGACCGTGCCGTCCTGCTTCACCATCACGTTGCGCGGCTTCAGGTCGCGGTGCACGATCGGCACGGCGTGCACGGCGCTCAGCACGGCGCACAGCTGCGCGGCCACCGCCACCGTCCACTGCCACGGGTACGGGTCGTGCTCGGCCAGGTGGTCGGAGAGGTCGGCGCCGTCGACGTACTGCATGACGAGGAACAGTTCCTCGCCCTCGCTGCCCGCGTCGTGCACCGTGACCAGGCCCGGGTGGTCCACCTGCGCGGTCACCCGGCACTCGCGCACGAACCGGCGGCGCAGTTCGTCCGCCTCCTGGCCCGCCACCTTGTCCGGGCGCAGCAGCTTCACCGCCACGCGCCGGTCCAGCCGCTGGTCGTACGCCGTCCAGACCTGGCCCATGCCGCCCTGCCCGATGAGCGTGGACAGTTCGTAACGGTCGGCGACGACACGTCCTGCCGCCACGGTCACCGTCCGCCCTCATGGCCGTCCTGCTTGCGCAGGTAGTCGCTCAGCTCGTCCAGCTCGGCCCGCACCTGGTCGATCCGGGCGGGCGCCGGGCGCTGGGGCGGCGGGGCGGTCAGCGGGGGCTGGGGCACGGGCGTGTGCGGCATCGGGGGCGGGGTGTGCGGGCCGACAGGGCCGGCCGGCGTCGGCAGGGTCGGCACGGTCGTCGCGGTGTACGGGGTCGCGGGCGCCGGGTAGCCGTACGCCGTCGCGTGCCGGTGCACCGCGTACGCCTGCTGCTGCGCCTCGTACGCCTGCTGCCGCAGCATGAAGTGACGTATGTCCGCCGTGAGGTAGTACGCGATCGCCGCCACGAGCGTGACGAGCAGCAGCACCATGCCCGTGTAGCCGCCGGGGGTGTGCACCTCGTCGCCGCCCTCGACCGCCAGCAGGGTGATGCTGAGGATGTCGGCGGCCAGCACCGCCACGAACAGCCCCCAGTCCAGCGAGCGCCGGGTGACGGCCGCCAGCCGCAGCATCATCGCCGAGGTCAGGAGGCCGATGGTGAAGATCGCGAGCACCACGAACAGCACACGCAGGAAAACCAGCCACCCGGTGTGCGGCGGCTGCTTCACCGGCTGACCGTAGCCGTGGCCTTGCATGGCTGCTCCTGTTGCCTGAAGTGGGCGTGCCTGCGCGACCGGCGTCCTCCGCGGGGGCAAACAACGCCGGTCGTGCGATTGTCGCTTCGAGCATATGGCCCGGCAGGGACAACCGGTCCGGGTTGTACCGAACCGTTGTCCGGTGACCGGCGCACATCAGCGCACGGGTCCGCGGGCCGGTTGATCGGGGGACGGCTGATCGGCGGGACGGCGGCTCAGGAAGTCGACGGTCAGGAAGTCGACGGTCAGGAAGTCGACGGTCAGGAAGTCGGCGGTCAGGAGGTCGGCGGGACAGCGGGCCGCCAGGACAGCGGGCTGCGGTGCCGGGCGGCGCGGGGCGGGGTGGGCGCTGGGTGCGGGCGGGGTGCGGGCGGGGTGCGGATCAGTCGGGGGCCACCGTGCCGTCGGTGAGACCGTCGTACATCCCGCGCACGAGCTGCTCGCCGAGCCAGCTCGCGTGGCGCAGCGCCCGCTCGAACTCGTCGAGTGCGCGGAAGCGTGCGCCGTAGCGCCGCTGGTCGTCCAGCGGCAGCCGGGGCAACTGCAGCCGGCGCACGTCCAGCCGGGTCGCGGTGGAGGCGTAGCTGCTGGCCTGCCGGTTGTTGGCGGTACCGCGCAGGAAGCCGGCGAGGAACCAGGGGTCGAGCGCCGTGCGGTCGGGGCGCAGCAGCACGAGGTTGCGCCCCAGGGCCGCGCCCGCGGTCGCCTCGTCGATCACCCGTGCCACCGAGCCCCCGCCGAGCACCGGCACGACGACGTCACCCGGCTCGGTCAGCACGGCTTCCTCGTCGCTCTCCGGGAGCGTGCCCGAGGGTGCCGTTCCGGCGAGCACGTCGTGGTCGGTGAGCACGGGCACACGCGCGTGGCCGCCGTTTCCGCCGGTGCGCATCACCAGCGCGCCCCCGCGCGCGAGTTCGCCGACGGTGGTGAGCGGCCAGCGTGCGGGCGCCGCCGGGCCGGCGGGCGGCGGGGCCAGATCGGCGGTCAGGCGCAGGGTCGCGCCGAGGTGCTCGCGCACCGCCGTCAGCTGCTCCGCACCGTCTGCCGCCGCCGGCGGCGGCAGGTGGCGGGCGGGAGCCAGGTCCACGTCGTCGTCGAGGAGTTCGATGACCGGCACGGAACGGGCGAGCCCCGGCCGCTCGTCCAGCCGCCCGGCCCGCCCGAAGGCACGCCAGGCGTCCAGTACGGCCTCCCGTACGGCCGCCCAGTCCGGCCCGCCGCGCCCCTCGGTGGCGAACCTTCCCGTGTCCACGAGCAGCACCTCCGGTGCCGCCGGCGTACGGTCCGGCCGGCGCAGCACCCACAGGTGCAGCGGGATGTTGTACGGCGGTGCGGCGCCGACCGGCAGCGCGACCACCGCCCTGAGCGCGCCCCGGCGCAGCAGATCGGCGCGGATCCGGCGCCCGGAACGACGGGAGGCGGCCGCCGGCGGCATGAGCAGTACGGCGGTGCCGCCGTCGGTCAGCCGGGCCAGCGCGTGCTGCACCCAGGCCAGCTCCGACTCGGTGCGTGCCGGGAAGCCGTACTCCCAGCGGGCGTCGTAGGCGAGTTCGTCGTGGCCCCAGTTGCGCTCGTTGAACGGCGGGTGGCACAGGACCGCGTCCGCCCGCAGTCCCGGGTGGGCGTCGGCGCGCAGGGTGTCACCCGCGGCACCGCGCACGGTGGCCCGGCTGTGCAGGGCGAGCCGCAACGCGCTGAGCGCGGCCAGGTCCGGGGCGCTGTCCTGTGCGTACAGCTCCTGGTCGGGGCGGGTGTCCACGGCGCGCAGCAGGGCGCCGGTGCCACAGGCCGGGTCCAGGACCGTGCGGGCGGGGCCGGCGAGGTCGGCCATGAGTACGGCGAGTTCGGCCGGGGTGAGCGTGTACTGGCGCGGGTTGGCGTCCAGGTGCCGGCCGAGCAGGAACTCGAAGGTCTGCCGCGCCCCTGCCTCGGCGGCCAGCTCGGCGGCACCACGCAGGAGGGGGACGGACGGGAGGAGCTGGGGGCCAGTGGGAGTGCGGAGGACGGGGGTTGCGGCGGTGTGCGTGGCGTGGGCGGTGCGGGAGGTGTGGGAGGCCGGCGCGGTGTGCGCGGCGGACGCGGTGTGCGCGGCGGACGCGGTGTGCGCGGTGTGCGCGGTGTGCGCGGTGTGCGCGGCGGACGCGGTGTGAACATCTGGCGAGGAGTTCACAGCAGCCGACGAGGGTGGGACGTTCACAGTCTCCGGCGAGGATGGGGCGTTCACAGCAGCCGATGAGGACGGGCCGTTCACAACAGCTGGCGAGGATGGGCCGTTCACAGCGGCCGATGTCGGTGGCGCGTTCACACTCCGCTGCGCAAGAGGGGTGTTCACAACCTCAGCGCTGACCGCAATGTTCACACCGCCGAAGCGCGGTGCCAGTACCTGCTCCAGCGCCTCCGGCAGCATCGCGGCCAGCCGGGCGTCGGAGCCGGCGCTCGCGTCGAGCCAGACGGTGGGGCGCTCGTGGATCAGTAGCAGCACGCAGCCGGTGTGCACCAGGGCCGTCAGGGGGCCGTCGGGATGGCCGGCGAGCTGCTGCCAGACGCGTTCGCGCAACGGCACTTCGGCGAGCTTTCCCTGCTTGCGCAGCCAGGCCTCGACCTCTGCGAGCGCGAAGGAGGGGCTGGTCTCGGTGCCGCCCACCGGCTTGGGGAAGTCGGCGTGCCGGCGGCGCCAGTTACTGACGGCAGCCCGGCCCACTCCGGCGAGCCGCGCGATACCGGCCGCGGTCACCTCTGTCGCGTTGTCCTGCACCGGCCCCGCTCCCCTCGTCCCGTGTGTGCACCGAGCATACCGGCGTACACAAGAGCTAGGACTTCACGCCGTGTACAGGAACGATTCTGTGAACCGTGTTGACTCGGTTCACAGGCTCTGGTCTTATTGACCCAGCGAACGAGCGGCCACCGGAGGGGGAGGCCGCCGCATTCGGGGAGGGCTTTCTGTCATGGGCATGAAAACCAAGGTCGCGCTCGGTGCCGTCGTGGGGATCGTCGTCATCGGAGCCGTCTCCGCCAACGCCGGCAACGACGGCAACGACAGCGGCTCGAGAAGCTCCGGCAAGGGCTCCTCGGCGTCGGCCGACCGCAGGTCCGGCGGCAAGAAGGACTCGGGGGGCACGCGGGCGGCCGAGACGAAGAAGGCCGCCGTCGCGGGCGACGGCGAGTACCAGGTCGGGTCCGACGTGAAGCCGGGAACGTACCGCACGAGCGGCAACACCGACGACATGTGCTACTGGGAGCGCGCCAAGGACGCTTCCGGCGAGATGGACTCCCTGCTGGCCAACGACAACGTCACCGGCACGAGTTACGTGACCGTCAAGCCCACCGACAAGGTGTTCAAGTCCAGCGGATGCAAGGACTGGGAGGCCGTGGACCCGAAGGCGAAGGGCACGCCCGCCTCCTCGATGGCCGGCGACGGCGGCATGTTCAAGGTGGGCTCGGAGATCGCGCCGGGCACCTACAAGTCGACCGGGAACGCCGACGACAACTGCTACTGGGAGCGTACGAAGGACGCCGAGCACGGGCTGAACTCGATCATCGCGAACAACAACGTAAGCGGTACCGCCGTCGTGACCATCAGTTCATCGGACGCATACTTCAAGACGACCGGCTGCGGCGACTGGAAGAAAGCCTGATCCGCCCGGTCGTCCCCGGCGCGAGGCCCCGGCCCCGCGCCGGCCGCGCGCCGGCGCACCCCGCTCCACCCGCTCCACCCGCTTCACCGGTTCCACCCGCTTCACCGTCTGTCCGCTCCACCGTCTGTCCGCTCAACCCGCTTCACCGGTTCCACCCGCTCCATCCGCTCCATCCGCTCCACCGATTCATCGCTTCAGCTCCACCCCCCACTCCCGGTGCACCCCCCCGGCGCACCACCACCCCGTGGAGACCTCCCGTCTCCCCGCTCACCACACCTCACTCAGCAAGGAACTGTCATGCGACGCACCTCACTTGTCGCCCTCTGCCTCGCCGCCGCGGCCACCGCGGGACTCGCCACCGGCTGCCTCCCCGGGGACGACAAGGCGGACAGCAAGCCGAAGGGCCCGTTCGCCGGGCTGAGCGGCGACCAGATCGCCGAACGGGCGATGAAGGCCACCACGGGTGCCGACTCCGTGCGCCTGAAGGGCCGGATCTCCGACGAAGACAGCAAGGGCATCATCGAGCTGGACATGGCGCTGAACCGCAAGGGCGAGTGCGCCGGCACGATGAGCATGGACGGCCAGGGCAAGGCCGACCTGATCAAGACCGGCGACGTCGTCTACATGAAGTACGACGAGGAGTTCCTGCGCGCCCAGAGCAAGGGCGAGTCCAAGGCGGACGCCGACGCGGTCGTGGCGATGCTGGCCGGCAAGTGGACCAAGATGTCCGCCAAGGGTGAGGACGCCAAGGATCTCGCGAACTTCTGCGACCTGGACTCGCTGCTCGGCGACATGGGTGGCGACACGGCGGGCACCAGCCGCGGCAAGACCACGCAGGTCGACGGCACGCCGGCGATCACCCTGAACGAGAAGGACGGCAAGGAGCACTACAAGGCGTACGTGGCCACCGAGGGCAAGCCGTACCTGCTGCGCATCGAGAAGCCGTCCACCGGCAAGGACCCGGAGAACCTGGCGTTCAGCGACTACGGCCGGCCGGTCCCCGCGAAGAAGCCCGCGGGGCAGATCCTCGACCTGGACTCGCTCGGCGGCTGATGCCGGGCCGGGCCCGGCGCGGGGTCACAGCGGGTGCCGCATCCATACGTTGGGTTCGACGTAGACGGCGTACCCGCGCTCCGGTTCGCAGCGGACCGGGACCAGCGCGCCGGGCACCGCGACATCGCCCTCGGTGTCGAAGGGCATCCCGGTCCAGCGGCGCCAGTCGTCCAGTGAGGCGCCGACGGTCATGGAGGCCGGCGCGACGGAGTCGATGGTGGCGCCGGCCCGGGCGTGCACGCGCAGCCACGGGTCCGCCGGCAGCCCGTCGGGCCGGACCCGGTGGGCGTACTCGGTGATCGGGGTGTGCGGTTCCCGGTGCTTGGCGTTCGGGCGGACCGGGGCGACGACCTCGCGGAAGCCGCGGGCGCGGGCGTTGTCCCGCATCGCCGAGAGCAGCACGGCGGACAGGCCGTGGCCCTGGGCGTGCGGGGCGATGGTGACCGAGATGGCGCTCACGGTGTCCGGCCGGGTGCCGTGGCGCAGGTCGGCGAAGGCCCAGAGCAGGATCTGGTCCCAGCCCCGTGCGGGCAGGGTGCGCCGGCCCTCGACGTGCAGGGCGAACGGCACGCTGTAGGCGTGGGCGACGACCCGGCCGTGCTCGTCCTCGGCGAACAGTGCGTACTCGGGCAGTTCGGTGGGGATGCGGCCGTAATGGGCGGCGCCCACCGGGTCCTGGGTCACGAACTCGGGCCAGGTGTCGGCCATCTCCTGCACCGCGGGCAGCCGGTCGGGCCGCTGCGCGATGCTGCTCACCTTGACTTCCATGGCGTCCACGGTAGGCGGCGGGTCTCCGGCGGCGTAACGAATTACCGGCCGCCGGGCGAGCCGCAGGTGGCCGGCGCGGAGAGCCAGGGCCGAGGGCAGGCGCGGGCGGCACGAACAAAGGGCAGAGGGCAGGCGGGGCTTGCGGACCCGGGGGCGGCCAGTACGGCCAGTAGGCAGACGCGGTTTGCGGACCCGGGGGCGGCCAGTAGGCAGGCGGGGCTTGCGGACCCAGGGGCGGCCGGTAGGCGGCGCGGGGGCGGTCAGTGGGCGCGGAAGCGCTCCGGTGCCTTGGTGGGGTTGCCGCCGGTGGGAAGCTTCTGCTTCGGGCAGCCGGTGAGGACCTTCTTCATGGCGGCCTGCTCGGCCGCGGTGACCCACAGGCCGTACTTCTTCTTGACCGCGACCTGGGCGGCGACATAGGTGCAGCGGTAGGCCTTGGCGGGCGGGAGCCAGGTGGCCGCGTCGCCGTCCCCCTTGCCGCGGTTGGTGCTCGCGTCGACGGCGATGAGGTTGAGGGGGTCGTTGGCCAGGGCTATGCGCTTGCTGGGGCCCCAGTACTTGGCGCCCTTCTGCCAGGCGTCGGAGAGGGCGACGACGTGGTCGATGTCGACCTGGCTGCGGCCGCGCCGGTAGGTGATCCTCTTTCCGGAGTAGGGGTCGGACTCCAGCAGACCGTACGAGACCTTGCAGGTGCCGCCGGTGAACTTCACGTCCTCCAGGTCGCGCTTGAGTATGTCGTCGCGGGTGTCGCAGGAGTTGGAGTCGGTGTCCGCCCAGGCTGTGCCGAAGCGGTCCCGCGAGTAACCGGTCTTCGGTGCACGTCCCTTGACGGTCAGTGAACCGGCGGCGGCCAGGGCCGCGCCGCCGTGTCCGGTCTCCTGCGGGCCGGAGGCCCCCCTGGTCTGATCGGCCGTGCATCCGGTCACGGTGACCAGCACGGCCACGGCGGTGACCGCTCCGCCCCTCAGACGCGTCACGGTACGTCCCCCTTGCTCGCCCGGTCCGCCCCTCACGTGCGAGCGGAGTGTGCCACTCCCACCGTAACTTCCCTGCGCCACCCGGCAGATAGAGCGTAAAGGGTTGTTTACGGGGCAAGGCGGGCGCAGTGAGGGGTATTTCAGGCCGTGCGAGGGGAGCGCGGAAGACAGGAAGCCGCCCCGCACGCCGCTCCCCCCAACCTCCAACCCACCGGTGGTGCGAGGAGCACCGGACTTGACCTTGTCATTGGCGGCAGGGTCCGACGATCCCGGCATGAACGAGAACAGCCCCTCCCCCGCCGCCCCCTCCCAGACCGACCGCCCCCGGTCCGGCCACCCCCAGGCCGGCTCCTCCCGGACCGGCTCCTCCCGGACCGTCTCCTCCCGGACCGGCTCCTCCCGGACCGGCTCCTCCCGGCGTCCCGGTCCCCGTACCGTCCTCGTGACCGGCGCCGGCACCGGTATCGGACGGGCCACCGCGCGGGCGTTCGCCGCCGAGGGCGCCCGTGTCGTCGCCGTGGGCCGGCGGGCCGCACCCCTGGCCGAGACCGCCGAGGGGCACCCCGGGATCACGCCCCTGCCCGCGGACCTCACCGCCGAGGGCGGGCCCGGGAGTGTCGTACGGGCCGCACTGGAGCGGTACGGCCGGCTCGACGTGCTCGTCAACAACGCGGCCGTCGTCACCAGCGACTCCCTGCGCGGCTACACGCGCGCGTCGGTACGGCCGCTGCTGGAGACCAACCTCCTCGCGCCCGTGCTGCTCACCCAGGCCGCGCTGCCCGCGCTGGAGGAGAGCCGGGGCGTCGTGGTGAACGTGACGACCTCGGTGGGCCAGCGGGCCTGGCCCGGCAACTCCCTGTACGCGGCGGGCAAGGCGGCCCTGGAGGTGCTGACCCGGAGTTGGGCGGTGGAACTGGCACCGCAGGGCATCCGGGTGGTCGCCGTGGCTCCGGGCGCGATCGAGACACCGATCGCCGACCACTCCGGGCTCACCGCCGAGCAGCGCGCCGGCCTGCGCAAGTGGCAGCTCGACCACACCCCGCTCGGCCGGATCGGCCGCCCCGAGGAGGTCGCCTGGGCCATCACCGGGCTCGCCTCACCGCAGGCGTCGTTCGTGACGGGCGTGGTACTGCCGGTGGACGGCGGCGCGGTCGTCGCCTGACCACGCCCTTCCGGAGGGCGTCAGGCGGTCTCGTCCGCCTGGCGCAGGGCCGCCGCCAGCCGGTCGCGGACCGCCGTCTGGGCCGCGATGCGGGCGTCCAGCACGGCCAGCCGGTCCCGGGCGACCTCCAGCCCCTTGGCGGAGGCGGGGCCCGCGGTCACGTCGCCGTCCAGGCAAGGCAGGAAGACCCGCATGTCGTCCAGGGTCAGCCCCGCCTCCAGGAGCCCTCGGATGTTGCGGACGCGGACCGCCTGACGGGCGTCGTACTCGCGGTAGCCGTTGACGGCGCGCGCGGAGGTGATCAGGCCCTGCTGCTCGTAGTGGCGCAGGGCGCGCGGTGTCGCTCCGGTCACCTCGGCCAGCTCACCGATCCGCACGCCCGCCCCGCCCCCTGCCCGTGTCGCCGCCGCTCCCATGGTGCTGCCCTGCCCGGGTGGCCGCCGCTGCCCGCGCTGCCGCCCTGCCCGGGTGGCCGCTGCTGCCCGCGTTGCCGCCCTGCCCGGATGGCCGCTGCTGCCCGTGTTTGCCGTCCCGCCCAGCGTTCGCTAGCTCAGGATCGAGGTGAGGAACTCGCCGACCCAGGCGAGCAGTTCGCGGCCGACCAGCGGCTTGCCGCCGACCTTCGCGGTCTTCGGGCGCGGGACCAGCACCTGGTGCACGGCCGGCTTGATGACCGTGCCCGGGTAGAGCCGCTTGACCCGCAGTTCCTGCGACTCGCGCAACTCCACCGGCGCGAAGCGGATGTTGGTGCCCTGCAGGACGATCTCGCCGACGCCGCACGCCCGCGCGAGCATCCGCAGCCCGGCCACCAGCAGCAGGTTCTCCACCGGTTCGGGCAGCTTGCCGTAGCGGTCGGTGAGTTCCTCGCGGACGGCCTTGATGTCCTCCTCGCTGATGGCGGAGGCGATCGCCCGGTACGCCTGGAGGCGCAGCCGCTCGCCGGGCGCGTAGTCGTGCGGGACGTGCGCGTCGACCGGAAGCTCGATCTTGACCTCGAGCGGCGGCTCCTCCTCGATCTCGCCGGTCTCCAGCTGGCGCCGGTAATCGGCGACGGCCTCACCGACCATGCGGACGTACAGGTCGAAGCCGACGCCCGCGATGTGCCCGGACTGCTCGCCGCCGAGCAGGTTGCCGGCGCCGCGGATCTCCAGGTCCTTCATCGCGACGTACATGCCCGCGCCCATCTCGGTGTGCTGGGCGATGGTCGCCAGACGCTCGTGCGCGGTTTCCGTCAGCGGCTTCTCCGGCGGGTAGAGGAAGTAGGCGTAGCCGCGCTCCCGGCCCCGGCCGACGCGGCCGCGCAGCTGGTGCAGCTGGGACAGGCCGAAGTTGTCGCCGCGCTCCACGATCAGCGTGTTGGCGTTGGAGATGTCGATGCCGGACTCCACGATCGTGGTCGACACCAGCACGTCGAACCTCTTCTCCCAGAAGTCGACGACGACCTGCTCCAGCGCCGACTCGGACATCTGGCCGTGGGCCGTCGCGATGCGCGCCTCGGGGACGATCTCGCGCAGGCGGGCCGCCGCGCGGTCGATGGACTCGACCCGGTTGTGGATGTAGAAGACCTGGCCCTCACGCAGCAGCTCGCGGCGGATGGCGGCGCCGATCTGCCTCTCCTCGTACGGCCCGACGAACGTGAGCACCGGGTGGCGCTCCTCCGGGGGCGTGGTGATCGTGGACATCTCGCGGATGCCGGTGACCGCCATCTCCAGGGTGCGCGGGATGGGCGTGGCCGACATGGTCAGGACGTCGACGTTGGCGCGGAGCTTCTTCAGCTGCTCCTTGTGCTCGACGCCGAACCGCTGCTCCTCGTCCACGATGACCAGGCCGAGGTCCTTGAACTTGGTCTCGGAGGAGAACAGGCGGTGGGTGCCGATGACGACGTCCACCGCGCCTTCCTTCAGGCCCTCGAGGACGGCCTTGGCCTCGGTGTCGGTCTGGAAGCGGGAGAGCGCCTTCACACTGACCGGGAACTGCCCGTACCGCTCGGAGAACGTGCCGAAGTGCTGCTGCACCAGCAGGGTCGTCGGGACGAGCACGGCGACCTGCTTGCCGTCCTGTACGGCCTTGAAGGCGGCCCGTACGGCGATCTCGGTCTTGCCGTAGCCGACGTCGCCGCAGATCAGCCGGTCCATGGGGACCGACTTCTCCATGTCCTCCTTGACCTCGGCGATGGTGGTGAGCTGGTCCGGGGTCTCCGCGTACGGGAAGGCGTCCTCCAGCTCGCGCTGCCAGGGCGTGTCGGCGCCGAAGGCGTGGCCCGGCGCGGCCATGCGCGCGCTGTACAGCTTGATCAGGTCGGCCGCGATCTCCTTGACGGCCTTCTTCGCGCGGGCCTTGGTCTTCGTCCAGTCCGCGCCGCCGAGGCGGTGCAGGGTGGGGGCCTCGCCGCCGACGTACTTGGTGATCTGCTCCAGCTGGTCGGTCGGGATGTACAGCCGGTCGCCGGGCTGGCCGCGCTTGGCGGGCGCGTACTCCACGACGAGGTACTCGCGGGTGGCGCCCTGGACGGTGCGCTGCACCATCTCGATGTAGCGGCCGACGCCGTGCTGCTCGTGGACGATGTAGTCGCCCGGTTCCAGGGTGAGCGGGTCGATGGTCTTGCGGCGGCGGGCCGGCATGCGGGCGCCGTCGCGGCTCGCGGTGCGCTGGCCGGACAGGTCGGTCTCGGTGAGCACGGCGAGCTTCAGCGCCGGGTCCACGAAGCCGTACTCGATCGAGCCGCAGGAGACGTGCACCAGGGCGGGGCTCAGCTCGCCGAGGTCGGAGTCCAGGCGGGCCGCGATGCCCTCGCCGCCGAGCACCTCCACCGTGCGGGCGGCCGGGCCGTGGCCCTCGGTGATGTAGACCGTGCGCCAGCCGTCGGCGAGCCAGCCCTTGGTGTCGGCGAGGGCCCGCGCGGTGTCGCCTCGGTAGGTCTCGGGGGCGTGCATGCCGAGCTTGAGGGTGTCCCCCGCCGTGTCGGCGGCATGTGCGTCGGTCAGGTCGAGGTCTGCCGCGAACGGCGACACGGACCACCACATCATGTCCAGCTCGCGTGCCCGGTCGCGCACGTCGGCGATGGACCACAGGGAGGCCGCGCCGACGTCGATCGGGGCCTCACCGCCGCCCGCGGTGGCCGCCCAGGAGGCCTGCAGGAACTCCTGTGAGGTCGCCACGAGGTCGGCGGCGCGGGTGCGGACCCGCTCCGGGTCGCAGACGACGGCCATCGCGCCCTTGGGCAGCACGTCGAGCAGCAGTTCCATGTCGTCGACCAGGACCGGCGCGAGGGACTCCATGCCCTCGACGGCGATGCCCTCGGCGATCTTGTTCAGGAGTTCGCCCAGCTCGGGGTGGGCCTCGGCGAGGGCACGCGCGCGTGCCCGCACGTCGTCGGTGAGCAGCAGCTCACGGCAGGGCGGGGCCCACAGTCCGTGCTCGGCGACTTCGAGGGAGCGCTGGTCGGCGACCTTGAAGTAGCGGATCTCCTCGACGTCGTCGCCCCAGAACTCGATGCGCAGGGGGTGTTCCTCGGTGGGCGGGAACACGTCCAGGATGCCGCCGCGCACGGCGAACTCGCCGCGCTTCTCGACCAGCTCCACGCGCGCGTAGGCGGCAGCGGCGAGGGCTTCCACGACGTCGTTCAGGTCGGCGGTCTGGCCGGTCCTCAGGGACACCGGCTCCAGGTCGCCCAGGCCCTTGACCTGCGGCTGGAGCACCGAGCGCACGGGTGCGACGACGACGGAGACCGGGCCGGTCTCGGGGTCGTCCGGGCGGGGGTGGGCGAGGCGGCGCAGGACGGCGAGGCGACGGCCGACGGTGTCGCTGCGCGGGCTGAGCCGCTCGTGCGGGAGGGTCTCCCAGGAGGGGTACTCCACGACGCCCTCTTCGGGCAGCAGGGAGCGCAGGGCGGCGGCGAGGTCCTCGGCCTCGCGGCCCGTCGCGGTGACCGCGAGGACGGGGCGGGCGGCCTCGCGGGCGAGGGCGGCCACGACGAAGGGGCGGGCCGCCGGGGGGCCGACGAGGTCGACGTGCATGCGGTTGCCGTCCGCCGCCGCCGGAATCGCTTCCGCGAGGGCGGGGTCCTTGACTACGGCGTCGAGCAGACCGTGCAGGCTCATGGAGGAGGCTTTCCGTCCTGGTGTGGGCAACGCGAAGAGCCCGACGCGGGGAACCGGCCGGGGGTTCCCAGCGTACGACGCCTCGGCGGGCGGTGCGGGGGCTGTGGACAACCTCCGCCGTGCGGCGGCGCGTGCTGCAGCCGGCCACCAGGGGGCTCCGCCCCCTGGACCCCCGGATCCTCGCCCACCCACCACCCGACTCGGTCGGCCGAGAAGTGACCCCACAGCACACACGCTCGGCCCCCGCCGAGAAGTGACCCCACGGCCCACGCACTCGCCCCCGCCGAGAAGTGACCTCCACCGCCCGCACACTCGCCCCCCGCCGAGAAGTGACCCCACGGCACGAGTCGCCGCCCGGCCCGCACGTGGCCCGGCAGTGCGAGGCCCCGGGCCGGCGAGAAGTGGGGCGGCGGCGCGAGTCGCCGGCCCGTGTCACACGTGCCCGTGCAGCGCGGAACCCGGCACCGGGAGTCCTCGGGGACGTCGCGGTGCCGGGTTTTCCTCCGCAACCCCCGTGTGCGGTGGCTGTCGGCTCGGCGGGGTGGCGGCTAGTCGGTCGCGATGGCGTTCAGGACGTTCATGCGGCCCGCCCGGAACGCCGGGACCAGTGCGGCGAACAGGCCCACGAAGGCCGAGCCGACGAAGACCGTGGTGATCGTCGGCCAGGGGATCTCCAGGAGCTTCAGGCCCTCCAGGGCGAGGAGCTTCTGGGCGGTGGCGCCCCAGGCCATGCCCAGGCCGAGGCCGAGGAGCGCACCGAAGACGGCGATGACCACGGACTCCAGGCGGATCATGCGGCGCAGCTGGCGGCGGGAGAGGCCGATGGCCCGCATGAGGCCGATCTCCCGGGTCCGCTCGACCACCGACAGGGCCAGGGTGTTCACCACACCGAGGATCGCGACGATGATCGCGAGGGCGAGCAGGCCGTAGATCATGTTGAGCAGCTGTCCGATCTGGTCCTTCAGCTCCTGCTTGTAGTCGGTCTGGTCGCGCACGGTCAGCTGCGGGAAGTCGTCGTGCAGCGCGGCCTTGAGCGCCTTGTAGGCGGCGGCCTCGTGACCGTCCTCGGCGGTGGCGAAGACCAGCTCGTCCAGGGGCATCTCGCCGGCGGGGACGTACTTGGCCAGCGTCTTGATCGACGTGTACATCGCGCCGGAGTCGATGAGCGTGTCGCTGCTCGTGATGGCCCGGACCGTCAGCCGGGCCGTGCGGCCCTCCTCGTAGGCGACGGTGACCGTGGAGCCGAGCCGGATGCCGTGGGCGTCGGCGAACTTCTCGGGCACCGACATCGAGTCGGTCCGGTAGGCGTCCTCGAGTTCACCGGCGACCGTCTTGGTCCGCACGTCCGTCGCGTAGGACGGGTCGGCGGCCATGACCGCGGTGTTCTTGAGCCGCTTGCCGTCCGGGGTGGTGAGCTGGGCCTCGGTCGACCGGTACTCGGTGACCTGCCGCAGACCCGGTGTGTCCTTGACGGCCCGCACCGCCTGCTTGTCGATGAGCCCGTTCTGCTGGTCGCTGCGGATGATGAAGTCCGTGCCGACGGTCTTGTCCAGTTCGTCGGTGGCGGAGGCCACCATCGAGGAGCCGACCACCGACAGGCAGGCCACCAGGGCCAGGCCGATCATCAGGGCCGCGCCGGTGGCTCCGGTGCGGCGCGGGTTGCGCAGCGCGTTGCGCTCCGCCATCCGGCCCACGGGCCCGAAGATCCGCAGCATGACCACGCCGAGGACGCGGACCACGCCGGCGGCGAGCAGCGGGCCGATGACGACGAACCCGATCAGGGTGAGTACCACGCCCAGGCCCAGCCAGCCCGAGCCGGTCTTGGCCTTGTCCGCGGCGGCGGCGACGTACAGGGCCCAGCCGCCGGCGCCGGTGAGGAGGAGGCCGAGGACGGCCCGTACGGCTCCGGCCTTGGCGTCGGCCGGGGCGCCGGCGTCGCGCAGGGCGGCCATCGGGGAGATCTTGCCGGCGCGCCGGGCGGGCAGGTAGGCGGCGAGCACGGTGACGACCACGCCGAGCAGCAGGCCGATCGCCGGGGTGCTCCAGGCGACGGTCAGGTCGTCGGTGGACAGGTTCATGCCCATCTGGCCCATGAGTTTCATCAGGCCGACGGCGATGCCGATGCCCGCGCCGACGCCGAGCGCGGAGCCGAGTACGCCGAGCAGCAGCGCCTCGACGAGCACGGACCGGTTGACCTGCCTGCGGGAGGAGCCGATGGCCCGCATCAGACCGATCTCGCGGGTGCGCTGGGCGACCAGCATCGAGAAGGTGTTGATGATCAGGAAGATGCCGACGAGGAAGGCGATCCCGGCGAAGCCGAGCATCGCGTACTTCATGACGTTCAGGAAGCTCTGGACGTCCTTCTGGTTGGCGTCGGCGACCTCCTTGGCGGTCTGCACCTTGTAGCCGTGGCCGAGGGTCCGCGTGACGTTCTTCTTCAGCTGGGCGTCCGTCACGCCCCCGGCGGCGGTGACGTTGATGTTGGTGTAGACGCCGGTCCTGCCGACCAGGGTCTGCTGGGCGGTCCTGGTGTCCAGGTAGAAGATCGCCGCACCCGGGTTGGTGACCCGGAAGGAGGCGATGCCGGACACGCGCGCGTGGTGCGTGCCGACGGCCGTGATGACACCGATCTCGTCGCCGAGCTTCAGATGGTGCTTGCCGGCGGTGTCGGCGTCGACCATCACCTGCCGCGGGCCCTCGGGCGCCGTACCGGAGGTGATCTCCATCGTGCGGGCGTCGTTGCGGTTCCAGCTGCCCACGATGGTGGGGGCGCCACTGCTGGGCGACAGCTTGTCCTTGTCGGCGTCGACGACGGTCACGGAGGTGGAGAAGACCGTGCCCTCGGCCGACTTCACGCCCCGGGCCCTGCGGACCTCACCGACCACGGAGGCCGGCACGACCGGCGGCTTGCCGGTGCGGGAGGTGGTCTCGCCGGTGTCGGAGGAGCCCTTGGCGGTGACGGTCACGTCCGAGGCGGTCGCCTGGAACAGCTTGTCGAAGGTGGTGTTCATCGTGTCCGTGAACACGAGGGTCCCGCAGACGAAGGCGACCGACAGCAGGACCGCGACCGCCGACAGGGCCATCCGGCCCTTGTGCGCGAAGAAGTTGCGCAGGGAGGTCTTCATGACGGTCATGACGTGCGTCCCCGGGCGTCGAAGTCCTTCATGCGGTCCAGGACCTGATCGGCCGTCGGGTGGTACATCTCGTCGACGATCCGGCCGTCGGCGAGGTAGAGCACGCGGTCGGCGTAGGAGGCGGCCACCGGGTCGTGGGTGACCATGACGATGGTCTGGCCGAGTTCGTCCACCGAGCGGCGCAGGAAGCCGAGGACCTCCGCTCCGGCACGGGAGTCGAGGTTTCCGGTCGGCTCGTCACCGAAGATGATCTCCGGGCGGGCGGCGAGGGCGCGGGCCACGGCGACACGCTGCTGCTGGCCGCCGGAGAGCTGGGTCGGCCGGTGCCTGAGCCGCCCGGCGAGCCCGACGGTCTCCACGACCCGGTCCAGCCAGGCCCGGTCGGGCTTGCGGCCGGCGATGTCCATGGGCAGCGTGATGTTCTCGATCGCGTTGAGGGTCGGCAGCAGGTTGAACGCCTGGAAGATGAAGCCGATCCGGTCCCGGCGCAACTGGGTAAGCTTCTTGTCCTTCAGGCCGGTGATCTCGGTCTCGTCCAGGTGGATCTGACCGCTCGTCACCGTGTCGAGGCCGGCGAGGCAGTGCATCAGGGTGGACTTGCCGGACCCGGAGGGGCCCATGATCGCGGTGAACTGGCCGCGGGCGATGTCCACGTCGACGTGGTCCAGGGCGACGACCCGGGTCTCGCCGGAGCCGTACGCCTTCACGACCTGCCGCGCCCGCGCGGCAACGGCCGTCTTCCCTCCAGTGCCCCCGTGCCTGGGAATGGTCACAGCCGATGTCACGGTATGTCTCCTATATCGGTTGGCAGGTCGCTGCGGGTGCCCCCGGGTGCCGGGGTGCCGTTCTGAGTACGTCGATGAGTCTCACGGTCGGCGGGGGTGCCCCGCGCTGGTGCGTGGCCCCCTCTTTTCCGGGGGTAAACCCCACCCCCGCCACTGCGGTCCGCCGCCCCCCAGCGGCGTAAAGCCAGGTTAAGGACGGCACCCGGCCGGGCTCGTCCTCCGCCGGGACGAACCCTCCCCGAGCCGTAGTACGGAGGTACCCCTAGGGGGGCTCCACCGCCGGGTGGAACCGTTCTCGGGGTCGTCTCCACCCTTCGGCCGCTCCCGCTCCACCCAGCGCCGCGTTCGGCCCGGCCAAGTCGTCGTCGCCGTGGGAAGTTGTCGCCGCTGCCATGGGAAGCTGTCGTCGCGGAGATCGGTGCAGGGGACACGGGCCGGCGACCGGCCGGAAGCACGGGAGGGGTGTGCGGTGGGGAGTACGTCACCGGCGATACGTGACGGAGCCGCGCGGCGGCCGGACACCCGGCGACGGGGTGCGGTGGTCGCCGCGCTGATGCTGTCGATGGCACTGGCGGCGCTCGACTCCACCGTCGTCGCCACGGCCGTGCCCCAGATCGTCGGCGACCTCGGCGGGTTCTCGGTCTTCTCGTGGCTGTTCTCCGGCTATCTGCTCGCCGTCACCGTCACGCTCCCCGTCTACGGCAAGCTCTCCGACACCTTCGGCCGCAAGCCGGTGCTGGTGGTGGGCGCGGCCGTGTTCCTGCTGGGTTCGCTGCTGTGCGCGGCGGCCTGGAACATGGGGGCGCTGATCGCGTTCCGGATCGTGCAGGGCCTGGGCGGCGGGGCGTTGCAGGGCACGGTGCAGACCCTGGCCGCCGATCTGTACCCGCTGGCGGAACGCCCGAAGATACAGTCCAAGCTGTCCACGGTGTGGGCGGTGTCGGCGGTGGCCGGTCCCGGGCTCGGCGGGGTGCTCGCCGCGTACGCCGACTGGCGCTGGATCTTCCTGGTCAACCTGCCGATCGGCGCCGCCGCACTGTGGCTGATCGTCCGGCACCTGCACGAGCCCGAGCGGGAGGACGCCCGTCCCGTGCGCGTGGACTGGGCCGGTGCGCTCGCGGTGTTCGCGTGCGGTGGGGTGCTGCTGACCGCGCTGGTGCAGGGCGGGGTCGCCTGGCCCTGGCTGTCGGCGCCGTCACTGGCCCTGTTCGGCACCGGTCTGGGCCTGGCCGGCGTGGTGGTGGCGGTGGAACGG
This sequence comes from Streptomyces actinomycinicus, assembly GCF_016741775.1. Classification (GTDB taxonomy): domain Bacteria; phylum Actinomycetota; class Actinomycetes; order Streptomycetales; family Streptomycetaceae; genus Streptomyces; species Streptomyces actinomycinicus. The sequence continues at coordinate 431,250 of NZ_JAERRK010000003.1, read as the reverse complement.
CGGGCCGCGGAGCCGATCATCCCGGGGTGGGTGTGGCGGCGCCGGACCATCGCGGCGGTCAATCTGGCCCTCGGCGCGCTGGGGCTGCTGATGGTGGCCCCGGCGGTGTTCCTGCCCACGTACGCGCAGTCCGTGCTCGGCCTCGCGCCGGTGGCCGCCGGGTTCGTGCTGTCGGTGTGGACGCTGAGCTGGCCGGTGACGGCCGCGCTCAGCCAGCACGTCTACCGCAGGATCGGCTTCCGTGACACCGCGCTGCTCGGCATCGGCACGGCGGCGCTGGTCCTGTTCGCGTTCCCGTTCCTGCCCTACCCCGGCTCCTGGTGGCAGCCGACGCTGCTGATGCTGCTGCTCGGCGGGGCGCTGGGACTGTTCCAGCTGCCGCTGATCGTCGGCGTGCAGTCGACGGTGGGCTGGTCGGAGCGGGGCACCACGACCGCGTCGGTGCTGTTCTGCCGGCAGACCGGGCAGACCGTGGGCGCGTCCCTGTTCGGCGCCGTCGCCAACGGGGTGCTGGCCGGCCGGCTCGGCGGGGCGGGCGACCTGGACTCCGTCACGCGCGCGCTGGACGCCGGCACGGCCCCCGAGACGACCCGGCACGCCATCGCCGAGGCGGTGCACGCGGTGTACCTGGGGGCGGCGGGCGCCGCGGCGCTGGCGTTCGTGGTGCTGCTGATGGTGGCGCCCCGCCGGTTCCCGGTACTCCAGGAGTGACCGCCCGCGCGGGCGGTCACTCCTGGAGTACCGGGAATGAACGCCCGCTGAGCGGCCCGGTCAGGGCAGGCGGACGGAGACCTCGGGGTAGCGCGCCGACGGCCCGTCGAGCAGCGGGCGGGGGTTCCCCTTGAGGTGCCGGTCGAAGAAAGCGGCCAGGTACGCGCGCGTGATCGCCTCGGAGCGCGCCCCGGACAGCACGTCCGGTTCGGCGACACCGAGCAGTTCGGTCACCACCGGCGCGTCCGTGAAGGTGCCGTGATCGGCTCCGGCGACCGTCACCCAGCGCTTCCAGCCGTCCAGATGCGCCCACGCCTCGTTCCAGGTCTGGTCCTGCAGGCCGGAGACCTGGCCGAGGAGCAGGAAGGGACGCCCGCCGAGGCCGCCCTCGGACACCGGGGCGAAGAACGTGCCGTCCATGTTCGCGCCGGCCCGCACCCGCGGGTCGGCGGCCATGGTGGCGGCGGTGGCGGCACCACCGATGGAGTGCCCCGCCATGCCGATACGCGCCGGATCGATCATGCGGGCGTAGCGCCAGGCCGGCCGAGACCCCGTCAGGCGGTCCAGCACGAAGGAGAGGTCGGCGGCCCGGCTCTTCGCGACGGCCGGGTACCCGCCGGCCGGCGGCTCGTCGCAGATCGCGCACGGCACGGTCCGCCCGCCGGGCAGCGTCGTCCCCGTGGTCTCGTACAGGTGGTCGACGACGGCGACGACGTACCCACGGCTCGCGAGGTCCTCGGCGAGTCCGGTGAGCGTGGCACGCGGCAGGGTGAAGCCCGGCGAGAGCACCACCAGCGGGTACCTGCCGTGCGCCGGCCGGGCGCCGGGACGCGACCAGGTGCCGATGCCGCTGAGCGCCTCGGCCGGGACGGTGGAGTCCGGCGCCTTCGCCCGGAGCAGGAGCCGCGCCTCCTCCGGGGTCATGTAGGAGGCGGTCGGACCGCCGGTGCCGGGGCGGGCCGGGTAGAACACCGAGACCATCAACTGCCGTGCGCCCGCGGCCGGAACCCAGGGGTCCCGGCGGGCGCTGTCGGTCAGGTGCAGGGTGGCACGGCCGACGGCGTGCGGGCCGGTGGGCCGGGGCAGCCCGGCGGGGGCCTCGGCCGCGCGGGCGGCCGCCCGGGCGCTCGCGGGGACCTGGACGGCTAACGCCGAGGCAGGAGCCTGGGCGGCCGACACGAAAGCGGGAGATGGGGCGGCCGGCACGGAGGCAGCAGATGGGTCGGCCGGCACGGAGGCAGCAGATGGGTCGGCCGGCACGGAGGCAGCGGGTGGGGCGGCCGACACGGAGGCAGGAGCCTGCGCGGCGAACCCGGAGGCAGGGGGCGGGGCGGCGAACGCGGCGGGGGCGAGGAGCGGCGGGTACAGGGCAGCGACGACCACGAGAGCCGCGACGGCGGTCTGGCGGGACAGGACGCGCGAGAGGTTCATGCGGCGGACAGTAGGTCAGCCGCATGGGCGCGGACATCACCTCGGGGACGGATCCGCGCGTTGGCCGCGTGGCGGAGGAAAGCCCCTACCACGGGGGGAGGCCCGGCCCCGCCCTACAACCTACGGCGTACGCCCCCGAGTCGGCCCGCGAGACGCCCCGGACCGGCCACACCACGCCCCATGCCGGCCCACGTCACAACCCGCGTCGGACGTGCCACGCCCCAAGTCAGCCCGCGCCACACCCAAGCCAACCGCGCTACGCCCCGAGTCAGCCTTGCCACACTCCAAGCCGGCCCGCGCCACACTCCAAGCCGGCCCGCGCCACACCCCAAGCCGGCCCACGCCACGACCCAAGTCGCCCACGCCACGACCCAAGTCGCCCACGCCACGACCCAAGTCGCCCGCGCCACTCCCAAGTCGGCCGGCGTCACCGCAAGTCGGCCGCACCACGCCCAAGTCGGCTCGCGCCACACCCCAAGTCGGCGGCGCTGCGCCCATGTCGGCCCGGATGCGTGGGGCAAGCGCATACCGACTGGCCAGTTCGGTGAAAACGCCGCGCGGTCCGGACTCCGCGAGTAGCGTGCGTGGCTCTGCTCCCACACCTCCCTGCGGTCCGCCGCCACGGACCCGATCCATGCGAGGAGCCCCGGGATGTCCTACGACCCGCCGCATCCGTCGTACCCCTCCCACCCGAGCCGCCGCCCGTACCCCGACGCCCCCTCCCCCCAGACCCGTTCCGCACGGCCGGACCACCCCCCGCACCCCACCTACCCCTGGCAGCCCGCGCCCCCCGAACCACCCCGGCCGCCCCACCGCCCCGCCCGCGAACCCCTCGGCCACCACAGCGACCTGCGGGTGCTGCGCAGCGCCTACCGCTGGCAGCGGCGCACCGCCACGCTCACCGCGCTGGGCTACTTCACGGTCTTCCTCGTCCTGTCCGCCTGCGCGCCCGGCGTCATGACGAGCACGGTCGCCGACGGCATCCCCGCCGGCCTGCTGCTCGCCCTGCTCCAACTCCCCGTCACCTGGCTCGCGATCGCCCTGTACGAGTACACCGCGCACCGGTACGTCGATCCGCTCGCCGACCGCATCCGCAGGCACGCCGAACTGGACGCACGGCGCGGAGCGGTGCGATGAGCGGCGCCGCGGGCAGCCCCGCCGTCCCGGGTCTCACCGCCTTCAGCGACTCCGCCCAGGCCATGTTCCTGGTCGCCTTCTCCACAGTCGCCACCCTCACCCTGCTGCTGTGCGTGATGACCGGCCCCGACCGGGACGACCTCGACGAGTTCTACACCGGCTACGGGTCCCTGTCCCCGCTGCGCAACGGCCTCGCCATCGCAGGCGACTACATCTCCGCCGCCACCGTCCTCGGCACCGGCGGAGTGATCGCCCTGTGCGGCTACGACGGCGTCGTCCTCGCCCTGAGCACCGCGCTGTCGCTGATGCTGCTGATGTTCCTGCTGGCCGAACCGCTGCGCAACGCGGGCCGGTTCACCATGGGCGACGCGCTCGCCCGCCGACTGCCGGGCCGCTGCGTACGCATCACGGCCTGCGCCGTGACGATCACCGCGCTGCTGCCGCTGATGCTGGTCCAACTGGCCGCGACCGGGCAGCTGATGGCGTTCGTCCTCGGCTTCGGCAGCGAGTCCCTGAAGACCGGGTGCGTCGTGGGACTGGGCGCCCTGATGATCGCCTACGCGGCGATCGGCGGCATGAAGGGCACCGCGCTCATCCAGATCCTGAAGATCGTGATGCTGGTCGGCTCCGGCATCGTGGTCGCCGTCCTCGTGCTGCGCCGCTTCGACTGGGACCCGGGCGCCCTGTTCACCGCGGCGGCACGGCGCAGCGATGCCGGGCCGGCCTTCCTGCGCTCCGGGCTGCAGTTCGGCACCGGCGCCACCGCCCGCCTCGACATGATCGCCTCGGAGCTGACCGTCGTCCTCGGCGGCGCCTGCCTGCCGCACGTCACCATGCGCATGTACACCGCCTCCAGCGCCCGCCAGGTGCGCCGCTCGATGTCCTGGGCGGTGTCGATCGTCGCCCTGTTCGTGCTGGTCGTCACGGTGGTCGGGTTCGGCGCGACGGCCCTGGCCGGACGGGCGGCGGTCTCCGCGGCCGACCCGCAGGGCAACACGGCGTACCTGCTGGGCACGCGCGCGGCGTTCGGCACGGACGTGTCGACGGCGGAGACCCTCCTGTTCACCATGGTCATCACCGCGATCTTCCTGACCCTGCTCGCCTCGGTGGCCGGGATGATCCTCGCGTGCGCCAACTCCCTCGCCCACGACGTGTTCGCCGCCCGGGTGCAGGAGATGCCGGCCCGCCGCGAGATGACCCTGGCCCGCGTCTCGGCGCTGGCCACGGGCGTCCCCACGATCCTGCTGGCCACCCTGGTCCAGCACCACAGTCTGCAGCCCCTGGTGACGCTCTCCTTCTGCCTGGGCGCCTCCGCCCTCGCCCCGGCCCTGGTCTACGGCCTCTTCTGGCGCCGCTACACCCGCACCGGGCTGATGAGCACGCTGCTCGGTGGCTCACTGACCGTGCTGCTGCTCATGCCGGGCACCAACCTCGTCTCCGGCTCACCCGTCTCGGCGTTCCCGCACGCCGACTTCAACTGGTTCCCGTTCACCACCACGGGCCTCGTCTCCATCCCGGCCGGCTTCTTCTTCGGCTGGCTGGGCACGGTGCTGTCCGGCCACGGGAAGGCGGAGCGGCAGCGCCGCCAGTACGAGGCGGTGGAGGGCTGGATCCTGGCGGGGGCGGTGCGCAGGGGTAACTGACGGGGCGTCCGTGCGCGCGGCCCGGTCGCTACTCCAGTGCCGCCCGGCCGGTCAGCGAGATGAGGCTGTCGCGCACGGAGTCCATGTGCGCGCTGACGTCGTCCCAGGTCTCGCCGTGCTCGCGCAGCACCTGCTCGGTCTCCCGGGCGATCTCCTCCTCGCGCAGACGCGCGTGGGCGATGATGTCGTCGGCACGTACGCGTGCCTCCTCCTGGTAGTACCCCTCGCACCCCTGGGCCTCCTCGAGGGCGCGTTCGGCCTCGGCCAGCTCGGCCTCGGCCCGGCGCAGCCGTTCGGCGAGCCGGGCGTCCAGCTCGGCCGTCCGCTCGGCCTCCTCGCATTCCGCCTGCTCCCAGCGCGCGGCGTGCTCACGGGCCTGCTCGACGAGCATGCCCGTGGCGCGCTGCCGCAGCTCGCGCAGCGAGGCCAGTTCCTCGCCGCGCTCCGCCTTCACGTCGAGCCGGGCGCCGACGCGGATCTCCTCCGCCTCGGTCTGCGCGGCGAGGAGCAGTTGGCTCGCGTATTCGTCGGCCTCCGCACGGAGCGCGTCCGCGGCCTCCTGCGCCTCCCGGCGTACCGCCTCGGCGTACGCCTCGGCCTGCGCGACCTCCTCCCGGGCCGCGCCGCGCGTACGGGCCCCGAGCGCCGCCGCCTCGTCCACCACGAGCTGGAACACGCGCCGTGCCCGCTCCCCGAGCGCCTCGTACGTCTGTGGCGCGAGAGAGGCGAGTACCTCGCGGACGTGCGCGGCCTCCGCGTCCATCTCCTTGGCCAGCACGGTCAGCCGAGCCGCCCGCTCCCAGGCGGCGTCCCGGCTGTCGGACAGTGCCTCCATGTACGCGTCGACCTGGTGGGGGCGGTAGCCGCGCCCCCGGACGGTCACGAAGCCGTGCGGCGACGTCGATGCGCTGCTCACCCCGGGAACTCCTCTCCACCGGACATACACGACAGGATGATTTCGCGCATATCTTGATGGATCAGACTTAAGTGTGCATAACGCGACACTCCGCAGAGACGTCACGGTCGGAATCTCGCCGTACGCGTTCCACACCGACAACGCCCTCTCACCCCCGGCGCCGACGCCCCCGAAAACGCCTCGCGCCCTCCACGCACACGCGTGAAGGGCACGAGTACTCACACCCGGCGGGCCGCCCGAGACGGACGACGGCCAAGAACCGGGACTACGGCGCTACGGCGCTACGGCGCTACGGCGCTACGGCGCTACAACAGGCCGTCCCACATCTGTTCCAGCAGCACCGACCACCAGCTCTCCGGCGAACCGAGCGCCGCCGGGTCCAGAGCGGCCAGCTGCGCCTGGAAGTCGACGGTCCAGCGGCCCGCCTGCTCCTGGTTCAGCCCGAACCGCAGCCGCCACATCCGGCCCAGCAGCGCAAGGCAGCGGGCGAACTCCGGCAGCCCGGTGTTCACGAACTGCGGCGGCACCGGCGCACCGCCCGGCCCCGCCTCCACGGGCACGGCCACGATGTTCGCCGTCCCGTACTGCACACAGATCGCCCTGCCGAAGTCGGTGCCCATGACGAGGTACGAACCCGCGTCCGCCGCGGGCTGCACCCCGCGCTCGGCCGCCAGCTCCGCCAGCGTCGGCACCGGACGGCCCGGCTGCGCCTGCGCCCAGAAGAACGGGCCCAGATCCACCGGCAGACCGGCCACCACCAGCGTGTGCGCCACCACCGGCGGCACACCCTGCCGGGACACCGCCTGCTGCTCGAACCGGAAGATCCCCGGCCCGAACGCCGCAGCCAGCTCCTGCGCGATGCCCTCCGGCGGGATCGGCGGCGCGGCCTGCACCGGCGGCAGCGGCGCCCGCACCGGCGCCGGCCGCGCGGGACCGTCGGCCACCTGGTGCAACTCGCCCTGGTGCGCCAGCAGTTGCTGCATGCCCTGCTGCCGGCTCGCATGGTCCGTGCCGTACGGCGCGATGCTCGTGATCCGCGCCTGCGGCCACTGCTCGCGGATCATCCGCGCGCAGTAGGCACCCGGCAGCGTGCACGACTCCAGCTCCGTGTGCAGCTCCAGCACCTGGTCCGGCGGTACGTTCATCGCCCGCAGCTCGTGGAAGATCTGCCACTCCGGGTGCGGCGTACCCGGTGCCGAACGCCGGATCAGCTGCTGCTCCGAGCCGTCCTGCGCGCGATAGCGCAGCACCGCCTGGTAGCCGGGGCCGACCGTCGGCTGCCCCTGCTGCGGATACCCGTACGCCGGAGCCTGCCCCGGCACGGGCCCACCCGGCGGCGGCACCGCACCGGGCGGCACGGCACCCGGCGGCGCCATCGCGCCCGGAGCGCCCGCGTGCATGCCGGGAGCGCCGGGCATGCCAGGAGCGCCAGGCACCCCCGGAGCGCCGGGCATGCCAGGAGCGCCGGGCATCCCGGGGGCGGGCGGCGGGGGCGCACCGGGGCCGCCCACCGGAGGAGCGGACAGCACGGTCTCCGCGTGGTGCACGGCACCGCGAGCACCGCCCCGGGCACCGGGAACGCCGGGCGCGCCGGGGGCGCCCGGCGGCTGCGGTGCGCCGGGAGCCCCGTGGGGTCCGGGAGCGCCCGGAGCGGGAGGCATGCCCGGGACAGCCTGCCCCGCGGGGGCGCCGGGCGGGTTCGGGTAGCCGGGAGCACCCGGAGGCTGCGGGGCGCCGGGAACACCCGGGGGCTGGGGCGCGCCGGGGGCACCCGGGGGCTGCGGCGCTCCCCCGCCCAGCTGGCTGGGATCGGCCAGCATCGTGGCCGCGTGGTGCACGTTGTTGCCCGGAGGCATACCGGCAGGCGGAGCCGGAGGTGCGGCAGGCGTGTCGGGGGCGCCCGGAGCGTTCGGCGCACCCGGCGCCCGCGTTCCCTCCGCGCCACCCGGACCGGCGGGCACGCCCGTGCCGCCCGGGCCGCCGGGCCCCTCCGGCCCGAGCGCGGACACCAGTTGCGTCGGCACGTACCCGCCCGCAGGCGCACCCGGCGCGGGCGGCGTCGCCGCGCCCCCGGGCCGCGCGCCCGGAGCGCCCGGGGCTCCCGGCGGAGGAGGCGGCGCGCCCGCGCCACCGCGCGCCTTCTTCGGCGGCGGTGCTGCCTTGCTCGTCGCCGCGTCCGCGATGTCACCGGCGTTCGGCGCGAGCCGCCGTCCCGGTACTCCCGGCCCGGCCGGCGGCTGCGGCGCGTCCGGCGCACCGGCCGGCGCCTGCGGATAGCCGTACCGGGAGGCGTCCTGCGGAGCACCGGGGGCGCCCTGCGGATAGCCGTACGACGACGGGACACCCGGCGACGCAGGCGGCGGCGTACCGCCCTGCGAAGCCCCCGGCACGCCCGGCGCCATGGGAGGAGCCGGAGAGTGGGGAGGGGAAGGCACACTCGGCGGAGGCGTGCCCGCAACCCCCGGTCCCTGCGGGTACTCGTACACCGGCGCGCCCTGCGGCGGCGGTGGCGTAGCGCCCTGCCCTGCGCCCGGCGCACCCGGTGCGTACGCGGCTCCGGGTGCGGTCCCCGGCACACCACCCGTGGCCGGTGCGCCGCCCTGCGCGCCCGGCGGGAAGCCCTGTGCCCCGGGCGCGCCCGGCCCGTCGAGCGCCGGCGCGATCGCCGTCGGCGGCAGCTGGCTCCCGCCCGACATCAAAGCGGTCGGCGCGTCCGGCGCGGCCGCCGGCGGACGCGGCGCCTGGTCCTGCAACTCGCTCAGCGGAGGCGCGAACACCGTCGCGGGCAGCGGCACGGAACGGTCGTCCTCGCCGGCTTCCGCGTTCGTGTCGGTACCGGCCCAGGGCGTGGCACCCGCCGGCACGTCCGCCGGAGCGGGGACCCCGGCCTGCGTCTGCGCCAGACCGCCACCACCGGAGGACACCGCGTCAGCCGCCGTACCGCCCCCAGCAGCCCGGCCCCCGTCCGCAACGGAACCTTCGTCAGCAACCGCGGCGGCACCCGGCCCCGGACCACCGCCCGAACCCACTGAAGCCGAAGCCGAGGCCTCAGCCGCAGCCGCAACCGCAGCCGCAGCCTCAGCCGCAGCCGCAGCCGGACCCTCACCCGGAACAGAACCCGGCGCACCCGGACCAGAACCCGGCACACCCGCAGCGGAACCCGGACCAGAACCCGGCACACCCGCAGCGGAACCCGGACCAGAACCCGGAGCGGGACCGGAAACAGCCCCCGCACCAGCGCCCGAAGACCCCGGACCAGCCCCCGGAGAACCCAGCGCGCCCGCGCCGGAACCCGGATCCGAATCCCCCGCCGCACCCGGCCCCCGCTCGCCCAGCCCGAGCTTGTCCGCCGCCTCCTGCAGCCACTCCGGAGGAGTCAGCAGGAACGACGTCTGATTCAGATCCACCCGCGCCGCCGGCGCCGGCACCGCGTCCTGCGGCTCGTCCGCGCGGCCGTACTCCTCCTCGTACCGGCGGATCACCTCACCCACCGGCAGAGCGGGCCACAGCGTCGCCTCCCCGCTGTCCCGGGCGATGACCAGACGCTGACCACCCGCGTCCGAACGCGGACCCTCCGCCCGGTCCTCACCCCACACCACGAAACCCAGCTCGAACTCCCGCACCCGCACCTCACGGTGCTGGTACGCGGGCACGTCACCGTTGATCCACTCCTCGGCGCGCTCCTGCGCCTGCGCGTACGTCACCATCGCCTGCAGCTCACTCCCCCGCCGGACCGGACGACGCCGGGCCGGAAGACACCGGCACGACACGCGCGAAACCGCCGTCGACCATCAGACTCGCCACCGTCTCCAACTCCGGCGGACTACCGGCCAGCCGGGACAGGAACACATCGAAATCGTCACCGCACGGCAGCAGCAGACGCTCCACCCGCTCCGCCGGCGACCACGACGGATCCACGTCACGCACATCGTCGTACGCGCAGAACCACACCGAACCGACCCGGTCGCCCTTGACCTTCACCGCGAGCAGACCGCCCTGCACAAAGGCGACCCCGAGGTAATCCTTCGTCAGATGGTCACGAAGACACTTGTTGACGTACACCAGGTCATTGACCGCGGCCTCGTCCCGCACCGTGAAGAACGGCTGGTCCAGCAACAACCCCAACTCCGGGAGCAGCGCCGTACCCACCGGCGCACAGCCGCCCGCCGCCTTCAGGAACGTGCGATAAGCGCCGGGAAGCCGGTAACCCAGGTCCTCCTCGACCCCCAGCACCTGCGCCTCCGTCACCGCCACACCCGACTTCGGCAGCCCGAAGTGCGCCGGCCGGGTCTCCTGCAACGGCCGCGTCCCCCGCTTGCCGTGGTCCACCAGCGCCGTCGCCACCCCACCGTGGTGCCGCAGCAACGCCTTCACCTCGACCGGAACCAGCTCCAACCGCCGCGTCCCCGCCACGTGGTGCCACGTCCAGCCGTGCGGCGTCGCCACGCCGGGAACCGTGTCCCACAACGCGTGCCCCTCAGCCGCCAGCGCCGCGTTCGCCGACACGTAGTCCGTCAGCCGCAACTCATCGACCCCGAACCCCTCCGGCGGCTCGGCGATCTCCACCGCCACCCGTGCGTACGGCGAGAATTCCGGAAAGCCCCGCTCATCGACCCGTACCCCTCTCGGGTGACGCGCCGCCCGGACCGGATCAGGAAAATGCACGACCTGCCCGGCGTAGGCCGCGTTCGGCGGCGCGGCTTGTCCCCCAGCCTGGCGGCTGGGCGGCGCCCCCAGCCCGAGCCGACCTGTCGTCATGGCGGTAGCCCCCTGCGGCGTTGTCTCTGGCCTGAACGGCGGTGTCGATCGCGGATGCCGACAGCCTATGCGGTACGCGAACCCCGGTCACCGGCCCACCGCGTCCCCACCCCCACCGCCCCTCCACCTCCGTGACCAGCCGTCACCCCACCGTCACCGCACACCCCCGCACGGGCGTGTCGCCCCGCCCCAGCTTCCGCACCAGCCACGGCATTTGGCACCCTGTGTCCTTCGGGGGGATGCCCGGGGAGGGAAAACGATCATGAACACCTTGCAGACCGGAGGTACCGACGCGCGGGCCGGCGACCCCCGCATCGACTGGAGCGGCACCGACACACCCCCCGCCCCCACCCTCCGCCACCGCCGCGACGGCATCCTGCCCACCGTCGCCGCCGCCCTCTCCGTCCGCGGCGCCACCCTCACCGGCACCGCCGCCCGCAGCGACCAGCCCCCCGCCCTGCACCCCCTCGTCCAGGACTTCCTCGACACCCTCACCAGCGCCCAACGCGACCGCTTCACCGGCCGCTGCGCCGAGACCATCCTCATCTCCCGGCACCTCGCCACCGCCGACGCCGCCCGCAGCAAACGCGCCGCCCGCAAACCCATGACCAACGGCGAAGCACGCAAAGCACTCAAGAACGCCAAACTCACCGCCCGCCGCATACGCGAGGACGGCGACCCCCTCCACGGCAGCTTCGCCGCCCCCTGCCGCACCTGCACCGCCCTCAGCGCCCACTTCGGCGTACGCATCGTCGACCCCACCGCAACCGACGGCTGACCAGCCCCGCCGGCCGCCGCAACCGACGGCCGGCCACCCCCGTCAACCCCAGTGACACCCGCACCACCACGCGAGCACCCGCACGCACACGACGAACGAAGGGCAGATGCACCCCGACCGCACCTCGACCACGCGCTTCCCCGTACCCGTCGACGCCGCCCTGCGCGCCGCCGGCTGGCAACCCGGACGCTGGGACATAAAACAGGCCGAGATCTGGGCAGACGCCCTCCGCGCACACACCTCACCCGCCGGACACCGGCACAGCGTCTTCCCCGCGGCCGTCGAAGCCTGGGCCGAATTCGGCGGCCTGACCGTCACCCCCACCGGCACCGGCCGCCAGATCACACCCGCCGCCCTGCACCTCGACCCCCTGCACGGCCTCCACCTGGCCCGCACCCTCGGCGACCTCGGCCGCGCCCTCGGCACCGAGCTGTGCCCCCTCGGCGAGGAGACCGACACCGCCGCCGTCCTCGCCATCGACGCCGAAGGCCGCATCTACACCGTCGACCACACCGGCGACTGGTACCTCGGCCCCGACATCGACCACGCCCTCTCCGCCCTCATCACCGGCATCCCCCCGGTACGCCTCACCGCAGGCTGACCCCGGCACGGGCAGCCCCCAAGCCCCGAGGACCTCGACACCGCGAGGCCCCGCTCAGACGCCAGGGCCCCGCTCAGACGCCAGGGCCCCGCTCACACCCCGAGGCCCCGCCCCACACCGCCGGAATCACCGCCGACACCCCGAGGCCCCGCCCTACACCGCCGGAATCACCGCCGACACCCGGAAACCACCCGCATCCGTCGGCCCCGACACGAACACGCCCCCCAGCGCCACGACCCGCTCCCGCATCCCCACCAGACCGTTCCCACCCGACGGCAAGCCCACCGCCGACGCCGACGCAGGCTCCGGCGGCGGCTCGTTCTCCACCTGCATCGCGATCTCCGACACCCGATGCGCCAACCGCACGTACGTCTTCGCACCCGCCGCATGCTTGTGCACGTTCGTCAACGCCTCCTGCACCACCCGGTACGCCGTCTGCTCCACCTCCGCCGCATACGCCCGCACCTCCCCCTCCACCGACAGATCCACCACCATCCCCGCGGCAGCCGACTGCCCGATCAACTCGTCCAGCTCCGACAGACACGGCCCCTCAGCCCCGCCCACCTCGACCGCCGCCCGGGACGCCGCCTCCGCAGCCGCCTCCCCGACCGCCGCCAACGGCACCGCAGCAGCCGGCTGCTCCCCCTCCGTACCCGCCCGCAACACCCCGAGCATCTCCCGCAACTCGGTCAGCGCCTGCCGCCCCATGTCCCCCACCAGAACGGCGTTCCTCACCGCCTTCTCCGGATCCTTCCGCGCCACCGCCTGCAACGCCGCCGCATGCACCACCATCAGACTCACCCGGTGCGCCACCACGTCGTGCATCTCCCGGGCGATCCGCGTCCGCTCCTCACCACGCGCCCACTCGGCCCGCTCCTCCGCCCGCTCCGCGAGCAACTGAAGCTCCCGCTCCAGCGAATCCGCCCGCTCCCGCAAGCTCTCCATCAACCGCCGCCGCGCCCCCACGTACAACCCCAGCAACACCGGCGGAGCCGTCAGCCCCAACGCGGTCGTCACCGCGGCGAACGGCACGAACCAGTCACCGAGCGTCAGATCACCGCGCGCCATGTCCTGCCGGACCCGCACGAACGTCACCACCGCCGTCCCCAGCAGCGACATCCCCGCCAGCGCCCCGATGACCCGCCGCGGCAGCTCACACGCCGCCAGCGTGTACAGCCCGACGACACCCAGCAGAAAACCCATCTGCGCCGGCGTGATCGCGATCGCCACCAGCACCACCGCGACCGGCCACTTCCGCCGCACCAGCAGCACCGAACCGGCGATCACCCCGAAGACGATCCCCACCGGCAGCGGGATCCCCGCATCCCGGGCGAACGGAATCCCCTCCGCAGCGCACTCCACGGCGGACGCCAGCGCGAGGCTCCCGTCGAGCACCGCACTGCGCCACCTCTCCCACCACCAAGGGCCGGTCACAGCCCTGGCATGGTCTTCCCCCGTCGTGGTCATGCCTCCAGCGTACGGGCGACGCCTACGCCTTTTCCGGTGAGTTTCGCGTACCTCCACACACCACACCGCGTAAGCGAACGGCCTCGAAACGCACCGGTATCCCTCGAACTGGTGAACCCTTCCCGTTCGACCCCGGAACCCAGCATTCCGGCTGGACGGTATGCCTATGACACATTCACCAGGCAAATACGCCGACCTCGAGGAACTCCGGAACCGAGCGGTGGCCCTACGCCGAGCCGGCTACAGCCTCCGGCAGATCCGGGACGAGCTGAAGATCTTCAACAACGACGTCCTCAACCGACTCGTGAAGGGAGAACCGCCACCGGAGTGGACAAAGCGCCCGCGCGCCAAGGACGACCTACGGGAGAAGGCACGGGAGCTACGCCTTCAGGGCTGGACGTACGACCAGATCGAGGTGGAACTGGGCTGCTCGCGCAGCTCGGTGTCGCTGTGGGTACGCGACCTCCCGAGGCCGAAGCCCCGCTACACGCCGGAAGAGCAGGTGGCACTCATGCAAGAGGGTCTGGCACGGCGTCGCGCGGCCGAGGACGACAAGCGCGAGGAGAGGAAGCTGGCAGCCCGCGAGGACCTCGCGGACCTGACAGACCGCGAACTCTTCGTCGCCGGGGTGGCGCTCTACTGGGCCGAGGGCTCCAAGAGCAAGCCGTACGACCGCCGTGAGCGCGCAGTCTTCGTCAACAGCGATCCCGGGGTGATCCGGACGTACCTCGCCTGGCTCGATCTGCTGGGGGTGGACCGGGAGCGGCTGAACTTCCGGTTGCTCATCCATGAGTCGGCGGACGTGGCCGCTGCGCACCGCTTCTGGGCGGCTGTGGCCGGCATCGACACGTCTGTCTTCGCCAAGCCGACCCTGAAGAAGCACAACCCCAAAACGGTCCGCAAGAACACCGGGGACGACTATCACGGCTGCCTGGTCGTCGTCGTCGCCCGAAGCGCCCACTTGTACAACCGCATCGAGGGCTGGTGGAACGGAATCGTGGCCCAGGCTGAGGCACGCCTCGGGTAAGGTCTGAGGCGCTGTCCCCCGTGGTGTAACCGGCAGCACACTAGATTTTGGATCTAGCAGGACAAGGTTCGAATCCTTGCGGGGGAGCCACGGCGCACAAGACCGAAGTTCGGGCCCTGACTGGTAACACCACGGTCGGGGCCCGCTCTCGTACCGTCGTGAACTCACCCCGGTATCCTGCGGCTGTCACCCCCACCCACCCACAGCCGAAGGGCAACCCCGTGAGTGCCATCCGCCCGGCAGCAGTCGTCGTTCTCGCAGCGGGTGAGGGCACCCGTATGAAGTCGGCCACACCCAAGGTCCTCCACCAGATCTGCGGCCGCTCCCTCGTCGGCCACGTCCTCGCCGCCGCGCGTGAGCTGGACCCCGCGAACCTGGTCGTGGTCGTGGGCCACGCCCGTGAGCAGGTCACCGCCCATCTCGCCGAGATCGACCCGGCCACCAGGACGGCCGTGCAGGCGGAGCAGAACGGCACCGGGCACGCCGTGCGGATGGGCCTGGAGGAGCTGGGCGGGGCCGTGGACGGGACCGTGGTGGTCGTGTGCGGGGACACCCCGCTGCTGACCGCTGACACGCTGAAGCGGCTCGCCGAGACGCACGGCACCGACGGCAACGCCGTGACCGTGCTGACGGCGGAGGTGCCGGACGCGACCGGTTACGGCCGGATCGTGCGGGACGAGGCGACGGGTGCCGTCACCGCGATCGTGGAGCACAAGGACGCGACCGAGGTCCAGCGGGAGATCCGGGAGATCAACAGCGGGGTGTTCGCGTTCGACGGGCAGCTGCTGGCGGACGCGCTGAAGAAGGTGCGGACGGACAACAGTCAGGGCGAGGAGTACCTGACCGATGTGCTGGGGATCCTGCGGGAGGCCGGTCATCGGGTCGGTGCTTCCGTGGCCGGTGATCACCGGGAGATCGCGGGGATCAACAACCGGGTGCAGTTGGCGGAGGCGCGGCGGATCCTGAACGACAGGCTGCTGACGCGGGCCATGCTGGACGGTGTCACGGTGGTGGATCCGGCGACGACGTGGGTGGATGTGACGGTCACGTTCGAGCAGGACGCGGTGGTGCTTCCGGGTACGCAGCTCGTCGGTGTGACGCACATCGGTGAGGGTGCCGAGGTGGGGCCGAACAGCCGGCTGAAGGACACCCGGGTGGGTGCGGGGGCGCGGGTGGACAACACGGTGTCCGATGGTGCCGTGGTGGGTGCGCGGGCGAGTGTGGGGCCGTACGCGTATCTGCGTCCGGGGACGCGGTTGGGTGCCAAGGGCAAGATCGGGACGTACGTGGAGACGAAGAACGCGTCGATCGGTGAGGGTACGAAGGTGCCGCATCTGTCGTACGTGGGGGACGCGACGATCGGTGAGTTCTCGAACATCGGTGCGGCGAGTGTGTTCGTGAACTACGACGGTCAGGACAAGCACCACACCACGATCGGGTCGCATTGCCGGACGGGTTCGGACAACATGTTTGTGGCTCCTGTCACGGTGGGGGACGGTGCCTACACCGCGGCGGGTTCGGTGATCACGAAGGATGTGCCGCCCGGTTCGCTGGCTGTGGCCCGTGGTCAGCAGCGGAATATCGAGGGTTGGGTGGCGCGGAAGCGTCCGGGGAGTGCGGCGGCGAAGGCGGCTGAGGCGGCGTCGCGGCAGGGTGCGGGCGAGGAGTGACGGGAAACGGGTGCGTCGAAGTCGGCGTACCGTGATAAGTGCACATCCGCACGTGTGCACCCCGCACCCTTACCAGCTGATTCGGCCTCTCATGCCCAGCCGAGAGGTCGCCGAGCAGCCGGCTGGCTGAGACAACCTCTGAGGAGACAGTGCTGTGACCGGGATCAAGACGACCGGCGAGAAGAAGTTGATGTTCTTCTCCGGCCGCGCCCACCCCGAGCTTGCCGAGGAGGTCGCCCAGCAGCTGGGTGTCGGGGTCGTCCCGACGAAGGCCTTCGACTTCGCGAACGGTGAGATCTACGTCCGTTACCAGGAGTCGGCGCGTGGTGCGGACTGCTTCCTGATCCAGAGCCACACGGCTCCGATCAACAAGTGGATCATGGAGCAGTTGATCATGATCGACGCGCTGAAGCGTGCGTCGGCTCGTTCCATCACGGTGATCGTGCCGTTCTACGGTTACGCGCGGCAGGACAAGAAGCACCGGGGTCGTGAACCGATTTCGGCGCGTCTGATCGCGGATCTGATGAAGACGGCGGGTGCCGATCGGATTCTGACCGTGGATCTGCACACGGACCAGATCCAGGGCTTCTTCGACGGTCCGGTGGACCACTTGTTCGCGCTGCCGCTGCTGGCGGACTACGTGGGTGCGAAGGTGGACCGGGAGAAGCTGACGGTGGTGTCGCCGGACGCGGGTCGTGTGCGGGTGGCGGACCGTTGGTGTGACCGGCTGGGTGCGCCGCTGGCGATCGTGCACAAGCGGCGTGACAAGGACGTCGCGAACCAGGTGACCGTGCATGAGGTCGTGGGTGAGGTCAAGGGCCGGGTCTGTGTGCTGGTCGATGACATGATCGACACGGGTGGCACGATCTGTGCGGCTGCGGATGCGCTGTTCGCGCATGGTGCGGAGGACGTGATCGTGACGGCGACGCACGGTGTGTTGTCGGGGCCGGCCGCGGATCGGCTGAAGAACTCGCGGGTGAGTGAGTTCGTGTTCACGAACACGCTGCCGACGCCTGCGGAGCTGGGCCGGGATCTGGACAAGATCAAGGTGCTGTCGATCGCTCCGACGATTGCGAGTGCGGTGCGTGAGGTGTTCGAGGATGGTTCGGTGACGAGCCTCTTCGACGAGCAGTGAGGTTTCTGCAGGCGACGCTCGGGCGTTAGCTGAAGATCCTTTTGGGTGCGGCCTCCCTTGCCGAGTAGACTGCTGCAGTTGCTCGGCGAGGGAGGCCGTCTCCGTTCTCACGGGGGCTGGTGCTCCGTTATCGACGCGCTCTTCGTAGCAGGCCGTTCGTGGCCGGGTGACCACGTCCGTTCCCAGTTCCTACGAGGAGTGATCAACATGTCCGAGGTGAAGCTCGCCGCCGAGTCCCGCACCGAGTTCGGCAAGGGTGCCGCCCGTCGCATCCGCCGCGAGAACAAGGTTCCGGGTGTCCTGTACGGCCACGGTTCCGACCCGCTGCACCTGACCCTGCCGGGCCACGAGCTGCTGCTGGCGCTGCGTACGCCGAACGTCCTGATCTCCCTGGACATCGACGGCAAGACCAACGAGCTGGCGATCCCGAAGGCCGTGCAGCGTGACCCGCTGAAGGGCTTCCTGGAGCACGTCGACCTGCTGCTGGTCAAGCGTGGCGAGAAGGTCACGGTCGAGGTTCCGGTGCACGCCGAGGGCGAGCTGGCCCCGGGCGGCAACCTGCTGGAGCACGTCCTGACCGCGCTGCCGGTCGAGGCCGAGGCCACGCACATCCCCGAGGCCGTCACGGTCTCCGTGGAGGGTCTGGAGGCCGGTGCCTCCGTCCACGCCAAGGACATCACCCTGCCGAGCGGTGTGACCCTGGCCGTGGACGAGGACGCCGTGGTGCTGCAGGTGCTGCAGGCCCAGGCCGAGGAGACCGCGGGCGAGGCCGCCGAGGGTGAGGAGGCGGCCGAGGCCTGATCCTCGCCGTCGTCGTCAACTGGTCAGCCGCCGCTCCCCTCGCCGGGAGCGGCGGCTGGCGCGTATCAAGGAGACATGGACGTGACCACTCCCGCCAGTGATCCCTGGCTCATCGTCGGGCTCGGTAATCCCGGGCCGGAGTACGCCATGAACCGCCACAACGTCGGTTTCATGGTGGCGGACCTGCTCGCGGAGCGGATCGGGGGGAAGTTCAAGCGGGCGGGCAAGGCCCAGGCGCAGGTTCTGGAGGGGCGGATCGGTCCGGTGGGGCCGGCGAACCGCCGGGTGATCCTGGCGAAGCCGATGTCGTACATGAATCTGTCGGGCGGTCCGGTGAATGCGCTGAAGGACTTCTACAAGGTTCCGGTGGCGAACATCGTGGCGGTGCACGACGAGCTGGACATCGATTACGGGACGCTGCGGCTGAAGCTGGGCGGCGGTGACAACGGGCACAACGGGCTGAAGTCGATGACGAAGGCGATGGGTCCGGCGTATCACCGGGTGCGGTTCGGGATCGGCCGGCCGCCGGGGCGGATGCAGGTGGCGGACTTCGTGCTGAAGGACTTCGGGTCGGCGGAGCGCAAGGAGCTGGACTGGTTCGTGGACCGTGCGGCGGATGCGGTGGAGTGTCTGGTGACGGAGGGGCTGGAGCGGGCGCAGGGTTCGTACAACTCCTGACTTGTCCGTTCATGGCGTTCCGGGGAGTTGACCGGCCGTAGGCGTATGGCCAATGATCCCGGCCATGCCTGCCACAGCCAGTACCGCTCGCCAGGCGTCCGTGACCGCGTTGCGGTTCGGGCGGGTCGCTGCGACGGGGGCGTTCGCCGCGCTGATTCTGTTCGCCGGGGTGTGGGGTTCCTGGGGGACCGCGCAGCACGTGATGCTGACGAAGGGACGTGAACGGGGCACGGTCCGGGTGACGGACTGTGCGGGGGACACGTGCAGTGGCCCGTTCACGCCCGCGTCGGAGGGGGTGCGGGCGGGGGCGCGTGTGGAGATCGAGCAGTCGCCGGCGGTGCGTGAGGGGGCGACGTACGACGTGGTGCTGAAGCCGGGCACGAGGGACGCGGTGCGTTCCGGTCCGGCGGGGGTCCTGTACGCGTGGGTGCCGCTGGGCGGTGCGCTGCTGCTGGCGTCGGTGGTGGTGGCGGGCGGGATGCGGCTGCTGCGGGTGGCGTGGGTGCTGGGTCTGTCGGGGGCGGGGTTGCTGACGGCGGTGTTCGTGGCCTTGCAGTGAGCGTGCTGGGTGTGGACGAGGGTGCCCCCGTGGTCGTAGGACCGCGGGGGCACCCTTGTCGTGTGGTGGCTGTCAGCCGGTGTTGCGCAGGCCCGCCGCCACGCCGTTGACGGTGAGGAGCAGGGCGCGGGAGAGGAGCGGGTCGGGCTCGGTGCCGGCCGCTGCCGCGTCGCGCTGCCGCTTGAGCAGGGCGACCTGGAGGTAGGAGATGGGGTCCAGGTAGGCGTCGCGGATGGTGAAGGTCTGCTTGAGGTCGGGCTGGACGTCGAGGAGTTCGTTCTCGCCGGTGACCTTGAGGACCTCGCGGACGGTCAGTTCGTGTTCGGCCCTGATGGTGTCGAAGACGTGCTTGAGTTCGTCGGGGACGAGGGTGTCGACGTAGTGCTGGGCGATCCGCAGGTCCGTCTTGGCGAGGGTCATCTCGACGTTGGAGATGAAGTTGCGGAAGAAGTGCCACTGCTGGTGCATCTCGTCGAGCACGGTGTCGAGGCCGGTCTCGCGCAGGGCCTTGAGGCCGGAGCCGACGCCGAACCAGCCGGGGACGATCTGCCGGGACTGGGTCCAGCCGAAGACCCAGGGGATGGCGCGCAGGCCGTCGAGCGAGACGCCTGAGCCGGGGCGGCGGGAGGGCCGCGAGCCCAGGTGCAGGTCGGCGAGCTGGTCGACCGGCGTGGAGGCGAGGAAGTAGGCCGGCAGGTCGGGGTCCTCGACGAGGCGGCGGTAGGCGTTGTGGGCGGCGTCGGAGACGACGTCCATGGCGGCGTCCCAGCGGGCGAGGGCCTCGTCGGACTGGCGGGGTGCGGTGTGCAGGGCGGAGGCCTGGAGGGTGGCCGCGACGGTGAGTTCCAGGTTCTCCCGGGCGAGGGAGGGGATGAGGTACTTGTCGGAGATGACCTCGCCCTGCTCGGTGACCTTGATCTCGCCCTCGAGGGTGCCCCAGGGCTGGGCGAGGATGGCGTCGTGGGAGGGGCCGCCGCCGCGGCCGACGGTGCCGCCGCGGCCGTGGAAGAGGCGCAGGCGTACGCCGTAGCGGTGGGCGACGTCGCGCAGGCGTCGCTGGGCGCGGTGGATCTCCCACTGGCTGGTGGTGATGCCGCCGAACTTGGAGGAGTCGGAGTAGCCGAGCATGACCTCCTGGACGTCGCCCCGGAGCGCGACGAGGCGCCGGTAGGACGGGTCGGAGAGCATGTCCTCGAGGATGGTGTCGGCGGCCTTCAGCTCGTCGGTGGTCTCCAGGAGGGGGACGATGCCGATCCTGGCCCAGCCGGCGTGCAGGTCGATGAGGCCGGCTTCGCGGGCGAGGACGGCGGCGGCGAAGACGTCGTCGGCGCCCTGGCACATGGAGATGATGTAGGACTCGATGACCTCGGGTCCGAAGACCTCCAGGGCCTTCTTGACGGTCTGGAAGACGCCGAGGGTCTTCTGTCCGGCCGCGTCGACGGGTGCGGGGGTGGGGGCGAGCGGCCTTCTGGAGCGGAGTTCCTTGGCGAGGAGCTTGGCCCGGTAGTCGCGGGGCATGTCGGCGTAGCGCCAGGATTCCTCGCCGAGCCGGTCGAAGAGCTGGCCGAGGGCGTGGTGGTGGGCGTCGGCGTGTTCGCGGACGTCCATGGTGGCGAGCTGGAGGCCGAAGGCGGCGAGGGTGCGGATGGTGCGGGCGAGGCGGCCGTCGGCGAAGAGGCCGCCGCGGTGCTCGCGCAGGGAGGTCTGGATGATCCGCAGGTCGCTCAGGAGTTCGCCGGTGCCGAGGTAGTCCCGGCCGTCCTCGTGTGCGGTGCCCCGGGCGAGGCGCTGCTTGGTGTTCTCCAGCTTCTGCCGGATGCAGGTGGCCTTGAGCCGGTAGGGCTCCTCGGCGTTGAGGCGCTTGTAGCGGGGGCTGATCTCGGGGAGCAGTTCGAGGTCGGTCCGCAGGGAGTCCAGCAGCTCTTCGGTGGCTCCGGCGTAGCGGATGGAGTTGGAGAGCAGGCCGCGCAGTTCGTCGATCGTCTCCAGGGCGTCGTTGATGCCGTGTTCGTGCTGGAGGATGAGGACGTCCCAGGTGACCTGGGGGGTGACGTTGGGGTTGCCGTCGCGGTCGCCGCCGATCCAGGTGCCGAAGGTGAGCGGGCGGGTGTCGTCGGGGAGCTTGACGCCGACGCGTTCGAGTTCGGCGGTGAGGTCCTCGAGGACGTCGCCGACGGCGTCGGCGTGGAGTTCGTCGAGGTAGTAGATGGCGTTGCGGGCCTCGTCGGCGGGCTCGGGCCGGACGACGCGCAGCTCGTCGGTCTGCCAGACGAGGTCGATGTTCTCGGCGAGGCGGATGTCGTGGCGGCGGCGGTCGGTGTCGAGGACGGGGGTGTCCAGGAGCGCGGCGATGCGCCGGAGCTTGTTCAGGACGGACCGGCGCGCGGCCTCGGTGGGGTGTGCGGTGAAGACCGGGCGCACGTTGAGGTTCTGGACGGACTGCCTGAGGTGTTCGGGGTCGGCGTCCTTGAGGCGGTCGGCGGTGCGGGCGAGGAGGCCGCCCTCGGCGGCGCGCCGGGCGCGCAGCTCACGGCCGCGGTGCACCTGCTCGGTGATGTTGGCCAGGTGGAAGTAGGTGGAGAAGGCGCGGACCAGCTTGGCCGCGGTCTCCAGTTCGGTGCCGCGCAGCAGCTCGGCGGCGGCCTCGCCGTCCTCGCGGGTGAGGCGGCGGACCTTCTCGACCAGGTCGAGTAGCTCCGGGCCCTCCTGCCGTACCAGGGTCTCGCCCAGGAGATCACCCAGCCGGCGGATGTCGGCGCGCAGCTCGCTGCTGGTCGTGGTGGTCTGGTCGTCGGCACTGCTCACAGGTGCGGCTCCTTGCAGTGTTGAAGCTCGTCTGGGAGGGAACCCGACCGGCTGCCGGCGGCGTGTGCCGCATACGGGCCGGAGGGTCCGGGAAGGAAACTTCAGCGGACCGCGCTGTCCGACCGAAACCAAGGATAGGTGGCCATGCGGACGCGCAGGGTCTGGGGCTCTTGCCGCCGCACGTCACGCTGCCATACTTACGACGCCGTAGGTTACGGAACCGTAGGGAAGTACCGTCGAGTCCCGCTCGGTCCCGGCGGCCCGGCATCGTCTCGACCCTCGACCCCACAGGGGACGCGCATGACCTCAAGTTCCGATGTGATCGAAGAAGCCCGCAAGGCCGACGACACACCTTTCCCCTCCGCCACGCTGGGTGGTGAGAAGAAGCGGTCGATCGAGCAGATCACCCTGCTGCTCTTCATCACCGTGCCGTTCCTGGCTCTGGTGGCGGCAGTGCCGCTGGCCTGGGGCTGGGGGGTGAGCTGGCTCGATGTGGGCCTGCTGGTCTTCTTCTACTACCTGGGGTGCCACGGCATCACGATCGGTTTCCACCGGTACTTCACCCATGGTTCGTTCAAGGCGAAGCGGCCGCTGAGGATCGCGTTGGCGATCATGGGGTCGCTGGCGGTCGAGGGTCCCCTGGTGCGCTGGGTGGCCGATCACCGCAAGCACCACAAGTTCTCCGACGCGGAGGGTGACCCGCACTCTCCGTGGCGGTTCGGTGAGACGGTCCCGGCGCTGATGAAGGGCCTGTGGTGGGCACACATCGGCTGGATGTTCGATGAGGAGCAGACCCCGCAGGAAAAGTACGCGCCGGATCTGATCAAGGACCCGGCGATCCGGGCGATCTCCCGCCAGTTCGTGTACTGGACGGCTCTGTCGCTGGCGCTGCCGCCGCTGATCGGCGGTCTGGTGACGATGTCCTGGTGGGGTGCGTTCACCGCGTTCTTCTGGGGGTCCCTCGTCCGGGTGGCGCTGCTGCACCATGTGACGTGGTCGATCAACTCGATCTGTCATGCGGTCGGCAAGCGGCCGTTCAAGTCGCGGGACCGTTCGGGCAACGTGTGGTGGCTGGCGGTTCTGTCCTGCGGCGAGTCCTGGCACAACCTGCACCACGCGGACCCGACGTCGGCGCGGCACGGTGTGATGCGTGGCCAGATCGACTCGTCGGCCCGTTTCATCCGCTGGTTCGAGATGCTCGGCTGGGCGTACGACGTGCGCTGGCCGTCACGCTCGCGTATCGATTCACGCCGTGACACCGGGGAAGGCGGCTCCCGGCGCCGGAAGGAGACGGCCGAGGCGGCATGATTGACGCCGTGGCGACCGATTCCAGCAGCAACTCCAACGACAAGCAGCGGCGGGCCCGCCGGACCCGTATGACCGGGGCGGAGCGTCGCCAGCAGCTGCTGGAGATCGGTCGCACCCTCTTCGCGGCCAAGGGCTTCGAGGGCACGTCGGTGGAGGAGATCGCGGCGAAGGCCGGGGTGTCCAAGCCGGTGGTGTACGAGCACTTCGGCGGCAAGGAGGGGCTGTACGCGGTGGTGGTCGACCGCGAGATGCGTCGTCTGCTGGACATGGTGACCGGTTCGCTGACGGCCGGCCATCCCCGCGAGCTGTGCGAGCAGGCTGCTTTCGCGTTGCTCGACTACATCGAGGAGTACACGGACGGTTTCCGGATCCTGGTCCGTGATTCCCCCATCCCCCAGTCCACGGGTTCGTTCGCGTCGCTGATCTCGGACATCGCCACCCAGGTGGAGGACATCCTGGGCCGCGAGTTCAAGTCCCGCGGTTTCGATCCGAAGCTGGCCCCGCTGTACGCCCAGGCCCTGGTCGGCATGGTCGCCCTGACCGGGCAGTGGTGGCTGGACGTGCGCCGTCCGAAGAAGGCGGAGGTGGCGGCGCATCTGGTGAACCTGGCGTGGCACGGGCTGGACGGGCTGGAGCCGAAGCCGCGGCTGATCGGGCACCGCAAGAGCTGACCGGGCCGCCGCTTCGCGGTGGTGGTGGCCGGCCGCGACGGCCTTCCTCACCCCGGCGGCCGGCCGCGACGGCCTTCCTCACCCCCGTGGCCGGCCGCGACGGCCTTCCTCACCCCCGTGGCCGGCCGCGACGAGTGTCCTCACGCCCCTTTCACGGCCACCGCGAACAGCCGCCGGAACGGCATGACCGTGCCGTACGGCGCGCTCGGGTAGGCCTGCCGCAGCAGGTCGCGGTACTCGGCGAGGAACGCGTCCCGTGCCTCGGGGTCGTCGGCGAGCGCGGTCAGGACGGGCCGCAGTCCGGTGCCCTTGACCCAGTCGAGGACGGGGTCCTGCCCGGGCAGGACGTGGAGGTACGTCGTCCGCCACACGTCCGGGGCGCAGCCCAGGCGGGCGAGGCGGTCCAGGTAGGCGCCGGGCTCGGACACGGAGTCGGTGCGGCGCAGGACGCCGGCGAGGCGGGTGTTCCAGCGTGGTCCGGCGGCGAGGTCGCGCATCAGGGCGTGCAGCGGGGCGTCGATGTTGTCCGGGACCTGGAAGGCGAAGGTGCCGCCGGGCCGGAGCGCGGCGATCCAGTCGGCGAAGCGGTCGGCGTGGCCCGGCACCCACTGGAGGGTGGCGTTGGAGACGATCAGGTCGTACGGCTCCGCGGGCGTCCAGACGCGGGCGTCGGCGTGGGCGAAGTCCAGCCGGCCGCCGCCGCCCGTGGGTCCTTCGTGGTCGACGTGGGCCTTGTCGAGCATCTCGGGCGAGTTGTCGTAGCCGGTGATGTGTGCGGTGGGCCAGCGCTCGGCGAGGGACGCGGTGACGTTGCCGGGGCCGCAGCCGAGGTCGGCGATGCGGGGCCGGCCGGTGGGCAGGGCGGGGACGCGGGCGAGGAGGTCGGCGAAGGGGCGGGCGCGATGGCCGGCGTGCCGGAGGTACTGGGCGGGGTCCCAGGCGGGCGTCGTCATGGCTGTCACTTTCCCCGCCCACTTCTCTCGATGTCAAGAGATTCGACAGCAAGACACTTGAGGTCAAGAGACTTCATGTCGACACAACCACTACACTGATCTCCATGGAGGACGAGGTCGATCGGCTGGTCGCAGCATGGCGCCGGGAGCGCCCGGACCTCGACGTGGAGCCGCTGGAAGTACTCAGCCGGGTGAGCCGACTCGCCCGGCACCTGGACCGCGCCCGCCGGCTCGCCTTCGCCGAGCACCAGCTGGAACCCTGGGAGTTCGACGTGCTGACCGCGCTGCGGCGTGCGGGAACGCCGTACCAGCTCTCCCCCGGCCAGCTGCTCACGCAGACCCTGGTCACCTCGGGCACGATGACCAACCGCATCGACCGGCTCGCGAAGAAGGGGCTGGTCGAGCGGCTGCCCGACCCGAGTGACCGGCGGGGCGTGCTGGTCCGGCTGACCGACGAGGGCCGCGACCGTGCCGACCAGGCTCTGGCGGGCCTGCTGGACCAGGAGCGGGCGATCCTCGCCGAGCTGTCCCGCACCCAGCGCGCGGAACTGGCCGGGCTGCTACGCCAGTTGACCGCCCCGTTCGACAACATCCCCGGCTAGGTCCACGGGACCCACCCCGGCCCGACGGGCCAGGGCCACCGCGGCGAGCGTCGAGTGCACGCCCAGCTTGCCGAGGACGTTCTGCATGTGGGTGCGCACGGTGTGCGGGGAGAGGAAGAGCCGCTCGGCGACGGCCTTGCGGCCGAGCCCCGCGACCATGCACCGCAGGACCTCCCGCTCCCTCGGGGTGAGGGACTCCACCAGCCGCTCGCTCTCGGTGCGGTGCTTGCGCGCGGCCGTCAGCTCCTTCAGCACCCCGGTGAGCAGGGCGGGCGGCAGATGGGTCTCGTCGCGCAGCACACCCCGGATCACCGTCAGCAGCCGCGACAGCGAACAGTCCTTGGCGACCCAGCCGGAGGCCCCGGCCTGCAGCGCGAGGGCCGCGCGGCGCGGATCGTCCTTCTCGGCGAGCACGACGAGCCGTACGGCGGGCTGAGCGGTCCGGACCCCGGCGACCAGCGAGATCCCGTCGACCAGGCCCTCCTCGTCGCCCTCCTGCACCGGTACGGCCGGGCGGGCGCCGGGCAGCGTGCCGCCGAGGTCGGCGTCCACCAGCACGACGTCGAAGCGGCGGCCCTCACCGGCCGCCCGCTCCAGACAGCGCAGCGCCGCCGGGCCGCTGCCGGCGGCGGCGACGTCCACGTCGGGCTCGGCGGCCAGCGCCGCGGCGAGCGACTCGGCGAAGATACGGTGGTCGTCCACGACCAGGACTCGGATGCGAACCACGTAACCCCCTTCCCCAGGCTCCGCGTGGAGCAGGGGTACCCACGGCCCGGAAAGCTCCGGATTCGGCCGGTTTGGAAAAGCCCGGAAAAGGTGCGGAGAACGACGACTCGCGCCGGGTACGACACCCGCGGACGAGGACGCGCACCGCACGGCCGCCGCCGTTGCGGAAACTGCTACCCCCACCGCGGGCGCCGTACCCGCCTGTCTCGCCCCCTGAGCGGCACCGGCCCCCACCGGTGCTGTTCCTCAGAGTACGGATGGGAGCACGCAGCGGAAGGAGATTTGCAGAACTGGCCGTCTGGCGCGTTTATCGTGAGGCGCATGTTTCGTATTGAGGCGGAAGTCGACAAAGGTCGACGTGATCTGCTCCGGTCGCGGCTGCGGGACAGCAACACGACGGCGTCCCCGATCCTCGCCGCCCTGCGCGGCACACCCGACGAACGCGAGTCCCCTCTGCACGTGTGGGCCCTGGACGCCGCCGGCGATCTCGCCGGCGGCCTGGTCGGCCACACCTGGACGGCCTGGCTCCACGTCACCTACCTGTGGGTCGACACCGTCCACCGCGGCACGGGCCTCGGCTCCCGCCTCCTCGCCGAGGCCGAGCGCATCGCCGCCACCGACCGCGCCTGCACCTCGGCCCGCCTGGAGACCTGGGACTTCCAGGCCCCCGGCTTCTACAGGAAGCACGGCTACGAGGTGGTCTGCGTGATCCCCGACTATCCGCCGGGGATCACGGAGTACACGCTGACCAAGCGCCTGCGCTGACGCACCGGAGGGGTGCGGTGCCGTGGTGCGGCCGGTGAAGAGGTGTCAGGCCAGGCGGCGGGCCCCCGCCGAGGGCACCGCCTCGAAGATGCGGGGAGGGGTGAAGGCCGCCGCGGCGAAGGCCTCCTCGGTCGCCTTGGTGAGGGTGTCGACGTCCGTCGCCTCCGCCAGGACGATCGCCGAGCCGCCGAAGCCGCCGCCGGTCATGCGGGCGCCCAGGGCGCCGGTGGCGAGGGCGGTGTCGACGACCAGGTCCAGCTCCGGGCACGAGATGCGGAAGTCGTCACGGAGGGAGGCGTGGCCCTCGGTGAGGACGGGCCCGATGGCGCGGGTCTCGCCGGCGCGGAGCAGGCCGACGACGCGTTCGACCCGGTGGTCCTCCGTCACCACGTGACGGACCAGGCGGACGACCTCCTCCTCGTCGCCCAGCCCGGCGAGCGCCGCGTCCAGGCCGTCGTAGGGGATGTCCCGCAGGGCGTCGACGCCGAGCAGCGCCGCGCCCTTCTCGCAGCCGGCCCGGCGCTTGCCGTACTCGCCGCCGCTGTGGGCGTGCTTGACCTGCGTGTCCACGACCAGCAGGCGCAGCCCCTCGGCGGCCAGGTCGAAGGGGATCTGCTGCTGGGAGAGGTCACGGGTGTCCAGGAAGAGGGCGTGGCCCTCCTGGCAGCACGCCGACGCCGTCTGGTCCATGATGCCGGTCGGGGCGCCGACGTAGACGTTCTCGGCGCGCTGGCAGAGCCGGGCCAGCCGCCAGCGCTGCAGACCGAGGCCGTACAGGTCGTTGAGGGCCAGCGCGATCACGACCTCCAGGGCGGCCGAGGAGGACAGGCCCGCGCCCGTCGGGACCGTGGCGGAGAGGTGGACGTCGGCGCCGGTGACCCCGTGGCCCGCCTCGCGCAGGGCCCAGACCACGCCCGCCGGGTACGCCGTCCAGTCGGTGTCGGTCTGCGGGGCGAGGCCGTCCAGGCGCAGTTCCACCGGTTCCCCGTCGACGTCCGCGGAGTGCAGCCGCAGGATGCCGTCGGTGCGGCGGGAGACGGCCGCCGTCGTCCGGTGCGGCAGGGCGAACGGCATGACGAAGCCGTCGTTGTAGTCGGTGTGCTCGCCGATGAGGTTGACCCGGCCGGGTGCCGCCCAGACGCCCTCCGGCGCGGCCCCGTACAGCTCGGCGAAGCGCTCCGCGACCTGCTGTGCCCCCACTAGTGCTCCTTTGCGATGCTCTGCGTGAACTCCCACGCGTCCGTGACGATGCCCGCGAGGTCCGCGCGGGTCGGGTTCCAGCCCAGCTTCTCGCGGGCGGTGTCCGCGGAGGCGACCAGGACCGCGGGGTCGCCGCCCCGGCGCGGGGCGACCACCTCGGGGATCGGGTGGCCGGTGACCTCACGGGCGGTCTCGATGACCTGGCGGACGGAGAAGCCGTTGCCGTTGCCGAGGTTGCAGATCAGGTGCTCGCCCGGCCGCGCGGCCGTCAGGGCCAGCAGGTGGGCCTCGGCCAGGTCGGCGACGTGGATGTAGTCGCGCACGCAGGTGCCGTCGTGCGTCGGGTAGTCGTCGCCGAAGACGGAGATCGCCTCGCGGCGGCCCTGGGCGACCTGCAGCACGAGGGGGATCAGGTGTGACTCGGGGTCGTGGCGCTCGCCGTACGCACCGTAGGCACCGGCGACGTTGAAGTAGCGCAGGGACACCGCGGCCAGGCCGTGGGCGTTCGCCTCGCTGGTGATCATGTGGTCGACGGCCAGCTTGGAGGCGCCGTAGGGGTTGGTCGGCCGGGTCGGGGCGGTCTCCAGGATCGGGACCTGCTCCGGTTCGCCGTAGGTGGCCGCCGTGGAGGAGAAGACCAGCTTGCGCACGCCGGCCTCGCGCATCGCGCCGAGCAGGGCCATGCTGCCGGCGACGTTGTTGTCCCAGTACTTCTCCGGCTTCACCACCGACTCGCCGACCTGCGAGGACGCGGCGAAGTGCAGCACGCCGTCGTAGGAGGAGTCCAGCCACTTGGCGGCGTCGCGGATGTCGCCCTCGACGAACGCGGCGCCGACGGGGACGCCCGCGCGGAAGCCGGTGGAGAGGTTGTCGAGGACGGTGACCTCGTGGCCGGCCTCCAGCAGGTGCTGCGCCACGACACTGCCGACGTATCCCGCGCCACCCGTCACCAGGTACTTCATGAACTCGCTACCTCTCGCAGTCGCTCGGCCGCGCGCTCCGGCGGCACGTCGTTGATGAACACGTTCATGCCGGACTCGGAACCCGCGAGAAACTTCAGCTTGCCGGAAGTGCGGCGGATGGTGAAAAGCTCGAGGTGGAGCGCGAAGTCGTCGCGCGTGACCCCGTCGAAGTCCTCCAGTGCGCCGAACGGGGCCTGGTGCCAGCCCGCGATGTACGGCGTCGGCGGCTCACCCACGGAGTGGGTCCCTCCGTCCCGCACCGGTCCTAGCCTTCCGTCCCGCACAGGCCCTCTCCCTCCGTCCGTCGCGTCGAAGATCCGGTCGAAGCGCTTCAAGAGTTCCAGATAGACCTGGGGGAATTCTGTGCGCGCAGCCTCGTCGAGCGCGAGCAGATCGGGGACGCGACGCTTGGGGTACAGGTGGACCTCGTAGGGCCAGTGCGCCGCGTGGGGCACGAAGGCCGCCCAGTGTTCACCCTCAAGGACGACCCGCTCTGCGGCGAGTTCCCGCTCCAGGACGGCGTCGAAAAGGTTCTGTCCGCCGGTCGCCTCCTTGTGGGCGGCGAGCGAGCGGAGCATCAGCGCGGTGCGGGGCGTGGTGAAGGGGTAGGCGTAGATCTGTCCGTGCGGGTGGCCGAGGGTCACGCCGATCTCCGGACCACGGTTCTCGAAACAGAACACCTGCTCGACGGAGGGCAGATGCGACAGCTCCGACGTACGGTCCGTCCACGCGTCCAGCACGAGTCGCGCCTGCTCGACGGTCAGGTCCGCGAAGGAGGCGTCGTGCTCGGAGGTGAAGCAGACGACCTCGCAGCGCCCGGAGTCGCCGGCCAGCGAGGGGAAGCGGTTCTCGAAGACGACGACATCGTACGAGGAGTCCGGGATCTCGCTGAGCCGGTCGCCGCGCGTGGGGCACAGAGGGCACTCGTCGGCCGGCGGGTGGTAGGTGCGGCCCTGGCGGTGGGAGGCGACGGCGACCGCGTCGCCGAGCAACGGGTCGTGGCGGATCTCGGACGTGGTGACCGTACGGTCCAGCGGGCGGCGGTCGACCGCGTCGCGCACGGTGTCGTCCCGGAGGTCGTAGTAGATCAGCTCACGACCGTCGGCCAGCCGGGTCGAGGTCTTCTTCACGCCGGACTCCTCTACGTCCCGCACCCAATCACTCAACACAACCAAACATAACAAACCACAACTCGACAACACCCTGGTCGATCACAATCAAACAAAGAACACCAACAGAAGTGTTCAGATACTGAAGGCAGAGGCGTAGGTTCCGCTCAGGATCAGTTCGCGCAACGAAGCGAGTTCTCATGCAAACCCCCACGGAAGCCCCCACCTATCTGGCGGCGGAGCTACAGCTCCCCACCAACTGGCTGGACTACACGATCCTGGCGATCTACTTCGTCGTCGTGCTCGGCATCGGCTTCGCCGCCCGCCGCTCCGTCAAGACCAGCCTCGACTTCTTCCTGTCCGGACGCTCGCTGCCCGCCTGGATCACCGGCCTCGCCTTCATCTCGGCGAACCTGGCGGCCACCGAGATCCTCGGCATGGCCGCGAACAGCGCCCAGTACGGCGCCTACACCGTCCACTGGTACTGGGTCGGCGCCATCCCCGCCATGGTCTTCCTGGGCCTGGTGATGATGCCCTTCTACTACGGCAGCAAGGTCCGCTCGGTCCCCGAGTTCCTGCTGCTGCGCTTCGACCGGGCCGCCCACCTGCTCAGTTCGATCCTGTTCGCGCTCGCCGCCATCCTGATCGCCGGCGTCAACCTCTACGCCCTCGCGATCGTCGTCGAGGCCCTGCTCGGCTGGCCGCAGTGGGTCGCCATCGTCGTCGCCGGCGCCTTCGTGCTCGCGTACATCACCCTCGGCGGTCTGTCCTCGGCGATCTACAACGAGGTGCTGCAGTTCTTCGTGATCCTCGCCGCCCTCATCCCGATCACCGTCCTCGGCCTGAGGAAGGCCGGCGGATGGGGCGGGCTGACCGACAAGCTCACCGCGACCCACGGCGCCGACTTCACCACCGCCTGGGGCGGCACCGGCATCGGCTCGGCCAATCCGCTCGGCGCCAACTGGCTGACCATCGTCCTCGGCCTCGGCTTCGTGCTCTCCTTCGGCTACTGGACCACCAATTTCGCCGAGGTGCAGCGCGCCCTGTCCGCGAAGAACCTCTCCGCGGCACAGCGCACCCCGCTGATCGCCGCCTACCCGAAGATCTTCATCGTCTTCCTGGTGATGATCCCGGGCCTGGTCGCGGCCGCGATCGTCCCGAAGTTCGGCACCCCCGGCTCCGGCTACCAGTACAACGACGCCATCCCCTACCTGATGCAGGAGCTGCTGCCCAACGGCGTGCTCGGCATCGCCGTCACCGGTCTGCTGGCGGCCTTCATGGCGGGCATGGCCGCGAACGTGTCGTCCTTCAACACCGTGTTCACCAACGACATCTGGGCGAAGTACGTGGTGCGCGGCCGCGAGGACGGCTACTACGTGCGGTTCGGCCGCCTGATCACCGCGATCGGCGTCTGCGCCTCCGTCGGCACGGCGTTCCTCGCGTCCTCGTTCTCGAACATCATGAGCTACCTGCAGACGCTGTTCTCCTTCTTCAACGTGCCGATGTTCGTCGTCTTCATCGTCGGCATGTTCTGGAAGCGCGCGTCCGCCAAGTCCGGCTTCTGGGGCCTGCTCGCCGGCACCGTGACGGCGATGGTGAACTACTTCGTCTTCTACAAGAAGGGCATCATCTCCATCCCCTCCGACCAGGGCGCCAACTTCGTCTCCGCCATCGCCGGATTCGTCGCCGGCGCGGTCGTGATGGTCGCGGTGTCCCTGTTCACCGCGCCGAAGCCGGCGCAGGAGCTGCAGGGCCTGGTCTACGGGACCCGCTCCCCCGGCATGTCCGAACCGCCCGCCGAAGGCGACGACGCGTGGTACCGCAAGCCGGCCCTGCTGGGCTGGGGAGCGGTCGTCCTGGCCGCCGCCTGCTACATCCCGTTCTCGTTCTGACGCGGGAGGACCGAGGAAACCATGACCGAGCATCCTGAGCAGTCCCGTCGGCCGCACTACACCGAGCAGGACCTCCAGCGGGAGGTCTCCGAGCTGGAGACCAAGTCCGCGACCGCGGCCCGCATCTTCGACCTGCGCCGCATCATCGGCGGCCTGTTCGTGGTCTACGGCGTCATCGTCACGATCACCGGGATCACCGACTCCCAGGCCGCGATCGACAAGGCCGAGGGCGTCAACATCAACCTGTGGACCGGGATCGGCATGCTGATCCTGGGCGTCTTCTTCCTGGCCTGGCTGAAGCTGCGGCCGACGCCACCGCCGCTTCCTCCGGAAGGGCTGCCGGAGGAGAAGGAGTAGGGAGACGGCCATGGCCGTCCCGCGTCCGCAGGTGCGCGGGGCTGCCGCGGCCGTCCCGCTTCCGCAGGCGCGTGGGGCTGCCGCGGCCGTCCCGCTTCCGCAGGCGCGTGGGGCTGCCGCGGCCGTCCCGCTTCCGCAGGCGCGTGGGGCTGCTGCGGCCGTCCCGTGTCTGCGGGCGCGTGGGGGCGCGCTCGCGCAGTTCCCCGCGCCCCTGACGCCTCCTGACGGGCGCCTCCGTGCCCCTCCCGGCCGCGGGTGTGCGGGGCCCGCTCGCGCAGTTCGCGACCCTTCAGGGTGCCTCCCCGGCCCCCCGGAGGGAACCCGCCCGGTCCAGCAATCCCGTGCGCGCGGCCAGCGCCGCCGCCTCCAGGCGGGAGCCGACGCCCAGCTTCATGAGCACGCGCTGCACATGGGTACGGGCCGTGCTCGGCGCGATGCCCATGCCCGCCGCGATCAGCCGCGTGTCCTCCCCGTCGGCCACCCGCACCAGCACCTCCACCTCCCGCGGGGTCAGCATCTCCAGCAGCCGCTGGGCCTCGTCGTCGGGCTGTGCCGCGGGATTGAGCAGCTCACCGAAGGCGCCCTGCAGCAGCTGCGGTGCCACCGCAGCCTCACCGGCCCGCGCCTTCATGATGGCGCGCTCGACACCCTCGATCCGCTCGTCGTGCCGTACGTATCCCGACGCCCCCGCCGCGAAGGCCGCGGCGATCCCGCGCGGCGACGGCACGGGGCCCAGCACCAGCACCGCGACCTGCGGCCGGTCCCGTTTGATCTTCACCACGGGGTCGAAGACCCCCGGCTCGGCCGGCGCCGCCGTACCCAGCAGGCACACCTCGGGCGCCCGCGCGATGACCAGGTCCGCCGCACCCGCGGCCGGTGCCGCCGCGGCGAGCACCCGGTGCCCGCGCAGCTTGAGCGCCGACGCCAGCGCCTCCGCGAGCAGGCGATGGTCGTCGACGACCATGAGCCGCACTCCCATAGAGAAACCCCCCAGACCCCCCGGCACCCCCGCCCTACATGCCCCCGGAAGCTACACGCTTGTTCGACGTCGCGCTGCCCCTCTTGATGAGAAGTGCCCCGGATCGATGAAATCCGGGGCACTTCTCGGCAAGTCACCCATTCGGGGGAGACCGGCGGCGACGCCGGCGTCGGGTCACTGACCCGGGCCGAACGCCATCACGAGGTACTCCTTGCCGTACGACGACGTGGACTTGTGCGCGTACACGGCCGACATGAACAGCCGTCCGTTGCCGAAGAGCAGTTCCGCGTAGTCCGGCAGCAGGCTCATCTCCGCCTCCCGCACGTTCCGCGCGCCCGGGTTCTCCAGCAGCTTGCTCATCTTGAACGAACCGCCGTCGATGCTGACGACCTGGCCGCCCTTGTCGTACGGAGGCTCGTTGTAGGCGATGAGGTTGCCGCCGTCCATGCGCAGCGGGGAGAGCGTGTAGCCGTTGCCGGCCTCGGCCCGCTGGCCGGTGGGCTTGCCGGTCTTGAGGTCGAAGGCCACGATCTCGTTGGTCTGGCTGTACTTGCCCGAGCCGTCGTGCTCCTCGGTCGCCAGGTACAGCCTGCCGTTGCCGGCGACGATCTGCCGGCAGCCGTCGATGCGCGAGCTGTCGCAGCGGCCCCCGTACGTGTCGCCGGGCGAGGGGATGCGGGCGAGCAGCTTGCCGGTCCTGTTGTCGATGGAGAAGTAGTCCGAGACACCGCTGCTGCCCGCGGTGTCGCCGGCGTCGGCCGCGACCACCAGCGGGTCGGTGGAGACGAGCGCTGCGTCCTCGATGCCGTCGGGCATCTTGTACTCGGAGATCACCTTCCCGCTCTTCGGGTCGATGGTCTGGATCTGCAGCTTCTGGTCTTCGTACCGGCCGCACTTGCGCACCGCGACCAGCTTGGCGCCGCCGCCGTAGCCCGAGTCGAAGCAGGTGTCGTCCGGCTTCGGCTGCCACAGCGCCTTGCCGGTCTCGACGTCGAACGCGGCTCCGCCCTCGTAGCTGCCGACGGCGACGGTGTCCTGAGCGACCGTCACGTTCTGGAAGGTGACCGGGTAGTCACCGGACTTGACCGTCTTCGTCCACAGTTTCTTCCCCGCGGCGAGGTCGATCGCGGCGACCTGGCTGCAGCCCGCCGAGGAGCCCTTCGCGGGCATCTTCGGCTGGAAGGCGACCGCGGTCCGGCCGTCCTCGTTGACGTGGCTGCTGGCCGCGCAGACCGGGCCGGGGAGCTTGAGCGTCCACAGCTTGTGGCCGTCGGCCGGGTCGTAGCCGATGATCTCCGCGACGCCGCTCTTGGCGTACACCGAGTCTGTCAGCCACGAGCCGGAGGTGACGACCGTGTCGTCCGGCTGGGGCAGCGGCACCTGGAAGAGCACCTTGGAGGCCGGGTTGTCCGGCACCTTCTCCTTGCCGCCACCGCCGGAAGTGCCCCCGGAGGTGCCGTCCTTGCCGCCGCTGGAGGCGGTGTCGTGCTGCTTGCCGTCGTCCCCGGAGGACTTGGCGTACCAGATGCCGCCGCCGATGATCAGCGCGATGGCGACGACCGCCGCGACGACGATGAACAGCACGGTGTTGTTCCGCCCGCCGCCGCCCGTACCCGGCTGCGGCTGCATCGGCACGGTGACCGGCTGGCCCTGGCCCGGATAGCCGTAGCCCTGCTGCGGGGCCTGGGCCTGGCCGGGCTGCGTCGGCTGCGCGTAGGGGTTCGGCGACTGGGCGCCGTAGCCGGGGGCCTGGCCGTAGGCCGGGGGCTGCTGGGCGTACGGGTTCTGCTGGGCGCCGCCGGGGTAGCCGTAGCCGGGCTGGGCCGGCGGTTGCGGGGGCGCGGGCTGGGGGTAGCCGTAGCCGGGCTGCGGGGCCTGCGGCGGCTGGCCGGGCGGCTGGTTCGGGGGCGGCGGGGGCGGCTGGGTCATGGCGCGGGTACCTCGGGGACGCTCGGAAGGGCCGTACGGCACAGGGGACTCACAAGGGCCGTACGGCGCCGGGGACTCGGGAAGGACGGAAGGAAGCCGGTGGGGCGCCCCGGGCTCAGTCGCCGAAGGCCATGATCAGCTTCTCCTTCGAGTCGTCGTCACCGGAGAGCCGGCCCGACGAGATGTAGAACCGCCCGTCCACCCAGTCCACGATCCCGTCGTAGAACGTGTTCTCGACGTCGGCGGCACCCGCCGGGTTCTGCAGCAGCCCGGTCGTCTTGTGGGAGGAGCCGCCGACCGGGACCGACACCACCTGGCCGCCCGTGTCGTACGACGGCTGCACGTACGCGATGAGCTTGCCGCCCTCCACCTTCACCGGTGCCATCGGCCGGTCCCCGGGGGACTTGACCCGCCACTTCTCCTTGCCGGTGGCGAGACTGATCGCGACGACCTCGTTGGCGCTGATGGTGGAGTCGGTGGGCAGGTAGAGCGTGTCGGCGTCGACCGCGACACCCTGGCAGCCCTGCAGCTCGCGTTCGAGGACCGCCCAGCCGCAGCGGGGGGAGAACTTCTCGTTCACCTTGACCTCGGAGCGGAACTTGCCGTCCTTGGTGAAGGTGGAGATGTTCCACGCCTTCTTGTCCCGGTTGGTCAGATAGACCACCAGCGGGTCGACGGAGTAGGTCCGGGAGACCTCCCAGCCCTTCTTGACCTGCTGGGTCCAGCGGACCTTGCCGGTGGCCGGGTCCAGCTCCTGGATCTCCTCGTGCTCGGTGCCGGTGCCCGCTCCGCAGGAGGCGACCTGGATCAGCCGGTTCGTGCCGCCGGCGAACGCCGTCGGGAAGCAGGCCGCGCCGTACTTCTTCTTGTCGTACAGCTTCTTGCCGGTGCCGATGTCGTAGGCCGTGCCCGACTGGGAGCGGCCCACCATCAGCGTCTTGCCGCTGACCGTCAGTTCGACGCTGAGCGCGCTGTCGAACAACCCGCCGTCGGCGACCTCGCCGCTCCAGCCCTTCTCGCCGGTGGCCAGGTCGATCTGCTGCAGCTGGTTGCACTTGGCGCGGTCGCTGCCGCCGTTCATGTAGGCCACGACGACCTTGCCGTCGGCCGACTGCTGCGGGGTGACCGAGCAGATCTTCTGCGGGAAGTCGACCGGGCCCCACGCGTTCTCACCGTCACCGGTGTTGAAGGCGAAGACCTGCTTGTAGGCCGCCTTCACCGCCGTGTCGCCGCTGATCCACATGCCGGGCGCGTCCGCACCCGAGGCCGGGGCGTCCGGCGCCGGCTTGTACCAGAGCACCTTGGCCTCACCGGCCTGACGGCCCCCGTTGAGGTTGTCCGGGTCGGCGCCGGCGGCGGAGGCGGACGGCGAGCCGGTGGCGGAGTGCTTGGGGTCGTCGCTCTGCTGGGCGACGGGCTTCTTGCGGCCCTCGTCGCCGTCGCCGGCGGTGACCGCGTACACGGTGCCGCCGATGACGAGCAGCGCGGCCACGGCGGCACCGATGATCAGCGCCGTCTTCCTGCGGTTGCCCTGGCCGCCCGCGACGGGCCCGCCGGGTGCGGTCGGGTACGGCGGCTGCTGCGGGTGTCCGTAACCGGCCTGGGGGGCGGCGTAGGGGCCCGGCTGCTGCGGCTGCTGCGGGTAGCCGTAGGGGCCGCCCTGGGCGGCGCCGTACGGGCCCGGCTGCTGGGGGTAGCCGTAACCCGGCTGGGGCTGCTGCGGAGGGCCGGCGGGCGGCGGGGGCGCACCGAAACCACCCTGCGCGGGCGGGGTCTGCGGCGCACCGAAACCACCCGGGGCCGACGGCGTCTGCGGCGCACCGAAGCCCTCCTGGGCCGGCGGCGTCTGCGGCGCACCCGCGGGCGGCTGAGGCGCGCCGAAACCACCCTGCGGCGGCTGGTCCTGCGGCGCTCCGTACCCGCCCTGCGGCGGCTGGTTGGGCGGCTGAGTCATCAGCGCTCTTCCCCCTCGTTCACTGATTTTTAGCCACGCCCTGAGGTTCGTTCACGGACCCAAGGTCGTACTCAGACAGTTCTCAGACGGCTCTTTCTATCACCCGGGACGGACAGCACAGGGGGCCGCGTCCTCCCCTGTTCCCAAGGGAGGACCGGCCCGTGATGCCGTTGTTATGCGCCTTCACGCCCCCTTCACGCGGCGCACGCGCCCCCTGCGCGAGCTACGGGGGAGGTCAGGCGTCCTCCGCCAGTTCCAGCCACCGCAGCTCCAGTTCCTCGCGCTCGCCGGACAAGTCACGCAGCTGCGCGTCGAGTTCGGCGACCTTGGAGAAGTCGGTGGCGTTGTCGGCGATCTGGGCGTGCAGCCTGGACTCCTTCTCGGAGATCTTGTCCAACTGGCGCTCGATCTTCTGGAGTTCCTTCTTCGCGGCACGCTGGTCGGCGGCGCTCTTCTCCTGGACGGCCGGCCGGGGTGCCGCGGCGGCGGCCTGCGCGGCGACCGCCTCCTCCATGCTCCGGCGCCGCTCCAGGTACTCGTCGATCCCGCGCGGCAGCATCCGCAGCGCGCCGTCGCCGAGCAGGGCGAACACCCGGTCCGTCGTACGCTCCACGAAGAACCGGTCGTGGGAGATGACGATCATCGAGCCGGGCCAGCCGTCGAGGACGTCCTCGAGCTGGGTGAGGGTCTCGATGTCGAGGTCGTTGGTGGGCTCGTCCAGGAAGAGGACGTTGGGCTCGTCCATGAGGAGCCGCAGCAGCTGGAGCCGCCGCCGCTCACCACCGGAGAGGTCGCCGACCGGCGTCCACTGCTTCTCCTTGCCGAAGCCGAACGTCTCGCAGAGCTGACCGGCGGTCATCTCGCGGCCCTTGCCGAGGTCGACGCGCTCACGGACCCGCTGCACGGCCTCCAGTACCCGCCAGGTGGGGTCGAGTTCGGCGACCTCCTGGGAGAGGTAGGCGAGTTTGACCGTCCTGCCCACGGCGATCCGCCCGCCCGTGGGCTGTTCCTCGCCGTCCGTGCGGGCGGCGGCGGCCATGGCCCGCAGCAGCGAGGTCTTCCCGGCTCCGTTCACACCGACGAGGCCGATGCGGTCACCGGGACCGAGCTGCCAGGTGAGGTGCTTGAGCAGCACCTTGGGGCCGGCCTGCACGGTGACGTCCTCCAGGTCGAAGACCGTCTTGCCGAGCCGCGAGGAGGCGAACTTCATCAGCTCGCTGCTGTCCCGGGGCGGCGGCACGTCCGCGATCAGTTCGTTGGCGGCCTCGACCCGGAACCGCGGCTTGGACGTCCGCGCGGGCGCCCCGCGCCGCAGCCAGGCCAGCTCCTTGCGGATCAGGTTCTGCCGCTTGGCCTCCTCGGTGGCGGCGATGCGCTCGCGTTCGGCGCGGGCGAAGACGTAGTCGGAGTAGCCGCCCTCGTACTCGAAGACGTCACCGCGCTGCACGTCCCACATGCGGGTGCACACCTGGTCCAGGAACCAGCGGTCGTGCGTCACGCAGACCAGCGCCGAGCGCCGGTCCCGCAGGTGCCGGGCGAGCCAGGCGATGCCCTCGACGTCGAGGTGGTTGGTGGGCTCGTCGAGGACGATCAGGTCCTGTTCCTCGATGAGCAGCTTGGCGAGCGCGATCCGGCGCCGCTCGCCACCGGACAGCGGTCCGATGACGGTGTCGAGCCCTTTCGGGAACCCGGGCAGGTCGAGCCCCCCGAACAGCCCGGTCAGCACGTCCCTCACCTTGGCGTTGCCGGCCCACTCGTGGTCGGCCATGTCGCCGATGACCTCGTGGCGGACGGTGGCGGCCGGGTCGAGGGAGTCGTGCTGGGTGAGCACGGCGAGCCGCAGGCCGCCGGAGTGGGTGACCCGCCCGGTGTCGGCCTCCTCCAGCTTGGCGAGCATCCGGATGAGGGTGGTCTTGCCGTCGCCGTTGCGTCCGACGACCCCGATCCGGTCCCCTTCCTGCACACCGAGCGAGACGCCGTCCAGCAGGGCACGGGTGCCGTACACCTTGCTGACGTTCTCGACATTGACCAGGTTGACGGCCATTTCACTCCTGTGCGCGGGGCTGTGTCGGCATGCGGCTCAGCCGCGGGGGTCAGCCTTCTAGCGTAGGGCCTCGGCGGGTGGGCCCGGGGGCGAGGGGACGGTCACTGTCCGTGGTGGCTGGCCGGGATCGCCCCCGCGGCACCGGACCGCGCTCCGCGACCGGCCCCGGGCCCTCTCAGAGAACCGTCGCCCCCGCGACCGGCCCCGCCGCGGTCCGTACCGCCCTGCACGTTCCCGAGGTCTGCAGCGCCTGCGCCACCTTCTCCGCCGACTCGGCGTCCCGCGCGAGGAACGCCGTCGTCGGCCCGGACCCGGAGACCAGCGTGGCGAGCGCACCGGCCCCGCGGCCCGCCTCCAGTGTGTCCGCCAGTTCCGGGAACAGGGACAGCGCGGCGGGCTGGAGGTCGTTGGACAGGGCTCCCGCCAGCGCCTCCGGGTCCCCCTTGGCCAGCGCTTCCAGCAGTTCCGCCGAGGCCACCGGCTCGGGGATCTCCCGTCCCTCGGCCAGCCGGTCGAACTCGCGGAACACCGCCGGCGTGGACAGGCCCCGCTCGGCCATCGCGAACACCCAGTGGAAGGTGCCGCCGGCCTCCAGGGCCGTCAGCTGCTCCCCGCGGCCGACGCCCAGGGCCGCCCCGCCGACCAGGCTGAACGGCACGTCGCTGCCCAGCTCGGCGCAGATCGCGAGCAGTTCGGCCCGCGAGGCGCCCGTGCCCCACAGCGTGTTGCAGGCGAGCAGCGCGCCCGCGCCGTCCGCGCTGCCGCCCGCCATACCGCCGGCGACCGGGATGTCCTTGTCGATGTGGATGTGCACGGCCGGTTCGATGCCACGCCGCCCGGCGAGGGCGATCGCGGCGCGCGCGGCCAGGTTGGTGCGGTCCAGGGGGACCTGGTCGGCGTCCGGGCCCGCGCAGGTGACGCGCAGCTCGTCGGCCGGGGTGACGGTGACCTCGTCGTACAGGCCGACGGCGAGGAAGACGTTGGCCAGGTCGTGGAACCCGTCGGGGCGGGCGGCGCCCACGGCGAGCTGGACGTTGACCTTGGCGGGGACGCGGACCGTGACGCTCACTGCTGACCGGGCTCCTTGCGGTACGGGCTGTACGGGCGGTGTCGGCGCTGCTCGGCGCGCCGCGGCCTACTCGGCCGGCGGGGCGTTCCCGGCAGCGCCGTCGGCGAACGCCTCGCGGTGCTCGGCGACGCGGGCGAACTCCTCGACGGTCAGCGACTCACCGCGGGCCTGCGGGGAGACACCGGCCGCGACCAGGGCCGCCTCGGCCGCCGCGGCGGAGCCGGCCCAGCCGGCGAGCGCCGCCCGCAGCGTCTTGCGGCGCTGGGCGAACGCCGCGTCGATGACCGTGAAGACCTCGCTCTTCGACGCGGTCGTCTTGATCGGCTCGGCCCGCCGGACGAGGGAGACCAGCCCGCTGTCGACGTTCGGCGCGGGCCAGAAGACGTTGCGTCCGATGGCCCCGGCCCGCTTCACCTCGGCGTACCAGTTGGCCTTCACGGAGGGGACGCCGTACACCTTGTTCCCGGGTGTCGCGGCGAGCCGGTCGGCGACCTCCGACTGCACCATGACCAGCGTCCGCTCGATGCTCGGGAAGGTGTCGAGCATGTGCAGCAGCACGGGTACGGC
Organism: Streptomyces actinomycinicus; assembly: GCF_016741775.1. Taxonomy (GTDB): domain Bacteria; phylum Actinomycetota; class Actinomycetes; order Streptomycetales; family Streptomycetaceae; genus Streptomyces; species Streptomyces actinomycinicus. The sequence continues at coordinate 390,046 of NZ_JAERRK010000003.1, read as the reverse complement.
GACGTTGTACGGCAGGTTCGCCACGAGGGCGGTCGGCGCGGGGCCCGGCAGTCCGGTGACGTGCATCGCGTCGGAATGGACCAGCGCGAACCGGTCGGCGCGCCCGGGCATGCGCGCGGCGATGGTCGCGGGCAGCGCGGAGGCCAGGACGTCGTCGATCTCGACGGCGGTGACCCGGTCGGCGACCTCCAGCAGCGCGAGGGTGAGGGAGCCGAGCCCCGGGCCGACCTCGACGACCACGTCGTCGGGGCGGACCTCCGCGGTGCGGACGATACGGCGGACCGTGTTCGCGTCGATCACGAAGTTCTGGCCGCGCTGCTTGGTGGGACGGACACCGAGCGCCGCCGCGAGTTCACGGACGTCGGCGGGGCCGAGGAGGGCGTCGGAGGTGGGGCTGCTCACGGAACAAGGGTACGGTCCCCCACCGCCCCGCCTCGCCACGCTCACTCACGAGGCACGCGGGCACCCCACCAGGGGACGCGGGGAACCGCGCGACCGGCCACGGACGACCCGCACCCGGCACCGGACCCGCGCCCCCACGGCGCTCCACGGCTCCCCCGGCTCCCCCCATGACGCGCTGTCGGCTACCCCTTCAGCCTCATCCCGCAATGCGGCCAGGGAGTGGCCCCCCGCTTCAGGTACAGCTTCTTCGCCCGGTACGTCTGTTCCTCCGCCGACGCGTCCTGGGGACGCCCACTGCCGCCGAGGCTGCGCCAGGTGTGCGTGTCGAACTGGTAGAGCCCCCCGTACGTGCCGGAGGGGTCGACCGCGTGCGCCCGGCCGCCGGACTCGCACGCCGCGAGCCCGCGCCAGTTGAGGTGGTCCGCACCGTGCACGGAGTGCGGACGGGGCTTGGTCCCCACCTTGACCACCTGCTTGCGCGGCTTGCGCACCACCTCGGTCTTCTCCCGGCGCGGTTTCTCCCGGACCCCGTTGACGCTGCGCACCAGGTAGGTGGTCCGGCGCAGCCCGGGCCGGCCGGCCCGGGCGACGACCTCGGTGCCCTTGAAGAGGGTGGGGTCCTCGATCCGCTCGGCCTCGAAGGGGATCAGCTCCTCGCGGACCTCCCGGCTGCCGGTCACCCGCAGCACGGTCACCGTCTGCCCGTCGCGCGGGAAGCTCTCCGGCGGTACGGAGGTGGTGTCCTGGCCGCGCAGGGTGATCCCGGCCTCCTCGACGGCCTCGCGGACGGTGGCCGCGTTGGTGCGGATGGTGCGGGTCCGGCCGTCCGCCATGACCGTGACGGCGCGCTCGGTGCGCACGTCGAGCGCGAGCCCGGTGCGTCCGATGCGCTGGGAGCGCGACGTGGACAGGTACGCGCCCTCGGCGCGCACCCCCATCTCGTGCAGCGCGCCCTCCACGGTGTGTGCCGTCGTCCACACCTCGCGCTGCCGGCCGTCGAGGGTGAGCCGTACGGGGCGCCCGTACCGCACCGCGACCGCGTCACCGCTGGCGAGTGCCGTGCCGGGGGCGGGGGCGATCATGTCGTGCGCCCCGACCCGCACGCCCTCCTCGGTGAGCAGCTCGCTCACGTCGTCGGCGAAGGTGTGCAGGCTGCGCGGCCTGCCTTCGACGCTCAGCTCGATCGCCTTGTCCTTGGCGACGAACGCGGTGGTGCCGCCGGCCAGGAAGGCCACGACCAGCGCCTGGGGCAGCAGGCGGCGCACGGCGGAGTCGGGCCGGTCCGTGAAGCGCGCCCGGCGCCGGCGGGCGGCCCGCCCGCCGGCCCCCGAGGCCCCGGCCGCCCCGTCCTGCTCGGGGACCCCGAACTCCTCGGCTGCCTCGAACGCTCCGGCCGCCTCGAACGCTCCGGCCGCCTCAAATGCTTCGGCTGCCTCGAAGTTCTCGAGTGCCCCGGGTACCTCGAATCCCTCGGGTGCCTCGGGTGCCTCGGGTTCGTACGGTGCCGTCCCGAAGGCGATCGTCGTCTGCCGTGGTGCCGGCAGGGCCGGCTCGGTGACGTAGTAGGCCTCGGCTTCGTAGGCGGGCCGGTAGGTGTCCTGGTACAGCCCGTACGGAAGGGTTTCCGCGGTGTGCACGGAGGGCTCGGGGCCGTAGGCCTCGTACGTCTCGTACTGCGACTTGCTCACGCCGACACGCTCCAGAGGGCCAGAGGGGTCCGGATCGGGCCCCCAGAACCTAGCGGAGCACCCGTCACTCTCCAAAGCGGCACGACTACGCACGGTCGCGGTCGAACCGGGCGCGAGACCGGCCGGACGTTATCGGCCAGTTATGATCAATACACGCTCAGTAATCGAAGGCGCGGGCGGTGTTCGCTCCCAGCGCCGTCGCCAGGGCGTCCTCGCCGATGCCGCGCACGGCGGCCATCGCCCGGACCGTGACCGGAATGAGATACGGGGCGTTGGGCCGTCCGCGGTACGGCGCCGGGGTCAGGAAGGGCGCGTCGGTCTCCACGAGGAGCAGTTCCAGCGGGGCGACGGCGACCGCGTCCCGCAGGTTCTGGGCGTTCTTGAAGGTGACGTTGCCGGCGAAGGACATGAAGTAGCCCTCGCGGGCGCAGATCCCGGCCATGTCGGCGTCGCCGGAGTAGCAGTGGAAGACGGTGCGCTCGGGGGCACCCTCCTCCGCCAGGATGCGCAGCACGTCGGCGTGGGCGTCTCGGTCGTGGATGACCAGGGCCTTGCCGTGCCGCTTGGCGATCTCGATGTGGGCGCGGAAGGAGCGCTCCTGGGCCGCCTTGCCCTCGGGGCCGGTGCGGAAGTAGTCCAGGCCTGTCTCGCCGACGCCCTTGACCTGGGGCAGTCCGGCGAGCCGGTCGATCTCGGCGAGGGCCTCGTCCAGCGCGGCGTCACCGCCGGGCTGCCGGGCCCCCTGCCTCGACCAGCCGTCGGGATCGCCGTGGACGATGCGCGGGCCCTCGTTGGGGTGGAGGGCGACGGTGGCATGGACGTTCTCGTGCGCGGCGGCGATCTCGGCGGCCCACTGCGAGCCCTTGATGTCACAGCCGACCTGGACGACGGTCGTGACGCCCACCGACGCGGCCTTCGCCAGGCCTTCCTCGACGGTTCCGGACTGCATGTCGAGGTGGGTGTGGGAGTCGGCGACGGGCACCTGGAGGGGAGCCGGAAGCGGCGGGGCCGCGTTCTTGTCGTCGTGGGAGCGCTGGCCGGCGTTCGAAGGCATGCCCCGATCCTACGAAAGGGGCATGCCCGCGCAGACGGGTGATCCGTTCAGCTGGCCCTGCGCTGGAAGGGGTGCAGGAGGTCGGACAGGTGCCAGTGGTGGGGCCGCTCGGCCCCGGCCGGGACCTGCGGCACCTCGACCGGGCCCGCCTGCGGCACGCTGCGCTGGCCGCCGGCCGCGCCGCGCACCGACGAGACCTGGCCCGCGCGCATGATCCGCACGATGTGACCGTCGCAGTTGTGGCAGCTCGGCCGGCTCAGCGGCGACGGCACGACCCTGCCGTCGGCCACGTACCGCACGAAGTCGTGCCCTTCGGCGTCCGTGTGGTGCTCTATCTCGTACGACTGCTCCCAGCCGTGCCCGCAGCGCATGCAGGCGAACGAATAGGACTCGTGAACGACGGCTGTGGCCGTACCGCGGAGGCCGGTCTGCCCTGCTATGTCACTCATGCCAGCTCCCTGTTGGACGGGTGCGTCCGGTGTTGGGCGGGTGCGTCCCTTCGACCAGTGGACGCCTCCCCGGGTGCGAATGCACCCGAGCTGTCGAGTGTTGGAGGCGATTTGGAATCCGCTTGCCAAACCGCCTCGGGTGAGGAGCGTGGGCTTTGCATTCACCGGCAGCCTTTTGCCCTCCCATGGGGCGCACGCGGGCGCCCGCGCGGGCGCGGCGCTACCCGAGGCCGGCCTTCTTGGCCTCGACCACCGCGTCGAAGACGACCCGCTTCTGCAGTCCCGCCTCCGCCGCCACGGCCGCGATGGCCTCCTTGCGGCGCTCGCCGGCCTCCTCCCGCAGCCGCACCCGGCGGACCAGCTCCGCGGCGTCGACCTCCTCGGGCCCGGCCTCGGGGGCGCCCTCGACGACGACGGTGATCTCCCCGCGCACGCCCTCCGCGGCCCACTGCGCCAGCTCGGCCAGCGGACCGCGCCGTACCTCCTCGTACGTCTTGGTCAGCTCGCGGCAGACGGCGGCCCGCCGGTCCCCGCCGAAGACCTCGGCCATGGCGGCGAGGGTGTCGTCGAGCCGGTGCGGGGCCTCGAAGTAGACGAGGGTGCGCCGCTCGCCCTCGACCTCGCGCAGCCGGGACAGCCGCTCGCCGGTCTTGCGCGGCAGGAAGCCCTCGAAGCAGAACCGGTCGACGGGCAGCCCGGACAGGGCGAGCGCGGTGAGCACGGCGGACGGGCCGGGCACGGCGGTGACCCGGATGTCCCGCTCCACGGCGGCGGCGACCAGCCGGTAGCCGGGGTCGGAGACGGACGGCATGCCGGCGTCGGTCACCAGCAGGACGCGGGCCCCGCCGACCAGCTCCTCGACCAGTTCGGGGGTGCGGGCGGACTCGTTGCCCTCGAAGTACGAGACGACACGCCCCCTGGTGGTGACGCCCAGCGCCTGGGTGAGCCGGCGCAGCCGCCGGGTGTCCTCGGCGGCGACCACGTCGGCGCCGGCCAGTTCCTCGGCGAGCCGGGGCGGCGCGTCCGCGATGTCGCCGATGGGGGTTCCTGCCAGGACAAGGGTTCCAGTCACCCCCCCATCCTCCCAGGAGTTCCGGGGCCGCTTCCGGGCGCCCGGCGGCCGGGGGCACGCGCCTCTGAGCGGCGGGGTGACGCGCCCCTGAGCGGCGGGGGAATCCGACCGTGTCCCGACCGGTACCGCACATGCACGGGACTCGCACAGGACGGTTCCCTACGATGGCGCGGTGACCAGTACCGCGTCCTCCATGGACCTCCGGCAGGGCCAGACGCCGCAAGACCAGCGGCCGTCGTGGCAGCAGCGGCTGCGCCGATTCGGGTACGCACCGGCCACGGACGCGCCCTCGGGCGACGTACGCGACCGGCTGGTGCCGCCGTACGCCGAGCCGAGCCCGCGGCTGTGGCGGGTGCTCGGCGTGCCACCGGTCCTCGCCGGGCGGATCACCCGCTGGTCGGGCTGGGGCGGGCCGCTGCTGGTGACGCTGATGGCGGGCGTGATGCGGTTCTGGAACCTGGGCAGCCCGCGGGCGGTGATATTCGACGAGACGTACTACGCCAAGGACGCCTGGGCGCTCGTCCACCGCGGTTTCGAGGTCAGCTGGGACAAGTACGGCAAGAACGCCAACGACCTGGTGCTTCAGCAGCACGGCCATCTGTCGCTCCCGACGGACCCGGCCTACGTGGTGCATCCGCCGGTCGGGAAGTACGTCATCGGGCTCGGCGAGCTGATGTTCGGGTTCAACCCGTTCGGCTGGCGTTTCATGACGGCTCTGCTCGGGACGCTGAGCGTGCTGCTGCTGTGCCGGATCGGGCGGCGGATGTTCCGCTCCACGTTCCTGGGCTGCCTCGCGGGCGCGCTGATGGCGGTGGACGGCCTGCACTTCGTGATGAGCCGGACCTCGCTGCTCGACGGCGTGCTGATGTTCTTCGTGCTGGCCGCTTTCGGCTGTCTGGTGGTGGACCGGGACCGGGCACGGGAGAGACTGGCCGCCGCGCTGCCCGTGGCCCCGGACGGCCGGGTCAGGCCGGACGGTGAGGTCGCCGACACCTTCCGCTTCGGCTGGCGGCCCTGGCGCTGGGGGGCCGGGCTGATGCTGGGCCTGGCCGTGGGCACGAAGTGGAACGGCCTGTACGTCCTGGCCGCGTTCTGTGTGATGACGGTCCTGTGGGACGTCGGCACCCGCAAGGTGGCCGGCGCCCGCCGGCCGTACCTCGCCGTCCTCAAGTACGACACCGGTCTCGCCTTCCTGGCGACGGTGCCGGTGGCGCTGGTGGTCTACGTCGCCTCCTGGACCGGCTGGATCCTGTCCCCGTCCGACGGCACCGGCGGCTACTACCGCAACTGGGCGGCCACCGACGGCAAGGGCGGCACCTGGTCGTTCCTGCCGGACTGGCTGCGCAGCCTGTGGCACTACGAGCACGAGGTGTACGTCTTCCACGTCCACCTCGACCAGCCGCACACGTACCAGTCCAACCCGTGGAGCTGGATCGTGCTGGGCCGTCCGGTGTCGTACTTCTACGAGTCACCCTCCCCCGGCGCCGACGGCTGCCCGGCGGACGCGGGCCAGAAGTGCGCCCGGGAGGTGCTCGCGATCGGCACACCGCTGCTGTGGTGGGCGGCCTGCGTGGCGATCGGCTACGTGCTGTGGCGGTGGGCGTTCCGCCGTGACTGGCGGGCCGGCGCGATCGCCTGCGGCATCGCGGCGGGCTACCTCCCGTGGTTCCTGTACCAGGAGCGGACGATCTTCCTCTTCTACGCGGTCGTCTTCCTGCCGTTCCTGTGTCTGGCGGTGGCCATGATGACCGGCGCGATCATCGGCCCACCCCGCTCCTCCGACACCCGTCGCGTACTCGGCGCCTCGGCAGCGGGCGTCCTGGTCCTGCTGATCGCCTGGAACTTCATCTACTTCTGGCCCCTCTACACCGGCCAGGCCATCCCGATCGACTCCTGGCGGTCTCGGATGTGGCTGGACACCTGGGTCTAGCCGGGCAGACCTACCAAGAGCTAGGGCAGCCTTCCGGGGGGTGGGGTCCGCGTGCGGATCATCACTGCTGGTACGACCCACGTCGATCCACGGGTGGTGATCCGCTGAGGGACAGTTCCGCGATCCAGCTTCATCCTTGTCAGGTCGATCACGCAGGCCTGTCGACGTCGGCCAACGACGCCTGCGCCTCGGTCGATCTTCCCTGGCATCACGGCTTCAGGCGCAGAGATTCCACCCATTTGTTCGGGCGGCCGTCGAAGTGGTCTCTCAGCCGGTCTTCGATGTGCTCAGGCGCCCAGACAGCAGCCCGCTCCAGCTTCCGGCCCTCTTCGAGCGTCGAGGGCGTTTCACGGCCCGCCCGGGTGACCGGATCGACGCGATGGACGGTGACACTGCCGCTGAGCGGATCTTGCTTGCTGAACACATGGACCACGGCCTGTTCCTCGCGGGTCAGGGGCACTACGTCGAGCAGCTCCCAGCCGCTACGGCGCCGAAATGCCGAATCCATGACCCAGATCTTGAAGGCGACGGGTGCCGCAACGATCTCGATGAGGTCGACAGGCGCTCCAGGCCGGCCGACGAGGTCGTAGAACTCGACGCACAATCCGGTGAGTTGCCGGCCGAAAGCGCATCGGCCGTCGCCCAGATCGATGCGCGCTACCCGTCCAGGGGCTCTACTGGCGCGGGCCTTGGTGACCTTCCTGGGCCCCGCTGCCGGCTGCTGCATGTGTGGATTATTCCCCTCGGGCCCGGATCCTCTCGGCTGGATACGTGGGTCCAGCCGGGCGGCCCCAGCACCTGCATGGCCGGCGAGGTTCCGCTCTGCGGCGAGTATGACGCCTGCACAGACGGGAAGACCGTTTACGTCTGGCGGAGTGCCCGATGTGGGTCGTCCGCGGGCTCGGCTGCCGGGAGGCCTGTCTCGTCGCGATCACCGCTCCGATGCCGGTCAGCAGGCAGCCGAGGGAGGCGCCGGTGATCCTGCCGCCTTCCAGCACCCACGTCAGGAGGGCGATGAGGCAGATCGCGAACGAGACGGCTGTCAGGACCCGCCATGACGGTGAGGGACGGTTCAGCATGTGGCTCACTCCTGGTAGTCGGCCTTACGTGTCCGGGCGTGCGCCCATGCTTCGATTGCGCCCCGGCCCTACGGCCGTGTCAGGGCACGAGTTCTCGTGACTTGACGGACGAGGTCTCTGTTCGGACAACAATCGGCAACCCTCGCCCGCACGGCGGTGAAACCGCTTACAGTTCCCCCAAGATCTGTTTTGAACGCGTTCAAAACAGGACCAAGGGGAGGGAATCCGCGCAATGCGCAACGGGGTGAAGGCGGCCGTCATAGGCAGCGTGTGCGTCACGCTCCTGGGCGGGGCCGGTTACGGCTTGTACAACATCGCGTCCGCGCTCGACGGTGACGGCGGCACGGCGTCCGTGAAGACGGGACCGCCCAGCGGATCCGAGGTGAAGGACGCGTCCGGCGCGTTCTTCAACGCCTGGGAGAAGGGCGACGCGGCGGCCGCGGCGTCGTACACGAACTACCCCGGCGCGGCGGGCGCGCTGCTGCGCGCCTTCGGCGACGACGCGCACATCCGCAAGGTGCGCATCACGCCCGGCACGCCCGCCGGCGACACCGTGCCGTTCAGGGTCGAGGCGACGGTGTCGTACCAGGGCACCTCCCGGCCCCTGTCCTACCGGAGCACGCTGACCGTCGTACGCGGCGAGACCTCGCACCGCGCCCTGGTCGACTGGCAGCCCTCCGTGCTCCACCCGCGCCTGCGCAAGGGGGACACGCTCGCCACCGGCGAGTCGGCCGCCCCGGAGATCGAGGCCGTCGACCGCGACGGAAAGGTGCTGGAGCGGCGCACATACCCCTCCCTCGGCCGGGTCCTGGACGAGTTGCGCCGCCGGTACGGCGACCGGACCAGCGGCCGGCCCGGGGTGGAACTCGTGATCCGGCATCAGGCCGCCGCCGACGGCAGCCAGGCCGCGGACACCACGCTCGTCACCCTGGCGAAGGGCAAGCCCGGCAAGCTCCGGACGACGCTCAGCGCGAGCGCGCAGGCGGCGGCCGAGGCGGCGGTGGAGAAGCACCCCGAGTCCTCGGTGGTGGCCGTCAAGCCGAGCACCGGCGAGATCCTGGCGGTCGCCAACAACCGCCGGGACGGCTTCGACGCGGCCTTCCTCGGCGAGCGCGCCCCCGGCTCCACCATGAAGATCGTCAGCGCGGCCACCCTCATCGACAACGGCCTGACCACCGCGAACGGCTCGGCGCCCTGCCCGCCGTCGGCCGTGTGGCAGAGCCAGACCTTCCACAACCTCAAGGGCCTCCAGCCGGACGAGCACGCCTCCCTCGGCGACAGCTTCGCCCGCTCCTGCAACACGGCGTTCGTGAAGTTCGCGGACGAGGTCAAGGCCGACTCCCTCACCGAGGAGGCCGAGGAGCGGTTCGGGATCGGGCGGGACTGGAAGGTGGGCGTGCCCTCCTTCGACGGCCGGGTCCCCGCTTCGGGCGGCCCGGACACCGCGGCCGCCCTGATCGGCCAGGGCCAGGTCCAGATGAACCCGCTCAACATGGCCTCCGTCACGGCGACCGCGATCACCGGAACGTTCCGCCAGCCCGTGATCGTGCCGCTGGCGCTGGACGGCCGTGAACCGGCACGCGCGCGTGGGCTGTCGCCGGCCACGGTCGGGCAGCTGCGCGCGATGATGAGCCGTACCGCGCACAGCGGCACCGCGGCGGGCGTGATGGCCGGACTGCATGGGGACGTAGGGGCGAAGACCGGCTCCGCGGAGGCCGACGGGGAGGCCAGGTCCGACAGTTGGTTCACCGGCTACCGCGACGACATGGCCGCGGCGGCGATGGTCCAGGACGGCGGGCACGGCATCGACGCGGCCGGGCCGATTGTCGCAAGCGTGCTACGGAATGCCGGCTGACGTCACCCGCAGAGCCGGGGACTTTAAGGTGATTGCGGTCGTTGGGGTGTGTGAGGGATACGGGGACCCTGGGGAAGGCGCGGAGGAACTGAGGCTGTGGGCAACAGAAGGCGTGTCGCCGAGCGACGGAAGACCCGTCCTGCCGTACTCGGCGGAATGATCGCCGTGGTGGTCGGGGGCGCCGGGTTCGGCGTCTACGCGCTCTACGGCGGCGGCGCCGCGGCCGACGACCGGCCCGGCGGCGGGGCCGGCCACAAGGCCGTCCGCACCGGCCCGCTCACCGCGGCCGAGGTCCGTACCGCCACCACCCGCTTCCTCACCGCCTGGCAGCACGGCAAGGTCACCGAGGCGGCGGCCGCCACCGACGACCCGTCCGCCGCAGCCGAACTGCTCACCGGCTACACCAAGGACGCCCGCCTGAAGGCCGTGACGCTCACCCCTGGGGCGGCGACGGGCGCCAAGGTGCCGTTCTCGGTGAAGGCGACGGTGTCGTACCGGGACCTCAGCAAGCCGCTGGCCTACGGCAGTTCGCTCACCGTCGTACGGCGGCCGGGCGACGGCAAGCCGCTGGTCGACTGGCACTCGGCCGTCGTGCACCCGGACCTGAAGGACGGCGACACGCTGGTCACCGGCGAGTCCGGCACCCCGCCCGTCAAGGCGCTGGACCGGGACGGCGACGAGCTGACGGCGGCCCGGTACCCGTCCCTGGGCACCGTGCTGGACGGGCTGCGGGAGAAGTACGGCAAGACGGCGGGCGGCAAGGCGGGCGTCGAACTGCGCGTGGTGCGCGGCAAGGCGGCCAAGGCGGCGAAGCTGTCCGCCAAGACGCTCGTGGAGCTGAGCAAGGGCACACCGGGCACGGTGAAGACGACGCTGAACCCGTCCCTGCAGGCTGCGGCCGAGCAGCAGGTGGCCGGGCGGGCGCGGGCCTCGGTGGTCGTGCTGCGCCCCTCGACCGGTGAGATCCTCGCCGTCGCCAACAGCGGGCACGGCTTCAACACCGCCTTCCAGGGCTCCCTCGCGCCGGGCTCCACGATGAAGATCATCACGTCGTCGCTGCTGATCGAGAAGGGCCTGGCGGCGGCCGACAAGAGCCACCCCTGCCCGAAGACGGTCACCTACGGCGGCTGGAAGTTCCACAACGACGACGACTTCGAGATCAAGGGCGGCACGTTCAAGGCGAGCTTCGCCCGCTCCTGCAACACCGCCTTCATCAGCCAGGCGAAGAAGCTGAAGGACGACGACCTGACCAAGCAGGCCCAGCAGGTCTTCGGGCTGTCGATGAACAACTGGGCGATCGGTGTGCCCACCTTCGACGGCTCGGTGCCGGTGCAGTCCGCGGCACAGATGGCGGCCTCGCTGATCGGGCAGGGCGGGGTGCGCATGAACCCGCTGAACATGGCGTCGGTCGCGGCCACCGTGAAGTCGGGCTCCTTCCACCAGCCGTACCTGGTGTCGCCGTCGGTCGACCACCGCACCCTGGCCACCGCCTCGCGCGCCCTGCCGGCCAAGGCGCTCTCGCAGCTGCGCGAGCTGATGCGGTACACGGCCGCGTACGGCACGGCCGCCGAGGCCATGTCGGGGCTCGGCCCGGACTACGGCGCGAAGACCGGTTCGGCCGAGGTCGACGGGCAGAAGAAGCCGAACGGCTGGTTCACCGCCTACCGGGGCGACCTGGCCGCGGCGGGCGTGGTCCAGGCGGGCGGACACGGCGGCGACTCGGCGGGCCCGATCGTGGCGAAGCTGCTGAAGACGGGCGGCTGACCGACGGCCGAGGGGGCGGTCAGCCGCGCACGGTCGACCGGGTGCCGACGGTGTCGACGGTGTAGGTGCGGCGGAGGAAGCGGAACAGCGCCTTCGACTCGAACTGCACCACCGAGACACCGTGGTCGGTGTGGAACTCGACGACGGCCTGGACGCGTCCGCACGGCCACACGCGGACGTCGCCGCTCTCGACCGGGGCCCGCAGCCCCTGTTCGAGCAGCGCGCGGGAGAACGTCCACTCGTGCGGTCCCGGCAGGCCGACCCGTACCGATCGTGGATCGGAGTCGGGGTCGTACCGCAGCATGACGGGTACGGCCCCCGGGTCCTCCTCGTCCGTGACGATGTGGGCGCGCGCGTACTGTTCGACTACAGACATCGGACCGCCCTCTCACGCTGTGTGACCCAAGCGAAAGCCATGCATCCGCTTTCTCTCCAATGTCCCACATTTTCCGCTTTGCGCCCGCGGAAAACGGAAACCTCGTCTCTCTTGCAAGAGGTTCGCAACAAGGCCCTAAAATCGTACGGTGCACGTACCTGACGGATTCATCGACGCCCCGACCTCCGCGATCACCGGAGTGGTCGCCGCCGGCGCCCTCGCGGTGAGCCTGCGCGGTGCCCGCCGCGAACTGGGAGCCACCTCCCGCGCGGGCGAAGCCGAGTACGGGGGAGAGCGCACCGCCCCGCTGGCCGGCCTGGTGGCGGCGTTCATCTTCGCCGTACAGATGCTCAACTTCCCGGTCGCCGCCGGGACCAGCGGGCATCTGCTGGGCGGGGCCCTCGCCGCGATCCTCGTCGGCCCGTACACAGCCGTCCTGTGCGTGTCGGTCGTGCTGCTGATGCAGGGCGTGCTGTTCGCCGACGGCGGGCTCACCGCGCTCGGGGTGAACATCACCGACATGGCCCTCGTCACCACCGTGGTGTCGTACGCCGTCTTCCGCGGCCTGCTCGCGGTCCTGCCCCGCAAGCGGCGCTCGGTGACCGTGGCCTCCTTCGTCGCCGCGCTCGTGTCGGTGCCCGCCGCGGCGGTCGCCTTCACGCTGATCTACGCGGTCGGCGGCACCACCGACGTCTCCATCGGCAAGGTCGCGACCGCGATGATCGGCGTGCACGTGCTGATCGGCATCGGTGAGGCGGTCATCACCGCGCTCACCGTCGGCGCCGTCATCGCCGTACGCCCGGACCTCGTGTACGGCGCGCGCGGCCTGCGGCAGCGGCTCCGGCTGCGCGTGAACGGCACCCTGGTGGACGCGCCCGCGCCCACCACGCCCGTCGCCGCGCGCACCTCCCGGCGCACGCTGTGGGTGACCGGCCTCGTCACCTCCCTCGTCCTCGCCGGCTTCGTCAGCTTCTACGCCTCCTCGAACCCGGACGGCCTGGAGAAGGTCGCGCACGACAAGGGGATCGACGAGAAGACCGAGGAGCATGCCGCGGCCGGCTCGCCGCTCGCCGACTACGGCGTCAAGGACGTCTCCGACGCCCGGCTGTCCGGTGGTCTCGCCGGTGTGATCGGAGTCGGCGTCACGGTCGTCGCGGGCAGCACGGTGTTCTGGGCGCTGCGCCGTCGGCGCAGCGCCGACGTCTCCCCCGTCGACACCGGCGTCTGACGTGGGAGCCGGACACGCGCACAGGCTGTACCGGCACGGGCACTCGCCCGTGCACGCCCTGCCTCCGCACACCAAGCTCGCCGCCGCCCTCCTGTTCGTGGTGGTCGTGGTGTCGACCCCGCGTGAGGCGATGTGGGCGTTCGCCCTGTACGCGGTGCTGCTCGCCGGCGTCGCCCACCATGCGCGCGTGCCCGCCGGTTTCCTCCTGAAACGGCTGCTGATCGAGGTGCCGTTCGTCGCCTTCGCGGTCCTCATGCCGTTCGTGGCGGAGGGCGAGCAGGTACGGGTGCTGGGACTCTCCCTGAGCGTCAACGGGCTGTGGGGTGCCTGGAACGTGCTCGCCAAGGGCACCCTCGGCGTCGCCGCCTCCGTGCTCCTGGCCGCCACCACCGAGCTGCGCGAACTCCTGCTCGGGCTGCAGCGGCTGAAACTGCCGCCGCTGCTGGTGCAGATCGCGTCCTTCATGATCCGCTACGGTGACGTCATCACCGACGAGATGCGCCGGATGCGGATCGCCCGCGAGTCACGTGGCTTCGAGGCCCGGGGCGTACGCCACTGGGGCGTGCTCGCCAAGTCCGCCGGCGCGCTGTTCATCCGCTCCTACGAGCGTGGCGAGCGCGTGCACCTGGCCATGATGAGCCGGGGGTACGCCGGTGCGATGCCGGTCATCGACGAGGTGACCGCGTCCGGCGCGCAATGGCGCCGCGCCCTCACGCTCCCCTGTGCCGCCCTCGTCGTCTGTCTGCTGGGATGGGTCCTGTGACTGCTTCTCTGGAGGTCTCCGGCCTCGCCTTCGCCTACCCGGACGGCCATCAGGCCTTGTTCGGGGTCGACTTCTCCCTCGCACGCGGCGAGCGGGTCGCCCTGCTCGGCCCCAACGGCGCCGGCAAGACCACGCTGGTGCTGCACCTGAACGGCATCCTGGGCGGCGGCACCGGCTCGGTGACCGTGGCCGGGCTGCCCGTCGGCAAACAGCACATGGCGGCGATCCGGCAGAAGGTCGGCATCGTCTTCCAGGACCCGGACGACCAGCTGTTCATGCCGACCGTGCGGGAGGACGTGGCCTTCGGGCCGGCCGCCGCCGGGATCAGGGGGGCCGCGCTGGAGGAGCGGGTGCGCGGCGCTCTGGAGCGGGTCGGGATGCAGGACTTCGCAGACCGGCCGCCGCACCACCTGTCCTTCGGCCAGCGGCGCCGGGTCGCGGTGGCCACCGTGCTCGCCATGGAGCCGGAGATCCTCGTCCTGGACGAGCCGTCCTCCAACCTGGACCCGGCCTCGCGCCGCGAACTCGCCGACATCCTGCGCTCCCTGGACGTCACCGTCCTCATGGTCACGCACGACCTGCCGTACGCCCTGGAGCTGTGCCCGCGCTCGCTGATCCTGAGCGAGGGCGTGATCGCGGCGGACGGCCCGACCGGCGAGCTGCTCTCCGACGACACCCTGATGCGGGCGCACCGGCTTGAGCTGCCGTTCGGCTTCGACCCGGCGTCCGTGACAATGGGCGCGTGACGAACCAGGACCCTGCCGTCGAGGGCTCGATGCTGCTGGACGACCAGCTGTGCTTCGCGCTGTACGCCGCGCAGCGCGCCGTGACCGCCGCGTACCGTCCCCTGCTGGACGACCTGGGGCTGACCTATCCGCAGTACCTCGTGCTGCTGGTCCTGTGGGAGCGCGGCGAGACCAGCGTGAAGGAACTGGCGGCCGCCCTGCGGCTGGACTACGGCACCGTCTCGCCGCTGCTGAAGCGGCTGGAGGGGGCGGGGCTGGTACGCCGGGAGCGCGCGGTCGGCGACGAGCGCTCGGTTCTGGTCGCGTGCACCGGGCGCGGCGAGGTGCTCCGGGAGCGCGCGGCGCGCGTACCAGGCGCCCTGCTCACGACCACGGGTCTCGGCGCCCAGGAGGTCGCGCACCTGCGCGAACAGCTGTGGAACCTCACCGAACGCGCCACCACGGCAGCCGACCGCCACTGATCCCGTGCGCAGGCCGGCGCCTGCCCCCCCGGCGGCCGGCCAACCGCTGACTCCCCGCACCGGCCGGCGCCTGACCCCCGGCAGCCGGCCGACCGCTGACTCCGCGCACCGGCCGTCGACCGCCGCCGGTCCCGGACCGCTCCCTCGGTACCCCTGCCCGAGGCTGCTGACCTACCAGCCAGTACCTTGTGCACGATGTACTTGTGCGCCACTTGTTCCGGGGGAGGCCGGTCATGACCGAGGGCACCACTGTCGACACCCGCCCGACGAAGATCATGTACGTCGCCGAGGCCACCGCCCACGGCGGCCGGGACGGCTACGTGACCAGCCAGGACGGGCGGCTCGAGCTGAAGGTCGCGATGCCGCCGGCACTGGGCGGCGACGGCAACGGCACCAACCCGGAGCAGCTGTTCGCGGCCGGCTACAGCACCTGCTTCCACAACGCGCTGATCCTGGTCGGCAACCGCGAGGGCTACGACCTCACCGGTTCCACGGTGGCCGCGAAGGTCGGCATCGGCCCGAACAGGCAGCGCGGATACGGCCTCGCGGTCGCCCTCAGCGTCTCCCTGCCGGTGCTGGACCCGGAGGTGGCGACCCGGCTGGTGGACGCGGCGCACGAGGTCTGCCCCTACTCGAACGCCACCCGCGGCAACATCGATGTAACGATTCTGCTCGGCTGATCCCGCCAAGGAATCGCAGGCGCGGACCACCTGTTGGACCCACTGTCGCAGGCGATCGGAAGGGACGGCGGACGTGGACGTGAACGGCACTGTGGCCGACGGCTTCGAGCCGGTCAGGGAGGCGTTCGCCGCGAACTTCGCGCTGCTCGGCGAGCGCGGCGCGGCCGTGGCCGTCTACCGGGACGGGCACAAGGTCGTGGACCTGTGGGCCGGCACCAAGGACGTGGACGGCACGGCTCCCTGGGAGCCCGGGACCGCGCAGATCGTGCGCTCCGCGACCAAGGGCGTCGTGGCCGCCGGACTGCTGCTCCTGCACCAGCGCGGCGAGCTGGACCTGGACGCCCCGGTCGGCACGTACTGGCCCGAGTACAAGGCGGCCGGCAAGGAGCACACGCTCGTCCGGCACCTGCTCGCGCACCGTGCGGGCGTACCCGTGCTGGACCGCCCGCTGACCCCCGCCGAGGCCGCCGACCCGGAGCTGGGCGCCGCGGCCGTCGCCGCACAGGCACCGGTGTGGGAGCCGGGCACGGACCACGGCTACCACGCCCAGACCTTCAGCTGGCTCGCCGGCGAGCTGCTCCGCCGGGTCACCGGCCGCCCGGCCGGCGCGTGGCTGGCCGACGAACTGGCCCGGCCGGTCGGCGCCGATCTGTGGCTCGGCCTGCCCGAGTCGGAGCAAGCGCGCGTGGGCCGCGTCGGGCCGGTGGACGCACCCGAGAGCGCGGGCGGCCTGAGAACCCGCCCGAAGCGCGCGGTGGCCGAGGCCTACGCCGACCCGGAGTCGCTGACCCGCCGGGCGTTCGCCGCGATCACCCCGCTGCCCGACGAGAACGCCCCCGCCTACCGCGCCGCCGCCCTGCCCGCGTCCAACGGCATCGCCACCGCCGACGGACTGGCCCGCTTCTACGCCTCGCTCATCGGCGAGGTGGACGGCGGCACCCGGCTGTTCACCCCGGAGACGGCCGCGCTGGCCCGTACCGAGCAGTCCGCCGGGCCCGACCGGGTCCTGGTGGTCGGCACCCGCTTCGGCCTCGGCCACATGCTGCACGGCGCGGCGTCCCCGCTGCTCTCCCCCGGCTCCTTCGGCCACCCCGGCCGCGGCGGCGCGCTCGCCTTCGCCGACCCGGAGACCCACGTCGCCTTCGGCTACGTCACCAACGGATTCCGCAAGAGCGTGACGGCGGACCCGCGGGCGCAGGCGCTGGTGCGAGCGGTGCGCACGGCGCTCGCCTAGGACTCGGCCGCCCCGGGCGTGCGTCACACGTTGATCGGGTGCGAGGTCCGGCCGGACTCCGCGTCGATCTCGTCGTGGGCCTTGGTGAGCAGCCGCATCGCCAGTTCGTTGAGGGCGCGCGCACCGGCGATCTCCTCGCCGACCCGGGGCTGGTTCGCGTCGACGCTGTGCCGGCTGGCCCGGCCGTGCGCCCGGACCTCGGTACCGTCGGCCAGGCGCACCATGGCCACCGCGCGCGTGTGCTGGTCGTCCTCCTCCTTGAACTCCAGCTCGACGTGCCATCCGACAGCGGTGTGCATCATGTCGAACACCTCCCAGAAACCGCTGCTTCCAGGGTGCGCCAGGGTGCCCGCGTCGTCATGTCGGCACCGCCCGCTATCCGGCGCGCAGCATCAGCCCGATCCCAGCCACCAGCAGCCCGGCCGCCGCGATCCGGGGTGCGCCGAAGCGCTCCTTGAAGAACAGGGCGCCGATGGCCGCGCCGACGATGATGGACGACTCGCGCAGGGCGGCGATGGGGGCGAGCGCGGCACGGGTCTGGGCCCACAGGACCAGGGCGTACGCGGCGACGGAGAGGGCGGCGCCGAGGAAGCCGAGTCCGGCGTACGGCCGCAGCAGCCGGGCGGCCCCGCCCCGCTCGCGTGCGTACATGTACGCGGGCACCACGACGCCCTGGAGGACCATCAGCCAGGCTATGTATCCGAGCGGCGAGTGCGAGGCGCGTACGCCCATGCCGTCGATGACCGTGTACGCGGCGATCGTCAGACCGGTCGCCAGGGCCGCGCCGATCGCCGCCCAGTCGGGCCGGCGTCCGCGCAGTCCCCACAGGCTGACGCCGGTGAGCCCGAGGCAGGACACGGCGATGCCGGCCATCGCCCAGGCGCCGGGCACCTCGTGGGCGAAGACGGCGGCCAGCACCGTGACCACGAGCGGGGCGCTGCCGCGCGCGATGGGGTAGGCCTGTCCGAAGTCGCCCAGCCGGAACGAGGTCATCAGCAGGGCGTAGTAGGCGATGTGCACCGCCGCGGAGACCAGCAGGAACGGCCACGCGGGTCCCGCCGGGACGGCCACGAAGGGCAGCGCGGCGAGCCCGATCAGCACCCCGCCGCCGGAGATCAGGGTGAAGCCGACCAGCTTGTCGGGGATGCGGTGCGCGATGGCGTTCCAGCTCGCGTGGGTGACGGCGGCGAGCAGGACGGCCGTCGCGACGAGCGGGGTCACGCGGTGCGCTCGCGGACGTCCACCAGGGCGGCGCCGGCGTGGGCGACCAGTTCCTCGCAGATCCGGCTCAGTTCACACCCGATCGCGGTGGCGGCGTCGGCGGCGGTCCTGGTGCCCTCGGGGAACCGGCGGGTACGCGCGAGGACATCGTCCGGCCCGAGCGCCCGCAGCGCTTCGGCGAACCGGGGGTGCGCCCCGGGCTCTTCGGCGTCGGTGGCGGCTGTCGTCGTCATGAACGGCACGCTAGCGGTGGCTGCACGGCACACGCGAACGAGTTGTCCGCCGGCCCGCCCGGCACCGGTTGCCGGCCACCTGGGAGGCCCGGCACCGGCGCGGGGCGGGGCGGGGCAGCGAAAAGCCGGTGAGGGTGCAGCCCCGTCCCCACGGGCACCCTCACCGGCCGCTGTGCGGTCAGAGGCGGTACGTCAGGCGCGTACCAGCTCCCTGTCCTGGCCGGGGTCGGAGTCCCTGCGCTCCTCGGCCGAGCGCAGGCCCTCGCCCTCGACGTCCACGTTGGGCAGCGCGCGGTCCAGCCACTTCGGCAGCCACCAGGCGCGCTTGCCGAGCAGGGCGAGCACCGCCGGGACGATGGCCATGCGGACGATGAACGCGTCGAAGAAGACGGCGATCGCGAGGCCGAAACCGATCATCTTGACCATCGACTCGCTGGAGCCGATGAAGCCGGAGAAGACGGCGATCATGATGACGGCGGCGGCGGTCACCACCCGTGCGCCGTGCCGGAAGCCCGTCACCACGGCCTGGCTGGGCTTCTCGCCGTGGACGTACGCCTCCCGCATCCGGGTCACGAGGAAGACCTCGTAGTCCATCGCGAGGCCGAAGACGACGCCCACCATGAAGATCGGCATCATCGACATGACCGGGCCGGTCTGCTCGACGTTCATCAGGCCGGACAGCCAGCCCCACTGGAAGACCGCGACGACCGCCCCGAGGGCCGCGAGCACACTGAGCAGGAAGCCGAGGGCCGCCTTCAGCGGGACGAGGACCGAGCGGAAGACCACGATCAGCAGGAGGAAGGCGAGGCCGACCACCAGGGCGAGGTAGGGCAGGAGCGCGTCGTTCAGCTTCTGCGAGACGTCGATGTTCATCGCGGTGGAGCCGGTGACCAGGACCTCGGAGCCGGTCTTCGCGGCGATGTCCGCGCCCTTGTCGCGGATCGCGTGCACCAGGTCCTCGGTCGTCGCCGAGGACGGCTTGGACTTGGGCACGACGGTGATCGTCGCGGTGTCGCCGGCCTTGTTGGGCGTGGCCGGGGTGACCGTGACGACGTCCTTCAGGCCCTTGATCTCCTTGCCGACCTCCTTGAACGCGGCCTTCGGACGGGCGCTGTCCTTGGCGTCGACGACGACCATCAGCGGGCCGTTGAAGCCGGGTCCGAAGCCGTCGGAGAGGAGGTCGTAGGCGCGGCGCTGGGTGGTGGAGACGGGCTGGGAGCCGTCGTCCGGCAGGCCCAGCTCCAGGGACGAGGCCGGCAGCGCCGCCGCGCCCAGGCCGAGCACACCGAGCAGCAGGACGGCGACCGGCCGGCGGACGACGAAGCTGGCCCAGCGGGTGCCCATGTTGGGGCGGCCCGGCTTCTTCGGGGTACGGCCGCCGCCGAGCAGCTTGCTCTTCTCGCCGGTGGGCTTGATCTTCCGGCCGGCGTAGCCGAGGAGCGCCGGGATCATCGTCAGGGCGATGAGGACGGCGATGGCGACGGTGCCCGCGGCGGCGACGCCCATCTTCGTCAGCATCGGGATGTTGACGACGGACAGGCCGACCAGGGCGATGACGACGGTCAGGCCGGCGAAGACCACCGCCGAGCCCGCGGTGCCGACGGCACGGCCGACGGCCTCCTCGCGCTCGCGCCCCTCGGCGAGTTCGGCGCGGTAGCGGGAGACGATGAACAGGGCGTAGTCGATACCGACGGCGAGGCCGATCATCGACGCCAGGGTGGAGGTCGTCGAGCCGAGGTCCAGGGTGTCGGCGAGCGCGGTGATCGTGGAGACGCCGATGCCGACA
The DNA here is from genome assembly GCF_016741775.1 of Streptomyces actinomycinicus. Taxonomy (GTDB): domain Bacteria; phylum Actinomycetota; class Actinomycetes; order Streptomycetales; family Streptomycetaceae; genus Streptomyces; species Streptomyces actinomycinicus. Next base: position 370,025 of record NZ_JAERRK010000003.1, on the reverse strand, counting down.
CCGATGATCGCGGTCAGCAGCGGGAATCCGGCGGCGAGCAGGGAGCCGAAGGTGATGACGAGGACGACGGCGGCGATCGCGATACCGATGACCTCGCTGGAGCCGGTCTCGGGCGTCGCGTTCAGCGCGTCACCGCCGACCTCGACGGTCAGCCCGGCGTCCCGCGCGTGCTGCGCGGCCTCCTTCAGGGCGTCCCGCGAGGAGTCCTCCAGTTCCATGCCGGAGACCTTGTACTTCACCGAGGCGTAGGCGATGGAGCCGTTCTTGCTGACGGCGTGTCCGACGTAGGGGTCGGCGACGGAGGCGACCTCGGAGCCGGTCCCCAGCTCCTTGACGGTCTTCTTGACGGTCGCCCGGTTGGCGGCGTCCGTCATCTTCTCGCCGCTCGGCGCCTTGAAGACCACCCGTGCGGTCGCGCCGTCGGCGCTCATGCCGGGGAAGCGCTGTTCCAGCAGGTCGAAGGCCTTCTGGGCCTCGGTGCCGGGGATGGAGAAGGACGTGTTGCCCGCCGCCGGCGCGGAGGCGGCGCCCACCCCGGCGAGGGTGAGCAGGGCAACCCATATCAGGGCGACGAAGTGCCGTCGCCGGAAGGCGAGCCGGCCGAGTTTGTAGAGGAACGTGGCCACGGAGGCGTACTCCCGGTCATGTCGTGGGACGTGTGGGCAGGGATGGTCAGCCCGACGACGTGAGCGGTGACGTCAGGTGGTGGGCTTGCGTGGTGGGGAGATCAGGTGGGGCGTACGCCGAGGGCGGGGAGCACCACGGCGTCGATGTACGAGAGAAGGAAGTCCTGCGTCGGGGGTCGTTCGTCGATCAGGGTGCGGGCGGCGAACCCGCCGATCATCATGTGCATCACGTAGTCGATCGCGGGGTTGTCCGCACGGACCTCACCCCGGTCGACCGCCCGCTGCAGCACCCGGCGGAACTCCGCCATCTCCGGCTCGATCAGGTGCTCGCGGAACGCCTTGCGGAGGTCCGCGTTGCCGTGCATCGCCATCGCCAGGCCTCGCATCAGCGCGGCGTTCTGCTCCATCTCGCAGTCGTCGGAGCGCAGCGTGAGGGCGTGCAGGTCACCCCTGAAGGAACCGGTGTCGACCGCGTCGGCCGAACCGCCCGGCTTGTTGTGCCGCACGGCCTTCGCCACCAGCTCGGCCTTGCCGCCCCACTGGCGGTAGAGCGTGGCCTTGCTGGACCGGGTGCGGGTGGCCACGGCGTCCATGGTCAGGGCGTCGTAGCCGACCTCCCGGAGCAGGTCGAGCACGGCCTCGTACAGCTCGGCCTCCCGCTCGGGCGTGATCCGGCTGCGACGCCCCGGTGCGAGCACCGGTTCCACCGGTGCGGCTGACACCGCGCCTCTGGATGCGGCTTCGGTCATGCCGGTCACCTTCCCGCTCCGGAGCCTTCGACTTCGTACTCCATGAAGATACCCCCCGAGGGAGCGAAACGAAACCGTTTCGTACGTGTGCTGGGTCACGGAGGTGAAGAGCCCATAAGTTGCTGCGGCCCCTTGAGCGGAAAAGCATGGGGAGGTGAGCTATCTGCGCCTTCCCCATCTCAGTGGCGACCTGCTCTGCTTCGTGGCCGAGGACGACCTCTGGCTGGCCCCGCTCGACGCCCCGGGCCGCGCCTGGCGGCTCACCGCGGACCGCACCAAAGCCGGTCACCCGCGCTTCTCCCCCGACGGCCGCCGCATCGCGTACACGACCTGGCGCAGCCTCGTCCCCGAGATCCACCTCGTCGGCGTCGACGGCGGCGGCCCCGCAAGGCAGTTGACGTACTGGGGCAGCGCCGACACCCAGGTGTGCGGCTGGACCCCCGACGGCGACATCCTGGCCGTGGCCTCCCACGGCCAGCCCTTCTCCTATTTCACCTGGGCCTACAAGGTCCCGCCCGACGGCGATCCGGGCGGCCGGCTGCCCTGGGGGCCAGTCTCCGACATCCAGGTCGCCGACGTCGCCGGCGAACACAAGACCCTGCTGCTGACCGGCACCCCGCCGCACGAACCGGCGTCCTGGAAGCGGTACCGCGGCGGCGCCATGGGCCGGCTGTGGCTGCACGGACAGCGGCTGCTGCCCGAGATCGAGGGCCACCTGGCCTGCCCCATGTTCGTCGCCGGCCGGATCGCCTTCCTCTCGGACCACGAGGGCGTCGGCAATCTCTACTCCTGCGCCCACGACGGCACCGACCTGCGCCGCCACACCGACCACGACGCCTTCTACGCCCGGCACGCCTCCAGCGACGGCAGCAGGGTGGTCTACCAGTGCGCGGGCGACCTGTGGCTGGTGGACGACTTCTCCCCGGGCGGCACACCGCGCCGGCTCGGCGTCAGGCTCGCCGGACCGCGCACCGGCCGCCGCCGCTACCAGGTGCCGGCCGCGCAGAACGTCAACGGCATCTCCGTGGACGAGACCGGGCGGGCCAGCGCGGTCGTCGTGCGCGGCAGCCTGTACTGGCTCACCCACCGCGACGGCCCCGCCCGCACGATGACCGACACGCCCGGCGTCCGGGTACGGCTTCCGGAGATGCTGGGCTCCACCGGCCAGGTCGCCTACGTCACCGACGCCGAGGGCGAGGACGCGGTCGAGATCGCCCACCTCCCCCGCGCCACCGGCGACCGCCCGCCCCGCCGGTTGGCCTCCGGCGAGCTGGGCCGCGTCCTGGAACTGGTCTCCGACCCCGAGGGCGAACGACTGGCCGTCGCGTCCCACGACGGGCGACTGCTGCTGATCGACGTGACGGAGCCGGCGGAAGAAGGGGCCGGAAGCGGTCCCGCGGAGGAGCCGGAGGAAGAAGGGGCCGGAACCGGTCCCCCGGAGGAGCCGGAGGCCACCGCGGCCCCTGACGGGGAAATGGGCGCCGGCTCCGGGCGGGAAGCCGGCACGGACACTGCCGAGGAGACCGGCGGCGACGCGAAGCGGGGGGCGGCCGCGGACTCTGCCCAGGATGCCGGTGCCGATGCCACGGCGGCCCCGGGGTCGACCGGCTCCGGTGACGCCGGTGATGCTGGTGACGGCAGTGACAACAGTGACGTCGACGACGCCGGTGACGGCAGTGACGCCGGTGACGGCAGTGACGGGAGTGGTGCCGGTGACTCCGCCTCGGCCGGTGCGGGGGGTGACTCCGGCTCGGCCGGTGCGGGGGGTGACGCCGGCTCGGCCGGTGTGGTGGTCGAGCTGATCCGGTCCGTCAACGGGCCCGTCCACGACCTCGCTTTCTCCCCCGACGGCTCCTGGCTCACCTGGTCGCACCCCGGCATCGGCCGCTCCCTGCGGCAGATCAAACTGGCCCGCATCAAGGACCGGCTGATCGTGGACGTGACGAACGGCCGCTTCGAGGACGAGAACCCCGTCTTCACGCGGGACGGCCGCTACCTCGCCTTCCTCTCCTGGCGCGGCTTCGACCCGGTGTACGACGTCCACACCGGCGACCTGTCCTTCCCGCTGGGCTGCCGCCCCTACCTCGTCCCGCTCTCCTCCGCGACCCCGTCACCCTTCGCCCTCAACCCCGAGGGCCGCCCGGCCGCCGGCGGACTGGACCCGCTGGAGGACGAGGAGACCGGCGAGGCCGGCACGGTGACGGTCGAGGTGGAGGGGCTGGCCAGCCGGGTCACACCGTTCCCGGTCATAGCGTCCAAGTACTCCGCGCTGCACCCGGTCGCGGGCGGCGGTCTGGTCTGGCTGCGCTGGCCGATCTCCGGTGCGCTCGGCGAGACCTTCGCCAGCCCGGACGACACCACCGGCCGCCCGACCCTCGAGTACTTCAACATCAGCAAGGCGAAGAAGTCCGAACTCGTCAGCCACCTCGACTGGTTCGCGGTGAGCGGCGACGGCTCCCGGCTGGTCGTGGTGGACGAGGGCGACCTGCGGGCGGTGCCGTCGACCGAGCCCGGCGACGGCGACACGACCGTCTGGATCGACCTGCGCCGCATCCTCCACCACGTCGACCCGCCCGCCGAGTGGCGCCAGGCCTACGACGAGGCCGGACGCCTGATCCGCAGCTACTTCTGGGACCCGGGCATGTGCGGCATCGACTGGGACGCGGTGCTCGAGCAGTACCGCCCGCTGGTCGAACGCATCGCCTCCCCCGACGAGTTCGCCGACCTGCTGCGCGAGGTCCTCGGCGAACTCGGCACCTCCCACGCCTACGTCACCGCCGCCCGCCGCAACGAGGGCCCGCCCCACTACCAGCGCTGGCAGGGCCTGCTCGGCGCCAACTTCGTCCGCCGCGACGGCCGCTGGCTGGTCAAGCGCATCCTGCCCGGCGACTCCTCCGACTCCAAGGCCCGCTCACCGCTGGCCGGCACGGGCATCCGCGAGGGCGCCGTCCTGACCCACGTCGACGGCCGCCCGGTCGACCCGGTCACCGGGCCCTACCCGCTGCTCGCCGGATCGGGCGGTACGACCGTGGAGCTGACCTTCACCCCGGCGGACGACGAGGCCGGCCGGGCCCGGCGGGTCGCCGTCGTCCCGCTCGTCGACGAACGCCCGCTGCGCTACCAGGACTGGGTGGCCAAACGCCGCGAGGTCGTCCGGGAGGCGAGCGGCGGAAAGTGCGGCTACCTGCACATCCCCGACATGGGCGGCTCCGGCTGGGCCCAGTTCAACCGCGACCTGCGCATGGAGGTGTCCCGGCCCGCACTGATCGTGGACGTGCGCGGCAACGCGGGCGGGCACATCAGCGAACTCGTCATCGAGAAGCTGACCCGCACGATCCTGGGCTGGGACCTGACCCGGGACGCGCAGCCGGTCTCGTACACCTCCAACGCCCCCCGCGGGCCCGTGGTGGCGCTGGCCGACGAGGCGACCTCGTCCGACGGCGACATGATCACCGCCGCGTTCAAGCTGCTGAAACTCGGCCCGGTCGTCGGCCAGCGCACCTGGGGCGGAGTCGTCGGCATGACCGGCCGGCACCGCCTGGGCGACGGCACGGTCATCACCGTGCCGATGAACGCGGCCTGGTTCGACGCCTACGGCTGGTCGGTCGAGAACCACGGCGTCGCCCCCGACCTGGAGATCATGCGCACCCCCCTGGACTGGGCGGAGGGCCGCCACGCCCAGCTCGTCGACGCGGTCGAACTGGCCCTGGAACTGCTGGAGTCCAACCCCGCGGCGGTCCCCCCGACCTACGACGACACCCCCAACAGGGCAAGACCACAACTCCCCCCACGGGCAGGGTGAGCAACTCACGCAGCAAGCCCCACGCCAAAGGGGCGCGGGGAACTGCGCGACAAGCCCGGACCGCGGGCAACTACGCGACAAGCCCCCACGTCAAAGGGGCGCGGGGAACTGCGCGACAAGCCCCCACGCACCCGCACCCGCACCCGCACCCATCGCAAAACCACCCCGGAAAAAGGCAAACGCAGGGCGCCCTCCCCGAAGGAAGGGCGCCCCACGTCAAGTCGGCCGAGGCCGACCGCACCGACTAGGCGTCGTAGTCCCGGTCGAAGCGGTCCTCCACCTGCTGCTCCGTGTCCTCGATGTCACGGAAGTTCTGCCGGCCCTGCTCGGGCTGCTGCCGCTGCCCCTTGCGGCCCTGCTGGCCGCCCTGCTGGCCGCCCGGCTGGCCGCTGCGCTGGCCGCTCTGCTGACCGGCCTTCTCGCGGCCCTGGCCGATCTTCTCCTTGGCCTGGTGCGACTTCTCCTGGAACTGGTCCTTCATACCCATGTGGGTTCACTCCCGTAGTGGGTGGGGGTGGGGGGTCGGCCCCGCTGTGGGGCCTCGACCAGATTCACACGGGCGAACACGGACTGCATGTCGATCAGTCACGGTGCGTAGCGCGCGCGGCCTCGTCCGCCGCCCCACCTGCGCCGACGAGCCCCGTGCGCATCCCCTGCAAGCGCGGCGCGAACCGCTGCATCTCGCGCTGGCCCACCGTCCCGATGAGCGCCGGGAGATACCCGCGCACGCCCTGCATGCCGCGCAGCCACCACTGCCCGTACACATGCGCCGAGCGCCGCTCGATCCCGGCGACGAGCCGGTCCACCGCGGGTCCCAGCGGGTACGTCTTGTTCGACGGCCACGGCAGCCGCTGCCGCAACTCCCGCATCACGTCGTCCTGGTCGGCGCCGCGCACCATGTCGGTGTCGGTCCAGGACAGGTAGCCGACGCCGACCCGCACCCCCTGGTGACCGACCTCGGCACGCAGACTGTGCGCGTACGCCTCCACCCCCGACTTGGACGCGCAGTATGCGGTCATCATCGGCGCCGGGGTGATCGCGGCGAGCGAGGCGATCTGCAGCAGATAGCCCCGGCTCTCGGTCAGCACCGGCAGGAACGCGCGCGCGGTCACCGCCGAACCGATCAGATTCACCTCGATCACGCGCCGCCACGCCTGCGGGTCGGAGTCGGCGAACGGACCGCCCGTCGCCACACCGGCGTTGGCGACCACGATGTCGACCTTCCCGAACCGCTCCTTCACCTCCTGCGCGACCCGGCTCATCGTCTCGTGGTCGGTGACGTCTGCGTACCAGTGGGCGCTGTCGCTGTGCAGCCGCCCGGAGACCTCCTTGAGCGCCTCCTCCTCCAGTCCGACCAGTGCGACCTTCGCCCCGCGCGCGGACAGCTTGCGCGCCAGCAGCTCACCGACGCCGCGCGCCGCTCCGGTGACGACGGCGACCTGTCCTTCGAGGCTGACCTTGCTCATGCGCCCTCCTTGATCTGCGCGGGTGTGGAACGGTTCTCGGGTTCCTGCACGGCCCCGGCACCGGTTCCGGACCCCGTGACGTACGTCCCGACGAGTTCCCGGATGCGGCCGGTCACCAGCTCGGGCGCCTCGATGGGGGTCATGTGGCCGGTGCCGGGCAGCTCGGTGAGACCGATGCAGTGCGGCAGCGCGGCGACCAGCGCACGGGCGTGTACGACGGGCGTGAGCCGGTCGTCGGCGCCGTGCAGCACGGCTGTCGGCGCGTGCAACTGGCCCACGCCGTGGTCGAGATCGAGCGCCGCGAGCACGGCCGCCCACGCGTGACGCACGGTGCGCGGGCAGGCGTGCACGATGCGCGCGCACGCCTCCACCCGGTGGGCGGCGGAACCGGCGCCCATGGTGGCGTACTTGAGGATGGTCTTCGCGACCGGCGTGACCGGTCCGAGGGGAGCGCGCGAGCCGAGGATGCGCCCGGTGATCCAGGTGCGGACCCGCCCCGCCCGCAACGGCAGCACACGGGACTCCGCGACCAGCCGCGAACTGCCCGTGCTGCACAGCAGGACGGCGGCGGCGTGCTCCCGGAGCCGGGGGCGCCCGGCCGCGGCCATGACCGTCATGCCGCCCATCGAGTGGCCGACGATCAGCGCCTGCTCCCCGGGCGCGAGGGTCGTGGCCAGCACCGCTTCGAGGTCGTCCGCCAGCGCCCGGGTGGTGCACACGGGGCTCGCGGGGCTGCGCCCGTGCCCCCTCTGGTCGTAGGCGATCACCCGGTGGTCGGCCGCCAGCTCTCGTATCTGGGCCGCCCAGAACGCCGTCGAGCAGGTCCAGCCGTGGGAGAGGACGACGGGGGGCGCCCCCTCGGGGCCGTGCACCTCGACGTGCAGCCGGGCGCCGTCGGCGGAGACGGCGGAGAGGGTGCGGGCGGGGACCGGCGGGGCGTAGGGGCCGCTGGTGACGAAGGCGGGACGGCTCATGCAGCGGCCTCGCTCTTCTGCGCGGCGCGCACTGTCCCCGGGCTCCCGGCGGCCTTCCGTACGACCTCGTACTCCGCGAGGTCGACCCGCCGGGTCGCGCGCCGGAACTCCGTCGTCGTACCGGGCCAGATGGTGGTGTTGCGCCCGCTCGCGTCCAGGTACCAGCTGGTGCAGCCGCCGGTGTTCCACACCGTCCGCTTCATGCGCTCCTGGACCTTGCGGTTCCAGTCCTCGACGGCCGCCGGCCGGGCATCGAGGGCCACACGGCCGCCGAGGACGTCCAGTTGCCGCAGATAGTCGGCCATGTAGTTCAGCTGGGACTCGATCATGAGGATCATGGAGGAGTTCCCGAGGCCGGTGTTGGGCCCGATGATCGTCATCCAGTTGGGGAACCCGGCGGCCGCGGCCCCGCGCAGCGCCTGCATGCCGTCCTTCCAGGACTCCGCGAGCGTGACGCCGTCCGCGCCGACCACGCGCTCGGCGATGGGCATGTCCGTGACGTGGAAGCCCGTACCGAAGACGATCGCGTCGGCCTCGGCCTCGGTGCCGTCGGCGGCCACGAGCGTGGACCCGCGGATCTCGCCGAGCCCGCTGGCCACGACGTCCACGTTCGGCCGGGCCAGCGCCGGGTAGTACTCGCTGGACAGCAGGATCCGCTTGCAGCCGATGCGGTAGTCCGGGGTGAGTCTGGCGCGCAGGGCCGGGTCCTTCACGGCGCGGGCCATGTTGCGCCTGGCGAGCTGCTCGACCAGGCCGAGTTCGTCCGGTCGCTTGGTGAACGCCTGCACCTGCAGTTCCCGGATGCCCCACAGCAGGCCGCGCCGGGCCTGGGCGGTGACGGGCAGCCGTCGGTGCAGCCACCGCTCGGCGCCGCTGATGGCGCGGTCGAGGCGGGGCATCACCCACGGCGGGGTGCGCTGGAACAGGGTGAGCCGGCCGACCTGCGGCTGGATGGCGGGCACGATCTGGATGGCGGAGGCGCCGGTGCCGACCATGGCGACCCGCTTGCCGCGCAGGTCGTAGTCGTGGTCCCAGCGGGCGGAGTGGAACACCTTGCCCGGGAAGGTCTCCAGCCCCGGGATCTCGGGGATCTTCGGGTCGGACAGCGGCCCGGTGGCGGAGACGACGACGTCGGCGGAGAGCGAGCCGCGGCTGGTCTCGATGTTCCACCGCAGGTTCTCGCCGTCCCAGGTCATCAGTTTGACCTCGGAGTCGAAGCGGATGTGCGGGCGCAGTCCGAAGAGGTCGGTGACGTGCTCCAGGTAGGCGCGGATGTGCCGCTGCCCGGAGAAGGTGCGCGGCCAGTCGGGGTTGGGGGCGAAGGAGAAGGAGTAGAGGTGTGAGGGCACGTCACAGGCGCACCCGGGGTAACTGTTGTCCCGCCAGGTGCCGCCTACGCCGGCGGCCCGCTCCAGGACGACGAAGTCGGTGATCCCTTCGCGGCGCAGCCGCACGGCGGCCCCCAGCCCGCCGAAGCCGGACCCGATCACCGCCACCCGTACATGCTCGTGCTCGGCCATCCCGAAGCCTCCACGCATCACCTAGGAACTCTGCCAGTGAACACTGGCGCAATGGGACTGTAGAGCAGCTCCGTACCGAGCGGTAGGGGGTGGGGGAAGGACGTTTGCGGCAGCCGCTCCGCCCCGGGCACCGGCGATTCACCATAGGCTTCGTGCGTGGCAGAGGACGCAGAACACCCGGAGCCGACCCACCGGGGCACCCATCCGGAGGCGGCGCAGACGGCGGCCGGACGCGAGTACCGCATGGAGGAGCTGGCCCGCCTGGCCGGCATCACCGTGCGCACACTGCGCTTCTACCGCGAGCGCAAACTGCTCCCGCCACCCCGCCGGGAGGGCCGTATCGCCTGGTACGACGACCACCACCTGGCCCGGCTGCGCACCATCGGCGCCCTCCTGGAGCGCGGCCACACGCTCAACGGCATCGCGGAACTGGCCGAGGCCTTCGATCACGGCCGGGACGTCGCCGACCTGCTCGGCGTGGGCACCCCCACCGAGGAGGAACCGGTCCGCCTCACTCCCGAGGAACTCGCCGCCCGCTTCGAGGGCGAGGTGACCCCCGAGAACCTCGCGGCCGCCATGGACCTCGGCTACCTCGGCACCGACGGCGACGAGATCGTCCACATCAGCCGCCGGCTGCTGGACGTCTCCTCGGCCCTGGTCCGCGAGGGCATCCCCCTCGCCGAGGTCCTCGCCTCCGCCGCCCGCGTCCGCGAGCACGCCGAGGCCCTGGCCGAACTCTTCACCACCCTGATCCTCCGCCACGGCCCCGAGGAGGACCTCCAGCGCCTGCGCCCGCTGGCCCGCAGTGTGGTGGAAGCGGAACTGTCCCTGGCCCTGGACCGCCGGCTGAACAAGGCCGACTAGAGGCCCCCGGCCGCCTTCAGAGGTCGTAGACGACGGTCACCGGGGCGTGGTCCGACCAGCGCTCGGCGTGCGTGGCCGCGCGCTCGACGAAACCCTTGACCGCCTTGCCGGCGAGCCCGGGCGTGGACACGTGGTAGTCGATGCGCCATCCCGAGTCGTTGTCGAAGGCCCGGCCCCGGTACGACCACCACGTGTACGGTCCCTCGACGTCCGGGTGCAGGGACCGGACGACGTCGACGTAACCGCCCTCGTCCATGGCGAGGACGCGGTCGAGCCACTCCCGCTCCTCCGGCAGGAAGCCGGAGTTCTTGCCGTTGGCGCGCCAGTTCTTGAGGTCGGCCCGCTGGTGGGCGATGTTCCAGTCGCCGCAGACGAGGACCTCGCGCCCGTCGGCGGCGGACCGCTCGCGCAGTTCCTTGAGGTGGGCGAGGAATTCGTCCATGAAGCGGACCTTCTCGTCCTGCCGTTCGGTGCCGACCTCGCCGGAGGGCAGATAGAGGGAGGCGACGGTGACGCCGGGCAGCTCGGCCTCGACGTAGCGCCCGCTGCCGTCGAACTCGGCCGAGCCGAAACCGACCCGGACCCGGTCGGGCTCGCGCCGGGTGTAGAGGGAGACGCCCGCGCGGCCCTTGGCCGCGGCCGGGGCGTGCACGACGTGCCAGCCCTCGGGCTGCCCGGCCTCCTGGGGCAGCTGGTGCGGCTCGGCACGCACCTCCTGCAGGCAGACGACGTCCGCCTCGGTCCCGGCGAGCCACTCCACGAAGCCCTTCTTCGCGGCGGCCCGCAGCCCGTTCACGTTCACCGAGGTCACAGTCAGCACCCCGGCACGATACCGGCACACTGGTCGGGGTCCGAAAAACCCCGGACTCCCGTCTACTGCATAGAAGTACGATACTCAGCATGATTATACGCCGTGTTCGTTTCGATCACCCCGACGCCGTGAAGCTCAACGACGAGGTCCAAGCCGAGTACCACCTGCGCTACGGCGACGGAGGCGACGCCACGGCCCTGGAGCCCACCGACTTCGACTCGCCCCGGGGCGTGTACCTGATCGCGTACGACGAGCACGACCGCCCCGTCGCCACCGGCGGCTGGCGCAGCCAGGACCGCAACGACGAGGGCAACCTGGACGGCGACGCCGAGTTGAAGCGGATGTTCGTCGTCGAGGCGATGCGCGGGCGGGGGCTCGCCCGCCGCATCCTCACGGCCCTGGAGGAGGACGCCCGTTCCGCCGGCCGCCTGCGCATGGTCCTGGAGACGGGCACCAAGCAGCCGGAGGCCATCGCCCTGTACACGTCCAGCGGCTATGCGCCGTGCGTCAAGTTCGGTTACTACCGGCACTACGAGGACAGCCGCTGCTTCGCCAAGCAGCTCTGAGCCCCGGCCACGTGGTGATCTCCGCCACTGACCGGGCGCGCCGGGCCCGGATCCGATCGGGCGGGCCGGGCCCGGATCTGTCCGGACCGGCCCGGTCGGCGGGTCGGGGGGCGGAGGGTCCCCTGTACGCCGTGAACGACGCACCCGGTGAACACCTCACCCCGTGAACGACGAAGATCCCGTCCGATCGTGATGATCGGCGGGATCTTCGTTCACCGCTCCTGAGCTGACTCAGGAACAGTCGTGCGTGGACCTGAGGGGATTTGAACCCCTGGCCCCCTCGATGCGAACGAGGTGCGCTACCGGACTGCGCCACAGGCCCTTGCAACGAGTGAAACTTTAGCATCCCGATCGGGGTGCTTGGAAATCCGTTCCCCGACCGGTCAGGACGGCAGGGAAGCAAGGTCACTCGTTGGCGGCGCGCGGGCGCTCGCCCTCCTCGTACTGGTCGAAGAGCGGCGTGCGGCCACGCTCACGTGCCCGGCGGGCGGAGGCCGCGCGGCGGGCGTCGCTGCGGCCACCCGTCTGCTTGTCCCCGGACTCGGCGCCCGAGGCGGACCCGGATCCGGACGCGGATCCCGTGGCGGTCCCGGACGCCGGCGCGGTGCCCTCACCCTCCGGCGCGTGGCTCGCCTCGTGCTCGGGCGCGACCGTGCTGGACCGCGCCGAACTCCAGGTGCCGGGCGCGCCCAGGTCCACGTCGGAGGTGGCGCGGGGAGCGACCGGTGCGGTCACGTACGTCGGCAGCGGCACCGGCACCGGGTCCCAGCTGTCCCCCTGGCCGGGGCGGCGCTGCCGCTCGCGCTGCTGGTCGACCCACTCGGCGTGGTCGGTCTGCTCGACGAGGGCACGCCGGTCGGCGGCGAGCGCGGAGAGTCCGGTGTCGGTCCCGGGGTCCGATGCGTCCTCCGGTTCGTCGGCGCCGGGGCCCGCCTCGACGGGGGTGCGACGGCGCGGCTGGTGGTCCCGCAGCCGCTGGGCCGCGGCCTCGGCCTGCCTGCGGTCCATCTGGTACGCGAAGCGGCGGCGCTCCTGGGTGCGCAGATGGGCGATGTACACGCTGAGCAGTACGGCGGGTACGGCAGGCGCCCAGAGGAAGGCGAGTCCGCCGACGGCGGCGACGACCGCACCGAGAGTGAAGGCGACGAAGAGCATCACCGTGGTGCGCCGACGGCGGGCGAGCACCTTGGAGCGCCGGGCACGTGCTGCGGCCGCCTGCGCCGAGGACGCTTGTGCCGAGGACGCTTGTGCCGAGGGTGCTTGTGCCGAGGACGCTTGTGCCGAGGACGCTTGTGCCGAGGGTGCCTGCCGTGCCGCGGGTACCCGCTTCGGGGCCGGCGTGTGCGCCGGCGGGTGGGCGGAGGCTGGGTCGGGTGCCGGTGCGGCCCCTTGGTCGCGTGCCGGGTCCGGGGTGCCGGGTGCCTCGGGCTCGCTCTCCGTGGTGACCTGACGGCGGGTCGGAGGCACGGCGAAGGCCCGGACGTCCACCGAGTCGGTGACGGCATCCGGATCGCCGGCGTCCGGCTCCCCCTCCTGGGCGGAGCGCGCCCGCAGGTCCCTGGCGTATCGGCGCTCCATGCCCGCCCTTCCGGACAGCAGCCGGATGGCGGTGCTGAAGCGTTCCGTCGGACGGGCCTCGTTCAGCTCGTCCTGCCTACGGAGCCACATCGGCACCAAGTAGGCGGCCCAGGCCCCGACAATGACTGCGTAGATGAGGCCGCTGCTGCTCACGCCTCACACGGTAGAGGGGTTTGCACGAGGCCATCCGCCAATTGGGCCGGTGTGTCGCACGATCTGGCTGATATTTCCAGCATTTTTTTCGACCGATGCGATCAGAGAGCCGCCACAGTGGCGAATTTTCAGCGCGCCAAGTCGGTCAGCCGCCGATCAATTTCGAACATATATTCAATTCAGGAGCGCTCGACGGGATTCCCGGGCGTGCTCCGTCCGTTGCCCGCCGCGTCCGGCTCGCCGGAGTCCCCCTCGGTGTGCTGCGCCCCCCGGGAGCGTGCCCGGTGCCAGCGGGCGAGCAAACCGTCGGGCACCTCTTCGGCGGTGAGCGCGTAGACGAGGTGGTCCCGCCAGGCGCCGTCGATGTGCAGATAGCGCGGTCGCAGCCCCTCCTCGCGGAATCCGAGTTTCTCCACGACCCGGCGGCTCGGCCGGTTCTCGGGACGAATGCAGACCTCGATGCGGTGCAGCCCGACGCTGCGGAAACAGTGGTCCACCGCGAGCGCGACGGCCGTCGGCATCACCCCGCGCCCGGCCACCGCCTCGTCCACCCAGTAACCGACGTGTCCCGAGCACATCGATCCCCAGGTGATCCCCGCGACGGTGAGCTGCCCGACCAGCCGGCCCTGGTACTCGATGACGAACGGCAGCATCCGGCCCGAGCCGGCCTCGGACCGCAGATGCCGGACCATCTGGCGGTAGGTCGGCCGGTGCACGATCGGCCCGCTCGGCGTGGGCGGCGGGATGGTCGCCTCCCAGGGGCGCAGCCAGTCCCGGTTGCGCCGGTTCACCTCGCGCCACACCCGCTGGTCGCGCAGCTTTATCGGCCGGAGGACGACATCGCCGTCCGCCAGCACGACGGGCCAGGAAGGGCTGTTCAGCTCGCACCCCCGGTGCTGCCGGGTCTGGGGTGGTCACCGCCGCGAATCTGGTCGACGGCGTGGATCAGCAGGGGCTCCAGGACGGCGAGGCCGTCCCGCACACCGCCGGTCGAACCGGGCAGGTTGACGACCAGCGTCCCCCCGGCGACTCCCGCCAGGCCCCGGGAGAGCGCGGCGGTGGGCACCTTCTCCCGGCCGTACGCGCGGATGGCCTCGGCGATGCCCGGCACCTCGCGGTCGATCACCGCGCGGGTCGCCTCGGGCGTGCGGTCGGTCGGCGAGATGCCGGTGCCGCCGGTGGTGACGACGACGTCGTACGCCGCCTCCACGGCCGCTCGCAGCGCCGCTTCCACCGGGTCCCCGTCCGGCACCACCTGCGGCCCGTCCACGGCGAACCCGAGATCCTCCAGGCCCCGCACGATCAGCGGGCCGCCCTTGTCCTCGTAGACACCGGCGGCGGCCCGGCTGGAGGCGGTGACGACCAGCGCGGCGTACGGCGCCGACAGCGCGCCTCCCGTGGTGTCACCGAATGTCATGCCCGGCTCCAGTCGCCCGACTTGCCGCCTGTCTTCTCCTCGACCCGTACGTCCGTGATGACCGCCCCCTTGTCGACCGCCTTGACCATGTCGATCACGGTGAGCGCGGCGACCGTCACCGCGGTGAGGGCCTCCATCTCGACACCCGTGCGGTCCGTGGTCTTCACGGTGGCCAGGATCTCCACGGCGTCGTCCGCGACCGACAGATCCAGTTTCACACCGGACACCGACAACGGGTGGCACAGCGGGATCAGGTCCGGGGTCCGCTTGGCGCCCATGATGCCCGCGATCCGGGCGGTGGCCAGGGCGTCTCCCTTGGGGACCCCCTCACCGCGCAGCAGCTCGACCACGCGCGGTGAGACCAGGACGCGGCCACTGGCGCGCGCGGTGCGCGCGGTCACGTCCTTCCCGGAGACGTCGACCATGCGGGCCGCGCCCGCCTCGTCGATGTGCGTCAGTCGGTCCTGCACTGGGGGTCCGGGGGTCTCCCCCCGGGAAGGCACAGTCATGGTGTGTGGTGCTCCCGGTCCGGGCCCGTGGCAGTGCGGTGCACGGGCCTGCTGTGCGCGACACGGTACCGCCAACCAGGAGGGCTCAGCCCAGCAGGACGACCTCGACCTCGGTGCCGGGCTCGACGGACTCGGCGTCCTCGGGGACGACGATCAGCGCGTCGGCCTGCGCCAGCGCCGCGATCAGGTGGGAGCCCGCACCGCCCACGGGGACCACCTCGCCGTCGGCGTACGTGCCGCGCAGGAACTGGCGGCGGCCCTTCGGCGAGCGCAGCGCCCCGTCCGCCTTCAGGACGGCCCGCGCGCGGGGCCGGTGGAGGTCGGTGAGGCCCATCAGCGCGCGGATGGCGGGGCGGACGAACATCTCGAAGGAGACGTACGACGACACGGGGTTGCCGGGCAGGGCCAGCAGCGGGGTGTGGTCCGGCCCGATGGAGCCGAAGCCCTGGGGCTTGCCGGGCTGCATGGCGAGCTTGCGGAACTCGACACCGCTGCCCGCCTCGTCCTCGTCGCCGACGTGCGCCAGCGCCTCCTTGACGACGTCGTACGCCCCGACGCTCACCCCGCCCGTGGTCACCAGCAGGTCCGCGCGGATGAGCTGGTCCTCGATGGTGGAGCGGAGGGTCTCGGTGTCGTCGGCGACGGCGCCCACCCGGTAGGCGATGGCACCCGCGTCCCGCGCGGCGGCGGTGAGGGCGAAGCTGTTGGAGTCGTAGATCTGGCCGCCGGCCAGCTCCTCGCCGGGCTGGACGAGTTCGCTGCCGGTGGACACCACGACCACGCGCGGGCGCGGGCGCACCCGGACCGTGCCGCGGCCGATCGCGGCGAGCAGTGCGATCTGCGGCGGGCCGAGGATCGTGCCGGCCTCCAGGGCCCGGTCGCCGGCGCGCACGTCGCTGCCCTTGGCCCGCACGTGCGCGCGTGCCTCCACCGGGCGGTACACCTGCACGTGGCCCTCGGCGCCCTCGGGGGCCAGGCTGCGGGCGCGCATGCCGCTCACCGGGCCCTCGCCGAGCCCGCCGTCGGTCCACTCGACGGGGACGACGGCCTCGGCGCCGGGCGGCAGCGGTGCTCCGGTCATGATGCGCGCGGCCTGTCCGGGGCCCACCCGGACCAGGTCGGCCGCGCCCGCCGCGACGTCCCCGACGACCTCGAGGGCGGCCGGGAACTCCTCGCCGGCGCCCGCCACGTCCGCGACCCGCACCGCGTACCCGTCCATGGAGCTGTTGTCGAACGGCGGCAGGGAGACCGGCACCGTGACGTCGTCGACCAGGACACAGCCCTGGGCGTCGAGCAGTTGCAGCTCGATGGGTTCGAGGGGGCGGACGGTCGAGAGGATGTCCTCCAGGTGCTCGTCCACCGACCACAGGTCGTCCGGGCCGGCGGGACGGGTCGCGGCGCTGCTCAAGACTGCTGCATCTCCTCGGCTACGTAACTGCGAAGCCAGGTCCGGAAGTCCGGGCCCAGGTCTTCACGTTCGCACGCGAGTCTGACAATGGCACGCAGGAAGTCGCCACGGTCCCCGGTGTCGTAGCGGCGGCCCTTGAAGACGACGCCGTGCACCGGGCCGCCGATCTTCTCGTCCTGCGCGAGCTGCTGGAGGGCGTCGGTGAGCTGGATCTCGCCGCCGCGGCCGGGCTCGGTCTTGCGCAGTATGTCGAAGATGTGCGGGTCCAGGACGTAGCGGCCGATGATCGCGTAGTTCGACGGGGCGTCCGCCGGGTCCGGCTTCTCGACGAGTCCGGTCACCTGCACGACGTCGCCGTCGGTGGTGGCCTCCACGGCCGCGCAGCCGTAGAGGTGGACCTGCTCGGGCGCGACCTCCATGAGGGCGATCACGCTGCCGCCGCGCTGCTCCTGGACCTCGATCATGCGCTGCAGCAGCGGGTCCCGCGGGTCGATCAGGTCGTCACCGAGGAGGACCGCGAACGGCTCGTGGCCGACGTGCGGGGCGGCGCACAGCACGGCGTGGCCGAGGCCCTTGGGGTCACCCTGGCGCACGTAGTGCATCGTGGCCAGGTCGCTGGACTCCTGCACCTTAGCGAGCCGTTCGGCGTCGCCCTTCTTCTCGAGCGCCGACTCCAGCTCGTAGTTGCGGTCGAAGTGGTCCTCGAGCGGCCGCTTGTTGCGCCCGGTGATCATGAGGACGTCGTCGAGCCCCGCCGACACGGCCTCCTCGACCACGTACTGGATCGCCGGCTTGTCTACGACCGGCAGCATCTCCTTGGGAGTGGCTTTGGTGGCCGGCAGGAACCGGGTGCCGAGGCCGGCTGCGGGAATGACAGCCTTGCTGATCCTGGGGTGGGACTGAGTCATGCCCGCCACCATATCCGGTGCCTTTGCAGGGAATCTGGGGCTCCGGTTGCTTGACCCGCATATGACCTGCATTGGGAAAGGTACGAGGACGACCAGTGGCACAGCACGGACGCACGGGCGAGCCTGACAAGCGCATGTTGCGACGAGAGTTCCTCACGGTGAGGAACAGGTTGACGGCGGATGACGTGCGCGAGGCCGGCCGCGCGCTGGCGCGGCGCGCCCTGGAGCTGCCCGAGCTGGCGCACGCGCGCACGGTGGCGGCGTACGTCTCCGTCGGGAGCGAACCGGGCACGCTCACGCTGCTGGACGCGCTGCGCGCGCGGGGCGTGCGTGTCCTGCTTCCCGCGCTGCTGCCGGACAACGATCTGGACTGGGGCGAGTACACCGGCCCGGACTCCCTCGCGCCGGTCCGACACGGCGGGAAGATGGCGCTGTTCGAGCCCTCGGGCGCGCGGCTCGGCCCGGACGCCGTGACGGCAGCGGACGTCGTCCTGCTGCCGGGGCTCGCGGTGGACGCGCGCGGGATGCGGCTGGGGCGCGGCGGCGGATCGTACGACCGGGTGCTGGCCCGCCTGGAACGGGCGGGCGCCGGCCCCCGGCTCGTGGTGCTGCTGTACGACACGGAGGTCGTCGCGGACGTCCCGGCGGAGCCGCACGACAAGCCGGTGCACGCGGTGGTGACGCCCTCCGGGGTTCGCCGCTTCCCCGGCGTCTGACCCGGCGGCCCGGCTCGCGCGACCGCTCCCGGGCACGGAAAGGGCCCTCCACGCGTGCGTGGAGGGCCCTTTCCGAGTGCTGCCGTCCGGATCCCCGGGGCCCTGGAGGCTCCGGGGCAGGCTCACGGCCGGAGGACGAGCGTGTCGCTCGTGCTGTCGCCGACCGCCTTCCCGGAGAACGACCAGGGCAGCAGTTCGCCCTTGACCCACTTGCCCGTCTGGTCGGTGTAGTGGGCGTTGTAGGCGTGCCCGGAGGCGCCGCTCAGGTTGATCCACCGGGACTTGTCCAGGTCCTTGAGGTTGACCACCATCCGCATGGACGGCACCCAGACGACGTTGTAGCCGCCGGCGGCGTTCCAGCCGCTCGCGTTCACCGTGGCCTCGCCGCCGCTGAGATTCCAGGGGCCGCGGTTGAGGAGGTACTGCAGGACCTTGGGCCCTTCGGTGCCGAGCGTCTGGTTCTTCAGGAACAGGCGGTGCAGCCGGCCCCAGCTCCAGGTGTCGATGTCCTTGCCGAGCTTGGCGGTCAGCTCCCAGCGGGCGTCGATCATGGCGCGGACGAACAGCTCGTCTCGGTTGTCGGCCTTGGGACGGGTGCCCGACGCGGGGGTCTTCCACCAGTCGCTGTCCGGCTTCTCCATCAGGGTCCGCACGACCTCGAACCAGCGGTCACCGCCGTCCGGCTGCGCCTGTTCGGCATCGCGCTGGCCGCACTCGCGCACCTTGGTGTCGTCGTCCACCGGGCCGGTGCTGTCGATCTTGTCGACCCACAGGCACTGTCCCTTGACGCGCAGCTCCTTGGGCAGCTTGTTGCCGAAGGACAGCTTCAGGACGTTGCGCCAGACGGCGTTGAAGTACGCGGCCGCGGCGGAGTCGGCGTCCTGGGTGTAGTCCCAGCCCTCCAGCAGCTTCTGCGCCTCGCGGACTTCCGGGTCGTCCAGGTTGAGCTTCAGCAGCTTGGGCACCAGGAGCTTGGCGATCTCGCTGCTGTTGTCCAGCTGCATCTGCCGCATGTCGTCGGTGGAGATCCGGCCGTCGCCCTTGATCTTGGACTCGATCAGATCGGTGAGGCGCTGGCTGCGGGCGCCGTAGCCCCAGTCGCCGGTGAGCCGGTACGGGTACTTGGCCTGGTCGACCACGGCCTGGTTGGCGGTGACGATGTAGCCCCGCTCGGGGTCGTACTCGTAGGGCAGCTCGTCCTTCCCGATGAAGCCCTTCCAGCGGTACTTCGAGTCCCAGCCCGGCGCCGGGAAGGCGCCTGCGCCCTTGGCGGTGCGCGTGGGGATCTTGCCGGGCAGCGTGTAGCCGATGTGGTTGTCCGTGCTGGCGAAGACCAGGTTCTGCGACGGCACGTCGAACAGGGCCGCCCCCGCCCGGAAGTCGCTCCAGTCCGCCGCCTTGTCGATGGCGAACACGGCGTCCATCGAGGTGCCCGGGTCGAGCGCGGTCCACCTCAGGGCGATGCCGTAGCCGTCGCCCCGGTCGGGCGCCGCGGTGTTCACGGCGGCCTTCCTGCCGACCTGGACCAGTTCGTCGTCACGGTCGGACAGCAGCGGCATCCCGTCCTGCGTCTGCCGGACGACGATCGTCTTCGGGGAGCCGCCGGCGACCTTGATGGTCTCCTCGCGGGTCTTGAAGGGCCGGACCTTGCCGTCGTACAGGTAGCCGCCCGAGCTGACCTTCTCCAGGTACAGGTCGGTGACGTCGACGCCGGAGTTGGTCATGCCCCAGGCGATCTTCGCGTTGTGACCGATGATCACACCGGGCATCCCGGCAAACGTGTAGCCGGTGACGTCGTACTGGCACTTGCTCGAGACGGTCCGGCAGTGCAGGCCCATCTGGTACCAGACGGAGGGCAGGGACGCCGACAGGTGCGGGTCGTTGGCGAGCAGCGGCTTGCCGGTGATGGTGTGCTTCCCGGCGACCACCCACGAGTTGGAGCCGATGCCCTGGCCGTTCACGCCGACGGCCGTGGGGAGATCGTCGAGGACCTTGTAGAGGCCCCCCAGCTGGCTCGTGAGGCCTGAGCCGGTGCCGGCCGAGGTGGAGGAGCCGGTGGTACCCGTCGTGCCCTGAGAGCCGCTCGTGGCGCCGCCGGCCGTACCCGTGGTCCCCGTCGTGCCCGTGGTGCCCTGGGAGCCGCTCGTGGCGCCGCCGGCCGCCCCCTGACCGGAATTGGCGGATCCGCCCTGCTGGAAGGCCTTGGTCAGCGCGTCGTACTGGCCTTCCTGCACGATCGGCTTGTTGCGGCCGTAGGGGTACGCCGGGTACAGGTCCTGGATCTGCTGCGGGCCGAGCCGGCTGGTCATCAGCGCGCGGTCGACCTCGTCCTGCATGTTGCCGCGCAGGTCCCAGGCCATCGCCTTCAGCCAGGAGACGGAGTCGACCGGGGTCCACTTCTCCGGCTTGTAGTCGTTGTCGAGGGCCAGGGCCGCGTACTCCAGGGAGATGTCCTCGCCGTCCTTGCCCTGGAGGTAGGCGTTGACCCCCTTGGCGTAGGCCTGGAGGTACTTCTTCGTGGAGTCCGAGAGCTTGGTCTCGTACTCCTGCTCGGCGATCCGGTCCCAGCCGAGGGTGCGCAGGAACTCGTCGTTCTCGACCTGGCCCTTGCCGAACATCTCCGACAGGCGCCCGGAGGTCATGTGCCGGCGCACGTCCATCTCGTAGAACCGGTCCTGCGCCTGGACGAAGCCCTGCGCCATGAACAGGTCCTCGTCCGAGGACGCGTAGATCTGCGGGATGCCGTAGCCGTCCCGCTTGACGTCGACCGGTCCGGACAGGCCGTCCAGCTTGATGGTGCCCGTGGTCTGCGGGAAGGAGGCCCGGACGGTGCTGATCGACCACCAGCCGCCGTAGGCGAGTCCTGCGACGAGGGCCAGAACCAGTACGAGCACGAGCAGTCGGGCTCTGCGCCCCTTCTTCCTGCCGGACGTGACGGACGTGGCACCCGTGGTGGCGGTGTCACCCGTTGTGGCGGTGGTGTTGGGGGGCATCGCTGTCCTTGCTGTCCTAACGCGAGCGGCAGGTCGGGCTGTGACTTTGAATGAGCGCTGGAGCAACCATAGGCGCAGGGTCCCGTCCCGCTGGACGCGGAGTCCGGAACCGGCGCGCACGAGCGTTCGATCTTGCCCTGGCGAACGTCAAGAAAGCGTCAAGAGTTAGGTAAGGTAACGAAGTAACCGGAGATTCCCCAGGGGAGGCGCCCGCTGACTGTCCACCACCTCAACCAGCTCCTGCTCGTCTGCTCCGTCGTCCTGCTCGTCGCCGTCGCGGCCGTCCGGGTCTCCTCCCGCAGCGGGCTCCCCAGCCTGCTCGTCTACCTCGGGATCGGCGTCCTCCTGGGCCAGGACGGCATCGCGGACATCCACTTCAACAGCGCCGAAGTGACCCAGGTCATGGGCTACGCGGCCCTGGTCGTGATCCTCGCCGAGGGCGGCCTGGGCACGAAGTGGAAGGAGGTCCGGCCGGTCCTGTCGTCCGCCGCCACCCTGGCGACGCTCGGCGTCGCGGTCAGCGTGGGGGTGACCGCGGCCGGGGCGCACTACCTGGTCGGGCTGGAGTGGCGGCAGGCGCTCATCATCGGTGCGGTGGTCTCGTCGACCGACGCCGCGGCGGTCTTCTCGGTGCTGCGCAGGATCCCCCTCCCCGCGCGCGTGACGGGCACGCTGGAGGCCGAGTCCGGTTTCAACGACGCCCCGGTGGTCATCCTGGTCGTCGCCTTCTCCACGGCCGGCCCGGTGGAGCACTGGTACGTCCTGCTGGGCGAGATCGTCCTGGAACTGGCCATCGGCGCGGCCGTAGGGCTCGCGGTGGGCTGGTTCGGCTCCTGGGGCCTCAGGCACGTGGCCCTCCCGGCGTCCGGCCTCTACCCGATCGCCGTGCTCGCCATCGCCGTCACCGCGTACGCGGCCGGTGCCCTGGGGCACGGCAGCGGCTTCCTGGCCGTCTACCTGGCCTCGATGGTGCTCGGCAACGCCAAGCTCCCGCACTGGCCCGCCACCCGCGGCTTCGCGGAGGGGCTCGGCTGGATCGCCCAGATCGGCATGTTCGTCGTGCTCGGCCTGCTGGTCACCCCGCACGAGCTGGGCGACGACATCTGGCCCGCCCTGGTCATCGGTCTGGTGCTGACCATGGTGGCCCGGCCGCTGAGCGTGGTGCTGAGCCTGGCGCCGTTCCGGGTGCCCTGGCGGGAGCAGGCCCTGATGTCATGGGCGGGACTGCGCGGCGCCGTGCCCATCATCCTGGCGACCATCCCCATGGTGAACGGCGTCGCCGGCAGCCGCAGCATCTTCAACATCGTCTTCGTCCTGGTCGTCGTCTACACCCTCGTCCAGGGGCCGACCCTGCCCTGGCTGGCCCGCACCCTGCGCCTGGGCGAGCAGGGCGAGGCCTCCGATCTCGGCATCGAGTCCGCTCCCCTGGAGCGGCTGCGCGGCCACCTGCTGTCCGTCTCGATCCCCGGGGGATCCCGGATGCACGGCGTGGAGGTGAACGAGCTGCGGCTGCCGCCCGGCGCCGCCGTCACCCTCGTCGTGCGCGAAGGAAAATCGTTTGTTCCGCTGCCTTCGACCGTGCTGCGGCGCGGCGACGAACTGCTGGTCGTCGCCACCGACCCGGTCCGCGACGCGGCGGAACGGCGACTGCGGGCGGTCGCCCACGGCGGCAAGCTGGCGGGCTGGCTGGGCACCGACGGGGCGGGCAGCTCGCACTGAGCCCGGCCGGCTCGTGCCGGGCCCCGGCGTCCACGGCCACCACCGAGCCGGAGAGGACCTCACCGGCGTCGTCCCGCCCGCACGGGATCCGCACCGGTCACGCCCCTGAAATCCCAGGTGGCCGGGCGCCATGGTGCTCATTTTCACAGCCGCACAAGCCGCTGATCCCTGTACGATGCGGGGTGCACCCTGATCGAACCAACTCTGCCTGACGCAGAGCTGGCGCGACCGTATGGCGGCCGCACGCCCCCCACCCGCAGTGGGCGCCGGTATCTACCGCAGTCCGCGCAAGAGGACAGCTCTCGGCGCCCGGGCCCGCACGGGGCCCGCGCTACCAGGCGGCAGAAAGGCACGGGCCGTGGGATCCACGGTCACCACCACCGAGCCGGAGAAGACCTCACCGGCGTCGTCCCGCCCGGGATACGGACAGCTGCTGCGCACCCGCGGCGCCTGGACCTTCCTGCTCCCCGGCTTCGCTGCACGTCAGCCGTTCGCGATGCTGACGATCTCCATCGTGCTGCTCGTCCAGCACACCACCGGCTCGTACGGTGCCGCGGGTGCCGCCGCGGCCGCCACCGGCGTCTCCATGGCGCTGTTCGCGCCCTACAGCGGCCGCCTCGCCGACCGCTACGGCCAGCGCGCCGTGCTGATCCCCGGCGTCCTGGTCCACACGTTCTCCGGCCTGACCCTGACGGCGCTCGCGCTGGCGCACGCCCCCCTGTGGGCGCTGTTCCTCGCGGCTGTCCCGACCGGCGCCTCGGTGCCGCAGGTCGGTCCGATGGTGCGGGCCCGCTGGGGCGTGAAGCTCCAGGGGTCGCCGCTGATGGCGACCGCGGCGGCCTTCGAGTCGGTCACCGACGAGCTGACCTTCGTCCTCGGTCCGCTGCTGGCGACCGCGCTGTGCACCACCGTGACGCCGTCGGCCGGCCTGGTCACGGAGGCCACGCTGACGCTCGTCGGCGGTCTGCTGTTCGCCGCGCAGAAGAGCACCCAGCCCTCGGTGACCGCCGAGAGCGAGCACGCGCGTGTGCAGCACGTCTCCGCCCTGCGCGTGCCGGGCGTGCGCGTGCTGATCGTGACCTTCCTCGGCATCGGCTCGGTCTTCGGCGGCATGCAGGTGGGCCTCGCGGCCTTCACCGAGTCGATCGGCGAGCCCGGCCTGAACGGCGTCCTGTACGGCACGTTCGCCGCCGGGAACATGCTGTCCGGCATCGCCTGTGGTGCGATCGCCTGGAAGGTCGCTCCGCACAAGCGGCTGGTCGTCGGCTACGCCGCGCTCGCGCTGGCCGCCTCCGCCCTGTGGACGGCGCACTCG
Organism: Streptomyces actinomycinicus; assembly: GCF_016741775.1. Lineage (GTDB taxonomy): Bacteria > Actinomycetota > Actinomycetes > Streptomycetales > Streptomycetaceae > Streptomyces > Streptomyces actinomycinicus. The sequence continues at coordinate 345,931 of NZ_JAERRK010000003.1, read as the reverse complement.
GTGCTGCTGCTCGCCGCGCTCGGCCTGCTGGTCGGCATGTGCATCGCCCCGGCGCTGATCACGGGCTACACGCTGGTCGAGGGCCTGGTCCCGGCCGGCGCCCGCACCGAGGCCTTCACCTGGCTGACCGGCGCGGTCGCGCTCGGCCAGGCCGCCGCCGTCACGGTCGCCGGACAGCTGGAGGACCGGCTGTGGGACGGCGCCGGATTCCTGGTGCCCATGGCCGGCACGGTGCTCGCCCTGGCGGTCCTGGTGACGCTGCGGTCGGTGCTGGTCGCGCGGCCCGTGAACCGCACGGTCGCGCGTGGCGTCGGTCACCGCGTGCCGGTGACGGTGGACTGATCCCCGGGAATACGTCACTATGGATCGTCGTTAGCACTCATCGAGTGAGAGTGCCAGGAGGAAGACAGTGCCGACCTACCAGTACCAGTGCACCGAGTGCGGCGAGGGCCTCGAGGCGGTGCAGAAGTTCACCGACGACGCCCTGACGGAGTGCCCGAACTGCCAGGGCCGCCTGAAGAAGGTGTTCTCCGCGGTCGGCATCGTCTTCAAGGGCTCCGGCTTCTACCGCAACGACTCCCGCGGCTCCACGTCGAGCAGCACGCCGGCGTCGAAGCCGTCCGGCACGTCGAGCGACTCGAAGGCGTCCTCGTCGACGTCCACGTCGACCTCGTCGTCCACGGCGTCTTCGTCGTCCTCCAGCTCCGCAGCCTGAGGCCCGGCCTCTCACGCCGACCCTGCCGTTCGTACGACGGCAGGGTCTTCGGCGTTCCGCGGCACCGGCCCGGCACTCCGCACCGGCTCCCCCGCTGTTCGGCCGCCAGCTAATGTGCTGGTCATGGCGAACGCAGAGATCGGCGTAATTGGCGGCTCGGGTTTCTACTCGTTCCTCGAGGACGTGACCGAGATCCAGGTGGAGACCCCCTACGGGCCGCCCAGCGACTCCCTCTTCCTCGGCGAGGTCGCCGGCCGCCGGGTCGCCTTCCTGCCCCGGCACGGCCGGGGACACCATCTGCCGCCGCACCGCATCAACTACCGCGCCAACCTGTGGGCCCTGCGCTCGGTCGGGGTCCGGCAGGTCCTCGCTCCGTGCGCGGTGGGCGGGCTGCGTCCCGAGTACGGTCCCGGCACCCTGCTCGTGCCGGACCAGATGGTGGACCGCACGAAGTCCCGGACGCAGACCTACTTCGACGGGCTGCCGCTGCCCGACGGCAGCATTCCCAACGTCGTGCACGTCTCCATGGCCGACCCGTACTGCCCCGGCGGGCGGGCCGCCGCGCTGAAGGCTGCGCGCGGCCGGGACTGGGAGCCGGTGGACGGCGGCACGCTGGTCGTGGTCGAGGGCCCGCGCTTCTCGACGCGCGCCGAGTCCCTGTGGCACCAGGCGCAGGGCTGGTCGGTGGTGGGCATGACGGGCCATCCCGAAGCGGCGCTCGCCCGGGAACTGGAGCTGTGCTACACCTCGCTGACCCTGGTCACCGACCTCGACGCGGGCGCGGAGACCGGCGAGGGCGTCTCGCACGAGGAGGTGCTGCGGGTCTTCGCGGCCAACGTGGACCGGCTGCGTGGCGTGCTGTTCGACGCGGTGGCGGCACTGCCGGACACCGAAGCACGCGACTGCCTGTGCGTGAACGCGCTCGGCGGCATGAACCCGGGGTTCGAACTGCCGTAGCGGGGCCGGGGCGGGACGCAGGGGCGGGACGCCGGGACCGGTCGGCGGCGGTGCTCGGCGGAAGCTGGTGGTGCTCCGCGGAGCCGGTGCTGCTCGGCGGAAGCCGGTGCTGCTCGGCGGCACTCGGCGGAAGCCGGTGCTGCTCGGCGGCACTCGGCGGAAGCCGGTGGTGGTCGGCGCTCGGCGGAACTCGTCGTTCGGGTGGCCGAGTTGTCCACAACCGGGCTGTGATCCACCGGCGCCTGCGGGATCCGGCGTGCGGCCTCATCGTGGCATCACCAGCCGGATTCCTCCTCGCAGGCGGTGATTCCCGTGCCTTCCTCCTCGTCCACCCCGACGCCTTCCTCCTCGTCCGCCCCGACGCCGTCCCCGCTCGCCCGCCCCACCCGCCCCTCCTTCCCGCCTCCCCTCCGGCTCCCGCGCCCGCTGGGCACGGACGCCCCGGCGATCTGCGAGGTGCCCCCGTTCGACGCGGTGCGTGTGCGCGGCGGGCGGTACCAGCTGCAGCGGCTACTACGGCAGCACCGGCGGGCCGTCGCGGCCGGCCTCGCGGTGACCGCGGCGGCTCTCGTGGCCGCGGGGCCCCGGACGGGGCCGGCACTCCGGGAGGCGGAGCGGCCACGCGGCCCCGCGGCGGCGGAACCGGTACGGCGGCACCCCGCGGCGGACATGGTGACGGCGCCGGTGCGGATCGCCGACGCCGCAACCGTGCAGCTGCTCCGGCCCGGTGACCGCGTCGACGTCATCGCCGCCGAGGACCCCTCGGCCGGCGGCGGCGCCCGGGTCCTCGCCCGCGCAGTGCGGGTGACGAAGGTGCCGGAGCCGCTGGACGGCGCGACCGGGAGCGGGGCGCTGGTCGTGCTGTCGGTGCCGCGGGCCACGGCGGCACGGCTGGTCGGCGCGAGCGCCACCGCCCGGCTGGCGGTGACGCTGTGCTGAAGGGGCTCGTACGTGCCGTCGGCGGATTCGTGTCGCTTACCTCGATCGTGCTGCGGTACTGGACACGACGGCAGGACCGTGCCGTAGGTTGCGGAGCGTTTCCTTCCACACCCGGTGCATGCGAGGAGAGTCGTCTAGGTGAGCGCGAAGAAGGAACCGAGCGTCCTGCAGGGCTTCAAGGCCTTCCTGATGCGCGGCAACGTCGTCGATCTTGCGGTCGCGGTGGTCATCGGCGCGGCCTTCACGAACATCGTGAACTCGGTGGTGAAGGGGATCATCAACCCGCTGGTCGGCGCGATCGGCACGCAGAACCTCGACAGCTACAGCTCCTGTCTGAAGGCCCCGTGCAAGGTGGCCCCGGACGGCACGGTGCAGAGCGGTGTGCCGATCCTGTGGGGCTCCGTGCTGGGGTCCATGCTGACGTTCCTGATCACCGCTGCGGTGGTGTACTTCCTGATGGTCCTGCCGATGTCGAAGTACCTGGCCCGGCAGGCGGCCCGCAAGGCGGCGCGAGAGGGCACGAAGGAGGTCATCGAGGTGACCGAGCTGGAGGTGCTCAAGGAGATCCGCGACGCTCTGGTCGCCCAGCGCGGTCCGGGGCCCGGCGAGCGCTAGCGCCCCTGCCACGGCGGCTCCGCGGGGGCGGGGCTCGGAGGCGGTGGGGCTCAGAGCTGGTGGGGCTCAGAGCTGGTGGCGCTCAGAGGTGGTGGGGCGGCTTCTCGTCGAGGAAGCGCTTCAGGTCGGCGGCGCTGTCACCGTCCGTGCGCTCGCCCCAGCCACGGTCGGTGTCGTCCGAGGTCTGCCGGTCCAGCGGGTCGTCGAAGACCAGCGCGGGCTTCGGGTCGCGCTGCTCGGGTTCGGGGGCGGTGCTCATGCCTCCAGCGTACGGCTCCTGCCACGACGGCCCGGCCGAGCGGGGGAAGACAGCCCGAGATCCCTGGATTCGCACGGCCCTGCCGCTTTCGTTCACTTGCGCTCCCGTTCACAAGATTTTGGGCCGGTTTTCTGCTGTCCTGGGAAGCATGACGTCGAGTTCCACTCCGGCGCCCGCCCCCTCGGGCGCACCGCAGCCCTCCGGCCCCCTGCGGCGGCTCACCGCGCGCGAGCGGCACGAGGCGCACCGCGTCGCCTCCCCCTTGGAGCTGTTCTTCGACCTGTGCTTCGTCGTGGCGATCGCACAGGCGGGCGCACAGCTGGTGCACGCCGTCGCGGAAGGGCACGCGGGCGAGGGGATCCTCAGCTACGCGATGGTGTTCTTCGCCATCTGGTGGGCGTGGATGAACTTCAGCTGGTTCGCCTCGGCGTACGACAACGACGACGCGCTCTACCGGGTCGTCACCCTGGTGCAGATCGCCGGCGTCCTGGTCCTGGCCGCCGGTGTCTCCAAAGCCTTCGTGCAGCACGACTTCCTGCTGGTCTGGCTCGGATACATCATCATGCGGCTGGCGATGGCCGCGCAGTGGCTGAGAGCCGCGAGATCGGCGACGGACGCGGAGCGGACCATGGCGGTGCGCTACGCGGGCGGCGTGCTGCTGTGCATGGTGGGCTGGTTCGGCCTGGTGCTGCTGCCCGAGCCGGCCCGGCCCTGGGTGTTCCTCGTGATGGTGGTCGCGGAACTGTGCGTGCCGCTGTACGCCGAGAGGTGCCACGAGACCACCTGGCACCCGCATCACATCGCCGAGCGGTACGGCCTGTTCACCATCATCGTGCTCGGCGAGACGATCGCCGCGGCCACGGTCGCCGTGAAGTCGGGCGTGGACGAGCACGACGCGATGGGCGAGCTGCTGCCCATCGCGGCCGGCGGGCTGCTGATCGTCTTCTCCGCGTGGTGGATCTACTTCGTGGTGCCCATCCACGGTCATCTGCGCTCCAGCAGACGGGCGTTCGTCTGGGGCTACGGCCACTATCTGGTCTTCGCCTCCGCGGCTGCGATCGGCGCGGGCCTGGAGGTCGCCGTGGAACAGGCGGTCGGCAAGGCGCACATCTCCGCGCTGTCCGCCGCAGCGGCCGTCACCCTGCCCACGGCGCTGTACATGCTGACCGTGTGGGCACTGCACTCCCGCCACTTCAAGGTGGGCATCGCCCAGCAACTGGTGCTGCCCGGCACGGCTCTGCTGGTGATCTGCTGCACCTTCCTGGGTGACTGGGCGGTGCTCGCGGCGGGACTGGTCTCCTCGGCCTCCGTGGCGATCGGGGTGACGCTGACGGCGCGCACCCGCGGCCGGCAGCGGGAGGCGGACGCCACCGCCGCGGCCGGCTGAAGTCCTCCGGGCAAGGTACCGGCCTGGGCCAGACTGGCCTCCATGACAGCTGACGCATTGACGGACGTCGCCGGGCTGCGCGTGGGGCACGCCACCCGTGCCGGCGGCGGTTGGCTCACCGGCACCACGGTCGTCCTCGCCCCCGAGGGCGGCGCCGTCGCCGCCGTGGACGTGCGCGGCGGCGGGCCCGGCACCAAGGAGACCGACGCGCTCGACCCGCGCAACGTGGTGCAGAAGGTGGACGCCATCGTGCTGACCGGAGGCAGCGCCTACGGGCTGGACGCGGCCTCCGGGGTGATGGCCTGGCTGGAGGAGGAGCGGCGCGGTGTGCCGGTGGGCCCGGATCCGGCGCACGTCGTGCCGGTGGTGCCCGCCGCGTGCGTCTTCGACCTGGGGCGCGGCGGGAACTTCCGGGCGCGCCCGGACGCGGCGACCGGGCGCTCGGCGGTGGAGGCCGCGGCGGCGAGCGGGCCGGGCGCGCGGGTGGCGGAGGGGGGCGTGGGCGCCGGCACGGGCGCCGTCGTCGGACGGTTCAAGGGCGGGGTGGGTACCGCGAGCACGGTGCTCGGCCCGGGGATCACCGTGGCGGCGCTGGTGGTCGCGAACGCGGCGGGGTCGGCGGTGGATCCGGAAACGGGGGTGCTGTACGGGGAGTTGTTCCAGGGGCGGGTGGAGTACCCGCAGGAGCGCGTGCACGAGGCCGCACGCCGCCGTCTCGACGAGAGCGCGGGCGGGAACGCGCCGGCACCGCTCAACACGACGCTGGCGGTGGTCGCGACGGACGCGGACCTGTCCAAGGCGCAGGCACAGAAGCTCGCGGGCACGGCGCACGACGGGATCGCGCGCGCCGTACGGCCGGTGCATCTCCTGAACGACGGGGACACGGTGTTCGCGCTGTCGACCGGCGGGCGGTCGCTCGACGCGCACCCTCTGGCGCTCAACGAGGTGCTCGCGGCCGGAGCGGACGTCGTGACCCGGGCGATCGTACGGGCCCTGCGCGCCGCCGAGTCGGCCGCCGGGCCGGGCGGAGTGTGGCCGTCGTACGGGGAGTTGTACGGGAAGGACTGAAGCGCGGGGGCGGCTGGTGGCGCTTCCGGCGGGGGCGGGCGGCGTCGGATTGTCGCGGTTCTGTCACGTGATGGCGTTCAAGGGATACGGAGGGAACCTTCCCCGGCATCCGGGCCCTCTTTCCTCACGGACTGGAACGGACCACGCACAACACACGAACCTGGAGCAGCCCGTGACAACGCCGGACATTACTGCGCGGCGCGCACTGGGGGCCTGTGCCGCCCTGATGGTCGGCGCCCTCACCCTGACCGCCTGCGGCGGCAGTGCCAACGCGGACAGCGACGACGGCAAGGGCGGCAGCGACTCCCCGAAGACGTCGACGGCGAAGATCACGATCTCTGCCAAGGACGGCTCGACCGGCGCGTCCATCAACGCCACCGGCGTGAAGGTGAGCGACGGCAAGCTGACCGACGTGAAGATGACCGTGTCGGGCTCGGGCCAGGCGGTGCCGGGGTCGATATCGGCGGACGGCGGCACCTGGAAGCCGAAGGAGCAGCTGGAGCGCGGCACGAAGTACCGGATATCCGCGACCGCCAAGGACTCTGGGGGACGTACGGCGGCGGCCAACTCCATCTTCACCACCGTCACCTCGGCCAACAGCTTCATCGGCAGCTACACGCCGGACAACGGCGCGACGGTCGGCGTGGGCATGCCGGTGTCCTTCACCTTCGACAAGGCCATCACCGACAAGAAGGCCGTGCAGTCGCACATCACGGTGAACTCCAGCAGCGGCCAGCAGGTGGCCGGGCACTGGTTCGGGAACCAGCGGCTGGACTTCCGGCCGCAGGACTACTGGAAGGCCGGCTCCAAGGTCACGATGAAGATCGACCTGGACGGCGTGCAGGGCGCCAAGGGTGTCTACGGCGTGCAGAAGAAGACCGTCTCCTTCACCGTCGGGCGGTCGCAGGTCTCCACGGTCGACGTCAACACGCAGACGATGACGGTCGTGCGGGACGGCAAGACCCTCAAGTCGGTGCCGATCTCGGCGGGCAGCGCGCAGCACACGACGTACAACGGGCAGATGGTGATCTCCGAGAAGTTCGTGCAGACCCGCATGAACGGCTCGACGGTCGGCTTCGGCGGGGAGTACGACATCCCGGACGTGCCGCACGCGATGCGGCTGACGACGTCGGGCACGTTCATCCACGGCAACTACTGGTACAACAGGGGCAACCCGCCGTTCGGCCGGGAGGGCACCAGCCACGGCTGTGTCGGCCTCGCGGACGTGCAGGGGGCGCAGGGCGCCACGACGGCCAAGTGGTTCTTCGACAACTCGCTCATCGGGGACGTCGTGATCGTCAAGAACTCCCCCGACACCACGGTCTCACCCGACAACGGCCTCAACGGCTGGAACATGTCCTGGAGTGCGTGGACCGCGGGAAGCGCCTCCTGAGCGGCGGATTCTGACAGGCCGGCGGGCCGCGCGGGAATTTTCCGGGCGGCCCGCCCGTTTTCCTGGCGCACGTTTTCTCGGTTCCCGGACATGATGTCCGATCGAGGGGCTACGGTATGCACCCACAAGGTGACATGCAGCAACGCCGGGAGATGCCTTGAGCGTTCCGTACGAGACCGCAGCGTACGAACCAGCCGAGTCGCCCGAGTCTCCGGAGGAGCATCTCGCGCGGCTCCTCGGCCGCGCCCTGAACTCCTTCGAACTGCCGGACGAAGTGATACGGCAGCTCGACTGCGCCCTGGCGCACGACAGTTCGCTGCACTCGGCGTACCACAGCGCCGGACTGCACCGTGAGACGTACCGGCACACCTGGCTGCTCGCCGACGGTTCGGCGGTGACCCTGTGGGAACTGGTGCACAACCCGACGCCCGGCAGCGCCCCTGAGCACGAGGTGTACGTCGACGAGGAGGAGCTGGGCGCCGCCACGGCACGGCTCGGGCTGCCTCCGGACACGCAGGACTTCGAACTGCCCGCGCTGATGCGGCTGTGGGCGATCCCCGAGCCCCGGCACATGTTCGCCTCCGACGACTCGGCGGACCATGCGCGCCGGTTGCTGCGCCGTGCGGAGAACTCCGACCGCCCCGGCGCGGAGACTGCGGCCCTGCTGTCGACGGCGACCGCGCACGAGATCACCCAGGCGTTCGGACGGCCCGGCCGGGCCGGGCGGATCGGGCTGACCTACGCGCTGTACGAGCACGCCTTCCTGCTGCCCGACGGCACCGAGCTGTCCCTGTGGGAGGTCGAGCACACGGCGACGCCCGACGGGCGGCACATGTGCGAGGTGTACATGACCGAGGAGGCGGCCCGGGACGCCATGGAGAGGCGCGCGGCGCGGCAGGGTTAGCGGCGTCTCGTCTCAGCCCTGGGCGAATCGCCGTACCAGGCGGGCGAAGGCGTCCCGTTCGGCGGGGGTCAGTTCCACGGACTCCAGCGCGGGGCCCACGCGGTTCTGGCGGGGCAGGGCCGCGAGCGGCGCGGAGCGGCGCCGGGCGGCGGGCCGGTGACCGGTGCCGCGCAGCAGGCGCAACAGGCGGAAGAGGACGACGGCCCAGGCGACGGCCGCCACAGCGAGGACGGCCCCGCCGATCAGCTGGAGAGGCGGGGCGTGATCAGGCATGCGCCCCAGTACACACCACGGTCCGGGACTTTGGCCCCGGACCGTGACGTATCTCGCAGGTGCCGTGAACAAGTCACAGCGCACTAAAGGGACAAGGGCGTGCGGACCGCGTGCGGCGGGTCAGGCCGCCACCGGCTGCTCGGTCCCTTCGGAGGCGGCGCCGGAGTCCGCGGCGGGGTCGGGGGCCGTCGGCTGCACGGTCCGCTTGCTCATGCCCTTGAGGAGGACGACCAGGGCCGTGGTGGCGCAGACACCGGCGGCGACGGCGACCAGGTACAGGAACGGGTTGCCGATCAAGGGGACCACGAAGATGCCGCCGTGCGGGGCGCGCAGGGTGGCGTCGAAGACCATCGACAGGGCGCCGGCGAGCGCACCGCCCACCATGGAGGACGGGATGACCCGCAGCGGGTCGGCCGCCGCGAACGGGATCGCGCCCTCGGAGATGAAGGACGCGCCCAGGACCCAGGCCGCCTTGCCGTTCTCTCGCTCGGCCCGGGTGAACAGCTTGCCCCGCACGGTGGTGGCCAGGGCCATCGCCAGCGGCGGGACCATGCCGGCCGCCATCACCGCGGCCATGATCTTCATCGCGGAGTCGCTGGGGTCCGAGACCGCGATACCGGCGGTGGCGAAGGTGTAGGCGACCTTGTTGACCGGTCCGCCGAGGTCGAAGCACATCATCAGGCCGAGCAGGGCGCCCAGCAGGACGGCGTTCGTGCCGGTGAGGCTGTTCAGCCAGTCGGTGAGGCCGTTCTGGGCGCTGGCGATGGGCTTGCCGATCACGACCAGCATCAGGAACCCGACGATCGCCGAGGAGATCAACGGGATCACCACCACCGGCATGATGCCGCGCAACGCCGCGGGGATGCGTGCCTTCTGGATCGCCGTCACCACGCCACCGGCGACCAGGCCGGCCGCCAGCCCGCCGAGGAAACCCGCGTTGATGTCGAGGGCGATCGCGCCGCCGACGAAACCGGGGACGAGGCCGGGGCGGTCGGCCATGCCGTAGGCGATGTAGCCGGCCAGGACCGGGACGAGGAACTTGAAGGCGACCTGGCCGATCTGGAAGAGCAGGGCGCCCCAGCTGCCGGTCTGGGTCCACACGAAGTGGTCCATGACCGAGGGCGCCTTGCTGACCTGCCACCCGCCGATCGCGAAGCCCAGGGCGAGGAGGAGGCCGCCCGCGGCGACGAACGGAACCATGTAGCTCACACCGGACATCAGCCACGTGCGGAGCTTGGTGCCGTAGCCCTCGGTGGCGCCACCGGCGCGCTCGACCGGCGTGCCGGACGGCGCCTGCGCCGGGGTGCCCACCTCGCCGCGCGCCGCCTTCTCGCGGACCTCCGCGATGAGTTCGGCGGGGTGGTTGATGCCCGCCTTGACGCCCACGTCGACGGTCGGCTTGCCGGCGAAGCGGTCCCTGTCGCGCACGGGGACGTCGTGCGCGAAGACCACGCCGTCCGCCGCGGCGATCACCGCGGGGTCCAGCCGGGTGAAGCCGGCCGAGCCCTGGGTCTCGACGGCCACCTCGACGCCCGCCGCACGGCCGGCGTTCTCCAACGACTCGGCCGCCATGTAGGTGTGCGCGATACCGGTGGGGCAGGAGGTGACGGCGACGACCCGGAAGGGCGGCACGTCCGCCCCGCGCGCCGCACTGCCCGCCGCGGCGCCGGCGGAGGCCGCCGCCGACGCCGCGACGGTGTCCTCGGAGAGACCGACGGCACGCCGATCAGCGCCCGTCGCGCCTTGAACGGCATCCGTGACGCCTTCAGCCGTCCCCGCCGTCCCCGTCGCGCCTTGAACGGCGTCCGTGACGCCTTCAGCCGTCCCCGCCGCGCCCTGAACGGCGTCCGTGGCACCTTCAGCGGCCCCCGGCTCGCCTTGAGCGGCGTTTGCAGTGCCTTCCGCGCCATCGGCGCTCGCAGTGCCCTCGCCAGCTGAAGCTCCCCCGCCGGTCGGAGCGGCGCTCGCGGCATCCTGTCGCGTGGCCTTGCCGGCGTCCTGCTCCGTTGCTTCCCCCGACGGCGCCTCGTCCCCCCGGATCAGCGCCGCAGCCGTCTCCGCGTCGCTCGCCGCCCGCAGCGCGGAGGTGAACGCGGAGTTCATCAACTGGCGGGCCAGGGAGGACAGGATCGTCAGGTGGGCGTCATCGGCGCCGGCCGGTGCCGCGATCAGGAAGATCAGGTCCGCCGGGCCGTCCGCGGCGCCGAAGTCGATTCCGGCGGCGCTGCGGCCGAAGGCGAGGGTCGGCTCGGTGACATGGGCGCTGCGGCAGTGCGGGATGCCGATGCCGCCGTCGAGCCCCGTCGGCATCTGGGCCTCACGGGCGGCCACGTCGGCGAGGAAGCCGTCCAGGTCGGTCACCCGGCCCTGGGCCACCATGCGCTGGGCGAGGGCGCGTGCCGCCGCTTCCTTGGTTTCGGCGGACAGGTCGAGGTCGACCAGGTCCGCGGTGATCATGTCGCTCATCGCGGGCTCCAATGCACGCGTATCGCCCGGGGGGAGGGGCGGGCGGAGGTTGGGACGGGGGTGCGGTGCGGGAACGGGAGGGTGCGGGAGGCTGCGCCGGGGAAACGCGGCCTGCTTGCGGCGGAGGGACGGATCGGCCGGCCGTGCACCCGCGGGGCCGTGCGGTGGAGCAGGTCGCCGTGCCCTCCGGCGGCGGTGCACCCGATCGGCTGGCTTCGCCTTCCCGGGGCCGTGCGGTGGAGCAGGTCGCCGTGCCCTCCGGCGACGGTGCACCCGATCGGCTGGCCGCGCCTTCCCGGGGCGGTGCGATCGAGCAGGTCGCCGTGCCCTCGCGGTGGTGCGGCCAGGGGCGAGGCGGTTTGCCGTGCGGGGGTGGGTCGGGCGGGCACGCTCGGGCGCTGGGACGTGTCCGGGCGAGGGGGCATGGGGCGTCCGCCGCCCAGGTGCCGGGTGCCGGGACGGGTGCCGTGCAGGGTGGGGTGGTTCATGACACCGGCTCCATGAGTTCTCGGTCGACCGGGATGTCGGCCGTGACCGTGACCGCCGCCGGGTCCAGGTCGGCGGGGGCCGGCATCACGCTGCCAGGGAGTCGTACGGCGGCTGCGCCGTGGGCGACGGCGGAGGCCAGGGCCTCGGGACCGGTGCCGCCGGCGATGAGGAAGCCGGCGAGTGAGGCGTCGCCGGCGCCGACGTTGCTGCGGACGGAGGACACACGGGCGCAGCCGAACCAGGCGCCGGTGTCCGACACCAGGAGCTGGCCGTCGGCACCCAGGCTCGCCAGCACGGCGCGTGCGCCCAGCGCGCGCACCTCCTCGGCCGCTTTGAGCGCATCGCCCACGGTCGCCAGGGGGCGCCCGACCGCTGCCGCCAGTTCCTCGGCGTTCGGCTTCACGACGTCGGGCCGCGCGCCCAGCGCCTCCAGCAGCGCACGCCCCGAGGTGTCCAGGGCGATGCGCGCGCCCCCGGCGTGCACCCGCGCGACGGCGTCGCCGTACCAGGAGGGTGCAAGCCCCCGGGGCAGGCTGCCGCAGCACGCGATCCAGTCGGCGTCGCGGGACTGCTCGCGCACCGTCTCCAGCAGCAGTTCCTGCTCTGCCGCCGACAGCTCGGGCCCGGGCGCGTTGATCTTCGTAAGGACCCCGTCGGACTCCGCGAGGGCGATGTTGGAGCGGGTGGCGCCGGCGACCGGCACCGGCGCGACCTCGATGCCCTGCGCGTCGAGCAGATGGGCGACGAGCGCCCCCGGCGCACCCCCCAGGGGCAGCACGGCCACCGTGCGCCGGCCGGCGGCGGCGACGGCACGCGACACGTTCACGCCCTTGCCGCCGGGGTCCATGCGCTCGGCGCTGGCGCGGTTGACCTCGCCGCGCTCCAGAGCGGGGACCTCGTAGGTGCGGTCGAGGGAGGGGTTGGGGGTGACGGTGAGGATCATGCGCGTACCACTTCCGTCCCGCCGCGCTCGATGGCCGCGGTGTCTTCCGGGTCCAGCCCGCTGTCGGTGATCAGCAGGTCCACATCGCTCAGGCCGCCGAACCGGGCGAAGTGCTCCTGGCCGTGCTTGGCGGAGTCGGCCAGGAGCACCACGCGCCGCGCGGCGGCGATCGCCGCCCGCTTGACCGCCGCCTCGGCGAGGTCGGGGGTGGTCAGACCGTGCTCGGCGGAGAAGCCGTTGGCGGCGACGAAGAGGACGTCGGCGCGGATCTCGCCGTACGCGCGGAGCGCCCAGGCGTCCACGGCGGCGCGCGTGCGGTGCCGTACGCGCCCCCCGACCAGATGGAGCTGGATGCCCGGGTGGTCGGCGAGGCGGGCGGCGATGGGCAGGCTGTGCGTGACGACGGTGAGGGAGGCCTCCAGCGGAATCGCGGCGGCCAGGCGCGCCACCGTCGTACCGGCGTCGAGGATCATCGTGCCCTCGGCCGGCACTTCGGTCAGGGCGGACTTCGCGATGCGGTCCTTCTCGTCGGCGGCGGTGGACTCGCGTTCGGCGAGGTCCGGCTCGAAGTCGAGACGGCCGGCCGGGATGGCGCCGCCGTGCACCCGGCGGAGGAGGCCTGCGCGGTCGAGGGCCTTCAGGTCGCGTCGGATGGTCTCCGCGGTGACCTGGAACTCCTCGGCCAGGGACAGCACGTCCACCCGGCCGCCGTCACGGGCCAGCCGGAGTATCTCCTGCTGCCGTTCCGGTGCGTACATGTCCGCTCGCCTCCGCCTCGATGCCCGGTCGTTTCCGATGACATGCCCGAACGTGTGGTTTCACAGCGAGAGTACGTCCGGATTTCCGAGAAGTAAACAGGTTCGGGTGGCATTCGGGCATGAACGGACTTCGGGCGGGGCTTCGGTCTCAGGCCGGGGCCGGCCGACCGGGCCCGATGGCGGCCGACGGAGGACCCGGCACGCGATACGGCAAGGAGAGGAGACCCGGCGTACGACAGAGGGGCTCGCACCTGGGTCGGTACGAGCCCGTACGACAGAGGGACCCGCACCTGGGTCGGTACGAGCCTGTACGACAGAGGGGCTCGCACCTGGGTCGGTACGAGCCCGTACGACAGAGGGGCCCGTACCTTCGTCGGCACGAGCCCCTTCTCGCGGCTGCTCAGGACGCTCAGGCCACGAGTGCACCCTCCTTGTCCACCACCGCGGGCTCCTCGCCGCCGGCGCCCTCCACATGCTGGGCCGGCCGCTTCGGCAGGGCGAACATCAGCAGGAAGATCACGCCCATGATCCCGGCGACGTACCACAGCGCGTGCTGGAAGGCGTGCACGAACGCCGGGCCGATCTGGACCGAGGTCAGCCGGTCCCCGATCTCCCCGAAGAACACGACCGACACGAGCCCCAGACCGAGCGCGTTGCCCATCTGCTGCACGGTGTTGATCAGCCCGGACGCCGAGCCGGCGTGCTCGCGCGGCACCTCCGAAAGCACCGCGTCGGTCAGCGGGGCGACGATCAGTCCCATGCCGACGCCCATCACCACGAGCGGCAGGGCCATCTGCCAGGAGGCGATGCCGAGGCCGTACCGGTGGGCCTCCCACAGGTAGAGCAGCACACCCGCGCCCATCACCAGGGCACCCGCCTGAAGCACCTTGCGGCCGAACCGCGGGACCAGCTTCTGCACCGACAGCCCGGCAGCCGTGGACACCGCGAGGGAGAACGGCACGCCGGTCAGGCCGGCCCGCAGCGGGCGCCAGCCCAGGCCGATCTGCATGTACAGCGTCCAGACCAGGAAGAAGATGCCGAGCGCGACACCGAAGACCGTCTGCACGGCGATACCCGCGGCGAAGCTCTTCACCTTGAACAGCGACAGCTCCACCAGCGGCGAGCCGTCCCGGGCGGCCTTGCGCCGCTCGTACGCCACCAGCACCACGAAGACACCGAGGGCGCCCGCCATCGAGACGTACCCCCACAGCGGCCAGCCCAGCTCGCGCCCGCGGGTGAGCGGGTAGAGCAGCATCAGCAGGCCCAGCGAGACCAGGGCGACGCCGACGAGGTCCAGCTTCAGCGCCTTCGGGGCGCGGGACTCGGTGATGAAGCGGCGGCCGAGGAGGAAGGAGACGACACCGACCGGCAGGTTGATGAGGAAGATCGGACGCCATTCCAGGCCGAACAGGTTCCACTCCGTCAGCAGCGCGCCGAGCAGCGGACCCGAGACCGCGCCGAGGCCGACGATCGCACCGAAGAGACCGAACACCTTGCCGCGCTCGTGGGCGGGGAAAGTGGCGTGCACGATCGACAGCACCTGCGGGACCATCATCGCCGCCATGCCGCCCTGCAGGATGCGCGAGGCGACCAGCATCTCCGGGTTCGCGGCGAAGCCGCACAGGGCGGAGGCGAGGGTGAAGCCGCCGATGCCGATGAGGAACACCCGCTTGCGGCCGTGGATGTCGCCGAGCCGGCCGCCGGTGATCAGGCCGGCGGCGAAGGCGAGGGCGTAGCCGGCGGTTATCCACTGGATCTGGCTGACCGAGGCGTGCGCGGTCCGCTCGATGGACGGAATGGCGATGTTGACGATCGTCACGTCGACCAGGTCCATGAAGGCGGCGGTCATGACGATGGCGAGGGCGAACCAGCGGGTGCGATCGGAGACGTTCGGTGTCATGAGAACAAGGTAGGACCTCATTAGGTCAGATCATGTCCTACTTCTGCGGCATCCTCCTCTCTATGACGACCGACACTCCGGCACGGCTGCTGCAGCTCCTCTCCCTCCTCCAGACGCCCCGCGAGTGGCCCGGCGGCGAGCTGGCCGAGCGGCTTCGGGTGTCCCGCCGCACCGTGCGCCGGGACATCGACCGGCTGCGCGAGCTGGGCTACCCGGTGCAGGCCACCAAGGGGTCCGACGGCGGGTACCGGCTGGTCGCGGGCAAGGCGATGCCGCCGCTGGTGCTGGACGACGAGGAGGCGGTGGCCATCGCGGTGGGCCTGCGGGCCGGCGCCGGGCACGCCCTGGAGGGCGTGGACGAGGCGTCCGTACGGGCCCTGGCCAAGCTGGAGCAGGTGCTGCCGTCCCGGCTGCGCCACCGCGTGTCCACGCTGCAGGCCGCGACCACGCCGCTGACCAGTGGTGACGGACCGAGCATCGCCCCCGAGACGCTGACCGTGATGGCGTCGACGGTCGCGGGACACGAGCGGCTGCGGTTCGCCTACCGCGACAAGGACGGCAGCGCGTCCCGCCGGCTCACGGAACCGCACCGGCTGGTGTCGACCGGGCAGCGCTGGTACCTGGTCGCCTACGACCTCGACCGGACGGACTGGCGCACCTTCCGGGTGGACCGTGTGAGCGAGCCGCACGCGACCGGAGTCCGTTTCACCCCCCGGGAGTTGCCGACCGGCAGCGCCGCCGAGTACCTACGGCAGTCCATCCACCGGCGCCAGGACACCTACGCCTTCGAGGTGCGGTTCGCCGCACCGGCGGGCCAGGTTGCCGCACGCGTGCCGGGATGGCTCGGAACCCCCGAGGCCGACGGCACGGACGCCTGTGTCCTGCGGGGCACCACCGGTGGCCCCATGGAGTGGCTGACGGTGCGGCTGGCCATGGCGGGGTGTGAGTTCGAGGTCCGGAAGCCCGCGGAACTGGCGGAATTCGTCCGCGAGTTGGGCGGCCGGCTGGCACGGGCCGGGGGCGGCGAGGGCCGTCTCGGCTAGCGTTCCGCCACCGCGTCGCGCCAGGCCGATCAATGCGGCCCCATGGCCCCCACGGCCCCGACGGCCCCCACGGCCCCGATCGCTGGGCCCGATGAGGCGGCCTGAGAGGCAAGGCCCGATGAGGCGGCTCGATGAGGCGGCCCAGGGACAGTCCGGCGGATCATGTTCAGTGCAGGAGTTCTTGGGCTCGGCGAGCCACCTCGTCCGACGTCAGATCTTCCAGATGAGTGAGGAAGACCCAGACGTGCCCGTAGGGGTCCCGCAGGATGGACGTGCGATCGCCGTGGAACTGGTCGGCCGGTGGCTGCAGCAGTTCGGCACCGGCCGCGACGGCCCGGTCCGCGAGAGCATCGACGTCATCGACGAAGACGTGCAGACCCACGGTGGTGCCGCCGATGGTGGTCGGTGCGCTGAAGAGGGGTGCTTCGGCGTCGCCGAGCATGATGGTGGCCCCCTGCACGCTGACCTCGGCGTGCAGGACGCGTCCGTCCGGGCCGTCGATGCGGAACAGCTCTTTGGCACCGAAGGCCTTGACGTAGAAGTCGATCGCGGCCGCGGCGCCGTCGATCATGATGTGGGCGATCACGGCGTTGCGGTAGGTCTCGGGAACGGTGGTCGTGGCCATGCCGGGTGCCTCCTCGGTTGACTGCTGCCGATGACCATGAAGGTAGGACCTCAACCAAACTTCAGGTCAACGGCTGATCACCAGGAGGCCGAACGGACCGCTGTTCGAAGCCACAGGCGGGGGATGGTGGGCTGCTCGATCCGGCGGCGGCGCAGGTTGCGGCGGTTGCGGCGGTTGCGGCGGTTGCGGCGGTTGCGGCGGTTGCGGCGGGAAGCGTACGCCTTGTCGCCACCGAGGTGGTCGGGCCGAACGTGCGGGTGGCGCGCGGGTGGCGGCCGGTGATGCGGCCGGCTCGACTGGCCCCGCCCCGTGTCAGTCGAATGTCCCCGCCCCATGGCCATGCCGACGACCAGAGGCCACGGTGATCACAGGATCCGCCGGACAGGTTTAGCCCTCCTCCCCCCACGTGAACCCCCGCAGCGCCGCGAGATGACGCAGTGCCAGGGCCGCCGGTCCGTCCGGTCCCGTCGGCGGGGCCTCGGTAGCGGCCCAGGTCTCCACGGCCACCCGGACGGCGGCGCCGGCCACCGCGGCGGCGAACCGGAGACCGGGGGGAACCGGCGCCTCGCCGGCCGTTGCGGGCCTGCGCGCCGCCAGGATCTCCGCCAGCGCCCCCTCCGACGCCTGGCACACCTCCGCCCAGACCTTGCGCAGAGCCGTGCTGGTGTCGGCCAGACGGATCAGGGTGCGGACCCATTCCCAGGAGGCGGCGGAGACGGCGGCTCCCGGGGTGAGGGTGTGGCGGACGGCGTGCTCCAGTGCCTCCGGGGCGGTGAGGTGGGCCGGGGCCGCGCGGACCGCCTCCGCCCAGCGCTGGGCACCGGCCGCGTAGAGGGGGGCCACCGACTCCTCCTTGGTGGCGAAATAGCGGTAGAACGTGCGCGGCGCGATGCCGGCCGCCTGGGCGATGTCCTCGGCGCGGGTCGCCCGCAGGCCCTGCTGGACGAAGAGCGCTGCCGCCGCCCGCGCGATCTCCATCCGGGTCTCGGCCTTCCGGCGTTCCGTGAGGCTGGGCTGCGCGGAGGCGGAAAACGGCTGGTGGGCGGCGTTGCGGGCGGTGCTCATCCCGGCAGGCTATGCCCGTGTGGCAGAATCTGCCATCCGGCGGTCCACCCCGGGGTTCAGGTACGGGGTGGGCCGCCGCTCCAGCATGGTCCGCCTGCCGCGCACCCGCTCTCCACGCTCCGGGCTGCGCGCCCGAGACCCGTCCGCCTGCGCGCCCGAGGTCCGTCCGGCTGCGCACACGAGCCGTCGGCCTGCACACGGCGGCGACCCCGCTGCCTGCGTCCGTCGGCCGGTCCGCCCGCGCACACCAGGCCACCTGCCTGCGCACACGCAAGAGCCGGGCTCCGGCGCCCGGGGGGGGTGGGCGCCGAAGCCCGGCTCGGGGAACGTCCCGGCGCCGGGGGGGGGGATTGCGGCGGGACGTGGCTTGCGTGGGGGTCGGCCGAGGTCGGCCGGGGTGCTGTGCGGGCGGATGCGGGTGGGGAGTGCGGTACCCGGGGCTGCTGTTCCTGGGCTCGGAAGGGTTGTTCCCGCGGGCCCTCCGGTTGAAGCGACGGGACTACGCCATGTTTGCGCCGTCTTTCGCCACCCGGCGTGCGCACCGTGCAAGGCTCCCCACGCCTCGCGCGCCACCCCGCCGTACGCCCGTTACGGCAGCCCCGGTGCGTCCGTCATGGCACCGCGTACACCAAGCACGGCACCCTGGTGCACCCGGTACGTCCGTCACGGCACCGCGTACCCCAAGCACGGCGCCCTGGTGCACCCGTTACGCCGCCGCGTCGAAGCCGGTGCTGCGGGCCAGCTTCTTCAGTTCGAGGAGGGCGTGCTTCTCGATCTGGCGGATGCGCTCGCGGGTCAGGCCGTGCTCCTTGCCGACCTCGGTCAGGGTGCGCTCGCGGCCGTCCTCGATGCCGTACCGCATCTTGATGATGGAGGCCGTGCGCTGGTCCAGGCGGCCGATCAGGTCGTCCAGCTCCTCGCTGCGGAGCAGGGTGAGGACCGACTGCTCGGGCGAGACCGCGGAGGTGTCCTCCAGCAGGTCGCCGAACTGGGTCTCGCCCTCGTCGTCCACCGACATGTTCAGCGAGACCGGGTCGCGGGCCCAGTCGAGGACGTCGGTGACGCGCTCCGGTGTCGAACCCAGCTCCGCGGCGATCTCGGCCGGCTCCGGGTCGCGGCCGTTCTCGCGGTTGAACTCGCGCTGGATACGGCGGATGCGGCCCAGCTCCTCCACCAGGTGGACGGGGAGCCGAATGGTGCGGGACTGGTCGGCGATGGAGCGGGTGATGGCCTGACGGATCCACCAAGTGGCGTACGTCGAGAACTTGAAGCCCTTGCGGTAGTCGAACTTCTCGACGGCGCGCACCAGGCCGGCGTTGCCCTCCTGGATCAGGTCGAGGAGGGGCAGGCCGCTGCGCGGGTAGCGCCGGGCGACGGCGACGACCAGGCGGAGGTTGGAGCGGATGAAGACGTCCTTGGCGCGCTCACCGGCAGCGACCAAGGCCTCCAGCTCCTCGCGGGAGGCGTCCGACGCGGACTCCTCCTCGCCGTCGAGCACCTGCCTCGCGAAGACACCCGCCTCGATGGTCTGGGACAGCTCGACCTCCTTGGCGGCGTCGAGCAGTGGCGTACGCGCGATCTCGTCGAGGTACATGCCGACCAGGTCGCGGTCTGCGATCTCGCCGCCATGAGCGCGAACACTGCTTGCCGAGTCGGCCGTCTCGCCGGTGGCGGACTGACGACGGGCGACGGCACGGGTTGCCATGCGTGCTCCCTTGCGTTGGTGGGCTGGCGGGTGGTCCTGGTGAACGCCGGGCACTGAGATGACTGTCTCGGGGACTCTCTCCGAGTGCCCTGCATCCGTGGGGAACAACGACTGGAAACCGGACAGAATTCCCAACCCGCCCCCCGATTTTTCTGATCATGCAGTACCCTGTCGGCCCCGCAACATGGCGTGAAACCGCCGGAACGTACTGAGGCGCAGGTCAGGCCGTGGGCCGAGGGGACCTCGACGCCCTCGCGGCGATCTCCCGCCACTGCGTTCGCGAGACGGCCATCACCGTCGACAGCGCGACCTTCACCCCGGAGGAGCAGCGTCCTCGACTGCTCTCCCACCCGGAAGACGGGCGGCACCGGCCAATGGTTGCCAGGGAGCGGGAGTCCCGGCGAAATCCGGGGTGCGCCAGGCCGGCCGGAGCCGGCGTGCCGGGGAGGCTCAGCCGAACTGCACCGACCTTTTCGCCATGCCCATCCAGAACCCGTCGATCACGGACCGCTGCGCATCCAGTTCACCGCCCGCCTCGGCCGCACCCATGGTGACGAAGAGCGGGGCGAAGTGTTCGGTGCGCGGGTGGGCGTAACGGCCGGCCGGAGCCTTGGCCAGGAAGTCGAGCAGGGCGTCCCAGTCGCGGGCTTCGAGGGCCCGCCGGCCCCAGTCGTCGAACTCGGCCGACCAGCTCGGCACGCCGGGGCCGGTGTGGCGCAGGGCGGCGAGGTTGTGGGTGAAGAAGCCGGAGCCGACGATCAGCACGCCCTCGTCGCGCAGCGGGGCGAGCTTGCGGCCGATGTCCATCAGGCGGACCGGGTCGAGGGTGGGCAGGGAGACCTGGAGGACGGGGATGTCGGCCGCCGGGAACATCTCGACGAGGGGGACGTAGGCGCCGTGGTCCAGGCCGCGGCCGGGGATGTCCTGGACGGGGGTGCCGGGGGCGCGCAGCAGCTTGCGGACGGATTCGGCGAGCGCGGGTGCCCCGGGGGCTGCGTACCGCACCCGGTAGTAGTGCTCGGGGAAGCCCCAGAAGTCGTACACGAGGGGGACGGTCTCCACCGCGCCGAGGGCGAGCGGGGCCTCCTCCCAGTGGGCGGAGACCATGAGGATCGCCTCGGGGCGGGGCAGGGTGGCGGACCAGGCGGCGAGCTGGCCGGGCCAGACCGGGTCGTCGGCGAGCGGCGGGGCGCCGTGACTGAGGTACAGGGCGGGCATGCGTTCCTGGGCGGTGGCGGACATCGCGGCGGCTCCCTGCGTCTCCAGATGCTTTAACTCTCAAGTTCAAGGGGAACTGTACGCCCGACTTGTTCAAGTTTCAAGGAGCTGCCTCGTACAGTGGGAGCATGAACACGGCACCGGACCCCGCCGCCGCACAGCACCGCTGGCTCACGGACGAGGAACAGCGCGTCTGGCGCGCCTACCTGCACGCCACCACCCTCCTGGAGGACCACCTCGACCGGCAGCTGCAGCGCGACGCGGGCATGCCGCACATCTACTACGGCCTGCTCGTCGGCCTCGCCGAGGCACCGCGCCGCCGGCTGCGGATGACCGAGCTGGCGATGCAGGCGAAGATCACCCGCTCCCGGCTCTCGCACGCGATCGCCCGGCTGGAGAAGAACGGCTGGGTGCGCCGGGAGGACTGCCCCTCCGACAAGCGCGGCCAGTTCGCGGTGCTCACCGACGAGGGCCACGAGGTGCTGCGGCGCACCGCGCCCGGCCATGTGACCGCCGTACGGCAGGCCCTGTTCGAGCGGCTGAGCCCGGAACAGCAGAAGGCCCTCGGCGAGATCATGGAGATCGTCGCCGAGGGCCTCCAGCCCGACGAGGCGGGCGCGGACCTGCCCTGGCTCCGCTGACGGCCCGAGGCCAGCGGAGCCGCCGGACGAAGTGGCCCCGCCGAACTCAGCGGACCGCCGGACTCGGTGGCCCCGCCGGACTCGATGCACCGCCGAACTCAGCGGACCGCCGGACTCGATGTGCCGCCGGACTCAGTGGGCCACCACCGGCACCGGCAGCTCGTCCTCGACGCCCTCGCCCGCACCCGAGGCCACCGTGGTGGAACCGGGACGGCCGGCGTTGACGAAGGTGAACGCGATCAGGGAGGCGAGGCCCAGGATGCCGACGGCGAACCAGATAGCCGCGGTGTAGCCGTGCACCAGGCCCTGCAGCTGGACGAGCTTCTGCTGCGGCTTGGCGGTGGCACGGGCGATGTGGTCCCGGACGTAGGACGTCGTCGCCGAGGAGGCGATCGTGTTCAGCAGGGCGGTGCCGATCGCGCCGCCCACCTGCTGCGAGGTGTTGACCATCGCGGAGGCGACACCGGCGTCCCGCGGCTCGACGCCCATGGTGGCCAGGGACATGGCCGGCATGAACGCCGTACCCATGCCGAGGCCGAGCAGCAGCATCGCCGGCAGCAGCAGGGCGGTGTACGAGGAGTCGACCGCCAGCTGGGTCAGCAGCAGCATGCCGAGGCCGGCGACCAGGAAGCCGGGGCCCATCAGCAGCCGGGCCGGGACCCGGGTCATCAGCCGGGTGCCGATCTGGGTGGAGCCGGTGATCATGCCCGCGATCATCGGGAGGAACGCGAAGCCGGTCTTGACCGGGGAGTACCCCTTCACGACCTGGAGGTAGTAGGTCAGGAAGAGGAACAGACCGAACATGCCGATGATCGCGAGGCCGAGGGAGAGGTAGATGCCACCGCGGTTGCGGTCGGTCACCACGCGCAGCGGCAGCAGCGGCGTCCTGACCCGGGACTCGACGACCACGAAGGCCAGCAGCAGCACCACCGACGCCACGAACATCGACACCGTGACGGCGTCGCTCCAGCCGTCGGACTCGGCACGGGTGAAGCCGTAGACGAGGGCGACCAGGCCCAGGGTGGAGAGGATCACGCCGGGGATGTCGAGCGGGGAGCGGTTGCGACCGCCCTCCGGCTCACGGACGACGAAGTAGGCACCGAGCGCGGCGACGACGGCGAACGGGATGTTCACGAAGAAGGTCCAGCGCCAGTCCAGGTACTCGGTGAGGAAACCGCCGAGGATCAGGCCGACGGCACCGCCGCCGCCCGCGATGGCGCCGTAGATGCCGAACGCCTTGGCACGCTCCTTGGCGTCGGTGAACATCACCGCGAGCAGGGACAGCGCGGCCGGGGCGAGCAGGGCGCCGAAGACGCCCTGGAGGGCACGGGCGCCGAACATAATCGGGCCGGAGGTGGCGGCACCACCGAGCGCGGAGGCCGCGGCGAAGCCGGCCAGGCCGAGGACGAACGCACGCTTACGGCCCCACAGGTCCGCGATGCGGCCGCCGAACAGGAGCAGACCACCGAAGGCGAGGGCGTAGGCCGTGACGACCCACTGCCGGTTGCCGTCGGATATGCCGAGGTCGGTCTGGGCGGAGGGCAGGGCGATGTTCACGATGGTGGCGTCCAGGACGACCATCAGCTGGGCGAGCGCGATGAAGACGAGCGCTTTCCAGCGGTTGGCGTCGCCGGCCGGGGCGACGGCGCCGGGAGCCTTGCGGGCTGTTTCGGA
This sequence comes from Streptomyces actinomycinicus, assembly GCF_016741775.1. Taxonomy (GTDB): domain Bacteria; phylum Actinomycetota; class Actinomycetes; order Streptomycetales; family Streptomycetaceae; genus Streptomyces; species Streptomyces actinomycinicus. Next base: position 322,894 of record NZ_JAERRK010000003.1, on the reverse strand, counting down.
CATGGAGATACCCACTTCGGGACTTCAGGACTTCGGGACGGAAGACGGGGTGACGGGGTGACGGGGTGACGGAAAAGACTGTGTGGTGGAAAAGAGCGAAAAAACGCAGCAAAGAGGGAAAGAACGGCCCTGCAACCCGCGCTACTTGACGGGCTCGCCAGGTGAAGGACTGGAGACGGGAGCCGAACTCATCGGCCGGGGGCGACCGGTCAGGTACTCGTCCGCCGGAGGTGATCGTTCAGGAGGTGCGCAGCTCCTTGATGTTCACGGCCCGGCCCGGCAGGGCGGAGCGGGCGGGGGCCCGCAGGCCGTCGAGGAACAGCTGCAGATGACGGTGGACGAACCGGTCGCCGAGGACACAGTCCGTGCCGGCCGGGGGCCGGCTCAGCTGCGCCACGACGATCAGCACATCGCCCACACCGACGTCCGGCCGGAGCTGGCCGGCCGCCTCGGCCCGCCCCATGATCTCCTCGACCAGCCGCTCGATGCGGCCGTGGGAGGCTTCCAGGTCGGGGTGGTGCTGGTCGAAGGTGCTCGACACCATGGGGCACAGCGCGCTGATCCGCTCGTCGGCGGCGGCGTGCACGAAGCGCTCCAGGGCGGCGAAGGCGTCCCCGGTCTCGGCGAGGGCCAGCTCGGCCGCCTCGGCCGTGCGGTCCATCACGGAGCACACGACCTCGCGGACGAGGGCGTCCCGGTCGGGAAAGTTGCGGTACACCGTGGCGTTGCCGACGCCGGCCCGGCGGGCGATCTCGTCGAGCGGCACGTCCGGCCCGTGCTCGACGAACATCTCGCGGGCGGCGGTGACGATCCGCTCCCTGTTGCGCAGGGCATCGGCGCGGGGCCGGGGCGCCTTGCGCACGGCGGGGGCGGTGGTGGCCGACACGGTGGACTCCTTGATGAGTTGGGACGACGAGGTAAGAGGCTTGAGGGTGACGATCCGGGGACCAGGTCCCCGTTTCACTCGGACGCTGGGTTAAACGGGGAAAGCGTCCCCGGTTATTTCCCCGCCTTCCGGGAAATCACTGTGACCTGAGCCACACTCATCCTGGGTCGGGATTCACCCCCGTGCGGACCCTCATTCCCACGATCGGTCTCCTCCAGCGCGCGCCCGCCACCCCATCCACACAGGGTGATCGCAAGGGTGCAGCCGGAGATCGGCGGCTGCCGTGGAGCGAAGGGTCCCTGCATGCAGCCGCAGCCGCCGCGCCACCGCATTCGCCCACGGCACCGCACCGGTCCGCGTCACCGCGTACGCCCACGCAGCCGCATACGCCCGCGCCGGGTGGCCTCCCTCGCCGTCGTGACCGCTCTGACCCTCGCGGTCAGCACCTCGGCCGGGACCGGACGCCCCCCGGCGCCCACCGCCGCCGGGCCGATCGGCCTGGCCCGCTCCTCCGCCCTCGTACCGTGCCTGCTGCACAGTGGTCTCGACGTGCAGATGACCGAGGGCCTGCCCACCCCGGCCGGCTACTCCCGCTCCACGGGCACGGTCCACGCCCTGACCCTGATGGTCGACTTCCCCGACGCGCCCGGCCAGGGCAGCGCCATGGACCGCTTCCACGAGTTCTTCCCGCAGACCCAGGAGTGGTTCCACACGGCGTCCTACGGCCGTCTCGACTACCACCCCGAGACCCCGGTCACCTCCTGGCTGCGCATGCCGAAACGGTTCCGGGACTACGGCATAGAGCGCGGTGCCCCCTTCGACCCCGGCTACCGGCGCCTGGTGCAGGACCTCGTGGCCGCCGCCGACCCGACGGTCGACTTCCGCGACTACGACCTGCTCAACGTGCTCGTCACCCCGAACGCCGGCCCCTCCGCCCTCGACACCGTGCTGTCCGTGACCTTCGCCGGCAACGACGACGCCCCCGTCGCCGACGGCATCCGCATATCCAACGCGTCCTTCGTCTACTCCCGGCAGGACGACGGCTCCGGCTCCTACACCCAGACCGGCTACCGGGTGCTGCCGCACGAGAACGGCCACACCTTCGGCCTGCCCGACCTCTATACCCAGGAGGGCGGGGGCGCGGTCGGGCACTGGGACATCATGAGCGAGGACTGGGGGGCCAACAACGACCTGCTGGGCTGGCACAAGTGGAAGCTGGGCTGGCTGGACGGCAACCAGGTCGGCTGCGCGGCGGCACCCGGCCGCGCCGAGTACACCCTGTCCCCGCTGTACAAGAAGGGCGGCGGCAAGCTGCTGCTGGTCCCGGTCACCGGGCGCAGCACCTACGCCATGGAGGTACGGGCCCAGGGCGGCAACGACGAGGCGGTGTGCCGGCCGGGCCTCCTCATCTACAAGGTCGACGCCATGGTGGACACCGGCCGCGGACCGGTCACCGTCTACGACAGCCACCGCGGCAGCGGCGGCTGCACCCGCAGCCCCAACGTCCACGCCGAACTCTCGGACGCCCCCTTCACAACGGGCGAGAGCTTCAAGGATCCGGGCCACGGCATCACGGTCGAGGTGCTGGACACGGACCCCGACGGGAACTACCGGATACGGATCACCCGGGCGTGAACGGAACCGAAGGCCGACACCGGCGAGCAGCGCTCACACGCCTGGCCCGGGCACCGCGCACGACGCCACCGGCCACCATCCACACACCCCGAACCGGGCACAACGCCACCGGCCATCCTCCGCACACCCCGAACCGGACACAACGCCACCGGCCACCCTCCGCGCACCCGAACCGGGCACAACGCCACGGGACCGGACGGGCAGGGCGATCGCCGCGCTGAACATCTCCACGCACCCGGCCCGCCGCACGCTGACCGAGTGCGTCGATGACCTGCTCCCCGCCTTGCGCAAGACCGCCGACGACATCCAGACCGACCTGCACACCGCATCCCGCTTCACCCGAACCCCCCTGACCTGACCCCGGGACCCCGCCCCGCCCACGCCCTGATCCGGTACCCTGTGGACCGAGCGCCCACCAGGACGCCCACCCATGCCTTCGTAGCTCAGGGGATAGAGCACCGCTCTCCTAAAGCGGGTGTCGCAGGTTCGAATCCTGCCGGGGGCACAGACAGAAGGGCCAGCTCAGGAGGGTTTCCCTCCCAGGCTGGCCCTTAGCCGTATCAGGCACCGTGCCACACGCGTGCCACTACGGGCCCGCAGGGTCCCTCTCGGCCGAGTCGGAGACCGCTCCCCCACCGCCCCGGATCATGGCCCCGAGCCGATCCGCGATGGCCCGGTCCCGGTCGCTGGTCATGTGCTGATAGATCAGGGCGGCGCGCGAGCTGCTGTGGCCCATGCGGGTCATCAGCTCCCGAGTGCTGGCGCCGGCCGTGGAGGCCAGCGTGTTGCCCGTGTGCCGCAGATCATGGAAATGCAGCTCGGCCGATACACCCGCAGCCTTCCGAGCCTTCACCCAGTCGTCCCGGAAGTTGCTCCGCCGCAGTTGCCCGCCCTGGGGGCCGACGAAGACGTGACCGTCACGGCCAGGCGCGGCGAACTGCTCCAGGTGGCGCGTCACCTCGTCGAGGAGTTCGGCTGGGAAGGAGACGGAGCGCACCCCGGCCGCGGACTTCGGTGCCTTGTCGAAGAGCCGACCGTCCTGCAGCTCGGCTTGCGCGCGGCGAACGGTGACCGTCAGTCCCTCCAGGTCGATGTCGCGACGCCGCAGGGCCGCCAGCTCTCCGAACCGCAGAGTGGTGAAGGCCGCCAAGAGGACGAGCAGCCGGTAGCGCGGCGCGATGGAGTCAGCGACGGAGAAGACCTCCGCGACCGTGAGGACCGGTCGCTCCGGCACGTCGTAGCGGTCCGCGCCCTTGATGCGGCACGGGTTGCGTCGGATCAACTCGTCGTCCACGGCCGTGTTCATCAGGGCCCGCAGCAGCTGATACGCCTTGACGACCGATGGCTCACCCACGCCAGCCGCCAGGAGCTTGCCGCGCCAGCTCCGCACACGGGCAGTCGTCACGTCGGCCACCGTTCCGGCGCCGAAGGTGGGCAGGATGTGCAGCCGCATCACTGACTCGTTCCGTTCGCGGGTGCGGTCGGCGAGCTTCCGGTCCCGCAGCCACGCGGTGGCGTACTCGGCGAAGTTCACCGCCCCGGCGTCCGGGTCCGACCACTGCCCGCGCGCGATGTCCGACTCGATGTGCGTCAGGGCGACCTGGGCGTCGGTCTTGGTGGCGTATGTCTTCTCAGCGGGACGCAGTTGCCCCGTATCCGGGTCTCGGTAGCGGACCTGCCAGCGGCCGGACGGAAGCTGTCGGACAGAACCGAAGTCCCGGCGCCTGCCCTTCTTGTTGGCCATCAGGCAGCCCTCCCCAGGGAGCTGCGCCGATGGCCGATCGCCTGCACCGTGTTGGCGTCGATGAAGGCGTTCAGCGCGCTCTCCGGAATGCGGACGTGACGGCCAACCTTGACGAACACGATGCGTCGCTCGGCGATCAGGCGACGCGGGAAGCGTTCCGTCGTGCCGAGGAGTTCGGCCACCTGCGCCACGGTCAGGTAGCGGTCAGCCATGGATGGGTTCTCCTTCCGTTCCAGGGGCAGGTTCGAGGGATGCGGCAAGCCAGGCTTCGGCGTCGGACAGGCCGGTGCCGGCGAAGACCCAGTGGGCGAGGACGTACGTCGTCTCGGGCTCCGGGCCGTTGGCTGCTGCGGCTTGTGCTCGGCGCCATTGGGCGCGGGCGTCGCGGAGGGCGCCGAGGGTGGTGGAGTAGCGGCGGGACTTGGTGGAGAAGTGGCCGCGGAAGCCGAGCATGTGGGCCCAGGCGCGCAGGCGGAGGTGTTCCAGGTCCTTGCGCGCGCCGAGCGTCCAGGCGGTTCGGATGAGGCGGCGGGCGTGCTCGCTTATGCCGAGCTGGGCCAGTTCGGCGGCGAACTTCAGCGGGCGGTCGAGGGCGCCCGTCGCGGTCTCGGCTCCCTTGGTGGCGTACTTGGCGATGTACGCCGCCACGGCCCGCTCGGTCAGCTCCTGGCCGTCGTTGAAGTCGGCGGAGCGGATGGTGCGGACGTCGAGCTGGCGGCCGAAGGCGAAGGTGTGGGCGCGACCGTCGATGACCGGGCCGTCGACGTGGACCTTGGCGGCGGCGGCCTCGATGGCGTCGGTGAGGAGTTCGGCCGTTGCCCATGGCGGGGGCGGGGTTTCTCCGCCGCTGGAGCCGTCGAGGCGGATGACCGCGTGGAAGTGGACGGCTCCTCGCTTCTGGTACTCGGCGACCTTCGCGAAGGACACGCGCGCGTGCTCGCGGAACCGGCGCTGGGACAGGCCCGCCCGCTTGGCCACCTCCCGGCGCAGGTAGACGGAGAAGCGCCGCCAGAGCTGCCCGGCATGGGCGTTCCAGAGGACGGCCGCCTCGTAGTCGTAGGTGTCCGGGTCGAGCGGGGTACCGAGGGCGTCGTCGTCCTGGTCGTGGTGGGTACCGCAGCGGCAGGGGCGGCCGTCGGTGCGGCGGTTGTGGACCGGGCCGAAGCCGGGGGCGGTGAAGGTGGCGAAGACGCGGGGGTGGGCGGCGACGTGTTCCAGGGTGCCCTTGCCGCCGCGCAGTCCGGCGGTGATGAGGTGAAAGGTGTCGCGGCGGTAGACCTCGGCGCAGGCCGGGCAGCGGGTAGCGCGGCGGTTGTTGCAGCGGACGAGGAGCTGGCCGGCCGGGAGGGCGGTCGAGTCGAGGTGGTGGAGGACGCGGCCAATCTCGCCGGTGGTGGTGTCGATGTCGTACTCGGTGCGGTGGCCGTCGAGGCGGATCGGGTTGGTGCAGCCGCCGAGCCCGGAGAGCTGCCGGAGGATACCGGGCAGGGTGCCGCCTTCGGCCAGCCTTGCGAGTTCCGGGAGCGGGGGCGGGGTGGCGCGGGTGAAGATGGCGGTCTCCTTCTGACTGGATCGGTCAGGAGTGATGGCCCGGGGCGGCCGGATGCTTGGCCGTGTCGCGGCCGCCCCGGGTGCGGTTCGGCTTGTCAGCGCCGGTACTGGTCGCGGAGCAGGGAGCGCACGACGACAGCGGCGACGGCCACGGATATGGCCGTGACGGCGACGGCGGCCAGGAGCGCGGTGAGGACCACGCCGGCGACGAGCACCGTCGCGACCGTCTTCTGATCCACGGGGAGCGACGGGAGGCCGCGTCGGACGGGAGCCGGGTCGGTCGGCGCGTGGGTGTGGGCGGGCGGCGGGGTGGGGCTGTCCGGGTACTTGGGCAGGAACACGGCAGGCCTCTCCTTATCTACTCGTCTAGGCATGTGAGCCGTTTATGACGCTCACGCCGGAGCGCGTGCCGGACTCGATGGCGGGAGCCAGGAAGGTGTGCGAGAGCCAGAAGCCGAACAGGGCGATCAGGACGACGATCCAGGTACGGACGCCGAGGAACTTGATCGCTCCCCAGGCGAAGAAGCCGAGGACGACGACGAGCGGCAGGCTGACGGTCACGGTTGTCCGGGTCCTTTCAGCGGACGGGGCAGCGGTGGGTGCGGGCGGCCAGTTCGGCGGCCGCGCGGCTGTCGTAGTCGGCGGAGAAGCCGCAGCGCGGGGCGGTGCAGGCCGCGGTGTGCTTCTCACGGCCCCGGCTGTCGTAAGCGGTGCCGACCTGAACGGGGCCGATGCGGGTGACTTTGCGGAAGCTGCGGTTGGGGGACACGGGGTCTCCTCTCAGAGGTGGGCAGCGATGGCTTCGGCCATCGGGGCCGGGACGCCCAGGCGGGTGCGGAGCGTAGGGGTGTCGATCGGGACGCCGGTGCGGGCGTGGTGCTCGGCGGCGACCTTGCGGGCGTGGTCGACCAGGGCGGACGGGACGGGTACGGGCGGGGGTTGCGGTGGTGCCTCGATGGCCGGTTGGGCAGGTGGCTCGGGCGCGGTTTCGGGCTCTTCCTCCTGGTCCTTGATGACCTCGGGTTCGGGGTCAGTCTTGGGCGCGGTGTGAGCGAGGAGGGTTCCGCCGAGGAAGGCGATTGCAGGCCAGCCCGCGACGAGGATCCGCAGCCAGGCCGGGACGTTGCCGAGGTCGAGGAGGCCGGCGGTGGCGACGTTGGCACCGAGGGAGGCGGCGAGCGCGATGACGAACCAGCACCAGGCCGCCGCTTTGCCGTGCCCGGAACGCAGTCGACGCCAGGCGGCGACCAGCAGCAGGTCGACAGAGACCGGGTAGGCCCACGCCTTCCATCCGTCCTGTCCGGCGGCCACGGCGACGTCATGGAGGTGGGCGAAGGACAGCGCGGCAGCGATGAATGCCTGGACGAGCACCGCGTCGACGCGGGCCAGGTGGGCACGCATGATGCGGCTCCTTCCGGAGTCGGGCAGGGGAAGGTCAGTCGGTGACTGGATGCGGCAGGACGACCGGCGACGTGCTCTCGACCGGATGCTCGGGCACGTCGGGCCGGAAGGGCTTCAGGGCGGGGAGGTCGGGCACCAGGTGGGCCGACTCGCGGCAGGTCTCGGCAGCGTCGCCGAGGGAGAGGTACGGCGTGCGGATGCGGGACCAGCCGCCGGAGGTGTCACCCGCCACGGCCAGACCGGGCCGTTCCGGGGCTATGGAGCAGGCGGCGGAGACCGCTTCGGGGGCGATGTCGCCCAGGGCCATCTTGGCGGAGGCTTCGTCGTTGACGCGGTGGCAAACGCGGCCGGTGAGCTGGGCTCGGAGCATGGTGGCGCCCTTGCCGAGTTCGGCGCCGAAGCGCTGTCCGCACACTTCCAGGTAGATGCCGGCGGCACGGCCGAGCTGGGCGAGGCGGATGAGCTGGGTGACCATCTCGTCGCGCCGTTCCTCGTCCTTCTTTGTGGCGACCATGAAGAGTTCGGCCACCTCGTCCACGAACAGCACTACCGGCACCGGGCTCTCGTGCTCGGGCAGGCCCCAGATGTCAGAGGTGATTTCCTCGTCCGGGGTGCCGGGGGCGATGCCCTGTCGGGCCTTGATCAGGTCGTAGCGGTCCTCCATTTCCTTCACCAGCACGGGCAGCAGCTCGGCCGCCTGTTCCGGGTCGGTCGCGAGTGCGGAGAGCCGGGGGGCGAAGGGAGCCAGCTCGACACCCCGCTTGCAGTCGATGCCGACGAGGGCGACCGGCTGAGGAGCGAGTCCGGCGATGAGGTGCCTCAGGTACATGGACTTGCCGGACAGCGTGGCACCGAGGGTGAGTTGGTGGGGGATGGTGCGGTAGTCGCGGACGAACGGCGTAGCGTCCTCTCGCAGTGCGACCGGCACCTTAAGGAAACCGCCCGCAATCTTGCGCGGCATACGCACCCGCCGTAAGACGTCGTAACCCACGAGCCGCAGCTCGACGACCCCCGGCTTGACGGTGGTGACGTACACGGCGTGAACGCCCCACGCGTGCCGGAGTCGTTCGGCCGAGGCGGCGACGTCGGCGGGTTCCTGGCCCGGCGCCAGGCGGAGGCGTATCCGCAGCCCGGTCGTGGTGGGCCGGATGAGGCCCCGACGCGGCGGTACGGGGCGAACCTCGCGCTGCGTCATGGCCTTCACGGCGAGCACCCGCAGCCGGGAGGGCGCCACGGTCAGGCCGCACGCCTCCATGACCGAGCCGTACGAGCTGAGCAGCCGGACCGTGGACACCGGCAGACCGACCGTTGACCAGTAGGCCGCCGGGTGCTTGGCCCGGGCGTAGGCGGCCCCGCCGCCGAGTGCGGCGACAGGACCACCCACTTCCAGAAGCGTCGTCAGGTCGGACATCAGGCGGCGGCTCCGGTCGCGGCCGGGAAGGCGGCCGGAGTGACGGCGGCAGCGCGGTAGGCGATGCCGTGGCGCTGCTGGCCGTTGAAGACGGACTCCCACGGCCGGGCGACGAGGCCCGGCAGCGAGACCGGCGCGCCGAGAGTCAGCCCCTCGGAGATGCCGCCCTCCGGAACGGTGACCTTGATCAGCGAGGACTCGCCGTCCTCGATGTAGACGACGCCGATGGTCATCAGCGCCTCACCGCTGTTGGCGTCCTTGGCGATCTCGCCGGTCTGCCGGTCGCGGACCTTCGGCTCGGGGGCCTCGGTGAGGAGGATCGTCGCTGTGGAGGTCTCCACGCGGATGGTGCGCAAGGCACACTCCTATCTACTCGTCTATACAAGATGGGTTCTGCGAATCCCTTGATCGGGATCGCGTACTCACCTTGCCACACAACTTGCCCACTCGTCTATACGAGTAAGCGTGTTGGGGTGTACGAGTTCGGAAAAGCGTCCCCGCGCACCACCGCAAATCGTGCCGATCAGGTCGCAGGAAGCTGGTACGACAGGACGTACGCGTCCGCCGCCATCACCGTGTCGCAGACCTCGACGGCACGACCCTCGGTGTCGAAGGCCGTCCGGATGAGGTGGATGACCGGCACGCCGGCGGCCAGCCGGAGCGTCTTCACCTCGGCGGGCGAGGGCATCCGGGCGCGGATCTCTTCTTCGAAGTGGTCGAGGCGGTGACCCAGCTCTTCCAGGCGGGCGTAGATGCCGCCGGGCCCGGGGTTGGGTTCCGCGATCGGGGTCCCGCGGGCGATGTCGAGCGGGAGGTAGGAGGTGGCGAACTCCACCGGCCGCCCGTCGAGCAGGTACCGGCGCCGCCGAGCCAGCACGCGCCGCACTGATCCCAGCCGGGCGGAGACGTCCTGGCTGGCCTTCTCCTCCTTGACCTCCAGGCTGTCCACCTGGGGGTGACTGCCGGCCGCGTCGGCCTCCACGATGAACGCGGACTTGCCCTGCTCCCTGTGCCGCCGGGCGAAGCGGTCCGAGGCGAGCCGCCGCACGGGCGGTCGTGGTCGTACGAAGACTCCCCTGCCGTGCTCGGCGTGCACCAGGCCTTCACCTTGGAGGATGGAGAAGGCGTTGCGGACCGTCATCCGGGAAACGCCGAAGTGGTCGACAAGGTCGGCTTCGGAGGGCAGCTTCTCGCCCTCACGGAATCGCCCACGGTCGATGGCCTCGCGCAGCTGGTCGGCGATCTGCCGGAAGACCGCACGATCGCTCGTGGGGTCGAGATCACCGAGGAGGCCCGAAGGGAGAGGGCTCACGTGAGTACTCCTTTAGGTATCTAGACGAGTGGGCGAGTGTTGTTGCTACGGTGGAGAGCCTAGCCAGCCGAGAGGGCCGAGGAACGTGAGCACTGAACGCCCGCACTCCGTGAGCGTCGCCGGGGTCGTCGTGGACGACCAAGGCCGGGCCCTCCTGATCCAGCGCCGGGACAACGGCCACTGGGAGCCGCCGGGCGGCGTCCTCGAACGCGAGGAGACCATCCCGGAAGCCCTCCAGCGCGAAGTCCTCGAAGAGACCGGAATCAAGATCGCCCTCCCGGCGATCCTGACCGGCGTCTACAAGAACATGAAGGGCCTGATCGTCTCGCTGGTCTTCCGCTGTGAAGCCGCCAACGGTGTGCCCACCACCGGTGACGAGACCCGCGCACTGCGCTGGGCCACCCGCGAAGAGGTCACCGAGCTTGCCGACGAGGCGTACGCGATCCGCGTCCTGGACGCACTCGACGCGACGACCCCGCCGGCCATCCGCGCCCACGACGGCGTGAAACTCGTCTAGCCCGAACCCGCTGCACATGGCGGCCTACCAGCACGAAGGAACTTGTATGCACGAGTATACGAGTACAGCCCGGGTCTGGGGACTGAGTTGCCCAGGATTCCCCGAAGAAGTGAGCCGGGCCCGCCGCTGGACCCGCGACATCCTGCGCGGCTCCCCCTTAGCCGAAGACGCCGAACTGATCGTGAGCGAACTGAGCGCGAACGCGATCCTGCACACGGCCAGCGGCCGGGAGTACGGCAGCTTCCACCTGGCGGTCGCGGTCTCAGCTCAGGTGGTGGCGGTGTCGGTCACGGACGACGGCGGCACGGCCACGGCCCCGAAGGTCGAGCAACAGGACCAGGACGCCGAGCACGGCCGAGGACTGCGCATGGTCAGCGCGATCGCCCACCGGGTGGTCGTGCACGACAGCGACCAGGGCCACACGGTCACCGCGGAGCTGTACGCGGACGGTCCGCTAGGAGGCCACCCATGCTGAAGCCGCCGCAGCGGGGCTACTGGTGCGAGTGCTGGACCGAGGACCTGACCGAGCAGTGGGGGCCGGCACTGCTGGCATCGTTCGACGCATACTCGGCGCCCCAGGCCGACCGTTGGGTAGCGGTCGCACTGCGCACGATCTCACCGGCCCTGGACGCAGACGCCTCCGATGAGGCATGGGAGTGGCTGTACGAGGGCCGCATCGAAACCCGCCGAGCCCTGTTGCGCGCCGAACCGTGCACGGTGTCAGTGACCCACGCCAAGACCCGCATCACCTGGACGATCCGACCGGTGCTCTTCCTGCCACTCGCACACCGTCAGGCGGCCGAACTACCGGCGTGCGCACACGACTTCAAGCCCCCCCCAGACAGACTGAGTTACAACTTTCTCTACAGGTTCAAGGCGGCTCGCTCCGCTCACCGCGCGCGGCCCGGCCCCCGGCCGGGCCTGCGCTCCTGTCTCCGCCCCGCTCCAGCCCGGCCGGCGCCCGTGCCACGCGTACAACGGTCAGTTGCCTGATGCGAGGAAGGGATACATCGTGGCTGGGAGGCGACGGTCAGGGGCTCTTATGCACATTTTCGCACGTCGTAGCCGGCCCGGGTTGCCGAGTTCGCACAAGCACCCGATCAGGTCGATCCAGGACCGGGCCAACCATTCATCAAAACCACTCCACAGAGCTTGGATGCCGACTAACATCGTTGCTCTTCGCCATAGGAGGGGTGCTACGTGTCAGAACTCGCTAATGATAGTGAATGGAACGAGGCCGACGAAGAGGTATCGGAACTGGGGGCAGTCGAAGCCGCAAGCAACCTCTCCCAGCCTACAGAATTGTCATCGACCGAAAAGAACGTTGTTCGCGATCTATCAAGTCACAAAATCGACATCAAGGAGACAGGGGAGGACTATCTATCATTTTCCGCACATCCAAACTGGGACGAGGGCGCGGCGTACGGCACAGCCATCCCCCGGCAGCAATCGAGCCTTCTGCTGAACCAGCTCCAACTTGGAGTCAACTCTTGCAAGAAATGGGCAGGCATCACTATTCCGAGTCGCGGATATGTTGAGGTGCTACTCCGTGCCAACAGCGCGTTTCTTCCTAGCAGTAATTCGCTCCTACGGTCATTGATGCACGCAGTGCCCGAGGAAGTTGACGGCGACTGCAAACATAAGCTTGAGGCCAACGCCTTCCTAACAGTGTCAGCCGGAGTCCTGAACGCCAGAGACCGAATTCCATCGCTCCATGTTTCAGATTCAGGCATATGCATGGAGATCTCCGCCCCGTCTCCCGCATGCCATGTCCTCGCTAACGTGGGATACCAGCACCGGGCAAGGTTTCCTCTCAGCGTAAAAGTAGAGTTCGGTTCTCCTTCCCAACAAGATGAGCTGGAAGCTGAAGCCGAGCTACTCCTGAACTCGTTCGTTTATGAGCTAGAAGTTCGGAACGGCGCCAAAATGAGACTTGTTCGCTGGCCAACGAGGACTGACCGCCGACACCGTTTGCGTCGTGAGCGTCCTAGTCGGGTGGTTCGCTTCCCACGCACGAAGATCGATCCAGACGTTTCAGTATTGTTCGGATTTGCGGGCAGCGCTACAGGGAATCCCTCCCTGGCCTTTCTCTCTTACTATCAAGTCCTGGAGAATTTTTTCCCTGTCGCGATCAGAAGAAGCGCCTTGCGGCAACTAGAGCTCGAACTTTCCGATCAGCGTTTCGACGCCAGTCAGGATAAGTACTTGATGCGCATTCTTTCCGTGGCGGAGAACGCCGCTAGCTCCTCAGAGTCCACGCAGCTCCGCGTACTGTTGCAGGAGTTCGTGCGAGGTGGCGTCCTGCAAGATTTCTTCACAGAACACGACTGGGGGAAGTATTTCAGCAAGCAGGGGCCGATCAGGGGGATTACAGACAGCATCAATCCCGAAAATCGAAATACGCCACTTGCGCACCAAGTGGCTGACCGGGTGTACAGAATTCGAAACAGGATTGTACATTCTAAGGATGATCCTAAATATCAGAACGTACCGGCATTGCTACCTCAGAGTGATGAAGCAGAGGCTCTCGGGCCAGACATCGACCTTGTTCGACTTCTTGCATTTGAAGTCATCCTTAGCACGCAGTCGACAAGAAGAAATGGATAGGCAGCATTAGTTGACATTGTCCTCCTGTGACCCACGCCGAAAGAGCGAGCTCCCGCATCGTCCTCACCGGCCGGCTGTAGCGGGTTGCTCTAGTCAATGGCATGGCAGCGTGGCTAGGGCCGGTGGGGCTACAGCGAGGCACACGCGCGCCTGGACGGCCGGCGCACCCGCCATCGTGGCTGGCTGTCGTCGGCTGAAGTTCGTGCCACTGCCGTGCCAGATGCAGGGGTCAGCCACGGTCAACAGGGGCGCCACACGGCGAAGTTCGCGGCAGCCTGGCCAGGTATCGAAGCCCCAGGCCAGCGACCCCACTCCCCCGCCTCTCTCCTAAAGCGGGTGTCGCAGGTTCGAATCCTGCCGGGGGCACAAGGGAAAAGGCCCCGGACCGATCATGGTCCGGGGCCTTTGACATCTACTTCTGACATCAACGGGGTCGGTCACTGACGACCGGGACGCCTCCGCAGCAGGCGATCCATGTGGCTCATGGCCTCGCGCTGCGTGTCCTGGACGACGTGGGTGTAGACGTCCGTGGTGATGCTGATCTGGGAGTGGCCCAAGATCTCCATCACGACGCGAGGCGCGACCCCGGCAGCCGTGAGCAGCGTGGCGGTGCCGTGCCGAGCGTCGTGCAGCCGGATGACGCGGAGTCCGGCGGACTGGGTGACGGGGGTGAAGGTGCAGAAGGCCTACGAGCGCCTCTGCCAGGCGAGCTTCACCAGCCGGCCGCTTGCCGACAATCACCCCTCCGTCTGAAGCACACCCGGTGTCGGATCAGTCAAGGCCAGCAGCTCCCAATTGCGTTCGAGATCAGCGATGAGCCGGGCGTCGCGACGGTTCTGAATCGTGCCTGTGACCAAAGGGCCTGCCGCCGCTGCCCTGACAACGCCCACACCACCCGGAAGCGGCGTAACCCACGAAGCCAATTGCCTCCCCTTCCCCAGTACCGCAGGCAGTTACCTCGCTCCCAGCAGATAAAGACGTGACACTGACACGCCAGCGAGCCGGAAGCCATGCGGGCCGTCCTGGGGCCGTCGAAGGTCGCTCAACGACGACCAACGCTGACAACCACCGACAGCCAAGTCGCAGGTCGCAGCGTTGATCGATCTCAGGGGCGCAAGTCAGAGGCCCGGCCCTTCACTTCTTCGGCTTCTGATTCGAGTGGCTGCGGCACAATCTTGGTCCATGGCCAAGTCACCTGATCTAGCAGCTCTCTATCCCGACATTGCGGCCGAAGGTAGCCTCGCAGCAGCGCTCCAGGCCGTTGCGGCCAGGGACGGCATCTCCGTCCCGTTCCAGGTCTCGGAGTCTGACCCGCTGCGCTATGCCGCCGTGGCGAGCACGGTTCCACACCGGACGGTCTTGGGCATCTCGGGGTGGGTGGTCGAACGGCGGTGGTCGATCCGTGGCTGCGAGGCGTTTCAGGGTTTGGCACTCATCGATGGATGGACGGAGGACCTGACCCAGGCCGTCCGTGCTGCGCAAGCCTGGCACGAAGGGGCGGAGCTGGCCGACATCCAGCGAGCGGCGCCGTTCGTGCATCTCACCGGCCGCTACGAAGTGGCAGAACCCGATTCGGCGCAACTGACCGAGTCCGAGTGGCAGCATCTGCGCACAGAAGCGGGCGAGCAGGACTGGCCCGAGTACCGCGCGCTCATCGAGGCGGCGTATGCCGAGCCGACGCTGCGCTGCCTCTACCCGTTCACCAGCCACTGGACGCTTCGATTTTCTACCACTATCCGCCCTGACCTCACCGTCGTTCCGATGTGCCTGGACGCTCACCGGGAGAAGCCCTACACCATTAGCGCCAACTACATGGGTGAGGTCCTCGCCGAGACGACGACTGCGGAGGAGGCAGTGGCGGCTGTCCGCCATCTGCTTCAGGCGGCCGGCTGACGTGCCCGGGAGACCTCGGTGACCGTCACGCCCAGAGTTCGCAGTGGTGGGGTACGGGGTCTCCGATTCACCGGCCTCGTAGCCCTGCCAGCGTTCTCGAGCCCGAGTCCGTCTGCGGCGAGTCCGCGGGGCCGGTCCATTGCGGGCGTCCTGTGCCCGGCGAGGGTGTCCGGATGGTCTGAACGGACTTGCTCCTGACGGTCGTCCGGCGGTTTCTTTACGTTTCCCTGACGCCCGGGTCGCATCCGTCGGCGCCCTTCACGCTGTCCTCCCCCATGTCCGTGTCGCGTCGAAGATGGGAGTGCCATGGAAGGCACCGTCGTCGCAGTGGTGGTCGTGGCCGTGCTTCTGCTGCTCGTGCTGAAGAGCGGGATGCGGGTCGTCAACCAGGTGGAGCGCGGGGTCGTGTTCCGGTGGGGCAAGGCCCTGCCGACCCACCGGCAGCCCGGCATCACCTTCCTGATCCCGTTCGCCGACCGGATGCGCAAGGTGAACGTGCAAGTCGTGACCATGCCGGTGCCCACCCAGGAGGGCATCACCCGGGACAACGTGTCGGTGAAGGTCGACGCCGTCGTCTATTTCCGGGTGACCGACCCCGTGCGCGCGGCCATCGAGGTGCAGGACTACGTCTTCGCCGTCGGCCAGGTCGCCCAGTCCTCCCTGCGGTCCATCATCGGCAAGAGCGATCTCGATGACCTGCTGAGCGACCGGGAGCGGCTGCACGAGGGGCTGGCGCTGATGATCGACAGCCCGGCCGCGGGGTGGGGCATCCACATCGACCGGGTCGAGATCAAGGACGTACAGCTTCCGGAGTCGCTGAAGCGGTCCATGTCCCGGCAGGCCGAGGCCGAGCGGGAGCGGCGGGCCCGGGTCATCACCGCGGACGGTGAGTTCCAGGCCGCGCAGCAGCTCGCCAACGCGTCCCGGATCATGTCGGACACGCCCGAGGCGATGCAGCTGCGGCTCCTCCAGACCGTCGTCGAGGTGGCCGCCGAGAAGAACTCCACGCTCGTCATGCCGTTCCCGGTCGAGCTGCTGCGCTACTTCGACCGGGCCGTGGCGAAGATCGACGCCGACCTCAGCGAGAGGCCGCGCGAGAAGAACAGCGAGAACGAGAAGAGCGAGAAGAGCTGGACGGGGGAGACTGGGGTTCCGCCGCAGCAGGGGGCTGGGCGCGACGAGTTGCCGTAGCCAGCGCCAGCGTCGCCAGCAGTGACGTCGCCGCCGTCGCCGCCATCGCGACTGCCGGTGACGTCAGTTGGGCCAGCGAGCCCGCCAGTGCCGCGCTCAGGCCCTGCAGGGTCAGCATTCCCGCCGAGTGCAACCCCAGGGCGTGTCCGGCCAGTTCGTCGGCGGTCAGTGCCATGAGGCGCTCCTGCTGGGCCAGGCTCGCACCGAAGCCCACGGAGGCGACGGCCACGCAGAACGCCGCGACCGGCAGTGGCGGGTGCAGGAGGAAGAGGAGGTAGGGCGCGGCCAGGAGGAGCAGCAGGGGGGTGGTCGCGCGGGAGCGGGCGGCGGGCGGGAGCAGGCGGCCCACCGTCACGTCCCCCGCGAACATGCCGAGCGCCGCGCACGCGAACAGGGTGCCGGCCGCGCCGGGGGTGTACGCCACGTACAGCGACTCGCAGCCGACCACCAGGCCGTTGGGCAGCCACAGGCCCAGGTAGGTGAGCCGGCGCGGGCGGGACGACCACAGCTCGGCGTTGGTACGCCAGGTCGCCGACGGGGAGGGCCGGCCCGTGGCCCTGGGCGGGCGGGCGGTCAGGCCGAGGCGCAGGGTGAGCGCGGCCGTCAGGTACAGGGCCGCGGCGAGGAGCAGGCAGGTCCGCGGGGAGAGGGCGGTCAGCAGGGCACCGCCCGTGGCGTAGCCGGTGATCTGCGTCAGACCGCTCATCATGTTGAACAGCGAACGGCCGGGCAGGTAGCCGTCCTTCGTGAGGATCTCGTTCAGCAGGCCCCAGCGGACCCCGCCGCCCAGCGAGGCGACCAGGCCCAGCAGGAGTACGACGGTGAGGAGCGCGCCGGTCGGGAGGCCGGGCAGCGCCTGGAGTGCCGTGCCGGCCGCGAAAGCCAGCGAGACGGCGGTCAGGGTCGTACGCGGGGGCAGCCGGTCGGCGCCGGAGAGCAGGAACGTCGCGCCCAGCACCTGCGCGAGCGACGGTCCGAACATGCTCACCGCCGACAGCAGCGGGGAGCCGGTCGCCCGGTACACGAGCGTGGCGAGGGCGAGACCGCCGACGGTGGCGGCGGCGTTCTGGGCGGCAGTGCCGAGGAAGAGCGGCGTGAACTCCGGGGTGCGGATCAGCGATCGGTAACGGGGCATGGCCCGGAGTCTCGGGCGGGGCGGAAAGGACTCGATATTGTTTCGCCGACACGCGAAAGGTCCGGGTCCGGGGGATTGGATCGGGGCGGCCACAGCGGACAGTGGGTCACGTCGCAGGGCAAGAGCAGCACGTCAGCGGGCGACGGGGATACGTCGCCGGGCAAAGAGGCGGCACTTCAGCGGCCGGTGGAGGTACGTCGCCGGGCAAAGAGGGGGCACATCAGTGGGCGGTGGGGTGCACCTCGGTGGGCGGTGGGGCGTACGGGCCGAGGTCTTGCTCGGGCGGCGTGGTACGAGACGCGCTCGGGCGGAGTGCGTCGGGGTGGACGAAGTGGGACGGGGAGGGCGGAGTCTTGGGGTGGTGGCAGCTCAACGCGGACACACTGGCGCGCTGCCGGTTCGTGGTCTCCCCGCTCTCCGAGACCTTCGCGAGCCTGAAGCTGCTGCACTCGGGCGCCGGTGCCCATCCCGGTGAGCAGGAGTGGCTGCGCGTCCATCTGCCCGGCTACCGGGAGCGCCTCGCGGCCGATCCGGTGACGGCGCGGCTGGTGCGGGCGGGGCTGGGGCGGGACTGGATCGCGGACTTCCTGACGCCCACGCCTCGCGGTGACGAGAACTTCGGCGAGGAAGTGGCCCGGGTGCGCGCGGTCGGTGCCGACGACGCCCGCGCCCATCTGCGGCTCTCGCTCGCCGGGCCGCTGCCGGCCGAACTCGACCGGGACGACCTGTCGGCACGGGCGGCCTCGCTGCTGGAGTGGGTGTGGGAGGAAACCGTACGGCCGTACTGGGAGCGGCGTCGGCGAGTGCTGGAGGCGGACGTGGTGGCGCGCACCGCGCAGGTGAGCCGGGCAGGCTGGGCGAGCGTGCTGGACTCCTTGCGGCCGGGCGGCACGCGGTGGCTCGGGGAGAACCGCTTCCAGGTCAACCTGCACGAGTATCCACCGCGTGAGATCTCCGGCGCCGAGCTGGTGTTCGTGCCGGTGACTCCGCAGCGGGTGGGATGGGTCGCCTGGGACGAGAAGGAGGGGGAGGACGGGGAGGAAGGAAACGGCGGGGAGGACGGGGAGCGGTACGCCGTCGTCTACCCCTGCGCCGGCGCGCTCGCCGGGGACGGTGCCGGGGCCGTGCCCGCCGGTCTGGGTGCGCTGCTCGGGGCTGGCCGGGCCGCGGTGCTGGTGTTCCTCGCCTCCCCCATGAGCACCACCCAGCTGACCGCGGTGACCGGGCAGGGGCTGGGTTCGGTGGGGCGGCACCTGAAGGTGCTGCGGGAGGCGGGGCTGGTGGAGCGGCGGCGGGCCGGGCGCTCGGTGCTGTATGCGCGGACGGCGGCGGGAGACGTGCTGGTGGACGCGGCGGGCGGGTGACGGGGACCGACGAGGACGCGACCGGCGAGACCGGACGGACTCGGGACCGACGGGCACGCGACCAGCGAGACCGGGGAACCCGCGACCGACGCGGACCCGACCGGTGAGACTGGGCGGACTCGGGACCGACGAGCACGCGACCGGCGCGGTGGGACGAGATCCGGGCCGTCGGGGACGTGATCGGCGAGGCGGGACGAGATCCGGGCCGTCGGGGACGTGATCGGTGAGGCGGGACGAGATCCCGGCCGTCGGGCCGTGATCGGTGAGGCGGGACGAGATCCCGGCCGTCGGGGCGTGATCGGTGAGGCTGGGTCCGGTCAGGCCGGATGGGGGTGTGGGCGGTGGGGCTCCGGGTCGGGGGGTGATCCGGCGGGGCTAGCATCCGAGCATGACGACTGCTGACCACAACGTGCTGAATGTCGAGATCGGAGCCCTCACCGGCGGCTCCGCCAACCTGCCGCAGTACGCCGGCAAGGCCGTGCTCATCGTGAACGTGGCCTCCAAGTGCGGCCTGACCCCGCAGTACACGGGCCTCGAGAGGCTCCAGGAGCGGTACGCCGGCCAGGGCTTCACCGTGCTGGGCGTGCCCTGCAACCAGTTCCTCGGGCAGGAGCCCGGCAGCGCCGAGGAGATCGCCGAGTTCTGCTCGGCCACGTACGGCGTCACCTTCCCGCTGACCGAGAAGGTGGAGGTGAACGGAGAGGGCCGGCACGCGCTGTACGAGCGGCTGGTCGGGTTCGCGGACGCCGAGGGGCACACCGGGGACATCCGCTGGAACTTCGAGAAGTTCCTGATCGGGCGGGACGGCCAGGTCGTCGCGCGGTTCTCGCCGCAGACCGAGCCGGAGTCGGCCGAGGTCGTCGCGGCCGTCGAGGGCCAGCTCGGCTGAGCCCTGCTTGACCTTGTCCCTGGGGCAAGGACCAGCCTCCTCCTCGCCGGGCGGACCGGAACCGCCCGGTGACGGAGGATGGCAATCGTGAACGAGGAGCTGCTCACCATCGGCGCCTTCGCCGCGCGGGCCCGGCTGTCGGCCAAGGCTCTGCGGCTGTACGACCGGCTGGGCCTGCTGGCCCCGGCCCAGGTGGACGAGGCCAGCGGCTACCGCTACTACCGCGCCGACCAGGTCGACCGTGCCCGTCTGGTCGCCCTGCTGCGGCAGCTGGACATGCCGCTCGCCCGGATCTCCGAGGTGCTCGGGGCCGGGGGCACCGAGGCCGCCGACCGGCTCGCCGCCTACTGGGCGGACGTGGAGGCCCGGGTCGCCGGGCAGCGCACCCTCGCCGCCTACCTCCGTGGACGACTGTCGGGGAGGAGCTCCGAGATGTACGAGAAGTTCGTGATCGAGACCGTCGACGTGCCGGCACAGGTGGTGATCACCGAGTCACGGCACACCCTGGCGGACGAACTGCCGGCCTGGATCGGCGCGTCCCTGGGACGGCTGGAGTCGGCGGCCCGGGAGTGCGGGGGCGTCACGGGTGCGCCGTTCGTCGTCTACCACTCCGAGGTGTCGATGGAGAGCGACGGACCGGCCGAGTCCTGTGTGCCGGTGGCGGACGAGGCGGCTGCCCGGGCGTGGGCCGCGCGGCAGGGCCGGGCCTGGGAGACGACGGTCCGGGTGGAGCCCGCCGCCCGGCTGGCCTACGCCCGGATCACCAAGGCGCAGGTGGCGCATCCGCAGATCCTGGCCGCCTTCGAGGCGGTGGAGCAGTGGGTGGCCGCGGAGGGACTGGAGACGGCGGGGCCCTGCCGGGAGGTGTACTTCGCGGACTGGGAGGCGGCGGGAGCCGAGGATCCGGTGTGCGATGTGGCGTTCCCGGTGCGGTGACCCGGTGGGCGTCCGCACGGCAACGTACGGGACGTGAGCCGGAAGTGAGCCGGAAGTGAGCCGAAGGGCGCGCCGTGAAGTGCGCCCAGAGGCGGACCGAGACCGGGAACGACCTGCACCCAGGAGAGCCGGGGCCCGGAACCACCCGCACCCAGGAGAGCCGGGGCCCAGAAGAGCCGGGGCCCGGGAGAGCCGGGGCCCAGGAGAGCCGGGGCCCAGGAGAGCCGGGGCCCGGAACGACCCGGGCCCGGGAGAGCCCGGGGCCCGGGAAAGAGGGTGCCCTCTCGGCAAGGACGGCGACTGGTCGAGAGGGCTCTCCTGGTGATGCTTGTGCAGTTGTCCGGACCAGGGTCAGGGAGATCCCCTTACGCCTTGACCGAGGCCACGAAGGCGTTCCACGCGGTGGCGGGGAAGGCCAGGATCGGACCCTCGGAGACCTTGGAGTCGCGGACGGCGAGTTCGGCGGTGGTGGGCGACTTGACCTCGACGCAGGCGCCGTTGCCCGCGGAATAGGAAGACTTCATCCACGTCTCCGAAGCGCCCTGAATCAGTGCCATGTCCACTCCTGTTGCGAGTTGCGGTAGTGCGGTTCACGCCAACCATGTCGTCTGATTGGCGTGATCGACGCTACCGGGCAACCGCCCTTGCCGGAGTAGTCGTTCACTCAACCGGATGGCATATTCCAGGTGAGCCTTCCACTGGAGTGGACCGACGGTGTACGATCCGGCGCCCTCTGCGAGATGACGTCAGTCCGCGTACAGTTTCGCCACATCGGCGATGTATTGCCGGGACGCCTCCACATTGAGGGACTGTGCCCGCAGATGCTCGTACATCACGGCGTACTTCTGCACGTCCTGCGCCTTCTCCAGGTACAGGTCGCTGGTGACGCCCTCGAGGTAGACCACACTGGAGTCGGCCGCGTCGGCGAACTCCAGGATGGCGTACTGGCCGTTGAGCCCCGGATGCGCGCCCACCTCAAACGGCAGCACCTGCACGGTGACGTGCGGCAGCTGGGACATCTCGATCAGGTGCTCCAGTTGCTCACGCATCACCAGTTTGCTGCCGACGACCCGGCGCAGCGCCGCCTCGTCCAGCACGACCCACAGCCGGAGCGGGTTGATCTCGGCGGTGATACGTTCCTGTCGGCGCATCCGCACCTGGACCCGCTTCTCGATCTCGGCCGTCGACGTCTCCGGCAACGCGCCCTGCACCAGGGCCTCGGCGTAGGCGCGGGTCTGCAACAGACCGGTCACCAGCTGGGGTTCGTACACGCGCAGCGACTCGGCGTCGGTCTCCAGACCGATGTAGACGCTGTACGGGATGTCCCCGAAGGTGTGCCACCACCCCTGCTGCCTGGAATCCCGGGCCATCTCCATCAGCGAGTCGACGATCCGCTGGTCCTCGACCTCGTAGACCCCGCACAGATCGCGCACATCGCGCTGGCTGATGCTTCTGCGGCCGTTCTCCAACCGGCTGATCTTCGACTGCGACACGAGCAGCCGCTCCGCCACCTCTTCCGCCGTCATGCCCTTGAGCTCGCGGAGCCTGCGCAGCTCCTGGCCCAGCCGGCGTCGTCTGACGGTGGGATTGACATTGGACGCCACGGGACGTGCACCTCCGGCTGCCTGCCTGTTGCTTAACACTTTCCGTATCTGCTGTTGAGCAGACTGCCACCAAGGTGGTTTCTACCGCTGGGAAACGGAGGATATGCGGCATGGACGCAGTCGAGCGGGGCGGCGAGACCGCAAGCGTCTCGCCGCCCCGCTCGGACCAGCGGCTCCCGAACCGGGTCTTGTGGGACCGGGGTTACGGCTCAGTGGGCCACGGCGCGCGCCATGGATCCGTGGCGCGGCTGCATCGGAACCCCGCGTGCGGGTTCCGCCGTGGCCCGGGCACCGGACGCGGCCTGCCGGCCCGCCGGGGCCGGGCTCCGGCGCGGCTGGGCGGCCGCACCGTTCTGCACGTCCATCACGGCGTGGGCTACGAGCCCGCCCATGGGGTCGTGCCGGATCAGGTCCCGCAGCCGGGACCGCGAGGACCGGCCCTCGTTGCCCGGATACAGGTGCTTGCCGAGCCCGACGGCGTGTGCCAGGGCGGCGAGCGCCGCGGTCCGCGGGTCCGGCGGTACGCCGGTGCGGATCGCGGAGTCCAGCCGGGCGCGGATCTCCCGGCTGATGTCGGTGTCGGTGGCCTGGTAGCGGGTCGTCGGCAGCACCCCGCACATCTGGCCCGGTACGGCGGCGACCATGCCGCACCGCTCCAGATGTGACAGGTAGGTCTGCCTGAGGCCCAACCGGGGCCCACCGATCCAATGGACGGCACGCACGGGAGCGCCACGCCTTCGCAGCAACTCCAACGCGCAGTCCAGAGTCGGATCTCCTGTCGGCCGTGGCACCACCACGGCGATACGATCCCCGTCTGGGGCTATCCGTCCGGCCAGCGCCAGCTCCACTAGCTGCGCACCGGCCAGACCGAGGTCGAGCGACTGCGGCTGTGCAGTGGTACCCGTGGCCGGGTCCAGTGCCAGCAGCAGAAGCTCCTCCGGAAGTGTTCTGCGGCTCCTGCCCATCCATGCCTCCCCGCGTGGATGAATGACAGGGTGACCCCTCTCACATTGGTCTGTCGAGGGCGCGTGACCGGTTCGTGAGGGAACCGGTAGGTATGTCGTTCTCGTCTACCGCAGGGGCCAAGCCCTCACACAGGACACTGGTACATGGTTCGGACAGGGCGCGCTTAGGCGTGCGGCGCATGAGGAGGCATCGGTGGCGGGCGAGTCCCCCGACAGGTCGAAGCAGCGCGAGTCGTCGGCGAAACCGACGTCGGGGAGCGCGGGTTCGGTTCCCGAGGCGCGCGATCCGCGTCTCGCAGTGGCCCGCGAAAAGGATTCCTCGGACGGCGCCGCGGACACCGCGACGAAGATCCTGACGATACGGTCCGAAACCCCGTCCACACCGGAGGAACCGGCCGACGCCGACCCTCAGGACACCGCCCTGCGCGCGGCGGTGTCGGCGTGGGTACGCGAGCCGCGAGCCGACGCGAGTGCAAAGCCCGAGAACACCGAGGACGAGAAGCCCGCCGCCGGGACCCCGGCGACGGCCCCCGGGGCGACCACGGACACGGCCAGCCCGTCGAATACCACCGACACCCCAAAGGGCGCCCGGCCCACCAAGGCTGACACCAAGGCAGAGTCCCACGCCACGCCCCCGGCCGACACGAAGCCCAAGCACACGACGGACACCGAATCCACCGCAGGCACCGGGGCCGACACGCACACCGACAGCGGGGCCGAAGCGGACGCCGAAGCTGAAGCGGACACCGAGGCCGGCACCGAAACCGAGGCAGACACCAAGGTTGAGGCAGAGGCCAAGCTTGACGCGCCCGCAAAGGAAGAGGCAGACGCTGACGCCGACGCCAAGCCAGAGGGCGACACGAAGACTGACGCGGACAGCGAGCCCGGCGCCGGCACAAAGGCCGACGCGGACGCCAAGCCAGAGGGCGGCACGAAGACTGACGCGGACAGCGAGGCTGTCGCTGGCGCGAAGGCTGGCGCTGGCGCGAAGGCTGACGCGGACGGCGAGGCTGATGCTCGCGCGAAGGCCGGCGCGGACGCCAAGCGCGAGGGCGACACGAAGACTGACGCGGACAGCGAGCCCGGCGCCGGCACGAAGGCCGACGCGGACGCCAAGTCAGAGGGCGGCACGGAGGCTGACGCGGACGGTGAGGCTGGTGCCGGCACGAAGGCTGCTGGGGGCGAAGGCGTAGCCGAGGCCGGGGAGGCCGGTGACGGGCCGGAGGCCGCCGACGGTGAGGACGACCCGCAGGGGCCACCCGCGGCCGACGACGAGACCCGCACGGGTGGTGCGGGTGGGAAGACGGACGCCGAAGGCGAAGCCGAGGCGGAGTCCGGCCCCACAGACGCCCGCCCCGTCGATCAGCCGACCGCCGTCTTCAAGGCCGTACAGCCCAGGAAGCCCGCCGTCGACCAGCCGACGACCATGCTCAAGCTCGGCGGCAAGCCCAAGCCCCCGGAGTCCGACTCCGAGCGCACGAGCAAGTTCGTCGCGCTCAAGGACGACATGCGCCCGGCCGGAAAGCCACGGACACAGGCGCAGGAGAAGGCAACGCCGAAGGCAGAGGCACCGGCGGAGCCGTCGGCCAAGCCGCAGGCAAAGGCACCGGCAGAGCCGTCGGCCAAGCCGCAGGCAAAGGCACCGGCGCCGGCACAGCCCCCGGCCAAGCCGCAGCCGCAGGCGAAGGCCCCGGCTCCCGCCCGCGACACCACCACCACCGTCCCGCACGTCGGCCCCGAGCGCACCACCCAGCAGCCGCTCCCGCCCAAGCCCCCGCTGGACCTGCTGGCGGAGCTGACGAACACGCCGCCGCCCCCGGAGACCCCGGTCCGCACGCTCGTGCGCCGGGTCAAGATCTGGACCCCCCTGGTCCTGGTCCTGGCGATCGTCATCGCGGTCGTGCAGGCGTTCCGCCCGCTGCCGTCCCCCACCCTGCAGCTCACCGGCAAGGACAGCTACACGTTCGCCGGTGACAAGCTGCAGCTGCCCTGGCCGAACGAGGGCCAGGGCTGGATCGACGGCGCCGGCATCGGCACGATGGGCAGCTTCGGCAAGCAGACGCCCGTGGCCATCGGCTCGGTCGCCAAGACCATGACCGCGTACATCATCCTCAGGGAACACCCGCTGAAGCCCGGCGAAGAAGGCCCGAAGATCGAGATCGACGCGAAGGCCGAGACGGAGGGCGGCTACTTCAAGGACGGCGAGTCCACGCTGAACACCGTCAAGGCAGGCAACCACCTCACCGAGAAGCAGGCCCTGTCGGCCGTCATGATCCCCTCCGCCAACAACATCGCGCGGCTGCTCGCGCGCTGGGACTCGGGCTCGGAGGCGGCGTTCATCAAGAAGATGAACGCCACCGCCAAGGAACTGGGGATGACCCACACCACGTACACCGATCCCTCGGGCCTGAAGGAGACCACCGTCTCCACCGCCGAGGACCAGGTGAAGCTCGGCCAGGCGTTCGTCAAGGTACCGGCGCTGGTCGCCATCAGCAGCGCGGCCAGCTGGACCGACCCGTCCGGCAAGTTCTGGCCCAACTACAACGAGCTGCCGTTCCACATGGGTGCGATCGGCATCAAGACCGGCAGCACCACCGCGGCCGGCGGCAACCTGCTCTTCGCCTCCCGCAAGCAGGTCGGCGGGCAGACGGTGACGATCGTCGGCGCGATCCTCGGCCAGCACAAGGAGAAGATCCTGGAGACGGTCAACAAGGTCAGCGAGACCGCGCTGCGTGCCGCGCAGTCCGCGCTGACCTCGTCGAAGATCCTGAAGAAGGGCGATGTGGTCGGCTACGTGGACGACGGGCTCGGCGGCCACACCCCGGTGGTGGCCACCAAGGACGTCCCCGCCGTCGGCTGGGCCGGGCTGAAGGTGAAGCTGTCCTTCGCCTCCGGCAGCGTGCCGCACACCGCGAAGGCCGGCACGAGGGTCGGCACGCTCACCGTGGGTGACGGTTCGGCCGGTGCCGTGAAGGTTCCGGTGGCCCTGCAGCAGGACCTGGCCGAGCCCGGTCTCGGCGCGAAGCTGACCCGCCTGGGCTGATCGCGCCTCCCCTGTCCCACCCGCGCACCCCGCCTGCGGAGCCCCACCCGGGAGCCCCGCGGCGGGGTGCGTGCTAGCGTCACGAATCGGGGCAGCTCGCCGGTCCGGGGGGACGGGGCCGCGAACTGGACGGGAAGCGGCCGGGAACCTTGTGAAAAGCGGCCGAGAACAGAAGACGGGACACGGGGAGTGCCTTCAGGTGGCCACAACGGAGCCGACACGCGCCGACGACGCAGTTCCGGGCCCGGTACCCGGGCCGCGAATACGCCTGTCCATGACTGACACCGCGACCGGCGCGGTGGCGGACAGGGGGACGGACACGGCCGCACGCACTGCGGCGGTCACCGACTCGCACACGGAGAGTAACCGTACCGAGGCTCCGGCCGGCCGAGGCGCCCGTCGTCCCCTCGCCGCCCTCGAACCCCTCCGGCAGCGGCTGCTGCGGCACCCGGTGCTGTCCGTGACCGCCCTCGCGGGCGTGCTGCACATTGTCTGGTTCTTCACGTTCGCGAACAGCGGTGGCGATCTCGCGGCGCAGGACGCGTGGGCGGAGTTCGTCGGCCGGCACCCGGACTCGGCGTACAACCTCGCCTGGTACGGGGGCATGCACCCGGTGTCGTACAGCGTGGTGTCGCCGTACCTGATGTCGGTGCTGGGCGTCCGTACGACCATGATGATCGCCGGGACGGTCTCCGCGGGCCTGCTGACGCTGGTCCTCATCCGCAGCCGGGCGGTGAAGAACCCGCTGTGGGCCGCGCTCGCCGGGGTCGCCGCGCTCCTGTGCAACGCGATATCCGGCCGGGTGACCTTCGGCCTCGGCACGATGTTCGCGCTGGGCGCCACCGCGGCCGTCTTCTGCTGGCCGTACCGGTGGCGGTACAAGCGCTGGGCGAAGGCACTGGTCACCGCCCCGCTGGCCGCGCTCGCCACGATGTCCTCGCCGGTGGCGGGCCTGTTCGTGGGTCTGATCGCGGCCGGGATGTTCCTGCAGAAGCGGCGCCCGGGCGCCTGGGCGCTGGGGCTCGCGCCGACGGCGGTGGTCGCGGTGTCCGCGTGGCTGTTCCCGTTCTCGGGCACCCAGCCGATGGCGTTCGGCTCGGTGATCCTTCCGCTGTCGTACGGCCTGCTCTGCCTGTTCCTGGTGCCGAAGGAGTGGGTGACCGTCCGGCTGACGGCCGCCGTGTACAGCCTCGGCGTCGTCCTGGTGTGGCTCATCAGCTCGCAGATCGGCACGAACATCTCGCGGCTGCCGATGCTGTTCGCGGGTGCGACGCTGGTCGCCGTCCTGCCGTACACGGTGCCGAAGTCGCGCAAGTGGTACGTGACCGTGCTGGCGCTCCTCGGCTTCACCGGCTGGGTCGGATTCAAGACGGTGGACGACATCATCCACACCACCCCGGCCGCGTCCTGGGCGCGGGAACTCGCCCCGCTCGTGCACGAGCTGCAGAAGAACGGTGCCGAGAAGGGCCGTGTCGAGGTGATCCCGGCCCGCTCGCACCGCGAGGCCTCCGCGCTCGCGCCGTACGTCAACCTGGCCCGCGGCTGGAACCGGCAGGCCGACATGGAGCGCAACCCGCTCTTCTACGACGACACGCTCAACTCGGCGAACTACCACGATTGGCTCCAGCGGTGGGCGGTGCACTTCGTGGTGCTGCCCAAGGACAACCCGGACGGGGACGGCGGCGAGCGCGAGCGGGCGCTGGTGCGGCGCGGGATGCCGTATCTGCAGCAGATCTGGGGCGACACCAACTGGCAGCTGTTCAAGGTGACCGACCCGGCCCCGCTCGCCGAGCCGAACGCGGTGGTGCAGCGGGCCGAGCAGGGTGAGATGACGCTCGACGTGAGCAAAGCCGGGCGGATCCTCGTCAAGATCCCGTACTCGCCGTGGCTGAGCATCGTCGACGAGCACGGGAAGAGCCTGCCGTACGAGAAGGGCCACGCCTGTGTGATGGGCACGGAGGAGGACGCGGACGGGGACAAGTGGACCGTGCTGGTCGCGCCCAGGGCCGGGACGTACCGGCTGGCCGCGCCCTACCAGCTGCCGCGCGGTACGCCGTGCCCCGACGAGCTGAGGTGAGCCTTCCGCTCGCCCGGCCGGGCAGGGCGGTCCGGTCGGCCCGGCCGAGCCGGTCGGTCCGGTCGGTCCGGTCGGTCCAGTCGGTCCGGCAGAGCTGGTCGGTCCGGTCCACGTGACAGCGGGTGCATCTCGGCCGGAGGCGGGAGGGTCCGGGCGGCGGGGGTGCTACTCCGCTCCCCGTAGCGCGGTGACGTAGCGGTCGGTGCCCGGCACCGTCGGGATGAACGGTGCCAGCAGCTCCATCCGGCCGAACCCCGACTCGGCCACCTGCTCCTCCAGGCCCGTGAAGTGCTCCTCCCAGCACTCCCGCGGATCGGCCTCCAGGAACCACAGCAGCGTCAGCCGGGTGTCCACCCCCTCCACCTGCTTCACATAGGTCATCCGGTCGCCCGGCAGCGGCGTCGGGCGGAACAGCGTCACCATGGCGGACGGGGAACCCGCGAGGCGCCGGGGCAGGTGGCGGCTGGCGAGCCAGTCCACCAGCCGTGCCCGCTGCTCCGCCGACTCCGCGTCGATCACCTCCAGCACGAGCCCGGCGTAGGGGTGGTCGAGGGCGTGGTGGTCCCGCGGGCCCGCGGCGCCGTCCCGGTACACCGTCGTCTCGTGGTCCTGGAAGGCCGTGAAGACGTGGGTGCGGTCCTGGTAGACGCGGGCGTCCCTGTTGAGGCGCTTGTTGATGGCGACCGTCCACTTCATGTGGTCGTCGTAGCGGCCGTCGGTGATCCAGTACGTGGAGAGGTAGCAGCCCGCGGTGACCGGCTGGGCGACGGCCGACTTCTCGGGGCGGCGCAGGAGCTGCAGATCGCGGGTGGCGACCCAGCGGCGGCCGGCGTACATCCAGGGCATGGCCATCGCGCCGGCGTAGTAGTGGTCGTCCTCGTACCAGCGGTTGTAGGCGTACTCGTGGCCGGGGTGCGGCTCGACCATCGTGATCAGGGCATGCCCGGGGCGGATGCCGTAGGGGCCGACGGCGGCCAGTTCGGCGTACAGGTCGCTGCGGGTGTCCTCGCTCATGCGGTTCCCCTTTCGTGCGGTCGCCCATACTCTGACGCTCCGTCAGATGAAGCGCCATAGCCGGGGAGGCCGGAATGTCTCTGCTCGCGGGCAAGACCGTCGTCGTCTCGGGGGTCGGGGCCGGGCTCGGTCATCAGGTCGCGGCGGCCGTCGTACGGGACGGCGGGAACGCGGTACTGGGGGCGCGCACCGAGGCGAACCTCGCCAAGAGCGTCGCCGGGATCGATCCGGACGGCGCGCGCACGGCGTACCGGGCGACCGACATCACCGACGAGGGGCAGTGCGACGCTCTGGCCGCGCTGGCGCGGGAGCGGTTCGGCGGGATCGACGCCGTGGTGCAGGTGGCGGCGTGGGACTCGTACTTCGGCGGGCTGGAGGACGCCGACTTCGCGACCTGGCAGTCGGTCATCGACGTGAACCTGCTGGGCACACTGCGGATGACCCGGGCGTGCCTGCCGGCACTGAAGGCGGGCGGGGGCGGGTCGGTGGTGTTCATCGGGACGCAGTCGGCGGTGGCCGCACCCTCGCAGGTGCGGCAGGCCGCGTACGCCGCCTCGAAGGGGGCGCTGACCAGCGCGATGTACTCGCTGGCGCGGGAGCTGGGGCCGCACCGGATCCGGGTCAACACCGTGCTGCCGGGTTGGATGTGGGGGCCGCCGGTGCAGGCGTACGTGCAGTTCACCGCGCAGACGGAGGGGGTGCCGGAGGACGAGGTGCTGAGCCGGCTGAGCGAGCGGATGGCTCTGCCGGAGCTGGCCACCGACGGGGATGTCGCGGACGCGGCGGTGTTCCTGGCCTCGGACCGGTCGCGGGCGATCACGGGTCAGTCCCTGCTGGTCAACGCGGGTGAGCTGATGCGCTGAGAGGCCGAGAAGCGCCCATCACTTTGTTCATGTGCATGAACAGAGGTCAATCACACAAACACTTTTACCGTGACTTGACCTTCCCCTTGCTTGTCGTGTTCACGTTCTCGCACCCACGATCGGGCACATGAACAGTCTCGACTGGGCCGTGCTCATCGGCTACTTCGGTGTGATGGTCGCGATCGGCGTCTGGTCGCACAAGCGCGTGGACAACGTCTCCGACTTCTTCACGGCCGGCGGCAAGATGCCCTGGTGGCTCTCCGGCATCTCGCACCACATGTCGGGCTACAGCGCCGTGATGTTCACCGGGTACGCGGGCATCGCCTACACCTACGGCGTCACCTCCTTCATCACCTGGTCCTTCCCCATCGCGCTCGGCATCGCCATCGGGTCGAAGCTGTTCGCGCCGCGCATCAACCGACTGCGGTCGCGGCTCCATGTGGCCTCCCCGCTGGAGTACTTGAAGAACCGCTACGACCTGCGCACCCAGCAGGCACTCGCCTGGTCCGGCATGCTGCTGAAGATCGTGGACGTGGGCGCCAAGTGGGCGGCGATCGCGACCCTGTTGTCCGTGTTCACCGGGGTGTCCCTGAACCAGGGCATCCTCATCACCGGCGCCATCACCGCGATCTACTGCACGATCGGCGGCCTGTGGGCGGACGCGCTGACCGAACTGGGGCAGTTCGTGATCCAGTTGCTGGCCGGCATCTCGATGTTCGTGGCCGTCGTGATGAAGCTGAGCGACAAGGACATCGGCTTCTTCGGCGCCTGGGACGAGCCGGCGCTGCACGGGCACGGCAAGCCGCTGGTCGGTCCGTACGGCACGGTGTTCCTGCTGGCGTTCCTGTTCATCAAGCTCTTCGAGTACAACGGCGGCATGCTCAACCAGGCCCAGCGCTACATGGCCACGGGCAGTGCCCGCCAGGCCGAGCGCTCCGCCCGGCTGTCGGCGGTCCTGTGGCTGGTGTGGCCGGTGGTCCTGTTCTTCCCGATGTGGATGTCCCCGCTCCTGGTCCACGCGCAGAAGCCGGACGGTTCGGACGCGTACGCCCTGATGACCGGACAACTGCTGCCGCACGGCCTGCTGGGCCTGGTCATCGTCGGCTTCTTCTCGCACACCATGGCCATGTGCTCCTCCGACGCCAACGCCATCGCGGCGGTGTTCACCCGCGATGTCGCGCCGGTGCTGTCGTCCCGCGCACGGGCCTGGGGCGAACGGTCGGGCCTGATCGCCGCCCGGGTGACGACCGTCGTGTTCCTCGGTCTGTCGATGGCGGTGGCGACCCAGGTCGACTCCCCCGCCTTCAAGGACATCATCACCGTCGTCATCAAGTGGGTGGCCGGTCTGATGGGCCCGATCGCCATCCCGATGATGCTCGGCCTGCTCCGCCCGTTCCGCCGCTCCGGCCCGACCGCGGCCCTCACCAGCTGGGCGGCGGGCCTGCTGGCCTTCTGGCTGGTCAACTACCCCGTCAACTGGAACGTCGACGGCGGAGTCCCCCTCCAGTACCAGGTCTCGGTGCCGCTCGCGGTCTCCCTGCTCCTGTACGTCCTGATCGGCTACGTGAAGCCGGAGGACACCCCGGAGCGGCTGGCCGTGATCGAGAGGGTCAACACGGACGGGGGTGCGGCGGCGGCACCGGTGCCTGCGGGGGCCGGGGACGACGTGATCGCACCGGCGGTGAAGGAATAGTCGCCGGGCTCCTTGAGCGAAGCAGGCGGGTGAGACCGGCATAGGTCTCGCCTGCCCTCACAATTCTCCGTTTTGCTCACGCTGGTGGGTAGGCTGAGGGCATGAGCAACAGCATCCACGACGTGGACGACGCTACGTTCACCCAGGTCAACTTGCTTGCACGGGCCTGGAACGTGAGCCCTGCGGAGGCCGTACGCAAGCTGATCGAGCACTTTCAGCGTCCTGAGGCCGCCTCACAGGCCCCGACCGCGAACGATCGGCGCGTAGCGGTGCATGCCCTCTACGACGGCGTGCGGATCGAGGGTGAATACCACCCGGTCACTCACGCACTGGCCATCAACGCCGGTCCGGCGGCCGGTAATTACCGCACTCCGAGCGGCGCAGCCACTGCCGTCCTGCAGGCGTTGAACCCGCAAGTGAAGCCCAACCGGAACGGCTGGAGCTTCTGGATCGTCACCGAGACGGGCAGGCTGCTACAGAGTCTGAGGAACCCGGTCTGAGCTGGGACTACTCCGAATCACTTCCCAACTCCTGTGCGTCAGCGCTACCGTTGCGGGTCTACGGCCACCCATCAGGAGTCCTCCGTGCCCAACGATCGTGATCCGCTGCTCAGTCAGCGCACCGCACTCGTCCTCGCGCTGAGCTTGTTCGTGAGCATCGCGGCGGCAGCCCTGCGGGCATGGGGTGGCGCCAGTCCGCAGGAAGCCGCCCTTACGGGCGGGGCGGCCTTCTTCCCCGCCGTCCTGTTCTTCCACGCCGTCATCGCCTGACCGCGTGCGCGCCTGAGGTCAGGCCCGCGGGTACCGGGCCAGCCAGCCCGGTGACGAGCCGGCGGGGCCGTGCAGGGCCGGGCCCTGGGTCATCTCCATCGCGTAGTCGTCGGCCAGCTCCAGGATCGTGGGGCGGCCCTCCAGCTCGGCCAGCCAGGCCGGGGGGAGGGCCGTTTCGCCGTGCAGGGCGCCCAGGAGACCACCGGTGAGGGCACCCGCGGCGGCCGAGGGACCGCTCTGGTTCACCGCCAGGCACAGGCCGTGCCGTACGTCCTCCCCCACCAGCGCGCAGTACACGGACGCGGCCAGCAGGCCGTCCGCCGTGCCGTCGCCGGCCAGCTCCTCCACCCGCGCCGGAGTCGGCATCCCCTGCCGTACCGCGCCGAGTGCGTGCTGCAGTGCGTCCGAGACCGGCTGGTGGCCGGGACGGACGGCGAGCAGGGCCAGGGCCCGCTGCACCGCGCCGTCCAGGCTGTCGCCGCGGGCCAGCGCGTGCACGATCACCGCGTACGCGCCCGCCGAGAGGTAGGCGATCGGGTGCCCGTGGGTCTGGGCCGCGCACTCCACGGCCAGCTGCACGACGAGCTGCGGCTCCCAGCCCACCAGCAGTCCGAACGGCGCCGAGCGGGTCACGGCCTCCGGTCCCAGCTCGCCGGGGTTCTTCGGGACCTCCAGCGTGCCCATGGTCTCGTCGCCGAACCCGATGAGCAGGGCCCGGGTCGGGTCACGGCGGGCGTACAGCCACTCCTCCCGGGCCAGCCACCCGTCGTCCTTGCGGCGCTCGTCGGGACCCCAGTCCCGCTGGGTGGCCGCCCAGCGCAGATACGCCCGGTGCAGGTCGGTCGGCGGATGCCAGGCGCCGGTGTCGCGGCGCACCTGGGCACGGATCAGCCCGTCGACGGTGAACAGGGTGAGCTGGGTGTGGTGGGTGACCGTGCCGCGCCGGCCTTGCCCGAAGGCCAGGTCCAGCAGGCCCTCGCCGCCGTACGCGGCCCGGATCTCCTCCAGGGACAGCGGGTCGGCGGGCCCGCCCAGCGCGTCGCCCACGGCGCCGCCGAGCAGGGTGCCGCGCACCCTGCTGCGGAAGTCCTGCTGTTCGGCGCGGCCCCAGACGGCACCGGACGTCATCGTCACCAGACCTCCTCACGGCACCGTCCGCCCGTACGACGCTAGGCACTGTAATCGACCAGGAACGGTCCGTTCAGCGGGCGGAAACGCCCCTGAAGGGTCATTTCCGGCCAGCTGCTCCATCGACGCCGCCACGAAGCCGCCGTCGGCCCTGGCCGGCCCTACGCGCCGGAGGCGACAAGCGCTTCGACGCCGTCCCGGATGCGGTCGAGCCCGAACTCGCGAAGAAGCCGGCGAAGGTGGTGACCATGGGGCCGGACCGGTCCGCGTGGCCGGCACGGGAGTGGTCGGAGTACGCGGAGACCGTGGTCACGACCGATCCCCTGGCCTACGGCACGCTGAAGACGGTCGTCATCCCGGTGAATACGGCCCAGGAGTGCACGACGGCCCGCAGCGGCGCGAGGCTGCCGCGGCTGCCGGGCGTTGGTCGTCGCTTCGAAGAACTGCTGGATCAGCGCCGGCACCCGACGCGGTGTTCATGCCACGGCCACGGATGACGGCCGGCAGTCGCGGCAGCGGCCCGGGTGCGGGGCGCGGAAGGCGCGGTCGCAGCCGTCGCAGGTCTGGAGTGGGGAGGGGCGGTGCTGCGCCGGGCGGGGTGGCGCCACGGGGAGTTGGGGTGGCAGCTGCGTGGTGAGGCGGTGCCGCAGGAAGGCCGCCGGGTGCTTGATCGGGTCCTGGGGCAGGCCGGTCGTGAGCGTGCGGACGACGGCCGTGGGTGGCACTCCCCGCTCCAGCCACTCGGAGACGGCCGGCGCCAGGTGGTGCACGTCCCGCTCGGTGAGCAGCAGGCGGGAGTCGTGGGCGCGGAGGGCCGCCAGGAGGTCGGTGGCTGTGCGCGGTGGCGCGGGCACCTTCGGTTCGGCCGGGCGGGCAGGTTGAGCCGGCGGGGCCGGGCGGGCCGACCGGGTCGACCCGGTCGGGTCGGGGACGGGGGCCGCTGCGGCCACGGCGAGCCTCGGCCGGTTGTACGAGATCGTCCGGGTCGTCACCTGTCCCGATTGAAGACGCTCCCTGGGACGCGAGAGGTATCCGTGTTCCTCCAGCTCGCGCAATGCCGCGGCGATCCGGATCTCCCCCTCGGGGAACTTCGCCGCCAGCGCCTTGATGCCGATCGGGGTGCCCTCCGGCAGCGACTGGATGTGCAGCGCCAGGCCGATGGCCACGAGCGACAGCTCGGCGTGCTGAGCCAGATGATTGCCGACCACGGTGAAGTTGTCGTGGTGGGGTTCGTTCACGTGGGTGACGCCGGACGAATGCCGGGTCTTGGGGCGCGCGGACGCGTTACGCTGCTTGTCAGTCACGAGGAAGTTGCTTTTCCTTGGTGATCAGGCCCTCGCACTGGGATGCCAGTCCCGGCGAGGGCCGATGCATGTCCGGGTGGTCGTCGCCGACACTGCACGACAACTGCTGTGCCGCGCCAGTTGCGTTGGGCATATTCACTCCGGCGGGTGATCGACGGGGGCGGTGGGGGCGGGTTCGGTTCTTTCCCCGGTTCTTTGGTCTTCCGGGGTCGGGGGCCACCGGGTCACACCCCGCCACGACCCGGTACGACACATCACCCCAAGTCCGCACCAAGCGCGCCGTGTTCACCGGGTCGCGGATAGGCGGGACCCGGCTCGCCGGGGGTCCCTGCCCGGACGCGTGACGACACGGACACGGCGGGGTGAGACGGGAGGCTACGGTTCCCTCTCCGCGTACCAGGAGAAGGCCCTCGGCCTCGACGCCCGCGATCTGCGGAAGCTGAAGGCGCAGCTGCCGGAGGGCTGATCGTCCCGGCAGCCGCGTCCCCTCCGTGCTCCGTCCGGCACGGGCGGGGCGCCGCACGCCGATCGGCCAACTCCCTTGTGATTCTGACGCAATGCGGGTGGGGGAAGGCGACTCCCGTCGGGGAGAATCCAGCCATGACCACCACCCCCACATCTTCCGGCACTGCCACCACACGCGCCTCAGGTACCGCAGCCGCCCTGGCCGCCGGTGTGCTCACCGGCATACTCGCGCTCTACATCGCCCTGGTCGCCCTGGGGAACATCACCGACTTCGGGACCAACCAGCAGTTCGTGCGGCACGTGCTGGCGATGGACACGACCTTCCAGGACGACGACCTGATGTGGCGGGCGATCACGAGCACCGCCCTGCAGGACACGGCCTATGTGCTGATCATCGCCTGGGAGACGGTTTCGGCGCTCGTGCTGATCTGGGGGACGTGGCTCTGGGCGCGGCGCGACGACGACCGCGCCCGGCGGTTCTCCACCTACGGGCTGCTGATGCTCCTGCTGCTCTTCGGCGCCGGATTCATCGCGATCGGCGGTGAGTGGTTCTCGATGTGGCAGTCGAAGACCTGGAACGGGCTGGACGCTGCGGCCCGGGTGTTCCTGCTCAGCGGGGTGGCGTTGATCGTCAACCAGCTGCCCGCCGCGCGGCGGGACGCCAGTTGACGACCGCCACCTCGGCGTCCTGAACGGACGCTAGTCGACGACGGCCACCTTGGTGCCCTGATCGCCGAAGGACCAGAGCGCGGCGCCGTCCTCCTTGTGCATGCGGATGCCGCCCAGCTTCTGGCCGTTGGCCGGCGGCGGCGACGCGCCGTCGAGGGCGTTGGAGAAGGCGACGTTCACACCGGACACCTTGGTGAAGTACATGACGTGCTCGATCTCCACGCCGTCCGAGCCCTTGAGGGACTGGGTGCGCAGGGTGATCGAGTAGCGGCCGGGCTGCGGGCTGACCGTGCCCGGCCACACCGTGAACGTGCGGGTCGCCCGGCCGGTCGCGTCGACCAGCCAGACCCGCTTCTCGCCCACCGAGTAGACGATCCGCCGGCCGTCCCCGGACTGGTCCGGCAGGGCGGGATCCGCCGGTTCCTTCGGTGTCACGGTCGCGTGCGGGTGCGGCGACGCCGACGCGCTGGGCCGCGTCACCGCGGCCGTGGGATGCGGCCCGTGGTCCGCCTGAACGGCGAGGACGACCACGGCCGCGGTCGCTCCCGCTGTCAGACCGGTGACCCAGGCCCACGAGGGCAGTCGGGCAGCCACGGGTACGCATCTCCTCCGCTACGGGTCCCCGTACGGGACCGTGGGTCGGATCATCGTACTCAGTCCAGGACCGGCAGCAGCTCCGGCAGGTGTCCGTCGGAGGCCTCCGCCGCCCGTCGGCGTTCCTCGGGGACCTCGCCGTAGAGCGTGGTGCGGGGCCTGGCCGGGCGGCCCGCCGACTCGGCCACCGCCACCAGGTCGCGGACCGACTTGTACGAGCCGTACGACGAGCCCGCCATCCGGGAGATCGTCTCCTCCATGAGGGTGCCGCCCAGGTCGTTGGCGCCGGATCGGAGCATCTCGGCCGCCCCCTCCGTGCCCAGTTTCACCCAGCTTGTCTGGATGTTGGGGATCCAGGGGTGGAGGAGCAGCCGGGCCATCGCGGTGACCGCCCTGTTGTCCCGCATCGTCGGGCCGGGGCGGGAGATGCCCGCCAGGTAGACCGGCGCGTTGGTGTGGATGAAGGGCAGGGTCACGAACTCCGTGAAGCCGCCCGTCTCGCGCTGGATCCGGGCCAGGGTGCGCAGGTGGCCCAGCCAGTGGCGGGGCTGGTCGACGTGGCCGTACATCATCGTGGACGAGGAGCGGATGCCCAGCTCGTGCGCCGTCGTGACGACCTCGGTCCAGGTGGCCGTGGGCAGCTTGCCCTTGGTCAGCACCCAGCGGACCTCGTCGTCCAGGATCTCCGCGGCCGTACCGGGGATGGTGTCCAGGCCGGACTCCTTGGCGGCGGAGAGCCACTCCCGGATCGACATGCCCGTCCGGGTCGCGCCGTTCACCACCTCCATCGGGGAGAAGGCGTGCACGTGCATGCCCGGGACTCGGGACTTGACCGCCTTCGCGATGTCGAAGTACGCCGTGCCGGGCAGGTCCGGGTGGATGCCGCCCTGCATGCACACCTCGACCGCGCCCACCTCCCAGGCCTGCTGTGCGCGGTCCGCGACCTGCTCCAGCGAGAGCGTGTACGCGTCGGCGTCGGTGCGGCGCTGTGCGAAGGCGCAGAAGCGGCAGCCGGTGTAACAGACGTTGGTGAAGTTGATGTTGCGGGTGACGATGTAGGTGACGTCGTCGCCGACGGCCGACCGGCGGACGTCGTCGGCGACCCGGCACAGCGCGTCGAGCGCCGGGCCGTCCGCGTGCAGCAGGGCCAGGGCCTCGGCGTCGGTCAGCCGGGTCGGGTCGTCGGCCGCGGTGCGCAGCGCCTCGCGCACGTCGGCCTCGATGCGCTCCGGCGCCATGCCGGGGGCCGCCGCCTCGCGCAGCGCCTCCCAGTCGCCGTACACCTCGTCGAAGTCGGCGCGCCGGTCGCCCGTGCGGCCCTCGGTGTCGACGGCGGCGTGCAGGTCCGTACGGCCGGACGCGACGAAGACCTCCTCGGGCTCCTGCCACGGGTGGCCCTGGACAACCGCGTCCGGGCGGGCCAGGCCCGTCCGCGGGTCGGCCAGGGCGTCGACGTGCGGGCGCAGCCTGGGGTCCAGCCAGGGCTCGCCACGGCGGACGAACTCCGGGTAGACGCAGAGGCGTTCACGCAGTTCGAAGCCGGCCGCCCGGGACTTCTCGGCGAGTTCCTCGATCTGCGGCCAGGGGCGCTCGGGGTTGACGTGGTCGATGGTCAGGGGCGACACCCCGCCCCAGTCGTCGATGCCGGCACCGATCAGCCGCTCGTACTCGGAGTCGACGAGGTTCGGCGGGGCCTGGAGGCAGGCGCTCGGGCCCATGATGTGCCGGGCCACGGCCACCGTGGCGACCAGCTCGTCCAGTTCGGCGTCCGGCATGCCGCGCATCGCCGTGTCCGGCTTGGCGCGGAAGTTCTGGATGATCAGTTCCTGGATGCCGTGGTAGGCGCGGGAGACCTTCCGCAGGGCGAACAGGGACTCGGCGCGCTCCTCGTAGGTCTCGCCGATGCCGATGAGCAGGCCGGAGGTGAAGGGGACGGAGGAGCGGCCCGCGTCCTCCAGCACCCGCAGCCGTACGGCCGGTTCCTTGTCCGGGGAGCCGTGGTGCGGGCCGCCGGGCTCGGACCAGAGCCGCTCGGCGGTCGTCTCCAGCATCATGCCCATGCTCGGCGCGACCGGCTTCAGGCGCTGGAAGTCCGTCCAGCTCATCACTCCCGGGTTGAGGTGGGGCAGCAGGCCCGTCTCCTCCAGGATGCGGATGGAGACGGCCCGGACATAGGCGATGGTGTCGTCGTAACCGTGCGCGTCGAGCCACTCGCGCGCCTCGGGCCAGCGGTCCTCGGGCTTGTCGCCGAGCGTGATCAGGGCTTCCTTGCAGCCGAGGGCGGCACCCTTGCGGGCGATGTCCAGCACCTCGTCCGGGGACATGAACAAGCCGTGCCCGGCGCGGCGCAGCTTGCCGGGGACGGTGACGAAGGTGCAGTAGTGGCACTTGTCCCGGCACAGCCGGGTGAGGGGGATGAAGACGCTCTTCGAGTACGTGATGACGCCGGACCTGCCCGCCGCCTCAAGGCCCGCGTCCCGTACCCGGGCGGCGGACGCGGCGAGGTCGGTGAGGGCCTCGCCGCGCGCCTGGAGCAGGACCGACGCCTCGGCGACGTCGAGGGCGACGCCGTCCCGGGCGCGTTTGAGGGCGCGACGCATGGAGTTCTCGGTGGGGCCGGTTCCGGGGGTCGCGGAAGTCGTCATCTCTTGAGCATACGTAGGGGCTACGCCGGTTCGGCGAGGTCGGGGAGCCGGCTCCGGGGGGGGGCAGCGCGTCGGCGGGTGCGGGTCCGTCCCGGCTGGTCGGGCGGTGCCCCGCGCCGCCGAGCCGGCCGTCGCCGCCCTCCGCTCACACGTACTCGGCGTATCCGTCGAGCACCCGCAGCACCTCCTCCTCCTGCGCCGGCGGGAGTTGGAGCACCACCTCCCCGATGCCCGACTCCGCGTAGTGCGCGAGCTTGCCCGGGGACGGCAGGACCGCGTACGGGACGATCTGGAGCGCGGACGGGTCGCGGCCGGCGTCCGCCCATACGGATCGCAGCACCGGCAGGGACTCGGTGAGACCGCGCCCGCCGATCGGCATCCAGCCGTCCGCGTACTCGGCGATGTGCGCGAACAGCCCGGGCCCCGCTGCCCCGCCGACGAGCGTGCGCGGCCCCACCACCGGACCCCGCGGCTTCTGCACCGGCTTGGGGAACGCGTAGCTCGGCCGGACACCGCCGAACCGCCCTGTGTGACCGGCCGGTTCCTCGGACCACAGGGCGCGCATGAGGCCCATCCGGTCCCGGACCAGTTCCCGGCGTTCGCGCCACTCGACGCCGTGGTCGGCGGCCTCCTCGACGTTCCAGCCGAAGCCGAGGCCGAGGGTGAAGCGACCGCCGGAGAGGTGGTCGAGGGTGGCGATCTGCTTGGCCAGGGCGATCGGGTCGTGCTGGGCGACCAGGGTGATGCCGGTGCCGAGCGCCAGCCGCCGGGTGACGGCCGCGGCCTGGGCGAGGGCGACGAACGGGTCGAGGGTGCGGCCGTACTCGCGGGGCAGGTCGCCGCCGGCCGGGTACGGGGTGGTGCGCTCGACGGGGATGTGGGTGTGTTCGGGGAGGTAGAGGC
The DNA here is from genome assembly GCF_016741775.1 of Streptomyces actinomycinicus. Classification (GTDB taxonomy): domain Bacteria; phylum Actinomycetota; class Actinomycetes; order Streptomycetales; family Streptomycetaceae; genus Streptomyces; species Streptomyces actinomycinicus. The sequence goes on along the minus strand of NZ_JAERRK010000003.1, from coordinate 282,685 downwards.
CGGCGAAGCCGCGGGTTTCCAGCTCACGCGCGAGCCGGGCGGGGGTGATGGTCTCGTCCGTGAGGAAGATCGTGACGGCGATACGCATGGGTCATCTGTACCGGCTGCACTACGGACTGTCCATACCGACTGGTTGGTGTTCGCGGTCCGCGGGAGCCGGCCGCGTGAGGTGACCGCGTGAGCGTGGGGTGGCCGCAGGGGGGGGTGGCACCGGAGGGTGGCCGGCCCGGCGGGAGGTGGTGGTGGAAGGTGGCGGCGGGAGGTGGTGGTGGAAGGTGGCGGCGGGAGGTGGCGGCGGGAGGTGGCCGACGGCCCTCCGCCGGTGCGGGCCGACTGTGGCTCGTTGCGCTGTTCCTCGTGCCGCCCGGGCGGCTTACGTTGAGGGTGTGACGAGCTTCCGCGGCACCCTCCCCCCGGGCTCCCCCGACTACGTCTACCTCCCGGTCGAAGTCCCGCCGGGCACAGCCGAGCTGCACGTCTCCTACACCTACGACAGGCCCCCCGTCCCGGCCGGCACCCCCGGCAACGCCCTCGACATCGGGCTCTTCGACAGCCGGGGTACCGAGCTGGGCGGCCGGGGCTTCCGGGGCTGGTCGGGGGGCGCCCGGACGGAGTTCTCCGTGCGGGCCGACGAGGCGACGCCCGGCTACCTCCCCGGACCGCTGCACCCCGGCACCTGGCACATCGCGCTCGGCCCCTACACGGTGGCGCCACAGGGGCTGTCGTACGAGGTGACGGTCACGCTGACCGCCGGGGAGAGCGGGCGGGCGCCGGAGCCGGTGTATCCGCCCGGCGGGGCCCCGGGGCGGGGCCGGGACTGGTACCGGGGTGACTGCCACCTGCACTCCTGGCACTCCGACGGCCGCCGCACCCCGGCGGAGATCGCGGACCTGGCCCGCGCGGCCGGGCTGGACTTCATCAACAGCTCCGACCACAACACCAACGCGTCGCACGCACACTGGGCCGACGCCGCCGGCGACGACCTGCTGGTGCTGCTCGGAGAGGAGGTCACGACCAGGAACGGACACGTCCTGGCGCTCGGCATCGAGCCGGGCACCTTCGTCGACTGGCGCTACCGGGCCCGGGACAACCGCTGGGCCCACTTCGCACGGGCGATCCACCGGGCCGGCGGTCTGGTCGTACCGGCCCATCCGCACGCCACCTGTGTGGGCTGCGGCTGGAGGTTCGGGTTCGCGGAGGCGGACGTCGTCGAGGTGTGGAACGGGGCCTGGACGCCCGACGACGAGGTGACCCTGGCCGCCTGGGACGCGCAGCTGGTCGCATCGGTGCGGGGCGATCGGGCGTGGCTGCCGGCGATGGGCGACAGCGACGCGCACCGCGACCCGGACGTGGTCGGCATGCCGCAGACGGTCGTCCTCGCCGACGAGCTGACCAGGGAGGCCGTCCAGGAGGGGCTGCGGGCGGGCCGGTCGTACGTGGCCGAGTCCAGGAACGTCTCGCTGGCCTTCTCGGTGACGGCCGAGGGAGGTGAACGGGCGGGCATCGGTGAGCGGTTGGCGGCCGGACCCGGCACCGCGGTGACCGTCCGGCTGGAGGTGACGGGCGGGCCGCGCTGCTCGGTCCGGTTCGTCACCGACCAGGGCGTGCTGTTCACCGGCGGGCCGCTGCCCGTCTCGGGCACGGGCACGGTGGAGTGGCGGACCACTCCGGCGTACGCGGCCTACGTCCGGGCGGAGCTGCGGCACGAGACGGCGGCCGGGCCGGTGCCGGGGGTGATGGCGGCCTTCACCAACCCGGTGTTCCTGGGCCGGTGAGTCGGGCACCCGTACCCGGCCGCTAGCCGATCTGCTCCGCGGCCCACTCGGCCCACTCCCGGCGCATCGCGTTGAAGCGCAGGCCGTACTCGAGGGCGATCCGGCCGTGGACCGAGAGGTTGCCGTCGTCCCAGTCGATGGAGTCGGCGAGCTGCCGCAACTGCTCGTGCTCCGTACGGGACATCTCGATCAGACCGGTCAGGTAGGCACGCGCCTGGGCGGGTTCGAGCACGCCGAGGAAGAAGACCCGCAGCAGGAGGTCGCTGCGGGTGTTGCGCTGCGGCCGGGTCTCGGTCAGCCACTGGCGCAGCTCGGCCATGCCCGCGCCGGTGAGGGCGTACTCCTTGCGGCCGCGCGGGCCCTCGGCGGCCACGGTGATCAGCCCGGAGCCGGCCAGCTTGGTCAGCTCGGTGTAGATCTGGCTCTGGGTCGCGGGCCAGACGTTGGCCAGTGAGGTGTCGAACGTCTTCAACAGGTCGTAGCCGCTGGCGGAACGCTCCGACAGCAGGCCGAGCAGTGCGTGTCTGAGGCTCATACCGCCACCTTACCTTCCAGTATTGACATGTCGAGGCACGACCTTCTACTTTTGACATGTCGAAACAGGAACTCAAGCCTGTGAACCGGACCGATCGGGGGATCCCATGTCGTACCTGCGCACCTTCCTGCCGTGGATCGTCTTCGCCGTCTTCCCCTCGGGGGACTGGCAGTGGGGCGCCCTGGCCGCCCTGGCGGTCTCCGTCGCACTCATAGCCCGGGAGAAGCGGTCGGGCACCGGGTTCGACGCCCTGGTCATCGAGACGGGCTCCGCGGTCTTCTTCGCCGTCCTCGCGGCCGTCGCCTTCGCCGATCCGCACTCGGGCGTGCACGACTACTCCGCCGCCCTCTCTTCCGGCACCCTCGCCGTCATCGCCGGCCTCTCGCTCGCGGCAGGCCGGCCGTTCACCCTGGGGATCGCCAAGCGCACCACCCCCCGCGAGCTGTGGTCCCTGAAGCCGTTCGTCCGGACCAACGTGATCATCACCGGTGTGTGGACCACCGCGTTCGCCCTGACGGCCGGTGCCCTCGCCGTGGCCGCCCACGCCGGACACGGCCACTCGACGGCCGCCACCCTGATCCAGGTCGCCGGCTTCGTCCTCCCGATGGTCTTCACCGTCCGCTACGTCGCCCACGTCCAGGCGAAGGCCGCGCAGCCGATCCGCTGACCACCGCCCGGCTCCCGTTGCCGGGCCCCCCGTTGCCTGCCTCGCGGCCGCGCGGGAGGCTGGCACGCGTCCGCACCCGACCGTGAACGCGACGCGCGCCCCGCACGGGGGCCGCCACGGCATCCCCGCAGTGCGCAAGGCCGTGCCGGGGAAGAGCAGGAGAACCTCAGACATGTCAGGCCGCGCCGACCGCAAGCACCGCATCGTGACCCGCTTCCAGCGGCACCTCGCCAACCCGCTCAACCGGCGGCTGCCCTTCCAGACCCTGCTGGAGACCACCGGGCGCACGTCCGGCCTGCCCCGGCAGACCCCGGTCGGCGGGCGCCGGGTCGGGGACTCCTTCTGGCTGGTCTCGGAGTTCGGCCTCAGGTCGCAGTACGTGCGCAACATCCAGGCCCGTCCCGAGGTGCGCGTCCGCATCGCCGGCCGCTGGCACCACGGCACCGCCCACCTCCTCCCCGACGACGACGCCCTGGCCCGGCTGCGCACCCTGCCCCGCTTCAACAGCGCGGCCGTCCGCGCGTTCGGCACGGACCTGCTGACGGTACGGGTGGACCTGACGGACTGAGGGACGGGCCCGGCGGGTCTGCCACACTGCGCGCGTGAACCTCACCACCGCACCCTCCGCCGTCGACCCGGCCGTCGACTTCCCGGAGCTGGCACCCCACGCGCGCACCACCGTCCGGCTGCATCCGCGGCGCGGCACACCCGGTCCGCGCGACAGCCACCTCGGGGGCCCGCTGTGGTGGCCGGCGGCCGAGCCCTGGCCGGAGTGCACCGGGCACAAGGACGTCAACGGCCGCCCGGAGGGCCCGTACCCGCTGGTCGCGGTGGCCCAGTTCACGGCGGCGGACTTCCCCGGGATCCGGTTCCCGGCGGGCACCGACCTCGTCCAGCTGCTGTGGTGCCCCGACTGGCACGACCAGCCGCACCCGGAGGGCTGGGGCCAGGCCTGCCGGCTGTTCTGGCGCCGGGCCGCCGACGTGACCGATCCGCTCACCCGGCAGCCGGATCCCGAGGACCACTGGGCCTACGACGAGGACATGGTCCCGCGCGCGTGCCTGCTGCATCCGGAGCGGCTGACCGAGTACCCGTGGCACGAGGAACTGCCGGCGGGCCTGGCGGAGCGGTTCGAGGCCTGGCTGGACGAGCGGGGGCTGTCCGACGACGTCTCGGTGATACCCGGCTGGAAGCTGGGCGGCAGCATGGGCTGGGGCGTCACGGACATGCCCCGGCGGCTCGACTGCGGTGCCTGCGGTGCTCCGCTGGAACTCTTCCTCCAGTGCGACACGTGCGAGTACCAGCCGGGCCCCTTCGGCCCCGAGGGCCTGCCGCACCGCTTCCGGCCCCTCGAGGAACGCCACCTGGAGCCGCACACGTCGCAGGAGGAGGCGGCCCGCGAACCGACCGGCATGACGGTCGGCCGGGGCGGTCACGCGGGCCTGTACACCTGCTCGGCGGACCCCCGGCACCCCGCGTCGCTCTTCACCCAGTGAGCCGGGCGGCCGCCGGGGTTCAGCGGCTGCTCCACGGACGCCACGACGGCGGAGTCAGCCCGGCCAGACGAGAGCCTGGACCTCGCTGTACGCGTGCAGGGCGTACACGCCCACGTCCCGGCCGACCCCGCTCTTCTTGAACCCGCCGAACGGGGCCTCCATGTTGCGGCCGACCGTGTTGATGCCGACGCCACCGGCCCGCAGCCGCCGTGCCACCCGGAAGGCGCGGGCCACGTCACCGGACCAGACGTAGTCGATGAGCCCGTAGTCGGAGTCGTTGGCGAGGGCCACGCCTTCGTCCTCGTCGTCGAAGGGGATCACCACCACCACGGGCCCGAAGATCTCCTCCCGGGCCACCCGCATGTCGTTGGTGCAGTCCGCGAGCAGGGTGGGGGCGACGTAGAACCCCCGCTCGAGGGCGGGGCGTTCGCCGCCCGTGACGACGACCGCGCCCTCCTTCCGGCCGAGTTCGACGTAGGACTCCACACGTGCCCGGTGCTCGGCGGAGATCAGCGGCCCGACGACCGTGTCCGGCTCCCGTGGATCCCCCACCTTCAACCGGCTGGCATATCCGGTGAGTTGCTCGACCAGGCGCTGGTAGACGCCGCGCTGGGCCAGCACCCGGGTCGGTGCCGTGCAGATCTGCCCGCTGTAGAAGGAGAAGGTGGTGCCGATGCCGGCGACGGCCGAGGCGAGGTCGGCGTCGTCGAAGACGAGCGCGGCCCCCTTCCCGCCCAGCTCCATCAGCTGGCGTTTCATGTCCCGGCCGCACACCTCGGCGATGCGCTGCCCGACGGCCGTGGACCCGGTGAAGCTCACCATGTCGACGTCACCGGACGCCACCACGGCCTCGCCCACGCAAACGTCCCGTCCGGAGACGACGTTCACGACGCCCGGCGGCACCCCGGCGTCCGCCAGCGCCTCGGCCATCCGGTACACGGACAGCGGGTCCTGCGGTGCGGGTTTCACCACCACCGTGTTGCCCATGGCCAGCGCCGGGGCGATCTTCCCGGCGGGGTTGGCCCACGGGTTGTTGTACGAGGTGATGCAGGTGACGACCCCGACGGGCTGCCGCACGGCGAGCGCCCCCATCACCCCGGCCCTCCCCATGGGTCCGGCGTCGTTGATCTGCGGGGCTACGGCCCACTCGGCGGGCTCCACGGCCGCGTACCGGCGGAATCGGGCGGCGGCCACGCCGACCTGCATCGCGCGGGCGGTCCCGAGGGTCGCCCCGGTCTCGGCGCGGGCCAGGTCCGCGTACGGCACCAGCCGGTCCCGGATGATCGCGGCGGCCCGGCCCAGCAGTTCCGCCCGTTCCTCCGGCCGGGTCCGCGACCACGCCCCGAACGCCTCCCGGGCCGCGGCGCAGGCCGCCCGCGCCTGTTCCGGCGAGGCCTCCGGCGCCCGGCCCACGGTCTCCTCGGTGGCCGGGTCGGTCACCGGGTGGTGCCCGCCGTCCGGCTCCACCCACGCCCCGCCGACGAACAGGGGCTGTCCCCCGCTCACCGGGTGCTCACCGTCCGGGTGTCCCGCCCGGACCTCAGCACCCGGCCCGGCACGGCACCGGTCACCACGTCGTCGCGGATCACCTCGACGCCGTTGACCCACACGGCCCGCACCCCGAGCGCCCTCGAGTCCAGCCGGGGGCTGTCGCCCGGCAGGTCGTGCACCAGCCGGGCCCGGCCGGCGTCGATCCGCTCCGGGTCGAACAGCACCAGGTCCGCGTGCCAGCCCTCCCGCAGCCGCCCGCGCTCACGCAGCCCGAACAGCCGGGCCGGGTCGTCGGTCAGCATCCGCACCGCCTGCTCCAGACCGACCAGCTTCCGGCCACGCAGACAGTCCCCGAGGAACCGGGTGGTGTACGGCGCCCCGCACATCCGGTCCAGGTGGGCGCCCGCGTCCGAGCCGCCCAGCAGCACGTCCTCGTGCTGCCAGGTCTCGGCGCGCAGCGCCCAGGAGCCGGGGTCGTTGTCGCTCGGCATCGGCCACAGGACCGTACGCAACTCGTCGGCGGCGCAGATCTCGACCAGGCAGGCGAAGGGGTCCTGTCCGCGCTCGGCGGCGATGTCCCGTACCACCCGGCCGGTCAGCCCGCGGTTGGCCGCGCTGTAGGTGTCCCCAATGACGTACCGGCCGAAGTCCACCAGCCGCCGGAAGACGCCCGCCTCCTTCGACTCGGCCCGCCGCAGCATCTCCGCGCGGACCCCGGGGTCGCGCAGCCTCGCGATCCGCTCGGGAACGGGCAGTCCGAGGACCGGCCCCCAGCCGGGGATCAGGTTCAGGGCGCAGAAGGTGCCCAGGGACATGTTCATGGGGGTGAGGATCGGCATGGTGAGGGCCACCACCCGGCCGCCGGCCTTCCGTGCCCGTTCGCTCGCGCTCAGCTGCCGGGGCACGCGTTCCGGGACGGCCGCGTCGATGGTCAGGACGTTCCAGTTCAGGGGGCGTCCGGCGACCGCGCTCATCTCCACCAGCAGATCGATCTCGGCGTCGCTGAACTGGTCCAGGCAGCCGGCGACGATCGCCTCGATCTGCGTGCCCTCGTGCTCGCCGACGGCCCGGGAGAGCGCCAGCAGCTCCGCCGGTTCCGCGTGCCGGGACGCCACGGGCTGCCCGTCCCCGTCCGAGTGGGTGCTGGACTGGGTGGTGGAGAGCCCCCAGGCCCCGGCGTCCATGGCCTCGTGCAGCAGCGCCACCATCGCGTCCAGCTGTGCCCGGCTCGGCTGCCCGCCGACGGCGTCCGGGCCCATGACGTACCGGCGGAGCGCGCAGTGGCCCACCATGAAGCCGGCGTTGACCGCGATCCGCCCCTCGAGGGCGTCCAGGTACTCCCCGAAGCCGTGCCAGTTCCACGGCGCCCCCTGCTCCAGGGCGACCAGGGACATCCCCTCGACCTTGGACATCATCCGCCGGGTGTAGTCGGCGTCCTCGGGGCGGCCGGGGTTCAGGGGCGCGAGCGTGAAGCCGCAGTTGCCGCCGGCGACGGTGGTCACCCCGTGGTTGAGGGAGGGCGTCGCGTACGGGTCCCAGAACAGCTGGGCGTCGTAGTGGGTGTGCGGGTCTACGAAGCCGGGGGCGAGGACGAGGCCGTGCGCGTCCTCGCTGGTGCGGGAACCCTGGGTGATCTTGCCGATGACGGAGATTCGGCCACCTCGTACGCCGACGTCGGCGGTGTAAGCGGGCGCGCCGGTGCCGTCCACGACGGTGGCGCCCTTGATGACGTGATCGAGCATGAGGGCTCCTCTTCGACTCCGGGAGGCTGACCTGCCTAGGGGCGCGGGACCGTGTCGGTATGCGGCTCCGCCGCGCGGGCGCGAGCGACCACGACGGACCCGCACCCGCCCGCGGCGCTCACACGGCAGCCCGGAACCGCGAAGTCCGGTGCACCGGATCCGTGTCGATCTTCGGGATCACGTGCTCACCGATCAGCCGGATCGTCTGCAGCGTCTCCTCCTTCGGCACGCCCACCGGCAGTCCGAAGCTCAGCTGGTCCGCGCCGGCCTGCTCCCACCGCTTGCACTGGCGCAGCACCTCGTCCGGGTCGCCGCAGATCAGCAGCTCCTCCTCGATGAGCAGCTCCACGAACTCGGGTGTGTACGCGGGCAGCGTCTCCGGCCACACGGGGAACCCCTCCGGCCGGGGGAACGTGTCGTGGTACCGGAAGACCAGCGAGGGCAGGTAGTGCAGCCCGCCGTTGACCGCGATGTCGATGGCCTCGGCGTGGGTCGGGGCGCAGATGGCCGTGGTCGTGACCATCACGTTGTCGTTGACGAAGTCCCCGACCGGTTCCGCGTTCACGACGGCCGTCTTGTACTGCTCCAGCACCCACTCCATGTCGGAGACCTTCTGGATGCTGAAGCCGAGCACGCCGAGCCCCTTCTTCGCGGCCATGGCGTACGACGGCGGGGAGCCGGCCGCGTACCACATCGCCGGGTGCGACTTCCCGTACGGCTTCGGCAGGACCTTGCGCGGCGGGAGCTGCCAGTGCTTGCCCTGGAAGCCCTCGTACTCGTCCTGGAGCCACATCTTCGGGAACTCGGCGATGGTCTCCTCCCAGATCTCCTTCGTGTGGTTCATGTCGGTGATGCCGGGCAGGAAGCCGAGGATCTCGTGCGATCCGGCGCCGCGTCCGCTGCCGAACTCGAAGCGGCCCTCGCTGAGGTGGTCGAGCATGGCGACCTTCTCGGCGACCTTGACCGGGTGGTTGACCTGGGCGAGCGGGTTGAAGATCCCGGAGCCCAGGTGGATCCGTTCGGTCGCGTGGGCGAGGTAGCCGAGGAAGACGTCGTTGGCGGAGAGGTGCGAGTACTCCTCCAGGAAGTGGTGCTCGGAGGCCCAGGCGTACTTGAAGCCGGATGTGTCCGCCTGGATGACGTACTCGGTCTCCTCCATCAGCGCCTTGTGCTCGGCCAGCGGGTCGGTCTCGGCGCGCTTGCCCACGTATCCCTGTACAAAGAGCCCGAATTCCACGGCGGTTCACCGTCCCAAATTTTTCTGACGCTTCGTCAGATTGCGTGTGTCGGCCGACTGTCGCACCGGCCGTCCCGATGGTCAATAGCTGACGGCCAGTCAGCTGGCCGGGTTCAGACGACGGACACCCCGGCCAGCCATCCACCGTCGATCACGAACGGCTGCCCGGTGATGTACGAGGAGTCCTCCGAGGTCAGGAAGAGGGCCAGCCGGGCGACCTCCTCCGGCCGCCCGACCCGGCCCAGCGGCACGAGCTTGCGGTACAGCTCGTCCAGGGCACGGCCCATCTCCACCGGATCGGCGTCCGGATCCAGCCGGGCCGGGTTGGACATCGCCGTGTCGATGGCGCCCGGGCAGATGGCGTTGACCCGTATCCGCCGGGCCGCCAGCTCCAGCGCGGCCACCCGGGTCAGCCCGAGCACCGCGTGCTTGGTGGCCGCGTACGTGCCCACGGCCGCCATCCCGGTGAGGGCCGTGTAGGAGGCGGTGTTGACGATCGTCCCGCCGTCCGGCAGCTCCGGCGCCACGGTCTTCATGCCCAGGAAGCAGCCGACCTGGTTGACCTGGACGACCTGCATGAACTCGTCCAGCGGGGTGTCCACGAGGGCGTTGAAGCGCAGGATGCCCGCGTTGTTGACCAGCCCGTCGATGCGGCCGTACGCCCGCTTGACGGCCCCGACGGCCTCCCGCCACCCGTCCTCGGTGCCCACGTCGAGATGGACGTAGAGCGCCCCGATCTCCTTCGCGAGCGCCTCCCCCTGGCCGTCCAGCACGTCGGCGACGGCCACCTGCGCGCCCTCCGCCCTGAACAGCCGCGCCTCCTGCTCGCCCTGCCCGCGCGCCGCCCCGGTGACGAGGACGACCCGTCCGTCCAGCTTGCCCATACCGCCTCCTCAGTCCAGCCGGGGCGCGACCTCCGCCCCGAACAAGCCCACCTGCTCGATGAGTTCGGCCCGGCTCCGGCTGCGGAACCGCACCTGGATCTGGTCCACGCCCAGCGCCCGGTAGGCCCGCAGCGACTCGGCGATCCGTTCCGGCGTCCCGGTGAGCGTGCGCCGCCCGACGTCCCAGCCGGCCCGGCCGACGTACAGCGGCTCGGTGATGGCGCCGACCGTGTACTCCCCGTCGCGTCCGGCCTCCTCGCGCAGGCGCCGGATCCGGGCGATCTGCGCCGGCAGCCGCTCCCGCGGGTCCCCCTGCGGCAGCCAGCCGTCGCCCTTGAGCGCGGCCCGCCGGACGGCGGCGGGTGAGGACCCGCCGACCCAGAGGGGCAGGTGCCGCTGGGCGGGCCGGGGCCGCTGTCCCAGCCCGGCGAAGTCGTAGAACTTCCCGTGGTGCTCCGGGAACTCCTCCGGCCCGAGGGAGGCCCGCAGCGCGTCGACCGCCTCGTCGAGCACCGGACCACGCTGCTCGAAGTCCACGCCCAGGACCTCGAACTCCTCCCGCACGTGCCCGGCCCCGACCCCGAGGATCAGCCGCCCGCCGGACAGATGGTCCAAGGTGGCGTACTGCTTGGCGGTGAGCAGCGGATGCCGGAGCCCGACGACGGCCACATGGCTGAGCAGCCGCACCCGCTCGGTGACGGCGGCGAGGTGGGCGAGGGTGGCGACGGGGTCGTACCAGACCGTGCTCATCGCCCGCGCGAGCCGGCGCGGGACGGCGACGTGGTCGCAGCAGGCCAGATAGCCGAACCCGGCCCGGTCCACGGCCCGCCCGATCTCCACCAGGTCCTCCGGCCCGGCGGCGGCCTCCCACGCCTCCGTGTACAGGGTGCTCTGGGACTGGACGGGCAGCTGGATGCCGTACGACAGCCGTACCGGGTGGTTCACGGGGCTCACCCACTTTTTGATGGACCGTCAGATTTTGGCGTGGCCCATCGTGGGGTCCGGCGCCCCATCAATCAAGAGGGACGACGCCCCGATACGGCGCCGGCCGGGTTCAGCGGCCCGTCACCAGGAACCTCAGGTACCTGCCGACCCCGAGGGTGCGCCGGGTGTCCGTGCGGGCGGCCGACAGCTCGCCCGCCACCCGCGCTCGTTCCGTCTGCGCCCCGGCCAGCTGCTTCTGCCGCCGCAGCAGGTCCGCCCGCTTGCGCTGGGCCTCCACACCCCGCTGCTGCCGCTCGCTGGTGAGTCGCTGCCGCTCGTCGGCGACCCGCTTCTGCAGTGCGTCCCGGTCCTGCTGCGCCTTGCCCTCCGCCTGCCTGACCTCCCCGTCGTACTGCGCCCGGAGCGTGGCGATCTCGGAACGGATCCTCGACAGGGCCGGCCCCGACGGTGTGGCCGGGGCGGAGACCCTGGCCCGCTGTTCCAGCGACTGCCGCCAGCCGGCCAGCGTGGTGGCCCTGCCCTCGCCGATCCCGGGCACCCGCACGTGCATGCCGCTGCGGAGGACGAAGTAGGCGGCGCGCTGGCCGGTGCCCGGCCCCTGGGCGAAGGACACCCCGGTGAAGTCGGCGGCGGTGCGGATCCCCGCGTCGGTCAGGGCCTTGATGGTCTTGGCGCCCATGTTCGGGAGGCTGCGTGCCTCGTGGACCGACGTCTGACGCAGCTTCTTCTCGATGTGCGCCCGGATCTCGGGTGCCAGCGCGTCGTTGATCATCCGCTGTTCCCTGGCGGGCAGCTCCGCCTGGCGCTTGCGGGCCCTGTCGGTACGGCGGTTGAGGTCCACGGTGATGCGGGCCAGGCCGTCCCGCAGTTCCGTCTGCAGGCTCTTGATGCGCTTGTCGGAGGCCTGGTTCTCCTTGGCCGCCGTCTGGTCCAGTTTCTGTATCTCCTGCTCCAGCCGCCGGTGGACCTCCGCCGGGTCCTTCAGCTCGCGGGCGCGCAGCCGGAGGCCGCGCACGTGCCGCCGGGCCGAGCGGTGCTCGGGCCGGCGGCGCCGTCCGAGTCCGATCGCGGCGGCGGAGGCGAGCAGTGCGGCCCCCTGGGCGAGCGGCAGGAACCCCTGCGGCGGGGCGGCGGTGACCGTCAGCACTCCGGGAGCGGCCGTGCCGAGCACGGCGGTGGCGGCGGCGAGCAGGTCGGCCGGGCGGCGCCCGGCGAAGGGCGCGACCGCGGCGGGCGCAGCGGTGACCGCCGGCCCCGCGGTGGCGGACGAGCCCGGGGCCGCACCGGCGCCGGCCGTCGCCGTGGCGGCCGCCGGGACCGCGGTGCCCCCGGTGCCCACCCGGCCCGCCATCCACGCGGGTATCGCCCGGCCGGTGGGTGTCCCGGGCGTCCGGGGCGCCGCCGGGGCGGGCGCACCGGCACCGGCGGCCACCGGCGGTGCCGGGGAACGCTTCGTGCGCTTCTGCCCGGTGCGGGACGCGGGCGGCGGCACGGCGGCCGCCGTCAGACGGGGCAGCGCCGAGCACCGCTGTCCGAGGAAGCCGTGCACGCGTTCGGCCTCGGCGCGCAGCCGTTCGTCGGGATGACCGAGCAGCAGCGGCCAGGCCAGGGAGGTCGCCGGGTCCGTGAAATCGGCCTCGGACAGGATCAGGTACTCGCCCTGGTCGTCGTGGAGCTGGGTCCACAGGCCGGCGTCGGTGGCCACGGCGACCAGGGAGAGATGGATCAGCCAGGCCGAGAACCGGTCCATGGCCGGCCCGAAGTCGGCCGCGGTGCGCCGCGGCGACTGGTAGTTGCGGTGGCCGTTCTCCGTCGCCGCCACGCCCTTGAGCGCGGGCACGTACATGCCGTCGTAGTCGACCAGTCTGAGGGTGCCGTCGGCGGCCACCAGGATGTTGCCGTGCTGCAGGTCTCCGTGGGCGATCCCGTGGTCCTCCAGGTCGCGGGCCACCGCGAGGAAGCGGTCCGCGAGGGCCCGGACCGCGGCCGTGTCCTGGCGGTGGCGCTCGATCCAGGTGAGGAGGTCGGTGCCCTGCACCCATGCCATCTTCACCACGGGGAACCAGTCGCCCAGCGCCAGGACGCCCTGTTCCAGGAACTCGAAGCGCACCGGCCACGGCTGGGAGAGCGCGCCGGGGTCGAGCGCGCCCAGCGCGGCGCTGATCGCCGCGTAGCGCGTGCCGATGGAGGAGGTGTCCCGGGTGAAGCACTTCAGCGCATAGCGCTGACCGTCCTGCGCGGTGACGGAGAAGACGCTGGCGAAGTTGCCGGAGATCGCCTTGGGGCCGAGCACCGGGCTCTGCCGGACACTGCCGTCCCTGAGGTCGGGATCGCGGAAACACAGCTCGGGGTGTTGCAGGGCCTCCGCGTAGTTCGCGCCGGTGGGGAACCTTCTGGACCCTCCGGTACCGGTGGCGGGCCGCCCGCCGCGGGACACCGCCATCAGGCCTCCGCTCTCACCTTCATCCGGATCAGGGTCACGTCGTCGTTGCGCATGTGCCCCCGCGCCCGCTGGTCGTCCACCCACTCGGGGAAGGACTCCTGATCCCGTTCGAGGACCATCGCCAGCTGGTGGCCGGGGGCCACGCCCCCGTGCCGCGGCGAGAGCAGCCAGGCCGCCAGCGCGTCGGTGGCCAGCAGGATCTCGTCACCCGGCTCGAGCGTCCCGTGGGCGACCGCGAGCCGGTCCGTGACCAGGGCCGTGTCGTGGTTGCGGCTGCCGAGCAGCTGCGGGGTGACGCCGAAGTCCTCCGCGCTCTCCACCGGGAACGCCCGGACCAGGGCGCCGTCGCGCAGCTGGAACAGGCAGCTGTCGCCGAGGGCGAAGGCGTGCCAGGCCCAGCTGCAGGCGCCGGTGTCCGACACGGTCGCCCTGACCTCCGCGCCGAGCAGGGTCGCGAACGCGCCCTTGGCCAGCCCCGGTTGCTCGTACCAGGTGATGGGGCGTCCCCGCGCCTCGCGCTCGGCCCGGTACTGCGCGAGGTGGGCCGCCCACCGGCCGGCCGACCGGGTCATCAGTTCCTCGACGAAGCCGCCCAGGTCGTCCCACCAGTCGTGGGCGCCGGACAGGCAGTCGACGGCGTCCGCGACCAGCCGGTCGGCCCACGCTCCGGCGAGCAGGCTCTCCGAGGCTCCGTCGGACACGGCGGCGTACAGCGGGACGACGGTGTTCCCCCGGCCGTCCGGCCGGGTCTCACCGGACCAGACCCGCTCGGCGTCCTCGCACTCCTCGGGACTGCTGCCCGCCTTGTGGATCCGCAGTTGCTGGCACTCCAGCAGCGCGGCGACGTCCTCCATGATCAGCGCAGTTCCGTGGCGCGGGTGCCGATGTCGAGGAACTCCACGATGGAGGTGATGTCGGCGTTGTAGACGAAGCCGCGCGTGGTCTCGCCGACGCGGTGCCCCTGCGAGGCCGCGTAGGAACGCATGTGGCTGGGCAGCACGCTGGACATCTGGAACAGCAGCCGCGCGTAGGTGTCGGGCAGCCCCTCCTCGGTGTCCGGGAAGGTGACCGGCGTGCCACCGCTGCCGGAGACGTGCAGGTTGAACAGCAGCACCGCGCCGTCCGCGGTGGCGTGCGAGGCCAGCGAGATGGCGGCGCTGGTGGGGTCGCCGTCGGTGGACTCACCGTCGGTCAGGTTCAGCACGATGGGCGGGAAGCCGCTCGGGTGCGCCTCCACCCAGTTGGCCACCAGGGAGTCGGCGTACCCGAGGGCCCGGGTCATGGGCGTGCCGCCGTTGGTCACCGGGTCCATCCACACGGGGAACTGGACGGACGTCTCGACCAGGCCGCCGGCGCCGTCGGGCACCTTCTTGGTACGGCTCTCCACCCGGGCCGGGTTGTTGGCGACCTCGCCGAGCGGGACGAGATCGCGTCCCGCCAGCGCTCCCTGGAAGGCGGAGCCCACGTGGTTGTGGCCGTAACCGATCACCGCCACGTGGAAGTAGTCGCGTACGCCTTCCTCCTTGGCGCACTTGACGGACAGCTCGGTCAGCAGCCGGTTGATCGCGTCCGAGACGACCTCGGCCCGCGCCTGCGTCCGCTCCCCGCTGACCATCGGATCGCTCATGGAGGCGGACTGGTCCACGAGGAAGATGAAGCAACCCGGGTTCGTCCGGCTGATCTCTGCGGTGTACGGCACGCCACGCCCCCCTTGTTCAGGGCATCACCATACCGAACGACCAGCATCTTCACAGGGACTTCACCCAGGTCAGGCGCCGCCCCACAGCCCGTCCCCGGTCAGCCCCAGCAGTTCTACGGCGTTGCCGCGGACGATGCGCCGGACCACGTCGGCCGGGAGGTGGCCCATCTGCGCCTCGCCGACCTCGCGGGACTTGGGCCAGGTGGAGTCGGAGTGCGGGTAGTCGGTCTCGTACAGGACGTTGCCGACGCCGATGGAGTCGAGGTTGCGGAGTCCGAAGGCGTCGTCGAAGAAGCAGCCGTAGACGTGCTCGGCGAACAGCTCGGACGGTGGCCGGCGGACCTTGTCGGCGACCCCGCCCCAGCCCCGGTTCTCCTCCCAGACGACGTCGGCGCGCTCGAGGATGTACGGGATCCAGCCGATCTGTCCCTCCGCGTACATGACCTTGAGGCCGGGGAAGCGCTCGAACTTGCCGCTCATCAGCCAGTCGACCATCGAGAAGCAGCAGTTGGCGAAGGTGATGGTGGAGCCGACGGCGGGCGGGGCGTCGGCCGAGGTGGACGGCATCCGGCTGCTGGAGCCGATGTGCATCGCGACGACCGTACCGGTCTCGGCGCAGGCCGCGAGGAACGGGTCCCAGTCGTCGGTGTGCACGGACGGCAGCCCGAGGTGCGGGGGGATCTCGGAGAAGGCGACGGCCCGGACCCCGCGAGCGGCGTTGCGCCGCACCTCCTGGGCCGCCAGCCCGGCGTCCCACAGGGGGATGAGCGTGAGCGGTATGAGCCGGCCGTGCGCCTGGGGCCCGCACCACTCCTCCACCATCCAGTCGTTGTAGGCGCGGACGCAGAGCAGGGCGAGTTCCTTGTCGGCAGCCTCCGTGAACGTCTGGCCGCAGAAGCGGGGGAAGGTCGGGAAGCAGACGGCGGACTGGACGTGGTTGGCGTCCATGTCGGCGAGGCGGGCGGGCACGTCGTACGACCCTGCCCGCATCTGCTCGTAGGTGATGACCTCGAGCCGGACCTCGTCCCTGGCGTACCCGACGGCGGTGTCGAGGCGGGTGAGCGGGCGGCGCAGGTCCTCGTACACCCACCAGTCGCCGACCGGGCCGTCCGTGCCGCCGGGGTCGCCCATGACCGGCTTGAACCGCCCGCCGAGGAAGGTCATCTCCTTCAGCGGAGCACGCACGATCCGGGGGCCCGCCTCCCGGTACCTGCGCGGCAGACGGTCCTGCCACACGCCGGGAGGCTCCACGGTGTGGTCGTCGACGGAGATGATCAGCGGGAACTGTGTGGTCTCCATGCCGCTCACGGTAGCGCCGATCTGACGATCCGTCAGCTACTGTTCCCGGGCAACCGCCGTGCGAAGACCGTGTGAGGGCCTTGTGGACCGCGGGCCGAGCCCTGTGATCGGCGTCTCGCACGGCTGACGCAACCGGCCGGAACAAGGCAAACTGACAGGGTTGTTCGTGACGCCGAGGGGGACGAACGCATGGACGGTGGGCCGCGGGTACCTGAGCAGCGGCGTGCCGGCTCCGCGGCCATCGCGGAGCCGGACCTGCTGCGCTTCGGCGTGCTCGGCCCGGTGCGGGCCTGGCGCGGCGAGGTGGCGCTCAGCACCGGCTCCCCCCAGCAGCGCGCCCTGCTCGCCGCCCTGCTGCTGCGGGAGGGCCGTACGGCCACGGCGGCGGAACTCATCGACGCGCTGTGGGGGTCCGAGCCGCCCTCCCAGGCGCTGGCGGCGGTCCGCACGTACGCGTCCCGGCTGCGCAAGATCCTGGACCCCGGGGTGCTGGTCAGCGAGTCCGGGGGCTACGCCGTCCGCGGCCTGCGCGAGGGCGCCCTGGACGCGGCGGTCGGGCAGGACCTCGCGGCGGAGGCCGAGAAGGCCCGCGGCGCCGGGGACCTGGGCCAGGCCCGGGACCTGCTGAACCGCGCCCTGGCGCTCTGGGACGGCGAGCCGCTCGCGGGCGTCCCCGGCCCGTACGCCGAGGCCCAGCGGGCCCGGCTGGAGGAGTGGCGCCTGGGCCTGCTGGAGTCCCGCCTGGACATGGACCTGGAGCAGGGCTGCCACGCCGAGGCCGTCTCGGAACTGACGGCGCTGACCGCGGCGCACCCCTTGCGGGAGCGGCTGCGGGAACTGCTGATGCTGGCGCTGTACCGCAGCGGCCGGCAGGCGGAGGCCCTCGCGGTGTACGCCGACACGCGCCGCCTGCTGGCCGAGGAACTCGGCGTGGACCCGCGCCCCGGCCTGCGTGAACTCCAGCAGCGGATCCTGCAGGCCGACCCGGCCCTGGCGGAACCCTCGGCCCCCGTGGCGGAGCCGGCCGTGGCCGCCGTCCGCCCCGCCCAGCTCCCCGCGTCGGTTCCCGACTTCACGGGCCGCACGGCTTTCGTCACGGAACTGAGCGAGGTGCTGTCCTCCGCGTCCGAGGCGGAGGGCCGGGTCATGGCGGTGTCGGCGCTGGCCGGGATCGGCGGCGTGGGCAAGACGACGCTGGCGGTGCACGTGGCCCACCGCGCCCGCCCCTCGTTCCCGGACGGCCAGCTGTACGTGGACCTGCAGGGTGCGGGCCCGCGCCCGGCGGAACCGGAGACGGTGCTGGGTTCGTTCCTGCGCGCGCTGGGCACGGCGGACTCGGCGATCCCGGACAGCCTGGAGGAACGGGCGGCCCTCTACCGCTCGGTCCTGGACGGCAGACGGGTGCTGGTCCTGCTGGACAACGCGAAGGACGCGGCCCAGGTACGCCCGCTGCTGCCCGGCACGGAGGGCTGCGCGGCCCTGGTCACTTCGCGGGTCCGGATGCTGGACCTGGCGGGCGCCCACCTGGTCGACCTGGACGTCATGTCCCCCGACGAGGCGCTGGCCCTGTTCGTCAGGATCGTGGGCGAGGAGCGGGTGGCGTCGGAGCGGGAGGCGGCGCTGGACGTGGTCGCGGCGTGCGGTTTCCTGCCGCTGGCGATCCGCATCGCGGCCTCCCGCCTGGCGGCCCGCCGCACCTGGACGGTGTCGGTGCTGGCGGCCAAGCTCGCCGACGAACGCCGCCGCCTGGACGAACTCCAGGCGGGTGACCTCGCGGTCAAGGCGACCTTCGAACTCGGCTACGGCCAGCTCGAACCGGTCCAGGCCCGCGCCTTCCGCCTGCTGGGCCTGGCCGACGGCCCGGACATCTCCGTCGCGGCGGCGGCGGCCGTCCTGGACCTCCCCGTGGAGGAGACCGAGGACCTGCTGGAGTCCCTGGTGGACACGTCCCTGCTGGAGTCGGCGGCACCCGGGCGGTACCGGTTCCACGACCTGGTGCGCCTGTATGCCCGGGCCTGCGCGGAGAGGGACGAACAGCCACCGAGCGAGCGGGAGGCGGCGCTGTCGCGGTTGCTGGACTTCTACCTGGCCACGGCGGCGGGGGTCTACGCGATCGAGCGGCCGGGGGACCGGCTGGTGGACCACCTGGAGCCGACGGAGTACCCGGGGCTGACGCTCCACTCGTCCCGTGCCGCCCAGGACTGGCTCTACTCCGAGGCCAACTGCGTCATGGCCTGCGTACGGCAGTCCGGCGGGACCGGCCGGCTCCGAAGGGCCGTCGACCTGCTCTGGGCCACGAAGGACTTGGCGGAGTCGGGGGCCAACGCCCGTGAGTACGAGGTGGCGGCGCTGTCCGTCCGGGACGCGGCCCGCGCGGCCGGGGACGCGCGCGCGGAAGCGCGCGCCCGCACAGCGCTGACGAACGTGCACCTCGTCGCCGGCCGGTTCGACGATGCGGACGCCGAGGCCCGGCTCGCCATGGCTCTGGCGGACGACGCCCGCGACCCGCTTCCCAACTGCTGGGCCCCCAACGACCGCGGCATCATCGCCATCTATCAGAACCGCCACGTCGACGGCGAGCGGTATCTGCAGCAGGCGATCGAGAACTTCCGGGCTGACGGCAACCATGTGGGCGAGGCCAGCGCCCTGTGCAACCTCTCCCGGATCCGCCTGGCCATGGGGCGCACGGCCAGCGCCATCGAACTGGCCCAGCGGGGCATCGACATCTACGACCGCATGGGCCTCACCCTGCGGCTCGCCAATGGCCGTTACGCCCTCGGGATCGCACTGACCCAGGCGGGCCGGCTCGAGGAGGCCCTGTCCCAGCTCACCCAGGCGCTCGAGCTGTTCCACGAGAATCGGCAGCCCCTCTGGGAAGGCGTCACACACTTCCGTATCGCCGAGGTGTATCTGGCGGGCCGGCGCCACACGATGGCGGCGAGCCATGCGGAGCAGGCGATCGCCCTGAAAGGCATCGGCGGCGAGTGGCGGCGGGGTACCGTGCTCACGGTCCTGGGCAAGGCGCTCACCGGCCTGGGGCAGGCGGACCGGGCCCACGCCTGCTGGCAGGAGGCCCTCTCCATCTACGTGCGACTCGGATCTCCGGAGGCCGCCGAGGTACGGGAACTCCTCGACCCCGCCACCGCTGCCTGAGCTGCGAGGACCGGCCGTTCATCGTTCGTTTATCGCGGACCGGCAGCCTTGACCTTACCGAGCCGCCGCGTCGGGGGGCAGGCGGAATCGGCAGGGGCTTCACCGTTTAGGGTGAGCGGCCCGTGCGTCCGTCCGACGACACCCGGGGGAGTCGTCGGACGGACCTTCCGAACTTTGCTGCATGTAGCTGGAGTTGATGATCATGAGTCAGACCGAGAAGCCCGGCGACGTCGTCAAGCCGCTCGACAACCACGCGTCGCTGGTGGATGAGAACATCCTTACCGCCGCGAAGAACGCGAAGAAGAAGGCCGCGACGTCCGAGGCCGGGGTGGCCCCGCAGGACAACCACGCCTCCGACGAAGAGCTGACCGTCATGGACAACCACGCCTCGGGAGAGCGGATCTGACGGTGATCTGACGGGGGATCGGCCGCGGCGGCGCGGAGGGGGAGCCGTCGCGGCCGAGGTGTGTCCGGAGCGAGATTCGCACCGCTGACCGGCCGCAGGGGTCCGTACGGATCAGCCCCGCCCCCGCAGCTCCCCCTTCACCACCTTCCCGCTCGCGTTCCGCGGCAGTTCGGTCACGAACTGCACCGCCCTCGGCACCTTGTAGTTCGCCATCTCGCGGCGGGCCCAGGCGATCAGGTCGTCGGCGGTGAGGAGCGAGCCGGGGCGGCGGACGACGTAGGCCTTGCCGACCTCGCCGAGGCGGGCGTCCGGTACGCCGATGACCGCCACGTCGGCCACGTCCGGGTGGATGCCCAGCAGTTGCTCTATCTCCGCCGGGTAGGCGTTGAAGCCGCCGACGATGTACATGTCCTTGATGCGGTCCGTGATGCGCAGGTTGCCGGACGGGTCCAGGACGCCCACGTCCCCGGTGCTCAGCCAGCCGTCCGGGGAGATCGCCTCCGAGGTGGCCCTGGCGTCCTCGTAGTAGCCGCGCATGACGTTGAAGCCGCGGACCAGGATTTCGCCCGGCGTGCCGGCGGGCACCGGGGTTCCGTGTGCGTCGGCCACCCGTACCTCCGTGCCGGGGATCGCCCGCCCGGAGGAGGCGGCGATCACCGCGGGTGCGTCACCGCGCCGGCACATCGTGACGATGCCGCTCGCCTCCGAGAGGCCGTACGCCGTCAGGACCGTGTCCACGCCCAGTTCCCCGCGCAGGCGTTCCACCAGCCGTAGCGGCACCACCGCCGCGCCCGTCACCACCAGCCGCAGGGCCGACAGGTCGTACGCGTCGCGGGCGGGGTGGTCCAGGAGCTGCTGGTGCAGGGTCGGCGGGCCCGGCAGCACCGAGACCCGTTCCGCCGCGATGTTCGCCAGTGCCGTGTCCACGTTGAACACCGGCTGCGGGATCATCGTCGCCCCGCGCATGAGACAGGCGAGCACCCCCGCCTTGTAGCCGAAGGTGTGGAAGAAGGGGTTGACGATCAGGTAGCGGTCCGTGTGGCGCAGGCCGGCCAGGTCCGCCCAGATCTCGTACGCGCGCAGGCTCTGGCCGTGTGTGATCACCGCACCCTTCGGGCGGCCCGTCGTGCCGGAGGTGTAGACGATGTCCGACACCGCCGACCCGTCCGACCGGGCCGACCTCGCTCGCACGTGCGACGGCGGCACCCCTTCTCCGGCCGCCAGGAAGTCCTTCCAGGTGTGGAAGTCCGGCGGTGCGTCCTCCGACAGGACCACCACCCGCTCCAGCTCCGGCAGTCCGGGCAGCGGACCCCGGCCGTCGGGCACTCCTGCGCCCGCCGCCCGGCGCAGTGCGGCGACGTAGGACGCGCCCAGGAAGGTTCCCGTCACGAACAGCAGCCGGGCCCCGCTGCGGCGCATGACGTCCGCCGCCTCCGTGCCCTTGAAGCGGGTGTTCAGCGGGACGAGGACCGCGCCCGCCGTCACCGCACCGAGTGACGCAACGATCCAGTCCAGGGAGTTGGGGGCCCAGACGGCCACCCGGTCGCCCGGCCGGACGCCGCTCGCGAGGCAGGCCGCCGCCGCGCGTTCGACGCGGGCACCGAGTTCGGCGTACGTGACGCGGGTGCGGCCGTCGACCACGGCCTCGGTGTCCGCGTAGCGCCCGGCCGCCGACCGGACCAGTTCAGGGATGGTGTCCCACTCGGCCACGGCCGCCTCCCCGCTCAGTGACCCCACGAGCTGACTAACCGTCAGATTAGCGGTAATCTGACGGCCTGTCAGGAGAGGGGTTCCACATGGCAGGACCAGGGTTCAAGGACGCCACCGCCGTCGTCGGGATCGGACAGACCGCCTTCGCCAAGCACCTCCCGGAGGACGAGAGGACGCTCGCCTGCCGGGCCGTGCTCGCCGCCCTCGACGACGCGGGCATCGCGCCCGGCGAGGTCGACGCGGTCGCCTCCTACACGATGGAGGAGACCGACGAGGTGGAGCTGGCGAAGGCCGTCGGGTTCGGGGACCTGACCTTCTTCAGCAAGGTGGGGTACGGGGGCGGCGGCTCCTGTGCCACGGTCGCGCACCTCGCCGCCGCCATCGCCGCCGGGCAGGCCACCGTGGGCGTCGCCTGGCGGTCCCGCAAGCGCGGCAGCGGGCCCCGGCCGTGGACGAACACCGCCGTACAGCTGCCCACTCCGGCGCAGTGGACGCGGCCCTTCGGGCTGCTGCGGCCGGCCGACGAGATCGCCATGCTGACCCGGCGGTACATGCACGAGTACGGCGTCACCCGGGACCACCTCTTCAACGTGGCCCTGGCCTGCCGCAACCGGGCCAACCAGAACCCGGCGGCCGTGATGTACGAACGGCCGCTGACCCGGGAGATGTACATGACCTCCCGGTGGATCAGCGAGCCGCTGTGCCTCTACGACAACTGCCTGGAGACGGACGGCGCACTGGCCTGTGTGATCGTCGGACGGGAGCGGGCCCGGGACTGCGCCCGGCAGCCGGTGTACGTGCATGCCGCCGCGCAGGGCCTGCCCGCCCAGCACCACGGCATGGTCAACTACTGGAACGACGACCCCCTCACCGGCCCCGCCTGGACGGCTGCCCGGCACCTGTGGAAACACGCGGACATCACCCCGGACGACGTCGACGTGGCCCAGATCTACGACGCGTTCACCGCCCTGATCCCGCTGTCCCTCGAGGGCTACGGTTTCTGCGCCCGCGGCGAGGGCGGCGCCTTCACCGAGCAGGGCGCCCTGGAGACCGGCGGGCGGCTGCCGGTCAACACCGGGGGCGGCGGGCTCAGCGAGGCGTACGTGCACGGCTTCAACCTCATCAACGAGGGCGTCAAACAGTTGCGCGGGACCAGTACCGCCCAGGTCCCCGGCGCTGCCACCTGCCTGGTCACGGCCGGTGAAGGCGTTCCCACCTCCGCTCTCCTGCTGAGGAGCTGATCATGCTGATCCCGGTCACGGACACCGCCGGCGCGCCCTTCTGGGAGTACGCGGACCGCGGCGAGCTGCGCGTCCAGGCGTGCGGCGACTGCGGCGTACTCCGTTTCCCGCCCCGGCCCTGCTGCCCGCACTGCCAGTCCTTCGCGAGCGAGTGGCGGCCGGTCTCCGGGCGCGGGCGTGTGTGGTCCTTCGTCGTCCCGCATCCGCCGCTGCTGCCCGACTACGCGGAACAGGCCCCGTACAACGTGGTCGTCGTGGAGCTGGCGGAGGACCCGGGCATACGGCTGGTCGGGAATCTGGTCAGCGGTCCGGGGGCGCGGCTGGACTCCGTCGATCCGGCGCGCATCCGGATCGGTGCCCGGGTGCAGGCGGTCTTCTCCGGCGGGCTTCCGCAGTGGGTGCTCGCGTGAACACCGTCCGCCTCACCGCCGACAAGGAGACGGGTGTCGCCGTCGTCACCCTGGACCGGCCCGCGCGGCTGAACGCCATCGACCTGGAGATGGTGGAGGAACTCACCTCGGTGTGGCGCGAGTTGCGGTTCGACGACTCCGTGCGGGCCGTCGTGCTCACCGGGGCCGGGGAGCGGGCGTTCTGCACGGGCATCGACCGCAACGCCGTCGTGCCGCAGCCCTCGTCGCCGTACATGCAGGACGATCCGCTGCTGGGCGTCGGCCCGAAGGCGAACGGCCTGTGGAAGCCGGTCGTGGCGGCCGTGCGCGGCATGGCCTGCGGCGGGGCCTTCTACCTGCTGGGCGAGGCCGAGTTCGTGATCGCCGACGACACCGCCGTCTTCTTCGACCCGCACACCACGTACGGCATGGTCAGCGCCTACGAGTCCGTGCTCATGGCCGGGCGGATGCCGTACGGGGAGGTCGCGCGGATGATGCTCATGGGCACGGCCGAGCGGATCTCCGCCCGGCGGGCCCATGAGGTGGGGCTGGTCTCCGAAGTCACGGTGGCGGGAGGCGCGCTGGACGGTGCCGTGCGCTGTGCCGCCGTCATCGCCGGGTATCCGCCGGAGGGGGTGCAGGGGACCGTGCGGGCGCTGTGGGCGGCCCGGGAGGCGGCGCGTGCGCAGGCGTTCGCCCAGGCACCGCATCTCATCGCCCTCGGCAATCTGCCGGCCGGACGGCAGGCGGAGCTGTTCGCGGGCAGGCCGAAGGGGTACCGGGTGCGGTAGGCCGTGCCCTCGGGCACGGCCCGGCTAGGTGCCGAGCCGGGCGACCGGGTCCACGGTGCAGTGGTCGAGCCGGAGGACGAGGCCGTCGTCGCGCACCCCGAAGCTGCCGACCAGCTCCACCTGGACGCGGGCCGTGCCATGGGCCGGGACGGTGACCGTGGCGGCGTTGTCGCCGATCGCCGAGTCCTGCCCGTCGTCGAACTCGACGTGTGCCTTGAAGTCGGCTTCACGGCCGTTCGGGTTGCTGACCTCGACGGTCGCGTACCGCGCCTTCTCGGTGGCGCAGCTCACCAGTCTCGCCTTCCCGTCCTTCAGCGCCGTCCCGCTGCCCGGGGAGGACGTGGAGCGCTGGGTGGGCCTGCGGTGGTAGGTGCCGCCACCGGTGCCGCCCGAGGTGTTCGTGCCGCCGCTGCCGTAGGTGTCGTCGGCCGGGTCGCCGTAGCCGTCGTCGGCCGGGTCGTCGTAGGAGCCGCCCGAGGACGACGAGGACGAGCTGTCGTGGTCCTGGTGGGAACTGCTGCAGCCGCCCCCACCGCCCCCGCTCCCGTGGTGCCGGCCGTGCCGGCCGGCCGAGAAGCCGGTGAGAGCGAGGACCACGAGGGTCAGCACGGCCGTGAACCTGAGCGTGCGCATCCGTATGTGCATGGCCATGACATCACCCTAACCACCGGGCCGAACCGTCTGGCGGGTGCCCGGCGCCGGGGGTAGCGTCAGCCCTGGACGGCCGCCGTCTGGAGCCCTTCCGTGACAAACCCGGTACGACGGCCGTCACGCGCTACGCGGTCCGCGCGGTTCCCGTGCCCTTCTCCGCGTCCAGCGCGTACACGCACCGGTCCTTGCTGCACGCGTACACCACGCCGTCCTTGACCACCGGGGAGCCGGTGATCTCGCCGCCCGTGGCGAGCTTCCAGCGCAGCCGGCCGTCGTCGGCCTTCAGGGTGTAGAGGAGATGGTCGGTGGAGCCGAAGTGGATGCGGCCCTCGGCCACCGCGGGGGCGCCCACCACGTCGCCGCCCGCCTGGAAGCGCCACTTGGGCGTGCCGGTGACCGCGTCCAGGGTGTACAGGCCCTTGCCGCTGCCGACGTGCACGTGGCCGGCGGCGACCAGCACCGGCTCCACGGACGAGCGGGCCTCGGTGGCGATGCGCCAGCGGTCGCGGCCGTCGGTGGCGTCCAGGGCGTATACCGTGCCGAGGTAGTCGGCGAGGTAGACGCCGCCGCCGGTGACGGCCGGGCCCGGGGCGAAGGCCGGCGGGCACAGGAAGACCGCCGGGGCCTCGAAGTGCCAGCGCACCATGCCGCTCGCCGCCTCGACGGCCAGCACGCGGGTGCCGGCGGAGACGTAGACGTACCCGTCGGACGCCGGGGCCAGCCGGACCGGGACCCCGCCGCAGGAGGCCGCGTCGCCGATGGGGTACGACCAGCGCTCCTCACCGGTGCGGGCCTCCAGGGCGCGCAGCCGGGCGTCCTGCCAGACGTAGACCGTGCCGTCGTGCACGACCGGGCCCGCCTCGGGGGACTCGAAGTCGGTCTGGCAGCCGGTGATCTCCCACAGCTTCTGGCCGTTCGCCGCCTCCCAGGCCTGCACGCCGCCGCCCCGGGTGCCGGTGACGACCGTGCCGCGGTCGGCCTTCAGGGAGTACACCCAGGCGTCCGTGGACAGCCGCCACAGGTCGGTGCCCTCGCGGGCGTCCAGGGCGAACAGGGTGGGACCGTCCGAGGCGTGGATACGGCCGTCGGCCACCCCCATCGACCAGGCGACGTCCCGGGTCTTGAACCGGCGGCGGCCGGTGGCCACGTCCAGCGCGTGCACCTCGAAGGAGGTGACGTAGACCAGGTCGCCGTCGACGGACGGGGTGCCCCAGACGTCGTTGGACATCCGGAACCGCCAGGGCCGCCAGCCGCTCGCCGTCTCCGGGGGCGTGGCGGGCACGGGCGGTACGGCGGGGTCGGCGCCGGCCAGGCCGGGGCGGGGCCGGGACCAGCTGGCCACCAGGCCGGCCTCCGGCGGCGGCGCCTTCACCGCGGCGGCGCGGGCGTCGGCCACGCGGGGGCCCGGCCCGATGGGCACCTGGGCGCCGGCCAGCCGGACCGGGCCGGTGTCGGGAGCGCCGACCGGGGCCGGGACGGGCGCGGGCACCGGGGGGTCGTACGGCGGGGGCGGGGGCACGGCCGGGCGGCCGGCGCTGCGCGGGCCGGCGGTCGCGGCCGGGGCGGGCTTGGCGGCGGGTCTCCCGCCGCGGCGGGACTCGATGAGGGCGACGGCCTTCTCGGGCAGCCAGGCGGAGGCGGTGCCGCTGTCGTCGGAGCCGGAGCCGAAGAGATGGGGGGCGAGCTGGGCCTGGAGGTCCGCCGGGGTGGGCCGGGCGGAGGCCTCCATCTGCATGCAGACCTCGATGAGCGGGCGCAGCTCGTCGGGCAGACCCGTGAGGTCGGGACCCTCGCGGAGCAGCATGAAGACGGTCTCGACCGGGTTGGCGCCGTGGAAGGGCGGGTGACCGGTGGCCGCGAAGACCAGCATGGAGCCGAGGGAGAAGACGTCGCTGGCGCCGGTGACGCTGCGGGAGTCCTTGGCCTGCTCCGGGGACATGTACGCGGGGGTGCCGACGGCGACGTTCGTCATGGTCAAGCGGGTGTTCGAGACGCCGGAGGCGATACCGAAGTCGATCACCCGGGGGCCGTCCTCGACCACGAGCACGTTGGACGGCTTCAGGTCGCGGTGGACCAGGCCCGCGCCGTGGATGGACTGCAGGGCCTCCGCCACGCCCGCCGCCAGCCAGCGCACGGCCTGCGCCGGGAGCGGCCCGCAATCGTTCACTATCTCCTCGAGGGAGGGCGCGGGAACGTAGGCGGTGGCCAGCCAGGGCACCGCCGCACGCGGGTCGGCGTCGACCACGGCGGCCGTGTAGAAGCCCGACACCGCCCGGGCCGCCTCCACCTCACGGGTGAAGCGGACCCGGAACAGCTGGTCCTCCGCCAGCTCCGTGCGGACCGTCTTGATCGCCACGCGCCGGCCGGACGCCGAGCGCGCGAGATAGACCAGCCCCATGCCGCCGGCGCCCAGCCGGCCCAGCACCTCGAACGGCCCGATCCGCCGCGGATCGTGCTGCGTCAGCTGATCCACCACTTGCCTGCCACCTCCCCGTACGAGCCGCGCCACTCTCCATATGTACGCGACCGAAGTGCAGCGTCTCACCACCGCACCGCCTCGGCGGCACGCACCCTGATTCTTCCTGGCCGGGCGGCTGGTTGCGAACCCGGTGAGAAATCGGGGTGTCTCATGCCAAAGCGGACGATTCAGCGCTGCAACAGTGCGAACGACGCCCCCTGATTGTCGGTGACGACGGCCACTCGTCCGTACGACGTCTCGAAGGGTGGCGCCTGCACCCGCCCGCCGAGCCGCTGCACCGTCCCGAGGGCGTCCGCCAGGTCGGTGACCCGGAAGTGGGTGACGAAGTGCGGGGGCATCTCGGCCGGGAACACCTCGGTGACGTCCGCGCGGCCGAAGTCGGGCTCGGTATCGGTGCCGAACAGGGCGTCGTGGAAGAGGCCGCCGTAGAAGACGTTGGCCCCGGCGGTGTCCCGGGTGTACAGCTGCGCCCAGACGAAGGTGCCGGGTGCGTGCCGCCGCCCGAAGCCGCGGTGGGTGCCGGGCTGCCACAGTCCGAACACCGCGCCCTCGGGGTCGGCGGCGAGGGCCGCGGTGCCGAGTTCGCCGACCGGGAACGGCGCCATGACGACCTGGCCGCCGCCCGCCGTGATCCGCCGGCCGAGGGCCCCGGCGTCCGCGGTCGCGAAGGACACCGTCCAGACGGTGGGCATGCGGCCGTCCGTCTTGGGGGCCAGCGAGGCGACGCGGTCGCCGTCCAGCAGGGCCCACACCGAGGAGCCGTACGACGCCTCGAAGGTCCACCCGAAGAGCTCACCGTAGAACCGCTTGCCCGCCTCGACGTCGGGCAGCTGTACGTCCACCCAGCAAGGGACGCCCTCCTGGTACACCTCTTCGTCGGCAGATGCCCTGTTTTCGGCCATGCCGCCAAAGTAACCGGGCCGCGCGCACCCCGCAGACCAGGCACACCACCCCCGCCGTCCCCGTGCACCCCATTTGCAGTCGGCCGAATCGCGCTCCGATCACCCCTCGGTAAGCTGACGGCATGACAGGACAAGTGCGTACCGTCGACGGCCGCGTGGCCGGTCGACGTGGGCAGGCGACCCGGCAGAAGCTGCTCGACTGCCTCAGCGAGATGCTCAGCTCCTCCCCGTACCGGGACGTCAAGGTCATCGATGTCGCCCGGAAGGCGGGCACTTCGCCCGCGACCTTCTACCAGTACTTCCCGGACGTCGAAGGCGCCGTCCTGGAGATCGCCGAGCAGATGGCGGCCGAGGGCGCGGGATTGACCGAACTCCTCGAAGGACGCACCTGGGCCGGCAAGTCGGGCTGGCAGACCGCCCAGGAACTGGTCGACGGATTCCTGGAGTTCTGGAAGAAGCACGACGCCATCCTGCGCGTGGTTGACCTCGGCGCGGCCGAGGGGGACAAACGGTTCTACAAGCTCCGCATGAAGATCCTGAACTCGGTCAACAACTCCCTGGCGGACTCCATCGCGGAACTCCAGTCCAAGGGCCGCGTCGACAAGGACGTGAACCCGGCGGCGGTGGCCGGCTCGCTGGTCGCGATGCTCGCGGCAGTGGCCTCCCACCAGAAGGGCTTCTCCTCCTGGGGCGTGAAGCAGGCCGAACTCAAGCCGAATCTGGCGCTGTTGGTGCACCTCGGGGTGACCGGCAAGAAGCCGGCCAAGTAGCCCGCGGCGCGCGCCCCCTTTTTTCCAGGTTCCAAGTCCTGTCTGGCAGGCGGTGGTTCATCCGATGAGCCACCGCCTGCCGTCTACGCGGGCAACGGCCGGTCCCGCACCACGTGCTTCATCACCAGCGTCGACGTCAGCCGCTGCACCCCCGGCAGGGTGGCCAGCCGCTCGTCGTACAGCCGCTGGAAGGCGGCCAGGTCGGCGGTGGCGACCCGGAGCAGGTAGTCCGGCTCCCCGAACAGCCGCTGGGCGTCCAGCACGTGATCCAGTTCGCTGACGGCCCGCTCGAACTCGACGACCGTGTCCCGGTCCTCCTGCCGCATGGACACGAAGACCAGCGCCTCGAAGTTCAGCCCGAGTGCCGCCGGGTCGACCTGCGCCCGGTATCCCTGGATGGCGCCGGACCGCTCCAGCTCGCGCAGCCGCCGGTGGCAGGGCGAGACGCTGAGCCGCACCCGGGCGGCCAGCTCGGTCACGGTCAGCCGCCCGTCCTGCTGCAGCTCGGCAAGGATTTTCCGGTCCACGTCGTCCATGAAGAAGATATTTGCTCAGAGTACGAGATCACGAGCAAACTTCAGGAACACTTTCGGGCCATTCACGCCTAATGTCCCCGGTATGGATCCGGGACTGCTCTTCTCCTTCCTCGCCGTGGACCTGCTGCTGGTGTGCGTGCCGGGCGCCGACTGGGCGTACGTCATCGCGACCGCCCTGCGCGGCAGCTCGGTCCCGCGCGCGGTCGCGGGCCTGGTCTGCGGCTATGCCCTGCACACGGTCCTGGCGACGGCCGGCCTCGCGGTACTGGTCGCGGGTTCGCCCCGGCTGCTGACGGCCCTGACCGTGGCGGGCGCGGGCTATCTGCTCTGGCTCGGCTGGAGCGTGCTGCGCCGGCCGGCGGTCCCCGGCACGGCGGGCGCGACCGCTGACGACCGGCGTCCCTTCCTGCGCGGCGCCACGATCAGCGGCCTCAACCCCAAGGGCCTGCTGCTCTACCTCTCCGTGCTCCCCCAGTTCCTCACCCTGCACGGCTCCCACCTGCCCGTCCCCGCCCAGACGGCAGTCCTCGGCGTGCTCAACATGGCCGCCTGCGCGGCCGTCTACCTCACGGTCGGCGCCTTGTCGCGCGCACTGCTCGCCGCTAGGCCGGTGGCGGCCCGTGCGGTGACGCGGACCTCGGGGGCGGCGATGCTGGGGATCGGCGCACTGCTGCTGGTGGAACGGCTGGCCACGCTCTGACCGGCCTCAGCCCTGCCCGCGCGTCAGCCGGAAGACCCTGATCTCCCGCTCCACCCGGGCCTGATAGGTGGCGTACGGCGGCCAGAACTCCAGCAGCGCCCGCCATACGGCGGCCCGTTCCTTCCCCGAAAGGAGCCTGGCCGTGACCGGGATGTCCCGGCCCTTCCAGCTGACCGAGGCGGCCGGGTGGGCGAGGAGGTTGTGGGTCCAGGCGGGGTGACCGGTGCGGCCGAAGTTGGAGCCGACGAGGATCCAGCTCCGGCCGTCCGCCTCGGGCATGCAGGCCAGCGGGGTGCGGCGGGGCTGTCCGGTGCGGGCGCCGGTGGAGGTGAGGACCACGCCGGGCAGCATCCGGCTGCTGAGCAGGACCCGGCCCCGGGTGAGCCGGTGCACGGCACGGTCGAGGGCCGGGACGACGTGCGGGGCGACCTTGGCGAAGGCCCGGGTGGAGGACGCCTTCTGCACGAACCGTACGCCTGCGCCGGCCTTCACACCGCCACCTCCGCTCCCGTGAACAGCTCCGCCGTCTCGGCGGCCCGGTCCCGCAGCCGGTGCACGGGCCCGAACAGCAGTTCGTCCCCGGCCGCCCGCTTGAAGTACAGGTGGGCGTCGTGCTCCCAGGTGAACCCGATCCCGCCGTGCAGCTGGACACCCTCGGCGGCGGCGCGGCGCAGCGCCTCCAGCGCCTGGGCGAGCGCGAGCGCGCCGGCCCGCTGCCCGTGGCCGGCCGCCCAGGCGGCGTAGTACGCGGCCG
Organism: Streptomyces actinomycinicus; assembly: GCF_016741775.1. Taxonomy (GTDB): domain Bacteria; phylum Actinomycetota; class Actinomycetes; order Streptomycetales; family Streptomycetaceae; genus Streptomyces; species Streptomyces actinomycinicus. The sequence continues at coordinate 251,990 of NZ_JAERRK010000003.1, read as the reverse complement.
ACCGTGCCGCCTGCACCCCCACGTACACGTCCGCCAGCCGGTGCTTCACGGCCTGGAAGGACCCGATGGGCCGCCCGAACTGCATCCGCTGCCCGGCGTACTCCACGGTCCGCTCCAGCACCCGGTCGGCCGCCCCGACGGCCTCGGCGGCGAGCACGGCGGCGACGCGGTCGCCGAGTGCGGCGAGGGCGGGCCGTACGTCCGTCTCCTCGGACCCGAGCAACTCGGCCGGGGTGTCGCGCAGTTGGACGCGTGCCTGCGGGCGGGTGGCGTCCAGGGCGGTCTGCCGGGTCCGTACCGCCCCGGCCGTATCCCCCGGCACCAGGAACAGCAGCGTGCGCGACCGGGCGTACCCGCCGGTGTGCGCGGCGACGAGCAGCAGTCCGGCGGTGTGCCCGTCCAGCACCTGCTCCACCTCGCCGTACAACCGCCAGCCGCCCTCCGCCCGCCGTGCCTGCACCCCGCCGGCCCGTCCGCCGCCGGCGCTGTAGCCGTCGTTCCCGCCGGTCAGGGCGAGGGCGGTGGTGAGGGCGGGCCCGGCGACGGCGAGGGCGGCGGTGAGGGCTCCGGCGGCGATGCGCGGGAGCAGCCCGGCACGCTGGGCCTCGGTGCCGAGGGCGAGGATCAGCGGGGCGGTGAGGACGGAGGTGGCGAGCAGCGGCGAGGGCACGAGGAACCGGCCCGTCTCCTCGCAGGCCAGGGCCAGCTCGGTGACCGAGCAGCCGACCCCGCCGTACGCCTCCGGGAGCGCCAGCCCCGGCAGTCCGAGCCGGTCGGCGAGGGCGGACCACAGGAGGGGGTCGTGTCCGGCGGGCGTCTCCACGGCGGCCCGCAGCTCGGCCGGGCCGCAGCGTCTGCGCAGCAGCTCGCGCAGGGTCCGGCGGATCTCGTCCTGCTCGGGGCTGAGGCGCGTGTCCATGGCTGATCCTTCCCGCGCGATCTGACGGCCCGTCATGTTAAGGGTCCGGCGGAGGGATGCCCATACCCGCGACACCTGCCGCCCGGCCCCATATCTGATGTACCGTCAGATTCCATGAAGCCAGGGAGCAGGAAAGTCGCCGTGGTCGGCGTGGCCCTCTCCGACTGCGGACGCGTGGACGACGCGACGCCGTACGCCCTGCACGCCCAGGCCGCCCGCCGCGCCCTGGCGGACGCCGGCCTGGGCCGCGCCCGCGTCGACGGCTTCGCCTCGGCGGGCCTCGGCACGCTGGCCCCGGTCGAGGTCGCGGAGTACCTGGGCCTCAGGCCGACCTGGGTGGACTCCACCTCGGTCGGCGGGGCGACCTGGGAGGTCATGGCGGCGCACGCGGCGGACGCGATAGCGGCGGGCCACGCGAACGCCGTACTGCTGGCGTACGGCTCGACCGCACGGGCGGACGTCAAGGCGGGCCGCCGCACCGGGAACCTGTCCTTCGGCTCCCGCGGCCCCCTCCAGTTCGAAGTGCCCTACGGCCACACGCTGATCGCCAAGTACGCGATGGCGGCCCGCCGGCACATGACCGAGTACGGCACGACGATCGAGCAGCTGGCCGAGGTGGCCGTCCAGGCGAGGGCGAACGCGGCCCTGAACCCGGAGGCGATGTTCCGCGACCCGATCACGGTCGAGGACGTGCTGTCCGGCCCGTTGATCGCCGACCCCTTCACCAGGCTGCACTGCTGCCCGCGCTCCGACGGCGGCGCGGCGGTCCTGCTGGCGGCCGAGGAGTACGTACGGGACTGCCGTACGGCCCCGGTCTGGATCCTCGGCACCGGCGAGCACGTCTCGCACGCGGCGATGTCCGAGTGGCCCGACTTCACCGTGTCCCCGGCGGCGGTGAGCGGCCGGCTCGCCTTCGAGCGTGCCGGGGTGGCCCCGGCGGACGTCGACTTCGCCGAGATCTACGACGCCTTCACCTACATGACCCTGGTGACCCTGGAGGACCTGGGTTTCTGCGGCAAGGGCGAGGGCGGGGCCTTCGTGGAGAAGGGCCGGCTGCTGGTCCGGGGCGGCGAGCTGCCGGTCAACACGGACGGCGGCGGGCTGTCGGCCCAGCACCCGGGGATGCGCGGGCTGTTCCTGCTGGTGGAGGCGGTACGGCAGCTGCGCGGGGAGGCCGGGGAACGCCAGGTGCGGGGCCGCGACGGAAGGCTGCCCAGGCTGGGCGTGGCGTCCGCGACCGGAGGCTGGTTCTGCTCCTCGGCGACCGTGGTGCTCGGGCGGGGGTGACGTCGTGGGCGGAGGACGATCCGCCCCGGCTCCGGAGAACGGTTCTGCTCCCGGCGACCCGTCGTGCCCGGGCGGGGACGACGTCGTGGGCGGTGTCGTGGGGGGACCCGGGGGGCACGGGGCGCGACCGTCTCCGGCACATGCCGTGCGAGGACCGGAGTGCGCCGCCCGGCGCGGGTGATACTCGCCCCATGGCACAAAAGGATCTCCACGAACTGCTCCTGTCGCTGCGGGTCTGGGAACCCGGGGTGACCCGGCTGCGGCCCTTCGATCCGGAGACCGCCCCGCCCACCCCGCTGGCCCTGTTCACGAGCTGGTTCGCGGAGGCGGTGGCCGCCGGGCAGCCGGAGCCGCACACCATGTCGCTGGCGACCGTGGACGAGGAGGGCAGGCCGGACGTACGGATCGTGATGCTGCACGGGGCCGACGCGGACGGCTGGGCCTTCGCCTCGCACGCCACCAGCCGCAAGGGCCGCGCACTCAGCGCCCGGCCGCATGCGGCCCTCGCCTTCTACTGGCCGGCGCTGGGCCGCCAGGTGCGGCTGCGGGGACCGGTCGTGGCGGCGCCGTCCGAGGAGAGCCAGGCCGACCTGCACGCGCGCTCCACGGGCGCGCTGGCCGCCGCGCTGACCGGCCGGCAGAGCGAGGACCTGTCCTCGGTGGACGAGTTGCGGCAGGCCTCGGAGGCGGCCTGGGAGCGGGCCCGGAAGAACCCGGACGAGCCGTCGCCGACCTGGACCCTGTACCGGCTGCGCCCGGAGACCGTGGAGTTCTTCCAGGGGGACGCCGAACGGCGGCACGTGCGGCTGGAGTACCGCAGCACGGGCTTCGGCTGGAGCCGGTCCCTGCTGTGGCCGTGAGGGGCGGTCACGGTCGTGACCGGGCCCCGCCCCCCGGAGCGAACACCGGTACGCCCTCCCGGAAGGTCACCCCGAGTGGCATCCCGGCGGCCAGCTCCGCCTCGGCGCAGTCCACCACCTCCGTCATCATCCTCGGCCCCTCCGCCAGGTCGACCACCGCGGCCACGTAGGGGGTGCGGTCGCCGAACGGGGGGAGGTCGTTGTGGTGGACCGTGGACCAGGTGTAGAGCACGGCCCGGCCGCCCGCCTCCTCCCAGGTGACCTCCTCGCTCCAGCAGTGCGGGCAGAACTCCCGCGGGTAGTGGTGGGCCCGGCCGCAGGCGCCGCAGCGGCGGATCAGCAGCCGGCCCTCGGCCGCCGCCTCCCAGTAGGGGCGGGTGAAGGCGTCGGCCTCCGGGACGTCGTGCCGCGGGCCGCCCATCAGAACCACCCGAGCCATGCGTCCACCGACCACGTCTGCCAGGCCATCCCGAAGAAGCCGACCAGCGAGATCAGCGCCATCATCGAGTTCTGGCCCTGCTCCGCCCAGTCGTGGATCATGAGGACGAAGTAGACCGCGTTCAGCAGCAGCCCGCCGAGCAGGGCCACCGGGGTCAGGAAGCCGAGGATCAGGCCCAGTCCGAGGGAGAGTTCGGCGTAGGCGACGACGTACGCCATCAGCTTCGGGTACGGCTTCACGACCGTCTCGAAGCCCGTGCGCACCGGTGCCCAGCGGTGTTTCCCGGCGATCTCCGCCGCCCACGTGATGCCGCTGCCCCGCTCGAACCAGGCCTTCTTGTCCTTGTGCCGCCAGCTCTCCAGCCACCACAGGCCGAGGCCGATGCGCAGCACCGCCAGCCACTCGGCGCCGTCCAGCCATATCGCATCCATGGATCTGACGGTATGTCAGATCTGGCGGCTTGCCGAGAGGGGCGGCAGGGCTCCCTGGACGCACGGGCGCGGGCCCGTGGCGCGTTTCCCCGCCCCGCGGACGCCGTTCCCGCACAGGCGTGATCAATCCGCAACCAATTCCGGTCTTGACCGAGACCCATCAACCGGGTGTGTGATTACGCTCCCGCTCATGGCCGTCTCCCGTCCTTCTCCCGTACACCTGTCGGCGACCCCCGCCGACCGCCCGGTCTATGTCGTCGGCGCCGGTCCGGGCGGCCTCGCCGCCGCCCACGCGCTGCGGGCACGGGGCATCCGGGCGGTGGTGCTGGAGAAGGCCGACCGGCCGGGCGCCTCCTGGCGCAACCACTACGACCGGCTGCGGCTGCACACCACCCGCCGGCTCTCCGCCCTGCCCGGCCTCGCCATGCCCCGGAAGTTCGGCCGCTGGGTCGCCCGGGACGACGTCGTGCGCTACCTGGAGAAGTACGCCGAGCACCACGAGCTGGAGATCGTCACCGGGGTGGAGGTCCACCGCGTCGAGCCGGCCGGGGACGGCACCGGGTGGCTGCTGCACGCCTCCGGCGGCCGGGAGCTGACCGGCAGCGCGGTGGTCGTGGCCACCGGCTACAACCACACCCCGCACCTGCCCGACTGGCCCGGCCGCGAGGACTACGAGGGGCAGCTGCTGCACGCCGGCGACTACCGCAACGCCGAGCCGTACGCCGGCCGGGACGTGCTCGTCGTCGGGATCGGCAACACGGGCGCGGAGATCGCCGTCGACCTGGTGGAGGGCGGGGCCGCACGGGTGCGACTGGCGGTGCGCACGGCACCGCACATCCTGCGCCGGTCGACCCTCGGCTGGGCCGCGCAGTACACGGGTGTACTGGTGCGGCGGCTGCCGGTGGGGCTCGTGGACCGGCTCGCCGGGCCGGTGGGGCGGCTCAGCACCCCGGACCTGTCGGCGCACGGGCTGCCGCGTCCGGACACCGGGCTGTACAGCAGGGTGAAGGAGGGCTCGATCCCGGTCCAGGACGTCGGCCTGGTCGACGCCGTACGCCGGGGGAAGGTGGAGATCGTGGCCGCCGTGGAGGCGTTCGAGGACGGCAAGGTGGTGCACGCCGACGGCAGCCGGACCTCGCCGGACGCGGTGATCGCGGCGACCGGGTACGTCCGTGCGCTGGAGGGGCTCGTCGGCCACCTCGGGGTGCTCGACGACCGCGGGAAGCCGGTGGTGCACGGCGGCCGCACGCCCGCCGAGGCACCCGGTCTGTACTTCACCGGGTTCACCAATCCCATCAGCGGGATGTTCCGGGAGCTGGCGATCGACGCGGGGAAGATCGCGCACGCCGTGGCCAAGGGATTTGGCACTCAGCGGTAACTTTATCTATCCGACCCGTTCCTGACGCTTCGTCAGTTAAGTAATCTGACAGGGCGTCAGCTACACATGGCTGTCTCACAGGAGGCGGGCGGAACGATGCTTGGATCGACCCACGGCACACTCACCACCGACGCCCGCCGGGCCCGGGTCATCGCCTGCGGCGAGCAGCGGACCGGACCCGCCGTGCACGGCCGGGCCGACGACATGGACGGCCTGGATGTCAGCGGGCGCCCGCTCTACGCCGACGTACCGGACCTCGCCCGGTTCTTCCGGCCCGAGTCCGTGGCCGTGATCGGCGCCTCCGACACCGAGGGACGGCCCAACACCGGTATCACCCGGCAACTGCTCGGCTGGGCCGCCCGGGTCGGGGCGCGGGTACACCCGGTGCATCCGACCCGGACGTCCGTCTTCGGCCACCCGTGCGCCGCCTCCGTCGCCGACCTGCCCGGCCAGGTCGACCTGGCCGTGCTGCTGGTGGCCGACCCGCTGCCCGTGATCGAGGAACTCGCCGAGACCAAGGTGAAGTTCGCGGTCGCCTTCGCCTCCGGGTTCGCCGAGACCGGGGAGGCGGGCGCCGAGGCCCAGGAGCGGCTGGCCGAGGCGGTACGGCGCTCGGGGCTGCGGCTGCTGGGGCCGAACACCAACCTCAACGCCTTCGAACGGTTCCGGGACGACCTGTCAGGGCCGGCCATCGCCCTCATCACCCAGTCCGGGCACCAGGGCCGGCCCGTCTTCGCCCTGCAGGAACTCGGCATCCGGCTCTCGCACTGGGCGCCCACCGGCAACGAGGCCGACCTGGAGACCGCCGACTTCCTCTCCTGGTTCGCCGAGCAGCCCGAGGTCGGCGCCATCGCCTGCTACGTGGAGGGCCTCAAGGACGGCCGCGCCTTCCTGCTGGCCGCCGACCGCGCCGCCCGCCGCAAGGTGCCGGTGGTCGCCGTGAAGGTGGGCCGGACCGAGGCGGGGTCCCGTACGGCGGCCTCGCACACCGGCAAGCTCACCGGCGCCGACGACGTGGCCGACGCAGCCATGCGGCAGTACGGCGTGATCCGCGTCGACGCCCTGGACGAACTCCAGGACACGGCGTCTCTGCTGGCCCGCGCGAAGGCACCCCTGGCCGAAGGCGTGGTCGTCTACTCCATCTCGGGCGGCACGGGCGCGCACGTCGCCGACCTGGCCGCCGGGGCGGGGCTGCGGCTGCCGGCGCTGTCCCCGGACAAGCAGGCCGAGCTGCACCAGTGGATACCGGAGTACCTGAACGTCGCCAACCCGGTGGACAACGGCGGCCACCCGGTCGGCGACGAACGCGGCCGGAAGATCATCGACGCGATCCTGGCCGACCCGGACGTGGGGGTGCTGATCTGCCCGGTCACCGGCCCCTTCCCGCCGCTCAGCGACAGACTCGTGGCGGACCTGGTCGCGGCGGCCGAGGAGACCGACAAGCTGGTGTGCGTGGTGTGGGGCTCGCCGGTCGGCACGGAGCCGGCGTACCGGGACGTCCTGCTGGGCTCCTCCCGCGTCGCCACCTTCCGCACGGTCGGCAACTGCCTGACCGCCGTCCGCGCCTGGCTGGACCACCACCGCTTCGTGGGCGACTACCGCTCCCCCTTCGACGAGGCCCCGCGCACCCCCTCCCCCTCCTTCCGCAAGGCCGAGGCCCTGATGCAGCCCGGCCGGCAGCTCAGCGAGCACGCGGCCAAGCAGCTGCTGCGCGCCTACGGCATCCGGGTACCGCGCGAACAACTGGTCACCAGCGCGGCTGCTGCCGTACGGGCGGCCGGGCAGGTGGGCTATCCGGTGGTGATGAAGGCGTCCGGCGCGCAGATCGCCCACAAGACCGAACTGGGCCTGGTGAAGATCGGCCTGACCTCGGCGAGCCAGGTCCGCGACGCGTACCGGGAGCTGAACGACATCGCCCGCTACGAGGGCGTCGGGCTGGACGGCGTCCTGGTGTGCCAGATGGTCGAGCAGGGCGTGGAGATGATGGTCGGGATGACGCACGACGCGTTGTTCGGCCCGACGGTGACGGCCGGACTCGGCGGCGTACTGGTGGAGGTCCTGCACGACGCGACGGTCCGCGTCCCGCCCTTCGGCGAGGACCAGGCCCGCACCATGCTGACGGAGCTGCGCGGCCGGGCCCTGCTGGACGGCGTCCGGGGCCGCCCGCCGGCCGACGTGGACGGGCTGGTGGAGGTGATACTGCGGGTCCAGCGCATGGCGCTCGAACTGGGCCCTCAGCTCGCCGAGCTGGACATCAACCCCCTGATGGTGCTGCCCCGGGGACAAGGGGCGGTGGCCCTGGACGCGCTGGTGGTGTGCCGGTGACCGGCATCCGCCACGAGATCCGCGACCAGGTCTCCTGGATCACCCTCACCCGCCCCGACTCCCTCAACGCCCTCACCCCGTCGATGCGCGACCGGCTCGTCGGCCTGCTGTCGGAGGCGTCCGCGGACCCGGACGTCCGGGCGGTGGTCCTGACCGGCACGGGCCGCGGCTTCTGCTCCGGCGCCGACCTGCGCGGCGGCGCCGGGACCGGTGAGCGTGTCCCCGGTGACGTGGCCCGCGTCCTGCGCGCCGGCGCGCAACGCCTGATCGCGGCCGTACTGGACTGCGAGAAGCCGGTCCTGGCCGCGGTGAACGGCACGGCAGCGGGCCTCGGTGCGCACCTGGCCTTCGCCTGCGACCTGGTCCTGGCCGCCGAATCGGCCCGCTTCATCGAGGTGTTCGTCCGCCGCGGCCTGGTCCCGGACGCCGGCGGCGCCTACCTGCTCCCCCGTCTGATCGGCCTGCACCGCACGAAGGAGCTGATGTTCTTCGGCGACGCGCTGCCGGCCCCGGAAGCGGAACGCCTCGGCCTGGTCAACCGGGTCGTGCGGGACACGGAGCTGGACAAGACGGCCCGCGAGTGGGCACTGCGCCTGGCAGCCGCCCCGACCCGCGCCCTGGCCCTGGCCAAGCACCTGGTGAACGCCTCCCTCGACACCGACCGCGCCTCCGCCTTCGCCGCCGAGGCCTGGGCGCAGGAGATCAACATGACGACACGGGACGCCCAGGAGGGGCTGCGGGCGTTCACGGAACGCGGACGGCCGGACTTCCGGGGCCGCTGACCGAGCCCCGGCGGCTCGTACGGCTCGCCTCACCCGACGCTCACACTGCCCGCCCCGCCCGGTCCCGCTCGCACCGCCCAGCCCGTCCGGCCACGCTCGCACCGCCCGACCCCTCCGGGCGCGCTCGCAGCACCCGGCTCACCCGATCACGGTGGCCGGGATCGCCGCGGCGAGGACCAGGAGGACGAGACCGGCACAGCCGAGCGAAGAGCGCCACCACAGGCCCCATGTCGTCCAGGGGCGGGTGCGGACATAGGCGCTGACCAGCGCGGGGAGCACGCCCAGGGCGGTCAGCACCGCGGCCGTGGTGGCGAACGGCCAGTGCCACAGTGCCGTCGTCACCGCGGCCCAGCCGGCGGCCGTGGCCACCGCCCCCGCCAGCCGCCAGGCCGGGTCCGGCCCGCCGAGGCGCCGGCCCGCCAGCCGCGCGGACACCACCGCGGGCAGCGTCAGCACGACGGAGACGAGCATGCCCAGCAACGGCAGGAGGAGTGGCGCGAAGACGAGCAGGCAGAGGAACCCGAAGGGGCCGCCGTCGTCGTCGCTGCCGGACCGGTCCCGGCCGACGGTCGTGAGCCACGACACCAGCCCGGCCGCCGGCAACTGCGCCGCGTGCACGGCGATCGCCGCGGTCAGGTCCCCGGTGTCCCACAGCCCGCGGGCCGTCCGCCCTCGCGCGCGCATGTTCTCCCACCCCATCGCCGCAGCCTATGCAGCGTGCGCACGGGCTCTTCCCCCGGGCTTCTCATCTGACGTGTCGTCAGGTTCAATGGAGCCGTGATGGGACACGCAGGGGCGGCGGCCGCGGCCGTCCGGTATCTGAGAGCGGCCCCGGGGCCCGTGGAGGCCCTGCCGCGGCCGGAGTTGCGGTGCGTCCGCGAGGACGAGCGGGCCCCGGTGGCACCGGGGGAGTTCCGGCGGGTGCTGGGTTGCTTCCCCAGCGGGGTCACGGTGATCACGGCGCCGGCCGGCGCCGGTGAGGCCGGACCCGCCGGCTTCGCCTGTCAGTCCTTCTCCTCCCTCTCCCTCGAACCGCCCCTCGTCTGCTTCCTGGTGGGCCGCACGTCCACCACCTGGCCCCGGATCGCCCGCGCCGGCGTCTTCTGCGTCAACGTACTCAGCGCCGGCCAGGACGAGCTGTGCCGGGCCTTCGCGGTGAGCGGTGCGGACAAGTTCGCGGGGGTGGCGTACGAACCGGCACCCGTGTCCGGCTCCCCGCGGCTCGCCGGGGCCACCGCCTGGGTCGACTGCACCGTGCACGCCGTGCACACCGGGGGCGACCACCTCATCGTCGTGGGGAGGGTGGACGCCCTCGGGGCGGACGGACCGCAGAAGCCGCTGCTCTTCCACCGAGGGCGGTTCGGCCGGCTCCGGGAGAGCTGAGCGCGGGTCAGGGCAGCGCGGGAACCGCAGCCTGCTGCCGCCTGATCACCAGGGCCATCAGGGCCGCCGCCGCGCACAGGGTGCCGGAGGCGTACCAGACCACGTCGTACGAGCCGAAGACGTCCCGGGCGACTCCGCCGAGGTAGGCGACGACGGCCGCGCCGACCTGGTGCGCGGCCAGCACCCAGCCGAACACGATGGCGCTGTCCTCGCCGTACCGCTCGCGGCACAGGGCGAGGGTGGGCGGCACGGTGGCCACCCAGTCCAGGCCGTAGAAGACGATGAAGAAGAGCATCGGCGGATGCACCGCGGGGGCCAGCAGCATCGGCAGGAAGAGCAGGGAGAGGCCGCGCAGGGCGTAGTAGACGGCGAGCAGCCGGCGCGGTTCGAAGCGGTCGGTGAACCAGCCGGAGGCGATCGTGCCGACGACGTCGAACACCCCGATGACCGCGAGCAGCGAGGCCGCCGCCGTCACCGGCATGCCGTGGTCGTGCTCGGCGGGCACGAAGTGGGTCTGGATCAGGCCGTTGGTGGACGCTCCGCAGATCGCGAAGGTGCCGGCGAGCAGCCAGAAGGGGCCGGTGCGCACGGCCGAGGCGAGGACGCCCAGCGTGCGGCGGGCCGCTCCCGCGACCGGGGCCGGCTTCGGCACGAACGCCTCCGCTCCGTAGGGCTTCTGGTCCACGTCGGCCGGGTGATCGTGCAGCAGCAGCCACACGAAGGGGACCACGGCGAGCGCCGCCAGGGCGACGGTGACCGCGGCCGGCCGCCAGTCGTGGCGTTCGACGATCCAGGACAGCAGCGGCAGGAAGATCAGCTGGCCGGAGGCGGAGGCCGCGGTGAGGATGCCGCTGACCAGACCGCGCCGCGTGGTGAACCAGCGGTTGGTGACGGTCGCCGCGAAGGCCAGCGCCATGGACCCGGAACCGAGCCCCACCAGCAGGCCCCAGCACAGCAGCAGCTGCCAGGCCGCCGTCATCCACACCGTCAGACCGGAGCCGACGGCTATCACGGTGAGCGCGACGGCGACCACCCGGCGGATGCCGAAACGGTCCATCAGCGCGGCGGCGAACGGGGCGGTGAGGCCGTAGAGGGCGAGGTTGACGGAGACGGCGGCGCCGATCGTGCCGCGTGACCAGCCGAAGTCCTCGTGCAGGGGGTCGATGAGCAGACCGGGCAGGGAGCGGAAGGCCGCCGCGCCGATGATCGTGACGAAGGTGACGGCGGCGACGAACCAGGCGCGGTGCACACGGTGGCGCCGGGCGGGCGGCGGAACCTGGACGGGAGCTGCTGCTGGGCTTGTCTGAGTCACGTCACACAGACTCCGCGATGCATGCCCGCTCATCGAGTGGCCCGGAGGACAGCCTTCGCTACGATCGGGCCATGACGAGCGCAGAGGAGTACCGCCCGCACCGCGTCGCCGTCCTCGCCCTGGACGGTCTGCTCCCCTTCGAACTGGGCATCCCGCACCGGATCTTCGGCCGCCCCCGCGACGCACGGGGGCGGCGCCTGTACGACGTCGTGACCTGCTCGGTACGGCCGCCCGGGCCGGTCGAGACGGACGCCGACTTCGCCGTGCACGTCAGCCACGGGCCCGAGGTGCTGGCCACCGCCGACACGGTGATCGTCCCGGCGTCCTACGAACTCGGCCCGGTCTACGAGGAGGGCCGGCTCACCGACGAGCTGGCCGCCGCCCTCGCCCACGTCCGCCCCGGCACCCGGCTCGCCTCCATCTGCACCGGCGTCTACGTCCTGGCCGCCGCCGGCCGGCTGGACGGCCGCCCGGCGACCACGCACTGGGCCGACGCCGAGCGCTTCCAGCGGATGTTCCCGAAGGTCCGCGTGGACGCGGACGTGCTGTTCATCGACGACGGGGAGGTGCTGACCTCGGCCGGGGTGGCCGCCGGGCTCGACCTGTGTCTGCACATGGTGCGCCGCGACTTCGGCACGGCCGTCGCCAACGAGGTCGCCCGGGTCACGGTCGTACCGCCCCACCGCGACGGCGGCCAGGCCCAGTACATACACCGCCCGGTACCCGACCCCCAGCTGGCCACGACGACCGCCGCCCGCGCCTGGGCGCTGGCCCGGCTGCACGAGCCGATCCAGCTGCGGGACATGGCCGAGCAGGAGGCCATGTCGGTGCGCACGTTCACCCGGCGGTTCCGCGAGGAGGCCGGCGTCAGTCCCGGCCAGTGGCTCACCCGGCAGCGGGTGGAACGCGCCCGGCACCTGCTGGAGTCCACCGACCTGCCGATGGACCGGGTGGCCCGGGAGTCCGGCTTCGGCACGGCCCAGTCGATGCGCCAGCACCTACAGACGGCGCTCGGGGTCACGCCCACCGCCTACCGGCGGACCTTCCGGACCGGCGGCGGCGTCCAGCGGCCGGGGCACGTCGGCGTGCGCTGACCGGCCGGCCCGCGTCTCGCCCCACCACCCGACCGCCGTCAGCAGGACGGTCAGGGCCACCCCCGCCAGGATCGCCGTCGACGGTGCGGCCACCGGCAGCAGGGCGCCGGCCAGGGAGCCCGTCGCCGCGTAACCGGCGCCGACGGCGGCGTACATGACCGAATAGCCGGCGGCCAGGGCGCCCGGCGGGAGCACCTCGCGCAGGGACAGGTTGCGGGTGAGCATCGCGCCCGACTGGAGCAGCCCGGCCACGGCCAGCGCCACCGCCATGCCCGGCGCGGCGGGTATCAGCGCGAGCAGGGTCACGGCGGCCGACATGCCCGCCATCAGGACGGCGCTGCGGGTGCTGAGCCGTCCCGGCCAGGACCGCAGGCCGTAGAGGAAGGCGCCGACGGCCGAGGCCACCGACATCGCCGTGAGCAGCAGTCCCGCCCAGCCCACGGCGACACCGCGCTGTTCCAGCAGGGCGGGCAGCACGAGTTCGGCCAGGGCCAGCAGGGACAGACTCGCCGCGCCCGTGACGTACACCGGCCAGGCGCGGGCCAGCACACGCAGCTTCGACGTGCCCTGCCCGTCCCGCTCCCTTGACGCCGCCCAGCCGGCCGGCAGGAGCCGCAGGCCCAGGGCGGCCGAGGCCATCAGGGCGGCTTCCAGCAGCAGGGGCAGGCGGCGGTCCGCACCGAGGGCGAGTCCCGTGACGGTCGCCGGGGAGGCCGCCCAGACGCCGAACGTGAGGACCGACTCGGCGGACAGCGCCTGGGTCACCGCGTGCCCCGGCACCAAGGTGGTGAGCAGGGTGCGCAGCCCGCCGGGGGCCGCGGCGGGACCGGCGCCGGCGAGGAAGGCGAAGGCGGCGAGCACCGCGGCGGGCGCGCCGGGGAACGCGCCCAGGCCGGCGAAGCCGGCGGCACCCGCGAGGAGGCCGGCGGCCAGGTGCGGGCGGGCCCGCGCGGGGTCCAGGCGCATGCCGAGCACGGGGGCGCCGACGATCTCGCCGATGACGTAGGCGGCGGCGAGGGCCGCGCCCAGGGTGTAGCCATCGGGCCGCTCACGGACCAGGAAGACCAGGGCCAGCGGGGCCATGGCCACCGGCATACGGGCGCCGATGGCCACCAGGGCCCAGGTCAGGACCGGCCGGGAAGCGACATCGCGGTAACTCATGCCTCGACGGTAGGGGCCACCACCGACAACCGCCGACGCCTTTTCCAGCGCCTGTGGACAACTCCCGCCGACAGCACCGAAGCCGGCCCGGCAAGTCGGCACGGCACGGCTGACGGCACCTCAGGAGACGGCCTCAGCGGGACCGCCGGCGGCTCGGACCGCCGGCAGGACGGGGCCGGGGGCGGGCCCAGCAGGCCGGCACGTCGGGCCGACCCGGCTCAGAACACCGGCGCGACGGGCCGACCCGGCTCAGCAGGCCGGCGCGACGGGCCGACTCGGATCAGAAGGTGAGCACCGCGCGCGCCACCCGGCCCCCCTCCACGTCCTCACGGGCCTTCTCGAAGTCCTCCACCGGATGGACCGCCGTCACCAACTCGTCCAGCATCAGGCGCCCTTGCCGGTACAGGCCGGCGTACAGGGCGATGTCCCGCTGCGGGCGCGAGGAGCCGTAGCGGCAGCCGAGGATCGACTTGTCCAGGTAGAGGGACGAGACCAGGAAGGACGCCTCGGCGGTGGCCGGGGGCACGCCGAGCAGGACGGCCTGGCCGTTCCGGTCGAGCAGGTCGACGGCCTGGCGGATCAGCTCGACGCGGCCGACGCACTCGAAGACGTGGTCGGCGCCCGTCGGCAGCAGGTCCCGGACCCCTTCCGCCGACGTCAGGAAGTCGGTCGCGCCGAACCGCCGGGCCACCGCCTCCTTGGCCGGATTCGCGTCCACCGCCACGATCGCGAAGGCACCCGCGAGCCGCGCGCCCTGCAGGACGTTCAGGCCGATCCCTCCGGTGCCGATGACGACCACGGTGTCCCCACGGTCCACGCGGGCCCGGTTCAGGACCGCGCCGACCCCGGTGAGCACCCCGCAGCCGATCAGCGCGGCCGACGTCCACGGAATGTCCTCGGGTATCCGTACCGCCTGCACGGCCTTGACGACCGTGCGTTCCGCGAAGGCCGAGTTGGCGGCGAACTGGTGCACCAGGTTCGCGCCCCGGGTGAACGGTTTCCCCGGTCGACCGATGGCCCGCCGGCACATGGTCGGCCGCCCCCGGTCGCACTCCGCGCAGGTCCCGCAGTTGGCGAGCGTGGACAGCGCCACGTGATCACCGGGGCCGACATGGGTGACGCCCGCGCCCACCGCCTCCACCACCCCGGCGCCCTCGTGGCCGAGCACCACCGGCACCGGGAACGGGATGGTTCCGTCCACCACCGACAGGTCGCTGTGGCACAGCCCGGCCGCCGCGATCGAGACGAGCACCTCGCCGGGCCCCGGCTCCCGTACGGCCAGGTCGTCCACGACCTGCACCTGTTTGCCGTCGAACACCACTCCACGCATCACACGGCCCCCTTCGGGTCTCCGGGCAGTCCGAGCACGCGCTCGGCGATGATCGTGCGCTGGATCTGGTCCGAGCCGCCGTAGATGGTGTCGGCCCGGGAGAACAGGAACAGGTGCTGGTCCGCGTCGAGCGGGTACGGTGCCGCGGCCGACCAGTCCGCGGGTCCCACGGCCGCCCCCGCTCCCCTGACCCGGACGGCCAGCTCGCCCAGGCGCTGGTGCCAGCCGCCCCACAGCAGCTTGGCCACACTGGGCGCGCCCGGGTCGCCGGAGCCGCCGAGGGTGCGCAGGGCGTTCCAGCGCATGGCGCGCAGCTCGGCCCACTGCCGGACGAGCGCGGCCCGCAGGACCGGGTCGCCCGCGGCTCCGGTGGCCACGGCCGTGCGGACCACCGCCGCCAGTTCCTCGGCGAAGCCGATCTGCTGGGCCAGGGTGGACACCCCGCGCTCGAACCCCAGCAGGCTCATCGCCACCCGCCAGCCGTGTCCCTCCCCGCCGACGACGTGCTCCACGCGTGCGCGTGCCCCGTCGAAGAAGACCTCGTTGAACTCGCTCGTACCGGTCAGCTGCCGGATGGGCCGGACCTCGACGCGGCCGGGCTGGTCCATGGGGACGAGGAGGAAACTCAGCCCGCGGTGCCGGCGCGTGTCCGGGTCGGTCCGGGCCAGTACGAAGCACCAGTCGGCCTCGTGGGCGAGCGAGGTCCAGATCTTCTGCCCGGTGATCCGGTAGTACGCGCCCTCACGCACCGCCGCCGTGCGCACCCCGGCGAGGTCCGACCCGGCGTCGGGTTCGCTGTACCCCTGGCACCACAGTTCCTCGCCGGCCGCGACGGGGGGCAGGAAGCGGGCCTTCTGCTCCCGCGTCCCGTGGGCGAGGAGCGTCGGACCGAGCAGGTTCTCGCCGATGTGCCCCGAGCGGGGCGGCGCGGCCGACCGGGCGTACTCCTCGGCCCAGACGACCTGGCGGGTCAGACCGGCGGTCCGGTTGCCGTACCCCGCCTCCCCCCAGCCGAGCCCGATCCAGCCGGCCTTGCCCAGCGTGCGTTCCCAGGTACGCCGGTCCGTACCGGGGTCGACGTGAGCGGCCAGCCACGCCCGGGCCTCGCCCCGGAACGCC
Organism: Streptomyces actinomycinicus; assembly: GCF_016741775.1. Taxonomy (GTDB): domain Bacteria; phylum Actinomycetota; class Actinomycetes; order Streptomycetales; family Streptomycetaceae; genus Streptomyces; species Streptomyces actinomycinicus. Next base: position 236,170 of record NZ_JAERRK010000003.1, on the reverse strand, counting down.
TCGTCCTCTTCGGTGAACCCGAACTCCATGTCAGCCACCTCTGGTTGATTGCCGGGCCCTGACGCCGGCGCCGGTGCCGGCGCTCGGCGGGGGCGGTTTCGCTTGCCCGCGCTCACGCGGTGCCACCTGCGCCGGCACGCGCCCCCAAGGGGCGCGGGGAACTGCGCGGGCAACCCACCCCGCACCCGCAGCCGCCGGACCGCCCCGGCCCCTGGACCAGTGGGCGCCCGGGCCCCCGGACTAGCGCGCGTTCGGCCGGGTCCCGCTCCGCGCCGCCTCTTCCATCGCCGCCACCCGCTCGAGCATCGGCATCGGGTCCACCCCCACCACCCCCGGCAGGAACTCCGCGATCGTTTCCGGCGTCCACCCGCCGGAGGCGTACGCGGCGCGCAGTTCCCTCGGCTGGGCCCACACCGCGATCTTCGGTCCGGCGATCGTGTACACCTGCCCGGTGACGCCCTGCGCGGCAGCCGCGTCGGACAGCAGGTACACCACCAGCGCGGCGACGTCCTCCGGCTCCCCGATCTCCGCCAGTTCCATGGGTACGTTGGCCGACATCCGCGTCCGGGCCACCGGCGCCACCGCGTTCGCGGTCACCCCGTACTTGTGCAGGCCGAGCGCCGCGCTGCGCACCAGCGAGATGATCCCGCCCTTCGCCGCGCTGTAGTTGGCCTGGGAGACGGAGCCCTGGTGGTTGCCGCTGGTGAAACCGATGAGCGTGCCGGTCCGCTGCTTGCGCATCACGGCGGAGGCGGCCCGGAACACGGTGAACGTGCCCTTCAGATGTGTGGCGACGACCGGGTCCCACTCCTCCTCGGTCATGTTGAACAGCATCCGCTCCCGCAGGATCCCGGCCACGCACACGACCCCGTCGATGCGGCCGTACGACGCCACGGCCCGGTCCACGACCCGCTGCCCGCCGGCCATCGTGGAGATGTCGTCGGCGACCGCCACCGCCTCGCCGCCCGCCGCCTCGATCTCCTTGACGACGGCCTCGGCGACCTCGCTCGTGGGCGAGGCGCCGTCCACCGACACCCCGTAGTCGTTGACGACGACCTTCGCCCCTTCGGCCGCCGCCGCGAGCGCGACGGCCCGCCCGATACCGCGCCCGGCACCGGTCACGGCGACGGCCTTCCCTGCCAAGAAGTTCCCCACGTCCGGCCCCTTCCCGCGGTTTCTGACGGTCCGTTAGATTTTAGGGCCCGCCGGACGTGCGGGCACAAGCCCCGGGAGGCACCGGATGACACTGCCGGAGGAGTTCCACGAGATCGCCGAGCGCGTGAACAACTGGGGGCGCTGGGGGCAAGACGACGAGATCGGCACACTGAACCTGATCACCGACGACGTCGTGCGCGCGGCCGCCGCCGAGGTGCGCACCGGTCGCCGCGTCCCGCTCGCCCTGCCCCTCCGGCGGGACGGCGTGCAGACCGGGATGATCCCGGGCCGGGTCGATCCGCTGCACGTGATGGTGCAGCTCAACCAGGAGCTGTTCGGCCCGGGCACGGTGGCGTGCAGCGACGACGCGGTGACCATGGGACTTCAGGCGGGCACCCACTGGGACGCGCTCACGCACGTGTCGCACTCCGGGAAGCTCTACAACGGCCGTCCGGCGCACACGGTCACCGCGCACGGCGGCGCCGAGTTCAGCGGCATCGACAAGGCGCGGCACGTCGTCTCGCGCGGGGTACTGCTGGACGTGGCCCGGGCGCGCGGCGTGGACCGGCTGGCGGGGGGCCACGCGGTCACCCCCGACGACCTGGAGGCGGCGGAGGAGCTGGCCGGTACGCGCGTGCGGTCCGGTGACATCGCGCTCGTGCGCACCGGGCAGGTGCAGGTGTATCTGGCCGGGGACAAGCACGGGTACGGCTATCCGTCGCCGGGGCTCTCGGTGCGCTGCCCGGAGTGGTTCCGCGCGCGCGATGTGGCCGCCGTCGCGAACGACACGCTCACCTTCGAGATCTTTCCGCCCGAGATCGACGGTCTGTGGCTGCCCGTGCATGCCCTGGACCTGGTGGAGATGGGAATGCTGCAGGGCCAGAACTGGAATCTCGAAGAGTTGTCCACAGCCTGTGGAGAAGCGGGGCGGTATGCGTTCCTGCTGTCGGCGATGCCGGAACCGTTCGTCGGCGCGACGGGAACGCCCGTGGCGCCGGTGGCCGTCCTCTGAGAGCCGTCGCGGGATGACGCGGCTGGCGGCGCGCCTCCCCCACCGTCACGCGCACGCGCCGCCATCCGGTGCGACCCACACTCGACGAGGACCACCGTCGGCCGGGCCCTCGTCGTCCCCTCGCGGCGAATCGACGCCCACCAGCCTGATCAGGCACCCGGGGGACGTCAACGCCGGTGCGCACACGGATCGCTCAGTGCCTGCTCGGGGCGACCGCGCACGGGTGCACCTCCGGCGCACCCGTGATACGGGGGTCTACACAGCCTCGAAGGCGAGGTCCTCGTACGCGGACTGTCCGCCCCCGTACGCCATCGCCGCGCTCTTCCCGGGCCGTGAACAGCGGTCCAGTTCACACCAGATGCTCTTGCCCCCGCCCTCGGGGCTCCAGCCCCAGCGGTCGGCGAGACAGTCCACGAGGGCCAGGCCCCGGCCGCCGGTGGCGTCATTGCCGGCACAGCGGGGCACGGGGGCGCGGGAGCTGGTGTCGGCCACCTCCACCCGCACCGTGACCGACGCGGCGTCCTCGGCCACCGGGCCCGGCAGGCAGAGCCGCAGCACGGCCGGACGGCCGGTGTGCACCACGGCGTTGGTCACCAGCTCGGAGACGAGGAGGATCAGGGTCTCGGCCAGCGGCTCGTCGGCCGTTATGCCCGACCCGCAGAGCCGCGAGCGGGCCCATCTCCTGGCGCGCCCGACCTCCGCGGGGTCGGGCCGGATCTCCAGCTGCACTTGAAGCACCTGCACCGCTCACACCATCCGAACCGGCGGACTCATGACCCCTCGCCCACCGCGCACCGCGGCGGAAGCCGCGGCGGCGATCACGACGGGGGCCACGATCGTAGCCATTTTCTGCATGGCCAGAACAACGGCCAGAGCAAGGATCACGGTCTGTGACTCCCTTGCTAGACAGCATGGTTGACGTACAGTCACCCCAACAAGCGCTTCGGGCATATTCCCGCGCGAAGGAGTACGCCTGCGGCATACTGTGCGACGCTCGTGCCGGGGAGTCGAACAGGCGGGGGCGGTGGGCCCGACCGCCCTGCGAGCAGCGGCGCGCACCGCAGGACCCGGCACCGCCCCAGGGGTACCGCCGGCTCGGCCCGTCCGCGCAGCCACTCGCATCCCACACAAGGTACCGGAGGGGGCCCCTGACTCCAGGTCGCGACGAGTCACGTGAAGGACACAACCCGGTATCGACGCTCCGTGATGCCGGTAGGCCACGATCCGCGACAACGTGGGCCAAGGCTTCCCGGGCACCGCAGCCCGGGAAGCGGCCGGCGGCTCAGTCCACCAGCCCGGCGGCGAGCAGTTCCTCACTCTGTGTGCTCCCCCCGGCACGCCGGGCCCGCACCCAGGCCCGCTTCAGATGCAGGTGCACGTCCGCCTCCCAGGTGAACCCCATGCCGCCGTGCACCTGGAGGCAGTCGCGGGCCCCTTGGACGGCGGCCTCGTCGGCGAGCAGCCGGGCGGCGGCGATGTCGGCCGGGTCGGCGGTGACGGCGGCGGCGTAGACGGCGGCGCGTGCGGTCTCGGCCCGCACCAGCAGCTCCGCGCACAGGTGCTGCACGGCCTGGAAGGCGCCGACGGGCCGCCCGAACTGCTCACGGGTCCGGGCGTGTTGCACGGCCAGCTCGCACACCCGGCCGGCCGTACCGAGCTGCTCGGCGGCGGTGAGGAGCGCGGCCCGCGGGTCCGGCTCGCCCGCGCGGGCCACCCGGTGCAGCGGGGTGAGCGGGTCCACCGACCGCAGCGGTACGGCCCCGGAGGTGTCCCCGCACACGACGTCCGCCGCGTCGAGCCACTCCACCAGCTCCCCGTCGACGGCCGCCACGACCGTCTCGCCGCCGGCCGCGCCGGGCACGCTGCCGGCCGCGAGGTGCGTGGCCACGAGCGGCCCGGGCAGCAGCGCCCGCCCCGCCTCCTCGAAGACCAGCACCGCCTCGGGCAGGCCGAGGCCGGCCCCGCCGTCCGCCTCCGGCAGCCGCAGGCCGAAGAACCCCGCCTCTCCGAGGACCCGCCACAGCGCCCGGTCGAGCCCCACGGGTGCGTCGACGGCAGCGCGCAACGCCTGTCTCCCGAAGCTCCCCTCCAGCAGCTTCCGCGCGCCCCGGCGCAGCGCGACCTGGTCGTCGCTCAGCCGGAAACGCACGGTCGCCTCCCGCCGGGGCCGACCCGCCCCTGTCCCGCCGTGAGCCGAGGACTCACGCTCACCTCCCCTTGGGCAGGCCGAGGATCCGCTCGGCCACGATGTTGCGCTGGATCTGCGAGGTGCCGGCGGCGATCGTGTACGACAGCGAGGACAGCCGGTCGAGCACCCAGGGCCGGTCCAGGTCGAGGCTGTCGGGGCCGAGCACCTCGGCCGCGGTGTCGTACAGCTGCTGCCGGGCGTGCGAGTAGCGCAGCTTGAAGACCGAGCCGCCGAGACCGGGGACCGGGCCGCTCGCCTCGGCCTCGCTCACGTTCCACTGGGTCAGCCGCCACAGGGCGCGGAACTCCGCGTCGAGCCGGCCCAGCCGGCGGCGCAGCACGGGGTCGTCCCAGCGGCCGTTCCCCCGGGCCGTGCGGGCCAGCTCGCCGAGGACACGGCGGCAGGCGACGACCTCGCCGACGAAGGCGGTGCCGCGCTCGAAGGAGAGGGTCACCATGGTGACCCGCCAGCCGTCGTTCTCCTCCCCCACCCGGTTGACGGCCGGCACCCGCACCTCGTCGAGGAACACCTCGGCGAACTCCGCCGACCCGGCGAGCGTGCGCAGCGGCCGTACGGTGATGCCGTCGGCGTCCATGGGCATGGCGAGCCAGGTGATGCCCTTGTGCCTGGGTGCGTCCGGGTCCGTGCGGACGAGCAGCTCGCACCAGTCGGCCACTTCGGCGTGGGACGTCCAGATCTTGGACCCCGTCACCACGTAGTCGTCGCCGTCCCGCCGCGCGCGCGTGCGCAGTGCCGCGAGGTCCGAGCCGGCGTCCGGTTCGCTGAAGCCCTGGCACCAGACCTCCTCGCCGCGCAGGATCGGCGGCAGCCAGCGCGCCCGCTGCTCGGGCGTGCCCTCGGCCGCGATCGTCGGCCCGGCGTGCAGCAGGCCCACGAAGCCGGCGCCCACATAGGGCGCGCCCGCCTTCTCGGTCTCCTCCAGGAAGATCGTCCGCAGGGTCGGTGAGGCGTCCCAGTGCACGCCGGCGTACCCGGCGTCGTACAGCATCCGCTGCCAGCCGAGGTCGTAGGCGCGGCGGCCGGGCCAGTCGTCCGGGGACGGCTTGGCCGGCAGACCGGGCAGCACCTCGGCGAGCCACTCGCGCAGCCGGAACCGGAACTCCTCCTCCTCGGGCGTGTACGAGAGGTCCATCACTCGTCGAGGTCCAGGTCGAGCATGCGGATGGCGTTGCCCCGCATCAGCTTGTACACGGTCTCGTCGTCGAGGCCCTTCACATGGTCGAGCGCGACCTCCTTGGTGTGCGGGAAGGTCGAGTCGACGTGCGGGTAGTCGGTCTCGAAGGTGGCGTTGTCGCGGCCGACGACGTCCAGCGAGGCGACGCCGTGCTTGTCCCGGAAGAAGCAGCAGAAGATCTGCCGGTAGTAGTACGTCGACGGCGGCTCGGGGACCAGGTCGCGCACCCCGCCCCAGGCGCGGTGTTCTTCCCACACGTCGTCGGCACGCTCCAGGGCGTACGGGATCCAGCCCATCTGGCCCTCCGAGTAGGCCAGTTTGAGCCGCGGGAACCGCACCAGGACCCCGCTGAAGAGGTAGTCCATCATCGACGCCATCGCGTTGTTGAAGCTGAGCGAGGCCTGGACGGCGGGCGGTGCGTCCGGGGAGGCGGCGGGCATCTGGGAGCTGCTGCCGATGTGCATGTTGACGACCGTGCCGGTCTCCTGGCAGACGGCGAAGAACGGGTCCCAGTAGCCGGAGTGGATGGAGGGCAGCCCGAGGCAGGTGGGGATCTCCGAGAAGGTCACCGCCCGCACCCCGCGGGCCGCGTTCCGCCGGATCTCCGCGACGGCCAGCTCCACGTCCCACAGGGGGATCAGGCACAGCGGGATCAGCCGGCCCCCGCTGCCCCCGCACCACTCCTCCACCATCCAGTCGTTGTAGGCGCGCACACAGGCCAGTGCGACCTCCTTGTCGTGCGCCTCGGCGAAGGTCTGCCCGCAGAAGCGGGGGAAGGTCGGAAAGCAGAGGCTGGCCTCGACGTGGTTGAGGTCCATGTCCTCCAGCCGCGCCTTCGGGTCCCAGCAGCCGCGCCGCATCTGCTCCCGGGTGATGCCCTCCAGGGTCATCTCGTCCCGGTCGAAGCCGACGGCGGCGATGTTCCGTTTGTACGGGAACTTCAGGTCCTCGTAGATCCACCAGTCGGTCGGGGGGCCCTCCGGGTCCATGGTGATCCTGTACTTCCCGCCGACGTACGCCAGCTCCCCGATCCCGGCGGTCAGCGGCCTGGGTCCGCGGTCCCGGTACTTGGCGGGCAGCCAGGTCTCGAAGAGGTGGGCGGGCTCGATCACGTGGTCGTCGACGCTGATGATGCGGGGCAGTTCGGTCGCCATGGTCCCCTCCGCCGAGCGGTACTTATCTGATGGTCCGTCAGATAGCATGACAGCTGACGAGTCGTCAGCCAAGCAGGGGGCAGCCATGAACGAGACCCCGCACACCCTGGGTTCCGCCCGCACGCTGTGGGAGCTGGTCGCCCGGCGCGCCGCCCTCACCCCCGACCGCCCCGTGTTCCTGCAGGCCGGCCGCAGCCTGACCTTCGGCGAGCTGCACGCGCGCGCCGAACGCGTCGCGGCCGGCCTGTACGGCATGGGGGTGCGCGCCGGCACCGTGGTCGCCTGGCAGCTGCCCACCCGCATCGAGACCGCCCTGCTGTCCTTCGCGCTGGCCCGCCTCGGCGCCGTGCAGTCCCCGGTCATCCCCTTCTACCGGGACCGGGAGGTCGGCTTCGCGCTGCGCGAGTCGAAGGCTGAGTTCTTCGCCGTACCGGGCGTCTGGCGCGGCCACGACCACACCGGGATGGCCCACCGCCTGGGCGCCAAGGGCGTCTTCGAGGCGTACGACGCCCTGCCCGACGGCGACCCGTCCGTGCTGCCCCCGCCGCCCGCCGAGGGCACCTCGGTGCGCTGGATCTACTGGACCTCGGGCACCACCTCCGATCCCAAGGGCGTGCTGCACACGGACCGATCCCTGATCGCGGGCGGCTCCTGCCTGGCCCACGCCCTGCGCCTGTCCCCGGACGACGTGGGCTCGATGGCCTTCCCGTACGCCCACATAGCCGGGCCCGACTACACGGTGATGCTCCTCCTCTACGGCTTCCCGGCGGTGATGTTCGAGCACTTCGCGCTGCCGGACGCACTGGCGGAGTACCGGCGCCACGGGGTGACGGTGGCCGGCGGCTCGACGGCGTTCTACTCCATGTTCCTGGCCGAGCAGCGCAAACGGCCGGCCGGGAAGGTGATCCCCTCCCTGCGGCTCCTCGCGGGCGGCGGCGCCCCCAAGCCGCCCGAGCTGTACCACTCGGTGGTCCGCGAGATGGGCGTCCAGCTCACCCACGGCTACGGCATGACCGAGGTCCCGATGATCACCATGGGCGACCCGCAGGACAGCCCCGAGAACCTCGCCACGACCGAGGGACGGCCCCCCGAGGGCATGGAGATCCGGATCGTCCACGGCGAGGTACGACTGCGCGGCGAGGCCGTCTGCCAGGGCTACCTGGACGCCGCGCAGACGGCGGCGGCCTTCGACCCCGACGGCTTCCTGCGCACGGGCGACCTCGGGCACCTGACGGACTCCGGCCACCTGGTCCTCACCGGCCGGCTCAAGGACGTGATCATCCGCAAGGGCGAGAACATCTCCGCCAAGGAGATCGAGGACCTGCTGGCCACGCACCCGGCGGTGGCCGACACCGCGGTCGTCGGCCTGCCGGACGCCGAACGCGGCGAACTGGTCTGCGCGGTGCTGGAGCAGCGCCCGGAGACCGCGCTGCTGACCCTGCCGGAGATCGTGTCCTTCCTCCGCGGAAAGGGACTGTCCGTGCACAAGCTGCCCGAACGGGTGGAGGTGGTGGACGCCCTCCCCCGCAACGACACCCTGCGCAAGGTGCTGAAGTACAAGCTGCGGGAGCGGTTCTCCGCCCCGGCGCCCCGGCGGACCCCTTGACGCGACCACGGTTCCCGGCCGATCCCTGCCTGATACCCGGTGAGTTCCCGGGCTGTCTCTGCAAGACGGGAAGGAGGCGGCCGGGGTTGTCCGACTCCGGGACCATTCGGTCCGCCTCCGGGTCCGTCGCTGGTTGCAGAAATCATGTCTTCTCGATGGATTCGCCCAACTCGCGCGCGCGAAAGGGTGGGTGCGTCCCATACGCACCCGACCCAAGGACTCCCCTCTCGTGCGAAGCAGTCGAACAGCCCCCTTGCTGGCGGTCAGTGCCGTCGCCGCCCTGGTCCCCGCGCTCGTCCCGGTCACGGCGTCCGCCGCGGAGGATCCCCTCGGCCAGTACCTCCAGCAGAAGCCGGCGTGGCACCGCTGCGACAGATCCGCCCCCGCCTCCTACCAGTGCGCCACGATCAAGGTGCCCCTCAACTACGCCCGCCCGGACGGCAAGAAGGTCGGCCTCGCGATATCGCGGATCAAGGCGACCAGCAGCACGGAGCGCCGTGGCGTGCTCCTCATCAACCCGGGCGGGCCGGGCGGCACGGGCGTCGAGATGCCGCTGTTCCTGAAGGACGAGCTGCCGAAGTCCGTGCGGGCCAGGTACGACCTGATCGGCTTCGACCCGCGGGGCGTCGGCCAGAGTTCCCCCGTCAGCTGCGGCCTGACCGGCGACGAGCTGAACTGGGACCGGCCGTACAAGCCCGGGACGTTCGCCAAGGACGTGAAGTGGGCCCGTGCCTTCGCCGACAAGTGCAACGCCAGGCAGGGCGGCAAGCTCCGCCACATCACCACCCGCAACACCGCCCGGGACATGGACGTGATCCGTGCCGTGCTCGGCGAGAAGAAGATCTCCTACCTCGGATACTCGTACGGCACCTACCTCGGCGCGGTCTACACGCAGATGTTCCCCCAGCGCGCCGACCGCTTCGTGCTGGACAGCGCCGTGGACCCCGCCCGCATCTGGCGCGGCATGATCCAGGTCTGGGCGGAGGGCACCGAGCCCGCGTTCACCCGGTGGACCGAGTGGACGGCCGAGCGGGACTCCACGTACCGGCTGGGCAGGACTCCCGAGGCGGTCCGCAAGACCTTCTACGACCTGGTCGCCCGCGCCGACCGCAAGCCCATCGACGTCGACGGCATGCGGATGACCGGTGACGACATCCGCTCCAACGGCCGTGCCGTCTTCTTCAGCGTGCGCGACGCCGCCGACTGGGTCGTCCAGCTGAAGAAGGCCGCCGCGGGCCGGCACTCGGCCGCGAAGCCCAAGGCACCGGCCCCGGTTCCGCCGTCGTTCGCCCGTGCCACGCCCGAGGACAACGGTGACGCCGCCTTCTGGACGGTCGTGTGCGCCGACACCCGCGCCTGGCCGCGCGACCCCGAGCAGTACCGCAGCGACGCGGTCCGGGACAAGGCCAGGTACCCGCTGTACGGCGACTTCGCCTCCAACATCAAGCCGTGCGCCTTCTGGAAGCAGAACGGCGGCGAACCCGCCACCGTGGTCGACAACAAGGTCGGCGCGCTGATCCTGCAGAACGAGTGGGACTCCCAGACACCGCTGACCAGCGGCCAGGGACTGCGCCGTCTCATGAAGGGCGCGAAGATGGTCACGGTCGCCGGGGGTGTCGGGCACGGCGTCTACGGCACCAAGTCCTGCGCCGACAAGACCGCCACGGCCTACCTGACCACCGGCAAGCTGCCGGCGAAGGACACCACTTGCCAGGCCCCGGCGGAAGCGCGGGAGCGCAGCGGCGTCAACCCGCTGCCGATCCCGACGCCCCACGTCCCCGGGCTGGGCAGCCGCTTCTGACCCCCGGCGGGGGACCGGTCACATGCGGCTCAGGCTCGCTGCCGCGAACAGCACGTCCCTGATCGCCTGACGGTCACCGTCCTGGCCCGCCGCCGCGTCCTCGGGGGACACATGGCCCGCCGCCAGCCGGCAGAACTCCACTCCGTCCAGGGCCACATGGGCCACCTCGAGGTCCGCGGAACCGACGGCCGCCGGTGAGTCCAGCGGGATGAGCCACTCACCGCCGGCCGCGCCCTCGATCTCCAGCCGGAGGCTGCGGCCGGGGGCACCGGCCGGGACCAGGTGCGGTGTCCGGGCGGCCGGCGCGGACAGGCCGGCGCGGCGGCGCTCGGCGAGTGCCGCCGGGAGCAGCCGGGCCGCGAGGTCGATCATCCGGTTGAGGTGACGCGGGGCCGGCGGGTCGTACGGGTAGTCCACCGCGTCGGCGATGTCCTCGGCGTGCACCCAGCACTCGAAGGCTCGGTCCAGCATCGCGTCGTGCAGCGGCAGCGCGAAGTCGCCGTACGACACCGAGAGCCCGCCCGCGTGGCTGCCCGTGAAGGACACCGTCCGCACCAGGCTGTGGCTCTGCTCCCGCCAGGGTCCCCGCACCGAGCGAAGCGAGAGGGGGGTGCCCCCGTCCGAAGGGTGGGGGAGGGCCGGCGCGAGGTGGGAGGCCCGCCAGAACGCCTCCGTGCGCGCGGTCGGTCCCGCGGTGCCCCGGTCCGCCGGATCGGCGACCTCGGCGTGGGGGTCCTCCAGGCCGAGGGCCGCCGCGATCAGCCCGTCCACCGACAGCAGGTGCGCGATCACCCCGGCGACGGTGGTGCGCCGGCTCGTCCGGGTGTCGGCCTCGAACCACCGCAGCTCGACCGGCGCATGCCACTCCGCGTCCCCGAAGTCCTGCAACAGCGCGTCCAGCCGGGCGGCCTCGGCGTCGTACGGCGCGGCCCAGTCGGGCACCGGGATGCGCGGCGGCCGGCGGTGCAGGCAGCTCTGCAGGACCCGGGTACGCAGGCCGGGGTCCAGGTCGAGGCTCTCCGGCTGGTGCAGCAGGCCGACCGCCTCGCGCAGCCGGCGGGCCTCGTCGGCGCAGCTGCCGCAGTCGCCCAGGTGCTGCTCCACGGCCGCGGTCTCCGCCAGCGAGTAGGCGGCCAGTGCCCAGGCGCCGAGGAGCGATTTCAGGACGTCGTGTGACAGGTCGGGCGGCACGGGTGCGAGGTCCCCCGGATCGGCGAGGTCGGGCAGGGGGAGTCCGCTGTCCTCGACGGAGGTGCGGGGAGTGGGAATACGGGGCGGCGGGACCGGCTCGGGTCCGCCGTCGTGCGCCTCGAACCGGTCCGCGCCGCTCACACCGCACCTCCGTGTGCCGGTGGTGTCCCGGCGTCATGGGCGGTGGACAGCAGCTGGAGGCCGAGGCGGAGCCGGCGGCGGGCCTCGTCCTCGGTGACGCCGAGGTCGGCCGCGGTCTGGCGGTAGTCACGGCGCTGGAAGTAGGCCAGGTCCAGGGCGGCGCGCAGCGGCGCGGGCATGGAGTGGACGATGTAGTCGGCGCGGGCGGCCACCGAGGCGCGGCGGACGGTGCTCTCCAGTTCCTCGCGCCGCGGCTGCTCCAGTTCCTCCCGGTCGCGCAGGCGTTGCACGGCCACCCGGTGGGTCACGCCGGCGATCCAGGTGCGCAGCGGGCCCTGCCGGGGGTCGTAGGTCTCGGGGTGCTCCCAGACGTGGGCGAAGACCTCGCGGGTGACGGCGTCGGCGGCCTGCTCGTCGCCGAGGACGCGGTGGGCGAGGCTGTGCACGAGGGAGGCGAACCGGTCGTACAGCTCGCCGAGGGCCGCCGCCTCTCCGCGGGCGAGCCGCTGCTGCATCTTGCGGTCCCAGCGGGGCGGTACGTCCTTCCTGGCCATGCGGTCCCCTCCCCTCGCCGTCTCCGGCCCGTCCAGCCTGTCGGTCCTGTCTTCTCGAATGTAGTCGGCACGTCCGACAGTGCACGCCCCTTCGTGCCAATGTGCGCCCCCCGAAGCACTGCAGGTGATAGTGCCCCCTTCACACAACCTTCACGCAAAGCGCGCGCGTCTCTGATCGAACAGGATCGATAGTGACCGAAACAAGCCCCTTGTCGATCGCTCACCGTTTGCCGCGTCACGTTTCAGGGAACGGCCGCTGGGCAGCCGCGCGGAAAGAAACGTACGAACCGCTTCCGTTTCCGGGCGGTTCCGGGGGATCCGGCGAGCGGAGGGGCATGGCCGTGGCATTCAACGTGACCGGCGTCGAACAGGGCGAGTGGGCCGTGCTCCGGGTGTCCGGGGAACTGGACCTGATGACCTCACCCGTGCTGCGCCAACGCGTGCACGACGTCGTCGCCGAGGGGAACCACAGCCTCGTCGTGGACCTCTCCGACGTGTTCTTCTGCGATTCCAGCGGGGTCGGCGTGCTCATCGCCGCCCGCCGGCTGATCCGCTCCTGTCAGGGCCGGCTGCGACTGATACTGCCGGACCGGGGCGCCGACGACGGTTCGCACGTCAACCGCGTCCTCGGCGCGCTCGGCGTGCGCCGCCTCTTCGACGTCCGCCCCGACCTCGAGTCCGCGACCACGGACGAGGCCGGCCCGCTGTCGGCCTGAACGACCGTCACGGCTTCGCGACTCGTCCACACTGTTGTCGCAGAATTCCCCCGGTCTTGGCACAGTCGTCGGTTTCCCGCCGCCCGACGGCCGCTCGCGTCGTACGCTCCCTGCCAGGTCGACCCGACGCACAGCACAAGACCCTCACGTACGACCCTCACGTAAGGCGGCCCGAACAGACATGGTCAGCACCGAGTACGAGCGCAGGATCGCCGCCCGGTTCGCCACCTTCGACCAGGACGGCAACGGCTGGATCGACCGCGAGGACTTCAGCGCGGCGGCCAAGGCGCTGCTCACCGAGTTCTCCGTGACCGCCCGCTCCGACAAGGGGCAGGCGCTGTACGCCGGCGCGGAGGCGTTCTGGCAGGGCATGGCAGGCATCGCCGACCGGGACGGCGACCAGCGCATCACCCGCGAGGAGTTCGTCAGCGGCGCGGTCAAGCGGCTGCGGGACAACCCCGAACGCTTCGCCGAGATCGCCCGCCCCTTCCTGCACGCGGCCCTGGCGGTGGCCGACGGGGACTCCGACGGGCGGGTCGGCGTCGGTGACACCGTGCGCGTGCTGCGCGTCTTCCACGTGCCGGAGGACATCGCCCGGCAGGTCGCCGCCGCCCTCGACACCGACGGCGACGGCAGCATCGGCGAGACGGAGATCGTGCCGGCGTTCGCGCGCTACTTCACCGTGCCCGAGTAGCCGCCGGCGGGCCCGGGCACGCCTCCGGGCGGGGCCGAGCAGCCCCCGCGGCCGGGTTTCAGGCGAAGACGACCGTGCGCCGGCCGTTCAGCAGGATGCGCCGCTCGGCATGCCACTTGACCGCCCGGGCCAGCGCCTGGCACTCGACGTCCCGTCCGACGGCCACCAGCTGGTCCGGCGAGACGCCGTGCCCGACCCGCTCGACCTCCTGCTCGATGATCGGCCCCTCGTCGAGGTCCGCGGTGACGTAGTGCGCCGTCGCGCCGATCAGCTTCACACCCCGCGCATGCGCCTGGTGGTACGGCTTGGCGCCCTTGAAGCTCGGCAGGAACGAGTGGTGGATGTTGATGATCCGGCCGCTGAGCTGCTTGCACAGGTCGTCCGACAGGACCTGCATGTACCGGGCGAGGACGACCAGTTCGACGTTCTCCTCGCGGACGATCTCGAGCAGCTTCGCCTCGGCGTCCGACTTGGTGTCCTTCGTGACCGGAATGTGGTGGAAAGGAACGTTGTAGGAGCCCACCAGCTCCTCGAAGTCGGTGTGGTTGGAGACCACACCCACGATCTCCACCGGCAGTGCCCCGATCCGCGCCCGGAACAGCAGGTCGTTCAGACAGTGCCCGAACTTGCTGACCATCAGCAGGATGCGCATCTTCTGGTCGGCCCGGTTGATCTGCCAGTCCATGTGGAAGGAGTCGCCGACCGCGGCGAAGCTCGCCCGCAGCTTCTCCAGCGACACCGGCGCCTCGGCCGAGAAGTGGACGCGCATGAAGAACAGACCGGTGTCGTGGTCGCCGAACTGCTGGCTGTCCTCGATGTTGCAGCCGGTCATGAACAGATAGCTGGACACGGCGTGCACGATGCCCTGCTTGTCCGGGCAGGAGAGCGTGAGGACGTACTGGTCGGCCGGAGCCGCGGCGGCGGACTGCTCATTCATGCACTACAGGGTCCCATACCGGCCGCGCGCCGGGGGCCGCGGTCCGCTACGCGGACCTGGTCAGGATCCGCAGCACTTCCAGGCTCTTCGGCGGCGTCTCCGGGTCCTCCCCGTCGCTCACCGACATCCGTACGTGCGCGTCGCGCGCCGCCCGCACCGCCTCCGGCCAGCCGGCGTGCTCGAGGTAAGCGGCGACCGGCGCGTCCGGGCCGACCTGGTGCATGATCCGCAGCACCCGGAGCACGGCGGTGTCGACGAGCGCCGCCTCCTGCGAGTCCCGGAATATGGTGCCGACGTACTTCTCCGCCGACCAGTTGTCCAGCCAGGTGTCCTCCACCAGCCGGTACACGGCGTCGGTGACGTCACCGTAACCGTCCGTGCCGGCCAGCCAGACGTCCCGCTGGAACACCGGGTCGGAGAGCATGTGCAGCGCCGAGCGCACGTTGCTGCGCCACCGCCACCACGGCATGTCGTTCAGGGGCATGCCGCCCATGGTGGAGGAGCGACGGCCGCGACGGGAAGAGTTCTCCGAACCTTGCACGGTCATCGATCGTACGTTCCCCGTCCCGCGCGTCCCACCGGCCCCCGTAATTCACCTCTCCGTCACCTCTCGTTGATCAAGGATCACTCCGCGGTTAGCGGTGTGAGGGAATCGTGCGTGTCCATGACCGGCAGGCGACGCACGCGCACGACCCGCTTTCCCGCACTCCCCCGCCCCGTCGGAGCCACCGCCCTCACCGCGGGCACCATGGCTCTCTGTGCGTCGTTCACCGCCGCATGCGGGGTCATCCCCGGTGCCACGGGGGGCTCCGGGGATGGCCCGGTCAAGGTGATGACCTGGGCCCCCGAGAACACCGACGCGACCAACAAGCCCGGCATGCCGGCGATGGCCCGCGCCTACGCGAAGTGGATCAACGCCCACGGCGGCATCAACGGCCGCAAGCTCGAAGTGCTGACCTGCAACGACCACAACGACACCGTGGGGGCCGCGAAGTGCGCCCGGCGCGCCGCGACCGAGAACGTGGTCGCGGTCGTCGGCTCCTACAGCCAGTTCGGCGACTCCTACCTCGCCCCGCTGGAAGGCGCCGGCATCCCCTACATCGGCGGCTACGGCGTCACCAATGACGAGTTCACCGGCTCCATGTCGTACCCGGTCAACGGCGGCCAGCCCGCCCTGCTGGCCGGCCTCGGCAAGGCGCTCGCCGCCACCTGCGGCAACGTCGCCCTCATCCGGCCCGACAGCATCGCCGGCGACGAGCTGCCCGCGATGCTCGACTCTGGGCTGAAGGCCGGCGGCCACGAAGACGCCGGCGACCACCTCGCCGCCGAGGACGCCACCGAGTACGGCGTCCAGGCCGAGCAGGCGCTGCGGTACGCCACCGAGGGCATCACGAAGAAGGGGTGCGTGGTGCCCGCGCTCGGGGACCGCACGGACACCTTCATGGACTCCTTCCGCCGCACCCGCGACGGCTTCCCGTCCGTGCGTACCGCCACCGTGCTCGGCAGCGTCGACCAGACCGTGATCAACGCCACGGGCGGTGCGTCCGGCCCCTACGAGGGCTCGTACATCACCGGCTGGTACCCGCCGGCGGGTGACTCCCGCTGGGACCCGATGAAGAAGGTCATCAACGCGGAGGCGTTCGGCGACAACCGCATCGACCCCGCGGACGCCGGTGTGCAGACCACGTGGATCGCCTACACCGTGCTCAAGGCCGTCCTGGAGAAGATCGGCGACGGCGAGGTCAGCTCCGACAGCGTGCGGCGCACCCTCAACGAGGGCCTGCGGGTCTCCACCGGCGGCCTCACCCCCGCCCTGCACTGGCCCTACGAGAGCAAGCTCGCCGGGGTCGGTTTCCCGCGGCTGGTCAACGCGAACGTGACCCTGCAGGTGGTCCAGGGCGGCAAGCTGGTCTCGGCCCGCAGGAGCATCGGCGGCAGCAACGGCATCGCCGACATGACCTCGACCCTGGAGAGCGCGGACGTGCCGTGACGGGCCCCGGTCCCGGGGCCCGCCGCGGGAGTCAGAGCTGGGTGGGCTGGCGCTGGGTCAGGCCGTACTTCTTCGCGATCGTGTTCCACAGCGCCGCCGCCTTCACCTTCTGCGCGCTGGCGGTACCGCTCTCCCGGTTGCCGGCCCGGGTCTCCTCGGTGGTGCGGGCGTGGCCCTTGTGGCAGACCTTGCGGCCCTTGGCCTGGTCGGCCCAGCCCGCGTAGTGGTTGTCGGCCGCGGCGGACGCCTCCCAGGCCTTGGTCAGCGCGGCCGTCAGGTCGGCGTTGCCCGGCAGCTTGTCCACGGACAGCTCGCCGAGCCGGGTGACCAGCTGGCTGCGCTGCTTGGCCGCGTCCCGCAGGTCGCCGGCGGCCTGGTCCAGGTTGTCGCACCGCCTGACGTTGCCCACGGCCTGGATCACCGAGGCGCGGCTGCTGCCGCTGTCCGCGAGCAGCTTGTCCAGGTCGACGGCCTGCTGCCGGGCCGGGTCGGCGGTGGGCGAGGCGGAGTCCTGGGTGGCCGGGGAGGCGGCGGCGACCGTCTTGTCGTCGCTGCCCTGGTCCTTGCCGCCGCCGCTGCTGAGCAGCGCACCGGCACCCACACCGAGCACCACGAGGCCCACTCCTACGGCGGCGATCAGCGGCACCCGCGACCGGCCCCGGCGCCGCCCGCCGTCGTCCTCGTCCACGTCCGGGCCGTACGACGACTGCCCCGGGCGGTGCGACGACGGGCCGGGGTAGGCGTCCGCCTGCTGGACGCGCGGCAGCTGCTGGGTGGAACCGGCCGGGGAGTCGCCGCCCGCCGGACCGCCGCGGAAGAGGTTGTCGAACTCGGCCGGCGGCTGCCGGTCGGCGCCCTGGGCCTGGGCCGTGTAGGGCGGGATGTACTGGGTGGCCTCGGCGTCGGAGGGCGCGGGCGCCGGCTGCTGGGGCACACGGCCGAGGTACCGCGTCTCCTCGCCCGCCGACTGGTGCGGCAGCGTGCCGGACGGCACCGGCGGGAGGTACTGGGTCGCCCCCTCGTCCGCGGGGCCGGCCGGACCGGCCTGCACCGGCGGAATGTACTGGGTGGCGCCGTCGGCCGGCGCGGCCTGCACCGGCGGGAGGTACTGGGTGGCCCCCTCGTCCGCGGGGCCGGCCGGGCCGGCCTGCACCGGCGGAATGTACTGGGTCGCACCGTCGGCCGCCGGGGGCAGCGGGGCGCCCGCGGCCGGATATCCGTCCGGGACGGCGGGCGGCAGCGGCGCCGCGGCGGCGGACCGCTCCGGGTACTGCGGCGCGGGCTGCGCCGGGTACTGCGGCGCGGACGGCTGGTGCTGCTGCGCCTGCGGCTGGTGCTGCTGCTGGCGGGCGTCGCCGTACCCGGGCGGCTGCGGGGCGCCGTAGGCGGGCTCCTGGCCGCCGTAGGACGGTGCCGCACCGCCGTACGCCGGGGCCTGACCGCCGTACGCCGGGCCCGGGGCGCCCTCCGGGGGCAGCGGACCCGGGTTCGCGGCGGACGGGGCCTGCTCGGGGCCGGTCCACTGCGGGGCGGGCGACGGGGCCCACTCCTGGCCCTGCTGGGGCGTCTGCTGCCCCGGGCCCCAGGAACCGCCCCAGGCCTGACCGCCGGCCGGAGCCGCGGGGGCCGGTGTTCCGGACATGCCAGGCAGTAGGGGCTCGCCTCCGTCGGAGGGCAGCACGATGCCCTCGCGCGCGGGCCGCGCCGACGGCTGCTCGCCCTGTCCACTCTGCGTCACCGGGACTCCTACCAATGGGGGACCTTGTGAATCGTCGGCTCACGCTACCGGGTCCCCCGAGCCGGGTGCCACGCAGCTCAGGACGCGATCTCCTTCCCTGTGACAGCGGTAACAAAACGGCCTCACGATGCGCTGTACATGGCACCCGGCGCATCTCCGGGTGCCGTTTCCCGCCCGTTCACGCCCCCGCGGGGACAGAGTTCACGCGGCCTGCTGCAGATCCAGCCGCGCCCCGAACTCCCTCACCACCGCCTCGTCCCGGAAGGGGTCCAGTCGCTGCTGCAGGTCCTCCAGGTACTCGGCGCCCCGGTTGGAGCGGAGCGTCTCCAGCAACTCCACCGCTCTCGTCCCGGTGTTGCAGGCCTGCTCGATCTCACGCTGCTGCACCTGGGCCGTGGCGAGCAGCACATAGCCGATCGCCCGCCGGCGCGCCCTGGACTCGGGGTGCCCCGCCAGCGACTGCTCGGCGTACCGCGCCGCCTGCTCGGCCTGCCCGAGGTCGCGGTGGCAGTGCGCCAACTCGTCCGCCAGGTAGGCCTCGTCGAAGTGCGCGATCCACACCGGGTCGTCCCCGAAGGAGCCGTCCGCACGTTCCATCGCGGCGACCGCCCGCCCGGAGGCCACCTGTGCCGTGCGCGCGTCGCCGAGCAGCGCGTGCCCGCGCGCCTCGGCCGCGTGGAACATCGCCTCCACGCGCGGGGGCACCTGCCCGCGCGCCCCCTCCTGCGCCGCCCGGGCCAACTGGGCGATCTCACGCGGGTTCCCGAGCTGCGCGGCGAGGTGGCTCATGGAGGCGGCCAGGACGTAACCGCCGTAACCACGGTCCCCTGCGGCCTGTGCCAGCCGCAGCGACTGGATGTAGTACCGCTGCGCCAGGCCCGGTTGCCCGGTGTCCACCGCCATGTACCCGGCCAGCTCGGTCAACCGGGCCACGGCGGCGAACAGTTCACGGCCGACCGCCTCCCGGTACGACCCCGCGAGCAGCCCCGAGACGACGCTGTTGAGGTAGTGCACGACGACCGGGCGCACGTGCCCGCTGCCGTACTGGTGGTCGAGGTCCACCAGCGCCTGTGTCATGGACCGCACGGCCGCCACGTCGGACTGGCCCACGCGCGGGCCCGCCTGCCGGGCCACCTGGCCGTCCGGCGCCGAGATCAGCCAGTCCCGGCTCGGCTCGACCAGCGCGGAGGCGGCGACGGAGGAGCCGGACAGGAAGTCCCGGCGCCCCACGTCGCTGCGCCACAGCTCGCAGACCTGCTCGATGGCCCCCAGTACCGTCGGCGAGAACTGGAGACCGACTCCCGAGGCGAGGTTCTTGCCGTTGGCCATGCCGATCTCGTCGATCGTGACCGTACGGCCGAGCTTGCGCCCGAGCGCCTCGGCGATGATCGCCGGGGCCCGGCCCCGCGGCTGCTGGCCGCGCAGCCAGCGGGCCACGGACGTCTTGTCGTAGCGCAGGTCGAGACCGTGCTCGGCGCCGCACATGTTGACCCGCCGGGCCAGCCCGGCGTTCGAGCACCCCGCTTCCTGGATGAGTGCCTGCAGCCGTTCGTTCGGCTGCCTCGCCACGAGAGGCCTTGCGGCCATGTGCTACCCCCTGCGAACCCCTGGAGCGTGTAGTTCCGGCCGGTTTGATCCGGACGGGAAGATCACTGCCCAGCTGACATACCGTCAATGCGTGACATGTGCGGTTTGCCGGGGTAAAGGCAGATGCCACCCCCATCCCTGGCTACCCAGTCCACGCCCCGCTTCCTCCCGCGCGCCCCCGCCCGTGCACCCGTGCGCCCCGACTGCGGAATCGATGCTCCTCCCCCGCGCGCGCTACAGCCGTAACTCGAGGTGGGTGCGGGAGTTGAGAGGAACGTGGAAGAGACGATCGCGGGCGCCCAGGACACTCAGATGGCCGGTCACATTCCGCAGCAGCGCGGGGAATCGCTGCTGGAGACCGCCGTACGCTACGCCGAGGAACGGCACTGGGACGTGTTCCCGGGCACCTGGCTGGAAGCCGTCGACGGGATGCAGCGCTGCTCGTGCGGCGACACCTCTTGCCCTGCGCCGGGTGCGCACCCCGCGCGCCCCGACTGGGCGACCCAGGCGACCGGCAGTGCGACCGTCGCGCGCCGGATGTGGCAGAGGCAGCCGACGGCGTCGATCCTGCTGCCGACCGGGCGGACCTTCGACGCGCTGTCCGTCCCGGAGAGCGCCGGGTTCCTCGCCCTGGCCCGGATGGAGCGGATGGAGCTGACGCTCGGGCCGGTGACGCTGGCCCCGGACCGGCGGATGCACTTCTTCGTGCTGCCGGGGGCGTCCGCGAAGGTGCCGGACCTGGTGCGCAAGCTCGGCTGGTCGCTGTCCTCGCTGGACCTGGTGGCCCTGGGCGAGGGCGCGTACGTGGCTGCGCCGCCCACGCGGTTCGGCTCCCGCGGGGCCGTGCAGTGGGCGTGCCGGCCCACGCCTGCGAACCGGTGGCTGCCGGACGCGGAGGAACTGATCTCACCGCTCTCCTACGCGTGCGGCCGGGACCGGTAACCGCTCGCCGGGCCGCCCAGGGTTTCACCCACTCACCCACCCACTCGCGCAGTCGCGCAGCCGTCTGCGTGGTTCGGTGCGCGGGCGACTGCGGGTGGGCTCGTGGCTCGTCGCGCAGTTCCCCGCGCCCCTTCAGGGCGCGTCAGTCGGCGAGTACCAGGTTCAGGAAGGGTTCGACCGCTGCCCGCCAGGCGTCCGGGTGGTCGTAATGGGCGAGGTGGCCGGTGTCCGCGACCTCGGCGTAGGCGCCGTGCGGCAGGACCCGGACCATCTCCTGGGCCTCGGCGCGGCCCAGTTCGCCGTCCAGGCCGCGCACGACGAGCGCGGGGCACCGCACCTGGGCCAGCTCCTCCCAGTGGGCGTCGTACACCCATGCCTCGCGGGAGCTGAGCATGTGCGCCGCCTCGAAGACCGGACGCCAGCCGTCCGCGCCCTCGTGCATCACCTCGGCGTAGAACGCCCCGCGCGCGGGGTTCGGGCGTTCCACCCAGGGGTCGTCCTCACCGAACCACTTACGGACGTCGGCGAGGCTGGCGAAGGGGACGGGCCAGGACCGGAACCAGTCGGCCCATTCGCGCTGCGAGGCCGCTCCGAGCGCGGAGGCCCGCATGTCGCAGATGATCACCCCGCGCACCAGATCCGGGCGCTTGGCGGCCAGCTGCCAGGCGGTCAGTGCGCCCATGGCGTGGCCGATGAGGAGAGCGGGGGCGAGGCCGAGCTGTTCGAGGGCGGCCTCGGCGTCCTCGACGTAGGACTCGCGCGTGTAGGCGGCCTGTGGGGGCTTGTCGCTCTGACCGTGGCCGCGCTGGTCGAGGGCCACGGCGCGGTGGCGTCCGGCGAGCCAGCGGGCGGTGGCGGCCCAGTGGGAGGCCCGGCCCATCAGGCCGTGCAGTAAGAGCACGCCCGGAGCCCCGGACTCCGCCTCCGCTTCCGTGCCGGACGCCGGTCCCGGAGGGCCCGGCTCCGGTGGGTCCGGCTCCGCCTCCGGCTTGGGAGGTTCGGCGAACTCCCAGGCGGCCAGACGCACCCCGCCCGCTCCCGTCACGTCGATACGCCGCACCATCGGCCTGGCACCCCCAGCTCCGCCTGCCTCGTCGTCCAGTTGTTTCAGGCTATCGAATGCGCATTCGAAAATTCTGTCTCCGCGGACAACACCCCTCATTCGAGTGACACCACTCCAGGCATGATCGCCGCGCCCGCGGGGATCACTTCAGGCGGGAGGCGGACCACTCGGGGAAAAGGGGTCCGAGGGGAATGACCCTGAGAGCTCGGGGCTCCGGGTCAGCACAGGGGAGGTCAGGCCCCGGCGCCACAGGCGCCGGGGCCCTCTCACGTCTCAGCGCTTGGCGACGAACACGTGGGAGGCGACGTCCGCCTCCAGCTCGGCCGCCTCGCCCCCGCTGCCCACCAGCACGCCACCGGCCGACGCCGTCACGCTCACCACCGAACCGGGCTGCACACCCGCCCGGCGCAGCGTGTACATCAGCTGCGCGTCCGTCTGGATCGGCTCGCCGATGCGGCGCACGACGACCGTCTTGCCGTCCGCGCCCGTGTCCAGGTCGGCCAGCGACACCATGCCCTCGTCCAGGAACGGGTCCGCCCCGTCCTTCTCGCCCAGCTCCTCCAGACCCGGGATCGGGTTGCCGTACGGCGACTCGGTCGGGTGACGCAGCAGCTCCAGCACGCGCCGCTCCACGGCCTCGCTCATCACGTGCTCCCAGCGGCACGCCTCCGCGTGCACCTGCTCCCACTCCAGCCCGATCACGTCGACGAGGAGACACTCGGCCAGCCGGTGCTTGCGCATCACGCGCGTCGCCAGCCGCCGCCCCTCGTCCGTCAGCTCCAGGTGCCGGTCGCTGGCCACGGACACCAGACCGTCGCGTTCCATCCGCGCCACCGTCTGGCTCACCGTCGGCCCGCTCTGGTCCAGCCGCTCCGCGATGCGGGCGCGCATGGGGACGACGCCTTCCTCTTCGAGTTCGAGGATGGTGCGGAGATACATCTCCGTGGTGTCGATCAGTCCGGACATACGTGCCCCTCGATTACCTCTGCCGGCAGCCCGGCGCGTGCGCTGGCCCTGGACTCAATTCTGCCGGATCCCACCGACAAGCGGGGGCCGCCGGGCAAACGGGCGACACCGCGGGAGTGCGTGGCCCCCGGCCGGGAGGGGCCCCCAGGGCCGTGACCCCGCCGTCCCGGCGCAGCCCGGCCCGCCGGGGCGGTGCCCCCTCCTTCGGGGCACCGCCCGGCGGCCGTATTGACACCGCACTGGTCCAGACCGCACGGTGATCCGCGACACAGACGCTGCGAAGGGGCACCGCATGAGCGACGGCACGCCTGCCGACCTGTTCTTCGACGCCGCCATCGGCCTGCTGCAACGGGTCCGCGACGAGGAGGCCGCCGCGATCACCGCGGCCGGCACCCTGCTCGCCGACACCGTCGCCGCCGGCGGCCGGCTGTTCGCCTTCGGCGCCGGGCACTCCTCCCTGGCCGCCCAGGACGTCGTCTACCGCGCCGGCGGACTCGCGCTCATGAACCTGCTCGCCGTCCCCGGAGTCGTCGGCGTCGACGTCACCCCCGCCACCCTCGGCTCCGCCCTCGAACGCGTCGACGGCCTCGCCGGCGCCGTCCTCGACACCTCACCGGCCCGCGCCGGCGACGCCCTCGTGATCATCTCCCTCTCCGGCCGCAACGCCCTGCCCGTGGAGATGGCCCTCAACGCCCGCGCCCTCGGTCTCAAGGTCATCGGCGTGACCTCGGTGGCGTACGCCGGCGAGACCAAGTCCCGGCACGCCTCCGGCACCTTCCTCAAGGACCACTGCGACATCGTGCTCGACTCGAAGATCGCCGTCGGCGACGCCGAACTCACCCTCGACACCATCCCGGCCCCCTTCGCCCCGGCCTCCACGGTCGTCACCGCGGCCCTCATGCAGGCCGTCATGGCGACCGCCGCCGCCGCGCTCGCCGACCGCGGCATCGAACCCCCGCTGCTGCGCTCCGGCAACGTCGACGGCGGACACGAATGGAACGGCCGCGTGATGGCGGAGTACGGCGACCGGATCTTCTACCGCCACTGAGCCGTGCCACGCACCGCGCCCCCGCTCACCCGGGGGCCCGCTCCCCCGGTCCCTCCCGCACCGCCTCCGCCAGATCCAGGGCCACCGCGATCCGTACGGCCACGTCCTCCGCGTACGCCGTGTCGAACCGCTCGAAACGGCTGCGCCCGGCGCCGCGCAGGAACGTCACCACGCCCAGCGTCCGCCCCCGGCTGCGCAGGACCGCGCACAACGCGTGCACCACGTCGCCCGGCCACTGCCGCTCCAGTGCCCACTCCCGCGCCCGCTCGGCCGCGACCGACCCCGCGTCGGCCCGCACCGTCCCGGCCCGCTCCGCGCACTGCAGCGCCGGATGCCCCTCCCCGTACCGCACGGGCAGCCCCGCCGCCCCCGTGAGCAGACTCGGACCCGGCGCACCGGCCGGCGTGGCGGCGAGCCGCACCAGCCGCACCGTGCCCGGGTCGGCGTCCTCCGCCTCCGTCCGGGCGCCGGGCGCCACCCTGTCGACGAGCGCGTGGTCGGCGAAACCGGCGAGTGCGAAGTCCAGGTGCACCGTGGCCGCCTCCACCGGGTCCTCGCACTCGGCCGCGGCCCGGGCCGCGCGATGCAGCTGGTTCGCCCGGAACCGCAGCAGGGCCGCCTCCTGCTCACCCTGCTTCGCCTCGGTGACGTCCTGGAACAGCCATCCCACCCCGAGCGGCACGGGCTCCTCCGCCAGCGGCGAGGCCAGCCGCACGAAACCGCTACGCCAGCAGCGCCGCTTCTCCCCCTCCGGCGTACGCACCGCCACCCACATCTCGGCCGGTGCCGGCGGCGCGCCCTCGGCCAGCACGTGCGTCAGGGCGGCCTCCAGCTCCTCCACGCCCTGCGCCAGCAGCTCACCCAGCGGCCGGCCCAGCACCGACGTACGCCCCACCCCCAGCGCCCGCGCCGCATGCGCGTTCACGACGGCGGGCCGCAGATCGGCGTCCACGAGCACGACACCCCAGGACGCGTCCTCGAACAGGGCCTCGCTCAGCGCGATCGACCGCTCCAGGTCGATCTGCGCATGCACCTCGCTGAACGCGCAGTACACCCCGGCGGGCTTGCCCTCCGGCCCGCGCACGGCGGCGGACTGCGTCCGCACCAGCACCCGCCCGCCGTCCTTGGTCACCAACGCGAACTCGTGCACCTGCCGCCCCGGCGCGTGCATCGCCGACATCAGCCGGGCCTGCACCTCCTCGGCGTCGGCACTGCGCACCGCCCACCCCGCGAACCCGTGCCGGCCCACCGCCTCCGCGGCCGTCCAGCCGAGGATCCGCTCGGCCTCCCGGTTCCAGTGCGTCACGACCCCGTCGGCGTCGAAGGCACACAGTGCCGCGTCCATGCCGTCCAGCAGCGCGGCGAGCAGGTCGGACCCTCCCGGCTCGCCGGGCTCGTCCGGCCCCAGCTCGTCGGTGGTCCCACTCCGCCGCGAAGCACTCACCTGGACCCCCTGAGGCTGCGTCCGCGCACGTAGGCGCTCGGTCCGCTCACTGGCCTTCATTCAACTGGAACGTGACGCAGCCCACATCCTGTTCCCGCAACATCGCAGGAATCAATCCCCGGCGCCGCCCGGCGAGAGCCGCAGATCCACCCACTCGTCCTGTTCCCCGTCCAGCACGTACCGCTCGACCTCCACGAACCCGTGCCGCCCGGCGAAGCGCAGCCCGTCCTCGTTCACCGCCAGCACACACGTCTCGATCACCGTCGCCCCCAGCTCCCGCGCGTGTCCGAGCGCGTTCTCGTAGAGCACGCTCCCGAGCCCCCGCCGCCGGAACTCCGGCAGCACCCGCGCGATGACGGTGGCGGCCCCGGCCTCCCCCGCCGGCGGCCGGACCGTGGAACACCCGATCAGCACGTCCCCGAGATACGCGTTCTCCAGCCGGTTCCGCCCGGCCCGCTCCCGCACGTCCGCCAGGGACATGGCAGCCGGCGGCACGATGACGTTGTGGACGTGCCGCCACTGTTCGAGCATGTCGTCGCCCTCGACGGGAGCGATCCGCAGTTCGGTCATGCGCCTGGACGGTAGTCCAGGCGTGCACGGGACGGCACGGGAAAACGTCCACGGACGGCAGTGGAGAACGTGCACGGGACGACAGCGAAAAAACGGTTGAGTCCTTGCCCGGCCGCTTCTTAGGGTGTCGGTACACGAGAAGGGAGGTGGTTCGGCAGATGTATGGAAACCGGACGCGTGAGGTGGCTGCGGGCTAGCGGCCCGTCACCACACCATGTGCGGTGCCGGACCAGTGCGCCATGAAGGCGTGCAGCCGGCCCGATCCCACAGCAGTCACCCGACCCGCGGGCTGCCGGTACGTCCGGCCGGCTCCTCCTCGGAGGAACCCAGCCCGCGGGTCGTCTGCGTCTTCTCAGGGGCTGAGGCGGTCGACCTTCCACGTGCCGTTCGGCCGGGCGGTGTAGCGCAGGCGGTCGTGGAGGCGGTTGTGCCGGCCCTGCCAGAACTCGATCGTCTCGGGGGCGATGCGGAAGCCGCCCCAGTGCGGCGGCACCGGGACCTGTTCGTCCTCGGGGTAGCGGGCTTCGAGGTCGGCGTAGGCCGTGTCCAGCTCGGTGCGGGAGGCGATCACGGCGGACTGAGCGCTGGCCCAGGCGCCGAGCTGGGAGCCGTGCGGCCGGGAGCGGAAGTAGGCGGCGGTCTCCTCGCGGCCGGTGCGGCGGGCGGTGCCGGTGACGATGACCTGGCGGGCCAGCGGGTGCCAGGGGAAGAGCAGCGAGACGTGCGGGTTCTCCGCGAGGTCGCGGGCCTTGCGGGAGTCGTAGTTGGTGTAGAAGACGAAGCCGTCGGTGTCGTAGTGCTTCATCAGGACCGTGCGTGAGCTGGGGCGGCCGTGGGCGTCCGCCGTGGCGACGACCATCGCGTTGGCCTCGTAGAGCGTGCCGTGGGCGGCCGCGCGGGCGGCGTCCTCGAACCAGCGGGTGAACTGGTCCATGGGGTGCGTGGCGAGGTCCTCCTCGGCGAGGCCGTCGGCCCGGTACTGCTTGCGCATGGCGGCGGGATCGAGGACGGGATCCAAAAGCGGGTCACGGTCGGTCACGCGGTCATCTTGCCGTATCGAACGGGTATGGCACTCAGTGTCGAGTGGTCTCCCCAACTCCGGCACCGGAGGTTATCGTGCTGCTTCCCTTGCGGTTGGGTTGACCACGGGTGACCACCGGCCGATCGGGGCATCACCGGGGTGACCGCCGCCCGCACTTCACAAGGAGCCGCCTGATGTCCGATTTCGTACCCGGGCTCGAAGGAGTCGTCGCGTTCGAGACGGAGATCGCCGAACCGGACAAGGAGGGCGGCGCCCTGCGCTACCGGGGCGTCGACATCGAGGACCTGGTCGGTCACGTCTCCTTCGGGAACGTGTGGGGGCTGCTGGTCGACGGTGCCTTCAACCCCGGTCTGCCGCCCGCCGAGCCGTTCCCGATCCCGGTGCACTCCGGTGACATCCGGGTGGACGTTCAGTCGGCGCTGGCCATGCTGGCGCCCGTGTGGGGGCTGCGGCCGCTGCTGGACATCGACGAGGAGCAGGCGCGCGAGGACCTGGCGCGGGCCGCCGTCATGGCGCTGTCGTACGTCGCCCAGTCCGCGCGCGGGCAGGGCCTGCCGATGGTGCCGCAGCGGGAGATCGACAAGGCGAACTCGGTGGTGGAGCGGTTCATGATCCGGTGGCGGGGCGAGCCGGATCCCAAGCACGTGGCCGCTGTCGACGCCTACTGGACGTCGGCCGCCGAGCACGGGATGAACGCGTCGACGTTCACGGCCCGGGTCATCGCCTCCACCGGGGCGGACGTGGCCGCCGCGCTGTCGGGTGCGGTGGGTGCGATGTCCGGCCCGCTGCACGGCGGTGCGCCCTCCCGGGTGCTCGGCATGATCGAGGAGATCGAGCGGACGGGTGACGCCGAGGCCTATGTGAAGCAGGCCCTGGACCGCGGTGAGCGGCTCATGGGCTTCGGGCACCGGGTGTACCGGGCCGAGGACCCCCGCGCGCGCGTGCTGCGCCGCACCGCCCGGGAACTGGGTGCTCCGCGCTTCGAGATCGCGGAGGCGCTGGAGAAGGCGGCGCTGGAGGAGCTGCACAACCGGCGGCCGGACCGGGTACTGGCGACGAACGTCGAGTTCTGGGCCGCGATCATGCTGGACTTCGCCGAGGTCCCGGCGCACATGTTCACGTCGATGTTCACGTGCGCGAGGACCGCCGGCTGGTCGGCGCACATCCTGGAGCAGAAGCGCACGGGACGGCTGGTGCGGCCGTCGGCCCGGTACGTGGGGCCCGGGCCCCGCCGGCCGGAGGACATCTCGGGGTACGCCGACATCGCCCACTGACGGGGGCGGTGCGGAGCGCGGGCGGCTGCGGGCCCGGGGCGGCCGGTCGCGCGGTTCCCCGCGCCCCCGGGGAACGGCGCCGCGGGCCGGTTCCTCACGCCGGTGTCAGCAGATCCCCGTGGTGCCGTTGCGCCACCAGCGGGTGGGCCCGGAGCTTGCCCTTCAGTTCGTTGTAGCCGTACTCGGCGTACAGCGGGTTCGACGGGTCCGTCGTGATGCCGGGGGCCTGGGACGCGTGGGGGAAGGACAGGGGCTCGACCCGGGCGTCCAGGCGGGGGTTGTAGAAGAACGGGACCGAGAAGCGCTCGGTCGCTCCGGGCGGGCTGACCACACGGTGGTTGGTGGCGACCAGGTAGCCGTCGGTGGCCACTTCCAGGAGTTCGCCGAGGTTGACGACGAAGGCGCCGTCGAGGGGCGGTACGTCGTGGAAGCGGCCGTCCTCGCGCTGGACCTGGAGGCCGCCGACCGTGTCCTGCAGGAGCAGGGTCAGGAAGCCGTAGTCCTTGTGGGCGCCGACGCCCTGGTCGGTGCCGTCGCCCGCGCTGCCGGGGTAGCGGACGAGCTTGAGGTGCGGGTGGGCGCGGTCGCCGAAGATCGGGTCGTAGAAGTCGGCGGGGGCGCCGATCGAGGTCAGGAGTTCGTGCAGGAGGCGGTCGGCGACCGCGCTGAGCCTGTCGATCCAGGCGAGGGCGGCGGTGCGGAGCCCGGGCAGTGCGGCGGGCCACTGGTTGGGGCCCTGGAGCCACCAGTACGGGGGTTCGCCGGGCCCGGGGACGTGCGCGGGGCGTTCGGCGCCTATGTCGAGCTGGTCGCGCCAGTCCCGGGCGCCGGCGGTGCGTTCGTCACCGGTGCGGGTGTAGCCGCGGAAGTGCGGGGAGCCCACGTTGTCGAGGGCGAGCCGGTCGGCCTCGGGGAGGGCGAAGAAGGCGCGCATGGCGGTGATCAGTGCGTCGGTCTCGGCCCGGGTCACGCCGTGCCCGATGAGCTGGAAGAAGCCGACGTCGTGTGCGGCGCTGTGCAGCTGGGCGTGGAGGAGGGCGCGGGCCTGGGGTCCGCGGTCGGCGGCCGACAGGTCGATGACGGGGAGCTGGTCGTACGACGTCGCTGTGTGCGTGGTCATGGTGCGTCCGCAGGGTGTACGGGGCACGGGTGCGGCCGCCGAGGGGTGTGGCGGCCCCCGGGTGCCGGAAAAAGGGAAAAGGAAGAGAAGAGGGGGCTGGTCAGACGGCGACGCGCTGACAACAGCCCATGCTCGTGACGCGCACGTAGTCCACGTGGCGGCGGCGGACGAGCATCGGAAGCATGCGGAAAGAGTACTGCCCGCCGCCGGATACCGGTGTGGCCGGCTTCACTTCTCCGGTTCCCGGGCAGAGCCGTACCGCTTGCCGTACCGCTCCGGGCGGAGCCTGTGTCTTGCTCCCCCGCGCCGCGGCGGTCAGCGCAGGGACTCGTCCAGCAGGTCGGCCCACTGGGCGACGACCCGGGCGCGGCGGGCGGTGTCGTCGGTGAGCAGGTTGGCGAGGCCGAGGCCGCGGGCCATGTCCAGGAAGCCCTGGACGGTCTCGCGGGCGCCGGGGCGCGACTCGTCGGCGCCGAGGAGGTCGACGGCGATGCGGTGGGTCTCGCGGCCGACGCGGGCCTCCAGTTCGGTCACGCGGGCGCGCAGCTGGTCCTCGTTGGAGGCGGCCACCCACAGGTGCAGGGCGGCGCGGAAGAGGGGCCCGGTGTAGAGGTCGACGAGGGCGGTGACGACGGCGCGGCGGTCGGCCGGGCCGCCCGGGAAGAGGTCCCGGAGCGCGGTGGAGCGTTCTTCGGCCACGTACTCGACCGCAGCCGTGAACAGGTCCTCGCGGGTCGGGAAGTGGTGCTGGGCGGCGCCCCGGGAGACGCCGGCGCGTTCGGCGACGGCGGCGACCGTGGAGCCCGCCCAGCCGTGTTCGGCGAGACAGGCCACGGCGGCTTCCAGGAGCCGCTGCCGGGTGGCCCGGCTGCGGTCCTGCTTGGGCACGCGGTCGCGCTCCGCCGACGTGGACGTCTTGGCCGCCGCAGCCGCCGTGGACGTCGTGTTCACACCACCCATGCCGCATCCCGTCTTTCCAGGAAGGCCGTCATCCCCTCCCGGGCCTGGTCGGTGGAGAACAGCCGCGCCGAGAGCGCGGTCAGGCTGGCCGCGTCCCGGTCGAACGTCTCCAGCACCCTAGCCGTGAGCAGCCGTTTCGTCTCGGCCAGGGCCTGGGGGGCGGAGCGGCGCAGGCCGTCCAGGACCGGGGCGAGGGCCTCGTCGACGTCGTCCGCCGTCACGGTGAGCAGCCCGAGGCGGACGGCCTCGGCGGGGTCGAAGCGTTCGCCGGTGAGGTAGTAGCGGGCGAGGGCGCGGGGGTCGGTGCGCGGGAGCAGCGGGAGGGAGATCACCGCGGGGGCGACCCCGATGCGGACCTCGGTGAAGGCGAAGGAGGCCGTGGCGGAGGCGGCGGCCAGGTCGCAGGCGGCGAGCAGGCCGAGGCCGCCGGCCCGGACGTGCCCGGTGACCCGGGCGACGACCGGCCGGGGCAGCTCGATGAGCTGCCGGAGCAGGGCCACCAGGGCGTCGGGGTCGGGCGGGTCGCGCAGGTCGGCTCCGGCGCAGAACGTCGTGCCGGTGTGGGTGAGGACGACGGCCCGTACGTCCGGGTCCTTGCCGCACTCGGCGAGGGCGGCGGAGAGTTCCGCGACGAGTGCCGCGGACAGGGCGTTGCGGGTCCCGGTGGAGTCGAGGCTGAGGGTTTCGA
Source organism: Streptomyces actinomycinicus (assembly GCF_016741775.1). Classification (GTDB taxonomy): domain Bacteria; phylum Actinomycetota; class Actinomycetes; order Streptomycetales; family Streptomycetaceae; genus Streptomyces; species Streptomyces actinomycinicus. The sequence goes on along the minus strand of NZ_JAERRK010000003.1, from coordinate 205,394 downwards.
CGCAGCGCGCACGCGTGCGTCCGACGAGTTCCGTCACATGTGCTCCCTGAGCTGCCGGCGCAGGATCTTGCCGGAGGTGGCGCGGGGGACGCTGTCGATGAAGGTGATCTGGCGGATGCGCTTGTAGGGGGCGACGCGTTCGGCGACGTACAGCATGATCTCGTTCTCGCCGAGGGTGCCGGCGGTGGGCCGGCGGACGACGAAGGCGTGCGGGATCTCGTTGCCGTCCTCGTTGCGGACGCCGATGACGGCGGCGTCGGCGATGCCGGGATGGGTGAGCAGGACGGCCTCCAGTTCGGCGGGGGCCACCTGGAACCCCTTGTACTTGATCAGTTCCTTGACCCGGTCCACCACGAACAGCCAGCCGTCGGCGTCGGTGCGGCCGATGTCCCCGGTGTGCAGCCAGCCGTCGGTGTCGATCATGGCGGCGGTGGCGTCGGGACGGCCGAGGTAGCCCTTCATCACCTGGGGGCCGCGGATCAGGATCTCGCCCGTCTCGCCCGCGCCGAGGTCCTTGCCGGGATCGTCCAGGGAGACGATCCGCATCTCGGTGCCGGCGATGAGCCTGCCGACCGTGCCGCCGGGGGCCTCGCGGAGCCGGCGAGGGGGACGACGTGGGTGCCGGGCGACAGTTCCGTCATGCCGTAGGCCTGGCCGAGCGGGGGGAGGCCGAGGCGTTCGGAGCAGGCGCGGGCGAGCTGGGCGTCCAGGGGGGCGGCGGCGCTGATGACGTACTTCAGGGAGGACAGGTCGTAGCGGCTGACCACCGGGTGTTTGGCGAGGGCGAGGACGATCGGCGGGGCGACGTACAGGCCGGTGATGCGGTGGTTCTCGATCGCGGCGAGGAACGTCTCGAGGTCGAAGCGCGGCAGGACGACGACGGTGGCGCCCCTCCTCAGGGGCGCGTTCATCAGGGCGGTCAGGCCGTAGATGTGGAAGAACGGCAGCACGGCGAGGATGCGGTCGCCGGGGCTCGTGGGGACCGGGGCGTCCAGCTGGGCGAGGTTGGTGGCGATCTGCCGGTGGGTGAGCATGACGCCCTTGGGGGTGCCGGTGGTGCCGGAGGAGTACGGCAGTGCGGCGATGTCCTCGGCCGGGTCGATGCGGGGCTCCGGCTCGGGGGCGGCGGTGGCGAGCATGTCGATCAGCGAGCGGTGGCCGGGTGCGCTGTCGCAGACGAAGATCTCCCGGACCCCGCCGGCGAGTTCGGCGGCCCGGCGGGCGGTCCCCAGCAGCGGGGAGACGGTGACGATCCAGCGGGCCGCGCTGTCGCCGAGCTGCTTGGCGAACTCCCCGGCGGTGGCGAGCGGGTGCACGGTGGTGACGGTGGCACCCGCGCGCGTGGCGGCGTAGAAGGCGGTCGGGAAGGCGATGGTGTTGGGGCTGTGCAGGGCGAGGACGTCGCCCTTGCGGACGCCGGCCTCGGCGAAGGCGGCGGCGAGGCGCCGGTGGAACCGGTCCACCTGCTCGTACGTGAGGGTGGTGCCGTCCGTGCCGTCGATGAGGGCCGGCAGGTCGCCGAAGCCGGCGGCCGGGCCGAGGACGGCCTCGTGGATGGGGAGTTCTACGGGCGGGACGTCTGCGTACTCGCTGCGGAACACGGTTCCTCCAAGACGGGCGCCTAGTACGACTTGGGCAGACCCAGGGTCTGGTGGGAGACGTAGTTGAGAATCATCTCCCGGCTCACCGGGGCAATACGAGCCACGCGCGCGGCCGTTATCAACGAGGCGAGTCCGAATTCCCGGGTGAGTCCGTTGCCGCCGAGGGTGTGCACGGCCTGGTCGACGGCCTTCACGCAGGCTTCTCCGGCCGCGTACTTGGCCATGTTGGCGGCCTCACCGGCGCCGGTGTCGTCACCGGAGTCGTAGAGGCGGGCGGCCTTCTGCATCATCAGCCGGGCGAGTTCGAGGTCGATGTGCGCCTGGGCGAGGGGGTGCGCGATGGCCTGGTGGGCGCCGATGGGGGACTTCCACACGGTGCGGTCGCGGGCGTACTCGACGGCCTTGGCGAGCGCGTGACGGCCCATGCCGATCGCGAACGCCGCCGTCATGATCCGCTCCGGGTTCAGCCCGGCGAACAGCTGGAGCAGGCCCGCGTCCTCGTCGCCGACCAGCGCGTCGGCGGGCAGCCGTACGTCGTCCAGGACCAGCTCGAACTGCTTCTCGGCCGCGTTGAGTTCCATGTCGATGGGGCGCTTGTGGAAGCCCCCGGCGTCCGTCGGGACGATGAACAGGCAGGGCTTGAGGCTGCCGGTGCGGGCGTCCTCGGTACGGCCGACGATCAGGACGGCGTCGGCCATGTCGACGCCGGAGATGAAGACCTTGCGGCCGGTGAGGAGCCAGTCGGCGCCGTCCCGGCGGGCGGTGGTGGTGATGCGGTGCGAGTTGGAGCCGGCGTCGGGCTCGGTGATGCCGAAGGCCATGAGGCGGGTGCCGTCGGCGAGCCCCGGCAGCCAGGTCCGCTTCTGCTCCTCGGTGCCGAAACGGGAGATCACCGTGCCGCAGATGGCGGGGGACACCACGAGCATGAGCAGCGGGGAGCCCGCCGCTCCCAGCTCTTCGAGGACGATGGAGAGTTCGGATATGCCTCCGCCGCCGCCACCGTACGCCTCCGGCAGGTTGACGCCGAGGTAGCCGAGCTTTCCCGCCTCGGACCAGAGTTCCGTGAGGGGTTTGCCTTCGGCGACGGTGCGGACGAGATAGTCGCGGCCGTAGCGCTTGCCGAGGGCGGCCACCGCGGACCGTAGTGCCTTGTGTTCCTCGGATTCGATGAGGGTGGTCATGCGATTCCTCCGGGTGCGGCTTGATGGTGGTTGCGCGCGCAGTTCCCCGCGCCCCTTACGTCGGCTGCACCACCGCCAGCAACAGGCCCGGCTCGACCTGTTGTCCCGGCTTGGCGTGCAGGGCGGTGAGCGTGCCTGTGACCGGTGCCGAGATCTGGTGCTGCATCTTCATCGCCTCCAGCCAGATCAGTGGCTGGCCGCCCGTGACGGCCGCCCCCTCCGACAGGCCCTCGGCGACGCGTACGACGGTGCCGGGCATCGGCGCGAGCAGGGAGCCCGGCGCGAGCTGGGCCGCCGGGTCGGGGAAGCGGGGCAGGGCGGTGAGGCGGGCGGTATTGACGTGGACCTGGTCGCCGTAGCGTGCGATCTCGAACTTGCGCCGCACTCCGTCCACTTCGAGTACGACGAGACGCGCGTCGGCGTGCACGACCCGGACTCCGTCGGCCGCCAGGCCCTCCCGGGTGTGCCGGTACCGGACCTCATGCTCCTCGCCGGCCATCTCGTACCGCTTCACCTGCGGCTGTGCGGGGACGTTGCGCCAGCCGCCGAAGCGGGAGCGGCCGTGGGCGTCGGCGAGGGCGGCGGCCAGGGGGGCGAGCGGGTCGGGGGCGGACTCGGTGAGTCCGGCGAGGTGGCGGTCGTAGAAGCCGGTGTCCATGCGGACGGCGGTGAACTCCTCGTGCCGCAGGGAGCGTACGAGCAGGTCGCGGTTGGTGACCGGGCCGTGGAGTTCCGTCCGCTCCAGCGCGCCCGCGAGCCGGCGCAGCGCCTCCGCGCGGGTGGGGGCGTGGGCGACGACCTTGGCGAGCATCGGGTCGTAGTGGACGCCGATCTCGTCGCCGTCGGTGTAGCCGGTGTCCAGGCGGACGCCGGGTGGTACGGCGAGGCGGTGCAGGGTGCCGGTCTGGGGGGCCCAGTCGCGGGCGGGGTCCTCGGCGTACAGGCGGGCCTCGACGGCGTGGCCGTGCGCCCGCCGAGGGCCGGCCTCCAGTGGCCGCCCCTCGGCGACGCGGATCTGCTCCGCCACCAGGTCGATGCCGAACACCGCCTCCGTGACGGGGTGTTCCACCTGGAGGCGGGTGTTCATCTCCAGGAAGTGCGCTCGGCCGTCGGCGACCAGGAACTCGACCGTGCCGGCGCCGACGTATGACACGGACCGTGCGGCGCGCACGGCCAGCTCGTACAGCTCCTCGGTGAGCGCGGCCGGCAGACCGGGCGCGGGTGCCTCCTCGATGACCTTCTGGTGCCGGCGCTGGAGGGAGCAGTCCCGGGTGCCGAGCGGCAGGACGGTGCCGTGGGTGTCGGCGAGGATCTGCACCTCGACGTGGCGGCCGTTCTCGATGTACGGCTCCACGAAGACCTCGCCGTCGCCGAAGGCGCCCGCGGCCTCGGCACGCGCGCCTTCCAGCGCGTCGGGCAGGTCGTCCAGGCGGCGCACGATGCGCATGCCGCGCCCTCCGCCGCCCGCGGCCGCCTTCACCAGGACCGGCAGGTCGGCCTCGGTGACCCTGGCCGCGTCGAGCGGGGCGAGGCCCATCAGCTGCTTGGCGCGGGTCTTGGACGCCATGGCCTCGATGGCCTCCGGCGGCGGCCCGATCCACAGCAGGCCGGCGTCGAGGACGGCACGGGCGAAGCCGGCGTTCTCGGAGAGGAAGCCGTAGCCGGGGTGCACGGCGTCCGCGCCGGCGGCCAGGGCCGCCTTCACGATCAGGTCGCCGCGCAGGTAGGTCTCGGCGGGCGCCGCGCCCGGCAGCCGTACGGCCGTGTCGGCCACGCGCACGTGGAGCGCGTTCGCGTCGGCGTCGGAGTGGACGGCGACGGTCCGGATCCCCAGTTCCCCGCAGGTACGGAAGATCCGGCAGGCGATCTCGCCCCGGTTGGCGACGAGGACAGAAGTGATCACTGGGTCCCTCACATCCGGAAGACGCCGAAGCCGCCGCGCGCGCCCTCGTAGGGCGCGGTGTGCAGGGCGGAGAGGCACAGGCCGAGAACGGTGCGGGTGTCGCGCGGGTCGATGACGCCGTCGTCGTACAGCCGCCCGGACAGGAACATGGGCAGCGACTCGGACTCGATCTGCTGCTCCACCATGGCGCGCAGGGCGGCGTCCGCGTCGTCGTCGTACGGCTGTCCCTTCGCCGCCGCGGACTGCCGGGCGACGATCGACAGCACGCCGGCGAGCTGCTGGGGGCCCATGACGGCGGACTTGGCGCTGGGCCAGGCGAACAGGAAGCGGGGATCGTAGGCCCGGCCGCACATGCCGTAGTGGCCGGCGCCGTACGACGCTCCCATGAGGACCGACAGGTGCGGGACGCGGCTGTTGCTGACCGCGTTGATCATCATCGCGCCGTGCTTGATGATGCCGCCCTGCTCGTACTCCTTGCCGACCATGTAGCCGGTGGTGTTGTGCAGGAAGAGCAGCGGGATGTCGCGCTGGTTGGCGAGCTGGATGAACTGCGCCGCCTTCTGGGACTCCTCGCTGAACAGCACGCCCTGCGCGTTGGCCAGGATGCCGACGGGGTAGCCGTGCAGGGCGGCCCAGCCGGTGACCAGGCTCGTGCCGTACAGCGGCTTGAACTCGTCGAAGTCGGAGGCGTCCACGATCCGGGCGATGACCTCGCGCGGGTCGAAGGGGGTCCTCAGGTCGCCGGGGACGATGCCGAGGAGTTCCTCCGGGTCGTACTTCGGCGGTGCGGCCGGGCCGGGGCCCGGGTACGCCTTGCGGTGGTTGAGGCGGGCGACCACGCGGCGTGCCTGGCGCAGGGCGTCCGGCTCGTCCAGGGCGAAGTAGTCGGCGAGGCCGGACACGCGGGCGTGCATCTCGGCGCCGCCGAGGGACTCGTCGTCGCTCTCCTCGCCGGTGGCCATCTTCACCAGCGGCGGGCCGCCGAGGAACACCTTCGCCCGCTCCTTGACCATGATCACGTGGTCGGACATGCCGGGGACGTAGGCACCGCCGGCGGTGGAGTTGCCGAAGACGACGGCGACGGTGGGGATGCCGGCGGCGGAGAGCCTCGTCAGGTCGCGGAAGACGGCGCCGCCCGGGATGAAGATCTCCTTCTGCGAGGGCAGATCGGCGCCGCCGGACTCGACCAGGCTGATGCAGGGCAGCCGGTTGGCGAGGGCGATGTCGTTGGCGCGCAGGGCCTTCTTCAGGCTCCAGGGGTTGCTGGCGCCGCCGCGCACGGTCGGGTCGTTGGCGGTGATCAGGCACTCCACGCCCTCGACCACGCCGATGCCGGTCACCAGGGAGGCACCGACGGGGTAGTCGCTGCCCCAGGCGGCCAGCGGGGACAGCTCCAGGAACGGGGTGTCCGGGTCGAGCAGCAGCTCGATGCGTTCACGGGCGAGCAGCTTGCCGCGTCCGCGGTGCCGGGCCACGTACTTCTCACCACCGCCCGCGAGCGCCTTGGCGTGCTCGGTCTCCAGGTCGGCGAGTTTGCCGAGCATGGCCTCGCGGTGGGCCTGGTAGTCGGGGCCGGCAGGGTCGAGAGCGGTCTGCAGAACCGTCACAGCAGGGTCTCCGGGATGTCCAGGTGGCGGGAGCGCAGCCATTCGCCGAGGGCCTTGGCCTGCGGATCGAAGCGGGCTTGCGAGGCGACGCCGGCGCCGAGGATGCCCTCGACGACGAAGTTGAGTGCGCGCAGGTTCGGGAGCACGTGCCGGGTGACCGGCAGGTCCCGGCTCTCGGGGATCAGCTCGCGGAACCGTTCGGCGGTCAGTGTGTGCGCGAGCCACCGCCAGGCCTCGTCCGTCCGGGCCCACACCCCGACGTTGGCGTTCCCGCCCTTGTCGCCGCTGCGGGCCCCGGCCACCAGACCGAGGGGCGCCCGGCGGGTGGGGCCGGGCGGAAGGGGCTCCGGCAGCGGCGGGGAGACGACGGCGTCCAGGGGCCGCGTCTCCTGGGGCGGCGCCACGGGCACCCGGCGTCCGTCATAGAGGACGGCCACATGGTCGACGGCACCATGGGGCACGTACACATCCTCGAAGACCCCGTACGGGGCGCCTTTCCCGGGTGGGGACAGCACATGGAAACCGGGGTAGCTGGCGAGAGCCAGTTCCACGGCGGCCGCGCTCAGCGCCCGTCCCACGACCTGCTCGTCCGGGTCCCGCACGACGAGCCGCAGCAGCGCGCTGGCCGTCTCCTCGGTGCCGGCGTCGGCCCGGTCGGTGCGGACCAGCTCCCAGCGGACCTCCTGCGGCGCCGACTTGCCGAAGGCATCGGTGAGCTGCTCGCGCACCAGGTCCGCCTTGGCCTCGATGTCGAGCCCGGTGAGGACGAAGACGACCTCGTTGCGGAAGCCGCCGAGCCGGTTGAGCCCGACCTTCAGCGTCGCCGGCGGCGCCTCCCCGCGCACCCCCTCGATCCGCACGCGGTCCGGCCCGTCCTGACTCAGCCGTACGGTGTCCAGCCGGGCGGTGACGTCGGGTCCGGCGTACCGGGCGCCGGCGGTCTCGTAGAGCAGCTGTGCCGTGACCGTGCCGACGTCCACGAATCCGCCGGTGCCGGGGTGCTTGGTGACGACACAGCTGCCGTCGGCGTGGATCTCGGCGAGCGGGAAGCCGGGCCGGCGTACGTTCCCCTCCCCGAAGAAGGCGTAGTTCCCGCCGGTCGCCTGGGTCCCGCACTCCAGCACGTGCCCGGCGACGACGGCACCGGCGAGCCGGTCGTACGCCCCCGGGTCCCCCGGTCGCCAGCCGAAGTGGGCGGCGGCCGGACCCGTGACGAGCGCCGCGTCGGTCACCCGGCCGGTGATCACCACGTCGGCACCGGCCCGCAGGCACTCGGTGATGCCGTAGCCGCCGAGGTAGGCGTGGGCGGCGAGGGCACCGGGGTGCGCCTGGGTCAGGTCGTCGCCCTCGACGTGCGCGACCCGTACCGGGACGCCGAGCCGCCCGGCCAGCGCCCGTACCGCGTCGGCCAGTCCGGCCGGGTTGAGTCCGCCGGCGTTGGTGACGATCCGCACCCCGCGCTCGTGGGCGAGGCCGAGGCAGTCCTCCAGCCGGCGCAGGAAGGTGCGGGCGTATCCGGCGGCCGGGTCCTTCAGCCGGTCGCGGCCCAGGATGAGCATGGTGAGTTCGGCGAGGTAGTCACCGGTGAGGACGTCCAGCTCGCCACCGGTGAGCATCTCGTGCAGGGCGTCCGCGCGGTCGCCGTAGAAGCCGGAGAAGTTGCCGATGCGCAGCGGGGTCACCGGGTGCCCTCCCTCGGCGGACGGCCCGTGCCGGGCGGGCCCGCGAAGGCCTGGGCGATGTCCAGCCAGCGGTCGGCGTCCGGGCCCACGGCGGTCAGGGCGAGATCACCGCGGTGGGCGCGCTGCGTGACCAGCAGGCAGAAGTCGAGGGCGGGACCGGTGACGCGCTGGGCGGCGCCCTCGCTCCCGTACGCCCACGACTCGCCCGAGGGCGCGGTCAGTTCCACCCGGAACTCCTCGGCGGGCGGGGTGAGTCCGTGCACCCCGAAAGCGAAGTCCCGGGTCCGCACGCCGAGCCGGACCACATGCCGGAGCCGGTCGGTGGGTGGGTGGACCACACCCAGGGCGTCGGCGACGTCGAGCGAATGGGCCCAGGTCTCCATGAGCCGGGCGGTGGCCATGGAGGCGGCGGACATGGGCGGGCCGTACCAGGGGAAACGGCCGCCGGGCGGCGCACCGCGCAGGGCCTCACCGAGGGCCGTCCGCCCGGCGCGCCAGTCCGCCAGCAGTTCGGCGGGCGGGCGGGCGGCACCCTCCTCCGCGCCCTCGTCCACGAACGAGCCGGGGGCGGCGAGTGCCTTCTCGACCAGCGCCTGGAAGGCACCGGGGTCGGTGACGGCCAGGAGCGCCGAGCGGTCGGTCCAGGCGAGGTGGGCGATCTGGTGGGCGACGGTCCAGCCGGGCGCGGGAGTGGGAAGAGCCCACTGCTCCGGGCTCAACTCGGCCACGAGCTGGTCGAGTTCGTCGCTCTCGGCACGCAGGTCTTCGATGACGGGCGTCGGGTCGGCCATGGGTGGGAGCATGGCAGCGGGCACGGAAACAATCAAGCGTGCTTGCATGAATTGCTCCGAGAGCGACGCGCTCACTCGGCTCGGCGGGCGGCCGGGGCGGGGCGGACCGGGGAGGTCTGCTCGGCCGGCTCGACGGGTGGCGCGCCTCGGGCCGGTCGGCCGACAACAGTGGCGGGCGGGGCGGGGTGGGGCTGCTCGGTCGGGTTCGGCGGGTGGTTGCCGCGGGGCGGGGGATTCGGTGGGCGTGTTCCGGGGCTCTGGTCAGATCGCCTTCACCGGGGGGTACACCGGCTCCCACCGGGCCGCTCGAACCGCCGCCTCCACGTCGTCCAGGGCTGCCCGGGCGGTCCCCTCGTCCAACGCCGCCCGGGCCACGGCCACGGCGACCGCCTCCGAGGTGCCGCGCAGCTCACGGATCGGCGGCAGGACCGGCGCGTGCGCACGCTCCCCCGACGTGTCACCGGCGCTGCGGGCCACCGCGTCGGCCGCCGCGCGGATCATGCGGTCGGTGATCCGGGAGGCGCGGGCGACGATCGTGCCGAGGCCGAGCCCCGGGAACACCAGGGCGTTGTTGGCCTGGCCGACCTCGTACGCCCTACCGCCGCGCTCCACCGGCGCGAACGGGCTCCCGGTGGCCATCAGAACCTTGCCGTCGGTCCATTCCAGCAGGTCGGCTGGGGTGGCCTCGGCGAGTTCGGTCGGGTTGGACATGGGCAGCACGATCGGGCGCTCGGTGTGCTCGGCCATGGCGCGCACGACCGGCTCGGTGAAGGCGCCGCCCTGGCCGGAGGTGCCGATCAGGACGGTCGGGCGGACTCGGCGCACCACCTCGTCCAGCGGGATCCCGGGCAGGTTCTCGTCCCGGCGCCAGCCGTCGACCTCACCGGCGGGGCGGGCGTACGGCCGCTGCGTGTCGCTGAGCTTGTCACCCTGGTCGTCGGTGAGCAGGCCGTAGCGGTCCACGCACCAGAAGCGGGCGGTGGCCTGCTCGACGGACAGGCCCTCGGCGACGAGCGCGTCCCGCAGCTGCTCGGTGACACCGATCCCGGCCGTACCCGCGCCGAACACGACGATCCGGTGCTCCGGCAGGGGCACCCCGGTGGCACGGGCGCCCGACAGGACCGCGGCGAGGTTGACGGCGCCGGTCCCCTGGATGTCGTCGTTGAAGGTGCAGACCTGCTCGCGGTAACGGTCGAGGATCCGGCGGGCGTTGGCCGTGCCGAAGTCCTCCCAGTGCAGCAGGGCGTTCGGGAAGAGCCTGGTCGCGGTGGTGACGTAGGCGTCGATGAACGCGTCGTAGGTGTCACGGTCCGCGCGCGGGTGACGGTTGCCGAGGTAGAGGGGGTTGTCGAGCAGCTCCTGGCGATTCGTGCCGACGTCCAGCATGACGGGCAGGGTGCGGCGCGGGTCGATGCCGGCGGCGGCCGTGTACACGGCGAGCTTGCCGACCGCGATGTCGATGCCGCCCACGCCCCAGTCGCCGATCCCGAGGATGCCCTCGCCGTCGGTGGCCACGATCAGGTCGACGTCGTCGGCACCCAGACCGCTCGCGCGGAGGGAGCGTTCGATGTCGTCCGGGGCGTCCACGGAGAGGTACACCCCGCGCGGGCGGCGGAACTCGGTGCTGTAGCGGCGGATCGCCGTGCCGACGGTGGGGGTGTAGACGATGGGCAGCATCTCTTCGAGGTGGTCACCGACGAGCCGGTAGAACAGCACCTCGTTACGGTCGTGCAGGGCGGTCAGGTAGACGCTCTTCGCCAGGTCGCTCGACTGCGCCCGGAACTGCCCGTAGGCGCGCTCGGCCTGCTCGTCCTGGCTGAGCACGCGGGGCGGGATCAGGCCGACCAGGTCCAGGGCGCGGCGCTCGGCCTCGGTGAAGGCGGTACCGCGGTTGATCCGCGGGTCGGCGAGCACCGCACGGCCACGGACGGCGATCTCCAGCGCACGCGGGCTGGGGGCGCTCTCACCGGTCACGGAACCCACTCTTACACAGACGTGACTGCACTGCGCGCGCTGGCGACTACACGCGGTGAGGGGCGGTTCCGGCGGGCGTCGTCGGCCGGCGGGAGCCGGCGTCCGCTACCGGCGGCCGGCGCCGGCTGTGAGCGGCGCCGTTCTCACTGGCCCTCGGCCGGGAGCGGGGGCACCTTGTTCCGGCCGACCTGGGTGCGGACCGCGCCGATGCTCGCCGCGATGACCAGGGCGATGGCCGCGGCCTCCGCCACGGAGAGGGCCTGACCGAGGATGAGGAAGCCGGCCGTCGCCGCGAGGGCCGGCTCCAGGCTCATGAGGATGGCGAAGGTGGGGGCGGGAAGCCTGCGCAGGGCCAGGAGTTCGAGGGTGTAGGGCAGGACCGAGGAGAGCAGGGCCACCGCCGAACCGAGGGCGACGGTCGTGGGGTTCAGCAGGCGGGTGCCCGCGTCGGCGATGCCGATGGGGAGGAAGAGCAGCGCCGCGACCGCCATGGCCAGCGCCAGGCCGTCCGCCTGGGGGAAGCGGCGGCCCGTACGGGCACTGAAGACGATATAGGCCGCCCACATGGCTCCTGCCCCCAGGGCGAAAGCGACACCGATGGGGTCCAGATCGTTGAAGCCCCCGCCGCCGAGCAGGAAGACGCCCGCGAGGGCCAGGCCGGCCCAGAGAGCGTTGACGGCGCGGCGGGAGGTGAGGACGGACAGGGCCAGCGGGCCGAGGACCTCGAGGGTGACCGCGGGGCCCAGCGGTATGCGGGCGACCGCTTCGTAGAACATGCCGTTCATCGCGCCCATGGTGATGCCGAAGACGACCACCGTGCCCCAGTCGGTGCGCGAGTGGCCGCGCAGGCGGGGGCGGCAGACCACCAGGAGGACGACCGCCGCGGCGAGGAGCCGCAGGGTCACCACGCCCGCCGCGCCCGCCCTCGGCATCAGGGTCACGGCCAGCGCTCCGCCGAACTGCACCGAGATGCCGCCGGCCAGGACCAGGCCGACGGGGCCGGACGAGCCGAGGCGTCGCCGCCCTCCGACGGGGGCGACCGGGGTCTGCTGGGCGTGGCTGGATGCGGTGGTCACGGGCGGTCCTGTGGCTTGATCGAGTGCGTTCATCGCGATGTACTGCCAAGTCCAGGGTAATGGACTTGGTCAGGTGCGTACACCCGGAAGAGAACTGTCCCGGATGCTGGGATCAAACGCCCGGCTTGACCGCCGGAGAGCCGGGCCGAGTGGGGATCGACCCGGGTGTCGTAGCCGTCGGGCAGCCGGAGGATGAGGTCGTGGGCGTCGGCCGCCATCGCCGCGTCCTCGATCGCCCGGTCACTTCACCGGAGAGCCGAGAGCGGGCTCAGCGCCGGGCCATGTAGAGGTCGAGCGCCTTGTGCAGCAGCCGGTTCAGCGGGAAGTCCCACTCCCCCACGTACTCCACGGCCTCGCCGCCCGCGCCCACCTTGAAGCGGAGCAGGCCGAGCAGATGGTTGGACTCCTCCAGGGTGTCGGTGATGCCCCGGAAGTCGTAGACGTGGGCGCCGAGTTCATGGGCGTCGCACATCATCCGCCACTGCATGGCGTTGTTGGGCTGCACCTCGCGCCTACGGCTGGTGGAGGCGCCGTAGGAGTACCAGACGTGCCCGCCGACGATCAGCATGGTGGCCGCGGCGAGCACCTCCCCGTCGTGGTGGGCGAGGTACAGCCGCATCCGGTCGGGGTGTTCCGCGGTGAGCGCGGTCCACATGCGCTGGAAGTACTGCAGCGGGCGCGGGATGAACCGGTCGCGCTCGGCGGTCTCGGTGTAGAGGCCGTAGAAGACCGGCAGGTCCTCCGGGCCGCCCCGGACGACCTTCACGCCCGCCTTCTCGGCCTTCTTGATGTTGCGCCGCCACTGCTGGTTGAGCCCGCGCTGGACGTCCTCCAGCGTGCGCCCGGCGAAGGGGACCTGGCACACATAGCGGGGCTGCCCGGCGGCGAAACCTTCCTCCCCGCCGGGTTCGGTCTGCTGCCACCCCATGCGTCGCAGCCGGTCGGCGAGGTCGAGGCCCGCCGCCTCGTGCGACGTCCCCGGCACGTCCCGCAGCCGGTGCGCCCCGGGGTCGGCGATCGCGGCCTTGACCGCCTCGGGGCTCCACCTCCGGGTCACCACGGGCGGCCCCATCTTCACCGAGAAGGCGCCCCGGCGCTTGAGGTGGGCGAGCAGCGGATCCAGCCAGCGCTCCAGGTCGGTCGCGTGCCAGTCGATGACCGGTCCCTCGGGCAGATAGGCCAGATACCGCTTCACCCTGGGCAACGGCCGCAGCAGTACGAGGCCCGCGCCCACGAGCCGCCCGTCCCCCTCGAACCACCCCAGGCTCTCCGCCTGCCAGTCGGGCTTCACGTCCCCCCAGGACGGCACCTGCATATGACTGACCGACGGCCGCCCGGCCACGAAGGCGAGGTGTTCGGCACGGGTGATGGCGCGAAGGGTGAGGGTCATGTGCGGGACTCCTGTTGGTCGGTGGTCTCGGCCACCCTAAGCAGCCGCCACCTCCCGACCGGGGACTTCGCCGCCCACCCGCGCGTGAGCGTCGACCGGTCAGCCAGGTGTCCGAGCCCGGTTCCAAGCCTCGAGGATCACCTTCTCATCGAGCAGGGGAGCGTGCACGGCCATAGCCGCTCCGGGTGGGTCCCTGTCCCGCAAGCCCCGCCGGCGTCAGATCGGTTCGCGTTCCTCCCGTTCTTCCGGTGTCCAGGCCGCCAGTACCTCCGTGTCGCTCGCCCGTGCGTGCAGGAAGTAGTCGGCCCAGTCGGCGATCTCCGGGTAGGCGCACTCGCGGATCAGACGGGTGACCGCCGCGGGAATGTCGTACGGCGTCACGCGCAGGTCGGTGCCGGGGCCGAGGAGGCACCAGTGGGCGCCCGGGCGGCCGTAGGGCATGCCGACGCTGCCCGGGTTGACCACCAGGCGGCCGTGGGCCAGGCGGACGTAGGGCATGTGGGTGTGGCCGCACACGACCGTGCGGATCTCGGGCGCCAGGCCCGTGAAGACCTCCGCCCAGCGGGCCGGGCGGGAGTCGACCAGGACCACTTCCTCGTCGTCGCGCGGGGTGGCGTGGCAGAACAGCACCTCGCCGAGGCCTCGGACGCGCAGGGTGCGGGTCCGGGGGAGCGCGGCCAGGAAGGCGACCTGGTCCGCGCGCAGCGCCTGCGCGGCGAACGGCCCGATGGGGTCCGGGATCCGCGTGCGTTCCCCGCGCCGGAACTCCACCAGCTCCCGGTCGGCGTTCCCCGCCAGCCACAGCACCTGGTCGCCCTGCTCCCGCAGCAGGTCCAGCACCTCGGCCGGCTGCGGGCCCGCCGTGATGTCCCCGGTGAGGACGATCCGGTCGGCCGCGGCCACCTCGGGCTCCGCCAGGACCGCCTCCAGGGCGGGCAGGACGCCGTGGATGTCGGAGAGCACGGCCACGCGTGTGTACTCCCCGGTCATCCGGCGCCCCCCGCGGTGGCGTCCAGGGCCTCGGCCAGGACCTCCGCCAGATGGCGGCCCGGCACGCCGGCCAGTTGCTCCAGCTGGGTGCGGCAGGAGAAGCCGTCCGCCAGGACCACCGCGTCCTGCGGGGCCGTGCGGACCGCCGGGAGCAGCTGGTCCTCGGCGCAGGCCCGGGACACCTCGAAGTGGCCCTTCTCGAAGCCGAAGTTGCCCGCGAGGCCGCAGCAGCCTCCGCTCAGCTCGCCGGTGAGGCCCGCGGCGGTGCGCAGCCGGCGGTCGGGGGCGTCGCCGAGCACCGCGTGCTGGTGGCAGTGGGTCTGGCCGGCCACCGGGCGGTCGACGGCGGGCGGGGTCCAGTCCGGGGCGTGCCGTTCCAGGGCTTCGGCGAAGGTGAGGACCGCGGCGGACAGCCGGGCGGCCCGCGGGTCGTCGTGCAGGAGTTCCGGGAGGTCGGTGCGCAGGGCCGCGGCACAGCTCGGCTCCAGGACGACGACCGGGGCCCCGGCCCGCAGCACCGGCTCCATCAGGTCCAGTGTGCGGCGCAGTACCGCGCGGGCGCGGTCGAGCTGGCCGGTGGAGATGTAGGTCAGGCCGCAGCACACCCGGGCCCGGCGGGCCGTGAGCAGCGCGGTCGCCGCCGTCGTCCGGCCGTCACCGATCGCCCCGCGGCCGGGCAGCAGGGTCGGCGGGAGCGCCACCCGCAGTCCGGCGGCCTCCAGCACCCGGACGGCGGCCCGGCCGACGGACGGGGACAGATGCTCGGTGAACGTGTCCGGCCAGAGGACGACCAGGTCCCCCGGACCCCCGGCCCCCTGGACGGGCTTGCGCCCGCGCCACCAGGCGGTGAACGTCCGCGTCGCCAGCCGGGGGATCTCCCGCTCCGGCGCGATGCCGCCCAGCCGTTTGCCGATGCGTGCCAACGGTCCCACCGCGGCCAGCGCGTTGAGCAGCGGCGCCGTCCGTGTACGAGCGGCCCAGCGCAGCCACTGCGGGAGCCGGCCCATGCTGTGGTGGGCGGCGGGTCGGCGCCGGCCGGCGTAGTGGTGGTGCAGGAACTCCGCCTTGTAGGTGGCCATGTCGACGCCGACCGGGCAGTCCGAACGGCAGCCCTTGCAGGACAGGCAGAGGTCGAGGGCGTCCTTGACCTCCGTGGACCGCCAGCCGTCGGTGACCACCTCGCCCGCGAGCATCTCGTGCAGCAGGCGGGCCCGGCCGCGGGTGGAGTGCTCCTCCTCTCCGGTGGCCCGGAAGGAGGGGCACATCACCGCGGGGCCGGCCACCGTGGTCGTACGGCACTTGGCGACGCCGACGCAGCGGCTGACGGCCGCGCCGAAGTCGCCGCCGTCCGCCGGGTAGCCGAAGGCGACGTCGACCGGGCGGCGCGGCAGGACGGAGAAGCGGAGGTTGGCGTCGAGCGGGGCCGGGCGGACCAGCATGCCCGGATTGAGCAGGTCGTCCGGGTCCCAGACGGCCTTGGCGCGCTCGAAGAGCCGGACCGTCTCCTCGCCGTACATCCGGGGCAGCAGCTCGGCGCGGGCCTGGCCGTCCCCGTGTTCCCCGGACAGCGAGCCGCCGTGGGCCGTCACCAGGTCGGCCAGCTCCTCGGAGAAGCGGCGGAAGCGGGCGACGCCGGGCTCGGTGACCAGGTCGAAGTCGATGCGGACGTGGATGCAGCCGTCGCCGAAGTGGCCGTACGGAATGCCGCGCAGTCCGTGGGCGGCCAGCAGGGCGCGGAAGTCGCGCAGGTAGGCGCCGAGCCGGGCGGGCGGCACCGCGCAGTCCTCCCAGCCGGGCCAGGCCTCGGTGCCGTCCGGCATCCGGGTGGCCGTGCCCGCCGCGTCCTCGCGGATGCGCCACAGGGTGCGCTGGGCCGCCGGGTCGGTGACGACGAGCGCGCCCAGCACGTCGGCCGCGCGAACGATCTCCTCGGCCCGCGCCCGTGCCTCCGGCGCCGAGTCCCCGCCGGTCTCCACGAACAGCCAGGCACCGCCCGCGGGCAGCCCGGCCCCGGCCGGCACCAGGTCGGCGGCCATGCCCTCCACCGTCAGCGGCCGGTACGGCAGCAGGCCCGCGGCGGCCTCGGCGGCAGCGCTCTCGTCGGCGTACGCCAGCACCGCCAGGGCCCGCGCCCGGGGGGCCTCGACGAGCCGGACCACCGCCTCGGTGAGGATGCCCAGGGTGCCCTCGGAGCCGCAGAAGGAGCGGGCGACGTCCGCGCCCTTCTCGGGCAGCAGGGCGTCCAGCGCATAGCCGGAGATGCGGCGGGGCAGCTCCGGGAAGCCGGTGCGCAGCCGGGCAAGTTCGCTCTCCGCCAGGTCCCGCAGGCCGGCCGGGGCGCCCGCCCAGTCCCGTCCGAGCCGCAGCCGCTGCCCGCGCGCGGTGATGACCGACAGCTCGCGCACGCTGTCCGCGGTCGTGCCCCAGGCGACCGAGTGGGAGCCGCAGGAGTTGTTGCCGATCATGCCGCCGAGCGTGCAGCGGCTGTGCGTGGAGGGGTCGGGGCCGAAGCGGAGGCCGTGCGGGGCCGCGGCCTCCTGGAGGCGGTCGAGTATCAGCCCCGGCTGGACGACGGCGGTGCGGCTGCCCGGGTCCAGTTCCAGCAGGCCGGCCATGTGCCGGGTGAAGTCCAGCACCACGCCCGTGCCGGTCGCCTGCCCGGCGATCGAGGTGCCCCCGCCGCGCGCCACCACCGGTACCCCGCGCGCCCGGCACACCTCCAGCACCGCGGCCACGTCGTCGGCGTCCTTGGGAGCCACGACCCCCAGCGGGACACGCCGGTAGTTGGACGCGTCCATGGTCACGAGGGCTCGGGAGGTGGTGTCGAAGCCGACTTCGCCCCGAACGGCCCCGCGCAGTTCGCCCGCAAGATCTGTCATGGGTCCAGGATGCATCCGATCACGGACAGTCACCGGAAGTTTTCCACAGCCTCACCCCTGAAGTCGTACAACATCACAAACTCGCGTACCGGTGATCTCGTCTCATCGAACGGACACGTCTGCGACCGCCTTTCCGTCACCGGCTAACCTCCTTCCGTGGCCGACATCCAGATTCCCGCTGACATCAAGCCCGCCGACGGACGCTTCGGTGCGGGTCCCTCCAAGGTGCGGACCGAGGCGCTGGACGCCCTCGCCGCCACCGGTACGTCCCTGCTGGGCACCTCCCACCGCCAGGCGCCCGTGAAGAACCTGGTGGGCAGGGTCCGCGAGGGCATCTCCGAGCTGTTCTCCCTGCCCGAGGGGTACGAGGTCGTCCTCGGCAACGGCGGCTCCACCGCCTTCTGGGACATCGCCACGCACGGTCTGATCGAGAACAAGTCGCAGCACCTAAACTTCGGCGAGTTCTCCTCCAAGTTCGCCAAGGCCGCCAAGCTCGCCCCCTGGCTGGCCGAGCCCACCGTCATCGCCTCCGACCCGGGCACCCACCCGGACCCGCAGGCGGAGGCGGGCGTCGACGTCTACGCCTTCACCCACAACGAGACCTCCACCGGTGTCGCCATGCCGGTCAAGCGCGTGGCCGGTGCCGACGAGGGTGCGCTCGTCCTGGTCGACGCCACCTCCGGCGCGGGCGGCCTCCCGGTCGACGTCGCCGAGACGGACGTCTACTACTTCGCCCCGCAGAAGTCCTTCGCCTCCGACGGCGGTCTGTGGATCGGCATCTTCTCGCCGGCCGCGATCGAGCGTGCCGAGCGCATCCACGCCTCCGGCCGCCACGTCCCGGAGTTCTTCAGCCTGCCGACGGCGATCGACAACTCCCGCAAGAACCAGACGTACAACACCCCTGCGCTGGCCACCCTCTTCCTGCTCAACGAGCAGCTGGAGTGGCTCAACGGCCAGGGCGGCCTCGCCTGGTCCACGGCCCGCACGAAGGACTCCGCGACCCGTCTGTACGGCTGGGCGGAGGAGGCCAAGTACGCCACCCCGTTCGTCACCGACCCGGCCAAGCGCTCGCAGGTCATCGGCACCATCGACTTCTCCGACGAGATCGACGCGGCCGCCGTCGCCAAGGTGCTGCGCGCCAACGGCATCGTGGACACCGAGCCGTACCGCAAGCTCGGCCGCAACCAGCTGCGCATCGCGATGTTCCCGGCGATCGACCCGGCGGACGTCGAAGCGCTGACGAAGTGCGTCGACCACGTGATCGAGAAGCTGTAACCGAAGCCGCGCGGAAGGGGCGCCCGGTGCTGGTCACCGGGCGCCCCTCCTCCGTTCCCGGCGCCCGGCGCTCAGCGGCGCCGGCGCAGCATCCGCAGGCCGAGCAGGGCCGCCGCACCTGCCGCGACGACGACGGCACCGATCTTGATGCTCCCGCTGCCACCCGCCGCGCTGCCGCCCGATCCGGAACTCCCGTTGCCCGACGGGGCCTTGTCGGACGCCCCGGCCGGCGCGTCCTCCGCCCGGACCGGGCTGTCCGCGCCCTCGCTGCCGTACATCAGCCTGCTGCCGTCGGCGGAGTACGACAGGGACTCGCCCTGGCCCTGCAGGGGCACGTCCAGGCGGCCCTTGCGCTGGATCCGGCCGCCGTTCCAGTCGTAGAAGACGCCGCCGAAGTAGCCGCGGACGGCGAGTTGCCGGCCGTTCGGCGAGAACGCGGCGTCGGTGGCCCAGAGGTCGACGGCCGCGACCGGCTTGAAGACGTTGGCGCCGGACGTGGAGAGCGTGGCCGGGCCCTCGTACAGGTGGCCGCCGTCCTCCTTCTTGTCGACGATGTAGACGCGCCCGGTCTTCGGGTGCACGAGCAGCGACTCGGCGTCGCGCGGGCCGTCCTGGTACTTCACGACGTACTGCGTGGCCGTGACGGTCTGGTCCGTCAGCCGCTTCGGCTCGGGCAGCTTGTAGATCCACACGTACGGCCACTTGCCGCCGAAGTTGTCGCCGATGTCGCCGACGTAGATCTCGTCGTGCGGCCCTATGGAGACGGCCTCCACGTCGCGCGGGGAGCCGATGCCGCGCAGGGTGATCCGGGCGACGGTCTTCCCGGTCGCGCTGTCCACGGCGTACAGGTACGGCCCGTCGTCGCTGTCGTTGTGCGTCCAGTAGACGCCGGGGTGCCGGCGGGAGGCGGCGAGCCCGCTGGACTCGGTGATCCGCGGGTCCTTGATGGTGAACCCCTGGTCGCCGGCTCCGTCTGCGGCCGGGCCGGCGGCGGAGGCGGGCAGCGCACAGGCGCCGGCGAGCAGCATCCCGGCGAGAACGGCGAACGATCGACGCATGCCCCAAGCCTGCCATTACCGCCGAGCGTTCAGGGGACCGGCCGCCCGCGTTCCCACGACGTGGTCGGCCTCACAGACACCACGGACCCCATGGGGACCGGTGATCGTCCATCATGAGCGGATGCTTAGGTTCATGCCCGTGGGCGACTCCATGACGATCGGGAGCGCGGGCGAACACACATGGCGCCACCGGCTGTGGCGCCGGCTGTGCGAGACGTACGACGGCCCGTTCACCCTCGTCGGCCCACGCGAGACGCTGTACGACAAGCAGACCGGCGCCCCCACGTCCCTCGCCTACGCCGACCCCGACTTCCCGCGCGGCCACCTGGCGGGCTGGGGAGAGGGCTGGCAGCACATGGCCCCGCTGATCGGGGACGCCGTACGCGCCCACCGGCCCGACGTCCTCCTCGTCTCCCTCGGCCTGATCGACCTGGGCTTCTACACGAACGCCGAGCAGACGGCCGAGAACGTACGGGACTTCGTCACGCGCGCGCGTGCCGCCGGTCCCGGCATCCGCATGGTGCTGCTGCCGGTGATCCCCAACATCCGGGCGGCGACGGACGAGCCCTTCGCCGAACAGGTGGACCGCTTCAACGTCCTCCTCGCCAAGACCGTCGCCGACCTGGACGAACCCCGCTCACCGATCCTGCTGGCCTCGCCGCCGGAGGGGTACGACATCCACACCGACACCTACGACGGCACGCATCCCAACGCGAGCGGGGAGCAGCGGATCGCGGAGGCGTTCGCGGGGGCGATGCGGGAGGCGTGGGGGCTCGGACAGGCGTACGCGGCTGGAACAGGCTGACCGGATTCCGGCGTTGCCCCGTCACGGTGCGTATCGTTGTACAGCGCGGCTGAACCCGGTCGAGGAGCAGCCGGGGAGGAGCGCCCCGATGACCGTCCTCGAAGACAGGATCGCGATGGCCGACACCGACGCCGACACCGAGCGCCTGGACGAGTGGTTCGAGCGTCTCGAGCGGATGCCCGTCCCCGAAGGATTCAGGGTCGAGATCGTCGGGGGCAACGTTTTCATGACACCGCAGCGGGACACCCACTGGGTCATCATCCGCCGGATCGTGCGGGCACTGGAGGACAAGTTCGGGATGGACGTCAAAGCGTTCTCGGACGTCCGCATCGACTTCCCGGGCCACGAGAACGGCTTCTGCCCCGACGTGGCCTTGCTCGGAGAGAGGGCGAAGAAGGACGACAAAGGCCACTGGCGGTACCAGGACGTCGAGTTCGTCGCCGAGGTCGTCTCCCGGGGAACGGCCCACAACGACTACGGCCCGAAGAAGTCGGCGTACGCGGTCGCCGAAGTCCCCCTGTACGTCGTGGCCGATCCCTACCAGGGGCGGTGCCTCGTCCACACCCACCCCAAGGACGGTGACTACGCCACGAGGACGTCCGTGGACTTCGGCACCGACGTCGACCTGACCGGCACCGTGGTCGACCTCGTCCTCAAGACCGACCGCTTCCCCCGCGACTAGCCCACCCCCTCACCGCCCCCTCATCCGGACAGCGCGGTCTCCCGCTCCAGCCGCGACAGCTTCTCGGGGTTGCGCACCGCGTAGAGGCCGGTGATCAGGCCGTCGTCGACGCGCATCGCCACCACCGCGTCGACCTCGCCGCCGATCCGCAGGATCAGCGCCGGCCGGCCGTTGACCTGCGCCGGCCGGAGGGACACGGCGGCGATGCGGCCCAGCACCCGGGCCACCCGCTCGGCACCGACGACCGGCTCCGTCGCGGCCTGTACGACCCCGCCGCCGTCGGCCAGCAGGACCACGTCCGGCGCGAGGACGTCGAGCAGGCGTTGCAGGTCCCCCATCTCGACCGCCCGGTGGAACGCCTCCAGCACGGCGCGGGTCTCGGCCGCGGAAGCGTTCCCGCGCGGCCGGCGCGCCGCGACGTGGGAGCGCGCCCGGCGGGCGATCTGCCGGACCGCGGCCGGGCTCTTGCCGACGGCCTCCGCGATCTCCCCGTACTCCACGCCGAACACCTCCCGCAGCACGAACACCGCCCGCTCGGTCGGCCTGAGCGTCTCCAGCACCAGCAGCATCGCCATCGACACGCTGTCCGCCAGTTCCACGTCCTCGGCGACGTCCGGCGCGGTCAGCAGCGGCTCGGGCAGCCACGGGCCGACGTACGACTCCTTGCGCCGGCGCAGCGTCCGCAGCCGGGTCAGTGCCTGCCGGGTGGTGATCCGGACCAGGTACGCCCGCGGTTCCCGCACGGTGCCGAGATCGACGCCCGACCACCGCAGCCAGGTCTCCTGCAGCACGTCCTCCGCGTCGGCGGCCGAGCCGAGCATCTCGTAGGCGACGGTGAAGAGCAGGTTCCGGTGGGTGACGAACACCTCGGTGGCGACGGCCGCGCGGCCGTCGGGAGCGTCCCGTTCCGCGCCTTCCGCCGTCCGCTCACCACACTCGCTCATGGGCCTCTCCCGTCTGGTCGGCTCCCGGTCGTTCCGCACACGCACAGGACGCCGCTCCCCGCCCCCGTGTGACATCCATGGCGAGTGGCCCAGATCACACCTCTGGCCCTGTCGCAGGGTTCTGGCGGCCGGCGTCTGGTGGGCGTCACGGCACCGCGCCGCCGATCCGCGCGGCACGAACCCCAACGAGAGGGACGACGTCATGGAACCCCGTTTCAACCTGATGGCCGGCGAGTTGGGCCCCAAGCTCGGCAAGCGGTTCGGCAACGTCAGCCTGGCGATCATGCAGTCGGCACTGCCCAGGACCACTCAGGACCTGGTGGAGCTGCGTGCCAGCCAGATCAACGGCTGCGCGTTCTGCACCGACCTGCACACCAAGGAGGCGACCTCGGCCGGGGAAACCGCGCTCCGGCTCCACCTGGTGGCCGTCTGGCGTGAGTCCACCGTGTTCAGCGGCGCCGAGCGGGCCGCGCTGGCGCTCACCGAGGAGGGCACCCGGCTCGCCGACGCCCACCGGGGCGTCACCGACGAGACCTGGGCCGAGGTGCGCAAACACTACGACGACGAGCAGATCACGGCCCTGGTCTACACGATCGCCATGATCAATGCGGCCAACCGGCTCGGCGTGATCGTCCGCAACCAGGGCGGTGCCTACGAGCCCGGCATGTTCGGCGACCTGACCGGCTGACCGGCGGCACCGGGACGCCCGGGCCAGGACCCGGGCGGGCCCGAATGCCCTTGCCTAGAGCGCACTCCACGCCGTTGGCTAGAGGACCATGGAGTACACGCAGCTCGGACGCACGGGACTCAAGGTCAGCCGGCTCGTCCTCGGGACGATGAACTTCGGACCCCAGACCGACGAAGCCGACAGCCACACGATCATGGACGCGGCGCTGGACGCGGGCATCAACTTCTTCGACACCGCCAACGTGTACGGCTGGGGGGAGAACAAGGGCCGCACCGAGTCGATCATCGGCAACTGGTTCGCCAAGGGCGGCGGACGGCGCGACAGGACCGTCATCGCCACCAAGGTGTACGGCAACATGGCCGCCGACGGCGAGGGGGCCTGGCCCAACCACGACAAGCTCTCCGCGCTGAACATCCGGCGCGCGGTGGACGCCAGCCTGAAGCGGCTGCAGACGGACCACATCGACCTCTACCAGTTCCACCACGTCGACCGGAACACCCCGTTCGAGGAGATCTGGCAGGCGATCGACGTCCTCGTCCAGCAGGGCAAGGTCCTCTACGCCGGCTCCAGCAACTTCCCCGGCTACAAGATCGCCCAGGCCAACGAGACCGCCGCCCGCCGCGGCGGCACCATCGGCCTGGTCAGCGAGCAGTGCCTGTACAACCTCGCCGAGCGCCGCGCGGAGATGGAGGTCATCCCGGCCGCGCAGGACTACGGCCTCGGTGTCATCCCCTGGTCGCCGCTGCACGGCGGTCTGCTGGGCGGGATCATCAAGAAGGAGGTCCAGGGCGGCCGCCGCGCCTCCGGCCGGGCAGCCGACACCCTGAACGACCCGACGGCGCGCGCACAGATCCAGGCCTACGAGGACCTGCTCGACAAGCACGGCCTGGAGCCCGGCGAGACGGCCCTGGCCTGGCTGCTGACCCGCCCCGGCGTGACCGGCCCGATCGTCGGCCCGCGCACCGCCGAACAGCTGGAGTCGGCGCTCAGGGCCGTGGACCTGGAACTGGGCGAAGAGGTGCTGACCGCCCTGGACGAGATCTTCCCGGGCCCGGGCCCCTCCCCGGAGGCGTTCGCCTGGTAGACGTCCCGAAGGGGCGCGGGGAACTGCGCGACCGGCCGGGCGCGGCCCGCGGCCGCCACCCGGCCGCGCTCCCCGCCCCCTCGGGCGCACCGCACACGGCTACCTGACGGCCGACGCCAAGGCAACCACCACGAACATGAGAACGAGCGCACCGGCCATGATCCGGTTCCGGGTCTTCGGGTCCACGCCTTCGAGCCTAACCGCCCCCGCCCAGCTCCCAGCGCTCGACCACCTCGTACCGCGGCTGCTCCCCCCGCACCCCGGACCTCGGCAGCCGGCTCCGCACCAGCGCGAGGTCGGCGACGGTCCAGGTCCGGCCGCTGAACTCGTGGAGCACGCCGACGTACGGCCGCACCTCCACCGCGTCCCGGCTCCGGGCCAGCGTCAGGTGCGCCTTGTACCGCCGGTGCTCCCCCATCGGCACCCCGGCCTTCCGTGCCGCCGCCTCCGCCCGGTCGGCCAGCAGGCGCAGCGCCTCCACGTCGCCCCGGGCGCCGGTCCACAGCGCCCGTCCCCGGCCGAACTGGCCGCCGCCCTCGAGGGCGAGGGGGAAGGGCGCCGTACGGTGGGCCGTGCGGGACAGACGGGCCGACAGCTCGGGTACGAGGTCTTCGGCGACCTCGCCGTAGAAGGCCAGGGTGAAGTGCCAGCCGGGGCGGCCGGTCCAGCGCAGCCGCTCGGCGCCCGGCAGCCGCCGCAGCCGGGCCACCTCCGCGGCGAGTTCCTCCGCGATGTCGTCCGGGGGCAGTACGGCGGCGAACAGTCTCATGCGCTCACCCTCCCAGACGGAAAAGCCGTCGCCCACGACGACAGGCGTGGGCAGGATGGCACCCATGACGCTCACCATCCGCGAAGGCGGCCCCGGCGACGCCCCGGTGATTCTCGGCATGCTCGACAGCGCGGTGGAGTGGCTGGTGTCACAGGGCCGCACCGGGCAGTGGGGCAGGGAACCGTGGTCGACGGACCCCGCGGCGGTGGCCGTCGTCGAGCGGTACGTCACTGACGGCACGCCGTACGTGGCCGAGTTCGACGGCGTCCCGGCCGCCTCCCTCACGCTCACCGACGGCCCCGCCCCCTATCTGGAGCCCGCCGACGAGCCCGAGCGGTACATCCATCTGTTCGCCACCGACCGGCGTTTCCGGGGCCG
Organism: Streptomyces actinomycinicus; assembly: GCF_016741775.1. Lineage (GTDB taxonomy): Bacteria > Actinomycetota > Actinomycetes > Streptomycetales > Streptomycetaceae > Streptomyces > Streptomyces actinomycinicus. The sequence continues at coordinate 180,637 of NZ_JAERRK010000003.1, read as the reverse complement.
CGGCGCCGGGGCCGCACTGCTCGCGCACGCCGCCGAGGTGACCCGGCGGGCCGGGATCTCCCTGCTGCGCGTGGACTGCTACGCCGGTGACGACGGCAAGCTGGTCGCCTACTACGAGCGCAACGGCTTCATCCGCACCGAGCCGTACACCCACGGCGAGGACGCGTGGCTGGGGCAGGTGCTGGCCCGGAGGGTGCTGTAGCCCCTCCGGGCCGGCTCACGCCGCGGTCGCCAGCCGTTCCTGCTCGCGCGGGACGAAACGGAGCCGCGGGTGGCCGTGGTGCCAGCCCACCGACAGCCGCAGGCCGCCGATGCGGGCCAGGACCAGGCCGATGCCGCCGGCCGCGAGGGCCGAGACCACACCGCCGGCCGCGAAGCCGACCCGGGCGCCGTAGGTGTCGGTGATCCAGCCGACGACCGGTGCGCCCAGCGGCGTACCGCCCATGAACACCATCATGAACAGGGCCATCACCCGGCCGCGCATGGCCGGGTCGGTGGCCATCTGCACGGCCGTGTTCGCGGTGACGTTCACCGTCAGGCCGAAGACGCCGATCGGCACCATGAGCAGGGCGAACAACCAGTACGAGGGGGCCAGTGCGGCCACGGTCTCCAGCGCGCCGAAGGCCAGCGCGGCGGCGATCAGGACGCGCAGCCGGGCCGTCCCGCGGCGGGCGGCCAGGAGCGCGCCGCCGAGGGAGCCGACGGCCATCAGGGTGTTGAAGAGGCTGTAGGCGCCGGCGCCGGCGTGGAAGACGTCGTCCGCGTAGGCCGACAGCCACACCGGGAAGTTGAAGCCGAACGTGCCGATGAAGCCGACCAGGACGATCGGCCAGATCAGCTCGGGCCGCTTCGCCACATAGGTCAGGCCCTCGCGCAGCTGGCCCTTGCCCCGGGGTGCCCGCTCGACCACGTGCAGCTCGCGGGCGCGCATCAGCAGCAGGCCGGCGATCGGCGCGGCGAAGGACAGGCCGTTGGCGAGGAACGCCCAGCCGGTGCCCACGCCGGTGATCATCAGGCCGGCGACGGCGGGGCCGACCAGCCGGGCGGACTGGAAGTTCGCGGAGTTCAGGCTGACCGCGTTCTGCAACTGCCCGGGGCCGACCATCTCGGCGACGAAGGACTGCCGGGCGGGGTTGTCGACCACCGTGGCGAGTCCGACCGCGAAGGCGGCGACGTACACGTGCCAGACGTGAACGTGGCCGGAGAGGGTCAGCGCGGCGAGCGCGAGACCGGTGAGGGCCATCGCGGTCTGGGTGACCAGTAGGGCGGGCCGCTTGGGCAGGCGGTCCACGAGGACGCCGCCGTACAGGCCGAAGAGCAGCATCGGCAGGAACTGCAGGGCCGTCGTGATGCCGACGGCCGCGGAGGAGCCGGTGAGGCTGAGCACCAGCCAGTCCTGGGCGATGCGCTGCATCCAGGTGCCGGTGTTGGAGACGACCTGGCCGAGGAAGAAGAGGCGGTAGTTCCTGATCCTCAGCGAGCTGAACATCGAGGACCTACGGGAAACGGGGGTGGTAGTGGTGGTCGGTGCGGGGGCGGAAGGTGTTCCGGATCCCGTACTCAAACGGGTTCGCCTCCTCGATCGGTGCTTACAGGTGTGCGAGCTTCTCCAGCACGGGGGCGGCGGCACGCAGGGCGGCCCACTCGTCCTCGTCGAGGCCCTCGACCAGGCCGGCCAGGAACGCGTTGCGCTTGCGGCGGCTCTCTTCGAGCATCGCCTCGGCCTGCTCGGTCTGGGTGACGACCTTCTGGCGCCGGTCCTCGGGGTGCGGCTCCAGCCGGACCAGGCCCTTGGCCTCCAGCAGCGCCACGATGCGGGTCATCGAGGGCGGCTGGACGTGCTCCTTGCGGGCCAGCTCACCGGGGGTGGCACTGCCGCAGCGGGCGAGGGTGCCGAGCACCGACATCTCGGTGGGGCTCAGCGACTCGTCGACCCGCTGGTGCTTGAGCCGACGGGACAGCCGCATCACGGCGGAGCGGAGAGCGTTCACGGCGGCAGCGTCGTCGCCATGGGAAAGGTCCGGCATGTTCTTTAGGGTAACTCATTACCCTGACTAAAGACCACCGGACGTGCCCGCGATGCCCGTGACGCCCGCCACTGAACCGTCCGATCACCCATATGGGTGAGCGAGATCCTGAAAGTGACGCGCCGGGTGGCCGGATGTGGCGACCCTCGTACCCATGGGGACCACTGTGTTCAGCCTGCGGATAGACGGGGAGCTGCTCGAAAGGCTCCGGCACCGTGCGGCGAAAAGAGGAATGAGCGTCCAGGACTATGTCGTCCGGACGCTCATTCGCGATGACTTCGACGAACGGTTCCAGGCCGCCGTCGAGGAGACGGAGAAGTTCTACGGGGTCACCTGAGGGCTCACGTGAGCCCCAGGGCCGGCATCAGGTAGTAGAAGGCGAAGACGGCCGAGACGATGTACATCGGCACCGGGATCTCCCGGCCCCGGCCCGCGGCCAGGCGCAGCACCGTGAAGGTGATGAAGCCCATGCCGATACCGTTCGTGATCGAGTAGGTGAACGGCATCATCAGCATGGTCACGAACGCCGGGATCGCGATGGTGTAGTCCGCCCAGTCGATCTCCTTGACGGAGTTCGACAGGATCAGGAAGCCGACCGCGATCAGTGCGGGGGTGGCCGCCTGGGACGGGACCATCGTGGCGATCGGGGTGAGGAACAGCGCCACGGCGAAGAGGCCGCCCGTGACGACGTTCGCGAGACCCGTACGGGCACCCTCACCGACACCGGCCGTTGACTCCACGAACGCCGTGGTGGCCGAGGAGGAGCTGGCACCGCCCGCCGCGACCGCGAGGCCGTCGACGAACAGGACCTTGTTGATGCCGGGCATGTAGCCCTGGGCGTCGGTCAGCTTGGCCTCGTCGCTGATGCCCATGATCGTGCCCATCGCGTCGAAGAAGCACGAGAGCAGCACGGTGAAGACGAAGAGGACGCCGGTCAGCACGCCGACCTTGGAGAAGCCGCCGAACAGGCTGACCTGGCCGACCAGGCCGAAGTCGGGCGTGGCGACCGGGTTGCCCGGCCACTTCGGGACGGTCAGGCCCCAGGACGGGATCGTGGCGACGGCGTTGATGATCACCGCGAGGACGGTCATGCCGACGATCGAGATCAGGATCGCGCCCGGCACCTTGCGGACGATGAGGGCGAAGGTGAGCAGCGCGCCCAGGACGAAGACCAGGACCGGCCAGCCGTTGAGGTGACCGCCGACGCCGAGCTGGAGCGGGACGGTGGTCTGGGCGACGTCCGGGATGCGGGTGACGAAACCGGAGTCCACCAGGCCGATCAGCATGATGAACAGACCGATGCCGATGGAGATCGCCTTGCGCAGGCCGAACGGCACGGCGTTCATCACGCGCTCGCGCAGACCGGTGGCGACCAGCAGCATCACCACGAAGCCGGCCAGGACGACCATGCCCATGGCGTCCGGCCACGACATGCGCGGGGCGAGCTGGAGCGCGACGACCGAGTTCACACCGAGGCCGGCGGCGAGGGCGATCGGCACATTGCCGATGACGCCCATCAGCAGCGTGCTGAACGCTGCCGTCAGCGCGGTCGCCGTCACCAGCTGGCCGTTGTCCAAGTGGTGCCCGTACATGTCCTTCGCACTGCCGAGGATGATCGGATTCAGCACGATGATGTACGCCATCGCAAAGAAGGTGGCGAAACCGCCGCGGATCTCGCGAGCGAGGGAGCTGCCGCGCTCGGAGATCCTGAAGAAGCGGTCGAGGGCGCCGAAACCGGGTGCACCACCCGGCTTCTCGGGGGTGGGGACCTTGGCGGGAGCCGAGGTGGACATGCGAGACCTCATCACCTACGGGGTTCCCCCGAGCCCCATTGGAGTTTCATACGAGCAGAAGCGGTCAGAGACAAACGGTTTCAGTATGAAGGTATGAGGGGGAGATCGCTATCTCCGCGCGTAGACGTGATCGGCTCGCCGGGGCCCGCGCCGCGGCCCATAAGCTGTCCCCATGGCCAAGTGGACCCCCAAGCACGAGGCGCCCGAGCCCCTGGAGGGCCCCGTGGTCGCCACCATCACCGGCGGCACGATCGTGTGGTCCGTGCTGTTCCTCGTCCAGCTCCCCTTCTACGGCTGGTTCGACGACCACGGGCACCTGTGGTGGCTGTGGACCTGCCTGGCGGGCGGCGGCCTCGGCCTGATCGGCATCTGGTACGTGCGCAAGCGGGACGCGGCCATCAAGCGGGCGGCGGCACTGCCCTCGGCGTCGGCCGAATAACCCCGTCGGCCGCACGGGCCCCCAGGAGCACCACCGCCGGCTCCCCCTTCCGGCCCGCCCGCCCCGCTCGGTCGGCCGGAAAGCGCGCAGGCGGGCACATCCACACGTACCGTCGAATGCATGAGCCATATAGACGCGGGCGCCGAGCTGGACCCCGTGCACCCCGTGGCCCTGCCGAAGAGCCCCGCAGCCGGGCTGACCGGCGCCGAAGTGGCGGACCGGCTCGAGCGTGGCCTCGTCAACGACGTGCCGGTCCGCAGCAGCCGCTCGCTCGGTGAGATCGTCCGCGCCAACGTCTTCACCCGGTTCAACGCGATCATCGGCGTGCTCTGGCTGATCACCCTGGTCGTCGCGCCGATCCAGGACGCCCTCTTCGGCTTCGTGATCCTCGCCAACACCGGTATCGGCATCGTCCAGGAGTGGCGCGCGAAGCAGACCCTGGACTCGCTCGCGGTGATCGGGGAGGCCCGGCCGACGGTACGGCGGGACGGTGTGGCGACCGAGGTGGCCACCAGCGAGATCGTCCTGGACGACCTCGTCGAGATCGGCGCCGGCGACAAGATCGTGGTGGACGGGGTGTGCGCGGAGGCCGACGGCCTGGAGATCGACGAGTCGCTGCTCACCGGCGAGGCCGAACCCGTCGTCAAGCACCCTGGCGACCCGGTCCTGTCCGGCAGCTTCGTGGTCGCCGGCGGCGGCGCCTTCGCCGCGACCAGGGTCGGCCGCGAGGCCTACGCCGCCCAGCTCGCCGAGGAGGCGTCCCGCTTCACGCTCGTCCACTCCGAACTGCGCACCGGCATCTCCACGATCCTCAAGTACGTCACCTGGATGATGGTCCCGGCGGCCGTCGGACTCGTCGTCACCCAGCTCGTCGTCAAGAACAACGGTTTCAAGGACGCCGTCGCCCGCACGGTCGGCGGGATCGTGCCGATGGTCCCCGAGGGACTGGTGCTGCTCACCTCCGTCGCCTTCGCCATCGGCGTCATCCGGCTCGGCCGCAAGCAGTGCCTGGTGCAGGAGCTGCCGGCCATCGAGGGGCTGGCCCGGGTCGACACGGTCTGCCTGGACAAGACCGGCACGCTCACCGAGGGCGGCATGGACGTCACCGAGCTGCGCCCGCTGGACGGCGCCGACGAGAGCTACGTCCGCAAGGTGCTCGGCGCGCTCGGCGAGTCCGACCCGCGCCCCAACGCCTCCCTCCAGGCGATCATCGACGCCTACCCCGACAGCGAGGAGTGGCGGTGCGTCGAGTCGCTGCCCTTCTCCTCGGCCCGCAAGTACAGCGGAGCCGCGTTCAGCGAGGGGGACGGCGAGACCAGCACCTGGCTGCTGGGCGCCCCGGACGTCCTGCTCGCCGACGGCGACCCGGCCCTCACCGAGACCGAGCGCCTCAACGAGCAGGGGTTGCGGGTGCTGCTGCTGGCCCGGGCGGGCCGGGACCTGGACGACTCCGAGCCGGCCCGGGGCGCCCGGCCCACCGCCCTCGTCGTGCTGGAACAGCGGCTGCGGGCGGACGCGGCCGAGACCTTGCGCTACTTCGCCGAGCAGGACGTCCGCGCCAAGGTGATCTCCGGTGACAACGCGGTGTCGGTCGGCGCGGTCGCCGCCAAGCTGGGCCTGGAGAGCACGGCGGTGGACGCGCGGCGCATGCCCGGCGACCGGCCGGGGATGGCTCGGGCGCTGGACTCGGCCACCGTGTTCGGACGGGTCAGCCCGCAGCAGAAGCGGGACATGGTCGGCGCGCTGCAGTCGCACGGGCACACGGTCGCGATGACCGGGGACGGCGTGAACGACGTGCTCGCCCTGAAGGACGCCGACATCGGCGTGGCCATGGGCTCGGGCTCGGACGCGACCCGCGCGGTGGCGCAGATCGTCCTGCTGGACAACAGCTTCGCGAGCCTGCCGTCGGTGGTCGGCGAGGGCCGCCGGGTGATCGGCAACATCACGCGGGTGGCGACGCTGTTCCTGGTGAAGACGGTGTATTCGGTGCTGCTGGCGCTGCTGGTGGTGTGCTGGCAGGTGGAGTACCCCTTCCTGCCCCGGCACCTGACGCTGCTGTCCACCCTCACCATCGGCGTCCCGGCGTTCTTCCTGGCCCTCGCGCCCAACAAGGAGCGGGCGAGGCCCCACTTCGTACGCCGGGTGATGCGGTACGCGGTCCCCGGCGGCCTGGTGGCCGGGACGGCGACCTTCGTGACGTATCTGCTGGCCCGGCACCACTACTCGGGCCCCGGCTCCCTGGACGCGGAGACCAGCGCCGCCACCCTCACCCTGTTCCTGGTCTCCATGTGGGTGCTGGCGATCATCGCCCGCCCCTACACCTGGTGGCGGGTGGCCCTGGTGGCCGCGATGGGGGCGGCCTTCCTGCTGGTGCTCGCCGTTCCCGTGCTGCAGGCCTTCTTCGCGCTGAAGCTGGTCGGCATGCAGATGCCGTGGACGGCGGTCGGGGTGGCGCTGGTGGCGGCGGCCGCCCTGGAACAGCTCTGGAGGTGGGTCGGCCGCCGCTTCCCGGACTGAGTCCGGCCGGGTGCCCGTGCGCCGCCGTCACCGCACGTGACGATCTTGACGGTGAGCACCGGGCCGGTCGTGCACAACCGAGAAGAAACGTTCCAGCCCCGGGAGTGGCACGCACTCCCGGGGCCGGACGCCTGCTGCTCGCAGCCTGCCGCGCGCTACTTCACGTCGACGAAGTCACCTGCGGCGCTGACCGCCGGGGTGGTCGTCGTGCCCGCGAAGGAGAAGCGGTAGTAGCCGTCGGCCGTCGCCTTGGCCGTCGTCTTCAGGTTGCCCGTGGAATCCGTCCTGAGGGTCTTCAGCGTGGTGTAGGTGCTGGAGCCCTTCTTGCGGAACTGGAGCTTCACGGACTGGCCGGTGTAGCCGTGGTACTTGTGGTCCTCCCAGTTGGCGCGGGAGAGCTTGCCCGTCACGGTGAGGGTCTTGCCCTTCGTCACCGGCTCGGGGGATGCGTTGACCGTCAGCGTGGAGTTGCGCTGGACCAGGGTGCTGCCCAGACCGAACTGGACGGCGGACTTGTCGTTCTCGAAGTCCATGGCGAGGCCCCCGCCGTGCCAGGTGCCGGCCTGCGTGTTGCGCAGCTTCACCTCGGCGTCGGTCTCGCGCGGGTTGATGTCGATCGGCCCCTTGCAGGTGGCCGTGGTCGCCGTGACGTCGACACAGGTGGCCGGGTTCTGGCCGCCCTGGACGTTCTCCGGCTGCTCGGCCGAACCGCGGTAGATGAGCGGGCCGGTGAGGACGCTGTCGCCGGTGACGTCGATGTCGGCGGCGTGGGTCAGCTTGTAGGTGACCCACGTGGTGACCTTGCTGGTCGTACCGACCTTGATCGCCTTGGTGATCTTGAAGTCGGAGAACGACACGTCCAGGTCGCCGATCGGCGCGGCGGTGGCCGTGAAGCCCGCCTTGCCCGACGTGTGCTGCGCGACGACCTCGGCGACGTGGGCGCGGTACGAGGAGCCGCCGTCGGCCGCGTGGGCGGCCGGCAGGGCGAGGGCGGAGAGGGCCAGGGCGCCGGAGACGGCGGCCACGGTGGCACGAAGACGCATGTGTTGTTCCCTGCGGTGGAAGGGGTGTGGGAGTCCGGCCGCGCCTACTTCACGTCGACGAAGTCACCGCCGGCGCTGACCGCCGGGGTGGTGGACGTGCCCGCGAAGGAGTAGCGGTAGTAACCGTCGGCCGAGGCCTTGACCGTGGTCTTCAGGTTGCCCCTGGAGTCCGACCTGACGGTCTTCAGCGTGGTGTAGCTGGTGGAGCCCTTCTTGCGGAACTGGAGCTTCACGGACTGCGCGGAGTAGCCGGAGTACTTGCCCGCGTCCCAGTTGGCCCGGGTCAGCGCACCCGTGACGGTGAGGGTCGCGCCCTTCTTCACCGGCTCCGGCGAGGCGTTGACCGTCAGCTTGGACAGCCGCTGCGCCTGGAAGGTCTTGGCGTTCTCCTTCTTGACGTAGTCGGTGTCGTTGCCCTGGGCGATCGCCCAGACCTTCCAGCCGCCGGCCACGGAGTTGATGAGGTTCGCGCCCGCCGTCAGGGTGTAGGTCGCCTTGCAGGTCGAGGTGGTGGCGTTGACCTCGGTGCAGACCGAACGCTTGTCCCCGGTGTTGGCGAGGGCGGCACTGTCGGCGTGGTCCATGTCCGAGCCGTGGTAGAGGATCCCCTGGGCCCACTTGACGCCCGAGTCGTCCGTGACGGTGAAGGACACGGTGATGGTCTTGGTGCCGGTCGCGCTGACGACGACCGGCTTGCCACCGTTGACCACGACGCCGGAGATCTTCGTGTCACCGCGGCTGCCGTCCGCCGCCTGAGCGGCCGGGACGGCCAGGACGGACAGCGCCAGAGCGCCGATGACGGCAGTGCCTGCGGCTCGCATACGCATGGGTTGTGTCTCTCCGTGATCATGAAGACTGTTGCCGCATGATCAGATTCGTGAGACCCGGCATGGGTTGTATTCGATTTTGAACAATCCCGTGGGTTGTGCTCGAGGTCACATCAGTCGAACCAGCGGTCCCTGGCCAGCTCCTCCGTCCGGGAGGAGTCCTCCAGCAGCGCGGCCACCTCGAACCGCCGCGGCCACTGGCCGGAGGCCCAGGCGAGACCCGCCGCGACCCCTTCCAGGGTGGCCGCGTGCAGCACACCGTCGTCGGTGAGGCGCCAGTCGATCTCGACGCCGTCCACGACCAGTTCCCCGTGCTCGACGTACGTCCGCGGGGTGCGCGGGCCGAGCAGCACCCGCACCGGGTCCGGGACGTCGTGCTCGGTCCCCTCGGAGTGCACCTCACCGGTGACCGACTCGCTCAGCCGCCGCACCTGGAACAGCTCGGCCAGCTCGGCGGCCCGGGCCGGGCGGACCGGCAGGAGCGGGACACCGGAGGTGAAGGGGAGCAGGTCGGGCGAGTCCACGACCACCGCGTCGGCCGCGTCCACGACCTCGACCCGGCCGTCCACCACCGCCCGCAGCTCGTCCGGCAGGGTCACCTGCTCGGGGTCCAGCTCGGCCAGGGCGCTGTACAGGCCGTGCAGCTGGGCCGGGGTGACCGGCCGGCCGGGGTCGGCGAGCCGGTCCAGCAGCTCCGCCGCGCCACCGGGCTCGTCCAGCAGCGAGCCGACGGAGGTGCGCACGCCGAGCGCCCGCAGCACCTGTTCGTCCTCGAAGCCGGTGGCGTCGGCCTCGTCGTACAGGCCGCGCAGCAGCGGGTCACCGCCGGCCGCGAGCAGGCCCGCGGGGCGGCGGCCGTCGAGCACCGGGTGGCCGCGCAGCCACCAGGCGGTGTACGGCCGGACGACCTCGTGGGTGCCGTCGGGCAGCAGGATCCGCACCGGCTGGGTGAGGGCGTCCCGCAGCGGCGGCCGGGCGAGCAGGGCGAGGGCCTGCGGCCAGTGCTCGTCGTCGACCAGGTCCAGGTCGCGCACGGCGACGAGTTCCGTGGCCACCGGCGGCACCGGGCTGTCCGGGAAGCGGTCGAGGATGTCCTCGCACCACACGTCCACCGCGTCCAGCAGACCCGCGTCGTCCGGCTCGGCGAAGTCGCCCTGCCGGGGCTCCAGTTCGTCCGGGTCGAGCACGACGTCGGTGGCGCGGACCAGCGCGAAGTCCGCCAGGACCCCGCAGGCCGCCAGCGGCTGCTCGCCCCACTTCCGCGCCAGCTCCGCGTCCACGGCGGCGAGTTCGTCCTCGCGGATCACCTGGGCGAAGGGGCTGCCCGGGAGCACCAGTTCACCGGCCGGGGCGAGTTCCCCGTCCTCGTCGGGCAGCGCCAGGGCGCCCAGCCAGGGCTCGTCACCCGGCTCCAGGCCGGCGTCGCGCACCAGGGCGAGGACGGTGTCGGCCAGTTCCTCGGCGTCCGGGGCGTCGTCCTCCCAGCCGGTCCCGCCCTCGTCGTCCAGGGATGCGGCCACGGCGGCCCGCACCTGCGGGGTGGTCAGCACCGCGCGCGGGCTCGCGGGCAGCGCGCCCAGCTTCTCCAGCAGAGGGTGCGCGGCATCGCCGTGGGCGACCTTCAGCCCGAGCCTGCCGAGGATCTCCGGGTCGACGGGGCTCTCGTCCGGGGCGGGCAGCAGCACCTGGCGGGGCCCGATGGTCGTACGGCCGTCCGCCAGGGGCACCGGCAGCCCGGACAGCCGGTCCGGGTCGACCCCGGCGAGGCTGTCGTAGAGCCGCCACCACCACTCGGGGTCCTTCTCCAGCCCGGCGAGGCGGTCGACGGCGTCGGCGAGCGGCAGCCGGGCGACCCCGAGGGTGCGCAGCTCGACGCGCCGCTCCAGACCGGCCGGGAGCAGGGTGGGCAGCACCTCCGCGAGCACCCGTACGGTGTCGGCCCCGGCCCCCTCCACCACTTCGGCGTCCCGCGGGCGCAGGGCGTCGGGCAGCTCGTCGTCGCCCTTCGCCTCGACGGCCGGGGGCAGGAAGGCGGTCCGCGGCAGCCGCTCGAGGACGGCCTGCCGCAACGCCCCGTCCAGCTCGCCCTTGCCGAGCGGCCCGGGCACGAGGTCGATGATCCCGTCCGTGACCGGCCGCCACTCGGCGAGCAGTTCGGCGTAGGCGTCGGCCGCGCGCTGCACCAGGAAGTCGGTGAGGGGGCCCCGGGCCGCGTGCCGGCGGGTGGTGTCCAGCGGGAAGGAGGCGATGAGCAGCGCCGGCACGCCGAGCGGTTCGTCGCTCGGGGTCGGGGCATGGACGACCGGGCTGGTGCGGGGGCGGACCGGGGCGCCGTAGGCGTCGACGGGCACCGCCCAGGTCACCGACCAGTGGGGGCGCAGCCGCTCCTCGACCGGCCGGTCGGCGAGCAGGTCGGGCGTGATGGGCCCGTGCGCGGACGCGGTGCGCCAGTTCGTGATGCCGTCCCGGGAGTCCTCCACGACCGTGAAGGCGCCGTCGGTACGCCGGCCGAGGGTGCGGGGAGCCTGTCCGTCGATCTCGACGACGACCTCCGCGAGCCCCGGCAGGGCGAGCAGCAGGGCGTCGTCCACGCCGGCGAGCAGCCGCTCGGCGAGATCGGCGGCGGCGGTGTCCCGCAGGGGCAGGATGACGGCGGTGTCGTACGGCTCCGGAGCGGTGCCCTCGGCGGCGAAGGGCAGCCGGAGCAGGGGCACGTGCCCGTCCCGGCGGCGCACCTCGTCCCCGAGCCCGGGGCTGTGCCGGGAGGTCTGGGCGGCCAGCTCCCGGGCCTCGGCGAGGGACCAGCGGACCCCGCCGTGCCGGCCCACGATCGCGGGCTCGTCGGTCACCGCGAGCACGGCGGCGAACCCGACGCCGAACCGGCCGACGGCACCGTGGGTGGCCTCGGTGTCCCGCTTCGCGGAGGCGCGCAGCGTGGAGAGCGACTCGACGCCGGTCGCGTCCAGCGGGGCGCCGGTGTTCGCGGCCACGAGCACGCCGTCGCGGAGGGTGAGGCGCAACCGTCCCGGCGTCTTCGCCCGGGCGGCGGCGTCGGCGGCGTTCTGGGCCAGCTCGATGACGAGCCGGTCCCGGTACCCGCCGAGGACGAGGTCCTCCTCGGCGTTGGCGTCCTCCCGGAACCGGGCCGGGCTGGTCGCCCAGGCGTCGAGGACACCGCGGCGCAGACGGGCCGTCCCGAAGGGGTCGGCACCCTCGGCCGCCGGCCGCACGAACTTGCTCACGTTCACTCCACTCCTCCGCGTGAGACGAAGGTACAGCGCGGGCGGGAGGGAGACGGAAGGGGCGGGTCGGCCCGGCGCCGGGAGGGCGGCGCGGCGGGCGGGACAGAGACCGAGGCGGCGGGGCGGCCCGGCAGCCGGGAGGCGGACCGCGGGGGCGGGACCGGGCGCCCGCCCGTTCGCACGAAAGAGGAACCCCCTCCGTGGCCCCGCACCGGGGCCACGGGCCTCCGGGGCCGGGGTCACGGTCCGGGGCGGGGTCACGGCCCAAGGCCGGGGACACGGTCCAGGGTCAGGGACACGGGCCAGGGCCGGGGTCACGGGCCGGGGCCGGGGTCCGGGCGTACCGCTCGGCCCAGGCCGGCACGTGCCGCCTCCAGCTGTGCGGCGAACGCGATGCCGAGGAACAGCGCGACACCCGTCAGGTTGGCCCACAGCAACAGGGCCACGAAGGCCGTGAGGGGACCGTAGACGGCGCCGAAGGAGCCGCTCCGGGAGACGTACAGCGTCAGCAGCCAGGTCGCGCCGACCCACAGCACCAGGTGGACGGCGGAGCCGAACGCCAGCCAGGTGTAGCCGGGCTGGTCCCGGCGCGGCGACCAGCGGAAGACGACCGCGGAGGCGACCCAGGCGAGGGCCGTGCCCACGGGGATCTCCAGGGCGCCCCACCACGCCGGCGGCGCGGGCCGGCCCAGCGCCTCGGCCGTCGACGCGCCGACCGCCTCGCCCGCGACCAGGACCAGGAAGCCCAGGACCATCGGCACCCCGGCCGCGAACGCGAGGAGCACGGCCCGCCCGTACTTGCGCGGGAAGGGCCGGTCGCGTTCGATGCCGTAGATGCGGTTGGCGCCCCGCTCGACCTGGCCCATGGCCGACGCGAGGTTGAGGACGGAGAAGGCCAGCCCGAGGCACAGCGCGACCGTGCTCCACACGCCGGAGCCCGCGGTGCGGCGGGTGCCGCGCAGGGCGTCCTCGACCACGTCCGAGCCGGCACCCGGCACGATCCGGCCCAGGGTCAGCTCGATGACGCGCCCCACGCTCTCCGTGTGCGCGGCCGTGGCGAGACCGACGAGCGCGATGGTGAACGGCACCATGCCCAGCACGATCTGGAAGCCCAGGGCCCGCGCGTTGGTGAAGCCGTCGGCGTAGCGGAACCGGGAGAAGGCGTCGAGCAGCAGCCGCGCACCCCCGTAACGCCGCAGCGCGGTGAAGGCCTCGTCGCCGGAGAGTTCCTCCCCGATCATGTCCCGCGTCTGCGGAACGTGCACCACCGTCCCCATGGTCCCCGTCTCCCCTCACCCGCCGCACCCGCGATCGGCGGACCGGCCCGGCCCGCCGGCCGGCGTCCCGCCTCCGGACCGCCGCCGCCGTCCTCCTCCGCATGCCCGCGCCGGACGGAGGCAGACGCGGTACATGACCGGGCGGGCCTGTGCCGCCCGGCCGGCCGGTACGGTCTCCACGGCCGTTCCTTTCGTACGACGCGAGACAGGAAGGCGCCCACATGGCCGAACTGTGGCTGGGACCACTGCTGAGGTACACCGACGGCTCGTGCGCGACCGTGTGGGTCGAGACGAGCGGGCCCTGCACGGCCCGGGTGCGCTGCTCCGACGGCGCGAGCGGCTCGGCCCCCACCTTCCGGGTGGCCGGGCACCACTACGCGCTGGTCACGGTGACCGGCCTGCGACCGGGCACCGCACCGTCGTACGAGGTCCTCCTGGACGACGTGCCCGTCTGGCCCCTGCCCGACTCCCGCTTCCCGCCCTCCGTCATCCGGTCGCCCGGCGCGGGCGAGGCCGTCCGCGTCACCTTCGGTTCCTGCCGCTGGGCCGCACCGCCGGCCGACGGCAAGGACCCGGTCGGACCCGACGCCCTCGACACCCTCGCCCGCCGGATCTCGGCCGGCCCCGCCGCGGAGCGCCCCGACGTCCTGCTGCTGCTGGGCGACCAGGTCTACGCGGACGAGACCTCCGAGGACACCCGGCGCTGGCTGGCCGGCCGCCGCGACCTCGACGAGCCGCCCGGTGCCCAGGTCACGGACTACGAGGAGTACTGCCGGCTCTACCACGAGTCCTGGCTCGACCCCGAGGTCCGCTGGCTGCTGTCCACCGTGCCCAGCTTCATGATCTTCGACGACCACGACATCGTGGACGACTGGAACACCTCGGCCGCCTGGCTCGCCGACATGCGCACCACCGGCTGGTGGCAGGAGCGGCTGATGGCGGGTCTGATGTCCTACTGGGTGCACCAGCACCTCGGCAACCTCTCCCCCGCCGAACTGGCCGACGACCCGGCCTGGGCCGCCGTACGCGCCACGCCGGACGGCACGGACGCGCTGCGCGCCCTCGCCGAACGGGCCGACTCCGACCCGGCCTCGGTCCGCTTCAGCTACCGTCGCGACGTCGGCCGGGTCCGGGTGGTGATGGTGGACTCCCGGGCCGCGCGGGTCCTGGAGGAGGACCGCCGCGCCATGCTCGACCCGGGCGAGGCCGACTGGCTGCGGGAACAGGTGCTCGCCGACGAAGGGGCGTACGACCACCTGCTGATCGGCACCTCCCTGCCGTGGCTGCTGCCGCACCTGGTGCACGACATGGAGGGCTGGGACGCGGCCCTGTGCGCCGGGGAACGCGGGGAGCGCTGGGCCCGCTTCGGCGAGTGGCTGCGCCGCGGGGCCGACCTGGAGCACTGGGCCGCCTTCCCCCGCTCCTTCGCCGACCTGGCCGGTCTCATCGCCGAGGCCGCGTCCCGGGCGGACGCCCCGGCGAGCGTGTGCGTGCTGTCCGGAGACGTCCACCACGGCTACATCGCCCGGGCGTCCTGGCGGTCGGACGGCCCTGGCGTCCCCGTCGTCCAGCTCACCTGCTCACCCGTGCACAACTCCGTGCCCCTGACGATGCGGATCGGCTTCCGCTTCGGCTGGAGCGCCCCGGCCCGCCTGCTCGGCCGGCTCTTCGCCCGGCACGGACGCTGTCCGCGTCCGCCGGTGAAATGGCGCAAACAGGGCGGGCCGTGGTTCGGCAACCAGCTCATGACCCTGACCCTGCGCGGCCGTTCGGCCCACCTGCGCCTCGAACGCACCGGCGAGGACGAGACCCTGCACACCCTGCACACGACCGAGCTGACCGCCGGGTAGTACCCGCGGCCGGGCGGGAAGCCGCTACGAGTGGCCCAGTTCCGCCGTCTCGTCGTCGCCCGTCTCCGGGACCGAGCCGGAGTCGCGGGCCGGGCGGAGCGGGAAGGGGTCGACGCGGGTCTCGTCGATGACCGGCGGGGCGGGCTGCGGAGGCTTAGGCATGACCGCCGCCTCCGAGTGGCCGCCGCAGCCGTAGGCGAGGGAGACCACCCGGCCGTCGGCGGGCGCGAACTCGTTGGCGCAGACACCGAAGGCCTGGCCGAGGGAGCCGCCGATGGGGTTGAGGAATCCGCAGGTCATGCAGGTGGCCGGGGCAGCCTGGGCCATGGCGGTCTTGGGGCCGAAGGCCTCTTCCCAGCGGTCCGCGGCGACGTGCAGGCCGTAACGGGACAGGACGCGCGCCCGGCGCATGCCGAGTTCCTCGGCGACCGCGGCGATCGAGCCACGCGACGGCGTCGTCGGCTGGACGGCGGGGGCACCCGGGGTGACGTCGGCGTCCTCGGCCTCCGCAAGCTCCCGCACCGGCTCGGACACCACCGAGTTCGGCGGCGGCTCCTCCTCGCCCGTGTAGCCGGGCTCCAGGCGCAGGTCGTCCTGGTCGGTGGGCAGCAGGTCGCCGGGGCCGAGGTCACCGGGGCGCAGCCGCTCGCTCCACGGCACCCACTCCGGGGCGAGCAGGGCGTCGGGGCCGGGGAGCAGGACCACCTCGTCGAGCGTGACGATCTTGGCGCGGGAGGCCCGGGCCACCGTCACGGCCCAGCGCCAGCCCCGGTAGCCGAGTTCCTTGCACGCGAAGAAGTGCGTGACAACACGGTCGCCCTCCGACACCAGGCCGGCGTGCTCGCCGACCACGCCGGGCGCGGCGGCCTCCTCGGCGGCACCGCGGGCGAGGTCGACGGCCTCGGCGCACAGACGGTCGGGGGTGCGGCTTCGCGTTGTCGCTGCGCTCACAGGTATCGCTTCTCTCCTACGCCGTCTCGTCGAGTGCGGCTGCCTCCGGCGGTTTCGCCTACGGAGCGGACCTGGGGACCGCATCGACGTCTGCATCCGCGCGCCCGGGCGCACCTCTGCCATCCATTCTGCGTTATGGCTGAGACAGGCACGCTACACCGGACGGGATTCGTCGATTTTCCCACCCGCCCACCTGCCCCCGCCGACCGGGAAGCGACGGACCGGTTGCAGGAAGTCGTACGCCGCCATACGCGCCGTGTCCGCACTATCCGGCCGCTTCTCGGGGCACTATGAACGTCGTGGCAGCCGCGGACAAGGCAAGTGGTCGGGGCGGCGGTTCGGGCCGGGTGGGTGGTGCCGTCCGCTCGGTCGGCCGTGCCCTGCACCTTCCCGTCACCGGTGCGGCGCGCGGCATCCGCAGAGCCACGCACGCGCACGGGGCGGGCGAGTCGGGCCTCGGCAAGCTGATCGAGCTGCACGCGGTCAACGGCGCCGGGGACGTCATGATCACCGTGGCGCTCGCCTCCACCGTGTTCTTCTCCGTGCCCACCGACGAGGCGCGCGGCCGGGTGGCGCTCTATCTCGCCATCACCATGGCGCCGTTCACCGTCCTCGCGCCCGTCATCGGCCCGCTGCTGGACCGGCTGCCGCACGGGCGGCGCGCGGCGATGGCCGGGGCGATGCTCGCGCGGGCGCTGCTCGCGCTGATCATCTCGGGCGCGGTGGCGAGCGGCAGCCTGGAGCTGTACCCGGCCGCGCTGGGCGTGCTGGTGGCGTCCAAGGCGTACGGCGTGGTCCGCAGCGCGGTCGTACCGCGGCTGCTGCCGCCCCGGTTCTCGCTGGTGAAGGCCAACTCGCGGGTGACCCTCGCCGGCCTGCTGGCCACGGGTGTCGCCGCGCCGATCGGGGCGGGGCTGCACGCCCTGGGTGATCCGTGGCCGCTGTACGGGGCTTTCGTCATCTTCGTCGCCGGCACGTTCCTGTCGTTCTCGCTGCCGCCCGCGGTGGACTCGGCCGGGGGCGAGGACGTGGCGCTGCTCGCCGCCGACGAGGAGCACCTGCACGGGCCGCGCCGGAAGACGTCCAGGCGGCCGGGGCTGCGGACCGTGGGGCCCGCCGTCACACACGCGCTCGGCGCCAACGCCGCCCTGCGCTGCCTGTCCGGCTTCCTGATCTTCTTCCTCGCCTTCCTGCTGCGCGAGCATCCCCTGACCGGGGAGAGCGCGGCGGTGTCGCTGGGGATAGTGGGGGTCGCGGCGGGCGCGGGCAACGCCCTCGGGACGGCCGTGGGGGCCTGGCTCAGGTCCCGTGCGCCGGAGGTCATCATCGTCACCGTCGTCGCGGGGGTGCTCGGTGTCGCGGTCGTCGCCGCCGTGTTCTTCGGGGCGCTCCTGGTGGCCTGCCTCGCCGCGGCCGCCGGGTTCGGGCAGGCGCTGGCCAAGCTGGCGCTGGACGCGCTGATCCAGCGGGACGTGCCGGAGCTGGTGCGCACCTCGGCGTTCGCCCGCTCGGAGACGCTGCTGCAGATGGCGTGGGTGTTCGGCGGCGCGGTCGGCATCGTGATGCCGCTCAACGGCACGGTGGGGCTGATGGTCGGCGCCGCGTTCGTGGCCGTCGGCTGGCTGTCCACGCTGAAGGGGCTGCTGGCCTCGGCCCGGCACGGCGGGCGTACGCGGGCCCGGGTGGCGTAACGATCCGGCCACCGTGCCGTCCGCCCCGGGCGCACCTGGCGTAACGAACCGGGCACGCCGCACCCCACGTGGGCGGACGGCTCCGGGCGCCCGATAGCCTTCGGCCATGACCACGCTGCAATCCGTTGTGCGACGCCGCGCCGTCGCCGTCGCCGGCGCCGTTTCCGCCGGACTGCTCGTCCTGTCGGCCTGCGACAAGCCGACGCCCGTCGCGACGCTCACCGTCGGCCAGGACTCGGTCAACTCCGAGGCGCTCTGCTACAACGACGGCGACGCGCTGGACGCCGAGTCGCTGAAGAAGTGCCTCAAGAAGGCCGACGACGCCAAGTCGATCAAGGTCGGCCAGGACGAGACCGTCCGCATCGGCGTCGACCCGGAGATCGCGAAGCAGGGCTGGGTCGTGCTGGTCAACGGCCGCCCGTTCAGCGATGTCAGCAAGGAGACGTACCGCACGATCCCGAGCAGCGCCTTCTTCAACGTCCAGTACGGCACGCAGGGCGAGACCAACACCCTCGCGATCCAGAGCGGCGAGAAGGCCAAGAAGGGCCTGTGGACCTTCAAGCTGAAGAAGGCCTGATCACGACGTCGGCACCTGTCCTCGTGGCCACTGCGGTCCCCGCCGAGCGGGACGCGGTGGCCCGGGCACTGCCGGGGGCGGCCGAGGACATACGGCTGCCGGGCGCGGCCCTGTGCCGTACGGCCGGGGGCTGGGACCTGCTCGCCGCCGGCGTCGGTCCGGCGCTCGCCGCCGCCTCCACCGCCGGCGCCCTCACCGCCGCCGCGCTGGCCGGCCGCCCCTACGGCCTGGTCGTCTCGGCCGGGATCGGCGGCGGCTTCGAGCCCGGGGCGCCCGTCGGCTCCCTCGTCGTCGCCGACGAGATCACCGTCGCCGACCTGGGCGCCGAGACCGCCGACGGCTTCCTCCCGGTGTCCGAACTCGGCTTCGGGGCCGTCACCCACCGCCCGCCGGATTCACTCGTACGAGTCGTGTCCGCGGCCACCGGCGCCCTTACCGGCACGGTCCTGACGGTCTCCACGGTCACCGGCACCGCCGCCCGTGCCGCCGCCCTGCGCGCCCGGCACCCCGGCGCGCTCGCCGAGGGCATGGAGGGGTTCGGGGTGGCGGAGGCGGCCGCCGCGCACGGGGTGCCCGTGCTGGAGATCCGGGCGGTCTCCAACCCGGTCGGACCGCGCGACCGTGCCGCCTGGCGCATCGGTGACGCACTCGCCGCCCTCACCGAGTGCTTCGGGAAGCTCGGACCCGCATGGGAGAGTTGGAACGCACATGAGCACTGAGCCGCTGAGCACCGACGAGCCGCCGGCCACCGAGCCGCTGCGGATCGCGTACTCCCCCTGCCCGAACGACACCTTCGTCTTCGACGCCCTCGCCCACGGCCGCGTCCCCGGCGCTCCCGCGCTGGACGTGACCTTCGCCGACATCGACATCACCAACGGCATGGCCGAGCGCGGCGAGTTCGACGTCCTGAAGGTGTCGTACGCCGTCCTGCCGTACGTCCTCGACGAGTACGCGCTGCTGCCGTGCGGCGGTGCGCTGGGCCGGGGCTGCGGCCCGCTGGTGCTCACGCGGGAACCGGACACCGGAGGCACCCCCCACGCTCTCGCCGGCGGGAGCCTGACGGGCCGTACGGTCGCGGTGCCCAGTGAGAAGTCGACGGCCTACCTGCTGTTCCGTCTGTGGGCCGCGGAGACGGTGCCGGGCGGCGTCGGCGAGATCGTGGTCATGCCGTTCCACGAGATCATGCCGGCCGTGCGGGACGGCAAGGTGGACGCGGGCCTGGTCATCCACGAGGCCCGGTTCACCTACCGGAACTACGGGCTGCACAAGCTCGCCGACATGGGCGAGCACTGGGAGCGGACCACCGGGCTGCCGATCCCGCTGGGCGCGATCATCGCCAAGCGGGCGCTGGGCGCCGGCACGCTCGGCCGGCTCGCCGACTCCGTACGGGCCTCCGTACGGGCCGCCTGGGACGACCCGGAGGCCTCACGGCCGTACGTCATGGCGCACGCCCAGGAGATGGACCCGGCCGTCGCCGACCAGCACATCGGGCTGTACGTCAACGAGTTCACCGCCGGGCTCGGCGAGGACGGCTACGCGGCGGTCCGGGGACTGCTCACACGCGCGGCGGCCGAGGGGCTCGTCCCGCCCCTCGGCCCGGATGCGCTCGCGTTTCCCTGACGGGTTCCGCAGGCCCTAGACGTCCAGCTGGTCGGCGACCGCGCGGAGCAGACCGGCGATCTTCTTTCCGGAGGCCTTGTCCGGATAACGGCCCTTCTCGAGCATCGGCGTGATGTTCTCCAGGAGGGTCGTCAGATCCTGCACGATCGAGGCCAGCTCGTCGGGCTTCTTGCGCTGTGCGGCGGCGACCGACGGCGTCGGATCGAGCACGACCACCGACAGCGCCTGATCTCCACGCTGACCGGCGACGACACCGAACTCCACGCGCTGTCCCGGCTTGAGCACATCGACTCCGTCGGGGAGAACCGAGGAATGGACGAAGACGTCACCGCCGTCGTCGCGGGAGAGAAAGCCGAAGCCCTTCTCGCTGTTGAACCACTTGACCTTGCCGGTAGGCACGTCTGTCCTCGTCCTCGTACTCGTCGGGAAAACTGCTTCGGAAACGGCTCTTGATAGCACTGGAGCGGGTCGGCCACGACCCGCCCTTACCAAGCGCTCCCAAGGCTAATGCTCTTCGGGCGGGTGACAAGACGTCCCCCGGTTGTTCTCTCGCGCAGGGAACTACCCTGGTCCGGTGCGTGACAAAACCCAAACGAATTCCGCCGCGCCCGGTGACCGACTGATCCGCGCCGGTGCCGTCGTCTTCTTCCTCGGGGCCGTGGCCACCCTCGTCACGGTGGCTCCGCTGTTCCTCGGCGCGAGGCCTTTTCCCACCTACATGTTCGGGCTGAGCATGCTCATGGGTGTGGGATTCCTCGTCGCCGGTGCCGGTGTGCTGCGGTCGGTGGCCGCCGGCCGGCGTCAGGGGCGGGACGCCGCGCGGTAACCGGCGAGCCAGGCCGGGAAGGCGGACAGGTCCGCCAGGACGACGTCCGCGCCGGCCGCGTGCAGTTCGGCGGCCGGGCAGGGGCCGGTGGCGACGGCGACCGAGAGCGCGCCCGCGGTGCGCGCGCCGCGCACGTCACCGACGTGGTCGCCGACGTACACGGCCGCGTCGTACTCGCGCAGTGCCAGGGCCTTCTGCTCGGCCCACAGGTCGCCCACCACCACGTCCGGCTCGATGCCGAGGTGGGCCAGGTGCAGCTTGGCGTTCGGCTCGTACTTCGCCGTCACCACCATCGTCCGGCCGCCGGCCGCCCGCACCGCGTCGACCGCCTCCCGGGCGCCGGCCATGGCGGGTGTCGCGGCGATGGCTATGGACGGGTACATCTCCCGGTACAGATCGGCCATCGCCGGCACCTGCTCGGCCGGGAACCAGTGCACCAGTTCCTCTACGAGGGGCGGTCCGAGCCGGGTCACCGCCAGCTCGGCGTCGATGAACGTCCCCGTCCGCTCCGACAGGGCCAGGTAGCAGGCGCGGATGCCCGGCCGTGAGTCGATGAGCGTCATGTCGAGGTCGAAGCCGACGGTGAGGGTGGAGGCCATGGGGGTCATTCTGCCGGGGCGGTGGGGGTATGCGCCGCGGGGGTGACGGCCATATCCCGGGAGCGGGCGGGTGCCGGGCTGACGGGCAAGCGCCGCGAGGGTGACCCTCGAACACCGGGTGCGGCTGTGTCCGGGGCTGGTCGCGCAGTTCCCCGCGCCCCTTGAGCCGGCTGCAGCTCACCAACCCCAGGGGCGCGGGGAACTGCGCGAACAACCACGACGCACCCCCAGCCGAACACACACCCCAAGCCCCCAAGGGGCGCGGGGAACTGCGCGAAGAAGCACGACGCAGCCGCGGCCGGGCACGCACCGTGAGCCCCCGCGGCGCTACCGCTTTCTCTGGGAGCGCCAGACCAGGTACAGGGCCGATGCCACGGCCGCCCCCCGCACCACCCACGGCCAGGTCTCCCCCACCGCTTCGTTCATGTGGCCCTCGGCGATCGGCCGCCCCCAGCGGCCCTCGTTGCGGCCCCACAGCCACACCAGGCCCGCGGCGACCGCGCCGGCCGGCAGGACCATCACCGCCCACTTGGTCTCCGCGGGCGTCAGCCGCCGGGAGCCGTAGGCGATCACCCAGCCCAGCAGCAGGGCGAACCAGTTGCCGAGCACCGCGCCGGCGACCAGCGCGGCTGCGGCCAGCAGCAGCAACGGGTTGGACCAGCCGGAGCGGAGCCCGCGCGCTGCCGCGTCGGGCTCCGCCGCCGCCTTCCGCGCGGGGAGGAGACCGAACAGGCGCCGGCGCCGGACCGGGACGGCGGCCGGTGCCGGCTCCGCCGGCCCCGCGGGGCCCGCCGCCCGGTCACGCTTCTCGGTGCCCGCCTGCTCCGGCGGCCTCCTGAGCAGTTCCGGGATCTCCACCCCGCCGACGAAGCCCGGCACCGTATCGGTGTCCTCGAGGGCGCTGCCGGTACGCACGCGCCACCAGTCGGGCGGCACGGCACCGTCCCCCAGCTCGTGCGCGGCGGCGAGGTGCGGCGGGGACGCGGTGTCCCGGGGGACGGACGGCCCTGGCTCGGCCGGACGGGGGCGCGGCACGACCCGGCGCAGCCCCTTCGGCCGCTCCTCCCCCACCGGCTTCGGCGCCCCCTCCCGGAAGGCGGGCTGTGCCGGGACCGCGGCCGCCGGCGGCTGCGGGACCCCGGCGGTGCCGCCCGCCGCCTCGACCACCTCGTCCGGGGTGCCCAGGCGGTCCAGGATGCGGCGGACGGCGGCCGGTGAGTCCACCGTCGCCTTCGACCGTGACCGGTCGATCTCGTTCCGCAGCTCTGACACCAGCCGCATCCGCGTGGCCGACGGCAGCTGCCGCTGCTGCGCGATGTCACCGACGCGGCTCAGATACTCGTAGACGACCTGGTCGCTCTCAATACCCACGAAGTCCCCTCCGGGGCCGGTGCGTTGCGTTACCCCGCGGTGACGAAGGTAGCGCAGGCCGGCCCGGGCCGGGCCGCCCGGCGTTCCGGGACGCGGTCCTTCGGCTGAACCGCCGGAGGTAACCCGCTACCGTTGGCCGGATGAGCCCCGAGGCCCACTCAGCCCCTCGGTCCCTCGCGGAGGCGCTCCGCGCACGGGACGACGCCTCCCTGGCCGCGCTGCTGCGCAGCCGCCCGGACCTCATCACCCCGGTCCCCACCGATCTCACCCAGCTCGCCACCCGCGCCGGCACCCGTGCCTCGGTGCTGCGCGCCCTGGAGCGGCTGGACCGGTTCGCGCTGCAGACCGCGGAGGCCCTGGCCGTGGCCCCGGACCCGGCCTCGTACGACACCCTGCTCGGGCTGATGGCCGGGGACGCCGGGGACGAGACGGTGGCCGGCGCGCTGCCGCATGCCGTCGCCACCCTGCGCGAGCAGGCCCTGCTGTGGGGCGCGGACGACCGGCTGCGGCTGGTGCGCACCGCCCGCGAGCTGCTGGCCCCCTCGGCGCAGCATCCGTCCCCGACCGGGCTCGGACCCTCCGTGCAGGAAGCCACCTCGGGCATGTCGCCGGGCCGGATCCAGGAGATCGTGGCGGCGGCCGGGCTGCCGTCGACCCACGACTCGGTGTCCGCCGCGGCCGCGCTGACCGCGCTGTTCACCCACCGCAGGAAGATGGCGAAGCTGCTCGCCGGGGCCCCGGACGCCGCCCGCGAGGTGCTGTCCCGGCTGGTGTGGGGGCCGCCGTACGGGCAGGTCACCCCCGATCCCGCGGCGCATCTTCGCTGGCTGCTGGACCGCGGCCTGCTGCTGCCGACCGCGCCCGGCACGGTCGTGCTGCCCCGCGAGGTGGCCCTGCACCTGCGCGCGGGCCGTGCCCACCGCGGCGTCGAGCCGCTGCCGCCCGCCGTGGCGCCGGCCGCGGTCCACGGCGCGCAGGTGGTGGACGCGACCGCGGCGGGGCAGGCGTACACCGCCCTGGCCACCCTCGAGGAGCTGCTGAAGGACTGGGACGAGGGCGGGCCGGCCGTGCTGCGGGCGGGCGGGCTCAGCGTCCGTGACCTGAAGCGGACCGCCGTGGCGCTGGACGTGTCCGAGCCGGTCGCCGCCTTCTGGTGCGAGCTGGCCTACGCGGCCGGTCTGATCGCCTCCGACGGCGAGGCCGACGAGCGGTACGCCGCCACCCCCGCCTACGACGAGTGGCGGGACCTGCCCCCGGCCGAGCGCTGGGCCTGGCTGGCCCAGGCCTGGCTGGCGGCCACCCGCACACCGGGGCTGGTCGGCGGCCGGGACGCGAAGGACCGGACGCTGTCGACGCTCGGACCGGGCCTGGACCGGTCCGCCGCGCCCGAGGTGCGGCACCGGGTGCTGTCCCTGCTCGCCGGGCTGCCGCGGGGCGCGGCCCCGGACGCCGAGTCGGTACTGGCCCGGCTGCGCTGGGAACGGCCGCTGCGGGGTGCGAACCCGGACGGCGGCGACGATCTGCGCTCCCGGCTCGCCCGCTGGACCCTCTCGGAGGCGGAACTGCTGGGTGTGACCGGGCGGGGTGCCCTGTCGGCACACGGGCGTGCCCTCTTCGGCGCGCCGGCCGCCGAATCCGCCGGGTCCGGCGCGTCCGCCGCCGCTTCCGGCGCCGCGGAGCCCGTCGGGCCCGGGGACAAGCTCCCGGTGCACCACCACCGGCCGGCCGACCGGCTCGCGCCGCTGCCGCCCGCCGAGCAGGCCGTGGCGACCGCCGCCGCGGCCCGCCTCCTCGCCCCGCTGCTGCCCGAGCCCCTGGACCACGTGCTGCTCCAGGCCGACCTGACGGCCGTCGCGCCGGGGCCGCTGCAGCGCCCGCTCGCCGACATGCTGGGCGTGCTCGCGGACGTGGAGTCCAAGGGCGGTGCGACCGTCTACCGGTTCACGCCGGCGTCCGTGCGCCGCGCCCTGGACGCCGGGCGGGCCGCGAGCGACCTGCACGCCTTCCTCACCGAGCACTCCCGCACCCCGGTGCCGCAGCCGCTCGCCTACCTGATCGACGACGTGGCCCGCAGGCACGGCCACCTGCGGGTCGGTGCGGCCTCGGCGTACGTGCGCTGCGACGACGACGCCCTGCTGAACGAGATCCTCGCCGACAAGCGTGCCGCCGGTCTGCGGCTGCGCCGGCTGGCGCCGACCGTGCTGGCCGCCCAGACCGATCCGGCGACGCTGCTGGAGGGGCTGCGCGGGATGGGGTTCGCGCCCGCGGCCGAGTCCGCCGAGGGTGACGTCCTGATCACCCGCGCCCATGCCCACCGCACCCCGCCGCGCACCGCGCCCGAGCCGGTGCCGGACGGGCCGCCGCCGCCCGACGCCACGCTGCTCGCGGCGGCGATCCGGGCGATCCGGGCCGGTGACCTGGCCGCCACCGCCCCGCGCAAGACGGTCGGCGAGCCTCTCGCGGGCGGTGAGCTGCCGCGCACCTCCTCGGCCGAGACCCTGGCCACCATGCAGGCGGCCGTGCTGACCGGCGAGGCCGTGTGGATCGGTTACGTGAACGCCGACGGTGCCGCCAGCCAGCGCGTCATCGCACCGATCCGGGTGGAGGGCGGTTTCGTGACGGCGTACGACCACACGGCGGACGAGGTGCGGACGTTTCCGCTGCACCGGATCACCGGGGTCGCCGAGCTGGCGGAGGAGTAGCGCCGGCCCGGCCCGCCCGCAGCCGCACCGGTCCCGTCCCCGGCCCCCGCGGGCCTCGGGGCATGCCCGCCCGATGAGGCACACTGGATGTTTGGCCAGGCCCAGCCCTCAGAAAGGCAGCCGCGCGTGAACGGTCCGCTGATCGTCCAGTCCGACAAGACCCTGCTCCTGGAAGTCGACCACGAGCGGGCCGACGACTGCCGCCGTGCCATCGCGCCCTTCGCCGAGCTGGAGCGGGCGCCCGAGCACATCCACACCTACCGGGTCACCCCGCTCGGCCTGTGGAACGCGCGCGCCGCCGGGCACGACGCCGAGCAGGTGGTCGACGCCCTCGTGCAGTACAGCCGCTACCCGGTGCCGCACGCGCTGCTCGTGGACATCGCCGAGACGATGGACCGCTACGGCCGCCTCACCCTCACCAAGCACCCGGCGCACGGACTCGTGCTCAGCACCACCGACCGCCCGGTCCTCGAGGAGGTGCTGAAGTCCCGGCGGATCGCCCCGCTGGTGGGGGCGCGCATCGACGCGGACACCGTGGTCGTGCACCCCTCCGAGCGCGGGCAGATCAAGCAGACGCTGCTGAAGCTGGGCTGGCCGGCCGAGGACCTCGCCGGGTACGTCGACGGCGAGGCGCACCCGATCGAGCTGCTGGAGGAAGGCTGGGCGCTGCGCCCGTACCAGAAGCAGGCCGTGGAGAACTTCTGGCACGGTGGCAGCGGTGTCGTCGTGCTGCCCTGCGGCGCGGGCAAGACGCTGGTCGGCGCCGGCTCCATGGCGCAGGCCAAGTCCACCACCCTGATCCTCGTCACCAACACCGTCTCCGCCCGCCAGTGGAAGCACGAGCTGGTGAAGCGGACCTCGCTGACCGAGGACGAGATCGGCGAGTACAGCGGGACGCGCAAGGAGATCCGGCCCGTCACCATCGCCACCTACCAGGTCCTCACGACCAGACGGAAGGGCGTCTACCCGCACCTGGAGCTGTTCGACTCCCGGGACTGGGGGCTGATCGTCTACGACGAGGTGCACCTGCTGCCCGCCCCCGTCTTCAAGTTCACCGCCGACCTGCAGGCGCGCCGCCGGCTGGGGCTCACGGCCACCCTGGTCCGCGAGGACGGCCGGGAGTCGGACGTGTTCTCCCTGATCGGGCCCAAGCGTTTCGACGCGCCCTGGAAGGAGATCGAGGCGCAGGGCTACATCGCGCCCGCCGACTGTGTCGAGGTCCGCGTCAACCTCACGGACTCCGAGCGGCTGGCGTACGCCACCGCCGAGACCGAGGAGAAGTACCGCTTCTGTGCCACCACCGACACCAAGCGGAAGGTCACCCAGGCCCTGGTCCGCCGGTTCGCCGGGCAGCAGATCCTCGTCATCGGCCAGTACATCGACCAGCTCGACGAGCTGGGCGAGCATCTGAACGCGCCCGTCATCAAGGGCGAGACGTCCAACGCCCAGCGCGAGAAGCTGTTCGACGCCTTCCGTGAGGGCGAGATCAGCGTGCTCGTCGTTTCCAAGGTCGCGAACTTCTCCATCGACCTGCCCGAGGCCACGGTCGCCATCCAGGTGTCCGGCACCTTCGGCTCCCGCCAGGAGGAGGCCCAGCGGCTCGGCCGGGTGCTGCGCCCGAAGGCCGACGGCCACCAGGCGCACTTCTACTCGGTGGTCGCCCGCGACACCATCGACCAGGACTTCGCCGCCCACCGGCAGCGCTTCCTGGCCGAGCAGGGCTACGCCTACCGCATCGTGGACGCGGACGAGATCCTCGCCGAAGGCTAGGCGCAGCCCTGGGCGGACGGTCTAGAAGAAGGCGTGGTACTCCATCCAGCCCGTGGTCCTGCCGGACTTGCCGTAGTACCAGTCGCCGCCCTTCGCGGTGCAGTACACGCGTACGTTGCTGCCCGCGAACACGGACTTCTTGACCTTGGACCGGAAGCTCGGGCTGGTGTACATGTCGGCGTGGTCCCACTGGACGACCTGCAAGGTCTTGTCCTTGATGTTCTTGGTGCACGCGGAGGAGCCGACGGCGGAGGCGCCGGGCGCGGCCAGCACGGTGGCGCCGAGGGCGAGAGCGGTGGCGGCGGTCAGACCGGTCACCGCCTTGCGGATCGAAAGGGTCGAGAAGGGCATTCCTGTTTCCCCGTTTGCTCGGTCGAAAGGATCGGACAACGGCCGATCATGCTGCCATACGAGATCAGAAGCCCGATGCCCAGGAGGGGGTATGCGGCCGCCAACGGCTGCTGCCACCAAGGAAGTTCCAGGTCGAGGGCGCCCTCGTGGGGCAGCAGCCACATCGTGCGGGCGGTGAAGACGAGGGCCACCAGCGCCGCCGTACGGGTCCGGCCCTCCGCCAGCAGCACCGCGAGGAGCGGGACGCACCACACCCAGTGGTGCGTCCAGCTGATCGGGCAGACCAGCAGGGCCGTGAACGCGGTCAGCAGGATGCCGTGGCTCTCGTGGCGGGCCCGGCCTGCCAGCACGGAGCCGGCCACGGCGAGCGCCGCTGCGGGGAGTGTCCAGGCGACACCCGGGGCGGGGTCGTGCAGTACCCGTGCGATGAGCCCCTGCAGGGACTGGTTGTCGACGATCCACGCCTTGCCCACCCGGCCGGTCTCGTAGAGGCGCCGGGTCCAGAAGTCGGCGCTCGCCGCGGGGAGCAGCAGGACGCCGAGCAGGACCGTGGCCGCGAGGCCGGCCGTCGCCGTGGCCGCCTCCCTCCGGTGTCCGCGCAGGAGCAGGAGGACCACGAAGAGGGCGGGTGTGAGCTTGATGCCGGTCGCGAGACCGAGGGCCAGGCCCCTGGCGCGGGCGCCGGGGGGCCGGGTCAGGTCCCACAGGACCAGGCAGACGACGGCCAGGTTGATCTGGCCGAACGTGAACGTCTGGAAGACCGGTTCGAGCCAGAGGGCGAGGGCGGTGGCCGTGCAGAGCAGGGGCAGGGACAGGGTGCGGTGCGCGAGCCGGGCGGAGAGGGCGACGAGGGCGAGGAGCAGGAGCGCGTTGCCCGCCAGGGACGCCGCCTTCAGGGCCGGCACGGGCATCCAGTCCGCGGGGACGAAGAGGATCGCCGCGAAGGGCGGGTAGGTCGCCGGGAGGTGCCACTTGGTGACCGTGAAGCCGTACAGGTCGGTGCCGTGCGCCACGGCCGCGCCCTCGGCCCGGTAGACGAGCAGGTCGGTCATCGTGGCGTCGTGCAGGACGCAGAGGGCGGTGAACGAGGCGAGGGACACTGCGAGGAGGGTCAGGGCAGGGAGGCGGGGCGTCACCGTCCGTTTGCGCACGGATATAACCCTATGCTGCTACTTGCGATGTACGCCCGTTTCCTCACCGTACTCGCCGAGGACGACGACGCCGAAGGCCGCTTCCAGGAAGACCTTCACGGCGCGCAGGGCATTGCCCAGCGGGTGGTGATGGGCGCCCTCGACGGCGGTGGCGCCGGACGGGGGCCTGCCCGAGGAGGGGGTGATGGTTGCTGCGCTCATGTCTCCATGGTGGAACCGCACCCCCGTCCCCCGCATCGGTCCACAGGGTCGGTGCGGGCGGAAATTCGTTGGACCGCTCCCGCCGCCGCGCCTAGAATCTCCGCTCTTGCCCGCCTCCCTCACGGAGTGCCGTCGTCCGGCCGGAACCGGACGGCATCGTCGTAGCCCGCGCACCAGGCCCACCGGAGGCACCCCTTGTCCACGCCTGTCGACGACCCCCTGGCCCGGGAAGGCGCCCACCTCGCCGCGTCCCGTTCCGCCCTGCGCGCCATGCGGGAGGACGTGGAGGCCCTGGACATCACCGATGTCACCGCGAACTGGGTCAACGCCGAGGTCCTGGCCCGCCAGATCGACGAGCGCATCAAGGCGCTGGCCGACCTCAGCGACACCCCGCTGTTCTTCGGCCGGCTCGACTACCTGCACGCGCCGGGCGCCGAGCGGGCCGAGGGCGCCGCGGGGGAGCGTTTCTACATCGGGCGGCGGCACGTCCACGACGCCGACGGCGACCCCATGGTCATCGACTGGCGGGCGCCGGTCTCGCAGCCGTTCTACCGGGCGTCCAAGAAGGACCCCATGGACATCGCCCTGCGCCGCCGCTTCGGCTACACCGGCGGCGACCTGACCGCCTACGAGGACGAGCACCTCTCCGACCCAGGGGAGGCCGCCGGCACCAGCAAGCTGCTCCAGCAGGAGATCGAGCGGCCGCGCGTCGGCCCGATGCGGGACATCGTCGCCACCATCCAGCCCGAGCAGGACGAGATCGTGCGCAGCGGGCTCGGCGGCACGGTCTGCGTGCAGGGTGGCCCGGGGACCGGGAAGACGGCCGTCGGACTGCACCGGGTGGCGTATCTGCTCTACGCCCACCGGGAACGGCTGGCCCGCACGGGCACCCTGGTCATCGGGCCGAACCGGTCGTTCCTGCACTACATCGAGCAGGTCCTCCCCGCGCTCGGCGAGCTGGCGGTGCAGCAGGCGACGGTGGACGACCTCGTCGCCCATGTCGAGGTGCGCGGCGCGGACGACGCCCCCGCCGCGATCGTCAAGGGCGACGCCCGGATGGCGCAGGTGCTGCGCCGGGCCCTGTACGCGCACGTCACCTTGCCGGCGGAACCGGTGGTGGTGGTGCGCGGCTCGCGGCGCTGGCGGGTACCGGCGTACGAACTGGAGGAGATTGTCCGCGAGTTGCTGGACCGGGACATCCGCTACGGCGCCGCCCGTGAGGCCCTGCCGCAGCGCATCGCGCACGCGGTGCTGGTGCAGATGGAGCGGGCCGGGGAGGCCCCGGACGACCGGGTGCAGGACGCGGTCGCACGCAACAGCGCGGTGAAGGCGGCCGTGAAGGCGGTCTGGCCGGCCGTCGACCCGGCCAGGCTCGTGCTGCGGCTGCTGTCCGACGCGGAGTTCCTCGCCGAGCACGCCGAGGGGATCCTGGACGGGGACGAGCAGAAGACGATCCTGTGGGCCAAGCCGGTGCGCAGCGTGAAGTCCGCCAGGTGGTCGGCCGCGGACGCGGTGCTGATCGACGAGGCCGCCGACCTGATCCAGCGCACCGCCTCGCTGGGCCATGTCGTGCTGGACGAGGCGCAGGACCTGTCGCCGATGCAGTACCGGGCCGTCGGCCGCCGCTGCACCACCGGCAGCGCCACCGTGCTGGGCGACCTCGCGCAGGGTACGACCCCGTGGGCGACGCGGAGCTGGGCGGAGGCGCTGGACCACCTCGGGAAGCAGGAGGGGGCGGTCGAGGAGCTGACGGCCGGTTTCCGGGTGCCGACGGACGTCATCGCGTACGCGTCCCGCCTGCTGCCGCACATCGCGCCGGGCCTGACCCCGGTCGCCTCGGTCCGGGAGAACCCGGGCTTCTTCGAGGTCCGCAGCGCCACGGAGACGTCCGAAGTCGTCGCCGCCTGCACGGAGTTGCTGCGCAACGAGGGCTCGACCGGCCTGATCGCCGCCGACGCCCGTGTCCCGGCACTGGCCGAGGCACTGACCGCGGCCGGTATCGGGTTCCTGGCCCCGGGTGAGGAGACGACCCGCGAGACCCGGCTGACCCTGGTCCCGGCCTCACTCGCCAAGGGCCTGGAGTACGACTACGTGGTCCTGGACGAGCCGCAGGCCGTGGTGGACGGTGAACCGGACGAACGGACGGGCCTGCGCCGGCTGTACGTGGCGCTGACCCGGGCGGTGTCCGGGCTGATCGTGACGCACGCGGCGCCGCTGCCCGCGCAGCTGGCCGCGTAGGGCGCTGTGCCGTCCCGGCACGTCCCCGCCGACCGGGGGGGGACGTGCGCGCACGACGACGGCGACCGGACCGGTCAGGACCGTGCATGGCTAGCCGGCGACGCCGTCCAGTGCCGTGCGCCAGCGGGCGACCGCTTCGGCCGAGACGGGCCCGTCCCAGCCGTCGGGGCGTGCGGCCCCGCCGATGTGGAACGCCTCGATCCCGCCGGCCCTCAGCCGCGGCACGTGTTCCAGGCGCAGTCCGCCGCCGACCAGTATCTGCTGCTCGTACCCCGGCTTCCCGCCGTGTGCGGCCTCGCTGAGCAGGGTGGGCAGGCCATCGTCCACGCCCGTGGCGGAGCCGGCCGTGAGGTAGGTGTCCAGGCCGGGCAGGTCGGCGAGCTGCTTGCGCAGGGTGTCGCGGTCGGCGGCCCGGTCGATGGCCCGGTGGAAGGTCCACCGGCAGCCGCCGAGCACCTCGACGACCCGCTCCACCGCGCTCAGGTCGGCCGCTCCGTCCGCGTCCAGGAAGCCGAGCACGAACTGGTCGGCGCCGGCCGCCCGCAGCTCGCCGGCCGCCCCGACGAGCCGCTCCGGGTCCCCGGCCGCGAAACCGTCCGCGAGGCGGAGCATCACGCGCAGGTCGATGTCGACGGCGGCACGGATCGCGGCGACGGTGGCGGCCGGGGGGGTGAGCCCGTCGGCCGCCATCTCGGTGACCAGCTCCAGCCGGTCCGCGCCTCCGGCCTGGGCGGCGACCGCGTCCTCGACGTCGAGGGCGATCACCTCCAGGACTGCACGCTCGCTCATGGCACCCCATTCTTCGGCGACTACAGGTCTAGTCCAATTCAAGAGTACGCCGGTCCCGGAGCGCCATGGCGCCACCGGCCGTCACGACGCCCCGATCCCCTGGCGCACCCCCGCCAGGGGCGCCGGAGCGCGGCCGGCACGGAAGAATGGCGACCATGGCCGACCTCGACGCCCTGCGCCTCCGCTTCGCCCGCGCCCTGGACGCGGTCCGCGCCCCCGGCGCCGGCCCCGACCCCGCGCCGTTCGCCGACAACCTGCTCGCCCGCTGGCAGGAGCCACAGCGCCGCTACCACACGGTGGCCCACCTCACCGCCGTGCTCGATCACATCGACGTCCTGGCGGAGTACGCCGCCGACCCGGACCTGGTCCGCCTGGCCGCCTGGTTCCACGACGCCGTCTACCTGCCCGACCGGTCCGAGAACGAGGAGCGGTCCGCGCGGCTGGCCGAGCGCGCCCTGCCGGAGGCCGGCGTGTCCGGGGCCGGGACGGCCGAGGTGGCCCGGCTGGTCCGGCTCACCGTGACCCACGACCCGGCCGACGACGACCGCAACGGCCGGGTGCTGTGCGACGCCGACCTCGCCGTCCTGGCCGCGCCCCCGTCGGCGTACGCCGCCTACACCGCCGAGGTCCGCGAGGAGTACCACTTCGTCCCCAACGAGGCCTTCCGCCAGGGACGTTCGGCGATCCTGCGCCAACTCCTTGGCTTGCCAAGGCTGTTCCGCACCCCCTGGGGGCAGGAGCACTGGGAGGCCACCGCCCGGTACAACCTCACGGCCGAGCTGGAAATGCTGTCGACCTGAGACCGGCGGCGCCCGTACTGTGCGCACATGCGGACGATGAACGGGGACCGGGTGGAGGCGGCCGTCGCGGACTGCACGGCGACCCTGCGCACGGCACTGGGCCGGGACTGGGACACGGTGAACGCGGGCGGCCTGGAGTGGAGCTGCCGCGCCACGGCCTTCCACATCGCCCAGGCCCTGGCCACGTACGCGATCCGCCTCGCCGGCCGCGCCCAGGAGCGCCTCCCGCTGCGTTTCGAACTGCCCGAGGACACCGACGACGCCGGCCTGCTGTCGGTGATCGAGGCGGCCGGCGCCCTGCTGGCCGCGGCCGTGCGCACGGCGCCGCCCGGCGCCCGCGGCTTCCACCCCCTCCCCTTCGGCAGCGCCGACCGCGAGGGCTTCGCCGCGATGGGCGTCACCGAGGCGCTCCTGCACACCCACGACATCGCCCGCGGGCTCGGCGTCCCGCACGAACCCGACCCGGAACTCGCCGCCGCCGCACTCCCCTGGCTCTTCCCGCACGTCCAGCCCGGCCCCGAACCGTGGCCGACCCTGCTGTGGGCGACCGGCCGCGGCGAACTGCCCGGCCGCGCCCCGGTCACCGAGTGGACCTGGTACAACAACCTCGTCATCCCCGCCGGGCGCGTCACCCTGACCGGCATCCGCCCGGCCGTCGCCGACGACCTGCGCCTGGGCGGCACGGGCGGCCTCGACTGGCTCGAGGGCGGCCCGCACGAGGGCACCCGGCAGGCCTGCGCGTCCCTGATGAAGGCGTACGAAGCGGGCGTCCACCGGCCGGAGTTCGGGGTCTTCGCGCTCGTCCGGCCCGAGGACGGCCGTGCCGTCGGCGGCATCTGCTTCCACGGCGCCCCGGACGAGGAGGGCCGGGTCGAGATCGGCTACGACCTGCTGGAGGACGCCCGCGGCAGCGGCTGCGCGACCGACGCGGTGCGCACCCTGACCGAGTGGGCGCTGGCCCGGGACGACGTCGACACGGTCATCGCGACGATCGAGGCCGGCAATCTGCCCTCGCAGCGCGTGGCGGCCCGGGCCGGGTTCGTCCGGGCGACCGTGGACGAGGAGCGGACCGCCCGCGAGGAGTACGACATGGAGGGCGGCTTCCGGCTCTACGTCCGCCGTGTCTGACGCCCCTTGGGGCGGCGCAGCCCGGCGCCGCGCAGCAGGCGGACCACCTCACGGCTGCTGATCTCCACGGCTCCGGCGGCCACCGCGTCGCCGTAGCGGTGCGAGGGGAGGTCGTAGTGGTCGCGCTCGAAGGCCCGCCGGGGCACGCCGAGCTTCTCGGCGAACCGGTGCAGCTCCTCGTACGAGGCGTCGCTCACCAGATGCGACCACATGCGCCCGTGGCCGGGCCAGGTCGGCGGGTCGATGTAGACGGTCACCGGGGCCTCACGAGGACGAGGTCCCGCCGGCGGCCGAGCCCAGGGAACCCACCGACGCGACCTTCACGCCCGCCTTGTGGCACACCCAGTGCGGGTCGGGGCCCAGTTCCGGCTCCACGTCCAGTGCGTGCGGGTCGCCCGAGCCGCACACGGGGCACAACGGCCAGCGGCCGTACCGCTCCAGCAGCGCGTCCTGCACGTCCTGTGCGACCAGCCCGGCGACGAAGGCGGCGCCGTCCGGCCACTGCTCGACCCACCAGCGCCGCTGCGCGACGGACTCCTCCACCAGCGACACCACGTCCGCCTCGGCGACCTGGCCCGCGACCAGATCCGCGAGCACCAGGGCGCGGGCCGCGTGCAACGCCTGCTCCAGGGGGCTGATGGGGTCCATGTCCCCCATTGTGCGCACTCTTGACCGCAACACCGAACCGAAAATATCTTTCAAAGGTGACCCAGGACGTGAAGGAAATTTTCGGCAGTCCCGGTGGCTCCCTCGCCGCGAAGGTGCGCACGCTCGCCCCTTCCATGACCCGGTCCATGCAGCGCGTCGCCGAGGCCGTGGCGGGTGACCCCGCCGGCTGCGCCGCCCTCACGGTCACCGGACTCGCCGAACTCACCGGCACCAGCGAGGCCACGGTCGTCCGCACCGCCCGGCTGCTGGGCTACCCGGGCTACCGGGACCTGCGCCTCGCGCTCGCCGGCCTCGCCGCCCAGCAGCAGTCCGGCCGCGCCCCCGCGATCACCACCGACATCGCCGTGGACGACCCCATCGCCGACGTCGTCGCCAAGCTGGCCTACGAGGAGCAGCAGACCCTCGCCGACACCGCCGCCGGGCTCGACACCGCGCAGCTGGGCGCGGCGGTCACCGCGCTCGTCGGTGCCCGCCGCACCGACGTGTACGGCATAGGAGCGTCCGGCCTCGTCGCCCAGGACCTGACCCAGAAGCTGCTGCGGATAGGGCTCATAGCACACGCGCACAGCGATCCGCACCTCGCGGTGACCAACGCGGTCCAGCTCCGTTCGGGTGACGTGGCGATCGCGATCACGCACTCCGGGTCCACGGGGGACGTCATCGAGCCGCTCCGGGTCGCCTTCGAGCACGGGGCGACCACCGTCGCCATCACCGGCCGGCCCGACTCGCCGGTCACCCAGTACGCCGACCACGTACTCACCACCTCGACCTCGCGGGAGACGGAACTGCGGCCGGCCGCGATGTCCTCCCGGACGAGTCAGCTGCTGGTCGTGGACTGCCTGTTCGTGGGAGTCGCGCAGCGGACGTACGAG
Source organism: Streptomyces actinomycinicus (assembly GCF_016741775.1). GTDB lineage: Bacteria > Actinomycetota > Actinomycetes > Streptomycetales > Streptomycetaceae > Streptomyces > Streptomyces actinomycinicus. The sequence goes on along the minus strand of NZ_JAERRK010000003.1, from coordinate 145,316 downwards.
ACCGCGGCTCCGGCGCTGGCCGCGTCGTACGAGGCGCTGGCGCACCGGCACCGCAGCACCACGCGTTAGACCGTAGGACTGGACGCAGCGGGCATCCGCGGGCCGGACGCGGCTGATCGCGCCCCGCGGCCGAGCCGCACGGCACGCACAGGCCCGCGCCCCCAGGGAACTGCCCAGACCCGCACCGGAGAGAGCCACCCCCCATGACCTCCCAGGATTTGCGTACCGAGCTGGCCTCGCTGACCACCGAGGCCTTCCGGCCCGAGCTGTCCGACATCGACCAGTTGCCCACCCTCGACATCGCCCGGCTGATGAACGGCGAGGACACGGGCGTACCCGCGGCCGTCGCCGCCCAGTTGCCGCGGATCGCCGCCGCCATCGACGCCGTGGCCGAACGCATGGCCCGCGGCGGCCGGCTCGTCTACGCCGGTGCCGGGACCGCCGGACGGCTGGGCGTGCTCGACGCCTCCGAGTGCCCGCCCACCTTCAACACCGATCCCGCCCAGGTCGTCGGCCTCATCGCGGGCGGGCCCGAGGCCATGGTGACCTCCGTCGAGGGCGCCGAGGACTCCGGGGAACTGGCCCGCGAAGACCTCGACGCCCTGAAGCTCACCCCCGAGGACACCGTGGTCGGCGTCTCCGCCTCCGGCCGCACGCCCTACGCGGTCGGCGCCGTCGCGCACGCCCGCGCCCTCGGCGCCCTCACCGTCGGCCTGGCCTGCAACGAGCACAGCGCGCTCGGGGCCGCCGCCGAGCACGCCATCGAGGTCGTCGTCGGCCCCGAACTGATCACCGGCTCCACGCGCCTGAAGGCCGGCACGGCCCAGAAGCTGGTGCTGAACATGCTGTCGACCATCACGATGATCCGGCTCGGCAAGACCTACGGGAACCTGATGGTCGACGTGCGGGCCTCCAACGCCAAACTCCGGGCGCGCTCGCACCGGATCGTGTCCCTGGCCACGGGAGCGGACGACACCGAGATCGAGAAGGCCCTCACGGAGACGGGCGGCGAGGTGAAGCACGCCATCCTGGCCCTGCTCGCCGGGGTCGACGGCCCGACGGCCGCCCGCCTTCTGGAGGAGTCCGGCGGTCATCTGCGTGCCGCGCTGGCGCACGCACCCCGCTGACCCGCACGCTCGGGGCGTGCGCAACGACCCCGCCTCCACCGCCACCGCCGTCCTCACCCGGGTCGGCGGCCCGGCCAACGTCACCTCCGTGACCCACTGCATGACCCGTCTGCGGCTGACCCTCGCCGACCCGGCGGCCGTGGACGAGGAGGCCCTGCGGGCCCTGCCCGGAGTGCTGGGCGTGGTGGCCGACGGGGACAGCCGGCAGATCGTGCTCGGGCCGGGGGTGGTGGAGGCGGTCACGGCGGCGGTCGCACAACAGGTCGGCGAGCAAGGCGCCTCCCGGGGCGCGGCGGTCGCGCGGCAGGCGGGCGAGCAAGCCGCCTCCCGGGGCGCCCGCTTGAAGGAGGACCTCCGGCGCCGCAACAGCACCCCCTTCAAGACCGCCCTGCGCCGCATCGCGAACGTCTTCGTCCCGCTCATCCCGGCCCTCATCGGCTGTGGCATCCTCGCCGGACTGGGCGGCCTGTTCGTGAACGCCGGCTGGCTGCCCGCGCTCACCCCCGCCCTGTCCGCCGTCGCCTCCGCCTTCATGGCACTGATCGCGGTGTTCGTCGGGCACAACACGGCGAAGGAGTTCGGCGGCACACCCGTGCTGGGCGGGGCGGTGGCGGCGGTGGTCGTGTACCCGGGCGTGGCGAAGGTGACGGCCTTCGGGGCGCACCTGGCGCCCGGACAGGGCGGGGTGCTGGGCGCGCTCGCGGCGGCGTTCCTGGCGACCCGGGTGGAGAAGTGGTGCCGGGGCCGGGTACCGGGCGCGCTGGACGTGCTGCTGACCCCGACCCTGACCGTCCTCGTCCCCGGTCTGGTGACGCTGTACGGCCTGATGTACGCGGCCGGCGCGGTGGCGACGGCGATCGGCACCGCCGCGAACTGGCTGCTCGCGACGACCGGCGCCGTGGCCGGCCTGGTCCTCGGCGGTCTCTTCCTCCCGCTGGTCATGCTGGGCCTGCACCAGGCCCTGATCCCGCTGCACGCCACCCTGATCGACCAGCAGGGCTACACGGTCCTGCTCCCGCTGCTGGCCATGGCGGGCGCCGGCCAGGTGGGCGCGGCCCTCGCGGTGTACGTCCGGCTGCGCCACGACCTCTCGCTGCGTACGACGATCAGGTCGGCGCTCCCGGCCGGGCTGCTGGGTGTGGGCGAGCCGCTGATCTACGGGGTGTCGCTGCCGCTGGGGCGCCCGTTCGTGACGGCGTGCGCGGGCGGGGCGGCCGGCGGCGCCTTCGTCGGGTTCTTCGCGATGCTCGGCGACAAGGTGGGGGCGACGGCCATCGGCCCGTCCGGCTGGGCCCTGTTCCCCCTGCTGGCCGGGAACAGAAGTCCCGCCCTGACCGCGGCGATCTACGCGGGCGGCCTGCTCACCGGCTATCTGACCGGCTTCCTGGCGACCTACCTGGCCTTCAGACCCGCCCCCGCCCCGGCGCCCGCGACCTGACCCGCCCCCGGGTGGAGAGGTCACCGCCCGCCGCGGTCCCGCGGGGGACGCGCTACCGTCGGACACCATGAACCACGCCCAGCTCACCGCCCTCGGCAGGGCCCTCCGGCTCCTCGGTGAGCACGGGGAGGCCCTGACCGCCGACACCCCGGACGCCCGGCTGCACGAGATCAAGGCCGATCTGCGCAGGGCGCTGGACCTGCTGGACGAGAGCGTCGCCTCCACCGCGCCCAGCACCCGGTGCCCCGAGCACCCGCAGGGTCCCGTGGACGAGAGCGCCCCCGATCTGTGCCTGCTGTGCGAGACCCGGCGCCGGGCGGCCCGGCGGGCGGAGTACCAGAGCGGCGGCAGGCCGGAGGCCGTCCCCGCCACGGCGCCCTCCCGCTACGGCGTCCGTGCCGACCGGCCCCAGCCGCAGCAGCGCTGGCTGCCCGAGGCCTGGAACGGGCGCGAATGGCAGCTGTGCGGGACGCCCCGCCGGGACCGGCACGAGGCCGAGGCGTATCTCGCCGCCCAGCGGCGCGGCTCCCGGCCCGCCATGGCGTACCGGCTCGTGCACGAGTTCACCGACTACGAGGTGCTGCGGGTGTGGGGGACCCCCGTCTACGTCGACATCGAGCCCATGGGCAACCTCTAGGGGAGCAGGGGCAGGGGCAGGAACGCGTGCCCCTGCCACAGGCGTCTGCTCCGCTCCTCCGGGTAGGCCGTGACCCGCGGCTGCGCGTCCAGGACCTGTACCAGGCGTGCTTCCGTGTCGTACGCCGGCCAGCCCGGGTCTCCCGTGTGCGCGAACGAGGTCCATGCGCGCCGGAAGAAGGCGGACAGGTCCCGAGCCCCGTCCGGTGTCTCCGCCCCGGCGAAGAGCAGACCGCCCAGCACGGCGCCGTACGTGCCGAAGAGCAGGGCGACGTCCAGGGCGTGGCAGGCGCCCAGGACACCGCCGGATCCCGGCGCCGGCCAGGTGAGTTCGTAGACGTGGGCGGTGCCGCCGCCCTCCTGCTGGGCCTCCGCCAGGTGCAGGGACGGCATCGCGAACAGCCAGTCCGTCTGGACCCGTTCGAACAGGTCGGACGGGGAGGCGTCCGGGAAGGCCGCGCGGTACGCCCGCTCGCCCGCCTCGCCGCCCGGGGCCAGCAGCCGCAGGGTCCCCATCAGCCGCTCGTCGGTGATCCTGCCGAGCATGCCGCCCATCGCCATGAACAGCCGGAACTCGTCGCGGTTGTGGCCGACCACGAGGTCCACCTCGCGGGCCGCGCCCGCCGCGAGGGCCTGCCAGGGGGTGGTGGGCAGGACGTCCCCGTCGACGACCGGGGCGTAGGGGGTGACCGTCGGTGCCGCCTGGCCCCATCTGCCGGTGTACTGGGGCATCTTGGCGCTCACCGCCTGGCCCGCCGCCACCAGGAGTCCCGGGTCGACGGCGGCCAGGTCCGCCGCGGTGGGTCTGCGGCCCGCCTCCGCCGCCAGCACCGCCGCCATGTCACGCGCCAGCTCGTCGGAGAAGAAGGTGCCCGGCATGCTCTGGGCCACCGCCCGCCGGAACAGGCCGCGGGCCCTCGGCATGGCCAGCAGCGAGGCCACCGAGCCCGCTCCGGCCGACTCGCCGAAGACGGTCACCCGGCCGGGGTCGCCACCGAACGCCGCGATGTTCTCCTGCACCCACTCCAGCGCCGCCACCTGGTCCAGCAGGCCCCGGTTCGCGGGGACACCGTCGAGACGGAGGAAACCCTCCACGCCCACCCGGTAGTTGAGGGTGACCACGACGACGTCGCCGTCCCGGGCGATGGCCTGCGCGTCGTAGCTGGGCTGGCCCGCGTGGCCCATCTTGTAGGAGCCGCCGTAGATCCACACCATGACGGGACGGCCGGCGGACGGGTCCGCCTCGGGTGTCCACACGTTCACGGTCAGCCAGTCGTCGCCCGCGGGCCCGGTGACCGTGCCGCCCTGGACGCCGAGGTCCTGCGGGGGCGGCGGCCCGAAGGCGTACGCCTCCCGGACGCCGTCCCAGGGCCGCACCGGGCGCGGGGCCCGGAAGCGGGCCTCGCCGACCGGGGGCCCGGCGAAGGGGATGCCCCGGAACACCGACAGACCCTGCTCGCGCAGGCCGCGCACCGCGCCGGAAGCGGTGCGCACCACGGGGCCGTCGGTGTCCGGGGCCGGGGACTCGCTCGTCGTCATGCTCGCTCCTCACTGGTCATCAGGAGAACGGCCGGCGGCGATCACGAGTGCCCGTTGCGGGACGGGAATTCAGCTGAGGGTCTTCACGGCCGCCGCGTCGTACGGCGCCAGCTCGGCGAAGCGGTCCGAGAGCACCTTGGCCGCCCACTCGGGGTCCTGGAGCAGCGCACGGCCGACGGCGACCATGTCGAACTCGTCGGCCTCCATGCGGTCCAGGAGGTTGTCGATGCCCTTGACCTCGGAGCCCTCGCCCTGGAAGGCGTTGATGAAGTCGCCGTCGAGACCGACCGAGCCGACCGAGATGACCGGCTTGCCGGTGAGCTTCTTCGTCCAGCCGGCCAGGTTCAGGTCGGAGCCGTCGAACTCGGGGACCCAGTAACGGCGGGTGGAGGCGTGGAAGACGTCGACGCCGGCCGCCGCCAGCGGGGTGAGGATCGCCTCCAGCTCCTCGGGGGTCTCGGCGAGGCGGGCGGTGTAGTCCTGCTGCTTCCACTGCGAGTAGCGGAAGAGGACGGGGAAGTCGGGGGACACCTTCTCGCGGACCGCCGCGACGATCTCGGCCGCGAACCTGGTGCGGGCCACCGGGTCGCCGCCGTACGCGTCCGTGCGGCGGTTGGTGCCCGCCCACAGGAACTGGTCGAGCAGGTAGCCGTGGGCCCCGTGCAGTTCGACGCCGTCGAAGCCGATGCGCTCGGCGTCCGCGGCGGCCTGCGCGAACGCGGCGACGACGTCGTCCAGGTCCTTCTGCGTCATGGCCTTGCCGGTGGGCTCGGCACCGGCGGTGACGAGGCCGGACGGGCCGAGGGCCGGGGCGTCCGGGTACGGGGCGTCGCCCTGCTTGCGGACCATGCCGATGTGCCACAGCTGCGGGACGATCGTGCCGCCGGCCGCGTGCACGTCCTCGGCGACCTTCGCCCAGCCCGCGAGCTGCTCCTCGCCGTGGAACCGCGGGACGCGGTCGCTCTGGCCGGCCGACTCGTGCCCCACGTAGGTGCCCTCGGTGACGACGAGGCCGACGCCGGCGGCGGCGCGGCGCGCGTAGTACGAGCGCACGTCCTCACCGGGGATGCCGCCCGGGGAGAACATGCGGGTCATCGGCGCCATCACGATCCGGTTCGGGACGGTGAGGCCGTTGAGCGTGATCGGCCGGGACAGGACCTGGGCCGCGCGGGAGGCGGGGGGCGTGGTGACGGTCACGTGGGGGCTCCTCGTGAGTGGCGGGGGCAACCGGTCGGTATGTGAGCACGCATTGTTGCAGCTCCTTAAGTAACCGCCTATGCGCTGCCCCACATTCCGGCCCCGCGGAAACCTCTCAGGTGACCCCGCTCACACTGTCCCGGTTCAGCTGCCGCACCCGCTCCCGCAGCACCTCGTCCGGTGACGACGCGCCGACGCCCCTCGCCCGCAGCACGGCCGCCAGCCGCGAGGCCACGCCGAGATTGCAGCGTCCCAGGTCGACCAGGGCGTACGGGTCCTCGTCCGAAGTGCTCAGCGGGTCCACCCGGAGGGACGGAAGGACGATCCCCACCTCCCGCAGGGCGTCCCGCAGCCGCTCCACCGCCTCGTCGGCGGTCCGGGCGGGCCGCTCGTCGCCGGCCGTTTTCTTCGTCTCCATCGCTCCGGTTCCTCCACGCTGAGTGTTCACGTTCACCACACAGCGTGTCCGTCGGCGCCCTAGCCTGGCCAGACACGACGTCCCAACAGACCCTGTTGTCGGACCGGGAGCAGCCATGGCAGGACCGAAGGACCTCGACCCGTCGTCATCGCCGCGCGCACTGCTGGGCGCGGAGTTACGGCACGCCCGCGAGCGGCAGGGACTCAGCCAGGACCAGCTCGGCCAGCGGCTGTTCGTGAGCGGCTCGTTCATCGGACAGCTGGAGGCGGGGACCCGGCGGATGCAGGCGGAGTACGCGCGGATGCTGGACGACGCTCTGGGGACGGACGACTTCTTCCAACGGAACTGTGCGGCGGCTGCCAAGTCGAAGTATCCGGAGCACTTTGCGGAGGCCGCGGAGGCGGAGGCAAGCGCTACTGCGATCAGGGAGTACGCGCCGCTTCTGATCCCGGGGCTGCTCCAGACGCCGGCGTACGCACAGGCGGTGTGCCGCGCGTATCAGCCGACGGCACCGCAGCAGGTGATCGACGAGCTGGTGGCGGCCCGGGTGGATCGCGCTCGCCTCCTCGACGACCCAACAGAGCCGTTGTTGTGGGCGGTGATTGACGAATCGGCGCTGCGCAGGGTGACGGGGGGCCGGGCAGTGATGGCGGAGGCACTGCGCCACATCGCCGGCCTGGCACACCGAGGCCGAGTCATCGTGCAGGTGCTGCCGTTCGAGGCGGGAGCACATGCAGCCATGCAGGGTGCCGTCAAACTCATGGACTTCGAGGAAGCGCCCCCACTGGTCTACTTCGAGGGCGTCGGCACCGGCCGACTGGAGGACGATCCGGAGATCGTCCGGCACCAGCGATTCACCTACGAACTCCTCACGGCCTCCGCACTCCGCCCGGAGAACTCTCTGGCCCTGATCGAGGTGGTGGCGCAGGATTACGCACATGAGGACCATCCTTGAGCATGACCTGGACGCGGTGACCTGGCACAAGTCCAGCTATAGCGGCGGAGACGGCGGCAACTGCCTGGAAGTGACCCACGACTTCCCCACCCTCGTCCCCGTCCGCGACTCCAAGGCCCCCGACGGCCCGAAGCTCGTGTTCCGGGCCGAGGCCTGGTCGGCGTTCGTCGAAAACCTCAGGAGCCTCGGCGCTTGAGCCTCGGGCGCCGAGCCCCGAGCCCTCTTTGCATGGAATGGGTGTGGGTCTCAACCCACCCTCCCACCCCGCGAGTTGACGCGAAGCGACCGATTTGCCACGGACAGTCACGAGCCTCTAACGTCCCGCATAACGAACAGCCCCCGCCAGGTGCTACCAACACCTGCGGGGGCTTGACCGACGGGATTGCGAGACCAATCCCACGGCTGACCGACGAGATTGCGAGACCAATCCCGTGGCTGACACCAAGCTTAGTGCTGCCCCCACGCCCACGCACGCACCCCCCGCCGACCACCCGATGGCCACCCCGGGCTACGGCAAACGCTCCGCGCCGGGCCAACGCCCCCGCACGAACCACGACTTCGCACACCTCCCACCCCGCGAAGCAGCCATCGCCGCCTACCTCGACCGCCTCCCCGAGGGCACCGACATCTCGGTGAAAACGCTGGCCAAGCAGCTGCCGTACGGCCAGTGCGCGCTCCGCACCGCCCTCAACCACCTCCAGCGGGCCGGCCACCTGAGGCGAGGCCGGGAGCGGCTGGAGACCGCCTCCGGCGGCTCGCGCTGGATCACCCGATCGTGGTGGTCCCGTACCGCACGCGGCGACGCCTGGTGGGCTGCGTTCACGCGCGGCGACGTTCCACAGGACCCGCACCCTCCCGAACGCCCCGGCCCCACCCGCTCCCGCGCCCACATCCTCCTCGCCGCCCTGGGCCGCACGGCCCCGGTCCTGTCCCTTTCCTCCGCCGACTGCGCCGCGCTCGCCCCGCTGCTGGCGGAGTGGTTCACACGCGGAGCCACCGACGAGATCGTGGTCCGCGCGCTGACCGAGGGCCTGCCCACCCCGGTCCATCACCCCGCCGCCCTGGTCCGCCGCCGTCTGGTCGACAAGCTCCCGCCCGAACCGCTCCCCCGCCCACCGCGCCGGGTACTGGAGTGCGCGGAGTGCGGGGTGCCGGGGCGGCCGGAAGCGCTACCGGGGGGCGTGTGCGGAGGCTGCCGGGGCGAGCGCGCCCCCGCGCACCCCCGTACGCCTCCGCCCGCCCCCGACATCCACGCACGGGCAGGCGAGATCCGGGCTGCGATGTCCCTACGGCGAAACGAAAGGACACCCACATGACCGCTCATACGGTCCGGCGCCACAACCCCGGGGCACGATGGAGGGAAGGAGGCGACGCCATGACCCCTGACACCGGAGAACGCCCGCAGATGTCCGTCGAGGACTTCGAGGAACTCGTCCGCAGGGCTCCGCGGGAGCTGCGCAACCGGCTGGAGTTCCTCGGCGGGCGCCTGCGCGTACGGCACGGGCCGCTCGACGTGGCGGAGTTCGAGGAACTGGCCGCCGCCGCCCCCGAAACGGTGCGGCTGGAGTACGTCAACGGAAAGGTAGTAGTCAAGGCCATGCCCGACGGCAACCACGGCGAGATCTTCATGTGGCTGCTACGTCAGTGCATGCAGCAGCGCCCCGAGCTGAACCTCATGCCCGAGAGGGGCGTCAAGGCCGAGGCCTACCGCAAGGGCCGCGCCATCACGGACGGTTTCCTCGCGCCCGTCGGCCACTTCAAGGGCCACGGCAACTGGTCCGACACCGACGGCGCTCTCATGGCCGTAGAGATCACCTCCCATGACCGCGACACGGACCAGCGCGACCGAATCGACAAGCCCGTCGGCTACGCAGAAGCCGACATCCCCGTCTACCTCCTCATCGACCGCGACAGCAACACGCTCACGGTGTTCAGCGAGCCGAAGGACGGCCGCTACCAGCAGTCCTCGTCCCATCCCTGGGGCGCCACCGTCATCCTCCCCTCCCCCGTCGACATCACGCTCGACACCGAGAAGCTCAAGGCCTACGCCGACTGACCCTCTCCGCACCGCCGCCTACCACCGCCCAGCGCCAGTTTGTCGATATCAAGTATCTTGATATCGAGATTGCTGGGTACGGCGGAGACGGGGGCTGGCCATGCGACGGGCCTGGGACGGCAAGGGCGGCGGGGACGGCAGGGGCGGGCTGTTGGCCCAGCTGCGGCGGCCCCCGGGCGGGCGGGACGCGCGGATCATGCTGCTGGCGCAGTGCGTGGACCGGACCGGGACGGGCGTATGGGCCGCGGCCTCCGTGCTCTACTTCACCTTCGTGAGCGGGCTGGACGCGCGCGAACTCGGGCTTCTCCTCGGAGTGGGCGCGGTCGCGGGGATCGCCGGGTCACCGCTCGCCGGTCGAGCCGCCGAACGGCTTTCCGTACGGGGACTGCTGATCGGCTGTCACCTGCTGCGCCTGGGCACGATGGTCGCGCTGCTGGTCGCCGACGACTTCACCACGCTGCTCCTCCTGGTCGCGCTCACCAGTCTGGGCGAGCGGGCGGCCAAGACGCTGGAGATGCTCTTCGCCACCCGGGTCGCCGGTGAGCGGCGTACCACCTACCAGGCGCTGTTCCGCAGCGTGGCCAACGCCGGGTACGCCCTCGGCGCGGGCGTCGCCGCGCTCGGCCTCGCCGTGGGCACTACGAACGCCTACCGTGCGCTGATCCTGGCCAACGCGCTCTCCTACGTCCTGGCCGCCGTGCTGGTCCGGCGGACCCGGGAGCCGGCCGGGCACGGGCTCGTCGTGGCACAGGGCGACGGCGGCCAAGGCCGCTCCCCCGCCCCCGAGCCGGCCCCAAGCCCCTGGCGGGACCCCGGGTACCTGCTCTTCGTGCTGCTCGACATCCCCATGAACCTGGACGACGCGGTCCTGGGCGTCGGCCTGCCGCTGTGGCTGGTGCACCACACCACCGCCCCGCACGCGGTCGTCCCCGCCTTCCTGGTGATCAACACCGTGCTCGTGGTGGTGCTGCAACTGCGCGTCTCGGCGCGGGCCGAGGGTCCGCGCGAAGCCGCCTCGGCGGTGGGCTGGTACGGCGTGACCCTGCTCGCCTGCTGCCTCGTCCTCGCGACCGCCACCGGTGGCGGGGCCTGGTCCGCGTCGCTCGCCATGCTCGCGGCCGCGATGCTGGTCACCCTGGCCGAACTGCTGCGCTCGGTGAGTTCCTGGGAGCTGGCGGTCAGCCTGGCGCCGCCTCGTGCCCGGGCCTCCTACCTGGGCGTGGCCGGGATGGCGCAGTCGGTCCAGAAGTCGGTGGGCCCCCCGCTGCTGACGGGTGCGGTGATGACGGCCGGTCCGGCGGGCTGGCTGGCGCTGGGTGCCGCCGTCACGGTGCTGAGTCTGGTGCAGCGGCAGGCCGGCCTGCGGCGCCTGGCGGCCCTGGCGGAGTCCGCGAGCGCCGGCGGAGCCCCCCGCCGGGGGCCAAAGACGCCGGAGACGCCCGAGGGCGGTACCCCCGGCCAGAAGCTGGGAGTACCGCCCTCGGAGAAGGACAGGTGATCCGGGAGGATCAGAAGTCCATGTCACCGCCCGGCATGCCGCCGCCGGCCGGCGCAGCGGCCTTCTCCGGCTTGTCGGCGATGACGGCCTCGGTGGTGAGGAACAGCGCGGCGATGGAGGCGGCGTTCTGCAGCGCGGAACGGGTCACCTTCGCCGGGTCGATGATGCCCTCGGCGACCAGGTCGACGTACTCGCCGGTCGCGGCGTTCAGGCCGTGGCCCGGGGTCAGGTTGCGCACCTTCTCCACCACGACACCGCCCTCGAGGCCGGCGTTGACGGCGATCTGCTTCAGCGGGGCCTCGAGCGCGATGCGCACGGCGTTGGCGCCGGTCGCCTCGTCACCCTCCAGCTCCAGCTTCTCGAAGACCTGGGAGGCCTGCAGCAGGGCCACGCCACCACCGGCGACGATGCCCTCCTCGACGGCGGCCTTCGCGTTGCGGACGGCGTCCTCGATGCGGTGCTTGCGCTCCTTCAGCTCCACCTCGGTGGCGGCACCGGCCTTGATGACCGCGACACCGCCGGCGAGCTTCGCCAGGCGCTCCTGCAGCTTCTCGCGGTCGTAGTCCGAGTCGCTGTTCTCGATCTCGGCGCGGATCTGGTTCACGCGGCCGTTGACCTGCTCCGAGGAGCCGGCACCGTCGACGATGGTGGTCTCGTCCTTGGTGATGACGACCTTGCGGGCGCGGCCCAGGAGGTCCAGGGTCGCGTTCTCCAGCTTGAGGCCGACCTCCTCGGAGATGACCTCGCCGCCCGTGAGGATGGCGATGTCGCCGAGCATGGCCTTGCGGCGGTCACCGAAGCCCGGGGCCTTGACGGCGACGGACTTGAAGGTGCCGCGGATCTTGTTGACGACCAGGGTCGACAGGGCCTCGCCCTCGACGTCCTCGGCGATGATCAGCAGCGGCTTGCCCGACTGCATGACCTTCTCGAGGAGCGGGAGCAGGTCCTTGACGGAGCCGATCTTGGAGTTCGCGATGAGGATGTACGGGTCCTCGAGCGACGCCTCCATGCGCTCCATGTCGGTCGCGAAGTAGGCGGAGATGTAACCCTTGTCGAAGCGCATGCCCTCGGTCAGCTCCAGCTCGAGCCCGAAGGTGTTGCTCTCCTCGACGGTGATGACGCCTTCCTTGCCGACCTTGTCCATGGCCTCGGCGATCAGCTCGCCGATCTGGGTGTCGGCGGCGGAGATGGACGCGGTGGAGGCGATCTGCTCCTTGGTCTCGACGTCCTTCGCCTGCTCCAGCAGGGCGGCGGAGACGGCCTCGACGGCCTTCTCGATACCGCGCTTCAGGGCCATCGGGTTGGCGCCGGCGGCGACGTTGCGCAGGCCTTCCTTGACCAGGGCCTGGGCGAGCACGGTCGCGGTGGTCGTACCGTCACCGGCGACGTCGTCCGTCTTCTTGGCGACTTCCTTGACCAGCTCGGCGCCGATCTTCTCGTACGGGTCCTCGAGCTCGATCTCCTTGGCGATGGAGACACCGTCGTTGGTGATCGTGGGGGCGCCCCACTTCTTCTCGAGGACGACGTTGCGGCCCTTGGGGCCGAGCGTCACCTTCACGGCGTCCGCGAGCTGGTTCATGCCGCGCTCGAGGCCGCGCCGCGCCTCCTCGTCGAACGCGATGATCTTGGCCATGTGAAGTGGTCCCTCCAGGACTGGGGGTGATTCCTTCGGACCGCGCCCGCGCCCGCGACGGACGGCTCGCCGACCTGTGGTTCCTTGCCCCACCTGGTCCGCGGGCCTCACCGACCCGGTCCTTCTTTGTCACTCTCACCTTCAGAGTGCTAACGCAATGATTAGCACTCGGCATGGTCGAGTGCAAGCGCCCGAGGGGGGTGCGGGGCGGTCGTCAGCCGCCCGCGAACACGGGAGCGCCGGACACGGCGAAGGGCCCGCACCCTGTGCGAGGTGCGGGCCCTTCGTGCAAGAAACGTTCAGGCGGTGACGCGAACCATGTCGGCCTGCGGACCCTTCTGGCCCTGCGAGATCTCGAACTCGACCCGCTGGCCCTCTTCCAGGGTGCGGTAGCCGTCCATCTGAATCGCGCTGTAGTGGACGAAGACGTCCGCACCACCGTCGACCGCGATGAAGCCGTACCCCTTCTCCGCGTTGAACCACTTGACGGTGCCCTGAGCCATGCCTAACTCCCCTATTACTGGCCCTTGCACAGATCCGCACTTCGCGGACCCGGGTCAGACCTCGCCCCCCAAACCGGTCGGGGGCGTGCGCCGGAACGCGTCGACCGCGGCTGAATGTATCTGCCCAACTGCCCTCTGCAACAGGTCAATCGGACGAGAATTCTGGACGCACGCGGTCCGGAATGTGGCGAGAATTCGCCTGAATTCAGGGCAAGTCGGGCCCCACAAAAAGAACAAATGCCGCATAAAGCCCGCCCATTTTGGCTACTTCTTGTCGGGCCGTGCGGCATGGATCCAGGGCCCGCGACCCGAGGGCCACGGCCGTGTTCCCCAACTGTACCGCGCTCAATCACACAGAATTGCCCCCTCCGCTTCTCTCACGGAGGGGGCAATCGCATGAACAACGGGTAACCGAGGTTACCCAAGGTAATAATCAGCCTCCGGCGACCGCCGGAATGATCGAGACGCCCGCGCCCTCGGGGGTCGCCGTGTCCAGGCCCTGCTCGAAGCGGACGTCGTCGTCGTTGACGTACACGTTGACGAACCGGCGCAGCTTGCCCTGGTCGTCCAGCACGCGGGCGGAGATCCCGGTGTGGTTCTTCTCCAGGTCGGCGATGACCTCGGCGAGCGTCGCGCCCTCGGCGCTGACCTCGGCCCGGCCACCGGTGTAGGTGCGCAGGATGGTGGGGATGCGGACGGTGACGCTCATGCTTGTGACCTCCGGTCAGGTGATCGGCCTCAGGGGCGCGGGGAGCTGCGCGACCGGCCCCCGCCGGCCCGCAGCGTGACGACGGCTCTAGGCGAGCCCGGCCTCCCGGAACGACTCCAGGTTGGGACGAATGGTGGCGGTCAGCCCCGTGCCGGCCACCGCGTCCAGGGTCTTCAGACCGTCCCCCGTGTTCAGCACGACAGTCGTCAGCGCCGGGTCCAGCACGCCGTTCTCGATCAGCTTGCGGGTGACGCCCACGGTCACGCCGCCCGCGGTCTCCGCGAAAATACCCTCAGTCCGCGCCAGCAACTTGATCGCGTCCACGACCTCCGGGTCCGTCACGTCCTCCACGGCACCGCCGGTGCGGCGCGCGATGTCGAGGACGTACGGCCCGTCGGCCGGGTTGCCGATCGCGAGGGACTTGGCGATGGTGTTCGGCTTCTGCGGGCGGACCACGTCGTGTCCCGCCTTGAAGGCGGCGGACACCGGCGAGCAGCCCTCGGCCTGCGCACCGAAGATCTTGTACGGCCTGTCCTCGACCAGACCGAGCTTGATCAGCTCCTGCAGCCCCTTGTCGATCTTCGTGAGCTGGGAGCCGGAGGCGATCGGCACCACGATCTGGTCGGGCAGCCGCCAGCCGAGCTGCTCGCAGATCTCGTACGCCAGGGTCTTGGAGCCCTCCGCGTAGTACGGCCGCAGGTTGACGTTGACGAAGCCCCAGCCCTCGCCGGCCGGGTCGCCGATCAGCTCGGAGCAGAAGCGGTTCACGTCGTCGTAGTTGCCCTGGATGCCGACGAGTTCACCGCCGTAGACCGCGGCCATGACGACCTTGCCCTGCTCCAGGTCGTGCGGGATGAACACGCAGGAGCGGAAGCCCGCCCGGGCGGCGGCGGCGCCGACGGCACCGGCCAGGTTGCCCGTGGAGGAGCAGGAGAGCGTGGTGAAGCCGAAGGCGCGGGCGGCCTCCAGGGCCTGGGCGACGACGCGGTCCTTGAAGGAGTGCGTCGGGTTGCCGGAGTCGTCCTTGATGTACAGCCCGCCGGTGACTCCCAGCTCGCCGGCCAGGTTGTCGGCCTTGACGAGCTTGGTCCAGCCCGGGTTGATGTTCGGCTTCTCGGCGACGTCGGCCGGGACCGGCAGCAGGGGCGCGTAACGCCAGATGTTCGCGGGGCCGGCCTCGATGCGCGCCCGCAGTTCCTCGGTGTCGTAGGCGGAGAAGTCGTAGGCGATCTCCAGCGGCCCGAAGCACTCCTCGCAGGCGAACACCGGCCCGAGCGGCACCCGGTGACCGCACTCGCGACAGCTCAGCGCCGCGGCGGGACCGAGGTCTACGGTGGAATTGCTGGTGGTGGCAACTGTCTGCACAGCCATGGAGGCGAGGCCCTTTCTCCTCATCTTCCTCACGACGCACTTCGCCGTGAGACGGATTTGGCACCTTCCCTAGCCGGGAGCCTCGCGGAAACGATCAAGACTGATCTACGAGAACCGACTGGAGGGTTGCCGGGGCTTCATCGGGCCGTGTCCCTCTGCCCCTCTGGATGAGCTGTATGCGGTTGTGGACGCCGGTGACCCCCGACATGCGATGGTCATCGGTGTTGTTCAAGACTGTAACCGAAGGCCAGGACAGTTGAGATAGTCGTCCGAACCGCGAGATGGATCACACGCAGTCACCGCGTGCGATCACGACAGTGAGGAGCCGCAGACCGTGCTGGAAGAAGTCGAGCGCTGGCTGGCCGAGCGGTCCTGGTCCGTGGCCGATCGACCGCTCCACCGCATCCTGGCCGCCAAGCAGCGCACGGGCCACACGATCAGCGTCGTACTGCCCGCCCTCGACGAGGAGGAGACGGTCGGCGAGATCGTCGCGGTCATCCGGCACGACCTCGTGGAGCAGGTCCCGCTGGTCGACGAGATCGTCGTCGTCGACTCCGGCTCCACCGACCGCACCTCCGAGGTCGCCGCCGCCGCGGGCGCGCGTGTCGTCCACCGCGACGACATCCTGCCCCGCCTGCCCGCCGTCCCCGGTAAGGGTGAAGTGCTGTGGCGGTCCCTGCTGGTGACCGGCGGGGACATCGTCTGCTTCGTCGACGCGGACCTGAAGGAGTTCTCCTCCGACTTCGTCTCCGGGATCGTCGGCCCGCTGCTCACCGAACCGGACGTGCAACTGGTCAAGGCGATGTACGACCGCCCCCTCGCCGGCACCGGCGGGCAGGGCGGCCGGGTCACCGAGCTGATGGCCCGCCCGCTGCTGAACATGCACTGGCCGCAGCTGGCCGGCTTCGTGCAGCCGCTGGGCGGCGAGTACGCGGCCCGCCGCTCGCTGCTGGAACAGCTGCCGTTCCCGGTGGGCTACGGCGTGGAGCTGGGCATGCTCGTGGACGCGCTGCACCTGGCCGGACTGGACGCGCTGGCCCAGGTCGACGTGGGCGTGCGCAGGCACCGGCACCAGGACGGACAGGCCCTCGGCCGGATGGCCGCCGCCATCTACCGCACGGCCCAGCTCCGGCTGGCCCGCGGCCATCTGGTGCGGCCCGCGCTGACCCAGTTCGAGCGGGGCGAGGACGGCTTCGAGCCGCGCACCTACTCGGTGGACACCGAGGAACGGCCGCCGATGCTGGAGATCGCCGAGTACGCCGAACGGAAGGTGGCGTGAACGGGCCGTATACGGCTCCCTTTCCTTCCGTTCCCGGACGGAACGTACGTTTGAGCGTTTCCGGGCCGGGCTAGGTTGAGGCGTATGGCTTCCACGCGCGGTGCTGCGGAAAAGGCTCAGGTGCTGGTCGCGTCGAATCGCGGCCCGGTCTCCCACCATGTCGGCGAGGACGGCTCGCTGCACGTCAGGCGGGGCGGTGGCGGGCTGGTCTCGGGGTTGTCCGCCATCGGTCCGGACGCGGACTCCGTATGGGTGTGCGCCGCGCTCGGCGACGGCGACCGGGAGGCCGTGCGGCGCGCGGCCGGCGGGCTGCTGCCGGCCGCGGACACCGGCGGGCAGCGGGTCCGGATGCTCGACATCGACGCGACCGTGCACGCCGAGGCGTACAACGGCATCGCCAACTCGGTCCTCTGGTTCGTGCACCACATGCTGTACCAGACCCCGCTGGAGCCGGTCTTCGACGCCGGGTTCCGGCGGCAGTGGGCGTCGTACGAGGCCTACAACCAGGCGTTCGCCGAGGCGCTCGCCCAGGAGGCGGCCGAGGGCGCGGCGGTGCTGATCCAGGACTACCACCTGGCCCTCGCCCCCCGCATGCTCCGCCGCCTCCGCCCCGACCTGCGCATCGGCCACTTCTCGCACACCCCGTGGGCCCCGCCGGACTACTTCCGCCTGCTGCCGGACGACATCGCGACCGAGCTGCTGACCGGCATCCTGGGCGCCGACCGGGCCGCGTTCCTCACCCAGCGGTGGGCGGACGCGTTCAAGGACTGCTGCCACCGGGTGCTCGGCCCCGGCATCCCCTCCGGCACCCGGATCGGCGTGCACGGGCTGGGTGCGGACGCGGACTTCCTGCGCAAGCGGGCGCACGAGCCGGACGTGGCCGAGCGGATGGCGGCACTGCGGGAGGAGATCGGCACGGCGCCGGACGGTACCGCGCGCCGGACGATCGTCCGGGTGGACCGCACCGAGCTGTCCAAGAACATCGTGCGCGGGCTGCTGGCCTACGAGCAGCTGCTGGAGGACCGCCCCGAGTGGCGGGAGAAGGTCGTCCACCTGGCCTTCGCGTACCCGTCCCGGCAGGACCTCGCCGTCTACCGCGAGTACACCGCCGAGGTGCAGCGGGTCGCGGACGAGATCAACGAGCGCTACGGCACGCCGGGCTGGACGCCGGTCGTCCTGCACGTGAAGGACGACTTCGCCCGCTCCCTGGCCGCGTACCGGCTGGCCGACGTGGCCCTGGTCAACCCCATCCGGGACGGCATGAACCTGGTCGCCAAGGAGGTCCCGGTCGTCTCCGACGAGGGCTGCGCGCTGGTGCTGTCGCGGGAGGCCGGGGCGTACGAGGAGCTGGGCGAGGACGCGTACGCGGTGAACCCGTACGACATCGGGGGGACGGCGCGGGCGCTGCACGAGGCGCTGGGCATGCCCGCGGAGGAGCGGGCGGAACGCTCCAAGAGACTGGCGGCAGCCGCGACCGCGCTGCCGCCGGCCCGTTGGTTCCTGGATCAGCTGGAGGCGCTGACCGGTCAGCCGAGCTGAGCGGCCAGGGCCCGCAGGAGTGCCACGACCCCCTCGGGTCCGTCCACCACCAGGTCCGCGCGTTCGGCCAGTTCCGTGACCTCGGTGCTGCCGCTGCAGATCAGGAGGCCGGGGGTGCCGTCGGTGCGGAGTTCGTCGACCGCGGCGAAGGCGGGGAGGTCGCCCAGGTCGTCGCCGGCGTAGACGACACAGCGGGCGCCCGTGGTGCGGACGTGCTCGGTGAGTGCCACGCCCTTGTCCATGCCCGGCGGGCGGAGTTCCAGGACCAGGCGGCCGGGTTCGACGATCAGGCCGTGGCGGGCGGCGAGGTCGGCGAGGGGGGCGCGCAGGGACTCGAACGTGGCCTGCGGGTCGGTGGCGCGGCGGGTGTGGACCGCCACCGCGCGGCCCTTCTCCTCGATCCAGGTGCCCTGGCCCGCGCCGGCGCGCTCCAGCAGGGCCGGCAGCTCGGCGCGGACGGCGGCGACGCCGGGGTGCGGGGCGGGGGCGGTGATCTCGCCGGTGGCCGCGTCCCAGCGTTCGGCGCCGTAGTGGCCGAGGACGGTCAGGTGCTCCAGGCCGGGGACGTCGCCGAAGCCGCTGTAGCGGACCGCGACGTCGGCCGGGCGGCCGGTGATCACGGCGACGGAGGCGACCTCGGGGGCGAGGGCGGCCAGGGCGGGTACGGCGTCGGGGTGGGCGCGGGCCTGTTCGGGGTCGGCGACGATGGGGGCGAGCGTGCCGTCGAAGTCGAGGCCGATGACCGCGGTGCGGGGCTGCGCGAGCAGGGCGGCGAGTCCGTGTCGGCCTTGCTGGGTCTGCGGGGTAGGCAGCGGGTCCATACCGCGACAGTATCCGTCGCGGACCGGAGTCACTCCTGGGGCTCCGCCCCAGACCCCGCCAGGGGCTCCGCCCCTGGACCCCACCCCGCCCACCCACCACCCGACTCGGTCGGCCGAGAGGGTGCCCCGCCGCGTCGGTGTGAGCGGGGGGCCGCGGCCGGGCGAGTGGGAGTCGGATCGCTTGGCGGGGAAGGGGGCGTCAGGGCCGTGTCAGCGGTTTGATCTGTGGGTTTCCCGGAGGCGGCGTAGGCGGTTCACCGTGACCGGGTCGTGGGCCAGGGCGCGCTCGTCGTCCAGGAGGGCGTTGAGGAGCTGGTAGTAACGGACCGGGGACAGCGACAGCTGTTCACGGATGGCGCGTTCCTTCGCGCCGGGGCCGGTGAAGCCCCGGCGCTCCAGCGCGAGGATGGCCTTCTCACGGCTGCCCAGTTCCATGGCAGCCACCGTAACGCCGACCGCCGACAACCGGCCTAGCCGACGTCGCTGCTGTCCGCCGCCGTGGCCGTCGACTGCAGCCGGGACAGCACGCCGGACGGGCTGCCGTTCGCGGCGACCGCCTGGCCGATGTTCTGCTTCACGGCCGCGCTGACCGACGCCCAGGAGGTCTTGCCGACGGGATACAGCTCCGAGGTGGCCAGCTGCTCGAGGAACGGGCGCAGGGCCTTGTCCGCGGGCTTGTCCGACGCCGCCATGGCGTTGGACGCGGAGCTGGTGACCGGCAGCAGACCGTACCGGCGCGAGAAGTCGAGCACGTTCTTCCGGGCGTAGACGAAGTCGAGGAAGTCACCGATCTGCTCGGCGTGCCCGTTCTGCCTGAAGCCCATCATCCAGTCCGCGACACCCATCGACGCCCTGGCCTTGCCGGTGGGCCCCGGCATCGGCACCATGCCGAACTTCACGCCCTTCTTGCCGGCCTGCTGGATCAGCGTGGGGTGCCCGTTGAGCATCCCGACCTGGCCGTCGGCGAACGCGGCGAAGGCGTCCGCACGGTTGAGCTTGCCGGGGGCGACCGGCCCGGTCAGGCCCTTGCCGACCAGCTCGTCCTTGAGCCACGTGAAGGTCTCGACGTTCTGCGCGGAGTCGAGGGTGTAGGTGCCGACGTCGTCGGTGTAGCCGCTGCCGCCGCTGAGCAGCCACTGCATGGTCTCGGCCTGCGCCTCCTCGGGGCCGAGCGGCAGCGCGTAGGGATACTTCACGCCCCTGCCCTCGAGCGCCTTGGCGTCGGCCGCCAGCTGGTCCCACGTGGTGGGCGGGGTGATGCCGGCCTTGGCGAACAGGGTCTTGTTGTAGAAGAGCACCCGGGTCGAGGCGGCGAAGGGTATGCCGTACTGCGTGTGCTTCCACTCTCCGGCGTCGGAGAGCTGGGAGAGGACGTCGGCCTGGGTGCGGATGGAGAGCAGCTCGGAGGCCGGGTAGAGCTTGCCGGCGGCGGCGTAGTCGGCGTACGCGCCGATCTGTGCCATGTCGGGCGCGTGGCCGGCGTCCACCATCTCCTTGACCTTGCGGTCGACGTCGTTCCAGGAGTAGACGCTGACCTCGACCTTCACGCCGGGGTGCTTCGACTCGTACTCCTCGGCCAGGGTGTCCCAGTACTTCTGGGAGCCGTTGGCGGAGGAGTCGCCGTAGTCGGCGGCGACGAGTCTGAGGGTCACGTCGGAGGAGCCCGATCCCCCGCAGCCGCCGAGAACCGCCGTCATGCCCAGTGCGGACACCACCGCGATCGTTCCTGTCGTACGCCGACGCACGCTCAAAGCCCCAACCCTGCTGTCTGACCGTTCAATATGTGGACACATAAGGTCTACACCACGCGAGTGGACTAGACCTTTCCCGGGTGGGAGGGCCACACTAGGCACCGTGGTGAGACATGTCATCGCCCTGGACGTGGGCGGTACCGGGATGAAGGCCGCCCTCGTCGGCGACGACGGCGCACTGCTCCATCGCGCACGCCGCGCCACCGGCCGCGAGCGCGGCCCCGCGGCGGTGGTCGCGGGCATCCTCGACTTCGCCGCCGAACTGCGCGGCCACGGCCTCGAGCAGTACGGCGAACCCGCCGCCGCGGCCGGCATAGCGGTTCCCGGCATCGTCGACGAGGAGCACGGCACCGCCGTCTACGCGGCCAACCTCGGCTGGCAGGACGTACCCCTGCGGGCCCTGCTAGCCGACCGGCTCGGGGTGCCCGTCGCCCTCGGCCACGACGTACGCACCGGCGGCCTCGCCGAGGGCCGGATCGGCGCGGGCCGGGGCGCGGACCGGTTCCTGTTCGTGCCGCTCGGCACCGGGATCGCCGGTGCCATCGGCATCGACGGCCGGGTGGAGTCCGGCGCGCACGGCTTCGCGGGCGAGATCGGCCACGTCGTCGTACGCCCCGGCGGCATCGACTGCCCCTGCGGGCAGCGCGGCTGTCTGGAGCGGTACGCCTCCGCGTCCGCCGTCACCGAGGCATGGGCCGCCGCCCGCGGGAACCCGGACGCGGACGCCGCGGACTGCGCCGGGGCCGTCGCGTCCGGTGACCCGGACGCCGTACGGATCTGGCAGGAAGCCGTGGACGCGCTCGCCGACGGCCTGGTCACCGCGCTCACCCTGCTGGACCCCCGCACGCTGATCATCGGTGGCGGGCTCGCCGAGGCCGGGGAAGTGTTGTTCCAGCCGCTGCGGGACGCCGTCCGGCGACGGGTCACCTTCCAGAAACTGCCCACCATCGTCCCCGCCGCCCTCGGCGACACGGCCGGCTGCCTGGGCGCGGGGCTGCTCGCCCGGGACCTGCTGACGACCGCCACCCCTACGACTCCGGAGGTAAGCACCTGATGGCCAACGAGCGGGACAGCGCCCCCAACGGGCCGCGAGGAACTGCGCGACCAGCCACGACGAGCCCGCAGGTGCTCACCGGCGCGAACGTGGTCCTTCCCACCGGGACGGTGCGGGGCGGGCAGCTGGCCGTGGACGGCAAGCGCATCGCCGGTACCGCACCGGCCGGCGCCCAGGTGACCGACCTCACCGGCCACTGGGTCGTCCCCGGCTTCGTCGACATCCACAACCACGGCGGCGGCGGAGCCTCCTTCTTCGGTACCGCCGAGGAGATCCTCACCGCGATCCGCACCCACCGCCTGCACGGCACCACCACGCTCGTCGCCTCCACCGTCACCGACGAGATGGACCTGCTCGTCGGCCAGGCGGGCCTGCTGAGCGAGCTGGCCGAGCAGGGCGACATCGCCGGCATCCACTTCGAGGGACCGTTCATCGCCCCGTGCCGCAAGGGCGCGCACTCCGAGGAGCTGCTGCGCGACCCCGAGCCGGCCGAGGTCCGCAAGCTGATCGACGCGGCACGCGGCAAGGCGAAGATGGTGACCCTCGCCACCGAGCTGCCGGGCGGCATCGACTCCGTACGGCTGCTCGCGGAGCACGGCGTGATCGCGGCCGTCGGGCACACGGACGCCAGCTACGAGCAGACCGTCGAGGCGATCGACGCGGGCGCCACGGTCGCCACCCACCTCTTCAACGCCATGCCCGCCCTGGGCCACCGCACCCCCGGCCCCGTCGCCGCCCTCCTGGAGGACGAGCGGGTCACGGTGGAGCTGATCAACGACGGCACGCATCTGCACCCCGCGGCGCTGGAGCTGGCGTTCCGTCACGCGGGTGCGGACCGGGTCGCGTTCATCACCGACGCGATGGACGCGGCCGGCTCAGGCGACGGCCGCTACATGCTCGGCCCGCTGGAGGTGGAGGTCCGCGACGGTGTGGCCCGGCTGGTGGAGGGCGGTTCCATCGCGGGCTCCACGCTCACCCTGGACCGCGCGTTCCGGCGGGCGGTGACCGTCGACGGGCTGTCCGTGGAGGACGCCGTGAAGGCCCTGTCCGCCAACCCGGCCCGGCTGCTCGGCCTCTCGGACCGCATCGGTTCCCTGGAGCCGGGCAAGGACGCCGATCTGGTGGTGCTCGACGCCGACTTCACGCTGAAGGGCGTGATGCGGCAGGGCGAGTGGGTGGTCGGTCCCCAACTGGCCTGATCCGTCCAGGTTTTCCGGAAAAGGCGGCCGACCCGGGGCTGGGCCGGCCGCATTCTCTTTGGCATGATCGAGGCCCCGGAAACCGAAGACAGGCACAGGGACTTCGAGGGAGGTCGGCCCGGGTGATCCTCACGGTCACACTGAACACCGCTCTCGACATCACCTATCGCGTGCGGTCGCTGCGGCCGCACACCTCGCACCGCGTCTCGGACGTCGTCGAGCGGCCCGGCGGCAAGGGCGTGAACGTCGCCCGGGTGCTGGCCGCGCTCGGCCACGAGGTGACGGTCACCGGCTTCGCGGGCGGCCCGACCGGCCAGGTGCTGCGCGAACGGCTCACCGGCACGCCGGGGGTGGTGGACGCGCTGGTGCCGGTCCACGGGGCGACCCGGCGCACGATCGCGGTCGTGGACGAACTGTGCGGTGACACCACCCAGCTCAACGAGCCGGGCCCGCAGATCACACCGGCCGAGTGGGGCGCCTTCCTGGACCGGTACCAGGAACTGCTGGCCGGTGTCTCGGCGGTGGCGCTGTGCGGCAGCCTGCCGCCGGGGGTGCCGGTGGGGGCGTACGCGAGCCTCGTACGCAGCGCACGGGCACTCGGCGTCCCGGTGCTGCTGGACACCAGCGGTGAGCCGCTGCGCCGCGGGGTCGCCGCCCGTCCGGACGTCATCAAGCCGAACGCCGACGAACTGGCGGAACTGACCGGTTCGCACGAGCCGTTGCGCGCCACCCAGGACGCCCGCCGGCGTGGCGCCCACGCGGTGGTCGCCTCCCTCGGCGCCGAGGGACTGCTCGCCGTCACTCCGGAGGGCCGCTGGCGTGCCACCCCGCCCGCCCGCCTCCACGGCAACCCGACCGGCGCGGGCGACTCGGCGGTCGCGGGCCTGCTGTCCGGCCTCGCGGACCACCTCCCCTGGGCGGACCGCCTCACCCGCGCGGTCGCCCTGTCGGCGGCGACCGTACGGTCCACCACCGCGGGCGACTTCGACCGCACGGCCTACGAGGAACTGCTCGACCGGGTGGCGGTGTCGGGGGAGTTCAGCGCGGCATAGCAACCTCTGACGGCGGAGGCGGCCAAGCGGTCGGCAAGATCACTTCTCGCACTCCGGCTTTCCGGAAGGCCACCCTCGGCTGTGCCACCGGCACCAAGCCGGCCGCTCTGAAGCCGGGCACCTGCGCAGGCAAGCTGAAGTCCACGATGTCCGGCAGCCGCCGGAGATCAACACCTCCGGCGGCTGTAGCGCTCGAGGACCGATGAGCCTCTACTTGACGATGTAGAGCTGGTCCAGGACGGCGTTGCACTGGTTGCCGTTCTGGCAGGCGATCTGGATCGTGTTCGTGCCCTTGTTCAGGTTCACGTTCGACCAGGTGGTCTTCCAGCCCTTCTCCCAGTCGCCCTGGGGCGTGCCGCCACCGAAGTTCTTCATCTGGATCGGCCGCGAGTCCACCTCGTTGTTGACCACCAGGGTCGCGTCGGCATCCACGCCCGGGATGCCGTAGCGCACGTACAGCCGGTAGGTGCCGGACTTCTCGACGTTGTCGACCGTCCAGGTGACCGTCGCTCCGACGTGGTTGAAGCCCGTCACATAGGTTCCGCCCTTGGCCTGCGCACCCTTGATGTCCGACGCCGTCGTCACGCCGGGCCCGAGCTGCAGCGCGCTCGCGTCCGTCTTCGGCAGCTCCCCCGGCGCCGCGGAACCGCTGCGCGACGGGCTGGGAGCGTGGCTCTGGGACTGGGTCGGGGTCGCGCCGGCCTGGTTGCCGGACTTGTCGTCGTCCGTGTCGCCGTTGATCATCGCGACGCCGATGCCGATGACGACCGCGGCGACCACCGCGATCGCGCCGATCAGCAGACCCTTGGTGTTCGGGCCGCGGCGGCCGGTGCCCCCGGCGGGCGGCGCGGGCCGGCGGCCGGCCGGGGCGCCGCCGGGCAGCGTCTCCGGGGCCTGGTAGTGGGCGTTCGGCTGACCGTAGGCGCCCTGCTGCGGGACGGTGGGCGGCTGGCCGTAGGGCGCCTGCTGCTGGCTGTACTGGCGCTCACCGACCGTGCGCACCCTGCTGACCGAGTTCGGGTAGCCGTAGCCGCCGGACGGCGGCTGGGCCCCTCTGGCCTGGCCATCGGCGTACAGGTAGCCGAACGGGTCGTCCTCGGGCGTGCTCGGGCCGTTTTCGCCGGGCGTCATCCCTTGGTCTCCTCAGCGGGTGCGAGTGGATGCGGTACAGGTCTGGAATGGCGAGCCTACCCGCTCTGACTGAGCCAAACGGGTGACTCGCGCCGCATCAACTCGCTGACCTGCGGATCATCCCGCGCGTCGGTGCTGTTTGGGACGAGATCGTTTCTCTACGTACATCCGCTCGTCAGCGGACTTCAGCACCTCGTCCGCCGTCATGCCGCAGTGTGCCCATCCGATGCCGAAGCTCGCGCCCACCCGGACGGCCCGCCCCTCGGCGCGGATCGGCTGGATGATCTCGTTGCGCAGCCGTACGGCGAGGTCCTGGGCGTCGGCCCGGCCGAGACCGTCGGCGAGGATCACGAACTCGTCGCCGCCGAGACGGGCCACGGTGTCGCCGTCGCGGACCCCGCCGGAGAGCCTGCGGGCCACTTCGATGAGGACCGCGTCGCCCGCGTTGTGCCCGAAGCGGTCGTTGATCGACTTGAAGCCGTCGAGGTCGCAGAAGAGCACGGCGAGCCCCTTGGTGCCGTCGTCGCGGCCGTCCTCGGGGGCGACGGTGTGCACATGGTGGTCGTAGGCGTCGAACGCCTCCGGCCCCGGCGGGAAGTCGAAGCCGTGGCCGGCGGGGGCGTCGAAGGCGGCGGCCCGGGCGGAGCCGAGCGCCGGGGGCAGTCCGCCGTAGGCCGCGTCCAGGGAGTCCGGCGCGCCGGCGTGCGCGGGGCGCCGGCAGAGCCGGGCCGACAGGCGCGAGCGCAGCTCGGCGGAGTTCGGCAGCCCGGTCAGCGAGTCGTGGGAGGCCCGGTGGGCGAGCTGCAGCTCGCGTCGCTTGCGCTCCTCTATGTCCTCGACGTGGGTCAGCAGGAAGCGGGGGCCGTCGGCGGCGTCCGCGACGACGCTGTTGCGCAGGGACACCCACACGTACGTGCCGTCGCGTCGGCCGAGCCGGAGTTCCGCGCGGCCGCCCTCCGCCGATGTGCGCAGGAGGGTGCCGATGTCCTCGGGGTGGACGAGGTCGGAGAAGGAGTAACGGCGCATCGCGGAGGCGGGCCGGCCGAGCAGCCTGCACAGCGCGTCGTTGGTGCGCAGGATGCGGCCGTGCTGGTCGCCGCCCATCTCGGCGATGGCCATGCCGGAGGGGGCGTACTCGAAGGCCTGCCGGAAGGACTCCTCGCTGGCGCGCAGGGCCTGCTGCTCGCGCTCCAGACGGACCAGGGCGCGCTGCATGTTGGCACGCAGACGCGCGTTGCTGATCGCGATGGCGGCTTGGAAGGCGTACATCTGCAGGGCCTCGCGGCCCCAGGCGCCGGGGCGGCGGCCGTTGCGCGGGCGGTCGACGGATATGACGCCGAGCAGCTCGCCGGAGGAGCCGCCCTGCACGCCCGGGGTGTACATGGGCGCGAAGAGCCGGTCGGAGGGGTGCCACTCGTCCTCGAAGCGGGGCGCGGGCCCGTCGGTGTACCACTGCGGGACGTCGTCCTCGTCGAGGACCCAGCCCTCGGTGTGCGGTATGAAGATGAGGTCGCCCCAGTGCTCGCCCATGTTCAGCCGCCGGTCCCAGGACTCGCGGGAACCGACCCGGCCGGTGATGAGGGCCTCGGCGGCCGAGTTCCCGGCGAAGGCGGCGACCACGAGGTCGCCGTCCTGGCGCACGAGGTTGACGGCCGCCATCTCGTACCCGAGGGCACCCACGGCGCCGTCGGCGACGGTCTGCAGTGTGTCCGCCAGGCTGCGTGCCGTGTTCATGTCGGCCATGACCTGGTGCAGCTGTCGCAGGGACGCAAGGCGGACATACGGCTCCGACTCGGTCTCCATGCTCGCCCTCCCCCCGAGACCTCGCAGGCGAATCAAGGGTTGTCTTCGGCGCTTCTCTACGGTGGCTCTTACGGTGACTTCGACGTGTCTCCTGCGGCTCCCCGCCACTGAATCACAGCGCGCTGCCCACTCGGTACACAGGGTCAACAATTCCTGCCCCTTGTGACTCAAGTCACAGAAGAACGTGAACAATTGAGTGGAGTTTCTGCGTTTGGGCTGTGCGTTTACTGAACGCAAGCTTTGTGGGCGCGTACACATGATGCACGTATGAATGCACCGGCGGTCCCAGGGGCCGGTGAATGCGGCGCTGCGCCGCTGGTCCTAGGACCCGGCTCGGGCGGAGGGCCGATGCGGTGCGCGCGGACCGGAGACTAGCGTTTCCGGCGTGCTGAAGACTGCCTCTGCCATCACCCCCCTGCCCACCGGGCATGCTGAGGGGGTGAGCAACGACGAGTTCCGGGCCGCCATGTCCCGGCTGGCCGCGGGCGTGGTCCTGGTCACCGCGCAGGAACCGCCGCTCGACCCGGACGACCCCCAGGCGCCCGGCGGGGAGGACGTCGGCATGACCGCCACCGCCTTCGTGTCGGTCTCCCTGGACCCGCCGCTGGTGCTGGTCAGCCTGCGTGAGGGCTCCCGCATGGACGACCTGCTCGCCGAGCAGCCGCTGTGGGCGGTGTCCGTCCTCACCGAGAGCCAGCGGCACATCGCGGGCCGCTTCGCGATGAAGGGCCGCATCAGCGACCGGCTGCTCTTCGAGGACATTCCCTGCGTCCGCGGCGAGGCCACCGGCGCCCCGCTGGTCGGGGGTGCGCTGGCCACCCTGGAATGCCGTACCGAGCAGCGGGTGACCGCCGGGGACCACACCCTCGTCATCGGCCGCGTCCTCACCGCGCAGGCGCCCGTCGCGGAAGGCGGACCACTGATGTACTTCCGCGGCAGGTACCGGCAACTGGACTGAGCCCGGAATTCCGCGCCCGGCGAAATTCCGTGGTTTTCCGAAAACGCGGATGCCTAAGGTGCCGGGATGACGATCCGTCTGGAAGTAGTGACCCCCGCGAACTTCGAGGCCGCGGTGGGCATCCGCGTCCGGCCCGAGCAGGAAAAGAACGTCGCACCCGTCCTCAGGTCCCTCGCCGAGGCCTATGTCCATCCGGACGGCGTCGCATGGCCCCGGCTGATCGTCGACGACGGCCGCCCGGTCGGTTTCCTGATGGCCTTCTTCGACATCGACTGGTTCGAGGACGGCAGCGTGCACCGTTCCGGTCTGTGGCGGCTGAACATCGCCGCCGGGGAACAGGGCCGCGGCTACGGCCGGTTCGCCGTCGAGGCCGTGGCCACGGAACTCCGCCGCCGCGGCTGCAAGGAGTTCTACGTCAGCTGGCACCCCGGCCCGGACGGACCCGAGGAGTTCTACCTCGGCCTGGGCTTCCGCAAGAACGGTGAGCAGACCGAAGGGGAGACGGTGGGCGTGCTGGACCTGTGACCGGCCCCGGCCCACCGCCCGCTCCCCCGCCCCCGGCCGGAGCGGACCGGGCGGCCCGCACGCGCCTCGCGACGGCCGGACCGGCTAGGCGGGCTCGATGGTGAAGCCGGCCAGGCGCGACGGGTCCGAGACGATCTCGACGACCGAGATGTGATCGGCCACGAAGGTGAAGGTCAGGACCCGCTCCAGGCGGTCGTCCGCGTACACGGCCAGGCCGGTCGCACCGTCGACCAGGACCGGACGCGCGACGCGCGCCAGGTGGGCGAAGCCCGTCGCGCCCGCAGCGACCCGGCTCGCACCGCTGGTGACCCCGGCCTCGCTGCGGGCCACCACGTCCGGGTTGAGCACCGCGAGCAGCCCTTCGAAGTTCCCGTTCCGCGCGGCGGCGAGGAAGGCGTCCACCACCTCCCGCTGCCGGACCAGATCGACCTCCGGCGCCTCGGCCCCCCGCACCCGGCGCCGCGCCCTGCTGGCCAGTTGCCGTGCCGTGGCCGGGGTGCGGCCGAGGATGCCGCCGATCTCCTCGAAGGGCACCCCGAACAGGTCGTGCAGGACGAAGGCCAGCCGCTCGGCCGGCGACAGCGTGTCGAGGACCACGAGGAGGGCCAGCCCGACCGAGTCGGCCAGCAGGGCGTCCTGCGCGGGGTCCGGATCGGCGGAAGGGGCCGGGCGCCAGGTGTCCAGCGGCTCCTCGCCCCGCGAGCGCCGGGAACGGAGCATGTCGAGGCAGACCCGTCCGACGACAGTCGTCAGCCAGCCTCCGAGGTTCTCCACCTCGCGGGTGCCGGACCGGCTCAGCCGGAACCACGCCTCCTGCACGGCGTCCTCGGCCTCGGGGACGGAACCCAGCATGCGGTGGGCGACGGCCCGCAGATGCCCGCGGTGCGCCTCGAACCGCTCGGCGAGAAAGTCGTTGTCGGTCATCGGTGGGCCCGGCCTCTCCGTCGTCCGCGGTGCTCCTGCACCACACTGACGACGCGGAACCCGGAGATGTGACAGGGCGCGGCAAGATCCGAAAGAGAGGCCCTAACCCCAGTCCCGTCCGGAACGCCCCCGCTTCGTATCCGCGCGCTGCTTCTTCTCCCGCAGCCGGCGTTCGTTGATGCCGCGCGGGATGCGGGTCGGCTTGCGGGGCTTCGGCGGCGGCGCGCTGGCCTCCGCGAGGAGCGTGGCGAGACGTACGGCGGCGGACTCGCGGTTGCGCCACTGGGAGCGGTGCTCGGAGGCCCGTACGGACACCACCCCGTCGACGAGACGGCCGGCCAGCCGCTGCAGCGCCCGCTCCTTCCACACCTGAGGGAGTGCCTCGGTGCGGGCGAGGTCGAAGCGCAGCTCCACCTGCGAGTCGCTGGTGTTGACGTGCTGTCCGCCGGGCCCTGACGACCTGGAGAAACGCCACATCAGCTCGGCCTCGGGGAGCGAGACCGAGCCACGGATGAGATAGGGCCCGGACATGCGTTCCATGTTCCCGGTCCGGCCCGGTCCACGTCACCTGGATTTCCGGCTGGGTAAAAAAGGTAAAGGGATCCGGAACCACCGGGACCCCCCTCGACGTTCTCCCGGGTGAGGGTAGCTTCGTCGGCACAGACGTGCACGACGGATGTGCACGGATATGCACGGAACTAGGGAAGGGACTCCCAATCATGGCTGTAAGCCTGTCCAAGGGTGGCAACGTCTCGCTCACCAAGGAGGCTCCGGGCCTGACCGCCGTCACCGTGGGCCTCGGCTGGGACGTCCGCACCACCACCGGCACGGACTTCGACCTCGACGCCTCCGCGATCGCGGTGAACACGCAGGGCAAGGTCTACTCCGACGGTCACTTCGTCTTCTTCAACAACAAGCAGACCCCGGACAACTCCATCGTCCACACCGGTGACAACCGCACGGGTGAAGGCGCCGGCGACGACGAGGCGATCAACGTCAACCTGGCCGCCCTCCCGGCCGACATCGAGAAGGTCGTCTTCCCGGTCTCCATCTACGACGCCGAGAACCGCGGCCAGAACTTCGGCCAGGTCCGCAACGCCTACATCCGCATCATCAACCAGGCCGGCGGCGCCGAGATCGCGCGCTACGACCTGTCGGAGGACGCGGCCACCGAGACGGCCATGATCTTCGGCGAGCTGTACCGCAACGGTGCGGAGTGGAAGTTCCGCGCGGTGGGCCAGGGGTACGCCTCGGGCCTGGTCGGCATCGCCCAGGACTTCGGCGTGAACGTCTGACGTATCCCCCGGACCTGAACCCCCGGATTCACCGAACCCCCGGATTCACCGAACCCCCGGGTTCACCCGGGCAGCGCGGAGTACAACGCGGTGGCGGCGGCCTGGACCGCGGTCAACGTCAAGTAACGCCCCGCACGGCAGCCCGGTCCGCCCGTCACGGGTGGGCCGGCCTGCCGTCCCCGTACAGCCAGTCCCGCCAGATCTCGGAGAAGTCCAGGCCGGGGGCCGCCTTCTCCACGTACGCGGTGAACTCCGCGGTGTTCACGGTGCCGTGGCGGTGGGAGGCGGCCCAGCCACGGATGATGTCGTGGAAGGTGTCGTCGCCGGTCTTCTGGCGGATCTTCTGCAACACCATCGCGCCCCGCACGTAAACCGGGCTGTCGGAGATGTGCGCGGCGCCGGACGGCTTCGCCGGCGGGAAGGCCCAGATGTCCGCGTCGTCGTCCTCGTAGTGCTCGGTGAAGGTCTGCCGGGCGCTCGGGCCGCCGTGGTCCTCCGCGTACAGCCACTC
This sequence comes from Streptomyces actinomycinicus, assembly GCF_016741775.1. GTDB lineage: Bacteria > Actinomycetota > Actinomycetes > Streptomycetales > Streptomycetaceae > Streptomyces > Streptomyces actinomycinicus. The sequence goes on along the minus strand of NZ_JAERRK010000003.1, from coordinate 114,394 downwards.
CGCGTACGTCGCGAAGCCCTCGTTGAGCCACATGTCCCGCCAGGACTCCGGGGTGACCGAGTTGCCGTACCACTGGTGGGCGAGTTCGTGGACGAGGGTGGAGGTCTCGGGGGCACCCGGGAAGACGGGACGGTTCTGGGTCTCCAGGGCGTATCCGGCGTCCTTCGGGCGGTCGACGATCGCACCGCTGGAGGAGAAGGGGTACGGCCCGAAGTTGGTCTCCTCCCAGTCGAGGATCCCGGGGATCTTCGCCAGGACCTTCGCGCTCGCCCCGGCCTGCTCCGGATCGACCGCGGTGAGCACGGGCAGACCGTGCGGGCCGGTGGCACGGCCGATGTCGTAGTGGCCGATCGCGACCGTGGCGACGTAGCTCGCCATGGGCTGGGCGGTGTGCCAGTGGTAGGCCGTGCGTCCGCCCTCGTCGGACCGGTCGCTCAACTCACCGTTCGAGACCGCCTGGAGGCCCTTGGGCACGGTGACGGTGATGTCGTAGGCGGCCTTGTCCGAGGGATGGGCGTTGCCGGGGAACCAGGCCATGGAACCGACCGGTTCGCCGAGGGCGAGGGCGCCGTCGGCGGTGGGCAGCCAGCCCTCCTCGGCGCCGTCGGGGTCGGTGAGGGTCTGCGGAGTGCCCGAGTAGCGGACGGCCGTGCGGAACGTCTCGCCCTTGCGGAGGTCGTCGTGCGGGCGGACGGTGAGTTCCTGGCCCGCGCGGTTCCAGCGGGCGTCCTTGCCGTCGACGGTGACCGAGTCGACGTGCAGCCCGGTGAGGTCGAGATCGAACGCCGACAGGTCCTGGGTGGCCCGGGCGGTGATGACCGCCGTGCCGGTGAGACGGCGGCCGGCCGGGGTGTAGTCCAGGGTGAGCGCGTAGTGACCGACGTCGTAGCCGCCGTTGCCCGCCTTGGGGAAGTACGGGTCGCGCACGCCCGAGCCGCCCGGGGTGCCCCGCACACCACCGTCGCATCCGGTGCCTATGAGGGCGAGGGCGACGGCGACGGCCGGGACAAGGCGCGCAGATCTGGACATGTCAGTGATCTTAGGCGGGCGGCACGCACCGACCGCAGGGCCCGGCCGACCGGCGTGACACCATCTGCTGCGTGCTCGACATCGGCTACGCCCTCTCCAACCGGTTCCCGGACCCGCCGCAGACCGACTACCGCCGCGCGGACGTCCATGCGCTGCGGCACGACCTGTTCTGCGGGGACGTCTACCTCGCCGACACCGACAGCGACCGGGAACTGTCCACAGCCTGGGGATGGGTGCCGGTGCTGGACTTCGCCTGGGCGCTGTGCGACATCGTGGAGCAGCTGGACCGCGACCCGATGGGCTCCCGCGCCGCCCGGCCCCAGCGGGCCGAGCTGGACTTCACCGAATCCACCGACCGGCTGCTCTTCGAGCGCCGCTTCGGCTGGGTCGACATCACCTCCGACTGGCAGCCCGCCGAGGAGCCCCCGCTGGCCTTCTCCCACGCAGAGCTGCGCCGCGAGGCCCGCGACTTCCTCCACGACCTCGTGGCCGACCTCACCGACCTCCACGACGACCTGGCCGAGAACCCGGCGATCTGGACCCTCCAGTCCCGCTTCCCCCGCCTGCCCTGACACCTCAGCCCTCCACCCGGATCCCCAGCTCGGCCGCCAGCACCGGAGCCAGGTCCAGCAGCTGGGCCGGGCTGACGACCGCTCCGGACAGGCGGTCCAGGCCGCGCACGATCTCCAGCGGGGCGGCACCCCGCAGGTCCACGTCCTTCAGGGCGGCGCCCCCGAAGTCGGCGCCCTTCAGGGCACAGTCGACGAACTCCACCCGCTCCAGCCGTGCGCCGGCGAAGTCCGGTTCGATCAGGACGCAGGACTCGAAGACCACGTCCGTCAGCCGGGCCTCGCGCAGATTCAGGAAGTCGATCTTCCCGCCCCGGATCACGACCCGCTCCAGCACCGCGCCGTGCAACTGGGTGCCGCCCAGCCGTGGTTCGACCAGCTCCACGTCCCGGAACGTGGACTCGGCGAGCTGCGTACCGACCCCGCGCAGCCCGGTCAGCACCGAGTCCAGCACACGCGCCCGGCCCAGCGCCGTCCCGTCCACCGCGCAGCCCGTGACCGCGCAGTCCATGAACCGGGCGCCCACGCCGTCATGCCCGGCCAGGTCCGCCTCCCGGAACTCCAGCCCGTCGTAGTCACCGTCCGGCTCCAGCTCCCCGCCGGCCCAGGGCAGCAGAGCCGGCAGCCGCACCTCCGGCCGCCGCGCACCCTTCACCGTCTGCCCGCCCGCCGGCCGGCTCCCCGTCGCTCGCCTCACCATGCCCCCATGCTGCACCCCGCCACTGACAATCGGCCGTGAGCCGGGAAAGCTCCCGCCGGAACCCGGCCGGGCCACCCTTGACCGCTCCCGCCGGAACCCGGCCGGGCCACCCTTGACCGCTCCCGCCGGAACCCGGCCGGACCACCCTTGACCGCTCCCGCCGGAACCCGGCCGGGCCGCTCTTGACCTCAAGCACGCTTGAGGTAACAGGCTCGGGGGCACGCGAAGCCGCTGCACCAAGCCGCTGCACCAAGCCGCCGCACCAAGCCGTCTCCCCTGGGGGGTCCCATGCACGCCGTGCGCCTGCACGCCTTCGGCCCGGCCGAGAACCTGACCTACGAGGAGGTCGCCGACCCGGTCCCGGGACCCGGCCAGGTACGGATCACCGTCGCCGCCGCCGGGGTGCACCTGCTCGACACCGCTCTGCGCGAGGGCCACCGGGGTCCGCTGCCCGAACTGCCCGGCCTGCCGACCGTGCCCGGCCGGGAGGTGGCGGGAGTCGTGGACGCGCTCGGCGACGGCGTCGACGGCACCTGGCTCGGCAAGCGGGTGGTGGCCCACCTCGGGAACGCGCCCGGTACGCCGAACTCGCCGTCACCGGGGCCGAACGCCTCCACGAAGTGCCCGGGAACCTGGACTTCGCCGCGGCCGTGGCCATGATCGGCACAGGACGTACGGCGCTGGGCATCCTGCAGTTCGCCGAGCCCGGACCTGACGACGTGGTCGTCGTACCGGCCGCGGCCGGCGGCATCGGCACCCTGCTCGTGCAGTACGCCAAGAACGCCCGGGCAACCGTGATCGGACTCGCGGGCGGCCCGGAGAAGACAGCCCGGGTACGGGCGGAGGGCGCCGACCTCGCCGTCGACTACTCCGACCCCGGCTGGCCCGCCGAGGTCCGCGCCCACCTCGGCGGAAGGGCGGCCACCATCGTCTACGACGGCGTCGCGGGCACGGTCGCCCGCGAGGCCGTCGCCCTGCTCGGCCCCGGCGGCCGGCACCTGGTCTTCGGCTGGTCGGCCGAGGGCATCACGGAGGGCCGCGGTCACTTCGCCGACGGCGTCTCGGAATCCGTCCTCGGCCCGGCGATGCCGCAGAGGGCGGGCGGCCTGCGCGCGCTGGAACTGCGCGCCCTCGACGAGGCCGCCCGGGGCCGGCTGCGTCCGGCCGTCACCCGCTTCCCGCTCGCACAGGCGGCCGCCGCGCACCGCGCCCTGGAGCAGCGCGGCACGATCGGAAAGGTGGTGCTGGAGCCATGAGCTGCGGGGTGCCGGAACCGGTGGGACCCCCGCCGGAACCGGTGGGACCCCGGCCGGAACCAGTAGTCCCCCCCCCGCCGGAACCGGTGGGCTCCCCGCCGGAACCGGTGGGCTCCCCGCCGGAACCGGTGGGCCCTCCGCCGGAACCAGTAGGCCTTCCGCCGGAACGGGTGGGGCCCCTGCCGCACGCCCCTGAGGCCGGCCGGCGGGTCAGCGGCCCGTCCGCGCGAGCCCGGCCAGCGCCCCGTCCGTGAGCCGGTACACCGTCCACTCGTCCTGCGGCCGGGCACCCAGCGCCTCGTAGAAACCGATCGCGGGCTCGTTCCAGTTCAGCACCGACCACTCCAGCCTTTCGTACCCGCGCTCCGCGCAGATCCGCGCCAGTGCGGTCAGCAACGCCCGCCCGTGCCCGCCACCACGCGCGCCCGGGCGGACGTACAGGTCCTCCAGATAGATCCCGTGCACCCCCCGCCAGGTGGAGAAGTTCAGGAACCACAGCGCGAACCCGACCGCCTCACCGCTGTCCTCGTCCACCGCCAGGTGCGCGAAGGCGGCCGGGCGCTCCCCGAACAGCGCCTCGGCCAACTGCTCCTCGGTGGCCCGCGCCTCCTCCGCCGCCTTCTCGTACTCGGCCAGCTCACGGATCAGGGAATGGATGACAGGGACATCGGCAGGGGTCGCGGCACGGATCATGAGGGGAGGGTAACCGCGGCCCCCCACCCCCCGTCACCCGGTTTCCGCACCCGTCGGCCACCGGGCGGGCCCGGGCCCTCAGTGCCGTCCGGCCACCCGGTCCGCCACCCTCGCCAGGCGCGACGACTGCGTGCCCGGATGCAGCCGCTCACGCTCGTCGGCGGCCCGGTAGGTCGCGTACATCCCGTGCACGCCCAGCCAGCGGAACGGCTCCGGCTCCCACTTGCGGACCTTGTGGTTCACCCACGGCAGGTCCGTCAGCCCCGTCCGACCGCCCTGACCGGAGTCCTGTTGGACCAGGTCCCGCAGGGTACGCGCAGCCAGATTGGCCGTGGCCACACCGGAACCGACATAGCCGCCGGCCCAGCCGAGACCGGTGGAACGATCCAGCGTGACGGTCGCGCACCAGTCGCGCGGCACACCGAGGACCCCCGACCACGCGTGTTCGACCGCGACACCCGCCAGCGAGGGGAAGAACCGGGTCAGGATCTCCCGCAACGCCTCGACGGTCGCCGGCTGCGTACGACCGTCGTTGTCCGTGCGCGAACCGAAGCGGTACGGCACGCCCCGCCCGCCCAATGCGATCCGGCCGTCGGCCGTGCGCTGCGCGTACATGTACGCGTGCGCCATGTCGCCGAGCGTCTCCCGGCCCGCCCAGCCGATCGCCGCCCACTGCTCCTCGGTGAGCGGCTCGGTGACGAGCATCGAGGAGTTCATCGGCAGCCACGTCCGCTTCTGTCCCTTCAAGGACGCCGTGAAGCCCTCCGTGCAGCGCAGGACGTATGGGGCACGAACGGTGCCGTACGGGGTCACCGCGTGCTTGGGACGGATCTCCGTCACCGGCGTCGACTCGTGGACCGTCACCCCGAGCGCCTCCACGACGGCCGCGAGCCCCTTCACCAGCTTCACCGGATGCAATCGCGCCCCGTGCGGCGTCCACGCCGAGCCGACCGCGTCCGCGACACGGATCCGCTCGGCCGTCTCCCGGGCCCCGTACAGCTCCCGGTCCTTCTCGCCGTACGCCAGCTCGTGCTCGTGGAACGCCCTCAGCCGCGCCAACTGCGCGGGTGTCGTCGCCACCTCAAGCACGCCGCCCTGGTGCACATCGGCGTCGATGCCCTCCGCCCCGGCGACCGTGATCACCTCGGCCACCGTGTCGTTCATCGCCTTCTGCAGCCGGACGGCGGCCTCATGACCGTGCAGCTTCGCGTACCGGTCCCGGCCGGCGATCCCGTTGTAGAGCCACCCGCCGTTGCGGCCCGAGGCGCCGTAACCGCAGAACTTCTGCTCCAGCACGGTGATCCGCAGGAAAGGCGCCGCCTTCTTCAGGTAGTACGCCGTCCACAGACCCGTGTACCCGCCACCGACGATGACCACATCGGCCGACGCGTCCCCGGACAGCGGCTCCCGGACCACCGGAAGACCGTCATCCGCGTACCAGAACGACACGCCACCGTTGACGACACTGCTTGCCGAGCTGCTCATGGCCGGGACGTTAACCCCTGAGCCCCGCCAGTGTCTCCTTCGGATTCCATGCTTTTCCCCGGCCCCTGACCAGCGGATAACAGGCAAGCCCGAGCAACGCGGCGACGAAATGCCCGAAGTCGGTGAAGGCCGGCCCCTCGGTCAGCGGCAGCCCGAAGGCGACCAGCACCGCCGCCAGATACCCGTACCGCCAGGGCACCGCGATCCGGTAGGCGAGCACGGCGATCACCCCGGCCAGCGCGTAGCTCACCCCGATGTCCAGCGTGTCCACCGCCGCGTGCGGAGCCATGCCGTCCTGGATCGCCTTCAGCAGCACCCCCTCGCTGATCAGCGAGGCCAGCACGTGCGCCACCACGCACACCGCCAGCCAGCGAGCCGTACCCAGCCAGCGCTCCGCCGGCGCGTGGAACACCGTGTAGAGGAAGGCGTACGGCACCCAGTGCCCGCCTTCGATCCACATCGCGCTCGTCACCAGCACCCGCACCGGACTGCGCGACAGCTCATGGATGTTCGTCGACCGGTGCCGCAGGAAGTGCTGCTCGAACTCCGGCGACATGCGGTGCAGGGCGACCGTCGTCACGAACAGGATCCCCAGCCACACGTACGTACCGGGAGCACTGCGGACATACGCCCACAACCCGCCCAGGCGCCGCTGAATTCGCATGAGCCGATTCACGCACGCCACTACCGCCCGGCTCGTGATCGACATCCCCGACATGAAAAAGCCCAGGCGGGAACGGATCCCACCTGGGTCTGGAGCCCCCTGTCGGATTCGAACCGACGACCTTCGCTTTACAAGAGCGGCGCTCTGACCAGCTGAGCTAAGGAGGCAGGTGCACGTCTCGAGGCCGTGCGAGAAAGCGGCTCCACTGTACACAGAGCTTGTCTCCCCGGGCCACGAAGTTCCCCGGCGGCGAGGCACGGAGCACACCGGTGTGGCCCCGCCGGGAATTTTCGTGAAGTTCACAGCGGTGCGGGTGCTGACAGGGCAGGTGGACGGCAGGTAGCGTCCTGACCCGGTTCACTCCGGTGGACTACACCAACCACCTTCCTACAACGGATCGTCCGGCACGTTCCTGCCGGTAGAAGGGGGCCCATTCACCATGGCCACTGTCACGTTCGACAAGGCGACCCGGATCTACCCGGGTTCCACCAAGCCCGCCGTCGACCAGCTCGACATCGCGATCGAGGACGGCGAGTTCCTCGTCCTGGTCGGCCCGTCGGGCTGCGGCAAGTCCACCTCCCTGCGGATGCTCGCGGGTCTGGAGGACGTCAACGGCGGCGCCATCCGCATCGGTGACCGCGACGTCACGCACCTGCCGCCCAAGGACCGGGACATCGCCATGGTGTTCCAGAACTACGCCCTGTACCCGCACATGACGGTCGCCGACAACATGGGCTTCGCGCTCAAGATCGCCGGTGTCAACAAGGCGGAGATCCGGCAGAAGGTCGAGGAGGCCGCGAAGATCCTCGACCTCACGGAGTACCTGGACCGCAAGCCGAAGGCGCTCTCCGGCGGCCAGCGCCAGCGTGTCGCCATGGGCCGCGCGATCGTGCGTGAGCCGCAGGTCTTCCTCATGGACGAGCCGCTGTCCAACCTGGACGCCAAGCTCCGCGTGTCGACGCGTACCCAGATCGCGTCCCTGCAGCGCCGCCTCGGCATCACCACCGTCTACGTCACCCACGACCAGGTCGAGGCCATGACGATGGGCGACCGCGTCGCGGTTCTCAAGGACGGTCTGCTCCAGCAGGTCGACTCGCCGCGGAACATGTACGACAAGCCCGCGAACCTCTTCGTCGCCGGCTTCATCGGCTCCCCCGCCATGAACCTGGTCGAGGTGCCGATCACCGACGGCGGCGTGAAGTTCGGCAACAGCGTGGTGCCCGTCAACCGCGAGGCGCTGACGGCCGCCGCCGACAAGGGTGACCGCACCGTCACCGTCGGCGTCCGTCCCGAGCACTTCGACGTGGTGGAGCTGGGCGGCGACGTCGCCGCGTCCCTGTCGAAGGACACCGCGGACGCACCGGCCGGTCTCGCCGTCTCCGTGAACGTCGTGGAGGAGCTGGGCGCCGACGGCTACGTGTACGGCACCGCCGAGGTCGGCGGCGAGGTCAAGGACCTGGTCGTCCGGGTCAACGGCCGCCAGGTCCCGGAGAAGGGCTCCACGCTGCACGTCGTGCCGCGGCCCGGCGAGACCCACGTGTTCTCCACCTCCACGGGCGAGCGGCTGTCCGACTGACGCTCGCACCGAGAACGCTCGGCGCATGGGCCCCGCGGCCGGTCCGCGGGGCCTTTCGCATGGGCGCGGACACCCCGGCAGAGCGATCGTTCCGGGCGGAGGTCGTCAACGCACTACCCAGAAAGTGGCGCTAGTTCATCCCCCAATAGGGTGACTCAATGTCTCCAAATCATTACTGCACGCTACCCTCACACGCGTGAAGCACTCCACCACCCCACAGACGCGCCGCGGCCACCGGGGCGGCCCTGCCCGCCGGATCGGCCGCACTCTCGCCCTCGTCCTGCCCGTCGTCCTGGTGCTCTCCGGGACCCTGGCGGTCACCCGGGTCAACTGGACGGGAAGCCCGTCCGGCTCGGTGCTGGCCGCCTCCGACGTCTCCGCGGCGGAGGCTCCTGCCGAGCCGGCCGCCCAGGCTCCGCAGGACGTGCTCCGCGACCAGCTGATGACCGAACTCCAGCACAAGAACCCGGGGGTCGTCCTCACCCACCTCCAGCAGGCCGTCAACGGTCACCCTTCGCTGGCCCGGCACTGCGGCTCCCTCGCCCGCGCCCTCGGCAAGGCGGCGGTGCGCATCTACGGCGCCTCACGGGCCCAGTCGTACGCCCGCCCGGTGTGTGACACGGCCTTCGCCTCGGGTGTCCTCGCGGCGCACACCTGATCGCGCCGGAGCCCGCTTCCGGTGGGAAGCGGGTGACAGCCGTCCGAGGAGCCCACGGCCACCCGCACGCGGCTCCGGGGCGCCACGTACAGTGCGGTCATGACCCATCCGAACGCCGCGTCGCGCCCCACTCAAGCCGTGGTCCTGGCCGGTGGCCAGGGCTCCCGGCTGCGTCCGTACACCGATGACCGGCCCAAGCCGATGGTCGAGATCCCCGGGACGGGGACTCCGATCATCGGCCATCAGCTGACCTGGCTCGCCGAGGAAGGTGTGACGGACGTGGTGGTCTCCTGCGGCCACCTCGCCGAGGTCCTGCAGAAGTGGCTGGACTCGGCCGACCTTCCGGTCTCGGTCACCACCGTCGTGGAGTCCGAGCCGCTCGGCCGCGGCGGCGGTCTGCGGTACGCCGCGGCGCGTCTGCCCCATCCGGACCGGCCGTGGTACGCCACGAACGGGGACATCTGGACGCGGTTCTCCCTGCGGGACATGGCCGACTTCCACGCGGAGCGGGATGCCGTCGCGACTCTGGCGCTGGCTCGTCCGCGAATCCCCTGGGGTGCGGTGAAGACCGACGGGTTCGGGCACATCACCGACTTCATCGAGGCTCCGCCGTCGACGTTCGAGATCAACGCGGGTGTGTACGTGTTCTCGCCCGAGTTCGCCGGCATGCTGCCCGAGCGGGGGGACCACGAGCGGACGACGTTCCCGCGGCTGGCACGGGAGAAGAAGCTGGCCGGGTTCCCCATTCCGCAGGGGGCGTACTGGCGGGCCATCGACACGGCGAAGGATCTGACCGAGGCGGCGAAGGAGTTGGCGGCGCTCGGCCGGTGACGGGGGAGTCGGCGGCGTCCGGTGGTTACGGCGCTCGTCCGGCTGACGGCCTGTGGGGGCGGTCGCGTCCGGGTAGAGGCCCCGCACCTGGGGAGGTGCGGGGCCTTGTGTGTCTGGGGGTCAGCCCAGGAGGCCGCCTACCAGGCCCGGCTGGCCTGTGGAGGACGTGCCGCCGGAGGTGCCGGTGCCGCCGGTCGACGTGGAGCCGCCGGAGGTGCTGGTGCCGCCCGTGCTGGTCGGTCCCGCGGTCGTGCTGGGGGCGCCGCCCGTGGTGGGGGAGGTCTGGCGGGGCGGGACCTGGCCCGTAGTGCCCTGGGTCTGGCTGGGCGTCGAGACTGCGGCGCCGGTGCTCTGGCCGGCACCCGGTGTCGTCGCAGCCCCCGAGGGCACCGCGCCGGCCGTGGCGCCGTCCGTCGGGGAGGCGGAGGCCGCCGGGGCCTTCTTGTGCCGCTTGCCCGGTTCCTGGGGGAACGGGGAGCCGGGGAGCTGGTTGCGCGGGGCCTCGCCGGGGCCGGGGACGACCACGCGGCTGGAGTCGCGCACCGCGCCGCCCAGCAGCGAGCCGATGAGGAGGGTCAGGCCGACGGTGATCGCCGTGATCAGGGCGCCGCGGCGCAGAACGAAGCGGCGCAGTTCCCAGATGTCGGAGCGGGGTCCGAGCCTGCGCCAGGCGCTGCCCGCGAGGCGGCCGTCGATGGAGTAGACGGGGGCGCCGGCGATGATCAGCGGGGACCAGGCGGCGAGATAGATGATGTCGGGGGCGTCGTAGGCGGGGACGGTCTTCCAGCTGACGGTGACGATCAGGGCGGCGGAGAGCAGGACGCCGATGACCGCGGCCACGCGCTGCCAGCAGCCGAGGATGGTCAGGACGCCGACGACCACCTGGAGGAAGGCGATGACCAGGCCGGAGCCGACGGGGTGCTGGAGGGCGAACTGGCGCAGTGGCTCGGCGACGTCCCAGGGGTGGAGCGTGTTGAGCCAGGTGACCATCGAGCCGCGCTTGCCGCCGTCGAAGTAGACGGGGTCGCAGAGCTTGCCCATGCCGGCGTAGATGGAGATGAAGCCGAGGAAGATGCGCAGCGGGAGGAGGACGACGCCGAGGTTCAGCCGGCGACCGGGGTAGTACGCGTGCCGGGCCGGGTCGTCTCCGTGGCGTCTGGCGGGGCGCGGGCCGTCCTCGTCGGTGTCGGCCGGGTCCGGGTAGCCGTCGTACGGCTCGTGGCCGGCGTCCGGGTAGACCGGTGCGTCGTAGGCGCCGGTCGCCGTGCGCATGTGCGGCAGGAGGCGGGTGCCGTCGGCGTCGGGGGCGGTGCGCTGGTGGCCGACGACGGGGGTCTCGACGGTCTGGTCGAGTTCGTCGTAGGTGTCGGCGTAGCCCGTATGGACGCGTGGGATGACCTGGGTGGCGCCGGCCTCGGCCTCGTCGGCGTGGCGCACGCTGCTGCCCCGCACGGCCTGGAGGAGCCGGTGCGCTCCGGTGTCGTCGGGGGCGGACTTGCCGCTCCACACGACGGGGCGGCGGCGGCCGGTGGTGCCCGCCCGGCCCGCCGTGCCCACGACGGGCATCCGGGCGGTCTCCTGGCCGACGCTCAGATGCCGGGCGATCCGCGGGGATTGGGTGCGCTTCGCCGACGTGCCCAGTTGCACGCGGAAGCTGGCGTGATTGACGATGACCTGCGCCGGATCGCTCGGCACCTTCACCATGCTCAGCGCGGGAGCGTCGTCGAATCCCGACGAGCGGTCCCCCGTGGGTGTGCGGGGTGTTCTGGTGTCCACACTCATCTAACCGAGTGATGTGGCGTTAGGACACTGCTTTGACCGGGCGGATGTGTCCGGACCCCGTCAAAGCCGCCCGGAGCGCCATACGGACGCCTGAATTAACCCGCAAGGGTGCACTTCCAGACAGGTGTTCAGGCCTGCCCGGGTCCTGTTCAGCTCCGCCTGCGGGCTGCCTCGTAGAGGACGATGCCTGCCGCGACGCCCGCGTTCAGCGATTCCGCGCCGCCGGGCATCGGGATCCGGACCCGGAAGTCGCAGGTCTCGCCGACCAGCCGGGACAGTCCCTTGCCCTCGCTGCCGACCACGATGACGACCGGCCCTGCCAGTGCCTCCAGGTCGCCGAGTTCGACCTCGCCGTCCGCAGCCAGGCCGACCACCGTGACGCCGGCCTTCTTGTAGGACTCCAGCATCCGGGTGAGGTTGGTGGCGCGGGCCACCGGGGTGCGGGCGGCCGTACCGGCGGAGGTCTTCCAGGCGCCGGCGGTCATGCCGGCCGAGCGGCGCTCGGGGACGACCACGCCGTGGCCGCCGAAGGCCGAGACCGAGCGGACGACCGCGCCGAGGTTGCGCGGGTCGGTGACCCCGTCCAGGGCGACGACCAGCGGGTCCTCGCCCTCGTCGGCGGCCCCGTCGAGCAGGTCCTCGGGGTGGGCGTACTCGTACGGCGGGACCTGCAGGACCAGGCCCTGGTGGTTGAGGCCGTTCGTCATGCGGTCCAGTTCGGGGCGCGGGGCCTCCATCAGGTTGATGCCGCCGCGCTCACCGGCGAGCTGGAGGGCCTCGCGGACGCGCTCGTCGTTGTCGATGAACTGCTGGACGTAGAGGGTCGAGGCGGGAACGCCCTCGCGGAGCGCCTCGACGACCGGGTTGCGGCCGACGACCAGCTCGGAGGCGGACTTGCCGCCCCGGCCGCGGACCGCCGGGCGGCGCACGGCCTGCTTCGCCTTGGCGGTGGCGATGCGGTTCTTCTTGTGTCCCTTGCGCATCTCGGCGGGCGGGGTCGGGCCCTTGCCCTCCAGGCCCTTGCGCCGCTGGCCGCCACTGCCGACCTGCGCGCCCTTCTTGCCGGACATGCGACGGTTGTTCGCGGCCATGACCTACCTGTCTCTGTGATGCGTTCGGATGTGTACGTCTATGCAGTGTGCCGCCCGGAGGTCCGGGCGGCACAATCGATCACCGGACCGACGACGGTCTCAGCGTGAGCCGAGGCTCCAGCGCGGTCCCTGCGGGCTGTCCTCGATGACCAGGCCGGCCTGGGCCAGCTGGTCGCGGATGGCGTCGGCGGTGCCCCAGTCCTTGCGGGCGCGGGCGGACTCGCGCTGCTCGAGGACGAGCCGGACCAGGCTGTCGACCACGCCGTGGAGGTCCTCGCCGCGGTCGGTCTCGCCGGCCCAGTGCGGGTCGAGCGGGTCGAGGCCGAGGACACCGAGCATGGCCCGGACCTCGGCGAGCCGGGCGACGGCGGCTTCCTTGTCGTCGGCGGCGAGGGCGCTGTTGCCCTGCCGGACGGTGGTGTGCACGACGGCGAGGGCCCCCGGGACGCCCAGGTCGTCGTCCATCGCCTCGGCGAAGGCGGGCGGGACGTCGGCGGCCGGCTCGACGGTCTCCCCGACCAGCTCGGTGACGCGCTGCACGAAGCCCTCGATCCGCGCGAACGCGGACTCGGCCTCGCGCAGCGACTCCTCGCTGTACTCGATCATCGAGCGGTAGTGCGGTGTGCCCAGGTAGTACCGGAGCACGATCGGCCGCCACCGTTTGACCATGTCGGTGACCAGGACGCTGTTGCCGAGCGACTTGGACATCTTGTCGCCGGCCATGGTGACCCAGGCGTTGTGCACCCAGTACCGGGCGAAGTCGTCGCCGTAGGCCTTGGCCTGGGCGATCTCGTTCTCGTGGTGCGGGAAGATCAGGTCGAGGCCGCCGCCGTGGATGTCGAAGGCGGAGCCCAGGTACTTGTGGGCCATCGCCGAGCACTCAAGGTGCCAGCCGGGGCGGCCGGGGCCCCATGGGGTGGGCCAGGTGGGCTCGCCGGGCTTGGCGGACTTCCACATGGCGAAGTCGCGTGCGTCCCGCTTGCCGGTCTCGCCCTCGCCGGACGGCTGGCGCAGGTTGTCCAGCTCCTGCCGCGACAGCTCCAGGTACTGCGGGAAGGAGCGCACGTCGAAGTAGACGTTGCCGTCGGCCGCGTAGGCGTGCCCGCGCTCGATGAGGCCCTGCATCATCTCGACCATCTCGGTGATGTGGCCGGTGGCGCGGGGCTCGTACGTGGGCGGGAGGCAGCCGAGGGCGGTGTAGCCGTCGTTGAAGGCGCGCTCGTTCTCGTACCCGATCGACCACCACGGGCGGTTCTGCTCGTGGCTCTTGGCGATGATCTTGTCGTCGATGTCGGTGACGTTGCGGACGAACGTCACCTGATAGCCGCGGTACTCGAACCAGCGGCGCATGATGTCGAAGTTGAGGCCCGAGCGGATGTGGCCGATGTGGGGCGCGGCCTGCACGGTGGCGCCACAGAGGTAGATCGAGACGCAACCCGGCTTGAGCGGGGTGAAGTCACGGATCTGCCGGGCGCTGGTGTCGTACAGGCGAATAGTCACCACTCCAGGGTAGTGGGCGCCGGGCAGTGCCATGCGCCCACCGGCAAGGTTGCCCGCCTCAGAGCGAGCCGACCACCTTGCGCGCCGAGATCCGTACGACGACCCGCTCGGCGTCGTCCTTCGACGCCGGGTTGAAGTCCGCGTACTTCTTGCCCGTGTACTTCAGGCTCAGCTCGTCGATGAGGTCCTGGCCGCCCTCGGTCGTCACCTCGGCGGTGCCGCGGATCTCGGCGTACGTGTAGGGCGCGTCGGCGGGCTGGACGAGGACCGTCACGCGGGGATCGCGGCGCAGGTTCTTCTCCTTTTGCCGGCCGACCGTCGTGGAGAAGAGGATGTCGTCGCCGTCCCGCTTCACCCAGACCGGGGACAGCTGCGGGCTGCCGTCGGGCTGGACGGTGCCGACGATGATGAACACCGGGGTGTCGAGCAGGGACTTGAGGTCGTCGGACAGGGCCGCGGACATGGAATACCTCCGGAGAGCGGGACCAGCGATCACTCTCCGCGTACCCTCGCACGCTCCTGGTGTATCCGCATCCGAACCGCGAAATGCCGCCCCTCAGCCCGCAGACCGCACCACCAGTGCCGTCGCGATCGCCATCAAGCCCTCGTCGCGGCCCGGGAAGCCGAGGCCGTCGGTCGTCGCACCGGAGACCGAGACGGGCGCGCCGGCCGCCTCCGAGAGGATCTTCTGGGCCTCGTCGCGGCGCTTGCCGATCTTCGGGCGGGGCCCGACCACCTGGACGGCGATGTTGCCGACGGTGAAGCCGGCCTCGCGCACGATCCGGGCGGCCTCGGTGAGCAGGGTGACCCCGGAGGCACCGGACCACTCGGGGCGGCCGGTACCGAAGTGCTGTCCGAGATCACCGAGGCCCGCGGCGGAGAACAGCGCGTTGCAGGCCGCGTGGGCGACGACGTCCGCATCGGAGTGGCCGGCCAGGCCGGGGCCCTCACCGTCCCACTTCAGGCCCGCGCACCACAGCTCGCGGCCCTCCTCGAAGGCGTGGATGTCGGTGCCGATGCCGACCCGGGGCAGCGGGTAGGGGAACTCAGAAGCCATCGTTGAGCCTCCTGCGGGCCAGGACCGCCTCGGCGAGTACCAGGTCGAGCGGACGGGTGACCTTGAAGGCCTCCTCGTGACCGGGGACGGCCACGACCGCCTGTCCCAGCCGCTCCACCATGCTCGCGTCGTCGGTGACGTCGCCGGTGACGGTCTCGTGGGCGCGGACCAGGGTCGCGCGGTCGAAGCCCTGCGGGGTCTGCACGGCGCGCAGCCGGGCCCGCTCGGGTGTGGCGACGACCGGCTCGGGCTCGCCGGTCACGGCTGCGGGCTCGACCTCCTTGACGGTGTCCGCGAGCGGCAGCGCGGGCACGACGGCGGGGGCGCCGTCGCGTACGGCCTCGATGACCGCGTCGACGGTGTCGACCGGGACGAGCGGCCGGGCCGCGTCGTGGACCAGGACGATCCCGTGTTCGGGCGGCAGCGCGTCCAGGCCGAGCCTGACCGACTCCTGCCGGGTCTCCCCGCCGGGGACGACCAGGAAGTCCGTGCGGTCGGGCAGCGCGTGCGCGTCGAGCAGGGACTTGACCTCGGCGGCGCCGTCCGGCGGGGCCACGACGACCACCAGGGAGACGTGGCGGGATGCGGCGAGGGCCCGGACCGCGTGGATCAGCATGGGAGTGCCGTTCAGCGTGCGGAGCGCCTTGGGGGCGCCCGGGCCGAGACGCACGCCCCGTCCGGCGGCGGGAATCACGGCGGCGACGGGGGTCTGCGCGGGCTGGGGGCGCGATTCGTCAGACATCGGTTCCTGTCAGGTTTGTGTGCTCGACCTACGTGGGTATGGCCTGGAGGAGTGCCGGGCGCGACGCCTTGACCGGACCCTTTCCGTGACCCTGGTCGAGCCATCAGCCCGGGCCCGGCACATCAAGTATCGGGGGGTTTCCTCGAAGGGGTACGGGGGGCTTTCCGGCGTCCCGTGCCGGCGCGGGGATTTCCCCGGGACGAACACGCCCCGGTCGAACATGCCGGGACGAGCATGCGGGGACGAACATGCCGCAGCGCCCGGCGACAATGTCTGTCATCGGGCACCACGGCATTTACTGTGCTGAGCGTGCCGGAAGCGAAGGTTCGCTGCCGCTGCGCGTCAGGAGGCGAGCACCTCGTCGAGCAGGGCCTCGGCCTTGTCCTCGTTGGTGTTCTCGGCGAGAGCCAGCTCGCTCACCAGGATCTGGCGGGCCTTGGCGAGCATGCGCTTCTCGCCCGCGGAGAGACCGCGCTCGCGCTCACGACGCCACAGGTCACGCACGACTTCCGCGACCTTGATGACATCGCCGGAGGCGAGCTTCTCCAGGTTTGCCTTGTAACGACGCGACCAGTTCGTGGGCTCCTCGGCGTACGGCGCGCGCAGCACCTCGAAGACCCGGTCCAGCCCGTCCTGACCGACCACATCACGCACGCCGACGAACTCCGCATTGTCCGCTGGCACACGTACCGTCAGGTCACCCTGGGCGACCTTCAGCACCAAGTAGGTCTTGTCCACGCCTTTGATCTGGCGAGTTTCGATGGCCTCGATCAGCGCGGCCCCGTGATGGGGATAGACCACGGTGTCGCCAACCTTGAACGTCATGTGACAGGTACCCCTTCCGTGGCTATCCAGGGTAACACGGATACGGCGTCTTCTGAATGGCGTTTTCGCAGGTCAGGGCATATCTCGGGGCTTGACAACAGCAACCGGAACGTGCTGCGGCGAGCCTGCGGAAGCGGGTATTCGCAGGTCGGAGGGGCTGTCCGGGCGCGACGAAACACGTACGTCACAGGCCCCGGAAGGCCACCTCGAGCGGCCGAACGTCCCGATTTGTCCGGTTCCAAGCGTACGACTTCCGCTACTCCGTTCGGTGACTCGGGACGGATGCGAGACGAATCCGGAATTGATCAACGGCGGCCGGGAGGGTGGTCCGGTGATCAATATCCGGCTGTTCACGCATTCCTTCACGGAAATTTTGCGAGTGCCGTCGAGAGGGGCTCACCGTCGCGTTATGTGAATGACGGACGAGCGGACCCGCAATGTGACCGTGGAGTCACTTGAGGCCCCGTGGGGTACCCCCACCTGGAGGGAAGGCCGGGCCCTGGGGGAGGGTCGGGTGCAGTGGCGTCGGAACGGCTCGGTAACCTAAGGCCGCTGACAGACACTTAGGGTGGCTTTATAAGGGGAGCCGCCCGCGCGTTCAAGGAGTTGCCGCCGCCGTGAGCAGCAGCCTTCGACGCGGCGCCCTCGCCGCCTCCGCCATCGTCTTCTCGATCGCCTCGCTCGCCGCCTGTGGCGCCGGCAACAATGCACAGACCCTGGAGATCAAGCCGGACAACGCGGCGACCAGCGTCGGTGACATCAAGGTCCAGAACGCCGTGGTCATCACCCAGCCCGACCTGAAGTCGACGGGTCCCGCGGTGGTCTCCGCGACCCTGTTCAACAGCGGCCGCACCGAGCAGACCCTCCAGTCGGTCACCCTGGACGGCAGCGGTACCGCCGCCGAGCTGAAGGCCGCCAAGGGACAGAGCCTGACCGTCCCGGCGGGCGGCTCGCTCGTCATCGGCGGCAAGGGCAACGCCTCCGCGGTGCTGCCCAGCGGCCGTGAGGCCGTGCAGGACGGCAACGCCCAGAAGGTCACCTTCACCTTGAGCAAGACCGGCAAGGTGAGCCTGCTCGCCTTCGTGGTCCCGGCCACGAGCTACTTCGACGAGTGGGGCCCGTCGCAGATCCCGTCCGCGCCGGCCTCCGGCGCCCCGGGCGCCACGGCCTCCGGCAGCGCCACCGCCTCGAGCAGCGGCAAGCCGGAGAAGGGCGGCAAGAACAGCCCGTCCGGCTCCCCCAGCGGCTCGGCCGTCACCCCCGGCGACTCGGCCTCCCAGTCGGCCGCCGGCCACTGACCCGGTCACACGCACGAAGGGCGGCACCCCGCACGGGGTGCCGCCCTTCGCCGTACGACGGACCGCGGTTTACGGCTCGAACTTGTAGCCCAGGCCGCGCACCGTCACCAGGTACCGCGGCGCGCCCGGGTCCGGCTCGATCTTGGCGCGCAGCCGCTTGACGTGGACGTCGAGGGTCTTGGTGTCGCCCACGTAGTCGGCGCCCCAGACGCGGTCGATGAGCTGCATGCGGGTCAGGACGCGGCCCGCGTTGCGCAGGAGCATCTCCAGGAGGTCGAACTCCTTGAGGGGCAGGTCGACCTTGGAGCCGGCGACCGTGACCACGTGGCGGTCGACGTCCATGCGGACCGGACCGGCCTCCAGGGCGGCCGGGGTGACCTCTTCCGGCTCGCCGCGGCGGCGCAGCACCGCGCGGATGCGGGCGACCAGCTCGCGCGAGGAGAACGGCTTGGTGACGTAGTCATCGGCTCCTATTTCGAGACCGACGACCTTGTCGATCTCGCTGTCCTTCGCGGTCACCATGATCACGGGGACGTTGGAGCGGCCGCGCAGCTGGCGGCAGACCTCGGTGCCGGGCAGGCCGGGCAGCATGAGGTCGAGGAGGACCAGGTCGGCGCCGTTGCGCTCGAACTCGTCCAGGCCGTCGGGGCCGGTCGCCGCCACGGCGACTTCGAAGCCCTCCTTGCGGAGCATGTACGACAGGGCGTCGGAGAAGGACTCCTCGTCCTCGACGACGAGCACTCGGGTCACGGAAGGACCTCCGGGGCGGGAAGCGGTTCGTACGGGGATGACTCGATGGGGCCGGCCTCGTCGAGGCCGGGGTGCTGCCCGGCGCGGTCGCGGGCCGCGCCCGCCTCCGGCAGCCGGAGGGTGAAGGTGGAGCCCTGGCCTTCGGCACTCCAGACCGTGACCTCCCCGCCGTGCGAGGCGACCACGTGCTTGACGATCGCGAGGCCCAGACCGGTGCCACCGGTGGCCCGGGAGCGGGCCGGGTCGACGCGGTAGAAGCGCTCGAAGATGCGCTCCTTGTCCTTCTCCGAGATGCCGATGCCCTGGTCCGTCACGGCCAGCTCGATCATGTCGCCGCCGGACGCGGACACCCGGCGGGCGGCTATGCCGACACGGGTGCGGGCCGGGGAGTAGTTGACGGCGTTCTCGACCAGGTTGCCGAGGGCTGCGGCCAGCTGCCCGCGGTTGCCCCAGACGTGCAGGTCCGCGGTGCCGCCCGCGGCCATCGTGATCTGCTTCGCGCCCGCCTGGTGGCGGCAGCGGTCGATGGCCTCGGCGACCAGCTCGTCCACGCGGACGGGCTCGGCGTCCTCCAGCGGGTCGTCGTTCTGCACCCGCGAAAGATCGATCAGTTCCTGGACCAGGTTGGTCAGCCGGGTCGCCTCGATCTGCATCCGGCCCGCGAAGCGCTGTACGGCCTCGGGATCGTCTGAGGCGTCCATGACGGCCTCCGAGAGCAGGGAGAGTGCGCCGACCGGGGTCTTCAGCTCGTGGCTCACGTTCGCGACGAAGTCGCGTCGGACCGCCTCGATCCGGCGGGCCTCCGTCAGGTCCTCGACCAGCAGCAGGACCAGACGGGAGCCGAGCGGGGCCACGCGGGCGGAGACGGCGAGCGCCTCGCCCCGCCCGGTGCCGCGCCGCGGCAGATCCAGCTCGACCTGGCGTATCTCCCCGTCTCTGCGGGTGTCGCGGGCCATCTGGAGCATCGGCTCGACGGCGAGCTTGCCGCCGCGGACCAGCCCGAGGGCATAGGCGGCGGAGCTGGCCTTCACCACGGCGTCGGCCTCGTCGAGGACGACAGCGGAGGAGCGCAGCACCGACAGCACGGTGTCCACGCCGGGCGGGAGTACGGGATCGGTGTGCAAGGAAGTCCTGGTGGGTCGCTTCTGGTCGCGTTCGCTCCAGCGGAACGCCAGCATGGCGATGACACCGGTGAGCACCCCGGCGATCGCTGCCGCTGCGGCGACCGCCGCGTTCACGTCCATGCATCCAGGTTAGGCATGCGGTACGACATGACCACAGCCGTCGAGGTGCGACCTCGAACACTCGTCGCCCAGAGTTCACCTTGGAGCCAGTACTGGTTCATTTGGGGTGGCGGAAACAGACGCGTACGGGGCACACGTTGGAAGCGTGGGGTTCGTACCGCCGGTTTCGCCACGGGGCGCACGCGTGAGATGACGGCCCCCGGAACCCCCCGAACGATGACGCACGAGAGGGAAACCTGATGCGGGACGCGTACCACGAGGAACTGGACTCGATCGGCGACGGACTGGTGGAGATGGCCCGGCTGGTCGGGTCGGCGATCGGGCGCGCCACGACCGCCATCCTCGACTCCGACCTGAAGCTGGCCGAGAGCGTGATCGAGGCCGACCAGAAGGTCGACGAACTCCAGCACGACCTGGAGGCCCGGGCGATAGCCCTGCTGGCCCGCCAGCAGCCGGTGGCGACGGATCTGCGGATAGTCGTCACCTCGCTGCGCATGTCCGCCGACCTGGAGCGCTCCGGCGACCTCGCCCAGCACGTGGCGAAGCTGGCCCGGCTGCGCTTCCCGGCGCGCGCGGTCCCGCAGGACCTGCACGCCACCATCCTGGAGATGGGCCAGCTCGCCCAGCGCCTGATGGCGAAGGCCGCCGAGGTGATCATCACGAAGGACGTCGACCTCGCGCTCCAGCTGGAGCAGGACGACGACGAGATGGACCAGCTGCACCGCACCCTCTTCCAGCACCTGATCGACGAGCGCTGGAAGCACGGCATCGAGACGGCCGTGGACGTCACCCTGCTGGGCCGGTACTACGAGCGGTACGCCGACCACGCCGTGGCCGTCGCCAAGCGCGTGGTCTACCTGGTCACCGGTGAGCACGCGGACGAGCTGCAGCAGGACATCCAGCCGGTGACCGGGGTCGAGGGCGCGTAACCCGTCCGGGGGAGCCAGGGGCTTTCGGCCGGGCGCCTCCGTGCGCCGTTGATGCGCCCGGCAGAACGGGCATGAAATGGGCGAGGGCAGCCCTGCCCAGCGTCTAGGAGGGACCATGGCCGAATCCCCCGGCACCACGCCCGACCCCACGCAGGAGCGCGACACCGAGCAGCCCGCCGAGACCAGGAGCCTTCCGCTGTTCGGCGCCTGTGGCTGCGGCTCGGGATGCAGCTGCGGGTGCCAGTCGGGCAACCCCTGCCAGTGCGGCTGATCGACGACCGGGGGCCGGTGCGGAAGAGTTCCGCACCGGCCCTTCGCCGTACCCGGGCGTACCCGGTTCCGTACCGGGGGCCCTACCCGATGCCGTAACGGGTGGCGCACCGACGCGCACCGGATGCCTGTCCCGGGTGGCGCACCGACGCGCACCGGATGCCTGTCCCGGGTGGCGGGCGCAGCATGGACGTGTGCAGTGGGAAGGGGAAGGAGGTGTTGAGGCCATGCCGAAGTTCATGGACGTACACCGCGGGATGAAGGGCCTCACGGCCGATCAGCTGATGGAGGCGCACCGGGCCGACCTCGCCATCGAGAAGGACGAGAACGTGCACTTCGAGCACGCGTGGGCCGATCCCGAGTCCGGCATCGTCTACTGCCTCTCCGAGGCCCCCTCGGCAGACGCCGTCCAGCGCATCCACGAACGCGCGGGACACCGCGCCGACGAGGTGCACCAGGTGACGCTGGAGGCCTGAGCGCACCGGCTCCGGACGCCCGCGCGCCACTGCGCTCTCCCCTGGACGCCTGCGCCCGCCGGCACAGCGCGCCCCTCTGGGCGCCCGTGCGCGCCGGTGCAGTTTCGCCGGCGCGCTGTGCATCGTGGTCGTCCCGTCGAAGAACGGCGCGGTTTCGCCGGCGCGCTGTGCATCGTGGTCGTCCCGTCGAAGAACGGCGCAGTTTCGCCGGCGCGCTGTGCATCGTGGTCGTCCCGTCGAAGAACGGCGCGGTGACGACGCCGTCTACGACGACCCGAACGCGCTTGCGGGCGGCCTCGCCGCGGGCCGTGTGCCTCACCGGTCTCCCGCCCCTCCTCCCCCGACGGAGCTTCCTAGGCTCCGTCGGGGAGGACGCCCGGATCACCGCCGTGCCCCTCCGGGCGGAAGCTCAGCCGGCGGGCGAGGACCTCCCGGGCCACCTGGCTGACGGTCCGGCCGTGCGAGTACGCCCGGGCCCGGAGCCGGTCCAGGGCCTGCTCGGGATCCACGTCCAGCTGCACCATCACCATGCCGACCGCCTGGTAGACCTCGGTGTGGTCGGCCTCGGAAGCCGCCACCCAGAACGCCACCTCGTTCTCCGCGTCCTCATCGGTACGCCCGTGCTCGGCGGCCTGGAGTTCCATCAGCGAGCAGGTGATCGCGTCCCGCACCCACTGCGCGGTCCGCAGGTCCGGCTCGGCCAGCCCGCCCACCTCTTCGCTGTACAGGTCGAGGGTGCCGATCGCGGCGCCGTTGACGCCGAGCGGCAACGAGAACACGGCGCGGACACCGAGCCCCACCGCCTCGTGCGCGAAGATCGGCCAGCGGCGGGCGTCGGGGCCGCGGGTGAGGTCGGCCGCGATGACGGGGGCGCCGTGGTCGAGAGCGGTCTGGCAGGGGCCGTCACCCACGGTGTACTGCAGCTCCGCGAGTCTCGCGGCCACCCGGTCGCTGGCGCACCAGATGACCCGGACGCCCTTGCCGCCGGAGATGGAGACCGAGGAGCCGGCGACCGGCAGCAGCCGCACGCATGCCTGGCACAGCGCACCGGGGACCGCTCGCGGACCCTCGGCACCGCGGGCGGCGGAGGCGAGCGCCTCGGTGGCCCGCAGACGCGTCTCGGCGTCCGGCGACCCGCCACGGCCGGCCGACGCCCCGAACTCCTCGGGTCGCATCCGCACCACCCCCGCGGCACACGCTCATCCGACTTGGTCCACCAGTGTCCCGCCGGCCCCCGGCCCGCCCGGACAGCACAGCCCCGTTCCGCCTACCGAGTTCCCCGTGCGGGGAAAGTACGCGACCGAAACGAACGGTTGCCCCGCCGCCCTCACGACTCCGCCGCCGGCCGGCCGGGCGGGCTCACCAACGCGGTTGCGGACTCGCTCATCGCCCTCGCGCACCAGGTCACCGGCGTCGGGGACTCGATCGCTGACGGCTCGGGAGGTGGCTCGGTCACCGGCGTACTTCGGTCTTGTCTTTTCGACCGATGGTCCCGGAGCGTTCTCGGAGCATCACTGTCCGACGGTGATGGCCCAGCGCACACCGGAGGACGCCGTCACGCTCACCGTTCCTCGGGGCCGGGGGTGCCCCACCTCCACCTGGTTATGGACGCTGCTGACCTCCCCGGCGGCGCAGGTCATCGGGAAGTTCAGCCCGACGGGCTCGACCCGGACCGTCAGCTTTCCCGCACCCCGGCAGTCCACCAGAACCGACAACGCCCCGGCCTTCAGCCCGCCCTCGATGTCCATCTCCCGATTTCCGCCGACGTTCACCGCCTCGGCGACGACCTTTCCGCCTGGCAGGGCCGGAGCGGCGGCCATGGAGTCACCGGAGATGTGCGCTGCGTGAGGGGCCACCGACGAGGAGGGGGATGACGGTGAGGATGCGGCTGACGGTGAGGAGGAGGATGACGGTGAGGAGGAGGACGACGTGCGGTCGGCGTGCCCTGAACCGGTGGTGTACTCGCTGTGACTGCCGTGACTGCTGTGGCTGTTGTGGCTCCCGTGTCTGTCGTGGCTGCTGTGGCTGCTGTGGCTGCCTTGACCGCCGCAGCCGGCGGCGAGCGCGGTGAACGCGGCGACAGCCATGAGCGTCGCAGCGGCCCTGACATGCCGACCCACGCCGTTGGGGCCGGTTCCTCGGCGGTAGGGGTGACCTTGCTCGGCAGGAATCGGCTCCGGTGACATCTTCCTCAGGCTCACTACGGGGACGGTCGGACACGGTGACCGTAGGGCGGGGCCGCGCCGGAGGCGACGCTTCCGCGGATGTCCTGAGCAAGAACTGAGGTCGGCACCGAAGGCGTCGCTCGTCACGGCAGTGCCCCCCTTCGAAGGGGGAGCGCTCAGTCCCCCGGTCCGACGGTCAGGTCGCCGTTCGTCGTCGACAGGTCCAGGCGGTACTTGCCCGACGGGTCGTCCTTGAAGGCCACTTCCTTGTCGCCTTGGGAGTCGTCCGCTGAGATGCGGTCAGTCGCGGGCGGGGCCGTCACCGTGAGGTTGCCGTTGGTCGTGCGGGCCTTGATGTTCTGCGGGGCGGCCGTGTCGATCGTCATCTCCCCGTTCGAGGTCCGGGCGTCGATGGCGCCGCCTCGGGCGTCCTCGACGGTGACGTCACCGTTGGACGTGCGTAGCTTCACGGGACCCGTCACCACCACTGTCGCAAGGACGCGCGTCCGCGGGCGCTGCATGGGGTTCCCCCTGGTGGAGCGAGTTGGAGCGACGATCAGTCACTTCGACCATACGCAGCCACAGTCCGGCCCACGATGGGGAAAACCCCGGACCAGGAGGGGGGATCCCCTGAGTGCCGGACGTGCATCGCGGGTCGGCCGGACCGATGGGGCGGCCGGAGGCTTCTGGCAGCATGGATCTGTGAACATCGCGCATGACTCCGAGGACCCGCTCCAGCTGCTCATGGGCTTGGAGGTCAGCGCCGTGTCCTTCGTGCGCGACTACGTCGAGCTGCACTTCGACGGACCGGTTCTGCGGGCTTTGAGCGACCCCTTGGGGGTGTACGGGGGCCGCGCGTGGCGCTTTCCCGCACCGGGGTCGCTGGAGTTCATGCGCTGCTACATCGGCAAGACCGTCGACGGCCATGAACTGGTCCCGAATCGGACTCTCGCGCTGCACTTCGAGGAGCACCGCTTCGTCGTCCCGCTGGACTCCGCTTCAAGCGGGGGCCCCGAATCGGCCCACCTGGTCGGCGTCGACGAGAGCGGCCGGACTTCCGTCCGCGGCGGGATGTGGATCTGGTAGCGAGTGTCAACGCCCACTGCAATTGACCCCCGACCGCTCCCGGAAATCCGACCCCGGTGTGGTTGTCAGCGAGCGCCCTGGCTGTGGGCGGGGCTGTCAGCGGTGGATGCCAGAATCGCGGCAGTTGCTGTCCGCCCCGGAGGCTGACGGGGTCCCGCGCGGACTTTGACCAGCAATTCTCCGAGGCCTCAAACCGAGGCCCCTAACGGACGCTACTAACCGAAGTCTCTAACCCGATGCTCCTAAACCGATGTTCCTAACCCGAAGCTCTTAACCCGAAGCTCTTAACCCGAAGTTCTTAACTGGAACTCCTAACGGACGTTCCTAACGGACGTCCCTAACGGACGTTGTAAGCCGGGTAGGAAAAGAGTTGGGAACCGAAGTCGCAACCTGCTGGGATACCTGGTGACTTGGCGGGCACGGCTTCCGAAGGGCTCCGCAACCACCCGCCCCCGGGAGTCCTACGGCGTTGCGTAATCCCTTTTCGGTGTGCATTGTGATCTCGCCGGGGCGTTCAACTGCACATTTGTGGTGCATGCATTGGGCGGCTAAGGTCCGTCATGCCGTCATGCGAAAGCAAGAAGGGCCGCTCACTGGCATGGGCGACCCCTCACCCCGTCGGCACACATTCTTCCGCTCTTACAGGAGGACACATGCAACCAACGGAGAAAGCCATGGTGCCACGCCCCGGGCTGCGGATCGACCTCGTCCCACGTGAATTGCACCTCGGAATCATCGGCATCGCAGGGGCGACGCTCGCCATGCGCGTGGGCGCCGACCTGCTCACCGTCCTCCCGCCGGCCTTCCTGGTCTCGGTCCGCGTGAGGGTCCGCCGTATCCAGGCGTGACGGGCCCGCCCAGGACGGGCCGGGGAGAGGATGCGACGCTGGAGTGAGGGGCCCGCGAGTGGAGGTCCGAGTGCGTCTCATCCGGTCCGGGGCCCTCTTACGGCGTGGCACCGGCCCACCGGGACCAGGACCGCGCGACCGATCCGGAAGGCAGGTGCTCCCATGCGCACGTCGACCCGTATCGCCGGTGCCCTCACCGGCCTGACCCTCACCCTCAGCGGTGCGGTCATCGCCGCTCCCACGGCCCGGGCGGACATCCCCGCCTGCACGAAGATGGCCGAACTGGCCGGTGCCACCGCTTCCGACGCCGTCACAGCGGCCTGCAGCCGTGGCGTGGTCGGGGACCTGCAGGGTTGTGTGACCGGGCTGACCGGGGCCGGAGTGGCGGGCGGTGCCGCGACCGGTGCCTGCCGGGCGGCGGCCGGCGAACCGCGTTAGAGGACCGCGCCCGGGCAGTCGCCCGGCACGGCGCCCAGCCTCGCCTCGCCTCGCCTCGCGAGCCTCATGCGCAACGCCCATGCTGAGTAAGAGGGCGCCGTCGTCCTGAGACTTGTCCTTCCCGAAGGCCGAACGAAGGCGCCTGAGAGGAGGAGGAAGTCATGCGCATGCGAAGAATCCTGGGCCTCGCCCTGGCCGCGGCAACCCTGGCCGGCGTGAGCGCCGTCGGCACTGTCAGCGCCGGGGCCGCCTCGTCTCCGAACATCTCCAGAGACGACTGCACGGCCGCCGGCGGACAGATCGTTGCACGCCCCTACGCCGGCGAAACCTGCGCGCTGCCGGACGGGACCTCGCAGGCGATCACCTGACCGGTCCGTGCACGGCTGGGCAGCCGGTCCGGCCGGTGCACCCGACGCGGTGGACCCTCTCGCCTCCGCGGCCCTCTCGCCCCCGCGGCCCTCTCGACGGTGGACGCCGACCCGCGGCCCTCTCGACGGTGGACGCCGACCCGCGGTCCGTCTCGAAGCCGAGGCCCTCACCGCTTCGAGACTGCGTGCCGTCCTGAACACCACGCTCGCCGCCGTCCTGAACGGCCTCGGCCATGTCGTCACACAGTGACCGGCGAGGTCGTTCGCATCTCCCGGCTGTATTGACTCGGATCTCCCGGCTGCGCTTGATCGCGATCCCGCTCCAGCCCGGCTGAGCCAAGGCCGGCACCGCCGGCCGGCACGCGGTCCACGGCCCTCTCCGGGGACCTACCAGACGGCGCCATAACAGCACGACCAAGGAGCCGACCGGCACGTTGCACCCGCCGGCCGGCTCCGCCGTGCTCCTCGACGGCCCCGGGGTGACTCCGTCCTTCGGCCATCGGACGACTCCGTCCTTCGGCCGTCGGACGACTCCGCCGCTCGGCCCATCAGACGACTCCGCCGCTCGGCCCATCAGACGACTCCGTCGTTCGGCCCATCAAGGGCACCGGCTGCAACGCCGAAAAGGACCAAGCGGAGTCGCCCCACCCCTCGCGTTCCGGTATGCCTCCGCGCCCCAGGCCGCCCCGAGACGGCGGTCCCGTACCCCGGCCGACAGGCCCGGAGGAGATCCCGCATGCGCGTCTTCCTGCCCCTGACCGCCGTCACCACCGCCGCGCTCCTGCTCGTCACGGTCACCGGCACGACTCCCGCCGCGGCCGTACGGGACCCCGAGGGCACACCACTGGTCAAGGTGTCCCACGGCGACCCGTACGCGAACTGCACCATCGGAGCGAGGTCCCCCGACAGCGTCGTCTACCCGGCCACCGAGGTCGAGCCGTACCTGTCCGTCGATCCGCGCGACCCCAAGCGCGTGGTCACCGTGTTCCAGCAGGACCGCTGGAACGACGGCGGTGCCCGGGGCCTGGCGGCCGGCTGGACCACGGACGGCCGCACCTTCCACCGGAGCACGCTGCCGTTCAGCCTGTGCGCCCCCGGCGGCGCGGACTACGAACGGGCCTCCGACCCCTGGGTCAGCACCGGACCGGACGGCACGGTCTACGCCGGCGGGGAGGGCATCGACTTCACGAAGAGCACGCGCAGCGCCCTCCTCGCAGTCACGTCCCGCGACGGCGGCCGCACTTGGCAGAACCTCACCACCACGCACGTCGACGAGCAGCCGTTCTTCAACGACAAGCCCACACTCACCGCCGACCCGATCCGCAAGGGAACCGCCTACCAGGTCTGGAACCGCCTCGACAACGACCCGCCCGGCCCCGGCTCCCTCGACGGCCCCGGCTACATCTCCCTCACCCGCGACGGCGGACGCACCTGGAGCAAGGCCCGCCCGTTCGTCGAGACCAGCGCCGTGCCCAACACCCAGACGATCGGCCATCTGATCGTCGTCGACCGGTGCACCGGCACCCTGTACGACTTCTTCGACCGGATCACCTACGCCGACGACCTGAGCACCGTCACCGAAGCCCGCTACGAAGTGGTCACCTCGACCGACGCCGGAGAGACCTGGAGCGCCCCGGTCACGGTGGCCCGGGACACCTCCGTACCGGAGGTCGACCCGAACGATCCCACCAAACTGCTGCGCGACGGGACCACACTGCCGAGCCCGGCCGTCGACCCCGAGACAGGCACGCTGTACATGGCCTACGAGGGCTCGGACTTCTCCGGTGGAAAGTTCGACTCCGTCCAGCTCGTGCGGTCCACCGACGGCGGACGCACCTGGGGACCCCCGGAGCTGATCAGCCCCAAGGGCGTTCCGGCCTTCTCACCGTCGATCGCGGTCACCGAGCGGGGCACGGTCGCGCTCACGTACTACGACCTGCGCTTCCTCGAGCCCGGCAACACCACCACCCTGCCCACCGCCTACCAGCTGGCCACGCTGCGGCACGGAAACCCGAAGCTCCGGACCGAACGACGGATCTCGCGGGTCTTCGACTGGCTGCAGGCACCGTTCGCCGGGGGCTACTTCCTCGGCGATTACCAGGGCCTGGTGGCAGACGGCAAGGGAGTACGGGCGGTGCTCACCGAGACCAACTCCGGCACACCCCAGAACCGTACGGACGTCTACACCGGCACTCTCCACACCGGCTGACCGACGCGGACGCCGTCGGCCGGCCCGACCGCCGACGGCTGCAGGCAGGCCTCGGGCAGGCCTCGGTCCCGCCTCGTGACCGACGGCAATTTTTCACCCGAATGGCGCAACCTGACGTGCCACCCACATGGGTGAAGATCAGGCTGGCTAGTGCCCCCACCGAGGCAATCCGTGAAAGGGGAACCACATGCGCATTCGACGAACCCTCGCCGCCGTCATCACCACGGCAGCCCTCGCCGGACTCGGCCTCACAGGCGCCGCCACCGCCTCCGCCACCGCACAGGGCGCCCCGTCCTACGTCACCCCGTCCCAGTGCAAGCAGGGCGGCGGAACGCCCGCGATCAACGAGTCGGGCAACTACTGCAAGGGCGGCACGTACGACGGGGAGCAGGTCGACTAAAACCCACAAGGCGCCCCGCGGCGACGCGCCGCGGGGCGCTCCCGAACGAGGTCCCAGGCCGTGAAAATGCCCCCGATCCGGACCGAAAGCACAGATCAGGGGCATGATCACGAAGGCTACTTCTTCTTGCCCTGGTTCTTGACCGCCTCGATCGCCGCTGCGGCCGCCTCGGGGTCGAGGTACTTGCCGCCGGGGGTGACCGGCTTGAAGTCGGCGTCCAGCTCGTAGTAGAGCGGGATGCCCGTCGGGATGTTCAGGCCCGCGATGTCCGCGTCGGAGATGCCGTCGAGGTGCTTGACCAGGGCACGCAGGCTGTTGCCGTGGGCTGCGACCAGGACCGTGCGGCCGGTCAGGAGGTCGGGGACGATGGCGTCGTACCAGTACGGGAGCATGCGGAAGACGACGTCCTTCAGGCACTCCGTCTTCGGGCGCAGCTCCGGCGGGATCGTCGCGTAGCGCGCGTCGTGGGCCTGCGAGAACTCCGAGTCGTCCGACAGCGGGGGCGGCGGGGTGTCGTACGAGCGGCGCCAGAGCATGAACTGCTCCTCGCCGAACTCCGCGAGCGTCGCCGCCTTGTCCTTGCCCTGCAGGGCACCGTAGTGGCGCTCGTTCAGGCGCCAGGAGCGGTGGACCGGGATCCAGTGGCGGTCCGCGGACTCCAGCGCGAGCTGGGCGGTGCGGATCGCACGCTTCTGGAGGGACGTGTGGACCACGTCGGGAAGGAGATCGGCGTCCTTCAGAAGCTCGCCACCGCGGACTGCCTCCTTCTCGCCCTTCTCGTTCAGGTTCACGTCCACCCAGCCGGTGAACAGGTTCTTCGCGTTCCACTCGCTCTCGCCGTGGCGGAGGAGGATCAGCTTGTACGGTGCGTCGGCCATGGCTTCGAGCCTACCTAAGGGCCTACGGGGCCGTGCCGGGCGCTCGGGTCGTGGGACAGCCGCACCCACCCACAGCCGTTCACTTGACGTGTCCTGTTAATCCAGTGGCGGCGTCGGACACCACCTCGGTAAGTTGTGCCCTCCATTAGGGCCACTTACAGTCGCGGGGGATTCTCGATGTCGTCAGCCGGTGTGAGACGCGCCGTCCGGGAGTCCGTCTCCGGTCTCCCCCGCGAGTTCTGGTGGCTGTGGACCAGCACGCTGGTCAACCGGCTCGGCGCCTTCGTGGCCACGTTCATGGCCCTCTACCTCACGCTCGACCGCGGTTACTCCGCCTCGTACGCCGGTCTCGTCGCCTCCGTGCACGGGCTCGGCGGGGTCGTCTCCGCGCTGGCCGGCGGGGTGATGGCCGACCGGTTCGGCAGGCGGCCGACCCTGCTCCTCGCCCAGACCGCCACGGCCGCCTCCGTCGCCCTGCTCGGCTTCATGACCGACCCGGTCGCCATCGCCGCCGTCGCCTTCCTCGTCGGCATGGCCTCCAACGCCTCCCGGCCGGCGGTGCAGGCGATGATGGCCGACATCGTCCGCCCTGAGGACCGGGTACGCGCCTTCTCGCTCAACTACTGGGCCATCAACCTCGGCTTCGCGGTCTCCTCCACGGCCGCCGGTTTCATCGCCGAGGTCAGCTACCGCGCCGGCTTCCTGATCGAGGCGGGGATGACCCTGGCCTGCGCGATCGTCGTCTTCGCCAAGCTGCCCGAGTCCCGTCCCACGGCCCCGGCCAAGCAGACGGAGGCCGACGTCAGCCTCGTCACCGTGCTGCGCGACGGCCGCTACATGGCCGTCGTCGGGCTCTCCTTCCTCGTCGCCCTGATCTTCCAGCAGGGCTCGGTCGGACTGCCGGTGGCCATGGGCCGGGCCGGTTTCTCGCCCGCCGACTACGGCCTGATCATCGCCGTCAACGGCGTCCTGATCGTGGCCCTGCAGATCCCTGTCACACGGTTCGTCGAGCACCGCGACCCGCGCACCCTGATGGTCGTCTCCTCGCTGGTCGCCGGGTACGGGTTCGGGCTCACCGCCTTCGCCGGCTCCGTCGGCGTCTTCATGGTCACCGTGTGCGTGTGGACCCTGGCCGAGATCGTCAACGCCCCCACCCAGGCCGGCCTCGTCGTCCGTCTCTCCCCGGTCCACGGCCGCGGGCGCTACCAGGGCATGCACAGCCTCTCCTGGTCCGTCGCCGCGCTGATCGCCCCGCTGATGTCCGGCGCGGTCATCGACCGGTTCGGCGCGGAGTGGCTGTGGGGCATGTGCGCGGCGGTGGGCACGGTCGCCGGGGCCGGCTACCTGGTGCTCATGCGGCACCTGCCCCAGGAGAGCCCCGCACCGGCGCCGGCGACCACATCAGCGCCGGCACCGGCACCGTCCGCAGTCGCAGCCGCAGCGGCCCCAGCGGGCGCCGAGGCCGGCACCGGGAACCAGGGGGCAGGTGCGCGAGTAGCCTGAGGAGGTCCGGTCGGATCGGAGCACGGGCGGCCAGAGGCGGTCCCGTCAGGCGGTGCCGGCGCCCACCGGACGCAGTGACGCGGCTCACATCCAGCCGTGTCACATATCGGCGGGCCCGGCCGTCAATGAGGTGGAAGCAGCGGCAACCAGACAGGAGCCGGAACCATGGACGCTCGGATGAACCTCCTCACCAACCCCCTCACCGGCAAGCTCTTCAAGCACTTCAACGCCGCCGGCAAGGTGATCGCGGACTCCACCCTGCCGGCCGCCACGCAGGAGCTGGTGAAGATCCGCGCCAGCCAGATCAACGGGTGCGCGTTCTGCACCGACATGCACACCAAGGACGCCACGGCGGCCGGCGAGAGCGTCACGCGACTGCACCTGGTCGCGGCCTGGCGCGAGGCCACGGTGTTCACCGAGGCCGAGCGGGCCGCCCTGGAGCTGGCCGAGCAGGGCACCCGGATCGCCGACGCGGCCGGCGGGGTCACCGACGAGGCGTGGGCGAACGCCGCCAAGCACTACGACGAGGAGCAGCTCGCCGCCCTGATCGCCCTCATCGCGCTGATCAACGCCTACAACCGCGCGAACGTCATCGTGCAGCAGCCCGCCGGCGACTACGTGCCCGGCATGTTCGGCTGAGCCGCGGACACCCGGTCAGACGGTCTCACGGGTGCATCCGGGCACCCTTGAGGACCTTGTCCACGCCGTTCCGCGGGCCGTACACCGCCAGCCCCACCAGGTCCAGCTCGGCCGTCGGGACGGCCCGGACCGCCGCGCGGTTGTCGCGGTCGTTGCCCGTGGCGAACAGGTCCGCGGTGAACACCGCGCACGGCAGGGCACGGCTCAGTGCCCTGCCGTGGGCCGCCTTCAGGGTCTCCTTGGTGCCCTCGAAGACCAGCACCGGCTGCCGGAACATCGGGAGGTAGCCCACCCCGTCCGCATCCTCGTAGGGCTCGCCGGTCACCTCGGGGAGCCGTGCGCCCAGGCCGCTGACCAGGAACGCGGTGACGTTCAGACGCTGCCAGGGCTCCAGGTCCTCGCGCAGCAGGACGGCGATCTTCGTGTCGAAGCGGATGGGCTCGGGGCTCGTGGACTCGTTCATGCGGTGAGACTGCCGACCGGCGCCCGGCCGCGTCTTGTACGTTCTTCGCATGGCCGCCGGTCGGGAAGTCAGCGCGTGGCGCCCGCGGATCCCGGGCGTCACGGAGGTCTTCCACGCCCGGTTCACGGAGTACGCCTACCCGATGCACGTCCACGACGCCTGGACCCTGCTGATCGTGGACGCCGGGGCGGTGCGGTACGACCTGGACCGGCAGGAGCACGGCACCCCGCGGGACACCGTGTCGCTGCTGCCGCCGCACGTCCCGCACAACGGCTCCCCGGCCGCCCCGGGCGGTTTCCGCAAGCGGGTCGTCTATCTGGACGGCAGCCGGCTCGGCGAGGAGTTCATCGGGCCGGCCGTGGACTCGCCCGATCTCCGGGATCCGGTGCTCCGGCTGCGCGTAGGACAGCTGCACTCCGCTCTCGCCCGGCCAGGTGACGAGCTGGAGGCGGAGAGCAGGCTGACCCTCGTCACCGAGCGGCTCCACGGCCATCTGCGGAGACGCACGGAACCACCGCGCCGGTGCCCCGACCCCGTACTCGCCCGCAGGCTGCGGGAGTTGCTCGACGCCCGGGTGGTCGACGGCGTCTCGCTGGCGGAGGCCGGCCGGCTGCTGCACGCCCATCCCGCCCATCTGGTACGGGCGTTCAGCGGCGCGTACGGCATCGCCCCGCACCAGTACCTGACGTCCCGCCGGGTCGGACGCGCCCGGCGGCTGCTGCTGGACGGACTGCCACCGGGCGAGGTGGCGGCGGCGACCGGGTTCTGCGACCAGGCCCATCTCACCCGGCACTTCAAGAAGCTGGTCGGCATCACCCCGGGGCGCTACCGGAACAGGTCCCGCTGAGCCTCGTACAGGTTGCGCGGGCGCACGGTGTCCGTGGTGCCGTACAGCTCCAGGCGGGAGTGCGGGTCGCCGGGGAAGTCGGGGACGTCGGTCTGGTCGAACTCCGTCACCGTGTTCAGGCCCACGGTCGCCGAGTACGGGGCCAGTCCGTCGATCTTCATCAGGCCGGCCCGGCCGTTGGTGACCCGGATGTTCCAGTGGGTGAAGCGGGCGCCGAACAGCGGTCCCGCGCTGGCGTCGCCGCCGTGCCGGCCGTTGTTGTTCACGGTGATGTCGGTGCGCACGTTCGCGAAGGGCAGGCCGCGGTGGCTGTCGAAGGTGCCCATCTGCATCTCGCCGCGCGACCAGACGTTGTAGGAGGACAGGCCTTCGACGTTGATGCCGTGCAGTTGGGTGCCGGCGGCCGCGGGGACGGTGCGCTGTTCGATCGTGAAGTCCTCGATCAGGTTGTCGTGGGAGCCCTCGCGGCAGAAGTACGGGTGGTGTGAGCCGCGCCCGGCGACCCTGGTGCGGCGCAGGGTGCAGGCGGAGGCGGCGACCAGGCCGAAGCCGTTGTCGACGTGCCGGACGGTGACGTCGTCCACCCAGCAGTCGTAGGCGCACTGCAGGACGGCCCCGTTGTGGCCCTTGTCGAGCAGGTGCGGGGCCTGCGGGGTCTGCACCGCCTCCAGGGTGAGGCCCTCGACGCCCGATCCGGCGGGCGCCGAACGGACTTGTCGCCGCCGTAGCGAGAGCCGTACACGCCGATCAGTTCGGTGAGGTTCTTCGTCGCGTACAGGGTGGTACGGCCGCTGCCGGCGCCGCGCAGGACGACGTTCGGGTCGCCGACGCGGATGACGTCGTCGATGCGGTAGGTGCCGGGCGGGATGACGACCGTGCCACCGCCGGCCCTTCCGGCGGCGGCGATGGCACGGTTGACCGCGGGGGCGCAGTCCGTGGTGCCGTCGGCCACGGCGCCGTACGCGGTGACGTCGGCGACGGTACGGGGGCGGGGGAAGCGGGTGGTGCCGGCCCGCAGTCCCGCCCGGCCGATGAACGGGAGCTGCGGGTGGGTGAAGGGGGTGCGGGTGAACTCCCGCCAGAGGGCGGGCGGTTCGGCGGCACGGGCGGGGCCGGTCGCGGCGCCCAGGGCCACCGCGGTGGCCCCCGCCAGGAGGGTCCGTCTGCTGAGGTGCGCGTTGCTCATGTCCACCCGCCCCTTCGGTTCACGCGGATCCACGGCACGCGGATCGAGGTGATGCATTCGCACGTTCATGCATATTTTCATGTGCATGAACGGTGTTCAGGAATGCGTTGGCGGTGAGCATGCCATTGCGGCCCTGGAACGGGAAAGGGGTCGTGCGAGAGAAATGCGCGTCAGTCCGCGGGGCGTTCGATCAGGTGCATGAACGCGTCCAGGTTCCGCGTGGACTCGCCGCGAGCCACCCGCCAGGCGTACTCCTTGCGGATCGAAGAGGCGAAGCCCAGCTCCAGAAGGGTGTTGAAGGCGCCGTCGGCCGCTTCCAGGACCTGGCCGAGCAAGCGGTCGATCTCGTCCGGGGTGACGGAGGCGAGGGGCAGGCGCGCGGTGACGTAGACGTCGCCGAGCCGGTCGACGGCGTAACTCACGCCGTACAGCTTCAGGTTGCGCTCCAGCAGCCAGCGGTGGACGCCGGACTCGTTCTCGTCGGGGTGGCGGATGACGAAGGCGTTGAGCGAGAGGGAGTGCCGGCCGACGAGGAAGGAGACCGTCGTGGACAGCTTGCGCGCACCGGGCAGCTTGACCACGTAGGTCCCGGACTCGGGGCTCTCCCACTCCAGTTCGGTGTCCTCGAAGACACCCTCCAGGACCTGCCCGGCCTTCTCGACGTCACCCATGGTGGGAGCGTACGCGACGGCGGTGGGACTGGGTCGCGGCCGTGTAGACGTCGGCGGTGGCGGCGGCAGCCGTGTCCCAGCCGAAGGACCGGGCGTGCAGCGCCGCGGCCTCGCCCATGCGCGCGGCGAGGGACGGCTCGTCGGCGAACCGGCGCAGCACGCGCGCGTAGTCGGCCGGATCGTGCCCCTGGACGAGGAAGCCGGTCTCGCCGTCGCGCACGGCCACCGGCAGCCCGCCGACCGACGCCCCGAGCACCGGGGTCCCGGCCGCCTGCGCCTCTATCGCGACCAGCCCGAACGACTCGCTGTACGACGGCATGACGAGGACGGACGCGGCCCGGAACCAGTCCGCCAGCTGCTCCTGGCCGACCGGCGGACGGAACCGCACCACGTCCGCGATGCCCAGCCGGGCCGCGAGCTTCTGCAGCCCCTCCGGCTTGGCCAGTCCGCTGCCGCTGGGGCCGCCGACGACCGGCACGAGGATGCGGGACCGCAGCTCGGGGCGCTCGTCCAGCAGGACGGCCACCGCCCGCAGCAGCACGTCCGGCGCCTTCAGGGGCTGTATGCGGCCGGCGAAGAGCGGGATCAGGGCATCCTGCGGCAGGCCCAGGCGGGCCCGGGCGGCGGCCCTGGCCTCCCCGGCGGTGGCGTTCTCGGGGCCGCCCGCGGGGAAGGGGCGGAACCGCTCCAGGTTCACGCCGGGGTGGACGACGGCGACCTTCGCGGGATCGGCCGCGTAGTGCCGGACCAGCTCGTCCGCCTCCTCGGCGGTGTTGGCGACGAGCCGGTCCGCGGCCGCCACGATCTGGGTCTCGCCGATGACGCGGGCGGCGGGCTCGGGAGTGTCGCCGTCGGCCAGGTTGGCGTTCTTGACCTTGGCCATGGTGTGCATGGCGTGCACCAGGGGGACGCCCCAGCGCTGGGCGGCGAGCCAGCCGACGTGGCCGGAGAGCCAGTAGTGGGAGTGGACGAGGTCGTAGTGGCCGGGGCGGTGGCCGGCCCACGCCTGCATCACGCCGTGCGTGAAGGCGCACAGCTGGGCCGGCAGCTCCTCCTTGGCGAGGCCCTCGTAGGGGCCGGCGTCGATGTGCCGGACGAGCACCCCGGGGGCCAGCTCCACGCAGGCGGGCAGTCCGCCGGCCGTGGCCCGGGTGAAGATCTCGACCTCGATGTTGATCGCGGCGAGCCGCTGGGCCAGCTCCACGATGTAGACGTTCATGCCGCCGGCGTCACCGGTGCCGGGCTGGTGGAGCGGTGAGGTGTGTACGGAGAGCATGGCGACCCGGCGGGGCCTGCGGTGCGGCCAGAGCCGCGGGGCCACCGACGGGGAGCGTCGCCCGAGCCTGCTGACGTACTGGCTCACGTGGCGTTCCTCCTTGGTGCGGGCATGCCTGCCGGAGGGTTCACCTCGCCCTCCAAGGGTGGACAACAGCGGCGGGGGCGAACTCAATTCCCCTGCGCCGTGCTTTACCGAATCATTACCTTATTTGGCTCAACCGCTCGTCACCGGCGTGTACCCGGCAGGAACCCCACCATGACCCCGCCCCTGGGGCCCACCTGCCGGCGGCGGCCGCCCGCCCGGGGCGCCTACCCTCGTAGGCATGCCGGCCCACGTGACGCCCCTCCCCCGCTCCCGGCCCCGCTCGGCCGGGGGGAGCCCCGTCGTGGGAACGGTGACACGCGGGACGACCAACCCCAACCGGCTGCGCCGCATGGACCGCTGGATCGCGGCCGTGCACGGCGCCGAGCTGCGGCGCGCCACGGATCCGCTGGCGATCGACCTCGGGTACGGCGCCGCGCCCTGGACCGCCGTCGAACTGCTGGGCCGGCTGCGCACCGTCGCTCCCCGCACGCGCGTGGTCGGCGTCGAGATCGAACCGGAACGGGTGGCGGCGGCCACGCCGTACGAGCGCGAGGGGCTGACCTTCCGGCACGGCGGCTTCGAGATCCCCGTGCCCGGCCGCCCGATGCTCGTCCGGGCCGCCAATGTGCTGCGCCAGTACGACGAGGGCGAGGTCGCCGCGGTGTGGGAGCGGCTGTGCGCGCGGCTCGCCCCGGCCGGCGGCGGCTCGCGCGGCGGACTGCTGGTCGAAGGCACCTGCGACGAGATCGGCCGCCGGCACGTGTGGGTGGCGCTCGGCCCCGAGGGCCCCCGCACGGTCACCTTCGCCACCCGGCTGGTCTCCCTGGAACGCCCCTCCGACCTCGCCGAACGTCTACCGAAGGCACTGATCCACCGCAACGTCCCGGGCGAGCCGGTGCACGCCTTCCTCCGCGACTTCGACCGCGCCTGGGCCGCCGCCGCGCCCTACGCCTCCTACGGCGCCCGGCAGCGCTGGCTCCGTGCGGTACGGGACCTGACGGCGGACTGGCCGGTGACGGACGGCCCGGCCCGCTGGCGGCAGGGCGAAGTGACCGTGGCCTGGGAGGCTTTGGCGCCGGTGCACTGACCGGGCCGCACCGGGTGCACCGACCGCCGCCCACCGGGTGCACCGACCGCCGCCCACCGGTGCGCGAGCCCGTCCGTGCCGGCGTGCGAGCCGTCCGTGCGGGGTCGGGTCATCCCGTGTCGGTGCGCGCGTCGTCCCGTGTACCCACCGGCGCCGCGCGGACTTTCCCGCCGGAGGGAACGATCTCCGTGCGTCGCTCGTCACATCGGCACGGACATCGTCGTACCGGCGATCGGCGGGGGGAATTCCGGTTTCCGACGGCCTCTGTCGCTTTGCACGCGACCGTGGCACGATCCCTCAGGCGATCGTAAGTTACTGACGGTAAATCAGTTTGGGGGAAGTGGTATGGGTTCGGGCAAGCGCGGCCTGCTCACGGCCGCCCTGACCGTGGTCTGCGCGGTGACCGTTCTCTCGGCACCGGGCACGGCGTTCGCGGCCCCCGCGCCCACGCCCGCGCCGACGGCCGGCGGCACACCGAGCCCCTCGCCGACTCCCGGCCCGGGCAAGGACCTTGAACAGGTCCGCGAGAAGCTCGACAAGCTCTACCACGACGCGGCCGTGGCCACCGACGCCTACAACGCGGCCGAGGAGAAGAGCAAGAAGCAGTCCGCCGAGATCGTGGAGCTGGCGAAGAAGATCGTCCAGGGACAGAAGCGGCTGACGAAGCTCAAGGACCAGGCGGGCGCCGCGGCCCGCGACCAGTACCGCACCGGCGGCCTGTCCTCCACCGCCCAGTTCCTGCTCAGCGACGACCCGGGCCGGTTCCTGGACGGCGCCGGCCGGGTGCTCCAGGGCCAGCAGGCGGCGAAGAAGCTGATCGACGAAGTGGCGCGCACTCAAAAGGAGTTGCAGCAGTACGCCGACGACGCGTCCGCCCAGTGGAAGAAACTGGAGACCAACCGCAAGGCCAAGGCCGCCGCCAAGAAGAAGATCGAGGAACAGATCGACGCGGCCGAGAAGCTCGAGTCCCGGCTGGAGAAGAAGGAGAAGGAGCGGCTCGCCCAGCTGGAGCGGGAGGCCGCCGAGAAGGCGCAGACCGCCTGGCTGGACACCGGCGTACTCGACGACATCGACGCCAAGGCCTCCGCACGCGGCAAGAAGGCCGTGAAGTACGCCTCCGCCCAGCTCGGCAAGCCGTACGTGTGGGGCGCCGAGGGACCGGACTCCTTCGACTGCTCCGGCCTGACCTCGCAGGCCTGGGCGTCGGCCGGCCGTCCCGTGCCGCGCACCTCGCAGGAGCAGTGGAAGCAGCTCAAGCACGTCGACATCAAGGACATGCGCCCCGGCGACCTCATCATCTACTTCGGTGACGCCAGCCATGTCGCGATGTACGTCGGGGACGGCGCGATCATCCACGCCCCGCGCCCCGGGCGGTCGGTGACGATCGCGGGCGCCGGTTCGATGCCGATCCTGGGTGTCGTACGCCCGGACGCCTGAGCACGATCGCCCGTCACGCCGAGGGCCGTGGTGCCCCGCACGCCGAGGGCCGTGGCGCCCGCACGCCGAGGGCCGTGGCGCCCGCACGCCGAGGGCCTGGCGCCCGCACGCCGTCGGCCGTGGCGCCCGCCCATGTGCCCGGTGACGTGCGTCATGTGACCCACCGCACGGCCAACCACCGCCCAAACCCACGCAGGACGTGAGCTTCGTCATCCCCTCCGGACCGGCGGCCTGTCCAACTGCGGTACGGAACGCGGCATATGACAGCGGCGGCATCCGTAGCGACGCGGCTCACACCATTCCATCGGGGCGGTCGTAGCCGCTATGGTCCCGGTCGGTGGGTCGAGACCCCTCGACGCCACCCGTGCCCTCGGGGGGAGGGAAGGAACCCAACACGATGCCCGTACCCGTACCGCGGCAGAGAGCGATCCCGGCCGTGGAGAGTGGTCAGGCGCAGGCCGCCCGCGCAGTCGGCGGTCCCCTCAAGGAAGAGGCCCACCGCGACCCCACGACCGTGAACGGCGCCGGCGCCGCTCTCACCCTGCTGCTGATCGAGGACGATCCGGCCGGCTCGCCGATCGTGCCCGATCTGCTGGACCCGGCCGGCAAGCCGATCCGCGTCCGCACCGCCCGCAACCTCACCGAGGCCGAGCGGCTGCTCACCGACGACGTCCACTGCATCCTGCTGGACCTGGCGCTCCCGGCGCCGGGTGGCAGCGGCACCGACGACGAGCTGGCCGTGCTCAAGCACGTCCTCCGGCTCGCACCCCGGCATGCCGTGCTCGCGCTGACCGCCTCCGGCGACGCCGAGCGCGGCACCGAAGCCGTGCGCGTCGGCGCCCAGGACTACCTCTTCCGGGACGAACTGGACGGCCGGCTGCTCAGCCGTGCCATCCGCTACGCGGTGGAGCGGAAACGGTCCGACACGGCCGAGCGGAGGCTCGCCGAGGGCAAGCTGCGTGCGCAGGAGAACCGCCGGCTGGAGCGCGGCCTGCTGCCGACCCCGCTGCTGGAGGGCTCCGCGCTGCGTTTCGCCGCCCGGTACCGCCCGGGCCGTTCCCGGGCCCTGCTCGGCGGCGACTTCTACGACGCCGTACGCACCCCCGACGGCACCGTGCACGCCATGATCGGTGACGTCTGCGGACACGGCCCGGACGAGGCCGCGCTCGGCGTGGAGCTGCGCATCGCATGGCGGGCACTGACCCTGGCCGGGCTGTGCGGGGACGAGCTGCTGAACACGCTGCAGCAGGTGCTGGAGCACGAGCGTTCCGACGAGGAGATCTTCGCGACGCTGTGCACGGTGGACATCGCGCCGGACGGGCGCCGTGCGGGCCTGTGCCTGGCGGGTCACCCGGCCCCGCTGATCGCCCGCCCCGGCCGTCCCGCCCGGCTGCTGCCGTACGACAACAACGGGCCCGCCCTGGGCCTGCTGC
Source organism: Streptomyces actinomycinicus (assembly GCF_016741775.1). Taxonomy (GTDB): domain Bacteria; phylum Actinomycetota; class Actinomycetes; order Streptomycetales; family Streptomycetaceae; genus Streptomyces; species Streptomyces actinomycinicus. The sequence goes on along the minus strand of NZ_JAERRK010000003.1, from coordinate 73,948 downwards.
CCGGCGCCCGCTGGCCGCGGATGCAGGTGGAGCTGGGCTCCGAGTGGAGCCTGATGCTCTACACCGACGGCCTGATCGAGGGCCGCGTCGGCGTGGGCGGTGACCGGCTCGGCCAGGACGGCATGGTGGAGATGATCCGCCGGCAGCTCTCGGAGGGGCTGCGGGGCGAGGACCTGCTGCGGGCGGCGGTGAGCGAGGTCCGCGATCTCAACGGGGGCGAGCTGACGGACGACGTGGCGGTCGTACTGCTGGACCGGACGGCGTAGGGCGTCTCGCCGTAGGGCGTCCCGCCGTCGCCGGCGCGACCACCCCACGGCGGGTTGCCGCTAGCGGCCCCCCTTGTACGGCCCGTACGGACCGTCGCTGCTGCTTCCGCGGCGGCGGCCCCAGCCGCGGCCGCCGCCGACCTGCTGGAGCGCGGGGCGGACGTCCACGATGTAGACGATGCTCGCGACCGCGCCGGCGATCGGCAGGATGGACAGGATCGAGAACAGCCAGCTGACCACGAGCGCGATGCCGAGGATGATCAGCCAGAAGACCTTGTTCTGCTTGTCGGCGGCGCGGAAGGCGTCCTCGCGGCGGAACGCTGCGTCGAACAGCCCGAACGCGGCCAGGGCCATCAGAACGATCTTCAAGATGCCCATGAACCCCGTGAAGCCCAACATCAGCATGCTGCCCACCGCCCGTTGAAAACCGATCCCGGATACGCCGCCACCGTACCCATAGAACGGGCCGGACACCCCAAAGGTGCCCGGCCCGGATGCGTCTCGCCCGTCACCGTCACTTGGCCGGCGGGGTGGTCTTCTTCGCGGTGGTGCTCTTGCGGGGCGCCGGGGCCTTCTTCGCCGCGGGCTTCTTGTCCGCCTCCGGCTCGGCCTTCGCCGTGGCCGGCTTCTGCTCGTCGTCCCTGACCTCGACCGGCTCGGGCTTGCCCTCGACGGCGATCGCCAGTTCCTCGATCTCCTCGGCGGCCTCGCCGCGCCAGGTCTTCACGGTCTGCTCGCCGTGCTCGGCCACCTTCTCGTAGGTCTCGCGGGCCTTGACCGCGTACTCGGCGGCGACGCCGACACCGCGCAGGGCGAGGTCCTGGGCGGACTCGCCGAGCTTCTTGAGGTCGACGTCGAGGGCGCCGATGAACTCGTTGACCTTGGTCTGGAGCGTCTCCTGCGCCTCCTTGGCGCGGGCGGCGGCCTTTTCCTGGACGGCCTTCGGGTCGGTGTTGCGCACGGCCTCGATGCGGGCCGGGGCCTCGGCACGCAGCTGCTCGACCAGGGCCGGCACCTTCTTGGCCTGCTGAAGCGCCAGGTCGGCGGTGCCGGCGGCGAAGTAGAGCGGGGTGGGGTCGCTGAGAGTCTTGCGCAGGTCGTCGGTGATGGCCATGGTGAGGGTTCCTCCCGGATCGGATTCGCGTTCGGCTGGGATGGTGTGGTCCGCGGTGGGTGGCCGGAGCCCTGGTCCGGCGTTATCCGGCCGTCCGCCGTGGACCGGCGTCTCTTTCGCTTCCGGCGGCATCGCCTCCGCCGGCCGTACGGCTGCCGTCGCCGGTCTCCCGGCCCACGACCCCGTCCTGCTCGTACCCGGCCGGCTCCCCGGCCCCGAATCCGTTCTCCTTGCGGAAGGACTCGTAGATCTGCAGCAGCACCTGCTTCTGCCGCTCGTTGAGGGACGGGTCGGCGAGGATGACCGCCCGGGTCTCCACCTCGTCCATGTCCCGCTCGGCGTCGAGGATGCCGGCGCGGACGTACAGCGTCTCGGCGGAGATGCGCAGGGCCTTGGCGACCTGCTGGAGCACCTCCGCGCTGGGCTTGCGCAGCCCGCGCTCGATCTGGCTCAGGTACGGGTTGGACACCCCGGCGGCGTCGGCGAGCTGCCGCAGCGACAGCTGGGCGTTTCGCCGCTGCTCGCGCAGGTACTCACCGAGATTGCCGACGTTCAGCGATGCCATGCCTCCACCTTGCCCCACCCGCGCTAACAATTGCAAGCACCCTGCTTGCAAAAGTGTGTCCGCGGGTCGCCGCCCGGGCGGCTCGTAGCGTGGGGGTCATGGACCTCGACACCGTCCGGACCTTCGTCACCGCAGCCGACGCGGGACAGTTCCAGGAGGCCGCCGCCGAGCTGGCGGTCACCCAGCAGGCCGTCTCCAAGCGCATCGCCACGCTCGAGCGCACCCTCGGCGTGCGGCTGTTCACCCGTACCCCGCGCGGCGCCGAACTGACCATCGACGGGCAGGCCTTCCTGCCCCACGCGCGCGAGCTGCTGCGCGTGAGCGAGCGTGCGGTCGCCTCCGTCCGCCCCGGCCGCCGGCCGCTGCGCGTCGACATCATCGCCTCGCGCGGTGCGGCCTCGGGCCTGATGCGCGGTTTCCACCGCGCGCACCCCGAGATCGAACTCGACGTGGTGATGCTGTTCGGCATCGAGACTGCCGTCGCCGCCCTCCGGTCCGGCGAGATCGACGCGACCTTCCGGGCCGTCGCCGCGCCGGGCCGGCCCTTCCCCGAGGACATCGTGGCCGCCCGGGTGCTCGACGAGCCGCTGGATCTTCTCACCGGCCCCGCGCACGCGCTGGCGGACGCCCGGTCGGTGAGCCTCGCCGACCTCGTCGGTCACCGGATCTGGATGCCGGGCATCGTCCCCGGCACCGAGTGGGCGGCCTACTACGACGACCTCGTCGCCGAGTTCGGCCTCACCATCGAGGCGACCGGTCCCAACTTCGGCTCCGACGCACTCCTCGACACCGTCGCCGACACCCCGTCCCTGGCCACCTTCATGGGCGGGCACACGCTTCCCCGGATACCGCCCGGAGGCGCCCCCGGCGGCTGGCCCGCCGGTCACGGCCTGCGCCGCATCCCGGTGACCGGCCCGACGCCCGTCTACCCGCACTCCCTCCTCTGGCGCCGCGACAGCCCCCACCCGGCGCTGGCCACCCTCCGCGCCTACCTCGGCGCCGCGGTGTCCGGCCAGGACGCCGCCGGAACCTGGGCGCCGGACTGGGTGATCCCGCACTGAACGCCGCCGTGCGCCCGGTCAGGAATCGAGAAGCGGTGGCCCCGTGGGCGCCGCTAGCGTGGCGGGGGCGATTCCACGGACGGGAGTGACGATGAGCATCACCACGAGGACGGACGCGACGGCGGGCGCTGCGCACGCCGCCGACAGCCACGAGCTGATCCGCGTGCACGGGGCGCGCGAGAACAACCTCAGGAACGTCAGCGTCGAGATCCCCAAGCGCCGGCTGACGGTGTTCACGGGTGTCTCCGGTTCCGGCAAGAGCTCCCTGGTGTTCGACACCATCGCCGCGGAGTCGCAGCGGCTGATCAACGAGACGTACAGCGCGTTCGTCCAGGGCTTCATGCCCACGCTGGCACGGCCCGACGTCGACGTGCTGGACGGACTGACCACCGCGATCATCGTCGACCAGCAGCGCATGGGCGCCGACCCGCGCTCCACGGTCGGTACCGCCACCGACGCCAACGCGATGCTGCGCATCCTCTTCAGCCGGCTCGGCACCCCGCACATCGGCTCGCCCAAGGCGTTCTCCTTCAACGTCGCCTCGATCAGCGGGGCCGGCGCGGTCACCGTGGAGCGCGCCGGGAAGGCCGTGAAGGAACGGCGCGAGTTCAGCATCACCGGCGGCATGTGCCCGCGCTGCGAGGGCCGCGGCTCCGTCACCGACATCGACCTCACGCAGCTCTACGACGAGGACAGGTCGCTCGCCGAGGGCGCGCTCACCATCCCCGGCTACAAGCCCGGCGGCTGGAACTACCGCCTCTACACCGAGTCCGGTCTCTTCGACCCGGACAAGCCGATCCGCACCTTCACCAAGCGGCAGCTGGACGACTTCCTGTACCGCGAGCCGACCCGGATGAAGATCGCGGGCATCAACATGACCTACGAGGGCCTGATCCCGCGGATCCAGAAGTCGATGCTCGCCAAGGACCGGGAGGCGATGCAGCCGCACATCCGGGAGTTCGTGGACCGCGCGGTCACCTTCACGACCTGCCCCGACTGCCTCGGCACCCGGCTCAGCGCCGCGGCCCGGTCCTCGAAGATCGAGGGGATCAGCATCGCCGACGCCTGCGCCATGCAGATCAGCGATCTCGCCGAGTGGGTGCGCGGCCTGGACGAGCCGTCGGTGGCGCCGCTGCTCACCTCGCTGGGCGACACCCTCGACTCCTTCGTGGAGATCGGCCTCGGCTACCTCTCGCTGGACCGGCCGGCCGGCACCCTCTCCGGCGGCGAGGCCCAGCGCACCAAGATGATCCGCCACCTCGGTTCCTCGCTCACCGACGTCACCTACGTCTTCGACGAGCCGACCACCGGTCTGCACCCGCACGACATCCAGCGCATGAACGACCTGCTGCTCCGCCTGCGGGACAAGGGCAACACGGTGCTCGTGGTGGAGCACAAGCCGGAGGTCATCGCGATCGCCGACCACGTGGTGGACCTCGGCCCCGGCGCCGGTACGGCGGGCGGCACCGTCTGCTTCGAGGGAACCGTCGCCGGGCTGCGCGCCGCCGACACGCTCACCGGCCGCCACCTGGACGACCGGGCCGCGCTGAAGGAGACGGTCCGCAAGCCGACCGGAGCCCTGGAGATCCGCGGCGCGACCGCCCACAACCTGCAGGGCGTCGACGTGGACGTGCCGCTCGGCGTGCTGGTCGTCGTCACCGGTGTCGCCGGCTCCGGCAAGAGTTCGCTGGTGCACGGCTCGGTCCCGGCCCGCGAGGGCGTCGTGTCGGTCGACCAGGCGCCGATCCGCGGCTCGCGGCGCAGCAACCCGGCGACGTACACCGGGCTGCTGGAGCCCATCCGCAAGGCGTTCGCCAAGGCCAACGGCGTGAAGCCGGCCCTGTTCAGTGCCAACTCCGAGGGTGCCTGCCCCGCCTGCAACGGCGCCGGGGTCGTCTACACCGACCTGGCGATGATGGCCGGGGTGGCCACCACCTGCGAGGAGTGCGAGGGCAAGCGGTTCGACGCCTCGGTGCTGGAGTACCACCTCGGCGGCCGGGACATCAGCGAGGTGCTGGCGATGCCGGTGACCCAGGCGGAGGAGTTCTTCGGCAGCGGCGAGGCGCGCACCCCGGCCGCGCACCGCATCCTGCGGAACATGGCCGACGTCGGCCTCGGCTACCTGACGCTCGGCCAGCCGCTGACCACGCTGTCCGGCGGTGAGCGGCAGCGGCTGAAGCTGGCCACGCACATGTCCGACAAGGGCGGGGTCTACGTCCTGGACGAGCCGACCACCGGTCTGCACCTCGCCGACGTCGAGCAGCTGCTCGGCCTGCTCGACCGGCTGGTCGACTCCGGCAAGTCGGTGATCGTCATCGAGCACCACCAGGCGGTCATGGCGCACGCGGACTGGATCATCGACCTGGGTCCCGGCGCGGGCCACGACGGCGGCCGCGTCGTCTTCGAGGGCACGCCGGCCGAACTGGTCGAAGCCCGGTCCACGCTCACCGGCGAACACCTGGCGGAGTACGTCCTGTCCCCGTCCGGAAGCCCCGCACAGCGCCGTTGACCCCACGGGTCCTGCGGACCGCGAGCCGGTTGGGACTACGCGTCCGCGGACCGCGGGCCCCCGTGGGACTGCGGGCCAGTGGACCGCAGGCCGGCGAGTCCGCCCCCGCCCGGGCCGCGGACGGGCCGAGGTCGGCGGCGGGGGTGGGAGCCGGCCTCCTTGGACGGCGCCGGTCTGTCCTCGAAGCCGCCCGCCCGCAGGATCTCGTCGATCCGCGCCCGGTGCGCCTTCTCCAGTCGTCCAGGGTCCCGGCGGCCTCCTCGGCCAGCCTGGCCCGGGCCGCCCGCCCGGGCTCGGCGCGGTGGACGGCGGCGTGCAGCATGAGGTTGTCGCCGGGCGGGCAGCTCACCGTGAACGCCGGCCCGCCACGCGCGGCACCGGCCCCCACAACGGCCGTATCCCGATGTCCATGACCTGCTCCCGGCCGAGCAGATCGGCGAGCGCGGTGGTGGGGAGGTCCGCGAAGCCGTGCCCGGCGCCGGGTGGCGGCTCGTCGTGGTCATGGTGCGCACGCTATCTCCCCGGCGCGGGCCGCCGTCAGAACGGCAACGGCCGGGAGTGCACCACGTCCAGCCGGGACACCGCCCGGGTCAGCACCACGTACAGCCGGTGGGCGCCCCGTTCCTCCGCCTCGGCCACGGCGGCCGGTTCGACGGCGACGACGTGGTCGTACTCCAGGCCCTTGACCATGCTCGCGGGAACGACGGTCACCCGGGCGCCGAGCGCGTCGGCCCCGGCCGTCTCGATGCCGGCCGCGGTGAGCGCCTCACGCACCCGGTCCGTGTCCGCGTCGGCCGCGATCACGCCGACCGACCCCTCCCGGGCGAGTGCGTCCCGTACGGCGGCCACGGTGGTGCCGGGCACGTCCTCGGTCGGCCGCAGGGTCAGCTCCCCGTCCGTACGCAGGGAGGTGGCGGCGGGTACGGCGACGTCGAGCCGGGCCAGCAGCCGGTTGGCCAGCTCCACGACGGCCGCCGGCACCCGGAACCCGGTGGTGAGCGGCACCACGGCCGCGTCCGGCCGGCCCAGGTGGCGCAGCTGGACGGACCAGTCGCGGGCGGCCCACGGGGTGGTGCCCTGGGCGAGGTCGCCGAGGACGGTCAGCGAGCCGAACGCGGCCCGGCGGGCGATGGCCCGGCACTCCATCGGGGAGAGGTCCTGCGCCTCGTCCACGACGATGTGGCCGTGACCCTCGGGGTGTTCGATCAGTCCGGCCAGTTCGTCGAGCAGGACCAGGTCGGCGGCCGACCAGCGGGCCGACTTGTACGAGCGCGGCGGGCGGGCCCACGGCAGGGCGGTCTCCTCCTCGGGGTCCAGCAGCCCGTCCGCCGCACGGGCCAGCACCGCGCGGTCGGTGAGGAGTTCGGCGAGGACCTCCTCGGGACGGACCCTGGGCCAGACGGCGTCGAGCTGTTCGGTCAGCGGCCGGCACCGCTCGATCCGGCGCGTCCAGGAGGCCGGCAGGACCCCGGAGCGCCGCTCGGCCCGGTCCCGCAGCAGCCGCACCACCCGGGTGCGCACGCGCTCCCGCCCGACGGCGTACGGCGGTTCCTCGGCGCGCACCTCCTCGACGAGGGCGGCTAGTTCACGGGCGGGCACCCGCCAGCGGTAGGAGCCGTCGGGCACGGCGAGATCGGTCACGCCGGCCACGGTCACGCGCGCGTACAGCGCCCGGCGCAGCACCTCGGCCATCCGCGGGTCGTGCTTGACGGCGGCGGTGGCGGCGGGGTCGGTGCCGGCGGCCGGGTGGCGGGCGATCTCCTCCAGCAGGGTGGACTGGCGCACGCCCGTCTCGCCGAGGGCGGGCAGCACCTCGGCGATGTAGGTCAGGAAGGTGCGGTTGGGGCCGAGGATGAGCAGGCCGGAGCGCTGGAGCCGCTTGGGGTGGGTGTAGAGCAGGTACGCGGCGCGGTGCAGGCCGACGGCGGTCTTGCCGGTGCCGGGGGCGCCCTGCACGCACACGGACGCGGTGAGGGCGGCGCGCACGAGGTCGTCCTGCTCGGGCTGGATGGTGGCGGCGATGTCCCGCATGGGCCCGACGCGCGGCCGCTCGATCTCGCGGGCCACGATGTCGCTGGTCCGTGACTCGCCCCGGCCGAGGTGCTCGTCCTCCAGGCCGGTGAGGTCGGCGGAGTCGCCCCGGCTGCCGGGCGCCCAGCCGAACCGGCGCCGGACCTCGACGCCCTGCGGGTCGAGGGCGCTCGCCTGGTAGAAGGCGCGGGAGACGGGGGCCCGCCAGTCGACCACGAGGGGCGGGGCGGCCGGGTCCTCGGTGATCCGCAGCCGGCCGACGTGATAGTGCTGCCCGCCGTGTCCGGGCTCCTCGTCGCCGAAGTCGAGGCGGCCGAAGAACAGCGGGCCCGGCGGGAGTTCGCGCATGGCCTTGGCCCGGCTGCGCAGCCGGTGTCCGAGGACCTCGGCATCGGCGCCGGAGGCGGAGACGTCCTCGCCGATGACGACCTGTTCGGCGGCACCCTCGACCATGGCGGCGAGGGCGGCACGGCAGGTGTCGTGGTGGGCGCGCTCGGAGTGGAGGGTGTCCGTGAGGGCGGGGTGGGGTGACGTCATGCCGCAAGCCTACGGCAATAATGTGACCGAGTTAAGTTTTTAACCGAGTTTCACTCATGCCCCCGGGGCGCCAGCCCCGGCAGGCCCGCCGCCAGCTGCCGGAACGCCCGCTCGGCCCACCGCACCGCGTCCGGGGCGACCCGCTCGACCGGCTCCCCCGCCGCGATCCGCCGCCAGTTCTCCAGGGCGAGGATGCGCTGCACGGCGATGATCTGCCCGGCCGCCAGCCGCGCGTCCAGTCCCCCGCCGAGCGCCTCGGCGAGCGCGGCCTCCTGCCGCTCCAGATGCCCGTGGGCCCGTGCGACCAGGGCGGGGGTGTCGTAGAGCAGGGCGTGGAAGGCGAGCACGTCGGGATGGTCGTTCAGGCCGGTGACCGGGTCGCGCCGCTCCAGACCGGCCAGGAAGTTCCGGCGCAGCGCGTCCACCGGATCGGCCGTCCCGGCGACCACCCGGGCGGCCTCCGTCTCGTGGTCCGCGATCCGGTGCAGGACCAGGTCCTCCTTGGCCGGGAAGTACCGGAAGAGGGTCGGCTTGGAGATCCCGGCCGCGGCGGCGACCTCCGCCACCGACACCGCGTCGAAGCCGCGCTCCAGGAACATCCGTACGGCGATGTCCGACACGTCCTGGTACATCCGCTGCTTCTTGCGCTCGCGCAGCCCCATCTCACCCATGGCGCCGAGCCTACGCACCGCGGCGGTGCGCGACGGACGTCAGCGCCCCCGTCCGAACCGGACTCCGGCGCCGCTCGGCCCCGTCGGAATCACGGCGGGCCTCGCCGCCGCGGACCCTTGCTCACGGCACCAGCGCACCAGCGCCGAAGCGATCCTGCGGGTTCCCGGCACCGGGTCGAGCCCGAGCGGCAGCGCGGCGTCCGCCAGGATCCCGCGCAGCGTGAACGCGGCCGGGGCGATCTGCCGCCGGCCCACCTCCGGACCGGCGTCCAGGTGCAGGGCCGTCCGGATCACGTCGGTGAAGACGGACTGCGCCCTCTTGTAGGCGAGCAGACGTCCCAGATCGCCCTCCCAGCCGCCGGCGCTGCCGGCCCTGACCCCTTCGACGGTCTCGCACCAGTGCCGGACGACGGCACGCACCTGCCGTGCGGGGTAGCGCATCAGATGGAGGTGGGTCGCCAGGTCGTACAGCGGGTCGCCGAACATCGCCAGCTCCCAGTCGATCGTCCACAGACGCCGCATGGCGTCGACGATGAAGTTCTCGCGGTGCAGATCGGCGTGCAGCAGGCAGAACGGCCGTTCCCTGAGGCCGGAAACGTTCTTTCGCAGGTACCTGAACGACTCCGCTCCCAGCCCGAGGTCCTCGAACAGTCCGGCGAACCTCTGCTGGTTCGCGAGATAGACGCGCTGCTCGGTGAAATGGACGAGACGCTCCAGGAAGCCGTCGGTGTCGCCGTCCTCGGGACGGTCGTCCGGCTCGCAGCGCCGATCCGCCGCGAGTGCGTCGGGCCGGACCGAGACCAACTGCCGGAACAGAGTCATGATCTGGCCGAGATAGACATCGGGGACGGTGGCACCCGATCGGTGGAAGTAGCCGAGCGTATGTCCTTCGATGAAGCGCTGCAGACCGATTCCACCCACCTGGATGATGTCGGGAATCCCCTGGATCAGCCCACTGAGGGCCTGCAGCAGCTGCTCCTCGGACGCGAAGCAGCGGCGGTCGAACCAGAGCAGGTCGGCCCGCGGTTCCCGGCATTTCCATCGCCCCGACCGCTCGTCCTCCATGGCGTCGGACAGCGGAAACACGTAGGTCTCGTGGTGGTAGCCGTGGAGCGGTCCCTCGACCGCACTCTCGTCACCACTCGCCTCGACCGCGTGCAGTCGGGCAAGGGAAGCTGGTTCGGGTGGCATTTCCTGTTTCTCTCACCATGCCCCTGCCGAAGGAGGCAGAAGTGGGAGCACGGTACTCCTCTTCGGACGGGCTCCGTGCCAGACCGCCACGACACGACACGACGCGGCTGCGCAGGGAGGCGGTGTGCCGTTCGGTGATGACGCGCAGCAGGGCCTTCATGATGCGTTCGGCCTGCGCGTGGACGCGGGTGTCCACGCTCTGCGAGGTCAGCGTGCAGATGTCCGGCGTCACCTCGCTGCGCTCGGACACCTCGGCGATCAGCGGGGGCGGCGTCAGCGGTGGCGGAGGGACAGGAGCAGGGGTTCCAGGGAGGTGACCACCTGTTCGGCTCCGGCCTCCCGCAGCAGCTTCGCCTTCCGTTCGTTACGCGCGTAGCCGAGGAACGGCACGCGGGCCTCGCGTGCGGCGGCCAGGTCGGAGGGGGAGTCGCCGATCATCAAGGCGGCCGAGGGTGCCGTGCCCATCGCGCTGAGGGCCCGGTTGAGGCAGTACGGGTCGGGCTTGAGGAGGTGCAGGTCCGTGGTGCGGCCGTAGATGTGGGGGGTGAAGCAGGAGGTGAGGCCGCGGGTGTCGAGGTAGGCGCGGACCACCCGGGGGGAGTTGTTGGTGGTGATGGCCAGGCGGGAGCCGACGGCCGTCCAGGTGCGGATCAGCGGGTCGGCCCAGGCGGTGGGCAGCGCGGAGGCGGCGGCCCGCAGTTCCTCCTTGGTGAGACGTTCCTCCAGCTCGACGACGAGGTCGCTGCCGGGGTGCCGGCGGTCCACGGCACGCAGCACCACGTGCGGGTCCACCGCTTCGCGCTCGGTGTCGTCGAGCAGTCCGGGCAGCCCGCGTCCGGCCAGCCACTCCACCAGCCCCGCCGCCACCCGTTCCGCCGTGTGCCGGGCGAACAGCCGGCAGATGGGCCCGTCGAAGTCCCAGAGGACCACCCGGGCGCGGCGCAGCGGTTCCCGTAGCTGTGCGGCCGTACCGGTCGTCGTGTCAGTCGTCGTCTCTGAGGTCACTAGGAGAGTGTCAGGTCCGTGGTGATGGTTTCCCAGAGGGCGTCGAACCACATCTGGGACTGCTCCACGAACGCGGCGTCGCGCCGCCCGGCCCGCTTCTCGAAGGAGAACAGCAGGGACTCGGAGCCGAGGGTGTCGTACATCTCGAGCGTTCCGCTGTCCGTCGGTTCCTCGCGGCGCGCGACCATGTAGTACGCGAACAGCGCCTCCGCGCCGTTGAGCAGGTACAGCTTCGCCGGCGGGGTGAACGGCAGCGCCCGGAACGTGACGTGCACGTCGATGTCGTGGGTGGAGCGCAGGGCCTGGAGGTTGTACTGGAGCACCTGCCCCTGGGCGTTGCGCATCGCCAGCCAGCGCTGGTGCACGGCGTCGTCGTCGCCGTGGGCGTCCACGGAGACCGGGAAGGCCAGGTTGATGTCCCGGGACGGCAGCAGGATCCGTACGTCGATCCGCTCGGGGCGGATCCGGCCCTCGTGGATGAGGCGGAGCGGCTCTCCGAGGGCGGGGATCAGGGACTGCGCGGTCAGGCAGGCCGCGTCGACACGCACGTGCGCCGCGGAGAACGCCTCGGTCAGCCGGGGTGCGAGGCCCACCATCGTCGGCTGGGGCTCGTCGTGCGCGGGGGAGGCCGGCTCGGCGATCCGCGGCGGGCTGCCCTTGCTGACGCCGCTGAGCAGTCCGTCCTGTGCGAGTGCCCGCAGGGCCTGGCGTACGGCACCGCGCTCCACCCCGAACTCCTCGGCCAGCTCGGCCTGGGTGGGCAGGCGCTCCCCCGGCCTCAGGGCACCGCTGCGGATGCGACCGCGCAGGGTGTCGGCGATCTCCTGGGGGCTGAGCCTTCTGCTGCCGTTCACTGCCACGTTCTCCTGGGTCACGACCAAACGCTACAACCCTCGTCCATCTACCGTGAGTTGTTCGAAAGTTGTTTGTAAGCGATGGCCAAGTGGGGACAACTTAAACATAGTTGGTTGCCAACTTGGTCAAGTTGGCAGACCGAAGGGGGAACGTCCGTGCCCGTCCTCGCGCTCCTCTCCGCCCTCGTCGTCGTCGGCTTCGAGCAGCTCGTCCAGTGGCGCTTCGGCGCCGTCGGCATCGTCGGTCTGCTGCTGCTCACCGTCGGCGTCAAGGCCAAGAACCCCACGGTCAGCTCCGCCGGCGCGATCCTGCTGGCGGTACTGCTCGCCGGGCCCGCGCTATAGCGTCAGCACCAGCTCCGAACTGATCGTCTCCCACAGCGCGTCGAACCACAGGCGCGACTGCTCCACGAACACCTCGTCCCGGTGCCCGGCCCGTTGTTCGAAGGCGAACAGCATGGACCGGGTGCCGTCCGCGTCGTACAGCTGGACGTGCTCGTGCTCGATCTCCCGCTCCCGGCGGCCCAGCGTGTAGTACGCGAACAGCGCCTCGGCCCCGTTGAGCAGGTACAGCTTCACCGGCGGGGTGAACGGCAGCGCCCGGAAGGAGACCCGGACGTGGATGCCGTGGGTGGTGCGCAGGGCCAGCAGGTTCTGCCGCAGCACCTGGCCCTGGGCGTTGCGCTGGGCCAGCCAGCGCCGGTGCAGCAGCCCCCCGTCGTCGGCGTCCACCGGCGCCGGGAAGGCGAGGTCGATGTTCCGGCTGGGCAGCAGCACCCGGACCTCGATCTTGGCCGGTTCCAGCTGTCCCGCGTGGATCTGCCGGAGCGGCTCGCCCATCGCCAGTGTGAGCGAGACGGAGGTGAGGCAGAGCGCGTCCACCCGCACGTGCGGGGCGGCGAAGGCGGCCGCGATGCGCGGCGCCAGGCCCACCATGGTGGGCTGCGGCGGTGCCGCGGGCCCGGCGGCCGGACTGGGGCGTCCCGGCTCCGCCGCCACGGTGGCGGGGCTGCCCTTGGAGACGCCGGTGAGCAGGCGCTCGGACTGCAGGATGCGCAAGGCCTGGCGGACGGCCGCGCGTTCGACCCCGAACTCGTCTGCCAGCTTGGCCTGCGTGGGCATGCGCTGTCCCGGCCGCAGCTCGCCGGACCTGATCCGGCTGCGCAGTTCGTCGGCGATCTCACGGTGGGACGAGCGGTGCCGCTGGGGCCTCGTCCGCCCACTGGCGGAGACGTGCTCGGGGTCCACAGTCGAACCGTACAACTTCCCGCCAACTTAGGGCAGTTCGCCGACAGCTGGTTATGAGACGCTTCCCGGCGGAGATAAGTACAGTGAAGTTGGCAGCCAACTTGCCTGACATGGTCGAGCTTTCCAGTGGTTGGCCGACCGGGTTCCCTTCCGGAGGGGAGCCGGGAGCCCGGGCTGGGGGCGGCCACCGGAGCGCACAGACACAACTGAACATCCGGTACAGCCACAACTGAACACCGACACCGCACAGCCACAACTGAACAGCTCGCTACGGATGAACAGTCGGCCTCCCGACGGGAGAAGGGAGCCTCAGAAGAGGTCCGGGCACCACGGGCGCCCGGGCGAGCGGAACAGGGCGTCGGCCTTCCGGGCGGCGCCCTCTCGTTCTTCCCGGACCCGGCCGAGCGCGGCCAGCCGCAGCGCGGACTCGTCCCCGAGCCACAGCCGGGCCAGCTCGCCCACCTCCAGCGTCAGATCGGCGTCCGCGGCACCGGCCGGGGTGCAGGACGCGCCCTCGGGCGAGGCCACCAGCCGGAACCGGCCCCCGGTGAGACCGCCCTCGTCGACGACCTGGAGCACCAGCGTCCCTTCCCCGTCGTACGTCCGCGCCTCCAGGGCCCGTACGACGTCCAGGATCCGCACCCACAGCCAGTCGGCCTGCTCGGTGACCCGGGCCGCGCGCGGGTCGGGCAGCAGATGGGGCAGCAGGTCGGACGGGCCGCGCCAGCCGGACTTGACCTTCGTGATCCAGTCGATGGAGCACAGGTACCACCACAGGGCGCGCTCGGCGGCCGGGGTGGTGCCGATCAGCCAGTTGACGTCGGCGGTGTTCTGCGGCTGCTTGCCCTGCCAGTTGTCGTCGGCCTCGTACGACACCAGGCCCTCGACCTCGCCGCCGGCCGACCGGTACACGGCGTAGAACGGCTCGGTCCAGTCGCCCAGGCGGAGGGCTCCGGTGTTGGCCTGCCACCAGTGCTCGCCCCGGCTGACCGCGCCCGGCTGCGCGCGACGGAGCCGCTCGTGCAGCTCGGGACCGAACTTGCGCACGTCCTCGGGGTCCACCAGGTCGATCCGGCCGCCGTCGCCGGGGCCGGACCAGCGCGGGTCCAGGCCGGCCCGGGGCACGTCGATCGTCCACTCGGTGGTCGAGGTCGCCGGGCCGAAGCCGTACCGCCCGTAGATCGGGTACTCGGCCGCGATCAGCGTGGCCACCACGTCGCCGCGTTCCTTCGCCGCCGCGAGGTCCTGGCCCATCATCCGGGTCAGCAGGCCCCGGCGCCGGTGCGTCGGGCTCACGGTGACGTTGGAGATCGCGTTCGCGGGCACGGCGGTGCCGCCGACCGCGGTCAGCTCCTGGTCGAAGGAGCGCAGAGTGGCCACGCACCGGCCACCGTCGAAGGCGCCCAGCCGTCGGCCGGGCAGCCGGCGCCGGGCCTCGATCTGCTCCGGCTGGGTGACCGGCGGTCTCAGGAACCCGGTGTTGAGGGCGCGCTGCCAGTCCTCGAACTCGTCATGGGTGGGGATCCGGACGTCGGTCATGAGGCCCACGGTAGGCGGACGGACCCTGCGTGTCGTCCAATTTTCCGGGCCCCCGGCCGCCGCTCACAGCAGCAGGTCGTCCACCTGGGCCTCGCCCTCCCGGTACCGGCGCGCGATCTCCCCGCTGCAGTCGTCGGCCGTGCGCTGCAGCCGCTGGCGGCATCGGGAGACCTGCTGTTCGTAGCGGACCAGCCGGCCCATGGCGGCGGTCAGTTCGGGGTCCGTGCGCGCCTTCAGGTCGGACAGTTCGACCTCGGCGAGCATCTCGGCGGCCAGTTGACCGTACTCCTCGTTGTGCGGGGTGCCGAGGGTGACGTGGCGGGCCGAGGAACGCTGCCGGGCCGGGGCGTCCTTGAGGATCTCCGGGAGCCGGTCGACCACCGAGCCGTCCGCCGGGGCCGGCACCGACGCCCGGCCGCGCCGTCCCAGCTCCGCGCGCAGGATGTCGATCCGGCCCTGCAGCAGCCGCCGCACATAGCTGAGGTCCGCCTCGTCGCGCTGGGCGTCACGGCGCAGGACACGCAGTTCGGGCAGGCTCAGCCGGGCCAGGTCGGGCTCGGGAGGCTCGACGGGCAGCGCGGGGTCGGCCGTGCCGTCGGCGCGCTGCGCGGGCGGCCGGCACGTCTGCGGCGTCCCCAGCCGCCCGCTGGTACTCGGTGTGCTCATCTGCTTCTGACCGTCCCCTCGACCGGCGTGTGGGAGCATCGTGCCACCCCAACCGGCCGCTATGTGACCGAGTGCCCCCGAACAGCCCCAGATGGGCGTTAAGAGATCCATAATGGACCCCCCGCGGCGGCGCGCCGGGCACCCGGCATGATGGTCCGCATGCGTGCGGTGGTGCAGAGGGTGGACGGCGCGAGCGTCGTCGTGGACGGCGAGACGGTCGGCGCGATCGAGGGCGAGGGGCTGTGCGTCCTCGTCGGGGTGACCCACGAGGACACCAAGGAGAAGGCGGCCCAGCTGGCCCGCAAGCTGTGGTCGATCCGGATGCTGCACGACGAGAAGTCGTGCAGCGACATCGCCGCCCCGCTCCTCGTGATCAGCCAGTTCACGCTGTACGGCGACGCGCGCAAGGGCCGCAGGCCGACCTGGAATGCGGCGGCACCGGGTGCGGTGGCGGAGCCGCTGGTCGATGAGGTGGTGGCTCAGCTGAGGGGCCTGGGGGCGACGGTCGCGACGGGCCGCTTCGGCGCACAGATGCGGGTGTCCCTGACGAACGACGGCCCGTTCACGGTGCTGCTGGAGATCTAGGGCGCGCCGGCACCCCGTGAGGGACACGGGGAACCCCGCCGGACGGGGGAACCGCGCCGGACGGGGGAATCGCGCGGGCGGCCATGACGGACCCGCGGCCGCCGCAGGCCCGCCGCCCGCCCCCGTCCTTCCACGGCGCTACGGCTCCACGGCTACGGCTCCACGACCACTTCCTGAGCGGCGGCCGTCTCCCCGGCCACCAGGCGAGCGTCGGTGGGTACGTTCCGCTTGACCAGCGCGAGGGCGACCGGGCCCAGCTCGTGGTGGCGTACGGACGTCGTCACGAAGCCGATCCTGCGGCCCTCCGGGCCCTCGTCCGCGAGGCGGACGTCCGTGCCGGCCGCCGGCAGGTGGACCTCGCTGCCGTCCAGGTGCAGGAAGACCAGCCGACGGGGCGGCTTGCCCAGGTTCTGCACCCGGGCCACGGTCTCCTGGCCCCGGTAGCAGCCCTTCTGCAGGTGCACCGCCGTGCCGATCCAGCCCAGCTCGTGCGGGATGGTCCGGTGGTCGGTCTCGAAGCCGAGCCGCGGCCGGTGGTGCTCGACCCGCAGCGCCTCGTGGGCGAGGAGCCCGACGGCGGGCCCGTGCCCGGCGGCGAACTCCTCCAACCCGGCGCGCGGCAGGAACAGATCGCGCCCGTACGCCGTCTCGCGGACGACGACGCCCTCGGGCACGGCGGCGATCGAACCGGCCGGCAGGTGCACCACGGCGGTGTCGCCGGTGCGGTCGGCGACCTCCACCCGGTAGAAGAACTTCATCGACTCCAGGTACGCGATCAGCGCGTCCTGCGTGCCGGGCTCCACGTGTGCCCAGACGGTCGTACCGTCGTCCACCAGGTACAGCGCGTGCTCGATGTGCCCGTGCGCGGAGAGGATCAGGGCCTCGGTGGCCTCGCCGGCGGGCAGGTCGCTGACGTGCTGGGTGAGCAGCAGGTGCAGCCAGCTCAGCCGGTCCTCGCCGGTGACGGTGACGACACCGCGGTGCGAGAGGTCGACGAAACCGGTGCCGTCGGCGAGTGCGCGCTGCTCGCGGAACAGGTCGCCGTAGTGGGCGGCGACACCTTCGTCCACGCCCTCGCCGGGGACGGCGCCGGGCAGGGACAGCAGTGGGCTCTTCATACGGCAAGCCTACGACGTGGTAGTTGAACCCTTCAGCGAACAGTCCCGGCAGCGGCCGAAGATCGCGAAGTGCTTCATGTCGGTGTCGAACCCGAACTGCTGCCGCAGCTTCGCCGTGAAGTCGGCCGCCACCTCCACGTCCGCCTCGATGACGTTCTGGCAGTCCCGGCACACCAGGTGCAGATGGTGGTGGCGGTCGGCGAGGTGGTAGGTCGGTGCACCGTGGCCGAGGTGGGCATGACTGACCAGGCCCAGCTCCTCCAGCAGTTCCAGCGTCCGGTAGACGGTGGAAATGTTGACCCCCGACGCCGTCTTCCTCACTTCCACGAGGATGTCGTCGGGGGTCGCGTGCTCAAGGGTGTCCACGGCTTCGAGGACAAGCTGCCGCTGCGGCGTCAGCCGGTAGCCGCGCTGCCTGAGGTCGCTCTTCCAGTCGGTGCTCACCACACCGACGAGTCTAGAACTACTTGAAGAAGGCGATGCCGTCGTCCGGCATGTCGTCCGGCAGGGCCTTGGCCCAGCGCTCGACGTCCTCCGGGGTGACGACCTTCTTCAGCTGGGCCGACATGTAGGGCCGCAGCGGGACCTCGGCGGTCTGCTTCTCGCCGACCCACATCAGGTCGCTCTTCACGTACCCGTACAGCCGCTTGCCGCCGCTGTACGGGGGCGAGGCGGGCGTGCGGGCGACGGCGTCCGTGACCAGGTCGATCTGCGGCTTCTTGTCGGCCATCTGGCCGTACCAGATCTCGATGACACCGTCGTCGCGGGTCATCGTGGCCTCGACCTTGCGCTCGGCGTCGATCCGCCAGAAGCCGGACTCCGTCTCCAGCGGGCGGACCTTGTTGCCGTCCTGGTCCAGCACCCACGTGTGGGAGTGGTACTCCAGGAAGTCCCGGCCGTCGTGGCTGAAGGTGACCTCCTGCCCGAAGTTGCACTTCTCCGAGCCGGGGAAGTCGTGCACGCCGGCGCCGGCCCACTTGCCGAGCAGAAAGGCGAGCGGGACGAGGTCCTTGTGCAGGTCGGACGGGATCTCGATCATTGCGGAACTTCCTAGGTGTGGATCAGCGCTGGCCCTGGTACAGCTTCTTCACGGTCAGACCGGCGAAGGCGAGGACGCCGACGCAGACCAGGACCAGCAGGATTTCGAAGAAGGTCTCCACGAGTGCTCCTTGAGCGAGGGTCGGGGTCCCCCCGCTCGAAGAGCTAGGGGGCGGACGACAGAGCCGGAGCCCAGCTTACGCGGCCCGGGCCCGGCCCTCCTGACGAGGTCGGCTCAGCTGAGCAGCTCGGTCTGCAGGGTGACGGTCTGCCGGAACGGCACGGCGTTCACCCCGCCCTTGCGGGACAGGGTGATCACCGCGACGGTGTCCCCGGCCGCGAAGTACGCCTGGCGGATCTGCCCGGCGCCGTACGGCTTGGTCTCCGCGTACGGGACGAGGGTGACGTCCTCGGCCCGGGCCTTGACCGGAAACGTCTCGTCCAGCTCGTAGTAGTCGGCACCGCGCACCGGGTACCTGGGGGCGGAGGCGTTGATGAGGTTGTTGTCGAGCACCTCGTCGGCGACGGCGGCGGTACCGAACTGGAGCAGCTGGATCCGGGTGCGGGTGCCGTCGGCGGTGGTCCAGCCGCGGGCCGCGATGTGCCGCAGACCGTAGTCGGTGAGTTTCTGGCCCAGCTCGCGGCGGTCGTCCGCGTCCGTGTACTGGGCGAGGAAGTCCTTCGTGGCGAGCCAGCCGTCGGTGCCGCGCATCGCCGGGTCCGCCGTGGCGCCCTCGGGGGCGGGCAGCAGCAGGGCCCGCAGGTCCGCGTAGTGCGCCCCGGCCCCGTTCCCGGCCGCGAGCGGCCCCGGGCTGCCGGCCGGCACCGGCGGCCTGACCAGCTCGGGGTAGTCCCAGCGCCCGTCGGACGCGGTGGCGAGACCGGGCAGGTCGGTCCGGTCCATCTCGGTGATCCCGTACGCCGTCCCCGCTCCGACGACGGCGAAGACGGCCACGGCGGCCGTCCACCGCAGGACGGTCCGCAACGCCCTGCGGTCCTTCTCCGTGACGGGGACGGCCGCGGCGACGGTGTCCGCGGCGGGGACGGCCGCGGCGACGGTGTCCGGGACGGGGACGGCCGCGGCGGCGACGGCGGGGGCGGGGACGGCCGTAGTCGCGGCGTCCGGGGCGGGCGGGGGGCCCGCGGGCCGCGGCGGGAGCGCGGGCGCCGCCGGCTCCGGGACCGGCCGCTCTGCCTGTGTCTGCTCGGTCATACGGCCTTCCCCGGGTCCTTGATGCGGTCGAGCTGGGCGGCGACCATCTGCGCCACGCCCTTCTTGTCCAGCGGCTTGGCCGCGGTGGCGGTGGCGCTGACCAGGACGTCCCCGACGTACCCGGAGCACACCATCATGTCGAGCTTCTCGCCCGAGTCGGTCGGCGGCAGGAAGCAGGCCGTGTTCTCGTGCCCCTCGACGGCCGGGCCCTTGCGGAAGATCTTCATGGCCTCGGCGAACTCGTGCTGGTAGGCCGTCATGGAGCGCACGGACCGCTGGTCCATCCGCGTCAGCACGATCTCCAGGGCGAACACCTCGCCGGAGGCCGCCTCGTCCTCGGTGAACTGCGCGGAACTGAGATAGCTGCGCATCGCCATGCCCTTGACCGGGTTCCGGTCGAGCCGGCGCTCCAGCAGCCGCCGCTGGGAGCGGGGCAGATCCGCCATCGACCGCCGGCGCAGAGCCGTGGCCTGCCGGCCGGACAGCTCGGCGTCGGAGCCGAACTCGTCCAGGTCCGGGCCGCGCCCGTATTCGTCCCCGTAGGGCAGCAGCATGGCGCTCAGCCCGTCTCCGCCCTTGGCCGGCTTGCCCGCCGAGGGCTTCGCCAGCCGCCAGGTGGCGGCGCCCGGGTCGCGGTCGGCGCCGTGCACGGTGACCGCGGTCCAGCCGGCGCCCGCGCCGACGGCGAGCAGCAGCGCCACACCGCCGGCCACGAGGGCGGGACGGCGGCGCGATCGGCGGGGACGGGCCTGGGCTTCCGGGTGCTCGGTTCTCTCGGTCGTCACAGCCGCTCCATCTGCCGCTTCGCCAGGTCCAGGATCGTCTTCTTGCGGATCGGCCCGGTGTCGGTCACCCATATCTCCATGGCCACGTCCCCGCGCCACGCGTACGCCTCCGCCGTGTACATGGTCATGCCGTAGGCGGTCTCGGGCGTGCGGTGCACGTACGCCGTGCCATCGCCCGTCCCGGGGATCGCCCAGCTGTCGGTGTCGCCGTCGTCCGCGGCGTAGAAGTAGCCGTCCTCGGCCACGTGCCGGGCGCCGAGCACCTCCTCCTGCCGGTACTGGAGCAGCTGGATCCCGACCGTGCGGGTGCCGCCCTCGCGCCAGCCGACGGCGGCGGAGCGGCGGAACTCGGAACCGAGCTGCCAGGCGTAACCGCCTGCCGGGTCGTTGTAGCCCTCCGCCACCCGGGCCAGGCTTATCCAGCCGTCCTCGCCGGACCGGGTCGGTGCCTCGCGCGCGTCACTCGGCTTCTTCAGCAGGAGCCTGCGCAGGTCGCCGTCGAACTTGACCTTGCGGTCCTGTGCGGCGGACAGGTGCTCCGGTGCCCCGCCCCCGGCCTGGGCGAGCCGCGGCTGAGAGAGCGGGGGCAGCGCGGTGGGCTCACGGCCGGCCTGCACGAGGTAGCCGGCGCAGGTACCGGAGAGCAGGCCGAGCACGGCGGCACCGGCCAGGAGCAGGGGCGTACGGCGCCGCCGCACCGGCCTGGACGTCTCGTGCCCGGGCGAGGCCGTCTCGTGCCCGGGCGAGGCCGTCTCGTGCCCGGGCGAGGCCGTCTCCGACCCGGGCTCGGCCGTCTCCGACTCGGGCTCGGCCGTGTCCGACCCGGGCCCCGACGCCTCCTGCTCCGGCCCCGACGCCTCCTGCTCCGGCCCGGCCGTCTCCGACGCCGGCTCGGCCGTCTCCGGCTCCGGCCCGGTTCTCTCGGACGCTTCCAAGGGTCTCCCTCCAGGAGAAGAGGAACCGCGGCTTCCTCATCCGCGCTTCCACAGAAGACTCATGGCATGTGCATGGAGTTGTAGGCAAGCGGATTACGATTCGGTCATGGCGAAGAAGCTCGTGATCAAGGTGACGGCCGGGGCGGACGCCCCCGAGCGCTGCTCGCAGGCGTTCACGGTGGCGGCGGTGGCCGTGGCCAGCGGGGTGGAGGTCTCCCTCTGGCTCACCGGGGAGTCGTCCTGGTTCGCGCTGCCGGGACGGGCGGCCGAGTTCGAACTGCCCCATGCGGCCCCTCTGCCGGACCTCCTCGAGTCGGTCCTCGCCGCGGGCCGGATCACGCTGTGCACCCAGTGCGCGGCCCGCCGCGAGATCACCGAGAAGGACGTCATCGAGGGCGTGCGGATCGCCGGCGCGCAGGTCTTCGTGCAGGAGGCCCTGGCGGACGGCACCCAGGCGCTCGTCTACTGAGCCACCGGCCGCCCCGCCCCCGCCACCGGCCACCCCCGCCACCGGCCGGCCGCCCCCGCCGTCTCCCGGCCCTACGGCCGGGGGCGCTTCTTGCCGTCCAGTTCGTCCCACCACTCGTCCGACTGCGGGTCCCCGGAGGGGTCGTCCCACCAGCGGTCGTCCGGGCCCCGGCGATTGGCGATCATCGCCGCGACCGGCGGGATGACCATGGCCACGACGCACATGCCGACGGCCGCCGGCACGGACCACAGGCGCACCACTCCCCAGGCCAGGACGAAGAGGCCGATGCAGACCCCCATCATGGCGAAGTAGACGTGCCGTCGCCGGGCGTACATACGTCAAGGGTAGGACGGGCGCGCCCTGTCACAACTGATCCACAATCCACCGCCGCCCGGCGCGGGCAGAGTTACCGTGGCGTAGACGCACCGCATTCCGAACACCGCCACAGACCCGGGGGAACCACCACATGCGCGCCCTGCGAATACTCCTGATCGTCGTCGTGATCCTGGGCGCGCTCTTCGTGATCGTGGACCGGGTCGCCGTGCACTTCGCGGAGGGCGAGGCCGCGGACAAGCTGAAGGCCACGGAGAACCTGGCCGCCACCCCGGACGTGGACATCAAGGGCTTCCCCTTCCTCACCCAGGTCGCGGGCGGCTCCCTGGACGACGTCGAGGTCGGCATCGAGGACTACCAGGCGGCCACCGGCAAGCCCGGCCAGACCATCCGGGTCGACCACCTGAAGGCCGACATGAAGGGCGTCGAGTTTTCCGGCGATTACAGCTCCGCCACCGCGGCCACCGCGACCGGCACCGCGACGGTCTCCTACGCCGAGCTGCTGAAGACCGCCAAGTCCGAGCCGACCGAGGTGGCCCCGGGGATCACCGCCCGGGTCGTCGGCCTCTCCGACGGCGGCAACGGCAAGATCAAGGTGAAGGTGGAGGGCACCGTCTCCTCCCTCGGGATCAAGCAGACGGTGTCCGTGCTCAGTTCGGTGGCCGTGGTGAACGACAAGGTGGAGGTGCACGCGGACTCGCTGCCCAAGCTGGGTGCCACCGCCATCGCCGAGAACCGCATCCGGGAGATCACCGACTTCCAGCAGGCCATCGACCAGCTGCCCGGCGGCATCAAGCTGGACAAGGTGCAGGCCGCCCCGGACGGCGTGGAGATCTCCGTGAAGGGTTCGGACGTCAAGCTGGCCGGATAGCGAGGGTCGCCGGCCCGCCGTTGGACACCGGACGTCCGACAGGCGAGACGATGGAGTCCGTAGTGGAGACTCGCTGACCTGCACAAGCGCCCGGAGGCCGTACGGCGGCCACCCGGGCGCTTGTCGTATCCCGGTATGCGGACGATCGCATCTCGCCATATGACACGCCGGTGACACGCTCGCCCGGACGTCCCTACGATCGGCACCATGAAGCGACAGGCGGATCTCACGAAGCGGCGGGCAGTGGACCTGTGCCGCGTTGCCGCCATGCTCTGTCGCCCCTTCTGAGCGAAAGTCCCCGACTTCCGCGTCTCACCCCCGCCCTGCTGGAAGGGCACCCGTGCGCCCTCGGCTGTCGAGCGCGCACCCCTCTCTACTCGCACGCCCCGCCGCGACTGCCCCGGAGGAAAGAGCATGAGCCGCAGCGACGTCCTGGTCGACGCCGACTGGCTCCAGGAGCACCTGGACGACCCGACCATCGCGATCGTCGAGGTGGACGAGGACACGTCCGCCTACGAGAAGAACCACATCAAGAACGCGATCCGCATCGACTGGACCAAGGACCTGCAGGACCCGGTCCGCCGTGACTTCATCGACCAGGAGGGCTTCGAGAAGCTCCTGTCGAAGAAGGGCATCGCCAACGACACGCTGGTGATCCTCTACGGCGGCAACAACAACTGGTTCGCGTCGTACGCCTACTGGTACTTCAAGCTGTACGGCCACGAGAACGTCAAGCTCCTCGACGGCGGCCGCAAGAAGTGGGAGCTGGACGCCCGCGAGCTGGTCGACGGCACCGAGGTGCCCGAGCGCGCCACGACCGACTACAAGGCCAAGGCGCAGGACACCTCCATCCGCGCCTTCCGCGACGACGTCGTCGCCGCGATCGGCGCGCAGAACCTGGTCGACGTCCGCTCGCCCGACGAGTTCTCCGGCAAGCTGCTCGCCCCGGCCCACCTGCCGCAGGAGCAGTCGCAGCGCCCGGGTCACGTCCCGACCGCCCGCAACATCCCGTGGTCGAAGAACGCCAACGACGACGGCACGTTCAAGTCGGACGAGGAGCTGAAGGCCCTCTACGCCGAGGAGAGCGTCGACCTCGCCAAGGACACGATCGCCTACTGCCGCATCGGTGAGCGCTCGGCCCTGACCTGGTTCGTGCTGCACGAGCTGCTCGGCGTGGAGAACGTCAAGAACTACGACGGCTCCTGGACCGAGTACGGCTCCCTCGTCGGCGTGCCGATCGAGCTCGGCGCCAACAAGTAAGCCCTCAGGTACCCATCCCGACCGGCCTTCCGGTCAGACCCCTCTGGAGAAACAGCATGTGCGGAGCGAAGGCCGGCGGCCCGGACGCCTCGACGATCAAGCCCGGTGAGACCACGATCCAGGGCCAGGTGACCCGCGACGGCGAGCCGGTGACGGGCTACGTCCGTCTCCTCGACTCGACCGGTGAGTTCACGGCGGAGGTCCCCACCTCCGCGACCGGCCAGTTCCGCTTCTACGCGGCCGAGGGCACGTGGACCGTCCGGGCCCTGGTGCCCGGGGCCACGGCCGACCGCACGGTCGTCGCCCAGCAGGGCGGTCTGGCCGAGGTCGCCATCGCGGTCTGACACCCCGAGTGGTCCGAGCCGGCGAGTGGGCCGGGCGGACCCGACGGGCCGAGTGGGCCGAGTGGGCTCAGTGACGAGCTGAAGGGCCGTATCCCCTGGGTTGGACGCCATCGGGGATGCGGCCCTTCAGCTGTCCCCGGTGCCGGCCGCCCACTCCGCTCGGCGGTACCGGCCGGCGGTGCCGGTAGGCAATGCCGATCGCCCGCGCCGCTCGGCGGTGCCGGTCAGCAACGCGTCCGAATGGCCGCCACGACGACCGCCGCCAGCAGCGCGGCGACACACAGGGCGGCGAGTACACCGCTGACGGCGACACCGCCTGCGCCTCGCCACCCGGAGGAACGACGCCCGGAGGAACGACGCCCGGACGGACGGGCGGGACGATCGGTGGGCGCCGGGCGAGGGACGGGCACGGAGGCGTCGTCGCTCCCGCCTCGTACTCCGTGCCGGAACGGCGGAAGCGCGTAGGCCGGCCAGGGAGTCGTCGGCCACCGTGGCGCATCACGCTCTGCCGCCGGCCCCCGTGGCACATCGCGCTCCGCCTGCCTCCGCCTGCACTCCTCGTACGGCAGACCGTCGATGGCCGTCATGCGCGGTGCTCCTTCCGCTGATGCTGCCGCAGCAGCACGTTCGCATCGGTCTCGGCGCTGCGGTCGTACGCCACCCGCGCGGCCTCCCGCCGCTCCCCCAGTTCCAGGCAGGCGGCGCATCCGGGCACCGGACGCGGCGGCCGGCCGACGTCGTCCAGGGGCGGGGGCGACGACGGCAGCGCTCGGGCACGGTGATTGACGGCCCGTACGGTCGCACCGATCCGCTCCCGGTCCGTCGCCGGACGCACCGCGTCCGGGTCGGCCTCCCACTCCACTCCCCCACCGACGGGCCGGAGCATCACATAGGGCCCGGCCCGGTCCCGGTACTCACCGACCTTGCCGGTGGCGGGGTCGTAGAGAAGGCGTCCGGGCTCATAGGACTCCGACGTCGTCGCCATCGTGGGCCAGCTCCTTTCCAAGAACACCTGAACACAGTGCGAACGTGGCACTACGCTGCGTGTTCGTACGCTTACGAGCATGGCGCACGGAAAGAGCGTTTGGGCTGGTGAGGGGCCCAAATTCAACGCTAGGCCTGCCAAATTCAACAAATTCAACAAATTCAACAGGGAGCGGAATGCCACAGCGGTTGGTGATCACGGGACGGAGTCAGGAGCCGAGGGCGCGGTTCACCGAGGAGTTACGGCGTCTCAGGAGCGAACGCGGACTGAGCCTGCGGGACCTGGCGAAGGAAGTCGGCTGGGACTCATCGCAGTTCAGCAAGCTGGAGAGCGGGCAGACACTGGGCGGGCCCGAGGTCGTACAGGCACTGGATCAGTTCTACGGAACGCCGGGGTTGCTGGTGACGCTGTGGGAGCTGGCGGTGGCGGACCCCACGCAGTTCAAGGAACAGTACCGGCGATACATGGTGCTGGAAGCCGAGGCGACCAGCCTGTGGCAGTACTCCGTGAGCAGGCCGCCAGGGCTTCTTCAGACCGCCGGGTATGCGCGCGAGGCGCTCGCTGCAGGCGGCCTCAAGGGTGAAGAGCTGGACCAGCAGGTCGAAGCACGCACCGGACGGCGGAAGGTACTGGAGGGGGATGACCCACCACCGTTCCGTGTCCTCCTGTCCGAAGCGGTTCTACGGAACTCGCTGCGCGATCACCGGGAGTGGTGGGGGCAACTGGAACGCTTGGCGGAAGCTGCGGCGCAGCCGAACATCACTGTGCACGTCCTGCCGTTCGGCTCGGGGTTGCACGGCCTGGACAGCACCGACGTCATGTTCCTCAGGCTGCTGGATGGCCGTACCGTGGCTTACGCGGAGAACGACGTAC
The DNA here is from genome assembly GCF_016741775.1 of Streptomyces actinomycinicus. Classification (GTDB taxonomy): domain Bacteria; phylum Actinomycetota; class Actinomycetes; order Streptomycetales; family Streptomycetaceae; genus Streptomyces; species Streptomyces actinomycinicus. The sequence continues at coordinate 47,882 of NZ_JAERRK010000003.1, read as the reverse complement.
ACGGTGAACTGATCGACGAACCAAGCAAGGTTGAGCGTTTCCACCGCACATATGATGCGGTGCGCGACCTGGCCCTTCCCCCGGCCGAGTCGCAGAAGTTCATCCTGCGGATGTTGGAGGAAGTCCCGTGCGAGCCATCGGCTTGAGCACCGCGAAGTGGCGCAAGAGCAGCTACAGCAATTCGGACGGCGGCAACTGCGTCGAAGTCGCCGACAACATCCCCGCCCTCGTCCCCGTCCGCGACAGCAAGGCCCCCACCCGCGGAGCCCTCGTCTTCCGCGCCGACGCCTGGGCGGCCTTCGTGACCGGGGTCAAGGGCGAGGGCCCGCTCGGTTAAGCGCGGTACGCCCTCAGCAGCAGCGTGTCGGCTGTGCGCGGCCCGTCGGTGGTGGCGTTCAGCACGTCCACGGTGATCCGCGTGAACCCGGCCTCATCGAGCAGCTTCGTCCACACATGTTCCTGGAGCACCCAACGGTTCATCGTGGCTGCCTGACCATCCGGTGTCTTTGTGGGAATGCGAGCGGCGACTGCGTCCGGCTCGGCAGGCATGCCGTTGAGATAGTGGGCAAGGGTGGAGAACACCAGCCGCCCTCCGGGCCGCAGTGCGGCCGCCGCCGCCGGCAACAGGGTGCGCGGGTCGGTGAAGTCCACCGCGCCGAAGACGCTGTAGAGGACGTCGTACGTCGCGGCCATCGCTCGAAGGTGGGTAACGGCATCGGACGCGACGATGCGCAGGCGCGGCGCGAGGTGGCCGTACAAGTCGGTGGCCATCGCGTACTGAGCGGGCGATCCGTCGACGGCAACGACCTGGGCAGGCTGGTGACGGGTGGCCAGATACGCCGCGTGCCGGGCCGCCCCGGCTCCGAGATCCCCCACGCACCGGCCGGACAACTCGCCCAGCAGCTCCGCCCCAGGGCCGCTGTCCTGGGTCCAGATCCAGTAGAACGCCTCGGGAACAGCGCGGTCCGTGGCGGCGCGGCTGCGGCCATAGTGGTACCAGAGGTCTCGGATCGCGGTCACCCGCACATCCTGGCGGGCACGACCCGGCGGCGGTGCCGCATTAGGGAGATCTCATCCGACCGTGTGCGGAGGCCCGACCGAGCGGCTCGTGCCCCCGCACAGGAGCGTATTGACCGGTCAGTGCGAGTCGTTGCCAGGATGGCAGGGCCCGCACGATGCCGCGTCCGCCCACAGCGGCAGGTCGACCTCCCAGCCGTCGGCCGCGACGACGTGCGCCGTTTTCATCACAGAGCCGTCGTTCTTGAAGTCGACCTCAGGCACGTGGTGCAGGAACTTGCCTTGGTTGTAGCGTTGGCACAGCTCGGCGTACGTCACTGTGTCCAGGATGATCGTGTGGACACCGATGTCGACGAGCGTGCTGGGCGCCAGCCCCAGCTTCTCCCCCCGGTGTTTCATCGCGGTCAGCAGGTAGGCGTATCCCTGGCCGAGCACGCGGGCCGCCATGAGCGAGTCGTACGGGTAGTCCCGCATGAGCAGTCGGACCTGCTTGTCCCACAGGTCGGCCGGTACGACCTCCCGCACGGAGCGGACGGGGCCGGTTGCCGGCTCCGTGGCAGGCAGAGGTGGAACGGCGGTAGGTGCCATGGTGCCTCCGATGGACGGTGCCCCGCGGTTCGGGGCGATGCACCCACCACACCGCCCCGGCCGACCGATCAGTGGTCAACTTGCTCTGCGCGAAGAGTGTTTGCACGTTGTGCAAGCGGTCTCGACGCGGTCCGCCCGATCCACATACCGTTGAGGTTCCCTGTTGTGCGGTGTGGGAGGGACATGGTGCCCGTTGACCCGCTCTGGAACAGCAAGCAGGCGCTTGAGTTAGCCGCCCAGCGGCGTCCCGGCGCCCTCATCCGCCTCGGACGCCGGCACCACTCCTGGACACTGGCCGCGCTCGGGGACCGCCTCGGCTGCTCACCTGCCACCGTCTCACGGATGGAGCGGCGCATCCGCATCGTCGACCTGGCCCTGGTGCACCGCGCCGCCCTGGAAGTCGGCATGCCGCGACACATCCTTGTGACTTCCCTGGCGCCACCGGCCCCGTCGGCCCCGATGGCCACTAGAGTGACGGCCAGTCCGTGTGACGCCGAGGAGGACCCCATGCGCCGCCGTACGCTGCTCACCGCCACGGTGGCCGCCGGACCGGTCGCTTTGCTGGCGGGCCTGGACGAGGCCCTTGCCTACACCCCCGTCCCGGCCGGCGCCGGCCCGTTGGACGGCCGCTTGGCCGCTGCCCGCACTCTCTACGATCGGGGCGCTCACGGTCGGCTCCTCGCCGAACTTCCCGGGCTCATCGCGGACGCGCACTCCGCCGCCCGCGCCCACCACACCCTCGGCCAGGCCCGGCTCTCCACCGTGTACAGCCTCGCCTCCTCGGTTTTGATCAAGCTCGGTTCCTACGACCGCGCACGGCTCACCGCCGACCGCGCGCGCACCTGGGCCGAGGTGTCCGGCTCTCCGCTCGTCGCCGCGGCGGCAACCCGAGAGCTGGCCATCGTCCTGCGTCACCAGGATCGGAACGACGCCGCCCAACGCCTCATGTCCGCGGCCACGACGGACCTCGAAGCCACCGGTCTGCGCACTGACGCCGTGACTGCCGCCTACGCCCAGTTGCTCTGCACCCTCGCCTACACCGCCGCCCGAGGCGGCCGGCGCGCCGAGGCCCTGGCCATGACCGAAGAAGCCCGCCGCGCCGCCCGTCAGCTACCGCACGCCGCGCCGCCCGGCCGCCTGTTCGCCGTCACCCCGGCCACCGTCGACCTTTACGCGGTCGGCGTGCACTGGGCACTCGGCGACGCAGGCGCCGCTCTGGAGGCAGGCAAGAACCTTCGGCCGGAGCAGTTCCCGACAGCCGAGCGCAGAGCCCGTATGAGTACCGACATGGCGCGCGCCTGGTGGGCCTGGCAGCGGCCCGAGCAGACCGCGCAAGCCCTGCTGGTCGCTTACCGTTCCAGCCCCGGCGAAGTCCGCGACCGGCCTGCGATCCGCGGCATCGTCGACGAACTGGCCGAACGGCACCCGCGCGTGAGCGGCGTACGCGAGCTGCGTGCCGCCGTGACTCGGGCCGGTGCGGCCCCGCGATGAGTGCCGGCCCGGACGTCGTTGGGCTTTCCGCTGTAGGAGGCAGTGCCGTGCGAGTCATCGACCTGAGCACCGTGAACTGGCGCAAGAGCAGCCATAGCAACCCGGACGGCGGCAACTGCGTCGAAGTCGCCGACAACATCCCCGCCCTCGTCCCCGTCCGCGACAGCAAGGTCCCCACCCGCGGAGCCCTCGTCTTCCGCGCCGACGCCTGGGCGGCCTTCGTGACCGGGGTCAAGCGCGAGGGGCCGCTCGGCTCATGAGAGAGCGGCTACCGTCACCGACTTGCCACTCCTATGCACCCTTGACCGTCCCTGCCTGCCGGGGGAACGTCGTGGAACGTCATGGCACCGGCGGGAGGTCGGAGACAGTCATGGCACCACCGTTCATCGCGAAAGAACCGAACACGAACGGGACGCAGTGCCGGAAGACATGTCCGATCCCGGAGACGGAAGCAGTTGTACGGCTGCCCATCCGGATGGTGCCCGTGCTGAGGGAGGCGTGTGATGTCGCAGACCGACTTGGCGTTACCCACCACACAGCCGTCCGTCTGGAGATGCGCGACTCCTACGGCATCGGAGAAGAGGCTGCCGAGTTCGAACGGTGGCGTTCCGGCTGGCGGCCCGACCCGGACCCGGCCACGTGGTGGAGCGACTTCCACACCTGGGTCCGTGACGCGACGGCTCGAGGAGTGGTGTTCCGCCGTGCCCGCATCGTGTCGGAGCCGGTGAGCCCGTACATCCGCTACGAGCACGCCTGTACGTATCAGAACCTGGCAGCCGGGGAGCTGGTCCGCCGGCTCCCTCGTCACAAGGCGTCGGACATTGCGCTGCCGGGGAACGACTTCTGGCTCTTCGACGGGCGCGTGATCATGTGGAATCACTTCACCGGTGAGGGCGGTTCGGCCGGCCCCGAGCTGGATGAGCGTGCTGAAGTGGCCAAGTTGTGCGCGTCGGCGTTCGATGCCGTGTGGGAGCGCGCGACGCCGCACGAGGAGTACCAGATCCGATAGACCGAACACATGCCCACTGCACCCCCGAGGTGAGCCCCCGGGCCGGGCCGTAGGCACGGAGCCGCAGCCGGGGTGAGCCGTCCACGGCCCGTACGGACAGCCAGTGCGCCCCGCAGCCCGTACGGACGGCCAGTGCGCTATCCACAGCCCCGTGCAGACAGCCAGGGTGCCGTCCGTGGCCGTGCGCAGGCAGGGCATCCGCGCTCACGGCCCCCTCCGACGGCGCCTCAGCCCAGCGCCCGGCCCAGTGCCCACACCACCGGTGCCGCCGCCGACAGGGGCAGGGCCACGCCCGCTGTGAAGTGGACGAAGCGGGACGGGTAGTCGTAGCTCGCCGTCCGGTGGCCGATCAGGGCGCACACCCCGGCGGCTCCGCCCAGCAGCGCCCCCTTCGAGCCGAAGCCGGTCATCCCGCCCACGGCGATGCCCGCGCCCGCCGCCGCCAGCAGGGCGACCACCACCGACGCCGGGGTCGGCAGGGGCAGGGCGCGCGCCAGGACCGCCACCGCGACCGCCGCCGCGCCGACGGAGACCGCGTGCGGGTCGGCGGCCAGGTACCCGGTCGCCAGCACCGCGAGTGCCGCCGAGGCCACGGTCGCCATCAGGCCGTACATCCGCTCGTCCGGCGAGGCGTGCGAGCGCAGCTGGAGGACGAGGGAGAGCAGCACCCAGATGCCGAGCGCGCCGAGGATGGCCACCAGGGCGTGGTCGCGCCCGGCCGCCAGGACCGCAACGTCGGCGGTCAGCGCGCCCGCGAAGGCCAGCGCGATGCCCTGACGGGCGGGCCACATGCCGTTCAGCCGGAACCAGCCCGCGGCCGTCACGGCCTGGAGCAGCACCAGCGGAACGGCTAGGGCGTACGAGGCGACGGGTGCCGCCGCGGCCAGGAGCAGGCCCAGCAGGGCGGTGAGCGCCGCCGGCTGCATGCCGGGCTCGATGATCGGCGAGCGGCCTTCCAGGCGGGCCCGCTGGGCGTCGGTGATGCGCGCGTTGCCGGCGAGGGTGGCGGGGCCGTAGGCGGGGCCATCCTCGTCACCCTCGGCGGCGCCTGCGCCTGCTTCAGCCGCCGACGATGCCCGTGCCGGCGCCGGTGCCGGTTCAGCCGCCGCCGGTGCGGGTGCGGGATGCGGTTCGTGGTGCGGCTCCGCCTGCGGTGCGGGCGTGTACGGGTCCGCGAACTGCTGGGACTGCTGGTACGCCGCTGCCCCCTGGTACGCCGCCGGCTGCTGGTGCCCGGACTCCTGGTGCGCCGGCTGCTGATACGGCTGCTGCTGCCCGTACGGCCGCTCCCCGTACGGCTGCTGCCGGCCATCCGGCTGCTGATACGGCTGCTGGCCGTACGGCTGCTCCTGCCCGTACGGCTGCTGTTGCTGGTGCGGCTGCTGTTGCTGGTGCGGCTGTTGCTGGTACGGCTGCTCCTGCCGGGGCAGATACGCCGTCTCCGCCGCCTGCACCGGAGCGTGCGTCTGCGTCTCCCAGGTCTGGCCCTGCCACTGCTGGGTGAGGTGCGGGTCCTGGCCGGGCTGCTGCCCGTACTGCGGATCCTGCCCGGGCCACTGCTGCTGGTACGGGTCGTAGCCCTCGTAGGGGCCGCCCTGGTACGGCTGATCGGTCATCGCTCACCCTCCTGCGAACGGCGGGAGCACCTCGACCGTGCCGCCCTCGGCCAGCCGTACCGTCTCATGCGCGCGGGTCCCGACGGGTTCACCGTCGACGAGGAAGGAGCATCGCAGCAGTACGCGTGTGAGTTCGCCGGGGTGTCGCACGCGCACGGCGGCCAGCGCGTCGGCCAGCGTGTCCGCCTCGTACGGTTCCTCGGCGACCCGGGCCGCGGCCTTGGCGGCGGCCCAGTAGCGCACCGTGACCTTGGGCATCTGAATCCTCAATCGACGGCAAGAAACAAGAAAAGACTAAAGACAGTGTGAGGCAGGCTAGCCCGCCGCCGACACGGCCCAGTCCCCGATCCGGGCCACCAGCGCGTCCTCCGCCGCGTTCTCCGCGTGGCCCATGCCCGGTTCGACCCAGAGTTCGGCGTGGTCACCGGCCGCCGCGACGAGCATCCGGGGGTGGTCGAGCGGGAAGTAGCCGTCACGGTCGCCGTGCACGATCAGCAACGGGGTGGGCGCGATCTTCGGGACCGCTTCCGCCGGGGAGAGCGGGACCGGGTCCCAGTCACGGTGGTGGATGCGGGTGCGCAGGCCGTAGCGGCCGACCAGGCGGCCCGCGGGGCGGGTGACCAGCCAGTGCAGGCGGCGCATGGGTGCCGTGCCCCGGTAGTACCAGCGGGCCGGGGCGCTGACCGAGACCACCGCGTCGACCGTGCCGGGGTGCAGCGCCGCGTGCCGCAGGACCACCGAGCCGCCCATCGAGAAGCCGACGGTCACCACGCGCGCGTGCCCGAGGCCGCGGGCCCACTCCACGGCGGCGGCGAGGTCCAGCACCTCCTTGTCACCGACCGTGGACCGGCCGCCGGAACGTCCGTGGCCGCGGAAGGAGAAGGTGACGACGGCGCCGTGACCGCGCAGGGCGGCGCTCACCCGTCGTACGTGCGGCCGGTCCACGTCCCCGGTGAAGCCGTGCGCGATCACGAACACCAGGTCACGTGAGGGGGAAGAAGAGGCGTCCGGGAAGGTTTCGTATACGGCGGGGCCCGGATCGTATACGGAATCGACCGGAATTCCGTCGGCAGTGCGCAGGAACGTCCGGATAGAGCCCCGTCTGCCTGTCTCGGAATTCGGACGAACGGTGGAACCTGCCCCATGACCCGCCGGACGATTGCTCATGTGGGCTATTCTGCTGGGTAGAGGACTCGGGCAACGTAGCCCCCGGGTCCTTTTGTGCTTTCGGAAGCGTTGTATACACAGCGGGAAACCTCAGGTGACCGCGGGTGTACGGGGCCTTCGGGATCGCAGAGCAGTGCCGCACCGCACACGTCCTCGCAGGGACCGAGGAGGAACCAGACGTATGAGTTCTCTGCTGCTCCTGACCAACGCCCTCCAGCCCTCCACGGAGGTGCTGCCCGCACTCGGCCTGCTCCTGCACAACGTGCGGGTGGCCCCGGCGGAAGGACCCGCCCTGGTCGACACCCCGGGTGCCGACGTCATCCTGGTCGACGGCCGCCGCGACCTGCCCCAGGTGCGCAGCCTGTGCCAGCTGCTCCGCTCCACCGGCCCCGGCTGTCCGCTGATCCTCGTCGTCACCGAGGGCGGCCTCGCCGCCGTCACCGCCGACTGGGGCATCGACGACGTCCTCCTCGACACCGCCGGTCCCGCGGAGGTCGAGGCCCGGCTGCGGCTCGCCATGGGCCGGCAGCAGATCGTGGCGGACGACTCGCCGATGGAGATCCGCAACGGCGATCTGTCGGTCGACGAGGCCACCTACTCCGCCAAGCTCAAGGGCCGGGTCCTGGACCTGACCTTCAAGGAGTTCGAGCTGCTCAAATACCTCGCTCAGCACCCGGGCCGGGTCTTCACCCGGGCCCAGCTGCTGCAGGAGGTGTGGGGCTACGACTACTTCGGCGGCACCCGGACGGTCGACGTGCACGTACGGCGGCTGCGGGCCAAGCTCGGACCGGAGCACGAGTCGCTGATCGGGACCGTCCGGAACGTCGGTTATCGATTCGTTACGCCCGAGAAGGGTGACCGGGCCGGTGAGGACGCCAAGGCCAAGGCGGGCCGGGCAAAGCCGGAAGATGCGGACGCAACAGCCGTCCGGGCCGGCACCGAAGTGCACGCCGAGGCGTAGCCGGAGCACGAGGGGCGCTCGTCCAGGGCATTGCTGTTGCACAGCCGGGATGTGATACGCCCTGCCCGGAGAGGGTCAATCCGCGTAGACTCCGCGCGTGGCCAAGGTGACTCGGGATGACGTGGCACGACTGGCGGGGACCTCCACCGCCGTCGTCAGTTATGTCATCAACAACGGACCCCGGCCGGTCGCCCCGGCCACGCGCGAGCGTGTCCTCGCCGCGATCAAGGAACTGGGGTACCGGCCCGACCGGGTCGCCCAGGCGATGGCCTCGCGGCGCACCGACCTCATAGGCCTCATCATCCCGGACGCCCGCCAGCCCTTCTTCGGCGAGATGGCGCACGCGGTCGAGCAGGCCGCCTCCGAGCGCGGAAAGATGGTCCTCGTCGGCAACACCGATTACATCGGTGAACGCGAGGTCCACTATCTGCGCGCCTTCCTCGGTATGCGGGTTTCCGGCCTGATCCTCGTCTCGCACGCCCTGAACGACCTGGCCGCCGCCGAGATCGACGCCTGGGACGCCCGGGTGGTGCTGCTGCACGAGCGCCCGGAGGCCATCGACGACGTGGCCGTGGTGACGGACGACCTGGGCGGCGCCCAGCTCGCGGTGCGCCACCTGCTGGAGCACGGCTACGACTACGTCGCCTGTATGGGCGGCACGGCGGACACGCCGGCCGTCGGCGACCCGGTCTCCGACCACGTCGAGGGCTGGAAGCGGGCCATGGCCGAGGCGGGCCTGACCACCGAGGGCCGGCTGTTCGAGGCGCCGTACAACCGCTACGACGCCTACCGTGTGGCCCTGGACGTCCTGTCCGGCCCGAACCGGCCGCCCGCGATCTTCTGCTCCACCGACGACCAGGCGATCGGCCTGCTGCGGGCCGCGCGCGAGCTGCGCATCGACGTGCCCGGGCAGCTGGCGGTGGCCGGGTTCGACGACATCAAGGAAGCCGCGCTCGCCGACCCGCCGCTGACCACGGTCGCCTCCGACCGCTCGGCGATGGCCCGGGCGGCGGTCGACCTGGTGCTGGACGACGGGCTGCGGATCGCCGGGTCCCGGCGCGAGCGGCTGAAGACGTTCCCGTCCCGGCTGGTGCTGCGCACGAGCTGCGGCTGCGTGGGCTGACCGACCCGGCAGGGCTCTTTATATCGGGCAAACGAGGTTCTGCCGGGCTTCTCAGGGAGCCCTCAGGAAGCTCTCATGGTCGCGGGGAACTCTTCTTGTCATGACCGAGAGCCAGGGCACATACGAGCAGCCGCACTCCTACTCAGCCCCCGTGAACCCCGAGTGGCCGCCCCCGCCGCCGTACCAGCCGGCCATGGAGCCCGCCGCGCACAAGCGGAAGCGCACCCGGGGTCCGGTCGCCCTGCTCGCGGCGGTCGCGATCGTCGCGGCGGCGGTCGGCGGCGGCACGGCCTACGCCTTCCAGGAGCTGGCCGGCAAGGACACCGTCGCGAGCGCCGGCAGCAGCACCCCGGTGGTGCCGTCCAGCAAGAAGGGCGACGTCGCCGCGATCGCCGCCGCGGTCGCCCCGAGCGTGGTGGAGGTCAACGCGACGCTCGCGAACGGCTCCTCCACCGGCTCCGGAGTGATCATCACGTCCGGCGGCGAGATCGTCACCAACAACCACGTAGTCTCCGGCGCCGACTCGATCAAGGTGCGCACCAGTGACGGCAAGAGCTACACCGCCGAGGTGGTCGGCACCGACAGCTCCAAGGACCTCGCGCTGATCAGGCTCAAGGGCGCCTTGGGTCTCAAGGCGGCGGCGCTCGGTGACTCCGGCAGCGTCCAGGTCGGGGACACGGTCGTCGCGATCGGCTCGCCCGAGGGCCTGACCGGCACCGTCACCAGCGGCATCGTCTCCGCCCTGGACCGGGACGTCACCGTCTCCACCGACGAGGGCCAGGGGCAGGGGCGGGGCGGCGACGGGGAGTGGCCGTTCCAGTTCGGCGGCCGTGAGTTCAACGGCGACACCGGCTCGTCCACGACCACGTACAAGGCCATACAGACCGACGCGTCCCTGAACCCGGGCAACTCCGGCGGCGCCCTGATCGACTCCGGCGGTCGCGTCATCGGCATCAACTCCGCGATGTACTCGTCGGGTTCACGGTCCTCCTCGTCCTCCGAGGCGGGCAGCATCGGCCTCGGCTTCGCCATCCCCGTCGACACCGTCAAGGCCGACCTGGCCAAGCTCCGGGCGGGCTCCGGCAGCTGACGGCACGTCCAGCGCGTCCGGCACGGCGAGCACCCCGAGCACGCCAAGCACAGCGAGCACACCAAGCGCCACACCAAGCACCCCGAGCACACCAAGCGCCACACCAAGCATCCCGAGCACACCAAGCACCCCGAGCACACCAAGCGCCACACCAAGCACAGCAAGCCCATCAAGCACACGCAGTACAGACAGCAAGGAGCAGGTCATGATCAAGCACATCCCCCACCGCATGACCGAGCGCGGTCCGGCCGGCATCACCCTGGCCCTGTCCATCGTCTCCGAGCTGCACGTGCCCGTCCCGGCACCCCGTGCCCCGCGGCCGGCCGTGACGCCGGTCCCTCAGCTGATGGGGCTGCGCACCTCCGCCGCCCGCCCGCACCGCCGCAAGGTGCCGCTGCACCGCCTGAACACGGTCCTGGCCTGACCGGGCCGCGTGCCCCTCCCGGCCCGCAGGACGTGGCACGCTGAGAGACACCCCGACCGACCCCGCACCCCGAGGAATCGCGAGCGATGAGTCCCGCCGAAGGTGACCGCGACACCCAGCGCATCCTGATCGTCGACGACGAGCCGGCCGTACGCGAGGCACTGCAGCGCAGCCTCGCCTTCGAGGGGTACGACACCGAGGTCGCCGTCGACGGGGCGGATGCGCTGGAGAAGGCCACCGTCTACCGGCCGGACCTGGTGGTGCTGGACATCCAGATGCCGCGCATGGACGGCCTGACGGCGGCCCGCCGCATCCGGGGGACCGGCGACACCATCCCGATCCTCATGCTCACCGCCCGCGACACCGTCGGCGACCGGGTCACCGGCCTGGACGCGGGCGCCGACGACTACCTCGTCAAGCCCTTCGAACTCGACGAACTCTTCGCCCGTATCCGTGCGCTGCTGCGCCGCAGCTCCTACGCGGCGGCCGTGTCCGCCGCGGCCCAGGAGGACGAGGCGCTCACCTTCGCCGACCTGCGCATGGACCTCGCCACCCGGGAGGTCACCCGCGGCGGCCGGCAGGTGGAGCTGACCCGCACGGAGTTCACCCTGCTGGAGATGTTCATGGCACACCCGCGCCAGGTGCTCACCCGCGAACAGATCCTGAAGGCGGTGTGGGGCTTCGACTTCGAGCCCTCCTCCAACTCGCTGGACGTCTACGTCATGTACCTGCGCCGCAAGACCGAGGCCGGCGGTGAGCCGCGCCTGGTGCACACGGTGCGGGGCGTCGGGTACGTCCTGCGCCAGGGCGGCGTGGAGTGAGGAGGCTGGCGCGCCGGTACCGGGCGCTGCCGATCAGGGCGCGGCTGGCGATGCTGGTGGCGGCCGCGGTGGCCTTCGCCGTGGCGGCGGTGTCGGTCACCTGCTGGTTCATCGTGGAGCGCAAGCTGTACGACCAGGTCGACAAGGACCTGGAGAAGACGACGCAGCCGCAGCGGGAGGCGAACGTGTCGTCCGCGCTCGCCAGCTGCCCGCAGCAGCCCAACAACGCCGTTCTCGGCGGCCTGCACGCCCACGGCACCTACTACTACCTCCAGCTGGTGAGACTGGACGGCTCCGCCTGTGTGTCGGCCGACTCCGCGGGCCGGGTGAAGACCACCCCCTCCGACATCGCGGTCATCACCCGGGCGAACACGAGCGACGAGCTGGTGTTCGACGGCATCCTGCGCGACGGTGTCGACTCCGAGGGCAACAGCGTGCGGGTGCTGACCCAGCCCCTGACGATCACCCAGGGCCCCGGCGTGCGGCCCCAGCTCTATCCCGACACGGCCCTGCAGGTCGCCATACCGCTGAAGGCCACCCACGACACCCTCAAGGACCTCGCCCTGGTCCTGCTCCTGGTGTCCGGCATCGGGGTGGTCGGCGCCGGAGCGGCGGGGCTCGCGGTGGCCCGTGCGGGACTGCGTCCGGTCGACAAGCTCACGGAGGCCGTCGAGCACGTGGCGCGGACCGAGGACCTGGGCATCCGCATCCCCGTCGAGGAGGACAGCGAGGACGAGGTGGCCCGTCTCTCACGGTCCTTCAACTCGATGACCACCGCACTCGCCGGCTCCCGCGAGCTGCAGCAGCAACTGATCGCGGACGCGGGCCACGAACTGCGTACCCCCCTCACCTCCCTGCGCACCAACATCGAACTCCTCACCCGCAGCGAGGAGACGGGCCGGCCACTGCCCCCGGCGGACCGCAAGGCGCTGCTGGACTCGGTCAAGGCGCAGATGTCGGAACTGTCCTCACTGATCGGTGACCTGCAGGAGCTGTCCCGCTCGGAGGGGCAGCGCGGCGAGCGGGTACAGGTGGTGGCGTTCCACGACACCGCCGAGGCGGCACTGCGCCGGGCGCGCCTGCGCGGGCCGGAGCTGACCATCACCGCGGACCTCGAGCCCTGGTTCGTCCGGGCGGAGCCCTCCGCACTGGAGCGGGCGGTCGTCAACATCCTGGACAACGCGGTGAAGTTCAGTCCCGAGGGCGGCACGGTCGAGGTACAGCTGACCGCGGGCGTGCTGACGGTCCGCGACCACGGCCCCGGCATCCCCGCGGACGAACTCCCGCACGTCTTCGACCGCTTCTGGCGCTCGCCCGGCGCGCGCGCCCTGCCCGGCTCGGGTCTCGGTCTGTCGATCGTGGCCCGTACGGTCCAGCAGGCGGGCGGGGAGGTCACCCTGGCGCCGGCGGAGGGCGGCGGCACGGTGGTGACGGTACGCCTGCCGGGGGCCCCGACACCTCCGCCGGAGACGCCCACCGGCTGACCCCGGCGCTCAGTCGGGCCTGGGCATGGTGCGCAGGCGCTCGATCTGGGTGTGGCTGAGGGCGCTCGCCCGGCGCATGTGCTGGATGATCGTCCTCAGTTCGGCGTCCGTGTGGTCCTCCAGGATGGCCTGCCAGCCGTGTCCCAGCTCGTCCCACACCGCGCCGACCCGGGCGACCCGTTCCGGGACCGGGGTGACGAGCACCCGGCGGCGGTCCTGCCGGTCGGGCGTACGGGTGACGTAGCCGCCGCGCTCCAGCCGGTCCACGAGCCGGGTGGCCGAGCCCGTGGTGAGCCCGGTCATGTCCGCGATCTGCTTGACGGTGAGCGGTTCCGGCTCGGCGGTCATCAGGCTCAGGCACTGCACGTCCGTCGGATGCAGGCCCAGATGGTCGGCGACGGCCTGGTTGAACAGCACGTATGCGGCCAGGTGACGCCGGGATACGACGCCCAGCTCCTCGTACAGCCGGGCCCGGTCGGTCTCGGTCACGGGCTCCCCTTCCAAAAATTGCTGCGCGACGCAGCGAACTATGGCCTATTCTGCTGTGCGACGCAGCAAATGCATCGCACAGCAATTCTACCGACCCGGGGGATTCCCATGCTCACCATCGCCGTCACCGGCGCCACCGGCGCCCAGGGCGGAGCCACCGCCCGAGCCGCACTGGCCGCCGGACTCCACGTCCGCGCCCTCACCCGCCACCCCGCCTCGCCCGCCGCCGACGCCCTGCGCGCCCTGGGCGCCGAGGTCCGCCACGCCGACTTCGACGACCGCACCTCGCTCGACACCGCCCTCGCCGGGGCCGACGCCCTCTTCGCGGTCACCACCCCCTTCGGCACCGACACCGACACCGAGGTCCGGCAGGGCAAGACCCTCCTCGACGCGGCGGCCGCCGCCCGCCTCAGCCACGTCGTGTTCACCTCCGCCGCCCACGCCGACCGCGGCACCGGCATCCCGCACTACGAGAGCAAGTGGGTGGTCGAGCAGCACCTGTACGCGTCCGGCCTGCCATGGACGGTGATCGCCCCGGCGGCCTTCATGGACAACTTCGCCACCGGCTGGAGCCTCGACGGACTGCGCGAGGGCACCTTCGCCTGGCCCGTGCCGGCCCACTGCCCGCTCACGCTCATCCCCGCCACCGACATCGGCGCCTTCGCCGTGCTGGCCCTGCAGCGCCCGGACGAGTTCACCGGCCTCCGCATCGACATCGCGTCCGACGAGTGCACCCCCGCACAGCAGGCGACCGTCCTCACCGCCGCCCTCGGCCGCCCGGTCACCCACCAGGAGGTCCCCCTCGAGTACGTCCGCAAGCACTCCACCGACCTGGCGGCGATGTTCGCCTACTTCTCCGGCATCGGTCTCGACGTCGACGTGGCCGGCCTGCGCCGGTCCTACCCCGAGGTCGGCTGGCACACCTTCAGCGAGTGGTCCGTCCAGCAGGACTGGCCCACCCTGCTGACCGGGCACACCGAACCCGGCACCCCCGCCGCCCACGGCTGACATCCGCTCAGCAGCCGGTACCGGGGCACCGGTTCACGGTCCGCGGGAGTTCCCGCTGAGCCGTCACCGACGAAACCGCCCCGGGAGAAGCTCCCGGGGCGGTTCCGGTGTCACGGTGCCCTTCACCCAGGCACACGGGTTCTACTGCACGATCGTGATCCGGTTCGCCGTCGGCGGGGTGAGGGGAGAGGCGGCCGACGAGTTCGCCGTCAGGTACTTCTCCAGGGCGCTCAGGTCGTCCGCGCCCACCAGGTCGCCCGTGCCCTGCGCGAGGGTCGGGAAGCCGTCGCCGCCGCCCGCGAGGAAGCTGTTGGTGGCGACGCGGTAGGTGGCCGCCGGGTCGACCGGGGCGCCGTTCAGCCGGATGGAGTCGGTGACCACACGGTCCGCGCCGGACTTGGTGAGGTCCAGGGTGTAGGTGAGGTTCGCGGACGGCTGGAGGATCTTCGGGGCCGCCGCGTTGGCACCGCTCACCTGCTCCTTGAGCACCTGGATCAGCTGGGCACCGGTGAAGTCCTGGAGGTTCACGGTGTTCGCGAACGGCTGGACCGTGAAGCCCTCGGCGTAGGTGACCACGCCGTCGCCCTCGGCGCCCTTGGCCGCGTAGGTGAGACCGGCCCGGACCCCGCCCGGGTTCATCAGGGCCAGGCTGGTCCGCGGGTCCAGCTCACGGCCGTGGGCGAGCTGCGCGTCGGCGATCAGGTCGCCCATCGGGGACTCGGTGCCGGTGTTGCCGACGTCGGCGGAGATGTAGCCGATGGGGCGGTTGCCGATCGGGGCGGCCAGGGTGTTCCACCGGCCGATCAGGTCGGTCATGTCCTGCGCCTTGGGCACGTCCCGGGTGACCACACGGTTCGCGGACTTCACGGCCGTACGGGCGATGTCGCCGGTGTAGCGGTCGTAGGTCAGCGTGGTGTCGGTGTAGAGGCGGCCGAAGGAGGCGGCCGAGGTGACCATGCGGGGGCGGCCGGACGGGTCCGGGATGTCGCAGACGTACGCGCTGTGGGTGTGGCCGGTGACGAGGGCGTCGACGGCCGGCGTGACGTTCTTGGCGATGTCCACGATCGGTCCTGAGACGCCGGAGCCGGCGCCCGCGGAGTCGCAGTCGTAGTTGTAGGCGCCGGAGGCCGGGAAGCCGCCCTCGTGGATCAGGGCCACGATCGACCGCACGCCCTGGCGCTGGAGCACCTTGGCGTACTTGTTGATCGTCTCGACCTCGTCCTTGAACTGCAGGCCCTTGACGCCGTCGGCGGAGACGACGCCCGGGGTGCCCTCCAGTGTGACGCCGATGAAACCGATCTTGACGTCCTTCTTCTGCCAGACCCAGTACGGCTTCAGGATCGGCCTGCCGGTCTTCTCGTCCAGGACGTTCGCCGCCAGGTACGGGAAGTCGGCGCCCTTGAACTTCTTGTCCGTGTAGCAGCCGTCCTTCGGGTGGCAGCCGCCGTTCTGCAGGCGGCCCAGTTCCCGCGCGCCCTCGTCGAACTCGTGGTTGCCGACCGAGGTGACGTCGAGGTCGAGCTTGTTGAGCGCCTCGATGGTGGGCTCGTCGTGGAACAGGCCCGACAGCAGCGGGGAGGCGCCGACCATGTCGCCGCCGGCCGCGGTGACGGAGTACGGGTGGCCCTGGCGGGCCTGGCGCAGGTGGGTGGCGAGGTACTCGACACCGCCCGCGTCGATCGTCTTCGTCGTGCCGTCCGGCTGGAGTTCGGTGACCCGGCCGGAGGAACCCGACGGGGGCTCGAGGTTGCCGTGCAGGTCGTTGAAGGAGAGGAGCTGGACGTCCTGGTACCGGCCCGGACGGTGATGGTGGTGGCTCTCGTGCGCGTCCGCCGGGAGCGCGCTGGCCAGCGCCGCCGCGGTGGCGAGACCGGCGGCGGCGGAGAGGAGGCCGTAGGTACGGCGTCTGGTGCGCCGGGGCGCGGCTGGCATGGGAACCCCCCTGTGGGTCGGCTGTGGTGGCTCGGCGCAGCCTAGGGTCAACGCGCGTAGCGCGACAGGGGGTTCAGGGTTACATCCTGGTTTCCCTTTGCCGATTCCTTTGCGGCCGGTGTGCCGGGACTTCACCCCGGCCGACCCGTACCCTCATACGCATGAGCAGCGACGACACCGTACGGGGCTTCCCCGCCCGCTCCATCGAGACCCATTCCGCGCTCACCCCGGACCGGGCCGAGGCCGTGCTGGGCCTGCTCGGCGAGGCCGCTCTGGTCGACGGGCAGCAGCCGGTGTCCGAGCAGGGCCGGCTCCAGCTGCGCGGGGGCAGCCGCGAGGGCGTCTCGCACCTGCTGCTGACCGCCGACGACGAACTCGTCGGCTACGCCCAGCTGGAGGACACCGACCCGGTGGAGGCGCCGGCCGCCGAACTCGTCGTGCATCCCGCGCACCGCGGGCACGGGCACGGCCGGGCGCTCGGCTCGGCCCTGCTGGCCGCCTCCGGCAAGCGGCTGCGGGTGTGGGCGCACGGCGGACACCCCGCGGCCCGGCACCTCGCCCAGGTGCTCGGCCTGACCCTGTTCCGCGAACTGCGCCAGATGCGCCGCCCGTTGGCCGGCCTGGAGCTGCCCGAGCCGGTGCTCGCGGAGGGGGTGACCGTGCGCACCTTCGTGCCCGGCAAGGACGACGCGGCCTGGCTCGCGGTGAACGCCGCCGCCTTCGCCCACCACCCCGAGCAGGGCTCGCTGACCCAGCGGGACCTGGACGACCGCAAGGCCCAGCCGTGGTTCGACCCGGCCGGGTTCTTCCTGGCCGAGCGGCGCGGGGAGCTGATCGGCTTCCACTGGACCAAGGTGCACGCCGCGGAGGGGATCGGCGAGGTGTACGTCCTCGGGGTGCGGCCCGGCGAGCAGGGCGGCGGGCTCGGCAAGGCGCTCACCACCGTCGGGCTGCGCCACCTGGCCGCCCAGCAGCTGCCGACCGCGATGCTCTACGTCGACGCGGACAACAGCGCCGCGGTGTCGGTGTACGAGCGGCTGGGCTTCACGGTCCACGAGACGGACCTGATGTACCGCACCGAAACCTGACCTCCGCGCACGCGAGGGGGGCCGCCTCGGCGGCCGCCCCTCTTCCGCCGCCGCACCCGGCACTCAGAGTCACCGGACGCCGCGCACGGACGCCCGGACCGCCCCCGTGGCTCCGGGACGCCGCGCACGGGGTGCCGACCCGCCCTCCTTGCTCCGGAACGCCGCGTACGGGCGCCGGCCCGCTCTCCTCGCTCCGGAACGCCGCGTACGGGCGCCGGACCGCCCCCTGGCTCCCGTACGCGCCGCGCGTTCGCGCCTCCGCAAACCTTTCGGGCCGCTCCCCGCTATCCCATACGTCATGTCGCCGTAACCATTGATTCAGCCGGACTTGCGACGCTCGCCCAATGAAGCCCGCCGTGCCAGAGCCTTCGCCACCCCCCGAGGGGCCAGCGGGGAACGGGGCCGTGACGCTCCCGCCCGCACGTTCCGACGCGCCCGTGTCGCCCGTGGCGCGGAAGAATGGGTTCATGAGTCAGCAAGACACCCAGGCCGAGGTCCAGCACCCGCAGCCCTCCGTGGGCTCCATAGCCGCGCACCGTCCGCACACCGTGGCCGCCGCCGTCTCCGATCTGGAACCCGACATCGACGCGGACCTCGACGCGTACGAGGAGTCCCAGGCCGACGGCACCCTCCTGCCCCAGGGCCGCTTCCTCGACCGGGAGCGCAGCTGGCTCGCCTTCAACGAGCGCGTGCTCGAGCTGGCCGAGGACCCCGATACGCCCCTGCTGGAGCGCGCCAACTTCCTGGCGATCTTCGCCAGCAACCTGGACGAGTTCTTCATGGTCCGGGTGGCCGGTCTGAAGCGGCGCATCGCCACCGGCGTCGCCACCCGCTCCGCCTCCGGCCTGCAGCCGCGCGAGGTCCTGGAGATGATCTGGGCCCGCTCCCGCGAGCTGATGGCCAGGCACGCCGCCTGCTACCACGAGGACGTCGCCCCCGCACTCGCGGAGGAGGGCATCCACCTGGTCCGCTGGAACG
This sequence comes from Streptomyces actinomycinicus, assembly GCF_016741775.1. Lineage (GTDB taxonomy): Bacteria > Actinomycetota > Actinomycetes > Streptomycetales > Streptomycetaceae > Streptomyces > Streptomyces actinomycinicus. Next base: position 29,596 of record NZ_JAERRK010000003.1, on the reverse strand, counting down.
AGCTGACCGAGAAGGAGCAGGCACGGCTCTTCACGCTCTTCCGGCACCAGATCTTCCCGGTCCTCACCCCGCTGGCCGTCGACCCGGCGCACCCCTTCCCGTACATCTCCGGCCTGTCCCTGAACCTGGCCGTCGTCGTACGCAACCCGGTCAGCGGCCACAAGCACTTCGCGCGCGTGAAGGTGCCCCCGCTGCTGTCCCGCTTCCTGGAGAGCAGCCCCGGCCGCTACGTCCCCGTCGAGGACGTCATCGCCGCGCACCTGGAAGAGCTGTTCCCGGGCATGGAGGTGCTCGAGCACCACGCCTTCCGGCTCACCCGCAACGAGGACCTGGAGGTCGAGGAGGACGACGCCGAGAACCTCCTGCAGGCCCTGGAGAAGGAACTCATGCGGCGCCGCTTCGGCCCGCCGGTACGCCTGGAGGTCGAGGAGTCCATCGACCGTGAGGTGCTGGACCTGCTGGTCCGCGAGCTGAAGATCTCCGAGGCCGAGGTGTACCCGCTGCCCGGCCCGCTCGACCTCACCGGCCTCTTCCGCATCCACAGCCTCGACCGGCCGGAGCTGAAGTACCCGAAGTTCATCGCCGGCACCCACCGTGACCTCGCCGAGGTCGAGTCGGCCTCCGCGCCCGACATCTTCGCCGCCCTGCGCGCCCGGGACGTGCTGCTGCACCACCCGTACGACAGCTTCTCCACCTCCGTGCAGGCGTTCCTGGAGCAGGCGGCGGCCGACCCGGACGTCCTCGCGATCAAGCAGACCCTGTACCGGACCTCCGGCGACTCCCCGATAGTCGACGCGCTCATCGACGCCGCCGAGTCCGGCAAGCAGGTCCTCGTCCTGGTCGAGATCAAGGCCCGCTTCGACGAGCACGCCAACATCAAGTGGGCGCGCAAGCTGGAGGAGGCCGGCTGCCACGTCGTCTACGGCCTGGTCGGCCTGAAGACGCACTGCAAGCTGTCCCTGGTGGTCCGCCAGGAGGGCGAGACCCTGCGCCGCTACAGCCACGTCGGCACCGGCAACTACCACCCGAAGACGGCCCGCCTGTACGAGGACCTCGGCCTGCTCACCGCCGACCCCCAGGTCGGCGCGGACCTGTCCGACCTGTTCAACCGCCTGTCCGGCTACTCGCGCCGCGAGACGTACCGCAGGCTGCTCGTCGCCCCCAAGTCCCTGCGGGACGGCCTGATCGCGCGGATCAACAAGGAGGCCCAGCACCACCGTGCGGGCCGCCCGGCGTTCGTCCGCATCAAGGTCAACTCGATGGTGGACGAGGCGGTCATCGACGCGCTCTACCGGGCCTCCCAGGCCGGCGTGCCGGTCGACATCTGGGTGCGCGGCATCTGCGCCGTCCGCCCGGGCGTCGCGGGTCTGTCGGAGAACATCCGGGTCCGCTCGATACTCGGCCGCTTCCTGGAGCACTCCCGGGTCTTCGCCTTCGGCAACGGCGGCGAGCCCGAGGTGTGGATCGGCAGCGCCGACATGATGCACCGCAACCTCGACCGCCGGATAGAAGCCCTGGTCCGGGTCGTCGACCCCGGCCACCGCGCAGCCCTCAACCGGCTGCTGGACACCGGTATGTCCGACACCACCTCCTCCTGGCACCTCGGCCCCGACGGCGAGTGGACACGACACGCGACCGACGCGGACGGCCAGCCCCTGCGCAACGTCCAGGAGATGCTCATAGACGCCCGGAGGCGCCGGCGTGGCACAGCAACACCTTGACCCGACGGACCCCACGGCCGAGGAGGTGACCGGGGACGCTCTCGCCCGCTACCTGCGCGCCCAGGCGACGGAGTTCCTGCGCGCCCTGCGCCTGCACCGGGAGACCGGCGGCAACGGCGGGGGTGCCGCCGCACGCGGTTACGCGGGCGGCGCGGGCGACAACGGCGCGGCGGAGTCCGTCGACGCGGCCCGCGCCCTGCGCCGCTCGGCCCGCCGCATCAGCGGCAGCCTGCACACGTTCCGGCCCCTCCTCGACCCCGACTGGTCCGAGGAGATGCGGCCCGAACTGGCCTGGCTGTCCGGCACCCTGGGCCTGGAGCACTCGTACGAGGGCCGGCTGGAACGACTGCTCCTCGCGCTGTACCGGCTGTCGGGCGCCGCGGTGCTCCCGGCCCAGACGGTCGATGCCGTGGCCGCGGGCAGCCGCGCCGGCGCAACGGCGGCCGGCGCGGCGAAGACGGCAGCCGACAGCCCCGGCGGCCCGTCCCACCCCGCGGCGGCACCGGAACGCGGCAACCTCACCGTGGGCGCGGCCAAGGCCGGCGCCCTGCTCGAACGCCAGCTGACGCTGGCCCGGACCCGCGCCCACTCCACGGCACTGCAGGCCCTCGGCTCCTCCCGCTTCCACGCCGTGGCCGACAAGGTGGCCGTACTCGCCAGCGAGGTGCCGCTCACCCCCGCCGCCCCCACCACCGCCCTGCGCCCGCTCGCCGCCGCGGCCGAGGAACGCCTCACGGACGCCGTCGCCGCGCTCCCCCTGGTCGTCGCCGGCCACCCCTACAACGCGGAGGCGCTGGTCCACGGCCTGTCCCCGGACCCGGCCCCGCACCCCCAGGACGGCCCCTGGCACCAGGTCCGCCTGCTGCTGCGCCTGCACCGGTACGCCCGGGAGGTGCTGCACGGCGATGCACCCGTGGACGTACGGCTGCTGACGGCGGGACAGGCGCTGAACCGGCACCGGGACGCCTCGGAGGCGGCAGCGGCCGCGGCGCAGGCGGCCCGCACCCCCCGGATCGCCCCGGCGACGGCGTACGCGCTCGGCGTGCTCCACGCCGACCAGCGGCACGAGGTGGAGGCGGCCAGGTTCGCGTTCCAGCAGACCTGGCAGAAGCAGATCGTCAACGCGCCCTGAACCCACGAGGAGGCGGTGTGGACGACACCGTGGTCCAAGCGGCCGGCTGCGTGCTGTGGCGCCGCTCCCCGGTCGCCGGTGAACTGGAGATCTGCCTGGTCCACCGGCCGAAGTACGACGACTGGTCCCACCCCAAGGGGAAGCTCAAACGGGGTGAGGACGCGCTCGCCGGCGCGCTGCGCGAGGTCGCCGAGGAGACCGGCTACACGGCCGAGCCCGGCGGCGAACTGCCGACGGTGCGCTATTCGGCCAATGGCCGCCCGAAGCAGGTGCGGTACTGGGCGGCGCAGGCGGTTTCCGGCCACTTCACGCCGAACGCCGAAGTGGACCGCATCCTGTGGCTCTCCCCCTCAGCGGCCCGCACCCGTCTCACCCAGCTCCGCGACCGGGAGCTGGTGGACGCCCTCGGCCGGCCCTCCGGCCGCATGGAGCGGCGGCACTGAACGGCAGGGCCGAGCCCCTCACGGGGCCACACCGTGTCCCTCCGCGTCCGTGCGGGCCTGACTGCGGGCCCGCCGGGCGGGGCCACGCCAGCCGCAGCTGCACCGGGCCACGCAGAAGCGGCCCTGCTCGTCTGTCGTCGTCAGATGTCCCTGTCCGGCCCTGCCGGGCTGCTGCCCGCCCCCGCCGTGTTCCTGCCCGGCCCTGCCAGGCTCCTGTCCCGCCCTGCCGGGCTCCGGCCCGTCCTGCTGTGCCGCGGTGACTGCCACCCCGACAACGTTACCGACCTCCCTGCCGAAGCGTTCCGCCGGCTCCCGCCCACCCCGGCGGCGCGTGACGGCACCCCCCACCCGTCGTTTAACCGGACGACGAGGGCCCGTGACGGACACACCGGCTGGGGGTAGGCAGGCGATGGATCGGCGGCAGCAGAGGCGCGCAGGCGGAACGGTCGCCGCGATGGGCATCCTCCTCGGCCTCGGCACGGGTGCCACGGGCTGTTCGAGCAGCGGCGCCGCCGCCGAGGACGTGAAGGGCGGGGGCGACCCCGTGAGTACCCTGCACCGGGCCGCGGACGCGCTGCGCGAGGCCGGCACGTCCAAGGCCGGCACCTCGATGGAGATGGCCACGGGCGGCACCCGCGTCACCATCCGCGGCAGGGGCGTCTACGACTACAGACACCGCCTCGGACGGCTCACCGTGGTACTGCCCGAGGACCCGGCCGGCACCTCCGAGCACCGGCCCATCACCGAACTCCTCGCTCCCGGCGCCCTCTACCTGAAGAACCGGGGCGCGGGCGTGCCCGCCGACAAGTGGGTACGGGTGGACACCGCGACGCTGTCCGACGGCAATCTGGTCACCGGCGGCGCGACCGACCCGTACGCGGCGGCCGAGGTGCTGCGCGGCACGCGGGAGGCGACCTTCGTGGGCCGCACCGAGGTCGGCGGGACGGCCGTACGGCACTACCGGGGCACGGCCGACCTGACCCGTGCGGCCCGGTACGCCGCCCCCGGCACCAGGGAGTCCCTGGCCGCGGCAGCGAAAGGGTTCGCCACGGCCCGGGTCCCGTTCGACGCCTACCTGGACGACGAGGGCCGCCTCCGCAAGCTCCGGCAGCGCTTCAGCTTCGTCAACGGCCACCAGAAGGCCACCGTGGCGGTCGCCTCGACCATGCTGCTGTACGACTTCGGCATCCCCGCCGACGTGCGGCTGCCGGCTCCCGGGGACATCTACGCGGGCCGGATCGCCGGCGACGACAGCGCCGGCGGCGCCGGAAACCGGCCGGAGCACTAGTCCGGGACGCCACCCCGTAAGTAGCCCGTCCGTGCCATGCGCGGTGTGTAGCCGCTCCCTACTCTAGGAAGTGGGTGACGGCAGAGAAGAGGTGAGGCAGGTGGCTCCGGTCGGCGGGACGGCGGTACAGGACCACGTGGCCCTCGCCGAGATCGAGCTGTGCGGGGAGCTGATCATCGCGGCCTCGGCGGCCGAGGACCGGCTCAGCATGGAGAGCATCGACGAGGTGCTGCGGGTGGCCGAGGAGCGGGATCCGGCCTGACCGGCTCAGGTGCGGAGCAGGCGGCCGATCGCCTTCGTCGCCTCGTCCACCTTCGCCTCGATCTCGTCCCCGCCCTTGAGCGCCGCGTCCGCGACGCAGTGCCGCAGGTGCTCCTCGAGCAGCTGCAGCGCGAACGACTGCAGGGCCTTGGTGGAGGCGGAGACCTGGGTGAGTATGTCGATGCAGTAGGTGTCTTCCTCGACCATCCGCTGCAGCCCGCGGATCTGCCCCTCGATCCGGCGCAGCCGCTTGAGGTGCTCGTCCTTCTGCTTGTGGTAGCCGTGCGTGGCGCCGGCCTCGGTCGTCGTCATCGCGGCCCTCCGTCTCGGGACGAGCTGTGGACACAATCCGGGATACATACCCCTACTGGGTATATGGTAACCAACTTTGCGGGGTAAGGAGCCCTTGGTACGCCCCCGTGCTGATCACTCTGCCCGATGGGCGACACTGGGGGACGGCCCATTAGCCGTGGCCGGATGATGCGCCTAGCATCAGCCTGACCGAAACCGAAGCACCCCGAGGACCCCACGTGCGCTTTCGTCTGACCCCCAGGGAGACGAGCTTCTACGACATGTTCGCCGCATCCGCGGACAACATCGTCACGGGCTCGAAACTCCTGATGGAACTGCTCGGGGCGGACGCGTCTGCCCGGGCCGAGATCGCAGAGCGTATGCGGGCCGCGGAACACGCAGGTGACGACGCCACGCACGCGATCTTCCACCAGCTGAACTCCTCGTTCATCACGCCGTTCGACCGCGAGGACATCTACTCCCTCGCCAGCTCCCTCGACGACATCATGGACTTCATGGAGGAGGCCGTCGACCTGGTCGTCCTCTACAACATCGAGGAGCTGCCGAAGGGCGTCGAGCAGCAGATCGAGGTGCTGGCACGGGCGGCCGAGCTGACCGCGGAGGCCATGCCCCACCTGCGCACCCTGGACAACCTCACCGAGTACTGGATCGAGGTCAACCGCCTGGAGAACCAGGCCGACCAGATCCACCGCAAGCTGCTGGCCCACCTCTTCAACGGCAAGTACGACGCGATCGAGGTGCTCAAGCTCAAGCAGATCGTGGACGTCCTGGAAGAGGCGGCGGACGCGTTCGAGCACGTGGCGAACACGGTGGAGACCATCGCCGTCAAGGAGTCCTGAGGCGTCGATGGACACCTTCGCCCTGGTCGTGACCATCGCGGTCGCGCTCTTCTTCACGTACACGAACGGTTTCCACGACTCGGCGAACGCCATCGCGACGTCGGTGTCGACGCGGGCGCTGACCCCGCGGGCGGCCCTCGCCATGGCCGCGGTCATGAACCTGGCCGGTGCCTTCCTCGGCTCCGGGGTCGCCAAGACGGTCAGTGAGGGTCTGATCGAGACGCCCAAGGGCTCCACGGGCATGGGCATCCTGTTCGCGGCGCTGGTCGGCGCGATCGTCTGGAACCTGATCACCTGGTACTTCGGCCTGCCGTCCTCCTCCTCCCACGCCTTGTTCGGCGGCATGGTGGGTGCGGCGCTGGCGGGCGGCACGGACGTGCTCTGGAACGGGGTCATCGACAAGATCATCATCCCGATGTTCGTGTCCCCGTTCGTGGGCCTGATCGTCGGCTACCTGGTCATGACGGCGATCATGTGGCTGTTCCGCCGGTCCAACCCGCACAAGGCCAAGCGCGGTTTCCGCATCGCCCAGACCGTCTCGGCGGCCGGCATGGCGCTCGGCCACGGTCTCCAGGACGCCCAGAAGACGATGGGTGTCGTGGTGCTGGCCCTGGTCATCTCCGGCCATGAGACCTTCGGCGACCCGATCCCGGTCTGGGTCAAGATCGCCTGTGCGGTGATGCTGTCGCTGGGCACGTACGCCGGTGGCTGGCGGATCATGCGCACCCTGGGCCGCAAGATCATCGAGCTGGACCCGCCGCAGGGCTTCGCCGCGGAGGCGACCGGTGCGTCGATCATGTTCACGACCGCGTTCATCTTCAAGGCGCCGATCTCCACGACCCACGTCATCACCTCGGCGATCATGGGTGTGGGCGCGACCAAGCGGCTCAACGCCGTCCGCTGGGGCGTCGCCAAGAACATCGTCCTCGGCTGGTTCATCACGATGCCGGCCGCAGCGCTGGTCGCCGCCGTAGCCTTCGCCGTGATCAAACTGGTAGCCCTCTGACCACCCCCACCCGCCCACCCTCCCCGACGAGAGGGTGGGCACACCCACATCCCCACCCGCCCCCTCCCACGGGCCCTACCCGCGGCCCGCTCCCCAAGGGCCTCTCTCCGCCGGCCCTTCCTCCACCGGCCCCCCACCCGCCCCGCCCCTTTCTCCGCCGCGGCGGCGCTCGGCCGCGACGGCGGTGGCCGGCGGTGCCGGACGGCCGGTCCCCGGGGGCGCCTCTCGGCCGACCGAGTCGGGTGGGTGGGGCAAGGCATGGCGACGTGGGTGCAGAACGCAATGGGCCCGCCCCCGGAAGCCAGGGGCGGGCCCTCTTGCATCCTCGCGGTGGCACCGCCATGCAGCACCGCGAGGGGTCCTATGCAACCGACCTCAGCTGAAACCGACGTCGGCTCAGCCGAAGCGGCAGCGTCCGTCAGCCGAAGCGGCCCGAGATGTAGTCCTCCGTGGCCTGGACCGACGGGTTGGAGAAGATCCGCTCGGTGTCGTCGATCTCGATCAGCCGGCCCGGCTGCCCGACGGCGGCCAGGTTGAAGAAGGCCGTACGGTCCGAGACACGCGCCGCCTGCTGCATGTTGTGCGTCACGATGACGATCGTGAAGCGCTCCTTCAGCTCACCGATCAGGTCCTCGATGGCGAGGGTGGAGATCGGGTCCAGGGCGGAGCAGGGCTCGTCCATGAGCAGCACCTTCGGCTCGACCGCGATCGCGCGGGCGATGCACAGACGCTGCTGCTGACCACCGGAGAGGCCGGAGCCCGGCTTGCTCAGACGGTCCTTGACCTCGTTCCAGAGGTTCGCGCCCTTGAGCGACTTCTCGACGATGTCGTTCAGCTCGCTCTTGCGGTAGTTGCCGTTCAGGCGCAGGCCCGCCGCCACGTTGTCGAAGATCGACATCGTGGGGAACGGGTTCGGGCGCTGGAAGACCATGCCCACCTCGCGGCGGACGGAGACCGGGTCGACCCCGGCGCCGTACAGGTCCTCGTCGTCCAGCAGCACCTTGCCCTCGACGCGGCCACCCGGGGTGACCTCGTGCATGCGGTTCAGCGTACGCAGGAACGTCGACTTGCCGCAGCCGGAGGGGCCGATGAACGCCGTCACCGAGCGCGGCTCGACGGTCATCGAGATGTCCTCGATCGCCTTGTGGGAGCCGTAGTAGGCGGTGAGACCGCTTACGTCGATTCGCTTGGCCATGTCTACTTCACTTCCAGAAATTCAAGCTCGGTCGCTGTGGGGCCCCGCCCGGCGGAGCCGGAAATAGTCGCCTCAGCGACCGGTCTTCGGGGCCTTCCAGCGGGCGATGCCGCGGGCCACGAGGTTGAGGATCATCACGAAGGCGATCAGCGTGAGGGACGCCGCCCATGCACGGTCGTACGCCGCACCGGAGCCCGCGCTGTTGGCGAACTGCTGGTAGATGTACAGCGGCAGCGAGGCCTGCGCGCCCTCGAAGGGGTTGTTGTTGATGAACGGGTTGCCGAACACCAGCAGCAGCACCGGCGCGGTCTCACCGGCGATACGCGCGACCGCCAGCATGATGCCCGTCGTGATACCGCCGATGGAGGTCGGCAGGACCACCTTCAGGATGGTCCGCCACTTCGGCACACCGAGCGCCAGGGACGCCTCGCGCAGCTCGTTCGGGACGAGCTTGAGCATCTCCTCGGTGGAGCGGACGACGACCGGCATCATCAGGATGGCCAGGGCCAGCGACCCGGCGAAGCCGAACGGCTGCATCTCGAAGATGAGCATCAGGCTGAGGATGAACAGGCCCGCGACGATCGAGGGGATGCCCGTCATGACGTCGACGAAGAACGTGACGGCCTTGGCGAGCCGGCCGCGGCCGTACTCGACCAGGTAGATCGCGGTGAGCACACCGATCGGGGCGCCGATGGCGGTGGCGAGGCCGACCTGCTCCAGGCTGCCGATGATCGCGTGGTAGATGCCGCCGCCGGGCTCGGTGTCCGCGACGACGCCCATCGAGTGGGTCAGGAAGTAGACGTCGAGGACCTTCACACCGCGTGCGATGGTCACCCAGATCAGGGAGACCAGCGGGATCACGGCGACCACGAAGGCGACCCAGACGAAGCTGGTCGCGACGCGGTCCTTGGCCTGCCGGCGGCCCTCGACGCGCGCGGCGATGCCGTACGTACCGAGGACGAACAGGACCGCGGCGATCAGACCCCACTGGATCTTGCTGCTCAGGCCGGCGGCCGCGCTGATGCCGATGCCCAGGGCGACGGAGCCCGCGGCGATCGCCCACGGCGTCCACTTGGGCAGGCTGGCCGCACGCAGGGTGCTGGGGCGCTTGTCGGTCACGGCTGCGGTGCTCATGCGTTGGCCCCCGAGTACTCCGCGCGGCGGGCGATGATCAGCCGGGCCGCGCCGTTGACCAGCAGCGTGATGACGAACAGGATCAGACCGGAGGCGATCAGCGCGTCACGGCCGAACTCGTTCGCCTCGCTGAACTTGCTGGCGATGTTCTGGGCGAAGGTGCCGCCGCCCGGGTTGAGCAGGCTGGCCTGGATGTCGAAGGACGGGGAGAGGACGGTGGCCACGGCCATCGTCTCGCCGAGCGCACGGCCGAGGCCGAGCATGGAGGCGGAGATCACGCCGGAGCGGCCGAAGGGCAGCACCGACATGCGGATGACCTCCCAGCGCGTGGCGCCGAGGGCCAGGGCCGCCTCCTCGTGCATCTGCGGGACCTGGCGGAAGACCTCGCGGCTCACGTTGGTGATGATCGGCAGGATCATGATCGCGAGCAGGATTCCGACGGTCAGCATCGAGCGCGGCGCGCCCTCGTCCCAGGAGAAGAGCCCGGTCCAGCCGAAGAAGTCGTTGAGCCAGCCGAACAGGCCGTTCATGTGCGGTACGAGAACGAGGGCGCCCCACAGGCCGTACACGATGGACGGCACGGCGGCGAGCAGGTCGATCACGTAGGCGACCGGGCCGGACATGCGGCGCGGTGCGTAGTGCGTGATGAACAGCGCGATCGCGACGGCGATCGGGACCGCGATGACCATGGCGATGACCGAGGAGACGATCGTGCCGAAGGCCAGTACCGCGATGCCGAAGGTCGGCGGCAGGATGTTGGTGTTCCACTCGAAGGTGGTGAGGAAGTTCCCGTGGTCCTTGTTGATGGCGAGGATGGCACGGTAGGTGAGGAAGGCCGCGATCGCGGCCATGATCACCAGCAGCAGGATGCCGGAGCCGCGGGTCAGACCCAGGAAGATGCGGTCACCGGGACGGGTCGCACCGCGGGCGTTGCGCTTCCGCTGGGCGACCGTGGGCTGTGGCGTGGGGGGAGGAACGTCTGTTGTCGTCGATATGTCCATCGGGATCTCCGGTCTGCGGAGCCGTGGCCCCTCGCGTAGGGGGCCGGGCTCGTGGCGGCGGTGCACCGGACGGTGCGGCCCGGTGTCACGGAGAACCGGGCCGCACTTACGGATCAGGTCAGCTCAGGCCCTCGATGGTCGTGCGGACCTTGGCGATGATCTCGTTGGGCACGGGCGCGTAGCCGATGCTCGGGAGGGCCTTCTGGCCGTCCTCGCTGGCGATGTAGCGAAGGAAGGCCTTGGTGGCGGGCAGGGTGTCCGCCTTGTTGCCCTTGTCGCACACGATCTCGTAGGTGACCAGGGTGATCGGGTACGCACCCTCGGCCTTGGTCTTGTAGTCCAGCTGGAGGGACAGGTCCTTGCCGGTGCCGACGACCTTCGCGGCGGCGATGTCGGCGGTGGCGCTCTCGGAGCTGGGGGCGACCGGCTTGCTGGCACCCGTGTCGATGGAGACGGCCTTCATGCCGTCCTTGACGTAGGACACCTCGAAGTAACCGATGGCGCCGGAGGTCTGCTTGACCTGCTGGGCCACACCCGCGGACTGCGGAGCGGACTGGCCGCCCTTGGCCTGCCAGGCCTTGCCGCCGGAGTACTTCCAGTTGTCCGGGGTGGTGGCGATCAGGTACTTGGTGAAGTTGTCCGTGGTGCCGGACTCGTCCGAGCGGTGGAACGCCTGGATCTTCAGGTCGGGGAGCTTCACGCCCTTGTTCAGCGCGGCGATCGCCGGGTCGTTCCACTTGGTGATCTTGCTGTCGAAGATCTTGGCGATGGTCTTGGCGTCCAGGACCAGGTTGTCGACACCCGGGACGTTGTAACCGAGGGCGATCGGGCCGCCGACCATCGGGAGGTCGATGCCCTGGCCGCCGTTGCAGACCTTCTGGGAGGCCTTGACCTCTTCGGGCTTCAGCGCCGAGTCGGAACCGGCGAAGGCCACCTGGCCCTGCGTGAACGCGGTGACACCGGCGCCGGAGCCGCCACCCTTGTAGTTGATCTGGACGCCACAGGCCTGGGAGAAGGCCTTGACCCAGGCGTCGATCGCGTTCTTCTGCGCGGAGGAACCGTCGGCGAGCAGCTGACCCTTGGCGTCGTCACACTTGATCGAGCCTGCGCTGGCTCCGTTCGAGGGCTTGCCCGTGGCGTTGCCGCTGCCGTTGTCGTCCGAGCCGCACGCCGTCAGGGCCAGGGCGCCGGAGACGGCGACAGCACCGAGAGAGAGGGCGCGCAGCCGGTTCTTGCGCTGAAGCTTCACTTTCGGGAGTTCCTTCCAGGAGCCGCCGCTGTCGGCGGCGTGCGAGGTAAGTGGCGGCGCGAGCGCATCCGTGACCGCACTCCGCACCGTGTACGGCCGAAATTAGGCAGAACAGGTGAAGCCGCCGATGGTCGGAAGTGAACGGGGGGTGAACCCCTGCCGTCAGCCCGGTGAGGTCACGGAATGCTTACGGGGAGGGCACGTGGAGATTCCGACAAGCGGGTCACAGAAGCTCGTATTCAGTGTTTGTCACCCGAACGGGGGAACCCCCGGATGCGGGCCGTCGTCTCGTTCCAGGAGAGCCGAGGAAAGGCGACGGACATGGAACGGCGTACGTTCATCTCGGGCGGCGCGGCCGCCCTGGCGACGACCGCACTGACCGCGTGCGGTGCGGGCGGGGGCTCTGCCTCCCCTGCGGCGGCGCACTCCGGCACGCCGACGGGCTCATCCTCCCTTACGTCGCTGAAGACCACCAGCGCGGCCGCCGCCGCGAACTGGGCGGCCCTCGACCGCGATCTCGACGGCACGCTGGTACGGCCCGGCGACGCCTCCTGGAAGACCGCCCACCAGCTGTACAACACCCGCTTCGACGGTCTGAAGCCCGCCGCGGTGGCCTACGTCGCGCACGCCGCCGACATCCGCACGACCCTGGCGTACGCCCGCGCCCACCGGATCAAGGTGTCCATACGCAACGGCGGCCACTCCTACGCGGGCTACTCCTCGGGCGACAACCGCCTGATCGTCGACGTGTCCAAGCTGAACCGGATCAGGGTGAGCGGCGGGCAGGCGGTCGTCGGCGCCGGCTCCAAGCTGATCGACGTCTACCGCGCGCTGGCCGCGAAGGGCGTGACCATACCCGCGGGCTCCTGCCCCACCGTCGGCGTCTCCGGCCTGGTACTCGGCGGCGGCCACGGCGTCGTCTCCCGCGCCTACGGCCTGACCTGCGACAGCCTCACCCAGGCCACGCTGATCACGGCGGACGGCACCCAGGTCACCGCCGACGCGAGCCACCACCCCGATCTCTTCTGGGCGCTGCGCGGCGCCGGCAACGGCAACTTCGGTGTCGTCACCGAACTGCACTTCAAGACCCATGCCGCGCCCCAGGCCGCCACCGCCTACATGACGTGGCCGTGGTCCAAGGCCGCCAAGGTGCTCAAGGCCTGGCAGGAGTGGGGACCGAGCCAGCCCGACGAGATCTGGTCCTCGCTGCACCTGTCCTGCTCCCCGGGCCGCACCCCGTCCGTCTCCGTCTCCTGCTTCTCCCTCGGCACCTACGGCGAGCTGCAGAACGCCGTGGACCGCCTGGCCCACCTGGCCGGCGCGAACGCCGCCTCCGTCACCCTGCGCCGCCGGGGCTACGAGCAGGCGATGGAGATCTACGCCGGCTGCTCGTCCTTCTCCACCGACGCCCAGTGCCATCTGCCCGGCTCCACCCCGGGCCGCTCCCCGCAGGGCAAGCTCGGCCGCGAGACGTACGCGGCCCGCTCCGACTTCTTCGACCGCTCGCTGTCCGCGGCCGGCATCCAGACCGTGCTGAAGCAGATCGCCGCGGTGCGCGGCGGCGGGGGCAGTATCGCGTTCACCGCGCTCGGCGGCGCGGTCAACCGGGTCTCGCCGACCGCGACCGCGTTCGTCCACCGCCGCTCGCGGATGCTGGCCCAGTACATCGCCTCCTGGGGCGCCGGGTCCTCCGGCGGCACCGCGCAGTCCTGGCTGACCTCGGCGCACGACGCGATGAAGCCGTACGCCTCCGGTGCCGCGTACCAGAACTACACGGACCCGACGCTGAAGGACTGGAAGAAGGCGTACTTCGGGGACGCGGTGACCCGGCTGGCCAAGGTGAAGAAGCAGTACGACCCGCAGCGCTTCTTCTCCTACGGGCAGGGCCTGTAGCCGGGGCTACGCCGCCAGGTCCCGCTCCTCGGCTTCCACGGGGGTGCGGGCGCTGGGCAGCCGGGCGTCGCGGCCACTGTCCGCCGACGCCCTGCGCCGGACGATCCGGCCCGCCCGGGGCGAGCGCTCCACGGCCCGCATCAGCGGGGTGAGCAGCGCCATGGCCATCGGGGACAGCAGCAGTACGACCGCGGTACCGAGGGCGAAGCCGCCGACCACGTCCGTCGGGTAGTGCACGCCCATGTAGACCCGGCAGAAGCCCTCCAGCAGGGCCAGGCCGATACCGGCGAGGCCGAACCTCCGGTGGGCGACGAAGAGCCCGACACCGAGGGCCATGGTGATCGTCGCGTGGTCACTGACGAAGGAGAAGTCGGTCTTGCCGGAGACGAGGACGTCCAGGCCCTGGTGATCCACGAAGGGACGGGGGCGCTGCACGAAGCCGCGGATCGGCACGTTCACCAGCACCGCGAGGCCGGCCGCGAGCGGGGCCCACACCAGCGCGGCCACCGAGGGCGCCGCGTCCTCGCCGCCCCGGCGCCGCACGGACCACCAGCACCACAGGATCAGCAGCACCATCGCGAGCAGCAGGCCGTACTCACCGACGAACTCCATGACGCGGTCGAACCAGCCGGGGGCGTCCTTGGCGAGGCCGTTGATGTCGTAGAGCAGGTCGACGTCGGGGTTCGATCCGGATTCGGCGAGTACAGCCATGGTGCTGCGGCCCCTTCGTCGTCGGTCCGGACGCACCGGTCGTGCGTCGCTCCTGCCCCCCGTGGTTCGTAGATCCGCTTCCGCTGCACTGCCGCACTGACGTCCGCTCGGCTACGTCAACAGGAACGCACAGCCACCCTCAATACGTTCCACTCTCCACTGAATGATCACGCAGACGTTATCGAAGAGAGACTCATCACCGCAGCTCAGGGCCGGGGTTCACGCATGGTTCAGACCTTGGTGGGGAGCGCTTTTGCGCCATCTTCGGTGACCCGGGTGGCGCCGAAGTAGTCCGGGGTGTCGACGGGGTCGAACCGGATCACGGCCCCGCTCCGCGGCGCGTCGATCATGTACCCGCCGCCGACGTAGATCCCGACGTGCCGGATGGCCCGCGAGTCCGTCAGGTCGTCCGAGAAGAACACCAGGTCACCGGGGAGCAGCTGGTCCCGCGAGGGGTGCGGACCGGCGTTGTACTGATCGTTGGCCACGCGCGGCAGGCCGATCCCGACCTTCTCGTACGCCGCCTTGGTCAGACCCGAGCAGTCGAAGCGTCCGCCCTGGTCGGCGGTGCCGTCGCCGCCCCACAGGTAGGGGGTGCCGAGCTTGCTCTGCGCGAAGGCGATGGCGCCGGCGGCCTGCCGGGTGGGGTCGAGCCGGGAGACCGGAGCGGCGAAGCTCTTCTCCAGGCTGCGGATCCGCTGCACGTAGTTCTGCGTCTCGCTGATCGCGGGCACACCGCCCGACCGGATGACCCGGTAGGCACCGGCGTTGTAGGCGGCGAGCATGTTGTCGGAGACGTCGCCGGGAACGTCCTTGACGTACTTGGCGAGTTCGCAGTCGTAGGAAGCGGCCGACGGGATCGCGTCGTCCGGATCCCAGATGTCCCGCTTGCCGTCCCCGTTGCCGTCGATGCCGTGGGTCGCCCAGGTGCTCGGGATGAACTGCGCGATCCCGCGGGCGTCGGCCGGGCTGACGACGGTCGGGTTCCAGCCGCTCTCCTGGTAGAGCTGGGCGGCGAGCAGGGCCGGGCTGAGCGCCGGGCACAGGTTGCCCCACTGCTGCACCACCTGCTTGTAGGCCGCCGGCACGGCCCCCTTGGCGAGCCCCCGGCTGCCCTGGGTCACCCCGTTGACCAGGTTCCCGGCCACGATGTACACCCCGACGACGAGCAGCATGACGAAGCCCGTCCCGAGCGCGACGGCCGCCCCACCGATCACCCATACCTTCCGCACGGTTCAACTTTCCCCCATGCCGGACCGGTTCAAGACGCCTTTTCGGTGATGTGGCGTCATTTCACGGTGAAACCGGAGTACATGACGCCGCGATAGTCACCCGGAGTACGGATGTGATGCCACTCCACCGAGCCGTCAGGTCTCCCCGTCGGCACGCTCGTACAGCTCCGCCGCCCCGTCGCCCAGCACCACGCTGTAGGAGACGTCGGCCGTCGCA
Organism: Streptomyces actinomycinicus; assembly: GCF_016741775.1. GTDB lineage: Bacteria > Actinomycetota > Actinomycetes > Streptomycetales > Streptomycetaceae > Streptomyces > Streptomyces actinomycinicus. The sequence goes on along the minus strand of NZ_JAERRK010000003.1, from coordinate 13,962 downwards.
CCGCCCTGTTCGTGGCCGCCGAGGACGCCGACGACCTGGCCGTCGCCGTTGACCCAGGGGCTGCCGCTGGTGCCGCCGGTGAAGCCGGGGCAGTCGATGCGCTGCTGGGTACGGCTGTACGGGGTGGGCTTGTCGGTGCAGCTGATGGGCACCTCTCGGGAGTCGGGGTAGCCGGTGACGGTGACCGCGGTGGCGCCGGTGGCCACGCCGGTCGCGAACCGGTTGGCCCCGACGGCGTCCTCCAGCCGTTCGCCGTCCCGTTCGGCCACGGCGGCGAAGGCGAGGTCGCCGCCCTCGTCCCGCCTCTCGGTCCACTCGTCGGGCAGGAACCGCCGCGTCACCTTCCACACCCCGTACGGCGCCCGCCCGTCCCGGTAGCCCGGCACGAACACCAGATCGCCGTCGTCACCGTCCACACAGTGCGCGGCGGTGACGATGAGATCGCCCCGGGAACTGTGCACCACGGAGGCGGTGCAGAAGTGCCCGCCGGCCGGCCGGTCCGCCCGGTCCGCGCCGAACAGCGCACCCACGCGCACGCTCCGCCGCCCGGCGACGGTGTCCGCGGTGACCCCGAGCGGCCCCCGCCCGTCGTCGGCGGCGGCCACGGAGGCGGAGGTCAGCGCGAGCAGCACCACACCACCGAGCAACGCGGGCCGCGAGGTGACCGACATACGCGTCCAGCCCTTCATCAGGCCTCACCCTGCCCCACGAAGATGAGAAACGCGGGCCGGCTTCACTGAGATTCTCCTGTGAATCCCCGGTGCCCCGCCGGCCCGGCCGCACACCCGTGAGCCCTCCGGTAACCCCCGCCGCCGTCAGAACGCCGGCATCAGCCCGCCGGGAAACCTCGGCCGCCGGACACGGCCGTTCCGGTCACCGGACGCCCGCTGCGAGCGGCCACTGCACGCCCGTCAGCTCTTCCGAGAGGGCCCACAGGCGCCGGGCCGCCGTCGGGTCGCTCGCTGCTGCGCTGCGGCCGACCAGGGTCGGGGCGCCGCGCATCTCGCCGAGGCCGTCGGGGCCGACGTAGGCCGCGCCGGGCAGGTCCTGGCTCGCCGCGTAGAGGGTGGGCAGGGCGCCTGCCTTGTCGTCCTGGGCGAAGAGCTTGTTGCCGACGGCCATGAACGCCCTGGCCAGCGGGTTCCCGGCGTGACTCTGCAGGTTGGTGGCCGCGTAGCCGGGGTGGGCCGCCAGGGCGCGCACGGACGAGCCGGCCTCGGTCAGCCGCCGCTGGAGTTCCAGGGTGAACAGGAGGTTGGCCAGCTTGGACTGGGCGTAGGCCCGGGTCGGCGAGTAGCGCCCGCGCAGGTTCACGTCGTCGAACCGGATCACTCCGTCGCCGCCCCGGTGCAGCCCGGAGGCGACCGTGACCACCCGGTCCGCGATGTGCGGCAACAGCAGGTTGGTCAGGGCGAAGTGCCCGAGATGGTTCGTGCCGAACTGCATCTCGAAGCCCTGCCGCGTCCGCTGCTCCGGCAGCATCATCACGCCCGCGTTGTTGATCAGCACGTCCAGCGGGCGGTCCCAGCCGGCGGCGAACTCGCGCACCGAGTCCAGGTCGGCCAGGTCCAGCCGGCGCACCTCGGTGCTGCCGCCCGCCCTCGCCGCGGCTGCGCCGCCCCGCGCGAGGTCGCGCACGGCGAACACCACGTGCGCCCCGGCCCGGGCCAGCGCCTGGGCGGCGGTGAAGCCGATGCCGCTGTTGGCCCCGGTGATCACGACCGTACGTCCGGTCAGCTCGGGGAGGTCGGTCGGATTCCACTTGCCGCGCTTGCCGCGCGCTTCGCTCGTCTCGGTCATGCCCCGAATGTAGACATCGCCAACAATGCTGTCAATGACAACAAAGCTGACGGCGTCAACATGCAGATACCATGGTTCCTATGCCGCGCCCGTCCCCGTCCCCGTCGCCCTCGACCGCCCAGCCGTCCCCGAACCGCCCGTACCACCACGGCGATCTGCGCACCGCCCTCCTCAAGAGCGCCGAGCGCACCCTGCGCGAGAAGGGCGTGGGCGCGCTGTCCCTGCGCGAACTGGCCCGCGCCGCCGGCGTCAGCCACGCCGCACCCGGCCGGCACTTCAAGGACAAGCAGGCACTGCTCGACGCGCTGGCACTGGACGGGTACGAGCGGCTGAACCAGGCCCTGACCGCCGCCACCCGGGAGCCCGGCCGGACCTTCGAGGAGCGGATGACCGCCCTCGCCCGCGCCTACCTCGGCTTCGCCGTCGAGAACCCCGAGCTGCTGGAGCTGATGTTCGCGCGCAAGCACGACCCCGACAGCTCCGCCCAGCTCGCCTCCGCCGTCGACCGCTCCCTCGGCTCCTTCACGGGCATGATCACGCAGGCCCAGGAGCGCGGCGAGATCGTCCCGGGCGACCCCGAGCGCATCACCACCGTCGCCGCGGCGAGCCTGCACGGCCTGGCCGCCCTCATCGCCGGCTGCGCGCTCGACGCGGAGGAGGCCCTGGCCGGCCTGGACGAACACGTCCACCTGCTCCTGCACGGCCTGCGTCCACGCTGACCGCCCCTCACGGGCGCTCCCCCGTCAACTTCCCCACGCCGCAGCCGGCCTGCGCGGCGAGGACCTTGTCCGCTTTCCCACCCCCGCACATGAGAACATCGACGCGACGCCTCACCCGACCGGCCGTCAGAAACCGTGCCCGGCCGTAAAGAGGCCCAACGACAGAACCACACGCCAGGTTCCGGTCTGACCTCGTTGCCCGGCGTGACCTGCCGTGATACACAGAGTCACCGTACGAGCTATTCGTACGAAACCCGCCAGTCAATGACGTCAAGTCGACATACGTTGGCGACGTTGTCGGCGACAATGAGGCCTGACCTCTGCACACCGCAGGGGCGCTCGCGGAACTACCCACCAGGGGCGGTGACTTACATGCTCTTTGCGGCCGACAAGGGAGACATCAACACCATCATCGGCGGGATCGCTCCGGACTGGGGCCCCTTCGGCAGCCTGGGCAACGAGGCCAAGGTGATGATCGAGGTGGTCATGGCCGTGGCCATCCTCCTCTGTCTCGGCATCGCGGTGTGGGGCGCGGCCAAACAGCGCATCGGCGCCACGGCCCTGCGGGACACATTCAGCGCGGAACAGGGCAAGGGCCTGATCATCGCCGGCCTCACGGGAGTCTTCATCATCGGCTCCCTCGGCACCCTGTTCACCATCGTGTACGGCATGGCGGTCTAGCCACCCCCCTCCCGGGCACGCCCGGCTGCGGCTGTCCCCTCCACCCCACCCACCCGTCGTGCCCACCGGCTGAGGTTGCGTTTCCCTGATGTCGAGTCACCACACCGCGCCCGCGCGGGAACCAGCACGGCTACCGTCGTATGTCTACGAGGTGGAGGGGGCGTACGCGGCATGAGTCCCGGAGACGAGCAGGGCTACGACGACTACGGCGACACGGGGCACACCCGGACCCGCCTGCCCGACACCGACCCCTACGGCGGCGCCCCCCGCCGTCCCCACCGCTCCTCGTCCAGGAGCCTGGTCACCGTGGTGGGCGTGGTGGTCCTCCTGATCGCCGCGATCGCCTTCGCGAACCGGGGGGACGATTCGTCTGCCGACAGCACCACCACCAAGGACTCCGGCCCGAACACGTCCTCCACGGCGGCCTCGGGGACGCGCCCGGTGGAGACGAAGACCGGAGGCATCCCGTCGGGCTTCGCCCACACGGAACAGGGGGCACAGAGCGCTGCCGCGAACTACGCGGTAGTGCTGGTCTCAGCCGACATCCTCAAACCGGCTCAGCGCAGCGAGATCGTCGCCCAGGTGTTCGCACCGCACCAGCAAGCCGCGTTGGCAGAGAAGTTCAATAAGGCCTACAACAAGCAGTTCCTCGGCAACTTGGGCCTGGATGCCAACGGTAATGCGGCTCCCGGGCACACCTATGTCTCGCGGACTGCGCCGATCGGTACCAAGACGACCAGTTACTCGGACACCGCCGCCACGGTCGAGGTCTGGTGCACCGGCGTGTTCGGCACCGCCGGCGACAACTCGACTAATCCCGTCACCAGCGACTGGTTCACCATGACCCTCCAGTTGAGTTGGTCGAATGATGACTGGAAGGTCAACAGTTTCTCCCAGAAGGACGGTCCCGCGCCCGTTCCCGGTGACGACAAGGCATCCAGCGCCGACCAGATGGCCAAGGCCGTCGAGGAGTACGGAGGCTTCACTTATGCACGGTAGCCCGCACCGCGTACTCAAGGTCACCGCCACTGTCGGCGCTCTCCAGACTGCCCTCTTCCTGCTGGCTGCACGAGCTGTCGCCGCACCCACTCCTTCGCCCTCTTCCGACAAGTGCGATCTCATCGTCGGTCCGGCAAAGCAGTACTGCGAAAAAGACGGCAACGGATCCGGCGGTTCCTCCGGGGTCGCCCCCCGTACCCCCCTCACCGATACCCTCGACCCCCTCTCCTCCCTCGCCAAGGGCTGTGCGGACGCTGCGTCGTGGACCATCGGGAAGCTCAGTGACGCCGTGAAGGAGACCGCCAGTGTCGACTTCACCAATCAGGCGTTTCTCAAGCAGTACGCCATCGTCTTCGCCGCCTCCACGATCCTCACGCTCCTGCTGTGGCTCCTGGCCGTCGCCAAGCGGGCCGTCCGCGGCGTCCCCCTCACCACCGCCATCTCGGAAGCCGTCGGCTTCCTCTGGCTCACCGTGCTGGCCTCCGCCTTCACCCCGCTGATCCTGTACACGGTCGTGTCGGCGACGGACGGCGTCACGGACGTCCTCGCCAAGGCCACCGGCGACCAGGCCGACACCTTCTTCGGCACCTTCTCCGGCGCCCTGGGCAAGGGCAACGACATCGGCGGCGGCCCCATCATGCTGATCGTCGTCTCCCTGGTCAGCATCCTCGCCGCCGGCATCCTCTGGCTGGAGCTGGTCATCCGCGCCGCCCTGCTCTACGTCGGCGCCCTCCTCGGCACCGTCGTCTACGCCGGCCTGGTCGACAAGAACCTGTGGGGACACGTCCGGCGCTGGGCGGGGATCATGATCGCCGTCATCCTCGTCAAGCCGGTCATCGTCATCGTCCTCGGGCTCGCGGGAGCCCTGTCCGGCGACAACGGCCCCGACGCGTTCTCCGCCGTCGTCTCCGGCCTCGCCATCATCCTGCTCGCCATCTTCGCCAGCGCGATGATCTACCGCTTCGTCCCCGGCTTCGGGGACGAGATCGCCGGCTCCCGCAGCAACCGCATCATGCAGGGCGCCGAGAGCAAGGCCGCCGCCGTCATCAGCTCCCCCGCCACCCTCGTCGCCCAGGGCATCAAGACCCACAGCACCCGCGCCGACAGCGCGGGAGCGGGCGGGCAGGGCGGCAGCGCCCCGCGCCCGGCCAACCCCGTCACCGGCGGCGTCGCCGCCCACAGCAGCCGTACCCCCACCGGGGGCACCGGCGGAGCCGTCCCCTCCGCCACGCCCGCGCCCCGGGCGTCCAGCCCCGTCAACACCCCGCACGCCGGCAACACCCGTAACCCACGCCCAGGAGGTGAAGGGCGTTGACGACCGAGTCCCACCTGTCCCATCCGGTCACGCCCCGCCGTACGTATCTGATCGGCCGCGCCCGGCCGAACGCGATCATCGGCCGGAACCGCGAGTCCGGCGAGATCGCGCTGATCGTCGCCGGCGCGTTCCTCGGCATGATGTGCGGCCTCCTCGTCCCGGTCCTGTCCCTGCGGATCGTGCTGCTCACCGGCTTCCCGCTGCTCGCGCTGGCCGCGGTCTACGTGCCGTACAAGCGCCGCACCTTCTACCGGTGGTTCGAGATCAACCGCTCGTACAAGCGCACCCTCAAGCACGGGGCCGTCTACCGCTCCGGTGCCATGGAGGCCGGGACCCGCCTCGACGGCCGCGAGATCGAGATCGGACCACCGCCCGGCATCGGACGGCTCACCTGGCTCGCCGCACCCTTCGGGCCCGACGAGATCGCCGTACTGCTGCACGCCGACCGCAAGACGGTGACCGCCGCCATCGAGATCGAGGGCCCCGGCGTCGGCCTGCGCGACTCCGAGGACCAGGAGGCGCTGGTCGACCGCTTCGGCACGCTGCTCAAGCACGTCGCCAACGGCGACGGCTTCGTGACGCGGCTGCAGATGCTCGCCCGTACCCTCCCCGCCGACCCGGACGCGCACGCCAAGGACGTCACCCTGCGCGGCGACGAGCGGTCCCCGGACTGGCTCCAGCAGTCGTACGACCAGCTGCAGTCCATGGTGTCCACCAGCAGCGAGCAGCACCGCGCCTACCTCGTCGCCTGCATGCACTACACCCGCGAACTGGCCGCCGAGGCACACGCCATGGCCCGGGCCGTCCGCGCCCACGGCAGCAAGGTCGACCGGGACGCGGGCCTCGCCGTCGTCATGGCCCGCGAGCTGACCGACATCTGCTCGCGGCTCCAGGAAGCCGACATCCGCGTACGGCAGCCGCTGGGGCAAGGACGGCTGGCGTCCCTCATCCACTCCATGTACGACCCCGACCACCCGATCGACCACATCCAGGCGATGACCCGGCGCAACGCCTGGCCGGCCGAGCTGGACGCCATGGAGCCCACCTACCTCCAGGCCAAGACCCGGGAGTCCGGCACCCGTGCCCCCTGGTGCCACGCGACGGCATGGGTGAAGGAGTGGCCCATGACCCCGGTGGGCGTGAACTTCCTCGCGCCCCTCCTCGTCCACACCCCGGACGTCATCCGAACGGTCGCCGTGACGATGGATCTCGAGCCCACCGAGGTAGCCATCGAACGCATGCTGACCGAGAAGACCAACGACGAGGCCGAGGCCTCCCGCGCCGCCAAGATGAACCGGACCGTCGACCCCCGGGACATCGCCGCCCACAACCGCCTCGACCAGCGCGGCGAGGACCTCGCCAGCGGCGCGGCGGGCGTCAACCTCGTCGGCTACATCACCGTCTCCTCCCGTTCCCCAGAGTCCCTCGCCCGCGACAAGCGGACGATAAGAGCCTCCGCCGGCAAGTCGTACCTCAAGCTGGAGTGGTGCGACCGAGAGCACCACCGCGCCTTCGTGAACACACTTCCCTTCGCCACCGGCATCCGAAGGTAGGGGCTGATTCACCGATGCGGGATCCGCTGTCCGTCCTGACCGACGCCTTCACCTCCTTCCTGTTCGGGAAGGTCGAGACCACCCGGCTGCCGGTGCGCACCTCCACGGGCCAGGCCCAGGCCGTCTACCTGCCCACGGCCGCGCCCGGCCTCGGCGACTCCGGCGTCATCATCGGCCGCGAGGTGTACTCCGGGAAGGGCTACATCTACGACCCGTTCCAGCTGTACGGCCAGCAGCTTCCGGCACCGCACTGGCTGGTCCTCGGCGAGTCCGGCAACGGGAAGTCGGCGCTGGAGAAGACGTACGTCCTGCGCCAGCTGCGCTTCAAGGACCGCCAGGTCGTCGTCCTGGACGCCCAGGGCGAGGACGGGGTCGGCGAATGGAACCTCATCGCACAGGAGCTGGGGATAACGCCCATCCGGCTCGACCCGACGGCAGCCCTGGACCACGGGATCCGGCTCAACCCCCTGGACCCGGCGATCACGACCACCGGCCAGCTCGCGCTGCTCCGGACCATCATCGAGGTCGCGATGGGACACGGCCTGGACGAACGGTCCGGCTTCGCCCTGAAGGTCGCCCACTCGTACGTCAACGAGACCATCGTCGACCGCCAGCCGGTCCTCACCGACATCGTGGAACAACTGCGGCATCCCGAGCCCGAGTCGGCGGAGGCGATGAACGTCGCCATAGACGACGTACGCGCCTGGGGCCTGGACGTCGCCCTGGTCCTCGACCGGCTGGTCGACGGTGACCTGCGCGGCATGTTCGACGGCCCGACCACGGTCGGCATCGACCTCGACGCGCCCCTCATCGTCTTCGACCTGTCCCACATCGACCGCAACTCCATCGCCATGCCCATCCTCATGGCGATCGTCGGCGTGTGGCTGGAGCACACCTGGATCCGCCCCGACCGGAAGAAGCGCATCTTCCTGGTCGAGGAGGCCTGGCACATCATCAACAGCCCCTTCGTGGCCCAGCTGTTCCAGCGACTGCTGAAGTTCGGCCGACGGCTCGGTCTGTCCTTCGTCGCCGTCGTCCACCATCTGTCCGACGTGGTCGACGGAGCCGCGGCCAAGGAGGCGGCGGCCATCCTGAAGATGGCGTCGACCAGGACGATCTACGCCCAGAAGGCCGACGAGGCACGGGCGACCGGACGGGTGCTGGGCCTGCCGAGGTGGGCGGTGGAGATCATCCCCACGCTGACGCCCGGCATCGCGGTGTGGGACGTCAACGGCAACGTCCAGGTGGTCAAGCACCTGGTCACGGAGACGGAACGGCCACTGGTCTTCACCGACCGCGCGATGACCGAGTCCTCCAGCGACCTGGCGGCCGAGGACGCCCTGCACGCGGCCGAGCTGGAGGCGGAGCAGCGGGCGGCGGCGTTCGTGGAACAGCACCTGGGCGACTCCGAGTCGACGGTGGCGTAAGGGGAGGAACGGGTGAGACCGGACGCACGCGATCACCGTGAGGCCCGCCGGGAGGGCCAGGGCGGCATCCCCGACGGCCTGCTGATCGGCATACTCGCCTTCCTCCTCGGCATGACCCTGCTGGTGTGGACGGCCGCGGGTCTGGCGGGCGTCTTCTCCAAGGGCTCCTGGCCCGAGGGCGTCACCTTCACCCGTACCCCCCTGGCCATGCGCCACCTGGCCGGCGCACCGCACGACCTCACCGGCGCCTGGCCCGACACCCCGCCGGCCCAGCTGTCCGGCTGGGGCCTGTTCTGGGGCCTGCTCATCGGCCAGCTGATGATCCTGATCGTGCTCGCCGTGTTCCTGCTGGGAGTCGTGGCCCGCTGGCGAGCGGGCAAGGACCGGCTGAGAGCGGACCGCACCGCAGGGAAGCCAATGCCGGGCCCCGCCCCGCAGACGGCACCTCCCGCACCGGTGCACGAGGTCCCGGCCCCCCGCCGCGAACCCCAGCCCCAGCCCCAGCCGCAGCCGCAGCCGTCGGCGCAGTCCCCTTCGGGCGCCCTCGCAGCCGGCGGTGAACGGGAACCACGGCCGACGGAGCACTTCCGGGAACCGGCGGCACAGACCCCTGCGAGCACTCTCCCCGCTGACGGTGAGCGGGTGGGCGAGTGGGAAAGGATCCTCGTCGCCCCCAGGGAAAGCCGCCGAACGGCCGCCACCCAGGCCGTACGCGACGCAGAAGGCCCCCTCCTCCTCGTCACCTCGAACCCCGCCCTCTGGGCGGAGACCAAGGACACCCGGGCCAAACTGGGACCCACCCTCCTCTACGACCCCGGCCACCTCTGCGACACCCCGGCCCGCCTCCACTGGTCCCCCACCAGCGGCTGCGAGGACAAACAGACGGCACTGCACCGGGCCACGGCCCTCCTCACCCCCGTACAGCCCACCGCCAAGATCGACCAGGCGGTGGCCGACACGGCGACCACCCTCCTGCGCAGCTACCTGCACGCCGCCGCCCTGGAGAACCGCACGGTCCGCCATGTCCACCGCTGGGCACAGGGCACCCAGATCCAGGACGCCGTACGCACCCTCCGCACCCACCCCAAGGCCGCGCCCGGCGCCGCCGGCGAACTCGAGGCGGCGCTCACCGCGCACCCCGAACGCCGCGACATAGCGCAGGAGCTGACGAGCCGTGCACTCTCCGCCCTCTTCACCGTCAACGTCCGCGAGGCCTGCAATCCAAACCGAACAGATGCGCTGACCCTGGATTCCTTCGTCCACGAAGGGGGCACGCTTTATGTGGTCGGTGAATCCATCGAGGATCCCAGGAGCAACCCGGGCGCGATGCCGCTCCTGACGGCCCTCGTCTCCAGCGTGGTCGAGCGCGGCCGGCGCATGGCCGAACGGTCATCCTCCGGTCGGCTCGACCCACCACTCACCCTGGTCCTGGACGACATCGCGGCCGTCGCCCCGTTCCCCGAGCTGCCGTCCCTGCTGGCCACCGGAGCGGAGCGGGGCCTGCCGACGCTCGCCCTGCTCCGCTCCCGGGAACAGGCCCGCTCCCGCTGGCCGCACCAGGAGCTACCGGTCTGACGGGCCCGCCCACCGCTCCCTCAGCGCCTCCCCAGCGCCTCCCCCGTGCTTCCTCACCTCTCCAGGACGAACTCCAACTCCTTCTCCGCATCGTCCTTCGAGAACGCCACGACGACCCCGCTGGGCACGAACCCCACCTTCCGGTAGGCCCCCTGCGCCCGCACGTTGTCCTCGTGCACGACCAGCCGCACGCGCTCGGCACCCTGCTGCCAGGCCCACTCCACACCGGCCTCGAACAGTGCCTCGATCAGCCCGTTCCCGCGGTGCTCCGGCCGGACGAACACCCCGACGACGTGCCCCTGCCGCCGCTCGACCGGAGAGCCGGCCCAGTCCTCCGTCCCGGCCTCCTCCATCAGCACCGTGACGCTGCCGGCCCAGGTGCCGTCCGGCGCCTCGGCGATGAACTGCAGGGCCGTCCGCGACCCCGCGCCGGAGTCGGCGGCCCGGTCCTGCCAGAAGGAATCGGGCCTGGCCACGGCGTCCTCGTAGGTCTCCAGGAAGGCGAGGTCCGCCACGGGATCCCGGAGGGCGTCGAGCCGTAGCTCCTTCACGGCCGCCCACTCGTCGGGACGTATGGCGCGGACGAGGTAGTCGTTGCTGGTCAGGCTGGTCATATGGCCACCGTAGACCACCCGTTGTCAGTGCCACCGCCTAATTTGGAGCCATGACGACACTGCCCGACCGCCCGAAGACGGCGCTGGTCATCATCGACGTCCAGAACGGCGTGATGGCCGCCGCGCACCACCGCGACGGCGTCATCGCCAACATCAACACCCTGCTCGGTGCAGCCCGCTCGGCCGGCGCCCCCGTGATCTGGGTGCAGCACTCCAGCGAGGAGCTGCCCTTCGGCAGCGCCACCTGGGAGTACGTGCCCGAGCTGGTCCGCACCGACGGCGAGCCCCTCGTCCACAAGCAGTACGGCGACTCCTTCGAGGACACCGAACTGGAAGCCGTCCTGGCCGCGCACAAGGTGGGCCGGCTCGTGGTGTCGGGCGCCCAGACGGACGCGTGCATACGCTCCACGCTGCACGGCGCGATCGTGCGGGGCTACGACGCGACGCTGGTCGCCGACGCCCACACCACGGAGGACCTGAGCGCGTACGGCGCGCCCGCCCCGGAGCAGGTGATCGCCCACACCAACCTGTACTGGCAGTGGCAGAAGGCACCCGGCCGCCGGGGCGGGACGGTGGTCACGGCCGACGTGACGTTCTGACGGCTCCCGTCAGTCGTCGTCCTCCAGTTCCGCGGCCTGGTCGTCGGGGACGGCACCGTACAGATCGTGCCGGGGCGCCGGCATCACGCTCTTCGCCCCGCGCACACTCTTCCAGATCGCCTCGTTGAAGGTCCGCTCGTCGATCTGGTCCTCCTTGGTGAGGTCCTGTCGCGCCGACACACCCGCCATCGGCGAGTTGACCGTGTTCACAGCCGTGAGATCGGTCGTCGGTTTCACCGCGTCGTACGGGGTGTCGTCGGGCCGCGCCGTGAAGGAGTTCACCATGGGCGTGGCGTACGCGTCGAACTGCGTCATGGGCCGCAGGCCCAGCAGCAGCTCGATCGTGCGCACCATGGAGGCGGTGGAGTAGAAGGTGGAGTCCACCCGGCCGGTCTGCGTGTACGGGCTGATGACCTGCGAGATCGTCCGGTGCGCATCCACGTGGTCCGGGCCGTTCTGAGCGTCGTCCTCGGTCACGAAGATCGCGGTCGACTTCCAGAACGGTGAGTGGGAGACGGCGTCCACGAGCTGTCCGAGCGCCCAGTCGTTGTCGGCGACGTAGGCCTGCGGGGTGGGCATGCCGGCCCTGGTCCCGGAGGTGTGGTCGTTGGGCAGCCGCACCATCTCGAAGGCGGGCAGGTTCCCGTCCTTCTCGTACTGGGTGAACTCCTTCTTCCACTCCTCGATCCGCGGGCTCCCGCACGTCTTGGACCGCGCCGGGAAGGTACCGGCCGAGTCCGGACAGCTGAGGTTGTAGGGCCCGAAGCCGTGGTCGGTACCGGCGTTCAGCACGGGGTCCTCGGCGACGGCCTGCCCACTGGCGTCGGCGTTGACGTAGAACCCGTAGTTACGGAAGGAGACGCCCTTGTCGTCGAGCCGCTGCCAGAGGTAGGCGTGGTCGGGGTCCCTGTTGGGCGCGATCGCCGGGTCCCCGTTCTCGGACGGGTAGCTGTGGTTGCGGCCGGAGTAGTTCGCGGGCCAGCCCTGCTCGCTGTACGGGTTGGAGTTGGCGGCCACGGTCCAGTTCCAGCCCTGCGCACTGACCTCGGCGTCGGCGTAGAAGTTGTCGAGCGTGACGAACCGCCGCTGCAGCGCGCGGGCGTTGGGCGCCGATTCGTCCCCGAACAGGTTCAGGGAGGCGTCCCCGTTGCCCTTCTTCAGCGAGCCGAACTCCTGGTCGTAGGTCCGGTTCTCCTTGACGACGTAGATCACGTGCTTGATCGGGGTCCGCTCCCCGACCCGCCGGGGTACGACGGCCCCGACGGCCCGCGGGCTGTTCCCTTCGTCGAACCCGTTGTTGGCGACGACGGTCCGTGTCCACCGCCGCAGCTGCCTGTCCCCGCCGTCCAGTGGAATGGCCGACAGGGTGCCCTTCATCATCGAGCCCGAGTACTGGTCCGGGGACTGGGGCGCGGTGGAGGTGGGGTCGGGGTGGCCCGGCCCGTTGTTCGGCCCGGCGCCGAGCCCCTTGGCGTTGGTGACGTACAGCTTGCCGTCGAGCGGTACGACGGCGGTCGGGTACCAGGCGGTGGGGATAAGCCCGGCCGTCCGGCCGCGCTTCAGGTCGATGACGGCGATGTCGTTGTTCCCGGCGTTGGCGACGTACAGCTGCCGCCCGTCCTCGGACAGGGCCAGTGCGTCAGGGTTGCTGCCGACGGGCGCGTTCCGGTACGGCGCGAGTGAGAGGGTCCGTGTGACCTTCCGGGTGGGCACGTCGATGACGCTCACCTCGTCGCTGTCACCGTCGGCCACGTACAGCGTGTCCTGGCCGGGGCCGGCGACCACGGCGTTGGGGTGCGTGCCGACCTTGACGGCGGACCGCACCTCGGGCTTGTCCCCGCCGATGTCGAGGACACTGACCGTGTCACCGCCCTGGTTGGTGACGAAGGCGGTCCTCCCGTTCTCGGCGAGGGCGACGGCGTACGGCGCGTGCCCCACGGCCACGGTCTGCGTGGATCCGTCGGCGAGTGTCACCACGGTGGCGGCGTCCGCGAGCCGGTCGGCGACGACCAGCCGCTTCCCGTCGGGCGTCACCGCGATCCCGGCCGGGTACATGTTCACGGCTTTGCCGTCGGGGTTCTTCGTCGGCAGCTTGACCGGCGCGGTCTCCGTGAGGCGGCCACCGCTCACGTCGTAGGTGTGGATGATCTCGCGTCCGCCACCGCTGGCGTAGGCGCGCTTCCCGTCGGGGCTGAAGGCGAGCCCCGTGAAGACGGCCTGGGGGCTCGGGTACGACAGGGTCTGGACGACCTCCGAGTCGGCCGGGTCGACCACCTGGAGGGACTGGGTGCCCTGGCCGGCGTTGCTCACCAGGAGCATGCTCCGGTCCGGTGAGAGCACGGCGTTGAGGGGAAGATTGCCCAGCTGGACCTGGTGGCCGGCCGGGGTGACCTTGTAGCCGACGGGGGTCACGGCGGTCCCGTCGCCCTTGGGTCCTGCGGTGCCTTGCCCGCCGGCGGCCGCGAGAGCGACAGCGGCGCCGGTGACGAGCACGGCGGTACCGGCCAGCACAGTGACAGCTCGACGTCGATTTCTGCGTCTGAGGACCATGTGCCACGACGCTGGCACGCAGCATGAACGACACGATGGCGTTGCAGTGTCGTGCACATGACCGACCTGTGCCAGTGCCGTGAACGCGAAAAAGCCCCAACTCTCGGGTACCTACCCGGAGTTGGGGCTC
>NZ_JAERRK010000029.1 GCF_016741775.1 Streptomyces actinomycinicus | reverse complement strand
GCACTCGCCCGCGAAGACGAGCGGCGGATACGACTCGAGGTCCGCGATCACTGCGCGCAGAGCCTCGGCGTCGGGGTACTCGGGCTGCTGCGCCGCGGGCAGGTCTCGCCAGGTGTTGCCAGCGCTCGGGCTGGTCTTAGCGTTCACGGTCACTCCGTAAACATTACGGGGTCGAGTGGGATGATTTTCCTCTGGCTCGAAGAATGAGACGGATTGCTTACCCCGCGGACACCGGCGGGGTGCGGTAGGGTTCGCTGCATGTTCGCGCCGTCTATCCAGAACTGGTGGTGGACCGCTTCTCCGGCGGCCCGCTGACTGCGCGTACACAGACTTCGCGAAGGCCGCCCGAGGGGCGGCCTTCGGCGTTTCCCGGGGCTGTTCCTCTCCGTCAGAAGATCGAGAAGGAGCCCCGCCCGTGCATCTGCAGGACCTGCTGACCGACCCCCGCCCGTTCGCCCTGCTCCGCCGCCGTACCCCGGGCCGCTCCGGGCAGACCGTGGAGGTGCTGCTCGGCCCGGTGACCCGCCGTGACCGGCTCGCCGACCTGCCCGACGAGGGCCTCGCCCTGATCCCGTTCCGGCAGATCCGCGAGCGCGGCTTCGACGTCCGTGACGACGGCACCCCGCTGCTGGCACTGGTGCCCGAGGACTCGTACGAGATCCCGCTCGCGACGGCGTTGTCCCAGCTCCCGGGGCACCGGGTGCGCGTCGAAGGGCGTGGCTTCGACGTCGGGGACGAGGAGTACGCGGAGATCGTCCGGCAGGTGCTGACCGAGGCGATCGGCCGGGGCGAGGGCGCGAACTTCGTGATCCGGCGGACGTACGAGGGCGAGATCCCCGGGTTCTCCCGCGCGGACGCGCTGGCACTGTTCCGGCGGCTGCTGGAGGGCGAGCGGGGCGCGTACTGGACCTTCGTCGTCCACACCGGGGACCGGACGCTGGTGGGTGCCAGTCCCGAGGTGCACGTCCGGATGTCCGGCGGGACGGTCGTGATGAACCCGATCAGCGGGACGTACCGCTATCCCGCCGGGGGGCCGACGCCCGGGCACCTGCTGGACTTCCTGGCCGACGGCAAGGAGATCGAGGAGCTGTCCATGGTCGTCGACGAGGAACTGAAGATGATGTGCACCGTCGGCGACGGGGGCGGGGTGGTCGTGGGCCCCCGGCTCAAGGAGATGGCCCATCTCGCACACACCGAGTACGAGCTGCGCGGGAAGTCCTCCCTGGATGTGCGGGAGGTGCTGCGGGAGACCATGTTCGCGGCGACCGTGACCGGGTCGCCGGTACAGAACGCCTGCCGGGTGATCGAGCGGTACGAACCCCTCGGACGGGACGGCGCCGGGCGCGGGTACTACTCCGGTGCGCTGGCGCTGCTCGGGCGGGACTCGGGGGGCGCGCAGACGCTTGACTCCCCAATCCTGATCCGCACCGCCGACATCTCGGCGGAGGGCCGGCTGCGCGTCCCGGTCGGGGCGACGCTGGTGCGCGGCTCGGACCCCGCGGGCGAGGTCGCCGAGACGCACGCGAAGGCGGCGGGGGTGCTGGCCGCCCTCGGGGTGGGACCAGGCCGGCCGCGTGCGGAGCGGGAGCTGCCCCGGCTGGCCGAGGACCCGCGGGTGCGGGCCGCGCTGGACGGCCGGCGCGCGTCGCTGGCGCCGTTCTGGCTGCGGATGCGGGAGCGCACGCCGCAGCCGGCCGGGCACGCCCTCGTGGTCGACGGCGAGGACACCTTCACCGCGATGCTCGCTCACGTCCTGCGGTCGGGCGGCCTCGAGGTGACCGTCCGGCGGTACGACGAGCCGGGGCTGCGGGAGGCGGTGCTCGCCCACGGGGGACCGGTCGTGCTCGGACCCGGCCCCGGTGATCCCGCCCGCCTCGACGACCCGAAGATGCGGTTCCTGCGGAACCTCACCGCCGAGGTGATCCGGGAGCACCGCCACGGCGTCCTCGGCGTCTGCCTCGGGCACGAGCTGATCGCGGCGGAGCTGGGCCTGGAGATCGTACGGAAGGAGGTGCCGTACCAGGGTGCGCAGACGGAGATCGACCTGTTCGGCCGGCGTGAGACCGTCGGCTTCTACAACAGCTTCGTGGCGCGCTGCGACGACGACGCGGCGAGGGAACTCGCCGCGCACGGCATCGAGGTGAGCCGGGCCGCGAACGGCGAGGTGCACGCGCTCCGGGGCCCCGGGTTCCACGGGGTGCAGTTCCATCCGGAATCGGTCCTGACGCTGAACGGGGCCGCGATCGTGCGGGAGCTGGTCGGCCGGCTGCGCCGCACGACCGTGTAGCCGTCCGGTCGGCGCCGTCAGCCGAAGAACACCCCGACCTCCCGGTACAGCTCCGGGTCCACGGTCTTCAGCTTGGCCGTGGCCTCGGCGATCGGGACGCGGACGATGTCGGTGCCGCGCAGGGCGACCATCTTGCCGAAGTCGCCGTCGTGGACGCAGTCGATGGCGTGCAGGCCGAAGCGGGTGGCGAGCCAGCGGTCGAAGGCGCTGGGGGTGCCGCCGCGCTGGATGTGCCCGAGGACCGTGGTGCGGGCCTCCTTGCCGGTGCGCCGCTCGATCTCCTTGGCCAGCCACTCGCCGACCCCGGACAGGCGGACGTGCCCGAAGGAGTCGAGGGACTCGTCCTTGAGGACCATCTGGCCGTCCTTCGGCATCGCGCCCTCGGCGACGACGACGATCGGCGCGTACGACGCCTTGAAGCGGGAGGTGATCCAGGCGCACACCTGGTCCAGGTCGAAGCGCTGCTCGGGGATGAGGATGACGTTGGCACCGCCGGCCAGCCCCGAGTGCAGGGCGATCCAGCCGGCGTGCCGGCCCATCACCTCGCAGACGAGGACGCGCATGTGGGACTCGGCGGTGGTGTGCAGACGGTCGATGGCCTCGGTGGCGATGTTGACGGCGGTGTCGAAGCCGAAGGTGTAGTCGGTGGCGGACAGGTCGTTGTCGATGGTCTTCGGTACGCCCACGCAGGGCACGCCGTACTCGTCGGCGAGCCGCGCGGCCACCCCGAGGGTGTCCTCACCGCCGATCGCGATGAGTGCCTCGACCTCCTGCTTGGCCAGGTTCTCCTTGATCCTGCGGATGCCGCCCTCCACCTTGAGCGGGTTGGTCCGCGAGGATCCCAG
This sequence comes from Streptomyces actinomycinicus, assembly GCF_016741775.1. Classification (GTDB taxonomy): domain Bacteria; phylum Actinomycetota; class Actinomycetes; order Streptomycetales; family Streptomycetaceae; genus Streptomyces; species Streptomyces actinomycinicus. The sequence goes on along the minus strand of NZ_JAERRK010000029.1, from coordinate 93,890 downwards.
GACCGTGCCGCCGCGGGGCAGGATGCCGCGCACCGCGGGGATGTCGAGGCGGACGGTGTCGTTCTCGAGAGGACCCCGCCAGCCGTCCCGGAAGCCGACGAAGTCGTAGCCGTACTCCTGCACGCCCTTGCGGACGACGCCCCGGATGACGGCGTTGAGCCCGGGGCAGTCGCCGCCTCCGGTCAGTACTCCGACCCGCATGGAAATGTCCCTTCGCCGCGGTTACCTGACGCTGAGTCACGGTAATGGCGATACGCGTCACGCAGGGAGAGGCGGGAAGGGCAATTCCGGTGAATTGCCGGGACGCCGCTTTACTGATCCGATCACCGGTCGGATTACCGGTCGGATCACTGGTCGGATCTACTCCTCGTCGAGCCCGCGCTCGATCGCGTACCGCACCAGCTCCACCCTGTTGTGCAACTGGAGCTTGCCGAGGGTGTTCTGGACGTGGTTCTGCACCGTGCGGTGGGAGATGACGAGGCGTTCGGCGATCTGCTTGTAGCTCAGGCCCTTCGCCACCAGCCGCAGCACCTCCGTCTCCCGGTCCGTCAGCCGGGGCGCGCCGGGCTCACCGGCGTCCGGGGCGGGCGCGGGTTCGGAGGCCAGGCGCCGGTACTCGCCGAGTACCAGGCCGGCCAGGCCGGGGGTGAACACCGGGTCACCGACGGCGGTACGGCGCACCGCGTCCAGGAGTTCCTCGGTGGACGCCGACTTCAGCAGGTAGCCGGTCGCGCCGGACTTCACGGCCTCCAGCACGTCCGCGTGCTCGCCGCTCGCCGAGAGGACGAGGACGCGCAACGCGGGGTTGTGGGCGACGAGTTCCTTGCACACCTGGACGCCGGGCTTGGCGGGCAGGTTCAGGTCCAGGACCAGCACGTCGGGGGCGGCGGCCTTGGCACGGCGGACGGCCTGCTCGCCGTCGCCCGCGGTGGCGACCACCTGCAGGCCGGACTCGGCCAGGTCCCGGGCGACCGCGTCCCGCCACATCGGGTGGTCGTCGACCACCATGACCTTGATCGGGTCCTGCTGCTGCGTCATCTCTGCTCCGCCTTCTGCCCCCGCGCCCGCAGGGCGCCCTTCGGTACCTTCAGTTCGACTTCCGTGCCCTGCCCGGGGACGGAGACGATCTCGGCGCTGCCGCCGAGGTCGCGCAGCCGGCCGCGGATCGACTGGGCCACCCCGAGCCGGCCCTCGCCCTCGGCCTGCGCGAGCCGGCCCTCGGGGATGCCGGGGCCCTCGTCCCGGACGGTGACGACGATCTCGTCCGGCTCGTCCTCCACGAGGATCCAGGCCCGCGCCTGGGCCCCGGCGTGCCGCTGCACGTTGTCCAGGGCGGCTCCGACGGCGGCGGCCACCTCGCGGGCGGCGGGCGGCGGCAGCAGCACCGGGGCACCCGGCTCGGCGAGGCTGACCCGGGCGCAGGCGTAGGGGGCGAGCAGGGCGCGCAGGTCCGCCGGACCGTCCGGTTCGTCCTCGTACGGTTCGTCGACCACGCGGACGACGGCGCCGTCCGCCAGGTCCTCCGAGACCCGGGAGACCCGCAGCAGACCGCCCGACACCAGCGTGCGCAGGGCCACTTCCTGCTCTCCGGCCAGCCGGCCCAGTTCGGCCGCCTCCCCGCCGAGGGCCGCGCCCCTGCGCTTCACCATGGCCAGCACCTGCAGGACGCCGTCGTGGATGTCCCGGGCCAGCCGCTCCCGTTCCCGGGTCGCGGCCTCGATCTCCAGGGCGCGGGCGAGGGTGCGCTCGGAGGCGCGGGCGACCTCCACCACGTAGCCGATGGCGATGGAGGCGACCCAGACGAGGATCACGTTGTGCACGGTGTCCCGGGCCGGGTGGCCGCGTTCGACCAGGTTGACCACGGCCACGGCCGTGGAGGCGACGGCCGCCCAGCGCCAGCCGCCCTTGAGGGCGAAGGCGAGCACGGCGCCGGCGGTCCATATCGAGGGCAGGGTGGGACCACCGTCCGCGATCCGCTGGTGGCTGTCGGCGACCGGGGTGAGCAGGATGCCGGCGAGGGCGATGCTGAGGTCCACGGCCAGGAAGCGCCGGGTGCAGCTCGCCGCGGAGGCGACCTTGGGCAGGGTGGCCAGGGTCCAGACGACCAGGACGGCGTAGTAGGCGACGGCGACCCAGGGCCGGGCGAACCGGTCGTACGCGGTGGCGCACAGGCCGATGGCGTACAGCATGGTCAGGACGCGGTAGCCGGTGAGCGCCCGCCACAGCGGCAGCTCGACCGACATCCGCATGACGCGCTCGCGCTTGGGCATGTCCCCCGGTCCCCCGATTCCCCCGCCCCGCCGCCCATGACTCTTGACTACCTCTTGTCGCTGTTGTCGGCCTTGTCGCTCTTGTCGGCCTTGTCGTTCTTCTCGGCCTTGCCGGCCTTCTCCGCTTCCTTGGCCGCCTTCGCCGCCTCCGCGATCTGCCGCTTGGCCGCGGTGGCGTACATGTCGACGTACTCCTGGCCGGAGAGCTTCATGATCTCGTACATGACCTCGTCGGTCAGGGCGCGCAGGACGAAGCGGTCGTGCTCCATGCCCTGGTAGCGGCTGAAGTCCAGCGGCTTGCCGATGCGGATGCCGGGCCGCATCAGCTTGGGCATGACCTTGCCGGGCGGCTGGATCTTCTCCGTGTCGATCATGGCGACCGGGATGACCGGTGCTCCGGTGGCGAGCGCCACCCGCGCGAGCCCGCCGGGTTTGCCCCGGTACAGCCGGCCGTCGGGCGAGCGGGTGCCCTCCGGGTAGATGCCGAACAGCTCACCGCGCTGCAGCACCTCTATGCCGCTCTTGATGGCCGCCTCGCCGGCGCCCCGCGCCCCGGAGCGGTCCACCGGGAGCTGCCCGACGCCCTTGAAGAAGGCGGCGGTCAGGCGGCCCTTCACGCCGGGGGTCGTGAAGTACTCGGCCTTGGCGATGAAGGTGACCTTGCGGTCCAGCATCGTCGGAAGGAAGAACGAGTCCGAGAAGGACAGGTGATTGCTGGCCAGGATGGCGGGGCCGTCGGGCGGAATGTTCTCCAGACCCTCCACCCATGGCCTGAAGGCAACCTTCAGCGGCCCGCCGATGGCGACCTTCATCGTGCCGTACAACACCCGTGTGCCTCCTGTTTCCGTCGGAGAGACCTTAACCCGGAGGACCGTCGAAGAACCCGACGACCCTGGTCGGTGTCAGTGCGGTCGCGTACGGTGAGGCACATGCCAGTTCTTCCCGGCGCCGAGCCGTACCGCCACGAGGGCGGGGAGACGGGTGTTCTCCTCTGCCACGGCTTCACCGGTGCGCCCCAGTCGCTGCGCCCGTGGGCGGAGCACCATGCGGCCCAGGGCCTGACCGTGTCCCTGCCGCTGCTGCCCGGTCACGGTACGCGCTGGGAGGACATGCAGCTCACGGGCTGGCAGGACTGGTACGCGGAGGTGGACCGCGAGCTGCGGCTGCTCGCCCGGCGCTGCTCCCGGGTTTTCGTCGCGGGCCTGTCGATGGGCGGCGCGCTGGCCCTCAGGCTCGCGGCACGGCACGGCGAGCGGGTCGCGGGTGTCGTGGTCGTCAACCCGGCGAACAAGGTGCACGGCCTGTCGGCCTACGCCCTTCCGGCGGCCCGGCACCTGGTGCGCACGACGCGGGGCATCGCCAGCGACATAGCCAAGGAGGGCGCGGCGGAGCTGGGCTACGACCGGGTGCCGCTGCACGCGGCGCACTCGCTGCGGGTCGGGCTGCGCCGGCTGGACGGCGAGCTTCCGCAGGTCACCCAGCCGTTGCTGCTGCTGCGCAGCGCCCAGGACCATGTCGTCCCGGCGGCCGACTCGGCGCGGGTGCTGAGCCGGGTGTCGTCCACGGACGTGACGGAGATCGTGCTGGAACACAGCTACCACGTCGCGACGTTGGACAAGGACGCGGACCGGATCTTCGAGGAGAGCCTCGCCTTCATCGGCCGGCTCGCACCCATTGTCGGCAAGGAAGGGACGGCCGCAGTTGGCTGAGCACGACTCCGACCGTGAGGACCGCGAGGGCCGCGAGCCGGAAGAGCAGAAGGTGCCGTTCGACGAGGACGCGGCCTGGCGTGCCATCGTCGCCGGGTACGGCGACGAGCCGCCGGACCCGCCGGGTTCCCGGCCGTTCAAGACGGTCGAGGACCTCGCACTGCTGGAGAAGGACCCGGAGGAGGGCCCGAGGAGCGGTACGGACGATACCGCGGGCCGGCAGCCCGCCCTGCCGCTGGGCGGCTCGGTCTCGTTCGCGCCCGGGGTCGGCGGCGGCGGCCCGCGCGACTACACGGCGCCCGTGCCGTCCGACGACGACTTCGACGAGGACGACGAGGGCCACTTCGTGCCGCCGGAGCCCCCGCCGCTGCCGTCCGCCGACACCACGGCCCGGTTCGCGTGGCTGGGCGTCGTCGGCGGCCCGGTCCTGCTGCTGCTGGCGGTGCTGCTCGGCTGGGACATGACCTGGTGGCTGGCGACCCTCGGCATCGGCGGCTTCCTCGGCGGCTTCGTGACGCTGGTGACCCGGATGCGGACGGACGAGGACGAGGACGACGATCCGGGCCGCGGAGCCGTGGTCTGAGGGGACCGGGGCCGGAGGGCCGGCGCCTGAACTTTGTACAGGGGCCGGCCCGTTCGCCTATCGTGAGCCCATGCCGCGCGACACGCTCACCCCGGAACAGATCGTCCGGACCGCCGTGCAGCTCCTCGACGAGGAGGGCCTCGAAGGCCTGAACATGCGCAGTCTGGGCAAGCGGCTCGGGGCCGCCGCCACGGCCGTGTACTGGCACGTGAAGAACAAGGACGACCTGGTGCAGATGGTCGCGGACCACGTGTGGCAGGAGATCGAGCTGCCGCCGCTGGACTCCGCCGACTGGCGCGGCACCGCCACGGCGACGGCCGACGGGCTGTACGCGATGTTCCTGCGCCACCCCTGGCTCGTGCAGGCCGTCAGCTCCCACCTCCTCCACGGCACCGCCATGTCCCGTTACGACGACCACCTCCTCGGGGTCTTCGAGACCGCCGGCTTCACCCCGGAGGAGGCCGACCGTGCCGCCGGCGCCGTGTTCACCTACGTCCTCGGCAACGCGCTCGGTGCCTCCGCCACGGCCTGTCTGACCCGCAAGCTGCGCCGGGCCGGCGGGGATCCCGAACAGGCCTTCCAGGAGACGCTCGCCCGGGCGGCGGAGACGGCGGAGCCGTTCCCGCGGCTGCGGGCGCGGCTGCACACACCGGCGGCCACGGAGTACGCGGCGGCACCCGAGGGAACCTACGCGGCGGGGCTGCGCGCCCTGCTCGCCGGACTGCGGCCATCCGGCACCTGATGCCGGGAGGGCCGGCGACCGCGACTCCCCGGGGGCGCGCAGCCGTGGCCCCCGCGGGCGCGGAGACGTGCGCGATCAGCCCCCGCCGGCCCGCAGGTGCCGCACACCGACCGGCAGCCGCACACCGGCCCACAGGTGCCGCACACCGGCCCGCAGGTGCTGCACACCGACCGGCAGCCGCACACCGGCCCGCAGGTGCTACTGGGCCCTGGAGAAGAGGCGTCCGGCGAGGTCGACCCCGGTGACCCTGCCGTCGGCAGCACGCGAGAAGAAGCCGCGCTGTCCCTTCAGACCGCCCTCCGTGACGAGGTACTCGTCGCCGTCGCCGGGCAGGAAGCCGATGGCGGCGGCCGGGTGGTCCGGGGGCATCTCGTCCTCGGAGGCGGCACGGATCTCCGGCTTGATGCCGACCGCGAGCGTGAGCCGGCCGTCCTCGGCCGCGATGTGCAGGTCCATGGCGTCGATCTCGTAGCGCCCGGCGACCTCCCGCGCCCGCGCCTCGTCGTACGGCAGCGGCTCCGGCTCCCGTTCGACCACGCCGAGGTACAGCTCCAGCGCACGCTTCACGACGGCCTGGTTGAACTGGTAGCCGTCGGGACCGGCGTTGGCCAGGGAGACGACGGCGAAGTCGTGTTCCGGCACCAGGAGCAGCTCGGCGAACTGCCCGTTGCCGGATCCGCCGTGACCGACCGTGCGGACGCCGTCGACGTCGCGCAGGAACCAGCAGATGCCGAAGGAGTCGCCGAGCGTGCTGCCCCTCAGTTCGGCCGTCGGCTGCTTCATCCGGTCGAGCGTCGCGGCGGACAGCAGGCCGTCCCCGTCGCCCAGCTGGAACCGGGCCCAGCGCAGCAGGTCCTGTACCGAGGAGACGATGCCGCCGCCGGGGTTGTTGCCCCGGGTGCCGGCCCGCCAGGCCTTCCAGGGGCGGGCCGGGGCGAGGGTGCCGTCCTCGGTGCGGTTGTGGCCGAGGGCGAAGCGGCGCACCACGACGTCGTCCATGTCGAAGACGGTGTCGGCGAGGCCCAGCGGATCCAGGACCAGGTCGGCCACGGCCTTCTCGAAGGGCTGCCCGGTGACGTTCTCGATCAGCCGGCCGAGCAGGTTGTAGCCGGCCTGGCTGTAGGAGGCACGGGCGCCGGGAGGCGCGATGAAGGGCAGGCGGTCCAGCTGGGCGACGAACGCGGCGAGCGAGCCGTCGGTGTCGTCGGCGTCGACGAGGTTCCAGTCCAGGCCCGAGGTGTGGTTGAGCAGGTTCAGCACGGTGATCCGCTCGGCGGCCCCCTCCTCGGCGAGCCTCAGGCCGGGGACGTACCGGCCCACCGGTGCGTCGAGGTCGACGCGGCCCTGCTCGGCCAGGCGCATGAGCGCGGTCGCGGTGAAGCTCTTGGTCACCGAGGCCAGGTGGAAGAGCGTCCGCTCGTCGACCGGCAGCGGGTGGTCCACGCTCGTGACGCCGTGCCCGACGCGGATCTCCTGACCGCCGGTCAGCACGCCGACGGCGACGCCGGGAACGCCGTACTCCTCGGCCGCGGCCTCTACGAACGCCTGCAGCTCCTCGTGGGACATCAGGCTCCCCCTCCTGGTGATCGGTGACTGGTCACTGGTTGATGCGAAACAGCGACTTGAACTAAGTACAAGAAGGACTGTAGAGGGGTCATGAGGGATCCCGCAAGGGAATTCCTGCACTTAGTTCAAGTCGCTGGACGCCATGCTTCGGAACCGTGTCGCGTCGCTCCGCGCGGTCGCCCGGATCAGGCCGCGGGGAGCCGGAGGGCGGCCAGCACCGGCAGGTGGTCCGTGGCCGCGGTCAGGTCGGCCCGGGACACGCCCGGCTGGTCCACCGGGACACCGCAGCCGAGCACCTCGATGCCCTTGGTGGCGAAGATCGCGTCGATGCGCTGGTGGGGTTCGGCGGGGGTGGACGTGAACTCGCCACCCCAGGGCGCGGCGGCACGGCAGTCCTGGAGGCCCGCGGCGAGCCGGCGGAACGTGCGGCCGTCGGGGCGTTCGTTGAGGTCGCCGCCCGCGACCGCGTGTTCCGTGCCGAGGCCGGCGAGGTGGTCGAGGAGGAGGCCGCCCTGCGCGTAGCGCTCGTCCCGCTGGAGACTGAGGTGACAGCTGATCACGCCCACGCGGGCACCGCCGAACCGTACGACGGCCGTGGCGAGGCCGCGCCGGTGGAGGCCGGGGGTGAGGGGCAGCAGGACGTCCTCCGTCCGCTCGACGGTGGCGCGGAGACTGCACAGGATCGCCGGTCCCGCGGCCGTGGCGCCCCCGGTGAGGACGACCTGGCCGGCGGCTGCCGCGAGGCGGGCGAGCTTCTTGCGCCAGCGGAAGAAGCGGGGAGCCTCCTGGATCAGGACCAGGTCGGGGGCGCAGGCGGTGACGACGCGGGCGAGGGCGTGCGTGTCGTCCCGCATCGAGCGGATGTTGTAGCTCAGGACCCTGATGACTGCGGAACCGTCGGTTTCCGTACGGGAGTTGGGGAGCAGCGGGGTTGCCATGCCGTCAATCTACGCCGCCCGGGGGCCGGGGCGCGGCACGACTCGGGGCGGGGAGTTCGTCTGTGACCAGCGGTCCGGAGCCGGGGCGCGGGGTCGTGTGCGGCCAGCCGCCCGGGGGCCGGGGCGCGGCACGACTCGGGGCGGGGAGTTCGTGTGGGGCCAGCGGTCCGGGGGCCGGGGCGCGCGGCATGACTCGGGGCGCGGGGTCGTGTGCGACTGCCGGTTCGTGGTGGCTCGTCGCGCAGTTCCCCGCGCCCCTGAGGCCGGTGCCGTCATCGCGGCTCAGGACGTGACCGTCACATGATCGGGTCGGGTTCGCGGGCCAGGTCCGCCGCGCCGACCATGCCCGCCTTGTTGCCGAGCTGGGCCGCGATCACGTCGGCCACCGGGCGCCAGTTGCCGCCCACCAGCCAGCGCTTGTAGGACTTGCGGATCGGGTCGAGGACCAGCTCGCCCTCGTCGGACAGGCCGCCGCCCACGATGAACGCGGAGGGGTCGAAGAGGGAGGCCAGGTCGGCGAGGCCGGCGCCGGCCCAGCGGGCCAGCTCGCGGTAGGAGTCGACGGCGACCGGGTCGCCCTGGCGGGCGGCCATGGAGATGTGCTTGCCCTCGATCCCGTCGGGGGTGCCGTCGCCGAGGCCGAGCAGGATCTCGGCGTTCTCGGGGGTGGCGTTGGCGCGCTGCTTGGCGTAGCGGACCAGGGCGCGGCCGGAGGCGTACTGCTCCCAGCAGCCCTGCGAGCCGCAGCCGCACAGCAGGCCGTCCGGGACCATCCGGATGTGGCCGAACTCGGCGGCCACGCCGAAGTGGCCGCGGCGCAGCTTGTTGCCGATGATGATGCCGCCGCCGAGGCCGGTGCCCAGGGTGATGCAGATGACGTTGCGGTGGCCCTTGCCCGCGCCGAACTTGTACTCGCCCCAGGCGGCGGCGTTGGCGTCGTTCTCGACCACGACGGGGAGGCCGGTGCGGGCCTCGACCTCTTCCTTCAGCGGCTCGTTGCGCCAGTCGATGTTGGGCGCGAAGTACACCGTGGAACGCTGCCGGTTGACGTAACCGGCCGCACCGATGCCCACGCCGACGATCTCGTGCCCCGCACGCGCTCCCTCCACCGCCGAGGCGATGGCGTCCACGATGGCCTCGGGCGTGGTGGGGGTCGGCACCTTGAAGGTCGAGAGGATGTTGCCTTCCTCGTCGACCACGCCGGCCGCGATCTTCGTGCCGCCGATGTCGACGCCGATGGTGAGTCCCATGAATCCCTCAGTTTCGGTCGAGCCCCGCTACGGCCAACCGTACCCGAGGCCCTGCCGGGCAAGGGCTTCAGTCCAGGTCGATGCGCTCGCCCGGACCGGTGCCCTCGCCCCCGTCGCGGCGGTCGTCCGGCCGGTCGGCGGCCGGGTCGGCCGTGCGGGCGGTCCAGCGGCGCTCCTGGGCCTGGACGGCGGAGCGGTAGGCGGCGAGCAGCTCGCCGCCGGCCGCGGCCAGATGGCCGAAGACGTCGGGGTTGCGGTCGATGACGGGCTCGACGGCGGCCTTCGCCTGCTGGACGACCTGCCGCACCACCTGCTGGGCGGCGGGTCCGGCGAGACCACCGAGGAGCGGTGACTGGAGGCCGGACAGCTTCTCGGCCACCGTGTCCACGAGCTTCTTCAGTTCCTCCGCGGCCGAGCCGGGCGGCGCACCGTGCTCGGCACGCCGGCGGGCCTGCTCGGCGGCGAGGTCCTCGGCGCAGGCCGTGGCCCAGGCGTCGGCGTCGGTCGCCCGCGCCTGCTGCTCCTCGACGGGATCGGGTGCGGGGCGCTCTTCGCTCATGGCGGCTCCTGACTACGGTTCGCCTTTACGACGTTACCCGAACGGGCGTGCCCCTTCATTGTCCCGCGGCGGGCCACAGACCGGGGTCCGGCGCGAACCGGATGCGCAGCTCACCGTCGCGCAGTGCGGCGCCGGCGACGGTGCAGCGGCGCAGCACGGAGGGCAGCGGCACGATGCGGCGGAAGGAAGCCACGGTGATGAGCAGCTCGTCGCCGCGCCGGATCAGGTCCAGCTCGTCCCGTATCGCGCCGGGGAGCGGGAGGTGCCAGACCAGCACGCCGTCCTCGGCGATCCGGTCGGTGACGGGCCACTCGACCGGGGTGGGCGCCGGGTTGACGGCGGGGACGGCGAGGGCGTCCAGGTCGTCCGGGCCGTGCGGATCGCGGCCGAGGTGCTGGACGGGGTGGACGTCGTGGGACTCCTCCCAGTCGGCGAGTGCCTTGCGCTGCTGGGCGAGGAGCGAGGACGGCCAGCTCTCGGGGGCCGTCTCGGGCAGGGTCCGGTTGGCGATCAGGGCCTCGGTCCGCAGGCCGCGCAGGGCGAGGCCGAGGGTCGCGGTGCGGACGGCGGCGGCACCGGCCGGGCCCGGTTCGGCGACCAGGCGTACGGCGGTGTCGCGGTCGCCGAGTACGGCCGCGACGGCGGCCAGTTCGAGGTCCCAGCGGGCGGCCGTCTCGTACAGCCAGTCGGCGGGCATGGGGACGCCGGCCAGCCGGCCCAGGACCGGGCGCAGCGCGCGGGCGGCCTGCCGCTCGGGCGGGAGCAGCCGGCGCAGATAGCGCCGCAGCTCCTCGGGCAGGCCGAGCAGGGCGAGGGCGTGCGGGAGGGGCGGGAGGTCGGCGACGAGGAGGTCGTAGCGCTCGGAGAGGGCCGCGTCCCGCAGCGCGCGCAGGAAGGACAGTTCCTCGGCGCCGGGCAGCGGGGTGACTTCCTCGGCGTCCAGCCTGGCGGCGCCGAGGAGGTCGAGGACGCCCGCGGCGCGGGTCTGGAAGGCGGTGAGGTCCTCGCGGAAGCGTGCGGTGGCGTCGGGCCGCCAGGCGGTGAGGCGCTCGGTGACCTCGGTGGGGGCCGGTCCTGTCGCGGTGCCCAGTGCCGTGCCCGGGGTGTCGGTGCGGTCGGCGCTCAGCAGGAGGGTGCGGTGGCCCTCGCGGGCGGCGGTGAGCGCGGTGGCGGCGGCGACCGTCGTACGACCGCTGCCGCCCGGGCCCGTGATCAGGATGGTGCGCATGAGGGTGAACGGTACCGGTGCGGGCCGTCGGCCGGAGGCGGCCCGGTGCCGGGCGCCCACGGCCGGGGGCCGCACCCCCGGGCCCCGCTGCGGGCCGACGGCGTCGTCCTCAGGCGCCGGACGGGCTCTTTTCCTCGACCCTCTTCTTCAGTCCCGCCAGCGCCCGGTCGATGATGACCTTCTCCGCCTTGCGCTTGATCATGCCGAGCATGGGGATCTTGACGTCGACCGTCAGCCGGTAGGTGACCTCGGTCGAGCCGGCGCCGGCCGGCTCGAGGAGGTACGTGCCGTCCAGGGAGCGGAGCATCTGGGACTTGACCAGGGTCCAGGAGACCTCGTGGTCGCCGGTCCAGGTGTAGGCGAGGGTCTGGTCGTCCTTGATGGCGCCGGCGTCCATGACGAGGCGGACCTGCTCGGCGCGGCCCAGCTCGTCGGCGGCGAGCACCTCCGCCTCCTTCACCTCGCCGGTCCAGTCCGGGTAGCGCGCGAAGTCGGCGATCACCGCCATGACGTCGGCCGGAGCCGCCTCGATCGTGATGCTCGAACTGGTGTGTTCCGCCATCGCCGTGGCTCCTCCAGATGCGGGCCGTATAGAAGAGGTCTGCGTGCGCCGGGCTGCGCACGTGTGTGCAGCGTGAAGGCTACCGCGCCGCCGACCTGCCGCCTTCACCCCGTCCGCCGGGCCTCACCATTCGAGCGCCCAGGGCTCCCCGGTGCCGGCGAAGTGCCCCACGTTCACGCACTCGGTGGCGCCGATCCGCATCCGGCGCGCCAGCGGCTGGTGGACGTGGCCGAAGAGGGCGTAGCGGGGTCTGGTGCGGTGGATGGCGTCCAGCAGGGCCCGGCTGCCCCGCTCGAAGCGGCGCGCGACCGTGTCGTAGACCAGTTCCGGCACCTCCGGCGGGATGTGCGTGCAGAGCACGTCGACCTCGCCGACCGCCTCGATCTTCGCGGCGTACTCCTCGTCGCTGATCTCGTAGGGCGTCCGCATGGGGGTGCGCAGACCACCGCCGACGAAGCCGAAGGTGCGGCCGGCGATCTCCACCCGCTGCCCGTCGAGGACCGTGGTGCCGGGCCGCGCGTACTCCCGCCACAGGGGCGGCATGTCGACGTTGCCGTACGTGGCGTACGTCGGTGTCGGGAACGCGGCGAACAGCTCGGCGTACTGCTTGCGTACGGCCTTCTCGATCGCCGCGGCCCGGTCGGTGCCGATGCCGGCCCAGAGCCGGGCGCCGAACTCGCGGGCCTCGGCGAACCGGCGGGCGGTGCGCAGCTCGACGATGCGGTCCGCGTTCTCCTTGCCGAACAGGTCCGGGAAGATGCCGCGCGAGTGGTCGGCGTAGTCGAGGAAGAGGACGAGGTCACCGAGGCAGATCAGGGCGTCGGCACCTTCGCCCGCCCGGGCCAGGTCACGGGCGTTGCCGTGCACGTCGCTGACGACGTGGACGCGGGTCCGTCGGCTGCCGGTGCGTGTGGATGCCATGGCGATCAAGCGTAGGCGTGTGCGGTGCACGTGAACAGTGCCGGTCGGACCTGCGGTTACTCGCCGGTCGGTTCAGCCGTGGACTACTGTGCGCGAAGGAACGCCCACGTGTGTGACGCAGCGAACATCTCGCCGGGCCCCCCTGTCGGAGACGCCATACCGGCGGGTAACGTCCGGGCAGTCCAGTCGTGCTCTGGATTTCAACCACCGAAATGTCCGAGCACTTGCCCGAGCCTTGGACCGCACCGTCGCATCGCACAACGTCGTGGCGCCGGCGCCCTATGAGGAGCAGCAGTCTTGCGCGAGTTCAGCCTTCCGGCTTTGTACGAGGTCCCTGCCGACGGCAATCTGACCGACATCGTCCGCAGAAACGCCGCGCAGCATCCCGACGTCGCCGTCATCGCCCGCAAGGTGGGGGGTGCCTGGCAGGACGTCGACGCCCGGGAGTTCCTGGCCGAGGTGCACACGGCCGCCAAGGGCCTGATCGCCGCGGGCGTGCAGCCGGGCGACCGGGTGGGGCTGATGTCCCGGACGCGGTACGAGTGGACCCTCATGGACTTCGCGATCTGGAGCGCCGGCGCGGTCACCGTGCCGGTGTACGAGACCAGCTCGCCGGAGCAGGTGCAGTGGATCCTGTCCGACTCGGGCGCGACCGCCTGCGTCGTGGAGCTGGACGGCCACGCGGCGGCCGTGGAGGCGGTGCGTGACTCGCTGCCCGCACTGAAGCACGTCTGGCAGATCGAGGCCGGGGGCCTCGAGGAGCTGGCGCGGCTCGGGCAGGACGTGTCGGACGGGACCGTGGAGGAGCGCAGCTCGCTCGCCCGGGCCGACGATCCGGCGACCATCGTCTACACGAGCGGCACGACGGGCCGCCCGAAGGGCTGTGTCCTCACCCACCGCAGCTTCTTCGCCGAGTGCGGCAACATCGTGGAGCGGCTGCGCCCGCTGTTCCGCACCGGCGAGTGCTCGGTGCTGCTCTTCCTGCCGCTCGCGCACGTCTTCGGGCGGCTGGTGCAGATCGCGCCGATGATGGCGCCGATCAAGCTGGGCTGCGTCCCGGACATCAAGCACCTCACCGACGAGCTGGCCGCGTTCCGGCCGACGCTCGTGCTGGGCGTGCCGCGGGTCTTCGAGAAGGTCTACAACTCGGCCCGGGCCAAGGCGCAGGCGGACGGCAAGGGTGCGGTCTTCGACAAGGCGGCGGACACGGCGATCGCCTACAGCAAGGCGCTGGACAGCCCGTCGGGCCCGTCGCTCGGTCTGAAGATCAAGCACAGGGTCTTCGACAAGCTGGTCTACAGCAAGCTGCGTGCGGTGCTCGGCGGCCGGGGCGAGTACGCCATCTCCGGCGGTGCCCCGCTGGGCGAGCGGCTCGGGCACTTCTTCCGGGGCATCGGCTTCACCGTGCTGGAGGGCTACGGCCTGACCGAGTCCTGTGCGGCGACCGCGTTCAACCCGTGGGACCGCCAGAAGATCGGCACGGTCGGGCAGCCGCTGCCGGGCTCGGTGGTGCGGATCGCGGACGACGGCGAGGTGCTGCTGCACGGCGAGCACCTGTTCAAGGAGTACTGGAACAACCCGGGGGCGACCGCGGAGGCACTGGCCGACGGCTGGTTCCACACCGGTGACATCGGCACCCTCGACGAGGACGGCTATCTGAAGATCACCGGCCGGAAGAAGGAGATCATCGTCACGGCGGGCGGCAAGAACGTCGCCCCGGCGGTGATCGAGGACCGGATCCGGGCGCACGCGCTGGTCGCGGAGTGCATGGTGGTGGGCGACGGGCGGCCGTTCGTGGGCGCGCTGGTCACCGTGGACGAGGAGTTCCTGGGCCGCTGGGCCGCCGACCACGGCAAGCCCGCGGGCTCCACCGCGGCGTCGCTGCGCCGGGACCCGGATCTGCTGGCCGCGATCCAGGCGGCGGTCGACGACGGCAACGCCGCGGTGTCGAAGGCGGAATCGGTGCGGAAGTTCCGCATTCTGTCCTCCCAGTTCACCGAGGAGTCGGGCCACCTCACCCCGTCGCTGAAGCTGAAGCGGAACGTGGTGGCGAAGGACTACGCGGACGAGATCGAGGCGATCTACGCCAAGTGATCCGGGAGTCTCATGGCGCGGTGTCCTCGGCGAGGACCCGCGCCATCGTGCGTTCGGCGAGCGCGGTGATGGTGACGAAGGGGTTCACGCCGATGTTGCCGGGCACCAGCGATCCGTCGGTGACGTACAGCCTCGGGCACCCCTTGACCCGGCCGTAGTCGTCGGTGGCCCGGCCCAGCACGCAGCCGCCCAGCGGGTGGTACGTGAAGTCGTCCGCGAAGACCTTGCTCGACGAGCCGAACAGGTCGTAGCGGTAGATCGTGAGGTTGGCCAGGTTGATGCGGTCGAACAGCTTCTTGGCCATCCGCACCGACACCGCGCTCTGCGCCGGGGTCCAGCCGAGTCTGACCGCCCCGGACGCGGAGTCGTACGTGAACGACGCCCGTTCGGGGTTCTTGGTGATCGCCAGGTAGAGGCTGATCCAGTGCTCGAACCCCATCGGCAGGGGCGCGATCTCGGCGAAGACGGGGTTGTCGGGGTTGGCCCAGTCGTCGATGCCCATGACGGGCATGGTGGCCTGGTCGGCGCCGACGGTGTCCCAGATGTGGTTGGCGCGGCCGAGCATGGTGTTGCCGTTGGGCCCCCAGCCGGCGCCCACACTGGAGTTGAGGTCCGGCAGGGTGCCGGTGTCCCGGGCGCGGACGAGGAGTTCGGTGGTGCCGAGGCTGCCGCCGCCGAGGAAGAGGTACCGGCAGCCGTAGTTCCTGGTCTCCACCACCGCGCCGGTCTCGTCGATCCGGTCCGCGGTCAGCACGTACGACCCGTCGGCGGCCCTGGCGATCGAGCGCACCTTCTCCAGGGTGTGGATGGTGACGTTCCCGGTGCCGAGGGCGGCGGCCAGGTACGTCTTGTCGAGGCTGCGCTTGCCCTCGTTGTTGCCGTAGATGACCTCGCCGGCGAGCGCGGACTTCGTGGCGGTGCCGGCCGCCTCGCGCTGCATGTGCCCGAAGTCGTAGACGTTCGGCACGAAGGTGGTCCGCAGCCCCGCGTTGGCGGCCGCCTTCCGGGAGGTCCGGGTGAACCGGTACCAGTCGGTGGACTCGAACCACGCCGGGTCGATGGTGTTGACGCCGAGCATGGCGCGGGCGCGCGGGAAGTACGTGCCGTACATGTCGTCGGCGTCGACGGTCGGGAACTGCTCGGCGAAGTAGGACTTGAGCGGGGTGACCGCCATGCCGCCGTTGACGAGGGACCCGCCGCCCACGCCCCGGCCGACGTAGACGGACATGGCGTCGTAGTGCACGCGGTCGAGGACCCCCGGGTAGGGGCTGATGGCCTTGTTGACCAGGTCCAGCCACAGGAACGTGGCGAGCGGGGCCTCGGTGCGGCTGCGGAACCACATGGACCGCCGGTCGGGGGCGCCGGTGGAGCAGAACACCTTGCCGTCGGGGCCGGCGGTGTTCCAGAGCCGGCCCATCTCCAGGACGAGGGTGCGGATGCCCGCCTGGCCGAGACGGAGGGCGGCCACGGCCCCGCCGTAGCCGGAACCGACGACGATCGCTGGGGCGGATTCGACCGCGTCGGGCTCGGCGGCGCGGGCGGACTGGAGGCCTACGCGGGTGAACCCGAGGGTGGCCGCGGTCTGGAGCGCGGCCATTCCGAGGATGTGACGTCTTGTCAGCTGACGCTGCATCAGTTTTGCTGTCATGTTGCGCAGCATGTGCGGATTTTTCGGTTCCGGCTAGGGTCCGCGCGCGGCGGAGTACCGTCCCCGCGGCAGCTCCTACAGCAGCTCTACAGAAGCTCCTTCAGCTTCTCCGCCAGCAGGTCCCAGCGCCACTTCTCCTCGACCCACCGCCGGCCCCGCTCGCCCATCCGGCGGCGCAGCCCGGCGTCGCCGAGCAGGGCGGTGATCCGCTCGGCGGCCTCGGCCGGTTCGCCGCCCCGGACCACCCAGCCGGTCTCCCCGTCGAGCACCGCGTCCGGCGCGCCGCCGGAGTCGCCCGCGACGACCGGCAGACCGGTCGCGGACGCCTCCAGGTAGACGATGCCGAGGCCCTCGACGTCCAGACCGCCGCGCCGGGTACGGCACGGCATGGCGAAGACGTCACCGGCGCCGTAGTGCGCGGGCAGCTCGGACCAGGGCACCGCCCCGGTGAAGCGGACCGAGGCGTCGACCCCCGTCTCACGGGCCAGCCGGCGCAGGTCCTGCTCGTAGGGGCCGCCGCCGACGATGAGCAGCACGGCGTCCGGCTCGGCGGCGAGGATGCGCGGCAGGGCCCGGATGAGGGTGTCCTGGCCCTTGCGCGGCACCAGACGGGAGACACAGACCACGACCGGCCGCTCGGTGAGACCGAGGCGCGCCCGGACCTCGTCGCCGCCGGAGGCGGGGTGGAACGTCTTCTCGTCGACCCCCGGCGGCAGCTGCACCATCCGCCCGGCCGCCTCCGCGGTGAGCGCGGTGGCTATCCGGGAGCGGGTGTACTCGCCGAGGTAGGTGATCGTGTCCGTGGACTCCCCGATCCGGCGCAGCAGCTGCCGGGCGGCGGGCAGCTGGGCCCAGCCGGCCTCGTGCCCGTGCGTGGTCGCCACCAGCCGCTCGGCGCCGGCCCGGCGCAGCGCGGGCGCCATGAGCCCGAGGGGGGCGGCCGCCCCGAACCACACCGAGGTGCAGCCGTGCTCGCGCAGCAGCCCGGCCGCCCGCCGGGTCGCCTGCGGGGTGGGCAGCAGCATCGTCGTACGGTCGCGTACGACGGTGAAGGGCTGCTCGGCGTCGAAGGCCGCGGTGGCCTCGGCACCCTCCCGGCCGCGCTTCCAGGTGGAGGCGTAGACGACGAGGCGCCCGGGGTCCAGCCGGAGGGCCATGTTGTGCAGGAAGGCCTGGATGCCGCCCGGCCGGGGCGGGAAGTCGTTGGTGACGATCAGGGTCTTGTGCATCGCCGCCGACCCTACCGAATGGGGCGTCCGCGGCCCGGGGCGGCCGAGCCTGTGGCATGGGCACGGCCGTGCAGGACATCATGGTCGCTCGAAGCGGAATCGAACGGCACGGCACCGGCACTCATCGGACGACAGGGGATCACGTGGAGACGAAGGCCGCCCGGCGGTCCCCGGCATGGCTGCTCGCGACCTGGGGCGTCACCCGCGTGGCGCTGCTGCTCCTCGTGTTCCGCGTGTACGCCTTCCCGGGCCCGGACGTCACCTCGGACGTGTCGGTGATCTACCGCGGCTGGTACGAGGTCCTGCGCCACGGAACGTTTCCGCTGGACGACGTGACCTGGCAGTACCCGCCGGCCGCCGCCCTCGCGATCCTCTCCCCCGCGGTCCTGCCCTTCCTGTCGTACACGCACGCCTTCTTCGCACTGGCCTGTCTGGCCGACGCGTTCGTCCTGGCCCTGCTGCTGTCCGCGGGCCGGCACTCCGAGCGGTCCCGGCGCGGGGCCTGGGTGTGGGTGGCGGGCGTGCCGCTGCTCGGGCCGACGGTGTACGCCCGCTACGACGTGACGGTGACCGCGGTGGCCGTGGGGGCGCTGCTCGCCGGGGCCCGGCACCCGCGGGTGATGGGCGCGCTGACCGCGTTCGGGGCGCTGCTCAAGGTGTGGCCGGCGCTGCTGCTGGTCGGTGCCGTGCGGCGGCGGGCGTGGGCGTCGGCGGCGGTGACCGCGTCCGGCCTCGCGGCCCTCTTCGCGGTGTCCATGCCGGGCGCCTTCGCCTTCCTGACCTTCCAGCGGGACCGGGGCACCGAGGTGGAGTCGGTCGGCGGCCTGGTCTTCCACGTGGCCCGGCACTTCGGCTGGCACGGGCAGGTGCTGCTGAACTACGGGTCGATCGAGTTCGTCGGCCCGTACGTGGACGAGGTCAGCACCGCCGCGCTGGCGCTGACCGGGATCGCGTTCGGCTGGCTGCTGCTGTGGCGGCTGCGCGCCAGGCGCTTCGCCCCGCACACGGTCGCCGACACGGCCCTCACGGCCGTCCTGCTGTTCACGGTGACCAGCAGGGTGATCAGCCCCCAGTACCTGGTGTGGCTGGTCGGCCTGGCCGCCGTCTGCCTCACCCACCGGGCCAGCCGCATGGCGGCGCCCGCCGTGCTGGTCCTCCTCGCGTCCTTCGTGACGGTCCTGGAGTTCCCGCTCGGCTTCTCGCACGTGGTGCTGAGCGACTGGTACGGCATCACCCTGCTGGCCCTGCGCAACGGCCTGCTGATCACCGCCACCCTGATCGCGGCCCCCCGCCTCTGGCGGGCCACGGTCCCCCCGTCCGCCGCCGCCCCCTTTCCGCCGCAGCCGGTCCGCACCACGCAGGCACCGGTCTCCTCCTGACGCCAGGGACGGCTGCGGGAGGCCGGCGGGGTGCTCAGCCGAGCTGCTCGCCGATGTAGTCGCGCCAGTCCGCGGTGAACTCCCCGGGGGTCGTTCCCAGCACCGTGCGCAGGGCCTCCTCGACCGCGCCGGAGCGTCGGGGCCGGGCACCGACCGCGCGGTAGAAGGCGGCGAGCCGGGCCGGGCCCCACCGGTCGGCGATCATGCGGCAGGCCAGCCAGCCCGTCTCGTAGGCGCGGGCCAGTTTCGTGGGTTCGGTGGTGAAGGCGAAGTCCTCGTCGGTGGGCAGGGCGTCGGGCACCTCGTCGTCGCGGACGGAGCGGGCGAGTTCCGGGGCGATGTCGGCCGGGCTGCGGCCGGTGTCGAGATAGCCGATCCAGTCGGCGTAGCCCTCGGAGAGCCACAGGGGCGTGGCGGCGGTCGTGTGGGCCCGCGTGGCGACATGGGTCGTCTCGTGGGTCAGCACGACCTGCTTGCCGAGGTCACCGAGTTCGGCGTACGCCTCCGGGTTGACCACCACCCGGTCCGCCGGTGCCCCGCCGGGGGCTCCCGCGGGCTTCGCCCGGCCCTTCGCCTCGCTCGCCTCGCCCGTGGTGACGGCGGCGATGCCCTGGTAGTTGGCGGCGGGCGAGCCGAGCATGGCCGCCATGCCCGCCAGCGACCGCGGGACGAGGACGACGACCCGGCGGGTCCAGTCCGTGCCCCACGCCCCGGAGACCGCCGGCACCGCGTGGTCGGCCAGCCGGGCGTACGTCCGCAGGCCCGTCGCGGACGCGCCGGTGCCCAGCACCAGGCTGTGCGCGCCCTTCACGGCGGTCACCGTGCCCTGGTCCCACAGCTGCTGCCCGGCCTTCGCGGCGGGCTCGTCGGCGGTGACGTACCAGCCGCCGTCTACGCGGCGGCGGAGGGTGAGGGTGCGGCGGGCGTCGACGGGGGCCCTGTCGTACCCGGCGACGCGGTAGCGCAGGTCGGCGTCAGCGGTGGCCCCGGAGGCGGTGCGGTGCAGGGCCGTGACCCGGTAGCTCCAGGAGGCCAGCGGCAGGGCGCGCAGCCGGACGTACTCCGTGCGGGCGCCGGTCGCGGCGTACGCCGACTCGTCGTGGCCGAGCAGGGCCGCCGAGCGCCGGTCGAGCACCTGCTGCACCGCGGCCCGGGCCGGGTCGTCGGCCGCACCCCCGCCGCATCCGGCGAGGGGCAGCAGCAGACAGACCCCCACGGTCCCGATGCCCCACGCCCGTCTGCGACCTGCCACTTCCCGATCGTACGGCGAGGAGCGCCGTCAGGGCCGGGTGACCGACGAGACCGGCATCATCCCGACCGGGTCGTAGCGCACCGGGGCACCCGGATAGGGCGCGTGGATGACCTGCCCGTTGCCGACGTACATCGCCACGTGGCTGGCGTCGGAGCGGTAGACGACCAGGTCGCCGGGGCGGGCCTGGGAGAGCGGGACCTGCCGGCCCGCGAAGCGCTGCTCCTGCGAGGTGCGCGGCAGTTGGATGCCGGCCTGCGCGTACGACCACTGCATCAGGCCGGAACAGTCGAACCCGGAGGGGCCGTTGGCACCCCACACGTACGGCCGGCCGAGGGCGGAGCGGACGGCCGCCAGGGCCGCGGCGGTGCGGCCGTCGGCGGCGCCGGCACCGCCTGGTTCGGGCAGGTCGCCGCGGCTGCCCCGGGAGGCCCGGTCGTAGGCGGCGCGTTCGGTGGCGGGCAGGGCGTTGATCAGCTGCCGGGCCCGGGCGAGCTTCCGCTCCACGGTCCGCTTGTGGGCGGCCACGGCCTTGCGGCTGCGCTCCAGCTCCGCGAGCATGCCGGTCGCCTCGGCGCGCTCCTGTGCCAGTTCGCGCATCGCGGACTGCAGCTCCCTGAGCTGAACCGCCTGCCGGGCGCCGATGCGGTCGAGGGTGGCGGCCTTGTCCAGGTAGTCGCCCGGGTCGTCGGCGAAGAGCAGGGCGACGGCCGGGTCCAGGCCGCCGGCCCGGTACTGGGCGCCGGCCAGCGAACCCAGCCGCTCCCGCAGGGTGTTGATGCGCTGCTGCTGCCGCGCGATGTGGTCCTGCGCGTCCCTGACCTCGCGGCGCAGCACCCCGGCCCGCTCGTCGGCCTTGTCGTAGGCCTGCGTCGCCTTCTCGGCCTCCTCGTACAGACGGTCCACCTCGGCGCGTGTGTGGGTACCCGGAGTCGCCTGCGCCGGTACGGCGCCGAGCGCGGCCGCCGCGGCCGACAGTACGCACAGGGCGACGGCGCCCCGGTCGGATCCGGAGGGTGCGCTGCGTCGATGAGAGCCCACGAGAAGCCGTGTTCCTTCCGCTGGCCTGCAGGGAGTGTCTCCCCGGCGCCGGGGACGGGGAGACCCTGGAGCCGGGGAAACGCGGCAGACAGTAGCCGCGCGGAGGGGTCACGGCCAAAGACCGAGATGGCAACACACAGTGACGCCCCGCCGCAGACGCAGGTCATGGGCGGGGCGTGGAGTCAGTTTCGGTTACCGGGATTCGCCCGTTCGGGCGCCGGCGTGTCCGCGGGTACGCGGCGTCAGACGCGGACGCCGAACTGGAACGGCATGTTGTTCATCGACTCGTAGCGGACCACGGCACCGGTGTGCGGGGCGTGCAGCACCTGGCCGTTGCCGGCGTACAGGCCCACGTGGTGCAGGTCGCCGTAGAAGAAGACCAGGTCGCCGACCTTGAGGTCGCTCATGCCGATCCGGGTGCCGTAGTTCGCCTGCGCCTCGGAGGTGCGCGGGATGGAGACGCCGGCCTGGGCGTAGGCGTAGGAGGTCAGGCCCGAGCAGTCGAAGGAGGAGGGGCCGGTGGCGCCGTAGACGTACGGCTTGCCGATCTGGCTCTGCGCGGCGGCGAAGGCCGCCTGGGCACGCCCGGAGGCGGGCGGGGCGTCGCCGAGGTCCACGCGGTCGCTGGAGGAGCGGTCGGCACGCTGCTGCTTCTGGGCCAGCTCCGCCTTCTCCTTGGCGGTGAGGGTGTTCAGGAGCCGCTGCGCCTCGGCGAGCTTGCCCTGGACTTCCTTCTTCTTGTTGCCCAGCTCGGTGCGGGTGGCCGAGAGGTCCTTGAGCTTCTCGGTGGCCTCGGCGCGCTCCTGGGCGAGTTCGCGCTGTTTGTCCTGAATCTTCTTCAGGGCGTCGACCTGCTGACCGCTCAACTGGTCCAGCGTGGACGCCTTGTCGAGGAAGTCGTCGGGGTCCGAGGACAGGAACAGCTGGACCGAGGAGTCGATGCCGCCGGACCGGTACTGGGCGGTGGCCAGTGAACCCAGGCCGTCGCGCAGCTTGTTGAGTTCCTCCTGGCCGCGGGCGACGTCGTCCTGGATGGTGGAGATTTCCTTCTGCAGCTTCTGCTGCTTCTCCTTGGCGCCGTTGTACTTCTCGGTCGCCTGCTCGGCCTGCTCGTAGAGCTTGTCGACCTTCGCCTTGACCTCGTCCTTGCCGAGCTTCTCGCTCGGTGCGGCGTTGGCGGCGTTGGCGCTGAGCGCGACGGCAGCTGCGGCAGCGGTGGTGAGCACGGTCACGCGCGTGCGGCTCGGCTGCTTGGGTCGACGGTGGGACGCCACGGAGGACGAACTCCTTCTTGTGAGTGATCACCCGTTCGGAGGTTCGAGCCCAGACCCTAGTGACCCGGCTGTGATCAGTTCAAATCCTCACAGCAAAAAACCTCGTCACGCAATGCATTCTTTGCACTCAACTCACATGCAGTGAGAGTTGATTGACCCTACGTTGCGTGACGTTACGACCAATTCGGGCATTACCTGTGCCCGTTGGACCTTCAGGACAGTCGCTTCAGAAGCACCGCAGAGGCCACGGGTCGGGCACCCGCCTTGGCGACCCCGTCGGCCACCTCGCGGTCGGTGGAGGCGACGATGACCGGACGGCCCGGCGGCTCCGCCCGTACCAGCTGGCGGATCAGCTCGTCGGCCGTGACACCCGGCTTGGAGAACAGCACCCGCACCCCGCGCGGGGGTGCGAGGAGCACCGGCGCGGCCAGTTCGGCGCCGTCGAAGACGCAGGTCACCTCGGCGCCGGTCTGCGCGGCGAGCGCCGAGAGCTGGCCCAGCAGCCTGAGCCGCTGCTTCTCCAGCGGCATCTGCGGATAGCCGGTCTTGGTCACGTTGTAGCCATCGACGACCAGATGCGCCTGCGGCAGCGCCAGGAGCTGGTCGAGAATCGCCGGATCGTGCTCGGACAGGGCGCGCGTCGCGATGTCCTTCGGGGTCATTCGTCCCGGTTCGACCGCATCCACGGTCTCGGCCGGACGCACCGACACCGGAGGCAGGGCGAGTTCGCGCCGCAGCCCCTGGGTGGCGTCCAGCAGGGTGTCGAGCAGCAGCCGCACCCGCATGTCCTCCACGCTGCGCCCCTCCCGGGCCGCCCTGCGGGTGGCCTCCAGGGCGGCCTCGGTCTCGCCCAGGCGGGACTTGAGCCGGCGGGACTCGCTCTCCGCCGCCGACACCTGCGCCTGCGCCTCGGCCCGCACGGCGTCGATCTCGCCCTGCGCCTTGCGCAGTGCGGCCTCGCCCCGCTTCACATCGCTGAGCGCGGCGCGCAGCTTCCGGTGAAGCGATTCCGCTTCCTTCTTCGCCGACTCCAGCTCGACGCGCAGCCGTTCGGTCTCGGCGCGGGTGTGGTCGCGGGCCTGGGCCAGCTCGGCGCGGAGCCGCTCCAGCTCGGCCCGGCTCTCCTCGCCCGCCCGCTCGGCGTCCGCACGCTGGGCCTCCTCGCCGGCCGCGGTGACCAGCTTCACCCAGCCCGCCGGACGCAGTACGTAGGCCGCGGCCGCCACGTCGAGCGGGTCCGCGGCCGGGGGCGGCGAGCCGGAGTCCAGGGCACCGGCGAGTTCCGGTTGCGCCTCTCTGAACTTCTCCCCGATCCGCTGCCGGAACAGTGGATCGGTCTCGAGCGCCGCCGCCATCGCGTTCCCGGCGAACTTGGCCCGGCGATTGGGGGCGAAGCGGGCGTACTGCCGCAGCTGGGCGGGAAGTTCCGTCACGGTCAGCCCGCCGAAGCCGTCCGAGACGATCTGCACGACCCGTCGGCGCACGCCGTCGGGCAGCGGACGGTCAAGCACCTCAGCGGTGCCGTCGCCCGGCCCCCCGCCTGCGGTCTCCACCATCCGTCACACCCCAATGCCGAAAAATGCCTCTCCGGGGGCCGCTCCGCTCAGGAGCCGCTGCCCGGCCTGTCCACGAGTTCCACCTGGTCCACCGCGTTGCACCAGCGGCAACGCACCGACTCGATGGTCTCACTGACCACCTCGCGCTCCTCCACCGTCGGCTCGCCTGCCAGGTCGAGGTGGACGTACTCGACCACCTTCGACGAGCGGGTCACGTCGAACCGGGTCAGATTGCCGCAGAGGGTGCAGCGCCAACGGGTCGTGGCCGTCGGCAGGGGAACCGTCATCGTGACCGTCCGCTTCCTTCTCGTGTCCGTCGTCTGGTGCGTCCGCGCCGCTCCCCGACGCGTGTGGCTCGTAACCCTACGGCCTGGCGGGTCCTCGCCGCCCGTCCGTCCGCGGCGGCGAGGCGGTCTGTCAGCTTGCGTCCCGTTACGTCATGCTCTGTAGTCATGATCAGCACCTGGAGCAGCGCTGCCGGCAGGACACTCAGAGCGGCCCGGGGCACCCCGGCACCGGTGACGTACGGCCTCATCGTCCTGTGCTCTCTGCTCTTCCTCCTCGGCCCCGCCTCCGGGCTCGTTCCCGGGTACGGCTCGGGGAGCGCGCTGCTCGCCGCGCAGCGGGCGTACTTCCGGCACTGGGGCGTGATCCCGTCCGAGCTGTTCGACGACCCGGCCCACGCCGCGCTCACCCCGGCCACCGCGCTGTTCGTGCACGGCAGCTGGGTGCATCTGCTCGGCAACATGCTCTTCCTCTTCGTCTTCGGGGCGATGACCGAGGAACGGATGGGCCGGATGGAGTTCACCCTGTTCTACGTCGGCTGCGGTTACCTCGCCCTGCTGGGCTACGCGGCCGCCAACGCCGCCTCCGGGCAGTCGCTGGTCGGCGCCTCCGGGGCGATCTCGGCGGTCCTCGGGGCCTTCCTCTACCTGTTCCCCCACGCCCGCGTGACAAGTCTTCTGCCGTTCCTGTTCTTCCTGCCGCTGCGCTTCCCGGCCTGGGTGGTGCTGCCGTTCTGGGCGGCGATCCAGTGGCTGGCCGCGGGCCGGGTCTCCGACGGGCCCGGGGTCGCCTATCTCGCGCACCTGGTGGGGTTCGGGCTCGGCTTCGTCTACGCGTGGGTGCGCTACCGCAACAGGAGGGGAGCGGAGGGCGGCTTCACAAGGGCGGTGGGAGGAGACGGGGAAGGGAAGGGCCCGGGGGCGGTCTCGGAGGGGCGGTGGCGGGAGACGGGCGGGCTAGAGTGAAGGCCGCCCCAGCTCCGGTCACCGAGGGAGACAAACAGCCGTGATCACCGCGATCGTTCTGATCAAGACCAGCGTGGACCGGATCCCCGAGATCGCGGAGCAGATCGCCGCGCTGGACAGTGTCAGCGAAGTCTTCTCGGTCACCGGCACCTACGACCTGATCGCCATGGTCCGGGTCGGCCGGCACGACGACCTCGCCGATGTCATCCCGGGCCGGATCAGCAAGATCCCCGGCGTGGAGGCCACCGACACGCACGTCGCCTTCCGCACCTACTCCCAGCACGACCTGGAGGCCGCGTTCGCGATCGGCCTCGACAACTAGGGCCTTTCTTTCGGATCAGGCCGGCTCCGGGCGACGATGCCTTGCGACCCCGGCAAGATCCAAAGAGACGTCCTGGGGCGGGCCGTCGGGGCGGCTAGGTCTCCAGGTCCACCGCGGCGATGCCGGTGCCCGAGGGGACGTAGAGGCGGCGGCCGCGCACGACCGGGGTGTGCTGGTCGTCGCGCGCGGCGCGGCCGAGAGCCGCCCCCCAGCGTTTCCTGCCGTTCAGGTCCAGCGCCCAGACCCGGTCACCGGCCCGCGCGTACACGGTGTCACCGGCCGTCACCGCGCGCGGATCGGCCTGGTCGTCGGCGACGGTGTACGTCCACGCCACCGAGCCGTCGACCGCCCGGACGGCGTACACGCTCCGGGAGTCCGTGCCGACGGCCGACGCACGATCGCCCGCGGTCATCGCCGCGGCGTACGCCTCCCTGCGCCACAGCCGCCGTCCGTCCGTGACCCGGAATCCCTGTCGGACGCCGGCGGTGTCGGCGATCAGGGTGCCGCCCGCCAGGGCGACGGCCCGTACGTCGGTGCCCGCGGCCACCTGCCACGTGCGCGAGCCGTCCCGCGCGTCCAGGGCCAGCAGGGCGTCGCCGAAGCTGCCCGTGTAGATCGCGTCGCCCGAGACGAGGGGTGTGCCGGTGGGGCCGGCCGGGGTCTTCGCGGTCCACTTGGTGCTGCCGTCGGAGGCGTAGGAGCGCAGGCCGCCCGCGTCCGTGCCGCCGACCGAGACCAGCAGGTCGACGCCGAGCAGCACCGGCACGGCGTATCCCCGGTCGCCGAGGGTGCGGGTCCACCGCGGACTGCCGGAGAGGCTGACCGCGGTCAGTCTGCGCACCTCGTCGGCGTCGGAGCCGACCACGCAGTACACGCCGTCCGCGGTCGCCACGGGGGTCGAGACGTCGTCGCCGAGCCGGACCTTCCAGCGCCTGGAGCCGTTGCGGGAGATGGCGTGCAGGGCGCCGTCGGAAGTGCCGGCGTAGACGACGGAACCGTCCGGGGAGAGGGCGCAGCAGGCGCCGTCCAGACCGCCGATGCCACCGAGGTCGTACTGCCAGCGCAGCACGGCGGGCCGGGCGACGGCCGGGGTCTTCCCCGTACCCGGAGCCTCCCCGGGCATCTGGTAACTGCCGCTGATGCCCTCGGACCCGGTCCCCCGCTGCCACAGCCAGGCACCCGCACCGGCCCCGGCCACGGCAACGGCCCCACCGGCGAACGCCTGCAACAGACGGCGCCGACCGGGCGCGACGGCACCGAGACGGCGCACGACGGGGACGGTGCCCTCGGCGCCGGACGCCGGGGCGGGCGTGGCGGACGGGACGGGCGCAGGGGTGGACGCGGAGCCGGTGGACGAGACGGCACCGGGGGCGGGGTCGGCGGACGCGGCAGGGGCGGGGGCGGGGCCAGTGGACGAAGCCTGCGCCGGCGTGGACGTGGATCCGGCGGACCCGGCAGTGGCGAGGGCGGGGCCGGTGGACGAAGCCTGCGCCGGCGTGGACGTGGATCCGGCGGACCCGGCAGTGGCGAGGGCGGGGCCGGTGGACGAAGCCTGCACCGGCGTGGGCGTGGAGCCGGCGGACGCGGCAGGGGCGGGCGGTGGCGCGGGCACGGACTCGGGCACGGACTCGGCCTCGGGCGCGGGGGGTGGTGCGAAGTACTCGACGCCGCTTGGGCGGTCGGCGGGGGCCGTTCCCGGGGTGGCTGCGGGGCCGTACCAGCCGGGGCGGAGGCCGGTGCGCAGGGTGTCCGGGGTGAACCCGGCGCCCGCCACCACCTCCGCCGGCACCGGGCGCTCCAGCGGGTCCTCGCGCAGACAGGCCGTCACCAGCGGGCGCACGTACTCCGGTACGCCGGACAGGTCGAAGTCGCGGGTCAGGATGCGCAGCAGGACGACCGAGTCCTGGCCCTCGCCGAACGGCTCACGCCCGGCCGACGCGTAGGCGAGGACCGCGCCGAGGGAGAAGACGTCGCTCGGCGGGCCCACCTGGCCGCCGTTGCGGATCTGCTCCGGTGAGACGTAGCCGACCGACCCGACGACCGCGCCGGTGCGGGTCAGCGAGGTGGCCTCCAGGGCGCGGACGATCCCGAAGTCGATGACCCGCGGCCCGTCCTCGCCCAGCAGGATGTTGGACGGCTTGAGGTCGCGGTGCACCAGTCCCCTGGCATGGATGGCGCCCAGCGCCTCGCCGAGCGCGGCGGCCAGCACACGGACCGCCGGCTCGGGCAGCGCCCCGTGGTCCAGGACGGCGTCCCGCAGATTCGGTCCGGACACGAACTCCGTTGCCATCCAGGGGCGTTCGGCCTCGGTGTCGGCGTCCACGACCCGCGCGGTGTACGTGCCCGCGCCGCCGACGGTCTGCGCGGCCCGCACCTCGTGCCGGAACCGGGCGCGGAAGGTGCGGTCCTCGGCGTGCTCGGCCCGTACGACCTTCACCGCGACCCGCAGTCCCCTGCGGGAACGGCCGAGATAGACCTCGCCCATGCCGCCGGCACCGAGTCTGTGCGTGACCTCGTACGGGCCGATGTGGCGCGGGTCGGTTGCGCGCAGCGATTGCACTCCGTGATCCCCCCGAATCTAGCTGCTGCCAGGGGGAGTCTATGGGGCGCCGCCGGAGCGGTGGACGGCGCCCGATCGACTGCGGGGTGCGGTGGTACGGCGGGCGCGGGTCCGTGTCGTCACGCGGTTCCCCACGCCCCCTGAAACCGGCCGCCCCTGAAGTCGGCCGTCCCTGGGGCCGGCTTCAGACCGCCGGGACGCAGCGGCCGTCCTCGGTGCGGTACTGCCACTTGGCGCCGTCCCGCACCAGTTCCCTGACGGCGGTCACGAAGCGCTCCACGTGTTCGTCGGGGGTGCCCGCGCCGAAGCTCACCCGGATGGCGTTGAGGGACTTCTCGCCCGGGGCCGCCTCGGGGGCACCGCACTCGCCCTGGGTCTGCGGGTCGGTGCCCAGGAGCGTGCGGAGCAGGGGGTGGGCGCAGAAGAGGCCGTCGCGGACGCCGATGCCGTACTCGGCGGAGAGGGCGGCGGCGAAGTGGGAGCTGTTCCAGCCCTCGACGACGAAGGAGATGACGCCGACGCGGGGGGCGTCGTCGCCGAAGAGGGAGAGGATCTTCACCTCGGGGACCTCGGCGAGGCCCTCGCGGACCGTGCGGATGAGGTGCTGTTCCCGGGCGACGAGGGTGTCCCAGCCGGCCTCGGTGAGGGCCTTGCAGGCGGACGCGATGGAGTAGGCGCCGATGACGTTCGGGGAGCCGGCCTCGTGCCGGGCCGCGCTGTCGTGCCACTCCACGTCCACGCCGCCGTCCTGGCGCCGGGCGACCTTGCGGCTGGCGCCGCCGCCCGCGAGGTACGGCTCGGCCGCCTGCAGCCAGTCGGCGCGGCCGGCCAGGACACCGCAGCCGAAGGGGGCGTACAGCTTGTGCCCCGAGAAGGCGACCCAGTCGACGTCCAGGTCCCGGATGTCGACGGGGTGGTGCGGGGCCAGCTGGGCCGCGTCCAGGACGATCCGGGCGCCGTGGGCGTGCGCGGCGGCGGCCAGTTCGCGCACCGGCCACAGCTCGCCGGTGACGTTGGAGGCGCCGGTGACGCAGACCAGCGCCGGGCCGTAGGGGTCTCGGTCGGCGAGGGCCCGCTCCAGGGTCCGCACCGCCTGCTGCGGGGTGCGCGGGGCGTCGAGGTAGGTGACCTGCGCGTCCTGCCAGGGCAGCAGGGAGGCGTGGTGCTCGGTCTCGAAGACGAAGACCTGGCAGCCGGCCGGGAGGGCACGGGCCAGGAGGTTGAGGGAGTCGGTGGTCGAGCGGGTGAAGACCACCTGGTCGGCGGGCCGGCAGCCGAGGAACGCGGCGACCGTCCTGCGGGCGTTCTCGAACAGGTCGGTGGAGAGCTGCGAGAGGTAGCCGGCACCGCGGTGGACACTGCCGTAGTACGGGGCGTAGGCGGCGACGTCGTCCCAGACGCGCTGGAGGGCGGGGGCGCTGGCGGCGTAGTCGAGGGCGGCGTAGGTGACTTCGCCACCGGTGACGAGCGGGACGGTGACGTCCCTGCCCAGAACGGGCAGAGGGGCACAAACGGACTGGTCGGCGGCAGCGGTGAAGACGGACATGGGGAACTCCCGTGAAGGCAGGTGGAATCCGCCTGCGCGAGCGGACGGGTGCTCGAGCGCGGGCGGGTGGAAAAGGGTGTGCGGAGGCGGGGCTCTGCGGCCCTATCGCATTCGCTTGCTCACGGAAGGCTCCCTCGAACGACCAGGACCCCTGGTCCCACGCTGGAGAAGCGTGCGAGGGGTCCGCGCTTGCCGTGGACCTTGCTGTCCACGACCTGGTCTTCACCCGGGGCACCCCGCCACGGACGGAGGGTTGCCGGACAGTCGGCCGGGGCCGAATGACTGTCGCTCATGACCTGGTACAGGAACGTACGCGAAATGATCGCCGCCCCGCAACCCGTGTCCGGATCGCGGGACGCTCCCGGCGGGGCTAGGCGTTGCTGACGGCCACCCAGCGCTCCAGCGTGCGCTTCGCCGCGCCCGAGTCGATCGACTCCGCGGCCCGGGCCATGCCGGCGCGGATCTGCTCGGCGAGCGGCGCGTCCGTCGGCCGCAGGGCCACCAGCGCCGCCGCGGAGTTCAGCAGCACCGCGTCCCGGACGGCCCCCTGCTCGCCGTCCAGGACGCGGCGGGCGACCTCCGCGTTGTACGACGCGTCGGCCCCGCGCAGGGCGTCCACGGGGACGAGGCCGATGCCGACGTCCCGCGGGTCGAAGGTCTGCTCCGCGACCTTGCCGTCCCGGACCACCCACACCCGGGAGGTGTCGGTGACGGTCAGCTCGTCCAGGCCGTCGTCGCCCCGGAAGACCAGGGCGGAGTTGCCGCGCTCGGCGAGGACACCGGCCACGATGGGTGCCATGCGCGGGTCGGCGACCCCGACCGCCTGGGCGCGCACCTTGGCCGGGTTGGTGAGCGGACCGAGCACATTGAAGGTGGTCCGGATGCCCAGCTGCGCGCGGGCCGGGGCGACATGACGCAGTGACGGGTGGAAGCGCACCGCGAAGCAGATGGTGATGCCGGCTTCCTCGGCGACCTCCGCGACCCGCTGCGGGGTCAGGTTCAGGTTGATGCCGAGCTTCTCCAGGACGTCGGAGGAGCCGGAGGCGGAGGAGGCGGCACGGTTGCCGTGCTTGACGACCTTCGCGCCGGTACCGGCGACCACGATGGAGGACATGGTGGAGATGTTCACCGTCTTGGCGCCGTCGCCGCCGGTGCCGACGATGTCGACGGCCGGGCCCGGCACCTCGATCACGTTGGCGTGCTCGTACATCGTGCGGACGAGACCGCTGATCTCCTCCACCGTCTCGCCCTTGGCCCGCAGCGCCACCATGAACCCGGCGATCTGGGCGTCGGTCGCCTCCCCGCGCATGATCAGGTCCATCGCCCAGGCCGTGTCGTCGGCGGACAGGTCATGGCCGGTCAGCAGACCGTTCAGCAGAGCGGGCCAGGAACGGCCCGCCGCGGTGTCGCCTCCAGCGGGGGTCACAGCGTTCATAGCCGCTCCTGGGTGTCGTAGAAGAACAGTGCGGTCCCCACCCTATCCAGCCCGGGGCACGGCGAAGGGCCCCGTCCGCGAGGCGGACGGGGCCCTTCTTGTGTGGCGTGGCGACGCGGGGATCAGTGGTGGCCGTGGCCGCTCGTGATCTCCTTGTACTCGTCGACGGTGGGCTTCGGGATCTGGTTGTCCTCGCCGTAATAGGCGTTGCTGAGCTTGGCGCGCAGCTTCTCGGACGCCTTCACCTTGCGCTCGACACCGTTCTCGTCGACCACCGGGCCGATCGCGGCCGGCTCGTACTGGTGGTGGGCCGTGAGGGTGTGCAGCTGCTCCTGGCTGAGCGGCTCGTGCACCTCGATGAACTCACCGTGCGGCAGCCGCTTGATGATGCCGGTCTCACGACCGTGCAGCACCTTGTCGCGGTCACGGCGCTGCAGACCCAGGCAGATCCGCTTGGTGGCGATGAACGCGATGACCGGTCCGGCGAAGAAGAAGATCCGGACGAACCAGGTGACGGCGTTGATCGACAGGTGGAAGTGGGTGGCGATGAGGTCGTTGCCACCGCCGACCAGGCCGATCATGTAGACGGTCACCCAGGCGACACCGAACGCGGTACGGGTCGGGGCGTTGCGCGGGCGGTCCAGGATGTGGTGCTCGCTCTTGTCGCCGGTGACCCAGGACTCGATGAACGGGTAGACCGCGATCGCCGCCAGGACGAGACCGAAGAGCACCAGCGGGATGAACACGCCCAGGACGAGCGTGTGACCCCAGAAGTTGATCTCCCAGCCCGGCATGTAGCGGACCAGACCCTCGGCGAAGCCCATGTACCAGTCGGGCTGCGCGCCGGTGGACACCTGGTCCGGGCGGTAGGGGCCCATGGCCCAGATCGGGTTGATCTGGGCGATCGCCGCGATGGCCGCGATGGCACCGAAGACCAGGAAGAAGAAGCCTCCGGCCTTGGCCATGTAGACCGGCAGCAGCGGCATGCCGACGACGTTCTTGTTGGTCTTTCCCGGACCCGCGAACTGCGTGTGCTTGTGGTAGAAGACCAGGATCAGGTGGCCCACGACCAGGCCGAGCATGATGCCCGGCAGCAGCAGGATGTGGATCGAGTAGAACCGGGCGACGAAGTCGTGGCCGGGGAACTCGCCGCCGAACAGGAACATCGAGATGTACGTGCCGACGATCGGAATCGACAGGATGGCGCCCTCGGTGAAGCGGACACCGGTGCCGGAGAGCAGGTCGTCCGGGAGCGAGTAACCGGTGAAGCCGGTGAACATGCCGAGGACGAACAGCAGGAAGCCGAACAGCCAGTTGATCTCACGCGGCTTGCGGAACGCGCCGGTGAAGAACACGCGCATCATGTGCACGAACATGCCGGCGAGGAAGATCAGCGCGGCCCAGTGGTGGATCTGCCGGACGAGCAGACCACCGCGCACGTCGAAGGAGATGTGCAGGGTCGAGTTGAACGCCTCGGACATCAGCTGTCCCTGGAGCGGGATGTAGCTGCCGTGGTACTCCACCTCGTTCATCGACGGGTGGAAGAACAGCGTCAGGTAGACACCCGTCAGGATGATGATGATGAAGCTGTAGAGGCAGACCTCACCCAACATGAACGACCAGTGGTCGGGGAAGATCTTGCGCATGTTGGCCTTGGCGAGGGAGTAGATCCCGAGCCGGCCGTCGGCCCAGTCGGCGATGCGCTCGCCGGCCGGCGCCTTCCCGCGAGAGCGGGGTTCTTGGTTCGGTGCAGTACTCATCCGCGCTCCCAGAAAGCAGGACCGACGGGCTCCTCGAAGTCGCCGAGCGCCTGGAGGTAACCCTCATCGTCCACGCCGATGCGCAGCTGCGGCAGGGCGTGACCGGCGGGACCGAAGATCACTCGGGCACCGTCGGAGAGGTCGAAGGTGGACTGGTGGCACGGGCACAGCACGTGGTGCGTCTGCTGCTCGTACAGCGAGATCGGGCAGCCGACGTGGGTGCAGATCTTCGAGAACGCGACGATGCCCTCGTGCGACCAGTCGAGCTCGCGCTTGTCCTTGATGTTGCCCGGCTGCAGCCGGACGATCATCAGGGCCGCCTTGGCGATCTCGTCCTGGAAGTTCTCGTCGTGCTCGGCCAGACCGTCCGGCATCGCGAAGGTGAGCGAGCCGACGGCGACGTCCTCGGGACGCAGCGGCTGGTTGGTGTTCATGTTGACCAGGCGCTTGCCCTTGGCCCACATGGTGTGGCGGAGCTTGGTGCCGGGCGCGGGGCCCAGGCCGCCGAGCAGCATGACGCCGGAGAGCGGCACCAGGGCCAGCGCACCGAACATGGTGTTGCGGATCAGCTTGCGACGGCCGATCGCGGACTCCTCGGCGCCCTCGCGGAAGTCCGCGTGGACCTTCGCCCGAAGCTCGGGAGAGGCCTCGATCGGGTGCCGGTCGTCGGCGACCTCCACGTCGGACATCAGGGTGCGGGCCCAGTGGACCGCGCCCGCGCCGATGCAGAACAGGGCCGTGCCCAGGGTGAGACCGAGCGCGAAGTTCATCGCGCTGATGTGCCCGATCGGGAAGACGAAGATCGACTTGTCGTTCGGGATCACCACGTACGCGACGATGAACGCGATGGTGGCCAGCATCGACACCGTGAACAGCAGGGCGACCACACGCTCGGACCGCTTGGCGGCCCGCTCGTCGACGTCCTGGATGCGGTGCTCGTGCGGCGGCAGCCCCGGGTCCGCGAACGGGTTCTCCTCGTCCGCGACGCTTACCGCGCCGTGCGCGTGCTTGTCATGTCCTGCGGACTGCTCAGCCGGCAGGTTCTCTTCTGGAATGTCTTGGCTACTCATGACTTCTTGGCCTTTGCGGTCCGAGCGGCGACCCAGACGGCGATCGCGATCAGCGCGCCGAGGCCGAAGATCCAGGCGAACAGACCCTCACTGACCGGCCCGAGGCCGCCCAGCTCCAGACCGCCGGGGTTCTCCGTCTTGCTGCCGTCGACCGCGTTCAGGTACGCGATGATGTCCTTCTTGTTCTTTTCCGACATCGTGGTGTCGGGGAAGGACGGCATGTTCTGCGGGCCCGTCTGCATGGCCTCGTAGATGTGCTTCGGAGCGACACCCTCAAGAGACGGCGCGTACTTGCCCTTGGTGAGGGCGCCGCCCTTGCCGGTGAAGTTGTGGCACTGCGCGCAGTTGGTACGGAACAGCTCGCCACCCTTGGCGATGTCCGCGCCGTCGGGGCCGTACTGCTCCTTGGTGGGCACGCTCGGGCCGGCGCCCAGCGACGCGACGTACGCGGCGAGCTGGTCGATCTGGTCCTGCGTGTAGACGACCTTCTTGCTCGGGATCTGGGCCATCTGGGAGGTGGAGGCCGGCATACGGCCGGTGCCCACCTGGAAGTCGACCGCGGCGGCGCCCACGCCGACCAGGCTCGGGCCGTCGGAGGAGCCCTGGCCACCGGTGCCGTGGCAGCTGGCGCAGCCGACCTCGTAGAGCTTCTTGCCCTCCTTGATGGTCAGGGACTGGGAGGTGTCATCGGCCTGCGCCTTGCCCGCGGGCGCGAACGCGGCGTACAGCCCCCCAGTGGCCGCCAGCGCGAGGAGTAGGACGACGACCGCCGCCAGCGGATGGCGTCGTCGTGCGGAGAGCTTTTTCACGGATTACCCCGGTGTCAGGATCTTCTGCGTCGGTGCTTCTGGATGTGCGGGAGCGGTCCCGGCTACTTGATCAGGTAGATCGTGGCGAAGAGGCCGATCCAGACCACATCGACGAAGTGCCAGTAGTAGGACACGACGATGGCGGCGGTCGCCTGCTCGTGGGTGAACCTCTTGGCCATGTAGGTACGGCCGAGTACCAGCAGGAAGGCGATGAGGCCGCCCGTCACGTGCAGGCCGTGGAAGCCGGTGGTCAGGTAGAACACCGAGCCGTACGGGTCCGAGGACAGCGAGATGCCGTCCTTCTTCACCAGCTCGGTGTACTCGTAGATCTGACCGCCGATGAAGATCGCACCCATGATGAAGGTGAGGATGAACCAGCCACGGAGCTTCTTCACGTCGCCGCGTTCGGCCGCGAACACGCCGAGCTGGCAGGTGAGGGAGGAGAGCACCAGGATCGTGGTGTTCGTGGCGGAGAAGGGCACGTTGAGTGCCTCCGCCATCTCCTTCCAGTGAGCCGGTCCGGTCACCGACCGGAGGGTGAAGTACATCGCGAAGAGGGCCGCGAAGAACATCAGCTCGGAACTCAGCCAGATGATGGTTCCGACGCTGGTGAGGTTCGGCCGGTTGACCGACGGGTGCGCGTGCCCGGTTTCTACTGTCGTTGCTGTCGCCACGACCGACATTATGTCGGTCGCTTATCTCGCGCTCACTCCGGGGGGTGCCGTTCGGAGTGTTGCCACCCACCACACCGGTGTTGACATGGTGTTCATGGGGACGACGACGGGAGTAACATCCGCCCGAACGGCCCTGTCCGTCCTGTCCGTACGACGCTGACGTCTCGGAGGAACAATGCAGCCGACCGCCACGGTGCTGGTCTACAGCGACGACTCCAACACCCGCGAGCAAGTACGGCTGGCCGCCGGTCGCCGCCCCGCTCCGGACGTACCCCTCGTCGAGTTCCTGGAGTGCGCGACGCCGGACGCGGTGCTGCGGGAGCTGGACAAGGGGGGCATCGACGTCTGTGTCCTGGACGGCGAAGCCGTGCCCATGGGGGGCATGGGCGTGTGCCGGCAGATCAAGGACGAGGTGTTCAACTGCCCGCCGGTGCTGCTGCTGATGGGACGGCCGCAGGACGCCTGGCTCGCCACGTGGAGCCGGGCGGACGCCGCGGTGACCCTGCCGGTGGACCCGGTCGAGTTCGCCTCCGCGCTGGCCGCTCTGCTGCGTCAGCGGCGCCTGGTGGGCGCGTAGCGGCCCGGGGCGCGAGGTGTGGGCGCGGCTGCCGGTCCGTGGCGGGCCCTCGCGCCCGCGCGGCGGCAGCCGCACCTCGCACCCGGCCTCGCGTTGCCCGGGCACGCTCACAGCGCCGCTGGCTGGATCCTCACCGCGTCCCCGGGAGCCGGCCCGTCGGGTTTGCCGTTGAAGAGGGCGCTGCCCGTACGCCACTTCGCCCAGTCGACGTTCCAGTCGCCGAAGCCGTTGCCGAAGGGTTCCATGGCGTCGCCGTAGGAATTGACGACCTTCACGATGTCGCCCTCCCGGATGTTGTCGAAGAACCACTCGGCGTTGGCCGTGCTCATGCCGGTGCAGCCGTGGCTGACGTTCGCGTAGCCCTGGGAGCCGACGGACCAGGGGGCGGCGTGGACGTACTCGCCCGACCAGGTGACCCGGGTGGCGTAGTAGACCGGCAGGTCGTAGGAGTCCGAGCTGCCCTCGGCGATGCCGACGGTGGTGCCGCGCATCCGTACGAAGTACTGCTTCTCCAGTACGACCTTGACGCCGTTGCGGGTCTCGTAGCCGGCCTTGCCGGTGGTGACCGGGATCTGCTCGACCTGCTGCCCGTTCTTGTAGTAGGTGAGCTGGTGCGCGGCCGCGTCCGTGATCACCTCCACCCGGTCCCCCGTGGTGATCTTCACCGCATTGGACTTCCCGCCCCACAACCGGTCGCCGACCCGGACGCCGTTCAGGTTGCTGTGCGCCTGGACGGTGGCGTGGGCGGGCCAGTACTCCTTGGGGCGGTAGTGGAGTTCCTTGTCGCTCACCCAGTACCAGGAGCCCGGCACGGCCGGCACGGAGTCCACCCGTAGCCCGCGCTCCACGACGGCACGCTGCGCCTTGTCCTTGATCGGCTGGTCCAGCTGGGCCGTGATGGGCTGTCCGACGCCGAACGTGCCCTTCTCCGGCCCGAACGTGACGTTCAGGGTCTTCTTGCTGGTGGGCTTGCTGGTGTCGAACGTGAGGACCTTGCGGCCGGGCGCGCCGTCCTCGTCCTCGGTGCTCACCCTGACCGTGTAGTGGGCGTTGGCGGCCAGCGGGGAGGTGCTGTGCCAGCGGCTGCCGTCGGCGGCCAGTTCGCCCGCCACGTAGCGCCCTGTGGAGTCCTGGGCGGTGACGTCCGTGATGCGCCCGTCACCGCTCTCGGCGGTGATCTCCAGGGGCTTGTCCGGATCGGCCCGCTTCCCCGCGTCGGTGGGGCCGTTGAAGGAGATCTGGTCCGCTGCGTCGTACGGCTTGGCCGACAGGGGGTTGCCGTCCGAACCGCAAGCGGTGACGCCCGCGCCCAGGGCGGCCACCAGCAGCGTGCAGCTGACGACGGAGCGGGTCCGCGGAGTGTGATTCATATGATCACGTTATGAGACGTTGACCGTACCGGCTCGTCACCTACTTCCTATGGGTGACGGCACTGCGGCAGACGACGGACGCCCGGAAACCCGCGCAACGGCGGGAGCCCGGACCCTCCTGGCGGAGGGTCCGGGCTCCCGGTGTGCTCGGTGCGTGCTACTGGGTGCGGTTCTCACCGTGGTAGTACTCGAACACCCAGCCGAACAGGCCGATCATGATGATCGGGGCGGCGAAGTAGATCAGCCACCAGCCGACCGCGATGCTGAGGAAGGCGACCGCGCCGCCGAAGCCCAGCATGAGCGGCTGCCAGCTGTGCGGGCTGAAGAAGCCCAGCTCGCCCGCGTCGTCCGCGACGTCGGCCTCCTTGTCGTCCTGGGCGCCCGCGTCGACCCGCCGGGCGGTGAAGCCCAGGTAGAAGCCGATCATGACGCTCAGGCCGAAGGCCAGGAAGAGCGCGGTGGTTCCGGCCGGCTCCTTCGACCACACGCCATACACGATGGCCATGATCAGAATGAAGACGCTCAGCCAGATGAACATCCGACCCTGGATCTTCACTTGCCGGCCTCCTTGCTGCCCGCGATGGCGGCGCCGTGACCGGCGTGCTCAAGCTGCTCCAGCGCGGCGATCTCGGGGTGGTGCAGGTCGAACGCCGGGGATTCACTGCGGATCCGCGGCAGGGTGAGGAAGTTGTGCCGCGGCGGCGGGCAGGACGTCGCCCACTCGAGCGAACGGCCGTAGCCCCAGGGGTCGTCCACGCCGACCGGCTTGCCGTACTTGGCCGTCTTCCAGACGTTGTAGAGGAACGGCAGGATCGACAGGCCGAGCAGGAACGAGCTGATCGTCGAGATCGTGTTCAGGGCGGTGAAGCCGTCGGCCGCCAGGTAGTCGGCGTAACGACGCGGCATGCCCTCGGCACCCAGCCAGTGCTGCACCAGGAAGGTCCCGTGGAAGCCGACGAACAGCGTCCAGAAGGTGATCTTGCCGAGACGCTCGTCGAGCATCTTGCCCGTCATCTTCGGCCACCAGAAGTGGAAGCCGGAGAACATCGCGAAGACGACCGTGCCGAACACCACGTAGTGGAAGTGCGCCACCACGAAGTACGAGTCGGAGACGTGGAAGTCCATCGGCGGCGAGGCCAGGATGACACCGGTCAGACCGCCGAAGGTGAAGGTGATCAGGAAGCCGACCGCCCAGAGCATCGGCGTCTCGAAGGACAGCGAGCCCTTCCACATCGTGCCGATCCAGTTGAAGAACTTCACGCCGGTCGGGACCGCGATCAGGAACGTCATGAAGGAGAAGAACGGCAGCAGCACACCGCCGGTGACGTACATGTGGTGCGCCCACACCGTCACGGACAGACCGGCGATCGCGATCGTGGCCGCGATCAGGCCCATGTAGCCGAACATCGGCTTGCGGGAGAAGACCGGGATGACCTCGGAGATGATGCCGAAGAACGGCAGCGCGATGATGTACACCTCTGGATGGCCGAAGAACCAGAAGAGGTGTTGCCACAGTAGTGCGCCGCCGTTGGCGGCGTCGAAGACATGGGCACCGAACTTGCGGTCCGCCTCCAGGGCGAACAGCGCGGCGGCCAGCACCGGGAAGGCCAGCAGGACCAGCACGGCCGTCAGCAGCACGTTCCACACGAAGATCGGCATGCGGAACATGGTCATGCCCGGGGCACGCATGCAGATGATCGTGGTGATGAAGTTGACCGCACCGAGGATCGTGCCGAAGCCGGAGAAGGCCAGACCCATGATCCACAGGTCGGCGCCGATACCCGGCGAGCGGACCGCGTCCGACAGCGGGGAGTAGGCGAACCAGCCGAAGTCGGCCGCACCCTGCGGGGTGAGGAAACCGCCCACCGCGATGGTCGAGCCGAACAGGTAGAGCCAGTAGGCGAACATGTTCAGCCGCGGGAACGCCACGTCCGGCGCACCGATCTGCAGCGGCATGATCCAGTTCGTGAAACCGGCGAACAGCGGCGTCGCGAACATCAGCAGCATGATCGTGCCGTGCATCGTGAACGCCTGGTTGAACTGCTCGTTCGACATGATCTGCAGACCCGGCCGGGCCAGCTCGGCGCGCATCAGCAGCGCCATGACGCCACCGATCAGGAAGAACGCGAACGAGGTGACCAGATAGAGCGTGCCGATCGTCTTGTGGTCGGTGGTCGTCAGCCACTTCACCACGACATTGCCGGGCTGCTTGCGCCGGACCGGCAGCTCGTTCTCGTACGAGTCTTCAGCTGCCGCGGCACCCTGGGGTTCGTTGAGGATGCTCACAGGATGTTCGTCCTCTGGTTCTTCTCGTGGCTCGTCTGCGCGATGCCGGCCGGGATGTAACCGGTCTGCCCCTTCTGCGCAAGCTCCTTGAGGTGCTGCTCGTAGCGCTCCGGGGAGACGACCTTCACGTTGAACAGCATCCGCGAGTGGTCGACGCCGCAGAGTTCGGCGCACTTGCCCATGAAGGTGCCCTCCTTGTTGGGGGTCACCTGGAAGGCGTTGGTGCGGCCCGGGATGACGTCCTGCTTCATGAGGAACGGCACCACCCAGAAGGAGTGGATGACGTCACGCGAGGTGAGGACGAAGCGGACCGTCTTGCCCTTGGGCAGCCAGAGCGTCGGACCGGGGTTGTCGGTCTGCGGGTTCCGCGTGCCGGGCGTACCGACGTCGTAGACGCCGCCGGCGTTCGCCGGGAACTCGGCCTTGAACCGGTTCGGGATCGCGTCCAGGTTCTTGTCGGTCTTGGCATCGCCGTTGGAACCGGGGACGTTCTCGATGTAGTTGAAGCCCCAGCTCCACTGGAAGCCGACCACGTTGACCGTGACGTCCGGCTTCTTGTCAGTGAGGCTGAGCAGCTTCGACTCGTCCCGGGCCGTGAAGTAGAAGAGCACCGAGATGATGATGATCGGGACCACCGTGTACAGGGCCTCGATCGGCATGTTGTACCGGGTCTGCGGAGGAACCTCGACCTTGGTGCGGCTGCGCCGGTGGAAGAAAGCACTCCACAGGATCAGGCCCCACACCAGCACGCCGACGGCGAGCGCGGCAGCCCAGGAGCCCTGCCACAGGGAGAGGATCCGCGGAGCCTCTTCCGTGGTCGGGGTGGGCATGCCAAGGCGGGGGAAGTCCTTGTATGTGCAACCGGTTGCGGTCGCCAGGACCAGGCCCGCGGTCAGTGCCTGCAGCAGCTTCCGCCGCATCGGGCGCCGCGGCGAGCGGTCGGAGCCGTTGGGACTCACGTAGCGCCTTCCCGAGAGTCTCGCCCGCGCGGTCGGCTGCGGCCTTCTCGCTGGTCGGTCGCCGCCCTGCGTCGGGCAGGGGTTTGGATGTTTATGCGGACCAAACCCTAGCCGACGCTCTTCGAGGGTTCGCGGGGAGGGGGGCATACGCGTCGCCTGTCACTCTGTTGGGGTGGGAAAGGCCGCGGATTGAGCGCCTAATAGCTCGGGTTGTGACGGTTTGGCGAGCGGGTGCGGACGGCGTCGCGGCTGGTCGTGCGGCTCCCCGCGCCGCCTGCGCGTCCCGCGCCACGTCTTAACGTTGACCTGTGTCCTACTTCGACGCCGCGTCCGCCGCTCCCCTCCACCCCGTCGCCCGCCAGGCCCTCTTGGCCTCCCTGGACGAGGGATGGGCCGATCCCGCCCGGCTCTACCGGGAGGGCCGCAGGGCGCGCATGCTGCTGGACGCCGCCCGGGAGGCCGCTGCCGAGGCCGTCGGCTGCCGGGCCGACGAGGTGGTGTTCACCCCGTCGGGGACCCGGGCGCTGCACGCCGGGATCGCGGGGGCGTCGGCCGGCCGGCGCCGGGTCGGGCGCCACCTGATCGTGTCCGCTGTCGAACACTCCTCCGTGCTCCATTCGGCGGAGCTGCACGAGGCCGCGGGCGGGACGGTCACCCGAGTGGCCGTCAACCGGGCGGGAGCCGTCACCCCGTCGGCGTACGCGGCCGCGCTGCGCCCCGACACCGCACTCGCGTGCCTGCAGTCGGCCAACCACGAGGTCGGCACCGCCCAGCCGGTGGCCGAGGTGGCGGAGGTGTGCCGGGCGGCCGGGGTGCCGTTGCTGGTGGACGCGGCGCAGTCGCTGGGGTGGGGGCCGGTGGCGGGCGCCTGGTCGCTGCTGGCGGCCAGCGCGCACAAGTGGGGCGGGCCGTCCGGGGTCGGACTGCTCGTCGTGCGCAAGGGCGTGCGGTTCGCCGCTCAGGGGCCGGTGGACGAGCGGGAGTCGGGCCGGGCGCCCGGGTTCGAGAACATCCCGGCGATCGTGGCCGCCGTGGCCTCGCTGCGCGCGGTGCGGGCCGAGGCGGCCCAGGAGGCGGTACGGCTGCGGGAGCTGACGGAGCGGATCCGGACACGGGTGCCGCAGCTGGTGCCGGACGTGGAGGTGGTCGGGGACGCCGCACAGCGGCTGCCCGGGATCGTCACGTTCTCCTGCCTCTACGTCGACGGCGAGGCGCTGCTGCACGAACTGGACCGCGCGGGCTTCTCGGTCTCCTCCGGCTCCTCCTGCACGAGCAGCACGCTGACGCCCAGCCACGTGCTGAAGGCGATGGGGGTGCTGAGCGAGGGGAACGTACGGGTCTCCCTGCCGCCGGGCACCGCCGAGGCGGACGTGGAGCGGTTCCTGGAGGTGCTGCCGGGCGTGGTGAGCGGCGTGCGCGAGAAGCTGGGCGCACCGGCCCCCACGACGGCCGTCCGCGCCGAGGAACTGGTCGTCGACTCCCTCGGCAAGCGGTGCCCGATCCCGGTCATCGAGCTGGCCAAGGTGTTCGCCGACGTCCCGGTCGGCGGCACCGTCCGCGTCCTCTCCGACGACGAGGCGGCCCGACTGGACATCCCGGCATGGTGCGAGATGCGGGGCCAGCAGTACGTCGGAGAGGAACCGGCGGAACGAGGCACGGCGTACGTGGTACGCCGCCTGACGTGACCCCCCAGGGGTCCGGGGCGCGGCCCCCGGTCAGGGGCGCGGGGCCCGGTCAGGGGCGCGGAGCCCGGTCAGGGGTGCGGAGCCGCGTCGATGTGCGGCTCCGCCGCGCGGGCGCGTCAGGGCCGGCCGCGCCCGCGCCCGGGAACGGGCCTCAGCCCAGGTGGGCCTGCACTTCTTCCGCGGCCGACTGCCCGTACGCCTTGGTGAACCGCTCCATGAAGTGCCCGCGCCGCAGCTGGTACTCCTGCGTCCCGACGGTCTCGATGACCAGCGTCGCCAGCATGCAGCCCACCTGCGCGGCACGCTCCAGCGAGACACCCCAGGCCAGCCCCGACAGGAAGCCCGCGCGGAAGGCGTCGCCGACGCCCGTGGGGTCGGCCTTGCGCTCCTCGTCCGGGCAGCCGACCTCGATCGGGTCCTCACCCTGCCGCTCGATCCGCACGCCCCGCGCGCCGAGCGTGGTGACGCGATGGCCGACCCGGGACAGGATCTCGGCGTCGTTCCAGCCGGTCTTGGTCTCGATGAGACCCTTCTCGTACTCGTTCGAGAAGAGGTA
The DNA here is from genome assembly GCF_016741775.1 of Streptomyces actinomycinicus. Lineage (GTDB taxonomy): Bacteria > Actinomycetota > Actinomycetes > Streptomycetales > Streptomycetaceae > Streptomyces > Streptomyces actinomycinicus. The sequence goes on along the minus strand of NZ_JAERRK010000029.1, from coordinate 51,233 downwards.
GGTCGCACCGTCGAGCAGGATGCGGATCTCGTCGCCCTCCATGCGGGCGATCTGCTGGGAGAAGTCGGCGGCGAACGGGATGTTCCGGGTACGGCACTCCTCGGTGTGGCGGAGCATCGCCTCGGGGTCGTCGGCGCCGATGAGGACCAGGTCGAGGCCGCCCACGCGGTCCGCGACGGTCTTCAGCTCGATGAGGCGGGCCTCGCTCATGGCGCCGGTGTAGAAGGAGCCGATCTGGTTGTGCACGGCGTCGGTCGTGCACACGAACCGGGCGGTGTGCAGGGTCTCGGAGATGCGGACCGACTCGGTGTCCACGCCGTGCCGGTCGAGCCAGGCCCGGTACTCGTCGAAGTCGAAGCCCGCGGCACCGACCAGGATGGGTCCGGTGCCGAGCTGGCCCATGCCGAAGGCGATGTTCGCGCCGACGCCGCCCCGGCGCACGTCGAGATTGTCGACCAGGAAGGAGAGCGAAACCGTGTGCAGTTGGTCCGCTACGAACTGGTCGGCGAAGCGGCCGGGGAAGGTCATGAGGTGGTCGGTGGCGATGGAGCCGGTGACTGCGATGCGCACGACGGAGATTCTCCTGCGGGGAGGCTGAGTTGACAGTCCACGCTACCCGGTCGGACGCCCGCCGCTGAAGCGGGCAAAACTACCCGATAGTAGATCTTTCTTCGCAGCCCCTGGCATGCCTACGGTTCGGTCATGGCGAACCTCAAGGTCTCTTCCAAGGTCCGGGCCGACTACGACGGCGATCTTGCCGCACTGCGCAGCGACTGCGCCCGGATGGTCCCGCACTGGGCCGTTCCGGAGCACGCCGAGCCCCGGCCCGTACCGCCCTCCCTCATCCACGGGGTGAAGGTCCCGGCACGGTCCGCCCGGCTGCTGGACGCGATGTCCGACTACGGCGACTGACCCGCCGGGAACCGTGCGCTCCTCTCCCGCGTCCCATCGCCGTCCCCCGCGCGAGGGATGCGGGACACGACCCAGCGAGGAGCGATGCGGTGAACACCGAGCGGCCTGAGGACTCCGGGAACGCGGAGGTTCCGAAGGCATCCGAGGAACATGCGGCCGAGGCCCGTACGCCCGAGCCCCCGGAGGCCACCGGGGCTTCCGCGGCCACCGGGGCTTCGGGGATCGCAGGGGACCGTACCGCCGAGTCCTCCGAGGCTCCGGAGGCCGCCGAGGCCGCTGAGGCCCCTGAGGCGCCGGAGGCCTCCGATCGGGCCGAGTCCCCGGACGGCCCGGCCCACCCGAACGGCCCGGACAGCGAGGACGGCCTGGACGGCCCTGGCGGCCCGGGCGGCCCTGGCGGTCCGGGCGGGCGCCGGCGGTCGTCCGGCACCGTCGCGCTCGTCGCCGCCGCGGCCGTGCTGCTGGTGGGCGGCGGTGGGGCGTACCTCGCCGCCACCAACGGCACCGGTGGCCGTACGGACGGCGGCCCGGCCGCATCCGGCGGTGCCACTCCCCCGCCGCTCACCCTGGACGGCTGGGCGGCCGACGGCACCGGCGGTATCGCACCCGGCGAACCGGACCCGTACGGCGCCCGGTACGTGGCACAGGGCGAGCTGCCGGACGGGCCCGGTTCGGCGCCGGTGTACGAGCCGGGGGCCGAGGTCGGCCGGGAGCAGGCGGCACGGCTGGCGCAGGCGCTCGGGGTGACCGGGACACCCGTGGCCGAGGGGCGGACCTGGCGGGTCGGCGGGCAGGACGGCACGGGGCCGAGCCTCCAGGTGAACCGGGACGCGCCGGGCAGCTGGACCTTCAGCCGGTTCGCCCCCGGCACCGACAACTGCCGCAAGGTGACCGTCTGCGCTCAGGACCCGGGCGCTCCGGCCGGCGAACCGGTGAGCGTGGCGGCGGCCGAGAAAGCGGCGGCTCCCGTGCTGAAGGCGGCGGGACTGGACGACGCGAAGATCGATGCGAGCCAGGTCATGGGCGCCCAGCGGGTGGTCAACGCCGACCCGGTGATCGGCGGGCTGCCCACGTACGGCTGGACGACCGGGCTGACCGTGGACCGCAAGGGCGTGCTCGTCGGCGGCCACGGGCTGCTGGCGACGCCGGTGAAGGGCGACACGTATCCCGTGGTGGGCGCCGGGAAGGCGCTGGAGCTGATGAACGGGGCGACGAAGCGGGACCACCGGATGGGGATCGGCGGCTGTGCCAGCCCGGTGCCGCTGAAGGACCGGCTGGAGCAGCCGTGCGGGGCGTCCACCGGGGCGCCCGGGCGGGACGGGAACACGGTCACCGTGGAGAAGGCCGTGTTCGGGCTGGCCGCGCAGTCCGTCGGCGGGCGGCAGACGCTGGTGCCGTCGTGGCTGTTCCAGGCGCGCGGGTCACTGGCGGACGACAGCTTCACGGTGACGTATCCGGCGGTCGACCCCGAGTACCTGGCGTCGGCGTCCTCGCCTTCGTCCCCCTCCCCTTCCCTGCCCCCGGCCTCGTCCCTGCCCTCGTCGCCCTCGCCACCCTCGTCGTCCTCCTCGCCCTCAGCACCGGAGACGTCCGGGGCGCCCCGTAAGAGCCGCAGCGTGAAGGTGAACGCGTACACGGCCGCTGACGACAGGACGCTGCTGGTGAGCTTCTACGGCGGGGTCTGCGCGGACTACCGGACGTCGGCGCAGGAGAGTGACGGCCGGGTGACCGTGCGGGTCACGGAGACGCCGTGGCCGGGCAAGGTGTGCGTGCTCATCGCCCAGGAGTACGTGAAGACCGTACGGCTGGACGCGCCGCTGGACGGGCGGACGGTGGTCGGGACCGGCGGCAAGGAGATCCGGCGGGCGAAGCCGGGTTCGCTGAAGCCGGACTCGTCGGCGCAGCCGCGCTGACCGCACGGCGCCCTTCCGGCTCCCCAGGCCCGTCACGCTTTCGGCTCCCGGGCACGGCCGGCTCCTCCGGACGGCGAAGGCGGCGGCCCCCCGTGCAGGGGGCCGCCGCCTTCATTTCACACCGTCGGGCTCTGCCGTCGGCTCAGCTGAACGAGTCGCCGCAGGCGCAGGAGCCGGTCGCGTTCGGGTTGTCGATCGTGAAGCCCTGCTTCTCGATCGTGTCCACGAAGTCGATGGTGGCGCCGCCCAGGTACGGAGCGCTCATGCGGTCCGTGACGACCTTGACCCCGTCGAAGTCCTTCTCCACGTCCCCGTCGAGCGCGCGCTCGTCGAAGAAGAGCTGGTAGCGCAGGCCGGAGCAACCGCCGGGCTGGACGGCGACGCGCAGCGCCAGGTCGTCGCGGCCTTCCTGGTCGAGCAGGGCCTTGACCTTGGCCGCGGCGGCGTCGGTCAGGATGATGCCGTCGGTGACGGTGGTGGTCTCGTCCGATACGGACATCTACATCTCTCCCGGGTTGTACGGAGACTGCTTGCCGACGAGTGCAACCGGCGTTTCCGCGGATTCATTCCGGGCCGGGCATTCGCGTGGTCGCGTTGTGGTTCCTTTCTCATGCTCGCACACGCCCGCGGGCGCGGACAGCGCCCCACCGAGGGACGTCGGCGGGATTCACGTCACATAGACGCTATGGCCATCGTCAAAGTGACGTGAAGCAGTTATGATAGATAGCGTCAGTTAGACGAAAAGTAGAAAGGGTGTGTGTCGTGACCACCGCCCAGACCCCGGACCTCGACGTACAGCCGACTCCGCTCGCCCTGTTGCTGCTCGGCCGCGAGGCCGACCCGAAGAGCGAGCGGGGCGTCGAGTGTCCCGGTGACCTGCCCTCGCCGTCCGACCCCGACCTGGTCGAGCGCGCCCGCGCGGCCAAGGAGAAGCTCGGCGACAAGGTCTTCGTGCTCGGCCACCACTACCAGCGCGACGAGGTCATCCAGTTCGCCGACGTCACGGGCGACTCCTTCAAGCTGGCCCGGGACGCGGCCGCGCGCCCGGAGGCCGAGTACATCGTCTTCTGCGGTGTGCACTTCATGGCGGAGTCGGCGGACATCCTCACCTCGGACGACCAGAAGGTCGTCCTGCCGGACCTGGCCGCCGGCTGCTCCATGGCCGACATGGCGACGGCCGAGCAGGTCGCGGAGTGCTGGGACGTGCTGACCGAGGCGGGCGTCGCCGAGCAGGTGGTTCCCGTCTCGTACATGAACTCCTCCGCCGACATCAAGGCGTTCACCGGCAAGCACGGCGGCACGATCTGCACCTCGTCCAACGCCAAGCGCGCCCTGGACTGGGCCTTCGAGCAGGGCGAGAAGGTGCTCTTCCTGCCCGACCAGCACCTGGGCCGCAACACCGCCGTCCGCGACATGGGCATGTCCCTGGACGACTGCGTGGTCTACAACCCGCACAAGCCGAACGGCGGCCTGACCGCGGACGAGCTGCGCGCCGCGAAGATGATCCTGTGGCGCGGGCACTGCTCGGTCCACGGGCGCTTCAGCCTGGACTCGGTCAACGACGTCCGTGAGCGCATCCCCGGGGTGAACGTCCTGGTCCACCCGGAGTGCAAGCACGAGGTCGTGGCCGCCGCGGACTACGTCGGCTCGACCGAGTACATCATCAAGGCCCTGGAGGCCGCCCCGGCCGGCTCCAAGTGGGCCATCGGCACGGAGCTGAACCTGGTCCGCCGCCTGGCGAATCGTTTCGCGCCCGAGGGCAAGGAGATCGTCTTCCTCGACAAGACGGTCTGCTTCTGCTCGACCATGAACCGCATCGACCTGCCCCACCTGGTCTGGGCCCTGGAGTCCCTGGCCGAGGGCAACCTGGTCAACCGCATCGAGGTCGACAAGGAGACGGAGGCCTTCGCGAAGCTGGCGCTGGAGCGCATGCTGGCGCTGCCGTAGCCCGCGCGGACGGGCTTGCCGCGGCTCACGCGGCACGTCTGCCGCAGCCCGCGCGAAAGGGCCGGGTCCCGTACGGGGCCCGGCCCTTCCTCATGCCGTTCAGGTTTCCCTGCGATTCCTCATGCCGTCGGGTTTCCCCGCGGTCCTCACGCGGTCAGGTTTCCCCGCGGTCCTCGTGCCGTCGGGTTTCCCCGCGGTCCTCGTGCCGTCGGGTTTCCCCGCGGTCCTCGTGCCGTCGGGTTTCCCCGCGGTCAGACGCCGGCCGGCTGCGGCGCCTTCTCCGTCTTCGCCTGCTTCTTGGCGGCCCGCTTCTTCGCCCGGCGCTCCTTGCGGAGTTCCAGCATGGCGTAGAGCGTCGGGACGAGGAGGAGGGTCAGGAGGGTGGAGGTGATCAGGCCGCCGATGACGACCACGGCCAGCGGCTGGGCGATGAAGCCGCCCTCGCCGGTGACGCCCAGTGCCATGGGCAGCAGGGCGAAGATGGTCGCCAGCGCCGTCATCAGGATGGGACGCAGGCGGTGCCGGCCGCCCTCGACGACGGCTTCCACGACGCCGTAGCCCTGACCGCGGTACTGGTTGATCAGGTCGATCAGCACGATCGCGTTGGTCACCACGATGCCGATCAGCATCAGCATGCCGATCATGGCGGGTACGCCCATCGGGGTGCCGGTGGCGACCAGCAGGCCGATCGCGCCCGTCGCCGCGAACGGGACCGAGACCAGCAGGATCAGCGGCTGGGCGAGCGACCGGAACGTCGCGACCAGCAGCATGAAGACGATCGCGATGGCCGCCAGCATGGCCAGGCCCAGGTTCTTGAACGCGTCGTCCTGGTCGGAGGAGACACCGCCGATCTCGGCCGTGGCACCCGCGGGCAGCTTCAGTCCCTTGATCTTCGACTGGAGCTTGGTGCTGATCGCGCCCGTGTTGTCACCGGTCGGCTTGGCCGTGATCGTGGCCGCGCGCTGACCGTCGATACGGGTCATCGACACCGGGCCGTCCACCAGCTCGACCTTGGCGACGGCACCGAGCTTCACCGGGCCGAGGCGCAGGTTCCTCAGCTCGGCCAGGGTGGTCGCGGGCCTGGCCGACTTCACGACGACGTCGCGCTCGGTGTCGTCGAGGACCGCCTTGGCGGTCGTCGTACCGCGTACTGCCTGGGCCACCGCCGCGCCCAGCTTCTGGTCGTCGAACCCGGCCGCGGCCGCCTTGGAGTTGGCCTTCACCGAGATCCGCGGGACGCTCTGCGCCAGGTCGCTGGTGACGTCCGTGACGTGGTCGAGGCCGGCCACGGTCGAGCGGACCTGCTCGGCCGCCGTCCGCAGCACCTGCGGGTCGGAGGCCTTCACCACGACGCTGAGGTCCTGGTTGCCGAAGCCGTCACCGGCGGACACGGTGGTCGTGCCGATGCCGCGGAGCTTCTTCAGCCCGTCCTCGATCCGGTCCTGCACGTCCTCGTAGGACGCCGAGTCCTTCAGCATGACCTGGTACGACGCCTGGTTGGTGTCGGTGCCGCCGCCGAAGGCCGCCATGAAGCCGGAGGACCCGACGGTGACCTGGTAGTCCTTGACGCCGTCGGTGGAGTCGAGCAGCTTCTCCACCCGCTTCGCCTGCGCGTCGGTGGCCGCGAGGCTCGTACCGGGCTTCAGCTCCTGCTTGACGGTGAGGACTTCCTGCTCGCCCTGGTCGAAGAAGTTGGTCTTCAGCAGTCCGGACATGCCGAACGTGAGCACCAGGACGACCACCGCGATCAGCACGCTGGTGAGCCGGCGGCGGGTGGCGAAGCGCAGGACGGGGACGTAGATCCGCTGGAGGCGGCTGTTCGCCTCCTTCTCCTCGGCCTTGCGGCGGGCCTCCGCCGCGTCCTCGGGGGTGTTCCTGGGCGCGCGCAGGAACCAGTAGGACAAGACCGGTACGACCGTCAGCGACACCAGCAGGGAGGCGAGCAGGGCCGCCGTCACCGTGATGCTGAACGAGCCGAACAGGGCACCCACCATGCCGCCGACCAGGCCGATCGGCAGGAACACGGCGACCGTGGTGAGGGTGGAGGAGGTGACCGCGCCGGCCACCTCGCGCACCGCCGTGAGGATCGCGTCCCTGCGCTCCTCGCCGTAGCCGAGGTGCCGCTTGATGTTCTCCAGGACCACGATCGAGTCGTCGACGACCCGGCCGATGGCGATGGTCAGCGCGCCGAGCGTGAGCATGTTCAGGGAGAGACCGCGGGTCCACAGCACGATGAGCGCGAGGACGACGGACAGCGGGATGGACACCGCCGTGACCAGGGTCGAGCGGACCGAGGCGAGGAAGACCAGGATCACCAGGACGGCGAAGAGCAGGCCGAGCCCGCCCTCCGTGGTCAGGCCCTTGATGGACTTGGACACCGCGGGGCCCTGGTCGCTGACGACCGTGAGCTTCGCGTCGGCGCCGAGGTCCTCCCGCAGACCGGGCAGCTTGTCCTTGACGGCGTTCGAGATGGAGACCGCGCTGCCGTCGTGGTCCATGGTCACGTTGACGGCGAGGCTGGGCCGGCCGTCGGTGCGGGTGAGGGAGTCGGCCGGGGCCGGCCGCTCCTTGACGGTGGCCACGTCACCGAGGCGTACGGGCTTCTCGACGCCCTCCCCGGTGACCATGAGGTCCCTGATCTGCTTCAGGGAAGTGAAGCCGCCGCCGACCTGGACGGTGCGGTTGGCGCCGTCCTCGTCGAAGGAACCCGCCGGGACGGTCGCGCCGCCCGCCTGCAGGGCCTGGCCGAGAGCCGCGGAGGTGAGGCCGGCCCGGGCGAGCTTCGCGTCGTCCGGGGTGACGGCGACCTGGAGGTCGCGGACGCCGGCCACCTGGACGCGGCCGACGCCGTCGATGTCCTTCAGGGTGGGTACGACGGTCCTGTCCAGCTGGTCGGCGAGGGCCTGCTGGTCCTTGCCGGAGGTGACCGCGAGCACCACGGTCGGCATGTCGTCGGTGGAACCGGAGACGACCTGCGGTTCGACGTCGTCCGGCAGCTGGGCGCGGGCCCGGTTGACGGCCTGCTGGACGTCGGTGACGAGCCGCTTGGTGTCGTCGTCGTAGTCGAAGGACGCCATGATCACGGCGTTGCCCTCGCTCGCCGTGGAGGTGACGCCGGTGAGGCCGTCGACGCCCTGGAGGCTGTCCTCGATGGGCTCGACGACCTGCTTCTCCACGACGTCCGGCGCGGCACCCTGGTACGGCGCGATGACCGACACCATGGGCAGGTTGATGGTGGGCAGGAGTTGCTGCTTGATCTGGGGTATCGCGATCAGCCCGAAGACGAGCGCGACGATCGACATGAGCCCGATGAGGGCCCGTTGCGCGAGGCTGAATCTCGACAGCCAGGACATGGATCAGGGTCTCTCTTCTGTGAGCGGCAGAAGTGCTTCCGCTTCCGTGCGGGGAAGAGTCGGCGTCGCGGACGCGCAGGTGAGCGCCCACCGCACCACCTTGAGCCATCACCGGACGCCGATCCGTAGGCCCCAGGTCCCGTTCCTTATCCGGTCCCTACTCCCCGCGCAGTACACGCGGGTGGAGATCAGTCCATCCTCGGACGGACCAGCCCGGACTCGTACGCGATCACGACCAGCTGGGCCCGGTCCCGGGCGCCCAGCTTGGCCATGGCCCGGTTGACGTGCGTCTTCACCGTCAGCGGGCTGACCTCCAGACGCTCGGCGATCTCGTCGTTGGAGTGACCGCCGGCGACCTGGACGAGGACCTCCCGCTCCCGGCCGGTGAGCGTGCCGAGCCGCTCCGACCGGGCCGGGTCGGGGCCGTCGCCGTCGTCTCCCCGGGCCAGGAAGCGGGCGATCAGGCCCTTGGTGGCGGCCGGGGACAGCAGCGCCTCGCCGCCCGCCGCGACCCGGATGGCGCTCAGCAGTTCCTCCGGCTCGCTGCCCTTGCCGAGGAAGCCGGAGGCGCCGGCGCGCAGAGCCTGCACGACGTAGTCGTCCACCTCGAAGGTGGTCAGGATGACCACGCGGACCTGGGCGAGGGCCGGGTCGGCGCTGATCAGCCGGGTGGCGGCGAGGCCGTCGGTGCCGGGCATCCGGATGTCCATGAGGACGACGTCGGGCCCGTGCTCCTTGGCCAGCCGGACCGCCTGCGCACCGTCGGCGGCCTCCCCCACCACTTCCATGTCCGGCTCGGAGTCGACCAGCACCCGGAACGCGCTGCGCAGCAGGGCCTGGTCGTCGGCGAGCAGGACACGGATCGTCATACGGGCTCCCCGGGTGCCGTCGTACGGGTGTGGGTGCGGGTCTCGGTGCGGCTGTCGACCGGCAGGATCGCATGGACACGGAAGCCGGCGCCGTGGCGGGGCCCGGTGGTGAGCGTGCCGCCGAGGGCGGCGACCCGCTCACGCATGCCGAGCAGTCCGTGCCCGCCGCCGCTCTCCGGGGCCGTGGCCTCGCCCGGGCCGTCGTCCAGGACGGTGACCTCGATGTCCGCTCCCACCCGTACGACGCTGACCTCGGCCCTCGCGCCCGGTCCCGCGTGCTTGCGGACGTTCGTCAGGGCCTCCTGGACGATCCGGTAGGCGGCCAGGTCGACGGCGGCGGGCAGTTCGGTGCCCTCGTCGGTGCGGGCCACGGCCACGGGCAGGCCCGCACTGCGGAAGGTGTCGGCCAGCTCCTCGAGCCGGCTCAGGCCGGGGGCGGGTTCGGTGGGGGCCTCGGGGTCGCCGCTCTGGCGGAGCAGTCCGACCGTCGCCCGGAGTTCGTCGAGCGCGCTGCGGCTGGCCGTGCGGACGTGCGCGAGGGCCTCCTTGGCCTGGTCGGGCCGCTTGTCCATGACATGGGCGGCGACGCCGGCCTGCACGTTCACCAGGGCGATGTGGTGGGCGACGACGTCGTGCAGGTCGCGGGCGATCCGCAGCCGCTCCTCGGCGACCCGGCGGCGGGCCTCCTCCTCGCGGGTGCGTTCGGCCCGTTCGGCACGGTCCCGGACGGCCTGCAGGACCGCGCGCCGGCTGCGCACGGCGTCTCCGGCGGTGGCGCCGATACCGGTCCAGGCGAGGACGGCGAGGTTCTCCTGCGCGTACCAGGGCAGGGGGCCGCCGAGCATGGCGGCGGCGGTGAGCGCGGTCGTGGTCAGCAGACCGAGGCGCCAGGTGGTGGGGCGGTCGGTGGTGGAGGCGACGGTGTACAGGGCGATCACGGCGGCCATCACGACGGGGGTGCGCGGGTCGCCGGTGACGCACTCGACGAGCGAGACCGTGCCGGTGACGGCGAGGACGGCCCTGGGGTAGCGGCGGCGGAAGACGAGGGCCGCGGCACCGAGCAGCATGAGGAGGAGGCTCAGGGCGTCGGGGGTGCGGACTCCCCAGGTGACGCCGTGTGCGCCTTTCGGCGCGACGAAGGAGCCGGCGACCATGCAGGCGAGCACGCCCGCCGCGAGGGCCGCGTCCAGGGCGAGGGGATGGGCCTTGAGGCTGCACCGGGCGCGTTCGAGAGTGCTCACGACCAGAACAGTACGGTTCCCCCGGGCAGCCCGGACCCCGAAGGAGCACGAGGAAAGACGACCGAAGCCCCCCAGGGGGGTGCGGGGAACTACGCGACGAGCCACCACGCACCCGCAAGCCGACAACGGCGCACCCAAGGGGCGCGGGGAACTGCGCGACGAACCACCACGCACCCGCAAGCCGAAAACGGCGCACCCAAGAAGCAGGGGGACTGCGCGACCGGCCACCACGCACCCGCAAGCCGAAGACGGCGCACCCAAGGGGCGCGGGGGGAGCTGCGCGACGAACCACCACGCACCCGCAAGCCGAAAACGGCGCACCCAAGAAGCAGGGGGACGGCGCGGCCGGCGACCACGCACCCGCACGTGCCGGAACGGCGTCCCACCGAGCTGTTGGGCGACTCGTCGGCCGACGGCCCGTCAGGTGTCGCGCGGAGTTGGCCGGAACTGCTCAGCCTCCTCCTCGGCATGCAACCGTCGACGAAAGGCACTCCATGCGCCCCCGCTCACCGCTCTGGTGCGTCGCCGCTCTCACCCTCCTGTCGGCCTCGGCCCTGCCCGGCACCGCGCGGGCCGTCACCTACGGCACCCCGACGATCAAGCTGTCGGCCGCCTACCTGTCCGGCGCCGTCGGCGGCACCGGCGACCCCACCGTCGCCGTGACCGTCGCCCAGAGCGGCGCCGACGCCTCCGCGCTGACGGTCACCGCGACCAGGAGCAGCCGCACCACGGTGGCCGGCACCACCGACGTCCACGTCACCGGCACCGGCACCGCCCGCACCGTCGCCGTCACCGCGCAGGCCCGCGGCTACACCGACCTCACCCTGAAGGTCACCGGCCTGGGCGGCAGGACGGCCACCACGACCCTGCACTACGCGGCCTCCCCGGCCGTCCAGCACAGCCCCGACGCCCGCTACCTGACCGGCGCCTCGGACGCCTCGGCGGCGGTGGACGCCGGCGGCGGGTACGTCCTCGTCGCCAACGACGAGGACAACACCCTGCGCCTGTACGACGGCTCCGCCTCCGGCGCGCCGGTACGCGGCTGGGACCTCGACGCCGCGCTGGGCGCGGACAAGGAGGTCGACATCGAGGGGGCGGCTCGCGTCGGCAACACGGTCTACTGGACGGGCTCACTGGGCAACAACAAGGACGGCGAGTACAAGCCGGACCGCAACACCGTGTTCACCACGACCCTCTCCGGTGCGGGCGCCGCCACCCAGCTGTCCTTCGGCACCGCCGGGCACCGGCTCCGCGACGACCTGGTGGCCTGGGACGAGGCCAACGGCGACCGCTACGGCTTCGCCGCCGGGACGGCCGCCGGGCAGGTCCCGAAGCAGATCGACGGCTTCAACGTCGAGGGGCTCGAGTTCGCCCCCGGCTCCACCACCACCGCCTACGTCGGCTTCCGCGCCCCGCTGGTGCCGCCGCAGAACGGCGGGAAGGCACTGATCGTGCCGGTCACGAACATGGACCAGGTGGCGCGTGGCACCAAGGCGGTCTTCGGCACGCCGATCGAGCTGGACCTCGGCGGTCTCGCCGTACGCGATCTGCGCCGCAACGACCAGGGGCAGTTCCTGATCGTGGCCGGGTCCTGGGCCGCCGACGACAACAGCGACCCGTACGCCCTCTACTCCTGGGACGGCGTCGCCGGACACCGGCCGGTGAAGGTGCTGGACCTGCCGACGGCGGATGCGGGTGGCTGGGAGTCCGTGGTGTCCGTGCCCGATCCGACCGCCGCCGGCGCCCGGGTGCAGCTGATCACCGACGACGGTTCCGCCGATCTGTACGGCGACGGCGTCGAGGCGAAGGACCTCACCCACCCGGAGTGGCAGAAGTCCCGCTCCACCTGGTTCACCCTGCGCTGACCCGGCGCCGCAGGCCGGCCCGGCGGGACCGGCCCGGACCCGGCTCGGGATCATCCCGGGATCAGCCCGGGATCAGCCCGTCGTCGCCGAGCAGCTCCCTGACCTCGGTCAGCGACGCGTCCGGGGCCGGGAGGATCAGTTCCGAGGGTTCCAGGGCCTCGTCCGGCAGCGGGGTGCCGAGCCGGCGGACGGATTCGAGGAGGGCGCCGAGCGTGCGGCGGAAGCCCTCCTCGTCGCCGCTCTCCATCTCCATGAGCAGCTCGTCGTCCAGCTTGTTCAGCTCGGTGAGGTGGACGTCGTCCAGCCTCACCTGGCCCTCCCCCATGATCCGTACGATCACGTCGGCCTCCTCGGCTCGGGGTCCCGGCGCCGCCCTACTGCTTGTCGAAGCGCGGGGTGTCCTGCGGCTGCTGCTGGGACTGCCCCTGGCCGGTGCCGCCCTCGATGGCCTGCTGCGGGGAGCCTCCGGCCAGCTCGGCCTTCATGCGCTGCAGTTCCAGCTCTACATCCGTACCACCGGACAGCCGGTCCAGCTCGGCCTGGATGTCGTCCTTGTGCATGCCGGACTGGTCGTCGAGGGCGCCGGAGGCGAGCAGCTCGTCGATGGCGCCGGCCCGGGCCTGGAGCTGGGCGGTCTTGTCCTCGGCGCGCTGGATGGCCAGGCCGACGTCGCCCATCTCCTCGGAGATGCCGGAGAAGGCCTCGCCGATGCGGGTCTGGGCCTGGGCGGCGGTGTAGGTGGCCTTGATGGTCTCCTTCTTCGTCCGGAAGGCGTCCACCTTGGCCTGGAGGCGCTGGGCCGCGAGGGTGAGCTTCTCCTCCTCGCCCTGCAGGGTCGCGTGCTGCGTCTCGAGGTCCGTCACCTGCTGCTGGAGGGCGGCGCGCCGGGACAGCGCCTCGCGGGCCAGGTCCTCCCGGCCGAGCGCGAGCGCCTTGCGGCCCTGGTCCTCGAGCTTGGAGGACTGCTGCTGCAGCTGGTTGAGCTGGAGTTCCAGGCGCTTGCGGCTGGTCGCCACGTCGGCGACACCGCGCCGCACCTTCTGCAGCAGCTCCAGCTGCTTCTGGTAGGAGTAATCGAGGGTTTCGCGCGGGTCCTCGGCCCGGTCAAGGGCCTTGTTCGCCTTCGCGCGGAAGATCATCCCCATACGCTTCATGACACCGCTCATGGGCTTCGCGCGCCCCCTTCTGACGGACTCCAGCTCACATCCTGCGACAGGACCCACAGTACGGGCCCTGCCTCCATTACCGCACCGTTCGCGGGGCGATGCGCTCATCCCCGAGGACGACTGCGGGTCCTGTCGCTCCGGCGTAAGGAGTAGGTGATCCCACCAGGCCCCGCGGCCCCCGGCCGGGCCCCGCCGGGAAACACCCTCCCTGTTCCACTGGAGACGCCCGGTGTTGCCGGATCGTTCCCCACCGGACTGGGGTCCGGGCGGGTGCAGCCCGTACCCTTGGGTTTTGTGTTCCGTAGCCGTGCCAAGGAAGAGAAGGCCCCGACCGCCGACAAGGCGCCGGTGAACTTCTCCAAGCAGACCCGTGACCCGCAGGCCCCCAAGGGCCGGCCCACGCCCAAGCGCAGTGAGGCCCAGTCCCAGCGCCGCAGCGTCGCCAACACGCCGACGACCCGCAAGGAGGCCGCCAAGCGCCAGCGCGAGGAGCGGCGGCAGGCGCTGGAGCGGCAGCGCCAGGCGCTGGCCGGCGGTGTCGAGCGGTACCTGCCGGCCCGCGACCGGGGTCCGGTCCGCCGGTTCGCCCGGGACTGGGTGGACTCGCGGTACAACGTGGCGGAGTTCTTCCTGCCGCTCGCCGTGGTGATCCTCGTGCTGAGCGTGGTGCGGGTGTCGAGCGTCCAGAGCGTGGCGCTGCTGCTGTGGCTGGTCGTGATCGTGCTGATCGTGCTGGACTCGGCGGTCAGCGGCTTCCGGCTGAAGAAGCGGCTCGCCGAGCGGTTCCCGGGCGAGAAGACGCGTGGCGCGGTCGCCTACGCCCTGATGCGCTCCCTGCAGATGCGCCGGCTCCGGCTGCCGAAGCCGCAGGTCAAGCGCGGAGAGCGGCCCTGAGCGCAGACTCCTTCACCGGGAATGCGGCCGATGACCGGCTGACCGCGCCGGGCGGGCTCCGCGATGTCGTACGGCAGGAGCTGGTCGCCCGGCAGCTGGACGAGCAGATGGCCGGGCGGTTCCCGGTCGGGCAGCGGCTGCGGGTGCTCGACGTGGGGATGGGCCGGGGCACGCAGGCGCTGCGGCTGGCCCGGCTCGGCCACCAGGTGACCGGGGTCGAGCAGGACACGGCCATGCTCACCGCCGCCCGGGAGGCGCTGGCCCGGGAGCCGGAAGGCATCCGGGACCGGGTGCGGCTGGTGCAGAGCGACGGGCGTGACACCGGCGTGCACTTCCTGCCGGGCAGCTTCGACGTGGTGCTGTGCCACGGCGTCCTGATGTACGTGGAGGAGCCCGACCCGCTGGTGGCGGGCCTGGCGCGGATGCTGGCCCCTGGTGGCCTCCTCTCCCTGCTGGTCCGCAACGGCGACGCGCTCGCCATGCGCCCGGGACTGTCCGGTGACTGGGCGGGCGCCCTGGCCGCCCTCGACACCAGCGCCTGCCTTCCCCACGCCCGGACCGGCCCGAGCGGCGGGACACCCGTCCGTGTCGGTCCCGACGTCCGCGCCGACCGGCTGCCGGCGCTCGCCGCCACGCTCGACGGCATCGCGGCCCCCCTGCACGCCTGGTACGGCGTCCAGGTCTTCACGGACACGGCGGCTGACGACGCGGCGGTCCCGGACGACCTGGAGACGCTGCTGGCGGCCGAGGAGCGGGCCGGCCGCACGGATCCCTACCGCGGGGTGGCGGCGCTGCTGCATCTGTGCGGCGTGCGGGGCTGAGGCCCGTTCGGGGCAACAGCACGCGCCGCGTGATCACCGCACGGCGAGACTCGGGGCATGGACGCTTCCCGTACCCGTGCCCTGCGGACGGCCGTCGTGTGTGTCGCGCTGGTGTGCTGCGCGGCTCTGGCAGGCGGTTGCACCGGTCCCGCCGCCGGGGCCGGTGAGGACACCGCGGCGGCCACGCGGGCGGCGGCACCCATGTCCGCGGAGGACCTGGAGCAACGGTTCCGCAGGGTCATCAAGGAGGTCCTTCCGTCGGTCGTGCAGATCCAGGGGCGGCACGACCTCGGCTCGGGGGTGGTGTACGACGACAAGGGGCACATCGTCACCAACGCGCACGTGGTCGGGACGGAGAAGACCTTCCAGGTGACCACGGCCAACAGTGAGGAGCCGCTCACCGCGAGCCTGGTCTACTCCTACCCCGAGCAGGATCTCGCCGTGATCAGGCTGAACCGGATCCCGGCCGGTCTGAGGCCGGCCGTGTTCGGGGACTCCGACAAGGTGGAGGTCGGCAAGATCGTGCTGGCCATGGGGTCGCCGCTCGGGCTGTCGTCCAGCGTGACCCAGGGCATCGTCTCGGCTACCGGACGGACCGTCAGCGAGGGCGACGAGGGCGGCGGCACGGGCGCGACGATCGCGAACATGGTGCAGACCTCGGCCGACATCAACCCCGGCAACAGCGGCGGCGCCCTGGTCGACCTGGACGGTCAGGTGATCGGCATCCCGACGCTCGCCGCGGCCGACCCGAGCTTCGGCGGCAGCGCGGCGCCCGGCATCGGCTTCGCGATCCCCGCGTCCATGGTGCGGACGGTCGCCGACCAGATCATCAGGGAGGGCAAGGTCGTCGACTCCGGGCGGGCGGCCCTCGGCATCACCGCCCGGACGGTCGTGGACGACCAGTACCGGCCGGCCGGCGTGGCGGTGGTCAGCGTCGTTCCCGGCGGCGCGGCGGACAAGGCGGGCCTGCAGGCCGGCGACATCATCACCGCCGTCGGCGACGAGCCCATCACCACCATCACCTCGCTCTCCGAGGCACTGGCGGCCCAGAAGCCGGGACAGCGGACCTCGGTGACGTTCGAGCGCGAGGGCGACGAGAGGAAGACCGAGGTGACGCTGGGCGAGCAGTGAGGAGGGAACCCCTCCTCACGCCCCCGCCCGGGTCGGGATCACGCGTCGGCGTGCAGGCTCATCGGGCCGTAGATCTCGTCGGTCTCCTCGAACAGCCGCACCTGGTCGGCCCCGCCCTCCCGCAGTTCCTTCCAGTTCTCGCCGATCCAGGACTCGGCGTCCCCCTGCGTGGTGAACTCCTCGGGCAGCACCGCAGGCTGGACCTCCGTCCCGTCGGCCTTCTCGAACCGCCACTTCCATGCCGTCATGTGGGCCTCCTTTGATCCAACACCTGCCGGGCAGCGTATTCGCTCCACCGGGTCGGCCGTTAGAGGACCTGGATCATCTGCGCGTCCACGGGGGCGGCGGGGCCCCGTCGACGCCCCTCAGGGGCCGCCGGTGGGGCGAGAGCTGCGGTGGCGGGTGAGAATCGGTGCGTGGAAGCAACTCTGCTCGGTACCGGTGCCCCGCTGGGGCTGCCCCGCCCCGACTGTCCCTGTGCCGCCTGTGCGACCGCGCTCGGGCCGGACGCCCGGGCCGCGACCGCGGTGCTCGTGGACGGCTCGCTGCTGCTGGACCTGACGCCGGGGGCGGCGTTCGCCGCGGCCCGGGCCGGGCGTTCACTGGGCGGGGTACGGCAGGTGCTGCTGTCGCATCCGCACGACGGCCCGGCGGTGGAGGTGCCGGCGGGGCTGCCGCACCCCGGCCGGGTACCGGACGGACGGGAGTTGGCGCTGCTGACGGGGCATCGGGTGCGGGCCGTGGCGATGGACGCGGGCGGCACCGGGTACGCGGTGACCGGGCCGGACGGGCAGCGGCTGCTGTATCTGCCGCCGGGCGGGGCGCCGGCCGGTCTGGAGGAGGCGACGGCGGACTCCTACGACCTGGTCCTCGCGGACGTGGTGGGCCGCCCGGACGCGCTCGCCCGGCTCCGTGCGGTGGGCTCGGCGGGCCCCACGACGGACGTCGTCGCCGTCCACCTGGACCACGACGTGCCGCCGGGACCCGAGTTGCGGCGCCGGCTCGCGGCGGCCGGGGCGCGGGCGGTGCCGGACGGTACGACGCTGGTGACCGGGGTGTACGAGGATGTGCCGGACGTGCCGCGCCGGACGCTGGTGCTGGGCGGGGCGCGCTCGGGCAAGTCGGTGGAGGCGGAGCGGCGGCTGGAGTCCTTCCCGGAGGTGCTGTACGTGGCGACCGGCGGCACGCGCAACGGGGACGGCGAGTGGGCGGCGCGGGTGGCGGCGCACCGGGAGCGGCGGCCGGGGTCATGGCGTACGACGGAGACGACGGATCTGGTGCCGCTGCTGGGCGAGGAGGGCCCGCCGCTGCTGATCGACTGTCTGTCGCTGTGGCTGACGGACGTGATGGACTCGGTCGGGGCGTGGGACGACGCGGAATGGGCGGGCGGCGGCGAGAAGGCCCTGCGGGAGCGGGTGCGCGAGCTGACGGATGCGGTGCGCGCGGCCCGGCGGACCGTCGTGGCGGTGTCCAACGAGGTCGGCTCGGGAATCGTTCCGGCGACGGCCTCCGGCCGACGGTACCGGGACGAACTGGGCCGCCTGAACGCGGGCTTCGCGGCCGAATGCGAACAGGTACTCCTGGTGGTGGCCGGCCAGGCACTGCCGCTGCGAGGCTGACACCCGCCGAGCGCCGCGCCTCCCCGACAACACACCCGCAGCCAACGAACGACAGACGGGCCCCGCAAGGGGCGCGGGGAACTGCGCGACCAACCACAACGCACCCGCAGCCAACGAACGACAGACGGACCCCGCAAGGGGCGCGGGGAACTGCGCGACCAACCACAACGCACCCGCAGCCAACGAACGACAGACGGGCCCCGCAGGGGGCGCGGGGAACTGCGCGACCGGCCACCACGCACCCGCAGCCAACGAACGACAGACGGGCCCCGCAGGGGGCGCGGGGAACTGCGCGACCGGCCACCACGCACCCGCACCCGGCACACGGCCGTCGTCCGCTCTCACCGCTCCTTCCTGGCCACCACCCGATACGCATTGGAGAACCGACTCCGCCGGAACAACGGAGCACACACCCGGTCCACGGCCGAGGCCAGCGCCAGCACCGGCGTCACCGCCAGCTGGACCGCCGGCCCGGCATGGACCAGGGACAGGGCGACGGCCGCTGACAGGTCGTACGGGACGTGCGGAGACCTGCGGTCCGTCACCAGGATCGTGCAGCCCAGACGCTCCAGCTCCACGCACAGGTTGGCCGGCGGAACCAGGTGCAGATGGCGCGGCTGGCCGTACGGGAGCCACCACTTGCCGAGGAGCGCCGCGAACCAGCAGCGCGGATCGGCGACTTCCACGACCAGGTGCCCCCCGCGCCGCAGCACGGCCAGCGCGGCACGGAGTTCGGCGCGCGGGTCGGGCGCGTGCTCCAGGTGGTGGAACATGCTGACGACGTCGTAACGGGCGCGCAGCCGGTCCGCCGTGCCGGGCGTCGTCAGATAGCCGCGGTGTGCCTCCTCCACGCGGCCCTCCAGCAGCGCCTGCTCCACGCGGGCCGTCGGGTCGAGCCCGTCGAAGCTGGTGTACGGGAAGAACTCCCGCGCCGCCTCCGGGAAGAGGGCGTGGCCGGTGCCGACGTCCAGCCAGCTCTCCGGCTCGCGCAGCGCCGACAGCCGCCAGGCGGTGTCCCGGTGCCGGCGGCGGATCTCCTGGGCGGGAAGGACGCCGGCGGTGAACTGCTCCAGGTGTCTCTCGTAGAAGTCGCGGTGGAAGAAGGCGAGCCCCTCGGCGCTGAGCCGGGGGTTCTGGAAGACGTGGGCGCAGTCGCGGCACGCGTCGACGGCGAACGTGCCGGACCGGTGCCGCAGCGGGTCCGGCGCGCGCAGCCGGGCGCGCAGGTTGCGGGAACCGCACCAGGGGCAGTCCTCGCGGCGCGGCTCCTGGAAGGGGTCGAAGGGGGTGGTGATCTGCGGGGTGAGGGGCGTGGTCGGCATGGGCGGCTCCCTGTGCGACATTCCGCGGCAAACCGGAACGTATGGGATAGCGAACCGAGGAGCAAAGACGTGGTCGTGGTGTGGTGGCGATGTGGCGCGGAGGCGTTCGTTCTCTGGCGGTACTGTTCGGCGAATGAGCAGCCTTAATCTGGACGACTTCACCGATCTGATCGAGCGCCCGGACGGGGGCGTGCGCCGTGACGCCGAGGCCCGGCGGGAGCGCCAGATCGTGCCGCCCGGCGCCCTGGGCCGCCTCGACGAGCTGGGCGAATGGCTGGCCGCCGCGCAGGGCGCCGTACCGGTACGGCCGGTCGAACGGCCGCGGCTGGTGCTCTTCGCCGGTGACCACGGCATCGCCGGACTCGGCGTCTCGGCGCGGCCCGCGGGCGGTGCGGAGCAGCTGGTGCGGGGGGTGCTGGAGGGTGCGAGCCCGGTGGCCGTGCTCGCGCGCCGGCAGCAGGTGCCGGTACGGGTCGTGGACATGGCCCTGGACTGCGCTCCGGACGCCTTCCCGGAGGACGTCGTACGCCACCGGGTGCGGCGGGGCAGCGGCCGTATCGACATCGAGGACGCGCTCACCCCGGAGGAGGCCGAGGCGGCTCTGCGTGCGGGGGTCGCCATCGCCGACGAGGAGGCCGACTCGGGCACCGACCTGGTGGTGCTGGGTGACCTCAGCGTGGGCGGGACGACGGCGGCGGCGGTGCTGGTGGCCGCGCTGTGCGGGACCGACGCGTCCGTGGTGACCGGCCGGGGCGGGCTCGCGATCGACGACCTGGCCTGGATGCGGAAGTGTGCGGCGATCCGGGACGCGCTGCGGCGGGCGCGGCCGGTGCTCGGGGACCAGTTGCAGTTGCTGGCGACCGTCGGCGGGGCGGATCTCGCGGCGATGACCGGGTTCCTGCTGCAGTGCGCGGTGCGGAAGCTGCCGGTGATCCTGGACGGGGTCGTGGCCGCGGCCTGTGCGCTGGTCGCGCAGCGGGTCGCGTTCCGGGCGCCGGACTGGTGGCTGGCCGGGCACGACAGCGGGGAGCCGGGGCAGGCGAAGGCGCTGGACCGGATGGCTCTCGAGCCGCTGCTGGAGCAGGGGGTGAAGGTCGGCGAGGGCGTCGGCGCGATGCTGGCACTGCCCCTCGTGCGGAGCGCCGCGGCGCTGGCCGCGGAGCTGCCGGAGAAGCCGGAGAAGCCGGAGAAGCCGGAAGGGGAGCCGGAGCCGGAGACCGCGGGCGAGCCGGGGACCGAGGAGGAACCGGAGACCGAGGGGACGGAGTAGCCGGCCGCGCCAGGCCCGGCACCGCCGGCCCACACCGCCGTGGCTGAGCGCCGCCGCGGCGGACAAGGGTGACCGGCGGAGAGACGCGGCCGCCGGAAGAGAGCGACCGGCCGAGAGATGCGGCCGCAGCACGGCCGGGGATACGGGGCGGGACCGCGGACGAGCCGGAGCGGGGCCGTGGGTGGCGACGCGCACGAGCGGGGCCGTGGGTGCGACGTGCACGAGCGGGGCCGTGGGTGTGACGTGCCGGGGCTAGGTCGTGGGTGTGGTATATCCGAGTGTGGGTGGGGATGTGGGGTGGGGTCGTGGATGTGCTGTTCGGTGGGGTTGTCGACTTATGATCCTGGTTCATGGGAGATGCCCGGATTGCCGTGGAGCAGCGAGTCGGGGGCGAGTCGGCAGATGAGCGCGCGCGGCGGTCCACCGGGACTTCCCGGAAGGCCGCCGCCGTCGCCGTCTGGTACCTGCGGGCCGTCGCCTTCATCAACTTCCTCAGCGCGGTGTGGGTCTCGCTCGGCCAGGACGTGCGCCGGCACAACCAGGACGACTTCTTCACGCCGTACCTGCTGACGGCCGGCTTCGCCTCCGGCCTGTTCACCGCGTTCCTGGCGATCACCATGCGGCGCAGGAAACGGGCCGCGTGGATCCTCAACCTGGTGATGAGCGGCCTCTTCCTGGCCCTGTTCGCGTTCGCCATGGCGTTCCCGGAGATCCGGCGGTACGCGCAGAACTGGGTCTCCCTGGCGCTGACGGCCGCCTTCGTGGGCGCGCTGCTCGTCGGCCGCCGGGAGTTCTACGCCAAGGGCGACCGGTCCAACCCGCGGCTCGCGGCCACCGTGGCCGTCGGCGGCGGTCTGGCCGCGAGCCTGCTCGCCGGGCTGCTGGTGACGGTCACCAACCAGGCGCCGGACGCGGCCCGTTCGACCTTCCTGGAGCGCTGGTACTACGGCGCCCTGCGGCTGGTCTCCGTGGCGGCCGACGAGTCCCGCTTCCCCGGGATCGACCCGCCCAACTGGGCCAACGTGGCCGTCAACGTGCTCAGCACAGCCCTCGTCCTCGCCGTCTTCTACGCCGCCTTCCGCTCCCGGCGGGCCGTGGACCCGCTCACGGAGGACGACGAGAAGCGGCTGCGGGTGCTGCTGGAGCGGCACGGCGACCGCGACTCGCTCGGCTACTTCGCGCTGCGCCGGGAGAAGAGCGTGGTGTGGTCGCCGACCGGGAAGGCCGCCGTCGCCTACCGGGTGGTCGGCGGGGTGAGTCTCGCCTCCGGGGATCCGCTCGGTGACCCGGAGGCCTGGCCGGGGGCGATCGAACCGTGGCTCGCGCAGGCGCGGGTGCACGGCTGGATCCCGGCGGTGATGGGGGCGGGCGAGGAGGCCGGGACGGTCTACGCACGGCACGGCCTGGACGCGCTCGAACTCGGCGACGAGGCGGTCGTGGAGGTCTCCGAGTTCACGCTGGAGGGACGGGCGATGCGGACCGTCCGGCAGGCGTACAACCGGGTGAAGCGGGCCGGGTACGAGGTGCGCATCCGGCGGCACGCGGACATCCCGGCGGACGCGATGGCACAGCTCGTCGAGCGCGCCGACGACTGGCGGGACGGCGCGACGGAGCGCGGCTTCAGCATGGCGCTCGGCCGGCTCGGGGACCCGGCGGACGGGCAGTGCGTGATGCTGGAGTGCACGGACGCGGACGGGCGGCTGCGGGCGCTGCTCTCCTTCGTGCCGTGGGGTCCGCAGGGGCTCTCCCTGGACCTCATGCGCCGGGGCCGGGACGCCGACGGTTCCGCCAACGGGCTCGTGGAGTTCATGGTCATCGAGCTGCTGCGGCGGGCCGGCGAGATCGGGATCACGCAGGTCTCGCTCAACTTCGCGATGTTCAGGTCGGTCTTCGAACGTGGGGCGCGTCTCGGTGCCGGTCCGGTGCTGAGGCTGTGGCGGTCGCTGCTCAGCTTCTTCTCCCGCTGGTGGCAGATCGAGTCGCTGTACCGCGCCAACGCCAAGTACCGGCCCATCTGGGAGCCGCGGTTCCTGCTCTTCGAGAAGAGCGCGGACCTGCCGCGCATCGGCCTCGCCTCGGCCCGCGCGGAGGGCTTCCTGGAGGCGCCGGGACTGCCGAAGTGGCTGCACCGCAGGCACCTGGACACGCACCGATGACCGTACGGGGACGAAGGAACGCTTGATGGGAACGCTCGCCCGCTGGGCCCGTGCCGAATGGGGGCCGTTGTACGCCGCCGTGCGCGAACCCCTGCGCAGGCGGGGGCCGGCGGCGGCCCCCATGACGGTCGGGGCGGTGGGCCTGACGGCGTTCCTGCAGTACGTGCAGAACCAGCCGTGGGGCTACCAGCTCGTGCAGGACCTGGGGGCCGTACGGGCCGAGGACCCGCTGTGGCCGGCCCTGGCGCGCACGCCCCTGTCGCTGTTCGTGCCCGCGCTGGACCTCCCGGTGTGGGGGGCGCTGGTGCAGATCCTGCTGGTGTTCGGGATCGCCGAGCTGTGCCTGGGCTGGTGGCGGACGCTGGCCATCGCGTACGTCGCCACCCTCGCCGGCACCCTGTACGCGCGCCTCGGTATCACCCTCGGCGGGCACACGCCGTTCGGGCTGCCGTGGACCGACGGACAGGTGGTGGACACCGGCCCGTCGGCGGCCGTCGTGGGGCTGGCGGTGTTCGTGGCCTGGCGGTACGGCGCCTATGTGACGGCGGGCGCGGTGACCTCGGCGATGGTCGTCGAGGTGCTGGTGAAGGAGAACCTGGCGGGCAAGGAGCACCTGGCCGCGCTGATGGCCGTGGGGCTGCTGTGTCTGCTGGCGGCGCTGCGCCCCCGGTACGCGGGCCGGCTGCGCCGCTGCCGCCGTCACCTGTGGTGGGGCAGGCGTGCCGGGCGCGGGTCGGGTTTGCCGCCGATCCAGTCCTGAACGGCGCGGCGCGGGCCGGCCCAGCGCCGGTCGTGGTGGTAGGCGCGCAGGGCGGCCTTGGCGCGGGCGTGGGGGCGGCGGCCGTAGAAGCGGCGGGCCCACGCCGAGCCGGGCCGGGCGAGACGGAGCGCGCCGACCACGGCGACCAGCGGCACGATCACCCCGAAGACGGCGATACGGGCCTTTCCCTTGCTCAGGGCGACGAGGGAGAAGAGGAAGTTGGCGGCGACGTTGGAGATGACGGTGCCGCGGTCGGCCAGCTCCTGCTGGGACAGGTCGTTGACACCGAACGGGGCGAACCCGGCGAGCAGCAGTCCGACGAGGGCGGCGGTGAGCACCACGACCTCGACGCTCTTGCGGCCCTCCTCGCTCCAGTAGACGTCGTGCAGGTGCAGGATCAGCGCGAACTCGTCCAGGACCAGGCCCGCCCCCATGCCGAACAGGACGGCCGAGACGGCCGCGCCGACGCCGTGCCGCTCACTGGCGACGGCACCGAAGCCGCCGACGACGGTGAGGACGACGCCCGGGACGACGTGGTGGATGTGCAGACCGCCGGCCTTGACGTTGCCGAACGGGCCCTTGCCGGCCCGGATGAGCCGGGTGATGACCCGGGTGACGACGAAGGTCCCCACGAAGGCGGCGAGAGCGAGCAGCAGCGGGAGTTTGCCCGGCTCGATGATGTTCCGCACCCACCAGTGCCCCATGTGCGCACATTACCCGGGTATGCCGGTACGGGTGGCCGCGGGAGGCCTCTCGACCGCCGGGTAACCTGCGCCGGTGCTCACGTCCTCCGCGTTCGACGGTCTCCGCTTCGCCTTCGGCACGCTCACCGTGCTGCCCGTCCGGGTGCACCGCTGGGACCGGCCGGCCGCCCGCGGCGGCATGCTGTGCGCCCCGGCGGCCGGGCTGGTCGTCGGCGGCTGCGCGGCCGGCCTCGGTCTGCTGCTGCTCGTGCTCGGCGCCGGTCCGCTGCTCGCGGCGGTCGCCTCGGTCGCCGTACCCGCGGCGCTCACCCGCGGGCTGCACCTCGACGGGCTCGCCGACACCGCCGACGGACTGGGCAGCGGCAAGCCCGCCGAGGACGCGCTGCGCATCATGAAGCAGTCGGACATCGGGCCGTTCGGGGTGCTCACCCTGGTCCTGGTGCTGCTGGCCCAGGTGGCCGTGCTGGCGCAGCTCTACGCCGGCTCCTGGGCGCGGGGGGCCGTGGCGGCCGTGGTCTCGGCGGTCGCGGCCCGGCTGGCCCTGACGCTGGCCGCCCGTGCCGGGGTACCGGCCGCTCGCCCGGAGGGGCTGGGGGCGGCGGTGGCCGGGGTGGTCCCCCGGCCTGCGGCGCTCGGTCTGGCGGCCGGTGCGGTGGCGGCGGCCGGGGCGGCGGGCGCGGTCCTCGGCGGGTACGACGGCGCGCGCACCGCCGGCGCGGTGCTCGCCGCCGTCGCCGTCGCCGAGCTGCTGCTGCGCCGCTGCACCCGGCGCTTCGGCGGGGTCACCGGTGACGTGTTCGGGGCGCTCGCCGAGACGGCCGCGACGACCGCGCTCATGGTGCTCGGCCTCGGCCGCTAGGGCCTCTCTTTCGGAGCTTGCCGGGGTCGGCCGGAAGGCACCGTCGCCCGGAGCCGGCCTGATCCGAAAGAAAGGCCCTAGCCGACGCCCGGTCCGTACGGCGGCGTCCCGCGACGCCGCGGCGGCGGATGGTTGTGCACGCTGTTGTTCACCGGTGGGCGGTGACCCTGCCGAGGAGGCCGCAGACCAGCGCGGACTGGGCGAGTGCCGCCGCGGCGGACACGGCGAGGGCGACGGCGTGCGGGGGGCCGGCACGGGTGAGCAGCGCGAGGGTCTGGGCGAGAGCGGCGGCGCAGCACACGGCGGTGGCGCCGAGCACGGCACCGGCGGACTGCAGCAGCAGTCCCGTCCACAGGACCACGCCGAGCGTGAGCAGCCCGGCCAGGCGGAGGCCGGCCGGGGCGGGGGCGCCCGGCCAGAGGGCGGTGGTGGCCAGGGCCAGGACGAGCAGTGCCGCCAGGTAGCCGGCGAGGCAGCCGGCCAGGCTACGGACGGTGACCCGGCGGAAGGCCCGGGGCGTGCGGCTGGACCGCAGCGTGGCGAGGCCGGCGCTGCGGAAGCGGTACAGCAGCCACTCGGCGGGGCCCATGCTGAGGGTGAGGGCCACCGCAGCGGGGGCGCTGCGCTGGGCTTCGGCCAGGGTGTCGGCGAGGGCGGCGTGCAGCACGAGGGTGCCGGTGGCCAGCCCGAACACGGCGTAGGGCAGCGAGGCGACGAGCCGCGGCCCCTGCGCCCCCGCATGGACACCGTGCGCTTTGCGGGCACCGTGCGTTCGTGGCCGGGGGACCGTCGCCGTCGCCCGTCCGCGGCTTCGTCGTGGCCGGTCGCGCAGTCCCCGGCACCCCTTCGGGGCGATGAAGGCCGGCGCTTCCTCCGACGGTCCGGGTCCTCGGGCGGTCGGCGTGCCAGGCGCGGGTGCTCGCCGCTTCAGGGTGTCGAGGGCCGGTGAGACCTCCAGGAAGGCGAGGGTGGTGACCGTGGTGAGGGACAGGGTGAGGAGGGTCAGGGCGGCGGGGGTGGGGAGGGAATGGGTGAGGGACGCCGGCGCGGCCGCCGTCAACGGGAGCAGGGCCACCAGCAGCGCCCGTTCGCGGCCGAGTACCAGCAGGGTGCCGGAGGCGCCCAGGTAGACGGACTGGCCGGCGGCGAAGGTCACGGCCGCCGGGTGGCCGGGGCCCGCGACGGCGAACGCGGTGAGGGTGCCGAGGACCATGCCGGCCGGGGTGCCGACGAGCAGGCAGCGCAGGGCCGCCGGACGGTCGCCCAGGCCCAGCCAGGTGTAGGCGCGGTGGGCGAGCCCCTGGTTCCAGGCCCAGCCGCACAGGGCTCCCGCCAGCAGCGCGCGGGTGCCGGCGGGGAGGCCGGCGTCGTGCGGGCCGGCGAGCAGCGGGGCGCCGAGGACGTGGGCGAAGCCGGGCAGGGCGAAGACGAGTCCTCGCAGGAGGCAGCCGAGGAGGCCGGTCCGCCAGGGGTCGGGCGGCGGGCCGTCCGGCTCCGGGTGGCGGCGCGGGGTGCGGGCGTAGAGCTGCTCGGCGAGGGCGAAGGAGTTCTCGACGCCGTAGCGTTCGCGTATCCGGTCGTCGGAGAGGCCGTCGGACTCCAGCAGGGCGGCTATCTCGTCCGGGTGCACGGCCGCCGCGACCGGCTCCTCCAGTTCCCGGGCCAGTTCGTCGATCGGGTCCGGCCGGGCCCAGGCGGGCCCGCTGCGCTGCCGCGGGAAGCCGGGGAGCTGCCGGGTGTCGTCGGTCACCGGCCGGCCCCGTCCGTCGCGACGGCCGCGTACCAGGGGTCGTGCAGTTCCGCGGTCCAGTCGGCGACCGTCTCGACCGTCGGCTCGTACCGCTCGGGGAGTCCGGCGAGTTCCTGGTAGATGGTGCGGAAGTTGTCGACCGAGCGGCGCAGGGTGAACCGGTCGATGACCCGCTGCCGGGCGGACTCGCCGAGGCGCAGGCGCCGTTCGTCGTCACGCAGGAGGGTGAGCGCGGCGGCGGCCATTTCCTCCGGTTCGCGGGGCGGCACGACCAGACCGGTGTCGCCGACGGCCTCGCGGACCCCGCCGACGTCCGTGGAGACCGTCGTACGGCCGCAGGACATGGCCTCGATGACAGAGAACGGGAAGCCCTCGGAGATGGAGGAGAGCATGACGAGGTGGCCGGCGGCGTAGGCACGCCACACCTCGCTGATGCGGCCCTCGAAGCCGAGGCCGTCGGTGACGCCGAGTTCGGCGGCGAGCTTCTCCAGGCGGGTGCGGTACTCCTCGCCGCCCGGCGGGACCGGGCCGAAGAGCCGTAGCCGGGTCTCGGGGAGTTCCGCGCGGACCAGGGCGTAGGCGCGCAGCAGGGTCTCCAGGTCCTTGATGGGGTCGACGCGGCCGCACCAGGTGAGGGTGGGGACGTCGGGTTCGGGGCCGGCGTGCGGGAAGGCGTGCGGGTCGACGCCGTTGTAGACCGTGCGGATGCGGTCGGCGTCGGCGCCGCCGCGCTCCTCCCAGCGGCGGTTGTACTGGTTGCACGGTGTGATCAGGTCGGCCTCCTGGTAACCGTGTGAATTCAGTGCACGGTAGAAGCCCAGCAGGAACGCCTTCACCGGCCAGCGGTGTTGTTGCCCGCGGTGTCCCAAGTAGCGTTCGCGCAGGTAGATTCCGTGCTCGGTGAGCAGGAACGGCACGCCGTCCAGGCGGTGCGCGGCGAGCGCGGGCAGGGTCGCGAGACCGCTGCTGACCGCGTGCGCCACCGAGTCCTCGGGGATGCGCACGCCCAGCGGGCGCAGGGCGTGTTCCAGCAGGTCGGTGGCGGTCAGCGCGTCGTGCACGGTGGGCTCGGCCGCCGCCGTCGCGAGGTGCGGCATCGTCCAGATCCACTGCAGCGAGCGCAGCGCGGACTCGGTGCGCAGCGCCGCCGACAGCCGCCCCTCCCGGGCGATGACGGCCAGCTCGTACAGCGCCTCTCCGAAGGCGCGGCGGGCCCGCGGGTCCAGGAAGGACAGCAGGAACCGCTCGTAGGTGTCGGTGAAGCGGCGCCGGTCCCTGCCGTACGGGGCGCGGGCGCGGCCGGGGCGCGGGCCCCAGGTGGGCACGGTGGTGTGCCGGTGGACGTTCGGCGGCAGCTCCCAGGTCACGGGTTCGCGGCCGGTGCCGGTGAGCGAGACGAGCTGGAAGGCGACCTCCGGCATGCCCTTGACGAGCTGGTCGCACCAGGTGCTGACGCCGCCGTGGACGTGCGGGTAGGTGCCTTCGGTGAGCATGGTGACGTGACGGCCCGTGCGCATCGCTGCGGGCTCCCCCCTGTGGTGCGGATCGCGTGCGGGGAACTGCGGCCGGCCGTCGGCTCCGGCGCCGTCGTGGCCGGCCGCGCCCGCGTGGCGGAGCCGCGGATCGAGACGGCTCCGCGCCCTCGTGGGGCGTTCCTTCCGGGGGCGCCCCCGGAAGGAACGCCCCGGGAAGGAGTCGGGCTACGGCAGTTTCAGCGTGAGGGCCGTCTGGAGCAGGCCCGGGGTCGCCCACGCGGAGCGCTCGCCGGCGTAGGCCGTGCCGAAGGCCGTCGTGCCCAGCACCTGCTGCTGCCGGGTCCCCTCCGGCGCGGTCACCGGGATCTGGGTGCCGGACGGTGCGGTGACGGTCACGGTCTTGCCGATCCGGTAGGCGGTGACCCTGCCGTTGTCGAGCGCGGTCTGCCACTTCGCCCGGTTCTGCAGCTCGGCGCCGATGGCGCTCTGCCGCAGGTTGACGATCGGGGCGTTGTCCGCGAACAGGGCCCGGTAGTCGGCCAGCACGCGGTCCAGGACCGGGTAGAGGATGCGGTCCTCGGCCAGGTTGGACTGGTGGGCGTAGTGCGGGCGCGGGTCGTTGCTCAGCACGTGCCCGAGGTCGGTGTGCGCCTCGGCCGGGACGATGTGGCCGGTGTAACCGGTGGCCGTGTCCAGCGGCTCGGGCAGGCAGGTGGAGGCCGGGTTGTCCTCGCAGATGCCGCTGCCGCCGTCCGCCTTGGCGGTGTAGATCCAGTTGTACTCGTCGGCCATCTCGGTCTTGGTGCCGGCGTTGTAGTAGACGTTCATCGGGTAGCGCGGCACGGTGAGCGTGCTGCTGCCCACGGTCCGCTGCTCGGACTCGCGGGAGTTGTCCGAGGCGGTCCACTTCACGCCGTTGGCGGCCAGCGCCGGGCCGAGGTTCGGGTTGTCCTGGGGCTGCTGCGGCAGCGTCTTCAGACCGGAGTGCTCGCCGGTGACCAGCTCGCCGCGGTCGACGGGGAGGCCGTGCAGGAGCGCCCAGTCGTAGTTGTCCGAGATCTCCCCGGAGATGTCGGAGCGGCTCACCCACCGCGTCGAGCCGTCGGCGTTCTTCGCGCAGCTCCACGGCACCGTCGTGGTGTCCTGGACGCAGCCGAGGAACAGGTGGGTGTAGGTGTGGTTGACCCAGCGGTACGCGGCCTTGTCCTTCAGCAGCTGGTCGGTCAGCGCGTCCGTGCCGCCGTTCTCCTCCTTCCACTCCTCGCCGGCGCCCGCGTTGAACACCATGTCCAGGGTGAGGCCGTGGCTCTGCTGCCAGGAGGCCGCGTACTGGGCGTCGGCCGCCGTCATGCGGATCGGCGTCCCCGTGTCCTCGCCGCCGCCCGCGCAGTCGATGTCGCCGGGTGTGCAGTTGCGCTCGGTGTCCCAGCGGGCGTCCGGCGCGAAGACGTCGTCGACGTGCACGGCGAAGTAGTTGCGGGCCTGGCCGAGGTGCACGCCCTGGGTCAGCCACTCGACCATGCCGCGGGCCAGCACCCGGAACTGCTGCTGGTACTGGTTGTAGGCGAAGGTCACCACCAGCTCGCGGCGGCCGTCGTGGGTGTACTCGCCGAGCAGGCTGCCGGTGCCGGTGCCGCCGGGCACGGGGGTGTCGACGTAGCTGGTGAACCCGGTGCGCGGCTGTGCGACGAAGCCGTAACTCTCGTCCACGGAGGACGAGTTGTCCTCGAAGGAGAAGGCGCCCCGCAGATAGCCGAAGGGGCCCGCCTTGCCGGCCGCGGTGACGCTCGCCTCGCGCCCGTCGAGCGGACCGGCGTAGCCGCCGGCGTCGGTGTAGTCGAGCCCGACCTCGGGATGGGCCCAGGTGTAGGCGTCGAGCTGCGGGATGCCGTAGGTCTTCTCGTACGCCTCCAGGGCCGTCTGCTCGGCCGAACCCGCGCCGAACGGGGCCTCGTTCGGCAGGACGACGCCCTGGAACTTCGCCCGCGGCCGGCCGCCGACGGTGTCGCTCAGGAAGGCCGGGGTGATCGTGGGCCGCCCCGAGTCGTCCAGGTCGACGGTGGTGTACGGGATGCCCTCGCTCTTCAGCTGGGCGGTGATCGCGCCGACGGGGCCCACGCCGTCGTCGACGACCAGCACCCGGAGGTCGATCCGTGGTTCGGTCGCCGCCGAGGCGCCCGGCACGGCGAGCCCCAGTGTGATCATCCCGGCGGCGGTGGCGGTGACACCGGCCGCTCTCCAGCGGTGGTGTGCGCGGTGGGACATGAAAGGTTCCTCCCCCCAGAGGACCCCCCGCGGAGAATCCGCGGGGGATCTGTGGAAATCATGCGAACCGGCGGGTCGACACCTCACCGGAACCCGACGAGTGTGGCTCAGGTCACTGGAGTGGAGGAGGGAGAAGTGGAGACGACGCCACGCGCAGGTGAACACCCGAAGGAATGAGCGAACGGACGCACGCGCGTAGGCTCGTCCCGGGTGTTCGCCGACAGGGTGAAGGCCCCGGTTGCCACCTGTCCCCAGGCCTGGACCTAGGGTCGGCTCTCGGGCCCGGTCGACCCACCCCATTTCGGCCACTGCAACTTCACATCGGAAGCGAGATTTCACCACCGTGACTGCTCTGACTCTCAGCACCGCCGCGGCGCCCGGCCTGCGGGCCGACGCGATCGTGATCGGTGTCGCCAAGGGCGCCAAGGGCCCCGTCGTCGCACCCGGCGCCGAGGCCGTGGACAACGCGTACGACGGCAAGCTGGCCGGCGTCCTGGAGACCCTCGGCGCCTCGGGTGCCGAGGGCGAGCTGACGAAGCTGCCCGCGCCGGCGGGCTTCAAGGCCCCGCTCGTGGTGGCGGTCGGCCTGGGCGCGGAGCCCGGCGGCAAGGACGAGGACGCCGGCTACGACGCCGAGGCGCTGCGCAAGGCGGCCGGTCTGGCCGCCCGTGCGCTCGCCGGCTCCCGGAAGGCCGCGTTCGCGCTGCCGATCGACAGCCCCGGCGCCGTCGGCGCGATCAGCGAGGGCGTGCTGCTCGGCGCGTACTCCTTCGACGCCTACAAGGAGAACGGCCGGCAGGCGCAGGGCGCCAAGGCCAAGAACGGCAAGGCACCGCTGGCCGAGGCCGCGGTGCTCGGCGGCAAGCCGCGCGATGCCGCCCACAAGGGTGCGGTCGCCCGCGCGCTCGCGGTCTCCGAGGAGCTGAACCGCGCCCGTGACCTGATCAACATGCCGCCGAACGACCTCACCCCCGCCGCCTTCGCCGGCATCGCGCAGACCGCGGGCAAGGAGCACGGCATCAAGGTGCAGGTGCTCGACGACAAGGCTCTGGTCAAGGGCGGCTACGGCGGCATCCTCGGCGTCGGCGGCGGCTCGGCCGCGACCCCGCGCCTGGTCAAGCTGACGTACACGCACCCGGCGGCCGAGAAGCACCTGGCCTTCGTCGGCAAGGGCATCACCTACGACTCGGGCGGCATCTCGCTGAAGCCGGCCGGTCACAACGAGACGATGAAGTGCGACATGAGCGGTGCGGCCGCCGTGTTCGCCGCCGTCGTCGCCGCCGCGCGCCTGGGTCTCGAGGTCAACGTCACCGGCTGGCTGGCGCTGGCCGAGAACATGCCCTCCGGCTCCGCGGTCCGCCCGGGTGACGTGCTGCGCATGTACAGCGGCAAGACCGTCGAGGTGCTCAACACCGACGCCGAGGGCCGGCTGGTCCTCGCCGACGCGCTGTGGGCGGCCTCGCAGGAGAACCCGGACGCGATCGTGGACGTCGCCACGCTGACCGGCGCGATGATGCTGGCGCTGGGCAGCCGGACGTTCGGTGTCATGGCCAACGACGACGCGTTCCGCTCCGCGGTCTACGAGGCGGCCGAGGAGGTCGGCGAGCCGGCGTGGCCGATGCCGCTGCCGGAACACCTGCGCAAGGGCATGGACTCGTCCGTGGCCGACATCGCGAACATGGGCGAGCGGTGGGGCGGCGGCCTGGTCGCCGGTCTGTTCCTGCGCGAGTTCGTGGGCGAGGGGATCACCTGGGCACACCTCGACATCGCGGGTCCGGCGTTCAACGAGGGCGGCCCGTTCGGGTACACGCCGAAGGGTGGC
Source organism: Streptomyces actinomycinicus (assembly GCF_016741775.1). Classification (GTDB taxonomy): domain Bacteria; phylum Actinomycetota; class Actinomycetes; order Streptomycetales; family Streptomycetaceae; genus Streptomyces; species Streptomyces actinomycinicus. The sequence goes on along the minus strand of NZ_JAERRK010000029.1, from coordinate 19,119 downwards.
ACGGGGTCGGCGGTGCGCACGCTGGTACGGCTGGCGGAGCTGACCGCCGCGGGTGACCTGGGCTGACGTCCGCCTCAGGGCCCGGCCCCTGCCGTGGCACGGCGGCTGCAGGGGCGTGGGGGGCTGTTCGCGCAGCTCCCCGCGCCCCTGAGCCGGCTTCCGCCGGCGGCCCTCCGCGCAGGTGGACCGCGGCTGGGCCGCTCACGGCCGCGCGGCGCAGCCGCGTACCGGACGCGGCCCCCGCGCCCCTCCGGGCGCTTCAGTGGGCTGTCTCACACTCAGGCCCCGCGTCTCGTCCGCCTCGAACAAGTGCAAAGATGGAGCCCGGCAGGACAGGGCCCCACCGAAGGGCCGAAGCATCAAGCGGCCGGACACCAGCCGCCCGCCGGTCACTGGAGATCGGCGCAAGGCGCACATGCATGGAGGACGTGACGTGGCGAACGACGCCAGCACCGTTTTCGACCTAGTGATCCTCGGCGGTGGCAGCGGTGGCTACGCTGCGGCCCTGCGCGGGGCGCAGCTGGGCCTTGACGTCGCCCTGATCGAGAAGGACAAGGTCGGCGGCACCTGCCTGCACCGGGGTTGCATCCCCACCAAGGCCCTGCTGCACGCGGGTGAGATCGCGGACCAGGCCCGCGAGAGCGAGCAGTTCGGCGTCAAGGCCACCTTCGAGGGCATCGACGTCCCGGCCGTCCACAAGTACAAGGACGACGTGATCTCGGGCCTGTACAAGGGTCTGCAGGGGCTCATCGCGTCCCGGAAGGTGACGTACATCGAGGGCACGGGGCGTCTGTCCTCCCCCACCTCCGTGGACGTGAACGGCCAGCGCATCCAGGGCCGCCACATCCTGCTGGCGACCGGCTCCGTGCCGAAGTCGCTGCCCGGCCTGGAGATCGACGGCAACCGCATCATCTCCTCCGACCACGCCCTCGTCCTGGACCGCGTGCCGAAGTCCGCGATCATCCTGGGCGGCGGTGTCATCGGCGTCGAGTTCGCCTCGGCGTGGAAGTCCTTCGGCTCCGACGTCACGGTCATCGAGGGCCTGAAGCACCTCGTCCCGGTCGAGGACGAGAACAGCTCGAAGCTCCTCGAGCGCGCTTTCCGCAAGCGCGGCATCAAGTTCAACCTGGGCACCTTCTTCCAGAAGGCCGAGTACACCCAGGACGGTGTGAAGGTCACCCTGGCGGACGGCAAGGAGTTCGAGGCCGAGGTCCTCCTCGTCGCCGTCGGCCGCGGCCCGGTCTCGCAGGGCCTGGGCTACGAGGAGGCCGGGGTCGCCATGGACCGCGGCTACGTCCTCGTCGACGAGTACATGCGCACCAACGTTCCGACCATCTCCGCCGTCGGTGACCTCGTCCCGACGCTCCAGCTCGCGCACGTCGGCTTCGCCGAGGGCATCCTGGTGGCGGAGCGTCTGGCCGGTCTGAAGACCGTCCCGATCGACTACGACGGTGTCCCGCGGGTGACGTACTGCCACCCGGAGGTCGCCTCCGTCGGTATCACCGAGGCCAAGGCCAAGGAGATCTACGGCGCGGACAAGGTCGTCGCTCTGAAGTACAACCTGGCGGGCAACGGAAAGAGCAAGATCCTGAAGACCGCGGGCGAGATCAAGCTCGTCCAGGTCAAGGACGGTGCCGTCGTCGGCGTCCACATGGTCGGCGACCGCATGGGCGAGCAGGTCGGCGAGGCCCAGCTGATCTACAACTGGGAGGCGCTGCCGGCCGAGGTCGCCCAGCTCATCCACGCCCACCCGACGCAGAACGAGGCGCTCGGCGAGGCCCACCTGGCGCTGGCCGGCAAGCCGCTGCACTCCCACGACTGAGCCTTCGGTCAACGGGCGCGACGACACAGACTTCCGCAATTCGTTAGGAGCAACCGAAACCATGGCGGTTTCCGTAACCCTTCCGGCGCTCGGTGAGAGCGTCACCGAGGGCACTGTCACCCGCTGGCTGAAGGCCGAGGGCGAGCGCGTCGAGGCCGACGAGCCGCTGCTCGAGGTCTCGACGGACAAGGTCGACACCGAGATCCCCTCGCCGGCCGCCGGCGTGCTGGCTTCCATCAAGGTCGCCGAGGACGAGACCGTCGAGGTCGGCGCCGAGCTGGCCGTGATCGACGACGGCACGGGTGCGCCCGCTGCCGCCCCGGCCCCCGCCGCCGAGGCCGCTCCGGCCCCCGCCGCCGAGGCCGCTCCGGCTCCGGCCGCCGAGCCGGCTCCCGCACCGGTCGCCGAGGCCCCGGCCGCCCCGGCTCCGGCCCCCGCCGCCGAGGCTGCCCCGGCCGGTGGCGCCGAGGGCACGGACGTGGTCCTGCCCGCGCTCGGTGAGTCCGTCACCGAGGGCACCGTCACCCGCTGGCTCAAGTCGGTGGGCGACTCCGTCGAGGCCGACGAGCCGCTGCTCGAGGTCTCCACGGACAAGGTCGACACCGAGATCCCGGCGCCCACCTCCGGCGTGCTGCTCGAGATCGTGGTGAACGAGGACGAGACCGCCGAGGTCGGCGCCAAGCTCGCCGTCATCGGCGCCGCGGGCGCGGCTCCGGCCGCCGCTCCGGCCCCGGCCGCCCCGGCTCCCGCCGCCGCACCGGCTCCGGCGCCCGCCCCGGCCCCGGCCGCCCCCGCGGCTCCGGCCGCCCCGGCACCCGCCCCCGCCCCGGCACCCGCCCCGGCCCCGGCACCCGCCCCGGCCTCGGCGCCCGTCGCCGCAGCACCGGCTCCGGCGCCCGCCCCGGCCCCGGTCACCCCGGCCACCGCGCCGACCTCCCCGACCGCCACCCAGGCGACCGACGAGGGCGCGTACGTGACCCCGCTGGTGCGCAAGCTCGCCGCCGAGAACGGCGTCGACCTGGCCACCGTCAAGGGCACCGGCGTCGGCGGCCGTATCCGCAAGCAGGACGTCATCGCCGCCGCCGAGGCCGCGAAGTCCGCCGCCGCTGCCCCGGCTCCGGCCGCGGCCGCCGCTCCGGCCAAGAAGGCCCCGGCGCTGGAGGTCTCCCCGCTGCGCGGCCAGACCGTCAAGATGCCTCGCATCCGCAAGGTCATCGGCGACAACATGGTCAAGGCGCTGCACGAGCAGGCCCAGCTGTCGTCGGTCGTCGAGGTCGACGTCACCCGCCTGATGAAGCTGCGTGCCAAGGCGAAGGACTCCTTCGCGGCCCGCGAGGGCGTCAAGCTCTCCCCGATGCCGTTCTTCGTCAAGGCCGCCGCGCAGGCGCTGAAGGCCCACCCGGTCATCAACGCCAAGATCAACGAGGCCGAGGGGACCATCACCTACTTCGACACCGAGAACGTCGGTATCGCGGTGGACTCCGAGAAGGGCCTGATGACCCCGGTCATCAAGAACGCCGGCGACCTCAACATCGCGGGTATCGCCAAGGCCACGGCCGACCTGGCCGGCAAGGTCCGCGGCAACAAGATCACCCCGGACGAGCTGGCGGGCGCGACCTTCACCATCTCCAACACCGGTTCGCGCGGCGCGCTGTTCGACACGATCATCGTGCCGCCGGGCCAGGTCGCGATCCTCGGCATCGGTGCCACGGTCAAGCGCCCGGCCGTCATCGAGACCGAGGAGGGCACGGTCATCGGCGTCCGCGACATGACCTACCTGACCCTCTCCTACGACCACCGCCTGGTCGACGGCGCCGACGCGGCCCGTTACCTGACGGCGGTCAAGGCGATCCTGGAGGCGGGCGAGTTCGAGGTCGAGCTCGGCCTCTGATCTCCTGATCAGGCTGTACGACGGAGCCCCCGTCCGGAGTCACTCTCCGGCCGGGGGCTCCGCCCGTTGCGAGCCGGGCACCGCTGGGCGAGGCGCACCGCTAGGCGAGGCGCACCGCTGGGCGAGGCGCACCGCTAGGCGAGGCGCACCGCTAGGCGAGGCGCACCGCTAGGCGAGGCGCGCCGCTAGGCGAGGCGCGCCGCCACCAGTGCGAGCCAGCCGCTCACGGCGAGCCGGTCCGGGGCCTCGACCTCCATGCCCAGTTCGGCGGCACCGACGGCGTACTCGCTCTCCTCGAGCCCCAGGGCCAGCAGTTCCCGGATCTCCCCCACCAGTCGCGCGACGAGCTGCCGGTCGGTCGTCGCGCCGTAGTCGTCCACCGCCGCGTCGTGCCCGTCGAACTCGTCGGGCATGTCCTGCGAGAACCAGCCGCCGAGGAACTGCCCGAGTTCGGGGAACCCGGCATGCCACTCCCAGTGCGTCCGCGGCGTCGCGGGGGTCGGGACCCGCCCTTCCTCGACGCTGCGCCGGATGTGGTCGGCGAGCACCGTCAGCCAGTCCAGGATCTCCGCGTCGGCCAGTCCCACGTCCGGCAGGGCGTAGAACTCGCCGAGCCGGACCCTCAGCCGCCCCGGCGGGGTACGCGCGTACTCCCGCAGCTGGCTCTCGGCGGCGGCGAGCGCCCAGGGGCGGGTGTGCCAGGTGTGCCGCAGATAAGCGGTGAGTGCCGCGCTCGGCCTCTCCTCGGTGTCGTCGGCGGGCTGGCCGACGTAGGCGCGCAGGACCTGGTCCAGCTCGCCGTATGCGCGGTCGTGTTCGAGGGGGGTCAGCGCCACGTTCGGATCCTTGCCTTCACAGGTAGACGGGGAAGCTGGCGTGCACGGCGAACCCGAGCGTGGCGGACGGCTCTCGGCGTAGCACGACGCGGGCGGCCCGTACGTCGACGGCTCCACGCCCGGCCAGCATCATGGCTTGCAGCAGCACCCTGCCGACGGGGTCCTGCCGGGACGGCCAGGCCGCCTCGATCGTCAGCCGCCGCCGGGTTGACTGGGCCAGCCAGCGGTGGATGACCTGTTCGTTGCGGGTGACCACGTGCTGGGTCGCCCACTGGGCGGTTTCCCGGTCGGGGTAGGTGGCGGTGCGGGTGCGCACGGGGCTCCTTCAGGGCGATGGGCTGCGGATCGAGTCGGTCGGATCACCACGCGTGGAAGGACCAGACCATTCCGACCTCCGTCTCGGAGACAAGGAACACGCCGAGATCCCAGACATGCCGGGAGATTGGGTTGCAGCCGGAAATCCGCTTGTAGTAGTCCTTGTTTGCGCTGTCCCGCCCGGTGTTGGCATAGAAGTGGGAGCCTTCAGGGAAACGCGAGAGGATGACATCGGCCTTCCCCTCCAGATCCACCCTGCGTTCCTCGAAGTCCGGAGTTCTCTCGACATCGAGCCACAGCGTGGAAAGGGCTACAAGAAACTTTTTGACGGAAGAGCGCGGAATCTCATACACACGGGACTTGAGAGCATCCGCCTTCTCGGGGTCGGCGGGCAGCTCCACAAAGGGGTAGAACGGATCGTCCAGCCTTTCCAACTCGTCCGCGAGGGGGTCGTTCACGCGCCAGCCGCGTGCGTCCGGCGAGGCACCCCGCATCAGGGTGTGAACATCCAGCGCCCAGTCCTCGTGCTCTCTGCGCGTCACCTTCGCGATGGTGTACCGGCGCGCGTACATTCCGATCGCCTCGGCCCACGACCGCTCATCAAGCTCGGCCATCATCACCTACTCACTCATCACTCGGGCATGGACGTATAAACGACGAAGGGCGGGTCCAGGCTCGGCTCGTACTTGAGCACCGTGAGGACCCCGTGGGCGTCCTTGGGCGACGTCGGGTGATCGTCCACCACCTGTGCCGTACGCCCGGTCACGACCGGAATCGCATGATTCCCGGTGTCGACCGTCCCCACCGAGAACTCCTCTGTAGCACCCAGTTTCGGAGGGCGTTTGAGCCACCTGTCAATCTCTGCCGAATTGCATCGAATATTGTACTGCGTATAATTCTGCGCCGATTCGAGGTCGGTGAAGGACGAAGCAGCAGGAATCTGCGGCACACCGGTCCCGGTCGACTGGTCCCTCAACCGCTGCGTCAGCTGCAGGTCGGTCAGCCCGACATGCTTGTCGATGCTGTGTCCCCCGTACAGTTCCTCCTCGGTCGCCAGATCGAGGCTGTACTTGTACGGAAACGGACTCTCCGGCCGCTGCCAGCTGTGTTCCTTCTTGAAGTCGTTGAGGGAGCGTGCTCCGTACCCCTCCGCGCGGGCCTCCTCCGCCACGAACGTGGGCACGCTGAGAAGCGCCTCGCCCAGCTCGTGCTCCAGCCCCTTCAGTTCGGCGGCTGCGTCGCTGAACGCCTGGTGATACTTCTCGACCGCCGCGTCCGCGGCCGCCTTGTCCATGTGCGAGCGGAACGTCATGACGATCTCGCCGAAGGCCATGGTCGCCGCAAGCCGCGTCATCTCGAACAGGTCGAGGCCCGTGGTCAGGTCCTTGACCGTTGCCTCGGCCGCCTCCTTGCCGAGCCGGGTGGTGGTCTCTCTGGTCGTGACAGCCACCCCGGCCAGCTCGTCCAGCTGTTTCCGGACCTTGGCCGCGGTCTCGTGGAGGACGTCGATAATGGGCCGGCGCTTCGCGGGCACGACGTTCCGGTCCGTCTTCCATTCGCGGCCGATGGAGACCCGGTTGCCCTGGGGATCCAGGGTCCGGCCCCACTCGGTGGTGCCCCAGATCGTCTGGCAGAACGCCTTCATCGCGCCCTGCCACTCGTCGTTGCCTTTGTTGTTGGCGATGAACTTGATGGCACTGTTGAAGTCACTGGACGCGCCCTTGGCGGCCTTCTCGGCCGCGCCCCAGGCTGTGGCCATGCCCTTGAACTCCGCGTCCCGGCATCCCGGCGTGATCTCGTGCATCTTGCCGAGCCTGAGACCGTGCTCGACGGCCGGCCGGATCACGTCGGCGAGGAAGTCGGGGATCTCCCCGAGGATGCCGGCGATCTCCGAGGAGTCCGCGTCCTCGCCGGTACCGGACCACTTGATGTCGTTGACCGGGCCATACCTGGGTGGCTTCTCGATGACGACAGGTGGCGCCTTCTCGACGGGTGGCGGGCCGTACATCCGGCGTGCCTGCCAGTCGGCCTGTACGTACTTGTTCGCCGTGTGTGTCAGGCCGACGGCGACCCCGCCCACACTGACCACGCTCTTCGCCCAGAGTTCCAGGAACTTCTCGGTGACCGACTTGTACGCCGCCGCGAAGGCGTCCGCACCCCGTCCGGCCCCCGCCGACTGGCTGTACTCGTTCAGCGCCTCGACCAGCGCCGTGGCGCCCTTGTCGTAGTCGAACTGTCCGTCGCGCACCACGAGCGACGTGTAGAAGAGATGAGGCGGCTGGACGTCGAAGCCGCCGCCGCTCGTCCTGGGTGAACGGGGCCTGGCCTCGGCCCGTTCCTTCTTTCGCTCCTCGTCGGTGGGCCGCCGCCCGGCCATCAGGCGCCGCCCCATCTGGGCAGCCTGCAGGTCCCTCGCCGACTTATCCCACTTGTCGAGCTCCTTGAGGAACACCTCCCGGGCCTCGCCCTGCCAGGAGGTGACGACAGGCACCAGGCGTGTGTAGAGGTTTTCCAATTGACCGTCGAGCTGCTTGAGGATGTCGTCGAGCTCGACGGTCAGATGTTCCAACGTGCCGAAGGAGACCGCTATGTAGTCCTCTTCAGCGCTGCCGCCCTGCATACCGCATTCCCCGTTCCGGGCGCCGGCACCGGCCCCGGCGCCCTGAATCGCGTCGTTCGCTGACTGAGCTTGGTGTCACAGCTGGTCGAGCCCGCTGCGCGGGCGCGTCGTCGGGACCTCGGCAGGCGTGGACAGCTGATCCACCTCGGCGTCCACGTCGACGTGGACGGCGCGCAGGCGCGCCAGTACGTCGAGCTCCGTCGCGGTGAACCCGTCCCGGCTCAGCCGTACGGCCTCTTCGAGCTTCTGCATGACCTCGCGCATACGGACGGCATCCTCGGCGACCGAGCGGTGGAGCTTGCGGTACTCGACGGCCGCGGGCCCGTGCCAGCCCTGCTCGATCTCGTCGACGAGCCGGTCCATGCGTCCGACCTGGCTGATCAGGTGCTCCTGCATGGTGCCGAGGTCGTCGGCCAGTCCGGTCAGATCCTCGTCGCTGGCCGCCAGGTCGTTTTCCCGGCCCATCACGCCCCCCCCCGTTCCGCTCCGTCCCGGCTGTCCGCCGCGCCTCGGCGTCCAACCTAATCGACGGCCGGTTCGGGAGGTTCATGGTTAACCGATCGGGCGACGGCCCCAAGGCCCCCGGCGAGCCGCGGCGTTGGCCTCCTGCCCCGGGAGGGGCCGGGCCGGCCGGGTGGAATGGTTTCGGGGCCGGGCGGGCACTGCTCTGTAACAGGCATCACCTGTGGTGAGAGCGACCGCACTCCTTCCGTCCGGGACCGCGGCCGTATTGTCTAAGGGTCCCGCCGACCCGCCGGGTCCGCACTGCCGAGGAGCCCCCATGACCGCGCCCGTCGTCCACTCGCTGCGCGAACAGATCCGCGAGCACATCGTGGAGGGGATCGTCAGCGGGCGCTGGCAGCCGGGTGAGCGGATCGTGGAGCGACGGATCGCCACCGAGCTGGAGGTCAGCCAGACCCCGGTCCGGGAGGCACTGCGGGAGCTGGAGTCGCTGCGGCTGATCGAGTCCGCGCCGAACAAGGGCGTCCGGGTTCGCAACCTGACCGCGGCGGACCTGGAGGAGAGCTACCCCGTCCGGGCCGGCCTGGAGGCCATCGCCGCCGAGCTGGCGGCCGAGCGGCTCGCCGAGGACTGCTCGGCGCTGGAGCCGCACGTGCTGGCACTGTACGAGGCCGACCGCAGGGCCGACGGCACCGCCCAGGTGCGCCACACGGTCGGCTTCCACCGCGAGCTGGTCCGCGCGGCCCGCAACTCGGTGCTGCTGCACACGTGGGAGGGGCTCGGCATCGAGGTCTTCACGGCGCTGTCGATCCGCTGGCTGGGCACGGTCCAGCAGTCGTACGCGGAGGAGCACGAGGAGCTGGTGCAGGCCTTCAAGCGGCGGGATCCCCGGATCGCCGAGCTGGTGAAGGCGCACGTCCTCGGGTGCGCTCCGCGCGCCTGACGCAGCCGAGCGCACCCCCGCTCATACGCCGCCCCACCTGCGAAAACAAGGCCTTTCAACGTCACCCGGTGCCATGACCGTAGGCACCGGGTGCCTACTTTCTTGCAATCGAGAAGTTTTGGGCCTCAACCCTTTGATCGATCATCGATCAGGGGGTTACAGTCACCGACGGACTTCCACCAGAGTCCGCCTGCCCTGTCCTGCCAAAGACCAAGGGCACCCCCCGAACCCTTACCGATGAGGGAACCCCCTTCGACTGAGGAAGGCGGCGACATGACCGACCCCCACGCCATCCAGCCGAGCGCGCTCGACCAGCTCCCCGACCGCGACCCGGAGGAGACCGCCGAATGGCAGGCCTCCCTGGACGCCGTCGCCCGCGAGGCCGGGCCGCACCGCGCCGCATACCTGATGCGGCGCACGCTGGAGCGCGCCGAGGCGGGCGGCATCGCGCTGCCGAAGCTCCTCGAGACGGACTACGTCAACACCATCCCCACCTCCGCGGAGCCGGGCCTGCCCGGTGACCCGGAGATGGAGGCCCGGATCACGGCGTGGAACCGCTGGAACGCGGCCGCCATGGTGACCCGCGGCTCGAAGTACGGCGTCGGCGGCCACATCGCCACCTTCGCCTCCGCGGCCTGGCTGTACGAGACCGGCTTCAACCACTTCTTCAAGGGCAAGGAGGCCGACGGCTCCGGCGACCAGCTGTACATCCAGGGCCACGCCTCCCCCGGTATCTACGCCCGGGCCTTCCTCGACGGCCGCCTGAACGAGGCGCACCTCGACAACTTCCGCCAGGAGTCCGGCGGCAACGGCCTGCCGTCGTACCCGCACCCGCGCCGCCTGCCCTGGCTGTGGGAGTTCCCGACCGTCTCCATGGGCCTCGGCCCGCTGTCGGCGATCTACCAGGCGCGCTTCAACCGGTACCTCACCAACCGCTCCATCAAGGACGTCTCCGCGTCCCACGTCTGGGCCTTCCTCGGCGACGGCGAGATGGACGAGCCGGAGTCGACGGCGGCCATCGCGCTCGCCGCGCGTGAGGAGCTGGACAACCTCACCTTCGTCATCAACTGCAACCTGCAGCGCCTCGACGGCCCGGTCCGCGCCAACTTCAAGATCGTGCAGGAGCTGGAGGCCCAGTTCCGCGGCGCCGGCTGGAACGTCATCAAGACGCTGTGGGGCACGGCCTGGGACGAGCTGTTCCAGCTCGACACCACCGGCGCGCTCGTACGCCGGCTGCGCGAGGTACCGGACGCGCAGATCCAGACGTACCAGACCCGCGGCGCCGCCTACATCCGCGAGGACTTCTTCGGCAAGGACCCGGCGCTCGCCGAGATGGCGAAGCTGCTGAGCGACGACAAGATCCTCGAGTGCTTCCACCTCTCCCGCGGTGGTCACGAGGCCCGCAAGGTCTACGCCGCGTACAAGGCCGCCGTCGAGCACAAGGGCGCGCCGACCGTGATCCTGGCCCAGACGGTCAAGGGCCACACCCTGGGCGAGGGCTTCGCGTCGAAGAACGCCAACCACCAGATGAAGAAGCTGACGGTGGACGAGTTCAAGACGATGCGGGACCTGCTCGGCCTGCCGATCAAGGACAGCGACTTCGTCGACGGCGTGGTGCCCTACGGCCACCCGGGCGCCGACTCCCCCGAGGTCCGTTACCTCCAGGAGCGCCGCGCGGCCCTCGGCGGCCCCGCCCCGGCCCGCCGCACGCACGCGCTGGCCCCGCTGCCGGCCCCCGCCGAGAAGGCCTTCGCCTCCTTCGACAAGGGCTCCGGCTCGCAGAACGTGGCCACCACCATGGCCTTCGTCCGCCTGGTCAAGGACCTGGTCCGCGAGAAGGAGACCGGCAAGCGCTGGGTGCCGATCGTCCCCGACGAGGCGCGCACCTTCGGCATGGAGAGCCTGTTCCCCTCGCTGGGCATCTATTCCCCTAAGGGCCAGACGTACGAGCCGGTCGACCGCGACCAGCTGATGTACTACAAGGAGGCCGAGAACGGCCAGATCCTCAACGAGGGGATCACCGAGGCCGGTTCGATGGCCGACTTCATCGCCGCGTCCACCGCGTACGCGACGCACGGCGAGGCGATGATCCCGTTCTACATCTTCTACTCGATGTTCGGCTGGCAGCGCACGGCCGACCAGATGTGGCAGCTCGGCGACCAGCTCGGCCGCGGCTTCCTAGTCGGCGCCACGGCCGGCCGTACGACCCTCACCGGCGAGGGCCTGCAGCACGCCGACGGCCACTCCCCGGTCATCGCCGCGACCAACCCGGCCGCGCTGACGTACGACCCCGCGTTCGCCTACGAGATCGCGGTGATCGTCCGTGAGGGTCTGCGCCGGATGTACGGCGAGGCCAAGCCGGGCGAGGACCAGAACGTCTTCTACTACCTGACGGTCTACAACGAGCCGCTGCCGCAGCCGGCCAAGCCCGCCGGCCTCGGCATCGACGAGGGCATCGTCAAGGGCCTGTACCGCTTCAACACGGCGGAGTCGGCGGGGGTCACCGTGGCCGCCAACGCCCCGCGCATCCAGCTGCTGGGCTCCGGCACGGCGATCCACTGGACGCTCGAGGCGCAGAAGCTGCTGGCCGAGGAGTGGGGCGTGGCGTCCGACGTCTGGTCGGCCACCTCCTGGACCGAGCTGCGCCGGGACGCGCTGGAGGCCGACGCGGCGCTGCTGCGCGGCGAGGAGCGCGTGCCGTACGTCCGCCAGGCCCTGCAGGGTGCCGAGGGCCCGGTCCTCGCGGTCTCCGACTACATGCGCCAGGTCCCGGACCAGATCGCGCAGTGGGTCGAGCAGGACTGGTCCTCGCTGGGTGCCGACGGCTTCGGTCTCTCCGACACCCGTGAGGCCGCCCGCCGCCACTTCGGCGTCGACGCCCAGTCGATCGTCGTCGCGGCCCTGGCCCAGCTCGCCAAGCGCGGCGAGGTCAAGGCGACGGCGGTGAAGGAAGCCCGCGAGAAGTACGGGCTGTAGTCACACCCGGGTCATGGGAAAGGGGTACGGCCGCTGCCGTACCCCTTTCCCGTCGTCGGCCCCGGCATCATGAGGGCATGCGCGCGGCTCGGCTCATCAAGATGGTTCTCCTCCTGCAGTCCCGGTCGGCCATGACCGCCGCCGAGCTGGCCCGGGAGCTGGAGGTGTCCGAGCGGACCGTGACCCGGGACGCCCAGGCGCTGTCGGAGGCGGGAGTGCCGGTGTACGCCGACCGCGGGCGGGCCGGCGGGTACCGGCTGATCGGGGGGTACCGGACGCGGCTCACCGGGCTGGCCAGGAGCGAGGCCGAGGCGCTGTTCCTGAGCGGGGTCCCGGGAGCGCTCCGGCAGATGGGCCTGGAGGACGCGGCGTCGGCGGCCCGGCTGAAGGTGTCGGCGGCGCTGCTGCCCTCGCTGCGGGACGCCCCGGACAGCGCGGCCCAGCGGTTCCACCTGGACGCTCCCGCCTGGTTCCGGGAACCGCAGACGCCCGCCCTGCTGCCCGCGCTCGCCGAGGCGGTCTGGGACGACCGGCGGATCGGCGTGGTCTACCGGCGCGGGGACGGCGCCGTCGAGCGGCAGCTGGAACCGTACGGCCTCGTGCTGAAGGCAGGGGTCTGGTACCTGTGCGCGCGGGTGGCCGGAAGCGACGCCTTCCGGACGTACCGGATCGACCGGTTCGACACCGTCGACGCCCTGGACGAGCGGTTCGAGCGCGATCCGGGCTTCGACCTGCCCGGGCACTGGGCCGGCCAGGCCGAACGGTTCGCCCGGTCGATCCTGCGCGCCGAGGTGGTCGTACGGCTGTCCCCGGAGGGCGTGCGCGGGCTGCCGCACGCGGTGGACCCGCTCTCCGCGCGGGAGGCACTGGCGGACATGGGCGCCCCGGACGGCGAGGGGTGGGTGACGGTGACCCTGCCGGTGGAGTCGGAGGAGGTCGCCCACACCCAGCTGACGGCGCTCGGAGCGGAGGCCGAGGTGCTGTCGCCGGCCGGTCTGCGGCAGCGGTTCGCGGCGGACGCGGCCCGGATCGCGGCCCTGTACCGCCGCCCGGACGCCGGGTAACGATCCGCGGTACTCCGCGTGCGGCCCACCGGCCGAGGCCCGATGCTGGTGCCGTGATGGACGAGACGGAGTTCTGGGAGCTGATCGACGCCACCCGCGCGGCCGCCGGGGGCGATCCCGAGGAGCAGGCCGACCTGCTCCTCGAGCGGCTGCTCCAGCTGGACCCCGAGCTGGTCCTGGACTTCGCCCGTCACTTCGAGGCCCGCTACAACCGGGCGTACCGCTGGGACCTGTGGGGCGCCGCCTGGGTGCTCCTGGACGGGTGCAGCGACGACGCGTTCGACTTCTTCCGGTGCTGGCTGATCGGCCAGGGCCGTGAGGTGTTCGAGGGTGCCGTGCACGAGCCGGACGCGTTGGCCGAACTGCTGGGCGAGTTCGACGAGGAGATCGACGGCGACGGCGAGGAGCTGGGGTACGCGGCGGACGAGGCGTACGAGCAGCTGACCGGGACCGTCGCCCCCGACCTCGGCATCGCGCCCGCGCCGGCGGAGCCGGAGGGCACGCCGCTGGACCTGGAGAACGAGCGGGAGCTGGCGCAGCGGTACCCCCGTCTGTGGGAGCGGTTCAAGGCGTGACGCCGGGTCACCGGGGCCGGGGCGGGACGCAGGGCCCGTACGGGTGCGGCCGTACGCCTATCGGCCTATGCGGTCTTCCGGTGGACCGCGGCCGGCGTCCCGTGCACCGCCGTCGTCGGCTTACGGGGGGCCTCGGCCCGTTTCCGCGGCTCTGGAGCCGGCTCGCGGCCCTGCAGCAGGGCGGCCCGCTCGCGGATCTCGGGGAGGCGGGCGGTGAGGGCGGCGCCGGGGCAGGTGGTCGAGAAGCCTTCGTTGTGGCCGGCGAGGACGGGCAGCGTGGCGGTGGCGCCCGCCTTGTAGCGGCTGAGGCCACTGGTGGAGACGAGCCGGGCGCGACCGCGCGGGTCGACGTCGGCGAGGCCGAGTTTCCAGGCGGCCAGGGCGGCGATCGCATCGGTCATGGCCCGGGGGACGGGGACACCGGAGGTGAAGGTGCCGAGGGCGGCTATGCCGGCGGTGCGGTGGTTGAAGCCCTTGGTGTGGGCGCCGGTGACGGCCCGGTCGATGCCGCCGGCGCGGCCCTCGTAGATGGTGCCGCAGCGGTCGACGAGGAAGTTGTATCCGATGTCGTCCCAGCTGCGGTCTCCGGTCTGGCCGGCGTACAGGTGGCGGATGATGCGGGGCGCGTCGGCGCACCGGTAGCCGTTGGGCGAGTCGGTGTGGTGGAGGAAGACGGCGACCACCTCGTCGTCGTAGCGCGGCGGTGGCTGGGTGCGCGCGGTGGCGCGGTCCAGCCAGGCGGAGCGCGGCACCACGGGCGGCCGGGCGGCGCGGTGGGCGGCCACGGGCCGGGCCGCGCCGACGCGGTCGGACCGGCGCGCGACCGCGTCCTCGATGCCACGGGTGCACAGGGCCAGCGCGAGGACGGCCAGCGTCCCGGGCAGGCAGCCGAGCACCACGAGGAGGGCGCGAGGCGTCCGCCGGGCACGCCGTTCCCGGCCTCGCGGGGTCCTTCGGGCGACACGCATGGTCCCACTGTCGGGGTGCGGTTCCGTGCCCGCGATGTGAGCTGTGCCAGGTGGTGGAACCATCGTCCTGGTCCGGGACGTTTCTGGGGGTACAGACCCAGTGGCCGGTTCCGCGGCCCGGTGGCGCCCACGTGCGCGTGGTGATCAGCGGGCCCGTCCCGTCCGTACTGAGGGGTCCGAGAGAAAGGCGGCTCCGTGGACCTGCTCGACCTGGTGCTTGTTCTGGTGATCGTGGTCTACGCGGTGTCCGGTTACCGCCGCGGGCTGGTGGCCGGATGCGTCTCCCTGGCCGGGTTCGTGGGCGGCGCCGTGGTCGGCGTGTGGCTGCTGCCGTGGGTGACGGGCCAGGTCGAGCGGGGTACGGCGGCGGCGACGGTGCTCGCTGTGCTGACGGTGCTGATCCCGGCGGCGGTGGGCCACGAGCTGGCGGGCCGGCTGGCGCTGCGGCTGCGCGGGGAGCTGGACCGGGGGCCGCTGCGGGTGGCGGACGGGATGGGCGGCGCGGCGGCGAACTCGGTCGCGGTGCTGATCGTGGCCTGGGTGGCGGCGAGCGTCCTGGGCGCGTCACCCTCGCAGACGCTGACGACGGAGATACGGAACTCGGCGCTGCTGGGCGCGGTGCAGGAGGCGATGCCCGAGACCACGCCCGCGTGGTTCTCGCGGGCGACGTCGGCGCTGACCGAGGCGGGTTTCCCGCAGGTCTTCAACCCCTTCGAGAACGAGTCGACGGCCCGGGTGGCCCGGCCCTCGGGCGACAGCGTGACGCCCGAGGCGACCGATGCCGCGCGGACGAGCACGGTGAAGATCGAGGGCGCCTCGGGTGGCGAGGGCCGGGAGGGCAGCGGGTTCGTCTACACGTCGCGGCACGTGATGACCAACGCGCACGTGGTGGCGGGCATCGACCACCCGAGCGTGCGGGTCGGCGGGGTCGGGCGGTCGTACGAGGCCCGGGTGGTGCTCTTCGACCCCGACCGGGACGTGGCGGTGCTGTACGTGCCGCGGCTGGCCGCGCCGGCGCTGCGGTTCGACTCCGGTGCCGCGCGGGGGGAGTCTGCGGTGGTGGCCGGCTACCCCCAGGACGGGTCCCTGAACCTGCAGGCGGCAACGGTCGGGAGCCGGGTGCGGGCGACCGGCCAGAACATCTACAACGACCGCACGGTCACCCGGGAGATCTACTCGGTCCGCTCCACGGTCCGGCCGGGCAACTCGGGCGGACCGCTGCTGACCACGGACGGCCGGGTGTTCGGGATGGTCTTCGCCCGCTCCACCTCGGACGCCGAGACGGGGTACGTGCTGACGGCGGCCGAGGTGGCGGGGGACGCCCGGCGCGGTGCCACGGCGACGCAGCCGGTGGACACGGGCCAGCTGGTCGACGCCTAGGGCCCGGGTGCGGCGAGGCGAGGCCGGCCGACGCGCGGGGCCGGAGGACGGCGGGGCGGCGCCGTGCCGTCCCTACAGGCTGCGGCCCATGCAGACGTCGTCGACGTACCGGCCGTCGAGGTGGAACTCGCCCGGCAGCACGCCCTCGACGGCGAAGCCCTCGGACTCGTACAGCCTGCGGGCGGGGGTGTTGTGCCCGAGCACGCGCAGGGTGAGGCGCCGCGCACCGCGGCCGCGTGCCTCGGTGACGGCGGCCCGGATCAGCGCGCGCCCGACGCCCCGCCCGCGCGCCTCCTCGGCGACGGCGAAACCCTGGACGGCGAGGACGTGCGCGTTGGAGGCGAGCGGCGTCGATCGGGCGAGCCGGACGTAGCCGAGCACGCGCCCCTCGCCCTCGGCGACGAGGTACTCCTGCGGCGGGTGCCGTTCGTCGAAGAACGGCTGGTACGGCGGCTGCGGCCGGGGGGTCACCGCGTGCAGGGTGGACCAGATGGCCCGGTCGAGGACGGCGAGTTCTCCGGCGTCTTCGGCGCGGGCTGGGCGTATGTGCGGTTCCGGCATGCCGGTCACCCTACGGCGGGCGCCGGACGGCATCCCACCGGGTTTACGACCGGCTGAACGGTCATGCTGGAGGCATGGAACGTTCACGCATCGCGGTGGCCGGCGCGTCCGGCCTCATCGGCAGCGCTCTGGTGCGGTCGCTGGCCGCGGACGGACACGAGGTGGTGCGGCTGGTGCGGCGTGCGGCCCGGGGGGCGGACGAGGTCTGCTGGGACCCCGAGCGGCAGTACGTCGACGCGGCCGGGCTGACGGGCTGTGACGTGGTGGTCGACCTGGCCGGGGCCGGGGTGGGCGACCGGCGCTGGACCCCGGAGTACAAGCGGCTGATCCGGGACAGCCGGGTGCTGGGCACGGCCGCGCTCGCCGAGGCGGTGGCCGCGCTGCCCGAGCCGCCGCGGGTGTTCGTGAGCGGCAGCGCGATCGGTTTCTACGGCGAGACCGGCGACCGGGTGGTGGACGAGGACGCGCCCCCCGGTGACGGTTTCCTGCCCGCGCTGTGCGTGGAGTGGGAGGAGGCGGCGGCTCCCGCGGTGGAGGCCGGGGTGCGGACGGTGTTCCTGCGCACGGGGCTCGTGGTGGCCCGGGGCGGCGGGGCCTGGGGGCGGCTGTTCCCGCTGTTCCGGGCGGGCCTCGGGGGGCGGCTGGGCGACGGGCGGCAGTACTGGTCGTACATCGCGCTGCACGACGAGGTGGCCGCGATCCGGCATCTCATCGAGGATGACACCCTGTCCGGACCGTTCAATCTGACGGCGCCGGAGCCGCTGACGAACCGTGAGATCACGGCGGCGATGGGGCGGGTGCTGAACCGGCCGACGGTGTTCCCGGTGCCCGCTCCGGTGCTGCGCACGGTGCTCGGGGAGATGGCCGGGGATGTGCTGGGCAGCCAGCGGGTGGTGCCCAAGCGGCTGCTGGACTCGGGGTTCCGGTTCGCGTTTCCGGGCATCGACGAGGCGATCCGCGCGGCGGAGTGAGCAGGGCGGAGCGAGGGCGGCGTGAGTCGGCTGACAACGCCGGCGAACGAAAGTGACCGTATGCGACCTCTATGCGACCGTGCCCTGTCGATGCGCGACTCCTATTGACCGATCACGGCCCTAACCTCGACGCGAACTCGGGTATCCCTGGAGCCAGTTGGGGGCATGACGTCTCCACCGGCCGCGCAACCACAGGAGGGGCCTCGTGCTTGAGCCCGTGTACCAGGTGGACGTCGTCATCGTCGGAGCCGGAATCTCCGGCCTCTCGGCGGCTCATCGGCTGACCAGCGCAGGAGTCACCACCGCGGTCCTGGAGGCCGCCCCGTGCGTCGGCGGCCGCATGTCGACCGAGAAGGTCGACGGCTTCCGGCTCGACCGCATCGGACAGTTGCTGTCCACGTCGTATCCCGAACTCCGGCTGACGCCGGGCCTGGACGCCCTGGCCGTGCGCCGGTTCGCGCCCGGCGTGCTGCTGCACCGTGACGGGCGCACCCAGCGCGCGGGCGCACCGGCGGGCGGAGGGAGCGCGCGGGGCGCACGGGGCGCGCTCCATGCGGTGCGTGCCTTCGCCGGCACTTCCCGGGGTACGGCGGCCACGCCCGGCCGGACCGGGGCGCCCGTGGGCGGCGCGGTCGACCAGGCCCGCCTCGGCGCCGCGCTCGGCCGGATCGCCGCGACCCCCGTCGAACGCATCCTGGCCCGGCCGGAGATGCCGGCCGCCCAGGCGCTCGCGCTGCGCGGGGTGCCGGCGCGCACCATCGACGGCTTTCTGCGCCCGCTGCTCGCCGCGCTGCTGTGCGACCCGGAGCTGACCACGTCCAGCCGCTGCGCCGACCTGGCGCTGCGCGCCTTCGCCGGCGGGCGGCTGTGCGTGCCGGAGGGCGGTGCGGAGGTGCTGCCGGAGCTGCTGGCCCGGACGCTGCCGACGGGAACCGTGCGCACCGGGGTACGGGTCACCTCGGTGTCCACGACCGCGGTGGCCACCGCCGAGCACGGGGAGATCCGGTGCCGGGCGGTGCTGCTGGCGACGGACGCGCGGGCCGCGGCGGAGCTGCTGCCGGGACTGCGGGTGCCGGACTTCCATCCGCTGACGGTCGTCCACCACACCACGGACGAACCGGGGGCGGCCCTCTCGACGGGCGCGTCGCTGCTGCTGGACGCCGACCGGGGCGGGCCGGTGGCGCACACGGCGGTGCTGAGCAACGTGGACCCGAGCCGGGCGCCGGCCGGGCGGGTGCTGATCTCGTCCACGGTGCTGGGGCCGCCGCCGGAGGGCCTGGACACGGCCGTCCGCATCCACCTCTCACGGCTCTACGGCACGTCGACGCGCCGCTGGGAGACGCTGGCCGTGCACCACACGCCGGAGGCGGTGCCGGCGATGCGGCCGCCGCACGATCTGCGCCGGCCGGTACGGCTGCTGGCGGGCCTGTACGTCTGCGGCGACCACCGGGACACCAGCACGGTCCAGGGCGCCCTGCACTCCGCCCACCGCGCGGCGGCAGCGATCCTCACCGACCTGGGCGCGGGCTCGATGCACCGCGCCGAACCCCCGGCAACCCTCCCGAGGGCGGCATAACCCGACCCCCACTCGACGAACAACCACGACGGCGTGATCCGGCGGTCCCGAACTCACCCCGGACACCCCGGCCCCCGGTGCCGCACCCGCCGGTACGGCACCGCCGAGCACCGCCGTCACGGCTGAGCACCGCCGCGGCGGGAACTCCGGCCTCCGGCC
>NZ_JAERRK010000028.1 GCF_016741775.1 Streptomyces actinomycinicus | reverse complement strand
AAGCGAGTTACGTGGGTTCGAATCCCGCCACGGCCTCTGTTTTTCTGGATAGGTGAAACGAATGGGCGGCACCCTTGGGGGTGCCGCCCTTTTGGTGGGCCGCCTCAGTCGAGGGGCTACAGCGCTCAGCGCCTGGCGTCATGCCACGAGGGGAATGTCTGCGCCCTCTGGCGGATTGTCGTAGCGGGCCCAGATTGCATTCATTTCGTTCTGGTAGTAGAGGGCTTGCGCGCCGACGAACATCAGAATGACTCCGATCCAGGGGTTGCAATCGGCCGGCAGGCCGGCGGCGCGCCGCATCTGGGAGATGCGTTCGCCGCAGCGGTAGGTCGAAATGAAGGGCGGCAGGATGAGCATCCAGCCCAGGAGCTGAGCCAGCATGGCCCATACGGGGCTTACTTCGATGCGGTCGTCCAAGTCGCGCGCTTCGCGGTTGATCTTGTAGTACCAGACGAAGAAGTAGATACCGAAGGTGAGGAGTGGCCAGACGAGCCACACGAGGAAGATGTTGCGTGATTTTCCCGCTCGGCCGTGCATGGGTTCCTTCAGGTAGCGCGGAGTGGTCGCAGCAAGGGCTGGCGTGCGAGGCGGTTTTCGGCGTGAGGCCCACGGGACTCAGCTTTCTGCGGAACGCCTGCTCGCGCGAGACGGAGGCGGATCAACGGGTGAATCCGCCCTCACGCGCGGTGGCCGCCCCTGCCGCTTCCCGCCGGGAGCGGCCACGTCGACGGCGCTGCCGCGGCCGGCCGGGGTGGGCTAGGGTCGTTCAGCGGATTTCGCCGGTGCCGGAGGAACTGGTGCGGGCGGGCTGCTCGTCGAGGGGGTACGGCATGGGGGACGTGGCGGCGGGTACGGCATCGGCGCTCGAGGGGCTCGAGGAACGCCGGGGTGAGCTGACCGGCTACTGCTACCGGATGCTCGGGTCGTACGCCGAGGCCGAGGACGCGGTGCAGGAGACGCTGGTGCGGGCCTGGCGGAGCGTGGAACGGTTCGAGGGACGGTCGTCGCTGCGGTCCTGGCTGTACCGCATCGCCACCAACGTGTGCCTCGACGCCCTGGCCTCCGGAAAGCGACGTGCCCTGCCGATGGACCTCACCGGGCCGGCGGACGGCGCCACCCCACCGGGGCCCCCGGAGGACGCGGCCTCGTGGATCGGGCCCTGCCCGGGCGGTGACCCGGAGGCGTCCGCGACTGTCGGGGAATCGGTACGGCTCGCGTTCGTGGCCTCGCTGCAGCACCTGCCGCCCAGGCAGCGGGCGACGCTGATCCTGCGCGACGTCCTGGGCTTCTCCGCACGCGAGGTGGCCGATCTGCACGGCTCCACCGTCGCCTCGGTCAACAGCGCGCTGCAGCGGGCCCGTACGACGCTGGCCGCGCGCCGGGAAGCGGGCGGGGACAGCGCGCCCCAGCCGCCCGACGCCGTGCGCCGGGTGCTGGCCGACCGGTACGCCGCGGCCTTCTCCCGCTACGACATGGAGGAGCTGAACATGCTGCTCCACGTCGACGCGACCCTGTGCCTGCCGCCGTACGCGAAGTGGATGCGTGGCACCGGCGACATCGAGGCGTGGCTGACCGGACCGGCCGTCGGCTGTCGGGGGTCCCGTCTCGTCCCGACCATGGCGAACGGCTCCCCCGCCTTCGGGCAGTACCGCCCCCGCCCGGACGGCGCGGGCTACGCGCCCTGGGCCCTCCAGGTCGTCGAGTTCGCCGGCGACCGCATCACCGGCATCACGGCCTTCCGCGACACCGACCGTCTCTTCCCGCTCTTCGGTCTGCCGGACCACCTGGGCGCGGACTCCCCGCCCGGCGCCCCCCTCTGATCATGGACCGAAGTCCCCGGGGAGGCCGGTCGCCTGCGGGAGCGGCAGTAGGTCAGCTCTCCCCCGGTGCGGCGACGAGCCGGACCGTCACCGCGGTCAGCCACAGCAGACCGAGACCCGCGCCCGCGGTGAAGGCCAGGACGGAGGCGGCGGAGGCCATGAACCCGGCCAGGACGGCCACGGGCACGAGGCGCGAGGCCACGGCCCAGCCACGGTGGCCGCGCGCGGCGAGCGGGCGGGCCAGGACGACGAACGCGGCGCACAGGGCGAGGTAGCCGCCCGCCCCGGCGGCCATGTGGACGGTTCCGTGCCCGCTCAGCGCGGTGGCGTCCGGGGCGCCGGCCGGGAAGCCCGCGCCGGCGTCGGCCTCGAAGGCCGCGGCGGCCCAGAAAGATGCGCCGAACACCGCCACCAGTGCCGGACCCCAGGTGCCGGCCGGGCCATCGCGCAGCTCTCTGCGCAGTCCGCCGGCACAGGCGATCAGCAAGGCCCCGGTGACGAGGAAGTTGACCGTCTGGATCCAGCCCGCCTCACCGAGGGCGAGCTGGCTGATCGCGTTGCGGGTGAAGTCGAACCCGTCCCGCGTGAGACCTTGCACGATCCCCGCCGCGAGGAACAGCGGGCCCGCCACCATGCCGCCGGCCAGGGCGCACCGGACCACGGGGCGCGACGCGGTCCCGGCGGAGGCGACCTGCTGGGGGGCGCTGAGCGCGTGAGTCATGACCAAGCCTTCCTGGCTCCGAAGTTGTCGCTCATATGACCGACGGCCGGGGGCGAAGTCATCGCTCAGAGGATCGTGTCCTGGATCACATCATGCCGGTGACGCGTGTGGCGCCCGGCCGTCCGGTGAACGGACGGGGGGCGCCACACACGCGTCGGACGGGGAACTAGCCGGGGAACGGCTTGGCCGCCTCGTCCTCGGCCTTGATGCACGCGTCGAGCTTCCGCTGGATGGCGGCCGCATCGGCGAGCGCCTTCCTGGCCGCCGCGTCCTCACCCAGGTGCTTCAGCTGCGCGGCCTTGTTCTTGAGGTTCGCGATCTGCTGGCGCATCTGGCTCTTGTTGCAGGTGACGGCGGCCTTGGAGACCACACCGTGGCCGGCCGGGACGGCGGCCTGGGCGGGCATCGCCGTGACGAAGAGGCCTCCGACGATGGCCGCGGAGACGGCCAGGGCGGAAAAACGCTTGGTCATGAGTTGAATCCCCCATGAATAGAACTCGAGTTGGGTCGGAGCCGATCCTACAAAGCGCTGAGAACTCGTCAGTAACCGGCCCCCGAGCAGCGGTTCGGCGCTCGCTCCGGCCGGAACCTCGGAGGGTCCGCTTCGTTCTTCCGTGCGGACCCCGAGTGACGCGGTGTCCCGAACCCACGGTGGAGGACCACACCATGCAGACGACCACGTATGTGCCGGGCGCCCCGAACTGGCTCGATCTGGGGAGTCCGGACACCGGCGCGAGCGCCGCCTTCTACTCCGCCGTCTTCGGCTGGGAGCTGCGGTCGGCCGGTCCGGAGGCGGGTGACTACGGCTTCTTCCTGCGGGACGGCAGGACGGTCGCCGGGCTGGGCCCGCTCACCGAAGCGGGTGCGAGCCCGTCCTGGACGGTGTACTTCCACACGCCGGACGCCGACGCCACCGCCAAGGCCGTGGAGCAGGGGGGTGGCAGGGTCAGGGTCGCTCCGGCGGACGTCTTCTCCTTCGGCCGGATGGCTGCCTTCACCGACCCCACGGGCGCGGACTTCGCCGTCTGGCAGCCACGCGAGACGGGTGGCCTGGAGGTCGTCGGCGTGCCCGACAGCCTCTCCTGGGTGGAGCTGTACACCACCGACGCCGAGGCGGCGAAGGCGTTCTACCGGTCGGTGTTCTCCTGGCAGATGAACGACGTGGCCATGAGCCCGGAGCTGACCTACACCGTCCTCTCGCCGGCCGCCGCCGGCGCGGAGGCGGCCCACGGCGGGCTGATGCAGTTGCCCCAGGAGAACCTCGATGCCGGATCGACGCCGGAGTGGCATCCGTACTTCGAGGTGAGCGACTGTGACGCCACGGTCGGCAGGGCGCGCGAGGCGGGAGCCACCGTCATCATCCCGACGACCGAGGCGGAGGGCATCGGCCGGTTCGCCATGTTCCTCGACCCCGCCGGTGCGCCCTTCGCCGTCATCACGACGGCGAAGGACTGAGGGAGCCGGGCTCTCAGAGCACCCCGCCCGCCTCGTCCTGGAAGAGGTCCGTCCAGTAGTGCCAGGTGGCGTCGGGCAGGGTGCCCGTGGGGTCGAGGGCGTTCAGGGTGTGGATCATGGCGGCGGCCAGCTGGTCGTAGGCCGTGGTCGCCAGTTCGCGGGACAGGTGGGTGTCGATCCTGCGCTCGTGGTGCAGGAGCCAGAGGGTGAAGGCCAGGGTGGAGACGTCGGTGTTGAGCGGGTGGAGCGTGGCATCCGGCTCGCTGAAGGTGAGGACGGCGCCCGTTCTGCCGTCGACCACCAGGCTGTTCTCCTCCAGCAGGTGGCCGAGACGGATCAAGTGGTCGCAGTGGGCGGGGAGTTGCCCTGCCGGGTAGCCGGGGCGCTCCTGTGTGAAGTACTCCCGCAGGGTCGGCAACGGCACGTCCGTGTCGGTGCGGAAGAAGACCGCCTCCTCCGGCAGCCCCGTCTCGCGCAGGAAACGCCGGGTCGGCTCGTGGGTGAGCGACGGCGGGAAGTCGACCTCCTCGAAGCGGGCCGTCCTGCCCTGGCCGAACTCCTGGTCCAGGACGCGCGCGGGCACGTCCAGGGTGAGGCCTGAGGCAGTGCCGGGTCCGGCGATCAGGGCGAGGGGACGGATCAGTGCCGCCGCCTTCCAGTACGGCGGGACCTCGCCGTCCGTGTCCTCTTCGAAGAGGGCCAGCAGGCGGCGGGAGGCCTCGGTCACCGTCTTCGGCCCGTACTGGCCGGACAGCGAGGCGAAACGGCCGCGCAGGCCCGACAGTTCCTCGGTGACGGCGGCGAACCGCAGCAGCGTGTGCAGGGAGGGCGCCAAGGGGCGCGGGTCGGACGGGCCGGCGAGGTAGGCCGTGGTGATCTCGCCCGTGACGCCGTCGAGCAGGATCGACTCGCGCTCCATGCCGGCCGGCGTGAGCAGTTCCCCTATCACCAGGCGGCCCCGCAGCTCCTCCGCGAGGCGGAAGGGGCCGTCCGCGGCGTCGGCGAGCGTGCGCAGGCCGTGTCTGCGCAGCGGGGAGAAGGTCAGCAGGTCGGTGTCCGCGGGCAGTCCGGGTCCCGTGAGCAGACCGCGTGTCGGCGCGTGCGTGACGTGGCGGCCCAGCTCCGCCTCGGTCAGCGTGATCGCCGGGATTCCGGCGTCGGTCGTGCTCATCGCTCCCCCGCGATCTTCCCCGTGCGTGACGGGCGTGCGTACACGGGCGTACGCGGCCCTCGGACAGGTGCCCTCACTGCTCCGCACACTACGCCGCCCCACTGACAACGTCCCTCACGGGAAAGGACGTCGGGCGGCCCGCTACCGTTGCGCTCCCGGACCGGCTCAGCGGTCCGGGATCACCGCGGCCTGCGGGCGGATCGGGAGACGGTTGACCGGGCGGCCGGTGGCGGCACGGACGGCGGAGGCGATCGCCGCGGGAGCGGTGACGACGGGGACGGCGCTGACGGACTTCGCGCCGAAGGGGGCGACCACGTCCCGCTCCTCGACCAGTCTGACGATCCGGATGTCGGGGGCGTCCAGCGCGGTCGGGAGGGCGTAGCCGGTCAGGTCGGGATGGCGGACAAGGCCGCGGGGCGTACGGAGGTTCTCGGTGAGGGCGATGCCGACGCCCTGGGTGACGCCCGCCTCGATGCGTGCCGCCAGTTGCGCCGGGTTGAGCACCTGGCCCACGTCCTGGGCCACCGCCAGCTCCACCACGCGCACCGAGCCCAGTTCGACGTCGACGTCCACGACCGCGCGGATGGCGCAGAAGGCGAGGCCCACGAAGGCGTCGCCCTGGCCGGCGGCGTCCAGCGGCTCGGTGGGGTGCGGGCGGCACTGGGCCGTGGCCCACAGTTCCTTGCCCTCCATCGCCTCCATGACGGTCGTCGAGAGGACACCGTCGTACGAGGTGATCTTGCCGTCGGTGATCTGGAGCAGCTCGGTGGACATGCCGAACTTGTGCGCGAGGGGCTGCAGCAGCTGCGTGCGGACCATCTTCGCGGCCCGCTCCACCGCGCCGCCGGACACCCAGGTGTGCCGGCCCCGGCAGCCCGCGCCGGCCGACGGCTGGTCGGTGTCGACGGGAGCGACGTGGACTTCCTCGATGCCGAGGGTCTCCTGGACGATCTGCCGGGCGAGGGTGGTGAAGCCCTGGCCGGTCTCCACCGCCGCGCAGAGCACGGTGGCGATGCCGTCGTGGACCTTGACCGTCGCCGTGGACACCTCGTCGGCGCCCTCCGCGCCGAGCATGTGGACCATGCCCAGGCCGTAGCCGACGCCGCGGCGCACCGCGCCGGGTTCGCCCGCTCCCTCGGGTCCGCCGGGCAGCAGCCACTCCTCCTCGGGCGTGTCCTTGGGCAGCGCGGGCAGCGGGTGGTCCCGTACCGCCTGGAGGAGTTCGGCGACCGGTGCCGGGCAGGTCACGGTCTGGCCGATGGGCAGCACGTCACCGGTGGCGAGGACGTTGCGCAGGCGCAGTTCGGCCGGGTCCAGGCCGAGTTTCTTCGCGAGCTTGTCCATCTGCGCCTCGTAGGCGGCGCACACCTGCAGGGCGCCCTCGCCGCGCACATGGCCGGAGGGCGGGTTGTTGGTGCGGACGGCCCAGCCCTCGATGAAGGCGTTGGGGACGACGTACGGGCCGCACGCGAAGGAGACGGCGGCGGCGAGGGCGTCGGATGAGGTGTCGGCGTACGCGCCCGCGTCCAGCAGGATCTGCGCCTCGACCTTGACCAGCTTGCCGTCGGCGTCGGCGTGGTGCCGGTAGCGCAGCAGGGTGGGGTGGCGGTGGGCGTGGCCGAGGAAGGACTCCTCGCGCGTGGCGGTGAGTTTCACCGGGCAGCCGGTCTTGAGCGCGAGCAGGCCGAGCGGGAGCTGGAAGCCCTGGTCCTCGCGGTCGGCGGTGGCCCCCGGCACCCCCGTGACGACGATCTTCACCCGATCCGGGGACAGCCCGTAGCAGGCGGCGGCCGTGTTGCGGTCGGCGTGCGGGTCGGTGGAGGCCAGGTACAGCTCCACGCCGCCGTCGGGGCGCGGTACGGCGAGGCCGGCCTCGGCGCCGATGGGGGCGGGGTCCTGGCGGCCGATGCGGTACAGGCCCTCGACCACCACCTCGCCGGCCGAGTCCGGGTCGCCGTGGCGCAGGGGGATGTGCCGGATCAGGTTGCCGTCGGGGTGCAGCGGCTCCGCCTCGAAGGCCTGCTCGGGATCGGTCACCGGGTCGAGCACCTCGTACTCGACGATGACGGCAGCGGCGGCCATCCGCGCGGTGTCCGGGTGGTCGGCGGCGACGGCGGCGATGGGCTCGCCGTGGTGCCGTACGGCCTCGGAGGCGAACACCGGCCGGTCGGGCGTGCCCCGGCCGTGGCGGGGCGTGCCGGGAACGTCCTCGTGCGTGATGACGGCCCGTACGCCGGGCATCTCGCGCGCGTGGGTGGTGTCGATGGAGACGATGCGCGCGTGCGCGTGCGGGGAGCGCAGTACGGCCGCCCAGAGCAGGCCCTCGGCCCACAGGTCGGCCGCGTACGGGAAGGTGCCCTCGGTCTTGGCGCGGGCGTCGGCGTGCGGCAGGGAGGCGCCGAGGCCGTGCGGCAACGGCTCGGCCGCGGGGGCGGGTTCCGCGGCGGTGGTCGCGGTGCCGGCTTCGTGGCTCACGCCTGGCCTCCGTCCTGGCCGTAGTGCTGGTCCTGCGGTCCCGGCGGTGTGCCGTACGGGTCGGGCGTGTCGCCGTAGCCGCCCTGCGGGTCGCCGTACGTGCCGCCCTGGGTGTCCCCGTAGTCGTCGGGGGCCGCCTCGAACGCGCGCGGCGTCCGGGTGGTGTCGAAGGCGCCCGGCGCCTCGAACGCCGACGCGTGGACACCGCCGGAGCCGGGGCCCGCCTGGTGCGGGATCCGTGCCTCGTCCGCGTCCGTCCCGCTGCCGGCCTGGGCCGCCTCGCGCTCGGCGACGACCTCCTGCACGGCCTCCAGGACACCCCGGTAGCCCGTGCACCGGCAGAGGTTGCCGCACAGTGCCTGCCGGGCCTCCAGCTCGGTCGGCGCCGGGTTGCCCTCCAGCAGGTCGTGCAGGGTCATCGCCATGCCCGGCACGCAGAAGCCGCACTGGACGGCACCGCACCGGGCGAGCGCGCGCTGCACGTCGGAGGGTTCGCCGTCGGCGGCCAGGCCCTCGACCGTGCGCACCTCGCTGCCGGCCGTGGTGACCGCCGGGACCAGGCAGGAGGCGACCAGGCGGCCGTCGACCTGCACGTTGCACGCCCCGCACTCGCCCTGCGAGCAGCCGTCCTTGGCGCCCGCGAGGCCGAGCCGCTCGCGCAGCACGTACACCAGGGACTCGCCGATCCAGGCGTCGGTGACGGGGCGGTCGGTGCCGTTGACCCGCAGGACGTAGGAGGCGAGGGGGTGGTCGTCGTGCGGCGGGAGGGGTGCGGCGGCCTGCTCCTCACCGCCCTCGGGGGCGGCCTCCGGCGCGGGCGCGGACCCTTCGGCGGAGTGGGCACCGGCGGCCTCGCCGGACTCGTCCGTCACGGGCGGACCGGCGTCCGCACCGCCTGCCGGATCGGCGTCCGCCACCCCGGCGCCGGGCGTACCGGCCGCCCCCGGCGCACCGGCACGCGACCCCGGCACGCCCGTAGGGGTCCCTGGCACGCCGTCGGAGTCGGCGGGTGCGCCGGCACGGCCGGTGGGCGAACCGGTGGGGTCGGCGGGTGCGCCGGCACGGCCGCGGGGCGCGTCGGCGTCCGCGTCGGTGGTGCCGGGGTGGTCGCCGACCGTCGTCGGGGCGAGGGGTGCCCCCGGCCCGGCCGTGGCGGCCGTCGTCGCGGGCTGCGGGGCGTCGGGCCGGTCCGTGGGCCGGTCGTGGTCCGCGGGGCCGCCAGCGGGGCGTTCCGCGGCCTCCAGGGGGCCGTTGCCTTCGGCGCCCGGCGCCGCACCCGGCTCGGCGGACTGGTGCCCGGCGTACCCGCTCTCCGCGTACTCGTTCTCCGTGTACGCGCCCTCGGTGTGCCCGGCCCCGGACCCCCCGGCCTGCACGTGCCCGGGCTCGGTGTGCCCTGCCTCGGGCGCCCCGGCCTGCACGTGCCCGGCCCCGGACCGCCCGGCCTCCGCGGGACCGTCGCCCTCGTGCCCGGCCGGTGTCTCGTGCCCGGCCGGTGTCTCGTGCCCGGCCGGTGCGTCATGCCCGGCCGGTGCGTGCCCGTAGCCGTCCCGCGGAACGTACCCGTCCTCCTGGACGTAGCCGCCCTCCTGGACGTACCCGTCCCCCGTGTCGTACGCGTCCTCGTACCCGCCCTCCGGGCCGTACGCGTCCTGCGCGGGCGCCGGCGTGCCGCCCGCCGGGTGTGCGCCGGCGTGGTCCGGCAGGGCCGTGTGGCCGGTGCCGTCGGCGGGCGCGGGGGAGTCGGTCGGGGCCGGGGTCTGCGGAGGGGCGGTCCGGCTCAAGGGCCGGCCCGCGCCGTCCGTCGCCCAGGGTGCGGGCGCGCCGCCGGGCAGCGTGGCGGGCGGGGTGCCGCCCCACTGCTCGACCAGCGACGACGTGGTGAACTCGCCCGATTCATCCGGAAGGTCGCCGCCGGCGACGGGGATGGACCACTGCCCGGTGACGTCGTGACCCGGGGCGGCCGGTGCG
The DNA here is from genome assembly GCF_016741775.1 of Streptomyces actinomycinicus. Lineage (GTDB taxonomy): Bacteria > Actinomycetota > Actinomycetes > Streptomycetales > Streptomycetaceae > Streptomyces > Streptomyces actinomycinicus. Next base: position 93,743 of record NZ_JAERRK010000028.1, on the reverse strand, counting down.
GCGGGCTCCTCGAAGGTCCAGTGCTGGGTGGCACCGGGCTGGTAGGTGAACCGGTCGTCGGCGGCCTGCGGCTGGGCCGCCGCGGCGTTCGGGTCGGGCCACTGGCCGCCGCCCTCGGGCGCGGGCCAGTCGTCGGGGACGGGGCGTGTGGCCGTTATCCGCGGCGGCACGTAGCCGTGCCCGGGCGCGGCCAGCGGGCTGTCGCCGGACAGCAGCGCGTCGATGCCGCCCTCGGGCAGCTTCACGAAGGCGGTGGCGCCGTCGTCGTAGTCGCCCTGGGGCAGCGGGTTCCAGCGGCCGCCGCCCTGGGACGTGCCCTCTCCGTGCTGGTCGTCGGTCACGACAGCGCCCTCCCCAGTGCTCGTCGGGCCAGTGCGGCGACGGTGCGCCGCAGGTGCAGTACGGCGGGCGGTAGCGGGGTCACCGAGCCGTCGGGCTCGGGGGCCGGGTCGGGGATGCAGGCCGCGGCGACGTACTCGCCGAAGGCGTGCAGCGCCTCCGGGACGAGCGCGCGGTCGTTGTCCCAGTCGATGAGCTGCGCGACCCACTCCTCGGCCTCCAGGGGCCGCAGCGGCATCGGCGCTATGGCCCCGACGGCGCAGCGCACGCCGCGCCGGGCGGGGTCGAGGACGACGGCCACGGAGGCGACCGCGCGGCCGGGCCCGGTGCGGCCGGTCGCCTTCAGGAAGACCTGCGGGGCGTGCAGCAGCGGTACGCGCACGTAGCCGATGAGTTCGCCGCCACCGAGCATCTCCACGCCGGCCAGCAGGTGCGACACCGGGATCTCCCGGCGGGCCCCGCCCGGGCCCGCGATGATCAGCGTCGCTTCCAGGGCGGCCAGCACCGGCAGCGCGTCCCCGGTGGGGGCGGCCGTGGCGATGTTGCCGCCCAGGGTGCCCGCGTTGCGGATGTGCGGCGGACCCGCGGCGCGCGCGGCGGCGGCGAGCGCCGGGATCAGGGCCGCGAAGTCCGGGCGGCCCATGCGGGCGTGCGTGAGGCCCGCGCCGAGCAGCGCGTGGCCGTCCTGGTACTGCCAGCCGCGGATCTCGCTGATCCGGCCGAGGCCCACCAGGGCGGCCGGCCTGAGCTGGCCGGAGTTGACGGCGGCCATCAGGTCGGTGCCACCCGCGACCGGGACCGCGGCGGGCATGGCCGTGAGGGCCGCCACAGCCTCGTCCAGTGTCGTGGGCAGCGTGACGGCCTGCGCCGCCTGCGGTGCGTGCGTGGTCAAACCGGCTGCCCCTTCCCGCTGCCCCACATGGTCCCGCCTGTGCTGCCGTACGGTACGTGCTGACAGGGCGGACGACGCAACTCTGGCACATCTTTGCAACACCCGAACGCGGGGGTCCGCTAGGAGGCATTCGCCCACCTCACCGGCGAGATGGTCCGTTTTCGCACGGCATCACCGGTGCGCACCGATTGCCACTCTTCGGTGATCCTGCCGGGGTTTTCCCGTTACCTGTTCGAGGGTTCACCAATGCGGGGCGGGGTGGCCGGCCGGTCACCTCTGCGGGGGAGGTCCCTCGATCGGGCGGCCGAGCACGCCGGGGCGCCGCTGCCACGGCCGGGGCCCGGTGGGCGGCCGGTAGCCGACGCCGAGGGCGTCGAGCCGGCGGTAATGGGCGGCCATCCGGCGCTCGAAGTCGGCGAAGTCCCGTTCCGCCGGGGCGGGCAGCCGGCTCCAGGCCACCTCGGCGAAGGCCGCGAGCCGGGGGAAGGCCTGGTAGTCCACGCGCGCGATGTCCTCCATCACCTCGGTCCACAGGTTGGCCTGGGTGCCCAGCACGTGCCGGGCCTCCTCCTCGGTGAGCCCCTCCGGCACGGGTTCGAACCGGTAGACGTCCTCCAGGGTGCGCACGTAGCCGATCGGCACCGGTTCGTCCTCGCCCGGGGCCTGACGGTGGTCCAGGTACACGTACTGCTCGGGGCACATGACCACGTCGTGGCCGGCCCGCGCGGCGGCGATCCCGCCCGCGTAGCCGCGCCAGGAGGAGACCGCGGCGCCCGGCGCGAGACCGCCCTCGAGGATCTCGTCCCAGCCGATGAGGCGGCGCCCGCGCGCGGCGAGCCAGGCGTCGAAGTGCCCGATGAACCAGGCCTGCAGCCCGGCCTCGCCGGCGAGGCCGAGGTCGGCGATGCGGGTCTTGGCGGCCACGGACTCGGCCCACTGCCCCTTGGGGCACTCGTCGCCGCCGATGTGGACGAACTCCGAGAACCCGGCCGCGCCCGCGGGGAACAGCTCCAGGACTTCCTCGAACACCCCTTCGTAGAACCGCAGGGTGGTGTCGGTGGGCGCCAGGACGTTGGCGGAGATGCCCCAGTCGTCCCAGACGGACAGGGCGGTGGTGTCGACGACGTCGGTGTTGCCGAGTTCGGGGTATGCGGCGACGGCGGCCTGCGAGTGGCCCGGTACGTCGATCTCCGGGACGACACTGATGTGCCGTTCGGCGGCGTAGGCGACGATCTCCCGGATGTCGTCGTGGGTGTAGTAACCCCCGTGCGGCTTCTCCTCCCAGAGCGGTGAGGCACGGTGACCGATTTTCGTCCGCGCCCGCCAGGAAGCGGTCTCGGTCAGCCCGGGAAAGCGCCGGATCTCGATCCGCCAGCCCTGGTCGTCCGTCAGATGGAGGTGCAGGACGTTGAGTTTGTGGGCGGCCATCAGGTCCAGGTAGCGCAGCACGCCGTCCTTGGGCATGAAGTGCCGGGCCACGTCGAGCAGCAGGCCGCGCCAGCGGAAGCGGGGGGCGTCCTCGACGACCCGGCCGGGCACGGCGAGGGTGCGGCCGGGCCGTACGGGCGCGCGCCGGAAGGCGTCGGGGCCGAGGAGCTGACGCAGGGTCTGCGCGCCCCAGAACACACCGGCGGGTCCGCCGCCGCGGATCTCGATCCCGTGGCCGGGGACGGCGCCGAGCCGGTACGCCTCGGGTTCGAGGGTGTCGTCCAGGAGCAGCCGTACGGCGTCGCGGGCGTCCCGCGGGCCGGGCGGCAGCGGCAGCCCGAGGGCCGCGCCGAGCGTGGCCCGCAGCCAGCGTTCGGTGCGCTCCGTGCCCGGGCCGGCCCACAGGGTGGTGCGGTGGCCGAGCGGCACACGGTGGTCCGTCGGCCCCTCGACGGCATCCGGCGCCGGAATCAGTTCCATGACATCAGCCCCTCACCCCCCGGCGCGTTGCGCCCTGCGCAACGTGCGCCTCACCCTGCACAACGCTTCGAAGGCTAGGGACTGCACAGGACGGCCACAAGAGGTCTGGACCAGTTGAGGTCCGGGGAACAGAAAGATCCCCGGCCCGCGCTTCGTCACGCGGCCCAGGGACCTCACCGCCGGCAGGCGGGCCAGGGGCTACTTGTCGCCGCCCTTGCCCTTGCCCTCGTCGCCGCCGCTGCCCATGGACTCGTAGATCTCCTTGCACATGGGGCACACGGGGTACTTCTTCGGGTCGCGGCCCGGCACCCAGACCTTGCCGCACAGCGCCACGACGGGGGTCCCGTCGAGGGCGCTCGCCATGATCTTGTCCTTCTGGACGTAGTGGGCGAAGCGCTCGTGGTCGCCGTCACCGTGGGACACCTGTGGTGTCGGCTCTACGAGTGTCCCCGTACCAGTCCCGCGCTCGGGCTCAAGAGTGCTCATACCAGCCAGGGTACTGAAGCTCACAGGCTTCAGTTGAGCGACGGGTCGTCCGGATACGTGGCCACCATCGCCAGCTCGCTGCGCTGGCGGCGCAGCACCTCGCGCCAGAGCCGCTCCGGGGCCGGCGAGGACACGTCGCCCGGCTCGGACTCGACGACGTACCAGGCGCCTTCCACCAGCTCGTCCTCCAGCTGTCCGGGGCCCCAGCCGGCGTACCCGGCGAAGATTCTCAGCGAGCCGACGGCGGAGGCGAGCAGTTCCGGCGGGGCCTCCAGATCGACCAGGCCGATCGCGCCGTGCACCCGGCGCCAGCCGAGCGGGGCGCCGTCGCCGCTCGCCCCGCCCGGGATGACCGCGATGCCGAGCGCCGAGTCCAGCGACACCGGGCCGCCCTGGAAGACGACGCCGGGCTCGACGGCCAGCTCGGCCCAGCCTTCCAGGATGTCGCCCACGTCCACCGGGGTGGGGCGGTTGAGGACGACACCGAGGGAGCCCTCCTCGTCGTGGTCGAGGAGGAGCACCACCGCGCGGTCGAAGTTCGGGTCCGCCAGGGCGGGAGTGGCCACGAGCAGCCGCCCTGTGAGCGAGGACACCTCGGTCATGCCAGACATGATCCCGCATCTTTCCCCGGTGTGGGGAGCCAATCGGGGGCACGGGAGCGAGGACCGCCCTGTTCGGGCGCAGCGGCCCGTCAGGGCTCGTGCGGGGGCGGGCGCGGGGAACGGGCGGGCGCGCCGGAGGCGGGCCGTCGCGCCTCCGCGCGCCGGTGACCCCATGTGCCCGACGTGGAACGGTTCGTGTTGTGACACAGCTATGACGTGGCTGGGTGGTACTTGGGCTTACGGGCGGGGGGTACTCGGCGATTACCCTGTCTTCCCGGCCCCCGCGCTCAGTGATCGGCCGGACCCTGACCAACTCATCGGAACGCGAGATTCATGACCGTCAACGACGATGTCCTGCTTGTCCACGGCGGAACCCCGCTGGAGGGCGAGATCCGTGTCCGCGGTGCGAAGAACCTCGTGCCGAAGGCCATGGTCGCCGCCCTGCTGGGCAGCGAGCCGAGCCGACTGCGCAATGTTCCGGACATCCGTGACGTGCGGGTCGTGCGAGGCCTGCTCCAGCTGCACGGGGTGACGGTCCGTCCGGGCGACGAGCCCGGCGAACTGGTGATGGACCCGACGCGCGTCGAGAGCGCCAACGTGGCTGACATCGATGCCCACGCGGGTTCCAGCCGCATCCCGATCCTCTTCTGCGGCCCGCTGCTGCACCGCCTCGGGCACGCGTTCATCCCGGGCCTGGGCGGCTGCGACATCGGCGGCCGGCCCATCGACTTCCACTTCGACGTGCTGCGGCAGTTCGGCGCGACCATCGAGAAGCGGGCCGACGGGCAGTACCTGGAGGCGCCGAAGGGCCTGCGCGGTACGAAGATCCGCCTGCCGTACCCGTCCGTCGGCGCGACCGAGCAGGTGCTGCTGACGGCCGTACTGGCCGAGGGCGTCACGGAGTTGTCCAACGCGGCCGTGGAGCCGGAGATCGAGGACCTCATCTGCGTGCTGCAGAAGATGGGCGCGATCATCGCGATGGACACCGACCGCACGATCCGCATCACCGGTGTGGAGAAGCTCGGCGGTTACACCCACCGCGCCCTGTCGGACCGTCTGGAGGCCGCGTCCTGGGCGTCGGCCGCCCTCGCGACCAACGGCAACATCTACGTCCGGGGCGCCCAGCAGCGCTCCATGATGACGTTCCTGAACACCTACCGGAAGGTGGGCGGTGCCTTCGAGATCGACGACGAGGGCATCCGCTTCTGGCACCCCGGCGGCCAGCTGAAGTCCATCGCCCTGGAGACGGACGTCCACCCGGGCTTCCAGACCGACTGGCAGCAGCCCCTGGTGGTGGCCCTCACGCAGGCCACGGGCCTGTCCATCATCCACGAGACGGTGTACGAGTCCCGCCTGGGCTTCACCTCGGCCCTGAACCAGATGGGCGCGCACATCCAGCTGTACCGCGAGTGCCTGGGCGGCTCGGACTGCCGCTTCGGCCAGCGCAACTTCCTGCACTCCGCGGTCGTCTCCGGCCCGACCAAGCTCCAGGGCGCCGACCTGGTCATCCCCGACCTGCGCGGCGGCTTCTCGTACCTCATCGCGGCCCTGGCGGCCGAGGGCACCTCCCGGGTCCACGGCATCGACCTCATCAACCGCGGCTACGAGAACTTCATGGAGAAGCTCGTGGAACTCGGCGCGAAGGTCGAGCTGCCCGGCAAGGCGCTCGGCTAGGTACCGCGAACGGCAAAAGGGCGGCCCCCCTCGATGGAAGGGGGGCCGCCCTTTTGGCGTCTCCACTGCGTCGCGCCCCTGAAGGGGCGCGGGGAACCGCGTGGACAGCCACGGCGGACCCGCAGTCACCCACGGCGCTCACGTGGGCGGCGCTCGAAGCGGAGCGCTTTCGCTTACTTGCCCTTGGCGGCTTCCTTGAGCTTGCTGCCCGCGGTGACCTTCACGCTGAAGCCGGCCGGGATGTTGATGGGCTCGCCGGTCTGCGGGTTGCGCGCGGTGCGAGCGGCACGGTGGGTGCGCTCGAAGGTCAGGAAGCCGGGGATGGTGACCTTCTCGTCGCCCTTGGCGACGATCTCGCCGACGGTCTCGGCGAACGCGGCCAGCACGGCGTCGGCGTCCTTGCGGGTCACCTCGGCGCGGTCGGCCAGCGCGGCCACCAGCTCACTGCGGTTCATGTTGTTACTCCCGTGTTTTTCTTGCCGTTGGGGTGTGCCACGCGGCGGGGCCGCATAGTAGGCACTGCGATGCCGATGCGCTCGCGCCCCTTGGGGGTGCCCCCTGGACGTAGTCCCTGGGGGAGCATCCTGCCCCTACCTGCGGCGGGAAAGCCAATCCGGCACCCGTAGGAGTCGTGGGAACACCCTGGGGAGTCACACGAAAAGCGCCCGCTCGGCCGTCACCCTAGAGCGCGCCCGTCATCCGGTGGTTCCACGACGCGCCGGTGCAAGGGGCTGCCGTGGTGATCCTCACAGCCCCCGCACCGTTCGGCGCGTGAGGGGTCAGACGGTCGCGCCGGCGGCCTTCGCGGCCTCGCGGACCGCTCCGGCCACCGCGCCCGCGACCTTGTCGTTGAAGACGCTGGGGATGATGTAGTTCGGGTTCAGCTCGTCCTGGCTCACCACGTCGGCCAGGGCCTTTGCGGCGGCGAGCATCATCTCGGTGTTCACCGTGCGGGACTGGGCGTCCAGCAGGCCGCGGAAGACACCCGGGAAGACCAGCACGTTGTTGATCTGGTTCGGGAAGTCGGAGCGGCCGGTGGCCACGACGGCCGCCGTCTGGCGGGCGATCGCCGGCTCCACCTCGGGGTCGGGGTTCGCGAGCGCGAACACGATGGCGCCGTCGGCCATCGCGGCCACGTCGTCGCCGTCGAGCACGTTCGGGGCGGAGACGCCGATGAAGACGTCGGCGCCGCGGACGGCCTCCTTGAGGGTGCCGGTCAGGCCCTCGGGGTTGGTGTTGTCGGCGATCCAGCGCAGCGGCGAGTCGGCCGGGGCACCCACCAGGTCCTCGCGGCCCGCGTGGACGACACCGTGGATGTCGGCGACGACGGCGTTCTTCACGCCGGCCGCGAGCAGCAGCTTGAGGATGGCCGTACCGGCCGCGCCGGCGCCGGACATGACGACGCGGATGTTCTCGATGGCCTTGTCGGTGACGCGCAGGGCGTTGGTCAGGGCGGCGAGGACGACGATGGCGGTGCCGTGCTGGTCGTCGTGGAAGACGGGGATGTCGAGGGCCTCGCGCAGCCGGGCCTCGATCTCGAAGCAGCGCGGCGCGGAGATGTCCTCGAGGTTGATGCCGGCGAAGCCGGGGGCGATCGCCTTCACGATCTCGACGATCGCGTCGGTGTCCTGGGTGTCCAGGCAGAGCGGCCAGGCGTCGATGCCGGCGAAACGCTTGAAGAGGGCCGCCTTGCCCTCCATGACGGGCAGCGCGGCCTTCGGGCCGATGTTGCCGAGGCCCAGCACGGCGGAGCCGTCCGTCACGACCGCAACGGAGTTGCGCTTGATGGTGAGGCGGCGGGCGTCCTCGGGATTCTCGGCGATGGCCATGCAGACGCGGGCCACGCCGGGCGTGTAGACCATGGACAGGTCGTCACGGTTGCGGATGGGGTGCTTCGACGCCATCTCGATCTTGCCGCCGAGGTGCATGAGGAACGTACGGTCCGAGACCTTGCCCAGCGTGACGCCCTCGATGCCGCGCAGCTTCTCGACGATCTCCTCGGCGTGGGCCGTGGACGTGGCCGCGATGGTGACGTCGATGCGGAGCTTCTCGTGTCCGGACGCGGTGACGTCGAGACCCGTGACCGAGCCTCCGGAGGACTCCACGGCGTTGGTGAGCTGCGAGACGGCGGTTCCGCTCGCGGGCACCTCCAGCCGGATGGTCATCGAGTAGGAGACGCTGGGCGCCGTTGCCATGGCCGACTTCCTCTGCTTTCACCGTGTCGCGAGTTGTGCCGTCCGATCGTCGCACCTACCGATCAGTACGCGGTAGTCGCCCTGGATTGCGGACGTTTTGTTCACACGCGGTTCCCGCCAGGTGCGCGGTTTCGGAAAACCACTTCCACCATACGAGAAGTGATCAGACAAAATAAAGAGACCCACGTCACATCGGACGTGGGTCTCTTCAAGCTCAGTGACACCGACCCGCCATGCTCGCCTCGCGGCAAGTGGTCCCTCTGAGGGACGAAGGTTGGGCCCGGGGGCTTGGATCGGGCCGGTGCCACACCCAGGCTAACAAACGGATCCCCGACGGCCATTCCCACGCCCGGACTTCTTCGGGCGCTAGGGCCAGACCCCGCGTCCCCGGCAGGATCCGAAAGAGAGGCCCTAGTCCCGCAGCAGGTCCGGCACCCCGGCCGCGTCCGGCTCGTCCCGCTCCCCCGAGACGACCGTGAGCTGCTGCGTCGCGCGGGTCAGCGCCACGTAGAGCACGCGCAGGCCGGCCGGCGACTCGTCGGCGATCTCGGCGGGCGAGACGACGACCGTCGCGTCGTACTCCAGGCCCTTGGCCTCGAGGCTGCCGAGGGCCACGACCCGGTCGCCGAGCCCGGCCAGCCAGCGCCTGGCCTCCTCGCGCCGGTTCATCGCGACGACCACGCCGACCGTGCCGTCGACCAGGCCCAGCAGCCGCCCGGCCTCGGCGCGCACGGTCTGTCCCAGGGATTCCCGGACGGCCGTGTCCGGCCCGGCGCCCGTGCTCACGAACCGCGGCTCGACCCCGGTGGACCGGACGGCTCTGGGCGCCTCGGAGCCCGGCATGGCGAGGGCGAGCACCTTCGCGGCCAGCTCGGCGATCTCGGAGGGGTTGCGGTAGTTCACGGTCAGCTGGAAGCGGCGCCGGGGCCGGGTGCCCAGGGCCTCGTCACGGGCCTCGGCCGCCTCGTCCGGGTCGGACCAGGAGGACTGCGCCGGATCCCCGACGACCGTCCAGGTGGCGTGCCGGCCACGGCGGCCGACCATGCGCCACTGCATCGGCGTGAGGTCCTGTGCCTCGTCCACGATGACGTGCGCGTACTCGGTGCGCTCCTGGGCCAGCCGCTCGGCCCGCTCCCGCTGGGTCTCCTCGCGCACCGGCATCAGCTCCTCCAGGCCGGTGAGCTGGTCCAGCGGGTCCAGTTCGCGCTTCTTCCTGGGCCGGTGCGGCGCGCCGAGGATCGCCTGGAGTTCGTCGAGCACGGCGATGTCGTGCACGGAGTGGCCGTCCCGCTTCAGGGAGCGGGCGACCTTGCGGACCTCGCCGGGGTTGAGGATCCGCCGGGCCCAGCGGCCGAGCCGCTTCTCGTCCGCCATGGCGGCGAGCACGGCCTTCGGGGTCAGCTCGGGCCACCAGGCGTCGAGGAAGGTGATGAAGGCGTCCTCCGTGGTGACGTCCTCGTCGAAGGAGGCGCGCAGCTCGGCGGCCAGCTCGGGGTCGGCGTGCCGGGCGGCGGCCCCGGATCTGGCCCACAGGGCGTCCAGGAGCAGCCTGCGGGCACGCGGGCGGAGCAGGTTGACGGGGGCGGTGCCGCTCAGGGCGGTACGGCGGATGCGTTCCAGCTCGTCGGCCTCCAGTTCCAGGCGGCGGCCGAAGGCGACCACGCGGAGGCGGGCGGGCGGACCGGTGACCGGCCGCTGCTCGCCGTCCTCGTCCGGCGCGGCCCGGCCCGCCGGAGCCGCCGGTCCCAGCTCCAGGGCCCCCCGGGCGGCCTTGCGCAGCACCTTCAGCATCCGGTAGGAGCCCTTGGCGCGGGCCACGGCCGGGGAGTCGTACAGCGTGGCCTCCACGCCGTCGACCAGCGAGCCGATGGCGCGGATCGCGACCTGCCCCTCCTCGCCGAGCGAGGGCAGCACACCCTCGGTGTAGGCGACCAGCAGCGGGGTCGGCGAGACGATCAGGATGCCGCCCGCGTACCGGCGCCGGTCCTGGTACAGCAGGTAGGCGGCGCGGTGCAGGGCGACGGCGGTCTTGCCGGTGCCCGGACCGCCCTCGACGTAGGTGACCGAGGCGGCGGGGGCGCGGACGACCAGGTCCTGCTCGGCCTGGATGGAGGAGACGATGTCCCGCATGGTGTGGCTGCGGGCCTGGCCGAGGGCGGCCATGAGGGCGCCGTCGCCGATGACCGGCAGTTCCCGGCCGTCGAGCCTGGCCGTCAGCTCCGGCCGCATCAGGTCGTCCTCGACGCCGAGCACCCGGCGCCCCTTGGAGCGGATGACCCGGCGCCGCACCACCCGCCCCGGCTGCACGGGCGTGGCCCGGTAGAACGGTGCGGCGGCGGGCGCCCGCCAGTCGATCACCAGCGGCGCGTAGTCCTCGTCGAGGACGCCGATGCGGCCGATGTGCAGGGTCTCGGCGATGTCGGCGGTGCCGTCGTCCCGGACGGCGCCCTCGGCGGGCTCCACCGAGGTGTAGGCGCCGTCGGGGCCCTTCTTGCCGTCCTTGCCGAGCAGCAGGTCGATGCGCCCGAAGAGGAAGTCCTCGAACTCGTTGTTCAGCCGGTTCAGATGGATGCCGGCCCGGTAGACCTGGGCGTCCCGTTCGGCCAGCGCGCCGGGCGTGCCGACCTGGCCGCGCTTGGCCGCGTCGCTCAGCAGGAACTCGGCGTCGTGGATCTTCTCCTCGAGCCGCCGGTACACCCGGTCCAGGTGTTCCTGTTCGACGCTGATCTCTCGGTCACGGACGGAATCCTGTGCGTCGTGCACCGAGCCGACCGCGGACTGCTGAACCTGAGCGGCCACCGGGCCCCCTTCTGACGTGCTGGGCAGCCGTCAACCGTACGCGAAGGGGGCCGGGCGATGCTACGCGTCCACCTGCACCAGCTTCTTGCCCTCGAAGGTCACCACCTCGAAGTGGTCGATCTCGTTGGGCTGGAACGCGGCGGCCCCGCCGATGTACAGCGGATTCTTCGCGGTCTCGGTCTTGGCGTTCGGGATGCCGTATCCCCAGTCCGGGACGGACCACGAGGACATGGTCACGCGCTGCCCGTTCTTCGCCACCAGCACCAGGGAGCACTTCAGCGGTCCCTTGACGTTCTTCAGCTCCAGGACGGCCTGGGTGCCCCAGTCCTTCTGCGCCATGCCGACGGTGGCGCTGACGTGGGTCGACGCGTCCGTGGCCGACTTCTTGTCGCTCATGGTCTGGAACGTGGCCTGCGCCGGGGTGGCGGCGACCTGCTTGCCGTCGTCCGAGCCACCCCCGTTCACCGCCACCGCCGCCAGCGGTCCCGCGATGATCAGCGCGGCCGCCGCGGCGATCATGTAGAAGCTGCGCCGGCGCTTCTGGGCGCGCCGTTCGGCGACCTCGTCGACCAGCTTCTCGGCCAGCCGCGGACTCGGCTTCGCGGACAGCGACTCGCCGATCGCGGCGGTGCCGCCGGAGCCCGGCAGGTCCGCGAGGGCGGCCAGCATCGGTTCCATCCCGGCCAGCTCGTCGAGTTGCTGGGCACACCACTCGCAGCCGGCGAGGTGCGCCTCGAAAGCGGTTGCCTCGGCGTCGTCGAGGATCCCGAGGGCGTAGGCGCCGACGGTCTCGTGCTCGCTCGGCACCGAAGATCCCTGACTGGGGCTCATAGGACCAGACATACCCGGACCACCCGGTCCGAATCCCTGCATTCCCCCGTACCCGTTGCTCATCACGCCGTCACCCCCCGCTCCTCCAGTGCCAGCTTCATCGACCGCAGGGCGTAGAACACCCGGGAACGGACCGTGCCGCTCGGTATACCGAGCGTCTCGGCCGCCTCGTTGACGGTACGCCCCTTGAAGTACGTCTCGACGAGCACCTCCCGGTGGGCCGGGGTCAGGTCGTCGAGCGCGTCCGACAGCGTCATCAGCCACAGCGCCTTGTCGATCTCGTCCTCCGCGGGGATGACCTCCAGCGGCGACGGATCGACCTCCTGCGGCCGGGCCTGCCGGCTGCGGTGGCCGTCGATGACGATGCGGCGTGCGACCGTCACCAGCCAGGGGCGTACCGAACCGGTCGCCCGATTGAGCTGACCGGCGTTCTTCCAGGCACGGATGAGCGTTTCCTGTACGACGTCCTCGGCGCGCTGGCGGTCTCCCGCGACCAGCCGCAGGACATATGCGAGCAAGGGCCCCGCGTGCTCCCGGTAGAGGGCACGCATCAGCTCCTCGTCTGGTTCGGAGGGCTGTGATGAGGACATGCGATGTCGGGCCCTCGCTCCACGTTCATTGGCCACGGCCGCATCCTTGCGCACGCCCACCTCCGGTGTCCGGGGGTTCCCCCAGTCGGTCGCTCGCCCACCCGTACGGAACAGGGGGGCTTCGTGTTCAAACCGGAGTGACAGATTTCTCCGGGGTGATGTGACGAGCGGGACATGGGCGCACATTCCCACCGTGTGATCTTTACATTCCCGACACATCGCCGGAGGACCCGCGAACTACCCGTGTAGACACCAACAAAAACCCGGTGTAACCGAAATCACGTGCCTCGCGGGCCCCTCACGTCCCTTTCACGCGCGCGCGAGCGCCGCACGACGCCGGTGCCGGGCGACCCGCTCGCGGTTGCCGCACACCTCGCTGGAACACCAACGGCGGCGCCGCCCGCGGGAGGTGTCCAGGTACACGAGCGGGCAGTCGTCCCCCTCGCACTCCCGGACCGCGGCCCACGCCACGGGGTCGGTGAGCAGCTCCACCGCGTCCAGGGCGACGAGGGCGAGAAGGGCCGCGCACCCCGGCGGTTCGGCCAGCTCCCGCACCAGGGTGCCGTCCGCGCCCCGTACCGCGCGTGGGGCGGGCGGTGCGGTCCGGGCGGTCTCGTTGACCCGGGCGAGCGCGCACTCGTACGCGCCGGCGTCCACCGGGTGCGAGGTGCGCAGCAACTGGCCGACGTGCCCCCTCAGTTCCCGGAAGCCCACCAGCCAGGAGGCGTCGGCGTGGGCCAGCGGCGTGCCGGGCGGCACCAGCGCGGCGCCGGCGATCCAGGCGCACAACGGCCCGACGGCGTCGAGCCGTTCGGCCGGATGCGTGGTCGCGAGGAGATCCAGACAGATCCGCCCGGCGTCGAACCGCAGTTCGTACGGGGACGTGGCCGTACCCAGTGCCATGTGCCTGCCACCGCCTAGGACAGGGGAACCGTTCCGTCGCTTCCTCTCACAGTGCCCGCCCGCTCACGCCTGAGGAACCCCTCGTACCGCTCCCGGTGCGCGCCGCTCGCCGGCGCCCGCCCGGCTGGACGCCCGCGTATGGGTGTGCGCGCCTCGGCCATGGCCCGGGCGGGGCCGCCCGGATCGGCTGGAAGACATGACGCATTCGAGGGAGAACCGCACCGGCCGGACCGTCCTGGGGGCCGCGACGGTCCCCATGGGACTGATCGACGGGGCCTTCGTCCGGGCGGTGCTGTCGACGGTGGCCCTGGGCTGCCTGGCACGGGCGCTGCTGCTGGTGCGCCCGCCGGCGGTGCCCGGCGGGCCGCGGGCGGCCGGCTAACCGTCGGCGTACTTCGCGTCCGTGGCCGGGTCCAGCGCGAGCCGGTAGCCGCGCTTCACCACCGTCTGGATCAGCTTCGGGGCGCCGAGAGCCGTGCGCAGGCGGGCCATCGCCGTCTCCACGGCGTGTTCGTCGCGTCCCGCGCCGGGAAGGGCACGCAGCAGGTCGGCGCGGGCCACCACCCAGCCGGGGCGGCGGGCAAGGGTGCGCAGGAGGGACATGCCGGCCGGGGGGACCGGCTTCAGGTCACCGTCGACCAGCACCGCGTGGCCCCGGATCTCCACCCGGTGCCCGGCGACCGGCAAGGACCGGGAGCGGGCCGGGAGTTCCTGGCACAGGAGCTGGACCAGGGGGCCGAGGCGGAAGCGTTCCGGCTGGACGGTGTCCACCCCGCGGGCCTGCAACGGCAGCGCGGTGACCGGGCCGACGCAGGCCGGCAGGACGTCGTGGGTCAGGGCCGACAGCAACTCGTCCAGCAGTCCCCGCTCCTCCGCGCGGGACAGCAGGGACGCCGCGGCGGGGGCGCTGGTGAAGGTGACGGCGTCCAGGCCGCGGGTGACGGCCGCGTCCAGCAGACGGTCCAGGGGGCTGATGTCCTCCGGGGGCATCCAGCGGTAGACCGGCACGGGCACCACCTCCGCACCGGCGGCCCGCAGCGACTCCACGAACCCGGGCAGGGGCTCCCCGTGGAGCTGTACGGCGATGCGCCGGCCGTCGACGCCTTCCTCCAGGAGGCGGTCGAGCACCTCGGCCAGGGACTCCGAGGTGGGCGACCACTCCTCCGTGAGGCCGGCCGCCCGGATGGCGCCCTTGACCTTCGGGCCCCGGGCGAGCAGCCGTACCTCGCGCAGCCCGGCGAGCAGCTGCTCGCCGAGCCCCCAGCCGTCCGCGGCCTCGACCCAGCCCCGGAAGCCGATCGCCGTGGTGGCGACGACGTCGTCCGGCCCGTGGTCGATGATCTCCTTCGTGGCGGCGAGCAGTTCGCCGTCGTCGGCGAGCGGCACGATCCGCAGGGCGGGGGCGTGCAGGACCGCGGCACCGCGCCGCTGGAGCAGGACGCCCAACTCGTCGGCCCGGCGCGCGGCGGTGACGCCCACGGTGAACCCGGCGAGGGGTCCGTGCTCGGATTGCTGCTCTTCGTCGTACATGGGGGCTCTCCTAGCTGACCGGCACGCCGACCGAGCCTGTCAATCAAGCGTGACAGGTTCGGTTCGGCTCGATGTCACCGGTGTTACGTCACACCTCGGCATAGCTGAGCTGGTCCTTCTTCTCCGAGGCCGTCTCCGTGGCCGGTACGCGCGCGGCCGGGCGGCGAAGGTATACGGCCCAGGTGACCGCGAAGCACACACCGTAGAAGGCGAGGAAGGCGACGAACGCGCCGGTGCCGGAGCCGTAGGAGAGGAAGGACTGGCGGAAGGCGAGGTTGATGCCGACACCGCCGAGCGCGCCGACCGCGCCGATGAG
The DNA here is from genome assembly GCF_016741775.1 of Streptomyces actinomycinicus. Lineage (GTDB taxonomy): Bacteria > Actinomycetota > Actinomycetes > Streptomycetales > Streptomycetaceae > Streptomyces > Streptomyces actinomycinicus. The sequence continues at coordinate 78,678 of NZ_JAERRK010000028.1, read as the reverse complement.
CCCCATCGCGGCGCCGGACAGCCGCCGGCCGTAGCGGGCGGCCTCCTCGCCCGCCAGCCCCTCGGCGACCGCCTTGGCTTGGAAGATGCCGGGGATCATCTTGTACGTCGAGCCGTTGCCGAGCCCGCTGAGCACGAACAGGACGACGAAGACGGACACGAACAGCGGCAGCGACTTCCGCATCCCGGCCGCGATGAGGACGGCGGTGGCGGCGGCCATGCCGACGTAGTTCCACAGGGTGATGCGGGCGCCGCCGTAGCGGTCGGCGAGCCGGCCGCCGACGGGACGGATCAGGGAGCCCAGCAGCGGGCCGATGAACGTGAGGTACGCCGCCTGCAGCGGGGTCCGCCCGAACTGGTTGGTCAGCACCTGGCCGAAGGCGAAGCTGTAACCGATGAAGGAGCCGAAGGTGCCGACGTACAGGAAGGCCATGATCCAGGTGTGGGCGTCCTTCGCGGCGTCCTTGGCGGCGCCGGTGTCGTTGCGCACCGCGGCCAGGTTGTCCATGAACAGCGCGGCGAGCACGGCGGCCACGACGATCAGCGGGATGTAGATGCCGAGCAGCAGCCGCGGGCCGCCGTTCGCTCCGATGACGCCGAGCGCGACGAGCTGGATCACGGGCACGCCGATGTTGCCGCCGCCCGCGTTGAGGCCGAGCGCCCATCCCTTCTTCCTCAGCGGGAAGAAGGCGTTGATGTTGGTCATGGAGGAGGCGAAGTTGCCGCCGCCGACACCGGCCAGCAGGCCCACCAGGAGGAAGGTCGAGAAGGACGTACCCGGCTCCATCACCGCGAACGCGGCGACGGCCGGGACGAGCAGCAGACTCGCCGAGATGATCGTCCAGTTGCGCCCGCCGAAGAGGGCCACCGCGAACGTGTACGGCACCCGGACGACCGCACCGACCAGCGTGACCATGGAGGTCAGCAGGAACTTGTCGGCGGGGGTGAGGCCGTACTCCGGGCCCATGAACAGCACCAGCACGGACCACATGGTCCAGACGGAGAACCCGATGTGCTCGGAGAGCACGGAGAACCAGAGATTGCGGCGGGCGATCCGCTCGCCGGCCGCCGTCCAGAACCCTTCGTCCTCCGGATCCCAGTGCTCGATCCAGCGGCCACTGCGACGGGTTCGGGCTGGGACTGTCATCACGCCTCCACGGTGCTCCGGCTGCTCGGTCTGCCGACCACTGACAGAGCCCGAAGGTAGGAAGGGCGCGTTTCCGGCCCTGTGGCTGCGAGTGACCGGAAGGGAACGTTGCTCTCACTCGCACCCGGAACGGCCGGTGAGGCGGCCGGCCCGGACGACCCGGGCACGGAGCACACGGCAGCCCCCGGACGACCCGGGCACGGAGCACACGGCAGCCTCGGGAGGCCCCGCCCCGCCGGCCGGACCACGGGGTCTCGCCCGGCTGGCCGGACCACGGGGTCTCGCCCCGCCGGTCAGCCCACCGGGTCCTGCGCCGCCACCGGCTGCCGCCGCGCCGGTGCCTCCGGCGGCGCCGCCACCCCGCCCGTGCGGCGCAGCTTCTGCCAGCGCAGGCGGCCGCCGGTGAGGGCGGTGATCCAGGACTGGAGCAGCACGACGTACATCAGCTGCCGGTAGAGGAGCTGCTGGAGAGGGAGGGAGAGCAGCGGGGTCAGGGGTTCGCGGTCCAGGTGGAAGGCGTAGGCCGCGCAGATCGCCTGCACGGCCAGGACGGCGGACCAGGCCACGACCGTCTTCCCGGCCGGGCCGAAGACCAGGCCGTAGACGAGGAACAGGTCGATCAGCGGGGCCAGCAGCGGCGCGACGACCATGAAGAGCGCGACCAGGGGCAGCCCGACCCGGCCGAACCGGCCGGACGGGCCCCGCTCGAACAGGGCGCGGCGGTGCTTCCAGATGGCCTGCATGGTGCCGTAGGACCAGCGGTAGCGCTGGGACCACAGCTGCTGGACCGACTCCGGCGCCTCCGTCCAGGCGCGGGCCTTCTCGGCGTACACCACGCGCCAGCCGTCGCGGTGCAGGGCCATCGTGACGTCGGTGTCCTCGGCGAGCGTGTCGTCGCTCATGCCGCCGACGCGTTCCAGGGCGGACCTGCGGAACGCCCCGACCGCGCCGGGGATGGTCGGCATGCAGTCCAGGACGTCGTACATCCGGCGGTCGAGGTTGAAGCCCATCACGTACTCGATGTGCTGCCAGGCGCCGATGAGCCGGTTCTTGTTGCCCACCTTGGCGTTCCCGGCGACGGCGCCGACGCGGGGGTCGGCGAAGGGCTGGACGAGTTCGCGGACGGTGGCCGGTTCGAAGACGGTGTCGCCGTCCATCATCACGACCAGGTCGTACCGGGCGTTCGCGAGGCCCCGGTTGAGGGCGGCCGGCTTGCCCGCGTTCTCCTGGCGGATCACCCGGACACCGGGCAGGTCCAGCGCCTCGACGAGCTGCGCCGTGCCGTCCGCGGAACCATCGTCGACGACGAGGACCTCGATCGGATGATCGCTGCGCATCAGCGAACGGACCGTGTTCTCGATGCACTTGGCCTCGTTGTACGCCGGCACCAGCACCGACACCGGTTCGGTGACCGGCCGTTCGCCCCAGCGGAAGTCACTGCGCCGGGTGCGGCGGGCGTGCGAGCCGGACAGCAGCAGCATCAGGCCGAAGCGGGCGAGGACCAGGCAGCCCACGGCGGCGAGACCGGCGACGAGGACGGTGGTGGCGTTGTCGGACGCCTTCACCAGGAACACCCAGGCCTTCCCCTTCCACAGGTCCAGGCCCGTGACCGGGGTGTCCGCGCTCGGTGCCCGCAGCGCGCCGGTGAGGGTCCGGAAGGTGTAGCCCTGCTGCTGGAGCCGGGGCAGCAGCGTGTCCAGCGCCTGGACGGTCTGGTGCCGGTCGCCGCCCGAGTCGTGCATGAGGACGACCGCGCCCCGGCCGCCGTGGGGCGTGGCCCTGCGGATGATCTCCGCGACGCCGGGCCTGCGCCAGTCCTCGCTGTCGGTGTCGTCGACGACGGTGAGATAGCCCCGGCTGCCGACGTACCGGGTGACCGGCCACGACCGGTTGTCGATGGCGTTCGCGGAGGAGGAGTACGGCGGCCGGAACAGCGAGCTGCGGATACCGGCCGCGCCGGCGAGCGCCAGCTGGTTCTGGGACAGCTCCCAGTCGATGCGCTTCGTGGAGTGGTACGACAGGTCGGGGTGGCCGAAGGTGTGCAGACCGACCTCGTGTCCCTCGGCGACCATGCGCCGGACCAGCTCCGGGTGGCGGGAGGTCATGGCCCCGGTGACGAAGAAGACCGCGTGCGCGTGGTGCTCCTTCAGCACGTCGAGCACCTTCGGGGTCCACTCCGGGTCGGGCCCGTCGTCGAAGGTGAGGACGATGCGGTGGTCGGGTATGCGCAGGCTGCCGCTGCGGCCGTGGCGGGTGTCGATGACCGGCCCGCCGTCCAGGATCCGCCGCGGCACCTCGTCGTCGGCCGCCGCGGGCCGGATGCGGTGGTCCGCGAGTATCTCGTTGTGCACATAGCCGCGCAGCATGAGCATCGCCAGGGTCGCGCCCAGCACCAGCAGGGGCAGCAGGTAGCGCAGCGGCAGCCGGGGGCGGCGGGGACGTGTGGCCATCGGAGTGTGTCTCTACGTGGTGAGAACGTGGTCAGAGCGGGAGCTTGGGGTGCGGGTGCCGGGTGCGGCCGGGCGGGGTGTGGGTACGGCCCGGCGTGGACGGCGAGGGCGCCGGCGCGGTGGCGGTGGCGGTGCCGGTGGCGGACGGGTCCGGGGTGACGTCGGTGGACGGCGCCGCCGGGGACGGGGAGTCCGTGCCGCCGTCGGCGGTGCCGGGCGCGGAGGGGGTACCGGCGGCCGGCTCCCCGGAGGCCGAGGTACGCGCACCGGGGCCGGTGGACGATCCGCTGCCGGGCACGGCGATGCCGGTAGCCGCGGCGCCCACGGCCGGCCCGGGTACCGCACCGGTTCCCGGCGGGGCCGGGGCGTCGGTGGCACCGGGCCGCGGCGAGGCGTCCGCCCGGCCGGCCGGCTTGCCCTCGTGCTGGCCCGGCACCGGCAGCCAGGGCGCGGCGGAGTTGCCCGACAGCAGGGTGGCGACGATGACGGCGGCGTAACCGGCGCAGGCGACGCCGACCCCCAGGCCGAGACGCCGGAAGCGCCGGCTGCGACGCCCGGTCTCGTCCACGAAGACGGGCGCCTCGGACCCCCGCGAACCGCCTGCGTTCCCCACACCGCCGGAGCCGATCCGGACGCCGTCCAGCTCGACGGTCATACCGTGCGGACCGGCGCAAGAGCCGACGGATCCAGCGGCCTCGGCGGACTCAGCGGCGTCCCCCACCCCACCGGCCTCGACCGGGGCGAGAGTCTGGGTGCTCTCGGCGGCCCTGGTGGACCCGCCAGGCCCGGCGGCCTCTGCAGGCTCGGTGGGCTCGGTGGGCTCGGTGGGCTCGGTGGGCTCGGTGGGCTCGGTGGGCTCGGTGGGCTCCGAGGGTTCATCCGGCTCGGTGGCGGTGGGCTCCGCATCCGCGGCCGGACGTACTCGTTCGTCGGCCTCGGCACGCGGCTGGATTTGCTTGGCGGATGCCTCTTCCGGCCCTGCCGGTTGGGCGTCTTCTGGCCACTTCTTCACGCGCGCACATCCCCCCACGGGACAGTTCAGGGCGCGTTCAGGATCGCGGGCGCCCGTCATCCGATCCAGGCCCCCACCCGGTCCGAGCGCCCCCTTCCCCACCTGCGCCCGAGCCATGAATGTAGCGCACGCCCAGAGCTGCCCGGCCCCGGGCCGTCAATGGCCGCCGTTCATCACGGCCTCGTCCATGGCCGGAATCCATCCATCGGCGGGGCGCCGCAACCAGCCCTCCGCCCGGGCGATCGCGGCCACCGCCTCCCGCAGCGCGGTCAGTCCGGGATGAACCAGCCCTTTCCGCCACACCAGGGAGACCGGCGACAGCGGGACGGGATCGACGAGGGGACGGCGCACCGTGCCGGGCAGGGCCGGGAAGTCCACCACCGCCAGCACCGGGTTCCGGGTCTTCGCCATGATGCGGCCGAACTCCTCGTCCCCGACGGCCAGCGGAAGCGGCGGGGCCGGCCGGACGCCCCGGCCCTCGAAGAGCCGCAGGGCCAGGTCGGTCCACTCCCGCGTGCGCGGATTCCCGGCACCGGCGTACACCGCTTCCCCGGCCAGCGCGGCCAGCGGAACCTCCGGCAGCGCGGTCAGCGGATGCTCCTCGGGCAGGACGACGGTCATCGGCTCGTACCGCACCGGCTGCTGCTCCAGGCCGGCCCGGAGCGCCGGGTCGAGGCCCGCGAAGCGGCCGAAGGAGACGTCCAGGCGACCGGCCAGCAACTCGGCCGCGGCTCCGGTCAGGCCACTCTCGTAGCGGGCCATCAGTTCGCAGTCGGGGGCGAGTTCGCGGGCCCGGTGCAGCACCCGGCGGCCGGTGGCCAGGCCCGGCGAGTTGAGGTCGACCAGCAGTGGGCGGGCCTGGCCGGGGGCGAACGCGGCGAGCAGTTCGTCCTGGGCGGCGAGGATCCGGCGCGCGTACGGCAGCAGCCGTTCACCGTCCGGGGTCAGCGTGACCTGCCGGGTGGTCCGCACGAACAGCTCGGCACCCAGCTCCCGTTCCAGGCGCCGTACGTCCCTGCTGAGCGCCTGCTGGGCGACGTACAGGCGGGCCGCGGCCCGGGTGAAGTGCAGTTCCTCGGCGACGGCGATGAAGGCGCGCAGCAGGCGCGGATCCAGGTGGGCGGGAGCGGGCATGACGGTGAACCTACAACGTGGATGCGGACGTACTGACAACACAGGTGCGTGAATCGGCCCTCCACAGGTGTTGGACCCGTTGATCCACTCCGGGCGACCGTTGACCCATGCCGCAACAGACCCTTCAGGACGACCGCGTCCACAAGAAGACCCGCATAGCCGGGGAGGGACGCCGACTCGACGGATACCGGCGCCTCTTCGCCCTTCCGGGCACCCGTGCCTTCACCGTCGGCAACCTGCTCGCCCGCCTGCCCATCGGCATGTTCGGCGTGAGCGCGGTCGTGATGATCGCCGGCTCACGGGGCTCGTACGCCCTCGCCGGTGCCGTCACCGCGACCGGGCTCGCGGCGACCGCGCTGGCCGGCCCGTTCGTCGCGCGGCTCGTCGACCGGCACGGGCAGGCCCGGGTCGCGGTGCCGGCCACGGTCGTCTCCGTGCTCGGCAGCCTCGCCCTGCTGCTGTGCGTCCGCTTCGACGCCCCGGACTGGACGCTGTTCGCCGCCTACGCCGGCACCGCGGCCACCCCGAACATCGGCGGCCTGTCCCGCGCCCGCTGGGCCCATCTGCTGCGCGACGACCCGGACGCGCTGCACACCGCGAACTCCTTCGAGCAGGCCGCCGACGAACTGTGCTTCATGCTCGGACCGGTGCTCGCGTCCTTCCTGACCGGCAGCTTCTTCCCGGAGGCCGGGACGCTCGTGGGCGCGGTGCTGCTGCTCGCCGGCATGCTGCTGTTCACCGCCCGGCGGGCGACCGAGCCGCCCACCCGGTCACGTTCGCGGGGGCCGTCGCCGCTGCGCAGCCCCGGCATCCTGCCGCTGCTGGCCTGCTTCACGGCCACCGGTGCGGTGTTCGGTGCGATGGAGGTCGCCACGATCGCCCATGCCGACGCGCAGGGGCATCGCGCGGCGGCCGGTGCCGTGCTCGCGCTGCAGGCGGCGGGCTCGTGCGCGGCGGGTCTGGCGTACGGGGCGCTGAAGCCGGCCCGGCCACGGCTCACCCGGTGCCTGGCGGCCATGGCCGCCTTGATGGTCCTGCCCTGGGCCGCGGCGGCCGTGGGCTCGCTGGTGGTGCTCGCCGGTGCGCTGCTGGTCGCGGGGATGGCGACCGCGCCCACCATGGTCACGGCGATGACGGTGGTGCAGCGGCGCACGCCGGCCGACCGGCTCAACGAGGGCATGAGCCTGGTCGTGACCGGGCTGCTCACCGGGATCGCCTGCGGCTCCGCGGCGGGCGGCTGGGCGGCGGAACACCTCTCCCCCGTCACCGCCTACGCCGTACCGGCCGCGGCGGCGGCTCTGGCGCTGGTCATCAGCGCGGCCGACGCCGCACAGGGCATGACAGCCGACACCGCACAGGCATGACAAAGGCCCCGCCGCTCGAAGCGACGGGGCCCGTGCCCACATGGGGTAAGTGGAGATGGCGGGAATCGAACCCGCGTCCAACGGTGCGGAATCAGGGCTTCTCCGTGTGCAGTCCGCTGTGCTTTTCTCAGCCCCGGCGATCACGCGAACAAGTCGCCGACGGGCTCAGTCACTGTTTGATTTCCCTCTTCACCCCGTGACCGGGATCAAGGTTTAGTTCCCTAGCTGATGCCAGGATCCGGGTCGGGAACAGCCCCGGGCTGACACTTCGCAAGTCGCTACTTAGGCAGCGAGGGCGAAGGAATCGCGCTTGGTGTTGGCGATTATTTGTTGCGACATATGGTTTACGAGATCATTGCCGCTTCCTCGACACGCTTCCCCTGCTTCGACAGCCGCTGTCGAAACCGATCATCCCCATGTTTTATTAACAACGGTCCCCTCCGGGGAGGGTGTGCACCCGCTGTGGAGTGCAGTGCCATCGTACGTGACCAACGCGCACCGGTGCCAGCTTATTCCCGGCGGCCCGGTCAGGCGCCGCGCTGCCTGCGCTTGGCCGCGGCGATCGCACGGTCCGACTCGCGCCGGTCCTGCTTCTCCCGCAGGGTCTGCCGCTTGTCGTACTCCTTCTTGCCCCGGGCGAGGGCGATCTCCGCCTTGGCCCGGCCGTCCTTGAAGTACACGGCGAGGGGCACGATCGTGTGACCGGTCTCCTGAGCCTTGGACTCCAGCTTGTCGATCTCCTCGCGGTGCAGGAGCAGCTTGCGCTTGCGGCGCGCGGAGTGGTTGGTCCAGCTGCCCTGGTGATACTCGGGGATGTGGGCGTTGTGCAGCCACGCCTCGCCCCGGTCGATCTGGACGAAGCCGTCGGTCAGCGAGCTGCGCCCCTCGCGCAGCGACTTGACCTCGGTGCCGGTGAGGACGAGCCCGGCCTCGTAGGTGTCGATGATCGCGTAGTCGTGGCGGGCCTTCTTGTTCTGGGCGACGATCTTGCGCTTGCCGCCCTTCTCGCCGTCCCTCGCCTTCGCGGCGGCCCCGCCCTGCTTGGGCTGGGACTCCTTCGGTACGTACATTCCCTTGCTCATAGTGCCGACCATTTTCGCACCAGGGAGGGGGTGTACGTACAGCAGATTACGGGTGGCTACGAGGGGTCGCCGAGGCCGGTGAGGACCGTCTCGGCCCGTTCCAGGGCTTCGGCCCCCGCCTCCAGGTCGGGGGTGATGCCCCGGCCGTCGACCACGTGGCCGGAGGGGGTGCGGTAGTGGCCGACGGTCAGCTCGGCCACCGAGCCGTCGGGCAGCTTCGTCGGCATCTGGACGGATCCCTTGCCGAAGGTGCGGGAGCCGATGACGACGGCGCGGCCCCGGTCCTGCAGGGCGCCGGTGAGCAGCTCGGCCGCGCTCATGGTTCCGCCGTCGACGAGGACGACCAGGGGCCGGGTGGTGTCGCCGCCCGGGTCGGCGTGCAGGGCGCGCTGGTCACCGTCGACGTCGTAGGTGGCGACCAGGCCGCCGTCCAGGAAGGCGGACGCGGTGTCCACCGCCTCGGTGACCAGGCCGCCGGAGTTGCCGCGCAGGTCGAGGACGGTGCGCTCGTCGGCCGGGGTGGTCTCCAGCGCCTCGCGGACCGTGGCGGCGGTGCCCTTGGTGAACGCGGCGACCTTCAGCACGGTGACCCCGGCGGCCGGCCGGTGCACGCTGACGGAGTCGGTGGACAGCCGGGCCCGGTGCAGGGTCTCGGTCCACACGCGGGTGCCGCGCCCGAGGCCGAGGGTGACCGTCGTGCCCGCCGGGGCGTCCTCGGCGTCACCGCGGAGTAAGGAGATCACCTCGGTGACCGGGCGGCCGTCGACCCGGCTGCCGTCGACGCTGCGCAGCCGGTCGCCGGCGCGGATCCCCGCGACACCGGCGGGCGAGCCGGGCTGCACCTTGGTGATCGCGATCCCGCCGTCCGCCTCCTGGCGGGCCCACAGCCCCACGCCGGTGTACCGGCCGTCGAGGGCGTCCTGGAATTCCTCGTACTCGCCCTCGGAGTAGACCGCGCCCCAGCGGTCCCCGCTGCGGCTGACGGCCCGCTCGGCGGCCTCCATCGGGGACTTGCCGTCGGCCATCGCCTCGGCGGCGGCCCGCTCGACGGCCTCGTGCCGGGTGGCCGGGCCCGACGGTCCGGCGGCGGCCCCGCGCGCGGGACCATCGGGTTCCGGGAAGGAACCGGTGGCGGCGCCGGCGATCAGCACACCGGCGAAGACCAATGTCAGGGCTGCCCCGCGGCGAATGCGACGGGGCTGACAGAACAGGTCACGGCCTGACATGGCGGTGAGTCTAGGACAACACGGAGGGCCGTACGGCCGGATGCCCGTACGACCCTCTTGGCATGCGTCACACCTTCAGGTACTTGCGCAGCGCGAAGAACGCCGCAAGCGACGGCATCAGAACACTCGTGGCGAGGATCAGCGGCAGCTTGGTCAACACCGCGTCCCAGCCTACGAAGTTGATCAACTGGAGCTTGCTGGCCAGCGCCATTCCGTGGTCGATGGTGAAGTACCGGCCGGCCACCAGCAGGACACAGGCGAGGCTGCCGCCGATGAGACCGGCCACGGCCGCCTCGGCGATGAACGGCGCCTGGATGTAGAAGCCCGAGGCACCGACCAGGCGCATGATGCCGGTCTCGCGCCGACGGCTGAACGCCGACACCCGCACGGTGTTGACGATCAGCAGCAGCGCGATCAGCAGCATCAGCGCCATCACGAACAGCGCGCCCTGGTTCATCAGGCCCAGCAGCTGGAAGAGGTTGTCCAGGATGCCCTTCTGGTCCTGCACCGACTGCACGCCGTCCCGCCCGTTGAACGCCGTGGCGATCACCTGGTACTTCTGCGGGTCCTTGAGCTTGATCCGGTACGACTCCTGCATCTGGTCCGGCGTGAGCGAGCCGGCCAGCGGGGAGTTGCCGAACTGCTCCTTGTAGTGCTTGTACGCCTCGTCCTGCGACTCGTGCGTCACCTGCTCGACGACCTGCATGTCCTTGAGATCCGCGAGGATCTGCTTCTTCTGGTCCTCGGTGACCGCGCCCTTGGCGCAGTTGACGTCGTTCTCGGCGTCGTGCTTGTTGCACAGGAAGATCGAGACGTTGACCTTGTCGTACCAGTAGCCCTTCATGGTGCTCACCTGGTCGCTCATCAGCAGCGAGCCGCCGAAGAGGGCCAGGGACAGGGCGACGGACACGATGACGGCGAAGGTCATCGTCAGGTTGCGGCGGAGACCGACACCGATCTCGGACAGGACGAACTGGGCGCGCATGGCGGGTTCTTCAGGCCTTTCGGAAGCTGGGTGCGGTCAGTGCTGGTAGCCGTAGACGCCGCGGGCCTGGTCGCGGACGAGGCGGCCCTTCTCCAGCTCGATGACGCGCTTGCGCATCTGGTCCACGATGTTCTGGTCGTGCGTCGCCATGATCACGGTGGTGCCCGTCCGGTTGATGCGGTCGAGCAGCTTCATGATGCCGACGGAGGTCTGCGGGTCGAGGTTGCCGGTGGGCTCGTCGGCGATGAGCAGCTTCGGCCGGTTGACGAAGGCGCGCGCGATGGCCACGCGCTGCTGCTCACCACCGGACAGCTCGCCCGGCATCCGGTCCTCCTTGCCGCCGAGCCCGACGAGATCGAGCACCTGGGGCACGGACTTGCGGATCTCGCCCCGGGACTTGCCGATCACCTCCTGCGCGAAGGCAACGTTCTCGGCGACCGTCTTGTTCGGCAGCAGCCGGAAGTCCTGGAACACGGTCCCCAGCTGGCGGCGCATCTGCGGCACCTTCCAGTTGGAGAGGCGCGCGAGGTCCTTGCCCAGCACGTGCACCTGGCCGTGGCTGCACCGCTCCTCGCGGAGGACGAGCCGCAGGAAGGTGGACTTTCCGGAGCCGGAGGATCCCACGAGAAAGACGAACTCGCCCTTCTCCACCTCGAGGGAGACATCCCTGAGTGCGGGGCGGGTCTGCTTGGGGTAGACCTTGGAGACGTTGTCGAATCGGATCACGGATGCACCACGGGTCGCCGGGGGTAGATGAGCGTGACCATACGCGAACCGGGTGTGCAAGTGCAGTCGCAGGTTCAGGTTGGGCAAGACTTGTACGTTTTTGTACCGGCCCCTGCCCGCGGCCCTCTCCCCGAGGGCCCGCGCACGCTCCGCGGGAACCTGGCACAGTGGGAGGGGAACGTTCTCGTTCCCGTGAGCGTTGTACGTGTGATGGCCGGTGCAAGGAGGGCGAGCGCATGACGTACGACCGGTTGGTGTGCGCGAACTGCGCGTCGCCCGTGAGCGAGGGCCGGTGCCCGGTGTGCCGTGCCAACCGCGAGCGACTGCAGCAGGAGGGCCTCTTCGGCGGTCTGAACGGGCTGAACCCGATGGCGCTGATCGCGCTGCTGGCGGTGCTGATCGCCGCGGTTGCGCTGCTGGCGCACCAGACCGTGTGAGGAAGTCCGCAGGTGCGCCGGCGGTACGCGTGAGCGCGTAGCCCCGCGAAGACGCCGGGAGGGCCCGGAGCCAGTGGCTCCGGGCCCTCCCGTCTGTGTCGTGCGCGCGGTGCGTGAACGTATCGCTACGCTCAGGCGGCGGCGCCGCCCCTGCCGGTCACCAGACGCGGCAGGACACGGAAGCCGATGCCGCCGGCGATCATCGTCGCGGCGCCGACGAGCAGGAACGCGGTCTGGCCGGCACCGGTCTCGGCGAGCTGCTTGTCGCCGCCCTGGGCCGAGGTGTCGGAACCGGTGTCGGTGAGCGCCGAGGAGCCCTCGTCCTGCGGGACGTTGTTGTTGCCGCCCTCGGGGTGGCTGCCACCGGTGCCGGAACCGCCGTCGCCGGAACCGCCGGTGCCGCTGTCACCGCCCGAGTTGCCGTTGCCACCCGAGTTGCCGTTGCCACCCGAGTTGCCGTTGCCGCCGGAGTTGCCGTTGCCGCCGTCGGAACCGTTGCCGCCGTTTCCGTTGCCGCCGTTTCCGTTGCCGCCGTCGGTCGTGCCACCGTCGGTGGTGCCGCCGTCCGTGGTGCCGCCGTCGGTCGTGCCGCCGTCGGTGGTCCCGCCGTCCGTGGTGCCGCCGTCGGTGGTCCCGCCGTCCGTGGTGCCGCCGTCGGTGGTCCCGCCGTCCGTGGTGCCGCCGTCGGTCGTGCCACCGTCCGTGGTACCACCGTCGGTCGTGCCACCGTCGGTGGTCCCGCCGTCCGTGGTCCCGCCGTCGGTGGAGCCACCGTCCGTGGTACCGCCATCGGTGGTGGTCGAACCACCGTCGGTACCGCCGTCGGTGCAGATGCCGATCGGGCAGTCGCCACCGCCGCCGTCGGTGTTGCCACCGTCGGCGCCGACACCGCTCACGCCGAGGCTGATCGGGCCCGCCTGGACGTCGAGGTCCAGGGCGGATGCCGCGCCGGCCGCGGTCAGCGACGCACCGGCCGCGATCACGGCACCGGCGGCTATCCGCGCGACCCGGATCCGCGTCTTCTTCGTCATATGGTTGCTACCCCCAGTAGCTGTTCGTCAATGGGCGTCGCGTCGGGGCGTGCCGTGATCGACGGAGGCAGCTGGTGACGAAGCGCGTCAACTCGATCCCCCGGTTCACATGCGCCCCTCAAGTACGCATGCCGCGGCTCACCCTTCCCATTTTTCAAAGCAACGTCAAGGTCGTTGCGGGCGCAATGTCCGGTGGGGTGATGTTTGCGGGGAATCGAAGCCTGTGAGTGTGATGTAAAACCCAGACAAATGACAACTGCCGCCTCATGGGCGGCAGTTGTTATGTCGACAAAGTTACCTCTCTTGCTGCTTGCGCCAGCGAATGCCGGCCTCCAGGAACCCGTCGATCTCGCCGTTGAAAACGGCCTCCGGGTTGCCCACCTCGAACTCGGTGCGCAGGTCCTTGACCATCTGGTAGGGGTGCAGCACGTACGAACGCATCTGGTTGCCCCAGGAGTTGCCGCCGTCGCCCTTGAGGGCGTCCATCTTGGCCTGCTCCTCCTGGCGGCGCCGCTCCAGGAGCTTGGCCTGGAGGACGTTCATCGCCGTGGCCTTGTTCTGGATCTGCGAGCGCTCGTTCTGGCAGGAGACCACGATGCCGGTGGGGAGGTGCGTGATGCGGACCGCGGAGTCGGTCGTGTTGACGCCCTGGCCGCCCGGGCCGGAGGACCGGTAGACGTCGATCCGCAGGTCGGACTCGTCGATCTCGACGTGGTCGGACTGCTCGACGACGGGCAGGACCTCGACACCGGCGAAGGAGGTCTGCCGGCGACCCTGGTTGTCGAAGGGCGAGATGCGCACGAGGCGGTGCGTGCCCTGCTCGACGGAGAGGGTGCCGTAGGCGTAGGGCGCCTGCACGGAGAAGGTGGTCGACTTGATGCCGGCCTCTTCCGCGTACGACGTCTCGATCAGCTCGGTCTTGTAGCCGCGCTGCTCGGCCCAGCGCAGGTACATGCGCTGCAGCCGCTCGGCGAAGTCCGCGGCGTCGACGCCGCCGGCCTCGGCGCGGATGTTGACGAGCGCCTCGCGGGAGTCGTACTCGCCGGACAGGAGGGTGCGGACCTCCATCTCGTCCAGCGCCTTCTTCACCGAGGTCAGCTCGGACTCGGCCTCGGCGCGGGTGTCCGGGTCGTCCTCCTCCTCGGCCATCTCGAAGAGGACCGCGAGATCGTCGATCCGGCCACGCAGCGCCTCCGCCTTCCTGACCTCGGCCTGGAGGTGGGAGAGCTTGCTGGTGATCTTCTGCGCCTCGTCCGGGTTGTCCCACAGGGACGGCGCGGCCGCCTGCTCCTCGAGCACGGCGATGTCTGCCCTCAGCCTGTCGAGGTCCAGGACGGCCTCGATCGACTCCATGGTCGAGGAGAGGGACTTCAGCTCTTCGGATACATCGACGACTGCCACGCCTTCCAGCGTAACGGCTGTGGCAAGCGCCCTCGGCCGAACGGGGGCCGGAACCGCTTGTGACGGTGGGCGGAGCCCCTTGGGACAGCCCCTTGCGACGGCGGGTTGAGCCCTCGGGTGGGTCAGGGGGCCGACGTGCTGTGAGTGCCCGGCGCCGGCTGGTCGTCACCGTCGGACGACGCGAACCACGCCCCGACGGCCACCACGGCGGCCACCACCACGCCCGCCACCCCCAGCGTCACCCTGCGCCGCCGCACCGCGGCCCGGTGCCGGGCCGAACCCGGCCGGGGCGCACCGGTGGGCCGGGGGGCGCGCGCGGTCCCGTGGGCACCGCCGGCCAGCTCGTCCGGCGCGGGCACCCGCATCGACGTGTGTGTGTCCCGGTTGGAGTCCGGCCGGGCGCCGGGGACCAGGGAGACCGCGCCCCGCCGCCGTACCGGCTCACCACCGGAGGGTGCCGCCGGGGCCGGCTCGTCCGTGTCCTCCTCGGCGAGCCCCGGCTCGTCCACGTCCAGCGGCGGCATCCCGGCGAGTATCGGCAGCTGCTCGCGCAGCCGTGCCGCCAGCTCCGAGGCGCGCAGCCGGGAGGCGGGCGCCTTGGCCAGGCACTGCACCAGCAGCTGCCACAGCTCCTCGGGGATGCCGGGCAGCGGTACGACGGTCTCGGTGACGTGCCGGCGCAGGACCGCGCCGGGGTGTCCCCCGCCGAAGGGGGTGAAGCCGGCCAGCAGCTCGTACAGGACCGTGGCCAGGGCGTAGATGTCCACGGCGGCCCGGGGCGGCAGGCCCTCCACGATCTCCGGGGCCAGGTAGTCGGGCGTCCCGATGATCTTCGTGGCCCGGGTCCGCTTCGGCGAGTCGATCAGCTTGGCGACGCCGAAGTCGGTGAGCAGGGCGGGGTGTGATCCGCCCGGCCCGAGCGGGCCCTGCATGTCGAGCAGGACGTTCTCGGGCTTGACGTCCCGGTGGACCACCCCGGCCGCGTGCGCCGCGGCCAGCGCGTCGGCGACGTCGGCGACGATCGCCACGGCCGCCTCGGGGGCGAGCCTCCGCTCCCGTTCCAGCCGGGTGCGCAGGTCGGTACCGCGCACGAGGTCCATCACCAGGGCCAGGTCGTTGCCGTCGACGACCAGGTCGCGCACGGTGACGATGTGCGGGTGCTCCAGGCCGAGCAGCGCGGTGCGCTCCTGGACGAAGCGTCCGACCAGCTCCTGGTCGGAGGCGAGGTCCTCGCGCAGGAGCTTGACGGCGACGGGACCGTCCGGCCCCTCGCCCAGCCACACCGTGCCGGCGCTGCCCCGCCCCAGGATCTGGTTCGCGGTGTACCGGCTGCCGATCTTCCGTGCCAAGACTGCTCCTACAGACGCGTGTTGCCGACAAAACTACGCGTCCGACGAGCCAACCTTCACCGCGGAGACGGAAATCACCCGCCAGATGTCGACAAATCCCCAAACCAGCGGTGGAATTCCGGGGCGCGGTCACCGGCCGCCCGGCTCCGAAGGCCTGGCCCCCGAGCCGCTCACAGGACCGGTTCGGAATATCCGGTCGTGCGAGACCGGTTCCCGGCGGCCGGTCCGGGAGACCGGTCCCCAGGGGCCGGTGCCCGGCGGCCGGTTCACCGGTCCCCAGGGGCCGGTGCCCGGCGGCGGCCGGTTCCCGTGATCAGTTTCCGCTGCCGGAGGAGCCGCCCACCTTCTCGACCCAGTCGCCGACCTTGCCGATCCAGTCGGTCATCTGGTCCCAGTAGCCCTTGCCCTGGCCGACCCAGGTGTGCAGCGGGGTCAGCTCCCAGATCAGCCAGCTCGCCACGACCAGGATGACGATCGTGAACAGGCAGCCCTTCAGACAGCCCAGGCCGGGGATCTTCATCGGGTTGGCGTTGCGCTGCCGTGGGGCCCGGGGCTCCCGCGCGGGCCGCTGCGGCTCGGGCCGGGCGGGCGGCGCGTACCGCTGCGGCTGCTGCGGCTGCTGCGGCTGCTGCGGCGGGGCGTACTGCTGGGGCTGCTGCTGCGGATAGCCGTACCCGGGGGCCTGCTGGGGCTGCCGGCCGCGCGGCTGCGGCTGCTGCGGGCGGGCCTGCGGGGCCTGGCGCGGCTGCTGCTGTGGCCGGGCCACCTGCCGCTGGGGGCGGCGGCGCAGCGGGTCCTCGTCGGGGTCGAGGTACTGGACCTGCGTCTGATCGTTGCGGTCACGGGCGGCGCGCAGCTGCGTCTGCCAGGGGTGCGGCTGCTCGGGCTGCTGCCCCTGCTGGCCGTACTGCCCCGGCGGGACGGGCGGCATCACGGCCGTCGGGTCCGCCGCGCCGGTGTTCGGCAGGACCGCGGTGGGGTCGGCGGCGCCGGCCGGGCCGCCCGTGTGCGGCAGCACGCTGGTCGCGGCGTTCGGGTCGTACGCACCCTGCGGCGCGTTCGTGGGCAGCACCTGGGTGGGGTCGGCGGCGCCGGGCACGCCCGGGACGGCCGTCGGGTCCGGGTCGGGGGCGAGCAGCGCCCCGACGCCCTCGGCGGCGGCGATCTGCGCGGCGTTCGCGTGCACGCCGACCCCCTCGGCGACGACCCGCAGGCCACGCGCGAGGTTCTCGGCGCTCGGCCGCTCGTCCGGGTTCTTACGCAGGCAGCGCTCTATGACCGTCCACAGCGGCTCGGGGACGGTGGAGGGGCGGCGCGGCTCAGCGCTCAGATGCTGGTGCAGGACCTCCAGGGCGCTGCCGCCGGAGAACGGCGGCCGCCCGGTGACCAGCTCGTACAGCAGGATGCCGGCGCCGTAGATGTCGACCGCGGAGGTCTGCGGGCGGCCCTCGGCGGACTCCGGCGCCACGTACGCGGGCGTGCCGACGAACTCGTGGGTGCGGGTCAGCCCCGGGGAGTCGGCGAGGCGGGCGATGCCGAAGTCGGTGAGCATCGGGTGCATCTGGCCCTCGTGCTGCATGAGCAGCACGTTCGCGGGCTTCAGGTCGCGGTGGACGACGCCGTCGGCGTGGCTCGCGGCGAGCGCGTCGGCGATCTGGGCCGTCATCAGTGCGGCGGCGACCGGGGTGAGCGGGCCGTTCTCGCGCAGGTAGCGGTGCAGGTCGGGGCCGTCGACGAGGTCCATGACCAGCGCCAGCAGATCGCCCTCGACGACCAGGTCGCGGACCCGGACGATGTTGGGGTGCGTGAGCCGGAGCAGGACGGAGCGCTCCCGCAGGAAGCGCATCACGATGTCGGGGTCGCCGGCCAGCTCCTCCTTGAGGACCTTGATCGCGACCGTCTCTCCCGGCTGACCGGGCACGGCCGCCTCGGCGCCCGCGGTCTCTCGCTGGCGGGCACGCCAGACGGTGCCTGTGGCGCCGCGTCCGAGCGGCTCCTCAAGCAGGTACTTGCTGCCGACTGGCCGCACGTCACGCGCTCCCTGCTGCTTGCTGTTGCTTGCTTGCCTGCAT
Organism: Streptomyces actinomycinicus; assembly: GCF_016741775.1. GTDB lineage: Bacteria > Actinomycetota > Actinomycetes > Streptomycetales > Streptomycetaceae > Streptomyces > Streptomyces actinomycinicus. Next base: position 61,263 of record NZ_JAERRK010000028.1, on the reverse strand, counting down.
TCCGGTGCTCCGACCCACTGTAGTGGGGCTCTTCGGGGCACTACGTATGCGTTCCCGAGCATGTTCGAGGTGTTCGACGGAAAGACGCCCGCACCGGTCCCGTGGTTGCCGGAGCCGGACGTGACCGATCTCAACTGATCGCCAGTGGGGTACTGGTCAGGCACTTTTGGGGGCAGAGCCGACCAATCAAGATCACTTGTGCCCGGGTCCCGGGCGCGTTGTCAGTGGCAGGTGCGAGGATGCCTCCAGCAGCCCGCTGGGACGTGCCGGCGGCTGCTGGCCGACGTGCTCGTGGGGGTGGGGGGAAGTCCGCGCCCGCGCAGACCCGCGCAGAAGGGACCGCTGACGCCGATGCAGATCCGGCTGACCGTCGTAGACCCGCTCGGCCCGTCCCCGCAGCGGGGCCGCGCCGCGAGCCGCGACGTACTGGTCACGGCGCCCGCGGGCACGGAGCTGGCCGCGGTGGCGTCGGCGCTGGCCGGCGCGGTCACCGGAGAGGGCGGGCAGGGCGGCCGGGACACCGGCGGCGCGACCGTCGTCCTCTACGCGGGCACGGACCGGCTGGACCCGCGCCGCGCCACGCTCGGCGAGCCGCCGCTGGTCGACGGAGCCGTGCTGTCCCTCGGCGCCCCCGCCGCCGCCGAACCGCACCCCGAGCTGGACGACGCCCCGGCCCAGCTCCATGTGATCGCCGGCCCCGACGCGGGCGGGGTCCACCTGCTGCACGGCGGCCGGATCACCGTCGGCCGCTCCGCCGAGGCGGACGTCCCGCTGGACGACCTCGACGTCTCCCGACTGCACTGCGTGGTCACCGTCGGCGCGGACGGCCGCGTCTCGGTCGCCGACCTCGGCTCCACGAACGGCACGTCGCTCGACGGCGTGCGGCTGACGGAACGGCCCGTGCGGTTCCCTGCCGGGGGCTTGCTGCGGATCGGGGAGTCGGCCCTGCGGGTCACCCCGTCCGGGGGCCCCGGGGCCAGGGTCCGGGCGGTACCCGACGGGGAGGGGTGCGTGCGGGTCGTCCCGGGCGGCGCCCGGCCCGCGGCCGACACCGGCCCCCCTGCCGCACCGGCCGCGCGGGGAGCGTCGCCGGTGGCGGGCGGTGTCGATGGTTCCGGCGCGCCCGGCGGCGCGGTCACCGGGACCGGCGCGGCCGGTGAGCCGGTGCGCGGGGGCTCGGGGCGTGCCGGGGGCGCGCATCACGACTACGACTCCTCCGGTTCCGCCGGCTGGGGTGCCTCCGGCGGTGGCGCGGGGGCCCAGGAGCACCGGCGTGGGCAGACGCCGGTGGTACCGGGCCAGGCCGGAGCGCCGCACGCCGAGAGCCGGGAGAGGGACGCCGGTGCCTACGGTGCCGTTGCCGGTGCCGGTGCGTTCGGGGTCGGTGCCTCCGGTGCCGACGCTTCGACTGCTGATGCCTACGGTGCCGGGGCCTCCGGGGTCGACGCTTCGGCCGCTGATGCCTACGGTGCCGGGGCCTCCGGGGCCGACGCTTCGGCCGCTGATGCCTACGGTGCCGGGGCCTCCGGGGCCGACGCTTCGGCCGCTGATGCCTACGGTGCCGGGGCCTTCGGTGCCGACGCTTCCGGCGCCGGACCTGGCGCCGGACCTGGCGCCGGTTCCGGTGGGGACACCCACGCGGGGCGCTTCGGTGTCGGCGGGGCGGGTGCCGCGCACGCCGGTGAGAACGCGCACGGGGGCGGGCGCAAGGACACTCCGCTCCGGGGTACGGACGCCCCGCAGGGGACCCGGCGGCGCGGGTTCGGCGCCTGGGCCCGCCGGCTGACGGGTGCCCGCGGGGAGCAGCCGAGCAGCCGGCAGACCCACGACGGTACGGCCGCCGCCACCGCCGGCGCCCCCGTCCCCCGAGCGTTCCGGCAGCCCGAGACCTGGCCCGACCCGGCGGCCCTGCTGCTGACCGCGCTCGGCCCCGGCCCCCGCCTCTGGGAACGCGGACCGGGGCACCCCGAGGCGCTGACCGTCCGGCTCGGCACGGCCGACCGGAGCGCACCGGACGGCTCGGGGCTGCTGCCCGCCGTGCCGGTGACCGCCGCGCTGCGGGAGGCGGGCGCGCTGGGCCTGGCCGGTCCACGGCCCCGGCTGTCCGGGCTGGCCCGCGCGGTGCTGGCCCAGCTCGCCGCGCTGCACTCGCCCGACCTGCTGGAGATCGTGCTGATCAGCGCGGACCGCTCGAGGCCGGTGGCCGAGCGCACGGCCGAGTGGGCCTGGCTGGGCTGGCTCCCGCACGTCCGGCCGGGCCACGGCCAGGACTGCCGTCTGCTGCTGGCCTACGACCGCGAGCAGGCGGCGGCCCGCACGGAGGAACTGCTGCGCCGGGTCGAGGACCACGCGGCGACGGGCCGGACCGCGGCCCATCCGTCCCCGGCCCGCATCGCGGACGGCACGGCGCCGACGGGGGCCCCGGGGACGCCCACGCCGTCCGGCACACCCGGCCCTGGCACGCCAGGCTCCAGCACACCCAGCCCTGGCACGCCAGGCTCCAGCACACCCAGCCCTGGCACGCCGGGCTCCAGTACACCCGGCCCAGGTACGCCGGGCTCCGGCACACCCGGCCCTGGCACGCCAGGCTCCAGCACACCCGGCCCTGGCACGCCAGGCTCCGGCACATCCGGCGCCGGCACTCCCGGCTCCGGCACGCCGGCCAGGGGCACCGCCTCGTCCCCGGCCGACCTGCCCGCCCCCGGCACGCCCGATCCCTCCTACGGCCGCCCCGCCCCCGACGCCGGCCCCGGAACCCTGGGATCCCCCGGCGGGCCCACAGCCCCCACCGACACGGACACGGACACGGACACGGGCACGGGCATCCTCGGCAGCCCCGCCTCCCACGCCGGCCCCGGAGCCCTCCGAGCTTCCGGCGGCCCCACAACCCCCGCGGATCCCGGAACCCGCGGGACCCCGACCGGCCCCCGAACCCCCGGCTCCGTCCCCAGCGACCCCGGAACCTCCGGCTCCCGCAGCAACCCCACCGTCTCCACCGGCCCCCGATCCGTCGGCGGTCCCACGGCCGCCATAGACCCCGAAACCCTCCGAGCCCCCGGCAGCCCCATAACCCGTACCGGCCCGGGAACCCTCGGCTCCCCCGGCAGCCCCGCCACCCCGGCCGCTCCCGTCCGTCGTCCGTCCTGGGCCAGGGACGGGGCCGGGCCGGACGGGGGCGGTGGGTTCGCCGGGCCGTTCACCGTCGTCGTGGTGGACGGGGACCCGGGGGGCGCCGGACTGCAGGAGGCCCTCGCGCGGCTGGCCGTGGCCGGGCCGCGGGCCGGGGTCCACGTCGTGTGTCTGGCGGAGACCGAGCCCGCTTCGCCGGCGTCGCCCGTCGCGCGGACGTACGAGGCCGCGTGCGAAGTGACGCCGACGTTCCGGCACTGCGGTGCCGTGGCCCTGCTCAGCGGGGACGTCGCCGCCGCGCTGCAACTGCTGCGGGTCGCGCGGGGCGGTCCCGTCGGCCCCGGCGTGCCCGCCGCCGTCGACGCCGTCTCCGCCGCCTGGGCGGAGCGGTTCGCGCGGGCGATGGCGCCGCTGCGCCCGGACGGCCCGGCCGGTGAGCGGCACACGCGCGTGTCCGTGCCGCTGCCCCAGTCGGCGCGGTTGCTGGACGAGTTGGGCCTGGCCCGGGCCACCCCGGCGTCGCTGATGGCCCGCTGGGCCGACGCGGCCGACGACACGGAGTCGCTGGGCGGCCGGGCACGGGCGGTACTGGGTGCCGGACCGCGCGGGCCGGTCACCGCCGATCTCGTTGCCGAGGGGCCGCACCTGCTGATCGAGGGGCCGCCCGGCAGCGGTCGTACCGAGCTGCTGCGGGCCGTGGTCGCCTCGCTGGCCGCGGCCGAGCGGCCGGACCGGCTGGCCGTGGTGCTGCTCGACGGCCGGGACGGGGTCGGCGCGGGCGCCGGACGTGGGGAGGGCCTGCGGGTCTGCACCGACATACCGCACGCCACCACGCACCTCATCGCCAACGACCCGGTGCGCATGCGGGAGTTCGCGCAGTCGCTGACCGCCGAACTGAAGCGGCGGGCGGAACTGCTGGGCCGGACGGACTTCGCCCAGTGGCATGCGGGCCGGGAGGTGTCCGGCCGGATGGTGGCCCAGCGGACGCCGGCCGCCGGGGACACGTCCGCCCCCGCCGACGCGCCCGCGCACCGCGCCTCCGCTTCCGGCGACATAGAGGCGCCGCCAAGTTCCACCCTGCGCCTGCGGCCGGCCCGGGCCCGGCAACGTGCCGACGCGCCGCCGCCGTTGCCCCGGCTCGTGGTGGTCGTGGACGACCTGGACGCGCTGGTCTCCCCCGCGCTCGGCTCTCCCGGCCGGCCCGCCGCGGGCTCGGTGATGCGGGCGCTGGAGGCGGTGGCCCGGGAGGGTGCCCGGCTGGGTGTGCATCTGGTGGCCGCGGCCGGGGCCGGCGGCCGTACCGCGGAGTCGGAGCCGGCGCGCCGGGCGGCCCTGCGGGTGACGCTGGACGCGCCGCAGCCGGGGCCTGACGAACCGGCACCCGGTCGTGGGCGGCTCGTGTACCCGGACGGGCGTGCCGTCGGCTTCCAGGGCGGCCGGGTGACGGGCCGTATCCCGCGGACCGCGACCCAGCGGCCGACGGTGGTCCCGCTGGACTGGCAGCGGATGGGAGACCCGCCGGCCCGCCGGCCGGTGCGGGAGCTGGGCAACGGCCCGACCGACCTGGCGCTGCTCGCGAGCGCGGTGGAGCGGGCGGCCCGGGAGGTCGCGGCGGCGGAGATACCGTCCCTGCTCTGACCGCGGCCGGGCACCGTACGCCGGGAAGGCAGGTGGGGGGTGCCCGCACACCGGGCGATCGGGCGGAGCCGGGCCCGCACGCCGGGTGGCTCCCGCGGGCCCGTCCCCCCTCCAGGTGAACCTCTGGGGCCTCGGTGAATCCGTCGTCCCCGCGGCCGCCGGAAACCCGTACGCATACACACCTGGTCACGAGCCGGTCACGATGAGCCGGTCGACACCGCAGGCGCTCTTGCCCCTCCCGAGCGGCCCGGCGTAGACCGGAGCGCACGGGACAGAGTTCTGACGTTCAACGACGTTCAACGGAGAACGACGAACGGGGAAGTGATGCGCAGCAAGAGCAGCACGTTCCGGACACACAGGGCCGTCACCACACTCGCCGCACTGCTCACGGGAGCCCTCGCGCTCTCCGCGTGCTCCAGCGGTGACGACGGCAAGAAGGGCGACGGGGGCGGGAGCGGCGAGCCCAGCGCCTCCACCGTCACCCTGCCGAAACTGAACGGCGCCCATCTGGAGGTGGCCGCCGTCTGGACCGGTGCCGAACAGGCCAACTTCAAGAAGGTCCTCGCCGAGTTCGAGAAGCGCACGGGCGCCACGGTCACGTTCGTGCCCGCGCAGGACCCGATCATCAACTTCCTCGGTTCGAAGATCGCGGGCGGGCAGCCACCGGACGTCGCGCTGCTGCCGCAGCCCGGCGCCATCAAGCAGGCCGTGCAGAAGGGCTGGGCCAAGCCCCTCGGGCCGGAGGCCCAGAAGGAACTGGCGGAGAACTACTCGCAGGGCTGGCAGGACATCGGCAAGGTCGACGGCAAGCAGTACGGCGTCTACTACAAGGCGGCCAACAAGTCGCTGATCTGGTACAACACGAAGGTCTTCGAGAACGCGGGTGCCAAGGAGCCCAAGACCTGGCAGGACCTGCTGACCGCCTCGCAGGCGGTGTACGACTCGGGGGTCACGCCCTTCTCCGTGGCCGGCGCGGACGGCTGGCCGCTGACCGACTGGTTCGAGAACGTCTATCTCTCCCAGGCGGGCCCGGAGAAGTACGACCAGCTGGCCCAGCACAAGATCAAGTGGACGGATCCGTCGGTCAAGCAGGCGCTGACCACGCTGGCCCAGCTGTGGGGCAAGAAGGACTACCTGGCCGGCGGCCAGAGCGGCGCGCTGCAGACGGAGTTCCCGCAGTCGGTCACCCAGACCTTCACCGGCGGGGACCAGCCGAAGTCCGCGATGGTCTACGAGGGCGACTTCGTGCAGGTCAACATCGGTGAGACCAAGGCGAAGGTGGGCACGGACGCGAAGGTGTTCCCGTTCCCGGCGGTCGGCTCGGCCGCGCCGGTGGTATCCGGCGGTGACGCGGCGGTGATCCTGAAGGACTCCAAGGCGGCGCAGGCCCTGGCCACCTTCCTCGCCTCGCCGGACGCGGCGACGATCCAGGCGAAGCTCGGCGGCTACCTCTCGCCGAACAAGAACGTGCCGGTGTCGGCGTACCCGAACGAGGTCCAGCGGAAGATCGCCAAGGCGCTGATCGCGTCCGGCGACGACTTCCGCTTCGACATGTCCGACCAGACCCCGCAGGCCTTCGGCGGCACCCCCGGCAAGGGTGAGTGGAAGGACCTGCAGGACTTCCTGAAGAACCCGAAGGACGTCGCGGGCGCCCAGGCCCGGCTGGAGAAGGACGCGGCGGCCGCGTACGGAAGCGGGAGCTGAGCCGGCGATGGCGCCGGCAGCGGCGGCCGGGGCCCCACCGGGCCCCGCCGCGCCCCGCAGTCGCAAGAGCGTGACCGGCACCCGCAAGGCCGTGGCAGCGCTGTTCCTGCTGCCCGCGCTGGTGCTGCTCGGCGCGCTCGTGGTCTACCCGATCGGGTACTCGATCGTCCGCAGCTTCTACAACGCCTCCGGTGACGGTTTCGCCGGGGTCGACAACTACAAGACGCTCTTCACCGACGACGGCATCCGGACCGCCCTGAAGAACAACGTCATCTGGGTGGTGTTCGCGCCGACGGTCTCCACCGCGCTCGGTCTGGTCTTCGCGGTCCTGACCGAACGGGTGCGCTGGGGAACGGCGTTCAAGCTGGTCGTCTTCATGCCGATGGCGATCTCGATGCTGGCCGCGGGGATCATCTTCCGGCTGGTGTACGACCAGGACCCGGACAAGGGCGTCGCGAACGCCGTGTGGGTCGGTGTGCACGACACGTTCGCGCAGGCGTCGGCGTTCCCGAAGGCCCATCCGGGCCGCGAGTCGCCGCTCGTCGCGGAGGACGGCGGTTTCCTCACCAAGGACGCCGTCCACGCCGGGCGGCCGGTCTCCCTGCCCCTCGTCGGTGTCGCCCCGGACCAGTTGCCGGACGGGGTGAAGAAGGCCACCGCGGCCGGGGCGGAGCCGGGGAGGGTCACCGGCACCACCTGGCAGGACTTCACCCGGGGCAAGGGCGTGGGCCGGCTGGGCGCCCCCGACCCGTCCGAGGTGGGTTACGCGGGGATGCGGATCGAGGCGGTGAAGGACGGCAAGGTGGTGGCCTCCACCGAGGCGGCCGGCGACGGCACCTTCACGCTGCCCGCGTCCGCCGACGGGGCCCGGCTGCGGCTGCCGGCGAGCAACTTCCGGGAGCCGTACAACGGGGTCGAGTGGCTCGGTCCGGCGCTGGTCACCCCGTCGATCATCGGGGCGTACGTGTGGATGTGGGCGGGCTTCGCGATGGTGCTGATCGCGGCTGGGCTCGCGAGTGTGCCCCGGGAGCTGCTGGAGGCGGCACGGGTGGACGGCGCCGGCGAGTGGCAGGTGTTCCGCAGGATCACCGTGCCGTTGCTCGCGCCGGTCCTGGCGGTGGTCACCGTCACGTTGATGATCAACGTGCTGAAGGTGTTCGACCTGGTGTTCATCATCGCGCCGGGGTCCTCCCAGGACGACGCCAACGTGCTGGCACTGGAGCTGTACCGCAAGGGCTTCGCGGAGGGCCGGCCGGGCGTCGCGAGCGCGATCGCGGTGTTCCTGCTGCTGCTGGTGATCCCGGTGATGCTGTTCAACGTCCGTAGGCTCAGGCGGGAGGTGCGGCGATGACGGCGACCGCCGGAAGCATCGGCAAGACCGACCCGGTCCGGACGGCCGGGGCCAGGGAGTCGGTCGGCTCCCGTGTCGCCGGGAAGCTGAGCGGCGGGCTGGTCCGGGTGGTGCTGATCGTCGTGGGCCTGTTCTGGCTGGTTCCGACCATCGGCCTGCTCATCTCCTCGCTGCGCACGCCGGAGGACATGAGCGCGAGCGGCTGGTGGACGGTGCTGAGCAAGCCGTCCCAGCTCACCGTGGACAGCTACCAGAAGCTGCTGGAGAACGGTGACATCACCGGCTCCCTGGTGAACACGGTGCTGATCACGGTCCCGGCGACCGTCCTGGTCGTCGTGATCGGCGCGCTGGCGGGGTACGCCTTCGCGTGGATGGAGTTCCCGGGCCGGGACTGGTGGTTCCTCGGCGTGGTCAGCCTGTTGGTGGTCCCGGTGCAGGTGGCGCTGATCCCGATCGCCGAACTCTTCGGGAAGATCGGCCTGTTCGGGACGATCCTCGGCGTGATCCTGTTCCACACCGGCTTCGGGCTGCCGTTCGCGGTGTTCCTGCTGCGGAACTTCTTCGCGGAGATCCCGCGGGAGCTGCTGGAGGCGGCCCGGCTGGACGGTGCGGGCGAACTCCGGCTGTTCGCGCGGGTGGTGATGCCGCTCGGCGGCCCGGCGATCGCGAGCCTCGGCATCTTCCAGTTCCTGTGGGTGTGGAACGACATGCTGGTCGCGCTGGTGTTCACCAAGTCGGGCACGCAGCCGATCACGGTCGCCCTGCAGACCCAGGTACGGCAGTTCGGCAACAACATCGATGTCCTGGCGCCCGGTGCGTTCATCTCCATGGTGATCCCGCTGGCCGTGTTCTTCGCGTTCCAGCGACAGTTCGTGTCCGGAGTGATGGCGGGCGCGGTCAAGTAGCCGCACGGCAGGGCGTTTTCCGGGGGGCGGGCCTTCAGGGGCCCGCCCCCCGGCGTTCACGCGGTGTCCCCCGGATGCCGTACGAACCGTAACCAATTCACTCCATCGGCCGTTCCCGGGCAGAACGCCCGCGCCGACCGACCCATGGATGTCCCTTGCCCAGGTTCAGTGTCATCGTCCCCGCACACCAGGTCCAGGCGTACCTCTCCGAGTGCCTGGACTCGGTGCTCTCGCAGTCGTATCCCGATCTGGAGCTGATCGCCGTGGACGACTGCTCACCGGATGCCTGCGGCGAGATCATCGACGAGTACGCGGCCCGGGACGCCCGGGTGAAGGCCCTGCACCTGGCCGAGAACCAGGGGCTCGGCCGGGCCCGCAACGCGGGCATGGCCGAGGCGACCGGTGACTACCTGGTCTTCCTGGACAGTGACGACACGCTCACCCCGGACGCGCTGCGGGCGGTCGCCGACCGGCTCAAGGAGACCGGCGACCCGGACGTCCTGGTCTTCGACTACGCGCGCACCTACTGGGACGGCCGGACGGTGCGCAACCAGCTGGCCGCCCAGCTCACCGAGCAGGGCCCGGCGCCGTTCCGGCTGGAGGACCGGCCGGGGCTGCTGCGGGTGCTGATGGTGGCCTGGAACAAGGCGTACCAGCGGGAGTTCGTGCAGGCCCGCGGGTTCGCGTTCCCGCCGGGCTACTACGAGGACACCCCGTGGACCTTCCCGGTGCTGATGACGGCCGAGTCGATCGCCACCCTGGACCGGGTGTGCGTGCACTACCGGCAGCGCCGGCAGGGCAGCATCCTGGGCACCACCAGCCGCAAGCACTTCGACCTGTTCGAGCAGTACGACCGGGTGTTCGCGTACGTCGACGAGCGGCCCGAACTCGGGCGGTGGCGGCCGGAGTTGTTCCGGCGGATGGTCGACCACTACGCCGTGGTGTTCACCAGGCGGGGCAGGCTGCCGCGCGGCAGCCGGGGCGACTTCCTGCGCCGGGCCCGCGTCCACTGCCGCCGCCACCATGTGCCGGGGGTGCGGATCCGGCTGCGGCACGCCCTGGTCCGCTTCGGGCTGCACCGCTCCTTCCGGGCCCTCCAGCTGGCCGCCGCCGTCCGCCGGCGCACGGTGAAGACGGCGGTGAAGCTGGCCCGGGCGCTGCGCACGGCCGCGCTCCAGTTGCACTACCGCGTCCAGCTGCGCCTGCCGCTGCGGTCCGACCGGGCGGTGTTCGCCGCCCACGAGGGGCACGGCGATCCGGCCGCGCTGGAGGAGGCGTTCCGGACGTACGCCCCGCGGCTGAGCACGGCGTGGATCGCCCGCCGCGGGCAGGAGGACGTGGTGCCGCCGGGCCCCCGCCGGCTGCGCCCGGGTACGGCCGCGTACTGGACGGCGCTGGCCCGCTCCCGCTACCTGGTCAGCGACGCCGGGCTGGATCGGCGGCTGCGGAAGCGGCCCGGGCAGGTGTTCGTGCAGACCCAGCAGGGCACCCCGCTCGGGCACGCGGGCCTCGACCTCCAGGAGCGCCCGGCGGCGGCCCGGGACACCGACTTCGCGGAGCTGCTGCGGGGCGTCGACCAGTGGGACTACGTGCTGTCGGGCAACCGGCACGCCACCCTGACCTGGGAGCGGGTGCACCCGGGCCGCTACACCACGCTGGAGTACGGGCTGCCCCGCAACGACGTCTTCCAGCGGGCGACCGCGGCGGACGTGGCCGGGCTGCGGGCGTCGCTGGGCGTCCCGGAGGGCGCGGTCGCGATCCTGTACGCGCCCGCGCACCGCGACCACCGGCGCACCCAGCACCCGCTGCTCGACCTGGAGCGGGTCCTGCGCCGTCTCGGCCCGCGTTTCGTGGTGCTGGCCCGGACCCCGGTTCCGGTCGGGGGCACCCGGATCATCGACGTCTCCGGCCGCCCGGACCTGTCCGCGCTGTGCCTCGCCTCGGACGTGCTGCTCACCGACTACGCGTCCGTCATGTTCGACTACGCGGGCCTGGACCGGCCGATCGTGGTGCACACCGAGGACTGGGCGGCGTACGCGGCGGCCCGGGGCGTCTACTTCGACCTGCGGGCCTTCCCGCCGGGTGCGGTGGCGCGCAACGAGGACGAGCTGATCGACATCTTCGCCACGGGGCACTGGCGCGGTTCCCGCTCGGCGCAGCTGCGGGCGGCGTTCCGGGAGCGTTTCTGCCCGTGGGACGACGGGCGCGCCGCCGAGCGGGTGGTACGGCGGGTGGTGCTGGGCGAGACGGAGCTGCCGCCGGTGGTGCCGCTCGCGGACCGGTTCCCGGCGCCGTCGGCGTGCGCACGCTCCCCGCTGGCCACCGTGCCGCAACCTTCCGGTCCCCTCCCCGTCACCGAGAGCCTCTGAACACCGTTGGTCCTTCCGGGAGTTCCCATGCCCCTCGGCTCGACGCGGCCCACCCCGAGCCGGCCGTCCACCTGGCGTCCGGCGGGGCGGCCCGGCCGCGTCCGCAAGACGACAGAAAGAACAGAATGCCCCGCTTCAGCATCATCGTCCCATCCCACGGGGTCGCCGGCCGCCTGTCCCAGGCGCTGGACTCCGTCCTCGGCCAGTCCTTCGGCGACCTGCAGCTGATCCCGGTCTGCGACGCCCCCGACGCCCCCGCCGCGGAGCTAGCCGCCGGGTACGCCGGGCGGGACACCCGGGTGACCCCCGTGCACTCGCCGCCGTCCGCCGGTCTGAGCGGGGCGCGCAACGCCGGGATGCGAGCGGCGACCGGCACGTACCTGCTGTTCCTGGACGGCGACGACCTGCTGCTGCCGGGTGCGCTCGCGGCGCTGGACGCCCGGCTGACCGAGACCGCCGGCGTGGACGTGCTCTACGCCGAGCACGAGCGCGTCCCCTGGTGGGAGGGCGAGCCGACGAACCCGGTCGCGCCCCTGCTCGCCAAGGCGCCGGCCGGCGCCTTCGCCCCCGCCGACCTGCCGGAACTGACCGGTGTGCAGCTGCCCGCGTGGAGCGCCGTCTACCGCCGCACCTTCCTCACCGCGCACGGGCTCGCCTTCCCCGACAGCCACTTCACCGACCTCGGCTGGGGCGGGGCGACCTGGGTCGCCGCCACGCGGGTCGCGGTGCTGCGGCGGACCGTCGTACGGCACCGGCTGCGCCGCCAGGGCAGCCGGCTCAATCTCCCCGGGCCGCACCAGCACACCCTGCTGGACGAGGTGGAGCGGGTGCTGGCCCTGGCGGCCGAGCGCGGCCTGCCGGCCGAGCGGACCGGGCCGCTGTTCGACCAGCTGTTCGCGGTGGTACTGAAGACGGCGTCCAGGCCGCGGCGGCTGTCCGGCGGGCATCGGGCCTTCTTCCGCCGCGCGGGCCGCCTCTACCGGCGCTACCGGCCGGCCGGCCACCGGTTGCCGGGCGGCAGCCTGGGCGTGCAGCACCGGCTGCTGGCGGCGGGCGCGTACACCGCCTTCCGGGCCCTGCGCGGCGCCAACCAGGCGGCGGGCGGCGCCGCCGAACGGCTGCCCCGCCCGCGCATGCTGCGCACCCGGCTGCGTTACGCCCGTGACCTGCGCCGCCCGCTCGACCCCGAGCTGGCGGTCTACTGCGCCTACTGGGGCCGCGGCTACGCCTGCAACCCGGCCGCGATCCACGCCAAGGCCCGCGAACTCGCCCCGCACATCCGCTCGGTGTTCCTGGTGGAGGCCGGCCAGGAGCACGCCGTGCCGAAGGACGTCGACTACGCGGTGATCGGCTCGCGCCGCTACTGGGAGGTGCTGGGACGCGCCAAGTACCTCATCAACAACGCGAACTTCGCCGAGGGGATCGTCAAGCGGCCCGGCAGCGTCCACCTGCAGACCCAGCACGGCACCCCGCTGAAGACGATGGGCGTGGACCAGTCGACGTACCCGGTGGTGGCCGCGCAGTCCGGCAGCTTCACCCGGCTGCTGGGCCGCGTCGACCGCTGGGACTTCAACCTGTCCGCCAACCGCCACTCCACCCAGATGTGGGAGCGCGCCTTCCCCGGCTCGTACGAGCACCTGGAGTACGGCTACCCGCGCAACGACGTCTACTACACGGCGACCGCGGACGACGTGGCCCGGATCCGGCGTGCGCTGGGTGTCCCCGAGGGCAGGACGGCCGTGCTGTACGCGCCGACCCACCGCGACCACCACACCGGCTTCGAGCCCGGCCTGGACCTGGAGGCGTTCTGCGCCGCGGCCGGCGAGGACGTCGTCGTGCTGCTGCGCGCCCACTACTTCTACGACCGGGGCGGCTCACGGAACTCGGACCGGATCATCGACGTCACCGCCCACCGCTCCTCCGAGGACGTGTGCCTGGCCGCGGACGCGCTGGTGACCGACTACTCGTCCATCATGTTCGACTACGCCAACCTGGACCGGCCGATCGTCGTGTACGCCGACGACTGGGAGGTCTACCAGGAGACCCGGGGCGTCTACTTCGACCTGCCGGCCGAGCCGCCGGGGCTGGTCGCCCGGACCCCGCAGGAGCTGGCCGCCGTGTTCCGCGACGGCTCGTACGCGGGGCCCGGGGCCCGGGAGCGCCGGGCCGCGTTCCGGGAGCGGTTCTGCCAGTTCGACGACGGGCGGGCCGCCGAGCGGGTGGTGCGGCGGGTGCTGCTCGGCGAGCCTCCGGAGGCGGTGCCGCCGGTTGTCCCGCTCGCGGAACGCATCCCCGCCCCCGCCGCCGCCACCCTCGTGAGGAGCTGACCCGCCGTGCCCCGCTTCAGTCTGATCGTGCCCTGTTTCAAGGTGCAGGGCTTTCTGCGCGAGTGCCTGGACTCGGTGCTCGGGCAGTCCTTCGGCGACTTCGAGCTGATCGCCGTGGACGACTGCTCCCCGGACGGCTGCGGCGCGATCCTGGACGAGTACGCCGAACGTGACCCGCGGGTGACGGTGTTGCACCTGCCGGAGAACGTGGGCCTCGGCCGAGCCCGCAACGCCGGCGTGCCGCACGCCACCGGCGACTACCTCTTCTTCCTGGACAGCGACGACACCTTCACCCCGGGCGCGCTGCGGGCCGTCGCCGACCGGCTCGCCGAGTCCGCCGACCCGGACGTGCTCGTCTTCGACTACGCGCGCACCTACTGGTGGGGCGGCACCCGGCGCAACGTCCTGGCCCATGTCCTGGCCGAGGCCGGGGCGGACACCTTCACCGCCGCCGAGCACCCGGAGATCCTGGACCTGCTGATGGTGGTCTGGAACAAGGTCTACCGGCGGGAGTTCGTCGCGGAGGGCGGCTTCGAGTTCCCGCCCGGCTACTACGAGGACACGCCCTGGACCTTCCCGGTGATGCTCAGCGCCCGCCGGATCGCCACCCTGGACCGGATCTGCCTGAACTACCGGCAGCGCCGGCAGGGCAACATCCTGTCCACCACCAGCCGCAAGCACTTCGACATCCACGACCAGTACGAGCGGGTCTTCGCCTTCGTGGCCGAACGGCCGGAGCTGGCGCACTGGCGGCCGTACCTGCACCGCAAGATGGGCGAGCACTGCCTGGACATCCTCGCCAAGCCGGACCGGCTGCCGCCCGGTGACAAGGCGGAGTTCTTCCGGCGTACGGCGGAGATGTTCCGCCGGCACAGGCCCGAGGGCGCCGCGGTGGACGGTGAGGCGGCGGTGCTTGAGGGCTCCTGGACCGGGTACCGGCTGCGGCGGCAGTTGGTGGGCGCCGGGCGGGAGACGGCTCGGCGTGCGGTCCAGGCGCGCCGGGCGGCCGCCGGGCGGGCCCGCACCGGCTGGGCGTCCCTGCACACCCACCGTCCGCTGGACGAGAACCTGGTGGTGTACTCGGCGTCCTCGCACCGCGGTCTGCTCGGCGACCCGGCGGCCGTGTACGCCATGGCCCGCGAGATCGCCCCGCAGCTGCGCGGGGTGTGGGTGGTGCGGGACGCGGAGACGGCCGCGCAGCTGCCGGCCGGCGTGGAGCACGTGGTCGTCGGCTCGCGCCGCTACCTCGAGGTCACGGCACGGGCGAAGTTCTTCGTCAACGACGTCAACTGGCCCGGCACCCTGGCCAAGCGGCCCGGCAGCGTGCACATCCACACCCACCAGGGCACTCCGCTGAAGTACGCGGGCGCCGACCTGCGGGACAAGCCCGGCGCCCGGCTCGGCTTCGACGTGCCGCAGATGCTGCGGCGGGCCGACCGCTGGGACCACAGCCTGGTCGCCAACCGTCATTCCGAGCTGGTGTGGGAGCGGGCCTACCCGTGCCACTTCGGCTCGGTGCGCAGCGGCAGCCCCCGCAACGACGTGCTGGTGGCGGGCGGCAGCAGTGACTTCCGGGAGCGGCACGGCATTCCGGCGGACCACACGGTCGTGCTGTACGCGCCGACCCGCCGTGACTACCGCCGGAGCGGGCACGTCGACCGGATCGACCTGGCCCGGTTCGCGGCCGACCTCGGCGAGGGGCACACCCTGGTGGTCCGGCTGCACCCGTCACTGGCGAGCGGCCCCGCCCGGGGCATGGGTCTCGCGGAGCTGGCCCGGCGCGGGATCGTGATCGACGCGACCGACGAGGCGCACGTGGCGGACGTGCTGCTCGCGGCGGACGCCCTGGTCACCGACTATTCGTCGATCATGTTCGACTACGCCAACCTGGACCGGCCGGTCGTCGTGCACGCCGACGACTGGCCCGCGTTCACGGCGAGCCGGGGCGCCTACTTCGACATCACGGCCGAGCCGCCGGGGCATGTCTCCCGGACGTACCGGGAGCTGGCCCGGCTGTTCGCCTCGGGCGCCTGGCGGGACGAGGAGTCGACCCGGCTGCGGGCTGACTTCCGTACCCGGTTCTGCGAGTACGACGACGGGCGGGCCGCCGAACGGGTCGTACGGACGCTGCTGCTGGGTGAGCGGCTGCCGGACGCGGAACCGCCGCGGATCCCGGGCCAGCCGGCGACCCGGAACGCGCTGACGTCCGCCTAGCGCGCCGGGCCGGCGCCGGCCCGGCGCGGCCGCGGGGGCCGGCCCCGTCCGGGACCGGCCCCCGTACCGCACGCGGCGGTCGCACGCCCACCGGCGGGCGGTGGGCCGACTACTCGATGACGAGGTCGACCTCGATGTTGCCGCGGGTGGCGTTGGAGTACGGGCAGACCTGGTGGGCGGTCTCGACCAGCTTGCGGCCGGTCTCCTCGTCCACGGTGTCGGGCAGCTCGATCCGCAGGACCACCTGGAGACCGAAGCCCTCGCCCTGCCTGCCGATGCCGACCTCGGCGGTCACGGCCGCCTGGCTGACGTCCACCTTGGCCTGCCGGCCGACGAGGCCGAGGGCGCTGCCGAAGCAGGCGGCGTATCCGGCGGCGAAGAGCTGCTCCGGGTTGGTGCCCTCCCCGTTGCCGCCCATCTCCACCGGCGGGGCCAGCTTGAGGTCGATCTTGCCGTCGGAGGAGACGGCACGGCCCTCGCGGCCGTGGGTGGCGGTGGCGACGGCGGTGTAGAGCGCGTCCATGAAGACCATCCCTTGACGAAGTCGGTGTTCCGGCGGCGCCTGTCCCGGCCGCCGTACGACCACAAGTAAAGCACACAATTTAGTTGTGCACAACTAAATGGCTTGCAAGAGCTACGCTGGAGCCATGACCGCCACGCCCACCACCTCCGACGCCGCCGACGCCCCCGACGCGGACTGGCTCCGCCTGGACCGCCAGATCTGCTTCTCGCTGCACGCCGCGTCCCGCGCCTTCAACGGCGTCTACCGCGTGATCCTCAAGGACCTCGGGCTCACCTACCCGCAGTACCTGGTGATGCTCGTGCTCTGGGAGCAGGGCGACCTGCCCGTCAAGCGGCTCGGCGAGGAGCTGCGACTCGACTCCGGCACGCTGTCCCCGCTGGTCAAGCGGCTGGAAGGGGCCGGCCTCGTACGGCGCGAGCGGAGCGCCGAGGACGAGCGGTCGGTGCGGGTCCACCTCACCGGGGAGGGCGTGGCGCTGCGCGAGCGGGCCCTGGAGGTGCCGCGCCGGATCATGACGGCGACCGGCTTCGCCCTGGACGAGATCGTCGAGCTGCGCGCCCGGCTCGACCAGCTCACCACCGCTCTGGACGCGGCGGCGCGGGCGGAGGCGCGGGGCGGGCGCTGACCGGGCGGACGTAGAGCCGTACGGTCACCCCGTGCCGCACCTTTTGCTCACGGCCGGTGAACTCCTGCTGCAGGACGGCGTACTTCGCCCGCTCGACGGGGTTGCGCGGGGCCCGGCGGCCGGCCAGGAGCTTGCGGTCCGCCACGACCCAGACCCGGTCCAGCCGCGCCAGCCTCCGGCGCACCTCGCCCGGTCCGGCCTCGCGCCCGTACAGCGTCCCGGACCCGGCCGCCCCGGCCACCAGGGCCACGTCCCGCACACCGCGGAAGGCGCGGGGATACGTCAGCGCCACGTTCCGCAACTGCACCGGCAGGAACACCACGGCGTCCCCGGGCCGCAGCTCCCGCCCGGCCACCCGGGAGACGGCGGCGAGATCATCGGCCCGCCGCCCGGGGTCCCGGTCCTTGTGCAGAACGGGGAACTGGTGGAGGAGCGAGAGGGCGAGGGCGAGTACGCCGGTGAGGGTGAGGTAGGGGGCTCGCGCACGGGGCCGCACCGCCACCCGCCCCATCAGCCCGGCCGCCCGCTCGGCCCCGGCCGCCACCACCAGCGGTGCCCCCGACAGCGCGTACAGCACGTACCGGTCGACGTACAGCGGCGACACCTGCGAGGCCAGCATCAGTGCCACCGGCGGCAGCACCGCCAACGGCAGTCCCACCCCCGCGCACGTGACCTCCCCCCGCCGCCCCACGAGCCCCAACAGGCCCAGCAGAGCCAGCCCGAGACACACCCGGTACACCCCGTCCGTCGGGCCGAGGAACACCCGCAGCAGGTGTTCCGCGGTGTCCGTGGTCGGCGGCTTCAGCCAGGCCACCTGCGCCGACTGCCCCCGCGACACCAGCGCCATCGGAAGCAGCCCGACGACGACCGCCCCCGCCGCACACCCCCACCCCCGCCACACCCGCGCCCCGGCCCGGGCGAGCGCCAGCGACGCCGCGTGGGCGAGGAGCAGCAGGACCGCGAACTCGTGCAGCCAGCAGGTGGCGCCGAGGAGCGCGCCGTAGGGCCACCAGGAGCCCCCTTCGACGGCCCGCACGAACAGCAGGGTCGCACCCGTGGCGCCGGCCGCGACGAGTGCGTACGAGCGGCCCTCCTGGGCGTAGTGACCGGCCATCGGCGTCACGGCGTACAGCAGACCCGCCCACAGCCCGACCCGCGGCCGGGCCAGCCGCGTGCCGAGTGCGGCCACCAGACCCGCCGTGACGGCCGCCGCGCACACCGACGGCAGCCGCAGGACGACCTCGCCGGGGTGGACGGCCAGGACGGCGTGCAGGAAGAGGTAGTACACGCCGTGCACCGCGTCGACCTCGTGCAGCAGCCGCCAGATCTGCGGCACCGTACGCCGCCCGACCTGATAACTGACCGCCTCGTCACGCCACATGCCGCCCCGGTCGAGCCCCCAGAGCCCGAGCAGCAGCATCACCAGCGCGGGCACGCCCACGGCGACGGCCCGGCCCAGCCGCACCGGGGTGCATTCCGGTACCCGTTGCGGTGCCCGGCTCGTTGCACCGGTCGGCACGGCAGTGGTCGCTCCAGCCGCCCGACGCGGCTGCGGTTTCGCAGGAAGCCCGACGTTCACCATGGCCCGATCTCTTGCGATTAGCCAATATTTGCGGCCGTTGACGGCGTATCAGCATGGATACACCATCCGCACCGCTTAGGCTCCCATGTGATGAACCGTCTCCGTGTCACCTCCGGCCCGGTCCTCGCCGTCACCTCCCTGTGGCTCGTCACCCGGGCCGTGATGCTGTGGCTGCTCGAACACAACAGCGCCCGGCTGCTGGGCAGCGGCTCGGTGACCCGGGAGGTGTGGCGGCTCTACTTCCACTGGTACGGCGTCCTCGCCCACGGCTCCTTCCCGGTGCACGACACGCTGTGGCAGTACCCGCCGGGCGCGGGCGCGGTGCTGCTGGCGCCGGGGCTGCTGCCGGGACTGACGTACTTCGAGGCGTTCGTGCTGCTCACGCTGGCCGTGGACGCGCTGACCGCGGCGGCGCTGGTCCGTGCGGGCACCCGGAGCGGGCGGAGCCTGCTCGGCGCGGCCGTGTGGACCGGCGGTCTGCCGCTGCTGCTGCAACTGCCGCTCGCCCGCTACGACGTCCAGGTCACCGCCCTGGCCGTGCTGTCCCTGCTCGCGTCGGGACGGTTCCCGCGCGCGGGCGGTGTGCTCGGTGCGCTGGGCGGCCTGGTGAAGGTGTGGCCGGCCCTGGTCCTGCTGGGCACGCCCCGGGGGCGGACGACCCGCACGGCGTGGGCCTGGGCGGCGGGCGCTGGGGCCGCGGGTCTCGCGCTGCTCGCGGCCTTCTTCACCCACCCGCTGTCCTTCCTGCGGGAACAGGGCGGCCGGGGCGTGCAGATCGAATCGCTCGGCGGTACGGCACTCAGCCTGGCCCGGCACGCCGGCTGGTCCGGGCGCACGCGCTACCAGTACGGCGCGATCGAACTCGTAGGCCCGCACGTGCAGGCCGTCGCCGGCGTCTTCCTCGGGCTCACCGCGCTCGCCCTCGGACTGCTGCTGCTGTGGCGGCTGCGCGCGCGGCACTGGAGCGAGGCCACGCCGTACGACGCGGCCCTGAGCGCGGTGCTGCTGTTCACGGTCACCAGCCGGGTCATCAGCCCGCAGTACATGATCTGGCTGATCGGGCTCGCCGCCGTGTGCCTGACCTCGCGGCACACCAGCCAGCGGCCCGTGGCGGTGCTCGTCCTGACGGCGTCCGCACTGAGCACGGTGGCGTTCCCGATGTGCTACCGCGAGGTCGTCGACGGCACCTGGGCCGGCTGCCTGCTGATGCTGGCCCGCAACGGGCTGCTGACGGCCGCCGCGGTGCTGTCCTTCCTGCGGCTGTGGCGGGCCGCGCGGCCGCCGGCCGGGAAGACCGCGGCGGTGACGGAACCCCGTCCCGGTGCGGACCGTCTTCCGGATCGAGTACTAAGCGTCCCTTAACGGGGTATACCGCACATTTCAATGCCTCCGGCCCGTGGAATCCATGCACCCTGAACCGCGAGACCCGCACCCCGCACCGACACCGGCTCCCGCTTCGGCTCCGGCTTCGGCTCCGGCTGCGGCCGGTGAGGTCGCCGTCGTCGTCATCGGCTACAACGACCGCGCCCACGTGGGCGAGGCCGTGCGCTCGGCGCTGGCGCAGGGGCCCGCCGTCGGCGAGGTGATCGCCGTGGACGACTGCTCCACCGACGGCAGCGCCGAGCTGCTGGCCCGGCTGGCCGGTCGCGAGCCGCGGCTGCGAGTGGTGCGCCGGGACGTGAACAGCGGCGGCTGCGGCAGCCCGCGCAACGCCGGGACGGATGCGACGACGGCCGCGTACGTGATGTTCCTGGACAGCGACGACGTGCTGCCGCCCGGCGCGGTGGACGCGCTCCTGGCGGCGGCCCGGGAGGCGCACGCCGAGGTCGCGAGCGGGCTGTGCGTGCGCCGTGAGCTGCCCGCGGGCCGGGAACAGCCCTGGCAGGGGGCCCTCTACGCGGCGCCGGCCGTGCTCGCGCACCCCTCCCGCCGTCCCCGGCTGGTCCACGACACGCTGTGCGTCAACAAGCTGTACCGCACCGACTTCCTGCGCGAGCACCGCATCCGCTTCCCCGAGGGCCGCTTCCTCTACGAGGACTTCGTGTTCACCGCGCGGGTACTGGCCGCGAGCCCGCGCATCGCGCTCGTACCGGACCGGGTGTACGTGTGGCAGGTGCGCCGGACGGCCGGGGAACTGTCGCTCTCGCTGGACCGGGCGCACATCGACAACTGGACGGCGCGTGTCGAGGCGAGCGGGCTGGCGTACGACATCCTGCTGGGCGCGGGGCAGAAGGAGCTGGCGCGGGCGGCACGCGCCAAGTTCCTCGACCACGAGGTGCGCATGTACGCGCGCGAGCTGGAGTTGCGCGACGCCCACTACCGGCGCGCCTGGTGGACGCGCACCCAGGAGTACCTCGGCCGCTACGACGCGGCCGACTGGGAGCGGAACCCCGCCGCCCCGGGCCGCCTGCTCGCCCGGGTCGTCCTGGCCTCCCCCGAACCCCGTGACCTGCTCCGCCTGCGCGAACTCGCCGCCCGCCCGGCCCGGCTGCTGCCGCCCTACGCCCGCACCGCCGAGGGCGTCCCCGTCTGGGCCCCCGACCTCCCCCAGGTCTCCCTGGCCGCGCTCCTGACCCGGCCCGTCTCCGCGCTCCCCCTCACGGTGGACGCGGAACTGCGCCCACGCGCACGTGCCTCGCTGCTGCGTCTTCGGCTGCACGAGCTGTACGGGAGGGCGGCCGAGGCGGGCCCGCGCGAGGTGGACGTGGTCTGGCAGGCGCGGGCGGACGGCTGCACGCGCGGGCGCTCGACGACGCCCCTCACGCCCTCCGGCGCGGGCACCTGGTCGGCCGAGCTGCCCGTCGACCTCGGCGCGCTCGGCGACGAGACCTGGGACCTGCGGCTGACCTTGCGGTTCGCGAACGGTGCGGAGCGCGAGGTCACGGCGCACGCCCTGACGGGCGCCGGCCGGCTGCGCCGGTGCGCCGTCCCGAGCGCCCGGTACGGCGTACTCCTGGCGCATCCGCACGCCACTCACTCCGGCGCACTGGCGGTGCGCGTGGCGACCGGTGCGCGCGGAGTGCTGGGGGTGGCCCGTGGCCGGTTCCGCCGCTTGCTTCACTGGGACACGGGCCAACCGACGAGCTGACGAGGGGACGGCCGCACATGACCTGGCTGATCACCGGCGGTGCCGGATACATCGGGGCACACGTCGTCCGCGCGATGACGGAGGCGGGTGAGCGCGCGGTCGTCTACGACGACCTGTCCACCGGCATCGCCGAGCGGGTACCGGCCGAGGTGCCGCTGGTGCGCGGCTCGATCCTGGACGCGGACCGGCTGGCCCGGGCCCTCGCCGAGCACGAGGTCACCGGGGTCGTCCATCTGGCGGCGAAGAAGCAGGTGGGCGAGTCGGTGGACAGCCCGCTGCGCTACTACCAGGAGAACGTGGAGGGCCTGCGGATCCTCCTGGAGGCGGTGGTCTCGGCGGAGGTCCCGTCGTTCCTGTTCTCCTCGTCCGCCGCCGTCTACGGCATGCCGGACGTCGACCTCGTGACGGAGGAGACGCCCTGTCTGCCGCTGTCCCCGTACGGCGAGACCAAGCTGGCCGGGGAGTGGCTGGTCCGCGCGGTCAGGCGGGCGACCGGCCTCGCCACGGCGTCCCTGCGCTACTTCAACGTGGCGGGCGCGGCAACCCCGGAACTCGCCGACACCGGCGTGTCCAACCTGATCCCGATGGTCTTCGAACGGCTCACCGAGGGCGCCGCGCCGCGCATCTTCGGCGACGACTACCCGACCCCCGACGGCACCTGCGTCCGCGACTACATCCACGTGGTCGACCTGGCCGAGGCCCACGTCACCGTCGCCCGCGCGCTCCAGTCCTCCCCCGGCACGGACCTCACCCTGAACATCGGGCGCGGGGAGGGCGTGTCCGTGCGCGAGATGATCGACCGCATCAACGCGGTCACCGGGTACGACCGTCCGCCGACCGTCACCCCGCGCCGTCCCGGCGACCCGGCCCGCGTCGTCGCCGCGGCCGACCGCATCACGACGGAACTGGGCTGGCACGCCAAGCATGACGTCCAGGACATGATCACGTCGGCGTGGGAGGGGTGGGTGCGGATGCATCCGGAGGCCGCGCGGTCGTAGGGCCGCCGTTGGAGCGGGGCCGTGGGGGCTCGCCGTCGTGCTGGGGTGCGTGGCCGGGTGCGGCTGCGGGTGCGCTGCGCGCTGGTCGCGCTGTTCCCCGCGCCCCTCAGGCCGGTTGGGGCTCAGGGCAGCTCACAGGGCTGGCGGAGTTCCCCGCGCCCACGGGAGGGTTGGGGCTCGGGCGGCTCCGGGGCTCGCGGAGTTCCCCGGGCCGCTGGGGAGTTGGGGGTCGGCGCCGCTCAGAGGGCTCTGAGTGCTGCCGCCGTGGCTCGTGCCAGGTTTTCCAGGTAGGACTTCGGGAGCTTCGGTGAGCGGGTGACCACCGAGCGCCAGTACAGGGGACCCGAGATCAGGTCCAGGGCGAGGTCGGGATCCACCCCCGGCCGCAGTTCCCCCCGCTTCTCCGCCGCCGCCACGACCTTGCTGGCCACCCCTTCCTGCCCGTCCCGCAGCGCCTTCTGGAAGGCCTCGGCGATCTCCGGGTTGCGCGCGGCCTCGGCCTGGAGGTCGGGGATGATCTGGGACGCGACGGGGTGGCGCAGGGCGCGGGACGTCACCTCGTAGAGGAGGCGCAGGTCGCCCTCGAGGGAGCCGGTGTCGGGGACCGGGAAGCCCGTCACGGCCATCGCTGAGACGACGTCCAGGACCAGGTGGAGTTTCGAACGCCAGCGCCGGTACACCGCCGTCTTGCCGACCCCGGCCCGCCGCGCGATCCCCTCGATGGACATGCGTGCGTACCCGACGGCCGCCAGTTCCCCGAAGACGGCCGCCCGGATGGCCTCGGTCACGTCCTCCCGGAGCACGGCGGCCCCGGCGGGGGCCCGGCGGCGTGGGCGCGCCGGCGGCTCGTCGGCGGACCCGGCGGCGTTCGTCGTCATACCGCACAGCATAGGGCGTTACGACGAAACGGTTGCGTTCCGACGTCGGTTGGGCCTAACCTCACGTTGCGACGATACGGTCCCGTCCCGACGTAAGAGAACGTGAAGAGAAGCGTAAGGAAACGCCGGGCGACGGGCACGGACACGGCGGTCCCGGCGACAGCCGGACGCAGCACCCCCCTCCCCCCGAGCGAAAGCAGCGGATGTGAGCCAGGTCCTCCACACACCGCCCCCGACGCGGGCCCCGGCCGACGACGACCTCGCGGCGCTGGCCGCACGGCACGGGCTGTCGGTCAGCGGCGCCCGCCCCACCCTGCCGGAGTACGTCCGCCAGTTGTGGGCCAGGCGCCACTTCATCGCCGCCTTCTCCACCGCCAAGCTCACCGCGCAGTACAGCCAGGCGAAGCTCGGTCAGGTCTGGCAGGTCATGACCCCGCTGCTGAACGCCGCGGTGTACTACTTCATCTTCGGTGTGCTGCTCAACACCAAGCACAACGTGCCGGACTACGTGCCCTTCCTGGTGACGGGCGTGTTCATCTGGACGTTCACGCAGAGTTCGATCATGGCCGGCACGCGCGCGATCTCCGGCAACCTCGGCCTGGTCCGCGCCCTGCACTTCCCGCGCGCCGCCCTGCCGATCTCGTTCGCGCTCCAGCAGCTCCAGCAGCTGCTGTTCTCGATGGCCGCGCTGGTCGTCATCCTGCTCGTCTTCGGCGTGCCGGTCTCCCTCTCCTGGGTGCTGGCCGTCCCGGCCCTGGTGCTCCAGTTCACCTTCAACGCCGGGGTGTCCATGGTCATGGCGCGGATGGGCGCCAAGACCCCGGACATCGCCCAGCTGATGCCCTTCGTGCTGCGCACCTGGATGTACACGTCCGGTGTGATGTGGAGCATCGACAAGATCGCCGGGCACGACAAGCTGCCGCACGTGGTGACCGTCGCGCTCCAGCTCAACCCGGCCGCCGTCTACATCGACCTGATGCGGTTCGCGCTGATCGACAGCTTCCACGCCGGGTCGCTGCCCCCGCACGTGTGGGCGGTGGCCACCGGCTGGGCCCTGCTCGCCGGTGTCGGCGGCTTCATCTACTTCTGGAAGGCTGAGGAGACGTACGGCCGTGGCTGAGCACACCCAAGAGAAGGTCCCCACCGTCGTCGCCGACGACGTCGACATCGTCTACCGGGTCAACGGCACCGGCGCGGGCCGCGGCACGGCCACCGCGGCCCTCAACCGCATCCTGCGCCGCAAGCAGGCCGAGAAGGCGGCCGGCGTGCGCACGGTGCACGCGGTGAAGAAGGTTTCGTTCGTCGCCTACAAGGGCGAGGCGATCGGGCTCATCGGCACCAACGGCTCCGGCAAGTCGACGCTGCTCAAGGCGGTCGCCGGGCTGCTCCCGGTGGAGAGCGGGCACATCTACACCGACGGCCAGCCGTCCCTGCTGGGCGTCAACGCGGCCCTGATGAACGACCTCACGGGTGAGCGCAACGTGTTCCTCGGCGGCCTCGCCATGGGCATGTCCCGGGAGCAGATCAAGGAGCGCTACCAGGACATCGTCGACTTCTCGGGGATCAACGAGAAGGGCGACTTCATCACGCTGCCGATGCGCACGTACTCCTCCGGCATGGCCGCCCGGCTGCGGTTCTCCATCGCCGCGGCCAAGGACCACGACGTCCTGCTGATCGACGAGGCGCTGGCCACCGGTGACCGTTCCTTCCAGAAGCGTTCCGAGGCGCGGATCCGCGAACTGCGTCAGCACGCGGGCACGGTCTTCCTGGTCAGCCACAACAACAAGTCGATCCGCGACACCTGTGAGCGGGTGCTGTGGCTGGAGCGCGGCGAGCTGCGCATGGACGGGCCGACGGATGAGGTCATGAAGGAGTACGAGGCCTTCACCGGCGACAAGAAGCCGGCCCCGAAGAAGCCCGCCGCGAAGAAGCCGGCCCCTGCGGCGGAGGCACCGGCCGCGGGCAACCAGGGCGGGGCGAAAGTACCTCTTCCCTCCTGACCGGGGCGTCGTACTCCGAACGCATCCATCCCTTTCACCCTGTTAGTCACAGTATGTTATGAAAGGATTGCCCGGAGACGACGAGCCGAAGGAGTCCGCCGCGATGCCCCAGCTGAGCGTGATCGTCTACGGGCCGAACGCACAGGGGCGTCTGACCGAGCTGCTGGACTCCCTGGCGGCGCATCCCCTCACCGACGCCGAGGTGATCGTCGCCGCGGTCGGCGACTGGGCGCGGGAGGCGGCAGGGCGGCACGCCCCGGAGTTCGTCGTCGTCCCCCTTCCGGACGGCACCCGGGACCCCGTGGCCCGCGCGGCCGGTGCCGCCCGCGCGTCCGGCCGCTGGCTGCACTTCGTGCACGCCAAGGACGGCCTGCCGGCCGGCGCGCCCCGCCTGATCGCCGAGCGGACCGCCGAACTGGACGCCACGGACACCCCGCACCCGGTCGACGTACTCCTGTTCGACCACGTCACCACCACCTGGCAGACCGCCGCCGCCCCCTCCCGGGACGGCCGCCGGCTCGCCGCCGTCGGCCGCGCCGGCCGTGCCCTGGACGGGGCCGCCGACCTGCTGCGGCTCGCCCCGCTGCTCGGCAACCGCGTCCTGCGCGCCGAGTTCTGGCGGGCGCACGAGGAGCAGCTCACCACCGACGACGAACCGCGCGCCGCCCACGCGGCCCTGCTGCACGCCGGCCGCGTCGCCTGCCTGAACCAGGTGGCCTACGAGGACCGCGTACTGCGCCCGGAGAGTCTGCCGCCCCGCGCGCCCGAGGACCGGCTCGCCCTCATCGACCGCTACGAGTCCCTGCTGCCGCTCACCCGGGGCCGCCGGGCCGCCCGCGTGGTGCTGTACGACCTGATGGTGCGTGACCTGCTGCGCACCTTCGCCCGCGAGGACCTGCCCGACCCGGTGGCCCGGGAGTTCTTCCGCCGCGCCTCACTGGCCACGGTCCGCTGGCGCCCCGCGGGCCACCGGCGGCCGGCCGGCCTGGAGGGCGTACGGCAGGGGCTGCTGGAGGAGGGCGCGTACACGAAGTACCGGGCGTTCCAGGCCGCCAACCGGGCCCGCCGCACCGCCCGCAAGGCCGTACGCACCCGCAAGCGGCGGCTGAGCGCGAAGGTCCGCGACCACCAGTACCGGCGCGCCCTGAACCGCCCGCTGGACCCGGACCTCGCCGTGTTCGCCGCCTACTGGGACCGCGGCGTGGCCTGCAACCCCGCCGCGATCGCCGCGAAGCTCGCCGAACTCGCCCCGCACATCCGTCAGGTATGGGTGGTGAACAAGGCGAACGCGGCCCTGCTCCCGCCCGGCACCGACCACGTCGTCCCCGGCACCCGCCGCTACTGGGAGACGCTGGCCACCGCCACCTACCTGACGAACAACGTCAACTTCCCCAACGCGGTGGTCAAACGCCCCGGCCAGATCCACCTCCAGACCCATCACGGCACCCCGCTCAAGCGCATGGGCATGGACCAGATGGACCATCCGGCCGCCGCCAAGGGCCTGGACTTCGCCGCCCTGCTGGCCCGCATCGACAGGTGGGACTACAGCGTCAGCGCCAACAGCCACTCCACCCGGATGTGGGAGCGCGCCTACCCGGCCCGCTACACCTCGCTCGACCACGGCTATCCGCGCAACGACGTCTTCTACGCCTGCGATGCCCAGGGGGTGCGCGCGGCCCGCGAACGCCTCGGCATCGCCCCCGGCCGAACGGCCGTCCTGTACGCCCCCACCCACCGCGACTACGAGGCCGGCTTCACCCCCCGCCTCGACCTCGCCGCCCTCGCCGACCGCCTCGGCGAGGACACGGTCCTCCTGGTCCGCGCCCACTACTTCTACGGTGGGGCCGCCTCCCCGCTGACCGGACTGCGCCGCTCGGGCCGGATCATCGACGTCTCCTCGTACGACCCCGTCGAGGAGCTGTGCCTGGCCGCGGACGCGCTGGTCACGGACTACTCGTCGATCATGTTCGACTACGCCAACCTGGACCGCCCGATCGTCGTCTACGCCGACGACTGGGAGACCTACCGCACCACCCGGGGCGTCTACTTCGACCTGATGGCCGAACACCCCGGCCAGGTCGCCCGCACCCAGGAGGAACTCGCCGAGATCTTCCTCTCCGGGGCCTGGCGCGACGAGAACGCGGCCAAGGCGCGGGCCGCGTTCCGGCGCCGGTTCTGCGAGTACGACGACGGGCGTGCCGCCGAACGGGTGGTACGGCGGGTGTTCCTGGGCGAACCGGAGGAGTCGCTGCCGCCGGTCCTCCCCGTCGAGGACCGCACCCCCGCCCCGACCCCCGAGGAGGCCGCTGCATGACGCGTCCCGACGTCACGGTCACGGTCATCGTCTACAACGACGCGGAGCGTCTCCCCCGCGCCGTCGATTCGCTGCGCGCGCAGACGCACGCGAACATCGAGATCGTCATCAGCGACGACCACTCGACCGACGACACCCCGGCCGTGGCCCGGGCGTTGGCGGCGCGGGACCACCGCATCCGCTGCGTACGCCTGCCGCAGAACAGCGGCGGGTGCAGCGCCCCGCGCAACCGGGCCATCGAGATCGCCCGGGCGCCCTACCTGATGTTCCTGGACAGCGACGACGAACTCCCGCCGCGGGCGGTCGAGCTGCTGCTCGCGGCCCACCGGGAACGGGAGGTGGACTTCACCATGGGCGCGGTGCGCCGGGTCCGGGTGGACAACGGGCGCCGCTCGACCTGGATGCCGCACCTGGTCACCCGGCGCCGCACGGTCGAGGGCATCGAGGCGGACCCCCGGCTGCTCTTCGAGCACCTGTCGACGAGCAAGATGTACGCCCGCGCCTTCCTGGACCGCCACCGGCTCCGCTTCCCCGAGGGCATCCACTACGAGGACCAGCTGTTCTCGGCCCAGGCGTACTGCCTGGCCACGGCGTTCACGATCATCCCGGACCCGGTGTACGTCTGGTACATCGAGCCGTTCGCGGCGGCGGCCGCCGCCTCCATCTCCAACCAGCGGCACAAGATCGCCAACGTCCGCGACCGGGTGCACGTCCAGCGGCTGATCGACGACTTCCTGGTGAGCAGCGGCCACGCGGGACTTCGTGAGGACAAGGACTACAAGTTCCTCAAGCACGACTTCCGGATGTACGCCGGCGACCTGCCCTACCGGGACCCGCAGTGGCTGGCGTCCTTCGCCGGCATCATGAACCCGTACCTGGACACGCTCTCCCCCGGCGCGTTCGAGCGGCTGCCGCGGCTCGAGCGGGTGGTGCTGGAGCTGCTGCGGGACGGCCGCCCGGCCGAGGCGCAGCTGGCGGCACGCGGCCTGGGGCACGGGGTGGCGCCACGGCAGGTGACCACCGACGGGACGGGCGTCCCGTACTGGGGCGGCAGCGTCCCGGCCACGGACCGCTCCCGCCGCGAACTGGACCTGTCCGAGCTGGAGCTGGACACCCGGCCGTTCCCCGCGGCCCAGTTCCGCCACGAGATCACCGGACTCACACCCGGTCCAGGGGCGTCCCTGACCCTCGCGATCCGCACCTACGACCCCGGTCTGCGCCTGCCGGTCGGCCCGCAGCGCGCCTGCCTGCTGCTGACCCCCGGCCGGCGCCGGATGACGGTCCCCTTCCGCCTGGACCCGGTCCGCCCCGGCGTCTTCGAGGGCACCGTCCGCCTCGACCTGGCCACCGCGCCGCTGCCCCTCCAGGGCTTCGAGGGCGTACGGCACCCCCTGGTCCGCCTGGACCAGCAGGGCCTGTCCCACACGGGGCTGCTGCTGGCACCCCTGACCTTCCCCACCTGCACGGCCCGCATCGACTACCGCTCCGGCGCCGCTCCCCACCGGCTGACCATCGAACCGGAAGGCCGCAACCCCGGCCGGCTCCAGCTCCGCTGGCAGCCGGTGGGGGTGACCGCCCGGGTGACCCGTCCGGTGGTCCGAAGGGTGGCCCGGCCGCGGGTACGGAGCGCCGCGCGGCTGGTGGCGAGCCTGTTGAGGTAAAAGCAGGCGCAGGGCACTTTTCCGCCAGTCGTACCGCACAGCACCACCGGGGAGTTCCCGTGGCTCAACTGGTCCCTCCGTCCGCCGCAACCAGTCCCACGCCGTCCTCAGGTGCACCGGGCGGCTGGCGGACCCGGCTCCGCTCGGCGACGCGCCGGCACCCCGTACGCGTCACGTTCGTACCGCGTGAGACGTACGTGGCCGTGGCGCTCCACCTGACGCTGTCCGTCGTCGGGTTCGTCGTCCTCCTGCTGCTCAACCGGCACCTCGGCCACACCGTGACGGACCTGCTGCACCGCTGGGACTCGGCGAACTACCTCTCCGTCGCCGAGCACGGCTACCCCGACCGGCTCCCCCGCCGTTCCGACGGGCTGCCCGCCTACAGCACCCTCGCGTTCTTCCCCTTC
This sequence comes from Streptomyces actinomycinicus, assembly GCF_016741775.1. Taxonomy (GTDB): domain Bacteria; phylum Actinomycetota; class Actinomycetes; order Streptomycetales; family Streptomycetaceae; genus Streptomyces; species Streptomyces actinomycinicus. Next base: position 31,550 of record NZ_JAERRK010000028.1, on the reverse strand, counting down.
GTCCCCGGGCTGATCCGCGTACTGCACCTGATCACGGGTCTGTCCTTCGCCTACGCCGGAGTGCTGATCTCCTGGATGGCCGGGGCCGTCGCGGCGAGCGGGGTGCACACGCTGGCGCGGGCCGTCGTCGGTTCTCCCGCCGCCTACGTGTGCGTGGCCCTGTGGTCCTGTTCGCCGTACGCGTTCGTGCTCTGGATCCCGTACTCCGAGGCCGTCTTCACCGCTGTCCTGATGTGGGCGCTGGTGGCGCTGCTCGCCCGGAGCTGGGTGACGGCGGGGCTGCTCTGCGCGGTGGCCGGGACGGTGCGCCCCACCGCATGCGTGCTCGTCGCGGTCGTCGCCCTGACGGGGCTCGCAGCGCTGGCCACCCGCGGCGACGGCCTGCGTCCGCTGGCCGCGGCCGTGCTCGCCCCGCTGGGCCTGATCGGCAGCTGGCTCTACCTCGGCAGCAGGATCGGCTCCGTCACGGGCTGGTTCGAGGCCCAGAAGGCCTGGGGGCAGTCCTTCGACTTCGGCGTCGGCACCCTCGACTTCCTGGACCATGCCATCGGGGCGCACTCGCCCGACATGCGGTACGTGACCGTGCTCGTGACGATGGCCGCCGTCGCCATCGGAGTCGTCGCCCTGGCCATGAACCGGCGCGTGCCCTGGCCCCTGGTGCTGCTCGTGGCGGTCGCCTGGGTGCTGCTGGTGGGCGTCTCCGGAGCGCCGTTCTCCAAGCCGCGCTTCATGCTGCCGTTCCTGCCGGTCCTGTTCCTGCTGCTCGCACCGTCCCTGGCCAGGCTCCGCCGGCCGGTGCGCCGGCTGATGTACGTGAGCGGCGCGGCGTTCACCGGCTGGTACGGCGCCGGCCTGCTCGTCCTCTTCCGGCAGGCACCCTGACACCCGGTTCGCCGGACAGCGCCATCTATATGCTGGGTTGTCACGAACTGCCCGGATACCCCATGTTCTCGGACGACCGGACGGGAGAGGTCATTGGACGGCGGAACGGCTGCCCCGGCCCGGCTGCGCGCGCTGCCCGTGCTCGCCGCCGTGATCTTCCTCGTCCTGCACGTCTTCGCCTACCCGGCGACCCGGTTCTCCAACGACTCCTACCGCTACGCCCGCGAGGCCTACGAGTTCCTCGGCGACCCGCCCGGGCGGGCCCAGCAGAAGGCCCTGGCCGCCTACTGCGCCGACACCGCGAGGCTCGTGCACCGCAACCGGCTGCTGGACCAGACGAAGTTCCGCGCGCCGGGCCGGGAGGCGGAGTACCGCCGCAGCTGTGCGGCCAAGTACCGCGACGGGCTCGCCCCGAGCGGCCCGGAGTACGACCGCATCTTCCGCACCCGGCCCGCCTACCCGCTGATGGCCGCGCCGTTGGTGGCGCTCCTCGGCGCCAAGGCGGGCCTGACCGCGGTGGCGCTCGCCTTCACGGCGGCCGCCGGATTCCTCGTGTACCTGCTGCTGCGGGCCCTGCGCGCCCCGCCGCCGGCCGCCGTGCTCGGCCAGGTCCTGTACTACGTCACACCGCTCGCGCTGTGGGGCGGCCGCCCCCTGTCCGAGGGGCCGGTGGTCGCCCTGATGACGGCCCTGCTGCTGGCCTCGGTCTGGCTGCTGCAGAACCGCCTCACCCGGGGCGCCCTGCTCCTCACCGGGGCTCTCGCCCTGGGGTTCGCCGTCAAGTACTCGAGTTTCCTGATCGTGGCGCCGTTCCTGGCGGCAGCCGCGTACGCGGCCCTGCTCTTCGTCCGGCGTACGCGGCACCGCGGCACCTGGGTGCTCGCCGGGCTCTCCACGGCCGGCACGCTCGCCGCGGCCGTGGTCAGCAGGGTGCTGCGGCTGCCCGGCATGACCGACTCGCTGCAGGACGTGTTCACCCTGCACTGGACCCGCCCCGAGGTCGCCGACCCCTGGCGCTCGCTCGTCCGCCTCGACGCCAACTACTGGTGGCAGTGGCTGCAGAAGGAGGCCCTCGCCCCGCTGCTGCTCACCCTGCTCGCGTGCGGCACGTGGGGCCTGTGGAAGCGCTCGGTACCGGTGGCCCTGTGCGTCCTGGCGACGGGCCTGACCGGATTCGCGACCATGGCCGCGCACCCGCTGGCCGTGGAACAGGACCGGCTCTACGTCCAGGTCTGGCTCATCCCCGTGATCGGCCTGCCCCTCGCCCTCGAACAGCTCTGGCGGCGCGCGGCCCCGGCACCGGCCGCCCCCGGCGACGCCGGCACCGCCGGGGAACCGGCCGGGCCCACCCGCTGCGTGCGCTGATCCGTCCCGCCACATGGAAGGCGCCCCGGACCGTCACCGGTCCGGGGCGCCTTCATCGCCGTACGGCTACGAGTGCGTGCGCAGCAGCGTCCGCATCGTGCGCATCGCCACCGACAGGTTGGCGAGGTCGAACGAGTCCGAGCCGCGGATCTCGTCCAGCGTGCTGCGGGCGCGGCCCAGGATCGCCTGGTTCTTCCGCTCCCAGGCCGTGAACCGCTGCTCCGGCGTCGAGGTGCCGTTGCCCGCCGCGAAGACGTCCGCGGTGAGCGCCGCGTGCGCCGCGTAGAGGTCCTCGCGGATGGAGGCGCGGGCCATGGACTGCCAGCGGTCCTCGCGGGGCAGCTCGATGATGCGGTCCATCAGCTGGGTGATGTCGAGCCGGTCGGCGAGGTCGTAGTAGATCTCGGCGACGTCCAGCGGCTCCTTGCCCATGCGGTCGGCCACCGAGACGATGTCCAGCGCCGGGAAGGCCGAGGAGAACCCGGCCACACGGCCGGCCAGCTCGTCCGGGACGCCGGCTGCGGACAGCTCGTCGTACACGTGCTGGTACCACTCCAGGTCCGCGCCGCGCAGCAGCTTCGGCAGCTGCTGCCAGACCTGCTCGACTCGCTCACCGAAGAACTCGACCGTCTCGGCGAGTTCCAGCGGCTGCGGACGGTTGTTCAGCAGCCAGCGGGTGCCGCGCTCGACCAGCCGGCGCGAGTGCAGCCGGATGCGGGTCTGGACGGCGGCGTCGACCTGGTTGTCCAGCGACTCGACCGCGTCCCACACCGGCGCCGAGCAGAAGATCGCGCGGGCCGCGGTCTGGGCGCGGACGATCTCCTCCAGGGAGGCGCCGGTCTCCTCGCGCAGGCGGTGCAGATACGTCGTACCGCCCGTGTTGACCGTGTCGTTGACCAGCACGGTCGTGGTGATCTCACGACGCAGCGGGTGGTTGTCGATGGCCTCGGCGAAGCGCTCGCGCAGGGCCGACGGGAAGTACGCGTGCAGCAGGCCGCGCAGATACGGGTCGTCCGGCAGCGAGGTCCCCAGCAGTTCCTCGGAGACCGTGATCTTCGTGTACGCCAGCACGACGGCCGTCTCCGGGCTGGTCAGGCCGTGGCCCTGGGCGATACGGTCCCGGATCTGCCGGTCGGTCGGCAGGAACTCCAGCGCCCGGTCCAGGTGGCCCTCGCGCACCAGGTGGCGGAGGAACCGCTGCTGGGCGTGGAGCATGGCGTTGGCCTGGGACAGGGCGTTGGCCAGGGCGGTGTTCTGCGCGTAGTTGTTGCGCAGGACCAGCGCGCCGACCTCGTCGGTCATCTCGGCGAGCAGCTTGTTGCGCTGCTTGACGGTCATGTCGCCGTCCGCGACCAGGCCGTTCAGCAGGATCTTGATGTTCACCTCGTGGTCGGAGGTGTCCACACCGGCGCTGTTGTCGATCGCGTCCGTGTTGATCTTGCCGCCGTGCGTGGCGAACTCGATCCGGCCGAGCTGCGTCAGACCCAGGTTGCCGCCCTCGCCGACGACCTTGACCCGCAGGTCGGCGCCGTCCACGCGGATGGCGTCGTTGGCCTTGTCACCGACGTCCGCGTTCGACTCCGCCGAGGACTTCACGTACGTGCCGATGCCGCCGTTCCACAGCAGGTCCACCGGCGACTTCAGGATCGTCTTCATCAGGTCGGCCGGGGTCATCTTGGCGACCTTGTCCTCGATACCGAGGGCCTCGCGGATGTGACTGTTGAGCGTGATCGACTTGGCGCTGCGCGGGAAGATCCCGCCGCCGGCCGACAGCAGCCCGGTGTCGTAGTCGGCCCAGCTGGAGCGGGGCAGCTCGAACAGGCGGCGGCGCTCGGCGTAGGAGGTGGCCGCGTCCGGGGTGGGGTCGATGAAGATGTGCCGGTGGTCGAAGGCGGCGACCAGCCGGATGTGCTCCGAGAGCAGCATGCCGTTGCCGAAGACGTCACCGGACATGTCGCCGATGCCGACGACCGTGAAGTCCTCGCTCTGCGTGTCCACGCCCAGCTCGCGGAAGTGCCGCTTCACGGACTCCCAGGCACCGCGCGCGGTGATGCCCATGCCCTTGTGGTCGTAACCGGCCGAGCCGCCGGAGGCGAAGGCGTCGCCGAGCCAGAAGTTGTACTTCTCGGCGACGCCGTTGGCGATGTCCGAGAAGGTCGCGGTGCCCTTGTCGGCGGCGACGACCAGGTAGGTGTCGTCGCCGTCGTGCCGGACCACGTCCTGCGGCGGCACGACCTCGCCGGCCACCATGTTGTCGGTGATGTCCAGCAGCGCCGAGATGAACGTCTTGTAGCTGGCGATGCCCTCGGCCAGCCAGGCGTCGCGGTCCACGCCCGGGTCCGGCAGCTGCTTGGCGACGAAGCCGCCCTTGGCGCCGACCGGCACGATGACGGTGTTCTTCACCATCTGCGCCTTGACCAGGCCGAGGATCTCGGTGCGGAAGTCCTCACGCCGGTCGGACCAGCGCAGACCGCCGCGGGCGACCTTGCCGAAGCGCAGGTGCACGCCCTCGACGCGGGGCGAGTACACCCAGATCTCGTACGCCGGGCGCGGCGCGGGCAGGTCCGGGATGGCCTGCGGGTCGAACTTCATGGAGACGTAGTCGTGCGGCTTGCCGCCGAGCGCCTCCTGGAAGAAGTTGGTGCGCAGGGTCGCCTTGATGACGGTCAGGAAGGACCGCAGGATGCGGTCCTCGTCCAGGCTGGCGACCTGCTCCAGGGCCGCGTCCAGCTCCTCCAGCAGCGCGTCGGTGATCTCCAGGCCGGCCTGCTGCCGTTCCGGGGACATCCGCGCCTCGAACAGGGAGACGAGCAACCGGGTGGTGTGGACGTTGTTGCGGAGGGTGTCCTCCATGTAGTCCTGCGAGAAGGTCGAGCCGGCCTGCCGCAGGTACTTGGCGTAGGCGCGCAGCACCATCGCCTGCCGCCAGGAGAGCCCGGCGCTCAGCACGAGGGCGTTGAAGCCGTCGTTCTCGGCCTTGCCGGTCCAGGTGGCGGCGAACGCGTCCTGGAACCGCTCACGGGCGTCGTCCGCCAGCCGGTCGCCACTGTGACCGCCCACCGACTTGGGCATGCGCAGACCGAAGTCGTAGATCCAGGCGGTGGTGCGGTCCGCGCAGCGCAGCTCGTACGGGCGCTCGTCGGTGACCTCGACGCCCAGACGGCTGAGCACCGGCAGGACCTTGGAGAGGGAGACGGTGCCGCCCTTCTGGTAGATCTTGAAGCGGCGCTCGTCGGGCGCGGCACCCACCGGCTCGTACAGGCTGAGCGAGAAGGTCTTGTCCTCGCTCAGCTGCTCCAGGTGGACGAGGTCGGCGACCGCGGCACGCGGCGAGTGGTCGGCCTTGTAGCCCTCCGGGAAGGAGTGGTTGTAGCGGCGCAGCACCTCGGCCGCGTGCTCCTCACCGCACTCGGCGGTCAGCGCCTCGGCGAACGCGTCGGCCCAGGAACGGGCGGCCTCCACCAGGCGGGCCTCGATGCGCTCCTTGTCGGCGTCCGACAGCTCGGGCAGCTCGGTGCCCTGCGGGACCCGGACGACGAAGTGCAGCCGGGACAGGATCGACTCGGTGTTCCAGGCGGTGAAGTCGACGCTGATGCCGCCCAGTTCCTCCTTGAGGATGTCGATGATCCGGAGGCGGACGCCGGTGGTGTAGCGGTCGCGCGGGAGGTAGACGAGGGCCGAGTAGTAGCGGCCGTACTCGTCCTGGCGCAGGTACAGCCGCAGCCTGCGGCGCTCCTGCAGGTACAGGACGCTCGTGACGATGGACTGCAGCTCGGCGACCGGCGTCTGGAACAGCTCGTCGCGCGGGTAGGTCTCCATGATCTGGAGCAGGTCGCGGCCGTCGTGGCTGTTGGGCGAGAACCCGGCGCGCTCGAGCACCTCGTCGACCTTGCGGCGGACCACCGGGACCCGGCGCACCGAGTCGGTGTAGGCGGCGGACGAGAAGAGGCCCAGGAAGCGGCGCTCACCGATGACGTTGCCGTCCGCGTCGAACTTCTTGACGCCGATGTAGTCCAGGTACGACGGCCGGTGCACGGTGGCCCGGCTGTTGGCCTTGGTCAGCACGAGCAGCTTGTGCTCGCGGGCCTTGGCGCGGGCGTCCGCCGGGAGCCGCTCGAAGGAGGGGCTGACCGGGTGCTGGTCGTCCTCCGCGTGGTGCGGGTCCGAGCGCAGTATGCCGAGACCGGTGCCGGGCACGGCGGCGAGCGTGTCGTCGGCGCGCAGCTCGTACTCACGGAAGCCGAGGAAGGTGAAGTGGTCGGCGGCGAGCCAGTGCAGCAGCTCGCGGGCCTCGTCGACCTCGGGCCGGGGCAGGTCGCCGGGGGCGGGCTCGCTCCGCAGGTCGTCGGCGATCCGGGTCGCCGTGTCCCGCATCTTCTCCCAGTCCTCGACGGCCTCACGGACGTCGGACAGGACGCGCAGCAGGTCGGCGGTGATCTGCTTCAGGTCGGCGCGGTCGGTCTCCCGGTCGATCTCGACGTGGATCCAGGACTCGACGTGCGCGTCGTGCGGGAAGTCGCCGGTGGGCGGGGTCGGCAGCACCTCGATCAGCTGGCCGGTCAGGTCACGCCGGACGACGAACTGCGGGTGGATGACGACGTGGATGCCGCGTCCCTGCCGGGTCAGCTCGTTGGTGACCGAGTCGACGAGGAAGGGCATGTCGTCGGTGACGACCTCCACGACCGTGTGGCTGCAGGTCCAGCCGTTCTCCTCCACGGTCGGGGTGTGCACCCGGACGTTCGCGGTGCCCTGGGGGCGGTTCTCGGCGAGACGGTAGTGCGAGACCGCGGCACCGAAGACGTCGACCGGGTCGCGGTCGGCGAGGTCTTCCGGGGCGGTGTGCAGGTAGTAGCGCTGGAGGAACGCGAGCACGGATTCCGCGTCCGGGGTGCCGGGAGTGCCCTCGCTCGTCGACCCGGTCGGTAGGTGCCCCCCGACCGGGCTGTTCTCAGCTACCCGGGCGGCCCTCTCGAGCAGCTCGGCCTTTGCTTCGTCCAGCTTGGTCTGCATTGTCCTCTGGCTCCTGTCGCGCGCCGTTGCGTGACGTAGAAGGAAGTACGGTCCCTGTCCCTGCGACACAACGCCACGTCCCGGGGTGTCCGGTCGGTTCCGACGCTATGCCTCGAGGTGAGATGAGCGGGGGGTATTCGGCCATTGTCGACACGTCAGACAGCTGTGACGCTGCTCTCGGCGCCGCCGTGTCCGGGATCGTCCTCGGCGCCTCGGGGGCGTCCGCGCCCCCGTCCCGCCCGCGAAGACCAGCGACCGCCGCCCGGTCACGGAGGTGTTCCGTGCAACCCGGGCGCAGGGCAGGAGCAGCATCGCTCCCGCGAGATATCGCGCTGATCACGCCACCAGGCTATCGCCACTTACCCCGGGCCCGTCATGAGCCGTATGTGTACAAAACCGAGGGGTGAAGTTTGACGTTCTGCACAGCGGCGTGGCGGGGCCGGGTGACGTATCCGGCGCCCGGACGGCGCACCCGGTCGAGGGTGCCGGCCGGTGGGTGGTGCATGCGGCGGTGCGTTCGGGGGCGTGCGTTCCGGCTGCGGTGGTGCGTTCGCGCTGCGGTGGTGCGTTCCGGCACGTGGCGCATCCGGTCGCGCCTCCGGCGCTGCGGTCGCACCCTGAAAGCGCCGGGCCCTCTTGGCAAGCGCGCCCTGCGAGGGGCACGGTGCCCAGGACGGCGGAGGCGCGGTGCCCCGGACGGGCAGTGTGCCCCCGCCCCGGAGTTCTGCCCGCAGAGTCTCACAGAGCCCGGTGTCTGCCCCTGAGGAGCCGACCATGCCCACGAAGATCCTGATCGTCACCGGCGACGCGGCGGAGTCCCTGGAGGTCCTCTACCCCTACCAGCGGCTCCGCGAGGAAGGCTACGACGTCCACATCGCCGCCCCCAGCCGCAAGACCCTCCGCTTCGTCGTCCACGACTTCGAACCCGGCTACGACACGTACACCGAGAAACCCGGCTACACCTGGCCCGCCGACCTGGCCTTCTCGGAGGTGGACCCCGGGGACTACGCGGCCCTCGTCATCCCGGGCGGCCGGGCCCCCGAGTACCTGCGCAACGACGGCGAACTGCGCAAGATCCTCAAGGCCTTCTTCGACGCGGACAAGCCGGTCGCCCAGATCTGCCACGGCCCGCTGCTCACCGCCGCGATCGACTCCCTCCGGGGCCGCCGGGTCACGGCGTACCCCGCGCTGGAGCCGGACATGCAGGCCGCCGGAGCGAGCTTCCAGGACGCCGAGGCGGTGGTCGACGGCACCCTGATCTCCGCTCGCGCCTGGCCGGACCACCCGGCATGGATGCGGGAGTTCCTGGGTGTCCTGCGGTCCAAGGCGCCGGTGAGCTGAGGAGGAACACCGGGTGAGCGGAGGGGGAGCGCCGGCCGGCTCAGGAGGAGCGCCCAGCCGGCTGACGAGGAGCGCCCGGCCGGCTGAGGAGGAGCAGGGGGCGCCGGGAGCCGGGGCGGCCGGGCGCCGGGGCCGGGCACCGGGGCCGGGGGCGCCGGGCGCCGGGGGCGCCGGGCGCCGGGGCCGGGGGCGTCGTCTCCGCTACGCGGCCGCCCTCCGTGCCTCCGCCACCGCGTCGGCCAGCGTGTCCACCACCGGAACGCCCACTTCCTCCAGGCTGGCCCGGCTGTGCGACCCGCCGGTGTACAACACGGCCCGCGCCCCCACGTACCGCGCGGCGACCGCGTCGTCCGCCGCGTCCCCGATCACCACGGTCCGCTCCAGAGCCACCGTGCCCGCCAGCGCCTCCAGGTGTCGCACCATGTGCTCGGCCTTGCTGCCCCCGGACGGCCCCGTGCGCCCGTCGACCCGTATGAAGTGCGCCTCGATCCCGAAGCCCCGCACCAGCGGTACCAGCTCCTCGTGCCCGTACATGCTCAGCAGCGACTGGCTGTGTCCTGCCGACCTCCACCCCGCGAGCAGTTCCTCCGCACCCTCGGTGAGCCGGCACCGCACCCGGTGCTCGGCGTAGTGCCGGTGGAAGACCCCGTCCATCAGTTCCCACTCGGTGTCGGTCGGCAGTCGCCCGAGCAGCCGCTCGTAGAACTTCGGCACCGGTACGCAGTACAGCGAGCGGTACTGCTCCAGCGTGATCGGTGCGAGCCCCAGCTCGGCGAAGGCCGCGTTCGTCGCCCCGATGATCGCGTCATTGTCGTGGAACAGCGTCCCGTTCCAGTCCCAGACGATGTGCGCGCTTCCGTGCATCCCCATGTCCAAGACCGTACCCGCCGCCACTGACAATCACGGCTCCGGCCCTGGTCAGACCCGTCCGACCAGGTTGGGGATCTCCTGGGTGGCGTACCAGAGCAGCTCGTGCTCGTCCGCCCCGTCCACGACGGACTGGGCGTCGTCGTCCCCGCCGTCCGCCGCCGCCAGCGCCTGTGCCGCCGCGGTGACCTCGGCCTCGGCGTCGTCGGCGTCGACGTGCACGGAGGCCGCCTTCGCGAGCGGCACCGTCACGGTCACGCTCACCTCACCGAAGGCGGACGGCTTGAGGGCACCGTCCGGGTCGACCCTCGCGGCACCGTCGGGCACGTCCACGGCGACGACGACCCGGCGCCGTGCCGCACCGGCGTCCGCCGCGAGGAGCCGCAGCGAGGCCAGCGCGGCCCGGCCGAGCGCCGCGTACTCCAGTTCCTCGATGTCCTCCGAGAGGTACCACTGGCGCAGCGCGGGCGTGACGGCGTACGCGACGAAGGGGCCGCTCCCCAGCTCACCCGTCTTGTGCGCCTCGGCGAGAGCGGGGAGGGTCAGGGGGACGTAGACGCGCATACCGGCCGCTCTTTCCTGGTCAGAGGCTCCGCTTGGGGGCTCCGGGGAGAGCGGCTGGCGCATCTCCCGGAGGGCCTTCAGGATACGTGCGCCCGTCCCCTTTCGGGTCCCTCACCACCCCCTCCCAGGCGTCACCTCCGCGCCCGGAACTCACCCTCCCCGGCCGCTTCTTCCCGGGCTCCGCACCCCCTGGATTCCCTCGGATAGGTGAACTCTCCACCCCCTCGCCGGCACTCCGCGCCTTCCTTGCAAGCCCCTTCCCCGCCCCGTACAAGATCCCCACCAGCGAGTTACCGCCCGGTATCGTCCGGGCCCGCCGAACGGGGACCCCAATGAACAAGGTCATGAGCCGCACCGCCCAGCCCCGCCCGCGGCACCGCCCGCCGACCCGTCGCGACTCCCGCCGTCCGGGTGGCGCCCCGCCGCGCGTGCCCAGCAGGCCGACGGCCACGGCCACCACACGCCCCGAGCCGCCGCGCGCCGCGCCCGAACCGGCCCTCAACCCGCCCCCGTCGGCCCGTACGGCGCCCACCACGGCCCGTACCGGGCCCGGAACCCCCCGCAACGCCGCCGGGACGGCCCACACCGGGCCCGGGACCGCCGCCCGGCAGCTCCGCCCCACCGACCTCTTCGCCGACCGCCTGCTGGCCGTCCTGAGCGGCCGCCGTCCCGTCCACTGGATGCTCCGCCACACCGCGGGCCGCGCCTACGACGAGCTGGCCCGCCTGGCCGAACGACGCCCCCTGCGCGCCCTCGGCCCGAGCCCGGTCGTCCACGACATCGGCTACTACGTCCCCAGCGAAGGCGCCCTGGAGGTCTTCGCCCGCATCGCCGCGGGCGACCAGCTGCGGGCGATGGCCTTCCGCCTGGAACTGGGCAAGGACCTGCGCTGGCGCTGCACAGCGGTAGAGACGGGCCCGCGGTAGCCCTGCGGGGCAGCGTGACGTGGATGCGGGCCCGCGGTCGCCCTGCGGGCCCGCATCGCGTGGACGAGGGCAGGCGGGACTGCAGGCACCTCGCGTGGATGCGGGCACGCTGGACTGCAGGCACCTCGCGTGGATGCGGGCACGCGGGACTGCAGGTCCGGAAGGCCGCTGAGTGGGTGCGGGCGGCCGCTGTGTGGGTGCGGGCGGCCGGGGAACCGAGTCGGCGCCGGCCACCGCAACTCCCCAGGGGCGCGGGGAACTGCGCGACCAGCCCCCACGCACCCGCACCTGCACGACGGGGCCTGCGGAGCTAACGTGGGCCCGCACCGACGCGACTCGCAGGCAGAGCCCACAACTCCGCTCCGACGCAGCAGAAAGGCCGGGCCCCCGCAAAGGAGACCCGGCCCTTCTTCAACGGCGGGGCGCCGCAGGCTGGCGTTGCCTACTTCTTGCGGCGTCGGCCGCCCTTCGCCTGACGCCGGCGCTCGGCGCGCGTGAGGCCGTCCGCCTCGGACCGCACCGGCTCGTCGTCCTCCAGGTCACGCTCGACGATGCCGCCCTCACCGTCCACGGTGGGCGCGGAGAAGTGCAGATCCCGCCGCTGCGGAACGTCCAGCCCCTTCGCGCGGATCTCCGGACGTGCACCCGCCTGCGCCGGCACGGTGTCCTGGACGCCCTCGGCGACCGGCTGGGCCTCCTCGACCGGGACCTCCTCGACCTGCTGCTCGACCTGGACCTCCAGGTTGAACAGGTAGCCGACGGACTCCTCCTTGATGCCGTCCATCATCGCGGAGAACATGTCGAAGCCCTCGCGCTGGTACTCGACCAGCGGGTCCTTCTGCGCCATCGCGCGCAGGCCGATGCCCTCCTGGAGGTAGTCCATCTCGTAGAGGTGCTCGCGCCACTTGCGGTCCAGCACCGACAGCACGACCCGGCGCTCCAGCTCACGCATGATCTCGGAGCCGAGCTGCGTCTCACGGGCCTCGTACTGCTCGTGGATGTCCTCCTTGATGGACTCCGAGATGAACTCGGCGGTGAGCCCGGCCCGGTCGCCGGCCGCCTCCTCCAGCTCCTCCACGGTGACCTTCACCGGGTACAGCTGCCGGAAGGCGCCCCACAGCCGGTCGAGGTCCCAGTCCTCGGGGAAGCCCTCGGCGGTCTCCGCGGCGATGTACGCGTCGATCGTGTCGTCCATGAAGTGATGGATCTGCTCCTGCAGGTCCTCGCCCTCCAGGACGCGCCGGCGCTCGCCGTAGATGACCTCGCGCTGCCGGTTGAGCACCTCGTCGTACTTCAGGACGTTCTTACGGGTCTCGAAGTTCTGCTGCTCGACCTGCGACTGCGCGGACGCGATCGCGCGGGTGACCATCTTGTTCTCGATCGGCACGTCGTCCGGCACGTTCGCCATCGACATCACGCGCTCGACCATCTGGGCCTTGAACAGGCGCATCAGGTCGTCGCCCAGGGAGAGGTAGAAGCGGGACTCGCCGGGGTCGCCCTGACGGCCGGAACGGCCGCGCAGCTGGTTGTCGATGCGCCGGGACTCGTGCCGCTCGGTGCCGAGGACGTAGAGGCCGCCGAGGGCCTCGACCTCGTCCTTCTCGGCCTTGACGGCCTGCTCGGCCTTCTCCAGGGCGGCGGGCAGCGCGTGCGCCCACTCCTCGATGTGCTCCTCGGGGTCGAGGCCGCGCTGGCGCAGCTCCGCCTCGGCGAGGTCCTCGGGGTTGCCACCGAGCTTGATGTCCGTACCACGGCCGGCCATGTTGGTGGCCACCGTGACGGCACCCTTGCGGCCGGCCTGGGCGACGATCTGCGCCTCGCGCTCGTGGTGCTTGGCGTTCAGCACCTCGTGCTGGATGCCGCGCTTGCTGAGCTGCTGCGAGAGGTACTCCGACTTCTCCACGGAGGTCGTGCCGACGAGGATCGGCTGGCCCTTCTCGTGCTTCTCCGCGATGTCGTCGACGACCGCCTCGAACTTGGCGACCTCGGTGCGGTAGATCAGGTCCGACTGGTCCTTGCGGACCATCGGCTTGTTGGTCGGGATCGGGACCACGCCGAGCTTGTAGATCTGGTGGAACTCGGCGGCCTCGGTCATCGCCGTACCGGTCATGCCGGAGAGCTTCGAGTAGAGGCGGAAGAAGTTCTGCAGGGTGATCGTGGCGAGCGTCTGGTTCTCGTCCTTGATGTCCACCCCTTCCTTCGCCTCGATCGCCTGGTGCATGCCCTCGTTGTAGCGGCGGCCGGCGAGGATACGGCCGGTGTGCTCGTCGACGATCATGACTTCGCCGTCGATGACGACGTAGTCCTTGTCGCGCTTGAACAGCTCCTTGGCCTTGATGGCGTTGTTCAGGTAGCCCACGAGGGGGGTGTTCACCGACTCGTAGAGGTTGTCGATGCCCAGCCAGTCCTCGACCTTGGAGACGCCGTTCTCGTGGATGGCGACCGTGCGCTTCTTCTCGTCGACGTCGTAGTCGCCGGTCTCCTCCAGGCCCTTGAGCGGGTTGCCCGCCTCGCCCCTCTTCAGGCGCGTGACCAGCTTGGCGAAGTCGCCGTACCACTTGGTGGCCTGGTCGGCCGGGCCGGAGATGATCAGCGGCGTACGGGCCTCGTCGACCAGGATGGAGTCGACCTCGTCGACGATGGCGAAGTTGTGGCCGCGCTGCACCAGCTCGTCCTTCGACCACGCCATGTTGTCGCGCAGGTAGTCGAAGCCGAACTCGTTGTTCGTGCCGTAGGTGATGTCGCAGTCGTACTGCTCGCGGCGCTGGGCCGGCGTCATGTTGGCGAGGATGCAGCCGACGCTCAGGCCCAGGAACTTGTGGACGCGGCCCATCATCTCGGAGTCGCGCTCGGCCAGGTAGTCGTTGACCGTGATGAGGTGCACGCCGTCGCCGGACAGGGCGTTCAGGTACGCCGGCAGCGTGCCGACGAGGGTCTTGCCCTCACCGGTCTTCATCTCGGCCACGTAGCCGAGGTGGAGGGCGGCGCCGCCCATCAGCTGCACATCGTAGTGGCGCTGGCCGAGGACGCGCTTGGCGGCCTCGCGCACGGTGGCGAACGCCTCGGGGAGCAGGTCGTCCAGGGACTCTCCGTCGGCGTACCGCTGCTTGTACTCCTCGGTGAGGGCGCGCAGCTCGGCGTCGGAGAGGTCGACGAAGTCCTCTTCGATGGAGTTGACCTGGTCCGCGATGCGGTGCAGCTTGCGCAGGATCTTGCCTTCGCCTGCACGCATGATCTTCGAGAGGACGGACACGGGGGCTGGTCTCCTTGCCGGTCGGGCCTGGGACGGTCGGTTTTCCTTCTACATACTGAGCAACGGCCATCGTATGCGAGGACCCGGCCGCGCCGGGAGGGCCTGGCTGCCTGGCGGCTGCTTCACCCGGGACAACGGACGGGGAACCGGGATAGTGCCGCATCGGCGCAGGGATTTGTGCGAAATGTGATCGCGCGCTCACGGATAGCGAAAACCGATGGCCTCCCCGGTGTGGCCGGATCAGAATCGGCCGATGGAACCCGTCACGCTCACCACCGACCGTCTCCGCCTGCGCGCCGTCGGGCCGGAGGACACCGAGGCGGTGCACGCGGCCGCCCAGGACCCCGACATCCAGCGCTGGACCACGATCCCCTCGCCCTACCTGCCCGAGCACGCGCGCGGCTTCACGCAGGAGACGGTTCCCGACGGCTGGTCCCACGGTTCGGCGTTCGCCTTCGGGGTGTTCCTCGGCGGCGGGGAACTGGCCGGGATGCTCGAGCTGACGATGCGCGGGCTGGCCGCCGCCGAGATCGGCTTCTGGGCGGCCAAGGAGCACCGCGGCCACGGCTACATCACCGAGGCCACGCTGGCCGCCTGCCGCTGGATCTTCACCGCGGCCGGCGTCGACCGGGTCGAATGGCGGGCCGAGGTCGGCAACCTCGCCTCCCGCGCGGTGGCCGAACGCGCGGGCTTCACCGTCGAGGGCACCCTGCGCTCGGCGCTCAACAACAAGGGAGTACGACGGGACTGCTGGGTCGGCTCCCTGCTCCCCTCGGACCTGGGCCTGCCGTCCACGGCCCCCTACCTGCCCGCGCGTTCCTGAGGAACGCGCAGCTCAGGACGGGCTGTCAGTGGCACCCTCTATCGTCCGACACATGACGACCCTTCCGCGCCCGACCACCACCCTCACCGCGGACGACGCCCGCCGTATCGCCCTGCGGGCCCAGGGCTTCCTCGGCGCGCCCGACCGGCGGTCCGGTGTCCGCGGGGTGCTGCGCCACCTCGGCGCGGTGCAGCTCGACACGATCTCGGTCCTCGCCCGCTCCCACGAACTCGTGCCGTACGCGCGCCTGGGCGCGGTGGGCCGCAAGACCGTGGAGGCCGCTTACTGGTCGGACGCCCACGCCTTCGAGTACTGGTCGCACGCGGCCTGCATCCTCCCCGTCGAGGAGTGGCCGCACTTCGCCTTCCGCCGCCGCGCCTACCGCAACCGCCCGCACTGGAACCACGAACTCCCCGACGGCGCCTACGAGCAGGTCGTCAAACAGCTGCGCGCGGAGGGCCCGCTGACCGCCACGGAACTGGGCGGCGCGAAGAAGACGAACGAGTGGTGGGACTGGTCGGGCACCAAGGTCGCCGTGGAGCGCGCGCTGATGTACGGCGAGGTGGTGTGCGTGGAGCGGCGCGGCTGGAAGCGGGTGTACGACCTGGCGGAGCGCGCGGTCCCGCAGGCGCTGCTGCACGACGAGCTGGACGACGCCGAGTGCCTGCGCCGCCTGGTCCGGCTGGCCGGTGAGTCCCTCGGTGTCGGCACCCGCGCGGACATCGCCGACTACCACCGCCTGAAGGGCGAGCAGGTGGACGCGGTGATCGCCGACTCGGGTCTGGTGCCGGTGGAGGTCGAGGGCTGGGCCAAGCCGGCCTGGGCCGATCCGGAGGCCCTGGCGACGCCGCCGCGGGGCCGGCACCGCACCACGCTGCTGTCGCCGTTCGACTCGCTGATCTGGGAGCGGGCGCGCACGGAGCGGATCTTCGGCTTCAGCCACCGGCTGGAGGCGTACGTCCCCAAGCCGAAGCGCGTCCACGGATACTTCGCGATGCCGGTGCTCGCGGGCGGCCGGCTGGTCGGGCGTGTCGACCCGGCCCGAGAGGGCCGCACGCTGGTGGCCAGGCAGGTGACCCTGGAGGGTCCCAAGGCGGTCCCGGGGGTCGCCCAGGCTCTGGTCGAGGCCGCGACGTGGGTGAACTGCACGGACGTCCGCGTGGAGCGCGTGGACGCCCCCGAGCTGCGCGAGCCCCTGAACAGGGAACTCGCCGGTCTGCTCGGGTAGCCCCCGCCCTAGCGGATCTCGAGGATCTTCTCCCGCATGGCGTAGACCACGGCCTCCATCCTGGAGTGCAGCTGCAGCTTCTCCAGGATGTTGCGGACGTGGTTCTTCACGGTGTTCTCGGAGATGAACAGTTCCTTGGCGATGTCACGGTTGTTCATCCCGGTGGCGACGAGCTTGAGGACCTCCAGCTCCCGGTCGGTCAGCCGGGGCGCCGGCACCAGCCGGCGCTCGTCGGTGCGCTGGATCATCGACTTGAACTCGGTGAGGAGTTTCGACGCCATCGAGGGGCTGATCTGCGACTGGCCGTCGGCCACCGCTCGGATGGCGGTGGCCACCTCGTCGGTCGAGATCTCCTTGAGCAGGTATCCCGTGGCACCGGCCTTGATCGCGTCGTAGAGGTCGGCCTCCTCGTCGCTGATCGTCAGCATGATGATCTTGGCGCTGGGGGCGACCTCCTTGATGGAGGTGCAGGCCTCGATCCCGCCGCGCTTGGGCATGCGGACGTCCATCAGCACGATGTCGGGCAGCAGGTCGGCGGCCTTGTCGACGGCCTCGGCGCCGTCGCCCGCCTCACCGACGACCTGGATGTCCTCCTCGGCCGCGAGCACGATCTCCAGGCCGCGCCGGAAGAGGGCGTGGTCGTCCACGACCAGGACTCTGATCGGCTCCCTGCGAAGTGAGCCGGCGTCCGTGCTCATGCCGATGTCATCGTCGTCGGCGTCCCCGTCCCGCATCGGTCCGAAGGTGTCCGCCATCGTTCCTCCCCCTGAAGGCTGTGGCCTGTGGTCCTGTGCCATCGCCAACCCAAGGCAGCGGCCCACCGGTTGGGCCGGTCCGGCCATGATTTCATGCCCGGGCGACACAGAGGTGACGTGCGGGGCGCGAAGTGGTCGCACACCGGTGCCCCTGGGGGCGCACACGCGCGCGCTCCAGGGGCACCGGCTCAGCTTCAGCCGGGTGGGTCAGCCGCCCAGCGTGCCCCCTGCCGCGTGGGGCTGCGCCTCGGTGACCATCGGGTCCGTGCTGAGGTGGATCACGCCGTAGTCGTAGGCGTGGCGCCGGTAGACGACGCTCGGCTCCTTGGTCTCGGAGTCGACGAACAGGTAGAAGTCGTGGCCGACCAGTTCCATCTCGTAGAGAGCCTGGTCGAGGGTCATCGGGGAGGCGACGTGTGTCTTCTCGCGGACGATGAGGGGGCCTTCTCCCGTGACCTCCAGCGAGCCGATCTTCTTCGTCGGCACGCCCTCCGTCTCCTCTGCCGGGACGGGGACGCCGTCGCTGGTCAGCGTCGCCACACCGGGGACGTGGTCGGCGACCTCTGCCGCGGGGATCCGGCGCGCGCCTCGGCGCGAGAACCGCTTGTCGTGCTGCTTGCGCAGGCGGGCATCCAGCTTCTCGGCCGCCAGGTCGAGTGCCGCGTACGGGTCGCTGGCCGCTGCCTCCGCCCGGATCACCGGACCGCGGGAGCGGAGCGTGATCTCCACTCGGTCACTGCGGTCGGCCTGACGGGGGTTGGGCTCCTTGGACACCTCGACGTCGAGGCTGATCACCTTGGCATCGAGCCTCTGGATCTTCTCCAGCTTCAGCTTCTCGGCCACGTGCTTGCGGAACCGCTCGGGCACCTCGGTCTTGCGGCCTTTGACGACGATGTCCACGCAGAACTCCGTTCCCGGATCGCTCCGCTGCATCGGCGGAGCATCTCCCTTTTGCACCAGGTCCGGTGATCACCGGACCGCGGACTCGGTGACTTCCACCTCCTCCTCCCCCAAGGGCGAGATCTGCACCCCACCGGTGCGGGTGATTGCGGAAAACCCGCAGCACGGCATTCGGATATGAGAGGTGTGGCCTGCGCCTTTCCTCTCAACCGAACATATCTCGCCCGGACGGATGTCGTCACCCTCTACTGCGACGTACCTCCGTTCAGGTGAATTACCCGTCTCACTACCTGCAACGATGCAGGTAGACGGTCAGTTCCTGGTTATTTCGAGGGAATCGAGAGGCGCGGCGATCACGGCGGCGTGGAGAACCTGCCCGAGGGCGTTCGGCACCGCCATTTCCGGTGCACTGTGCATCCACTCCGTCCACTCCGTCCGGGCACCGATCCGTCGTTCCTCCCTACCTTCCCGGGTTACGGCCGCATACACGAGTGGCCCTCCATCACGGCGGGATACCGTCGCCTCCCGCAGCGCTCGCGCCGCCTCCGCGAGGGTGGCCCCCGTCGTCATGAGGTCGTCGACCAGCACGACGGGACCCGCACCGAGCAGCCGGGCGCCGCCGGCAGCCACCTCCAGCGCACCCGCGACGTTCTCCAGGCGCCGCCGGGCGTCCAGCCCGGCCTGGTCCGCGACGGCCCGCCGCTGGCGCAGCACGGCCGCCACCCGGGCCGGTGTCCCGGTGCGCCGCAGCTCGCCGGCCGCAGCGAGCGCCATCCGCCGCACCGGATCGTGCCCACGCGCCCGCACGGCCCACCGGGCGGAGGGCACGGGCACCAGCAGCACAGGCCCGCGCCAAGACCACCCGGCCGTTCCCACACCAGCGCCGCGCCCGGCACCGGGCCGCCCAGCAGATCCCACAGCCGCCCCGCGCCCGGCACCCGGCCGCCCAGCAGGCCCCACAGCCGCCCCTTGCCCGTCGAGCCCCGCTCGCGCGGCTCCCGCCAGCGCCGTACCCAGCGCGCCCGCGAGCGCCAGCGCACCCCGCTCCTTGTGCGCCAGGAGCAGCGCACGGACCTCGTCGGCGTACGGCGCAACGGCGTACACCGCCGGCAGCCCGGCAGGCTCCGGTGCCGGACGCGCCCGCCGCGCCGCCGCACCGTCCAGTGCCGCCCGGCACCGCGGGCACAGCGCCGTACGAGGTGCCCCGCAGCCCGCGCAGTCGGCCGGGAGCACCAGGTCGGTGAGGTCGTGCCACCACCCCCGCATGCCCACCACTGTGCCGACGCCGGCACGGACCGGCCACCCCTGTGGACAACGCCCTGTGGACAACCCGGGGCAGCGAAGCCGACGCGTCACTCACACGGCCGACGGGCGGCACACCCGTGCGCCGCCGCGAAAGCAGCTGCGGGGTGCCGCCGCGGAAACAGGTCCGGGATGCCACCGCGAAGGCAGGCACAGAGTGCCGCCGCGGAAGCAGGTCCGGGGTGCCGCCGCGGAAGCAGGTCCGGGATGCCACCGCGGAAGCAGGCGCAGGGTGCCGCCGCGGCGCCGGCCGCGTCCTCAGCCCGGATAGACCGGCGCCGTACCGTCCTTGTCGATCTTCTGCCACTGCGCACCGGACGGCAGTCGCACGATCCCGTCCTCGGAGTAGGCCACCAGTGGCACCCGCTCGTCCTCGGACGCGGCGACCGCCTTCACCCCGGTGAGCGCACCCGGCGCCGGCGCGTCGAGCGTGGAGCCGTCGACCTGGACGTAGCGCATCTGCTGCACGCCGCCCTGCTCTTGGCCCACGACGAGCAGCCGGCTGTCCCCGGCCCAGGAGATCGCGCTGACCTCCTCCAGGTCCGGTGCCGCCGGGCGCAGCCCGTCCACGGAGATGCCCTGCCCGGTGCCGTCGTCGCGCTGGATCCGTCCGATGAGCAGGGACTGCTTGCCGTCCTTCTCCACGACCAGGGCGATCCGCGCCCCGTCGGCGGCCACCCTCGCGTCCTTGATCTGACCGGACAGGTCCGGGACGGCGACCTGCTCCGGATCGGCGACGCCCTGCTCCAGGACGAACACCCGCGCCCGGTGCGGATCACGGTCGGCCACCCACAGGTCGCCGCGGGCGTCCCAGCTCGGGGTGGTCAGCCGGTCGGCGGGCTTCGTACCGGCACTGGTCACCACCGCGTCGCCGAGCGAGCCACCCGACGCCAGCGACGCCACGTACAGCGACCTGCCCTGGTCGGCCACGCCGGCCGCGGTGCGCTCGTCCCGTGACACCGCCACCGACTGCAGCACCTTGCCGGTCTCGCCCAGCGGACCCGGCACCGGAACGGCGCCGGTGCCGGTGCTCCCGGTCGGCATCCGCACCACCCGGTGCTTGCCGTCGAGGAAGTACAGGTACTCGGGGCGCTTGGCCGACCCGTGCCAGGCGGCGGACTCGGCGCGCTCCCCGGTCAGCTCGCAGAGCCGGTCGCCACCGGCGCCCTGCAGCTCGACGGACTGCAGCGTCGGCGCCAGGTTGCGCAGGGTGAACAGCACCTGGGTGGCCATTTCGGTGCACTTGCTCGCCGCGACCCGGGACGCCTTGAGGTTCAGCGGCACCGTCACCTTGTTCTGGTCGTCCGGCGCCAGGCCCGACACGTCCTTCTGCAGCGCCGTGCCGGTCGGGAAGCTGGACCTGACCACCGGCTCGAGCCAGGTGGTGGGCCCGGTCAGCAGCGAGCGGACCATCTGCGTCATCGCGTCGACCTTGCTGCGCACGACCACCGGGTCGGCGACCGTCACCGGCTCCCCGCCCGCCCCGACCGCCGTGTTGGAGGCGAAGTAGTACTTGTCGACGGACGTGTAGTTCCGCTGGAAGTCCGACTTGCCCATGACGACACCGTCGGGGAGTCCGTCGATGCGCCACTGCCCGCTCTTGGGGTTCTTCGTGAGGTGCAGCTTCTTGCGGTACGGGCCGGCGGCGGGCTGGTACGCCTGCTGATCGTCGACCGTGGCGACCTTGGTGCCGGCCAGCACGCAGGTGACGCTGTTGGTCTCCTCGCGGCCGCCGGGGCGGCAGTCGGTCTCGAGGCTCGGCCCGTTCACCAGGACCGTGGTCGACCGCTCCGGCCGCCAGGCGTTCGCGGCGTCGGGCGACAGGTATTTGCGGGCCGTGTCGTACTCCGGGTCGTCGCTGGTCAGCGCCTCCAGGAAGCCCTGCATGATTTCGCCGGGACCGGCACCGTCGGCCGGCGGCATCGCGAACACCCGGACTCCGGTCTCCTGCCGGGGCGTGGACTCCACGTCCCGCAGGTCACCGTTGTCGGGCATCGAGGCGCACCCGGCCAGCAGAACGACCCCCAGAGCGGTGCACGCCGCCCCGCGTCCCGGCCGCCGCCGTGCGCCCCCCGTGCGGTCAGCGGCCACGAAATTCCTCCCCTGGATCCGTCGAATCCTCCGTTGCGACCGCGTCCGCCGGAGCAGTGTCCGGTCGCGTCGCATCGGGCTGAGCCACATCCGATCGCGCCGCGTCCGCCCGAGCCACGTCCGATCGCGCCGTGTCCGACCGCGCCGTGTCGGGCCGGGCCCTGTCCGCGTCGGGTGCCGGCCGTGCGGCGGGCCCGTCGCCGGGGCGCGGTGTGCCACCCGTCGGCCTGGGGACCACGCGCGCGCCGTTGCCGTTGCCGGGCAGGGCGGTCGGGCCTGCGGCCGGGGCGACGGCGGACAGCCGCGGCGCGAGCGACGCCCCGGGCGCCAGCGCCGGTGGCTGGGCACCGCCCTGCTGCACCGGAACGGTCGCCCGCTTCTCGTCGCCGCCGCGGGCCGGGCCGGCGGCGTCGAGACCGCGGTTGCGACGTGAGTCCTTGGGCTCCAGCGGTATCGGCGACCCCCGCAGCGGCTCGTCCGCGGTCCTCGGCAGCGTCAGCCGGAACTGCGAGCCGCCGCCCGGTTCGCCCCAGGCCTGCAGCCAGCCGCCGTGCAGCCGGGCGTCCTCCAGGGCGATCGACAGCCCGAGACCCGTACCGCCGGTGGTACGCGCGCGTGCCGGGTCGGCCCGCCAGAACCGGCTGAACACACGGGTCGCCTCGCCCGGCTTCAGCCCGACGCCGTAGTCGCGTACGGCGATGGCCACCGCCCCGCCCGCCGCGGCGAGCTTGACGACGACGTCCTTGCCCTCGCCGTGCTCGACGGCGTTGACCACGAGGTTGCGCAGGACGCGCTCCAGGCGCCGGGCATCGGCCTCGGCCACGACGGGCTGCTGGTCGCCGACGACCCGTATGTGGGTGCCCTTGCGCTCGGCGAGCGGTTCGGCACCGCTGACGACCCGGCGGACGACCTCCCTGAGGTCTATCGGCTCGGCCTCCAGCGCCGCCGCGCCCGCGTCGAACCGGCTGATCTCCAGCAGGTCGGCGAGCAGCGACTCGAACCGGTCCAGCTGGTCGGCGAGCAGCTCCGCCGACCGGGCGGTCACCGGATCGAAGTCCTCGCGCGCCTCGTGGATGACGTCGGCGGCCATCCGTACGGTCGTCAGCGGCGTCCTCAGCTCGTGCGAGACGTCGGAGACGAACCGCCGCTGCATCCGGGACAGGTCCTCCAGCTGCTGGATCTTGACCTGGAGGTTCTGCGCCATCTTGTTGAAGGCCTCGCCCAGGCGGGCGATGTCGTCCTCGCCGGTGACCTTCATCCGTTCCTGCAGCCGCCCGGCGGAGAGCCGCTCGGCGATCCCGGCCGCCATCCGCACCGGCGTGACGACCTGCCGCACCACCAGCCAGGCGATGGCACCGAGCAGGACGACGACGAACAGCCCGGCGGTCGCCAGGGTGCCCTTGACCAGGCTCAGGGACTTCTCCTCCTGCGTGAGCGGGAAGAGGTAGTACAGCTCGTACGGTCGGCCGTTGGGGTCGTTGACCTGCTTGCCGATGACCAGTGCCGGCTGGGACTCCTTGCCGTTGGAGTAGACGATCCGCGTGTAGCTCTGGGCGGCCGTCGTACCGCCGTTGACCCGCTCACGCAGGCTCGCGGGCACGCTGGAGGTCGGATTGACGTTCCCGGAGCCACGCGGGCTGCGGCCGCCGCCGGCGTCGTCGCCCACGGGCAGCGTCGCCACGTCGAAGGCGCCCGCACCGCCGCTGGACAGCGACTCCACGAGGTCGCTCATCCACGGGATGACGTTCTGCGACTGCCGGCCGTCCGCCGTGGCGGTGCCGTCGGCGGTGCCTGTCCCGGCAGCCGCGCCGGTACCACCGGCCGCTTCGTCGGCCTTCTGCTTGGCCACCGCGAAACCGCCCGTGGCCTGGCTCTGCGAGGCCTTCACCTTCGCGTCCAGCAGGCCGTTTCGCACCTGCCCGATCACGACGAAGCCCAGCAGCAGGACAACGCCCAGGGACATCAGCAGGGTCGTGGCGACGACCCTCAGCTGGATGTTGCGCCGCCACAGCCGCATCACCGGCAGCAGCGGACGGCGCACCCAGCGCAGGAACAGCCGGAGGACCGGGCTGCCCTGGACTCCGCCCTGCAGCAGCCCGCCCTCGAACAGACGCCTCACACGCGCACCCACCGTCCGGCCGACAGGCCGCCCCGGGCGGCCCCCGGACCGGCCGGGAGCCGAAGCGGCACTGTCCCCGGACATGTCAGCTGGGTCCGGCCTTGTAACCGACACCACGGACGGTCACCACGATCTCCGGCCGCTCCGGGTCCTTCTCGACCTTGGAGCGCAGCCGCTGGACGTGCACGTTGACGAGCCGCGTGTCGGCCGCGTGCCGGTAGCCCCACACCTGCTCGAGCAGCACCTCGCGGGTGAACACCTGCCACGGCTTGCGCGCGAGCGCGACCAGCAGGTCGAACTCGAGCGGGGTCAGCGCGATCGACTGCCCGTCCCGCTTCACCGAGTGGCCGGCCACGTCGATGACCAGGTCACCTATGGTCAGCTGCTCCGGCGCCGGCTCCTCCGACCTGCGCAGCCGCGCCCGGATACGGGCCACCAGCTCCTTGGGCTTGAACGGCTTGACGATGTAGTCGTCGGCGCCCGACTCCAGGCCCACGACAACGTCGACGGTGTCGCTCTTCGCCGTGAGCATCACGATCGGCACGCCGGACTCGGCCCGGATCAGCCGGCACACCTCGATGCCGTCCCGGCCGGGCAGCATCAGGTCGAGGAGCACCAGGTCGGGCTTGGACTCACGGAAAGCGGCCAGCGCCTTGTCGCCGTCGGCTACGAAAGACGGCTCAAAACCTTCACCACGCAGCACAATGCCGAGCATCTCGGCCAGTGCGGTGTCGTCGTCGACGACAAGGACTCGTCCCTTCATAAACGACATCATCCCATTCTCATAACAGCGACAGGCGCCCTGGTGAGGGAGGTCACTGGCCGGTGACCATAGCCGCACGGAGCCGTCACTGTCTGCCCCCGCCCGCCGGTTGCCCGGCAGATCCGCCCCGGACCGCGCCGCCGGGAGCCCGGACCGGCCGTTTCCCACGGCCGCCGGACCGCGCCGCCGGAGGCCGGACGGGCCGTTTCCCACGGCCGCCGGACCGGGCGCGGGCAGGCCGGAGCGGCGGCCGCGCGGCGGTGAGCGCCATGTCAGCGCCACCGCGGAGAACGGCCGCCCGCGTCCGCTTCGTCAGGCGGCGGTCCGTCCCTGCCCGGCGCACAGCTCCGCAAGAGCCTCGGCCGTCACGGGTGAAACGACCCCTTCCTCGGTGACGACGGCCGTGATCAGCTCCGGCGGCGTCACGTCGAACGCCGGGTTGTACGCCTGCGTCCCCAGGGGCGCCACCGGAATTCCGCCGCCCGCTCCCGCCACCGGCACCTGCGGCGCTGAAAGCTCGGTCACCTCGAAGCCCGGCCGCTGCTCGACCTCGATGGACGCCCCGTCCGCAGTGGCCGGATCGACCGTGGTCACCGGCGCCACCACGATGAACGGCACGTGGTGGTACCGGGCGAGCACGGCGAGCGGATAGCTCCCCACCTTGTTCGCCACCGAGCCGTCGGCCGCGATCCGGTCCGCCCCGATCAGCACCGCGTCCACCTCACCCGCCGCGAACAGGGAACCCGCCGCGTTGTCGGTGAGCAGGGTGTACGCCATGCCACTGCGGGCCGCCTCGTACGCCGTCAGGCGCGCGCCCTGCAGCAACGGACGCGTCTCGTCCACCCACAGCCGCCGCAGCCGCCCCGCCCGGTGCGCCGCCAGCGTCACCGCGAAGGCCGTGCCCTCCCCACCCGACACCAGCGACCCGCTGTTGCAGTGGGTGAGGATCCGGTGCCCGCCACCGGGCAGCAACTCGTCCAGCAGCGCCAGACCATGGGCGGCCATCCGGGTGCTGGCGACGGCGTCCTCCTGGTGCAGCGCCCGCGCCGCGGCCAGCGCCGCCACGGCACCGGCGGTCGGGTCGCCGGTGGCGGCCAGCGCCTCCTGGTGCGCGGCCTGAGCCCGGCGCACACCGACGGACAGGTTCACCGCGGTGGGCCTGGCTTCTTCGAGCGCCCGCGCCGCCTCGGCCACGTCGAAGCCGCGCGCGGCGGCGAGCGCGACGCCGTACGCCCCCGCGATGCCGAGCAGCGGGGCCCCGCGCACGGCGAGCGAACGGATCGCCTCCACCAGCGCCGGCGCGTCCGTGCACACCAACTCGACTTCTTCGGCCGGGAGCCTCGTCTGGTCGAGGAGGACCAGCACGGGACCTTCTGGTGGTTCCTCCCAACGGATCACCGGTATCTGGGTCGGCCGCCTGTCCTCGCCGGTTCGCGCCTGCTGATCAGCCATGCCGTCAGTCTGCCCCGGATCCGGCGGACAATTGAAGGTGTCCAGCCCATACCGCGGCCGGTACCCCGGTGACCAGCCCATGGCACGATGGCTGCCAACCTGCCGCCGCGACCGCGGACGGGCACCGAGAAGGAGTTTCGATGACAGACACTCCGGGCTGGGCCTCGCCCGGATCCGCCCCGTCGTCCGAGGGGCGGGAACCCGGTGCGTCCCACCCCTCCGACCGACCCGGCCCCGCCGAGCCCGAGCCGCAGCCGGGCAGCGAATCGCAGGGCCCGGGCGGGAAGTGGTCGAAGGAGCAGCCGCCACCGGGCCAGTGGTCCGCGCCCACGGGTGCCCCCGACCCCAACCAGGCCCCGCCGCCCCCACCCCCCGGCCCGGGCTGGGGCGGCCGGCCGCCCGGCGCTCCCGGCCCCGGCGGCTACGGTCCCGGCCCCGGCGGCTACGGTCCCGGCCCGGGCGGCTACGGCCCCGGCGGCTACGGAGGCGGTGGTCACGGAGGACCTCCCGCGGCGCCCGGCGGCTACGGCACCCCGGGCGGCTACCCCGCCTGGGGCGGCGGCTGGGGCGGACCCCCGCCCGCCGCCAAGCCCGGTGTCATCCCGCTGCGCCCGCTCGGCGTCGGCGAGATCCTCGACGGCGCCGTCTCCACCATGCGCACCTACTGGCGCACGGTCCTCGGTATCTCGCTGGCCGTCGCCCTGTTCGTGGACACCAGCCTGGTCCTGCTGCAGGGTTTCGTCCTCAACGACGCCCTCAGCCAGTCCTCCCTGGACAGCCGGACGGCCACCCCCGACGAGGTGTTCCGCGCCCTGCGCGAGACGATGATCGGCACCGGCATCATGACGGTCATCACGGTGGCCGCCATGATCGTCGCAACGGCGCTGCTCACGACCGTCACCAGCCGGGCCGTGCTCGGCAAGCCGGTCAGCACTGGCGAGGCCTGGCGTGAGTCCCGCCCGCAACTCCCCAAGCTGGCCGGGCTGCTCATACTGCTCGGCCTGATCACCGTCGGCGTGATCGTGGCCGGGACACTGCCCGGCATCCTCGTCCTGGCCGGCGGAGGCAGCGACTCCGGCGGAGCCGCCCTGTTCGCCCTGGGCATCCTGGCCGCCATCGTCGTCGCGGTGTGGCTGGCCATCCGCTTCTCCCTGGCCGCGCCCGCCCTGATGCTCGAACGACAGGGCGTCCTGAAGTCCATGAGCCGCTCCGCCAAGCTGGTGCGCGGCTCCTGGTGGCGCATCCTCGGCATCCAGTTGCTGGCCGGACTGATCGCCAACATCGTCTCGGCGCTCGTCACCATCCCCTTCGCCCTCATCGGCGCCGCCGTGAGCGACGACGGAATGGACAACTTCCTCGCCACGAGCGGCGGACACGTCGGCTGGGCGTTCCTGATCATCCGCGGGATCGGCTCCCTGATCGGCACCACGCTCACCCTCCCGATCAGCGCCGGCGTCACCGTGCTCCTCTACATCGACCAGCGCATCCGCCGCGAGGCCCTCGACCTCGAACTGGCCCGCGCCGCCGGTGTGCAGGGCTACGGCACCGGCCCGGTCCCCGGGAGCTGATGCGGTGAGCCTCACGGGGGGAGTTCTCATGGCAGCGGCCCCGCCCGGCGCCACCGGCAGGGTCGTACCGACCCTGCTGCGAGCGGCACACGGGGCCCTGCCGGCCGCCGGCTCGGGCGACGAACCGCCGGTCACCATCGGGCGCGATGCCGCCCGGGAGGCGGCCCGGCGCGAACTGTCCAAGCGGATGTACCACGAGAACGACCCGAGCCTGCTCCAACGCGCTCTGAACGCGTTCTGGGACTGGGTCGACCGGCTGTTCAGCTCGGCCGCGTCGGCGACGCCCGGCGGCGCGGCGGGCCTGGTCGTCGTGATCCTCTTCGTCGTCGCCGTCCTGGCCGCCCTGTGGTGGCGTCTCGGCACCCCGCGCCGCCTGCCCGCCTCCGCCGCCGTTCTGTTCGGCGACCGCCCCCGCAGCGCCGCCGAACACCGAGCGGCCAGTGAGGCCCATGCCGCCCAGGGCCACTGGAACCAGGCGGTCCAGGAACGCATGCGAGCCCTCGTCCGCTCCCTGGAGGAACGGGCCCTGCTCGACTCACGCCCCGGCCGCACCGCCGACGAAGCAGCCGCCGAGGCCGGCCGCGTACTTCCCGCGCACACCGACCGACTGCGCGCCGCCGCCCAGGAGTTCGACGGCGTCACGTACGGCGGGCGCAGGGCGAGCGAACAGTCGTACCAGCGCATGGCCGCACTCGACCGCGACCTGGAACGCACCAGTCCCAGCCTCGCCGCCGACGCCACCAGCACGGCCCACAGCAGCCGCCAGGGGGTCACCCGGTGACCACCGAGGCCACGCCCACGACCACCTCCGCCGCGCCCACGGCGGCCGGGACGGCCACTTCCACGCCGCCCCGCCGTCAGCTGTGGACCCGCTCCCGAGGCATCGCGCTCGCCGTCGTACTCATCCTGGCAGCGGCCGTCGCCATGGCCGCCGTACGCTCCACCACTCGCCACGGCGACCTGGACCCGCGCTCCCCCGACCCCTACGGCAGCCGCGCCGTCGCCCAACTCCTCGCCGAGCGCGGCGTCTCCACGCGCGTGGTCACCACACTCGACGAGGCACGCGCCGCCGCCGGCCCCGACACCACCCTCCTGGTCGCCGTACCCGACCGGCTGACCCACCGTCAGCAGGACCGGTTGCACGGGACCACCGCAACCTCCGGCGGCCGCACCGTGCTCCTCGCAGCCGGCAGCTGGTCCGTCGAGCGGCTCGCCCCCGGGGTCACCGCGGACCCCGCCACCAGCGGCGACCCCACGCTCGCCCCGCACTGCACCCTGCCCGAAGCCCGGCGCGCAGGAACCGCCGACACCGGCGGCATCCGCTACACCACCACCCACCTCGACGCCGACTCCTGCTATCCCAGCGAGCGCCTCGCCACCCTGCTGCGCATCCCCGCGGCCTCCGGGGACGGCGACACCGTCGTCCTCGGCGCGCCCGACATCCTCTACAACGACCGCCTCGACGAGCAGGGCAACGCCTCGCTCGCCCTCCAACTCCTCGGCTCCCGCCCCCATCTGGTCTGGTACCTCCCCTCGCTGTCCGACGCCTCCGCCACCGGCACCGGCGAGCGGAAGAACTTCCTCGACCTGCTCCCTTCGGGCTGGCTCTGGGCCACCCTGCAGCTGTTCGTCGCAGCGGTCCTCGCCGCCTTCTGGCGGGCCCGCCGCTTCGGCCCCCTCGTGACCGAGAGGCTCCCCGTCGCGATCCGCGCCTCGGAGACCGCCGAAGGCCGGGCCCGCCTCTACCGCAACGCCAACGCCCGCGACCGCGCGGCCACCGCTCTCCGTGCCACCACCCGCACCCGGCTCGCCCCCCTCGTCGGCGTCCCCCTCGCCCGGGCGCACACGCCCGAGGCCCTGCTTCCCGCCCTGTCCGCCCACCTCTCCGGCGACGGACAGGCCCTGCACCACCTGCTCTTCGGACCGCCGCCCGGCGACGACGCGGCCCTCATCAGACTGACCGACCAACTCGACGCCCTCGAAAGAGAGGTACGCCGTTCATGATGGACCCGACCACTGACAACGCCGGGCGGACCGGGGACGCAGGCACCGCACGCGCCTCCCTGGAAGCCCTGCGCGCCGAGATCGCCAAAGCCGTGGTCGGCCAGGACCCCGCCGTGACCGGCCTCGTCGTCGCCCTCCTCTGCCGCGGACACGTACTGCTCGAAGGAGTTCCCGGGGTCGCCAAGACGTTGCTCGTCCGGGCGCTCGCGTCCGCACTCGAACTCGACACCAAGCGGGTTCAGTTCACTCCGGACCTGATGCCGAGCGACGTCACCGGCTCCCTCGTCTACGACACCCGCACCGCCGCGTTCTCCTTCCAGCCCGGCCCGGTCTTCACCAACCTGCTCCTCGCGGACGAGATCAACCGCACCCCGCCCAAGACCCAGTCCTCCCTGCTGGAGGCGATGGAGGAGCGCCAGGTCACGGTCGACGGCACCCCGCGCCCGCTGCCCGAACCGTTCCTGGTCGCCGCCACCCAGAACCCGGTCGAGTACGAGGGCACCTACCCCCTCCCCGAAGCCCAACTCGACCGCTTCCTGGTGAAACTGACGATCCCTCTGCCCTCGCGGCAGGACGAGATCGATGTGCTGACCCGTCATGCCGCCGGCTTCAACCCGCGCGACCTGCGCGCCGCCGGCGTGCGCCCCGTCGCCGGCCCGGCCGACCTCGAGGCGGCCCGTGCCGCGGTCGCCACGACGACCGTGTCCCCCGAGATCACCGCCTACGTCGTGGACATCTGCCGGGCGACCCGCGAGTCGCCCTCCCTGACCCTCGGAGTCTCCCCCCGCGGCGCCACCGCCCTGCTCGCCACCTCGCGCGCCTGGGCCTGGCTGACGGGCCGCGACTACGTCATCCCCGATGACGTGAAGGCCCTCGCCCTGCCCACCCTGCGCCACCGGATCCAGCTACGCCCCGAGGCGGAGATGGAGGGCGTGACCCCGGACTCGGTCATCAACGCCATCCTCGCCCACGTCCCGGTCCCCCGCTGATGGCCCTCACCGGACGCGCCGCCCTCATCGCGGCCCTCGGCTCGGTCCCCGTCGGCATCCTGGAACCCGGCTGGACCGGCATCCTCGCGGTCAACGGCCCCCTGGCCCTGGCCTGCGCCTGCGACTACGCGCTGGCCGCGCCGGTACGACGTCTCGTGCTGACCCGCTCCGGCGACACCGCCACCCGGCTCGGCGAGACCGCCGACGTCACCCTCACGATCACCAATCCGTCCCGCCGACCGCTGCGGGCCCGGCTGCGGGACGCCTGGCCGCCGAGCAGCTGGCAGCCGGGCACGGAGGTCGAAGCCTCCAGGCACCGGCTGACCGTGCCTCCGGGCGAACGCCGGCGCGTGACGACCCGGCTGCGCCCCACCCGTCGCGGGGACCGCCGGGCCGACCGCGTGACGATCCGCTCCTACGGCCCCCTCGGCCTGTTCTCCCGCCAGGGCGCCCACCAGGTGCCCTGGACGGTACGAGTCCTGCCGCCGTTCACCAGCCGCAAGCATCTTCCGTCGCGGCTCGCCCGACTGCGCGAACTCGACGGCCGCACCAGTGTCCTGACCCGCGGTGAGGGAACGGAATTCGACAGCCTGCGCGAGTACGTCCCCGGCGACGACACCCGGTCGATCGACTGGCGAGCCACCGCCCGCCAGTCCGCGGTCGCCGTCCGAACCTGGCGCCCGGAGCGCGACCGTCACATCCTCCTGGTCCTGGACACGGGCCGCACGTCGGCCGGCCGGGTGGGTGACACCCCGCGCCTGGACGCATCCATGGACGCCGCCCTGCTGCTGGCGGCGCTCGCTTCTCGTGCGGGCGACCGCGTGGACCTGCTGGCCTACGACCGCCGGGCACGTGCCCTGGTCCAGGGCCGCTCGGCCGGTGACGTGCTGCCGTCCGTGGTGAACGCGATGGCCGCGCTGGAACCGGAACTCGTGGAGACGGACGCTCGGGGGCTCACGGCCACTGCTCTGCGCACGGCGCCGCGGCGTTCGCTGATCGTTCTTTTCACGACCCTGGACGCGGCACCGGTGGAGCAGGGGCTGCTTCCCGTGCTTCCGCAGCTCACCCAGCGCCACACCGTTCTGGTGGCGTCGGTGGCGGATCCGCACATCGCCCGGATGGCGCAGGCCCGGGGCAGTGTGGAAGCGGTGTACGAGGCGGCGGCTGCCGCTCAGGCGCAGAGCGAGCGCAGTCGTACGGCGGAGCAGTTGCGTCGGCACGGGGTGACGGTGGTGGACGCGACGTCGGCGAACCTGGCGCCGGCTCTGGCGGATGCCTACCTCGCTCTCAAGGCGGCGGGACGACTCTGATTCGGGCGTCCCCCCGCCCCGCCGAGCTTTTGACAAGG
>NZ_JAERRK010000027.1 GCF_016741775.1 Streptomyces actinomycinicus | reverse complement strand
CGCTTTCCAGGTTCCCGCTCTCGCGTTTCCCTTTCCGGCGGTTCAAACTCTATCAAGCTTTTTCCGTCTCTCTGACCACCACTCCGCAGGCATGCAGAAGGAGATCCTAGATAGGATTTGATGAGTTTGAGTGCTGCCGAGCGGTCGCGCTTGCACGCCCTTCCGCCCCAGGCAGGAGTACGACTGTACACGGACGCTCGGAGCCCGTGCAAATCGACAGGGTTGGTGGTCTAGACCACTAGCTGGTAGCTTCCATACGGAACGACCGCTTCATCTGACATACGCTGCTGCTCAGTGCCGTCCGGGACTGCCAGTGACGGCCCGTGTGCAGCACGACTCCTTGGGAGGCTTCCCATGACCACCGTGACGTCCCCTCTTGCTGGACGGGCCATCGGACTGGCCGCAGTGCCGGATCCGGTCTTCTCCGGGGCCATGGTCGGCCCGGGCACCGCGATCGACCCCGACCGGGAGCCCTCCGAGGCGGTTGCGCCCGTGGACGGCGTCATCGTCTCGCTGCACCCGCACGCGTTCGTCGTCGTGGATGCGAGCGGGCACGGCGTCCTCACCCATCTCGGCATCGACACCGTCCAGCTCAACGGCGAGGGCTTCGAGCTGCTCGTCAACAAGGGCGACACCGTCACGCGTGGCCAGAGCATCGTGCGCTGGGACCCCACCGCGGTCGAGGCCGCCGGCAAGTCCCCGGTGTGCCCGGTCGTCGCGCTCGAAGCCTCGGCCGAGTCCCTATCCGACCTCCGTGACAGCGGGGACGTGAAGGCCGGCGACAGCCTCTTCTCCTGGAACTGACATCTGGGCCGTCGGACGACGGCGAGCAGGACAACCACCGCGGCGGCGGGACCCGCCGCACTATCGGAGACGGGTGAGATGGACACAACGCTGCGAGGCGTCGGCGTGAGCCATGGCGTGGCGATCGGCGAGGTTCGGCACATGGGTACGGCGGTGCTGGAACCGCCGGCCAAGCAGATCCCCACCGAAGAGGCGGAGCGGGAGCAGGGGCGCGCCCGTCAGGCCGTGGACGCCGTGGCCGCCGACCTGATGGCGCGCGGCAACCTGGCGGGGGGCGAGGCCCAGGCGGTGCTCGAGGCTCAGGCCATGATGGCCCAGGACCCCGAGCTGATGTCGGACGTGGACCGGCGGATCGCGGTCGGCAGCACCGCCGAGCGTGCCGTGTACGACGCCTTCGCGGCGTACCGGGAGCTGCTGGCCGGTGCGGGTGAGTATCTCGCTGGGCGCGTGGCCGACCTCGATGACGTGCGGAATCGTATCGTCGCCCGGCTGCTGGGCGTTCCGATGCCGGGTGTCCCGGACAGTGACGAGCCGTATGTACTCGTCGCCCGGGACCTGGCTCCTGCCGACACCGCGCTGCTGGACCCGTCCCTGGTCCTTGGTTTCGTGACCGAGGAGGGCGGTCCCACCAGTCACAGCGCCATCCTGGCTCGGGCGCTGGGTGTGCCGGCGGTCGTGGCTCTGCCGGGGGCCGGCGAGCTGGCCGAGGGCACGGTGGTGGCCGTGGACGGCAGCACCGGGGACGTCTTCGTGAATCCCGGCGCGGAGAAGAAGGCGGAGCTGCGGGCCGCGGCGGCCGAGCGGAAGGCCGCTCTGGCGGCTTCGACCGGTCCTGGCGCGACGGCGGACGGGCACAAGGTGCCGCTGCTGGCCAATGTGGGCGGGCCGGCGGACGTGCCCGCGGCCGTGGAGGCCGGCGCCGAGGGCGTGGGTCTGTTCCGTACCGAGTTCCTGTTCCTGGACGACAGCAAGAACGCTCCTTCCGAGGAGAAGCAGGTGGAGGCCTACCGGCAGGTGCTGGAGGCGTTCCCCGAGGGCCGTGTGGTCGTGCGTGTGCTGGACGCGGGCGCGGACAAGCCCCTGGAGTTCCTCACGCCCGCCGACGAGCCGAACCCCGCGCTGGGCGTGCGCGGGCTGCGGACGCTGCTCGATCACCCCGATGTGCTGCGCACGCAGCTGACGGCGCTGGCGAAGGCGGCCGAGGGGCTGCCGGTGTACCTCGAGGTCATGGCGCCGATGGTGGCGGACCGCCGGGACGCGAAGGCGTTCGCTGACGCCTGCCGTGAGGCGGGGCTCCGGGCCAAGTTCGGCGCCATGGTGGAGATCCCGTCGGCCGCGCTGCGGGCCCGTTCGATCCTGCAGGAGGTCGAGTTCCTGTCGCTGGGTACCAATGACCTGGCTCAGTACACGTTCGCGGCGGACCGGCAGGTGGGTGCGGTGTCGCGGTTGCAGGACCCGTGGCAGCCGGCGCTGCTCGACCTGGTCGCGCTGTCCGCGGAGGCGGCCGGGGCCGAGGGCAAGAGCTGCGGTGTGTGCGGGGAGGCCGCGTCCGACCCGTTGCTGGCCTGTGTGCTGACCGGTCTGGGTGTCACCTCCCTGTCCATGGGTGCGGCGTCGATTCCCTACGTCCGGGCGACGCTGGCGAAGTTCACGCTGGCGCAGTGCGAGCGGGCCGCGGCGGCGGCGCGGGCGGCGGACAGTGCCGAGGAGGCGCGCAGCGCTGCTCAGGCGGTGCTGTCCGGCGAGTAGGCCGTACCGGCGCCTCGGGGTGTCCGGTTGAGGGGCGTCCTGCCTTCGGGTGGGGCGCCCCTGCTGTGTCCGGGGCTCGCGTCGGGGTTTCAGTGGCGGTGGCCGGGTGTCCGTGTCCCCTCTCCGAGGTCCGGTGGTTCGCGGTAGTCGACGCCGGGTTCCGGGGGGATGAGGTCGCCGGATTCGGCGTCGGTGCAGTAGGCGTCGAACACCTCCGATGCCGTCAGTGGTTCCAGGGTGCCGCCGCGCAGTCGCCAGCCGTAGACACGGTCGGCCGTGCCGGGGGCGCTGGTGCGGATGACGAGGCCGCCGGGGCTGCGGGTGGCGAGGCCGAGTGCGAGGACGCTGGTGAATTCGAGGGCCTCCGCCTCGTCCAGTCGGGTCGGGCCGTGGGACTCCTGGTCGCCGTGGAGTACGGAGACGAGGGTGTCCGGCGGTCCTGAGACGGTGCAGACCAGGTGCCGGTCGCCGGGTGGTGCGGTGTCGAGGATGCGGACCAAGAGGTCGGAGGCGCGGGTGAAGCCTGCCCTGCCGATGTCCTCGCCGCAGGTCGGGCAGGGTCCCAGGCGGGTCAGGAGGGTGGTGGCGTACTCCCAGGTGGCATGACGTACGGCCGCGTCGACGAGGGTGGGCAGGAGGACATCGAGCGGGCGGCCGTCGTAGGGGATGGTGGGGCCGGTGGCCGCGAGTTCGGCGGTGAACCGGGTGCGGCTGGCCGTCGCTTCCGGGTCCAGGCCGGAGGCGGTGCAGTAGGCGGCGTAGTCCTCGGGGTCGAACAGGGCGAGTGTGGTGTGGGTGCCCTGGGCGGCGCGGCTCCTGAGGACGGTCTCCAGTTGGCGGAGGTAGGTCGCGTGGTCGTGGAAGGTGAAGCTGCGGTACCGCCGCATGGCGCGGAAGTCGTGTTCGTCCGTGAGCACGCCGATGGTGCCGGCGATCTCGCGGCGCAGGACGCGTCGCATGGTCTGGTGGTCGGTGTGCGCCATGATTCCCCCAATGCGCAGTCGATCAATGCTCACTCACCGTAACTGGCGGCACTGACAATGGGGGTGCCGTCGGTGCTCAGGATCGGGCGGAGGGGGGCGTCTGTGCAGGTCACTGTGGGGACGACGCTGGGGATGCGGGGTCGGCCCCGGACATCGCCGCGGGGTTCGGCGGGTCCGGGGCCGGTGCGGAGGGTGATGCTCCGGTGGGTGATGCGCTAGTGGGTCAGGCGCGCTTGCGGGCGAGTTCCTCGTAGAAGCCGAGCAGGGCGAGGTTGTCGATGGAGCCGGGGTTGACCGCCTTCTCCAGGGGGGTGCCCTGCAGCAGGCGCTTGACCGGGACTTCGATGCGCTTGCCCGTGAGGGTGTGCGGGATGCCGGGTACTTCGATGACCTCGTCGGGCACGTGGCGCGGTGAGAGCTGTTCGCGGATGGCCTGTTTGATCCGGTTCAGGAGTGCCTCGTCGAGGGCGGAGCCGGGGGCGAGGTGCACGAACAGTGGCATCCAGTAGCCGCCGTCGGGCTGTTCGATGCCGATGACCAGGGATTCCTTGATCTCGGGCAGGCGCTCGACGACCTCGTAGATGTCCGCCGAGCCCATGCGTACGCCTTGGCGGTTGAGGGTGGAGTCCGAGCGGCCGTGGATGATCACTGTTCCGCGTGAGGTGAGCGTGATCCAGTCGCCGTGGCGCCAGACGCCGGGGTAGGTGTCGAAGTAGCTGTCGTGGTAGCGGCTGCCGTCGGGGTCGTTCCAGAAGTGGATCGGCATGGACGGCATGGGGTTGGTGACGACCAGTTCGCCCACCTCGTCGACGAGTGGCTTGCCGCTGGGGTCCCAGGACTGCAGGTCGGTGCCGAGGCCGGGCGCCTGGAGTTCGCCGGTGTGGACGGGGAGGGTGGGTACGGCTCCGGCGAAGCAGGAGCAGACGTCGGTGCCGCCGCTGACGGAGGCGATCCACAGGTCTTCCCGGACCTCGTCGTGCAGCCAGCGGAAGCCGTCGGGCGGGAGGGGCGAGCCGGTCGTGGCGACGCACTGGATCTTGCTGAGGTCGTGGTCGCGGGCGGGGTGGACGCCGGCCTTCCGGCAGGCCATGACGTAGGCGGCGGAGGTGCCGTAGAGGGTGGCTCCGGTGCGGTCGGCGATCCGCCACTGGGCGCCGGTGTCGGGGTAGCCGGGGCTGCCGTCGTACAGGACGATCGTGGTGCCCGTGAGGAGGCCGGAGACGAGGAAGTTCCACATCATCCAGCCGGTCGAGGTGTACCAGAAGAAACGGTCCTCGGGGCCGAGGTCGCAGTGCAGGCCGAGCTGCTTGAGGTGTTCGAGGAGGATGCCGCCCTGGGACTGGACGATGGCCTTGGGCAGGCCTGTCGTGCCCGAGGAGTACAGCACCCAGAGGGGGTGCTCGAAGGGGACCTGTTCGAAGACGGGTTCCGCGTTCCCGGAGGTCAGCGCCGACCAGTCCAGTGCGCCGTCGGGCGCCTCGGTGCCCAGGAGCGGGATGTGGACGACGGCGCGCAGGGTGGGCAGCTCGCGGCGCAGTTCGCCGACGATCTCCCGGCGGTCGTGCTCCTTGCCGCCGTAGCGGTAGCCGTCGACGGTGAACAGGACGACGGGTTCGACCTGCTGGAAGCGGTCGAGGACGCTGCGGGCGCCGAAGTCGGGGGCGCAGGAGGTCCATACGGCACCGACGGCGGCGGTGGCGAGGAGGGCGACGACGGCCTGCGGGACGTTGGGCAGGTAGCCGCTGATGCGGTCGCCGGGGCGCACGCCGAGGGCCCGGAGTTCGGCGGCGAGGGAGCCGACCTGGCGGCGCAGCTCGGACCAGGTCACCGGCTGCGGTTCGTGGGTTTCGTCCACGTGGACGAGGGCGGGTTCGCCGGGGCGGTCGGCTGCGGCGCGCAGGGCGTGTTCGGCGTAGTTGAGGGTGGCTCCGGGGAACCACTGGGCGCCGGGCATGCCGCGGTCGCCGAGCACGCGCGTGCAGGGCGTGGAGAACCGTACGTCGAACCACTCCGTGACGGCTTTCCAGAACGTGTCCAGCTGGTCGACGGACCACCGGTGCAGGGCCGGGTAGCCGCCCTCGGCCGGTGCGCCGTGGTGTGCGGAGGCCCACGCCTGGAACCGGGTGATGCGGGCCTTGGCGATCCGCTCGGGATCGGGCTGCCAGAGCGGCTGGGGGTTCGCGGTCGACATTGAAGCGGCTCCCGGACTGTGCGCGTCGTGTGCGTCGGTGCGCGCACGGGCTGGGGTGTGCGCGTGACGCGGCTGACAGGGACGATGCCATGTGATCGACTTCTGCACCAGGGTGCGCTCCACATAGTCCATGTCATGAAGATGTGGTCTCAACACGGGTGAACGGCAGTTGAACGCCACGCGCGCGTGGGGCGCTCAGTGGCAGGGTGAGCAGCATGGACGGTCGTGACCTGGTGCGTTCGGTGAGTGTGGTGGGTTCGGGGAGGGCGGCACGGGGGTTGCGTACCGTACGGGCCGCGTGGCGCAGGAGGCGTGTCGACGCCGCAGGGCTGCCGCCGCGGGGGCCGGAGCGGGCCCGGGTGCCGGGGCAGGTGGAGGGTGTGGAGCCGGGTCCGGGGGGCGGTCTGATCCGGTTCAGCCGGTCGGAGCTGCGGATCGTGGTGGCGGTGAACGGGGCGGTCTTCTGGGGCTGGGACGGGGCCGGTCCGCAGCCTTCGTACGCCCTCGCGGGGGGTGGCCCGGAGCCGGATCCGCGGGTGGTGCTGGAGCCGGACAAGGACGGCGGCTGGCGGGTGGTGGCGGAGCGGGTGACGGTCGTCGTGTCGCGGCACGGCGCGGTCCAGGTGTGCACGCCGGGCGGGGTGACCCTGCGGCGGGATCTGCCGCCGCGCTGGTGGGAGCCGGTCGGCGGGGGCACGGCGCGGTGGATGCAGCGGTCGGAGGTGGCGGCGGACGCCCGGTTCTTCGGCCTGGGCGGGCGCGCGTCCGGGCCCCGGTTGCGGGACGGCGCGTACCGGCTGTGGAACACCGACCCCGGTCGTGCGTTCGGGCCCGGTGAGGATCCGCTGTACCTGACGATGCCGGTGCAGCTCGTGGTGGCGGACGCCGGCACGCATCTGGTGTTCCACGACACCACCTGGGACGGGACCGTGCTGCTGCGTGAGGGCGAGGAGGGTGCCGGGTCCGGGCACGACCGGGCGGGGCGCTGCGAGATGCGGATGGACGGCGGTCCGCTGCGCTGTTGGGTGATGGTGGGGACGCCCGCGCGCGTGCTGCACGCGTGGGCGTCGCTGACCGGTGCGCCCGCGTTGCCGCCCGCCTGGGCGCTGGGCCACCATCACGCGCGCTGGGGTTTCGGCAGTGAACAGGAGCTGCGCAGGATCCTCGCGGGCTACCAGGAGCACGGGCTGCCGTTGGACGCCCTGCACCTGGACATCGATCACTACGACGACCACCAGGTGTTCACCGTCGACCAGGAGCGGTTCCCGAAGCTGCCGGTACTGGCGCAGGAGCTGCGCCGGAACGGGACGCGGCTGGTCTCGATCGTGGATCCGGCGGTGAAGGCGGAGCCGGGCAACACCGTCTACGACAGCGGGTCGGCCGTGGACGCGTTCGTCCGGGACGGGCAGGGCCGCACGGTGCGCGGTGTGCTGTGGGCGGGTGAGTCGGTCTTCCCGGATTTCACGCACGCGCGTGTGCGCAAGTGGTGGGGAGGGCTCTACGAGGAGCGGCTGGAGCAGGGTTTCGCCGGGTTCTGGCACGACATGAACGAGCCGACGTCGTTCAACGCCTTCGGTGAGTCGACGCTGCCCCGTTCGGCCCGGCACGCCTTGGAGGGGCGCGGCGGCGATCACCGGGAGGCGCACAACGTGTACGCGCTCTGCATGGCCCAGGCCGGCTACGAGGGCCTGCGTGAGCTGGCGCCGCAGGAGCGGCCCTTCCTGTTCTCGCGGTCCGGCTGGGCGGGGATGCAGCGGTACGGGGGCACCTGGTCGGGGGATGTGGCGACGGGCTGGTCCGGGTTGCGGGCGTCGCTGTCGCTGGTGCTCGGGCTGGGGCTGTGCGGGGTGCCGTACTCGGGGCCGGACGTGGGCGGTTTCGACGGCAGTCCGTCGCCCGAGCTGTATCTGCGGTGGTTCCAGCTCGGCGCGTATCTGCCGCTGTTCCGCACCCACGCGGGTCTGCGGGCGGGGCGCCGGGAGCCGTGGGAGTTCGGGGACGCGGTGCTGGAACACGCGCGCGTGGCGCTGCTGGAACGCCGGCGGCTGCTGCCGTACTTCCTGACCCTTGCGCATCTGGCCCGGCGGACGGGTGCGCCGTATGTGCGGCCGCTGTGGTGGGGCGCGCCGGAGGACCGGGCGCTGCGCGACTGTGAGGACACGTTTCTGCTCGGCGACAGCCTGCTCGTGGCCCCGGTCCTCGCTCCCGGGGCCGACCGGCGTGCGGTGCAATTGCCGCGGGGCCGCTGGTACGACACCGCGACGGAGGAGGCCTATGAGGGGCCGGCCCAGGTCCTCGTGGACGCGCCGCTGTCACGGATACCGGTGTTCGCGCGCGCGGGTGCGGTGCTGCCGGTGCGCGGGGCCGACGGGGGGCTGGAGCTGGAGGTGTGGGCGCCCGCGCGTGGGCGCACGGGGGGTGGCCTGGTCGTGCCGGACGCGGGCGACGGCTGGGACGAACCGGAGATCGAGCGCTACGTCGCCCGTCGGCAGGACGGTGGGGTGGTGGTCACCCGGGGGCGGGAGGACGGCGTGGGTGAGCCTCCCTACCCGGTGCGCGTACGGGGGCTCGGCCGAACGGGCCAGCCTTACATGTAGCGGCCCTCGAACCACGCCTTGACGGCCACCGTGTGCAGCGGGAAGGCGAGTTCCTCGGGCCTGCGCAGCAGTTGCCAGCCCTCCGTCTCGTCCGTCGGGCCGGAGGCCGGCAGTCCGTCGGCCGGGCGTTCCGGCAGCAGCCCGAACAGCAGCAGATGCCCGTCGGGTGAACTCATGGCGTCGACGAGCCGCACGTCCCGCGCGGCTGCGTCGATCCCGGTCTCCTCCTCGAGTTCCCGCACGACGGCCTGCTTCCAGTCCTCCCGGTCGTCGATGTAGCCGCCGGGCAGGGCCTTGCCCCCGCGCGCGGGGGAGATGGTCCGGGTGATGACGACCAGGGCCGTTCCCTTGGTGTCGTACACGGGCTGGAGCGCGATGGCGACCGGCAGGGGGTTGCGGTAGGCGATGGTCCCGCAGGAGCGGCAGGTGCGGGGCCAGCCCGAGACGCCCTCTCCGTAGGGCGCTCCGCAGCTCGAACAGTGAGAGTCCGGAGCGGAGTTGGCAATCAGGTGCTGAGTTTCGGACACGCGCGGACTGTATCCGATCAGAGGAGGGACGTCTTCCGGCTGTGATGCGGCAAAGAACGATCCGGCTGCGAGGCGGCACAGAACGAGCGGAACCGGGAGAGGGCGGCCGGAATCACCCCCGTCGGTCCCGGCCGCCCCTCCTGTACCACGACGCCGTCCGGGGCCGTTCGGTTCACGGTGACGGCCTGCCCATTTGAACCGGCTCGTGGCAGACTCCTGACGGTCCGTCAGTTCGCCGTCGAGGAGGGCTCTTGCCGCACACACGAACACCCGCGGTCACCGGCTGGTTCACCGGCGAGGGCGACACCTTCCGGCTCCTGGGCACCCGCTGCACGACCTGCGCCTCGGTCTTCTTCCCGCGCGAGGACGTCCACTGCCGCAATCCGCACTGCGCGGGCGGCTCCCTCGAGGTCGTCCCGCTGTCACGAAACGGACGGATCTGGTCGTACACCGACGGTCGCTACCGTCCGCCGTCACCCTATGTGAGCAACCCGGAACTTCCGTGGGAGCCGTACGCGTTGATCGCGGTGGAGCTGGAGGCCGAGCGGATCGTCGTGCTGGGACAGGCGGCTCCCGGGGTCACCGTCGCCGATCTGACGGTGGGCATGGAGGTGGAGGTCGTCCCCGGAGTGCTTCACGAGGACGCGGAGACGGCCTGGACCATCTGGCACTGGCGGCCGACGGGGGTGGCGGCATGACGACGGACGTGGCGGTGCTCGGCGCGGGCATGCACCCGTGGGGCAAGTGGGGCCGGGGCTTCGCGGAGTACGGGGCGGCGGCGGCCCGCGCCGCCCTCGCGGACGCCGGTCTCGACTGGCGGGACGTCGGCTCCGTGGTGGGCGCGGACACGGTGCGCGGCGGCTATCCGGGCTACGTCGCGGGAGCGACCTTCGCCAAGGCCCTCGGCTGGCAGGGCGCCAGGGTGGCCAGTGTGTACGCGGCCTGCGCGTCGGGGGCCCAGGCGATCGCCACGGGCCGGGCGCAGATCCTCGCCGGACTCGCCGACGTCGTCCTCGTGGTGGGCGCGGACGCCGCACCCAAGGGCTTCTTCCGGCCGGCGGGCGGAGAGCGTCCCGACGATCCGGACTGGCTGCGCTTCCGTCTGCTGGGCGCGACGAACCCGGCGTACTTCGGGCTCTACGCGCGGCGGCGGATGGCGGTGCACGGGGACACACCGGAGGACTTCGCCCTCGTCAAGGTGAAGAACGCCGCGCTCGGGGCGCTGAACCCGTACGCGCGCTACCGCAAGCGGGTCACCGCGGAGGAGGTGGCCGCCTCCACGGTGGTCGCCGATCCGCTGCGCCTGCTGGACATCTGCGCCACCTCGGACGGCGGGGCCGCCCTGGTGCTCTCCAGCCTGGCCTTCGCACACCGGTACGGCGTCGCACGGCCGGTGCGGATCCGGGCGGTGTCGACGGTGACCCCCCGCTTCCCGAACACGGTGCTGGACCTGCCCGACATCGCCACGGACTCCGCGGTCGCGGTGGAGCCCGCAGCGGAGAGCTTCCGCGCGTCCATCGCCCGTGCCGCCTACGAGGAGGCGGGCATCGGCCCGGAGGACCTGTCCCTGGCCGAGGTGTACGACCTGTCCACAGCCCTGGAGTTGCAGTGGTACGAGGATCTGGGGCTGTGCGGCGAGGGCGAGGGCGCCAAGCTCCTGCGGGAAGGTGCCACCGCACCGGGCGGCCGGATACCCGTGAACACCAGCGGCGGACTGGCCTCCTTCGGCGAGGCCGTGCCGGCCCAGGCGATCGCCCAGGTCTGCGAGCTGACCTGGCAGTTGAGGGGCACGGCCGGCGGCCGTCAGATCCCCGGGCCGCGGGTGGGCGTCACCGCCAACCAGGGGCTGTTCGGCCACGGGTCATCGGTGGTCGCGGTGCGGTGAGCGCGGCTTCCCGGAGCGCCCGGCACAGACGGGACGAAGAGGCCTTTCTCACAGTGTGTGACCGGCCCGGAATCCTGCGTGAACGTCTCATGAACTGCGCCTGGGTGTGCCCGGGCAGCGCCATCATGCTCCCGTGTACTCCTGGTCGGACACTCTCCGCTTCGCCTTCCAGCCGGTGGTCAACCTGAGGACGGGCGCGGTCGCCGCCCTGGAGACACTTGCCCGCCCGGAGGCCGGCGACATCCTGGCCGAGGCCCGTCGCGATCCTGAGCTGGACGGCAGGCTGGCCGTGTCGGCACTCCGCGCGGCGACACGCAAGGAGACGCTGCTGCCGCTGCACCTGAACGTGTTCGCGGCGACGCTGGCCGATCTCGGCGGCCTCCCCCCGCTGCACGACGCGGTACGCGCGGTGGGCCGTATGCCCTGGGAGGTGACGATCGACATCGTCCCGCCCTGTACGCACGTGCCGCCGCGGGCCCTGCTGGAGGCGGTGGCCTCGCTGCGCGAGCAGGGGTTCCGGATCAGCGCGGACGGCATCGGTGACGGTGACGTACCGCTGAGGCTGCTCACCGACCTCTCCCCCGACGTGATCAAGCTCGATGCGTCACTGCTGGCGCGGCCCGGCGCGGTGCGGGCCATGCGGACACTGTGCGAAGAGCTGGGCGCCCTGGTGGCGGTGGAGGGTGTGGAGACCGAACTGCAGTGCGCGGCGGCGCTGTCGGCAGGTGCCCAGTTGGCCCAGGGCGAGCTGTTCGCGCCGCCGGCCCGGATCCCCGCGGCGGACGTGTACGTTCCGCCGCGGACTGCAGGTGCCGTGACGGCGCCCCGGTCCGGTCCGTCGGTGCGGGAGTTCGTGCGTCCCGCTGCCGTCCTGCCGGTGACCGCTTCGGCCGGGCAGGTGCGGTCGCTGCTCACAGGGTCCCCTGAGGTCTCCGGTGTGCTGCTGGTGGACCAGACGGGCCGGCCCGTCCGGTCGGTGCACCGCTCGCGCTTCCTGCTCTCGATGTCCGGCCGCTACGGGCACGCTCTGTACGCCGACCGCCCGGCCTTCAAGCTCGGCGACGCGCCCCGCACGGTCGGCGTCGACGCGACGGCCTGGGAGGTGCTGGACGTGGTGGCGGTCGGCGGCCGGGACCGGACCTCCGACGATGTGGCCGTGGTGGACGCACGGGGCCGGTGCGTGGGGACCGTACGGCTGGCGGACCTCGTGCGGGCACTGGCCGAAAGCCGGGTCGAGGAGGCGGCCGGCCTCAACCCGCTCACCAGACTGCCCGGTTCGGACGCGATCGTGAGCGAGGTGGACCGGCGCATCTGCGACGGGCGGCCGTTCGCGCTCAGCTGGCTGGACATCGATCACTTCAAACAGGTCAACGACGGTGCCGGGTTCGCCGCGGGCGACGAGCTGATTCGCGCGGTGGGCCGTGCGCTCCAGGGCGCGGTGGCGGGACACGCGCGCGTGGGGCACATCGGCGGGGACGACTTCCTGGTGCTGGCCGACGCGGAAGCCCTCGATCCGCTGGTCGCCGCCGTGCTCGACACGCCCTGGTCGGCGGCAGGCCGGCCGGTCACGCTGTCACTCGCGACCGTCGTCTGCACCGCGGGCAGCGTCGACGACCATCACCAGGCCGCAGCCCAGCTCGCGCCGCTGAAGAAGGCGGCCACGGCGCTGCACGGCGCGAGCTGGGTGGTCGGGCATGCCGGCTTCCCCGGACACGAGATCCGCCGCGGCAGCCCGGGACCGGCTCCGGCCCAGGCCGGATACGCAGCCGCCGAGCCAGGATGGTGAACGGCTCTCCCGTACGTGTCCGTTGTGGCACGTGCGGGCCGGCCCGCATCGAGGGGCGAGCCGGTGTCACTGTCGCCGTCGGCAACCTTGACGCCCCCGGGGCGCCGGTGAACACTTCCCCGTGTCAGCCGACATCGCCGTACATTCTCGGTGTTATCAGGCACTGCGGAACGGGTCTGTCCTGCTCCACGGCCCGTCCCTCCAGGGCGATACGGCTGCGACGGCACGCTCGTCACGGACGCCGGGCGGGGCGCGGGTCCCTCCCTGCCTTCGACTGAAGTCGCCAAGGGGAACCTCCTGCACGGAGGGCCGGGGCCGATCGCCCCCAACCGCGCCAAGGGAGCCGCCATGAGCAACGGAGACATATTCGTCGGCGAAGTCATCGGCACCGCGATCCTGATCCTGTTCGGTGCCGGAGTCTGCGCGGCGGTCACTCTCAGATACTCGAAGGCACGAGCTTCGGGGTGGGTCGTGATCGCGTTCGGCTGGGGGTTCGGCGTGCTCGCCGGCGCGTACACCGCCGCGCCGCTGTCCGGCGGTCAGCTCAATCCCGCGGTCACCATCGGTATCGCCGTGGACACCGGCAAGTGGGACAAGGTCTGGGTGTACCTCCTGGGTCAGATCGTCGGCGCGA
This sequence comes from Streptomyces actinomycinicus, assembly GCF_016741775.1. Classification (GTDB taxonomy): domain Bacteria; phylum Actinomycetota; class Actinomycetes; order Streptomycetales; family Streptomycetaceae; genus Streptomyces; species Streptomyces actinomycinicus. Next base: position 112,290 of record NZ_JAERRK010000027.1, on the reverse strand, counting down.
TGCTCGGCGCCGTGCTCGCCTACCTGGTCTACCTCGCCCAGTTCCGGGCCAACGTCCGCCAGGGAGGGACCACCGAAGGCACCGCCGGCGAACCGGTGCCGACGCTCGGCATCTTCTCGACCGTGCCCGAGATACGGAATCCGGTCGCCAACCTCGTGACCGAGATCATCGCGACCGTCGCGCTCGTACTGCCGGTGCTCGCCTTCGGACTCACGAAGGGGCTGGGCGAGTCCGGCACGACCGTGCTGATCGTCTCCCTGCTCGTCGTGGGCATCGGGCTCTCCCTCGGCGGCCCCACCGGCTATGCCATCAATCCGGCCCGCGACCTGGGCCCGCGCATCGTGCACACCTTCCTGCCGATCCCCAACAAGGGCACCTCCGACTGGGGCTACGCCTGGATCCCCGTCGCCGGCCCGCTGATCGGCGGAGTGCTCGCCGGCCTCCTCTACAACGTGGCCTTCTGAACCTCACGGTCTCGACAGCGATCCAACCCAGCGACCCAGCGACCCAGGGACAGCCATGACGGACACCGCCGACACGTATGTCGCAGCCATCGACCAGGGCACCACGTCCAGCCGCTGCATCGTCTTCGACCACAGCGGCGCGGTCGTCGCCGTCGACCAGCGCGAGCACCGCCAGATCTTCCCCAAGCCCGGGTGGGTGGAGCACGACGCCACCGAGATCTGGTCCAAGGTGCAGGCCGTGGTGGCCGGAGCGCTCGCCAAGGCCGGGCTGCGCGCCGACCGGCTGAGCGCCCTCGGCATCACCAACCAGCGGGAGACCACGGTCCTGTGGGACCGCGCCACGGGCAAGCCCGTGCACAACGCGATCGTCTGGCAGGACACCCGCACCGCCGCCCTGTGCAGCGAGCTGGGCGGCACGGACGGCCAGGACCGCTTCCGCGAGCAGACCGGACTGCCGCTGGCCAGCTACTTCTCCGGGCCCAAGGCGGCGTGGCTACTGGACCACGTGCCCGGACTGCGGGACCGGGCCGAACGGGGCGAGATCGCCTTCGGGACCATCGACTCCTGGCTGATCTGGAACCTCACCGGTGGCACCGAGGGCGGCCGGCACGTCACCGACGTCACCAACGCCGGCCGCACCATGCTGATGAACCTGGACACTCTCCAGTGGGATCCCTCCATCCTGTCCGCGATGAACCTGCCCGAGGCCGTACTGCCCGAGATCCGGTCCTCCGCCGAGGTGTACGGCACCGCGGTCGGGCAGCTCGCCGGGGTGCCCGTGGCTTCCGCGCTGGGCGACCAGCAGGCCGCCGTGTTCGGGCAGGCCTGCTACGACGTCGGCACCGCGAAGAACACCTACGGCACCGGCAGTTTCCTGCTGTTGAACACCGGCAACCGGCCGGTCCCGTCGAAGAGCGGGCTGCTGACGACGATGGGCTACAAGATCGGCGGGGAGGCGCCGGTGTACTGCCTGGAGGGGTCCATAGCGATAACGGGCGCGCTGGTCCAGTGGTTCCGCGACCAGCTCGGGATCATCCGCTCCGCCGACGAGATCGAGACACTCGCGGCGAGCGTCGACGACAACGGGGGCGCCTACATCGTGCCCGCGTTCTCCGGCCTGTTCGCCCCCTACTGGCGCTCCGACGCGCGCGGCGTCGTCACCGGCCTCACGCGGTACGTCACGAAGGCGCACCTCGCGCGCGCGGTGCTCGAGGCGACGAGCTGGCAGACCCGTGAGGTCGTGGACGCCATGTACCAGGACTCCGGGGTGCGGATCACCACCCTGAAGGTCGACGGCGGCATGACGAAGAACAACCTGCTCATGCAGCACCAGGCGGACGTCCTCGGCGTGCCGGTGATCCGGCCCCGCGTGTCGGAGACGACCTGCCTGGGGGCCGCCTACGCGGCTGGGCTGGCCACGGGCGTGTGGGACGACCTGGACCAGCTGAAGTCGCACTGGCAGAAGGACGCGCAGTGGACGCCGGCGATGGAAGCGCCGGTGCGCGACCGCGAGTACCGCAACTGGCGCAGGGCGGTGGAGAAGAGCTTCGGCTGGCTGGAGGAGGACGGGGCGTAGGAACCGCCGCACGCGCGCGTGGGCGCTGCGCACAGGACCACGGCCCGTACCCCGGTCGGCGGGGGTACGGGCCGTGCCTGCCGGTCAGCCGATGGCGGCCTGGCGGCGCCCGGCCGCGTACTCCATCGCGTGCCGGACGACGCCGATGAGCACGTCCTTGACCGACTCCCGGTCCCTGGCGTCGCAGAGCAGGACGGGCACGTCCTCGTCCAGGTCGAGGGCCCGGCGGACGGCCTCGACCGGGTACCGGGCGGCTCCTTCGAAGCAGTTGACGCCGACGAGAAAGGGTATGGAACGCCGCTCGAAGTAGTCGACCGCGGCGAAGCAGTCCTCCAGGCGCCGGGTGTCGGCCAGGACGACCGCGCCGAGCGCGCCCTCGGTCAGTTCGTCCCACATGAACCAGAACCGTTCCTGCCCGGGTGTGCCGAAGAGGTACAGCACCAGGTCCTCGCGCAGGGTGATGCGACCGAAGTCCATGGCCACCGTGGTGGTGTGCTTGCCCTCCACGCCGCTGGTGTCGTCGACGGGCCGGCCGGCCTCGGTGAGCAGTTCCTCGGTGCGCAGCGGCCTGATCTCGCTGACCGCGCCGACGAGGGTCGTCTTGCCCACGCCGAAGCCGCCGGCCACGAGGATCTTGAGCGTGACGGGCTCGACCGGGGGCTTGCCGCGCTCAGAACGCCCGAAGATCATCGATCTCTTCTCCTGCTTGATGGGGTTCGGGCGACGGTCGGCCGTAGCCGCCGCCACCAGGGGTTTCGATGACGAGTACGTCGCCGGGACCGACGTCCGCCGAGCCGCTTCCGCCGAGGTCGGTGACCGTTCCGTCGGTCCGCTCGACCCGGTTGGCGCCGAGGGCTCCCGGGGCTCCGCCGGCCATGCCGTAGGGGGGCACGCGGCGGTGCTGCGAGAGCGTGGAGACGGTCATGGGTTCGAGGAAGCGGATGCGGCGCAGGGCACCGTCGCCGCCGCGCCACCGTCCGGCGCCGCCGCTTCCCCGCCGCACGGCGAACTCCTCCAGCCTGACCGGCAGCCGCCACTCCAGGATTTCCGGGTCGGTGAGCCGGGAGTTGGTCATGTGGGTCTGCACGACGTCGGCGCCGGGGAATCCGTCGCCGGCTCCGGATCCGGAGGCAACGGTTTCGTAGTACTGGTGCCGTTCGTTGCCGAAGGTGACGTTGTTCATGGTGCCCGAGCCCTCGGCCTGGACACCGAGGGCGGCGTAGAGGGCGCCGGTGAGGGCCTGGGAGGTCTCGACGTTGCCCGCGACCACGGCGGCGGGCGGCTCGGGGGCGAGCATCGAGCCGGACGGCACGACGATGTCCAGCGGGCGCAGGCAGCCGTCGTTGAGCGGGATGCCGTCGGCGACCAGGGTGCGGAAGACGTAGAGCACGGCCGCGTTGACGACGGCGAAGGGGGCGTTGAAGTTGGTGGCGAGCTGGGCGGAGGTACCGGTGAAGTCGATGGTGGCGCGCCGCTGCGCGCGGTCGACGCGGACGCGGACCCGGATGACGGCGCCGGAGTCGGCCTCGTAGGCGTACTCCCCGTCGTCCAGGACGTCGATGACGCGGCGGACGGCCTCCTCGGCGTTGTCCTGGACGTGCCGCATGTACGCCTGGACGACGTCGAGGCCGAAGTCCTCGATCATGTGGCGGACCTCTTCGACGCCCTTCTGGTTGGCGGCGATCTGGGCGCGCAGGTCGGCGAGGTTCGTGCGGGGGTTGCGGGACGGGTACGGCGCCTCGGTGAGCAGGCGGCGGGTCTCGCCCTCGCGGAAGCGGCCGTTCTCGGCGAGGAGCCAGTTGTCGAGGAGGACGCCCTCCTCGTCGATGGTGCTGCTGTGGGCGGGCATGGAGCCGGGCTGGATGCCGCCGATCTCCGCGTGGTGGCCGCGTGAGGCGACGTAGAAGAGGATCCGCGGCTCACTCTGCGTGTCAGACGCACGGTCGGTGTCGAAGACGGGGGTGATCACGGTGACGTCCGGCAGGTGTGTGCCGCCGTGGTACGGGTCGTTGACGGCGTAGGTGTCGCCGGGGCGCATCGTGGTGCCGCGGCGGCGGATGACCTCTTTGACGCTGGTGCCCATGGAGCCCAGGTGGACGGGGATGTGAGGGGCGTTGGCCACCAGGTTCCCGTCCGGGTCGAAGAGGGCGCAGGAGAAGTCCAGCCGCTCCTTGATGTTGACGGACTGGGCCGTGGACTCGAGCCGGGCGCCCATCTGTTCGGCGATCGACATGAAGAGGTTGTTGAAGACCTCGAGGAGAACCGGATCGGCTTGTGTGTCGAGATCGGAACTCTGCGTAATCGCCGTGCGTTCCATGACCAGATGCCCGTCAGCGGTCGCGGCGGCCCGCCAGCCGTCGTCGACGACGGTTGTCGCGCCGGCTTCCGTGATGATCGCGGGTCCGGTGACGGTGTCGCCGGGCGGAAGGGCTTCCCGGCGGTGGAGGGGTACGTCGCGCCAGGCACCGCCGGTGTGGAGGCGGACGGTGCCGGGCGCACAGGAGCGGCCCTCGTACGGGGCGAGGGCGGACAGATCGGGGGGTGCGGTGATGCCGGTGGCTTCGACGGAGAGGGCTTCGACGACGACCGGGCGGTCCAGGGTGAAGGAGTACGTGGCGCGATGACGTTCTTCGAACGCCTGCTTCATGGCGCCGGCCTCGGCCAGTTCGACGGTGAGGGTGGTGTCGGTCCCGTCGTAGCGGAGCTGGGCACGGCGGGTGACCTGGATGCGGTCCTCTGGGACGTCCTCGGCGAGCAGTTCGGCGCGTGCCGCGGCTTCCAGGTCGTCGGCCGTCTCGCGGACCCCGGGCATGGCGGCTGCCTCCAGGGGTGCCTCCACGGACTGCTCGCGCATGGCCGTCGTGTCGGCGAGGCCGATGCCGAGCGCGGAGAGGACGCCGGCCATGGGGGGTACGAGGACGGTGCGGATCCCGAGCGACTCCGCGACCTGGCACGCGTGCTGGCCGCCCGCGCCGCCGAACGTGGTCAGGGCGTAGCGGGTGACGTCGTGACCCTTCTGGACAGAGATCCGCTTCACGGCGTTGGCGATGTCCGCCACGGCGATCTGCAGGTATCCCTCGGCCACCTGTTCCGGGGTGCGGTCGTCGCCGGTGCGTTCGTGGACCTCGCGCGCGAGGGTGGTGAACTGCTCGTGGACGAGGGAGGCGTCCAGGGGCTGGTCGCCGGAGGGGCCGAACACCGCGGGGAAGTGGGCGGGCTGGATGCGGCCGAGCATCACGTTGGCGTCGGTGACGGTGAGGGGGCCGCCGGCACGGTAGCAGGCGGGGCCGGGGGCGGCGCCCGCCGAGTCGGGGCCGACCCGGTAGCGGGAGCCGTCGAAGTGCAGGACGGAGCCGCCGCCGGCGGCAACGGTGTGGATGTCCAGCATGGGGGCGCGCAGCCGGACGCCCGCGATCTGTGTGGTGAAGACGCGTTCGTACGCACCGGCGAAGTGCGAGACGTCGGTGGAGGTGCCGCCCATGTCGAATCCGATGACACGGTCGAAGCCGGCGCGCTGCGACATGCGGGCCATGCCGACGATGCCGCCGGCCGGGCCGGAGAGGACGGCGTCCTTGCCGCGGAACCGTCCGGCCTCCGTGAGCCCGCCGTTGGACTGCATGAACATGAGCCGGACGCCCTGCAGTTCGTCCGCGACGTGGCGTACGTAGCGGCGCAGCACCGGCGAGAGGTAGGCGTCCACCACGGCGGTGTCACCGCGGGGGACGAGTTTCATCAGCGGGCTGACCTCGCTGGACAGCGAGATCTGCGGGAAGCCGGTACGGGCGGCGAGTTCACCGACCGCGCGTTCGTGGGCGGGGTGGAGGTGACTGTGCAGGCAGACGACGGCGACCGCGCGGATCCCGTCCTGGTACGCCTCCCGGAGCGGGCCGGCCAGGGCCTCGAGGTCGGGGGCGCGCAGCACGGTGCCGTCAGCGGCGATGCGCTCGTCCACCTCCACGACCCGTTCGTGGAGCAGCTCGGGCAGCTCGATGCGGCGGGCGAAGATGCGCGGGCGGTTCTGGTAGGCGATGCGCAGGGCGTCGCGGAAGCCACGGGTGACGACCAGAAGGGTGCGCTCGCCCTTGCGCTCCAGCAGGGCGTTGGTGGCGACCGTGGTGCCCATGCGGACGGCCTCGACGGGCTCCCGGGAGTCCCCGAGGAGTTCACGGACGCCCGCGACGGCCGCGTCGGCGTACCGGCCGGGGTTGTCGGACAGCAGCTTGTGGGTGAGCAGCCGGCCGTCCGGGCGACGCGCGACGATGTCGGTGAAGGTACCGCCCCGGTCGACCCAGAACTGCCAGCCAGTCACGTCACTACCCCGCTTCCGCGCCGGTCACAGCGCTCGGAGGCCGTTGATCACGTCGCGCAGAATACTCTCGTCCGGCAGCTCGGCCGGGGGCACCGGGCGGGTCACATGGACGAGTTCCGCGTGTACGAGATCGCCGATGAGAACGCGGACCACGCCGGTGGGAAGGTCGAGTTCCGCGGCGAGTTCGGCGACCGACTGCGGTGTGTCCCGGCAGAGCCCGACGATCTCCACGTGTTCGGGGGACAGCGCCGGGTCCGCTTCGGCGTCCCCGGCGTCGGGCTCCGTGACGACCACCGCGATCAGGTCCAGGCGGTGCTGGGCCACGCTCGTGGTGCGGCCTCGCGTCATCGCGTACGGGCGGACGACCGGCCCGGCCTCGTCGTCGAACCAGTGGTTGCTTCCCTGACCGTCTCCGCTCATGCCATCCCACTACCCGCCTGCGGGCACATCGGTGCGCGGAGCGGCGCCCAGATGCACGCCGACCCGCTTGACCAGCAGTGTCATCTCGTAGGCGACCTGGCCGACGTCGGAGTCGGCGTCCGAGAGGACGGCGAGGCAGCTGCCGTCCCCGGCGGCGGTGACGAAGAGGAAGGCGTCGTCCAGCTCGACCACCGTCTGCCGGACGCTTCCCGCCTCGAAGTGGCGGCCGACGCCCTTGGCGAGGCTGTGGAAGCCGGATGCGACGGCGGCCAGATGCTCGCTGTCCTCCCTGGTCAGGTCCTTGGACACGCCCGTGGGCAGTCCGTCGCCGGACAGCACGACGGCCTTGCGGATGCTGGCGACCCGGTCGACGAGTTCGTCGAGCAGCCAGTCCAGCTCTCCCTTGTTCGTCGTCGCGTGGCCGGTGGCCTTCGGTGCGGTCATCGACCGTCCCCCTTTGTCGTTCCTGGTGCTGTGCCGTTCCGGGCCCCGTCGCCCGCGGCGTTCTCCTCGCGGCCACGCTGCCAGCCGCGCTGGAGCGAGGCCATTCGGCTGCGGACCTCGTCGGCGTCTCGGTCGGCGGGCTGCGCCGCTGGTTCGGCGCGCCGTTCGGAGTCCTGCTTGAGCTGGGGGGCCAGGCTGGCCTGGCGTACGCGCCGGGGCAGCGGCCCGGCACCGGGTTCTGCGGCCCTGTCGCCCGCGGTGGCGGCCCGGTCGCCCATGGTGGCGCCTCTGTCATCCGCGGCAGGGGCCGTAGTGCCGAGAGGCGGTGCGGTGCCGGCGAGTGGCGGTACCGGGTCGCCGGCACCGCCGGGGCCGGATGCCCGCGGCCTTGTCCGCCTGGGCAGTGCCGGTGCCTCGGGCCTCTCGTCCGCACCGCCCGCTTCGGCCGACGGGCGGTTCTCCGCGGGGTCGTCGGGGCCGGCGGGGCGCCGGGAGCCGACGGTGCCGCGGCGACGGGCGGGCAGGGGGGTCAGTCCGCCCGTGTCGGAGCGGGTCGGAGCGGCGGAGGGCTCCTGCTCAGGTTCCCCGCGGCGGGGGCGCTGGCCGGTGACCGGCTTGCCGTGCGAGCTGACCAGCTTGGGTGTCTGCCGCCGGGGCAGCGGGATCGGTCCGCGGTCGCCGGTCCCGTCCTCGGAGAGCCGGTCGGCGGGCGGGGCGGCTGCCTGGTCCTCGCTGTCCGGGTGGACGGGGCGGGAGCGGAACAGACCGCCGCGCTCGCTCTCCGCGTCCGTGAGGGCGCCGGGGAAGTCGTCGAGGGCGTCGAGATCGACTGGTGCCTCCAGCTCGACCGGGCCGTCCAGCAGGGAGGTCGGCATGCCGGGCAGCTGCAGCGGGCCCTGGGAGCGTCCGCCGGCCCGGCCGACCGCCCGCTCGGAGCCCTTCGCGGAGTGGGCCCGGTCCAGCCGGAAACCGATGCCGTTGGTGTCCGGGACGTCGTCGCTCAGCAGGGCGTCGGGCATGAAGACGACGGCAGTGGTGCCGCCGTACGGCGACGGCTGGAGCGAAACCCGGACGTTCTGGCGCTGGGCGAGGCGGCTGACGACGAACAGGCCGAGCCGGTCCGTGTCGGACAGCTCGAACTCGGGAGTCTCGGCGAGGCGCAGATTGGCGTCCAGGAGTGCCTCGGCCGTCATTCCGAGACCCCGGTCGTGAATCTCCAGGGTGAAGCCGTTGGCGACCCGCTCGCCGAGGACCTGGACGGCGGTGTGCGGGGGCGAGAACACCGTCGCGTTCTCGAGGAGTTCGGCGACGAGGTGGGTGAGGTCGGCGACGGCGGGACCGGTGACGGCGACCCGCGGCAGCCGGCGGACCTCGATGCGCTCGTAGTCCTCGACCTCGGCCACGGCGGCACGGACGACGTCCATCAGCTGCACGGGCCGGCGCCACTGCCGGGACGGTGCGGCACCGGAGAGGATCACCAGGCCTTCGGCGTGCCGGCGCATACGGGTCGTGAGGTGGTCCAGGCGGAACAGGTCGGCGAGTTCGTCGGTGTCCTCGGTCCTGCGCTCCATGCTGTCGAGGAGTGTGAGCTGCTTGTGCAGCAGTACTTGGCTGCGGCGGGCGAGGTTGACGAAGACCTCGGAGACCCCGGCCCGCAGCTCGGCCTGCTTGACGGCGGCCTCGACGGCTGCGCGCTGCAGTGTGTTGAGGGCTTGGCCGACCTCGCCCATCTCGTTCTTGTCGTACTCCAGGCGCGGCACCTCGGTCTCGACGTCGACCTGCTCCCCCACGGACAGCCGGCGCATCACGCTGGGCAGCCGGACGCCGGACGCCTCGTGGGCCTCCAGGCGCAGCTGGCGCAGGTCGCGGATGAGGCCGCGGCCGATCCGTACCGAGAGGACGACGGAGACCAGGAGGGCGACCAGTCCGAGGAGGCCGGCGACGGCGGCCTGGACGATGACTCCCATGGCTACGGGGCGGACCCGGTCCTGGAAGCGGTCGCCCACCTGGTCGTCCAGGGTGCCGAGTTCGTCCAGGACGGTGGCCGCTGCGGTGTCCCAGCCCTTCGCGGTGACATTGCGAGGTGTGCCGGAGCCCGCGCCGATGACGGTCTGCTCGGCCACGCGCAGCGGGGAGGTGGTGGCGTTGTTCCAGAAGCGTTCGTAGCGTTCGCGCTCCGCGGCGGGCAGCAGCGGCCGGCTGATGTCGTACAGGAGGGTGCGCTGGGCGACGAGGTCGGAGATGTCGCGGGTCTCTTCGCGGGTGAGCCGGCCGACCACGAGGGAGGAGCCGAGCAGGGCGTCCTCGCGGGAGAGCAGCTCGCGGGCGCGGGTGATGTTGACGAGGGCGCGGGCCTGTTTGTCGACCTCGACGTCGTCGATGCCGTCGAGGGATGCCAGCAGCGCGAAGCAGGGGTCGACGAGTCGGTTGTACAGCTCGAAGGCCTGGGCCCGCGTGACCGTGCCCTGCTCGACGCTGCGGCGCAGTGGGTCGAGACCGCGGAAGGCGTCCAGGAGGGCGGTCAGGTGCTCGCTGTCGTCCGCGTCCATGCCGTCGCGGAGGTCGTGGTCCTTGGCGTTCTCGCGGATCGTGGCGATGGCCCGGTCCGTGGCGGTGCGCGTGCGGTGCAGTGCCGTCAGTGCCTGGGAGGCCCTGGGGTCGGCGAGGTAGACGAGGGTCTGGCGTCGCTCCTGCTGCAGGACGCGGACGGTGTCCTCGGCCGGGTAGCCGACGTCCTCCACCACGGCGGACACATGGAACAGCTGGGCCACCTCACGCCCCGTCAGTACCGTGGCGAAGCCCCAGACGGCGGCCAGGGACACCAGCGGCACGAGAAGCAGCGCCACGATCTTCCGGCGGATGGACTTCCCGCGAAAGCGCATGGCCTCCCCCAGCTCGACCCCCGCCGGTCGGGGGTGCACATGTCCGTCAACAAACGGCGCGAGCCTACTACCGCCCCGCGGCTAACTCGAAGACATGTCCGGAGGGCGAACTTCCGCACCGGCGGCGAGACATGGCGAGTTGTCCGGGCATTACGGGAGATTGTCCCCACGATCCGGGCACGGTCACCCGTCCGTCCGCAGCCACACGGTCAGGCGGTTGGCCGGATTTTTACGCTGGTTGGGAATCATCCGGCCGTCTCGTTCGTCCTTCTCTACGGGAATTGGGGGCGGAATGGGCCACGGGAGCCGCATCCCGCACCCGGGCGGCGTAAAAGGACGCAAGCCGGGCAGCCACTGGGGAGCCGGGGTCTTCGGACGCCGGGGCGAACGGTCAGCCGGCGGTGGGGAGTGACACGGTGATGGGGACGGCGGAGCGGCGCGAGGCGTCCGACGAGAGCGTGGCGGTGCGCTCGCAGGCACGGCAGGGCCGACAGGCGCCGGATCGCGACATTCCGGTGCGGCGGCGCGCCGGTGACGCCGTCTGGGACGAACAGCAGCAGGACTGCAGGCCGTTGTGGGTGGAAGAGCCCGCGCGCAAGCATCCGATGCCCGATCCGGTGCGCAGCGCGGCGGTGCGGGCGGTGATCATCATCGCCGTCACGCTGATACAGGCGATGGTGGCGTTCCTGTGCACACTGGCCGGGTCGTGGCTGGCGTTCCCCATGGTGATCAGCAGCGTGGCGAGCACGGTCGTGGCCACCTGGGCCGTGGTCGACGTCTGGGTGACCCGTCAGGTGTGGAGCCAGCGGTACGGCGTGGTCTCGGAGCCCAGCAGCACCGCCCGGGCGTTGCGGCGTGAACGACGCGCCGGGCGGCGCCAGGAGCGGGCGGCCCAGCGGGAACAGGAGCGGATACGCCGGCGGGGCGCCGCCGGGCAGCTGTCGCACTCCTGACCCGTTCGGCCACGGTCGTCCCGCCCACGGGCCCGTGCCTCCTGGTCCCAGCGAGGCGATGCCTCCCCGTCCGCCGGGTGCGGTCCTCTCGGTCCGCCCGGGGCAGTGCCTGCCGGTCCGTCCGGGGCGGTGCCTGCTGGTCCGTCCGGCGCAGTGCCTGCCGGTCCGTCCGGGGCAGTGCCTGCCGGTCCGTCCGGGGCAGTGCCTCCCGGCCGGCTGTCAGAGCACAGCCTCCTCCTCCGCCCCTTGGCGGTCGCCCCGCTGGAGTGCACGGCGAAACCGCATGAAGGCGCGGGGCCGGTCCACGGAGAGCACGGCGACCGTGCGTCCGTCCCGCTCGTAGCGGGCGAGGAGACCGGCCTCGCCGGGGCCGCCGTCGTCGGCCATGCCGCCCTCGGTGAGGTGAACGGTGTCGCCGTCGCGGTACCGGCCGGCGAACTGGATCCGGGACCCGTACTGGTCGGACCAGAAGTACGGGACCGCGCGGGCGGTCGCGAGGGTGCGGCCGGCGAGCAGATTGGTCACGGCGACGCGGGGCTGCTCGGTGGCGGAGGTCCAGTGCTCGGCGCGGATGCCGCCGGTACGGGCGACGTCGCCGACGGCGACCACCTGGGGCAGGGCGGTCACACAGCCGTCGTCGCAGAGCACGCCGTCGTGCAGGGTGAGCGCCGAGCCCACCAGCCAGGCGGTGTTGGGGCGGGCGCCGATGCCGACGATCACGAGGTCGGCGGGCAGGCGGCGGCCGTCGGCGAGGTCGACCCCGGCGACGGCGCCGGTGCCGGTGCTGGTGCCGGTGCCGGTGAGCGCGGATACCCCGGTTCCGGTGACCAGTTCCACGCCTCCGCGACGGTGCAGGGCGGCGCACACGGCGGCCATCTGCGGGCCGAGTTGGGGGAGCAGTGGCAGCGGTGCGGCTTCCACCACGGTGACGGCGTGGCCCAGCCGGGCACACGAGGAGGCCGTCTCGGCACCGATGAAGCCGCCGCCGATGACGACGATCCGGCGCGGCCCCCCGGTGAGGGCGGCACGCAGGGCACGGGCGTCGTCCAGGGTGCGCAGGGTGTGTACGCCGGCGTACCCCTCGCCGGGCAGCCGGCGGGCGGTGGCGCCCGTGGCGATGACGACGCCGTCGGTGGAGACCGTGCGGCCGTCACCGAGGAGGACGGTCCGGCCGCGGGGATCGAGTCCGCGGGCGCGGACGCCGAGCAGCCACTCGGCGTCGAGTCCGGCGGTCTCCTCGGCGTCCGTGAGGGCCAGTTGATTCTCGTCGGCGCGTCCGGTGAGGAAGTCCTTGGAGAGGGGAGGGCGGTCGTAGGGGCGGTGGGGCTCCTCGCCGACGATCACCAGCCGGCCGTCGTAGCCCTGGGCACGCAGTTCACGGGCGGCATAGAGCCCGGCGAGGGAGGCGCCGACGATGGTCACGGTCCTCATGCGGCCGTGCCCTCCTCCGCGGTCAGGTGGACGTGGATCACGCCGTCCTGGACGGTGACACGGTGGGTGCGCACGGGGCGCCGGGCCGGCAGGCAGGTCGGCTCGCCGGTGCGCAGGTCGAAGGAGGCGGCGTGCAGCGGGCACTCGACCAGGCAGCCCTCCAGCCAGCCTTCGGAGAGGGATGCGTCCTGGTGGGTGCAGGTGTCGTCGATGGCGTACAGCGCGCCGCCCTCGGTGCGGAACACGGCGACCGGCGGTGTGGTCTCGACGCGGACGGACTCTCCCTCGGGGAGGTCTTCGAGGCGGCAGACGGGAATCACGGGCCCCCCTCTCGGTCCGGGACACACGGTCCGGACCTGCTCGATGCAGGCGTCAGGGATGCTGCCCGGAGCCCGGAACCTCGAGGGTCCGGGCCGGTGCAGCGGTAAGGGAGTGACGGACCGCCATCGGTCCGGGTGGTCCGGCGCCCTTCCGGGATCCGGACGGTTCGGTAACATGATGTTTCGCATGGCGCACGATCTAGCGCTATGCGCAACAGAATCCGGGCGGGACGACCGTCGCGTCAAGGGCTTCCCGCAGATGCGGCCCGAACCGGGCCCACAGGTGGTGAGAGTTGAGCCATGACCCGCACGCAGAAGCAGTCTGACCGCAGCGAGGAGACCACGGAGAGCCCAGGGGCCCGCGAGGGGCGGAACGGCCGCGGAGCGGCGAGTGCGGTGCAGTCGGTGGACCGCGCCGTCAGCGTGCTGGAGATCCTCGCCCGGCACGGCGAGGCGGGCGTCACCGAGATCGCCGAGGAACTGGACGTGCACAAGTCCACGGCGTTCCGGCTGCTCGGCGTCCTGGAGAACCGCGGCCTGGTGGCCCAGGCCAAGGACCGCGGCAAGTACTACCTGGGGGCCGGTGTACTGCGCCTGGCGGGGGCGGCGGCAGTGCGTCTGGACATCTCCCAGGAGGGCGTCCCGGTCTGCCGGGAGGTCGCGGACGAGCTGGGCGAGACGGTCAACATCGCCGTGCTGGACGACGACGCGGCGGTCAACATCATGCAGGCCCGCGGCACCGCGTCCGTGACCGCGCAGAACTGGCTGGGCAGACGCACCCCGCTGCACGCCACCTCCAGCGGCAAGGTGCTGCTCGCGCACATGTCGCCGACGCTGCGCGAGGGCCTGCTGGCACGGCCGCTGCCGCGGTTCACGGACCGTACGATCACCGGCGCGGCGATGCTGCGTGCGGAGTTGCAGGCCGTGGTCGAGCGGGGGTACGGCGTCACGAGCGAGGAGCTGGAGCTGGGCCTCGCGGCCGTCGCGGCGCCGGTGCGCGCGCACGACGGGAGGGTGATCGCCGCGATCAGCGTCTCGGGGCCGGTGTACCGGCTCAACGCCGACCGGCTGCCGGAGGTGGCCAAGCGGACGGTGGCCGCGGGCGCCGAGCTGTCCCGCCGCATGGGCTACGGCTTCTGAGGGAGCGTCGGACCGTCCGGGCCGTGCCGTTCCCCCGCCCGGGCCCTGCGCTCGCACGATGCCGGCGGTGGCGCGGCGCCGGGGGGTTCCCTGGTGCCGCGCCGCCGTGTGTCCGAGAGGTTTCGCCCCGCGGGTTCCCTTTGCCAAGGGTTAACGCGTACCCCTTGACGGCCGCCTGACGCCGTTCTCAATATGTTCCTCATCACGCAACCCATCGTGCAATGCGCAACAGCAGAGGAGCTTGTCGTGCCACACGAGGTCCGTGCCGTAGTCGCTGTGAAGAGGGGCGCACCCGTGGAGGTGCGGACGATCCTCGTCCCCGATCCGGGCCCCGGTGAGGTCCTCGTGGATGTGCAGGCCTGCGGGGTGTGCCACACGGACCTCCACTACCGGGAGGGCGCGATCACCGACGACTTCCCGTTCCTGCTGGGTCATGAGGCGGCCGGCACGATCGCGGCGGTCGGACCGGGCGTCACGGATCTGGTGCCCGGGGATTACGTGGTGCTGGCCTGGCGGGCGCCGTGCGGCGGCTGCCGTTCCTGTCGCCGCGGCCGGCCCTGGTACTGCTTCGACTCCCGCAACGCCGCCCAGCCGATGACCCTGCTGGACGGCACGCCGCTCACCAACGCCCTGGGCATCGGCGCCTTCGCCGAGAAGACGCTGGTCGCGGCGGGGCAGGCGGTGAAGATCGACCCTGCCGCGCGGCCCGAGGCAGCCGGTCTGATCGGCTGCGGGGTGATGGCCGGTTACGGCGCGGCGGTCAACACGGGCAACGTCGGCCGCGGCGACTCGGTCGCCGTCATCGGCTGCGGTGGTGTCGGCAACGCCGCCATCGCGGGCGCCTGCCTCAACGGCGCCATGAAGGTGATCGCCGTCGACATCGACGACAAGAAGCTGGACCAGGCCGAGAAGTTCGGCGCCACGCACACCGTCAACTCCCGCGGGACGGACCCCGTCGCGGCCGTGCGCGAACTGACCGGCGGCTTCGGCGTGGACATCGCGATCGACGCGGTGGGGCGGCCCGAGACCTTCGAGCAGGCCTTCTACATGCGCGACCATGCCGGCCTGCTGGTCCAGGTCGGTGTCCCCTCCCCGGAGATGAAGATCGAACTCCCGCTGATCGACGTCTTCTCGCGCGGCGGCGCCGTCAAGTCCTCCTGGTACGGCGACTGCCTGCCGAGCCGGGACTTCCCGTTCCTCATCGACCAGTACCTGTACGGCCTGCTCGACCTCAACGCGTTCGTCTCCGAGACGATCGCCCTGGACCAGGTGGAGGAGGCGTTCGGCAAGATGCACCGCGGTGAGGTGCTGCGCTCGGTGGTGGTCCTGTGAGTGTGCACGGGGCCGTACGTGTCGAGCGGGTCGTCACCTCCGGCACGTTCAGCCTGGACGGCCAGACCTTCGACGTCAAGAACAACGTCTGGCTGATCGGTGACGACGAGGAGGTGCTGGTCGTGGACGCCGCGCACGACGCGGGGGCGATCCACCGGGCCACCGCAGGCCGCCGGGTCCGTGCCGTCGTCTGCACCCACGCCCACGACGACCACATCGGCGCGGCGCCCGCGCTCTCCGCCCTCACCGGCGCCCCCGTCCTGCTCCACCCCGCCGACCTCGAGCTGTGGTCCCAGACGCACCCGGACCGCAAGCCGGACGGTGAGCTGTCCGACGGCCGCGTCCTCCCGGTCGCCGGCATCGAGGTACAGGTCGTGCACACCCCGGGCCACACCTGGGGCAGCTGCTGCCTGTACGCCCCCTTCCTCGACGCCGTCTTCACCGGCGACACCCTGTTCCACGGCGGCCCCGGCGCCACCGGCCGCTCGTACTCCGACCGCCCGGCCATCGAGGAGTCGCTCCGCACGCGGCTGCTCACCCTGCCGGGGACCACCGTCGTCCGCACCGGCCACGGCGAGGACACGACGGTCGCCGCCGAGCGGCCGAACGTCCCGGCCGCCTGAGCGGCCTCCCGCCCTCTGCCGTCCCCGCCACCACAAGGAGGGGCATGTCCAGCACATCCGAAGACCAGCCCGGCACGGCCCGCACCCGGCACAGCACCGGCGCAACCCGCACCGTCGGCCCCCGCGTGGTCGTCATCGGCGCCGGCATCGTCGGCTGCTCCCTCGCCGACGAGCTGACCGCGCGCGGCTGGACCGACGTCACCGTCCTCGAGCAGGGTCCGCTGCCCTCCCCCGGCGGCTCGACCTCGCACGCGCCCGGACTCGTCTTCCGCACCAGCCCGTCCAGGACCCTCGCCGAGTTCGCCAAGTACACCGTGGAGAAGTTCCGCTCCCTGGACGCGGACGGCGTCTCCTGCTTCGACCAGGTCGGCGGACTGGAGCTGGCGACCACCCCCGAACGCCTGGCCGACCTGCACCGCCGGGCCGGTTACGCCGCCTCCTGGGGCATCCGTGGCGAGGTCGTGAGCCCGGCCCGCTGCAAGGAACTGTGGCCGCTGCTGGACGAGTCGGTCGTCCTCGGCGGCTTCCACACCCCCGAGGACGGCCTGGCCCGGGCTCTGCTCGCGGCCCGCGCCCAGATGGACCGGGCGACCGCGCGTGGCGCCCGTTTCCTGGACCGGCACACCGTCACCGGCATCGAGCGGCAGGACGGCCGGGTCACCGCGGTGGTCACCGACCGGGGTGCTTTCCCGGCCGACCACGTGGTCTCCGCGGCCGGATTCTGGGGGCCCGTCATCGGCCGCATGGCCGGCGTCGACGTACCGCTGCAGCCCCTCGCGCACCAGTACGCGAAGACGGGGCCGCTGCCGGAGCTGAGCGGCACCACGGCCGACGCCACGCGGCCCATCCTCCGCTTCCAGGACCGCGACCTGTACTTCCGTGAGCACGCCGACCGCATCGGGATCGGCTCGTACGCGCACCGGCCGATGCCGGTCGATCCGTTCACGGTCCCGGCGTACGACGAGGCGCGTGCCCGGGACATGGAGATGCCGTCCTCGTTCCCGTTCACCGTCGAGGACTGGGCACCGAGCTGGGAGGACTGCCGCCGGCTGCTGCCGGCGCTGCGCGAGAGCCTGATCGAGGCCGGGTTCAACGGGGTCTTCTCGTTCACGCCGGACGGCATGCCGGTGCTCGGTGAGGCACGGCGGCTGCGGGGCTTCTGGCTGGCCGAGGCGGTCTGGGTGACCCACTCCGCCGGGGTGGCCAGGGCGGTCGCCGAGTGGATGGTCGACGGACGGCCGTCGATCGACGTGCACGAGTGCGACCTCACCCGCTTCGAGGACGCACAGCGTTCACCGTCGTACGTCCGTGAACGCGGCTCACAGCAGTTCGTCGAGGTGTACGACGTCCTGCACCCGCTGCAACTGGTGGAGCAGCCGCGTCCGCTGCGAGTCAGCCCCTTCTACGCCCGCCAGCAGCAGCTCGGCGCGTTCTTCCTGGAGGGCACCGGCTGGGAGCGCCCGCACTGGTACGAGGCGAACGCCCCGCTCGTGCACGCCCTCGGCGGTCTGCCCGAACGCGACGCCTGGGCGGCTCGCTACTGGTCCCCCATCGCCGCCGCCGAAGCGACGGCCACCCGCGAGCGGGTCGCCCTCTACGACATGACCCCGCTGCGCCGCCTGGAGGTCACCGGCCCCGGCGCCCTCGCCTTCCTCGACCGCATGACCAGCAACAACCTTCGCAAGAAGCCCGGCGCGGTCACCTACACCCTCCTCCTGGACGAGACCGGAGGCATCCGCTCCGACCTCACCGTCGCCCGGCTCGCCCCCGACCGCTTCCAAGTGGGCGCCAACTCCCCCGCCGACCTGGACCGGCTGCTCCGCCACGCACCCCCCGGCGTACAGGTCCGGGACATCACCGCGGGCACGTGCTGCATCGGCGTCTGGGGGCCGCTCGCCCGCGAACTCGTCCAGCCGCTCACGCGGGACGACTTCTCCCACGAGGGCTTCGGCTACTTCCGGGCGAAGCAGACGTACCTGGGACACGTGCCGGTCACGGCGATGCGGCTGAGCTATGTCGGCGAGCTGGGCTGGGAGCTGTACACCACCGCCGACCTGGGCCTCAGGCTATGGGACACGCTGTGGGAGGCCGGGCAGGGACTCGGGGTGATCGCCGCAGGCCGCTCCGCGTTCAACTCCCTGCGTCTGGAGAAGGGCTACCGGGCCTGGGGCACCGACATGACCGACGAACACAATCCGTTCGAGGCGGGCCTGGGTTTCGCCGTCCGCATGGACAAGGAGGACTTCGTCGGCAAGGCCGCGCTCCGGCACTCCGGTGAACCCGCCCGCCGGCTCACGCCGCTGCTGCTGGACGACCCGGCCACCGTCGTCCTCGGCAAGGAGCCCGTGTTCGTCGACGGCACGCCCGCCGGCTACGTGACCAGCGCCGCGTACGGCTACACCCTCGGCCGCTGCGTCGCCTACGCCTGGCTCCCGGCCGGTCTCACCACCGGAACAGGCGTCCACATCGAGTACTTCGGCGAGAAGGTGCCCGCCACGGTCGCCGACGAGCCGCTGTTCGACCCGAAGATGACCCGTATCCGTCGCTAGGAGGCGTCCGTGTCACCGTCGTACGACGTCATCGTCATCGGTCTCGGCGGCATGGGCAGCGCCGCCGCCCACCACCTGTCCGCGCGCGGCGCCCGCGTCCTCGGCCTGGAGAAGTTCGGCCCCGTCCACAACCGCGGCTCCAGCCACGGCGGTTCGCGGGTCACCCGGCAGTCGTACTTCGAGGACCCGGCCTATGTGCCGCTGCTGCTGCGCGCCTACGAGCTGTACGAGGACCTGGAGCGGGCCACCGGCCGGGAGATCGCCGTGCTCTGCGGCGGCGTGATGGTCGGGCGCCCGGATTCACGGACCGTCGCCGGCTCACTGCGCTCGGCGCTGCAGTGGGACCTGCCGCACGAGATGCTCGACGCCGGGGAGATCCGCCGCCGCTTCCCGACGCTGAACCCGGACGACGACGAGGTGGCCCTCTACGAGAAGAAGGCCGGCCTGCTCCGGCCCGAGAACACCGTCGCCGCGCACCTCCAGCTGGCCACCCGGCAGGGCGCCGAACTGCACTTCGAGGAAGCGATGCTGCGGTGGGAGCCGTACCGGGACGGGGTGCGCGTGCACACGGCCGAGAACACGTACACGGCAGGGCAGCTGGTGATCTGCCCGGGTGCGTGGGCACCGCAGTTGCTGACCGACGTCGGGGTGCCGTTCACGGTCGAACGGCAGATCATGTACTGGTTCCAGCCCAAGGGCGGCACCGCCCGGTTCGTCCCCGGGCACCATCCGATCTACGTCTGGGAGGACGCGGCCGGCGTCCAGGTGTACGGCTTCCCTGCCATCGACGGTCCCGGACGGGGGGCCAAGGTCGCCTTCTTCAGAAAGGGCCGGGTGACGAGCCCCGAGACCATCGACCGGACCGTGCACCCGCACGAGATCCGGGCCATGGCGGACCACATGTCCCGCTGCATCCCGGACCTGCCCGGCACCTTCCTCAAGGCAGCGACCTGCATGTACACCAACACCCCGGACGAGCACTTCGTGATCGCCCGGCACCCCGCACACCCGGAGTCGGTGACGGTGGCCTGCGGTTTCTCCGGACACGGCTTCAAGTTCGTACCGGTGGTCGGCGAGATCCTGGCCGATCTGGCGCTCACCGGTACCACCGCGCACCCGATCGGCCTGTTCGACCCCGCCCGCCCCGACCCCCGACTTCGCTCGGGCGACGGGACTTCCACCGCCGCCGCGTCCGCCTGAGGAGTCCGCCGTGACGACGACCCCGATCTCCCCGAGCCTCATCGCGACGCTTCCGGGTCACTACTACACCGACCCGGAGGTCTTCCGGCTGGAGCAGGAGAAACTGTTCGAGTCGATGTGGTTCTGCGCCGTCCGCAGCGCCGACCTGGACCGGCCCGGCGCGTTCCGCACGGTCCAGGTGGGCCGTGAGAGCGTCCTCATCACCCGCGCCCGCACCGGCGAGCTGCGCGCCTTCCTCAATGTGTGCCGGCACCGAGGGGCACGGCTGTGCACCGAGGAGTCCGGCGAGGTGCGGCGTACCCTGCAGTGCCCTTACCACGCATGGACGTACGACCTTGACGGCAGGTTGATCGCCGCCCCCAACTTGATCAACATGCCTGACGTCGACCGGGTCGCGTACGGGTTGATCAAGGTGTCCCTGCGTGAGTGGCTGGGCTACGCCTGGGTGTGCCTCGCCGACGAACCGCCCTCCTTCGAGCACACGGTGATGCACGCGGCCGTGGAACGGCTGGGCGACCCCGCCGCCATCGAGCACTACGGAAGCGAGCGGCTGGCCCTCGGCAGGCGCATCACCTACGACGTGCGGGCCAACTGGAAGCTGATCGTCGAGAACTTCATGGAGTGCTACCACTGCGCGACGATCCACCCCGAACTCACCGAGGTGCTGCCGGAGTTCGCGGACGGCTACGCGGCCCAGTACTACGTCGGCCACGGCGCGGAGTTCGGTCAGGAGATCAAGGGCTTCACGGTGGACGGCAGCGAGGGCTTCGCCACGCTCCCCGCGGTCACCACGGACCAGGACCGCCGCTACTACGCCATCACGATCAAGCCGACCGTTTTCGTCAACCTCGTCCCGGACCACGTCATCCTGCACCGCATGTTCCCGCTGGCCGCGGACCGCACGGTGGTGGAGTGCGACTGGCTGTACGCGCCCGAGGTGGTGGCGTCGGGCGCGGACGTGTCGAAGTCCGTGGAACTGTTCCACCGGGTGAACGCCCAGGACTTCGAGGCGTGCGAGCGCACCCAGCCGGCGATGTCCTCGCGCGCGTACCGCGAGGGGGGCGTGCTGGTCCCCAGCGAACACCACCTCGGCGTCTTCCACGAGTGGCTGCTGTCCCGGCTGGGAGACGCCGGAGGCGGAAGAGACGCGGGGCGCCTGCGAGACGAGGGAGACGCCCGTGCCTGATCTCCACATCGACGGCGTGTGGCGCAGCGCCCTGGACGAGCGCACCCGGGAGATCCGCTGTCCCGCCGACGGCTCGCTGGTCGGGGTGGTGGACGAGGGCGGCGGCAAGGACACGGTGGAGGCCGTCGCGGCGGCCCGGCGGGCGTTCGACTCGGGACCCTGGCCGCGGACACCGGCAGCCGAGCGCGGTGACCTGCTGCTCAAGGTCGCGGACCTCCTCGTGCGCGACAAGGCGGACCTGGCCCGCGCCGAGTCCCTGGACACGGGCAAGCGCCTGGTGGAGAGCGCGTACGACATCGACGACGTCGTCGGCTGTTTCCGCTACTTCGGCCGGCTCATCGCCGGTGAGAACGGCCGGGTCATCGACACCGGGCGGGACGACGTCGACAGCCGGGTGGTGTACGAGCCGGTCGGCGTCTGCGCGCTGATCACGCCCTGGAACTACCCGCTGCTGCAGACGGCGTGGAAGGTCGCCCCGGCGCTCGCGGCCGGCAACACCTTCGTGCTGAAACCCAGCGAGCTGACCCCGCACACAGCGATCCACCTGGTACGCCTGCTGGCCGAGGCCGGGCTGCCGCCGGGCGTGGCCAACCTGGTGCCGGGCGCCGGCCCGGAGGCGGGCGCCCCGCTCGGCGACCACCCGGATGTCGACCTGCTCTCCTTCACCGGGGGCCTGCAGACCGGCCGGCGCCTCATGGCGGCGGCGGCCGGCACGGTGAAGAAGGTGGCTCTGGAACTCGGCGGGAAGAACCCCAACATCGTCTTCGCGGACGCCGACTTCGAAGCGGCCGTCGACATGGCGCTGACAGCGGTGTTCCTGCATTCCGGGCAGGTCTGCTCGGCCGGGGCCCGGCTGCTGGTCGAGGACTCTCTGCACGACCGGTTCGTGGACGAGGTCGTGCGGCGGGCGCGGCTGATCCGGCCGGGCGGGCCGTTCGACGAGCGGGCGCAGACCGGGCCGCTGATCTCGGCGGCGCACCGGTCGAAGGTCGAGGCGTACGTGGCCAGGGGACTCGCGGAGGGTGCGGTGCTGCGCTGCGGCGGCGCCCGGCCCGCCGGGCCTGGCTACGACTCGGGCTTCTACTACCTGCCGACCGTCCTGGACGCCTGTACGAGCGGGATGTCGGTGGTCCGGGAGGAGTCCTTCG
The DNA here is from genome assembly GCF_016741775.1 of Streptomyces actinomycinicus. Classification (GTDB taxonomy): domain Bacteria; phylum Actinomycetota; class Actinomycetes; order Streptomycetales; family Streptomycetaceae; genus Streptomyces; species Streptomyces actinomycinicus. The sequence goes on along the minus strand of NZ_JAERRK010000027.1, from coordinate 90,313 downwards.
GCCCGGTGCTGACCGTGGAACGGTTCGCCACCGAGGAGGAGGCGGTCCGGCTCGCCAACGACACGGTCTACGGCCTTGCGGGCGCCGTGTGGACCGGGGACGAGGCCAGGGCCGCCCGGGTCGCGGCGGGGCTGCGGCTCGGCACGGTCTGGATCAACGACTACCACCCGTACGTGCCGCAGGCCGAGTGGGGTGGTTACAAGCAGTCCGGGTTCGGCCGCGAACTCGGACCGGCGGGACTCGCCGAGTACCGCGAGACGAAACACATCTGGCGCAACACCGCGCCGGCGCCGCAGGGCTGGTTCGGCTGACCGGACCGACCGGCCTCCCGCCACCGGCACCCGCAGGGGCCGCTGCCCGTCCTCCCCCAGGCCCACGAGGAGTCCGCTCATGACGACCATCGAACAATCGCCAGGACCAGACCGCCACGACGACACCGAACTCGCCGAGTTCGGCTACCGGCCCGAACTCAAGCGCACCCTGGGCAACTTCCACACCTTCGCCGCGGGGATCAGCTACATCTCGATCCTCACCGGCACTTTCCAGCTGTTCTACTTCGGTTACGGCAGCGGCGGCCCCGCCTACTGGTGGTCGTGGCCGATGGTCTTCGCCGGCCAGTTCATGGTGGCCCTGTGCTTCGCCGAACTGGCGGCCCGCTACCCGGTGGCGGGCTCGGTCTACAACTGGTCGAAGAAGGTCGGCAATCCGCATCTCGGCTGGCTCGCCGGGTGGATGATGTTGATCGCGTCCATCGTGTCCATCTCCGCCGTCGCGCTCGCCTACCAGTTGACGCTGCCGCAGATCTCGTCCTTCTTCCAGTTCGTGGGGGACGGCACCGGCACGTACGACGTGGCGACCAACGCGGTCGTCCTGGCGGCCGTGTTGATCCTGTTCACCACGCTGGTCAATGCTTTCGGCGTCAAGCTGATGGCCACGATCAACACCGCGGGTGTATTCATCGAGTTGATCGCGACCGTTGTATTGATCATCCTCTTCGCCGTCCACATCACCCGTGGTCCTCAAGTCGTCATGCAGACGAACCACACGGGATCGGGCTACTCGACGGGTTACCTGGGCGCGTTCCTGGTGGCCTCGCTGGCGTCCGCGTACGTCATGTACGGCTTCGACACCGCCGCCTCGCTCGGTGAGGAGTCCCTGGACCCGTCCCGCAACGCACCGCGCGCGATCATCCGCGCGATCGTCGCCTCCTTCGTCCTGGGCGGACTCGTCCTCCTGCTCGCCCTGATGAGCGTCTCCAGCCTCAAGGGCGACAAGCTGTCCACGGACGGCCTGCAGTACATCGTGCTCGACGTACTCGGCCCGACGGCGGGCAAGGGGATGCTGTGGTGCGTGCTGATCGCGGTCACGGTGTGCGCGCTGGCCGTGCACACCGCGGCGATCCGGCTGGCGTTCGCGATGGCCCGGGACAACAACCTGCCCGCGTCCTCGCTGCTGGCCCGGGTCAGCCCCCGTTTCCGGACCCCGGTGCTGCCGGCCGTGATCATCGGTGTGCTGGCGCTGGCGATCCTCGTGGTCAACATCCGCCAGCCGCAGATCTTCACGGTCGTCACGAGCATCGGCATCGTCATGATCTACCTCGCCTACCTGGGCGTCACCGTGCCGATGCTGGTGGCCCGGCTGCGCGGCAGGTGGCAGCCGGCCGGCGAGGGCCGGTTCTCGCTGGGCCGCTGGGGACTGCTCGTCAACGCCGTCGCGGTGGTGTGGGGCACCGTCATGACGGTCAACCTGATCTGGCCGCGCGCCTCGGTCTACAACGCGGCCGCGCCCTACCACTGGTACCTGCGCTGGGGCGCCGTCCTGTTCGTCGCGGTCATCGCGGGCGGCGGCTTCGCCTACTACTGGTTCGTCCAGCGGCACCGCACCGGCGTGCTCGCCGAGCACCGCCTGGACGCCGCGTCCGCCGCCCCGACCGCTCCGCTCGCCGCCCCGGCGGCCGAGTGATTCCGCCTGTACCCGGCCGGCAAGGAGGCCACATGAGCATCGATGAGTTCGACTACGTCGTGGTCGGCGGCGGTACCGCGGGCAACGTCGTGGCCGCCCGGCTCTCCGAGGACCCCTCGGTGACGGTCTGCGTCCTGGAGGCGGGTCCCAGCGACGTCGGCGACGACGACGTCCTGAGGCTGGAACGCTGGATGGGCCTGCTGGAGTCGGGTTACGACTGGGACTATCCGGTGGAACCGCAGGCCAGCGGCAACAGTTTCATGCGGCACGCGCGCGCCAAAGTGCTGGGCGGCTGTTCGTCGCACAACTCCTGCATCGCCTTCTGGGCGCCCGCAGAGGACCTGGACGACTGGGCGGCCCAGGGCTGTACGGGCTGGAGCGCGGCCGACCTGTTCCCGCTGTACCGGCGGCTGGAGAACAACGACGCGCCCGGCGACCACCACGGGCGCACCGGGCCGGTGAAGCTGCGCACGCTGAAGGGCGGGGACCCGTGCGGCGCGGCCCTGCTGGAGGCGTGTGCACAGGCCGGCATCCCCACGGTCCCGTTCAACACCGGCAGGACGGTGGTGCGCGGGGCCAACTGGTTCCAGATCAACTCCGACGAGAACAACGTCCGCCAGTCCTCGTCCGTGGCCTACCTGCACCCGGTGCTGGGCAAGCGTCCGAACCTGGAGGTGCGGACCGGGGTGCGGGCCAAGAAGCTGGTGCTGGAGGGCCGGCGGTGCGTGGGCGCCGAGTACCTGGACCCCGACCTGGTGCACACGCGCACGGTACGGGCCCGGCGCGAGGTGGTCGTCTCCTGCGGCTCGATCGACTCCCCGAAGCTGCTGATGCTGTCCGGGATCGGGCCGGCCAGGCATCTGCGCGAGGTGGGCGTGGAGGTGGTGGTGGACGCACCGGGCGTCGGCGAGAACCTGCAGGACCACCCCGAGGGCGTGATCATGTGGGAGGCCGGACAGCCGATGCCCACCACCTCGAGTCAGTGGTGGGAGGCGGGCATCTTCTACGACACCGAGCCAGGCCTGGACCGGCCGGACCTGATGTTCCACTACGGTTCCGTGCCGTTCGACATGAACACCGCACGCTGGGGCTACCCGACCTCGGAGAACGCGTTCTGCCTCACGCCCAACGTGACCAAGGCCAGGTCGCGCGGCACGGTACGGCTGCGGACCCGGGACTACCGGGACAAGCCGAAGGTGGACCCGCGGTACTTCACGCACGAGCACGACGTCCGGGTGATGACGTACGGGCTGAAGCTGGCGCGTCGCATCGCCGCGCAGCCGGCGCTGAGCGGCTGGGCGGGGGCGGAGCTGGCTCCCGGACCGGACGTACGGACGGACGACGAGCTGCTCGACTACATCCACAAGACGCACAACACCGTCTACCACCCGTCCTGCACGGTGAAGATGGGCGCCGACAGCGACCCCTCGGCCCCGCTCGACGCGCGGCTGCGGGTCAAGGGGGTCGCGGGACTACGGGTGGCCGACGGGTCGGTGATGCCCGAGCTGATCGCCGTCAATCCGTGCATCACGACGATGGTGATCGGTGAGAAGTGCGCGGATCTTCTGAAGGCCGACGCCAACTGACGCGGTGCTCGAGGTCGCGGGGCTGCTGCGGACCGCCTGCGGCTGGTCGCGCAGTGCCCCGCGCCCCCTACGGGGCGCTGCTCGCAGGCTTCTTGAACATGCGTGTCGCCGTGATCTCGCTGTGCACCGCCTCGCCCGCCCGGGGCTGCTGGGGCAGGCCGGGCCTGAGGTGTTCCTCCACGCTGATGTACTTCAGGCCGGCCCGCAGGTCGGCGTCGTTGCGCAGCCGGATGACCAGCGGGAACTCGGCGAGGGCGGTGGTGTCGAACAGGCCGGTGGTGTACAGCAGCTGCACCCCCAGCGCGTCGGACACGGCCCGCTGGAGTTCCAGCAGGTACGTCGCGTTGGCGCGGCCGATCGGGTTGTCCAGGAAGAGCGTGCCCGCGTGCCGGTGCTTGTCCCGGCCCCGGTCGTTCGAGCGGAGTGCGGCCATGGTGCAGTACAGGGCGATGGCCGCGGTGAGCAGCTGGCCGCCCGAGAACACGTCACCCATCTGGCCGACGGGGACGCGCTCGGCGCGCAGGACCGCGTCCGGCTTGAGGATCTCGACGGCCACGCCCTTGGGCTGGAGGGCCGCCGCGACGCCGCGCAGCAGCAGGGACATGCCGTCGCGCCGCAGGTCGGAATTCTTCTTGACCGCCGCGCGCGTGGCCTCGTCGATGACCTCGCCGAGGCGTTCGGTGAGCGTGGCCTGGTCGGGCTCCTCGAAGCGGATGCGCAGGAATTCCTGCCCGGACCACTCGCCGAGCCCCTCGGGCAGCCGGGACAGCCGCTGCGCGGACCGCAGCGTCGCGAGTGCCGATTCCACGAGGCCGCGCAGCCGGTCGACGATCGAGTCCCGGTTGCGCTCCAGCTGGGCCAGTTCGTCGGTGAGGACCCGCAGCCGGGGTGCGAAGGCGTCCGCCCACTTCTGGGCGTGCTCGGGCAGGGCGGCGGCGGGCAGCTCGCGGATCTGCTGCCGAGCGGGGGTGCGGACCTGCTCGTAGCGCGTGGAGTTGGCGTGCCGGACGAGGACGTCGCTCGCCTCGCGCACGGCGGTCTCGGCGGCGGACAGGTCGGCGGCGCAGCCGCGCAGCGAACGGCGGGCCTCGGCGGCGGAGTGCCGGGCCTCCTCCAGGCTGCCGGGGTACGGCTCCGGCTCCTCCTGGTCCTCCTCGGTGGTGTGCTCGCGCAGCAGGTCGCGGAGCATCGCGGCGATCTCGTCGAAGCCGCCGGCCGCGTCCTCGGCGGCGCGGTGGGCGGCGAGGAGTTCGGCGTGCGCCTCGCGGGCCGTGGTCAGCGCGCCGGTGCGGGCGGCGAGTTCGGCGGTGGCGGTGCGCAGCAGCGCCTGGGCGTGCTCGGCGTCGCGCGGGAGGAGTTCCTCCGGCAGCTCGGTGTGCGCCTCGCCGTCCTCGGGTGCGTGCCGTTCGGCCTCGCCGCGCAGCCGGCCGAGCTGTTCGCTCGCGGTCGACATCCGGGTCTCCAGGAGCTGCACCAGCTCCTCCGCGCGCGCGGCGGCGGCCTGCCGGGAGGGGCCGTCGGAGCCGTCGGGCGACTGCAGCAGCTGCTCGGCGCGGGTGCGGACCTTGTTGCTGAGCCGGTCGAGTTCGGCGCGGGCGGCGCTCTCGTCGCTCTCCGCGCGGGCCTGTTCGGCGCGCAGGTCGGCGCCTACGCCGACCTTCTCGTACACCTGGGAGGCGGCCCGGTAGGCCTCACGGAGCGCGGGCAGGGACGCCTCCGGTGCGTCCGTGTCCTCGACCGGTACGTCATCGGGGGCGCCGGCGATCTCGGAGCGCTCGGCGCGCAGGGCGCGTGCGGTGCGACGGGCGTCGTCGGCGGCGCGCTGGGCGGCGCGGCGGTCCTCGTCGGCGGCACGGGCGCGGTCCAGGCAGGCCTGGGCGCGGGCCTCGGACTCCGTCGCCTCGTCGGCGAGTTCGCGCAGCTTCACCTGCCATCCGGCACGCTCGCGCAGCCGGTGGGCGAGTCCGGCGAGGGCGTCGGCGGCGCGGCGGGCCTTCTGCGCGGTCTCCTGCCGTTCGTCGCGGACCCGGACGGCTTCGGCGGCGGCCTCGTCGGCCTCCGCGCGCGCGGCGCGGGCCTCGGCCAGCTCGGCCTCGGACTCCTCGGCGAACGCGCGGGCCTCCTGGGCGGCAGCGGTCATCTCGGCGAGGCGTCCGGCGGGGCAGCCGGTGCGCCAGGAGGCGAGCCGGGCGGCCAGTTCGCGGTCCTTGCCGAGCCGGGCGGCCAGGGTGCGGATCTCCTCGTCGCGCGCGGTGGCCCGCGCGCGCAGGGCCTGCCGCTCCTCGTCGGCGGCGTGCTCGTCGTGCATGGCCGGGTTCGGCGGCACGAGGAAGACGTCGTCCGGCGTGGCGTCGGCGGCGGGGGTGGGGGCGAGCAGGGCGGCGGCGGTGCCGACGGCGACGGCGGAGCGCGGCAGCAGGGCCGCGTCGCCGAGGGCCTCGCGTGCACGCGCGTGCGTGTCGGGGTCGGTGATGATCACGCCGTCGACCAGTTCGGGCCGGGCGGCGAGCACGCGTGCGTGGTCGGCGGGGTCGACGGCCTGCGCGAGGTAGCGCCAGCCGGGCAGGGCCGGGATGCCGTGCTCGCCGAGGAACTCGACGGTGGCCAGCACGTCGGGGCCGGGCGGCAGCAGTCCGCCGTCGCCGAGGGCGCCGAGGATGCGGGCGTCGTCGGCGGCGGCCGTGCGCAGGTCGAACAGGTGCCGTTCGGCGGCCGACACGGCGTCGTCGAGGAGTGTGCGCAACTCGTCGGCGAAGCGGTCGAGTTCCTCGGCGGTGAACGGGCTCTGACCGGCGGTATCCGTACGGGGCCCCGCGGGCGTGTCGTCGTCCGTGTCCGACCTCGGCGCGGGTACCCGCGCCCGGTTCGGCGCGCCCGGCAGGCTCAGCAGCTCCGCGAGCCGCTCCTCGGCGGCCAGGGCCTCGGCCAGCCGCCGTTCGGCCTCGTACGCCCGCTCGGCCGCGGTGGCCGCGTCGGCCGCGCGGGCTGTGGTCAGCTCCGCCCGGGACTCGGCCGAGGCGGCCTCGCGCGCGTGCTCGGTGGCCTTGCGGGCGGCCTCGCGGGCCGTGTCCCAGGCGGTCACGGCGGTCTTCTCGGCGTCGCTGGCGGCGAGCGCGGCGCGGGCCGGGTCGGCGTCCGGGGCGCTGTCGTCGAGCCAGCCCGCGCGGACCGCCTCGGCGGTCTCCTGTTCGACCTCGGCGAGCCGCTGGCGCAGGTGACCGGCCTCGCTGCGGGCGCGCTGCGCCTCGGTGGCGGCGGAGGTGGAGTCCCGGTAGGCGCAGTCGCTGACCTCCTGGAGGGCGCCGGAACGCTCCTCCTCCTCGTTGGCGAGGGCCTCCGCGCTCCCGGCGGCGGCGTGCAGGGCCCGTACGAGATCCACGGCGGCCTTGGCGCGGGCGGCGAGTGCGGGGGCGGCGTCCCGTTCGGCCTCCTGGATGGCCGCGGACACGCGCGCGATCCGGTCGGCGGCGGCGCGGTGGCGCAGTACCGCCTCGGCGGCCTGCCAGGCGGAGTGCAGGGTCCGGGCGTCGGCCAGCTCGCGCTTCTGCGCGGCGGCGGACTTCTCGGCGGCGGCGAGCGCCAGGGAGGCGTGCCGGTAGGCGAGTTCGGCGGCGATCAGGGAGCTGCGCTCACGGGCGCCCTCGGAGTGCGTGACGGTGTACGCGGCTGCGGTGACCCGCTGGGCGAGCTCGGCGGCCCGGACCCGCTCCTGCACGGCCCGCGCGGACAGCCGCCGGGCCAGCGTGCGGGTACGGCGCTCGGCGCCGGCGTGGATGTCACGCGCGCGTGAGCGTGCCTCGGCGGCCTCCACGATCCGGCCCAGCAGGTCGACCGAGCCGGCGGTGAAGTCGCGTTCGGCGATCAGTTCGGCACGCCGCCCGAGCTTGTTGCCGAAGCCGCTGACGAGGTCGGCGAGTCCGTCGGTGTCGCGGGTGTCGGTGACGGCGCGCAGCAGCAGGTCGGTGAAGTCGGAGTCCTTCTTCACCGCGAAGAGACCGGCCGCCTCGCCCTCGTCGGCGTTCATCTCGCGCTGGTAGCGGAAGAGTTCGGGGTCGAGGCCGAGGTCGCCGAGGTGCTCGGTCCAGCGCTCGTGGGTCTCCTCCCAGTGCACCTCCAGGTGCGGGTAGGCCTTGCCGGCCTCCGTGAGGGCGTCGCGGAAGCCCTTCATGGTGCGGCGGCGGCCCTGCGCGCCGGAGCTGCCCTCGGCGGCGGGCCGTACGGCGGTGGACTCGGCGACGGGAAGGTTGTCCAGGCTGAGGCCGGGGCCGGGCCGGAAGGAGTACCAGGCCTCGGCGAACTTGCGGGGGTCGTTGGACACTTGGCGCCCGCGCCATTCGCTGACCTTGCCGACGACGACGCACTCGCCGGTCAGCACGTGCTGCCATTCCAGGGCCACGTGGCCGCAGTCGTCGGCGAGCAGGAACTTGCGCAGCACGCCGGAGCTGGCGCCGCCCAGGGTGTTGCGGTGGCCCGGCAGCATCACCGAGAAGATCAGTTTGAGCAGTACCGACTTGCCGCCGCCGTTCTCCAGGAACAGTACGCCCGCGGGCGCCGGCCGGCGCGGCGGGCCGGACGGCTCCTCCGCGAAGAACTCCGCCTGCGTGGGCGCCGGGTCGGGCACGGGGGCGCCGACACCCCGCAGGTCAAGCACGGTGTCGGCGTAGCGCGCACCGGCGGGACCGATGGAGTAGAGGCGGACCCGGGACAGCTCGTACATGGCGGACTCTCGTCAGTCTTCTTGCAGTTGTGGGGGGTCAGGAGTGGAAGGGCAGCCCGGCGTCGGCCACCAGGTCCAGGTCGTCGGTGTCCTCGGCGGGCATGAGGGTGGCCGTGCCGTCGGTCACCGGGACGATGCCCAGCTCCAGCAGTTCGGCCAGGGCGGCGCTGCCGGCCATGTCACGGACCTGGAGCTGGTAGCGGGCGGTGGTGCGGTAGGTGCCGCCGTTGTCGTCGCCGGTGCGCTGCAGGAAGCCCGAGTCGGTGAGGAAGGCCAGGGCCTTCGCCACGATGCCGGTGGTGGACGCGGCCGGCCGGCGGGCGTCCTTGGTGGCGCCGGTGGCGCTGCGCCTGGCCCAGATCCGCCAGGCGGCCTCGAGGCCGGGCGCGTCGGTGGCCGGGTCGGTGTTCTCGCCCTGCTCCTCGGCCCGCTCCTCGAGCCTGCGGCAGGCCTGCCGGACGAAGGCGTCGACACCGTTGACCGTGACCCTGCCGATGTAGGTGTCGTCGGCCAGGTCCTCCGGGCGCGGGAAGGCCAGTGCGGCGGCGGCGAGGTGGGCGAGTCCGTGCAGGAAGCGGTCGCCGGAGTCGGCGGCGGTGCGACGCGCGTAGTCGCCCATGCGGACGGCGAACACCGACTCCTCGGCGGCCGTCACGGCCATTCCCGCGCGCGGGGACACCTCCAGGACGACGAGGCCCAGACCGGCGGCGACGGCGTCCGCGAGCCGGGCGAACGCCGGGTCGTCGCGGTGGCGGCGCAGCAGTTCGGTGTACTCCTGGTCGCGCGCGGGCTGCAGCTTGGGCTGCAGGCCGAACGCGACGAGCCGCGCCGCGTCGGCGGCGTCGGCGGGGGTGACGGCGGCGGACGCCGACGGGGCCGGGGCCTCCGCGTCACTCCACTCGACGTGCTCGCTCACGACTGCAACTCCTTGATGTTGGAACGAGGGTGTCGTGCGACTCCCTCAGGGGCGCGGGGAACTGCGCGACCGGTCGCCACGGGCGCGCACCCGCCCACCGGCAGGACCATCAGGCGGCCTCCGTCCGGTCCGCCGCCATCCCGGCCGCGTCGAGCAGCGCGGTCCCCACGATCAGATCGGCCCCGCCGAACTCGGGATCGTCCAGCTCGGTCCCGTCGTCCACGGCGAACAGGAGCTTCTGCTCGCCCTGCCGGTAGGCCGTGCCGACGGCGGGGCTGGCCGCGTGCACGGCGAGCAGCGCGACCAGGTACGCCAGGTCGGGGTCGCCGGTGCGACGGGCCTCCGCCAGCAGTCCCGACAGCCGCCGCGGCGCGTCGGCGGGCAGGTCCAGCAGTTCCATGGCGGCGGCCAGCTGCTCCTCGCTGAACCGGCTGTCGTCCGGTGTCGCGATCAGGTCGGGCTCGGGCATCTCCGCGCCCAGGTGTTCCCGCTCGACCGGCGGCGTCAGCAGTATGTCGACGAGGTCCGCGATCCGGACGGACACCGGCGTGCGCAGTCCCGTGCCGCGTCCGAAGAACGCGTCGGTGACCCGGATGGCCTGCTCCAGGGGCAGCGGCAGGACGGGCGCGAGGAGGTGGCCGTAGAGGTCCGTGCCGGAGGTCGTGGCCGGGGTGGCGAAGGCCTGCCGGTCCTGTTCGGCGCGGAACAGCGGACCCGCCTCCAGCAGACGTGACTGGAGCTGGGTGTGGCGCCGGATGCAGTCCTTGACGATGTCGACGAGTTCGGCGGCGCGGCGCTTGTGCTCGGGGTCCTCGGTCTCGTCCCGGGCCTTGCGGATGTTGGTGAGGATCGCGTTCTCGTGGCGGTAGCGCTCGGCCACGTGGTCCAGGGCTTCGGCGATCATGTCGGGGACGGCGCTGAGCCAGTCGACCGCGCGGACGTTGCGCCGGGTGGCGTCCAGGGCGCGGCGCAGCGTCTCGGAGTACTGCACCGTGCGGTAGCGCGCCTGTTCGGCGGCGAGCTGGGCGTCGGCGAGCCGGCCGCGGTTGATCAGCACCTCCAGCTTGACCTCCGCGGCGATCTGGGCGCTGGTCACGTCGGTGTCGAGGGCACCGACGAGGACGTTGACCGCCTCGTCCGTCGTCCGCAGGTAGACCGTGCCGCCGGGTCCGGGGACCTCCTCGATCAGCTTGAAGTCGTAGTCACGGCGGACGTACGTGCCGTCCGGCGCGAAGGTGCCGTACACCGCGCGGAAGCCGCGGTCCACGCTGCCGACATTGATCAGGTTCTCCAGGACCCAGCGGGCCACGCGCTCGTGCTCGGCGGTGGGCCGGTGCGGGGCCTGGGCGGCGATGCGCGGGATCAGCCGGGCGACGATCTGCTCGTGGTCCGCACCCGTGTCGAAGTCCATGTTCAGCGTGACCAGGTCGATGGCGGCCAGGGCCACCTCGGCCATCCCGTACACCGAGTACTCGCCGGCCAGATTCGCCTTGCGCGCGTCCAGATCGTGCAGCGGCGCGGTGCAGGCGAGCGCACGCAGCCGACGCGCCAGCCCCTCGTCGGCGGCCGGGCCCGGAGCCGGGCGCGGCCCCGCGCTGAGCTGGGGCGGAACGCTGTCCGTCGATGCAGGCGAAGTCACGGTGCACAGACTAGGTCCTCGGTCTGACATCGACCCAAACGAGCGGCTCCGCCGCTTTCGCCTACGGGCCGCCGTCCTCGCACACCCGGCGCCGGTACACCTCGACCACCCGCTCCAGCGAGTCCGCGAGGTAGGTCGCCAGCAGTTCTTCCGCCGCGCGCCGGTCGCCGGACTCCAGCGTGCGCAGCAGCTGCCGGTTGCGGGCGAGGTACGGCTCGTGCAGGCGGCGCGGGTCGTCCACGACGTGGAAGGCGAGCCGCAGCTCGGCGAAGACGCTGCGCATCAGCTCGTCGGTACGCTCGCTGCCGGCCAGGGCGACCAGTTCCCGGTGGAAGTGGATGTTGGCCGTGCCCAGCGCTTTCCAGTCATTGTCGAGGGTCGCCCGCTCCCCCTCGGCGACCGCGGCGGCCAGTCCCTGGAGGGGGTACGGCGGCTCGCCCAGGCCGCGCACGACCGCGCACTCGACGAGGGAGCGCGTGCGGTAGATGTCCTCCACGTCCTCGACGGTCAGGACCCGGACGAACACGCCCCGGTTCAGCTCGTGGACCAGCAGGCGCTCGTGCGTGAGCAGCCGGAACGCCTCGCGCAGGGTGTTGCGGGAGACCCCGAGCGCCCCGCCGATGCTGTCCTCGGACAGCCGGGTGCCGGGCGGGAAGTAGCCGTCGGCGATGCGGCTTCTGAGGATGTCCGAAACCCGCTCCGCCGTGCTGGTGCGCCCCAGGAGGGCACGGTCGTCGGCCAGTCCCGTCAGCTGCTCTGCCATGCCCGGAATTCAATCGCAGACACCAGGACGAAACAACATAGGTATTGAAGGATCGTTCAACGATCCTCTACGGTGCTCCGCACGGCTCACTTCCCAGCACCCTCCGTCCCCCTCTGCGAGGTGCCCATGAGCACAACCCCTCCGCCCCGAGCCCTCGACCCCGGCTCCCCGCCGGGCGCGGGTGAACGCCCCGCCGAGGACGGTGCGTTCGGCTGGCTGCACGCCCTCGGCCCGCGCGGCCGTCGCGCCTTCGCCGGTGCTTTCGGTGGATATGCCCTGGATTCGTACGACTACTTCACTCTGCCGCTGAGCATGGTGGCGCTCTCCGCGTACTTCGGCCTGAGCAGCGGTCAGACCGGCCTGTTCACGACGGTCACGCTGGTGGTCTCGGCGGTCGGCGGCGCCGCGGCGGGCGTGATCGCGGACCGCGTGGGCCGGGTCAGGGCCCTGATGATCACCGTGCTCACGTACGCGGTCTTCACCGTCGCCTGCGGCTTCGCGCCCACCTACGAGACGCTGCTGGTCTTCCGCGCCCTGCAGGGCCTCGGCTTCGGCGGCGAGTGGGCGGTCGGGGCGATCCTGGTCGCCGAGTACGCGAGCGCACGCCACCGGGGCCGTACGCTCGGTGCGATCCAGAGTTCCTGGGCGGTCGGCTGGGCGCTGGCGGCCGTCGTCTACACGCTGGTCTTCTCCTTCGTCGGCGACGACATGGCGTGGCGGGTGATGTTCTGGACGGGTGCCCTGCCCGCGCTGCTGGTGGTGTGGCTGCGCCGCCGGGTGCACGACGCCCCCCGGGCGGCGGCGGCCCGCGAACAGGACCCGGGCCGCGGCTCGTTCGCGGCGATCTTCCGGCCGGGCCGGGAGGGCCGCCCGGGCCTGCTGCGCACCACGGTCTTCGCGAGCCTGCTGTCGACCGGTGTGCAGGGCGGCTACTACACGCTGGCGACCTGGGTGCCGACGTACCTGAAGACCGAGCGCGGCCTGTCGGTCGTCGGCACCGGCGGCTACCTGACCTTCCTGATCTCCGGCGCGTTCCTCGGCTACCTGACCGGCGGCCACCTCACGGACCTGATCGGCCGGCGGAAGAACATCTGGCTGTTCGCGCTGCTGTCGGCGCTGTGCATCCTGGCCTACGCGAACATCCCGCACGGCGCCGACACCCTGCTGCTGGTGCTCGGATTCCCGCTCGGCTTCTGCATGTCGGCCATCTTCAGCGGCTTCGGCTCCTACCTGAGCGAGCTGTACCCGACGGCGGTGCGCGGCACCGGGCAGGGCTTCACGTACAACACGGGCCGCGCGGTGGGCGCGGTGTTCCCGACCCTGGTGGGCTTCCTCGCCGGCAGCTGGGGCGTGGGCGGCGCGCTGGTCTTCGGCGCGGTCGGCTACGGCCTCGCGGCGCTGGCCCTGCTGGGGCTGCCGGAGACCCGCGGGAAGGAGCTGGCGTGACGCAGGTGAACCGCACCCGGGACCGTCCCGTCACCGCGGCCGACGAGCACGCGCACGCGTGGAGCCCGCAAACCGCACGGGCCCGCTTCCGCGAAGGCCTGACCGGCCCCACGGCCGGGGTCGCGGCGGGCCACACGCAGGCCAATCTGATCGCGGTGCCCGCCGACTGGGCCTACGACATGCTGCTGTTCTGCCAGCGCAATCCCAAGCCGTGTCCCGTGCTCGACGTCACGGACGCCGGCTCCCCGGCGACCGTTCTCGCCGAGGGCGCCGATCTGCGCACCGACCTGCCGCGCTACCGGGTGTGGCAGGACGGCGAGCTGGTGGACGAGCCCACGGACGCGCGCGCGTACTGGCGGGACGACCTGGTGTCGTTCCTGCTCGGGTGCAGCTTCACGTTCGAGTGGGCGCTGGCCCGCGCGGGCGTGCCGATCCGCCACGTCGAGCAGGGCCGCAACGTGCCGATGTACGTCACCGGCCGGGACTGCCGTGCGGCGGGCCGGCTGCGCGGGCCCATGGTGGTGTCCATGCGTCCGGTGCCGCCCGAGCGTCTGGGTGCCGCGATCCGCGAGAGCAGCCTGCTGCCTGCCGTGCACGGCGGTCCGGTGCACTGCGGGGACCCCACGGCCCTCGGCATCGAGGACCTCGCCCGGCCGGACTTCGGCGACCCGGTGGCCGCGGACGACGGGGACATCCCCGTGTTCTGGGCCTGCGGAGTGACCCCGCAGGCGGCCGTGATGGCGTCCCGGCCGCCGTTCGCGATCACCCACGCGCCGGGCCAGATGTTCCTGACCGACGCCCGCGACGAGCAGTACCGGCTGGTCGGCATCGACTGAGACCGCCGGCCGACGGTCCCCGCGAGAACCGGGGACACGGAACGGAGAACGAGAACACCATGACCGCGATCGATCTCAACGCCGACCTCGGCGAGGGCTTCGGCCGCTGGCGGCTGACCGAGGACGAGCAGTTGCTGTCCGTCGTCACCAGCGCCAACGTGGCCTGCGGCTTCCACGCCGGGGACGCGGCCACCATGCGCCGGGTGTGCGAACTGGCGGCCGCGCGCGGGGTGACGATCGGCGCGCAGGTCTCCTACCGGGACCTCGCCGGGTTCGGGCGGCGCGCGATGGACGTGCCGCCCGCCGAACTGGCGGCCGAAGTGGCCTACCAGATCGGCGCCCTGGAGGTGTTCGCGCGGGCGGCGGGCGCGCGCGTGGCGTACGTCAAGCCGCACGGCGCGCTGTACAACCAGGTCGTGCACGACGAGGAGCAGGCGCGCGCGGTCATCGAGGGCGTGTGCCTGGCGGACGCCTCGCTGCCGTTGCTGGGCCTGCCCGGTTCGCGACTGCTGGAGCTGGCCGCGGAGGCGGGCCTGCCGGCCGTCACGGAGGCCTTCGCGGACCGGGCGTACACCGACGACGGCACGCTGGTGCCGCGCGGCCGGGAAGGCGCGGTGGTGACCGACCCGGACACCGTGGTGGAACGCTCGGTGAGTCTCGCCCGCTCCGGAGCGGTCACGGCGCACTCCGGCGCGCAAATCCTGGTGCGCGCCCGGTCGCTGTGCCTGCACGGCGACACGCCCGGCGCGGTGGACCTGGCCCGCCGGGTACGCGAACGGCTGCTGGCGGCGGACGTACGGGTGGAGGCCTTCGCGTGAGGACGCTTCCCGTCGGCGACGACGCCCTGCTGGTCGAGGTGGCCTCCGGGGAGGAGGCGCAGGCGCTGCACGCCGAGTTGCTGCGGCGCCGCGCGGAGGGCACGCTCCGCGCCCGTGAGATCGTCCCCGCCGCCCGTACGGTCCTGCTCGACGGGCTCGACGACCGGGACCGCTGGACGGCCGAACTGGCGTCCTCCGGCGTACCCGGGACACCGGCACGCGCGCGCGAGCTGATCGAGCTGCCCGTGCGCTACGACGGCCCGGACCTCGCGGAAGTCGCCGCGCACTGGCGGGTGACCGAGCGGGAGGCGGCCCGCATCCACGCGGGCACCGAGTTCACCGTGGCCTTCTGCGGATTCGCCCCCGGCTTCGGCTACCTCACCGGCCTGCCGGCCCGCTACCACGTCCCGCGCCGCGCCACGCCCCGCACGGCGGTCCCGGCCGGGGCGGTCGCGCTGGCCGGGCCGTACACGGGCGTGTACCCGCGCTCCTCACCGGGTGGCTGGCAGCTGATCGGCACGACGGACGCCGTCCTGTGGGACCACGCGCGCGTACCGGCCGCACTGCTGGCACCGGGAACGCGCGTGCGTTTCGTACCGGCGGAGGACGCATGACCGACCGTGCGTTCGTCGTGGTGCGCGCCGGGGCGCTGACGACCGTGCAGGACCTCGGGCGGCCGGGGCACGCGCATCTGGGCGTCCCCCGTTCCGGGGTGCTGGACCCGCCCGCGGCCGCGCTGGTGAACCGGCTCGTCGGCAATCCACCGGGCGCGGCCGTCCTGGAGACCACCCTCGACGGCTGTGCGGTCCGTCCCCGGTCCGCGGTGACCGTCGCGGTCGGTGGCGCGCCCTGCCCGGTACGGGTGGGCGGCCGCCCGGCCGCGTGGGGCGCCCCGGTCGTGGTTCCCGCCGGTGAGCTGCTGGAGGTGGGCGCGGCCACGGCCGGTGTGCGCAGCTACGTGGCCGTCTCCGGCGGCATCGCGGTGGAGCCCGTCCTCGGCAGTCGCGCCACCGACCTGCTGTCCGGACTGGGCCCGGCCCCCCTCACGGACGGCACGGTGCTGCCGCTGGGCGCCCCGGCCGGCCCTCCCGCGCGCGTGGACGGCACACCGCAGCCCCGTCCGCCGGCCGAACTCGTGCTCCGGGTGACACCGGGCCCGCGCGCGGACTGGTTCACGGCACAGGCGGTACGGGACCTCGGCACACGGGCGTACCGGGTCTCGGCGGCGAGCAACCGGATCGGCCTGCGCACCGAGGGGCCCGCGCTGGAGCGGGCCCGGACCGGTGAACTCCCCAGCGAGGGCATGGTCCTCGGCGCGGTCCAGGTCCCGCCGGACGGGCGCCCGGTGGTCTTCCTGGCGGACCATCCGACCACCGGGGGCTACCCGGTGATCGCGGTGGTCCGCTCCGCCGATCTGCCGGCCGCCGCGCAGGCACTGCCGGGCACCCCGCTCCGTTTCGTGCCGGTGCGGCGCCGCTGAGCCCCGACGGCGCCCCACCGGCCGTCCACTCGGCCCGGCCCTATGACGCCGGCACGGCCTCCACGGCGCCCTCGGGCACATCCGCGCCCTCGCCGCGACGACCGCGCCGGACGGGAACGGCCTGGACGGCGCCCTCGGACCCAGCCGCCCCCCTGTCGGCACGCCCTCGCGGCACCGGAACCACGCCGACGGCGCCGTCGGCTCCGCCCGCCGCGGTGTCGATCCCGCCCCACGCGACCGGAACCGGACCCGAAGCGGGGGCCGCAACTGGCGCCTGAGCCGGAACCGTCTCCGCAGCGCCGACCGGCAGGGCCGCGGCCTGTCCCGCACGGCGCTGCCGGAAGCCGGCGTCGGCGCAGGTGTCCCCAGAGGTGCCGGCGTCGGCAGAGGTGCCGGCGTAGGTGGCGTTAGCGCTGGTGTCGACGCTTACGCTGGCGTCGGCGTAGACGCTGGCGTCGGCGTCGGCGTCGGCGTCGGCGCCGCGGTCGGTGCCGGTCTTCTGCGGCAGGGCCGCCAGGGCCGCCGAGGCGGCCGTCGCCGCGCGCAGGTCCAGGCGGTCGCCGGTGCCCCGGGCTCGGTGGCGGAGTTCGTCGGCCGCGAGGCGCAGCAACTGCGGCAGCAGGTCGTTGCACCGCCGGATCACCCAGCCGGTCCCGGCCGTGGCGAGCCACCACAGGCTGGCCGTCCTGGTCGGCGCGGGGAACTCCGGCTCGGGGGACGGCGGTTCGCCGCTCGCACGACCGGCCTCGGCGAGCAGGGCGTGGTAGTGCAGGGCGAGCCGGCGGTGGCCGCGCTCGCCCGGGTGCAGCCGGTCCGCGCTCCACAGGCTCCGGTCACTGACCCAGGATCCGTCCGCCGCGTGCAGGTGGACGGCGCCGTACCGGTCGGACAGGGCGTGGACGACCGTGTTGACCGCCCGCTGCCGGCGGGCCAGCGGGCGGGCCAGGGCGTCCGGGAGCCGGAGCATCGCGCCGGGGTCGGGCAGGCAGGCGGTGAGCAGGGTGGCGCCCTGGCCGGCGAAGACCGCGTACACCTGGTCGAGATGGGCGGCCACGGCGTGGATGTCGAAGGTGTGCCGCAGCGTGTCGTTGACGCCGATGACCACGGACACCAGGTCGGGGCGCAGCTCCAGGGCGGCCGGAGTCTGCCGTTCCAGCACGTCCCGGGTCTGTGCCCCGCTGACCGCGAGGTTGGTGAACCGCACGTGGTCGCTGTTCTCGGCGAGCGAGGGCGCCAGCAGGGCGGCCCAGCCCCGCCACCCGGTGCCGACCGGGTCGCCCACTCCCTCGGTCAGCGAGTCCCCGAGGGCGACGAAGCGGACGGATCTCATGCCACGCCCTCCGGCACGGTGGGACGGGATCCGGCGGGGCGCAGGACCTCCGCGTCGTGGGCCGCGAGGAAGGCCTCCACGGCCGCTCCCCAGCCGAAGCACTCCGCACGCGCGCGTGCCGCGTCCCGCCGCTCGGGCTCGCGGCGCTCCAGGAGCAGTTCCACGGCGTCCGCGAACGCCTCTCCGTTGCCGGCCGCGGCGGCTCCGGCGGACCCGATGACCTCGGGCAGCGCGGACGACGCGCTGGCCACGACGGGCGTGCCGCACGCCATGGCCTCCAGCGCGGCCAGGCCGAAGGTCTCGGCGGGCCCGGGCGCGAGGCAGACGTCGGCGGACGCCTGGAGCGCACCGAGGGCGGCGCGGTCGGCGACGTGCCCGAGGAAGGCCGCCGGCAGCCCGCGGTCCCGGGCGCGCTGCTCCAGCCGGGCCCGCAGCGGCCCGTCCCCGGCCACCACGAGCACCGCCCGCCGGCCGCGCCGCAACAGCGCCTCCAGGGCGTCCAGAGCCGTGCCGGGGCGCTTCTCCACGGACAGCCGGGAGGCCATCACGAGGAGCGCCTCGTCCCCGCGCGCGTGGAGCGTGCGCAGCCCGGGGTCACGGAGGCCGGGGTGGCGTTCCGTCAGGTCGACGCCGAGGGGGGCGCGTACGACGTTGCGGGCGCCGATGCGGACGAACTCGCGCTCGGCGAACTCGGTGGTGCACACCACCCGCGAGTAGACGTGTGCGGTCCGGGTGTTGAGGCTGTCGGCGGCGCGCCGGGCGAGGTGCTCGGGCAGGCCCCAGGTGCGCAGCACGCCGTCGGCGGTCTCGTGGGAGACCATGACGGCGGGCACGCGCGCGCGACGGGCCCAGCGGCCGGTCCAGCGCAGGGTGGTCCGGTCGGAGACCTCCAGGCGGTCCGGGGCCAGTTCCTCCAGGAGGGCGGCCACGCGCCGCTTGTCGGTGAGGACGCGGTAGCCGCCCGTGCCGGGCAGCAGCGGGCCGGGCAGGGTGATGACCCGGCCCTGTTCGGTCTCGCGGTCGGTGTGCCGGTCGCCGGGGATGATCAGGACCGGCTCGTGGCCCGCCGCGCGGAAGCCCTTGCCGAGTTCCCGCAGGGCGGTGCGCAGGCCGCCGGAGGCGGGGGCGACGAAGTTGGCGAGGCGGACTATGCGCAGGGACGGGCCGGTCATGCCGCCACCGCCGGCGTGCGGGCCGCGAGTACCGCGTCGTAGTGGGCGATCAGCTGGTCGCCGACGGCGGCCCAGGTCCGGCCCTCGACCATCGCCCGGGCGGCGGTGCCGAACGCGGCGCGCCGTGCGGGGTCTGCGGCCAGCGCGCGGACCGCCTCGCGCACGGCGTCGGCGTCGCGCGGCGGGACGAGCAGGCCGGTGCGGCCCTGGGCGACCAGGTCGAGGGGGCCGCCGGCGGCGGGCGCGACGACGGGGACACCGCTGGCCATGGCCTCCTGGACGGTCTGGCAGAACGTCTCGAAGGGGCCGGTGTGCGCGAAGAGGTCCAGTGAGGCGAAGATCCGGGCGAGTTCGTCCCCGGTGCGGCGGCCGAGGAAGACGGCGCCGGGCAGGGCCTCGGTCAGCTGGGGCCGGCTGGGGCCGTCGCCGACGATCACCACCCGTACGCCGGGGAGTCCGCAGACCCCGGCGAGGAGTTCGACGTGTTTCTCGGGGGCGAGCCGGCCGACGTAGCCGACGATCAGCTCCCCGTTCGGGGCGAGTTCGCGGCGCAGCGCCTCGTCCCGGTGCTGTGGCCGGAAACGTACGGTGTCCACGCCGCGCGGCCACAGCCGTACCCGCGGTACGCCGTGCGCCTCCAGATCGGACTGCGCGGCGCTGGAGGGGGCCAGGGTGCGGTCGGCGGCGGCGTGCACGGAGCGGATCCTGCGCCAGGCGGCGGCCTCTCCGGCGCCCATGTAGGTGCGGGCGTAGCCGGCCAGGTCGGTCTGGTAGACGGCGACGGCCGGGATGCCGAGCCGGGCGGCGGCGGCCATGCCGCGGACGCCGATGACGAAGGGACTGGCCAGGTGGACCACGTCGGGGCGGTGCGCGACGAAGGCCGCGGCGAGCCGCCGGCTGGGCAGGGCGACCCGGACCTGGGGATAGCCGGGGAGCGGGAGGGAGGGGATCCGGACGACCGGGCACGGGGCGTCCGTGTCCGGGCCGCTGCCGGGGGCGGGGGCGGGGGCGACGACGAGCGGGTGGTGACCGCGATCTACGAGGTGCCGGGCGGTCTGAAGCGCGCAGTGGGCCACGCCGTTCACATCGGGGGGAAAGGATTCGGTCACGATGACGACACGCATACGGGTGTTGTCGCCGCGCCGGAAGTGCCCGCGTCGACTTCGATCTTTCCGGGCGGGGAACGTCCCATGAGCGTTGGACTGCACACCCGAGCAGGTCAGACGGCCGTCATGGCCGCCTGACCTGCGGGCCACCCGGTGTTCACCCGGCGGGCGGTCGTCCGCCCGGGCGGGAGGCGCGGTACGGGCCGGTCCGGGCGGGGCTCAGCCGAGGGCCGCGTCGGGTCCGATCCGGCTGCGCACCGCCGTCTGCACCTCGGCTTCCTCGGCGGGGTCCGCGGCCAGGCGGCGCAGCCGCTCCACGACGCGGGCGTCACCTGTCTCGGCGTGCCGGGCGGCGAGTTCGCGGGTGGTCTCCTCGCAGTCCCACAGGCACTCGACGGCGAAGCCGGTGGCGAAGGAGGGATCGGTGGCGGTCAGGGCGCGGGCGGCGCGACCGCGGAGGTGGGAGGAGGCCGTCTCGCGGTAGACGTGGCGCAGGACGGGCGCGGCGCAGGTGATGCCGAGGCGTCCGGCACCGTCGACGAGGGTCCACAGGGTGGGTGCGTCCGGGCCTTCGCCGCGCACCGCCTCGCGGAGGGCACCGAGGACCAGGTCGCGGTCCTGTGCGCCGCCGCGGCAGGCGAGCATGCGGCCGGCGGCGGCACCGAGCGCGTCGGGGCGCTGGGCCCAGCCGCGCGCGCGGTCGACTGCGGCGACGCTGCGCATCCGTTCGAAGGCGTCGACGGCGGCCTCCACGACGACAGCGGTACCGTCGACGACCGCGGCCTCGATCAGGCCGAGGGCGTCGGGGTCGTTGCTGTCTGCGAGGTAGCGCAGTGCGGTGCAGCGGGCTCCGTCGTCGCCGTCCCTGGCGGCCCGCAGGATCTCGGGCCGGTCCTCGGGGCCGGCCACGGCCACCAGGCACCGGGCGGCGGGCACGTGGAGGGCAGCGCCGCGCTCCAGGCCCTGCTGGGCCCACTCGAAGACGGCGCGCACGCTCCAGCCGGGGCGCGGGCCGGTGGGCCGCATCTGCCGCTGCCAGCGGTCGAAACAGCCGGTTTCCTGGGCGGCACGCACGCGCGTACCGATCGATTCCCGCGGATCGTCGGCCCACAGCCGCCAGGGCCGTGGCTCGAAGGCGTCGCGTACGGCGGCGGCCAGCTCGGCCTCGCCCTCGGGATCGGTGCCGAAGCGGGCCAGGACGGGGGCGGCGAGGGCGCGCAGCCCCGCGTCGTCGTCCCGCAGGGCCAGCTCGTCCAGGGCCCACGCCCAGTTGGAACCGTGGGCGGCGTACCTGCGCAACAGTTCGAGGGCGTCCCGCCTGCCGTACGAGGCGAGGTGCCCGAGCACGGCCAGGGCGAGGCCGGTGCGGGACTCGTCGGTGTCGAGGACGTCCTCGGGACCGAACAGGTGCGCCTGGACGGCGTCCAGCTCGCCGTTCAGATCGAGGTAGAGGCGGGCGTAGTACAGGGAGCGGTTCTCCACCTGCCAGTCGTGGCGGGGGTCGCGCAGCACACAGTGGTTCAGGGCCGCGAGCGCTTCGGCGCGCGGGGCCGTGAGCGCGTGCAGCGTGCCGTCACCACGGCCGCGCTGGAGCAGCCCGAGCAGCGTACCGCTGGGCGCTATGACCGGATCGAACATGGGAAACAGCCTCACATCAAGCGTCGACGCAACCGGGGAACACGCACTACCTGGCCGCGTGACACAACGTCGGAGCGCCCGCCGTCTCTTGCTTGCTGTAGACCATCTCTCTCTGCCTCTCGTCGGTGGCCCATGCGGACCGCATCACGGCCCGCGCGGTGCGGCAACACCTGCCCAGCCATCGCGTCCGTGAATCACGTCGTCATGATGACCCGCGGTGTGAGCTGCCGCGACCGTATTTCCGGCGGCCCTTTACCGCCTCCCCCGTTTTCTGTTTCGTACCTGGTCAGGACACTTGGCTCAGTGTGCGCCGAACAGTTCCAGAAGTTCCGTCTTGGCGAACATCCGGGCCGTGTCCACGGCCGAGGGCGTGCCCGCGGAAGGATCGGCTCCGCCCTCCAGGAGGGCCTTGATGACGTCCGTCTCACCCTTGAAGACGGCACCGGCGAGCGGGGTCTGGCCCCGGTCGTTGATCTGGTCCGCCGCCGCGCCGCGGGCGAGCAGCGCACGGACCGCGTCGGCGTGACCGTGGTAGGCGGCGAGCATCACCAGGGAGTCGCCGCGGTCGTTGGTGAGGTTGGCCGGAACACCCGCGTCGACGTACGCCACGAGCGCCTCGGTCTGCCCCTGCCGGGCCAGATCGAAGATCTTGGTCGCCAGCTCCACGACCTCGGGGTCGGGGGCTTCACTCATCGGCCGGACCGCCTCTCCATGCGCGTTCGGGGACTGCTTCGGGGACTGAGCGAGCGTACGGCAGCGCAGGGAACGCAGCCGTACGAGTGAATCGCCAGCGTACTGGCTCCTGCGGCACATGACCCGATGTGCCCGAGGTAAAGATCACCAACGGCCCGGTCCCAGCCGTTCCGCCTGGTCAGCGGCGCCGGAAGACACTCCGCCGACTGGGGGAAATCTACCGGATTCCACCCAGTTGCACCTTTAATAGTATGGATACATCCTGTGATCCTGGAAGAACTCATGGTGACTGTCCCCCACCTTCGACACCAGGAGGCCCGAAATGATCCTCTCCCTGTCTGGCGTGTTCCTGCTCGGCGTCGTCGTCTTTCTCTTCTTCCGCAAGGACGGACTGAAGGGCTCGCACGCGACGGTCTCGGCGCTGTTCGGCTTCTACCTGTCGAGCACGGCCATCGCACCGAGCATCAAGGCCGGCGGCGAGAGTCTCGCCAGCCTCCTCGGCGGTCTCAAGTTCTGATCCCGCCAGCCCCGCCCGCACGCACGATCAGGAGACAGCAGTGGCCCGGCGCCCTCTCCCCCGCATCCTGAGCAAGGACAGCGCCCAGATCGCCCGGACGCAGATCGCCCGGAGCAGGGAGCTGGCCCGGACGGCGGCCGACAGCGCCACCGACGTCCTGCACCCCCTGATCACCGTCACGCGCGGGTTGCGCCGGCTGGGCTCCGCCGGGCGGCGCAAGTGGGCGGACACGCCCAAGGACAAGCGGGGGCCACTGCTGTTCCTGGTGGCCTCCCTGTTCCTGGTCGTGGCCCTGGTGCCGTACGGGCCGCTGCTCGCCGTCATCACCGTGATGGCGGCCGCGGCCTGGCAGGGCCGCGACCGCACCCCCGCGGAGCCCGAAGGGCCCGACGAGACCCAGAAGGAGCGGCTGCAGTCGCTGTACGAGGCCCTGGTGCCGTACTTCACCGGCGCCGAGGACCCCGCGCCGCTGTACGCGCACGGCGGGGACTGGGAGAAGGTCTTCTCCGCGCCCGAGTTCGACGACGCCGGGCGCGTCGGACACCTTGTGATCCGCTACCCGGCGTACTTCCCGGACGGCGAAGCCCCGGCCCGCGCACGGATCGAGCAGCTGCTCACCGCGAAGGCCGGGCGGGGCCGCGAGTACCACTTCTCGTGGGACGAGGCGGGCAACCAGCTCGCCGTCACCGCCCTCGCCCCGCTGCCCGCCGACATCCCGGCCCAGCACTTCGTCACCGCGCCCGGCGAGACCGTCCTCGGCTTCACCGACCCGAGCGAGGTCCAGCGCACGCTCCCCCTGTCCTACGGGGAGGAGGAGATCGACGTCCCGCCGGTCGTGTGGCGCACCGGCATCCGCTCCACCGAGCCGCACCTGCTGGCCATGGGCCACCCCGGCAGCGGCACGTCCACCCTGCTGCGTTCCATCGCCCTGCAGGCCCTGCAGTACGGTGACGTGCTGATCGTCGACGGCGGCGGCACCGGCGAGTACGCCTGCCTGACCGGCCGGAACGGCGTCCTGGGCGTGGAATGCGCCCTCCCCGGGGCACTGGCCAGCCTGGAGTGGGCGGCGCAGGAGACCGAGCGCCGGCTCATCGCGATCAATCTGGCCCGGCAGGCGGGCGACCCGCCGCCGGAGGACACCCGGCGCCCGCTGTGGCTGCTGCTGGACCGTCCGACCGTCTTCACGCACCTCGCCACGACGGAGGGCCGCAAGGAGCCGCAGACCCTGCTCCAGGTGCCGCTGCGGCACGGCAGGGCGGCGAACGTGACCGTGGTCGTGGCCGAGCAGTTCGACGGCGCGGAGGCGTTGAGCGACGGGGTACGACAGCACACGCGCGCGCGTGTCGTGCTAGGTGCCGCGACGTCACGGCAGGTGGAGGCGGTTCTCGGGGTGCCGCCGCACACGACCACGCCGGCGCACGTGCCGCCCGGGCGGGGGTACGCCCGGCTGGGCTCCGGCCCGGTGCACCGGCTCCAGGTGCCGCGTACGCCGGATCCGTACGACGACGCCACGAGTGACGCCGACCGGCAGGCGGTACTGGAGTTGCTGCCCGCGCGGGCCACCGCCGCGGAGCCCGGGCCGGGGGATCTCGCGAAGCCGGCACTGGAGAAGACACCGGCGATCGCAGAAGCGATGGCGGCCGAGAGCTAGCGGCTACGCCACGAACGTCCGCGGGGCCTCGCTCGCCCCCGTCGCGCCCGATTCCACCAGGCGGGCCGCGGCGGCGAGCCGGGCGGCCGCTTCGTCCGCGACCGCTCCCCCGACGGTGAACGGCAGCCGTACGTAGCCCTCGAACGCGCCGTCGACACCGAAGCGGGGGCCGGACGGGACCCGGACGCCGGCTCGTTCGCCCGCCTCCGCGAGGCGGGAGCCGGAGAGGCCACCGGCACGGACCCAGAGGGTCAGACCGCCGCTCGGAACCTCGAACTCCCAGCCCGGCAGCTCCCGGCGGATCGCGGCCACCAGTGCGTCACGGTTCTCCCGCGCCTGCGCCCGCCGCAACTCGACCGCCTGCTCCCACCCCCCGGTGCTGAAGAGCCAGTTCACCGCGAGCTGCTCCAGCACCGGCGTCCCCAGATCGGCGTACGCGCGCGCGGCGACCAGGCTGCGGATGACGTCCGGCGCCGCCCGCACCCAGCCGATGCGCATGCCCGCCCAGAACGCCTTGCTCGCCGAGCCGACCGTGATCACCGTGGAGCCGGCCGGGTCGAACCCGCACACCGGGCGGGGCATGCCGCCGTCCCGGAAGCCGTCCTCGAGCCAGAGTTCGGACATCGTCTCGTCGGCCACGAGCACCGTGCCGGCCGAGCGGGCCGCGTCGACCAGCCGGCGCCGCTGGTCCTCGTCGGCGAGCGCCCCGGTGGGGTTGTGGAAGTCGGCGACCACGTAGGCGATGCGCGGCGCGGCCTCGCGCAGGACCTGCCGCCAGCGGTCCATGTCCCAGCCGGACAGCCCCTCGGCCATCGCGACCGGTACGAGCCGGGCGCCCGCCTCCCGCATCAGCTGGAGGATGTTGGCGTAGGACGGCGACTCCACGGCGATGCGCTCGCCCCGGCCCGCGAACAGGTGGCAGATCGCGTCGATGGCTCCCATCGCACCGGTCGTCACCATGATCTGCTCCGGCATCGTGGGGATCCCGCGCGCGGTGTAGCGTTCGGCGATCATCGAGCGCAGGGCGGGCAGTCCGGCCGGGTAGTCGCCGTGCGTGTGGGCGTACGGCGGCAGTTCCTCCAGGGCACCCTGCACGGCCCGGGTGAGCCACGGCTCGGGCGCCGGGAGGGAGGCGCAGCCCAGGTCGATGACCGAGCCGAGGGCCTCGGGTGGCAGCGGTTCGAGGCCGCGGGCGGGGATCGGGTTGCCGGCCGGTACGGCGGTCCAGCTGCCGGCTCCGCGCCGGGACTCCAGGAAGCCCTCGCTGCGCAGCGCCTCGTACGCCGCCGCGACCGTCGTACGGCTCACGGAGAGCGCCATGGCCAGCTCACGCTCCGCGGGCAGGCGGGCGGCGACCGGGACCCGGCCTTCCAGCACCAGCAGCCGGATGCCGTCGGCGAGGGCGCGGTAGGCGGGGGGACGGCGGCTGCCGGGACCGGCCGGACGGTCCTGCTGGGAGTTCAGGAGCCGGCCGAGCTGCGCGGCTCCCACCGCCGAGGTCCAATGCGCCATGACGATCAGTCCACCTTCCCCGAATTGGCCATGGATGGGGATCCACCCCAAGCCACAGAGTGTCATGCGCCAGGCCACTGTCACCACCCAGGGGGGTATCCCTTGTCCCTTGCCAGCGACCCCGCTCCCACCGAGGAGTCCGCTCCCGGCGACCCCGCGCCCACGGAGCCCGGCCACCGCAGCCCCGCTCCCACCGAGCCCGGTCCCCGCCGCCCCGCCGCCACCGAACCCGGCCCCCGCGGTTCCGCGGCCACCGGCCCCGGAACCGGCGACCGCTCCGGGGCCGGCGCCTCCGGTTCCGGTGACGCGCGGGTCAGCGGGCCGGCTTCCGACGGCTCCGGGCCCGGCCCCCGCCGTCGTGCCGGACGGCGGCTGATCCAGCTCTACGCCGGACTCGCCCTCTACGGCGCGAGTTCCGCGCTGCTCGTGGTGGCGGGGCTGGGTCTGGAGCCCTGGAACGTGCTGCACCAGGGGCTGGCGGAGCTGACCGGGCTGAGCATCGGGGTGGTGTCGATCGTCGTCGGCGCCGCGGTGCTGCTCCTGTGGATCCCGCTGCGCCAGCGCCCCGGGCTCGGCACGGTCTCCAACGTGTTCGTGGTCGGCCTCGCCATGGACGGCACGCTCGCCCTCCTCCCGGACGCGCACTCCCTCGCCGTACGCGTGCCGCTGCTGCTCGCCGGGATCGTGCTGAACGGCATGGCGACGGGTCTGTACATCACGGCACGCTTCGGGCCGGGCCCGCGCGACGGGCTGATGACGGGACTGCACCGGCGCACCGGCCGCTCGATCCGGCTGATGCGGACGGCGGTCGAGGTGGCGGTCGTGGTCACCGGGTTCGTCCTCGGCGGCACCGTAGGGGTGGGCACCGTGCTGTACGCGGTGTCCATCGGCCCGCTGGCCCAGGTCTTCCTGCGGGTTTTCGCCGTCGCGCCGGCATCGGCAGGCAGCACGGTCGTTGCCACCTCGACACCCGAGCGAGCGATACTGCCCGGGTGACGCTCACGACACCGCCCATACGCCACCCGTACCTGGACCATCCCGGACCGATCGCCTTCGCCCACCGGGGCGGGGCGGCAGACGGCCTGGAGAACACCGTGGCGCAGTTCCGGCGCGCGGTGGAGCTGGGCTACCGGTACATCGAGACCGACGTGCACGCGACGGCGGACGGCCTGCTGGTCGCCTTCCACGACGCCACCCTGGACCGGGTCACCGACGGGGCGGGCCGGATCGCCGACCTGCCGTGGGCGGAGGTGAGCCACGCGCGCGTGGGCGGCCGCGAACCGGTGCCGCTGTTCGAGGAGTTGCTGGACACCTTCCCCGAGGTGCGCTGGAACGTCGACGTCAAGGCGGAGCCCGCGCTGCGGCCCCTGCTGGCACTGATCGAGCGCCGAGACGCCTGGGACCGGGTCTGTGTGGGCTCCTTCTCCGAGGCGCGGGTGCTGCGCGCCCAGCGGCTGGCCGGGCCGCGGCTTGCGACCTCGTTCGGCACCCGCGGGGTGCTGAACCTGCGGCTGCGTTCCTGGGGGCTGCCGGCCGCGGTGCGCCGGTCGGCCGTGGCGGCACAGGTACCCGAGGCCCAGTCGGGCGTGCCCGTGGTCGACCACCGCTTCGTGCGGGTCGCACACGCGCGCGGGCTGCAGGTGCACGTCTGGACGATCAACGAACCGGAGCGCATGCACCGGCTCCTGGACCTCGGGGTTGATGGCATCATGACCGATCACATCGACACGTTGCGCAAGGTCATGGAGGACCGCGGCGTCTGGGTCTGAGCCCGGCCGTCCGACCCGAACCTTCGCAGTTCAGCGGGGAAGCGAGGGCACGGGTGGGCACCGACACCGTGCGTGCACGGGCGGCGGACGAGGCCGCCGGTCTCAGGCGCGAGCAACGCGGCTGGTACTTCTACGACTGGGCGTGCTCGGTCTACTCGACCAGCGTCCTGACCGTCTTCCTGGGCCCGTACCTCACCGCGGTCGCCGAACGGGCGGCGGACGCCGACGGCTATGTGCATCCGCTCGGCGTCCCGGTCCGGGCGGGCTCGTTCTTCGCCTACTCGGTCTCCCTGTCGGTGATCGTGGCGGTCGTCGTGATGCCGCTCGTGGGCGGCGCGGCCGACCGCACGGGCCGCAAGAAGCCCCTGCTCGCCGCGGCGGCGTACACCGGTGCGGCGGCGACCACCGGGATGTTCTTCCTGGACGGCGACCGCTATCTGCTCGGCGGGCTGCTGCTGGTCGTGGCCAATGCGGCGCAGTCCGTCGGGATGATGCTCTACAACTCCTACCTGCCGCAGATCGCCCCGCCCGAGCAGCGCGACGCCGTCTCCTCCCGTGGCTGGGCCTTCGGCTACGCGGCCGGTTCCCTGGTGCTCGTCGTGAACCTGGTGCTGTACTCGGCGCACGACTCCTTCGGCCTGTCCGAGTCGGCCGCGGTCCGCGTCTGCCTGGCCTCGGCCGGCCTGTGGTGGGGCGCCTTCACGCTGGTACCGCTGCGCACCCTGCGGGACCGGCACGCGCGCGTGGAGGGCGCGACGGCACCCGGGCTGCGGCAGCTCGCGGCGACGGTCCGGGACATGCGCCGGCACCCGCTGACCCTGGCGTTCCTGCTGGCGTACCTGATCTACAACGACGGCATCCAGACGGTGATCTCCCAGGCCTCGGTCTACGGCTCCGAGGAACTGGGGCTCGGGCAGTCGACGCTCATCGTGGCCGTACTGCTGGTGCAGGTGCTGGCGGTGGCGGGCGCGCTGGCGATGGGACGGCTGGCGCGGACGTACGGCGCGCAGCGGACGATCCTCGGCTCACTGGTGGCGTGGACGGTCACCCTGACGGCCGGCTACTTCCTGCCGGCGCGGGCGCCGGTGTGGTTCTTCGTGCTGGCCTCGGGGATCGGCCTGGTCCTCGGCGGCAGCCAGGCGCTGTCCCGGTCGCTGTTCTCCCACCTGGTGCCGCCGGGCAAGGAGGCCGAGTACTTCTCGGCGTACGAGATGAGCGACCGCGGGATGAGCTGGCTGGGGCCGCTGCTGTTCGGCATGACCTACCAGCTGACCGGAAGCTACCGCTCCGCGATCATCTCGCTCGTGGCCTTCTTCGTCCTCGGTTTCGTGCTGCTCGCACGGGTGCCGGTACGGCGGGCGATCAGCGAAGCGGGCAACGCGGTTCCGGAAAAGATCTAGCGCCGATTTAGCACTCGGCGTGAAAGGGCGGTAGTGTAACCGTTTGGCCTGCCAGGCGTACCGTTACTGCGCGTCAAAGATGCCGAAACGCTGGGTGACATCTGCTAGCAGATGTGACAAACCGGGCGCCTGTGGGTAGAACAAGGGGCGGCTACGACGGCGACGCATGACCCGGAACGGGAATCTTTACCGCCGACCGGACGTTGACCGGATGACGACGACAGCGACACCTGTCCTGTGGGCGACAAGCCCGGGAGGCACGATTCATGAGTGAGCGAGCTCTTCGCGGTACGCGCCTCGTGGTGACCAGCTACGAGACGGACCGCGGTATCGACCTGGCCCCGCGCCAGGCCGTGGAGTACGCATGTGAGAAGGGACATCGTTTTGAGATGCCCTTCTCGGTCGAGGCGGAGATCCCGCCGGAGTGGGAGTGCAAGGTCTGCGGGGCCCAGGCTCTCCTCGTTGACGGCGACGGCCCTGAAGAGAAGAAGGCCAAGCCCGCGCGTACGCATTGGGACATGCTGATGGAGCGGCGCACCCGTGAGGAACTCGAAGAGGTCCTCGAGGAGCGTCTGGCGGTTCTGCGCTCGGGGGCGATGAACATCGCGGTCCACCCCCGGGACAGCCGCAAGAGCGCGTAACGCGCAAACAGCACCGACGATCGCGGGCGCCGTACGTGAAGACGTACGGCGCCCGCGGTTTTTCATGCCGTGGTCCGACCGCGCGGTCTGCCCCGCCGCGGCCCGGAGGTCTGCCCGGCACCGGCCGGCTCAGCGCCTCAGCAGCGCTCAGCGCGTCAGTGGCGGCCACTGCTCCCGCGGTTCGGAGCGGTCTTCCCTGATCACCTCACCCGGCACCACCTTGCCGTCGGGCCGGTGCATGCGGGCCTGCTGGAAGGCGTCGCCGAGGCTGCCCGGCGTCGCCGTGCGCAGCCTCTTCTCCACTGCGTTCTCGGTGAAGCGGCTCAGCGCCTTCTGGACCGGCGGGAGCAGCAGGAGCAGGCCCGCCACGTCGGAGAGCAGGCCGGGGAGCATCAGCAGCAGGCCGCCGAGCATCGTCAGGCCGTTGCCGCCGCCGCGGGCGGGTGATCCGCCCCGCTGCAGTGCCTCGTTGAGGTTCTGGAAGGCGCGGCGGCCCGCCCGCTTGATGACCACGGAGCCGGCCACGACGCCCGCGACGAGCAGCAGGAACACCGTGAGGCCGCCTGCCGCGCCCGCGACCAGGGTCAGCAGCCAGATCTCCAGCACCAGCCATGCGGCGAGGCCCAGCGGCAGATACCTGCGCAGCCGGGAGCGACGGGGCCGGGTGGTGTACGGGGTGGTCGGAGCGCCAGTCGTCATGCACCCAGTGTGCCTGGGCGCGGCTCAGCACGGTATAAGCGTCCGATCAGCCGAAACCGTGCCCGGACCCAGGCCCGCCGACCGCCGCACAGGTCCGGTCCCACACCCTCGGCCCTGCTCGCACCGGCCCGCGGACCGGCCCCGCCCCCAGCGCCGCACGCACCGACCCGCAGACCAGCCCCGCGCCCAGCGCCGCACGCACCGACCCCGCGGGCCGGCCCCGCGCCTCAGTCCTGCTTGTCCTTGCCGGTGAGTTTGCCGAAGCGGTCGCCGACGCCCCAGGCGGTGACCCGCCACAGCGCCTCGACCACGATGTCGCGGCTCATCTTGGAGTCGCCCAGTTCCCGCTCGACGAAGGTGATCGGGACCTCGACGACGTGGTAGCCGGCCTTCACCGAGCGGCGGGCCAGATCGACCTGGAAGCAGTAGCCCTGCGAGGCGACCTCACCGAGGCCGAGGCCCTCCAGGGTCTCGCGGCGGAAGGCCCGGAACCCGCCGGTCACGTCCCGGATCGGCACGTCGAGCATGAGCCGCGAGTAGGTGGAGCCGCCCCGCGAGAGGAACTCCCGGGACTTCGGCCAGTTCACCACCCGGCCGCCGGGCACCCAGCGGGAGCCGAGGACCAGGTCGGCGCCCTTGAGCGCGGTGAGCAGCCGGGGCAGCTCCTCGGGCTGGTGGGAGCCGTCGGCGTCCATCTCGACGAGCACGCCGTAGTCCCGCTCCAGGCCCCAGCGGAAGCCCGCGAGGTAGGCGGCGCCGAGGCCCTCCTTGCCCTTGCGGTGCAGCACGTGGACGCAGTCGTCCTCGGCGGCCAGCTCGTCGGCGAGCTTCCCGGTGCCGTCGGGGCTGTTGTCGTCCGCGATCAGCACGTGCGCCTCGGGGACGGCCTTGCGCACCCGGCCCACGATGGCCTTGATGTTCTCCGCCTCGTTGTAGGTCGGGATGATCACCAAGGCCGTGCCGAGCGGACCGAACTGCCTCCCCTGGGCCGTGGCCGCGAGGGTCCCGTCGCCGTCGTTCACTGCTGCCCCTTCATGTCGTACGCAGAGGTCCACCATAGTGGCCGCGGCCTGGGGAGACGTGACGGCTCCCGCGGATGGTGGTGTCGATTCCACAAAAGCGGGGTAAGAGACCTTCTTTTGACGCCTTCCGGCTTCCTTTCGACGCCTTCCCCCGCGCTCCCGGCAGCCCGTTCGGCGCGGCGGATGGGGGCCCGGCGCCCTTCGGGCCGACCTGGGACCCGCTGGCTGCGGGTCGACCGAAGCCGTTGTCTACTGAGCACGCGGGCCCCACCCGGGTCACACCTGGCCGACCAGCTGGATCGCTCCCTTGCCGGCGCGGGCGCTGAGCCTGGCTCCCAGTGACGGTGCCCCGGTGCGGCACACCGTCCCTGACCCAGCGGCGCTGCGACGAGCCGTCTGAACGCTCCCCGGTCGGGCGTCCGGTGGTGGACTCGGACGAACCTACCGGCCCCCGGCCGTCGACTGTCAACAGTCGTCTGACCTGGGAAGAGACCACCGTTACGGCGCCTCGTGCAGAGGATGCGCAGGTGGGGCGGCGGAGCCGCGGCGGCCATCCGCGGCCGCGCCACCCCGGGAGATCACTCGCCCGGCCCTACGAACACCGTCCGGCCGCCCACCACGGTCCGCAGGCAGACCGGCAGGTCACGGCCCGGGGTCAGGTCGGGCAGGCCGGGGGTGCCGGAGCGCGGGTCGGTGGACCAGCGTGCGACCCGGTCGTCGGGGGCCTGGACGATCAGCTCGTCGGTGCGCCAGACGGCGTAGTCCGCGGGCGCGCCGGGGACCAGGACGCCGGCGTCGTCCCGGCCGACGGCCCGCCAGCCGCCGCGCGTGTGCGCGGTGAACGCGGCGCGGACGGAGATGCGGTGCTCGGGCGTGTGGTGGAAGGCGGCGGCACGGACGGTGCCCCACGGGTCGAGCGGGGTGACCGGGCTGTCGGAGCCGAACGCGAGGGGTACACCGGCGCGCAGCAGCGCGGCGTAGGGGTTGAGGGTGCGGGCCCGCTCGGCGCCCAGCCGCCGGGCGTACATGCCGTCCTCGCCGCCCCACAACGCGTCGAAGGCGGGCTGGACGGACGCGATCAGGCCCAGCTCGGCGAAGCCGGCGACCGTCTCGGGGGTGAGCATCTCGGCGTGCTCGACGCGGTGCCGGACCGCCCGGATCCGGGCGAGGCCCAGCTTCCCGGCTGCGGCGCGCACGCCCTCGACCACGGCGGACACGGCCGCGTCGCCGATGGCGTGGAAGCCGGCCTGCAGACCGGCCTCGGTGCAGGCCACGACGTGGGCGGCGACGGCGTCGGCGTCCAGGTAGGCGGTGCCGGTGTGGCCGGCGTCGGCGTACGGCTCGTGCAGGCAGGCGGTGTGCGAGCCGAGGGCTCCGTCGGCGAAGAGGTCGCCCGCGGCACCGGCCGCGCCCAGGTCGCGGGCCTTGGCGGCGTCCTGCTCGGCCCAGTAGCCGACCACGCGGGGGCCCGGC
Source organism: Streptomyces actinomycinicus (assembly GCF_016741775.1). GTDB lineage: Bacteria > Actinomycetota > Actinomycetes > Streptomycetales > Streptomycetaceae > Streptomyces > Streptomyces actinomycinicus. Next base: position 57,527 of record NZ_JAERRK010000027.1, on the reverse strand, counting down.
ACCTCGGAGGCGAGCGTCAGCAGCGCGGTGAAGTCGTCCTCGGAGGAGATCTGCGGGCCGCCGCACTCGTGCACGGTGCCGATGCCGAGGGAGGCGGCGTGGGCCAGGGCGGTGCGCTGGGCCTCGGCCCGCTGGGCGGGGGTGACGGCGGCGAGGGCGGCCTCACGGACGGTGTGGTGGGCGTCCCGGGTGAGCGGGGCGTCCTCGCGCGGGACGTCGCCGGGGATCAGGTCCAGCAGGGCCGTGGTGACGACCGCAGAGTGCACGTCGATGCGGGACAGGTACAGCGGGCGTCCGCCGGTGGCCTCGTCCAGTTCCACGCGGGTGGGCGGACGGCCGCCGGGCCAGCGGGCGGCGTCCCAGCCGTGGCCCAGCAGGACCCGGTCGCCGGGGCGGGCGGCGGCGAACGCGCGGATCCGCGCGAGGGCCGCCTCGAGCGAGGACGTGTCCGACAGGTCCAGGCCGGTCAGGGCGAGGCCGGTGGCGGTGGTGTGCACATGGGCGTCGGTGAAGGCGGGGGTGACGAGGGCGCCGTCGAGGTCGACCACCTCGTCCACGCCGTCGGCGAAGGCGTCGGCGGCGCCCTCGGAGCCGACCCAGGCGACCTGCCCGCGCTCGACCACCATCGCGGTGGCGAAGGGGTCTGCGGGGCTGTGCACCTCACCGCGGCGCAGGAGGACGGTCTGGGGCTCGGCGGACTGCTCACTCATGGGCACAGTCTCTCGCGTGCACGGGGCACGCAGGGCACCGGGGCGGCTGGTTCAGATCTTCGGGGGACGCGCCTCGTAGGGGGTCGACAGGACCACGGTGGTGCGGGTGGAGACGCCGGCCAGCGAACGCAGCCGGGCGAGCAGTTCCTCCAGCTCGTGCGGGGTGGACACGCGCACCTTGAGGATGTAGTTCTCGTCGCCGGCCACGCTGTGGCAGGCCTCGATCTCGGGGACGCCGGCGAGGCGGTCGGCGATGTCGTCGGGGGCGCTGGGGTCGAACGGCTTCACCGAGATGAACGCGGTCATCGGCAGCCCGATGGCCTCGGGGTCGACCACCGCGGCGTAGCCGCGGATGACGCCACGCTGTTCCAGCCGGCGCACCCGCTGGTGCACGGCCGACGTGGACAGGCCCGTGGCCTTGCCCAAGTCTGTGTAGCTCATCCGCCCGTCCTTGACGAGCAGCTGCACGATCTGACGGTCCAGCTCCTCCATGCCGCCAAAACCTACAGTGCGCTTGATCTCCTCGGATACCTGAGAGGCGCAGGTCATTCCCGGTTCGGCAGAAAAAGCACCGGGAAGGGCACCTGCTCATGGCATGTGATGAACACCACACAGCTCGAACGGGCTCCGTGATGTTCTCGTGATTACCTCCGAGACCGGGCGGGAAGTGCTTGCTGTGGTCGAGGCCGCAGCGCCTTCACGGCCCAGCCTTAGGGGGAGAATCCCATGCAGAGTGTCAATCGCCCTGGCCGATCCGCGTCCAAGCGGCAGCAGCCGGTCGTCGAGCCCGAGCCGGAGGGCGTCGAACCCGACGCCTTCGACGAGGAACCGGACGCCTACGACACCTTCGAGATGTACCGGGTGATCTGCCCGGACTGCGCGCAGCCGATCGCGCTGCTGGCGGACGAGGAGGTCCTGCCGGAGCACGCGCTGTGCGCGTCGCCGTGGAACCCGTTCGGGCTCACGGTGTGTGCGGGCACGGGCCGTGCGGCGGCCGAGGCCGCCCCCGCGGACGAGTCCTTCGAGCCGCAGGAGCAGGACACGGCGCTGCTGCTGACGCTGCCCCAGGGGCTGGACTGGCGGAAGCAGCCCTTCTCGCACGTCGGCGGCCCGGGCTCGCGCCCGATGCGCGTGCCGGCGATGCGCCGCCAGGCCGCCTGAGCCGCCCCGCTCCGGCCCGGCCGCCCGGGCCGCCTCACTCCGCCCAGTAGGTGCCCTGCACCATGGCGCGCAGGCTGCCGTGGTGCAGGATCAGCGTGTCCGGGTCCGCCGGGACCGCGACCTCCCCGAAGTACGCCTGGCGGTAGGCGATGCGCAGCATGACGATCGCGTGCCGCAGGGCGGCGTACAGGGTGTAGAAGTCCATGTCCCGCGGGGTGTGGCCGGTCAGCCGCGCGTAGCGGGCCTCGACACGGTCGCGGCGCAGGAAGCCGGGCAGTCCGCGCTGTCCGGAGCCGACCGTGAGGTCGTGGAAGAAGCGGTGCAGATAGACCGTCCAGCCGAGGTCCACCTCGCGGGGGGCGAGTGCCGCCATCTCCCAGTCCAGCACGGCCACGGGCTCGAAGCCGTCGTAGACGACGTTCCCGATGCGCGCGTCGCCCCAGGTGAGGACGGGCTCGACCGGCTCACGCGGCCACAGCTGCGCCAGCCGGTCGAACGCGGCCTCGATCAGGGGCGACCGGGCGAGTCCGTCGATCACCCAGGCGTAGTAGGCGCGTTGGGCCGCCACGTGCCGGCGCAGCGCGTCGCCCTGCCCCGGCAGGGCGAGGAACTCGGCCTCGGGCAGGGGTGCTTGGTCGTGCAGCCGGGCCAGCAGTCCGATCGTGGCCGTTTCCAGGTGCTCGCGCTCGGCGTCGCTCGCCGCGTGCAGCCAACTGCCGTCGTAGGTGTACGGCATGACGTCCGGGGGCACGCGGCCCGCCGCCCGTTCCATGACGAAGAACGGTGCTCCGAGCGGGCCGGGGTCCTCCTCCAGCCAGAGCACCCGGGGCACGGGCACGTCCGTGTGGGCGGCCACCAGCTGCAGGGTGCGGTACTGGCGGGTCATGTCGTACTCGGGGAAGACCGTGTACGCCGCCGGGTCGGCCGCCAGGCGCAGTGCGCAGGAGCGGACCGGAGGCTGCGGGTGGTCGATGTCGAACAGCAGGGTCTCGCTGGACATGCCGTTGGAGGCCGGGACGGTGACGCCGGTCGCCTTGGCGCCGGGCAGCCGGGTGCCGAGCCAGGCGGTGAGGCGCCGGGTCAGTTCCCCGGGGTCGCGGGTGGTGGTACGGGGACGGGGTGCCGTGGCCATCTCGTCCTCCCTCAGGGCGCGACCGAGTCGAAGCCGGTGAAGCCGCTCGGGTCGTGCCGGCCGAACGTGCCGTGTTCGAAGATCCCGTGGCCGGTGCGCCCGTCGAGCCGGAAGCGGGCGGAGTGGTCGGTTACGCCGTACGCCGCCAGGGGGTGCGGCGCGGTCAGGTCGTACGTACGGCGGTCGACCCAGCCCCTGCCCTGCCAGGTCCCGTGCTGCCAGTCGTCGGCCGGCGGGTAGCCCGCGCCGAGGGCGAGCGGCGAGGAGGTGAGGATCTCCACCTCCAGCTCCTGCGGCTTGCGGGGGTCGCCGAGGTGGATGACGGCGCGCTCGGGGTGCCGGGTGCCGGACCGGTAGCCGATCTCGGCGTGCGGCCAGCCCAGTTGGCGGTCGCGCCGGCCGGGGCGGACCAGGGTGGCGTCGTTCAGGGAGCGGTGGCCGTCGGCGTCCTCCTGGGTGATGACCATCAGGAAGCGGTCCTCGAAGGCGACCGGGCACCAGATCCAGTGGAAGCCCCCGGTGGGGTGGTCGGCGGCGAGCCGGCCCCCGTCCTCGCCGGGGACCGGACGCACGCCCCAGCTGCGGTCGCGGGTGCCGGTCCAGCCCTCGGCGCGGACCCGGAACTCGGTACCGGCCGCCCGGATCTCGCCGGTGACCTGCCCCGCCTGGACGAAGCGGCGGCCCTCCAGGGTGAGCCGGTCGCCCCGGCGCTGGAGGTGGTGCGGCTCCCACAGGGCGGGGAAGGCCGCGGTCCAGGTGAGGTCGTACGACAGCTCCTCGTCGGTGCCGACCAGGCGTAGCTGCTGCAGCGGCCGTACCACCTCGATGCGCAGCGGGCCGACGGCGAGGTGCATCCGGTCCTCGCCGAGGGCGTCGGAGGCGCGCACGGCGTGCAGGGTGTTCCCGGTGCGGAAGGTGGCGTAGGCGTCGATCACGCCCAGGTTGGGGTAGACGCCGAGGCCGAGGATGAGCAGGGCGCTGCCCGTGTGGTCGAAGACGTGGAAGATGCAGCGGTCGTAGGCGTTGCGGTCACCGGTCGCCACGTGCTTCATGGACAGCGGTACCTGGTGCACCGGGTACTCGTCGAGCGGTACGGGACGATCGTCGGCCACGGACACCCCCTGAACGATGGTCAGCTGACGGTACGTCAGCTGACCGGAGGTGACCAGAGGGGGGACCGGACGCGTATGGACTGACGCTCGATTCCGCCGGGCGGTGACCTGTCCGGCCACCGCCGCGTTTCCCAGGCATGACCCCCATGTACTCGGCCACCGGGCGTCAGCGCCGCATCTTCGTACCCCGGCCGGCAGAATCGGTTCCGCCGCCCGCACCGCAGGATCCGCCCATCTACCGCGACCTCCTGCGGACCTGGGCCGACCGGGGCCGCACCCTGCCGGGCCGTGACGACCCGGAATGGGCCAGGCTCGCGGCCCCGACGGTCCTGAGGGGGCAGTTCAGCGACCCTCGGGTCCCGCCACGTGACGGGCGATGACCATCCGCTGGATCTGGTTCGTGCCCTCGACGATCTGCAGGACCTTGGCCTCTCGCATGTAACGCTCGGCCGGGAAGTCCGCGGTGTAGCCGTATCCGCCCAGTATCTGCACGGCGTCGGTGGTGACCTTCATGGCCGTGTCGGTGCAGTGCAGCTTGGCCATGGCGGCCTGCTTGGCGAACGGCCGGCCAGAGTCCCGCAGCCGGGCCGCCGCCAGGTAGAGCGCCCGGCCGGCCTCGATCTGGGTGGCCATGTCGGCGAGCATGAAGCGCAGGCCCTGGAAGTCGGCGATCGGACGGCCGAACTGGCGGCGCTCGGTCGCGTAGCCGACCGCCTCGTCCAGGGCGGCCTGGGCCAGGCCGATGGCGCAGGCCGCGATGCCGAGCCGGCCCGAGTCGAGGGCGGACAGGGCGATGGAGAAGCCCTGGCCCTCCTCGCCGATGCGCCGCTCGTCGGGTACCCGGACGCCGTCGAAGTGGACCTGCGCGGTGGGCGAGCCCTTCATGCCCATCTTCTTCTCCGGCGCCGCGCCGCTCACGCCGGGCGTGTCGCCGGGCACGAGGAAGGCGGTGATCCCGCGCGGCCCGTCCTCGCCGGTGCGGGCCATCACGGTGTAGAAGTCGGCGATGCCTCCGTGCGTGATCCAGGCCTTGGTGCCGTCGATCACCCAGCCGGCGCCGTCCCGGACGGCCTTGGTGCGCAGCGAGGCCGCGTCCGAGCCGGAGGACGGCTCGGACAGGCAGTACGCCCCGAGCAGCCCGCCGCCCAGCATCGCGGGCAGGTGCTCGACCTGCTGCTGCTTGGTGCCGTAGGTGGCGAGGGCGTACGAGGAGAGCGTGTGGACGCTGACGCCGAGGCCGACGGTGAGCCGGGCCGCGGCCAGTTCCTCAAGGACCTGGAGGTAGACCTCGTAGGGCTGCTCGCCGCCGCCGTACTCCCCGGCGTACGGCAGGCCCAGCAGGCCTGACTCGGAGAGCAGGGTGAAGACCTCACGCGGGAAGCGCCCTTCGTCCTCCTCCTGCGCGGCCTTCGGCGCGATCTCGCGCCGGGCGATGTCCCGGACGAGGTCGAGCAGGTCCCTCGCCTCTTCCGTGGGCAGTTGACGCTCCACCGGCTGCGGGTCGCGGTCGGACATGGCGTCGGGCTCCTCCCTGTTCGGGCACCGGCGGTCCGGCCCGGGGGTGGGGGCGGCTCCGCCTGATCGTGGTGCTGGGCCGAAGGCGCCCGCTCCCGGGTCCCGGAAGCTGCTGACCAGCGGCATGCGCTGTGAGTATGCCCGATCGGCGACTTCCAGTCACCAGTTAACGACCGCTTACTTCAGCAGTCCAGCCGGGACTCCGACGCGGCCCGATATTGGTCCGAACCATTGACCTAGTGGTCTAGTCCTCCTACTGTGCATGACCAACGCTTTACCGCGTTCATGCCAATCGGCGCGCGTTCCCCTCTCCCCCACGAGGAGCCACCCGATGCACATTCCCCACCGCTCGCTCCTGCGGACACTCGTCTCGGCCGCGTGTACCGCCGCCCTCGGGGCGGGCCTGCTGGCCGGCACCGGCACGGCGACCGCCGCGGCGCCGAGCGCTCCGCGGCTCAAGGCCGGATCCAAGGTCGTCGGCTACTTCACCGAATGGGGCACCTACGACCGCAAGTACTACGTCAAGAACGTCGAGACCTCGGGCTCCGCGGCCCGGCTGACCCACATCAACTACGCCTTCGGCAACGTCACCGGCGGCAAGTGCGCCCTGGGCGACTCCTACGCGGCCACCGACCGCGCCTACACCGCCGCCGAGTCCGTCGACGGCGTCGCCGACACCTGGGACCAGCCGCTGCGCGGCAACTTCAACCAGCTGCTGAAGCTGAAGAAGAAGCACCCCGGACTGAAGGTCCTGTGGTCCTTCGGCGGCTGGACCTGGTCCGGCGGCTTCGGCGAGGCCGCGAAGAACCCGGCCGCCTTCGCCCAGTCCTGCTACGACCTGGTGAAAAACTCCAAGTGGGCGGGTGTCTTCGACGGCATCGACATCGACTGGGAGTACCCCAACGCCTGCGGCAACACCTGTGACACCAGCGGCCGGGAGGCCTTCAGGAACCTGATGGCAGCCCTGCGGTCGAAGTTCGGCTCCGGCAGCCTGGTCACCGCGGCGATCACGGCGGACGCCACCAGCGGCGGCAAGATCGACGCGGCGAACTACGCGGGCGCGGCACAGTACGTCGACTGGTACAACCCGATGACCTACGACTACTTCGGCGCCTGGGACGCGACCGGTCCGACCGCGCCGCACTCCGCGCTGAACTCCTACGCGGGCATCCCGAAGGCGAACTTCCACACCTCGGCCACCATCGCCAAGCTCAAGGGCCTCGGCATCCCGGCGTCCAAACTGCTGCTCGGCATCGGCTTCTACGGCCGTGGCTGGACCGGCGTCACCCAGGCGGCGCCGGGCGGCACCGCGACGGGCCCGGCGGCGGGCACGTACGAGCAGGGCATCGACGACTACAAGGTGCTCAGGACCAAGTGCCCGGCGACCGGCACGGTGGGCGGCACCGCGTACGCCAAGTGCGGGAACAACTGGTGGAGCTACGACACCCCGGCGACCATCGGCACGAAGATGACGTACAAGAACCAGCAGGGGCTCGGCGGCACCTTCTTCTGGGAGCTGAGCGGCGACACCGCGAACGGTGAGCTGATCAAGGCGATCAACTAGCCCCGTCGCAAGGGATCGGGAGCGGAGGACCACGAGCCTCCGCTCCCTCGCGTTCAGCCGTCCCGGCGGGCGGGCGGCGGGGCCGGGTAGGCGGGGTCCAGCTCCTCGACAGCACGCAGGGCCCCGCCGAGGGTCTTCACCAGCAGTTCGCGCATGGTGTCGCGGGACAGCTCGGGGCGGTCGATCCAGTCCAGGGTTGCGCCCTCCACACTGCACACCCAGGCGAGCAGGCCCATCCGGGCCGGCGGGGCGATGTCCCTGCGGCCGTAGGCCCCTTCGGCGATGGTGGCGATGATCGCCTCCCGCACGCCGTCCCGGATCGCGTGCACCTCGGTGTCGAAACCTACGCCGCCGCTGACGATGGTGCGGTAGGCCGCCTGATGGTGCTCGGCGTAGCGCAGGTAACCGTCGATGGTGCGGTGCACCCGGTCCACGGCGGGCAGCTCGAGGTTGCCGGCGGCGGAGTCGACCAGTTCGGCGACGGAGTCCTGCACGATCGCCAGGTAGTAGCCGCGCTTGGACCGGAAGTAGTAGTAGATCAGTCCCTTGGCGACCCCCGCCTGGCGGGCGATGTCGTCCATGGACAGCGCGTCGTAGGAGGTGTCGGCGAACAACCTGCGGCCGATGGCGATGAGTTCGGCGCGACGCGCGACGGAACGCTCGGTGCCGCGCACCCGGGTGGCGGCACGCTGCTGCGGCATGTTCAAGGTCGACCCTGGTCTAGGCGCGGCGGGACATCCGCAGTATGTCAGAACAAGCCGCACAGGTGAGCGATCGGTCAGAGCAGGCCGAGCTGGGTCACGAGCATCGCGAACACGGCGACGAGGACCCAGCCCATGACGTGCTCGACGATCTTCGGGCCGTCTTCCTCGGGGCCGCCGGTGAGGGCGCGGGTGGCGGTGGCCGGATGTGCGGTCATGGTGTTACTCGCAGAGGTCGGACGTATATGGCGGAATCCCCCCATCCATCCGTCCACCATGCCACCCGCGCCCGGGTTTGCGGCGATGAGCTTGGTCACAGGCCTCAGTGCACGCCCACCGCGGCGAGCGCCTTGCGCTGACGCGGGGTCGGGTGGGCCGGGAAGTAGAGGTAGCAGACCCCTCCGGTGCCGGAGACGACCTTGCCCGAGGCGTTGTACCGCTTGGTCCTCAGCCAGATGTTCTCGAACTCGCGGCGCAGGTAGACCCGCCGTACCGCCGCGTCGTCGGCCGAGGCCGGGTCGTTGGCGATCACGTCGCCGTCCGCGGTGAAGCCGACCACGGTCATGAGGTGCCCCGAGGTGCCGTACCCGGCGCCGGTCAGTTCGCTCTTCAGGAAGGACTGGGACGTTATGGCCGGGATACCGGCCGCGATCAGCGTCTCCAGGTCGGTCAGCGAGGCGAGCCGGGTGACCACGCCCTGCAGCCCCTCGAAGGTGGCCGCGTAGGCGGCGTTGAAGGGCCAGTTGCCGCAGCCCTGGTACTGGTGGTCGTAGGTGAAGCGGGCCGCGTGGTCGACCTGCGGGTCGGCGTAGGACGGGTCGACCCAGGACAGCTGTTCGGCGGTGAGCCGGCCGCCCCAGTACTCGATGATCATCTGCGAGGAGGTGGGGCTGCACCAGGCCTCGCCGCCGTTGTCGTACTCGGGGTACTGGCCCTTGTGGATCTCCTGCGAGTAGCGCGGGACGGCCAGTTCCTGGGCGAGGCCGGGGGTGGAGGCCGGGACCGTGAAGCGGTCGGGGATGTCGGAGCCCATCGCCCCGAGCCGCCACACGGTCGGGGTGAGGCGGGTGCCCGGCCGGCGGTAGAGGGTGAGGCGCAGCCGGTACGACGCCAGGCGCAGGCCGGTGCTCGCGTCGTCGATGGCGAACGTGTCGGTCCAGACGGTGCTCCTGCCGTCGGTCTGGTCGTCCACCGAGGTCCGCTTGATGTCCTGGTCACCGGCCGCCCAGCGGCCCATCACGTACCAGGGCGTGTCGGTGCCGTCGGAGTACGTGCCCCGCAGCTCGACCTGGATCCAGGTGCCCGCGGGGGTGTGCGCGTTCCAGGAGGCGACGACCTCGGTGGCGGGCACGGTGAGCCGGCGGGCCGGGCCGGTCCAGGTGGCGAACTCCCAGGTGGCGGTGGTACCGGTGTGCGGGTCGGTGTAGTCGGTACGGCCGGCGGCGGCGCCGATCACGACACCGGGGCGCGGGCCCGGGACGGCCCGGGTGCCCTGGGCGTTCCCGCAGCGCCAGTCGCGGTACGTGGTCCAGGCGTGGTACTCGACGGGGCGGGCCTGCGCCCCGCCGGGACCGGCGGCGGTCGCTCCCGGGGCTGCGGCGGTCGCGGGGGCCGCCGCGCCGGTCACCGCGGCGGCGACGGCGACGGCCAGGACGGTTCTGCGGGACGGCTGTTCGGCTCTGCTCATGGGCGCGTTGACCCCCAGGTGTCCGAGTCGGGCTGGTCCGGTGCGCCAACTATGGAGCAGGCCGGACCCCCCTGCCAGCACTTCGGCGCATGCCGCGGCACGAATATTGGTCTGGACCGGTGAAGGGCCGGTCGCCGGGGCGCGCCGGCCGTCCAGGCCGGCTTGAGCGCGCCGAAGGGCGCGGGGAGCTGCGCGACCAGCCCCCACGCGCCCGCACACGGGCACGTCGCGCCACCGCCCGAACCGATCCCGCCCGGTCAGACGAGATCCATCGCGGCGACCTCGTCCGGGCGGCCGTAGCTGACCGGGCCCTGGAAGCGGCGACGGGCCGTGGCGAACCACCACACCGTGGCGATCAGCAGCACGCCGGCGAGCGCGATCGGCGCGTAGTTGAAGGAGTCCACGGTGATGGGCGACGCCTGCGGCAGCATGAACAGGACGCTGCTCAGCAGGATCCACACCACCGCGAGCCACCCGACCGGCCTGCCCCAGCGGCCCAGGTGCCAGGGGCCCGGCTGGAACTCGTCGCCGAGCCGCAGCCGCAGGAAGATCGGTACGGCGTAGGCGAGGAACAGCCCGACCACGTTGACGCTGACGATGGCGGTGAACGCCGTGTGCGACCACCAGCCCGGCACGACCAGGGCCAGCGAGGACGCGACCGCGAGCCATACCGCCTTCACCGGCGTACGGGTGCGCAGCGAGACCGAGTGCCACCAGCGAGAGCCGGGCATGGCACCGTCCCGCGAAAAGGCGAAGATCTGCCGGGTGTTGCTGGTGAGGTTGGCGAGGCCGCAGAAGAGCATCGCGCCGATGACGATGAGCAGCATGACCTTGGCCGTGGGCAGACCGAGGCCGTCGATGAGGATCTGCACGGGCGGGGCGGCCGCACCGGCAACCTCGGCGTAGTCACCAATGCTGTAGACCAATGCGAGCATCAGGATCAGTCCGGTGATCGCCGAATAGGCGATGGCGCGGGTGATCCCCCTGGGTGCGCTGACCGTCGCGCGGACCGTTTCCTCGGACATGTGGAAGCTGCCGTCGAAGCCGGTGAAGGTCCAGCTGGTGACGAGCAGGCCGAGCAGGCCGCCGTAAAGGCCGCTCGTGAAGCCGGTGTTGTTCTCGAAATGCGTCACGAACGACGCCGACTGATGATGGTCCGGCATCACTATGAGTGCGCCCACGATCACGACGAGTCCGATCAGCAGCCACCAGACGGAAATGCGGTTCAGTATGGCGACGAGCTGGACGGTGTAGGTGTTGGCGAGCCCCTGGAGCACGATGACGAGCGCCGTGATCAGGACCGTCTGGTGCGCCGTCGGCTGGTAGGAGGGCCACTGCAACTGCACGAAGACCTGGATGAAGGTGGCGGCTGCGTAGCCGGTGGCGGCGGTGCCGCCGATCTGGCCCACGAAGTTGAGCCAGCCCGTGAACCACGACCAGGCGCCCTTGTTCCGCTTGGCGAGTTTGCCGGCGGAGAAATAGAGCGCGCCGCTCGTCGGATAGGCGGAGGCGACTTCCGCCATGGCCGCACCGATGAGCAGGACCATGACCGAGACGCCGATCCAGCCGAACACGAGAATGCGGGGACCACCCGCGTTCATGCCGAATCCGAATGACGAGAAAATACCCGAGAGGATATTGATGATGGTGAAGGAGATCGCGAAATTATCGAACGCCTGGAAGCGCCTGGTCAGTTTCCGCGGATAACCCATCGCGTGCAGGGTGGCGTCGTCGTCGAGCACGACGGGATCCGCCGCGCGCGCTCGCGCCCGGGGAGTCGACATCCGTTCCGACACAGATCGGCCTTTCTCTCGCTGGGGAAATGGGGGACGAGCGGTCAGGCGGGCCCCGGGACGGGCAGGCCGCAGGCGCGCCGGGCCCGGGTGAGCTGCTCGGCGGGGTCACCGAAGGCGCTCCAGGGCATGCGCGAGGCGTACGGGCCCATCGCCGTGAACACCGCCCGGGCCTCGAACTCGCGCTGGGCCATGACCAGCGCGTGCGCGAGGTAGGCCAGGTCGAGCACCGGGGTGAAGCGATAACCGGCCACCGTGGGCAGCCAGTTCTGGTAGATCGCGAGTGCGGTCGAGCGCCACTGCGGCTGCTCCCAGACCTGCTCGGCGAGGAGCTGGGTCGGGTTGTAGCTCTCCACCAGGGCCACCAGCGGCAGCAGCCGGAGGGCGGACCCGGCGGGCGCCCGCTGGCTGAGGAAGGCGGCCACGTCCCAGGCCGCGTTGACCGAGCCGCCGTACCGCGTGAAGAAGAAGGACAGGAAGCGGTGGTGGGCCTCACGGTGCCAGGGGTCCAGGGACAGGATGTGCGCGAACAGCCGCCAAGGGCCCGGCGGCGCGGTGAGCAGACCGTGGGGTGCGGGGTCGCGCAGCCGGTGCAGCCGGGCCATGGCGAGCCTGGCGACCCAGGGGGTGGGGTCGGCGGGGGCCGACTCGGCGGCCCGGTCGCAGGCGGTCAGCGCGATCCGCTCCAGCGCCTCGGCACGGTCGTCGCGCGCGTCGGCGGCCCGCAGCGCACGCTGCACCGCGACCCGCGCCCACATCAGCTCCGCCTCCGGCGTCGGCTCCTCGGCCAGCCAGCGTTCGACCAGGTCGGTGCCTGCCGCCTCGGAGGCGAGGACCAGCGAGCGGTGGGCGCGGAGGGCGAAGTCGGAGCGCGTCTCGGCGAGCGCCTCGTGGGCATACCGATATCGCCCGGCGCGCACATCGACGCATACGTTCGCCAGGACGCGGTCGTCGGCCGCCGGATGCCATACATAGTGCCCTTCGAATAACTCCGCGACCATGTGCTCCTGCCGTCCCCGTTCCGCCGCATCACGTTGCGCAAGAGGCACCTTACTCAGCGTCGGCCACACCCGGAACGCCGAATTCGACATATTGGTCAGGGAATTCGCATCGTTTATGACCGTCATTGACTGGCCGCCAGCCGGTGGTTCAAAGTGTGACGTTTTCCGGCCCGTCGGCTCCCGCCGGTCCGGCCGCTATGGGCCCCTACTAGACTGTTCCGCGGAAATCAGCCCACACCACACCACACCTCGGGAATCGCCATTCACGACCTCGCCGCCCGGCTGCGCGGGCTCCCCCCTTCCCTGGGACCGGTCCGGCTGATCGGTGTCGACGGGCACGCCGGCTCCGGCAAGTCCACCTTCGCCGGGCGGCTGGCCCGGGCGCTGGGCGGGGCCCCCGTGCTCCACCTCGACGACATCGCCAGCCACGAGGAGTTCTTCGCCTGGACCGGCCGGCTCCGGACGCAGGTGATCGAGCCCCTCGCCCGGGGCGAGCAAGCCCGGTACACGCCGTACGACTGGCGCACCCGCGCCTTCGGCGCCCCGCTCCCCTTGCCGCCGGCGCCCGTGATCGTGGTCGAGGGCGTCGGCGCCGGCCGCCGGGCGCTGCGGCCGCACCTGGCGCGGCTGCTGTGGATGGAGCTGCCCGCGGAGGAGTCTTGGGCACGCGGCCGGCTGCGGGACGGCGCGGAGCAACGGGAGTTCTGGGACGGCTGGATCGCGGCGGAGCGCGCGCACTTCACCGCCGACGCCTCGCGCCCCCATGCCGATCTGCTGGTGCTGCAGCGACCGGAGGGGTACGAGGTGCTGCCGGGACCCGGCGCGGCTGCCACGGCCGACCATGGCGTGACCCTGAGTGATGGATTCTCGGCGATGGGGTGAGGCCGCTAGGAGCCGTGTGAGGCAACTTCCCGGAGTGCCTCAACTCTGCTTGACCCGGGGGCCGTACAGGACTTACGTTCTCAATGTGCGGCTTTCGGAGCCGCCCACCGACGCGAAGCCCCCGGTTGTTCCCCCGTGACCGGGGGCTTCGTCCTGTCCGCGGCCTCCTCCCCGCCCGCCTCGCGCGCCGATCCGCTCACCCTCGGTCACCAACGCGTGTACGCCCCGTCTGCTCCCGCCCCGGCGAACGCCCGGTGCGGCACCCTTCGGCCCGCGGTCGTACCGCAGGTACGATGCCCTCGGTGCGACCTTCGAGCCTGCCTCGCGCACCAGCAACTCCGGTCCGCGGCACAGCTGTTCGACCGCGGCGGCCGTCGGGCGACTGCCCGGCGGTGAACCACGGGGGCACGGTCTGTGGGGGGACGTGATGGACTTCGGCACGCAGGGCCCCGAGGCCCCGGCCGACCTCGCCTGGCTACGGGGTGTGGACGCCTACACGATGGGCGCCTACCCGCAGGCGGAGGAGGAGTTCCGTACCGCGGTGCGCATGGACCCGGGCATGGCGGACGCCTGGCTCGGTCTGCACGCGCTCCGCGTCGACACGACGACCGCGCTGCTGCGGATGTTCCGGCACCGCGAGCGCTTCGGAGAACAGCGCACCCGGCACCGCCGGCCCCTCAACTCCTGGTACTGGCTGGGGTGGTGGGTGCAGCCGGTGCTGGAGAGCCCGCGCGATCTGCTGCTGGCGCACGCCTCGCACTGGCTCGACGGCCGGCACGTGCCCGAACTGGACCGCGCCCTCGCCGGACTGCCCCCGGTCGACACCGACGCCCAGGTCCGCTTCCTGCACGCATGCCGCGCCTACCTGGTCAAGGACTGGGAGCAGCTGGTCCGGCACACCGATCCGCTGCTGGACGATGCCATGCTCGGCATCGAGGCCGGCCTGTTCGGCGGCATGGCCCGGGTCCGGCTGGAGATGTACGGCCAGGCCGAGCCGCTGCTGTCGGCGGCGCTGATGAGGTGCCGCAGCGAGCAGCCGCAGCGCAAGGAGCTGCGGTACTGGCTGGCGCGGGCCCACGAGGGCACCGGCCGCAGCGCCGCCGCGCTCCCCCTGTACCGGGCGGTGCACCGGGTCGACCCCGCCTTCATGGACACCTCCGCGCGGCTCGCCGCGATCGCCGAGGGCGACGGGTACGACGACGCGGCCGGCCTCGCCGCGATCACGCTGGCCGGCGCGGGGCAGGACACGGTGGACGGGCAGGACGCGTTCGATGCGCTGTTCGGCACGGAGGGCCGGGATCTGCGGCTGCCCGAGCCCGATCTGCCGACCGGGCCGCTGCCGTCGGTGAGTGATCCCTCGGTGCGGACGAAGACCGGGGTGTCCGGGGTGTCCGCCTCACCGATCCCGGCCGGCCCGACCGACCCAGGGCTGCTGGAGGAGGCGCTCGCCGAGCTGGAGCGCATGGTGGGGCTCGAGCCGGTGAAGCGCCAGGTCAAGGCGTTGTCCGCACAGCTGAACATGGCCCGGCTGCGGGCCGGGCAGGGGCTGCCGGTGCAGCCGCCCAAACGGCACTTCGTCTTCTCCGGGCCGTCGGGGACCGGCAAGACCACGGTCGCCCGCATCCTGGGCCGGGTGTTCTACGCCCTCGGCCTGCTCGGCGGCGACCACCTGGTGGAGGCCCAGCGGGCCGACCTGGTCGGCGAGTATCTCGGGCAGACCGCCGTGAAGGCCAACGAGCTGATCGACTCCGCGATCGGCGGGGTGCTGTTCGTGGACGAGGCGTACTCGCTGTCCAACTCCGGGTACGGCAAGGGGGACGCGTACGGCGACGAGGCGCTCCAGGTGCTGCTGAAGCGTGCCGAGGACAACCGGGACCACCTCGTGGTGATCCTGGCCGGCTATCCGGAGGGCATGGACCGGCTGCTCGCCGCCAACCCGGGCCTGTCCTCACGCTTCACGAGCCGCGTGGACTTCCCTTCCTACCGGCCGCAGGAGCTGACCGAGATCGGCAAGGTGCTCGCGGCCGAGAACGGGGACCGCTGGGACGAGGAGGCCCTGGACGAGCTGCGGTCCATCGCCGGGCACGTGGTCGATCAGGGATGGATCGACGAGCTGGGCAACGGGCGGTTCCTGCGGACGCTGTACGAGAAGAGCTGCGCGTACCGGGATCTGCGGCTGTCGACGTACGCGGGGGCACTGTCCCGGGACGACCTGGCGACCCTCCGGCTGCCGGATCTGATGCAGGCGTACGGAGAGGTGCTGTCGGGACGGGGCCCGCAAGACCCGTCGGCCATGTGAAACCCGCCCGAAGAGACCCGGGAAAGGCAAGCGCGCCCGAACGAGCACGGGCAAGGCAGACGCGCCCGAACGAGCACGGGCAAGGCAGACGCGCCCGAAGGGGCGCGGGGACGGGAGACGCGCCCGAAGGGGCGCGGGGAACCGCGCGACCGGCCACGACGGACCCGCGGCCGCACAGTTCCCCGCTCCACCACCCGGCCGCTAGGCGAGCGCTCCTTCCGGTTCCCCGCTCACCCTCGGCTCCGTCAGCTTCACGCCCGGCACGTCCCGGTGCGCCGGGTCCCGTACCTCACCCACCAGAAGCTCCAGTACGTCCTCCAGGGCGACCAGACCCAGCACCTTGCCGGTGGCGTCGGCCACCTGGGCCAGATGCGTGGCGGCCCGGCGCATCACGGTGAGCGCGTCGTCGAGGGGCAGCTCGGCGCGGAGGGTCGTCATCGGGCGCCAGACGTGCTGGGGCACGGCCCGGTCGGAGTCCTCCAGGTCGAGGACGTCCTTGACGTGGACGTACCCCATGAAGGAACCCTTCTCGGTCGCCGCGACCGGGAAGCGGGAGTACCCGGTGCGGGCCGTCAGCCCGACGATCTGGCCCGGGGTGACCGCCGGGGTCACCGTGACCAGGGACTCCCGGCGCAGCAGGACGTCCGTCACCGGACGGGAGCCCAGTTCCAGGGCGTCCTCCAGCCGTTCCTGCTCCTCGGGGTCGAGGAGACCGGCCTGGCCGGAGTCCTCCAGGAGCCGGTTGAGCTGCTCGGTGGTGACGACCGCCTCCACCTCGTCCTTCGGCTCGACCCGGAACAGCCGCAGGATGCCCTGGGCGCAGGCGCCGAGGGCCACCGTGATCGGCCTGCACAGGCGGGCGAAGTACACCAGGCCGGGGCTGAGCCAGAGCGCCGCCTTCTCGGGCGCCGCCATGGCGAGGTTCTTCGGCACCATCTCGCCGATGACCAGGTGGAAGAAGACCACGGCGGCCAGGGCGATGACGTAGCCGAGCGGGTGGATCATGCCCTCCGGCAGGTGGATCCACTCGAACACCGGCTCCAGCAGGTGCGCCACCGTCGGCTCGGCGACCGCGCCGAGCGTCAGGGAGCAGACGGTGATGCCGAACTGTGCGGCGGCCATCATCTGCGGCAGCCGCTCCAGGCCGTACAGCACCTGGCGGGCCCGGGCGGTGCCGAGCGGCTCGATCTGGCTGCGGCGCACGGAGACGAGCGCGAACTCGGCGCCGACGAAGAAGCCGTTGGCGAGTACGAGCAACGCGGCGAAGACGAGTTGGAGGACGCTCATCGGGCGGCCTCCATCACGTTGACCGCCGCGGCCGTCCTGACCAGGCGGACCCGCTCGGCGCGGTAGTGGCCGACCTGGCGGACGGAGAGCCGCCAGCCGGGCAGTTCGGCCTTGTCGCCGGGGGCCGGGATCCGGCCCAGCAGGTCGGCGACCAGGCCGGCGACGGTCTCGTACGGCCCCTCGGGCACGTCGAGGCCTATGCGCAGGAGGATGTCGACGCGGCAGCTGCCGGCCGCGTCCCAGGCGGGCCGGCCGTCCTCCGGCGGGGCGGGGGCCAGCTCGGGGACGTCCTTGGCGTCGTGCTCGTCGCGGACCTCGCCGACGAGTTCCTCGACGATGTCCTCCAGGGTGACCACGCCGGCCGTGCCGCCGTACTCGTCGACGACGACCGCGATGGGCTGCTCGCTGCGCAGCCGCGCGAGGAGCGGCTGGACCGGCAGGGTCTCGGGGACGAGGAGCGCCTTGCGGGCGATGCGGCCGACCGGGGTGCGCAGCCGGTCGTGCACGGGCACCGCCAGGGCGTCCTTGAGGTGGGCCATGCCGACGATCTCGTCGATCTTCTCCCGGTAGACGGGGAAGCGGGACAGGCCGGTGGCGCGGGTGAGGTTGACGACGTCCTCGGCGGTGGCCGAGTCCTGCAGCGCGCTGACCTTCACTCGCGGGGTCATGACGTGCTGCGCGGTCAGCTCGCCCAGGGACAGGGTGCGGACGAAGAGGTCGGCCGTGTCCTGCTCCAGGGCGCCGGCCCGGGCGGAGTGACGGGCGAGGGACACCAGTTCGCCCGGGGTGCGGGCGGAGGCCAGTTCCTCGGCCGGTTCGACGCCGAGGGCGCGCACGAGCCGGTTGGCGACCGTGTTCAGCGCGGAGATCACCGGGCGGAACAGGCGGGCGAAGCGGTGCTGGGGGCCGGCGACGAAGCGCGCGACCTGCAGCGGCCGGGACACCGCCCAGTTCTTGGGTACGAGTTCGCCGACCACCATCTGGATCGCCGAGGCCAGCAGCATGCCGACGACCACGGCGACCCCGGAGACGGCGCCCCCGGGAATGCCGAGCGCGGCGAACGGGCCGTGCAGCAGCTCGGCCAGGGCCGGTTCGGCGAGCATGCCGACGACCAGGGAGGTGATGGTGATGCCGAGCTGGGTGCCGGAGAGCTGGAAGGACAGTTCCTTCAGCGACTCGACGACCGTACGGGCACGCTTGTCGCCGTCGGCGGCGGCCTTCTCGGCGTCCGGACGTTCGACCGTCACGAGACCGAACTCGGCCGCCACGAAGAAACCGTTGGCGAGAATCAGCAGGAACGCCGCTCCGAGGAGCAGCAGGGGGATGGTCACGCTGCCACCGCCTTCCCCGTATGTCGGGTCGGGGCGGCGCAGGTACTACAGGACGATCCGTCCATCGCCGGAGGGAGTCACTCCTCGGGTAGCAGGAGCCCCTGGGCACCGGGCGGAGCGCAGGGGCGGAGGCACAGCGAGACGGCCTCCGCCCACCAGATTAATCAAGACTTGGGCTCGTGCGGCAGGGCGGAGGAGCCCGAGTGGGCCTCGGTGAGGGCGCGGAGGGCCTTGGCGTCGGCGATGGCGCGCTGTCTGGCGATGCCCGGCTGGATGCCGAGCGCGGGCTGGCTGGTGCCGTCGCTGAGGTCGAGGAACACCCACGGGTCACCCGGCCGGAGGTTCACCCGGAGGATCTCCGCCCAGGCCAGACGCCGCTTGCGGGCGATGTTGACCACGGTGACACCGGACTCGTCGGCGACCACCTTCACCCGGGCCAGCCGGGCCAGGAACCAGAAGCAGAGCGCTCCGGTGAGGATGAAGGTGAACCGGTCGCCCGGGCCGAGCTGCTCCAGCAGCAGCGCGACCCCGGAGATCACCACGAAGATCACTACACCGGCGGTGAGCAGGATCACCCGGGTGCGGCCCGGCCGGAAGGTGACGGGGAGGGCGGGAAGGGGGGTCGGGTCGGTCATCGGTCGGCGTACCCCTCTAGAGGCGGCAGGCGTGGATGGCCGTGGTCAGGATGGCCCGGGCGCCGATGGAGTACAGGTCGTCCATGATCCGCTGCGCCTCCTTGGCGGGGACCATGGCGCGGACGGCGACCCAGCCCTCGTTGTGCAGCGGGGAGACGGTCGGGGACTCCAGGCCGGGGGTGAGCGCGACGGCCTTCTCCAGCTGCTCGACCCGGCAGTCGTAGTCCATCATCACGTACGTCCGGGCGACCAGGACGCCCTGCAGCCGGCGCAGGAACTGCTGCACCTTGGGGTCGGCGCCCTCCTCGGCGTCGGCGCCGGTGCGGCGGATGACGATCGCCTCCGACTTCATGATCGGCTCGCCGAAGACCTCCAGGCCGGCGTTGCGCAGGCTGGTGCCGGTCTCCACGACGTCGGCGATGACCTCGGCCACGCCCAGCTGGATCGCGGTCTCGACGGCGCCGTCCAGGTGGACGACGGAGGCGTCGATGCCGCTGTCCGCGAGGTGCCCCGCGACGATGCCCTCGTAGGAGGTGGCGACCGTCCTGCCCTTGAGGTCCTCGATACCGTTCGCGGTGCCCGGCCTGGCGGCGAAGCGGAAGGTGGAGCGGGCGAAGCCGAGCGGCAGGATCTCCTCGGCGTCGGCGCCGGAGTCGATCAGCAGGTCGCGGCCGGTGATGCCCACGTCGAGGCGGCCGGATGCGACGTAGATCGCGATGTCGCGGGGGCGGAGGTAGAAGAACTCGACCTCGTTCTCCGGGTCGACGACGCGCAGCTCTTTGGACTCGCGGCGCTGCTGGTAGCCGGCCTCATGCAGCATCTCCGCCGCAGGGCCGGACAGTGAACCCTTGTTGGGGACGGCGATGCGCAGCATGAGGTCGGCTTCCTTTGCGTGAAGGGGTTTTCTACGGCTCGTTACAGCGGGCGGGTCACAGGTGGGCGTAGACGTCGTCCAGGGAGATCCCGCGGGCGACCATCATCACCTGGACGTGGTACAGCAACTGCGAGATCTCCTCGGCGGCCGCTTCCTTGCCCTCGTACTCGGCGGCCATCCAGACCTCGGCGGCCTCCTCGACGACCTTCTTGCCGATGGCATGGACGCCCTTGCCGACCAGCTCGGCGGTGCGGGAGGTGGCGGGGTCGCCGTGGGCGGCCTTCTGCTGGAGCTCGGTGAAGAGCTGCTCGAACGTCTTCTTGGACATGGTGAGCCCCACCCTACGCGGTTCGGCCGACTCCCTAGTGCCAGGGTTCAGATACTGAGCGGAGCGTGGCCGCGGTCGCGACCGCGGCGGTCACCGCCTCGTGGCCCTTGTCCTCGTTGGAGCCCTCCAGGCCGGCCCGGTCCAGGGCCTGCTCCTCGGTGTCGCAGGTGAGCACGCCGAAGCCGACCGGGACGCCGGTCTCGATCGAGACCTGGGTGAGGCCCTGGGTGACGCCCTGGCACACGTAGTCGAAGTGGGGGGTGCCGCCCCGGATGACGACGCCGAGCGCGACGACGGCGTCGTAGCCGCGGCCCGCGAGGACCTTGGCGGCGACCGGCAGCTCGAAGCTGCCGGGGACCCGGATCAGGGTCGGCTCGTCGATTCCGAGGTCGTGCAGGGCGCGCAGGGCGCCGTTCACCAGACCGTCCATCACCTTCTCGTGCCACTGCGCCGCGATGACGGCGACCCGCAGGTCGCTCACGTTGCGTACGGACAGTTCCGGTGCACCCTTGCCGCTCACGTCTCTCCTCCGTGCTTTCTCTTACTGGTTGCCGCAGGTGGCCGCGGACGCGGCCGTGGCGGCTGCCACGGCCGGCGTGTCGAGCCAGGGCAGGTCGTGTCCCATCCGGTCCCGCTTGGTGCGCAGGTAGCGGAGGTTGTGCTCGCCGGCCTGGACGGGCATCGGCTCGCGGCCGGTGACCTTCAGTCCGTGGCGCAGCAGTGCGTCGGTCTTGTCGGGATTGTTGGTCATCAGCCGGACGCTGCGCACACCGAGGTCGACGAGCATCTGCGCGCCGGCGCCGTAGTCGCGGGCATCGGCGGGCAGGCCGAGTTCGAGGTTGGCGTCCAGGGTGTCGCGGCCCTGCTCCTGCAGCTCGTAGGCGCGCAGCTTCGACAGCAGGCCGATGCCGCGTCCCTCGTGTCCGCGCAGGTAGACGACGACTCCGCGGCCCTCGTCCTGGATGCGTTCCAGGGCGGTGTCGAGCTGGGGGCCGCAGTCGCAGCGCAGGGAGCCGAAGACGTCGCCGGTGAGGCACTCGGAGTGCACGCGGACCAGGACGTCCTCGCCGGTGCCGAGGTCGCCGTGGACGAGGGCGACGTGTTCGACGCCGTCGAGGGTGGACCGGTAGCCGTAGGCCCGGAAGGTGCCGTGCCGGGTGGGCAGGCGGGTCTCGGCCTCGCGGCGGACGGTGGGCTCGCTGCCGCGGCGGTAGGCGATCAGGTCCTCGATGGAGATGATCGTCAGGCCGTGCTTGCGGGCGAACGGGATCAGCTCGGGCAGGCGGAGCATGCGGCCGTCCTCGCCGGCGATCTCCACGATGGCGCCGGCCGGGCGCAGGCCCGCGAGCCGGGCGAGGTCGACGGCGGCCTCGGTGTGGCCGTTGCGGACCAGGACGCCGCCGGACCGGGCGCGCAGCGGGAAGATGTGGCCGGGGCGGACGAGGTCGCTGGGCTCGGCGGTGCCGCTCGCCAGCAGCCGGAGCGTGGTGGAGCGGTCGGCGGCCGAGATGCCGGTGGTCACCCCGTGGGCGGCGGTGGCGTCCACCGAGACCGTGAACGCGGTCTTCATCGACTCGGTGTTGTCCTCGACCATCTGGGGCAGCCGCAGCCGGTCGAGTTCCTCGCCCTCCATGGGGGCGCAGATCAGACCGCGGCACTCGCTCATCATGAACGCGACGATCTCGGGGGTCACCTTCTCCGCGGCGACGACGAGGTCGCCCTCGTTCTCCCGGTTCTCGTCGTCGACGACCACGACCGGGCGGCCGGCCGCGATGTCGGCGATGGCCTGCTCTACGGGGTCGAGCACGAAGTTCTCGATGGTGTCCGTGTCGTACAGGATCGGTGCCGAGGTCATGCCGGCGCTCCTTCCAGGACGGGCTGCGGGCTCCGGCGGGAGCGCAGCCACCAGTCGCGCATGCCCCACAGGACGAGTGCGCCGTAGATGACGTAGACGAAACCGGAAAAGGCGTAGCCGTTGGCGAAGTTGAGGGGGACGCCGACGAGGTCGACGAGCAGCCAGGCGAACCAGAACTCGACCATGCCCTTGGCCTGGGCGTACATGGCGACGATGGTGCCGACGAAGATGTAGGCGTCGGGCCAGGGGTCCCAGGACAGGCTCGGGTACGCCTTGAAGAGGAAGGCCACGGCGACCGTGCCGGCGGCGGCAGCGGCGAGCATGGCCGCTCGCTCGCGTCCGGTGGCGAAGCGGGGGGCGATGTGGCCGTCCGCGGACCGGTCCTTGTCGCGCTGCCACTGCCACCAGCCGTACAGGGCGACGGCCATGACGACGGCCTGCTTGCCGGCGCTGCCGGTGAGGTGGCCGTAGAAGGCGGCGAAGAGGACGAGGCCGGACAGGAACTGCACGGGCCAGGTCCACAGGGAGCGGCGCCAGCCGAGGGCGAGGGTGATGAGGCCCAGGATGTTGCCGGCCATGTCCGACCAGATGATGTGCTGGCCGAGGAGGGTGAACGCCTCCGAGTTCAGCCAGTTCACCGGCCGGCCCCCTGCCCGGCCGCGAGCAGCCGCTCCACGTACTTGGCGATGACGTCCACCTCGAGGTTGACCGGGTCGCCGGCCTGCTTCACGCCGAGCGTGGTCAGGGCGAGGGTGGTGGGGATGAGGCTGACGGTGAAGTAGTCCGGGCCGGCCTCCACGACCGTGAGGCTGATGCCGTCGACGGTGATGGAGCCCTTCTCGACGACGTAGCGCGCGAGGTCCGCCGGGAGTGAGATCTTGACGATCTCCCAGTTCTCGGAGGGGGTGCGGGCCAGCACCTCGCCGGTGCCGTCCACGTGCCCCTGCACGATGTGCCCGCCGAGGCGGGCGCCGACGGCGGTGGGGCGTTCGAGGTTCACGCGGGAGCCGACGGTGAGCGCGCCCAGGCTGGAGCGCTTCAGGGTCTCGGCCATGACGTCGGCGGTGAACTCGTCGCCCTCGTGCTCGACGACGGTGAGACAGACCCCGTTCACGGCGATGGAGTCGCCGTGCTGCGCGCCCTCGGTGACGACGGGGCCGCGGAGCCTGAAGCGGGAGGCGTCGCCGAGGGTCTCGACGGCGGTGACCTCACCAAGCTCTTCGACGATTCCGGTGAACACTTCCCGGGTCCTCCTGCCTGTTCGGGCACGGACTCCGGGGCCTGTCGATGACGACAGAATCTACGGGTGAGCACACACCGGAGGCGTCGCCGGAAAAGGACGCGTCCGCACACGGACACATCCAGATACGGCGGCGCGCACACGGAAAACGCATGCCCGCCCGCCGCGCACTGCCTCCCATCCGGACTTTAACCGTCGGTCCAGGAATTTCACCTGGTCAACCGGCCGCTGGAAGCGACCGGGTCGCGGACTGTAACCGCCGGTTCGGACTTTCACCGACCCCGGAGTGCGCTGCTTCTGGTACAGGGCCAGTTTGCCACGCCCGGTGCTCGTCCATACGGATGAACGGTGTGGGCTCGCTCACAGTGCGTGTCGCCGGTTTCGCGCCACGCGGTCGGCCCGGCCAACTCGCCCTCGGGTCAGGGCGGTTGACGGCGGTTGACCTTGGTCCGGACCCATTGACCATACTGGTCTAGTCCTTTTAGGGTGCGGGCGGGCCCGGTGGCGGTGACGACGGCCCTTGCCCGCCGCCGGGCCGCCCAGGGCTCCGGGCGGATCCCGTCGCGCCCCTCCGGCGGGACGGGATCAGGGCTCTGGCAGGGTGAGCGCATGACGACCGTCCCGCCCGCCGAGGCGTTCGAAGCCCATCGCGCCCGCCTCTTCGGCCTGGCCTACCGGCTGCTCGGCTCCGCCCAGGAGGCGGAGGACGCGGTGCAGGACGCGTATCTGCGGTTCAGCGGCGCCGACCGGGCCGCCATCGAGCACCTCGGGGCCTGGCTCGCGAAGACGGTGACCAACCTCTGCCTGAACCGGCTGACCTCGGCCCGCGCCCGGCGCGAGCAGTACGTCGGGACCTGGCTGCCGGAGCCGGTGGTCACCGCCGACGGCACGCTCGGCCCCCTGGAGTCCGCCGAACGCCGGGACCAGGTCTCGCTGGCCCTGCTCGTGCTGCTGGAGCGGCTCACCCCGGCCGAACGCGCGGTGTACGTGCTGCGGGAGGCGTTCGGTTACGCGCACCGGGAGATCGCGGACGTCCTGGAACTGAGCGAGGCCAACTGCCGTCAGCTCTACCGGCGGGCGGCTCTGCGGGTGGCCGAGCCGGAGGGCCGGTTCGAGGCGGCTCCGGAGCGGCAGGCGGACCTGGTCGCCTCGTTCGTCACGGCTGCCCGCGAGGGTGATCTCGCCGCGCTGGAGCGGCTGCTCGCGGCGGACGTCATCTGGTGGGCCGACGGGGGCGGCAGGGTGACGGCGGCGCTGCGGCCGATCGAGGGCCGGGACAAGGTGGTGCGCTTCCTGGCGGGCATCTCCCGGCGGTTCGCGCCGGACACGGAGTTCACGGCGGCCGAGGTCAACGGCGAGGCCGCGCTGGTCACGTGGGCCGGCGGCACGCTGGTGGCGATCGCGGTGCCGGAGCTGCGGGGCGGGCTGATCACGCGGGTGCGGGCGGTGGTCAACCCGGACAAGCTTCGGTTCGCACGGCAGCAGCTCGCCCGCGTCTGAAAGTGGTCCGCCGGGGTTGTCACATTCTCCGGGGGCTGTCCGGTCCCAGCTGGTGGAGGGCGCTCCGGCCGGAGCGCCCCGGTGTCCGAAGGGACGGAGAACAGCATGACCACGATCCTGGTGACCGGCGGAACCGGAACGCTGGGCCGGCTCGTCACCGAGCGGCTGCGGGCGGACGGGCACGAGGTCAGGGTGCTCAGCCGGCACACCCTGCCGTACGCCGTCGACCTGCGCGAAGGCGGGAGCGGGCTGGAGGCGGCCCTGGCGGGGGTGGAGACGGTCGTGCACTGCGCCAGCTCTCCGCGCGGCGGGGACGAGGACGCCGCCCGGAACCTGATCGCGACGTCGCGGCGGGCCGGGGTCGGTCACCTGGCCTACATCTCCATCGTCGGCGTCGACCAGGTGCCGTTCGGCTACTACCGGAGCAAGCTCGCGGTGGAACGGCAGATCGAGGAGTCGGGGCTCGGCTGGACCGTCCTGCGGGCCACCCAGTTCCACGACCTGCTGGTGACGCTCTTCCAGGGGCTGGCCAAGCCGCCGGTGATGGCGCTGCCCGCGCACGTGCCGGACCAGCCGGTCGAGGTCGCCGAGGTGGCCGGCCGGCTGGCCGACCTGGCGCTCGCGGCACCGGCCGGCCGGGTGGCGGACCTGGCCGGCCCGGAGGTCCGTACGCTCGACTCGCTGGCCCGCGCCTATCTGCGGGCGACCGGCCGGCGCCGGCCGGTGGTCCCGGTCCCCCTCTTCGGGAAGACGTACCGCGCCTTCCGCGCGGGCGGCCACACGGCCCCGGACCGGGCCCTGGGCAAGATCACCTTCGAGGAACACCTGGCGCGCCGGTTCGGAGAGGGAGCTGCGAGGTTCTAGTACGCCGGTGGTGCGAAGACGTCGTCCTGGGCCCGGTCCCTGGCCGTCAGCAGGGCTCCGCGCAGGACCGCGGCGCCGCCGAGGGTGCTCGCGCGCACCTCGGTGGCCAGGGGTGACATACGGCGCAGCCGGGCCTCCACGAGGCCGGCCAGCACCCCTCCCCCGGCCTGGCCGACCTCGCCGCCGAGCACGACGCGCCCCGGGTCCAGGACGGCGACGACGGAGGCGGCGCCTATGGCGATCCGGTCGGCGAGGATCCCCAGGAAGCGGGCGGCTCCGGTGCGCTCGCGCGTGCCGTCCCGGAGTTCCGCGCGGCCTTGCGCACGGTCTCCCGCTGGGCCTTCCGCACGGTCTCCCGCGAGGCCTTCCGCGCGGTCTTCCGGGCCTTCCGCTGGGCCTTCCGCACGGACTCCCGCTGGGCCTTCCCCACGGACTCCCGCTGGGCCTTCCGCGCGGTCTTCCGAGAGGAGTTCCGCCGGGTCCTCCGCCGGCTGTGCCACCGCGTCCCGCACCACCGCCGCGACGCCCGGTCCGTCCGCCGTCTCCGGCGTCGGCAGCCCGCACTCCCGGGCCAGTGCGGCGATCGCGGCCGCCCCCGTCAGCGAGTGGAAGCCGCCCTCGCAGTCCGTCGCCGAGGGGAGCGACGGCGTGCCCGGGACCGGCAGGAAGCCGATCTCGCCGGTGCCGCCCGAGGCGCCCCGCCGCAGGGTGCTTTCCAGGACGACCGCGGCGCCGACACCGTGGCCCAGCCACAGCAGCACGAAGGTCTCCCGGTCACGGGCGGCGCCCTCACGCTGTTCGGCCAGCGCGGCCAGGTTGGTCTCGTTCTCCACGATGACGCGGGCCCCGGGCAGCCGGTCCGGGAGCGCGGCGGCCAGACTGCGGTGCCAGGCGGGCAGCCCCGCGGAGTCCCGGAGGTCGCCGGTGGCCGGGTCGATCAGGCCCGGTGCGCCGATGCCTACGGTGTGCAGCCGGTCGGCACCGGCCTCCTTGGCGGTGCGCTCGACCGCGGCCACCGCCTGCTCCACGGCCGGCCCGGTCCCGGCGTCCGGGCCGATCGGCACGAAGGCCTCGGCGAGCACCCGCCCTACCAGGTCGGAGACGAGGACGAAGAGGCCCTCCGTGCGGACGTCCAGGGCGGCGAGGTGCGCGCGGTCGGCGACGATGCCGTAGAGCCGGGCGTTGGGGCCGCGGCGCTGCTCACCGGACTCACCCACCACGGTGATCAGGCCGGAGACGGTGAGCCGTTCGACGAGGTCCGCGACCGTCGGCCGGGACAGTCCGGTCAGCTGTTTCAACTGCCCCGCCGTCAGCGGGCCTTCCTGCTGCAGCAGGCGCAAGGCGAGCCGGTCGTTGATGGCCCGGGCGGTGCTCGGGGATGCGGGCATGACGGGAATCCTCCCAGACGCGGGCGGCCTCCCTGCACACTATCTATCAGGCAGGGACCCTGATAGTTTGCGGCGGTGCCGCGACGGCGCGGTGGGGAACTCCCGGGGAGGGGCTGGAACATGGG
This sequence comes from Streptomyces actinomycinicus, assembly GCF_016741775.1. Taxonomy (GTDB): domain Bacteria; phylum Actinomycetota; class Actinomycetes; order Streptomycetales; family Streptomycetaceae; genus Streptomyces; species Streptomyces actinomycinicus. Next base: position 30,543 of record NZ_JAERRK010000027.1, on the reverse strand, counting down.
TGACGTGGGTGGCGCACGGGACGAGGTCAGGCGCGCGCGCTACGCGGTCGCGGCCGTCTTCGCCGTGCACGGCGCCGTGACCGGCTCCTTCGCGACCCGGGTGCCCTGGATCCAGGACCACGCCTCGCTGAGCGCGGGACAGCTCGGCTTCGCGCTGGCCTTCACCGCGTTCGGCGCCTCGTGCGCCATGCCGCTGGCGGGACGCATCAGTCACCGGTTCGGCAGCCGTACGGCCCTGCGCGGACTGCTGGCGCTGTGGACGCTGTCGCTGATCCTGCCGTCCCTCTCGCCGAACCTGTACACCCTGTGCCTGGCGATGTTCGCCTACGGCGCGACCTCCGGCATGGCCGATGTCGCGATGAACGCGCTGGGCGTCGAGGTCGAGCGACGGCTCGGGAAGTCGATCATGTCGGGGCTGCACGGGATGTGGAGCGCGGGCGCGCTCGCCGGGTCGGCGGCCGGCACCCTAGCCGCGCACCTCGGCTCGGACGCGCGCGTGCACCACGTGCTCGCCGCGGCCGCCCTGACCCTCCTCGGCCTGCTGGCCTGCACCTGGGTGCCGGACGTGCAGCCGGCCGAGGACGAGGAGCCGCCGCCGCGGTTCGCGCTGCCGCCACGCTCGGCGCTGCTGATCGGCGCGGTCGGGTTCTGCGCGGTGTTCGCCGAGGGCGCGAGCCTGGACTGGTCGGCGGTGTTCCTGCGGGACCGGCTGGACGGTTCGGCCGGTCTGGCGGCGGCGTCGACGACCGGGTTCATGCTGACGATGGCGGTGGCCCGGATCGCCGGGGACGCGGTGGTGAACCGCTTCGGCGCGGTGCGCACCGTCCGCGGCGGCGGTGTCCTGGCCGGTGCGGGCGGGCTGCTGATCGTCCTCGCGGGGCATCCGGCGGTGGCCATGGCCGGGTTCGCGCTGACGGGTCTCGGGATCGCCGTGGTCGTACCGCTGTGCTTCGCGGCGGCCGGGCACGCCGGCCCGAACCCCAGTCAGGCGATAGCGGGCGTGGCGACGGTCACCTACACCTCGGGGCTGATCGCCCCCAGCCTGATCGGCGGGGTGGCGCAGGCGACCAGCCTGACGGTGTCGTTCTGTGTGGTGACCGCGCTGTCCTGCGGGCTCGCGGTGTTCGCGGGAGTCCTGCGCACCGCCGGGCGCGGCGGCCGGACCGGGGTCAGCCGGCCGGCCGCAGCAGTTCCCGACCCGCGGTCCTGAAGGCGTCGCTCCAGGGCGCGGGACGCATGGTGGTGGCGTCCAGCCGGACGAGCACCCGGCTGCCCTCGGCGTAGGTCTCGGCCCCGTCGGCCGAGCAGAACCGGAAGCCGTAGGTCAGACCGGTGGTGCCGAGCCGCTCCAGCCAGAGGTGGACGGCGTAGGGGCCGGGACGGGTCACCGGTGCCCGGTAGGTGATCCGCAGTTCCTTGACCGCGTTGCAGGCGTCGCCGGCCGCCACCCAGTCGCCGTCGAAACGGACGCCGTGCTGGTACCACAGCTCGGTCCAGGCCCGCTCGACCATCAGCGGGTAGCGGGCGTTGTGGAGGAGCCCGAGCGCGTCGAGGTCGTCGAAGTGGACGGTGACGGGTATGAGCCGGCCGTGGGAGACGGCGGGGGCGGTCGGGGCTTGGGCGGTCACGGAAGGGGCTCCTGAGCAGCTCGGGCGGGGTGGACGACACCTCGTACGGAACCATACTAAGCGACCGCTCAGAAGCGACCCCGCCCGCGCATGCCGTCCGGACGCGGGCGATCAGCCGCATCAAGCCCTCCGAACCGCGATGGATCGGGAACGCAGTTCATGAGTGAGGCCGTGCGGGCGTGGAGCGGCCAGGTACCCCTGACAATGGTCCGGACCGTCCTCACGTACGTAAGAAAGCGAAACCACCATGGATCTCGGCGTGCGCTGGAAGCTGCACGGTGACGGGCGCACGCCCGCGCCCGGAGCGGTGGTACGCCCCGACGAACGGCTCTCCTGGCCCCGCACCGTGGGCCTGGGCGCCCAGCACGTGGTCGCGATGTTCGGGGCGTCCTTCGTCGCCCCGGTACTGATGGGCCTGGACCCCAATCTCGCGATCACGATGTCCGGTGTCGCGACGATGATCTTCCTCCTGGCCACCCGCGGCCGGGTGCCGAGCTACCTCGGCTGCTCCCTGTCGTTCGTGGGCGTGGCCGCCGTCATCCGCGCCCAGGGCGGTACGAGCGCGACGGTGACCGGCGCGGTCCTCGTCGTCGGCGCCGTGCTGTTCCTGGTGGGCCTCGCCGTGCAGCGCTTCGGCGCCCGGATCATCCATGCCGCCATGCCGCCGATCGTCACCGGCGCGGTCGTCATGCTGATCGGCTTCAATCTCGCCCCCGTGACCGCGTCCACGTACTGGCCGCAGGACCAGTGGACGGCCCTGCTGGTGATGCTGTTCACCGGTCTTGCCGTCGTCTGTCTGCGTGGTTTCTGGTCCCGCGTCGCGATCTTCCTGGGCCTGGTCTTCGGGTACGGCATTTCCTGGGCGTTCGACAGGGTCTTCGGCAAGATCCACTCCATGAGCCCGGGCGGCAAGCTCACCGACCACTGGCGTCTGGACCTCTCCGGTGTCGCCAAGGCCGACTGGATCGGCCTGCCGCACTTCCACGGTCCGTCCTTCCAGTGGTCGGCGGTGCTGGTGGCGCTGCCGGTCGTCATCGCCCTGGTCGCGGAGAACGCGGGGCACGTCAAGGCGGTCGGTGAGATGACCGGCGACCCGCTGGACGACGAGCTGGGCACGGCGATCTCGGCCGACGGCGTCGCCTCCGTGCTGTCGACGGCCGTCGGCGGCCCGCCGAACACCACCTACTCGGAGAACATCGGCGTGATGGCCGCGACCCGCGTCTACTCCACCGCCGCCTACTGGGCCGCCGCCTGCTTCGCGCTGCTCTTCGGCGTCTGCCCGAAGTTCGGCGCGGTCGTGGCCGCCGTCCCGGGCGGGGTCCTCGGCGGGATCACCGTCATCCTCTACGGCATGATCGGCCTGCTCGGCGCCCAGATCTGGCTCAACGCCAAGGTGGACCTGCGCAACCCGCTGAACCTGGTCCCGGCCGCCGCCGGCATCATCATCGGCGTCGGCGACGTCCCCATGAAGTTCACCGACCACTTCTCGCTCAGCGGCATCGCCCTCGGCACCCTGGTCGTCATCACCGGCTACCACGCCCTGCGCGCCTTCGCGCCGGACCACCTGAAGCAGCAGCAGCCGCTGCTGGACGAGGGCACGTCCTCCTACGACGCGGAGCCGGGCACCGGGACGCCGCGCGCAACGTCGTAGTCCCGGGGGTTCCCCCGTTCCGGCGAAGCACCGGGCCGGTCGGCACGCCGGCCGGCCCCGGGCTGGGACCCTTCCCCCATGGCGCAGCCGGCTCACCTCACCACCCCCGTCGACGCCGTCGTCACGCGGATGCGCGCGCTCGACGCGGCCCTGCCCGAACGGGACGGCGTCGCCGTGTTCAACCGCGTGTACCTCGCCGTCACCGAGGAGGTCGACCGCCGCCTCGACGCCGGGGAGTTCGCGGACCCGCGCGCGGCGGCCCTGCTGGACGTGCGGTTCGCCGAGCGCTATCTCGCGGCGGTCGACGCCGCTGCCGCGGACCGCCGTCCGCCCGCCTGCTGGCGGCCCCTGTTCCAGCTGCGACGCCACCCGGGGGTGCGTCCGCTCCAGTTCGCGCTGAGCGGCATCAACGCCCACATCGGGCACGACCTGGCGCTGGCCGTGGTCGACACCTGCCGTTCGCTCGGTTGTGAACCGGCCGACCTGGAGGACGAGTTCGACCGGGTCGGCGATCTCCTCGTGTCGCTGGAGGAGCGCATCCGGGAGGAACTGATGCCGGGCCCCGACCTCCTCCAGATCGCCGATCCGCTCACCCACCTGCTGGGCTCCTGGAGCCTGGAGCGGGCCCGCGAGGCGACCTGGGCGGCCGCCCGGGCGCTGTGGGCGCTGCGGCACTGCACCGACGTCGCCGAGGAGTTCACCGAACGGCTGGACGCGGCGGTGGGGTTCGCCGGGCGGATGCTGCTGACACCATTGCCGGACTGACCGGTCCGGCCAGGAACTCCCCCATGTCCGCCGTGCACCGGCGGCACGGACTCGATCGCGAAGGAGCAGCCCCATGGCGACCCGGCTCGGCCTCGGTCTTCCTCAGATGCGGCAGTACTCGATCGGCACCGACGTGCCCGAAGTGGCCAGCGCAGCCGAACGGATCGGCTACGACAGCCTGTGGGTCTTCGAGCGGGCCCTGTTCCCCGAGCCCGCCACCCAGGGTCTGTACGGCATCGCGGGCCTGCCCTGGCCCGACGAGTACCGGCACGTGGCCGACCCGCTGGTCACCCTCACCCTGGCCGCGGCGGCCACCCGACGGGCGGAGCTGGGCTCCAGCGTCCTGGTGGCGCCGCTGCACCTGCCGTTCCAGCTGGCCAAGGCGCTGGCGACGCTGGACGCGGCGAGCGGGGGCCGGGTGATCGCGGGCTTCGGCAGCGGCTGGTCCCTGGACGAGTACGCCGCATCGGGCGTCCGGCCGTTCGAGGAGCGCGGCGCGGTCCTGGACGAGGTCATCGAGGTGTGCCGGGCGGTGTGGGGCCCGGATCCGGTCGTCCATGACGGGAAGCTGGCCAGCATCGCCTCCGCCGTGGTGGGGCCCAAGCCGGCCCGGCCGATCCCCGTCCTGCTGGCCGCGGGCAGCAAACGGGCCTTCCGGCGGCTGGTCGACCACGCCGACGGGTGGCTGCCGACGAGCCTGCGCGCCGAGCAGGTCGCCGCCCAGTGGCGGGAGCTGCGGGAGACGGCCGAGGCGCGGGGCCGTACCGAGCCGATCCGGACGGTGCTGCGGGTGAACACCGCCCGCCAGGCCGAGCCGTACGAGGGCACCGGCCGCAGGCCCTTCCAGGGCAGCGTGGACCAGATCGTGGCCGACCTCGTGGACTACGCGGAGATCGGCCTGGACGAGGTGATCGTGGACCTCCAGGGCTCCGCGCGGGACGCGCGGGAGCTGGCGGACGTCGCCGCCGAGCTGTTTGAGAAGGCGCGGGCGGCCGGAGTCTGAGGCCGGCCGCCCACGCCTTGGTCCTGGTTCCCGGTCAGTCCTCGGGAAGCTCCACCGGGGCGATCTCGTCGTAGACGTCACCCGGGCCCGGGTTGGCCGCGTCGGTGGTGCCGCCGAAGTGGTGCATGACGCCCCAGACCGCGTTCAGCGCGGTCTGGATCGCGCCCTCGGCCCAGCCGGCCGTCCACGAGATGTCGTCACCGGCGAGGAAGATGCCCCGCTTGTCCTCGGGCAGCCGGTCCTGCATGAAGTGGGTGAACAGGCGCCGCTGGTAGCGGTAGTGGCCCGGCAGGTTGGCCTTGAACGCGCCCATGAAGTAGGGCTCGTTCTCCCAGGAGACGGTCACCGGGTTGCCGATGATGTGCTTCCTGATGTCGACCTGGGGGTAGATCTCGCCGAGCGACTTCAGCATGACCTCCATCCGCTCGTTCGCGGACAGCGGCAGCCACTTCAGGCTGTCGTCGCACCAGGTGTAGGACAGGCAGATCACGGCCGGCTTGTCCGGGCCGTCGTCCAGCAGGTAGGTGCCGCGGGTCATGCGGTCGGTGAGCGTCATCGACATGACGTCCCGGCCGGTCGGGTTTCCCCTGTCGTCGACGGCCTTGTCCAGCCAGAAAGGCCGGTCCACGGGCACGAAGAGCTTCGAGGACTCCATGTAGTGGGTGCGCTCGATCGCGGTCCAGTGGTCGATCGGGAAGAGCGAGTCGTCGCAGGCGATCTTGGACAGCAGCATCCAGGACTGGGCGGTGAAGATCGCCGCCTGGTAGGTGCGGATGTCGCCGTTCGCGTCGGTCACGGTGATCTGGTTGCCCGCGGTGCGGTGCAGCCGGGTCACGGCCGGCTTCGGCTCGCCGTCCGCGTGCAGGGACTTCAGCGAGGTGCCGTACGGCCAGTGGACGATCTTCTCCGGCTCGCGCTCCCACAGACGCAGCGGCAACTGCTGGGAGCCGCCGACGATGCCGCGGTGGTGGTCGTCGGCCTCGGTGTAGACGACGCGCAGGATCTCCAGGATGGAGTTCGGGAAGTCGGTGTCCCAGCCGCCGGTGCCGAAGCCGACCTGGCCGAAGATCTCGCGGTGCCGGAAGGACTTGAAGGCCTCGGAGTCGCAGAGGAAGCCGTAGAAGGTCTGGTTGTCGAGCTTCTCGACCAGCTTGGCCCAGATCTCACGGATGCGCGGGACGTCCCGCTCGCGCATGGCGCGGTTCATGTCGGAGAAGTCGGCGCCCTCTTCGAGGCACTTGTTCCAGGCGTCGGCGACGTCCCGGTACACCTGCGGCAGGTCGTCGATGGTCTCGGCGTAGTGCGACTCGCCCTTGAGGTCCACGACGGTGGACGGGGTGGCCTCGGCGAGCGGGTTCGGGAAGGGCCTGGTCTCCAGGCCGACCATGTCGATGTAGTGCTGCAGCGCGGTGGAGGACGGCGGGAAGCGCATCGCGCCCATCTCGGCGGTCAGCGACTCGTCGCAGCCGTCGAAGCCGACCGTGCGCAGCCGGCCGCCGATCTGGTCGGCCTCGTAGACGACGGGCTTGAGGCCCATCTTCATCAGCTCGTACGCGGCCACGATGCCGGACAGGCCGCCGCCGATGACCGCGACCTCGGTGCCGTGCTCGGTCGCCGGGACCTGGCCCAGGCCCGCCGGGTGGGCGAGGAAGTCGTCGTAGGCGTAGGGGAAGTCCGGGCCGAACATGGTGATCGGCGGCTGCTGCTCGTCGGCGTGCTCGACGGCGTTGGGCACCGTGGACGTCATGGGGTACGGACTCCTTGCGCGGGGGTGGATCGGGGAAAGGCTCGGGGGGATCAGACGAGCGACCCGTACAGACCGGGGCGGCGGTCTTTCAGGTACGGGTTCGCCTCGCGGGAGGCGGCCAGGAACGCGGGGTCGACGTCGGCGACCACCAGTTCCTCGCCGCGGCCGGCGCGGGAGCGGGCGATGCCGTCGGGGCCGGCGAGGGCGGAGAGCCCGAAGAACTCGAACTCGCCCTCGTGGCCGACCCGGTTGACGTAGGCCACGTACATCTGGTTCTCCCAGGCACGCACCGGCACCATGGACTCGGCGACGAACTGGAACGGGTGCATGTTCGCCGTCGGCACGACCAGCAGGTCGGTGCCGGCCAGGGCGTGGGCGCGGGCGTTCTCCGGGAACTCGACGTCGTAGCAGATCATGAGGCCGACGGTCAGGCCGCCCAGCCGGGCCTGGACGAGGGACTGCTCGCCCGGGGTGAAGTGCTCGCGCTCGGCGCAGCCGAAGAGGTGGGTCTTGCGGTAGTTCGCGAGACGGGTGCCGTCGGCGGAGATCAGCTGGGCGGAGTTGTAGACCGTCTCGCCGTCGCGCTCCGGGTAGCCGTAGGCGATCGCCAGGCCGTGCCGGGTGGCGATCTCGGCGACGGCGTCCGCGGACTCGCCGTCGGCGGGCTCGGCGAGTCGGGCGATGTCGTCGCCGATCGCGTACCCGGTGAGGAACATCTCCGGCGCGGCCATCAGCCCGGCGCCCGCGGCGGCGGCCCGGCCCGCGGCGGCGTCGAGGACCTGGAGGTTCTCGGCGGTCGAGCCGGGGCGGCCGGAGCTCTGGAGCAGGGCGGTGCGCATGCGGGATCCTCACCGGTACGGGGTTTCGGGGGCCAGCTAGAAAGGTACGGTCGGCGCGCTCGGCCGGACAAGAAGGAGCCGTTGCGCGCCGGTGCGCGGATCGTTGCGTGGCAGGGGGGTCGGGCGGCGATTCGTTGCGCACCCCCGCAGGCCGGGCCCGGCCTCCCCGGGGCACGGCACCCGCTCGGGCTCCCGGGCCGAGCGGCGGTGGTGGGGCGCGGTCCGCACCGTGCAGGACGCGAGGCGGCGCGACGGGCGGGCGGCGGGCGTTCGGTCGAACCAGTCGCTCCGGGCCTCGTCGAGCCTCGTCGGCGGAACCTGTCACTGCGAGCCTTGTCGAGCCTCGTCGGCCGAACCTGTCACTGCGAGCCTTGTCGAGCCTCGTCGGCCGAACCTGTCACTGCGAGCCTTGTCGAGCCTCGTCGGCCGAACCTGTCACTGCGAGCCTCGTCGAGCCTCGTCGGCCGAACCTGTCACTGCGAGCCTCGTCGAGCCTCGTCGGCGGAACCTGTCACTGCGAGCCTCGTCGAGCCTCGTCGGCCGAGCGGCTACAGATCCCTGAGCCGCGCCACGATCTCCCTGAGCAGCCCGGGATCGGCCGCCGGGCCCGCGGTCACGATCCGGCGGGGCGGGTCGATGCGGATCAGCCGGGCCCCGGCCAGGTCACCGAGGAGCACGCGGACGACGGTCAGGGGCAGGTCGGCGTCCGCGGCCAGCTCCACGACGGGACGCGGGCCGCGCCGGACGAGTTCGAGCAGGGCGGCACCGGCGTGGTCGACGGCGGGGCCCGGGCCGTCGGTGTCCAGTGCGGTGACCCGCGACATCAGGTCGATGGCGTGCCGGCCGTCTGGACGCGTGCGGCCTCGGGTGACCGTGTACGGGCGCACCATCGCCCCGGTCTCGTCCTCGTACCAGTGCTCGTCGCTCACCGCGCGGTCACGGGGTGCTGCGGGCCGCGGCGTCCAGGTGGCGGCCGAGGCGGCGGACGAGCAGGGCCATCTCGTGGGCGAGCTGGCCGACGTCGGTCCCGGCCTCGCTGAGCACGGCGAGGCGGCTGCCGTGCCCGGCCGGGGTGATGAAGAGGTAGGCGTCCTCCAGCATCACCATGGTCTGCCGCACCTTCCCCGCGCCGAACCGCTCGCCCGCCGATCGGGCCAGGCCGTGGAAGCCGGAGCAGACGGCGGCCAGGTGCTCGATGTCCCGCCGGCGCGTGCCGTCCGAGCTGCTGAGCGGGAGGCCGTCGGCGGTGAGCAGCACGGCCTGGCGGACGTGCTCGGTACGGGCCACGAGGTCGTCCAGCAGCCAGCCCAGGTCCGTGCCGGGCGCGGCGGGCTGCTCGGCGGTCTGGTCGTCACGGTCGCCACCGTGCATCGTCGGTGTCCGTCCCTTCGTCGGCGGAGCCGGTGGCCGTATCGGCGTCACCGGACACGGGCAGTCCCTTGCGGCCACGGTCGAGACCGCGCTGGAAGGCGCCGAAGATCGCCCGCATCTCCTCGGCGTCCATTTCCGGTCCGGCGGTGCCGCCCTGCGCCGGCGGCTCCTCGCGAAGCTCCGGAACGAGGGAGGCCTGCCGCACCCGGGTGGGCAGCTCGGGCACGGAGGCGTCCCGCCTCGGCGACGGCGGCCCGGAGACCCCGGCACTCCCCTCCCCCGACGGCAACTCCCGCACCACGGTGTCCCCCCTCCGCGACGGCAGCCCGGAGACCCCGGCACTCCCCTCCCCCGACGGCAACTCCCGCACCGCGGCGTCCCCCCTCCGCGACGGCGGCCCGGAGACCCCAGCGCTTGCCTCCCCCGGCGGCAGGTCCCGCGTCTTGGGCGGTCGCCGCTCTCCGGCCGCGTGGAGGGGGGCCGACCGGTCCGGTGTCGCCGGGTCCGGTTCGGCCAGTACCGCCGAAGGCAACCGCACGACCGCGGTCGTCCCCCCGTACGGGGAGTCCCGGAGGGTGACCTCGATGCCGTGCCGGGCGGCGAGGCGGCCGACGACATAGAGGCCGAGGCGGTCGTGCCGGGTGGGGTCGAAGGCGTCGGGGTCGGTGAGGGTGCGCTGGGCCGCGGCGCGCGCGTCGGCGTCGAGGCCGAGTCCGCGGTCGTCGATCTCGACGACGAACCCGCTGCCGACCCGCCCCGTGCGCAGCGTGACCTGGGTGTGCGGCGGCGAGAACACGGTGGCGTTCTCCAGGAGTTCCGCCATGAGATGGACGACGTCGGCGACCGCGTCCGCCGTCACGCCCACCACGGGCATCGGTGGCACGGCCACGCGCGCGTAGTCCTCGATCTCGCCGACGGCCGAGGCGACGACGTCCGCGACCGGCACGGGCCTGCGCCAGCGCCGGCCGGGTACGGACCCGGAGAGGATGATCAGGCTCTCGGCGTGCCGGCGCATGCGCGTGGTCAGGTGGTCGATGCGGAACAGCTCGCGCAGCACGTCCGGGTCGTCGGTGCGCCGCTCCAGCATGTCGACGAGTTTCAACTGCCGGTGCACCAGCGCCTGGTTGCGGCGGGCGATGGTGAGCAGCACCGCGAACTGCCCCCGGCGCAGCGTGGCCTGCTGCACGGCGGCCTCCACGGCGGCCAGGCGCGCGGTGTTGAACGACCGGCCGACCTGGCCGATCTCGTCGTCGCGGACCTCGTCGGCGGCCAGCGGCGGCGCCTCGGTCACCGCGTCGACGTCCTCGCCGGCGCCCAGCCTGCGCATGACGTCCGGCAGTTGCCGCTGGGTCAGGACGTCGGCGGCGTCCCGCAGGACCTCCAGGCGCCGCGAGATCCGCCGGGCGCCGCGCACCGCGAACCACAGCGACAGGGCCACGGCGGCAAGTCCGACGGCGCCCACGACGGCGGCCTTGGTCAGCTCCCGGTAGGCGAAGGCCCGCCCGCGCGCGGCGGAGTTCTCGGCGGCGCTGGTGCACAGCTCCCGGTAGCGGACGACGGCCCGGTCGATGGTCGACCGCCAGCTGCCGGCCGCGACGGCCTGCCCGGCTCCGTCGGCTCCGGCCCGCAGCAGGGTGTCCTCCTCCAGCACCAGCGAGCCGTGCAGTGCGCCGCGCCGGAAGTGCTCGAACAGGGCGCGCGAGTCGGCGGGCAGGTCGGGCACGTAGGTCCGCTCGAAGACGCGCCGGTCCTCGACGGTCGCGGTGAGGGTGTCGTACTGCCGGTCGGTCAGGGTGCCGGCCGCCCGCGCCCCGGCGACCAGGGCGTCCTCACGCGAGACGAACTCCCGTACCCGCACCAGCTCCACGACGACCTGTGCCTCGCGGGCGAGCTGTCCGGCCTGCAGCGCGGTGAGCGTGGACTGGATGTCGAAACCGGGCTCCACGAGCGCGCTGTACTCCTCGACGGCCCGGTCCCAGGTGATGTCCCGGGACAGCACGCGCGAGCGCAGCCCCTCCAGCGCGTCCGTCGCCCCGACCATGGCGTCCAGTGCCTGCCGTTGCCGGCGGGTGAGCCGGTCGCGGTCGCCGTCCCGGACCGCCTGCCGCATGGCGTCGACGGCCCGGTCGGTACGGCGCTGCTGGCCGAGCAGGTCCCCGGCGGCGGCCGGGTCGAGGCGCGCGCCGAGATAGGCGGCGGACATCCGGCGCTCGATCTGGATCTGCCCGATCGCGGTGTCCACGGGGGTGCCGAAGTCCTCGTACACCCCCTGGAGCCGGACGAGGGCGCGCAGTTCGGCGGTGACGGACACCATGGCGAAGCTCCACAGGGCCATCAGGGCGACCGCCGGGGCGAGCGCGAGCGCCACGATCCGCGTGCGGACGGTGGTGGGACGGCCGAGGGGCCAGCGCATGAGGTACCTGCCGGTGTTACCAGTCAGTAGAAAGTGCGGGACAACCTACGGGATCGTCGCCCCGCACCGCAATGGTGACCTGCGGTAACCCCGAGTCACCCCGTGGGCAGCGCGAAGGTGGTGAGCACGGCGGCGTGGTCCGAGGGCCAGTCGTTGTCCGCCACGTCCGGCCAGGGGCGCGGCTCGCCGGTGACAAGGGTGCGCGCGTCCCGCACGGTCAGACCCCGGTGCAGCACGTAGTCGATCCGGTCCTGCGGCTCGGGCCGGCCGCTGCCGTCCTCGTGCACGGGGTGGATCGGCGACCAGGTGTGCCCGGGCGCGGCGGCCGGGTCGGGGTGGACCTCGCGGTAGGAGTCGCGCAGGCCCGCCTCCTCGGCCGCCCGGGTCACCGGCCACTCGACGTCCGGCCGGTCCAGGTGCGAGGGGCAGTTGAAGTCGCCGACGAGTACGACCGGTACGCCGTCGCGCGCCGACCGCCCGATCCGCTCCAGCGCGTCCCGCATCTGCGCGAGCCGCACCCCCTCGTGGGCGATCAGTTCGGCCGCCGGCAACCCGTCGAAGGCGGACTCGTAGGGCCCGTACGGCGTGTAGTGCAGGTGCACGGTCCACACATCGACCTCACGGCCCGGTGCCACCTCGATCCGGACACCGGCGGCGCCGTAGAAGCCGACGTCGGGGTCGCCGAACCGGGCGGTGATCGGGTGGCGGCTGAGCACGCCGAGGTTCTCGCCCGCCCGGTGGTGGTGCCAGCCGAGCGCCTCGGCCAGCTCCTGCGCCGCGGTGCCGCCGGTCTCCTGGAGTCCGACGACGTCGGCGCCGCTCTCCAGGATCACCTTCAGCTGCTTGGCGCGGTGCTCGTCTACCTTGCTGCCGCCGAGCCACAGGTTCCAGCTCATGACCGTCAGTACGGGCGCGACCATGCGGCCCAGGCTCTGCGGGGTGACCCCGACCAGGCTGTCCCGTACGGTCCGTCCGGGTGCCGCGCCGATCGGCGCGAGCGACGGCACGGCCAGCACGGCGCACCCGGCGGCCTCGGCGGAGGCCACGCCGGTCTCGGTGTCCTCGACGGCCACGCAGGCGGCCGGCTCGACGCCGAGGGCGCGGCAGGCCGCGAGGTAGGGATCGGGGGCCGGCTTGGTGCGCGCGGTGTCGTCGGCGGTCACGGAGGCCGCGAACCGGCCGGCGCCGAGCGCGTCCATGACCACGTCGGCGACCGCGCGCGGGGACGCGGTGACCAGGGCGGTGGGAACGGCGGCTGCGGCCAGCGCGTCCAGCAGTTCCAGGGCGCCGGGGCGGGGCACTGTGCCGGTGCGGACGCGCTCGGCGAACTCGCGGTGCAGTTCGGCCGCGAGGTCCGTGGCGGGGCGGCCGGTGGCCGCGCCGAGCCAGGCCGCGGTGTGCTCGACGGGGCGGCCGAGCACGTCCGGCTGGTCGGCCTCGGTGAGCGGGCGGCCGGCGACCTGCTCGACGGCCTCCCACCACAGGCGCTCGGTGTCCACGAGCGTGCCGTCCATGTCGAACAGGACCGCCTGCGGCGGGAGGGTGGGGATGTGGGGGGTCACGTCGGTGTCGTTCCTCACTTCTGGATGCGTTCGGCCACCAGGACGGCACGCTCGGGCAGTGACACGCCGACGGGCGACCCGGCGCCGAGCCCGGCGGCCTCGTGCGCGGGCAGGTCGGCCTTGGCCTCGGTGCCGTCGGCGAGCCGCACGGTGACCCGCACGACCGCGCCGAGGAAGGCGGTGGCGACCACGCGGGCGCTGCCCTGCTCGTCGGCGTGCACGCGTACGGCCTCGGGCCGCACCAGCACGTCGACGGCGCCGTCCGGCACCTCTCCGTCGGCCGGCAGCCGCTGCCCGAGCACCTGCACCGTGCCGTCCTCCAGCTCGCCCGGGATCCGGCTCATGGTGCCGACGAACTCGGCGACGAAGGCGGTGGCGGGGCGGCCGTACAGCTCGGCGGGTCCGGCGCACTGCTCGAGGCGGCCGGCCCGCATCACGGCGACCCGGTCGGCGACCGAGAGGGCCTCTTCCTGGTCGTGCGTCACGAACAGGGTGGTGATGCCGAGTTCCTGCTGGAGCCGGCGGATTTCCTCGCGCAGGCTGAGCCGGACCTTGGCGTCCAGCGCGGACAGCGGTTCGTCCAGCAGGAGCACGCGCGGGCGCAGGGCGAGGGCACGGGCCAGCGCGATGCGCTGCTGCTGGCCGCCGGAGAGCTGGTGCGGGTAGCGCTCGGCCTTGTCGCCGAGGCCGACCAGCTCGAGCAACTCGGCGGCACGGGAGCGGCGTTCGGCGGTGCGGACCTTGCGCATGCGCAGCCCGAACGCGACGTTGTCGACGGCGTTCAGGTGCGGGAAGAGGCTGTAGGACTGGAAGACCATCCCGGCGTCGCGGCGGTGGGCGGGGACGTGCGTGACGTCCTCGCCGTCGACCAGCACCGCGCCGGAGTCGGGGTGTTCGAACCCGGCGAGCATGCGCAGTGCGGTGGTCTTGCCGCAGCCGGACGGGCCGAGCAGCGCCAGGAACTCTCCCGGGCGGACGGTCAGGTCGAGTCCGTCCAGGGCGACGGTGGAGCCGAACTCGCGCCGCAGCGAGCGGAATTCGACGGTGGCGGCCTGTTCGGAGACGGCCTTCTCGAGCGTGGTGGCGGTCATGGTGTGTGTCATCCCCGGGGAGGAGCGGTTCGGGAGCGTCCGCCGCCGGCACCGGCGAGCGCGAGGAGCAGGGCCCAGGTGACGAGCAGGCTGAGCACGGACACGGCGACGGACATCTGGGCCTGCGAGCCGCCGATGTTGTAGATCCACACGGCGAAGGGGCAAAAGCCCAGCAGCTGGGCGACCGTGAACTCGCCGAGGACCAGGGCCAGCGTGAGGAAGGCCGCGTTCAGCAGGGCGCCGCGCAGGTTCGGCAGCACGGCCCGGACGAGGGCCTGCGGCAGGGAGGCACCGCAGCTGCGGGCGGCTTCGACGAGGGTGCGCACGTCGATGGCGCGCAGCCCGGCGTCCAGGGCCCGGTAGACGAACGGCAGGGCCATCACGACGTACGCGAGCACCAGGACCACGGGGAAGTCCGGGTCCTGGATCGCCACGAAGGTCTGGAACAGCGGGGTCCGGGACAGGTGCTCCGGGCCCCACTTCAGCACGCTGACGATGCCGGCGACGAAGGCGATCGGCGGCACCACCAGCGGCAGCGAGCACACCACCTCCACCACCGGTCGCAGCCGGGGCGCGCCGAGCCGGAGCGCGACCGCCGCGGGCACCATGAGCAGCAGCACGACCGCGATGGTGGTCACGGCCAGCTCCAGCGAGAGCAGCAGGCTGGAGACGAAGCCCTCGGTGGAGAGGATCTTGCTGTAGGCGTCGAAGGTGATGCCGTGGCCGGGCACGTCGACGGTGAAGACCACGGACGCGCCGAGCGGCACCAGGAAGTACAGGGCGGCGAGACCGAGGACGACCCACCGCCAGAGGGTCAGGCGTCGAGCCATCGGGCACTCCGTCGCTGAAGGGGCAGGTACACGGCCATGACCAGGCCCGCGACCAGGACCATGTCGAGGCTGAGGGCGAGGGCGACGTTCTCCTGGCCGACCAGCACGTTGCCGGAGAGGGCGTCGGCGATCTGGAGCGTGACCAGCGGAACGGCGCTGCCGACCATGGCGGCGGCGGTGGCGTAGGCGGCGAAGGCGCTGCCGAACAGCAGGACCAGGCCGCCGAGCAGGGAGGGCGCGAGCACGGGGAGGGCCACGTGCCGCCAGTACTGCACGCCGGTGGCGCCGTTGTTCAGTGCGGCCTCGCGCCACTGGGTGCGCAGGCCGTCCAGCGCCGGGGTGATGGTGAGGACCATGAGCGGGACGAGGAAGTACAGGTAGACGAGGACCAGGCCCCAGAAGCTGTACAGGTCCCAGCCGCTGTCCTTCAGCCCCAGGTGCACCGTCAGCACGCCCGCGTTGCCGAGGGTGGCGACGAAGGCGAAGGCCAGCGGGACACCGCCGAAGTTGGCGAGCACACCGGAGGCGGTGAGCACGGCCTCGCGCAGTGCGCGGGAGCGGGAGCTGACCACGGCCTGCGCGAGCGGCAGCCCGAGCAGGACGCCGAGTGCGGCGGAGATCGCGGACAGCTTGACGCTGCCGAGCAGCGCGGTGAGGTACGGCCCCTGCAGCGAGGCCGTCAGATTGGCGCCGGTGTAGGAGGCGGCGCCGGTGGTGGCGTCCTTGACCGTGAAGGCGCCGTCCACGATGGCCACGGCGGGCAGCCCGAAGGCGATCGCCGTGAACACCAGCAGCGGCACCACGGCCAGCCAGCCGGGGGCGCGGCGCCGCCGCTTCGCCGAAGCGACGGGCGCCACGTCCGCACGCGGGAGAGCGGCGGTCATCCGGAGACGGCCTTCCCCCAGCCCTGCGCGAGGACCGTCTTGGCCTTGCTCTGCTGGTCCTCGGTCGGGAAGGTGGGCGTGCCGGTGACCTTGGGCAGCTTGGCCGCGGCCGTCTTATCGAGGGTGCCGGCCTTGTCCATGGCGGTCATCAGGGCCGGGCGGGCGTAGCCCTTGAGCCACAGGTTCTGGCCCTCGGCGCTGTAGAGGTACTCCTGCCACAGGCGGGCGGCCGCGGGGTGCGCGGCGTCCTTGTTGATGGCCTGGGAGTAGTACTGGGCGTACTGGCCGTCGCCCGGGATGGCGACCTTCCAGTCGACGCCCTTGGACTTGAACTCGTCGGCGTAGCCGGCGTTGAGGTAGTCCCAGTCGATCGAGATCGGCGTCTCGCCCTTCTCGACGGTGGCCGGGGTGGACTCGACGGGCGTGTAGTTGCCGTTCTTCTTCAGCTTGGCGAAGAAGTCCAGGCCGGGCTGGATGTCGTCGAAGGAGCCGCCGTTGGCGAGTGCCGCCGCGTAGACGCCGCCGAAGGCCGAGCCGGACTTGGTGGGGTTGCCGTTGAGGGCGACCTGGCCCTTGTACTGGGGCTTGAGGAGGTCCTTGAAGCTGGTCGGGCACTGCTTCACGCGCCCCGCGTCGCAGCCGATGGAGATGTAGCCGCCGTAGTCGTTGAACCAGCGGGCCTGCGGGTCCTTCTGGCCCTCGGGGATGTCGGCGAAGGAGGCCACCTTGTAGGGCGCGAGAAGGCCCTGCTGGGCGGCGCTCAGCGCGAAGGAGCTGCCGAGGTCCAGGACGTCGGGGGCGCGGTCCTGGCCCTTGCGGGAGGTGACGGCGTTGATCTCGTCCTGGCTGGAGCCGTCGGGGCTCTCCACCTCGATCTTGATGCCGTACTTCTTCTGGAAGCCGTCGAGGAGGGCGCCGTAGTTGGCCCAGTCGCGCGGGAGCGCGATGGCGTGCAGGGTGCCTTCCTTCTTGGCCGCCTTGACCAGGGCGTCCATGCCGCCGAAGTCGGCGGCGGAGGTGGCGGTGGCGGCGCTCTTGCCGTTCTTGGTGGTGGACGACGCGTTGTCGGGGGCGGCGCCGCAGGCGCTCAGCGCGAGCGCGGCGACGACGGCGAGGGAGCCGCCGAGGACGGCGGTTCTCGGCAGGGACACGGTCACGGTCTCTCCAGGGGACGCACGGGAGTGGAGGTAGTGCGGGCAACTTGTCTGAACAAGTTGGCCCCAGTACGCCCGTCGTCGGTGTCCTGTTCATGAACACCGGTGAAACGGCGGGCCCCGTTTCCCTGCACACTTCCGGCTGACACGGATCACCTGGGGTGTGGATTACGCTGGTCACGCTGTGCACAGTGATCTGAGCAGAGGGGAAGCATGACGGCGCGACACGAGGAGATCGCCGACGCACTGCGGCGGGCGATCGACCGCGAGGAGTACACCGTCGGCAGCCGGCTGCCCTCGGAGTCGGAACTCGCGGCGCACTACGGCGTCTCACGCGGGACGGTCCGCCAGGCCGTCGCGACCCTGACGGCGGAGGGGCTCATCGGCTCCCGCCAGGGGGCCCGCAGGGTCGTGCTCGCGAGCCGCCGCAGCCAGAGCTTCGCCGAACTGCGCAGCTTCGCCCAGTGGGCGCGGGCGATGGGCCGCGAGGCCACCGGCCACGTGGTGTCCCAGGAGTACCGCCCGGCCACGCAGGAGGATGCCGTACGCCTCCAACTGCCGGCGGGGACTCGGGTGTTGCACGTGCTGCGGGTGCGCGGCCTGGACGGCGAGCCGGTGCTGCTGGAACGCACGGTGTACGCCGACTGGATCGCCGCGGCGGTGGAGGCAATCGAGCCCGACTGCGCGTCGGTCACCCAGCGCCTGTACGACGACACGGGCCTGGTCTTCGCCTACGGCGAGCACGTGATCGACGCGGTCGCCTGCGGCGCGCTGGACGCCGAGCTGCTGGGGGTGCGCCGGACGAGTCCGCTGCTGCGGGTCCGCCGGGTGACGACGACACCGGAGGGCCGCCCGGTGGAGTGGTCGGACGACCGCTACCGCTCGGACGCGGTGAGCTTCAGCGTGCGCAATTCCATAGGAAGCAACGCGCTGGCGCGGAAGACCGCGGAGTAGAACTCGGGGCGCCTCACCGTCGCCGGGCACGAGTCGGCGTAAGACCGGAGCAGAACTCGGGGTGCCCGTGCCGTCGCCGGGTGCGGGCGGTCCGTGGCTTGTCGCGCAGTTCCCCGCGCCCCTTCAGGGCGCTGAGCCGAAGCGCCCCGAAAGGGGCGCGGGGAACTGCGCGAGCGACCACGACGGACCCGCAGCCGGCGACGGCGAAGGCGCCCCGGGCCGGGGCCGCTCTCAGCCCGGCGCCCCCGAAGAGAAGCGGCGCAGCAGCGGGGACAGCACCAGAACCGACTTGGTCCGCTCGACGAACGGCTCTCCTGCGATCCGCTCCAGCACGCGTTCGAAGTGACGCATGTCGGAGGCGAAGACCTGGGCG
The DNA here is from genome assembly GCF_016741775.1 of Streptomyces actinomycinicus. GTDB lineage: Bacteria > Actinomycetota > Actinomycetes > Streptomycetales > Streptomycetaceae > Streptomyces > Streptomyces actinomycinicus. The sequence continues at coordinate 12,278 of NZ_JAERRK010000027.1, read as the reverse complement.
ATCGCGTCCGCGTCGCCGGTGACGGTCGACGCGGCCACGACCTCCTGGTAACGCTCCAGACCGCGCTGGATCGTCTCCGGAGACGTGTTGCTCCGGCAGTAGATCTCGATGTATCCCTCGGTCTCCCAGCCGAGCGCTCCCGGGTCCACCCGGACGGTGAATCCGGTGATGGCTCCGGTGGCCCGCAGCCGGTCCACGCGCCGCTTCACCGCGGGCGCGGACAGGCCGACCATCTGCCCGATGTCCGCGTAGGAGCGGCGGGCGTCCTCGGCGAGGGCGTGCACGATGCGTTCGTCGAGATCGTTCAGCACAGGGGGTGGTTCACTTCTTCGGTCCGGTCACTTCTCTGCCGTCACCGCGAGGTCCTCACCGGTCGCGAGACGGGAACGGCGATAGCCGTACACGAAGTAGAACACGAGCCCGACGGCCATCCAGACACCGAACACGATCCAGGTGACGGAGTCGAGGCTGAACATGTTGTACGCGCAGAACACGAAGCCCAGCACCGGCAGTACCGGCCCGAACGGCACCTTGAACGTGCGCTCCAGCCCGGGCCGCTTGTAGCGCAGGACGATGACGGCGATGTTGACCAGCGCGAAGGCGAACAGCGTGCCGATGCTGGTGGCGTCGACCAGCTTGCCCAGCGGGATGAGGGCGGCGAGCACACCGCAGAAGAGCGACACGAGCACCGTGTTGAGGCGGGGGGCGCCGGTCTTCGGGTGGACCTTGCCGAGCGCCTTGGGCACCAGGCCGTCACGGGCCATCGCGAAGAGGATGCGGGTCTGGCCGTAGAGCACGGTCAGCACCACGCTGGCGATCGAGATGACGGCGCCCAGCGCGAGCATGGTGCCCCAGAAGGTCTGGCCGGTGACGTCGTTCATGATCGCGGCGAGCGTGGCCTCGGACCCGTCGAACTTCTTCCAGTTCCAGGCGCCCACGGCGACACCCGCGACGAGCACGTACAGCGCGGTCACGATGATCAGCGACAGCATGATCGCCCGCGGCAGGTCGCGCTTGGGGTTCTTCGCCTCCTCGCCGGCGGTGGACGCGGCGTCGAAGCCGATGTACGAGAAGAACAGCGTGGCACCGGCGGCGCTGACCCCGGACATGCCGAGCGGCATGAAGTCGCGGTAGTTGCCGGACTTGAAGCCCATGAAACCGACCGCGCAGAACAGCACCAGGGCGGCGATCTTCACACAGACCATGATCGTGTTGGCGCGGGCGGACTCGCGGGCGCCGCCGAGCAGGAACACCATCGCCAGGAGCACGACGATCAGGGCGGGCAGGTTGACGATGCCGCCCTCGCCCGGCGCCGAGGACAGCGCGGCGGGGATGGTCACGCCGATGGTGCCGTCGAGCAGCTCGTTCAGGTACTCGCCCCAGCCGACGGCGACGGCGGCCACCGACACGCCGTACTCGAGGACCAGGCACCAGCCGCAGACCCAGGCGACCAGCTCGCCCAGCGTTGCGTACGCATACGAGTAGGAGGATCCGGCGACGGGGATGCTGCCCGCCAGCTCGGCGTAGGACAGGGCCGAGAAGAGAGCCGTGAGGCCGGCGATCACGAAGGCCAGGGTGACCGCGGGACCGGCCTCCGGAACGGCGTCGCCGAGGACGACGAAGATGCCGGTGCCGAGAGTGGCACCGATGCTGATCATGGTCAGCTGCCACAGCCCGAGGGAGCGCCGGAGCTGGCCTCCCTCACCCTGGCCGCCCTCGGCGACCAGGCGTTCCACGGGCTTGCGACGCATCAGGCGCGCGGCGACGCCCGGGGACGCGGGGGCGGCCGGTATCTGGTTCTGCGGGGGTGCGCCTTGGTCGAGCACGCGCTGGCTCCTTCTCGCTGCCGGTCATAGGGGGTACGGACCGGCGAGCGCCGGCCTTCGCGGACGGGGACCGGTGGAACCTGCGAGGGCAGGAACCCACCGAGCGGGGTCCCCGCCACGCCACGTACTAGCGCATGACCCTACGAGGCAGGGCTTCACGGGCGTAATGCAGCAACCTTGCGCATCCCCGCATGATCATTGCGTTCATCGGGCCGGAATGACAAATCGTTGCACGCGGGCTGTCGACCGTTGCACGAGCCCCTCGCACACCCTTCCGCAGTCGCTGTCCCGCGCCGGGAACGCCGACGGCCCCCGCCGTTCCCGGGAGGGGAACGGCGGGGGCCGTGCGGACGGGACCGGCGGTCAGCTCCAGCTGGCGTGCAGCGGCTTGCCCTCGGCGTAGCCGGCCGCGCTCTGTATGCCGACGATGGCCTTCTCGGCGAACTCCTCCAGGGAGCCGGCACCGGCGTACGTGCAGGAGGAACGGACGCCCGCGATGATCGAGTCGATCAGGTCCTCGACGCCGGGGCGGGCCGGGTCGAGGAACATGCGGGAGGTCGAGATGCCTTCCTCGAACAGCGCCTTGCGGGCCCGGTCGTACGCCGACTCCTCCGACGTGCGGTTGGCCACCGCCCGCGCGGACGCCATGCCGAACGACTCCTTGTAGGCGCGGCCGTTGGCATCGTGCTGGAGGTCGCCGGGCGACTCGTAGGTGCCCGCGAACCAGGAGCCGACCATCACGTTGGACGCGCCGGCGGCGAGCGCCATGGCGACGTCGCGCGGGTGGCGGACACCGCCGTCGGCCCACACGTGCTTGCCGTACTTCTTCGCCTCGGCGGCGCACTCCAGGACGGCGGAGAACTGCGGCCGGCCCACACCGGTCATCATGCGGGTGGTGCACATGGCGCCCGGGCCGACACCGACCTTGATGATGTCCGCGCCCGCGTCGATCAGGTCCTTGACGCCCTCGGCCGAGACGATGTTGCCCGCGGCGATCGGGACGTGCGGGTCGAGCGCGCGCACCAGCTTGATGGCGCTGATCATCGATTCCTGGTGGCCGTGCGCGGTGTCGATCACGAGGGTGTCCACACCCGCGTCGAGCAGCTGCTTGGCCTTGCCCGCGACGTCGCCGTTGATGCCGACGGCGGCGGCGATCCTCAGCCTGCCGTTCGCGTCCACGGCCGGCGTGTACAGCGTGGCGCGCAGGGCGCCCTTGCGGGTGAGGATGCCGGCCAGCCTGCCGTCCTTGTCGACGGCGGGGGCGTAGCGGCGGTTGTGGTGGTCGAGGGTGTTGAAGGCCTCGCGCGGGTCGATGTCGGCGTCCAGCAGGAGCAGGTCCTTGGACATGACGACCTCGAGCTGGGTGAAGCGGTCGACGCCGGACAGGTCCGCATCGGTGACGACACCGACGGGCCGCTGGTCCTCGTCCACGACGACCCCGGCGTTGTGCGACCGCTTGGGCAGCAGCGCCAGGGCGTCGGCGACGGTCTGGTGCGGGGCCAGCACGATCGGGGTGTCCAGCACCAGGTGGCGGCTCTTCACCCAGGTGACGACGTCGGTGACCACGTCGATCGGGATGTCCTGCGGGATGACCACGAGGCCGCCCCTGCGGGCCACCGTCTCGGCCATGCGGCGGCCGGCGATGGCTGTCATGTTGGCGACGACGAGCGGGATGGTCGTGCCCGTACCGTCCGGAGAGGCGAGGTCCACGCCCTGACGCGAGCCCACCGCGGAGCGGCTCGGCACCATGAACACGTCGTCGTACGTCAGGTCGTACGCGGGCTGGATGTCATTGAGGAAACGCACGTGCTGCACATCCCAGTCGATCAGAGGTGACCCCCGGACGGGTGCGCCAGGGGGAAAGAGCACGTACTTCATTGTCCCATGGCCGGACCGCGGTCACGCCCTCACAAAACATCCAGGCTGGTCGGAGGGCCCTTAGGAGGATCCTCCAAGGGCGAGGAACACGGTGAGCGCGGGTGTCCGGTCCGCCGCCTCCGCGAAGACCTCCTCGGCGGTCCGCCACTCGTCCGGCGCCGCCTCGGCGTACGGGCGCCAGCCCCGTACGACGATGAGCAGCCCTCGCTCCACTGCCCCCTCGGGCCAGACCGTGTGGTCGCCGAGGGAGTCGGCGAGCGCGTCCCAGTTCCGGCCGAACCAGTCGGGCAGCGTCAGGGCCCGGGCGACGCGGTCCATCAGGCCCGCCTTGCCCGTGACCCCGTCCAGGTCCAGCGTGACCGTGTACCGGCCGCCCAGGTCTTGCGTCATCTCAGCACCGTCCCGAACGACTCGTAGTGATCACCGGTGCGGTGAATCTCCCCGCCCTGCCCGGTGGCGATGCGCCGGGCGCCCGCCGTACGCACCCGGGGGGACGAACCGCGGCAGCATGTATCCGTCGCTGCCACGGCCGTCCCGCCTCGGCGGATGAGGACCCGCTGTGCGGGCCCCGTCAGTGCCCGTCGGGGTCCGCCCGGCTGAGCGCCGGCTTCGGCGCCGGGCCCGCCGTCATCAGGTAGTCGGCGGCCGAGGTGTCGGTCACCAGGCTGGTGACCAGACCGGAGCGCAGCACCGCGTCGATGGCGGACGCCTTGCGCTGACCGCCGGCGATGGCCACGACCTCCGGGATACGGCGGAGCTGGTCGGCCTTGACCGTGATGCACCGCTCCCCCAGGTCCCGCCCGATCCGGCGGCCCTCGGCGTCGAAGAGGTGCGCGGACATCTCGGCGGCGACACCGAGCGAGGCGTAGTGCGCGCGCTCCTCGTCGCTGAGCATGTCGTGCACGGTCGAGATGCCCGGCTCCCAGGAGCCGATGGAGACACAGGCGACCGTGACCTTGTCGAAGTACTCGAAGGCCCGGGCCAGCCCGGTCTGGTTGCGCAGCGCCGCCGCGGTGGCCGCGTCCGGCAGCAGCATCGGCGCGTAGATGGGGTGGGCGTCACCGCCGGACACCTGGGCCGCCCGGCGGACGGCCTCCACCGAGCCGCGCTCGGCGGTCCCGGCGTCGTACACGCCCGTCAGCTGCACCACCGTGCAGGGCGGCAGCCGGTCGAGCGCCGCCGCCATGTGGATGGTGGACCGGCCCCAGGCCAGCCCGAGCACGTCCCCCTCGTTGACCAGCTCGCCGAGCAGATCGGCGGCGACCTCGCCGAGGTTCTCGGGGTCGGGGGTCTCCTCGGCCTCGGCCGGGGACTCGACCACGACGGCGTGCCTCAGGCCGTAGCGGGCGCGGAGCGCGTCGGAGCGCTCGGCGTCCAGCTCGGCCGGGACGCGGATCTCGATGCGCACGAGATCCCGTTCGAGGGCCGTCTCCAGGACCCGGGCCACCTTGAAGCGGCTGACGCCGAACTCCTCCGCGATCTGGATCTTGGACTTGCCCTCGAGGTAGAAGCGGCGGGCCATGGCCGCCGCCTGCACCAGCTCAGCGGGTCCCATCCGCATGGCTGACCGGCCCGCCGACATACCCGACACGGCGATCTCCTCACTGCTGTTCACACTCTGGATTCGCCGTTCATCCTTGCAGATTCGGCGCTGCTGATCCGCCCTGATGGGCGCCGTTCACTTAACCGTTCACTTGACTGTGGCTCAGTGGTCGCATGCCCAGGACGCCTTGGCGGTGGCCGTCTCCGCCTGTGTGCGCAGGGCACGTACCGCCTCCGCCGGGTCCTGCGCCCCGTACACGGCCGACCCGGCGACGAACACGTCCGCCCCCGCGTCCGCGCACTGCTCGATCGTGGAGGCCGAGACACCGCCGTCGACCTGCAGCCACAGCTGCAGCCCGTGCTTCTTGATCAGCTCACGGGTGCGGCGGATCTTCGGCAGCATGATGTCGAGGAAGGCCTGGCCGCCGAAGCCCGGCTCGACCGTCATGATCAGGAGCATGTCGAGTTCCGGCAGCAGGTCCTCGAACGGCTCGATCGGCGTGGCGGGCTTGAGCGCCATGGAGGCGCGGGCGCCCTTCGCGCGGATCTCCCGGGCGAGCCGTACCGGAGCGGCGGCGGCCTCCACGTGGAACGTGACGGACGACGCCCCCGCCTCGACGTACCGGGGCGCCCAGCGGTCGGGGTCCTCGATCATCAGATGGCAGTCCAGCGGGGTGTCCGTCGCACGGGCCAGGGACTCCACGACCGGGACGCCGAGCGTCAGGTTCGGGACGAAGTGGTTGTCCATGACGTCGACGTGGAGCGCGTCGGCGCCTTGGACCGCCTTGGCCTCCTCCGCCAGTCGGGCGAAGTCGGCGGACAAGATGCTGGGGTTGATCTGCACGGCCATGACCCAAGCCTGCCATGCCGCTGCGCTCGGCTGTAGCCGCGGGCCCTCCGGCCGCCGTTCGGCCGAGGGCCGTCGTGGGTCGCTCGCGCGGTTCCCCGCGCCCCTTCGGGGGCGCTGTCCTCTCCGGCGTCAGGCGGTTCTGCGGATCAGTGCCAGGTACATCGCGTCCGTGCCGTGCACGTGCGGCCACAGCTGGACGTCCGGGCCGTCGCCCAGATCCGGTACGCCGGGGAGCAGGGGGCGGGCGTCGATCAGGTCGGTGTCCGGGCGCTGCTTGAGGACGTCGGCGACGACCGCGCGGGTCTCGGCCAGGTGCGGGGAGCAGGTGGCGTAGCCGACGACACCGCCGACCCGCACCGAGTCCAGCGCGGTGCGCAGCAGCCCGCGCTGCAGCGGGGCGAAGTTGTCGAGGTCCTCGGGGCGGCGGCGCCAGCGGGCCTCGGGACGGCGGCGGAGGGCGCCGAGGCCGGTGCACGGGACGTCCACGAGCACCCGGTCGAAGGTGCCGGGCCGCCACGGCGGGCGGGTACCGTCGGCGGCGACGACCTGGTACGGCCCGGGGTTGCCGTGCAGCGCCTTCGCCACCAGGCCGGCCCGGTGCGGCTGCTTCTCCGAGGCGAGCAGGACCGCCCCGCGCTCGGCGGCGAGGGCGCCGAGCAGCGCCGCCTTGCCGCCGGGCCCGGCGCACCCGTCGAGCCACTTCCCGTCGGGTCCGTCGAGCGGGGCGTTCGCCAGCGCGAGCGCGACCAGCTGACTGCCCTCGTCCTGCACACCGGCCCGTCCCTCGTGCACGGCCTCCACCGCTCCCGGTTCACCGCCCTCGGCGAGCCGTACGGCGTACGGGGACCAGCGCCCGGGTACGGCGGCCTCCTCGCGGAGCAGTTCCGCGGTGGTGGCCCGGCCCGGCCGCGCGACGAGGGTGACCTCGGGGCGCTCGTTGTCCGCGGCCAGCAGCTCCTCGATGCCGGCCCGGCCGCCGCCGAGGGAGTCCCAGAGCGCCGAGACGACCCAGCGGGGGTGCGAGTGCACGACGGCGAGGTGGTCCTCGGGATCCTCGTCGTAGGGCGGCGCGACCTTCTCCAGCCAGCCCTGGAGGTCGTCCTGGGCGATCTTGCGGAGCACCGCGTTGACGAACTTGGCCCGTCCGTCGCCGAGCACGACCCGCGCCAGCTCCACGGAGGCGGAGACCGCGGCGTGCGTCGGGATACGGGTGCCGAGCAGCTGGTGCGCGCCGAGGCTCAGCACGTCGAGCACGGGCGGGTCGACCTCGCGCAGCGGCCGGTCCACGCAGGCGGCGATGACGGCGTCGTACGTGCCCTGCCGGCGCAGGGTGCCGTACACCAGCTCGGTGGCGAGGGCGGCGTCCCGGACGTCGAAGTCGCCCTTCTCCCGGGCCTTGCGCAGCAGCGGCGGAAGCACGAGGTTGGCGTACGCGTCCCGCTCGTCCACCGCGCGCAACGCCTCGAAGGCCAGGACGCGGACGGGATCCCTCTGGGGACGGCGGTAGGGCTTGGCGGGCCTGCGCGGCCGCCGGGACTGCTCGCTCACGAAAAGGTGCTCCGGGTGTGAAGAAGAGGATGCGCCTCCAGCCTACGTCGGCGCGCCCCCGCCTCCGCCGCCCGGGGACCGGCCCGCCACGACCCGCCGCCCCGAGATCCGGACCGCCGGCCGCCGCAGGCCCGCCAGGTCCCGCACCGGCTGCCGGCCGGCTGCCTCGCCACCTCGCCGTGGATCCGGCTGCACCTCGCCGTGGATCCGGCTGCCTCGCCACCCCGCCGCGGACACGGTCCGGCACCGGCCGCCTCGCCATCCGGTCATGGACACGGTCCGGCACCGTCACCGCCCCGCCGCCCCGCCGGCCGTCAGCCGCCCAGGGACTCGCCGTCCGCGATGCGCACCCCGCGGGCCCAGTCGGCGGCCCGCATCGGCTTCTTGCCCTGGGCCTGTACCCACAGCAGCTCGACGCCGTACGAACCGGTGCCCACGTGCACGCTGTTCTTGCCCACCGCGAGCCGGCCCGGCGCGAGGTCCGTCCGGCCGGGCACCGGCGTGACCTGGATGAGCTTGAGCCGCTCGCCGCGGAAGGTGGTCCAGGCACCGGGCGCCGGGGTGCAGCCGCGCACGACCCGGTCGACGCGCAGCGCCGGCGTCGCCCAGTCGACCTGGGCGTCCTCGACGGTGATCTTCGGCGCGACCGTGATGCCGTCGGCGGGCTGCGGTACGGCCTTCAGGGTGCCGTCCGCGATGCCGTCCATGGTCGCGGCGAGCAGTCCGGCACCGGCGAACGCGAGCCGGGTGAGCAGGTCGCCGCTGGTGTCGGTGGGGCGGATCTCCTCGGTCACGGTCCCGTACACGGGCCCGGAGTCGAGCCCCTCCTCGATGAGGAAGGTGGAGGCCCCGGTGATCTCGTCGCCCGCCATGATGGAGTGCTGCACGGGGGCGGCGCCGCGCCAGGCGGGCAGCAGCGAGAAGTGCAGGTTCACCCAGCCGTGGACGGGGATGTCCAGCGCCGGCTTCGGCAGCAGGGCGCCGTAGGCCACGACCGGGCAGCAGTCCGGCGCGATCTCCCTCAGCCGCTCCAGGAACTCCGGGTCCCGCGGCTTCAGCGGCTTCAGCACCTCGATGCCGGCCTCTTCCGCGCGCTCGGCCACGGGGGACGCGACCAGCCTGCGCCCGCGCCCGGCCGGGGCGTCGGGCCGCGTGACGACGGCGGCCACCTCGTGCCGTCCGGAGGCGAGCAGAGCGTCCAGGGCGGGAACGGCGACCTCGGGGGTACCGGCGAAGACGAGCTTCATGGGCGGGATCGGGCCTCTCGGGCGGGGGCGGGCGGGCAGCGCACCAGTCTATGACCATGAACGGCGCACGACCGGACGGGCGGCGTACGCATATGCCTGCACGCCCCCACCCCGTGACCCGCGGACGGCAGGCGCGTTGGTCAAGAGAGAGTTGACCACATCGGGCCCCTTTCACGGCCCAATTCCTTTCAACGCCGGTTCGAGAGGCTTGTTCATGGCCGACCACGCAACCCACGACGCCCAGGCCCGCGCCAGCCTGCACTTGCTGGTGCGGGACATCGAGCGGGTCCGGCGGCAGGTGGACGCGCTGCGCACGCTCACCGCCCAGCTGGGCAACGTCTACCGTCCACGCCGCTCCGGCCCGTCCACGGGCTTCGTCGTCTACGGACGTGCCCCCGCCCCGACGGTCCGCCTCGCCCAGGAGCTGCGGGACAGCGTCGAGACCCTGGTGACGGCCGCCGTGGACTTCGACCGCTCGCTCGGTTTCTCGTGGGACGCGGTCGGCTCGGCGCTCGGGGTAACCAAGCAGGCGGTGCACCGCCGCTACGGCGCCCGCCGCGCCGCGGCCCAGGCGGCGACCGAGCCGGAGCGGACGCCGGAGCCGTCCGGCACCCGCACGCTCAACGTGAACGCGGCGCTGCCCCCGGTGCCGACGGTCCCCGCGGCCCGGTCCATGCCGACCCAGCCGACCGCGGGCAGCCCGACGCTCCGCGACGACGCCCGCCCGACGGCCTTTCCCGGCCCTCGCAACGGCTGACGTCCCCACCCGTACGTCTGCCCTCCCGGCTCTCTCCGGGAGGGCAGACGTACGGCTGCGGCCCGTCGGCACCTGGTTCCCCCGCACCGGCTCTCCCGCACGTCGTCACCCGGCACCTGGTTCCCCGCCACCGGCTCTCCCGGACGTCGTCACCCGGCACCTGGTCCCCCCACACCGGCTCTCCCGCACGTCGTCACCCGGCACCTGGTCCCCCGCCACCGGCTCTCCCGGACGTCGTCACCCCGCACCGGCTCTCCCGCACGTCGTCACCCGATGTCCGGCGGGTCGATCCGCACCCGGACCGCCTCGCCGCTCCCCCGGGCCATCCGCGCGGCCTGGGCGGTCTTCAGGGCGGTGGCGAGCGCGGCCCCGCTGCCCGGGGGCACACGGACGAGTGCCCGTTCCCAGTGCTCACCCGGTGGCGGTGCACCGGTCCGGCGCGGGCTGCCGGGCCGTGTCGGCGGCAGGGGCACCGGTCCCAGCAGCTCGGCGTCCGGCGGCAGCTCGACCGTGCCCAGGAACTCGGCGACCGCGGCGGGCGGCCCGGACACGGCCGCCATCCGGGACACCGGCGGGAAGCCCAGCTCGGCCCGCTCGGAGAGTTCGCGCACCGCATGCCCGACGGGGTCCCAGCGCACCAGCGCCTGTACCGGCCGCAGGGTGGGCTCGGCCACCACGACCACGGTGCCGCCCTCGGTCTGCGGCCGCACCAGCGCTCCGGCCGAGATCCACCGGCGCAACGCGTCCTCGCCGGCCCGCAGGTCGGGGCGCACCAGCATGGCCCAGCCGTCCAGCAGCAGGGCCGCCGCGTAGCCGCCCTCGGCGACCGGTTCGGCGCCCGGCGTGCTGACCACCAACGCGGGCGTGGCCGGCACGGTGTCCAGCACGTGCTCTCGGCCCGAGGTGCGCACCGGTACCGCGGGAAAGGCCCGCCCCAGCTCCTCCGCGGTCCGCCGCGCCCCCACGACCTGGGCACGGAGCCGGAAGCCGCCGCAGTCCGGACAGTGCCAGGCGCTCTCCTCGCGCCCGCACCAGGCGCACCGCAGCGCACCCGCGTCCTGCCCCTGGAGCGGCCCGGAACAGTGCCGGCACCGTGCGGGCGCCCGGCACCGGGCACAGGCCATGCGCGGCGCGTACCCGCGCCGGGGCACCTGCACCAGCACCGGTCCGTGCCGCAGCCCCTCGCGGGCGGTCTGCCAGGCGAGCGTGGGCAGCCGGGCGGCGCGTGCGGCCTCGTCGCGCGCGAGGTCCTCGTCGCCGACCGTGCGGACGAGGGGCGCGGTACGGCGCACCTGTTCCCGCCCCGCGACCAGCGGCCGGGCCCAGCCGCTCTCGACGAGCTGGGCGGCCTCCACGGTGCAGCTCCAACTGCCCATCAGGAAGGCACACTTGTCCAGCGCGGCGCGCAGCAGCAGTACGTCCCGGGCATGCGGCTGGGGGGCGTGCTGCTCGCTGTGGCTGTCGTCCCCGTCGTCCCAGACGGCGACGAGCCCCAGGTCCCGCACCGGCGCGAACATCGCCGCCCGCGTCCCCACGACGGCCCGCACGGAGCCCCGGCGCACCGCGAGCCACTGTGCGTACCGCTTCTCGGGCCCGGCATCGGCGGTGAGCAGGGCGTGCCGGCCCGTGCCGAGCAGCGCGGTGAGCGCGGCGTCGACCCGCGCGGCGGCCCGCCCGTCCGGTACGACGACGAGCGCGCCGCGTCCCGAGGCGAGCGTGGCGGCGACGGCCCGGGCCAGCTCCTCGCTCCACAACGGCCCCGGCAGGGCGTTCCACACGGCCCTGGGCGCCCCTCCGGAGGCCAGTGCGTCCAGGAACGCACCCCCGTGCTCGTACCGCTCCCAGGAGCCGGTTGCGGGGGCCGGTGGCGGCGGCAGCGGCGCCGGGGACGGCCGCTGCTCGGCCCGTGCGCTGCGCGGCGGAACGGCCAGCTGGAGGACGTCGGCGAGACTTCCCGCGTACCGGTCGGCGACGGCCCGCGCGAGTCCCAGCAGCTCCTCGCCGAGCACCGGCTCCGGCGACACGACCTGGGCGAGCGCGGCCAGGGGTCCGGAGTAGTCGGACTCGGCGCGCCGCTCGACGAGGAAGCCGTCGATGAGCCCGCCGCCCTCCCGGCGGCCTTCCCGCACCCGGCCGCGCCCGGCCCCGAACCGCACCCGCACCCGCACGCCGGGCTGCGCCTGCGCGTCCAGCTCCTCGGGCACGGCGTAGTCGAAGTACCGGTCGAGGTGCAGCACACCCTTGTCGACCAGAACCCGTGCGACCGGCAGCTCCTTGGCGAGCCCGGCCCCCCGCCAGGTGCGCGGCTTGGCCCGCGGTTCCCTGGCCTTGCGCACACTCTCCCGGATGAGCGCGAGCTGCTCCGGCGGCGCCTCCTCGGCCCCGCCGTCCCCCGCCGCCCGGGGCTCCCCGTTCTCCCTGCTCACGCTTGCATTCTTACCAAACCCCACTGACAACCGACGTCCGCCGGCCGGTGCGGGACGCGCCGAGGCCCGGCTCCCCGCGATCGGGAAGCCGGGCCTCGGCGAGAGGAGCCGGCGGACTACAGGCCGACGGCCTTGCGCAGGGCGTCCACGCGGTCGGTGCGCTCCCAGGTGAAGTCGGGCAGCTCGCGGCCGAAGTGGCCGTAC
>NZ_JAERRK010000026.1 GCF_016741775.1 Streptomyces actinomycinicus | reverse complement strand
AGTCGGCCAGCGGCACGGGCACGGCGGCTGCCTCGCCCTTCAGCTCCAGCAGCGCCATGTCGGCGTCCGGCTTCGTGTACGTGGCCTTCACCCCCAGGGCGGTGCCGTGATCCCGCTCCAGGCCGCCGGTGCGCACGGTCATGCGCGCGATCGAGTCGCCGGCTATGCAGTGTTGGGCGGTGAGTACCCACGTGGCGTGGATGAGCGTTCCCCCGCACAGGCCGCCGGAGGACACCTGGACCATGCCGGCCGGGGCGTCTTCCGCGGTGGCCTCCCGGCCTCCTTCCAGCGCGTAGACCGAGCCGGCGACCGTTGCGATCGTCGCAACTCCCGTCACCAGGCCGGCGATGATTCCACGTCGACTGCGCACGATGATGCCTCTCTGTTGTGAACCGGCCGATCCGCGAAAGACATCGACGACTGCCGCGGGAGTGACCCGGCGGAAGAGGCACACTGCGCCCGGCTGTCCCGGGTCAACGCTGATCGCGGTCCATCGCGGGGAACCGGTGGTGACTACCGTTGAAGAGACAGCCCTGGGGGTGGCGTCCCGCCGGGGAGGCATTGTGCGAACCACCCCGTAGGATCCGGGCCGGGTCATCTCACCCGGGTGACAAGAACGAGGTGCCAGCCGGGCACGGAGGCGAAGGCGGGCGGGCCGGCGGCCGATCGAGGGCTGTTCGGGCGACGGCCACCCGCCTTGATGCGGGCATGTCCTCGGGTGGTGTGTTCAGCAAGTGCCGATCTGCTTCCATGCGCCCCAGCTGGAAGGCGTCCCAGGCTCATTGTTCGGGTTGGCCCACCACTGTGCCTTCCAGATGCTGCCGTCGCGGGAGACGACGTCCCCGGCCTGATAGTTCTTGCGCGTCCAGGCGGGGGCGGCACTGCACGCGCCGGCGGGATCACCGCCGCCGACGGTGACCTTGAAGTTGTCGTACCGGGCGTGTGTCCAACCGGACCCCAGGCCGGCCTGGCCCTTCGGGTAGCTGGAGTCGGTTGCCTCGCCCACCACCGTGCCGTCGACGGATGCGGTGATGGCGGCACCACGGAAGGACAGGGCGAGGTGATGCCAGGTCATGGTGCCGGGTTCCTTCTTCAGCTTGCCCGACGTGAGCGTGGTGAATTTCCAGGCAGTACCGCCCGAGCCGATCTCGCTCCTACGGACGGCCCACTCTCCCTCGTCCGTCAACTGCAGCAGGTAGGCCTGCAGTCCGTTGTTGTTCCTGCCCTGCTGCCCGATGCGCCCCATGACCTCGACGTGACCGGGTTCTTCGAGCATCACATCCGAACTGACGGTGTAGTCCTTCCAGTTGAGGTCGCCGATCAGCGCATAGGGATCGGAGTAGTTCTCGTCCGTCCAGCGCACGGGCGTGCCGGTCGCCTCCTGGCGCAGGCAGTTTCCGCCGTGTCCCTCGCCGGTGCACGTGACGACCTCGAAGGCGCCGTTCATCGCGGACAGGTAGCGTGCCTGCTGCCCTGTGTCCGCCTTGTCTCTCTCGAAGTCGTCCGCGTGGGTCTTCGGGAAGTCCGCCCGCGCCGGCGACGCGGCGGTTCCCCTGCCCTGTCCTGTCGTCGTGGTCAGGCTGTAGACGTACCCGGGTTTCAGGGTGATGGTGAAGCCTCCGTCCTTCACCTTGATGTCCGGCTGCTGTGCGAAGGCGTCCCGGGCGTCGAAGGACCGCACGTCGGTCGCCCACACGTGGACCGCGTCCGCCGGAAGGTTCCGGACGGTGAAGGAAGCCGTCTGGCCGGCGGTGGCGTCCATCGTCTCGATCACGGTGCTGAAGTCATGCGCATCGGGGGACTTCAACGTCACGTAGCTGCCGTTGGCCCGGTCGCCGCCCAGGTATCCGCCGGCGCCGTCGACGTACTTCCAGCCGGGTTGGGCGAACTGGGCCGTGTGCGCCATGACCCAGGCCGTGGGACCGACGTCATACGCCCCGGACCACGGCTGGTCCGCGAGAACGAGGCCGTTCTTGGAGAAGTGGAGATTCTGGTAGAGAGAGGCGACGACCGGCCAGTTGATGTACGCGGTCATCTTGGAATCGATGTAGCCCCGGTTGATCGCCCGGGCCACGGCCGGTGCTCCCTTGTCGTAGTCCTGCGATCCGTTTTCGCTGGCCCACAGGGTCTTGCCCTGCTCGATCAACTTCTGTGAGGCCCGGTAGTCCGCCCCACGGTTCTTGTCCGCACAGTTCGCCATGGCGTCCTGGTATCCGCACGGGTAGTGCAGTCCCATGACGTCGACCGCATTCTTGAGGCCGGGGTCGTCCATCATGCGGCCGGCGATACTCCAGTCGTTCTCCCCGCCGATGACCTTGGTCTTGGGGTACTCGGCGTCGAGCCTCGACCTGAGCTTCTTGTACCACGCGTCGGAGCCGTTTCGTGGATAGCGCTCGTTCCACCCGCCGAGGTAGTCGATGGTCAGTCCCTTCTGCTTCGCGCAGGTCATCCAGTCCATCAGATAGCTGATCGTGCCCGGCGAGGTGTAGAAGTCGTTGTCCCCGGCATTGAGCCAGCCGGGGGCGGCCCATGTCAGCCCGGCGAGTTTGATGTCGGGATTGCGCCTCTTCGCCTCCTGTGCCAGCCAGAACTCGTACCCGGCGTCGCAATTGATCTTTCCGCGGCTGTGCTCGATGCTGGGCTCGGCGCCGTCCGTGGTGTTGGCGTCGCCGCCGATCTCCAGCTTGAGGATCTGCAGAGCGGCCCCGTAGCCGGGCTTGAACAGGTAGTCCAGGATCTGGTTCCGCTGGGATTCGGGATAGTCGATCAGCAGCCGCGAGTTCCCCCCGCCGCCGCTGATGGCTCCCACACCGTCGAAGGTGCGGCCCTCGCCCCTGCCGTCGATGGTGATGGACGTGGACGTCGTCGCTCCATGCGCCGTCAGCGGGTGGAGTGTTGCGAGTACCGCGGCCGAGATCGCAAGCAGTGCCCCGGCAGCCGTGAGAACGGTGCGTCTCTCGACGCGAGTGGAGTGTCGTATGTGCGCATGCACGGAGGTCCCCTTTCAGAGAGGGTGACGCGCGAGACGTGGCGCGAAGTCGACACAATCAAACGGTTTCCGTCGACTTCCAACGCGCCCGGAATGTAGGGTCCCTGTGATCCGGTCGTCAAGAAGTCACGCGGAGGGCGTCCCGTGATGGCTTGCTTTTTGTGCCGCAGGAAACAAACGGAGCACCGGAGTTGACAGCCCGGATCAATTTTCGTCTGCTGGACCGCCGGCGGCCGGGAGGAGAGCGACGGCTCACGTCCATGCGTATCCCTACCCATCCGTGGACCCAACTGTGGCGCAACATATTCCCGGGCCAATTTGCGTCCGCGGGCACGGGGGCGGTGAATTGCCGGGATGGCACCGTTGTGTTTCCGCCTCATCCCCGTCCACGCACCGCTGCCGACGGAGTTCCCGGGCGGAGCGCACGCACCCGGCACGCAATGTCGGGCACCTGCCCAATTCCGCTCAACCGCATTGTGCGGCCCAGGTGACCGGCTGGAACATCACAGCCCTCGTCGTCGCCCCGTCCCCGTGCGGCGCCTTGGCCTCTGGAGGTACCTCATGTCCACCACCGCGGAAGGGAAGAAGGGCGTCGGCGTGATGACTGTCATGCAGCGCATCGGCCGCAGCCTGATGCTGCCGGTGGCGGTGCTGCCCGCCGCCGCCCTGCTGATCCGGCTCGGCAACAGCGACATGCTGGGCAAGGAGTCCTTGCCCGCCTACGTCAACAAGATCGCGGGGTTCATGTACGCGGGTGGCAGCGCCATTCTCGACAACATGGCACTGCTGTTCGCCGTCGGTATCGCGATCGGTTTCGCCAAGAAGTCCGACGGCTCGACCGCCCTGTCGGCCGTCGTGGGATATCTCGTGTTCAGGAACGTGCTGGGCACCTTCACCGATCCGAGCCTTCCAAAAGAGGCCAAAGCCGTCGACGGCAAGATCGTCATGGTCGAGAAAGCCGTCAACGCCGGTGTCCTCGGCGGTGTCGTCATGGGCGTGGTCGTCGCGCTGCTCTACCAGCGCTTTCACCGCACCAAGCTGCCGGACTGGGCCGGCTTCTTCAACGGTCGCCGCCTGATTCCCATCCTCTCCGCCTTCGCCGGCCTGTTCATCGGAATCGTCTTCGGCTACATCTGGCCCGTCATCGGCGGGGGGCTGCACCACCTCGGTGAGCGGCTCGTCGCTTCCGGCGCCGTCGGCGCGGGCGTCTTCGGTGTGGCCAATCGCGCGCTGATCCCGGTCGGCATGCACCACCTGCTGAACTCGTTCCCGTGGTTCCAGGCCGGCGAGTACCACGGCAAGAGCGGCGACATCGCCCGCTTCCTGGCCGGCGACCCGGCCGCCGGGCAGTTCATGACCGGTTTCTTCCCGATCATGATGTTCGCCCTGCCGGCGGCGTGCCTCGCGATCGTGCACTGCGCCCGTCCCGAGCGCCGCAAGGTGGTGGGCGGCATGATGGCCTCGGTGGCACTGACCTCCTTCGTGACGGGTGTCACCGAGCCGATCGAGTTCACGTTCATGTTCATCGCACCGGTGCTGTACGCCCTGCACGCGGTGCTGACCGGTGTCTCGATGGCCCTGACCTGGGCGCTGGGAATGCGGGACGGCTTCGGCTTCTCCGCCGGTGCCATCGACTTCACGCTCAACCTGGGCATCGCCTCGAATCCCTGGGGTCTGGTGCTGGTGGGTCTCGGATTCGCCGTGCTCTACTACGGGCTCTTCCGCTTCGCGATCGTCAAGTTCGACCTGCCGACGCCCGGCCGCGAGTCCGACGAGGAACTCGCCGAGATGCACAAGGCCGAAGCCGGGTGACGGTCTGACGCCTCGTGAGGTGACACCGGCGGCCCCCGCCCTTCGAACCCCTGCTCCATGCGGCGCAGGAGCACCGGAGGCGGGGGCCGCGTGGCTGCGCCACGCGATCCGGGGCGGCGGGGCCCGGCGGGCGGCTCGACGCCGTCGGACCGGCACCGCGGCGCCACCGCACCCGGCGCGGGATCCGGGCGCTCGCCGAAATCTGTGCCTCGCGCACAAATCGGGACCGGTGGCACCGCACGACGGCAACAACAGGACCGCGGCGCGGGACGGAAGAGGAGCCGCCCGACTCGGTCAGGCGGAGGAGGTCCCTCTGCACGAGGAGATCCCTCTTCACGGGGGGCCACCAGTCCTCCCTGGACGTCCCTACCCGAGGAGCCTCCATGACGCACCGCGCGCTTCCCAGACAGCTCACGTTCGCGACCGCCGCGCTGACGGTCACCGCCTCTCTCCTGCTCGTCGCCAAGGTCTCCGGTGCTGAGCCCGACGGCACGGCACCAGCGGCGCTGGCCGGCTGGAAGCGGGAGTCGCCGGCCGCCGGAGTGGACCTCTACCGGGGAGTACTCGGAGGCGGTGCGGGGACGCAGGACCGCTGGACCGTCACGATCCGCGGCCTCGCGGCACCGGGAGCGGGGAAGGACGTGCTCGGCGACCCGAACGACAAGATCGCCTCCGGACTGCTCTTCACCGAGAAGCAGGCGGCGAATCTCGCGGCCAAGCTGAAGGCCGCCGGCTTCACCCCGCGTTCCGAGCCGGTCTCCTGGCCCGCCGACGCGGACCGGCAAGGCCTCATCGGCGTCCGGGTGCGGGTGGGCTCGTTCGACTCCGAGGGCGAGGCCAAGGCCGAGGTCAAGCGTGTCGTGGACGCAGGCTTCAAGGCGGACAGCGAGTGGACCGGGGCCGACGGCACCCCCGGCACCGGCCGCACGGAGGTCCAGGTCGCGATCATCGACCCCCAGGCGTTCACGGGGTCCCTCGGGACGAGCTTCGGCAAGACCGTCGCCGGAAAGGAGACCGTCGCCACCATGGCCAAGGAGAACGATGCCCTGCTGGCGACCAACGGGGGCTTCTTCGTGATGGAACCGCGGGACGGTGTCCCCGGAGTGTCCGCGGGCATCTCCGCCTCGCACGGGAAACTTCAGAGTGCCGCCACACGGGGACGGATAGCCGCCGTACTGCGCGCCGACGGCACACGCATCGAGTTCAAGCACCTGAGCACGAGCCTGTCCGTCCAGGCGGGGGACCAGTCCGAGGTCATCGACGGCATCAACAGGCCCCCCGGGGTCGTACGCAACTGTGGCGGCGTCGGCGGCGACAAGCCGACGGAGCGGCCTCGCCACGACTACACCTGCAGTGATCCCGATGAAGTCGTGCGGTTCACTTCGGAGTTCGGGGCACCGACCCCGACCGGTGCGGGCCTCGAAGCCGTCCTCGACAGTTCCCAGCAGGTGCTGGAACTCCGTCCGCGAGGCGGTGAAGTACCCCAGGGCGGCAGCGTGCTGGCGGGCACCGGAAGCGGCGCGGAGTGGCTGCGGGCCCATGCCCTGCCCGGCACACAGCTGGTCGTGAAGGACACGATCACCGACGAGAACGGCTCTGCGGTCACCCTCGGCAGCGGTGACGGCATCGTCGGCGGCGGTCCCGAACTGGTACGGAACGGGAAGGTCCACGTCGACTACGACGCGGACGGCCTCGTGCAGGACGATCCGTCCTTCGCGTACTCGTTCGGACTCAAGCGTCACCCCAGGACCCTTCTCGGAGTCGACGCGGCGGGACGCGTCCTGCTGGTCACGTCCAATGGCCGGCAACCCCGTCGGAGCGACGGCCTCGGTCTGAACGAGGCCGCCTCGTTCATGCGCGAACTCGGGGCGGTGGACGCGATGAACCTCGACGGCGGCGGATCCACGACCATGGTGCGAGAGGGGGAGGTCATCACCTCCAACGGCGAACGCGAGGTGGGCGACGCCCTGATCCTCACCGCAGGCAAGCAGCCCGCCGCATCCCAGAACTCCCCCACCGCGGCCCCGGTCGTGCCCGCACCCGGCGGGCAGCCTTCACACCCGGACGGACCCCCCGCCGCGAACCCGGCCGCTCCCTCACCCGGCCGGCAGCCCTCGCTCCCGGAGGAACCTCCCGCCGCTCCCTCCGTCGGCGCCCGGCCCTCGCTCCCGGTAGAGCCTCCCGCCTCGAATCCGGTGGCCGTTCCCTCACTCGCGCCGTCGTGCACCGCTCCGGCATGGGACCGCAACGCGGCCTACAGCGGCGGGCAGACGGTCAGCCTGCACGGACGCGTGTGGAAGGCACAGTGGTGGACGCAGGGCGACGAACCGGGGACGAGCGGCCAGTGGGGCGCATATCAGGACCAGGTGCACCGCGTCTGGCAGGACGCCGGAGCGTGCTGACGCGTGCCCGATGACGGGCGGGTGGGCCCGACCGTCCCGGGCGGGAGCCCGGCCGGCCGACCGGGATACCACCTGGGATAACGTCCCTCTCCTGTCGGGCAACTGAGGGGAACGTCGTGCAGGGGCAGGTGCGGGGGCGGAATGCCCGCCGGTGGATCATTTTCGGGACGATCGCGTTCGGGGCGCTGTTCTTGGTCATCGGCCTGATCCTCGCCGGGGTGTCGGTCTCGTTCCTCACCGATGCGGAACGCGCGAAGGGCACGGTGGTGTCCCTGGAGTGGCGCGAGGACCACGACACCACGTCCCGTGACAAGCACACGGACGACCGGCCCGTCGCCTACCCGGTGGTCGAGTTCACGCCGGAGAACGGCACACCGACGAGGTTCCAGGACTCCACGGGCTCCAATCCGCCGGCGTACGAGGAGGGTGAGCGGGTCGAGGTGCTCTACCGCGCCGACTCCCCCGAGGACGCGCGGATCAACGGCTTCGCCTCACTGTGGCTGCTGCCGCTGATCTTCGGTGGGCTCGGGCTGCTGGTCTCCGGGATCGGGACGGTCGTCGCCGTGGTGACGCGCAGGCGTGCGCGAAGCCGAGGCGTGCGTGAAGCCGTGGCATTCGTGAAACCGAGGCGTTCGTGAAGCCGAGGCGTTCGTGAAGCCGAGGCATTCGTGAAGCCGAGGCATTCGTGAAGCCGATGCGTTCGTGTGCCCGACCGTGCGAGCGCGGGCCTGTGCGCGTTCGAACGCGGGCCTGTGGATGTGCGAGCGCGGGGCCTGTGTACCTGCGAGCGCGGGCCGGTGCACGGCTGCCGGGCCGCGTCGGTGGTGAACGGTGCCTGTCCTAACCTGGGCGGATGACGTTCGAGGGGGACTTCCGGGCCGGTGACGTGCTGACGGTCACCTGCCCCTTCACACCGGCCAGGGTCGAACGCGGCGTGACAGGGGACTACGTGTCGGTGCGCTGGCCGTGGTGGCGCGTCGACACCGAGAGCGAGTTCCATCACTGGAACGGAATCGTGGCCCTGGGGGTGCCCGAGGCCAGGGACGCCCCGCCCGCGCCGGAGATGGAGCTGTTCCGGACCGAGCCGCCGCCGGAGCAGCTGAAAGCGGGCGACATCTGCCGGGTCGGAGTACCGCCGACGGTGGTCCATGTGACGGCTGTCGACCGCCACGACCCGCCGCTGGAGACGGGCTGGCTCCCACGTCCCCGGCTGACCGTGTCCGTGCTGCGCCGCGGCATGTCCTACCGGGAGTATCCGGACGAGAGCCACCTCAACGGCGAGGGTTACGGCCTCCACCCGGGTGACGGGATCCCGTTCGCCTTCGAACTGTTGATGCGGCCGTACGCGTTCCTCCGGCCGGGCGACGAGGTCGCCGACGCCGACGGGCGGGCCTGGCGGTTCGACGGACCCTGGGACTGGAGTGCCTTCGACGGAGCGGACGCCGGTACGGGCCCCGCGTGGCCCCTGGTCCTGCTGACCCGCTCGGGAACGCCGTGCTCCCCCGCGGACGCCGAAGCGGTGGCCGGCGGCACGGCGACCGGTTCCCATCAGGAGACCGTCCGGCGCTGGATGTCCCTCACCGGGGCTTCGCCCACCCCGTGCTGCGGCGACCGCGCGGGGGGTGACGCTCAGCGTCCTTGAGCCGGGGAGCCCCGGTGCGTGCCCAGGTGCGACGGCAGCGCCGTGAAGCGGTGCCGTGGGACGTGCAGGAGGGTGAGGGACGTGGCGGCGGCCGCGAAACCGAGGACCGCGCCGGCCGCGACGTCGCCGGGGTAGTGCACGCCCGTGTGGACCCTGGAGTAGCCGACGGCGGCCGCGAGCGCGCCGAGCGGCACCGCGGCAGGGGGCAGGACGACACCCACGGCGGTGGCGAACGCCGTCGCCGAGGCCGTGTGGCCGGACGGGAAGGACGCGGACTCCGGCATGGGCACGTGCCGGTCCACCACCACCCGGGCCTGCTCACGGTCCGGCCGGCGCCGGCGGACCATCCGCTTGCCGAACAGGTTCGCCGCCGCCGAGGCCAGCGCGACCGAACAGACACCGGCCACGGCAGCGCGGCGGGGACGGCCCGGCACGAGGGCGAGGCCCGCGGCCACCGTCAGCGAGATCTTCGAGTGGTCGGCCGCGTGGGACAGCCGCCGTAGCGTGCGGTCCAGCGTGGGCGTGGGGGTGGCCGCCACGGCGGCGTACAGGGCCCCGTCGATCGCGTGGAGGTCGCGAAGCACCGGGGCCGCGGCGGACCGGGCGCCGGCCGGGGTTCGCCAGGCGGACGGGGCCGGCCGGGCGGTGTTGCGGTCAGGCACGGATCTCTCCTTCGGGTGTTCGCTCGCTGCGGCCGAACGCGAGGCGGAGGAGCCGCCGCCAGTTCACGGGCGGCGCGGGAACCGGGACGCCCGGCCGGTCGCGGGGCACCAGGACCCGCAGTGCCCCCGGACGCAGCGAGCACACGACAGGGACGGGCATGCGCAGCGCTTCGCCGTCCACCGCCACGGGGATGTCGTCCGTGTCGGAGGTCACCTCGACCCGATGGGCGGTCATGACGGTCAGTCCCGTGGACTGCGGGCCGCGCACGGCCAGGTCCGCGGCCTGCGCCGCGCTCTCCACGCGGATCCCCAGCACGCCCAGTTCCCCGCTGTCGAGCCGTGGCCTGCGGTTGACGCCGCTGAACTCGTCCGGGGAGCCGTACGGGTTGTTGCTGACGAGCAGGGCCTGCTGGGAAGAGAGGGCGGTGTCGTCGATGCGGGCCTCGAGTCGCCGTACCCCCTCGCCGACCAGCAGGTCCGGCATGAGGCTGAGCGCGGTGCCCGCCTTGTCGTCGCGGTACTCGGGACGCTGGACGACGTCCGCGTACACCCCGAACGACACGGTGTTGACGAAGGGCTGGCCGTCGACGTCGCCGAGGTCGACCCGGAGTTCCTCGCCGTCGGTCAGCGCGTCGAGGCACCGGCGCGGGTCGGACCGGTCGAGGCCGAGGTCCATGGCGAAGTGATTGCGGGTACCGGCGGCGACCACGAGGAACGGCAGGTCGTGCTCCGCGGCGACGGCCGCGACCAGCGCCTGGGTGCCGTCTCCGCCCGCCACGCCCAGTAGGTCCGCGCCCTCGGCGACGGCCCTGTGGGCCAGCACCGTCACGTCGGTCCGGATGTCCGGATCGAGCAGGATCACCCGCGCGCCCAGTTCCCGGGCCTGCTCGGCGAGGCCGAAGCGGCCGACCTTTCCGCCCCCGGCCTTCGGGTTCATGATGAGTGCCGGCCGCAGCGGACGGGGTGCGGCGATCGCCCGCATGGGCCGCTGCGGACGCGATCTGCGCAGCGCCGCCCGGGCGCAGGTCAGCGTCGCCGCCCAGCACAGGCTGAGCACCAGGGCGGTCTGCCACAGGCCGCCGTGCGCGAAGAGCACCAGGACGCCGACGGGTGCGGCGACGGCGACCAGTGCCCCGAACAGCCGTACCGCTCCGCGGTGTGCGAGGAACCACCAGACGCCGGCGACGCAGAGGACCAGACCGAGGAAACTGGCTCCGGCGACGAGTAGCCCGTCCCCGTGGAGCGCGCGCGCCAGGACGACCACGGCGCCGATCGCCGTCAGCACGGCGAGGCGCGCGAGCAGCCGCGCCAGCGCGTTCTCGCGGGAGTGCGCCCTGCCGGTCCCGGCTATCTCGTCCTCCCCGGGTCGTGTAGTGCCGTCGGTCCGGTCCGTTCTACCAGCGCGGCGCGGTCACCGCAGGTCAGACGACCGCACCGGCTGCGAGTGCACCACTCCGGGATCGTGTGCCCGGCTCCGCCGCCGCATTCGGCTGCGGTGCGGGTCAGTCCGTGTGGCGCGTGCAAGTCTGGGCATGAGGGCAGCGCGGCGGATGAGAGGGCACCTCATGGACTGGCGTGAGTTCGCGCGGCAGATGGCGGCCATGGCGAGAGTGCTGTTGGCGCAGTCGTCGGTCGAGGAGACGCTGAGGAACATCACCTCGTCCGCGACGGAACTGGTGGACGGCTGTGACGCGGCCGGCATCCTGGTCCTGCACGGAAAAAGCGTGGAGACGCTGGCCCCCACCAGCCAACTGGTCATCGACAGTGATCAGCTGCAGGAACGGCTCGGGGAAGGGCCCTGTTTCGATTCCGCCCACACCCGGACGGGTGACCGCGTCTTCCGGATCCGCGACTTCCGGCAGGAGCAGCCCCGCTGGCCCGCCTACGCCCCGCAGGCCCGGAAACTCGGCGTGGGCAGCATGATGGGGATCCTGCTGTTCACCGAGGACGACGACCTCGGTGCGCTGAACTTCTACTCGCGCAGAGCCGGTGCCTTCACCGAGACCAGCGAAACGGCCGGCTGGCTGCTCGCCTCCCATGCCGCGGTCGCGTTCTCCAGTGCCCGGACCCACGCCCAGATGCAGCAGGCGGTCGCCACCCGCCACACGATCGGCGAGGCCATGGGCATCCTCATGGCCAGCCACCGGCTGACGGAGGAGCAGGCCTTCACCGTGCTGCGCCGCTATTCGCAGGAGAAGAACATCAAACTCCGGGAGGTGGCACGTCAGGTCTGCGAACAGGGCGGTCTCGACTGACCGGGCCGAGCCCGGGCGGGTGCGTGCCGGTGCCGGTGGCGGCGGTGGCGGTGGCGGTGGCACGCGTACCCGCTTTCCGGTTGGGCCTGGCGGGTGAAGGGGGTGGGATCCGGTTCCTCGGGCAGGCCGGCGAAGGAATGATCAACTCGTGACCGGTATGCAGAGGCGAACACCCGTCGCGGCCGACGGCCGGCTGAGCGCGGCCACCGATCACCCCGGCTTCAGCGATCCGGACTACCTGCTCCGGCGCCGGACGATCGCGGCACGTGCCCGCGGTCACCGGGTCGGTGATCCGTCCCCGCGGGTGGACTACGACGAGAGCGAGGAGCGGACCTGGCGGACCGTTCACCGGGCCCTGTGGCGGACACAGAGCGAGCATGCGTGCCGTGCCGCCCTCGACGCCAGGGAGCAGGCACCCGTACCGGCCGACCACATCCCGCAGCACGCCGAGGTCGGCTCGCACCTGCGGCGCCTGACGGACTTCACCTTCACCCTCGCCGGGGGCGTGGTCGAGAACAAGCGGTTCCTTGGATCGATGGCCGACGGCTACTTCCACGCGGTGCAGTTCGTCCGCCATCCGGCGGTGCCGCTCTTCACCCCCGAGCCGGACGTCATCCACGACGTCTTCGGCCACGGGATCCACCTGTCCTCGCCGGCCTTCGCGGACATCTACCGCCTGATCGGACGGGCGGCGCAGCGGGTGGAACGCGCGGACGTGCTCCAGATGATCAGTGACGTGTACTGGTTCACGCTGGAGTACGGGGTGCTCGACGAGGCCGGCACACCCAAGGCGTACGGCGCGGCCCTGCTCTCCTCCTACGGCGAGCTGCGCCAGCTGCGGGCGGCCGACGTCCGCCCGCTGGACCTCGACCTCATGCTCACCACCCCGTACGACATCCGCGGCTACCAACCGGTCCTCTTCAGCGCCCGTTCCCTGGACGAGGTCACCGACACCCTGGCCGGATTCCTGGACAAGCTCGACGACGACAGCGAGCCGCGGCCCCTGCCGGACCGGCGCCGCACCGGTACCGCGGGCGGCACGGAGGCACACTCCTGACCGCGCGTCGCCGGCCCGTACCGGGATGGCGGACAGCTTCAATGCCCGCCCGCACCCGGTGTGGGAAGCTCACGGTGTGGTGCGCTGCCTCATCGTCGACGACTGTCCCCATTTCCTGGCCGCCGCCCGCCGTCTGCTCGAGGGCGAGGGCATGAGCGTGGTGGGGGTGGCGACGACGGGCGACGAGGCGGCCGAGCGCATCGCCGAGCTGGGGCCCGACGTCGTCCTGCTGGACGTGGAACTCGGGGCGGAGAACGGCATCGAGGTCGCGGACCGTCTGCACCGGGACGCCGCGGCCGGAGCCCCCCGGATCGTGCTCGTCTCCGCGTGCGGGGAGCAGGACTACGCCCCGCTGGTGGCGGCT
Organism: Streptomyces actinomycinicus; assembly: GCF_016741775.1. Taxonomy (GTDB): domain Bacteria; phylum Actinomycetota; class Actinomycetes; order Streptomycetales; family Streptomycetaceae; genus Streptomyces; species Streptomyces actinomycinicus. The sequence goes on along the minus strand of NZ_JAERRK010000026.1, from coordinate 128,860 downwards.
TCCCCGGCGATCGGGTTCCTGTGCAAGAGCCGCTTGTCCGCGGCGGCGGTCCGCGCCCTGCTGGACGACGAGGGGAAGGGCGGTCCGTCCGGCGGCGAGTGACGGCCGGGCCGGGGAGCTGAGGGCCGGGGCGGTCAGGGACGTGTCGCAGTCCGGGGCGTCGGCGCGGTCAGGGAGCCTGAAGGAACGTCAGGGAGCCTGAAGGAACGTCAGGACGGCTCGTACGCGCCGGTGGTCGTCGTCGGTCTCCGTCAGACCCAGTTTGCCGAGGATGCTGTGCACGTGCTTCTCGACGGTGCCCTCGGTCACCCAGAGGCGGCGGGCGATACCGACGTTGGAGCGCCCCTCCGCCATCAGGGCCAGCACCTCTCGCTCGCGTTCGCTCAGCACGTCCAGGGGATCCTCCCGCCGTTGCGCCGTGACCAGCTCCCGGACGAGGGCGGGATCCAGGACGGATCCGCCCTTGGCGACGGTCCTGACCGCCTCCAGGAACTCCTCCACGTCACCGACCCGGCTCTTGAGCAGATACCCGACCCCCCGGCCGCCCGCCAGAAGCTCCATGGCGTGTTCGACCTCGACGTGCGCGGACAGGACCAGAATGCCGACGCCGGGCAGTTCAGCGCGGATGACCCGGGCCGCCTCGAGTCCCTCGGTGGTGTCGGTCGGCGGCATGCGGATGTCGACCACCACCAGGTCGGGCAGCGTCTCCCGCGCGACGTCCAGCAGTGCGCGGCCGTCGCCGGCCTGCCCGACGACGGAGACCTCGGACCGTTCGAGGAAGCTGGCCAGGCCCTGGCGGAGCAGCACGTCGTCGTCCGCCAGCACCACTCGCAACCGCGTCATACCGCGCCTTCCACCGTGCCGTGCGGCATGGACGGCGGCCTCCGGGCGCGGGGCGGGGAGGCCCGCCTACCAGCAGGCTCTCACGGGCCTCGGTGACGAGTCGACCGCGCCGCCGGCAGCCGGGGCGGCGGGAACGGTACGGCGTCCGCGCCCGGTGTCACACTGGTGGCGTGGAGGTGCTGAGCCGGCACTGGCTGAACGGGCTGCTCACCGGGACGGCAATGGTCGCCGCGGTAACAGGCCTTCTGGACGCTCTCGATCCGTATGTCCTGCACCTGCATCTCCTGGCGCTGTACATGCTCCCCGTCATGATCGTGGCCGTGGCGTGGGGAGCCGCACTGGCTGTTCTGACCTCGGTACTGAGTGTCGTCGCCTACGTCTACCTGTTCGCCAGGCCGCACGGATTCCCGGTCGCCCAGTCGCAGACCTCCGCCGCTCTGGCCGCCTTCCTCCTGACGGCGGCGCTCGTCGGACACCTGGCGGCCCGGTTGCGGCACTCGGCCCTGGTGTTGGCACGACTGTCGCAGGAGCAGTCCGCGCTGCGCGAGGTCGCCACACTCATCGCGCGGTCGGCCCGGCCGAGCACCGTGTTCGATGCCGTCACCCGCGAAGCGGGCCTCCTCACCGACGCGGACGCGGTCCGCGTGGAGCGCTACGAGACCCATGGCGGCCGCAGACGCGTCGCCGCCTGGCGAGCCGATGACGACGTCGGGGGCGCGGGTGGTGCGACCGCCCCTGAGACCGGTGTGCCGGAGCCGGGCTCGTCGGTCGAGTGCCCGATCATCGTGGCCGGGCAGCCCTGGGGGCTGATCGTCGCGTCGAAGCACGGTGACGCCCCCTTCGCGGCGAACGCCGAGTCGCAGATCACCGCGTTCACCGATCTCGTCTGCATCGCCATCGAGAACGCCAAGGCCCATGCGGAACTGACGGCCTCGCGAGCGCGCATCGTCACCGCCGCGGACTACGCACGGCGCCGCATCGAACGCGATCTGCACGACGGAGTCCAGCAGCGGCTCGTCTCGCTGCTTCTCCTGCTCCGCAACGCGCAGACGTCGGTGCCCGCCGATCTGTACCGGCTCCGCACGGAACTCGACGTCGTCGCCGCCGGTCTCACCGACGCCTGCGAGGAACTGCGCGAGGTGGCACGAGGCATCCACCCCGCGATCCTGGCCCAGGGCGGCCTCGTTCCCGCGCTCAAGGCACTCGCCCGCCGCTCGGCCGTTCCCGTCGCCCTCGAGACGGACGTCCGGGAGAGACTGCCCGAGCGGGTCGAGGTCAGCGCCTACTACGTCGTCTCCGAGGCGCTGACGAACGCGGCCAAGCATGCGGAGGCGTCCACCGTCACGGTCACGGCGGCGGCCGGTTCCGGGCTGCTGCACGTCCGCATCCAGGACGACGGGGTGGGCGGCGCCAGCTTTGCCGCCGGCACCGGTCTGGTGGGGCTCAGGGACCGCGTGGAGGCGCTCGACGGCAAGCTGTTCCTGGACAGCCCGCCCGCCGCGGGGACCACCCTGCGGGCGGAGCTGCCGTTCGCCGGGACCGACCGCGCCGGTCACGACCAGGCTCCGTCCGCCGGCCGGCGCGCCGCCGCGCCCCCGGCTCAGACCCCACATCAGGCCTCAAGGGGCCGGCACACAGGCCGGCCCCTCGGCTAGGGGGGTCAGTAACCCCATCCGTAGTCGCCGTCGTCGTCCCCGCCGCCGTGATCGTGGCCGCGGTCCCAGCTGCCGTAGGAGTAGCCGCCGTCGCCCCAACCGCCGTGATCACCGTGGCCGCCGCCGTGACCGCCGTAACCGCCGTCGTGGCCGCCACCGTCGTGGCCGCCGCCGTGGCCACCACCGCCGTGACCGCCACCGCCGTGACCGCCACCGCCGTGGTCGCGTCCGAAGTCGGTGTGAGCGGCAGAGTGACTGATCTGCTGGTCGTGGTGGAGGGCGTCCACCGAGGAGGCCGACGCGGCGCCGGCCGAGGCCGCGGCGCCGCCCAGGGCCAGAGCGGCACCCGCAACGGCGGCAAGGGTCCAATGGACAGTACGCATGGTGAATCTCCTGAAGGGTTCGAACAGAGAGCGCATCAGCGGCGCGATCGGGAGAAGGGGGCGGCCGGGCCCTTGGCCCGCTGCGTTCCCCGGGCGGGCAGGACATCGGTGATCACTCACGGATCACGAGTCGAGAACGTCCTGCCTGTTCCTCTTTCTGTGCGTTCCACGGTGCCCTCGCGGAACTGCCGGGACAACCAGGCGAGCCGGAACCGCCACTACCAGCTAGCCGCCATCACCGCGGACCGCAGGTCACGCACCCCGGCACCGGAGAGTCTGCGGACGGGCGCGGGGCCGGTGCGGGAGCATGGGCCCGTGGACGGTGATCCGGTTTTCGGCGGGGCTGAGCCGGTGGACACGCTCGCGATCGCGCCGACACCCCGGACGGCGGTCTCCTGGCTGCCTCCGCGGCACCTCTGGCCGGCCATCCAGGACATCCGCTGGGAACACGACCCACAGGTACGGCGCTGGCCGCCCCATGTGAACCTGCTGTTCGGGTTCGTACCGGAGGAGGAGTTCGAACGGGCACTGCCCCTGCTGGCCACCGCGGCGGCACGGAGCACCGCCTTCAGCGCGCGGCTGGCCGGGGTGCACTACTTCCACCACCGGCACCACGCCACGGTATGGCTCGATCCGGCCGCGGCGGATCCGGCAACGTGGGCCCGGCTCCACCGGGAACTCGGACGGGGCTTCCCGCTCTGTCACAAGCCCGGCCGGCGCTTCACCCCGCACCTGTCCCTCGGCCGCACCCAGCACCCCAAGGCCCTGGCGGCCGAGTGCGCCGCCCGGCTCGACGCCGTATCGGTGGTGGTGGACGAAGTCGTCCTGCTCTCCCGACGCGGCGACGGGCCCATGCAGCCGCGCGCGGTGATCGGCCTCGGCACGGGGGACATCCGCCGCCCGCAGCCCAGCTGACACCGGCGGGCCGGCCCGCCGTGCCGGTGAGACCAGGGCGGCCTGCCCGCTGTGAAGGGCGACCAGACAGGTCCTGCGCCACAGCTCCTGAGCTACAGTTGCTACACCACGTCGCGTCACACCTCCACGTCCGAAGTGGCGTACGTCGTCCCGGACGAGCCCCGGTACGTCACCAGCCCCACGTGTCCCGCCCCACTGCTGACGCCCATCTGCCGGGCGGCGGCGAGGTCCGTGATCCAGCGCGTACGTACGTCGTCGGGAGCGCGGTGGCGTGAAGGCGTCCGCCGGCATGAGGTGCTACCCCGTGTGCGCCTGTGCGCTCGGTGCGGCGACTTTCCGTGGTGGCGGACGGCGGTGTGTTGTTGGACTGTCCGGAACTGGCCGCGGAACCGCGCGCTGGGTTTCGTCGGTGCACCGGTTCCGCCACCGCTCGAACCGCCACCAGGCCACCGGGTGCGCGGCCCCGACGGCCCCGCCGTGCGTACAGGACAGCGTGCCCAGGACGGCCGCGGACAGCCGCGCGGAGGACTGGCGCCGCGACAACCGGCGCCGGGGTGTGCCCGGTGAACGACGCAGAGAAGAGAGGCCCCTTCACGATGACTGCCGAGCCGTCCACCGCAGCCCGCGAACCGGCGGGCCCCACCGCGACTCTGGCCACCGCCCCAGGGGGCCTGCCCCTGCTCGGACACGCCTGGCACCTGCGTTTCCGTCCCCTGCGGTTCCTGGACTCCCTGCGCGGACGGGGCGACCTGGTCGCCCTGCGGCTGGGCCCGGTCCAGGGGTATCTGGTCAACCAGCCCCGTCTGGTCCACGAGCTGCTGGTCGTACGGCACCAGGAGTTCACGAAGACCGGCAGCCCGCTGTGGGAGACGGTGCGCATCCTCGTGGGCAACGGCCTCGGTACGAGCGAGGGCGAGACGCACATGCGGCAGCGCCGCTCGCTACAGCCCCTGTTCCATCCCCACCGCATGGACCACTACGCCCGCGTCATGACCGCCGTCGCCGGGGAGCGCAGCGCCGCCTGGCGCGACGGGCAGCGCCTGCGCGTGGACGCGGAGATGTACCGGATCGCCGCCACGGCCCTGGCCCGCTGCCTGTACTCGGTACAGCTGCCCGACGACGCCGTACGGGAGATCACCGTGCACCTGCCCGTGGCCTTCGCCGGCGTCGGCAAGCGCGCCGCGCTCCCCGTGCCCTGGCTCCATGCCCTGCCCACCCGCGGCAACCGCGCCTACCGCACCGCGGTACGCAGCCTGCACGCACTCGTGGCACAGCTCGTCGAGGACCGGAGGCACGATCCCACACCCAGCCCCGACCTGCTGGCGGCACTGCTGGCCGCCCGCGACGAACGCACCGGCCGTCCCCTGTCCGAGCAGCAGATCCACGACGAGGTCATGACGATCCTGCTCGCGGGCACGGACACCACCGCGTCCCTTCTCGCCTGGACGTTGCATCTCCTCGGCGCGCACCCCGACGTCGACCGGCGCCTGCACGCCGAGCTGGCCGACGAACTCGGCGGCAGACCCCCCACCCTGCAGGACCTGCCCCGCCTCGGCCTGCTGCGGCGTGTCGTCGCCGAGGCCCTGCGCCTGTACCCGCCGGCCTGGCTGACTCCCCGGCGTGCCGCGACCGACACTCAGCTCGGCGGGCACCGCATCCCGGAAGGCGCCTTCGTCTTCTACAGCCCCTACGCCCTGCACCGCCAGCCGGGTCACCACCCCCGGCCCAACGACTTCGACCCGGACCGTCCAGAGCAGGAACTCGCCTACAGCGGTACCGGGCATGCCTTCCTGCCGTACGGTGCCGGCCCCCACAAGTGCCTGGGCAACACGTTCAGCCTGGCCCAGGTCCATCTGGCCGTCGCCACGATCCTGCTCCGCTGGCGGCTGCGTCCCGAGCCGTCCCACACGGTCCGGCCGCGTGCTTTCACCACCCTCACGCCGGGCCCGCTGCCGATGCACGCCGAGCTGCGAGCGCGGTGAGGTCATTCCCAGACGGCATCGAGCCGGCTGACGACCTTCCTGAGTTCGCGGGCACTGCGGGGTGAGATCGCCTGCATCACCGTGCCGAGGAGAGCGCGGGCTTCCAGAGGGTTGCCGCAGCAGTACCAGTGGACGTTGCCCCACTCGTGGTCGTGCCACAGCTCGCGCTCGGGACGGTGGACGTAGCCCTTCCACAACCGCACGGCCGCGACGACGTCTCCTGGCCGCAGATAGTTACGGGTGTGCTCGAGGCGGTGGATCTCGGACACCGCGCGCGCGGAGAGGCCGTCGATGACGGGCTTCGCTTCCGGAGTCCGGTGGCGGTGGCCGTCGCTCCGGAGAGGTCCGCGCGGTCTACGCGACATGGGCCTTTCGGGTCCTGGTCATGCCGTACATGATGCCACGACCTGCAAGAACGTGTCTCGACGGCCGGTCATGCCTCCCACCACGGCCGCACGTCCTCGACGGCGTCCGTGTCCTCGGCGCCCTCCACGTCCTCCACCTCGATGAACTCGTGGAAGTCCATGTTGGCGATCTCCAGGTTGCACGCCATCGATCCGACGTCGCGGCAGGGGAGGACGGCGGTCCGTCCCGGGGTGTCGTACAGGTCCACGACGGTCAGCGGACGGCCGGGCTCGGTGAAGGTCCTGGCGTCGGCGAGCGCGACCAGGGTCGTGTGCTCCTCCGGCGGCACCAGCGCAGGGACCTGGCCCGGCAGGAGCCCTTCGAAGGCCCGGTCGTCCACGAGCAGCGCCGCCAGCGGACAGTGCTCCATGTCGGTCTCGTCCGGGTCCAGGTCCGCGCCGACCCAGCCATCCGCGTCGGCCCCGCCCAGCTCGTCCAGCAGGGCGTGCCAGCCGTCCTCGTCGTCGAAGGAGGTCCTGACCAGCAGGGACGCCCCGGTGGACGGCAGTGCCGGGAAGGCGTGGCGCGGCGGGAACGTGGGCGCCGAAGAGGCGTCGTGGCGCGGCGTATCCGTGGGCGCCGGGAGAGACCTGAGCGGCGTATCCGTGGGCACGGGGAACGCCGGCCGGCCGCCGTCACCCTGGTAGGTGCCGTACCTGTCCATCTCGCGCACCAGGTCGTCGAAGGCGAGCGTGCCGACCGACACGGCGGCCAGGACCTCGCCGAGCCTCTCCGACGGGACGCGGACGCCCCGGCCGGGCATCGCCGCGAGGTCCACGAGCAACGGTCCGTCACCGCCGTACACCACCGGGACGTCCGCCAGCACGGCGACCGGTGGCGCGGATACCGGTGGGACGACTGCCGGTGGGACGCGGGTGCCGCCGGGGGCGAGGGGGCCGCCGGGGACGAGCGCCGGCACGTTGCCGCCGTACAGATGGTCCCATTCGCGGCCCTCGACCAGCTGGAGCCGCACTCCGCCGTCCTCGAGGACGAGCACCTCACCGTCCCTGCGGCCCCCGATCACATCGAGCAGTCCGCCCCACAGGGCTCTGCCGTCCTCGTAACACGTGCTGATCAACTGCACGTGGCCGGGCGCGGGTTGGGGAAGTCCGGGAAAGGACAAGGCTCTCCTCCGAAGGGCTGGACGGGCGCCAGACAATAGCCCACCACCCTTGAGGTCCGAGGTCCGAGGTCCGCAGCACGCGCAACTGGTGGGGAGCCGGCCGGCCGGACGCCGCGGCAGGGCGCCGCGGTGGGGTGCGACAGAAGAGCCCGGGTGCGGGACCGGCCACGCCGCCGCATAGGGTTCGACCAGCGGCGGCCCGCGGCGGCTCGCCCGCGCCCGTTCAGCTCGCCGAGGGCCGGCTTCCCTCGGCCCGGCCCAGAGGAAGTTCCACCGTGACCCCCGACGTCAGCGGGACGCCGTCGCCCCGGACGCTGATCGAGCACTTCCCGGCCCTCGCCGAGCACGCCCGCCCCGCGACCCTGCTCCGCCCGTCCGCCGGTGCCCCGGGCCTCTACGACAGCTCCGTCGGCGGACCGGTTCTGTGGCCGTCCGACGAACCGTGGCCCACGTGCCGGGCTCCGCATCTGGTGTACAAGCGGGAGAAGTTGTCGGATCGCGACCGGGAGACGCTGCAGGACATCGACCGCAGGATGAAGGAGCGCCGGCAAGCCCGCGGCGGCGGCGCGTACGAAATCGCCGCGGAGGACGCGAGGACGCAGGAGCGCATCATGGCGGGCGCCGGCGTGCTCGACAAGATCACCTGGGAGCGGATCCGTTCGGTCTCGGAACCCCATGCCCTTCCAGCCCCCATGATTCCGGTGCTCCAGTTGTTCTCCCGGGACGTCCCCGGTCTGCCCTGTCCGCCCGGCACGGACCTGCTCCAGCTGTTGTGGTGCCCCGACGACCATGCGGAGCCTCCCGGTCAGCCCGGCTACTGGGGGCCGAGTGTCGAGGTCCGGTTCCGGTCCGCGGCCGGGGTCACCGAGATTCATGAGCCGCCCGGTCCGCCGCAGGAGACGAAGGGCGGCTACGTCCCCCGGCCCTGCGTCCTGGAGCCGGTCGGCGTCATCGATCTGCCCGACCGGGACGAACTGCCCGAGGCCCTCGTGGAGGCGGCCGAGAACTGGGCGGAGGAGCGGGGCCTTGAGTACGCCCGCACCTTCGGCTGCCTGCCGGGATGGAAGGCCGGCGGCTGGCCGAGCTGGCACCTCACCGACCTCGTGCCGATCGACTGCGTCTGCGGCTCGCGGATGCGTCTTCTGCTCACCGTGGACAGCGGCGAGGCCCCAGGTCTCCGCGTGGGCCGCTCCGGTGAACTCCGGGTGTTCGTGTGCCCGTCGGACGACTCCCACCCCTTCCGTCTGAACATCCAGTAGAACGGCGTGGTGCCATGAGGATCCGGCTCACTCACGAGGGAAGTGCCTTCATCAACTTCCGGGACTACAAGTTCCAGGACAGAGGCGGGCATGGCTTCAGGTGGGTGGACATCAAGATTCTTCGGCTCCCCGCGACGCCCGTCGAGGACGGGGAACTGCTCTCGGCCGTCATCCGGCACGAGCAGTTCCGGGACGACTATGCGGGTGGTGGAGTGCTGCCGGAGGGGGTCAGGCACGGTCCGTACTGGCTGGCATCGGTCACCCCCGACGCCTACCAGACGGTCAGCCGGGAGCAGGGCACGCACATCCTGCGGGGGTGGGTGGACTTGCACGGGGACGTACCTGCCGAGCTGGAGGAAGATCTCCGGGACGGCGTGTTCGACCGTGTGGCCGCGGCTGACCGCCTCTTCTACCTGAACGGGCTCGGGGACGACGCCGTCCACGACTGGGGGCGCGTGCACGAGTTCTTCCACGAGTTCGTGCTCGTCGACCGCAGGGCTGAGCGGGTCGCGCTCCTCGTCGCGGCCGACGACTGAGCGAGCCGCCTGGCGCCGGAGCGGGACCGGCACTGCCCTGGGCCGTCAGGGATCCTCCTCCGGCGGCAGGCTGGGGACGTTCGCGCGGAACAAGCTGACCAACAGCCCGTACGGCTCCCCGCTCGCGGGGTCCGTCCGGCAGGCGATGGAGTACGCCAGGTCGACGGGATACACGCGGTCCGGTGCGGCGCTGCCGCGGACGACGATCGAGCCGCCTCGCGCGGGCGCTCGGATCTGCGCCCGGATCTGCGCCCGGATCTGCGCCCGGATCTGCGCCCGGATCTGCGCTCGGGTCTGCGCTCGGGTTTGCTAGAGAGCGAGCGTGATCGCGGCGCCGAGGCCGCCTAGGCCGAGGGCCAAGGCGGCCTCGGGCCAGCCGCCCTTGCCCCAGCGGAAGAAGCGGTCCGCGGCCAGCCGGCCCGGCCCGATGGCGGCGATGCCCAGGGCGACGACAGCGATGGACACGTTGTATTCGACGCCTCCGTCCGTGTCCCACAGGCCGTGGGCGTAGGTGACCGTGACCATCGCGTTGATCATGACGCCGATCAGGGCGGCGGCCGCGAGCGGTGTAAGGAGGCCGACGGCCAGGCCCAGACCACCGAGTAGTTCGGACAGACCGCCGATCGTCGCGAAGACCTTTCCGGGGTGGTACCCCAGAGCGTCCAGGCCCCTGCCGGTCGCCGTCAGGCCCTGGCCGCCGAAGAACCCGAAGATCTTCTGAGCCCCGTGGGCGGCCATCAACAGACCGAAGGTGAGCCGGATGAGCAGCAGGCCGCAGTCGGCAGCGGTCGCCAACGGCATCGTGGCGGCGGGAGGGGGTGCCGGTTCCGTGGGATCGGCAGGACGGTTCGGATTGCGCTTGATCACCATGGCAGTGCTCCGGTCGGAACGCCGGGACGGGCGTCTTCCCCAGCTCGGACGCATGCCGAGCAACCGGTGGCGGGCGGGCACCGCGCAGCGTTCGCGGAGCGCGCCCCCACACGATCCTTCCGCTGCGGGCCGCGTCGTGCATCTGGGCGGAGCACCTGGCCTACGCCGCAGCCAGCGTGCTCGGAGCCGTGGGTGACCGTACGCAGCATCCGGTCGCCGTCTGCCACGCCTCCCGGGTGCCGGCGCGAGTGCCGCCGACCGCGGAACGGCTGGGCCGCGGGGGGGGGGCCGCGGGGCCGCAGTGCCTCTGGGCCGAGGGGCCACTGGGCCGCAGTGCCACTGGGCCGCGGGGCCGATAGGCCGGGACATTCGCCACCGGGCGGGACATCCGTGCGGGGGGTGCTTACCCGGTGTCCCGACCGCGGTGCAGTCGGGAAGGCGCGCCTGCCGACTGGGCGCCCTCCTCGCCGAGCGAGATCGTGTCGTCGGCCGAGAGTTCTACGACGTACACATGGCCCTTTTCACAGCTCAGCAAGGAGGCGGAACGGTCGGTGGGGTGGCTGGTGACCGCTTCGAGAGTGGCCGTGGCTCCGCGTACCCCGCGCAGTTCCAGAGCTTCGGTGCAACCCACCTCGCGTCCCGTACCGGCCTCCGTGACGTTGCTGACCTGCTTACCGGCGAGTTCTCCGACGGAGGCGGTGTGCAGGGTCAGCGTGACCTTGAACGAGGTGGTGCGGGGCGCGAGTTGTCCGTCGGCCCGGGGGTTGCCCGGCCCGGTGCCGGTCCAGACCCCCGCCCACTTCTGCGGCAGAGCCCGCACGGTCTCGGAGGTGGAGGGAGACGGGTGTCCGCCGCCCTTCCGGTCCGGATCCGGGTGGTCATCGCGCCCGAGGAACGGCTGCCACCATGCGACCAGGGACACGACGGCGACTGCTGCGGCCGCGGCGGCGGTCCACCAGCCGCGCGAGGCGCGCGCCGTGGGCCGGCCGGTGCCGGTCGTCCCGGGCGGTGCGCCCCCTCCGTCGAGCGTCCTGGCGTCGCGAGACGGCGGTGGTCCGAAGGCGCCGATGGGGTGGAGTTCGGCGGGTCGTGGGGGAACCGTTCCGGGAACGGGTGGTGGCGCGGTGGCAGGGATGGGGGGAACCGTTCCGGGAACGGGTGGTGGTGCGGTGGCACGGATGGGCGGTGGTGGAGCCGTAGTCGCCACGGGCGCCGGCACCAGGCGCGAGACCTCTGCCTCGCGGGCGGCGAGTTCGACGTCGAGGCCGGGCGGCAGCGACTGCTTCCAGCTCGGTCCGGATCGACGGGGCAGCAGTTCCGTGAGTTCCTTGCTGGTGGGCCGTTCCTCGGGCAGCTTGGCCAGACAGCGCATCACGACAGGCAGCAACTCCGGTGGCAGAGCCCCGGTGTGGGCCTGCTCGTGGACGATGCGGTACAGCAGCGAGGCGGCCGACACCTCCTCCTCCGGGTGCTGGAACGGACTGCGGCCGGTGGCCGCGAACACGAGGACGCAGCCGAGGGAGAAGACGTCGCCGGCCTCGGTCACGATGCCCCGGGAGACCTGCTCGGGGGCGAGATAGCCGGGAGAGCCGATGACGCCGCCGCTCTGCGTGTGCCGTGAGTCGTCGGCTGCCCGGGCGATGCCGAAGTCGATCAGCATGGGCCGCTCGCGGGCCAGGAGGACGTTGGACGGCTTGACGTCCCGGTGTGCCAGCGAGCAGTCGTGCACGGCGGCGAGAGCGGCAGCCAGTTCACCGGCCAGCGCTCGCGCCGTGACCGCCGGGAGGGGGCCGTGCGCCACGACCCAGTCGGCCAACGACGGTGCCGCGACGTACTCGGTCGCCAGCCACTGGGGGCGGTGTCCGGGCGGGCTGTAGTCGATGACGGAGACGGTGAACGGCGAGCGGACGAGGTCGCTGTTGCGTACTTCCCGGGCGAATCGGGCCTCGAAGTCCGGAGCCTCGGCCAGATCAGGGCGGACGGTCTTCAGCGCGAGGGGCCGGCCGGACGTCGTACGGGACAGATAGACCTGCCCCATGCCTCCGGCACCGAGGCGGGCCAGGACCGGATATCCCCCGACAGCGGCCGGATCGGTGGCATCCAGCGGTTTCACGTGACCCTCCCCCAGGCTTCCCGTCCCGCCCACGCGGCGACGACACGGCGCGAATCTTGCGGGCGGCCAGCAGGATACGCGGGCGACACGACGGTTGAGCGGCAGAGGGCTGTGAACAGCGGGGCTTCCGGGGCCAGTGGGAGCGACGGGGGTAATGGGCGTGGTGGGGGCAACGGGAGTGGTGGGGGATGAGAGTGGCATTTGGAGCGCCGCTCCCCCACAGCTGCGGACCGGCTGCCACAGCTCTGACAACGGTGTCGGCATCAGTGACGAACGGGAGCTGTGGGAATTGGTGGCGGGCGGAATCGGGAGAGACGCCGATGGTCCGATGCGTGGCGGACCCGGCGTCGGGTCAGGGACCGTCGCCGGAGGTCACAGGCTGGTGAGCAGGCCGTCGAGCGGGGCCGGTACGCCGTCGGGGGCGAGGGCCTCGACGAGGACGCGACCGTAGTGGATCTTGCGCCCCTTCTTCGTGCCGAGGAAGCGCCGCAGCTGCTGCTGGGAGGTGCGGCCCTTCTGTGGGGGCTGGCGCAGGAACGTTTGGAGCGCGCGCAGTTCGCCCTCAGCGCCGACCAGCTCCTGCACCCGGGTCACGCCCACCGCGCGGATGAGCTCGTCCTCCAGGTCCGCCGCACAGACGAAGAAGCCCGGGTGTACCGCACCGGCGGATACTGACCGTGCCGCTCCGGCGCGCTCCCAGCCGCGGGCGTAGTAGGGACGCTCCGCCTCGTCGCAGAGCCCCGTGAGGCGGAGACCCAGACCGGGCGGTCCGAGGAGGCGGGTGAAGCGTCCGACGTTCATGGCACCGCCCATCGGCAGGACGCAGACGCCTTCGGCGGCCAGGTTCCGGCCGCGGCCGGCGGCGAGCGCGGTGACCGCTGCGGCGTCGCTCGGTCCTTCGAGGAGCACGACCGTCCGGACGGACAGCAACGTGGCCAGATGGCGGGCGGCGTCACCGGGGGCGCCGGCCGCCCACGCGGTGACCGCCTCCCGGAACGCCCCCATGTCCGTCACGGGACGAGTCTCCGCCCTTGTCCGCCGTCGCGCCAGGGAGTTTCCGCCGCCGCGTGATCGGCGGGGGCCGGCACGCGATCGGTGGGGGCCGGCACGCGATCGGTGGGGGCCGGCACGCGATCGGTGGGGTCGCCGCATGATCGGCGGGAGCCGCCGTGTGACGGTGAGGGCCGGCCCGTGATCGGTGAGGGCCTGCCCCTGACCGGTGGGGCCGCCTGGCGCAGCCGGTTCCCCCTGTCAAGCCCCGAGTTTCCGGAGCGTGACGCCGTTGCGCGGTCTCGGGCCCACTTGAGGTGTTCCACCGCCCGTCCCGAGTGCCCGGGGCAGGGGCGAAAACCCTCGACGGCAGCAGGAAACTCTCATGATCTACAACGGCCACCCCCACCGCGTCACCCCCGCCTCCAAGCGGCAGCGCTCCCGCATCGCCCTGGTCGCCGCTTCGACCGCGCTCCTCTGCGGCGGTGCCGCCCTCCCCGCATCCTCCGCGGTGTGGGCCCCGGCCCAGCCCGCGGCAGCGGCCGCCCTCGCCTCCTCCTCGTCGTCCGGGAACCAGAGCCCGCCGCTGCCCACCTCACTCACGCGACAACAGTTGGACTGGCAGAGCTGTCCGGCCCCCACTTCCCTGCAGTCCCCGGGGGGAAGTGCGCCGGGGGCGCTGCCGGACGGCACGCCCTGGGAGTGCGCCACCCTCAAGGTCCCGCTCGACTACTCCGACCCGGACGGCAAAACCATCGACCTGGCACTGATACGCGCGAAGGCCCGCCCGCAGGACGGCGAGGAGCGCATCGGCTCCCTGGTGTTCAACTTCGGCGGGCCGGGCGGATCCGGCGTCGCCGACCTTCCGCAGCTCTCGGCGCAGTACGCGGAACTGCACGGCCGTTACGACCTGGTGAGCTTCGACCCGCGCGGCGTCGGGGCCAGCGCGCCCGTGCGTTGTCTGGACGACAAGGACACCGAAACCCTCTCCCAGTTCGACGGCACGCCGGAGACCGACAAGGAGGCGCAGGACCTCCTCGCACTTTCGAACAAGTACCTGCCGGCCTGCGAACAGAACTCCGGTGAGATCCTTCCGCACGTGGGCACGATCGACGCGGCCCGCGACATGGACCTGCTGCGCCAGGTCCTGGGCGACGACAAGCTCAACTACTTCGGCATCTCCTACGGCACCGAACTCGGCGGCGTGTACGCCCACCTGTTCCCCGAGCACGTGGGCCGGGCGGTGTTCGACGCCGTCGTCGACCCCACCGAGGACGACGCGCAGCAACTCCTCGACCAGACCAAGGGCTTCCAGCTCGCGCTGGACAACTACCTGAAGGACTGCGTGGCGCAGCCGGACTGTCCGGTCGGCAACAGCGTCGAGGAGGGGCGCAAGGAGATCGTCGAACTGCTCAACCGGATCGGTGAACATCCGCTGCCCACCTCCGACGGCCGCCAGATCACGCGCGATCTGGCGGAGACGGGCATCATGGCGGCGATGTACTCCGAGGAGTACTGGCCCTACCTGACGCGTGCCCTCCAGGAGGTTCAGCAGAACAACACGGCGGACACGCTGCTGCGGATCGCCGACTCGTACGTCGGCCGCGACCCCAACGGCCACTACACCAACACCGGCGACGCCTTCAGGGCCATCCACTGCGCCGACAGCTCCGAGCGCTACACGGAGGCCGACGTGGAGGCGATGCTGCCCGAGTTCCGTGCCGCCTCCCCCGTCTTCGGTGAGGACATGGCCGTGGGCCTGATGTCCTGTACCGACTGGCCGGTCGACGGCGAGTCCAGGACTCCGGACGTCTCCGCCGAGGGAGCAGGTCCGATCCTCCTCGTGGGCAACACCGGAGACCCCGCCACCCCGTACGCCGGGACCGAGCGGATGGCCGAGGAACTGGGCGAAGGCGTGGCCGTCGAGCTCACCAACAAGGGTGAGGGCCACGGAGCGTACGGCACCGACGACTGTGTGACGAAGACCGTGAACGCCTATCTGCTCGAGGGTGAGGTGCCGGAGGACGGCACCGTCTGCGAGTAGCGTCACGAGCCGGGGCAGTGCGGGCGGCGCCGCTCGCCGGGCCCCGGCGGACACCTCGGCCGCATGGTGCCCCGGCATCTCGCGCATGGTTGCCCCGGCGTCGGTGCCCGGCTCCTCGGCACGTTGCCGCGGCCTGCGGACCCTTATGCTGGGCCCGTGACACCGAGGAACGGGCAAGGAGCGGCACTGCGGGCGGACGCCGCGCGCAACCGCGCCCGGGTGTTGCAGGTCGCCCGCGAACAACTGGCCGCCGGTGACGACTCGCTCCAGCTGAACACCATCGCCCGGCTGGCCGGCGTGGGCGTGGGCACCGTGTACCGGCACTTTCCCAGCCGGCACGCGCTGCGGGAGGCGCTCTCCGCCGAGCGGTTCCAGGAGCTGGTCGACGAGGCACAGGCCGCCGCCGGCGAAGAGGACGCACTCGCGGGGCTGCACCGCCTGCTGCGCTTCACACTCACCCATGCGCTGGACGACACCGGGTTCGCGGCCGTGCTCGAGTCGCCGAGCGACACCGACGCACGGACTGCGGAGCTGAAGGCCGAGCTGGACGGGAACGTGGCGCACCTGCTCGATCGCGCCCGGCGGACCGGCGTGATCCGGCACGATGTCGAGGCCGACGATCTGCGCCGCCTGGTCTGCGGCATCGAGCACGCCGTCCGTTCCGGCGGCGACGACCCGACGCGCACCGAGATCTACCTCGGCATCCTCCTCGAGGGCCTGCGACCCGCGCACTGACGCCGGCCAACCCTCCGAGCCCCCACCCTCCGAGCCCCCACCCTCTGAGCCGGTTCACCCAACAGGCCCTGCCGCCTCGCCGGCTCACCTCCGAGTCCCTTCCTCCCTCACGGGTCCCGCAGCCGCCCCTCGGCCCCTCCGCCTCACCCCTCCGCACACCGAACCGGACAACTAACCGGATGCCTATCCGCTTGTGTTAGCGTATCCACATCGAAGCGGATATCTATCCGCTTATTCGCTGGCTGGCGGAGGGACAGAGGGCATGGAACAGCGGGCAGTGGTGACAGCGGGGACCGGGGGAATCGGGCTGGAGACGGCACTGGGACTGGCGGCGCGCGGGTTCGCCGTCACCGTCGTCGGCCGCGACGCCGACCGCGGCGCCCGCGCGGTCGAGCGGATCACCGAGGTCTCGACCGGAGGCGCACCGCGGTTCCTGGCCGCCGACCTCGCATCGCTCGGCGAGGTGCGCACGCTCGCCGCCCGGCTGGCGGCCGAGGGACCACTGAACGTCCTGGTCAACAACGTCGGCGCCATGTTCCCCGACCGGCGCCGGACCGTCGACGGGATCGAGGCGAGCTTCGCCGTCAACCACCTCTCGCCGTACCTGCTCACCGAGCTGCTCATCGACCAGCTCCAGGACGGTGGTGCGAGCCGGATCGTCAACGTCACCTCCGGTGCGATCCAGACCGCCAAGCGCACCTTCGACGCCGTCGAACCTCCGGGCGGTTACTACGGCTTCCACTGGTACGGCAGGGCCAAGCTAGCCAACCTCGCCTACACCCTGGACCTGGCCGAGCGCCTCCGGGGCCGTGGAATCTCCGTCTTCGCGGCCGACCCCGGGGGCGCCGCGACCGACATGACCAACGGCACCATGCGCTCGCCGAAGATCGTCTCCCCGGCCCTGCGGCTGCTGTGGCCACTGGTGCGGCGGACCTTCGAGCGCTCCACCGCAGGGCCCGCGTCCGTCGCCGCCCGGTCGTCCGTCGTGGCCGCCACAGACGCCTCGCTGGACGGGCGGACCGGCCTCCTCATCGGCCCGGAGGCCCGGCCCGTGCCCGCCTACCGCGGAAGCACCGACGCCCGGACCGTCGCCGACGTGCTCCGCCTCAGCCGCGAGCTGGCACCCCTCGGCGACGGACGCTGATCGTCTCTCCTCGTGGAGCAGCACTGGGCAAAGGCGGAAGTCCGGTGCCGGCGGGGCAGGTTGCGTACGGCGAGGAAGTGGTACGGCGGCGCAGCCGGGCACCGGTAGCACCACCTGTCCCGCAGGTGCACGATAAACACAGGGGACACTCTCGGCACCGCGAGTCCCGCTCGGGCCGCGGGCGGCACGAGGAGGTCATCATGGCTCGCGCCGGAACCGTCGCCGCAACCCGGATGCCCGACACGGTCAGGCCGGGCGGCACCGAATCGGAGACCCATCCCTGGAAGATCCGCCTGGTCGAGCATCCGAAGCGCTTCGACTCGCCGTCCTTCAAGGCCGCGAAACGGACGGCACACAAGATCCTCGACGCGCTGGACGACGGGGACCTGCCGTACGGGCCCCGGCCCGGTGGCTCCGAGCACTGGGAGATGCACCACGGCGGCAGCCTCTGGGTCATGACCGAGCGGGGCTGGCGGATGTACCGGGCGCGTGTCGGCATCGAGTGGAGCATGCAGTTCTGCGCCGCGCCGCCGCGGATCGACCGGCTGCGACAGGACGCGGCCACTCTCGTGGCGGCCTTCCCGCTGACGCTGCCCGCCCTGGCGGAACTCGGTTACGAGGAGGCCGAGGAACTGCTGCGCACGCCGATCAGGGACGCCGACGGCGTCGAGGCCTGGACCGACTCGCTGTTCAACGCGTGCGTGCCGATGAGCCGCGGCCACCACCAGGGGATCCTGCCGAAGGTGCCGGGTGAGCACCACTACCCCTGGCCCGTGAAGGGCGCGGACTTCTTCCGGTTCGACGACTTCGAGCTGTGGGTGACGCTGCCCGACGGCACACACGGTGCCGTGACGCCGGTGGACCGGCGGGGGTCCGGGGACGGGCACGTACGTCTGGTGCACGCCGCGGAGGGCAGCCGGGCCGCGGACGCGCTGGCGGAGGCGCAGGATCGCGGGCTGATGGCGGTCATGCCGCCGAACAGCTCGGCCGCGCTGCAGGCGTTCGCCGGGCAGATCGAGCCCGGCCGGCGCACCGCGGCCGGGGCCCTGGTCACCCGCGGTGCACGGGCGAACGGCGCTCGGCCCCGGGCCCGTTGAGGGCGCCCGCGGAGCCGGTGCGCCGTCAGTTCGGGTTGTTTCCGTGGGTGAGGGTCTCCCAGGCGACGAAGAGGTTGTTGCTGCCCGCCGGACGGTTCCGTTCGGTCAGCGCCTGGGTGTTGGTCATGGCGATGCCAAGGCGGTTGTGCAGGGCGTTGTAGCCGACCTCGGTGGTCGGGCCGAGACCCCGCTTGACCGTCCCTCCGCACAGCCAGCTCGGGACCGCGGCACCCAGTTCGTACTTCGACTGGAAGCCGAGGGCCTGCCGCAGTCGCTCGCCGACGTCGGTGCCGTACAGGTCCTGCCCCTGGATCCGGCTGGTCTCGGCCACGTGCGAGATGGCGGAGATGCCGTACCCGGTGTGGGTGAAGTCGCGGCAGGTCTCCTGGGTGAGTCCGGTGACGAAGGTGGACTGGCCCTGCCAGTACGAGACGATCTTGTCGCGGGTGTCCAGGTGCTGGCTCGGTACGGTCTTCGGCAGGTCGCCGTCCGAGGCCAGGTAGACGTAGGCGGCCGTGCGGGTGCGGAACTTCGCCATCGCCTTGTCGTACGACGCCTTGTCCTCGAGGAAGACCGAGATGCCGACGGCCGCCTCCGTCATCGACAGCTCCCAATTGCCGTTGGAGTTGGAGCCGTTGATGATCTCGGGCAGGTAGACGTTGCGGAGCATGGTCGCGAAGCGGCCGGAGCCGGCCCAGGTGCCGGTGTACGTGTACTTGATGATCTCGGCGGCCTTCGGCCAGGAGGAGCCGGCCCAGCCCGTCTGTAGCGGCGCGTTGCTGTTGGTGTGGTCCCGGAGCACGGCGGACCAGGCGTCCATCAGCTCGATCGCCTTCTTGGCGTAGCGCTCGTCCCGGGTGATGTACCAGGCGAGCGCGTCGGTGTAGGCCGCGATCGCGTCCTCACGTTCGTCCGTGCAGCCGTAGTCGGGGTTGGAGTAGGAACCGCACTCCACGACGGCACGGGGCTTGGGGGTACGGCCGAGACTCGCGTACCTGCTCGCCATCATCTGGTCGTAGGCGCCCTTCCAGGGCTGGGCGCCGGCGAGGACCTTGTCGCGGGTGAAGTCGAGTTGGGCGCGTGAGACGCTCACGCCGGGGTGGGCGAAGGCGTCCGGAGCGGCCTGCGCCCGCTGGGTGCCGGGCCAGGCGAGCAGCCCGGTGGTCAGCAGGGCGGCCGCCGCCGTGAGGGCGAGAGCGGAACACGGAGTCTTACGGCGGCGCCGGGCGGGTACGTCCTTGTCCTGCATCTAGTCCGTCCTCATATGTGAACACTATGCGGCTTCCTGAACGTTCGAGTTGACGGAGACCATAGGTACGGACCACATGGCCGTCAAGTACTCGGGTTCCGGCGCCTGTTCCCTCCTTCCGCTCTTCCCCCTGGGTGCCCGGTGGTGGAGACTCCGCCCTGCCGGGCAGTGCCGTCGACCGGCCGCCCCGCTCCCCCGCCTCCGACCCTCAAGGGCTGCCCCATGCCGATGCCACCAGCCGCGCTGCGGCTTGCCGCCACCGCCGCGGGACTCCTGCTCACGGCCACCATGCCGGCCACGGCCTCCGCGGCGTCCGCGGTCTCCGCCGCCGCACCGCCGCGTTCCGCTGCCGCCGCCCCCGCCACACTCGCCGCCGGCACGACGGACCCGGCCGGCTGGTCCGCGCCGCTGTCGACGCAGGGCCGCTACATCGTGGACGCGCAGGGCGACAGGTTCCGCCTCAAGGGCGCCAACTGGGACGGCGCGCAGGGCTCGTGGACCGGCAGCGGCAGCGCCGCGGACCCCGCCAACCACCACGCGGGGCAGGATTCCCACGGCATCCCCCTCGGCCTGGACCGCGCACCGCTCGATCAACTCCTCTCCGACTTCCGTCAGCTGGGGGTCAACACCATCCGGCTGCCGTTCTCCAACGAGATGATCCACAGCACCACCCCGGTGCCGGACGGCGCCGTAGCGGCCAACCCACAGCTCCGCGGCAAGACGCCCCTGCAGATCTACGACGCCGTGGTCGACGCGCTCAGCCGGAGCGGTTTCGCCGTCATCCTCAACAACCACACCAACACGTCCCGGTGGTGCTGCGGTGTCGACGGCAACGAACGGTGGAACAGCGGTCAGTCCACCGCCCGGTGGGCGGACGACTGGGTGTTCATGGCCCGGCGCTACGCCTCCGTCCCGCGCGTGGTCGGCGCAGACCTGTACAACGAGGTTCGGCGTGACGTCATGGACGACCCCAACTGGGGCCTGGGAGACGGTCACGACTGGTACGGAGCGGCCCAGCTGGCCGCGGACCGCATCCTCTCCGAAGGCAACCCGGGGCTCCTGATCGTGATCGAGGGCATCAACTGGACCGGAATACCGGTGGACGGACTCCCCCACGGACGGCCGGTGCTCACACCCGCCCGCACCCTCTCGCACACCCTCGTGGACGCCCACAAGCTGGTCTACTCCGCCCACTTCTACGGCTACACCGGCCCCCGCCACAGTGGTGCCACGGGCATCGGTGAAACCCACGACGCCCGCTACCAGGACCTGTCCCGCACGGAGTTGGCGGCGGCCCTCGACGACGAGGCGTTCTTCGTGGAGGAGAGCGGCCGGCACTACACCGCGCCCGTCTGGGTCAGCGAGTTCGGCATCGGGTCGAGCGAGACGAACGCGGCGGCCCGCACCTGGTTCGGCAACGCCACCGACTACTTCGCCGACCATGACGCCGACTTCGCGTTCTGGCCGCTGGTCGGTTTCGAGGGCCACGACGACTGGGCACTGCTGCGCTACGACGGCGCGGGGCACCGCTCCGGCATCCTCGACGCCGGTGACTGGCGCGGCACGGCCTGGCAGCATCTGATGACGGCGCCGGGCAAGACCGGCCCCGTGGCCTCCGTGCCCGTCTGGCGCATGCTCAGCACCGACCACGGGGACGCGGTGGCGTCACTGCGGGTGCGGGCCGCGGGAGACTGGGACTCGGGGGCGTACAAGGCCGCCTGTCCCGACGGTTCGAGACTGGCCGGGCTGAGCCACACCGGCGGGCGCGGTCTGTGCACCGACACCGGTGCCGGGGATCTGCGCGCCGCCGGCACCCGTCAGACGGTCGTCACCGACGAGCGCCATGTGCCGGCCGGTGGCGACTGGGCGTCCGGCTACACCAAGTACCAGTGTCCCGCAGGGGAGTTCCTCATCGGCTACAGCCTGCGCGGCGCGCGCGTGTCGGCCGCGCTCTGCGTCCCCGCGCGTGGCGCGCTGGCCGGCGGCGGGCGCACGGTGTGGTTCGACCGGTCCGACAACCGGCCCGCCGGCGCGGCGGGCGGGGACTTCGCGTACGGCAACTACAAGGGCCAGTGCGCGGCGACCGAGTACGCAGCCGGGATCGCCTTCACCACCCGTGTGGGCAGCCGCCCGGGCCCCGCCGCCCTGCTGTGCCGCACCCTGCCCTGACGAACCCCGCACGGAACACGGCACCCTGCCCTGACGAACCCCGCACGGAACACGGCTTTCCCGGCCGGTCACGCACAGGCGGCGTGACGCCTCGCCGCTGTCGTCCGCTGCACAGCGGCGACGGTGTGCCGGGAGTGAAGGTGTCGGTGAACTCGGCGCCAGAGGTGGCCGGGGAGGTGACCGGCCGTCATCTGCTGTCGCGTGAGTGCCCTGTCCGAAGAGGTGACAGGACGTTGGGCAGGGCACTCAGGGTCATGCCGGCCGCACCGATCCACAGGGTGCCGGCCGCTCCGCACGCAGAGCCCGCCGCTCCGCCCAGGAACCCGCCGACGGGGATGCCGCCCCAGGACACGAATCGGGCCGTCGCGCTCATGCGGCCCAGGAGCCGGTCGGGTGTCAGGGCCTGCTGGAGGCTCGACTGGGCCACCACGCGGACGACACCGCCCAGCGAAAGGGATGCGAGGCCGACGGCGGCCGCGTACAGACTCCAACCGGGTCGGGCCAAGGGCATCAAGACGGTCCAGGGACAGGTGACCAGTGAGGCGAGCCAGATGACCCGGCCCTGCCCGACGCGCTTCGCGAACGTGGTGGCCAGCAACGCGCCCAGCAAGGCACCACAGCCCATTCCCGACAGGACGAGGCCGACACCGACGGGCCCGATTCCCAGTTCACGCTGGAGAAACACCAGCAACATCGTCTGATACATGACCAGGAACAGATTGAATATCGCGTCCCCCGCCGTGATCGCACGCAGGGCGGGGTGCGTGAGGACGAACTTCAGACCCTCCTTGATCTCGCGGCCCAGTTGGGGGTGTGCGCTCGGCTCCGGTTCTTCCTCGCGTTTCCCGATGGTGCTCGCGAGCAGCCCCGACACGGCCATCCCGGCCGAACTCACCAGGAGCGTCGCGGGTGCTCCCACGAGGCCGATCAGCGGCCCTGCGAGCGTCGGCCCGCTGATGCTGGTGACCGAGCGTATCGCCGACAGTTTCGAGTTGCCTTCCACCAGATTGCCGCGGCCCACCACATGCGGGAGATAGCTGACGTACGCGACATCGAAGAAGACCGTCAGCACTCCGTGGACCAAGGCGACCGTGTACAGCCACCCGATGGTGAGAAGGTGCGCCCACCAGGCGGCCGGTATCGTCAACAGGGTCAGCGCTCGGAGGAGATCCGCACCGATCATCACCGACCGTTTGCGCATCCGGTCGACCCAGGCGCCTGCCGGCAGCCCGACCAGCAGTGAGCCTGCCGTAGTCATCGAGGCCAGCAGGCCGACCTGGAACTCGTCGGCGTGCAGAGCCGCTATCGCCACCAGGGGCAGGGCGAGAAAGATGATGCGGTCGCCCAGCTGACCGAGTGCCGTCGCGGCGAACAGCCGCCCGAAGTCGGGATCGCGTAACAGGCCGAGCGGAGGGGATATGGACATGGGAGTTTCCTACTGTCAGCAGCGAGATTCCGTGCAGAAAGTCGCACGGAAGGTATGCGGAATGCCGTACGGAATTCCGTGTGCGGTGTTCGACGGCTACGGGCGGTCGATCCCGAACTCGTAGACGATTTCCCGGCGCGCGTCCGGAATGACCATGTCGGCCGTTTCCACCGGGCGTCCGTCCGTGTCGTAGATGGTCCGCTCGATCTGCAGCACGAGGTCCCCCACGGCGATCCCGAGGAGGTTCGCCTGCGCCTGGGTGGCACGGGCCGGGCGCGGCACCTCGGCCACGGTCGAGACGATCACGCCGATGGAGCGCATGCGCGCGACCACGCCCTTTCCGGCCAGGGGACCCTTCTCGGGCAGCACGACGGGCGTTCCGCCGGTGATCGCCATCGGCTCCCAGGACCGGGAGAGCTGGACGGGCTGTCCGTCGGCGAGGAATTCGTAGTGCGTGGTGACGCAGAGGTCTCCGGGGCGGATGGCGAGCCGCTCGGCGATCGCCTCGGGGGCGGGGACGCGCACCTGGCTGTGTGCGTCCCAGGCGCTGGCCCTGCCCTTCTCGGGCACACCGGCCACATCGGCGCCGGAGGCAGACCCCTGGCGGGCGCGGTGCCGGGAGCGGATGAGCCGGAGGCGCTCGCGCGGGGGCCGGACGTAGGTGCCGGACCCGGCGCGTCCTTCGAGGAGTCCATCGATGATCAAACGGTCCATCGCCCGTTGCACGACGTTGCGGCCGACCCCGTACTCCTCGGCGAGCCGGGCCCGCGACGGCAGACGCTGCCCGATGCCCCACTCGCCCGTGCGTATCCGTGCGCGCAGCACGTCGGCCACTGCGAGGTACCGCGCCTCTCGGGGCATGCGGGGTCCTCCGTTTGCTGTCGTTCCGACGACTGTTTTCCAGGCGGCGTCCGTTTCTCGGGCGGCGTGGGAAAACTACTGCATCCGGAAAAAGCTGCTGGAGTAGAAATACGCTCGGCGCGCGTGCCCCGAGGCGGCGGTTCAGGGGCCGCCCGTTCCTCCACCGGTCTGCGCACCCGTTCCTCCACCGGTCCGCGGCATTCGGTGGGCGGACGCTTCCGCGCGGTCGGCGCGGGCCAGTCGAAGAAGACGCCGGCTGCGAGCCCGGCGCCGAGACCCCGGCTCACCGGCCCGCGCTGCCACATCCAGCCGGGAAGCTGCCACATCCAGCCGGGAAGGAGAATCACCCGATCACGGTGGCCAGTGGCCGGCACGGGCGCAATCACCCCGTCGGCAGGTCGAGCCGAGCGCACGCCTACGGCCCACCCCGGCCCGCTGACGCGGTGGAGGGCGGCGCGTACGGCCCCGTCACCCGGCGTGGACGTCCCGCGTCCGCCGCATCAGCGGGGGCAGGCCTCTGCACCGGTCGGCAGGGCGGGCAGGGGGGCGGTCAGCGGTCTTCCGGGCCGCTGACCGGGCGGCTCCACCGGGTTCGGGTGGCGCCGAAGCCGGTCTCGTGGTCCCAGATGTGGGTGCAGGAGGGGCACTGCAGGTGGAGGAGGCTGCCGGTGTTGGAGAGCAGGTAGCGCCAGTGGTCGCGGCATCTGCGGCCCTGGCCGCAGGTGACACAGTCCAGGTGGTCCGCACAGTTCGGGCAGGTCACCCATGCCCGGCGCCCGATGTCCGCCTGGGGATCAAGCGGAAGCACTGTCGCCGCCGCGCTGCGGGAGGACACCGGCCGAGACGAGCATGTCGTACACCCGCTGCTGCTCCTCGTCGAGGCCGGAGTACAGCATGTCGTACGCCTCCTCCTCGCCACGCATCATCGCGACGGGGTCCCAGTCCGCGCCGAGCGCGTCCATGACGTGGGCCCGCCGGGTCATCTCATGGGCGGTGAGGTCGACGGTGAAGTCGACCGGCTGGGCGGGAACGGCGGCGGCATCATGGGCGGACATATCACCGAACTTAGGTACACCTTTCGGCCACGACAAGAGCACGTGGGGCACATCACAGCAGGTCGGGCGGTATCGGACGGCATCGAAACCGTCCGGCCGCCGGTCCCGCCGCCTGCCGCGCACCGCGTCATCCCGGCCTGTGCGGCCCGCCGGCAGTGGCACCGTCGGAGCCGGCCGAGGTGCCGAGCGCCGCCCGCGCCGTGGTGGGCGCCCCGGAAGTCCGCCGGCCAGACGATGACTTCGGTCGCGAGGCGTGGGCGACGAGCAGGACGACCAGCCCACAGGCGGCCACGAGGAACCAGCCCGGCCTGGAGGCACGGGCGAGTGCGGCCGGGCCGCTCCCGGCGACCAGCCCGCCGGCGACGGCGATGCCGAGGGCGGAGCCGACCTGTCGTGCGGTGGACGTGATCGCGCCCGCCACACCGGCCCGGGCGGGCGGCAGACCGCTGACGGCGGTGTTGGTGATCGGTGCGTTGGCGAAGCCGAAGCCGATGCCGATGAGCAGGTAGGCGGTCAGCAGGAGGTGGATGCCGGTGTGCCGGTCCAGGCCGACCAGGCACAGTCCCCCGGCGGTGAGGAAGGCGCCCGCCACGTAGAGCGGCAGCCGCGGGCCGACACGGCCGACCAGGCGGCCCGACCAGGGCGCGCAGACCGTGGCGCCGAGCGCCATCGGAAGGGTCGCCGTACCTGCGGCCAGCGCTGTGAACCCGCGGGTGTGCTGCAGGTAGAGGGTGTTGAGGAGCAGCGTGGCGTTGAGGGCGACGAACACCGCGACGGCGCCGAGGACCGCTCCGCTGACGGCCGGGCTGCGGAAGAGCCGCGGATCCATCAGTGGCTCCTCCCGGCGGAACTCCACCCGCACGAAGCCGGCTGTGGCCGCGGCGGCGACCCCGTATCCGGCCAGGGCGGCCGGTGACGTCCAGCCGATGCGGGGTCCTTCGATGAGGACGGCGACCCACACGCCGATCGTCAGGGACAGCAGGATCTGACCTGGGACGTCGGGCCGGCGTGCCTTCGGTGCCCGGGACTCGGGCACGAACACGGTACTGAGCAGCAGCGCGGCCACGACGACCGGGGCGTTGATCCAGAACAGCGACCGCCAGCCGAGTCCCGCGACGAGAGCGCCGCCGGTGACCGGCCCCGCCGCCATGCTGAGCCCGAACACCGATGCCCAGATGCCGATCGCCTGGGCCCGTTCCTTCGGGTCGGGCATCGCGTTCACGACGATCGCGAGGGCCACGGGGCTGAGCATGGAGGCGCCGATGCCCTGCACCGCGCGGGCCGCGACCAGGGCGCCGACGGACGGGGCCAGCGCGCAGGCCAGCGAGGCCACGCCGAAGACCGTCAGCCCCCACTGGAAGACACGCCGGCGCCCGAACCGGTCGGCGAGCGCGCCGGAGGAGATCAGCAGGCCGGCCAGGACGACGGTGTAGGCGTCGACGGTCCACTCGAGGCTGCGTGTGCCCACGTCCAGGCCGTGTCCGATGGCGGGCAGGCCCACGTTGACGATGGTGGTGTCCAGGCCGACGAGGAACATGCTCAGACAGCAGACGGCCAGCACCGTCCAGCGTCTGCGCCTGCTGAGCACAGGGGGTTGCGCAGGGGTGATCGTCGCGGTCATGGTCCGCCTTCCGGGTACAGGGAGTCGTACCCGGTCAGGCTCGGTCAGGACGACGCCGACCGCCCAACACCTTTGCGGAGACGGCAAAAACGGTGTGCGCCCGGGGTCGATGGCTGCCCGCTCAGTGGTTGCCGTGGCCCGTCAGTAGGCCGGTGACCTGCGGGCCGACGACGTCCCACGCGGCGGCCGGGAGATCGCGGAGGGCCGTGGCGCGCAGTGCGCCGAGGGTCTCCTCGGCGTCGGTTCCGCAGGCGGTGTCGGCTCCGAGGACGTCGTAACCGTCGCGTACGGCGATGCGCAGGCGGGCGGGCTCGTCCGGTTCGCCTGCGTGCAGCGCCGAGGCCACGACGAGGGGCGGTGGCCCGCCGGCCTCGCCGGGCAGCTTGCGGTAGGCGGAGGCTATCGGCTCGCGCCAGCGCAGGCTGAGCAGGAGGGGCCGCTTGGCGACCAGTTCGGTCAGGTCCGTCTCCTGGAGGCCGTCGGGCTCCAGGACGGTCGCACGGGCGTCCAGGACGAGGGCCGCGGGCAGCAGACAGCGCAGTGTGCTGCCGACGATGTTGCCTCCGACCGTCGCGGTCCGGCGTACGGCGCCGGTGCCTATCGTGGCCGCGGCCAGCCGGAGGACGTCCGGCACCCGCTCGTCGATGCGGTGCAGCACCACGGCAGCACCGACGGTCTGGCGCCCCAGGACGTTGGCCTCCGGCAACTGCCGCAGTGAAACCGCTAGTTCGGGGAATCCGTCCCGTTGCCATGCAGCCCAGACGAGGGTGGCCCCGCCGACGGGCACGGCCCCCTCGGCCAAGCACTCCTGGGCTTCCGTCACGGACGTGGGCAGACGCAACAGCACCGGCCGACCTGCCTTCCTGGGGCTCGGAGGAGGGGCGGTCGGCATTCGGCCAACTGCCCGCCGACAGCGCAGTCTCGCCCCTCGGGCGGGGGCGCGTGCAGGGCTCACACGAGCATGCGGTGCACGCTCCCTGCCACGACGCCGACAGCCCGTAGGAACGGGACGACCTCCGCGCCCGGCCTCGATCAGAGCCGCCCGCACCGACCGGACGACCCGCGCGCCCGGCCTCGATCAGAGCCGCCCGCACCGACCGGACCATCTCCCTCGAGTGCCGTGACGCGTGAGCTGCTGGGACGGGAGCCGGACCAGCCCGGTCTCCTCGCGGACCTGGAAGAGGGGCACTACTTCCACGGCTTGGCCGCCACCGGCTGACCAGCGCCCGACGCGGAAGAGTCCTGCCGGGCCGTGCGGCCCGGCAGGACTCCATGGAACCCGGTGCTAGTTGCGGCGCCCGGCGGGGTCGTGTGCGCTGCTGTCCCGGTCCCCGGCGGCGGCCGGCCCGGAGCCGCCGGTGCCCACGGCGGCCCCGGCGCGCGGCGGCTCCACCCGGTCGCCGTGGCCCGGCCACCAGGCCGCATGGCCGATGAGAGCCGTGAGGCTCGGGGTGAAGAACATCGCCATGACGAACGCGGCCACCGCGATGCCGAAGGAGACCGCGAATCCCATCTCCATGAGCAGGGAGTTGCCCGCCAGCATCATCGTGGCGAAGGTCGCCGCCAGGATGAAGCCGGCCGCGGCCACGGTCGGTCCGGCGTGCCGCAGCGCCATGCCGGCCGCTTCGCGGGGGTCGCGGCCCTCGCGGGCCTCTTCGCGCAGCCGGGCGATCATCAGGATGTTGTAGTCGGTGCCGATGGCGACCACGAAGAGATACATGATCACCGGGAGCATGAACATCAGGCCCGAGTGTCCCTGCCCGTTCTGGAAGATCCAGACCGTGGCACCGAGGGTGGCGCCGAAGCCGAGTCCCACGGAGGCCATCAGGTACAAGGGCGCGACCACACTGCGCAGCAGCAGGCCGAGGATGACCATGATCAGAACGGCGGCGACGGGGAACACCGTCCGGTAGTCGTGCATGACCGCCGCGTCGATGTCCTTGTAGATCGACGACATGCCGCCGACGACCGCCTCGGTGCCGCCGGGCGCCGCGGAGTGCGCGACGTCGCGGACCCGGCCCACGGCGTCGATCGCCTTGTCCGTCGACGCCTCGTACTTGAGCGTGACGGTGAAGTCAGCGGTGGTGCCCTCCTTGTTCACCTGGGACATACGAGCGCCGGCGACCCCCTCCACGGCGCCGAGCTTGCGCACGTACGCGTCGAAGGCCGACTTGTCCAACGGCCTGCCGTCGGTGGAGGAGAGGTAGACGTCGGTCGGTGCCGCGGCGCCCGCCGAGTACGCCTTCTGCATCTCGTCCTGGACGACCATCGACTCCTTGGTCTTGGGCATGGAGCCCGAGGCCAGGTCGAAGGTGGCGTTGAAGCCGAACGTGCCCAGTGACAGCGCGAGCAGGATGAGTCCCGACACCGCGGTGGTGAGCGCCGGGCGGCGTTGCACACCGCGTCCGAGTGCGGCGAAGCGGGCGTTCTCCGGCTCCTTCTGCCAGGACTTGGAGGGCCAGAACACCTTCGGCCCGATGAGCGAGACCACGGCCGGGATCAGGGTCAGACCCGCCACCAGGGTGGCCCCGACGGCGATGGCGAGCGCCGGGCCCATCTGCTTGAGGAAGCCCAGGGTGGAGAGCACGAGGGCGAGGAAGGCGATGATGACCGCGCCTGCCGCCGAGGCGATGGCCTCGCCGACCCGGCCGACCGCGTTCACCATCGCCTCCTTCGGCTCGTCGCCGGCGCGCAGGCTCTCGCGGTACCTGAAGATCAGGAACAGGAAGTAGTCCGTGCCGACGCCGAAGAGCACGACGATCAGGATGGACGAGATCGAGCTGTTGGCCTGGAGGTCGAACAGCTTGGTGGCGTAGGCGATCAGTCCGTTGGCGACGGCGGACACCAGGCCGATCAGCACCAGGGGCAGCACGGCGAGGATCGGTGCCCGGAAGATGATCAGCAGGGTAACCAGGATGATCACGAAGGTGCCGATACCGATCAATGCCTGACCGCGTTTGGACGAATCCTGTTGGTCGAGCGCCTGCGCGGCGGAACCGCCGAGCTTGGCGTCGAGGTGCGTGCCCTTGGCCAGTTTCTTGACCTCGTCACGCAGCACTTCGGCCGCGTCGGCCTGTTTCGGCTGACCGGCGTTCTTGCTGTCCATCTGCACCAGGGTCAGGGCGTACCTGCCGTCCTTCGACGGCTGGCCAGGGACGACCTTCTGCACCTGGTCGATGTGCTTCTTGCCCAGCTCCGAGGTGATCCGGGCGACGTCTTTCTGGTCGGCGGCGGTCAGCTTGCCGCCGTCGGTGCGCTGGTACAGCGCGATGGCGGACGGGGTGAAGGCGCTGGGGAACGCCCTCTCCTGAAGGTCCGCCGCTTTGATCGACTCGTAACTCTTGGGCAGGAAACTGCTCTCGTCGCTGTTGGAGGGCAGACTCGGCGCGGTGGCGACAATCGCCACCGCGGCGATCAGCCACGCCACGATCGTCCACACGGGATGACGGACGACGGCGTTGCCTATTCGTCGGAACATGCGGAGGGTCCTCCTGGGAAGGAAGATCACCGCAGCCCGGGGAGCGGTCCCTGGCATCGGCGACCCCGACCGGCCCGTGTCCGACGGGCCGGTCGCATGGTTGTCTTGGGGTCACATCCTAGTGACCGGGCACACGTTTCTTCACGCAGAAAACGCCCGGCCCGGCCGACGGCCGGGCCGGGTCCGCGATGTCTGAGCAGCCGTCAACTCTGCGTGCCACGACCCCTCTTGCCCTGCTGTGCGGTGTCCCCGGGAGTCGTCCCGGGGACACCGCGGGCTTCGCCCGGCCGCGTCGGCGGTCGGTCAGGGGCCTTCGCCGAGCCCGGCGCGTCAGCGGTTGGTCAGCATGCCTTCCCTGAGCCGCTTCAGCGTTCGGGAGAGCAGGCGTGAGACGTGCATCTGGGAGACGCCGAGGCGGTCGCCGATCTGCGACTGGGTCAGTTCCTCCACGAACCGCAGGTGCAGGATCAGCCGGTCCCGCTCGTCCAGTTCGGCGATCATCGGCGCCAGCGCGTGGAAGTCCTCGACCAGTTCCAGCGCGGCGTCCTGCTTGCCGATGAAGTCCTGCAGCGCTGTCTCGCCGTCCTCGCCGTTGCCGATCGCGGCGTCCAGGGAGGCCGAGTTGTAGCCGTTGGCCGCCAGCCGGGCCTCGATGACCTCCTCCTCGGAGAGGCACATCAGCTCCGACAGCTCCTTGACGGTGGGGGTGCGGCCCAGCCGGCTGCGCAATTCCTCGGTGGCCCGTGCCAGCTGGACGCGGGCCTCCTGCAGCCGTCGCGGCACGTGCACGGCCCAGGAGGTGTCGCGGAAGAACCGCTTGATCTCGCCGACGATGTAGGGCACCGCGAACGAGGTGAACTCCACCTCGCGCGACAGCTCGAACCGGTCGATCGCCTTGATCAGCCCGATCATGCCGACCTGGACGATGTCCTCCATCTCCTCCGGGCCCCGGCTGCGGAACCGGGCCGCCGCGAAGCGGACCAGGGACATGTTCATCTCGATCAGCGTGTTCCGGGCGTACTGGAACTCCGGCGTGCCCTCCTCCAGGACCGCCAGCTGGTCGAAGAACACCTTGGACAGCTCACGGGCGTCCTTGGGTGCCACGTCCCGCGGGGCTGCGACTGAGGGCAGTCCGGTTGTCGTCGGCGTGTCCTGGGCGACCGCGGTCGGCGCTGTCATGGTGTTCCCCTCCCGATTGGGTCCGTGGGTGCGGCATCGGTTGATGGAGGGCCGGTTACCCGGACTTCCGCCCGGCATGCCTGCCTGTTCTGCCTGCGTCCGGCATGCCTGCCCGTTCGGCCTGCGCCGGGCAGGTGACGCAGCGGCGCACAGGTGTCGCATCGGTGGTCCGGGGGCACCGGCCCTGTATGGATGCACGCTCATGGACGCTGCGGGGCCGGGGCCGGGCGCGCCGGGTGGCCGACAGCACGGCGATGGCCGCGGCGGCCCGGGCCGGATTCGCGGCCCGTGGGGTGATCTACGTACTCGTGGGTGTCATCGCGCTGCAGATCGCCTTCGGCGGCGACGGCGGCGGGCACCAGGCCGACCGCGGCGGCGCCCTGGACGAGCTGGCCGGCCGGCCCTTCGGATCGGCGCTGCTGTGGGCCGTGGGGCTCGCGCTCGCCGGAATGGCACTGTGGCAGCTGTCGGAGGCGGTGTTCGGCGGATCGGGCCCGGGCGGCTCGAAACTGCACGAGCGGGCGGCGGCCTCCTTCCGTTGCGTCTTCTACGGCTTCGTGTCGTACTCGGTGCTCTCCTACGCGGCCGGCGACAAGGGCAGCGGCAGCGGCGCCTCCGACCGGCAGACCGACGACGTCACCGCCCGGGTGCTCGAATGGCCCGCCGGCCAGTTGCTCGTCGGGGCCGCGGGTCTCGCCGTGGTGATCGCCGGACTGTGGATCTGTGTACGAGCGGTGCGGCGGAAGTTCCGCCAGGACCTGCGCACCGGGGCGATGTCCTCGGGAACGCGCAAGGCCGTCGAGTTCCTCGGGGTGGCCGGCGGCGTGGCCCGGGGCGTGGTCTTCGCGGTCGCCGGGGTGTTCGCGCTGGCCGCGGCGGTGCGGCACCAGCCGGGGAAGGCACGTGGCATGGACGACACCCTGCGTGCCTTCCGGGACCTGCCGGCCGGGCCGTGGCTGCTGGCCGCCGTCGCGGCCGGTCTGGCGGCGTTCGGGCTCTTCTCCTGGTGCGACGCCCGCTGGCGCAAAGTCTGAGCCGGCGGCTCACGGAAGCGGGCCGGCCCCCGGCCGGGCCGTGGGCGCCGCCGGGCTCAGGCGTCGGAGTCGGGCTTGCCGCGGGCCGCCGCGTACGCCTGGGACGGGGTCATGGGGACGCCGCCCAGACTCACCGTCTTGAAGGTGCTGACCTTGGCGCAGGTCCTGGCCTGGCCGGCGGTGGAGGCGTGCGCGTTGGAGACGGCGGCCTTGGTGTCGGCGGGCGCGGGAGCGGAGGAACCGCCGTGATACTTGCTGCCACTGGGCCAGTCGCTGCCGACCACCAGGGTCAGCCCGGTGCCGGTGCCCTGCTTCAGCCGGGCGGCGGGCAGCCCGAGCGCCTTGGCGGCCGTGCGGGCCGCGGCCTTCTGCCCGGCGCCGTAGGTGAGGGTGGTGGTGGCCGCGGGGCTCGGGGCGTTCGCCGTGGTCGTGGCGGAGCTGAAGCCCTTGTCGACGAGGGCGGTCGCCACGGCGGAGGCGCGGCCGGTGATGCCGGTGCCGTTCTCCACGGTCACGGCGATCTCCGACGCGGGTACGGCCGGGGCGGTGGCCGTGGCCTTCGCGGTCGCCGAGGCCGCCGTGGACTTCTTTCCGGATCCGGTGGTCAGGGACTGGTCGTCGGCGATGGTGGAGAACAGGGCCTTGGCGCCCGGGCCCACGACCACGCGGTCGTCGTCGGCGGGATCGGGGGCCGTCTGCATCGTCGTGAAGGTGATCCGCTCGGCGGGCACCTTGTTCACGTCGTCCGCGAGCCCGATCAGCTTCTTCACGGTGCCCAGGCCGTCGTCCACGGTCAGTGCCTTGGTGGCGGCGTCCGCGAGGCCGTAGACCTTGGTGGGGTCGGTGAGCGTGCCCGCGCTCTTGAACTGGCGGATCATCGCGCTGAGGAAGATGTGCTGCGAGATCGTGCGGCCGAGGTCGCTGCCGTCGCCGAAGCCGTGCCGGGAGCGGACGAACTCCAGGGCCGCGACGCCCTTGAGGGTGTGGGTGCCCTTGGACAGCTTCAGGTGCGAGTAGGTGTCGTAGACGTCGTCGCTGACGCACACGGAGACACCGCCGACCGCGTCGGACATCTTGACCACACCGGAGAAGTCGAGCTTGACGAAGTGGTCGATGGGTATGCCGGTGAGCTTGTGCACGGTGGCCACCTGGCAGGCCGGCCCGTACTGGAGCGCGCTGTTGATCTGGCCGTAGTAGCCGGACGTGGACTGGCCGGTGGCGCTGTCCTTGCAGGCCGGGACCTTGGTCATGGTGTCGCGGGGGATGCTCATGACGGTGGCGTTGGAGCGGTCGGCGGATATGTGCAGCACCATCTGCACGTCCGCGTTGCTGCCGGTCTGCACCCCGGTGGCGGAGCAGCCGCCGCCGAGTTTGCAGTCCGACTTGCTGGTACGGCCGTCGGAGCCCATGACCAGGATGTTGATCGGGGTGCGGCCGAAGGCGTCGGCCTTCTCGGTGCCGCCCTTGCCGTCCAGCGACACACTGTGGATGTTGCCGTTCAGGTGCTGGTAGAACCACCAGCCCGCGCCTGCGGTGACCATGACGAGGAGGGACAGGCAGATCCCGGCGATCTTCAGCACGCGTCTGCCGCGTCCCGCCGGGCGGGACCGCTTGCCGCTTCGCATACGGGCGGCCACTCGGGCGGCGGCCCGGCCGCCCGGCGGACGCCCCTCGTCCGGCTCGGCCGCGCGCTGTCCGGGGACCCGGTCGCCGTGGCCGGGGACCTGGTCGCCGAGGCTGCGTGTGGCCTGGCCGACCGGCCCGTCCCACGGGTCGCTCATCTCCCACTCCCATGAACGGTCGGGCCTGCCAGGCCGGGCCGTAGGACTCCCGGCCGGGCGTGCGCGGCGGCATACGGGCAGGCGAGACCCTGCGCCGCATCGGTTGCGTAGTTGCGCAATCTAACAAACCCCTGCCCCGAACAGCACAGATCCGTACGCAATTCACAGTGAGGCATGTCATGACGGCGCGGACGCCGGTTGCAGCCGCCGGTCCCGGGCAGGCGTGGGCCGGCGCCGGCCGAGGCGAGCCGCGGACGGCTGCCCTGCGGCCCACGTGGTGGGTGGCTGCCTGCGGCCTACGCGGGGCGGGCGGCCACCCTGCGGCCTACGCGGCGGGCGCCGGGGCGCCGGCCGGCTGCCGGGACGTGCCGTCCGCGCCGGGAGCCCGGCCGGTCAGCCGGGGGAATGACCGGGCGGCGGTCAGGAAGGCGAGGGTCGTCAGCACGAACGGCCAGGTGAACGCGTGACCGCCGGAGGGGGCGAGCAGATGCGCGACGGCCGGGGTCACAGCGGTGGCGGTCGCCGCGCCGAGCAGGGCGTACAGCAGTGTGGCCGGGGCCGCCGTCAGGAAGACCCCGCACAAGGCGAGGGCGACGAGCACCGCGTTGTAGCCGAGGGTGCCGTCGGCGATGCGGGCCGCCGGAGCCCCGAGTGCCCAGGCGGTCAGGATGCCCGTCGCGCTGCCGGCGCAGGCCACCAGTGCGGCGGTACGGCTCGCCAGGAGGAGGCCGGCGAGCAGCAGCAAGCCCACGTACCACTCGTCGAGGAAGAAGATCTGGGACAGGTTGCGGAAGAACGCCCGCCCCAGCTCGCCCGGGGGCAGCGCGGTGGCGCCGGAGGCGGCGCCCGGCAGCGCGGCGAGGCTGCCGCCGTGCGGCCAGATCCGGCCGAAGGCGGGCGCCGCGATCGTGACCGCGCTCGCCAGCAGGCAGTACGGCAGGGTCAGCGACGGCAGGTTCCACACCCGCAGCAGCCGGACCACGGCCGCCGTGACGACGGTGACGACGGCGCAGCCCGCGGTGGCGAGCAGGACCGTGGAGGGCCGGCCCGCGTCCAGGAAGACCGCGAAACACAGAGCCAGGAGGCAGGAGTTGAAGCCCTCCAGCCCTGTTTCCACCCGGGCGCGGGCGACGTGCAGCAGCCGTGCCGTGCTGCTGCCCAGTACGGCACCGCCCAGGGCGTAGGCGCCGTAACGCCAGTCGGCGGCGCCGAGGGCGAGACAGAAGGCGGCGCCCGCCCGTGCGTCGGCCAGGAACATCACCTGGGCCGGGCCGCGCAGCAGCCGCAGCGCGTAGCCCGCGCCGCGTCCCCGGCGCCGCCACCGGCCATGAACCGACCGTCGCACGTCCCGCCCCCTCACCCGGCACCCCGTTGCCGTTTTCCGTACTCCGGCATTTATTTTCCGGCATACGATACTGCCTGTCGAGTACGCCTGCGCGCCTCGAGTGGATGGAGCCGCTGCCGCCGGGGGAAGGGCGAACCGCTGCCGCCGCCGGGGCCGAGTCGCCGCTGTCGGGACGGAGCCGTAAAGACCGGCACGGCGGGAGGGTGATGACGAGCGCCCTTCGCGATGCCCGGTGACAGACGATTGCTCAGTGACAGACGATCAGTGACAGACAGGGCGGGCCGAGCGGCCGGGGACTGCTGGGCCCGCCGGGCGTGGCGGGGTGCGCCGGGCCCGCCGGGCGTGGCAGGGTGCGTCGGGCCCGGCGAGGCGTGGCGGGGTGCGCCGGGCCCGGCGAGGCGGCCGGGCGGGGGCGACTGCGCGGCTGGGGTTCGTGCGGTCGCCCCGCTGGCAAGATGGCGGCATGGAACATGTGCTTGGAATCGGCGGATACTTCATGCGCGCCGCCGACCCCGCCGCCCTGAACGCCTGGTACCGCGACTGCCTCGGCCTGGACACCGACGAGCACGGCCTGTGGCGTCAGGCGGCCGGACCGACGGTGTTCGCCCCGTTCGAGTCGGAGACCGACTACTTCGGCTCCCGCTCCCAGCAGACCATGCTCAACTTCCGGGTCCGTGACCTCGACGCGATGCTCGCGCAGTTGCGCGCCAGGGGAGCGGACGTCGCCGAAGAGACCCAGGACATGGAGGGTGTCGGCCGATTCGGCTGGGTGACCGATCCCGAGGGCAATCGGATCGAGCTGTGGCAGCCCGCCTGACCGCACCCGCCCCGCGGTCGCTGCCCGCCGGGCCCGGTCACTTCACGGTGCCCCGGCGGCGCACGGCCACCAGTACCAGGCCGCCGAGCACCGTCGCACCCACGGCGGCGGCGGTCAGGACCGGCGTGCCGTCGCTGCCGGTGCCGGCCAGGGTGCCGCCGGTCGCGGAGCCCGAGGCGGTGGCCGTGGTCGCCGAGCCCGAGGTGCCGGAAGCGGCCGTCCCGGACGCGCCCGTCGTGCCGGACGTGCCCGTGTCACCGGACGTGCCCGTGTCACCGGACGTGCCGGTGGCGCCGGAGCCGCCCGTGGACTGGTCGTGCGGGTCGTTGCCCCGGCCGTCCGTGGTGGAGCCGCCGCTGCCGGTGTCACCGCCGGCCGAGGCACCGCCGGAGGAGGTCGAAGTGCCGCCGGCCGTGGTGCCGCCGGAGGTGCTCGTGCCCGGGTCGTCGCCGCTCACGTCGACGGTGAGGTAGGCGGTGTCGTTCGCCCGGTTCTCGTCGAACTCCGGGTGGATGCCGTACACGGAGCCGGCCGTCACCTTGCCCTTGGTGCTGCGGGCCGTCTTGCCGATCTCGAGGACGAAGGTGTAGTCGAGCGACTGGTCGAGGTCGATGGCGTGGCCGGCGGGCCAGCACACGTACCGCGGACGGCCCGGCTGCGACGGTCCGGTCGGCCCGTCCGTCCCGAACGGCCGGCAGTCCTCGGGCACCTCCCTGGCGACGGTCCCCGGCGGGATCTGCACGATCAGGGCCGGCTGGTCGTCGCTCTCCTGGTTCTGGATCCAGCCGGGACCGTCGTTGCGCAGGGTGGCGGTGACGGAGACCCTGCTGCCGGGAGCACCCTCCGTCAGGTCTCCCTCGGCGCGCAGGTCGGCTGTGCTGTCCGCGGTCAGGGTCAGCCGCCGGTAGCTGTCGTCGAACCCTTCCCCGGGGGCCTCGCCGGTGCTGCTCGTGCCGTACTCGACGGCTTCCATCAGCGCCTGGGGCAGGGCCTTGAACCGTACGGGCGTGGTGACGGAGGCATGCGGCTGGACGACCGTGTCCAGCTCGCACAGGGCCTGCCGGACGTGGTCGGCGACGGTCGAGTAGGTGCAGCCCTCGACCGGCTGGGGGAAGTCGAGCCCGCGGGTCAGCCGGATCCGGAAGGTGACGCCGTCCGCGGGTGCCGTGCCCTCGTTGGTGAGGGTGACCGACCGGTCGTAGACCTCACCGGGCTTGGGCGAGGCGGTCGGCAGGGTCGAGATCACGAGGTCGGGAGCGAGGTCCTCGGCGTGTGCCACGGGGACGGCGAGGGCGGGAACGCCGATGCCGATCGCTGCGGCGACCACGGCTGCCGCCGTGGGACGGAGGGCTGTACGCAACGGGAATCTCCTCGTCAGGGCGCGGAAAGGGCGGTGCCCGGGCCTCGAGGAGCCGGGCGTCATGTACTGGACACACGAGGGGCTCCAGAGGTTGTGGTGAAGACTCCATACGCATGACGGAGTGTCTGCGGTTCGCACGGCATCCTCCGCGCGATCCTGGGCAGCTTCACGAGAAGGCAAGCTCTGGGCAAGGATCGGCGAGCGGTGGACGAGGCGCGCGTGACAGGAACGGCAGACACGAACAAGCAGGCGGAACCGGACCGGTTGTCCGTCACCCGGGCGAGCGTCGACGGCGTCACCGTCGTCACGGTGAGCGGCGAGGCCGACCACCACACGTCCACACTGCTGCGCCAGGCCCTCATCCCCGGGGACCCGGCCGCCGGCGAACGGACCGTCGCGGACTTCAGCGGCGTGGCGTTCATGGACTCCAGCGGCATCAACGTGCTCATCGCCGCACATCAGGCCCATGGCCCGGCGGGCTGGCTGCGCCTCGCGGGCGTGCGCAGGCCCGTCCTGCGCACCCTGGAGATCGTCGGCCTGACCACTCTCATCGACTGCTATCCCAGCGTCCACGAGGCCATGGAGGGCTGAGCAGGACGACCGCCGTCGGCATGTGCCGAGACCGGCGGTCGTGGTCGAAGTCCGCGCAACCGTGGCGGACTTGGTGTGCCGTCCGGGAAGGCGTCAGGACTGGGGCCGACGCCCGTGGTTGGCCGCGTGCTTGCGCCGGGACTTCTTCTTCCGGCGTCGCTTCGAGGACATGGCACCTCCAGGCAGCCACGGGGAGTGGCGCACATGCCACTCCGGGGATAGGGACATAAGCACGATATCCCTGCAATCTCCCTCGCTCCACCGGAGGCAAGGAGAGGCATGGATCCGCTTATCATGCGAAATACCGGACTGCGCAGTGCTGTCCGGCTGCGTACCCAGTCCGGCTGCACGTGCCCAGCTGAGCGGAGGAGCAGTGATGACCGGTGAACCGGAGCCGATCAGCGCCCAGGCCCGTCGGGCACTGGAGCAGGAGCTGGCGGATCTGCGGGAGGAGCGCCGGCTGGTCGCCGGAACCCTCCGGGACACCACTTCCGTCGGCGACCAGGCGGACCAGGCCGACGAGTTGCAGCGCGCCGACCAGCTGCAACGCCTGGACCGTCGTATCGAGGACATCGGCGAGCGGCTCGACCGGGCGGACCTGGCCGGTCCGGCCCCCACCGACGTGGTCGGCGTGGGCAGCACGGTCGGCGTCCGCTTCCCCGACGGCTCCACGGAGTCCCTGCAGATCGGCGAGGTCGCCGAGGCGCTGGACCAGCCGCTGGTCACCGCCGACAGCCCGCTCGGCCGCGCCCTGCTCGGACGCCGGCCCGGGGACACCGTTCACTACGACACCCCGGACGGCCCGGCGACGGCGGTCGTGGTGTCGATCGGGACGGACGGGCCGTCATGACCGGCTGACGGCAGCGGAACGCGGCTGACGGCAGCGGAGCGCGGCGGCGGCGCCGGAAAGACGGCCGCGGCTGCGCGGCCCGGTCCGCTGCCGCACCGACCGCAACCGCTACCGCTGCCCCGTCGGCTGCGCGTCGCCGGAGCCTGCGAGTGTTCCCGGGTCGCTCTTGCGCACCGAGAAGTGCAGGGAGTCCTTCACCACGTCGACCACGATGGTGTCCCCGGGCCCCGCCTCGCCGCCGAGCAGCAGGTCGGCGACGCGGTTGTCGAGTTCGGCCTGGATCGTCCGGCGCAGCGGCCGGGCACCGAACTCCGGCTGGTGGCCGTGGGCGATGAGCAGCTTCTTGGCGGCGTCCGTGACCTCCAGACCCATGCCCTGCGCGTGCACCCGGTGCCTGCTGCGGTCCAGCAGGTGGTCCACGATCTCCCCCAGGTCGTCCTCGGTGAGGCCGTGGAAGATGATGATGTCGTCGATGCGGTTGAGGAACTCCGGCAGGAACCGGCCCCGCAGGTCCTCCATCAGCTCGTCCTTGAGTTCCGAGACGTCGCCCTTGTGGTCCAGGATGCGGTGCGCGCCGATGTTCGACGTCATGATGACGACGCAGTGCCGGAAGTCGACCGTACGGCCCTGGGCATCGGTCAGCCGGCCGTCGTCCAGGATCTGCAGCAGCGTGTTGAAGACGTCGGGGTGGGCCTTCTCCACCTCGTCGAACAGCACCACGCTGTAGGGCCGGCGGCGGACCTTCTCGGTGAGCTGGCCCGCTTCCTCGTAGCCGACGTAGCCGGGAGGGGCGCCGACCAGCCGGGCGACGGTGTGCTTCTCCTGGAACTCGCTCATGTCGAAGCGGATCATGCGGTCCTCTTCGCCGAACAGCAGAGCGGCGAGCGTCTTGGCGAGTTCGGTCTTTCCGACGCCGGTGGGGCCGAGGAAGAGGAAGGATCCCACGGGACGGTTGGGGTCGCCCATGCCGGCGCGGTTGCGGCGTACGGCCCGGGAGACCGCGGTGACCGCCTCGTCCTGGCCGACGATCCGGGCGTGCATGTCCTCCTCGAGCCGCAGCAGCTTCTCCTTCTCGCTGGCGGTGAGCTGCGAGACCGGGATGCCGGTACGCCGGGAGACGACATCGGCGATGTCGGACGCCGTGACCGAGACGATGCCCTCACGGCGCTCCTCGATGCCGGCGAGTTCGCCCTCTGCCTCGGCGACCTCCCGCTTCAGCTCCGAGGCCTTCTCGAAGTCCTCGGCGGAGACGGCCTGTTCGAGTTCCCGGCGCAGCTTGGCGATGCGGTCCTCGCGGCTGACGACCTCGGTGGAGCGGCCCGCGCTGCGCAGCCGTACCCGGGCACCGGCGTGGTCCATCACGTCGATCGCCTTGTCGGGCAGGTACCGGTCGGTGATGTAGCGGTCGGAGAGTTCGGCGGCGGCGGCCAGCGCCTCGTCGTCGAAGCGGACCTGGTGGTGGGCCTCGTAGGAGTCGCGCAGCCCTTCGAGGATCTGCACCGTCTCCTCGACAGTGGGTTCCGGGACCATCACGGGCTGGAACCGGCGCTCCAGGGCGGCGTCCTTCTCCACGTACTTGCGGTACTCGTCGATGGTCGTGGCGCCCACGACGTGGAGTTCGCCGCGTGCGAGCGCGGGCTTGAGCATGTTGCCCGCGTCCATGGAGCCCTCGCCGGTCGCGCCGGCGCCGACGACCGTGTGCAGCTCGTCGATGAACAGGATGATGTCGCCGCCGGCTGCCTGGACGTCCTCGATGACCTTCTTCAGCCGCTCCTCGAACTGTCCCCGGTACTGCGCGCCCGCCACCATGCCGGACAGGTCCAGCGCGACGACCCGCTTGTCCTTCAGGGTGTCGGGGACCTCGCCGGCCACGATGCGCTGGGCGAGGCCCTCCACGATGGCGGTCTTGCCGACGCCTGGTTCACCGATCAGCACGGGGTTGTTCTTGGAACGCCGCGAGAGGATCTCGACGGTCTGCTCGATCTCCTCGGCCCGCCCCACCACCGGGTCGAGCTTTCCGGCCTTCGCCTCCTCGGTCAGGTCGCGGCCGAATTCGTCGAGGGTCGTGGCGGGCTGCTTGCTGCGCTCGGCGGGGGCGCCGTCGGGGCGTGGAGCCGCCTGTTCGGTGAGGCCCGTGACGCGCTGGGTGTCCAGCCCCTCGGCCCGCAGCACCCGTGCGGCACCCGAGTCGGTGTCGCCGATCAAGGCGGTCAGGATGTGCTCGGGGCCGATGTAGGACACACCGGCCGCCTGCGACCGGGCGTAGGCGGCGCGGAGTGTGCGCTTGGCCGCCGGCGTGAGACCCGGTTGGGCGGAGGGCTCGCCGGACTCGCGGGGCAGGATCTTGGCCAGCTCGGCCGCGAGCATGTCGGGGTTCATGCCGACCTGCGCGAGGAGCCGGCGGGAGGGGTCTACCTGCGTGGCCGCCCAGAGCAGGTGCTCGGTGTCGAGGTCGGAGGTGCCGTCCTCGGCGGCCCGCTGCGCGGCCAGGTTCAGCAGCTGCCGCGACGATTCCGTCAGCAGCCGTCCGATGGGAACACGCTGCACCGCGGGTGGTGACGACGCCGGCGACATTCCGAAGAAATGATTGAGCAGCTCACTGAACGGATCCGACGAACCGAACGGTGCACCGAACGACATCGACATGACAGCTCCTGGCGCGCGAGGGATCAGCAGTCGGCGGGGCCAGTAATCACTGAACCTCCGCCCGCACGGCACCGCAAGCGGACGGAGCGGGCGGGAGATCCTCGAGAAAGGACAGGGTGGGCACGTGGAAAAGGCAGCCCGTGACCGGGACCGAGAAGTCGAGAATCCGGTCGTGCTGTCCGGGGCGCCGACCGAGGAACATGTTCCTGAGCATTTCCTCGGTCACGTCGGGAGTGCGGGCGTAACCGATGAAGTACGTACCGAATTCGCCTGCGCCGACCCTCCCGAACGGCATGTTCTCCCGTACTATCTTGCGCTCGTCGCCGTTCTCGTCCGTGATGACGTTGAGCGCGACATGGGAATCCTCGGGCTTGGCGTCGTCGGGCAGCTCGACATTGCTCAGCTTGGAGCGCCCGATGACCTTTTCCTGCTCCTGGGGTGTCAGTGCGTTCCAGGCGGTCATGTCGTGCAGGTACTTCTGCACGATCACGTAGCTTCCCCCGGCGAATTGGGGGTCCTCGTCCCCTATGAACACCGCGTCGGCCGCCAACTGTCCTTCCGGGTTTTCGCTGCCGTCCACGAAGCCGAGCAGATCGCGTTCGTCGAAGAATTTGAAACCATGTACTTCGTCGACGACGGTGGCCGCTCCGGCGAGCCGTTCTCCCAGCAATCGGGCCAGTTCGAAGCAGAGATCCATGCGATGGGCGCGGATGTGGAAGAGGAGGTCGCCGGGGGTGCCCGGGGCCCGGTGGCGGGGACCGGCAAGTTCCACGAAGGGGTGCAGGTCGCGTGGTCTGGGCCCGCTGAACAGCCGGTCCCAGGCCGCCGATCCGATGCCGACGACGCAGCTCAGCTCCTCTGCGGGGTCCCGGAAGCCGACCGAGCGGCGCAGTCCGGAGACGTCCTCCAGCAGGTCCCGCACCGTGTCCTCGCCGCCGGGTGCGAGCGTGGCGACCAGGAAGACGGCGGCCCTGGCCGGCGGGACGACGACGGGCTGCGGCTCGGACACGGCGTCTGCCTCCTGGGGGTCTCTCGCACCAGCATGGCGCGCACCGGCCGATTCGGCAGGTCGTACGACCGGTGCGGCCGGTCACCCGACCGGTGTGCCCGCGAGCCGGACCGCGCCGACCGCGCCTGCGCCGTGTCTCGCCGTGTCTGGCCGTGTCTGGCCGAGCATTCGGCCCCCGGGGCAGTGCCGGCGGTCAGTACAGCACCGGCAGGTCCCCCGGGCGTACCCGCAGGGTGACCGGCAGGGTGGCCTCCACCTCGCCGTCGGCGCCGTAGGGCACGGGCCGGTCGGCCTCGATGCGGAGTTCCTTGCCGCGCAGGACGCGCACTTCGGGCCGCCGGACGTGGGCGCCGGTCCTGAGTTCGTTCATGAGGGCGAAGAAGAGGTGACGCGGGGCCTCGCGGATCATCACGACGTCCAGCAGTCCGTCGTCGACCTGCGCGCCGGGCGCGATGAGGCGACCGGAGCCGTAGTACGGGGAGTTGGCGGCGACGACCGTGTACCCGCGGTGGGCGTGCTCCTCACCGTCGACGGTGACGCGGTAGTCGGCCGCCCGCCACGTGGTGACCGCGCGCAGGCCGCCGGCGTAGTAGGAGGCGGCGCCGCGCAGCAACCGGGCGTTGTTGGCGTGCTTGTTGGCCACGGCGTCGACCCCGGCGTACACGCTGCCCAGCACCACGGTCCGCGGGTGGACGGCCGACTCCACCTCGATGGTGTCCACCGGCCGGGGCTCGGCGTGCAGCAGGATGTCCGCGAGGGCCTCCGGGTCGGCGGGCAGGTGCAGCGCGCGGGCGAAGTCGTTGCCGCGTCCGGCGGGTACGAGGCCGAGGACGGTTCCGGTGCCGCTGAGCGCGCCGCCGATCCCGCCGGCGATGCCGTCGCCGCCCACGGCCAGGACGATCCGGCCGCGCTCGCCGGCGCTGCGGGCGATGTCCTGGGCGTGGACGAGGCTGTGGCTGTACTCGGTCTCCAGCTCGGCGCCGGCTGCGCGCAGCAGCCGGGCCAGGTGGAGCAGGGTCGCCGCCCCGGTGGAGCCGCCCGCGGTGGGGTTGACGACGGCGGTGAACTGGCGCATCGGTGTGCCTCCGAGGCAGGCGGTCGGTTCGGTCGGGGTCAGTCGGTGGGCAGCAGGACGCCGGGGTTGAGGAGCCCCTGCGGGTCCAGGCGGCGCTTGACGGCGCGCAGGGCGGAGATGCCGAGCGGGCCGGCTTCGCGGACGTACCAGTCGCGGTGGTCGGTGCCGACCCCGTGGTGGTGGGAGATGGTGCCGCCGGCGGCCAGCACGGCTTCGTTGGCGGCGTGCTTGGCCGGCGTCCAGTGGGCCACCGGGTCGTCGCCCTGGGCGCTGACGACGGTGAAGTACAGCGAGGCGCCGTTCTCGTACACGTGGGAGATGTGGCACATCACCAGGGGCGGGGTGCCGGCCTCGGTGAGGGTGTCGGTGAGGGCGGTGCGCACGGCCGTGTAGAGGTCGGGGATGCGGGACCAGAAGGCCGCGGTCTCCAGCGTCTCGGCGAAGGCGCCCACGTCGAGCAGGGCGTCGCGCAGGTACGGCGCGGAGTAGCGGCCGTGGGCCCAGCGTTCACCGGGTTCGGCGCCGACGAGGGTGCCGCCGCAGGCCGTGAGGACGCTCGCCGCCTGCTCGCGGCGGTGCGCGGTGTCCTCGGGCGTCCCCTCGTAGCCGGTGATCGCCAGGCATCCCGCGCCGCCCTGGGCCGGGTCGGCGCCGATCGCGTCGGGCTGGGCGAGGCCGATGAGCGTCTCGGTCTCGTCGGACAGGCGCAGTACGGTCGGCCTGGGGCCGTCCTGGGCGAGCCGGCGCAGGGCGGCGGCACCCTGTTCGAAGGAGTCGAACCGCCAGCCCTCGTACACCCGGACCTCGGGCAGGGGGCGGATCCGTACGGTGACGGAGGTGATGACGCCGAAGGCGCCCTCGGAGCCGAGGACGAGCTGGCGCAGGTCGGGTCCGGCGGCGGAGCGCGGGGCGCGGCCGGTCTCGAGGGTGCCCTCGGGGGTGGCGACGGTCAGCCCGAGCACCATCTCGTCGAAGCGGCCGTAGCCGGCGGAGGCCTGGCCGCTGGAGCGGGCGGCGGCGAAGCCGCCGATGGTGGCCCACTCGAAGGACTGCGGGAAGTGCCCGAGTGTGAAGCCCCGGTCGGCGAGGA
Source organism: Streptomyces actinomycinicus (assembly GCF_016741775.1). GTDB lineage: Bacteria > Actinomycetota > Actinomycetes > Streptomycetales > Streptomycetaceae > Streptomyces > Streptomyces actinomycinicus. Next base: position 84,130 of record NZ_JAERRK010000026.1, on the reverse strand, counting down.
GGGCTTCGGCCTCGGGGGCCCGCAGGCCGGGCTGGAGGACCGCGGTGCGGGAGACGGGGTCCAGCTCCAGCAGGCCGTTCATGCGGCGCAGGTCAAGGGCTATGAAGGCGGTGCGCTGCGGGGCGAGCCCGCCGACCACCGAGGTGCCGCCGCCGAAGGGCACGACGGCCAGGCTGTGCACGGCGCAGGCACGCAGGACGGCGAGGACCTCGTCGTGGCCGGCGGGCAGGACGACGGCCTGTGGGACGTCGGCGAAGTCGCCGGTGCGGATGCGCAGCAGGTCGGGCGTGGACTTGCCGCGGGTGTGGCGGATGCGGCTCTCGGCGTCCGTACGGACGTGCTCGTCGCCGCCGACGGCCTCGGCGAGGGCCTTCAGGGCGGCGGAGCCGGCCGTGGGGGCGGGCAGGCGGACGTCCTCGAGGGCGAGCGCAGGCGTGGTGCGCGGCTTGACGCCGAGCAGGTCGCGCAGCAGGCCGGTCACCGTGTCGGGCAGCGGTGCCGCCTTGGCCGGGTCGCCCCAGCCGTTCCACAGCATGTCCATTGAACGGTCGTCCTCACAGGTCGGTGTGCTCGGTTCACGCGGCTCGGCTGCCGTCTTCCGGGACCAGGATCCTTCCGTCCGGGCCTCGGGGCGTTACACTGTGACACATGACGCCTATTCGTCACAACGGTTCGGACAACGATCACGTGCTCGACGCGGTGCGCGACTGCGTACTGGCCGTCGGCGTGCGCCGCACCACCCTGGCCGACGTGGCCCGCCGCGCCGGCGTCTCCCGGATGACGCTGTACCGGCGCTGGCCGGACCTGCGCACCCTGGTGGGCGACCTGATGACCCGGGAGTGGATCGCCCTGGCCACCCGGGCCATACCGGAGCCCACCGCCGGCATCAGCACACGTACCCGGATCGTGGACGGAATGGTGGCCGGCGTCGAGGCCTTCCGGGCCCACCCCCTCTTTCACAAGATCGTCGACGTCGATCCGGAACTGCTCCTCCCGTACGTGCTCGACCGGCGCGGCGCGAGCCAGGAGGCACTGCTGGCGCTGCTGGCCGGTGCCCTGCGCGAGGGCCACGCGGACGGCTCCGTACGCCCCGGCCACACCGAACGGCAGGCCCGCGCCCTGCTGTTGACCGTGCAGTCCTTCACGCTGTCCCTGCGCACCATGACCGACGAGGACGATCCGGAGCTGGACTCCGCCGCGTTCCTCGGTGAACTGCGCACCCTTCTGGAGAGGACCCTGACGCCATGAGCCACACCGAGGCCGCCCCCGGCTCGTCCCTCAGCGCACACCGGCGGAGCCGGGAACTGGCCGAGGCCGCGGACGGCCGGGTGGCCGACGTCCTGGTCGTCGGGCTCGGCGCCACGGGTGCCGGGGCCGCACTGGACGCGGCGGCCCGCGGACTGGACGTCGTCGCGGTCGACGCCCACGACCTGGCCTTCGGCACCTCCCGCTGGAGTTCGAAGCTCATCCACGGAGGCTTGCGCTACCTGGCGTCCGCGCAGTTCGACGTCGCCCACGAGAGCGCGGTCGAACGCGGCGTCCTGATGACCCGTACGGCCCCGCACCTGGTCGCGGCCCAGCCGTTCGTGCTGCCGCTGACCCCGCTGGTGTCCAGGGCCCAGGCCTCGCTGGCGTGGGCGGGCTTCCGGGCCGGGGACGTGTTGCGGCTGGCCGCCCGGACACCGCGGCAGGTGCTGCCGGCCCCGCGCCGGCTGTCCGGGACCGAGGCCCGGCACCTGGCGCCCGCGGTCCGCACGGCCGGACTGCGCGGCGGGCTGCTGTCCTGGGACGGCAAGGTGACCGACGACGCCCGCCTGGTGACCGCCCTGGCCCGGACGGCCGCCGGGCACGGCGCCCGGGTACTGACCCGGGTGCGGGTGCTGGAACTCACCGGCACGGGCGCCCGGATCCGGGACGAACTCACCGGCGAGGAGGGGGAGATCAGGGCCCGTGCCGTGATCAACGCCACCGGTGTGTGGGCGGGCACCCTCGCCGACGGCATCCGGATCCGTCCGTCCCGCGGCACCCACCTGGTGCTGCGCTCGGAGCGGCTCGGCACCCTGCCGGCCGGACTGCACATCCCCATCCCCGGCGAGACCAACCGGTTCGTGCTGGTCCTGCCCCAGGGCGACGGCCGGGTCTACGTCGGTCTCACCGACGAGCCGGTCGACGGCGGGATCCCGGACGTGCCGGAGGTCCCCGAGACCGACATCGGCTTCCTCCTGGACGTGCTCGGTTCGGTCCTGGACACGCCCGTGGCCCGGGACGAAGTCGTCGGCGCCTTCGCGGGGCTGCGCCCCCTGCTGGACACGTCCGGGCACGACGGCACCGACGGCGAACCGGCCCGCACCTCCGACATCTCACGCCGGCACGCGGTGCTGACCTCGCCCGACGGTGTCACCACCGTGGTCGGCGGCAAGCTCACCACCTACCGGCGGATGGCCCAGGACGCCGTGGACGCGGCGGCAGCCGCCCGGGGCCTGCGCGTGGGCCCCTCCCCCACCGCCGCGCTGCCGCTGGTGGGCGCCGCCGCCCCCGAACGCCTCCGCGCGCTGCCCGCGCCCCGCCGCCTGGTCCGCCGCTACGGCACCGAGGCCGCGGCTGTCCACGCCCTCGCCGCCCAGGACCCGGCCCTGGCGCAGCCGGTGCTGCCCGGCCACCCGGTCACCCGGGCCGAACTCCTCTGGGCGGTCCGGCACGAGGGCGCCCTGGACGAGTCGGACCTCCTGGACCGTCGCACCCGCATCGGCCTGGTGCCGAAGGACCGCGCCGAGGTCCTCCCCACCGCCCGCGAAATCCTCCCGCACCCGACAACCACGACTTCCTGACGCCGCGGAGGGGCGGGGCGCCGTGCAGGACGTGGTGTACGCCGGTGGCGGCAGCACCTCGCATCTGACGGCCGTGCGGCGTGTGCACGGCGTCGGGTCGTGCGGGAGGCGTACCACCGCGGGATGCTGCGGTGCGCAATCGGCGCAGGTTGCACATCGCTGGGCGGACGCCTCGCAAGCCCGGCTGTACCGGGTGGAGCCGGACCGGCAGGGGGGTGTCGGGGAGTGGGCGGTTGGTTGTCGTGTGGTCGGTTTCTGCGGGTGAGGTGGTGTCAGAGCAGGCGGCGGATGTCGCCCCGGACCCGGTAGAAGCCGCCCGCCGCCGGGTGCAGGGCGTCCACGACGTACCGGGCGCCCGCCTCCCGTATCGCGCGGGGGAACTGGACGTTCCAGGAGGCGTCGTAGCCCTCGGAGAGCACGTGCACCCGTAGCCGGCCGGCCTCCTGGACGCACTCGACCACCACCGCGCCGGTCGGCGCCCTGTCGACCGTGGCCACCGCGGCGACGGCTGTCGCGGGGGCGTAGGTCGGCAGGGCGGCGGCAAGCTTCACGTCCCGCACCACGGGCACCGTGCCCTGCTGGGCCGCGGAGATGGCCGCTTCGCTCGCGTCCACGCACACCAGTGAGCCGTCGGTGGTGACCAGGTACAGCCGCTCGTCGCGGTACTGCATCGACAGCGCCGAACCGCTGCCGGTGCCGAGCTTCCACAGGCGCGTGCCGTTCTGGTCGAAACAGTAGACGGACGAGGCCGCGTCGCCGGCGAACACGAACCGGCCGCCGGGAGAGGTGGCGCACGAGTACACGCTGCTGTCGCACGCGTACGTCGCCTCTATCGCGCCGGTGGCCTTCGACAGCCGCTGCACCACGCGGTGCGCGGTGCCCGCGTAGACGGCGTGCTGCTCCTGCCAGCCGAACAGCACGCCGCCCCGGGTGCGGGTGTGCCACAGCTCGCCTCCCCCGTCGGGTGCGTAGGCGGTGACACCCTGGTGATGGCCGTGGTAGACGGCCCGGTCGTCGGCCCGGACCATCCACGCGTGCTCGCCCTGGCTGCGCCGGGACCACTGGTGTTCGTCCTCGTGGTCGATGACGGTGAGCCGGCCGTCACGGTCCGAGACGTCCAGGATGCCCTCGTGGATGTCCAGCCAGAAGATGTCGACGTCGGCCGCGATGTCGTAGGCGGCGAAAGGCAGTTTCGAGGAGAGGTCGTACACCTTCCCGTCGTCGCAGCCGGCGTAGATCCAGAAGTCGTCGGCGACCAGGCACTTCACCCCGTCCGGGAGGCTGAACCGGGCCAGCACACCGCCCTCGTGGTCCAGGGTGTAGACGTCGCCCGCCTGGTTGCCCACCCAGCAGCGCTCGTCGTCGACATGGATGCCGAACGCCGCCGAGCCGGTGCGAAACCGCCACAGCACGGGTGCGACGGCCCGCGCCGTGGAGGGGGCCGAGCTGACCTGACGCCGGGTCACCGCACGGGGGGCACGCTGCCCGGGGACGGCGGGGGCGTATCCCTTGCGGACCTTCTCCCCCACCTTCTTCGCGGCGGCGGCCCGTGCCTTCTCCACGGTCGGGAACGCCGAGGTCTGAGTCTGCCCGACGGCACCGATCCGGCCGTAGCGCACCGTCACCACCACGCCGTCGACGGTCACTTCGTAGAACTTGTGGGCGCCGTCGCCCTCCTGCGACAGCTCCAGATACGTCGTCGACACCGCGGACGCCGTGGACATGGCACACCCCTCCCCAGGACGGACCCGCAGTCGTTCCCGCCGGTCCTCAACTGCTCCTCACCGTAAGGGGACCCACTGACAATCGGCCGCGGGCAGGCCGGACGCCGGCGCCGGACAGGCGGTCCAGGTGACGGCCGCCGCCGGCGCCCTCGCCCTTGTCACCGGCGCTCATGCCCACGGCCGCCGCCGGAGGCTAGGACTCGCCGTCTCCCGCCGGCCTCGACGCAAGCACCCCGCCCAGCAGTTGGCGCAGGCACCGGAGCGCGAGTGCGGCCGGGGAGGACTCCCCCGTGACGCCGGCCTCGGTGCCGGCCCACGTCTCCAGCGCAATGCGGATCGCGTCGGTGGCCGCCGCCGCGACCAGGCGCACCTGCAGGGCCCCGAGTCTCCCGTCGGCGAGCCGGGCGACGACCGGGACGAGCCGCTCCTCGGACTCCTGGTTCACGCGGTACCAGACCGCACGCAGCGCGGGGTCTCCGGCCGCCGCCCGCAGCAGCCCGCGCGTGCGCAGCAGGGCCCGGGCGGCTTCCTCGTCCGGTGCCGCCAGGGACCGCTCCACCGCCGACTCCAGTGCCGGAAGCAGTCCGGCGCCCGGCTGCGCGGCCTCCAGGAGCGCCCGCCAGCGGTCGGCGCCGGCTGCCAGCAGCGGACTGACCGCGTCCTGCTTCGAGCGGAAGTAGCGGTAGAAGGTCCGCAGTGCCACGCCCGCGTGCCGGGCGATCTCCTCGGCCGTCGTGGCGTCCGGCCCCTGCGCGGCGAACAGATCGGCCGCCGCGTGGGCGATCTCGAGCTGGGTGGCGGCCTTGCGGCGCTCGGTCAAGGAGGAGGGCAGCTTGGTGCTCACCCAAGAAAGGGTACGGCTCGAGGACCGGCCATGACATGGAATGCCGTAATGGCAAAACGTGCCATCACGGCGTACCGTGATGGCCATCGGGACGCCGGCCGGCAAGAGGACCGGCGTCGCACAGGCCCCGCCGACTCGCCGGCCGGGCCGGGCAGGAGAACACATGAACCGCTACGAAGGCCGCCGCGTGCTGATCACCGGGGGCGGCTCCGGCATCGGCCAGGCCACCGTGCTGCGCATCCTCGCCGAGGGCGGCAGCGTCGTGGCCGCGGACGTGAGCGACCGGGGTCTGCAGGACACCGTGCGGAAGGCGGGCGCGTACGAGGGCCGCCTGACCACGGTCGTCATGGACGTCGCCGACGAGTCCTCGGTACGTGCCGGGGTGACCACGGCGACCGCCTCGCTCGGCGGCCTGGACGTGCTGGTCAACGCGGCCGGGATCCTGCGCTCCTCGCACACCCATCTGACGAGCCTCGACGAGTTCACGCGCATCCTGCAGGTCAACCTCGTCGGCACCTTCCTGGTGATCCGCGAGGCGATACCGGCCCTGCTGGCAGGCCGTGACGCGGCGGTCGTCAACTTCAGCTCGACGTCCGCCGCGTTCGCGCACCCCTACATGGCGGCGTACGCGGCGAGCAAGGGCGGCATCCAGTCGATGACCCACGCCCTCGCCTCCGAGTACGCCAAGCGGGGCATCCGGTTCACCGCCGTCCAGCCCGGCTCCATATCCAGCGGCATGACCGAGGGCAGCGGCGCCAGCCGGCAGAGCACCGGGCCGGGGCTGCCCGACGATGCCGACATGACACTGTTCGCGAAGCTCTCCCCGGCGGTCGGCCAGGGTTTCGCCGGGCCCGAGACCGTGGCGTCCGTGGTCGCGATGCTCGGTTCCGAGGACGGCAAGTTCGTCACCGGCACCGAGATCCGCGTCGACGGCGGCACCCACTTCTGACCACGGCCACGACACCGGGCGCCCCGGCCCAGCACGCCCCGGCCGGGACCCCCCGGCCGGGGGCAGGCCGGTCAGGGGCAGGCCGATCGGGGGCAGGCCGGTCAGGGGCAGGCCGGTCGGGGGCAGGCGAGAGCGACCACGTCCCGGGCAGGCCCGCGTCAGGCGAGGGTCACCAGGTCGCGGTAGTCCTCGTTCCACAGGTCCTCGGCGGCGTCCGGCAGGAGCAGGGCCCGGTCGGGGCGCAGGGCGTCGATGGCGCCCTGGTCGTGCGTGACCATCACGATCGCTCCGGGATAGGAGCCGACCGCGGCCAGCACCTCGTCCCGGCTGGCCGGGTCGAGGTTGTTGGTCGGTTCGTCGAGCAGCAGTACGTTCGCCCCGGAGTGGACCAGTCCGGCCAGCGCCAGCCGGGTCTTCTCCCCGCCGGACAGCACGGCGGCCGGCTTGTCGGCGTCGTCACCGGTGAACAGGAACGCGCCGAGGACGTGCCGCGCCTCGCCCGGGCTCAGGTGCGGTGCGGCCAGGCCGAGGTTCTGCAGCACCGTACGCCCGGTGTCGAGCGTGTCGTGCTCCTGCGCGAAGTAGCCCAGACGCAGCCCGTGCCCGCGCACCACCCGTCCGCCGTCCGGCTGTTCGGCGCCGGCGAGGACGCGCAGCAGGGTGGTCTTGCCGGAGCCGTTGAGGCCGAGCACGACCGTCCTGCTGCCCCGGTCGACGGCCAGGTCCACGCCGTCGAGGACACGGTGACCGCCGTAGGCCTTGGCGAGACCGACGGCGCCGAGTGGCGTCCGCCCGCACGGGGCGGGCTCGGGCAGCCGGATGCGCGCCGTCTTCTCGGTGCGCCGGTGCGGCTCCAGGCCGGCCAGCATCCGGTCGGCACGCCGAGCCATGCTCCTGGCCATGGTGGCGGTGGCGGAACGGGCCTTCATCCGGTCCGCCTGCGCGTGCAGGGCCGCCGCCTTGCGTTCGGCGCTCGCCCGCTCACGGGTGCGGCGCCGCTGCTCCTCGTCGCGCCGGCCCAGGTAGGTCGTCCAGCCGGTGTTGTGGATGTCGATCGCCGCCCGGGTGGCGTCCAGGTGGAAGACACGGTTGACGAGGTCGGCGAGCAGGCCGGTGTCGTGGCTGATCACCACCAGTCCGCCGCGGTGGGCCTGGAGGAAGGTGCGCAGCCAGGTCAGGGAGTCGGCGTCGAGGTGGTTGGTCGGTTCGTCCAGCAGCAGGGTCCGGTCTGTTCCGGCGAACAGGATGCGGGCGAGTTCGACCCGGCGCTTCTGTCCGCCGGAGAGAGCGCCGACGGGTTCGCCCATCACCCGTTCGGGCAGGCCGAGTCCGGCCGCGACGCGGGCCGCCTCGGCTTCGGCGGCGTATCCGCCGCCGGCCTGGAAGGCGGCTTCCGCGCGGGCGTAGGCCTGCATCGCCCGCTCCAGCGCCGACGTGCCGGCGGCGTCGGTCAGGGCGGCCTCGGCCTTGCGCAGAGCGCGCAGTGCGCGGTCGAGTCCGCGGGCGGAGAGGATGCGGTCGGTGACGGTCACGGCGGGGTCGGCGGCGCGGGAGTCCTGCGCCAGGAAGCCGACCGGCCCGGTGCGGGTGATGGCGCCGGCGGCCGGGCGGGACTGTCCGGCGAGGGCTGTCATCAGGGTGGTCTTGCCGGCGCCGTTGCGGCCGACGAGGCCGATCCGGTCCCCCGGCGAGACGGTGAAGGAGATGCCGGACAGCAGGAGACGGGCGCCGGCGCGCAGCTCGGCATCACGAACGGTGATCATTGGATAACGCTCCGAAAAAGCAAGAGGACACACTTCTGGCGTGGAAGCGGGTCATCAGCTAGGAAATCCGGGGCGTGGACATGCCGTCACGGTAACTCGGGCGCCCGGAGCACCGCACGCCGTTTTTCCGGGCCACCCTGTTCGCGGGCCACCCTGTTCCCGGGCCACCCTGCGCTCCGGCACCACCGCATGCTCCCCGCCGGGCGTCAGCGCAGACCGTCCCACAGGGTCCGCAGGCCGGTGCGCGGGTCGGGAGCGGTGATCGGAACGTCGGCGAAGTACCGGACGGCCCGCCCCGGGGCACGGTACGCGGGCCAGCCGGGGTCGCCGGTGGTGGCGAACGACACCCAGGCGGCGTGCATCGTCTCCGCGAGCGCCGGGGGCGGGGCGTCACCCAGGAGGGGCGCGAAGGCCGGGTCGGCCAGGTTGCCGAAGACGAAGGGCACGTCGAGCGCGTGACATGCGCCCAGCGCACCGTCGAAGGCGGGCGAAGGCCAGGCGAACTCGTAGACGAAGGTGCGGGCACCATGGGCCGCCTGCGCTTCTGCCAGGCGGAGCGCGGGGACGCGGTAGAACCAGTCGGTGGCGAGTTGCGCGAACAGTTCGCCCCGGCTCGCTCCCGGGAACGCGGCGCGGTAGGCGGCCACGCCCCGGCCCGGGGGGAGGCCGTAGCCGGTGGCGGTACGTTCCAGGAGGTCGCCGGTCACCAGGCCGTCGAGTCCTGACGGCGCCGTGAACAGCCGGAACTCGTCGCTGGTCCAGCCGGCCAGGACGTCCACACCCGCCGCGCCGCCCTCGGCGATGGCGTCCATCGGCGCGCGCGGGAGGGTGTCGTGGTCGACGACGGGTTCGAAGGGCATGAGGTTGAAGGCGGCCTCACCCCACAGGGCCGGGTCGGGGCGGGCGGCGATCTCGCCGCGCAGCCGGGACTGGGCGGCCAGCAGGCGCTCGACGGGTACGGCGGCGAGGTCCGGCCGGGTGGGCGGCACCCCGAGGATGGCGGCGAGGCGGGCGGCGACCAGGACGGCACTCGCGGCCGACAGCGTGTGGTGGGCCGCGCCGCTCTGCAGGGCGGCGCGGCGAAAGAGGCCCTTGGCCGCGGGCATGGCCAGTAGGGCACCGATGCTCATGGCCCCGGCCGACTGACCGGCCACGGTGACGCGATCGGGGTCGCCGCCGAAGGAGGTGATGTTGTCGCGGACCCACTCGAGCGCGGCGATCTGGTCCAGCAGGCCGAGGTTGGCCCGTACGGTGTCGCCGGGCCCGAGGTGCAGGAAGCCCTCAGCGCCCAGCCGGTAGTTGAGGGTCACCAGGACGACGCCGTCGCGGGCGAACGCGGTGCCGTCGTAGCCGGTGAGGGATCCACTGCCGTTGGTGAAGGCGCCGCCGTGGAGCCAGACCAGCACGGGAAGACGGCCGGCCGGGTCCGGGGTCCAGACGTTGAGGTTGAGGAAGTCCTCGCCCGGGATGAGCGTTTCGGGGAGCAGGCGGTCCATGGGCGGGGCGTACGGCGCCTGGGGGGCGGTGGGCCCGTAGGCGCCGGCGTCACGGATGCCGTCCCACGGGACCGGCGGGTGCGGGGGCGCGAAGCGCAGGGGCCCGGTGGGAGCGGCGGCGTAGGGAATGTTCTTGAAACTGGCGGTCCCGGACGGGTCGGCGGTACCACGGACCAGGCCGTGGGCGGTCGCGAGGACCGGTCGCATGGTCACTCCTTCGCACAGAGCGGGGGCATTGCGCGCGGGCAGGTACGGGCGAGGGCCCGTGGCCGGGACGGGCCCGGGATCGGGGGGCTCAGTGGCCCGCGTTCACGATGCGCAGCGCGAACCGCGCGTACTGGTCGGCGACCTGCTCGCGGGTCCGTCCGAGGGCGGGGCCGAACCACTGCGCGACCTGCACACCGAGGCCCCCGATCGCGGTGACCGCGAGCAGCGGGTCGTCCACCTCGAACTCGCCGCTCTTGATGCCGCGTTCGAGTACGTCGGCGAGCAGGCGGCGGCACTCGTCGCGCAACTGACGTGAGGGTGCGGCCAGTTCGGGTGAGAGGGCGTGCAGTTCACTGTTGGTGACCACGGCGAGCAGCGGATAGTCGGTGTGGAGCAGGACGTGGGCGCGGACCAGGGCGGCCAGTTGCCGGACGGCGCCCTCGTCGGCGGTGCCGGCGGCGGCCTCGGTCAGTCTGGTCCGCATCTCCTCGTGGCCGATGCGCACCAGCTCGGCCAGGACGTGCCCCTTCGACGGGTAATGCGCGTACAGCGTCGCGGAGTTGATGCCGACCATGCCCGCGATCTGCCGGATGGAGGCGCCGGCGAAGCCGGACTCGGCGAACAGTTCCAGGCCCGCCTCGAGGATCTTGCCCCGGGTGCCGGGCGGGGTGACGCCCTCGGGGAGGACCGCGGCCATCGCGACGACCCGGCGGGGCTCCCAGGCGGGAAGTTCCACGGCTGCTCCTGCGGACTCGGCGAGACTTCGGGTCGACCGACTTCCAACCGATCGATTGGTTGACACCGTAACGCAGAAGCCGGATGGTGTCTCGCAACAGCCTCGAAACAACCAATCGATCGGTTGGAAACGCAAGCCCGGTAACCGCCCGGCAGCCGGCCGCGGCTCGCACCACGGGCACCCGGATCCCGTGGTTCCCGCCGCTGTGTACGCCGCCGTCCGCTCGGGCGGCACTCGTCTCCCCACCCCTCGGAACCCCACAGGTATCGGAGTGTGCCCCATGAGATACCGCTCCAGAGCGGTCCAGGCCCTGGCCGCCCTCGGCGCCGCCTTCACCCTCGCGGCCGGCGGGCCGGCCACGCCCGCGCAGGCCGCCGCCCCTGCCCTGCCGGACCTGAACATCACCGGCACCTACGTCACCGGTGTCTCCTCCGGCGGCTTCATGGCCACCCAGCTCCAGGTCGCCTACTCCGGCACCTTCGACGGTGCCGGTATCGTCGCCGCCGGACCGTACGACTGCGGCCAGGGGCACGTCATCAAGTTCGTGACCTGCGATCTCGGCCTGGGTGTCGACGACTTGGAGCAGCAGGCCGAGGACTGGGCGTCCGAGGGCCGCATCGACCCCGTCTCGAACCTGCGGGACAAACCGGTTTACACGTACCACGGTTACCTCGACCCGGTGGTCAACCCGCTGGTCTCCCGGGCCGGCGTCGACTTCTACGAGCACTTCGGCGCCGACGTCACCTACCACGACTGGGACCCGGCAGGGCATTCCTGGCCCACCCCCGACGGCGTCGTCCCGTGCGCGCTGACGCTGCCGCCGTTCCTCAACAACTGCCACGACGACCCGCAGCGCGAGATGCTCACCGCCTGGCTGGGAGGCGTCAACCCGCGAAACACCGGCGCGCCGAAGGGCACTCTCACGCACTTCGACCAGAACGCCTACGCCCCCGGCGGCTCGGCCCGCGAGTTGTCCATGGACACCACCGGGCAGCTCTACGTCCCGCCGGTCTGCGCGGACGGCGCCCCCTGCAAGCTGGTGGTGGCGCTCCACGGCTGCCTGTCCGCCCAGCAGCTCCTCGGTACGGCCTTCGCCGAGAAGGGCAATCTGGACACCTACGCCGACACCAACAACCTGGTCGTCCTCTACCCGCAGGCCGTCTCCAGCGTCTGGCCGGTCAACCCGCAGGGCTGCTGGGACTGGTTCGGCTACACCGGCTCCGACTACGCCGTGCGGAGCGCACCGCAGATGACCGCCATCGTCAACATGGTCCACGCACTGGGCGCCTGACCCGCACCCACCGTCCCCCCGCGGCGATCGCCGGCCGCCGCGGGGACGTCGCCGTACGGCGCCGGGAGGGCGCGGGCGGCTCTGTGCCGAGCAGCCCGCAGAGCCGGAAGCAGGCCCACGCCCTTGCCCCTCGTTCCGCTATTCCGCCAACTGCGGGTACAAGGCCGCCAGGTCGCCCGAGAGTGCCGCCTTGACCCGGCGGCTGACGTCGTCCGCCAGGACCTCGTGGGTGCCGGTCTCGACGCCGTCGATCGCGAGGGCGGCGACGTCGTGCGGGTCGGACTTCGGCGAGTCGACGTTCGAGGCCATCTCGGTGTCGATGTAGCCGACGTGGAGTCCGGTCACCCCGATGCCCCGCGGCTTCAGTTCCAGGCGCAGGGTGTTGGTCTGGGACCACAGGGCCGCCTTGGTGGCGCTGTACGAGCCGGCGACGCCCACCCAGGAGAGCACGGAGTGGACGTTGAGGATGTGTCCACCGCCGTTGCGCTCGATGACCGGCACAAAGGCGCGGGTCATCAGCAGCGGGCCGTAGAAGTTGGTCTCGAACTCCCGGCGCACGTCCTCGACCGGGGAGTCGAGGAACGAGGTCGCACCGAGCAGGACGCCGGCGTTGTTGACGAGCACGGTGACGTCCTGCGCCAGTGCCGCCGCGGCCGAGACGGACGCGGGGTCGGTGACCTCCAGAGCCACGGGTACGGCATCGGGATGCGTGACCGTGCGCGGGTCGCGGGCGGTGGCGTACACCTTGGCGGCACCGCGTGCGTACAGCTCCTCCACCAGCGCCTTGCCCAGACCCCGGCTGCCGCCGGTGACCAGTGCGACTGAGCCCTTGATCGAAGTCATGTCCGCCTCCAAAGAAGAAACCGATCGGTTTCCACCACCGTAAACCGATCGGTTTCCAGCGGCAAGAGGGTGGGCGAGAGCACGACGACGGGCAGGGCGGAGGGGGGAGGACGTGCGAGGTGGGGGCGGAGGGAGGGAGGGCGCGGTTGAGGCGAAGGACGGAAGGAGGAGGGGTGCGGCGCAGGCCAAGGAAGAGGGGGTGAGGCTGAGGAGGATGGGAGGCGCGGGCCCGCATCTAAGACCGGCGGGGCGGAAGCGGGGCGGTACCGGCCGCACCTGTGCCCGGCGGGACGGAGGCGGGGCGGTGTCGGCCGCGGGTATGGCCGGCGGGGCGGAAGCGGGGCGGTACCGGCCGCACCTGTGAGCGGCGGGACGAAGGCGGGGGCGGTGCCGGCACGCGGGTATGGCCGGCGGGGCGGGGAACGGTCCGAGCGCATGGATAAAACCGTTCCCCACCCCTGCCGGTCGGCCCGCCGCCGGTGGGGACCACGGCGGCGAACCGGTCCGCGGGCACGGCCTCGAGGGACGTGCCGGACACAACCGATCCCGTTCAGACCCTCCGACGCCGGGCGTGCGCAAGCCATCCGGAGCGGTCCGGCCGGGTGAGGCGGCGCCGGCGACGGACACCGGCCCAGGGGACGAATCGGCGCCGCACCGGCACCGGCCCAGGACACGAATCGGCGCCGTGCCAGCCCTGGCCCCGGCCCAGGACACCGATCGGCGTCATGCCGGCACCCGCCCGAGGGGGCGGATCGGCGTCGCGCGGGCACCGGACGCCCCTCCCCCGGTCGGCCTCCGGCCGCGGCGGCTTCCGGGGCAGGCGGCCCGTGGCAACTCCCCGGCCGTGCGGAAAAGTTGTTGTGGGAGGCTGTGCCCGGCCGTCCGGGACAAGGCCGCGACGGTCGCGAGAGGAGCACAGCGTGACACAGGACGGCTTCAAGGCCGCGGACATCGACACCAGCAGACCGCATCCCGCGCGGATCTACGACTACCTCCTGGGCGGCAAGGACCACTACCCGGTGGACCGACGGGCGGGCGACGAACTCACCGCCGCCGCGCCCGAGGCCCGGATCGGCGTACGGGCCAACAGGGCCTTCCTGCAGCGGGCCGTCCGGTACGTCGTCGGGTCCGGGGTACGGCAGATCCTGGACATCGGCACCGGGCTGCCCACCTCGCCGAACGTGCACGAGGTCGCCCAGTCCGCGGCCCCGGACGTCCGCGTGGCCTACGTCGACAACGATCCGATCGTCGCCGCGCACGGCAACGCCCTGCTCAGCCGTTCCGGTACGACCCGCATCGTCCTCGGCGACCTGCGGGACCCGCGGTCCGTCCTGGACCACCCCGACGTCCGGCACCTCATCGACTTCGACGAACCGGTCGCCCTGCTCCTCGTCGCGATCCTGCACTTCCTCGCCGACACGGACCGGCCGGCCGAAGTCGTGGCCACCCTGCGCGAGGCGCTCCCGGCCGGCAGCTACCTGGTCCTGTCGCACGCCACCGGCGACTTCGCCGACCGCACAGCGGCCCAGGCCGTCTACTCCCGGGCGACCGCCTCCCTGAACCTGCGCTCCCGCGCCGAGGTCGAGCGGTTCTTCGACGGCTTCGAACTGGTCGAGCCCGGCCTGGCCCAGGTGCCGTTCTGGCGTCCGGACGCCCCACCGCCGGCCCGCTCCGACGAGATCGGCTTCTACGGCGGCGTCGCCCGCAAGGCCGCCTGACCGGACCGTCCCGCCGGGCCGTTCAGGCCGCCCGTCCGGCTCGTCCCGCCGGGCCGTTCAGGCCGCCCGTCCGGCTCGTCCCGCCGGGCCGTTCAGGCCGCCCGTCCGGCTCGTCCCGCCGGGCCGTTCCGCCGCACCGGCCCCACCGGTGCGGCGTCCGACCCCTTGACCCACCCCCCTACGGCACCTCCATACTGTCGCCCGAATCGATTGGCCAAATCGATTTGGCCGCCCGTCCACGGCCGGATCGTCGAGGCCTGAGCCGAGCGAGCCGAACGGAGCCCGCGCGTGTCCAGTCCCGTACATCCCGACGTCCCCGGTCCCACCGACCCCGGTCCCACCGACGCCGGTCACTGCACTTCCGATCCCGGTCCTGTCCGTCCCGGTTCCAGCGACCGCAGTCACCTGCGGCCCGGCCCCACCGGCCCCGGTCCCGTCCGCCCTGGTCCCACCGACCCTGGTCCCACCGACCCTGGTCCCGTCCGCCCTGGTCCCACCGACCACGACCCGGCCCGCACCCATCCCCTCCCTCGGGACGCCGCCCCGACCGGGACCGTTGCCACCGGCCCCGGCCGCTCCGGCCCGGTCCAGCCGGAGCCGGTCCACCCCGTCGACGAGTCCCGGCCCCTCGGCCGGATCCTGCTCTTCGGCGTTCAGCACGTGCTCGTCATGGCGGCGACCCCGATCTCCGCGATCTTCCTGATGAGCGCCACCCTCCGGCTCAGCCCGAACCTCACCGTCGACCTGCTCTCGGCAGCCCTGCTGCTGTCCGGCATCGGTTCGCTGATCCAGTCGCTCGGCCCGTGGAAGTTCGGCCCCCGGCTGCCGTTCGTGATGCTGCCGGGCGGCGCTCCGCTGATCCTCTTCCTCTCGATCGCGCAGCAGCACGGACTGCCGACGGCAACCGGTGCCGTCCTCCTCACGGCCGTGTTCACCTTCCTCGTCCTGCCCCTGTTCGCACGGCTGCTGAAGTTCTTCCCGCCGCTGGTCATCGGCACGATGATCGTGATCGTCGGGGTCAACCTGGTGAAGGTCGGCGCGCTGCTGGTCACCGGCCGGCCCGGCGCCCCCGGCTTCGCGGACCCGGCCCAACTGGGCCTGGCGTTCGCCACGATCGGTCTGATCGTGCTGTTCACCCGGCTGCTGCGCGGGGTGCTGCGCCAGCTGGCCGTGCTGCTGGGGCTGGCCGGAGGTACGGCCCTGGCTTTCGCCGCCGGCCAGGTGCACGCCGGCGCCCTCTTCTCGGGGCACGTCCTGGGCCTGCCGCGGCCGTTGCCGTTCGGCGCTCCCGCCTTCGACCTGCTCGCCGCGCTGCCCCTGATGCTGTACAGCCTGGCGTCGATGGCGGAGGCGACCGGCCAGACCGTCATCAACGCCGAGGCGGTCGGCAAGGACATCGACATCCGGTCGGACGTGCCCCGCACGGTGCGCGGGGATGCCCTGACCTCGCTGCTCGGCGGCTTCTTCGGACTGCCGTTGATGGTCACCAGCGGCGAGAACATCGGCATCGTCCGGGTCACGGGGGTGCGCAGCCGCTACGTCACGGCTGCGGCGGGCGTCGTCCTCGTCCTGCTCGGCTTCCTGGCCCCCGTCGCACGGGCGATCAGTGTGATGCCGTCGGCGGTGGTCGGCGGCGCCGCGATGGTCGTCTTCGCGGTGATCACCGTACTGGGCGTGCAGATGCTGGGCCGTGCCCGGCTCGAGGACCACACGTCCACGGTCACGTGCGCGGTCGCCCTGGCGCTCGGGCTGCTGCCCATCCTGGTGCCGGGGGTGTACGCCGGGTTCCCCTCCGGCGTGCGGATCCTGCTGGAGAGCGGGGTCGCTGTGGGCGCCCTGACCGCTGCCGTGCTCAACGTCGTCTTCCACCATCTGGGGCGCCGGGCCCCGGCCACCGCGTCCACCGCGTCCACCGCGTCCACCGCAGCCGGGGTGCCGGCCGAGGCCACCGGTCCGGCCGCACGCCCGTGAACCCTGCCGTATGCCCGTGAGCCCTGCCGTACGCGGGTGAGCCGCGGCGTACGCGCCTGCCCCCTGCTGTACGCGCGTGAGCAGTGCCGCGCCCGACCCTGTCGTACGGACGTACGCGGGTGAGCCGTGCCGTGCGCGTGTACCCGATCCTTCCGAACCACGGAGAACCATGACCGACCTGACCCCTGACCTGCTCCGCCGCGACACGCTGCTGCTGGTCCCCGATGTGACGCTGACTCCCGACGGTCCACTGGACCTGCATGCGGTGGTGGTGCGGGACGGCGTGTTCCGCGACGTCGGCCCGGTCGAGCGGATCGTCCGTACGTATCCGTCCCTCACGCCCGTGCGGCTCGCGGGGCAGGTGCTGATGCCCGGCTTCGTCGACGCCCACCACCATCTGACGCAGAGCCTCGGCGGCGCTCTCGCCTTCGGGGAGCCGTCGGAGATCTTCCGCCGGGTGTGGGTGCCGCTGGAGCGCGCGCTGGACGAGGAGTCGGCGTACGTCGCCGCGAAACTGGCCGCGCTGGAGTCGCTGCGCGGCGGTTTCACGACGGTCGCCGAGTCCGGCACCCGCGCCGAATTGGACGTGGACGTGATCGCCTCGGCGACCCGGGACGCGGGGATCCGCTGTGTACTGGGCCTGGTCTGCAACGACGCCTCGGACGGTACCGGCGAGGACGCCGACCCGCGTGCCGTGCTCACCGCCGCCGAGACCCATCTGGCCCGGTACGGCAGCGACGACCTGGTACATCCCTCGCTCGCGGTGTCCGTCCCGGAGGCCGCGACGGCGCCGACGCTGGCGGCCACCGCACGGCTCGCCGCGGGCGCGGGGACCGTCGTGCAGATCCATGTGAACGAGCACCTCGTCGCCGTCGAGCGCTCCCTCGTGCGGCACGGGCTGCGGCCCCTGGAGTACCTGCACCACGCGGGCGCGCTCGGCCCGCAGCTGCTCGCCGCGCATGCCACGCTGCTCACCCCGGCCGAGATCTCGCTGCTCGCGGACAGCGGTGCGGCGGTGAGCTACAACCCGGTCGCCAGCGCCTGGAAGGGCAACGCGGTCGCCCCCGCCTCGACCTTCGCCGAGCGCGGCATCAGGTTCGGCCTGGGCACCGACGGCACTCGCGGCGACGGCTTCCGGCTCGCCGACGCCGCCGAGTCCGCGCAGCGGCTCACGTACGGCCTGGCGAGCGGCGACTCCTCCTGCGGGGCCGGCTGGACCTGGCTGGAGCGGGCCACCTCCGGCGGCGCCGACGCGGTGGGGCTCGGCCGGCTCACGGGACGGGTCGCGGTGGGCTGTGCCGCGGACTTCCTGCTCATCGACGTCAGCGGGCCGGAGATGCAGCCGTCCTGGGACCTGCCGTGGGAGCTGGTCCGGCGCGGCAACCGCGACCAGCTCACCGCCGTGTTCGTCGGGGGCCGGATGCGGCTGTGGCAGGGCTGGCCACCGGACTGGGACGGTCCGGCCCTGGTCCGGCGGGCCGCGGAGCTGGGCCCCCGGGTGGTACGGCGGGCCGGAGTGACCCGGGCCCACCCGACGTCCGTGGAGGCGTGGCGGGGCGCGGCGGCGACAGCGGGCCAAACGACGCCGACCGCGACGCCGGCACCGACATCAGCCGGGTCCGCCGCGCCCCCCGCGGCCTCAGCACCGGCGCCGGCCCCGGCACCGGTCTCAGCCCTGACCGTGAGCCCGGCACCGGCCCCGGTGCCGGGCCCGCTCCCGTCCACCTCGGCGGGTTCCGCGTCGGCCGCGTCTGCGGGCGGGCCGGCGTGACCGGGGCCACTCTCGGTGTGCTCGCGCTCACCGTGGCCGTGGCCGCGTTCGTGCAGGGGGTGAGCGGACTGGGGTTCGCGCTGATCGTGGCTCCCGTGGCAGGGCTGATCGACCCCGGGCTGGTGCCCGTGTTCGTGCTTGGCGCGATGATCCCGCTGAACCTGTACGTCGCCTGGCGGGAGCGGCAGAGCCTGGACCTGCGCGGCGCCGGCTGGATCACGGCGGCTCGGCTGACGGCGACGCCCGCCGGGCTCGCCCTGCTCTGGCTGGTACCGGAGGGCGACCTCGGAGCGGTCGTCGGCGGCGCGACCGTGCTGGCGGCGGTGGTGAGCCTCGTGGTGCCGTCGTTCGTGCCGGGCCGCGGCGCCTATGTGGGCGCGGGTGTGGTGACCGGGCTGACCGAGACGGCGACCGGTGTGGGCGGGCCGCCACTGGCCCTCGTCTATCAGCACCGGCCGCCCGCCGAGCTGCGCGCCACCGTCGCCGCCTGCTTCCTGGTGGGCGAAGTCGCGTCGCTGGCCCTGCTGTTCGGCACCGGCCGGGGTAGCGCGGACGACCTCGGCTGGGCGTTGCTGCTGCTGCCCGCACTCGCGCTGGGGGCATGCATGAGCCGCTTGGTGCACCGGCGGGTGGACGCCGGGAAGATGCGGGCCTTCGTGCTGGTGTTCGCCCTGGTGTCGGGAGTGGTGCTGATCGCCGGGGGCTGAGCCGGGGGCCCGGTGCCACGGGCGGCGCCGGAATGAAGCGCGCACCACCAGCCACGCTCCCACCGGTAACGCAAGGAGTACGCGCGCACCACCAGCCACGCTCCCACCGGCAACGCACGGAGTACGCGCACACCACCAGCCGGGTGCTACCGGTGGCGCAGGGAGGACGCCCGTGCGACGAGCCGGGGTTCCGGAGCGGGCAGTCCGCGCCCTGTGCCCGACGCGTCGGTACCGGCACCGCCGGCCCCCAGACCGGCACCGGCCCCGCCCACACCGGCACCTCCCGCCCCCGTACCGGCACCTCCCGTTCCGGTGCCGGTACGGCCCGCTCCCGTACCCGCATCGCCGGCCGCTCCCGTACCGGACGCGGCGGACAGCCGGCCGAGCAGGAGTTCCACCGCGTCCGCCGCAGCCCGGTCCAGACGCAGGTCGACGGCGGTGAGCGGTGGTTCGCAGGTGCGGGCGCGCAGTCCGTCGTACCGGGTGACGACCATGACGTCCTCGGGTATGCGGCGGCCCGCCTCCCGCAGCGCCCGTACCGCGCCGACGGCGAAGGCGTCGACGAGGACGCACAGGGCGTCGATGTCCGGGTGCTCCGCGAGGAGCGCGGCGCACCGGTCGTGTCCCGCCTGTTCGCCGCCGTCCTCCGGGACGGTGGCGACGAGCGGCGTCCAGCCGTGGGCGGCCGCCGCGCGTTCGTAGGCTGCGCGGGCGTCGACCGAGGAGTGGCGGGTACCCGCGCCGACGACGAGTGCGGGGCGCCGTGCGCCCTGGGCGCGCAGGTGGTCCAGGAGCAGTTCCACGACGCGGCCGCCGTGCAGGTCGACATAGGGGGCGTCGTCGCCGGGTGCGGTGGGGCGGCCCAGGGCCACGTACGGCAGCCCGCGCTCGCGCAGTTGGGCCACGGCCGCGTCGTCCGCCTCGGGTTCGACCACGATCGCGCCGTCGATGTCCACGGTGTAGAGCGCGGATCCGGACTGCACGGGCGGGATGAGCACCAGCGCGTACTCGTGGACGAGGGCGCGTTCGGCCGCCGCGGCGGCCACCTCCATGTAGAAGCCGAGCCGGGACGGTCCGCCGGCCACCGCGAAGGGCATCGAGGAGGCCAGCGCGATCGCCCTGGCCTCGCCGCGGCGCAGCCGCTGGGCGCGCAGGTTGGGCCGGTAGCCCAGTTCGGCGGCGATCTTCTTGATGCGCTCGCGGGTGCGCGGATCCACCTTGCCGATGCCGTTGAGGGCGTGGGACACCGTGGTCCGGGAGACCGACGCGGCCTCCGCGACATCGGCGATCGTGGGCCGGCGGGCGCCGCGGGACATGGTCATGGGGCCCATCTTCCCCCATGCGTCCGCGCTCGGTGCCGGAGTGGGGAGGGCCTTCGTCCCGTAGCCGTGGTGCGGGTCGTGCGGTGGTGCGACGCTGGGGGGAGAGGTGTCCGACGAGGGGACCCTGGAGGGCCGATGGGGCGTGACGTCCCGGCGCTCGTCTTCACCCGCGAGGACCGACGCCGGTACCGGATCAAGATGCACGAGTGTCTCGACGCGTTGGCGCAGATGCTGCGCGAGTCACGGTTCGAGTCGGAGCGGCCGCAGGTCGGGCTGGAGATAGAACTGAACCTGGTGGACGCGGACGCCGAGCCGGCGATGCGCAACGCCGATGTGCTGGAGGCGATCTCCGATCCCGCCTGGTCGACCGAGCTGGGCCGGTTCAACCTGGAGATCAACGTGCCGCCCCGGCGGCTGACGGCGGGCGGTCCCGACGCCTGGGAGTCGGAGATCCGGGACGCGCTGAACCACGCCGACGAGCGTGCCGGGTCGGTCGGTACCCGTCTGGTCGTCGTGGGGATCCTGCCCACGCTGCGGCAGGAGGACATCGGCGAGGACTCCCTGTCGGAGAACCCCCGCTACCGGCTGCTCAACGACCAGGTCTTCGCGGCCCGCGGCGAGGACCTGCGCATCGAGATCGACGGGGTCGACCGGCTGCGTACCTACGCGGACACGATCACCCCGGAGGCCGCCTGCACGAGTACGCAGTTCCATCTGCAGGTCTCCCCCGAGGAGTTCGCGCCCTACTGGAACGCCGCGCAGGCGATCTCCGGGGTGCAGGTGGCGCTGGCGGCGAACTCCCCGTTCCTGTTCGGCAAGGAGCTGTGGCACGAGACCCGGATTCCGCTGTTCGAGCAGGCCACCGACACCCGCCCGGAAGAGATCAAGGTGCAGGGGGTGCGGCCCCGGGTGTGGTTCGGGGAGCGGTGGATCAACAGCGTCTTCGACCTGTTCGAGGAGAACCTTCGGTACTTCCCGGCCCTGCTGCCGTTGTGCGACGAACAGGATCCGACGGAGACGCTGGATCGCGGCGACACCCCGGAGCTGTCCGAACTCACCCTGCACAACGGCACGATCTACCGCTGGAACCGCCCCGTCTACGCCGTCGCCGGCGACCTACCGCACATCCGGGTGGAGAACCGGGTGCTGCCGGCCGGGCCGACCGTCGCCGACACCCTGGCCAACGGCGCCTTCTACTACGGGCTCACCCGGGCGCTGGTGGAGGAGGACCGGCCGGTGTGGTCACGGATGTCGTTGTCCGCCGCCGAGGACAACCTGCACGCCGCCGCCCGTAACGGGATCGAGGCGTTGCTGTACTGGCCCGGGATGGGTGAGGTGCCGGTGCCGGAGCTGGTGCTGCGGCGGCTGCTGCCGCTGGCGCACCGCGGTCTGGAGCGCTCCGGCATGGACGCGGCGTGGCGGGAGCCGCTGCTGGGCATCATCGAGCAGCGGTGTGTGACGGCCCGCAACGGTGCCGTGTGGCAGAAGGAGATGTTCCACCACGTCGTCTCCACCACCCGCGCGAGCCGTCACGAGGCGCTGCGCCGGATGACCCGGCTGTACATGGACTACATGCACCTCAATGCACCGGTGCACACCTGGCCGGTGGACTGACCGGGGTCAGGCGGGTGTGCGCAGGAGGGTGACCGCGCGGTCGAACGCCGAGTCCCGGTGGTGCGCGAACTCCTCCTCGGTGAAGACGGGTACGGTGACGTGCGGCGGGATGCCCGTGCCGTCGAAGGTGCGTCCGGTGCGGGTCAGGTACTCCTCGTTGGGCAGGGTGAAGGACAGGCCGCCGGGCAGGGTCCGCGTCAGCGGGTCCGAGAAGACGCCCTGGGTGGGCTGTCCGATGCGTACGGTGCGGCCGGGACGGTCGAACAGGGCCTGGGTGAAGGTCTCGCCGGCGCTGACCGTCGATCCGCCGGTGAGGACCGCGATCGGGCCGGTGAAGCGGGGCGCGTCGGCCGGGACGACGCGTACGGGTTCGGGCCGGGTGTGCCGGTCGGGGTGGTCCGGGTCGTTGCGGGCGCGTTTGGCGTAGGCGGTGTAGGGGGAGTCGGTGAGCCGTTCGGCGAGCCTGATGCCGAGGGCGTCGGAGCCGCCGTCGTTCACGCGCAGGTCGATGATCAGGCCTTTCAGGCGCCCGGCACGGTCCGCGGTGAGGACGGTGTCGAGCGTCCGGTCGAGTTCCCTGCGGTCCGCGGCGTAGGGCGCGTCGTCGCCCGCGTAGAAGTCGAAGGCGGAGATGCGCAGGTAGCCGAGGTCGCCGGGCAGGTCGGCGTAGGTGATCAGCCCTTCGGCGAAGTCCTGCCGGCCGGTCGCGTGCCGCAGGTCGCGGGTTTCGACGAACTCCTTCACCCTGGTTTCCAGTTCATCGCTCGGCAGCTCGGTTCCGGGCCGCAGCTCGAAGAAGTCGCGGTCGTCGTCCTCGAGCGTGACGTGGACGTCGTACAGGGGTCGCAGCATGCGGCTGAAGATGCCGAAGAGTTCGGGTCCGGTGGTGTTCGGCCGTACCTGCGGCCGGTACCGGTCGCGGACGGCGTCCCAGTCGACGCCCTTGCGCGCGAAGAAGGGGTAGTTCTCCTCGAAGGTCTGCCAGAGCGCGTCGAACCGGGCCCGCGGAGCCTCCGGGGGCGGCCGGGTGCAGTAGGCGGGCAGGGCACGGACCCGGACGAGCCGCCGGTGTCCGACGGAGCCGGCGGTGGCGAGCCGGGCGTGGTCGCGGTCGCGGCCGGTCCGCACGGTGAGGACCGTGCCGTCGGAGGTGGTGTAGGAGCCGGGGCCGGTCTGCCGTGCGGACTCGCCTCTGAGGCAGCTGACGGAGGTGACCTGGTACTCGCGCAGGGTGCCCCGGGCGACGACGAGGAGGGTGCCGTAGCCGTCCGTCCGCCACACTCCGTCGGTGGCCGGCGAGCGCGGTGGTGCGAGGGTTGCGGCCGGTACGGCCAGGACGGAGAGGGCCAGGGCTGCGACGGTGGCGGTGACGAGGCGCACGATCGGGTCCTCCGGGTACGGGGCCGTACCCCACCACCGTGTCCGACGCAGGTGCGGTCCGCCATCCGGCGGAGCGGCACACCGGGGGCCGGGGCGGGCCCCCCGAGGTGCCCGCGTGTCGCCGAGCCGGTGCCTAGGGCTGGCGCACCTGCGTCGTCTCGGGGCACGCGGCCCCCTCCGGCAGGTGGGCCTTGGCCCACTCGCCCAGTTCCCGCAGCGCGGGCTCGAGCGCCGCGCCGGCCTCGGTCAGCCGGTAGGAGACACGCAGCGGCGGCCCCTCGTCCACCTCGCGCAGGACGAGGCCGGCCGCGCCGAGTTCGGCGAGCCGGTCGGAGAGCATGCGTTCGCTGATGCCGGGGACGGCCCGCCGGAGATCGGCGAAGTAGGCGGGCTGTTCCACCAGGACGGCCACGATCGGGCCGCTCCAGCGCTTCCCGAGCAGCTGGAAGACGCGGGTGATGCCGTCGTCCACCCGCTTGCACGCCGCGCTGTCGTGATTCTGCTCCGCCGCCATGGCCTCAGGGTACCGGCCGTAGGGGAGTGAAAAAAAGTAAGTACCTATGTTAGAAGTAGTACAGTACGAAACCTCAGCCGCCCGTCCTGGCGTGCGGCTTTCTTTCCCCTTCCTGGAGACACCCCATGACCACACTGCTGCACATCGACTCCTCCGTGTTCCCGACCGAGGCCTCGTCCTCCCGTGCCGTGACGGAGGCGTTCCGCAAGCACTGGGAGGAGCTGCACCCGCAGGGCACGGTCGTCTACCGCGACCTGGCGGCGCAGCCCGTCCCGCACATCACCGCCGACGCGCACCTCGCGGGCTTCTCCGACCCGGCCTCCCACACGCCCGCCCAGGCGGCGGCCTTCGCGGAGCGCGTGCGGCTGATCGAGGAGCTGGAGCGCGCCGACGCGGTGCTGATCGGCGCCCCGATGTACAACTACGCGATCCCGTCGACCCTCAAGGCCTGGCTGGACAACGTGATCCTGCTCGGCCGGACCGCGGGCGCGGGCCAGTCCGTAAAGGGCACCCCGGTGACCGTCGTCGCCAGCCGGGGCGGCTCCTACGCGCCGGGCACCCCGCGGGAGTCCTACGAGTACGTGCAGAACTACCTCACGGCCGTGCTCGGCGACGCCCTCGGCCTGGAGCTGGACTTCATCGTCCCGGAGCTGACCATGGCACCGCAGAACCCGGCGATGGCCGAGCTGGTCCCGCTGTACCAGGCCTCTCGTGACCGTGCCTTCGCGGACGCCGCCGAGCAGGCGCAGCGGCTCGCCGAGCGCCTGGCGGCCTGAGCCGCGCCCGGGCGGAGCCCGCGTCGTAAAGGGGGGTGGGGTGCACGCAGCGTGCACCCCACCGCTTAGCGTGCTGTCATGCGTGTCGACTACTCACCGGAAGCCATGGGGCCCGGATCGTTCTACCGGCTGCTCACGGCCGTCGTCGTACCCCGGCCGATCGCCTGGGTCTCCACCCTCACGCCGGACGGCGCGACGGCGAACCTGGCTCCGCACTCGTTCTTCACCGTGGCCTGCACCGAGCCGCCCATCGTGCAGTTCACCTCGGTGGGCCGCAAGGACTCCCTGCGCAATGTGGAGGCGACGGGCGAGTTCGTCGTCAACTTCGCGCCCGAGCCGCTCTTCGCGGAGGTCAACGCGACGGCGACCGACTTCCCCCGGGACGAGGGCGAGTTCGACGCCGTGGGCATCGAGCGGGAGCCCTCGCTGCGGGTGCGGCCGCCCCGCGTGGCCGCATCGCCGGTCGCCCTGGAGTGCACGCTGCACTCGACACTGCTGCTGGGCAACTCGACGGTGGTGTTCGGCCGGGTCGTGCACGCCGCGGTCCATGAGGACGCGCTGGTGTCCGGCCGGCCCGACATCGGTCTGCTGCGCCCCCTGTCCCGCCTGGGCGGCAACGAGTGGGGCACGGTCGGCGAGGTCCACGAGCTGGCCCGGGTGCCCTACCAGGAGCCGGCCCGCGGCTGACCGGCCCCGCCCCGCGTCCACGGGCCGGACCGGCCGGTCCGGCCCGTGGACGCGGCCGGCGTCAGGCCAGGACGAGCACCAGCGGTACGCCCCGGCACGGCACCAGGCGCAGGCCGTCGTACGTGCCGGGGCGCCCCTCGGTGAGGAGTTCCCCGAAGTCCGGGCCCCTGGTGAGGGAACCGGCGAGGTGCGCGGGGTCGGCGGAGGCGGCGACCCGGCCCCGGGCGTTGACCAGCCGGGCGGGCCCGGGCAGCCGCAGCAGCAGCGGAAGGACGGCCGCCTCGAAGTGCCGCAGGTACACGTCGGCGGCGGCCACCCCGGCGAACCGTCCCCGGAACAGGACCGGTTCGGACAGCGTGAGGCTGTACTCGTCGGAGCAGAGGTAGTCGACGTACGGCCCGGCCACGGCCCGTCGCCCGGTGTCGCGGGGCAGCGTGAACCAGTCCCAGTGGGTGTAGTCGGAGTATGCCGAGTGCCCGGGGTCGAGATCGAGGAGCAGCGGGCGTACGTCGCCGTCGGCACCCGACTGCCACCACTCCAGCCAGGCCGGTACGTCGGCGAGCAGACCGGGGGCCGCGACGAAGCCGGCACCGGAGACGAGTTCCTCACGGGCCAGCCGCAGGTGCAGCCCCGGGCGCAGGGCGGCGAGGTCGGCACTGGCGGGCCGGCGTCCGGCTGCGGCCACCCGGTTCAGCAGGGCCGCCGTCTCGGCGCGGGTGGCGGCGACCGCCTCGAACACCGCCTCCAGCGCGCCGCCCACCTGTGCGGCCACCCATGCCTCCGGGTCCGTGGCGAGGGTGGCGAGCCCGGGCCTGACGCCCATGGTGTCCTCCAGCGGACGGGAACCGGACGCGGTGCCGTCAGAGGGTGAGGCGTATGGCGACGAGCCGCGCCGTCGACTCCCGGACGCACCGCTCGGCCAGCGTTCCGGCCGTTTCGTGGGCCCCATCCTGCACGGCGGAGATCACGGAGCGGTGACGGTCCGCCACTTCTTCACGATATTCGTCGCTCGCGAGGACGAGGCACAGCAGGGCGCCGATCTCGCCCTGCAGGGCGATCTGTTCGCGGGTGAGCCGGGCGGACTGGGCGGCGGCGGCGAGTTCGACGTGGAAGCGGCCGTACAGCCGGCTGCGCGCCGCCGCGTCCCCGGCGCGTGCCAGCTCCTGGGCCGTACGACGCAGGGGGCGCAGGTCATCTGGTTCGGTGCGCTGGGCGGCGAGCCGGGCGGCGGCACCGGACAGGGCGGCCCAGTGGTCTCCGAGGTCGCGCAGTTCCTCGGTGCTCCAGCCGCGCAGCCGCGCCTTTAGCCGGTCGTCGGCGGGGACCTCGGGCAAGGAGACGAAGCTGCCGCCGCCACGGCCACGGCGGGTGGTGACCAGGCCCTGCTGCCGCAGGGCCATGAGGGCCTCGCGCAGGGTCACGGTGGAGACGCCGAGCTGGCCGGCCAGTTCGCTCTCGCCGGGGAGCTGCTCACCGTCGGCGAGGAGTCCCAGTTCGATGGCGTCACCGATGCGGCGGACGACCGCGTCCACGCGGGCCCGGTTGTCCACCGGGCTGAAGAGGGCCTTGCGGGCGCCTCCGTCGATCTCGTGCTGCCTCACGGTCACCACCTCGTGCGTTGACTCAAGCTTTACCCTAAGGGGACCTTGAGCTTTGAACTATGACTTCATATGTTTGCGGTCAACGTACAATGCGCCAGAAAGGTTCCCGTATGGAGGGAATTGCGGTCCGCCTGGTGGACCTGCGGAAGTCGTTCGGCGAGACGACCGCGGTGGCCGGGGTCGACCTGGAGATCAGGGACGGCGAGTTCTTCTCGATGCTCGGACCGTCCGGCTCCGGGAAGACGACCGTCCTCCGGCTCGTCGCCGGGTTCGAGAGCCCCGACCGGGGCCGGATCGAACTCGCAGGCCGGGACGTCACCCGCCTCGCCCCGTTCGAGCGGGACGTGCACACCGTGTTCCAGGACTACGCCCTGTTCCCGCACATGACCGTCGAGCAGAACGTGGCCTACGGCCTGAAGGTCCGCAAGGTGCCGAAGGCCGAACGCCTGGTCCGGGCCCGCAAGGCGCTGGCCGAGGTCCGCCTCGAGGGCCACGGCCAGCGGCGGCCCGCCCAGCTCTCCGGCGGACAGCGCCAGCGCGTCGCCCTCGCCCGCGCGCTCGTGGGCCGCCCCCGCGTGCTGCTGCTGGACGAACCGCTGGGCGCCCTCGACCTGAAGCTGCGCGAGCAGATGCAGGTCGAGCTGAAGGCCATCCAGCGCGAGGTCGGCATCACCTTCGTGCTCGTCACCCACGACCAGGAGGAGGCCCTGACGATGAGCGACCGCATCGCCGTCTTCGACCAGGGCCGCACCGCCCAGGTCGGCACGCCCGCGGAGATCTACGAACGCCCGGCGACGGCCTTCGTCGCCTCCTTCGTCGGCACCTCGAACCTGCTCGGCGGCGAGACCGCGCACCGGATCACCGGCGCCCCGGGCACGTACAACATCCGCCCGGAGAAGATCCACGTCCTGAAGGAGACCGCCGGGGCGGACGAACCGGACCACGCCACCGCCACCGGCACCGTCGCCGAGGTCGTCTACCTCGGCGACGCCACCCGCTTCCTCGTCGACCTGGACGGCGGCGGCCGGCTCACCGCCCTCCAGCAGAACCTTCAGACCTCCTCCGAGGACGTCGCCGCCTACCGCGGCACCCGGGTCCGCCTCCGCTGGCACCGCCGGCACGCCGTCCGGCTGCCCTCCTGAAGCCCCCCTCCCCCGCTCCCGTCCCCCGCTCCCGCCCCCCTGGAGAACGCCGTGCGTCTCAACCGCATCCCCCGGGCCGCCGCCGCGGCCGCCGCACTGCTGCTCGCCGCCGCCTGCAGCTCCTCCGGCTCCGGCGGCTCCTCCTCCACCGGCCTCAACCCGCCCGGCCTCAAGGCCCCCACGAAGCTCGGCAAGGCCGAGGGCCAGGTCAATCTGATCGCCTGGGCCGGCTACGTCGAGGACGGCTCGAACGACCCCGACGTGGACTGGGTCCACGGCTTCGAGAAGCGGACGGGCTGCCAGGTCCACTCCAAGGTGGCCGCCAGCTCGGACGAGATGGTCAAGCTGATGAAGACCGGCGAGTACGACGCCGTCTCCGCCTCCGGCGACGCCTCCCTGCGCCTGATCGCCTCCGGTGACGCGGCCCCCGTCAACACCGCGCTCGTCCCCAACTACAAGGACGTCTTCGGCGGACTGAAGAACGGCGCCTGGAACTCCGTACAGGGGCGGATGTACGGCATCCCGCACGGCCGGGGCGCCAACCTTCTGATGTACAACACCGAGAAGGTGAAACCCGCCCCCACCTCCTGGTCCGCTGTCTTCGAGGACGCCGCACGGCACAAGGGCCACGTCACCGCGTACGACTCGCCGATCTACATCGCCGACGCGGCCCTGTACCTCAAGGCCACCAGGCCCGAGTTGAAGATCAAGGACCCGTACGCCCTCGACCAGAAGCAGTTCGACGCGGCCGTGGCGCTGCTGAAGCAGCAGAACGCCGACGTGGGCGAGTACTGGAGCGACTACCTGAAGGAGGTCTCCGCCTTCAAGAGCGGTGACTCGGTGATCGGCACGACCTGGCAGGTGATCGCCAGCCTCACCGCCTCCGAGGGCGCGAAGGTCAAGGCGCTCGTCCCCGAGGAGGGCTCCACCGGCTGGTCCGACACCTGGATGGTCTCGGCGAAGGCCGAGCACCCCAACTGCGCCTACAAGTGGCTGGACTGGATCGTCTCGCCCAGGGTCAACGCACAGGTGGCCGAGTACTTCGGCGAGGCCCCGGCCAACGCCAAGTCCTGCGCCGAGACGAGCGACAAGAACTTCTGCACGGTCTACCACGCCGCCGACGAGAGCTACTGGAAGCGGATCGCCTTCTGGAACACGCCCATCGAGCAGTGCCTGGACGGCCGCAAGGACGTGAAGTGCGTGCCGTACGTCAAGTGGGTGCAGGCCTGGACCGAGATCAAGGGCTAGCCGTGACGACGACCGACGTGACCACCGCCGCCGGCCGGGGGACCGTCCGGCGGCTCGCCGGAACACTGCACCGCAGGCCCCGGCTGCGGCTGACCCTCCTGCTCACCGCCCCGCTGCTGTGGCTGGCCGTGCTCTACCTCGGCTCACTGGCGGTCCTGTTCGTCTCCGCCTTCTGGACGACGGACTCCTTCACCTCCGAGGTGGTGAAGGTCTGGTCGACGGACAACTTCCACGAGCTGGTCACGACACCGGTGTTCCGGCAGGTCGTCCTGCGCAGCGTCGGGGTGGCCCTCGCGGTCACCGCGCTGTGCACGCTGATCGCGTTCCCCGTCGCCTTCTGGACGGCGCGCGTCGCCCGGCCGAAGCTGCGTCCGCTGCTCGTGGTCGCCATCCTCACCCCGCTGTGGGCGAGCTACCTGGTCAAGGTGTACGCCTGGCGGCTGATCCTGTCCCAGGGCGGACTGGCCGACTGGATGCTCGCGCCGTTCGGCCTCAGCGGCCCCGGCTTCGGCCTGCCGGCCACGGTCCTCACCCTGACCTACCTCTGGCTGCCGTACATGATCCTGCCGGTCCACACGGCGCTCGAACAGCTCCCCGCGAACCTGCTCGACGCCTCGGCGGATCTCGGGGCACGCGCCGGGCGGACCTTCCGCTCGGTGGTGCTGCCGATGGTGCTGCCCTCGGTCGCCGCCGGCTCGGTCTTCACCTTCTCGCTCAGCCTGGGCGACTACATCACCGTGCAGATCGTCGGCGGCAAGACCCAGCTGATCGGCAACCTCGTGTACTCCAACATCGAACTCAACCTGCCCATGGCCGCCGCGCTCGGCACCGTGCCCGTGGCCGTGATCGTCCTGTACCTGCTGGCCATCCGCCGCACCGGCGCCCTGAACAGTCTGTAGCCCGCCCCGGACGCCCCGGCAGGGCCCCGCACGAGCCCGGCAAAGGCCCGGACAAGCCCGGGCAGGCCCCGAACAAGTCTGGAGAAGAAGAGCGCCATGCATCTCAGCCGCACCGCGCGCATCGCCCTGCGCACCGGCGCCGGACTCGGTTTCGCGGTGATCTACGTCCCGCTCCTGCTCGTCCTCGTCAACTCCCTGAACCCCGACCGCAGCGCGGGCTGGCCACCACCGGGACTGACCCTGCACTGGTGGTCGGCGGCCGTGCACAACTCCGGCGCCCGGGACGCGGTGTGGGTCTCGGTGAAAGGGGGCCTGGGGGCGACCGCGATCGCGCTGGTCCTCGGCACGCTCATCGCGTTCGCCGTGGCCCGGCACCGCTTCTTCGGGCGGGACGCGGTCTCGTTCATCGTGGTCCTGCCGATCGCCCTGCCCGGCATCGTCACGGGCATCGCCCTCAACTCGGCCTTCGGCACCGTGCTCGAGCCGCTCGGGGTGGGGCTCGGGCTGTTCACGGTGATCGTCGGGCACGCCACCTTCTGCATCGTGGTGGTCTTCAACAACGTGGTGGCGCGGCTGCGCCGTACGGCCGGCTCGTACGAGGAGGCCGCCATGGACCTCGGTGCCACCGCTTTCCGCGCCTTCACGGACGTCACCTTCCCGCTCATCCGCTCCGCGCTGCTGGCCGGCGGTCTGCTCGCCTTCGCCCTGTCCTTCGACGAGATCGTGGTCACCACGTTCACCGCGGGGCCCGGCATCCAGACCCTGCCGCTCTGGATCTTCGACAACATGACCCGGCCGCAGCAGGCGCCGGTGGTGAACGTCGTGGCCGCCGTCCTCGTCCTGCTGTCCGTGCTGCCGATCTACGCCGCCCAGCGGCTCTCGGCGGACACCGCGACGTCGAGCCGGGTGTGACCGGCGACCGCGACCGCCGCGCGACCCGGCCCGCCCGGCACGGCGCCCCCTCACCCTCACCACGCACCTGCCACCACAGCCACAGCCACAGCCACAGCCACAGCCACAGCCGCAGCCGCAGCCGCAGCCGCAGCCGCACGGCCAACGTGGGGACACGCGGGAACGACACCTGCGCGCTGCGGGGCCGGGTGCCCGGGTTGATGGAAACCTGCGCCCATGAAGACACCTCCCAGCGTCACCAGTTACGTCGACCGGGTCACCGCGGGTCCCGGCGGCGCGATGACCGACGAGGCCGGCATCATCACCGGCGACCTCACCGTCGCGACGATCCTGCGGTCCGACGGGCACAGCGTGCGCGTGGCCGTCCAGCACTCCGGCAGCGACACCTGGTACACGCTCACCGGAAGCCCCGCCCCGGTGCCCGCCAGGCAACTCGCGGCCTACCACCGGGACCTGCTCGGACGCATCCGGCGCGGCGGCGGCACCCGCGCCAGCTGAGCCGCCCGGGCCGGGACGGCCGGCCTCCCGGGTTTCGGCGCGGACCTCCGGGGGAGTCGGTGCCCGTGGTCTCCTACGGACCGGAGCAGCGCGTGTACGTGCCCGCGCTGCACGCCGACTGGCTCACCCAGGCCTTCGTGCACTGGGCCTACCCACCCGACCAGGTCCAGCGCCTGCTGCCGGACGAACTGGTCGTGGACACCTTCGACGGAGCGGCGTGGGTGACCCTCACCCCGTTCGTGATGGCCGACGCGCACCCTCCGGGATCCCCCGCCGCCCTGCCCGCCTTCCGGGAGACCAACCTGCGGACCTACGTCCGTGACCGGGACGGCCGGGCCGGGCTCTGGTTCCTGTCCGCCGAGGTGTCCAGCCCGGTGATGCTGGCGGCCCGCGCGGTGGGGATGCCGTACCACCTCGGCCGCCTGGAGCTGACCCGGGACGGGGAGGTCCTGGCCTACACCGGCGCCCGGCGGGGCTCCGGGCCGCGCTACCACGTGACCGTCCGGACCGGCGGGCCCCTGCGTCCCGATCGCCGGGACGTGTGGCTGACCTCGCGGTGGCGGGCCTTCACCCGGCAGCTCGGCATGATCTGGGAGACACCGGTCGAGCACGCGCCGTGGCCGCTGCGCGAGGCACACCTGGAGCGTGCCGAGGAGACCCTGACCCGGGCGGCAGGGCTGCCGCCACCCGGGACGGAGCCGCTCGCGCACTTCTCGGACGGGCTGCCGAAGGTCCGTCTGGGCATCTCGCACCCGGTCCGGCCGGTCCACGGCCGGCCGCCCGGCGCCGGTCCGCCGGGATCACGGCACTCACGACGTCACAGCACGCGCCAAGGAGGCCCGCCATGAACCGTCCCCGTACGCCCCGGCCCGACGGCACGGGCGGTGCCGACATGAAGCTGCTCGGCATCTACCTCAACGATCACCTCGCCGGCGCCACCGCGGGCACCCAGCGGGCCGGCCACCTGGTGCGCTCGACCCGCGGAACGGCACTCGGCAGGGCCCTCGCACCGGTGGCCGCGGAGATCGGCGAGGACCGCTCGGCGCTGCTCGGCATCATGCGCGACCTGGACGTGCCGGTGCGCCGGGCCAAGGTCTGCGCGGGATGGACGCTGGAGAAGGTGGGACGGCTGAAGGCCAACGGCCGTCTGGTACGGCGTTCTCCGCTCAGCACGGTGCTGGAACTGGAGGCACTGCGGCTGGGGGTGGAGGGCAAGGCGGCCGGCTGGCTCCTCCTGCGCCGGCTCGCCACGGCCGACGGCCGCCTCGATCCCGGCCGGCTCGACACCCTCCTGGAACGGGCCCGGCAGCAGCAGGTCACCGTGGAGGAGTGGCGCATCCACGCGGCGGACGCGGCCCTGCGCGCCGGGGCCTCCGCGCCGGCGTGATCCGCGCGGCCGGCGGGCGGAGCTGCCGGACCCGCTGCCTGAACCGCGGGGCCGTGCGGCCTTCCGTAGGCTGAGGAGTGCCCCGAGGCTCCTCCGGGAGATGTCCCCGCAGGCAGGAGAACGGTCGTGATCGAACTGGCCGCGGCGTTCGCCGTGGCGGGAGCGGCGAGCAACGCCGTGGGCACCGCCTTCCAGCGCAAGGCGGCGTCCGTCTCCCGGCGCGGCGGCATCCGGCTGGTCGCGGAACTGGCGCGGCAACCGTTCTGGCTGATCGGCATGGCCGGGGTGGTGTGCGCGGCGCTGTTCCAGAGCCTGGCCCTGGTCAACGGCCCGCTCGCGCTGGTCCAGCCGCTCTTCATCCTGGAACTGCCGTTCGCCCTGCTCGTCGCCGCCCCGCTGATGCACCGGCGGATGCCTCCCTGGGGCTGGTGGGGGGTCGGCGGCTGCGTGGCGGGGCTCGCCGTACTGCTGATCGCCGCGGCCCCGCACGGCGCGAAGGACCAGGCACCCCTCGTCCGCTGGATCCCGGCCCTGTGCCTCTGCCTCGGCGCGATGGCCGTCGCCGTGCTCATGGCCCGCGCAGGGGGTTCGGCGGCCCGGCGCGCCGCGCTGCTGGCCGCTGCCTCCGCGACGGGCAACGCGCTGACCGCCGCCCTGCTGAAGTCGGCCACCGGCACCTTCGCCGACCACGGCTTCGGCGCCTTCCTGCGGTCCTGGCAGACGTACGGCTTCGCACTCGCCGGGACGGCCGCCGTGATTCTGCTCGAGAACGCGCTGCAGGCCGGTCCGCTGGCCGCCGCACAGCCCGCGCTGACCATCGGTGACGCGATGGTCAGCCTGGCGCTGGGCATCACCCTCTTCGACGAGCGGATCCGCACGGGATGGTGGCTCGTGCCGGAGGTGGCCGGTGCCGTGCTGATCGTGGTGGGGGTGGTGGTCCTCAGCCGGGCGGCGCAGCGCATCACCGTGCTGCCGGCCTCGGCGGAACGGGCCGGACGCACGAGGGAGGCCGGGCAGCGGCGCCGGTCCCCGTGAGGAGCGGCCTGTGCGAAGAGGCGGGCTCGCCGGTGGTGGCTCAGCACGCGGTGGAGTGGCAGACGGGGCGCGCCCTGGTGGAGGCGGGCCTGGGCGTCTCGTGGCGCCCGCGAGCATCCGCCGGATCCGCCTCGAGGGCGTGGCGATCCACGGGCTCGTACCCGGCACCGCCCGCACCCGGGTGGCCGTCACGTGCCGCCGCGACGACCCCGGTCCGCTCGGCGCGCGGTTGCTGGAGACGGTCGACCCGGACTCCTCCGGGTGCCCTGGCCGGGTCCTCGCGGACGGTGCGTGCGCGTTCCCGGCGTCGGAGCTATGCTCACTTTGTTGAACTTAAAACTATCATGGATGGGAGGTGGGCCCGGTGAGCAACACCGAGGTGAAGCCCGCCGAGACACGCTGCGGCGCCCCCGCCGAGACGGTCCATGCGGACGCCGCGGCGCCGGCGGAGGTGCTCACGCCCCGCGACGTGCCTCTCGGCGGCCCCCGCGCGATGACGGTACGGCGCACCCTGCCCCAGCGGGCCCGCAGCCTGATCGGCGCCTGGTGCTTCGCCGACCACTACGGCCCCGACGACGTCTCCCGCACCGGCGGCATGGACGTCGCCCCGCACCCGCACACCGGGCTCCAGACCGTGAGCTGGCTGTTCAGCGGCGAGATCGAGCACCGTGACAGCCTCGGCAGCCACGCCTACGTACGGCCCGGCGAGCTGAACCTGATGACCGGCGGGCAGGGCATCAGCCACTCCGAGGTCTCCACTCCCGGCACCACCGTGCTGCACGGCGTCCAGCTGTGGGTCGCGCTCCCCCGGGAACACCGGCACACCGCGCGGGACTTCCAGCACCACGTACCCGAGCCGGTGCACCTAGACGGCGCCGTACTGCGCGTCTTCCTCGGCTCCCTCGCCGGAGCGGTCTCCCCGGTGCGCACCTTCACCCCCCTGCTCGGCGCCGAGCTGACCCTGGAGCCGCACGCCACGCTCACCCTGCCCGTCGACCCCGGCTTCGAGCACGGCGTACTCGTCGACCAGGGCGAGATCAGCGCCGCCGGAACCCCGCTCCGGCCGGCCGAGCTGGGCTACCTCTCCGCCGGCCGCGACACCGTCACCCTCACCAGCACGTCCGCCGGTCCCGCCCGCCTCGTCCTGCTCGGGGGACCTCCGTTCGGCGAGGAGATCATCATGTGGTGGAACTTCGTCTGCCGGACGCACGAGGAGGTCGTACAGGCCCGCGAGGACTGGATGAAGGGCACCCGGTTCGGCGAGGTACAGGGCTACGACGGGGACCCCCTGCCCGCACCGGAACTGCCGCACGTCCCGCTGAAGCCGCGCGGGCGCGCCCGCTGACCCGCGAGGGGCCGGGCCCGCGGACCCTGCCCCCGAAGCCCGGCCCGGCACGCGGGCTGCCGGTCGCGCAGCCGGGCCCACGGGCAGCCGTGGACGTCACGCGGCCGGCCGCCGGCAGGTGACGTCGGCGGAGGGCAGGCGGCCCGTCGCCAGGTACGCGTTGCCCAGTCGGCCAGGGCGTGCCGGTTGGCCGCCTCCGAGCCCCGCAGCAGCCGCGGGCTGTAGCGGGCGGGGTCCGCCACACCGTCCAGGACGACCCGGCCGGTGCGCTGCGGGAACATCGACGTGTATACCTGGCCGAGGTAACTGCCGTACGAATAGCCGAGGTAGGAGATCCTGCGCTCACCCAGGGCGGCGCGGATCATGTCCATGTCGCGTGCGGTGTTCCGGGTGGTGGCGTACGGCAGCAGCTCACCGGCGTGCGTGCGGCAGCGGCGGGCGAGGTCCGCGGAGAAGGCGACCATGCGGTCGAAGGCGGCGCGGCCGGTGCCGGCGCCGCGGACCATGCTGCCGGTGGGCCACCGGCAGTCCAGCGGGGTGCTCCGGAGATCGCCATGCGACAGCACGCTAGACACCGCGGGCGAACCGATCACTCCGGCAGGCAGGCGGTTCGGTACGGGGGACAACCCCAGCACGGGACGGCGGACATCCCCCGGCCCTCCTCGGTCTCCCCGGCCCTCCTCGGTCCCCCCGGCCCTCCTCGCTCCCCCCGGCCCTCCTCGCTCCCCCCGGTCCTCCTCGGTCTCCCCGGCTCTTCCGGCCCAGGCCGGCGTCGGCGCGGCACCGGGATCCGGGCGTCAGTCGTCGGCGGGGAAGCGGACCGTCAGCAGGGCACGGTCGTCGGGGAGTTCGGTGTCCGGCTGCTGGAGGAGCAGCGCGCAGGCGTCCCGGACGTCGAGGCCGGCGGTGGAGCGTGCGGAGCGCAGGAGGCGCTCCAGACCGACGTCCAGGCTCTCCCCACGGCGTTCGATCAGGCCGTCGGTGTAGCAGACGAGCGTGGCGTCGACCGGCACCACGATCTCGTGCTGGGGATAGTCCGCCCAGGACACCGGCCCGAGCGGCGGGGCGAGGGCCCCTTCCAGGTAGCGGGCGGTGCCGTCGGCCTCGATCAGCAGGGGCGGCGGGTGACCGGCGCGGGCGTACCGCAGCACCCGGGTGCGGCGGTCGTAGGCGGCGTAGCAGGCGGTGGCCATCAGGCCCTGGTTGTAGGTGCCGAGGAAGCCGTTCAGCTCGGCCAGGACCGCGCCCGGGCGGGTGCCGCTGCGGCGGGCGATGGTGCGCAGCACCGTGGTGATCTGGGCCATGGCGGTGGCCTCGGCGATGCCGTGCCCGGCGACGTCCCCGATGGTGAGGCCGACCGTGTGCTCGTCCAGGAGGTGCACGTCGTACCAGTCGCCGCCGACGTCGACCAACTGCGTTCCGGGGGCGTAGCCGCTGGCGATGTCCAGGTACCCGACGCGGGGCAGCGTGGGCAGGAGGCTGCGCTGCAGCCGTTCGGCGAGCCGGTGCTCGTGCTCGAACAGGCCGGCCCGGCGGACGGCCTGGGCGATCTGCTGCCCGATGGCGACGATGTGCTCCTCGTCGGGGGCCGTATCCGGCGCGTACCGGATCACCAGGTTGCCCAGCGTCACACCCTCGGCCAGCAAGGCGACCCGGCGCACGGCGTCGGCGGGTACGGCGGGCACGGCGAGTGCGTCCTCTGCGGCGGGCTCGGCGAAGGCGGCAGGGGCGCCGGGTGTGGCCTTTGCGGGAGCCCGGTCGAGGTCCACCCAGGTCGCCGAGGGGGCCAGGGGGCTGTCCGTCGGGCCGAGCGAGGGGACGAGGCGCAGGACGTGCAGTTCCAGGAGGACGCTCTGCGCGTCCAGGACCTGCGGGGCGCACTTGTGGACGGCCTCGCAGACGTCCGTCAGGTCGGCGCTGGCGGCGAGGGCGGCCGTGAGCCGGTAGAGCCGCTGCATCCGGTCGCGGGCTTCGGTCTCCCGGCGCAGCAGCTCGGCGCGCTGTTCGGCGATGGCCCGGCGGTAGGCGGTCTGCTGGTGCATCAGCTCCACGCGCTGGCTCAGGGCGACGAACCGGTCACCCGCGTCGAGCCGGGACAGCTGCAGCTGGACGGCCGGCTCGGGACCCTCCCACCAGCGGGCCCGCGCGCCGTGGCAGCGCAGGCGCACGGGCTTTCCGTCGCTGCCGCAGACCGTGATCACGCCGGGCAGCGGGGAGCCGCTGCCCATCCACCGGCCGAGCTGCCGGCGCAGCCCGTCCGGGTCCTGGACCAGCTCGGCCAGCTCGGCACCGGTGGTGAGGCTGTCGACGGCCCTCCGGGTGGCGCTGTTGGCGGCCAGGATGCGTCCCGACGCGCTGCAGACGACGACCGGGTGGGGCAGCAGTCCGGTGACGGCCCGGAAGAGAGCCAGGCTCACGTCACTTGTCCGCGGGGGTCGAGCCGGACGCCGGGCCGCCGGGCAGCTGCACGTCGCCGTAGTACTCGCGGCCCAGCTCGTCGTTCATCTCGGCGCCGGGGTCGAGGTGGACGACGACGCGGCAGCCGGAGCTGCCGCGTGCGATCGTCTCCTGCAGCTCCACGCGGGCGTAGCCGAGGTTCTGGGCGGCGATGGTGCCGAAGATGTTCGAGGTCATCATGCACATCGACTCGCGGCCCAGTACCTTCTCCGCGAACGGGCAGCTACGGCTGCCCAGGACGATCTGCTCGTCGTCCTGCGAGATGAGGTAGAAGTCGCCCCTGATGCGCTGCTTGAGGTCCACCAGCACGTCGGCGACCTGGTCCCGGTTGAGCCGGGGCAGCCCGAGTGCCTGCGCGTAGGCCTCGTTGATCTGCGAGCCCACCGACTGACCTACCAGGCTGATGTACCCCGAGGCCTCCTCCAGCCCGATGACGGTCTCCAGCGACGTGGCCAGTTCTCGGATGAGGCCTCGCATGAAGACGTCCCGGTCCAGGTCCACGTCTGTTTCCGCCGCGCGGCCCACGGAGTCCCCTTTCCTCGGTTTCCTGGGGAGCTGCCCCGCAGGAGCGGCTCCCCGGCCTCCGCGCCGACCGGCCGAGGGCGGTACGTCCGTCGGTCAGTCGGCCGGCCGGCTCGTGCGGCGGCGCGGGTGCCTGCTCACGGGCCGCGTGTACCCAGGACCCTGACGTCCATGCCAGGGCGCTCGCGACCCGGCAGACCCATGCCCGGGGGCACCGATGATCTCGGCTCCCTCCCCCACCCCACGGGCGTCCGGATTCGTTCCGGTTCGTTCCGGGGCTCCGGCGGACACGGAAGGGAAAGGTTTTCCCTCCGCCGGTGCAAGGACGCCGGGATCGGGGGCACTCGTAGAGCAGAAGCACAGCTAGCAGCTGGAGGCACACCATGATCGCCCTCGGCGTCATTCTGCTCATCATCGGCTTCGTCACAGGCATATCGATCCTGTGGACGATCGGGGTCATCCTTCTGGTGGTCGGAGCCATCCTGTGGATCCTGGGTTCCATGGGTCACGCGGTCGCCGGCCGACGCCACTACTGGTGAACGACTCGTCGAAGCCACCCGGTTCGCGGACGTCCAGCGGCCGCGCCGGGTCCCGCCGCCCGGCCCGGCCCGCCGCCTCCGCGTGAGGGTGCGGGCGAGACCCTGGCGCAACGGGCCCTGTAGCCGCGCCCACGGACACGGGGCCGGCGGTGCTCTGCGGAGCGTCTCCGCCGGGGCGGTGTCCCCGGTTCTCGGTGCGGCCCGCCGGATGGGAGTCCGGCGGGCCGCTGGTGTGCCGCGTCAGGCGCACTTGCCGGTGGGCCGGGCGCGGGTCACCACGTCGCTGACGCCGGTGGTGCCGTCCAGCCAGACGACCCGGGTGCCGCCCGCCGCGGCGGCGGAGAGCTGCTCGCCCCGGTTGCAGGACACCCGGCTGCGCTGCATGCCGTCGCCCTTACGGTCCGGGGTGAACTGCCAGAGCTTGGCGAGCGTCGCGTTGGTCAGCTCGGGCGAGGGTGTCCGGGCGACCATCGTCACCGCGTCCGCCGAGGCCGTGACGTCGGAGACGGCGAGGGCGCCGGGGCCGGTCTCCGGGCTGAGATCGATGATGCCGGAACCGTCGAGCGCGGCGCGGCGCAGGGCTGTGGTGCCGTTCTGGCCGACCGTGTCGAGCAGCCAGTAGACGTGGTCCCCGGTGATGGCCGTCGGGCCGAGGCTGGTGCCCGGGGCCGCCTCCTGCACGACCTTCTCCTCGCCGGTGGCCACGTCGATCAGCCGCGTGGTCGACTCGTACACGGCGCTGACACGCCGCCGGTCCTGGTAGACGATCTTTCCGTTGCTCACGGACGGGAAGGTCGACCGGTGGTAGGTGCCGCCGCCGATGGTCACGACGTTCGACGGGTCCTTCAGGCTGAGATAGGCCACGCCGGCCCGGCCGCCGTAGTTGTTGTAGGCGAAGGCCACGACGTCACCGTCGACGCCGAGGGCCGTGCCGACGCTGCGGCCGTGCCAGAGGGTGCGCACCGGTCCGCCGGCGAGGGGCCGGGCCAGGATGTCCACGCCGGAGGGCCCGTGCGCCTGCCACACCACCGTCTTGCCGTCGGTGGCCGGGTTGACGTGGTAGCGGCCGTCGTTCGGGCTCATGAGTCTGAGCTGCCCCTTGCCGTCGGTGCGGCCGGCCCAGACCGAGTACGGCTCGGAGCCGGACTCGTCGGAGTTCGAGGCGACCCACCAGCCGCCGCCCGCGCCGAGGTGGGTGTCGTAGGTGTTGACGCGGGAGAGCAGGACGTCGGAGTCGATACCGAGGGCCTGCTCCCACTGGGGGACGATGCCGTGCGCGGTGAAGGCCTTCCGTACGGCGGCGACCTTCTTCGCGCCGGCCCCCAGCTGCTTGGCCGCGGCGACGACCGCGTCGCGACCCTGGGTGAAGCCGTCGAGCGGGGTGAGGTACTCGGTCAGCGCCTTGTAGACGACCGCGTCGGCGAGGTCGGGGCCGAGTTCCTCACGGATGTCCCAGAGCGCGCCGGCGAAGATGGTGGAGTTGAGGTGCACACCGCCGCTGTCGGTGCCGAATCCGACACCGAGGAAGGAACCGGCGGTGGTACGGCCGTCGTTCAGATCACGGATCGCGCAGTCACGCGCGTCCTTGGTACGGCACAGTGTCTCACCGAGGAGCCCGGCGTCCGGGTCGTCCATGGAGAGGTGGCGGGCGTCCGACTCGATCGCGTTGCCGAAGTAGTCGGCGAGGGCCTCGTTCATGGCGCCGGACTGGCCCGCGTACACCAGGCCTGCGGAGTGCTCGATGACACCGTGGGTCATCTCGTGGCCGACCACGTCCAGCGCGGCCGACAGGGGCCGGTACTCGGCGTCGCCGGACCCGTAGACCATCTTCTGGCCGTCCCAGAAGGCGTTGACGTACGGCAGGCCGTAATTCGTCGCGCCCACCAGCGAGTTCACGGTCATGCCGTGTCCGTCCAGGCTGTCCCGGCCGAACTTGGTGCGGTAGTAGTCGTAGACCTGCCCGGCGGCCCAGTGGGCGTCGACGGCGCCCGACTCGGTGGCCTCGGTGCCGAACTGCGGGCCGGGCGAACCGAATTCCTGGAGGCCGTCGGGCCACGTGCCGGACAGGTCGCTCACCCACCGGCCGCGCGCGTCCCAGGTGGCCAGCACGTTGTCCGGGGCGCTCTGGATGCGGGTGCGGTCGCGCAGGACGTAGACGTCGCGGCTGTCGTCGTGGGTGACGCCCAGCGGGACGGTGGTGCCGTCCAGCCGGACGCCGGAGCCGGTGACGCCGGGCGCGGGTTCACCGGCCAGGGCACGCGCCGCAC
Source organism: Streptomyces actinomycinicus (assembly GCF_016741775.1). Lineage (GTDB taxonomy): Bacteria > Actinomycetota > Actinomycetes > Streptomycetales > Streptomycetaceae > Streptomyces > Streptomyces actinomycinicus. The sequence continues at coordinate 43,137 of NZ_JAERRK010000026.1, read as the reverse complement.
GGCCCTGGGCGGCGGCGGTGCCGGGGGCGCTCGGGCCGGGCGCCGCGGGGCTGCGGGTGGCCGTGGTGCCGGGGGCTCCGAAGGTGCGGACCCCACTGTACTGGAGGACCGGGTAGCCGGCCCGGGCGTCGATGTACACCTCGCGCAGCACCGGTTCGCCGTGCGCCGGGTCGGTGCCGCGGACGGTGACGTGCCGGGTGAGGACACCGGTTCCGTTGGGTACGACGACCAGGCCGTGGGAGGTGCCGGTGAGCGGCGTGTCCTTGTCCTCCTCGTCCGGGCCGGCACCGAACGCCCGGGCGTCGAGGTCCTGTCGGACGGCGCCGACCGCGCGCTCGACGGCCAGCGCGTCGTCGACCTCGGCGGTCACGGCGGTGCGCAGCCCGGTGAAGTAGTGGCCGGAGGTGCCGGTGACGGTCCGCCGGCCGTCCTTCCGCTCCATGCGGACGATGTACTGGCCGCCCAGGACCGGGACGCCGTGGTGTGTCTGCTGCAGCCGCACGGTCTCCCGGCCACCGGAGGTGAGTGTGCCGGCGGGTCTGAGGTCCCGGCCCGGGTCGGCTATCCGGTAGCGGTCCTTACGTGCGGCGAGGTATCCGCGTGCGGCTCCCGCGGCGGTGCGGGCCGCCGGTGCCCGTTCCCGGATGCCGTCCACCAGGACGGGGGTCTTCGTGTCCTCCCCGGCCGCGTGGCTCCCGGGTGCCGCGGGTGCGGCGCCGGCAGGAGCCGCCGAGACGACGAGTGCGGCGGCGCCCAGGAGCGCCGCCGCACCGGATAAGGCGTTCCGCCGTCTTCTCGTTGTTTCCCTCACCTGCTCGAAGCGCTCTCCTGCACGACGCACTGTGTCCCCAACCCCCCACGCGTGTACGGGCGTTACCGGCGACGGGGCCGCCGCCGGGCAGGCCTATTGGAAGCGGTGGTACGCCGGTGCAGCAACAGGCCGGGCGGGGCGACGGGCGATTTCCAGCCCGTACGGGGAGCAACTGTTGCAGGGATGCCCCGGAATTGTCCGTGATCGGTAACAGAGGGATCCTCGGCTCGTCTCCGCCCGTCCTGCCAGGTGCACGGGGATCTGATCGACATACCAGGGGGCGGGACGGACATGGCGCGGCATGGCGGGCGGGGATGGCACGGCCGGGTGATCGCGGCGGCACTCGGAGTCACGGCGGTGGCAGCCGCCACCTCGGTGTGGACCGCACAGGCCGGTCAGTCCGGCGAGGCCTCCGCCGCCCCGGGGGTGTCGGCCCGGCCGGCCGCGCCGAAGGCGAAGCCGGTGTCCGCGGCCATCGTCCACGCCTCCGACAAGGGCGCGCACGCGGTCAACATCACCATCGACGACGGCCCGGACCCGGTCTGGACCCCGCAGGTGCTCCAGGTACTGCGGGACAACGGCGTGAAGGCGACCTTCTGCATGGTCGGCACGCAGGCCCAGGCGCACCCCGACCTGGTCCGGCAGGTGGTGGCCGCCGGGCACCGGCTGTGCGACCACTCGGTGGCGCACGACACCACGATGGACAAGAAGTCCCAGGCCTACCAGTCACAGCAGATCGTGGAGGCCGAGCGGCAGATCACCAAGGCGTCCGGCGGCGTACGGCCGATGTACTACCGGGCCCCGGGCGGCGCCTTCACCCCCTACAGCCGGAAGCTTGCGGCCTCGCACGGGATGCGGCCGCTGGGCTGGAACGTCGACTCGAAGGACTTCGAGAAGCCGGGCACGCAGGCCATCGTCTCCACCGTCGAGGGCGAGGTGGCGAACGGTCCGACGATCCTGTTCCACGACGCCGGCGGCGACCGCTCCCAGACGGTGGCCGCGCTGCGCACCCTGCTGCCGTGGCTGAAGCAGCAGGGTTACGCGTTCGGTTTCCCGGTGCGCTGAGGCGGACCGCCGTTACGCCGAGGCAGACCGCCGGTGCGCTGAGGCGGACCGCCGTTACGCCGAGGCAGACCGCCGGTGCGCCGAGACAGACCGCCGGTGCGCCGAGACAGATCTGCTCGACGGGCCGCCGCCGGCGGGGACATGGCGTGGCGGCGGCGCGGCGGTGTGTCCGCCGGTCGCGTCGAGACCTCCGCCGTGACGAAGCTCGCCCCGGGGGACTCCTCGCCGTGGTCAGGCGGTCGGGGCGTTCCGTCCCGCGGAGCGCAGGTGGTCCCTGCGGGCGAGGTTGTAGATCCGCAGGAGGTGCTTGGCCACGGCACACGGCGCGGCATCGGCATGGCACTGGCGGCACGTGTGCATGTGCTGCTCGTAGGTGAAGCGCGCGTCTTCCAGCGCATCGTTGACAGTAGACATGGACTTCTCCGGGCAGGGCGCGTCCACGGACGCGTCGAGTTGACTGACTGGTACACCCGGAGCAAGGTGATCATGTTACTGGCGGTACTGGGAAACTCGTACTGACGCCCGGGGCCGAGCGGAGCCGCACACCTCCTCCGGCTGCTTCGGCTGACGCATCGACGCTCGGCTCCCGCGCACCCCACGCGCTTGAAAGCCCCTGGAACGGTGGGGGCCGGGGGCGCTCGGTGGGTGGGTGCAGGGCAGACTGGGCGGATGCATGACCAGCCCTTGGTCCACCTGGAAACCGCCCCGGAGTGGTACGGGCGCCTGCACGTCCAGGACGGCGACCTCTCCCCCGCCCGCTGGCTCGCCGTGGGCGGGCCCGGATGCGGCGCGTTCGGCACGGTGGCGGGTGTGGCCGCGGCGGGCTTCGCCGCGTACGCGCGAATCCTGCACCCGGCGTCCCTGGACGAGAGGCCCGTGCGCTGGTCGACGGTGGCCGCGGCGCACGGCACCCGGGTGACGCCGGGCATCCGGTGGCACCAGGTCGTCGGCCTGGACCTCGACTACTACCAGGCCTCCGAGTACGGCCTCCCCGGCGTGTGGGACGAACACCCCGGGGAGGGCCCGACGCCGCCCGAGGTCGCCGAGGCGCTCCTGCCCGTGCTGGCCCGGCACACCCGCACCCCGGAGCGCTGCTGGTTCGGGCTGTGGAGCGGGTACGGGCGCTGGGACTTCGGCGCCTTCCCGGCGTTCGGGACGCCGGGCCGGGACGAGGTGCTGCTCGCCGGAGCGCTGGCCGACGCCGTATCGCCGGTGCGGCTCGACCCGTTCGCCGAGCTGCCCGACCTGTGGTGGCCCGAGGACCGCGCCTGGTGCGTGGGCGGCGACGTGGACCTGGTCAGCACCTACGTCGGCGGGTCGCCGGAACTGATCGCCGACCTGCTCGCCGCACCGGGTCTGGAGGCGCACCCCGTGACACCGCACGACCCGGTCAGCTGAGGCCTCCGGCCGCCCGGCGCCGCCGGAACCCCGTGGACGCCGTCGCGCGCCCGTGGCTAGCATCGGCAACAGCATCGCGTGCCGGTCACCGACCGGGTGAGGCATGGAGGTGCCAGGACATGCCCAGGAGGCATTCCTTGTCAGTCGAGTTGAACCACACGATCGTCCATTCCCGCGACAACCGTGAATCCGCCCGGTTCTTCGCGGAACTGCTGGACCTCGAGATCACCACGGAGTGGGGCCCGTTCGTCGCCGTCGGCCTCAGCAACGGCGTCACCCTGGACTTCGCGACGATCCCCGCGCAGAAGATCACCCCGCAGCACTACGCCTTCCTGATCTCCGAGGAGGAGTTCGACGCGGCGTACACCCGGATCGTCCGGCGCGGCATCGAGCACTACGCCGACCCGCACATGCGGCACCCGGGCACGATCAACCACAACGACGGTGGCCGCGGCGTGTACTTCCTGGACCCGTCGGGCCATGCCATGGAACTCATCACCGTCCCGTACGGCGGCCGGCCGGCGTAACCGCGCGTGACAGGAGGGCCGCGTCCGCGTGGGTGCGGCCCTTTGCCGTACCCGCCCGTGTGCTGTTCCGGACAGCCGGACCCGCGTGCGAAGGGCTACTCGCCGGGGGCCACGGTGCGGGCGGCGATGCGCGCCGCCTCCTCGATCAGCTTCTCGTCCACCGGCGCGTCCTGCGTCGGCCCGGTGGACAGGACGGCCAGCACGACGGGGGTGCCACGGGTCGTCCAGGCCACACCGATGTCGTTGGCGGTCGCGTACGCGCCCGTGCCGGTCTTGTCGGCCAGCACCCAGTCCCGCGGCAGGCCGGCGCGGAACCGCGCCGTGCTGGTGGTGTTGCCCTTGAGCCAGGTGACGAACTGCTCGCGGTCGGCGCCCGACAGGGGCCGGCCCAGGGTCAGCCGCGCCAGGCTCGCGGCGGCGGCCTCGGGGGTCGTGGTGTCGCGCGGATCCCCGGGGATCGCGGTGTTCAGCTCGGGTTCCCACCGGTCCAGCCGGCTCACGTCGTCGCCGAGCGAACGGTAGAAGCGGGTGAGGCCGGCCGGCCCGCCGATCTCACGGAGCAGCAGGTTTCCGGCCGCGTTGTCGCTGTACTGGATCGCCGCCGCACACAGGTCGGCCACGGTCATGCCGGTGGCCTGGTTCTCCTCCGTGCGCGGCGAGTTGGGCAGGAGGTCGTGCGGCGGGTAGTGGACCACCCGGTCGAGCGGTGCGCGGCCGGCGTGGTCGCGCAGGACCGCCGCCGCGGCGAACGCCTTGAACGTCGAACACATCGGGAACCGCTCCCCCGACTGGTGGAGTACGGTCCGCCCGGTGCGGACGTTGCGGGCGTACACACCGAGCCGGGCACCGTACCGCTGCTCCAGGTCGGCCAGCCGGGTCCGGTCCGCACCCGATCGGGCGCCGGGGGACGCGGATGCGGGGGACGCGGAGAGCGCCGTGGCGGTCAGGGCGGCGCCCGTCACCGCGAGGCCGGTCCTGATCAGGTGGCGGCGCGGCAGCGGGGTGGGGCGGTCGGGGCTGGTCATGGGTGGCTTCCTCCCGGGCGATCCGTCATCGGCTCGTGGATCTTCGACGGGAACAGCGAAACAGGAGGAGACCTCTCATGTCCAAGAGTGAACTTTGAAGGTCCCATGCCTTATTGATATGAGTGCTGGGTGGATCTCCTGGCACACCTAGAGGCGTACGCGGCAACCGCCGACGAGGCGAGCTTCTCCAGGGCGGCCGACCGGCTCGGCATCGCCCAGCCGCTGCTCAGCCGTCGTATCAAGACGCTGGAGGAGCACTTCGGAGGGCTGCTGTTCGACCGTTCCCGGCGGCAGATCGCGACCACCGAGCTGGGAGTGCAGCTCCTGCCCTACGCGCGGGACGTCCTGGACCGCGCCCAGCGGCTGCGGCAGGTCGCCCGTTCGGCGCGCCGGTCACGGGCGCACGCCGTCGGCGTGCCCGCGGACTGCGCCCCGGCGGCACTCGCCCGCGCCCTCCGCGCCGGCACGGAACACGGAGTCACCCTGGGAATGCACGAACTGCCGCCCGCGGAACGGGTTTCGGGCCTGACCGACGGCTCGCTCGCCTGCGCGCTGGTACGAGCGGCACCGGAACAGGCCTCGCTCCGGCTGCCGTTGGGTCTGGCGTCCGCGCCGGGTCCGGGAGACGCGGACGGCGGATCCTCCCGGCGTGCGGTCCACCTCGAAGAGCTGCGGCCGCGTCGCGGTCGTGCCGCCGGCCCCGCCGGCCCCCCACCCCTGCTGCTCCTCACGGAGGACCGGGTGCCCTGCTTCGAGGACCGATTGGCGCGGGCCGCCGCTCGTGCCGGGCTGCCCGGATCGCGGATCCGGCCGGCCGGTCCGGCGGCCACCGCGCTCGCCGAGACGCTGGCCGGGCGGGCGCTACTGGTCTGCCCCGAACCGTTCGCCCGGCAGCACGGAGCACACTGGGCGCCCCTGGCCGACCGGTCGCTGCACCGGGGGTACGACGTGCGCGCGGCCCCGGGCCGGAACGGCACGGGAGACCCGCCGGCCTGGCTGGCCGCGCAGCTCGCCTCGGCCGTGGGCGCCGTACCCGCCCGTGGCGGCGGCCCGGAGCCGGGTCCCGGCGGCGAGGACCTCCCCGCACGGCTGGCGGCATGCGGATGAGCGCCCCGGCGGTGCACCACCCCGTGTACACCGGCGACGACGGCACCCTCCTGGACGTCGCCGAGGCGATCGCGACCGAGTGGGCGGCACTCGGCGTCCGCGGCTCCTTCCTCGCCCGCAACATCGACACCGGTGCACGGCTCGGCTTCGACGCGGACGAGCCGACGCCGCTGGCCTCGGTGGTGAAGGTCCCGCTCGCCCTGGTCGTGCTGGACCGGATCGCGTCCGGGGAGCTGGACCCGGCGCACCCGGTGACCGTCGACCCGGCCGGCAGCAGCGTGGGTCCCACCGGGCTGGCCGCCTTCCGGTACCCGGCCACCGTGGCCGTCGGCGACCTGCTCCTGCAGATGCTCTCGGTGAGCGACAACGCCGCCGCGGACGCGCTGCTCGACCTGGTTCCGGTACCGGAGGTCGACGCGCGGCTGCGCGCATGGGGATGCGACGGGGTCCGGGTGCGGCACCGGATGAACCACCTCTACGAGTGCGCGGCCGGTGCCGCCGGCAACGACTTCTCCCTCGCGCTGGAACTGGCCGTCCGGGACGAGCGGACGGGCCGGCACACCATCGAGACCCTGGACCCGGCCCGCGCCAACGCGGGCTCGGCCGCCGCGCTCGTGCGCCTGCTGGAGCGGGTGTGGCGAGACGAGATCGCCGTTCCCGCGGCCACGGCGGAGCTGCGCCGGCTGATGGGGCACCAGGTCTTCACCCAGCGGCTGGCGAGCGAGCTGCGCGCGGACACGCTGCGCTGGAGCGGCAAGACGGGCACGTTCCTGCACCTCCGGCACGAGATCGGGGTGGTCGAGGCGGACTCCGGGCACCGGGTGGCGATGGCCGCGCTGACCCGTGCCGACCGGCGCGCGGGGCTGGCACCGGACATCGACCTCGCGATCGGGGTCGCTGGGCGGGAGGCGTTCGAGGTGTTGCGGAGGTGAAGCGCCCCGGCCGGGCGCGGGCCGTCCCCGCCCGGTGCCTGTGACGCGCCGTCAGGGCAGCAGGCGTTGTTCCTTCGCCACCGCCACCGCGCCCGCCCGGGTGTCGACGCCGAGTTTGTCGTAGATGCGGCGCAGGTGGGTCTTGACCGTGGCCTCGCTGATGTAGAGGGCGCGGGCGATGGCGTGGTTGGACAGGCCACGCGACAGGTGGGCGAGGATGTCCTGTTCGCGCGGGGTGAGGGCGGGGCGCGGGTTGCGCAGGCGGGACATCACGCGGTCGGCGACCGGCGGCGAGAGCGCGGGACGGCCCTGGGCGGCGGCGTGGATGGCCGTGAAGAGGTCCTCGGCGCGCTCGGCCTTCAGCAGGTAGCCCGTGGCGCCGGCCTCGACGGCGCGGGTGACGTCGGCGTCCGTGTCGTACGTGGTGAGGACCAGGACGTGCGGGGCCGGCGGTGTGGCGCGCAGCCGGCGGGTGGTCTCCACGCCGTCGATGCCCTCCCCCAGTTGCAGATCCATGAGGACGACGTCCGGGGCGGTCCTGCGGGCGAGGGCCAGTGCCTCCTCACCGCTGCCGGCCTCGCCGACGACCTCGATGTCCGGGGCGCTGTGCAGGAGCGCGAGCAGTCCGGCGCGTACGACGGCATGGTCGTCGCAGACGAGGATGCGGACCGGGGTCTGGGCGGCGTTCGGCTCGGGGCTGTGGGTCATCTCGGCTCCAGGGGGATCGCCGCCGACAGGGCCGTGCCCTCGCCCGGTGCCGACTCGACGGTGAGGGTGCCGCCGAGCTGGCGCAGGCGGGCGCGGATGGCGGGCAGCCCGTGGCCACGCGGTTCGCCGGCGGCCTCGGGGGCGGTGCGGGTGCGCGGGTCGAAGCCGCGGCCGTCGTCCGTGACGTCCAGGACGATCTGGTCGTCCAGGCAGGTCAGCGTGAGCGTGGCGGTCGTGGCGGCCGCGTGTTCCCGGACGTTGGCGAGGGCGCCCTGCGCGATGCGCAGCAGGGCGGACTCCACGGGGGCGGACAGCGGACCGGGCGGGGTGCCCTCCGTGTGCACGCGGACGGTGAGCGCGGGGGTCGTCTCACGCTCGGCGACGGCGTGCAGGGCCCGGAGCAGGCCGCCGCCTTCGGCGAGGTCGGCCGGGGTCAGGTCGTGGACGAAGCGGCGGGCCTCGGCGAGGCTGCGCTCGGCGATCGCCGCCGCCGTACGGACGTGGTCCCGGGCGGTGTCCGGTGCGGTGTCCCACAGCCGGTCCGCGGCCTGGAGCAGCATGCGCTGGCTGGACAGGCCCTGGGCGAGGGCGTCGTGGATCTCCCGGGCGAGCCGTTCGCGTTCGGCGAGGGTGCCCTCGCGGCGTTCGGTGGCGGCGAGATCGCGGCGGGTGCGGACCAGGTCGTCGATCAGGGCGTCCCGGCGGGCCGCCTGGCGTTGCATGACGACGAAGACGGTGGTGGCCACGGCGGCCACCGCGGGCGGTGCGAGCAGCAGGTTCGGGTCCGGCCAGCCGGCCAGGCTGAGCTGGGCGGCCACCGCCAGCACCGTCAGCACGGCCACCAGCGGGATCGCGGCGCGCGGCGGCAGGGTGCGCAGGCCGGTGTAGAACAGCGGGACCGCGCACCAGGCGAAGCTCGGCGCGAGGACGACGAGCAGCGCCCAGGCGGCCACGACCAGGCCGAGCCAGGTCAGCCTGCGGGGGCTGGGGCGGGTGCCGAGGACCGGCCCGAGGACGTAGAGCGCGGCCAGCAGCGCGGACAGGGCGATGACCCAGGGGGTGTGCGGTCCGTCGGCGTGCCGGGCCAGGTACCGGGCGACGGACGCGGCCAGCAGCACGAAGAACGCCGTGTGCATGACGACGGTGAGGGCGCGGGTGTCGTCGCGCTCGGGTTCGGGCATCGTCGGCGCCTCCCTCCGTTCTGCGCTGAGCTGGGCAAACACCCTCCATTCTTCCCTGGCCCGGCGGGGGCGGGGTCATCCGATCGGATGACCCCCGGGACGACCGGTCCGGCGACGGAAGTCGGCCCGGACCGGACCGAGGATCGGTTCCGGGAGCGACTCCGCCCCCAGCCCCGGCTCTACTGGAAGGTCCTTCAGCATGCCCAGCCGCAAGAAGCCGTCTGCCCGTGCCCGCGTCCTCGTGGGCGGCGCCGCCCTGGCGCTCGTCGGTGCCGGTGCCGTCGGCACGGTCGCCGCCAACGCCGCCGACTCCGCCGGGGCCGCGCCCGCCGCCGCCCCGGTGGCGGCCCGGGGCGGCGAGCTGACCCAGAGCACGCACCTCACCCTGGACGCCGCGACGAAGGCCGCGCAGGCCGCGGTGGACGCCGCCGAGAAGGACGGCCGGCACGTGTCCGTGGCCGTCGTCGACCGCAACGGCAACACCCTGGTCCTGCTGCGCGGCGACGGGGCGGGCCCGCAGTCGTACGAGTCCGCGGAGCGCAAGGCGTTCACCGCGGTGTCCTGGAACGCGCCGACCTCCGAGCTGGTGAAGCGGCTGGCGCAGGCGCCGAACCTGAAGGACATCCCGGGCACGCTGTTCCTCGCGGGCGGTACGCCGGTGACCGCCAAGGGTGCCCCGGTCGCGGGCATCGGCGTGGCCGGCGCCCCCTCGGGCGACCTGGACGAGCAGTACGCGCAGGCGGGTGCGGCGGTGCTCGGCCGCTGACGCGGTCGGCGCCGGGGGGACGCCCGGTGCCGGAAACGCAGCACGTCCGGGTCCGCCCCGCGGGCCGGACCCGGACGTGCTGGGCGAGTGGATCAGACGAGGTCGAACCGGTCGAGGTTCATGACCTTGTCGAACGCGGCGACGAAGTCCTTGACGAACTTCTCCTTCGCGTCGTCACCGGCATAGACCTCGGCGAGCGCGCGCAGTTCGGAGTTGGAGCCGAAGACGAGGTCGGCCCGGGTGCCGGTCCACTTGACCTGGCCGGTGGCGTCGTCGCGGCCCTCGAAGGTGGTCTGGTCCTCCGAGGTCGACTTCCAGGTCGTGCCGAGGTCGAGCAGGTTGACGAAGAAGTCGTTCGTCAGCTTGCCGGGGGTCTCGGTGAAGACGCCGTGCGCGGTCTGCTGGTAGTTGGCGCCGAGGACGCGCAGGCCGCCGACCAGGACGGTCATCTCGGGCGCGCTCAGGCCCAGCAGGTTGGCCCGGTCGAGCAGCAGGTACTCGGCCGGCAGCCGGTTGCCCTTGCCGAGGTAGTTGCGGAAGCCGTCGGCGGTGGGCTCCAGCGCGGCGAAGGACTCCGCGTCGGTGTGCTCGTCCGTGGCGTCCACCCGGCCCGGTGTGAAGGGCACCTCGACGTCGTGGCCGGCGTCCTTGGCGGCCTTCTCCACGGCGGCGACGCCACCGAGGACGATCAGGTCGGCCAGGGAGACCTTCTTGGCGCCGGAGTTGAACTCGGCCTGGACGCCCTCCAGGACGCGCAGCACCTGCCGCAGCTGGTCGGGCTCGTTGACCTCCCAGTCCGCCTGCGGCTGCAGGCGGATGCGGGCGCCGTTGGCACCGCCGCGCTTGTCGCTGGTGCGGAAGGTGGAGGCCGACGCCCAGGCGGTGGACACCAGCTGGGACACCGACAGGCCGGAGCCGAGCAGCTTGGCCTTGAGGGCCGTGACGTCGGCGGCGTCGATGGTCTCGCCCTCGGCCTCCGGCAGCGGGTCCTGCCACAGCAGGGTCTCCTCCGGCACCTCGGAGCCGAGGTAGAGGGACTTCGGGCCCATGTCACGGTGGGTCAGCTTGTACCAGGCGCGGGCGAAGGCGTCCGCGAACTGGTCCGGGTTCTCGTAGAAGCGGCGCGAGATCTGCTCGTAGACCGGGTCGAAGCGCAGCGACAGGTCGGTCGTGAGCATGGTCGGCAGGTGCTTCCTCGACGCGTCGTGCGCGTCCGGGATGACCGCCTCGGCGTTCTTCGCCACCCACTGGTGGGCGCCGGCCGGGCTCTGCGTCAGCTCGTACTCGTACTCGAACAGGTTCTTGAAGAACTCGTTGCTCCACCGGGTGGGCGTGCTGGTCCAGGTGACCTCGAGGCCACTGGTGATCGCGTCGCCGCCCTTGCCGGTGCCGTGGGTGCTCTTCCAGCCGAGGCCCTGCTGCTCGATCGGGGCGGCCTCGGGGTCCGGGCCGACGTTGTCGGCGGGGCCGGCGCCGTGGGTCTTGCCGAAGGTGTGGCCACCGGCGATGAGGGCGACGGTCTCCTCGTCGTTCATCGCCATGCGGCGGAAGGTCTCACGGATGTCGCGGGCCGCGGCGACCGGGTCCGGGTTGCCGTTGGGACCCTCCGGGTTGACGTAGATCAGCCCCATCTGCACGGCGCCGAGCGGGTTCTCCAGCTCGCGGTCGCCGGTGTAGCGCCGGTCGTCGAGCCAGACCTTCTCGGGACCCCAGTAGACGTCCTCCTCCGACTCCCACACGTCCTCGCGGCCACCGCCGAAGCCGAAGGTCTCGAAGCCCATCGACTCCAGGGCGACGTTGCCGGCGAGGATCATGAGGTCGGCCCAGGACAGGCTCTTGCCGTACTTCTTCTTGACCGGCCACAGCAGCCGGCGGGCCTTGTCGAGGTTGCCGTTGTCCGGCCAGCTGTTCAGCGGGGCGAAGCGCTGCTGGCCGGCGCCGGCGCCGCCGCGGCCGTCGCTGATGCGGTAGGTGCCCGCGCTGTGCCAGGCCATACGGACCATGAGGGGGCCGTAGTTGCCGAAGTCGGCCGGCCACCAGTCCTTGGAGTCCGTCAGCACCTCGGCGATGTCCCGCTTCACGGCCGGGAGATCCAGGGCCTTGAACGCCTCGGCGTAGTCGAAGTCCTCGCCGAGCGGGTTCGCCACGGCCGGGTTCTTGGCAAGGATCTTCAGGTTGAGCCGCTCCGGCCACCACTGGCGGTTGCCGCCGCCCTGGGTCGGGTGGAGGGCACGGTCATGGGCGACGGGACATCCGCCGACACCCTCCGCCTTCGCGTCTGTGACGATCGCGTCGTGGTTCTCAGTCATGGCAATCCTTCCGAACTGTGCGGAACTCGGTGCTCAGGAACTGCGGCCGGTGGAGCCGGTGGAACAGTCGGGGCACAGGCCCCAGTACACGACCTCGGCCTCGTCGATGGCGAAGCCGCGGTCGTCGGAGGCGGTCAGACAGGGGGCTTCGCCGACGGCGCAGTCGACGTCGGCGACGGCACCGCACGACCGGCACACGATGTGGTGGTGGTTGTCGCCCACGCGCCCCTCGAACCGGGCCGGGTGGCCGGCCGGTTCGATCCGGCGCACGAGACCGGCCGCCGTCAGCGCGTGCAGGGCCTCGTAGACGGCTTGCAGGGAGATGTGGCCCACGCGATCGCGGACTCCGGCGGCGATCGCCTCGACGCCGAGGTGGTCGCCGTCCCGGACGGTCTCCAGCAGCGCGACGCGGGCTGCCGTCACGCGCAGGCCGGCACCGCGGAGTTCCTCGGCGGTGCCCGGAGTCGGGGAGGCGGTCATGGCCCCCGAACCTACCCTCATAAACACGAACGGTTCAAGAAAACGAACGATGCAATTTTGATGGCGCGCCGGAGCCCGGCTGGTGCCCCGGCGCCGGGCCGCGGCATCGCGCCGGCACGCGGCCGCCCGAGGGTGCGGCCGGAGCCGGGCCGCCGGACGGGGCATGCACGCATGATGTGTCCGCCTCCCGGCGCCGGCCGCGCGGCGAGCCGGGAGATCCTCCGAACGGGTGAACGGGTGAGGGCCGCCGACGACGCGTGACGGCTGCTCACCTCCTGTCCGGGACGGCTTCCTCACCCCCTGCCGGCGTGCCGTCGCTCGCGCGCGTAACGGCGGGCCAGGGCGTGGAAGGCTTCCTTCGGCTCCCAGTGCCAGTCGGAGGCGGGGTCGAACGGGCGGTCCTGGACGGTCTTGGTGATCGAGTAGCTCGCCATGTCGAGGTCGTGCAGCGGGTCGCCGGGACGGTGCGGGGCGTCAGGGGTCACGAACTCGTAGGCCATCGCCGCGTACAGACCCAACGAGGAGAACGCGTCGACGAGTTGCAGAAGGTACGTGGCTTGTGTGCGCTCGCTGCGGACCAGGTAGCCCTTGATCTCCTCCGGGTGCTTGCCGCGGTCGACGACGTCCCAGCCCATGCCGGCGGTCTCGGGCGCCCCGACGTAGGCGCAGGTACCGAACTCGGTGACGGCCAGCGGCTTGCCCCAGCGCAGGTAGCGGCTCAAGTCGCGTACGTAGGCGGTCTCGTCGGTGAAGTACGAGTAGTAGTCGATGCCCACGATGTCGAAGAGGCGCCAGTCGACCTGGTCCTCCTGGGCCGCGGCGTAGCTGAGCCGGCCGTGGAAGACGGAACGGCCGACCGCGGCGGCCCTCGCCGTGAAGCGGTCCAGGCGCCGCTGCATCGCGACGGGGTCCACATGGCCGTCCTGCAGGTTCCGGATCCGTTCGAAGACGTTGTCGCCGGGCACGATGCCCGGCACGTACAGCCAGAACTCGCAGCCCACGCTCAGGTCCACGGCGGCGCCCTGCCGGCGCAGCCGCTCCGCGAACCGGCCGGTCTCCGCGAGGTGTTCGAGGATGTCCCGCTCGGGCACGTCGCCCAGGGTCGGCTGCAGCCAGACGCGCAGCCCCCGCTCCGCGGCCTCGGCCGCCGTGGCCGTCAGGCGTTCCACTCCGTCGCCGGTGACGTCCACGGTGTCGGCGTGCAATCCGTCACGGATCACCCGGATGTCCCGCCGCATCCGGGCCGTGCTGAAGGCCGTGCCGGGGGTCTCGCCCGCCCCGACGGTGTAGACGACACCGCGGTGCCGCAGTCCGGGGCGCCCTTCGGCCGCCCGGGCCGTGCCCGAGGGGATCAGCGTCGCCGCCAGCCCCGCGGACGCCGTACCGGCCAGGAACCGGGCACGAGTGATCCCTGCGGGCTTCTGCATACGATCATCAGGCTTCTGCATACGGCCACCCTGCCGGGGCCGCACCGGCCGGCGCCGTCCGCCGACGGTCCACGGCACGGGGTCCAAAGGTGACGATCGCCCATCGAAAGTCGCGCGCGCCGCGATCGCGTCCGAGTGGCGACACCGCACGCGGGGGCGCGCGAGAAGCCTTGCCGCACGTGCACGGGACGGCACCTTCGTGCACGGGCGCGAGGCGGCATGAGGACCCCTGCGCCCTACCGCGCACACAGGACGAACAGCACGCAGGGCGCCCGAGTGAGAGACTCGGAGTCCGTCACCGACGCCGGTGAGAGGGGCACTGGTGGACCTGGACACCGTCGCCGAGGAGCTGTACGCGCTGCGCCCGGAGGAGTTCGTCGCGGCCCGTGACCGGCGTGCTCTGGACGCCCGTGCGTCAGGCGACCCGGCCCTGGCCCGGCGGATCGGCGCGCTGCGACGGCCGAGCCTTTCGGCCTGGGTCAGCAACCTCCTGGTGCGCGGACAGCCACAGCAGGTCGAGCCGCTGCTCGGGCTGGGCGAGGAGCTGCGCCGCGCGCACCGCGAACTGGACGGGCCGGAGCTGCGCCGGCTGGCCCGGCGGCAGAACGAGGTGATCGGCGCGCTGGGCCGGCAGGCCCGTCAGCTGGCCGCGGAGGCCGGGCATCCGGTGGGTGAGAGCGTCCAGCGCGAGGTCGAGGAAACCCTGCACGCGGCACTGGCCGACCCGCAGGCCGCACGTGAGTGGGCCGGCGGGCGGCTGGTGAAGCCGCTCAGCTCGGCCGTCGGCTTCCCCGCGGCTGACGAGACGGCACTCGAACGCCGGCCGGCGGCGCGGAGGGCCGGCCCCGGGGACGGCCCTCCGGCCGAGCGGGAACGGCAGGACCCGGCGGACGGGCGGCGCCCGAAGGGGAACCGTGCCTCCGCGGCCACGCACCGGGGCCGAGCCGGCGCCTCCGCTGGTGCTCGCGGGCCGGCCCGGGCACGCGTCGCGGCGGACGAGCGCGGTGCGGGCGAGAAGGCCGCCGCGGACGAGCGCGGTGCGGGCGAGAAGGCCGCCGCGGACAAGCGCGGTCCGGGCGAGAAGGCCGCCGCGGACGAGCGGCGCCGCGCCGCCGAGCACCGCCGCCGTCTCGACCGGGTCCGCGGCGAAGCCCGGTCGGCCGAACGGGAGTTGCGGGCGCGCGAAGCGGAGGCCGAGACCGCGGACCGCGAGGCGGAGGAGGCCGCCGGCCGGCTGCGCGAGGCAACGGAGCGCCTCCGTGAACTGCTTGCGGAGCTGAAGCGCGCCGAGGACGGGCACCGGCAGGCCCGCACCGACGAACAGACGGCACGGGACCGCGCCCGGCAGGCCGGCCGTGCCGTACGGGACGCGCGGGAGGAGACCCGGCGGGCCGCCCGCGTCGTACGGGAGGCGGAACGCCGGGCAGGGGCGGCCGGCGGCCAGCCCGCGCGAACGCCCGCACAGTGAGGCGTCGGGGCCCGAGGCGCCCCGGGGCCGACCCCGTACCCCGGCCCTTCCAGCCCTGCCCGGTGCCGTGACCCCGCCCTTCAGGGGCCGATGGGCCCCCGGCTCGGTCCGAGTGGCCCTTGGCGGCCTCGGTGGCGGCGGGGCCACGCTGGATGCACGAGTCATGAAGGGAGTCGGCGCAATGACCTCCGCCACGACCATGGCCACGGCACTCGAGCCCGAGCACCGCGAACGGCTGATGAGACTCGCCCGCGGGGTCGCCTTCGAGGCCGGGACGCGCTTGTTCGACGAGGGCCGGCGTGCCGACCGCTTCTGGGTCATACGTACTGGCACCGTCGCCCTCGATCTGCACGTGCCCGGCCGTCGGCCCGCCGTCGTCGAGACCCTCGGGCACGGTGAACTGATCGGCTGGTCCTGGCACTTCCCGCCGTACATCTGGCACCTGGGCGCCGAGACGACGAGCCCGGTCCGGGCCTGGGAGTGCGATGCCGAGGCGGTGCGGTCCATGTGCGCGCAGGACGCCGAGTTCGGCAGGGCGGTCGCCGTCTGGGTCGGGCGTGTGGTCGCCCAGCGGCTGCACTCCTCCCGGATCCGGCTGCTCGACCTCT
Organism: Streptomyces actinomycinicus; assembly: GCF_016741775.1. Lineage (GTDB taxonomy): Bacteria > Actinomycetota > Actinomycetes > Streptomycetales > Streptomycetaceae > Streptomyces > Streptomyces actinomycinicus. The sequence continues at coordinate 27,325 of NZ_JAERRK010000026.1, read as the reverse complement.
ACGCCCCGTACGGCAGTGGCGGTCTCCCGTGACCGCCCGGGCGTGGCAGGCGGACGACGTGGGCAGCGGCCCGCGCCGGGTGGGTGACGTGATGACGCGAGCCGTCGTCGCCGTGGGCCGCGGGGCTCTGTTCAAGGACATCGCCGAGCGCATGGTGCAGTGGCAGGTCAGCGCCCTTCCGGTGCTGGAGGGCGACGGCAGGGTGGTCGGTGTGGTGTCCGAGGCGGATCTGCTGCCCGAGGAGGAGTTCCGGGGCAGTGATCCGGACCGGCTCACCCAGATGCGCCGGCTGGCCGACCTCGCCAAGGCCGGGGCGGTGAGAGCCGACGAGCTGATGAGCACTCCGGCCGTCACCGTGCACACGGACGCCACGCTCGCCGAGGCCGCGCGCATCATGGCGCTGCGGCGCGTGAAGCGACTGCCTGTCGTGAACGCCGAGGGGGTGCTCGAAGGCGTCGTCAGTCGCGGCGACCTGCTCAAGGTCTTCCTGCGTCCGGACGACGACCTCGCCGACGAGATCCGGCGCGACATCGTCGACCCGCTCTTCCCCGCGCCGGTCGAGCCCGTGCACATCATGGTCACCGGGGGCGTCGCCACCCTGACGGGGCGGGCACAGGACGCCGCCCGTATCCCCCTGGCCGCACGCCTGGTACGGGGTGTCGAGGGTGTGGTCGGAGTGGACTGCCGGCTCGTCGCAGCCGGCACGGAGTGAAGCCGCGGAGCCGAAGCCGGGAACACGGAGTGAAGCCACGGAGCCGAAGCCGCCGGCACGGAGTGAAGCCGGGGAGCCGAAGCCGGGGAGCACGGGCACCGGAGTGAAGCCGGGTAGCGAGCGCCCGCTCCCCCAGCGGCTCAGTCGCCTACCGTGGTGCGGCTCAGCCAGGCGGCAGGGGGACGTGCCAGTCGAGCGTGGCGCCGCCGTCCTCGGGGCGGGTCAGTTCGAGCCGGCCGCCGAGCCTTTCCGCCCGCTCGGCCATGTTGCGCAGACCGCTGCGCCGGCCGCCGGGCGCGATGCCCACTCCGTCGTCCGTGACCTGCAGGCGCACTTCACGGCCGTCGGTCGTCAGGGTCACCTGTGCCCGGCCGGCGTGGGCGTGCCGGGCGATGTTGGTGAGGGCCTCGGTCAGCACGGCGACGACGGCATCGGCGATGTCGGCCGGCACATCGGTGTCCACCAGGCCTTCCATGCGCACGCTGGCCGTGAAGCCCAGCACCGGGGCGGCGTCACCGACCGTACGGACCACCCGTGCCCGCAAACCGCTGCCGGCGGTCCCCTTGTGCGCCCGCAGCCCGAAGATCGTCGACCTGATGATCTTGATGGTCTCGTCCAGGTCGTCGACGGCCCGCAGCACCCGCTCCGAGGCCTCGGGATGCTCGATGAAACGCCCCGCGCTCTGCAGGGTCATCCCCGTGGCGAACAGCCGCTGGATGGCCAGGTCGTGCAGGTCCCGGGCGATGCGGTCACGGTCCTCCAGCAGCGCGATCTGCTGCGCGTCCTGCCTGCGCTCGGCCAGCTCCATCGCGATGGCGGCCTGGGCGGCGAAGCCCTGCAGCATCTCGGTCTCCCTCTGGAGGAAGACCGGCCGGCCTTCCTCCCGGGCCACCAGTACGACGCCACGCGCTCCGCCCTCGCCCGTGCCGATGGGCACGGCGACGGCGGGGCCGAGCCCCCCGAAACGAGGCGGCTCGGGGTTGATCCGGGGGTCGTGCACGACGTCGTCGCTGGTGACCGGGGCGGCAGCGGCGTACGCCAGTCCCATCAGGCTTTCGTCCATGGACAGCACCAGGCCACGGTGTGCCTCCGCGTCCACTCCGACGGCGATCTCCACGGCGAGCGACTTGGTGTCCTCCATGGGCAGGGCGACCGCCGCCAGGGCCGAAGCCGAGATCTCCCGGGCGCGCTCGGCGATCAGGCCCAGGGAGTCGGCGCGGTCGCTGCCGGACATCAGGCTGTGGCCTATCTCTGCGTTCGCGCCGAGCCAGCGTTCGCGCAGCCGGGAGTCCTCGTAGAGGCGGGCGTTGTCGATGGCGACGCCGGCGGCCACGGCCAGCGTGGACAGCACCGACTCGTCCTCCTCGTCGAACTCGGCGCCGCCCCTCTTCTCCGTCAGATACAGATTGCCGAAGACCTGGTCCCGTACCCGGATCGGGACACCCAGGAAACGGTTCATGGGCGGATGGCCGGGCGGGAAGCCGTACGAGGCCGGGTGCCCGGAGATCTTCCCGAGGCGGAGCGGCTCCGGGTGCCGGATCAGCTCGCCCAGGATGCCGTGGCCCTCCGGATAGGGGCCGATGGCGGCGATCTGTTCCTCGCTGACGCCCACGGTGTGGAAGGCGGACAGTCGTGTGCCGTCCGGTCCGATGACACCGAGGGCGGCGTACTCGGCGTCCACGAGCGCGGCGGCCGCTTCCACGATGGCGTGCAGAGCCTGTTCCAGGTCCAGTTCCCGGCCGACGGAGAGGACCGCCTCCAGCAGGCTGTGCACGCGGCCCTGGGTGCCCCGGGCCGCACTGATCCGGGCCTGCAGCTCCTCCAGCAGTTCGTCGAGCTTGAGCTGCGGCAGCCGTACGCGGGGCTCCTCGGAGCCTGCCACCAAGTCCCTCCAGGTCCGGCCGGCACACGGACCTCACCGGCGGGTCGACTCCACGATATCGGCTTCCGTCCGGGGCGGTGCGCCGGACCGGCCCACCCCGTGAAACCGGGCCGAACGGCCCCCCACCGAGGACCGAACGGCACTGGGACGCACGAGGGCCGGGAGCAACCGTGGAATCAGGAGCGGCACCGGTTCCCCCGCGGTGTCGCTCCGCCCGCTCGGTGTCGCAGGAGACGAGACCGGGCGGCCGTTCCGACGAGACGAGAGCCGGGGTCGCGCGAGGAAGCCAGCGAAGAAGCCAGCCATGATCAGTGATCACAGTCCGAGACGGCGCCGCGTCGACCTCGGCCCGGCCGAGGCCCTGAGCCTGCTGGGCAGTGTCTCCCTCGGAAGGCTGGTCTTCACCTGGCAGGCGCTGCCCACGGTCCGTCCCGTCAACCACATCGTGGACGGCGGGGACATCGTGATCCGCACGCAGGAGGGCGGGGCACTGACCTCTTCCGCCCAGCGGGCCGACGGTACGGGAGTGGTGGTGGCCTACGAGGCCGACGTGATCGACCCGGAGACGCATGCCGGGTGGAGCGTGGTGATCACCGGATTCGCCCGCCTGATCACCGACCCCGACGAACTGCGGCGCGTCCTCGGGATGTTGGGTCCCTGGGGCCCGCAGCAGGAGACGGACCACGCGGTCCGCATCCATCCGGAGATGGTCACGGGCGTGCTGGTCACCGATACGCACGACACGCACGACGAAGGACGGCGGCGCCCCTGAGCGGAGACCGACTCCCGGTCAAGCCGCCGGAACGGAGACCGCCTCCCGGTCAAGCCGCCGAAGCGGAGACCGCCTTCTCGCTTCTCGGTCAAGCCGCTGGAACGGCGACCTCCGCGTGCTGCTCCCCGCCGAGCACCACCTTCAGCGCGCCCGTGTCCGCGGCCTTGGTGAAGACGTCGTACGCCTCTTCCATGTGATCCAGCGCGAAGGCATGCGTGACCAGTTGCGCGGTGGGCAACCGGCCGGCGGCGGCCATCCGCAGCAACATGGGGGTGGAGCGGGTGTCCACCAGGCCCGTCGTGATGGTCACGTTCTTGTCCCACAGGTCGTCGAGGTGCAGGGTGGCGGGCTTGCCGTGCACACCGATGTTGGCCACGTGCCCGCCGGGGCGGACCAGACGGGTGCACAGCTCGAAGCTCTCGGGTGCGCCGACCGCCTCCATGACCACATCCGCGCCGAGCCCGTCGGTCAGGTCGGCGACCAGTTCGTCCGGGGCCTCCCGGACGTCCGCGACAGCGTCGGCACCGAGCCGGCGGGCGGCCTCCAGCCGGGCGGGAGCCAGGTCGGCCGAGACGATCCTCTCCGGGGCGAACAGGCGTGCCGTGGCGATCGCCGCCAGTCCGATCGGGCCCGCGCCGACGATGACGACGGTGTCCCCGGGGCGTACGCGTCCGTTGAGGACTCCGACCTCGTAGGAGGTCGGGAAGATGTCCGCGAGCAGGACGGCTTCCTCGCTGCGCACGGCGGCGGGCAGCGGGTGGACGGACAGGTCGGCGTGCGGGACGCGGACGTACTCGGCCTGGGTGCCGTCGACGAGGTGGCCGAGGATCCAGCCCCCGCCTCCCCGGCACTGGCCGTACGAGCCGTCCCGGCAGAACCGGCACCGGCCGCAGGAGGTGATGCAGGAGATCAGCACCCGGTCGCCCGGCCGTACGGTGTGCACGTCGCTGCCGGTCTCGACGATCTCACCGACCGCCTCGTGACCGAGTACCGTGCCGGGGCGGACCTCGGGGACGTCGCCCTTGAGGATGTGCAGGTCCGTCCCGCAGATGGTCACGGCGCCGACCTTCACGATGGCATCGGTGGGTGCCTTGACGGCAGGATCCGGGACGTCTCGCCAGGACGCCTGTCCGGGACCGTGGAAGACGAAGCCTTTCATGGCGCTCCTCACCCTCTGCGTTCGCTCCATCGCGGGATCCGCGTTCCGGCCCGGTGCCGGATCCGTCCCGCCTGTCCAGCTTCACCAGTGGGTGGGGGCCGCGGCTTGGGCCGTCCGGCCCTTCCCTGTGCCCGGACGGCGCCGGCCGGGGAGCCGGGTGCCCGCCGAGCGCCCACCGGGAGCGCCGGAAGCCGCTGTGCCCGGCCGGGCCGGTGATCAGAGCCGAACGGCCCTAGTACCGCGTCCGGTTTTTCCGGTTCGCTCATCGCATGTCCGAGAACGACACCGTCCACGCGGCCGAACACGACACAGGGCAGAACCTGGTCATAGCCCACCGCGTGGTCGGCGACGCGAACGTCGTCACCCTGCGGGGCGAGGTCGACCTGCTGAGCGTCCCCGCGCTGTCCGAACGGCTCGACGCGCTCACCGCGCGCCCGCAGCCCGACCTGGTGGTGGACCTGCGGTCGGTCCACTTCATCGACTGTGCCGGGCTCGGGGTACTGTGCCGGGCCCGTAACCGGGCGCTGGCCCGCAAGGGCCGGATACGGCTGATAGCGGAGGATGCGAACTTCCGGCGCACCCTGCGGGCCACCGGACTCGGGGGCGTCTTCGAAGTGCACGCACGGGTCCCTCATCCGCTGCCGGAAGCCACACCCTGAGGAGAAGGCAGGAAGCCGCACCCTGAGGAGAAGACAGGAGGCCGCCCCCTGAGGAGAAAGCCGGCAGCCGCCCCTGGGAAGAAGGCCGCCCGGATCTCACGGCCCTCCCCCCGGGGCGGTCACGCTCAGGCGTTCCAGCTCCACTCGGCGACCTCGGGCAGGTCCGTGCCGTGCTCGCGGATCCATGCGTGGTGGCGGGCGCGGGCGTCGGCCATGACCTGGCGAACGGGGGCCGCTCGGACGGCGAGACCCGGGACGTGGTCGATGACGTCCATGACGAGCCGGTACCGGTCGAGGTCGTTGCGGACGACCATGTCGAACGGGGTGGTCGTGGTCCCCGACTCCTTGTAGCCGCGTACGTGGAGGTGGGGGTGTCCGGCCCGGCGGTAGGCGAGGCGGTGGACCAGCCACGGGTAACCGTGGTAGGCGAAGATCACCGGTTTGTCCGGCGTGAACAGCCCGTCGTACTCGAAGTCGGTCATCCCGTGCGGGTGCTCCTCGTGCGGCATGAGCCGCGTCATGTCGACCACGTTGACCACGCGCACCGCCAGCCCGGGCAGGTGCCGCCGCACCAGCTGTGCCGCCGCCAGCACCTCCTGCGTGGGGACGTCACCGGCGCAGGCCAGGACGACGTCGGGTTCCCCGCCGTTCTCGGTGCCGGCCCAGTCCCAGATTCCGGCCCCGCGCGCGCAGTGCACCCGGGCCTCGTCCATGGTCAGCCAGTCGAAGCAGGGCTGTTTGCCCGCCACGACGACGTTGACGTAGTCGCGGCTGCGCAGGACGTGGTCGGTCACGGACACGAGCGTGTTGGCGTCCGGCGGCAGGTAGACCCGGACGACGGCCGGGCTCTTGTTCAGGACGTGGTCGACGAACCCGGGATCCTGGTGCGAGAAGCCGTTGTGGTCCTGGCGCCACACATGTGAGGTGAGGAGGTAGTTGAGGGACGGGACAGGGGCCCGCCAGGGCAGTTCCCGTGCGGTCTTCAGCCACTTGATGTGCTGGTTGACCATCGAGTCCACGATGTGCACGAAGGCTTCGTAGCAGGAGAACAGACCGTGCCGGCCGGTCAGCAGATATCCCTCCAGCCAGCCCTGGCAGAGGTGTTCGGAGAGGATCTCCATCACCCGGCCGTGCCGGTCCAGGTGTTCGTCCACCGGGAGCACCCCGGCCTGCCAGGCCTTGCCGCCGCTGTCGATGACGGCCTGCAGCCGGTTGGAAGCGGTCTCGTCCGGTCCGACGAGGCGGAAGTCCCGGCGTACCCGGGTGTCGTCCATGACCCGTGCGAGGAAGTCACCCAGGACCCGGGTCGGCTCGTGGAGGGTGGTGCCGGGCTTGTCGACGGGTACCGCGAAGTCGTCGAGGGAGGGCAGCGGCAGCGCGCGGGTGAGAAGTCCGCCGTTCGCGTGCGGGCTCGCTCCGAGTCGCCTGCTGCCCTCGGGGACGCAGGCCAGGACCTCGGCGACGGGGCGGCCGTCCGCGTCGAACAGCTCGTCGGGCCGGTACGAGCGCAGCCACTGCTCCAGTTGCCGCAGGTGGTCCGGATTCTCGCGCACGGTGGCGAGCGGGACCTGATGGGCGCGCCAGGTGCCCTCGACGGGAACGCCGTCGACTTCGGCCGGACCGGTCCAGCCCTTCGGGGTGCGCAGCACGATCAACGGCCGGCGCACCCGCTCGGGGGCGCCGTCCTCGCGGGCGGAACGCTGCACCAGGGCGATGGTGTCCAGTGCCTCGTCGAACGCCGCGGCCAGGGCCCGGTGCACCGTGTCCGGGTCGTCGCCGGTGACGTAGAGGGGATCGTGGCCGTATCCCCGTAGCAGCGCGTCGAGTTCGGGTTCGGGGAGCCGGGACAGCACGGCCGGGTTGGCGATCTTGTAACCGTTGAGGTGCAGGATCGGCAGGACGGCGCCGTCGTGGACCGGGTCGAGGAACTTGTTGGAGTGCCAGGAGGCGGCGAGCGGCCCGGTCTCCGCCTCGCCGTCGCCGATCACGCAGGTCACCAGCAGGGCAGGGTTGTCGAACGCGGCGCCGTAGGCGTGCGCGAGCGAGTAGCCGAGTTCGCCGCCCTCGTGGATCGAGCCGGGGGTCTCCGGGGCCACGTGGCTGGGGACCCCGCCGGGGAAGGAGAACTGGCGGAACAGCCTGGCCATGCCCGCCGCGTCCCGGGTCACGTCGGGGTAGGTCGCGCTGTAGCTGCCCTCCAGCCAGGAGCCGGCGAGCACCGCCGGGCCTCCGTGTCCCGGGCCCCAGACGCACAGGGCGTCCAGTCCCCGCGCCTTGATCACTCGGTTGAGGTGCGTGTACACCAGGTTCAGGCCGGGCGAGGTGCCCCAGTGACCGAGCAGCCGCGGCTTGATGTGCTCGGGCCTGAGCGCCTCGGTCAGCAACGGGTTGGCCATGAGGTAGATCTGACCCGCCGCCAGGTAGTTGGCGGCGCGCCAGTGGGCGTCCAGGCTGCGCAGTTCCTCGTCGGTGAGTGCGGTGGCGTCCGGGTGGGCGGCCGTGGGCATGGGACCTCCGGATTCGTCGTTCATCGGCGGCAAGTGTGCCGGGAATGTCAGGAGAGTTCTGGTACGACGGCCACCGGGCATGCCGCGTGGTGCAGCACGCCGTGGGCCACCCGGCCCAGCCGGAGCCCGTAGTGGCCCGGCCGGCGCCGGGCGCCGACGACGAGCAGGCCAGCCTCGCGGGAGGCGGCGACCAGCGCGTCACGGGGGTTCCCTTCGACGGCGTGGCGATGCACCGACGGCTCCGCCGGCACGTCCCGCAGGACCTCCTCCAGCAGTTCGGCGGCCTGCTGCTGTTCGGCGTGCGCCGGTTCGCGCAGGGAGTGCCGCCAGGCCCGTACGGCGTCCAGGGGCACCCCGCGCAGGGCCGCCTCCTGAACGGCGAACCGTACGGCAGCCGACCTCCTCGGCCTCCCCCGACCCCGAGGACGATCCGGCCCGGGGCCCCTGGGCGGACCGCGTCGTCGTGGCTGCCGCGCACCACGACATTCGGAGCCGTCGACGCCGACGACGACCGGAAGATCCATCGTCCGCCCCGTTCAGTCGTGCGGGACCACGGCGACCGGGGCCATGGCATGGTGCAGGACGGCATGCGCGACAGGGCCGATGTGCGTACCGAGGGGGCTGGTGCGGATGCGCCGGCCGACGACGACCAGGGAAGCCTGGCGTGAGGCGTCGAGGAGGACCTGTGCTGCGCTGCCGCACCGGCTCGCCTGAATCACCTCGACGTCCGGGAACTTGTGCTGCCAGGGGGACAGCACCTCCGCAAGGGCCCTCGCCCGGCTGCGGGCGAGCGAGTCGTGGGGCTCGGGATCACCGTAGGAGCGGTGGTAGGAGGAGACGGGCGGTTCGGTCCAGCCGTGCACGGCCCGCAGGGGGGCGGCACGGCGCACGGCGGCGTCGAAGGCGAACTCCAGCAGGGTGTCGTCCGGGGCGCTCAGGTCGAGGCCGAGCACGACGGGCCGGAAGGGGGTCGCGGCGGACGGTACGCCCGCGGGGTCCGCCCTGTGCTCGTCGGCGGCCTGCTCCCCGGCCCGGACCAGCACGACGGGACGTTCGGCACGGGCGATGACGGCCAGGCTGACCGAGCCGACCACGAACCCGCCGATCGTGCCGAAGCCGCGCGAGCCCAGCACCATCAGCTCCGCGGAGTCCGCCGCCTCGATCAGGGCCTCGGCCGGGTCGGCGGTGAGCCGGTCGGTGATCACCTCCACACCGGGATGCCTCAGCCGCAGCCCCTCCGCGGCCTCACGGGGCACACGCTCGGTCCAGTCCTGCCGTGTCTCACCGCCGAGCAGCGGGGCCTGCGCCGCGTAGGAGGGCAGCGGCTCCCGGACGTGGACGACTTTCAGGGGCAGACCTCGCAGTCCGGCTTCGCGTGCCGCCCATTCGGCGGCGGCGCGGCTCTCGGGCGAGTCGTCGAGACCTACCGTGACGGTCCGGGCCATCGTCTCCACCTCCGGGGAAGAGGGAACCCCGGGCGAAGAGGGATCCGTCTCCAGCGTGACGATGCCGGGCGCGCGGGGTCAGGGGCCGCACGTCCCCGCAGGGGGCCGAACGGCCCATGGGCAGGCCTGCCGGCCCCTGGCCGGTGCCCCGGCGGCGGCACATGCTGGGGACGGAGCAGTGCCGCGGCGCCGCCGCGCCGGCGCGGCGGGCCCTGAGCCGCCGGGCAGTTCTCGGAGTTCACCATGTACGGCACCCCTCAGCGACGATCATGGAGTGACCGGGGCCGGTCGGCCCTAGTCCGCCCGGCCCGGACGGGTGCATGATCAGCGCGGGGCAGCCCGCAGCCGGCCCATTCAGCGGAACGAGAGGTCGCCATGACCGGAACACGCACCTTCACGGAACAGGACCCGATCCGCGTGTTTCTGCTGGACGACCACGAGGTCGTACGACGCGGCCTGACCGACCTGCTCGACGCCGAACCGGACATCTCCGTGGTCGGCGACGCGGACACCGCCGAGCATGCGCTCAGCCGCGGTCCCGCGCTGCGCCCGCACGTGGCCGTGCTCGACGTGCGGCTGCCGGACGGGGACGGCATCACGGTCTGCCGTGAGCTGCGCAGCCGCATGCCGGACCTGGCGTGCCTCATGCTGACGTCGTTCGACGACGAGGACGCCCTGCTGGACGCCATCATGGCCGGGGCGTCCGGCTATGTCCTGAAGCAGATCAAGGGCTCCGACCTCGTCTCCGCGGTCCGCACCGTCGCCTCGGGACAGTCGATGCTCGACCCGGCGACCACGGCCAGGCTCATGCGGTCCCTGCGCACCGAGCCGGCACAGACCCCTTCGCTGCCGCCCGAGCTGGCGAACCTCTCACCGCGCGAGCGGGACATCCTCGCACTCATCGGGGACGGTCTGACCAACCGCGAGATCGGCAAGAGGCTGTACCTCTCGGAAAAGACCGTCAAGAACCACATCTCCCGGATGCTGGCGAAGCTGGGAGTCCAGCGCCGGGTCCAGGCGGCGGTCCTCGCGTCGCACCTGGACCCGCAGTAGCCCGCGGCCCGGGCTCCGTCGGTCTCGGCCAGGTGGAGCCGGTCTGCTCCGACGGCACCTGACGGGGCCGCGTGTCCGGCCGTCGGAGCGGCGTTCCGGCGCACGGCCCCCGGCCCGGCCGGCGTCAGGCGGGACGGGCGGCCGTAGCCGCGGCCGAAGGGGGACAGAGCGCGCGCCCGTGCGGGGGCGGGGGCCGCCCGTCATCCCGCTGGGCCCCCTCACTCGTCCGGGCGTACCCCGGCCCGCCGTCCGTGGCATACACGGCGGTCCGTCGTTCGGCAGCAGTGTGATGTTTGCCATGCGACGTGATGGACGGGGGGTGGACGGGCAACGTACCCCTTCATGCCCCACGCCACCCCCCTGCGGCAGGTGATTCGATGACCACGGCGACGCCCCGGGCGCTCCGGACGCCGCCCACGAGGACCGGTGCACAGCCCTCCCGGCCCTCCCCACCGGATGCCCTGCCCGCCCTGCCGTCGCTGACCGGGCTGCGCTGGATGGCGGCGCTGCTGGTGTTCGGACTGCACGTGCAGAACTTCGGCTACTTCGGCGGCACCGGTGGCCGGCTGGTGACGTGGGGGTTCGGCGCGGGCGCCACCGGAGTGTCGTTCTTCTTCGTGCTGTCCGGATTCGTGCTGACCTGGTCGGCGCGGCCTCGCGACCGCGCCCTCGCCTTCTGGCGGCGGCGCATCGCGCGGATCTACCCGGTGCACCTGGTCACCCTCGCCGTCGCGTTCGTACTGGCGTGCATGCTGACGCACCAGACCCGGCCGACCCCGAAGCAGGCCCTGGCGAACGCGCTCCTGCTGCACTCCTGGTGGCGGCCGTGGTGGCAGACGCTGAACCCGGTCAGCTGGTCCCTGGCCTGCGAGGCGTTCTTCTACGCCGCCTTCCCGCTGCTCGTCCTGCTGCTCCGCCGGCTCGGCGCACGCGCGACGGCCGCACTGGGCGTGCTGTCACTGACGGCCGTCGCGGCGCTGTCCTGGACCGACGCCCACCACTGGTGGACCGAATCGATCTACTCCTTCCCCGCCGCGCGGCTGCCCGAGTTCGTGCTCGGCGCGGTCACCGCACGGCTGGTGCTGCTCGGCCGCTGGCGCGGGCCCGGACTGGAGGCGTCGCTCGCCCTGGCGATCCTCGGCTACTTCCTCGTCCCGCAGGTCACGCCGGGCTACTCCGCGACCGTGTGCACGATCGCCGGGTTCGCCCTGCTCATCCCCGCGGCCGCGGTCGCCGACCTGCAGGGACTGCCGTCCCTGTGGCGGCGTCGGCGGATGGTGCGGCTCGGGGAGCTGTCCTTCGCCTTCTACATGGTCCACCTGCTGGTGCTGCGCGCGGCCACGAACCTGCTGGGAACGAAGCCGCACTACGGCGTCCTGGAGGGCCTCGGCGCGACCACGGCGGTGTTCGCCGTCTCGCTGGCGCTGTCCTGGGTGCTGTACGAGGGGGTGGAGTGCCCCGCCCGCCAGCTCCTGCTGCGTCGCCGTCGCCGGCCGACGCCCCAGTCCCAGCCGCAGCCGCAGCCGCAGCCGGTACCGGCCTGCCGGGAGGCCCCGGCACCGGCGCGGGACTGACCCGGGCGCCCGGTTCGTCCGGCGGTGAACACCCCCCGGCGGGTACGCGCCGGTCGCACGCGCGAGTGACGTCGGCAACAGCGAGGAGAGTACGGCGGGTTTCGGGGTAGACGGCCCCCCGACACCGGCCCGGCGGCACACACCGGCGGGCCGGAACCGCTCGGACACATCGAAGGAGCCGTGGCGACGTGCGCGGGAAACCGACCGGGACGACCCGGCGGCCGGAAACCGGCCCGCCCCTCGCGCCTGCCTGCCCGAACGGGCCCGAGGTGGCCCGAATACGCGTCTCCGGGACCACCCGGAGCCGGAGTTCACGGCGGCCGGCCGAGCGCCGTTGACGAGGCAGAAGCGGGCGTGGCCGCAGGTTTGGCCGGGCCGCCCACCGCAGCTACGGTGGACGGCCGGCAATGATCGGCTCCGGGAGCCGGCCGACCAGCGGCGGCACCTGGTTGTGCGAGAGGAGAGGATGTAAGTGCCGGAGCAGGACGCAGCCGAGTCGGCGCCGCAGGTGGTGAGTTCGTTCCTGGAGCGGCGCAGGGAGCAGGTCGCCCAGCGCTGGGCCGACGCTCTCTTGTTCCGCTCGGTCTTCACGCTCTCCCGCGACGAGGCGGTCGAGGCGTGCAAGGCCGTGGTGGACGCACTGTCCGAAGTGGCCGTCAGCGGACGGCTGGAGGACATCGACGCACCCGGCTTCGGTACCGTGCGCGAGCAGCTGGGACGCATGGCCGCGACCCGTGCCCGTGCCGGGTCGACCCCCTCCCAGATCGCCGACGAGGTGGCCGGACTCCGCGTCCCCGCCATGGACCTGCTGCGCGACGAGTTCACCGACCCCACCTCCGCACAGGCACAGGAGTCCGTGCTGGCACTCACCGTGCTGCTCGGCACCCTGCGCCTGGTGGTGATGGAGACGGCGCTGGACGCGAACTCCGAGCTGATCGAGCGGCAGCGCCAGCAGCTGCTCGAAGTGGCCACCCCGGTCATCAAGCTGTGGGAGAGCACGGTCGCCGTCCCGCTGATCGGGACGCTGGACAGCGCCCGCAGCCAGGTCGTGATGGAGTCGCTGCTGGAAGCCATCGTCGACCAGCGCGCACGGTACGCCATCCTGGACATCACCGGCGTCCCGACGGTCGACTCGCTCGTCGCCCAGCACCTGATGAAGACGGTGGCCGCAGCGCGGCTGATGGGTGCCGAGTGCATCGTCTCCGGGATCCGGCCCGCCATCGCACAGACGATCGTGCAGCTCGGCATCGACCTGGGTTCGGTGGTGACCCGGGCCTCGCTGGCCGACGCGCTGGCCTACGCGCTGGGCCGGCAGGGCATCGAGATGACCCGCTCGGACACGGGTGCGAGCGCCCGGTGAACCATCCCGTACCGGGTCAGCCCGTCCAGGTGCCGGTGCTCGCTCTCGGCGACGTCCTGCTCGTCTCACTTCAGGGCGAACTGCACGACGGCATGGCCGAGCAGCTGCAGCAGGACATCACCAGCCGCATCTCCACCAGCCGGGTGACCGGCGTGGTGATCGACATCTCAGGGGTGGACATCGTCGACTCGTTCCTCGGCCGGGTGCTCGCGGAGATCGCCTCCACGGCCCGGCTGCTGGCCGCCCGAACGGTCCTGGCCGGCATGCGCCCCGCCGTGGCGATCACCCTGGTCGAGCTGGGGCTCACCCTGCCCGGCCTGATCACCGCGCTGGACGTGGACCGTGCCATGGAAGTGCTGTCCCAGGGAGGGAGCTGATGCACATTTCCGGCCAGGCGTCCGCGACGAGCCTGCCCATCGGCTCGGACGCGGATCTGGCCTGGGTCCGGCAGCACGTGCGGCAGTGCGCGGCACAGCTCGGCTTCGGCCTGGTGCAGCAGACCAAGCTGGTGACGGCGGCGAGCGAGCTGGCCCGCAACACGCTGGTGCACGGCGGTGGCGGGCACGCCGAGATCACGCCACTGGACAACGGCCTTACCCGGGGCCTGCGGATGCGCTTCGCGGACCAGGGCCCCGGCATCCGCGACCTGGAGCTGGCCATGACCGACGGCTACACCAGCGGCGGCGGCCTCGGGCTCGGGCTCAGCGGGGCGAAGCGGCTGGTGCACGAGTTCCGGGTCGACACCGAGCCGGGCCGGGGCACCACCGTCACCGCCGTCGCCTGGGTGGCCCAGGTGCCCGCGTCCCGTAAGGGGCTGCAATGAGCCGGGTCTGGGAGGTCCCGGTGCATGACTCCACCCGGGTCCGGGACGCACGGATCGCAGCCCGGGAGGCGTGCGGGCAGGCGGGCCTCGACGCGCGGCGCACGGCGGCCGCCGAGCTGGTCGCCACCGAGCTGGCCACCAACCTGCTCAAACACGCGGGCGGCGGCCACATGGTGGTGAACCTGGTGGCGCCGCCGGCCGGCGGTCCCGGCACGTCCGTCCAGGTGTTCTCGCTGGACCACGGGCCGGGCATCGCCGATGTCGCCACCGCGCTGCGGGACGGCAGCTCCACCGCCGCCGGCTCGCTGGGCGCGGGGCTGGGAAGCTGTCTGCGGAGCGCGAGCGCCTTCCGTCTGCACAGCGTGCCGGGCCGCGGGACGGTGGCGGCAGCCCGGATAGACCCGGCGTCCGCCCAGCACGCCGACCCCACGGCCGGACCGGGCGCCGGCGGCATCACGGTGTCACTCGGGCAGGCCGAGCACTGCGGGGACGCCTGGGGCTGGGCGCGCTCGGGCGGGCTGCTGACACTGCTGCTCGCCGACGGCCTCGGGCACGGGCCGAAGGCCGCGCACGCGTCCACGGCGGCGGTGACCGAGCTGCGCCGCGCGGCACACCTGCCGCCGGCGGAGATACTGCGCCGGCTGCACACGGCGCTGCGGCCCACCCGGGGTGCCGCGATCACGGTGGCCCAGGTGGACACGGAGCGGGCGGAACTCCGCTTCGCCGGCGTCGGCAATGTCGGCGCCCGGCTGCGCACCGGGAACACCTGGACGTCCCTCGTCTCCCACCCCGGGATCGTCGGGGCGTACTTCCCGGCCCACGTGCCCGAGCGGCGGCTGCCGTGGCGGCCGGACAGTCTGCTCGTCGTGCACAGCGACGGTCTCCCGAGCCGCTGGACCCCGCCGGCGGACGCCGGGCTGCTCGCCCACGACCCGTCGGTGGTGGCCGCGGCGATCCTGCGGGACGCGAGCAGCCCCGCCCGCCCCCTCCGCGACGACACCAGCGTGGCCGTACTGGCCCCCGACCGCCGGACCACCTCCGATGACCGCCACCTCTGACACCTGGACCATCGCCTCCGCCGCCGACGCGGCCCGTGCCCGCGCCGTGCTGGCACGGCTCACGGCGGACGCCGGTGTGCCCGCGCCCCACCGCACCCGCTTCCTGGCCGCGCTCGGCGCACGACTGCGCCGCGGCCTCGGTGCGGGCACGGCGGAACTGACCCTGACCACCGTCGCGGACGGGGAACTGCGGGTCGTCCTGCGCGGCCCCCAGCCCTGGCGGCAGACGCTCGCCTGCCCCTCCCCCCTGACCGGGCCGCTGCCCGGCCCGGACGACGCCCGGCTCGCCGAGGCGCTGCTGGACGCCGACGCGAACGCCGATGCCCTGCGCGCGAGCCTGGACGAGATGGAGGAGCTGGTCCGGTTCCACCGCGAGGAACTGCACCAGACCAACCAGGGCGTGCTGGCCCTGCACGCCGAGCTGGAGGCCGCCGCGCTGGCTCAGCGCGAACTCCTCGACGCCGAGCGGACGGCACGCACGGAGGCGGAGAAGGCCCGCCGGCTGCTGACCTTCCTGGCGAATGCGAGCGCCGTCCTCAACGCCTCCCTCGACCACGAGGGCATCCTGCGCCGGCTGCCCGAGCTGCTGGTCCCGGAGTACGCACGGCACGTCGACCTCTGGCTCGTGGACGACGAGCGGACCCCGCCGGGCGGGCGTGCGGCGGCCACGGTGGCGGCGGCCCGCACCGGCCGCCCCCAGCACGCGGGCCCGTACCCCGGCGAACTCCCGGGCGTGGACGACCTGCCGGCGTCCGCGCTGTTCCCGGACCGGGCGCTGCTGTGCCTGCCGCTCGGCGCCCGGACCGTGCAGGGGGTGCTGACGCTGGCCGCGCCCGGAGACCGCTTCGACCCGGACACCACCGTGATGCTGCTGGAACTGGCCCGGCGGGCGGGCATCGCCCTGGACAACGCCCGCCAGTACGAGCAGCACCGGGACGTCGCCCGGGCCCTGCAGCAGGCCCAGCTCACCGACCTGCCGGCCATCCCGGGCCTCTCCCTGGCCGCGCGTTACCTGCCGGCGACCCACGGTCTGAACATCGGCGGCGACTGGTACGACGCCTTCCCGCAGCCCGACGGCAGTGTGCTCGCGGTGATAGGGGACGTCACGGGGCACGGGCTGCGCGCGGCGGTCATCATGGGGCAGCTGCGCACCGCGCTGCGCGCGTACGCCGTCGAGGGCAACGGCCCGGCACGGATCCTGACCCTGCTGCACCGCATGCTCCACCATCAGCAGCCCGAGCTGTACGCGACCTGTGCGATCGCCCGGTTCACGCCGGGCGAGGCCGGGGTGGTGTGGGCCGCCGCCGGGCATCCGCCCGCCGTCGCGCGCGGTCCGCTGGGCGAGGTACGGGTGCTGGAGGCGAAGCCGGGCATCATGCTGGGGGTTCCGGTGCCGTACGAGTACGAGGAGCACACCCTCGAGCTGCCGCCGGGATCCACCCTGGCCCTCTACACGGACGGCCTGGTGGAGCGGCGTTCCGCCGGTATCGACGCCGGCATCGACCGACTGGCCCGCGCCATGGGGTCGTTGGGGACGGCGGAGGTGGAGGACCTCGACACGGCGGCCGACTCGCTGCTCAAGCCGATGCTGCACGACTCCGAACACGATGACGACATCTGCCTGCTGCTGTGCCGGGCGGACGGACACTGAAGAACCGGTCCACCAGCGTCGGCCTGAACCCTCGGCGCTGAGCAGCCGGTCGGGAACCGTGGGCCCTGAACAGCCGCTCCAGAACCCTCGGCGCTGAGCAGCCGGTCCGGAACCGTCGGCGCTGAACAGCCGCTCCAGAACCCTCGGCGCTGAGCAGCCGGTCCGGAACCGTCGGCGCTGAACAGCCGCTCCAGAACCCTCGGTCCTGAACAGCCGGTAGGAACCGTCTGCCCTGAGCAGCCGGTGCACGCCGGCCGGTCCGGGCCGGCCGGACCGGGACCGCCGTGCGTCGGCCCCCCTGTCGCGGGGGCCGACGGTGGTGGTGGGGTCAGGCGGCGGCGGGGAAGCGTTCCCAGACACGATGCGAACCGAGCAGCTGAGCGAGTTGCTGGAGCACGGCGGTGGCGGCGTCCGCGGCGACCACGCCGGGCGCGTCGAGCGGGATGCCGGCCGCCTCCAGCGCGGCCTCCCCGCCCTTGGCGGCACCGATGGCCTTGCCGTGCCGGTACGCCTCCGACAGCAGCAGCCCCACCCGGGGGTCCGGAGTGGCCTGCTGGATGGTGGGGTGGCCCGCCTTGGCGTCACGGGCGCCGTAGGCGTCGGCGCCCACGCCGGGCGTGCCGGCCACCAGCAGCGCGTCGAACTCCACGGAGCGGGCGGTGGCGTAGGTCCGCTGGACGGTCAGGGCGTCCGGGCCTGCGCCGAGGGTGCCGCCGGCCGGGGCCACGATCAACGGCACCATGCCGCCGTCGAGCACCTCCTGCCGTACGGCCCGGACGCCGTCTAGGTCGCCGTCGGGGCCGGTGACGATGCCGATGATCCGGCCGTCGGTGGGCCAGGTACGGCCGACCTGGGAGAGGGCGGGGCTGGGCTCGACGTCGGCCAGCGGCACCGTGGGTTCCGGGGCGGGCAGACCGAGACCGGCGGCGACGCCCGCGCACAGTTCCGGGTCGATGTTCGCCAGGACCTGCAAGGCGCGTTCCCTGATGGCCTGTTCGTAGCACTTGGCGAGTTCGAAGGAGTAGGCGCCGATGATGTGCTCGCGCTCCACCGGGCTCATGCTGAGCCAGAACCGGCGCGGCTGGCTGAAGTGGTCCTCGAACGTCTCCGGTGCCTCCCGGACCTTCGTCGCCTCCGGCACGCGCACGGGCGCCTCGATGTACGCCCCCGTGTCCGCGCCGGCGGTGAAGGGGCAGCCGCCGTCGAGGGAGTTGGGGCGGTAGGGGGCCACGCCCCGGTGCACGGCCGTCTGGTGGAAGCCGTCGCGCGTCATGTCGTTGACGGGGGCGTGCGGCCGGTTGATCGGGATCTGCGCGAAGTTGGGGCCGGCCAGCCGGGTGATCTGGGTGTCCAGGTAGGAGAAGAGGCGGCCGGCGAGCAGCGGGTCGTCGGTGATGTCGATGCCGGGGACGAGGTGGCCGGGGTGGAAGGCGACCTGCTCGGTCTCGGCGAAGAAGTTGGAGGGGTTGCGGTCGAGGGTGAGCAGCCCGATCGGCTGCACCGGGGCGAGTTCCTCGGGGACGATGTTCGTCGGGTCCAGCAGGTCGATGCCCTCGAAGGTCTGGTCGGGGGTGTCGGGGAAGGTCTGGATGCCGAACTCCCACTCGGGGTAGGCCCCGGCCTCGATCGCGTCGGCCAGGTCCCGGCGGTGGAAGTCCGGGTCCATTCCGTTGATGAGCTGGGCCTCCTCCCACACCAGCGAGTGCACACCCAGCTTGGGCTTCCAGTGGAACTTCACCAGGGTCGTCCCGCCGGCCGCGTCGACCATGCGGAAGGTGTGGACGCCGAAGCCCTCCATCGTGCGGAACGAGCGCGGGATGCCCCGGTCGGACATGTTCCACAGGGTGTGGTGGGTGGCCTCGGTGTGCAGGGTGACGAAGTCCCAGAAGGTGTCGTGGGCACTCTGCGCCTGGGGGATCTCCCGGTCGGGGTGCGGTTTGCCGGCGTGGATGACGTCCGGGAACTTGATCGCGTCCTGGATGAAGAAGACCGGGATGTTGTTGCCGACCAGATCGAAGACGCCCTCGCTGGTGTAGAACTTCGTCGCGAAGCCGCGCGTGTCGCGGACGGTGTCGGCGGAGCCCCGGGAGCCGAGCACGGTGGAGAAGCGCACGAACACGGGTGTCTCGACGTCCTCGGCGAGAAAGGCCGCCTTCGTCACGTCGGCGGCCGTGCCGTAGCTGCGGAAGACGCCGTGCGCTCCGGCGCCGCGGGCGTGGACCACACGCTCGGGGATCCGCTCGTGGTCGAAGTGCGTGATCTTCTCACGCAGGTGGTGGTCCTGCAGGAGCACCGGGCCGCGGGGACCGGCCTTGAGCGAGTGGTCGGTGTCGTACAGCCGGGTGCCCTGGGCGCTGGTCAGGTAGCTGCCGCTCTGCGCCATCCGCGCCTGGTCGGCGCCGGTGGGCTGGCCGGTGGGCGAGACGGTGTCCGGGCCGCTCTGGTCCGGCTTGGGCGGATACGGCTCATGGGGCCGGGTCGGCTCGGCGACCGGCGGCGACTCGGGTCCAGGCTTGCCGGGGATACCGCCCTCGGGGCCCGCGGGCTCACCGTGCAGGGCGTCCGCCACCTTGTCCGCCGCTCGCTTCAGGGGGTTCGTCTCGCTCATCAGTACCTGTTCCTTACGCTGGTCACGGGGGCGGGCCCGGCAAGGGCTGAGGGTGTCCGATGCGCGGCGGCCACGCCGGGGCATGCGGCCGGCGCCATGCGTGTCGCCGGTGGAGAACCGGAGGGAAGGGGGCGTCGGCAGCCCTCGTACCGAGGTCCCCGGGCCGGGGCGTCCGAAACCGGGAGTCACGGGGATTTCCCGGTCGGGGTGAAGTCGGGCCGTCTCCTATCGAGTTGCCGGGAGGGCAGGCCCGCCGGACGCGCCGGTCCGGACCCGGGGACCGCGGCAGGGCCAAGTGGCCGCCGCCGAGGGTGTGTTCGTCGGCAGGGCCGGCTTCTTGACCCAGGGCAGGCAGACACCCGGCCGCCCGCACACGCCACAGTAGGCGCTGACACCGGCCGGCGCAGTTCGGCACGTCCGGTCGTGGTCCGGCGGGGCCTGGCCGGTCAGGGGCGTGCCATGACGCGCAGGGTCTGAAGCGAGGAGTCCGCCGCGTCCGGGACGAGGAAGCCGTGGGCGACACCGCTGCGCAGGTAGTCGACGATCTCCGTGGTGATCACCTCGCCGGGGGCCACGACCGGTACGCCCGGCGGGTACGGGCTGATCATCTCGGCCGCGACCCGGCCTACGGCCCGCTCTGCCGACACCTGTTCGGCGGGGCCGAAGAAGGCGTCGCGGGGCAGCACGGCCTGTTCCGGTTCGAGGGCGCGGGGCTCGGGGAAGTCCACGGCGGGCTGCCGCTCGATGCTGTCCGCCCGTTCCACGAGCGTGCGTACGGACTCCACGAGGAGTTTCTCGGTCTCCTCGTCGTCCGAGTGGGTGATGGAGCCGCTGATCCGGCAGCTGTCCGAGCCGCCCATGTCGATGTGGCAGTGGGTGCGCAGCCACTCGGTCGCCTGCATTCCGCTGATGCCGAGGTCGCGTACGTCGACGACGATCTTCAGGGGGTCGTACTCGGCGGCCAGGCCCTCCTCGATGACCTCCCCGCCCATCACCCGCAGGCCCGGCAGCTCCCGCAGCCGGGCGCGGATGCGCTCGGCGCGGTGCAGGGCCGTGTCCAGGAGACCGTGGCCCTGTTCGGCCATCTGCCGCCGCCAGCCGTCGAGGGCCGCGTAGACCAGGCAGGAGGCGCTGGTGGTGCCGAGCAGGTCCTCACGCTGTTTGAGCACGTCCACCGAGACCCGGTCGTGCTGAAGGTGGAACACCGAACTCTGCTCGATGGCGCCGCCCATCTTGTGGACGCTGGTGACGACCAGGTCGGCGTCCGCGTCCATGCCCCACGCGGGCAGGCCGGGGTGGAAGGGGAGATGCGCCCCCCAGGCCTCGTCCACGATGAGCGGTACGTCGACGGCGTGGCAGACGTCGGCGACGGCCCTGATGTCGGCGCACGTGCCCCAGTCGGTGGGGGTGATCAGCAGCATGCCCTTGGCGTCCGGGTGTTCGCGCAGCCGGTCGCGTACGTCGTCGGCCTCCGGCGGGTGGGCCATGTGCCGTTCGGCGTCGAACTTCGGGTGGACCCAGACCGGCTCGACGCCGTTGATGATGACGGCCGCGACGACCGACTTGTGCGCGTTGCGGGAGATCAGCAGCTTCTCGCCCGGCCCGGCGACCGAGCACATCGCGGTCTTGACCGACAGGGAGGAGCCGCAGGTCGAGAAGAAGGCGTGTTCGGCGCCGACCGCGTCCGCCATCAGCTCCTGAGCCTGCTCCACCACGCCCTGGGACTGCCGGCGGTCGTCCAGGCCGTTGAGGGTGAGCACGTCCGAGCGGAAGACGTCCAGGCCGACCACCTCGGCCACGCGGGGATCGGTGCCGCGCCCCTGTTTGTGCCCGGGCGGACCGTAGACCACGTCCCCGCGTCGCCGGAACTCCTGCAGTGCCTCTAGGACGGGTGCGCGTGAGTGATCCATGGCTGTCCTCCTGAGAGTGGTCGGCGTCGCACCCACCGTGTAGCACCCGCCGGGCGCCCCAAACCCGCGCGGCCGGTGTCAGGAGCCGTCCGGGTGGAACCCGGACCCGGCACGGAACACGCCCGACGCATCCCAGGAGGCCTCGTGCTGCCGTACCGCCGGGTCCAGGAGGAGGTCGCGCGGCGCGCCGACGCGTTGTGGGCCGTGGCGTCGGAACTGCACGCGCACCCCGAGACCGCGTTCGCCGAGCACAGGGCGGCGGCGCTGCTCACGGGCGAGCTGGAGTGCGCGGGTTTCGAGGTACGGCGGGAGGTCGCCGGCCTGCCGACCGCGTTCACGGCCCGCTCCGGACGGGACGGGCCGGTGGTGGCGTTTCCGCTGGAGTACGACGCCCTGCCCGGGCTGGGTCACGCCTGCGGGCACAATCTGATCGCGGCGGCCGGCCTCGGGGCGGCCCTGGTCGTGGACGCCGTGCGGGGCGGGGCCGGCGGCACGGTCCTCGCCGTGGGCACGCCGGCCGAGGAGGGCGGTGGCGGCAAGGCGCTGGAAGTGGCGGCCGGGGTCTTCGACGGCGTGGACGCCGCCCTGATGTTCCATCCGGGGGTGTACGACTGGGCGCGGGCGCCCCTGACCGCGCAGGAGCAGTACCGGGTCGCCTTCCGGGGCCGGGCCGCGCATCCGACGGGCGACCCGACCGAGGGCATCGACGCGCTCGCGGCGCTGATCGAGCTGTTCAACGTCCTGTCGGTGCTCGGCCGGAGGCTGCCGGAGGGCTCGCACGTGCAGGGGATCATCACCCAGGGCGGTACGGCCACGAACATCGTGCCCGAGTACGCCGAGGGCCGTTTCGGACTGCGTGCGCTGACGACGGCCGCCCTGGACGGCCTGGCGGGACGGCTGCGCACCGCGGCGGAGGGCGTGGCGCTGGCGACCGGCACCTCCGTCACCGTGGAGCGGGCGAGCGTGCGTTACGAGCACTTCCGCGACAGCGCGGCGCTGTCCGAGCGGTTCGCCGGTCATCTGGACCGGGCCGGCATCCCGTTGACCCCACCGGTCCCGGGGGTGTACCTGGGCTCTTCCGACATCGGCAACGTCAGTGGCCGGGTGCCTGCCATCCACCCCTTCGTCGCGATCATGGGCGCCGACGGCTCCGACCACACACCGGAGTTCGCCGTGGCCGCGGCATCGGAGCGCGCCCGGCGGGTCCTCCTGGCGGTGGTGGAGGCGCTGGCCTGCACGGCACTGGACGTGCTGGGGGACACGGACCTGCGTGACCGGGCGTGGCAAGGTCTGCGCGCGACGGCGGCGTGAGCAGCACGGGCAGCGTGAGCGTGCGGCGCCGGCGTGAGCGCGGGCGGCGGCGTGAGCGCAGGCGGACGCTCAGGCGGGCCGGTCGCAGTGCACCTCCACCGGGTCGTACCCGTGGTCGCCGTCGGTGCCGGCGCGGGCGTGCTCCATGGCGGCGGGCAGAGCGCGGCGGATCACCTCGGGCAGCCGGCCGCTCGACGGCCATTCCACCAGACAGCGCGCCACTTCCCGCAGTTTGACGTTGGTGTGCTGCGAGACGTGTTTCAGGACGCCCCAGCCCTGCTCCGGGTGCAGCCGGCCCACGGCGGTGACCACACCGATGGCCTGGTCGACCAGGACGTGCGAGACCAGGGCCTGGCGCAGCTGGTCCACCTCCTTCCGGAGCGTTTCCAACTGGTCCTCCTGCTCGTCACGTCCGATCATGGATTCACCTTGCGAGGGCCGTCCGCGCTCGGACAGCCGCTGCGCGAACAACCTGCCGCGACACCATCCAGAAAGCGAAAAGCTGCTGGTCAGAGGCGCATGTACGGGAGTTGCGGGGGCAGCCGGGGAACATGGAATCGCTCACTTTCGACAGCGACGACCTGGACGTCACGGCGGATTTCCTCAGCCGGGCGTACGCCCGCATGAACATCTCCAGCGGTACGCCCGGCTCCAACCACGCCCGGGTCCACCGCGCCGGTGTGGCCTCCATGAGCGTCGACGAACTCGCGCTGGACTTCGAGATGAGCTACTCGGTGACACCGCTCGGCCGGATCTGCCTGTGCCTCATGCACGAGGGAACCGTGCGGGACCACCGCTTCCCGGGCGTCGAGGACGCCTTCGGTCCCGGTGACCTGGTGCAGTTCGCGCCGCCGGACGTGCCGTTCTCGGGGCGGATCAGCGGTGCGCGCTACAACATCACCATGCTGGATCCCGCGCTGCTCGCCCAGGTGGCCACGGGTCCGGACGCATCCCGGCCGGTACGGCTGACCGGCCACCGGCCGCACTCGGCGGCGGCCGCCCGTCACCTCGGCCGTACGATCGCCCATCTGCGGGACACGGTGCTGTCGGATCCCGAGATCGCGGACCAGCCGCTGATCGCTTCGACGGCCGCCCAGCACCTGGCGGCGAGCGTGCTGGCCACCTTCCCGCACACGGCCCGGACCGAGCCCACGGCGACGGACCGCAACGACGCGCACCCGGCGGTGCTGCGCCGCGCGCTGGCCTACATCGACGATCACGCGGACGAGCCCGTCACCGTCGCCGAGATCGCCGGCGCGGCCCATGTGACGACCCGCGCACTGCAGTACGCCTTCCGGCGGCACTTGAGCACGACTCCGCTCGCGCACCTGCGCCGGGTCCGGCTCGCACACGCCCATCTCGACCTGGTTGCGGCCGGCCCCGGTGACGGGAACAGCGTCACGGCGATCGCCGCCCGCTGGGGTTTCCACCACCCGGGCCGTTTCGCCTCCCTGTACCGGGAGGCCTATGGGCGGACGCCGTACGACACCCTGTCCGCCGGCTGACGGGCGTCCTCCGGACGGAGCGGGCTCCCGTCCGGAGGACGCGGGCGGGCTCAGGGGAAGGACGTCACCTTGGACGGGACGGTGCCGGTCCCGGAGGTGGGGGTGCCGGTGCCGTTGACGACGTGGGCGTACTGGCCCTTGCCGCCCAGCGAGATCACCAGCAGGTCGTGCATCCTGATCCCGGATGTCACGGGCACCTGGAAGCCGTGGGCCTGCACGATCGACGGATCGGCCGTGTAGTTGCAGTAGCTGCCCAGTCCCCAGGCCTCGTGCGAGGTGACGGAGTCCGCCACCTTGTAGGCCGCGTAACCGACGATGCCGTCGTGGGTGACGGCGGCGGCGTTCGGGGCGTCGTACGCCTTCTCGTTCTGGAAGAAGATCGTCCGACCGCGCTGGCCGTTCCAGTAGACGTCGTACTTGTTGAAGTGCTCGACGAACAGGCCGGTGGCCAGGACGTCGTCGCCGTTCACGCGGAGGCCTTGGTCGGCGCGGTTGGTCTCCCAGCCGACACCGCCGCCGTGGTCGGCGCGCCAGATCCAGGTGTGGTCGATGATGACGTCGTCGCTGTTCACGACCACGGAGTTGGTGGCGAGTCCGGGTCCGGCGCCGCCGATGCGGACGAACACGTCCTGCATGGTGGTGGGATCGGCGGAGTGGTCGGCCCCGGCGCCGGGGGTGCCGATGCGCAGGAGCGTGTCGGAGTTGACGGGGCCGGCGTCGATCAGGAACCCGGCGAGCCTCACTCCGTCGACGTCGGCGACGTGCATCGCGTCGACGCCGTTGTCCGGGACCAGGGTCGCCAGGCCGAGGCCGAGGACGACGGTGTCGGCGCGGGTGATGTCGATGGTCCGGTCGAGGTGGTAGACGCCCGGTGTGAAGAGGAGGTTGAGGCCCTGGGCGAGGGCGGCGTTGATGGTGGCGGCCGTGGCGCCCGGCTTGACGACGTAGAACCGGTCCAGCGGGAGGGAGTTGCCCGGGCCAGCGGGCCAGGACACGCCCCGGGCGTTGGTGCGCTTCGCCGGGACGAACACCTTGTAGCCGCTGCCGTCCAGGTAGAGGAACGGCTTCTCCCGGGAGACCGGCGTGGTGTCCAGGGTGGTGTACGGGCCGCTGTCGAAGTCGGTCGCCGGGGCGCCCTGGACGCCGGAGAAGGTCATGTTCCACACGCCGTTGGACCAGCCGCCGACGGAGCTGTCGCGGGTGTACCACTGCTGCTGGGAGTACGGGCCGACGGTGCCGTCGATCCTGGAGTCGGCGATATAGCCGCCGGATGCCCAGCCGTATCCGTTCGGGGCGAGGTTGAGGCCGCCCTGGACGTGGATGCGGCGGAAGGGCGCGGCCTGGGCGACCGCCCAGCGGTCGGTGCCGTTCGACGGCTTGATGGCGAGGTTCTCCGCCGAACGCCAGAAGTTCTGGGTGGCGTTGCCATTGAACCAGCCCGCGTCGACCGTGATGTCCCCGTCGATCTGCGTGTCGTCGGGGTTCAGGCCGAGTCCGGAGACCGAGGTGTAGAAGCCGAGTTGTGCGTTGATGCCGTGGTAGGTGCCGGGCTTGAGCAGGAACTGGTAGCGACCGGTGCCGAACTGCGCGGACTCCTGCCGGGCGAAGACGTCGTCGAACTTCCGCTGCAGGTTCGGGGTGGAGGGGTCGACGACGATGACGTTCGGTCCGAGGTCGCCGCCGCCCTGGACGGGCGGCACACCGGTGGAGCCGGTGTGCACGGCGACCTCCCACAGGGAGTACCCGTATCCGGTGCCGCGTGCGGTGCCGCGGATCCGGACGTACCGGCCGGAGCCGCTGACGTCGTACGACGCCGTTCCGCCGGTCGCGCCCGTGACGTTCTCGAGGGTGGTCCAGTTCTGCCCGTCGGCGGAGGCCTGGATCTGGAAGTCCTTGCCGTAGGCGGTCTCCCAGTCGAGGTCCACCTTGCAGACGTCCTGGACGGAGCCAAGGTCGACCCGTACCCACTGCGGGTCGGCGGCCTGGCTGGACCAGCGGGTGCCAGGGTCGCCGTCGAAGGCGGCGGAGGCGGGGGTGCCGGCGTTCTCGGTGGAGGACGCGGTGGCGGGCCTGCCCCGGGCGGCGTCGGCCGTGCCGCAGCCGGGTCCGCTGTCGACGGCCGGGGCGGCGGCGGGGCCGGGATTCTCCTCGGACGACGCGGTGACCGTCTTCCCCTGGGGCAGGGGGATTTCGGCGGCACCGGCCGACGGGTGGGCGGTGGGCAGGGCGGCCAGCGCGGCGGTGGCGGCCAGCGCGACGCCCAGGGATCTCAGTCTCATGCGGCGGCTCCAAGGGGCGGGGAAGGGTCAAGCAGCTGACCCCGAGGCTTAGTTCATGTTTTGATTTAAGTGATGAACCAAGCCGGCCACAAGTCCTTGGACGTCAGGTCCTTCAACTGCGGGACGGGAGCGGAGGCCATGGGGCGGCCGGGGCGGCCCGGCCACGCGGCGGCGGAAGCCGGACGGCCGGGGCCGGCCCGGGCGCGCGGCGGCGGGAGTGCCGGTGCGGGCCCGGGCCGCCGGTCAGGCCCTGGCGGGGACGAGGGACAGGGTTTGCTCGGCCGCGGTGCGCCCGCCGCCCACGGAACCGCCGCCGGTGTGCGTCCAGGTGCGCAACGGGGTGGTCTCGGCGAGCCGGCCCGCGGTCGAGGAGAGGCCGAGTACGAGACCGCTGTAGCGGTTGACCAGGCGGTAGCCGCCGGTGGCGGTGGAGCCGGGGATCACGAACCACTGCTGCCCGACGGACGGTCCGCCGGGCCGGGCCGGGGTGACCGTGGGCCGGGCGCCCCAGGCTCGGGCGGCCGTCTTCGTGGAGTCGACGCCGAGCAGCCGGCCGGTCGCCGCGTTGGTGACGGTGAAGGCGCCGTCACCCGTCGGCCGGAAGTACCAGGACTCCCGCGCGGCGCCGGTGGGCCGCGCCCGCGACGTGGTGCCGGAACCGGCGGCGGCCTGCGCGAGGATCCGGCCGGTACCGGCGGCGATGCGGTAGCGGCGGCCGGTGTCCATGGGCGGGGCGGCGGGCGCGTCGGAGTCGACGGTCAGGTCGACGTACTCGCCGGAGGCGTCACGGGAGCAGCCGAAGGAGCAGTAGGCCCGGAAGGACTTGCCGAGGACGGCGGAGCCGGTACGGCCGGCACTGTCCAGGAACCAGCGGTACCAGGAGGCGGTGGTGTAGTCGCCGGTGTCGCCGATGAGTTCCCACTTCTGCGTGGCCAGGTCGTCGGTGGCGTACAGGTACTGCGGTGCGCCGCCGCTCTGGTCGACGGCCTGCGGTGTGCCGATGTAGCGGCCGAGATAGGCGTCGTAGGCGATGTTCATGACGAACAGGGGTGAGGTC
>NZ_JAERRK010000025.1 GCF_016741775.1 Streptomyces actinomycinicus | reverse complement strand
ATCAGGCTGATCACCTGTGCCTTGCACCGCCAGTAGGCGGTAGGCAGGTGCGGGCCGTAGCGGTCGGCCAGGGGCAGGGCCCATGCGGCCGACAGGAACGTCTGCGTGAGGTACGGAGAGGCTTCCTGCACCTCGCCTGCGGCGGGGAGCAGGTCGTGGGGGTAGAACGCGTCGTGCGCGTCGGCCTGCGCCCACGAGCGGCCCGCTTCCGCGTGCTGGGTGATGCGGTCGGCGACCCACGCGCGGGCCCACGCCATGGCCCTGGCCCGGTACGGCTCGGCCAGGACGGCCGTGGCCTGCGGGTCGGCCCACTCCGGCCAGTTCACCGCCCAATAGGCCCCTGCCCGCCGTACAGGGCGCAGCAGACTCGACCCTGTGGCCAGGACCTCGCCCATCACGCCGGGACCGGAGCGGGCCACGTCGGCGGCGTAGCGGGCCGCCGCGCGCACCCCGTGCCGCCGGGCGATCGCCCCCGTGGCGTAGCGGGGCACGCCCAGCAGCTCATCCGCGCCGTCACCGGACAGCAGCACCCCCACGCCCAGTTCGGCAGCGCGGGCGGCCACCGCCGCGTTCAGCTCCGGCAGCGCGTCACGGCGCGGCCCCAGTGCCGACCACGGCGCCGCCGTGCGGTGCTCGGGCGAGATCACCTCCAGCCGTACGTGTTCCAGGGCCAAGGAGCGGAGCAGGGTGCGCACGACCGCGACGCTGCTGCGCCCGTCGTCGTCGGTCATGTCGATGGTGAACGCGATCACCCGGCGCCCGTCGGCCACCTGGCACGCATGCACCAGCGTGGCCAGCGAATCCAGCCCGCCGGAGACCGCCACCCCAATCGTGGCCACACCCTCGGTCAACTCCCCCACCGAGGCCGCGAACGCCGCCCGCAGCCCGCCCGGAGGCAGGGCGGCCGGAGCCACAGGGCGCACAGGGAGCCGCTCGACTCCGCGCCACAGACTGACCGGGCAGAACTCCCCGGTCAGCGCGGGCGGGGCCAGCAACAGCCCCACCGCATCCAGATCGACCCCCGGAGCGGGGCCGGACACAGCCAGCGGGCAAGCCGCCGTGCGCCCGTCCCCACCCCGGAAGGCTCCTACCAGCGGAGAGATCACCGCTGGCGCAGCACCAGGCCGCGCAGGAAGCCGAGCGCCACAGAGACCGCGCCGACCTTCACCCCGCCCAGCGGCAGGCCCTTCGCGCCGAGACCGTGCGAACCGTCACCCGGGTGCGACTTCTTCGACATAGCAGTACTCCCCTTTCAGGAGGTGCGTGTACTTCGGTTTCGCTGGCCGGTTGCCACCCCGACCAACAAGAAAACTATACCGCACTTACATCACTCGCGTCTAGGGAAAACGGCCCGTCAGATTGCCCAACTTCCCAGGCCAGAAAGGGTTTTGGCGGGGTGGGGCGGGGCATGGCGCGGGGCGTGCCGCCACACCTCAGGCGCGAAGCGCCAGAGGCAAGGGAGACGGCAGCGCGAAGCGAGGTCACGGGGCGCGCAGCGCACCGCGACCGCCTGCCGACTCCCGCAGCGCGCAAGAGCGCAAAGCGCTCGCCCCGGGACGGGAGCGCAGCGGACGCCCGGGTGCGCGTGCGTGGCCCGAAAGGGAAGCGCAGCGAACCCGGGCCACGGGGTTTCCGGGGAGCGCAGCGGACCGGAAACCCCCAGCGGCACGCACCACGCCACGCCCCGCCCCACCCCACCAAAAGGCAGCGCCACGCCCCAAACACCCCCGCACCCAACAACGGTGCCCAGCCGCACGCCGCGCCCCACCCGACCGCACGCAAGCAGCACCACACCCCCGCTCCCTGCACGGACGACAGACAAGCGCACCCCCGGACACCACCCCCCCGGGGACGAGCAGCCACAACCCAAAGGCGCAACTCCCCACTCCCGGGGCCGGCCGTCAGCCGAGCACGAGAAAGCCCTACACGGGCACTTCGCACGGAGCCGAGGCCGGGCCCCCGACGGTCACGGGACGTCAGGTGCCGGTTCGGGGGCCCTCAGGTTTTGGGGTGGGAGGAGAGACATAGCCTCAAGATCTTTTAGCGACTCAACTAGCCCTCTGAACTGGGGACTTGTTCGTATCTACCCGAACGGGTGAGTGGTGAGTAACGCCACAAATCCCCGGCTGCGTTGGGAATTTGGCAGGGGTGCCCACCATGATTCGTGTCTAGCCCGACAGGGGCCGCCGGACAACTTTCCAGGGTCCTCCGGCGGACCCCCTTCCGGGTCCCATGTGTTCCCTCACGAGACAGGACCACAAGGTGGACCATACTCAGCCTGCCCAGATCCAGGCGCACGTTTCCAACGCGATCCTCGTCACGCTCATGGCCCTCGCAGCCATGAACATCGGCTTCATCGTGGGCATCTTCGCCCGTGCTGTGGGCCACCTCACGCCCTATTCCGCATCCGGCACCGGTGCCGGCGCGGCCATCACCATGTTCACCATCGCCATGGGCACCGTGAAGTTCCTCAAGAGCAACGACCACTGATCGGGAGGCGGCCGAGGACGGAGAACCCACCCTCGGCCACCCCCTCGGCACAAGCCGTGTCACCAGGGCCGCCAGTATGAAGCCCCTGCAGGGGCTTCATACTGAGCCGCAGCCGCGCCGTCGGGGCCAGGCCCCCGACGGGTCGCGGGACGTCAGGTGCCGGCCTGGCCCCGACCAGCCCCCGGGCCCGAGGAGGGGATCCGTTCGGGGGCGCCGCTCGGCCGCGGGCGCAATGAGCGCCCTGGGGGCTCGAGCCGCACTGTCCGGTCGCCACACGCGCCCCTGACCGTGTCCGGTGGGTTCAGTCCTCGTCCGGCTGCATGATCGTCATGACCGGCTCGGCGTTGTCTCCAGGGCCGATGCAGGCAACGAACTGGACGCGGCGCGGCTGGCGGGCCTTGCCGCCACGCGGAACCCGATACAGCTCGACCGTGACCCTGCTGCCCCCGCCCCGACTCCGCCGGATGGCAAAGCGGGTCATGTTCAGGACGTCCCACAGACGGCCCGTCTCGTCCTGCGGGGTCTGGCGGCGGCTGTCCTCGTCACTCCACTCCACGCAGTCGGCCCATGCGGCGGCGGTCAGGGCCACGGGAACGCGAAAGCCTGCCTCACGGGCCAGTTCGGCCGGGGCGGGCACCAGGACCCCGTCGGCGATGGCCCGGGCGCGGGTGTAGGCGTGGATGACGTCGGCTTCGCCGCCGAACAGCTCCGTGAGGGCGTCGGCGCGGTCGTGCTGCTCCTCGGGGGTCCAGCGCATGGCGTCTTCGCTGATGCCGTCGTAATCGGACGCGCCGGGGATCAGGGAGTTGGACATGGTGTGCCTTTCGGTCGTGTCTTCGGTCGGTCCCGGCGGCGGGGGTGCCACTCCCCCGCCGCCGGGGTGGGCTGGTGCTGGCCTGGTCAGACCGCCAAGACGTCGTGCCCGAGCTGGACGAGCCGGAGGGCGATTCGGGCGGCCGCCTGTCGGTCCTGGCCGGGTTGGGTGAAGGCTTCGATGTCGGGCTGCCAGGTGAAGGCGGCGGCCTCGATGGCGGCGCGCGTTTCGTCGTTGAGGTCGTCGGCGCACTCCGGGGCGACGACGACGGCGCCGAGCCGGGTGTCTGTTGTCACCAGGTACATGGGTCCGGTCCCTCGAAAGGATCGGGCGGGCGGTGCCTGCCTGGGAGTCAGCGGGCGCGGCCGGCGGCGGAGAGGAAGCGGCGGATCCTCTCCACGACGGCGGTGGTTTCGGCCCGGAAGTCGCGGCAGCCGGACCCGTCGTGCAGGACGACCGGATCGGGGGCGTCGGCGGCGTCGGAGTCGTAGACCACGTACCAGCCGTGATGCTCGGCCGGGTCATAGTCGATCTCGTTCTCGGTGTCGCCCGTGCCCGAGATGCGCACGTACGCGTCTGCACCGGCGGGAACCCAGATCCACACCGCTCCGGCCGAGACGTCGCCGCCCCGCCGAGACCTGATGGACACGTCCGCGAGGACGGCTTGCAGGAGTGCCCCGGCGGTGTCCTCCTCCGCCTCGTCGTCCGTGCCGCATTGCAGGTATGCGTGTGCTGCTGCGGTGTCGGCGTCCGGGGCGTCAACTTCCATTGCCCAGCGGGTGAATTCTTCTTCGCTTGTCGCCAGAATGTCGAATTCTTCAGCGACCGGTCCGGGGATCACTCCGGCGATGAAAAGGTCGCTCATGTCGACGTCTGAGCGCAGGCCGATGACGGTGAAAGTCTGAACAGCTCCGCTCTGCATCGGTCTCTTCCCTCTCTGCTGAATTACTCGGGGGCGCTGGCCCTCGGGTGGGCCGGGGCCAGCGCGTGACCTGTGTCAGGAGCGGGGGCGCGGCATGAGGTGGACCGTGGCCGTGTCCAGGTAGAGGTCGACCAGGGCCAGGGCCTGGGTGTGGCTGAGTCCGTGGGGGTTGCCGTCGGCGTCGGGGGTGCCGGTGAGCACGACGTCACCGAGGTACGGCAGCGGGGTGGGTCGGTAGAGCGCGATGAGGCCGTGGGCGGCGCGGTTGGGCTGCTGGCGGTAGGCTGCGGCGTCCTGGTCGACCCAGAGGGTCAGGGCGGTGGTGAGGTCGACCGGGCGGGCGTTGTCGCAGCACAGCGCGTGGTGCGGGGTGCTGACGGGGAGCCAGGCGAGGAGGCGGAAGTTCCCGGTGGGCTGGATGATCAGGGCGAAGTGCTGGTCGTCGCTTGCGGTGGTGGTGATCGGGGACATGGGTGTCTCCTGAACTCGGGTGTGTGTCTTCGGTGTTGGGGCCTTGCCACAGGACCGGCCAACAAGACAAATATACTGCACTAGCATCACGTTTTGCAGGGGTTGGGGGATCTTTCTTTGATGCATTTCCCCTGGCCAAACTGGGTTTTGGGGGGGGCGGGCCGGGGCACGTCGCGGGGCGTGTCGGCGCCCCGTGGCGCGCAGCGCCATGGGCAAGGGATGCGGCAGCGCGGAGCGAGGGAGCAGGGCGCGAAGCGCACTGGGACCGGCTGCCACATCCCGCAGCGCGTGAGCGCGCGGAGCGCGCGGCCCGGTGGGCGCGGAGCGGTCACCGGGCACGCGGCGAGGCTGTAGGGCGCGCGCAGCGTGCCGTACAGCCAACCGGCACGGACGGCGGCGCGCCCCGGCCCGACGCGAACCGATGCTGCACCCCGCCCCGCCGCGCCTGGGGCGGCCGCCGCGCCCAGTTGCCCCGTCGGCCCGTCCGAGGGCGTCAGGCCGGCTCCTGCGGCCTCCACGGGCGCAGTGCAGCGGTTCCCTTCGGCGGCGCGTCCCCGGGGTGGTCTGGGGCGCTCCGGGGACACATGGGGATCACACGGCCTGTCCGACCTTCGGCGTCCCGTGAGCACGTGCCGTACACGATGGAGAGCCCGACGAACACGATGAACACCATCGGCCACTACGCCGGGTACCGCCCGATGAGTCCGGCTCGGCTTTGTGCGCCCGGGGGCGCCTGCGCCGGCGCCCTCGATCAGCGGACATGGGCCCGCTCGCGGCGGCCCTGCACGCGCGGGTGATCTTTCACGGGTCCGGCCCCATGCCTCGCACCTCGGTGCCTACCGTCGTCTCACCGGCTTTCAACGGCACGAGGACGGGGAGGCGCATGCGTAGGGGGAAGGCGTTGCTCGAGGCGCTGCGGGTCCTGCGCGACCATCAGGAGGTAGCCGAGCGTGGCTGGGTGCTGTTCGGCGCGCTGCGCCCCGATCATCACGACGCAGTGGAAGCCGCGGCCGGGCAGGGCCTGGTCGAGGTGGCCGATCCGGTGATGCGTGCGGAGTTGTCCGCCCACGAAGGAAGGCCCGTCGTGTGGGCAGCCCGGCTCACGGGGCACGGCCGGGATGTACTGATTTACGCCGAGGCCAGCCCCACTCCCGAGCACCGGCCCGAGGGCCCCGCCGCCGGCGAGCGGCCGGTGGAGCTTCGCCGCTCGCAGATGGACGCGCTGCGCGTGTATGTGAACCTCGGAGCCCGGCTGCACCTGCCGCCGGCCGAGGGCCTGGCGGAGCGGGTGCGTACAGCGCGCCAGCTCGGCAATCGGTGGGTTCTGTACCTGGACGAGGAACAGATCGAATCGGTGGCCTACGCCCTCTACCTGCGCTCAGTGGGAGGCTCGGTCGCGGAGGCCAACCACTTCGCCCGCCAATACGGTGTCACCTTCCGCCCAGACCGATCGACAGGCAGCCTGCAGCCGACCCGACTGCCCTGAGATCCCACGGTCGACCCGCGGGCTCAGGGCCGCGCGGGGTCGGGGTCGGGGCGCTTTGGCATCAGTCGGATGCGGTCGGGATCTCTGTCTGAATCGGGAACGGCAGCTGCTCCCGGGAGCTCGAGGCGTCGGTGGACGTAACCGGGGTCTCCTTGTGGGCGGGGGCCACCCGCCCCAGGGGCCGAGCCGCGCGGCGGGCGGCCTCCCGTGGGCAGGCGGGGAGGTGGAGGGGATCAGGCAGCCAGCGCGACGCGGGCCAGGTAGTCGTCGGCTGCGTCGGCGCCGAGGTGTTGCCGGACCGCGTCGCCGCGGTTCCAGACCAGGGCGCCTTCCTTGCGCTCGAGACGCTCGGCCTCGGCGTAGACCTCCGCGAGGCTGTGGCTCTGCTTGAAGCGGTGACCGATCTTCGCTTCCAGGTCTCGGTAGCGGGCGGGCAGCGGCAGGCCGAGGGCCCAGCACAGGCGGGCGGCGCGCACGAGGACGTCGAAGGGGGCCAGGACGCAGAAGACGCAGGACAGGCGGGGGATCAGGGCGTCGTATACCGGGTGGTACTCCAGCCCGTGGGTGGCGATCTCCTGCCACACCTCACGGTCGGTCACCTCGAAGATGGGGTGCCAGGTGAGCACCATGCGGCTGTTCGCGCTGGTGCGCATGTCGATGGCCAGGCGCTGCTTCTTGCTGCGGGCCGGGGACTCGGCCGCGCGGATCCCCATGCAGTTGAGGATGACGGCCTGCTCGTCGAGGCCGAGTTCGGCGGCGATCTGGCGCAGGAGCTTGTTGGCGACGTCCCGCTTCAGGGTCGCCGTGCACAGCCGGCGAGCAGCGTCGGGCCACATGCCGCGCTTCTCGACCAGGCCGAGGAGTCCGCCCTCGGCGCGCAGAACGTGGAAGCGCAGGCCGTAGCGTTCGGCTTGGCGCTGGGCGAGTTCCCGGACGCCCGGCCACTCGGACTCTTCACCCAGATCGATGTGGATCACGACGACCTTGTGGAGGCAGCCCGCCTTCTTGGCCCAGGTTGCGATGCGGTGCAGCATGACCAGCGAGTCCTTGCCGGCGCTGGACTGCACCAGGATGGCGTGCGCGGCGTCCATCATCTCCAGTGGGACGTCGGCGAGTTCGTCCAGCAGGCCTGCGGCGATCTGGTCGCGGCTGGAGGCTCGGGCGCGGCCGCGGGCGTGCCGGGCGTACGAGGCACCGAGGGTGCGGTTGGCGGCGCGAGCTGCCAGGAAGGTGCGGGCCACCTTGTTCTTGGCGGCCTGCAGGCGGTGGAGGCAGTTGGCGTATTCCTCCAGGGGCTCGTCCAGTTCATCGGTGGCCTCGGAGGCCTGTGCGGGATCCTGGGCGGTGGTGCGTTGCCGTTCGAGGTCGTCGACGTGGTCGCGGGCCTGGGCGGCGGCTTTTGCTGCCCGGGCGGCGGCGCGCACCGCGGCCGTGTGTGCGGCGGTCGCTTGCTGCGCCCGGCGGATCAGGTCCAGCAGGTGCAGGCGTGTGGTGTTGTCCATGGGTTCCTCAGCCGTGTGGTGTCTTCGGTGGCGGTGCGGGGCGGCTGCCACTGCCGTCCCGCACCGGGTTCGGAGCACAGCGGTGGGTCAGACGTGGTGGTCGCTGGTCCACTCGATGGGGATGCCGGGGAAGCTCAGTCGGGCGGCGATGGCTCGGCGGGCGTTGTCCGCGGGCGTTTCGCGGCCGTCGAGGCGGGTGAAGGTGTGGGCGACGGGCGGGTGCGCGGCCACGAACCCGTCGGTGGTGTCGACTCCGGCGGTGATGACGGCGGTGATGGTGCGGCCGGTGCGGTGGTCGGAGCGGCAGTGGACGCGCACGGCGGGCGTGCCGTCCTTGATGCTTCGAATCTCGGCATACCAGTCGGTGAAGCAGGCGGCGTTGTAGGCAATGGCAGAGGCCGTGATGTCCTCGGGGGTGGCCGGGATGTCGGTGGGCCGGAACGGGGATGCCGCGGCCGGGTCGAGGGTCAGCATCACCTTCTCGGCCTGGTTGAGGGCGGCGTCGATGTACGCGAGGGCGGCCCGACGGGCGGTGAAGTCGCGGCGGGCGGAGACGAGTTCCTCAGCCGCTCCGGCGATCTCGTCGTGGACGGTAACGATGTCCAGGTGGTGTTCGGCCGGGGCCAGGCGCCCCATGGCGCGCAGGGCCTGCCGTAGGTCGCGCAGGTTGTCCTGGGACGGCGTGGTGCGGGCGAAGCGCAGGATCTCGTGTGCGGCGCGGGCGGCGGTGACGACGGCCATGCGGAATCTCTCCTGGAGCAGGGGGAGGTGGAGTGGTGGGCATCCCGCCCAACCAACGAAATAAATATACCGCACTTACATCACTGACGGGAAGGGGGGGTGCACCCCACTCCCCCGTCGGCCTGGCGGCCACGCCTCCGGGACGGGCCCCCAGCGGCGCGGCCGCGAGCCGGCCAAGCCGCGGTCAGGCGGTGAGGGTGACGTCGGTGGTGTCGATCACCCGGCGGATCGGGATCGGCGTCCCCTTCTTCCGTCTGGGTCCGGGCTTGGGGAGTTCGCGCACCGGCCGGAAGACGGTGCCCGTCCGGCCGGTGACGTCCCGCATTTGCGCTGCTTGTCGACGACGCCGGCGGGGCGGCGACGAGGAACGCTCGCAGGGCAGTCCATCTGTGGGCAGCAGATAGTGGGCGCGGCGGATGTAGAAGTGCTCGCCTCTCGTGAGCTTCACGTGCGGATTCTTCGACGCAATACCGCACTAACATCACCAGCGGGAGGCGAATGCCCCTGTTTTCCAGGCGAATTGGCACGCCAGCCGACACTGGCTACGTGAAGCGGCCCGGACATCGAAACGATGTCCGGGCCGCGGGCCGAGGTTGTCGTGTCACGCGTTTTCTTGCCGGCGGGTCAGCCCTGCAGGGTGCCTCCGGCCGGGTGGACGGTCTTGGGATGCCTGGTGCCGTGCCGGTGGTCGGTGAGCGCGGCCAGCAGCTCGGAGGGTTCGGGCTGCTGGTGCTCGCTGAGGTAGCGGATGCCTTCGCCCTCCGGCGGGGTGCCGGTCTCCTTGCCGATCGGGTGCCGCCGGCTGACTGCAGTACGCCAGCCGTAGCGCTCGTCCCACACGAGGGCGGGCGCGCCGGATCCGCTCAGCGCCACGGCCGCGGCGAGCACGTCGCCCTCCAGTCGCTGCACCCGGACGTCCTGCGCCTGGGCCAGGCCTGCGCCGACCAGGACGTCGGCGACGCGCTGCAGGTACGGCTGGACCTGGCGGGCGCGCAGTTCGGTGGCGGCGCTGGCAAGGGCTGTGCGCTGCACCGCGGTGGGGTAGCGGAGCCGGGTGGCGGCCTCCTCGGGGGTCAGGTCCGGTTCGGCCTGCACCAGGTCGGCGATCCGCTCCCCGCGCAGCCGGGGCAGGGCGCGCGCGGCCGCGGCGTAGGACAGGCCGACGCGCTCCTGGACGGTTGCGAGGGTCACCGCCGGATCCTCGTCGAGCAGGTCGCCGACCCGGGCGGAGATCTCGTCGCGCGGCACCATATCCCCGCTGCCCTTCGGCCTGCCCTTGGGTCCGGTATCGGTGCCGGCGTCCTTGCCGGTGCGGAAGGCCTGCACGATGCCGCGCGGGCAGTGCTCCACGCCCTTGACCTTGGTCAGGTGGGGGGCGATCTGGGGGTGTGTCTTGTAGTCGTCCCAGGTCTTGGGAGTGATGCCTAGCTCGTGGGCGGCTTCGTTGCGGTCGAGGAGGTCCTGCTCGTCGTCCTCCTGCGGCAGTTCGGGGACGGGGCGGCCGGCCAGGTGGGCAGCGGTCTGCTCGCTGTCCCACAGCTTCACCCGCGCCCCGTCGGAGCTGATCAGGGGCGGGAAGGTCTCGTCGGCGTAGGGCTTCTTGTTGCGGAAGGTGCCGATCGTCACGCCCATGGCAGCGGCGAGCTCTTCGCTGTTCTGGGCGTACTTCCGGCGTCCGGCGCGGATCATCACTCACTCCTGGTCGGTTGTGCAGGGCGCCGGCGTCGGCGTTGCGGGCAGGGCGGGGCGGGGGTTATGCCGTGGGGGTGGGCGTTCCGGCGGCGGTGGCACGCCAATGGGTTTCGACGGTGCGGGCGGCAGCGCCGTACCGGTCCTGAGCGGTGCCGGTCCGCGCGTCCTGGACCCCCTGCAGGCTCTCGAGCAGCACCGGCGCATCCAGGAATCGGCAGGCCGGCGCGTCGACGAAGCGAGCGCCGAGGTCCTCCAGGACCCGATCGTTGTGTCGCACCTCAAGGGCGGCGCCGCGGCGGCGGGCGCGGCGTAACACGGCGGCACGTGCGCGGTGCAGCATGAGGGAACTCCTTGACGACGCTGATGACTTCGGTGCGGGTGCGGTTGCCACAACGCACCCAACGAAAGAAAGTTACCGGACTTGCATCATCGCGGGCAAGGAGGCGTTCTTCGTGCCTGTCGCACCGCTACACTCAAAGGGCGACGCAACCCGTGCGGGTCACTTCCTGTCCTCAAGCGGTGTGTGTCTTCGGTTGGCCGGTGCCCTTGCCACCCGCTTCGGCGGATTGGGCGCCGGCCGCTTTCTTTGTCCGCGGCCGGCCGGCCGTCCCTGCAACGTAAGGTGCCCCGCCGACGGGGGAGAGGCGGGGCAGGATCAGTGTCGCAGCCCAAGCCCCGCCCCGGGCGGGATTCGTCGCACCCGTGCTTCCCAATGGCCGAGTCCGTGCGCTCGTTCAGCCCTCCTGCTGCCGGCCGAGGACGGCGGCGAGCCGGGCACGCTGCTGCTCTTCCTCGGTCATGACCTCGGCGAGGATTTCGCGGTCGATGTAGCCGTCGACAGCCTCCATCACCAGACGCTTGAGTTCGGCCGGTTCCAGTGCCTCGACCTCCCACTGCACGGGACGGTCGAGATCGAAGCCGTAGCGGCGGGCGAACCCCGGCCAGCGCGGATCGTCCCTCTTCCCTTCGGCCGGCGGCAGCTGGTACTCGCGCACCTGCCCGTCCGTCAGCAGCACTCGCTCCACCCGTTCCCAGCAGTCGGTGCGCTGCACCCAGTCGCGTTCGATGTCGGATCCGCTGGCGTCGAAGTCGCCGATGTAGAGCAGCGCCGCCGGCCGGGGATCGCTGCGCGCGCGGTCTCGGACGACGTCGGCGTAGGACTGGCTGCCGAAGCCGCGCACCACGAGGACGGGGATGCTGTACTCGGCGAGCCACCCGGTCAGCAGCTGGCGCAGCGTGTCCTTCTCGGCCGCCACGTACAGAGCCCACTCCTGCCCGCGGGTGCGGTCCAGGCGGAACCACTGGGGCATGTCCGCCACGAACGCGTCGGCGTCCGGCCAGGCCGGCGGAACGTGCACTTCGCGGATCGTGTCGATGAGGTCCGGGAACAGCCCGTCGCGGCGGGCCTGGGCGAGCCGGGAGGACAGCCTGCAGTAGGTGGGTGCGGTGTTCGGCAAGAGCCCCTCGGCGACCAGCCGGTACATGACCTGTCGTACGGTGACGCCGCCGTCGTAGCCCTCCACGATGTCGCGGGCCCGGTCGATGATGTCCTGCCACTTGATGCGCGCACCCATTCAGTACATGTACCAATCCCTGCCGCCCCGTGGTCAACTCCGTTTCTCTGAGTGCCCATCCGCACCTCGCTGGTCCCACTCTCGTGAACCCACCGGTCTGCCGCCCCGGTCCGGCAGTGCTCGGGGCCCCTTGCCCGGGAGCCGGCCGCCGAGCAGCGGGCCCCCGCCCGAGGACGGGGGCCAGGAGGACCGGCCTGTCAGCTCGCGAGCGGTACATGTACCGATTCGGAGCGCCCCTCGTCCGCGGGCTGGTGGTCACGCTTGGCGGAGTGGGCCCGCATGCCGATCAGGACCGTGCCCGCCATGCCGGTCGTGGCGACCGTTTCGAAGCCGCCGGCGCTGCGGTGACGCACGCTCCACACCGGCCCGGTCAGGGTCGGCTGCCAAGTCAGTTCGTAGCGGTGTCCTTCCTTGCTGACCACGTCCCACCATCCCCGCTGGACGGGGACGATGCGCTCCCCTGCCTCCACCTCGGGCGTGGCCGGGTCCGGCCCGTAGGTCGCGTCCACCCACGCGAGGTAGGCCGGGGTCGGGGCGATCCGTGCACGCATGGTGTCCCCTCGCGTCCCGTGGGCCGTCCAGGCGCTGGTGACGGTCCACCCGTGCTTTTCCACCAGGGCAGTAAGGGTGGCCCGGTCGACGGACAGCGGAGTGCGGTAGCTCCCGCCGATGGTCTGCGGCCTCCACAGGTGGTCATCGTGCGTGGTGTCGCACGTCCCGCACACCCAGGCCAGCACCGCCCTTCCTGTGATCGGCGAGACGTAGAGTTCCGCAGCCACGGGACGATGCTTCTCCTCCGTCCGACGGGCGATAGCCAGGCGCTCTTCCGCAGTCAGCCGTACGGGGGCCTGCCGCCGCTGCCCCTGCAACCGGTAGGCCGCGCGCCGCTGTTCCTGCTCGACACGGCGGCGGTCCGCTTCCAGGGCGGCACTGCGGCGGCGGTCAGCCCGGACGATCGCGCGAACGTCGTCCATGCCGACCCAGCCTCCCAGGTCGACGTCGGCGCCGCCGACGGTCCGACGCACCGTGTAGGGCAGCACCGCATCAGGGGCGTGATAGACGCGGTACTCCTCCCCCGCGCAAGACAGCGTCGCGCTCCGGTAGTTGGTGCCCGGGGTGGTGGCCCACTGGGCCACGGCCGGACGGACAGCGTACGGGTCCAGGCCGGGCCGCTCCGCCACAAGGCAGGCGCGCGGCGCCTCGACGGCGGGCACGGCGCCGCCCTCGCCCTCCCACGCGTCCACGCTGCACGGGTCGCTCACGAGGTCAGGGAGTGCCGGGGTGACGTCAACGGCCGGAGCGGTACATGTACCCATTTCCGGAGAGGGGTCGGTGCCGACGGGCTCAGCACCCGATCCAGCGTCCGGCGCGCTGGGCCGGTCGACGCCGATGCACGCCCCGCCCTCGCCCTCCCACGCGTCCACGCTGCACGGGTCGCTGATCACGTCCGCCGGACGCTGCCCGTACGCCGCGGCGACCGCCTTGCGCGCGGCCTCCCCAGCGCGGTGAATCTCGCCGACGCTCGCGCCCGACTCCTCCGCCTCCCTGCGCGCTGCCCGCGCGGCCCGGATAACCTCACCGGCCGGAGCCTTGACCGGCGCCGGACCAGCCTCGGGCAGACGGCGCCCTACCCACGTGTAGCACTCGGCGCACACGTACCCGCGCCCCGTGTGCAGCGTCGCCGCGTACAGCGCCACACCGACCGTGAAGCAGCGCGGGCAGTACTGACGGCCCGTAGCCATAGCCTTTTCCTCCGCCGGGCACAGGCGCGGGCCACTGCCGATCAAAGCCGTGATGATCACGTGGCCGCAGTAGGCGCACTCGATGCCGTACAGCGTGTTCCGGTCGCAGCGGGGGCAGTGCTCACCTGCCTGAACCTCCGCCGGAGCGTCGGCAGGCTCGGAAGTCTCCGCCGGTACCTCCGCCGGGGCAGGCTCGACAGTGTCGGCAGGCTCCGCCGGAGCGTCAGCAGGCTCAACGCCCGGGACGTAGCCACCCTCCGACTCCCATCCCTCAACCGGGTCACCGGTCGTGGCTACCACATCAAACAGACCGTCCGACGCGCACTCCGGGGCGATCACCTCAACGTCCGCGTTCCCCTGCTGAGTCGCCACGAACGCGTATGTGCTCTTGCGGCGCGAGCCGTGCACGAACGGCAGGCACACTGCCTCATCACGCCGCGCCCGACGGCCGTCAACTGTCGCCACCACTACCGCCGAGCACTCACCCCGGTCGCCGTTCCACTTCCCGGAGCTCACACGGTTCGCCCACACCTGCCCGGTGTAGCGGACCCCGTCGACAGTCCAGGCCAGCATCGCGCCCGGGGCGTAGTCCTTAGGCGCGAACGCTTTACGCGGCGCGGGCTTGCCCGACCACATCTGAACCTTCGCGGGCTTGAACACGGGGTGCCCGTCGGCACGCTTGACGATCTCCCCGGACAGTTCCCGCGCACGCTTGTGGAACCCGTCGCGCGCTTCCTGGTGTGCCTCATCCGGCACGGTGTGCAGCGTGAATCGGGCGCGCCCGTCCGCCGACTCGATGTTCAGTCGCGCGCCCCCGCCTGTGACGTAGGCGCGACCGTGCGCGCCTACACTGACCAGGGGACCGACATGGTCCGGGGTGCCTTCCGGGCACGTGTCGGGAGTCTGCGCGTGGCCCGACTCGCCGTTCAGGAAGTCGGCGCGGGTGTCCGCTGCGAGCCGCGACAGGTGATCATCGGAGGCAACACGCCCGTTCGCGTCGACGACCTTCCAGCGCTTGACGGGCTTAGGTGCGCCGTACGCGATACGGCCGACCACCGACACGGCCGGCGTGAAGCTGTACTCGGCCACGCTGTAGGGCGCGCAGAACGGGGCCTCAGCGTCTGCCGGAACGTCCGGGGTGTCGACGTCCGCGACGGGCGCCGGAACGGGCGCGGGCTCCGCCACGGCGGCAGTCTCTGCCGCCTTACGGGCGTGGCCCTCGGCGATCACCTCGGCAGCCGGTCGGAACGGCGTAGCCACGACCACGGGCGCGTCCGCCGTCATGGCCACATCCGCCGACCACTCAATCCCGTGCTCAGACCGCACGGCGTACGCCACATTGTGAGTACCCGAACGGCCGTCGGACACGATCGTGAACCCCTCACGGCGAACGGCGTCCGGGGTCACAACAGCGCCACACGAACACTCGAACCCGTACCCCCCGCGCGTCGCGTGGTGGATCTGCCGACGGCAGATGCCCGCCTTACGCCCCCCGAACCGCGTTACCGCGTACCGACCGTTGTGCCGCACCGGTTCCAGGATCACAAGCCCGTCCGGGCGCACATCCGCGATGTTCTTCCGCGCGTACGTCGCCACCGGGCCCCGAGTCTTGTAGCCCTCCCGCCCCGGGATGATCCACCGGCCGTCAAGGGTCACCAGGCTGTACCGCTCCGTCGCGGGGTTGTACACGGAGTACGCAACCGCGCGACGCGTCATGCTCAGTCCCTGCCGCTCCGGGTGCAGGTCGGCATCCGAGGCAAGGATGATGCGCGCGTCCGTAAGGCCGTGCCCTTCCATGGCGTTGCCGGCGGGAGTGGTGATCATGACCGCGTGCGACATAGGGGAGTCCTCCGTGGTGAGGGGTGCGTGGCTTCGGTGTTGGGGGCCGTGCCACCGACCAACCAACGAGACAAAGATACCGCACTTTCATCA
Organism: Streptomyces actinomycinicus; assembly: GCF_016741775.1. Classification (GTDB taxonomy): domain Bacteria; phylum Actinomycetota; class Actinomycetes; order Streptomycetales; family Streptomycetaceae; genus Streptomyces; species Streptomyces actinomycinicus. The sequence continues at coordinate 130,152 of NZ_JAERRK010000025.1, read as the reverse complement.
CTTAACGGAAGTGATTCCCGGGCACTTTCTTGAGAATCTCCGCTGGTCAGCGGCTCGCGCGACGCCACGCGCGCGTGCGCGCGCACCCGCCCGCCGCGCCCCCTGAGCGGGCCGACGGCGGACCCAGCGGCAGCCCTGGCCGGCCGGGCACCGGCGGGACGAGCGGACGAAGCCTGGATGGGCTGAACTCTGGGCTGTGCTGGCCTGTGCTGAACTAAATCCTCTTCCTCCGACTTACGCGGAGAAAGAGGTGTCGGTAAGGGCGAGTGGCTTGCCCATGGGGGGTGAGCTGGGAGAACGCCGGATCTGCGCGGAGGGGTGCTGCAACTCTCGGTGCAACTCTCGGTGCAACGGTGCAGCCCACTGTCCAGGCAACGGTGGGGCCCACTAAGGAAGCAACTGCCTCCGGCCGGCCGGCGGAGCAGCACACCGGTTGCCGAGGACCCGTACGCCGCACCCCACGCTGCCTGGCATCAACGCGGCTAGGTAGCCGGCTGCTCCTTGGCGCGGCAGGCCGGGCAGACGAGCTGGGCGTTGTTGCCGTACCGAACTGTGAGTCCCTGGCACCGCGCGCATGGGCCGATTTGATCGGGCCTGCAGCCGAGCATGATCGCTGCCGATGCAGGGTCAGTCGAGGGATCGATGCGTCTGACGGAGTCGTTCATACATCCGAATCTACGTCGGTGAACCAGAGAGCCCCGTCACCGCGGCCGTGTCCCTACGCCTGCCGCACCTCAGGCGCTCTTCGGCTTCCGCCCTGTCGCCTTCTTCGCGGTCGCCTTCTTCGCGGTCGCCTTCTTGGCTTCGGCCTTCTTGGTCGCCGGCTTCTTCGCGGCCGTCTTCTTCGGCTTCGGCAGCTCGTGCACCTCGGCCGGGCCGGTGCCCTCACCGCGGGACGCCTTAACCTTCTGCACCGACTCGTTCAGCGCGGCCATCAAGTCGAGCACTTGGGCCGGCTGCTCCGGCTCGGGCGCCTCAGGGAGCGGCTTCTCCTCGCGCTTGGCCTCGATGATCTGGGCCATGGCCTCGGTGTACCGGTCCTCAAAGTCGGGGCCCACCAACTCATCCACCGTCATCGTGTCCATGAGGGCGAGCGCGCCCTCGATCTCCTGCTCCGACACCTCAACCGGCGGCGGCAACAGCTCGGCGGGGTCGCGGATCTCGTCCGGCCAGCGCATGGCGTGGAGGACCAGGACGTCGTCGCGGACGCGGAGCAGTCCCAGTCTCTCCCGACCGGACCAGGCGTACTTCGCGACGGCCACCTTGCTGGAGCGGCCGAGGGCCTGGACGAGGAGCTTGTACGGCTTGGCCGCGACCGGGCTGGACGGCTGGAGGTAGTAGCCCTCGGCGATCTTCAGCGGGTCGATGGACTCCAGGGGCACGAAGGCGTCGATCTCGATGGCCTTCGCTGTCGGCAGCGGGAGGTTGCTGAGATCCTCGTCGGTGATGGGGATGACCTGGGTCTTCGACAGCTCGTAGCCCTTGCCGATCTCGGACTGGTCGACCTCGCGGTCCTCCAGCTCACAGACCTTGCGGTACCGCACTCGGCCCATGTCCTCGAGGTGGTATTGGTGGAACCTGATGCTGTGGTCCTCGGTCGCGCCAACCACGTTGATCGGCACGCTGACCAGGCCGAAGCTGATCGCACCGCTCCAGATGGTTCGGGGCATGGGTGACCTCCGCGGTAGCCCCGAGCATCACCAGCTGTAGGGTCTCAGTTTTCGTGTCATTTTCTCCGCCGCAGTCTCACGCCGACGTCATGTCGCTGGTCAGCGGCTTGCATCGAACAGAAGAGCTGAGGAAATGACGCGGCCTCTGAGACTCCGGCGGATGACATCGCGTGAGACACCATGAGAAGCCGAGGTCAGAGCCCCGGCAGATGACACGGTCCGCGAGGACCTACACCAGCGTACGAATACCTCTACCGTCCCGCATGCGCTCTCGAGGTCCACGCCGCCCCTGAGTACATGGTCGGCACGCCGGCTGTCGTCGTGTACCCGCCGGCCGAGGACGGCGGGTCCGTGTCGGCAGCGTCGTCACGCCAACGACGTTTGAGATGCCGCCCGCCACCGACCGTCGGCTGAGGGCGGATCACTCGGTGGGCAAGCCGCCCCCTGAGCCGGGGCAAGCTCTGCCGCTCGAGGGTGGGCAAGCCTGTCCCGGGCGCTGCGGCCGGGGACAGCAGAGCGGGTCGTTCAGTGGCGGGTGACGGTGAAGCCGGTGCTGTTCAAGGCGCTGGTCCACACGTCTCGGTCGAACCACTTGGTGATGTCGGGCTGCATCTGTGTGAGGGTGCGCATGCGGGCCTCCCAGTCGTGGCCGGAGGGGCCGCGGCTGCCGTCGCATCCCTGGCAGCCGTCTTCTCCGTGGATGTGGCCGGCCATCCACGCATTGACGGCGACGTTGATGATGACGGCGTACAGGTCTCCGCCGGTTTGAGCCAGGGCGTCCGGCACGCCCGCCAGGATCAGGGCCAACTCGGGGTTGCCCTGGGGCGGCAGGGGTGCTTGCCCGACCTCTTCGTCGGTCCCGTCTTCGAATTCCCGCACGCTCTGGGCAAGGCTGTCGGCGAGTGCGGAGGCGTCGAAGTACCTCCAGGCTGAGCGCACCTGGATGCGGAGCTGGTTGGCCACCGCCTGGACGTTCCGTTCGATGGTGTCCTCCACCGTCGCCGGCGTGAGGGTCACACCCCGGCGGGCCAGTTCGGCGAGAGTCTGCGCTACAGCTTCTTTGAACGCTTTGGTGTTCCGCACCACCGCATCGTAGGGGTGGGGGCTTGCCCGGGAAGCGGGGAAGTGGTGCGCGGCCGGGCGTTGAGCGGTCAGGGTGAGGGGGCCAGGGAGGCCGGGAAGACGGCGTCGGGTCCGAAGCGGGCGCGGGCGGCGTCGGCCGCCTGCTCGATGCGGCGTGCTTTGTCGTCGCTCGCGTCGAGGAGGAGCTGGTGGTGGGCGGCGGTTGCGGGGCGCAGTGCGGAGGCGCGCAGGGTGATGGTGCGCACGCGGGCGCGCTGGAGGCCGAGGTGGTCGTAGATGCGGTGGGCGGCGTGGGTGAGGGCGGCGGAGTGGTTGGTGGCTTCGGGCAGGGTGCGGGTGCGGGTGGTGTGGGAGCGGTCGGCGTAGCGGACGTCGAGGGTGAGGGTGCCGGCAGCGTCGTGGGTGTGGCGGAGGCCCGTGCCGAGTTGTTCGGCCAGGGCGAGGATGGCGCGGCGGTGCTGGCCGGGGTCGAGTTCGTCGTGGGTGAAGTCGTGGCGGGCGGTGCGGGAGGCGGGGGCGGTGCCTGGGGTGACGGGGCGGGGGTCGTGGCCTCGGGCTCGGTCGGCGATCTCTCGGCCGGTGGTCTTGCCGAGGAGGCGCTGCAGGGTGAGCAGTGGGGTGTCGGCGAGGGCGCCGATGGTGTGCAGGCCATGCCGGGTCAGGAGGGTGGCGGTGGCGGGGCCGATGCCGGGCAGGGCATGGACGGGGCGGGGGCTGAGGAACGCGGCGATCGCGTCCGGGGTGGGGTCAATGATGGTGATGCGGCCGGGTGGGGTGGCGTCGGCGGCCATGGCGGCGATGAGGATCGAGTTGCCGCCGCCGATGGTGGTCTGGGTGCCGTACAGGGCGGCGGCTCGGAGCGCGATGAGCTGGGCCAGGTCGCGAGGATGGCGGTCGAAGTACTTCAGCGCGCCGGTGATGTCGTGGTCGGCGGCGGTCGGGGGCTGGGCCTGCCAGCGGGGGGAGATCCCGTCGAGGACGGTCAGCAGCTGGTGGTAGAGGTCCTCGTTGCCGCTGTGGTGGAAGTGGATGCGCAGGATGGCGCGCTCGTGGGTCATGGTGCTCACCCGGCGCTTCCGGGGCTGGTGTGGCCGAGTTTGGTGAGGTCGGCGGCGCGCTGCCCGGCGGGCTGGAGGTCGGCCCACGGGTGGAGGGCGGCGCCGGTTTCGTGGGTGATGGTGCGGCGCGGTTCGGTGCGCGGGGCCGGTGGCACGTCGGCGTCGACGCCGAGGAGGCGCTGGACGGCTTCGGGGCCGTGGTCGCGGCGGGCGGCGGCGAGTTGCTCGAGGTCCCAGACCATCGAGCCGGTGACGGTGTTGCGTTCGCCGCGGCGCTGGACGATTCCGCGGACGAGGAGGAGTCCGCTGTGGAAGATCGTGTGAGCGCAGGCCTGGTGGGAGTCTTCGAAGAAGGCCAGGTCCACGAGGCCTGAGCCGTCTTCGAGGGTGACGAAGATGATCCGTTTCCCCGAGCGGATGGGCGGGGTCTGGGTGGAGGCGCGGACGCCGGCGACGAGGACCTGCTGGCCGGGGCGCAGTCGCTTCAGGTGGGCGGCGTCGGTGGCGCCGAGTTCACGCAGCAGCTGATGGTGGTGGTCCATCAGGTGGCGGCTGACGTCGACGCCGAGGATGTGCAGTTCCGCGTTGAGGGCTTCGCGGCTGGTCATCTCGGGCAGCCCGGACGGGGTGGCGGCGTGCTGGTCGGTGAGGGCGATGGGGAGTTGTCCGTCGCCGAGGGGGCGGCCGCGGTACTGGCGGTGCAGTTCGGTGATCTGCAGCAGCAGGTCGCGGCGGGTCAGGTTGCCGCGCAGGCTGTCGAGGACACCGGCCTGGGCGAGGCGTTCGGCCGTGGGCCGGTTGGGGCGGGCGCGCTGCCACAGGTCGGACAGCGAGGCGTAGGGCTGGCCGGCGGCGATGCGCTCGGCCTCGTCAGTGTGGATGCCGCGGACACCGGAGAGGGCGAGGCGGACCGCCCAGGTGCCGTCGGGAGCGCGTTCGACGGTGTGGGTGACCTTGGAGTGGTTGACGTCGACGGGCAGGACCGCGACGCCGCGACGGCGAGCGTCTTGGATCAGGACCCGCTTGGGCCACATGCCGGGGTCGTGTTCGAGGAGGCCGGCCAGCAAGAACGCCGGGTAATGGGCTTTGAGCCAGGCTGACTGAAGGGCGGGGACGGCGAAGGCAACGGCGTGGGCGCGGCAGAAGCCGTATGCCCCGAACGCTTCGATGATCTTCCAGACGTGGGTGAGGACGTCGGGGGTGTAGCCGCGGGCGGCGGCGGTGCGGTGGAACCAGTCCCGTAGGCGGGGCAGCCGGTCGGGGTCGGCGAGGCAGCGGCGGGCGACTTCGGCCAGGGCGCGGTCGCAGCCGGTGAGCGTGGCGATGATCTCGATGATCTGTTCGTGCCAGATGACGACCCCGTAGGTATCGGCGAGTACCGGCTCGAGGTCGGGGTGGGGGTAGGTGGGGGCGGCGCCGTGTCGGGCGGCGATGTACTGCTCGGGCATGCCGCCGGCGACTGGGCCGGGGCGGAAGAGGCTGATGTCGGCGATGACGTCGGCGACGTTGCGGGGCTGCAGCCTCGACAGGAGGTCCTGCTGGCCAGGTGACTCGAGTTGAAAGAGGCCCAGGGTCTGGGCGTCCTGGATGAGCTTGAACGCGAAGTGGTCGTCCAGGGGGACCTGTTGGGGGTCGTCGAGGTCGATGCCTTGGCCGGTGACGCGCTCGATCTCGGTGATGGCGTGGGCCATCGCGGACTGCATCCGTACGCCGAGCACGTCCAGCTTGATCAGCCCCAGATCCTCGACGCCTTCCTTCGGCATCTGGACCATGGGGTAGCCGCCGGGGGTGGGCTGGACGGGCAGCCGGTTAAGGAGGGTGGCGTCGGACACGATGACGCCGCACGGGTGCATGGCCAGGCCGCGCGGGAGGGCATCGAGGCCTTCGGCGAGTTCGAACAGCAGCCGGTAGCGGCCGGCCTCCTGAGCGAGCTGGCGTAGTTCGGGTAGTTCGGCGAGCGCTGCGGTGATGTCGGCGGCCCGGATATGCGGGAAAGACTTGGCGATCCGGTCGACCTCGTGCGGAGCGATCCCGAGGGCCAGGCCCGTGTCGCGCAGGGCGTGGCGGGCACGGTAGGTCTCCGGCATGCCGGTGACTGCGACGCGCTCGGTGCCGAACCGTTCGATGATGCGGTCGTAGACCTCAAGCCGGCGGGCGGACTCGACGTCGATGTCGATGTCCGGCAGGCTCGCGCGGCGCACCGACAGGAAGCGCTCGAAGAGCAGATTGAAGTCCAGCGGATTCGCGGTGGCGATACCGAGCGTGTGGTTGACCATGCTGCCAGCGCCGGAGCCGCGAGCGGCGACCCGGATCCCGAGCTCGCGGACGTCGGCGACGACCTGGGCGACGGTGAGGAAGTAGGTGTCGTATTTGAGCATGCGGATGACCGCGAGCTCTTCCTCCAGGCGCTGGCGGGCGCGGGGGTCGCGGTCGAGGCCGCGGCGGATGAGGCCGGCCTCGGCGCGCTCGCGCAGCAGGCGGGCGGCGTGCTCGGGCCCTCCGGTGGCGCCGACGACGGCGGGTTCGGGGAAGTGAGGCCGGCCCAGACCGAGATCCTGCACGGGGTCGACGGCGCAGGCGTCGGCCGTGGCGGCAGTGTCGGCCAGCAGGCGGGCCGCGCGGTCGTCGCCGTGGCCGGCGGCCGCGGCGATCCGGCGGGCGATCTCGCCCATGGCGGCCGGGTCCTTCAGCCAGCGCTCGCCGGAGTCGAGGTGCCGGCGGTCGATGGGACGCAGCAGGCGGGCGGCGTCCAGGACGTCGGCGAGGCGGTGCTGGTCGGCATCGGCATAGCGGACGGCGTTGGTCAGCACGGCCGGGATGCCCAGCTGGTCGGCGAGGGTGAGGGTGCGGGCGGCCAGGCGCAGTGAGCCGGGCCCGGTACCGGGGAGGCCGAGCCAGCAGGTTTCCAGACGCAGCTGAATGCCGGGCAGCTGCCGCCAGGAGGCGAGGAGGTGTTCGGCGAGATCGCCTCGGCCGGCGGCCAGGGCGCGGACGGGTTCGGAGGCGGGGCCGAGCAGGACGGTCAGCCCCTCCCCCGCATGCTGCTGCAGGTCGTCCCAGGTCAGCAGGGGCAGGCCGTCGCCGTGGGCGTGGGCAGCGGAGGTCAGCCGACACAGCCGGGCCCAGCCGGTGCGGGACTGGGCGAGCAGGACGACGCGGTGGGGCGGCTCGTACACGTGGGCGCCGCCGCGGACCGGGGTACGCAGTCGCTGCACGGGGGCCGGAGAGAGCGAGGCGACGGCCAGGTTGATGCCGAAGATCGGCCGGATGCCGTGTTCGAGCGCGGCCTGCGCGAACCGGACGGCGCCGGTGACAGCGTCGCGGTCGGTCAGGGCCAGGGCGGTCATGCCGCGTTCGGCGACGCGCTGGACGAGCTGCTCGGGGTGGGCGGCGCCGAAGCGGGTGGAGAACCCGGAGACGGCGTTGAGGTGGGTAAACCCGCCCATGGCGCGCCTCCCATCTCCTACCCCCTTCGGCCCGCTGCGTGATGCACCGCTCCCCCTGATTTCGAATCTTTGTTCGAACATCGTAGCGCGTGAGATCCCAGGTCACGAGTGGGGCGGGCGAGCTTCACCCGTTCGCGGGACGTACACCGTCCGCCCTGCGTGACCACCCAGCCCTCCCCTCGCCGCCACGGGGAGGGGGCCGCCAGGCTCGGGAGACGGCTCCAGCCGGGTGAACTTTTCCCTCGCGTACGCGTGCACAGTTCTAAGCGCTTCGCCCTAACTAACCCACTTTCAACAGTTATTGACAGCTTTTCAGATGCTCTGTCATGTTCTGTTCCGCGACAACGGAGTGACCAGGAGAAGGGACACGTGATGGGACGACGCAAGGGATTCGGCCCCGTCCAGCTGGCCAACCACGCGGGCCTGGCCCAGTGGCAGGTCGAGCGGGGGCAGCCCAAGGGACTCATTCCGGCACCGGCCCTGGACTCAGGCCGGTGGTCGGATGAGCAGGCTGACGACGTCCAGGCGCGCCGCGACCAGATCGTCGAAGTGCTCGGCACGCACCCCGGCTACGGCGCAAAACGCGGGGCGCAGATGCTGGCGCAGGCACCGGATCTCCTCGATCGGAAGCTGGAGGTGTGGGCGTGCGACGTCGAGCAGCTGGCTGAGCAGGGCCTGCTGGAGTGCGTCGGCGAGTTCGGGGACTATCCGCTGTATGACGAGCGGCAGCTGACCTCGCCCACGCCACAGATGTGCGCGGCGCTCGAGCAGATCGTGGCCGAGCGGGTCGCTTGGCTTCATGCCTCGGCTCGCGCGGATGAAGCCGCCGGCCGGTGCGGCTGGGAGGTGGCCGAGTTCGAGAAGGCCGCCGAGGAGCAGGACATCCGGCCTGGCCGGTTCGGCCGGTGGGCGCTTGAAGACGTCGAGCGGCTCGCCGGCAACGAGGACCTGGGGGCGGACATCCTGGCCGCGCGGATGCTGGGCCCGGAGCTGGCGGCGCAGCACCTGGAGATCCGGCGCCGGGACCTGGATTACTGCATCGAGGCCGGATGGCTGGCACCGGTCAGCCACGTGCGCCGCACGGTGTGGTCGGGTGGCCGCGGCCACCAGAAGGTCGTCGATGTGCCGATGTACCGGGTCGGGGACCTGGACGCGCTCAAGGACATTCCCGGGGTGGACTGGGAGGCGGTGCGGGCGACGAAGCCCGGCCGGCCGTCCCCGTTGCGGGCCTTTGCCCAGCTGGCGCCGCAGCGGGCCGCCGTCGTCCGCGCGTTCGTCGACGAGCTGCGCGAGAGGTTCGGCCTGCCGGTCTGGACGCGCTTCGCCAACCTCGACAACCGCTGGCTGATCGACTGGGAGCCGGGCCTGGACGGCAGCCCGTCACGAGACGACGTCGCCGCGCTGCTCGCCCGCAACCCGGTCGCATCCCGCTTCACGGACGGCATCCAGTTGCTCAGCGCGCAGGGCAAGGCCATCCACTGGGCGCGGCGGATGCTGCAGCCGGGCGTGGCCTGCGTGCTGGACACCGAGACGCACGACCTGTGGGGCCAAGTCATGGAGGTCGCTGTGGTCGATGCGGCCACCGGCGAGGTGCTGCTGGAGAGCCTGGTCAACCCGCAGATCCCGGTGACCGAGGATGCTTTTGACGTTCACCGGATCAGTGACGCGATGGTCGCGGACGCGCCGACCTGGGACCAGGTGCTGCCGGACGTACTGCGCGTCACCGCCGGGCGGAAGATCCTTGCCTACAACGCGGAGTATGACAAGACGGTCATCGTGGACGACTGTCTGCGGGTGGAGGCGGATCCACAGCACCTGCGGGCGAAGGATCAGTGGGGGTGCATCATGCGTCGGCGCTCCGACTGGGAGGGTGTACGCGATTTCCTGCCGCTGGGCGGCAGGCACCGTGCCCTTGGCGATGCGTGTGCCGCGCTGGAGATGCTCACGTCCCTGGCCTCAGCCCCGGAGTGGGTGCTGGAGCGTGCGCAGGAGAAGGTAAGCGCCTGAGCCGGCGCCGTACGACGCGGGAACCAGGGGTTCGAGCCCGGTTCGGAGGTCGCCTCGCTAGTCGTTGGCGGGCCCCTCTGGGCCGGGATCGCGCGCCGGAATCTTGCTCCGGCAGTTCTTACATTCGACGGTCTGGGGCAGCGTCGTGAAGCGGATCCCGGAGATGCCGTAGGAGCCGTCGATGCGGTAGCTGCCGCAGATCGGGCAAGGCGTGGCCTGGAAGTCCTTGCCACATCGCAGGCACCGGCCGTGCTTCACCTCGCCGTCGCCTGCTTCGATCAGGGTGTCGGCGCTTCCGCACCGTGCACAGTGCACGTCGAGGTCGTCCACCGTCCTCCTTCGCTTCTGTTGCCAGGGAGACATGCAACCAGGTGCCGGCGGGTTCCGCGATGCGCTTCCTCTTCTCGTCAGAGGCAGCCGTCTTCAAGCGGTGTCTCTGCTGACCCAGGGGTTGACGCGGTACATCAGCAGGTCTTGGGTGGAGCTCATGTTTTAGGCAAGGGGGCTCCATATGCACCGAGTTGTGCGATCCGAGCGGCTACCGCAGTGCTCACGATGCCACGGGAAGCTGATCACAAGCGCGGTGATGCCGAAGGACGACGAAGAGGGTCGCCCAATCCACCTGGAGCTGTGCGAGGCCTGCGACCCGGACAAGCCGGCGGCCGGCGCACTGATCCGGTTCTTCGCCGAGGGCGGCGGTCAGGACCTCTCCAGGGCCAAGGAGGGTGCGCAGCTGCTCTGGGACTGGACGCGGGAGGGGATGGCCGCCCACGGCTGGTTCTGGGAAGAGACGGCGTCCGGCCAGACCTGAGCAGCAGCACCTCGGGGAGCCAGCGTCCGGGCGGGTGCATCGCCCGGTCAGCCGTTACTGCTCCATGAGCGCAGGCGGTCGGCGATGTCGTAGACGGTGAGCCGTAGAGCGCGGATGTCGGTGATCAGGTCCCGCCACGGTTCGAAGGAGTCGTCGATCTCCTCCCCGGAGGCCCGGATGTACGCCACCGCCACGCCATACCCGAAGTACGCGTTGCGGGCCGGCAACGGGCGCAGCAAGACGAGCTGCTCCAGCAGGGCGGCCGCCCGCCAGTAGGCGTCGGGCTCGCCCACGTCCAGCTGTGGGGTGTTCACCCGGTGCCGAGCGACGGCGGCCACCAGGCCCGAGTAGTCCCGAACCCCGAGTTCCTTGCCGAGCAGTTCCTCCTGTCGATCAAGGAGCCATCGGATGTCGATATGCAGTTCCAAGGGTCAGGCCGCCCGCCCTGCAGTGTTTCGCCGGGCCAGGGCGTCGTCAGGGAAGGCCTCGTCGAACGCTTCTGCCAGGCCGGGCCGGGCGATGATCTCGCGGAACACGGCCGTCGCCTTACTCAGCTTGATCTGGTTCTCTTCCTCTATGGCCAGCTCGGCCAGGTAGGCGCGCACGCTCTGTCCGCGGGCTGCGGCGACCGCAGCGAACCGGTCCCTGGTCTCGGAGTCGACCTTCACGGTGGTGTCAGCCATACCCCGAGTATGCACCCATGGGTACCTTTGCGAATACCAGTCAGGGAACTGTGACTGAGCACGCTAGTTGGCCCGTGTGCGTGATAGCTGGCCGCGGGAGAACCATGGCCTGAGCGCGCGGACGGTTAGCGGATCACGGGGCTACGGCGTTCGACGAGGACGACGTCGCGCCATATGCCGTGGTGGCGGCCGATGCGTTCGCGGGTGCCGATGATGCGGAAGCCGGCGCGTTGGTGGAGGGCGAGGCTGGCGGTGTTCTCGGGGAAGATGCCGGACTGCACCGTCCAGATGCCGGCGGCGTCGGTTGAGGCGAGCAGGGCGGTCAGCAGGGCCAGGCCCACCCTGCGCCCGCGGGCGTTGGGGTGGACGTAGACGGAGTGCTCGACGACGCCGGCGTACGCGCACCGGTCGGAGACCGGCACCACGGCGGCCCACCCCAGGACCTGGTCGCCCTGGTTGAGGGCGACCAGGCGGTGGGCGGGCAGCTTGGCGCTGTCGAACGCCTCCCATGCCGGGGCGGTGGCCTCGAAGGTGGCGTTCCCCTCGTCGATGCCCAGCCGGTAGATCGCCAGGACCTGCTCGGCGTGCTCCGGCCGCATCGGCGCGATGCGCACGCCGGTCTCTGTGGGCGTCATGCTGCGGGCTCGATGCCGAGTTCGGTGAGCAGGCCGCGGATGCGGCGTTCGATCTCGTCGCGGATCGGCCGGACGGCCGCGACGCCCTGTCCGGCCGGGTCTTCGAGCTGCCAGTCCAGGTACCGCTTGCCGGGGAAGTAGGGGCAGGCGTCGCCGCAGCCCATGGTGATCACGACGTCCGAGGACTGCACCGCCTCGGTGGTGAGGACCTTCGGGGTCTCGGCGGAGATGTCGATGCCGGACTCGTGCATGGCCTCGACCACGGCCGGGTTCACGGTGTCGGCGGGGGCGGAGCCTGCGGAGCGCACCTGGACGCGGGTACCGCCGAGGTGGGTGAGGAAGGCGGCGGCCATCTGGGACCGGCCGGCGTTGTGCACGCAGACGAACAGCACGGAGGGAACGGCGGAGGTGTTCATCAGGCCAGGGCGCTTTCTTCGGTGGAACGGGTGGTGGGCTGCTGCCCGGCGTGGGAGACGACGACCTCGTCCTCGCCCGCGGTGGCCGGGCGGCCGAAGGAGACGGCGACCAGGCCGAGGCCGGCGGCGGCGCCGATCAGCTGGGCGGCGAGGAAGGGCAGCACGGAGGTGGGGGCGATGCCGGCGAAGGTGTCGGTGAACGCCCGGCCGATGGTGACGGCCGGGTTGGCGAAGGACGTGGAGGAGGTGAACCAGTACGCCGCGCCGATGTAGGCGGCGACCAGTAGTGGTGCCAGGTGCGCGCGGCTCGCGCGGGCCAGGCCGAAGATGAGCCAGACCAGCCCGGCGGTGGCCACGACCTCCGCCAGCCACAGGTGCCCGGCCCACCGCTCGTGGGTGGAGAAGGCCACCAGCGGCTTGCCGAACATCGCGTCGGCCAGCACCGCCCCGGCGATCGCCCCGGCCACCTGGGCGGGCACGTACGCGGCGACCTCACGCAGGTTGGGGCCGTCGCCGGTGCGCCGGCCGGTGAACCAGGCGGCCAGGGTGACCGCGGGGTTGAAGTGCGCTCCGGACACCGGGCCCAGGAAGGCGATGAGCACGCCGAGCCCGAAGACGGTGGCCAGGGAGTTGGCCAGCAGCTGCGTCCCGACGTCGTGGGTCAGTTCGGTGGCCTGGATCCCGGAGCCGACCACCACCGCGACCAGCGCGGCCGTCCCCAGCCCTTCGACCACTGCTCGCCGCACCAGCGGCGCGGGCGCGGTCACGCCGGGGCCTTCGCGGACACGGCGGGAATCTCCAGCAGGGCGGACAGCTTCGCCAGGGCCTCGGGGAGCACCCAGTAGTACACCCAGGTTCCGCGCCGCTCGGAGCCGACCAGCCCGGCCTCCCGCAGCACCTTCAGGTGGTGGGAGATCGTCGGCTGGGACACGCCGAAGGGGCCGATGAGGTCGCACACGCACGCCTCGCCGCCCTCGTGCGAGGCGATCAGCGACAGCAGTCGCAGCCGGATCGGGTCCGACAGTGCCTTGAACATCCGCGACAGCTCCGCCGCGGCCTCCTCGCCCAGGGGCTCGCGGACCATCGGTGCGCAGCACGCCGCCGCTTCGTCGTCCTGTTCGAGCACTGGCAGGCCAGCTTGTTTCGACATTTCTCTATGTTGACAGTCATCTAATCCGGTGGCAAGGTCGACTGTATCGACAGACGTCGAAACAAGTCGTTGGGAGACCGCCATGTCCCGTGTCCAGCTCGCCCTGCGCGTCGCCGACCTCGAAGCCTCGATCGCCTTCTACTCCAAGCTGTTCGGCACCGAGCCGGCCAAGCGCCGCGCGGGCTACGCCAACTTCGCCATCACCGAGCCCCCGCTCAAGCTCGTCCTCATCGAAGGCAAGACAGGCGAGGACACCCGCCTGGACCACCTCGGCGTGGAGGTCGCCTCCACCGAGCAGGTCAACGCCGCAACCACCCGCCTCAAGGACGCCGGTCTGGCCACCTTCGAGGAGAACGACACCTCCTGCTGCTACGCCCTCCAGGACAAGGTGTGGGTCACCGGTCCCGGCAAGGAGCCGTGGGAGGTCTACGTCGTCAAGGCCAACGCCGACACCCTGGGCAAGAGCACCGAAGGCGCCCCGGATGTCTGCTGCGGCACCACCGCTTGCTGCACCCCCGACGAGGAGGCCGTCGACCCGGCCCAGACGCCGGCGGAGGCCAAGGCCGTCGCTGGATGCGCCTGTGGCAGCTGACCAGGGTGCCCCGCACCTTTCCGGAAGGTGAAGGCCGCAGGGAGCTGGAGTTCGAACTGAGCGCGGTACTTGGCCAGCGGGGCCAACTACCGCGCTCAGTCACACTTCTCGATCAATGCTCTTCGTCGACCAGCTCGGGTGTCAGGTCGCCACGAACCCGTCGGACACGCGGCCGGTGGCGGTAACGGCCGAACTCGAGCCTCGCCTGATCGACCTCGATCTCCACTACCACCTCCGGCTTGACCGGCAGGAAGCGCACCGGGTCGGCGCCGGGCAGCCCGCCCACAGTGCCTGGGAGCTCCCGCATACCCCCGCCGGCCGCGTGCAGCAGCGGCGCCACGGCCAGGCGCACTTGCGGAGCGAGCGGAAGACTCACGCCGACCGCTCGCATCCGGCCGCCCTTCGGTCGGCCAAGGACGAGGGCCTGCGCCGCCGGCGTCCTTCCTGTCACCCCGATGACCACGGCCTCGGTGGTATGGCGTTGGCGCCACTTCACCCAGCCGGAGGCAAGGCCGGCAGCGTACGGTGCGCCGGTCCGCTTGCCCACGAGGCCTTCCACGCCCTCGAGCGCTCCGACCCACTCCAGGGCCTGCTTGGCATCCTCGGTCGCTGGCACCGCGCGCAGGGTGGCCGGGCCGCCCTCGAGCAGACGCAGCAGCTCTGTGCGGCGCTCGGCGTACGGGCGCGGCCGCCAGTCGGTGTCGCCGATGGCCAGGATGTCGAAGAGGGCGACGTGGACGGTGAAGTCGGCTCCGTGTCGGGGGCCGCGGCGGCCGGCCCGGGTCTGCAGGCGGTCGAAGGCCACGCCGGAGCCGTCGGTGAGGACCGCGACGAGCTCGCCGTCGAGGACGGCGTCGGGCAGGCCGGCGGCAGCGTCTGCGACGTCGGAGAACTGGCGGGATAGGTCGGTGCCGTGCCGGCTCCACACCCGTCGGGTCGCGGTGTGGATCTGGCATCTCCACCCGTCCCACTTCGGCTCGAGCGTCCAGCCCTGCGACTCGGGCACGGCAGTGACTGCGCGAGCCAGAGCGAGCGGGGCGGGCAGAGCGAAGGGCGGCACCGGGACCTCCTACGGGCCTTCAGCGTAGGTCGATGGCCCCCGGCACGCGCCCCCGGACCTGCCAGGGTGCGGGAGCAGCTCCGCAGCGCGGCCACCTCCGCCGCAGGCATCTCTACGCCCCGGCAATGCCCAGGGCAGCGTCTTGCCGGGTCAGAGTTCGAATGCGCCGCTGCAGAAGGCGTCGTCGCGTGCCAGGGCCCGGTAGGTGACTCCTTCCCATCCGTTGAGCCGGTCCGCGAGGCGTGTCTCGGCTTCGTCCGTCAGGTAGGCGCGCACCATGTCCTTGCCGCCGGCATCGAGCATCGCAGTCAGCTGACGACGGATGTTGTTCACCGTGCGGTTGGCCTGGACGGCGAAGAGCCTAGCCAATCCGAACAGTGTGAAGTGGTACCGGGTCCGCTCGATGAGGATGTGCGCCCAGCTGGATGGGGGGCTGACGAAGAAGTCCAGCCATACGGGACTGCTGTGCGTGACCTGGGCATCCAGCCAGGAGTCTTGGTCTATCCGGTCCAGGTACGGGTGTAACGGGGTGGTCTCTGCGTCTGCCGGATGGCGTTCACCCTTGATGTGGTTGCAATCGGCGCAGGCCGGCACGAGGTTCAGCGGGTCTACGCATAGCGCAGGGAACATCCTTTTGGGCAGGAAGTGGTCCAGGGTACGGACCATCCCATGCCCGCACAGGGGACACCTTTCGTCCGGCGCGGCACCCAGGATCCGCTCGTAGACCGCCCGTCCGTCCCTGGAGCCGACCATGCCGTTGTCGTAGGCCCAGCGCACCAGGTCGCCGGGGGCGATGCCCGGCACGGTGAACTCTTGGCTGTCCAGTTCGTGCAGAGTTCCTTGCCGTGCCGCCTGCCGGAAATGCTCGCCTGCAGCCTCCACGCTGTCGCCGGCCGTCAGCAGCCGACCGCGTCGTTGTACATCCCTGGTGCCGCGTACACATGTGTCATAGCTGTCCCGGGCGGACAGAGCGGGTGGGTCGAGAGGCCACATCAGCGGAGTCCGTCCGCATCCCGGTGCGCTAGGAGAATGCGGACCAGTCCCTTTGCCTCCCCGCCCAGCTGTCCGCGGAAGCGGTCCATGACCTGGTCGTAGGATCCCAGCTCGTCGACGGCCCGGGCGATCTCGGCGTGGAAGCCGGATTGCCTGACCTCCAGTCCGAAGATCTCGTGGGTGAGAACTCCGACGTTCTCCCCGTACGTTTCCAGGCTGGGCCGCTGCGGCGGGTGACGGTCCCATCGGCTGACCTTCCACACGCAGGAACGGGGGACTTCCTGCAGGACCACGGGCGAGTGGGTGCCGATCAGGGCGACGCCGTTGCGGTCAGTGAGCAGGTCGGACAGCGCTCTGACAAAGGACGCGAGCAGCGGCGGATGCAGGTGAGCCTCGGGTTCGTCCAAGAGCACGAGGGACCCCTCGGCGACGGTTTCGACCAGCCTCGTGATCGTCAGCAGCACGATGGCGTGCCCTGAGCTGAGCCAGGAGAAGATCTCCTGCGCATATTCCCTGGCGTCTCGGGAGTACGAGCGGTCGAGCAAGTCCCGGGCGAAGGTGTGAATGGGGGACTCGTAGAAGTGCGGATCGCTGCTCAGCACGTCCAGCGCGGCTATCCATCGACCGACCCGCTCAGCTGCGTGGATCTCCTCGACGCTCTTGGAGAATTCTGAGCTGAGGTCGTCGTACGACTTGCGTTCGCGCGTAGGACGGCCGTGAACATCGACCTTGGCCAGGCCCACATACGTGTACTTGACGGCTGGCTCGGCCGGCTCGGCCGGTGGCGTCTGATCGCCGGGAACGTCCTTGGCTGCGTCCCAGCCCTTCACCTGCGGATGGCGTTCGTCGTCGCCACCGGCTTCAGCCTCACTGTCTTCAGCCTCACCGTCTTCCTGAGCCGGGTCGAAGGCGCTGAACGTGACGGCTACGACGTTGGTGAACGACGCCGTCCCGTCATCTGCCCAGAGGACTTCGCCAACGTCACCCGGCTCCGCTTGGGGGTTCACCACCGCCTCGCTGATGTTGCCCAGCAGCGTTGTCTTGCCCACGCCGTTCCGTCCGATCAGCACATGAATGTTGGACGGGGGCCGGGAGTGCGGAGTGACGGAGAAGGCCAGACGCCATGCCTCTCCCGGTTTCTCCGCCAGGCCGTCAACGGGCGTCACGTATTTGAAGTGATACGCCGTCAGCCGGGAGCCGCCCCGGGCGATGCGCCGGAACTGGTTCTCGACTGTCTGTGGTTCGACGCTGCGCTGGAGCGACGTCTGTGTCACGTCCCAGTACCCGGCATCCTCGGCAACCTCCGGGCTGAACGCGATGTCGCACAGCCCCTCAAGGACCTCCACCCGAACCGAGGGACCGAGCCTGCTGATGTTCTCGTAGTAGGTGGCGTCCTGTCCGAGCGAAAACCAGTACAGCCGCCGGTCCAGTCCCGTCAGCTGACGGAACTCCCCCTTTTCGAGCGGTCTCTCATCTCGCACCAGGTCGGCGTAGCCGATCTTGACCGTCCCCAGTTCCTCGACTGATCCGCTGCCGTCGGCGAACCACAGGCGGTACAGCGTCAGATAGTCGTCATCGGACAGGGGAACCGGTTCCAGGAGGCAGGCCCGCTGCTTGCTCCGGCTCCGTGGCCGTTCCTCCGCGTCCAGCACGATGAAGCGCACGCACCCCTCCTCGGAACGGCTCACTGAAACACTCGACTACGACGAAGAGCAAGCCGTGCGTCGACCGCGGAATCTAGTGGCAGGCTTCCGCTCCCTGTTCTGCTCAACCAAGTCTCGTCAGAGGCATCCCCTCAATAACGCATAACTTGGCTATGCATAGTGGAAATCCGTGAAGTTGGTGCATCGCCGACACACTGGACTGCCGTTGCTTCCCACCCACGGCCAGGACACGAGGAGTCTTCGTGGAGTTCCGTTCAATCTCTCGCGAGCCGTCTGCCTTCCAGCAACCTGTTGCCGACGTAGACATCCCGGAGATCTGCGGGCGCGCCTTCGGCGCCGGCGTCCGGGTCACCTCCGCGGTGGAGCTGGGCGGCGGTATGTACAACACGACATACCGAATCACTGCAGAGAGCCTGCCGGAGCCAGTCATCCTGCGAATCGCGCCCGCCCCGGATCGGCAGTTCGCGTCCGAGCGGGGGCTGATGCGGAACGAGTACGCCACCGTGCCCTACCTCTCCACCGTCGCGACCCTGGTCCCGCGGATGCTGTTTGCCGACTGGTCGCAGGAGATCATCGGCCGGGACTGGGTGCTGCAGAGCCACCTCACCGGCGTGCCGACCCCCGAACGGCTCGGTGCCTACGACCGCCCGCTCTGGCGGGGCTTCTTCGCCCAGCTCGGCGAGATCACCAGCCGGGTGCATTCCATCCGCGGCGCGCACTTCGGCCCGGTCGCCGGTCCGGGGTTTCCCACCTGGAGTGCGGCTGTGGTCGCCTCCCTGCACGCCATCGCGGATGACCTGAGCGCCTCGAGCCTGGACGCCACAGACGTACGCGCGGTCGCTGACCTCGCCACCGAGCATCGCAATGTCCTCGACGAGATCCGCGAGCCGCATCTTCTGACCGGGGACTTGTGGACCGTAAACACGATGCTTTCCACGGAGGCACCCGAACCGGTGATCACGGGCGTGCTCGATCTCGACCGCACCCTGTTCGGTGACCCGGCTGCCGACTGGACCATTCGTATGGCCAGCGCTAAGCAGGACGAGCGGACCGCTTTCTGGGACGCCTACGGCTCGCGGGACGCTTCCTCGGCCGGCGCCTGGCGCGCGCTCGTGTACGAGGCGCGCCATCTGGGCGCGATCCGACTGGAGCGGCACCGCCTGGGCAACACGGAGGGGGTGCGGGACAGTTACGTCGCTCTGGGGAAGATCGTCAGCGCACTGGCCTGACCTGGTTGTGGCCTGCCGAGGTGGCCCATCCGGCTGGCCCGACTGGCTCCCGTGGGCCGAGACGAGGCGCTACCCTTCGGCCTGCACATCGCCGTTCCCTCGCTCCGAAAAGCCCTGATGTCCAGTCCGTCAGGCTGCGTCTTGAACGCGCAGGAGCAGCAGGTCGAACTCGGGACCGTCGGGCGTGTTGCGATACGGGCCGGCGTACTCGTAACCGAGCCGGGCGTAGAGGTCTTGCCCCCGCTGGTTCGAGGGAAGTGCGAGCAGTGAGGACCAGCGCGGGTTTACGGCTTGGAGCAGGTTGGCGTGCAGCCGGGTGCCGATGCCTTGGGACTGCCACGGCGGGCGGACGGCCAGTTCGCACAGGCCCATCAGACGTTCCTCGCGGGCGTCTTCGGGGACCTGGTCGATCAGGGAGCCGAACCAGTAGTCGGGCGAGCAGGGGAAGGCGTAGCCGAAGCCGACGGCGCTGCCGCCGGAGTAGGCGACGACCAGGACGAAACCTGGGTGTTTGAGGTGGCCGGTGATCTGGCGGTGGAATGCAGGCACGGACAGGCCCATTGCCTCCGCGCCCGGGTTGTCGACCAGTTCCGGATGGCTGTCGGCCCAGATGTCGGCGAGGGTGTCGACCAGCGGTGGGACCTGGCCAGGCCCGTAGGTGCGGATCACCACGTCGGTGCGGGTGCTCGGGGTGGTCACCGTATCCTCCTCAGCTGACGCCGGCGATGGTGCGGTACTCCTCCAGCCAGTCCGCCACCGCCGGGACGGACGCGTGCCGCTGCAGCGCGCTCGAGACGTTGTGCAACTGCTGCAGCAGCCGGTCCGAGCGCACCTCCGGAAGGTACGCGAGGACGCGTCCGGCGGCTTCGGCCGCGGCCTCCGGCTCCGGACGTTCCCTGACGGCATGCTGCATGGCGACGTCGGCTGTGTACAGGGCGCGATTTCGGGTGAACTGGTCGCCGTGCAGCAGCACCGCCTGTTCGGCCCCGGCTGCAGCCCGTTCGTGCTGGGCGAGGTCGGCCCGGGCCAACGCCTCTAGCCCTGCCAGCTCGCCCGGGTGGTAGAACTCCAGCCAGTCCGGATCAGCCTCACGTGGCCCTTTGGCGTACAGCTTGTGGGCGCGGATGATCGCCCGGTCCGTGGCGCTGGCGTCCCCCAGCAGGGCCCAGCCGCCCGCCTCGCGCATCGCGAACAGCGACAGCATCCTCGGTGAGCCGTAGGAGTTGGCGACGCTTTGCGCGCCCTGCGCTGCCGAGATTGCCTCGCGCGGCCGTCCGGATGCCTTGGCGAGCAAGGACAGGCAGCCGAAGGCGTGCGCCTCCAGGCCCGGGTCCTCGGCGATCCGCGCGGCGGCGAGGGCCTCGTTGTAGAGGCTGCGTGCGTCGGCGGGACGGCCGGAGTCGTAGCTGAGCCACCCGGCGGCGATCGACAGGTGACCGGTCGCCGACCTCAGCCGCTTGCCGGTCTTCGCCGTGTAGGTGCCTTCCTGCAGCCACGAGTAGGCGGTGTGCAGGGCGTTGGAGGCGTCGCGGCGCATGGCGGCTGACCCGTGGTCGTGGTCGTGGGCGTAAATCTTCGCCACGGCCGTGTCCAGGGCGCGCACGTTGACGGCGCCTATCCGGCCAGGCGGGGCCCCATCCCGTGGGGAGAGGACGGGGATGAGCGCCAGGGCCGCGCCTGCGCTGTCGGCCATGAACCCGCGGCGGTTCACCTGCTCCTCCTCTGGGTTCGCCGTGGCTGCTGGTACGCCGGGGCGGGCCGGGGTGCTGAGCCGGAAGCCCAGCTCCTGCATGGTGCGTCCAGTCAGCCGGGTGAGGATCCGCCGGTAAACCGCCCTGGGGAGCTGGACGTCGCCGTCTTCCCATGCCGCCACCAGGCGCGCGGTGCAGGCGACTGTCTCACCCATCTCCTCGCCTGTCTCCACGATGAGCTTCGCGAACTCCTGGCGGGACCTCTGCAGTTCGTCCACGCGCACAGCGCGCAACCGGGCGTTGGGGGGCTTGGGGCGGTCAGCCATACCGACTCCCGCGGTATCCGACATGACGGGTGCGGCGACCGTACCGCCCCCACCCCTGTGGTGCCCCGGCCTTGGCCGCAGTTAACGCCAACTGGGCGAAGTTTCATCGTTCTTGCAGTGCTCTGGCGTCGCACTCGCTCGTCCAGTGCTGCTTGCGTATGCGGTGACGTGACGACCGATCAGGGAGGCCGCTGTGGCAGACGCTGCAAGCAGCGCAACGGCGACAGTCCGGGCGCCCCGCTCAGCGGGCGCCGGCAACAACGACCCGGTCGATTCCGAGACCATCCGGCAGTCGTACGAGGCGGTCCTGTCGGCCTCGTGGCGCCTGGCGAGTGAGGACTGGGAGAGGCTCGGTGGCCTGCTGCGCGGGCACGTCCAGCTCCTGGTGCCCGAACTGTCCAGAGCGGTGCGCCGCATGAGTGGTGAGCAGCGGCGGACCGCCCGGCACGTCCTCGCCGGAAGCCGCCACGTGCTGGCGCAGGGGATCTCCGCACCCCATGACGTCTGGGATCTCGCCATCCAGTGCCGGGCCCTGCTCACTCTCCATGAGCATCCCGGCCCTCTGCGGGTGGCGCGGCCCGTCGCTGGTGGGCAGTCGTGACGACCATGACGGCGCCCCGGCCCCGGATGAAGGGGTATCCCGGCTACCGGCTGACCGCCGACCGCGCCCCGGAGACGGCAAAGGAGGCCCGGCTGCTCGCGCGCGTAGCGATGGCGGTGTGGGGCCTGGAGGACGATGCGGAGGCTGCTGCCCTGGTGATGTCCGAATTCGTCGCGAACGCCGTGCGGCACGCACACGGCCCAAGGATCACCCTGACCGTGAGCCGCCCGGCCTTGGACCGGGTGTATATCGCCGTGACCGACCGCTCCCCCGACCGGCACCCGCGGCTGCTCACACCCGACGAGGACGCCGGCCGCGGCCGCGGCCTCCTCCTTGTCGACGACCTTGCCAACCGCTGGGACTTTGACCTGCTCCGCTCTCGCCGCAGCGGCGAACTGTCGGCAAAACGCGTATGGGCCGAGCTGAAGCTTGTCCGGCGGTCCCCACTGTGACCGGCCGTCGCTGTACGGTCTGGGGCTCGCGGCCGGCGTCGCACCGGCATCGCGTGTCTGATCAGCGCTGCACGGATAGGGCTCTCAACAGGAGGTTTCGTTGCCCAATCAACCGCAGGCTCGCGCAGTTGAGCTTTCCGGTGTCCGCCGCCTGCTTCTGGCGGAGACAGACCCGCCCCGGCTGACCGATGAGCAGACGGCGGCGATGGAGCGCAGGTGGGAAGAGGCCGTCGCGGCGAACCCGTCGCTGTTCGACGGGCCCACCGTGGTGTGCGCGGGACTGGAGTGGAAGGACTCGCAGACCCTGCTCCTGACCTGGTACCGGGCGACCTATCGCCTGTACGTCCTGCGGCTGGACCCGGTCCACGCCGTGTCCGCCCCGTCGGTGTTTGTGTCCGTTGCGCAGCCCACGGATGACGGTCGGCTGCTGGTGGGGCGTATGGCGTCGTCCACTGCGGCTCCCGGGCGCTGGCAGCTGCCCGGCGGGACGATCGAGCCCCCCGAGGCGAGCAACGCCCTGGATGTGGAGTGCCTGCGCCGGCACGCCGCACTGGAGCTCGTGGAGGAAGCCGGGCGTGAAGTCGCCTCCGAGGACCTGGAGCTGTGGACAGTGACCCGCGGCGACAAGGGCAACGTGGGCGTGCACTTCCGCGCGCCCGCCTGCTCCGCCGACGCGCTCGCCGAGCAGTACACGCGGCTTGTTGCCGTCGAGAGCGCCCAGGGCCGCACTCCGGAGCTGGACCGCATCGCGTTCATCGGGTCGGACACCGACGTGGCGGGTCTCGGCGGCCACTGCGCCGACTTCCTGCCGGTGCTCGCCGCGCGCCATGCCGCGAGCGGCACAACCGATCAGCCCAGTACGCGGAGGTAGCCGATGGCCAGTCCTGCAAGCGCCGACAACCATCCAGCCGGACAGATGGCCGGCCCCGAGGTGGACGAGGGAGCCTTAGCGGGGCTGGCACGGGAGCTGGCCGACGCTGCCCGAACCGGCGTTCCTGTCCGGCAGCTGTCGAAGCGGTTCCCGCGCCTGACCGTTACGGACGCCTACCGCATCCAGCGGATCAGCCTGGAGGAGCGGGTTTCGGCGGGTGCCCGCATCGCCGGTCACAAGGTCGGTCTGACCTCGGCCGCCATGCAGGAGCAGATGGGCATTGACGAGCCCGACTCCGGAGTAATCCTCACCAGCATGGTCGCCGCCAGCGGAGCCGGGCTGCGGTCGGCCGACTTCATGAACCCCAGGATCGAGACCGAGATCGCCTTCCGGCTCCGTCGCGACCTGGCCGAGCCCTCGGACCTAGCCACCGCCCGTTCGGCTGTAGGCGAGGTGTTCCTCGCGTTCGAGGTCCTCGACACCGTCTTCGCCAACTGGGACATCACCCTGGTCGACAGCATCGCCGACAACGCCGCCTGCGCCGGCGTCATCACCAGCAGTCCCGTCCCCTTCGATCCGGCCTGGGACCTGGCCGCCGAGCAAATCCGGGCGGAAGCCGACGGGGAGACAGTCGCGACCGGGCAGGGGCGCGACATCCTCGGCGACCCGCTCAAGGCACTGGCCTGGCTGACGCACCGCCTGCCTGCCCTGGGCACCACCCTGCGCGCCGGAGACATCGTGCTGGCCGGATCGGTACACGCGAGCCTCCCGCTCACCCCCGGCACGCATTTCCGGGCCACCTCCACCCGGCTCCCCGCCGTCCATCTGCACGTCCTCTGATCCACCGTCCACACAGGGAGCACACATGCCATCGAACACCATGAACGCGGCCGTCCTCGGCTCCGGCTTACTCGGGCTCGACCTGGTCGAGCGCATGCACAATTCCCCGCGCCTCAGCTGCGGGCTCGTCGTCGGCCGCACCAGTCGCAGCCGCGGACTGGCACAGGCTGCCGAGCTGGGGTGCGCCACCGCAGCGGGCGGCGTCGCCGCCCTGCTCGACTCCGGCCAGACCTTCGACATCGTCTTCGACGCCACCAACGCTTTTGAGCACCCCGAGCACTGGGCCCGGCTCGCCGGCACCGGCGCGGTACTCATCGACCTGACCCCCACCAGTGCCGGTGCGCTGATCGCGCCGACCGTGAACGGCGACCAGGCGGCCCGGCACCAGCACATCGGCCTCATCTCCTGCGGCGGGCAGGCCTCGATCCCCGTCCTGTACGCCCTCGCCCAGCACTACCGGCCCCGGTACGTGGAGATGGTGGCCACGGCCGCCAGCGTCAGCGTGGGCCGGGCCAGCCGCCTCAACCTCGACGAGTACGTGGAGACGACCCAGGACGCAATCCGCCGCTTCACCGGGACCAGCGCGGCCAAGGCGATGCTGAACATCTCCGCGGCCGCACCGCCACCGCCGTTCCGCATCGCCATGACGATGGTGGCCTCCGGGCTGGAGCAGGGCCCGGTCAGCGACGTCGTGGAGTGCGCTGCGGCGGCCATGCGAACCGTCGTACCGGGCTACCAGGTGACCTCATGCACCGTCACCGGCGACACGGTGCGGGTGATCGCGGAGGTGACCGCCACCCGCAACCGGATGCCGGTGCACGCCGGGAACCTCGAAGTGATCAGCGCCGCCGCCATCCACGCGGCCGAGCAGCACGCCCTAGTCAAGGCACCCGCGCTGAAGGAGCTCGCCCGATGACCGCCAACACCACGGTGACCGTGCACGACCCCACCCTGCGCGACGGCCAGCACGCCGTACGTCATCAACTGGATGCCGAGCAGATCCGCACCTACGCCGCAGCCGTCGACGCAGCCGGCGTCCCCGTGGTCGAAGTCGGCCACGGCAACGGCCTCGGAGCCTCCTCCCTGCAGGTCGGCCGCAGCAGGCTCAGCGACGATGAGATGCTCGCCACCGCCCGCGAAGCCCTCACCCACAGCAGGCTGGCCACCCTCCTGCTGCCCGGCTGGGCAACCACCGCCGATCTACGCAAAGCCATCCGCCACGGCGTGGACGTGGTGCGCGTCGCCGCCCACTGCACCGAGGCCAGCGTCACCGAACGCCACCTGGGCGCCATCCGCGAGCTCGGCGCCGAGGCACAAGGCGTGCTGCTGATGAGCCACATGGCCCCTCCCGGCGAACTGGCCGAGCAGTGCGCGCTGATGGTCGGCTACGGCGCGCAGGCGGTGTGCGTCTTCGACAGCGCCGGCCACTACCTGCCCGACGATGTCACCGCCCGGATCACCGCCATCACCACGGCGGTCGACGTGCCGGTGGCGTTCCACGGGCACAACAACCTCGGGATGGCCGTGGCGAACTCGGTCGCGGCAGTGCAGGCCGGCGCCCACACGATCGACGCGTGCGCCCGGGGATTCGGCGCGGGCGCGGGCAACACCCAGCTCGAAGTCCTCGTGGCCGTGCTGGAGCGCTACGGCCACCGAACCGGGATCGACCTGCGGCGCCTGGCCGACGCCGCCGATCTCGCCGAGCGGACGCTGATGCCCGCCCCGCCCACGATCGACTCCACCAGCCTCGTCTCCGGTCTGGCCGGCGTGTTCTCCGGCTTCAAAAAGCCCGTCCTGGCCGCCGCCGAAAGCCAGGGAGTGCACCCGTGGGACATCTTCGTCGAGCTCGGCGAGCGCCGGGCCATCGCCGGGCAGGAGGACCTGATCCCGGACGCAGCCCGCAGCCTGGCGGCACAAGGAGCGAGCCGATGAGGCAAACGGCCCCGGCCGGGGTGTGGTTCGTCACCCCCGGCCACGCCTCCGCCCGTTTCCCGATCGCGCACGGCTGCGGCGCGGACGTCGCCCTGGTTGACCTGGAAGACTCCGTGCCCGCCGCGGTGAAGCCGCGGGCACGCCAGGATGCCGCCGCGTTCTTCACCGCTCCCACGGCGTCCAACCGCGTCCTCGGCGTACGGATCAGCTCTCCCACCACCCGCGACGGCATCCTCGACCTGGCCGCCATCGCCGACTACCCGGCCCGGCCGGACGTCGTGCTGATACCCAAGGTCGAATCGGCCCGGGACTTCGAGATCGCCGCCGGAGCCCTCGACGCGCCCGGCTACAGCCCGCACCTGTACGCGCTGATCGAGACGCCTCGTGCGCTGGAAGAGCTGCCGTCGATCGTGCGGGCCGAACGCATCGCCGGAGTGGTGTTCGGGACCGCCGACTACGCGACAGCCCTCGGCTGCTCCAAGGGCTGGGAAGCGATGCTGCACGCCCGGTCGGCGCTGGTCACCAGCGCCGCCGCCGCAGGCATCTGCGCCATCGACTCGCCGTTCTTCGACCTGGACGACCTGGACGGGCTGCGGGTCGAAGCCGAACGCGCCAGGGACCTGGGCTTCACCGGGAAGTGCTGTGTCCATCCCCGCCAGCTCCCCGTCGTCCAAGGCGTGTTCACCCCGACGGACGAGGAAATCGGCGCCGCCCGCGCCATCGTGGCCGCCGCCGAGGAAGCCGGCGACCGCATCGTCCGCCTCAACGGGCACATGATCGGCCCGCCCATGGTCAAAGCCGCCCGGGCACTGCTGGGCCGCCTCGACGAGCGCACGCCGCGCGAGGTGAGCGCGTGACCACCAACATCCCCACACCAGCGGGGTACCGGCGGATCGCCGAAGGCCGCTACCGGGAAGTCGTCGGCCTGGGCTACCACGAGCTGCACGAAGGCCTGATCATCGAACACCGGCCCGGGCGCACCATCACCGATGCCGACAACGTCGTGATGACCACGCTCGGCGGCAACGACGCCCCGATCCACACCGACGCCCGCTACAGCGGCCTCACCGAGTGGGGCAGGCCCCTGGTGTGCAGCAGCATCACCCTCCACATCGTCGGCGGGATGACCGTACGCAGCACCAGCGGCCTGACCATCGCCAACCTCGGCTTCGAAGAGATCCGCTTCACCCACCCCGTGTTCGTGGGCGACACCCTCTACGCGGAAACGGAGATCACCGACCGCCGCCTGTCCCAAAGCCGCCCCGACACCGGGATCGTCACCAGCCGCACCACCGGCCACAACCAGGACGGGCAGGCCGTGGTGACCTTCACCCGCAGCTTCTTCGTCCCCGTCGACGCCGATGCCGTCCGCGACCGGACCAACTACTAGAAAAGGGGAGGCAACATGCCTGATGCGATCCGGATCGTGCAGGCCGACGACGAGCTGTGGAAGCAGTACGACGCCCTCGCCACCCGCAGCTACGGCCATCCCGTGGGCGACATCACCCGCCTACGCCCGCACGCCGACATCCGCGTCGCCGTCCGGAACGGGCGGGTCATCGCCGGCGGCCTCGGCCTCCTCGTCCCGCAGTTCTTCGGCGGGGCCCCCGTACCCTCCGCCCTGCTCAGCGCCGGCTGCGTCGCCCCCGAGGAACGCGGCGCCCGCCTCTCCGTCGACATGCTCGCCGAACGGCTCCGCCACCTGCGCGACCAGGGCGCGGTGATCTCCACGCTGTGGACGACATCCGGCGGATACGTCCGCCGTCTCGGCTGGGAGGCCCCCATTGCGGTCTTCGCGTGGTCCATCGCCACCGACGACCTCAAACGGGCCTTCACCCGCTCTGGGCTGCCCATCGAACACGGCCGTACGAAGGAAACCGACGAGCTGCAACGCCGCCTGGCCCGGCAGTGGAACGGGCCCGTGCAGCGCCCGGACTGGTGGCCCGCCTGGATCGACGACAAGCAGCAGCTGACCACGTACCGGTTCGGTCCGGCCCAGTCCCCCACGGGCCTGCTGTCCTTCGCCATGAAGCGCAGCGAGCGCCACGGGATGCAGCTGACCGTGCACGACTTCTGGGCCGCAGACGCCGACACCGCCAGCGAGATGATGGCATTCCTCGCCAGCCACCACACCCGCGCCCCAGCCATCCACTTCCGGCGCTCCGCCCTACCCCCATACCCGGCGCTGCTGCACAACCTCCACCGCTACCGGCTGACGGCGGAAGCGTGGCACCCGTGGATGCTGCGCATCCACGACCTGGAGGAAGCGGTGCGGCTGCGGGGCTGGCCGGATGACCTAGACATCGCCGTTCCCGTGGAAATCGAAGACGAGGACGGCGAGACCTGGGGCCAGTACCTGCTCGAAGTGAAAGGCGGCGCCGGACAGATCACCCAGACGCACATCGCTGGTGAAGTCCGGCTCACCCGACGGCAACTGGCCGTCTGGTATGCCGGCGGCTACCGGACAGCGACCGCAGCACGTCTGGACGGAGTGAACGCAAGGTCCGAGGAGGTGCTCCACAGACTGATCCGCACCACAGAGCACGAACCCTGGTTGCCCGACCACTTCTAGATTCTGTCCCTCGGGATTCAGCGGTCGACGACGCCTCGCGATGGACACCTGAGGGTTCAGCGATCGACGACGTCCTTATCGAGATCGCGGTGGACAAGGCGCACCGCCAGGCCGCGGCCGGAGTACTGCTGGGCCAGGTCCTCGACGCCCAGTTCGGCGGCGCTGGCGATGTCGCTGGTGAGGACGGCTTCGAGTGCGAGGGCGAAGGTGGCGGCGCGGTGGCGGCCACCAGCGCAGCCGTCGGCGATCGTGAGGCTGGTGCCGGACGGTCCGGCGAGGAAGCCTTCCACGGCGGCGACCGTGGCGGCGAGCAGCTGCTTGATGCCAGGGGTGTTCATGACCGCGACCCGCACCGGGGCGTCGTGGGCCGTCATGTAGCGCAGCTCAGGGCTGACGTGGGGGTCGCGGAAGTGCTGGCGCAGGTCGATGGTGAGGTGGGCGTCGGCCGGGGGCGCGCCGTGCAGGTAGCCGAACGAGATGATCGTGATGGTGCTGCCGTTCGCTGTGGTCATGGCTCTACCTTCCGTAGTCTTTGGGACAGCTGTAGGGGTTTGCGGGCGTTTCCCGTTTCCTCTTCGCGGAGCGGGACCTGGCTTGTCGATCAGGGCGGGACAGCGCCAGGCCCCGCGCCAGACTCGGCTTGATCGCCTGCTGACGCGGGGCCCAGGGAAGGCGTCAGTTGCCCGGAGTACGCAGCTCCCCGTCAAGTGACCTGTGGGTCGAGGCCCTGTGCCAGATGGGGCGAAGGACCGTCACCACCAGCTGGATTCCTTCTTGGGCACGAGGTGCGAACCGTGACCGTTGAGCATGTGATCCACACACTGCGGGCAGTCCTCTCGGGGACCGAGCTGGCGGTGGATGCTCGGATCGTGGGCGTGCTGCCAGCACTGCCTGCACTCGCCAGGAGGCGTGTCCATTCCCCGTGTCCTCTCAGGAGTGGGTGTCCTCGGCATCGCCGACGGTCGGGGTGTTCAGTTGGGAGGCGAGCAGCGTCTGGGCGTTGCGGCGGTTCTGGTAGAGCCACGCGCGGGTGCCGACGAGGGAGGCGCGGGGCGTCTGGGGTCCGAAGCCGAGGGCTTGGGCGATGGCCGGGTGGTGGTGGAGGCCGCACCGGTTGAGGTACTCGGCGGTGTCGTCGAGCCTCGCATCGGTGTAGTGCGCCCATTCGGGCCGGACGATCTCCGGACAGGCCTTGACGGCCTCGCTCATGTTCACGAGTTCCGGGCGCCGTCCCTTCGGCGGGTGTTGGTAGCGGGTGCACGCGGCCTCGATGTCCCGTCCGGCGGAGGCTGATTCGGCGGACCAGTCCAGGGCGTCGGTGCCGGGCACGGGCAGCAGGTGGTCCAGCAGTGTCTGGGCGAGGGGGGCCAGTTGGTGCGCGAAGGCGTTGCCTTCGTCGACCGTGAGGTAGGGACGTTCGGCGACCGGGATCCCGCTGTCGATGACCCAGTAGATGATGTCTGGGACGTTCAGCCAGTGGAACGGGGCGAAGAGGCCGGATGCAGGGATGCGTGACTGGGCCTCGCGCGGCACGCGCCAGTCCTCGCCGTGGAAGAACAGGTCTTTGGTGCGCAGGTCCAGCACGATCTGCTGGAAGTGGCCGGCCTTCGCGTCCTGGGGGGCGTGCATGTAGTCGTGCGGGTTGGCGAAGTACGTGCGGTAGGTCTCCGGGTCGGGAAGGGGCGGGAGCTGCGCGGTGGTCGTCTCGCGGACGGTCAGCTGCACGGTGCTGCTCTGCTGGCTGGCTGCGGGTTCCGGGTGGCTGGTCTGTCGGTTCACCGGCTTTCCTCGCTGTTCAGGAGGGGGGCGAGAAGGGTCAGGGCGCGGTCGATGCGTTCGCCGGTGTTGTCCTGGGCGTAGGCCTGGGCTTCGTTGAGGAGTTCGACGACGTCGTCGATGGCCTCGTGGTCGGTCTCGGTGATGGACACGGTGATGGTGCCGATGACGTCGGCGACGGCCGCGCAGACGCCGGCGTCCGGGTTGCGGTGGTCGCGCAGGGCGCGGAGGACGGCGACGTGCGGGCCCAGGGCCTCGGTGCGTGTGGCGGCGTCGCGCAGTCGGTCCAGGCCGACGCGCACGATGGCGACGGCTGCCGCGATTTCCTCGTCCAGGGTCATGTTCGGGGTGCTGCTCACGGGTTTCCTTCTGTGGTGCGGTGTGAGGTTGTTGTCCCGGGCCGCGTTACAGCGCGGCGATGAGGAGGGCGGCGATGCCGAGCCAGAGGATGTGCCAGCTCTGGTCGAGTGCGTACGCGCCGGTGCCCAGCGTGGGGGCGTAGGTGCCCTCGGCGGTGGTGGGGGGCGCGGGATGGTCGGGCATGCCGAGGGAGTAGAACTCGCTCTTGCCGCAGTAGTGGGCGAGGCGGCGCAGTGTCGTGCGGCGGTCGGCCCAGTAGTGGCTCGCGGCGTCGAGGGTGAGTCCGACGAACACTCCGAGAACGGTGACGGGCAGGTTGAGGACCAGGGCGACAGGCGTGAGCACGACCGCCTTGGTGATGGTCAGGCCGACGAGGTGCCGGCCGCAGGCGAGGCGGCCGGTCCATCCGGGCTGCCCCTTGGCGGCGGCTTGGCAGGACGTTTGCACCCAGTGATCGCCGACGCTGTGAGCGATGTAGAGGGCGATGAACACCGCGGCGAACACGGCGGCCTTGACGGTGGAGTCCGTCATGTCGGGAGGTCTCCTGATGCTTGGCGGGTTGGGAGTGGTGCGGGTTCGGAGCGGCCGGCTTGAGTGGCGACCTGGCGACCGCTCCGAACTCCATAATGCAGACTCACACTATGCCTTTCAAGGATATGCATAGCTTTGGTGTTTCGGCCGCCGGGAAGCACGCGGGCCACGGCGGCCGGAGCGACGGGTTACGCGTCCAGGTCACCGCTGTGCGAGAACTCCCAGGCCTTGCATGCCTTGGACCACAACTCGCTGGCGCGCTCGTATCCCTCCTGGGCGTATAGCCGGGCGTACAAGTCGGGGAAGTCGCGGCCGGTGCCGTCACCGGGCGGATTGTCGTCCATTAGGTCGGCGAGGACGGCGGAGTCGGTGGGCACCCGTGCCTCGAGGTGGTCGGCGCCGCGGTGCGGCTGCACCGTCACCACGGTTCCGGGCACGTGCTGGGTGCTGTGCATCTGCTGGCGCAGGCCGGTCGCGACGCCGCGGGCAACGTGCGGGTGGTAGTACGGGCCGAGCCGGAGGTCGGGCAAGCCTGGCCGGTTCAGGACCACGTCGAGCGGCTCGAGCGGCTCGGTGCGGCGGGTCGTCACGGGGAAGACCGGGGTACCGGGGGGCGTCCACGGTTTCGGGGTGAGGGCGCCGTCCAGCCGGAGCGGGTGATGGGGCTGCCCGTACTGGGTGACCGCGAGGGCACTCGGCATCTCCAGGCCGGGGAGGTTGAGGACGGCGGAGATCCTCTCGGGGCGGGCCTCCGTTCCCCATCCGGCGACCAGGGGGCCGCCGGTGTCGGCTGCGACGGCGGCCGCGGTGCGCAGGAAGCGGTCGTTCTCGGGACCGACCGGGTCGCGGTCCGTCCACAGGTCGGCGGGGTGGCGAGCACGAAAGGCGTAGAGGTTGACGATCCACACGCTGCTGCACCCCCAGTCCTGTGCGTAGTTGATGCAGCGGCGGGTCGTGGCGTCGTCACGGTCGGCGTCGGCGGTGGACGGGTTCAGCAGCACGAAGACGGCGGTGCGTCCGCTTCTCGCCCATTCCCGTACGAGGAGGTAGCGGTAGGTTCCGCAGGAGGACAGGGCGGCGGTGCGCAGGATGTCGCGGGTGCGCTTGCGGGTCGTGGTCATCGGCTCTCCTGGTCGCGGTCGGCGGGGCTGGGCAGGTCGGTGAGTTCGAAGAGCGGCTCGTGGGTGGCCTCGAGATCCAGGCGCTCCATCAGGAGGTCGCCGCGCTTGTTGGCGCAGGCGGCGCAGTGGTGGCGGCTGCCGAGGATCCAGCCCTGGGCCTCGATGTATCGGGCGAGCGCCGGGTCCAGCTGTTCCTCGGGCAGGTGGAGTTCGTAGTCGTTCTCGGCGTCTTCGTCGGGCAGTCGGCAGACGGCGCCGCAGCTGTCGCAAGCGAGCGCGTACAGGGTTCGCGCGAGGTACACGGGTGCTCCCGGGGATGGCACCGGGCCGGGGGTGTCCGGCCCGGTGCGGGGCGGGTGGGCGAGGTGCGGCGGCTAGAACGGCTCTTCGCCGTACGGGCCGGCGCTCCAGGCCTCACCCGCGCGCGGTTCCGGTTGCGCGCAGTCGGGGTCGGGGGTGTAGCGGTCGCACCGCTCGTACTCGCGGTACTCGGCGTTCCAGCGGCGGCCGGTGCCACGGCAGAGGCAGTCGTCGAAGTGCGGGTCGTCTTCCTCGCCGCGCCGGCAGTCGGCGGGCTCAGCCCACACGGGCGCGCCGTCGTTCTGCCAGGTGGTGGTTTCCATGACGATGCCGGTGCCGCCGCAGTGGCCGGGGCAGTTCGGGGGGTGCGGTGCGTCGTTGCGCCAGGCTTCGTATTCCTCGCGCAGCCAGGCGCGGGCGGCCTCGGCGGGCAGCTGCATCTGCCGACTCTTGCGGCGGAGGGCGTTGGCGGCGGCCGCGGCGTCGGCGGCCGCGATCGGGTTGGTCGGGTCGGCCAGGGCGAACAGGTCGGCGATCACGGCGCGAAGCAGTAGCGCTGCGGTCTCGCGGGCGGCGAGGTAGGCGGGGGTGAAGTGCTCGGCGTCGCCGCGGATTTTGGCGTAGCGGGCCCAGAAGTCCTCCTGGGCCAGTTCGGTGATCAGCAGCGGGATGGACGGGGTGGGGTTGTAGGCGCGGTGGGTGGCGCCCGGGCGGGTGCTGGTCGTCGCGTGGCTGGTCAGGGTCACGTGCGGTCCCTTTACTTGAGGGTGATTGGGGTGGGAGGCCCGGGGCGGCCGGCTGAGTTGGCGACCTGGCGGCCGCCCCGGGGCGGGGTCAGGCGCTGAGCCGGATGGGCATCAGCAGGTACTGCAGGGCGTCGCCTCCGAACTCGAGCTCGCCGAGCTTGGCGGCGGCGTCGGCGCCGGTGAGGACGGCGGGCTTGGTCCGCTCGGTCATCCACAGCACGGTCTTGGGCGCGGCGAGGGCGGTGATGCCGTCCAGCAGGAAGGTGGGGTTGAAGGCGATGGTGAAGTCGTGGGCGCCGCTGTCGTATTCGGCGTCGAGGGTGTCGACGGCCTGGGCGTCGTCGGAGGTGCCAGCGTGCAGGGACAGGGCGCCGTCCTGGAGGGTGAGCTGGAGAGGCTTGTTGCCCTCGGCGACCAGGGCCACTCGTTTGATGGCGGCGGCCAGCTCGGCGCTGTCGACGATGACGGTCGCGTTGATGCTGTCGAGGGTGGGCCACAGCTTGCCGTACTGGGGCAGCTGGCCGTCGATGGTCCGGGCGGTGGTGGAGCGGGCCGGATCGGCCAGGCCCAGCACGCCGGCCTGGCCGGGGAGGGTGATGTGGATGCGGTCGGCGCCGGCGAGCATCTTGACGGTGTCGGTCAGGGACTTCGCGGGCAGCAGCGCTGTGGCCTCTTCCACGGATGTGTCGATGGCGGCCCAGTCGACGGTGCGCACGGCGAAGCGGTAACGGTCGGTGGCGGCGAGGGTGAGCTTGCCGCCGGTGAGCTCGAGCTGGATGCCGGTCAGGACGGGCAGTGTGTCGTCGCGGCCGGCGGCGGTCGCGACCTGGGCGACGGCTTCGGCGAGGTCGGCGCCCAAGACACTGCCGGTCGGCTCTTCCGTCGCGGGCAGGGCCGGGTACTCCCCAAGGGGCAGGGTGTGCAGGGTGTAGCGGGTGGCGCCGGAGGTGATGTTCACGCGGGCGCCGTCGAGGGTCAGGCGGATCGGCTGCTTGGGCTTGAGGACGCGGGTGATGTCGGCGAGAAGGCGGCCGGAGACCAGGACGGTGCCGGGCTCGGTGACGTCGGCCTTCGCGGTGGCCTCGCCGGAGACCTCGTAGTCGAAGCCGGACACGGTGAGCGTGCCGTCGGCTGCGGCGAGCTTCAGGGCGGCAAGGACCGGGGCGGGCGGCCTGGCGGGTAGGGCCCGGGCGGTGTCGGCGACGGCGGCGGCAAGGTCGCCGTGGGCAATGCTGAGCTTCATCAGCTTCTCCGTTCAGACGGTGGAATTGGTGCGGGCGATGACGTCGGCGAGGTGGAGCAGCGCCGCGGTGGTGCCGTTGATGGCAGTCGCGATCGCTTCGGCCTCGGCCTTGTTGAGGTGGTCGGGGTTGAGGCTGTCCATCGCGCGGACAGCCTCGAGGCCGTAGTCGCGCCTGGGGGCGGGCAACTTGGGCCACTCGCGGC
This sequence comes from Streptomyces actinomycinicus, assembly GCF_016741775.1. GTDB lineage: Bacteria > Actinomycetota > Actinomycetes > Streptomycetales > Streptomycetaceae > Streptomyces > Streptomyces actinomycinicus. The sequence goes on along the minus strand of NZ_JAERRK010000025.1, from coordinate 96,090 downwards.
GTGCGGCGGCGACGTCGGCGATCGAGTTCAGCAGGCACACGCGACCGAAGGTCGGGCTGTCCTCTTCCCAGTCGGCGGTGTGCAGCTCGACTTCCTTGTCGTCCTCGCTCCAGGCCGCGCGCACTTCGTAGTAGGCGTGCGGCTCGAACGCGGGCTCGGTGAGCCGGGCGGGCTTGAGGTTGCCGCGGTCGTCGACGCCGGCGGCTTCGATCGGCTCGATGCCGAGCTCGGCGAGGCGGGCGTTAATCAGATCGGCGTGGCGCCGTGCCCGCAGCAGTCCCTGGGCCAGGGTGTCGATGTGCTGTTCCTGGTAGGCGGCTTCGGCGGCAGCGAGCCAGGCCGGAACGGCGGGCGGGGCGTCGGTGTCGGTGCTGGGATCGGTCATCGGTGTTCCTCCTTGGGGGCGCTGTCGTGGCGATCGGGTCGGGTCAGGCCACGGAAGGGGCGGACGGTGGTGGATCCGTCGGCGCGGCGGATGGCGACGTTGCGGGGGCCTGCGGCCGGGCGACGCCCGGGCCAGGAAAAGTGCAGCCAGGGGGCGGTGATGTCCGGCGTGCGGCGGGCGTTGTAGGCGGTGAGCACGGTGACGGGGCTGCCGCGTTCGAGGTAGGTGCGGCCGGTGATTCCGGTCATCTGAAAGTCCTCCGGATGCGGCGGCCGGGCCGGTGAGGGCCGCCGCAGAGTGTCAGCTGGTGGCGAGGGCGGCGGTGCGGAGGTGGCTGCGCAGGTGCGAGTCGCCGAGGTCCTCCAGCTGGGCTTCGGTCTTGCTCGTGCGGCGCCAGCTGCAGCCGCTGCAGCGGGCGATGTAGCCGGACCGGCCGCTGCAGGTTGACGTGTGGTCCTTCGGCGCGCCGGTGTCCGTCACTGGGTGCTTGCACACCGTGTTGTCGGGGTGGACAGGCTGAATCGTGGCGACGTACCGCATCAGGCGTGCTCTTTCATGCTGGTCGGGGACGAGGACTCGGCGACCGGCCACTGGTGCCGGCAAGTGGGTGAGGGGCAGAGGTGGACGCGCTGCCCGTTCACGGGGTCGTAGGCCAGGCCGCGGCTGGGGCGCCCGCACGTCGGGCAGTGTTCGACGTCGCCGATGTCCTGGGTGTCGCCGTCCTGGGCGCACATCCAGGTGATGGGGAGGGCGCCGGGAGTGTCGTCCGACGCGTCGCGGATCTGCCATTCGCGGCGGGTGGGGTAGGCGATGAAGCGGCCCCAGCGGCGGGCGACGCTGTCGGCGAGGTCGCGGCCGTCGAACGGGCGCAGGCGCTGGCCGCAAATGTGCCGGTAGTAGGAGCTCGTGGCGGCCAGGACGTCCCGGACGGGCGGGTGGCCGATGATGAGCAGGTCGCCGTCTTCCCCGATTTCGGTGACGAGCAGGCCCCGGTAGGTGCCGCTGACGTCGTCGCCGGTGGGGGTGAAGACGGCCCCGTCCATGTCGTATTCGTCTTCGGGGATCGTGGCCGAAGCCCAGATCCCGATGCCGTCCAGGACCGTGGTCAGGCGGTGGCGGGCGCCGTCGACGACCAGCTCAGCGCCGAGGGCCTTCGCCCATGCGGCGATCGCGTCGGTGTTGTGCTCGCCGACCCGCAGGATCAGGGAGTGCTCAGGTTTGCCCGGCTCGGGCTCGATGCTGTGGGAGATCGCGAATCCGCACAACGGTAGGTCCGGGTGGTCGGCGAGCAGGCGCCGGCCGACGGCGGCCTGGCTGTCGTCGCGGGTGGTGAACCTCTCCAGTTGCTCGAGCAGGCGCTGGCCGTGCTCGGCGGCTGGTGGGCTGGTGGTCATCCGTAACTTCCTCGTCCGGGTGGGCGGTTCAGTGGATCGCGAGGGCGCTGGGGGTGTCGTGGTCGTCGTAGTGGCCGGGGAGCTGCTGGTAGTGCTCGCCGTCGAGGAGGTGGCCTGCGCGCTTCTTGCCGTACCGGGCCATGCGTGCCGATCCGGCGGGCGGCGTGTCGCCGGCAGCCGAGCCGTGGATGCCGCCCTGGGGTTCGACGTGGACGACGCCTGCGCGTCCGGTGGCGGCGGGGTCGTACGGTGCCCACTCCCCCCATTGCTTGAAGAAGTAGGGGACCTGGGCGATCTCGCAGGCGACGCGCAGGTCGCTGACCCAGCGGGGGTGCATGGGGCGGGCGCCGGGGCCGCTTTCGCCTCCGGCGATGACCCAGTCCAGGCCCTGCCACCGGCCGCCCGCGGTGAGGGGGCAGCGCACCCCTCGGTGGCATTCGGGGGTCGGGTTTCCGGGGTGGGTGCAGCAGCCGTCGTCGGCGCCGGCGTGCCCGCAGTCGGGGACGGGGCGCAACCAGCGGGTGAGGTCGACGGGGCCGAGGAGGGGTTCGGCGGAGACGAACCGTACGGCGGCGGGGGTCTGCATCAGCTGCGGTATCCGCGTGTTCGCGGTGTCCTGGTCCTCCACGGACACGCCGAGCCATACGGAGGCCAGGCGGTCGGGCATGAAGGGGGCGTTGTCGATGTCTTCCTGGTCGCACCAGCCGCGGGCGGCAGCGGCCTTGATCAGCTCGATGCGGGTGTCGCGGTCGGCCCACTTCTTCAGCCAGGCCCGCATCCTGGGGGGCCGCTTGGTGAGGAGGAGGTAGGTCTGGACGGGGTGGTGGGCGTAGCGGCCGCGGACGTCGGCGCCGGTCCAGTACATGACGGTCCACCGGGCGGCCAGGTATTCGTCCGGCACCTCCGGGTGCCAGGCGTCGCTCATGGAGTTGACGAAGATGCGTTCGCGCCGGGTGCGCCAGCGCAGCGGATCGGTGAGGGCCCAGTCGTGAAGGGAGACACCGAAGCCGGGTCCGGAGGTCTCCGGGCGGCCATCGCGTTGGTAGCCGCGGGTGGCCATGGCGCGGTGCCGGCGGGCGAACACGGCGGCGTAGCAGTTCGTGCAGCCGTCGGACACGCGGTCGCATCCGGAGATCGGGTTCCAGACGTGGGTGGCCCACTCGATGCGGGTGGTACTCAAAGCGGTTCTCTCCTGCAGTAGTAGGGACTGGCTTTGGCCGGCCCCGGCCCGGGATTTAGGGCATCCGGGCGGGGGCCGGTGGTCAGGGGGCTAGGTCTCTTTGGCCGTGACGGTGATCAGGCGGCCGATGCGGACGGCGGTGTGTCCGGCGTGCCAGAGCGGGACCACGTGCTGGGTCTCGATCTCCCATGCGGCCAGCGGCAGGTCGACCGTGCCGGGCGGGGGGACCATGCGCGTGCTCCACGCGGTGGTGAGCAGTGCTTTGGCCAGCCGGTCGGCGTAGGCGTTGCCGCGGTCGTTGGCTTTGGCTTCGTTCAGGGCGGCCGCCCATGCCATCAGCGGGCGGGTTTCGCTGGTCCTCGGCCCGTAGCGGTGCGGCTCGGCGAGATTCCAGGCCGGGTCGGTGTCCTCGGGGCGGGTGGCGGCGATGATGGCCTCCACTTCCCCGTCGACGGGCCGGGTGGTGTAGAGGAGGGCGTACGCGCCGAAGTCGGCGCCGCCGCCGGTGCGGGAGAGCGTGACGCGTCCCGTACCGGTGACCCGCTCGGTGCGGCGGTAGGCCAGTGTTAAGACGGCCATCGCTTATCCGGCCTGCTCGGACATGGCTTTGGCCTGGTGGTCCTTGTAGGCCTCGATCAGGTAGGCGGGCATCTGGCCGGCGACGGATACGGCCAGGCCCTGCTGCTGGGCCCAGGCCCGTACCTCGGCGGCGGGCGGGTTGGTCAGGCTGTCCAGTCGGCGGCGGGCGGCGGTCCGGCTGCGCTTGAGGCTTGCGATCTCGCGCTGGAGGCGGGCCGCGGTGATGGCGCGGCGCTGGTCGAGCTGGTTGGTGTGCTGGTGGTTGTACTCGAAGGCGTCGATGACGTCGGCGGACAGCACACCGCTCGGGCTGACCGTCATGCCCTGCTTCTCGGCCCAGTCCCGGATGAGCAAGGCGGTGCTGGCGCCGAGACGGCTGAGCTTGGACTGCGCCGTGTTCAGCTTCCGGTTGATCTCGGTGAGCTCGCTACGGATGCCGTTTTCGGCGATCATGCGGCTCTGGTAGCCGGCGAGTTCACCGAGCAGTTCCCGCACCCGGGCGGCCTGCCGTCGCACGCGTTGGTGGCCGGCGTTCTGCTCGGCCCACATCAGCGCGGCCAGGCCACGGATGAGCGTCGGGTCGATGCCGGTGAGGAAGCCGCCGGAGCGTGCCGCGGTCTGGGACAGGCCCTGGACTTCGGCGAGGGCGGCGATCTGGCCGGTGCTCATGCCGGTCGCGCGCTGGATCTCGCCGGGAGCGCGGCGGCCCTTGAGCATGAGCAGGGCGGTGTCGCGGGGACTCATGCCGACTTCCTCCTCGTCGCGGTGGTCGAGAATTCACGGCGCAGCGTGGTGCGCCGGGCCTTCGTGGTGCCCGCCCAGATGTCGTCGCCGGCCTCGGTGGGGTGGTCGATCGCCCAGGCCAGGCATTTCTCGCGGACGGGGCAGCCGCTGAGGCAGGCCAGTTGGGCGGTGGCCCGGTCGACGGGGTCGCTGCTGCTCCACAGGTCCGGGTCGTAGTCGGGGTCCTGGCACGGCTCGGCGCCGGTGAAGCGGGGGAACGGAGCGAGACGGCCGGTCATGCCGCGACCGCCTTCTTCTGCGAGTTCTCGCGCCAGCTGGTGATGGTGTCGGGCTTCCACCCGCTGTCCTGGCACTTGCGCAGGACGTAGTCCGACAGGCTCAGGCGGCGCGCGGACTCGTCGCGTGAGACGTTGTGCTCGCTCAGCACGCGGGCGGCGTAGGCCAGTTCGGCGTCGGTCATGCTCTCGGGCAGTTCTCCGTTGACCGCCCTCTCGACGGCGAGAAGGTCAACGCCCCGCTCGGTGGTGCGGTCGGTCCGGACGGTGATGTAGGAGTCGCGGCTGGTGAGTCGGGTGGCCGTGGTCATGACGCGTTCTCCCTGGTGAGGGATCGGACGACGTGCATGTCGGTGTTGAGGGCGGCGTGGGTGTGGGCACCGTTGCCGAGTTCGCGGGCCAGTCGGTCGGCGACGCGGTCGTTGTCGAGGCGGCTGCCGGAGACGACCTCGAGGATTTCGGCGTCGCGGCCGGCGCACTGGGTGCAGCCCGCGGCGCGGGTCGTACGGATGGCGGCGGTCACGGCGTGTTCGCCTCCTTCGGTGTGCAGCCGGGGAGGAAGAACTCGGGCGGGAACCAGGCCTCGAGCCGGTACAGGTGCAGCAGTTCCACCGGGAAGTCGGCGCCGCGCGGCAGGTCGTGGGAGGGCGGCAGGTGGTGGGCGAGCTGGTAGCGATTGAGGTCGCGGTCCGGCTCGAGCAGGAGGCTTTGGTCCCCGTGGTCGTCGACGTCGAAGCCGGTGTCGATGTCGTGGGGGTAGTAGATGAGGAAGACGCCGTCGTCAGCGCGTTCCACGACGTGCAGGCGGCGGACGGGTGCGTCGGCGGGGTCGACGTCGTCGCGGCGTACCCACGTCTGGCCGGTGGAGGCGATGATGCTCGGGTCGCCCTCGTCGGCCCAGTCGGTGATGCAGCGGTAGGCGTCAGCGCGGGCGAATTCCTCGTTGTCGACGAGGTGGTTGACCCAGGCGGTGAGGTGGTCGCCCAGGACCTGGCTGCCGACGAGCTGGTTGAGGAAGGCGAGAGTGCTCATGCCGCGACCGCCTTCCGGGCTGTGCCGGCGTCGACCTGGGCGAGCAGCCTCTGCAGGGCGGATCCGCGCCGCCGGTAGGTGGCAGTGGCGGGCAGGCCGCAGTGCCAGCAGTCGTTTTCCTCGCCGCGCCAGGCGACGTGGCACTGCTGGCGGGTGCAGACGGATTCCGGGGTGCGGCCCAGGCGGGGCGAGCGCGCGGCGATCTGGCGCATGATCTCGGCGGCGGTCCTTCTGGCCGGGGTGCGCGTGACGCTGGTGCGAGCGTGCATGATGGTGCTCTCTCTTTCTCGCTTGCGCGGGTGAAGGGGGCCCGGGACGGCCGGCGGTTTTCCAGGCCTTGACGGCCGTCCCGGGGCGGATTCAAAGGGTGATCTGGTGGGCCTTGGCGCGCTCCCAGCGCAGCTCCCAGCCGGGGCGCAGGCCGCGGGCGGCCCAGTCGATCCGGGCGTGGTCGGGAACGGGGATCTCGCGTCCGTTCTGCAGGTGCTCGAGGGCCTCGTCGACGACGCGCCGGGCGGAGGCGAAAGCCGCGTTCTTGTCGCTGGCCAGGCCGGTGAAGACGTGGATTCCGGTGCGCTGGTCGTCGGGGTGGCAGATGGGGACGTCGACTTCCCACATCTGCGTGCGGCCGGTCACGACTCGTCCTCCCAGCTCTGCGGGTCGTACGCGGCGTGCAGGGTCAGCGGGACGATCGAGTAGTTGGTGATGGTCTCGTCGTCCTCGCCGCCGGGCCCGAACAGCGACAGGTCCTCGGCGGCGTCGTCGCCTCCGTGCTCGGGGATCCACGCGTGGGTGACCTCGATGCGGTCGTCGTCGCGGGTGCTGAGGTCCGATCCGCAGGCGCGGGCTGCGGCGCGGTTGGTGAACAGGCCGCAGGGGATGGTGTCGTGCTCGGTGCGGTAGATCGTCAGCTCGACCGGCTGGCCGGGGACCAGGTGGGTGATGCCGGGGAAGGCGGCCTCGGCGGCGGCCAGGCGGTGGGTGAGCTGGTCGATGTGCGCGAGCAGCTGGTCGATGTCGGTGGGGGCGTGGGCGATGAAGTCGGCGTTCGCGGCGTCGCTGCCGTCTTCGCGTACGTCGAGTTCGGCGATGCAGTCGTCGTCGCTGGCCAGGTCGTTGGTGCCGACGCAGCGGGTGAGGACGTGGCCGTTGAGGGTGGCGGCCTGGACCGTCCAGGTGCCGGGGGAGGCGGCGTTGCGGCGGTTGCGGATGGCGTCCAGCCAGTTGGCCGGGTTCTGATCGGTCGGGTTGGGTGCCGTCGTGTTGATCGTCACGGGTTGGGTCTCCAGTGTTCTGGTGGGGCCGGGCGCCCGGGCGGGCCGTCCGGAGTCCAGGGGTGTGCTCGGTTAGGAACTGGCCGGGGCCGGGCTGGTGCCGGCGAGGGTCTCGATGGCCCAGCGGGCGGGGGTGTCGGCGGCCCAGCGGGCGGCGGTGTTCTTCAGGAGCTGGTGCCAGTCGCCGTTGAAGGCGGAGGGCGCCTCGATGTCGCTGCCGATGATCTGGTCGACGAGCACACGGGCTTCGGCGTCGGTGTGGGGCTGGGGGGCAGGCGTGGTCTGCACGGCAGGCTCCTTCCTGCGAGGAGGGGTCGGGAGGTTGTTGTCAGCTGGGGTCGGTGGGGGTGAGGTCGGCCGGGCGGAGCACGGCGTCGAAGCCGTCGGCCTTGGCGTTGAAGTGGGCCGCCTGGCGGGCCTGGTCGCGCAGGATGCGCGGGGGAACTCGCCGGGCGTCCGGGCGCATCGCGTTGCGGCGCCGGCACTCGGCGTCCGGGGTGTCCGGCAGGACGGCGATGGCCGGCAGGCCGTGCTGGTGGGCGAGGTCGGTGTACTTGCGGCGGTGGCGAGCCTCGGCGTGGGTGGCGTCGAGAACGGTCGGCAGGCCGCGCTCGAGGCGGGCGGTGAGGATCGCGTCGAAGGCGGTGACGGCGGCGGGGGTGGCGCTCTGGTCGGCGCGGGTGCCGGCGGCCAGAGCGCGGAAGGCGTCGAGCTCGAGGACGGAGCCTGCGGGGAAGTGCCGTGCGGCAAGTGTGGACTTGCCGGATCCGGCCGCCCCGACCAGCACGTACAGGCCGGGCTCGGTGATGGTCGGATGCGCGGCGGGCGCGGAAGGCGTGTAGAGGGCCTTGGCCAGGACGTCCCACAGCACATCGTCGCGGCCCCATTCGGGGTCGATAACCGTGAGCTGGATGGCGCTGTGCAGCTGGCGGAACAGGTCGCGGTGGATGAGGTGGGCGGGCCACAGGGTGCGCAGGTCTCGCTTGCTGAGCAGCGCACCGAAGGTGGTGTAGTCGCGGCCGTCGACGGAGGTGACGGTGACACCGTGGCGGTGGCTGTCGGCGCACACGACCAATCCGGCCTCCCGGGCGGGGCCGATGATCCGGTTGGCGAGGTCGATGCCGGCCCGGTCGCGGCAGACCCATCCGGTCACCGCGGCGCGCTGCGCCCACCAGCGGCCGTCGAATCCGGGCTCGGCGATGCCGGGCTGGGAGTTGTCGGTCAGGTAGCCGGCGCGGTTGGCGAGGGCGAGAACCTGTACCAGGTGGGTGGTCTCCTCGTCCGGGCCGCAGTTCGGCATGACGCCGGGGTGGGAGGCGATGCGGCCCTCCAGCCATAAGGCGGTCAGTTCGGCGAGGTCGGCGATGGAGCGGGCCGAACGCCAGCGGGCGCGGTCGGTGCGGCTCATCCCGGGCAGTCGCAGTCGCATGAGCGTGGTCCCTTTTGAACGTCAGGCGGGCAGCTGGGTGGCGAGGCGTTCGGCGGCGTAGGCCTGGTCCTCGCGACTGTCGATGAGGACCTCGATCTGCCGGACGGTGCGGCGAGGGAGCCGCGCGACGCCGTAGGCGTGGGCGCAGAACTCGAGGTGCTGCTTGCGGGAGGCGGGGTCGCCGAGCTGGTGGCCGTGGGTGAACTCGTGCACCAACAGGCTGTTCACGGCGGCCTTGTCGGGCACGTTGGCCAGGTTGGCGACGACCAGGACACCGACCTCGCGCAGCACGGTGATGCCGGCCTTGCCTCGTGCGTTACTGCGGGCCATGCGCAGTTCCTTGTTCGCGGCGCGGGAGCTGACGCCCTCGACGAGGGCGAGCTCGGAGCGGGCGGCGACCTCCGCGAAGTGGTTGGTGTCGCTGGTGAGCAGCAGCTCGATGTACGGCAGGGAGCCGAACTGGTAGCGGACCAGGTCCGCTGCGGCGTCGGCGATCTGCCGGGCGTGCCGGGCCAGGCCCCGGTTGCGGAACCCGACGCGTGCTTCGGCGATGGCGACCATGGGAGCGTCCCTTTCGTGGGCGGGGGCTACTGGGCGGCGGTGCGGGCGCGTTCGGCGGCGGCGAGGAGGGCACGGTGGACCTGCTCCTCGGTGCGCTGGAGGTTGTCGTTCCAGCGCGGGATGGAGCGGCGGCCGATGACCGAGCGCAGGTAGACGTTGGCGTCGGTGGCGGTCTTGCGGCTGGCGTAGCCGGAGTGGACCAGCTCTCGCTCGGCGCCGATCACGCAGACGCCGTCGGGGGTGACGAAGTCGCCCTGCATCCAGCCGCGGACGCGGATGGTTTCGGAAGTTGCCTGGAGGAAGTCGGCGGCCCTCAAGGCGCGTACGGCCTCGGGCCGGGGGTCGGGCGCCGTCTCGAGCTGCCGCGTCGTTCCGGCCCGGGGGAAGGTGAGGTCCCACAGCAGCCGGATGGAGCAGACGAGGACGCCGGCGGCGAAGAGCGTGGAGTACTTCAGCAGCACCCAGGCGGCACGGGCCGCGCAGCGGCCGGCGGTGCGGGCCAGCTGTCCCGATCGGGTGGGGATGCGCGGGTCGGGCGGGCAGGGGCCGGTGGCGATGCCGGCCTGGCGGATGAGGGTGTCAGTGTCGGGCAGCACGATCACAGGCGCCTGGTGGGCGTCGTCGGTGATCGCGGGCTCGGCGGAGGGCTCGTCGCGGAAGGCGGCGGCCAACTCCTCGACGAGGGCCTCGGCGAACACCGCATCCACGGCGGCCGCGAGGGCCGCTTCGGACCAAAAGGTCCGGGGCGCGGCGAGCGTGGCTGTCGAGTGTGCGGGCATGGAAAGGCCAACCTCTGCTGCGGGGGAACGGTGGGAGGGAGGAGAGGCCCGGGGGCGGTCGGCTGAGTTTGGCGACCTGGCGGCCGCGCCCGGGGTGGCGAGTCAGCTGGTGGGCTTGTCGCCGGCGTGCTTCTTGATGCCCTTGAGGATCGCGTCGCGGGTGACGCCGAGGAAGCCGGCGATGTCGGTCTGGGCGCCGCGGTAGGAGCCCTTCAGTTCGGCGATCCGGGTCCAGAACGTCTTGTCGGCGTCGGCGATCGCCTTGTCCCGGGCTTCTTTCGCCTCTCTGACGGCTGCCTCAAGGTTCTGTTCGGCACCGTCGGGTCGGCTGTGTCGGGGGGTCACTGGTGAACTCCACTCGGGGTGTAGGAGACAATGGTTCCGGCCCCCTGCTCCGGGTGGAGCGGGATGGGAGGCCGGGGACGGCGGGCTGAGTTTGGCGACCTGGCCGCCGTCCCCGGGCGAAGCTACGACAGACCCACGCTGCTGCGCTCGACGGCGTCCAGCTCGGCGTTGAGCGTGCCGTAGCCAAGGTTTTCGTCGGCGTGGCGCAGGTGCAGGACCACCGCCATCAGCCGCTGGACCTCGTCCTCGTCGCCGAGGGCGGCGTACTGCTGGGAAATGCTGCGGACGGTGCCGCTCAGTTCCTCGATCACGCGGCTGGCGACCAGGCTGTCGAGGACGTTGTCGGTGTCGGCCCCAGTCTCGATGTCGGTCCGCAGCGCGCGCAGGCTCTCGGACATCTCGAAGAGGACGTCGCCGTCGAAGCGGTCGGGGTCGAGGGTGTTGGCGATGCCCTCGACGACGCCGTCGTAGAGCCGGTTGGCGCCGTAGAGGATGACGCCGTAGCCGATCATCTGCCAGTCGGTGGCCTTGGCGATCCAGGTCGGGCCGGTGTGCGCGAACCACAGCACCGCGAGGACCAACAGGGCCGAGCTGAAGAACAGGTCGCTGCCGTCGACGGCCCGGCGCAGCGCGCGGGTGACGAAGCGGCGGACGATGACGTTGCGCGGTTCGGTGCGGGCCACGGTCTTGCGGGGCGAGGCGGTCAGCTCGGTCACGTGCTGCTCCTTCGGCTGGAGTGGGTGGAGCGGGGTTGAGTGGGCCCGGGGCGGTCGGCTGGAGTTGGCGACCTGGCGGCCGCCCCGGGTTTCTTACCGGACTTCCATAATGCAGAGTTCGAGTATGCATTACAAGACTCTGCGCACTGCTGGTTGCCGTCGATCAGAGCGACGACTCAGTCCCCGCGGAACGTGGCGTACTCGCCCCGGGGATAGACGTAGTTGGTCAGGGCTCCCTCCGCCGCGACGGCGGCGGCTCCGAGCGAGGCGATCCCCGCGGCGGCGAGGTGGCTGTGCTCGCTCGCCAGGTTGGCCGTAGCGGAGGCCACCTGGGTCGCCCGGTGAGCCAGGGCGGGCGAGCCGTCGGCCCGGCTCGTGTGTTCGATCACCGCATCGCGGAGTCGGTCTCGAAATCCCATGTCGGTCTGCCTTCTCTTCGGCGGGCGGGCGGGAGACTCCCGGAGCGAGCGGCTGAGTTGGCGACCTGGCGGCCACCCCGGGAGGGAGAGGGGCCCGGCTGTCACCAGTCCCCGAAGGTGCACACGGGCCCGCACACGCCGCGCGCGTGGGGCGAGTTGGGGCTACGGAAGTGGTCGCGGATCTCCTGAGCGCGCCGCTCGTCCTGCTCACGGCGGCTGGGCGCCCAGCGGACCGGCTCGGCGCCAGCGTCGAGCTCGGCGCAGCGCGGGCAGCCCGCGACGCGGCGCCCGAAGACGACCTGGTGCGTGTGCTGAGTCGTCTTCGGCCGGTCGTCGTCCCGAGTGCCGAAGCGGACCGGCTCGGCGCCTGCGAGGAGTTCGTCGCAGCGTGGACAGCCGGCGGTCAGGCGGCCGAACTTCGGTCCCCCACAGGTGTGCTGCGTCCTGGCCACGGTCGTTCCTTCCGGCTCGGTTCGGTCAGGAAAGGGGTCCCGGGCGGCCGCGAAGGCGGCCGCCCGGAAGGGGTCAGCGGTTGCGGACGCGTCCGGAGACGGTGCTCGGCCGGAGGTCCAGGTGGCCGGCGCCGCGCGTGGTGACGTCGCCGGAGACGCTGGAAACGTTGACCGCGCCGGTCGCGGACAGGGTGGCCGCCAGCTCGATGTCGCCGGAGACGGTGTTCGCGGAGAACGAGGTGCCCGAGTAGGACTCGACCTCGATATCGCCGGAGACGGAGGACACGCTGAGGCTCTCGCTCACGTACCGGGCGGCGATGTCGCCGGAGGTGGTGTTTCCGCTGAGCACGCGCACGCCCTGGGCGTTGACGTCGCCGGAGACCGTGTGGAAGCGCAGTTCGTTCAGGGCGCCGGCGATGTTCAGGTCGGCGCTGGTGGTGGTCAGGTCGACGCTGGAGTAGGACGGGAGCTGGACCTCCACGGTGATGGTGCCGACGCCGCTGCCAGAGACGACGGCACCCTGCTCGGCGACGACACGGCCACCGGAAACGATCTTCTGTCCGCCGACCCAGATGTCCCCGCCGCTCATGGTCACGCCGGTCATGGAGCCGGTGTTGACGATGCCTCCGTTGAAGGAGAAGCGGCTGCCGCCGACCTGGACGACAGTGCTGGCGCCGGAGATGCCGCCGTCGACCTTGGGCACGGAGATGCGCAGGCGGGACTCGCGGCCCACGTTCTGCTCGGTGATGGTGGTGTTGTTCACGGCGTCGGCGAGGGGCCCCTCGGCGTCGGCGGTGTGGACCTTGACCTGCGCGGTCGTCAGCTGCGGGTTGACGGTGACGATGACCTGGCCGACGTGGCTGGTGATGTCGGCGACGGCCGGGAGGGCGGCGCTGGCGGTGAAGGTCTTCTCGGTCACGTGCTGCTCCTTGTCGGAGTCGGATGGAGCGGGACGGGAAGCCCGGGGCGGCCTGCTGAGTTGGCGACCTGGCGGCCGCCCCGGGGGTCTTGCAGCACCTCCATAATGCAGAGTTCCAATATGCATTTCAAGACTATGCATTATTTGGGGTGCGGGTTTTTCTGGAGGTGCTGGTCAGAGGCCTGGAGGATCAGCCGCCGCCGGAGACGTGGGTGGCGTCACCGTCCGTCGCGGTCGTGATCACCGAGTTGTTCTTGCCGGAGACGTTGACGGTGGTGGAGGTGCGGCTGCCGCTCTCGCGTACGGCCTGGTCAGCGCTCTTCATGGCGTCGCGGACAACAGCCGCCTCGGCTGCAGTTGGCGGCCGGCCTCCGCTCGGGGCCCGACCGTCGTTGCGGACGTTGACCTGCTGATGACTGCCGGAGACGTGGACTTCCTGGACGGAGCCGGAGGCACGACCGTTTCCGACGTTGACCACCCCCGTCACCACGGTCACCCCGGGACGGGAGGCGGCACGGGCGGCCGCTTCGACCGCAGCCCGGCCGGACTTGGCGGCCCGGGGCACTTTCCCTGCCTTCCTCGCGGTGGACTTCGGCGCTGCGACCACCGTGGGCCCGGTGACGGAGACCGGTCCGGCGACGGTCTCGCCCGCACGGACGGTCACTCCCTGCTTGCTGGCGTTCGTCCGGCTCCGAGCGCGCGGGGCGGCTGCCTTGCGGGCGCGGCCGGCGGCAACGCGGTTGCCGCCCTCGCGGACGCGGCGGGCCTTCTCTTCAGCCCTGGCGAGCGGCGCGGCAGCTCCCTTGCACTCGGTGCAGGGGATGCTGACGCCAGGGGCGGTGATCCGACCGGAGTCCTCGCAGACCAGGCACGCCGGCCCCTTCTCCGGGGCCGGGACGCCGAGAGCCTTGCGATAGGCGGCCACCGACGGGATCTTCATGCCGTCCTCGGGGCGGCGCCGCCTGCCCCCGCCCTTGGGGGCCTGTGGCGGCACGCCGCCCGACTGCATGATCCAGGCGGTGCGCAGCACGGCCACGACCGGCGCGAAGGCGATGTTGAGGGCCTTCTTCTTGGCCTTGCGCATCGGCTTCCGCACGGCACGCCTGACGCGGGTCTTCGCCTTGCGGTGGGCGTACTTGGCTGCTTCCTGGTAGGCGCGGACGACCTGTTCGACGTGGTCGTCGATCGGGGGCGGCGATTCCTCCCCGAAGCCCGCGTCGATGATCCACAGCAGGGCGGGGTTGGGGTCGGCGTAGAAGCGCTGCTGGGAGTAGGCGGCGAAGTATGCGGTGTCGATGAGGGGTTCGGGCCACTCGTGGCCGTTGGGGCACAGCACCTGGACGAACGTGTCGGCCCGCTCCTCGTACACGAGGACCAGCTCGGTGTCGACCGTGCAGATCGGGCAGGCGACGGGGTGCTTCAGCCACTTGTCGCGCAGCTTCGCCGCCGAGTCGGGCTCGATCCGCATGAAGCGGCGCTCGCAGGCGATGCGGTGGTAGCCAGCGGCCGGGTTGGGGTAGCGCTTCGGGTCGATTCCCATTTTCGGACTCCAAGGGATCTTTCGGGCGTGAACCGGTGTGGAACCGTCAGGAACTCACAGGTCAGGTCGGTGGAACCGGGCCGGAACCGGGATCTTGGGGGGAACCAGGTTCCGCCGATCTCGAGGGGGTTCCGGGCCGGTTCCGGCCGGGTTCCCCTCGCTGACCTGCGGTTCCGTGGCGGTTCCGGTGCCTGGTCAGCTCTCTGACGGGGCCTCTCCGGTGATCACCTTCAGGTCGCGCAGGCGCCAGCCGCGGGGCAGGTTCTTGCTGTACTTCTCCAGCGGCCAGGAGTGGCCGGTGGGCTCGAGGACCGCGTCGACCGCCACCCGGACCGCGTCGATCCGGGCCTGGAGCTGCTCGTCCTCGTCGCCGTCGAAGTTGTCCAGCGCCCAGGTGTCTGGGTCCACCTCGCCGAGCGCCTCGGCCAGTTCCTCACGCGACAGACCTGCCGGGTCGTTCGCATCGCGGAAGATGCCCCGGATGGTGGTGATCAGGACGGGCGGGCCGGACGGGCGGCGCCGGCGGCGGCTCTCCTCGAGCGCGGCCTGCTTCGCCATCAAGTCCTCCAGGGTGATCTCGGAGAACTCCTCCGACTCCGCGTCCATCGCGATCAGATGCTGGCCGCGCTCGCGGCCGCGCCGCTCGTACTCCTCGCTCGAGGTGATGCACGCCCGGTACGGGATCGGCTCACTGTGCCGCGATCCGGCCAGGACGTAGGCGACGCCGGCGTCGTTGACGTCCTGCCCCATCTGCGGCATCAGCCGGTGCGGGGCCCATCCCTCATCCATCGCGCCGGCGGACAAGGCCAGCTTGATGTCGTCCTCGTCGCACGCGGCCAGGATCTGCACCGGCAGCTCGTTCAGCCACGTGTTGGCGCCGACCCGCGCCCTCGTCATGCCCTGACCGGCAACGATCACCGTGACGTCAGACTTGGCGCACGTGTCGATCATCTCGGCGAGCTTGCCGTCAAGGTTGATGTCGCCGGTCTTCTTGCCGTTCTCGTCGTAGATCGCGCACTTGCGGGACGTGTTCACCAGCGCGGGGAACTCGTCCACCACGAACTTGACCCCCGGCCGGGCCGGAGAGGTGACCCAGGTCTGGCCCATGCCCAGCTCGTCGAACAGGTCCGGGCGGCCCTGTCCGACGGCCAGACCCCAGTCCAGGGCCTCCGCCGCCAGATACGGGTCAGTGATCACCAGGTGCATCGCGTGACGCAGGCCTGCGAACCCGCTGCCGGCCGAACCCAGGTCGATACCGATGACGATCTGGTCGGTCGTCGCGGTCAGCACGTCCAGGATGGCTCGCAGCCAAGTGGACTTCCCGGAACGCGACTTGCCCACCATGTTGACGTGGGTCCGCTCCAGTGGCAGACCCAGCGGGTCACCGCTCATCGCGGCCGCGACCTGCGCCTGCGGAATATCGGCCGTGGTCAGCGACTTCGGCTCCCGGTAGGGGAGTTCCGGCACACCGGCCCATGCATTCGGTCCCGGAATGGTGAGCACGCAGTAATTCCGCGACTGGGACGACTGCCGCAGCAGAATCGACGACGTCCGCACGCCCGGCAGATTCGCCTCCAAGTCGGCCAGTCCGTCGGCAATCTTCTTCGGCGTCATGCCGTCCAGCCACACGTGCACGACGTAGGCGTACTCGAGCGGGTCCACCCGAAGCGTCTTGATCTCGCACTTCAGCTTCTCGACCAAGGCCTCGCGCATCATCTCCTGGAACACCCGCGGCGTCATGCCGATGGTGACCTCCTGCGGCATACCGTCCTCGATCTGCTCCAGTCGTGCCAGCTCCTCCTCGGTCAGCTCCACGTCCCGGCCCACCCATGCCAGGCCGAGCATGTTCACCATCAGCGCGGCGAGCAGGCCCCACACGTTGGTGAGCCCGAAGGTGGCCCCGTCGACCACGACGACCGGCCCGTACGCGAGACCCGCACGGGTCCACATGGCCCGCTGCGCCGCGTCCCGCGCCGCCTTCGCGACGACCAGGTGCTTGCCGGACTCCATCTGCAGCGCGACCGCGGCCTGACGCTTCTTGTCCCGGTCTCGGATCGCTCGCTGGGCGCGCCTCGCCGCCCGGTGGGCCTCCTTCACGGAAACCTGCGCCAAGTTCAGGTCCGCCTTGGCCTTGGCGCCCTCGATGCCGACCACCCAGGCCCGCACCCGCTGGTGGCCGCGCCACATCCGCGGCACCAGACCATGGGGAGTGCGCTGACGGGCCACGCTCTTCCGCATCCGCCGGCGCGCCTGGCGGCGCAGGAACCGCAGGTAGCCGCGGCGCCCTTCACGGGTGCGCAGCTGCGGGTTGATCCACGGCCGGTCCCCCTCGGGGTCCTCGCGCAGTTCCCACTCCTGGGAGGTGTAGATGGCGGTGCCCTCGACACTGCGGGAGTGCTCGGGCTCCGGCTCGCCGTCGTCGTCCGGGTCCGCCCCCGGCGCCGCCGGTTCGGCCGGCACCTTGGTGAGCGTGAGGTGGGGCAGCTCGGGCGGCAGGGACAGCACCAGCGTCTCGTCGGCCGGCTCGGCCAGCGCCGCGTCCACCACGGTGTCCATGGTGATCGTCTCGCCGTACATGAGGGCGTTGAACACCGGCTCCAGGTCCTCAACGAGCCGGATGTGCACCTCGCGGGCCCTGGATCCCTGGTCCGGGCCCACCACGCCGAGCCGCTCCAGCTCGTCCATGACGAGTTCCGTCTGAGCCCAGGTGATCCGGAGCTTGCGCTGCAGCATGGACCGAGAACCGAACTGGGTGGACACCACGAGCTCCGCGGCATCCCACACCAGTCGGCGGTCCAGGCCGGCGCCGATTACCGGGTTGGTGTCGATCTCGGTCATGCTGGTCGTGCCTCCGTCTCTGGGGGCGGGGCGCGAGGCGGAAAGCCGGTCATCGCTCTGGTAGGTGCAGCCGGCACCTCCCGTCTCGCGCCCCTGTTCAGTTGGCTTCTTGGTGCTTCACGCCGCGAGCACTGGATCGTCGGGATCCCAGGCTTTCGGGGCGTTCGGATCGCACTCCCGGCACACGCCCGGGTCGCGGTTGATGTAGTAGTCCTTCTCGGTCTTGCACTCCGGGCAGGTCCGTCGGGCCGCGAGCGCCTTGTGGACCGACGCCCACTTCGCCGGCGTCATCGGGCGCTGTTTCTTCGCCTGGTCGACCCGGTAGAGGTAGGCGAACCGTTGGCCGCGGCGTATCCACCAGCCGAGTTGGCCGACCGGTTCCTGCCCCCCGGGGCGTAAGCCCCGGGCTTTCAACTGCCGGTAGGTGGCGAGGACTTCCTGGTTCGGTCCGTCGGGGTGCCCGACGGGCCAGGTCGGGATGCCGAACCGTAAGCCCTCCGGGTCCCAGAAGTGCATGCTGATGCGGGGCATCAGGCGCTCCGCCGGACCGGGTTCTTCGCCTCGGAGATGCGGGTGTAGGCCCAGGTCTTGCTCGGCCGGCCGAGCTCGGCCGCCTTCTTCTTCGGCAGGTTCGCCTGGCGGCGCTTCTCGGTCTCGTCGGCGACCTCCTTGAAGCCGACCTTGCGGCCCGCCGCGAGCTCTCCGCGGATCCACTCTTCGATGTCCGCGTTCTCGTTCGCGTTGTACGCCTTCGCGGACACCGACGCGGCCTTCCGCGCACCCGGCGAGAGGTTCCGTACGGCGCTCGCCGTGCGGGCCTTACGCGTGCGCGGGCGCGTGGTTTCGCGTGTGCGCGCGGGCGCGGATTCAGACGTGCGTGCGGACGCGGGGACGGACTGGTTGATCTGCGGAGATACCGTCCGCAACCGGGGCTTTTCGGAGACTGTGACGAGTCCGCTCGAGGACGCTTCGAAGACCCGCACGGGGAGGGTTGCGGACTGCTCCGCGGACTCCTTCACGGACTCCTCAGCGTCCTTCTCGGACCCCTCCGTGGAAGCCCTTCGGGCGAGCGTTTCCGACAGTCGTCGACGCTCGAACCGAACCTCAGCCAACGCTTCCAGGACGACTGTCCGGCGTCCTTCGGCCTCCACGAGATCACCGAGCATCTCCGCGGACAACAGCGCCAGGATCTCGTCCGAGAGCGCTTCCGATCCGGCACCCTCGAACACCGTGTACGCGACCGTCCACGCGTCCTCCTCGGACAGCCGCTCGAACCCCGCGATCGCCCGCAGCCTCTTCGCGGCATCCCAGACCTTCGGCAGGTCCTTCCTCCGCGTCTTGCGCGTCGCCCTCGCATCACGGCGCCGGTTCCGCTCCGCGCGCAGCCGCTCCCGGTACTCGATGTGCCGGCCGAGCTGAACCAGCTGCCACACCAGGATCGGGATGATCGAAGACGCCGCCGGGACGCTGCCCAGCAGGACACCGTAACGGTCACCGCCAACGTTGCGGCCGTGCAGGTAGTTGACCCACGAGGCCAAGCCCGCGAACGCATACACGGCGATCCGGTACGGCCACGGCGAGCGGCCCTGCTTCATCGCCTTGGCCTCGCCGGCGGTCGCCGCCCAGGCCGAGCACTCCAGCATGAACGGCAGCAGCGCGACCAGCAGACCGCCGGCCCAACCCATCGCGTCCACGATGCCGGTGTCGCTCAGCGACGAGGCCTGGGAGATCAGGGCAGGGACGATGCTGCAGGCCATCACCGCCAGCGCGGCCGACAGGTCCAGGTGCTCAGCCAGCCACTTCGGCGCGGCGTCGAGCCGCTGCTGCCACCGCTCCCGGCGCAGCCTCCGATCCCGCTCCCGCTCCTTGCGGCGCTCCTTCTCCCTCTGAAGCTTCGCTGCCTCGGCCGCCTGCTTCTTCGCAAGCTCGGCGGCGTCCTTCTGCGCCTTGTCCTTGCGGGCCTCCTCGGCCTTCAGCCGCTCGGCCTCCAGCTCCTGAGCCCTCAGCCGCATCTGCCGCTCGAACTGCGACTCCTCCTTACGGAGTTCGAGGTCGACGTCGAGAGCCTTGTTCTCCCGGGCCTGCCTGGCCTGCAGCTCCTGGTCCTGGCGGCGCTCCGTACGGAAGTCAGCGAGACTGCTGCTCATCGGGCACCTCCAGCCGGGGCCGCCGCATGCGGCGCGTAGCGGTACAGCACGGCAACCAGGACGATCAGCCCACCGACCACCAGACGGGTGCCGACCACGGGCACCAGCCCGAGCAACCACGCACCGCCGCCGATCGCGAGCGGGATCTGCACCCAGCCCAGGTCAGCGAGCGTGCGGGTGAGCCGGGCACGGAAGTCCATGACATGGTCGACGCCGTACGCATCCGCCACGCCCAGGCCAAGGACCGGGAGCGCCAGCAGGACGCGGTGCCACCAGGCGGCCTGCAGTCCCAGGCCCCAGGCGACACCGAAGGCTACGAATCCGGTGATCAACCAGGTGGTGACGAGGGCCTGCGCCTGGATGACCGTGAGCTGCGGGGCGGACAGCTTGGTCCGCGTCGAAGTCGTAGTCGCCGCACTCACGCCGCCACCCCCGCATCGAACAGGTGGCGGACCAGCCCGACGCCCATGCCGGCGCGGGGCCTACCCACGATCAGGGGGTCACCGAGCTTCGCCACCGGCTCCAGCGGAGCCACCGCGTAGCCCTCGTCGTCACCGAACTCGGCGCCCTCGACGGCGAGTCCCTGCTCACCGCCGGCGAAGCCAACCGGCACCTCGACGGTCTCGGCCTTCGCCGCCCTGCGGACAACCTTGTTCGCCGTCAACCGCACGTACGAGAAGTCCAGGACCCGCTCGTCGACCCGGTCGAGGTTCGTCGCGAACTCCAGCCACACCTCGGCGGCCAGGTCCTCCACCCCGTACGAGTCCGTGTGAGCTGGCAGCTCGTTGTGCCCGCGGATGTAGGCCAGCAGCGCGTCGGCGTGACGCTCGAACGCCGCAGCCAGCAGCCCCGAACCCGCGTCCTGTACGCGCTGTTCCGTCGGTCGCTTACCTGCGAGAATCGTTGACACGGTCGTTCTCCACTTCAGTTGACGGCCGTTACGACGGCTCTCCGGGTCTCTGCCAAGACCACCCGGAGAGCCGTTTTCGCTGTTCAGACGGCATTCGGACATGCCGAATAGAGGCTTCCGCAGCCCGGGGACTGCGGAGCATCTGCCTCCTGAAGCTAGGCGCAAAAAACTTGCGAGTCAACCGATGGAATTCAAGTTCTCAGCGATTCCACTGCGGTGCGCCACTGTCGCTATCCTGCTGAAGTGTGAGATGGTGATCGCCGCGCTGACCTGACGATGAGGAGAGGCACATGCCGTTTGGCCTGGTAGTTCGCTTCACCACTCGAGACGCGTCCGCAGCCGCAGGCTTCGACCGACTGGTGGCGGAGACCCTGGAGGAGATCCGCTCACGCGAACCGGGGACTTTGGTCTACGTCAGCCATGTTCCGGAGGGCGAGCCGAACGTTCGCGTGTTCTACGAGCTGTACGAAGATCGCGAGGCGTTCGATCGCCACGAGGAGCAGCTGCACGTTAAGCGGTTCCTGGCAGAGCGCGAACAGTTCCTGACCGACACTGAAGTGACGTTCCTCAACGAAGTTGCTGGCAAGAGGCCAGTGTCTGCACGGGAGAGGTAGTGACGGACGATCAGCAGCGCGAGTTCGGCCGACGAGTCAAGGAGTTCCGCAAGCGCGCGGGACTCGACCAGCAGGGCTTGGCCGGGCGCCTCGGGAAATCCGCAAGCTGGGTCTCCCAGGTTGAGCGTGGGGCGATCCCTGTCAAGCGGCTCGATGCCCTTCGAGCTCTCGCTGACCAGCTAGGCGTGGCTCTCCACCAACTGGAGCCATCCCTGCCGGCTGCGGCCCCGGAGGAACTCCCCTCACCTTCGGCCACCAACGATCTCGATGGTGCGCGCCTGCTGATCTCCGGACATCCAGCTCTCGACGTTCTGCTCCCTGGCCGTGGGAGTGAACAGGACTCAGCCCCATCAACGGCAGACCTCGCTCGCCGGGTTGAGACCGTCTGGGACCTCGCTCACCAGTCGGCGTTCGTCGAACTGACCACGAACTTGCAAACGTTGGTGCCTGCCCTCGAACGCGCGGCACGAGTCGCCACCGGAGACGATCGCGTCACCGTCCTCAGACTTCTCGCCCGCACGTACCAAGCCCTCGCGGCTGCCTTCGTCCGACAGGATGAAGCAGACGCGGCCTGGATCGCAGCGGACCGAGCAATCCGCGCTGCCGAGGCGTCCGGGCAGCCCCTCGAGGTCTGCGCTGCGATCTATCGGCTGGTCCATGCCTTCGTGCGCCTCAAGCACCTCGACCAGGCCGAGTATGCAGCCCGCACCGCAGTACAGACGCTTCGCGATCACATCGCCGACCGCTCTCCGACCCCCGAGGAGCACTCCGTCCTGGGGTCCCTGCATCTCGTCCTCGCCCTCGTCCATGCACGAGCTGGCCGGCGGTCCGCTGCCAAGGCTGAGCTCGACGAAGCCCGAGGCGTAGCGAGGGAGCTCGGCGCCGACCGCAACGACTTCAACCTCGAGTTCGGGCCTACCAACGTCGAGATCCAAGCAGTTGCCACGGCCGTGGATTTGGGTGATGCGGGCGAAGCGATCGACATCGGAGAGTCCCTCAACACGGAGGGGCTCTCCGCCGAACGGCAAGCTCGACTGCTCATGGACCTTGGTCGCGCGTACGTCCAGCGCCGGCAAGCTGGCGAAGCCTTGGACTGTCTACTCCGTGCCGAAGGGCTCGCACCGGAGCTGCTGCGGACGCACGTGGCGGCTCGAAGCGCTATCCGCGAACTTGTGCTCCTCGCTGGGACGGCAGCACCTGAAGAATTGCGTGCGCTGGCCGAACGGGCTGACGCCCAGGATTCGTGATCACTGCCCATAGGCACGAGGGGGATGAGGTAATGACGCCGAAACAAGCCCAGATCGAACGGGTCTATGTGATCGGGAGCCCGGGCTGTCAGACGGTGAAGATCGGCCGCTCTCGCGATGTGGAGCAACGCCTCCGTGCCCTGCAGAGCATGTCGCCGCTGCCCCTCCAGCTCCTTTGCACCTTTCCCGGTGGGGCGGAGCTCGAGGCGGCACTCCATCGCTACTTTGCGGCGCAGCGCACCCATGGGGAGTGGTTTGACCTTTCTGGCGCTGACCCTGCAGCAGTGGTCTCTGCCGCCGTCGAGGAGGTGGTGCGCGGCAACTTGAAGGGCAAGCGTTACAAGCCCCATCTGCGTGCTCACTTCAAAATCGAACGCTTCGTACCAGAGCCCACGCCTGGGAACCTACTCACGGTTGACCCGCAGCGACGGAAGGTTGGTGCCTGGCCGATGTGGGTTCCCCCACCGCGAGGCGCGCAGCAAGTCGCCGACCCGTTCACCTGCCGCTGCCGCCACCCCATCGCAGCTCACAACCCCGTGCGACCGCACTACTGCATGCACGACGATGTCTACGACTCCGGCTGGTGCAGCTGCCTCGGCTACGAGGGCCCACTGCCCCCACAGTTGACCGGCTATGACCTGCCCGGCCATGACTGGCGTCTCTGGCGCCCTGCATCGCTCCCCCCAGCTTCGAGGAGAACAGCTCCGTGACCTAGCTCAGAAACGACTGACGGCCGCCCTGCGGGAACAGGAACGGCCGTCGAAGCGACTCCCCCGCCGGCAAGCATCGGAGTCGTGGTCAGCGCGGTGACCGCGCTGGGTGCCTGGACCACCAGGGGCCCGCGGTCACCAAGGACAGGATAGTCAGGCTCACCGTCGAAGCTCTACTGCGGCTTCGATCATGTAGGCCGAGTCACGTTCATCTGCTGATCATCGGCTCCCTTTGATCAAGGGACCGTACGTGTCATACCAGCACCACCCTGCTGCTCGGCCGCTCGGCCAGAGAGCGGCACCACCGGGCCCCGCGAGGGCAATCTCACGGGCCCACGGCTCGCCATCCGCCTCCTCGAGCATCGCCCGGCCGTGCCAGGCCGTGGCTTCCAATCGAACTGGGGGGCGAGGCCGATGAGCCTTTCTCCCGAGGTGCGCCGGGGCGGCGGCCTGCCGTTCGGCCAGGTCGTGTCGCAGTGGGTGTGTGATCCCCGGTACACGACCAACCTGCGCACGCTCTATTCAATCCTCGTCACGTACGCCGACGTAGGCGTACGTGACACCGGGCGCGGCAAGCCGTACCGGCGCGAGCTGGCGGCGCAGCTGGGCGTGTCCGAGAAGACTCTGGATCGCACTCTCCTCGAGGGCGAGGTCGCCGGGCTCTTTCGCATCGAGCGCCGTACGGACCCGGATAACCCCAAGCTCAACGACGCGAACGTCTACCAGCTGAACGACGCGGCTTTCTGGCGCGGGGAGTGGGTTGATCCTCTCGGCCCGGACCAGAAGGCCAAGGACGTCGCGGAGACGGTCACGGCGGCGCGGGTGAAGGCCAAGAAGGATGCCGGGATCATGCCGAAGGGCGGCCGGAAGGCGGCGCCGTCGGCGCCGACGGCCGACCCGAAGGATGGTGCTGCTGAGGGGGTGGCGTCACCCATGACGCCACCCCAAGGAGAGGGGGGTCCCGTCACCCATGACGCCACCCCTGGCGTCACCCATGACGGGAGGGTGGCGTCACCCATGACGCCCAATATCAAGAACCCAGTCGATAACCCTTCTCGAGAACCCACCCTTCCTTCCGTCCGTCCTTCGTCTGCAGATCCCGCGCGCGACGCCGAGCGGGACGGAGGGACGGACGGGACGGGGGATCTCTCCGACTCAAAGGGCATGCGGACGGAGGCCGTCGTCTATGACTCGCCCGGCGTGCAGTTGCTCAACGCGATCGCCCAGGAGCGCGGTCCGGAGTTCCTGCTGACCGGGCCGGTGCTGGCCGAGCAGGGCAAGGTCGTGACCGGAATGCTGGCGAGCGGTTGGACAGCGGAGCTGGTCCGCTATGTCGTCGCCGGCCGGCCCTGGCCGCAGAAGATCACGACGACTCGTGAGGCGATCATCGCGGGCCGGTTGCGACGGGCTGCGAGCGGGCCGGCTCCGTCGGCAGCCGCACCCATCCCGGCGCAGTCGGCTGCGCCGTACGGGAGCGAGTCGCCGTACGGGGACACCGATGAGGTCTGGACGCCTCCGGCCTGGTCGGGCGAGATCAGCCGCGTGATGCGCGAGTGCACGGATTGCGGGAGTCCGGCTGTCGCCGACGGGTGCGACAAGTGCCCTCGGTGCCTGGGCTGGCCGGAGTGCAGCGGCTCGTGCAACATCCCCGGCTCGAAGAAGCGGGTTCCGCCGACCGAGCCGTCGGGCCTGTGCTCGTCGTGCCGGAACCTGCGGGACGTCATGGGTGAGCTGATGGGGCCCGAGTCGCTGTCGGTCGGGTCTGGGAGCATGCAGGGTTCCGGCGCGGATTCGGTGGTGGGGTGAGCGGTGGTGTGCATCTCCTGCTGGACTGTCCGGGCACGGCAGCACCTACGAGTAACGCATAGCTTGACTATGCATAGTCACGATCTGCAAAATAGGTCGCGGTTGTTCCGGCGATCTCCGAAGGAAGTCACTGTCTGATGGACGCCAAGAGCTACACCGCCGGCCTTGCCGACCTGCGTGAACTGCGTGACGAGATCAGGCCCTTGGAGCGCCAGCTGAAGAAGTTGCTGGCCGACCGGGACAGGAAGATCGCTGCGCTGGGCGAGTACGAGAAGGCGAAGGCCGATCGGTTGGCCACGTCGGCCGGCTTGTCGGTGATCGACATCGTCGCCCTCGTGCCCCGCCTGGGCCCCCAGGCGCCCGCCAGCGAGCCCGCGGCGGACAACGTGGCCACGGAGTCCACCGGTGATCGCTCCGAGGCGGAGGCGGCCGCGCAAGCGATCAAGGAACCTGCCGTATCCGCTGCTTCCGACCTGGGTACGCCGCCGACCCCGGTCGAAGAGCAGGAGCCAGAGGGCCAGGACGAGGAATCGGCTCCCGGCACTGCCGCGTCCGCGCCGACCGAGCAGGCCTCGACGGCTCAGCCCCTGCAGCCAGCCGGAGAAGCGCCGGCACGTGAATTGCCGTCGATCCCGGTCGGGGCCGACGGCGATCGCTGGTTCAGGGCGGAGTCGAACCTGGTGTCGGCCCGGCCGAACTTCAAGCAGGCCGTGCGGCAGATGGCGTTCCTCGACGCCGCGTCCGGTGTTCTGGTGTGGAGCGGCGGGAGTGCCCGGCTGGAGCTGGGGCGCGCGAGCGTGGCGGAGATCCTGACCGCGGTGTACGCGACGGTCCCGGCCTCGATCGAGCGGATCTACGTGACCGGGGGCGATCCGTGGCACCGGGACGCGGCCCGGCATGAGTGGCTCAAGGATGCGGTCGCCGCGTGGCTGAATGGTCCGTTGCCGGAGGGCTGGCAGGTGGAGTCCTCGCGTGGCAAGGACCGGCAGGCCGGGCACCTGGTCCACCCCCGTAATCCGGTGGGCCGGTGGCAGCGCGGCGACCAGCACACCGAGATCCGGTCCGTGGGTGAGTGGTTCGATCCGGAGGGTGCGTCCCCGGAGATCGTGCGGCAGGCCTTTGTGGAGCTGTGGAAGGCGTTGCACGAGAAGTGGCGGGACGTGGTGCTGATGGGGTCGCCGTCGCAGACCGGCCGTGACCTGTGGACGCGCACCATCCCGGAGCGGGGCCGGTGGGCGGAGGGATATCCCGTGCTGTCCCAGGAGATCCGTGGTCTGCTGCACGCGACGGCCGGGCAGGGCCGCACTGAGTTGATCACGCCGCCTCGGGTGCCGGCGAAGGTTCCGGCCTGGTACGAGCTGGACCGCACGTTCGCCTACGCCCGGCATTGCTCCACCTCGCCGACCGGCGTTCCGCGCCGGATGACGAGGTCCTCGTTCGCTGCGTTGAGCGACAAGGAGATGGCGGATGTGCTGTATTCGCCGTCGCACTGGCAGGTGAAGGTCACCATCCCGGAGAGGTGGGAGCACGTCGGGCTGCTGCCCGCGCCGGCGCCCGGGGAGCGGTCCTGGCACTACCCGTACGAGCCGGGGCAGACGTTCGTCACGTGGGCGGGAGGCGCGGAGGTCAACCTGGCCCTCCGTAACCCGATCATGCCGTGGCGGATCGAGGTCCTGGACGGGATGGTGTGGGAGAAGAACCAGCGGCCGCTGCAGGAGTGGTCGACGAAGCTGAAGAGCGTGTGGAATCACCTGCTGCGCTGGTCCACTGCGCACGGGGATGAGTCGATGCGGTGGGCGTTCCGGCTGGCGGCGCGGGCGGTGCGGTCGATCCTGCTGTACGGGATCGGGACGTTCGCGCAGCGCCCGAAGATCACTACCGGGTCCGTGGAACTCAACAAGGACGGGTCCACGCCGGAGATCCCCGACGGCGCGCATCTGACCGGGATCACGGACACGCACGTCACCTGGCAGCGCTACGGCGGGTTCGCGCGGGATCCGTACGCGCACCCGGAGTGGGCGGCCGCGGTGTGGTCGGCCGCGCGTGCGGCGCTGCTGTCGACGCACCAGAGCGTGGTCGTCGGGCAGGACGAGAAGACCGGCGACGTCAAGGTCGGCAAGGGAGTCCCGGCCGGCGCCCTGCACCTGCCGGCCGGTTCGATCCTGGCGTTCCGTACGGACGCCATCTACACCACCGTGCGGCCGGACTGGCCCTACAGCGGGCAGCCGGGCGACTACCTCCTCAAGGGCGCCCTGGACTGGGAGCAGACCACCCCGACCAGCGACGAGGAGTTCTACACGCTGCAGAAGTTTGGCCGCCAGAACCTGGAGGCGGACGGGCTGTGACCGCGGACGTGACGTGGGAGGACCGCTGGGAGCACTCCGAATGCAGCGCCTCCGGTGAGGCCCTGTTCCCCGACGAGGACTCCCCCGCCGCCGGACACGACGGCTGCCCCGAGCCGGGCGACGTCGGCTGGTACGGGCAGTGGGAGTGCATCTGCGGCGCCGGCGGCGACGGCGAGTGGGAGGACGGTGACCGGGCCGCCTCCGGCCATGAGTGCGACGACGAGAACAAGCTGGACGACGAGGTTGAGGAGACGGCCGCATGACGCCCCCCAGGCAGCGCGGCGGCGGCCGCCCCGATCAGCGCAACGAGGCCGCCCGCCTCACCGACCAGCTGATCGCCGAGGGCTTCAACAGGAAGCAGGTCGCCGAGATCCTCGGCCGTGATGCGTCGCTGGTGTCGCAGTTCTTCACGAAGAACAAGGGCGCCTCGATGGTGGAGGCATTGCGGGCGGTCGTGCAGGAGGTCCAGGCCGGCGGGCCGCGGGACATCGACAGCCTCAAGCGTCTGGCCCGCGCACACGTGCGGCCGCGCCTGACCAAGAGCGGTGAGCGGGCTCGTGTGCGCCACCGGAACACGGTGCGCAGCACTCGTACGGTCACCGATGAGCGGGGACGCCGGGTGAAGGAGTGGACGTCGTCCCTGGCGCGGGCCGGTAAGCAGCACATCGCCGCCGGTGCACCCCGCCTGTATCCGGTGATCGCGGAGGCAGCCGCAAACAACGGGAAGATCGCGTTCACGGTGAGGGCGCTGCGCCGCATGTTCACCCACGACGCCGGACGCCTCGCCGACTCCCCCGGTGTGCGCCGCAACGTCGTCCAGCGCGCCGACGGCACCGAGGAACGCGCCTACGGCGCGAACGTCGGCGGCCCCGGATCCGGCGAACAGGGCTTCGACGCGGTCCAGTTCAAGCAGCTCGTGGACGCGGCCGGCGGAGACGTGACCGCCGCCGTGCAGGGGTGGCTTGTCATGACCGGCCGCATGCATCCCGAGGCCGAGATCGTCTACCTGGAGATCCGCGCCTGGAAAGAGAACCGGTGAGGACCCACCACAGTGCTCGTCGCTTCGGAAAGGAAGACGTCATGCCCGACGAAGGAACTGCCGGCGTGACCGAGCTGCTGGAGGCCTATTCACGGAGGTTTTCGGCCTGCTGTCCTTGATCGTGAGGGCGGCCCTGCTCGGTAGCGTGACGTTTGCGACGACGTCAGTTTGCTACCGGGGCAGGGCCGTTGAGCTGGAACGTTACGACAGGGCTGGACACCGATCAACTTGATGGGCTGGTCGCACGGGTTCATCGGGAGCTCGTGGAGGATCCGGACCCGCCGGTGGTGCCGAGGCGGATGTGGGCACTGGGCCTGTACAAGTCGGTGGTGCTGGTGCTGTTCCTGCTGCGGCAGAACCCGGTCCAGGAGACGGCCGCCGAGTTGTTCGGTATCTCCCAGGCCACCGTCTCCAGACGGTGGACGGCTCTGCTGCCGGTGGTGGAGAAGGTCCTGGCCGGTCACGTTCCCGATCCTTCCCAGGCGTCGGCCGGCCGTATCGTCCTGGTCGACGGCACCCTGGTCACGACGTGGGACTGGGCGAGCGAGGGCACCATGATGTTCTCCGGCAAGCACCGCGACACCGGGTTCAACCTGCAGGTTGCCGCCACTCTCGCCGGCGACCTGCTCGCGGTTTCCGCCCCTGTCCCGGGCTCCCGCCACGACATGCACGCCTGGCGGCAGTCCTTCTTCCCCGATGCCTTCGCGGAACGGGAAGGCATGGGCGATCTCGGCTACGTCGGCTCCGGACTGCTCACCCCACGGCGCAAGCCGCGCGGCCAGGAACGTTCTATGGGAGACAAGGTGGCCAACCGCTCCGGCAACACGCTCCGAGCCGCAGTCGAACGGGCTATCGCGCACCTGAAGGACTGGAAGATCTTCGCCACCCGCTACCGCGGCCCTCTCACCCGCTTCGCCCTCGTCGCCAAGACCGTCACCGCCCTCGCCTTCTACAAGAAGGGCTGGTGAAACCCGTGAATAGACCTCCTGCTCGCCGGCGGCCGCGCCGAAATCACCGGGCTCCCCCTCGAGCAGGGTTTCGTGTGGGAAGCCGCCGGTGCGGATGGCACCCTGGGTAGCGCCGAAGAGCCGCTCGGGAGCGAGGGCGAGGCAGTCGCGGCCGCCGGGGCCTTCCTCATCCAGCACGCCGACGGCGATACCGACGACCACGACGCTGCACACGCCGGCTGCTTCCAGCCGCACCCGTCCGCGGACGGATACGTCGATTGCGATGGACGGCCTCTGTAGCCCCTGACGGGACCAGCCAAAGGACGAAGCTGATGTGATTGCGGGCTCCACTGGGAAGGCACGTCCGGCTGGTGCTTCTACCAGGTCACCGACGGGAGCGACTACCTGAAGGGAGCCCGCTGGCTCGGCGCTGGGCTGCTGCCCGAGCCGCAGCGCGTCGCCGCGTTCCTGGACACCGTGCGGCTTGCCCCCGACCAGGCCGGCAGCGTCGAAAGGCCCTATTACCGCCAGGAAGGGCAAGCGTTCCCCGACCTTCTGGCGCGCCTTCGCCACCACCTGCCGACCGGCCGAATCGTCCCCAGCCCTCGCGCTCGCGTTGAGAACGCCCGGACCGACGCCTACGTGCAGCGGGTAGAGGCGGCACTGAACAACACCGCCCCGGACCCGCTCGTGCAAGTCCCCCTTCGGCAGGGCGAACTCACAGCGCTGCTGCACCTCCTTGAATACATCGAGAGTCAGAAGAACCCCTTCGGCAGACTCCTGGCTGCGGACATCAAGGCGCGCACCGGCCGCTCCCCCTCAGCTGAACAAGTCGAGGACAGCGCCCTACAAGAGGCCGCCCGACGAAGGCGCCGGCGCGAACAACGACGCGGACCCGACGACCCGGCATAAGGCACGATGCGTGACCCGCACGGGCCGGGAGTCGTTGGGCACGGCATCGCGCCCTGAACATCCGAACCCCCGCGGATGCGCGAACCTCGTGAGGGCCCGGCACCGCCAGCGCCTGGCCCCGGGCCCTCACTCTGTTGCGAACTACGAACGCCTACCCCTTCGGTATGGAAGCGGTTGAAGCGCCGCCTACGATGACGGCGTGACAGCCCGCCGCACCCTTGGCGCCGGCCCCCAGGCCCCGCGCAGCATCCGAGCCTCCCAGGCCGACCTGCTCGACGCCCTTCCCGAGGTCCGTCTCCCCGACCTGAACGAGTTGCGGAGCCGCGGCGTACTCGGCGCTCACCCGGCGACGACACCGACCCCACGAAGGATCCTCGGAGCTGGCGGCCGCGCCGGCGAAGAACGGGAGTGAGTGGAAGTGAGCCCCGCCGTGTGGGCGGGGCTTCGCATCATGACCCGCTTGTGCTGACGGTGTTGTCCTCGTCAGCTCGGACGGCCGCCTTGATGAGGTGGGCGTAGTCCTGGTCGTCGAGGAGCAGCATGATGCCGAAGGTCACGGCCCAGGCAACCTTGATCGCCTCGGGCATTTCCTCGCCATACTGCCGGTACAGCTCGCGGTCCAGATAGTCCCTGTGCATGGTGAGGAGCTGGGACTCGGAGACTTCCTTCTGGCTGGCTGCACGCTCGGCGCACCGCAGGAATGTGGAGTAGGTGGCGGGTCCGAGCAGGTCTCTGAGTGTTTCGAGCTGGTCGTAAGCGGCTCGCAAGCGAAGGGGCCAGGCGCGGCAGGTTCCGAAGTGTTCCTCGAGTGCCCGCGTGAGGTCGGCTCGTCGGAGGAAGCGGTCGAGTAGGACGTCTGTCATGTCCCGCTGATAGAGCATGGGCGGGTTGCTGTGGGGGATCTCCGCCGCGTGCCGGGCGCGGTTCACTCGCTCAGCGTGTCAGTGATGGATCAGAGGTTCGTGGCGACGTGGCTGCGGACCAGCGGTACTTGTCGGCGTGGCGGGTGGAACTGGTCGACCCGGTCGGGCTAGTTTTCTCGCGCCTGGCCTCGGACGCGGCCAGTTCTGGATGCTCGACCCGACCACGCGGCATCGTCAGAGAACCAACGTCGTGAACCCCTTTGTCGGATCCTGCAACCGTGTTGAGATGCGCCTTCGTTGCCCAGGTCGGGGGGCTACTCGGAGGAACGCGCATGTACTGCATGGATCAGCTCAGTAACGCTGCTTGTCAGCTCACCGGTGAGTCCCTGGAGGACGTCCGACGTCGCCTGAGCCGGCTCGACCGCTTTGATCAGCTCGTTCCCTCGCCTTCAGCGGAGCAGGCCCTTTTGGAGGCGGTACTGGTCTCCGCTCTCGGCAGCGTGGGTGGTCAGACACGGCCGTTCGGCGTCAGGGAAGCCAAGCCCACGGAGGATGGGCTGGTTCTACGCCTTGAGCGGTCTGCGGACGTACAGTCCCTGTTCGGACTGTTGCCGTGCCGCACGAAGAAGGGCCCGTGGCGGGGCGTCCGTGGACTGACCGTGCAGATGGACGGTGCGCGTCTGCGTTTCGGTCTTCGCCCTTGGGCATTCGAGGCGTCCTGGCGGTCACCCGAGCCAGCGGTGTGGGTGAGCGGACCGCATGGTGAGGATCTTTCCGCGCTGCTGGCTGCCCACACCGATCAGGTCGCGGCATCCGGGCACGTCGTGCAGTGGGATCCGCTGCGTGAGGAGCGAGGCCCTGGACGCCGAGAGCCGGTGGAGCGCAGTCTGCTGCGCCGACTCATCGTTTCCCGCTCGATGGGCAGTGCCCTGCTGCGACGCCCGCGCCTGTGGGACAGCCTCACCGGGTACGTGGGTGTGCGGCTGAGCACCGAGATGGCCGACCACGGGCTCGACTGGTTGATCGAACGTCAGGTGGCAGGTGGCGAATTCGACGAGGAACGGCTGATCGAGGTACTCGAGGACCGCATCGTGGGGTGCGGGCTACGGCTGCTGGACCACGCATGCGGACCCGAAGAGTGCACCGTGAGGATGGCACCCCACTGGTCCTTTTGCCGCGGCGTGTTCACGATTCGCAGCAGTCGCGTATCGGCGGCCCGGGTCGGTGCGATCCCTGGCCCGCGGCCGCTGACGGCCGTGGGCGATGGCCGCAATGTCAGCCGGCCCCGGCGGGCAGAGCACAGCACGGAGCCAGACGGTCCGGAGCGGACGTGCGTCGTCCAGCTCCTCGACGCGCCGTCCGGCGGCCTGGGGCGGGACCACCTCGTCAGGGTGGCCGAGCGCATCGCCGCCGTCTGGGCTGCCCGCGGCCTCGCGGTAGGTCTCCTTCTCGTGGAAGGAAGCAGCATGGGCTTCTTCCGTGATCCGGGCCGCCCCGAGTGGGCGACAGCCGCACTGCCGAAGGCAGTCAGCACCTGGACACGGCTGCGGCTCGCTCCCTCACCTGGCCAGCTGTGGTCGATGACGGTGTCCAACACCAGCGACGCGATCGGCGCCGCGCTTCAGCATGCTCCCATCGGCTTCGACCAGGTGTTCCTGATCGGCGCCTACGACGGCTGGATGCAGGAGGTGACGTCCTCGAAGTGGTCCGCCGACCTGCGGATTCTCGTGCATCACGCCCGGCCCTTCCAGCGCCACATCCCGTTCCCTGGCAAGACCACGCATACCGACGATGGTGTGCCGCTGACACCGGCCGAGTCGGCCGTCCTGTGGCGGTCGGAGCATCTGGGCCGGTCGGTGTCCACCCACCCCCTGAACGGGCTGCTGCTTCTCACCGAGTCCGACGAAGCTGCCGCACCTGACGAGTTCGACTTGGCCGTCGAAGAGCAACTGGCGCGCTACGGAACCCCCGTGCTCGGCCGTTTTCCCGACCATGGTCTGATCATGCGCGGCCGAGGGCACAGTGACCATCCCCCCACCGTCCTGGATCCGCAAGCTGAACCGCTCGACCATGCACATATGGCAGCCGCAGCCGATGCCCTTCATCGACGTCTGTGGGGTGACCTGCCCTCCACAGCTGCACGGCAGAGCATCCCGACGGTTGTCCCGGACGTGCCGAGCTTCTCCTCGTAGTGCGGCCGATGGTGGGCACAGCGGCGGCCAGGGGGCTAGAGCGGCGAGTGCAGCAGTGCACACCTGGCGCGGCTTCCCAACCTGGGGGACGTCGCGGGAGGAGTAAGGCGCTCCGGCCCACTCGGGCGGGGGGCCAGGACGCTTCCGGCTCGTTCAGCTGTCGGCTGTCGGCGCCCATGACGGCAGTGGGGCCGTCGATCGACCACAGACAGCTCTTCCCTGGACGGAACTTCGGAAGCGGTACGGCTGTTGTGTGCCTAAAACAGTTGGTTCGTCGTTGTATGGGACGCCCGCACCACGTAAGGGACGGACCTGATCGCAGATGATGAGAGGACATTCGGTGCTTGCCATTCGCACCGCACGCCGCGGTGAGAGCAAGGATCTCAACCGGCTGTCAGACATTGCCATAGGAGGTCGCCCCTCCTTGCAGCAGCCGGAGGACCAGCCGGTTGGGACGCTCGTGGATCGTTACGGTGGCGAGTTCTCCGTGCGCCCCTTCGGACACGTGCGAGCCGTGGTGGCTGAGAGGGAGTCGACAGGTGGACCATGCGGGCTGGCCTATGTGACTCCCCCGGTTCGCTTGATGCGCCAGCACACCGAGCAGGGACGTTCCGCGCTGCGTGCTCTGGCCCTGACGCTGGCAGAGATTGACTCGCTGGCCGTAGACGCCGACGTCCGCCGACAAGGAGTGGGCAGTGCACTCCTAGAAGAGACCGAGAGGTGGTTGGCAAACCTGGGGTGCCGCGTGGTGATGGCGAAGATCGCCCGTGGCGAGTACGCAGTGATGCGCTGGTACCGCCGGCGCGGATACCTGGTGGCAGCGCAGGGGGAGCCGTTCCGGGTGTGGCTCCCAGGCCTCGAGCTCAGCTGCGACGACGGCGATGACGGCTACCACCTGGCATTGAAGGGGCTGGGTGTCTCGCTGCGTCGAGCCCGGCAGGGAGCGGACACGTTCGTTACGGTCGAGGACGGCCGGCGCAGCACCACCAGTTCGGCTCTCGCGGAGCGGTAGACCAGGGGTCGCGACGACACTACCCAGTACATGTCGGCTGCTCGTTCGGCTAGGCCAAAGCAGAAGGGGCCCGCGCTTGCGGGCCCCTTCTTGTGGTAGCGGGGACAGGATTTGAACCTGCGACCTCTGGGTTATGAGCCCAGCGAGCTACCGAGCTGCTCCACCCCGCGTCGGTGATGCCACTGTACATGGTGGATCATGCGGGACTCGGGTCGGGCGTCAGCCGCCGCGGACGATGTTCTCGGCCTGGGGGCCCTTCTGGCCCTGGGTGACGTCGAAGGTGACGGTCTCTCCCTCAACGAGTTCCCGGTATCCGTTGCCCTTGATGTTGGAGTAGTGCGCGAAGACGTCGGGTCCGCCGTCCTGGGCGATGAAGCCGAAGCCCTTCTCGGCGTTGAACCACTTCACAGTGCCGCTGGCCATGCTGCTGTCCTTCGTTCTCGCTGGGAAGCCCCAGCCGGTGAGGTGGGGGCCTTCCAAGGCGAAGGCACCCGGCGTCCGTCTTACCCAGCTCGCAGCCCGGTTATCCGATCATTACTTCCGGCGAGCCGCTGTGGCCGGTGCCTGGCGTTGTGTACATCACCGCTGACTGCGAGGCGTCTGAGCCCGCCCAGCGTGGTCGGGTGCTCGAGTCGGTGAGTAGGTCGGCTCTCCTGGGTCGCCCGATTTCAGCCAGCCGCCGCAGAAAGGTCTGGCGCCCTTCAGATGTCCTCACGGCGTGTCAAATGCCTGGTCAGGCTGTTCGGTTTGGGTGATGATCTGCGTCCCGGGACTGTGATGCCCCTTTCGGCCCGGGGTGATTGGAGGCTGGCATGGCTCAAACCGGCACCCACAGCTTCGTAGCGGCCCACATCGTGCGGGTCGGTGACACCACCGCGCTCATCGCCTTGCCGGACTGGCACCATGGCCAGATCCTCGTCCCGGTCGACACCATGCTGCTCATGCAGGTCACCCTGTAGGTTCCGGGTCTGCGTTAGCAATTCCGCGTGATCATGAGCACTGTCCGAGCAAATCCGCGGTTCGGTGAGCAATGGATCTCGCGACCTGCGGCTTCTTCGCGGCACCGGACCGCGAAGGCCGTTCCCACCGGGCCGGATTGCTCATGATCGGGCGACGGACTCCGTTGTCAGTAGTGCTCACCTCCACCGACACCGCAGGTCAGGAGATCGCGAGTGCTCGCGAATCTGCGGAACCTACACACCCGGTGCTCCCGAGCGGATCTGCCCGGCATGTGGTTGACCGTTGGCGCCCGCCTGGATGCCGTCCTTGATACCGACCTTGACCTGCGCGGCTGGCGACCCTGGAAAGAAGAGGCCGCCTGATCACAGCCCGGGCTCCGGGTCTGATTGTCGTCGCTCGGGCTGCGGCCGCCCACGCCACGCCGGCCAGCACCGCTACGCCACATGAGCCCACCGGCGAGCGCCGAGCTGCGCTTCCCCGCAGAGTGGGAGCGGAGCCTGTCCGGGACCCATCGCACGTCGTCCCGGGCAGGCCACAAGCCGTGAGGCGCGAGCAGCCGGCACCTACATGGGGACGCCGCGCAGCTCGGCGGTCGCTACTGATGGACCTCTTCGAGCAGCTCAGGGCCGTTGTTGCGGACGTTGTTGACGGCCGTGGAGACGGGGCGGGCGTCAAGGTGGCCGCCTGCGGGCTGGTCCAGGAGGGCACGTAGGTCGTCGGGGTCCTGGTGACGGGGGTCAAGCCAGGCGTCGTAGTGGTCGGGGGTGAGTGCGAGCGGCATGCGGGGGTGCACGCGGCCGGCGGCGTCGACGGCCTCGGTGGTGATGATGGTGCAGGTCATCAGCCAGGCCGTGGGGTCGTCGTCGTGTTTGACCTCGGGGTTGCGCCAGTACTCGTACAGCCCGGCGAGCGCCATCACCTGGTGGTCCTCGGGGTGGATGAAGTAGGGCTGCTTGCGGGTCTTGTCGGTTGCCGGGTCTTTGATCTGCTGCCACTCGTAGAAGCCGTCGGCTGGCAGCAGGCAGCGGCGCTTGACGAATGCGCGGCGGAAGGCGGGCTTCTCGTGCACGGTCTCCACACGGGCGTTGATCATCCGCGCGCCGATTTTCATGTCCTTCGCCCACGACGGCACGAGGCCCCAGCGCAACGGCCGCAGCTCCCTGCCCACCTCCCCGGCATCGTCGCTGTCGCGTGGAGTGCGCTCGAGAACGGCCCACACGTCGTTTGTCGGGGCCACATTCCAGTTCGGCGCGAGCGTCTCTTCCGTACGCCAGTCGGTGACGTGGAAGAGCCTGACAAGGTCCTCGGGCTTGCGGGTGGAAGCGTATCGGCCGCACATGCAGCCACTCTCCCACCATCCGCTCTGCCGGCCGCGGTCGCGGCTGTCGTGTCGAGTTGAGAGGCAGACCGTAAATCAGCAGACTCTAGACATGCATAATTTAAATTTGCATTATTGAACGGGGAAGGCACGGCCACCATCAGGATCGGAGCACCGTGGACACCATCGGACTCGCCGGAACCGTTGTCATCGGCACCGCCCTCGTCCTCGCCCCCATCGACCCGCAGCCCATCCGCGACCTCAACACCCCGGCCCCGGAGCCGCATCGCGAGCCGGCCCCGGTCTTCGACGAGGCCCTGGCCGCCCGCGTCCAGACCGCGCTCGGCCTGCGCTGCTGGCGGCCCAACGCCGAGCACGGCGAGACCGAGACCCGCCTCGTCTTGTGGTCCCAACTGGAGCTCAACGACCTCTACGAGCGCGTCGGCGGCACCGTCACCTCCCGGAAGGTCCACCGGGAGGCCTCCGACGGTGCCGCGTGGACCGCGGAGGAGATCACCGTCAGCATCGACGTCCCAGGCGTCGGCCTCGTTGAGGCGACCACCGACTGGTACGAGGGCCTGGCGACGTATGGGCCCCGTGACGAGCTCCCTCTGATGCGCGCCCTCAACCCTCGCCCCAGCGGGCCTGCGCGCACCTGCGCGCCTGGGGCTGAGCGGTAGGAGGACCTCTGGATGGGGGAGCATGTGCCCAGTTGTCGCCTGCTCCTGAGGGGTCGCCATGCGTTCCATCCGCCGCGCCATGCCGCCGGTGTTGCTCTCTTGCCTGCTGCTGGCGGGCTGTTCGAATGGTTCCTCCTCCCGGGCGGACACCTCGGGGAAGGACGGGGCGTCAGCGGCGGGGCCGTCGGGAACGGCCGTACCCGCGGGAGCGGCGAAGATCCCGGTGGGTGCGGGGCCTCAGACGACGTACACGGTGCAGCAGCAGCCGCCCGCGGGCAGCTGCAAGTACCGGTACGAAAAAGGTGAGCCGCTTCAGGACCTGAAGTGCACGCCGGGCGCCACCTCGCCGGCGGTGACCCAGGCGAATCTGGCGTCGACGATCTGCCGCAAGGGCGGCTACACCAAGGGGGTCCGCCCGCCGGTGGCGATCACTGGGAAGGAGAAGCGACTGAACGCCGCCTCCTACGGTGTGACCGGCAGCCTCAGCGACGACGAGTACGACCACCTGATCTCGTTGCAGCTCGGGGGTGACCCGAACGACGCCCGGAACCTCTGGGTGGAGCCCGCTGACCCGGGCCACAAGCCGGGCGGCGGGGTCAACAACAAGAAGGACCCGGTGGAGACGAAGCTGCACACCGCAGTCTGCTCCGGGAAGATCACTCTTGAGGCGGCGCAGCAGGCCATCGTCACCGACTGGACTACCGCTTCCAGCCGACTCGGTCTCGGCTGACACGCGCGTCGCGTGGCGTCTTGTGGCTGCGCGCAGGGGGAGATCGCCGGGCCCTCACCCACCGCCACCTCGCTCAGCATGCTGCTGCGAGGGCTTCGAGCTGCCCGGCCAGGGCGGGATCCGGTTGCGGCACGAGTCCGTAGTCGTCGTCGCAACTCGTGGGTAGGTGTTCGACCGCATCCCGCAACACGCCGTCTCTGCATGGGCAGTCGCGGTGGGGAGTTACATCCCGCACTGTGGATTCACTCGGCTGGAGAAGGTACTGGTCGCACTCGGCGTTGAGCCGGCGGATCTGCTCTGCCCAGTGTGCGGCGTCGCGTGTCTCGCCGCGCCGCAGGTGAAGGAGGTAGAGGCAGTAGGCGGAGGTGGCGTTGCCCGCGCCGGCGGCGAACTGCCACCAGAACTGGGCTCCTTCCTCTTGTTTGGCCAGATCGAGCAGGCAGGCGAGGACCAATGCGCCGTCGGGTTCGATACGCCGGTCGTTGACGAGGCGGGCTACGAAGGAGGGCGCCTCGTGGTCGTGGATGACGACGATGGACAGGGCCTGCAATTCCGTGGCCGCCTGGGCGTGAGCTGGCGCAGGGCGGCGGTCAGCGGCTTCTTGCGGACGGGGCAGGGGGCTGTCGCCGCAGCGGCGCTGGGCGAGGACGTGCGGGAGCCGCAGGTCGAACAGGCTCTCCCAGCGCAGGCGGGAGACGTCTTTCGCGAGGCGCTGGCGGGCTTTTGCCGCGTCGTAGTCGTCGTAGTCGCCCTCCAGGACGCGGGCGTCGGCGAGAACCTGCTCAAGGGACTTCAGCTGCATCGGGTGGTCACTCCGCATCGTCGCGGTCGGCTGTCGGGTCGAGGGTCAGGTCAAGGTCTTTGGCCAGCTTCCGCTTGGCATGCCGGGCCTGTGAGCGCACGGTCGCTTCGGTGACGCCCAGGATGTGGGCGGTGTGCTCGCTGGTGTAGCCGAGCACGTAGCGCAGCACCATGACGTCGAACTGGCGCTCGGGCAGGCGGGAGATGGCCGCGTACAGGCCCAGTGCGCTTTCCATGTCGGCGAGCTGGTCACGCACGGACTCCAGGGCGGCGCGGTTGACGCGCGCGAACACCGCGGTCTCTACGGTGGCCGGGGCGCGGCCCTGGAGGCGGAGTTCGTCGGCGATCCGCTCGCGCAGCAGAGCCCACGCGTATGCCTCGTGGTTGGCGTCCTCCATCATGTCCGGCCAGCGCAGCGCCAGATCCATGAAGGTGGTGTGGACGAGTTCGCCGGCGGAGCGCTGGTCTCCGAGCTGGATGTGGGCGTATTCGAGATAGGGCCGGTAGTAGAGGTTGTGAAATCCCCAGAAGGCGGTGGGCAGTTCTGTGGTCATCGTGCGGATGACGCGCTGGGGCTGGTGAGGGCTGGTCACCGTCGGCTCCCCTTCTCCTCGGTGCCGGGCGCAGCGTCCGTGGCCAGGTAGGCGGTGCGCTGCTCGGCCAGGGACTCGGCTCCGATGCGTACGCTCGCGCCCAGCAGGCGCCGGATGAGCGTCCGGCCGCCGGGGCCGAACACACGCAGCGCGGTGACCACCGAGAGGGCCAGCGCCAGGTCAGCTACGTCTTTCACGGCTAATGGAGTCCTTGTCATCGGCAGGCGGTGCCTTGCCCCCCTCAGCGGGCACCGGAGAGCCCTGTCGCTCTCGGAGATCAGCCAATCGATCAGGGCCACCGTTCGTGCAACGAGCCCTCAAGGAATCTCGCGGGCAGTCAACCTCTGGTTACTGACGGCAAGCTCTCGCACTCAGGGGCGCGCGGTGTGGCCCCGCACCACCGAAGTACACTCTGAGCAGCGACGGGATCACCGGCAGCTACCTGAACGCGCCGCACTGCGCGTCCTTGCGCGGCCTCAGTAGAGCGGTGATCCGTGACACGGATCACATGACCGGATGCGCAGGCGAAAGGCGCTTGTAACCGCACCACGCCGAGGCACCGCCTACGTCGGCCGTAGGCTCGGGCGTGTGTCCGGGACAGTGTCTTCCCGGCGCAGGTCTGCGGTGTGTAGCCCCGCGATATCGTGGGGGGTCTGATGAGCACCGCACATGATCTGGGGGAGTCCCGCGTGGCCGAGGACGACATCACGCAGAGGGAGATCGAGGCGCTGACCCGCCGCCTGGAGGCGGTGGAGGACCGTGCCGAGGCACTGCAGGTGCAGACGGGCGGGAATTTCGCGGCGGTCATCGAGGGCCAGGCAGCGTTGCGTCGTGAGGTTCGGGATGGGTTCACCAAGGTCAACGCCCGTTTTGATGCCCTTGAAGAGAAGATGGACCGCAACCAGGCGCAGATCGTTGAGCTGCTGACTGCGCTGGTGGGCAAGAGTCCGGACGCAAGCTGATCATGCTGGTGGTGGCCGCCGCCGCGCGCCAGGATGCGGAAGCGTTCCGTGCCGGACGAACGCTTGCGGGATATACCAAGCAAACGGCGACGATCCGTGAGCAGCAGCGGGCGCCATTGGGAAGCGTCGATTCCCACGCCAACGCTGTCGGTAGGCCCGGAGACCGGTCGATCGCCCAGCGCCTGGACACGATCGCGCGAGTTCTGTTCGCTCTCGCGCGTGCGCAGGGCGTCGACCCGGACACCCTCTGAGCCTGCCTGCTTTCACTGTGGCCCGCGAACACCCGGTGTGTTCGCGGGCCACAGCCCTACATGTGCTGGTCGGACGTTTGCCGAACAGGCTGCCACGGTTCACGACGGGCGGGCATTCAGGTGGCGCTGACGCTCGTCGACGAGGGTGCGCCACCGGTTGCGTACGGCGTCCTCGGTGTCGAGCCAGGCAGTGGTGGAGGGCTGCAGGAGCGGTTGACCGGCCATGAAGTGGGCGAT
Source organism: Streptomyces actinomycinicus (assembly GCF_016741775.1). Classification (GTDB taxonomy): domain Bacteria; phylum Actinomycetota; class Actinomycetes; order Streptomycetales; family Streptomycetaceae; genus Streptomyces; species Streptomyces actinomycinicus. The sequence continues at coordinate 55,953 of NZ_JAERRK010000025.1, read as the reverse complement.
GTCCACGTAGTAGGCGAAGTCACCGGTCGCGGTCGCCTCGCGGAGGCGGTCGATGGTGGCAGCAAGGTCGTCCTGTGCGCCGCGTACGGCGTGGTGGAAGGCCTGGGCGGTCGCCAGCAGCGGGACGAGCCAAGCCAGGCCGGTGACGTCGATCTGGGCGCGCAGGACGGCGGCGCGGTCGGTGACATCGCGGTCGGTGCCGGCGTCGCATACGAGGCTGGCGACCTGGGCGAGCAGGGTGGTCGCGCGCTGGTCGAGCGGTTCGAGGAGCTGATAGGCCAGGGCGAGTTCGTCGTCGGCACGGACTGGGTCGGAAAAGGCGCAGGCCAGCGCTAGGCGGGTTTGGGCGATGGCTCGCTCTCCGGGGGCATCGTGCTGTTCGGCCTCGGCACGCGCGTTCTCGAAGGCGACGATGGCGCCTGGGAAGTCACCCTGTGGCCAGCGGATGTCGCCCAGGACTCGGTGGTGGCGGCCCTTCCAGCCCAGGGTCGGAACGGCGGCGAGGGCGCTTGGGAAATCACCGCGGATACGGGCGAGGTTGGCCATGCCACGGCGAGCGCGCGGGGCGAGCCGGCCGCCGGCGTCGGCGACCTGGCGCATGCCGTCAAGGGAGGCGGCCGTGCGGCCGAGATCCTTGTGAGCCTTGGCCCGGTAGTACAGGGCCAGTTCGGTGAGTTCGCCGGACAACGTGCCGGTTGCCAGCACGGCGGTGAGCCGTTCGGCCGTGCGTTCGCGATGCTCGTGCTGGCGCCGCGCGATGGCGTCGAGCAGTTCGGCCAGGGCGTCGGCGGGTGTGTCCCCCTCCGGCTGCCGGCCGGCACCGGGCACAGGCCTGGAGGTGCGAGCGGGCGGGGCGAGGGGCTCCCAGACGGAGTCGTCGGTGTAGGCGAAGGCGGCATCGGTGAGCCAGGTGAGGTCAGCGAGGTGATGGGCGCTTGCCAGACGCAGGCCCTGGCGCAGGCACGCGACGAGCAGGGCCCGGCTGGAAGTGAGGGCGTCGGCGTCCCGCCACTGCCGGCCGAGGGCATCGAACGCGCGTTCAGCGGCCTGGTGCCAGTCGGCGGGGGTCCAGCGGTCCTCAGCGTGGTCGTCGGCGGTGCGCAGCGCGGTGCGGATGGCGCCATGCAGGTGGTACGGCCAGATCGCGTACGGGTCCTCGCTGACCATCGGCCGCTCGACGAGCCGGCGGGCCGCCGACTGGTGGGTGAGGCCCGCGGCCCGGGTGGCCAGGTCAAGGTCCCACGCGTCCAGAAGGCTGGCGCTGCGCAGGACGTGGCGTTCGTCGGTGGTCAGGTCGGAGAGCGTGCGGGCGATGAGCGCGGGGAAGGTGTGGTCGAAGTCCTCCACCGAGGGAGTACGCCCGGTGCGTCGGATCTCCAGGAAACGTGCAACGGCCAGGTCCAGGTGCAGCGGCAGGCCGTGCGAGCGCGCGGTGATGACCGCCCGGTTTTCGGGGCTGATCAGCGGCTGGCCGTCCTGGGTGGTGAGGCGTCGGGCGAGGTAGGCGTCGCAGTCCTGCTCGGAGAAGTCCCCGATCAGGTGCTGGCGACTGCCCTGCCCGGCGATTTGCGCCGGCTGCCCAGCGGGGGTGGCCAGGCCGGGCCAGGCGGCCGGGCCGGTGTAGTCGAGCTGGCCCTGCAAGGCGGGATCAGCCCAGGGCAGGCGGTTGCGGCCGCTGATGATGAAGAGGCAGTTCGGCATCAGCCACACCAGACGCTGCAGCAGCCGCTCCGTGTCGCGGTGACGGTCGCTGGTGTCCTCGAACGTGTCCAGCAGGATGACCGGCACCACCGAGTGCTTCGCGGGCAGGCGGCTGATCTCCCAGGCGAGCAGGTGCGGATAGTAGGAGAGCGCCTCCAAGCTGGGTTCGGCCTCGAGCAGATCGGCGGTCCGCGCGCAGCCGGCCAGGGCCCGCGCCCGCTCGCGCCGCTCGCGCAGAGCCGTGACGAGCGCCGATGCGACCTGCCCGGCCGCCGAGCCGACCAGGCCGGGAAGTTGCAGCGCACTAACCGCCTCACTGACCGCGCCCTGCACCTGCTGCGGCAGCATCGCCCCGAACCTGCCCACGAGGCCGGTGCGCCGGACGTACTCCTCCAGCGGTTCGCCGGGATGCTGCGCATCCCAGTACCGGCGCAGCGCCAGGTCGAAGCTGGGCAACGAGCGGCCGACTTGGGCCGCGAGGGCGAGCCGGACCGTGAGGAGCACGCGTTCGAAATCCGACCCGTTCGATGCAGAGCGGGAAAGGTCGATGCGGATCGGCAGGATCTCCTCGCCCGCCCAGGCTGGCGCGCCCCACTGTATGGGCCGCTGTTCGGCCGTGGTGAGCGACGTCTCCACCTTGCGTAGCAGCGTGGACTTGCCCACGCCGCCCACCCCGTGGAACACGATCACGTTGTTGCGCGGGGCTTCCAGGTCCTCGACGTCGAAGCTGGGGCCAGCGATGTGCCGCAGGTGCTCCTCGATGGCGACGGCGACGAGGTTCCATTGGAACTGGCGGTTCGTGAACGCCTCGTCGCTGCCCACGGAGTTGGGGTCATTGCTGCTGAACAGCGCACGCAGGTCGGCCATGGACGAGTCCCCCCGGAAGTGATCACCTACTCCCCAAATCTATGCCGCGTACCGTGGCCGGTCACAGCGGCAGTTCAGCCCATCAGGGAAAATGATCTTTTCGCTGATGATTCGCAATCTTGAGGTGGTTGTCCCATGCATGACTCCGCATCGCCGTCGTCCCCCGACCCGCAGCGCCCGTCGGGGTCGGCGCCGGCCCCGGACGGCGACACCGCCGTCGGGTACGAGGCGGCGCGCGAGATCGTGGGTACTGTCATCGCCTGGTACAGCCGGGCGCTGCTGCTCGCGCGACGCGCTGGCGACCAGCAGCGCCTTGAAGAGCTGAAGGCGCAACGCCAGAAGTGCGTGGAGGACCAGCACCGGCTCCAGGACGCCGGGCCCGAGGAGACCACGCGTATCGCCACCGATTACGCCGCACGTCTGAAGGAGCTGGAGGCCACCGAGCCGCGTCCCGAGGCGTAGCCGCAACGGACGCCGTGCCGTACGCCCCGAACCGGTACAGACGTCGGGCCGTACGGCAGATCAGGCGGGCACGGGCAGCGCGGATACGGGGGCGGGGGCGCCGAGCTGGTGCGGACGCTGGGCGGGCATCAGCGCGCAGGCCAGCCCCGCGATCGCCACGAGGTCGTCGCGGTACTGCGGCATCGCCGCGTGCAGCCAGCGCTGGTTCGCCCAGAACCGCGCGGCCTCCTCTGCGGTGTAGGGGCGGTAGTGCTCCCCGATCACGGCAAGGTCGCCAGCAGGGCTTCGGTCCCAACGCCCGTCGTCAGTCAGGTGGTTGCGGTACAGGAGGTGGGTGTCGCGCCGCATCACGGTCACCTCGTCGACCGCGGCCATCTGCTCGGCCAGTGCCACCGTCGCGGGCAAGACGGCGAAGCTTGCGTTGTGTCCGGCGGCCGTGGTGAACCGCGGGGTTCCGTCCAGCTGACTTACCTGGGCGTAACGGATGGCCGTGCCCTGGCGGGAGTCGGCCTCGCGGACCGCCAAGACCACCAGCCCCGTCCGATAGCCCGCCTGCCGGTCCGCAGCCGCGCGGGCCACGAACTGGGCAGGGTTCTCAGGGGTGATCTCGACGACCATGTTCCCGCGGCTCCGGCGTACGTATGCCTCGTACCAGGCCTGCCATGTTCGGTAGTCGCGACGGATTCGTGCCGAGGCCGTGCGCGGCTCCTCGCGCAGCAGCCGCAGGTAGTCCGGATGAGCCGTCTTGAAGATCTCGCCGGTGATGTGGGACGGATCGCGGAGGCTGTTCAGGATCATCCGGGCGGCTCGCGACTTGCCCGCGCCTGGCTGGGCCAGCACGTAGATGACGACCGGCTGTTCCTGCGGGGTGATGGGCCCTCGGGACGGCACGATCAGCTCGTCGTAGATCCACTTGTGTTCCTCGACGGAGAGCTGGTGGTAGTCCACCCCGGGCGCCTCCCTGCGGGGCTGCGCGATGCGCCGGACGGGCTCGGCCAGCGCGGCGGCGCGCTCAGAGGTGCGGCTCAGCGCAAGCGCCCAGTCCTCCGGCAGCGCGGGGTCGGCCAGGCGCCGCTCGGCTTCGGCGAGCTGACGGCGAACCCGTCCCGTCTCCGCGGCACTCCACGGCCGTCGCCACTCGGCGAGCACTGCGTCTGCCGCGCCTGCCGGGCGGAGCAAGCGCCCGTCGGAGCCGAGTTCGTTGGCGTAGATGACGTCCAGCGCCGTCTCTGCGCCGCGTCGGATGACGAACACCCGGTGCGCCAGGTGCCCGGTCTCCACCGCGGCGAGGGTCGGCACCAGAGCGTCGGCGCACGTGTCGTGGTTGTCCCAGGAGACGTACCGGGGGGCCCGGCCTTCCTGGACAAGGCGAAGGTCCCGCTCCAGGGTGCTGGACTGGCTGATCGCCCACGACACGGCCAAGGCCACGACCTCCACCCAGCAGCCCGCTTGCCGGTCCGCGGCCACACCGGCGAGGAACTCCTCCGGGCGGGACACCGGTACCTCCACCACCGCGTCGTAGCGGCCCTCGCGTACCCGGGCCTCCACAACGGCTTGCCACCGGTACGTCTCCGGCCGGACCCGCACCCCGGCAGTGCGCACGTCCTCGGCAAGGTGCTGGCTGTAGCGGGGGTGGACGTTCTTGTAGGTGTCGCGGTCCACCCGCACCGCACCGCCCCGCGCCGTCAGTGCGGCGTGCACGAGGTCGATGACCGTGGTCTTGCCGCTGCCCGGCTGCCCCAGGACGTACACCACCACTGGGCGGGTCTGGGGAACTGCGCCTTCCAGAACGCTAGGCAGGACAGTGTTGGTGAGGATCTCCTCGGACCAGTCGCCGACCGGAGCTACTGCACGAGACGCGGCAGGTGCCCCGTCTGGAAGCTTTGCCGGGGATGCCGCCGGACCGGGACGGTGCGCCGAGCTCACGTACTCCTCCGATGTGCGTGCACTGAAGACTGAAGACGTCCCGAGTGAGGGGATTCACCCTTCTCAGCTCAGGGCGGCAGCGTGACCGGGGATGCCTTCCTCCGGAGACTCACCAGCAACAACCGCACCTCGATTATGCAGATCTTGACTATGCATAGTCAAGATCTGCATATCTCGCCGGGCGGGTGGCACCACACCCGACCCGTCGACGACGGCAACGCCACAACGAAGACCGCGGACGCCTACGACGACAGCCGACCCCTCGAACGGACCGCCGCCCTGGGGTCGAGCGGACGGGAAGGTCACCACACTCCCCCGCCCCGGATGGCGTCCCCCGTCACCCCCGAAAGAGTTCACAACCGAGCCTCCGATCAACTCCCCGCCCGGCAACGGTCAGGACGGTTTTCGGCCGTATCGGCGCGGTGCGCGCGACGCACGACGGAAGGGCGGCGGCACCCGGGGGAGCAGCCACTTCACGCTCGACCTGTGCAGCTACAAGGCGACGAACGGCCCCGGCCTTCCGCAAAGTTGGGCCCACCTCAGCCGAAATTGAATACTCACAATATGCAGTCTCTAGACATGCATAAATAAGTTCTGCACTATGGGGGTGGAGGTGCTGTTCGCACCGCTCCCCACCGGTGGGACGAGGGCGTCGTCCGCCTCGCCATCCGCGCCGGCACCTGCACCAGACGCCCGGAAAGGACACCGACCCTATGCCGACCACCCAGACCGCCCCGGACCCGGCCGACGTTCCCCTCCCGCGGCCGCCGTCACAGCACCCCGCTTCTTCCCGGTCCTCTCGTCCATGACAGCGGCTGCGCCTGTGACATCGCCCTCGCCGCACCACATGCACTGAAACCCGCCCAATGCGAACCCAGGAGCGTCCGCGTGACCACCTGCCCGACCCATCAGCACGCCGCGCCGCCCCGACCTCAGACGCCCTTCCGCCGCGACCAGCAGCCGGGCGCGTGCAAGAACTGCATGAACCAGCTCGGCACAGACGGCGACCGGCGAGCGCACTACTGCCCGTGCTGCGGGGAGCGCCTCACCACCGGGTGCCTGGGCACCCGCCGGGAGCCGGCCCGCTGCCTCCACTGCGGCCGCATCGACGCCGGCACGCTTCGTTTCCTGCCGGAGGAAGACCTGATCGCCGACCTGCTGGCCGGGAACCTCGAGCCGTCGGCCGAGTTCACCGCGAACCAGCTGGCCCGGGCCGCCTTCGGCGACCAGGTCGCCTTCCACATCGGCTGGTCCTGGCAGGACCGCGACACCCACCATGGCCAGCTCACCGTGCGCGGCCGCGAGATCCAGATGCGACTTCGCCGCGCCGACCAGGTCTTCGAGGCCGCCACCCCCTGCACCGCCGACAAGTGCCGCGGCCGCCGCTGGACTCCCGTTGCCACCACCGCGGACCTGCTCGCCCTGCACACCCACGGCCCCAGCAGGGTGACGTTGCCCTGCGACCGCTGCGGCCCGAACGCACCCGCCCGCCGCACCTACTGAGGAGGGAGTGTCGCCCCAAGGTGCGGCCCCCTCTCAGCCCGGACTGGTGCCGCGGCCGCCACCAACAACCCTCCTGGGAGTGACGGGCACCGCTCCCTCGCGGGTGAGATCATCACAAGCGACATTGCAGAAAGGCACGTTGGGATGCAGACACAGCCGCTCGTGGCCCTGCGCGAACACCAGACAGAGGCCGTCACGTCTGCGGTCCCGGCCCTCGAGATCCCGACGGGCTCCGTCCTCCCGCCGGACGGCCTGCGCACCCAGGTCATTCAGGCGACCGGTAGCGGCAAGACGTACGTCGCCGTGCACGTCGCCCAGGAACTGAAGGCCGCCCGGGTCCTGGTCCTGATGCCGTCACGGCCGCTGCTGACCCAGACCGCCGCCGCCTGGCGCCTCGCCGGACGCCCCGGCCCAGCCATCGGGGTGTCCTCACTGCGGCAGAGCGACGTCGGCTTTCCCAACACCACTAACCCCGCCGCCCTCACCCAACTACTCAAGGACGCCGGCGACGGGCCGGTCACCGTCTACGGCACCTACGCCTCACTCGGCACGATCGAGGCTGCGCACCAGATGGGCCTGCAGCCCTGGGACCTGATCGTCATCGACGAGGCGCACCGCACCAGCGGCCGGATGGGCAAGCCCTGGGCGCTCGTCCACGACAACTCCCATATCCCCGCCAGCGCCCGGCTTTACATGACCGCCACCCCGCGCCTGTGGGCGGCCGGCGACGACAACGGCGAGACAGACACCGGCGAGAGCGGCGCGGCCGGCGAACTCGTCGCCTCCATGGACGACGACCCGAACGGCACCTTCGGCGCCGTCTCCTACAAGCTCACCCTCTCCGACGCGATCGACCGCGGCATCGTCGCCCCCTACCAGGTGCTGTGCATCGAGATCCAGGACCCGCAGCTGCAGACGCTCCAGCTCGCCGCCGACGGCGACGTCACCGAGGCCGTACGCGCCGCCCGTCTGGCCGCCCTGCAGACCGCGGCCCTGAAGTCCGCCGTCGAGCACGAGTTCCAGCGCGTGCTGACCTTCCACTCACGCCTCGACGAAGCCGAAGCCTTCTCCGACGGACTGCTCCGCACGGCCACCGCCCTGGTCAAGGAAGATCCCGAGCGCTACCCGCACCCCGACACCCTCTGGACGACCTGGCTGTCCGGCGACCACAAGGCCGACCACCGCGCACGCACCCTGCGCGAGTTCGCCGCCGACCGGGAAGGCCCGGCGTTCCTGTCCTCCGTCAAGGTCCTGGGTGAAGGGGTCGACACCCGCGAGTGCGACGCCGTGTTCTTCGCCGACGTCCGCGGCTCCATGCCCGACCTCGTCCAAGCCGTCGGCCGGGCGCTGCGCATGCACCCCGGTGAGGGCAAGCTCGCCACCATCGCCGTCCCCGTCATCCTCGGCGCCGGCGAATCCCCCGACGAACTGCTCAGCTCCCCCGCCTACGCGCCGCTCGCGAAGCTGCTGACCGCGCTGCGCGCCCACGACTCCCGCATCATCGAAGCCCTCGCCTCCCCCAGCACACCGTCCCGCCCCTCCCCCACTGAAGAGCCGGTCGACGACAACACGCCGGCCGCCGACACCCAGGACACGGACGGGGACGACAACGCCGACGACACCACCCGCGGGCTGCTCTCCTTCTCCACCGCCCATGACCCCCGCCAGATCGCCGCGTTCATCGGCATGCGCGTCCTCAACCCGGAGAAGGTGCACTGGCGCCGCGGGATCCAGGCCGCCACCCGCTACCTCGCCGAGTACGACGACCTGCGCGTCCCGTACGGCTACCGCACCCCTACCGACTGGTCCCCCGCCGATTTCCCGCTCGGCGTCTGGGTCGCCGACCTGCGCCGCTACTACCACGAGGGCACCCTCGCCCCCGAGCGCATCGAGCAGGCCGAGAAGCTCGGCATGATCTGGTCCGAGTTCGATGCCGCCTTCGAAGAAGGACTCGCCGCGGCCGCTGCCTGGGCCGCCGACCACCACGTCGGACTCGCCGCGCCCACCGACGCGATGCAGTGCACCTATCCCGTCGGCAAGTTCCTGAGCAACCAGCGCGCCGCCGCCCGCCGCGCCGAAGTCCTCGCCCATCACCAGGCGGAGGGCACCACCGCACCCGACAGCGGGACCGTGCCCCTGACCGACCCGCGGCGCCAGGCCCTCGAGGACATCGACCCGGGCTGGTGCCCGCCCTGGCCCATCGACTGGCAGCGACACTTCCGCCGCGCCTGGCACCACCTGCAGACCGGCGGCACCCTCCCGGCGAAAGCTGGCGAAGTCATCATCGACGGCGCGGACATCGGCAAGTGGCTCGCCGCTCAGGCTCGCGCCTTCACCAAGCTGACCGTCACCCAGCAGTGGATGCTCACCGACATGCTCCACCTCACGCCCGCCCCTACCCCGCGCAAGCTCACCCGCGCCGAGCAGCGTGCGCTGAACCTCGCGGCCGCCCGCCAGTTCCACGCCCGCGAAGGCCACCTCGACGTCCCCCGCTCCCACCGCGAACCCGTCGACGGAACCGACGTGGGACTGGGCTCCTGGATCAACAACGTGCGCGCACGACAGGCCAGCCAGCCAGACGACCTGAAAGTCGAGCTCACCGCGCTCGGCATGCGCTGGGCCTGACGCGGACACCGTCCGCCCGGTTACGTGACCGAGCAGCCGTCCTTCATCCCCCTTTCGTGGCCTTAGCCCACGCCAGCACGCCACGATGGCGGGGCAGTGAACCGATCAGGCACGCGTATGCACCTCAGCCACCGCCCCAGCTCAGCCACGCTCATGTTGGTGCTACGGCCCGGGCCGGAGCCGTCGTGCACCTGAGCAACTTGTGTGCCCGACACGCCCGAGGACCGGCGCGGTAGCGACGGCCCGCAGGGCTTCCCGTGGAGCGCGGCACTTGCCCTCCCAGAACTGTATGGAGAAGACGCAGCCCCCGCGCCTCTCTGACCTGCGCAAACGCGAGATCCAATCCGATCCGGGGAACGGCATACCCGATCCGCGGATCATCATTGCCGATTTGCGGATCGGGTTGATCCGACCTGGGAAGCGGGTTGACCCGACTCTGGAAACGGGTTGATCCGACTGAGGGATCGGATCGCATAGCCATGTGCTCAGTGTGCTCACGGCACACCGATCCGACTCTGTAGCCGGATCGCTTAGCAATCTGGTAATGCTCTTCCTGCTAAGTAGTCCGCTTCACGAGTCGGATCGCTTGGCCGACAGCACATCGACTTGGAGGGACGGCCCTCGATGGCAGAGCAAGCGCGGAAGATTCTCGCGCTGGTCGACCAGGACACAGGCGAGGTCGAAGAGGTACGCCGCGCCAACTACGCCTTCGATGGCGGCGCCCACATCAACGTGGGCATCCGCAAGGGCCGTGAACTCGCCTCTGCTGCCTCCGGTCTCACCGACAAGGAGTTCAGGGTTCTCGCTTGGTACTGGTTCGCCACCGAGACAAGCGAGGAAGCCATCATGCGGACGGGTGCCGATATCGCGGCAGAACTCGGCATGAGCCCGGATGCTCTGTCGAGAGTGGTGAAAGTGCTCAGGAAGGCCCGACTGCTGGTCGAAGCCGGCGGACTCGGGCGGACCACCTTCTACAGGTGCTCGCCGTATCTTGCGTTCATCGGCACCGGCTTTGCGCACCGCGAAGCGGTGAAGGACTGGAATCCGCCAGAGACCAAGGTGCGCGAGCCCCGTGACCGGCGACGGAAGAAGGACGAAGCGTGATGAGGATCAACGACGCGGAAGACGTCCAGTACCTGCTCAAGAAGACCGGGCGCGTCCTCAATCCCAATCAGCGGATCGTCGTGATGCTGTACGCGTCGTCGGAGCAGCGGCCGGACGGCACCGTGATGATCAAGGCCAGTGAGCTGGCCGCCACAGCGGGCATGACACCCCCGGTGTTCTCGCGCACCCGCAAGGAACTCGTCGCGGTCGGCTGGATGGAAGAGACCGGCAGCGTCGGCAGCGTGAAGCTCTACCGCCTCGCACCGCAGATATTCGAAGATCGCGGCCCGGCCGGACGGCACCTGCGAGCCGTCGGCAGCTAAGGCCCCCTAGAGCGAAGCGACCCGACTCGGGAGTCGGGTCGCTTCGCTCTACGCCAGACCATTCTTCCCGACACCGCTCGGAGCGGTGCGGATTCTCAAAGCGGATCTCGGTCAGATCATGCCGGTAGCCATGATCTGACCCCCTTGGCTACCCGCCAGTCTCAGCCTGCGAGGGACACCTCGACGTTCCACGCTGCAACTGGGAAGCTGTCGACGGAACCGACGTCAGGCTCGGTACCTGGACCCACAACGTCGCGCACGGCAAGCCGGTCAGCCCGAATAGCCTGAACGATGGCGTCACCGTGCTCGGCATGCGCTGGTCCTGAAGTAGAGACTTCTCGCCGCCGCCGCGGCAGGCGCGGTCGCGCAGGCTACCGCTCGGCCGGCTTCCGCCTCGCCAACGTCTCGCGGTCTAAGCCGAGGACGAGACTGGCTCGGGAATAGCCGCTCGGAAGGGCAAGAGCCTGCGGGCTGAAGATGAGTCAGTGCTGCTGGATCCACCAGATGATCCATCCCGCCACACTCGCGCCCATGGCGCCAGCTGCCCCCCGGAGGAAGCTGTGGCCCGTCGTACGCACGAGGGAGCGCAGCCAGAGGCGACGTTGCTTGGTCTTGTGCTGGTGCTGCCGGGACTTACGGTTGTCAGGCATCGGTTTCCCTTTCGGAAGCCAGGGCCTGTCATGCGCGCCGTCAACGTCTCATGACAGGCCTGGGTGCGGCAGAGGGGCGCGAATCGGCGTCCCTCTGCCTATTTGGCAGCCCGATTGAGAGAGCCCAGCCTTCGCATGACGCCTTGCTGCTGAGCAGGGCTGTGACCTGGACAAACATGCCCCCTTCGCACCCCGGATCTGTGACACTTGCTGACACTTGCCGTGAGCAGAAACGGAGGGCGCGGTGAGCGCACAACGCCGGGGGGCTCGAGGAGTCGAGCTGCCCTCACCCGAGGAGTTCGCAGCCGGCCCGCGCCGGAACCTGCTGGAGGAGCTGCACCTCCTGTACCGAGCAGCAGGGCCACCGAGCGTCCGGGAGATCAGCGAGGGGATCAAGGAAGCGGAGGCGGTTGGCTTCCGCGCGACCATGGACCGCAATCTCGTTGCCGCCCTGCTGAGCGGTCGACGTTGGCCAACCGAGTATCAACTCGAGACCTTGGTGCGCTTCCTGGCTCAAGGAGCACTTCGTCGCAAGTCACCTGACGAGGAAGCCAACGATTTCGCGCGGCTGCACCGAGCTGCGGCGAATGACCAAACCGAACGCATCTCTCTCACGCCCCTCCCTGAGGCGGAGCCTCACCAGGTCAAGCTTGGCGACACCCTTGTCCGGGACATCATGACGCCCCGTGTCGATCTCGTTGCCATCGAGGACTGGAAGACCGTGCGGCAAGCCTGTATCGCCGCTCTGCGTAGCGGGCGGTCGCGGATCCCTGTCATCAGTCAAGACGGGGAGAGCATCATCGGCATGGTGTACCTGAAAGACCTGGTTAGGCACATCTTCGTCAGTCACAAGCGGCACGATGGTGAGTCCGAACTGGTGAGCGTCGTTCTACGCGGAGTCGACTTCGTGCATGCCGCGCAGAACGCCGGCGATGTCCTGCGTGAGATGCAGCGGACCCACAACCACGCCGCAGTCGTCATCGACGACCACGGAACGATGGTGGGAATCGTCACCATGGAGGACATTTTGGAGGTGATTGTCGGCCCTATCGAGGATGAGCACGATCAACGGTCATCAATGGAGCCGCGCCACGAACGCAAGTACCGGGTTCTCCCCCGGTTCCGAGCCTGCGAACTCGCCGGCTTGTACTCTTTCGAAGCCTCCGTCGCGACTGAGGCAGCGACCGTCGGCGAGCTGCTTGCCGAGTCTCTTGGCCATGCGCCAGCAAGTGGGTCATCGACCGTGATGGAACTTCGAGCTCATGTGGTGAAGCCGCCACCCCGAGAAGTAGGCCCGAAGGCTCTGCGGCTCACTGCGGAATCTCACCCAAGCGACCAGCACCAGTTGCTCACGGTACTGGTTGAACCGATCAATGCAGCTAGCGCGGAAGAAGGGTCCCCCGACGAGGCAACGTGATTGAGGAGTCTGAGGCACTGCGCTGAAGAGGAAATCGGCCTCTACCTGGGTAGACGGCGGCCATGCAGGTCTTCTCGCCGTCGTCCCCTTCTTCGGCCTGGCTGGCCCCGGGTCAATTGGCGCATAACTTGCAGCACTGCTGCCCACCCACCCGCGAACGTGCTCGTCTACGACCCCAGCTGAGTCGCCCGACGCACCACACCCATAGGTTCGGACCGGATCGCTGAGCCAGTCACGCTGCTGAAGAGCGATCAGGCCACCTGACTCGGCCACCGTGGAGAGGGGGGAGGCAGTGACCAGCCCCTCTGCACTGCGCGCAGAGAGGTCGCCTTGTGCCAGCCGTTGAGCCCCCCCGGCCCGTGAAATCGGGCTTTTACACTCGACTCCCCAATTGGGGAGTCGAGCAACTGCTCCTTACCGCCTGCCCGCCGGGGGCGATTCACAGAATGTGAATCGCCCCCGGCGGGCAGGCTCATCGTCATGGCACGTCCCTCCCGGAAGTCGGCTGCTCCCACAAAGCCGCTACTCAACCCGCCTGCCAGGATCGGCAGCCTCGATACCGCAGCTGTCGTTTGTGAGCTGCGCCAGCTGCACGAGGACGCCGAGGACGAGAACATCGGCAAGATGCCCGCTGACGATGAGTTGTTCGGGGCACTGCTGTACCTCGAGGCCAACGCGGGTGCACTGAAGAGAGAAGAAGCGCGGCGCACGGCCGCGATCGCGCGTGTGAAGCTCTGGGAGTACCTTCGCGAGCAGACGGACATCCACCAAGCGAAGGCGATCGAGCACGCCCGGGCTGCGGGCGCTGCATGGGCCGACCTGGTGCCGCCGCTTGCCGTGAACATGCCCAGCGCGGCGTACAACAAGGCGAAGCGCCTGCAAGCCGCCGTCCTCACCGAAGCCTCCCATGACAAACGGCCCGTACGCCGCACCCCGGAAGCCGTCCGCGAGGCCGAGCGGCAGGCAGCTGCCCGCGCCGCCGCCGAGCGGCGCGCCGAGGAAGAGGCGGCCCGACGCCACACACTGCTCGCGCCCGTGGCGCAGCGCCTACTCGAGCACCGGGCCGGCCTGGACGACGACGCGGAGGTCACCTTCTGGCTGGACCAGATCGCCGCGGTGCTTCCCGACTGCCGGACACCCACCCAACTGGTCAGCCTCGGAACGTACGTCGAGGCCGTTGTCCGGGAGCTGAGGAAAAGCCGGCCGACAGCGGCACGGCCAACCGCGTCCACTGCGGAGGCCCAGCTCGCGTATGCGGCCGCGGCCGCATACGTCACCGGATCGTGAGCGGACGCCAGTATCACGTCCCGCTCGTGATCACGCGGCCTGCCATACGGATCTGGGGTACGGGCGGCCCAGCAGAATGCGCGGGCCGCCCGTACTTGGTCTGACTCTTGCTCGCGTTGCAGCACGTCCCGAGGCCTCCGTGAAACCGGTCGTCACGGTCCGACCACTCCCCTACAGTCCTGCCATGTCGAAGCTGAGGAACGACCAGAAGACCGCCGACCTGGCTCGCGCGACAGCCGCTGATCTGCTCAAGGCCGCCGAGGACGCCATCGTGGACGGCGTCAGCGTCCCCCTGTCCAAGGTGCGAGTGTTCGGCCCGGTCTACAGCTGGTGGCGCCTCATCTGTCGCACCGCCGAGGCAGTCCTGCTGCTCACCGAGCAGGGCTTCACAGTCGAGGTTGCCCCTCTGGTCCGGAACATCCTGAACCACGCGTACGCCATCCACTGGCTCGCGGACAATGGCGATGCCGCCGTGGATGCCCTCGTAGCCCGCGGGGACGAGGAACGCGAGAAGCTGTGCAAGAAGCTGGAGGAGACCGGCTGGCCCCAGGCCGCCGAGTTCCGGGCGGCGCTGGAACAGGCCGCCGCACAGCAGCCTGCCCCGCCCGCCCGTACTGCCGCAGAGCAGGCACTCCACGACAAGCTCAAGCATGAGCTGAAGAACTTCTACGACATGCTTGACCGGTACGACGTTGCCGAGGTCTACCCGGTGTACTCGCACCTGTCCTCGCTGTCGCACACCACCATCTCCACCGCCAGCGCGTACGTAGAGCAGATGGACGACGGCACCCTGCAGATCAGGCAGGATGCGGCAGAACTTGGTCACGCCGACGTCATTCAACTGACCCTGGCTCTGCTCCAAGCCGCTACCGTCGTAAGTCCCCTTATCGAGGGCGACCCCCTGCGCCCCAGCATCAACCAGGCCCTCGCGGCGCTCGGCCTCGAGAACACCCAGCTTCTGCCCGTACGCGTGAAGTAGTCCTTGCCGCATCGGAAGCTGACCTTTCCTGTCCCCGGCCCGAGGGCGCTGCAAGGCCGCCGCCTGCGGCCGATCACCGGGTGCCGGGCGCCTCAGCGGCCAGTGAGTCTCAGGCAAGCTGAGGCATTGAGGACTCGACTTCCACGAGACAGGACAGGGCATTGTCGGCCGCTGCCCTTGTGGCACAAGGGCAGCGGGCGCAACTCCCCAATTGGGGAGTCGGCGGCACCGCTGCCAGCAGCACGTCGATTGCCGCTTCTGCGCTGACTGATAGCGCGGTAGCCGGTGCGCTAGGGGCCTCGCTAGTCGGCTGGCTAGGCGTGTCTTCGACTCTCGTGTCTATGGCGGTGCGGCTTGGTCTGGCACTCGACAGGGCCGAACAGACGAAGGAGGGCCAGCGGGTTGTGGTGTGCCTGTGTGTCGTCCCGGATGTCCGCGCCGTTCTCCATATCTTCGACCATCACATGATGTCCGTAAATTGACGGGATGTGATGTTTGTGCCTCTGCGTACCGTGAGGCTCGGCGTCGTCGACCTCAGCCGCGTCAAAGCCGCACTGCGTAGACGGCTGCAGCTGATGAGCGAGGGCGTCCACGACCGCAAGGTCATCGTCATCATCAACGGCAAGGGCGGGGTCGGTAAAAGCAGCCTGTCCTCAGCCATCGCCGCCGCCCTCGCCAAGACCGGGCTGCAGGTCCTGCTCATCGAGATCGACGAACAGGGCAACCACTGCGAGGACCTCGGCACCACCGGCACCGAACTCGCAGACGACGGCCAGGCCCAGGCCGCCGCCATCCTCGAGGGCAAGCCTCTCACCCCGACCGGCGAGGCGCGGCCCAACCTGTACGTGGTTCCCGGCGGAAGCGCACTGCAGGATGTGATCGAGGAGCTGTATTGCCAGCGGCGCGCCGCCGCGACCAGTGACGACCCAGAGGACCAGCTCGCCTGGATGGGGATGTACGCGTCGGCCGTCGACGCCGTCCGCCACCTCTATGACGTCATCGTCCTCGATGTCGCCCCCGGGTCCGAACCCTTGCAACTGCAGGCGCTCGTCGCCGGCGACATGGCCTTGGTCCCCACCCGGTCCGACCCCTCGTCTCGTAAGGGGCTAAGGACCGTGGCTCGCCGGTTCGCCGTCGCCATGCGTCTTAACCCGCAGCTGCGGCTGCTGGGCGTGGTGCTGTTCGCGACGGCGTCGGCGGCCACCAGAGTCCAGCAGAAGATCAGGGATCAGCTCGCCCACGATCTCAACGGTGCGGCCGGGGTCATGGAGCAGACCATCCGCCATGTCGAAGCGGCTGCCGTCGCCTGCCGTACCCACGGGCAGGTGCCGCAGGAGCTCGCCGCGAGTCCCGACCTGGACCCCGCGCTTAGACGCTCGATGAAGGCGCTGGCCGGCGACTACCGGTCGCTGGCTCTGGAGGTCCTGCAGGCGAAGGCGGAACTCGACCAGGCTGACGCGAACCGAAAGGCACGGCGATGACCAAGGACACCACCACGACCGGCGATACCAAGGTAGGCACGGAGAACACACCGGCACTGCGGGGCGGACTGCCCGAGGACGCAGCTCTAGACGCGTTCGCCATCGACAGCAAGGCGGCATTGGCCGCGTTCGCGCCCACCGCCCGCTCGCCGCTCTCCGCCTCCGAGAAGACCAGGCCTCTCGATACCGGGGGAGAGGAGACGCCCGCTGCGCCGACGGCAGCGGAACCCGTGCTGCCCTCCGCCGTTCCGCACATGGCGAGCCCCGTCGACACCGTGCCCGCTTCGGACGCCGTTCCAGCCGGCCGGATCGAGATCGGGCGCACGCCCGCGAGAGAAGGTAACCTCCCCACCCAATGCACGATCATGGTGCAGCCGCAGGTACGGGAGCGCTTCGGCCGGTACCAAATGGCTCAGAAGGTTGAGACCGGGGTGGAACCCACCAACGCTGTGGTCGTCAAAAGGGCCTTCCTTCACGCCCACCGAAACAACCTGTGGCCGCGGCTGCGTGAAGCCGTACGGCACCGCCAGCAGCCGGTCAGCGAAGAGGACCACGATCCCGACGGCCTGTTCGGTGAGGTGCCAGCCCGTCGCGTCGACCGTGGGGGAGTCAAGCACGGCGTGCAGCAGAGCTTCCGCCCGTCGCAGCAGGAACTCGCCGTGTACGACGCGTACACCGCCGCGTACGCCTTCGACAACCGCTCGGACTTCCTCGACGCCGTACTCGACGCGTTCCTTCCGCCCCTGCCTGGGCGGCGGACCTCCCGATAGACAGAGATACGAATGGGCGGGGCCACTTGTCGGCCCCGCCCATCCTTGCGTCTTCAGCACCTACTCGGGGCGGCGCACCGCAACCGTCCTGCCGATCTTGTTGAGGCTGCTCTCGATCTCGGCCAGCAGCGCGGTGGCAGCCGCCGGATCCGCCTCAAGGGCGCGCCGCACGGCTGGCTTACTGATGCCGCGCTCCGCCTCGCGCAGCAGGACGAGCGTCTCGTTCAGCCGCTCCAGGTCAGCCGACCTTGCGGGGGAACCCTTGGAATCACTGGCCTGTGCGCTGGACTCCCCAATTGGGGAGTCGGGGTTGCCGCCGATCGTCGTGATGTTGTGAACGGGGCCCTCGGTGCCGTGACCGACCGCCGGGTCGGGCTGTTCGCCTCCAGTGTCTGCGGCCAGCTCGTTGTTCGTGGCTGGCGCAGGCGCGGGCGGCGGCGGGGCCAGGATGCCCCGCACCATCTGCCCAATCTCAACCGGGCTTGATTCAGGGGTGAGGGGAGGAAGGCGGCGGGCGACGTCTTCGAGCAGGCTCGCCGTCACGCGCTTCCCCGTACGGGCCACCGCGTCGTAGACGGCGACGGCCGCTGTGTTGCCGGCGGCGTTCTTGATGTCCACCAACTTCCGCACCTGGGACTCGCGCGGGTGCCAGCCCATCTGTGACAGCGCCTCGCCGATGCGCCATTCGTCCATCAGGCGGTAGGTCTGGGATTCGGAAATCTCCCAGTGCACCCAGACGAAGTCGGCGAAGTTCGGGTGACCGGAGTTGCGGTGAAGGTTGCCGGTCGCCATCGTTTCGAGGCTCTTACCCGCGATCCAGAAGGCTTTGTGGAGATTGTCCATGCCTGCCTTGCAGGCCTCGAACGTCTTCTCCTCTTCCGGGGTGAGGTCGCCCTCAGCGGCGGGCGGGCGGGGGGCGGGGATGGACTCGAGCGTTGTGCCGACCGGGGCCTTCACCACGACGGTGGCCTCTTGAAGCACTGTGGACAGTCCGTTGCCCAGCAGGCCCTTCGGCCGGGTTGCGTCGGTCGGGTCGTCGTCGAACGCGCCCATCTCAGGCATTCCTCCTGCAGTATGAGTCGATCTCCACGTTGAGCTCGTCCATCTCCTTAGCCAGCGGCTTGATGGACTCCGGCACCACATCGGCCCTTGCGGCGCGGCCGGCCGCCACGTCGTAGCTCTTCGCGCTTGTGGGCAGCAGGTCCGCGTACTCGCGGAAGGTCAGGCCCTTCTTGCGGGCGTTGACGGCCGGCATCTCGCGGTAGCCGACCACCGTCGACAGCATCGGGGTGCTCGCCCCGAGTACTTCGATCACGTCGCGACGGACCTCTTCGTGAAGCTGCGTGGCGCTCGGATTGGACCCGTACAGGCAGGCCCCGGCGACCTGGAGGTGCGGGTTGATCTGGCTGCGCACGAGTTTGTAGTTGCGGGCGATGCGCCGCATGCCGCCGATGGAGGAGTCATCGGAGCGGGTGGGTACGAACAGCCATCGGGCCGCGGTCAGCGCCAGCTGCTCGAGGGGGTCCTGTTCCGGTGCGCTGTCGATGACGATGCGGTCGTACCACGGGGCGATGGGGGCGATCGCCCGGTGGAGGGAGGCGACGACGTGGATGCCTTCGATGGGCATGCGTGCGGTCAGCAGGGTCAGGAGTTCACCGACGGCCGGCCCGCCCGGCACGACGTCGAGGTTGGGGCGTACTTCCCGGACCGGCAGCAAGGCGGTGCGGTCGTGGATCGCCCGGTAGAGGCCTTCGCCCTTGAGTACCGAGGCTCCGTCGGGGCGCAGTCCCCGGTCGTACCGCTCGATGCCCAGGTCGTCGTCGTCCTGGCTGGTGACACAGATAAGGAGGGTGCGCTGGCCCTGCGCCGCATGCCAGGCGGCCTTGTGGGCGGCGATTGTGCTCTTTCCGACGCCACCCTTGCCTGTGCCGATCATGACGGCGTTCTCGTGTGGCTCGACGGCATCCACGGCATCGCTCAGCACCGGAAGAGGCCTCCTTGTACGTACTTGTGCGCACCCGGGTGAGGTGCGGCACACGGCATCCTGGCACACGCCGCCCCTTGGAATCTCTGGGCCATCGGCCCGACTCCCCAATTGGGGAGTCCACTCGAGCAGAGGCGAGGCCAACGCCGCGCTCCCGTGCCGGGGTTGATCCTGGACAACGAGAGCAAGATCAATTAAGTGAACTGGGCCACACCGAGCCGACACGAACGGGGCAGATGATCACTATTCGTTGACGATCGGACGCTCCGCTCGACCGAACTGCTGCTTCACGATGCCGCACGTGAGAGTGTGATGCCCGTTCAGGAGTGAGGCTCTGGAGGAGGGCAGGAGCACGTGGCCGCGCCACCGCAGCTGACCAGGATGCACCGCGTACTCATCGGCGTGGTCGTAACCGGCGCCTTGATCATCGCCAGCATCGGCTTCGCCGGCTCATACGCGGCCGTCCGCGAGCTGGCCCTGAAGAAGGGGTTCGGGAACTTCTCCTACGTGTTCCCGGTCGGCATCGACGCGGGCATCTGCGTCCTGCTTGCCCTGGACCTGCTGCTGACCTGGATCCGCATCCCCTTCCCGCTGCTGCGTCAGACGGCCTGGCTCCTGACCGCGGCGACGATCGCCTTCAACGGCGCCGCCGCCTGGCCGGACCCGCTGGGCGTGGGCATGCACGCGGTCATCCCGGTCCTGTTCGTTGTCGCCGTCGAGGCGGCCCGCCACGCCATCGGCCGGATCGCGGACATCACCGCCGACAAGCACATGGAGGGCGTCCGCCTCACCCGCTGGCTGCTCTCACCTGGCCCCACCTTCCTTCTCTGGCGCCGCATGAAGCTGTGGGAGCTGCGCTCCTACGACCAGGTCATCCGGCTCGAGCAGGAACGGCTCGTCTACCAGGCACGGCTGCGGTCGCGGTTCGGCCGGGCGTGGCGACGGAAGGCGCCGGTGGAGTCGCTGATGCCGCTGCGGCTTGCCCGCTACGGGGTGCCGCTCGCGGAGACGGCGCCGGCCGGGCTGGCGGCAGCGGGGATCGACGAGCCCATGCCCGTCCTTGCCGGCCTGTCGCCGGTCACCGATCCGAGGCCGCTCGCGCCTGCGAGCGCTGAACATCAGCGGGCCCTGGAAGCCGGGAGGGCCACCGAGGAAGCCTCGGACCACCGGTACGAAGACCCGGTCCCGTCCACGGCCGGCGAGGAGACCGTGGCCGCGCAGCCGGAGGCGCTTACCGAAGAGCCGGTCGAAGAAGCCGTCCTGGGACTGACCGCGGACTCGCACTCCAGCTTCGCCACGGCATACGCCGAGTACCTCAACCAGCACGGTGACTTCCCCACCGCCCGCCAGTTCGCCCTCTTCCTCGCCGACGGCTACGGAATCACCGACCCGTCGCACGGTGGCCCGATCGTCGAGAGGGAACTCGTGCCGGTCGTGAGGGAGCTGCGGCACCGCGTCGAGACCCCGGGGGAGTGGATGACCGATCCGTCGGTCACGGGCATCCCGTCCGCCGGCATGACCGATCCTGTCGGTCACTCCGCATCGGTCACCGCGCCTTCGTACTTCGACGGTCCGTCGGTCACCCCATCGGTCACGCCGGCCGCCGCACCATCCCAGGCCGCGCCAGTAGCCGAGCCGGTGCCCGCGCCCGTGGCGTCCGCAGCTGACACACCCCCCGCCGGCGGCCGGCTGCCCCGCCAGACTGCTTTCGACTTCACGACCGGTTCGGCCGCGGGCGGAGCAGACGGGGATGCGACGCCCTGGGAGGCGACAGTTACGGACACGGGCGAAGCCACCGCGCGCGTTCCCGAGCAACAGGTCGCCGAGACGCCGGTGAGTGAGCTGACCGAGGACCAGCGGGTCGAGCGCGTCGTCCAGTGGCTGATCGAGGCGGAGGCGGACGGCAAGAAGCTGTCCGGCGCCGAGGCGGCCCGCCGTAACCAGGTCTCTCCCAAGACGGGGCAGCGCGACGTCATCAAGGCCAAGGAGATCCTGGAGAAGCAGCGGCGCGAGCGCGGCCGCGCACACCTGCGCTCGGTCCGCAGCGACTGAAGCGACTGACCCCGCGGTCGATGCGAGCCGCAACCCCACCCCAGCAGGCTTTGGGTCCGGACGTCAGCGTCCGGGCCCGCGGCATGTTCCCGGGCCATCCCCCGTCGGGGCGGTAGGAACGTGGCGGTCTTCCATGACCGATCCGAGCCGGCGGGTCGTGACCGGTTGGAGCGCGGCGTGGGCTGTGACCGATGGCCTCGGGTGGATCGGTCATGACCGATCCACCGGCGTGACCGATGACCGATAGCCCGTCGACCGGTCATCGGTCATGACCGATCGGCGCGGATCGGTCATGGGCCGCCGTGACCGATCCGGCGGCCGCAGAGGCCCGCTGCTCCCCGTCGGCGAAGGCGGCTTGCCCGCCTGCATCGGTCACGGCCCCGCGGCGTCGGATCGGTCATCGCCGCCGCCTCGCGGGTGCTCGACCGCGGTCGCCGATGGGTGCGCGCGCGGCCCGTCGGCCGTGCCGATGGCGTGGCTTGCCCCGGCGTGGGGGAGGGGCTTGCCCGGAGTTGGTCGGCCCGGTCACCCGGGCTTGCCCACCTGGCGGGGCGGCTTGCCCAGCGAGGCGTGCCCCACCCGCTCTGAAATGGGCAAGCCTCTCACCTGCTCTTTTGGGGGTTTGGGCAAGCCTTCGGGCACGCCTCGCTGAGGAGAGTTCACGGCACGAGATCCGAAAGGAGCCAGTGCCGTGCTCGATGTGCCAACCACCACCCCGACCGCCCGCGGGATCTTCGCCCGCCTGGACGCGGAGTGGGCGGAGCTGTGCGCGGACGCGTCCGTACGAGCCGCGGTGACCGACTGGCTGATGACCGATCACCTCGCCGACGACGTCGCCGCCGTGACCGATTCCTGGGTACGCACTCTCGGGCCCGAGCAACTCCTGGCCACGCTGCGCCCCGGCCACGGCGTGCTGTCCGACGCGTTGACCGATGCCGTGCTGCGCAGCCTTCTGGTCCGCGCAACCGGTCATGACCGATCGGCCACGCTCGCCGCGCGGATCATCGTGCAGGCCATGCTCCCGGCCGCCGTGCGTATGACGCGCGGACAGGTACGCGGGACCGGCGGACGCACGTGGGACGACGTCGGGCACATGGTGATCGCCGCCCTGTTCGAGGTCGCCCGCTCCGGCCGCATCCACACCCGGCCCGGCCGGCCCGCCGCGAACCTCGCCCTGGACACGCTCAGCCGGGTCTGCCGTGAACTCGCCGCGGACCGTGAGGCGGCCGGCGAGGACCTGGCCGCCGCCGACAACCTCACCGACCCGTCACCCGGTCCGGCCGCGCGCGCCCACGCCGCCGCGATCCACGCCGCCGCGCACGCCGCGGGCCTCACCACCGAGCCGGCCGCCTGCGAGGCAGAGGTCAGCAGCGCACGCCTGGAACTCCTCGAGCTCGTGCTGGAGGCGATGGAGCACGGCTCGATCAGCCGTGCCGACGGCCAGGCGATCGCCTGGCACTACACCACCAACCCCGTCCCCGACGCGCAGGCCGCGCATCGCGCCGGCACCACCGCCGCCGCCTGGAGGCGCCGGCGCAGCCGCGCCGTCGACCGGCTCAAGTCCGGCCTGCGCCCGGCTGCCTGATCACTCGCCCGCACCGATCCCGACAGAGACGGAGACTTGCATGCCCGCCCGTACGAGGCCCCGGCTGGACGAGGACGAAGAGCGCGTCACCCGCGCCCAGCGGCTGCTGATCGGCCTGGGCGCCGCCCTTGTTGCCACCCCCTTCGACACCACCACCCACGACCGGCTGCGCCACTTCCTGGCCGACGACGCCCCCCAGGTCCTTGAGTCGCTGGAGGTGCTGCGCCGCCGCCCGGAGGCCGAACTGCGCACCCGGATCGCCGAGCTGGCCGGCCACAACCTGCTGCCGACCGGAGGCGCGGCATGAGGCACGCATTCACCCGCCGCCCCGCCAAGACAACGCCGGTCGAGCCTGCCCAAGAGGAGTGGGACATCGACGAGCAGCCCGCCGACTACATCGGCGGCTGGTCGACCGGCGCGCGCGCCAACACCAGCGCCGTGCTGCGCTGGGCGGCCTGGGGACTGATCGTCCTCGGTCCCGTCCTCGGGGCCGCTGCCTTCGCCCGCGCTTCCGCTACAGGTCCGGCCCGGCCGTCGGTGACGGCGAGCGCGCCGACGGCCACCGGCTCCCAGGGCGCGGCGGGTTTCGCCACGTTGTTCGTCGCGCAGTACCTGCGGGCGGGGGAGGGCGACCAGGACAAGCTCGCCGTGTACTACCCGGCTGCCGCCGACATGCAGCTCGAGGGCGAGCCGAACCGGCGCCACGGTGAGCAGCTCACCGTTGTACGGCTGCGGCAGACCGACCCCGATGTGTGGTCGGTGACCGTCGCGACCCGCATCGTCTCCGACACCGCACCGGCCGCGAAGAAGACCACGGCCGCCGACGCCTCCGGCGGCTCACAGCCCACGGCCGCTGAGGCGGCCGCCGACAGCGTCCACTACTTCCAGGTGCCCGTCGCCGTCGGCCCGGCCGGGCAAGGGGCGACCGGCTACGTGGCGCTGTCGATGCCGGCCGAGGTCACCGCACCCCCGCGGATCAAAACGCCTCAGCTGATCTACGGGCCGGTGCAGCCGGCCCCGCCGTCGGACCCGCGCATCCAGACCGTGGCCGCGTTCCTCACCGCCTACCTGACCAACTCCGGGGAGGGACTGGACCGCTACCTCGCTCCCGGCACGCGCCTGTCCGCGATCACGCCTGCGCCGTACAGGAGCGTCTCGGTCGACCAGATGCAGATCGAGCAGGACCAGGCGCAAGAGCCGGCCACGACGGTGCCCAAGGACGGCACCCGCACCCGCCTGGTCGTCACCGTCCGTGCCACCAGCCACGACGCCGTGCGCGTCCCGCTCACCTACGCGCTCACCCTCAAGGCCCGCGCCGGCCGCTGGGAGATCGCCGCCCTCGACGGCGCCCCGTCCCCGGCCCTGCCCGCGCAGCCCGCCCTCTCCAGCCCCACCCCCACTCCCTGAAGGAGCACAGCATGCAATCCGTGACCCTCGCCGCCGACTGGATCACCATCGGCAACGGCTTCGGCGCCGACCTCAAGACCTTGATCTTCAAGGTGGGCATCCCCGCGCTCGCCGGGATGTTCATCCTTTTCATCGGCTTCAAGACCCGGGCGCCCGGGCCGACCATCATGGCGGCGATCTTCGCCGGGATCATGGTCGGTCTGTCCCTGAGCATCAACACGACGGCTCAGGTCACCAGCGACACCATCAACCAGTACAACAACGGCGGTGGCAACAGCACGGTCCTGCAAGGTGACCGGTGAACACGGCCGAGGGCATCGACGAGGAGCTCGTCGGCCGCTGCTACACCAAGGCCCGCCGCGCGCCGCTGGTCCACGGTGTGATCCGCAGCGTCAACGGCGGGCCCAACCTCCGGCTGCCGGGCGGCCCGTACACCCTCACCCAGCTTGCCGCGATCGTCGTCTCGGTCGGGCTGCTGATCCTGAGCCGGCCCGTATGGGGCGGGCACGGCGTGGGAGACGTCGTCGTCCTGATCGGTGTGCCGTTCGGGGCGGCGTTCGGCATGCGGCACCTGCACATCGACGGCCGTAACCCCGCTGCGGCCGCCGCCAGCGTCGTGATGATGCTCGGCGCCCCGCGCTGGGGCCGTATCCACGGCCGGCCCTTCAGGCCGGCCCGGCCCGCACACGACGCGCCCCGCGTGACCCTCGCCCATCCCGAACTCGCCGACCAAGGGGCGCCGGTGGCCCGCGCTCAGGTGCCGAACCGCGCCCCTAGCACCGCCCGACCGATCCCAGGCCCCGCGCCACATCGGCCTGCAGCCGCCCCGGTGCCGGCGCCGATGGCGTCGGGTGTGCAGGCCCTGCTCGCTCGCCGCACGGCACGAGATTGATCACGGAGAACCCTGATGCGTCTGCCGATCCGGCACATCGCCAAGAACTTGATCTTCACCACGTCCGGCGCCGTCTGGGCGGTGTGGCGGGTGGCGGCCGCCAACTACTCCCACGCCCCCCAGGCTGCCAAGAAGCGCCGGCTGAAGGCACTGGAGTCGCTGTTCAAGTCATTGACCGGTGAGCCGATGCTGCTGAGTCTGTGCCCGCAGGTCGACCCGATCGCCGTCGTCCGCGCGATGGTCGCCGACGTCGACCTCGCGCGCAGCCCGCGCTACGAGCAGCTGGGCCACGCCGTCCTGGACCAGCTC
The DNA here is from genome assembly GCF_016741775.1 of Streptomyces actinomycinicus. GTDB lineage: Bacteria > Actinomycetota > Actinomycetes > Streptomycetales > Streptomycetaceae > Streptomyces > Streptomyces actinomycinicus. The sequence continues at coordinate 30,629 of NZ_JAERRK010000025.1, read as the reverse complement.
GAGGCGATGGAACTGACCGGGCGCACCGACTGGCTGGCCGTGCCGCTGCCGGCCACCTCGCACAAGGACATGCTTGGCGCGGCGTTCCGCGCCGCGCGGGCGGAGATGTCCCAGGCGCTGGGCCTGATGCCTGCCCCGATCAGCCTCGAGGAGATCAACGAGCGGGCAGCGCAGGCCGAGCAGATGCAGGCCCGCTGGCCCACCGGGGTCACGATGCGGCCCGCGACCGAGGCCGAGATCCTGTGGATCTACGGGCACAGTGCGCGCCGGGGGCTGGCCGAGCCGTTCTTGCCGGACGGCACTGAGCCGGCCGTACGCGGCCGCGGCCGCACCGTCGCCGCGCTGGGGGAGGTCCTGCTCGCCGAGGGCGGCACCGATTTCGACACCCGCCGTATGGTGCCGGGCAACCCGTTCCAGCGCCGGTACTTGCAGGTCTCCAGCGAGTGGGGCGACTCCTACCAGGCGTTGCTCGCCCTGTCGGAGATGCCGGAGGCGTTCGCCCTGCCCGGCGCCGCCTACCTGCAGCAGCTGGACGACCTGGCGTATCCGGTGGACTGGTCGGCCCGCCTGGTCATCACGCCGGGCCGCAAGGCGGAAGCCAAGAGCCGTCGGCGCGCGCGGCATCTGCGGGCGCAGGCCGCCGAGTACGAGGGCGACCCGGCGGGCCCGCCTGCCTCGATCGCCAAGAACCAGGCCGACAACGACGAATTCCGCGAACGGATCTCCTCCTCGGAGCGGGAAGTGGAGATCCAGGCGATGGTCACGCTCGCCGTGTGGGGAGCCAGCCCCGACGACGTACAAAACCGCGCCGCCGCTCTCGCCCACGACTTCGGCGCCACCGACTACACCTTCGCCCGGCCGGTGGGGGAGCAGGCCAACTTGTGGCGGGCCATGCTGCCCGGCTGCCGCACGCCGAGGGTGATGACGGGATACGCCCAGACCCTCCTCGCGCACGACTTCGCCCTGGCCATGCCCTGGTGCGGCAGCGCGCTCGGCGACGACCGCGGCGGCCTGTTCGGGCTGCAGCTCGCCTCCGGCGGCGCCCGCCCTGTGCTCGTCGACCCCGCCCGCGGTCCCAGAGAGAACGCGAGTGCCTCGATGGCGTTCATCGGTGAACTCGGCGCGGGTAAGTCCGTAGGCCTGAAGACGGCCGTCTACAACGTCCTCGCCCGCGGCCACCAGATCGGCAAGCCCACCTCGCGCGGCCGCGTCGTCATCGTGGACCGCACCAAGGAAGAAGAGTGGGTCCGCTTCGCGAAGGCCTGCCCGGGCACCACCCAGGTCATCCGCATCGACCAGCAGGCCGAGGTCTCCCTGGACCCGCTGCGGCTGTTCAACGCCAACAGCCCGAAGATCGCCGCCCGGTTCTGCGAGTCCTTCCTGACCTTGCTGCTCGGCGTCAAGCCGATGGACCTCGAGGGCGTCGCCCTGTCCGAAGCCGTCGAAGCCGTTCTCGACGGTCCCGAGCCGTCGATGCGCAAACTCGTCGACGAGCTCGTCGAGCGCGGCAAGGACGACGTCGCGGCCCGCAACCTGTCCCGCAAGCTCAAGGCCGTGGCCCGCAAGGACCTCGCCGCCGTCGTGTTCGACGACACCCTGCCCGTGGTCGACACCCAGCGCGCCGACGCCGTCGTCTTCGCCGTCAACTCCCTGCAGCTGCCCAAGAAGGCCGAACTCGCCTCCGAGCACCGCATCGAACGCCTGGAGTTCGAGAAGGTGCTGGGCCGCGCCGTCATGTATCTCATCGCCGCGGTAGCCCGCGAGACCGCCATGGCCTCCAAAGAGGAGTTCGCCGTCGCCGTCTTCGACGAGACCTGGTACCTCACCTCGAGCGACGAAGGCCTGGAACTGCTCCTGGAGCTGATGCGCGACGGCCGCAAGCACAACGCCGCCGCCTACGTCGCCAGCCACGACCCGGACGACATCGGACCCGCCGGCTCCGAGAAGGGCCAGATCATCCGCGGGCTGATCCCGCACCGCCTGATGTTCCGGCAGACCACCCGCGCCCTGGCGGCACGCGGCCTGGACTTCCTCGGCGTCGACTCCACCGACCCCGACCTGATCGACCTCGTCACCTCCGGACTGTCCCCGATCGACCTGCCCGAAGACGAACGGATCGCCCGCGCCGGCGAATGCCTCTACCGCGATCTGGCCGGACGCATCGGGCTGATGAAGGTCCTCATCCCCTTCGACGCCCCCGTCGCCCGAGCCATCCACACCACACCCACCGACTACCGGAGCGCCGCATGAACGCGCTCAGACTCTGGCGGATCCGGCTGCACACGCTGGGCAGCGCCCGGCTGCGCATAGCAATGCTGTTCGCCGCGCTCGCCGCCACCACCCTGACCCTGCTCACCTCACTGCCCGCCCACGCCGCCCCCTCCCCGTCGCCGTCCCCGAGCGCCACCACCAGCACCCCCCACACCGGCGGGCTGAACACGCCGACGCCGGCGGAGATCGAGCAGGCGCAGAAGTTCATGGAAGAGGCGCAGGAGACGCTGTCGAAGCAGACACAACAATCGCTCCTGGAAGCCCAGGCCGACGATCTGCGCAAGCAGCTCCCCAACGAGGGCGGCGTGCTGGGTGTCTTCAACGTCACCGACTCCAACAACCTGCCGATCAGCGTCTACTCAGTGAAGTCGGACACCGGCTCCTTCTGGCGCTGGGACCTCGGTCTGATGGACTTCCTCACCGAGGGCGCCTTCATGTTCACCCAGTGGTGGATCGCATTCTCCTGCTGGCTGATCCTGTGGTCACTGTCCTTCGGGCTGGCCAAACTACTGCTCACCCCGGCACTGGCCGTCGCGAACTCCCTGCACTCCCGCGTGATCATGGAGATGGGGCTGCCCAGCCTGTTCCTCGCGATGTGCGCGCTGATCTGCACCGCCCGCATCTTCTTCGGGGACAGGGCCAAGGGCTGGGGCGATGCCGCGCTGTCCGTCGTCCTGGCCGCGCTGACCACCACCCTGCTGTCGTCCCCACCGCAGACGCTGCTGGACGACCACAACGGGGCGATCGCCGTCACCCGCGGATTCGCGCTCGACGTCGCCGACGTCATCCTCGATGCCGACCCGACCACCCCCTGGGCCAACAACCACGTCACCACCCCGGCCACGTCGTTCACGCTGTCGCGGCCCCTGACCGACGCGCTCACCGACGCATTCATCGTCAAGCCCGCGATGCTCCTGCAGTACGGCCAGGTCTTCGACGGCAAGTGCGCCGCCCTGTACACCGACAAGCGGCTCGAGCAACTCGCCTACGACCGCCAGATCGACAAGATCACCAAGAAGGCCTACCAGTTCAACGGCCTGATCGATCCCACGCCCGGTGACGCGCTGACCAGCGGACTCAGCTGGCAGGAGTCGTGGGCCATGAAGTGGGCGATCAACCACTACGGCGGCGTCCCGATGGAGAGCTTCGAAAAGCAGTGCGTCAAAGGCGATGTCACCGCCGCGAAGAAGGCCAGCCTCGACAAGCTCGGCGGCAGCGTCTTCCTCCTCATCGCCGCGATCATCGTGACCATCCTCATCGTCGGCCTCGCCGGCAGCTTCCTCACCGCCCAGTGCCGCATCGCCTGGGACGCCATCCGCGGTGAACCAGCCCTGCTCGCCGGCACCATTCCCGGTATCGGCCGTGCCTTCTTGTGGGACTGGTTCGCCTCCGTGTGGCGGTCTCTGGCCCAGATGCTCGTCGCGGTCACCTCGCTCGCAGTGTTCATCGTCGTCATCCGGGCCGTCCTGGACCCCGTCCAAACCGACTGGGGCCGGGAGTTGACCCTGCGGTTCCTCGGCGTGGACATCGTGTGCATCGCCGCGGTCAGGAAACGCAGAGCCCTGCAGGCCCGCACCCAGCAGATCGCGAACAACCTCAAGGCCAAGCTGTCCGGCGGCCGCATCGGCGGCACCAACGGCAGCATCTTCACCCCCGCCGCCACACCGATCTCCAGGTCCCCGCAAGTGGGCCGGAGGGCAGCCCGCGGCCTGGTGCGCGGCACCCTGGCCACCGCCGCCCTGGTCACCGGCAACCCGATGGCCGCGATCGCCTACGCCATGCCGGCCTCGGTGGGAGCGACCGCGTTGCTGTCCAGGATCGGGCGCGGACGACACGGTGCCGCGCGGCCGCGTGGGGCGCGTCCCGCAGGGCGGCCCGGCCCCCACGGTCCGGGTGCACCCCCGGCGCCGGCGCCCGGGCCGGCACCCGTGAACGGGCCTGCGGCTCCGCCCCGACCGGCACCCGCCCCACCCCGGCCAACCGCTCCCCCCAGGCCTACGCGGCCACCGCGGCAGGGCCCGCCGCCCCGGCCCGCACACCGGCCTGGTGCCCGGGCCGCGCGGGGCGCCGGCGCCCGCGTCGGCAGCGCCGCCCGGCCCCAGCCACCCGCCCCGGCGGCCAACTCGCCGCGCCAGCAGCAGCTGCGCCGACGCCTGGACCGTGGAATCCGCCGTACGCCGCCCACGCCGCGGCGCAACCTGCAACCGAACCGTGCCCCCCGCGACGACTACGAGGCCTACCTGTCCGAACTCGAGGAGGCCGAGCTGCGTCGCCGCGCGGCCGGTGACGCGGACGATGAGTAGCCGCTACACGAAGTGGCTAGCTGGAGGAGCCGCTGGGCTGTGTCTGTTCGGCGTGACCATCATGGGCGGCATCGCCGCCTACGTCACCGGCGCCGACGAGGCCCAAGCGCAGGCCGCCGCGGCCAAGACGCTCTGCCAGAGCCCAGGCGGCGCCGGCCTGGACGTGGACACAGCACAGCTCGCCCAGCAGGTCAGCACTCTCGTCTCCGGCAGTGGCAATGTGACGGTGTCGGGATTACCCGACCCCAAGGAACAGCTCCCCAACGCAAAGACCATCGTGGCGACCGGGATCCAGCTGGGGATCCCGGCCCGCGGCCAGGTCATCGCGTTGGCCACTGCCCTGCAAGAGTCGGGCCTGCGCAACCTCGACCACGGCGACCGCGATTCAGTCGGACTGTTCCAGCAGCGGCCCTCCCAGGGATGGGGCACCCGCGAGGAGATCATGAATCCTGTCTACGCGAGCAAGAAGTTCTACAACGCCCTGAAGTCGGTGAAGGGCTGGGAGAGCATGCCGGTCACGGTCGCCGCGCAGAAAGTGCAGAAGAGCGCAACACCGGACGCGTACGCCCAGCATGAGCCGCTGGCGACCGCGCTGCAGCAGGCGATCGCTCCCACGCTGGGCGCCACCGTGACCAGCCCCACCGGGGCGGTCAGCAACCCCTACGCGCTCAACTGCACCCAGACCGACGGCTCGCAGTACGGGACGATCAAAGCGGGCAAGCTGCCCGACGGCTACCAGATTCCCGCCAACGCCAAGCCCGCCGCCCGGACCGCCATCCAGTGGGCCCTTCAGCAGCTCGGCACCCCCTACCAGTGGGGCGGGAATTGCACCAACCCGCACGGCACCGACCCCGCCGGCCGCTGCGACTGCTCCTCCCTCGTCCAGCGCGCCTACGGCGTTGCCGGCATCCAGATCTCCCGCACCACCTACACCCAGATCAACGAAGGCAGCGCCGTCCCCGCAGACGCCAGCCAACTCCAGCCCGGTGATCTCGTGTTCACCGAAGGATCCGCCTCCCGGCCGGAACACGTCTCGATGGCGATCGGGGATGGGCTCGTCGTCCAGGCCCCACGCCCAGGCCGAGTCGTCGACGTGGTCAAGGTTGCTGAAAACGGGACGATCCTTGCCGTCCGGCGCATCACCTAGGCGGGCACCAGTTCCACCGCGACCGTCGAGAAGCGGAAGCACAGATTGCCGAGCACGGTCTCCGGGCGTGGCCCGGCATCGCCGTAGTGGAATTCCAGCACAGCGCTGGTCAGATACTCCCGGGTCCGGTGCCAGTCCAGCAGTTCGTCCTTGGCCACCGAGATGGCCCACTCGGGGAGATCCTCAGCAGTCTGCACCGAGCGGATAAGGTGGTCCAGGGCGGCGTACCACTCGGCGAGCTGCGCCTGATGGTGTCGTACCAGCTTGTCGACGCCCCCGGCCCCGTCCTTGGCCGCCACCGAGCGTAGATCCTTGCCTTGGAGGCAGGATTCACGGGCCTTGTACCTGCGGTCCACGTACTTGGCATACTGCAGCCTGAATTCCGGTGGAATCCGGGCACCTTCGCGACTTCCCCAACCAGCCTGGAAGTAATCCGCGTGCCAGGTCGGCACGTCCGACCGTGGCACCAGCCGCACTTCGGCATCCCCGTCGGTCACCGTGTGGACGGTGTTGCCGATCCGGCACCACGAGGCGTCATCGGCAAAGTACTCCCGCAGTGATTCCCCCAGGTCATCCAAGTCGCCGCCGAACCCTTTAACCAGAGCGGCTGACGCACTGGAGACTGGCAGACCGGCGAACGCGATGTTCAGGGCGGTGATGTCGAGTCGGTCATCAAACAGCAGGATCTCCACCTTCGTCATGACCGGAGCGTCGCGTACCCGAGGATCGTCGGTTCGTCGACACACCCACAGGTCACCCGCCTGCGCTGGGACGGCCGTTCGTGATCACCCTGGATTGCCGTGCCCACGCCTGGGGTGGACGAACGAGGTGTCCGTGGCCGAGGTCCCGGTGTCGACCAAATGTAAAGCAATTGCAAAGCCTCTGGGTTGGTGTCACATCAGATCCCACGGGCGGACTTGGTCGGGGTGAAGGACTCAATCGCGCACCCCGGAGGCAACTGTGAAGACAGCCCCCAGCACCCATATGAGCGGCGGGCACCTCCCCGACGGGGTACAGACGCTGCTCGATGTCGCGCACGGGATCGCCGTCGCCGCCCCGTACATGGCCGTCGTGATCGGTGTCGGGTTCCTTGCCGCATGCGGCATCGCCTGGCGGCGCGCGCTGCGTGTCCGGGACGCTCTGGCCGGTCGGGTCCGTGTCGAGACGGTGCCGACCAGTACCTTCGATCCCGGCGAGGGCGAGGTGCGGCGCTGGTCGCAGCACCTGGGCAGGGTCAGCTACGCCGCCGGTGACGTCCCGGCCCGTGGGCGGGCAGCCCGCCTGCGCTACAGCGCCGAGCACGGCCGGATGCGCTGCTACCTCGAGGGCCCCGCCTATGCGCAGGCCGTCCTGACGATGCCGGGCTTCGCCGAGGTCGAGATCCGCTCCGGCGGCTCCCGCAGCGAGGTCCGCCCGGTTCGCTTCTCCGTGCCCACCTCTCGCCGGGGCCGGTCGTGACGGCGGTCATTGACCTGGCCAAGCCGGGCCCCGTTTCACCGCGCAAGAGCGTTGCGTCCGGCTACGTCGAGCGGGCCGAGCTGGTTCTCGCCCTGCCCGACCACAAGCCGCTGGCGTCGCTCGGCCTGCACCCGGACCCGCTGCAGCAGCTCGCGACCGCCCTGTCCGGTGTGCGTACCGAGGACGGTGAACGTGCCGACGTCGTGCTGGATCTGCTGCCCGTTCCCGAACGTCGGCTGGCCCGCCGACGCCGCCGGCTACTGGCGGCCGCCCGGCGTCGCGGACCGTCCGCGTACGGCGAGCGGCTGACCGGTCCGCTCGGCGGAACGGGGCTGATGGCGTCGATGAGCGCGGCCTGGACCGGCGGCCGCACCTCCGGCAGTGGGCGGGGAGATCGGCTGCCGCGGATGACCGATGTGCGTGACGGGATCGGCAAGTTCGAGCCCTCTGCCGGCCCGGTGTTCGCCGTCCAGCTTTTGCTGCGCACCCGGGCCGCGCACCCGCAGGCCGCGCGTGCGCGCATGAACCAGCTCCTGGCGGTGTTCGCAGCCACGTCCGGTGAGAACTATCTCAAGCCCCGCCGGCCCCGCTCCCGCCGCGCGATCACCTCCTTCGACCGCCGCTTCCGCAGCGGCGAGTTCCGCCCGCGCCGCCGTCAGTGGATGACCGTCCCCGAGCTGTGTGGCTTCCTGAAGCCGCCCACGCGCAGCTGCACCGCCTCCAGCGTGGTGCGCTCCGGCGGTGTCGTTCCGCCCGCGCCGGCGAACCTGCCCGTCTACACCGGGCAGCGCGACCTGGTGCCGCTCGGCGCGGTCACCTACCCCGACGGCCGCGAACGCATCGGCGCCGCCCGCGTGAAGGACCTGCTGTTCGCCCTGGTGCTGGGCAAGTCGGGGCACGGCAAGACCGAGGAAGCCCTCGTGCAGGCCATCGCTCTGGCGCACAACGGCTACGGGGTGTGGTTCCTGGATCCGCACGGCGAGGCGTGGGCTAGGGCCAAGCCGTACCTGGCCCACCCGCACGTCGCCTCCCGGCTGTGGGAGATCAACCTCGCCGAGGCCGACGAGGACCAGCTGGTCGTCTCCTGGAACCCGCTGTCGATGGAGCGCCGCCGCGCCTCGGACGTGCAAAAGGTCGTACGGGCGGTGACCGAAGGGATCGCTGCCGCCCAGGACTGGGGCGACCACGCCCCGCGCGCCCGCACCATCCTGGCCCGCGCCGCCCAGGCCCTGGCCCTGCTCAACCTCAAGGCCGTCGCCGACGGCCACCCCGAGAACCAGACGACGCTCTTCCAGATCCGGACCTGGCTCGTCGACGAGGAATGGCGCGAGGCGCTCCTGCCCCACCTGCCCACCAGCGCGCGCGAGTACTGGGAGAAGACGTTCCCCCGGGTCGCCGCCGATGCGGTGCCGACTGTCACCTACGCGATCGACCGGCTCGACACGTCCCCCGCCCTGCAGGCCTTCTTCGGTAACCCCATCTCCGGCTACGACGTCCGCGAGGCCATGGACACCAGCCAGGTCGTGTTCGTCTGCCCGAGCGGTTCGGAGGCCGACGCTCTGGTCGCCTGCCTGCTCATCCACGATCTGCACCGCGCCGGCCTCTCCCGCCAGGACACCCCGCGCGACCGGCGCGCCACGTTCTGGGCGTGGATCGACGAACTGACCGCGCTGGACGCCTCCTCCAAGGGCTTTTTGGCCGCGATCTGCGAGCAGCTGCGCAAGTACGAGGTCCGGCTGACCGGCATGACCCAGATGGCCTTGCGGTTGAGTGCGGTGACCCGGCAGGCGCTGCTGCAGAACCGGTCGCTGCTGGCGACCTGCGCCGCTGACCACGACGAGGCCGACTTCGTCGCCCGCCGCTGGAACGGCCAGGTCTCCCCGGAGACCATCACCGCACTGCCGAAGTACCACTACATCATGTCGCTCAACCTCGACGGACAGCCCACCAGCCCGTTCCGCGTGCGGGGCCTGCCCGTCGAAGAGGTCTTCGCCCACTACGACAACCCCGGCGGCATCGACGACCTGGACCGGGCGATCGACACCAACATGCGCCGCCGCCGGCTCGGCGACATCCTCAAGGGCCTCGAGAACCTCAACGATGCCGTCCTCGCCCACCACACCGGGCGTGGCCCCGGACCGGCCTCCGCCAGCGGACCTACCAGCGTCGTCGACTGAGAAGCGAGCACCCATGCCCTACCCCACCCCAATCCCGATGGGCGCCAACGACGTTGGCCAGCAAGCCCTGAACGTCCTGTACCAGCACCGTCTGGTCTCCACTCAGCAGCTGCACCAGATGCTCACCCCGCACCACACCCGGGCCGAATACCTGCGCCGTCAGCTGCACATGCTCCGCGAGCGCGGCCTGGTCGAACGCGTCGGCCGGCGCGCCCACGGCCAGACCGATCTGCTGTGGTGGCTCACCGAGCCCGGCGCCGCCGCGGTCGAGGCCACCGGCCTGCTGCCCCAGCGCCCGTACCGGATGAGCCCGGAGGCGGCCGCCGGCCCGCTGCAGGAGCACACCCTGGCCACCGTCGAGACCGGCCTGGCGTTCGTCACACATGCCCGCACACTCGGCCACGAGTGCGGCCCGCTGGACTGGTCCCCGGAGATCGCCCACACCTACCGCGACGAACAGCGCCCCGGCGAGGACCTGCGCCTGATCCCGGACGCCGTCCTCAACTACATCCATGTCTCAGGGCAGAAGCGCACGCTCCTCACCTTCATGATCGAGGTCGACCGGACGCAGATGACGATCGCGCGACTCGCCCAGAAGCTCCACGCCTACGCCGCCTACCAGCGCTATGTCCCCCAGCCCACCGGCGGCCGCGGCCCGCGGCCGCCCCGCCGTACGGCCACCACACCGGCCTGGCGCTCGCGCTACCCCTCCCAGTCATTCCCGCGCATCCTGCTCGTGCTCACCGGCGCCTCGCCGGAACGGCTCGAGCGCCGCATCGCCGATCTGCGCAGCCTCTCCGCCGCCGACCCGGTCCTGGCCGCCACCGCCCTGCGGGCCGGCGTCACCACCCTCGACCAGTTGCGCGAGCACGGCCCCTTCAGCAGGATCTTCATCCCCGTACTCGGTGACGCCGAGCCGGTCGACGCCTTGATGCGTCCCGCCCAGCCGATCGCCGAGGCGCCGGCCGCATGACCGCCCACCGTCCCACCCGGGACCCCGCCGCAGCCTCCGCCCTGGTCGTTCCCCTCCTCCCGCATGCCGGTACGGGCAGTGACGCAGGAGGCTCGGGAGGGACGTCGTTCATCACCGAACTGGCAGCGGCCGTCGATCACCTGGAACAGGCACTCGAACTCGGACGGACACCGACACGGTTCCTGCTTCCCAACGGAGCCACCGTCACCGAAGCCCAACTGCGCCTGTGGGTGGCCCAGCACACGGCCCGCGCCCAGGCCGCCCTCAGCCAGATCACCCCTGCGCACACCGACGCTCAACGCTGATCAGCCCTACACGAAGGAGAACTGCAATGCTCCGTCTCTTCAGCCAACGCCGCACGCTCCGCACCACTGCCTCGGACCCGCGGCCCGAACACGGTTGGGCATGCGACGACATGCAGCCGCTGCCACAACTCTTCTCACCGCTGATCACCGAGATGATGGCCACCTACTGCCACACCAAGCGCCTGGCCGGTCTCGCCCAAAAGGAGCGCTCCGTCGCCGAATACCAGCTCGTCGCGCGCTCGATCGTCCAGCACGTCCTGGAGGGCTGGCAGAACCAGACCGGCGGCCGCGGAACGATAGACGACCTGCTTCTTGCTCCCCCCGCCTCCCATCCGGCAGACAATCCGACAACCTGCCTTGCTGACATTCCCGTTGTGCGGGAGCACCGCCGTGCGTACTGACCACACGTCGCGACTGCACGACAGACTTGTTGATCCACATCAGGGGAGCGAGGACGCGTCAAGAACATTCGAGCGACACGGGGATGAGCACGTGAATCGTGTGCAAGTTGGTGCAGCAATGGGACTAGGGTGGTCCCGCGCCGCCGTCTGCATCCAGCCGGACGCAGCAGCGGCCACTCGGACACGACAAAGGCCCCACATGGCTCCAGGTCGCCACAACCTGGAACACGCCACGGGGGCCGCGTCGGTGCGAGCAAGCTCTATCGAAATGCGTCTCGCACATCGCGAGACCGAGGCTGTTGGAAACGAGGTCTCGCTGCGATGCAGCGTACCCGGAACTGTCCCCCGGGACACAACAAGCGCCGCCAGGTGGAGGCTGTGTCAGCTCCGGCCCCCTGGCGGATTTCCGCATGCCTACTGGCATGCGGCTCTGCCGCGGTCCCCTTTGAGGGGGGCTGGATGACGTAACCCATCGAGGGGGCGGATCCCAGCGGCGCCTTCCCCAAGGCCCGCTGCCGTCCCTGGCCACGAGGCCCGGTCCCCACCGGGCCATTCGGCCGAACTGCCACCGCCATCTCCAGGGGGCCTAATCCCTGGTCCGGCGAAGTGCCCGACCTCCCCAGGTCGGACAGATTTTCGGTTCTCCCAGAACCCCGAAGCACCGTCACGGGGCTTCGTGCGCTTCAGCGCCGGAGCACCGAAGTACGGAGGTAATGATGCACGACCTTTTGGTGTGCCGCCATATCAACCCGGCGGCATGCCCGGATATGTCCAAGACCGCACCGGTCGCGGACACGTCCCGTCACGCTTTCGATCTCGTCTGTGACACTGATGCGCAGGAGATCAGTTCGACCGCGTCCCGGCGTCTGCGCCGAGCCTCGGAGTTCCTTGCTGCCGTGCAGTTCATGGTCGGCGCCGGGTTCCACCCGAAAGCCGGCCGTACGACGCTGCAGCTGGCCGAGGTCTTCGCCGAGCGGATGGCGCGCAGCAGCGATGGGCACTTCCCGTTTAGCGCGGAGGCGACCGCCCGCCAGCTCGGCCTGAAGCGGCGCGCGGTCTTCAATCACGCCCGCTATCTGCGGGAACTCGGCCTCATCGCCTACGTGGAGCACGGGTCGAAGCGGAACGTGCTGCGCACTCGCTACGGCGCCGCCTGGACGAGCGAGCACGGCTATCGCGGCACGGCCACCCTGTTCGCTGCGGTCGCGCCGCGGGTGTGGGACGACGCCATGGGCCACAGGATTGAGGGGCAGGGGTACGCGGGCCGGCAGGTCGGTGTCACCGATGCCGGCCGCGAGCTGGCCGTCGCGGCCGCGGTGGAAAGGCATCGGGTACGGCAGGGTCATCAGCCGACAGAGCTTGTGGATAACTCCGGGTTGTGCACCCCTTCTGTGGTGGTACCTCAGCCACGTACTTCCGGTTCTGTAGATGGGGAGCTTAAAGACAGGACGCGCGAGCGCGCCTGTCAGGAGAAGTCGCCCAAGAACCGTGCCAAGGGCGCGACTGGCTGGTCGGCGGCGAGGTCGGCAGCTGCGATGCAGGAGGCCCGGTGGGTTCAGCTGCACACGTGGTGGACGCAGGGATCGTGCGTGCGCCAACTCGCCTATGCGCTCAGGCCGTTCTTCGAAGCGGGATGGACCTGGGAGGAAATCGGCAGGGAGCTGGCCCGCTGGACGGTCCCGCTGCGGCCCCGGCACGTCGCCTCGTACGTGGCGTCCGAGATTCGTCGGCGGGTGAACACCGGCGCGCTGTTCTTGCCAGACGGCCTGGTCGCGCCCTACCGGCAGCCGGAGACGTCGACGTGGGACGACGGACAGACCCCTCACGGTTCTCGGTACGCCGCGATGCAGGCCTGGAAGGCTCGCACCTTCCGGCCAGCTGCAGCGCGGGCGACGGCCGCTTTCGAAGAGATCCGCCGGGTCTTGGCCCGCCATGCCGAACCGCGCAGAACCCGCACCGCGCCGGAGTGCCACGTCCCGGGAGCGCACCCGGAGAACGTACGGCTGACCCGGGCGGAGATCGACGCACTCCTGGAGCACTCGCACCCAGTGGTGGCCTGCGAAACACTGTGGGCTCAAGCCGAAGAGGCCGCGGAGTACCGGATCGAAGCGCAGAGCCGCCTGAGCACCTGGGAGCACCTGCCGCCGGCGCCCCCGGAGCCGCACTAGGCCGTGGCGGAGCTGCGATCACAAAACGGACTGCACGCTGTGCGTGCTGATCGGCATACTTCCGTCTACGTCCGACCTGAACGATTCCTCCTTCCTCCAGGGACAGCCGTTGACTTCGATCTACCTCTCCTCGGCGAACTCGCGCTGGACTCCCAAGAGCGAGGGGGACCTGTCCGCGGCGATATCCGGCGGTCTCCTCGAGGAGTCGCACTACCTGGACCTGAAGGAGCAGACGGATCCCGGCAAGGCCGGCAACAAGGAACTCGCCCGTGATCTCGCGTCGTTCGCCGTCGATGGCGGCACGCTGATCATCGGCATCCGCGAGGACAAGGCCAACCGGACCTTCCACCTCGCCCCGCAGCCGCTGAAGGGTCTGCCCGAGAAGGTCGAACAGGTTGCACGTTCGCTGGCCGACCCGCCGCTGAACGTCCTCACCGACGTGATCGAGGCCTCCGCCAATGACGGCACCGGCTACCTGATCGTGCACATTCCGGCCAGTGCCGCCGCGCCTCACATGGTCGACGGCCGGTACTACGGGCGCGGTGACAAGACCAAGTACCACATGGCCGACACCGAAGTGGTACGCCACCACCTCCTGCGCAAGGCGAGCGAGACGGACGCGCTCTCGCTTCTCCAGCAGGAGATCGACCAGGACCCCCTGGGCCAGTACGGGGAGCAGTCCCACTTCTTCCTCGTCGCGCAGCCCACTGCCGGACGCGGCGACATGCTGCTGGACCTCACCAGCGGCACGAACTGGAAACACCGGCTGACCGAGTTGGTGAATCGGGCGTACACACCCGAGCTCAACACCATCCTGTCCCAATTCACGCCCGACCTCAGCAACGCCATCGAAGGCCATCGCCGGGCGGGCGGAGCGGCACTGGCCACCCACAACCTTGCAGACGGGCGCCTGCACACGCCGACGGGCCAGTGGGGGGATGAGGACACCATCGAGGTCCAGTTTCTCGAGGACGGCGGTCTGCGGCTCTACTCCAGTCGCCTGTCCGACAACCCTGGGGAATCCAATGGTGGAGAGCAGGCCCTCTTCGACACGGCAGCCGTCGGGCTGACCCGCCGGACGCTCGAGGTCATACGGCTCACCGCCGAGCAGGCCGGCTACTTCGGCAACTGGTCATTCGCAGTCGGGGCCACTCGGCTGCAGGGACGCCGCCGATACACGGGCGGGGGACCAAGGGGCTTCTCCAGCCTGTCCGCGAGTTACACCCGGGACACCTACACGCAGGCGACCGGCGCGACTTGGGCCGACCTGAATGCCACCCCCGGCGCTATCACCGCCCGACTTCTCGGCTCCCTGCTCCGCTCACTCGGTTCCCAGGACCTCTTCGCCAAGGCGCTCTCCGACTGACGCCGCCTCCGGGGCCGGGAGACGGGACATCCCGCCCCTGCGCCACCGGGGTATGCCTGAGCTGCTCGGTCACGCCCGTCACAAGGTGGTGACTGGTGGGCACGGCCCCGGCACCAGCGCCCGATCAGCGCCGAAATGTGCAGAGCCATCGCTTATGCATAGAGCAACTTATCGATTTTCGTATCCGCTTGTGACCAGGTACATCCCGAGTTGTGAACGGGAACTTCCTTTTAGCATTGGGATGTTGGCTGGCATATGCGTAACCTGGCGACTACACATAGCGCATCAGCGCAGCTCGACCAGGTTTCAAGGGCGGGTTTTTGGGCGGCGCACCCGCGTCGGCTGCCCGTCCATGGCGCGCCGAACGGGGAGGCAACGTGAACCGCCGCGCACATCGGACCGCTCATCCCGCTGTTCGCTTCCGAAATCTCGCTGCAGCATCCCTCGTGCTGAGCGCCGCGCTCGCCCTATCCGCGTGCAGCTCTTCCGATGGCGACAGCAAGCCCTCCGCTAAGACGTCGGCCCCCGCGTCGTCGCCAGCACCGTCGACCGCCTCCGCCGACCCGGATGCGGCGGCAAAGGAGGCCGTCCTCAAGACCTACGACGCCTTCTGGACTGAGCAGGTCAAGGCCTATGCCCAGGTGAACATCCAGGGCACGGATCTGAAGAAGTACGCCTCGAAGGACGCGCTCGGCGGTGCCATGGGCGACGTGCTGGTCATGAAGAAGGCCGGCACCGCGACTACGGGAGCTCCCAAGCACCGAGCACAGGTAACCTCCCTCACTCTCTCCGGCAGCATCCCCAAGGCCACCGTGCAGGACTGCCTGGATATCTCGAACTGGAAGACGATCAACAAGAAGTCAGGCCAGGTAGAGCCCTTTCCGTCGAACCAGCCCTTGCGCTACATCACGACGGCAACGGCGGAGAAGTGGGGGAAGCAGTGGTTGATCACCAAGCTGACCCCCGAAGGGGACCGCACATGCTGAGACGCATCGCGCTGCCTGTTCTGCTGACCTTGACTACGATCGGCACGGCCGCATCGCCCGCGTTCGCCGATGACGGCCCGGTCATCGGCGGCAAATGCGCGGGCAGGACCAAGTTCGTCACCGTGTGCCGACAGGAGCCAGGATCGCCGGGCGGCTCTCCCCAGCAAGGCAGTTCCCCGGACACAGGGGCGAGTAAGGGCAGCAGCAAACCGGCACCGCAGCTGTGCGACGTTGAGCGCCTGGACCCGCAGCCGCCCGCCGACGATCCGGTGTGGCAAGGCCACAAGCCCGGTGACGGCGCGATTTACACGCGGGTGTGTATCAGCGACGTGATCGCTGGAGCCGCCGGCGCGACACAGATCGGCGTCCCGATCGTGCCTCAAGTCTTTTGGGCAGCTGCTGCGCCCAAGGCCAACGTCGACCCGGAGCAGCTGGCACGCGAGGCCGTCGACAAAATGCTGTTGACCGGTCCGAGCATCGCCAGCCCACGCGCCGCAGGGCGGTACGTCGTCGGCATGCCGATGTGGATGTGGGTGAACCAAGGGCCCACGACCTACGGGCCGAACTCGGCATCAGCCTCGCTTGCCGGGGTGACCGTCACCGCCACGGCGAAGGTCTCCTCCATCAGCTGGGACATGGGCGACGGCACCAGCGCCGTCGTGTGCAACGGACCGGGAACGAAGTACCAGGCATCCATGGGCAAGGCCCCTTCACCAGACTGCGGCCACGTCTACGACAAGGCTTCGACCAGCGAGGCGGGCGGCAAGTTCCACGGCACGGCGACGGCTACCTGGACCGTCGACTGGACGGTCACCGCGGGCCCTGGCGAGAACGGACAGTTCACCCAGACCCGCCAGTCCGCCTTCACGGTCGATGTCCGTGAAGTGCAGGTCCTGAACTGAACTAGCGCACCGCACACGAGAGAAAACCCGAAAGGTCACTGTCCGTCATGGATTCTGCTGCGCCGACCGTGCCGCGCCCGAATGGCTCGGGCCGCGCCGACCTGCCGATCACTACCACGGCGCCCGTCAAGCGGGAACGCCGCTGGTCGGTGGCGGCCTTGTGCATCGTGCTGGCGGTGGTCTGTGCCCTGGGCGCGGCATGGGCCGTCAACTCCGCCAGTTCGCGTACGAAGGTGCTCGCCGTCGCGCACGATGTCCCGGCCGGGCAGGTCCTGACAGCAGCCGACGTCACCGTCGCCGAGGTCTCCGCCGACGCGGCCCTGACCCCGATGCCGGCGTCCGACAAGGCGGCGGTGGTGGGCAAGCGGACGGCCGTCGACCTGCGCCAGGGCGGGCTGCTCCTCGCCTCGCAGCTGACCGCCGGCACCGGCCTGGGAGACAACAAGCAGCAGGTCGGCGTCTTGGTCAAGCGTGGCCAGGCACCGGCCGGCACCCTGTTCCCCGGCGACAAGGTCCTCGCCGTCACCACCCCCGCCCAGGGCAGCACGACAACGGCGAAGGACGACCCCAGCGCCTCCTCAATCGACGCCGTCGTGGTGTCGGTGTCCCGCCCGGACGCCTCCGGCGCAGTCGTCGTCAACCTCGCCGTCGCCACGAGCGACGGCCCCGCGCTGGCCAGCCTCGCCTCCCAGAGCCGCATCGCGCTCGTACGGGAACCTCGGAGCAACTAGCCCATGCCCGTCACCGCACTCGTCTCCGCGAAGTCCTCTGGCGTCACCGCAACGGCACTCGCCCTCACCCTTGCCTCCAAGCGATCCTCCCTGCTCGCCGAGTGCGACCCGGCCGGCGGCACCATCCGGGCCGGACTGCTCGGAGGCCAGGTAAGCGCCGGCTTCGGCCTCTACCACCTCGCTCGCGCCGAGCGCACCGGGCCCGAGGCCCTCGCCAACGCCTTCGCCTCCCACCTGTGGCCCCTCGACCAGCCCGGACACCGCAAACTGCTGCCCGGCCTGACCGACCCTGCCCAGGCCGCCGCCCTCGCCCGCACCTGGCCCGCTCTCGCCGACGTCCTGCACGTCATGGCCCAGCAAGCAGGCCACGACGTCTTCATCGACGCAGGCCGCCTCGCCCTGGAGGCCGGCCACCTCCACCCAACCCTGACCCCGGCCCCGCTGCTGTACCGCGCCGACCTGGTCCTGCTCGTCGTACGGGGCACCGAACAGTCCCTCGCCCTGGCCCGCCACGTCATCCCCCCACTGCGCACCGCACTGCACGAACAAGGCTCCGGTGCCGACGCGCTCGGCCTGCTGCTGATCGAAGAAGGTCCCTTCCGGGCCCACCAGGTCGGCGAATCCCTGCAGACGCCGGTGATCGCCGCCCTGCCCTCCGACCCGGACGTCGCCCACTACCTGACCGCAGGCGGCAACCCACCCCGCGGCTACGGGCGCAGCCCGCTGCTACGGCACGCCCGCACCGCCACCGAGCAGATCGAGGCCGCGGCGTCGCGCCGCCACCTCCAGCAGCAGTACCCCCCTGCCGCTCCCCAACTGGCCGGGATCCTGCAGCGGCTGAACCGGCAGCACCCCGAAGGGGGAATGACGCATGGCTGACACCCATCAGCGTCCGGGCGTCAACGGCCATCAGCCGGCCATGGGCCGCGACGACATCGCCGGCCTGCTGGCCGGACACCTCACCCAGCGCGCCGCGCCCGAGACACGCCCTGTGCCCACCGCACCGCCGGTGACGCCGCCTGTCGTTCCGCCGGCCCGGACCGACCCGGCAGCGGTGCCCCGCCTGGCCGGCCTGCCCGGTGAGCTGCCGGTGGACTGGGAGGTCATCGAGACGCTGCAGGCCGAGGTCTCCAAACAGCTGACCGCCCGGGACCCCCAGCGGCTCATGGAGGAAGCCGACCGGCGGGCGCTCGCCCGCTCCCTGGTCACCACCGCGGTCGCGGACTGGGCCGCCAAGTACGCGCAGGCCAACGTGCCCCTCACCGAGGCACAGGAACAGGCCATCGGGACCGCGGTCTACAACTCCATGTACCGCGGCGGCCGGCTGCAGAGCCTTCTCGACGAGGACGGCGTGGAGGACGTCATGGTCGACGGCCTGCGCGCGCACGTCGAATACCTCGACCGGCCGCGCCGCACCATCGACCGGGTCGCCGACTCCCACGAGGAGCTCATCGCCTGGGTCAACCGGATGGCCCGCCTGTCCGGCCACGGCGAACGCGGCCTTACCCAGTCCACCCCGATGGTCGGCTTCCGCATGCCCGACGGGTCCCGCGTGACCGCCTCCATGCTCACCAGCCGTCCCTCGGTCGTCATCCGCAAGCACCGCCTGCGCGACACCGGCCTGGACGAACTGCGCCAGTGGGGCACCCTCAACCCGATCCTGCAGTACTTCCTGCGGGCCTGCGTCCAGGCCCGGATGAACCTGCTCGTGGTCGGTGACATGGGCGCCGGCAAGACCTCCCTGCTGCGCGCACTCGGCCGGGAAATCCCCGCGGACGAGCGCCTCGTCACCCTGGAGTCCGACCGCGAGCTATACCTCGACGAACCGGCCGCCTCCGGAAAGCCCGGCCCCGTCACCTACGCCTTCGAGGCCCGGCAGAGCAACGGCGAGATCCTCGGCGACAAGATGGCCGGCGAGATCACGATCTCCGACATGTTCGCCACCGCCCTGCGCTACAACGCCACCCGGGTCGTCGTCGGCGAGGTCCGCTCCACCGAGATCGTGCCGATGCTGCAGGCCATGTCGGCCGGTGGTTCGGGGTCGATGTGCACGATGCACGTGCGCCGCCCGCACGCGATCATCAGCCGCCTGGTGCAGCTGTGCACGGAGGCCGGCATGGCCACCGAGGCAGCCCACCACCTCATCGCCGCCTCCATCGACGTCGTCGTCTACATCGCCTACGACTGGGACGACGTGAAGTACGGCGGCCGCAAGCACCGCTACATCAGCCACATCTACGAGGTCCACGACGTCGTCGGCGAAGGCGGCCGCCCCACCACCACTGAGATCTTCGGCCCCGCCGGCCCGCACGAGCCACGCGCCGTCTTCAAGAACATGCCCTCCTTCATCGGCGAGCTGGAGAACAAGTCCCGTTTCCCCGACCTCGAGGGCGCCCCTTCCTTCCACCGCGCCTGGCTGACCGACAATCCGCTCGGTGCGTGGGGCGGGCCCCTGCAGCGAAAGGGGCCCTCCTCATGACCCGACACGTTCCCACCCTTCGGGCACGCATAGGGGAGGCGCCGTGACCATCTCCGAACTCGCCTTGATGGCAGCCCTGTTTGCCGTTCTTGCCGTGTCTGCCGTCTTTGCCCTGGTGCGCGAGATCCGCGGTCGTACGCCCGATCCACTCAAGCCGCGCCGCCAGGTAGCCGCCCGCCTGCGGCGCGCACGGGCCGAGCTGCCGGAGAAGTGGCAGGCCCGCTGGCGCTACCTGGTCACCCTCGCTGGCGTCGTCACCCTCGGGGTGTGGGCCTACACGGGCTGGCCCGTCCACGGCCTGCTCGCCGGCGCCGCCGTCCTCGGCCTGCCCTTCGTCCTGAACCCGGGCGTCTCCGCGCAGGCGCGCATCGAACGCCTCGAGGCCCTCGCGCAGTGGCTCAACCACCTCGCCGGTGTGCACACTGCGGGCATCGGCCTGCCGGCCACGATCCGTGCCTCGGCGAAGAACGCCCCCGCGCCGATCGCGGCGAACGTCCGCGCCCTGTCCGAGCGGCTGCGCGCCGGCATGGAGGCACACGACGCCTTCGACCTGTTCGCCGACGAGATGGCCGACGGCGTCTTCGACCACGTGGTGCTGCTCTTCCAGTCCCACGCCGTCTACAAAGGCCCGGGCCTCGCCGACGCGCTCGAAGCCCTGGCCGTCACCATCCACCAGCAGGCCGCTGACGCCCGCGACGTCGAGGCCGACCGGGCCAAGGTCCGCAAAAGCGCGCGCATGGTCTCCATCGTCGTCCTCATCGTCGTCCTCGGCTGCATGCTGAACGACGGCTGGTCAGGCTGGTACCAGACCCCGGCCGGACAAGTCGTCCTCGCCCTCCTCGGCGGCGGCTTCGCCTGGACGCTGATGCTGCTGCGCCGCATCGCCCGCACCACCCCCGACCCACGCCTGATCGAGATCGACAAACACCGCACACAGGAGATCGTCCTCGGCTACGCCTTCAGTACCGAAGCCAACCGTCCGCAGACCTGGTCTTCGGCAGCCACCGCACCTGCCCGGACGGAGGACGCACGATGATCCCCCTGAACGTCATCGCGCCCGCGGCCGCCGCCGGCGTCCTGCTCGGCCTGGGCGTGCGCGCCGCCTGGCCCGCCAAGCCCGATCTGACCAGCGTCCTGGACCGGCTGGACGCCAGCAAGGTGCCCACCGCCCTGCCCACCGACGCTCCCGCCGCCACCGGATCTCTGCCCGAACGCGTCGGCAACCGGCTCCTGGCCGACTTCGGTGACCGCATCGCCCTGCCGATGCGCGACCTGAACCTGCTGCGCATCAGCCCGGCCGAACACCTCGGCAAGCGATTCCTGTTCGCCCTCTACGGCCTGATCATCCCGCAGCTGCTACAAGCCATGCTCGCCCTCGCCGGCGCACCGTTTCCCTACGTCGTCCCGGCAGGCCTCTCCCTCGGCCTGGCTGCCCTGTTCTGGCTGTGGCCGGGCCGCGAGGTCGCCAAGGAAGCCGCCGAGGCCCGCCTGATCGTCCGGCACGCGGCCGCCTCCTACCTCGAGCGCGTAGCGCTGGCCCGCGTCGCCAACTCCGGTGCCGCCCAAGCCCTGACCGACACCGCCCGGGTCGGCGAGAACTTCATCTTCGAGCGGATGCGGCAGGTCTTCCACCAGGCCGACCTCTCTGGCGTGACCCCGTGGGACGCCTTGAAACAGCTCGGCGAGGAGCTCGACATCCCCGAACTCACCCGGCCCGCCGACACCCTCGCCCTGGCCGGAGACGGCGCCGCCGTCTACACCACCTTGCAGGCACAGGCCCGGCAGCTGCGCATCGCGCTGCTGTCCGACCAGAAGGCCAAAGCGAACGAGGCCTCCGCCGCCATGATCCTGCCGGTCACCTTCGGAGTCATCCTCATGATCACTTTCGTGATGATTCCCCTGACGATCACCATTCTCGGCAGCTGACACAGAAGGAAAAGCACGATGGACCTCACCTACCTCACGACCCTGCTGCGGGCCCGCTGGGAGCAGCTGAAGAACGCCGACGACGCCGGCCAGTCCACCACCGAACTCGCCGTCATGGCGGCCGTCCTGATCGTGGTGGCCGGACTCGTGGTCGCCGCAATCAGAACCAAGGTCCTGGAGAAGATCGGCATCATCGACGGAGGCTGAGAGGCGGATCCACGACCCAGGGAGGAAAAGACGGTGAAGGCGCACAGGCGCAGCGGCCGCCGGCGGGCACTGGCCGCCCGGCTGCGTTCTGATCGCGGGAACGGCAGCGTGGAGGTCGCTGTCCTGGCTGTGGTGGTGCTGATGCTGGTCTTCACCATCATCCAGGTCGGCTTGTACTACCACGCCCGCAAAGTCGCGCAGTCCGCGGCGCGGCAAGGCGTCGACACCGGCCGTCAGTTCGGCTCCAGCCCGGGCGACGGCGTCGCCCAGGCGCAGGGCTTCCTCGCCAAGTTCGGCGGCAGCGTGCGCGGCGCATCCGTCTCCTCCGCGGGCAGCAGCGCCGAGGAAATCCACATCACGGTCACCGGACACGTCGCCACCCTCGTACCCGGACTGGAACTCACCGTCACCCAGGACGCTCACGGCCCGATCGAACGGTGGACGAATCCATGATCCGCCTCCGCCCGCTCCGCCGAGCAGGCCGCCGCGACCGGGGCAGCGCCTCGCTGGAAGTCGTGGTGATTGCCCCGGCCATCATCGCCCTGCTCGGCCTCATGATCGCCTTCGGCCGTGTCATCGACGCCGACGGAGCTGTCGACGCGGCCGCCCACGCTGCGGCCCGAGCCGCCTCTCTCGAGCGCGATGCCGCCAGCGCTCAGGCCCAGGCCCGGTCGGCCGCCGAGGACAGCCTCAGCGGCGACGGCGTCACCTGCCAGACCACCGACGTCTCCGTCGACACCTCCGGCTACTCCCTGGACGTCGGCCAGGCCGCCACCGTGACCGCCACGATCTCGTGCACCGCGCGCCTGTCGGACATCGGGCTGCCCGGCCTGCCCGGATCCAAGACCCTCACGGCATCGTTCACCAGCCCGATCGACACCTACCGGGGGCGGCAATGATCCACGCCGTACGGAACCTGCTGGTCCGCTGTCGCGCTCAAGTGGCCGGCCGAGGCGACCGCGGATCCATGTCCCTGTTCCTGGCGTTGTCCGCACTCGCCATCCTCATGGTCATGGGGCTGCTCGTCGACGGCGGCGGCGCCCTCAACGCCTCCAACCGAGCCACCTCCCTTGCCCAGGAAGCCGCCCGCGCCGCTGGCGAGCAGGTCGACGCCGCCCAAGCGATCCAGGGCACCGCCATCACCATCGACCCCGACGCCGCGCGCGGAGCCGCCCTGGACTACCTCGCCGCAGCGGGCGTCCAAGGCGACGTACAGATCACCGACGGAGGGCAGACCCTGACGGTGACCGTCCACGACACCTACGCCACGCACTTTGCATCCCTGCTCGGCGTAGGCACGATCCACGTGGACGGCACCGCGACCGCCCACCTGCAGACCCAAGCTGGAGGCTGAGCCGCATGGCCCACCGCACCGTCAAGCCGCTGCGCGCCGTCGGCGCGCTGCTGCGTGCTCTCGTCGGCCTCGCCCTCCTCATCGCCCTGGTCGGCGGCGTCCCCCTTGCGCTGCTCACCTTCGGCCACCAGCCCACTGAAGTCTCCGGTGGGCTCAACCTGCTGCTCGAGCAGGACGACGGCACCCTGTGGCTGGTCGCGCTCACCTGCATCGGCTGGGCCGCCTGGGCCGCGTTCGCCTTCAGCGTCGCCCTCGAAGTCGTCGCCGTCGCCCGCCGCCGATCCGCCCCCCGTATCCGCGGCCTTGGCAGCATGCAGTCCCTGGCCAGCTTCCTGGTCGGCGGCATCGTGCTGCTGGCGCCCACCGCTGCCTCGGCTGCCACCACCATGCCCGCTGTCGCCGTCACCCAGACCGTGGCCAGCCCCAGCTCCAGCGCGGCCGCCACCCCGACCAGCACGCCGACGGCCGACGCCACCTTCCCCACCCACAAGGTCACGTCCGCGACCGAAACCCCGTGGGACCTCGCCGAGCAATACCTCGGTAACGGGCAGCGGTGGCGGGACATCGCCGCCCTCAACCCGGACATCCCCCAACTCGCCTCCGGCGACCAGTACCTGCCCAAAGACGCAGTCATCAAGCTGCCCCTCGACGCCCGCCCCGCCACCCCAGCCGCCGCCCCCAGCACCACGCCGACCGCCGACCGCACCGCGGACGCCCCCAGCCAGCCGCACACGGAGCACGCTCAGAGCGCCGGCGAGAAGACCCCCGGCTCGGGCCACTCCAGCCACCTGGCCGTGCCGCGGCACGACCAGGTCACCGTCGACACCGGCGACAGCCTCTGGTCGATCGCCGGTAACGAGTACGGCGACCCCACGGCCTGGAAGGAGATCTACGAGGCCAACAGGGGCGAAGCCCAGCCAGCGGGAGGCCATTTCGACAACCCGGACCTGATCTTCCCCGGGCAGAAACTCGACCTGCCAGGGGCCCACCACCATGCCGAAGCACCGGCCGATCCCGACACCGGCCACCAGGACACCCACACCGCCACGCCGCACCACAAGCCCACCGACACCGGCCTGGGGAACCGCACGGCGCCCACCGCAGGCGACCAGGACACTGGCCACGGTCAGCAACACCAGGCGCCACCAGTCACCACGCCCGCCCCGTCCGCGAGCCGGACCGCCGAGCCCTCCACGGCCGCGCCCCACACCACGGCCCCGACGGACACTGCCTCCCCAGCACCGGCCGCCCAGCCCCACCGGGACAGCGAAAACCCCCTCGGCACGGTCATGCTCTGGACCGGGACCGGCGTCGTCGCCGCCGCGCTCGTCAGCACCCTCGCCGTACGGCGCCGCCGCCAGCAGCATCGCCGCCGTCCCGGACGCCGCATCGCCATGCCCACCGGCCGCGCCGCCGCCACCGAGCAAGGCCTGCGCAGCGTCCAAGCCCCGACTGGCTTCGACCTGCTCAACGCCGCTCTGCGCTGCCTCGCCGGCAACCTGAAGGAACAAGGGCGCGAACTGCCCGTCCTCAACGCGGCCGTCCTCCACGAAAGCCGCCTCGAACTCCACCTCACCGAAGACACCCCGCCCTGCGCGCCGTTCACCGCCTCGGCCGGCCGCCAAGACTTGTGGACCTGCACCGCCAATCACCCCGACCTCGCCGACGAGGACACCGAACACAGCGTCGGGGCCCCCTACCCGGCACTCGTCTCGATCGGCTGGGACACCCAGGGCCGCTACGTACTCATCGACCTGGAGCACATCGGCCTCCTCCACCTGGACGGAGACCCGGACTTCGCCCGCCACGTTCTGCAGGCCCTCGCCGTGGAACTCGCCAACACCCCCGTGGCGGGCCACCTCGAAGTCACCGCCCTCGGCACCACCGTCCCCGGTCTGGAGACGGCCGTCCCCGAACGCGTAGCCCGCGCCGAAGACGCCTACGCCGCCCGCGCCGAACTCCTCACCCACGCCGACGACCAGCGCAGCGCCCTCAGCGAACTCGGCGCCGACTCGCCACGCGCCGCCCGGCTACGCGACGACACCGGCGGCGACTGGACCCCGCACATCCTCCTCGCCGAGCAACTGCCCGACGCACCCGCCACCGACAACCTGCTGGCCGCTCTCACCGAAACCCCCCGCACAGCGAGCGCCATCATCACCGCCCACACCCCTGCCGGCCTGCCGGACGATGCATGGACGCTCACCTGCCAGAGCCCCGACGACACCGTCGTCCTGCCCGGCTCGGGCCTGCCGGTCCGCCTGCAGACCCTGGACGACGACCGCTTCCACGACGCCATCGAACTGCTCACCACCGCCGACAGCGACAGCGACGAACCCGCCCCCGACTGGGTGGGGCCCGGCCCCGACTGGATGCAGCCCGACAACGACGACCCGCTCGCCGACGACGGCGCGGACAGCGACGGGCTGCCAGACGAGTACGCAGCCCTGGAACAGGAAGCACTCGAGGCCGAAACGCCCGCCCTGAGCTTCGAAAAGCACCCGGCCACCTCACAGGACGCCCCAGCGACCAACCCCGCCCCCACCAGCGAATCCCTCGCCGACGTCCTCGGCGACGACGAATCCGACGACGTCGCACCCGCGGCCGGCCCGGCCGACATCTCCCTCGCAGTCACCAGCTCCTGCACCACCCCGGCATCCGCCGTCCACGTCACCATCCCCGAACCCGCAGCGGCAGCCGACAGCGACGCGGCCGCCACAGCCAGCGGCGGCGAATCCCTCGCCGATGTCCTGGCCATCGAGGGCGACGACACCGACGACGCTCCCGCACCCGCCCAAGCCGAGCGCGTCCACCGTCCACGCACGTCGCCCGACGCCCAACCGGGCGCCCTGATCCCTGAGCCCGCCGTACCCGCCCCGAACACCGCCGAGCCGGATCAGACACCGTCCGGTCCGGCCGTCCTGCTCCTCGGCCCCATCACCATCACGGGCGCCTCCGGCCGGGTCGACTCCAACCGCAAGAGCGTCGCCAGCGAACTCCTCGCCTTCCTGGCCCTCAACCCCAGCAGCGACCACCACGCCGTCGACGCCGCCCTATGGCCTGCCTCGCGGGTCAACAAGGAGATGCGCAACGCGGTCATCAGCCGTACCCGCTCCTGGCTCGGCACCGACGCCGACGGTAGCCAACACCTGCCCCGCGTCCAGAACACCCCCGACAAGCGATACCGCCTCGGCCCGCACGTCACCTGTGACTGGGTGACCTTCCAGCAGTACGCCCGCCAAGGCCTCGCCGAGGCCACCGAGGACGGCGACCTCGCCCTGCGGCGCGCCCTCGCGCTGGTCCGCGGCCGCCCCTTCGCAGGCATGGATCCCCAGCGCTACGCCTGGGCCGAGCCGGCCATCCAGGAAATGGTGTCCGCGATTACGGACGTCGCCAGCGAACTGTCCACCCGCCGACGCGAGGCCGGCGACATCCCCGGAGCCCTGTGGGCGGCCCGTCAAGGCATGCTCGCCGTCGAGGACAGCGAGACCCTCTACCGTGCCCTCTTCCTCGCCCACCACGCCGCCGGCGACATCGACGCACTCCGCGAAGCCGCCGCACGCCTGCGCCGGATCAACGACTCGATCGGCGGCGGGGTCGAAATGGAGCCCGACACCGCGGAACTCCTGCGCAACCTCCTGCCCCGGCCGATCCACACCCGCTGAAGGAGCCCGGTGCCGAAGGACGAGCCCCGCGCCGGCAACGGCCGCATACAGACCCTCAGCGCCCCCGTCTCGCTCGAGGTCGCTGCCGCTGCCGCACGCGCCGCCCGAACCCGTGGCCTTCTCGCCCGCTGGGGCATCCCTCCCGGATGCCAGCTGGCCGTCGGCCCCTGACCGGAAGGCACAGCAGAAGCAGATGGACAAGGCCCGCGAGCAGCGCACCGGCAGGCTGGTCCCGGCCGAGGAGATCGGCCCCGACCCGGAGCCGTTCGAACGGCCCCTGATCTGCCTGCACTGCGACAGCGTCGTCGAACCGGTACGCGGCTACAAAAGCGTCCCGAGCCTCTTTCGTCTGGCCAAGGGGACCAGCCACGAAGCCGGCTGCCTGCTCAACCCCACAGAGGTCATCCAGAGCATCGCGCACGGGTCCCACGGCCTGGCCCACGTCACCGATGACGGCCTGCTCCGTCTCGAACTCCCCGCCGACATCAGTGCCCTGCCACCCTGGCCGACCATGCCGATCGACGACACCGACACCGATGTGGTCCGCACCCACAACACGACCACCGTGCGGCCCTACCTCCCGCCGGCCATCACGAGTGCCGCGAAGATCGCCCGGTTCCTGCACATGCACGGCTTCGACCCCAAGGTTGTCGAGCGCTTCAGAGTCAAACCCCACGGGCAACGCCCCATCCTTTGGGGCCGGTTCTGCTACAGCCCGCGCACCTACGCGGACCTCTACCAGAGGTGCGCCCGCCGAGAGCCGATCAGCCACCCGATCGCCGTGCACGGCACGGTCCACAGCATCGCCCAGGACAGGAACGGAAAGCCGTACGCCCGCCTCGCGCTCGATGTTCCCGCTGGCGACACCCGCTTCCACGTGCTGCTGCGCTCCGCCCACGACAGCCTCATCAAGCCGCTCACCGCCGGCACTCACGTCCTCGCCGTCGGCGACTGGACCCTCTTTGACACGCCCCACGTTCCCCAGCTGCGGCTGTTCGCCGACGAGCACTGGCAGATCGCATATTGGGAGACCGACCCCACCACCGGGCTACCCACCGAGCCGATATGCCCTGCCCCCGTCACTGCCCGCCAGCGGCCCGACGCCGAAGCCCGGGCACGCACCCGCCGCTCGCGCCCCGCACGGGAACCTCGCCATGCACCGGCCCAGCCCGAATCCATCACGCCGCCCCCGCCTCCAGCGCTGGCGGCTCCACCCCCGCAGGCCCAACCTGCAGCCGAGACAGTGCTGCCCGAATCCGAGCTCGCCGACGAGCCGGCCGTGACACCGCCGCATCCCGAACCAGCGGTTCCTGACGCCCCCACGCAACCCCCGCCCGTGCCACCACAGCCGCCTTTCCCGCCGCCCCCGGTGCCTCCGCTGGCGGAACCTGCACCGCGCCGCCAAGGATGGCGGCGGTGGTTCGGCCGTCGCCCGTGATCCCGTCCACACACTGACCGATGACCGCTGCCAGTCCGGCGCCTTCTGGCTGTGGACGGACACGGCCTGCACGAACGCATGGTGTGAGGCGCATCTCCAGGACGCCATCGCGGTCCTCGCCTACCCGGACGGAGACCCCAGGACGCCCGTTCCTGGCTCCTGATGGCTGCCGACCGGTTGGACCACCACCACGCCGTCGTCATCTCTTAGTGACTCCGTGGGGCCCCACAGCGGGCCCCTCACACCGCGGCGGCAGAGTGGTACCTCCGCCGCACCGAAGGCACCTACCCAGCAGGCACCCATGTAGCAGGTCACCTAGCCACGAAGACCGAATTGCAGGCAGAAAAGCAGCCCGTCACGTCCACCGCGCACGTGACCATCCAGCACGCGAAAATCGCCGAAGCGCTGAATATCACTGAATTTGGTGTCTTTCAATCCCGCACCATCTCCAATCAGGTCGGTGTATTTGGTCCAGGCGAGTCGGAACAGTGTCACTCTCAGCTCTTTCATTTTCGAAGTCGCCGTGCAGGGCGCCGTGCCTACCGAAACACCCATGGCGCAGGGATATTCGCTGCTGGACTTCACAGAGCTCCCAACCCGCCGGCACCAACTCATTAGGGCCGGCGGGGCAGCGTCCCCAGCGGGAGCTTCCGGGAGCTGGGTGCACAGGGCGACGGGAGGACGCTGCACGCGTGCAGGGAGCAGTGCGACACATTTTGAGCGCGGGGCGCAGCAGGGCGCGGTGGCGGCCGACGGCGGGGCGGAGCCGCTCCGCGGCTCTGCCCCTTGCTGCGCGTTAGGGCCCCGCTCCGCGGGGCCCTAACCGAGCGCTGCGCGCTCTCGCGCACTGCGGTCCCGGGCAGCCGGTCCCAGCGCGCTCCGCGCCCTGGCCCCTCGCTTCGCGCTGCCCGCCACCTTGCCCTCGGCGCTCCGCGCCCACGGGGCCGCCGACCACCCCCACGCCCTGCTGCGCCCCGCGCTCAAAGGTCGCCTGAGCTGCGGAAATTGACCACGAAATGTGGGCGACCACCCTCCCGAAAGTTATGGAACTGCGGTATATTTGTCTCGTCGGGAAGGGGTTCGTGGCAGACCCTCCCCGGCCACCGAAGGCACACCCGCAACGAAGTTCAGGAGTGCACAGTGACCATCACCGACGTGAACACCGCGTTCGCTAACGAGAAGGCCCGCCAGATCGACGCCGCCCGCAGCCGCGAGCGCGCCTTCCAGACCCGCATCGACCGAGGCGAGATCCGAATGCTCGGCGGCGATCAGTACGAGGTCCTGACCGGCTGGGATCGGGGCGAGACCTTCACCGTCTCCCGCAACGCCCAGGGCCAGATCGATGCGATCCTCGCGAACCACGGCCTCGACACCCGCGCAGACGGCACGATCGCCCTGTACGCGTCGTCCCCGGCCTGGCACGGACTCGGCCAGATCATCCCCGGCGGCACCACGGACATCGACGAAGTGCTGAGCAAGGGCGGACTCGACTTCACCGTCACCACCGTCCCCGCCCTCTACAAGTGGGACGGCGAACTGCGAGAGCACCCCGACCAGTTCCACACTGTCCGCGAGGACACCGGCGCGCCGCTCGGCGTCGTCGGCCGCCGATACCAGCCGATCCAGAACCGGGAGGGCTTCGAATTCCTGCAAGAGCTGGTGGGCCGATTCGATGTCGTGTGGGAGTCCGCCGGGGTCATCCGGGGCGGGCGCCGGGTGTTCATCTCCATCCGCCTGCCGGAGACCGTGACCGTTGACGCCGACGGCATCAACGACCAAATCGTCCCGTACGTCGCCGTGATGAACGACCACAGCGGCCAGGGGCAGTTCCAGTGCGTCGTGACCCCCTGGCGGCCCGTCTGCGCCAACACCGAGCGCTTCGCCGTCCGCGATGCCGTGACCCGCTGGGCCATCCGCCACACCGCAGGCGCCACCAACCAGATCAAGGAAGCCCGCCGCACGCTCGGCCTGTCCGTGAAGTACTTCGAGAACTTCGCCGCTGAAGAGACCGCGCTCGCCCGCACAGACATCGCGGTCGCTGACTTCCACAAGGTCATCGCCGACCTGTGGCCCCTCGACGACGACGCCACCGACCAGAAGCGCAAGAACTTCGCTACCCGACTCAGCGCCATCGACGAGGTGTTCCGCACCGAGACCGAAAGGGTCGGCCCCACCGCCTACGCCGCAGAGCGCGCCATCACCGGCTACCTCGACCACGTCGCCCCCCGGCGCCCCGGCCAGACGATGACCGAGGAGATCGCCCGCGCCACGGCCGCCCTCGAAGGAGCCGACGACGACATGAAGACCAAGGCCCACAGGCGGCTCCTCCTGCTCACCCGGGCCTGACCTATCAGGCGGCCGGGCCCACCCGG